>NZ_JBLQTM010000001.1:0-5113764 GCF_048685115.1 Serratia sp. BNK-4
GGAACTCCCTATAATGCGCCTCCATCGACACGGAACATGTGAACAACTTCACAGAGTATCCGGGGGTCGCAGAGAAAAAATCCTGAAAATTAGGGTTGACTCTGAAAGAGGAAAGCGTAATATACGCCACCTCGAGTTAGCAAGCGAAAGCGCCTAACTCACTGCTCTTTAACAATTTATCAGACAATCTGTGTGGGCACTCCACAAGACGATATCCAGCATCTTCGGATGCAAAAAAATATCAAGTCTTGAAGAGTGACTAACTGAAGTAAAATTCATGCAGTAAATCTTTGAGCATCGCTTCTCGAGTGGAAGCAAATCAAGCTTTTAATTGAAGAGTTTGATCATGGCTCAGATTGAACGCTGGCGGCAGGCTTAACACATGCAAGTCGAGCGGTAGCACAAGAGAGCTTGCTCTCTGGGTGACGAGCGGCGGACGGGTGAGTAATGTCTGGGAAACTGCCTGATGGAGGGGGATAACTACTGGAAACGGTAGCTAATACCGCATAACGTCGCAAGACCAAAGAGGGGGACCTTCGGGCCTCTTGCCATCAGATGTGCCCAGATGGGATTAGCTAGTAGGTGGGGTAATGGCTCACCTAGGCGACGATCCCTAGCTGGTCTGAGAGGATGACCAGCCACACTGGAACTGAGACACGGTCCAGACTCCTACGGGAGGCAGCAGTGGGGAATATTGCACAATGGGCGCAAGCCTGATGCAGCCATGCCGCGTGTGTGAAGAAGGCCTTCGGGTTGTAAAGCACTTTCAGCGAGGAGGAAGGTGGTGAACTTAATACGTTCATCAATTGACGTTACTCGCAGAAGAAGCACCGGCTAACTCCGTGCCAGCAGCCGCGGTAATACGGAGGGTGCAAGCGTTAATCGGAATTACTGGGCGTAAAGCGCACGCAGGCGGTTTGTTAAGTCAGATGTGAAATCCCCGGGCTCAACCTGGGAACTGCATTTGAAACTGGCAAGCTAGAGTCTCGTAGAGGGGGGTAGAATTCCAGGTGTAGCGGTGAAATGCGTAGAGATCTGGAGGAATACCGGTGGCGAAGGCGGCCCCCTGGACGAAGACTGACGCTCAGGTGCGAAAGCGTGGGGAGCAAACAGGATTAGATACCCTGGTAGTCCACGCTGTAAACGATGTCGATTTGGAGGTTGTGCCCTTGAGGCGTGGCTTCCGGAGCTAACGCGTTAAATCGACCGCCTGGGGAGTACGGCCGCAAGGTTAAAACTCAAATGAATTGACGGGGGCCCGCACAAGCGGTGGAGCATGTGGTTTAATTCGATGCAACGCGAAGAACCTTACCTACTCTTGACATCCAGAGAACTTTCCAGAGATGGATTGGTGCCTTCGGGAACTCTGAGACAGGTGCTGCATGGCTGTCGTCAGCTCGTGTTGTGAAATGTTGGGTTAAGTCCCGCAACGAGCGCAACCCTTATCCTTTGTTGCCAGCGGTTCGGCCGGGAACTCAAAGGAGACTGCCAGTGATAAACTGGAGGAAGGTGGGGATGACGTCAAGTCATCATGGCCCTTACGAGTAGGGCTACACACGTGCTACAATGGCATATACAAAGAGAAGCGACCTCGCGAGAGCAAGCGGACCTCATAAAGTATGTCGTAGTCCGGATTGGAGTCTGCAACTCGACTCCATGAAGTCGGAATCGCTAGTAATCGTAGATCAGAATGCTACGGTGAATACGTTCCCGGGCCTTGTACACACCGCCCGTCACACCATGGGAGTGGGTTGCAAAAGAAGTAGGTAGCTTAACCTTCGGGAGGGCGCTTACCACTTTGTGATTCATGACTGGGGTGAAGTCGTAACAAGGTAACCGTAGGGGAACCTGCGGTTGGATCACCTCCTTACCTAAAGATATTAGTTCGAGTGGCGTGCTCACACAGATTGTCTGATAGAAAGTAACGAGCAGAAATACCTTTATAGGCTTGTAGCTCAGGTGGTTAGAGCGCACCCCTGATAAGGGTGAGGTCGGTGGTTCAAGTCCACTCAGGCCTACCACTTCTTCGAAGTGGAAAAGGTACTGCACGTGACTGTATGGGGCTATAGCTCAGCTGGGAGAGCGCCTGCCTTGCACGCAGGAGGTCAGCGGTTCGATCCCGCTTAGCTCCACCATATAGTCCGGTATTTAATACTTCAGAGTATATTGGCGACAGTATGCTGCGAAGTATTTTGCTCTTTAACAATCTGGAACAAGCTGAAAATTGAAACATGACGGCTGAAATTTATCCCTCCGTAGACGTATTGGGATGAAGAGTAACCTGTCATAGAGTCTCTCAAATGTTTGCAGCGCGAACGATGGAAACATCTTCGGGTTGTGAGGTTAAGTGACTAAGCGTACACGGTGGATGCCTAGGCAGTCAGAGGCGATGAAGGGCGTGCTAATCTGCGAAAAGCGTCGGTAAGGTGATATGAACCGTTATAACCGGCGATACCCGAATGGGGAAACCCAGTGTGTTTCGACACACTATCATGTCATGAATACATAGTGGCATGAGGCGAACCGGGGGAACTGAAACATCTAAGTACCCCGAGGAAAAGAAATCAACCGAGATTCCCCCAGTAGCGGCGAGCGAACGGGGAGGAGCCCAGAACCTGAATCGGCTTGTGTGTTAGTGGAAGCGTCTGGAAAGTCGCGCAGTAAAGGGTGATAGCCCCGTACACTAAAATGCACAGGTCGTGAGTTCGATGAGTAGGGCGGGACACGTGACATCCTGTCTGAATATGGGGGGACCATCCTCCAAGGCTAAATACTCCTGACTGACCGATAGTGAACCAGTACCGTGAGGGAAAGGCGAAAAGAACCCCGGCGAGGGGAGTGAAATAGAACCTGAAACCGTGTACGTACAAGCAGTGGGAGCACCTTCGTGGTGTGACTGCGTACCTTTTGTATAATGGGTCAGCGACTTATATTTTGTAGCAAGGTTAACCGTATAGGGGAGCCGTAGGGAAACCGAGTCTTAACTGGGCGAATAGTTGCAAGGTATAGACCCGAAACCCGGTGATCTAGCCATGGGCAGGTTGAAGGTTGGGTAACACTAACTGGAGGACCGAACCGACTAATGTTGAAAAATTAGCGGATGACTTGTGGCTGGGGGTGAAAGGCCAATCAAACCGGGAGATAGCTGGTTCTCCCCGAAAGCTATTTAGGTAGCGCCTCGTGAACTCATCTTCGGGGGTAGAGCACTGTTTCGGCTAGGGGGCCATCCCGGCTTACCAAACCGATGCAAACTCCGAATACCGAAGAATGTTATCACGGGAGACACACGGCGGGTGCTAACGTCCGTCGTGAAGAGGGAAACAACCCAGACCGCCAGCTAAGGTCCCAAAGTCATGGTTAAGTGGGAAACGATGTGGGAAGGCATAGACAGCCAGGATGTTGGCTTAGAAGCAGCCATCATTTAAAGAAAGCGTAATAGCTCACTGGTCGAGTCGGCCTGCGCGGAAGATGTAACGGGGCTAAACCATGCACCGAAGCTGCGGCAGCGACGCTTAGGCGTTGTTGGGTAGGGGAGCGTTCTGTAAGCCGTTGAAGGTGGCCTGTGAGGGTTGCTGGAGGTATCAGAAGTGCGAATGCTGACATAAGTAACGATAAAGCGGGTGAAAAGCCCGCTCGCCGGAAGACCAAGGGTTCCTGTCCAACGTTAATCGGGGCAGGGTGAGTCGACCCCTAAGGCGAGGCTGAAAAGCGTAGTCGATGGGAAACAGGTTAATATTCCTGTACTTGGTGTTACTGCGAAGGGGGGACGGAGAAGGCTAGGCTAGCCGGGCGACGGTTGTCCCGGTTTAAGCGTGTAGGGGGTGTGACCTGGTAAATCCGGTTGCATACTAACCCTGAGGCGTGATGACGATGCACTACGGTGCAGAAGTAGTTGATGCCCTGCTTCCAGGAAAATCCTCTAAGCTCCAGGTAACATTAAATCGTACCCCAAACCGACACAGGTGGTCAGGTAGAGAATACCAAGGCGCTTGAGAGAACTCGGGTGAAGGAACTAGGCAAAATGGTGCCGTAACTTCGGGAGAAGGCACGCTGGCATGTAGGTGAAGTCCCTTGCGGATGGAGCTGAAGCCAGTCGAAGATACCAGCTGGCTGCAACTGTTTAATAAAAACACAGCACTGTGCAAACACGAAAGTGGACGTATACGGTGTGACGCCTGCCCGGTGCTGGAAGGTTAATTGATGGGGTCAGCCGCAAGGCGAAGCTCTTGATCGAAGCCCCAGTAAACGGCGGCCGTAACTATAACGGTCCTAAGGTAGCGAAATTCCTTGTCGGGTAAGTTCCGACCTGCACGAATGGCGTAATGATGGCCAGGCTGTCTCCACCCGAGACTCAGTGAAATTGAACTCGCTGTGAAGATGCAGTGTACCCGCGGCAAGACGGAAAGACCCCGTGAACCTTTACTATAGCTTGACACTGAACATTGAGCCTTGATGTGTAGGATAGGTGGGAGGCTTTGAAGCGTGGACGCCAGTCTGCGTGGAGCCATCCTTGAAATACCACCCTTTAATGTTTGATGTTCTAACTCGGCCCCATAATCTGGGGTGAGGACAGTGTCTGGTGGGTAGTTTGACTGGGGCGGTCTCCTCCCAAAGAGTAACGGAGGAGCACGAAGGTTAGCTAATCACGGTCGGACATCGTGAGGTTAGTGCAAAGGCATAAGCTAGCTTGACTGCGAGAGTGACGGCTCGAGCAGGTACGAAAGTAGGTCTTAGTGATCCGGTGGTTCTGAATGGAAGGGCCATCGCTCAACGGATAAAAGGTACTCCGGGGATAACAGGCTGATACCGCCCAAGAGTTCATATCGACGGCGGTGTTTGGCACCTCGATGTCGGCTCATCACATCCTGGGGCTGAAGTAGGTCCCAAGGGTATGGCTGTTCGCCATTTAAAGTGGTACGCGAGCTGGGTTTAGAACGTCGTGAGACAGTTCGGTCCCTATCTGCCGTGGGCGTTGGAAGATTGAGAGGGGTTGCTCCTAGTACGAGAGGACCGGAGTGAACGCACCACTGGTGTTCGGGTTGTCATGCCAATGGCATTGCCCGGTAGCTAAGTGCGGAAAAGATAAGCGCTGAAAGCATCTAAGCGCGAAACTTGCCTCAAGATGAGTCTTCCCTGGGCCTTTAAGGCCCCTGAAGGAACGTTTAAGACTAAGACGTTGATAGGCTGGGTGTGTAAGTGCAGCGATGCATTGAGCTAACCAGTACTAATGATCCGTGAGGCTTAACCTTACAACACCGAAGGTGTTTTTAGAGAGATTTTCAGCGAAGTTCCGAGATTGGTTCTGATGGCTTCACGGAAGTGAGGCGGTTGGAATGAAACAGAATTTGCCTGGCGGCAATAGCGCGGTGGTCCCACCTGACCCCATGCCGAACTCAGAAGTGAAACGCCGTAGCGCCGATGGTAGTGTGGGGTCTCCCCATGCGAGAGTAGGACACTGCCAGGCATCAAATAAAGCCGAAAGCCCTGAACTGACGTTCAGGGCTTTTTGCTGTGCGTAAAACGTAAAAAAGCGCAGCTACGCTGCGCTGCTCTCCCCAGCTTATCTCCGACAGACAGCCAGAGAAAAGGCCCCGAAGGGCCTTTGATTAGGGTGTGTTTGCTTTTTTTCACTTATTATTCGATTAATGCGAGCTGCCCTGAGAGATACCCAGCCCGGTTTGCGAACGGACAAACTGCGCCCGGAAGCGTTCCCGCTCCTGCTGCCCGGCCAGCGAGCTGTCGGTGATCGAGAACAGCCAGGTGCCGACAAAGGCCACGATCATCGAGAACAGCGCTGGGTATTCATACGGGTAAATCGGTTTTTCATGGCCGAGGATCTGCACCCAGATCGTCGGGCCGAGGATCATCAGAATCACCGCCGTTAACAGACCCAGCCAGCCGCCAATCATCGCGCCGCGGGTCGTCAAACGCGACCAGTACATCGACAGGATGATGATAGGGAAGTTACAGCTGGCAGCGATAGAGAACGCCAGCCCGACCATAAAGGCGATATTCTGCTTCTCGAACAAAATCCCCAGGGCAATAGCAACCAGGCCCAATACCACGACGGTGATCTTGGAGACCTTCAGCTCGTCACGCTCGGTCGCCTTGCCGTTTTTCATCACGCTGGCGTACAGATCGTGGGAAACCGCTGAGGCGCCGGCCAGCGTCAGGCCCGCGACGACCGCCAGAATGGTGGCAAAGGCTACCGCCGAGATAAAGCCGAGGAAGAAGTTACCGCCAACGGCATTGGCCAGGTGCACCGCCGCCATGTTGGTACCGCCCAGCAGCGCGCCGGTGGCGTCTTTGAACGCCGGATTGGCGCTGACCAGCAAGATGGCGCCGAAGCCGATGATAAAGGTCAGAATATAGAAGTAACCGATAAAGCCGGTGGCGTAGAACACGCTCTTGCGTGCTTCCTTGGCGTCACTGACGGTGAAGAAACGCATCAGGATGTGCGGCAGACCGGCGGTGCCGAACATCAGCGCGAGACCGAGCGACAACGCGGAAATCGGATCGGACACCAGACCACCGGGGCTCATGATGGCGATGCCTTTCGGATGCACCTTCACCGCTTCGGCGAACAGGGTATTGAAGTCGAAGTTAACCGACTTCATCACCATCAGCGCCATAAAACTGGCGCCGGCCAGCAGCAGCACCGCCTTGATGATCTGCACCCAGGTGGTGGCCAGCATGCCGCCGAACAGCACGTACAGCACCATCAGGATGCCGACCAGGATCACCGCCACATGGTAGTTGAGCCCGAACAGCAGCTGGATCAGCTTGCCGGCGCCGACCATCTGCGCGATCAGATACAGCGCCACCACCACCAACGAGCCGCAGGCCGAGAGGGTGCGGATCGGTTTCTGCTGCAGACGGTAAGAGGCGACATCGGCAAAGGTATAACGGCCGAGGTTGCGCAAGCGCTCCGCGATCAGGAACAGAATGATCGGCCAGCCGATGAGGAAGCCGATGGAGTAAATCAGTCCGTCATAGCCCGAGGTGTAGACCAGGGCGGAGATACCGAGGAACGAGGCGGCGGACATGAAGTCACCGGCGATCGCCAGCCCGTTTTGCAGACCGGTGATGCGCCCGCCCGCGGTGTAGTAGTCCTGACGGGAACGGGTGCGTTTGGAAGCCCAGTAGGTGATGTACAGGGTGGCGCCGACAAACAGGATAAACATCACGATCGCCTGGATGTTCAGCGGCTGGCGATGCACCTCGCCGCCAATGGCGTCGGCGCAGGCCAGACCGGGCAGCAACAGCAGCGCGGCGGCGGACAATAAGCGCTTCATTGTTTCACCTCGCGCAGAATCTCTGCGGTGAGGCGATCGAATTCGCCGTTGGCGCGAAACACGTAGATCCCGGTCAAGACGAAAGAGATCACGATCAGCCCGACGCCGACCGGGATCCCGCGGGTGATGGTCGATCCGGCGGCGATCGGCGTGCCGAGCCATTGCGGATCGAAGGCGATCAACAGAATAAAGCCGACGTACAGCGCCAGCGTAATCAGTGAAAGCAGCCAGGCGAACCGGCCGCGTTTTCTCACCAGCTCTTTAAAGCGCGGGTTTTCTTCAATCCCTTGATAAATGGTGTCATTCATCAGAGTGTCTCCAGTCGGTATTGAGAGAGTACGCCGCGCCAGGGCCGCTCAACGGTGCGTGATCCGGATTGAGCGGCCTGAAGCGGCATAAATTATGACGGCACTTTCATTGATTGTTTTTCTTCCAACAGCTTGTCGACGACGGCCGGATCCGCCAGCGTAGAGGTATCCCCCAGGTTGCTGGTGTCGCCGGCGGCAATTTTGCGCAGGATACGCCGCATGATCTTGCCGGAGCGCGTTTTGGGCAGCGAATCTGTCCAGTGCAGTACGTCCGGCGTGGCGATCGGCCCTATCTCTTTGCGCACCCAGTTGCGCACTTCGGTATAGAGCTCCGGCGTCGGTTCTTCGCCGTGGTTCAGCGTGATGTAGGCGTAGATCGCCTGGCCTTTGATGTTATGAGGAATGCCGACCACTGCCGCTTCGGCGATTTTCGGGTGCGATACCAGCGCGGACTCAATCTCGGCGGTGCCCAGACGGTGGCCGGAGACGTTCAGCACGTCATCGACGCGGCCGGTGATCCAGTAGTAACCGTCTTCGTCGCGGCGTGCGCCGTCACCGCTGAAGTACATGCCTTTGAAAGTCGAGAAGTAGGTTTGCTCGAAGCGGTCATGATCGCCGAACAGGGTACGCGCCTGGCCCGGCCAGGAATCGACGATCACCAGGTTGCCTTCGCAGGCGCCTTCCTGCGGTGTGCCGACGTTATCGACCAATGCCGGCTGTACGCCGAAGAAAGGCCGCGTAGCAGACCCGGCTTTCAGCTCGGTGGCGCCAGGCAGCGGGGTAATCATGAAGCCGCCGGTTTCGGTTTGCCACCAGGTGTCGACGATCGGGCACTTTGCATTGCCTATCTTGTTGTAGTACCACTCCCAGGCTTCCGGGTTGATCGGCTCGCCGACCGAGCCCATGATACGCAGCGAATCGCGTCGTGTGCCCTCGATCGCCTTGTCGCCTTCGGCCATCAGGGCGCGAATGGCGGTCGGTGCGGTATACAGAATGTTGACCTGGTGCTTGTCGATCACTTGCGACAGGCGATTAACGCCCGGATAGTTAGGCACGCCTTCGAACATCAGCGTGGTGGCGCCGCAGGCCAGCGGGCCGTACAGCAGATAGCTGTGGCCGGTGACCCAGCCCACGTCGGCGGTGCACCAATAGATGTCGCCGTCGTGGTAGTCGAACACATACTTAAAGGTCATCGCGGCGTAGACCAGGTAGCCGCCGGTGGTGTGCAGCACGCCTTTCGGCTTGCCGGTCGAACCGGAGGTATACAGGATAAACAGCGGATCTTCGGCGTTCACTTCTGCCGGCGGGCAGTCGGCGGAGACGCCCTGGGTCAGCTCATGCCACCACAGATCGCGCCCTTCCTGCCAGTAGCCCGGTTTCCCGGTGCGTTGGAACACCACGACGTTGGCCACGCTGACTACGCCGGGATTTTTCAGCGCATCGTCGACGTTCTTTTTCAGCGGCACGGCACGGCCGGCGCGCAGGCCTTCATCGGCGGTGATCACCAGCCTGGCGTTGGAGTCGATAATGCGTCCGGCGACCGCTTCCGGTGAGAAGCCGCCGAAGATCACCGAATGTACGGCGCCGATACGCGCGCAGGCCAGCATCGCGACCGCCGCTTCCGGCACCATCGGCATATAGATAGCCACCACGTCACCTTTTTTCACGCCGAGCTTTTTCAGCACGTTGGCGAACTGGCAGACGTCATGGTGCAGCTGTTTGTAAGTCACCTTTTTGGATTGGGTCGGGTCGTCGCCTTCCCAGATAATGGCGGTCTGGTCGCCGCGCTCGGCCAAATGACGATCCAGACAGTTGGCCGCCAGGTTCAACGTGCCGTCTTCAAACCAACGGATGCTGACGTGGCCCGGATCGAACGAGGTGTTTTTGACTTTGGTATAGGGTTTGATCCAGTCCAGGATTTTGCCATGCTCACCCCAGAAAGCCTCTGGGTCTTGAACCGACTGTTGATAATACTGTTGGTATTGTGCCGGATTAATCAGGGCGCGTTCTGCAATTGCAGAAGGAATAGCGTGTTTATGCAGTTGGCTCATAGCTTTTCTCCTTGAAGTTGTTAATGATATGTCAACTGAAGGTTAAGTATAGTTTGCTACGATTCTTTGTTTCTTTTTTGCGCGGCAGATCACGCAACAAAGATATTGATTTGTAATCGTTCTGTCGCATTTGCAGGGCATATCTATCTATTTGGCGCTCAAATCCTCATAAACCCACGTTTTTAACCAAAAACACTTATCTAAAGAACAAAAAAGAATAAAAAAAGGCGAGGGTATTTGCCTCGCGCTTAATAAGGATGGGAGAGATCAGCATTATTTCGCGCTATAAATCTTTTTTGATTATTTTTCGCTATTAATATTCGAAGTTGGTATTAACGCGATATAACGATGGACGGCACATCGTGAAATAACGTTCTATTAATGCTTCATACCTGATGAAAAATCGGGAAATACCCTATGGCATTCATCCTGCGGTATCGTTCGATTTTTAATCTAAATATAAAATGGCGCTGCATTTATGGGTGAAAATGTCACTCGGCCAATTCCCATTTATTTGACTTTTGAGTAACAAAATATAAACATTCGGTGCGGACTAAATATGCAGAATGGACGAAAAATAACGCATTTTAATCGCGTTCAAAAAAACGTCACCGGCGCGGTTATGTGCTTCATTATCTGAAAAATTATGTTTTTAATAACAAGCAATTATGCCATTTGAAATAGTTACGCGAAATTTTTGTGATTCGATTCAGCGCTCAACCCTGACAAATCAAGGCTTGCAGAGCATGCCGCCCGGATGATACAGATTTATACTGCGTCGCACCCAGGGCAGGTGAACGCTTCCACTGAATTAACATAAGCCTGTAATAAATGATTAAGTATTCTTTTCGCCGTGTTGCGACTTTGTACGGCGCAAAGAGTCTTTGAGGACTTTTTGGGTATGAAAAGTGTAAAAATTAGCCTGGCTTGGCAAATCCTGATCGCGTTGGTACTGGGTATTATTGTTGGCGCGGTATTGCACAACCAGACAGAATCTCGTGAGTGGCTGGTCAGCAATATTCTCAGCCCGGCGGGTGATATCTTTATTCGTCTGATCAAGATGATTGTGGTGCCGATTGTTATTTCCACGCTGATCGTCGGTATTGCCGGCGTAGGCGATGCGAAAAAGCTGGGCCGCATCGGATTGAAAACCATTATTTACTTCGAAGTGATCACCACCATCGCCATCGTGGTGGGGTTGACGCTGGCCAACGTATTCCAACCCGGCCACGGCATCGACATGTCGACGTTGACCACGGTGGACATTTCGCAGTATGAGAAAACCACCGAACAGGTGCAAAGCGGTTCGCACAGTCTGGTGGCGACCATTCTGTCGCTGATCCCATCGAACGTCTTCTCGTCGATGGCCAAGGGCGACATGCTGCCGATTATCTTCTTCTCGGTGCTGTTCGGTCTGGGGCTGTCGTCGTTGCCGAAAGAGACCAAAGAGCCGTTGCTGAAGGTGTTCAAGGCGGTGTCCGAGAGCATGTTCAAAGTCACCCACATGATCATGCGCTATGCGCCGATCGGGGTATTCGGTCTGATTTCGGTCACGGTAGCCAACTTCGGTTTCGCTTCGCTGCTGCCGCTGGCCAAGCTGGTGCTGCTGGTATACTTCGCCATCGCGTTCTTCGCCCTGGTGGTGCTGGGGGCGGTCGCCCGGCTGTGCAACCTGCGCATCTGGACGCTGATCCGCATCCTGAAAGACGAACTGATCCTGGCTTATTCCACCGCCAGCTCGGAAACGGTGCTGCCGCGCATCATCGAAAAGATGGAGGCTTACGGCGCGCCCAAGTCGATCACTAGCTTCGTGGTGCCGACTGGCTACTCCTTTAACCTGGATGGCTCGACGCTGTACCAGAGCATCGCCGCTATCTTTATCGCCCAGCTGTACGGCATCGAACTGTCGTTGGGGCAGGAGATCGTGCTGGTGCTGACGCTGATGGTAACCTCGAAAGGGATCGCCGGCGTGCCGGGGGTCTCGTTCGTGGTGCTGCTGGCGACGTTGGGCAGCGTCGGCATCCCGCTGGAAGGCCTGGCGTTCATCGCCGGCGTGGACCGTATCCTGGATATGGCGCGTACCGCGCTGAACGTGGTGGGCAACGCGCTGGCGGTACTGGTGATAGCCAAGTGGGAGCACCAGTTCGATCGCAAGAAGGCGCTGGCTTACGAAACGGAGTTTCTGGCGCAGAAGGTGAAGCCGGCCAACCAGGCCTAATCACGAGTATCGCCGACGTTAAAAACGCCCCAGGCAGTTGTGCCGGGGCGTTTTGTTTTTATGGCCCTTCAACCTGCCACTTTCTTTTCTCTGCCCAACTGCCCAACTGCGCGACTTGCATCCCCGCTTAACAAAATCTAAAGTGTTACCAAATTAATAGAAATGATAATAGATGTTATTATCATTTTCATTTGATGATGTATGGAGACACGCAAAAGCCGTTGAACGGCGGGGTTACGCCCGCTCGACGTCTTTATTCGGGCTTATCAAAGGTAGGTAACATGTCGGACACCGCTTTGGCCTCTGAATGGTTGCCGCTGGCGCCAGCGCAGCTTGATTTCTGGGAAGAACACACCTTGCACCCTGGGCAGACTCTGTCCACCGTCGCACATTGCACCGAACTGTGCGGCGCGGTAGAGGAAGAGACGCTCTGCCGGGCGATCGCCACCACTCTCGCCGAGACGCAGGCGTTTGCCTTGCGCTTTGGTGAGCGGCATGGCGACTCTCCCCCGCTGTTACGTTACGATCCACAGCGCACGCCGCCATTGCAACGCATCGATCTGCAAACGCACGACGATCCCTGGCAGGCGGCGCAAAACCTGATGCGCGAAGATATCGCGCAGCGCCGGGCGCTGCACAGCGAACCGTTAGCCGCAGCCTGGCTGCTCAAGCTGGGGCCGGAGCGCTACCTCTGGTACGTGCGTGCGCACCATATTCTGGTTGATGGCTTCGGCATGGCCCTGATCGAACACCGCTGCGCCGCGTTATATGCGCACTATCTGGGTGAGGGCAGCGCAGGTATGCCTCTGGGCGCCTTCGACGTCTTTCAACAGGCCGAGCTGGCCTACGCTGATTCTGAGCGATGCGAGCGCGATCGGCGCTTTTGGCAGACCTATCTGCCGCCGTCGCAGGTGCTGCCGACGGTGCGCAAGGGCGGTGAGGCCTATGGCGTACGGCGTCTGAGCACCCACCACCGGCTGCCGGCGGCGGTGTCGCACTCTCTTGCGCAGTTGGCGGAGCGTAGCGGCATCAATTGGCCCGACTTGCTGGTGGCGCTGTCGGCGGCCTGGCTGTTTCAGGTGATGCCGCGCTGTGCCCGGCAAGGCGATACGCTGCCGATGTGGATGCCGGCGATGAATCGCCGTGGGCAGGCAGCCACTAACGTGCCTTCGCTGGCGGTCAACACGCTGCCGCTGCTGGTGTCACCGCCGCAAGCGGAGACGCTGGGGAGCTTTCTCACCACGCTGACGCAGCAGCTGCGGGAGCTGCGCAGCCACGCCGGCTACCGTCTGCGCCAATTGGCCGCCGATCGCGGTGTGGATCCGGGCTCGCGCTTCTTTATTTCCCCCTTCATCAACGTGCAACCCTTCGATGCGCCTCGTTTTACTGGCTGTCGCGGTACCCGCAGCGTATTGGCCGGCGGCTCGGGCGACGGTTTTAACCTGACGTATCGCGGCCGCACCGACGCCCGCGATCTGCAGGTGGATATCGATATTTATCTGGAACAGTTCCCGACGGAGGATGCGTTGGACTATGGCGAGGCGCTGCAAGAATTTCTGTTGCGTGCGCTGCAGCAGGAAGCCTGGGAGCAACCGCTGGCGGCCCTGACGGCGTTACCCGCCTGAGAAAATGCGGGCGGGGGATGTCCCCGCCCGAGTGGTATGGTTTCAGCTGACCAGCAACGCCGCCACTTCGCGTGCGTTCTTGCATGGCAAGAGCGCACTGCTTACCAGACGGGTGCCGAAAGCGTCATTGAGGCGTGCCGCCACCTGTTTGATATGCGGCAGCTTCAGTCCCATGGCGATAAACGCCGTCTCTTCCCCCCATTCCGGGCGCGGCGTTACGCCAATCGCCTGCCAGTAAATGGTCAGGATCTCGGCGCTGCGCGCCACCGGTGCGTTCGGCGGCGGGGCCGCGCAGGCGTTCAACGCCGGCGCGGTTTGCTGGTGGCTCAGGTCGGCGCGGATGCGATGGCGATCGGTTTTACCGTTGGCGGACAGCGGCAGCGCCTCGGCATGGATAAAGCGCGTGGGGATATGGGTACAGGGCAGATAGCCGGTGGCGAAGGCGCGGATCTCGGACAGCGGCAGCGGCTTGCCGTCGCGGGTCAGATACAGGGCGCCGAGCGCTGCCTCGTTGTTCTCTCCGCTGAGATAATCCACCACTACCATATCCAGGATCGCCGGATGGCGGCGCAGCACGTCTTCGATTTCCGGCAGCGAGACGCGCACGCCGCGGATCTTCACATAGCCGTTCACCCGGGTGGCGAACATGATGTTGCCGTCCGCACGGTAATAGCCCTGATCGCCGGTGCGGAAAGCGCGCAGCGGTTGCCCGTCCGGTCCTTCGAGGGTAACGAAATCGTGCTGCTTCAGCTCCCCCTGCTCCAGATAGCCTAACGCCAGGTTCACCCCGGCGGTGTGAATGCGGCCGACCACGCCGGCCGGGCAGTGGCTGCCGTCGTCATGGCAGATGAAGTAGCGGTTAGCCGGCAGCGGGCGGCCGTAAGGCACGGTGCCGCTCTCCTGTGGGGCGATCGGGTGCCAGATGCTCCAGATGGTGGTTTCGGTCGGCCCGCCGAGTGAGAACAGCGCGAGATCCTGGCGCAGGGTACGCAGGGTTTGTACCGTCGCCGGCTTGATATAGTCGCCGCCTTGCGCCACCAGGCGCAGCGAGCGCAGGCTGTCGGCCGTTTTGCAGGTGAGCAGCATCTCCAGAATGGCGGGTACCGAACACCACAGGGTGACCCGATGTTTTTCCACCAGTTGGTTCCAGCTGATGGCATCCTTTTCCTGATGTGGCGCCGGCAGCACCAGCGTGGCGCCGGCGCACAGCGAACCGAACAGATCGAACATCGACATGTCATGGTGCGGCGGCGTGACGGAAATGAAGACATCGTCGGCGGTGACTCTCCAGCGCTGTTGGGTTTGGTGCACGACGTTGGCGGTGGCGCGGTTGTTAAGCACCACGCATTTAGGCTTACCAGTGGTGCCGGAGGTATACAGGTAGTAGCTCGCGGCCTGGCTGGCGCTGCGTTCAACCAGCGTCCGTTCATCCGGCAGCGCGGGTGCGCGATCCGCCTGCGCCAGCAGGGTCGCCGGCGTCACGCCGATCGGCGTTTCGAGATCGCCGCCGTGCACTACCAGCGTCGGCCGGCAATTCTCCAGCAGGTAGGCGGTGCGTTCCGGCGGCGAGTTGATATCGATAGGCACCCAGATCACGCCCTGCAGGGCACAGGCGAGGCTGAAGATGATCTGTTCCGGGCTGCGCGGCAGATACAGTGCCACCACGTTGCCCGGCTGCACGCCGCGGCTCTGCAGGTTGGCGATCGCCGTGGCGATCCGCTGGCCCAGCTCGCGGTAGGTTAGCGTCTGCTCGCCGCAGATCAGCGCATTGCCGCCGTCTTGCGCGCCGAACAGCCGCTCGGCCAGCTGCGCCAGATAAGGATAAGGCGCGTAATTCGCTTCGCTGTCGTTGTGGCGGTAATGCGCCAGATCGATGAAGTCGCGCGGCGCGATCGCCAGGTCGGCCCGTTGGCAACTGTGCAGGATGCGTCGCTGCAACGCCGCCAGCATCGCTTCTACCTGTTCGCCATGCAGCGCCTGCTCGGCGTAGTCCACGCACAGCTGCAGATTTTTTTCGCTGTCCAACGTCAGGCGGATATCGATGGCGACCTGCGGCGTTTGGGTCAGGCCGTCGTGAAAGCGCACCGGCGCCTCGGCTGGCAGCGTCTCCCAACCCAGGCAATTGGTCAGGATCACCGGCAGCGCCGGGCCGCCCTGGCTTTGGCCGAGCAACTGCCGCGCCAGATCGACGCCGGAAAACGCCAGGTGATCGAGCGCGCCGAGCACGTCGTCCTGCAAGGCTTGCGCGCGCTGGATAAAATCTTCGCCGTGGCGGGAATAGCGCACCGCCACGAAGCTGGAGGCGTTGCCCAGGGCGCCGTCGGCGGCGGGGAACGCTACCGGCACCCCGACACACAGCTCGCCGTCGGTGGTCCAGTGGGCCAGCGTATCGAGGATCAGCGCCGACAGCAGGCTGTTGCGCAGCAGCGCATGCGGCGATCCCAGACGGCCAAGCTGTTTAACCGTGTCGTGCGGCAACGTCAGGCTGGCGCGGCGATAGCGTGATGAGGTGAGATTGGCGAGCGGGGCGCGCCACGGCAACGCCGACGGGGTGGTGACATCCTGCAGCTTTTCGCGCCAGTAGGCGGCATCGGCCTGGCGTTGCGCCGCCGATGCGGCGGGGGGCGGCAAGGCGGCGGCGGTCGGCGCCAGAGGGCGATCGTCGAACAGGCGCGCGATCACGGTGGAGATCCCCTGGCCGTCTAAGATCAAGGCATCGAAGCTGGTAAAGATCAGCGTATCGTACGGCGATCCCGTCGGATCCTGCTGTTCGGCAAGTTGGATCACGGCGATGCGCCACAGCGGTTGGCTCGGATCGTGGCGCTGGTGGGAGTAACGCGCGCGCAGTTGTTCGACCTGGCGCTGCGCCGCTTCACCATCAAGGGCACGCAGATCGTGTCTATCCAGATGCAGCGTCACCTCCGGGCGTACGTGCTGCGTGCCGCGCGGCACATCGATGCAGGTGCGCAGTGCCGGGTAGTGTTGAACCAGCTCGGTCAGGCGCGCTTCAAGGCGCGGTACGTCCAGCTGCCGGGCACGGTATTCGCGAAAGTCGTGCATCGCCACGCCGCCCAGCGGCCATCGATCGCTGCGGCCCAGAAGATAGGCCTGCTGCAGTGCGGTTAATGGTGTCTCCATGGTACTTCCCTATAGTCGCTAACCGATTAAATCTCAGTGCTGCGGCGCCAGCGCGGCGAGCAGCGTTTTCGCATTCCGTCCTGCCTCGGGCGAGCGTTGGCAGATCAATGCCGCCAGCGCCGCCGGAGAGGGATGCGCCGCCAGATCCTGCGCCGTCAGCGCCGCCGCCAGATATTTGTTGAGCACCGTCAGCAGCGCGTTCACCCCAGCATCCGGCAGGGCCAAGCGGTGGATATCGTCGTGGTCGTGCAAGCTGGCCTCGGGAGCCACCCGCGCCAGCAGCCGGTGCAGCACCTGGCGCACCGGTGCCTGCTGCGCCAGCGCGTCGGGTGTGCATTGCGCCAACAGCTGTGACAGCGGGCGATCGAACGCCTCCGCTTGCCGTGCGGCCAGGTGCAGCAGCGCACGATAACAGGCCAGCAGGCGCGGCAGCGCGTGCTCGGGGAATGCGTCCAGCCGCACGTCCCAGTTAATCAGAATGCCGTCGTCGACGTGGGCGACCTGCGCATCCAGCGCAACCTGCGGTCCTTGAGAGATGACCCAGCCGAGACGGCCGAAGGTGTCGGTGACCCGTTCGGAAAACAGCGTCTTGCCGCGGATGCCGAAACCGGCGGTAAACACCACCGGAGAAGGCTGCAGGCTGCCGTGCAGGCGCGACAGATCGCGCATCACGCTCACGCCGGGGTAATCCGCATGTTCGATAAGCTCTGCCAGCTGTGCCATCAGGCGCCGGCAGAAAGCGCTCAGGTTTTCCGTCGGGTTCAGCTCCACGCCGAGCAGCACCAGGTTAGAGAAATCGCCGATAAGACGATGCGCGTCCTCCCGTTCGCTTTCGCGGTGGAACAGCGGCACGTTGAGCCGGAAGCGCGTCATATTCCAACCCTGGCCGACGGCCAGTGCGAACAGCGCTAAAAACAGCGTAGAGAGGGAGGTGTGGTGCCGCTTGGCGACATTCTCCAGCGCGCGGCTTTCTTCTGCATTCAGCTGTACGGCCAGGCGATCGCTGCGGCAGCGGTCCGGCGTGCGCAGCAGGCGCGGCGCCGGGGGCACCTGCGCCAGGCGTTCACGCCACCAACGCTGGCCGCGTTCGCGCCGCTGGCGTAGCGCCTCGTCGGCGTCGCGTCGTTCGAGGTGATCAAAGTAGGCCGCTGGTGCGTCATCGGAGGGGGGCAGCGGACACTGGTGATAAAACGCCGTCAGATCCTCCATCAACAGGCGAAAGCTCATGGCATCGCCGGCGATCATGTCGAGATCGACATGCAGGCGGCTGCGCCCTTCCGGCAACAGGCTCAGGCTGATATCGCAGGGCACGCCCTGTTCCAGCGGCAGCAGCTGGGTGCTTTTTGCCTGGCGTTTGGCGGCGAGCGCGGCTGCCAGCGTTGCTTCATCGGCGTGCTGCCAATCGTCGAGATGCAAGGCGTGCCGAGGGCCGGGAGGCGCGATCGTCTGCCGGCCATCGTCGGTAATGCGCAGGCGTAACAGCGGATGGTGCAGGTACAGCGCCTCGACGGCCTGGCGCAGCCGAGCGGTATCCAGCTCGCCGCCGTCGAATTCCGCATACAGGTGGGCGGCCATGCCGCCGAGGGGAGGAGCGGACTGTCGGCCTACCCAATAGGCGGCCTGCATCGTGGTCAAAGCTTTCATCGGGTATCCATTTTGATTCAGCCAACGAGACTGCAAGAATATATCCAAATGTTAATAGGAATGAAAATTATTATTATTTGATCCATTTGGCGATCGGGTGCTATCTATAAGGCGTTTTAGCGACGCCGGGCAGTGAGGGCATTGGGTGTGAATAATTTATCTATATTATTCTTAGCATTGAAATGATTGCTTGTTATTGCAGCGCTCGTTTTTCCTGCGAAAGTATAAGGGTTTCTGGCAGTTATCTTGTCAGGCCTCACACCTTTGTTGATAATGATTTGCATTAGAAAATGCAAAATATTATCATTCTTAACATTATTTTACGTTTTTATACAAGCTGCCGGCCGCTCCGCCGGCGGCTTAGCCGTGGACGGGGCCGCGCCCGTCCGGCCGCGAAAGGCATGGGTTTGCCGCAGGGATAAGCAACAGCAAGGCCGGGAAGGCCGCAGCGTCATGGTCTGTGTGAGTGTCGATGTAGGTTGTGTAAAAAAAAATCAAATTTTGTGCACCTCTGGGATGAAAGGAGAAGACATCTATGGGCAAGCATTTTGCGGCTCAACGGCATGAAAGCGTAGGAAACGGGGAAAAGGCGGGGTTGAAAGCCATTGGGGCGTTTTCCTCCGTATTTTTAGGGGTTTGTTCACTGGCGATCGGTAACGTCAACGCGGCGGAAACCAAGAGCAACGAAACCTACCAGGACGCGGAAACGCTGCTGGTCACCGGTGAGAAGATCAAACGTTCCATTTTCGACACCGGCTCCAGCGTGCAGGTGTTCGACAGCAACCGCATCGCCTCGATGCCTGACGCAGTGCAGATCCCCGATCTGCTGCGCATGACCCCCAACGTGGTGGATCTAGGCATCGGCAACGAACTGCCGACCGTGCGCGGCATCGACGGTTCCGGCCCGAACGTTGGCGCCAATGCCTTCCTCAGCGGCACCCGTCCGCGCCTCAATCTGTCGTTGGATGGCCGTTCGCTGACCTATAACGAACAGGCTTTCGGCCCACAGTCGCTGTGGGATCTGGATCGCGTCGAAGTGTTCCTCGGCCCGCAAAGCTACATTCAGGGGCGCAACGCCATCGCCGGCGCCATCGTCATGGCCAGTAAAGATCCGACCTTCGAATGGGAAAGCGCCTTCAAGGGCGGGGCCGGCAACCAGCACTCTTCACAGCTGGCCGCCATGGCGTCCGGCCCGCTGGTGGAAGATCAGCTGGCGTTCCGCGTCAGCGTCGATCGCCAGCGCCGCCGCAGCGAAGCCGATCTGCCGGCCTATGCGCCGGTGGGCGATCCACGCGAAGTGGAAGCCACCACCGCCCGTGCCAAGCTGTTGTTCAATCCGGCCGGCCTGCGCGATCTGACCACCAAGCTGACCTTTAACCACTTCGGCAGCACCGCGCCACAGAACGAAAGCCTCAACCCGCAGCCGCATCCGACCAACCCGCGCCACGATCCGCGCCGCGCCGTGTTCAAAAGCAACATGAACAGCACCATCTGGGATCTGGCCTGGGAGGCCTCTGATGCGCTGACGTTTGAAAACCGCGTTATCTATACCGATTTCAACATCAACCGTCCGACCGCTTACAACATCCAATACGCCGAGATCGACGGCCAGGAAGTTCACGTGGAGCCGGTGGTGCGCTTCGGCGGTGCGGACAGCCGCCTGCACGGGCTAGCGGGGCTGCGTTACTTCCACGGCACGCAGGATGAGTTCGTCAACATCTTCGGCGGATCGACCTTCAAAGATAAAACCGATACCCATTCGGCGTTCGCCGAGCTGACCTATGCGCTGACGCCGCAGGTGGACGTGACTGCCGCCAGCCGCCTGGAACGCGAACACCGTCGCCGCGACGGCGGCAGCCAGGCGGTGCGCATCGATTTCGACGAAACCTACACCGTGTTCCTGCCGAAGCTGGACGTGGCCTGGAAACCGACGGATACCCAAACCTACGGTGCCAAGATCGCCCGCGGCTATAACGCCGGCGGCGGCGGCATCACGATCGGCACGCCGGTGGTCAGCTACACCTACGGTTCCGAGTATGTCTGGAACTACGAGTTGTACACCCGCCATCACCTGAAAGACGCCAACGTGGTGCTGACAGGTAACATCTTCTACAACGATTACAAAGACATGCAGCTGCCGTACTCGCTGGGTGAGAACTCCAGCGTGATCCGCAACGCCGACAAGGTGGAAACCTACGGTGCGGAAATCGGCGCCACCTGGCAGCCGCGCTGGGATTTCGAGCTGTTCGGCAACCTCGGCCTGCTGAAAACCGACATCAAGAAGTTCTCGGGCAGCGGCGTGGAAGGGCATGAGCTGGCGCGCGCACCGGCTTACACCGCCAACATGGGGGCCAAATATCAGTTCCTGAAAGGATGGGAGCTGAGCAGCAACGTGGCGTTTACCGACTCCTACTATTCGCAATACGACAACGACTCGCGCGGGCGCATCGGCTCCTATTGGACGGCTAACGCCCAGCTGGCTTACACCTTCGACTACGGTCGCGCCACGCTGTATGCGAAAAACCTGTTTGATTCCGACCGTCGTGAGATGGTCAGAAGCAATGACATTTACACGGCGACTCTCCAGCGAGGCCGCCTGGTCGGCGCGGCGGTTGAGCTGAATTTCTAACGCTATCGCGATGATGGGGGGACGAATGTCCCCCGTTTTATGCGCTATCCCGGCACGGCCGGGCAAAGGAGATAACGCAGTGATCGGTGATTTTGACAGCATTCTGAGCGATGAAGAGGCCCAGCGGCTGGAGAGCGCGTTTCAGGCGCTGGGCGCGGCGTCGGCGAACGGCGATCGGCCGGTGAGCGAAGCCGAAGAGCGGGCATGGTTTGCCCATCTGCAGCAGGGTGACGCACGCGGGCAGCGGGCGCTGGCCTGGCGCCTGACGGGAGAGGTGGATATCGCCCAACTGACGGCGGCGCTGCAAGCGCTGGTGCGGGAAACGCCGGGCGTGAACGTGCGTTACGTTTTTGATGACGAAAACGGTTTGGTTAAACGCGCTGCCGATTCGGCGCCGTTGCCGGTGAGCCTGCGTCAGGTGGCGGATGAACAACACGCCATTTGTCGTCTGCTGCAAGTGCAGGCGGCGCCATTTGAACTGGAAAGCGAAGCGCCGCTGCGCTGCCTGCTGTTGCTCACGCCTGCCGATGACGTGATTTTGGGCGTGGTATTGCATGACATCCTGGCGGAAGCGCTGCCGTGGCGCCATCTGCCGGCGATGCTGTCCGCCCGCTATAACGGAGATGCGATGCCTCTGCCTTTCGCGGCGGCGCCGGTCGAGCTGCCGGAAATCCCGGCGCCACAGCTGCCCTGGGCGCGCCAGGCGGTCTCGCTGCAGGATTACCGCAGCCCGGCGCAGCGTACTGAAGCGTTGCCGCCGGTGGGCGCGCGCGTGGTCACACGCATTGATCGCTCGCTGTTGCCCGCCAACGACACGCCGCGGGCCTTGCTGGCGGCGGTGGCGGCGCGGTTTGCCGAGTTCGTCGCCGCGCAGGCCGGCGGCCAAGCGGTGCAGCTGTGCGTGCCGGCCGCAGAAACGGCAGAGTTCGTCGGCCTGGATCTGGGCCTGACGGCGGCGCCGCTGATGCGCCTGACCGTGCAGCATGGCGAGGGCGACGTCGGGCAGCGGCTGCTGGCGCAGGCCGTGGCTGAACAGCCGGATCCGCAGCGGGCGCAGCTGCTGGTGGCCTGGCGTGACGATCTGGCCGCAGAGTGGCGGCTGGAAGGCGTTCACGCCGAACGCCTGTTGCTGCCGCCGCTGCATACGCCGTTCGAACTGGCGCTGCTATTGGGCTTGCCCGAAGCGGAAGCGTTAACGCTGGAGCTGGTCACCGACCCGCGCCTGTCTCCGCACGCGGCGCCTTTCCTGCTGGAGCAGTTCAGCGCGTTCCTGGCCGGGCAGCGAATTGCCGTCGCATTGCCGGTGGCTGAGGCCGTTTCCCCGGCGATGGCCGCGCCGGCGGCGAACGGCGACGCCGACGAAAGCGTTGCGCCGCTGATTTTGCAGGAGTTCCGTGAGGCGCTGGTGGCGCCGGAAATGACCCTGGATGAAGACTTCTTCGATCGCGGCGGCCATTCGCTGGTCGCTACCCGGGTGATCGGCCGTTTGCTGAGCCTGCATCAGATCGAAATCAACATTAACGATCTGTTCAGCCATCCGACGGCGCGTGGGTTGGCGGGCTACGCCAAACGCCTGAACGTTGCGCAGCCGAATGCCGCGCTAGCCATCGCCGACGATCATGAGGGGGCGCAGGCGCCGCTGTCGCTGGCGCAGGAATCGCTGTGGAAGGTGTATGAAGCCTTCGGCCATGATGAGATTTTCAACCTGCCGTTCTCTCTGCGCTTCTTCGATGCGGTGGACGAAACGGCGCTGCACCAGGCGTTTATCGACGTCATGACTCGCCATACCGTGCTGCGTTCACGCTTTGTCGAGCAGCAGGGGGAGGTGGTGCAGGTGGTGGTGCCGGCCGCAGAACTGCCGGATTATCAGTGGTTCCGCTTCTCTCACGAGACGCCAGCGGGTAATGCCGCCGCCCTGTTGGCCGACGCCGGCCAGCACCGGTTCGATCTGGCCGCCGAGCTGCCGCTGCGCGCCACGCTGCTGCGCGATGCGGACAACGGCCAACAGCTGCTGTCGTTGCTGTTCCACCATGTGGTGCTGGATGAATGGTCGCTCAACCTGATGATGGACGAATTGGGCATCGCCTATCGCCATCGCGTCGTCGGCCAGGCGCCGCAGTGGAGCGGGCAGCCGCCGCAGTTCCACACTTTCGCCCGGCAGCAGCGGGCCTCCGGGGTGCAGCAGCAACATCTGGACTACTGGCTTGATGCGCTGCGCGGCGCGCCGGTCGGCCAGCCGATCTTCCGGCAAGAAGCATCCACCCATCCGGCGGTGCCGGCACCGGCGGACGTCAACGGCGGCTGGCTGGAGTTCGAGGTCGATCCTGCCGTGGCGGAAGGCCTGTATCAGCTTGCCCGCCGCAACAACGCGTCGCTGTTCAACGTGGTGTATGCCGGGATTACCTCGGCGCTGCGTCTGCTGGGCGGCCCGGCGGATCTGCTGGTGGGCACCTCGACTTCCGGCCGTAACGACGCCGAGTTCTTCGATACCGTCGGCTATTTCACCACCGTGGTGGTGCACCGCGTGCGCTTCGACGAGGGGCTGACGGTGGCCGGGTTGGTCAGCCAGGTGAAAAACACCATCAATGGCTCGCTGCCGTACACCGACATTCCGATCGATCTGGTGGAAGAAGGGCTGTTCGGCGTGGACGCCGACCGCAAGAACCACATGTTCGAAGTGTTCATCCAGATCCATAGCCGCATCAAGCTGAACGGCGAGTTCCGGCTGCAGGACGGCAGTGCGATCGCCTACCGTCAGGTGGAGCCGGAGAAAGCCGAATCGTTGCTCGGCCTGCAGTTTGAGGTGATGGAAGACGATCTGGCCGGGAAGAAATCCCTGCGGGTGATGATGACCTACCGTCAGGACCACTACAGCCGGGAGCAGGCCAATCTGATCGCCGATGGCGTTCAGCACGTCTTTACCCAGTTTGCGCAGCACATCGCTGGCGATATCGCTCTGGCGGCGCTGCCGCCCGGGCCGCAGGCATGACGTTGTTTCACTCTAACCGAAAGCATGATTTTCAAGGAGATAAAAGGATGTCTGGAACCCTAGCAACCCCGCGCGCGCTACTGTCGCTGCTGGTGGCGGCCTCTCTGGTGGTCGCCGGCGCCGCGCAGGCGGACGATGTCGGCATCAAACCGCAGGACATCAAGCGCGAGGCGCTATCGTCGACGGTGGTGGAGATGGCCTACAGCACCTCGCAACAGGCGCTGTTCGTCAGCGCGCCGGACTGGAAGGAAGAGGCGCGCTCCCGCGTGCTGCGGCTGGATCCCAACACCCTGGCGATCAAGGCAGAGATCCCACTGCAGGTGAAAGGCTTCGGCGTGGCGCTGAACGACGCGGGCAATCGCCTGTACCTGACGCAGGCCTTCAACGGCGAAGTCGGGGTGGTGGACACCACTACCAACCACGCGCTGGGCAGCATCAAGCTGCTGGACAAAGCGGTGCTGGAGCAGGCTTACAAGCAGGCGGGCATCAGCGGCAAGCGCCTGGACTTCCTGTTGGCGGAGCTGAAGAAATTCAAAATCACCGAGGACTACCTGTACCGCCTCCGCGAGCTCAAGTATGACGCGCAAAGCGGCCGTCTGTTCCTGCCGGGCCTGGGCTTTGGCGTCGACAGCGTGCTGTACGTGGTCGATACCAAAGCCGGCAAGCTGGAGAAAGTGATCCCGGGCTTCGGCTACAACGCGGTGGGCATCACGCTGGATGAGAAGGGCCGTCGGGTATTCGTCTCCAACATGCAGGGGCAGGTGATCACCCTGAACGCTGACACGCTGGCGATCACCGCCACCCACGAAGTACAGGCCGATCAGCTGCTAAACCTGGTGTATGACCCGGCGAGCAATCGCCTGCTGGGCGTCGATCAGGGCATCGATCGCGACGACTACCGTAACCATCATCTGGGGCACGACTACGTGAAGCGCAGCAGTGGCCACCGGGTGTTTGCGCTGGATGCGGATAGCGGCAAAGTGCTGGCCAGCGAGCTGACGGATGAGGTGCCGATCGGCCTGCTGCTCGACGAGCGCAGCCAGCGGCTGTATGTCGCCAACCGCAAAGGCGTGCGCGTGGATCACGGCGCCGGCACGCTGACGGTGTTCGACGCCAAAACGCTCAAGCGCCTGCAAACCGTAGACCTGCCGCCGCACCCTAACAGCCTGGCGTTGGATCCGAAAGGCGACGCGCTGTTTGTGACGGTGAAAAACGACGGCGCTTCCACCAAGGCCGGCAAGCCGGAAAGCGTGGTGCGTATTCAACTACACACCAAATAACTGAATATAAAGATAAAAAAAGGGCGCCGCGGCGCCCTTTCTAGTGGCTGACAAAGGAGGAAAAAGCGTGGTTTTTCCTCCTTTGTGGTTATCAGCCGAAGATCAATGAATTGATTTTCCTTGTTTTCTATCTGTCGCCTAATGAAAGCCCGGCAACGTCATCCGCTTTGTCATTTACCTCAAGGGGGGCTGAGCCCCCCCTTTGTCGTTGGGTCATGTCATCAGAAGTGGGTGTTGATGCTCATGTAGTAGGTACGGCCCGGTTCGTTGTAGGTGGCCGCGCCCGCGCCGGCGATGTTGATCGCGCCGGTAATCGGGTCGCCCACGTTCTGCGCGTTACCGGCGCGGAACTGGCGTTTGTCGAACAGGTTGTCGATGCCGGCAGTGACGCTGACGTTTTTGGTCAGGTCATAGGTCGCACTGGCGCCGACGACGGCGTAAGGGCTAACCTCGCGGGTTTCGCCGCCGGTGGCCGGTTTACCCTGGTAGTTGTACTTCTTCGGCTTCTGACGGCCGTACCAGGTCAGGGTGGACTGCATCGACAGATCCTGCGTAGCCTGCCAACTGAGGGTCGAGTTGACGGTGAACTTCGGGATCACCGACAGGTAATCGCCGGTGGTCTTGTTCTTGTTCTCGATCATGTAGGTGGCGTTGTTGCTCCAGGTGACGGTCTCACTGACCGGCACGTTCAACGAGCCTTCCAGCCCTTGTACGACCGCTTTCGGTACGTTCTCCCACTGATAGACCGCCGTACCGGTGCTGCTGGTGGCGATGCGCGAGTTACCCGCTTCAATCTTGTTGTGGTAATCGTTGCGGAAGTAGGTGACGCCGGCCAGCCAGCCTTCGTTATGGAACTCCAGCCCGATCTCTTTGTTGACGCTGGTTTCCGCCTTCAGATCGTCGTTACCGAGCAGGTAGCAGCCGTTTCTGACATCGCTGCCCGCACACCCTTGGCCTTTGCTGTACAGCAGGTAGTTGCCGTTGGTCTGGTACAGGGTCGGCGCCTTGTAAGAACGGGCGATGCCCATTTTCAGCGTGAAGTAGTCGCCCAGTTCCTGCGACAGGTTCAGCGCCGGGCTCCAGTTGTTGCCGGATTCTGAATGCAGATCGTAACGCAGACCCGGCGTCAGCATGGTGGTGTCGGTCAGCTCGATGTTGTCTTCGGCGAACAGCGAGAAGATATGCGCGGAAGCGTAAGGGCTGCGCGTGCCGTTGCCCATGCCGGGAATAGTGCCGCCCATCAGCGTTTGGCTGGTGGACGTGCCGTCTTTCATCCGCTGTTGGGTCCACTCGGTACCCAGCGTAGCGGTTTGCGCGACGCCCAGCTCAAACGGCACGCTGACTTCGCTGTGCGCCAGGAAGTCGTCCAGCTTGGTGGTGCCGAAACCGGTGTTTTTGGTGTCGAAGATGCCTTCGGTGCCGCCGGCCAAGCCCTCGTTCAGGCGGGTATTGCGGGTGCGCTCGAACTGCACGTAGTTGTTGGTGCTCACGCCGTTGTCCCAGGCGCCGCGGTGGGTCAGGCCGAAGGTTTCACGGTAGATGCGGTTGGTCTCTTTGCCGTAGTTGCTCTGCACCAGGGCATTGGTGTTGGTGTTCTGGGTATCGCCAGAATACAGGTTGCCCTGGCGGCCGTAGGCATACTCGAACTCCAATGACTGCAGATGGGCGAAGTCCCAGTGCAGCAAGGCGTCGATGTTTTTATCGACCACCCCTTCACGCCCGGCGGGCAGGCTGTTGGCGTAGGCGCCTACGCGTTCGGACTTGTGTGATTCGTTAATGTCCCAGGCGTCGGCCTGCGTTTTGCTGTAGCCGCCGAACAGGCGGAAGCTCAGGGAGTCGCTCAGCGGGCCGGACAGGCTGAAGTCGGTGCGCTTGGTAGCGCCTTCCTGCTTGTGCTGCGGCACGTTGAAGTAGCCGTTCAGCGAGCCGTGCAGCGCATCACCGGCCTTCTTGGTGATGATGTTGACCACGCCGCCCGCGGCGCCGTTGCCGTAGCGCGCTGCGGCAGGGCCGCGCAGTACTTCGATGCGCTCGATCATTTCTGGCGGCACCCAGGCGGTATCGCCGCGCGAGTCGCGCTCGCCGCGCCAGCCCTGACGCACCGAGTTGCGGCTGGAGGCCGGTTTGCCGTCGATCAGAATCAGGGTGTTTTCCGGGCCCATGCCGCGGATATCGATCTGGCGATTGTTGCCGCGCTGGCCGCTGGTGGAGTTGCCGGTCAGGTTAACCCCGGGCATGGTGCGGATCAGTTCGCTGATGTCGCGCGCCGGCGGGCGTTTTTTGATCTCTTCGGCGGTGATGGTGGACACCCCCGGCGCCTGCAGGTTCTGCCGGGCGGCGGTCACGACGATGGTGTCTTCGCCGCGCGGCTTTTTATCCGCTGTGCCGCTGTTTTCTTCCGTGGTGGGGGTGTCGGTCTGCTGCGCGGCGTTGGCGAACGCGGACGCGCCCAATCCCAAGCCGATAAGAGTGGCTAAAGAATAACGTGATAGCTTGCTTTTCATTTGAGTGTCCTACCTTGCTGCCATCCCTCGCCGAACGGGGGGAAGGGCGGTTGTAGTTTTTGTGTAGTCGGAAATAGAAAATCGGCTGCGGCAAGGGATGCCATTGATGTATCCCCGATCCCTGTCCGTTGCGCGCAATACCAGCACGATCTCCAAGCCTTACACACTATTGCAAATGCAAATTATTATCAATAGTATTTGGCGTACAGTGCGTTCGGGCGGTGGCCGGCGATAGGGAAAAGTCGACGTTCCCGGTGCCGCCAACTACAAAATGGGTAGGCGTTGTGAATACAGAACTACAGTCAGAAAGCAGCAGATTATTGGCCAGCAGCAATGCGGGCAGTCCAGGGTGGTGGTTGACGGTGGCACGGCGCGGTACGCCATGGGTAGAACCGGCGGGTAACGGCCGCTGGCGAACCACCTTTTTCTGGCGCGATCCTCAGGGATGCGAATTGACCTCCGCCTACCGTCGCGTGTGGATTAACATTAACTGCTTGACCGACCATCACCAGCCGAATCCGCCGCAAAGCCTGCAGCGTTTGGCCGGTACCGACGTGTGGTACTGGCAGACCGAGCTGAGCGGCGCCTGGCGCGGCAGCTACTGCTTTATCCCCTGTTTTGACGAGCGGCCGCCGGCGTTCAGCGGCGACGATGCGCACGCCAACATGCACAACCTGCGCCACTGGTGGCATCAGGTGTTCGCCAGCGCCACCCCCGATCTGCTCAACCCTTATCGCTCCTGGCAAAGCGCCAGCGGCCACAGCGTCTCCGGCCTGCACATGCCGGATGCGCCGCCGCAGCCGGTATGGCGCTCGTTCGACGAGTATGAGATCGCCAGCGGGCGCTGCACGCCGCCGCTGCCGGCGCGTTTGCAGCGCCATACCTGGTGCAGTGAGCGCCTGGGCAACAGCCGCGATGTCTGGATCTACACGACCGGCGACAGTAAGCCGGCCGAGCGCCCGCTCGCGATCCTGCTCGACGGCCAGTTCTGGGCGAAGCAGATGCCGGTTTGGGAGCCGCTGATGCAGCTGACCCGCGAGGGGGCGTTGCCGGAAGCGGTGTATGTGCTGATCGACATCATTGATCTGCCGCACCGGGCGCGAGAATTAACCTGCAAGGACGATTTCTGGCTGGCGGTGCAGGAAGAATTGATGCCGCAGCTGGCCGACTGGGCGCCGCACAGCGACAAACCGGCCGACACGGTGGTGGCGGGGCAAAGCTTTGGCGGCCTGGCTTCCCTGTATGCCGGGCTGCGCTGGCCGCAGCGCTTCGGCGCGGTGATCACCCAGTCCGGTTCCTACTGGTGGCCGCGGCGCGACATGCTGCAGCTGCCGAGCATTCCCGACGACGCCTGCTGGCTGATGCAACAGGTAGAACGGCACGGCTTGGGCAACCACGGCGCGCTGAAGGTATTTATGGAAGCCGGTACGCAGGAAAAGCTGGTGCATCGGGTCAGCGGCGAAATGGCGGCACGCCTGAGTGACGCCGGCCATCGGGTGCACTACCGGGTGGTGGAAGGCGGGCACGACGCGTTGTGTTGGCGCAGCGGCCTGACCGATGGGCTGCAGGCGGTCTGGGCTTCCGCTTTCGCCACCGCTTACCCGGCATCGGCGGCGGCACGAGGAACACATGATGGAAAGCCTGAATCCGTTCGATGATCAACAGCAGCGCAGCCTGGTGCTGCGCAACGTACAACAACAATACAGTTTGTGGCCGGATTTCCGCGCCATTCCGTCCGATTGGACGATCGTCTTTGGCCCGGCGGCGCACACCGCGTGCGCCGAATGGCTGGAACAGCATTGGCAAGACATTCTGCCGGTCGCAGCACGCGAGGCGTGACCGGCGCCAGGTAATCACGGGAGCAATAAGCAGTGTCACACACCCCTAACTCTCTCAGCGGCCCGGCGCTTGCGGGCGAATGGCCGTTGGTCGCGGCGCAACCCGGCATCTGGGTCGCCGATCAAATCTCCCCGCATCGCAACGCCTACGCGGTCGCACATGCCATCGAACTCAACGGCCCTGTCACCGTAGAGCCTCTGCTGCAGGCCATCATCCAGGGCCTGAGCGAGGTGGACATGCTGCGCCTGCGTTTTGCGGAACGCGACGGCGTGCCGGTGCAATGGCTGGACGACGCGCTGGCGGTGTACGAGCCGGAACTTGTCGATCTGACGACGTCGCCGGACCCTGAAGCCGCCGCGCGTGCCCTGATGGACATCGATCTGGCGAGCGATCTGCGCGCCGGCAGCGGCGCACCGCTGTATCGCCATGTGGTGATGCGCCTGGCGGATGACCGTTGGTTCTGGTATCAGCGCTATCACCATTTGCTGGTGGACGGTTTCAGCTTCACCGCCATCGCGCGCCGCGTGGCGGCGATTTATACCCACCTTTGCCGCGGTGACGCGCTGGAGCCGACGCCTTTCACGGCGTTCAGCGACGTAGTGGCGGAATACCAGGCTTACCGGCAGGCGCCGGCCTGGCAACGCGACGCCGATTTCTGGCGCGAAAAAGCGCGGCAGTTGCCGCCGCCGGCCACGCTCTGCCCGCAGCCGCTGGCTGGGCAAACGCCCACGCCGCGCATCCATCGATTGGAACAGCGCTGCGATCCGCAGGCCTTCGCCGAACTGGTGCAGTGTGGCGCACAGCAGAAGCTGAACGCCGCCGATATGGCGGTGGCGCTGGTGGCGCTGTGGGTATCGCGCCTGAGCGGCCAACCGAGCTTCAGCGCCGGTTTTATCTTTATGCGCCGCACCGGATCGGCCGCCCTGTGCGCTGCCGGCCCGGTGATCAACGTGTTGCCGATGGAGATGCACCTCGAGCCGCAGGCCACGCTGTATGAGGCTGCCACCCGCATCAGCCGCGAGCTGAAAACGGTGCGCCGCCATCAGCGCTACGACGCCGAACAGGTGCAGCGCGATCTGGGCCGCATCGGCGACGGCGAACCGCTGTACGGCACGGTCTTCAACTTCAAAATGTTCGATTACCAGCTGGATTTCGCCGGTATCGAAGGCATTACCCACGATCTGGCCTCCGGGCCGGTGCGCGATCTGGAGATTGCGCTGTTTATCGACGAACACCATCAGCTGAAGGTGGAGCTGCTGGCCAACGCCGAGCGTTACAGCCGCCAGGAACTGCAGGCGCACCTGCAGCGGTTGCCGCTGCTGCTGGCGCAGTTCGCCGCGCAGGCAACGTTGCCGATCGGCGAAGCCGATATGCTGACCGCCGACGATCACGCGCTGCTGGCGCGGGTCAACGACACGGCGCACCCGGTGCCGGCGACCACGCTGAGCCAGTTGCTGGCGCAGCAGGCGCAAACCACGCCGGACGCACCGGCGCTGGCGGATGCGCATTTCAATTTCACCTACCGCGAAACGCGCGAGCAGGTTACGGCGCTGGCGCGCGAGCTGGTGGCGCAGGGCGTGCGGCCGGGCGACATCGTGGCGGTGGCGCTGCCGCGTTCGGTGTTCCTGTCGCTGGCGTTGATGGCGATCGTGGAAGCGGGCGCCGCCTATCTGCCGCTGGACACCGGTTATCCGGACGAGCGGCTGGCGATGATGCTGGAAGACGCCGCGCCCCGGCTGGTCATCACTAACCCGGCGCAGCAGGCGCGTTTCGCCGACAAGGGCGAAATCTTGCTGTATGACGCGCCGCTGGCGGCCGATCACGCCGCCGGGGTGGCGATCGCGGGCCCGACGCCGGACCATGCGGCCTATATCATCTTTACCTCCGGCTCCACCGGGCGCCCGAAAGGCGTGCTGGTCGGCCATCAGGCGATCGTCAACCGCCTACTGTGGATGCAACACCAGTATCCGCTGGGGGCGGACGACGCGGTGCTGCAGAAAACGCCGTGCAGTTTCGACGTCTCGGTGTGGGAATTCTTCTGGCCGCTGATGGTCGGCGCCCGGCTGGTGATGGCGCCGCCGGAGGCGCATCGCGATCCGCAGCAGCTGCAACAGCTGATCGCACAACACCGCATTACCACGATGCACTTCGTGCCGTCGATGCTGGCGGCTTTCGTGGCCGCACTGGACGACGACGCGGCGGTGGCGAACTGCGCCGCGCTGCGCCAGGTGTTCTGCAGCGGCGAAGCGCTGCCGGCGGAGCTGTGCCGCCTGTGGCAAAGCCGCACAGCGGTGCCGTTGCACAACCTCTACGGCCCGACCGAAGCGGCGGTGGACGTGACCTGGCATCCGGCTTACGGCGACGCACTGGCGAAAGTGACCGGCGCCAACGTGCCGATCGGCCTGCCGGTATGGAACACCGGGCTGCGCATTCTGGACGCGCGCCTGCGGCCGGTGCCGCCGGGCGTGGCGGGCGATCTGTATCTGACCGGCGTGCAGCTGGCGCACGGCTACCTGGGCCGGCCGGATCTGACCGCCAGCCGCTTTGTCGCCGATCCGTTCGGCGAGGGCGGGCGCATGTACCGCACCGGCGACGTGGCGCGCTGGCTGCCGGACGGCACGGTGGAATATTTGGGCCGCAGTGACGATCAGCTGAAGATCCGCGGGCAGCGTATCGAGCTGAGTGAAATCGACCACGCCTTGCTGTCGCTGCCGGGCGTGCGCCAGGCGGTGACGCACGCGCTGGTGCTGCAGGGCACGCCGGTGGATGCCGGCGGCGATGCGCGCCAGCTGGTGGGCTATCTGGTGATGCAGCCTGGCGCGAGCTGGGATGCGCAAGCCCTGCGCGCGGCCCTGGCCGACCGTCTGCCGCCGCACATGGTACCGGTGGCGCTGGTGGAAATGAGTGATTTGCCGCTGAGTGCCAACGGCAAGCTGGATCGCAAGGCCTTGCCGCAGCCGCAGGGCGGTGAGCGCAAGGCAGGACGGCCGCCGCAGGCCGGGCTGGAAAGCGAGATCGCGGCGGTGTTCGCCCGTTTGCTGCAGCGCGAGCAGGTGTTCGCCGACGACGATTTCTTCGCGCTCGGCGGCCATTCGCTGCTGGCGATGCGGCTGGCGGCGGAGCTGCGCCGCGATCTGGGCAAGGCGGTGTCTGTCGGCCAGGTGATGGTGGCGTCGCGCGTCGAGCAACTGGCTGTCTTGCTGGCGGAAGATCGCACGCAGGAAGAGGCCGATCGCAGCGGCTTCGACAGCGTATTGCCGCTGCGCGTCACCGAGGGGCCGACGCTGTTCTGTCTGCACCCGGCGTCCGGCTTCTCCTGGCAGTTCAGCGTATTGCCGCGCTATCTCGATCAGCACTGGTCGCTGGTCGGTATCCAGTCACCGCGGCCGGATGGCCCGCTGGCGCTGAGCGAAGATATGGATCAGGTGGTGGATGCCCACCTGCAGACGGTGTTGCAGGTCCAGCCGCACGGGCCGTACCACTTCATCGGCTACTCGCTGGGCGGCACGCTGGCCCAGGGCATCGCCGCCCGGCTGCAGGCGCGCGGCGAAGAGGTGGCGTTCCTCGGCCTGCTGGATACTTATCCGCCGGAGACCCAAAACTGGGACGTGATGCTGGACGACAACGTGTTGAAGGAAGTGCAGCGCGAGCGCGAGCAGTTTCTGGCGGTGTCGCAGGATACGCTCGATCCGGCGCTGGGCGAGACGCGCACGGCGATGTTCGACAACATCGAAGCCAACTACGCCGATTCGGTGCGGTTGCTGTCGCACACGCGTACCGCTCGCTTCCACGGCCAGGCGACGCTGTTCGTCGCTAAACGCACGCTGCAGGAAGGGATGGACGTGCAGCAGACCTGGTCGCAATACGTCGATGCGCTGCAGGCGCACGAGCTGGACTGCGCGCATGTCGATATCGTTTCGCCGGCGTCGTTCAAAGTGCTGGGGCCGCTGCTGAACCGGATCTTGCGCACGCTGTGATCGCGCCCGTCATCTCGCCGCCAGGCACGGGGATTACCCCGCGTGTGGCGGCGTTTCTTGCGGTTGCTCACAATTGAATATCAATGATTTTTATTATCATTATTGATTTCGTCATCTGTGCTAGCATAGCGCTCCGCAATTGCAGAATCCCCGTTTAAAGATGTGGTGAACAACCGATGAGTAGCAAACCCTCCATCCTGCTTGATTTCAGCCTGTTGAAAACTAACCGGGCTTTCCGCGCGGTGTTCTGCGCGCGCTTTATCTCCATTGTGGCGCTGGGGTTGATGGCGATCGCCATCCCGGTGCAGATCCAGGCGCTGACCGGTTCCACCCTGCAGGTCGGGTTGGCGGTGACGCTGGCCGGCGGCGGCATGTTCGCCGGGCTGCTGATGGGGGGCGTATTGGCCGATCGCTATGAGCGGCGCCGGTTGATCCTGTTCGCGCGATCCACCTGCGGCATCGGCTTCGTCGGCCTGTGCCTCAATGCCCTGTTGCCGTCGCCTTCGCTGGCGGCCATTTATCTGTTGGCGGTGTGGGACGGTTTCTTCGGCGCGGTGGGGGTGACGGCGCTGCTGGCGGCCACGCCGGCGCTGGTGGGCCGCGAAAACATCGTGCAGGCGGGCGCCATCAGCATGCTGACGGTGCGCTTCGGCTCGATTCTTTCCCCGGCGATTGGCGGCCTGGTGATCGCCCATATGGGCATTGCCTGGAACTATGGCCTGGCGGCGTTCGGCACCCTGCTGACGCTGCTGCCGTTGCTGAGCCTGCCGCAGCTGATGCCGCCACCGCAGCCGCGTGAACACCCGCTGCGCGCGCTGGCGGGCGGCTTCGCCTTCCTGTTCCAGAACAAGGTGATCGGCATGGTGGCGCTGATCGGCGCGCTGCTGACCATGGCCAGCGCGGTGCGCGTGCTGTACCCGGCGATGGCGGAAAGCTGGCACATCGACGCTGCCCACCTCGGTTATATGTACGCCGCCGTGCCGCTCGGCGCGGCCATCGGTGCGTTCACCAGCGGGCGCGTGGCGCACGTGGCGCGCCCCGGCTGGGTGATGCTGCTGACGGCGATCGCGGCATTCGCCGCCATTGGCCTGTTCGGCCTGATGCCGTGGTACAGCCTGGCGTTGCTGTGCCTGGTGGCGTTCGGCTATCTGAGCGCGCTGAACTCGCTGCTGCAATACGGCCTGATCCAGAGCCTGACGCCGGACAACTTCCTCGGCCGCATAAACGGCCTGTGGACGGCGCAGAACGTGGTGGGCGATGCGCTGGGCGCGTTGCTGCTGGGGGCGATGGGCGCCTTCATGCTGCCGGCGATGAGCGCCAGCGGTTTCGGCTTCGGCGCCGCGCTGCTCGGCATCCTGTTGCTGTTCGCCATGACCGGTTTGCGTCAGGTGACGTTGCACAAACCGGAGCCGCAGCCCGCTATAGAAAAGTAGTCGAACGCGTTAAGACAACGCTGTGGGATCAAATAGCAATGCTTATCATCGGCATGCGTAAAACCCACAGCGTTTATGTCATGATTTCGAAATGAAAGAAGTGCTTACGTTTATTGACATAGCAAATATCGGCGAGTAATTTAGCGCGGAATTAACTCAAATGATAATCATTATTATATTGGTTATCACTTCAAATCCTTGAGGGCGAAGCGATGGATACTGCCGTGAACGACATCAATCGAAAGGAAATGCAGGAGCGCGAAGAACACCGGTTCGCCGCTGATTTTTCTCCGGCGTCGGGCTTCTTCTTTACCTCTCCTTTCCGCAGCTTGACCACTACCGGTTGTTTCAGCCGCATTCGCCTGCCGGCCGCAGACGGCGCCGACCTGAACGGCGAGTTCCAGCGCAGCGTGCGGCAGGCGTTTGCCGAGGCCCGCCAGGCCGGTATCAAAAAACCGCTGCTGTGCGGTGCCATCCCGTTCGATACCCGGCAGCCTTCGGCGCTGTTTATTCCGCAGCAGAGCCGCTGGTTCGATCGCGCTGCCTTTATGGCCGGCGTTCGGCCGCCGGCGAACGGCCCTGAACTGGCCGGCGTGGCGGAGCTGCCGCCGCAGCAGCCGTTTATGAAGATGGTCAGCGACGCCGTCGACGCGATGAAGGCCGGTGAGCTGGATAAAGTGGTCTTGTCGCGCCTGCTGGAGATCGAAACGCGCCAGCCGGTGGATCGCCATGCGCTGATGGCGCGCGTGATTGCCCAGAATCCGCACGGTTTCCATTTCCATGTGCCGCTGGAGCAGGGCGCGCTGTTGGGCGCCAGCCCAGAGCTGCTGCTGCGCCAGGACAGCGGCCGTTTCTATTCTAACCCGCTGGCCGGTTCCGCCCGGCGCGAGGCCGACCCGCAGCGCGATCGCGAAGTGGGGGAGCGGCTGATGGCCTCGGCGAAAGATCGCCACGAGCATCGCATCGTCACCGAAAGCATGCGTGACGTGCTGGCCGGCCGCTGCCGCTACCTGAACGTGCCGCACACCCCTGAACTGCTGACCACCACGACGCTGTGGCATCTCTCCACGCCGATCGACGGCGAGGCGGCGTCTCCTGACGAAAATGCCCTGTCGCTGGCCTGCCTGCTGCACCCGACGCCGGCGCTGTGCGGCATGCCGACGGCCGAGGCGCACGCCCTGATCGGCAAGCTGGAGCCGTTCGATCGCGGCCTGTTCGGCGGCATCGTCGGTTGGTGCGACGACGAAGGCAACGGCGAGTGGGTTGTGACTATCCGCTGCGGCACCGTTGACGGCAACCGGGTACGGCTGTTCGCCGGCGCCGGCATCGTGGAAGACTCTTCACCCGAATCTGAATGGCATGAAACAGGCACCAAACTCAGCACCATTCTGCGTGCCTTTGGTATGAATCAAGGATAACGACAAGATGAGCATTGCCTTTACCCCCTGGCCGGCGGAGTTCGCCAGCCGCTATCGCGAGCGCGGCTACTGGACTGACAAGCCGTTGACCGAAATCCTCGACCGCCAGGCCAACAACGACGCCCCGGCGATTATCGATGCCCAGGGCAGCCTGACCTACCGCGAGCTGCAGCAGCGTTCCGATCGCCTGGCGGCTGCTTTACTGCGCCGCGGCGTGAAATCCGGCGATACCGCGTTGGTCCAACTGGGCAACGTGGCAGAGTTTTATATCGTGTTCTTCGCGCTGCTGAAGATTGGCGTGGCGCCGGTCAACGCGCTGTTCAGCCATCAGCGCAGCGAACTGAATGCCTATGCCGAGCAGATCAAACCGGCGCTGCTGATCGCCGACCGCCAGCACGGGCTGTTTGCCGACGATCAATTCCTGAACGCCTTCCGCGATGCGCATCCTTCGCTGCGGGTTGTGGCGCTGCGCAGCCAGCCCGAGGGCGAGCTGGCGCTGGCCGCCTGGCTGGACGAAGCCAGCGACGGTTTTGTCGCGCAGCCTTCCGCGGCCGATCAGGTGGCGTTCTTCCAACTATCCGGCGGCAGCACCGGTACGCCGAAGCTGATCCCGCGTACCCACAATGACTACTACTACAGCATTCGCCGCAGCGTGGAGATCTGCCGTTTCGACGCGCAGACCCGCTATCTGTGCGCGCTGCCGGTGGCGCACAACTACCCGATGAGCTCGCCGGGCGTGCTGGGCGTGTTTTATGGCGCTGGGTTGGTGGTGTTCGCCGCCGATCCGGACGCCGCGCAGTGCTTCCGCCTGATCGAACAGCACCAAATCAACGTGACGGCGCTGGTGCCGCCGGCGGTCACGCTGTGGCTGCAGGCGATCGAAGAGTGGGGCGGCAATGCCCAGCTTGCCAGCCTGAAACTGCTGCAGGTGGGGGGCGCCAAGCTAGGCGAAACGCTGGCGGCGCGCATTCAGAACGAAATCGGCTGCCAACTGCAGCAGGTGTTCGGCATGGCGGAAGGGCTGGTGAACTACACCCGGCTGGACGACGACGAACGCCACATTCTGACGACGCAAGGGCGGCCGATGTCGCCGGACGACGAAGTATGGGTGGCGGATGACGACGGCAATCCGTTGCCGGCGGGCGAGGTCGGCCGGTTGATGACGCGCGGGCCTTATACCTTCCGCGGTTACTACCAGAGCCCGGCGCACAACGCCGACGCCTTCGACGCTGACGGTTTCTACTGCTCCGGCGATCTGATCAGCATCAGCGAAGACGGTTACATCACCGTGCAGGGGCGGCAAAAAGACCAGATCAACCGCGGCGGGGAGAAGATCGCCGCCGAGGAGATCGAGAACCTGCTGCTGCGTCATCCGGACGTGATCAACGCCGCGTTGGTGTCGATGCCGGACGCGCTGATGGGGGAGAAGAGCTGTGCCTATATCATCGCCAACGCGCCGCTGAAGCCGGTGGTGCTGCGCCGCCACCTGCGGGAGCAGGGCGTGGCGGACTTCAAACTGCCGGATCGCTTTATTCAGGTGGACAGCCTGCCGCTGACCCCGGTCGGCAAAGTGGACAAAAAACGGCTGCGCCAGCAGCTCGACGCGCAACTACAGACTCAGGCTCAGGGAGATTAATCGATGGCCATTCCAAAACTTAATGACTACGCGCTGCCGACGGCGGACGAACTGCCGCAAAATAAAGTCACCTGGCAGGTAGAACCGCAGCGCGCCGCGCTGCTGATCCACGATATGCAGCAGTATTTCCTCAATTTCTGGGGCGAAGACAGCGCGCTGATCAAACAGGTGGTGGAGAACATCGCCAACCTGCGCCGCTACTGCAAACAGCAGGGCATTCCGGTGTTCTATACCGCGCAGCCGAACCAGCAGAGCGATGAAGACCGCGCGCTGTTGAACGACATGTGGGGGCCGGGCCTGAATAAGCACCCCGAGCAGCAGGCGGTGACCGCCGCGCTGGCGCCGGACGAAGACGACACGGTGCTGGTGAAATGGCGCTACAGCGCCTTCCACCGCTCGCCGCTGCAGGAGATCCTGCAGGAGTCCGGCCGCGATCAGCTGATCATCTGCGGCGTGTATGCGCACATCGGCTGCCTGACCACCGCCATTGACGCCTTCATGCGCAACATCCAGCCGTTCATGGTGGCCGACGGCCTGGCGGACTTCTCGCGCGACGAACACCTGATGGCGCTGCGCTATACCGCCGGCCGCTGCGGCCGGGTGGTGACCACCGCGTCGCTGTTACCGGCGGCAGGCATTGCCAGCATCGATGCGCTGCGTCAGCAGATCCTGCCGCTGCTGGACGAAGACAGCGAAGACATTGGCAACGATGAAAACCTGATCGATTATGGCCTGGATTCGGTGCGCATCATGGAGCTGGCGACCCGCTGGCGCAAGATCCGCGGCGACATCGACTTTATCGCGCTGGCGCGCAACCCGACCATCGACAGCTGGTGGGCGCTGCTTTCCGAAGAGAAAGCCTGATTTTAATAACGATGAGAGGGCGGCCGCTCGGCTGCCCCGTTGGCTCTATAAGGAGATTTCGATGAATGCTTTGATCACCAAGGGAAAACGCGCGGCATTCCCGCTGATGCTGCTGTCCACGCTGCTGTTCTCCAACTCGTTGCTGGCGCAGACTGCGCCGGAAGTGCTGCGCAAGCCGGTTGGCAAGGGCGCCTATGAAATGGCCTACAGCCCGAGCGAGAACGCGCTCTACCTGGCGACGTCGCAGAGCCGCAAGCTGGACAAGGGCGGTATCGTTTACCGCCTGGATCCGACCACGCTGGACGTGACCCAGATTATTCATAACGACATCAAGCCGTTTGGCGCCGCCGTCAACGCTAAAACCGGCACGCTGTTCTTCGGTAACACCGTCAATAACTCGGTGACCGCCATCGACGCCAAGAGCGGCGAAGTGAAAGGCCGCCTGGTGCTGGACGCGCGCCAGCGCTCTGAGACCGTCAAGCCGCTGGCGCCGCGCGAGCTGGTGGCGGATGCCGACAGCGATACCCTGTACATTACCGGGCTGGGTGAATCCAGCGTGGTGTGGGTGGTGGATGGCAAGGATCTGACCCTGCGTGCCACCGTGACCGACACCGGCAAATACGGCACCGGCCTGGCGCTGGACGCCGCCGCCAAGCGCCTGTACGTCACCAACGCCGACGGCGAGCTGGTGACCATCGATACCCAGAGCAACAAGGTGCTGTCGCGCAAGAAGCTGGATGAGGCTAAAGAGCACTTCTTCCTGAACATCAGCCTGGATACCGCCACCCATCGCGCGTTCATCACCGATTCCAAGCAGCCACAGGTGCTGGTGGTGGATACCCGCAGCGGCAACATCCTGAGCAAGATCGACGTGCCGGAATCGCTGGCGGTGCTGTTCAACCCGGCGCGCAATGAAGTTTACGTGACCCATCGCCAGGCGGGTGAAGTGAGCGTGATCGACGCCAAGAGCTACAAGGTGCTGAACACCATCAAGACGCCGACCCACCCGAACAGCCTGGCGCTGTCGCCGGACGGCCAGACGCTGTACGTTAGCGTCAAGCAGGCTTCCAGCCGCGAGAAAGAAGCGACCGCGCCGGACGACGTGATCCGCGTAGCGCTGAAATAATCCCGCGCAGGGTAAACCCCCTCGAACAGGCGAAGCGGCGACGCTCCGCCTGTTTTTTTCGCCGTGCGATCTGCGGTATAAAGTGTGGATTGCCTTATTGATCCGAAGGAACGTGGGTTATGCCTGCTTCACGCACACCGCTGTTGTTGTCCGTTATCACCCTGCTGCTGCTGGCCGCGCTGATCCACAGCGGCATCAGCCCCTACGATCGCACCACCTGGTTGATGGAGGTGGCGCCGGTATTGATTGTTTTGCCGTTGCTGTGGCTGACCCATCGCCGTTATCCGCTGACGCCGCTGCTCTACACGCTGATTTTCTTCCATGCGCTGATCCTGATTTTCGGCGGCATGTACAGCTATGCTCGCGTGCCGCTGGGCTTTGAGGTGCAGCAGTGGCTGGATCTTGGCCGCAACCCGTACGACAAACTGGGGCATTTCTTCCAGGGATTGGTGCCGGCGCTGGCGGCGCGCGAGATCCTGCTGCGCGGCGGTTATGTGCAGGGCCGCAAGATGCTGGGCTTCGTGGTGTGCTGCATCGCGCTGGCGATCAGCGCGGTGTATGAGTTGATCGAGTGGTGGGCGGCACTGGCGCTGGGCCAGGGCGCCGACGAGTTTCTCGGCACCCAGGGCGACCCGTGGGACACGCAGTCCGATATGTTCTGCGCGTTGCTCGGCGCGATAGCCGGCCAGTGGCTGTTCGGTGGCTGGCAGGGTAGGCAACTGCGGCGTTTAAAAGAGTAAGCCTTGTTGCGTTAAGCCTAGTGAAAATAGCGACTTCTCGTGCCGCCCAGTATTTTCCGGGCGGCATTTTAATGTCGACATGATAAGAAATAGATAATCATCAGTTAAATGTTTGGCACCCTGTGATACAGCACAATGTTATTTCTTATATTTATGATTATTTAGCTTTTTATGCGTTTTTATAGGAATTTTCTTAACTCACGCCGTGTGCTACTATTCTCATGTTTAACAAGGGCTAATTATTATTAATTAGTTTTTTGAGCGGGGAATAATGAGATACATAATTAATAATAAGATTAAATATCATGAAGATAGATCAGAGTTGGTGGATATCAATGCTGAGCTACCGCCTCAACCGCTCACCGCCACCCTGAACCGCCTGCTGTCCACATTGGTCAGAAACAATAACCTGGTGCTCTCCCGCGATACCCTGCTGACGCAGGTATGGGAAGCGCACGGCCAGGTGGCCTCCGGCAATAACCTCAATAACACCATTTCCATCCTGCGCAAGATGTTCGCCGCCCTGGGCGAGGACGAGATTATCGTCACGCTGCCGCGCCAGGGATTTATGTTTACCGCCACTTCGTTGAAGACGACGGACAGCCTGGCGGAGAGTTCGTCGGAGCCGCCGATCCCGGCGGCTGCAGAAAGCGCCTTGCCGACCAAGCCGCTGCGAGCGCAGCGATTTAAGCGCCTCGGGCTGGCCGCGTTGCTGCTGTTGGCGGCGGGGAGCGGTCTGTGGGCCTGGCAGGACGCCGGCTATGCGCCGATCAGCACGGTAAGCGTAGGCAACATCGGCAGCTGTGAGGTGAAGTTCATCGCTTCTTATCATAAGACCGGTTCCGGCAAGGCGGATTTGGCGCACTTGCAAACGTTGCTGGATAAACGAAATCATATTCACTGTAGTGAACCGGCGACGCTGCTTTATTACGACAGCCAGTCGGTGGTACCAGGCAGCGCAGAACGCGTGCGATCTTCTTACTTCTTTTATTGTCCGCAGACGGCGATGGCGGCGGGCAAAGCGCAATGCGAGAACTACTATGAAAGTCTGGAAAAATAACCGGATATGGCATTACCGTTACGCGCTGTTAGTCTTTGCGGCGCTGGCCTGCTGTTGCGCCGCCGCTTATGTGCTGTTCGCTATGCCGCAGGTGCCGGAATGCCGGGCGTCGATGCGGGTGCATAATCAGGATAAAGATGCGGCGATGGAGCGTGTGCTGCTGGTGAGCATCGTGCCTGAGGGCGCGCGACAGCTCACTATGTTGATGAGCGGCAGTTTTTTTGATGGTGATACACGTTATGTGGTCGATCGCTCCGTGGAAATGAGTTACCAGCGTCGCGGCAGCAACTACACCATGTGGGTAACGAAAAATACCCGCAAGCCGCAGGACTCTGTCGTTCGCGAGGATATGAATCGCCGGTTGCCTATCGCCGGGCAGCAGCTGCATTTGCGCATCGAGCGTATCGATCGGCATCACTATCTGTTTACTGATAACCATTCGCCGCTTTTTGTCTGCGTGACTGGCGCATAACGGTCCCCCCCAGAATTACCGGGGGGCCGATGTTGTCTCTGACCCTGGGTGTCAAGAGCGAAAAGATTAAGGTTGATTGCCGGTTATATAATTATTGATGCAAGGGCTGTTACCGGTACGCGGGCAGTAGGTGACCTGCTGTTCATCCTGGTTAGTGCTCTCATTAAGAATGTTAGCGTAATAATAGACATCGGCCCGCGTACGGCAATTGAAGCCCGCCTGTTGTATCACCTGCTTGATGTTCTCCAGGCTTCCTCCACCTAAAGTCATACTGTACACCTGGCAGCTTTGGTAATTCCCAAGTGGATAAACGCTGATACGCGTGCTGTTTTGATACAGCACAATGATGGCAAAAGGCACCAGACAGGCAGCGGCAATCATTATTAAGCGTTGTAATGCTCGTCGGATGCCGGGGGGAGAAGTCCCGGGGGGCGGCGTAGACGCTATTTCCGTTTCACGGTGCTTTTCTTCTCTATATATTTCCACCTTATTTTCATTCGCTTCATGAATGTTTCGAGCAATAAATTTAAACCCCTGACGTGGATAGGTGACGATAATCTCCTCGGCGCCAAACTGCGCCAGTGATTTACGTAACCCGGAAACGTAATTGTTTAAGTTATTGTTGGAGGCTTTCAGCCCATAATCGACCCAAACATCATTAAGCAACCTCTCTCGCAACAACAGCTTGTTATTATTCTTGATGAACAACGAAAGCAGTCTGCTGGTCGGCTTCAGTAAAGCTATTTTATTGCTGGCATTATCGACATGCATCAATGTGCCTTCCTCCTCGTTATAGAGGATGCTCTCATTTATAATGAAAATCATTTTATTTACCCGTCAACTTTCCTGTCGAGAGATTATTCTGAGACCTCTGTGTACTTTTTTCAATCCCTTGAGTTGCAGGGCAATAGGATTTTTCTCTTTATTCGTGTAATTGAAATGAAATGTTTATCTGCTTACAAGTTTTTTAATATAAATACTGATAATTAAATCCTATTTATCGTGATTTTAATCTATTTAATTATTATTTTATCGATAATAATCCTGTGTTTTTGTATTTTTGCGACATAACGTTTCAAATGGAAGGCGCTAAGTGTAAATTTGTTTCCACTGATACGGGGCGCGGAAACGCAGCGTATTAGCCACGGAGACAATGCGCAGGAATCTCAGGAATAAAGCTGCTGCATTGCATGCGTGACTTTAAGGATTTAATTCTTCTCCACTACTTACTAAGGAATGTAAGGAATCTCTATGAAACTGAACAAAATTATGATTGCAGCGGTATTGGCCTTCGGCGCTTCTTCTATGATGGCCCAGGCAGCTAACACCGGTAAGGTTCACTTTGAAGGTTCTATTGCGAAAGCTGCATGTTCAATGGATCAGAAGAGCGTTGAGCAAACTGTAAAAATGGGCCAAATCGGCGACTCCAGCCTGCTGAATGGCCGTGATTCCGCTGTTAAGACTCCGTTCGATATTGTGCTGAGAGACTGTATTTTGCCTGACGCTCCTACTGAGACGGCGATGACGATCACTTTCAACGGTCTTAAAGGTGTTAAAGACGATATGCTGCAATTCGGTCCAATGAGCACCGCTAAAAACGCCGGTGTCGTTATCTCTCATGGCGCGGACACTGTTAAGCTGGGTACGCCAATTAACATTGGTGTACTGAAAGCGGGCGCAGATACTGAATATACTCTGAATTTCACCTCTCACCTGCGTGGTAATGGAGACGATAAAAATAAACCAATTCAAGCCGGTACCTTCTTCAGTACTGCTAACTTCATTGTAAATTATAACTAATCGATTTACGACAGGTTGAATAATTATAGCATGCGGGACTAGCCCGTATGCTTTTTCCCCGAATGGATTCCTGTTTGCAAGGGATAATCTCTATGGCCCTTATTGGCAAAAATGTAGTGGCGCCTTCCCTATTGGTCGCGATTTTTACGGCCCAGACGATGCCGGCAACGGCTTCGGTTATTGGCTGGGGAAGAGTCAATATGGAAGGCGCTATTGTCAACGCGGCCTGCGCCCTTGAAGCGGCCAGCCGTGATCAAACCATCGATATGAAAATTTTGCCGGTGGAACAAATTACCCGTGATGGGCACGGGCTGACCCGCCCCTTTACGCTGAAGCTGGTGAACTGCGGGCTGGCAGGGGAAAACAGTACCAATACCGGGCGCCAGCATTTCCGCATGATATTTGACGGTAATGCGGAAGGAAAAAACTTCGGCGTCATCGGCGATGCCCGTGGCGTGGCGTTACGCATTGTCGATAGCATCGGCACAGATATTTACCCTGGGGTGCCGATGTCAATAGAAAATACCCTAACAAAAGATTATCGATTGAATTATTCAATGCAGCTGGTGGCTAACAGCCAGGTATTGCGCGCAGGGGATTACCGCTCCGCCATTCGTTTTAAATTGGATTACTACTGATTATAAATAAGTTAAAGGTTGGCGGGATCATGGATGCGAGAAAATTTAAATCGGGGGCGCTCCCGTTAAGTTTATTAGGGATATGTATTTCTCTGGCTCTCTGCGGCCTGGCGTTGCCGGGACGGGCGGATGATGCAATTCAGTTCAACACTGACATCCTGGATATCAACGATCGTAAAAATATCGATCTCGGCCGCTTTGCCAAAGGCGCCTTTATTATGCCGGGCAAGTACAGCATGACGGTAGTGGTGAACAAGCAGCCATTGGATGAGCAGCCGGTGGTTTTCTATCCGCCGGAAAACGATCCCGATGGCAGTGCGGCCTGCGTCTCGCCGGAGCTGGTTGAAAAACTGGGCCTTAAAACCGAGTTTCTCAAGCAGCTGCGCTGGTGGCATAACGAGCAGTGCCTAGATCTGAGCAGCCTCAAGGGCATCGAGGCCAGGGGCGATCTGGCGGTGTCGGCGCTGTATCTGAACATTCCCCAGGCCTATTTAGAGTACTCCTCGCCGGATTGGGATCCGCCGGCGCGCTGGGATAACGGCATTCCCGGCCTGCTGCTGGACTACAACCTGAACGGCCAGGTGCAGCAGAATAGCAACGGCGGCGGCCAGACGCAGCGCCTGGGCGGTAATGGTGCGGTGGGCGCCAACCTGGGCGCCTGGCGGCTGCGGGCCGATTGGCAGACCAGTCTCAATCACCAGACCGGCTCGGGGGAATCGAGCCAGAGAACGTTTGACTGGAGCCGCTATTACGCTTTCCGCGCGTTGCCGCAGTGGGGCGCGCGCCTGGCGTTGGGAGAGGATTCGCTGCAGAGCAACCTCTTCGACAGCTTCCGCTTTACCGGCTTCAGCCTGATGTCGGACGACAACATGCTGCCGCCCAACCTGCGCGGCTATGCGCCGGAGGTGACCGGCATCGCCAAAACCAACGCCAAAGTCACCATCAGCCAGCAGGGGCGCGTGCTGTATGAGGCGCAGGTCGCCGCCGGGCCGTTCCGCATCCAGGATCTGAGCGATTCGGTGATGGGCAAGCTGGACGTCAAGGTTGAGGAACAAGACGGCAGCGTGCAGCAGTTTCAGGTGGACACAGCCAGCATTCCTTATCTGACGCGCCCTGGCATGGTGCGCTTCAAGTTCGCCGGTGGTCGGCCGTCGAACTGGGAGCACCAGGTGCAGGGGCCAACCTTTGCCACCGGTGAATTCTCCTGGGGGGTCAGCAACGGTTGGTCGCTGTACGGCGGGGCTATCGCCGGTGGCGATTATAACGCGCTGTCGCTGGGGCTGGGGCGCGATCTGCTGGTGCTCGGCGCGCTGTCGTTTGATACCACATATTCGCGGGCCAGATTGCCGATTGACGACGGCACCAAAAAAGGCGGCTCGTACCGTTTGAGCTATTCGAAAAGCTTTGATGAATACGACAGTCAGATCACCTTCGCCGGTTATCGCTTCTCGGAAGAAAATTTTATGACCATGAGCGAATACCTGGACGCGCGTTATCACGGCTTGCGGAACGGCAAAAGCCGAGAAATGTACACCATCACCTTTAACAAGCAGTTCCGCGATCTGGGGGTCAGTACCTATCTCAACTACGACCACCAGACTTACTGGGATAAGCCGACCGACGAACGCTACAGCCTGGCGCTGTCGCGCTATTTCAACCTGGGATCGTGGAAAAACCTGAGCGCCTCACTCTCGGCTTATCGCAACAAGTCCAGAGGGACCAACGACGACGGCATGTATCTGAGCCTGACGGTGCCGTGGGGAGAAGATACCAACCTCAGCTACAGCAGTTCGTGGAACCGTAACAATAACAACCAGCGGGTGGGCTACTACCAACGGTTGGATGAACACAACAACTATCAGCTGACCGCCGGCAGCTCGCGCAACGGCGGCTCCGCCAGCGCGTTTTACAGCCACGACGGCGACGCGGCGCGTATCGACGCCAACGCGAGTTATCAGGGGGGCCAGTACTCCGCGTTCGGCATGAGCCTGCTGGGCGGGGCCACGCTTACCGCCCAGGGGGCGGCGCTGCACCGTAGCGGAAGCTTCGGTGGTACCCGCCTGATGCTGGACACCGATGGCGTGGCCGGGGTGCCGGTACGTGGCTATGGCGCCACGAGCCGCACCAACATGTTTGGCAAAGCGGTGGTGACGGACGTCGGCAACTTTTACCGCAGCCGGGCGAGCATCGATCTGACCAACTTATCGGACGAGGCTGAAGCGACGCAGTCGGTGGTGCAGGCGACGCTCACCGAAGGGGCCATTGGCTACCGGCGCTTCAACGTGATTTCCGGCCAGAAAGCGATGGCGGTGATCCGCCTGGCGGACGGCAGCACGCCGCCGTTTGGCGCCGAGGTGTTCAACCGCCGCAGGCAGCAGACCGGGATTGTGAATGACGGCGGCAGCGTTTACCTCAGCGGTATCCGCGCCGGTGAACAAATGACGGTGCATTGGGAAGGGAAGGCGCAATGCGAAATCGATCTGCCGGCGTTGCGCACGGATGTTGCTCTGAGCGATCTGCTGCTGCCGTGCCGGCGCGTGGCCGCAGGCAGTGAAGGCCAGGCAGATGCCCCGGAAAACCCGTAAATGCAATTTTTGACCAAATGGAAGCTTATTATGCGAAACAACACTGTAAAAACGCTGTCGGTAGCCGGCCTGCTAACCACCACCTTGCTGAGCGGCCAGGCGCAGGCCGCTATCGCGCTGGATCGCACCCGCGTGATTTTAAACGGCGGCGATAACTCGGCCAGTATGAGCATCACCAATAAAAACACCCAACTGCCTTATCTGGCTCAGGGCTGGCTGGAGAATGAGCAGGGTGAAAAAATCAACAGCCCGCTGATCGTGTTGCCGCCGGTGCAGCGGGTGGAGCCGGGCGCGCAAAGCCAGGTCAAGGTGCAGGCGCTGCCGGCCGCCAAGGCGCTGCCGCAGGATCGCGAGAGCCTGTTCTACTTCAACCTGCGCGAGATCCCGCCGAAGAGCAACAAGGCCAACACGCTGCAGATCGCGCTGCAGACCCGCATCAAGCTGTTCTACCGCCCGGCGGCGATCGTGCCGAACAAAAATGCCGCGTACAGCCCGTGGCAAGAGCAGTTGACGCTGACCCGCCAGGGCGCGGGCTTTAGGGCCAATAACCCGACCCCGTATTACATCACGCTGGTCGATGCCCGCAGCAGCAAGAGCGGTAAAACCGCCGCCGGTTTTGAACCGCTGATGGTGCCGCCGAAAGGCAGCGTGGCGTTAGGCGCCACTGGCCTGGGCAATGCACCGGTGCTGACTTATGTCAATGACTATGGCGGCCGCCCGGATCTGACCTTCAAGTGTGGCACCGGTGATTGTCAGGTGGTGCCTGAGAAGCAAGGATAATCGGCGCCGGCAGCGGCGTTCCATCAGTTGAAGCGGCAGGGAAACTAATGCAAATAATCGATAGCGGCTGCAATAGCCAGGAGAGAGGCGCTTTAACGCGACGGGCAGGCCAGGCGGCGTTATTGGCGCTGGTTTTGCTGACGAATCGGGCAGAGTCAGGTAACCACGGCATGCTGTTTGTGCATGGCGCGCTGACCGAAGGCGCCTGCCGGCTGGAGATGTCTTCGGCCTACCAGGATATCTGGCTGGGCGAAACCACCACGAGCAGCCTGGCGGCGCCCGGCAACCGCACGCAGCCGGTGGCCTTCCAACTGCGCTTGCGTGACTGCACGCGCATGGGGGCGGCCATCAGAGACACTCGCCTGGGTTACCGGCTGTGGGATGCCTACCAGCCGGCAGTAACGGTGAGCTTCACCGCCCCGGCCGATGCGGATAACCCGCAGCTGGTGCAGGTGCAGGGCGCCGAAGGCCTGGGGCTGCGGCTGTTGGATGCGGATAACCGCGATGTGCGGCTGGGCAGCCGCAGCCGGCCGCAGCTGCTGGCGCTGGGCGATAACGGGCTGCAGTTTTATGTGATGGCGGAGCGCACGCGTGCGCCGCTGTTGGCGGGCGCCTACCGCGCGGCGATCGATTTCCGGCTGAACTATGACTGAGGTGGACGGTATGGGCGATACAGGGCGACGCACGCTGGCCATCGGCGGCGAATATCTCCTTCTGGGCTGTGCGCTGGCGGCCAGCACCGCTGCCGCTTCGGCGCTCACCCTGCTGGCGGTGCTGAGTTTTGGCCAGCTGGCGCAGGCCGCCACGGTGAATGTCACGGTGAAAGGTGAAGTGCTCGCGAAACCAAAGTGTGAAATCAACGGCGGCAATGACATCGATGTGCCCTTCGGCGAACTGAATATCGCAGACATTGACGGCGTCAACTACGGCAAGAAAAAGATCCCCTATAGCGTGAGCTGCAGCGGCGATACCTCCGGCTCGAACGGAAATATGAAAGTGTCATTGCAGGGCGAGAACTCAAATTTTGGCGTCGGTTTGCTGCGCACCCGCGAGAAGGAAGATTTGGCGATCAAGCTGCTGTTCGAAAATGGCCAGCAGCTAAAGCTGAACGAGTGGCATAACTTTTTTTATCCCAATTATCCACTGCTCTATGCCGTACCGGTCAAGCGCGGCGGCGCCAAGTTGAGTGGCGGGAACTTTTCCAGTTCAGCCACATTATTAGTCGAGGTTCAATAAGGAGATGAAGATGAAATATATTCCAGGGCTGGCCGCCTTGGCCTGTATGGGGTTGCTGGCCAGCGGCGCGGCGCAGGCGATAAATGTGAACTTTACCGGTAAGCTGGTGGCGGCGCCCGACTGCGTCCTCAACACGGGTAAAGATATCAGCGTTGATTTTCAGGAAGTGGTGGGCACCAAGGTTGATGGTAAAACCTACAAGAAAATGCAGATCCCCTACACCGTCAGCTGTAGCGGCGGTTCACCAGGCAGCGGCCAGCTTAAGGTGATGCTGGGCTATACGACTGTCCCATGGGGCGATTACAGCTCGATCCAGGCCCAACCCCTCCAGCAATTTGCTAATTTCGGGTTGCGTATCATCGAAGGGGACGCGGATAAAACCTATGTGCCTAACACCAAGGTGGTGGTTGCCGATCAGAATAATCCGCCTAAGTTCTACGCCGTACCGATCGGCAAAGAGAACGCGGGTTTACCTGTGGGAAGTTTCACCGCGTCGGCAACCATGACCGCCATATATGAGTAAAACGTTAGACCGGCACCGAAGCTGCACTGCTCCGGTGCCGGGCTGCGGCAGCAATTAAAGCCGCCGCGTTATAAACGCGGTGGAAAGAGGCGCACCGACGGCACTTAACCGGCGGAATATTTTCGCCATTGGCGATGGTCGGATAAGCTATTTTTCCGGCAGGGTAACCAGATGAAAAAGATTTTTTTATTATTGCTAATCGTATTTTTCGGCGGCATGAATGCGGCCCGCGCCGCTAATTTTGAGGCCATTCCTCGTATAGAGCCTACAAGTGGATCCTATGCTTTTCTCTCTTTTACGTTTCTCCGTATTTTACCGGAGTCGCAGGAACCCAACCCATGTTATGGACAAAGAGACTGCATGTTATCTGTGGTGATGACCTTATCGAGCTCCCCACGTGCCTCTGTGGCGTTGGCTGAGGCCAACAGCAGCTGTAACACGGCGGATTGCAAGACCAGCACGAGCACGGCCAAAACCATGGGGGAGCTCGCGCCGTTAGTCAGGTATTTAGGGCGCAATGGGACGAACTCGACGAGAGATATAAACCAGGTTGGCAGCTGGCCTCTTCGACTCTGCTTCGGTGTGGCAATTAACGGTAGATGGAGTGGCGCTTTCGGCTGTGGCCCCGAAATACCCAAGACGAACAGTTGCGATATTCTTGACACTAACGCCATCGTTGACTTTGGCACATTCAGCAGCGATGTCACGGCCCGGCAGGCCACGGGAACCATCAAGATAAATTGTGCCAGCGAGGCTTACTTGCGCGTTAAGTTTAATTCCAATGTCACCAATATGCCGTTAAGCCAGGACGGGCGAATGACCGCCAGCCTGAAGTTTAGAGATCTGATCGCTGGCGTGGGCGAGAATTATGTCAAAGTGCCAGGCGGCAATAGAGAAATCTTTATCGATGGTGATCTCAGGAATAACAATACCTCGCATACCGGCCCGTTTTCTGTGCCTGTGGTGGCTATTGTTGAGATAATATGAAAGGTCATTCGATGAAAAGTGCTCTTTTATTTTTAATCGTGTTTTTTTGCAGCGTCAGCACGGCGAATGCCGCATACCACAACGCCACCACCATCATACGAAAAGGGGAGATCCCGGGATCTTTCCTTGTCACCACCACGCTAAATGACATTGGGCCGATACCCGATAGTAATATATGCAATGGCACGATAACTAGTACTGCGTACCCATGTGGTTACACTTTCGCTATCTACCCAATTGCCTCGAACGGATCTGTGGCTACTGCCAGGTTGATCACTGACTTGGTTGACCGACGCCCCCCTAACCAGTGTTCGACCAGTACTTGCAAGACAAATATAGCAACAGCCAAAACTATTGGGGAACTGGTGCCATTGATGAAGTACCGTGGCGGCTTTGGTATAGCCAAGACGGAACTGATCCGTCCCTATTTTGAACTTGAGGGTTTCAGATCATGTTTGTATTTTTCTAATTCTTCAGCGGTTGGGAATGGGTCTTCGGGGCGATTCGATTGCAGCCCACTTATCCCTCTGACGACAAGCTGCGATATTCTGGATACTGATGCCCTGGTCAATTTTGGAACGTTCGGCAACGACGTGGTAAGCCGGCAGGCCAGTGGTTCATTTAAAATTGACTGCTCCGGTGACAGCAGCGTGCGGGTCAAGTTTGCCTCCAATGTGACGAATATGTCACTCAGCCAGGATGGAAAGCTGACGGCCAGCCTGAAAGTGAGGAATTCAACCCCGGGTGCGAACAGTTTGGAAAGTTTTGTTAACGTGCGGGCCGGTACGCAAGAGATATTTATCGATGGCGATCTTAAAAATAATAATACCTCACATACGGGCCCGTTTTCTGCCTCGGTGGTGCTCATCGTAGAGGTGGCATAAAGTAATGTGCTATCGCGTGTATTAAATAAGTCATTAGTCAATGAGCAAGTGAATGAGATTATTGCCGTGTCGCTGCTTATTTGGTAAATGCGAAAAGAACATATGTGATATACGCATTCTCTTACCTGGCGATGTCATGGAGTGAGCCTGAACGACCCGCTATTTTCAGTCATACACTGTAAAAGCGAGAGACAAAGGGGCGGCGGAAGGTTATCGCCGGTACGAATTAATACTATGCCTACAGGAGGCTCAGGGAATGAAACCGATCAATATTGTGATTGATGACGAAAATCGCTATTTCGCTACCGGCTTGCGGTTAAGCATTGCGAAATATGCGCAGCAGTATAATAAAGTCGCGCATTTCCTGCGGCCAGGCAGCGATGAGCGGCCCGACATCGTGTTGACCTCGCAGCTCCGGCACGCCCGGCGTTGGACTGCCTATTCAAGGGCACACGTCGTCACCATTGAAGAAAGACAGACCCTTGTCGCTAGGCGAGCGAAGCGAGTGCTTTATCGAACCGACGATCAACAACGGCTGTTTACGCTATTGACCGATGCCCTGGCCAATCCCGGCCCGGCATGCCATTTTTCCGGACTGGTGCTGACCCCTCGTGAGCGGCAGGTTATCGGCTATATGCGGCGCGGGTTGGATCAATCGCAAACCGCCAGAATAATGGGGGTGAGCGTTAAAACGGTGCACAGCCATAAGCGTTCGGTAATGGGTAAGCTAATGTTAAACCGCAGCCATGATTTTATGTATTGGTTACTATCTCCAGAGGCAGAGTATTCCTAACCGTGATGGGGAATAATTATAATTATTCTCGTCTGTTATCTTTAGAACGCTAAAGGATAGTTGATTCTGATTAAAATCCATCAGGGAAATGTTAATTCTCGATTTATTCATTTATTAAATAACAAAAAGGGAAAATTATGAAAAAGACAGCGGCTTTACTTATTGGCGCTTGCATCATGATGGCATCTTATGCACATGCCGGTTTTAACGGCAATCAGAACGTGCAGGGCAATAATGGCAACGCCAGCGGCGCCGGCAATAGCGATTTTGGCCAATGCATCAATGGTCAAGGGAAAAATGGCGGGCAATGTGCGGGCAACACCAACACAGGCGCCAAGCCTAAAGAAAAAGATAAAGGCGAAGTCATGAATGCGATATGTGAATCGCCGTTTATGAAAAAATACTCGCCGCTATGCCAGTAATATTTATTTTTGAATGACAAGCAGGGTTATCCTCCCTGCTTTTTTTGTGACTGTTGATTAAATATCCTGTTGTTCCGAATCAGATCATAAGTTAGGTGAATTATTATCGTTGGCAGTGATGGTAGCTGTACGTAATTTACGTTGGGTATTATCTACACCAAGGGAAAGGTGAAGTGGATTTGTTTTATTTCGCGATATTCTTGTTCTGTTTAAGCATCTATTCATTCTATAAACATGCGCAGCGGATGAAGAAAAGGCAGTTATCTATTCAAGAACTTGGCCATTCTTCCCGTTGGTTGGCATTGCGACGTCATCATTGACGCTGCTACGCATTGCATGACGTAGCGTTTTTTACCAGAGAGTAAGTATCCGCCTCAACGAAATTGGGCATTGCTCGTCTAGCGTCGCCACTTTCACACCTAATGCCGAGAATGCGGCAATTCGCTTACCCTTGGCGCCAACGTTTTTGGGGGATGCAAGTAGAGAAGGGAGCATTCGCCTATGCCGCTGGCCCGCAGTGTAAGCTCCTTTGGCCGAATAATCGAACGCAGTTCGATGGAGAGTCCGTACCCCAGAAAGCGAAAAACCCGACATAGGCGGGTTCTTCTAAATAGGGCGACCGGACTCGGACAACCGGCGCTGGTGCCGTGTTGAATAGCGCTTTAGCGCTGGCCCGCAGGGTGAGGCCCTTGGCCGAATAATCGAACGCAGTTCGATGGAGAGTCCGTACCCCCAGAAAGCGAAAAACCGCCATAAGCGGGTTCTTCTGAATAGGGCGACCGGACTCGGACAACCGGCGCTGGCCCGTAGGGTGAGGCCTTTGGCCGAATAATCGAACGCAGTTCGATGGAGAGTCCGTACCCCAGAAAGCGAAAAACCCGCCATAGGCGGGTTCTTCTGAATATGGTGCCCGGACTCGGAATCGAACCAAGGACACGGGGATTTTCAATCCCCTGCTCTACCGACTGAGCTATCCGGGCAACGCGCAGCATTAAACCGTATTGGCCGAAAGCCGTCAACGGCTTTATGCGTTAAAGACGTTAAAATACCTCCGGTTGCTGGCTTTTCAGGCAAAGGGCGCAAAAAATGCGCCTGTTCTGGCTATCACCTTGGGTTGGCTGTGCCGCCAACCCTGCCGATTCAGCTCAACGCCCCGTTGCGGCGGCACTGCGCCACCTGCAAGATGTCTTCCGCCAGCCGTTTGGCGACCGATACGTCCTGGAGCTGGCGTTTTACCAGCAGTTTGCTCAGGCAGCCTTCCTGAATCAGCTCCATTTGCTGTGCCACCATGTCGGCGTCGTCGGCGTCCATGTCGCGCAGCAGTTCGCGGGTCAGCTCCAGTGAGGTCAGCTTTTGCTGCTCCGCCAGTTGGTGGATCGGATGATCCGTTTCCGGGAAGAAGCTGCAGGCGGCGATAAACAGGCAGCCGGGGTAGCGGTCTTGCTGCACGTATTCCGCCAGCACGTCATAGCGCGCCAGCAGCTTTTGCTGCGGGCTCAGGCTCTCGTCCAGCAGCAGCTGGCGGCGCCAGGTGTCGATCTGTTGGCCGTGGTAGCGCAGGCAGTCGTACAGCAGCGCTTCGCGATCTGGCCAGAACCGCTTGAGATCGCCGGGCTGAACGTCGAGTTTTTCCGCCAGCATCTCTAATGTGGCGGTCGCCAGGCCCTGTTGTTCCAACAGGCCCAGCGCGGTATCAAGGACGTGTTCACGTTGCACTTGTGCTTCCTCCTCTTCGGTTCAGAACCTCAGTGTTATTTATCACATCACTTTCTGCAAATGCGCGTTGAAGGCTGCCGCCTTCATAAAACCGGTGACCCGCTGTACTGTCAGTTCCTGGCCCGCCGGATCGAAGAACAGGATCGTCGGCAGCCCCAGCACCTGCAGATGCTTCAGCAGCGCCGCCTGTTCCGCACTGTTAGCGGTGACGTCCGCCTGCAGCAGCACCGCGTTGGCCAGGCTCGCCTGCACCGCGGCGTCGCTGAAGGTGTATTTCTCGAACTCTTTGCAAGCTACGCACCAGTCGGCGTATAGGTCCAGCATCACCGGTTTGCCCCGCGCCTGTTGCAGCGCGAGATCGAGCTGTTCGACGTTGTTGATGCGGGTAAAGGCCAGATGCGGTTGAGCCGCCTGCTGCGCCTGGTCGGTGCCGAAAGCCCAGTCCTGCAGCGGCCGCGCGGCGATCACCGCCACCGCCAGCAACAGCAATTGCAGGGCACGCGCCCAGCCGCGTGCGCTTCTTAGGCTCAGGGCGAAGGCCCAGCTGAAGAACGCCAGGCCGAGCAGGCTCCATAGGCGCATGCCCCACAGGTCGCCGATCACCCGCTCCAGCAGGAACACCGGTAGCGCCAGAATGACGAAGCCGAAGGCCTCTTTCACGTACTGCATCCACGGGCCGCTGCGCGGCAGCAGGCGGTTGCCGAACAGGGTGACGATCACCAGCGGAATGCCCATTCCCAGCGCGTACAGGTACAGCGTGCCGCCGCCGGCCCACAGATTACCGCTCTGGGCGATATACAGCAGGATGGCGCTGAGTGGCGCGGTGGTGCAGGGGGAACAGATCAGCCCGGCCAGGGCGCCCATCAGGAACACGCCGGTCAGTGAGCCGCCGCGCTGGGTGTTGCTCCAGTTTGCCAGCCGGGTTTGCAGCGCCGAGGGCAACTGCAGGGAATAGAGGCCGAACATCGACAGCGCCAGCGCGATGAACAGCGCCGACAGGCCAATCAGAACGTAAGGATGCTGCAGCGCCGCCTGGAACTGCAATCCGGCGGCGGCCACCACCAAGCCCAGCAGAGTGTAGGTGAGCGCCATGCCCTGCACGTAAACCACCGCCAGCGCCAGAATGCGGCCGCTGCTTTGCGGCCGGTCGCGGCCGAGGATGATGCCGGAGATCAGCGGGTACATCGGCAGTACGCACGGGGTGAAGGCGATACCGATGCCGATCAGCAATGCCCACAGCGGCGAGAACGGCAGGCTGGCCGGTGCGGCAGGGGCTTCAGCCGGCGCAGAGGCCGAGAGCGGCGCGGCGGCGGTGGCGCTGACCGCGTCCAGCGGGATGGTTCGGGTTTCCGGCGGATAGCAGAAGCCGGCCTCGGCGCAGCCCTGATAGGTGACGCTGAGGCTGGCGTTGGCCGCCGCCTGTTGCAGCGGCACCTGCAGATTCAGCTGCTGTTTGAAAATCGCCACTTCGCCGAAGAATTCATCCTTGTGGCTCAGCCCTTCGGGCAGGGTAAACGCGCCGAGCGTCGCCTGCTGCGGCACCAGTTTGATCTGCTGACGATACAGGTAGTAGCCGGGGCGGATCTGCCAGTTCAGCGTTACCTGGTTGCCTTGCTGTTTGAAATCGAAAGTGAAGGCCTGATCGACAGGCACGAACTGGCTGCCGCCCTTCGGCGCGAACAGCGAAGCCTGCGCCGCCTGCGGCAGGAAGCACAGGCTGCACAGCAGCAAAATCAGTTTAAGGAAGCGTTGATCCATAACAGGTAGTCTTTATCTCCGGCCATCACCGGCAAGACCAGCAGCTCGGGCGTCTGGTAGGGGTGATGTTGTTTCAGGGTGTCGAGCAGGGCTTGCTGACGGCGGCGATCGCTTTTGAACAGCATCTGCACTTCGTATTCCTGTTCCAGTTTCCCTTCCCAGTAATACAGCGAGGTGGCGCCGGGCAGCAGCGTGGCGCAGGCCGCCAGCTTATCGCCCAAGACCCGCGCCGCCAGTTCCTGGGCGCTGGCTTCATCGGGTGCGGTACAGAGTATGACGACAGCTTCGCAATCAGACATCTTCAGCCCTCTCATCGGTTTGAATGGGCACTATACCCTGAAGGCGGATTGGCTAGAAGGCGAGTTTATCGCCAGAAAGAAAACCGGGGCCGTAGCCCCGGTCGATGCCTTACAGCATGACGCTGCCGAGCAGGAAGCCGAATACCACCGCGAAGATCACGCCCATGGTGCCGGGAATGAAGAACGGATGGTTGAACACGAAGCGGCCGATGCGCGTGGTGCCGGTATCGTCCATCTGCACCGCGGCGACCAGCGTCGGGTAGGTCGGCAGGATGAACAGGCCGGAAACGGCCGCGAAGGAGGCGACGGCGGTCAGCGGCGACACGTTCAGCGCCAGCGCCATCGGCATCAGCGCCTTGGCGGTGGCGGCCTGCGAGTACAGCAGCGCCGAGCAGAAGAAGAAGATCACCGCCAGCAGCCACGGGTGCGCCTGAATGACGCTGCCGGCCGTCTCTTTGATCCAGTCGATGTTGGCCTGCACGAAAGTATCGCCCAGCCAGGCGACGCCGAGGATACAGATACAGGCGCTCATGCCGGCCTTGAAGGTGCTGGAGTTCAGCACCATGTCGGTGTCGACGCGGCACAGCAGGGTGGTCAGCGTGGCGACGCTCAGCATGATGATCAGGATGGCGTTGGTGGTGTTCATCAGCGGCTTGGCTACCAGGCCCAGGCCCGGGCTGTTGATGATGGCGTAGGCGACCACGCACAGCACGCCCAGCAGGAACAGCAGCACCGAGGTTTTGGCGCGCGGTTTGATCGCCAGCGCGTTGTTGCCGCGCAGGGTGATCAGGCCTTCTTCCAGGCGTTTCAGGTACACCGGATCGTTAGACAGCTTGGAGTCGAACAGCCAGGTCACCAGCAGCGACATCACCAGCACGGCGCAGAAGGTGGATGGGATCACCACCATCAACAGGTGCAGGTAGCTGACGCCGTGGCCTTCCATCACCGAAGACATGTACACCACCGCGGCGGAGATCGGCGAGGCGGTGATGGCGATCTGGGCGGAGACGACGGCGGTCGACAGCGGGCGGCAAGGCTTGATGCCCTGCTCTTTCGCCACCTCGGCGATCACCGGCAGCGCCGAGAGCGAGATGTTGCCGGTGCCGGCGAAGATGGTCAGGAAGTAAGTGACGATAGGGGCGAGAATGGTGATGTGTTTGGGGTTCTTGCGCAGCAGTTTTTCGGTCTGCTGCACCAGATAGTCCATCCCCCCGGCGACCTGCATCGCGGAGATCGCCGCGATCACCGCCATGATGATGGAAATCACGTCGAAGGGAATGCTGCCTGGCTTGACGCCGATCAGCGCCAGGACCAGAACGCCCAACCCCCCCGCGAACCCGATACCGATACCGCCCAACCTGGCCCCTAAAAAGATGGCCAGCAGAACGATAACCAATTCTACGGCTAGCATAGTGTTTACTCCTTAAAATGAGAGAAATTGAAAATCAAACGTTAAAATTTTGTGGGCGCCGGAAAGTAAAAAGGCACGCTATCCAGAGGATTTAGCGTGCCTTTCAGGGCTACCGGGTAGGTCTGTTATTGTTCATTTTCATCCGTATAGCGTTTAGCTTTATAAGCCGGGTGCATCAGGTTCTCCACGGAGAAGATGTCATCCAGCTCGGCTTCGGTCAGCAGGCCGCGTTCCAGCACCACTTCGCGCACGCTCTTGCCGGTTTCGGCGCAGATCTTCCCGACGATGTCACCGTTGTGGTGGCCAATGAACGGGTTCAGATAGGTGACGATACCGATCGAGTTGAAGACGTAGTGTTCGCAGACTTCTTTATTCGCGGTGATGCCGTTAATGCATTTTTCCAGCAGGTTGTAGCAGGCGTTGGTCAGGATGTGGATCGACTCGAACATCGCCTGGCCGATCACCGGCTCCATCACGTTCAGCTGCAGCTGGCCCGCTTCGGCCGCCATGGTAACGCAAGTGTCGTTGCCAATCACCTTGAAACACACCTGATTGACCACTTCCGGCACCACCGGGTTCACTTTGGCCGGCATGATGGACGACCCCGCCTGCAGCTCCGGCAGGTTGATTTCGTTCAGGCCGGCGCGCGGGCCGGAGGAGAGCAGGCGCAGGTCGTTACAGATTTTGGACAGTTTCACCGCCAGGCGTTTGAGTGCGCTGTGCACCATCACGTAGGCGCCGCAGTCGGAGGTGGCTTCGATCAGGTCTTCCGCCGGTACCACCGGCAGGCCGCTGACTTCCGCCAGTTTTTGCACCGCCAGCGGCTGATAGCCTTCCGGGGTGTTGAGCGCGGTGCCGATGGCGGTGGCGCCCAGGTTAACTTCCAGCAGCAGCTCCGCGGTGCGGTGCAGGTTGCGGGTCTCTTCGTTCAGCAGCACGCTGAAGGCGTGGAATTCCTGGCCGAGGGTCATCGGCACTGCGTCCTGCAGCTGGGTGCGGCCCATTTTCAGGATGGTTTCGAACTCTTTCGCCTTGCGATCGAAGCCTTCACGCAGCTGGTTGATGGCGTCGATCAGTTTCTGGTTGGAGGCGTACACCGCGATGCGGAACCCGGTCGGGTAGGCGTCGTTGGTGGACTGGCACTTATTGAGGTGATCGTTCGGGTTCAGGTACTGGTATTCGCCTTTTTGATGGCCCATCAGCTCCAGGCCGATGTTCGCCAGCACTTCGTTGGTGTTCATGTTCAGCGAGGTGCCTGCGCCGCCCTGGAACACGTCCACCGGGAACTGATCCATGCACTTGCCTTTATCCAGCACCTCGTCGCAGGCCTGGATGATCACGTCGGCGATTTTGCGTGGGATGGTTTTGAGTTCTTTGTTGGCCATCGCCGCGGCCTTTTTCACCATCACCATGCCGCGAACGAACTCGGGGACATCGCTGATTTTGCTGTTGCTGATGTAGAAGTTTTCAATCGCACGCAGAGTGTGAACTCCGTAGTAAGCGTCTGCGGGGACTTCACGTGTTCCTAACAGGTCTTCTTCGATACGAATGTTGTTTGACATGAGAACCTTCTCTATGTGTTGCTGCCGAATTAATAATTTGTCAGGTCAAGGCTAGTAAGGGCACAGCCTAAATTAATGTTGCCGAAGGCTTGGGGCGTGAAACGATTAACCAAATCGCCCGTTGCTGCCCAGATCATATGCTGGTTGATAAGAAATGACTGAATCCAGATCACCTTATGGTGTTTAAGGATATGCCCTTTTCCGGTTCTGTGACTTCTTTCACGTTTGTGAACTTTAGCAATAAAAACCGGCTCTCGGTTGAAATGGTGGGGGGATGCCCTCATTGTAATGGTGTCGGCCGTTTACGGCCTCTTTTTTCGCGCCGTCGCCCCGTGGCGGCCGTGCCTTACCTACCGATAGGAGAACCAGGTGCGCTGGTTACCGCTACTGCTGATATTTCTGCTGGCTTACATAGAAATATCCATCTTTATCAAAGTCGCCGCCGTGCTCGGCGTGGCTGTCACCCTGCTGCTGGTGGTGTTCAGCTCCTGCGTCGGCATTTCGCTGGTGCGCAATCAGGGCATGAAAACCTTCGTGCAGATGCAGCAAAAACTGGCGGCCGGCGAAAGCCCGGCGGCGGAAATGGTGAAAAGCGTTTCGCTGGTGCTGGCGGGCTTCCTGCTGCTGATACCGGGCTTCTTCACCGACTTCCTCGGCCTGTTGCTGCTGCTGCCGCCGGTGCAAAAATCGCTGACGCTGAAGCTGATGCCGCACCTGTCGGTGTATCGCCCCGGCGGTTGGACGGGCGGCGACGCCGCCAACGGCAATACCTTCGACGGCGAATTCCAGCGCAAGGACGACGAACGCCCGGTGCTGGAACACCGCCCGGACGAGGATCGCAAACCTCACGATCGTTAAGCAAACGCGGCTCAGGCCGCGTTTTTCATCTCTGCGGCACTCGCCGAACCGAAAATGCGAAATTTTTTTTGTTCGCCCCCTTGAAGGGGGCTGGAACGCCCCCATCTCAAATGCCACGAGGCCGGTAATAACAACCATCCGGTGTACAACCCTAAATCTGATAGAGACCTTCTTACAGGAGAGCGTTCAATGAGTATTCGTCCATTGCATGACCGCGTTATCGTCAAGCGCAAAGAAGTTGAATCAAAATCTGCTGGCGGCATCGTCCTGACTGGCTCTGCTGCGGGTAAATCCACTCGCGGTGAAGTGGTTGCAGTGGGTAAAGGGCGTGTGCTGGAAAACGGCAACATCCAACCGCTGGATGTGAAAGTTGGCGATATCGTGATTTTCAACGACGGCTACGGCGTGAAAGCAGAGAAGATCGACAATGAAGAAGTGTTGATCATGTCCGAAAGCGACATTCTGGCAATTGTTGAAGCGTAATTGCGCTTTATCTTCTGAACTGAACGAGTTGAAGGGAAATACCAATGGCAGCTAAAGACGTAAAATTCGGCAATGACGCTCGCGTGAAAATGCTCCGCGGCGTGAATGTTCTCGCTGATGCAGTAAAAGTGACCCTGGGCCCGAAAGGCCGCAACGTAGTGCTGGATAAATCTTTCGGCGCACCGACCATCACCAAAGACGGCGTTTCCGTTGCGCGTGAAATCGAACTGGAAGACAAGTTCGAGAACATGGGCGCACAGATGGTGAAAGAAGTGGCCTCCAAAGCGAACGACGCGGCGGGCGACGGCACCACCACTGCAACCGTACTGGCTCAATCCATCATCACCGAAGGCCTGAAAGCGGTTGCTGCAGGCATGAACCCGATGGATCTGAAGCGCGGCATCGACAAAGCGGTTGTCGCTGCGGTTGAAGAACTGAAAAAACTGTCCGTACCTTGCTCCGATTCCAAAGCTATCGCTCAGGTCGGCACCATCTCCGCCAACTCCGACGAAACCGTGGGTAAACTGATCGCGGAAGCGATGGAGAAAGTGGGCAAAGAAGGCGTTATCACCGTTGAAGAAGGCACCGGCCTGCAAGACGAGCTGGACGTGGTTGAAGGTATGCAGTTCGACCGCGGTTACCTGTCTCCATACTTCATCAACAAGCCGGAAACCGGTTCTGTTGAGCTGGAAAGCCCGTTCATCCTGCTGGCCGACAAGAAGATCTCCAACATCCGCGAAATGCTGCCGGTGCTGGAAGCCGTTGCCAAAGCAGGCAAACCGCTGCTGATCATCGCTGAAGACGTAGAAGGCGAAGCGCTGGCGACCCTGGTGGTCAACACCATGCGCGGCATCGTGAAAGTGGCTGCCGTTAAGGCGCCTGGCTTCGGCGACCGTCGTAAAGCCATGCTGCAGGACATCGCTACCCTGACTGCCGGTACCGTTATCTCTGAAGAGATCGGTCTGGAACTGGAAAAAGCCACCCTGGAAGATCTGGGTCAGGCGAAACGCGTTGTCATCAACAAAGACACCACCATCATCATCGATGGCGTGGGCGACGAAGCGACCATCCAGGGCCGCGTTGCTCAAATTCGTCAGCAGATCGAAGAAGCGACCTCTGACTACGATCGTGAAAAACTGCAGGAGCGCGTAGCGAAACTGGCCGGCGGCGTTGCCGTTATCAAGGTTGGCGCAGCCACTGAAGTTGAAATGAAAGAGAAGAAAGCCCGCGTTGAAGACGCCCTGCACGCAACCCGCGCCGCAGTGGAAGAAGGCGTGGTTGCCGGCGGCGGCGTCGCGCTGATCCGCGTTGCAGGCAAAATCGCCTCGCTGAAAGGCGACAACGAAGACCAGAACGTGGGTATCAAAGTTGCGCTGCGCGCAATGGAAGCCCCTCTGCGTCAGATCGTGGTCAACGCCGGTGAAGAAGCTTCCGTTATCGCCAACCAGGTGAAAGCGGGCGAAGGCAGCTACGGCTACAACGCTTACTCTGAAGAATACGGCGACATGATCGCGATGGGTATCCTGGATCCAACCAAAGTGACCCGTTCTGCTCTGCAGTACGCGGCTTCCGTGGCTGGCCTGATGATCACCACCGAATGCATGGTCACCGACCTGCCGAAGGCTGACGCACCGGATCTGGGCGCAGCAGGCGGCATGGGTGGCATGGGCGGCATGGGCGGCATGATGTAATCATCCCCCACACGCTTGTGTGCTGAGAACCCCGGTCAACTGACCGGGGTTTTTTTTAGCTTAAAAATCAATTAAAAGGATGTTTTGTTAGCTTGTTATTAGTTTGGTGAATGAATAATTGCATTATTTTGTTTTTACCCTAAACCGTTGTCGTTTCGTACCGATATAGCCCCTACCAGGCGGGGAATTTCCCCTCGCCGGTGTGACTGTCAACGGAGACGACTTATGCTGAAAAATATGAAAATAGCCACCTGGCTGATGATGATGCTGTTGCTGCTGGGCTTGATGCCCATGGGAACTGGCGCCATTGCCTTCTATTTCATGCAGCAAAACGGCCACAGTATCGACAGGATGAGCACCTTCTCCGACGAGGAAGCGGCGCTGAACCGCAGTTGGCGTGCTTTGCTGCAAACGCAGACGCTGATCGACAACATGGCGTTCGAGCGCTGGGCGCAGACCAGCAGAGCCGATATTCAGCAGGGTATCGATGAGGCGCGAGGTGAGCTGCGCAGCGCCGACGTCGCGTTCAACCTGTTTTGGGAGACGCCGGGCCTGACGGTATCGCGCCCGGATCTGGGCGAGGCGATGAAAAAGGTTTACCTGGCGCAGCAGGCGGTGCTGAAGCAAGAACTGACGCTGTTGGCCGACACGCCACAGACGGCGCTGATCGAGCGGCTGCACGCCATGGCGGCAGAGAAGCGCCAGGTGCGCCAGCGGCTGGATAACCAGTTTGCCGACTACATGCGGGCCACGGTGGCCGCCCACCGTCTGGCAGTGGAAGAGGCGGAGCAGACCCAAAAAGTCTTCGCCCGCCTGCTGAGCGGCACCCTGGCAGCGATCCTGTTGCTGCTGGTCGCCGTGCAGCGTGATTTCCGCCGGCGCTTGATTCTGCCGCTGCGCCAGATCGCCGAACACTTGCAAAAGGTTGGGCGCGGCGATCTACGCAGCGAGATCGCGGTACGCAACAACAATGAGATCGGCATGCTGTTCGCCAGCCTACGGACGATGCAGCAGGAGCTGAGTGCGACCGTGCAGCAGGTGCGTGACGGTGTGGAGTCGATCAACCACGGTACGCACGAGATCGCCGTCGGCAACGCCGATCTCTCCAGCCGCACCGAAGAACAAGCCAGCGCGCTGACGGAAACCGCCGCCAGCATGGAGCAGATTACCGCCACGGTGCGGCAAAACGCCGATAACGCCACTCAGGCCGCCGGCATGGTCAATCAGACCGCCGGCATTGCCCGCAACGGCGAAACGCTGATGGCCAGCGCGATCGACAAGATGCGGGCGATCAACGACAGCGCGCGTCAGGTGGGGGATATTACCAGCGTGATCGACGGCATCGCCTTCCAGACCAACATTCTGGCGCTGAACGCCGCCGTCGAGGCCGCACGTGCCGGGGAGCAGGGGCGGGGTTTTGCGGTGGTAGCCGGCGAAGTGCGCAATCTGGCGCAGCGCTGCGCGACTTCGGCCAAGGAGATCAGCGGTCTGGTCGACGGCGTAACCGGCGATATCGCCGCCGGCGTGCGGCTGGTGGAACAGGCGGGCGAGACGATGAATGCCATCGTCGGCTCGGTGAACCAGGTGACGTCGCTGATGGATAACATCTCCTATGCGTCGGAAGAGCAAAGCAAAGGCATCGAGCAGGTCGGGGTGGCGGTGACCCAGATGGATCAGGTGACCCAGCAGAACGCCGCGCTGGTGGAGGAGGTGGCGACCACCGCCGTCGGCGTGGAGGAACAGGCGGCCCTGCTGGCGCAGGCGGTGGCGGTATTCAAACTGGCGGAGGGGGAACCGCGCCAGGGCGACGTGGAGGCGCAGGCATCGGCGGCCGTTGCCGGTTGGGTATAACGCCGCCGCACTGTATTTGATGATATTTTTGCCGCCCGGGGCGATTTAGCTGGTAAACTGGTAAGTCATCAGCTGTCGCTCAAGACGTTGGCCCGCTCGCGCGGCAACGGATGCTTAAGAGATGGCATCGCTTTCTGATATACCCTATGAATTTCAAGTTGTAGCTAGGCGGCCAGCTCGTGAGTCCCCAGGCGCTTACTTGAGTAAGTAACTGGGGTGAGCGAGCGCAGTCAACAACGCTACAGCTTGAAAGGCGACGGGTAGAAGATTTTGCGTAATTCTCAACATCGAATGGGGAACAAGATGCGGATTAAAGCCTTACTGGGTCTTTCGGCAGCGATGCTGCTGGCGGGTTGCAGCACCACTCATGAACTGACCGCTGCGGGTCAGCAGATCAAGTTCACCGACAGCAAGCCGGCGGCGGAATGCCAGCTGCTGGGGGAAGTGACCGGCACCCAGAGCAACTGGCTGTCCGGCAACGGCGGTGAAGGCAGCTCCATGCGCGGTGCGGCCAACGATCTGCGCAACAAGGCGGCGGCCATGGGCGGCAACGTGATCTACGGCGCCAACAGCCCGAGCCAGAATCTGCTCTCCAGCTTCGCACCGCTGGACAGCAAAATGGTCGGCCAGGTTTACAAGTGCCCGTAAGGCGCTGAGACCGCAGTCGCAAAGAGATAAAAAAGAGGAATGCCACGGCATTCCTCTTTTTCGTTACGGCATTTGGCGCACGTCACTCCGGCATCAGGCGCAGGTCGATCGGCGTTTTGCTCGGTTCGCCGCCCACTTCACGCGTCAGGCGCGGCACCAGATAACCGGACACCTTGCTCAGCAGCGCCTGCATGATGACGCGCGCTTCATCGTCGCTGACCATGAAGTGCGCCGCGCCCTGCACCTTGTCCAGCACGTGGATGTAGTAAGGCAGGATACCGGCGTCGAACAGCGCGTTGCTGAGCGCCGCCAGCGTGTCGGCATGGTCGTTGACGTCGCGCAGCAGCACGCTCTGGTTGAGCAGCGTGACGCCGGCGAGGCGCAGCTGCGCCATGGCGCTTTGCAGGTCGCGGTCAATTTCGTTGGCGTGGTTGATGTGCGTGACCATCAGCACCTGCAGGTGCGAGGCCGACAGCAGGCGGCACAGCGCTGGCGTAATGCGCGCCGGGATCACCACCGGCAGACGGGTGTGAATGCGCAGGCGTTTCAGGTGCGAAATGGCCTCCAGCTCGCCGACCAGCCACTCCAGCTCGCTGTCTTTGGCCATCAGCGGATCGCCGCCGGAAAAAATGATCTCGTCCAGTTCCGGGTGTTGGCGGATATAATCCAGCGCCTGCCGCCAGTTGTTCTTGTTGCCCTGATTATCCTGATAGGGGAAGTGACGGCGGAAACAGTAACGGCAGTTGACCGCACAGCCGCCTTTGACCAGCAGCAGCGCGCGATTGCGGTATTTGTGCAGCAGGCCCGGCACCACGCTGCGCTGTTCATCCAGCGGATCGGTGGTGAACCCTGGGGCGTTGATGAACTCCTCTCTGGCGGTCAGCACCTGGCGCAGCAGCGGGTCGTTGGCATCGCCGGGGCGCATGCGCGCAGCGAAGGCGCGCGGCACGCGCAGGGCAAACAGCCGACGGGCATCGCGCCCCTGCGGCAGTTCCGGGTGCGTATTCAGTGACAAAAGCTGCAGTAATTCATCGGGATCGGTAATAACATCGGCGAGTTGATGCAACCAATCTTCTCTATGTGCCGTACTTTGGGTTATAATGTGTGCCATTTTTTTGGCTAAGCTACCAGTTCAAATATTCAGAGGGCCATCATGGCGACTTATTCTAGCAACGATTTCCGTCCGGGTCTTAAAATCATGTTCGAGGGCGAACCTTACGCCGTCGAAGCCAGTGAGTTCGTTAAGCCGGGCAAAGGCCAGGCGTTCGCGCGCGTGAAAATGCGTCGTCTGCTGACCGGCACCCGCGTGGAAAAAACCTTCAAGTCTACCGATTCTTGCGAAGGCGCAGACGTGATGGACACCAACATGAACTACCTGTACAGCGACGGTGAGTTCTACCACTTCATGCACCCTGAGTCTTTCGAACAGCATCAGGTTGACGGCAAAACCGTCGGCGACGCGGCCAAATGGCTGCAGGATAACGCAGAGTGCATCATCACCCTGTGGGATGGCCGTCCAATCGCCGTTCAGCCGCCGAACTTCATCGAAGCGGAAATCACCGATACCGATCCTGGCCTGAAAGGCGATACCGCAGGGACTGGCGGCAAGCCGGCTACCCTGAGCACCGGCGCCGTGGTGAAAGTGCCGTTGTTCGTCCAGATCGGCGAAGTGATCAAGGTTGACACTCGCTCTGGCGAATACGTCTCTCGCGTTAAATAAGTTTCAAAACAGAGGAACCCACGCGGTTCCTCTGTTTTATCCCATCCCCGTTCGTTGGCAGAAAATCCGCATGTTCAAGAAAACGTTGTTGGCCGTGCTCTCCCTGTTGTTCCTTTTCTCCCTCAGCAGTTGCAATACGTTTCGCGGTTTCGGCGAAGACGTTCAGCATCTCGGCGGCGCCATCTCCCGCACGGCCAGCTGATCCCCGTCTTTAACCCGATGTATTTGCGCCACAAAGCCGGTCACGATCCCACACCCTCCGTCAATTTTGACTACGCTTAGAAAGCCGTACTTTTTCATCAACGACAAATAAGGACTTTCTTATGCTGAAGAAAAGTATTATCGCGATCTTCTCTTTGATGATTTTGAGCTCGCTGACCGCCTGCAATACCACCCGCGGTGTGGGTGAAGACATTCAGGCCGGCGGCAAGGCTATTCAGCGCAGCGCGGAATAATCCGTTCTCTACCCGGCGGCGTTCCGGCTGCGGAGAGCCGCCACATTTCTATCCCTTGCCTGAGCGTTAACGCTGCTGCTATCCTGCCGCAGTGCGGGTGAGGTTACCCGTCATGCGTCACCTCGCTAAACGGGACGACCCGTTTACGCGTCATTTTATCGGGGACGACCCCAGTGGTAGGGAGGCCGTCTCATGGCCTGGATTATTCTGCTTATCGCCGGTTTGCTCGAAGTGGTTTGGGCTATCGGTCTGAAATACACCCACGGTTTTACCCGGCTGACGCCGAGCATCATCACCATCGCTGCGATGGTGGTCAGCATGTTGCTGTTGGCCAACGCCATGAAAACGCTGCCCGCCGGCACCGCCTATGCGGTGTGGACCGGCATCGGCGCGGTGGGTGCAGCCATCATGGGCATGGTGCTGTTGGGTGAGTCGACCAATATTGCGCGCATCATCAGCCTGTGCCTGATCGTGGTCGGCATACTCGGGCTGAAGTTCAGCAGTCACTGATCGGCGGACTGTTGCACCCAGATCAGCTTGTCGGTGGCGAAACCGTAGCCTTTGGCCGTCTGCAATAAGCTGTCGCGTACGCTGGCGTCAAGCGTCGGCGTGCGCGACAGGATCCACAGATAGTCGCGGTTAGGGCCGCAAACCAGCGCGTAGCGATACTGCGGGTCCAGGGCAATCACGTTATAGCCGCCGTAGAAGGGGCCGAAGAACGACACTTTCAGCGCCGCGACCTGCGGTGAACCGATAAAGTAGGCTTTGCCTTCGCTTTCTTGCCATTGCTGTTTTTGCGCATTGAAGCCGCGATTGATGACTTTCAGCCCGCCGTCGGCGCGCGGGCTGTAATGGGCGGTCACCTGCTGCAAACCGCGTTCAAAACGATGATCCAGACGAGCGATCTCATACCAGGTACCGAGATAGCGCTGGCTGTCAAAGGGGGTCACGACCTTGATGTCTTTAGGCGGGGAGACGCTGCAGGCGACGGAGAGCAGGGCGGAAAGCATGACGCTAAGCTTTGACCATAAACGCATCGGTGACTCCTGTTTACCGGGGGCGAGTAAACAGTGTAGCCGATGAGAAAAGGGCGGCCAACGGGCGTTGGCCACCCGAGCGGTTTACAGAGTGACGACGCCGATGACGGTGACGACGCTGAGGATTGCCGCCAGACCGTAGAACACCCACTTGCCGGCCGGCACGTGGATCTTCAGATCGTGCATCGCATGGTGGATGCGGTGCAGGCCGCACCACAGCGGCAGAATGATCATCAGCAGCAGGAACAGGCGGCCGATCAGGCTCTGGCAGAACGCCAGCACGCGCTCGTAACCCAGCGTTTCACCGGGGAACAGCCCCAGCGGCAGCAGAATGCCGACCAGCAGCACGATAGCCGGCGCGACGATCGCGCCCCACATGCCGCCAGCGCCGAACAATCCCCAGAAAACCGGCTCATCGGAGCGTTTAGGTGCTTGATTTATCATGTTTCCTCCGGATTAGAACAGGGCCACGGCCAGGATGACCACGCTGACGACGATCGTGACGGCCCACAGCCCTTTCACGATGGGGCCCGGTCCCATTTTCTCGCTGTTGACCACGATATTGGCGGCCTTCGGCGCCAGATCGAACCAGGTTTTGGTGTGCAGCGCCGCCGCCAGCAATGCGACGACGTTGATTAACAGCACCAGCGGATTCTGCAAGAAACCGACGAAGCCGGCCCAGCTCTCGGCGCCGCCCTTCAGCGCGAACACGCCGTAGAGCAGCACGATGCTGAACCAGACCGCCAGCACCGAGGTGCCTTCGCGCAGCATGTAGAAACGGTAGAAGCCGAGCTTTTGCCACCAGGTGGGCGTCATGGTGCGCACATAGGGCTTACGTTGAGTTGTCATGGCAATTTTCTCCCTTATTGCGGCTTCAACATGGCGATCATGAAGTCTTTGGCGCTCTCCACCTTGCCCTGCTGGATGGCGGCGGCGGGATCGACGTGTTTCGGACAGACTTCGGAGCAATAGCCGACGAAGGTGCAGCTCCAGACGCCGTTTTGGCCGTTGAGCTGCGGCATGCGCTGTTTCTTGCCGTGGTCGCGGTTGTCCAGGTTATAGCGGTGCGCCAGCGTGATCGCCGCCGGGCCGATAAACTCGGGGTTGAGGCCGAACTGCGGGCATGCCGCGTAGCACAGGCCGCAGTTGATGCAGCCGGAGAACTGGTGGTATTTGGCCATCTGCGCCGGAGTCTGCACGTTTGGGCCATCCTCCGGTTTGCGATCGTTGCCGATGATGTACGGTTTGATCGCCTCCAGGCTTTCGATGAAGTGGGTCATGTCGACCACCAGATCGCGCTCGATCGGGAAGTTGCCCAGCGCTTCAACCTTCATGCCGCCGACGTAGTCGCGCAGGAAGGTTTTGCACGCCAACTTCGGCACGCGGTTGACCATCATGCCGCAGGAGCCGCAGATCGCCATGCGGCAAGACCAGCGGTAGGAGAGGTCCGGCGCCAGGTTATCCTTGATGTAGCCCAGCGCATCGAGCAACGAGGTCTGTTCGTCGTAAGGCACGGCGTAAGTGACGAAATGCGGCTCGGCGTCGCTTTCCGGGTTATAGCGCATGACGTCGATCTTCAGGGTTTGCATCTCAGCCATTTGCCTGCTCCTTATTCTTTTTCTCCTGCGCTTCGGCTTCTGCGCCGTAGACGCGTTTGGCCGGCGGCAGCTTGGTAATTTTCACGTCGCTGTATTCGAGACGCGGCGCGCCCTGCGGGTTATGGAACGCCAGCGTATGCTTGAGGAAGTTGACGTCGTCACGCTCGGTGCAGCCTTCGTCCAGGCGCTGGTGGGCGCCGCGCGACTCTTTGCGGTTAAACGCGGAGTGCGCCATGCATTCGGCGACGTCCAGGCCATAGCCCAGCTCGATGGTGTACAGCAGATCGGTATTGAAGACGCTGGTGTTGTCGGTGATGTTGACGCGCTTGAAACGCTCTTTCAGCTCGGCCAGCTTATCGATGGTTTTTTGCATCAGCTCCGGCGTGCGGTAGATGCCGCAGCCTTCTTCCATCGACAGCCCCATTTCGTCGCGGATCTTCGCCCAGTTTTCGTTGCCTTCCTGCTTCATCAGGTTGCTCAGGCGGGTTTCGACGTCGCGGGTTTGCGCATCCAGCGCGCTGCCGTTGGCCGGCGCGGTCTCGAGCGCGCGGCGCGCGGCGTGTTCACCGGCGACGCGGCCGAACACCACCAGTTCCGCCAGCGAGTTGGAGCCGAGGCGGTTGGCGCCGTGCAGGCCGACGGAGGAGCACTCGCCGACCGCGAACAGCCCCTTGATGCGGGTTTCACAGTTCTGGTCGGTTTCAATGCCGCCCATGGTGTAGTGCGCGGTAGGGCGCACCGGGATCGGATCTTTCACCGGATCGACGCCGACGTAGGCCTTGGCCAGTTCGCAGATGAACGGCAGCCGCTCCAGCAGCTTTTTCTCGCCCAGGTGGCGCAGATCGAGGTAGACCACGTCGCCGCGCGGGGTGGCGATGGTGCGGCCGGCGCGCCATTCATGCCAGAAGGCCTGGGACACTTTATCGCGCGGGCCCAGCTCCATGTATTTGTTCTTCGGCTCGCCCAGCGGGGTTTCCGGGCCCATGCCGTAGTCTTGCAGGTAACGGTAGCCGTCTTTGTTCACCAGAATGCCGCCTTCGCCGCGGCAGCCCTCGGTCATCAGGATGCCGGAACCGGGCAGGCCGGTCGGGTGATACTGCACGAACTCCATGTCGCGCAGCGGCACGCCGTGGTGGAACGCCATGCCCATACCGTCGCCGGTAACGATGCCGCCGTTGGTGTTGTAGCGGTAGACGCGCCCGGCGCCGCCGGTGGCCATCACCACCGCGTTGGCGCGGATCTGCACGCGGGTGCCTTCCATCATGTTGAGCGCCACCAGACCACGCGCCTGGCCGTCATCCACCAGGATATCCAGCACGAAGTGCTCGTCGAAGCGTTGGATCTGCGGGTATTTCAGCGAGGTCTGGAACAGGGTGTGCAGCATGTGGAAGCCGGTCTTGTCGGCGGCGAACCAGGTGCGTTCGATCTTCATGCCGCCGAAGCGCCGCACGTTGACCGACCCGTCCGGTTTGCGGCTCCACGGGCAGCCCCACTGCTCGAGCTGGGTCATCTCGCGCGGGCACTGATGCACGAAGTGATCGACCACGTCCTGCTCGCACAACCAGTCGCCGCCGGCGACGGTGTCGTTGAAGTGGTAGTCGAAGGTATCGTGATCCTGGGTGACGGCGGCGGAGCCCCCCTCGGCGGCGACCGTGTGGCTGCGCATCGGATAGACCTTAGAGATCAGCGCGATTTTCAGTTGGGGATTGGCTTCCGCTGCGGCTATTGCTGCACGTAAACCAGCGCCCCCGGCCCCAATAATGGCAAGATCGGCGTTAAAGGTTTGCACTGCATTCCTCCAATGTTCTTGTTAAGAACGGCAAGTTAAATATCTATGCTTAAAATTTAGCGAACTCTTCGGGTGCTAACTAATTGAACCGATTAATGTTGCTTAAAGGTTAAGGATAGATATCTCCCACCAATAATGGGGAATTAACTATACCTAAAGTTAAGTAGTCGAAATTTGATGTGATCGATTGTTTTGTCGATTAACGCTCGACCAACAGGCTTGCCTGTTTTTTTGCGCGTTTGGCCTGCTTTACCCTTTTTAACGCGCTTTTGCCGCCCATTTATCGGAAATTGGCGTTATGGACGGTTGTGCATCGTGAAGAATTTGTTTGGCTGCAAGGATGCGAGTAGACTGCATCCCCTGTTTGATTTCGGAGTTAATTACCATGAGCGAAACGGCAAGCTGGCAGCCTAGTGCACCCATCGCCAATTTGTTGAAACGCGCAGCGATTCTGGCTGAGATCCGGCGTTTCTTCGCCGATCGTGGCGTGCTGGAAGTTGAGACGCCCACCATGAGCCAGGCGACGGTCACCGACGTTCACCTGTTCCCGTTCGAGACGCGTTTCGTCGGGCCGGGGGCGGCAGAGGGCCTGACGCTATACATGATGACCAGCCCGGAATATCACATGAAGCGCCTGTTGGCGGCGGGCAGCGGCCCGATCTACCAAATGGGGCGCAGCTTCCGCAATGAAGAAGCCGGGCGGCATCACAACCCGGAATTCACCATGCTGGAGTGGTACCGTCCGCACTACGACATGTACCGCCTGATGAACGAGGTGGACGATCTGCTGCAACAGGTGCTGGACTGCGAGAGCGCGGAGACCCTGTCCTATCAGCAGGCGTTCCTGCGCCATCTGGACATCGATCCGCTGTCGGCGGAGAAGGCGCAGCTGCGTGAAGCGGCAGCCAAACTCGATCTGAGCAACATCGCCGATACCGAAGAAGACCGTGATACGTTGTTGCAGCTGCTGTTCACCGTGGGCGTGGAGCCGCATATCGGCCGTGAAAAACCGGCGTTCGTGTACCACTTCCCGGCCAGCCAGGCGGCGCTGGCGGAGATCAGCACCGAAGACCACCGCGTGGCGGAGCGTTTCGAGGTGTATTTCAAGGGCATTGAGCTGGCGAACGGTTTCCGCGAGCTGACCGACGGCCGTGAACAACAGCAGCGCTTCGAGCAGGACAACCGCAAACGTGCGGAGCGCGGCCTGCCGCAGCAGCCGATCGACTACAACCTGTTGGCGGCGTTGCAGCACGGCATGCCGGAATGCTCCGGCGTGGCGCTGGGCGTGGATCGCCTGGTGATGCTGGCGCTGGGCGCCGAGAGCCTGAGCGAAGTATTAGCCTTCCCAGTCGGGATCGCCTGAGTTTCAGGCGGTAAGAAAAGCAAAAAAGGCCGGCATTTGCCGGCCCTTTTTTTATCGCGAGAAACGCTTACAGCCCCCCGGCGTCGCGCTTGGTGTTCGGCGCCGGCGTGGACGGCGGCGTACGGCCGTTGTTGGTCAACCGCGACAGCGTCTCGGTGCGCACCTGGAACGGCGGGTACGGCAGCGTGATGCCGTGCTCGCGGTAGCCCGCCAAGATCAACTGGTGGATCTCGTGACGCAGCGGCATACGGTGGCCCATCTCGGCGGCGTAAATACGCATCTCGAAGATCTGGATGCCCTGTTGCAGATCGACCAGGTAAACCTCCGGCGCCGGGTTATCCAGCACCAGCGAGCAGCGCTCGGCGGCGTTCATCAGGATCTTGGTCACTTCTTCGCTGTTGGCTTCGCCCGGCGCCGGTACGGTCAGCACCACACGGGTCAGGGTGTCGGACAGCGACCAGTTGACGAACTGTTCGGTGATGAAGGCTTTGTTCGGCACGATGATCTCTTTGCGGTCCCAGTCCGAGATGGTGGTGGCGCGGGTGTTGATCTTGGTGACGGTACCGGTCAGGTTGCGGATCGTCACGGTGTCGCCGATGCGGATCGGTTTCTCGAACAGGATGATCAGGCCGGAGATGAAGTTGGAGAAGATCTCCTGCATGCCGAAGCCCAACCCCAGACTGAGCGCGGTAACCACCCACTGCAGTTTCGACCATTCGATGCCGATCCAGGCGAAGCTGAGCACCGCGCCGAACACCAGCAACAGGTACTTGGTGATGGTGGTAATGGCGTAGCCGGTGCCCGGCGTCAGATCCAGGTGCTGCAGCACTGCCAACTCCAGCAGCGCCGGCAGGTTGCGCACCAGCTGCATGGTGATGATCAACACCAGAATGGCGATCAGAACCGCGCCGAGAGTGATTGGATGGGCGGTTTCCACGCCGTTCACCGTCGAGGTCACGTCCCACAGCGAGATGTTTTCCAGGAAGGCGAACGCGGAGTGGATCTCCGACCACAGCACGATCACCGACACCAATGCGATCAGCGTCAGGATCGAGCGCACCAGCCGCAGCGACTGGGCGCTGATGGTGTCCAGATCGAAGTCCGAATCGTCCGGATCGATGGCGCCTTCAGTGCTGTTCGGGGTGTGCGAGGTTTCGTCTTCGCCGCGGGCGCGCTGGGCCAGGATGTCGGCGCGGCGCTGTTTGGCGCGATCGAAGGCGATGCGCCGCCGTTGGATCAGCATCCAGCGGCGGATGATGTGGTAGATGACCAGCAGCAGGAACCAGATCGCCACCGAGGTTTCCAGGCGCGCCAACAGCGCCTGCGCGGTGGTGAGGTAACCGACGGTCGAGGCCAGTGCCGCCAACAGCGGCGCCGACAGCAGCAGCCCCCAGAAGGCGCTGTTGAGCATGTTGTCGCCGGAGCCGTTTTTATCCAGATACAGCGGGATACCGGCGCGCTTCAGGCTGTGGGTGACCAGCGCCAGCGCCAGACACAGCAGGATGAAGCACAGCCGTCCCAGCGTGTTGGCGAACTCGCGTTCTTTCAGGCTATCGAAAGTGATCAGCGCCATGATCAGCGGCACGATCAGCCAGATCGACATCTTGTAGTAGCGCATGGCGCGCGAAACCTGCTTCGCCGGCCAGCGGAAGTGCACGATGAACAGCCCCTGAGGGTGGGCGAAGGCGGCGCAGATCATGCAGATCCACAGGATCGGCAGCGTGGCGGTCACCCCTTTGCCGATCGCTTCCGCCACCGGGTAGTTCCAGGCGCTCTGCAGGCCGTAACCGAGCGCGGCCCACAGCACCGGCAGCGGCATCGCCACCAGAATCGACCAGAACACGGTGCGCACCGTCAGGAAGAATTCGTCCTGCGTCACCTTGCCGACGCGGCTGCTGGCGCGCTCGAGGAAGGCGTGATAGTGCTTGCGCGAACTGATGCTGAAAATCACCAGCAGCAGGGCGCCGAAGATCGGGATCAGCGTTTCGCGGCTGGTCACCATCATCATGAAGGCACCGCCGAGCTGCGACAGCGTGTCCAGCGACAGGACGCGCGTCAGATCGTGCGCCACGTTGAGCGGATAAGAGAAGTTGATCGGATTGACGTCCGGCACCCAGAACAGATAGCGGTGGGTGGCGTCGCGGATCTCGTTCAACGCTTCGATCAGCTGGGTGTTGGCCACCTTCAGCTTGGTCAGCTCGAGGATTTGGGTGTCGCAACCGGACAGCAACGAGTTGAGCAGTTCGCGCTGGGTGCGCAGCTGAGCATCGACGATGCGCTGCTCCTGGTTGGTCAGCGCGCTGCCGTCGTCGCGTTTGAATTCGCGCTGCGACAGTTTTTCCAGTTGATTTTCAAACTGCAGGCGCTGCACGCGCAGCTGGGCCATGTCGCCGTCCAGCTGTTGCGGCTTGGGCATTTCCGGCAGCGTCGCCACCTGGGCGCGCAGGGTCTCCCCTAACGCCGACGACGAGCCGAGCCACTGGGCCTGCTCGATGATGGTGCTCAGCGCCTGGCGCACCTGCAGCGTCTGCGCCGCCGCCTGCCGCTGCTGCGATGAAATCAGATCCATGCGCTGCGCCTGGCTGTTCAGCGCGGCGGACAGTTCGCGGTTGATCTGCAGCTGTTGGCTGAGGCTTTTTGGCAAATCGCCGTTCTGCTCGGCCAGCTGCTCGGTTTTTTCCAGCGCCAGTTCCGCTTCGCGTTGGCGCTGGGCGTTGAGGTTGTTGCGCAGCGCCTGCAGTTGAACGTCTATTTTCTCGTGGCGCTTTTTATAGACCTCGGCGCGCATGCGCGCCAGCTCTTGACGGTTGTTGGCCGACAGCTGCGCCAGCTCCAGCTCGTCCACTTTGGCTTTGCGCGCCGCGGCTTCGGTCTGCAGCAGGGCCAGGGCGGCCTGCGCGTACGGGGTGGTCGGGTTGGCGGGCTGCGCCTGCAGACGGCGCTGCACTTCGGTCAGCGCGCGGCGGGCGTCGGTCTGCTGCTGCGGCAGCTGGCCGAGCGAATCGCTGATTTCCCGCGTGCGATCCTGCTCTTGCTGCAGCAGGCGCGCCTGTTCCAGCAGCAGGCTGCTGGTTTGCAGGATCTGCTGTTCCAGCTCGGCGGCCGGCAGATCGTCGCCGTTCGGCAGGATCTTGTTGCTTTCCAGCACCAGCTGACGGCGCAGCTCCTGCGTCATCTTCGGGAAATCGTCGATCACTCTCTGATACTGCTCGGAGCGAGTCTGCGACTCTTTACGCTCCGTCAGCCAGTTGAGGGCGCTTTGCAGCGCCTCGGTGGTTTCCGCCTGATTCGGCGCGTTTTTGCTGCTTTCCGCCTGCTTCAGCTCCTGTTTGAGCTGGTTCTCGGTCGGCACGGGGGCGGCCAGCGCCGGTTGCCACAGCAGGCAACCGAGCAAAAGCGTGATGATCAGGCGCACGGCGTCGATTCCTTTAGAGCGGGGTCTGTGGTGTTTCAGCGGCGGCCGGGATTTCGGCGAAGGCCTCACCCATGCGGGTGACGGTGCCGTTATGCAGCTGCGGCGCAAACTGCACGCTGCCTGCGGTAAACAGGTTGATCACCGTGGAGCCGAGTTTGAAACGGCCCATCTCGGCGCCTTTTTCCAGCGCGATGGCGCCTTCTTCGCCGGCGGCCGGGTAGGTCCAGCGTTTGATGATGCCTTCGCGCGGCGGCGTGACGGTGCCGGCCCAGATGGTTTCGATGCTGCCGACGATGGTGGCGCCGACCAGGATTTGCACCATCGGCCCGATGTCAGTGTCGAATACGCAGATCACGCGCTCGTTGCGAGCGAACAGGTTAGGCACGTTGGCGGCGGTGAGCGGGTTGACCGAGAACAGATCGCCCGGCACATAGATCATTTCGCGCAGTACGCCGGCGCACGGCATGTGTACGCGGTGATAGTCGCGCGGTGCCAGGTAGGTAGTGGCGAACAGGCCGTTGCGGAACGGCTCGGCCAACAGGTAGTTGCCGGCCAGCAGTGCTTCCAGGCTGTAGTGGTGGCCTTTGGCCTGGAAGATTTGATCCTCGCGGATCGGGCCGAGCTGGCTGATGGCGCCATCGGCAGGCAGCGCCAGCCAGTTGGCGTCGGCGATGATCGGGCGCGCGCCATCGCGCAGCGGGCGCACGAAGAAGTCGTTGAAGGTGGCGTAAGACGTCAGGTCTGGGTTTTGCGCTTCCTGCATGTCCACGCGGTAGTAGCGGGCGAAGGTTTTGACCACCAGTTGGGTCAGCCAGCCTGCCTGTTTGTCGGCGCCCCAGCCCGCCAGGCGGGTCAGCGCCAGCTTCGGTAGCCAATATTGCAGTTTAATCTTGATGCTATCCAGCACGTTAACCTCGTGAATCAGGGTAAAGGGCGCGCATTGTAACGAGGGCCTCGCCGTCGTCAATGCTCGCCCGTCAGTGTCAGTCTGCGGCGTCCGTGAAGTTCTTGCGAACCTTCACCTGAGCCATGCTTTCCAGAATGCGGTGATAGTTGTCGAAACGTTCTTCCGCGATATCGCCTTTCTCCATCGCCGCGCGGATGGCGCAGCCGGGATCGGTATCGTGGCGGCAGTCGCGGAATTTGCAACCGCCTAAATAATCACGGAATTCGACAAAGCCGCGGGTGATTTGTTCCGGCTCCAGGTGCCACAGGCCAAACTCGCGCACCCCCGGGGAGTCGATCACGTCGCCACCGTGCTGGAAATGGTACAGCCGCGCGGCGGTGGTGGTATGTTGCCCGAGGCCCGAGACGTCGGAAACCTGATTTACCAGAATTTGCTCTTCAGACGGCGGCAGCAGCGCGTTCAGCAGGCTGGACTTGCCGACTCCCGACTGGCCGGCGAAGATGCTGATGCGCCCGGCGAGCGCCTGTTCGAATTCCGCCATGCCTTCCCGCGTCTGGCTGGAGACTTCCAGCACCCGGTAGCCAATCTTGCGATAGATATCCATCATGCCGTCGACCAGCTTGCGCGCTTCGGCGTCCAGCAGGTCAATTTTGTTGAGCACGATCAGCGGCTCGACTTCGAGCGTTTCGCAGGCCACCAGATAGCGGTCGATGATGTTCAGCGACAGCTCGGGCAGGATCGCCGACACGATGACGATCTGATTGATATTGGCGGCGATCGGTTTCACGCCGTCGTAGAAGTCCGGGCGCGTCAGCACCGAGGTGCGCTCGTGTACCGCTTCCACAATGCCTTTTACCCCTTCATGGGTGCCCAGGCCGGGGCGCCACACCACGCGATCGCCGGTGACCAGCGAACGCAGCGTGCGGCGGATATTGCAGCGGTGCTGAGTGCCATCCGGCGCCTCAACGTCGGCGTGCATGCCGAAACGGCTGATGACGACGCCTTCCTGCGGCTCGCCCAGCTGGGAATCATCCGGTTCCGGTTTGTTATCAGCGCGTTTCAGACGGCGCTGATGGTTCGCCTGCACGCGGCGTTGCTGACCTTTGGACAGTTTGTTCTTACTCACTGCGCCTCACTTGAATCGGTTTTATACCTTTACGTATACGCACAGCTGCGGCGAGGGACTAGCCCCGGGCGCAGCCTTGAACCCGTCAGGGTATATGTCGCCGATGGCGACCAAAAAGACTATGATACACGCTATTTTATATTAAATAACCGTTGTTAGCCGCCGGCTGCGGCGTGTCGCCATCGGCGGCGGCCGTCGTCTCGTCCGCACAGCGTTTTTCTCTCGGCTTTTAGGCAGGAAACATCATGACAGCAAACGAAAATAACCTGATTTGGATCGATCTGGAGATGACCGGGCTGGATCCCGAGCGTGACCGCATTATCGAGATCGCCACGCTGGTCACCGACGCCAACCTGAACATCCTGGCGGAAGGGCCGGTGATCGCCGTGCACCAATCCGACGAGCAGCTGGCCTTGATGGACGAGTGGAACGTGCGCACCCATACCGGCAGCGGGCTGGTGGAGCGGGTGAAAGCCAGCCGCCAGGACGATCGCGCCGCTGAGCTGGAAACGATAGCCTTCCTGCAGCAGTGGGTACCGGCCGGCAAATCGCCGATCTGCGGCAACAGCGTGGGCCAGGATCGCCGTTTCTTGTTCCGTTATATGCCGGAGCTGGAGGCCTACTTCCATTACCGCTATCTGGACGTCAGCACGCTGAAGGAGCTGGCGCGCCGTTGGAAGCCTGAAATTCTCGGCGGCTTTAAGAAGCAGGGCACCCATCAGGCGCTGGATGACATCCGTGAATCGGTGGCCGAACTGGCTTATTACCGCGAACATTTCATTCAGCTTTAAGGCGATGACGGCCCCTGCGGGGAAAAAACGCCGTTTTTAGCCGCTTAATTCGCCAATCTGGCGCTTTAATCGGCAATCAAACAAAAATCGCGTTTTTTTGCTTTCAGGGGCTTGCGACAAAAAGGATTTCTCGTATAATGCGCACCCCGTACCGATGAAGAATTTCGTAACGTTCCACCATCGATACGCCGGGCGGGAATAGCTCAGTTGGTAGAGCACGACCTTGCCAAGGTCGGGGTCGCGAGTTCGAGTCTCGTTTCCCGCTCCAAATTCAACAATGTCGCGATGCGGCATGATGAATAAATAAAGCAGTATCAAGCAGTACCTATGCGACGCGGGAATAGCTCAGTTGGTAGAGCGCAACCTTGCCAAGGTTGAGGTCGCGAGTTCGAGCCTCGTTTCCCGCTCCAAAAATTCAAAGGTCACGCCAGTGTTTGGTGGCCGGATGCCAAAAGCATCTCAATGCGGGAATAGCTCAGTTGGTAGAGCACGACCTTGCCAAGGTCGGGGTCGCGAGTTCGAGTCTCGTTTCCCGCTCCAATTTTCTCTTCGTTTCAAACTCAAATCCAACGCCTTATCCGGCGCGGGTTTTTGTCCCGTTTTACACGCCTGGTAAAAATGTTGTAAACAGAGTTATCCACAGCCTCTGTACATAAACTCGCCTGCCTGAAAAATCAACGTCATACAAATTAAATATTTATCTATTTGATTTATATGCTTATTTATTTATCCCAAAACGTTATGCCGATCACTTGCTCTTTTTGTTGCAGTTGAAAGACAACGTGTTTTTATTTTTATGCACAAATCCACAGAGTGAGTCTTCCGGCGATACGCCTGAATGGCGTACGCCGTCAGGCATCCCTTGGCAAACCTTTTTCCACAGCCCGTATCAGCCGCTTTTTCTGCGCCGTCTGCACCTCGATACCCTGCGCTTCGCGGCGAGCGAGCTGTTGCGCCAGCGCCCAGTGGATATGTTCATCCAGCATGGCGTCTTGGCCCAAACGCGTGCGCAGTGCGAGCACGATGCTGTCTTCGTAGGGCGCATTGCCCAGCGCCACGGCGATATTGCGCAGCCAGCGCAGGTGGCCGATGCGGCGTATCGCCGAGCCTTCGGTGATGCGCAGGAATTTTTCTTCCGTCCAGTTGAACAGATCGAGCAGCTGCGGCGCATGCAGCGCGGCGCGGGGGCTGAAATCGTCTTCGTCGGTGAGCTGAGAAAAGCGGTTCCACGGGCAAATCAGCTGGCAGTCGTCGCAGCCGTAGATGCGGTTGCCGAGCAGCGGACGGAATTCTTCCGGGATCGCGCCTTCCAGCTCGATGGTCAGGTAGGAGATGCAGCGCCGGGCATCGACGGTGTAGGGCGCGACGATGGCGCCGGTCGGGCAGGTGGTGATGCAGGCAACGCAGCGGCCGCACTGCTCTTCCTGCGGCTGATCCACCGGCAATGGCAGGTCGATCAGCAGTTCGCCGAGGAAAAACCACGACCCGGCTTCACGGTTGAGAATTAGTGAGTGTTTACCAACCCAGCCAATGCCCGCTTTGGCGGCCAGCGCGCGCTCCATCACCGGCGCAGAATCGACAAAGGGGCGAAAATTCAACTCGCCGCAGTATTCCTGGATCTGATCGCCCAGCTTTTTCAGACGCTGGCGCAACAGCTTGTGATAATCGCGCCCCAGCGCATAGCGGCTGACGTAGCCCAATTGCGGGTTCTGCAGGGTGCTGGCGAACGCCGCCTTGGCCGGCAGGTAGTTCATGCGCACGCTGATCACCCGCAGCGTGCCCGGCAACAGCTCGTGAGGGCGTGCGCGCAGCATGCCGTGGCGCGCCATCCACTCCATCTCGCCGTGGTACTGTTTGTCGAGCCAGGCCTGCAGCTTCGGCTCTTCCAGGCTGAGATCGGTATCGCAGATGCCAACCTGCTGGAATCCTAGCGATTGCCCCCATTGCTTGATATGTTGGGCGAGTTGATGGAGATCGAGGGGGTGCGTCATGACGGGCCACAGTGAAAAAGCATACGCTGACAGTTTACCACACTCTGTCTGGCCTGCGGATTGGATCCGTCGTTCGGAACCTGCGGCGGCGGCCTCGCTCGGTCTTTCTCTTTACGATTTAATGCTGCGCGCCGGTCAGGCGGCCTACGTACTGGCGCGCGACACTTATCCCTCCTGCAACCACTGGCTGGTGCTCTGTGGCCACGGCAACAACGGCGGCGACGGCTATGTGGTGGCGCGTTTGGCGAAGGCGGCGGGCGTGCAGGTGACGGTGATCGCCTGCGAAGGCGCACGCCCTTTGCCGCCGGAGGCCGCAGCGGCCCGCGAGGCCTGGCTGGCTGCCGGCGGCGACATTCTGCCGGCGAACAGCCGCTGGCCGGCGTCTGTTTCGCTCATCATTGATGGCCTGCTAGGCACCGGCCTGGGCAGCGCGCCGCGTGCGCCCTACGACGCGCTGATCGAGGCCGTCAACCGCCATTCGGCGCCGGTGGTGGCGCTCGATATTCCGTCCGGCCTGCTGGCGGAAAGTGGCGCGACGCCGGGTCCGGTCGTGCGTGCCGCGCACACCATCACGTTCATTGGCCTCAAGCCGGGTTTGCTGACCGGGCAAGCGCGCGACTGGGTCGGGCAACTTCATCAGAATACGCTAGGCTTATCGGATTGGCTGGCGAAGCAACCGGAGCAGATTCAGCGGCTTACCGCCGAGGTGTTACCGCGCTGGCTGCATCCGCGTCGTCCCTGTGCCCATAAAGGCGAGCATGGCCGTCTGCTGTTGGTGGGCGGCGATCGCGGGTTCGGTGGCGCCATTCGCATGGCGGCGGAAGCGGCGCTGCGCAGCGGGGCTGGGTTGGTGCGAGTGCTTACTCACATTGAGCACGTCGCGCCGCTGCTGGCGGCCCGGCCGGAGCTGATGGCGCAGGCGCTGGACGAGGCGACGCTTCGGCAGGCGATGCAATGGGCGGATGTGCTGGTGATCGGTCCGGGGCTTGGCCAGGCTGAGCGGGGCAAAAATGCCTTGAACGTGCTGCAAACCAGCGATAAACCGGCCTTGTGGGACGCCGATGCGCTGAACTTGCTGGCATTAAATCCCGAGAAACGGCAGAATCGCGTGATGACTCCGCATCCTGGAGAGGCTGCGCGGCTGTTGAGCTGCAGCACTGTCGACATCGAGAGTGATCGCTTACTTGCCGTGCGCAAGCTGACGGCACGCTACGGCGGCGTGGCGGTGCTAAAAGGCGCCGGTACGCTGATCGCCGATGAGCAGGGGCAGATGGCGATCGCCGACGTCGGCAACGCCGGCATGGCCTCCGGCGGCATGGGCGATGTGCTGTCGGGCATCATCGGCGGTTTGCTGGCGCAAAAGCTCTCGCTGTATGATGCCGCCTGTGCGGGCTGCGTCGTACACGGCGCGGCCGGCGATCGCGTAGCGGAAAGACAAGGAACAAGAGGCATGTTGGCGACCGATTTACTGCCGGACATCCTTCATTTCGTTAACCCTGAGTGGGCAAAATAGACTTTATCGAATGAAAGAACTCGTTTTACCTCTGCCGGACGAGGCAGCGACTGTCGCTTTGGGCACCACTTTGGCCAAGGCCTGCGATCGCGCCAGCGTCATCTATCTCTACGGCGACCTGGGCGCCGGTAAAACCACCTTCAGCCGTGGTTTCCTGCAGGCGTTGGGGCATCAGGGCAACGTCAAAAGCCCAACCTACACGCTGGTGGAACCCTATGCCTTGCAGCCGCTGGCGGTGTATCACTTCGATCTGTATCGCCTGGCCGATCCGGAAGAGCTTGAATTTATGGGCATTCGCGATTACTTCGCGCAAGACGCCATCTGCCTGGTCGAATGGCCGCAGCAGGGCACTGGCGTGCTGCCGGAGCCGGATCTGGCGCTGCACCTCAGCTATCAGGGCGAGGGGCGAGAGGCGAAGATCGAGGCGATTTCCGCATACGGCAGCCAGCTGTTAGACCGCATTCATGGATCACAGGGATGATGCTGCAATGACGCATGTGTTGAAAAAATTTGCGGTCATCATGCTGATCGCCGTGCTGGGGCCGCTCGGCGCGTTGAACGCGCTGGCGGCGTCCTCGCTGTCCGATATCAAAGTGTCCAACGCCCAACGCGAAGCGACGGTGTCGGTGAGCTTCAATGGTCCGCCGGACTACGCGTTTTTCCCGCTGCACGGCCCGGAGCGCGTGGTGCTTGACGTCAACCAGAAAGGCAAGGTCGGCGGCCTGCCGCTCAATTTCAGCGGCCAAAACCTGGTGAAGAGCATTCGCTCCAGCGCGCCGAAAGACGCTCAGAGCGTGCGTTTGGTGTTTGATCTGACGCAGCGCGCCAAAACCCGCGTCGCCACCCGCCAGAACGGCGGCGTGCACACCGTAGTGTTCACTATCACGGCCGAAGGCAGTGCCAATACCGTAGTGCGTAAAGCGCCGGTTGCGGTCAATCCACCGCCGCGTCAGGCGCCCGTCACGGTCAGCCAGCCACCGCGCCAGGCGCCGGTGGCGGTGCGTGAAGCGCCGGAGCCGCCGCTGCGCAAAGCGCCGACGGGATCGAATCCGTTTACCAATAAACAGACCGTGGTTGCAGGCACCGCCACCGAGGTGACGCCGCGCAGTAGCCGCGTTTCCGCCGGTTCCGGCGATCGGGTGGTGGTAGCGATCGACGCCGGCCACGGCGGCCAGGATCCGGGCGCCATTGGCCCGAGCGGACTGAAAGAAAAGAACGTCACCATCGCCATCGCGCGCCGCCTGCAGGCGATGCTGGACGCCGATCCGCAGTTCAAACCGGTGCTGACGCGTAACGGCGACTATTTCATCTCGGTCATGGGGCGTTCCGACGTTGCGCGTAAACAGGGTGCCAACGTGCTGGTCTCCATCCACGCCGACGCCGCGCCGAACCGCAGCGCCAGCGGGGCTTCCGTCTGGGTGCTGTCCAATCGCCGCGCCAACAGCGAAATGGCCGGCTGGCTCGAACAGCATGAGAAGCAGTCTGAGTTGCTCGGCGGCGCCGGCGATTTGCTGGCCAACAGCCAGGCCGATCCTTATCTGAGCCAGGCGGTGTTGGACCTGCAGTTCGGCCACTCGCAGCGCGTCGGGTACGATGTGGCGGTGAAGGTGCTGCAGCAGCTGCAGAGCGTCGGATCGTTGCATAAACGCCGGCCGGAACACGCCAGCCTGGGTGTATTGCGTTCGCCGGATATTCCCTCGCTGCTGGTGGAAACCGGATTTATCAGTAATAGCACGGAGGAGCGGCTGCTGGGCAGTAGCGCGTATCAGGAGAAGATTGCCAAGGCCATTCATAACGGCCTGCGCAGCTACTTCCTGGCGCATCCGCTGCAAGCCGACCCAAAGGTGGAAAACCGACCGCTGGACGTCGCAGCGGCGGTTAACACCTCAACACCAGACGTGCGCCAGCCGGAGCCTATCGTGAGCTCGGCCGGCGCGAGCCGCAGCGTAAGCGGCAAGACTCAGATCCATGTGGTGAAACGGGCGGAGACGCTGTCCGGCATCGCCGACAGCTACGGCACGACCATGGCGGCGCTGCGGGATCTGAACAAACTGAAAAAAGACGGCGTGTGGGTCGGGCAACGTCTGAAGGTGCCGGCGGGGAAAACCGCCGCCGTCACCGCCGTCGCCAAGGCGAAAACGCCGGCGAAGAAGCCGTCTAAACATAAAGTGGCCCGCGGGGACACGCTGTCCTCTATCGCTTCTCGTTATGGGGTCAGCGTCGGCGATCTGAAACGGGTCAATAATCTGAAGTCGGACGTCGCGCCGCTGGACCGGACGCTGACCATTCCGCAGGCCTAGCGCCACCGCTACAGGAGTCAGCATGCCTATCCAGGTGTTACCGCCACAGCTCGCCAACCAGATCGCCGCCGGAGAGGTGGTTGAACGCCCCGCGTCGGTCGTCAAAGAGCTGGTGGAAAACAGTCTGGACGCCGGTGCGACGCGCATCGATATCGATATCGAACGCGGCGGTGCCAAGCTGATCCGCATTCGCGATAACGGCTGCGGCATCGGCAAGGGCGATTTGGCGCTGGCGCTGGCGCGGCACGCTACCAGTAAAATCAGCACGCTCGATGACCTGGAAGCGATCGTCAGCCTCGGTTTTCGCGGCGAAGCGCTGGCCAGTATCAGCTCGGTTTCCCGTTTGACCCTGACGTCGCGCACCGCCGAACAAAGCGAGGCGTGGCAAGCCTATGCCGAAGGGCGCGAGCAGGCGGTGACGGTCAAACCCGCCGCGCACCCGGTCGGCAGTACGCTGGAAGTGCTGGATTTGTTTTACAACACGCCGGCGCGCCGCAAGTTCATGCGTACCGAGAAAACCGAATTCGGCCATATCGATGAAGTGGTGCGGCGCATCGCGCTGGCGCGTTTCGATGTGGCGATCAACCTCAGCCACAACGGCAAACTGATCCGCCAATACCGGGCGGCGAAAGAAGAGAGCCAGCACGAACGCCGTTTGGGCAGCATCTGCGGCCCGGCGTTTTTACAGCATGCGCTGAACATCGACTGGCAACACGGCGATCTGAGTATCCGCGGCTGGGTGGCGGATCCGGCGGGGGCGCGCCAGCTGGGTGAGATGCAATACTGCTACGTCAATTGCCGCATGATGCGCGATCGCTTGATCAATCACGCGATTCGTCAGGCCTATCAGGATCAGTTAAAAGACGATCAGCAGCCCGCTTACGTGCTGTATCTGGAAGTCGACCCGCACCAGGTGGACGTCAACGTTCATCCCGCCAAGCACGAGGTGCGTTTCCATCAGGCGCGGCTGGTACACGATTTTATCTACCAGGCGGTGACCACCGTGCTGCAACAGGCCAGTCAGACACCGTCGCTGCCGCTGGCGGAAACGCCCGCGCCGGTCTGGCAGCAGGAAAACCGCGTCGCCGCCGGCGGCAACCATTTTTCTCAGCCTGCGCCGCGTCGCGAAACGCCGTCATCGGCCGGCGCCGTCCGCGAGCGCGCGCCGCAGCCCGGTTGGCAAACGGCGGGCGGTTACCAGAAACGCGAAGGCGAGCTGTACGGCAAACTGATGCAGCCCGCCACCGAGCCACCGGCCGATGCGACGCCGGAAGTGTCGAGCAAGCCGCCGCTGTTCCCGCCGGCGAAAGCCGCCGTGGAAACGCCGTTGGCGAGCGGACAACACAGCTTTGGCCGGGTGCTGATGATCCATCCGCCGTGCTACGCGCTGATTGAACAGCGCCAGCAGCCGGCGTTGCTCAATCTGACGGTGGCCGAACGCTGGTTGCGCCAGGCGCAGCTCAATCCGCCGACGGAAGGGCTGCGGCCGCAACCGCTGCTGATACCGATCAAGCTGACGTTGGATAAGAACGAAGCGGCGGCCATTGCACGGCATCAGGCGCTGCTGACGATGATGGGGCTGGATCTGCAGACGGATCACGGCCGTGTGACGCTGCGCGCAGTGCCTTTACCATTACGCCAACAAAATTTACAAAAACTGATACCCGAACTGTTAGGCTATCTGGCCGAACATCAGGAGATGTCGCCCGCGGTGCTGGCCACCTGGCTCGCTCGCCGTCTTGGCAGCGAACATGAACAGTGGAACACCTCGCAAGCGATACAATTGCTGACCGACGTTGAACGACTTTGCCCGCAGCTGGTCAAATCGCCACCGAGCGGACTTTTACAACCCGTTGATTTACAGGCCGCACTGGCGGCCCTCAAGCATGACTAACACTGAAATGACACCACGTCCCCCGGCTATTTTCATCATGGGGCCGACCGCCTCAGGCAAGACCGCGCTGGCGATCGCGCTGCGCGAACGCCTGCCGGTGGAACTGATCAGCGTCGATTCCGCGCTGATTTACCGCGGCATGGATATCGGCACCGCCAAGCCGAGCGCCGAAGAATTGGCGCAGGCGCCGCATCGGCTGATCGATATTCGCGATCCCGCCGAAGCTTACTCGGCCGCGGAGTTCCGCGCCGACGCGCTGAAGGAGATGGCCGATATCACCGCCGCCGGGCGCATTCCGCTGCTGGTCGGCGGCACCATGTTGTATTTCAAGGCGTTGCTGGAAGGATTGTCGCCGCTGCCCTCCGCCGATCCCGCGGTGCGCGAGCGCATCGAACGCCAAGCGGCGGAGCAGGGCTGGGAGGCGCTGCACCGTCAGTTACAGGCGATCGATCCCGTCGCGGCAGTGAGAATTCATCCGAATGATCCGCAGAGACTGTCCAGAGCACTGGAAGTTTTTTTTATTTCGGGTAAAACTTTAACGGAACTGACTCAAATTTCGGGTGAATCGTTACCGTATCAAGTTCACCAATTTGCGATAGCGCCGACCAGCCGTGAGTTGATCCATCAACGCATCGAGCTGCGGTACCATCAAATGTTGGCGGCGGGTTTTGAGACGGAAGCGCGTGCACTTTTCGCACGGGGTGATTTGCATACGGACTTGCCCTCCATTCGCTGTGTCGGTTACCGCCAGATGTGGTCATACTTGTCTGGTGAAATTAGTTACGATGAGATGGTTTATCGTGGTATTTGCGCAACACGTCAGTTGGCTAAACGTCAGATGACCTGGTTACGGGGTTGGGAGTCGGTCCATTGGTTGGACAGTGAAAAGCCGGGAGAGGCTTTGGACTCGGTGACACAGGTTGTTAGTGCATAGGTTGGGTGATTGTGTACAATTGCTGAGTATTCAGCGCGCAAATTTTTTACGTCGTTTATTTTAGAGCCGACAGGTTCTTAGTTACAAACAACAAGCAAATAAGGAAAAGATAGAATGGCTAAGGGGCAATCTTTGCAAGATCCGTTCCTGAACGCATTGCGTCGTGAACGTGTTCCGGTTTCTATTTATTTGGTGAATGGTATTAAGCTGCAAGGCCAGATTGAGTCTTTTGACCAGTTTGTCATCCTGTTGAAGAACACGGTTAGCCAGATGGTGTACAAGCACGCTATCTCTACCGTTGTCCCGTCACGCCCGGTTTCGCATCACAGCAACAACCCGAGCGGCGGTTCAAGCAACTATCACCATGGCAACAATCCGTCTGCGCAGCAACAGCCGCAGCAGGAAAGCGATGACGCTGAATAAAGCGCGTTGCAAGTCAACCATGACGGGGAGCATAAGCAGCCGCGGGCTGTTTATGTCCCCCAAACTCACGGTGAGTGTCCGTTTGAGAGGTTGCACGCTTGTTTGACCGTTATGAAGCCGGTGAGCAGGCCGTACTGGTTCATATCTATTTCTCGCAAGACAAAGATACGGAAGACCTCAACGAGTTCGAATCGTTGGTTTCTTCAGCCGGTGTCGAAGCTTTGCAAGTGGTGACTGGTAGCCGCAAAGCCCCGCATCCGAAGTACTTTGTCGGCGAAGGAAAGGCCGAAGAAATTGCAGATGCGGTGAAAGCCAGCGGCGCGTCTGTTGTCCTGTTTGATCATTCCCTTTCCCCGGCGCAGGAAAGAAACCTCGAGCGCCTGTGCGAATGCCGGGTGATCGATCGCACCGGGCTGATTTTAGACATCTTCGCCCAGCGTGCCCGCACCCATGAAGGTAAGCTGCAGGTGGAGCTGGCGCAGTTGCGTCACATCGCCACGCGTCTGGTACGCGGTTGGACGCACCTGGAGCGGCAAAAAGGGGGGATTGGCCTGCGCGGGCCGGGGGAAACCCAGCTTGAGACCGACCGTCGCCTGTTGCGCGATCGCATCAGCTTGATTCTGCGCCGCCTCGAGCGGGTAGAAAAGCAGCGTGAACAAGGCCGACGCGCGCGGACCCGTGCCGATGTGCCGACCGTATCGCTGGTGGGCTACACCAACGCCGGCAAATCCACCCTGTTTAACCGAATAACGTCTGCCGAGGTGTATGCGGCGGACCAGCTATTTGCCACCCTGGATCCTACGTTGCGGCGCATTGACGTGCCGGACGTGGGGGATACCGTGTTGGCGGATACCGTAGGCTTTATCCGGCACCTGCCGCACGATCTGGTGGCCGCCTTCAAGGCGACGCTGCAGGAAACGCGCCAGGCGTCTTTGCTACTGCACGTCATCGATGCCGCAGATCCGCGCGTCGATGAGAACATCGAAGCGGTGAACACCGTGCTGGCGGAGATAGACTCGGATGAAATTCCTACACTGTTAGTGATGAACAAAATAGATATGCTGGACGATTTTGTGCCGCGTATCGACCGCAACGACGAAAACCTGCCGATCCGGGTGTGGCTGTCCGCCGCCAGCGGAGAGGGTATTCCGTTGCTGTATCAGGCGTTGACGGAGCGCTTATCGGGGGAGATCGCGCATTACGAATTGCGCTTACCGCCACGGGCAGGCCGTCTTCGCAGCCGTTTTTACCAGCTTCAGGCGATTGAAAAAGAGTGGAACGAAGAGGACGGCAGCATTGGCGTGGTGGTGCGAATGCCGATCGTCGAATGGCGTCGTCTCTGCAAGCAAGAACAGGACCTGATTGACTTTATCGTATGATCATATCCTGTTACATTTATGCTTCGCGAAAGCCTGAAGTACCCAATCACAGAATATGGAGCTAAAACATGGCGTGGAATCAGCCCGGTAATAACGGACAGGACCGCGACCCGTGGGGGAGCAGCAATAATAATGGCGGCAACTCTGGCGGTAACAACAAAGGCGGTCGTGATCAAGGGCCACCTGATTTGGACGATATCTTCCGCAAACTGAGCAAGAAATTGAGCGGTTTCGGCGGGGGCAAAGGCTCCAACAGCAATAGCGGCGGCACCGGCACCTCTGGTCCGGGCTTCAGCGGCCGCATTATCGGTATCGCGGCGGTTGCCGTGGTGGTGATCTGGGCCGCCAGCGGCTTCTACACCATCAAGGAAGCCGAACGCGGCGTTGTGACGCGTTTCGGTAAGTTCAGCCACCTGGTGCAGCCGGGCCTGAACTGGAAGCCGACCTTCATCGATGACGTGCGTCCGGTGAACGTGGAGTCCGTGCGCGAGCTGGCGGCGTCCGGCGTGATGCTGACCTCCGATGAAAACGTGGTGCGCGTGGAAATGAACGTGCAGTACCGCGTGACCAACCCGGAAGCGTACCTGTTCAGCGTCGTCAATGCCGACGACAGCCTGAGCCAGGCGACCGACAGCGCCCTGCGCGGCGTGATCGGCAAATACTCGATGGACCGCATCCTGACCGAAGGCCGTACCGTGGTGCGTAACGATACGCAGCGCATGTTGGAAGAGACTATTCGTCCTTACAACATGGGTATCACGTTGCTGGACGTCAACTTCCAGGCGGCGCGTCCACCGGAAGAGGTGAAGGCGTCGTTCGACGATGCGATCGCTGCGCGTGAGAACGAGCAGCAATACATCCGTGAAGCGGAAGCTTACGCCAACGAAGTTCAGCCGCGTGCGAACGGCCAGGCGCAGCGTCTGCTGGAAGACTCCAAGGCTTATAAAGACCGTACCGTCCTGGAAGCTCAGGGTGAGGTGGCGCGCTTTGCCAAGCTGTTGCCGGAATACAAGTCCGCACCGCAGATTACTCGCGAGCGTCTGTATATCGAAACCATGGAAAAAGTGCTGGGCCATACCCGTAAGGTGTTGGTGAGCGACAAAGGCAACAACCTGATGGTGCTGCCGCTGGATCAGATGCTGCGCGGTCAAGGCGCGGCAACGGAGAGCGGCAACAAGGATACCAGCCTGATTCGCCTCAATCCGAATCCTGCGCCGGCTGCCAACAGCAGCGCTCCGCGTACCAGCGGCGGTTCGATTATGGATCAGCGCCGGGCGAATGCGCAGCGTGACGACACCACTCGCGTAGGGAGAGAGTAATCAATGCGTAAGTCTTTTGTAGTTATTGTCCTCGCGGTGCTGGTGGTGCTGTACGCTTCGCTGTTCGTGGTGCAGGAAGGCCAGCGCGGCATCGTGCTGCGCTTCGGCAAGGTTCTGCGCGACGGCGAAAACAAGCCGCTGGTGTATGCGCCGGGTCTGCACCTCAAGATCCCGTTCATCGAGACCGTGAAGAACCTGGATGCGCGTATTCAGACCATGGATAACCAGGCTGATCGCTTCGTGACCAGCGAGAAGAAAGACCTGATCGTCGATTCCTATCTGAAGTGGCGTATCAGCGACTTCAGCCGCTACTATCTGGCGACCGGCGGCGGCGACGTCTCCCAGGCCGAAGTGCTGCTGAAACGCAAGTTCAGCGACCGTCTGCGTTCCGAAATCGGCCGTCTGGACGTGAAAGACATCGTGACCGACTCGCGCGGCAAGCTGATGTCTGACGTGCGTGACGCGCTGAACACCGGCACCGTGGGTGACGGCGAAGAAGTGGCGACCACCGAAGCCGATGACGCTATCGCCTCTGCGGCGGCGCGCGTTGAACGGGAAACCACCGGCAAACAGCCGCAGGTTAACCCGAACAGCATGGCGGCGTTGGGCATCGAGGTGATCGACGTACGTATCAAGCAGATCAACCTGCCGGCCGAAGTGTCCGACGCCATCTACCAGCGTATGCGCGCCGAGCGTGAAGCGGTAGCCCGTCGTCTGCGCTCGCAGGGCCAGGAAGAAGCTGAGAAACTGCGCGCCAGCGCGGACTACGAAGTGACCCGTACCTTGGCGGAAGCCGAGCGTCAGGCGCGTATCACCCGCGGTGAAGGCGATGCCGAAGCGGCTAAACTGTTCGCCAACGCGTTCAGCCAGGATCCGGACTTCTATGCCTTTATCCGCAGCCTGCGTGCCTATGAAGCCAGCTTCAAGGACAACCAGGACGTGCTGGTACTGAGCCCGGACAGCGATTTCTTCCGCTACATGAAGTCGCCTGATACCCTGCGCAAATAAGCGCGGCAGGCGATCTGACCGAGGGCCCGTTTACGCGGGCCCTTTCTCGTTTTTGGGGGATGCATGAACTCAACGATTTGGCTGGCGCTCGGGCTGGTCCTGGTGCTGGAAGGGTTAGGGCCGATGCTGTTTCCGCAGGCCTGGCGCAAAATGATTGTGGCGATGTCGCAGCTGCCGGACGCGACGCTGCGGCGATTTGGTGGTGGAATAGTGGTTGCGGGCTGCGTGATCTACTACATGTTGAGCGGCCGCACGGGTCTTTAAAGTCTAGCCCAAAATTTATGCAATCGTATGCTAAAAGTGCTGAAAATCGAAAATTACGGTGGTAGAATCCATTTTTAAGCAATCGGTGATTTTGAAAAATGGGTAAGAACGTCGTCGTACTGGGCACCCAATGGGGTGACGAAGGTAAAGGCAAGGTTGTAGACCTGCTGACTGAACGGGCTCAATATGTTGTGCGCTACCAAGGTGGCCATAACGCTGGCCACACTCTGGTAATCAACGGTGAAAAAACCGTCCTTCATTTAATTCCTTCAGGTATTCTGCGTGAAAACGTCACCAGCATCATCGGCAACGGTGTTGTTCTGGCGCCGGACGCGTTGATGAAAGAAATGGGTGAACTCGAAGCGCGTGGCATCCCGGTACGCGAACGTCTGTTACTCTCTGAAGCTTGCCCGCTGATCCTGCCTTACCACGTTGCGTTGGACAACGCGCGTGAGAAAGCGCGCGGCGCGAAAGCGATCGGCACCACCGGTCGCGGCATTGGCCCGGCTTACGAAGATAAAGTGGCTCGTCGCGGCCTGCGCGTCAGCGACCTGTTCAATAAAGAAACCTTCGCCGTTAAGCTGAAAGAGATCGTCGATTACCACAACTTCCAGCTGGTCAACTACTACAAAGTTGAAGCCGTCGATTATCAGGCGACGCTGGACTACGTACTGTCTATCGCCGACATCCTGACCGCCATGGTGGTTGACGTTTCCGAACTGCTGGACGGCGCACGCAAGCGTGGCGACCTGATCATGTTCGAAGGCGCTCAGGGCACCCTGCTGGATATCGACCACGGTACTTATCCGTACGTGACCTCTTCCAACACCACCGCCGGCGGCGTGGCTACCGGTTCCGGCATTGGCCCGCGTTATGTGGACTACGTGCTGGGCATCGTGAAAGCCTACTCCACTCGCGTGGGTGCCGGCCCGTTCCCAACCGAACTGTTCGATGAAACCGGCGAGTACCTGTGCAAGCAGGGTAACGAGTTCGGCGCCACCACCGGCCGTCGTCGTCGTACCGGCTGGTTGGACGCGGTAGCGGTGCGTCGCGCGGTGCAGATCAACTCCCTGTCCGGCTTCTGCCTGACCAAACTGGACGTCCTGGACGGCCTGAAAGAAGTGAAGATCTGCGTGGGCTACCGCATGCCGGACGGCCGCGAAGTGGACACCACTCCGCTGGCGGCTGAAGGTTGGGAAGGCATCGAGCCTATCTACGAAATCATGCCGGGCTGGAGCGAAACGACCTTTGGCGTGAAAGAGCACAGCAAGCTGCCTCAGGCTGCGCTGAACTACATCAAGCGCATCGAAGAAGTGACCGGCGTACCGGTAGACATCATCTCTACTGGCCCGGACCGCAGCGAAACCATGATCCTGCGCGACCCGTTCGACGCATAATCAGGCTTTGCGGCATTAAACAAACCGGGCGCGTCCCGGTTTGTTTTTATCCTGACTCCCTCCGATTGCGGTTTCACGTCAAAAAATCCTTTCATAAACTCGCCTTAGGGCGCGGGATCCGCTAAATAATTAGCGACGAACTCTCCGGCTGGTTTATTATCCAATGAGTAATCTTTTGAATAGCGCCGAAAAGCGGCGTATCAGACGGGTAAAGTGATACCCAGAGGTAAGATGTGCAGTTAACAAGTTTTACTGATTATGGCCTGCGGGCGTTGATCTACATGGCCTCGTTGCCGCAGGACAAGATGACCAACATCTCGGAAGTGACAGAGGTTTATGGCGTGTCCCGCAACCATATGGTGAAGATCATCAATCAGTTGAGCCGGGTCGGTTTTGTCACGGCGGTGCGCGGTAAGCATGGCGGCATTCGTTTGGGTAAACCGGCCGAGAGCATTCGCCTCGGTGACGTCGTGCGGGCGCTGGAGCCGCTTGCGCTGGTTAACTGCAGCAGTGATTTTTGCCACATCACCCCTGCCTGCCGATTGAAGCAGGTGCTCCAACAGGGCGTACAGAATTTCCTTGAAGAGCTGGATAAGCATACGTTGGCCGACATGGTCGAAGACAATCCGCCGCTCTACAAGCTATTGCTTGTCGAATAAAACGACGTTGAGAAGACAAGGCTCAACGTCATCCTGCTGATGACAACGGAGGAACCGCAATGTCACAAGATCCATTCCTGGAACGAGAAGCAGAAAAATACGAATCCCCTATCCCCAGCCGTGAATATATCCTGGCCCATTTGGCGAAACGAGAAACGCCGGCCAGTCGCGAAGAACTGGGCAACGAATTGGGCCTCAGCGGTGAAGAGCAGCTGGAAGCGCTGCGTCGCCGCCTGCGCGCCATGGAGCGCGATGGCCAGTTAGTGTTTACCCGCCGCCAGTGCTATGCGCTGCCGGAGCGTTTGGATCTGCTGCGCGGCACGGTGATCGGCCACCGCGACGGCTACGGCTTCCTGCGCGTTGAAGGCAGCAAAGACGATCTGTACCTGTCTGCCGAACAGATGAAAATGGCGATCCACGGTGATGTGGTGCTGGCGCAGGCGCTGGGTGCGGACCGTAAAGGGCGCCGCGAAGCGCGCATCGTGCGCGTGCTGGTGCCGAAAACCAGCCAGATTGTCGGCCGCTTCTTCATGGACGCCGGTACCGGCTTCGTGGTGCCGGACGACAGCCGTCTGAGCTTCGATATTCTGATCCCAGCCGACAGCGTCAGCGGCGCGCGCATGGGCTTTATGGTGGTGGTGGAGCTGACTCAGCGCCCGACCCGCCGTACTAAGGCGGTCGGCAAGATCGTCGAGATCCTCGGCGACAAAATGGGCACCAGCATGGCGGTGGACATCGCGCTGCGCACCCATGAGATCCCGCATACCTGGCCGCCGCAGGTGGAAAAGCAGGTGGCCGATCTCAGCGAGCAGGTGCCGGAAGCGGCCAAGAAGGGCCGCGTCGATCTGCGCAAACTGCCGTTGGTCACCATCGACGGTGAAGATGCGCGCGACTTCGACGACGCCGTGTACTGCGAGAAAAAACGCGGCGGCGGCTGGCGCCTGTGGGTCGCGATCGCCGACGTCAGCTACTATGTGCGTCCACGCACCGCGCTGGATGACGAAGCGCGCAGCCGTGGCAACTCGGTCTACTTCCCGTCGCAGGTGATCCCGATGCTGCCGGAAGTGCTGTCCAACGGACTGTGCTCCCTGAACCCACAGGTCGATCGCCTGTGCATGGTATGCGAGATGACCATCTCTGCCCAGGGGCGCCTGTCCACGGCCAAATTCTACGAGGCGGTGATGAGCTCGCACGCCCGCCTGACCTATAACAAGGTGTGGCACATTCTGCAGGGCGATCAGGAGCTGCGCGAGCATTACCACCCGCTGGTCAAGCACCTGGAAGAGCTGCACACGATGTATAAGGTGCTGGATAAGGCGCGCGCCGAGCGCGGCGGCATCGCGTTTGAAACCGAAGAAGCCAAGTTCATCTTCAACGCCGAACGCCGTATCGAACGCGTGGAGCCGACGGTGCGCAACGACGCCCACAAGCTGATCGAAGAGTGCATGATCATGGCCAACGTGGCGGCCGCGCGCTTTGTCGAGAAACGCAACGAGCCGGCGCTGTACCGCGTGCACGATCGTCCGAGCGATGACCACATCTCCGCGCTGCGCAGCGTGCTGAGCGAACTGGGCCTGACGCTGGGCGGCGGCAACAAACCGCAGCCGAAGGACTATGCGGTGCTGATGGATGAAGTGTCCGAGCGCCCTGACCACGAAATGCTGCAAACCATGTTGCTGCGCTCGATGAAGCAGGCGATTTACGATCCGGAAAACCGCGGCCACTTCGGTCTGGCGCTGGCGTCTTACGGCCACTTCACCTCGCCGATCCGCCGTTATCCGGATCTGGCGCTGCACCGCGCGATCAAATACCAGCTGGCCAAAGAACACGGCGAGCCGAAAGAGCGCTGGACGCCGACCGGCGGCTGGCACAGCGAATTCGAAGAGATGCTGCAGCTGGGCGAGCACTGTTCGATGACCGAGCGCCGTGCGGATGAAGCGACGCGCAACGTCGCCGACTGGCTGAAGTGCGACTTCATGCAGGATCACGTCGGTGAAGTGTTCAGCGGCATCATCTCCAGCGTGACCGGCTTCGGCTTCTTCGTGCGCCTGAACGATCTGTTCATCGACGGGCTGGTGCACGTATCAACGCTGGATAATGATTACTATCGCTACGATAATATCGGCCAGCGCCTGATCGGCGAGTCTTCCGGCACGGTCTATCGCCTGGGGGATACGGTGGAGATCCGCGTGGATGCGGTGCATATGGACGAGCGCAAGATCGACTTCGCGCTGGTGTCCAGCACCCGCAAAGCACGCGGTGAAGGCAAAACCGAGCGCGATCGCGCCAAGAAGGGCGGCCAACGCACGCTGCGCGACAGTGGCAATGCGGGGCGCGGCAAACGCCGCGGCGGCAAACCGCCGGCCAACTTCGAGCCGGACAGCGCCTTCCGTAAGCAGGATGACGCCAAGCCCGCGGACAACGTGAAGAAGGCGAAAAAGAAAGCCAAGAAAGCGTCCGACAAAACGCGGAAAATCGCGGCGGCGACCAAAGCCAAACGCGCAGCCAAGAAGAAAGGTGCCGAGCAGGCTTAACCTGCCGCACATCGTTATCATCGGCCGGTTATCGCCGGCCGCACGAATTTAAAAGAGCATCATGAGCGAAATTATTTACGGCATCCACGCCGTCAAAGCCCTGTTAGAGCGCGATCCGCAACGCTTCCTGGAAGTGTTTATCCTGAAAGGCCGCGAAGATCGCCGTCTGCAACCGCTGATCGCCGAGCTGGAAGCGACCGGCATCGTGATCCAGGTGGCGAACCGCCAATGGCTGGATGACAAGGTTGAAGGCGCGGTGCACCAGGGGATCATCGCCCGGGTGCGCGAAGGGCGTCAGTATCAGGAGAACGATCTGCCGGGCCTGCTGGAAAGCGTGGCGACCCCGTTCCTGCTGGTGCTGGACGGCGTGACCGACCCGCATAACCTCGGTGCCTGCCTGCGCAGCGCCGACGCAGCCGGCGTGCACGCGGTGATCGTGCCGCGCGACCGTTCCGCCCAGCTGAACGCCACCGCCAAGAAAGTGGCCTGTGGTGCCGCCGAAAACGTGCCGTTGATCCGCGTGACCAACCTGGCACGTACGCTGCGTCTGCTGCAAGAGATGAATGTCTGGGTGGTGGGCACCGCCGGCGAAGCCGACCATACGCTGTATCAGAGCAAAATGACCGGCCCGATGGCGCTGGTGATGGGCGCGGAAGGCGAAGGCATGCGTCGCCTGACTCGCGAACACTGCGACGAGCTGATCAGCATCCCGATGGCCGGCACCGTCTCTTCGCTGAACGTGTCGGTCGCCACCGGCATCTGCCTGTTCGAAGCGGTGCGTCAGCGCGGCTGATTCTTCTGACGGGGGCCCCGTGCCCCCGTTAATTCCCCCTCTTGTGATCCCGCCTGCGGCAGAAATCTCTGCGCCGACCATACTTATCCCTGACGCTTTTTTCAGGGAGCACTCTCATGGTCTGGACTACGCACACCGTTTTTAACCAACCCAAGCCGCTGGGCAACAGCAACCTGTTTCTCTCCGATACGCCGCTGCGCGAAGCGTTGCAGCGTGAACAAGGCGGTTGGGACGCCGAGGTATTGGCCTCGCTGGGCCAGCAGCTCGGTACCCAGGAGTCGCTGGAGCTGGGGCGGCTGGCTAACGCCAACCCGCCGGAACTGTTGCGCTACGACGCCACTGGCCAGCGGCTGGATGACGTTCGCTTTCACCCCGCCTGGCATATTCTGATGCAGGGCCTGATCGCCAATCGGGTGCACAACCTGCCCTGGCAGGAGGATGCGCGCATCGGTTCCTTCGTGGCGCGCGCCGCGCGCTTTATGCTGCATGCGCAGGTCGAGGCCGGCACGCTGTGCCCGGTGACCATGACCTTCGGCGCCACGCCGCTGTTGCTGCAGGCTTTACCGGCCGAGTTTCGCTCCTGGCTGACGCCGCTGCTGTCGGACCGTTATGACGCTCACCTGCTGCCGGGCGGGCAAAAGCGCGGCCTGCTGATCGGCATGGGCATGACGGAGAAACAGGGCGGCTCCGATGTCTTGAGCAATACCACCACCGCCACGCCGCTCGGCGCGCGCGGGCCGGGCGAAGCCTACCGGCTGGTGGGGCACAAGTGGTTCTTCTCGGTGCCGCAGAGCGATGCGCACCTGGTGCTGGCGCAGGCCGAAGGCGGGCTGTCCTGCTTCTTCCTGCCGCGCATTTTGCCGGACGGCAGCCGCAACGCCATTCGCCTTGAGCGGTTGAAAGACAAACTGGGCAACCGCTCCAACGCCAGCAGCGAGGTGGAGTTTCAGGATGCCACGGCCTGGCTGCTGGGCGATGAGGGCGACGGCGTGCGGCATATCCTGAAGATGGGCGGCCTGACCCGTTTCGACTGTTCGTTGGGCAGCCACGGCCTGATGCGCCGCGGGCTGTCGGTGGCGCTGTATCATGCGCTGCAGCGGCAGGCGTTCGGCAAGCTGTTGATAGAACAACCGCTGATGCGCCAGGTCTTGGCGCGCATGGCGCTGCGGCTGGAAGGGCATACCGCGTTGCTGTTCCGGCTGGCTCGCGCCTGGGAAAGCCGCAGCAATGAAGGCGAACTGATCTACAGCCGTCTGCTGACGCCGGCGGCCAAATACAGCATTTGCCGCCAGGGCATGCCGTTCATCGCCGAGGCGATGGAGGTGCTGGGCGGCATCGGTTACTGCGAGGAGAGTGAACTGCCGCGCCTGTACCGTGAAATGCCGGTGAACAGCATCTGGGAGGGCTCTGGCAACATCATGTGTCTGGACGTGTTGCGCAGCCTGCACAAACTGCCGGGCGCGCTCGAGATGTTGCAGTTCGAGCTGCAGCCGGTGCGCGGCCAGAATCGGTTGTTCGATCGCGCCTGGCGGCAGTGGCAGCAGCGTGCCCGGCAACCGCGTGAAGAGATGGGGCGGCTGCTGACCCAGCAGCTGTTCGACCTGTGCTGCGCCGCGCAGCTGCTGCAGCACGCCAGCCCGCAGATCGCCGACGCCTGGTGTCATCTGACGCTGGATCACCGTGGCGAGAGCCTGCTGTCGGCCGAGGTGTGCGAACTGCTGCTGAGTCGCGCCATCGGCGGTTAGGGAAAAGGGTGGCGCCCGGCGGCGAAAACCTTTTTAATTCAGCCTCACTCTGACAGGAAAATGCACATGGATATTCTCAGCGCGTTGGCGGCGTTTGCCTCTTACTTCTTCAGCGGCTTCGCCATGATTTTGGTGTTTCTGTTCGTCTATACCCGTATCACCCCGCACGATGAATGGGCGCTGATCAAGGCCGATAATCAATCCGCCGCCTTTGCTTTCATCGGCGCCTGCCTGGGGTATGTGATCCCGTTGGCCAGCGCGGCGATCAACTCGATCAGCCTGCTGGATTACCTGCTGTGGGGCGTAGTGGCGCTGGTGGTGCAACTCTTGCTGTTCGCGGCCGTGAAGATCTACATGCCGCGTATCAGCGAAAAGATCGAAGCGAATCACCTGGCCGCCGGGATTTTCCTGGGGGGCGTCTCCGTTAGCGGCGGCGTGTTGAATGCGGCTTGCATGAGCTATTAAAGGTATAAGATGGCGGAGGCGCGCCAGCCAAGCGGGTGCGCCTGTTCTTCCATCCGCAGGATGCGGTAATAGCTGGCGCCGTGTTGGTCGGCGGTGCGGGCAATGGCCAGTTCCGCTTCCTGCGGCGAACCGGGCAGATCGTTGAAAGTGATCTCGGCGATTTCACTGAGCGGCGTCACGCGATCGGCGGGCGCCAGCTCGGCGGACTGTGCGCCGGTGCTGAGCAATCCCATGGAAAGCAAGAGGGAGGTGAGTGCGGTGGAGCGTTTCATGGCGTTCCCCTTCGTCAGATCCTGAATCGACACCCGCAACATGCGGCATGCTGTCCCTCAGTGTGCAACACCCTTCTTCAGCCAGTGCAAAGCCAGTGTAAATCTGCTTAAAAAATCCCCGCCTTAACGATACAGGATCGCCTGGGAATACCATTGGCCCGGCACGACGGTTTCGCTGTTCATGATGATCACGTAATAACGGGCGCCGGCGGCGGTGGCCTTGCGTTGGATCTCCGCTTCCACGTCCATCGGACTGCCGCGCACCACGGCGGTGATGGTGCCCATTTTCGCCAGTGCGGCGGTCTGCGCGCGTACGATCTCCTGCGCCTGTGCGGTGGGGGGCGGTGGCGGTTTCGGCGTGGTGGTCATGATGCCGCAGGCGGAAAGCTGTGCGGCCAGCGTCAGGGCGATGAGTGTGCGGACTAGCGTCATGGTGACCTCGAAAGAGCCGGTGCGATGGCTTCAGTGTAACGCAATATAAGCTGTAACAGATTGAGCTAACGCTGCTTCGCGCAAGTTTGTCATGATTAAGGCCAACAGGTGGAGTGAGGATGAACGGATGATCGAAATTCATGACGAGCGAGTGGGCGATATCGCGGTGATCCATGCGGTGCCGGCGGGGCAGTATCATCGGCCGCTGCCGACGGTGTTCTTCTGCCATGGTTATACCTCGTCGAAAGAGGTGTACGCCTACTTCGCCTATGCGCTGGCGCGTGCCGGTTTTCGGGCGGTGTTGCCGGATGCCGATCGGCACGGCGAGCGATTCGACGGCGATGAGGCGCAGCGCCTGGCGTCATTCTGGGAGATCCTGCGCAGCAATATCGACGAACTGCCGCAGATCAAGGCGCATTTCGAGCGGCTTGGCCTGATCGTCGACGGCCGCATCGGCGTCGCCGGCGCCTCAATGGGCGGCATGACCGCGCTGGGCGCCTTCGCGCGCTTTCCGTGGATCCGGGCGGCCGCCAGCCTGATGGGCTCAGGCTATTACCGTGCGCTGGCGCAAACGCTGTATCCGCCGTTGGGCGAAGAGGGCGAGGCACTCTCGCCGGCGGCGTTTGCGGCGCGCACCGCCGTGTTGGCGGAGTATGAGCTGGAAGGGCGTTTGGAGACGATCGCCGGGCGGCCGCTGCTGCTGTGGCACGGCGAGACGGACGACGTGGTGCCGGCGGCGGACAGCCTGCGTTTGGCGGCTGAACTGCGGCAGCAAGGCGCAGATGGCCGCTTGACGTCGCTCGTCGAGCCGGGCGTGAAGCACCGCATCACGCCGCTGGCGCTGTCCGCTACCACCGATTTCTTCCTCCGCGAGCTGTAATACGCATCCGGGCGCGATGCGTGGAATTGCGCCGCTCTCTGCGGGCTGTTTCGGTCATTGTTTGACGCATGGAGGAGGAGAATGTCAGCGTGAATTCTTTCAGGGCAGCAAGGAGCGGAGAGCATGATAAAGGGTATCAGCAATACGGCCGAGACAGCGCGCGGGCTGGTGGGAACGATGAAAGTGCGCGCCGATCTTAACTCAGCGGCCTTCAGCGAGATGTTGGGGGCAGCCGACTGCAAGGTGCGGCAAAACAAGGCGGATCCGCTGTCGCGCATCACCGCGCAGACGGTGCAAAACATGACGGCGCTGTTTGCCTTCGCGCCGAAAGCGGCGGCCACTCACACCGCGGCGGCCGGTACGCTCTCCTTCGAGCAGCGGGTGACGCTGACGCAAAGCGCCGAGCTGCTGCAAACGCGGACAAACTATCTGCGGATGGCGCTGCAATTGCACAATCCGGGCAAAGCGTTCAGCGCGCCGGCGTTGCTCAAGCTGTGACAGGTGAGAAAGTGGAGCGCCCGACAAGCGGCGCTCCGGCGAGGATTGAGCGGGCTTTCTGATGAAGCCCTGGGGATTTCCCTGGCGTGGCGCGTCTTTTTAGCGGTACAGCTCGGCGCTGACGTGCATCGTGCTGTTGTCGCCCGGTTCGTGCAGGGCGATGATGCGATAAGAGGTCGCGCCGCGTTGATCGGCGATTTTACTGACCTGGCTGCTGGCGTCATCCGGCGAAACCACGTTCTGGTTCAGGGTGACGAAGCCAACGCTCTGGCGTTGATCGGCCTGGTGCGAGCTAATCTCCGTCGCGGCCATCACGTTGGCGGAGAACAGGGCGGCCAGCGCCGTCGCAAGAATAATGCGTTTCATAGTGCCTCTCTTAACCCTTTGCCGTTACGGCCTGACAGCGAGTGTCGCTGCGGCAAAAAGTCATTTATCTGCATTGAATAACCTGAAATCTTTTTCGTCGCGCTGTCTGCGGCGGATATGGTTAATTTTAGTCCGTTACTGCGGATTAAAAAGTGGGGTGTTTTGATGACCTCTTTCAAAAAAAATGAAATAGATTTGTGACTCAGCGCTGATTTCATTGAAAGATTTTTGAAACCCATGGATCGGCGTACATAGGTTCACCCACGAGCAAATCGTGCTATTTCCCATAGCGCCTCGCATTAACGCGAATAAAACCCACGCAGTCCTTGAGTTTCCCGCCCTGCGTCAGTATGATTACGCGTCATTTTTCAGCCGCACACTAAACACGTTCCTTGCTTCCATGGGCCGCGGTTGACCCTGACAGGAGGCTGAATAATCCGTAAGGAGCAATTCGATGCGTCATTACGAAATCGTTTTTATGGTCCATCCTGACCAAAGCGAACAGGTTCCGGGCATGATCGAGCGTTACAGTGCTACCATCACTAACGCGCAAGGTCAGATTCACCGTCTGGAAGACTGGGGCCGCCGTCAGCTGGCTTATCCGATCAACAAACTGCACAAAGCTCACTACGTTCTGCTGAACGTTGAAGCGCCGCAGGAAGCGATCGATGAGCTGGAAACTAACTTCCGCTTCAACGACGCCGTTATCCGCAGCATGGTTATGCGCGTTAAGCACGCGGTAACTGAAGCATCTCCGATGGTTAAAGCGAAAGACGAACGTCGTGGCGATCGCCGCGAAGACTTCGCTAACGAAACCGCAGATGATGCAGATGCTGGGGATTCTGAAGAGTAATTGCCGCCGTGACGGCTAATCGTCTGGTCTTGTCGGGCACTGTGTGCAAGGCGCCGGTTCGAAAAGTGAGTCCTTCCGGGATACCGCACTGCCAATTTGTGCTAGAGCACCGTTCGCAGCAGATGGAAGCCGGATTCAGCAGACAAGCATGGTGCCGAATGCCCGTGGTTGTCAGCGGACAACAGTCACAAGCACTAACTCAAAGATTAACGGTCGGCAGTCAGATTACCGTGCAAGGCTTTGTAAGCTGCCATCAAGGGCGCAACGGGCTGAGCAAATTGGTTCTGCATGCCGAGCAGATTGAATTGATAGATTCTGGAGACTAGCCAAATGGCACGTTATTTCCGTCGTCGCAAGTTCTGCCGTTTCACCGCGGAAGGCGTTCAAGAGATTGACTATAAAGACATCGCTACGCTGAAAAACTACATCACCGAAAGTGGTAAAATTGTACCGAGCCGTATCACCGGTACTCGTGCAAAATATCAGCGCCAGCTGGCCCGTGCTATCAAGCGCGCGCGCTACCTGTCTTTGTTGCCGTACACTGATCGTCATCAGTAATCGGCCACTGTCCATTAACGACTTTGAGAGGATAAGGTAATGCAAGTTATTCTGCTTGATAAAGTAGCAAACCTGGGCAGCCTGGGTGATCAAGTTAACGTTAAAGCGGGCTACGCTCGTAACTTCCTGGTACCACAGGGCAAAGCTGTTCCTGCTACCAAGAAAAACGTTGAGTTCTTCGAAGCACGCCGTGCTGAACTGGAAGCCAAACTGGCTGACGTTCTGGCTGCTGCTGAAGCTCGCGCAACCAAGATCAACGAACTGGGTTCAGTGACCATCGCTTCCAAATCTGGCGACGAAGGTAAACTGTTCGGCTCTATCGGCACCCGCGACATCGCTGACGCAGTGACTGCGGCAGGCGTTGAAGTTGCCAAGAGCGAAGTTCGTCTGCCGAACGGCGTTCTGCGTACCACTGGTGAGCACGAAGTGCACTTCCAGGTACACAGTGACGTGTTCGCACAGCTGAATGTAGTTGTGGTTGCAGAAGCGTAATTTACGCTGCTGTTAACCCGGTTAAAACGCCAGCCTCGCGCTGGCGTTTTGCTTTTCTGCGCCCGGCAAAACGCGCTACGCTTGAAGACGGGATGAAAAGGAGAGCGAGCGATGGCAAAGATTATGCTGCAGCGGGTTTATGACTTCAGCGCGCCGGCGCCGGAACACTGTTATCTGATAGACCGGCTATGGCCGCGCGGTATCAGCAAGGAGCGGCTGACGGGCGTGCAGTGGCTGAAACAGGTGGCGCCGGATGACGAACTGCGCAAGTGGTTCCATCAGCATACCGACCAGTGGACAGTCTTCGAAGAGCGTTACCGCCAACAGCTGGCTACCAACGACGCCTGGCAGCCGCTGGTGGCGCTCTTACGGCAGGGGAAAACGCTGACGCTGCTGTATGGCAGCAAGGACACCGAGCGCAACCAGGGCGTGGTGCTGCGCGAGTTTTTGCTGGCGCAGCTGTAGGGATTAGCGTTCCCGGCGGTAGCTGCCGTCGGCCTGGCGGCGGAACAGCGCCTGGCTGTTGTCCACGGTGGTGACTGACAGCGCGTTAATCACGCCGTTAGCGTCGCGTTCGATGCGCACTTCCTGGCCGGCTTTCATGTTGCTCAGCGGCTTGTCGCCGCCTTCCACCTGCGCCATGGCAAACACTTCATTTACCGGCAGATTGTTATCGCGAAACAGCTGGGCCAGGGTCTGACCTGGCTGGATTTGGTAACGCTGCCAGTTGCCCGCCGGCGTCGGTTCGCTGGCTGAAGTGGTACCGCCGCCGTTTTGCAGATCGGCCTGCAGTGGCACGCTGGTTTCTTGGTGGGAGACCGGGAACGGCTGTCTTTCGGGCGAATAGGGCCACAGCAACGCCAACAGCAGAATGATGCCAAAGATCAGCACCCAGCGGCGGTGAAAGTAGGGCAGCGGCTCCATCCAATGGAAACGGTCCGGCAGATGCCAGACTTTGGCCAGCAGCGCTTTGAGCTGCTGCATTTTATCGTTGGCCGACGGTGGCTCCGATGGCGGTTCCGCGCCTTCAGACGTGGGTGCGGCGCCCGGTTTCAGGCGCTGGCTGACGTTCAGCCAGGTGCGCAGCAGCGGCTGGTAGATGCGGGTGGTTTTCCTTCTCCTGGGCGCGATTCTGCCCATGGTGACCTCTCTTCGACGGCGTAATAATGAGCGCGGCGCGGCAAGCGCGTTGCCTGCCCGATATCCTGCTTTCAGTATAGTCCGCTAACTGATTGAAGTGAAAGGCGGCTGAGCGGCAGGGCCGGCGTTTGCGGCTGCGGGCGTTAACAGAAGGTTATTGTTTCTTTTTCTACGACAAAAGTCATCATTCTCCACACAAGATTTTACCCGGCATTGACGCGCTGTTATGCTGCGCTTTCGACTTTTTACAGACTTAAGGAAAACCCCATGACAACCCCTTCTTTTGACAGCGTTGAAGCGCAAGCAAGTTACGGGATTGGTTTACAGGTCGGCCAGCAGCTGCAAGAGTCCGGGCTGGAAGGTTTGCAACCGGAAGCTTTGCTGGCGGGTCTGCGCGACGCGCTGGAAGGGAATGCCCCGGCGGTTCCGGTAGACGTGGTGCACCGTGCGCTGCGTGAAATCCACGAGCGTGCGGATGCGGTGCGCCGCGAGCGCCAGCAGGCGATGGCCGTTGAAGGCCAGAAATTCCTGGACGACAACGCCAAGCGCGACGACGTGACGCTGACCGAGTCTGGCCTGCAGTTCTCCGTACTGGAGCAGGGCAACGGCCCAATCCCGTCCCGTCAGGATCGCGTGCGTGTGCACTACACCGGTCGTCTGATCAACGGCGACGTGTTCGACAGCTCGGTCGAGCGTGGCCAGCCGGCAGAATTCCCGGTCAGCGGCGTGATCCCAGGCTGGATTGAAGCGCTGACCCTGATGCCGGTCGGTTCCAAATGGCAGCTGTATATCCCGCACAACCTGGCCTACGGCGAACGTGGCGCAGGCGCGTCCATCCCGCCGTTCAGCGCGCTGGTGTTCGACGTCGAGCTGCTGGAAATCCTGTAATCCTACCGAAGATTGCTCTGGGCGCCTTTATGGCGCCCTTGTTTTATGCGCCGCTCAGCGCGCGCGGGAACAGCAGATTGTTTTCCAGGCTGATGTGCTCCATCAGATCGCCGATGAACTCGTCGAGGCCGTTGTACAGCGCCCGCCAGGTGGTGCAGGCGCCCTCCGGTGGCGTCACGTTATCGGTGAGGAACTTCACCACCTCCAGTTGTTCACCCGCCTCGTCATGCTCATGTTCCATCACTGAGATCGGTCCGGCGGCCTGCGGCCCCATGCCTTGTTTGATCAGCGGGAACAGGATCTGTTCCTCTTTCATCATGTGATTCTCCAGATCCAGGCGGATCAGGTTCAGCTGCTTCGCCAGTCCGCGCGGGCAGGTGGGTTTGTCACCGTGCACACGTTCGACTTTTTCCGCCATCAGCACCAGTTCGGCCAGCTGCTCGCGGTGCCGCTGATGAAAGCGCGGCAGAATGTAATCAATTACTTCACCGAGCGGCGCCGTGCGCCAGTCCCGACTCTGCTCCGGTGTGGCGGCCAGGGCGGCCAGTTCGTTTTCCAGTGTGTCGATATCCAGCCCTTTGCGCTCGGCGGCGCGTGCCAGCGATTGCCGGCCTCCGCAACAGAAATCCAGCTGATGCTGGCGAAACAGGCGGGATGCCCGGGGAATGGCGATAGCGAGCGCGCCAAGGGATTGATTGCGGTAATCCATGGTAGTGCCTCTTTAAACGAAGGGATTTTATAACATGCATTTTAAATGCAATTTAAAGGGCGCGCCAGCGGGAAAATAGAGGTGATGGCCGGGGGAGTGCCCCGGCCTGGTGATTATTTCGCGCTTAAATCGATGCGATAGACCGCGAAACCGATACGGTCATTGCCTTCGGCGGTCATCGGGTATTGGGCGTGCTCTTTGATAAACGCCGTCGCTTTGTCCGAAGGCGAGGTCTCGAAGCGAATATCCAGCGGCTGCTTGCTGCTGAAGTTAGCCAAACGCCAATTGTTGTCCGCCTGCGGGCGCACCGCGCCATGCCGCTGGGTTTCGGCGCTGATGTAGGTCGCCAGCACCGAGCGGTTTTCATCCGGCGAAGCGAAGGCGATATGTTTGTCGCCGGTGCCGGCAAACTTGCCGCCGTAGGCGCGATAGTTGTTGGTGGCAACCAGGAAGGTGGCGTTCGGATCGATAGGCTTGCCGTTAAAGGTCAGCTGTTTGATACGCTCCGCCTTCTCGTTGATCAGCTGGCATTCGCCGTCGTAACGCGCCGGCTGGCTGACGTCGATCTGGTAGTTGACGCCGTCGATCACGTCGAAGTTATAGGTGCGGAAGCCGTCCCAGTTGATCAAGCCCTGCGGCTTGGCGCTGTTGACGTCGATCTGGTTGAACTGGCCGGCGGAGCACTCCAGCCACTCTTTCACCTCTTTGCCGCTGGCCTTCACCACCACCAGCGTATTGGGGTAGAGATAGAGATCGGCGGCGTTGCGGAAGGTGAGCTGGCCTTTTTCCACTTCGACGAAGCTGGCGGGATCGTTCTTGCGGCCGCCGACCTTGAACGGCGCCGCCGCCGACAGCACCGGCAGATCGGCCAGGTCCGGATCGCCCTGGATGTAATGTTCGACGTAGGCCTTCTGCGCATTGTTGACGATCTGCACCGTCGGATCGTCCTGCACCAGCGCCAGGTAGCTGTACATGTTGCCGTCGGATTTACCGATCGGCTGGCTGACGAACTCGCGCGTGCCTTTGTGATCGTCCGCCAACACCTTCACCAGCGCGGCATCTTCCGCCGCCAGCGATGTCTTGTTCTCTTTATCGTAGATCGGCCGTGCTTCCGCTTTGGCGGCGGTCACTTTCCAACTGCCGTTATCGTTGTTGAGCTGCAGATCGACCACGCCGAGATGATCGCCCCATTGGCCCGGCATCACCGCCGGTACGCCGTTCAGCAGGCCTTTGTCGATATCCGCGCCTTTGATGTTGGCGAAGTCTTTGCTCGGGAACACCGCATGGGCGTGACCGAACATGATGGCGTCGATGCCCGGCACCTGGCTGAGGTAGTAGACTGAGTTCTCCGCCATTGCCTTGTAAGGCTCGCTGGACAGCCCGGAATGCGGGATCGCCACCACCAGATCGGCGCCCTGTTTACGCATTTGCGGCACGTAGCGCTTGGCGGTGGCGGTGATGTCGTCCACCGTCACCTTGCCCTGCAGGTTGGCTTTGTCCCACACCAGGATCTGCGGCGGCACGAAGCCGATATAGCCGATGCGCAGCGTATGCGCCTTGCCGTCACGATCTTTCACCGGCGTATCGACGATGATGTACGGCGTGAACAGCGGTTTTTGCGTTTTGGCGTCGATGACGTTGGCGTTGATATACGGGAATTTGGCGCCGGCGATGGCGTTCTTCAGATAGTCCAGCCCGTAGTTGAACTCATGGTTGCCGATGTTGCCGACGACGTAGTCCAGCGTGTTCATCGCCTTATAGACCGGGTGCACGTCACCCGGTTTCAGCCCCTTGGCTGCCATGTAGTCGCCGAGCGGGCTGCCCTGAATGATGTCGCCGTTGTCCACCAACACCGCGTTGGCGGCCTGCTGGCGCGCCTGTTGGATCAGGCTGGCGGTGCGCACCAGGCCGAATTTGTCGGTCGGCGTGTCCTTGTAGTAATCGAAGTCCATCATGTTGCTGTGCAGATCGGTGGTTTCCAGCACGCGCAGATCGACGGTCGCCGCCTGCGCCGAGGCGCACACCAGCAGCGCAAGCGCGGACAGCGTCAGTGGATGCTTCATCATTTGGGGTTCTCTCCATTCCATTATTCGAGTGTTATCGCAGAGGGAAATGTAATTAACACTGCTTGCCACAGTAAACTGTGAAGTGTGGCAGAAAACGGGAGCAGGTAACGCGGGGAAGTTCACAGTTGTGCCCAACAAGATCTGAGGATTTCCCGTGGCTTAGCCGGTTGAGATGGATATTCGGCGTAAAAAAAACTAGTCTGCTAGCAGAGACAGAGGGAAATTTCCCACGGAGATGCAGAGTTGAGGTGCATGATGTTAGAGCGAATTTGCCAACTGTCCCGCGAGGCGGGGGCGGCGATCATGGCGGTGTACGACGGTGAACAACCGCTTGATGTCGCACAGAAAAAAGATGACTCACCGGTGACGGCGGCCGATCTGGCGGCGCATCACATCATCAAGCGCGGCCTGGCGGCCCTGACGCCGGAGGTGCCGCTGCTGTCGGAAGAGGATCCGCCGGCGTGGGAAGAGCGCCGCAACTGGACGCGCTACTGGTTGGTCGATCCGTTGGACGGCACCAAAGAGTTTTTGCACCGCAACGGCGAGTTCACGGTCAATATCGCCCTGATTGAAGACGGGCAGGCGGTGATGGGCGTGGTGTATGCCCCAGCGATCGACGTGTTGTATCTGGCGGAGCGCGGCAAGGCCTGGAAAGAAGAGAAGGGCGTGCGGCAGGCGATCGGCGTCAGCAACGCGCATCCGCCGCTGGTGGTGGTGAGCCGCTCGCATATCGACGACGAGCTGAAAGATTACCTTCAGCAACTGGGCGAGCACCAGACCGTGTCCGTCGGTTCCTCGCTGAAGTTTTGCCTGGTGGCGGAAGGCAAGGCGCAGCTTTATCCGCGCTTTGGGCCGACCAACATTTGGGATACCGCCGCAGGGCATGCGGTGGCGGTGGCTGCCGGGGCGCAAATTCACGATTGGCAGGGCAAGCCGTTGCTCTATACCCCGCGTGAATCTTTCCTCAACCCCGGCTTCCGGGTGTCGCTGTTCTGAGTTAGTTCGCCAACAGCTGGTGCAGTTTGGATATCACCTGCTGCACCTCTTCCGGCGTCAGCGCGCCGTCTTTAGCAAACTGAATGCGCCCTTGCTTATCCAGCACCACGATGGCTGAGCCTTTCGGCTGCAAATCCCAGGCCTTGCGCACGTTGCCGTCGCTGTCGACGATAAACTGCGACCACGGGAACTCCTTCTTGCTGTCTTCAATGCTGCTGCGCACGAACATCGCGGTGCCCATCAGGGCATCGTCGGTGTTGACGATTGTCGTCGTTTGGTAACGATCGTGTGGTAGCTTCGCTTTCTTGATCGCTTCAATCAGTGGGTCGTTCATGTCTTTGGCGGAGCTGCGGCCGGCAATATGTTGTATCACTCGCACTTTTCCACTGAGCTGCGCGCTGTTCCAGTTTTGGTAGCTAAAATTACCGTCAGCGTAGTTGAGCTCTCCTTTGTCGCTGACGCCAACCGGCGCTACGCGCTGCTGGAGCTGGAAGTTGTGCGCGGAAGCGAAAAGCGGGGCGAGCAGCAGGGATACCATCAGCATGCGACTTGTTTTCATGCTTTCTCCTTGTAATGGGGGGAATTTGTGCGACAGCACTTCGACAGCCTAAAGCATAGGATGTGATAAGAGGTCTGTCCTGTTAACCGGATCGCAGATTTTCCCTTGGTTCGCTAATCATCAGATTTTGAAGGGATATCCTGAAAACGTTATAAATTATCATATACAATTCTGTCAAAAAGTGTAAATCCAGCGTAGATAACCAGGCAGAAGTGAACGTTCTGGTCTTTACTGGGTCTACTACATGCAATCAAGTTGCGTTCTGAATTTCGAGGCTGCCACCTTTGGCGGCTCGCTGAGCGCATGGATCAACGGGAGGAGCGTAAAAGAATGAGAATCTTCCAGCGTTATAACCCTTTGAAAGTGGCAAAGTACGTTAAGACCCTGTTTCGTGGAAGGCTGTATATCAAGGACGTAGGCGCATTTGAATTCGACGAAGGGAAAATCCTGCCGCCGAAGATTCGCGACAAGCGCCATTTCAGCGTGATGTCTGAAGTGAACCGTCAGGTGCTGCTGTTGCAGACCGAGATGGGGTGAACACCTCGCTGACAGCGGTAAAAAAATGCGGCCCCGATGGGGCCGCTGATGTTTCAGTCCTTCGCGCCGTCAGGCCGCCGGGGTGTCGTCTGGCGCTTTCGGCAGCACCGCCGCCGGTTTGTCGCTCAGCCGGGTGACCAGCAACTGGTCTATCTTGTAGCTGTCGATATCCACCACCTCGAACTTGTAGCCGGCGTATTTGACGAAGTCGGTGCGTTTCGGGATCTTGCGCAGCATATACATCATAAAGCCGCCGATGGTCTCGTAGTTGCCCGCCTGCGGGAATTCGTCGATGTCCAGCACGCGCATCACGTCGTCGATCGGCGTGCCGCCTTCAATCAACCATGAGCTTTCGTCGCGCGCCACGATCTGTTCTTCCTGGCCCTGGCCGACCAGATCGCCCATCAGCGTGGTCATCACGTCGTTAAGGGTGATGATGCCCACCACCAACGCATATTCATTGAGGATCACCGCGAAGTCTTCGCCGGCGGTTTTGAAGCTTTCCAGCGCTTCGGACAGCGTCAGCGTATCCGGCACGATCAGCGCCGAGCGGATCTGCACGCCGCTGCTCAGCACCAGGCTCTGGTTGCCCAGCACGCGGTTCAGCAGGTCTTTGGAATCGACGTAACCCACCACCTGATCGATATGGCCGTCGCACACCAGGAACTTGGAGTGCGGATGGGTCGAGACCTTCTCCTTGATGCTCTCTTCGCTTTCGCGCAGATCGAAGTACACCACGCTTTCGCGTGAGGTCATCGAAGACGGCACGGTGCGCGATTCCAGCTCGAACACGTTTTCAATCAGCTCGTGCTCCTGCTTGCGCAGCACGCCCGCCAGGGCGCCGGCTTCCACCACCGCGTAGATGTCATCGGAGGTGATATCGTCCTTACGCACCATCGGCAGCTTGAACATGCGGAAGATCAGGTTGGCCATGCCGTTGAAGAACCACACCAGCGGGCGGAAGATCATGATGGAGAAACGCATCGGGTTGATGATCCGGACGGCGACCGTCTCTGGTGCAATCATACCGATGCGCTTCGGGGTCAAATCGGCGAACAGGATAAACAGGCTGGTCACCAGCACGAAGGAGCAGATGAAGCTGACCTGTTCTGCCAGTTCAGGCGACAGGAAGCGATCGAACAACACCTTGAAGGTGGGAGAGAAAGCCGCGTCGCCGACGATACCGCCGAGGATGGCCACGGCGTTCAGGCCGATCTGCACCACGGTGAAGAAGATGCCTGGGGTTTCTTGCAGCTTGAGCACTCTGGCGGCGTTGACGTTACCTTCGTCGGCCATCAGCTTCAGTTTGATCTTGCGCGAGGCGGCCAGAGAGATTTCCGACAGTGAGAAGAACGCACTCACCGCGATCAGAAAAAGAATCAGTAAAATACTGTTTAACATAATCTATCCATACGTGCCGACGGGATGACGGCGCTCTTGAGGAAGGGTAGTACATAGTAAAAAAAGCAGCGATAACAACCAGAAGGGAAGCTATCGGGCCGCAGAAGCGGCCCGCATAGTATAGCAGTTGCCCCACAGGGGCCGCCAGCGGTTAAAAAAGTGCCGCCGGCCGGCATCAAATCAGCCCTGCGGCGGCAGGCAAACGCCGATGCCGCCCAGCCCGCAGTAACCTTCCGGGTTTTTGAACAGGTACTGCTGATGATCGTCTTCCGAATAATAGAACGGCAGCGCCGGCGCGATCTCGGTGGTGATGACGCGCTTGTCGCCCGCCGCGTCCATCGCCTGCTGGAAGCGTTGCAGGCTGCTTTCCGCCTCGGCCTGCTGCTCTGGGCTCAGCGTATAAATCGCCGAGCGGTACTGCGTGCCGACGTCGCCGCCCTGGCGCATGCCCTGCGCCGGATCGTGATTTTCCCAGAATACCTGCAGCAGCTGTTTGTAGCTGACGATCTGCGGATCGAACACCACGCGCACCACTTCGGCGTGGCCGGTCTGGCCGCTGCACACTTCGCGGTAGGTCGGGTTCGGCGTATAGCCGCCGCTGTAGCCGGCGGCGGTGCTGTAGACGCCCGGCTGCTGCCAGAACAGACGCTCAACGCCCCAGAAACAGCCCATGGCGAAGATCGCCACTTCCATGCCTGCCGGCACCTGGGTCATCGAGTGTTCGGTGACCACGTTGAGCGTTGCGACAGGCATTGGCGTGGTGCGGCCAGGCAGCGCGCTTGCCTTATCGACGGTTTGTGATTTATCAAAAAATGGCACCACGGTTGACTCCTGTTGTCACAGTAAGAATTGACCCTACATGGCGGCGGTTCGGTTGTATCTCACCGCGTCTTTGCCCACAATAAGTGGCAAGTTGGATTTTGTATAAGCTTAACGCAGTATTTTGAGCGCCAAAAGTGAAGAATTCGCCTGTTGCGCGGCGGTGGCAAAGCGCGGCGGGCGGCGTCCGGAATAAGGTTGAAGAGGGCTGCCGTCATGATAGCGCGGAGTCTGCCCTGGCCCCGGAGCAAACACCATAACAGGAAAGTAAAATCAATAAGGAGAACACGTGCCAAAGTACCCGGTCATGTGCTTGATATCTGTGTTGCTTGCGGCACCTGCGGCCTATGCGGCGAACGTGCGGCTGCAGGTGGAGGGGTTAAGCGGAGAGTTGGAAAAAAACGTCCGGGTGCGCCTGTCGTCGATCACGCCTGAAGAGGTCGGCACCGACGGCCGCTTCCGCGCGCGGGTGGATGAGGCGGTGCGCCAGGGGCTGCGCGCGCTCGGCTATTACCAGCCGACCATCGAGTTTACGCTGGACGACCGACCGGGAATGTCGCGCCCGGTGCTGCATGCCAAGGTCAATCCGGGCGAGCCGGTGCGTATCGCCGGCGCTAATATCGTGCTGGAGGGCGGCGCGAAGACCGATGAAGACTACCTGACGCTGGTAAAGAAGGGGCGGCCGACCATCGGCGAGATCCTCAACCACGGCAAGTATGACAGTTTCAAAGGCTCGCTCACCGGCCTGGCGCTGCGCAAAGGCTATTTCGACGCCGACATGACCAAAAGCCAGCTCGGCGTGGCCGAAGATCTGCACAAGGCGTTTTGGGACATCGATTTCAACAGCGGCGAACGTTACCGCTTCGGCAAGGTGAAATTCACCGGTTCGCAAATCCGCGAAGACTATCTGCAAAATCTGGTGCCCTTTCATCAGGGGGATTACTACAGTTCGGAGGATTTGGCCGAGCTGAACCGCCGTTTGTCCGCTACCAACTGGTTCAACTCGGTGGTGGTGTCCCCTGATTTCAACGATGCCAAAGAGAACAAGATTTTGCCGTTGGACGCGCTGGTAACGCCGCGTACGCGCAATACCATCGAAACCGGTATCGGTTACTCCACCGACGTCGGCCCGCGGGTGAAAGGCACCTGGAAAAAGCCCTGGCTCAACGATCGCGGCCACAGCCTGGAAACCAGCGCCAGCGTGTCGGCGCCGGAGCAGCAACTGGATCTGACCTATAAGATCCCGCTGCTGAAGAATCCGCTGGAGCAGTATTACCTGCTGCAGGGCGGGCTCAAGAACGTCGATCTTAACGACACCAAATCCGTGACCTCCAAAGTGGTGGCCTCGCGCAACTGGGATCTCTCCAGCGGCTGGCAGCGGGCGATCAACCTGACCTGGCGCTGGGATAACTTTACCCAGGGCAATGTCAGCAACACTACCATGCTGTTGTACCCCGGCGTCAGCTTCAACCGCACCCGCTCACGCGGTGGCCTGATGCCGACCTGGGGCGACAGCCAACGCTACTCCATCGACGTGTCCGACACCACCTGGGGCTCCGGCGTGGACTTCGCGCTGATGCAGGCGCAAAACGTCTGGATCCGCACGCTCGCTGACAAGCATCGTTTCGTGGCGCGCGGGCAGGTGGGATGGATAGAAACCAACGACTTCGACAAGGTGCCGCCGGATTTGCGCTTCTTCGCCGGCGGTGACCGCAGCATTCGCGGCTACAAGTACAAAGACATTTCGCCGCGCGGCGACGATGGCAAGCTGACCGGCGCCTCCAAGATGCTGACCGGCTCGCTGGAGTACCAATACAACGTGACCGGCAAATGGTGGGGGGCGATGTTCGTCGATTCCGGTGAAGCGGTGAACGATATCAAGAAGAGCAACTTCAAGACCGGCGCCGGCGTAGGCGTGCGCTGGCAGTCGCCGGTGGGGCCGGTGAAGCTGGATATCGCCGCGCCTGTGGGGGACAAGGACACCCACGGGATGCAGTTCTACATCGGTTTGGGGCCTGAACTATGAGCCTGGTTAAAAAGATTTGTCTCGGATTTCTGGTCGTTCTGCTGTTGCTGATCGGCGGTCTGGCCTTCCTGGTGGCTACCACCACCGGTTTGCATATGGTCATCAACGGCGCGGCGCGCTGGGTGCCGGGGCTGGAGATCGCCGGCGTCAGCGGCGGCTGGCGCGATCTGACGCTGAAGGGCGTGAAGTATCAGATGCCGGGCGTGACGGTCAACGCCGGGCAGTTCCATCTGTCCCTCGATCTCTCCTGCTTTAAGCGCAGTTCGCTGTGCGTCAATGCCTTGACCGCCCAGGACGTGGATGTGGCGGTGAACACCAAAGAGATGACGCCCTCCGCGCCGGTGGAGGAGAGCAGTGAGCCGACCTCCAATCTCAGCACCCCTTATCCGATCACCCTGCGCCTGTTGGCGCTGAACAACGTCAAGGTCACCGTCGACGACACCGCCATTTCTCTGGCCGAGTTTCGCACCGGCGCACAGTGGCAAGAGCGCGCGCTGACGCTGATGCCAACCAAGATCGGCTCGTTGCTGATCGCCTTGCCGAAAACGCCGCAAAATCCGTTGCCGGAAGCGGTGCAACCGGCGGTTGAGGTAGCGAAAAAGGTCGGTGAACAGGTTACCGACGCGGCGAAACCGGCGCCGCAGCCGGAAGAGAAGCCGCTCGGCGAAACGCTGAAGGAACTGTTCGCCAAACCGCTGTTGCCGGATCTGCCGGACATCCGCCTGCCGCTGGATATCACCGTCAAAGAGATCAGCGGCGAACAGCTGCGCTTGACCGGCGATACCGACGTGCTGATCACGAGTCTGTTGCTGCAGGCCAGCACGCAGGATCAGCATATCCAACTGGACAACTTCGACGTGAAGTCGCCGCAGGGCACGCTGTCGGTGCAGGGGCAGGCGACCCTGACCGGCGACTGGCCGGTGGCCCTGACCGCCAACAGCGCGCTGAACATCGAACCGCTGAAGGGCGAGAAGGTGAAGCTGAACATCGGTGGCGGACTGCGTGATGAGCTGAAGGTCGCGCTGAACCTGTCCGGCCCGGTCGGCGCCCAGCTCGATGTGCAAACCCGGCTGGCCGAAGCCGGCCTGCCGCTGGCGCTGACGTTGCAGAGCAAACAGCTGAAATGGCCGCTGAGCGGCGAGGCGCAGTACCAGGTCAACGATTTTCGCCTGCGCTTTAACGGCAAGGCGACCGACTATGCGCTGTCGACACGCGCCAATCTGAAAGGCCAGGATCTGCCGCCGGCGGTGCTGACGCTGGACGGCAAAGGCAACGTTGAGCAGTTCAAGCTGGAGCGCCTGCGGCTGGCGGCGCTGCAGGGCAATACCGATCTTACCGCGCTGGTGGACTGGAGCAAGGCCATCAGCTGGAACTCGCAATTGACGCTGAGCGGCATCAATACCGCCAAGCAGTGGCCGGAATGGCCGGCGAAGCTGGATGGCAAGATCACTACGCGCGGCAGCCTACACGGCGGCAGCTGGCAGCTGCAGGTGCCGGTGCTGCAGCTGGACGGCAACGTGAAGCAGAACAAGGTCACGGCGCGCGGTACGCTGAGCGGCAACGCCGCCGGGCAGTGGAAAATCCCCGGCATCGATCTGACGCTGGGGCGCAACCAGCTGAACGTCAAAGGGCAGCTGGATGAGAAAAGCTGGAACCTGGACGCCAACATCGACGCGCCGCGTCTGGACGGCGCGCTGCCGGGCCTGGGCGGCACCGCCAAAGGGCTGTTGAAACTGCGCGGCAATCTGCAGGCGCCGCAACTGCTGGCGGATTTGACCGCCTCCGGCTTGCAGTGGCAGGCGCTGCGCATCAACCGCGTGAAAATAGACGGCGACGTGCGCTCCACGGATCAGATCCAGGGGCAGTTGGCGGTACGCGTCGAGCAGCTGAAGCAGGATGCGCTGGAAGTCAGCCTGTTGACCCTCGACGCCAAAGGCAGCGAGAAGCAGCATCAGCTGCAGTTGAAGATCGACGGCAAACCGGTCTCCGGCCAGCTGGCGCTGCAGGGCAGCTTCGATCGTCAGCAGCAGCGCTGGCGCGGCAATTTGAACAATACCCGCTTCGATACGCCGGTAGGGGAGTGGCGCCTGACGCGCGCCATCGCGCTGGATTACCTGAACACCGCGCAGAAAATCAGCATCGGGCCGCACTGTTGGCAGAACCCGAACGCCGAGCTGTGCGTGCCGAAGACCATTGAAGCCGGCCAGAGCGGCCAGGCTAGCGTGGTGCTCAATCGGTTCGACCTGGCGATGATCAAGCCGTTTCTCGGCCCGGAAACCGCCCTGAGCGGCGTGTTCACCGGCCGGGCCGACGTCAGCTGGAAACCAGGCGGCGCGCTGCCGGAGGCGAAAGTCACGCTGGCCGGCAACGGCGTCAAGGTGGTACAGCAGGTGCAGGGCAACGCGCTGCCTATCGCTTTCGATACGCTGACCCTCAACGCCGGCCTGAACAACGGCCGCGCGCAGGCTGACTGGCGGATCAAACTGACCAACAACGGCCAGTTTGACGGCAATATCCAGGTGGTGGATCCGCAGGTGCGGCGCACCATCAGCGGCAACGTCAATATCACCAACATCTCGCTGGCGCTGATCAACCCGGCGCTGATGAAGGGCGAAAGTGCAGCGGGCATGCTGAACGCCAACCTGCGTCTGGGCGGCAGCGCGCAGAAGCCGCTGGTGTTCGGGCGTCTGGCGTTGGATCGGGCGAAGGTGCAGGGGCACTGGATGCCGTTCGATATGACCGACGCGCGGCTGGCGGTGAATTTCAACGGCATGACCTCGACGCTGGAGGGGCTGCTCAGCACCACCCGCGGCCAGCTGAATCTGGCGGGCGATGCCGACTGGCGTGACATCAACGCCTGGCGTGCGCGCATTGCCGCCAAGGGCGACAAGCTGCGGGTGACGGTGCCGCCGATGATCCGCATCGACGTGTCGCCGGATCTGGTGTTCGAAGCCACGCCGCAGCTGTTCTCGCTCAACGGCAAGGTCGACATTCCCTGGGCGCGCATTACGGTGCAGGAGCTGCCGGAAAGCGCGGTGGGCGTCTCTTCCGACGAGGTGATGCTGGACGATCAGCTGAAGCCGATTCAGCCGAAGACCGCCTCGATCCCGATCAACAGCAACCTGATGATCCACGTCGGTAACGACGTGCGGCTGGACGCCTTTGGCCTGAAAGCCCGCTTGAAGGGCGATCTGAAGGTGGTGCAGGACAAGAAAGGGTTGGGCCTCAACGGCCAGATTGACATCCCTTCCGGTCGCTTCCATGCTTATGGTCAGGATTTGATCGTGCGTAAAGGGCAGCTGATGTTCTCCGGCCCGCCGGATCAGCCGCTGCTCAATATCGAAGCGATCCGCAACCCGGAATCCACCGAGGACGACGTGACCGCCGGCGTGCGTGTGACCGGCCTGGCGGATGCACCGAAGCTGGAAGTGTTCTCCGATCCGGCCAAATCGCAACAGGAAGCCTTGTCTTATCTGCTGCGCGGCCAGGGTTTGAGCAGCTCCGGCGCCGACGGCAACGCCATGACGTCGATGTTAATCGGCATGGGGGTTGCACAAAGTGGTCAACTTGTGGGTAAAATCGGCGAGGCATTCGGCGTGAGTAATTTGGCTCTGGACACTCAAGGGGTTGGCGACAATTCCCAGGTTGTCGTGAGCGGCTATGTCCTCCCAGGCTTACAAGTAAAATATGGGGTGGGCATTTTCGACTCGCTGGCCACGCTGACGTTGCGTTATCGCCTGATGCCTAAGTTGTATCTTGAAGCGGTGTCTGGTCTCGACCAGGCATTAGATTTGCTCTATCAGTTTGAGTTTTAGCGATGCGAATAATTGTCTACGGCAGTTTACGGCGCAAACAGGGAAACAGCCATTGGATGACCAACGCCCAATGGCTCGGCGAGCACGAGCTCGAAGGCTATCAGATTTATAATCTGGGCCATTACCCGGCGGCGATCCCTGGAGAGGGCACGATACATTGCGAGGTGTATCGTATTAACTCATCGATTCTGGCAGAGCTGGACGAACTGAAAAGCAACACCAAGGACTATAAGCGCGAGCTGATTCAGACGCCTTATGGGAGTGCGTGGATCTACCTGTACAAACACAGCGTGGACGGTTACCCGCGAATTACCAGCGGTGACTGGCTGAAGCGTCTCGAAGAACAGTAAGAAAAAAACACCGCTCAATGAGCGGTGTTTTTTCATCGGACGGCGGCTGGAATTACTTCTTGGCAGCGCGTTCGAAGGAGGCGATGATTTCCGCTTTAGCCGCGGCAGCGTCTGCCCAGCCTTCCACTTTCACCCATTTGCCTTTTTCCAGATCTTTGTAGTGCTCGAAGAAGTGAGCGATCTGGGCTTTCAGCAGTTCCGGCAGGTCGTTCACGTCTTTCACGTGATCGTACTCTTTGGTCAGCTTGCTGTGTGGTACCGCAACCAGCTTGGCGTCTTCACCGGCTTCGTCGGTCATCTTCAGTACGCCAACCGGACGGCAGCGGATCACGGAGCCCGGCTGCAGCGGGTATGGGGTTGGGACCAGCACGTCAACCGGGTCACCGTCCAGAGACAGGGTGTGGTTGATGTAGCCGTAGTTGCACGGGTAGAACATCGCGGTGGACATGAAACGGTCAACGAACAGCGCGCCGGTTTCTTTGTCGATTTCGTATTTGATTGGATCGGCGTTGGCCGGGATTTCGATTACTACGTAGATGTCTTCCGGCAGGTCTTTGCCAGCAGGGACCAGATTCAAGCTCATGTCGGTTTCCTTTAATCATCAAACCAGAAATGGAGTGGCGGCTATTATAGCGGACTCTTTTGCGATTTCCTGCCCTTTTCATCGTCGAAAACCCAGTGTGCCGGCGCAGGGATAATTTCCAGATTAATCCCGCCGCGGCATGAAGTTTTGCCTTCGCCTGCCGATAACTTCAACAAACAATAATGAGCCAGCAAAGCTGGCTCCGCGTTTTGCCACCCCTACTACGTCTGATCTCACAATTTCTGAAGCCGGGAAGAACTCATGCTAAAAAAGATTACGGTGAAGGCTGGGCTGATCGCCCTGCTGAGCCTGATGACCATGTTGCTGATCATGGTCAGCGTTATTGGCGTCAACGCGATTAACGAAGGATCGCGATCGATCCATACCTTGAACCAGATCCTCGGTGAAGAGCTGGGCTCGCTGGCCAACAGCTCCAACCTGACGCTGCGCGCCCGAACCGCCGCTTCGTTGGCGGTGCGCCAACGGGAGATCGGCCAAATCGATGTGTCCGACGCCACCGTGGGCCGCATCTACGGTTACCTCGATCAGTCAAACAAGGAAATGGCGCGCTTTGTCGGCGTCGGCACCGTGACCGATCGCGGCCGCGAACTCTCCAATCGTCTGCAAAACAGCTATCGCGCCTACCTCGAGCAGGGCGTGAAGCCGATGGCTGCCGCCATCAAGGCCGGCAAAATCGATGAGTATTACCATATTCAGGAGACCCGCATCTCTGCGCTGAGCATCGCGTTTGAAAAGGATCTCAGCGATTTCCGCAGCTTTGCCATGAAGCTCGGCGAAAAGCAGGTGTATGACGCGGAAAACAACGCCAGCACCAAGATCTCGTTGATCGTGGTGGCGGGCCTGCTCAGCGTGCTGCTGGCGGTGCTGGCCTGGTTCGCGCTGCGCGTGATCATTTTGCGCCCGTTGGACGAGTCCATCGCGCAGTTGGAACACATCGCCGGCGGCGATCTGACCCATGAGATCCGCGGTGAGGGTGATACCGAGATGGGCCGCCTGGTGCGGGCGATGCAGCGTATGCAGCAGGCGTTGGCCAGTTCGGTCAGCAAAGTGCGCGATGCCAGCAGCCAGATCGACACCGGTTCACGCGAACTGGCGGCCGGTAACCTGCATCTGGCGCAGCGTACCGAAGAGTCGGCCGCTTCGCTGGAAGAGACCGCCGCCAGCATGGAACAGCTGACTTCGACGGTGAAAATGAACGCCGAGAACTGCGAGCAGGCCAACCAACTGGCGCTGAGCGTGTCCGATATCGCCAACCAGGGCAGTGACGTGGTCAGCCAGGTGATGAGCAAGATGCAGGCGATCACCGACAGTTCGCGCCGCATCGCCGACATCATCAGCGTGATGGACGGCATCGCCTTCCAGACCAATATCCTGGCGCTGAACGCGGCGGTGGAAGCGGCGCGTGCCGGCGAGCAAGGCCGCGGTTTCGCGGTGGTGGCCGGTGAAGTGCGTAGTCTGGCGCAGCGTAGCGCCCAGTCGGCGAAAGAGATTAAAGGGCTGATTGAAGCGTCGCAGAACCGGGTGCAGGAAGGCGAACAGATGGTGGAGTCGGCCGCGCAGACCATGAGCGGCATCACCGGTGAAGTGGGCCGGGTGACGGCGTTGATGCGTGAGATCTCGGCGGCGACGCGCGAACAAAGCAGCGGTATCGAACAGGTAAACCTGGCGGTGGCGCAGATGGATCAGGTGGCGCAGCAGAATGCGGCGCTGGTGGAAGAGTCGGCGGCGGCAACGCGCTCGCTGGAAGATCAGGCTCAGCTGCTGGCGCAGAGCATGGCGGCGTTCAAGCTGTAAGGCGATAAGGGTTCGGCGCGGTGCCGAACCCTTGCCAGAAACGCGTTACTCGTCCGGGTTTTCGGCGATGAAGCGTTCTGCGTCTTCTACCATCGACTTGGTGCCGACGAAGAATGGCGCGCGCTGGTGCAGTTTCACCGGCGTGATGTCCAGAATGCGGTTTTTGCCGTCGCTGGCTTTACCGCCGGCCTGTTCGGCCAGGAACGCCATCGGGTTGCATTCGTACAGCAGGCGCAGCTTGCCTTGCGGATGGCTGGCGGTGCTTGGGTAGATGTAGATGCCGCCTTTCAGCAGGTTGCGGTGGAAGTCCGCCACCAGAGAACCGATGTAGCGCGAGGTGTAAGGGCGCTGCGTCGCTTCATCCTGCTCTTGGCAGTACTTGATGTATTTCTTCACGCCGAGAGGGAACTTGATGTAGTTGCCTTCGTTGATGGAATACATGTTGCCGCTCGCCGGGAAGCGTACTTTCTCGTGGGAGAGGCAGAACACGCCCAGAGACGGGTCGTAAGTAAAGGCGTGGACACCGTAACCAGTGGTGTACACCAGCATGGTGGACGAACCGTAAACCACGTAACCCGCTGCGACCTGGGCGCTGCCCGGCTGCAGGAAGTCTTCTTCGGTCACCGGTGTGCCGACCGGCGTGATGCGACGGTAGATAGAGAAAATCGTACCGACCGAGACGTTGACATCGATGTTGGACGAACCGTCCAACGGATCCATCAATACGACATACTTGGCATTTTCAGCTCGCTCGCCGTCGAATATCACGATTTCATCTTCTTCTTCGGAAGCGATACCCGCAACTTCACCACGCGCTTTCAACGCCGCTTTCAGTTTTTCGTTCGCGTACAGGTCCAGTTTCATCTGAACTTCGCCCTGTACGTTGGACACCCCGCTGGTCCCCAGAATATCAACCAGGCCAGCCTTGTTGATGTCGCGGTGGATGATTTTGGCGCCCAGTTTAATGGCAGAAAGTAACGCGGTCAGCTCGCCGGTGGCGTGCGAGAAGTCGTGCTGTTTCTCGACGATAAATTCGCCTAACGTTTTCATGACACAATCCCTGAATCTACGGATGGATAGCGGCCTGTTAACAAACCGCCAACGTTTTCGCGAGCAGTGTAGCCCAAAGATGCGCGCCATTCATAGGCAAATCCATTTCTTCTGGACGATTCTGAGCGTTAGAATATGCCGACATTCGATGCACTCACATGAGAAACCTATGCGCATTCACATTCTTGGGATCTGTGGCACCTTTATGGGCGGGCTGGCGATGCTGGCGCGTTCACTGGGGCATGACGTCACCGGTTCGGACGCCAACGTCTATCCGCCGATGAGCACGCTGCTGGAGAACCAGGGGATCGATCTTATTCAGGGTTATGATCCAGCCCAGTTGGATCCGGCGCCGGATCTGGTGATCATCGGCAACGCCATGACGCGCGGCAACCCGTGCGTGGAGGCGGTGCTGGAGCGTGGCATCCCTTACGTTTCCGGCCCGCAGTGGCTGCACGACGCCGTGTTGCGCGATCGCTGGGTACTGGCGGTCGCCGGCACCCACGGCAAAACCACCACCGCCGGCATGGCGACCTGGATCCTCGAGGCCTGCGGTTACCAGCCCGGCTTCGTCATCGGCGGCGTGCCGGGCAACTTCGACGTCTCGGCGCGCCTCGGCGGCAGCCCGTTCTTCGTGATCGAGGCCGACGAGTATGACTGCGCGTTCTTCGACAAGCGCTCCAAGTTCGTGCACTACAGCCCGCGCACGCTGATCATGAACAACCTGGAGTTCGACCACGCCGATATCTTCGACGATCTGAAAGCCATCCAGAAACAGTTCCACCACTTGGTGCGCCTGGTGCCGGGCAAAGGCAAGATCATCCTGCCGGACAACGACAGCCACCTGAAGCAGGTGATGGCGATGGGCTGCTGGAGCGAACAGGAGCTGGTGGGCGAAGAGGGTACCTGGCGTGCGCAGAAGCTGACGCCGGACGCCAGTCATTACGCGGTGTTCCTCGACGGCGAGCAGGTCGGCGAAGTGAACTGGGCGCTGGTGGGCGAGCACAACATGCATAACGGCCTGATGGCCATAGCCGCGACTCGCCACGTTGGCGTGCAGCCGGCAGACGCCTGCCGCGCGTTGGGCGATTTCATCAACGCCCGCCGCCGCCTGGAGCTGCGTGGCGAAGCCAACGGCGTCACGGTTTACGACGACTTCGCGCACCACCCGACCGCGATCCTGGCCACCCTGGCCGCGTTGCGCGGCAAGGTCGGCGGCACGGCGCGCATTCTGGCGGTGCTGGAACCGCGATCCAACACCATGAAAATGGGCATCAGCAAAAACGATCTGGCGCCTTCGCTCGGCCGCGCCGACGAAGTGTTCCTGTTCCAGCCGCATCACATTCCATGGCAGGTAGCGGAAGTGGCTGATGCCTGTGTGCAGCCGGCGCACTGGAGCGCGGATCTCGACACGCTGGTGGACATGGTGGTGAAAACCGCACAGCCGGGCGACCACATTCTGGTGATGAGCAACGGCGGTTTTGGCGGCATTCACGATCGCCTGCTGGACGCGCTGGCGAAAAAGCAGGAACCGAAGGTGACCTACTGATTGTTCAGTAGCATAAGCCACTCTAAGGGCCGCATTTGCGGCCTTTTTTACGCCCATAAAAAAGCCCTCGCGAGCGAGGGCAACGGGGTTCGTCGGATAGGACGACGAGAGGGTCTCTGGGAAATCGGCGTTTGCGTCAGAACTCGGCAGTGGCAGTGACGAGGGTAATCAGCTCTGCAAAGCCGTTCCCAGAGTTGTTATTTGTAAATCTCGGCGGTGGCGTGGTAGTTGCCTTCGTTACGCGCTTCGATCACGCGGTAGGCGGTCGCGCCTTTAGCGTCGGCTTTCTCCGACAGCGCCTGGCGAATGTCGGTCGGTGCGCCGTCGATACCGCTGACGGTAATGGTGCCGATAGATTGCAGATTGGCGGTCTGATCGTTAGTCACCAACTGGGCGGCAGATGCGCCGAAGGAGATGACGGACAGCAGACCGAGTGCAGCAAGAGTAGTTTTCATGTTCATGATAGCGATCCTTGGTCATAACCGCCTGGAAGGGCTTGGCAGCGATTTTTATTCTTGAAGGCCGTTATGACAGCGTTTGATTCCAGAGATGTATTGCCCGTTACCGGGTAATGTCGTTACTTATTTGTAGATTTCAGCGGTCGCGTGGAAGTTGCCGTCGTTGCGCGCTTCGATCACGCGGTAAGCGGTCGCCCCTTTGGCGTCAGCTTTGTCAGACAGTGCCTGGCGAATGTCGGAAGGCGCAGCGGCGACGCCACTCACGGTGATCACACCGGCGGGTTGCAGTTGTGCGGCCTGGGTTGCATCAACAGATTGTGCTGCGAATGCACCAAATGAAAGCATGGACAGAACGCTCAGGGTTGCAACGGTAGCTTTAATTTTCATCATCTCACCTCATCGTATTCTTTTATCAGTTCCAACGAACTGTGATTCAGTTCACGAAAATGAGTATACAGCTAGTAACGCGAAAAATTAATAGTTCGCTAACAGTTTCTAGTGAAACTTTAACCTTATGATCCTTATTTTTTATAACTGCAAGGAATAAAAAACGCTCATAAAACGATCTTTTGATGTTAAATTTATGTAATTTCAATAAGGTAAGTGCTTTTAACCAAAAGTGCGGAAGATCACAGTGGGTACTGCTGGTTACATGGCGATGTCATGGAAATGTGTTGTTGCAGGATAAAAAAGCAGTGTTAAACGCGGTTAAAGGCCGGGGAGGTAACGCGAGGGTTAAAGAAGCGCTAACAAAATGCGGAAGGTAGCCGCACTTTGTTAGCGCCAGGTTTCACAGCTCTTGCTCAAACACGCCCAGGATCGCTTCATGCAGCTTCTGAGCGGTAAAGCCGCTGGACGGGGTGACGAAAATGGTATCGTCGCCGGCAATCGTGCCGAGGATGCCCTGGGATTTACCCAGTGAGTCGAGCAGGCGGGCGATCAGCTGCGCGGCGCCCGGGCTGGTATGGATCACCACGACGGCGTCGTTATGGTCGACGTCCAGCACCAGATTCTTCAACGGGCTGGTGGTGGTCGGCACGCCGAGTTCGGCAGGAAGGCAATACACCATTTCCATTTTGGCATTGCGCGTACGTACCGCGCCGAACTTGGTCAGCATGCGCGATACTTTGGATTGGTTAATGTTTTCGAAGCCTTCTTCTTGCAGCGCCAAAACGATCTCGCCTTGAGAACTGAATTTTTCTTCTTTCAATAACGCTTTGAACGTCTTGATCAGATCTTCCTGTTTTGCGGGATTACGCATTTTGCACCGTGGAATGTTGATAGTGGAAGTCATGATTATGCATATAGATGAATTTTTATGCAACAAAGGCCGCCCCAAAGAAAATAAAAAAGACCGGGCGGCGAGGAAAGGGCGGCATTTTAACAAAATCCGGCCGCGATGAATATGCCCTTTTGACGACGGAAAATCGGCCTACGGTGGTAAATAAAATGTTATTAAAATGATGTTGTTCTGATGTTGCGTAAGGGTGTAATGTAACGGCCGGTTAACTTGCTCGTGAATAACCTCGCACTATTTTTGATTAGTGTGCGCTATGCCCTTCATGCGCAAGCGATTTAATCTAAAATGGGCGCGACAGCGGCCGTTTTATTACACCTGCAGGCAAGAATTGACTAATTTATTGTTTTGAAAGGTGTAATGACTCAAGGTTCGTAACCAACACATTCACGGCGCTTTATATATTTAAGATAATAAAGGAGTATAGGATGAAAGTTGCAGTTCTCGGTGCTGCTGGCGGTATCGGCCAGGCCCTCGCCCTTCTACTCAAAACCCAGCTTCCTTCAGGTTCTGAACTCTCTCTCTACGACATTGCCCCCGTTACCCCAGGCGTTGCCGTCGACTTAAGCCACATCCCAACCGCAGTTAAAATCAAAGGCTTCAGCGGCGAAGACGCGACCCCGGCTCTGCACGGTGCGGACGTGGTGCTGATTTCCGCCGGTGTGGCCCGTAAGCCAGGCATGGATCGCTCTGATCTGTTCAACGTTAACGCCGGTATCGTGCGTAACCTGATTGAGCAAGTGGCGAAAACCTGCCCGAAAGCCTGCATCGGCATCATCACCAACCCGGTTAACACCACGGTCGCTATCGCGGCGGAAGTGCTGAAAAAAGCCGGCGTTTACGACAAGAACAAACTGTTCGGCGTGACTTCGCTGGATATCATCCGTTCCAACACCTTCGTGGCCGAGCTGAAAGGCAAGCAGCCGGAAGAGCTGAACGTGCCGGTTATCGGCGGCCACTCTGGCGTGACCATTCTGCCTCTGCTGTCGCAGATCCCTGGTGTGAGCTTCACCGATCAGGAAGTGGCGGATCTGACCAAACGCATTCAGAACGCCGGTACCGAAGTGGTAGAAGCCAAAGCCGGCGGCGGGTCTGCAACGCTGTCCATGGGCCAGGCGGCCGCACGTTTCGGTCTGTCTCTGGTGCGTGCGCTGCAGGGCGAAAAAGGCGTTGTGGAATGCGCTTACGTTGAAGGCGACGGCAAATACGCTCGCTTCTTCGCGCAGCCGCTGGTGCTGGGCAAGAACGGCGTTGAAGAGCGTAAAGATATCGGCACCCTGAGCGCCTTCGAGCAGAAAGCGCTGAACGAGATGCTGGACGTGCTGCACAAAGATATCGAACTGGGCGAGAAGTTCATCAATAACTGATCGATACCGAGAGTCAGCCGATAAACGCCGCCGGACGCTGTTCCGGCGGTTTTTTTTGTTCCGCGTTCACGACTTGATGCGTGCTTTGCGATCCAGCAGGCAATCGCTGTGCGGATCGTAATAACGGCTTGGCCAGATCTCCGATGGGTGAATGCCTATCGCTTCGGCGATCAGCCATTCCCCCTTCGGCCACGGGCGCGACAGCGCATTGGCCAGCGTCGATGAGCTCAATCCGGCCTTGCGCGATACCGCCGCCAGCGTGGTGCCCTGCTTGCGTAGCGCCGCGATGATATCTGCCGGGTGCCAATCTGGGTTCCTTGAATTCATGTTTACATTCCTTTTCTGATTAGCCAAAGTTGCGTTAGTGGTATAACTAACGAGTCAAAGTTAAGCGTTTGAACAACGTGAAACGTTTATTCGGAAACCAGAATACCATTAAATTTCCTAAAAAATACCCAGGTAATTTCCAAAAATGACGTTGCCCACTATTGCCCAGAGATGATGGCCATGAAAAACGAGTGGTTTGCCGCCAAGGAACTGACAGGCATCGCAGGATTACCCTCCTCACCACAGGGAATCAATTTGATGGCCCGGCGCGAAGGCTGGATCAGCCGCAGGCGTAAAGGCGTGCAGGGAAAAGCGTTGGAATACCATATCGATAGCCTGCCTTCAGGTGTGCGTAACCTGCTGGTGCTGAAGGAAGACGGGGCGGCCTATGACGTAGAACGCCAGGATCCGTTGGCGGTCTGGATCGAGTATTACTACCATTTGACGGAGAGCGAGCGCGAGAAAATGGTGGCTTTCCTGATGCGGGAAGGGATTGGCGGCCTGCTGGCGCGTATCGACGAAGAGAGCAATACCTAAGCAGGCCCGCGTACGCGGGCCTGATGAGTGTATTGCGAAATCACGATTTCTTAAAAATCGCGTTGCACCGCTAAATGGGCCAGGCCTTCCAGCGCCGTGCGGTGCTCCGATGCCGGCAACACCTGCAGCGCGGCGATCGCCTTGTCGGCCTCTTCCTCGGCGCGTTGGCGGGTGTATTCCAGCGAACCGCATTGCTGCATCGCCTGCAGTACCGGCTCCAACAAATGACGGCCGTTGCCTTGCTCAATTGCGCCACGGATCATGTCACGCTGGGCGTCGTCGCCGTTGTGCATCGCGTGCAGCAGCGGCAGGGTCGGCTTCCCTTCGTTCAGATCGTCGCCGGTGTTTTTGCCCAGGGTGCTGCCGTCGGCGCTGTAGTCGAGCAGATCGTCGATCAGCTGGAAAGCGGTGCCGAGGTAGCGGCCATAATCTTGCAGCGCCTTCTCTTGTTCGGCGCTGGCGCCGGACAGGATCGCCGACGATTGCGCCGCCGCCTCAAACAGACGGGCGGTTTTGCTGTAGATCACCCGCATATAGCTTTCTTCGCTGATGTCGGGATCGTGCACATTCATCAACTGCAGCACTTCGCCTTCGGCGATGACGTTGACCGCCTCCGACATCAGCGCCAGCACGCGCAGGGATTCTAGGCTGGTCATCATCTGGAAGGCGCGGGTATAGATAAAGTCGCCGACCAGCACGCTGGCGGCGTTGCCGAACGCCGCGTTGGCGGTGGCTTTGCCGCGGCGCATGTCCGATTCGTCGACGACGTCGTCATGCAGCAGCGTGGCGGTATGAATGAATTCGATCAGGGCGGCGACGGTGACGTGCTTGTTGCCTTCATAGCCCAACGCCCGCGCCGCCAGGACGGCGATCATCGGCCGGATGCGCTTACCGCCACCGCTGATAATGTAATAGCCAAGCTGATTGATGAGCGTGACATCGGAATTCAGCTGTTCGAGAATTGTTGCGTTCACGGCCGCCATATCTTGCGCGGTTAACTCGGTAATTTGCTCTAGGTTCATTGTGTTTTTTTCAGCTGTGTTTCTCTTCACCGCGTTGAGATCGCTGCTCACATCGGTACATGGCGGTAACTGTCCCTATGATTGTACTTGAAAAACGGTTCAGATAAACGCCACGAAAGAAACTGCGCTTTTTTTCTTCTTTTTTCTTGTTCTGGTCTTATTCTGCTCTTGTCATACGCTGCTTTTTTGCGTAGAATTCGCGCCCTATTGTGAATATTTATAGCGCGCTCTGAACTAACACAGTCGGGCACGCGGAAAGCGGAGTTTTATATGTACGCGGTTTTCCAAAGTGGTGGTAAACAACACCGAGTAAGCGAAGGTCAGACCGTTCGCTTGGAAAAGCTGGACATCGCAACTGGTGAAGCGGTTGAGTTTGACCAGATTCTGATGATCGCTAATGGCGAAGATATCAAAATCGGCGTTCCTTTCGTCGATGGCGGCAAGATCAAAGCTGAAGTTGTTGCTCACGGTCGTGGCGAGAAAATTAAAATTGTTAAGTTTCGTCGTCGTAAACACCACCGTAAGCAGCAGGGCCACCGTCAGTGGTTCACTGACGTTAAAATCACCGGCATCAGCGCTTAAGTTAGGAGAGCGGATTAATGGCACACAAAAAGGCTGGCGGCTCGACTCGTAACGGTCGCGATTCAGAAGCTAAACGTCTGGGCGTAAAACGCTTTGGCGGCGAAGCAGTACTGGCAGGCAGCATCATCGTTCGTCAGCGCGGCACCAAATTCCACGCTGGTACCAACGTGGGTTGCGGCAAAGACCACACTCTGTTTGCTTTGAAAGACGGTAAAGTCAAATTCGAAGTTAAAGGCCCGAGCAATCGTAAATTCATCAGCATCGAAGCTGAATAATTTTTCGAGCCTTACGAAATAGATGTAAGCCCCGCAATTCGTTGCGGGGCTTTTTACATTTATGGGTTGCCTGAGGGCAGGCCCGTCAGCGTTGACGAAGGTGATATGGATACGAAGCAGCAGGTCGGCGTTGGCATTTCTCTGGCGTTAACCACGGCGGTTTGCTGGGGCGCGTTGCCGATCGCGATGAAAGAAGTGTTGGTCGTGATGGAGCCGTTTACCGTTGTCTGGTATCGCTTTACCATGGCCGCCATCGGTTTGGGCGTGATCCTCGCGGTACGCGGCAAGCTGCCGCGGCTGACGATGTTCCGCCAGCCGCGTTGGCTGCTGCTGTTGGCGATCGCGACGGCGGGGCTGCTAGGCAACTTTGTGTTCTTCAGCTCCTCGCTGCAATACCTGAGCCCGACGGCGTCGCAGGTGATTGGCCAGCTGTCGCCGGTGGGCATGATGTTCGCCAGCGTGCTGATTTTAAAAGAACGTATGCGCATCACCCAGGTTATTGGCGCCCTGATGCTGATTTGCGGACTGATGCTGTTTTTCAACGTCAGTTTGATAGAGATCTTCACCCGGCTGACGGACTACACGCTGGGCGTTATGCTGGGCGTGTGCGCGGCGATGGTTTGGGTGAGCTACGGCGTGGCGCAGAAGGTGTTGCTGCGCCGACTGGCTTCGCCGCAGATCCTGGTTATGTTGTACACTTTATGTGCGATAGCGTTGTTCCCTCTGGCCAAACCCGAGGTGATTTTCCAGCTGAGCGGCTGGCAATTGGCGTGTCTGCTATTTTGTGGCGCCAACACGCTGATCGGCTACGGCGCGTTGGCAGAGGCGATGGCACGCTGGCAGGCGGCGCAGGTGAGCGCGTTGGTGACGCTGACCCCGCTGTTTACCCTGCTGTTTTCAGATTTATTGGCGCTGGCCTGGCCCCAGGCATTCGCTGCGCCGACGCTGAACATCGTCGGCTATGTGGGTGCGTTTGTGGTTGTGGCGGGCGCCATGTTTTCCGCAATTGGTCACCGGTGGTGGCCGCGACGGGCAGAACCCCCCCTGGTTGCTCCTTTGAAGCAGCCCGGTGAATGATTTACGGAGACGGTAAATGAAGTTTGTAGATGAAGCAGCGATTCTGGTCGTTGCAGGCGACGGCGGCAACGGGTGCGTCAGCTTCCGCCGCGAAAAATATATCCCGAACGGTGGGCCTGACGGCGGTGACGGCGGTGACGGCGGCGACGTTTACCTGCTGGCGGATGAGAACCTCAACACCCTGATCGACTACCGCTTTGAGAAGTCTTTCCGCGCCGAGCGCGGCCAGAATGGCCAGAGCCGCGACTGTACCGGCAAACGCGGTAAAGACGTCATCATCAAGGTGCCGGTCGGCACGCGCGTGAAGGATCAGGGCACCGGCGAGATCCTCGGCGACATGACGCGTCACGAGCAGAAGCTGATGGTCGCCAAAGGCGGCTGGCACGGTCTGGGCAACACCCGTTTCAAATCTTCGGTCAACCGCGCGCCGCGTCAGAAGACGCTGGGTACCGCGGGCGAAGCGCGTGACCTGTTGCTGGAGCTGTTGCTGCTGGCCGATGTGGGCATGCTGGGGCTGCCGAACGCCGGTAAATCGACCTTCATCCGCGCGGTGTCTGCTGCCAAACCTAAGGTGGCCGATTATCCGTTTACCACGCTGGTACCGAGCCTGGGCGTGGTGCGCATGGACCACGAGCAGAGCTTTGTGGTTGCCGACATTCCGGGGTTGATCGAGGGGGCCTCCGAAGGGGCGGGCCTGGGTATTCGCTTCCTGAAACACCTGGAGCGTTGCCGCGTGCTGCTGCACTTGGTGGACATCGCGCCGATCGACGAAACCGATCCGGTGGAAAACGCCAAAGTGATCATCAACGAGTTGAACCAATACAGCGAAAATCTGGCGCAGAAGCCACGGTGGCTGGTGTTCAACAAAATTGATGTGATTGGTGAGGAAGAAGCCGCCGAACGCGCCAAAGCGATTGTGGAAGGCATGGGTTGGGAAGGGAAGTACTACATGATCTCCGCCGCCAACCGCGAAGGCGTCAACGCGCTGTGCTGGGACGTGATGAACTTCATCAACACTCAGCCGAAAGCGATGGCGATTGAAGAAAGCGCGCCGGAAAAAGTCGAATTCATGTGGGATGACTACCACCGCGAGCAAATCGCGGAGGTGGAAGCCGAAGCGGAAGATGACTGGGATGACGACTGGGACGAAGACGACGACGAAGGCGTCGAAATCATTTACCAGAAGTAATTCGGTGATAAAGGGCTCAGCAACACTGGGCCCTTGTTATTTGAGCGCCTTTTCCGGCAACCAGCACTGGGCGTTCAGGCCGCGCGCATCGCGGCGGTTTTCCAGCGTCAATCGCCCCTGGTGCAGTTGCGCGATGCGGATCACGATATTCAGGCCCAGTCCGCTGCCGCCGTAGCGTTGATCCATGCGGCGAAACGCCTGCGTCAGCTCCCCAACCATCTCTTCCTTGATACCCGGGCCATCGTCGATGACCTGCAGCAGATAGCCGCTGTCTTGCGGCGTTAATCGCACCTGCATCGCGCCGCCTTCCGGGCCGTAACGGTGGGCATTTTCGACCAGGTTGCGCAGCAGCAACCGCAGCAGCACCGGATCGCCGTTCACCGCGGCGACGGCCGGCAATTGCCAATCCAGCGTCTGTCCGCGTTGGGCGGTCATTTCGTCGAGTTCTTCGCGCAGCGGTTGGATCACATCGGCCACCCAATCGAAATGCTGATAATGGCCGCTGGCGAAGTCTTGCCCGGCGCGCGACAGCATCAGCAACTGCTCGACGGTGTGCATCAGTTGATCGATGCGGGCGATCAGCGCCTGGCTGCCCTGGACGCCCTGCTTTTCCATCAGTTCCAGGTGCAGGCGGATGCCGGCCAGCGGCGTGCGCAGCTCGTGGGCGGCGTCGGCAGTGAACAGGCGTTCCTGTTGAATGGTGTTATCCAGCCGTGAGAACAGCTGATTGAGTGCATTGGTGACCGCTACCATTTCCTGGCTGTCGCTGGTGATTGGCAGCGGCGTCAGGTTATCGGCAGAGCGCTTTTCCAGCCGCTGCTGCAATTGGTTTAGCGGGCGGATGATCCAGCTGATGGCCCAAAACGACGCCAGCAGCGTGACGACCATCATGATCAGCGAAGGCGCCAGCAGCGACGCGATGGCCTCGGCGATCTCGGTATCGACGCGCTCGGTACGCACTTTGGCGGACAGGGTTTCATCCACCAGGAAACTGATCTGCTCCTGGCTTTCGTGCCACAGCCAGAAGGCGCTGATGAGTTGCGTGACCAGCAGGATCAGCGCCAGCATCAGCAGCAGGCGGCGGCGCATGCTGATCATGACGAGGGTTCCAGGCGATAGCCGATGCCGCGCACGGTGCGGATGCGATCCTTGCCCAGTTTGCGGCGCAGGTTGTGGATGTGCACTTCCAGCGTGTTGGAACCCAGGTCGTCCTGCCAGGTGTAGAGATCCTGCTGCAGGAGTTCACGATTGACCGTCTGCCCGGCACGCATAATCAGGCGCGCCAGAATGGCAAACTCTTTCGGCGTAACCTCCACCGGCTGTTGCTGCAGGTAGACCTGCTGGCTGGAGAGGTTCAACTGCAGGTCATCCACCTGCATCAGATTGTCGCTGTGGCCCTGGTAGCGCCGCAGAAGGGCGCGCACGCGCGCCTGCAGCTCAACCAGCGCGAAGGGTTTGACCAGGTAGTCGTCGGCGCCGGCATCCAGCCCGTCGACGCGATCTTCCAGGGCATCACGGGCGGTCAGGATCAGCACCGGCAGATCGATCTGCTGGCGGCGCCACTGCCGCAGCAGTGCGGCGCCGTCCATGTCCGGCAGACCGAGATCCAGGATCACCATGCTGTATTGGCTGGTGATGAGTAGGCTGTTGGCCTCCGCCGCCGTGGCGGCGCAGTCGCAGACGTAACCTTCGCCGGTCAGCGCCAGTGCCAGCCCCTGTTGCAACAGTTCATCATCCTCAACGACCAGCAGCTTCATGACGATCCTCAGTTGTTTTGGTAAATGTCCCGATACAGGCGGCTTTCGAAGCGCACCAGCGGCGCGCGGCGCTGTTTCTGATCTTCTGGCGGCACGGCGTAGCCGGAGAGATACTGCACGAAGGCCATGCGCTGGCCGCTGGCGGTCGTGATGAAGCCCGCCAGGTTGTAGACGCCCTGCAGTGCACCGGTCTTGGCCGACACCTTGCCGTCGACGCCGGCTTCGTGCAGGCCGCCGCGGTAGCGCAGGGTGCCATCATAGCCGGACAGCGGCAGCATCGAGATGAAGTTCAGCTCGTTGTCGTGCTGAGCGATGTACTGCAGCGCCTGCATCATAGTCGCCGGCGCCAGCAGATTGTGGCGCGACAGGCCGGAACCGTCGGCGATAATGGTATTGCCCAGATCGATGCCGGCCTTCTGGCGCAGCACCTGCCGCACTGCATCGGAGCCCGCTCGCCAGGTGCCCGGTACGCCGAAGCGCTCGTGGCCGATGGTGCGGAAGACGGTATCGGCGATCATGTTGTCCGATTTCTTCAGCATGATCTTCAACAGATCGTGCAGCGGCGCCGACTGAGTTTGCGCGATCACCGTGCCGGTGATGCCGGGACGCGTCTGGCGTTTCAAGTGCCCGTCGATCTGGATACCGGCCTGGGTCAGTTCGTCTTTCAGGATTGCGCCCGCATAGCTGGCGCCGTCCTGGATGGCGAAGGCCAGCGGCAGCGGTTCGCTGCGTTGCGTCAGGCAGCCGGTCAGGGTAAAGCGGTTCAGTTCGCCCGGCACCACGTCCAGCTCGCAGTATTGCGCGTCTGCTGAGCCGCGCGCCAGGGTGCGCACCTGGCTAAACATATTGACTGGATAATAGGAGGCGACGCGGATAAACGCCATGTCGCCCGGATTCGGCGCGCTGTACAGCGAGACCGAGAAACAGTTGCGATCGACGATGGCGGCGGCCGGCGGCGCGCTGAAGCACTGCGTCAGATCGTTCCACGGCCAGCCGGGCGCCTTGTCATGGCTGGCGAAGACCGAGGTATCGACCAGCACGTCGCCGCTGATTTGGCGCACGCCCTGTTTCTTCAGGACGGCCACCATATTGCGCAGGCTCTGGCGCTTGAAGGTCGGATCGCCGCTGAAGCGGGCGATCAGGTTGCCGTGCAGCACGCCATCGCGGATATCGCCCTGGTTCTCCAGCGTGGTGGTGAAACGGTAATCGGGCCCGAGTTGCAGCAAGGCCGCCAGCGCGGTCAGCACTTTTTGGGTACTGGCCGGCAGCGCCATCTGCTGAGAGTGATAATCGATCGTCGGCGCGCCGGCACCGATTTTCTGAACGACCAGGGCAAGGTTGGCCCCATCAGGCAGATATTGTGTGTACTCTTCAACCGGGGCCGCATTCGCATTCAGAACAAATGCGCAAGCCAATGCACTGACAATTCGTGAAAAACGCATAATCTCGGGATAACAGCTGGATAACGTGCCGTCATACTACGGTGCAATCAGGGAAAAAGTAAACGATGACCCTCAAGGAACTCTAGGCTAAAATGCGTATCAAAATGCAAAACCAATCTTGGCTTGGGCCTCGTTCCGAGTCAGGTTTCTTTTGTTTGTCGCCTGGAGGCGGGTGGCGGTATGCCAACCGTGTTTTCATACGAATACGTCAGGATGACGGTTATTTGAACAGGAAAGATTTAGAGGTATTTATACGATGAACCAAATTCCGATGACCTTGTTTGGCGCTGAAAAACTGCGCGAAGAGCTCGAATATCTGAAAAGCGTGCGCCGCCCGAAAATCATTGCGGATATCGCTGACGCCCGTGAGCACGGCGATTTGAAAGAGAATGCCGAGTACCATGCCGCCCGTGAACAGCAGGGTTTCTGCGAAGGCCGCATTCAGGAAATCGAAGCCAAGCTGTCCAATGCTCAGGTGATCGATATCACCAAGATGCCGAACACCGGCCGGGTGATCTTCGGCGCCACCGTATCGGTGATGAATCTGGACAGTGAAGAAGAAGTGACTTACCGCATCGTTGGCGACGATGAGGCCGATTTCAAGAAAAATCTGATTTCGGTAAACTCGCCGATGGCGCGCGGCCTGATCGGCAAAGAGCAAGACGACGTGGTGGTGATCAAAACCCCCGGCGGCGACGTGGAATACGAGATCCTGAAGGTCGAGTATCTCTGATCGAGGCCGTTGGTCATTAATGCGCCAACGTTTTGTAAAGATAGGAAAAAGGCCGCAAGCGGCCTTTTATCTTCGTCAGGCGCATGGCACCTTTTCGTTAACCTGATGGTTATTAACGCGGTAGACTGATCTTGCGCTCTTTCGACGGGCGGTAAAGAATAAGCGTACTGCCGATAACTTGCACATTGCAGGCGCCCGTTTCACGCACGATAGCGTCGGCGATCAGGGTTTTGGTTTCGCGATCTTCAGCGGCGATTTTTACCTTGATCAGCTCATGATGCTCCAGAGCCTGTTCAATTTCAGCCAGCACCCCTTCGGTAAGACCGTTATTGCCCAGCATTACCACCGGTTTTAACGGATGCGCCAGGCCTTTCAGGTGCTGTTTTTGTTTATTATTCAGATTCATTGTCTTTTTTGCTTAAGTTGGGATTGAAAACGGTACATTCTACCGCCATCTCATGTATATCACCAAATCGGTCTTCACCGGTGTGAGTCTACGTGAGCAGCGACCCTGACATAAGACTCTTTTTATGATAGTTGGAAAACGAGATGGCTAATAAAAAGCGTTCGGCTAGCTCCAGTCGCTGGTTACAAGAACACTTTAGCGATAAATATGTGCAGCAGGCGCAGAAAAAGGGACTGCGTTCCCGTGCCTGGTTTAAACTTGATGAAATACAGCAGAGCGACAAACTGTTCAAACCGGGAATGACCGTGGTTGATCTGGGCGCCGCACCGGGCGGCTGGTCGCAGTATGTGGTCACCCAAATCGGCGGTACCGGGCGCATCATCGCCTGTGATATTTTGCCAATGGATCCTATCGTTGGCGTCGATTTCCTTCAGGGCGATTTTCGTGATGAACTGGTGCTGAAGGCGCTGTTGGAACGAGTAGGCGAGAGTAAGGTTCAGGTGGTCATGTCCGATATGGCCCCGAATATGAGTGGCACCCCGGCGGTCGATATTCCAAGGTCGATGTATCTGGTGGAGTTGGCGCTGGATATGTGTCGTGATGTCCTCGCACCAGGCGGAAGTTTCCTGGTGAAGGTGTTCCAGGGAGATGGCTTTGACGAGTACCTACGGGAAATTCGCTCCCTGTTTACGAAGGTTAAGATTCGTAAGCCAGACGCTTCCCGCGCCCGTTCGCGCGAAGTGTACATTGTAGCGACAGGGCGCAAACTGTAGTACCCTAACGCTGTTTGTTAACACAGTTGTAAGATGAGGTTAATCCCTTGAGTGACATGGCGAAAAACCTAATTCTCTGGTTAGTCATCGCGGTAGTGTTGATGTCTGTATTCCAGAGCTTTGGGCCCAGCGAGTCGAATGGCCGTAGGGTGGATTACTCTACCTTCATGTCCGAACTGACCCAGGACCAGGTTCGCGAAGCGCGAATCAACGGACGTGAAATTAACGTTACCAAGAAAGACAGTAACAAATACACGACCTACATCCCTGTCAACGATCCTAAGTTGCTGGATACGTTGTTAACGAAGAATGTGAAAGTTGTCGGCGAGCCGCCTGAAGAGCCGAGCCTGCTGGCTTCTATCTTTATCTCTTGGTTCCCGATGCTGTTGCTGATCGGGGTCTGGATCTTCTTTATGCGGCAAATGCAGGGCGGCGGCGGCAAGGGCGCGATGTCCTTCGGCAAGAGCAAGGCCCGCATGCTGACGGAAGACCAGATCAAGACCACTTTCGCCGATGTCGCCGGTTGTGACGAAGCGAAAGAAGAGGTGAGCGAACTGGTGGAATACCTGCGCGAACCGAGCCGTTTCCAGAAGCTGGGCGGCAAGATCCCGAAAGGCGTGCTGATGGTTGGCCCGCCGGGGACCGGTAAAACGCTGTTGGCGAAAGCGATCGCCGGCGAAGCGAAGGTACCGTTCTTCACCATTTCCGGTTCCGACTTCGTCGAAATGTTCGTCGGCGTGGGTGCATCCCGCGTGCGCGACATGTTCGAACAAGCGAAGAAAGCCGCGCCGTGCATCATCTTCATCGATGAAATCGACGCCGTCGGTCGCCAGCGTGGCGCCGGCCTGGGTGGCGGTCACGATGAGCGTGAGCAGACCCTGAACCAGATGCTGGTTGAGATGGACGGTTTCGAAGGCAACGAGGGCATCATCGTCATCGCGGCGACCAACCGTCCAGACGTGCTTGACCCTGCGCTGCTGCGCCCGGGCCGTTTCGACCGTCAGGTCGTGGTCGGGCTGCCGGATGTGCGTGGCCGTGAGCAGATCCTGAAGGTGCATATGCGCCGCGTGCCGTTGGCTGCCGACATCGACGCCTCCGTCATTGCGCGCGGTACGCCGGGCTTCTCCGGTGCCGACCTGGCCAACCTGGTCAACGAAGCGGCGCTGTTCGCCGCCCGCGGCAACAAGCGCGTGGTGTCGATGGTGGAGTTCGAAAAAGCCAAAGACAAGATCATGATGGGTGCGGAACGTCGCTCCATGGTGATGACCGAAGCGCAGAAAGAGTCGACCGCGTATCACGAAGCGGGCCACGCCATCATTGGCCGCCTGGTTCCTGAACACGATCCGGTACACAAGGTCACCATCATTCCTCGTGGTCGGGCGCTCGGTGTGACCTTCTTCCTGCCGGAAGGGGATGCGATCAGCGCCAGCCGTCAGAAGCTGGAGAGCCAAATCTCCACCCTGTACGGCGGTCGTCTGGCGGAAGAGATCATCTACGGGCCGGAAAAAGTCTCTACCGGTGCGTCGAACGACATTAAAGTGGCGACCTCCATTGCCCGCAACATGGTGACCCAATGGGGCTTCTCCGAGAAGCTGGGGCCGCTGCTGTATGCGGAAGAAGAGGGTGAAGTGTTCCTGGGCCGTTCCGTGGCCAAGGCGAAGCACATGTCGGATGAAACCGCGCGTATCATCGACCAGGAAGTGAAGTCGCTGATCGAACGTAACTACACGCGTGCTCGTTCGCTGTTGATGGAAAATATGGACATCCTGCATTCGATGAAGGATGCGCTGATGAAGTATGAAACTATCGATGCGCCGCAGATCGACGATCTGATGAACCGCAAAGACGTGCGTCCGCCGGCGGGCTGGGACGATGCGAACAAAGGCAACAGCTCCGACAACGGTGGCACTCCGAAAGCCCCGACGCCGGTAGATGAGCCGCGCACCCCAACGCCGGGCAACACCATGTCCGAACAGCTCGACAAGTAACAGCGGCTGTGTAATAACATCAAACCCCGGTACGCCGGGGTTTTTTTTTGCCCGGCGGGCAGTGAACCAGGCAACAGTAAGGTGGACCAACCATGCAGTTAACCGTGCGCGACATGACGCTCAACCTCTCCTATCCGCAGGTGATGGGTATCCTCAATGTGACGCCAGATTCGTTTTCCGACGGCGGCCGTCACAACACCCTGAACCAGGCGCTGCTCCACGCGCATGCGCTGATTTCGGCCGGTGCCACGATGATCGATATCGGCGGCGAATCGACAAGGCCGGGGGCAGCTGAGGTGAGTGAAGAGGAAGAATTGGAACGGGTCGTGCCGGTGGTGGAAGCGCTGGCGCAGCGCTTCGAAGTCTTTATCTCGGTCGATACCTCGAAAGCGGGCGTGATCCGCGAATCGGCGCATGCAGGCGCACATCTGATTAACGACATTCGTTCGCTGCAGGAGCCGGGTGCCCTGGCGGCGGCGGCGGAAAGCGGTCTGCCGGTCTGTCTGATGCATATGCAAGGGCAGCCGCGCACCATGCAGCAGGCGCCGCATTACGATGACCTGATTACCGATGTTCAGGCGTTTTTCGAGCATCATATTCAGCGCTGTAACGAGGCGGGGATAACAAATCAGAAATTGCTGCTCGACCCAGGCTTCGGTTTCGGTAAAAATTTGGCGCACAACTATCAGCTTCTGGCACGGTTGTCGGAGTTTCATCGTTTCGGTTTGCCGCTATTGGTCGGCATGTCGCGTAAATCGATGATTGGGCAACTGCTGAACGTGCCGCCGGATCAACGGGTTATCGGCAGCGTGGCCTGCGCGGTGATCGCGGCGATGCAGGGTGCGCAGATTGTCAGAGTGCATGACGTTAAAGAAACCGTCGAGGCGATGCGTGTCGTCGAGGCAACACTTTCAGCTAAGGGACAGTAGAGACATGAGCGAGCGCAAATATTTTGGCACCGACGGCATCCGTGGCAAGGTCGGGGACAGCCCCATCACGCCGGACTTCGTGCTGAAGCTGGGCTGGGCGGCCGGTAAAGTGCTGGCGCGTCACGGTTCCCGCAAGATCATCATCGGTAAGGATACGCGCATCTCCGGCTATATGCTGGAGTCCGCTCTGGAAGCCGGTCTGGCGGCCGCTGGATTGTCCGCCTCCTTCACCGGGCCGATGCCCACGCCGGCGGTGGCCTACCTGACGCGTACCTTCCGTGCCGAAGCGGGCATTGTCATTTCCGCTTCGCATAACCCGTTCTATGACAACGGTATCAAGTTCTTCTCAATCGACGGCGCCAAACTGCCGGACAACGTCGAAGAGGCAATTGAAGCCGAGATGGAAAAACCGCTGACCTGCGTGGAGTCCGCCGAGCTGGGTAAAGCCAGCCGTATCATCGACGCCGCTGGCCGTTACATCGAATTCTGCAAAGGTACCTTCCCGAGCGAGCTGAGCCTGAAGGGGCTGAAAATCGTGGTCGACTGCGCCAACGGGGCGACTTACCACATTGCGCCGAGCGTGCTGCGCGAGCTGGGCGCCACGGTGATCGCTATCGGTGTTGAGCCGGACGGTATGAATATCAACGAAAAATGCGGTGCTACCGACGTGCGTCAGCTGCAAGAGCGCGTGCTGCAGGAAAAAGCGCACGTTGGCCTGGCGTTTGACGGCGACGGCGACCGCGTGATGATGGTGGATCACCTCGGCAACAAGGTGGATGGCGATCAGATCCTGTACATCATCGCCCGCGAAGGCCTGCGTCAGGGGCAGCTGCGCGGCGGCGCGGTCGGGACCCTGATGAGTAATATGGGGCTGGAGCTGGCGCTGAAACAGCTGGGTATTCCGTTCGCTCGCGCCAAAGTGGGCGACCGTTACGTGCTGGAGAAACTGCAGGAACTGGGCTGGCGCATCGGTGCGGAAAACTCCGGCCATGTGATCCTGCTGGACAAAACCACCACCGGCGACGGCATCGTGGCCGGGCTGCAGGTGCTGACTGCCATGGTGCGCAACCACATGAGCCTGCATGACCTGTGCAGCGGCATGAAGCTGCTGCCGCAGATCCTGGTCAACGTCCGCTTCGCCGGCGAGCATAATCCGCTGGAGTCTGAAGCGGTGCGTAAGGTCACCGAGCAGGTGGAAACCGAGCTGGCCGGCCGTGGCCGGGTGCTGCTGCGTAAATCGGGCACCGAGCCGCTGATCCGCGTGATGGTGGAAGGCGAGGACGAGCAGCAGGTGACCGCGCTGGCGCATCGCATCGCCGATGCGGTGAAATCCGCAGGTTAAAACAGACAGTTAGCCATCGGGCTTGGCATCGCTGAGCCCGAATAGATGATTGTTGGCGTTTTTTTCCGCAAACGCGCCGGCGGCAGCAAATTGCCCTTGCGTGGGTTGGCGGCTTTGGTTAGTATTCACACCCGCTTCAGTAGGCAGTTTGTAAAAACGCCTGCTTGATGAGTGTGAAGCATTTGGCATGCGGTGAGGCCGCAAGGATACGGGTACTACTATGTACGAAGCTCTTCTGGTAATTTTCCTGCTGATCTCAATCGGGCTGGTTGCTCTGATTATGCTACAGCAAGGTAAAGGCGCTGATATGGGAGCCTCTTTCGGAGCAGGTGCATCAGGCACATTGTTCGGTTCGAGTGGTTCCGGTAACTTTATGACCCGCATGACTGCTGTGCTGGCGACGCTGTTCTTCGTCATCAGCCTGATTCTGGGCAACCTCAGCAGCAACCAAAGCAAGAAAGGCAGCGAGTGGGAAAACCTGGGTCAGCCAGTGAAAACTGAGCAGACGACCGCGCCGGCAGCACCAGCTAAGCCGAGCAGCGACATCCCGCAGTAAGCCGCAAAAAGTTTGTAAACGGTGGTTGTGAACTCGAAGGAACAACGGCCGTTAGCAGTAAGAATCAGTACCGAGGTGGTGGAATTGGTAGACACGCTACCTTGAGGTGGTAGTGCCCTAACGGGCTTGTGGGTTCGAGTCCCATCCTCGGTACCAAATCCCAGAGATAACTTGCAATTTTGCGATTATCGGCGTAGTATTTGCCACGTTTTCGGACGCGGGGTGGAGCAGCCTGGTAGCTCGTCGGGCTCATAACCCGAAGGTCGTCGGTTCAAATCCGGCCCCCGCAACCACTTTCCTTTAAGTGTTTATTTTCAAATACACTTTTCGATTGAAATCCGCTTTTCTCGATCAACATTTGAAAATGACACTTGCTCGAAAGTTGTACCGAGGCCGCCTAGCGGCAAACAGGGTCCAGTTGCATAAAGCCCCGATTTTTCGGGGTTTTTTGTTATTTGGCAACAGAATCACTGGGCTATTTAGCCCTTTTTTTATGTCTTGGGGGTGGGCTTGTCCACATTAGAGCAACAGTTAACAGAGATGCTTTCGGCACCCGTAGAAGCGTTGGGCTTTGAGCTTGTAGGCATCGAATTCATTCGTGCGCGCCAATCGACGCTCCGCATCTATATTGATAGTGATAACGGCATCAATGTTGATGATTGCGCTGATGTCAGCCACCAGGTCAGCGCTGTATTGGACGTCGAAGATCCAATCACGGTCGCTTACAACTTGGAAGTCTCCTCTCCTGGCCTTGATCGCCCGATGTTCACCGCAGAACACTATACGCGTTACCTCGGTGAAGAAGTCAGCCTGGTCCTGCGCATGGCGGTACAGAACCGTCGCAAGTGGCAGGGTATTATCAAGTCTGTCGAAGGCGAGATGATCACGGTTACTGTGGAAGGGAAAGATGAAGTGTTCGCGCTGAGCAACATCCAGAAAGCGAACCTGGTACCCCACTTTTAAAGTTTGGAAGAGGCAACTAGGATGAACAAAGAGATTCTGGCTGTTGTTGAAGCAGTTTCCAATGAAAAATCCCTTCCGCGCGAGAAGATTTTCGAAGCGCTGGAAACTGCATTAGCCACCGCAACCAAGAAAAAATACGAGCAGGAAATCGACGTGCGCGTCAGCATTGACCGTAGAACCGGCGATTTCGACACCTTCCGCCGTTGGGTCGCCGTAGACGAAGTGACTCAGCCGACGCGTGAAATCACGCTGGAAGCCGCTCAGTTTGAAGATCCGAGCATCGAGCTCGGCGGCTACGTCGAAGATCAGATCGAATCTGTGACCTTTGACCGTATCACCACCCAAACCGCCAAGCAGGTTATCGTGCAGAAAGTACGTGAAGCCGAGCGTGCGATGGTGGTCGACGCTTTCCGTGAACACGAAGGTGAGATCGTCACCGGCGTGGTGAAGAAAGTGAACCGTGACAGCATCGCGCTGGATCTGGGCAACAACGCCGAAGCGGTGATTGGCCGTGAAGACATGCTGCCGCGCGAAAACTTCCGTCCGGGCGATCGCATTCGCGGCGTACTGTACGCCGTGCGTCCTGAAGCTCGCGGCGCGCAGCTGTTCGTCAGCCGTTCCAGCTCGGAAATGCTGAAAGAACTGTTCCGCATCGAAGTGCCGGAAATCGGTGAAGAAGTGATCGAAATTAAAGCGGCAGCCCGCGATCCAGGCTCTCGCGCGAAAATTGCAGTGAAAACCAACGACAAGCGCATCGACCCGGTCGGCGCCTGCGTAGGTATGCGCGGTGCGCGCGTTCAGGCCGTGTCGAGCGAGCTCGGCGGCGAGCGCATCGACATCATCCTGTGGGATGATAACCCCGCGCAATTCGTCATCAACGCCATGGCGCCGGCCGACGTCGCGTCGATCGTGGTAGACGAAGATAACTGCACCATGGATATCGCCGTTGAAGCCAGCAACCTGGCACAGGCGATCGGCCGTAACGGCCAAAACGTGCGTTTGGCTTCCCAGCTGCTGAAACAACACCGCGGCGACGATCGTTGGGAACTGAACGTGATGACGGCGGACGACCTGCAGGCCAAGCACCAGGCCGAGGCTCATGCCGCTATTGATACCTTCACCAAGTATCTTGATATCGACGAAGATTTCGCCACCGTACTGGTTGAAGAAGGCTTCTCCACGCTGGAAGAGCTGGCCTACGTGCCGATCAAAGAGCTGTTGGAAATCGACGGTCTGGATGAAGATACGGTTGAAGCATTGCGCGAACGCGCCAAAGCTGCATTGACCACGCTGGCCCTGGCACAAGAAGAAAGCCTGGGCGACAACAAACCGGCCGACGATTTGCTCAACCTGCCGGGTCTTGAGCGCAGCATGGCCTTTAAACTGGCCGCGCGTGGGGTTTGTACGCTGGAAGATCTTGCCGAGCAGGGTGTTGACGATCTGGCTGATATTGAAGGGCTTAGCGATGAGCAAGCCGGTGAGCTGATCATGGCTGCACGCAATATCTGTTGGTTTGGCGACAACGCGTAATAACTGTAGCAGGAAGGAACAGCATGACGACAGATGTAACCGTAAAATCGCTGGCAGCAGAGATTCAGACTCCGGTTGATCGCCTGGTACAGCAGTTTGCTGATGCAGGGATCAACAAGTCCGAGTCGGACTCTGTTACCCAGCAAGAAAAAGAAACATTGCTGGCGCACCTGAACCGTGAACACGGCAGCGCGCCAGGTAAACTCACTTTGCAGCGCAAAACGCGCAGCACCTTGAATATCCCGAGCACCGGCGGTAAAAGTAAATCGGTGCAAATTGAGGTCCGCAAGAAACGCACTTATGTAAATCGCGATACGCAGGAAGCCCAGTTGGCTGAAGCGGCAGAGCAGGCACAGCGTGAAGCGGAAGAGCAGGCACGGCGCGAAGCGGAAGAGCTCGCAAAACGCGAAGCGGAAGCGAAGCGCGCAGCCGAAGAGCAAGCCAAACGTGAGGCCGCGGAGATTGCTAAGCGTAATTCAGCGGAAAAAGAAAAAGTGACCAATCAACATACCGACGAAATGACCAAGCCAGCTCAGGCGGAAAAAGCACGCCGTGAAGCCGAAGCCGCTGAACTGAAACGTAAAGCGGAAGAGGAAGTGCGCCGCAAGGTTGAAGAGGAAGCCAAGCGCGTGGCGGAAGAAGCGCGTCGCATGGCCGAAGAGAACGGCGAGAAGTGGGCCCAGGCCGACGCGGCAAGCGCTGCGGTTGAAAGTGCCGACTATCACGTGACCACCTCTCAGCATGCGCGTGCCGCAGAAGACGAAAACGACGCCAAAGTTGAAGGCGATCGTCGTAGCCGCACCCGCGGCGGCAAAGCGACCAAGCAGAAGAAAGGCAACAAGCTGTCCGAATCCAAAGCGGATCGCGAAGAAGCGCGTGCCGTTACCCGTGGCGGTAAAGGCAAACGCAAGCCTAGCGCTCTGCAGCAGGGCTTCAACAAGCCGGCGCAGGTGGTTAACCGTGACGTGGTGATCGGTGAAACCATCACCGTGGCCGAGCTGGCCAACAAGATGGCGGTAAAAGGTTCTCAGGTCATCAAAGTGATGATGAAGCTGGGCGCGATGGCCACCATCAACCAGGTTATCGACCAGGAAACCGCACAGCTGGTTGCCGAAGAGATGGGCCACAAAGTTATTCTGCGTCGTGAAAACGAGCTGGAAGAAGCGCTGATGAGCGACCGTGATACGGGCGCTGCGGCTGAGCCGCGCGCGCCGGTCGTGACCATCATGGGCCACGTTGACCACGGTAAAACCTCTCTGCTGGACTACATCCGCTCCACCAAAGTGGCGGCGGGCGAAGCCGGCGGCATTACCCAGCACATCGGTGCCTACCACGTAGAAACCGAGAACGGCATGATCACCTTCCTGGATACCCCGGGCCACGCCGCGTTTACCTCGATGCGTGCTCGTGGTGCTCAGGCGACTGACATCGTGGTTCTGGTGGTGGCGGCCGACGACGGCGTGATGCCACAGACCATCGAAGCTATCCAGCACGCGAAAGCGGCGCAGGTGCCGTTGGTGGTTGCGGTGAACAAAATCGACAAGCCGGAAGCCGATCCGGACCGCGTTAAGCAGGAACTGTCTCAGTACGGCGTTATGCCGGAAGAGTGGGGCGGCGAAGCGCAGTTCGTTCACGTGTCCGCGAAAGCCGGTACCGGTATCGACGAGCTGCTGCAGGCTATCCTGCTGCAGGCCGAAGTTCTGGAACTGAAAGCGGTACGCAGCGGCATGGCGAGCGGCGTAGTGATCGAGTCCTTCCTGGATAAAGGTCGTGGCCCAGTGGCTACCGTACTGGTTCAGGAAGGTACGCTGAACAAGGGCGACATCGTCCTGTGCGGCTTCGAATACGGCCGTGTGCGTGCGATGCGTGACGAGCTGGGCCGTGAAGTGACCTCTGCCGGTCCGTCTATCCCTGTGGAAATCCTGGGTCTGTCCAGCGTGCCTGCAGCGGGTGACGAAGCGACCGTGGTGCGCGACGAGAAGAAAGCGCGTGAAGTGGCGCTGTATCGTCAGGGCAAGTTCCGCGAAGTCAAACTGGCGCGTCAGCAGAAGTCCAAGCTGGAAAACATGTTCGCTAACATGACCGACGGCGAAGTGTCTGAGCTGAACATCGTACTGAAGTCCGATGTGCAGGGTTCTTGCGAAGCGATCAGCGACTCGCTGCTGAAACTCTCTACCGACGAAGTGAAGGTGAAGATTGTCGGCTCCGGCGTAGGTGGGATCACCGAAACCGACGCGACGCTGGCTGCGGCTTCCAACGCCATCATCCTGGGCTTCAACGTGCGTGCCGACGCTTCTGCGCGCCGCGTGATCGAAGCGGAAAGCCTGGATCTGCGTTACTACTCCGTGATCTATAACCTGATCGACGAAGTGAAGCAGGCGATGAGCGGTATGCTGGCGCCGGAATACAAGCAGCAGATCATCGGCCTGGCCGAAGTGCGCGACGTGTTCAAATCGCCTAAGTTCGGCGCTATCGCCGGCTGTATGGTTACCGAAGGGACCATCAAGCGTCACAACCCAATCCGCGTACTGCGCGACAACGTGGTTATCTATGAAGGCGAGCTGGAATCCCTGCGCCGCTTCAAAGATGACGTTAACGAAGTCCGTAACGGCATGGAATGTGGTATCGGCGTTAAGAACTATAACGACGTGCGCGTCGGCGACATGATCGAAGTGTTCGAAATCATTGAGATCCAACGCACCATCGCTTAACGATTGCACATCTGCTTATATCTGTTTACGGGGGGCCTTTGTGCCCCCCGATTTGTCTGGAGAATCCAAAATGGCAAAAGAATTCAGCCGCGGTCAACGCGTGGCGCAAGAGATGCAGAAAGAGATTGCGATCATTCTGCAGCGTGAAGTTAAAGATCCGCGCGTCGGCATGGCGACCGTTTCCGGCGTGGAAGTGTCCCGCGACCTGGCGTATGCCAAGGTTTACGTCACCTTCCTGAACGTATTGACCGAGAACCACGATCCGGATCTGGTCACCAACGGCATCAAAGCGTTGCAGGACGCTTCCGGCTATATCCGTACCCTGCTGGGCAAAGCGATGCGCCTGCGCGTGGTGCCGGAGCTGACCTTCGCTTACGACAACTCCCTGGTGGAAGGCATGCGCATGTCCAACCTGGTGACCAACGTGGTGAAGAACGACGCCGAGCGCCGTTCCGCCTCAGGCGATGACAAGGAGGATTAATGAGTCGCCCTCGTCGCCGCGGCCGTGACATCCACGGCGTGCTGTTGCTGGACAAGCCGCAGGGGTTGTCGTCCAACGATGCGCTGCAAAAAGTAAAACGTCTGTACAACGCCAACCGAGCGGGCCATACCGGCGCGCTCGATCCGTTGGCGACCGGCATGCTGCCTATTTGCCTGGGCGAAGCGACCAAGTTTTCGCAATACCTGCTCGATTCCGACAAGCGCTATCGGGTGATCGCCAAGCTGGGGCAGCGTACCGATACCTCCGACGCCGACGGCCAGATCGTGCAGGAGCGCCCGGTGAATTTCACCCAGGCGCAGCTCGACGCGGCGCTGGACACCTTCCGCGGCGACATCCAGCAGGTGCCGTCGATGTATTCGGCGTTGAAATACCAGGGCAAGAAACTCTACGAGTATGCGCGCCAGGGGATTGAAGTGCCGCGCGAAGCGCGCAGCATCACGGTGTACGAGCTGCAGTTTATCCGCTGGGAAGGGGATGAGCTGGAGCTGGAGATCCACTGCTCGAAAGGCACCTACATCCGCACCATCACCGACGATCTCGGCGAGCTGCTGGGCTGCGGCGCGCACGTGATCTATCTGCGCCGCCTGCAGGTGGCGACTTATCCGATTGCGCGCATGGTGACGCTGGAACAGCTGAACGCTTTGCTGGCGCAGGCGCAGGAACAAGAAATCGCGCCCGGCGAGCTGCTCGATCCGCTGCTGATGCCGATGGACAGCCCGGTTGAGAACTATCCGGAAGTGAATTTGCTGCCGGTGGTTGCGGGTTACGTCAAGCAGGGGCAACCGGTGCAAGTCGCCGGCGCGCCGGCTTCCGGCCTGGTGCGTATCACCGAGGGTGAAGAGCGAAAATTCATCGGCGTTGGCGACATCGCCGAGGATGGTCGCGTGGCGCCGCGCCGCCTGGTGGTCGAGCATTTCGACTGACGGCGGGGCACTGCGTCGCCTTGCGATCGCACTGCGCTAAGAGTAGAATGGCGCAGCTTATGCATTGGGTTGCTGAATTAGAGATCGGCGCCTGTTTTTATTATCTATAATCTGGAGTATTACAATGTCTCTAAGTGTTGAAGCTAAAGCTCAAATCGTAGCTGATTTCGGTCGTGGTACTAACGACAGCGGTTCTACCGAAGTTCAGGTTGCCCTGCTGACTGCGCAGATCAACCATCTGCAAGGCCACTTCTCCGAGCACAAAAAAGATCACCACAGCCGTCGTGGTCTGCTGCGTATGGTTTCTCAGCGTCGTAAGCTGCTGGACTACCTGAAGCGTAAAGATGTAGCACGTTACACCAGCCTGATCGAGCGTCTGGGTCTGCGTCGCTAATCTAGCAAGTTTCAGTGGAAAGGGGCCTATTTTGGCCCCTTTCTTCTAGGAAGCATAAGCAAATCAGGTTAATGTATTACTGATGTTTCCAAACAGGTTCTTCCGTTACAGAGGTTCGCGCGGCTAATGAGAGGCTTTATCTCCTGCCTGAGATAAGGATTGTCATTAGTCGCGAGGATGTAGTGAGAAGGCAAATCGAGTCACAGGCGTGTCGAGTCGTCAATGCGATTGCGCGCCGCTAATCAAGGATATAATTTTGCTGACACCGATCATTCGCAAATTCCAGTATGGCCAGCATACCGTCACCATCGAAACCGGTATGATGGCTCGTCAGGCCACCGCCGCCGTTATGGTGAGCATGGATGACACTGCCGTATTCGTTACCGTCGTTGGCCAGAAAAAAGCCAAGCCGGGCCAGAGCTTCTTCCCGCTGACCGTTAACTACCAAGAGCGTACTTACGCCGCCGGCCGCATCCCGGGCAGCTTCTTCCGTCGCGAAGGCCGTCCGAGCGAAGGCGAGACCCTGACTTCCCGTCTGATCGACCGTCCGATCCGTCCACTGTTCCCGGACAGCTTCCTGAACGAAGTTCAGGTGATCGCGACCGTGGTTTCCGTTAACCCGCAGGTGAACCCGGACATCGTTGCGATGATCGGCGCCTCTGCCGCCCTGAGCCTGTCCGGTATTCCGTTCAACGGCCCAATCGGCGCAGCGCGCGTAGGTTACATCAACGATCAGTATGTGCTGAACCCGACAACTGACGAGCTGAAAGAAAGCCGTCTGGATTTGGTGGTTGCCGGTACTGCAGGCGCGGTGCTGATGGTTGAATCCGAAGCGGAAGTGCTGAGCGAAGATCAGATGCTGGGCGCCGTGGTGTTCGGCCACGACCAGCAGCAAGTGGTTATCGAAAACATCAACTCCCTGGTTGCCGAAGCCGGCAAGCCGAAGTGGGATTGGCAGGCCCCTGCGGTCAACGAAGCGCTGCACGCGCGCGTGGCTGAACTGGCCGAAGCTCGCCTGGGCGACGCTTACCACATCACCGAAAAACAAGAGCGTTACGCTCAGGTTGACGCGATCAAAGACAGCGTGGTTGAAACCCTGCTGGCGCAGGACGAAACGCTGGACGCCGGCGAAATCCAGGACATCCTGGGCAACGTCGAGAAGAACGTGGTGCGTAGCCGCGTACTGCGTGGCGAGCCGCGTATCGACGGCCGTGAAAAAGACATGATCCGTGGCCTGGACGTGCGCACCGGCGTACTGCCGCGCACCCACGGTTCCGCGCTGTTCACCCGTGGCGAAACTCAGGCGCTGGTTACCGCGACCCTGGGTACCGCGCGCGACGCACAGAACCTGGACGAGCTGATGGGCGAGAAGACCGACAGCTTCCTGTTCCACTACAACTTCCCTCCGTACTCCGTAGGCGAAACCGGCATGGTCGGTTCTCCTAAGCGTCGTGAAATCGGTCACGGTCGCCTGGCGAAACGCGGCGTATTGGCTATGATGCCTAAACCGGAAGATTTCCCGTACACGGTTCGCGTGGTGTCTGAAATCACCGAATCCAACGGTTCTTCTTCCATGGCTTCCGTGTGCGGCGCATCTCTGGCGCTGATGGACGCCGGTGTGCCAATCAAGGCTGCCGTTGCGGGTATCGCGATGGGCCTGGTGAAAGAAGCCGATAACTTTGTGGTTCTGTCCGACATTCTGGGTGACGAAGATCACCTGGGCGACATGGACTTCAAAGTGGCCGGTAGCCGCGACGGTATCACCGCGCTGCAGATGGACATCAAAATCGAAGGCATCACCCGCGAGATCATGCAGGTGGCTCTGAACCAGGCCAAGGGCGCGCGTCTGCACATCCTGGGCGTGATGGAACAGGCTATCAGCTCCCCACGCGGCGATATCTCCGAATTCGCACCGCGTATTCATACTATCCGCATCAACCCGGATAAAATCAAAGACGTGATCGGGAAGGGCGGTTCCGTTATCCGCGCACTGACCGAAGAGACTGGCACTACCATCGAAATTGAAGATGATGGTACAGTTAAAATCGCTGCGACCGACGGTGAGAAGGCGAAATTCGCTATCCGTCGTATCGAAGAGATCACGGCAGAGATCGAAGTGGGCCGTATCTACCAGGGTAAAGTGACCCGTATCGTTGATTTCGGCGCATTCGTCGCTATCGGCGGTGGTAAAGAAGGTCTGGTGCACATTTCTCAGATCGCCGACAAGCGCGTTGAGAAAGTGACCGACTATCTGCAGATGGGTCAGGAAGTGCCGGTTAAGGTACTGGAAGTTGACCGTCAGGGCCGCGTGCGTCTGAGCATCAAAGAAGCGATGGCGCCGGAAGCAGGTTCACCTGCGCCTGAAGCAGAATAACTGTATAGATAGTTTTACAGCTCCCCGCCATGGGGTTGGGAGCTGTTCGTATCGCGCGGGTAGGATACCCGCGTTTTAGCAAACGGAGGACAGGACGTTCATCCAATGTTTGTCTTCGGGAGTGGGAAATGAAGCCTTTCTTGCGCTGGTGTTACGTTGCGACAGCACTCATGCTGGCAGGATGCAGCAACCATGATTGGCGTAAAGACGAAGTTTTGGCAATCCCGTTGCAGCCTACGTTGCAGCAGGAAGTGATCCTGGCGCGCATGGAACAAATTCTTGCCAGCCGGGCACTGACGGATGACGAACGCGCACAGCTTTTATATGAGCGCGGTGTGCTGTATGATAGCCTCGGGTTACGTGCATTAGCGCGCAATGATTTCTCGCAGGCGCTGGCGATACGTCCCGACATGCCGGAAGTTTTCAACTACCTGGGCATTTACTTAACGCAGGCAGGCAATTTTGATGCTGCCTATGAAGCGTTTGATTCTGTACTAGAGCTTGATCCAACTTACAATTACGCGCGTTTAAACCGGGGCATCGCACTGTATTATGGCGGCCGCTTCCCGTTGGCGCAGGATGATCTGCAGGCGTTTTATCAAGACGACCCAAACGATCCCTTCCGTTCGTTATGGCTGTATCTGGTGGAGCGAGAAATCGATCCCAAGAAGGCCGAAGTAGCGCTTCAGCAGCGCTATGACAAATCGGACAGAGGGCAATGGGGATGGAATATTGTCGAATTCTACCTGGGCAAGATCAGCGAAAAAACGCTGATGGAACGCCTCAAGGCAGATGCAACGGATAACACTTCGCTCGCTGAGCATCTCAGTGAAACTGACTTCTATTTGGGTAAACACTACCTGAGTCTGGGGGACAAGGACACCGCTTCGGCGCTGTTCAAACTGACGGTGTCTAACAACGTTCACAACTTCGTTGAGCACCGCTATGCATTGTTGGAATTGGCGCTTTTGGGCCAAGAGCAAGACGACCTATCGGAATCGGACCAGCAATAGCTGACGAACACCTATCAGCCTGATGAACATTGGTTTTTAACCAAAGTTATCGCCTTAACGGGCGAGGGCTTTTTTGTTCGTTTTATAATCTAATTTGAGCCGGTTCACACTTTTCAATGAAAATGACTGAAAATTTTCTCGACGAGTTATGTAGACTGGCTGCCATTATTAATGAGGCACGTGTACATGACGACTGAGTTTGAAACCTCTTTTGCTGATCTGGGGCTGTCTGCTCCAATCATTTCCGCCCTGAACGATCTGGGCTATGAAAAACCATCTCCGATCCAGGCTGAGTGTATTCCTCACCTGTTGAACGGCCGCGACGTGCTGGGCATGGCACAGACCGGTAGTGGTAAAACCGCAGCGTTCTCGCTGCCGCTGCTGCACAACCTGCAGGCAGACCTGAAAGCACCTCAGATCCTGGTGCTGGCACCGACCCGCGAACTGGCGGTTCAGGTTGCCGAAGCGATGACCGATTTCTCCAAACACATGAACGGCGTCAACGTGGTAGCCCTGTACGGCGGCCAGCGTTACGACGTACAGCTGCGCGCTCTGCGCCAGGGCCCGCAAATCGTTGTGGGTACCCCAGGTCGTCTGCTGGACCACCTGAAGCGCGGCACCCTGAACCTCTCTAACCTGAGCGGTCTGGTGCTGGATGAAGCCGACGAAATGCTGCGCATGGGCTTTATCGAAGACGTAGAAACCATCATGGCTGAGATCCCGGCAGAACATCAGACCGCGCTGTTCTCCGCCACCATGCCGGAAGCGATCCGTCGCATTACCCGCCGCTTCATGAAAGAGCCGCAGGAAGTGCGCATCCAGTCCAGCGTGACTACCCGTCCGGACATCAGCCAGAGCTACTGGTCGGTCTACGGCATGCGTAAAAACGAAGCGCTGGTGCGTTTCCTGGAAGCCGAAGACTTTGACGCGGCGATCATCTTCGTCCGTACCAAGAACGCGACCCTGGAAGTGGCCGAAGCGCTGGAGCGCAGCGGTTATAGCAGCGCCGCGCTGAACGGCGACATGAATCAGGCGCTGCGTGAGCAGACCCTGGAGCGCCTGAAAGACGGTCGTCTGGATATCCTGATCGCGACCGACGTTGCGGCCCGTGGCCTGGACGTTGAGCGCATCAGCCTGGTTGTCAACTATGACATCCCGATGGACTCCGAGTCTTACGTTCACCGTATCGGCCGTACCGGCCGTGCGGGTCGCGCCGGCCGTGCGCTGCTGTTCGTGGAAAACCGCGAACGCCGCCTGCTGCGCAACATCGAACGCACCATGAAGCTGACCATCCCTGAAGTGGAGCTGCCAAACGCAGAACTGCTGGGCGAGCGTCGTCTGGCCAAGTTCGCCGCGAAAGTTCAGCAGCAGCTGGAAAGCAGCGATCTGGATCTGTACCGCGCACTGCTGACCAAACTGCAGCCGGAAGAAGAGCTGGATATGGAAACCCTGGCCGCAGCGCTGCTGAAAATGGCTCAGGGCGAACGTCCGCTGATCCTGCCGCCGGATCCGGTCTTCAAACCGCGCCAGCGCCGTGAGTTCAACGACCGTGACGATCGCCGCGGTGATCGTGGCGACCGTCGCGATAGCCGTGACGGCGACCGTCCGCGTCGTGAACGTCGTGACGTTGGCGAAATGCAGCTGTACCGCATCGAAGTGGGCCGTGACGATGGCGTTGAAGTCCGTCATATCGTTGGTGCTATCGCTAACGAAGGCGACATCAGCAGCCGTTACATCGGTAACATCAAGCTGTTTGCTTCCCACTCCACCATCGAGCTGCCAAAAGGCATGCCGGGCGAGATCCTGAATCACTTCACTCGCACTCGCATCCTGAACAAGCCGATGAACATGCAGCTGTTGGGTGATGCACAGCCGTTCGAACGTCGCGAGCGTCGTGACGGTGGCAACGGTGGCGAGCGTCGTGGCAACGGTAACGGCCGTCCGTTCAACGGCGAACGTCGCGAAGGCGGCCCACGTCGTTCCTTCGGTGAACGTCGCGAAGGCGGTAACGGCGGCGAGCGTCGTGGCGGTAACTACAACCGTGACGGCAAGCCGGCGCCACGCCGTGATGACAGCGCACCGGCAGCACCACGTCGTCGTTTCGGCGACGCGTAATCGCTGATTCACCGTTCGCGGTGAAGCACTCTGAAAAACCAGCCTGCGGGCTGGTTTTTTTATGCCTGAAAATTGCCGTCAAACGCCCCTGAATGGCGTATCATTCATAAGGTTTTTTCTTATGGATGATATGCACGGGAGATGCCATGAGTTGGCAGCAGTTCAAATCTCAATACCTGGTGCGCTTTTGGGCGCCGCTGCCGGCGGTGATCGCTGCCGGGATCCTTTCTACCTACTACTTCGGCATGACCGGCACCTTCTGGGCGGTGACCGGGGAATTCACCCGCTGGGGCGGCCATGTGCTGCAGTGGTTCGGCCTGCACCCCGAGCAGTGGGGCTATTTCAAGGTTATCGGCCTGCAGGGCACGCCGCTGGAACGCATCGACGGGCGCATGATCATCGGCATGTTCGCCGGCTGCATCGCCGCCGCGCTGTGGGCCAACAACATCAAGCTGCGCCAGCCGCAGCACCGCATTCGCATCGTACAGGCGCTGCTGGGCGGCATCATCGCCGGTTTCGGCGCGCGCCTGGCGATGGGCTGTAACCTGGCAGCGTTTTTCACCGGCATCCCGCAGTTCTCGCTGCATGCCTGGTTCTTCGCGCTGGCGACCGCCGCCGGCTCCTACTTCGGCGCCAAATTCACGCTGTTGCCGATGTTCCGCATCCCGGTCAAATTGCAAAAGGTGAAGTCCGCCGCGCCGCTGACGCAGAAGCCTGAGCAGGCGCGCCGCCGCTTCCGGCTGGGCATGGCGGTCTTCGGCCTAGCGGTGGCCTGGTCGCTGTGGACGCTGTTCGATGCGCCGAAGCTCGGTATCGCCATGCTGTTCGGTATCGGCTTCGGTTTGCTGATCGAACGCGCGCAGATCTGCTTCACCTCGGCGTTCCGCGATCTGTGGATCACCGGCCGCACTCACATGGCGAAAGCCATCATCATCGGCATGGCGGTGAGCGCCATCGGCATCTTCAGCTACGTGCAGCTCGGCGTGGCGCCGAAGATCATGTGGGCCGGCCCGAATGCGGTGCTGGGCGGCTTGCTGTTCGGCTTCGGCATCGTGCTGGCTGGCGGTTGCGAAACCGGCTGGATGTACCGCGCGGTGGAAGGGCAGGTGCACTACTGGTGGGTGGGGCTGGGCAACATCATCGGCGCTACGCTGCTGGCCTATTACTGGGACGATCTGGCGCCGGCGCTGGCGACCGACTACGACAAGATCAACCTGCTCGATACCTTCGGCCCGATCGGCGGCCTGCTGGTGACTTACCTGCTGCTGGCGCTGGCCTTCGCCGCCATGCTGTTGTGGGAGAAACGCTTTTTCCGCGCCCGGCCTGAGGCGCAGGTGGTGAATTTGAGGAGCATGTCATGAAAGAGACGACGATAGTGCCGGACTACCGGCTGGACATGCTGGGTGAGCCTTGCCCGTACCCGGCAGTGGCGACGCTGGAGGCGATGCCGCAGCTGAAACCGGGGGAGATCCTGGAAGTGATCAGCGATTGCCCGCAGTCGATCAACAACATCCCGCTCGATGCGCGCAACCATGGCTATAAGGTGCTGGATATCCAGCAGGACGGGCCGACCATCCGCTACCTGATCCAGCGTTAACGCCGAGGCGGTGGGGTTCCCCACCGCCTTTTCGCTTTTTATCCCTTCACGATGTCGCCCTTCACGCCGGCAACAATCTCGAACGAACGCAGCCGTGCCTGGTGATCGAAAATCTGGCCGTTGACCATGATCTCGTCGGCATCGGTTTCACGCAGCAGCGTTTGCAGCCCGTGGCGCACCGTTTTTTCATCGCCGACGATCGACATCCGCAGCGCCTGTTCGACGCCGTATTGTTCACCGGCGGTCCACAGCGCGTGGATGTTATCCACCGGCGGCGGCAGCGGACCGGGCGAACCGCGGCGCAGATTGATGAACTGCTGCTGCATCGAGCTGAACAGGAAGCGTGCATCGCTGTCGCTCTCGGCGGCGATCACGTTGACGCATACCATGGCGTGCGGCTGCGCCAGCTGTTTGGACGGTTTGAAGTTCTCGCGGTACAGCTGCAGCGCCTGGAACAGCATATCCGGGGCGAAGTGCGAGGCGAAGGCGAACGGCAGGCCGAGCTGCGCCGCCAGCTGCGCGCTGTAGAGGCTGGAACCGAGCAGCCAGAGCGGCACGTGCAGCCCCTGGCCCGGCACCGCCTGCACCGGCTGGCCGGGCTGCGCATCGCAGAAATAGTTTTGCAGTTCCTGCACGTCGCGCGGGAAGGTATCCACATCGCCGGACAGGTGGCGGCGCAGCGCCATCATGGTGCGCTGATCGGTGCCGGGCGCGCGGCCCAACCCCAAATCGATGCGCCCTGGGTAGAGCGACTCCAGCGTGCCGAACTGCTCGGCGATCACCAGCGGCGCATGGTTCGGCAGCATCACACCGCCGGAGCCGAGGCGAATGCTTTGGGTGCCGGCGGCCAGATAGCCCAGCAGCACTGAGGTGGCGGCGCTACCGATGCCGGTCATGTTGTGGTGCTCGGCCAGCCAGTAGCGCTGGTAGCCCCAGCGTTCGGCGTGCTGCGCTAAGTCCAGCGAACAGTGGAAAGCGTCGCGCGCTTTGGCCCCTTGCGGGATTGGCGATAAATCCAGTACCGACAGCGGTACCGCAGTGTGTTCAGTCATGACATCGTCCATCAGAGAGTGGATCGCTTAAAGGGCGATTGCAGGAGTCTGCATACCAAAAAGCCGAAAAAAGATGCTTTTTAGTGTTAAAAGCATAATCCAATTTATAGTTATAAAAGAGGAGATATGTGCTTGTGATATCCTCATGAGAGCAATGGTGTTTTTTGGAGCAATTTGAGACATGGAAATGATGATCCCCGCCCGCCGCTTACCGTTCCGGGAGCTGACATAATGAAAAAAAAGACGCTGTTTACCCTGTTGCTGATGTTGGCGGCGATCGCATTGGCGATCCTGTTCCGCGCGCACAATCAGGATCTGTTGCTGCAGGGTGAAGTGGATGCCCCCGAAGTGATCGTCGCATCCAAGGCGAAAGGCCGGGTCGTTGAACGCCTGATCGAACGCGGCGACGACGTGAAAAGCGGTCAGCTGATCATTCAGCTCGATAGCCCCGAACTGATGGCGCAGCTGCGTTCCGCGCAGGCGACGCGCGACGAGGCCAAGGCGCAGCTCGAGCTGTCGCTGCACGGCACCCGTGAAGAGAGCATCCGCAACCTGCGCGCCAACCTGGCGCAGGCCGAGGCGCAGTACCGCAATGCGCAAAATGACTACAACCGCAACCTGAGCGTGGCCGGCAAGGGCTATATCTCGAAGTCCGAGCTGGACGCTTCGCGCCGGTCGCGCGACACCGCCTTCCAGCAGGTACAGGCCGCCAAGGCCAATCTGGATGAAGGCATTAACGGCGACCGCGTCGAGCAGCGGCAGCAATATGCGGCGGCGCTGCGGGCGGCGGAAGAGAATCTGCTGCAGATCCAGGCGCAGAGCGACGATCTGCAGGTGAAAGCGCCGGTGGACGGCGAAGTGGGGCCGATCCCGGCCGAAGTGGGCGAATTGCTGAACGCCGGCAGCCCGCTGGTGACGTTGATCCGGGTGCCGGACGCCTACTTCGTGTTTAACCTGCGTGAAGACATCCTGGCCCACGTGCGCAAAGGCGACAAGGTCACGCTGCGGGTGCCGGCGCTGAAGGACAAAATGATCGACACCGAGGTGCGCTACATCGCGCCGCTGGGGGATTACGCCACCAAACGCGCCACCCGCGCCACCGGCGACTTCGACCTGAAAACCTTCGAAGTGCGCCTGTATCCGTCACAGCCGGTGGACGGCCTGCGTCCGGGGATGAGCACCTTATGGCAATGGAAAGAGTAAGGGCCGGCTGGCGCTGCTTCAGTCACGCGTTCGACAAAGAGTGTCGCGTCGCCTTTCGCAGCCCGGTGGTGCACTGGCTGAGCTGGATCTTTCCACTGATCCTGTTTGCGCTGATCAGCAGCAACTTCTCCGAAGGCACGCTGCTCGATCTGCCGGTCTCGGTGGTGGACAGCGATCACAGCCCGCTGTCCAAATCGCTGACGCGGCGGCTGGACGCCGGTTCGCATGCCCACGTCGAGGCATATGGCGGCGGGCTGCCGGAGTCGCTGAGCCGCCTGCGCAGCGCGCAGGATTACGCGTTGCTGTATATCCCGCCGGACTTTGAGGCCAACGCGCTGTCGGGCAAACAGCCTAGCGTAGTGATGTACTACAATGCGTTGTTCTACGGCGCCGGGCTGTACTCCACCCAGGACTTTGGCGGCCTGATGAACGAAATCAACGCCAGCACCCGCAGCATCATCGCCACCGAGATGGGTAAAACGCTGCCGCCGTTGGCGGACGTGACGCTCTCCTACGGCAGCCTGTTCAACGCCAGCGGCAGCTATATCTATTACCAGCAGTTCGCCGCCACCATCCACCTGCTGCAGCTGTTCGCGGTGACCTGCATGATCTACGTGCTGGCGCGCAGCAAGTCGCTGCTGCAGGCCAAGCCGTTCAGCCTGGCGCTGCTCGGCAAGCTGGCACCGTACACGCTGTGTTTCACCACCCTGCTGATGGTGGAGATCGCGGCGCTGGTGGGTATCTTTGACGCCCGCGTCAGCGGCAATCCGCTGTTTATGCTGATGATCGGCCTGTTCTACGTGATGGCGGCGCAGAGCATCGGCCTGCTGCTGTACACCTTTACCGGCAGCACCATCACCGCCTACAGCCTGATTGGTATTTTGGTCAGTATCGCGATGACCTTCTCCGGCATGGCGGTGCCTGAGCTGTCGATGCCGCTGCCGGCGCGCATCATTTCCAACATCGAACCGCTGACCCACGCGCTGTACGCGATGTTCGACGTGTTCCTGCGGCAGGTGCACGCCAGCGCCATCTTCAGCGTGTGCGCGCTGCTGGCGGTCTATCCGCTGGTGGCCGCGCTGCTGGTGCGCAATCGCCTGCCGGCGCGGCTGGCAAAAGAGGGGAACGCCGGATGAAGCTCTATTGGCAAACCTTCGTTAAGGTGCTGCTCGGCATGCTGGAGCGGCCGGTGTGGCTGATGCTGATCCTGTCGCTGTGCATCATGAGCCTGGTGTACGCCAACCGCACGGTGTGGGATCTGCCGGTGGGGGTGGTCGATCAGGACCACAGCACCGCCAGCCGCCAGCTGATCCGCCAACTGGACGCCACCTCCAAGATAGCGATTGAAACCTACGACAGCCTGGAACAGGCACAGCGCGATCTCAGCTGGCGCAAGCTGTTTGCGGTGATCATCATGCCGGTGGATCTGGAGAAGAAGATCCTCAGCGGGCAGAACATCGTGGTGCCGGTCTACGGCGACGCCACCAACCGCCTGGCCAACGGCCAGATCCAACAGGACGTGGTGGCGGCCTACCAGCAGCTGCTGACGGAGTACAACAACGGGCTGCTGCTGCGCAGCGGTTTCAGCGAACGGCAGGCGCAGATACTGCTGACGCCGATACTGGGGCAAACGCTGGACGTGTTCAACCCCGGCATCAGCTTCGCGGCGATCATCTTCCCCGGCCTGTTGGTGATGCTGTTGCAGCACTCGCTGCTGATCGCCTGTATCCGCGTCAATATCGCCATGAAGAGCATGCCCGGCGGCAAAGCGCCGCTGGCGGCGCACCTCGGCGGGCTGACGGCGCTGCTGCCGATCTGGCTGTTCCTGTCGATCGTGCTGTTCGTGCTGTGGCCGTGGGTATTGGGCTATCGGCAGACGGCGAACATCGCCGAACTGCTGCTGCTGACCTTCCCGTTCCTGCTGGCGGTACTGGGGCTGGGCAAGCTGGTGACCGAGTGCCTGCGCAGCGTCGAGATGATCTACCTGACGCTGGCGTTCATCACGACGCCGGTCTTCTACCTATCCGGCACTATCTGGCCGCTGCAGTCGATGCCGGCCTGGGTGCGCGCCATCTCGTACAGCATTCCCTCCACCTGGGGCACCAAGGCGATCGCCGGCGTCAACCAGATGGGGCTGTCGCTGAATGAAGTGTGGGGCGACGTGATGATGATGCTGGTGCTCGGCGTGGTCTACACCCTGCTGGGCTTCGGCGTCGGTTTCTTGCGCAACAGCGTGGCGCTGCGCGGGATGTTCAGGAAGCGGCGGGCGAGTTGATTGAAAACTCCCCTCGGTGAGGAGGGGAGCGAGGATCACCCCACCAACTCCAACCCCGCCACGCGGCGCCAGTAGCCGTTGCAGTCGGCGTGGTTGGTCAAGGCCAGCGGCTGCTCGCCATGCTCGTTGGCGCGGAATGCGTCGACTTGCGCCAGCGTCTCGGCGCCCTGCGGCGACAGCCGCACGATGTCCACCAGCCCCTGCATGCTTGGCAGCTCGTTGCCGAGGTTGTAGCAGTAACCGCTCATGGTCTGGATGCCGTTGAGTACGAACACCTGCTGCTGTTCCTGGGAGCGCATCATGCGACCCTGCGGATACTTGATGCAGCAGGTTTCGCACTCGTCCTTGCCGCGGTTTTCCGAGCGGGCGGTGAAGCAGCGCGCCGAATAGGCCAGCGGCAGATGGCCGTAGCTCAGCACCTCCACCTCGAAGTCGTGGCGGAAGCCCAGCTCGTCGCACTGCGTCAGCAGATTGGCCAGCCAATCGCGTGACAGCTCGACCGGCATGCACCAGCGCATCATGCCCTGGCGGCGCAGCAGGCGCAGAGTATAGGCGTTGTAGCAGTTCAGCGCATGGCCGGCGACGAACGGCAGACCGCGTTCCGCCGCCATGTTCACTGCGCCCAGATCGTTAGCTTCAAACAGGAACTCGCCGTTCTCCACATAGCGTTTCAGCTCATTCAGTTCGGACGGCGCCTGCAGCAGCGCCAGCGTGGAGATCACCACCTGCTTGCCGCTGCGGGCGATGTCGCGCGCCAGCGCCAGCCAATCGCCGACCTTCATCTCGCGCCGCTTGGTGCAGACGCTCTCGCCGAGATAAATGATGTCGGCGTTACTCTCCGCCGCCTGCTGATAGAACGCCGCGATGTCGTTTTTCGGCCAGTAGTAGAGTACCGGCCCCAGTGCGTATTTCATGTTTCCTCCGGCTACTGCCATTTGCGGTGATAGGCGCCCAGCGTGGTCTGGGTGCCCTCGGACATCGCGCCCAGCGTCTCCATCCAGGCGGCGTCGGCGCGGTAGGCGGCCGGATCGGCCTGGCAACGGTCGATCGCCTGGCGCCAGACGCGCGCCACCTGGCTGACGTAAGCCGGGCTGCGCTGGCGGCCTTCGATCTTCACCGAGGCAATGTTGGCGGCCAGCAGCTCCGGCAGCAGCTCCAGCGTATTGAGGCTGGTGGGCTCTTCCAGCGCGTGGTAGCGCACGTCGTCCACCAGATAGCGGCCCTTGCACAGCGTCGGGTAACCGGCGTTTTCATGGTCCTGGTAGCGGTCGATCAGCACGTCGTTCAGGCGCGACTCCATGCCCTGCGGGGTTTGCTGCCAGCGCACGAAACGCGCCGGCGAACAGGCGCCGACGGTGTTCGGCGACTCGCCGGTCAGGTAGGAAGAGAGATAGCAGCGCCCCTCGGCCATGATGCACAGGCTGCCGAAGGCGAACACTTCCAGCGGCACCGGGCTGGTGCGTGCCAGCTGTTTCACCTGATGCATCGACAGCACGCGCGGCAGCACCACCCGGCCGACCTCGAAGTTGCGCTGGTAAAAACGGATCGCTTCCTCGTTGGTGGCGGAAGCCTGCACCGAAACGTGGCGTTCCAACTGCGGATAGCGTTGGGCGGCGTATTCCAGCATCGCCAGATCCGCCAGAATCAGGGCGTCGGCGCCCAGTTGGGCCGCCATATCCACCGCGCGCTGCCAGCGGGCATAGCCGTCGGGATGGGCGAAGGTGTTGATGGCGATATGCAGTTTGCGGCCGTGGCGATGCACATAATCGACCGCTTCCTGCAGCTTTTTCTCGGTGAAGTTAAGGCCGGCGAAGTGGCGCGCGTTGGTATCGTCTTTCAGACCGATGTAAACGGCATCGGCGCCGTTATCCACCGCGGCCTTCAGGGCCGGCAGGTTGCCGGCGGGACAAAGCAGCTCCATAGATTTATCCTGGCTTAGCCGTGCGCCCGGCCGGGCGCACGCTGTCTTTAAAGGTTGCCGGCGGAGGTGTTCCGCCGGCAAATGCGAATCGGGGAGGTCATTTTAGGCAATGGGGCACACACAGGTTTTGATTTGAGGCAGCTTATGGCGTATTGATAAACATGGCGGTGAAATGCACTATTTGTTGATATAGACCGCTGAAGCCGCGCGTCAGTGTGGCAAAATAGCGGTAGTCCGTATTGAAAGGAGTGGATGACCGTGTTGGAACAACTACGAGCACGCCTTGTGCGCCAGGGGCCGTCGCTGCTGCGCATCCCGCTGAAATTCACGCCGTTCGCTCTGCAGCGTCAGCTGCTGCAACAGGTGCTGAGCTGGCAGTTCCGCCAGGCATTGGCGGATGGGGATCTGGAGTTTCTCGAATCGCGTTGGCTGAAGATCGAAGTTCGCGATCTGGCGCTACAATGGTTTATGACGGTAGAAAACGACAAACTGGTGGTCAGCCAGCACGCCGAAGCGGACGTCAGCTTCAGCGGCGACGCCAACGATCTGATCCTGATCGCGGCGCGCAAGCAAGATCCGGATACGCTGTTCTTTCAGCGTCGGCTGCAGATTGAAGGGGATACCGAATTGGGCCTGTATGTGAAAAATTTGATGGACGCCATCGAGCTGGAAAGCATGCCTGCGCCGCTGCGCATGGGGCTGTTGCAGTTGGCTGATTTTGTCGAAGCAGGGTTGCAGGAGGGCACGGCGTCGGCTTCCCGTGTGGCGGTATCATGCTGATCCGCGTAGAGATCCCGGTAGACGCGGCGGGCATCGACACCTTGCTGCGCCGCGCCTTTGGCCGCGACGACGAAGCCGATCTGGTGCAGCAGCTGCGCGAAGACGGCCTGCTGACGCTGGGCGTGGTCGCCACTGACGACGAAGGCGGGGTAGTGGGTTACGCCGCGTTCAGCCCGGTAGACGTGGCCGGCGAAGACCGCCAATGGGTGGCGCTGGCGCCGCTGGCGGTAGACGAAAGCCTGCGCCGCCAGGGGCTGGCTGAAAAGCTGGTGTACGAAGGCCTGGATTCGCTGAACGAATTCAGCTACGCCGCGGTGGTGGTGCTGGGCGATCCGGCCTACTACGGCCGCTTCGGCTTTAAACCGGCCGCCACCTATGGCCTGAACTGCCGCTGGCCGGACACGGAAAGCGCGTTCCAGGTGTATCCGCTGGCGGAAGACGCCCTGAATGGCGTCAGCGGCGAAGTGGCTTTTTCGGCGCCGTTTAATCGCTTTTAACGACCGGCAATAGATACGCCAACGACAGCGGCGGGTGATTCACCAGCCGCTCTTTTTGTATTTTGCTCAGCTGTTTGACGCGGTATTCCAGCTTCAGCGCCGTTGAGCGATCTCCCACCTGGCAGTGAAACGCCAGCGTCAGTTCCCCTTTACCGCGCAGCGCCTTGGCGCCTTTGCCGGCCTGATGCTGCGCCAGGCGGCGCGCCACGTCGGTGGTGATGCCGGTATACAGCATGCCGCTCGGTAAACGCAGCATGTAGAGGTGCCAGGGAGTGGGGGAAGTGTCGGTCATCGTACGCCGTTTCGGTGGCCAGGGTCGGCGTATGATGGCATGTTCGCCGTCACAATCCCATCCCCGGCCGCCGGTGCCCTACCGCTTTACCCCTTTTTTCCCGCCAGCTCGAAGCGCGGCGAGACGATGCCGTACAGCGTCCAGCCGAGGAAGGTGGCGATGGCGCCCCACATCATCGCTTCCTCACCGGAGCTGTAGAGCGCATAGAAGCTGTACAGCGCGCCGATGCCGGCGATGATGTTGGCGATGCGCGCCTTGTTGTCCGGCACCTTCGCCACTTTCTGAATAATGACCAGCGCCGCCATCGACAGGATGTAAGGGATGATGTTGGTCACCACCGCCAGGTTCACCAGCACGTTGAACTGCTTGTTCAGCGACGGGCTGATGGTCATCAGCGACAAACCGCTCTGGATGACGACGATGGTCAGCATGCCTTTAACCGGCGCGTCGGCCTTGCTCAGCTTGGAGAAAATTTTCGGGAAGAAACCGCTGTCGGCGGAGGATTTGAACACCTGAGCGATGGTGAACTGCCAGCCGAGCAGCGAGCCGACGCAGGACATGACCATCAACGCCATGATGATCTTGCCGACCGTCGGGTTGAACATGTGGGAGAACGCCAGCCCGAACGGGGCGGTGGAGTTGGCCAGATCCATGTTCGGCACGATGCCGGCGATCACGTTGGTCGAAATGATATAGATCACCGCCGCGCTGAGGGTGCCGCCCAGTACGGCGATCGGCACGTTGCGCTCCGGGTTTTCCACCACGTCGGTGTTGGCGCAGGCGGATTCCAGCCCCAGGAACGCCCACAGGGTCATTGAGATCGAGGCGCCGATGGCTTCGAAGGTCGGCACCTGATGCGGGTTCCAGGCGGCGACGTAGGCGCTGCCGCTGAACCAGTACCAGCCGATGACCGAGATGCCCACCACCGGAATGATCACGCCCCAGACGGTGATGCCGCTGATTTTGCCGGTGATGCGCGCGCCACCGAAGTTGGCGACGGTCGCCAGCCACAGCACGCCGATGGTGGCGATACAGATCCCGAGCGGGCTGAGCGTGGTGTCGAACAGCTCGGTGCCGTAGCCGACGGCGGAAATGGCGATGGCGATGTTGGCGATCAGCAGCGAAACGCCGTAGGTGTAGTTCGCCATGAAGTTGCCGGATTTACCGAAGGCGTATTCGGCGTAGCCGCCCATGCCGCCGGATTTACGGCTGAACATGCCGCATTTGGCGAAGGCGTAGGCCAGCGCCATCGAGCCGACAGCGGTCACCAGCCAGGAAACGATCGAAATCGTGCCCACTTCGGCCAGCTTGGTCGGCAGCATAATTATGCCGGAACCCATCATATTCACGGCGGTCAGGATCGTTAATTGCACGACCCCCATTTTATTATTGGACTTACTCATGATCATTTTCTCTTTTAGGATGCGATCCGGGCGGCGGGAATTATCGCCGCCCCGTAAGGTGATTAATTTTTCATGACGTAGCCGTAAGCACGGTTCCAGCCGTCCTCATCCTGTTGGATATAAACGCCCTGCAATTCCGGCGCGAACCCCGGCAATAAATTGATGCCTTCTTCCAGTGCCAGGAAATAACGCTGCGCGGCGCCGCCCCAAATTTCACCGGGCACGACGCACAGCACGCCTGGTGGGTAAGGCAGGGCGCCTTCGGCGGCGATGCGGCCCTCGGCCTTGGCCAGCGACACCAATTCCACATTGCCGCGCACGAACTCGGTATTGGCGTCCTGCGGATTCATTACCACGCGCGGGAAATAACTTTTGCGGAACATCTCTTTTTGCAGTTCTTTAACGTCATAGCTGACGTAAAGATCGTGCATTTCCTGGCACAGCTGGCGGATGGTGTAGTTTTTGTAGCGCTGCTGGTGGTTTTTATAGACCGCAGGCAGCACCTCGCTGAGCAGGGAGTTTTGCTCGATGTGCTTCTCGAAGCGGGCGATCAGGGCCACCAGGTGCTGCATCTTGGCGATGTCTTCCGCCGGCGTCAGCAGGAACAGGATCGAGTTGAGATCGCATTTTTCCGGCACGATGCCGTTTTCGCGCAGGTAGTTGGCCAGAATGGTCGCCGGGATGCCGAACTCGCTGTAGCTGCCGGTCGCGGTATCGATACCCGGCGTGGTGAGCAGCAGTTTGCACGGATCGACGAAGTACTGCGACTCGGCATAGCCCTCAAAGGCGTGCCACTTCTCGCCGGGCACGAAGTTGAAGAAGCGCAGATCGTTGGCCATCGCCGCGGTGTCATAGGCCTGCCACGGCTTGCCGTCGATCTGATCCGGCACGAACGGTTTGATCATCGTGCAGGTATCTAGCAGCATTTTGCGCGCTTCGATGCCCACGCGCACACATTCTTGCCACAGGCGCTGGCCGCTCTTGCCCTCGTGCATCTTGGCGTTGACGTCCAGCGCGGCGAACAGCGGATAGAACGGGCTGGTGGAGGCGTGCAGCATAAAGGCGTTGTTAAAGCGCTTGTGGTTGCAGTAGCGGCTCTGCCCCTTGATATGCTTGTCTTTTTTGTGGATCTGCGAGGTTTGCGAGAAGCCGGCCTGCTGTTTGTGCACCGACTGGGTGACGATGATGCCGGGATCGTTCTCGTTCAGCTCCAGCAGCAGCGGCGAGCAGTCTTTCATCATCGGAATGAACTGCTCATAACCCACCCAAGCGGAGTCGAACAGGATGTAATCGCACAGGTGGCCAATCTTGTCGACCACCTGACGGGCGTTGTAGATGGTGCCGTCGTAGGTGCCGAGCTGGATGATCGCCAGGCGGAACGGGCGGACTTCGTTGGCGCGTTCCGGCGCCACTTCGCGGATCTGCTGGCGCAGGTAGCGTTCGTCGAAGCAGTGCGCGTCGATGCCGCCGATAAAGCCGAACGGGTTGCGCGCGGTTTCCAGATAAACCGGCGTGGCGCCGGCCTGGATCAACGCGCCGTGGTGGTTGGATTTATGGTTGTTGCGGTCGAACAGCACCAGATCGCCGCGCGTCAGCAGGGCATTGGTCGCCACCTTGTTCGAGGCCGAGGTGCCGTTGAGCACGAAGTAGGTCTTGTCGGCGTTGAACACCTTGGCGGCGTGCTGCTGCGCCGCGCAAGGCGCGCCTTCGTGGATCAACAGATCGCCCAGTTTGACGTCGGCGTTGCACATGTCGGAGCGGAAAAGCGTTTCGCCGTAGAAGTCGAAGAACTGGCGGCCCGCTGGGTGTTTGCGGAAGAACTCGCCGCCCTGGTGGCCGGGGCAGGCGAAGGTGGCGTTGCCCATTTCCACATACTGCGTCAGCGTGTTGAAGAACGGCGGCAGCAGCTCGCTCTCATATTTGGCGGCGGCGGCCTCCAGCTGTTTGCCGTAGAACTGGGTATTCTTGCCGCACAGTTCAAACACACCGTGCAGCGCCGGCAAGACGGCGTTATCCAGCTCTTCTTCGCAGCAGACGGCGACGAACAGCGGAATGTTCAGGCCGTGTTCTTCGATGCGCGCCACCATGCCTTGCGTGACGTCGTCTACCGACAGCACAATGGCGGCGACGTCATTGAAATCGCTGTGGTGCACATCGACGATGTCGCGTTCAGTTTCAAAGCAGCCGAGGGTTTGGGTGTTGGCGGCAATTTTTAATTTTTTCATTTTTCTCATTCTTCAGGCAAAGGCATTCCGCCGGCAAATAATTACATTTGCCGTTAACGCCTTCACGAAAATAAAGGTGTGCGAGAACCCAGTGATGCCGAAAGGCATTAACTGTGTTCGCTGTTTTATTTAGCTTGGATGCGCTTGGCCGAAATTAAAAATGAATTGCGTGTCCTTCCCGGTTAGCGAGAAAGAGATATTATCACCGGCGTGCGGAGAATAAATAAAACGCAATGACACTCTTATCAACGGCGTAAGAGCGAGGGGGAGGGTTATCTGTAGTTGAAGAATGCGAAACTAAAGCAGCTGCGATGAGCCATCATCATAATATGGGTTGTGCGCCTGATGTGCGCCATTTTTCGGTTATTGTTTTCCATTTTCTAATCCACCTTGCTGAGTGAAAAGATGGCGCTATTTTAACGCAAGGTGTGCTAAAAATCGTGATGAAAGTCACATAAATGCCGGTGTTTATAAATAACTATTCACCTGTTATGCAATGAATTGCATAAGTATCATCCGGGTCCAGAGGTTGGCATGTAAATGAATTGCTAATGCTCGCGGCCCTTAAGCGCTTAATTTCAATGGCGCTCGGAAAGGAATAAAAAAAGCGGTCAAATAACCGGCTACATAACGATCAAATAAATCCGCCTTGTGTTTTTTATGTTATCAATCTGCTTTATGCAAAAATAAATAAAAATTCATTATTGTTGTGTTTATATTCATGTGTGATTTTTGATGATTATCGTTATTTGTGACTCGCCTCAACAACGCAGGGTAAGATGAAGTGAGTGAACCGGGAGGCGAGTAACCTTGAATACCTCAGAACAACGGCAACAGATTGCGGATTTCATCGGCAAGCAACACGTCTTAACGCTGTGCGCCGGCGACGGCCTCGACATGTGGTGCGCCAACTGTTTTTACGTGTTCGACGCCGCGACGATGGCGCTGTGGCTGATGACCGAACCGCACACCCGCCACGGCGGGCTGATGCTGAACAACGGCCGGGTGGTCGGCACCATCGCGCCGAAACCGAAAAGCATCGCGCTGATCCGCGGCGTGCAATACCGCGCCGAGGCGGTGCTGCTGAGCGGTGAAGAAGCCGAGGCGGCGCGCGCGCGTTACTGCAAGCGCTTCCCGATCGCCAGGGCGATGAAGGCCTCGGTATGGCGGCTGGATCTGCACGAGGTGAAGATGACCGACAACACCCTCGGCTTCGGCAAGAAGCTGCATTGGGCGCGGTCTATACTTTAAGTCGACGTATTGATTACAACGGGAGATTGCATGGCGCGAGCACTGTTAGTCGGCGCAACCGGGCTGGTGGGGCGCGAGTTGTTGCAGCGGTTGCAAAGCGATCCGCAGGTAACGGCTATCGTGGCGCCGACGCGTGCGCCGCTGCCGCCGCACGGCAAGCTGACCAACCCGGTCGGCGATGCGCTGTTCGAGCTGCTGAGTAGCCTGCAGCAACCGGTCGATCTGGTGTTCTGCTGCCTGGGCACCACCCGCCAGGCGGCGGGCAGCGCCGATGCCTTCCGCTACGTCGATTACCAACTGGTGGTGGAGAGTGCGCTGACCGGCCGCCGGTTGGGGGCGCAGCACTGTCTGGTTGTGAGCGCGTTGGGCGCCAATGCGCATTCCACCTTCCTGTATAACCGCACCAAAGGCGAGATGGAGCAGGCGCTGCGCGAACAGCACTGGCCGCGCCTGACGCTGGTGCGGCCCTCCATGCTGGTGGGGGATCGCCCTGCGCCGCGCCTGATGGAGCGCCTCACGCTGCCGTTGTTCAGGCTGCTGCCTGGCAAATGGCGCGCCGTCTCCGCCAAAGACGTGGCGCAAACGCTGATGCAGCAGGCGTTCACGCCGGGCGAAGGGGTCAGGGTGCTGGAGTCGGATCGGCTGCACTGCTACCGAGGCTCACGCTGAGGTGATCGAACGCCAGCTCCAGCCCGGCGGGCAGTTCATTGTCCAGCAGCCACAGATCGAGATGATGGCTGATGTGCGTCAGCAGCGTGCGCTTGGGCTGCAGCAACTGCTGCGTCTCCTGCGCGCGGGTCAGGTCGTTGTGGTTGCGCGGCGCCTGCGGCTGAGGCGGCAGGCTGCAATCGAGCACCAGCAGATCCAGCGCCACGTTCTGCAGATAGTCGGCGGTGGCCGGCGGCAGGCCGACGGTGTCGGTCAGGTAGGCCAGCGCAGCGCCCGCCGCCTGGATCAGGTAGCCGTGGGTCAGTTTGGAGTGTTGCAGCGGCAGCGGGGTGATGCGCATGCCGCCCAGTTCGACGGTGGCGAAGGGCGCCAGCGGCGGCTGAAACGCCAGAATGCCCGGGTGTTTGAACAGGTCGTCGCAGCCCTGTTCATCCGGTGGGCCATACACCGGAATGGAATTTCCGCACCCCCAACGTAAAGGAAATAACCCCTGAACGTGATCCATGTGGTAATGTGTCAGTAAAAAACGTTGAATTTGCCCCGCCGAAAATCGCCGCTCCAAAGCCGGCAATCCCGCATCCAATAAGGTCGTTTCCCCCTGATAGTTAAGCATGGCGCTGCACGCTCGCCGCCGAAATGCCGGCTCGCGCCGCGCCCGTTGGCAGCTCAGGCAGTCACAGCCGAACACCGGCACCTGCTGTGCGCCGCCGGTGCCGAGAAAGGTCAGTTGCATCGCTCCCCCTCCGTTAAAGGTACTTCTGGGCAAAGCGGTTGATGTCGCGAAAATCCGCCAGCCGCGCCTGCAGCGTGGCGTGATCCCAGTGCCACCACTGGCTGCGTTCGATACGCTCTATCAGCGCATCGTCGAAGCGCATGCCGATCTTTTTGGCCGCCACGCCGGCGACGATGCTGTAGGGCTCCACGTCCTTGGTGACCACCGCCGCGCTGCCGATCACCGCGCCGTTGCCGACGCTGACGCCCGGCATCAGAATGGCGTTATGGCCGATCCACACGTCGTGGCCGACGGTGACGTGGTGCTCGCGCCGCCAGTCGAAGAACGCCGCGTCGTCTTCCCCCAGCCCGTATTCGGAAGCGCGGTAGGTGAAGTGATGCTGCGCGATGCGCTGGTAGGTCGGGTGGTTGCCGGGATTGATGCGCGCATAGGAGGCGATGGAGACGAACTTGCCGATAGTGGCGTAAAAGATCTGGTTGTGCCCGGCGGTGTAGGAGTAATCCCCCATCTCCACCTCTTCCAGGATCGCATCGTCGGCCAGGTGCACATACTGGCCGAGCCGGGTGCGGTTAAGGGTCACGTTGTCGCCGATTTTCGGCTGGGCAAAGTCGTTCATGGCGTCGCATCCTGAGCTTGTCGGGTAGGGGTGGGCAGCAGCGCCAGCAGCGCCGCCAGGGTGTCGTCGAGTGGGCCGTCGTTGTGCAGCACCCGGCAGCCGGCGGGCAGACTCTGCTGATATTCCGCCGCCCGCGCCAGCCGCTGCTCGATCTGTTCGGCGCTTTCTCGCCCCCGATCCTGCAGGCGCCGGCGCAGGACCGCGGCGTTGACCTGCAGGCATACCGGCAGCAGCTGCGTACCATAGCGCTGCTGCGCCTGCGGCAGGTGGGCGCGCGAACCGTTGACCGCCACGTCGATCCCCTGCAGCAGCCAAAGATCCACTTCGATCCCGAACGCGTAGCGCTGCTGGTGGGCCTGCCAGTCGAGCGCGAACAGCCCCTTGGCACGGCGGCGCAGAAATTCGGGTTCGCTCAGCGCGATGTGATTCTCGCAGCCGGCGTCCGCCGGCCGGGTGATGTAACGGTGCGCCACCAGCGGCGCGCGGTCGGCGTCGGCCCGCAGTGCGGCCAGCAGGCTGTCCTTGCCTGCGCCGGAAGGCCCCATCAGGTAGATGAGCCGCGCCATCAGAACACCTGCCTGCCCTGGCGCCACACGTTCTGCACATAAACGTGCTCGCCGTGCGGCCGCGCCAGCACCAGATCCGCCCGCAGCCCTTCGGCGAGGGTGCCGCGATCCTGCAGATCCAGCGCCCGCGCCGGGTTGCGGGTGATCATGCGCACCGCCTGGGGCAGATCGTAGGCGTTGCGTTCGTCCGCCGCGAGGCGAAACGCCGCATCCAGCAGGCTGGCCGGGTAATAATCGGAAGAGAGAATATCCAGCACCCCCAGCGCCGCCAGGTGGTGCGCCGCCACGTTGCCGGAGTGGGAACCGCCGCGCACGATGTTCGGCGCGCCCATCAGCACCTGCAGGCCCTGCTGGTGCGAGGCGCGGGCGGCCGCCTCGGTGGTGGGGAACTCGGCGATGGCGCTGCCCAGCGCGCAGGATTCGGCCACGTGCGCGGCGGTGGCGTCGTCATGGCTGGCCAGCGAGATGCGGCGCGCGTGACAGTGGGCGGCGATCGCCTCGCGGTTCGGCGCAGCCCAGCGGGCGGACAGGGCGACCTGCTGCTCCTCGTACTCGCTCATCTGCTGGTCGTTGAGGTGGTATTTGCCCTGATAATATTCGCGGTACTTTTCGCGCGAGGCGAACTGGCGCTGGCCTGGCGAGTGGTCCATCAGCGACACCAGCGACACGCCCGGCTTGTCCATCAGCTGTTCGAACAGCGGCAGGGTGCTCTCGTGCGGCAGCTCGCAGCGCAGGTGCAGCCGGTGCTCGGCGCGGTTCACCCCGGCGCGCTGGCTGTGGATCACCGCGTCGATCATCTTCTGCAGGTTTTCCAGCCGGTGGCCGCCGTCGCGCACGTCGCCGATCGCCACCGCGTCCAGCACCGTGGTGATGCCGTTGGCCACCATCAGCGCATCGTGGCTGCTCATCGCCGAATGGGCTGGCCAGTCGACGTTCGGGCGCGGGGTGAAGAACTTGTCCAGGTTGTCGGTATGCAGCTCGATCAGCCCCGGCAGCAGCCAGCCGCCGTCGCCGTCCAGCGCCTGCGGCAGCCGGCTCGGGCCGTCGGCGAAGCTGCGGATCACGCCGTCCTGCATCTCCAGCGAGCCTTGCACCACCTGGTCATCCAGCACCAGCTTAACGTTATTGACGATCATCAGAGGGCCTCCAGCGCCTGCGGCGCCTGCATGTCATAAAGCCGGTCGGCGACCTGTTGGCGGACGCCTTCATCGTGAAAAATGCCGACGATCGCCGCGCCGCGCGCCTTGGCGCGTTCGATAAGCTGCACCACCGCCGCGCTGTTGCGGCTGTCGAGCGAGGCGGTCGGTTCATCCAGCAACAGGATCGGGTAGTCGACGATAAAGCCGCGCGCGATGTTTACCCGCTGTTGCTCGCCGCCGGAGAAGGTGGACGGCGCCAGCGGCCACAGGCGCTGCGGCACGTTGAGCGCGGCGAGCAGCGCTTCGGCGCGGTCGCGGCATTCGGCGCGCTCGACGCCCTGTTCCAGCAGCGGCTGCATCACCACCTCCAGCGCGCTGATGCGCGGGATCACTCGCAGGAACTGGCTGACCCAGCCCAGCGTATGGCGGCGCACCGCCAGAATCTGGCGCGCATCGGCGCTGACCATGTCCAGCCAGTCGCCCTGGTGGTGGATCCAGATATGGCCACTGTCCGGCAGGTAGTTGGCGTACAGCGAGCGCAGCAGGGTGGATTTGCCGCTGCCGGAGTGGCCGTGCAGCACCACGCATTCGCCGCCGTGGACCGTCAGGTTGGCGTCGTGCAGCACCGGCAGGCGGGTGCCGTACTGCTGATGCAGCACAAAGGTTTTACTGAGATGTTCAACTCGGATTTGCATAGTCATCTGTTATCGCCTTGGGTTACGACAGCACCGAAGAAACCAGCAGCTGGGTGTAAGGATGGTGCGGATCGTCCAGCACCCGATCGGTCAGGCCGCTCTCCACCACTTCGCCCTGTTTCATCACCAGCAGGCGGTGGGCCAGCAGCCGCGCCACGCCGAGATCGTGAGTGACGATCACCGCCGCCAGCTGCATCTCCACCACCAGGTTGCGCAGCAGATCGAGCAGGCGCGCCTGCACCGACACGTCCAGCCCGCCGGTCGGCTCGTCCATAAACACCAGCTTGGGGTGGGTGACCAGATTGCGGGCGATCTGCAGCCGCTGCTGCATGCCGCCGGAGAAGGTGGTCGGCAGATCGTCGAGGCGCGACAGCGGGATTTCGACGTCTTCCAGCCATTGGCCAGCCTGGCGGCGAATGTCGCCATAGTGGCGCTGGCCGATGGCCATCAGCCGCTCGCCGATGTTGCCGCCGGCGGAGACCTGCGGCCGCAGCCCGTCGAGCGGGTGCTGGTGCACCACGCCCCAGTCGGTGCGCAGCAGGCGGCGGCGATCGCTCTCCGCCATGGCGTACAGATCGTGTTCCTGGTCCGCCTGCGGGCGGTAAAGGATCTGGCCACGCTGCGGCACCAGCCGCGCCGAGATCGACTTCAGCAGCGTGGTTTTGCCGGAGCCGGATTCGCCGACGATGCCCAGCACTTCACCGGGGTAGATGTCGAACGACACGCCGCTGAAGCCCTTGCCGGGGGCGTACAGGTGGGTGAGCCGGTTCACCGACAGCAGCGGGGTGGTGCTCAAAGGGGTGGAAGTCATCAGTGCTGCGCCTCTTGCGAAGATTGCGCCAGCTGCTGCCGGCAGTAGTCGGTGTCCGAACAGACGAACATGCGGTTGCCCTGATCGTCGAGCACCACCTCGTCCAGGTAGCTGTGGCGCGAACCGCACAGCGCGCAGGGTTCGTCCCACTGCTGCACGCTGAACGGATGGTCGTCGAAGTCCAGGCTCTCCACCTTGGTGAACGGCGGCAGGGCGTAGATGCGTTTCTCGCGCCCGGCGCCGAACAGCTGCAGCGCCGGCATCATGTGCATTTTCGGGTTGTCGAATTTCGGGATCGGTGACGGATCCATCACGTAGCGATCGTTGACCTTCACCGGGTAGGCGTAGGTGGTGGCGATATGGCCGTAGCGCGCGATGTCTTCATACAGCTTCACCTGCATCACGCCGTACTCTTCCAGCGCGTGCATCTTGCGGGTCTCGGTTTCGCGCGGTTCGATAAAGCGCAGCGGCTCCGGGATCGGCACCTGATAGATCAGGATCTGGTCTTCGCGCAGCGCGGTTTCCGGAATGCGGTGACGGGTTTGGATCAGCGTGGCCTCCGGCGTGCGTTCGGTGGTTTCCACCCCGGCGACGCGCTGGAAGAAGCGGCGGATCGACACCGCGTTGGTGGTGTCGTCGGCGCCCTGGTCGATCACCTTCAGCACGTCGGCGCGGCCGATAACGCTGGCGGTGAGCTGGATGCCGCCGGTGCCCCAGCCGTAGGGCATCGGCATCTCGCGGCCGCCGAATGGCACCTGATAACCGGGGATCGCCACCGCCTTGAGGATGGCGCGGCGGATCATGCGCTTGGTCTGCTCGTCCAGATAACCGAGGTTATAGCCGGTCAATACTTCACTCATCGCGGGCCTCCTGACGCTCGCTGTATTCCTGTCGCAGCCGCTTGAGCAGTTCCAGTTCGGCCTGGAAGTCGACGTAGTGCGGCAGCTTGAGATGGGAGACGAAGCCGGCGGCCTCGACGTTGTCGGCGTGGGCCAGCACGAACTCTTCGTCCTGCGCCGGGCCGGCGACGCCTTCGCCGTAGTCGGGGCTCTGCAATGCGCGATCCACCAACGCCATTGCCATCGCCTTGCGTTCGGCGCGGCCGAACACCAGCCCGTAGCCGCGGGTGAAGTGCGGCGGATGGTCCTTGGGATCGACGAAGCCGTTGACCATTTCGCACTCAGTCAGCAGGATTTCGCTGATATCGATGGCGAAACCGAGCTCTTCAGGCACGATCTCCACCGAAACGTGGCCGGTGCGGATCTCGCCGGCGAACGGGTGGTTGCGGCCGTAGCCGCGCTGGGTGGCATAGCCGAGCGCCAGCAGAAAACCTTCGTCGCCGCGCACCAGCTGCTGCAGGCGCGCCGAGCGCGAGCAGGGGTAAACCGGCGGGTTGCGGGTGATGTCGTCCGGCGCGCTGCCGTCGTCTTGTTCCTCCCGCGCCAGCTGCTGGCGACACAATAGATCGAACACGTGGCTGCAGTTGTCCGGCAGCGGTTCGTCGGCCTGCGGCGCGCGCGGCGCCTCGCCTTCCGCCAGCAGCGCGAAGTCCAGCAGCCGGTGGGTGTAGTCGTAGGTCGGCCCCAGCACCTGCCCGCCGGGCAAGTCCTTGTAAACCGCCGAGATGCGCCGCTCCAGCCGCATGTTTTCGCTGGCCAGCGGCTCGCTGACCGCCAGGCGCGGCAGGGTGGTGCGGTAGGCGCGCAGCAGGAAGATCGCCTCCACCAGATCGCCGCTGGCCTGTTTGATGGCCAGCGCCGCCAGCTCGCGATCGTAGATGCCGCCTTCGGTCATCACCCGATCCACCGCCAGCCCCAGCTGCTGTTCGATTTGTTCCGCGCCGAGCGCCGGCAGCGCGTCGTCGCCGCGCCGCAGCTGTTCCTGCAGCTGATGGGCGGCCTCAATGGCTTTTTCGCCCCCTTTTACCGCTACGTACATCAGCACACCTCCACGCGGGTGGTCCGCGGGATCGCCAGCAGGCGATCGCCGCAGGTCAGCAAAATATCCAGCCCCAGCGGGAAGCGCTGCGGGCGGTTGACCAGGTAATCCAGCAGCGCCGGCGGCAGGCGCGGCGCAATCAGGCGTTGGCTCTCGATGCCGGGGCCGGTCAGGCGCAGCGCGGCGCCGTTCTCCAGCTCAGCAAGCTGCACCACCACCGTGGCGCCGCATTCCGGCGAGATTTCAGTGCCGTGCGGTAAGGCCTGCAGATCGGCGGCCTGCAGTTGTTCATCGAACAGGGCAAAACAGACCTCCTGCGCCGTGGCGGCCAGCGGCGCGCCGCTGTGAAAACGAATGTTTGTTAGCACTTGCTCACTTTTAAGCGCAGCGCACAGCTGCAGCGGCGTTTCCTGATCGGCCAGCGTCAGCAGCGCGGCGGTGCTGGCGGCGTTCAGCGGCGCCCAGGCCGGGCCGGACGGCAGCGTCACCCGGTAACCCGGTTCACTCAATGCCTTAAGAATCAAACGGAAAGCGTGCTGCGATTGGTCTATCGGTTGTTCAAAACCGGTCAATAAACTCATAGCTTAATCCCCTCGCACCAGCGTAAAGAAGTCCACCCGGCTGGCGGCGATCGCCCGGGCGCGCAGCTGGCGCTGCTCGTGCTGCAGCGCGGCCAGCGGCGCGATCAGCTGTTGTTGCAGGCGCTCGCCGTGTTCCGGCTGTTGCAGCAGCGCATCGGCCAGCGCGCACAGCTCGGCGTGCGCCTTGTCGCGCCCGGCGATATAGCTGTAGCCGTAGCCGCCGTTGTCTAGCTGCACCACCGCGCGGGTGACCGTCATGTCCCCCAACACGAAGCGGCGGCCGGTGGCGCCCATGCGCCCCTGCAGCTGGGCCAGGCCGATCTCCGGCGCGCGGATGCGGCGGTAACCCGGGCTGAGGTTCAGCGCCTGCCAGTGGCTGCGCAGCTGCTCGGGCCGGCTGTGCGCCAGCACCGACATCCAGCGTTGTCTCGACTCTAAGGCTTGCATTCAGTGCTCCATCGTCAGTTCAATCATGTCGGCGCGGGCCAGGCTGACGGAGTATTCCGCCACGTCTTCGCCGCCGCTGCGGACGTTAAGGGTGCGCACGCACAGCAGGGGTGCGTGGGTGGCGATCTCCAGCAGCCGGCTCTCTTTGGCCTGCGCGCGGCGCGCGCTGATGCGCGTCTGGCGGCGGGTCAGCGGCTGCTGCAGGTGCTGTTCGATAAACTGGTGCAGCGAACCGCTGTGGAACTGCTGCAGCGCCGGCCACCAGTCCAGATCGGGCAGATAGTGGTCGATCACGCTCATCGGCACGCCGTTGACCCGGCGCAGGGTGCGCAGGTGGATCACCATTTCGCCTTCTTCACGCGAGAGTGCGCTGGCGACATGCCCATTGCACGGGCGCAAGACAGCGAGTAAGCGCTCACTGGTGGGGTGGCTGCCCTGCTCGAACAGGTTCTGGCTGAAGCGGGTATTGGCGTGCAGCGGGTAGTCGTAAGGCCGCATCAGCACCAGAATGCCGACGCCGTGGCGGCGCTGCAGCCAGCCGCGCTCCACCAGCTGATCCACCGCGCGGCGCAGGGTGTGGCGATTGACCTGATAGCGCTCGGCCAACTGCTGCTCCGAAGGCAGGTAGTCGCCGCAGCGGTACCGCGTGCGCAGCTCCTGTTCCAGCTGTGCGGCGATCTGCTGATAGCGGGTGGGGTAAGTGGTCGGATGTCTAGATAACTCCATCATAATAAAAACCTCGTCATACCGATGGCTGTGCGATGAAGGCGGAAGCGGTGCGTTTCATCGGGCGTCTACCCTGTGGTTTTCAAGTTGGCATCATGGTGCCGGGCGCAGATGACAATCGCGTTACGCCTCGGTGGCGAACAGATGAACTATTTAGGACAGCCCAGGCGTGCACGGGCGGCGACGGCGCGCTATGCTGACGCCTCTGTTGACTGACTCTGGCCGCTACCATGCCGCAACCTCTGAACGCCCCTGAACCCGCCCCACGCGCCTGGCCGCTGTGGAAACCGATCCTGTTTCTGCTGGTGGTGGCCGTCGGCCTCTACTACGTCAAATGGCAGCCTTACTACGGCAAGGCCTTCGTGGCGGCGGACAGCCACTCGATCGGCAAATCTATCCTGGCCGACGGCGCCGCGAGCCCCTGGCTGGCGGCCTGGCAGTACGCGCTGGTCTACTTCACCGCGGTGTGGAAGGCGGCGCTGCTCGGGATGTTGTTAGGTTCGCTGGTGCAGGTGCTGATCCCGCGCGACTGGCTGGCGCGCACGCTCGGCCACCGGCGTTTTTCCGGCACCGTGCTGGGGGCGCTGATCGCGCTGCCGGGCATGATGTGCACCTGCTGCGCCGCACCGGTTGCCGCCGGCATGCGTCGCCAGTCGGTGTCCAGCGGCGCCGCGCTGGCCTTTTGGCTCGCCAACCCGGTATTGAATCCGGCGACGCTGGTGTTTATGGGATTTGTGCTCGGTTGGCCATTCGCCGCCATCCGTCTGGTGGCGGGCGTGGTGATGGTGCTGGGCATCGCCTGGCTGGTGCAGCGCGTGACCGCCAACGATCCGCAGCCCGCCGCGCCGCAGCCGCCGGTGATGATGATGGCGCAGAACGACGAGCAGCCGTTCCTCGCCCGCTGGGGCAAAGCGCTGTGGGCGCTGTTTTGGTCGACCATCCCGATCTACGTGCTGGCGGTGCTGGCGCTGGGCGCTGCGCGGGTCTGGCTGTTCCCGCACGCCGACGGCGCCGTCGACAATAGCCTGCTGTGGATCATCGGCCTGGCGATCGTCGGCTGCCTGTTCGTTATCCCCACCGCGGCGGAGATCCCGATCGTGCAGACCATGATGCTAGCGGGCATGGGCGCAGGCCCGGCGCTGGCGCTGCTGATGACCCTGCCGGCGGTCAGCCTGCCTTCGCTGCTGATGCTCAACAAAGCCTTCTCCGCCCGGGCGCTGTGCCTGACGGCGGCGCTGGTGGCGCTGTGCGGCGTACTGACCGGCGTGGTGGGGATGGGGTTGGTGTAACTGATGAGTGGCCCGGTGCTGTCTCAAGGAGGAGATGGCAATGGCCACGTTTAACAACCGGTAAAGCAGATCAATGGAGTCAGTGAGTTAATGCTTCTCCTGTCGTATATCATGACATGATATCGAATGTACTATTGTGAATTTAAATTCACTATAGTAAATTTGTGTGGACTAATTTTGTGTGTAAATACACCCAGTAATGACCACGGTAAGGTAGAAGAATGTTAAAAATCAGAATGTCACGTCCATCTGAAGCGTCAAAAATTATACAAATCTGGAAAAATTCTGTAGATGCTACGCACGACTTTCTCACTGCGCACGATCGACAAGAGATCGAAAAAGAGGTTGTCGGTTTTTTTTCTGAAACCCCCGTGTGGGTTGCCGCCGATCGGGAAGACCATCCGCTGGGATTTATGTTTTTACACGATGGTCATCTGGAGGCGCTTTTTGTCGATGCTGCAGCTCGCGGACGTGGCGTCGGAAAGCAGTTGATATCACATGCGCTGGCGCTTCATCCTGATTTAAGCGTCGATGTGAATGAACAAAACCAACAGGCCGTCGGATTTTATCAACATATGGGCTTTGAAGTTTCAGGGCGTTCCGAGTTGGATAATCAAGGCAGGGCCTATCCCCTATTGCACCTAAGCCGATCGGCGGGAATGTAGCCGTCGTGGCAGTGGCGCCTCATGGATTTTTTTGGCTAAAAGCAACGACGTACGCACAACCCTGCTCACTGTCGGGATTGCTCATTTGGTACTCGCTGGCAAAGGTCAGGGCAAAACAGTCACCGGCGCGTAAATGATGGGTTTGATTATTGACCCGAAAATCAAGGCTGCCACTCAACACCCACAGCGTTTGGCCGGAAAGATGCTCACTGGCGGAAGCGGGTATCGTAAGTTGACCAAGAGCAGGAATTTCAACTTTGATAAGTTCGGGACATGCGCCCGCTGGGGACAGAGACCAGCGGGTAATGCCCGACTTTTCATCTGTCCAATGCTGCTGCTGATGAGCAAAGAGCACCAGTGAGTTCTGGTGTTGTTCAAGCTCTGCGAAAAGTTTTGATAGCGTGATATTCATCGCGTTGGCTAAACGGCCGAGGATCGTGGCGCTGGGACTGGAGGCCCCTCGTTCAACCTTGCTGATCATGGCCTGACTGACGCCCGACCGTTGGGCAAGCTCTGCTACCGTCCAGTTGCGTGCCTTCCTATGTTTAAGCAATAAACGCGCAATGTCGCTGTCTACTATCTGATTTTTAGATGTTTTATCCATTCTCACCCTCACTTTCGCCAGCCTGATTATGCCATTACCACAATGAGGCTGAAATCACTGATTTTACAAGTTTGAAAAATCAGTCGCTCTCTCAGTCAATCATACCCTCTGTAGTATCTACGGCATCATTAGAGCAAGGTTTGCACCCCTAACATCCGCTTTTGGCACAGAGCCGCCTGTCAGATTAACTCTATGCTGCCGATGCGTCAGGTCGAGTTTGGATGAATACCTATTGAAACGTGTGTTGTTGGCTCATCGCAACCGATGCACCACCTGGTTGCTGCTGCCGCGCCAAATCAGCGCCGGGTCTTTCAAATCCTGCACGAACTTGCCGTCGATAAGCACGTTGATCCTGTCCACCACCTGCATTTGCTGCGTGTCCAGCTCCGCCAGCCGATAGCCGGTCCACAGCCAGATATCCTTGCCAGGGCACTCGGCGCGCACCCGTTTCACCAGTTGCAAGATGCTCGGCACGTTGGCCGGGTGCAGCGGATCGCCGCCGGAGAGCGACAGCCCCTGGCGCGGCACGCGCGTATCGTTCAGATCGGCGATGATGCGGTCTTCCAGCGCCGGGGTAAACGGCTGGCCGGAGTTGAGCCGCCAGGTGCTTTTGTTGTAGCAGCCGGGGCACTGGTGCACGCAGCCGGCGACAAACAGCGTGCAGCGGGTGCCGGGGCCGTTGACGACGTCGATCGGGTAATACTGGTGATAATTCATGTGAGGCCTGCCCATCAGGCTATTTTACTGGCCATTTTGCCTCCGGGCAGTGCTCCCAATCCTCACGTACTGCGTGTACGCTCCGGTTGGTGTGCGCTGGCCGAAGGCAAACCGGCTGCGACAATCACGCCTGATGAACAGGCTTCTGCCTAGGTTGCACGGCGCTTTTCAGCCGAGCTGCCCGTTGCCGAGGTGTTTCACCCGGCGTTTCACCTCTTCCTGCTTGCCGGCGTTGAACGGCCGGGCATCGGGGCTGCCGAGATAGCCGCACACCCGGCGGGTGACCGAGACCTTGGCCGAGTCGTGGTTGCCGCATTTCGGGCAGGTGAAGCCTTTGCTGGTGCAGGAGAATTCACCGGTGAAGCCGCACTCGTAGCACTCGTCGATCGGCGTGTTGGTGCCGTAGTAAGGCACCCGGGTGTAGCTGTAGTCCCACACGTCTTCCAGCGCCTTCAGATTGTGCTGCAGGTTCGGGTATTCGCCGTAGCAGATGAAGCCGCCGCTGGCCAACGGCGGGTAGGGCGCTTCGAAGTCCAGCTTGTCGTACGGATTGACCTTCTTCTCCACGTCGAGGTGGAAGCTGTTGGTGTAATAGCCCTTGTCGGTGACGCCCGGCACCACGCCGAAATCGGCGGTGTCCAGCCGGCAGAAGCGATCGCACAAGTTTTCGCTCGGCGTGCTGTAGAGGCTGAAGCCGTAGCCGGTCTCGTCTTTCCAGGCGTCGACGGCGGCGCGCAGCCGCGCGACGATCGCCACCGCTTTGGCACGCAGCGCTTCGTCGTCATACACGTGATTTTCGCCGCCGAACAGCGCGTTGATGGTCTCGTGCAGGCCGATATAGCCCAGCGAAATTGAAGCGCGGCCGTTCTTGAAGATATCGGCGATGTTGTCGTCGGCCTTGAGCCGCACGCCGCAGGCGCCTTCCATGTACAAGATTGGCGCCACCCGCGCCTTGATGCCTTCCAGCCGGGCGATGCGCGTCATCAGGGCCTTTTTCGCCAGCTGCAGGCGCTGTTCCAGCAGCGCCCAGAAGCGCGACTCGTCGCCCATCGCCTCCAGCGCGATGCGCGGCAGGTTGAGGCTGATGACGCCGATGTTGTTGCGGCCGTCGTGCACCAGCTCGCCGTCCTGCTCGTAGGTGCCGAGGAAGCTGCGGCAGCCCATCGGCGTTTTGAACGAGCCGGTGACTTTAACCACTTGATCGTAGTTGAGGATGTCCGGGTACATGCGCTTGCTGGCGCACTCCAGCGCCAGCTGCTTGATGTCGTAGTTCGGGTCACCGTACTGGTGGTTGAGGCCGTCGCGGATGGCGAACACCAGCTTGGGGAACACGGCGGTCTTGCGGTTCTTGCCCAGCCCGGCGATGCGGTTTTTCAATATCGAGCGCTGGATCAGGCGCGATTCCCAGCTGGTGCCAAGGCCGAAGCCGAAGGTGACGAACGGCGTCTGGCCGTTGGCGGTGTGCAGGGTGTTGACCTCGTACTCCAGCGACTGGAAGGCGTCGTAACACTCTTTCTCGGTGCGCGCCATGGCATAGCCTTTGGCATCCGGGATCTGCCACGCTTCCGCCACCTGCAGGTGTTTGCGGAAGCTCTCGTCGACGAACGGCGCCAGAATTTCATCGATGCGGTTGATGGTGGTGCCGCCATAAATATGGCTGGCGACCTGGGCGATGATCTGCGCGGTCACGGCGGTGGCGGTGGAGATCGACTTCGGCGGCTCAATCTCGGCGTTGCCCATCTTGAAGCCGTTGGTCAGCATGCCTTTCAGATCGATCAGCATGCAGTTGAACATCGGGAAGAACGGCGAGTAGTCGAGATCGTGGTAGTGAATTTCGCCGCGTTCATGGGCCAGCACCACGTCGCGCGGCAGGATGTGCTGCTTGGCGTAGTGTTTGGCGACGATGCCCGCCAGCAGGTCGCGCTGGGTGGGGATCACCTTGCTGTCCTTGTTGGCGTTTTCGTTCAGCAGCGCGCGGTTGCTCTGCTCGACCAGGCCGCGAATTTCCTGGTTCAGGCGGCCGCGCAGCTCGCGCGCCACGTCGCGATCGTGGCGGTATTCGATATAGGCGCGCGCCAGCTGTTTGTACTCACCGGCCATCAGCTGGTTTTCCACCGCCTGCTGGATCTCGTGGATATCGACGCGCGGCTGCTGCTCCATGCGCTGAGCGACCACGCGGGCGACGGTGGCGCAGTAGTCGGCGTCGACCACGCCCACCGCCAGCGCGGCGCGCTCGATGGCCTGCGCGATGCGCGCTTCGTCAAAAGGTACCTGGCAACCGTCCCGCTTAATCACTACTGGTTTCACGTTGTACTCCTTGTTCCCCGAGGGAGCGTTCATACCCGCCTGGCGTGGCGAGCAACCGTCAAATTTCGCTTATCCACAGGGCAAAGCCGCAGCGCGTAAGGGCTGTGGCGGCGTGTGGATGATTTTGTGGATAACTACTATATATAGGTGTTCGCAATTCTTAATGCACTATATATAGATATTGGCGCGATTCTTTTGATGTAGAACAAGGAAAACGGAAGAGCGTGTGCAAGCTGAACAGACGTCAATCGCCGGTTGGCCGATCGCGAAAATGTTCCAGCAGAAAATCGACCCAGACGCGCACCCGCGGCGGCAGATCCGCCGAGGCGTAATAGAGCCACAGCTGCACCGGGCGCGGCCAGCATTCCGCCAGCACCGGCCGCAGCGTGCCCTGTTCGAAGTGCCTATCGAGGTACCAGCGCGCCAGGTTGACGATGCCCAGCCCGGCCAGCGCCGCATCCAGCAACATCTCCGGGCGGCTGACCACCAGCCGGCCGTTCAGATCCAGCGCCAGCGTTTCGCCCTGATGGCGCAGCTGCCATTTGACGTGGCGGCCGTTGGCCGGGTTGCGGTGCAGCAGGCAGTCGTGCCGCAGCAGATCGTGCGGCGTTTGCGGTTCACCGCGCCGCGCCAGATAGTCCGGCGATGCCGCCAGCACCATGTGCATCGGGTAGAGCGGGCGGGCCACCAGCCGGCTGTCGGGATCGACCCGGCTGCCGATGCCGACGTCGAAACCTTCGCCCACCAGATTCACCACCCGGGCATCCAGCGACAGATCGAGATCGATCTGCGGGTAGCGTGCCAGAAATTGCGGGATCAACGGCATCAGCATCTGGCGGCCGAAGCCGGGGATCATCGTGACGCGCACCACGCCGGCAGGCGCCTGCCGTTCGCCGCCGGCGCTTTCCAGCGTCGCCGCCAACGCCTGCCACAGCGGCGCCACCTGTGCCAGCAGCGCTTTGCCCTCGTCGGTCAGCAACACGTTGTGGGTGTTGCGCTGAAACAGCCGCAGCGCCAGCTTTTCTTCCAGCGCGCGGATGTTTTTGCTGACCGCCGCCGGCGTCACGCCCAGCTGGCGGGCGGCGGCGGAGAAATTTTGCGCCTGCGCGGCGGCGAGGAAGGCCGGCAACAGGCGATGCACGTCAAAGGGCAGCGACATAGTGGTTGATACTTTCGGTTGAAATTGAAGTGACCTCTAACAGCCTACACCCGAAGCGGCGGAAATGGAAAAATGCCTCATCTTCTTATGACCGAGGAATCGTTATGCCACGCATTTTAGTGTTAACTGCCCACCGCACCCCCGACGAGTCGCGCATTAATAAGGCGCTGATCGAGGCCGTACGCCCGCTGCCTAACGTTACCGTACATGAGCTGATCCGCGCGTACCCGGATTATCGCATCGACGTGGCGCGCGAACAGGAGTTGCTGCAGAGCCATGATGCGGTAGTGATGCTGTTCCCGTTTTACTGGTACAGCTCGCCGGCGATCCTCAGCGAATGGCAGGATGCGGTATTAACCTACGGTTTCGCCTACGGCAGCGAGGGCACTAAACTGCACGGCAAGCCGTTGCAGCTGGTGGTGAGCACCGGCGGTAACGCGCAGGCTTATACGGCGGAAGGGTACAACCGTTATCCGGTGCAGGATCTGCTGCTGCCGTTCCACGCCATGGCCAACCTGACCGGCATGGATTACCTGCCGCCGCATTTGGTGCAGGGCGTGTTCGATATGAGCGATGAACGCCTGGCGCAAGAGGCCGCCGGCGTGGTGGCGCTGCTGGGGAAATGGTAGGGCGCAGCGCTCGCCGCGCCCTGCGGGGTTAGTCTTCGAGCAGCCACCACACCGCTTCGAACGGCCGCAGCGTCAGCGCCTGCGGCTGGTCTGCCGAGTCGCTGTAATTGCTCATCAGCGGGCGCCACTGGGCGGAAGGCTCCACGCCTGCCGCCGCCCAGGCCAGCGGCTCGCGGCTCAGGTTGGCCACCACCAGCAGGCGCTGGCCGTTCCAGCTGCGCTGATAGCACCACAGCGCCGGGTGTTCCGGCGCCAGATCCTGATAGTCGCCGTGGGTCAGCAGCGGGTACTGCTTGCGCAGGGTGATCAGCTGGCGGTAGGCATAAAACACCGAGTCGAGATTGGCCAGCGCCGCGTCGGCATTGATCTGCGGGTAGTTCTCGGCGCAGCCGATCCACGGCGTGCCGGTGGTGAAACCGGCGTGCGGCGCGGCGCTCCACTGCATCGGGGTGCGGCCGTTGTCGCGCGACTTGTCGGCCAGGATCGCCAGCAGTTCGGCATCGCTGCGGCCCTGGGCGCTCAGTTCGGCGTACATGTTCAGGCTTTCCACGTCGCGATACTGCTCGATGGCGCGGAAGCCGGGGTTGGTCATGCCGATCTCTTCACCCTGGTAGATATAAGGCGTGCCCTGCATGCCGTGCAGCACCATCGCCAGCATTTTGGCGGCCGGCACCCGCAGTGCGCCTTCATCGCCGAAGCGCGACACGATGCGCGGCTGATCGTGGTTGCACCAGAACAGCGCGTTCCAGGCGCGGTTATGCATCCCTTGCTGCCAGTGGCGGAAGATCTGCTTCAGTTCCACGTAATCCGGCGCCGCCCGCGTCCATTTTTCACCGCCGGCGTAGTCCACCTTCAGGTGGTGGAAGTTGAAGGTCATCGACAGCTCTTCGCCGCTCTGCGCCGCGTACTGCTGGCAATGCTCAAGCGTGGTGGAGGACATCTCGCCCACCGTCATCAGGCCGCGTGGTTGGAACACCTCGCGGCTCATCTCCTGCAGGAACTCGTGAATGCGCGGGCCGTCGGTATAGAAGCGGCGGCCGTCGCCCTGGCTGTCGGACGGGAAGTCCTGCTGCTTGGACACCAGGTTGATCACGTCGAGGCGCAGGCCGTCGACGCCTTTGTCCGCCCAGAACTGACACACTTTCTTCAGCTCTTCGCGCACCGGTGGGTGTTCCCAGTTGAGATCCGCCTGCTCGGCGGCGAACAGGTGCAGGTAATACTGGCCGCTGTCGGCGTGCCATTGCCAGGCGTTGCCGCCGAACTTGGAGCGCCAGTTGTTCGGCGGCGTTTCACCGTCGCCGTCGCGCCAGACGTAGAACTGACGATACGGGCTGTGGCGATCCTGCGCGGCCTTGAACCACGGGTGCTCGGTCGAGGTGTGGTTGAACACCATGTCCATCACGATGCGGATACCGCGCTGGTGGGCGGCGGCGATCAACTGCTCGAAGTCGGCCATCGTGCCGTAAGCCGGATCGATGGCGCAGTAGTCCGCCACGTCATAGCCGTTGTCCACCTGCGGCGATACGTAGACCGGCGTCAGCCAGATGGCGTCGACGCCCAGTTCCTGCAGATAGTCCAGCCGCCGGGTCACCCCGGCCAAATCGCCGTAGCCGTTGCCGGTGCTGTCCTGAAAACTCTTCGGATAAATTTGGTAGATGACGCCGTTCTGCCACCAGGGGGTTGGGTTGCTCATAGTTCAATACCTTTGAATCGTGACAACGGGCCCGCGTGAGCAGGCCCCTACATTCATCTTGCGTCAATCAAACCGGCAGCTCGCCGCGGGCGGCCTTGCGTTTGTAGACCATGATGGTCAGCACCAGCGGGATGACGATCGCCACCAGAATCGCCAGCGAGTAAATCAGCCAGAACTGCGGCTTGATAGACAGAATGCCCGGCAGGCCGCCGACGCCGATGCCGTTGGCCATCACGCCGTCCAGCCCGCAGATAAGGCCGGCGATCGCGGAGCCGATCATCGCGCACAGCATTGGGAAGCGGTATTTGAGGTTGATGCCGTACATCGCCGGTTCGGTCACGCCGAGGTAGGCGGAGATCGCCGCCGGCACCGAGATTTCACGCTCGTTGGCCTTGCGGCTGATGATGATGATGCCGAGCACCGCCGAGGCCTGCGCGATGTTGGACAGCGCAATCAGCGGCCACACCGGGGTGCCGCCCATGCTCTGGATCATCTGCATGTCGATAGCCAGCGTGGTCTGGTGCACGCCGGTGATCACCAGCGGCGCATACAGGAAGCCGAACAGCGCGGCGCCCACCGGCGCGAAGCTGCCGGTCATCACCGATTTCACCGCCCAGGCGACGCCGTCGCCGATCATGCGGCCGAACGGCCCGATCAGCGCGTGTGCCAGGAACACCGCCAGCAGCAGCGAGACCACCGGCACCACCACCAGATAGAGATAGTCGGGAACGATCTTTTTCAGCCGGGTTTCGATCCAGCCCAGCGCCATGCCCGCCAGGATCGACGGGATCACCTGCGCCTGATAGCCCACTTTCTGGATCACGAACCAGCCGAAGTTCCACACTTCCGGCGTTTGCTGGCCGAGCAGGTAGGAGTTCATCAGCTGCGGCGACACCAGGGTGACGCCCAGCACGATGCCGAGCACCGGCGTGCCGCCCATCTTTTTCACCGTCGACCAGCAGATGGCCACCGGCAGGAACATGAAGATCGCTTCACCGAGCAGCCACAGGAAGTCGTAAATGGTTTTCCACGCCGGGTGCATCTGCGCCAGCGTTTGGCCGTCGGACATCGGGATGTCGCCGATCACGTTGCGGAAGCCGAGGATCAGACCGCCGCTGATCAGCGCCGGCAGCAGTGGGAAGAAGATCTCGGCGAAGTGGGAGATGGTGCGCTCAGTCCAGGTCATGTTCTGGCGCGCGGCCACCTTGGCCTGCTCCTTGTCGGCCTCGTTGACGCCGGTGCTGGCGATCAGCGCCTGATAGTAGTCGCCGACGTCGGTGCCGATCACCACCTGGAACTGCCCGGCGTTGGTGAAGCAACCCTTGACCATCGGCAGCGCTTCGATCTCTTTCGGTTTCGCCTTGTTGGGATCGTTGAGGACGAAACGCAGCCGGGTAATGCAATGGCTGACGGTGGCGATGTTCTCGCGGCCGCCGACCAAAACAATCAGGCGATCAATATCCTGCTGTTTTACTTTGCTCATTATGGGATACCTGCAGAGGTGTTGACTGAGTAATGATCAAAGCTTAGCCACTCGGCTTTTTGAATGAAATGGGAACGTTCCCGGATTGGGGCGAGGATCACAAAATGACAAAAAATGGTCAACTTCTCATCAGGTCGTCAGGAAAGTTTGCTGGGCACCACCAGGCGGCGGATCCCCTGTTCGCCACTGAGCTGTGCCAACAGCTGCTGCGCCGCCAGCAGGCCGGCGCTGCCGTAGCCGAACTCCACCGACAGGGTGTCGGGGAACAGGAAGCTGAGCAGCGGGGTGTTGCCGATGGCGCATACCTGGATGGCGCGCGTCGGCTGTTGTTGCAGGTATTTGATCGCCCCCAGGGCGATGCTGTCGGAGGCGCAAACCAGCGCGCTGGTGTGCGCGTCAATCACTTCGGCGGCGTGCTGGAAACCGCTCTGGTAGCTCAGCTCGCCCAGCGTGGCGCGCGGCGTGAGCGTGAGGCGTTCACAGGCGTCGAGATAGGCCTGGTAGCGGCGTTGGCCGGTGGTGGCGTCGCTGAGCTGCACCCCCAGATAGCCGATATGCCGATGCCCTTGCCGATACAGGCGATCCATCAGCAGGTTCATCGCGCCGGCGTCGTCGTAGCAGACGGACGAGAAGCCGTCGTATTCGCGCACCATCACCACCATTTTTTCCTGCCACGGCTTGAGCATCGCCGCGGTCAGGCCGGTGAAGCCAAACAGGATCACGCCGTCGACGTTGCGCTGATGCAGTACGTGCAGATGCTCCTGAACCAGGCGGGTTTCGAACTGGCTCTCCATCACGATCGGATCGAAGCCCTGCTGGTACAGCAACGGCAGCATGGTGCGCACCGCCTGGTTTTCCGACGGCGAATCGAGACGGGAAACGATGATGCCCACCACTTTGTCGCTCTGGCCGCGCATGGCGCGCGCCGACTTGGAGGGGGTAAACCCTTGCTGACGGATCACCGCTTCCACCCGTTCACGGGTTTGCGGGCTCACGCTGCCTTCATTGTTCAACACGCGTGAGACGGTGGATTTACCTACGCCGCTCAGGCGTGCGATGTCCTTGATGGTCAGCCGGTTTTGCATGGTTTACTTTTCGTTGAAGTGGACAGGCGTAACATAACGGCCTGTAAAACAATGCCCGTCAGCATAGCTCATTTTCCGACGCGGATCTTGATGCAAAACGGGATTGTTGCACTGCGCTGAACGGCCGCTCCTGCCGCTCTGTTTTCCCTTTACCGGAGGTGATCCCCCATATGGACCCCGACCCGACTGCTTTAGACACTCACTCGGTTCTCCGGTAAAACCTCTCCGCCTGGCGCTGCTGTTTTACCGGTGAAGTACATCACGGTAACCGGTAGCGCGCGCTTCGTCGTTCGCTCCTGCTGCTGAAAAAAAGAATAAGGATCTGCGTTGGCAGAGGCTTTTTGGCGCACCCGCCATCCGCCCGGCCGATGACGATCCCCGTTTACCCGCTGCCGTGAGGCACCGGGCGACGAGGTGCGAACCATGAAACTGAAAAAACTCCCCCGCCAGCTGCTGGGCCTGTTCGCCCGCGGCCTCCCGCGCCGTTTGGTGCGTCGCGACAGTCTGCTGGACAGCGTCGGCGGCGCTGCGCGCGATATGCCGGCCGGCCTGGCTCAGCAGCGGCTGGCATGCGCCGCCGCAGAAACGATGCAGCTGTTTGAGCGTTTCCACAGCCACCCGGAAGGCATTACCGCCCATGAGGCGGAGCAGGTGCGCCAGCGCTGCGGCGAGAACGTCATCGACGATCAGCAGAAAGAGGCCTGGTGGCAACACCTCTGGCACTGCTACCGCAACCCGTTCAACCTGCTGCTGACCGCGCTCGGCATGATTTCTTACGCCACCGAGGATCTCACCGGCGCCTTGGTGATCGCGCTGATGGTGCTGATCTCCACGCTGCTGAACTTCATCCAGGAGGCACGATCCAACCGGGCGGCCGACGCACTGAAGGCCATGGTGAGCAACACCGCCACGGTGATCCGCAGCGATGCGCTCACCGGCAAGAGTGAGCACGTGGAGCTGCCGATCGCGCAGCTGGTGCCGGGCGATATCATCAAGCTGGCGGCCGGCGACATGATCCCGGCGGATCTGCGCGTGCTGTCGGCCAAGGATCTGTTCATCAGCCAGGCGGCGCTGACCGGTGAATCGCTGCCGGTGGAAAAATCCGCGGCGCCGCAGGCGTTGGCGGCCGATCCGCTCGACTGCCAGAACCTGTGCTTCATGGGCACCAACGTAGTCAGCGGCACCGCGCTGGCGATGGTGATTGGCACCGGCGGCGGCACCTATTTCGGCCAGTTGGCGCAGCGCGTCACCAGCCAGGATGAGCAGCCGAACGCCTTCCAGAGCGGTATCAGCAAGGTCAGCTGGCTGCTGATCCGCTTTATGCTGGTGATGACGCCGATCGTGCTGCTGATCAACGGCTACACCAAGGGCGACTGGTGGGAGGCGGCGCTGTTCGCGCTGTCGGTGGCGGTCGGGTTGACGCCGGAAATGCTGCCGATGATCGTCACGTCGACGCTGGCCAAAGGGGCGGTGAAGCTGTCGCGCCAGAAGGTGATCGTCAAACGCCTGGACGCCATCCAGAACTTCGGCGCGATGGACATTCTGTGCACCGACAAGACCGGCACCCTGACCCAGGACAAGATCGTACTGGAGCGCCACACCGATGTGTTCGGTGCCAGCAGCGAGCGGGTGCTGCGCTACGCCTGGTTGAACAGCTTCTACCAGACCGGGCTGAAAAACCTGCTCGACGTGGCGGTGCTGAGCTGCGCGGAGCAAAATCAGCAGCCGCAGGCGCTGCAAAACTACCGCAAGGTGGATGAGATCCCGTTCGACTTCGTGCGCCGCCGCATGTCGGTGGTGGTGGCCAAAGACAACGAGTATCACGAGCTGGTGTGCAAGGGCGCGCTGGAAGAGATGCTGGCGATTTGCAGCCACGTGCGCCACGAAGACGAGGTGATCCCGCTGAGCGAGGCGCTGCTGGCGAGGATCCGCCGCATCACCGACGATCTCAACCAGCAGGGGCTGCGGGTGGTGGCGGTGGCCAACAAGATCCTGCCGGCGCAAACCCATGAATACGGCGTGGCGGACGAGTCGGATCTGATCCTCGAAGGCTACGTCGCCTTCCTCGATCCGCCGAAGGAAAGCACCGCGCCGGCGCTGGCGGCGCTGAAACAGAACGGCGTCACGGTGAAGATCCTCACCGGCGACAACGAACTGGTGGCCGCCAAAGTGTGCCGTGACGTCGGGCTGGCGGCCGATCATCTGCTGCGCGGCAGCGAGATCGAGCAGATGGACGACGAGCAGCTGGCGCAGGCGGCGGCGCGCACCACGGTGTTCGCCAAGCTGACGCCGCTGCACAAGGAGCGCATCGTCAAACTGCTGCGCCGCCAGGGGCACGTGGTGGGCTTTATGGGCGACGGCATCAACGACGCGCCGGCGCTGCGCGCGGCCGATATCGGCATCTCCGTTGATTCGGCGGTGGACATCGCCAAGGAAGCGGCGGACATCATCCTGCTGGAAAAAAGCCTGATGGTGCTGGAGCAGGGGGTGATCGAAGGGCGCCGCACCTTCGCCAACATGCTGAAATACATCAAGATGACCGCCAGCTCCAACTTCGGCAACGTGTTCAGCGTGCTGATCGCCAGCGCCTTCCTGCCGTTCCTGCCGATGTTGCCGCTGCACCTGTTGATTCAGAACCTGATGTACGACATCTCGCAGATCGCCATCCCGTTCGATAACGTCGATGACGATCAGATCACCCAGCCGCAGCGCTGGAACTCCGCCGATCTGGGGCGATTTATGGTGTTCTTTGGGCCGATCAGTTCGATCTTCGACGTGCTGACCTTCAGCCTGATGTGGTGGGTATTCAAGGCCAACACGCCGGAAATGCAGACGCTGTTCCAGTCCGGCTGGTTCGTGGAAGGGCTGCTGTCGCAAACGCTGATCGTGCACATGATCCGCACGCGCAAAATTCCGTTTATCCAGAGCCGCCCGTCCTGGCCGCTGTGCATCATGACGCTGGCGGTGATCGCCACCGGCATCGGCCTGGTATTCTCGCCGCTGGCCGGCTTCCTGCAGCTGCAGGCGCTGCCGCTCGGTTACTTCCCGTGGCTGGTGCTGATCCTCGCCGGTTACATGGTGCTGACCCAGTGCGTGAAAGGCTGGTTCGTGCGCCGCTACGGCTGGCAATAACCCGTTCGCCCCCTCCGGCCGGGAGGGGGCAACTGTGATCCCGTCCGCTTTTTCACCGCAACGGTTGGACATCTGTTCTGTGCTGAGTCTTTATCTACAGCGTTGGCTGTTTTTATTGATTTTTTTCCTCTGAGGAATTTCCGATGCACAGACCTTTCCGTTATACGCTACTGGCTTCATCGTTATGGTTTTCTTGCGGCGCGCTAGCACAGCCGGCGGGCGATCTGCCGCTGATGCCCTGGCCGCAGCAGGTGGACGTGACGCAACCGGCGGGCAAGCTGGTGCTGGATCGTCGATTGTCTCTGACGCTGCAGGGTGATGATTTGGGTGACGCGCTGCCGCGCTGGCGCCAGCGCATCGAGTTGCAGACCGGCTGGACGCTGGCGCTGAGGGAAGAAGCAAACGGCGCGGCGATCAAGGTGGTGATCAAGGACCGGGTGGCGGCGCAGCCGCTGCCGGGCAGCGATGAGAGCTACCGGCTGGCGGTCACGCCGCAGGGCGCCACGCTGACCGCCAACACTCGCTTTGGCGCGCTGCGCGGCATGGAGACCCTGCTGCAGCTGCTGCAGACCGACGGGCAAAACACTTTCCTGCCATTGGTGGATATTCGCGACGTGCCGCGTTTTCCGTGGCGCGGCGTGCTGCTGGATTCGGCGCGCCATTTCCTGCCGCTGCCGGACATTCTGCGCCAGCTTGACGGCATGGCGGCGGCCAAGCTCAACGTATTCCACTGGCACCTGACCGACGATCAGGGCTGGCGCTTCGCCTCCGAGCATTACCCCAAATTGCAGCAGCAGGCCAGCGACGGCCAGTTCTACACCCGTGAGCAGATGCGGCAGGTGGTGGCTTACGCCACGGCGCGCGGCATTCGCGTGGTGCCGGAGATCGACATGCCGGGGCACGCCTCCAGCATCGCGGTGGCCTATCCCGACCTGATGAGCGCGCCGGGGCCGTATCGCATGGAGCGCGAGTGGGGCGTGCATAAGCCGACGCTCGATCCGACCCGCGACGAGGTGTATCAGTTTGTCGATACGATCGTCGGCGAGCTGGCGGCGATCTTCCCCGATCCTTATCTGCACATCGGCGGCGACGAAGTGGACGCCAGCCAGTGGCGGGCATCGCCGTCGATTCAGGCGTTTATGCAGCAGAACGGGCTGGCGGATACCCATGCGCTGCAGGCCTACTTCAACCAGAAGCTGGAAAAGATCCTCGAGAAGCACCAGCGGCAGATGGTCGGTTGGGACGAGATCTACCATCCGTCGCTGCCGCGCTCGATCGTCATTCAATCCTGGCAGGGGCAAGACTCGCTGGGCGCCAGCGCGCAGGACGGCTATCAGGGCATCCTCTCCACCGGTTTCTACCTCGATCAGCCGCAAAGCACCGCCTATCACTACCGCAATGAAATTCTGCCGCAGCCGCTGGGGGTTGAGACGGCGGTGCAACCCGGCGAGCAGGCGCAAAGCTGGCGTTTCAGCATGCCGCGTCTGAAGGGTAGCGCGGTGGAGGGCAGCTTCACGCTGATCGAGGGCAAGCAGGGCTGGCGCGGCTTTATCGATTTCAACGGCAAGTCGCGCCGCGCGGTGCACGACATCGTCTGGCGCACGCCGCAGCAGGTGACGTTCCGCGTCGATACCTGGATGGGCGATACGCGGCCGGTGGTCACGCTGCAGCAGGACAAGCTCAGCGGCTATACGTTGGTCGGCAACGTGCGTTACCCCACCCAGGGCGAGAAACTGGCGGCGGCGCCGGCGGGCAAGATGCCGGTGGTGCCGGACGAGAAAGGGCAGGCCAATATTCTCGGCGGGGAAGCGGCGCTGTGGGCGGAAAACGTGCGCGCGCCGCTGATCGATCTCAAGCTGTGGCCGCGCGCCTTCGCGGTGGCGGAGCGGCTGTGGTCGGCGCAGGACGTTACCGACGAAAGCAACATGTACCGGCGGCTGGCGGCGATCGACGCCTGGTCGGTGGTGTCGGTCGGCCTGCAGCAGCATGCGGAAACGGCGCGCGAATTCACCCGGCTGAGCAACAGCGTGCAGATCGCGCCGCTACAGATCCTGGCCGAGGCGGTGGAACCGGCGCAGTATTACACCCGCCAGCACCTGAAGTTCCAGGCCGGCAACTATCACCAGTTCGAACCGCTGAACCGCTTTGCCGATGCGCTGCCGCCGGAGAGCGGCGCGGTGCGTGACATGCATGCCCAGGTTGCGGCTTTGCTGAAGGATAAGCGCGATAAGGCGGCGGCGCAGGCGCTGCGCGAACGGCTGCAGCGCTGGCAGGCGAACGGCGCGGCGCTGCAAACGGCGATCGCGGGCAACCGCACGCTGCGGGAGCTGGCGCCGGTGGCGCAGGACGTCGATGCCCTGGCCGTATTGGGGTTAACGCTGCTGGATCGCCATCAGCAGGACAAACCGCTGAGCCGGGCCGAGGCCGAACAAGCGCAGCGCCGGCTGGATGCGGCGGCGCAGACGCGCGACGAAGTGGTGATTGCCGCGGTGTACCCGCTGGAGGCGCTGCTGCGGGGGCTTAAAACGGAGTGAGGGTGACGGGGCTCGGCCAGTTGAGCCCCGGTTTTGTTACGCCTGTAGCGACAGCGGCGCATACCCGATGGCGTGCTGCAGGTAATTCAGCAGCAGCTGGCGGGTGAAGCGCGGCTCATCGATACCGCTGCCCTGCAGGAAGCGTTGCAGGTTGCTGCAGTCCCACCGATAGGTGTCTTGATAGAGCTCCACCGTCGATAGCTCGTCCACCATAGGATCCTTGAACAGGCTGAGCAGCGGGTACAGCGGCGCGTCGCTGTCGTTTTCCCATTGTGCCCGCCACTGTGCGAAGGGCAAGGGGCGAAAACGATAACCGAACTCGCGCTCCAGCAGGCTGAAAAACTCACGCAGCGTCAGATTATTGTCACCTTGATGGATCAGGTTGAATTTCTGCCCCAGCGCCTGCGGGTTGCGAGAGACGTGGGCGATGGCCCGGGTCATGTAATCCACCGTGGTCAACCCTTCGCGCATATCCCGTAAATCCGGCACCGTGCCGCTGCTGATGCAGGTTTTCACCAGCCGTCCCCACCATTGATAATCGGCATTGACGCCGGTACGGCTGTGGCAGGTGGCGTAGCCCAGGCGGAAGGTCATCAGCGGCAGGCCTTGCGCCGCCGCTAAATCGGCGATTTTCTCCATCACCCATTTGCTGCGCACGTAGCCGATATCGCGGCTGACCGCCGGCAGGTTTTGGTCGATATCGTCGCTTTCCCGCATCACCCGCTTGCCGGTGTGCAGATGCCCCCAGCTGTATACGGAGATGGTCGACAGCAGCATCAGCGGCTTGGTGCGGCTATGCGCCGCGAAGCGAATGATTTCCCGCAGGCCCTGCACGTTGTCGCGCTTCATGTAGGCGTAAGGCTGGATAAAATTCACCGCGCTGGCCGAATGGTAAATCAGATCGATATCTCGGCTTAACGCCCTGTAGGCCGCCGGCGTCAGCGAAAAGTCGTGTTCCGCTACGTTGCCAGGCACGATATGAATGCGCGCGTGCTGGCTGGCGTTCAGCGCGATCCGGTAGCGCTGCAGCACCGCCTCCAGCCGCTGTCTCGGCGGCAGTTTGGCGCCGTCGCGCACCAGACAGTACAGCTCGGCGTCGGTGGTGCGCAGCAGATCGGCCAACAGATGCGCGCCGACGAAGCCGGTGGCGCCGGTCAGCAAAATGGCGCGCGGCGCGCTGATTTGCCGCGGATCGAACGTCGGATCGATGACGAGATCCGACGGCAAATAAACATCATCCTGCAAGGCACGCGCTTCGCCTTGCCGCTGTGTCGGTTGCCGGTCTCTGCGTTGTGCCAGTGCCTGCGCCAGGGCGCCCAGAGTGGGATATTCATAGATGTCGTGCACCGAAGTCTCGACGGCAAATGCCTCGGCCAGCGCCGCCATCAGTTTGGCCGCCAACAGCGAATGGCCGCCCAGCGAGAAAAAATCATCGTCGGCTGCGGGCTGTTCCACTTTCAGCAGCGAGCGCCAGAGATCGGCGACGACGCGCTGGTCGGCGGTCAGCGGCTGCGCAACGTCGACACTGACGCTGACCGATTGGTAATGCGCCAACAGAGCCGCTTTGTCGATCTTGCCGTTGTTGTTCAGCGGCATGTGTTCCAGTAAACGATAATCGGCGGGCAGAAATGCGGTGGGCAGCGTTTCTTTCAGTTTCTGTCGGACGCGTGCGGTCACGTTTTCGCTGTCACTCTCCGCGATCAGAAACGCCACGATTTTCTTGCCCAGCGGATCGTCAGCCATTGCCACGGCGGCCACCGCTTTACGGACGCCCGCAACCTGCAGCATGGCGTTTTCGATTTCGCCCAGTTCAATGCGATTGCCGCGGATTTTGACCTGATCGTCGATACGGCCCAGATATTGAATGCGGCCATCCGCCAGCCAACGAGCCCGATCGCCGCTGCGGTACAGGCGCAATCCGGCGAAGTGAGGCGGGGTGATGAAGCGCTCGGCGGTCAACGCCGGATTGTTCAGGTAGCCGCGGGCCAGACAGCGGCCGCTGATATACAGCTCGCCGGGGCGATCGCCGATCACGGGCTGCAGTCGGTCATCGAGGATGAAGATTTCGGTATCGCCGATGGGCCGCCCAATGCTGGCGGGCGGGTTTTGCGTGGCGCAAGCCACCCGGTTGCAGGTGGCGAATATGGTGGCTTCCGTCGGGCCGTAGTAGTCGATCAATGAATAATCGATGCCGCGCAGATCGACCGGATGAAGTTTCTCCCCTGAGCTGAACAGATACCGCAGCGCCAGATTGGCCGGTTGCGGCGCGCCGACCACTTCGGCAACCAGTACGGCGGGCAGGCTGGCGTGGGTAATGCCCTGTTCGGCAAAGTAGGCCAGCAGGACTTCCGGCTGCAGGCGAGCGTCTTCCGGGGGGAGATACAATGTGCCGCCGCTGGTCAGAGGCGACCAGATCTCCCATTGCGCGACGTCGAAACTCAAGCCGGCGATCAGCGTAGAACGACTTTCGGCATCCATGGCGAATTGCTTGTTATGCCAGAGAATTAAATTCAGCAGTGACTGATGTTCTATCAGCACACCTTTCGGTTTGCCGGTGGTGCCTGAAGTGAAAATGAGATAAACGATGGCATCGGGGGACGGAGAAATTAACGTTATATTCTCCTGCGAAGAAGTTGATATATTATCAATATAAATAATATCCTCGCTGAAGTTATTTTCCGAAAGCGCTATCGTCGCGTTGCTGGCGAGTATTAAAGGGGAACCGCTTTGCGTGACGATATCCTGTATTCTTTTTTCCGGGTAACGGGCGTCGATGGGAATATAGCCTGCGCCGGCTTTGACGATCGCCAACATACCGATCAGCATTTCCGGCGTGCGCAGCGTGACGAGCGGCACATAGCTGCCGGGCGCTACGCCCCGCCGTAGCAACAGCGTGCACAGTGCGCTGCTGGCTTCATCCAATTGACGGTAGGTCAGGCGCTTATTATCGCCGACGACGGCAAGTTTTTCCGGATAACGGGAAACTTGTTGGATAAAATAATCCAATACGCTAGGTGCCATGGTTATCTCCTGTCATTATTCACGAAGTGAACGAAATGAAACAGCAATGACCCGGCCGGGTGAAAAACAATTATAGGCGTATTTTTATTGAGGAATTGTAAATGTGAACGATATTACGCTATCGCTATAAATTAATTGGGTTAATAAAATGATTATCAATAAAAACGGCCAGTCTGCACTGGCCGTGATTCGCATGCGTGTCGATTAACGACGCACGGCGATGGCTTCGATTTCGATCTTCACGTCTTTCGGCAGACGCGCCACTTCCACGCAGGAGCGGGCCGGGAACGGCGCGCTGTGCTCGGTGAAGAAGGCTTCGTACGCGGCGTTGACGGTGGCGAAGTCGTTCAGGTCTTTCACGAATACGGTGGTTTTCACGATGTCGGCAACGATCAGGCCGGCGGCTTCGATGATCGCTTTAACGTTTTCCAGCGACTGGCGCGCCTGAGCGGCGACGTCGTCGGCGACGGCGCCGGTTTTCGGATCGACCGGGATTTGGCCGGAAGTGATGATCATGCTGCCCAGATCAACGCCCTGCACGTAAGGACCAATGGCTGCCGGGGCGAGTTCAGTGCTGATATTACGTGACATGTTTTCTCCTGATAGACCCGTTGTCTTTCACGCCGCCGCGCGGTCGGCCGCAGCGTAAAATTCGGTGGGTAGCAACGTGGGTAGAGTAATTTTCAGAGGACCCATTATAGGGCGTCACCGGGAGAATGACAGCGCCATCTCCCGGCGCCCATGCCGGGCTTAGTCCGCCTGCAGCACCACCTGATGCTCGAACTCTTTTTCGCAGTAGCGGCATTTCAGGTGCACTTCGCCGCCGCGCGATTTGACGCTGAAGCTCGACGCCACCGGCTCGCTGCGGCTGATGCAGTTGCCGTTCGGGCAGGTCAGCACGCCGTCGATGTGGTCCGGCAGGCTGAGGGTCAGCTTGCGTACCACTTCATAGTTGTCGATGCGGTTTACCGTGGCCTTCGGCGCGTACATCGCCAGCTGGTTAGCCTGCTGCTCGGTCAGGAAGGTGTTCTCGATCTTGATCAGATCCTTGCGGCCCAGCTCGTTGGAGGGCAGGTTCAGGCCGATGGTGATGCGCTGGTCGGTGGCGGTCAGCTTGAACAGCGTCAGCAGTTTGAAACCAATCTGCGCCGGGATGTGGTCGATCACCGTGCCGCATTTGATCGCTTCGACCTGCAGTTTGTTGTCATGAGTCATGGCGGTTCCCCCTTAAAGAGCCAAATCTGCGTTGAGCACCAGCGCCAGCAGCGCCTGGCGGGCGAAGATGCCGTTGCCCGCCTGCTGGAAGTAGTAAGCGTGCGGCGTTTTATCCACGTCGGTGGCGATCTCGTCGATGCGCGGCAGCGGGTGCAGCACCTTAAGGTTGGTGCGCGCGCCGGTCAGATCCGCGGCGCGCAGCACGAACTGCGCCTTCACGTTGGCGTACTCGGAAGGATCGAGGCGCTCTTTCTGCACCCGGGTCATGTAGAGAATATCCAGCTCCGGCACCACTTCTTCAATGCTGCTGTGCAGGCTGTACTCGATGCCTTTCTCTTCCAGCATTTTCAGGATGTAGGCCGGCATCGCCAGCGCGTCCGGGGCGATGAAGTAGAAGCGGTTGCCTTCGAACTTGGCCAGCGCCTGGGTGAGCGAGTGCACGGTGCGGCCGTATTTCAGGTCGCCGACCATGGCGATACTGAGGTTGCTCAGGCGCCCCTGGGTTTCCTGGATGGTGAACAGATCCAGCAGGGTCTGGGTCGGGTGCTGGTTGGCGCCGTCGCCGGCGTTGAGCACCGGCACGTTGCCGGAGAATTCCGAGGCCATGCGCGCTGCGCCTTCCTGCGGATGGCGCATCACGATGGCGTCCACATAGGTGCTGATCACCGAGATGGTGTCGGCCAGGGTTTCGCCTTTCTTGCCGAGCGAGGTGTTGCTGCCGTCGGCGAAACCGACCACCGAGGCGCCGAGGCGGTGCATCGAGGTTTCGAACGACAGGCGGGTACGGGTCGAGGCTTCGAAGAAGCAGCTGGCGATCACCTTGTGTTTCAACAGCTCCGGCTGCGGGTTGGCTTTCAGACCGGCGGCGGTGCGCAGCACCAGCTCCAGATCCTCGCGGCTGAGATCGTTAATAGAGATGATGTGTTTGTGATACAGCGGGTTGGCCATTTTTCACTCCTCCTCGACGCGTGCCCGTGGCGCGGGACTTTTTAAGGCAAAAAAAAGCCCCTCAATGAGGGGCTTGAAAAGATCGGTTTAGCAACAGGAGAAACAACGGCAGCTGGCCGCCGATAGGCAGTCGGTTTTGTCGATTGCGGCTAACAAAACAAACGTCGTTTTTCATGCTTTCTCCTGGCAAATTGTGGCGCATTATACTCGCGCTTTTCGCCACTGCAAGCGTTAAAACGCCGTTTTTTGCCGCCCCGCAATCGATTGGCCGGCGATGGCCGCCCGTCGGCTATTTGCTGACGCGATCGTAGTAGACCATGTCGGCGTTCAACCCCTGTTGATAGCCTTTGACGTTGTCGCGCAGCACCACTTCGGTTTTGGCCTGATCGATAAACACGTACGGCGAACTGCGCTGCAGCTCCTGCTGCATGGCGGTGTACAGCGCGCGGCGCTTGGCCGGATCGGCTTCGGCCAGCGCCGCCAGCGTCTGCTGGTTCAACTGCGGGATCTGCCAGCCGTTCAGCCCGGCCACCGTGCTGCTCTTGCCGTCGTTGTAAGCGAAGGCGCTGGCGTTGGAGTGGGCGTCGAAGTAATCCGGGATCCACAGTCGGATCGCCGCCTGATGCTGCCTGGCGCGCACGCGCGAGTAAACCTGGCTACCCGCGGCCGGCAGCAGCTCGACCTTCACACCGGCGGCGGCGAAGCTGCCCTGCAGCGCCTGCGCGATGGTGATGAACGGCGGCTTGTTCTCTACGTCCAGCGTAAAGGCGGCGTGGGTGATGCCCGCCTTGGCCAGGATGGCTTTCGCCTTGGCCGGATCGTAGCTGAATGGGTTGGTCTCCAGCGCGCCCGGCAGCCCGACCGGCAGGAAGCTTTGGTGCACGAAGTATTGGCCCTTCAGCAGATCCTGGGTGATGCCCTGATAATCCACCAGATAGCGCGCCGCTTCCCAGAAGGCCGGGTTGTTCAGCAGCGGATTGGCGCCGTTGCCGGTGTTGAACACCAGGTAGTTTTGCTCGGCGGACGGGATCTCCAGCACCTTGACGCCCGGCTGGTTCTTCAGCGTGTCGGTCTGATCGGCGCCGAGTTCGCGGGCGATATCAGCGTCGCCCTGCTGGATCAGCAGGCGGCGGGTGGCCGGATCCGGCACGTTTTTAATGATGATGTTTTTCAGCTGCGGCTTGTCGCCCGGCGAGGTGGGGTTGGCGTCCAGCACGATCGCCTGATGCGGCTGATAGACGCGCATCTTGAACGGACCGCTGCCGGCGGAGTGCATTTTCAGCCAGGCGTTGCCGAAGTCGCCGTCTTTGACGTTGGCCAGCGCCGCCTTGCTGTCGACGATCGAGGCGATCGGCGTCGAGAGGATATTCAGCGCCACCGCCGGGCTGACGTCCGCCGTCCAGCGCAGCTGCACGGTATGGTCGTCGATCTTCTTCAGCTGCGCGTCGATGTTGTCCGGCTGCCAGCCGAGCACGTTGAGGATGAACGCCGGCGACTTGTTCATTTTCACCGCGCGGCTGTAAGAGAAGATCACGTCGTCGGCGGTCAGCGGATTGCCGGAGGCAAACGCCGCCTGCGGCCGCAGTTTCACCGTCAGCGTTTTAGCCGCCGCATCGCCCTGCCAGCTTTCCGCCAGCACCGGCGCCACCTTGGCCGGATCGTCGCGGTCCGCCTGCACCAGACGCTGATACAGGCTGGGCACCGTCTGGATGCTGGAGAGTTCGTTGGCTTCCGCCGGATCGAGGCTGACGATGTCATCCAGTGATTGCACCACCACCAGCGTATTCGGCGGCGTGGCGGCTAACGTGGCGGTGGGCAGGGCGGCGAGCAGGAACAGCGGCAAGAGTTTGGCTTTCATCGGTGTGTATCCCCTGAAAGCGCCGCAAGGCGGCGCTGAGAACGGTTTGTTATCGTTGGTTTTTACGGCGCGGGCGCCGTCGGCCTGTCACGGTAGAACCTTTGCCGGCGGCGGGCAAAGGTTAATCCGCTATTTGATATTCCAGGAATATATTAGCCGCCCTGGCCGGGGGCGCCAGGGCGGAGGGGGAGGCGTGTCAGAGGGTTTCGCTCAGCGTGGCGACCAGCACCGCCTTGATGGTGTGCAGCCGGTTTTCCGCCTGATCGAACACCACGCTGTGCGCCGATTCGAACACCTCGTCGGTCACTTCCATGCCGCCGTGCAGGTCGTACTGCTGCGCCATCTGCTTGCCGAGCGTGGTTTGGTCGTCGTGGAAAGCCGGCAGGCAGTGCAGGAACTTCACGTTCGGGTTGCCGGTCAGCTTCAGCATCGCCATGTTGACCTGATACGGCCGCAGCAGCGCGATACGTTCCTGCCAGGTCTCTTTCGGTTCACCCATCGACACCCACACGTCGGTGTAGAGGAAGTCGGCGTCTTGCACCCCTTCGGCGATGTCTTCGGTCAGGGTGAGTTTCGCGCCGGTTTGCTGCGCCAGCGCCTGGCATTCGGCCACCAGCTCCGGCTGCGGCCAGCAGGCCTTCGGCGCCACCAGCCGCAGATCCATGCCCGCCAGCGCGGCGGCTTCCAGCAGCGTGTTGCCCATGTTGTTGCGCGCGTCGCCGACGTACGCCAGCTTCACCTCGCTCAGCGCCTTGCCCGGCAGGTGTTCCTGCACGGTGAGCAGATCCGCCAGCAGCTGAGTGGGGTGGAACTCGTCGGTCAGGCCGTTCCACACCGGCACGCCGGCGTGTTCCGCCAGGGTTTCCACCAGCGCCTGGCCGTAGCCGCGGTATTGAATACCGTCGTACAGGCGGCCCAGCACCCGGGCGGTGTCTTTCATCGACTCTTTATGGCCGATCTGGCTGCCGCTTGGGCCGAGATAGGTCACCTGCGCACCCTGATCGAATGCGGCAACTTCGAAAGAGCATCGCGTGCGGGTCGAGTCTTTTTCGAAGATGAGCGCAATGTTTTTGCCCTGCAGCCGGCGCTGTTCCTGCCCCTGCTTCTTGGCCTGTTTCAGATCGGCCGAAAGCCGCAGCAGCGCCTGCAGCTCGGCGGGGGTGAAATCCATTAACCTCAGAAAGTGACGTTGGTAGAACGCATTGCCGGTGCTCATAGTCCGATTCCCTGATTGTGTAATTGAATTAAAATTCACTTTATATGTATGAATATTCAATTTCAACCCCAGCGAGGAAATCTTTCACGTTTATCGTGGAAGCAATGTCGGCGGTGTGTGAAAATAGAAGGAATGAAGGCCATTTGACTTGAGGATATAGGCATGGCAAACCGCGAATTGCTGGAAGAACAACGTGAAGAGACCCGCCTGATCATCGAAGAACTGCTGGAAGACGGCAGCGATCCGGACGCGCTCTACACCATCGAGCACCATCTGTCCGCCGAGAAATTTGAGGTTCTGGAGCAGGCCGCCGTTGAAGCCTTCAAGCTGGGCTACGAAGTGACCGACGCCGAAGAGCTGGAAGTGGAAGACGGTTCGATGGTGATGTGCTGCGACGTGATCAGCGAAGTCGGCCTGAACGCCGAGCTGATCGACGCCCAGGTAGAACAGCTGGTGGCGCTGGCGGAACGCTGCGGCGTCAACTACGACGGCTGGGGCACCTACTTCGAAGATCCGAACGGTGAAGACGGTGAGGATGACGAAGACGGCGACTACATCGACGAAGACGACGACGGCAAACGCCACTAATTAACCTCGCTTATTCACATGGGCCGGTTCTCGCCGGCCCCTGATATCCCCGTCGTCTTTCAAGCTGCAGCGTTGTTGGCTGCACTCTCTCACCCCAGTCACTTACCTGAGTAAGCTCCTGGGGATGAGTGAGCTGGCCGCCTAGCTGCGACTTGAAATACATAGGGCAATGAAGCCGATGACATACCAATCCCTGTTAGCCCCGATTTTAAGCTTCCTGCACTGTGAAACTCCCGACGCCTGGATCGACGCCGCGCGCCGTCCGGAAAACCTGCAGCTGTTGCTGACCGACCACCTGGTGTGCGAGCTGAAAGCCGCACAGACCGGCATGTGGCTGATCCGCCGCTACGTGGCGGACAAAGAGAGCGGCGACGCGCTGTTGGCGCTGCTGCGGCCCTACGAGGCGTTTCTGCACGAGGCGCAGGGCGCGCCGGACACGCTGTTCCGCCAGGGCCAGTTCACCCGCAAGATCCTGCCGAAAAACGGCTCGGCCTACGGCCAGGATCTGGCGGATCGCATGGTGCTGTTGATCAAGGAAGAGTTGCATCACTTCTCGCAGGTGCTGGAGATCATGCAGGCGCGCGGGATCCCGTATCGCAAGATCACCGCCAGCCGCTACGCCAAGGGCATGATACGCGAGATCCGCACCCACGATCCGGCGACGCTGATCGACAAACTGATCTGCGGCGCCTACATCGAAGCGCGATCCTGCGAACGCTTCGCCAAACTGGCGCCACACCTGGACGATGAGCTGAACCGCTTTTACGTCTCGCTGCTGCGATCCGAAGCGCGGCATTATCAGGACTACCTGACATTGGCCGAGCAGATCGCCGGCGGCGACATCAGCGAACGGGTGGCGCATTTCGGCCGCCTCGAAGCCGAGCTGATCCTGTCGCCGGACAGCGAGCTGCGTTTCCACAGCGGCGTGCCCGCCGCCGCCTGACGTTGAAGCGCGCCCTTACTGCGGCGCGCCCAGCAACAGATCCACCGCCTTTTCCGCCAGCATGATGGTTGGCGCATTGGTGTTGCCGCTGGTGAGCTGCGGCATCACCGAGCAGTCGATCACCCGCAGCCGTTCAAAACCGTGCACCCGCAGCTGCGGATCGGTCACCGCGTCCTGTGGCGACGGCCCCATGCGGCAACTGCCCACCGGGTGATACACCGTCTTGCAGAAGTTGCGCACGAACTCTTCCAGCTGCGCTTCATCGCGTGTCCACTCCGGCTGCGGCATCAGCAGGTCTTTGATCAGCGGCTTCAGCGCCGCGGTTTGCAGGAAATCCAGGCCGAACTTCACCGCGCGCACGCTGCCGGCCAGATCGTCCGGGTGGCCGAGGTAGTTGGCGTGCAGCTTGACCGGATCGCGCGGGTTGCTGCTGCGCAGCTGCACTTCGCCGCGCGCCTTCGGCTGCAGGTAGCCGACCTTGAGCGTGAAGCCGTGAATGTTCGGCAGCGGCTCGCCGGGCACGTCGTCCCAGCTGTCCAGCAGCGGCAGGAAGTGGATCTGCACGTCCGGCCGGCCGTCGCCCTGGCTGTCGGTGAAGGCGGCGCCTTCCAGCACGTTGGATGAGAGCACGCCGCTGCGAAACGCCAGCCACTGCGCGCCGTGGCTCAGCGCCTGCAGACCGCGATCGGCGCCGAACAGGCTGATCGGCTCGCGGGTGCTGACGTTGATCGACATGTGCAGATGGTCGTGGAAGTTTTTGCCCACCGGCAGATCCGCCCGCACCTCGATGCCCAGCTGCTGCAGGTGGTCGCGCGGGCCGATGCCGGACAGCATCAGCAGCTTCGGCGAACCGACCGCGCCGGCGCTGACGATCACCTCTTTGGTGGCGAGTGCGGTCACTTCGGCGCCGCCGTTCTGGCTGTAGACCACGCCGGTGGCGACGTTGCCCTCGAAGGTCAGCCGATGCGCCAGGGCGTTCAGTTTCACCACCAGCCGCCGTTCGTCGCGCACCGCCTTCAGGTAGGTGCGGGCGGTGCTGGCGCGTTCGCCGTTGTGGGTGGTGGTTTGGTAGAAACCGACGCCGTGCTGGCTGTCGCCGTTGAAGTCGTTGCGATAGGGCAGGTTCAGCTCCTGGCCGGCGCGGATAAACGCCATGCTCAGCGGGTGGCGGTAGCGGTTTTCGCTGACCGGCAGCAGCCCGTCGGCGCCGTGGTAGTCGTCGGACAGGCTTTCATTGGCCTCGGCGCGTTTGAAGTAGGGCAGCACATCCCGGTAGCTCCAGCCGGCGCAGCCATAGCGTTCGGCCCAGTCGTCGTAGTCCTGCGGCTGGCCGCGCAGGTAGATCATGCCGTTGACCGAACTGCTGCCGCCCAGCACCTTGCCCTGCGCGATCTGCATGCGGCGGTTATTTGCATGAGGTTCCGGTTCCGTCTCGTAGGGCCAGCTTTTTTTGGCGATGATCTTGGCCACCCCGGCCGGCATCTTGATAAACAGGTTATTGTCGTCGCCGCCGGCTTCCAGCAGCAGCACCCGCGCCTGGGTGCGGCGGATCAGCTGCGCCGCCAGCACGCAGCCGGCGGATCCGGCGCCGACGATGATGTAATCAAAGGTATTTTCCGACATGACAACTCTCCGTGCGCGATTGGGATACTGGCAGAGTAACGCGGGGGAAAAAGCGGTCAATTTGCGATCGTTAATTTATTAACGAACTTCACATTAAATTTACATTATGGTTTTTAACGTCAGTTTATCTGCTTGAAAAACGGCGTCATAGCGAGTTTTACTGATTGATTGCGATATTAATAAAATGGCGCAGCACGCTGCGCCATGATAGAGAGACGGGGGACGATTACAGCGTTTTCAGCATGGTGACTTCGCAATCGACGTGGCCGGTGGCGCCCATCGCGTGGTCGATGTGTTCGAAGCCCAGGTGTTCGTACAGTGCAACTGCCTGCGTCAGGCTGGCGGTGGTCTCGAGGTAACAACAGCGGAAGCCGTGCTGGCGGGCGAAATCCAGCGCCTGCAGCGCCAGGCGTTTCGCCAATCCTTTGCCGCGCAACACCGGCAGGAAATACATCTTCTGTAATTCGCAAATATCGTCTGCACCGCCCTGCAGCGGCGCGATGCCGCCGCCGCCGGCGACCTGGCCGTCCACCTCGATCACCCAGTAAGCGCTGCGCGGCAGGCTGTAGAGCTGATACAGGGCGTCCAGATTGGGATCGGAGACGGTATAGCCTTTATCCGCCGTCAGGCCGTGCTCGGCGGAGACTTCGCGAATGACGTGAGCAATGGCGGGATTGTCTTCCGCCGTGATGGGGCGCACCAGCAGGCGCGCCGGGGTTGCTGTTGTCATGTTTACACTCGCCATTGAAAGAGACCACGTTCGTTTTTCGTTTTTATCGCAGCACGAAACGCGCCGGGGATTATTTCCCGGCGGCGTCCCTGCAGCAGTAATATCTTGTAATAACATCTAACCCGGCCCGGATGCAACGGCGATAAAAAAACAGCGGGGAAGACCCCGCTGTTTTTCAGGCGTTGGCGTGAGCCGGTGGATTACAGTGCGGCGATGGTCGCCTGCTGTTCCTGCAGTTTCACTTTGCCTTCTTTACAGGCCGCAAGACGATCGCGTTCTTTGGCGACCACCGCCTCCGGCGCGCGTGCCACGAAGCCTTCGTTCGCCAGCTTGCCTTCGATCGAAGCGATTTCCGCATCCAGTTTACCCATCTCTTTCGCCAGACGCGCGATCTCGGCGTCCTTGTCGATGAAGCCGGCCATCGGGATCAGCAACTCGGCGCCGTCCACCAGCTTGGTGACGGAGACCGGGCCTTTCTCACCGGCTGGCAGCAGCGCGATGGATTCCAGGCGCGCCAGACGGGCGATAAAGCTTTGGTTCTCCTGCACGCGGCGCTGGGCGTCGGCGCTGCAGTTGCGTAGCAGCACGTCTAGCGTTTTGCTAGGCGCGATGTTCATTTCGGCGCGGATGTTGCGCACGGCGATGATGGTTTGCTTGATCCACTCCAGATCGTTCAGCGCCTGCTCGTCTTCCAGCGCGGCGTCGTAGGCCGGGAACGGCTGCAGCATGATGGTGTCTGCGGTCGTGCCGGTCAGCGGCTTCACGCGCTGCCAGATGGTTTCGGTGATGAACGGAATGATCGGGTGCGCCAGGCGCAGCAGCGCTTCCAGCACGGTGATCAGCGTGTGGCGGGTGCCGCGCTGTTCCGCTTCGCTGCCGTTGCTCACCACCGGCTTGGTCAGCTCCAGATACCAGTCGCAGAACTGGTTCCAGGTGAATTCGTACAGGATGTTGGCCGCCAGATCGAAGCGGTAGGTGTCCAGCGCTTCGCGGTAGGCTTTCACCGTGCGGTTGAATTCGGCCAGGATCCAGCGATCCGCCAGCGACAGCACTTTCTCGCCGCCGTTGAAGCCGCAGTCGTGCGCTTCGGTGTTCATCAGCACGAAGCGGCTGGCGTTCCACAGCTTGTTACAGAAGTTGCGGTAGCCTTCCAGGCGCTTCATGTCCCAGTTGATGTCGCGGCCGGTCGAGGCCAGCGCCGCCAGGGTGAAGCGCAGGGCGTCGGTGCCGTGCGGCTCGATGCCGTTCGGGAACTGCTTCTCGGTACGCTTGCGGATTTTCTCCGCCAGCTGCGGCTGCATCATGTTGCCGGTGCGTTTTTCCAGCAGATCTTCCAGCGAGATGCCGTCGACCATGTCCAGCGGGTCGATCACGTTGCCTTTCGACTTGGACATCTTCTGGCCTTCGTCGTCGCGGATAAGGCCGGTCATGTAGACGGTCTTGAACGGCACCTGCGGCTTGCCGTTTTCATCCTTGATGAAGTGCATGGTCAGCATGATCATGCGCGCGATCCAGAAGAAGATGATGTCGAAGCCGCTGACCATCACGCTGGTCGGGTGGAAGGTTTTCAGCGCCTCGGTCTGCTCCGGCCAGCCCAGGGTAGAGAAGGTCCACAGGCCGGACGAGAACCAGGTGTCCAGCACGTCTTCGTCCTGGGTCAGCACCACGTCGGCGCCCAGGTTGTTCTCGCTGCGCACTTCTTCTTCGCTGCGGCCCACGTAGACTTTGCCGTTCACGTCATACCAGGCCGGGATGCGGTGGCCCCACCACAGCTGACGCGAGATGCACCAGTCCTGAATGTCGCGCATCCAGCTGAAGTACATGTTTTCGTACTGCTTCGGCACGAACTGGATGTCGCCCTGTTCGACCGCTTCCACCGCCACTTTGGCCAGCGGCGCGGTGCGCACGTACCATTGGTCGGTCAGCATCGGCTCGATCACCACGCCGCCGCGGTCGCCGTAAGGCACCGTCAGGTCGTGCGGTTTGACCTCGTCCAGCAGGCCCAACTGATCGAAGGCGGCAACCACCGCTTTACGCGCGGCGAAGCGCTCCAGGCCGCGGAACTCGGCCGGGATCTCGTTGCAGTAGTCGGTGCAGACTTCGCCCAGGGTGTTGAACACTTCCGCTTCCTGACGGATGTCGCCGTCGAAGGTCAGAATGTTGATCATCGGCAGGCCGTGGCGTTTGCCGACTTCGTAGTCGTTGAAATCGTGCGCCGGGGTGATCTTCACGCAGCCGGTGCCTTTTTCCATATCGGCGTGTTCGTCGCCGACGATGCGGATGCGGCGGCCGACCAGCGGCAGAATGATCTCTTTGCCGATCAGGTCTTTATAGCGTGGATCTTCCGGGTTGACGGCCACGCCGGTATCGCCCAGCACGGTTTCCGGACGGGTGGTGGCGACCACCAGATAGTCTTTGCCCTCGGCGGTTTTCGCGCCGTCGGCCAGCGGGTAGCGCAGGTGCCACATGGAGCCTTTGGACTCGCGGTTTTCCACTTCCAGATCGGAGATGGCGGTGCGCAGCTTCGGATCCCAGTTCACCAGGCGCTTGCCGCGGTAGATCAGGTCTTCTTTGTGCAGACGGACAAACACTTCGCGCACCGCGTTCGACAGGCCTTCGTCCATGGTGAAGCGCTCGCGCTCCCAGTCCACGGAGTTGCCCAGACGGCGCATCTGGCGGGTGATGGTGCCGCCGGATTCCGCCTTCCACTGCCAGATTTTGTCGATGAACGCGTCACGGCCGTAGTCGTGGCGGGTTTTGCCTTCTTCCGCGGCGATCTTGCGCTCCACCACCATCTGGGTGGCGATGCCGGCGTGGTCGGTGCCCGCCTGCCACAGGGTGTTTTTACCCTGCATGCGCTGATAGCGAATCATGGTGTCCATGATGGTCTGCTGGAACGCGTGGCCCATGTGCAGGCTGCCAGTGACGTTCGGCGGCGGGATCATGATGCAGAAGCTTTCCTGGCTGGTGTCGCCGTTCGGCTTGAAGTAACCCTGATTCTCCCAGTGATCGTACAGCTTCTGTTCGATCTGTTTTGGGTCGTATGCGGTGTCGAGCTGACTGTTTGTCTTTTCCATTCTTTATCGTATTCAGTGAGTTGGCGGCGTAGCCGTGGTCAAATGGAAGCCGACGCTGCGATAGGCCTTGTAACGGTCGCGCGCCAACTGTTTCAGAGTGTCTTCGTAAGGAACGAAGTCTACCACTTCATGGAAAGCGGTAGCAAAATCGGCAAACTGCGGCAGCAGGGCGATCAGCAGATCGCGCGGGGCATTGCCGCGCTTGCCGGGCCAGCACAGTTCCACCGGCGCGCCGTAGTGCGGCCCTTCGCCGGCCAGATTGTGCGGCACGAATTCATGCGGCTCGCGCTGCCACAGCGCTTCGTCCAGCCGCTGGGCCTGCTCCTGGCTCTCGCAGGCGATCAGCACCCGCTTGCCGGAACGGAAGCCGCTGGCGGCAACGGCGCAGGCCACGGCCTCATGGGCGCTGAGCGCGCCTGACGGTTCCGCGTTGTCGAGCAAATAAAACGTCGCCTGTTTCATTAAGGATCCACCGCTGCCGATAAAAAAATGTAGGGGCACAGCATGCTGTGCCCCTTGGGATTATACCTGAATTACCGCTCAGATTTAATCGTCGCCGTTCAGACCTGCACGGTTGAGCAGGAACTGCGACAGCAGCGCCACCGGGCGGCCGGTCGCGCCCTTGGCTTTACCGGAGCGCCAGGCGGTGCCGGCGATATCCAGGTGTGCCCAGGTGTACTTGCGGGTGAAGCGCGACAGGAAGCAGGCGGCGGTGATGGCGCCACCAGGGCGGCCACCGATGTTCGCCATGTCGGCGAAGTTGGAGTCCAACTGCTCGTAGTACTCGTCGGCCATCGGCAGGCGCCAGGCGCGGTCGCCGGCCTGCTCGGAAGCGCCCAGCAGCTCGTGCGCCAGCGGGTTGTGGTTCGACATCAGGCCGGTGATGTGGTGGCCCAAGGCGATCACGCAGGCGCCGGTCAGGGTGGCGATGTCGATCACCAGCTCCGGCTCGAAGCGCTCGACGTAGGTCAGGGTGTCGCACAGCACCAGGCGGCCTTCGGCGTCGGTGTTGAGCACCTCGACGGTCTGGCCGGACATGGTGGTCAGCACGTCGCCCGGACGATACGCCCGGCCGCCCGGCATGTTTTCACAGCCGGCCAGCACGCCGATCACGTTCAGCGGCAGGTTCAGCTCCGCCACCACGCGCATCACGCCGTACACGGTCGCCGCGCCGCACATGTCGTATTTCATCTCGTCCATGCCGTCGGCCGGTTTGATCGAGATGCCGCCGGAGTCGAAGGTCAGCCCTTTACCTACCAGCACGATCGGCTTAGCGTCCGGATTTGGGTTGCCCTTATATTCCATCACCGACATCAATGATTCGTTCTGCGAACCGGCGCCGACCGCCAGATAGGCGTTCATGCCCAGCTCTTTCATCTGCTGTTCGCCGATGACGCGGGTGGTGATGTTGGTGCTGAAGGCGTCCGCCAACTGGCGGGCCTGCGAGGCCAGGTAGCCAGCGTTACAGATGTTCGGCGGCATGTTGCCGAGATCTTTGGCCGCCTTGATGCCGGAAGCCACCGCCAGACCGTGCTGAATCGCGCGCTCGCCGCTGGTGAGCTCACGGCGGGTCGGCACGTTGAACACCATTTTGCGCAGCGGACGACGCGGCTCCACTTTGTTGCTTTTCAGCTGATCGAAGGTGTAGAGCGTCTCTTTGGCGGTTTCTACCGCCTGACGCACTTTCCAGTAGGTGTTGCGGCCTTTCACGTGCAGTTCGGTCAGGAAGCAGACCGCTTCCATCGAGCCGGTGTCGTTGAGGGTATTGATGGTTTTCTGGATCACCTGCTTGTATTGGCGCTCATCGAGCTCGCGCTCTTTGCCGCAGCCGATCAGCAGGATGCGCTCGGAGAGAATGTTGGGCACATGGTGCAGTAGCAGCGTCTGCCCGACCTTGCCTTCCAGTTCGCCACGGCGCAGCAATGCGCTGATATAACCATCACTGATTTTGTCGAGTTGTTCTGCGATAGGGGACAGGCGGCGCGGTTCGAAAACGCCGACTACAATACAGGCACTGCGCTGTTTTTCCGGGCTACCGCTTTTTACACTGAACTCCATGCACTCTCCTGAATCTTAAAGACAAAGGCGGACGCTACGGCTAGAATAACCGACTCCGTAACGATCTCCTGCCATTTGAGTTAACGGATTATGTTAACCTGAACGGCATAAATTGCTCTGTTTTGGCGACTATAAGCAAGTTCCTATAGGACACCCAAACGGCTTGATGTTGTAATACTATTTTAGCTGTGAAGGTTGCCATATGATGAGAATAAATGGCGGATTAACGATGAAATTATCGATTTTCCTGCAAAAAGACAAGTTTTCACAGGCGTAATAAGCGTGATCATCATAAGATATCTGGTACGGGAAACGCTCAAGAGCCAAATCGCCATCCTGTTCATCCTGCTTCTGATCTTCTTTTGTCAGAATTTGGTCAGGGTGTTGGGCGACGCGGTGGACGGCAATATCCCGACAAACTTAGTACTCTCTCTGCTCGCGTTGGGCGTGCCGAAAATGGCGCAGCTCATCCTGCCTTTGAGCCTGTTTCTCGGCTTGCTGATGACGCTTGGGCGGTTGTATACCGAGAGCGAAATCACCGTTATGCACGCCTGCGGGCTGGGCAAGCGCACCCTGATTATCGCCGCCATGATCCTGGCGCTGCTCACCTCTGCGATCGCGGCGGTGAACGTGTTTTGGGCCGGCCCCTGGGCTTCGCGTTATCAGGACGTGGTGGTGAACGAAGCCAAGGCCAACCCGAGCATCGCCGGGCTGGCGGAAGGGCAGTTCAAACCCTCGCAGGATGGCAACGCGGTGCTGTTTATCGGCAACGTGAAGGGCAGCACCTTCAACGACGTGTTCCTGGCGCAGCTGCGGCCGAACGGCAACCAACGCCCGTCGGTGGTGGTGGCCGAGCACGGCAACATCGTGCAGCAGAAAGACGGCTCGCAGGTGGTGACGCTCGACAAGGGTACCCGCTTTGAAGGCACCGCGCTGCTGCGCGACTTCCGCATTACCGACTTCACCGACTACAAGGCGGTGATTGGCCACCGCACCGTGGCGGCGGATAACACCGAATCCGAACAGATGTCGATGCAGACGCTGTGGGAATCCGACGATCCGGACGCGCGCGCCGAGCTGCACTGGCGCCTGACGCTGGTGGTCTCGGTGGCGCTGATGGCGCTGCTGGTGGTGCCGCTCAGCGTGGTGAACCCGCGCCAGGGCCGCGTGCTGAGCATGCTGCCGGCCATCCTGCTGTATCTGATCTTCTTCCTGCTGCAGACCTCGCTGCGCTCCAACGCCGGCAAGGGCAAGCTGGATCCGATGCTGTGGCTGTGGCTGGTTAACGGCGTTTACTTGGCGATCGCGCTGGCGCTGAACCTGTGGGATACCGTGCCGATGCGCAAGCTGCGCGCACGCCTGAGAGGAGCGGCCTGATGTTTGGCGTATTAGACCGGTATATCGGCAAAACGATTTTCAACACCATCATCATGACGCTGTTCATGCTGGTGTCGCTGTCCGGCATCATCAAGTTCGTCGATCAGCTGCGCAAGGTCGGCCAGGGCGAATACACCGCGCTGAGCGCCGGCATGTACACCCTGCTGAGCGTGCCGAAAGACATCGAGATCTTCTTCCCGATGGCGGCGCTGCTTGGCGCGCTGCTCGGCCTGGGCCAACTGGCGACGCGCAGCGAACTGGTGGTGATGCAGGCTTCCGGCTTTACCCGCCTGCAGATCGCCGGCTCGGTGATGAAAACCGCCATTCCGCTGGTGCTGCTGACCATGGCGATCGGCGAGTGGGTAGCGCCGCAGGGCGAGCAGATGGCGCGCAACTACCGCGCCCAGCAGATGTACGGCGGCTCGCTGCTCTCCACCAAGAGCGGGCTGTGGGCGAAGGACGGCAACGACTTCATCTACATCGAGCGCGTCTCCGGCGACAAAGAACTCTCCGGCGTGAACATCTACCACTTCAACGATCAGCGTCGCCTGGAAACGGTGCGCTATGCCGCTACCGCCAGCTTCGAGAACGGCCTGTGGCAGCTTTCGCAGGTGGACACCTCGGATCTGACCAACCCGAAACAGGTGACCGGCACCCAGACGCTGACCGGCGAATGGAAAACTAACCTAACCCCGGACAAGCTGGGCGTGGTGGCGCTGGATCCGGATTCGCTCTCCATCAGCGGGCTGCACAACTACGTGAAGTACCTGAAGCAGAGCGGCCAGGAATCCAACCGTTACCAGCTCAACATGTGGAGCAAAATCTTCTCGCCGCTGTCGGTGGCGGTGATGATGCTGATGGCGCTGTCGTTCATCTTCGGCCCGCTGCGCAGCGTGCCGATGGGCATCCGCGTGGTGACCGGCATCAGCTTCGGCTTCCTGTTCTACGTGCTGGATCAGATCTTCGGCCCGCTGAGCATGGTCTACAGCATGCCGCCGGTGCTGGGCGCGCTGCTGCCGAGCATGCTGTTCCTGCTGATCAGCGTGTATATGCTGCTCAAACGCAAGTAGCGGGGCGATCGGTAGTGAAGAAAGGCGCGGCCGTGGGGCCGCGCCTTTTTTGTTGGGAGGATTAGCTAACGCTCAGCAGCGCGATGCCGGCATCCTGATAGGCCTGCGCGTCTTCCGGCAGGCGATCCAGCACCAGGGTATCGATCTGTGCAGGGGAGGCGAACTGCGCCAGCGAGGTGTTGCTCAGCTTGGAGTGATCGCACACTACGATCACTTGATTGGCATGCTCCACCATCGCGCGCTTGGTTTCGGCCAGCATGATGTCGGCCACACAGGCGCCTTGTTTCAGCGACAATGCGTTGGCACCCATAAACGCCTTGTCGATGTTCAGCGTATCCAGCAGCGAACGGCCGTTGATGGCGACCGCGCAGTGATAACCCTTTTTGACGATGCCACCCAGCAGGATGATCTGGATCGATTCGACGTCTTCCAGACTCTTGGCGATCATGAAATCGTTGGTGACCACGGTCAGGTTGCGGCGCTGGCGCAGATGGCGGGCGATCTGCAGGGTGGTGGTGCCAGTATCCAATACGATGATGTCGCCGTCTTCCACCAGGCCGGCGGCCAATTGACCGATTTGCTCCTTGGCGCTGAGGTTCACCTCTTCACGCTGATCAGAGCCGACCTCGAAGCTGGCGCGGGTGCGCAGAATGGCGCCGCCGTGGGTGCGTGTCAGCATACCGGCGTCTTCCAGAATGCGCAGATCGGTGCGGATGGTGGCGCCGGAGACGTTAAAGCGCGAGCTCATTTCCCCCACGGAGAGCTTGCGCTTCTCCTTGAGAATGGCGAGGAGTTTTTCCTGGCGCTCTTCTGCGAACATGCTCACTCATTCACTCCTGACAGGCACAATGGACGTGCGGCTAATATACCCCGCGTATCGGCGGCAGGCAAAGCGCTTGCCGGCCACCGAGGGCAATATTCCACCGGGCATTATCTGTGCGAGATGTGAAGGTTACGGCGCGTCGATCCTTTTTGGTATAGTCTACCCAGCAGCGTATTGGGTAGCGGGGCAGGCAGTTAATGGAATATGAAGAGAATATCAGTCACATTATCAGCAAGCATCTGGAAGCGGCATTAGGCGATTTCGGCGAGCTTATCTGGGCCTACGTGGTGTTATCCAAGAAAGATATGTCATGTATCTTTGGCGTCACCAATTATCCCGGTGAATGGGTAAAGCAATATAAAGAACAAGGGCTACAATATACCGATCCGGTAGTCATTACGGCGCTCAATCGCCTGACGCCTTTTGCCTGGGATGAAAATCTGATGGCCGGTGCCGGCTTCCGCTTTTCTGAGTTGTTCGAGCAAGCACGCGAATTCGGCGTAGCCGACGGCTATACCTTCGTGTTGCATGATTTTAATAATAATCTGGTGACCCTTTCCTTTACCCTCGCTGCCGAGCGCAAGGCGGAAACCATGCAGATGCTGAATCAGCATAAAGGCGATATTTCATTGCTGTTGGCATCGACCCATGAGATGTATTTGACGCTGACCTCACTGTCCGAAAAAAACACCGCGCGCCAAGAAAAAAACGCCCGTTTTACCGAGAGAGAAAACGAGATCCTCTATTGGGCCAGCGTAGGGAAAACCTACCAGGAAATGGGTATGATCCTGGGGATCAAAACCTGCACCATCAAGTTTCATATGGGGAACATTGTCAAAAAGCTGGGGGTGGCGAATGCCCGGCATGCTATCCGTTTAGGGATGGAACTTCAGCTGATTAAACCGGTGGGGTGATTAGAATGCAGGTTCGTCGCTCAACGGCCAGGCGTTTAGCATGTGCTCGTCTTGCGTATTCAACTTTTTGAATATTTTGTTTTTTAATGCCTCCTGGCTCTGACGATCAACGTGGCCCAACAGCAAATGAACGGGCTCGTTCTTTTCCGATATGCCTGTCTTCAGCAGCGTGACGTTCCAGCCGGAGCTTTTGATGATATGCAACATCGGATGGCTGGAGACGGCCAGTATGCCGTCATAGCCGTGTTGCCGCGCATAGTTGATCAGCGATAAGAACAGCGCCAGAGTCACAGGGAACCGGCGACCCAGCAGTGACTGGGTTCTTTCTTTATCGACGAAAAAGCGTGTGGATTCGATGAAATTCCCTTCTGGAATGACGATGTCATGAAAGAAAGAGGAAAATGCGCTGTTCAGCATATTCTTGTGTTTCATATCAATCATCCTGGTACCACAAACTATCATGTTGTCCTTTACGCCAAATATATAGTTTGTCTTATCATTATCAAACTCATCCAGCTCCTTGCCGTCTGAACAGTTCACGGCCCATTGCAGCCTGTCTTTAAAGACATTTTTCCTTAAAACATAAAGTTCTGCTGATTTTTCGGTGCTCATTGATGCGTAGTTGGTGCTGTAAATATTAAACATAATGTTACCTTTGAATAAATTAAGAGAAATAACTTTATCCAGTAACATCAGCGAAGTTTCACTACGAGCATGCCGGTGCGTGAGAATGATAAGGCTTTTTAAGCGATCGGCGCTAACCTTATTATGCCGTGCCGCGAGGCAGTTTCAGGGCAATGGCACAGTGAACACAGCAGGCCGGCGAAATTGAACGGCCTGGCCGATTAAAGACAGGAGAGGATTCCAGAATTGCTATCATGGGCTGCCCGGCCTTGTCTGCCATGGCGAAATATTAACTGGTGATTTTATAATGAATGGTGTCTTAATTATTTTAATAGTGAATTGGTGATATTTTCCTACTGAAGATTTGCCTATAAGGCATGACTTCGTCGTCCCGCAGAGGAATAAGCGTGAAAATGGCGGCCAGTGTGATTTTTACAGTATGTCCTCGGACCTGTACTCCTGCGTGACCAAGTCCGCTCTTAAAAAATATCTGATAGAGATCACATTATTGTAATGACAGGAACGGTGCTATTTCGTGATGGTTCTGCGGGTATGTTGGGCTGCTGGGTGAAATGAGCAATGTGTGGTGGTCTTGATAGAACGCCGTGGCGGCTGAGATACAGAGCGAAAAATAGTGCTAGCACCCGATTTCCGCTATGTGAAATAATAACCCAACTGAACTGATGAAGGTCTAGTAGGGTACTATACTTTAGTCTAACTAGCTTCTAACTCCCTAAGGCGATACACTTTTCTAGTCAATTTTTGATGAAAAAAACATAAAAAAAACCTGACCTCGTAGGGTCAGGCTGCCAAGATCGGCCAACACCAGGGAAAATTTTCTTACACCATCTTAAAGCTATCAACTCAGCAGAGGCAAGTGTTCTCTGCTGGTTTTTAGCTTTGGGTTGCTGTTTTGTTACGTATGCACGCTATTTTCTGTTGGTTCTAGATAAAATCCCATATCAAGAAATAACATCTCTCCCCTGACAACCCCGTTCCCATTGACTTATTCCAGTTATGACTGCCGTAGATGAAAAAATAGTGTTGTCGAAATGTTGTGCAAACATATTTTTTATTGGCTGAATTATTGTGATGCAATTATTTTCAGCATTGTTATCCCGGTTCGGGATTATTTGGCATCGTTTACATAGATCGGGGGAGTAACAAGCATAACCCGACAAGCGGCGAGCCAAGGTTATAAAGACGCGTGAGCTGACAAAAAAGCGAATGAGGCCCGATGGCTTATAACAGCCATCGGGCCTTGTGCTATGTGGGAAGAAACATTACAACGGTTGGCTGAACTCCACCCGCTCACCGTCCGGCCCGGCGATCATCAGATAGCGCACGCCGTTGGCGCCGCTGGGCTGCAGCGTCGGCCCTTCAATCACCGGATAGCCCAGATCCGCCAGCCAGCGTTGCGTGGCCGCCAGATCGGTGACCCGCAAAGCGATGTGGTCGATACCATAGGCGCTGGCGGGGCGAGTCAGCCCTTCGGCGGGTAGCTGGTATAACTCCAGCGTTAACTCACCCAACTGCAAAAACTGTACGGTGACGGGGCCGCTGAGCGCCAGCGTTTGCCGGGGTTCGAAACCGAGTGAACGATAGAAGCCGGCGGCTCGTTCGATATCGGCGCAGCGCAAACCGACGTGCATCAGCCCGTTAATTCGGTGTGCCATATCAAATCCCCTTGCGCGCGCAGTAGAAGCCATAGAAGGCGACGTAGGCGAAGCAGACCAGCGGCACCGCGAAGGCGATCTGCATATCGCCGCCGTTGAGATCGGAGATGATGCCCATGATTAACGGCACCACCGCACCGCCGATGATCGACATCACTACGATCGAACCGGCCACCTGAGTTTCTTCGCCCAGCCCTTTGATCGTCAGGCCAAAGTTGGTTGGCCAGCACAGCGCCATGCAAAAGTTGACGCCCATGATCGCCACCACCGCCAGCAGGCTTTGGATGTTGACGGCCAGCAGCAACAGCAGCACGCATACCGAACAAAACACGCCGAGCAGCCGCGCCGGGCTGAACTTTTTCATCAGCGCGGTGGTGACCACCTTGCCGGCCGAGTAACAGACCAGCGTGGCCAGCAGCCAGTAGGTGGCTGAATGCTCGGTTGCCCCCTGTTCAATCATCTGCACAAAACGAATGGTGAAACTCCACAGCCCTACCTGCGCGCCGACATACAGGAACTGCGACAGCACCCCCAACCGGAAGCGCGGCAGCGCCAGCAGGATCTTCAGCGATTGCATCAGCGGCTTGCCTGCTCCCTGGTGCGAGCGTTGGGTTTTACAGGCGGGGAATTTCACCGCCACGAAGATCAGTGCCAACACGATCAGCACGCTGCCGATGATCAGATAAGGTGTGACCACCTGCGACACCATCTGGGTGCGTGCCGCTTCGGCCGCCGCCGGTGGCATCTGCAGCAGCTCGGCATGGCTGGGATCGTTTTTGCCGAACACCAGCTGCTGGCCGATCAATACGCCAAAAATGATCCCCAGCGAGTTGAAGATCTGCGAGAAGTTGATGCGCTGGGTGGAGGTTTCCAGCGGCCCCAGCAGGCTGGAGTAAGTATTGGCGGAGGTTTCCAGGAACGACAGCCCGGTGGCGATCACCCCCAGGCAGGCCAGGAAGGCGCCGTAGGTCATGATCTGCGCTGCCGGGATAAACAGGAAACAGCCGAGCGCGTACAGGCACAGGCCGATCACGATCGCCACCTTGTACGAGTAGCGTTTGATCACCGCTGCGGCGGGCAGCGCCATCACGAAGTAGCCGAGGAAGAAGATCGACTGCACCAGTGCGGTTTGGGTATCCGACAGATCGAAGCCTTTTTTGAACTGGGCGATCAGAATATCGTTCAGGTTGCCGGCCATGCCCCACAGGGCGAACAGGCAGCAGACCAGCATCAGCTGCAGCCAGGGCGTGGCGGGAAGATAGGCGCTGCGGTCGATACTTTCGGCCGCGGCGTGCGGCGCGATGTCGCCCTTGTTAATCAGAGAGTCGCTCATTGCGGTGTTCCTTCATCCGGAGAAAAAGAGAACGAGCTAATAACGTCAAGCTGTTCGTAGAGGGGCTGCGCCTGGCGGTAGAGCTGTTCGAACAGCTCGAAGCAGCGCAGGTAGTGCTCGTGCTGGCGCGGATCGGGAGTAAATTCGCGCTCGATGCTGACGGTGCGGCTCACCCCCTGGGCAAAACTGCTGAACAGCCCGACGCCGACCCCGGCGACGATCGCGCAGCCGGTGGTGCCGTTCTCCTGATTGCGCGTCTGCAGCAGCGGCAGGTTATAGACCGAGGCTTTGATCTGCAGCCACAGCGGGCTGCGTGCGCCGCCGCCGGAGGCGATCATTGCCTCCGGCTCCTGTGCGTGGCGCCTGAGCTGCTGGAGATTACGCAGGGAGGCCAGCGCTACGCCTTCCAGCACCGCGCGGTAGAGATGCGGCTGCCTATGCTTGCGCTGCAGGCCGAAGAACTGCGCGCGCGAGTTGGTGTGTTCCGCCAGCCGCTCGCCGGTCAGGTAGGGCAGGAACAGCAGCCCCTCGGCACCCGGCGGCACCTCGGCCGCCATATCGAGCATCTGCTGATGGCTGAGTTGGCCGGCGCTCAGCGCCGAACGCGCCCAGCGCATGGCGTCGCCACCGGCATCAAGCAGGGTAAAACCGCCCCAGGCCGAGTTGGCCAGGTGCAGGTTGTTGACGCTGGCAGAGAGCAGCGGGTGTTCCGAGACCACGGTGAGCAGCGTGGAGGTGCCGGTGCTGTCGGAGGCGATGCCGGCCTGATAGACGCCGGAACCGAGCAGGGTAGCGGCCATATCCGCCGTGCCCGCTACCACCGGCACGCCCGGCGGCAGACCGGTCACGCGTGCCGCTGCGGGCGTAATGTGGCCAATCACCTCGCTGGAGAGGTGGATGGCGGGCAGCTGATCGGCGCGCAGCCCGAACTGCCGTAGCGCCTCTGGCGACCACTGCAGCGTGGCGCTGTCCATCAGGTAATAGCAGGAGGCTTCACTGTAGTCGGTGGCGCGTACGCCGCAGAGCCGGAAATTGACGTAATCCTTAGGCATCAACACCGTGGCGATGCGCTCCCACTGCGATGGGTGATGCTCACACAGCCAGGCCAGCTTGAACGCCGGCCAGGCGGCGGTGGGGGGATTGTTCAACAGTTCGAGCCAGGGCTGCGGCGGCTGTTGGTGGCTAAAGCGTGCCACCTGCGGCTGCGCGCGTTTGTCGTTCCACAGCATGGCGCGATCGACGACCAGCTCGCCGTCGGCATCGAGCAAGACCGTGCCGTGCATTTGCCCGCAGGCACCGACGGCGGCGATACGCGGCCAGTATTCGGCGTAGCGCGCGTACAGCTCCTGCGTACACTGGCAGACACTCTGCCACCACAGTGAAGGCGGTTGTTCCGACCAACCGGCCTGCGGCGTGATCTGCTCGTACTCGCGCTGCGCGAAGCCAAGGATTTCCCCGGTGTTGGTGACCAGCCCGGCGCGGGTGCTGCCGGTGCCAATATCAAGGGTAAGAAGTAAATCTTTCATTGTTATCACTCCCGTGGCGGATGGCGCGGGCCACCCGCAGAAGCGTGTGCTGGGATCGCGCAGGATTTAGTTATCGTTCAGTTCTGGGAACAGACCTGGATCCTGTTCGAGCTGCTCCAGCACGCGCTGGGTGGCCGCCGCGCTCATGCCAAAGCGGCGTACGCCCAGCCGATACAACGCGCGCACCGTGTCCAAATCGCGAATGCCGCCGGCCCCTTTGATCTGGATGCGGCCACGCAACTGATCGGCGATGATCGCCACTTTCTCTACCGTGGCGCCGGTCGGTGCCCAGCCGGTGGAGGTTTTCACCCAGACCATGCCGACTTCGACGGCGATATCGCACACCCGACGGATCTGCTGCTCGTTCAGATAGTGCGTCTCCAGAATGACTTTGGCCGGCACCGGTGCGGCGGCCTCGACTACTCGGCGCAGATCTTCACGCACGTAGTCGTAATCCCCCGATAGCACCTTGCCGATGTTCACCACCATATCGACCTCGCGCGCGCCCTCGGCGATCAGCTGGCGTACCTCCTGCACCTTGAGGTCGGTAGTCTGCCCGCCGCCGGGAAAGCCGACTGGCCCGCCAATCATCACGCCCGCCTGACCGCGCTCCGGCAGCAGGGTGCTGAGGAAACGCGTCCAGCAGGGCAGTACGTGCACCGAGATGATGCGATAGCGGCAGGCCAGCGCGGCGCAGTGGCGCACGTCTTCCTCGGTATTGGTGGCCTGCACTGCGCTCAGATCGATCAATCTGGCCATGCTTCTGGTTGTTTCATTCATTGCGTTTATCCTTCTTTTATTTTCATTTGATTTTATTTATTCACCTTATTCTCTTTCATATGGCTTTAAAATCAGCATTTGGTGAAATTGTGATCGGATCTGCGGTTTTGGAGTGAGGGGCGTGAAAGAGCGGGAGGAAGATGCGGTAAACGCCGCAATAAGAGGGTAAACGGGGATTGTGACGCTTTTTTCAACATTTAACTCATTGAATGCCTGATAACTCTTGCGCACCGATCGCGGGAAGGTATAATGCACCCGTTTTCCGCATACTACTTCAGTGCCGAAGTGGCGAAATCGGTAGACGCAGTTGATTCAAAATCAACCGTAGAGATACGTGCCGGTTCGAGTCCGGCCTTCGGCACCATTCCCCCTTCCGTAGTCGTCCGACGAAGTCCAAAAAATCCTTTAAAATCAATAATCGTAGCCTTTCTGGCGTCCGCCATTGTCCGAGACCGTCCGTTGAAATCCAGGGGGTACTGGGGGCATAATTGGGGGCATCTCCACTTCGATAGAAAATGTGCCCCCAAAATGAAGCTAAACGCCCGCCAGGTCGAGACCGCAAAGCCCAAAGAGAAAACCTACAAAATGGCCGATGGCGGCGGTTTGTATCTCGAAGTTACAACGAAAGGTTCCAAGTATTGGCGAATGAAGTACCGCCGCCCTAGCGATAAAAAAGAGGATCGGCTTGCTTTCGGTGTTTGGCCGACGGTTAGTCTTGCCGAGGCACGTAGCAAAAGAGATGAAGCCAAAAAGCTGTTGGTACAAGGATTAGATCCAAAAGCAGAAGAAAGGGAAGCTCAGGCGGAAACTGCGGGCGCATACATGTTCGAGACCATTGGCCGAGAATGGCATGCCAACAACAAACGCTGGAGTGAAGATCACCGGGCGAGAGTGCTTCGTTATTTGGAACTGTATATTTTCCCGCACATTGGTGCAGCTGATATTCGTGGTCTTAAAACCAGCCATCTCTTAGCACCGATTAAGGCTGTTGATGCCAGCGGTAAGCACGACGTAGCGCAGCGACTGCAACAGCGCGTTACGGCCATCATGCGTTATGCTGTACAGAACGATTATATTAATTCTAATCCTGCCAGCGACATGGCCGGGGCATTGGCAACGACTAAAGCCAGGCACTATCCAGCATTGCCGCCACATCGTTTCCCCGAGTTCCTCGCACGGCTTGCCGCTTATCGGGGACGTCTCATGACACGCATCGCCGTAGAGCTTTCTTTACTCACCTTTGTGCGTTCTAGTGAGCTGCGTTTCGCCCGCTGGGATGAGTTCGATTTTGATAAAGCTTGCTGGCGCATACCGGCGCAAAGAGAAGAAATCAGAGGGGTTCGCTATTCGCACCGTGGTATGAAGATGAAAGAAGAGCATATTGTTCCACTCAGTCTCCAAGCGTTGATCTTGCTGGACAGATTGAAAGAGCTAAGTGGCGATAATGAGCGACTTTTTCCAGGTGACCATGATCCAAAAAAAGTCATGAGCGAAAACACGGTGAATAACGCCCTGCGTGCAATGGGATATGACACCAAAACGGAGGTGTGTGGGCATGGTTTTAGGACTATGGCTCGTGGTGCTTTGGGGGAGTCTGGACTGTGGAGCGATGATGCAATAGAGCGTCAGCTTAGTCATTCTGAGCGTAATAACGTGCGGGCTGCTTACATTCATACTTCTGTGCACTTAGATGAGCGTAGGCTGATGATCCAATGGTGGGCTGATTATCTGGATGCAAATAAAGAAGCAGGTATAGCTCCGTATGATTTTGCCCGCATAAAAAAATAAGGCTGCATAATGGCGTTCCATTACCACCCCCCAAAATTCTGCCAATAAATCGTTAAAACCCCCTGGCGCGCAATGCTACCCCCGCCACGCCTGCCCGCTTTATGTGTCGCTTTTCATGCACCTGCATGATGGGCCGCAGGCCTTGCCTGTACTGGCGCGGTGGGGGATAAAGATTGCATCTTCCCACATGCAAAATCATGCACCCTATGCATGCACACGCAATTTGATACCCGCTAGCCAGAGAAAAAGCTCTTTTTTGATGACGGGGCGTGAGGGAGTTACGCCTGGCGTTGTCGTGCGTTACTCAATGACATGGCCGAGGGCCGTTGCTGAAGCTGGGGGAGATGTACCTAGCGCTGACGATAATCACATCAGAGTGTTTTTAGTTTTATTACTCACTCTTCATACTGTTCACCAAAATAAAAAATAGAGATAAATCAGTAGGTAGTGGGGTGAAGAGTAGCGACCGTATCCGTTCACCTGGTGTTCATGCCTGTTCACCGGCTCTCGCGAGGCCTTTTCCCTGGCTAGCGATGTTTGGCGGTTTTTCCCTATTAATCAACCGCCCATTCATCGCTCAGGCTTTTCGGCCGGTTTGCCAACAACGGTCAATAAATGCCAATAAAGGCCAATATCGGCCAACGTTGTCCACTTGATTGAAAAACAAGCATAAAATCTGTTCCACCACACAACAACGCCTTGTTGCCACCCCGGTAAATATTCACATAATAGGGCGCTACCGAAGTTCACACAGTCCCGGCCAGCGTTGGCCGGACACAAAGAGGTAGCGTTTTATGTTGACCGTTTCCACCCCCACTCCATCCACCCCGTCGCCGGTGCTTCAGAACGGCTACACCCCGCGCGAGCGCTTTATCCGCCTGCCGGAAGTGCTCTACACCACCGGCCTGTCCCGCTCCACCGTATACGAGATGATGAGCCGCCGGCAGTTCCCGGTACAAGTTTCCCTCGGCGGTAAAAACGTCGCCTGGCTGGCCTCCGAGGTCGAGCAGTGGATGGATGAACGTATCGCCAACCGTCACCAGGGGGCCGCCGCATGATGCAGTTAACCTTGGGTCGCCAGCATTTCACCCTCGATGAACGCGACGCGCTGTTTGTGGCGGAAGCTATCCTGTTGCAGCGTAAAGAGCCTGGCGTCGTCTTGCCGGAGCACCGTAGCGAAAAGCACGGCGTTATTCGTCTGGCAAGTCGCCAGGCCGAGCCGCGCCTGTTCCGTGCCGGGCCGGTGCCGCTGACCTGCGCGGCGGCCGATACCCGCAACGATCAGCTTACCGACTGTTGATCACTATGCGATCGATTGAACGTCCGGGGGCGTCTTACGGCTTGCCCCCCTGTCCGGCCTTGCGCTATAGTCCTCCCGCTGCCGCACAATCGGCAGCCGGGCGTGAGAACCCGTGTTACTCAATGGCGACACAACACGCGCCTGGCGTGTTTTTTTATGTCGCAGCCTTTGCTTGCTCATTTTTTGCGCGGTGGATGTTATGCTATCGCAGCAGTCAATCAATGGTGGCTCAGGCGGGGCAGCCTTCGGGCTGGCCGGTATTCATTGAGGCCGGTTTCTCACCCCCGTCTGGGCTACCACCCTTGCGTGAGAACTTCGGTGGTAGCAATAACCATGACTCAATGGAGGCTGCCACCATGGCTACGACCCTCACCCCGACTCACCCGACATTCTGCTTTCTGTTTGCGGCCGTGCGCCGGTCTGCGCTGACGGCTTCGCCCCGTATGGTGCGCACCGTGGCGGATAGCGAACGCAACGCCCGCCGTAGGCTTTCCCGTGATTACGTGTTGTCCTTTGCCGGTCGTCTGCCGGTTAAGGCGGCAGCATGAACACCCTGGCCGACCGTTACTACCGTGACACCCATTACCCTATTCCGCACGCCGATTTTCTGCGTCTCCAGCACGCGCACGCCACCGGCGTGCTGTTCCTTGACCTGCTGGACACCCTCGACCTCGGCGGGCAGTGCCCCGATGCCGTGCAACAGGCATCGTTTGCCTCGGTCATTGCTATGTTGACCGACCAGCTCGGCCACGTCGTCAACACCTGTGAAACCCAGATTCTTGCCCGCATGGAGGCCACCGCCGCATGAACACCCAATCCTGTTTACCGATTGAAGTCCGTACCGCCGTTTTCCGCCGCGCCGTGGCGCAAGCCTATCTGGATACCTGCGCCTTTTACCGGGTGAACCTCGGGTACACGCTGGACGAGCTGCAGATGGCGATTGCCCTGCGCCTGGAAGGGCACTTTGTGCGTCAGTACGGCGCAGAAGACGGCATGGACATGGCGTGCACCATGCTGAGCGACATGGTGCAGCCGGACGTTCTGGTGGCCGCGCCGCGCCTGACCGCGCTGGGGCAGAAGATGATGGACGAGCTGTGCTGCGAGCGCCTGTCGGCGGCACAGAACGCCACCGTACACTGAGGAGAGAAAGGATGAGCGCCCAGTTCGTTTCCCAGACCGTACGCACCGCCACCGGCCACTGGCCGGTGATACTCCCGGCCCTCGGCATTGCCTTGCAGCCGAACGGCAAGCCGCAGCCGTGCCCGACCTGCGGCGGTAAAGACCGCTTCCGCTTCGATAACCAGGACGGGCGCGGCACCTGGTTCTGCAATCAGTGCGGGGCCGGTGACGGCCTCAACCTGGTGGAAAAGGCCCTGTCACTGTCTGCCAGGGCCGCCGCCGAACAGGTGGCCGCCGTGATGGGAGAAAACTCCAACGCTCTGCCACCGGCCGCTGAGACTGGTCATTCAACGAAAGATAAGGCCGAGTCTCAGCGCAAGGCCGCGCGACAGGCACAGGCTCTGGTGGCTGCCGCGCAGTCCCAGACCGGCAACGCCTATCTGAGCGCCAAGGGCTGGCCGGAGGCAGACACCCTGACCTTGCACGGCCAGCCGCTGCGCGTCGGCGGTATCACCTTCCAGCCCGGCGACCTGCTGTTGCCGCTGCACAATGCCGGGTGCGAGGTGGTCAACGTGCAGCTGATTAACGCCAGCGGCGACAAGCGGATGCTGGCAGGCGGGCAGGTGAAAGCCGCCTGCCACACCCTGAGCGGCCCGGACAACGCGGTTATCTGGCTCACCGAAGGCTATGCCACCGGCCTCACCGTGCACCGCCTGACCGGTGAAACGGTGTGCGTGGCGCTCAGCGCCAACAACCTGGCCGCCGTGGCGCAGCAGGTACGCAGCCATTACCCGGATGCGCGGCTGCTGCTGGCGGCCGATAATGACCGCAGCGGCACCGGGCAGACCCGCGCCGCCGAGGCGGCCACACTCACCGGCGGCACCCCGGCGCTGCCGTCCACGGAAGGCGACTGGAACGACGTTTATGGCCGGGAAGGGGCCGAGGCCACGCGCGCCCAGCTCCAGGCGTTCAGTCAGCCACCGCAGCCGAGCCCGTTCGACACGCTGAGCGATGCAGACCTCAAAGCCATGAGCGCCAGCGAGAAGGCCGAGCTGCTGGCCGAACACTACGGCAACACCCTGGCGGTGCCGCCGGTGGGGGAAGAGCTGTGCCGCTACACGCGCGGCGCCTGGCAGGTGCTGCCACACCGACAGCTGAGCCGGGAGATTGCCGCGTTGTTCCAGAAGGTGCGTGCGCCGTTCTCCGCCGCCGGTATCAACAGCATCCTGGACACCCTCAAGCTGATGGTGCCGCAGATGGGCGAGCCTGCCCGCCGGTTGATTGGTTTTCGTAACGGGGTGTTTGATACCGTCAGCGGCCAGTTCAGCGCCCACCGGCAAGAACACTGGCTGCGCACCGTCAACAGCGTGGACTACACGCCGCCGCGCGCCGGGGAGAACCTGGCCGACCATGCACCGCACTTCTGGCAGTGGCTGACGCGGGCCGCCGGGAGCAATCACGACAAGCAGGAGCGCATCCTCGCGGCGCTCTTTATGGTGCTGGCCAACCGCTACGACTGGCAGTTGTTCCTTGAAGTGACCGGCCCGGGCGGCAGCGGCAAGAGCGTCATGGCGGCCATCGCCCGGCTGTTGGCAGGAAGTGATAACACCACCTCGGCCACCATCGACAACCTGGAGTCGGCGCGCGAACGTGCCTCGGTGGTCGGCTACTCGCTGATACTCCTGCCTGACCAGGAGAAGTGGAGCGGTGACGGCGCGGGTATCAAGGCCATCACCGGCGGTGATGCGGTCGCTATCGACCCCAAATACCGCGACGCCTACGCCGCCCACATCCCGGCAGTGATACTGGCGGTCAACAACAACCCGATGCAGTTCAGCGACCGCAGCGGCGGCGTCTCCCGGCGGCGGGTGATTATCACCTTCCCGGACGCGATACCGCTGGCCGAACGTGACCCGCAGCTGCTGGACAAAATTACTAATGAGCTGGCCGTCATCGTGCGTCACCTGATGCAGCGCTTCGCCAACCCGAACGAGGCCCGTACCCTGCTCCAGGCGCAGCAAAGCTCGGACGAGGCGCTGACCATCAAACGCCAGGCCGACCCACTGGTTGATTTTTGCGGTTACCTGACGGTGCTGGGTACGCCGGAAGGGATGATGATAGGCAACGCCAACATCACCCCGGCCAACCCGCGTCGCTACCTGTATCACGCCTACCTGTCGTTTATGGCGGCACGAGGCTATCAGCACGTGATGAACCTGACGGCCTTTGGTTTGGCGGTGCCGCAGACGTTAAGGGAGTATGAGAAAACCCTGCTCAAGCGTAAAACCCGGCTGGGGATGCAGACCAATGTGATATTGAGTGAAGAGTGCGAAGCGGACTGGCTGCCGAAATGTGGGGCGCTGTGACGATGAGCAGGACGATCGGCCGGGCCGATCAATAGGCCTTTATTGATCTGCCGAACCCATTGGACGCTCACTCGCCGCGCCGCCTATAGTGACAGTGAAAAATACGCAGCAACACCAGGGCATTACCCCGGCCGCAGAGCGGCCGGTATCATAACGACAAGCACTCCCAAACCGGCTCAGGCCGGTTTTTTTATATCCTCGTTTCGCCCCCCTATTGACGCTGTACTGAGTCGCAGGACAGCCCGACAGTCAGTCGGATGAGGGAGCGGCGGGAGGCTTAACCACCGCGCCCCGGCGTTGCCCCTGCGTCGGCATCACCACCCCCCAGGGATAGGCCGGTTGCTGTTCTTTCTCGTATTGATAAACAATGAGCTGCGCCAGATTGCGATTGTCATAACGGCGGCCAAAATTGAGCGCAATACTGCTGGGGGCGGCCAGAATCACGTGGATGCGTTCGGCGCCGCACGCCGTCAGCATTTTGACCTGTTCGATAAATTGCAGCGCCAGCCGGGTTTGTTTGGACAGCGACCAGTGATTACCGAGCGTTGTGGCGTTCAGCGAGAGATGCGACAGCGGGTAGGCGGGGAAGGTTTGGCGTATGGCCGTAATGTCGGCCTGGTAGGACACCGAGACCGCCAACACCACATCTTTGGCCGCTGAGGTGACGAGGCTTTCCATCAGGGTAAAATTGGCGCGGTCATCATCGGCATTGTTGTCAATCAACCGCCAGGTCTCTTGCGTTCTGTCCCAGTCATAGACGCAGACCGGGCCATTGTCATCGAGAATGGCGCCAATGTAGAAGGTGAACGGAACCGGCAACTGCCCGCCGTACACCAGCGTCAAATCCTGATGGTCGATACCGTCAATGCGGGTGGCGATATTGCTGGCCAGCGTGCTGATATTGTCGTCAAAGGCCTCTTCCGGGTGACTGATTGCGCCATCCCGCATCCGCTGCGTCATATCGAGGGTTAATGCGTCTATCTTTCCGTTGAAATGACGGGAGACCGTTTTATGCAGCGGCGTTGTCGCGACTTTGCGCAGCGCTCTCCCTTCGATAACCACCCCCTTTTTGCGCACCGTGATTTTAGCCTCCCGGTAGGCGTCGACCAGCAACCAGACAAATCCCCCTAGGATGATGGATGCAGCCACGAAATTGACGAAATAGTCCGTGATGACATTCCCCTCCGAGACGGCCAGCGAGAAGCGGGCATCGCCTTTCTCCAGCGTTAATGCCTTTCCCAGCGAGTTATTCACACTCAGGATCCCGGCGCCGAGCAGCATGATGAGGTATTGAATTTTCCGCTGGCGCGTTTTCCAGTCGACCAGCTTAATCAGAATGTATTTTACCGTTTCCATGTCAGTGCTTTTCCCTCATGTATGCGTTGATTTTCACAAACATCTCAGCCTGATACAGCGCGTCATCCAGCGCGTTGTGGCTGCCGTGGTTTTTGAGATTAAATCGGGCGTCGATACGGCTGGAACGGGTGTCCTGCCAGTCGCAGCCGGTGGCGCCCATGTACAGGGCTTTGATATCGAGGGCGGCAAAGCCAAACGGGTTGTGACCGAGATAAACGTGAAAGTAGTAATTGATGAATGACCAGTCGAACGCCGCATTGAAACCGACCAAAATCGGTTTGCTCGTGGCGTTGGTGACGGAAGTTACCCAGTGGGCAAATTGTTGCATGGCCTCTTTCGGGTCGATGCCGCGCGTTATTTGGGTCTGCAGATTGAAACCGGTGACGGCCAGCGCCTCAGGCTCGTAATGCAGATTCAGCGGCTGCACTTCAATGTAAAAGCGTTCCGCCGGGCGGTCGATGACGCAGGCGCCAATAGAGAGCAGGCTGCACACGCCGGGTATGGGCCCGGCGGTTTCAATATCGACCGAGATAAAGCTTTCATGTTCAACGCTCATTTTTTACCTCGCTGGTGCGTGGGTGCTTGCCGCCGCCTTCCCAGTGGCCGGTGTACAGCCACTGTTCAAAATAAAACAGCCAGAGCGACGCCCAGGGAATGAGGGTGTCGCTGATTTTTAACTGGGCGCGCCATTCGCTGAGCCCGTCGTCGGCCTGTGAACGGGGCAAAAACAGGCACAGCCTGGCGCCGGGAATATGCTTGTCGGCGGGATACAGGTGCGGGATGGCTCGTGTGCCAGCCAGCGTGAAGAGATCCGGTTCTGTCACCACGCAAATCGGTGGGGTGCCGAGGCTATACCGGATCGCGACCCTGTAGCGGCGGCTGAACAGTGAGGGTTGCAACCATCCTTCCCAAAGCAGGGTGCGGTCGTGATGGATAATGCGCAGCCGTTCATACGGGCCGCCGGCTTTCAACGCGCGATATTGCTGAGCGATGGTCAGCGGTTTGCAGTGATGCCTGATAACCACGTTATTCACCGTAGAAGGTGTTTTTAGGCACGCCGGCATGGGCTGCCGTACCGGCGAGGCCGGTGGCAATCAGCCCGCCGGTTTTCTTATCAAGATGTAGGCTGCCTTGTTCTCTGGCTGACTGCATATGCTCCATCAGACGTTGCCTGACGACATCGACCGGGTCTTTGCCGAAGCTGTCTTCGAGGCTCAGGAACAGGTTATCTTCCCCCACGCTGGCGGCGATGGTGTTAAACGTCGCCTGGGCCGCGGCATGCCACTGGTAAAAGGCTTCGCTGCGCTGAGGACCCTCATCCTGCTCTGAACGGTTCCACTTCTCGGCGAAGTTTTCCTCCGGCATGTGCGGGTTGCTGACCTGTATTTCTCCCTGTGTCGACACGATGAAATCCGGCATCAGTTCCAGCACGTCTAACAGGATATCCAGGTCGTTGTCGTAGGCGCGCCTGTCAGCAATGATGTGGTTGTAGGCATGGCACGCCAGCGTGGTAATGATGACCGAAATCGGGCGGCAGCGCTGCCGGACCTCATCCTGCTCGACGGCCCATTCGTCGCGGTGGCGTTTGAGAATTTGCACGATGCGATTAAGCAGTTTTTTATCGCTGCTGTCCGGCAGCGGGAGCAGCGCCTCTGTGCCCACGCGGCTGGCGGAATCCATGACCAGAATGGAGCGCAGGGGCTGCGCGCTGGCGCTGCTCTCGAACCACTCGGCGTAGCCGCTGGGGTTGGACTCCTTCCAGGCGGTTTGTGCATCCACGACCCATAGCGGCTGGCCTAAACGTTCTGCTGCACTGGTATGATTGCGGCCCGGTGTGATATCCAGATGGTAATCTCCGGCGTAATTGATGCGAAACCCGCGCGGTAACTCGCTTAATAGCGTTTTGTAGGTTTTATGTGATTCCAGCCGCTGGCGAATGGCCGATATCACGCCGGTATAATCCGCCTGGGTGGCATGGGGCAGATAACAAATCAGGTCAATGTCGTATTGCTCTTCATTTTTGGGTTTAACTGTGGTGTTGAGCCGCACGCTGCCCTGCGGGTAAATAACGGCATCTTGCAATAGCGGATCGTCGCCTTCGGACAGGAAGGTGCCGACCCCGTTATAGGCGCTTTCGATGTTGGCGTATTGGGTTTTGGTGAGATCCAGCGTTTCAATAATTTGCGATAATAAATCGGCAATACGCTGTTTTTTCCCTGCAGGCAGATTTCTGGCGGTGGCGGAACCGTACATAGTATTTCCTTATGCTATGGGGGCCGCTGTACTGCGGGCGTGAAAACGCCACAGCGGCCAATAATAAAAGAGGCGAAGCGATGGGCCGCTAGCGGGCCCACAAACCGCATCAATCATGAAACTCGGGTGACGTCAGGGACATTCCGGCAGGCTCAGCAGGTTATTAGGCTGTTCACCGTCATTTTGCGTTTTGAGGTATTTATTGCCCGCCGCGCTGGTTGAGACAATCACCCAGACGGAATGGCCATTCGCAGTGACCCAAAAACGCCAGGTGCCTGCCTCTAGACCGGCAATGGCGTCTGCCTGGGGCAGTGACCTGCGTGTGCCATCGGCATTGACGCCGCCAATAGCTTGAATGCGCTCATGCGCGTTTTGGCGATCGGATTTTTTGATGCAGGTGACTTGATGGTCCGACATAACAACTCCTTGGTTAGGGGAATATTTACGCATAGGCGTAAGGGAAAACAGAAACCATGGGCCTGGATATCCGTTTACGTAACCTGGGGTGAAATCACTGCTATAAATGTATAGCCGGCTAATAGTGGTGCATTCAATAGCCAGTCTATTATGGGTAATGAGGTTTATAACTATCTGTCGCGTTAATCATGTTTTTTGCTCTCCTTAAAGTCAATAATATAGGATGGTTTTTTAATTCATTACCATGTAATTTTTTAATTTATATTTGATTTGATAATATGTTGATGGCGACTCTGAATTGAATGTGTTTATGTTCGTAATTTAATTTAATTTAATTTAATTTAATTTAATTTAATTTAATCGATATGCCGGGTTTTATCTGTCATTGATAGGGTGCACATTAGCTGGATATCCCTATTAAACTCATGAGAGATATCAGGGCTAGTGGGGCTAGGGCTGCGTTTTAACTTGAGCGGTTGGGTATACCTCCGCTATGCGCAAGGTGTAGATCATGGTGGCGTTGGGGGGAACTTTAGGTGGATAGCCTTTCTCTCCGTAAGCCTGCTCTGGAGGAACCACCAGGGTCATCGTGCCGTGATTTTTCAGCAGCGAAATTGCCTCTTTAAACAACGGTGGGAAATCTGCCACCGGTTGCGACAGCGTGGCACCAGTCGCTTCCATATCTTGCACTACGGTGCCGTCGACCAGCGTTTCTTTTACCACCACATCCACCGAGGCGGTAGCGGGGATCTGCGCATCGCCCGCATAGTCGATACGGTACCAGAACCCGGACGATGCCTGGTGAACACGCTTATCTTTCTTGAACTCCCATAGATAGGCCGCGCCTTTTTGCTGTTGGGCTACACTGATTTTTTCTCTTGCGGATACCATCTTTTCCTCGGCGGCGGCCAGAGTGTTATTGAGTTCATCATCCGACAACATCCGCTTGCCCGCAAAGGCATCTGCAATGCCGGCCAAGAGCATTCCCTTCTCCGATTTTACTCCCCAACGCTGCCGTTCTTCCTGCATTTGCAGAATTTCCTCTCCCAGTGAAACGCCTGCGGCGTAATCCTCACGCTGTTGTGCGCCTTTGAGCGCATCGGCTGTCACCAGACGGGGGCTTCGCGCTTGCAAAGAAGCCATGTCGGCTCGCGTATCTGCCAGTTTCTTGACGGCATCATCCAACTCGGCTTGCATTAGTTGGCGCTGCGAGCGCAATTCAGCCTGTTGCTCCCGCTGCGCCGCCTCGCGCTTTTCTGCTTCCAGCAGCAAATTTTTTTGCTGGTTGGCTGCCGCTGATAAGATCTGGTTTTCTGCTTTTGCTTTAGACAACTGTTGCTGTAATACCGCCCGATCCTGCTCCCACCGCTGCTGAATCTGTAATAGGTTGGCTGTTGCCTGGCGTTCTGTCTGAGTCATCCCCAGCGCCTGGCGCAAGCTTTGCGCCAGTTGGGATAGCGCAGCCCAGTCGGGCGTAACCCTTGCCGTTACGGCGCTTTGCTGCAGACGGGTTATCTGTAATTTTAGCTGGGCGATTTCCGTGCGCTGTTGCTGGATCTCCTTATCCTTAATTCGCCAGGTTTCGCGCTGTGGTGCCGGTTTTTTATAGAGCTTACCTTTCTCAGCAGCTTGGGTTGGGCGTTTTTCAGTGCGAGGGCTATCCCGCGCGGCAGGGGCTTTTTCTGCCGCATAGCTTTTTTCGCTGTACTGCTCGGCAAATTGCAGCAAAGCCGGAATATCGGCATTACCCTTGTTTGGCGCTGATGAAGCCGCTGGCAGCATCATCCCCCCAACCAGGCAGGCCAAAAAACGGTAGGTCAGCCGTTTCCAGACGATCATTTTATCGCACCACCGCGTTTCGCCAGTTCGGTAAGTAATGCCTGATTAATCTCGGCGCATTGATAGCTCACCTGATAACGATAGAGGGCATCAACGGTCTCTTGCATGCGCTCGTTGACCTGGGTGCGCACACCGGCATATTGCGAAGCGCCGGACATCAGGTTGTCGAACACCTGTTTTTTAGCCGGGTAATCCGCCGTTTTCAGCGTCCCCAGTGCGTTTAAATTCTGTTGGCACTGCTTTAAATCCTGGGTTTCACGCTTGGCCTTTTCATCCTGCAATGCGCTGGCCGAGGCGGCTTTTATCTGCGGCGTTTTGGGGGACTGACAACCGCTGACCAACAGTACGCCCATCAATACCGCCGTGATGGATAGAGACGAATAGCTCATGTTCAATTTCCTTTTCTCGGTTGGTGGTGGGTTAATCCACCCTGGATCATCCAATGGAACAGTTCGCTGGTTCGTTTAAAATTCAGCTTTTTCATAGCAGCGCGTTTGTGTGAGCTGATGGTTTTGACCTTTATCCCCAGACTGGTTGCCGCGCAGGCAGGTGTTTTACCCTCTTTAAGTTGATGCAGCACTTCGCGTTCTCGCTGTGTAAGTGGGTTAGGAAGCAACGTTGCTGAAGAGGGGGGGGATTTCTCCGATGCTTTCTGTAGAGAAATCATGATGTTTTCCATAAGCTGCAAGATTAGGCTCACCGATTGGTGTCGATAAAGGATGTTGGATTTATTAACGTTGCGGTATAAGTGTTGCAAATGTGCATCCTTTCTTTCAGCGATGGCGACATACAGGGGCTTATCGTTGTTCGTACAGGTTGAGCTGTGAGGCGCGATGAACGTGCCGCAGCGTATTGCCTGAAAAACAATATCTGTCGTTTTTCCTAAAGTGTGATTAGAAAAGAACTCTGCTTTCTGGCCTCGGTTTTTTAAGTACATCGTCAACATCATCGCTAATCCAGCGGTGTAAAATTTATCCTCATCAAGGATAACGATGTTCAATGTTTTATTCATGATTGCATTTTTTCGTGCTTTTTTAGGGTTGATAAAACTTCACTGCTTTTTACGATAGCAGACTAGCCAACCAGCCATGCGGCATGCAATTTAATCAATTTCATTGGTGTTCTTTGTGATTTAATTTTTCAACTTTATTGATTTAAGGTGTTTTGTATCGTCATGCGAGGGGCTTAACCTAATGGTTTGGTGATTAATATGGGGGCTTTGGAGTACAATTAGAACGGAAGGGATTTAATCGCTTGTAGGCAAGCGATTAAATCGTGGTGAGGGTCACTGTTTCGTTATGGTGCACGTAAATATTGGATTATCTAGTCCTTTATAAAGGATTAAGTTTTTCCTTAATTTTTTTGTTTCTACGTAGAATGGGACGCCTGGAACTTCTGGTAATATGTAATGTTGCCAGAGTGTATCGGGTACGTTGTCTTTAGGATGGCGTTTCTCATTCGTAATCACGGTTGTACTATAACCATTAATATCAGAGGGTTTATGGGTGACAAATACCCTCCTATAGACAGCGTAACTTTCACTATTCACTTTAAGGGTGCCTATCACGAGAACTTCACTATAGTCTTTATGAAAGGCAATAACATTTATATTCACGTTGAACTTAATTCTGTTACTGTTTTTTGTTGCCATATCTGCGCTCACTTGAGTGTTACAGCGGAACGGTTTCCAGCTGATACTGTTCAGATAGAAGAATAACAGGCTCGCGGCGATGACGGTAAGAATAGACATCCAGATAATTACTCTGTTCATATCAATTTACTCAACCAGTTTATAGTTATTGCAGTTTTTATAGTTCATATCGGCGCTTTGATTACAAACCGCCATAAACTTAATTTTCAATGAGTCATTGGCAGGGCGCGCTTCAATATAGTAGATGTCATGATTTTCGTGCATGCAGTCTATCTTTTCATTGTAGAGCATTTTTCGTGCACGAACAGATTGTTCATTATTTTTCTTATTATCCCCAGGAGTATAAATCTCGCATTTATCCTGAACACCTACGGGCATAGGTTCGTCATCTCTGTTCAGAGTAATCAGCTTTATTGCCGCAGTAATGGCTAATAAACCAAGGGCAAGCGCCAGGCTTGGCTTCAGCATGCGGCGCAGCATTGTTTTGTGGCCCGAATCTGTGAAGTTAGGCGTTACATTATCCTGTATTGCCGGCTCACTAGCAGCAACCGTGGGCTCAATCATTTCAACGGAAGTATCTTCTTTCGGTAGTTTGGTTTCGGGGTGAATTTCTGCTTCCATTTTAAAGCCTACCCGCGGCACCGTGATCAGAATGTCTTTGCTGCTTCCTAACGCCTCAAATGCTTTTCTCAACTCACTGATATGGTTGCTCAATGTGGCGCTCGACGGAGAGAACCCATAATCCTCCCAGACGTGCTTGATCAACGTTTCACGCGTTAGTTCATTTTTATTGTTTTTTATTAGCTCGATTAACAATCGGGTGGCTGGCTTGGATAACCCGATAGTAATTTGGTCATTGTTTCTGAGCATTAATAGCCGGCTGTCCGGATCGAAGGTAATGATTAGATTTATTATGTATTTCATGGTGTTATCTTTTTATTCCTGGTGCTGAAGCTTTAATTTAACTAACGTTAAGAATAGTCTTGTTTAGGGATTTATAAAACTTATTGGATGAAAGTGCTCTCCGTCAACTTGTTTTTATGCTGGTCATTTTTATTGCCAATGTGTTTGAAAATCAATAAGAATTACAATTTAACAAATTGGTGTTTTTTGAATTAAAAATCTATTTTTATTGGTTTTTGTGTTTTTTTTTGGTTTTTTTATCTAATTTTTTGCTATTAAATAGATTACTTATCTTTTTTTATTTTTTGTGATTACTATGTTCACCAGTTGCCGGCAGCCGTAACGTTGCAAGTTAACTGTTAACTGGTAGGTGCCGAAATAATGGCGACTTCACGAAATGGGATAGACCTTAATTAAGGATAAAGTGGAAATGAAATTGAATAAAATCATGATGGCAGCCGTACTGGCATTTGGCACTATTTCTGGCGCACAAGCTGCTGATGAAGGGCACGGTAAAGTAACCTTCACCGGATCTATTATTGATGCACCTTGTTCAATTGACCCGAAGTCTATTGATCAGACTGTAGATCTGGGGGCAGTGTCAAACGTTTCTCTGCTTAACGGCGGTAACTCTGATCCGAAACCGTTTGAAATCCGTCTGGAAAAATGCAGCCTGGAAACAGCGAAAACTGTAACCACCACCTTTGACGGTGCGGCGGGTAAAAATGGCCTGCTGGGTATGACTGGCGATGCCAAAGGCGCCAGCATTGCGATTACCGATGGTAGCAATAATGTCATTGAACTGGGCAAACCAAGCGCTGGCCAGCTTATCAGCGCCGGTGCTTCCGAAGCGACTCTGGCTTTCAGCGCCTATCTGAAAGGCGATGGCGGCGATGATAAATCTATCGTTCCAGGTAAATTCCAGAGCGTGGCTAACTTTATCCTGAACTACAAATAATTTGATTTGTTAAACGGATTAATCATGCATGCGGGGATGCCCCGCATGCATTATTGTCGGCGTACAGGAGAATGATGAGATGAAATCGCCAAAAAGGTGTTATTCGGCATTTTGCCTGTTAATGCTGTTACCGATGCAGAGCAGCCTTGCTGCGGCAGGTTGGGGACGGGTTAACATGCAAGGTGCTGTAATAGAAACGGCCTGTGCCATTGATACCGAGAGCCGCGATCAGACTATCGATATGTCCATAGCGCCGTTGAGCCAAATAATACGTGATGGGAAAGGGGCTACGCGCGCATTCAGTATTCGTTTGGTTAATTGTGTATTGGAGCGCATAGACGAAAATTTACCGAAGTGGCATCGTTTTCAGGTGACGTTCGATGGCCGGGTGGATAATGGGTTATTCGGTGTCGATGGGCAAGCGCGTGGTGTTGCTCTCCAACTTGCCGACAGCGAAGGCAATATAGTTTCGCCAGGCAACCCAACGCCATTGATGGATATTACCGCAGGTAACAGAGAATTAAATTACTCGCTGCGGTTGGTCAGTAATCAACAGCTATTGCGCAGTGGAGAGTTCACCTCGAGTATTAGATTTAAAATGGACTATTACTGAGTGAATTCTAACGACACGTTAAATTTTAACTTGCAGGGTATGCCCTTGGCTTATTCCATTTTCATGGAAATAAAAGGGTTTGGATTGATAGCCTTGGCGTAAAAATAAGAATGAAGGGATTGACAAGAATGATTATGCCGAACTGGTCTTTATTACCCTTCCGTCCGCGTGTCATGGGTGTTTATATTGCCTGCGCATTGGGTTTTTTTGGGTATTACGCCAGTGCGGAAGAGGTACAGTTCAATACCGATGTTCTGGATGTCAAAGACCGCGAAAATATTGACCTGGGCCAATTCTCGCGTGGCGGTTACATCATGCCGGGCGATTATATGATGTTGATCCGCATTAATAAGCAGGAGCTGCCAGAGCAATCAGTAATTTTTTATGCGACGGAAGCGGATGCTAACGACAGTGCCGCGTGTATCAGCCCGGAAGTGGTGGAGCAGTTTGGCCTGAAACCGGACATGAAAGAAAAGCTCACCTGGTGGCATAAGGGCCAATGCCTATCTTTGGATAGCCTGCCGGGCATGTCGGCGCGTGCCGATTTGGGTTCCGCCAACCTGATCCTGAACATACCGCAGGCCTATCTGGAATATGCCGCCGATAACTGGGATCCGCCGTCGCGTTGGGATGAAGGCGTGCCGGGTTTACTGCTGGACTATTACCTCAACGCACAGACCCAACGGCAACAACAACGGGGTCAGCAGGGGTATAACCTCAGCGGCAACGGCACGGTTGGCGCTAATCTGGGGGCATGGCGTCTGCGAGCGGACTGGCAGACGCGGTTGGATCATCAAACCGGTAGCGGCGTGGGCACGCGCCAAAATTGGGACTGGAGCCGTTATTACGCCTATCGCGCAATACCGCGTTTGGGGGCAAAGCTGTCGGTTGGGGAGAATTACCTATATTCCGACATCTTTGACAGCTTCCGCTTTACCGGCGCCAGTCTGATCAGCGACGACAGCATGTTGCCGCCGAACCTGCGTGGCTATGCGCCCGAGGTCACCGGGGTGGCACGCACCAACGCCAAGGTGGTGATTAGCCAGCAGGGGCGGGTGCTATATGAAACTCAGGTCGCATCCGGCCCGTTCCGCATTCAGGACATCAACGATGCGGTTTCGGGGCAGTTAGATGTGCGGGTGGAAGAACAGGACGGCAGCGTACAGGAGTTTCGTATCGACACTGCCAGCATCCCGTATCTGACCCGACCGGGGACGGTGCGCTACAAAGTGGCTAGCGGCCGCCCTTCGGACTGGAAGCACAGCACCAACGGGCCGCTGTTTGCGACCGGTGAGTTCTCCTGGGGCGTCAGTAACGGCTGGTCACTTTACGGTGGCGGTGTCGCGGGCGGAGATTACAACGCCCTTGCGGTCGGTATCGGGCGGGATCTGATGATGTTCGGTGCGCTGTCGTTCGACGTGACTCAGTCGCGGGCACGCTTGCCGCAACTGGAAGACGGTACCCTGACAGGCGGTTCCTACCGGCTGAGTTACTCGAAAAACTTCGACGAGTATGACAGCCAGGTCACTTTCGCCGGTTACCGTTTCTCGGAACGGAACTACATGTCGATGAGCGAATACCTGGATGCGCGTACCTACGGTACGCGTAACCAGAACAGTAAAGAGATGTACACCATCAATTTCAGCCAGCACTTCCGTGATCTCGGGTTAAGTGCCTACCTGAACTACAACCATCAGACTTACTGGAACAGCGCGGCCAACGATCGATACACCCTGACGCTGTCGCGCAATTTCGATATTGGTGAGTTCAGGAACCTGAGTCTGTCGGTGACGGGGTATCGCAATAAGTATAACGGCGTCAACGATGACGGCATGTATCTCTCGCTGTCGATGCCGTGGGGCGGCAGTGGGTCGCTCAGTTACAGCGGCAGTTTCGACCGCAACGACAACACCCACCAGGTGGGGTATTACGATCGGCTGGACAATGGCGACAGCTATCAGTTGAGCAGCGGCATCACCCGTAACGGTGGAACGGCAAGCGGTTATTACACCCATCAGGGCGATATCGCGCAGGTTAACGCCAACGCCAGTTATCAGGAAGGGCGCTATTCGTCCGCCGGTCTGTCGCTGCAAGGAGGCGCGACCGCCACCCTGAAAGGCGCGGCGCTGCACCGGTCAGGGATGATAGGCGGAACCCGAATGATGGTGGATACCGGCGGCGTGGCGGATATCCCCATCGGCGGTTATGGGGCTGTGACGCGTACCAACCGCTTCGGCAAAGCGGTGGTGACCGACGTCAGCAGCTACTACCGCAACCGGGTGAGCATAGATGTGAACAAGCTGCCGGAGAATGCCGAAGCGACACGCTCCGTAGTACAGGCCACATTGACAGAAGGGGCGATTGGCTACCGCCGATTTGAAGTGATCGCCGGTGAGAAAGCGATGGCGGTGATCCGCCTGGCAGACGGCTCCACGCCGCCGTTTGGTGCCACGGTGCAAAACCACAAAAAGCAGGATGTGGGCATCGTAAACGACGACGGCAATGTGTACCTGAGCGGCATTAACCCGAACGAGGATATGACCGTGCGATGGAATGGGCGGGCGCAGTGTGCGCTGACCTTACCGGCGCAAATACCGCAAGGCGATGTGGCCAACCTGCTGTTGCCGTGCCGCCTACTGCCGGAGGACGCGACAGAGGAATAACAGCGGAAACGAAAACGTATTTAGCCACAGTGGCAGGCCGGAACTGCTTCGCTACCTCTCCGGCCATTTTATTGAATTTAAAGAAGTGAGAAATTAACGGTGAACCTAATGAAACAATCCTTTTTTCCGCTGATCGGCGGCCTGCTGGCTAGCGTGCTGGGTATTCAGCAGGCTCAGGCGGCGATAGCGCTGGATCGCACCCGCGTAGTTTTTAACGGTGGCGATAAATCGACCAGTCTGAGTGTCAGCAATGAAAACAAACAGCTGCCTTACCTGGCGCAAGGCTGGGTAGAGGACGCTCAAGGCAATAAAATCACCACGCCGTTGACGGTGTTACCGCCACTGCAACGCCTGGAGCCGGGGGCAAAAAGTCAAATCAAGGTACAGGCCTTACCGGCCGCAAACCTGTTGGCGCAAGATCGCGAGACGCTGTTCTATTTCAACCTGCGTGAGATCCCGCCAAAGAGCGAGAAGCCCAACACGTTGCAGCTGGCACTGCAGACACGCATCAAACTGTTTTATCGGCCAAAAGCGCTGAGCAGTACCGAGGGTGCAGCCCCCTGGCAGGAGCAACTGACGCTGACCAAAATGGGCGACAAATACCAGGTTAATAATCCAACGCCGTATTACATTACCATCGTAGATGCCAGCAATAAACCGGGGGCGGTGAGCGCCAAGGGGTTTGAACCGGTGATGGTCGCGCCGAAAGGCAAAGAGATGCTAAACGTTGGTGTATCGGCGTTGGGCAATGCGCCGGTGCTGACGTATGTCAATGACTATGGTGGTCGCCCGCAGTTGCAGTTCAACTGCAGCGGAGTGGAGTGCAAGGCCAACCCCGTCAAGCCAAGCTGATCTCCGGCTGTAAACAAGGAACTGAACATGCAACCACAAAAACAAAGGAACGGCTTCCTGTCTTGCCCTGAGCGGCAATACCTGTTGGCCCGAGTGGCAGCGGTACTGATGGTGCCGATTGTGATCGGCAGCATGCTGGCGCTGATGCCTGCGACCTGTGTGGCAGATAACTGGAACGTAGACGGTGCCAATGGGGTGTTGCATGTGCATGGTGCCTTGACCGAAAGCGCCTGCCGCCTGGAAATGACCTCGGCTTATCAGGATGTGTGGCTGGGGGAAACCGGTACTGCCAGGTTGGCGAAAGTCGGGGCGCAGGGTACGCCGGTGGCGGTTCAGTTGCGTTTGCAGGATTGCCTGCGCAGCCCGGCGAATAATCGTGATGAACGCAGCGGTAATCTGTTGTGGAGTGCTCATCAACCTGCGGTGTCACTCAGTTTTGTCGCCCCGGCGGACGCGGACAACCCGCAGTTAATCGCGGTGCGTGGGGCATCCGGTGTGGCATTGCGTATGGTAGACACCCAAGGCAGGGATATTCGCCTGGGTAGCCGTGGGGCGCCGCTGATGCTGGCCGTGGGCCAGAACATGCTGGAGTATATCGTGACGCCGGAACGAACCCGAGCAGCGTTGCAGGCGGGGGCCTATTCGGCCCATGTGGATTTCAGGCTCAATTATGACTAAGGCGGGTGCCATGGGGGCAGATAAGTCATACAGATCAAACCCGGCATGTGTTGCGGCGGGTCTGGCGCTCATGTTCTGGGGCGGATGTTTCCCTGTATTGGCGAAAACGGCCACCGCAACGGTGACGGTTAAAATTACGCTGACGGCGCCGCCATGCGAGGTCAATAACAATAACCTGATCGAAGTGAATTTCGGCAATGACGTAATGACGACCCGTGTGGACGGCGAGTACAAAAAAATGCCGATCAACTACACGCTGCAATGCCAGGGGGGAGCGTCCAATGCGGTGCGGATGCGGATTGACGGCCAGGGGGCTTCGTTTGACGGTGGGGTTTTGAAAACCGACAAAGCGGATTTTGGCATTGCGCTGCTGAATAACGGCAAACGCTTTCCCATCAACGGCTGGTCGAACTTTACTTATCCTAATCAACCCATGCTTGAGGCGGTACCGGTGAAGCGCAGCGGCACCAGGCTGAGCGGTGGGGCGTTTTCCGCCGGGGCGACGATGAGGGTGGAATACCAATGAAACGCTATTCAGGTATTGCCTGGTTGCTGGCCTTTGGTGCGCTGAGCTCGCCGGGGCAGGCGGCGGAGAACATGAAATTCTTCGGCACCTTGGTCGAGCCCCCGGCTTGCACCATTAATAACGGCGGGAATGTTGACGTTGATTTCGGCAATCGGGTGGGGGTCAAAAAGGTGGATGGGGTGAACTATTTGCAACCGATGAATTACCAGATCATCTGTGATCCCAATGCCAACGCCTGGCAGATGACGCTGGAGATCGCCGGAAAAGCGGCGAGTTACGATAAAGCGGGCGTTGTCACCAATGTCACCGATTTGGCGATCCAGATCCGGCAGAACGGCGTTCCTTTCGAGCTGAACAAACCGATAGCCATCAACCTGAATAATCCGCCGCAGCTGGAGGCGGTGCCGGTGAAACGGCCAGGGTCGACGTTAAAAGAAGGGGCGTTTGAGGCGACGGCCACTCTGAAGGCGGTTTATCAATGAGCGGGTTCGGGGCCGGTTTTCATGCGGCTTTGATCGCCGGGGTGTTGGCATTTAGCTGTTTGGCGCAGGCCGACAACGTTCGCTTGCACGGTGCATTGGTCGCCGAACCCTGCGTGATTGCGCCAGGGGATGAGAACGTGCGGCTGGATTTTGGAACGGTGATCGATAAATACCTGTATGCCAATGAGCGCACCCACGGGCAGGCATTCGATATACGCCTGGGAGAGTGCGACCTGAGTTTGGGGAAAACGGTGAAAGTGACCTTCCGAGGCCCGGAAAACTCAAGCCTCAAAGGGTTACTGGCGATTGACGGCGTCAGTCGGGCATCCGGCATAGCGATCGGTATGGAGACCCAGGGTGGCCAACCCTTGCCGTTGAACAAGGCCGGTGAGGGCTACCGCCTGGTTGATGGCAACAACATCCTGACGGTGCTGGCCTATGTGCAGGGTGAGCCGGAGGCGATTGCCCAACGCAGTATTGTGCGTGGGCCGTTCAGCGCCGTCGCCACCTTTAGCCTGGAATATGAATAAGGCTGAACGCGATTGGCTTGAAGCCTATAGCTGGTTGGGAAAACGAAGGCGACATGCGCCGCCCAACGCGGATGTTTGGCATCTGCGGTTTCATTGGCGGGAACATGGTGAGGCGTTGTATCTGCAAGTGCGCAGCGGCAAGTACCGCTTGCAACCTATGCAGTTGTACCGCCATCACGACAAAAGCTGGGTACAGTGGAGCGCACAAGATGCGCTGGTGCTGAAATGGGTCACTTTGCAGGTGGAAGAGCACTTGCCTACCCATCCGCGTTGCGTACACCTAAAAGGGCGCGGTGGGGGCAGGCAGTCTGTAGCGCAGGTCTGGCAGGCGCTCACCCTGGGTGAGTACGCCTTTGTTTATCGGACGGATATACGCGGGTATTACCGCCATATCCACAAAGCGCAGGTGCTGAGCCTCGTGCAACAGCACATTGATAATCCGGTACTGACCGGCCTTATTGCACAGTATTTGTATTACAGCGTTGAGGATGGCGGCGAGATTTTTACCCCAGAGCAGGGTATTTGTCGCGGTTGTGCGCTTAGTCCGCTGATTGGTGCCAGTTTATTGCACCACGTGGACAGTCATTTTGCCGCGCAGCAGGGGATCTACTATGTGCGGTATATGGATGACTTTGTGTTGCTGGCCCGCACGCGCTGGCAACTGCGGCGCTGCGTTAAGCAATTACATCAATATTTCAATCTGGCGGGCTTTGAAACGCACCCGGATAAAACCCAATTGGGGAGAATTGAACATGGATTTGATTGGCTGGGCGTGTGGTTTACCCCCACGGGGACCACCATTTCGCCACGCGCGTTAGAAAATCACCGAATAAAGCGCCTGCGGCTTTACGAGCAGGCCCGTCGCCAGGGGCTGTCAATAGCAGACTCTGAGTCACGGGTGCGGGCGTATGATACTCGGTGGACATTATGGGCGCAGGGTCTGAACGTCAATTCCTGACCCGGTTTATAGCACCTACAAATATGGATCAACATGAAGAGAAAATGTGGTTGGGCGATCATCGGTGTTTTTATGTGTGCAGAAAATGGAATTGGTTCCACGGCGTCCGTATCTATGTCGCTATCAGGAACCACTCCCGTCAACATGACGATGAGTTTCTCGGGTACGGGAGCTAGGCGCTACACAAACTCAGGGGTCTATTATACATGCCAGGGATACGGCGTCCTGATCGAACCTGAGTATAAAGGGGTCTCGAAAGTGTGGAGGGGTACGGCCAACAACCTCACTACCGGGCAGGGGGGAGTGCCGATAAAAGGATTTCCGCATGATTTCTGCGAGGGAGTTCAAAACCCGGAGGGCGACGCCAAGAATAGCCATACACGAACTCCAGAGTGGCTCGACGCCCTAGCCCGCATTGGGCGGCAAGACACCCAGCTCCCGGTTGTGAAATATATAAGGAGTGTGAGGGGATTAGGGAATACTGGATGGTTGTGTGGTATCTACAAGGAAATATCTGACGGACCGTCCGTAACCCAAATAGAAGTGGGGTATTATCCCACTGGGGAAAACCGTGGTGGTGTGTGCACCGTGAATGGGGGTCCCACGCAACCCGTCGACTGCAAGGTGTTAGCACCCGCGACGATCGACCATGGGGTCAAAATGACCGGAGGGGGGCCATCTATGATAACTGCCACCGCCCGGGTCGAATGCTCCCGGGCGGCTACGGTTACCGTCGGTGTAATGGACAAAGACGTCGATCTGTCGTATCGGGGTCATACTATAGCGTCAACGATGAACGTAGGAGCGATCGGTAAAGGAAGTGTCACAACCACTGCGGACCCAATCAGCGAAGTGAGCCTGATCAGTGTTGTGCAAACCCCTGCCAGCGGGGTTGGGGGTATTTATTCGGGGAGCAGCGTAGTACTCGTGACATGGGACTGACCCTGTAGCGGCGCTACGCGGGGCGGTACGCAGTGCCTGTGTCGCCGACCATGGGCGTGCGGTGGAGGGGGGGGGGGTACGCGCGGCACGCGGGTGGCTAAAAAAGTGTTCGGCCTTAATTGAACATCCCATAGACGGTCGCAATAGTAAGTACAAATCAAATCAGCCTGTTCGAAGTACAATGTGATAACCGGACGAATGATAGAAAAGAAACCCCCGCGGATACCGTGCCGGTACATGTTCAACTAACCGACGCTCTACCCATAATCTCTTCGCAATGCTCCACTCGGCTGATAGGAGATGTAGTATAGGAAATACTAGATATTCGATGAGATACCCATACATTAATCCTATGTTTGGGTCGATTGTCATGGTGATAATACTTGAGTCTTGCCCTATAACCTATAATGGACTGCTGTTAGTTCTATGGATTCTGAACATTCACATAACATGCATAGTGATGCTTAGTCGAGTGATGAGCGGTTTTTGATTAACTGTTTGTTTTAAAAATATATTTTTCATGAGTGAACAGTGCGTATAGTTTCCCCGTAAATCTTTCTTGCAGAAGTAAATTCGAGAGTGTGGTGTAAATTTGTTAAAAGAAGTGTTCGGAACGGGTATGCATTTAAATTTCAGTTCTGCTCCGGATAGTAAACCGAGATTGTAAATATGCTCCTAATTGCAGGTTGGAACTTTGCCTGTACTTGGAGAAAAACTTCACTGGGGGCATAAAAAAGGGCATGTGCATTCTTTTGATAAATTACTGTTATTTTTTTCAATTTGTTGAGTTTGTATGTGAGTCCCGCCGCGGATTCGGGTGACATGCCGGTACGACTGGTTTTGACCGAATCAGAATGGCGATGAGCTGGTGCTCGGTGGATCTGATTTTAGGAGAGATCACCTCAGGAACGTATGTCGGAAACTCTCTAAAAGTGAACGGCTATGCATACATTGAACTAACCATTCCCTATATAATGTTCTGATTTATAATCACATTATAAACAGTGACTACTGTGACCTGTTTTTCGATAAATCTTTTTCATGTCAGTGCCGATTTGTAGAGGTTGAGTAAAAATTCTTCGTGGAGGTGTTTGTGTATAGTGTGGTGTATAAAAACAATTTTTTGATTAAAATTTATTTAATATCAATATGATAAATTAAAATTATCACTCCTGTGATCGGAAGCCATGGTGCAGTCAGGTGGATAGCCTCGTGCTCGAGCTCGAAAAATCTCTCATCAACGACCCTGTCTCCCATGCGGTTTCGTGCCTGTTCCTCGGCCGCCTTCAATTTCGAGACAGCCTGACATTTGCTGGAAATTTCCTGGTCGAGTTGCTGTAACTGGGACTCAGTATTGCTCCACTCAGTTCTTGTAAGCTCCAGGGCACTGTTCGTCCCCTGCGCTCGTAAGACTGATTGCTGCAAGGTCGCAGAGAGCTTTTGCAATGTCGATCTCCACGACTTCCAGGCCGCAGTCGCGAACAAACGGGAGAAGAAACCTGGGCGGCAAGCAAGATGGCTGTCGAGCATGATCTTGTCCTGCTCGATCTGCAATTTTGCCTTCTCATGCTCTCGTTGGCAGGATTCAGCAATCTGGTGAGCCTCTTCGATAGTTTCATTCAGGCTCGGACGGCGTTGTTTCAATATTTGAAGTTCGTTGGCCGCCCCCTTAAGCGCCCGGATATCCCGGCGCATCACTTCAATGCTTGCGATTTCGGCGTCTACCGTCTCTTTGAGTTTAAGGAATGCGGTTCGCGCTTGCAGCCAAGCCGAAGCAGCATCCGTTTCGTTTGTGCTGGGCCGCTCATTGATGACCACGCTGGGCATAATGCGATCAATGATTGCGCCAGTTCGTTCGTCATTTATCTCACGCATGACGTTTATGCCGCGAGCTGCTTTCAGGTAGGTAAGGAAACCGCCGTCCTCATTCCACCAGAAACCTTGCTGGAACGCTCCTCGGTTGCTGCTCTTGCCGAGTGCTGCGGCGATCAGTCCCCAGGTTTCGATAGGATCGGAGGGGATGTCATCGCCGTGGCCCGATCAAGAATGCACCCAACGACGATGTCCCGCAGAAGAGTGGTCTTTCCGGTACCCGGTGGCCCATTGACGCCGATGATACCTGGAGCATCATTCAGCTCAGCACGTGCCGCATTCACGGCAGCTTGTTGAAGCAGCACCAATGGATGGCCGCCTTTCGAAGGCCAACGAGCCTGCGGCATGAGCGACGGTGCGACGAACGGCTCAACTGCGGAAATGGGCGAAAGCACGTCGATTTTCTGGTCAGGCCTACCAATTCCCATGTAGCGGCGCAAACTGGTTCCGGCTTTGCCCGTCTCGAGCAATTTAGTTGCTTCATCGAGATCTTCAAGATAGAAAGAATTCAGTAACGAAGGTTCAGGCGGCGTCTTGGCTTTGAAATGATGAAACACCTTAATCGCAAATGTGGGTGGCTCAACCAAATGCTTGGGTACACCGAACTGAGACACAAGCCATTTATAAGCGTTAAGAACGACATCCAAATCGATCGGTATGGGTTCTCCATCCTCGTTGTGACGGCGAACCATTCGATCCAGATACTCGATAATGTGCGGCTCAACATTCGGCCATTTCCCTAAGCTCCCAATCTTCAGATCGAGAGCCTGCTTGAGTGCCCAGGCAAAACTGGAAAAAGCGACGCCTTTGTCCTCAAGCACATAACCTTCCTTGTCGATCAGGATCGAACCGATGGCCGCTTTCTTACCGTCCGGGCGTGAACGCTCCTCATCCTCGCCAAAAACCTTGACCAGCTCGTCCGTCGCCTTGTCGAGAGCGATGACGCCAAGGATGACCTCGAAATAAATCTTATAGCTGGGCTTGCTGCGGGCATTTGGCCCCCATGGAACCTCGCTCCAATAGAGCAACCCTGGAGCGGTCACCGGTTGCCATATTGGCAGGGACCTTAATACACGCAGCAACACCAGGGCATCCTATCGGCCGCTGAACGGCCAATATCATAACGACAAGCGCTCCCCAAACCGGCTCAGGCCGGTTTTTTTGTGCCTGCGGTTCAGGCTGTTCACCCTGTAGGTGAACAGGGGGGTACACCGAGAAGGTAGCTATACACCCATCAATGCATTGAAATAAAAGGATAAAATAAAAAGATGTATAGGGTGAACAGTTTTTCTATAAATCTTTTTTTTGTGGCTGTGAGTCCAAGAAATAAAGCTGCGATCAGAAAATAGAGACAGTAAATTTATGCGTAACAATAATTTTTGGTTTGGGTTCGTGACACGGAACCTAACCAAGTTCTTTGTATGGTTGAATTTTATGCTGTTTTCAGAGCAATAGTCTAATCCTCCAGCGTTTCACGAAATTTATACTGGGGGCACAAAAGGGGGCATAATCTTGCTTTTTTTTAATAATATTATATTTTTCAGTGTATTGATTAGTGATTTGAGTCCGGCCTTCGCACCATTAAGTACCGCGTGAACAAGAAGCCACCGAAAGGTGGTTTTTTTGTGCCTGGAATTTGGTTGCGAACAGTCCCCTGCCTTTGTTCCTTGCTAACTCATAAGTAGAGTTATGTGTTTTGGGGTCATTCATATATCGCGATACGCCTTGGCTCAGTGCCATTGAGACTGATTTGACCGAGATTTGCTGATGCGACTGGCATGATTGCTGCCCAGTGAGAGGGCTCATAATCGATCTGATGAAATAGCTTATCTAGCGCATCAGTTGGCAAATTCGTGTAGAGATGCATCATTCATGTGATATTGATATTCATTCTCAATAAAGTGTATCAGTGATATGATAAGCACTTCCAAAATAAAGCCAGGGATGCTTTGATTAAATGTCTATTAAACCTCTATTTTTTATGTCCTTTCTTGCTTTGTCAGCCTGCAGTACGAATAAAGTCGTGGATACTTTTTCGGGAACACCGGGTACAGCAGGAATGGCATATTGTGTACGAGACTTGTGGGAGAATGATGCCATTGCCAATAATTATCCCAGCGGTCCAATCCGTATACTAGAAAATCGTAGTGGCACTGGCAGTTACTATGTTTTTGATGAGAAAGGGGAGGAGATGGTACAGGCCAAAGGTACGATTGGCTTGTGGTTTGGAGACAAGCCAGAAAAAATTGAAGTTAATTTCGTTATTCCCCAGGATAAGTCGATGACCGTTAGGGCAACACGCAGGCTAGAACTGAGCAAACAGTGTGCGGTTATCCCAACCAAGGTGCGAGAGGACAAATACTTACCGTCGGTGATTTGCACAGATAAGACGGCTTGCAACTTCAGGCGCGATATTTAAAAACACGCTGAATGTGTGACTACGTCAGTGAAGATGAGGGCGGTAGCTCATCATCTGGCAGCGTTAGTACAGTGCGAACAAGAAGCCACCGGTAGGTGGTTTTTTGTGTTAGGGATTTGCCCTGTATGGCTCATTTCAATTATCAGCCACGGGGTGATGCGCTTTTCACTTTAGTAAAAACCAGATCGTCCTGATGCTTTCATAACGCATATATAATTGACATTAAATGAAAAAATTGCATTTCATTGAAATCTTTCAGAACAAGGAGTTCCAGGATGGAGCCACAACAGAAAGAGATCACGCGGGCGTTAACGCCGGGCGAAGTCAACCTGGCGCGTTCAGCGTTTGGTAACACTATTTTCTATCTGAGCGTGGTGGTGCTACCTGTTTTTGGGCTGCAGAATCAGTACACGGCGATGAGCTCGCACGGGGAGTTGGGCCGTATATAAAAAATTATGCGAGCTAGGATCCTGAAGTGCGGCATCTTTTTATTCATGAGGGAAGTGCCAGTAAGAGAGCTTACGCTTTCTTGTTTTATTTTTTCTTTCCCCATGGAAGGTAATATAAATAGGTTAAATCGTCTAATTTGAAATTGATATAATCACCAACATTGCTTTTAACGGGCGGTAACTCGCTAAAAATAAATAAATATAGAGGTCTTGGTGGCGTGGCCATCGCAAGCTCATCCAGCTTCTCTCGTGAGGTTCTACGGTATTCGGAGCTATCAACAAGGCGAGAAGGGATAAAAAATGTTGGTTTATATTTTATCATTCCTGCTTTCATCTCATTATCGAAACGGACCAAGTAGTAGTCATCTTTACGGTTAATCCACGCTTTACCATAGTAAATTCGTGGCTCATCGATATATGTGCTTAAGTCTTTCCTGTTATTAATACTGATGAAGAAATCCCTTAAGTGGAGCTTACCTTCAGCTGTATTTAGGAAGAAATTCTCTTTTGCAATAAACGAATTAACCAAACCAGAAAGTCGTTTTCTGGAGTGACGACGTTGGTTATTATCTTCTTGCTCCTCACCCGCTATTTTTCGTTGACGCTTTGTTATGTCTTCTTCATCCCCTGAAGAGGGAGTATCACGAATAAAACGCATATTTAGTGGAGACAAGTCAATGTCAACAATATCATCTCGTATAAAAGGAAGGGCTTCAGGGTCTTCTCTGACTGATTTTACTCGTCGTAGGTCTTCGTCCGTTTCGGCTTCAAGTTGGCAACCAGGGCTATGCTCGGAAACAAACTTAAAATAAGGATCGCGTTTGCGCAGTCGTTTTGGTCTGTCCAGGTTGGCACATGTGACTTGAGCTAAGCAATTTTTTTCAGGGCATTTAAATAGATGCTTTGATGCTACGATCTTTTCAGCGAATAATTTGTCAGCCTCTTCTGCTGTAATATCTTTTCCTAATTCAATGCTATAAGCCCGTTCGATTCTCATGCATTATCCTAATTTGAAGGTTGATTATACTTTGTTCTCTCTTCGCATCGCATGCTTGTAGATGTTTATCACTGTATAAACATGATTCGTCTTGATTTAGTTTCACAAAGTTGCAATTTTATGTCTCTACAAAGGTATTCCAAAATCCAGTCGATAAAGGTAAAGTGAGATTTCTTTGTTGAAGTTATATAACACATTGTTTTTTCTAACCTGAATGTTGTGAATAGAACCAGTATATTAGATGTTGAAAGATATTCCGATACTGGTTAGTTGAACATGTCGCATTTCGGAGCATATATGGCTATGGTTGGGCTAACTTGGGATCAGACTCTACGTTTTCGCTTGCTTGAGATCGTGTTGCAATGGGAGGGGCGGTTGACGACTAACCACCTTTGTACTGCTTTTAATATAGGCCGCCAACAGGCATCACGAGATATCAATTGGTATATAAATAATTATGCGCTGAACGGCGTAGAGTATGATTCTAAGCTAAAGGGATTCAGGCCGACCGCGCAATTTGTACCAAAGTTCAGTGAAGGGAAAGTTGATGAATACCTGATGCTGCTGCATCAGGAAAAACAGCAGACGAATGAATGCTTTGATAAGGGAGCTACTCTGCCATTAATGGATCTTCGATATGGTCATATCGAAATCTTGAGCGTCCCAACTCGTCATGTTAACCCAATAATGGTACGCGGATTGGTGCAGGCGGCGCGTTATCAATTGAGAGTGGATGTTGATTATGTTTCCCTCAACTCTGGGGAGCAAAGTGGCCGCAACATTGTTCCGCACACATTGGTTTATGATGGGATTCGTTGGCATGTTCGAGCTTATTGTGAGAAAAAAGGGAATTATTTGGACTTCGTCATGAGCCGTTTTCGCGGTATTCCTGAGTTGCTTGATGCCTCGGACAGAGGGCGGGATAAAGATAGTGAATGGAACACTTTTGTGACAGCCATTGTCGTACCGAATCCAGAGCTGAATGCTGCTCAACGCGCGATTATTGCCAGTGATTATGCGATGAGAGATGGGCATTTGTTGATTACTCAGCGGATGCCTTTGCTTCATTATGCTTTGGAGCGTTTGCAGGTAAATTTCACCGGGGAACATAGGGAAAATCCGTTGTTACATCCGTTGGTACTAAAAAATCGCCATGATTTGGTCTTGCAGGGGTGCTATTTCAAACTTACTGGCAGAGATTTTTCCATGGAGGAATAGATTTCCTTTAAGACCCAATGCGGTTGATATTTTGAATACCCTCAGAGTTTTTGCTGAATAATCAACCGCATTGTAACTGCCTATTACTATTTCACGGCTAATAATGTTGGTTGTTATCTTTATTGGTTTCTCTAATATTTAATCTGAAAAATATTTCATCTCTTAAAATATTTAATAAATCAATGGATTTGGATATATTCACATGGTTTACTTTTTATGTGGATATCCGTATGCCGTTTACCGTAATCGCAGAAATGGATGAGTCAAAGTGGGATGATAAGCCCGGTGAGGAGTATCACTTCCCTAAGCGTTACACCGCTATGCTTACTCCTGGTACTCGAGTGGTTTACTACAAAGGTAAGTTGAGAGATAAGCTCTACCGAGATGAACGAATGACGGATGAACCGCATTACTTTGCGGTAGCTACTATTGCCTATGTTTATTCCGATCCAAATGCGCAGAATGGGGAATTATACGCGATAGTCGAGGATTTTCAGCCTTTCACTAAACCGCTGTTGGCAAAGACCGCCACAGGTTATTTCGAGGTGATCCCGGCAAGTCGCCAATCGAACTATTGGCGTGATGGCGTGCGGCCAATCACTAAGGACATTTATCAGGCAATTGTGGCACAGGCGGTACTTGGCCCGGTGATTGAGTCTGTGATTGAAGAAGAGGATTACAACCAAAGTCTAGAATCTGCGGACACTCCTCAAGAAGGGGCAAAGATTGGTTATTTCACCACCAAATATGAGCGTAATCCCAAGTTAAGACGTGCAGCCCTGAAGTTACACGGTTCAACTTGCTGTGCTTGTGGTTTCAACTTTGAGGCCTTTTACGGGGACTATGCTGAAGGGTTTATCCATATCCACCACGTGGTGCCGGTCTCGGAATTTGGCGGAAAGAAAACAGTAGATCCTCAAACCGATCTGGTGCCCGTTTGCGCTAACTGCCATAGCATCATTCATCGTAAAAAAGATAAAACGCTTTCTATTGATGAGCTTAGAGAAATGATTGAGCGGCAGAAAGTATAGCGCTAATCTTTCAGTTCAAAAAAGAAGACGGTAGTTATGCAGTCTTCTTCACTGCAAGAAATACCCTATTTGCGTGAGTTATATGATGAGGTTTTACTTGGAAATTGAACTAGCCATTCTTAAATAGCGCCTTCTCGACCATCTCAGACACTACAACGCTTGAACACACCTCCTCGATAAAGCAAAAATCCCCAGCGCGCTGCCCAATGCCAGGGCGCTGGCGGCTGCCGTGGATAGCGCGAACTCGCGCGTGTAGGGCAGCAGCAGGCCAACCGCAGAGAGGCTGCCCAACAGCAGGCTAAAGAACAGCGCTTTTTTACGATAGGGCGCCTTTAGGTTGAGATAGGCGGCGACGGCGCAGACGATAAGGGGGCCACCGACGACGACCAACTGCGGCAGAATGATGAGCGCCCCGGCGAGGAGATTGGACAGCCCAACGTCCTCTACGCCGGCGTAAGAGACAATAAGAAACATGATGCCGATGGCTAACACCGTGCTCAGTTTGATGACGATATAGGCGCTCGCGCACAGGTTAAGCGCCTTTAATCCTACTATCATCACGTTGTTTGCCATCGTTCATCCTTGAGTTTGCTGGATATGGGCCGTGTTGGCCTGGGAAATGGTTTATCTTACCCCAACCCCCCAATCCTTCCCCGAATCTCCTCCTCCGGCAGATCCACGCCAATAAACACCAACGTGCTCTTGCGCTCTTCCTCAGGCAGCCATTCCCGATCCCAGTCGGCGTTGTACAGCCGCTGCACGCCCTGGAACAGCAGGCGGCGCGGCTCGTCTTCGATAGACAGAATGCCTTTGTAGCGCAGCAGGTTGTCGGCGTATTCCAGCAGCAGGCCTTCCATCACGTCGGAGATTTGCATCAGCGGCAGCGGGCGCTCCAGCGTCACGACAATTGAGCGGATGTCGCTCTGCGGCTGCGGGATGCGGCGGAACAGCGGGGTGGCTGGCGTCAGGTTCAGCTTGTCGTTCAGCGTGAAGCCTTCGATGTCGAACAGCACGCTCAGATCGATGTCGCCGTGCGTCACCTTGTACACCGGCGCGCGGGCGTTCATCCGCTGCAGCCGCTGGATCAGCGCCTCGCAGTCCGGCGCCACGTCGGTTTTGGTCAGCAGGAGGCGGTCGGCGTAGCCCACCTGCGCCTGGGCGATGCTGAACTGGCTCAGCTGTTGGTCGGCGTGCGCCGCGTCCACCAGGGTGATGATGCCGTCCAGCAGGAAGCGCTCGCACAGGATCTCGTGCGAGAAAAAGGTCTGGGTAATCGGGCCGGGATCGGCCATGCCGGTGCATTCGATGATCAGCCGATCGAACGCCAGCTGGCCGCTGTCGACGCCGTCCAGCAGATCCAGCAGCGCGTCCGCCAGCTCGTTGGACTTGCTGCAGCAGATGCAGCCGTTGCTCAGGGTGGTGATGCGGCTTGCGCGATCGCCGATCAGCGCGTCGTCGATCGGCACTTCGCCGAACTCGTTCTCGATGACCGCGATTTTATAGCCGTGTTCGGCGTTCAGGATGTGGCGCAGCAGGGTGGTTTTGCCGGCGCCCAAAAAGCCGGTCAGGATGGTGACTGCAATGGGTTTCATACGGGTCCTTGTGACTGCGGGTTAACAGCAGCGCATGCCGCCTTTGCCGTCGCCGCCGTAGCGCGCTTGCTGGCGCTCGCGGAAAAATTCTTTATAGGTCATCACCGGTTTGTCCGGGTGGTTGTCTTTCATGTGCTGGACGTAGGTATCGTAGTCAGGCACGCCCACCAACATGCGCGCCGCCTGCCCGAGGTACTTCCCCGCCTGGCCGAGATTTCCGAACATAAGCCTTCTCCAACTTTACCCTGCATCACTACAGCGCTTGCTTAAGCCTGATATTAGGGGAAGCCGGGGGATGGGGTTCCCGCAGGGATGCCCCCCACCTCCGGGTCGCCCCGGGTATCTCGATTGCATCGCGCCGCACGCCTGGCATCTTGCGATACGCAGGCCGTGCGGCTTTGGGTACTACTTAACGTTTATTATGCAGGGTATCCGTTAAATCACATCAATGCTGGGTCGAAACTTTGACCTCCCCCTCAGTTACGCCGTCGGCGGGCGCGGCCTGCGGCACCGGTACGTAAGGCGTTTCCTGGTCGGTGCGTTTCGGGTTTTTGTGCGCCGCCATCGCGGTTTTCACCCCGTAGAAGATGATGCTGTACACCACCAGCAGGAACAGAATGCTCAGTCCGGCGTTGGTGTAGTTGTTCACCACGATGTGGTTCATGTTGGCGATCTGCTGGGCGCTCAGCTCGGCGCCGCCTTCGGCGATCTTGCGCTTGTACTCGCCGGCCAGGAAGAAGAAGCCTTCCAGCTGCGGGTTGTCGCTGAACAGCTTCAGCCCCAGCGCGTAGGTGGTGCAGATCAGCAGCCACACCGCCGGCAGCACGGTCACCCAGATGTATTGGGTGCGCTTCATCTTAATCAGCACCACGGTGCCCAGCACCAGCGCCACGGCGGCCAGCATCTGGTTGGAGATGCCGAACAGCGGCCACAGGCTCTTCACGCCGCCGAGCGGATCCACCACGCCCTGATACAGCAGGTAGCCCCACAGCCCGACGCAGCCGGCGGTGCCGACGATGCCGGCCACCAGCGAGTCGGTTTTCTTCAGGAACGGCACGAAGTTGCCCAGCAGATCCTGCAGCATAAAGCGGCCGGAGCGGGTGCCGGCGTCCAGCGCGGTCAGGATGAACAGCGCCTCGAACAGAATGCCGAAGTGGTACCAGAAGCCCATGTTGGCGCCCGGAATGATCTGGTGGAACACGTGGGCGATGCCCACCGCCAGCGTTGGCGCGCCGCCGGCGCGGTTCAGCACCGAAGGTTCGCCGATGTCGGTGGCGGTCTGCAGGATCTGTTCCGGGCTGATGACGAAGCCCCAGGAGCTGACCGCCGCCGCCGCATGCACGGTGACGTCCTTCAGCGAAGCCATGATCATCGGCGCGTCTTCGGTGCCCAGGCGGTGCAGATCCGGCATGGTGATGCCCAGCGCCGCCGGTGGGGTGTTCATGGCGAAGTACAGGCCCGGTTCGATGATGGAAGCCGCCACCAGCGCCATGATGGCGACGAAGGACTCCATCAGCATCGCGCCGTAGCCGATAAAGCGTGCGTCGGTCTCATTGGCCAGCAGCTTCGGCGTGGTGCCGGAGGCGATCAGCGCATGGAAGCCGGAGACCGCGCCGCAGGCGATGGTGATGAACAGGAACGGGAACAGGGTGCCTTTCCATACCGGGCCGGTGCCGTCGACGAACTGGGTGACCGCCGGCATTTTCAGCTCAGGGTTGAGGATCACGATGCCGATCGCCAGCCCGACGATCACGCCGATTTTCAGGAAGGTGGCCAGGTAGTCGCGCGGCGCCAGGATCAGCCACACCGGCAGCAGGGCGGAGACAAAGGCGTAGCCGATCAGCGTGAAGGTGATGGTAGTGTCTTTAAAGGTCAGCGCCGGGCCCCAGTACGGATCGTGCGCTACCACGCCGCCGAACCAGATGGCGGCCACCAGCAGCACGATGCCGATGATTGACACTTCACCCACGCGGCCGGGGCGCAAGTAGCGCATGTAGATGCCCATAAACAGCGCGATCGGCACGGTGGAGCAGACGGTGAATACGCCCCACGGGCTTTCCGCCAGCGCTTTCACCACGATCAGCGCCAGCACCGCCAGGATGATGATCATGATCAGGAAGCAGCCGAACAGCGCGATGGTGCCCGGTATCGGCCCCATCTCTTTTTTAATGATCTCACCGAGCGAGGCGCCGTTGCGGCGCGAGGAGATGAACAGCACCATAAAGTCCTGCACCGCCCCCGCCAGCACCACGCCGCCCAGCAGCCACAGCGTGCCGGGCAGGTAGCCGACCTGCGCGGCCAGCACCGGCCCCACCAGCGGCCCGGCGCCGGCGATGGCGGCGAAGTGGTGGCCGAACAGCACGTTCTTGTTGGTCGGCACGTAGTTCAGGCCGTCGTTGTTGACCACCGCCGGGGTGGCGCGGCCGGCGTCCAGCTTCATCACCCTGGTGGCGATGTACAGGCTGTAGTAGCGGTAGGCCACCAGATACACCGCCACCGAAGCGACGACGATCCACAGCGCGCTGATGTGTTCGCCGCGGCGCAGCGCCACCACGCCGAGGCAGGCTGCGCCGAGTATCCCCAGCAGCATCCACGGAATGTGCTTTAAAATCCCCTCTCGTTTCATGAGGTATCCTTAATTCCAGTCTGCAAAATATGAATGAACTCATCCGCTTGTAAGAGATGTCAGAGTGGCGCGGTGAGCCGTAGCGTCTTTCCCGAGGTAAGGCGGGTTTAGGAACAGCTCATCATCGCCGGGGGTAAGGGGGGAAGACAGGCGTATTTCGGTCAGCGGTCAGATCCGCCGGGTGAACGGTTGGATTGGCGGGGTAAGCGGTTTGTTGCATAACCAACAGCCGCCCGTCAGCCGCTGTTGCCAATGCAGCACCCGCCCGAACTCGCTGGCTTTAAACTCCCGGTTTTTCAGCCAGATGCCTTAATGCGGCGGTTGGCACGCATCCTGCTATCGGTTTTATAACCAAAACAATGTTTTCAATATTTGGAAGTCAATAATGGTTATATGCGCGCCGCATAACGGCGCCGACGGTCAGAGGGAGAGAAGCATGTCAGCAGCAAACCACTCGCAGCAGCCGATTCAGTTCGCCTACTGGGTGCCGAACGTTTCCGGCGGCCTGGTGATCAGCAATATCCCGCAGCGCACCGGTTGGGACATCGGTTATAACCGCAAGCTGGCGCAGATCGCCGAGCGCGCCGGTTTCGACTACGCGCTTACCCAGATCCGCTTCACCGCCGGTTACGGCGCGGAAAACCAGCACGAATCGGTGTCGTTCTCACAGGCCCTGTTGGACGCCACCGAGAAACTAAAAGTGATCGCCGCGCTGCTGCCGGGGCCGTGGAACCCCACGCTGGCGGCCAAACAGATCGCCACCATCAGCCATCTTTCCAACGCGCGCATTGCGGTGAACATTGTCAGCGGCTGGTTCCGCGGCGAGTTCAAGGCCATCGGCGAGCCGTGGCTGGATCATGAGGAGCGCTACCTGCGTTCGGAAGAGTTTATCCGCTGCCTGCGCGGCATCTGGACTGAGCCCAGCTTCACCTTCGCCGGCGATTTCTACCGTTTCCGCGACTACTCGCTGAAGCCGAAGCCGCTGGCGCCGTTGCCGGAAATTTTCCAGGGCGGCAGCTCACGCGCGGCGCGCGACATGGCGGCGCGGGTCTCGGACTGGTATTTCACCAATGGCAACAGCGTGGAGGGCATTCGCCGGCAGGTGGAGGACATCCAGAGCAAGGCGCAGGCCAATCACCATCGGGTGAAGGTGGGGGTGAACGGTTTCGTCATCGCCCGCGAGAGCGAACAGGCGGCGCAGGCGGTGCTGCAGGAGATCATCGATCACGCCAACCCGGAGGCGGTGCAGGGCTTCGGGCACGAGGTGAAAAACGCCGGGGCGGCCTCGCCCGAGGGCGAGGGCAACTGGGCCAAGTCCACCTTCGAAGATTTGGTGCAGTATAACGACGGCTTTAAAACCAACCTGATCGGCACGCCGCAGCAGATCGCCGAGCGCATCATCGCGTTGAAAGACGCCGGGGTGGATCTGCTGTTGCTGGCATTTCTGCACTTCCAGGAAGAGGTGGAGTACTTCGGCCGCGAAGTGATCCCGCTGGTGCGCGAACTGGAGCGCCAGCGGGCAGCGGCCTGAGCGTTCAACCCGTTTGCAGAGTTTGTAGCAGGTGGATAAAGGCGGCGCTGAGCGGCGGCGTGGCCGGCTCATGGCGGGTAAAGACGTAAAAGCGCGCGCTGATGTCGATCTCGTGCGTCGGGATTTTCTGCAGGTGCAGCTGCGGGGCGTAGTGCGCGACCACCCGATCGCTCAGCAGCGCGATATAGCCCTGCTGCCTGACCAGGCACCAGGTCGCCAGAAAGGAGTCGGTCTCGACGATCTGGCCGTGCGGCGTGTAACGCTCGGCGATCTCGCGGATGGCGGCGTGCCCCACCGAGCAGGAGCGCGGCACCACCCATTTGGCTTCGGCCGGCGGCTGCCCGGCGGCGGTCAGGTCGCCCCCTTGATAGAGCGAGAAGCGCTCGCTCTTCAGCGCCTGCATGGCCAGATCGGCGCCGCCCGCCGCGCCGTTCAGGCTGCTGACCGCCAAATCCAGCTCGCAGTTTCGCAGCCGGGCCAGCAGGCCTTCCGGGCCGTCTTCCACCACCGTCACCCGGGTATGCGGGTAGCGGCGGTTGAAGCCTTCGAGCACCTGGGGCAGGTAGCACAGCAGCGGATCGACGCTCATCCCCACCCGCAGGCGCTTCTCGCCGCCGGCGCTCAGGCCGCGCAGCTCGTCAAACGCGCTGAGCAACTGATTGGTGGCGGCGTCTATCCGCCGGTAAAACAGCTCGCCGACCGCCGTCAGGCGAACGCCGCGGTTGCTGCGCTCCAGCAGCCGCGCGCCGATGGACATTTCCAGCTCTTTGAGCACCCGGCTTAGCGTCGGTTGCGAGACGGCCAGTTTTTTCGCGGCATCGTGCAAACTTCCGCAGTGAACGATGTCTTTGAACATCGTCAGATGAGCCAGTTTTGGCATGGTTTTCATGGTGGATCTCCCTGGAAGTGAACGGCATTAGCCGGAGCCGGCGATGCGGCTGTAATAGGCCTGTTTCATCATGCTGTCGTTCAGCAGTTTATTGATGGTCTGGTCGAGCACCGGCGTGGTGACGGAGGCCGGCATCAGCGTGGCGGTGATCTCCACGTCGTCGTCGCCAAAGGGTTCGATATCCAGATGCGAGATAAAGCAGTTTTCTCCTTGCAGCACCTGTTTGAATTTGGCCAGCGCTTCACGCTGTTCATGCTCGAAGGCAATGACGCAAATCTGGTAGGTGGATTCGCCGTTAACGTCATTGAAGGGCTGTTTGTTGACCATATTGACCAGCGGGCGCAGCAGGGTGTTGGCGGCGAGCACGAACAGCGTGGCGGCCAGCGCATCGCCGTACAGGCCGCAGCCGGCGCAGGCGCCAACCGCCGCGGAGCCCCAGAGCGTGGCGGCGGTGTTCAGGCCGCGGATGTTCATCCCTTCTTTCATGATGGCCCCGGCGCCGAGAAAGCCGACGCCGGAGACCACGTAGGAGATGACCCGCACCGCGCCGCCGCTGCCGTCGATGGTCATGGCCAGGTGGACGAAGATCGCCGCGCTGGTGGCCACCAGCGTATTGGTGCGCAGCCCGGCGGTGCGCTGGCGGAATTGTCTTTCGTAGCCGATGGCGGCGCCCAGAACGGACGCGGTCAGCAGCGTCAGCAGTGTATGAATGAAATGCATGATAATAACTCGATGTATTATCCGCTTATCATGAGCCACCCGTGGCGGGGTAACTCTTGATAAACAGGTAGTTAAGTTGGCGGGATCCGTCCCGCCAGGCCAGGGCGGCGCTCAGTGCGCGGCGGCGATCTGCCGGCTGAGCGTCTCGCTGATTTTGTCCGTCAGCGGCTGCATCCCCTCGCGGGTGCGCGTCTCGCGGCGCTGCGCGATGTGATAGCAGCCGTCGAGGGTGCCGGCGTCCAGAAGGAGGATGCGATCAGACATCATCACCGCTTCCTCTACGCTGTGGGTCACCAGCACGATGGAGCGGGTTTTGATCTGGCGCGTGCTCCAGATGCGCAGCAGATCGCTGCGCAGGTGTTCGCCGGTATAGACGTCCAGCGCGGAAAAGGGCTCATCCAGCAACAGCAGCATCGGTTCTACCGCCAGCGCGCGCGCAAAGCCGACCCGCTGGCGCATGCCGCCGGAAAGCTCGCGCGGGTAGGCGTCGCGGTAGGGCGCGAGACCGACCAGATCGAGCATTTTCAGCGTCTGGGTTTCGACCACCTGCGGCGGCAGATCCTGCGCCTGCAGCCCGAAGGCGATATTTTGATAGACGTTCAGCCACGGGAAAATGGCGAAGGTCTGGAACACCATGTTGATCTGCGGATTCGGCCCCGAGACTTTTTTATCCCCCAGCATCACGGTGCCCAGATCCGGCGCGATCAGGCCGGAAAGTATGCGCAGCAGGGTGGATTTGCCCGAGCCGGACTGCCCCAAAATGCTGACGACCTCGTTATCGTAGAGGCGCAGGTTGATTTCATTCAGCACCAGGCGTTTTTCTTTACCGGTAGGCTGAACGCTTTTGCTGACGTTATTAACCGTCAGCAACGTGGTTTTTTTTACCATCATGATGTTTCTCCACTCAATTAAAAATATGAGCATGGAAAAATGGCCGATAGTTATCGCCGCGCAGGGGTAAAATAAATGCGAGCGCAAATAAGCCTGAGCGTTATCGGACTGTTAATAAGCGTATGCTGGAAGGATTAGCCTGTCAGGCGCGCCGGAGCGGCGTACGCGGAGGCCATGTGCTGAAGGGGTAAAGCGAAGGGATGTGGTAACTGACGCATATCCTGACACTTTCAGGATGCAATGGGATGACTATTGCTCCTGTGACCTCAGCGATTCCAACAATAAAATAAACAACCAACTGTCGCCGTCCATATCATTTCCCCGTTATTTTTCGTGTGGCCATAATACGCGTGATATTGCCTGTGATTCAATGTGGTTAGGCGGAATTATCGCGGCAAAATGTAATTTAATATGAATACGGGAAAGTTTTTCTTTATTTATTAAACGGGGCGTCAACGAAAATCATGAGAGTGAATATAGGCGCTATTTTATGGAAATATAAACCTGAATTAAACGAGAGAATAACAGGGCGGGCGCAAGACAAATAATGAACCGGCCGCAGCGCGCGCTGCGGCCGGTATCGGGTCAGAACTGATACATGATGCCGGTTTCGACAATGTCGTCGGCGCCGGCGCCGACGGCGTTCTGCCGTTGCAGCAGGTTGAGCTTGTACTCCACGTAGGTCGACATATTGGCGTTGAAGCTGTAGTTCAGCGCCAGATCCAGGTATTTGACCAGATCGGCGTCGCCGATGCCGGGCAGGTTACGGCCGCGCGTTTGCAGGTAGGCTACCGAGGGCGTGACGCCGGAATCGAAGTGATACTGCGCGACCGCCTCAATAGCGTCCGCGCGGGGGGCGAAGCCGGCGTAGCGATCGCCGTCGACGTAGGTCATGTTCTCGGTGCGCGCGTAGCTGGCCGCCAGGTAGAGGTTGTCCTGGTCGTATTTCAGCCCCAGGGTCCAGGCCCGAGCGCGATCGCCGTCAGCCAGGCCGAAGCGCTGTTGCGCCAGCGTGCGCGCAGAGTTGGCGTAGGCGCCGCCAACATTGAGCCCCACGCCGGTGTCGTAGGTGGCGGAAAAGGCGTAGCCATCGCCGTTTTGCGTCTGGATATCCTTCGCCCGCAGAGCGTCGTCCCCCCGATTCTTCCCCTGATATTGCAGGCCGAGATCCAGGCCGTCGACCAGGCCGCCCAGGCTGCGGTTGTGGTAGGTCAGCAGGCCGTTGGCGCGTCCGGTCATAAAGTTGTCGGCCGCTTCGTAGCTGTCGTTGCCGAATTCAGGCAGCACGTCCGTCCAGCCGGCCACGTCATACAGCAGGCCGTAGTTGCGGCCGTAGTCCAGGCTGCCCCAGCGGCTGAACGTCAGCCCGGCGAAGCCCAGCCGGGTATAGCTATTGCCCGGCCCGGCGCTTTCCGGCTGATCGAGCCCCGCCTGATATTCCCATTGGCCATACCCTGTCAGCCCGTCGGCGATCTGCGTCTCGCCTTTGAAACCGAAGCGGGTATAGGAGCGGTCGCCGTTATTGTCGGCGTCGCTGCTGAAGTAATGCACGCCGTTCAGCTGGCCGTACAGATCCAGTTTATTGCCGTCTTTATTGATGATTTCCGCGCCGGCGGCGGCGGCCGGCAGCAGGATGATCAGCGTCATCAGCACGCTTTTATGGTTCATTTCAGTTCCCCAAGTGGATGAAAACAGGGCCGTTAACCGGCCGATTGCGCTTGCGCGATTTTTTTGTATAGGCAGCTGCGGATCCGATCGGTGAGGTGCCGCAGGCTTTCCCGGTTGCGCGCCGCACGCGGGATATTGACGCTGAATTCGCCATCGATCCGTTTGCTGGTCGCGTCCAGGATCAGCACCCGATCGGACATCAGCACCGCCTCTTCGACGTCGTGGGTCACCATCACCATGGCGCGCGTGCGCAGCCGGTTGTCTCCCCACAGCGCCAGCAGATCGCTGCGTAGTTTTTGCGCGGTAAAGATATCGAGGGCGGAGAAGGGCTCGTCCAGCAGCAAGACATCGGGCTCTACCGCCAACGCCCGGGCGAAGCCCACGCGCTGGCGCATGCCGCCCGAGAGCTCGCGCGGCCAGGCGTGCTCATAGCCGGTCAGGCCCACCAGGCGCAGCAGCGCCCCCAGCCGCTCGGCGATCGTCTGCGGCGGCAGCCGTTGCGCCAGCAGCCCGAAGGCGATGTTGTCGTACACCGTTAGCCAGGGATAGAGCGCGTAGGACTGAAACACCATGCCGGCGTTCGCGCTCGGGCCATTGATCGGTTTGCCCGCCAGGGTGAGCGTGCCGCTGTCCGGCGGGATCAGCCCGGCCAGCATGCGCAGCAGCGTGGACTTGCCCGAACCGGATTGCCCCAGAATGGTGACGAACTCGCCGGCGTGTACGGTCAGCGATACGTCGCGCAGCACGGGTTTGGGGCGTTTATTTTCGCCGATAAACGTCTTGTTCAGCCGGCGGGCGCTGATAATTACCTCTTGAGTCAGCATGTGGTTCCCCCTTGATCAGTCATATTTGAATTTGGTTTCCGCGATGCGATACAGCGGTTGCCAGACGAAGATGATGCACAGCGCCACCAGCGCACACATGGCGGCGCAGCCCAGCGCTGACTCCGGGTTCTTGCCGGCGTCGGTGACGACGGAAATGAACGCGCCCAGCCCGGTGGCGCTGAGGGTGGTGCTGCCCCACTGGATCACTTCGGCGGCGATGGCGCTGTTCCAGGCGCCGCCGGCGGCGGAGATGATGCCGGTCACGATGTAGGGGAAGATCGCCGGCAGCATGTAGTAGCGCCACCAGCGGAAGCGGCGCAGGCCGAAGGTTTCGCTGACCTCGGTGATCTGCGTCGGAATGGCGGAAACGCCGGCGATCACGTTGAACAATACGTACCACTGGGTGCCCAGCATGATCATCGGAATGGCCCACCAGCCGAGATCCTGATGATAAATGGCGATAAAGGCGGCGATCAGCGGGTAGAAAATGTTGGGCGGAATGGCCGCCAGGATCTGGATGATCGGCTGGAAGATCTTCACCAGGCGCGGATTCAGGCCGATCCACACCCCCAGCGGCGTGAAGATCGCCACGCTGAGCAGCATGGCCGCAGCCACGCGCGCGGTGGTAAGCAGCATCCATTCCGGCAGCATGGCGAAGTACTGTTTGGGGAAGTATTCCCACAGCCGGTAACCGAACCAGACGCAGGCCAGCACCACGCCGAGATACCACAGGCTGCGCCACAGCCAGTTCCCCTTGGCGGCGAGCCTGAACAGGCGGTGCAGGCCGAGGGCGTACCACAGCCGCGGCAGCTTGAACAGCCACAGGTCAGCCAGCGCGCGCAGCGTGCGGCCGAGCGCCGCGCCGACGTGCGAGAAGGCCAGGCTGTTGTAAAACCACGGATTGCCGAGCGGGCGATTGGCGGTGACGTCTTCGTATTTGAAGCGGGCGGTGTAGCGCACCAGCGGGCGGAAAACCAGCTGATCGAGCAGCACGATGTTGGCGGCCAGCGCGACGATCGCATACAGGATCGCCGGCACGTTCTGCTGCGCCAGCGCTTCGGCGATATAGGAACCGACGCCGGGCAGTTCGACCGAGCGATCGCCGACCGGAATGGCTTCGGAGGCCACCAGGGCGAACCAGGCGGCGGATTGCGACACCATGGCGTTCCACAGCAGGCCCGGCACCGAATAGATGAACTCCAGCCGCCAGAAGCGTTGCCACGGGTTGTAATTGAAGCTGCGGGCGGCTTCATCCAGCTCCTTGGGCACGATGCGCAGCGTCTGATACAGCGTCAGCATCATGTTCCAGGCCTGGCCGGTAAACACCGCGAAGATAGCGGTGCACTCCAGCCCCATCACGCTGTGCGGGTAGAGGTTGAGAAAGTACACGGTCGTGAAGGTCAGAAACCCCACCAGCGGCACCGACTCCATAAAGTTGACGAAGGGCAGGATCACCCGGCGCAGCGGCGCATAGCGCGCGGCCAGCACGGCGAACACCACAGAAAACAGCAGCGACCAGGCCATGCCGAGGAGAAAACGCATGCTGGTTCTGAGCGAATAATAAAGCAGGTTCCAGGCATCGAGACTAATGGCAGAGACGTTTTGTTCATTGAAGTCGCCGTGCATGTCGCCCCACGCGCGAATAAAAAAGGCAATGAAGAAAACGCCGATGGCGATAACGATAAAGTCATTTAAATAAGACTTTCTGAAAATAGATGTACCCCGGTTATTTTGCATAACGCAATACCTTATTTTTCCCATAAGAAATCCGTCGCCGCTCGGGTAATAGGCCCGGCGACACCAGATAAATACCGCTGTAGCGGTTGAGACAGACGTTGTTTTCGCAGCGGGGCGATGGGCGGGCAGGCAGAGCGGGAAAGGCCGTCAGAAGGGGAGCGGTTGCCGCATTCCGTATCTTTCAGAATGCAACGTGGATGGCATTACTGAAAGGTGCCCAATAGCATTAGCATAAAACTAAAACTTTCATCGCCCATAGGGCCCTCCTCGGTTTAAATATGGCCCGGAGAGGGTAATGTGTTTTGCTAATAAAAAGCAATTGGCGGTGTAGGGTTTTTACGGTTGATATGTAACAGGATGAATATTTATTTTTTAATCGCTATATTCAGAAAATGAAATAACCTATTTTGATGGCGGTAAATACGGTGAAAATAAATCACGGCGAAATAAAACGGCGCGCCTGAATACCGCGCGCCGTAACATTAATAAATCTGCCTGCCGTTGATGCCGGCGGGGAAAATGCCGGTGGCGAACAGATGCCCGTTGGCCTGGATCTGATCGTCGGGCAGCATCTCCAGCGGGAATTCGCCCGCCAGGCAGCTGAGAAAGGCGTTGCGATCGTCGGTGGTGGTAAAACCGATCAAATCGTAGAACAGCAGCGACGCGATCAACTGGCGATGTTCCGGGATGCGCCGCAGCAGCGCCGCCGACGGAAACGGCAGGTGGAAGAAGAACGCGCAGGCGTTCAGCAGCCCCTGTTCCTTCAGCGCCTGCGCGCAGGGCAGCAGCTGGTAGTCGTCGATGCAGACGATGTCGCCCGGACACAGGTGCTCGCAGGCGATATCGGCAAACCGGCGGTTCAGCTGCCGGTAGGCGCGGTAGTTTTCCGGCGTGAAGTGCGCTTTCTCCGGCTGGTTGTGGAACACCGGCCACAGGCCGTCGTGGTAGTAGCCCTGATAGTGGCGGCGGAACTCTTCGAGCGACAACGGGAAGGTCACCTGATCATAACCGGCACGTTGGCGGCAACTGATCGGGCGCTGCGCGAAATTCTGCACGTCGCCGTTCCAGCCGAGCCACAGCCCCGGTTCGGCGTCGGCCGCCAGCGTCTGGCCGGCGCAGGCCAGATCCTTGCCGTCGCACTGCTTGTTGGAAATCAGCACCAAACGAGACATGAGGGTCTCCTTATCAGTGAAGGGCACGCAGGGCGTGCGCCGAACCATCGGCGCGCCAGGGCGCTTGCAGAGCGGGCAGCGTGACGCGCAGGCCGCGCAAAGCCGGGTGCGCCAGGCAGCAGCGCGTCAGCCAGCTTCCCAGCCCGACGCCGCGGTACTCGGCGCTGACGAACAGTTCGCTCACCGAGGCGAAGGTGGCGTAGTCGGTCACCATGCGGGCGAAACCGAGTAGGTGGCGCTTGCGGTATAGCCCGAAGCACAGGCCGTGGTGTACCAGGCGCTCCGCCGCCGCCCGATCCTGCAGGCTGAGGAAACGCTGGATCGCGTCGATATCCAACAACTGCCGATCGGTGCTGATATGAAAAACGCCTTTGCGCCAGCAGAGCAGCGGCTGCACGGACGCCCGTTGCGGTTGCATGTTCATGATTATCCTTAGGTTAACGAATCGGAGGTCGGTTACAGCATCCAGCCGAGTTCGGCGGCGGTGACCTGTTCCTCGAAGCGGCGCAGCTCGGCGCTTTTGCAGGTGTGCCACAGGGTACAGAACGCCGGGCCGAGCAGCTCACGCAGCGGATCGCTGTGGCGGAACAGTGCCAGCGCCTCCTGCTGGCCGAGCGGCAAGGGCGCGGCGTTATCGCTCTCGCAGCCGTTGGCGGCGGGCGGCAGCGGCAGCGGGTGTTCCAGCCCGTGCAACAGGCCGCCGAGCATCACCGCCAGCGCCAGATAAGGGTTGGCGTCGGCGCCGGCCAGGCGGTATTCGATACGCTGGTTGGCGCTGTCGGCGCAGGGCAGGCGCAGCGCCACCGTGCGGTTGTTGTGGCCCCAGGAGGCGCGCAGCGGCACGTGCATGCCGGGGCGGAAGCGGCGAAACGCGTTGATGTTGGGCGCCAGGATCGCCATCGATGCCGGCATCAGCGCCAGCATGCCCGCCATCGCCTGCTGCATGTTATCGCTCAGTTCGCCCGGCGCGCCGGTCAGCAGGTTCTCGCCGTGCTCGTCCTGCAAGCTGATATGGACATGCAGCCCGCTGCCGGCGGCGTGGGCGCAGGGCTTGGCCATAAAGCAGGCGTGCTGGTGATGCTGCTCGGCAATCTGCCGCGTCAGGCGTTTCAGCGCCATGATCTGGTCGCAGGCTTCCAGCACGCGCCGGCTGTGATGCAGGTTCAGCTCGTACTGGCCGGAAGCGGCTTCGGCCACCACGCCGGTCAGCGGCAGGCTTTGCAGCCGCGCGTGCCGTTCGATGTCGCTCAGCAGCGCATGGTGGCGCTCGGGCGCATCCACCGCGAAGCTCTGCGTCGGGCAGGCTTCCGCCTCGGCGGGGCGCTGCGGATCCTGCAGGTAGAACTCCAGTTCGGCCGCCACCACCGGGAAGCAGTTGCGCTCGTGCAGGCGCTTCAGCACCCGTTGCAGCACCACACGCGGCTCCAGCTCGCAGGCGCCGCCGTCGGCGTTTTGCATCGTCAGCAGCAGCTGGGCGTGGCGTTCGGGATCGCGCGCGCAGGGGCGCAGCGTGCCGGGCACCGGCAGGCACAGCCGATCCGGCTCCCCCGCCCGCTGCCCCAGCCCGCTTTCTTCAATCACCCGGCCGTGCAGATCCAGGGCGTAGATCGACAGCGGGAAGTAGCAGCCTTTTTCCAGGCCAAAGGCTTCGGCGATCGGCAGGCGCTTGCCGCGCAGCTGGCCGTTCAGATCGTGCAGATAAATATCCAGCTGTTCGGTATCCGGATAGCGCTGCAGGTAGTGTTCCAGCTCTTTGCGGAAGGTGCGCGTCGGCGATGTGGGCAGCTCCGCCAGCAGAGGATTGAAGCCGATGATATTAGAATGCATGGCGCGCTCCAGAACGAAGACCGGTCACGGCCAGAGGCAGGGATAAATGCATGAGACAACTCTCTTGTGAGGCCATAGCGGCGATGTGAAAAGGGTATCTGCGGCGGCAAAAACTGTCTGTAAAAACGCCGTAACGTTAACGGGGCGCGGAATAAAAATGCCGTAAAGAGCGCGGCGGGTTGGCCGGGGCGGCACGGTCTATACTGGCGAGATGGGCCGTAGAAGGAGAGATAACGATGAAGAGAATAGGGCTGCTTATCGCCGCGCTGGCCGCGTTCCACGCCACCGCGTCTTCCCCACAGGCGTGGGCCGAGAGCGAACGGGCGATGCGCGCCGCCTGCCTGAAAGCCAGCGGGCTAAAAAACGCCAGGGTGGAAGGGGAGATTATTCACTACGGTGACGACGTCGGCTATTCGGCGCTGTTTATCGGTGGGCGCTACCCGCAGCCGTTTATGAAAAACCAGCCGGGCAGGGAGCTGTGCTTATATCAGCGCGCCACGCAGAAGGCGGCGGTGCAGGCGGTGGAGGGGGAATAAATAATCCCAGTCTCCTTACTGTAGCTGTATTTCTCCCTTGGGATTAATTCTTAAGTTGAATTTTTTCATGTATTTACGCCTTTCCGTGTCGTTATTCATCGAGATGCCGAGCAAGACTGAGTATTCTCCCGCTGCCCAGTTTACTTGCGGATAGGTGACGCATTGTCCCGGTTTCAGGTCAGGCAACGGAGTGATTTCTGGTGAGGTCCAGACGATATGCCATTGCTGTTGTTCCTGTCGTGAGACGATCACTCCCCGGTTTTGCAGTTTGTCGCCGCTGCGAACGCTGTTGATAGGCACGGCAAAGCAAGGTTGATTGTCTTTGAGCGAGACATCCAACGGATGGTACCAGGGCTGAGTGGATTGACAGCCGTTCAGTAGCAGTACGCACAGCAAAGAGAGATAACGTCTTGTCATAATAAGGTGTTCCGGTTCTTTGGATTTTTCAGGAAAGCTCGCAATACCCATTCATAGCGTTTTTTGATGTCTGGCCCAATAATGCCGCTGTAGTTGGTGGCTACGTGGAAGCGATGGGCGGCACGCTGCGCCTGGACATTGAACTGCCGGGCGGCAAGCACGTCGGGTTTACGGTTTAAGCGCAGGCTGCCCGCCACTCCCCGCCATCTCCCGTTCGATTACCGTCGCCAGCGCCTGCGCAGCGGAAGAGAGCTGATGCTGCGCCAGGCGGATCAGGCCAACGCGCCGTTCGATGATCGGGCCGATCAGCGGCACGCAGACCGCCCCCAGCTCATCCATCTGTTTCTCGCACAGCGCCGGCACCGCGCTGGCACCGAGGCCATTGGCCACCATGCGCCCGACCGTCACCAACTGGTGGCTTTCAAACGCCACCTCCAGCGTTCGCCCGCTGCGGGCCAGCTCCTGCTCCAGCAGCAGCCGCACCGCCGATGGCCGCTGCAGGGTGATGAAATCCAGCGTCAGCAGCTCCTTCCAGCTCACCTGCGCCTTGCGCGCCAGCGCCGAATCCTTCGGCACCACCGCCAGAAAGCGATCGCGGCACAGCGGGGTGAAGTGCAGGGTGTCGCTCGGCTCCGGCTCGAAGGCGATGCCCATCTCTACCCGCCCTTCGCGGATCATTTCAAACACCTGTTCGTTGATGACGTCGTGCACCGCCACGTTGATGCCGGCGTAGCGATCGCGAAACGCCTTGAGGATCGGCGGCAGCGGGTTGCCGGCGAACGACGGCATGGCGGCGATCGCCACCTTGCCCATCTGCAGGGTGAAGCGCTGACGCATCGCCTCTTCCGCGTTGTCCCAATCCGCCAGCAGCTGGCGCGCCATCGGGAAGAAGGTTTCCCCCTCCGGCGTCAGCGTCACCCGGCGGGTGGTGCGCAGCAGCAGCGGCCCGCCCAGCGCGTCTTCCAGCCCACGGATCGCCAGGCTGAGCGCCGGCTGAGAAATATTCAGCCGCTCGCTGGCCTGGGCGAAATTCAGAGTGTGAGCTACCGCTAAAAACGCGCGTAACTGTTTGATGCTCATTTTCATTTTGGCTTTCGTTAACTCTTTGTTAATTGTCGGTTAACGACTGATTAATAAAAATTCTAAATGAATGCGGCATAAAAACAAAATTAACAAATCATTTTTGTGACCTGAAGATGCCCTCACGCAAGCCAGGGCATTTCGCCCTGCGCCGCAACATGCAGGGGCAACGATATGGCAGGGCTCGACAAACGCGTCGGCAGCTACCAGGAAGCGCTGGCAGGCCTGACGGACAACATGACGGTGCTGGCGGGCGGCTTTGGCCTGTGCGGCATCCCGGAAAATCTGATCGAAGAGATCCGCCGGCGCGGCGTGCGCGGGTTGACGGTGGTCTCCAACAACTGCGGCGTCGACGGGTTCGGTCTCGGGCGGCTGCTGGAAACCCATCAGATCCGCAAGGTGGTGGGATCGTACGTCGGCGAAAACGCGCTGTTCGAGCAGCAGGCGCTCAGCGGCGAGCTGGAGGTGGATCTCACGCCGCAGGGCACGCTGGCGGAGAAGATCCGCGCCGGCGGCGCCGGCATCCCGGCGTTCTTCACCGCCACCGGTTACGGCACGCCGATCGCCGAAGGCAAAGAGGTGCGCGAGTTCAACGGCCGCCCCTACATCATGGAAACCGCCATCACCGGCGATTTCGCCATCGTGAAAGGCTGGAAGGCCGATTACTTCGGCAACGTCATCTACCGCCACACCGCGCAGAACTTCAATCCGCTGATGGCGACCGCCGGGCGCATCACGGTGGTGGAAGTGGAAGAGATCGTCGCACCGGGCGAGCTGGATCCGGCGGCGATCCACACCCCCGGCATCTACGTCGATCGGCTGATTCAGGGCACCTTCGAAAAGCGTATCGAACAACGCACCCTGCGGGCATAAGGAGAATTCGCATGCTTACCCGTGAACAAATGGCGCAGCGCGTGGCGCAAGAGCTGAGGGACGGTTACTACGTCAACCTGGGCATCGGCATTCCGACGCTGGTGGCCAACTACGTGCCGGCGGGCATGGACGTGATGCTGCAGTCGGAAAACGGCCTGCTGGGGATGGGCGAGTTCCCGACCGAGCAGCAGCTGGACGCCGACATGATCAACGCCGGCAAGCAGACGGTCACCGCACGCCTCGGCGCGTCGATCTTCGATTCGGCGCAGTCGTTCGCCATGATCCGCGGCGGCCACGTCGATCTGACCGTGCTGGGGGCGTTTGAAGTGGACGTCGAGGGCAACATCGCCTCGTGGATGATCCCCGGCAAGATGGTCAAGGGCATGGGCGGCGCGATGGATCTGGTGGCGGGGGCGGAGAACATCATCGTGGTGATGACCCACGCCTCGAAAGGCGGCGAGTCCAAGCTGCTGCCGCGCTGCACGCTGCCGCTGACCGGCGCCCGCTGCATCCGCAAAGTATTGACCGATCTGGCCTATCTGGAAATTGAAGACGGCGCCTTCGTGCTGCGCGAACGCGCGCCCGGCGTCAGCGTGGCGGAGATTGTCGCCAAAACCGCCGGCCGGCTGATCGTGCCAGAGCAAGTGCCGGAAATGCGTTTCTGAAACGGGAGGTGAATGTGCAACAACGTGAAGTGGTGATCGTGGGGGCGACGCGCACGCCGGTCGGCAGTTTTCACGGCGCGCTGGCGCCGCTGACGGCGGTGGAACTGGGCACGGCGGCGGTGCAGGGGCTGCTGGCGCAAAGCGGCGTGCCGCCGCAGCAGATCGATGAAGTGATCCTCGGCCAGGTACTGACCGCCGGCTGCGGGCAGAATCCGGCGCGCCAGACCGCGCTGAACGCCGGGCTGCCCGTGACGATCCCGGCGCTGACCATCAACAAGGTGTGCGGCTCCGGTTTGAAGGCGGTGCATCTGGCGGTGCAGGCGATCCGCAGCGGCGACGCCGACGCGGTGATCGCCGGCGGCCAGGAGAGCATGAGCCAGTCGCCTTACCTGATGGCCGGCGCGCGCGCCGGCCTGCGCCTCGGGCACGCGCAGATGGTGGACAGCGTGATCCACGATGGCCTGTGGGACGCGTTCAACGACTACCACATGGGCATCACCGCCGAGAACCTGGCGGAGAAATACGCCATCAGCAGGGAAGAACAAGACAGGTTCGCCCTGCGCTCGCAGCAGAAGGCGCAGGCGGCGCAGCAGGCCGGGCGTTTCGCGCAGGAGATCACGCCGGTGACGGTGCCGCAGCCGAAGGGCGAAGCGCTGCGGGTAGAGCGCGACGAACAGCCGCGCGACACCAGCCTGGAGGCGCTGGCGCGGCTGCGCCCGGCGTTTCGCAAAGAGGGCACGGTGACCGCCGGCAACGCCTCGTCGCTCAACGACGGCGCCGCCGTGGTGCTGCTGATGAGCGCGGAAAAAGCCGCTGCGCTGCGTTTGCCGGTGCTGGTGCGCATCGCCGGTTACGCGTCGTCGGGCGTCGATCCGGCGATCATGGGCATCGGCCCGGCGCCGGCCGCGCGCCGCTGCCTGGAGAAAGCCGGCTGGCGGCTGGAGGACGTCGATCTGATCGAAGCCAACGAAGCCTTCGCCGCGCAGGCGCTGGCGGTGGGCAAAGAACTGGGCTGGGAGGCAGAGCGGGTCAACGTCAACGGTGGGGCGATCGCGCTGGGGCATCCGATCGGCGCGTCCGGCTGCCGCATTTTGGTGTCGCTGCTGTACGAAATGCAGCGCCGCGAGGTGAACAAGGGGCTGGCGATGCTGTGCATCGGCGGCGGGCAGGGCGTGGCGCTGGCGGTAGAGCGCCCGTAAACAACCGAGGAGGGCACCATGCAGTCATCTGACTATGCGGTACTGGGCGCCGGGCTGATGGGGGTGGGTATCGCCACCCACTTTATCCGCCACGGCCATGAGGTGCTGCTGTATGACCCGGATCCGCAGCGCCTGGCGGAAGCGCCGGCGGTAGCGAGCGGCATTCTGGCCGAGCTGAGCGACGTCGGGCAGTTTGATCGCGGCGAACGCGAAGCAGTGCTGGCGCGCCTGCGCGTGACCGGCGATCTGAATGGCGTGGCGCGCGCCCGGCTGCTTATCGAGGCGATCCCGGAACGGCTCGAGCTGAAGCACGCGCTGTATGAGCAGTTGGAAGGGCTGATCGCCGACGACGCGGTGATTGCCAGCAACACCAGCGGCCTGCCGCCGGACGAGTTGGCGGCGCGCATGACCCATCCGCAGCGCCTGCTGATCGCCCACTTCTGGCACCCGCCGCACCTGATCCCGCTGGTGGAGATCGTGCCCGGCCGCGCCACCGATCCGCGCCATCTGGCGGCGGTGCAGGCGCTGCTCGGCGGGATGGCGTTGGAGGCGGTGCTGCTGGAGCGCGCCGCGCCGGGGTTTGTCGGCAACCGGCTGCAGTTTGCGGTGCTGCGCGAGGCGCTGCACATCGTCCACAGCGGCATCGCCAGCGCCGAGGTGGTGGATCAGGTGATGCGCGCCTCGCTGGGGCGGCGTTACGCCATGGTCGGCCCGCTGGAGGCCGCCGACATGACCGGGCTGGCGACGGTGGCGGACATCGCTCGCCACCTGTTCCCGGAACTGGCGACCGGCGACGAGATGATGGCGCTGGTGGAACAGCGGCTGCGGCGCGGCGATACCGGCCAGCGCAGCGGCCGGGGATTTTATCTTTGGGATGAAGCGCGCAGGGAACGCATTCAACGGCGACGGGCGCATCAGCTGCGCTTTGCGCTGAAACCGTAATTTCGCACGCCGTACCTGACAATAACAACGATAGCGAGGTGCCTGATGAGCGTTTTGATTGCCCTGGCAGCACTGGGATTACTGATGCTGGCCGCCTACCGCGGCTACAGCGTGATTTTGTTCGCCCCGATCGCCGCGCTGGGCGCGGTGCTGTTGACCGATCCCGGCGCGGTGGCGCCGACCTTCACCGGGCTGTTTATGGAGAAGATGGTCGGCTTCGTGAAGCTCTACTTCCCGGTGTTCCTGCTGGGGGCGGTATTCGGCAAGCTGATCGAGCTGTCCGGCTTCTCCCGTTCGATCGTCGCGGCGGCGATCCGTATTCTCGGCCGACGCCACGCCATTCCGGTGATCGTGCTGGTGTGCGCGCTGTTGACCTACGGCGGGGTGTCGCTGTTCGTGGTGGCGTTCGCGGTCTATCCGTTCGCCGCCGAGCTGTTCCGCCAGAGCGGCATCCCCAAGCGGCTGATCCCGGCCACCGTAGCGCTCGGCGCCTTCTCCTTCACCATGGACGCCTTGCCCGGCACGCCGCAGATCCAAAACATCATCCCGACCAGTTTCTTCGGCACCAATGCCTGGGCTGCGCCCTGGCTGGGGCTGATCGGCTCGCTGTTCATCATCGCGGTCGGTTTGCTGTATCTTGAACGCCAGCGGCGCAAGGCGCAGCTGAAGGGGGAGGGTTACGGTACCGATCTGCTGAACGAGCCGGAAACCCCGGACGACATCAACCTGCCGAACCCGCTGATCGCCATCCTGCCGCTGATTTTGGTCGGGGTATTCAACCTTGGCTTCACCCATTGGATCCCGCAGTGGTACGGCGCCAGCCATGAGCTGACGCTGCCGGGGCTGGCCAAGCCCATCACCACCGATGTGGCGAAGATCACCGCCATCTGGGCGGTGGAAGCGGCGCTGGTGTCGGGTATTCTGCTGGTGGTGGTGTTCGGCTTTCGCAATATTCGCGGCCGGCTGGCGGAAGGCAGCAAGACGGCGGTCGGCGGCGCAATTCTGGCGGCGATGAACACCGCCTCCGAATACGGCTTCGGCGCGGTGATCGCCGCGCTGCCGGGCTTTTTGGTGCTGTCGCAGGCGCTGTCGGCAATCCCCAACCCGCTGCTGAACGAAGCGATCAGCGTCACCCTGCTGGCCGGCATCACCGGTTCGGCCTCCGGCGGCATGAGCATCGCGCTGGCGGCGATGGCCGATAACTTCGTGGCCGCCGCCCATGCGGCACACATTCCGCTGGAGGTGCTGCACCGGGTGGCCTCGATGGCCAGCGGCGGCATGGACACCTTGCCGCACAACGGCGCGGTGATCACCCTGCTGGCGATCACCGGCCTCAGCCACCGGCAGGCCTATGGCGGCATCTTCGCCATCACCCTGATCAAGAGCGCCGCGGTGCTGTTCGTGATCGGCGTGTTCTACCTGACCGGCATTGTTTAAAGGAGCGATACCATGAGTGTACAAGGCAAAACCGCGCTGGTGACCGGCTCGACCAGCGGCATCGGCCTCGGGATAGCATCCGTGCTGGCCGCCGCCGGCGCACGCGTAATCCTCAACGGCTTAGGTGACGTGGAGCAGGCGCAAGCGCAGGTCGCGCAGCTGGGCGCCGTGCCGGGGTATCACGGCGCCGATCTCGGCGATGCGGGCCAGATAGCGGACATGATGCACTATGCCGAACGCGAGTTCGGCGGCGTGGATATTCTGGTGAACAACGCCGGCATTCAGCACGTGGCGCCGCTGGATCAGTTCCCGGTGGAGAAATGGAACGCCATTCTCGCCATCAACCTGTCGGCGGTGTTCCACACCTGCCGATTGGCGCTGCCGGGGATGCGCGAGCGCAACTGGGGGCGCATCATCAACGTGGCGTCGGTGCACGGGCTGGTGGCGTCGAAAGACAAGTCGGCCTATGTGGCGGCCAAGCACGGCGTGGTGGGGCTGACCAAGACGCTGGCGCTGGAGACCGCGCGCACGCCCGTCACCTGCAACGCCATCTGCCCCGGCTGGGTGCTGACGCCGCTGGTGCAGCAGCAGATCGACAAACGCATTGCCGCCGGGACCGATCCGCAGCAGGCATGCGATGAGCTGTTGGCGGAGAAGCAGCCTTCGCAAGCGTTCGTCACGCCTGAGCAGCTCGGCGAGCTGGCGCTGTTCCTGTGCAGTGATGCGGCGGCGCAGGTGCGCGGCGCTGCCTGGAACATGGACGGCGGCTGGCTGGCGCAGTAGTGAATTCTCTCTCCCGGAGCGCGCAACGCGCTCCGTCGTTATTTTCCGCCTTTAGTTAATTCCCCTGCGTGACGGTTTACCTGCGGCAATAATATTTATTTGTTATTTGCTATCTTTATTCCCGGATAATCACGCCGGGTTATTTTGGATAAAAGATGCGGATTGGTTTATTTCGTGCTGCGGTTATTACATTGTTTTTCTTCGCGTTACAGATGAACACGTTTATGCTGAAAATAAAGCCAACCTGGAATAATGGCAGATTATGACGTGAATTTTTATATCTTGCGTGCGCTGTTTACATCGGGTAATTATTTCCGCGTGGCTTAAGACCACCGTGTTTATAACAATAATTTTTTCGGGCAGGGGTAATAATGAGAAAAAATACAACGCCAATATTCATTGGCGGCGTCTTGCTGTCGGCGTTATCCGCCGGCGCACAGGCCGAGATCACCATTCTGGATAAAAACCCGCAGAGTAATGTGTTGCTGGCGCCGCTCAGTTTAAAGGTGGGCGGCAGCATTCGCCCCGAGTGGATCTTCAATAACGGCCCGGAGCCGGGCTATGACAAAAACGGCCACGACGGCGGCACGCGTTTTCGCTTCAGCGGCGACTATGCGCTGACGCAGGACACCTCGATCATCGGCTATTACGAGTGGGGCGTGGATCTTGCGCACGCGCTCAGCTGGGACGGGCACTATAACGAAGACGGCAAGCGCGACTATCAGCGCCAGCTGTACGCCGGTTTCAAGGACGATCGTTACGGCACCCTCACCTACGGCCATCAATACGGCATCTATTATTCGGTGGTCGGCATCAAAAGCGACGTCTGGGATAACGATGGCCATGCGGGCGGCACCGGTATCGGTATTTCCGGCGACTACGACGGCGGCAATAAACCGAAAAACAGCATCAAGTACACCAATGATTTCGGGCCGGTGACGCTGTATGCCAACTATTTATTGCCGGAAGACGATCTGCACACTGCGGATAACCTGATTTACCGCCGCAAGGGCGGAGGTGGGTTGGGCTTCGATTACAAGGTGACGAAAGACTTCACCTTCAGCGCGGCCTACAGTTATACCGATGCGAAGATCAAAGACAATCTGTACAGCGAAAAGGATTATCACCAGCAGCTGTCCGGCACCGCGTTGACCTGGCAGCCGAACAACTGGTACATCGTCGGCACCGCCAGCTATTACAAAGACTATGTGCCGAGCACCCGCCAGCGCACACTGTCGCACTTCTTCGCCGGTGACGGCTACGGGCTGGAAGGTTTTGTTGGTTACACCTTCAATATCGACAAGCCGTTCCTCAAATCGATCCAGCCTTACGTGGCGGCGGACTCGCTGCGGCTGAAGGGTGACGAGGCGTATCACGCCAACCACGTTTACCTTGGCGCGGGCACCACCATTGGTTACGGTCTGTCGGTGTATGTGGAGCGCACGCTGGCCAACAGCAGCGACAACGAGCCGGACTCCACCTGGATTACGGTGTTCTACGACTTCTGATCCACCTCTTGCCAGGCCGGCATACGCCGGCCGTTCACATGCTGATCGCGCCGCCCAGGGGTTGCCCGGAGGCGTTGCGCTCCGCCAGATAACGCGCCGGCGGTTTGCCCACCGCCTTTCTGAACATGGTGACGAAGCCGCTGGCGCTTTCATAGCCCAGATCCAACGCTACCGTCTGTACGCTCTCGCCCTGCGTCAAGCGCTGCAGCGCCAGCATCACGTGCAGCTGGCGCCGCCAGTGGCCGAAGCTCATGCCCATCTGCTGTTGCAAGGTGCGGCTGAGGGAGCGCTCGCTCATGCCGATGCGCTGCGCCCACTGCCCGAGGGTGGATTTGTCCGCCGGGCAGCTCAGCATGCCTTCGGTCAACTGCCGGATGCGCGCGTCGTCTGATACTGGCAGGTGCAGATTCTCGATCGGCGCGGCCACCAGTTGATCCAGCAGTACCGCCGTCAGGCGCCCTTCGGCGCCCTGTTCGTCATAGAGCGGCTCGAAGGTGGTGGCCTGCAGCAGCAGCTCGCGCAGCAGCGGCGAGACCGACAGCGTGCAGCAGCTTTGCGGCAAGCCTGGGACGACGTGTTGATCGACGAACAGGCAGTAAGCTTCCGTTGAGCCGGCGCCTTGGGCGTTGTGCAACACGTTGCCCGGCATCCACAGCGCGCACTGCGGTGGCACCAGCCACAGGCCGTTTTCCACTTCGCAGCGGATCATGCCGCGCACGGTATAGATCAGCTGCGCCTTTTGATGACGGTGCGGCTCGACTTCCCAGTCCTGTTCGATAGTGGAACTCTGTACGGCGAACAGCGGGCGTGGCACCTGATCGATATCGAGATTGCGGCGAGGGATCTGTACTTTCATGAGAACAATTCTCAATTTGGCGGAATTGAAAAGTATTATGTCCTGATTGCGCAATGTGGTCTAGCGTCGGTGCCGATAAAGTAAACGCCAGTCCTAAAACCCTTTCGCGAGGAAACTGATTATGTCACTCGATACCGCCACTTTTCCGCTGGTGTGGATGCGCCGAAACGGGCGCGATACCCAGGCCGAGCTGGCTGAATTCAGCGCGCTGTTGGCGCGCGCCGAACCCTTTGTCTTGATGACCGACCGCAGCGTCGGCGATGAAGGTGAAGAGCACGATCGCGATGCCCGCACCCTGGTGGCGCTGTGGAAACGCGATAACCGCGAGGCGCTGAAGCAGTGGGTGAAAGGCATGATCATGCTGGAGCCGGACGACGCCAAACGCGCGGCGGCGGAAGAATTCGCCGAATACGGCGCCAAATTCTGGGGTTATCCGATACTGGTGGCCACCGATGAAGCCACAGGCCGGATGCTGGCGCAGACATTACTGAGCAAATAAGGGGAATACCATGCACCAGCAACAGGTGATTGAACAGCTGCTGGCCTGGATCGAGCAGAGCCTGGATCAGCCGCTGACGCTGAACGACATTGCCGCCAAGTCCGGCTACTCCAAGTGGCATTTGCAGCGGATATTCAAGCAGCATACCGGCCATATTCTCGGCACTTACGCGCGCCGCAGAAGGCTGACCGCCGCCGCGCGCGAACTGCGCCTGACCGGCACCAGCGTGGCCTGCATCGCCGATACTTACCAGTTCGATTCACAGCAAACCTTCACCCGTTGCTTTCGCAAGCAGTTCGGTCTGCCGCCGGCCAGCTATCGCCGCAGCCAGGATTGGTCGAGCTATGGCCTGCAGCCGCCGCTGCGGCTGACCGAGGCGCCGTTGCCGCAGGCCGACATCGTGACGCTGCCCGCCATGCAGCTGGTGGGCAACACCCAGCGCCGCAGCTTCACGCTGGGGCAGTTGGCGGACTCCAAGTGCGAGCTGCGCCGCCATGCCTGGCGGCAACTGCTGCGGCCGCAGGCGCTGCCGGAGGTGGTGTACGGCCTCACCAGCCTGGAGGTCGACAGGCAACGCCGGGGCTGCCCGCGTATGGCGTATACCGCCGCTTTGCCGGACGAAGGGGCGATGGGGGAGCGGGTGACTATCGAACAGGGGGAGTATGCCCGTTTCACCTATCAGGGGCAGGCGGAAGGGTTACAAAACTTTATTGTCCGATTGTATGACACTGCCATGCCGCAGATGAACGCCATCCGCCGGCCGGGGCAGGATATCGAGCGTTTCTACCCGGCGCAGGAGGGCTGTTGCCCGCTCGGCGGCGCGGCGATCCGCTGTGAATATCTGATCCCCATTCGGCGGGTGGAAGCGTTGGCCGCCGCCAGTTAGGCGGCGGTTCTCGCAAAAAATCGCCTTCGTGGCGCGTCAGGTTACAAAAAATTGCGATATTACATCGGTAATGGTTCACACTTTGATTGATGTGCACATATAATGCGCATCCGGTCAAACCCCCCTGGCTTTTCAGGCCGCAGCGCCGTTGGCTGTCGGCTGAAATTCAACGGGGTAAAGTGGCCGTAGAAACCGATATCCCTAATCGCCAGTGGCCTTGACCAACACGAAGATGAAAATGAGCATTCGCGCGTTATTAACCCTGTTTACGGCACTGGTTGCTTTCAGCCAGGCTGCCTTCGCCGTCGTTTACCCGTTGCCGCCAAAAGACAGCCGTTTGGTGGGCGAGAATATCCAAATCACCGTACCGGAAGACAGCAAACTGCCGCTGGAGAGCTTCGCCGCCCAGTATCAGATGGGGCTGAGCAACATGCTGGAGGCCAACCCGGGCGTGGATCCGTTCCTGCCGAAGGCCGGCAGCACCCTGACCATCCCGCAACAGCTGATCCTGCCGGACGCGCCGCGTGAAGGCATCATCATCAACAGCGCCGAAATGCGTCTGTACTACTACCCGAAAGGTTCCAACACCGTCGTGGTGCTGCCGATCGGCATCGGCCAGCTGGGTAAAGACACCCCGCTGAACTGGACCACCACCGTGCAGCGCAAGAAAGACGGCCCAACCTGGACGCCGACCGCCAAAATGCGCGCCGAATACGCGGCTGACGGCGAAATCCTGCCTGCGGTGTTCCCGGCCGGCCCGGACAACCCGATGGGGCTGTATGCGCTGTATGTTGGCCGCCTGTATGCCATCCACGGCACCAACGCCAACTTCGGCATCGGCCTGCGCGTGAGCCACGGCTGCGTGCGTCTGCGCGCCGACGACATCAAGTACCTGTTCGAAAACGTGCCGGTCGGCACCCGCGTGCAGTTCATCAATGAACCGATGAAAGCCACCGTCGAACCGGACGGCTCGCGCTATGTGGAAGTGCACAACCCGCTGTCGGCCAACGAAGAGCAGCTGCAATCGAAAGATCCGGTGCCGCTGACCATTTCCGCGCCAGTCGGCAAAGTGCTGATGGACGCCGGTGTTAACCAGAGCGAAGTGGACGCGGCGATCAAGGCCCGTTCCGGTATGCCGGTGAAAGTGAACTGAAAGCCTTCCGGTCTCAGTGAAAATGCCAAGAAGACGCCTGCGGGCGTCTTTTTTTATGCTTGTAAAACATGTTGTTGCGTGTGCGTTCGCAATGATGCCCTCAGCATTGCACAGAAAGAAGTCATGATGCGCGCCATCATGCAAATCGGGTTTCCCATGGTGGCCATCATCGAGTTTGAGGTGATGCTGGCGAGAAGGAATGCTCTGGAAAAGTGTTTCACTCAGTGCTATGTTTTATGGGGAAGTCATTGCAATGCGTACATTTAAAACTCGTTGGTTTAGCAAGAAGGCTCAGGCGCACGGCATTACCGATAAGGCATTATGTCGGGCGGTACACGATGTACAACGGGGTTTGGCTGTGGATTTAGGCGGTGGTGTATTTAAAAAACGTCTTAATCACAATCGGGACCGTGCGTTGGTATTAGCGAAAAACGGTCGGCATTGGGTGTATGTTTTTTTGTTTGCCAAGCAGGTCCAGGCCAATATCTCTGGGGCGGAATTGCAAGCTTTTCGCAAGTTGGCGGTGCATTTTGGCGCGTTGAGCGACGAAATGCTCCAATCCTTGGTCGTAAAGAACGAATGGATGGAGATTTGCCATGAAGAAGGAAAAAACGTTTCGGAGTCCGGCCTTTGAGGCGATTCACAGCGCGGCTGAAGGATTGCATCGTACTGGCGCCATTTCTCTGGAAACCCTACGCAGTTTCGACGAGTCTTGCCTTGCTCCGGTCGAGATGTTGCAGCCCCAAGAGATCAAAGCCTTGCGTGAGCAGCTATGTTTAAGCCAACCGGTTTTTGCCCGTTATCTGAATACCAGCGTGTCGACCATACAGAAGTGGGAGACGGGAGTGAAACGGCCCGGCAGCGTGTCGCTTAAGCTGCTTTCGATTGTACGTAAGCACGGGCTTGAGGTCTTGTTGTAGTGACCGTTTGGGTTGTCACTATTCTCACATTATCCTCTCTGGCTTTGGCTCTCTGAAATGCCCGAATCGCAATTATTCCAATAAAAACTATCGCTAATTAATAAGTTATATCTTCTCCGTTATCGCCTGCCATTGAAAAAATTCTCGCAAAAAAACCACACTGTGAAAATAAGATCACACAAGCGTAACAAAAGGTAAACATACCCCTCCTATATTGGCTGCTTCGCTTTTGGGAGGGAGTGTCATGCGTAACTGGAACGAACCGAAAAAGAACAAAGCGCACATCGAACTGATCCCGATGATCGACGTGATGATGTTTTTATTGGTGTTTTTCGTCTTGATTAGCCTGAACGTCATTCCGGCGCTCGGGCTGAAAACGCAGCTGCCGTCCGCCGGCAGCGCGCAGCAGCTGAAACCGCAGAAGAAAGCGATCATCACGCTGGGGGCCGACGAACAGCTGCAGCTGGATGGCCAGCCGATTGCGCTCGGCGCGTTGGTCACTACGCTGAAGCAACAGCAGCAGGCCAACCAGACCACCACCACCATCATCGTCAACAGCGACAAGGGCGTGGCGGTCGAGCGGCTGGTGGCGGTCATGGACAACCTGCGCCAGGGCGGTTTCTTCTCCGTCTCCATCGCGACACGGAAGCTGTGACATGTATCTGCTCTATCGCTCACGTCATCTTTTCAGCTGGCTGCCGGCGCTGATTGTCGCCGGTTGCCTGCTGTTCGCCAGCCAGCAGGCGGCGCTGAAGATCCAGCCGCGCTACGACGAAACTGCCATCGAACTGGCGCTGGTGGAGCCTGAACCGGCGCCTGAACCTCAACCGGAAACGCCGCCGGAACCTCAGCCCGAACCGCCGCCGCCCGAGCCGGAGCCGATCCCCGAACCGGTGGTGCCGGCGCCGGAACCGATCGTGGAAGCCAAGCCGGTGCCGAAACCGCAGCCGAAGCCGAAGCCCAAGCCGGTAAAAGAGAAAGCCAAACCGGTAGAGAAACCTAAACCGACGCCGGCGACCGCCGCGCCGCGCGCGCTGGTCAGCAAACCGGCGGCGCAGCCCGCACCGGCCGCCCCCGCGGCGCCGAAGGTGAACGCGCAGGCGATTGAAAACGGCTATCTGCTGGCCTTGCGCCGCGAGCTGGAACAGCGCAAGCGCTACCCAAGCGGGCGTCAGGCCTCACTCGAGCGCCCGCAGGGCAACGTCGAAGTGTGGCTGGAGGTCGATCGCAGCGGGCGGGTGCTCTCTTCCGGCATCGCCAACAAAGCCGCCAGCATGCTGCTGAACCGCGCGGCGATGAGCAGCCTGCAAAGCATCAGTTCAGTGAAGCCGTTCCCGAGCGAGGCGTTCGCCGGGCAAACAACCAAAAGATTTACCGCGACGTTCAATTATCAGGCGCCTTAGCGCAAGGGTTAATCGTTTGATTTTTATGGGATGCACACAATGAAATCGTTTAATCGTTCTGGGATCTATCTGGCGGTGATGTCGGCGATGCTGCCGGGCGCCGCGCTGGCGGCCGACGCCACCGATGTCGGCACCATCAGCGTCAAGGGGCAGTCGCTCGGCGGCGGCATGATGGTGCAGGATGACAGCGCCAAGGCGCGTTCTACCGTCACCAAAGAGGCGATGGATAAAATGCCGTCGGCGGCCAACGCCATCGACAAGCTGAAATACACGCCGGGCCTGAACGTCAACAGCAACGACGCCAGCGGCCTGAGCGGCGTGGACTACACCATGCGCGGCATGAACTCGGATCAGATCGGCCTGTCGATGGACGGCATTCCGATCAACGACTCCGGCAACTACGCGGTATACCCGAACCTGCTCGGCGATGCGGAAAACCTGGAGGAGGTGTTCGTCACCCAAGGGTCTTCCGAAGCGGACGGCCCGCACATCGGCTCCAGCGGCGGCAACATCGGCCTGGTGACGCGCCGCCCGGCGAAAGACTTCGGCGGTTTCGTCAAGCAAACGCTGGGCAGCAACAGCCTGAGCAAAACCTTTGCCCGCCTGGAGACCGGCGAGTACAACGGCTTCAGTAACTGGCTCTCCTATTCGCACACCGAAGCGAAGAAGTGGCGCGGCGAGGGGCGACTGTATTCCGACAAATTCGAGATGAACTCGCTGTACGAAGACGGCAACGGCAACAGCAGCAACCTGGTGATGAAGTACAACCGCCAGAACAACACCAACTACAACACTCTGAGCAAGGCGCAGTTCCAAAACGACGGCCGTGACACCGACTACGTCACCACACCGGAGTACAACAGCAAAGGGCAGTTGAACAAGTACTACAAGATTGAACGCAACCCGTTCGAAACCTTCACGCTGTCGTTCACCCAGAAGCTGCAGCTGCGCGATAACCTGTCGCTGACTCTGCAACCGTATTACTACTGGGGCAACGGCGGCAGCTTCAACGGCCAGACGGCCTCGGTGCTGTCCAGCACGTCGGACAAGGCCGGGCAGTATGACCTCAGCAACCTGCAGTCCAACACCTATTACCGCCCGTCGTGGACCCAAACCTGGCGGCCGGGCATCACCACCAAGCTGAAGTGGGACATCAACGATCAGCACAGCCTGGACATCGGTTACTGGTACGAGCGCGCGCGCCAGCTGCAGACCCAACCGTTCATCAGCATCAAAGATGATGGCAATCCGGCGCAAATCTCGGGCAAACCGGGCGGATCCGATCAGGTGAAGGACGCCAACGGCAATACGGTGCAGGGGCGCAACCAGTACACCATCACCCCGGCGCAGAAGGTGTGGCTGCAGGACACCTGGTTCGCCACGCCGGACTGGACCTTCGTCGGCGGCCTGGCCTATCAGTACGTGGAGCGCAAAGGGGACAACCGCGGCAGCCTGTACAACGTGCCGGAGAAGCGCAAAGCCACCTATCACGAATTCCTGCCGAACTTCAGCGCCAGCTATAAGGTGAACCAGGAAAACCAGGTGTTCTACAACCTGACGCGCAACATGCGCACGCCGCCAAACTACGTGCTGTACAACGTCGGCGACTCGCTCAGCACCAAGCCGGAACTCAGCTGGAACCACGAACTGGGCTGGCGTTTCCAGCAAGAGGACATGCTGCTGAGCGCCACGCTGTTCTACATGCGCTACAGCGATCGCCAGATCTCCACCACCAACTCGGCCGGCGATTACGAGATGATGAACATCGGCAATGTGGAGAACAAAGGGCTGGAGCTGGAGTGGAGCGGCCAACTGCCGCATAACTTCAACTACTACACCTCATATACCTATACCCAATCGAAGCAGAAGAGCGACATCGTCAGCAACGGCGGGCAGCCGCTGCCGACCTCCGGCAAAGAAGTGCCGAACGTGCCGAAAAACCTGCTGAACATGACGTTGGGTTATGACGACGGGCTGTATTACGGCAGCGTCAGCGGCAAGTACGTCAGTGCGTTCTACGGCGATCTAACCAACGACGAGAAGATCGGCGGCCGCACGGTGTTCGATCTGGCGGCGGGGGTGCATCTGCCGGTGGACAAGAAAATCGTCAAAAGCGCCGCGCTGCGCTTTGGCATCAGCAACCTGTTTGACAAGGAATACCTGACCTCGGTGCGCACCACCACCTTCAACGCGGCGCCGTACGGCGGCGTGAAGGCCAGCACGCCGTATTACAACGTCGGCGAAGAACGCACCTTCAGCGTCTCGCTGGAAGCCACCTTTTAACTGAATACCCCGCCGCCTGCCCGGCGGCGGGGAAGAGGAGCCCTGTATGGACGCCAATCTGTTGCACGACATTATTTTCTACGTGATGTACGCCGCGCTGGCGATCGCGCTGGTGATCATCATCGAACGCACGCTGTACTTCGCCTATACCCAACGCCAGGCGCGCCGGCTGGAGCAGGCGCTGACGCCGGACGTACGCCGCGCCGCCGATCTGCCGGACGAGCTGACCCAGCGCAACAGCCTGCCGATGGCGGTGATCGCGCCGGTATTGGCGCAGAAGCACCGCGCCGGCGACCGCGAGGCGATCGGCGATCTGATCGACGCCCAGTACCTGCTGAGCAAGCCGCCGATGGCGCGCGGCCTGTGGCTGCTGGAAACCGTGGTCACCGCCGCGCCGCTGCTGGGGTTGCTCGGCACGGTGATGGGGATCATCGAAACCTTCAAGGCGCTGGCCGCCTCGGGGGTGTCCGAGCCGAGCCTGGTGTCGGCCGGGATGGGCACCGCGCTGTACGCCACTGGCCTCGGCATCGCCATCGCGCTGCTGTGCCTGGTGGCCAACAACTTCCTGCAGAGCCGCACGGAGCGCATCAACGAGCTGCTGAAGGTGCTGCTGATCCGCGCCGGCCAGCCGACCAGCCGCCCGGAGAACGGCAGCGGCGAACAATGGGTTGACAGCGGAGCGCCGCGCTATGCCTAATGGCCATCCAGTACGGCGGCCGCTCGGCCGCCTTTATGCGGCATTGTGGAGCGGTTGTTTGTTGATGTTGAGCCAGAGCGCTGCGGCGCGTTTTGCGATTCCCGGCTATGAGCTGGTGTACACCGCGCCGGTGGAAACCGCGCTGCAGGCCGACGACCTGCGCAACACCGCCGAGGTGTGGCGCGAGATGTTCGACGCGGCGAAAACCCGCATCGACCTGGGGCAGTTTTACGTGGCGAATCAGGACGGTTCGCTGCTGGACGGCGTGCTGCAGCACCTGAAGGCGGCCGGTGAGCGCGGGGTGAAAATCCGCTTTTTGGTGGAAGAGAAGGGCATTCGCATTTCTACCGCCGAAACGCTGGAACAGCTGAAGACGATCCCCAATCTGGAGCTGCGCATCATTCCTTACCAGAAGCTGAGCGGCGGCATCCTGCACGCCAAATATCTGCTGGTGGACGGCGAGCAGGCGTTTGTCGGCAGCCAGAATTTCGACTGGCGCGCGTTGGAGCATATTCACGAAACCGGGCTGCGCATCAGCGATGCTAAAGTGGTGGGGCAGATCCAGGCGATCTTCGAACAGGACTGGCGGGCGCAGGCGCTGTTGGCGCAGGATAAGCCGGTGCCGGCGTTGCCCGATTCGCCGCCGACGGCGCAGCCGCAGGGCAACTATCTGGTGGCCAGCCCGCGCGCCTACAACCCGGCGGGGGTGATTGACTCGCAGGCCGAGCTGCCGCGCTTGCTGGCCGGCGCCAAACGGCGGGTGCGGGTGCAGGTGATGGACTACGCGCCGCTGTCGTTTGGCCCGGAGCGCAGTCGCCCCTTCTACGCGGTGATCGACAACGCGCTGCGCAGCGCGGCGGCGCGCGGCGTGCAGATCGAGCTGATGGTGGCCAACTGGAACACCAAAAAGCCGGATATCGCCTGGCTGAAGAGCCTGGCGCTGGTGCCGAACGTGCAGGTCAAGGTGGTGACCATTCCGCCGGCCAGCAGCGGCTTCATTCCGTTTGCCCGCGTGATCCACAGCAAGCTGATGACCATCGACGACGAGATTGCCTGGGTGGGCACCAGCAACTGGACCGGCGGCTATCTGGACAACTCGCGCAATCTGGAGCTGGTGATGCACAGCGCGGCGATGAGCGGGCGGTTGGACCAGCTGTACCAACAGCTGTGGAACAGCGTCTACGCCGAACCGTTGCGGCTGGATTACGACTACCCGACGCCCAAACCGGGCGGCGAATCCTGACGGTCAGGGCGCGTTAACCCGCGCCCCGCGTTGTTTATCGCCGCCAGCCGGCCTTCTCCAGCGCCGTCACCAGCTGTTCGGCGCTTAACCCTTCCGCCCGGTGGCCGTTACCGCTAACGGTATTGGCCGCCAGCAGTGCATTGACGATCGCTTCTTCCACCGCTTCCGCCGCCGCGGCGAACAGCGCCGAAATGTAGTCGTTGTTCACCATGCGCAGCGGCGTGGTAAAAGCGCCTTTATTGGCGTAGTCGGCGGGCGGCAGGCCGTCGTTGCCGGTGGCGAAGGCGATAAAGATATCGCCGCTCGAATCCTCGGTGCCGCCGCCGGTGCGGGCGATGCCGATGCTGGCGCGCTGCGCCAGCCGCGCGCACTGGTGCGGCAGCAGCGGCGCGTCGGTCGCCAGCGCCACCACGATGGAGCCCATGCCGGGATGCGGCAACTGCGGCGTGAACGGCGAGGGGATATGCCCCAGATGCCGGCCCACCGGGTAACCGCCGACCAGCAGCGACTCGCGCTTGCCGTGGTTGGCCTGTACGATGGCGCCCACCGTCCAGCCGCCTTGATCGGCAGGCAAGCGGCGCGAGGCGGTGCCGCTGCCGCCTTTGAATTCATGGCAGATCATGCCGCTGCCGCCGCCGACCGCGCCTTCCTTCGGCAAGCCGCCCTGGGCCGCCTGCTGCGCCTCGCGCACGTGCTCGGCCTTGACGTGAAAGCCGTTGATGTCGTTGAGCAGGCCATCGAAGGTTTCCATCACCACCGGCATATTCCAATACACCGCGTTGTCGCCCGCGGGCAGCGCTTCACGCTCCAGCGCGATCAGCGCATCGCGCACCACGCCCACGCTGTGGGTGTTGGTGAAGGCGATCGGGCTGGTCAGCAGGCCCGCTTCGCGCACCCATTCCAGGCCGGTGGCGTCGCCGTTGCCGTTCAGCACGTGCACGCCGGCGAAGCAGGGCGCGTGGCGGGCGGAGCCGGGGCGCGGTTCGATCACCGTCACGCCGGTGCGCACGCTGCGCCCGTCCGCCAAGTCGGCATGAAGGCTGGCATGGCCGACGCGCACGCCGGGCACGTCGGTGATGGCGTTCAGCGGGCCGGGCGTGCCCTGGCCGATGATGATGCCCAGATCCTGAGCGCGCTGCGTCATGGTTATTCTCCTTCTATTGAGGGGGCGGCGAGGGGCGCCGTCTGGCGGCCGCGCAGATGGTTCAGCGCCAACCCGAAGCCGATGATGCCGGCAATGATAATAAAGTCTTTCAGGCTGCTGGCGATCAAAATCGTCCACAGCACGTACAGGCAGCACAGCAGCGCCACCACCACCGGCAGCGGCCACAGCGGCATCAGGTACGGGTGGTGGAAGTGGCGGCGACGGCGACTGATCAGCGCTGCCACCGCCATAATGATGTACACCAGCAGCAGCAGGATCACGGTGAACGAGGTCAGCGATTCGAGATCGGAGCAAAACGCCAGCAGCGCCGACGGCACGCCGAACAGCAGGGTGGCGATCCAGGGGGTGCCGAAACGCGGGTGGATGATTTTCAGCGCCCGGTTGAACGCCGGCAGCCAGAAGCCGTCACGTCCGCTGGCGAACATCATGCGGCTGAACTGCGCCACGATGGCGATAATGGCGTTGAACACCGACAGATAGATTGCGCCACTCACCACCCGCGCCAGCGTCGGGCCGCCGAGCTGGGTGACCACGTAGCCGACCGGATCGGCCTGTTTGGCCATCTCCGTCAGCGACGGCGAGCCGATCAGCAGGGCGGTGAACGGCACCAGTTCCACCAGCACCACGATGACCAGCGTCAGCATGATCGCGATCGCCATCGGCCTGCCCTGTTCGCGCATGTCTTCCGCCATGTACACCGCCGCGCCGTAGCCGTTGTAGGAGAACAGCGCGACCCCGACCATGGCGACGATCAGCGGCAGCGACACCGGCGCCAGGCTGCCCTGCGCGTCCAGCATCACCGGCGCGGTGAGGATCTCTGTACTTTGATGCGGGTGGCTGAAGCCGAGCCAGGCGATCAGCGCCAGCACCGCCACTTCCACCACCAGGAAGGCGCCGGTCAGCAGGGCGTTGGCTTTGATGTTGAAAATGGCGCAGATACCACCGACCAGCACGGTGAGCATGCCGGCGGTCGAGGCGTCGAACTGGGTGCCCAGCGCGGTGTTCAGGTAAGGCACTGCGCCGGTGGCCAGTACCGCCGGCACGAACAGCGAGGCGCTGAGGATAAACAGGTAGGTCTGCAACCCGCACAGGGTGCCGAACAGGCGCTTGATGATGCTGTATTCACCGCCGGCGCTGGGGTGTGCGGCGCCGAGCTCGGCATAGCACAGCGCGATGGCGGCGGCGACGCAGGCGGCGATCAGAAACGACAGAAAGGCGCCGCTGCCGGCGTTGGCGATCGCCAGCGGCGCGATAACGAAGATCGAACTGGCCGGCGTCACGCCGGACGCGGTGATCATCACCACGTCGAGGACGCTGAGATTGCCTTTGAAGGTGTGTTCAGGGGCGGACTCTTTCATGGGATAACGACTCCATTAACGTGTGAGTGAGTTATTGTTTTGCTGCACAGGCTGTACGCAGGAATCAAATGGAGCGCGCTAAATGCCGGGGAGCGTTGCTCCCCGGAAGTTTATTGTTCTTATGTGTTACCCCTGCCCCGACGGGAAGCTGAAGCTGGCGCGGCGGGCATCGCCGGAGGCCGGCCAGCGCTGGGTCACGGTCTTGCGTTTGGTGTAGAACCTGACGGCGTCCGGGCCGTAGGCGTGCAGATCGCCAAACAGCGAGCGCTTCCAGCCGCCGAACGAGTGGTAGGCCACCGGCACAGGCAGCGCCACGTTGATCCCCACCATGCCGACCTGAATGCGGCTGGAAAAGTGGCGCGCCGCTTCGCCGTCGCGGGTGAACAGGCAGGTGCCGTTGCCGTATTCGTGGGCGTCGATCAAGGCCATCGCCTCCGGCAGCGAGGCCGCGCGCACCACGCCGAGCACCGGGCCGAAGATCTCCTCCTGATAGATGCGCATGCCGGGCGTCACGCGATCGAACAGCGTCGGGCCGAGGAAATACCCCTGGCTGGGGCGGCCGTCGGCGCCGATCACGCTCAGTTCGCGGCCGTCCACCAGCAGCTCGGCGCCTTCGGCTACGCCCTGATCGATATAGCCTTTCACCTTCTGATAATGCTGCTGGGTCACCAGCGGCCCCATGTCGTTGCGGTTGTCGCTGCCGGGGCCGACGCGCATGGCGGCCATCTGTTGCCGCAGCCCGGCGATCAGCGCGTCGGCGGTGCCGTCGCCCACCGCCACCACCAGCGGGATGGCCATGCAGCGCTGGCCGCACGAGCCGAACGCCGCGCCCATCAGCGCGCCGACCGCGCCGGGGATATCGGCGTCCGGCAGCACCACCGCGTGGTTTTTGGCGCCGCCCAGCGCCTGCACCCGTTTGTTCTGGCCGCAGCCGGTGTGATAGATGTGCTCCGCCACCGGCGTCGAACCGACGAAGCTGATCGCTTTGACGCGCCCGTCATGCAGCAGCGTCTCCACCGCTTCGCGGTCGCCGTTGACCACGTTGAGCACCCCCGGTGGCAGCCCGGCTTCCGCCGCCAGCCGGGCGATATACAGCGCGGCGGAAGGCACGCGCTCGGAAGGTTTCAGCACGAAGGTGTTGCCGCAGGCGACCGCCATTGGCCACATCCACAGCGGCACCATCGCCGGGAAGTTGAACGGGGTGATGCCCGCCACCACCCCCAGCGGCTGAAACTCACTCCAGCTGTCGATGCCCGGGCCTGCCTCTTTGCTGTGTTCACCCTTCAGCAGTTCCGGCACATAGCTGGCGTATTCGATATTCTCAATGCCGCGCTGCAGTTCGCCCAGGGCGTCGCTGAGCACCTTGCCGTGCTCGGCGGTGATTAACTGGCAGATGGCGTCGGCGTGTTGCTCCAGCAGATCCTTGAGCTTCATCATGATGCGCGCGCGCTTCAGCGGCGGGGTGTCGCGCCAGGCGGGATAGGCCTGTTCGGCGGCGGTGATGGCGCGCTCCACCGTGGCGCGGTCGGCTAGCTGCACCTCCTGCGCCGATTGGCCGGTGGCCGGGTCGTAAACCGGCTGGCTGCGTTCGCCGGCGGCGGCGGGCTCACCGTTGATCCAATGGGTAATGGTCATGGTTCTCTCCTTATTCGGTGGCGTTGAGGGCGTCGCCCACGGCGTTGATCAGCGCATCGATCTGCGCTTCGCTGCTGATGAACGGCGGTGCCAGCTGCAGGGTGTCGCCGCCGTAGCGCACGTAAAATCCGCTTTCCCAGCAGCGCATCGCCGCCTCGAAGGGGCGCCGCGCCGGCTCGCCGGGCCGCGCCGCCAGCGTGATGCCGGCCGCCAGGCCGATATTGCGAATGTCGGCGACGTGTTTGGCTCCTTGCAGGCTGTGCACCGCGCGCTCGAAGTAGGGCGCCAGCGCCTGTACGCGCTCCACCATCTGTTCGCGCTGCAGGATGTCCAGCGTCGCCAGCGCGACCGCGCAGCTGACCGGATGGGCGGAGTAGGTGTAGCCGTGCGGGAATTCGAGCTGGTAGTCCGGCTCGCCGCCGTTCATGAAGGTTTGGTAGATCTCCGGCCGCACCACCACCGCGCCCATCGGCTGCGCGCCGTTGGTCACCTGTTTGGCGATGTTCATGATGTCCGGCGTGACGCCGAACGCCTCGGCGCCGGTCATCGCGCCGCAGCGGCCGAAGGCGGTGATCACTTCGTCGAAGATCAGCAGGATGTCATGCTGGGTACAGATTTCGCGCAGGCGCTGCAAGTAGCCGACCGGCGGCACGATCACCCCGGCGGAGCCGGAGAACGGTTCGACGATCACCGCGGCGATCGTCGAGGCGTCGCGCAGCGCGATGATGCGGTTGAGCTCTTCCGCCAGCTCCGCCCCCTGTTGCGGCATGCCGCGCGAAAAGGCGTTGCCGGCCAGCAGGGTGTGCGGCAGGTGGTCCGCCTCGGCGCCGGCGCCGAACGTCTTGCGGTTGCCGGCGATGCCGCCGACCGAGATACCGCCGAAGTTAACGCCGTGATAGCCCTTCTCCCGGCCGATAAAGCAGGTTTTGCCCGCCTGGCCTTTGGCGCGCCAGTAAGCGCGCGCCATTTTCAGCGAGGTGTCCGCCGCTTCCGAGCCGGAGCCGGTGAAGAACACGTAATCCAGCCCCGCCGGCGTCAGCGCCTTGATTTTGTTGGCCAGCTCGAACGACAGCGGGTGGCCGAACTGAAACGCCGGCGAGTAATCCAGCGTCGCCAGCTGGCGCTGGGCGGCGTCGGTGATTTCCTGCCGGCCGTGCCCCAATCCGCAGCACCACAATCCGGACAGGCCGTCGAAAATCTTTCTGCCGTCGTGGCTGGTGTAATACGCCCCTGCGGCCTGAGTAATGATGCGCGGCTGCGCTTTAAAATTACGGTTGCCGGTAAAAGGCATCCAATGGGCCTCTAACCCTTCGGCATCGAGACGATTAAGCGAATAATTTTCAGCGGCCATGTTTTCCTCCGGGCAGGAAAATAAGTGCGATTAATTAAATAAAATGAGTTGTTAACGAATTGTTGTGCGAAATTGACTATGTACCGCTTGTTCTCTACTGTGAATAATCATATGTCGAAACTTACTTAAGGTTTTATGCAAGTAAAAAAGCGCGCGCTGTTAGGGCAATTGTCGGATATGGATCTGCGTTTGCTGCGGGTATTCAAGGCCGTGGTCGACTGCGGCGGCATGAGCGCCGCCGAACTGGAGCTGAATATCAGCCTGTCGACCATCAGCAAGCACATCAAGGATCTGGAGCAGCGGCTGGGCCTGACGCTGTGCCAGCGCGGGCGCGAGGGTTTTGCGGTTACCGACGAGGGGCTGTTGATCTATCAGGAAACGGTCAACCTGCTGGCGGCCACCGAGGCGTTCCGGCGCGGGGTGGACGAGGTACACCAGCGCATGGGCGGGCAGCTGCACGTGGCGATATTCGACCATACGGTCAGCAATCCGCAGGCGCAGATCGGCCGGGCCATCGCGTTATTCAGCGAGCGCGCGCCGGAGGTTTCTTTGCAAATGTACGTGGAGCCGATTAATACCATTGAACGCGGCGTCATTGACGGGCAATTTCAGGTTGGCGTTATTCCCATGCACCGCAGCGCGGAAAGTTTATCTTATCATTCGTTATTCAGTGAGAGGATGTTCTTATATTGCGGCGCGCAGCATGAATTATTTTCCGGCCCCCATGAAACATTAAATTGGGATCTGCTGCACAATTATGCCTTCGCCGGATTAGGCTATCATTCGCCGAATATGGAACTGAGCCTGCAGCAACATTTGCATCGCAAGGCGACGGGGTTTGCGCAGGAGTCGATCGCCACGCTGATCCTGTCCGGCAAATACGTCGGCTTTTTGCCTGATCACTACGCGGCGTTTTTCGTGGCGCAGAATATGATGCGGGCGATCAAACCGGCGCTGTTCCGCTATCACTGTGAATACTCCAGCGTGCTGCGCCGCTCGCCGGTGCCGCAGCGGGTGGTGAAGCTGTTCCATGAGTGCCTGCTGGCGGCCCACGGAACAGCGTGACGCTTACTGCTCTTTCTTCTTGCCGAAGATCCTGATCAGCGCGCCGACCAGGATGCCGACCGCGATGCCGGCGAAGATCCAGCCGATGATGCCCATTTTCTTAACTCCTGCTAGTGCGTTGATCTGATTATATAATCATTCGACGCGAAACGCCTCTTCGATCATCCGTTGCCGCTGCGCCGGCACATAGTCGATCCAGGAATTCTTGCTGTTGGATTTCTCCAGCGCCACCGCCAATTCCTGGCCGGAAATCGGCAAATCGTCCTGCCAGAACGGTGCGATGGCGTGGCGGGTGATGAAGTCGGTCAGGTAGCTCTCCGGGCTGCCCTGCCAGTGCGGGTACAGGCGCGCGGCCAGCTTGGCCATCAGCGCGCGTTGCTGCGGCTGTTCGCTGGTTTCCAGCAGGGCGAGGAACGGCAGCAGCAGGCGGCCACAGACTTGGCCGTGGTGGTAGTCGCGCAGCGCGCCGATCTCGCCGGCGATGCCGTGAATGACCCCCAGCCCGGCGGCGCTCAGCGTCAGCCCGCCGAGGTACGAAGCTTGCATAATCGCTTCGCGCGCCGCATCGCTGCGGTTGAGCGCCGGCCAGGCGGCGAGGAAGTGGCGTATGCCGTTCAGCGACATGTCGCGCGTCATGGCGCCGGCGGTTTTCGACAGATAGGCCTCGAACAGGTGGGTGAAGGCGTCGATAGCGCAGTAGGCCAACACTTTGTCCGGCGCGCCCGCCAGCAGCTGCGGATCGAGAATGGCGGTGTGCGGCACGAAGTTATTGTGGCGCAGCGAGGCCTTCACTTTGCTGACCTGGGTATCGGTGATCACCGCGTTCTGCGTCACCTCGCTGCCGGTGCCGGCGGTGGTGGGAATGGCGATCAGCGGCAGGGTGGCGCCGCTGATTTTGCTATCGCCCACCTTTTCCATATAGCGCAGCGTCGGCAGCGGATGCACCACCAGCGCGGAGAACGCTTTGGCGGCGTCGAGCACGCTGCCGCCGCCGATGGCCACTACGCGCTGCACCTGTCCGCGCCAGCGCGCCACCCAGGCGTCTATTTCCTGCGGCGACGCCTCGTGGTTGACGATTTCGGTGCCGATGAACAGCGGCGCCAGCGCTTCGCGCAGGCCGGCGTACACCGGGCCGTTGAGAAAAGATCGGCAGCTGAACAACAGCGTCGGCTGCGGGTCGGCAAGCAGCAGCGGCGGCAGCTGCTGGATGCTGCCGTGGCCGAACCAGGTCTGGCGATTGGCGATGATGTGGCTGACGGACATGAGATCTCCTTGACGACGTTGCAGAGCGCGATGCCACAGCATAAGCCAGCGGGCGCGGAGCGGCCACCGCTTTCCCCGCCGCGGCAACCTGTGAGTTGTTTAACATGTAAACGATCGCGTTCTTGCATTTCGGCGTTTTGGGTGCTTTTTTTAACAGTACCGGCCGTCGTGCGGCCAACCCCATCCGAAATCGGTAGATTGTTAATGTGTTAATAATGGCGAGGCGGGTATGGAAATTCAGGTTGAACGCTTGTCTGCGGTGATCGATGCGGTGGCTAGCCCGCGTTTTTATCCCAGCCTGTTGAATTGGCTGGAGGGATTTTTCGCCTTCGACAACGCCATCGTCTATGCCTTCGAACGCGGCCGGCCGCCGCGCTGCCTGATCAAAACCGAGCGGGAAAACAGCGATGCGGTCAATCAGATCTACCAACAGGGCGCCTACCTGCAGGATCCGTTTTACCGCGCGCTGAGCGACGGCGGCGAAGGCGAGGTGCTCACGCTGCGCCAGCTGGCACCCTGCGGGTTTTATCACAGCGATTATTACCGTAATTTTTATCGCAAGACCGGCTGGCACGACGAGGCCGGCGTGCTGCTGCAGCTGACGCCGGAGCGCGGGCTGGGGGTATTCTTCGGCTCGGTGCGCCGCACGGTGGCGGTACGCTATCCGCAGCGGGCGGATCTGCGCAGTGCGCTGACGCTGGTGAAAAGCGTGGCGCGGCTGCACGGCGAAGTGGTGGCGGCACCGGCCGAGGCCGCGACGGTGAACGATGACGGCGCCCAGGCGCGCTATCTGCTGACGCCGCGCGAGCGCGAGATCGTCGATCTGATCCTCGCCGGCTGCGGTTCGCAGCAGATTGCCGACCGGCTGTTCATCAGCCTCGGCACGGTAAAAAATCACCGCAAGAACATCTACGGCAAGCTGAACATCGGCTCGCAGGCCGAGTTGTTTAGCCTGCTGCTGACCGCCCCGCAGCGGCGCAGCGCGTGAATGTTAATTTTTTGTAGCGAATGTCCCTAAGGGGACATAGCGAACGATCCCACTGCTCCCGATAATCCGATGTCATGGCATAGGCAATCGGGAGTGCGGCAGTGAACAACGAAATCGAGTCCTTAACCTACTACGCGGCGACCAAAAAATACGATCTGCGCTTCCCGACGCTGGAAGAGGATCTGGACGTCGACGTGGTGATCATCGGCGGCGGCTTCTCCGGCATCAACACCGCGCTGGAGCTGGCGGAGAAGGGCATCACCAACATCGCCATTCTCGAAGGCCGCTATCTGGGTTACGGCGGCACCGGGCGCAACGGCGGCCAGGTGATGGCCGGCATCGGCCACGATCTGGAGAAGATCAAGCGCCACGTTGGCCCGGCCGGGCTGGAAACCATCTTCAAAATCAGTAACCTCGGCGCCGGCATTATCCGCGAGCGCATCAAGAAATATGACATCGACGCCGACTTCTGCTTCGGCTACGGCTATCTCGGCAGCAACGCGCGCCAGGAGAAGACCCTGCGCGGCTGGCTGAAGGAGTTCAAGGCGGTAGCGCCGCAGGAGGAAATTGAGCTCTACACCGGAGCGGAGGTGAAGCAGGTCGTGGGCTCAGACGCCTACACCTGCGCGCTGAAGCACATGGGCGGCGGCCACGTGCATTCGCTCAACCTGCTGCTGGGCGAGGCCAAGGCGCTGAGCGGCTACGGGGTGAAAATCTTTGAGAACAGTAGCGTGTTCAACGTGGAGTATGGCCCGCGCATTACGGTGCGCACCGCCATGGGCTCGGTGCGCGCCAACAAGATGCTGTGGGCCTGCAACGGCTTCCTCAACGGCATGGAGCCGCAGATCTACCGCAAGACCATCAATACCTACGCCTTCCAGCTGGCCACCGAGCCGCTGTCTGACGATCTGATCCGTCAGATCAGCCCGATCCGCGGCGCCTACAGCGACATCCGCCCGGTGATCGATTATTACCGGGTGACCAACGAGAACCGGCTGCTGTTCGGCAGCGCCACCCGCCTGATCGAATATTTCCCGTCGGATCTCAAGGCCTGGAACCGCAACCTGATGCTGAAGGTGTTCCCGTACCTGAAAGACGTGAAGATCGATCTGGCCTGGGGCGGCCCGCTGTGCTGTAGCGCCAACTTGTTCCCGCAGATCGGCACGCTGCCGGATCGCGACAACGTGTTTTACGTGCAGGGCTACTCCGGCTTCGGCGTGACGCCGAGCCACATCGTGTGCAAGGTGCTGGCGGAGGGCATGAGCGAAGGATCCGATCGGTACGATCTGATGAGCTCGATCCCGCACGTCAACATCTTCGGCAAGGACAAGCTGCGGCGGGTGATGACCACCGCCGGTAAGGTTTGGCACCAGACATCCGGCTACTGGAAAGGCCGCCGTTAACCCTCAGAGGAGAATCACATGAAACCGTTATTGCTTAAACAACCGTTGCCAGAACTGCTGGAGATCGGCAGCGTCAGCAACCTGGGCGCCACGGTGATCGCCGGCACGCCAAACGTCGGCGTGGCCAGCATCTTCGGCGAACCGACCGACAACCTGAACTGCGGCGTGTTCAGCTGCACCCGCGGCAGCTTCGTGATGGAGTATCCGTTCGCCGAGCACGCCACGGTGTGGGAAGGCAGTGCGACCCTGACCAACGAACGCACCGGCGAATCGGTGCAGTATCAGGCCGGCGATTCCTGGTTCGTCGAGAAAGGCACCCCGGTGCGCTGGGACATCACCTCGGATCGCTTCGTCAAACACTACCTCGCCATCGTCGAAGGCTGACGCCGTCATGCCCCCCTCAGCAGGCTGAATGCCGAGGGGGAGCGCCTTAGGCTAACGCCCGCGTAATAAAATCAGTCACCCGCTTGAGGATCTGATCCTTATTGGTTTCGTTAAAGCTCTCGTGCCGCCCGCCCGCATTGATCATCCGTTCGAAATCGTCGCCGCGCAGACGATCGAGCGCGGTTTGCGTTTCGCTCATCAGCACCAGCCGATCGTCGTCGCCATGGATCCACAGCGTGGGCAGCGCGCCGAAGCCCGGCCCGGCGTTGATGGCGGTGAGGATCCGCTGCATGGCGCGCAGGGTGGGACGCTTGAACGGCCCGTGCCACACCAGCGGATCTTCCTGATACGCCGCGCCAACCGCCGGATCGCGCGCCAGGGTCGCGGTATCCAGCGGCGCGTCGGGGATCGTCGGCAGTTCAGCCAGATCGGAAATCGCCGTTCTGTCGCCGAGCAGCGGGCCGGACAGCACCAGCGCGCGTACCTCCTCGCCATGGCGCTGCACGTAGCGGGTGGCGATCATGCCGCCCATCGAGTGGCCGATCACCACCAGCGGCAAGGTGGGGTATTGCTGCCGGAAATGGCTGACCACGCGCTGCACGTCGTCGACCACGGCGTCATAATCTTCGATCAGCACGCGCTCGCCCTGCGACAGGCCGTGGCCGAGATGGTCGGGGCCGAACACCCGCGCGCCCTGCGCCTGCAGCGTGCGCGCCACGTATTGATAGCGGCCGAGGTGCTCGCCGTAGCCGTGCACCAGCAGCGCCAGATAGCGCGGCTTGTCGTTTCCCCAGTCGTGCACGGCGATGTCGCCGTGACGGCCTTTGATAAAGCTGACGGTTTGTTCGGACATGTTATTGTTCTCATGGTGGTAGGGTTGCCTTTCAGCGTAGCGGCTGGCGGCGAGGTTGTCAGGGGCGCCGGGTGCGGCGCCCGCAGAGAGGGGATTACAGGCCGAACTTGCGCGCCAGCTCGTCGAGCGCTTCGCGCTGGAAGCGGTTGAAGGCGTCGCGCGGCTGCTGCTGTTGGATGAACGTCAGCAGCGGATCCTGCACTTCAGTGCGCACGCCGCTTAGCTGTTCCATCACCGCCAGCCCGCAGAACGGCACGTAGGATTCGGCGTAGCCGCCTTCATGCACCATCACCAGTTTGCCGCCGCACAGCCGGTCGGCGGCGTCCTGCACCAGCGCGGTCATGGCGCGGAAGCTGTCGCTGTGCAGCTGCATGCGCGCCAGCGGATCGAGGGCGTTGGCGTCGTAACCGCAGGCGACGATGATCAGCTCCGGCTCGAATTTTTCCAGCACCGGGATGATGAGGCGCCGCATGGCGTGCAGGTAGCCGTCGTCGCCGGCGCCGGCCAGCATCGGCACGTTAACGTTGCAGCCCGCCCCGTCGCCTTCGCCGCGATCCTGCTCGCCGGAATAGCCCGCCGGGAAGCAGCCGTCCTGATGCAGCGACAGCGTCAGCACGTCGCCGCGCTGCCAATAGATGTGCTGGGTGCCGTTGCCGTGGTGCACGTCCCAGTCGAGCACCGCGACTTTGCCGAGGCCGTAGCGGGCCTTGGCGCGCTCGATGGCGATGGGAATATTGGCCAGGAAGCAGAAGCCCATCGATTGATCCGGCAGGCAGTGGTGGCCCGGCGGGCGCGACAGCGCATAGGCATTATCCAGCTCGCCCTGCAGCACCGCCTCCACCGCCGCGCAGGCCAGCCCGGCGGAGAGTTTGGCGATTTCATAGCTGCCCGGCCCCAGCGGCGCTTCCTCCCCCAGCAGGCCGCCGCCGCTGTCGCTCACCTGTTTGAAGCGCTGCAGGTAGTGGGCGGGGTGGATGCGCAGCAGGTCTTCTTCCGTCGCCGGTTCGGCGCTCAGCAGGGTGAGCTGGCGCGACAGGCCGGATACGTCCATCAGGTTCTTCATACGCCGTTTGGTTTCCGGCGATTCGGCGTGGCCGGGGCCCGAGGGCGGTTGTACCCAGCCGCCGACCGGCAGGGTGGTGGCGTGCAGGCCGGTGCTGTGCCAGAAACAGCGTTCATCAAACAAGAAACCGGTTGTTCTTTTCACCTTTCTCCTCCTGTTATACGGCGCGGTGCGCGCGGTGAAGCCAGCGAAATCAACAGCAGCGACAGCAGCGCGCAGCCCAGCGCGCCAAACAGCAAGGCGTTGAAACCGCCGGAAGATTCGATCAGAGAGCCGGCCAGCGTCGGGCCGATGGCCATGCCGCCGCCGATCACCAGGTTGATGCCGTTCATCAGCTTGCCGTCGTTATCCAGCCCGGCGACCCGCGCCAGAATGAACGGCAGCACGAAGGTCCAGGTGAATTTGAACAGCAGGGCGGCCAGGGCGAAGCGCAGGAGCAGGGGCTGGCCCGTCAGCAGCGCCACGCTGGCCAACAGCAGGGCGTACCCCAGCACGATCAGGCGTCCGCCGCCGAAGCGCGCGCCGATCAGCGCCGCGGCCCCCGCGCCGACGATGCCGAGCAAGGTGGCGACGGCCAGCACCTGGCCGCTGTGGGCCGGCGACAGCCCGGCGCCGGCGGCGATGCCGCCGATAAAGGTCCAGACCGCGCTCAGGCTGATGTAAAAGGTCAGCACCGCCAGCACGGCGCACAGCTTGCGCGCCAGCGAGGCGGCGGGGCCGCTGCGGGCGGTGCGGGCGGCGGTGAAACCGTTGGGGAACGCCGGGATGAGCGGCAGGCAGCACAGCATGATGGCGGCCAAAATCAGGTAGACCGCCATCAGGCCGAAGTGCGCAAACAGCGGTGGCAGCACCAGCAGCCCGACCGCGCCCAGCACCAGCTGGCCGAGCACCCAGAAGGCATAGACGCGGCTGGGATTGGCGGTGCCGGCAGCGCAGGTGATGCACAGGATCATCAGGGTGCCGCCCGCCAGCGAGGCGATAAAGCGCAGCGGTAGCAGCAAGGTAAAATCTTGTACCAGCGCCGAAGCCAGGTTGCCGGCGATAAACACCAGCGCCGACAGCGTAGCGACCCGCCGCCAGTTGATGCGCCCGATCCACCACCACGCCGGCAGCGTGGCCAGGCTCATGGCGCCGAGTTCGGTGGAGAACAGGTGGCCGATCTGCGCCGGGCCGAGCTGCCACTGAGTAGCGAGCTGGGCGGCCACGGCGGGGGCGGTCATCAGAATGCCCGGCGCGATGGCGGCGAAGACGATAATGGCGGTCAACAGCCGCGGCGGGCAGGGGAGCGCCGCGCCGACGGCGGGCGCGGAAACCGAATCACTGGACATAAACCTTTTCCCCAAGCGTTGAGTGACGATGAAATATCCCGCCCGGCCCGATTGCGGGCAGGGGGAGGCCGCGCCATAAATGGCGAATACGTTTTGGCGTTATTTTCCGGCCGTCGGCAGCGGCGGCCGTTATCGGGCGTTAACCGTGGGCGAGAAAGCCGCCGGCGACCAGTTCGGTGCGGTTCACCACGTCGGTTTTGGCGAAAATATTGCGCATATGGGTTTTCACCGTGGACAGCGAAATGCCCAGCTTCAGGGCGATGCGCTTATTGCTGGCGCCTTCGCGCACCAGGTTGACGATCTCTTGCTCTTTGGCGGTCAACAGCTGCGCCTCGCCGTCGGGCAGCAGATCGCGCGTCGCCAGCTCGATCAGCGGCAGCACCGCGCGCAGGCGGCCGCGTTCCACTTCGGTAAACGGCGTATCGCGGATCAGCGATACCCCGGCGACGATGCGTTTGCGTTGGCGGATGAAGATCTCCGTCATGTCGCGCATGTCGTTCGGCAACATAAAGTCGTGGTAATAGCGGCGGTTGCCGGCGATCGCCGCCGGGCTCATGCCGACCATGGTGATGTCCTGGCGATGGAAATTGGCCGGCTGCAGCGGATCTATCTGCTGGAAGTGGTTCAGGTACTGCTGGTGCGTTTTATCGGGCATGCCGTGCAGGATGTAGTGATCCGGCCGCAGGTCGCGATCGACCAGATAAAACACCCCGGCGGACACCGGGATCAGGTGCGTAATGGTCGCCAAACAACTGTTGATAAAGGCATCGGATGCGGTGCTGTGCATGATTCGTGTTCCTCCCTTTATCGTTCAATCTGGAGAATGTTGGCGGTCAATATATGAACGATACAAGCATAGTTGTAGCAATTTGGCAACACAATAAAAACATATTAACAACGTGAGGCCGATTGCAATAAAACACATAAATAACAAGATGACACTGCGTTTATCAGGGCTTTTTAGGGCGGATTTTTCGCGATTTTCATTAATAGGTTAATGAAATAGTCCGCCGCTTTTCCCGCTGAATTTACAGCGCTTTTCAATGCTTGCCTGGGCGAGGCCCTCGCCGCTCTGCGCGTGCTACAACCGGCGCGACCGTCGCCGTCCCTCGTTCTTAAGAACGATAGCCAGGCTTTTCCACCGCTTCCTACACTGCGAATTGAAGATAGCGCCAGGCGGCGCCAAACGTATAAGACGAAAAAATGATGACCTTTCTCGGGCTGAGGCGTCGGGTTGTTCAGTCCGCATGACCATACGGGGAACGAACGATGCAGAAAAAAACGTTGGCGGTGGCGTTGAGCGGTGCCTTATCGGGCCTGGCACAGGGGGCGGACGCCGATCGCCCCAATGTGCTGATCATTCTGGTGGACGACATGGGCTACTCCGACATCAGCCCGTTCGGCGGCGAGATACCGACCCCCAACCTGCAGGCGCTGGCCGAGCGGGGCGTGCGCATGAGCCAGTACTACACCTCGCCGATGTCGGCGCCGGCGCGGTCGATGTTGATGACCGGCAACACCAACCAGCAGGCCGGCATGGGCGGCATGTGGTGGTATGAGAGCACCGCGGCACAGCCGGGCTATGAAATGCGGCTGACCGACCGCGTGACCACATTGCCGGAGCGCTTTCGCGATGCGGGGTACGCCACCATGATGGCGGGCAAATGGCACCTGGGCTATGTCGACGGCGCCAAACCGACCGATCGCGGCTTCGAGCGCGCCTTCGCCTTCATGGGCGGCGGCACCAGCCATTTCGACGATGCGAAACCGCTGGGCACCGTGGAGGCGTTCCACACCTTCTACACCCTGAACGGCAAACGCGTGTCGTTGCCCAAAGATTTCTACTCCAGCAAGGCCTATGCCGATCAGCTGGAACAGTGGATCCGCGATACACCGCAGAATCAGCCCGTCTTCGCCTATCTGGCGTTCACCGCGCCGCACGATCCATTGCAGGCGCCGGATGACTGGATCGCTAAATTCGACGGCAAATACGACGCCGGCTATCAGCAGGCCTATCAGCAGCGCATTCAGCGCCTGAAGGCGCTGGGGTTGATTTCCGATCGCACGCCGATGCCGACGCTGGCGTTGGATCAGGCCTGGAACGCGCTGACGCCCGAGCAGCAAAAATATGAAGCCAAGACCATGCAGGTATACGCGGCGATGATTGCCTATATGGACGATCAGGTCGGCGCGGTGCTGAACACCCTGAAGCAGACCGGCCGTGACCAAAATACGGTGATCGTGTTCGCCACCGACAACGGCGCTAACCCGGCCAGCGGCTTCTACTACGGCTCGAAGCCGGAGTATTGGCGGCAGTTCGACAACAGTTACGCCAACCTCGGCCGCAAGGGATCGTTCATCTCTTACGGGCCGCACTGGGCCAACGTCAGCAATGCGCCGTACGCCAACTACCACAAAACCACCAGCGCACAGGGCGGCATCAATACCGATTTCATCATCTCCGCGCCGCGGCTGAAGGGGCGCGGCGGCATCGACCGCACGCCGATGGCGGTGTATGACATCGCCCCGACGTTGTATGACTATGCCGGCATCGACGCCAACAAACCGCTGAAGGCCAAACCGACGCTGCCGATGGTCGGCGTCAGCTTCAAGCGCTATTTCAGCGGCGAGGCCGACGGTGTGCCGCGCGCGACCTACGGCGTGGAGTTGCATAACCAGGCCGCCTATGTAGACGGCATCTGGAAGCTGCGGCGGTTGGTGAAGGCCGGGCCGACGGCGCAGATGGCGCCGTGGGGGCTGTTCAACCTGCATGACGATCCGCTGGAGACGCGCGATCTGGCCGCCGCCAACCCGGATCAAGTCAAACGGCTGAGCGAGGCGTATCGCCGCTTTGCGCAGCAGAGCATGATTATTGAAGCTAAAGGCGCAGCGATCGACTACCTCGGCGTTGACGCCAGCACCGGTGACTACATCGGCTTGGATCCGCAGACCCACAAACCGTTGCCGCAGGCGGCACCATGAACCTGGCCCAGCTGCGTGCGCAGCAGATCCCGGTGGAGAGCGAACCGCGCGCGGCGGCGCCTTTTCATTTGCTGGTGAAGCCGATCGGCGCCGGCTGCAACCTGGGTTGCCGCTACTGCTACTATCCGCAGCGCCAGGAAGAACGGACGCGCAAGATGGACGACGACCTGCTGGCGGAATTTATCCGCAGCTACATCGCCGCCCAGCCGCGTTACAGCCGCGAGATCAACTTCGTCTGGCAGGGCGGTGAGCCGCTGCTGGCGGGGATCGGTTTTTACAAGCGGGCGCTGGCGTTGCAGCGCCGCTATGCGCCGCCGGGCGTGCGGATCAGCAACAGCCTGCAGACCAACGGCACTCTGCTGAACGACGCCTGGTGCCGGCTGTTCCGGCAACATCACTTTATCCTCGGCGTCAGCCTGGACGGCGATCGCGAGGTGCAGGACGCCCACCGGCCGGACAAGCGCGGCGGCGCCAGCTATGACGCCGCGCTGCGCGGCATTGCGTTGTTGCAGCGCCATCAGATCGACTTCAACCTGCTGATGGTGGTGCACGACGGCGTCGCGGATCGCGCCGAGGCGATCTACGATCATGCGGTGGCGATCGGGGCGCGTTATCTGCAGTTTCAGCCGCTGATGCTGGAAGGGGATGCGCCCACCGCCGGTTACGGACTGAGCGCCGCCAACTGGGGGCGCTTTATGCTGGCGGTATATCGCCGCTGGCGCAGCCGCGGGCATATCGGCCAGGTCTTCGTGATGAACATCGAACAGGTCTACGCGCAGTATTTCACCCACGTCAGCCCCAGCTGCGTGCACGCCGAACGCTGCGGCGGCAATCTGGTGATGGAGCCGGACGGGCGGCTTTACGCCTGCGATCATCTGATCAATGCGCAGCATCTGCTCGGCCATGCCGATCGCCACACGCCGCTCGCCACCCTGGCGGCAAGGGCGGCGGAGATGCCGTTCGGTAAAAACAAGAGCCTGCGCCGCGAGTGCCAACGCTGCAGCGTGAAAAGCGTCTGCCAGGGCGGCTGCCCGGCGCATGTGGGCGAAGATCGCTATAACCGGCTGTGTGCCGGTTATTACGCCTTCTTTTCCGCGCTGCTGGCGCCGCTGCGCGCCTACCCGCGCAGCCCGCAGGGGGTGATGCAATGGCGCGCCGCCGTGAGCGCCGCCGCAGGTTGAAACTGTCTCGTCCTTAAGGACGATAGTCAGCATTTTCCTTTCCTCTCTATAGTGAGATTACCGCCGCTGGCGGTGAAAAACCTGCAAGCACCTGCATGCATCAGGCCAAAACTATAAGAGGAAATAACCATGAACCTGTCGTCGCGGTTGCACGCCCACCTGGCTAGAGGCAAGGTCGGCTTTCCCACCACCCTGGCCAGTTCGGTCGGGGTGATCATGGCCAGCCCGGTGATCCTGACGGTCACCAGCGGCTTCGGCATCGGCGGCGACACCTTCGCGCTGGCGATGCTGATCGCCTTCATCATGATGCAGGCGCAGCTCACCACCTTCTCCGAAGCGGCGTCGCTGCTGCCGACCTCCGGTTCGGTTTACGACTACATCTCCTGCGGCATGGGGCGCTTTTTCGCCATCACCGGCGCGCTGTCGGCCTACCTGATCGTGCATATCTTCGCCGGCACCGCCGAGACCATTCTTTCCGGCATCATGGCGCTGGTGAACTTCGAGCACCTCAACACCCTGATGGAAAGCCACAATGCCTCCTGGATGGTCGGCGTCGGGCTGGTTGTCGTGTTCGGCCTGCTCAACGCGTTTGGTATCGAGGCCTTCGGCAAGGCGGAGATCGTGCTGACCTTCGCCATGTGGAGCACGCTGGTGATTTTCGGCATCGTCGGGCTGCTGTCGCCGCATGCGGTGCCGCTTGAGGGCTGGTTCGGCAGCACGCTGAGCCTGAACGATCCGTTCGCGGTGTTCAGCCTGATCGGCATGGCGATGTTCATGTTCGTCGGCTGTGAGCTGGTGACACCGATGGCGCCGGAGATCAAACGCTGCGATCGGGTGATCCCGCGCGCGATGGCGCTCGGGCTGTGCGGCGTGGCGGTGTGCATGGCGCTGTATGGCGCGGCGCTCAGCCACCAGGTGGAAAACGTGGTGATCGACGCCGCCAGCGGCACGCGCCTGCTGGAAACGCCGATGGCCATCCCGGCGTTCGCCGGCCAGGTGATGGGCCAGTTCGGCAAATACTGGCTGGGCGTCGGCCTGCTGTTGGCGGGCGCGGCGACCATCAACACGCTGATGGCGGCGGTGCCGCGCATTCTGTACGGCATGGCGCTGGACGGCGCGCTGCCGCGCATGTTCGCTTATCTGCACCCGCGCTTTAAAACGCCGGTGGTCGGCATTTTGGTGGCGGTCCTGATCCCCTGCGTACACGCCTTCGCCATTCAGGGCAACCTCGACAGGATCATTCCGCTGGTGCTGGCGGCGGTGTGCGCCTGGGGCGTGGCCTACCTGCTGGTGACCTGTTCGGTGGTGATCCTGCGCGTGCGCCGCCCCGACCTGCCGCGCGCCTATAAATCGCCGTGGTTCCCACTGCCGCAAATCGTTTCCAGCGTCGGCATCGTGCTGGCCATCGTCTACATCACGCCGCCGGGGATGAACCCGAGCGACATCTACATTCCCTTCGGCTGGATGATCGGCCTGACCGCCGCCTATGCGCTGTTCTGGACGCTGTGCGTGCAGAAAGTGAACCCGTTCAAGCCGGTGCCGGTCGAGCAGGTGCTGGAGAACGCATTTGCCAAGGGTGAAAACGAGGAGGCGCAGTTTGATCGGCTTACTTCCCTCACTTAATCGCGCCTGGCGGCGCGCGCCGTCGGGCTATCGGCCGGGCGCCGCGCTGGATCGTCTGGCGCGCAATCTGGAACCCTACGCGTGCGAACGCCTGGCGCCGGGCCTGCTGCGGCTGACGCTGCCGCAGGGGCCGCAGATCGAGATCGGCGAACAGGTGCAGGGGCTGTTTATGGCGCATATCGTCAGCCACCGTTTTCGGTTGCAGGGCGCATGCGCAGCGCAGCCTCCGCTGACGCTGGACGTGGTGACCGGCGGCTGGCTGCGGCGGCGCGGGGTGCGCTATCTGTTGCGCCAGCGCCATGCAGCCGCGCAGCGAGTGCTGGAAGGGCTGCAGCGCTACCCGCAGATCGGCGAGACGCTGGCGCAGCTGGATTTTCGCCGCGTGCGGCTGACGGTGAACGACGGGCGCTGGCAGGTGGATATCGAGCATTTCGCCGCGTCGGAGGTGGTCAGCCGTTTGCCGGCCGGCCGCCGCTATCTGCGGCTGGATGCCGAACAGCGGCGGCTGCTGTTGAGCAGCCTGCTGATGATCGGCCAACTGATGGAGAAGCTGAATCATGAATAGAGTGGTTGTGATTACCGGCGGCGGCACCGGCGTCGGCGCCGCCTGCGCCCGTCTGCTGGCGGCGCAGGGCGATCGGGTGTTCATCATCGGCCGCCGCCCGGAACCGCTGGCGGCGCTGGCGCAAGAGATCGGCGCGCAGGCGCTGGTGGGCGATGCCGCCAGCGGCGAGAGCTGGAACCACACGCTGCTGCCGGCGATTCTGCGCGACGCCGGGCGCATCGACTGCCTGATCGGCAGCGCCGGCGGCATGGGCTTCAAGCGCATCACCGAGATGACCGACGCGCAGTGGCAAGGGGCGATGGACAGCAACCTCAACAGCGCTTTCGCCAGTGCGCGCGCCTGCCTGCCGGAGCTGATTAAAAGCGGCGGCAACCTGCTGTTCGTGGCCTCGATCGCTTCGCTGGCCGCCGGGCCGGAGGTCTGCGGCTACGTTACCGCCAAACATGCGCTGATCGGGCTGATGCGCTCCATCGCCCGCGACTATGGCCCGCTGGGCGTGCGCGCCAACGCGGTGTGCCCGGGCTGGGTGACCACGCCGATGGCGGACGAAGAGATGCAACTGCTGATGGACGCCCATCAGATTTCGCTGGAGCAGGCCTACCAAATGGTCTGTCGCGACGTACCGCTGCGCCGGCCGGCCAGCGCCGAGGAGATCGCCCGCGTCTGCCGTTTCCTCTGTTCCAGCGAAGCTTCAATCATAACCGGCGCGGCGCTGGTGGCCGACGGCGGCTCCACCATCGTCGATGTGCCGACCCTGGCTTTCACTTCCCTGTAAGGAGCATTTCCATGAGTTCAGAAGCGGTATTCATTCAGGTTGGCGCGCTGGCGGAAGGCTTTGCGCCGCACAGCAATACGTTGGAACGCCAGCACGGCCTGGCGGGCACCATGCTGACGCTGCGTTTTAGCGACGGTGCGACGCAGCGCTGTCGGTTTAGCGACGAGCAGACGCTGGAGTGGGGGGAGCGGCGCGGCGTCGCCTATCGCGCTACCAGCATTCGCCCTGGCGTGTTGTTCATCGATTTTCTCGATCCTGCCCGCGCTAACGCCAGCATTACGCTGGTATGCGACCGCAATCAAGGCAACTTCACTGCGGTATACGGCCAACTGCCGGACGAAGCGCAGACGCGGCTCGATGCCTTCAGCCGGGTGGAGCAGGGGCTGCCGCTGACCGCGGTTGAGGCCGAATTCCGCTTCGGCACGCTGGACGACGCCGACGCGGCACCGCCGGGCTTTACCGACGAGCTGATCGGCATGCGCAATATGTACACCTACAGCCCGACCGAGCGGTACGAGCACATCTACCTGAACGACAACTTCTACGCCTGGCAGTGTCTGGACGGGGTGGAGAAAGGGCTGGCGGACGTCGATCGCTGCCACTACGTGAAGGTGGCGGAGCAGCTTTATCTGTTCGTCTGGCGCGAGAAGATCATCCCGACGCTGGGCGTGGTGATGATCGATCTGCAGGGCATGCGCACCGACGGCAAGATCCTCGGCTATCAGGGCAGCGATTTCAGCGCGCTGAGCAACTTTGCGGTCGGCGCCCACGCTCAGGTGCTGAACACCACGCACCACCCGCGAGGATAGGCCGATGAGCGCAACCTATGCGGCCAATGCCTTCGCGGGGCAGGTGGTGCTGGTGACTGGCGGCGCTCAGGGCATTGGGCTGGCGATCGTCAGCGCCTTTGCCCGGCTGGGCGCCGAGGTGACGATCGCGGACGTGCAGCTGCCGCAGGCGCAGGCGGCGGCGCAAACGCTGCGGGACGAAGGGCTGAGCGTACAGGCGCTGGCCTGCGATCTGGCCGAGCCGGGGCAGATTGCCGAGTTGGTGGCGGCGGTGGGCGAGCGGCACCAACGGTTGGACGTGGTGATCCACAACGCCGCCTATTTTCCGCTGACGCCGTTCGCCGCCATCGACGCGGCCCTGTTGCAACGCACGCTGAGCGTCAATCTGATGGCGCCGTTCTTTCTGGCGCAGGCGGCGCTGCCGTGGATGCGCCACCGGGGCGGGGGCTGCATTCTGGTGACCTCGTCGGTGACCGGCCCGCGGGTAGCCTACCCGGGGCTGGCGCACTATGCCGCCTCCAAGGCCGGGGTGAACGGGTTTATTCGCGCGGCGGCGCTGGAGCTGGCGGCGGAGAACATTCGCGTCAACGGCGTGGAGCCGGGGATGATCCGCACGCCGGCGATGGCCAACCTGGGCGACGCGCAGGTGAATCAGGCGATCGCCGCCTCAGTGCCGCTCGGGCGGCTGGGGGAACCGGCAGACATCGCCGCGGCGATGGTGTTTCTCGCCTCGCCGGCGGCGGCCTACATCACCGGCCAGACGCTGGTGGTGGACGGCGGCGCGCTGTTGCCGGAAACGAATTCTCTGCTTACTTGACGCTGCAGCGTTGTTGGCTGCAACGCCAATTAATTTGAGCATTCCGGTTGGTTAAATCACTGCTTGGCGGGATGCGCGGTGACGTTGGCAGGCAGGCTGTCACCCAGGGTGATCAGCTCGTCCAGCAACGTCATCAGCTGGTCCATTTTCTGCCGCGAGAAAGCGGCTTCAATCTCGGCGTAGCCCTGTTCCACCTGGTGGCGCGCCACTTCATACAGATCCTGGCCCTGCTGGGTCAGCGACACGTACAGCTTGCGCTGATCGTTAACCGGCTTGAGGCGGAAGATCAGCTTATCACGCTCCATGCGCGACAGAATGCCGGTCAGGCTGGGACGCAGGATGCAGGTTTCCGCCGCCAGTTCGTGGAATTCGATCGAACGGCTGTTGGCCAGCACGCGGATGATGCGCCACTGCTGCTCGGTCAGGTTGTGGCTTTTCAGGATCGGGCGAAAGAACCCCATGGCGGTTTCGCGCGCCTGCAGCAGGGCGATGGTTAACGATTCATGCATAAGTTTGGCCTTAGCTATCAAGGTGTTCGTTGTCACGGCGCTTACCGCAGGGCTGTTACCCCGCCAGGCCCGATTTTGTTAATAACTTAATAGTAGCCAAAGTTACCCGCAGGGATAAAGCAAAAATGCGCGGGGCAGCGAAAAATGGCGATAAAAATGATTAATACGCTGAATAATCACGCTAATGTTCGTTGTTTGTGAATATTTTGTTATCACGATCACAAATCACTCCAAGCGCGTTGCGTAAAAGCTGCACAGCGTATAAAAGTAATCATTAATATATTAATGAATGCCGGTTGTCATGTTTTGCCATTGGAGGAGTTCGCATGAAAGGCACCGTATTTTCCGTTGCGCTGAACCACCGCAGCCAACTGGACGCCTGGGATCAGGCGTTTCACCAGCCACCGTATCAAACCCCGCCCAAAACCCCGGTGTGGTTTATCAAACCGCGCAACACCCACCTCGCCAACGGCGGGGCGATCCCGTTTCCGGCCGGTGAAACCGTGCAGAGCGGCGGCACGCTGGCGGTGATCATCGGCGATACCGTGCGCAAGGTGCCGGCGGCGCAGGTGAGCCGTTATCTGGCCGGTTACGCGCTGGCCAACGACGTCAGCCTGCCGGAAAGCAGCTTCTACCGCCCGGCGATCAAGGCCAAATGCCGCGACGGGTTCTGCCCGCTGGGGGAGATTGGTCTGCTGGAGAATGCCGATCGGCTGGAGATCGTCACCGAGATCAACGGCGTGGAGCAGGACCGCTGGTCCACCGCCGATCTGGTGCGCTCGGTGCCGGAACTGATCGCCGCCATCAGCGATTTCATCACCCTGCAGCCGGGCGATGCGGTGTTGATCGGCACCCCGCACCAGCGGGTGGAGATCAAACCGGGGGATGAGGTGACGGTGCGCGCCGCCGGCCTGCCCACTCTGACCAACCGCGTCACCCAGGCAGGAGCCGCATCATGAAACATGCCCGTATTCGCCATCATGGCCAGATCGTCAACGTTCAGGTGGACGACCAGCTGCGCGTCACGCTGCCGAACGGCGAGGTGCTGCAGGAGCGCGAAGTGGAATGGCTGCCGCCGGCGCAGGGCACGGTGTTCGCCCTGGGGCTGAACTATGCCGACCACGCCAGCGAGCTGGAATTCAAGGCGCCGGAAGAGCCGCTGGTGTTCCTCAAGGCGCCGAACACCCTGACCGGCCACCGTCAGGTGTCGGTACGCCCGGCCGGCGTGGAGTATATGCATTACGAAGCCGAGCTGGTGGCGGTGATCGGCAAGACCGCGCGCAACGTCAGCCGTGAGCACGCCATGGAGTACGTGGCGGGTTACACCTTGTGCAACGACTACGCCATCCGCGATTACCTGGAGAACTACTACCGGCCGAATCTGCGGGTGAAGAGCCGCGATACCCTAACGCCGATCGGGCCGTACATCGTCGATCGCGACGACGTCGCCGATCCGCACCGGCTGGCGCTCAGCACCTATGTCAACGGTGAGCTGCGTCAGCGCGGCAGCACCGCCGACATGATTTTCGACATTCCGTTCCTGATCGCCTACCTGAGCGAATTCATGACGCTGCAGCCGGGCGACATGATCGCCACCGGCACGCCGAAAGGGCTGGCCGACGTGCAGCCGGGCGATGAAGTGGTGGTGGAGATCGAAGGCATCGGCCGTTTGGTTAACCACATTATCAGTGAAAAGATTACGAGGAAAGCCTGCGATGAAAACCATCAACCACTGGATTAACGGCAAGAACGTCGCCAGCAAAGAGTATTTCACCACCACCAACCCGGCGAACGGCGAGGTGCTGGCGGAAGTGGCCTCCGGCGGTCAGTTGGAGATAGACCAGGCGGTGGCCGCGGCGAAAGAGGCATTCCCCAAGTGGGCGAATACGCCGATGAAAGAGCGCGCGCGCCTGATGCGCCGTTTGGGTGAACTGATCGACCAGAACGTGCCGCAGATCGCCGAACTGGAAACCGCCGATACCGGTCTGCCTATCCATCAGACCAAAAACGTGCTGATCCCGCGCGCCTCGCACAACTTCGAATTCTTCGCCGAGGTGTGCCAGCAGATGAACGGCAAGACCTACCCGGTGGACGACAAGATGCTCAACTACACGCTGGTGCAGCCGGTGGGGGTATGCGCGCTGGTGTCGCCGTGGAACGTGCCGTTCATGACCGCCACCTGGAAAACCGCGCCTTGCCTGGCGCTGGGCAACACGGCGGTGCTGAAGATGTCCGAACTGTCGCCGCTGACCGCCGATCGCCTGGGCGAGCTGGCGCTGGAAGCCGGCATCCCGGCCGGGGTGCTGAATGTGGTGCAGGGCTACGGCGCCACCGCCGGTGACGCATTGGTGCGCCATAAAGACGTGCGTGCGGTCTCCTTCACCGGCGGCACCGCCACCGGCCGCCGCATCATCGAAAGCGCTGGGTTGAAGAAATTCTCCATGGAACTGGGCGGCAAGTCGCCGGTGCTGATCTTTGAAGACGCCGACATCGAGCGGGCGCTCGACGCCGCGCTGTTCACCATCTTCTCGATCAACGGCGAACGCTGCACCGCCGGTTCGCGCATCTTCATTCAGGAGAGCATCTACCCGGAATTCGTCAAACGCTTCGCCGAGCGCGCCAACCGTCTGCGCGTGGGCGATCCGCAAGATCCCAACACCCAGGTGGGGGCGCTGATCAGCCCGCAGCACTGGGAAAAAGTCTCCGGCTATATCCGCCTCGGGGTGGAGGAAGGGGCAACCCTGCTGGCCGGCGGCCCGGACAAACCGGCCGGTTTGAGCCACGGCAACTTCCTGCGCCCGACGGTGCTGGCGGATGTCGATAACCGGATGCGCGTGGCGCAGGAGGAGATTTTCGGGCCGGTGGCCTGCCTGCTGCCGTTCAAGTCGGAAGAAGACGGCCTGCGCATGGCCAACGACGTGGAGTACGGCCTGGCGTCGTACATCTGGACGCAGGATGTGAGCAAGGTTCTGCGCCTGGCCCGCGGCATCGAAGCCGGCATGGTTTTCGTCAACACCCAAAACGTACGCGATCTGCGCCAACCGTTCGGCGGCGTGAAAGCCTCCGGCACCGGCCGCGAAGGCGGCGAATACAGCTTCGAAGTATTCGCCGAAATGAAGAACGTGTGTATTTCCATGGGCGACCACCCGATCCCGAAATGGGGCGTTTGAGCCTCAGGCCACAATAATAACGAAAGAGATGAGAACAATGACGACAAAACTTACCACTGATGCTGTCCCTGCTCCCGACGTCGTGCGCTGTGCCTACATGGAAATTCAGGTCACGAACCTTAAAGCCGCACGCGAATTTTACGTCGATATCCTCGGCCTGGTCGTGACCGCCGAAGAGGATAAAACCCTCTACCTGCGTTCGATGGAGGAGTTTATTCATCATAACCTGGTGCTGCGCGAAGGCCCGGTCGCCGCCGTGGCGGCGTTTGCTTTCCGCGTGCGCACGCCGGAAGACGTCGATCGCGCCGAAGCGTATTTCAAGGCGCTTGGCTGCCGTACCGAGCGTCGGGTGAACGGGTTCGCCAAAGGCATCGGCGATGCGGTGCGGGTAGAGGATCCGCTCGGTTTTCCGTATGAGTTTTTCTACGATGTGCAGCACGTCGAGCGTCTGGCCTGGCGCTACGATTTGTATACGCCGGGCGCGCTGGTGCGCCTCGACCACTTTAACCAAATCACCCCTGACGTGCCGCGCGCCGTGGAATACATCCAGGGGTTGGGCTTCCGCGTGACGGAAGACATCCGCGATGAAGACGGCGTGGTTTACGCGGCCTGGATGCGCCGCAAGGCGACGGTGCACGATACCGCGATGACCGGCGGCGCCGGGCCGCGCATGCACCACATCGCCTTCGCCACCCATGAAAAGCACAACATTTTGGCCATCTGCGACAAGCTCGGCGCGCTGCGCAAATCCGATTTGATCGAACGCGGCCCTGGCCGCCACGGTGTCTCCAACGCGTTCTATCTCTACCTGCGCGATCCCGATGGCCACCGCGTGGAAATCTACACGCAGGATTACTACACCGGCGATCCGGACAACCCGACCGTGACCTGGGACGTGCATGACAACCAGCGCCGCGACTGGTGGGGCAATCCGGTGGTGCCGAGCTGGTACACCGAAGGATCGCTGGTGCTGGATCTCGATGGGCAGCCGCAGCCGGTCATCGAGCGCAGTGCGCCCAGCGAAATGGCCGTCACCATCGGCGCAGACGGTTTTTCCTATACCCGCGAGGGCGATACGGAAAAAGGTTTCAAACTTGGCAATACGCTGTAAATGCCGCTGCGCGGGCCTTGCCCGCGCCTATGCGCCGTCTGGAGAACGCTATGCCCCATTTTTACGCTGAATGTACCGACAACATCCGCCGCGAGGCGGATTTGCCCACCCTGTTCGCCAAGGTCAACGAGGCGCTGGCGGCGACCGGCATCTTCCCGCTGGCCGGCGTGCGCAGCCGCGCCATCTGGCTCGATACCTGGCAGATGGCCGACGGCAAGCAGGATTACGCCTTCGTGCACATGACGCTGAAGATCGGCCACGGCCGCAGTCTGGAAAGCCGGCAGCAGGTGGGCGAGATGCTGTTTGCGCTGATCAAGGAACACTTTGCCGCGCTGATGGCGCAGCGTTACCTGGCGCTCTCTTTCACCATGGAAGAGCTGGATCCGGTGCTGAATTACAAACAGAACAATGTCCACGCGCTGTTCAACAAGGCGTGAATAAGGGGTCGTAAATGCTGGATAAAGAGCAGGTTAACCGCGCCGTGCAGCGCCTGCATCAGGCGGAAAAGAGTCGTGAGCAGATCCGCGCGCTGTCGCTCGATCATCCCGAGATCACCATCGAAGACGCCTACGCCATTCAGCGGCAGTGGGTGGCGCTGAAGATCGCCGAGGGGCGTGCGCTCAAAGGCCACAAGATCGGCCTGACCTCGCGCGCCATGCAGGTGAGCTCGCAGATCACCGAGCCGGACTACGGCGCGTTGCTGGACGACATGTTCTTCAACGACGGCAGCGACATTCCGATCGATCGCTTTATCGTGCCGCGGGTGGAGGTGGAGCTGGCGTTCGTGCTGGCCAAGCCGCTGCGCGGGCCGAACTGCACGCTGTTCGACGTCTACAACGCCACCGACTACGTCATTCCGGCGCTGGAGATCATCGACGCGCGCAGCCACAACGTCGATCCCGAGACGCAGCGGCCGCGCAAGGTGTTCGACACCATCTCCGACAACGCCGCCAACGCCGGGGTGGTGATGGGCGGGCGGCCAATCAAGCCGGATGCGCTGGATCTGCGCTGGATCTCCGCGCTGCTGTACCGCAACGGCGTGATTGAAGAGTCCGGCGTAGCGGCCGCGGTGCTCAATCATCCGGCCAACGGCGTGGCCTGGCTGGCCAACAAGCTGGCGCCGTATGAGGTGGAACTGGAAGCGGGGCAGGTGATCCTCGGCGGTTCCTTCACCCGGCCGGTGCCGGCGCGGCGCGGCGATACCTTCCACGTCGACTACGGCCCGATGGGCTGCATCAGCTGCCGCTTCGTCTAATAAGCGGCTCGGCGAACCGGGCCGCAATAATCGGGCGGGGGCCACGCGCCGCGTCCGCTTGTCAGGGAGAATGCGATGTTAACCAACCACTTCAAGCGAGCGCTGCAGGAAAAACGCCCGCAGATCGGGCTGTGGCTCGGGCTGTGCAGCAGCTACAGCGCCGAGCTGCTGGCCGGCGCCGGTTTCGACTGGCTGCTGATCGACGGCGAACATGCGCCCAACAACGTGCAAACGGTGCTGGGGCAGCTGCAGGCGGTCGCGCCTTACCCGAGCCAGCCGGTGGTGCGCCCGCCGTGGAACGACGCGGTGATCATCAAGCAACTGCTGGACGTCGGCGCGCAAACCTTATTGATCCCGATGATTCAGAATGCCGAACAGGCGCGCGACGCGGTGCGCGCCACGCGCTATCCGCCGCACGGCGTGCGCGGCGTCGGCAGCGCCCTGGCGCGCGCCTCACGCTGGAACCGGGTGCCCGATTACCTGCTGCAGGCCGATGAGCAGATGTGCGTGCTGGTGCAAATTGAAACCCGCGAAGCGGTGAAAAACCTCGACGCCATTTTGCAGGTGGAAGGGGTGGACGGCGTGTTTATCGGCCCGGCGGATCTCAGCGCCGACATGGGCTTTGCCGGTAATCCGCAGCACCCGGAGGTGCAGCGCACCATCGACGACGCCATCGCGCGTATCCGCGCCGCCGGCAAGGCGCCGGGCATTTTGATGGCCAACAAGGTACTGGCGCAGCGCTATCTGGAGGCCGGCGCGCTGTTCGTTGCGGTGGGGGTGGATACCACCCTGCTGGCGCGGGCGGCGGAAGCCCTGGCGGACGAGTTCAAACAGGGCGGGGCGCAAGCGCCTTCATCGGGAGTCTACTGAACCATGAACCACGTCGATTCGCTGCCGCCGGCCAACCCGGCGCAGCAACATAAAGCGTTAACCGCCGCCGAGCAATCGGTGATTAAAAAGTTGTTTCGGCGCCTGATTATTTTCCTGTTCGTGCTGTTTGTTTTCTCTTTCCTCGACCGCATCAACATCGGCTTCGCCGGATTGACGATGGGCAAAGATCTCGGCCTCAGCTCGACCATGTTCGGGCTGGCGGCGACGTTGTTCTACGCCACCTACGTGATCTTCGGCATTCCCAGCAACATGATGCTGAGCCGGGTCGGCGCGCGGCGCTGGATCGCCACCATCATGGTGCTGTGGGGCATCGCCTCCACCTGCACCATGTTCGCCACCGGGCCGACCAGCCTGTATGTGCTGCGCATGATCGTCGGCATCACCGAGGCCGGCTTCCTGCCGGGCATTCTGGTGTACCTCACCTACTGGTTCCCGGCGTTCTACCGCGCGCGCGCCAACGCCTTGTTTATGATCGCCATGCCGGTGACCATGGCGATCGGCTCGTTGGTCTCCGGCTATATCCTGGCGCTGGACGGGGTGATGAATCTGAAGGGCTGGCAGTGGCTGTTCCTGCTGGAAGGCATTCCGTCGGTGCTGCTGGGCGTGGTGGTGTGGTTCTACCTCGACGACACCCCGGCCAAGGCCAAGTGGCTGACCGACGAGGAAAAAGCCAGCCTGAAGGCGATGATGGAGGCCGACAAGCTGCAGCTGGTGCAGCCCAACGGGCCGAGCAGCCACCGCGCGCTGCAGCAGCGCAGCCTGTGGCGCGAGATTTTCACGCCGATTGTGTTGATGTATACGCTGGCCTATTTCTGCCTGACCAACACCCTGAGCGCGATCAATATCTGGACGCCGCAGATCCTGCAGAGCTTCAACCAGGGCAGCAGCAACGTGACGATCGGCATTCTGGCGGCGATCCCGCAGATCTGCACCATCGCCGGCATGGTGTGGTGGAGCAAACGATCCGACCGGCTGCAGGAGCGCAAGCATCACACCGCGCTGCCGTACCTGTTCGCCGCCGCCGGCTGGCTGCTGGCGTCCGCCACCGATCACAGCCTGATCCAGCTGCTGGGGATCGTGATGGCGTCGGTCGGTTCCTTTACCGCCATGGCGATCTTCTGGACCACGCCGGATCAATCGATCAGCCTGGAAGCGCGAGCGGTGGGGATCGCCGTGATCAACGCCACCGGCAACATCGGATCGGCGCTCAGCCCGCTGCTGATCGGCTGGTTCAAGGATCTGACCGGCAGCTTCAACTCCGGGCTGTATTTCGTCTCGGCGCTGTTGATCGTCGGCGCCGTGCTGGTGTGGCGCATCCCGATGAAGGATTCGCGCCCGAGAGCGACGCCTTGATACGCAGACAGGCAGGATTGCAGGAGGTAATGAGGTGCGGAAAAGTACCGGTTTTATCGCCAACATCGATATTTGCAAAGAGTATGACGCGCGCTACGCCGCCGACGAGGTGCACTACGAAACCTTCGCCGGGCTGGCGGCATTCTTTGGCCGCGACATGCAGGTGCACTGGCACGACTGCTTCTTCCAGGTGCATTTTCTGGAGACCGGCAAGATAGAGCTGCAGCTCGACGATCAGCACTATTCGGTGCAGGCGCCGCTGTTCATCCTCACGCCGCCGTCGGTGCCGCATGCGTTCTTCACCGAACCGGACAGCGACGGCCACGTGCTGACGGTGCGTCAGGAGTTGATTTGGCCGCTGCTGGAGCGCCTGTACCCCGGCAGCAACCTGGCGCTCGACATGCCGGGCATCTGCCTGTCGCTGGCCGACGCGCCGCAGGAGCTGACGGCGCTCAGCCACTATTGGGCGCTGATCCGCCGCGAGTTCGCGCAGAACCTGGCCGGGCGCGAACAGACGCTGGCGCTGCTGGCGCAGGCGGTGTTCACGTTGCTGTTGCGCAATACCGCGCTGGAAGACAGCGCCAACAGCGGCGTGCGTGGCGAACTGCAGCTGTTCCAGCGCTTCAACAAGATGGTGGACGAGCGTTTTCGCGAGCACCTGCCGGTGCCGGAGTATGCGCAGGCGTTGGGGGTGACCGAATCGCGGCTCAACGATCTGTGTCGGCGCTTCGCCAACCGGCCGCCCAAGCGGCTGATCTTCGATCGATTGCTGCGCGAGGCCAAGCGCATGCTGCTGTTCAGCGCCTGCACGGTGCATGAAACCGCCTACAGCCTCGGCTTCAAGGATCCGGCCTATTTCGCCCGGTTTTTCAATCGGCTGGAAGGCTGTTCCCCCTCGACCTACCGCGCGGCGCAACACGCCCTTTCGTAACCGCGATCACAGTTTGCCGCGAAAGCGGCAAACTGACCTGAAAAGTACCGGCGATTGCCGCAAAAGTCTCTTCTCGAAACCGGCTTTGGCAGCTTCAATTAAGCAACCAAAAGAAAACATTATTTTAACAAATGGCCGACTCCACGGCCTGAAAAATGCCGATTACGAGGAAGACCCGATGAAACCAGAAGACTTTCGTGCCGACAGCAAACGCCCGTTCACCGGCGCCGAATACCTGAAAAGTTTGCAGGACAGCCGCGAAATTTACATTTACGGCGAGCGCGTGAAAGACGTCACCACCCACCCGGCGTTCCGCAATGCGGCGGCCTCGGTCGGCCAGCTGTACGACGCGCTGCACGATCCGGCCAGCCAGGATCGCCTGTGCTGGAATACCGACACCGGCAACGGCGGCTACACCCACAAGTTCTTCCGCTATGCCCGCAGCCCGGAAGAGATGCGCCAGCAGCGCGACGCCATCGCCGACTGGTCGCGCCAAAGCTATGGCTGGATGGGGCGCACGCCGGATTATAAGGCGGCCTTCGGCTGCGCGCTGGGCGCTTATCCGGAGTTCTACGGCCAGTTCGCCGACAACGCGCGCCACTGGTACAAACGCATTCAGGAAACCGGGCTCTATTTCAACCACGCCATCGTCAATCCGCCGATCGATCGTCATAAGCCGGTCAACGAGGTGAAGGACGTCTACATTCAGGTGGAGAAAGAGACCGACGCCGGCATCATCGTCAGCGGCGCCAAAGTGGTGGCCACCAACTCGGCGTTGACCCACTACAACTTCATCGGCTTCGGTTCGGCGCAGGTGATGGGCGATAACCCGGACTTCGCGCTGATGTTTGTGGCGCCGATGGACGCCGAAGGGGTGAAGCTGATTTCGCGCGCCTCCTACGAGCTGGTGGCTGGCGCCACCGGATCGCCGTTCGACTACCCGCTCACCAGCCGCTTTGACGAGAACGATGCAATCCTGATCATGGATCATGTGCTGATCCCGTGGGAAAACGTGCTGATCTACCGCGATTTCGACCGCTGTCGCCGCTGGAGCACCCAGGGCGGTTTCGCCCGGCTGTTCCCGCTGCAGGCCTGCGTGCGCCTGGCGGTGAAGATGGACTTCATCACTGCGCTGCTGCAAAAGAGCCTCTCGTGTACCGGCGTGCTGGAGTTCCGCGGCGTGCAGGCCGATCTGGGCGAAGTGGTGGCCTGGCGCAACCTGTTCTGGTCGCTGAGCGACGCGATGTGCGCCGAAGCCACGCAATGGGAAAACGGCGCCTACCTGCCGGATTCCGCCGCGCTGCAAACCTACCGCGTGATGGCGCCGATGGCCTACACCAAGGTGAAACACATCATCGAGAAGAACGTCACCAGCGGCCTGATCTACCTGCCGTCCAGCGTGCGCGACATGAACAATCCGGAGATCGACAAGTACCTGGCGCGCTACGTGCGCGGATCGGACGGCATGGATCACGTCGAGCGCATCAAGATCCTCAAGCTGATGTGGGATGCGATCGGCAGCGAATTCGGCGGCCGTCACGAGCTGTATGAGATCAACTACGCCGGCAGCCAGGATGAGATCCGCCTGCAGTGCCTGCGCCACGCGCAGGGATCCGGCAACATGGATCGCATGATGCAGATGGTCGACAAGTGCCTGGCCGATTACGATCAGCATGGCTGGAAGGTGCCGCACCTGCGGAACAATGACGATATTAATCAGTTGGATAATCTGCTGAAGTAATTCAGGAGGAGGTTGTATGTCTCAGGAAAATGAACAGCGGTTGCGCTTTCGCGACGCGATGGCCAGCCTGTCGGCGGCGGTGAATATCGTCACCACCGACGGCCCGGCGGGGCGCTGCGGCATCACCGCCACGGCGGTGTGCTCGGTAACCGATACGCCGCCGACGCTGCTGGTGTGCATCAACCGCAACAGCGCGATGAACCCGGTATTTCAGGAAAATCGCAGGCTGTGCGTCAACGTGCTCAACCACGAACAGGAACTGATGGCGCGCCACTTCGCCGGCATGACCGGCGTCAGCATGGAAGATCGTTTCAGGCTGGAAGAGTGGCAGCTTGGCGCGTTGGGGCAGCCTGTATTGCGCAATACCCTGGCCAGCCTGGAAGGGGAGATCGAGCAGATCCAGAGCATCGGCACTCACCAGATGTACCTGGTGCAGATCAAGCAGATCGCGCTGAGCGAAGCCGGCAACGGCCTGATCTACTTCAAGCGCAACTTCCATTCGGTGATCCACCAGATGGCGGTGCCGGCCTGAGGCGTGGGGGCGCAGTTGGCTGCGCCCCTCATCTCAACTCTTGTTGGCCGCCAGATCGCTCACCAGGCGGTTGACCGGATCGCTCATGTTGGTGAACTTGCTCAGCTCCGAACGGGTCACCACCACGAACACCCCGACGTTTTTCGCCGGGATCATCGCCATGTAGGTAATGAATCCGCCGCCGCCGCCGGTCTTCTGAATGATGCCCGGCAGCCCGTCCTTCGGCGCCATATACACCCAGCCCAATCCCAATGCATCCGCTTGTCCCGGCACGTCCATACCCTTCAGCGACACCAGATCGTGGCGCTGGAAGTACATGGTTTGCTCGCTGGCGGCGGTGGCTTTGCGCGGGCCGCTGGCGCTGGAGGAGAGGAACTGCTGCATCCAGCGCTGCATGTCGCGCGGGGTGGAGTAGACGCCGCCGCTGCCGGCCGCGGCGGTGGTGTCGCGACAGGCGCTCGGGCCGGCCGCCGCCACCATCAGGCGCGAGCACTGTTCGGGGCTCGGCGTCAACGTGGTGTCGACCATGCCGAGCGGCGCGGTGATTTTCTCTTTCAGCAGCGCGTTATAAGGCTTGCCTGCGGCGCGCGACAGCGCATCGGCCAGCAGATCGTACGCCAGGTTGGAATACGCGGCGTGCACGCCCGGCGGCGTCGTGATGTTGGCATGCGCCAGCCACTGCCAGCGCTGGGCCTTGGTCGGCCAGGTGAACACCGGCGTTTTCGGCGGCTTCTTGCCCGGCTGCTCGCGCGGCAGCGCGCTGGTGTGAGTGGCCAGGTTCAATAAGGTGATCGGCTGGCCGGCGTTGTAAGACGGCACATAGGCGCCCTTGGGAGCGTACTTGCGCAGCGGGTCGGTCAGCTTGACCTGGCCTGCCGCCGCCATTTTCACCATCACTTCACTGGTCATCAGCTTGGTGATCGACGCGATGCGGATCAGCGAATCCGGGCGCGGGCGCAGGTTGTTGCCGGGCTTGGTGTCGCCGAAGCTGCGGTTAACCACCTGATTGCCGTCGATCACCACCAGCGCCATGCCGGTGGCGCCGCTGTTGTAGAAAATATGTTCGGCATACTGGTCGACGATTTGCGAAGCCAGCTGCGGGGGCGCGGCCTGCACGGCCAGCGGCGCGGCGCACAGGCCCAGCGCCAGCAATAAAGCGGAGACAGAGTTCTTCAACGGTCGTTATCCATTTAACAATGCAGCGGGGAAAGGGCTTATTCGTCGCCCAGTGTAATGCCCCCAGGCCCCGGCTGCATGTAGAAAAAAGAGCGGTGGCGATAAAATTTTTTCACCGCCGGCGGCCTACTGCGCGCGGGCGAAAATGGCGATCACTTCGTCCAGGTGCGCCTTCATCGCCTTGCGGGCGCCGCGCACGTCGCGCGCTTCGATCGCCGCCAGGATCGCCCGGTGTTCCAGCTCGGAGCGGTGCGGCATGTCGTCCGGCGTATAGTGGCGCTGCAGCACGCGGAACATGCTGCCGTAACGGTGGCCGAGCAGGTGGCCGATGATGAACGCATAGGCCGGGTTGCCGCTGGCCTGGGCGATGCGGATGTGGAACAGCCGATCGCCGGGGTGGGTGGCGGAACCGGCGCGGTTATCGCGGCAGTTCTGTTCATAGGCGGCGCGGATACCCGCCAGCTCTTCGTCGGTGGCGTGGCGCGCGGCCAGCGCGGCGGTCTCCGGTTCGATCAGCAGGCGGGTTTGCAGCAGAGAAAACGGCGGCAACTCGGCGTTGAAATCCAGCTCGATGTTCAGTTCGTCGTCGATCTCCGCCCACTGGTTGCGGCCGGCTTGGGCCATCACCGGCTCCTGCGACGGCGCCAGCGGCGTTGGCGAGCGCACGATCACCCCGTTGCCGACCTTGACGTCTACCAGGCCGATCACTTCCAGCGCGATCAGCGCCTCGCGCACTGACGCGCGGCTGACCTGCAATTGCTGGGCGAGATCGCGCTCCGAGGGCAGACGGCTGCCCGGCGGAAATTCGTTATTTTCGATCAGACGTTTGAGTTGGTCAGCTATCTGTCTGTAAATTCTTGGGTTTTCCAGTCGGGTAATCGGCATTTTTGACCTTTGACGATTCGGCGTTCAGTGATTTGGCGCACAATTATGCGATAAGGCGCTTGAGTAATCGTTATTCAAGTGTAAAAAAATGGTTAATTGAAATGCGGTTTCAAGGCTGTTTTTATTAACTTCTTCCCCCAACGATAACGCGTAAAGCGTCTTTTGTCATGTTAGAGGCCTGACCTTTAACCGCCTTTAGTGGCCTGACCATTAGACCTTTAGGCCGAGGAGTCAAGATGGATTTAACCGGGAAACGCGTACTGATCACCGCCGCCGGGCAAGGGATCGGATTCACCACCGCCAGGCTGTTCGCCGCCGCCGGCGCTGAAGTGATCGCCAGCGACATCAACCTCGAGCGCCTGCAGGGCTCCGCCGGGATCCGCGCGCTGACGCTGAACGTCACCGATCCGGCCGCCATCGCGGCGGCGGCGGAAGCGATCGGCCCGATCGACGTGCTGTTCAACTGCGCTGGCGTGGTGCACAGCGGATCGATCCTCGACTGCAGCGAAGATCAGTGGGCGTTCGCGCTCGATCTCAACGTCACCGCGATGTTCCGCATGATCCGCGCCTTCCTGCCGGGCATGTTGGCGCGCGGCAAAGGCTCGATCATCAACATGTCTTCGGTGGCCTCGAGCGTGAAAGGGGTGCCGAACCGCTTCGCCTACAGCGCCAGCAAGGCGGCGGTGATCGGCCTAACGCGCTCGGTGGCGGCGGATTACGTCACCCAGGGCATCCGCTGCAACGCCATTTGCCCCGGCACGGTGGAATCGCCGTCGCTGCGCCAGCGCATCGCCGAGCAGGCGCGCGAACAGGGGCGCAGCGAGCAAGAGGTGTATCAGGCGTTCGTCGCCCGTCAGCCGATCGGGCGCATCGGCACCACCGAGGAAATCGCCCAATTGGCGCAGTATCTGGCCTCCGACGCCAGCTCGTACACCACCGGCACGGTGCAGATCATCGACGGTGGCTGGAGCAACTGAGCCGCCATTTTTGAGAGAGGAACGCATGAAACTTTTACGTTATGGGGAACCCGGGCAAGAGCGCCCCGGCATGTTGGATGAGCAGGGCCGCCTGCGCGATCTGTCGCAGCATATCGCCGACGTGGGCGGCGCCGCGTTATCGCCGGCGTCGCTCGCCAAACTGCGCGCGCTGGACAGCGCCGCATTGCCGCTGGTCGAGGGGCAGCCGCGTCTCGGCGCCTGCGTCGGCGGCATCGGCAAGTTCATCTGCATCGGCCTGAATTACGCCGATCACGCGGCGGAGACCGGTGCGGCCATTCCTGAGGAACCGGTGGTGTTCAACAAATGGACCAGCGCGGTGGTCGGCCCCTACGACCGGGTGGAGATCCCGCGCGGATCGCAGAAAACCGACTGGGAAGTGGAGCTGGGCGTGGTGATCGGCCTGGGCGGGCGCTACATCAGTGAAGCGGATGCGATGCGCCACGTCGCCGGTTATTGCGTGATCAACGACGTCTCAGAACGCGAATATCAAATTGAGCGCGGCGGCACCTGGGACAAGGGCAAAGGCTGCGACACCTTTGGGCCGATCGGCCCCTGGCTGGTGACCGCCGACGAAATCGCCGATCCGCACAGCCTGAACCTGTGGCTGGAGGTGGACGGCAAGCGCTATCAGGACGGCAACACCAGCACCATGATCTTCCGCATTCCGCAGATCGTCAGCTACCTCAGCCGCTTCATGAGCCTGCAGCCGGGCGACGTGATCTCCACCGGCACGCCGCCGGGCGTCGGCATGGGGCAGAAACCGCAGCCCATCTACCTGCGGGCGGGCCAGACGATGCGTCTGGGCATTGAAGGGCTGGGCGAACAGCGCCAGCAAACCGTACAGGCTTAACCGGGAGCGCCGCCATGACCACCATTACCGCACTGCGGGTTGAAGACATTCGTTTCCCCACGTCGCTGGGGCTGGACGGATCCGACGCCATGAATCCGGATCCCGACTATTCCGCCGCCTACGTGATCCTGGAGACCGATCGCGCGGATCTCAGCGGCCACGGACTGACGTTCACCATCGGCCGCGGCAACGAGATCTGCTGCGCGGCGATCCGCGCGCTGGAGCATCAGATCGTCGGTGAGCGGCTGGAGACGATCGCCGCCGATATGGGCGCCTTCTGGCGGCGCTTCACCAGCGACAGCCAGCTGCGCTGGATCGGGCCGGACAAAGGTGCCATTCACCTGGCGACCGGCGCGGTGGTCAACGCGGTGTGGGATCTGTGGGCCAAATCGGTCGGCAAACCGGTGTGGCGGCTGGTGGCAGAGATGACGCCGGAGGAGCTGGTACGCTGCATCGACTTCCGTTACATCACCGACTGCATCACGCCGCAGGAAGCGCTGGCGCTGCTGAAACAGCGGGCCGAGGGCAAAGAACGGCGCCTGGAGCGGCTGCTGCAGGAGGGGTATCCCTGTTACACCACCTCCGCCGGCTGGCTGGGCTACCCGGACGACAAGCTGCGCCGCCTGTGCCAGGAAGCGGTCGACGCCGGTTTCTCCTACCTGAAGCTGAAGGTCGGGCGCGATCTGGAAGACGACATCCGCCGGGTGCGCATCGCCCGCGAGGTGATCGGCCCAGATCGCCGGCTGATGATCGACGCCAACCAGGTGTGGGAAGTGGACGAAGCCATTCCGTGGGTGAAGCATCTGGCGTTCGCCAAACCCTGGTTTATCGAAGAGCCGACCAGCCCGGACGACGTGGAAGGGCATCGCCGCATCCGCGAAGGGGTGGCGCCGGTCAAGGTGGCCACCGGTGAGATGTGTCAGAACCGCATCATGTTCAAGCAGTTCATCATGCGCGGCGCGGTAGACGTGGTGCAGATCGACGCCTGCCGTCTCGGCGGCGTCAACGAAGTGCTGGCGGTGATGCTGATGGCGGCCAAATACCAGCTGCCGGTCTGCCCGCACGCTGGCGGCGTCGGACTGTGCGAGTACGTGCAGCACCTGTCGATGATCGACTACCTGTGCATCGCCGGCACCCACGAAGGCCGGGTGATCGAGTACGTCGATCATTTGCATGAACACTTTGTCGATCCCTGCGTGATCAACGGCGCGGCCTACATGCCGCCGAGCCGTCCCGGCTATTCGATCGAGATGCATCCGTCGTCGATCGAGCAGTATCGGTTCCGCGGGTGAGGCGGGAGGATCGCATGCCGCGCATCGACGCGCATCAGCACTACTGGCGCTATCACCCACGGCACTACCCGTGGATCGACGAGCGGATGTGCGTGCTGCGGCAGGATTTCGATCCGCCCCGGCTGCGGCCGCTGTTGCAGGAACACGGTTTCGACGGCGCGCTGGCGGTGCAGGCGCGCCCCAGCGAGGACGAGACGCTGGCCCTGCTGGCGCTGGCTGAACAGAGCGAGGGCGTATGCGGCGTAGTGGGCTGGCTGGACATCGCCGCGCCGCAGCTGGCGCAGCGTCTGGAGGCCTTACGGCCTTACAGCGCGCTGCGCGGGGTGCGCCATCAGGTGCAGGACGAAGCGGATCCGGCGGCCTGGTTGGCGCGGCCGGAGGTGGAACGCGGCATGCAAACGCTGCAGCGCGCCGGGTATGTGTACGAGATCCTGGTGACGCATCGGCATCTGGCGGCCGCGGCGGCGTTCGCCGCCCGCCATGACGAACACTGGCTGGTGCTGGATCACCTCGGTAAGCCGGACATCGCGCGCGGCGTGCGGCACTGGGCGCAGCAAATCCGGCCGCTGGCGGCGCTGCCGCACGTGGCTTGCAAGCTCTCGGGGCTGATCACCGAGGCGCCGGGCGGCCGGTGGCGGGCGGAAGAACTGCTGCCGTTCTTCGACGCCGCGCTGGAGGCGTTCGGCCCGGAGCGGCTGATGTTCGGCTCCGACTGGCCGGTGTGCCTGCTGGCCGGCGACTACCGCCAGGTGGTGCAACTGTGCGAACGGGCGCTGTCGACGCTGGGGGCCGCCGAGCAGGCGGCGATTTGGGGCGGCACCGCCTGGCGAATTTACGGTTTAACGGAGTCTGGTTATGGATCTGTATCTGCAAGATAAGGTGGTGTTGGTCACCGGCGGCGGTGCCGGCATCGGCGCGGCGATTGCTCATGTGCTGGCCGAGGAGGGGGCGATCCCGGTGCTGGTCACCAACGCCGCGCCGGAAGCGGCGCTGCTGGCCGATTTGCAGCGGCTGCAGCCGCGCACCGAGGTGATCCTCACCGAATTGTGCGACGAGGTGGCCTGCCGCCGGGCGGTCAGCCAGACGCTGGCGACCTTCGGCCGCATCGACGGACTGGTGAACAACGCCGGGGTCAATGACGGCGTCGGGCTGGAGGCGGGGCGTGAAGCGTTCGTCGGATCGCTGGAGAAGAACTTGGTGCACTACTACCTGATGGCGCACCTGTGCCAGGCGGCGCTGCAGGAAAGCCGGGGCGCCATCGTCAACATCGCCTCCAAGACCGCGCTCAGCGGGCAGGGGGGCACCAGCGGCTACACCGCCGCCAAGGGCGCGGTGCTGGCGCTGACGCGCGAATGGGCGGTGTCGCTGCGCCATGACGGGGTGCGGGTGAACGCGGTGGTGCCGGCGGAGGTGATCACCCCGCAGTACCAGCGCTGGCTCAACACCTTCGCCGAACCGCAGCGGCAGATGGAGAAAATCACCGCGCGCATTCCGCTCGGGCAGCGCATGACCACGCCGCAGGAGATCGCCGATACCGTGGCGTTTTTGCTGTCGTCGCGGTCATCGCACACCACCGGGCAGTGGCTGTCGGTGGACGGCGGCTACCTGCATCTCGATCGGGCGCTGACGTGAGCGGCGCGGCGGCAGGGCGGCGCCGTTTCTGCCAGGCGCTCGATCTGATTGACTCACCGGCGCTGATTGCGGAGTACCAGCAGCATCATCAGCGCATCTGGCCGGGCATCGCCGCGCATTTGCGCGAGCACGGCATTCTGGACATGGAGATTTACCGGTTGGGCACCCGGCTGTTCATGATCGTGGAGGTCAGCGCCGATTTCGACGCCGCGCGTTTTGACGCCGCCAGCCTGAACAACCCCGAAGTACAGCGATGGGAAGCGCTGATGTGGCACTACCAGGCCACCACCCCCTGGACGCCGCAGGGCGAAAAATGGGTGGAAATGGCGCGGATTTTCTCTCTGCAACAGCAATAACGCCAACATCATCATCGCCAGACGATACGAGGGTATCACCATGCTTGCTGAAAAAAGTGCGGCCTCCGCGCAGCCGGGCGTCCCCGTGACCGCCAATCTGCGCTGGGCCTTTATCCTGGTCACCAGCCTGTTCTTCATGTGGGGGCTGTCTTATGGCCTGCTGGACGTATTGAACAAACATTTTCAGGAGACGTTGCACGTCACCAAGGCGCAGTCGGGGCTGCTGCAGGCGGCCTATTTCGGCGCCTATTTCCTGGTGGCGCTGCCCGCCGGGTACTTTATGGATCGCAAGGGCTATAAGGCGGGCATTCTGGTCGGGCTGTGCCTGTATGCGCTGGGGGCGCTGCTGTTCGTGCCGGCGGCGTCGGCCAACAGTTTCGGCGTATTCCTGTTCGCGCTGTTCGTTATCGCCAGCGGCCTGGGCTGCCTGGAAACGGCGGCCAACCCGTACGCCACGGTGCTGGGCGATGCGCAGGGCGCCGAACGGCGGCTCAACCTGGCCCAGTCGTTCAACGGCCTCGGGCAGTTTATCGGCCCGCTGATCGGCGGCACGCTGTTCTTCTCCGCCAGCCAGTCCACCGGCGGCGGCGATCAGAGCGCGGTGAAGATGACCTATGTGGCGATCGCCGCGCTGGTGCTGCTGATCGCGCTGTTGTTCAGCCGCACACGGCTGCCGGCGATCCGCGAAGAGGAAAAACCGGTGCACGGCGTGATAGCGCAAGGATTGTGGCAGCATCCGCATTTCGTCGGCGGGGTTATCACACAGTTCTTCTACGTGGCGGCGCAGGTGGGCGTCGGGGCGTTCTTCATCAACTACGCCACCGAGCACTGGCGCGAGGTGTCTAACCAGAGCGCCTCTTACCTGCTGTCGATCGCCATGATCTGCTTTATGGTCGGACGCTTCTTCAGCACCTGGCTGATGGGGCGAGTCAAACCGGCGACGCTGCTGGCGGCCTATGCGCTGATCAACATCGCGCTGTGCGGCGTGGTGATGCTGAGCGTCGACGGCGTATCGGTAGTGGCGCTGATCGCGGTGTTCTTCTTTATGTCGATCATGTTCCCGACCATTTTCGCCCTGGGGGTGAAAAATTTGGGTAAACACACCAAGCGCGCCAGCTCCTTTATGATCATGGCGATCGTCGGCGGCGCCATCATGCCGTACTTTATGGGGGCGCTGGCCGATCGTTACAGCACCGCGCTCTCTTATCTGCTGCCGCTGCTGTGCTTCGCGGTGGTGCTAGTTTACGGCCTGCGGCAGCGCCGCGCCTGATTCAACCCGGCGGCGAATCGGCCTTCGCCGCCGTTGCCAGCGCCTGCGGGCGGGTTCGTATCAGGATCGCCAACGCCAATAGCAGCACCATGCCGGACAGCACGCCGTTTATCGTCAGGCCTCCGGTGTCCACCACCAGCCCACCCGCCAGCGAACCGCAGGAAATCGCCAGATTAAACAGCGCGATATACAGAGAAGAGGCGACCTCTACCGCGTCGGGGGCCGCCTTGAGCATCCATGCCATCAGTGAAACGGAAACGCCGCCGTAGGCGATGCCCCACAGCAGGAGGAAGGCACTGCCGCTCAGCGGCGCGTGGCCCAGCAGCGGCAGCAGCAGGACGGCGAGCGCCAGCCCGAGGGCGATCAGCGCCAGAGTGCGGCGCAGCCGTTTGGCGGCGGCCTGGCCGGCGATGAAATTCCCGGCGATACCGGCGACGCCGTAGGCGAACAGCAGCGGCCCCACCCAGCGGCCCTCGATGCCGGCGACCGTCTGCAACAGCGGGCGAACAAAGGTGTAAGCCATAAAGTGGCCGGCGACCAGCAGAAACGTCAGCAGCAGCCCAAGGAGCAGTCGGCGATTCGCGCGCTGCGCGGTGAACGACCGCCAGCTTATCGCCTGCGTGACCGGCAGCGACGGCAGCACGCACAGCAGCAACAGCAGGGCCAGCGCCGCCAGGACGGCGACGGCCAGAAACGCCATGCGCCAACCCAGCGCTTCGCCGAGGAATACCCCGAGTGGCACGCCGAACACCGAGGCCGCCGCTACGCCACCGAAGATGACGGACAGCGCCAATCCGACGGAGGCCGGCGGCACCAGGCGTTCCGCCAACCCGCCGGCGATGGCCCAGATACCGCCGATGCAAAAGCCCAGCAGGATGCGCGCGGCGAACAGCAGGGCCAGGGAGGTGGCAGCGGCGGCCAGCAGGTTAGCGACGATCAGCAGCAGCAGAAAGCCCACCAACAGGCTGCGGCGATCCGTGCGCCGGGCGCCCAGCACCACCAGCGGGGCGAACAGCGCGGCGAACAGGGCCGGCAGGGAAATCAGCAGCCCGGCACGGCCTATCGATGCGTTCAAGGTGCTGACGATCGGAGTCAGCAGCCCGACGGGCAGCATTTCTGCGGTGACGACGGTAAAGGTGGACAGGCTGACCGCGAAGGTCGCCAGCCAGGGTTTTGCGCCGCCGTCGGCGTGTAAGGCATTCATAAGGACCCTCCCAACAGATGAATAACCTCAGTGTATCCGCGCCAAAATGGCTGATAAACTGGCCTGATTGCGCAACATTGGGGACAAATCGTGGCTAATTTACCGTCTATGCCGTTGGATAACCTGACTGACCTGCTGGTGTTCATCCGCGTCGCCGACGCCTGCAGCTTCACGCTGGCGGCCGAGAGGCTGGGCATCTCCCGATCGGCGGCGGGCAAATGCGTGAACCGATTGGAGGCGCGATTGGCGACCCGGCTGCTGCAGCGCACCACGCGCAGCGTCAGCCTGACCGAAGACGGCGCGGTGTTTTACGAGTATGCGCAGCGCATCCTGTCGCAGGCCGAAGAGGCGGAAACGGCGCTCAATACCCGGCGGCAAACCCCGCGCGGGCGGCTGCGGTTGGATCTGCCGGTCTCGCTGGGGCGGTTGCATATCCTGCCGATTTTACGGGAGTTTTTGGCACAGTGGCCGGAGGTGGACGCCGACGTCAGCTTCTCCGACGATTACAGCGATCTGGTGCGCGACGGCATCGACGTAGCTATCCGGGTCGGCGGCAGCGACGACAGCCGGCTGGTGCGGCGAGTGCTCGCGCCGCATCGCCTAATCACTTGCGCGGCGCCGGACTATCTGGCGCGCTACGGCACGCCTGCAACGCCGGAGGCGTTGGGCGATCACGAGACGCTGGTCTTCAGCCACCAGGGATTGCCGGCGCCCTGGCGCTATCGAGTTAACGGCCAACTGCACGAACAGCCGGTGCGCGGCCGGATGCGCTTCAACAACGTCGAGGCCTTGCGGGATGCCGCCGTTGCCGGGGCGGGTCTGTGCCAGGTGGGGGCGTTTCTGGTCGGCGAGCAGATTGCGGCCGGCACGCTGGTGCCGGTGCTGGAGCGCTATTGTCGCCCGGGGCCGCCGATCTGCGCCGTCTATCCCAGCCGGCGCCATCTCTCCCCCAAGGTGAAACTGTTTCTGACGGCGATCGAACGGCGCTGGCAGGGCAAGGCGATTTGGGAAACCGCTTAGCGCGGGCGATTCACGCCGCTTTCAAGGCCAGCGTTCGCTGCATTAAGCGGTAGCCGCCGGCCGCCACCAGCAGTACGACCAGGCCGGCCGTGAGCGTGACGCCAAAGCCGGCCGTTATCCCCGCAGCGTCGATCGCCAGGCCCGCCAATGCGGCGCCGAGTGCCACGCCTATCCCCAGGCCGGTGACCATCCAGGTCAATCCTTCCGTCAGCCGGGAGGGCGGCACGATGTTTTCAACCAGCCCCATGGCAACGATCATGGTTGGCGCAAAAAACAATCCGGCGACAAACATCGCCGCCGCCAGCGTTAAGACATTGTGCACCCACAGCAGCGGCAAGGTGGTGAAAGCGGTGGCGAACGCCGCGTATAAGAACAGACGAGGCAAGGGTACGGGGATCTTCATTGCGCCGAAAATCAGCCCGGCCAGGCAGGAGCCGAACGCGTAAACCGACAGTACGAGGCTGGCGGCGGCCGGCTGCCCTTGCTGCTCGGCGAAGGCCACGCTGATGACGTCCACGGTGCCGACGATGGTGCCGAGGGCGATCAGCGCCAGCACCAGGATCTGCATCGACGGCATGGTCAGGATGGCGCGCTGCCGCTGGTTATTGTGGGCGTAAACCGGGGGCTGGGTGCTTTTTTGCGCGGCGAATGCCGCAACGCCCGCCACCAGAAGCAGCGCGGCCACCAGAGGGCCGGCCTCTGGGAAGAGTGAAACGCTAAGCCCCACGGCGATCGGTGGGCCGACGATAAAGGCCACCTCGTCCAATACGGACTCGAATGAAAATGCCGTGTGCAGCTGTGGCGTGCCGCGATAAATTTCGCTCCAGCGGGCCCTGACCATCGCGGAGATGCTGGGCATGCCGCCCGCGAGCGCGGCGAAGACAAACAGAGTCCAGTCCGGTGCCCGATAGTGGGTGCAGAACAACAGCAGCAGCAGGGCGATCGCGCTGATCCCGGTGGCATACGGCAACACGCGGCTTTGGCCGTGACGATCCGCCGCGCGCGCGATTTGCGGCGCAAGCAGCGCCATGGAAAAGGCGAACGTCGCCGCCACCGCACCCGCCAACCAATAGGAACCGCGTACCTGCGAGAGCATGGTGATGATGCCGATACCGGTCATCGAGACCGGCAGGCGCGCGATTAGCCCGGCAGAGGAAAACGCCTTGCTGCCCGGGGCGTTGAACAGTTTGAAATAAGGATTTGCCATGGAAAGGGCTCCGGAATGTTGGCGGCTCGGTATTCGCTCAATGTCCATCATTGACATACGCCACGTATGTTACGTTAATTGACATACATGACGTATGTCAATTATAACATCATCAATAACGAGGCGGAGTGGACCCATGGCACGTAAAGCGCGCACCGAAATGATTGAAGAAACCCGACAAAAGCTGGTGGCGGCGGCCCGCCGGCAGTTTGGCAGCGTGGGGTATGCCGAGACGGTGATGGATGATCTCACCGCCCAGGCCGGCCTGACGCGCGGCGCGCTCTATCACCATTTTGGCGATAAAAAGGGGCTGTTCCTGGCGGTGGTGCAGGCGATAGACGCGGAGATGGATGCGCATCTGGCTGACATAACCGCGAGTACTGCGGATGACTGGGAGGCTTTTGCGGCGCGTTGCCGCGGTTATCTGATCATGATGACGGAGCCGCAAGCGCAACGCATTCTGTTGCGTGATTCACCTTCGGTGCTGGGAGCTGAATATCTGCGGGCCAGCAAGCTGGCGTGCATCAGCTGGATGACGGGCGCATTGCAGGCCTTGATGGCGCAGCGGCGCATCGCCGTCGCCGAGCCGGAATCGCTGGCGCATTTAATCAACGGCGGCCTGATGGATGCCGCGCTGTGGGTCGCCCATCATCCGGAAAAAGACGTGGGACTGGAACAAGCCTTGGTCAGTTTGAACCTGTTGCTGAACGGGCTGCGTTCCACCGCCGTATAGCCGTATAAGTGTTGATGTCAGCCGCCGCGCCGTTACGGCGGCGGCTTAAGGGTGAACGGCGGCGGGCTCGACGTTTTGCGCCAGCTGAATATTGTTGCGGCCGCTGTGCTTCGCCAGATAGAGCGCGGCGTCGGCTGCGCCTATCGCCGATTCGATGTCCAGTTTTTCCAGCGCGGAGATGCCGGCGCTGAGCGTCAGCGTGCCGCTGTGCTGCGGACTGGCGCCGTGCGGGATGTTCAGCTCCGCCACCCGCTGGCGCACCCGTTCGGCCAGTTGCGCCGCGTAGCCTTCGTGCACGTTGGTCAGCAGCACCAAAAACTCTTCCCCGCCGTAACGCACCACGATGTCGCGCGAACGCACCGCATCGCGAATGGCGACCGCTACCTGCACCAGAGCCCGGTCGCCCATGGCGTGGCCGTAGCTGTCGTTGTAGACCTTGAAGTGGTCGATATCCAGCAGTAGCACGTAGTGGCGGCCGGTTTGCGGTTCCAGCAGCATAGTGATCTTATTTTCCAGGCCACGCCGGTTATAAAGGCCGGTCAGGGGATCGAGCATGCTCAAATTATTGAATTTGTCCCGCTCGTTATACAGGTTGGCCACCAGCGCGTGGGTAAAGATTTCACTGCGTTTCAACATCAGGTGATGAATGGAGAAAGCGATAATAGGTAATAGCGTGGTGAATAATATCCGCAGGGTATTATGCATGCCGTCTAAAGCCAGGATCACCATTGCGGAAGGCACGGCGTGTAAACAAAAGGCGGTAAAGTTATCCGTCAGAGAAATAGCGCTGATAAAAAAGATGCTGAACAAACTAATTAATAAAAAATCTTGGTTATTCGGCAAGCAATATTGACTTTTAACGTAAATATGTGCGGCCCACAGCAGGCCAAGCACGCTGGAGAACAGGTTGAGTTTGCACAAATATTTACGTGGCGTTTGCAGAGAAAATAGCGCTGCTACCAGACAAAATAGCGGTATACATAATAAAGGTAGGGTAAATGCGGGCGTATCCCTAAAAGGGAACAATAATGTAAATACGGAAGAGGCGGCATTCATTATCAGAAAAAGAAATAATGCCAGGCGCTGCTTGCTGTTCAGTAATTCCTGATAAGAACGGGCGTTCATACGGAGGTCACTCTTTGCAAAGTCGTTCTGTCGAATAATTAAGGTTGAGAAGCATTCCCTTGGCGCGAATATCCACTTGAATTGCATGGTTGAGGATTGTGATTATTATCATGCAAACAGGACTAGGAATTTTCTTATGTCAAATTATCATTTTTTCCTGCTGGTGTCATCTGAGTTTGGTCAGCGCAGTGAAAATGATGCGGCGGCCAAAAAAGTGTTATATGATATTGGTTATCATTATCACTTGAGGAGGGTTGTCATGCTCACTGCCATGATTGCCGCGTGCGGGCTGTGGGGCGTCAGTTGGTGCCTCGGCGATCGCCTGGCCAGCGCCTGGGGCGTTTTGCTGCCTTGTGCGTTGATGCCGCTGTTGGCCCTGATCAACCTGGATATGCTGCAGTTGCGCACCCTGATCGTGATAGCGATGTTGGCCACGCTGGTGATGCTGTTCAACAGCCGGCTGCGCCACTATCTGCTGCTGCCTTCCTGTATGGCGCTGGCGGGCGGCCTGGCGGCGGTCAGCCTCAACTTCAGCTTCGGGTGAAACGCCCGAAACGGCAAAACCACGCTTTAGCGTGTGATTCATCAATGCGTTGGGATTTTTTCGGGGAGACTACCGGAGAGATCATCAATTGGTGCGAAGAGAGGGACTTGAACCCTCACGTCCGTAAGGACACTAACACCTGAAGCTAGCGCGTCTACCAATTCCGCCACCTTCGCACAGTCGATGTTGTTGCTTTGATTTATATTACGTCGCCAGCGTGGTGCGAAGAGAGGGACTTGAACCCTCACGTCCGTAAGAACACTAACACCTGAAGCTAGCGCGTCTACCAATTCCGCCACCTTCGCATCGATGCTGAGTGCAATATAAATCATGTGGTTATTTGGTGCGAAGAGAGGGACTTGAACCCTCACGTCCGTAAGGACACTAACACCTGAAGCTAGCGCGTCTACCAATTCCGCCACCTTCGCGTACCAGAAACATTACCGGAGTAACGTTACCACGGAGGCGAATTCTAGAGATTTTGGCGGGCACGTCAACAGTTATTTCCCCGCTTTGCGGGTGTTTGCTGGAAAAACAGCCATATCGCCGCTTTTCTGCTGGTCAAACAGCCAAATCAGCCAATCAATCAACACCCTGACCCGTGGCGCCAGGAAACGGCCAGGCGGATACATGATGTAAATCGGCATCGGCGGGGGCGGCGTGTCCGTCAATACTTCCACCAGTTCGCCCTGTTCCAGCCAGGGGGCAAGCGAATAGCGCGCCGCCTGTATCAATCCCATGCCGGCTCGCGCGCCGGCGATATAGGCGTCGGCGCCGCTGACGCTCAGCCGGGCGGGGAGTTCGCGTAGTTCCAGCTTGCCGCCGCGGCAGAACTCCAGGGGGTAATCGCGGTTGCTGGCCAGCGAAAAATACCCCACCGCGCGGTGCGGCGCCAGGCTATCGATGTCGAGTGGCGTGCCGCAGGCCTGCAGGTAAGCGGGGGAAGCGCAGGTGATCTGTGGCAACTGGGCGATGCGCCGCGCCACCAGGCTGTCGTCTTCGGTTTCCCAGGCGCGCAGCACGCAGTCAACGCCTTCGCGCAACAGATCGACGTGGGTGTCGTTGGCACCCAGCGCCAGGGTGATGTCGGGATAACGCTGGTAAAAGTCGTCCAACGCCGGAATGACGATCTGGCGCGCCAGCGAATGGGGCATATCGATGCGCACCTTGCCGGACGGCTGCAGCTTATGGTGACTGAACAGCGTGTCCGCCTCCTCCAGTGCCCCCAACAACTGCACGCAGCGTTGATAGTAGAGGCTGCCTTCGCTGGTCACCTGTACCTGGCGGGTGGTGCGGATCAGCAGGCGAACGCCCAGCCGCTGCTCCAGCCGTTTTAACGCGTTGCTGACCGTGGCGCGCGGCAGCTGCAGGCGTTCGGCCGCCCGGCTGAAGCTGCCCAGTTCGACGATGCGGGTAAAAATGCGCATGGCTTGAACCTGATCCATGTCCACTCCGGATTGTTGGTGATTTTTGAACAGTGATGTGCAATCTGCATTATTTATCTTTGTAGTGTAAACAACCAGACTTTGCTGCGTTATCCATTCACCGCATGAGGGCAGCACAATGCAACAACGTAAACTGGGTTCCCACGGTCCCGTCGTCTCCGCCCTGGGGCTGGGATGCATGGGTATGAGCGACTTCTACTCCACCGGCGCCGATCGGCAAGAAGCCATCGCCACGCTGCACCGGGCGCTGGAGCTGGGCGTCACGCTGCTCGACACCGCCGACATGTATGGCCCGCACACCAACGAAGCGCTGGTGGGGGAAGCGATCAAAGGCAAACGGCAACAGGTGTTCCTGGCCACCAAGTTCGGCATCCTGCGCGATCCGGCGGATCCTTCGGCGCGCGGCGTCAGCAGCCGCCCCGAGTATATCCGGCGCTCCGTCGAGGGCAGCCTGCGGCGCTTGGGCGTGGAGGAGATCGATCTTTATTATCAGCACCGGGTCGATCCGCAGGTGCCGATCGAAGACGTCGTGGGCACGATGGCGGATCTGATCCGCGAAGGCAAGATCCGCCACATCGGCCTGAGCGAGGCGTCGGTCGCCACGCTGGAGCGGGCGCACAAGGTGCATCCGATCACGGCGCTGCAGACCGAGTATTCACTGTGGACGCGCGACGCCGAGCAGGGCGTGCTGGCGGCCTGTGAGCGACTGGGGATCGGCTTTGTGCCTTACAGCCCGTTAGGGCGCGGTTTCCTCACCGGCGCTATCCAGCGGCCGGAGGATCTGGCCGAGGACGATTTCCGCCGAGGCAACCCGCGTTTCCAGGGGGAAAACTTCGCCCGCAACCTGGCGCTGGTGGAGAAGGTGGGCGAGCTGGCGGCGCAGAAGGGCGTCAAACCTTCGCAGCTGGCGCTGGCCTGGGTGTTGGCGCAGGGCGAGCACATCGTGCCGATCCCCGGCACCAAACGCTGTCGCTACCTGGAAGAGAACGTCGCGGCGGCGGAGATAACGCTGAGCGCGGCTGAGCTGGCGGCGATCGACGCGGTGTTCCCACTGAGTGCGGCGGCCGGCGAACGCTACGGCGCCGAGTCGATGACCTATATCAACGGCTAAAAAAAAGCGCGGCCTCAGGCCGCGCTCTGTCGTTTTCCGCCAACGGCGAATTATTTCTTCTTCGGCGCGCGCGGCGGGCGGCCGACGGTGGCCTGATACACCTTGAAGCGGCCGTTCTGCGCCAGCACTTCGTGGCTGCCGAAGGTGGCGTCCAGAATGTCCGGGTACGGCAGGAAGGCGTTGGCGACGATGCGCAGCCTGCCGCCGATCGGCAGGTGCTTCACCGCGCCGCGGATCAGGGTTTCAGCAGCGGTCAGGCTGGTCTGCAGCCCGTCGTGGAACGGCGGGTTGGAGATGATCATGTCGAAACGGCCGGTGATGTCGGAGTAAACGTTGCTGACGATCACTTCGCCTTCGATGCCGTTGGCGGCCAGCGTTGCGCGGCTGGATTCCACCGCAGCGGCGTTGACGTCGCTGAGGGTCAGTTTCACCTTCGGCGACAGCTTGGACATTACCGAGGCCATGACGCCGGCGCCGCAGCCGATGTCCAGCACCTTGCCTTTCATGTGTTTTTCCAGCGTCGACAGCAGCAGCGAGCTGCCGACGTCCAGACCGTCGCGGCTGAACACGCCCGGCAGCGTTTTCACTTCCAGATCGTGCAGCTGATAGCTGTCCCACCAGTCGTTCAGGTCGAACTCGGTCTGCGCGTCCAGGCGGCCATGATACAGGCCGCAGCGGCGCGCACTGTCGATTTTCACCAGCGTGACGTGGCCTTCCAGCGTTGGCTCGGCGCTGCGCACGCCGCTGCGGTTTTCACCGACCACGAACACGTCCGCGCCCACCGGCAGCAGCGCCAGGAGGTTGCACAGCTGGAATTGCGCTTCCTGCTTGCTCTTCGGCCAGTAGTAAACCAGCGTGTCGCAGTCGGCGACGAAAGCGGGATCGACGGTCAAACCGAACTGCACGTTATCGCCCATCGTCCGGTTCAGTAACTGCCAGTGATGGTATTGCTGAGTGTGGACGCGCACGTCCGCGGCCTCGAATTGGGCCGGCAGGCTGTCCTGCAGGTCGCCGGCAAACAGCACGCGGCGTTCGATAAATTCATCACTGTGGCGCAGCATGACTTCACTGGCGGGGGTTAATGCAGACATCAGATATTGGCTCCTGGAAATGAGACCGGGGATTATAGAGCTTTGTGGCGATATGTTCGACGGGTTTGTTGGCGCGGGCTGCGCGGGTTTGTTAGCATAGCGCGGCGCATGGCAGGCATGGCGCACCACAACGGGTAGGAATCGGCATGGCATCAAAACGCGACTGGCTGTTACAACAACTGGGTATTACGCAGTGGACATTGCGCCGCCCGGGCGTGTTGCAGGGCGAAGTGGCGGTCAGTCTGCCGCCCGAGACGCGCCTGCTGGTGGTGGCGCAGACGCTGCCGGCGCCCGACGATCCGCTGTTTTGCGACGTGCTGCGCAGCCTGGGGCTGACGCCGGCGCAAACCTACAGCCTGACGCCGGAACAGGTGGCGATGCTGCCTGAAGAGACCGCATGCAACAGTTGGCGGCTGGGCGTGGCGGAACCGCTCGCGGTCGCCGGCGCGCAGCTACACAGCCCGGCGCTGGCCGAGCTTTCCCAAGACGCGGGGGCCAAACGCGCCCTCTGGCAGCAGATTTGTCATCATGAACACGATTTCTACCCTGACGGCGGCCGACCTGGCCACGGCCTTCACCATTGAGCAAGCCAGCCACGCTTTTCCCTGGACGGAAACCACCTTCGCCAGCAATCAGGGCGATCGCTACCTTAACCTGAAGCTGAGCGCCGACGGGGCGATGGCGGGGTTCGCCATCACGCAGATCGTGCTGGACGAAGCCACGCTGTTCAACATCGCCATCCATCCGCAGTATCAGCGCCGGGGCTTTGGCCGCCTGCTGCTCAACGCGGTGATCGAACAGCTGGAGAGCCGCGGCGTGGTTACGCTGTGGCTGGAGGTGCGTGCTTCCAACCAGGCGGCGATCGCGCTGTATGAAGATCTCGGTTTCAACGAGGTCACCGTGCGCCGCAATTATTACCCGAGCGCCCACGGCCGCGAAGACGCGATCGTGATGGCGCTGCCGCTGGGGTAATCAGCCCGGCCGGAAAAAGCATTGATTGTCACCGGTTGGCAAATCGGCGAAAATGCCCGGCTGTTATCTTTTATTCACCGCTTTGCCCGGCGCCGCGATCGGCGCGTTCTGATGATGTCGCAGGGCGGACTAACCGTAGAACCTGAAAACCATGTCTCCTAGTGAATTTGCCCGCGAAGTCTCCAAAAGAAGAACTTTCGCCATCATCTCGCACCCCGATGCCGGTAAAACCACCATTACCGAAAAAGTGCTGCTGTTCGGACAGGCGATCCAGACCGCCGGTACGGTAAAAGGCCGCGGCTCCAGCCAGCACGCCAAATCCGACTGGATGGAAATGGAAAAGCAGCGTGGGATCTCGATCACCACCTCGGTGATGCAGTTCCCGTATCGCGACAGCCTGGTCAACCTGCTGGATACCCCGGGGCACGAAGACTTCTCCGAAGATACGTATCGCACCCTGACCGCCGTCGACTGCTGTCTGATGGTGATCGACGCCGCCAAGGGCGTTGAGGATCGTACCCGCAAGCTGATGGAAGTTACCCGTCTGCGCGACACGCCGATCCTGACCTTCATGAACAAGCTGGACCGCGACATCCGCGATCCGATGGAGGTGATGGACGAAGTCGAGCGCGAACTGAAGATCGCCTGTTCGCCTATCACCTGGCCGATCGGCTGCGGCAAGCTGTTCAAAGGCGTTTACCACCTGTACAAGGATGAAACCTACCTGTACCAGACCGGTAAAGGCCACACCATTCAGGAAGTGCGCATCGTCAAAGGCCTGAACAACCCGGAACTGGATATCGCCGTGGGCGAAGATCTGGCGGCGCAGCTGCGCGATGAGTTGGAACTGGTGCAGGGCGCTTCCCACGAGTTCGATCAGGAGGCCTTCCTGAGCGGCGAGCTGACGCCGGTGTTCTTCGGTACCGCACTCGGCAACTTCGGCGTGGATCATATGCTGGACGGCCTGGTGGCCTGGGCGCCGGCGCCGATGCCGCGTAAAACCGACACCCGTGAAGTAACGGCGGCGGAAGAGAAATTCACCGGTTTCGTGTTCAAGATCCAGGCCAACATGGATCCGAAGCACCGCGACCGCGTGGCCTTTATGCGCGTGGTGTCCGGCCGTTACGAGAAAGGCATGAAGCTGCGCCAGGTGCGCACCGGCAAAGACGTGGTGATCTCCGACGCGCTGACCTTTATGGCCGGTGACCGTTCGCACGTGGAAGAAGCCTACCCGGGCGACATCATCGGTCTGCACAACCACGGCACCATTCAGATCGGCGATACCTTCACCCAGGGCGAAGACATGAAGTTCACCGGCATCCCGAACTTCGCGCCGGAACTGTTCCGCCGCATTCGCCTGCGCGATCCGCTGAAGCAGAAACAGCTGTTGAAGGGGTTGGTGCAGCTGTCCGAAGAGGGCGCGGTGCAGGTGTTCCGCCCGATCGCCAACAACGATCTGATCGTCGGTGCGGTCGGCGTGCTGCAGTTCGACGTGGTCGTGGCGCGTTTGAAGAGCGAGTACAACGTGGAAGCGCTGTATGAGTCGGTCAACGTGTCGACGGCACGCTGGGTCGAGTGCGACGACGTGAAGAAGTTCGAAGAGTTCAAGCGCAAGAACGAGATCAACCTGGCGCTGGACGGTGGGGACAACCTGTCCTACATCGCGCCGACCATGGTGAACCTCAACCTGACGCAGGAACGCTATCCTGACGTGACCTTCCGCAAAACCCGCGAACACTGATAACTCTGCAGGGCGCCCGGTGCGCCCTGCCAGCTCCCCGTATTCTCACTCCGCTAATTAATAAAACTTCCTCATATTTTATCCTGCGAATCGACATCGCCAAGGCGAGACGCGATTGGCCTGCGTTTTCCGCCGCATGGTCTATCTTTAACGAGATGTCCGCACATTGCTTGAGAGTAAATCACTGCAATACGCTGATTGTTTGGTGAGTTATTCTGATGTGTTGCCGATAGGAGACAGTCTGTTTCCTTAAATATCAATGAGATGACTATTTTACCGTTTCGTGTCACTTAGTCTGTCGTCAATAGGCGACAGTTTTTTGATTAAAAATCCGGCTCAACGCTTCTTTTGCTTGATTTTAAAGGTGTTTACTGAGTTGGCACGGCTGTTGCAATATTCCTATCGTGAACGCTTAATCGTATAGCGATGATGAAGTATTTACCGAGAGGCCGCGTGAAGGTGGCTGAAGGGTTCCGGCACTCTGGCGCTGCGGGCCCCCAACAAAAGGAAGAGATCGATGAAAAAGACCAAATTTGCACACTCGCTGATGGCTGTTGTTTTGGGTTCTGCTTTGGTGAGCGGCACTGCGCTAGCCGAAGACAGTCTGCTCAACAAGGCGTCTAACGCCGCGGACAGTGCCGGTGCCAAAATCGATAGCTCCATGAAAAAAGTTGACGGTTACATGGATGACAGCGCGATAACGGCTAAAGTTAAAAGTGCGTTGGTGGACGATAAGACCATCAAAAGCACTGACATTTCGGTGAAAACCGAAAAAGGCACCGTGATCCTGAGCGGGTTTGTCGGCAGCCAGGCGCAGGCGGAGCATGCAGTTGCGGTTGCCGGCAAGGTGGAAGGCGTCAAAACCGTTAGCGACAAGCTGCACGTGAAAGATGAAGCCAATCAATCGATCAAATCGTATGCCGGCGACACCGCCACCACCAGTGAGCTGAAAGCCAAGCTGCTGGCCGATGACATCGTGCCGTCGCGCAATGTGAAAGTGGAAACCACCGATGGCGTGGTGCAGCTTTCCGGTGAAGTGAAAACGCAGGCGCAGTCTGAGCGTGCCGAAAGCATCGCCAAGGCTATCGATGGCGTGAAAAGCGTGAAAAACGACCTGGTGGTTAAGCAGTAATCCCGCCAGGCGCCCGTAACAAGTAACAACAAGCCGCATCTGTCGGGCCGTCAAGGCGGCCCGACGTGTACCACCAAAAAAAGAAACTGATTTGCCGTCGATGTCCCGTTGTCGGGGCGGTAGACGGCAGCGAATTTTTTCACAATGGTAAGGAGAAGCTTATGTTTCGTTGGGGCATTATCTTTTTAGTTATCGCGCTTATCGCTGCGGCACTGGGGTTCGGTTCGCTGGCGGGCACCGCCGCCTGGGCGGCTAAAATCGTGTTCGTCGTCGGCATCATCCTGTTCCTGGTCAGCCTGTTCACCGGCCGCCGGCGCCCTTAGCCGGCCGGCATTTTCCCGTAAACTGTAACAAAGCTTAACTCCTTTTCTCACGTCGGGGAGGGCCGGACATGAACAGCGACATCATCGTCGGGCGCTGGAAACAGCTGAAAGGCCAGGTATGGCAGGCGTGGGCCGAATGGTCCGGCAGCGATTGCGCCTGGCTGGCCGGCAGCAACGATTTCCTCGCCGGCGTACTGCAAGAGGATTACGGAAGAGAGCGAGACGCGGTATCCTCGGAGAAAACGTCTCACTGAGGATGCCAAGTTGGGATACAGAATACCCATCACGCTCGGCAATATAGAACCGCTGGCGTCTAAACCCTTTCGGCCAGGCAAAATGGCGCTGGTCTGCGAAGGCGGCGGCCAGCGCGGCATTTTCACCGCCGGCGTGCTGGACGAGTTTCAGCGCGCGGGCTTTAACCCTTTCGATCTGCTGATCGGCACATCGGCCGGCGCTCAGAATCTGTCTGCCTATATCTGCGGGCAGATGGGCTACGCGCGCCGGGTGATCACCCGTTACACCACTTCGGCACAGTTCTTCAATCCGCTGCGCTTCGTGCGCGGCGGGCATCTGATCGATCTCGATTGGCTGGTTGATACGGCGGCGGCGCAGATGCCGCTGGCGATGGACGTGGCGGAACAGCATTTTACCGACGGGCGCGAATTCCTGCTGTGCGCCTGCCGCAGCGACGATTTCGAGCCGACCTATCTGCCGGCGCAGCGCGAACGCTGGCTGCCGGCCATCAAGGCGTCCAGCGCCATTCCCGGCTTCTACCGTCAGGGCGTGGAGCTGGACGGCGTCAGCTATCAGGACGGCGGCATCAGCGATGCGATCCCGGTGGAAGAGGCCTATCGCCGTGGCGCCGACACCATCGTGGTGATCCGCACCGTGCCTTCGCAAATGTACTACACCCCGCAGTGGATGAAGCGCATGGAGCATTGGCTGAGCGACAGCAGCCTGCAGCAGATGGTGCGCATCCTGCAGCATCACGAGCAAAGCTATCACCGCATCCAGCGCTTTATCGAAAAGCCGCCGGGCAAGCTGCGCATCTTCGAGATCTTCCCGCCGAAGCCGCTGGCCAGCAATGCGCTGGGCAGCCGATTGGGGGCGCTCAATCAGGATTATCACCTGGGGCGCCGCTGCGGCCGCTACTTCCTGGCCACCGTCGGCCAGTGGATGGCGCAGCAGGAGCCCGACGGCATGAAGGTGCGAAAAGCGTTGTCGCGCCGCCTGATCCAGCCGGAGAACGTCAGAATGCCTTCGCCGATCGTGACCGACATCGCCATGCCCACCGAGCGGGCGGCGCAGCCGGAGGCCGCGGTGGCGGCGCCGAAAATCATCCTGCCGGGCGATCTGCCGCCGGGTGAAGGGGGCGCGCTGTGAGTTACGCCTTTACTGACACCCACTGCCATTTCGATTTCCCGCCCTTTACCGGGCATGAGGCCGAGAGCCTGGCGCGGGCGGCAAGCGCCGGCGTAAAGCGCATCATCGTCCCGACGGTCACCGCCGATCGCTTCGCGCGGGTGTTGCGGCTGGCGCAGGAGCATGCGCCGCTGTTCGCCGCACTGGGGCTGCACCCGCTGTATATCGCGCAGCATCATGAGCCGCAGTTGGAACAGTTGGCGGCGCTGCTGGCCGAACGGCCGCACAAGCTGGTGGCGGTGGGGGAGATCGGGCTCGATCTGTATATGGATAACCCACAGTTCGAGCGGCAGCAAAGCGTGCTGCTGGCCCAACTGAAGCTGGCGAAACAGCATGACCTGCCGGTGATCCTGCATTCGCGCCGCACCCACGACCAGCTGGCCGCCGCGCTGCGGCGCATGCAGCTGCCGCGCCGCGGCGTGGTGCACGGCTTTGCCGGCAGCCTGTCGCAGGCGCAGGCGTTTATCCGCCTCGGCTATTACATTGGCGTGGGCGGCACCATCACCTATGAGCGGGCGCAGAAAACGCGCGCCGTGATGGCGCAGCTGCCGCTTGAGGCGCTTCTGCTGGAGACCGATGCGCCGGACATGCCGCTGGCCGGCTATCAGGGGCAGCCGAACCGCCCCGAGCGCGCCGCCGAGGTGTTTCACGCGCTGTGCGAACTGCGGCCGGAACCGGCCGACGAGATAGCCGCCCACCTGCAACGCAATACCCAAGCGCTGTTCGCCATGCCGAATTGAGGTCTGTATAACGTGACTTGCGTCACGTTATAAGATTTTCATTTGCGTCTCGTTGTATACATTTGTGACATAAATCGGTGCGAGGGTGACCTCGCTCAGTATAATCCCCCCCGAAACACTCCAATAGCAGACCTCTCTTCATGAGCAGGGATGTATTTTATTTTTTGCAACAGGGAAACTTTGCATGCAACTCATCATGAGTCTGGTCGGGATGGCGGTGCTGATCGCCATTGCGGTGCTGCTCTCCAGCAACCGTCGGGCCATCAAACTGCGCACCGTGGTGTGGGCGTTCATCATTCAGGTCGGTATCGGCGCGCTGGTGCTGTACGTGCCGCTGGGCCGCAGCATCCTCGGCAGTATGTCTAACGGCGTGGCAAACGTTATCGCTTACGGCAATCAGGGCATTTCGTTCATCTTCGGCGGGCTGGTGTCCGACAAGATGTTCGAAGTGTTCGGCGGCGGCGGCTTCGTGTTCGCGCTGCGCGTCCTGCCGGTGATCGTGTTCTTCTCCTCGCTGATTGCGGTGCTGTACTACCTCGGCATCATGCAGTTGGTGATCCGCGTGCTGGGCGGCGGCCTGCACAAGCTGCTGGGCACCTCGCGCACCGAATCGCTGTCGGCGACCGCCAACATTTTCGTCGGCCAGACCGAAGCGCCGCTGGTGGTGCGCCCGTATATCGCCACCATGAGCCAGTCAGAACTGTTCGCCGTGATGTGCGGCGGCCTGGCTTCGGTGGCCGGTTCGGTGCTGGCGGGATACGCGCAGATGGGCGTGCCGCTGGAATACCTGATCGCCGCGTCCTTCATGGCCGCGCCGGGCGGGCTGCTGTTTGCCAAGCTGATGGTGCCGGAAACCGAGCAGACCCACGATAAAGACGATGCGATGAAGCTGATCGCCGAAGAGGATCGTCCTGCCAACGTGATCGACGCGGCGGCTTCCGGCGCGGCTTCCGGCATGCAGCTGGCGCTGAACGTCGGCGCGATGCTGCTGGCGTTTATCGCGCTGATCGCCTTGCTCAACGGCATTCTCGGCGGCATCGGCGGTTGGTTCGATTACCCGCAGCTGTCGCTCGAGCTGATCCTCGGCTGGGTGTTCTCACCGATCGCCTTCCTGATTGGCGTGCCGTGGAGTGAAGCGATGACCGCCGGTTCGTTTATCGGCCAGAAGATCATCGTCAACGAGTTTGTCGCCTATATGAACTTCGGCGCCTATCTGCGCCCGGACGATGTGGTGGCGGCGGAAGGCCTGCAGGTGCTGTCAACGCACACCAAGGCGATCATCTCCTTTGCGCTGTGCGGTTTCGCCAACCTCTCCTCGGTGGCGATCCTGCTGGGCGGTTTGGGCAGCATGGCACCCAACCGTCGCCATGACATCGCGCGTTTCGGTCTGAAGGCCGTGGCGGCGGGCACGCTGTCCAACCTGATGAGCGCCACCATCGCCGGCTTCTTCCTGGCGCTGTAAGCCCTCGCTGAGCCCGCGCCGGCGCGACCGATCGCGGGACTCCGCCTATACTCTAAGCAACGCGGGTGTTCGCCGCACCCGCGATCTTCAGCCGCTTCTTTAGCGAATTTGTGAACGATATCGCGTTATTTTGTGATGTTCTTCACATATAATTCCGGTCTGTTACAGTGCTATTTCATATAGTGTGACGATGAACGCGAATCGCCCTCGGCATTCGTGTTCAAATAGCTATTACTGGCCGGCCGCAAGGCGGGTGGCCATGTGCGGTGAGAAGGATCTCAGTTGCCGCCGCGGGAACGCCGTTCCCCTGCGCTATCTTCATGGAACCAAGTCCGCTCGCCAACACCCAGGTACTCAGTTGGAGAGTTTTATGACCGAATTAACCGCAGCAGCGCAACGTGCGCTGAACTTGATGGATTTAACCACGCTGAATGATGATGACACCGACGAGAAAGTGATCGCCCTCTGTCGTCAGGCCAACAGCCCGGCCGGCCACACGGCGGCCATCTGCATCTACCCGCGTTTTATCCCGGTGGCGCGTAAGGCGCTGCGCGAGCAAGGCACGCCGGACATCCGTATCGCCACCGTGACCAACTTCCCGCATGGCAACGACGATATCGACATCGCGCTGGCGGAAACCCGCGCGGCCATCGCCTATGGCGCGGATGAAGTGGACGTGGTGTTCCCTTACCGCGCGCTGATCGCCGGCAACGAACAGGTCGGCTTCGAGCTGGTGAAACAGTGCAAGCAGGCATGCCAGGCGGCCAACGTGCTGCTGAAAGTGATCGTCGAAACCGGTGAGCTGAAGCAGGCCGATCTGATCCGCAAGGCGTCCGAGATCGCCATCAAGGCCGGGGCTGACTTTATCAAGACCTCCACCGGCAAGGTGCCGGTCAACGCCACCCTGGAGAGCGCCGAGCTGATGATGTCGGTGATCCGCGATATGGGCGTGGCGAAGACCGTGGGCTTCAAGCCGGCCGGCGGCGTGCGCACCGCGGAAGACGCGCTGCATTATCTGCAACTTGCCGATCGTATTCTGGGCGAGGGGTGGGCCGACGCGCGGCATTTCCGCTTTGGCGCTTCCAGCCTGCTGGCCAGCTTGCTGACTGCGCTGGGCCACCAGACCCAGACCGCCGGCGGCGGTTACTGATCGATTTCGTTGGCGGGCGCCAGGCGCGCCCGTCTGCACCGACTCTCGGCGACACAGGGGGATGCCTTGTTCCTGGCTCAAGAAATTATTCGTAAGAAACGCGACGGCCAGCCGTTAAGCGAAGCGGAAATCCGCTTCTTCATCAACGGCATTCGCGACAACGTGGTGTCGGAAGGGCAGATCGCCGCGCTGGCGATGACCATTTATTTCCATGACATGAGCATGCCGGAGCGCGTGGCGCTCACCATGGCGATGCGCGATTCCGGCACCGTGCTGGACTGGAAGAGCCTGGCGCTGAACGGCCCTATCGTCGACAAGCATTCGACCGGCGGCGTGGGCGACGTGACCTCGCTGATGCTCGGCCCGATGGTGGCGGCCTGCGGCGGCTATGTGCCGATGATCTCCGGCCGCGGCCTGGGGCATACCGGCGGCACGCTGGACAAGCTGGAAGCCATTCCGGGCTTCAATATTTTCCCGGACGATAACGCCTTTCGCAAAATTATTCAGGACGTCGGCGTGGCGATCATCGGCCAGACCAGCTCGCTGGCGCCGGCGGACAAACGTTTCTACGCCACCCGCGATATCACCGCCACCGTGGATTCGATCCCGCTGATCACCGCCTCCATTCTGGCCAAGAAGCTGGCGGAAGGGCTGGATGCGCTGGTGATGGACGTGAAGGTGGGCTCGGGCGCCTTTATGCCGACCTATGCCCTGTCGCAAGATTTGGCGCAGGCGATCGTCGGCGTGGCCAACGGCGCGGGCTGCAAGACCACCGCGCTGCTGACCGACATGAACCAGGTGCTGGCTTCCAGCGCCGGCAACGCGGTGGAAGTGCGCGAAGCGGTGCGCTTCCTGACCGGCGAATACCGCAACCCGCGCCTGCTGGAAGTGACGCTGGCGCTGTGCGTGGAGATGCTGCTGTCCGGCGGCCTGGCGCAAGACGAGGCCGATGCGCGCGCCAAACTGCAGGCGGTGCTGGACAACGGCAAAGCGGCTGAGGTGTTTGGCCGCATGGTGGCGGCGCAGCAAGGGCCGATAGACTTCGTCGAACGTTATGATAGCTATCTGCCGGCGGCAACGCTGAGCAAGCCGGTGTATGCTGAAAAGCCGGGCATCATCAGCGCCATGGATACCCGTGCGCTGGGTATGGCGGTGGTGTCGCTGGGCGGCGGCCGTCGCCGGGCAAGCGACGCCATCGACTACAGCGTTGGCCTGACCGAGGTGGCGCGCCTGGGCGATAAGGTGGATACCCAGCAACCGCTGGCGATGATCCACGCCAACGATGAAGAGAGCTGGCAGCTGGCGGCCGATGCGGTGCGCAGCGCAATGACGCTGAGCGACAAGGCGCCGGAAGCGACGCCGGTGGTGTATAAGCGCATCACGGAATAACCCAAGAATCAGGAACGACCGCGGCTTTTTCGCGGCCGTCCAAAGCGTGAGAACACGCAGGAGAGCACAGATGAAACGTACATTTATTATGGTATTGGACTCCTTCGGTATCGGTGCCAGCGAAGACGCCGAACGTTTTGGCGATCGGGGTTCTGACACCCTGGGCCATATTGCCGAAGTTTGCGCGCGTGGTGAGGCCAACGTGGGCCGCCAGGGCCCTCTGACGCTGCCTAACCTGAGCCGTCTGGGCCTTGGCAAAGCGGCGGAAGAGTCCACCGGCAACTTCCCGCAGGGGCTGGATCGCAACGCCGATATCATCGGTGCTTACGCTTACGCCAGCGAACTCTCTTCCGGTAAAGACACGCCGTCGGGCCACTGGGAAATCGCCGGCGTGCCGGTGCTGTTCGACTGGGGTTACTTCAAGGACGAGCACAACAGCTTCCCGCAGGCGCTGCTGGACAAACTGGTCGAACGCGCCAAGCTGCCGGGCTACCTGGGCAACTGCCACTCATCCGGCACCGTGATCCTCGATCAACTGGGCGAAGAGCACATGAAAACCGGCAAGCCGATTTTCTACACCTCCGCTGACTCGGTGTTCCAGATCGCCTGCCATGAAGAAACCTTCGGCCTGGATCGTCTGTATGAGCTGTGCGAAATTGCGCGTGAAGAGCTGACCGAAGGCGGTTACAACATCGGTCGCGTGATCGCGCGTCCGTTCGTCGGCGATAAGCCGGGCCACTTCCAGCGCACCGGCAACCGTCACGATCTGGCGGTAGAGCCGCCGGCGCCGACCGTGCTGAAAAAGCTGGTGGACGAGAAGGGCGGCGAAGTGGTGTCGATCGGTAAAATCGCCGACATCTACGCCAACGTTGGCATCACCAAGAAGGTGAAGGCGACCGGCATCGATGCGCTGTTTGACGCGACCCTGATTGAAATGGAAAAGGCCGGCGATAACACCATTGTGTTCACCAACTTCGTGGACTTCGACTCCTCTTACGGCCACCGCCGCGACGTGGCGGGCTACGCCGCCGCGCTGGAGCTGTTCGACCGCCGCCTGCCGGAGCTGCTGAAGCTGGTGAAAGACGAAGACATCATCATCTTCACCGCCGACCACGGCTGCGACCCAACCTGGCCGGGCACCGACCACACCCGCGAGCACATCCCGGTGCTGGTTTACGGCCCGAAAGTGAAACCGGGCTCGCTGGGCCACCGCGAGACCTTCGCCGACATCGGCCAGACCGTCGCCAATTACTTTGGCCTGTCGCCGATGGATTACGGTAAGACCCTGTTCTAAGCCCTGTCTTTCAAGCCGTAGCGTTGTTAGCTTCACGCGTGAACCCCAGTCGCTTACTCAAGTAAGCTCCTGGGGATTCACCCGCTAGCTGCCTGGCTGCAACTCGACATTCAAGGCTTAGATGTTTGACGTTTTTATTAAATAAGATTTCTAAAGGAAGAAAATTATGGCTACGCCGCACATTAATGCTGAGATGGGTGATTTCGCTGACGTAGTACTGATGCCGGGCGACCCGCTGCGCGCAAAATACATCGCCGAAACCTTCCTGGAAGGCGCGGTGGAAGTGAACAACGTGCGCGGCATGTTGGGCTTCACCGGCACCTACAAAGGCCGCCGCATCTCCGTGATGGGCCACGGTATGGGCATCCCGTCCTGCTCCATCTATGCGCGCGAGCTGATCGCCGAATTCGGCGTGAAGAAGATCATTCGCGTCGGTTCCTGCGGCGCGGTGCGTGACGATATCAAACTGCGCGACGTGGTGATCGGCATGGGCGCGTGCACCGACTCCAAGGTGAACCGTCTGCGCTTCAAGGACAACGACTACGCGGCGATCGCCGACTTCGACATGGTGCGCAACGCGGTCGACGCGGCGGCGGCGCAGGGCATCCCGGCGCGCGTGGGCAACATCTTCTCCGCCGACCTGTTCTACACCCCGGATCCGGACATGTTCCAGGTGATGAAGAAGTACGGCATCCTGGGCGTGGAAATGGAAGCGGCCGGCATCTACGGCGTGGCGGCGGAGCTGTACGAAGAGTTCGGCTGTAAGGCACTGACCATTTGCACCGTGTCCGACCACATCCTGCGTCACGAAGCGACCACGGCGGCGGAACGCCAGACCACCTTTAACGAAATGATCGTTATCGCGCTGGAATCCGTGCTGCTGGGCGACAAAGCGTAATACCGCGGCGGGCGTCGTCATGGCGCCCGCCTGTCAATCTATTCATTCCGCACGGCCATTTTTGGCTAACGCTTTACCTTTCAATTGGTTGTGGATCCCGTTGTTACGGACAATCTATTCACCGAAAGGACAAGAAAACGGCACGAACGCATTCAACGCCTGGCCTGAGTTATTCCTTCTTCGGCGCTTCCTGCTTTGTCTCCGGCGCATCCTCTTCGTCGTCTTCCACCGTATTGCCTTCTGCCAACGGCGTGTTGGCGGTCAACAGGTACGGCGACTGCTGCCAGCGGCTGCGGCGGTGTTGCAGCAGGGTGCGCGCCAGAATGATGCCGATCGCCAGCGCCAGCAGGATCATCAGGCGCAGCAGGTTGGTGGTGTTGTCCACCTGCTTGGATTCGGTCGCCAGCACGTGGGTGTCGAGGGTGATGCGGATAAAGCCGATCGGGCCGTCTTTGCCCTGAATGGATTCGACCAACTGGTGGTTGAAATAGCTGCCGGCGCGCTTGCCGTCGAGCGACAGGCGATCGCGTATACTTATCTGTTCCCCGGCGTGGGAGACCAGCGTGCCATCCTGCTGATACACGCTGACGTCGAGAATGCGGCTGTGATCGGTGAGCTGCTTGAGGATGGCGTCGATGCGCGGGGTGTTGCCGTCGTCGTCCAGCAGCGGCGCCAGGCTGTAGGCGACCTGTTTGGTCAGCGTCTGCGCCAGCTCTTCCACCTGCTCGGATCGCGCCATTTGGTGACTCAGGCTAAAATAAGAGGCGCCCTGCATCAGCAGCACCAGCAAAGCCAGGCAAATCAGGATAATAGCGGTGCGGTGCAGGCGAAATTTCAGTTTAGCGCGAGCCATGCAGGTTCCTTGGGCATCGGGGACACTTTATGTTGCCAGAACCGCTGGCGATAGGATAGCTTGATGCGTCGTTTTATCATGCAGCGTTTTTGTCCATTCAGGAGTCAATGATGTCAAACAGTCTGACCTATTGCGATCTTCCGGCGGAGATCTCTCAATGGCCGGGTCTTCCCCTTTCGCTCAGCGGCGACGAAGTGATGCCGCTGGACTACCGGGCGGGTAATACCGGGTGGCTGTTATATGGCAGAAAGCTGGACAAGGCGCGCATTACCCAATTCCAACGCAAGCTGGGCGCGGCGATGGTGATCGTCACCGCCTGGGGCGTGGACGATTATCAGGTGGTGCGGCTGGCGGGAACCTTGACGCCGCGCGCCAAGCTGCTGGCGGCGGAGAGCGGGCTGGATGTGGCGCCGCTCGGCAAAATCCCGCACCTGCGCACGCCGGGGCTGCTGGTGATGGATATGGATTCGACGGCGATCGAGATCGAGTGCATCGATGAGATCGCCAAGCTGGCGGGCGTCGGCGAGCAGGTGGCGGAAGTCACCGAACGCGCGATGCGCGGCGAACTGGATTTTACCGCCAGCCTGCGCCAGCGCGTCGGCACGCTGAAAGGGGCTGACGCCAATATCCTCAAGCAGGTGCGCGACGAACTGCCGTTGATGCCGGGGCTGACCAGCCTGGTGGGTAAGCTGCAGGCGATGGGCTGGCATGTGGCGATCGCCTCCGGCGGTTTCACCTACTACGCCGAATACCTGCGCAACCGGCTGCGGCTGGTGGCGGCGGCGGCCAACGAGCTGGAGATCCGCGACGGCAAGCTGACCGGCGAAGTGCTGGGGCCAGTGGTGGACGCACAGTTCAAAGCCGATACGCTGCTGCGGCTGGCGGAAAAGCTGGAGATCCCGCTGACGCAGACCGTGGCCATCGGCGACGGCGCCAACGATTTGAAAATGATGCAGGCGGCGGGGTTGGGCATCGCCTACCACGCCAAGCCGAAAGTGTATGAAAAAGCGCAGGTGGCGATCCGGCATGCGGATCTGATGGGCGTGCTGTGTATTCTCACCGGCAGCCTGAAACACGAAGTGCGATAACGAAAGATTGAGGTAAGACGTGGCAAAAGCGGCAAAACGGGCATTTGTGTGCAATGAGTGCGGGGCGGACTATCCGCGTTGGCAGGGGCAGTGCAGCGCCTGCCATGCCTGGAACACCATCACGGAAGTGCGTTTGGCCGCGTCGCCCGCAGCGGCGCGCAACGATCGCCTCAGCGGCTATGCCGGCGACGCCGGCGTCAGCAAGGTGCAGAAGCTGTCGGAAATCAGCCTGGAGGCACTGCCTCGCTTCACCACCGGCTTTCTCGAGTTCGACCGCGTGCTGGGCGGCGGCGTGGTGCCCGGCAGCGCCATTCTGATCGGCGGCAACCCCGGCGCCGGCAAAAGTACCCTGTTGCTGCAGGTGTTGTGCAAACTGTCCGAACAGATGAAAACCCTGTACGTCACCGGCGAGGAATCGCTGCAGCAGGTGGCGATGCGTGCTCACCGTCTGGGGCTGCCGACCGGCGGCCTGAACATGCTGTCGGAAACCAGCATCGAGCAGATCTGCCTGATCGCTGAGCAGGAGCAGCCGAAGCTGATGGTGATCGACTCAATTCAGGTGATGCACATGGCGGACATTCAGTCTTCGCCGGGCAGCGTGGCGCAGGTGCGGGAAACCGCCGCCTATCTGACGCGCTTCGCCAAGACGCGCGGCGTGGCGATCGTGATGGTCGGGCACGTCACTAAAGATGGCTCGCTGGCCGGGCCAAAAGTGCTGGAACACTGCATTGACTGTTCGGTGCTGCTGGACGGCGACGCCGATTCCCGCTTCCGTACCCTGCGCAGCCACAAGAACCGCTTCGGCGCGGTCAACGAGCTGGGCGTGTTCGCCATGACCGAACAGGGGCTGCGCGAAGTCAGCAACCCTTCGGCGATCTTCCTTAGCCGCGGCGATGAAGTCACTTCCGGCAGCTCGGTGATGGTGGTGTGGGAAGGCACCCGGCCGCTGCTGGTGGAGATCCAGGCGCTGGTGGATCACTCGATGATGTCCAACCCGCGCCGCGTGGCGGTGGGCCTGGAGCAGAACCGGTTGGCGATCCTGCTGGCGGTGCTGCACCGGCACGGCGGGCTGCAGATGTCGGATCAGGACGTGTTCGTCAACGTGGTCGGCGGGGTGAAGGTCAGCGAGACCAGCGCCGATCTGGCGCTGCTGATGTCGCTGGTCTCGAGCCTGCGCGATCGGCCGCTGCCGAACGATCTGGTGGTGTTCGGCGAAGTGGGGCTGGCGGGGGAGATCCGCCCGGTGCCGAGCGGCCAGGAGCGCATCTCCGAAGCGGCCAAGCACGGCTTCAAGCGCGCCATCGTGCCGCACGGCAATATGCCGAAGAAGCCGCCGGCCAACATGCAGGTGTTCGGGGTCAAGAAGCTGGCGGACGCGCTGGACGTGCTGGAAGAGTTTTATTAATGTCGCTGACGGCGAGCAAGATATGCTATTTTGTTTAGCATATTAAACGGAGGTGGCCATGCCGCAATTTGATTACCTGAAGACGTCCATCAAGCAAAAGGGTTGTACTCTGCAGCAGGTGGCGGATGCCAGCGGCATGACCAAGGGCTATCTGAGCCAGCTGTTGAACGACAAAATCAAAAGCCCGAGCGCGCAAAAGCTCGAGGCGCTGCACCGTTTTCTCGGGCTGGAGTTCCCGCGCAAAGAGGTTAAAGTCGGCGTAGTGTTTGGTAAATTTTACCCGCTGCACACCGGCCACATCTATCTGATCCAGCGCGCCTGCAGCCAGGTGGACGAGTTGCACGTTATTTTGTGCCACGACGAACCGCGCGACCGCGAGCTGTTCGAGAACAGTTCGATGTCGCAACAGCCGACGGTCAGCGATCGCCTGCGCTGGCTGCTGCAGACCTTCAAGTACCAGAAAAACATCCATATCCACTCGTTCGACGAGCAGGGCATCGAACCGTACCCGCACGGCTGGAACGTGTGGAGCGACGGCATGAAGGCCTTTATGGAACAGAAGGGCATCGTGCCGAGCTTCATCTATTCCAGCGAAGCGCAGGATGCGCCGCGCTACCGCGAGCATCTGGGCATCGAAACCATTTTGGTCGATCCCGAGCGGTCGTTCATGAACATCAGCGGCAATCAGATCCGTCAGGATCCGTTCCGCTATTGGGATTACATCCCGACCGAGGTGAAGCCGTTCTTTGTGCGCACCGTGGCGATCCTCGGCGGTGAGTCGAGCGGCAAGTCGACGCTGGTCAACAAGCTGGCCAACATCTTCAACACCACCAGCGCCTGGGAATATGGCCGCGATTACGTGTTTTCGCACCTGGGCGGCGACGAGATGGCGCTGCAGTACTCCGACTACGACAAAATTGCCCTCGGGCAGGCGCAATACGTGGACTTCGCAGTCAAATATGCCAACAAGGTGGCGTTTATCGATACCGATTTCGTGACTACGCAGGCGTTTTGCAAAAAATACGAAGGGCGTGAACACCCCTTCGTGCAGGCGCTGATCGACGAATACCGTTTCGATCTGGTGATCCTGCTGGAAAACAACACGCCGTGGGTGGCGGACGGCCTGCGCAGCCTCGGCAGCAGCGCCGATCGCCTGGCGTTCCAGCGCCTGCTGGAGGAGATGCTGCGCGCCAACAACATCGAGTACGTGCACGTTGAGTCCAGCGATTACGAAGAGCGCTTCCTGCGCTGCGTCGAGCTGGTGCAACAGCTGCTGGCGGCGGACGCCGGCCGGCTGGCGAATGCACCCGCCCATCGCCACGCCGCAGGCTGAGGGAAATTAGCGTAATGTGCGATCGCGGCGGCAGAAACGGCCGCCCGGGCGCACATTTAACGGCTTGTTTAAACATGGTTCATTCGACAGCGACTAAGTTGAGATTTTCTTTACAATAACGCTCAGAAGAAGTCATGTCTTATCGCTTACTCGCTCTCTGGTTGGTCTGCTATGCCGCAGCCTGGACGCTGCTGACCGTTCATCTCGATCCTACCCTGCCTTACGACGCCGTTGAGGCGCTCAATTGGGGCCTCAACGGCGAGTGGGGCTCACCGAAAAATCCTTGGTTGGTCGGTGCGGCGATGCAGCCTGCGATCTGGCTCTCGTGGCTGCCGCTGAACGTTTACTGGTACGGCGGCCACTTCATCGCCATCGCCATCGGCATGTTGGGCGTCTGGCTATTGGCGCGCCGCCTGAGCGGCAGCACCTCGCTGGCCTGGATGGCGCTGCTGACGCTCAACCTGTCCGGCATCATCAATTTCGACATCATTCCCTACAACGACAACTACCTGTTGGTGATGCTGTGGCCGTGGATGGCGCTGTTCTTCCACCTGGCGATCTCGCGTTCGGCCAACTGGTGGCCGGCCTTCGCATTGGCCGCCGGGCTGGCGATGATGGCGAAGTACTCGACCTTCGCCTTCGTCTATTTCGCGGCGCTGTCGACGCTGTTCGTACCGCAGATCCGCCGCTGCTACCGCCAGCCGCAGTTCTATCTGGCGGTGGCGATCTGGTTGGCGCTGGTGCTGCCGAACGTGTTCTGGCTGTGGAACCACGACTTTGCCGCCTTTAAGTGGGTGGATTCGCAGATCAAGATGCAGCTCAATCTCGACATGCTGCAGTCGCTGCTGCTGGTGTTTTATCCGTCGCTGGTGCTGTGGGGGATCCTGCGGCGCAGCGGGGCGGTGCTGGCCTGGCCATCGGCCTTGCCGATGCGGGTGTTGCTGTGGGTCTACCTGTTGCCGCTCGGCATCATTACCTTCTGGTTCTCTTTCAACGTCGGCGGCCGGCTGACCGAATGGCTGCAGCCGTTCTTCATGCTGGCGCCCGCGCTGCTGGTCGGTTGCGTGCGTCAGCCGCCGGTGCGTTCGCTGCGCGCGGCGACCATTGGGCTGATGTGCGCAGCGCTGGCGGTCTATCTGGGGTATGCCGCGGTGATGCTGGGCAACGTGCGCAACGCCGGCCAGAAAATGGTGGGTATCAAGGCGTTCAGCGCAGGGGTGGAGCGGCTGTGGCAGGAGCGGTATGGCGTCGACCTACGCTACGTCGGCGGCGAATACCTGTCGCAGTGGATGACGGTGTACGCCGGTTCCCGGCCGCAGACCATTACGCGCTGGTCCAATCATACGCGGCCGAATATCTACAACGTCAACATCAGCTATCCGCAGATTGCGCAGCACGGCGTCGCCCTGTTCGGGCGGTTGGGTGAAGACTGCGCGCATAGCGATTTCGGCGGGGAGCTGGCCCACTGGCCGAAACTGCGCCTCGACTGGCAGCAGACGCTGACCTTCCGCGCCGATCCGCAGGCCGATGAGCAAACGCTGTGCGTCGGTTTCGTTCGTCCGCAATAACGGCGGCGCAGAACGCCGCCGCGATGCGAACTTAGTAAGCGATAACCAGCTTGCCTTGCATGTGGCCGCCGAGTAGCTGTTGATGTGCGGCGGTCAGCGTGTCTACCGACAGCCCGTGCAGGGTTTCGCTCAGCGTGGTGCTCAGCTTGCCCTCGTCCAGCAGCTGCGCCACTTGCTGCAGGATCTTGCCCTGTTGCGCGATGTCCGGGGTGGTGAACATGCTGCGGGTGAACATGAACTCCCAGTGCAGCGCGGCGCTTTTCAGCTTCAGCGCGTTTTGATCCAACGGCTGCGCGTTCTCGACGATGGTGCAGATATGGCCGAGCGGCGCGACCAGCTCGGCCATCGCCGGCCAGTGGCCGTCGGTGTCGTTCAGACACAGGATGTAATCCACCTGCTCGATGCCCTGCTGCGCCAGGTTGCCCTTCAGATCGCGGTAATCCACCACCAGATCGGCGCCGCGCTCACGGCACCAGGCGGCGGATTCCGGTCTTGATGCGGTAGCGATTACTTTCACCTTGCTGCGCAATGCGGCCAGCGGAATGGCCAGCGAGCCGACACCGCCGGCGCCGCCGATGATCAGCAGCGTCTTGTGCTCCGGCGCGTCCTGAATGTTCAGGTGTTCGAACAGCGCTTCCCAGGCGGTGAGGGCGGTGAGCGGCATGGCGGCGGACTCGGCCCAGTTCAGGCTGCGCGGTTTGTGAGCGGCGATGCGTGAGTCGATCAGCTGGTGGCTGCTGTTGCTGCCGGGCCGGGTGATGTCGCCGGCGTACCACACTTCATCGCCGGGCTTGAAGCCGCTGACGCTGCTGCCCACGCCCACCACGATGCCGCTGGCGTCCCAGCCAAGGACGCGTGGCTGCTGCAGGCCGCTTTTCTGCAGACCGGCGTGCACTTTGGTGTCCACCGGATTGACCGACGCCGCTTTCACTTCCACCAACAGATCGTACTGACCGGGTACCGGCATCTCCGGTGAGATTTCGATGAAACCGGCGGGGTTCTGCGGGTCTACGGCAATGGCTTTTATCGACATGATTGTACTCCTTTCAAATGATGCCTCCAGTGTAGACCCGCAGCAGTGGGGTGATAAGATGGACAATATCTAACGGAGTGTTCGTTTAAGGTGAACAATGGAATTCAAACAGCTGCAGGACATGGCGCTGTTCGCGCTGGTGGCGGAGTGCGGCAGTTTTACCGCAGCCGCGCAGCGCGTCGGGCTGCCGAAGTCCAGCGTCAGCCAGCGTATCAGCCAGCTCGAACAAACGCTGGGGCTGCGATTGCTCAATCGCACCACGCGCCAGCTGAACCTGACCTTCGCCGGTGAGCGTTATCTGGAGCATTGTCAGGCGATGATGTCCGCCGCCGAACGCGCCGATCTGGCGCTGCAGCGGCTGCGCGATAACCCGAGCGGCCGCCTGCGCATCTCGACGCCTGCCGGGCTAGGGGCAACCCTGGTGGCGCGGCTGGCGGCGGATTTTCAGCGCCAGTACCCGGACGTTTCGCTGGAGGTGTCGGTGTCCGACGCCATGGTGGATCTGGTGCAGGAAGGTTACGACGCCGCACTGCGTACCGGCAAGCCGCAGGATTCTTCACTGATCGGCCGCCGCCTCGGGTACGCGCCGCGCTATCTGTTGGCTGCGCCATCCTATCTGGCGCAGCATCCGCCGATCGAACACCCACAGCAACTGCAGCAGCATCGTTGCATCGCCCATCGGGCTTGGACGGCCTGGAACCTGCGCTGCGGCGACGATTATTACCGCTGGCAGCTGCCGCTGGCGCACACCACCGACAACCTGCTGTATGCACGCGAATGTGCCATTGCCGGTGCCGGCATCACGCTGCTGCCGGCGTTTCTCAGCCGCGAGGTGGTGGCGCAGAAGCTGTTGGTGGAGGTGTTGCCGGCGTGGCGTGCGGAAGGGAACGAGCTGTATCTGGTCTACCCGAGCCGCAAGCTGAATTCCCCGGCGCTGGCCTGTTTCATCGATGTGGTGCTGCAGCATCCGGCGTTCGACGACTACGCGCGCGAGTTGGCGCGGGAGTAAAAAAAGGCGCCGCATGCGGCGCCTTGGGTATTACTTGGCGATCTTCTTGTACTTGATGCGGTGCGGCTCGAGCGCGTCGGCGCCCAGCGTACGCTTCTTGTACTCTTCGTACTCGGTGAAGTTGCCTTCGAAGAATTCCACCTTGCCCTCGTCCTGGTAGTCCAGGATGTGGGTGGCGATACGGTCGAGGAACCAACGGTCGTGCGAGATCACCATGGCGCAGCCAGGGAATTCCAGCAGGGCGTTTTCCAGTGCGCGCAAGGTTTCGATATCCAGGTCGTTGGTCGGTTCATCGAGCAGCAGCACGTTGCCGCCAACCTGCAGCAGCTTGGCCAGGTGCAGACGGCCACGCTCACCGCCGGACAGCTCGCCCACGCGTTTGCCCTGATCGACGCCCTTGAAGTTGAAGCGGCCGACATAGGCACGGCTCGGCATCTCGGTGTTGCCGATGCGCATGATGTCCTGCCCGCCGGAGACTTCTTCCCACACGGTTTTCGAACCGTCCATGCTGTCGCGGAACTGATCGACGGACGCCAGCTTGACGGTATCGCCCAATACGATGCTGCCGGAATCAGGCTGCTCCTGACCGGACATCATGCGGAACAGCGTGGATTTACCCGCGCCGTTCGGGCCGATGATGCCGACGATTGCCCCTTTCGGCACCGAGAACGACAGGTCATCGATCAGCAGGCGGTCGCCGTAGGACTTGCGCAGGTTGCTGACTTCGACCACTTTATCGCCCAGGCGAGCGCCAGGTGGGATGAACAGTTCGTTGGTTTCGTTACGTTTCTGGTATTCGGTGTTGTTCAGCTCTTCGAAGCGGGCCAAACGGGCCTTGCCTTTGGACTGACGGCCTTTGGCACCCTGACGCACCCACTCCAGCTCTTTCTCGATCGACTTGCGACGAGCGGCTTCGGCGGACGCTTCCTGCGCCAGACGCGCGTCTTTCTGCTCCAGCCAGGACGAGTAGTTGCCTTCCCACGGGATGCCTTCGCCGCGGTCCAGTTCGAGGATCCAGCCGGCCACGTTATCCAGGAAGTAACGGTCGTGGGTGATCGCCACCACGGTGCCTTCGAAGTCGTGCAGGAAGCGTTCCAGCCAGGCCACGGACTCGGCGTCCAGGTGGTTGGTTGGTTCGTCCAGCAGCAGCATGTCCGGTTTTTCCAGCAGCAGGCGGCACAGCGCGACGCGGCGGCGTTCACCCCCGGACAGGTGGGCGATTTTGGCGTCCCAGTCCGGCAGGCGCAGCGCATCGGCGGCGCGTTCCAGTTGGGCGTTGAGGTTGTGACCGTCGTGCGCCTGAATGATCTCTTCCAGGCGGCCCTGTTCGGCGGCCAGCTTGTCGAAGTCTGCGCCTTCTTCCGCGTACAGTGCGTACACTTCGTCCAGGCGTTTCAGCGCGCCGACCACTTCCGCCAGCGCTTCTTCCACCGATTCACGCACGGTGTGTTCGAGGTTAAGCTGCGGCTCCTGCGGCAGATAACCGATCTTGATGCCCGGCTGCGGGCGCGCTTCCCCTTCGATATCGGTATCGATGCCGGCCATGATGCGCAGCAGGGTGGACTTACCGGCGCCGTTCAGGCCCAGTACGCCGATTTTTGCCCCAGGGAAGAAGCTCAGGGAGATGTTTTTCAAAATATGACGCTTCGGCGGTACTACCTTGCCGACGCGGTGCATGGTATAGACGTATTGAGCCACGTTGCTCTAAGCCTCTCTATATCAGTATTTATAGGATGTCTGGCGGCATGAGTGTAGCCCGTTTCGATCTCGGATCCCAGACATCGCTCAGCGATCGCTAAGTATAACCGTTTATGCGCCGATAAAGGCGCATATTGGTGGCTTATGGCGTGACGACGATCGCGACGCGGCGGTTTTCCGCGCGGCCGCTGGAGGTGCGGTTATCGGCAACGGGGTCGCGTTTGCCCATGCCGCGAGTTTCGATATTGGCGCGCGGAATGCCGACGCTGGCCAGCAGATCGGCCACCGCATCGGCGCGGCGCAGGGATAGCTGGTCGTTGTAGCTGTCTTCACCGTAGTTGTCGGTATGGCCGTCCAGGCGGAACTTGGTGATGCCGACGCTCAGCAGCGCACGGCCCATTTTCTGCACCGTCTCGGTGCTTTCCGGGTTCAGCTTGCCGATGTTGTTACCGAACAGCACTTTATCCGACAGGCCGAACTCCCAGCCGTTATCGGTCAGCTTGAAGCCCTGCGATTGCAGCAGCGCAACCTGCTCGGGCGTCAGGCCCTGCGGCTTGCTCTGGCAGCCGGCGAGCGCCAGCAGGGCGACGAACGCCATCGCCAGCAGTGAAAAACGACCTTTAAACAGTTGCTGTATCATAGTCAAAATCCCTAGTTCAAGTGTTATAGCCGGGGCTCTTATTTATGTATAGCCAGCCGCCAGCCTCCGTTATAACGATGCTTTGCCTGATACATCGCATCGTCAGCTTCGTGCAAAAGACCCTGAGGCGTCGACGCGTGATCAGGGTACAGCGCAATACCGATACTCAGAGAGGTAATGACCGTCTCGTCGTTCGGCAAAATGACCGGTTGCGTCATGCAGTCGATGATGTTGTCAGCGATCTGCAAGACATCTTCCGTGCCGTGTACCGGCGCCAGCAGCACGGCGAATTCATCCCCTCCCAGGCGTGCGACCAGATCGGTTTCGCGCAGCTGCGCGCGAATGCGTCCGGCAATGGTGGTCAGCACCGCATCGCCTGCGGCGTGGCCGTAACTGTCGTTCACCTCCTTGAAACGATCGCCGTCGATAAACAGCACCGCCAATTTCGCCGGCGATTCGATATCGCCCAGCGCCCGGCTCAGCCGTCCTTCGAAGAAGGCGCGGTTCGGCAAACCGGTCAGGCTGTCGTGCGTCGCCCGGTGCGCCAGCGAGTCGTTCTCCTGCTTCAGATGAGCCTGCCAGGCCTCCAGCTCGTCGAGCAAGCCGTTGAAATCGTTGCTGAGTTCATGCAACTCGGCGATAGGCGCCGACGGCACCCGCAGGCCGAAGGTGCGATCGCGGCGCACCGCATGTGCCACATTGGCGATATCGTCCAGCGAACTGACGATGCCGACCAGCATGCGGCGCGACAACACCAGGGCGCACAGGGTGCTGAGCACCAGGCAGGCGATCATGCCGACCATGCCGCGCAACAGGAAACGCAGCAGGCTGCCGCCGTTGCCGCTCAGCCAGACCTGGCCGACCTGCTTGCCCTCGTGGGTGATAGGCAGAATGACCGGCTCGGGCAGCGCCCAGTGCGCGACGATCTGCTCAAGGCCATGCAGCGGCCCATCGGTGGGATGGCGCCAGTTGGCCAGCATCTTGCCGTTGTTGTCGAGGATCCGCACGTCCGATACCTCTTCGTTGGAGGCGATCAGCATCAGCGCTTCGCGCGCGGCAGTGCGATCTTCAAACACCACGGCGGCTTCGACGGTATAGCTGATGGAGCGCGCGATCAGGTGCAGGTTGTGATTGGCATAGGCGCGCAGCGCAAACAGCGCCACCAGCGTCAAAAAGATGCCGGCGGTGCCGACGGCGATCAGCGCCAGCCCAAGATGCACCCGCTGCAGCACTCGGCCCAGCGTCGGGCGCGCATTGCCGGAGCGGTTTCTACGCAACAGCCTCATAGCGGCGGCGCCTGTTTGCGTGCCAGCTGCAGCACGTTGGGGTGAACGCGCACGCCGCTGCGCGCCAGAGCGTCCAGGTTGACCTTGAAACTGGCCTGGTCCCCATCGATCTGCAGGCAAAAAGCGCTGCCGGCGGAGCATTCGCTATCGTTTTCGCTGATGCTGAGAATGGAGTTGCCGGAAATGCGCTGCATGAAATTTTGTCTCTGCGCGGCGGTGATGTTCCCTAAGTAGATGACATCGCAGCCGGTACTCAGCGTTGGGCTGTCGAACGGCACGCGCTCGGCTTTAATCGGGCGCGGCGCGCTCAGCAGGATCGGATCGAACAGCCCTTCGGCATACTGGGTGGGCGCGGTCACGCACAAGCGGATCGGATTGGGTTCACGCGACCAGCGGGCGTAGCTGATGATGCCTACCACCACGGTCGTCACGGCGTGCGTGCGCTTTTGATAGGGATCATCGGCGGCGTGCGCAGGCCCGGACAACGTCAGCAGCGCTAACAAAACGATCAGCAGCAGGCGACCGATATTCAGGCGTGCGCCAAGGAAGCCCGGCTCGGGGCTTTTTGCGCAACGCATTGCTATCGCGGTCTTATTCGCCATCTTCACCCGCCATTCCGGCCTGATCCACCGCCCGCAGGCCGTGGCCTGACAAGGAAAAATCCGGCCCGCTTGAAGGGACTATCGTTTTGCTGAAAGCTGTCAGTCGCACTGCCTAATGAACACTATCTAACCCATAATTGGCGCGGATTGTATTATAAGATGTCTTCGTTGGGCGCTTTATGTGCTGTTTTCTCGGAATTATCCTACTTATTTTTGATAGTATAAAAATGCCTACCCGGGTTTGCCACCGCTTTTCTGCAAAGTTGGCGCGTTTGGCCAGCTGTCAGGCGATTTGCGCAACGGCGGGCTCATATCTCAAATGAAATAATGTGATAGCTAATAATTAAAAAGCATTTTACTTCTTTCATAAACACCGGGCCGGTTAATAAAAATCCGGTGACTGGAAATATCCCGGCGACCTGATTTGTCAGTCAAAGTAAACGTTTTTTACCTGGCTCCCGTCATGGCGATACACTTCTTCTTCTACAGTATTGAATGGATAAGCGATTGCGCTGTCTATGGTAGATATCTGCGTCCGGGCCGTGCGCCCGGCTTTATTTTGTCCCGCGGCGCCGTGCGCGGCGGTCACCGGGGGGGCTGGGCGGCTCCTGCGGTACAACCAGTGAGGAAAGAGCGAGGATGGTCAAGGTGGACAAGCGACGGCTGTTGGCAATGGGGCTGTGCCTGACGGCGTTTTCAGGCGCGGCGCTGGCGGATTCTCTGGATGCGCAACGTCAGCGCTACCAGCAGATCAAACAGGCGTGGGACGGCAATCAGATGGACGTGGTGGCGCAGCTGATGCCGACGCTGCGTGATTATCCGCTTTATCCTTACCTGGAATACCGCGAGCTGACACAGGATCTTAGCCAGGCGGGGTTCTCCGAGGTGAACGACTTTATCAAGCGCAACCCGACGCTGCCGCCGGCGAAATCGCTGGCGCCGCGCTTCGTCAATGAGCTGGCGCGGCGCGAAGACTGGCGCACCCTGCTGGCCTTCAGCCCACAGCCGCCCAAACCGGTGGCGGCGCGCTGCAACTATTACTACGCCAAATGGGCTACCGGCGACCAGCAGGCGGCCTGGAGCGGCGCCGATGAACTGTGGTTGAACGGCAAAACGTTGCCGAGCGCCTGCGATCGGCTGTTCAGCGTCTGGCGCGGCGCAGGCAAGCAAACGCCGCTGGATATTCTGGCGCGTATGAAGCTGGCGCTGAAAGAGGGCAACAGCTCGCTGGTCAGCAACCTTTACAGCCAACTGCCGGCCGACTATCAAACCATGGGCAACGCCCTGGTGCGCTTGCAAAACGATCCGACCACCGTGGAAGCCTTCGCCCGCAGCGTAGGGCCGACCGACTTTACCCGTGCCGCCACCGGCATCGCCTTTGAACGCCTGGCGCGGCAGGATGTGGAAAACGCGCGGGCGATGATCCCGACGCTCGCGCGGCTGCAGAAAATGAGCGACGACGAGCGGCTGGGGCTGGAAGAGTCGGTGGCCTGGCGCCTGATGGGCAGCGACGCTACCTATGAACAGGCGCAGTGGCGCGATCAGGTGATTCTGCGCAGCCGTTCGCCTTCGCTGCTGGAGCGCCGGGTGCGCATGGCGCTGGGTAACGGCGATCGGCAGGGCGTCGCGACCTGGCTGGCCCGTCTGCCGGAAGCGTCGCGCAACAAGGATGAGTGGCGCTACTGGCGCGCCAGTCAGCTGATGGACGAAGGCAAACGCGCCGAAGGCGAGGAGATGTTGCGCAACCTGATGACCGAACGCGGTTTCTATCCGATGGTGGCGGCGCAGAAGCTGAACGCCACTTATCCGGTGATGGTGGCGGTGGCGGCCAAGCCGCGCACGTCGCTGGTCGACGGGCCGGAGGTCGCCCGGGTACGCGAGCTGATGTACTGGAATATGGACAACCTGGCCCGCAGCGAATGGGGCTCCTACGTCGCCAGCCGCAGCCGGCCGGAACAAGAGGCACTGGCGCGCTACGCCTTTGAGCAAAAATGGGCCGATCTGAGCGTGCAGGCGACCATCGTCGGCAAGCTGTGGGATCATCTGGAGGAACGCTTCCCGGTCGCTTGGCCACAGGAGTTCCGCCGCGCCACCGATGACAAGGGGATCACCAGCAGCTATGCGATGGCGATCGCGCGCCAGGAGAGCGCCTGGAATCCGAAGGCGCAGTCGCCGGTCGGTGCCGCCGGCCTGATGCAGGTGATGCCGCGCACCGCGCAGCATACGGTGCAGATGTTCAATATTCCCGGCTATGTCGGCCCGAGCCAACTGTTCGATCCGCAGACCAATATCACCATCGGCACCAGCTATCTGGAGTCGGTCTATCAGCAGTTCGGCCGCAACCGCATTCTGTCGAGCGCCGCCTATAATGCCGGCCCGTCGCGGGTGAATACCTGGCTGGGCAACAGCGCGGGGCGGATCGATCCGGTGGCGTTCATCGAAAGCATTCCGTTCTCTGAAACCCGCGGCTACGTCAAGAACGTGCTGGCTTATGATGCGTTTTACCGTTATCTGACGCACCGGCCGGCCAAGGTGCTGACCGACGCCGAGTGGCAGAGACGTTATTGATTTTGACGGCCCTATGGTATGCTGCTGTACTAGTTAAATAGTATGGTGGCTGCCATGACGCAATTATCGTTAAACGACCCCGCTCTTTCAGAACAAGGCAATGAGGATTGGCTGCGCTTCGTCGCGCTGCTGCAGAATTCGTTTGCGCAAGAACTTCATCAACCGCTGTTGCAGCTGATGTTGACGCCGGACGAGCGCACCGCGCTGGGCACCCGGGTGCGGATCATTCAGGAATTGATGCGTGGCGAGATGAGCCAGCGCGAGCTGAAAAATGAACTGGGCGCGGGGATCGCCACCATCACCCGCGGTTCTAACAGCTTGAAAGCGGCTTCACCCGCGCTGAAACAGTGGCTTGAGCAGCAGTTGCTGCACGACGCGCCCTAGTAGACTCAGCGTTATTGCTGATAGATGGCGTTGTGGAACGGCACCAGCGCCAGCAGCAGCGCCTGGTGGTAAACGCTGGTGCGGCTCAGCCGGCCGTCAGTGAAGACGCCGATGGCGCCGCCCTGACGTTTCACCTCGGCGTTGCCGGTGATCGCCGCCATTTCGCTGCCCAATTCGCGACCGGCGCGAATACCTTGTAAGATGACTTCCGGCAGCATCAGGCTCGCCGAGCGGGATTCGCCACGGATGTGCGGGTTCTCGATGGTCATCCAGGCGAAGGTCATATTCTCTTCAATCCCGGCTTCCACGCCGACCCAAAAATCGGCCTCGGGCCTGACCTGGCGCGCTTCCATCACGCGTTGACGCGAACCGGTGCGGGTTTCGTGGTTGCCTATCGGCTGCAGCGAGACGCCGCTGGCGACGTCAACGGATTCAATGCGGTATTGGCCCGCGCCAAAGACGTCATCGAAGGCGAGTTGAATAGCCTTGATCTTTGCCGGGTTGGTAGTTGCAGCGACAACATGGTACATAACGGGTTTGATATCCTTCTGGCCGATACGCCGGGCAGCGGCAAAAGCGCCGCCGGGCCGGGGATAAACGCAAATTTCACGCAGTATAACGGAAAACAAAAATGTTACAGGTATACCTCGTTCGCCATGGCGAAACGGAATGGAACGCGGCTCGCCGCATCCAGGGTCAGTCCGACAGCCCGTTAACCGCCATGGGTGAACACCAGGCCCGTCTGGTCGCCAGGCGGGTCAGCAAAGAAGGCATTACGCACATCATTACCAGCGATCTGGGGCGCACGCGCCGCACCGCGCAAATCATCGCCGAAGCCTGTGGCTGCGAAGTGATTGGCGATCCGCGTTTGCGTGAGCTGCACATGGGGGTTCTGGAAGAACGCCTGATCGACAGTTTGACGCCGCAGGAAGAGCAGTGGCGCAAACAGATGGTCGATGGTACTCCTGACGGCCGTATCCCTCAAGGCGAATCCATGGAGGAACTCGGCGAGCGCATGCGCGCCGCGCTGGAGAGCTGCCTGATGCTGCCGGAAGGCAGCAAGCCGCTGCTCGTCAGTCATGGCATCGCTTTGGGGTGTTTGATCAGTACGGTGCTGGGGCTGCCGGCCTATGCGGAACGCCGCTTGCGCTTGCGCAACTGCTCACTGTCGCGCGTCGATCATCAGCAGAGCCCGTGGCTGGCTTCCGGCTGGATCGTGGAAACGGCGGGCGATGTCACGCACCTGGACATGCCCGCGTTGGACGAACTGCAGCGTTAACGCCGAATCGGGATCAGGTAATCGCACTTGATCTCGATAGGCGCCTGATGCGGACGGCGCTCGCCTTTCGGGTAGAAGCGTTCGATGTCGTGCCCTTTGCGGCGCGTCAGCTGGAGCGCCGGCAGGCAGGTGCCGTACACCGTCAGAATAAAGTCTTGCAGGTTCTCGGTTGGCCCTTCGTAGCTGAACATCGCAAACTCACCGCCCGGCAACACCAGCGGCTGGCCTTCCTGTACCTTGTCAGGCACCTGATCCGGCTCCAGCGCCGTGGTATACAGCACTTCCTGTTCGTCGTCCTTCTCCTGGCTTGGGCGCGAGTGGTGCAGCCCGTACAGCACTGGCGGCAGGGTTTCGACGTCACCGAGGAACTGACGCCAGAACTGCGAGCGCAGTTCAGTGCGCACGGTGGTGATCTGTTCCAGCGTACAGGAGTAGCTTTGGGTCAGGCCGACCAGGTGTTTGTCTGGCAGCGAGACGAATTCCGGCTGCGGCAGAGTGAAGGCCCCCAGACGGATCGGCGGACAGATGCCGAACGCATTCCAGTCCTCGGCGCGGCGGTACAGCGCCGGCGTTTGCGCAAACTGTTTTTTGAAGGCGCGGGTGAAGGTCTGCTGCGAGTCGAAACGATATTGCAGGGCGATATCCAAAATCGGCCGGCTGGTCAGACGCAGCGCGACGGCGGCTTTGGACAGTCTCCTTGCCCGGATGTAAGCACCGATGGCATTACCGGTAATATCTTTGAACATCCGTTGCAGATGCCATTTGGAGTAGCCGGCCTTGGCCGCCACGTTATCCAGCGACAAGGGTTGGTCCAAATGGCTTTCCAGCCAGCTAAGCAGATCACGAATGATACCGGCTTGATCCATAGATCTTCCTCGTAAAGCTTGGGGGTAGGAACCCGAACTGTTGATTCGTCACGCTGGTGCTGCGCTATCAGACCGATCCATGAGCCATTATGCGTTGCACTCTTTGCCTCTGCTGCGCATGCCGCGCCAGAGTTGGATTGGGGTACACCGTAGTGGGCGCAAAGAAATAACGACGCCGCATCATAGCAACTTTTTTACTCCGCGACTCTCAAAGATTTTTGTCACGCTCTGTGCTAAAACGGACGGTGCGGACCCGTATAAAACCGATTCCGTGAGCTTAGACATAAATAATGGCGATCGCCGAACCTATTTTTGCGGCAAGGTTATATCGGAGTTAAGTAAATGAAAAAAAGCTGGATATTTTTATTCGGTTTGGTTTGCGCAACCGTGGGAAGCGCACAGGCGGAGCAAGTGGGTTCCGTTGATACGGTGTTTAAATTGTTGGGACCGGACCACAAAATCGTGGTCGAAGCGTTCGACGATCCGGATGTTAAAAATGTAACTTGTTATATCAGCCGCGCCAAAACCGGCGGCATCAAAGGCGGCCTGGGGCTGGCGGAAGACACCGCCGACGCGGCCATTTCCTGCCAGCAGGTCGGGCCTATAGAGCTGAGCGACAAGATCAAAAACGGCAAGGCGGAAGGCGATGTGGTGTTCCAGAAACGCACTTCGCTGGTGTTCAAGAAACTGCAGGTGGTGCGCTTCTACGACGCCAAGCGCAATTCACTGATCTACCTGAGCTATTCAGACAAGGTGATCGATGGCTCGCCGAAAAATGCGCTGAGCGCGGTGCCGATCATGCCGTGGGCTGAGACGAAATAAAAAAACGGGGTTCAGCATGCTGAACCCCGTTTTCATGACGGCAGGCGGGAGTTACTCTTCCAGCTCGCCGCAGAAGCGGTAGCCTTCGCCGTGAATGGTGGCGATGATTTCCGGCGTGTCCGGCGTCGATTCGAAGTGTTTGCGAATGCGACGGATGGTGACGTCCACGGTGCGGTCATGTGGCTTCAGTTCGCGACCGGTCATCTTCTTCAGCAGTTCGCCGCGGGATTGGATCTTGCCCGGGTTTTCGCAGAAGTGCAGCATGGCGCGGAATTCACTGCGCGGCAGTTTGTACTGTTCGCCGGCCGGGCTGATCAGCGAGCGGCTGTTGATGTCCAGTTCCCACCCGTTGAACTTGTAGCTCTCGACCAGGCGGCGCTCTTCGCCCAGGCTGCCCAGATTCATGGTGCGCGACAGCAGGTTACGTGCGCGGATAGTCAGCTCACGCGGGTTGAACGGCTTGGTGATGTAATCGTCGGCGCCGATTTCCAGGCCGAGGATCTTATCCACTTCGTTATCGCGGCCGGTCAGGAACATCAAGGCGACGCTGGCCTGTTCACGCAGTTCGCGCGCCAACAGCAGGCCGTTTTTGCCTGGCAGGTTGATGTCCATGATGACCAGATTGATATCATTTTCAGACAGGATATTGTGCATCTCTGCACCATCATTGGCTTCATGAACAATGTAGCCTTCCGCCTCGAAAATGCTCTTCAGGGTGTTACGAGTGACTAACTCGTCTTCGACAATCAGAATGTGCGGGGTCTGCATATTTGCTACCTAAAATTGCCAACAAAATAGAAAATAGGAAGTACAGAAGTCTCTGTTTTCTTAGAGGAGGGCAGAGATAGCGCCACGTTCCCTCTCAGCAAATGACTAAAGTACGTAAACTCGTTCTTGATGCACTTTCCATCTCATGTCAACAAGATCGCTAGCCTGGTGGGGATGCTGTTCCCTACAACCCCTGGGGTGCCAAATCGGCGCATATCCTAACCCCATTAACAGCAATATAACAGCGCGTGCCGAATTCATCACCCAACAAAACTACGCTTTGTTGACATATATCAAATTCAATTGTAGCACGTTAACAGATTTGTGAAAAACACTTACAGAAATGCCAGTTTAAGTCACAGAACCTCAAATTCTGTGAACGATTCAGCATTATCGGGCCCGATAGGATACAATTATTCGCTTATTGATCATCGTCTTGTTTTAACTCATTGATAAATAAATACAGTAAAACATAAGCATGAATAATGACTGTTACGGCGGATTTATTAGCTCAACGAGCCGTTTAATCTTGTTTGTTGCTATTAACGCGTTTATTGTTACGCAATTGTAAATATAAGCGGGCGCTGCGATACCGTCAAAAGCGCAGGCCCGCCTTCGGTGGAAGAGTGATGCAGCTTCATATTGTTTTAGTGGCTCCGGCGCGGCCGGAAAACGTCGGCGCGGCGGCGCGCGCGATGAAAACCATGGGCTTCGCTTCGTTGCGCATCGTCGACAGCGAGGCGCACCTGCAGCCGGCTGCACGCTGGGTGGCACACGGGGCCGGCGAGATCCTCGACGGCGTGCAAACGTTCGCCACGTTGGAACAGGCGCTGGCGGATGTAGACTTCACGGTCGCCACCACCGCCCGCAGCCGCGCGCGTTTTCACTACTACTGCACGCCGCCTGAGCTGCTGGAACAGCTGAGTGAGCGTAAGCAGTGGGTCGGCCAGGCCGCGCTGGTGTTCGGCCGCGAAGATTCCGGCCTGACCAACGAAGAGCTGGCGCTGGCAGATTTGCTGACCGGCGTGCCGATGCAGGCGGACTACCCGTCGCTTAACCTGGGCCAGGCGGTGATGGTGTACTGCTACCAGTTGGCGAGCCTGATGGGCGTCAGCACGCCGCAGGAAAAGGTGGCGTCGGAAGGGCAACTCAAAGCGCTGCGCCACCGCGCCGATGCCTTGTTGAACGCTTTGGATGTCGGCGATGACCAGAAATTGCGCGATTGGCTGCATCAGCGCCTCGGGGCGTTGCAACAGCGAGACACGGCGATGTTGCATACGCTGCTGCACGACATCGAAAAAAAACTCGCCAAGTGATAGCGGCTCCATCAGACGGTTATCCAGCGTGATCCACTAGTAAATCGGCTTTAATTTGTTTTTTTGTTCTGTCGTTTTGCTTTTCACCTCCGATATCGCGCAATGTCGCCGCTGAACGGAAAATAAGCAAAAAAAAGAAATAGTTTGACTTGGGATAGCGATTGCTTTAACCAATAGAGGGGACAGAGTATTTCATGAGACAGACAGACAACATGCGCAACATCAGCCTGAAAACCACAATTATTACCACCACCGATACCACAGGTAACGGGGCGGGCTGACGCGCACAGGAAACACAGAAAAAAGCCCGCACCTAATCAGTGCGGGCTTTTTTTTCGGCTTAAATTCGGAGAGATGACACATGCGAGTGCTGAAATTTGGCGGAACCTCGGTAGCGAATGCGGAACGTTTTCTGCGCGTCGCCGACATCATGGAGAGTAACGCGCGTCAGGGACAGGTAGCCACGGTCTTGTCCGCCCCCGCAAAGATCACCAACCATCTGGTGGCGATGATCGACAAGACGGTGGCGGGTCAGGACATTCTGCCGAATATCAGCGACGCCGAGCGGATCTTTGCCGATCTGCTGAGCGGCCTGGCGCAGGCGCTGCCGGGCTTTGAATACGATCGCCTGAAAGGCGTGGTCGATCAGGAGTTCGCGCAACTCAAGCAGGTGCTGCACGGCGTCTCGCTGTTGGGGCAGTGCCCGGACAGCGTGAACGCGGCGATCATCTGCCGCGGCGAAAAACTCTCCATCGCCATCATGGAAGGGGTGTTCCGCGCCAAGGGCTATCCGGTCACGGTGATCAACCCGGTGGAGAAGCTGCTGGCGCAGGGCCACTACCTGGAGTCTACCGTGGACATCGCCGAGTCCACGCTGCGCATCGCCGCAGCGGCGATCCCGGCCGACCACATCGTGCTGATGGCCGGTTTCACCGCCGGTAACGACAAGGGCGAGCTGGTGGTGTTGGGCCGCAACGGCTCCGACTATTCCGCCGCGGTGCTGGCCGCCTGCCTACGCGCCGACTGTTGCGAAATCTGGACCGACGTCGACGGCGTGTATACCTGCGATCCGCGCACCGTACCGGACGCCAGGCTGCTGAAATCGATGTCGTACCAGGAGGCGATGGAGCTCTCCTATTTCGGCGCCAAAGTGCTGCACCCTCGCACCATCACGCCGATTGCCCAGTTCCAAATCCCTTGCCTGATTAAAAACACCTCTAACCCGCAAGCCCCCGGCACGCTGATCGGTAAAGACAGCACCGATGACGCGATGCCGGTCAAAGGCATCACCAACCTGAACAACATGGCGATGATCAACGTCTCCGGCCCGGGCATGAAAGGCATGGTCGGCATGGCCGCACGGGTGTTCGCCGTGATGTCGCGCGCCGGCATTTCGGTGGTGCTGATCACCCAATCCTCTTCCGAATACAGCATCAGCTTCTGCGTGCCGCAGGGTGAACTGCAGCGCGCCCGCCGGGCGCTGGAAGAGGAGTTCTATCTGGAGTTGAAAGACGGCGTGCTGGATCCGCTGGACGTCATGGAACGCCTGGCGATCATCTCGGTGGTCGGTGACGGCATGCGCACCCTGCGTGGCATCTCCGCGCGCTTCTTCTCCGCGCTGGCGCGCGCCAACATCAATATCGTCGCTATCGCCCAGGGCTCTTCCGAGCGTTCAATTTCGGTGGTGGTCAGCAATGATTCCGCCACCACCGGCGTGCGCGTTAGCCACCAGATGCTGTTCAACACCGATCAGGTGATCGAAGTGTTCGTCATCGGCGTCGGCGGCGTCGGCGGGGCGCTGATCGAGCAAGTCTACCGCCAGCAGCCGTGGCTGAAGCAAAAACATATCGACCTGCGGGTGTGCGGCATCGCCAACTCGCGCGTGATGCTGACCAACGTGCACGGCATCGCGCTGGACAGCTGGCGCGACGAGCTGGCCGGCGCGCAGGAGCCGTTCAATCTCGGCCGCCTGATCCGGCTGGTGAAGGAGTATCATCTGCTGAACCCGGTGATCGTCGACTGTACCTCCAGCCAGGCGGTGGCCGATCAATACGTGGACTTCCTGGCGGACGGTTTCCACGTGGTGACGCCGAACAAAAAGGCCAACACCTCGTCGATGAACTATTATCAGCAACTGCGCGCGGCCGCTGCCGGTTCGCACCGCAAGTTCCTCTATGACACCAACGTCGGCGCCGGTCTGCCGGTGATTGAGAACCTGCAAAACCTGCTGAACGCCGGCGATGAGCTGGTGCGCTTCTCCGGCATCCTGTCCGGGTCGCTGTCCTTTATCTTCGGCAAGCTGGACGAAGGGATGTCGCTGTCGGCTGCGACCCTGCAGGCCAGGGCCAACGGCTACACCGAACCGGATCCGCGCGACGACCTGTCCGGTATGGACGTGGCGCGCAAGCTGCTGATCCTGGCGCGCGAGGCCGGTTACAAACTGGAACTGAGCGATATCGAGGTTGAGGCGGTGCTGCCGCCGTCCTTCGACGCGTCGGGCGATGTGGATCAGTTCCTGGCGCGGCTGCCGGAGCTGGATAAAGAATTCGCGCGCAACGTGGCCAACGCCGCCGAGCAAGGCAAGGTGCTGCGCTATGTCGGCCTGATCGACGAAGGGCGCTGCAAGGTGCGCATCGAGGCGGTGGACGGCAACGATCCGTTGTATAAAGTGAAGAACGGCGAGAACGCGCTGGCCTTCTACAGCCGCTATTATCAGCCGCTGCCGCTGGTGCTGCGCGGCTACGGCGCCGGTAACGATGTGACCGCAGCGGGCGTGTTTGCCGATCTGCTGCGCACACTGTCATGGAAGTTGGGAGTTTAATATGGTTAAGGTGTATGCACCGGCCTCGATCGGTAACGTCAGCGTCGGTTTCGATGTGCTGGGCGCGGCGGTTTCGCCGATCGACGGCACGCTGCTGGGCGACTGCGTCAGCGTCGAAGCCGCCGAAACGTTCACTTTGCAGAATGCCGGGCGCTTCGTCAGCAAGCTGCCGGCCGAGCCGAAAGAGAACATCGTTTATCAATGCTGGGAGCGTTTCTGCCAGGAGATCGGCCGCGAAGTGCCGGTGGCGATGCGGTTGGAAAAGAACATGCCGATCGGATCGGGGCTGGGTTCCAGCGCCTGTTCGGTGGTGGCTGGGCTGATGGCGATGAACGAATTCTGCGATCGGCCGCTGGATAAAATGACGCTGCTTGGCCTGATGGGCGAGCTGGAAGGCCGCATTTCCGGCAGCGTGCATTACGACAACGTGGCGCCATGCTATTTGGGCGGCCTGCAGCTGATGCTGGAAGAAGAAGGCATCATCAGCCAGGAGGTGCCGTGCTTCGACGATTGGCTGTGGGTCATGGCCTATCCCGGCATCAAGGTGTCCACCGCCGAAGCGCGCGCCATTTTACCCGCACAATACCGTCGTCAGGATTGTATCAGCCACGGCCGCTACCTGGCCGGCTTTATTCACGCCTGCCATACCCGGCAGCCGCAGCTGGCCGCCAAATTGATGCAGGATGTGATCGCCGAACCGTACCGCACCCGGCTGTTGCCGGGCTTTGCCGAAGCGCGCAAGGCGGCGCAGGACATCGGCGCGCTGGCCTGCGGCATCTCCGGCTCCGGCCCGACGCTGTTCGCCGTCTGCAACGACGGCGCTACCGCGCAGCGCATGGCCGCCTGGCTGCAACAACACTATCTGCAAAACGACGAAGGTTTTGTTCATATTTGCCGTCTGGATACCGCAGGCGCTCGACTACTGGGATAACGCATGAAACTGTACAACCTTAAGGATCACAACGAGCAGGTCAGCTTCGCGCAGGCGATCAAACAAGGTCTGGGCAAGCAGCAGGGGCTGTTCTTCCCGCTGGAGCTGCCGGCGTTCGAACTGACCGAGATTGACCAGCTGCTGGAGCAGGATTTTGTCACCCGCAGCAGCCGCATTCTGTCGGCCTTTATCGGCGAAGAGGTGCCGGAAGCGGCGCTGAAGAAACGCGTACAGGCCGCCTTTGAGTTCCCGGCGCCGGTGGCGAAAGTGACGGAAGACGTCTCCTGCCTGGAGCTGTTCCACGGCCCGACGCTGGCGTTCAAAGACTTTGGCGGCCGCTTTATGGCGCAGATGCTGGCGGAAGTGGCCGGCGATCAGCCGGTGACCATTTTGACCGCCACCTCCGGCGACACCGGCGCCGCCGTGGCACACGCCTTCTACGGCCTGAAAAACGTCCGGGTGGTGATCCTCTATCCGCAGGGCAAAATCAGCCCGCTGCAGGAAAAGCTGTTCTGCACCCTGGGCGGCAACATTCATACCGTGGCGATCGACGGCGACTTCGACGCCTGTCAGGCGCTGGTGAAGCAGGCGTTCGACGATCAGGAGTTGAAAGATGCGCTGCACCTGAACTCGGCCAACTCGATCAACATCAGCCGCTTGCTGGCGCAGATCTGTTACTACTTCGAAGCGGTGGCGCAGCTGCCGCAGGAAGCGCGCAATCAGCTGGTCATTTCGGTGCCGAGCGGCAACTTCGGCGATCTGACCGCCGGGCTGCTGGCCAAGTCGCTGGGTCTGCCGGTGAAGCGCTTCATCGCCGCCACCAACGCCAACGACACCGTGCCGCGCTTCCTGACCAGCGGCCAGTGGCAGCCGCACGCTACGGTCGCGACGCTGTCCAACGCCATGGACGTCAGCCAGCCAAACAACTGGCCGCGCGTGGAAGAGCTGTTCCGTCGTAAGGTCTGGCAGCTGAAAGAGCTGGGTCACGCGGCGGTCAGCGATGAGACCACCAGGGAAACGATGCGTGAACTGGCCGAGCTGGGCTATATCTCAGAACCACACGCGGCCATTGCCTATCGCGCGCTGCGCGATCAGCTGCAGGAAGGAGAGTTTGGCCTGTTCCTCGGTACCGCGCATCCGGCCAAGTTTAAAGAGAGCGTAGAAGCGATCCTCGGCCAGGAACTGCCGTTGCCGAAAGCGCTGGCGCTGCGGGCCGATCTGCCGCTGCTGTCGCACTCGCTGCCGGCCAATTTCGGCGAGCTGCGCAAGTTCCTGATGGGACTGCCGGCCTGAAGTTCAGCAGGCTAAAATGCGAAAAGCCGTCTTGCGACGGCTTTTTTTATGCCTGCTCCGGGCGTTTGAACACCAGTTCATTACCCTGCGAGGCGGCTTCGTCGAAGGCGTAGCCTTCCAGGTTGAAGTCCACCAGCTGTTCGCTACGCGTCAGGCGATTTTTGATGATAAAGCGGCTCATTAACCCGCGCGCTTTCTTGGCGTAGAAGCTGATGACCTTGTACTTGCCGTTCTTCTCGTCGAGGAACACCGGTTTGATCAGTGCGCCGTGCAGTTTGGCCGGCTTCACCGCTTTGAAATACTCGTCGGACGCCAGGTTGACTACCACGTCGTCGCCCTGCTGCTCCAGCGCTTCGTTGAGTTTCTGGGTGATTTTATCGCCCCAGAAGCTGTACAGGTCTTTGCCTTTCGGGTTTTCCAGCTTGATGCCCATCTCCAGCCGGTACGGCATCATCAGATCGAGCGGGCGCAGCACGCCATACAGGCCGGACAGCATGCGCAGATGCTGCTGGGCGAAGTCGAAATCGGCTTCGTTGAAATCCTGCGCCTGCAGGCCGGTGTAAACGTCTCCCTTGAACGCCAGCAGCGCCTGACGGGCATTGTCCGGGGTAAATGTCGGTTGCCACTCGCTAAAGCGCGCGGCGTTCAGCCCGGCCAGCTTGTCGCTGATGCTCATCAGGCTGGCGATTTGCGCCGGCGTCAGCTCGCGGCAAATTTTGATCAGCTGTTTCGACTTGTCCAGCAGTTCGGGCTGCGTGAAGCGTTCTGTCGCCAGCGGGCTTTCGTAATCGAGCGTTTTTGCAGGGGAAATAATAACGAGCATGGCCAGATCCTGTTTATCCAAGTGCGGATACTGTAGCAAAAAGCGCGGGAAAAAGGGGCAATCGGTCCAATAGGCCGGGGCGCGTATCGCAGGCGCCCCGGAAAACTCAGCGCGGTGGCTTTTGGTCGTCCCACACGCCCGGCTCCAGCTGCGATTTCAGCTCCGGGAATCGGGTGGCGTCGAAGGTTGGCAGCTTGCCCAGGCGGCGTTGGCGATGGTAGTCGTCGGCCAGTTTCAGCGCCACCCGCGACAGCAGCAGGATCGCCGTCAGGTTGGTGATCGCCATCAGGGCCATGGAGGTATCTGCCATTTTCCACACCAGCGGCAGCTCCGCCAGCGCGCCGAACATCACCATGCCCAGCGCCACGCAGCGGAAAATCAGCAGGCCGCCCGGGTGGTTGTGCTCGAGGAACACCAGGTTGCTCTCGGCATAGGCATAGTTGGCGATGATCGAGGTGAAGGCGAAGAAGAAGATGGCGATGGCGACGAACGGTGCCCCCCAACTGCCGACGGCGGTTGACAGCGCGCGCTGGGTCAGATCGATGCCGCTGATGCTGTCGGTCGGCTGATCGAGTATGCCGGAAGAGAGGATGATCGCCGCGGTGGCGCTGCAGATGACGATGGTATCGATAAACACCCCGAGCATTTGCACATAGCCTTGCGAAGCCGGATGCGGCGGATAAGGCGAGGCGGACGCCGCCGCGTTGGGCGCCGAGCCCATGCCGGCTTCGTTGGAGAACAGGCCACGCTGCACGCCCTGAGTCATCGCCTGGGAAATACCGTAACCGACGGCGCCGGCCGCGGCTTCCTGCAGGCCGAAGGCGCTTTTGAAGATCAGCGCCAAGATCGCCGGCATGTGTTCGATGTTATGGCCAATCACCCAGAGAGCCAACAGCAGGTAGGCGCCGGCCATCAGCGGCACCACCAGTTCGGCCACTTTGGCGATGGAACGGATGCCGCCGAAGATCACCACGCCGCTCAGCAACACCAGGCCGATGCCGACGTGCAGCGGCTGCAAATGGAAGGCGACGGCGGAGGCCTGGGCGATGGAGTTGGCCTGCACGGCGTTGAATACCAGGCCGAACGCGATGATCAGGAAGATGGAGAACAGCACGCCCATCCAGCGCATGCCGAGGCCCTTTTCCATGTAATAGGCCGGGCCGCCGCGGTAGTTGCCGTTATCGTCTTTGGTTTTGTAGAGCTGAGCCAGCGAGCTTTCCACAAAGGAGGTGGCCATGCCGATAAACGCCACCACCCACATCCAGAAGATGGCGCCGGGGCCGCCGGCGGTGAGGGCAATGGCGACGCCGGTCAGGTTACCGGTGCCGACGCGCGCCGCCAGCGTGGTGCAGAGCGCCTGAAAAGAGGAGATGCCGGCGCTGTCGCTTTTATTGCTGTTTTTCAACACCGAGAACATGTGGCTGAAGTGGCGAAGCTGGATAAAGCGGGTACGCAACGTGAAGTAGATGCCGGTGCCGAGCAACAGATAAATCAGCACTGACCCCCACAAAATGTTGTTTATAAAATTCATCAGGTCCGTCAAGGGATCCCTCCTCTTATCGAAATGTCATGCGCACCTGGCAGCATCCACCGCAGGTGAAAAACATTGGCCTATTTTTTACAAGAGCTTAGCTGGAATCGGTCCGGCGTCAGTCGATTAAGATTTTTCGCAGATTAGCGGACGAATTGCATCAATTTTTTCGAATTTAACATAATTTATTCGGGCGATAGCACGTTATTGCCTTTCCATCCGCTCGGTTATGGCGAAAGATATCGGCGTAAACGGTTGCTCGCCCAAGGATAAAACAGATGCTTGCGCGCCGCGGTTTTCCAGCCTTGCGCCGGGCTTGGCGCATGTTATTATCAGGGCAGGGCATGGTTGAACAATGCCAAAAGTTCATGCACAAACGATGAGATAATGCCAACATGACCGACAAATTAACTTCCCTGCGCCAGCTGACTACAGTGGTTGCAGATACGGGTGATATCGCGGCAATGAAGCTGTATCAACCGCAGGACGCCACAACCAACCCTTCGCTGATCCTCAATGCAGCCCAAATTCCTGAATACCGCAAACTGATTGACGAAGCCATCGCCTGGGCGCGCGGCCAGAGCAGCGATCGCGAGCAGCAGATCGCCGACGCCGCCGACAAGCTGGCAGTCAACATCGGTCTGGAGATCCTCAAACTGGTTCCGGGCCGCATCTCCACCGAGGTTGACGCGCGTCTGTCTTACGACACCGTTGCCAGCGTGGCCAAGGCCAAGCGCCTGATCAAGCTGTACAACGAAGCCGGCATCAGCAACGATCGCATTCTGATCAAACTGGCCTCGACCTGGCAGGGCATCCGCGCGGCGGAGCAGCTGGAGAAAGAAGGCATCAACTGTAACCTGACGCTGCTGTTCTCCTTCGCTCAGGCTCGCGCCTGTGCCGAAGCCGGCGTTTACCTGATCTCGCCGTTCGTTGGCCGTATCCTCGACTGGTACAAAGCCAACGGCGACAAGAAAGAGTTCGCCCCGCATGAAGATCCGGGCGTGATCTCCGTGACCGAAATTTACCAGTACTACAAACAGCACGGTTACAACACCGTGGTGATGGGCGCCAGCTTCCGTAACGTCGGCGAAATCATCGAACTGGCCGGCTGTGACCGCCTGACCATCGCGCCTGCGCTGCTGAAAGAGCTGGCGGAGAGCGAAGGCGCGCTGGAGCGCAAACTGTCTTACACCGGTGAAGTGAAGGCACGTCCTGCCGCACTGACCGAACCTGAGTTCTACTGGCAGCACAACCAGGATCCGATGGCGGTTGAAAAACTGACCGACGGCATCCGCAAGTTCGCCGTAGACCAGGGTAAACTGGAAAAAATGATCGCCGACCTGCTGTAATTCCCGCAGATCGCGCAGTAAAAAGGTGGCTCAGGCCACCTTTTTTTATGCCCGGCGCTCCCGTCGGCGGGGGAAGCCCTTATACTCTCGGCAATGACAACAGAACGGGAGACGAACCCGTTCGAACCCCATCAGGCTGTAGAGGTTACGCATGGATATTTTACGTATTGGTTTGGTTTCCGTTTCTGACCGCGCTTCCGGCGGCGTTTACCAGGATAAAGGCATTCCGGCGCTGGAGGAGTGGCTGGCCGGCGCGCTGGCGACGCCGTTCAAGCTGGAAACCCGGCTGATCCCCGATGAGCAGACGCAAATTGAACAAACGCTGTGCGAGCTGGTGGACGAAATGGGCTGCCATCTGGTGCTGACCACCGGCGGCACCGGGCCGGCGCGCCGCGACGTCACCCCCGACGCCACGCTGGCGATCGCCGATCGCGTGATGCCCGGCTTCGGCGAGCAAATGCGTCAGATCAGCCTACACTATGTGCCAACGGCTATTCTTTCTCGCCAGGTGGGAGCGATCCGCAAGCAGGCGCTGATCATCAACTTGCCCGGCCAACCGAAGTCGATCAAAGAAACGCTGGAAGGGGTAAAGGATGAGCAGGGCAATGCGGTGGTGCACGGCATCTTCGCCAGCGTGCCTTATTGCATTCAACTGCTCGACGGGCCTTACGTCGAAACGCACGCCGCGGTGGTAGCAGCATTTCGGCCAAAGAGCGCGCGTCGCGAGATAAACCTCTAAATTTCAGCGTTCTGCGAGATCGGCTTCAGCCCGTCTGGTGTGAAAATAATTTGCCGTTATAGTAAGGATTCTTTTACAGAAAGCCTGCGGCTTTTATTTTTACAGCCTTTACCGACGGTGCCCTATGCCTCACGACACTAATCGCCGGCTGAACCGGCAAGACTACAAAACGCTGACGTTGGCCGCGTTGGGCGGTGCGCTGGAGTTTTACGACTTCATCATCTTCGTGTTCTTCGCCGCCGTGGTCGGCGATCTGTTCTTCCCGGCGGACATGCCGGAGTGGCTGCGGCTGGTGCAAACCTTCGGCATCTTCGCCGCCGGCTATCTTGCCCGCCCGCTGGGCGGCATCGTGATGGCGCACTTCGGCGATCTGGTCGGCCGCAAAAAGATGTTTACCCTGAGCATTCTGCTGATGGCGTTGCCGACGCTGGCGATGGGTCTGCTGCCGACCTACGCCAGCATCGGCATCGCCGCGCCGCTGCTGCTGCTGTTGATGCGCGTGCTGCAAGGCGCGGCGATCGGCGGTGAGGTGCCGGGCGCCTGGGTCTTCGTCGCCGAACACGTGCCGCGCCGGCGCATCGGCTTCGCCTGCGGCACGCTGACCGCCGGGTTGACGGTAGGCATCTTGCTGGGTTCGGTGGTGGCGACGGTGATCAACACCACGCTTAGCCCGCAGAGCATCGCCGGCGGCGGCTGGCGTATTCCTTTCCTGTTGGGTGGCATGTTCGGCTTGGTGGCGATGTACCTGCGCCGCTGGCTGCAGGAAACGCCAATCTTTATCGAGATGCAGGCGCGTAAAGCGCTGGCCGAAGAGCTGCCGCTGAAATCGGTGGTGCTCAATCACAAACGGGAAGTGGTGGTGTCGATGCTGCTGACCTGGCTGCTCTCTGCGGGTATCGTGGTGGTGATCCTGATGACCCCAACCTATCTGCAAAAACAGTTCGCCATTGCGCCGGCTTTGACGCTGCAGGCCAACAGTATCGCCACCATCATGCTGATCGCCGGCTGCATTGTCGCCGGTTTGTCGGCCGATCGCTTCGGCGCCAGCAAAACGCTGGTGGTCGGCAGTGTGCTGCTGGCCGGCTGCAGCTGGCTGTTCTATCAAACGGTGGGCGTGCGCCCGGAAATGTTGTTCGCCTGCTATGCGCTGGTGGGCTTCAGCGTAGGCGTGGTGGGGGCCGTGCCGTATGTGATGGTGCGGGCCTTCCCGGCGGAAGTGCGGTTTACCGGCATCTCGTTCTCATATAACGTCTCATACGCTATTTTTGGCGGTTTAACCCCTATTTTTGTGACGTTGATCATGAAATTGACCCCGTTAGCGCCCGCTTACTATGTGCTGGCGCTGTCGCTCATCGGGCTGCTGCTCGGCGTCTACCTGCATCGCGACCTGAACAGCGAAGCCGGCGAGCGGCGAGCCGATTCCTACAGCTAAAAAAAAGCCCTGCACTGCAGGGCTTTTTCGTCAGGGAAGGGCGATTACGCCGTGACCGGCGAGGCCGCGACGCGGGCCGGAGCCGGCTCGCCAATTGGCAGCACGGTGCGGCCGTATTGCTCGTTGAGCACTTCGGCCATCGCCAGGTAAATGGCGCTGGCACCGCAGATGATGCCCTCATAACCGGCGAAGGTCAGCAGCGCGTGATTGCCGGTGATGTTGCCGACGGCCAGCAGGGCGAACAGCAGCGTGAGGCTGGCGAACACGAACTGCAGCACGCGGTTGGCGGCCAGGGTGCCGAAGAACATGAACAGGGTGAAGACGCCCCACAGCGCCAGGTAGATGCCCAGCACGTGCGCCTCGGTGGCTTCAGCCAGGCCCAGACGCGGCAGCAGCAGCAGGCCGACCAGGCTCAGCCAGAAGCTGCCGTAGGCGGTGAACGCCGTCATGCCGAAGGTGTTGCCCTTCTTGTACTCCAGCAGACCGGCCAGGATCTGGGCCAGGCCACCGAAGAAAATCCCCATGCTGATGATGGCGGAGTTCAGTGGGAAAAAGCCCGCGTTGTGCAGGTTCAGCAAGACGGTGGTCATCCCGAAGCCCATCAGGCCGAGAGGGCCGGGATTCGCCAACTTGTTGGTGTGCATAAGTCCTCTGCGATAACAGAAAATTAACGGAAACAGCGAAGTAAAATCATAAATGGTCTGAATGGCCAAAAAATCGAAGTTTTCCACCAGAGCGCGCGCATCATAATGATCCCCGCAGCCGGAAACAATGATCTGAATGACGATAAAAAAAGAAATTTTTTTCGCCTTGCCCCTTGATGCCGGACGGGATGGCCCCATCTTATTTGCAACCGCAGCTGCTAACCGCGGGTCGCACTGAGATATCGGGCAGTTGAAAAGCAAAAAATCGCCCGCATATAGGTTAGCAACCTGACTGATTATGAATTTTTTAGTGGAGACGTTTAGATGGGCAAAATTATTGGTATCGACCTGGGTACTACCAACTCTTGCGTAGCAATTATGGATGGTGCCAAGGCACGCGTGCTGGAAAACGCCGAGGGCGACCGCACCACTCCTTCTATTATCGCATATACCCAGGACGGTGAAACTCTGGTTGGCCAGCCGGCTAAGCGTCAGGCAGTGACCAACCCTGAAAACACCCTGTTCGCCATCAAGCGCCTGATCGGTCGCCGCTTCCAGGATGAAGAAGCGCAGCGCGACAAAGCGATCATGCCGTACAAAATCGTCGAAGCCGACAACGGCGACGCCTGGCTGGAAGTGAAAGGCCAGAAAATGGCTCCGCCGCAGATCTCTGCGGAAGTGCTGAAAAAAATGAAGAAAACGGCGGAAGATTACCTGGGCGAACCGGTAACTGAAGCGGTTATCACCGTACCGGCTTACTTCAACGACGCCCAGCGTCAGGCGACCAAAGACGCCGGCCGCATCGCGGGTCTGGAAGTCAAACGCATCATCAACGAACCGACCGCTGCGGCCCTGGCCTACGGCCTGGACAAAGAAGTCGGCAACCGCACCATCGCGGTTTATGACCTGGGCGGCGGTACTTTCGATATCTCTATCATCGAAATCGACGACGTTGACGGCGAAAAAACCTTTGAAGTGCTGGCGACCAACGGTGACACCCACCTGGGTGGCGAAGACTTCGACAGCCGTCTGATCAACTACCTGGTGGAAGAGTTCAAGAAAGATCAGGGTATCGATCTGCGCAACGATCCGCTGGCGATGCAGCGCCTGAAAGAAGCCGCTGAGAAAGCGAAGATTGAACTGTCTTCCGCTCAGCAGACCGACGTTAACCTGCCGTACATCACTGCAGACGCGACCGGTCCAAAACACATGAACATCAAAGTGACTCGCGCCAAACTCGAGTCTCTGGTTGAAGATCTGGTTGCGCGTTCTATCGAACCGCTGAAAGTGGCGCTGAAAGACGCAGGCCTGTCGGTTTCCGACATCCAGGACGTGATCCTGGTGGGCGGCCAGACCCGTATGCCAATGGTGCAGAAGAAAGTCGCAGACTTCTTCGGCAAAGAACCGCGTAAAGACGTGAACCCGGACGAAGCGGTTGCCGTAGGCGCTGCGGTACAGGGCGGCGTGTTGGCCGGTGATGTGAAGGACGTTCTGCTGCTGGACGTGACCCCGCTGTCGCTGGGTATCGAAACCATGGGCAGCGTGATGACGCCGCTGATCACCAAAAACACCACGATCCCGACCAAGCACAGCCAGGTGTTCTCTACTGCGGAAGACAACCAGTCTGCAGTAACCATCCACGTGCTGCAGGGTGAGCGTAAGCGCGCCAGCGATAACAAATCTCTGGGCCAGTTCAACCTGGACGGCATCCAGGCGGCACCGCGCGGCATGGCGCAGATCGAAGTGACCTTCGATATCGATGCCGACGGCATCCTGCACGTGTCTGCCAAAGACAAGAACACCGGTCGTGAGCAGAAGATCACCATCAAGGCATCTTCTGGCCTGAACGAAGACGAAATCCAGAAAATGGTGCGCGATGCCGAGCTGAACGCTGAAGCTGACCGCAAGTTCGAAGAGCTGGTACAGACGCGTAACCAGGCGGATCACCTGATCCACGGTACTCGCAAGCAGCTGGAAGAAGCGGGTGACAAACTGCCGGCGGAAGATAAAACGGCGATCGAAGCGGCGCTGAAAGATCTGGAAGCGGCGGTGAAAGGCGAAGATAAAGCCGAGATCGAAGCGAAGACTCAGGCGCTGGTGCAGGTTTCCGGCAAGCTGCTGGAAATGGCTCAGGCGCAGCAGGCTCAGCAGGGTGCTGACGCCGGCGCGGACAACGCGGCGCAGAAAGACGACGACGTGGTTGACGCTGAGTTCGAAGAAGTTAAAGACAAAAAATAATCGCCCTTAAGCGGGCACGGGGCGGCCGAGATGCCGCTACCGAAAACCAGCACGGGCGTCGAGGCAACTCTGCGCCCGTGCACGCATGTTAAGGGTAAGCGAAAGAATGGCGAAGAAAGACTATTACGAGATTCTCGGCGTCAGCAAGACGGCGGATGAACGTGAGATCAAGAAGGCGTATAAACGCCTGGCGATGAAATACCATCCTGACCGCAACCAGGAACAAGACGCCGAAACCAAGTTTAAAGAAGTTAAAGAAGCTTACGAAGTCCTGACCGACGACCAGAAACGCGCGGCCTACGACCAGTATGGCCACGCGGCCTTTGAACAGGGCGGCATGGGCGGCGGCGGCTTTGGCGGCGGTGCCGACTTCAGCGATATCTTTGGCGACGTGTTTGGCGATATCTTCGGCGGAGGCCGCCGTCAGCGCGCCAGCCGCGGTTCTGATCTGCGCTATAACATGGAGCTGACCCTCGAGGAAGCGGTACGTGGCGTCACCAAAGAGATCCGCATCCCGACGCTGGAAGAGTGCGACGTCTGCCACGGCAGCGGCGCCAAGCCGGGCAGTTCACCGGTCACCTGCCCAACCTGTCACGGTCAAGGCCAGGTGCAAATGCGTCAGGGTTTCTTCACCGTGCAGCAGGCGTGTCCACACTGCCATGGCCGCGGCCAGATCATCAAAGATCCGTGCAACAAGTGCCACGGTCACGGCCGGGTTGAGAAATCCAAAACGCTGTCGGTGAAAATTCCGGCCGGCGTCGATACTGGCGACCGCATCCGCCTGGCGGGTGAAGGCGAAGCCGGTGAGCACGGCGCACCGGCGGGCGATCTGTACGTTCAGGTGCAGGTGAAGGCGCACCCGATCTTCGAGCGTGAAGGCAACAACCTGTACTGTGAAGTGCCGATCAACTTCGCCATGGCGGCGCTGGGCGGCGAGATTGAAGTGCCGACGCTGGATGGCCGGGTGAAACTGAAGGTGCCTTCGGAGACCCAAACCGGCAAGCTGTTCCGCATGCGCGGCAAGGGTGTGAAATCGGTGCGTGGGGGCAGCCAGGGCGATCTGCTGTGCCGCGTAGTGGTGGAAACACCGGTCAATCTGAACGACAAGCAGAAGCAACTGCTGCGTGAGCTGGAAGAGAGCCTGGGCGGCCCATCCGGCGACAAGAACAGCCCGCGCTCGAAAAGCTTCTTCGACGGGGTGAAAAAGTTCTTTGACGATCTGACTCGCTAACCTTCTGTTTCTGTTGGTTTATGTTAGAACCCCGGGCATTTGCCCGGGGTTTTTATTTGCGTGCTACAACGCTCATTCCCTAAGAATAATGTGATTTACTCGTGCTTTTGATCGGTTTTTTCGAGTTATTTAGCATTTATAAACTTATTTTTTCGAACTAAAACGCCCTCTATACTCACTTCATGACTGTGGTTCGCAGGGCGCTACGTCCTGCACAGATTTGGAGAGACGTACTGTGACCAACATCATTCGTCAATTTTTACGTCAGGAAGCCGCGGGCGGCATCATTCTGATCGCGGCGGCGATCGTCGCCCTGATCATGGCCAACAGCCCGGCGCAGGGGATCTATCAGGCATTTCTTAACCTGCCGGTGATGGTGAAAATTGCTTCGCTGGAGATCGCCAAGCCGCTGCTGCTGTGGATCAACGACGGCCTGATGGCCATCTTCTTCCTGGTGGTGGGGCTCGAGGTCAAGCGCGAGCTGATGCAAGGCTCGCTGTCCGGGCGTGACAAGGCGGTGTTTCCGGCGATCGCCGCACTGGGCGGCATGCTGGCGCCGGCGCTGATTTACCTGCTTTTCAACGGCGCGGATGAAGTCACTCGCCAGGGTTGGGCAATCCCGGCGGCGACCGATATCGCCTTCGCGCTGGGCGTAATGGCGCTGCTGGGCAACCGCGTGCCGACCAGCCTGAAAGTATTCCTGCTGGCGTTGGCGATCATCGATGACCTGGGCGTGATTATCATCATCGCGCTGTTCTACACCCACGAAGTGTCGATGGTGGCGCTGGGCGTGGCAGCGGCGGCGACGGTGCTGCTGGCGGTGATGAACTGGCGTGGCGTGGGAAAAACCTCGCTGTATATGATGGTTGGCCTGGTGTTGTGGGTGGCGATCCTCAAGTCCGGGGTGCACGCGACGTTGGCCGGGGTGATCGTCGGCTTTATGATCCCGCTGAACGTCAAGAAGGGGCCATCGCCATCGGAAACGCTGGAGCATGAGCTGCACCCGTGGGTCGCGTTTATGATCCTGCCGCTGTTCGCTTTCGCTAACGCCGGGGTCTCTTTACAGGGCGTATCGCTGGAAGGATTGACGTCGCTGCTGCCGGTCGGGATTGCGGCTGGCTTGTTTATCGGTAAGCCGCTGGGGATTTTCCTCTTCAGCCTGCTGGCGGTGAAAATGGGCATCGCCCGTTTGCCTGAAGGCATCGGCTTCAAACAGGTATTTGCCGTTTCGGTGCTTTGCGGTATTGGTTTCACCATGTCGATTTTTATCGCCTCGCTGGCGTTCGGCGAGGCGGATATGGCGCTCAGCACCTATTCCCGTCTGGGGATCCTGTTGGGCTCGACGGCTGCGGCGGTGGTAGGGTATGGATTGCTGCGTCTGGCGTTGCCGCGCGTACGTTAATCCTGAATGTGCCCGGTAAGGGCACATAATAAAATGGCTGGTCGGAGCTGTACGGTATAAAATATGTGCAGCTTCGGCCGTTCTTCGTTGGGACTAATGGGGCTATACGTTGTCTGAAGCAGGGAAAGGAAGTTTGTCGCTCGTCACGGCACACCGTTTGCCGCTGCGAAACGTTGTTAAGGAGAGCCGCTCGTGAGGATGTCGCATATCAACTTTAATCACCTTTACTATTTCTGGCAGGTCTGCAAGGCCGGTTCCGTGGTCGGCGCCGCTGAAGCGTTGTTTCTGACGCCGCAGACCATCACCGGCCAGATCAAGGCGCTGGAAGAGCGGTTGGACGGCAAGCTGTTCAAACGCCAGGGGCGCGGGTTGGTGCCTTCGGAGCTGGGGCAGTTGGTGTTCCGCTATGCTGACAAGATGTTTATGCTCAGCCAGGAAATGCTGGATATCGTCAACTATCGCAAAGAGTCGAATCTGCTGTTCGACGTCGGCGTGGCGGACGCGCTGTCGAAGCGCCTGGTCAGCCAGGTGTTGGAAACGGCGGTGGTGGTGGACAACGAACAGATCCACCTGCGTTGTTTTGAATCGACGCACGAGATGCTGCTGGAGCAGCTCAGCCAGCACAAGCTGGATATGATCCTGTCGGATTGCCCGGTGGACTCCAGCCAGCAGGAAGGGCTGTTCTCGCTGAAGCTGGGCGAGTGCGGCATCAGCTTCTTCTGTCGCCAGCCGGCGCCGGAGTTGCCGTTCCCGGCCTGCCTGGAGCAGCGCAAGTTGCTGATCCCCGGCCGCCGTTCGATGCTGGGGCGCAAACTGCTCAACTGGTTCAATACGCAGGGCATCCAGGTGGAGATTCTGGGCGAGTTCGACGATGCGGCGCTGATGAAGGCTTTCGGCATGTACCACAACGCGATCTTCGTGGCGCCGACGCTGTATGCGCAGGATACCTACAACGATGATAACGTGGTGGAGATTGGACGTATAGACAGCGTGCAGGAGGAGTATTACATCATCTTCGCCGAGCGCATGATCCAGCATCCGGCGGTGCAGCGCGTCTGCAACAAAGACTTCTCGGCGCTGTTTTCCTGCTAGCGGTTCACTGAACGCAGGGCGTAAAAAAACCGGCCTGAGCCGGTTTTTTTATCAAGCAGATAACGAAATGCTTACTGCATTGCGTTGATGCGTGCAGTCAGGTTTGACTTATGACGCGCTGCTTTGTTTTTGTGGATCAGGCCTTTAGCTGCCTGACGGTCCACCAGTGGCTGCATTACCAGGAATGCATTTTGTGCTGCTTCTTTGTCGCCAGCTGCGATAGCTGCGTCTACCTTCTTGATGAAGGTACGCACCATTGAGCGACGGCTTGCGTTATGCTTGCGGCGTTTCTCAGACTGTACGGCGCGTTTCTTAGCTGATTTGATATTAGCCAAGGTCCAACTCCCAAATATATTCTATTGAGGACAATTCAAAGGCCGAGGAATATGCCCTTTTAGCCTTCGTTTGTCAATGGATTTGTGCAAATAAGCGCCGTTTGTACAGGCGGCACTCGCTACGTTGTGATGGCGCAGGATTTTACCAGCTTCGCTCTTGGGAATACAGTGTTTCGCGAGAAAATTCGCCAATGATTTGCCGCGGCGGACGCAAGCCGTTGGCCGCGGTCGAGAATCGGCCCGGTGGCGCCGGATAAACTGCGGCGAAGCCGTTTCACGCGCAGATTATCTCCGGTATGGTATGTCTATTACATAAAGGCACCAATCGCGGGTTAACCTTACCGGCTGTACAAGGTATAATCCGCCGATTTCCACTGTTTTGAGCCAGCTATGGAGCTAATTCGCGGCATTCACAATATCCGGGCGCGCCACCATGGTTGCGTGCTCACCATCGGCAACTTCGACGGCGTGCATCGCGGTCATCAGGCGTTGCTGGAGCAGTTGAAGCAACAAGGGCAACGCCTCGGGCTGCCGGTGATGGTCATGATCTTTGAGCCGCAGCCGCTGGAGATGTTCGCCGCAGACAAGGCGCCGGCCCGTTTGACGCGCCTGCGCGACAAGGCCAACTACCTGGCGCAGGCGGGCGTCGATTACCTGCTGTGCGTCAAGTTCGATCCGCGTTTCGCCGCCAACACCGCGCAGGCGTTCGTCGCCGAGCTGCTGGTGGAAAAACTGGGCGTCAAATTCCTGATGGTGGGGGATGATTTTCGCTTTGGCGCCGGGCGTCAGGGCGATTTTCCGCTATTGCAGCAGGCCGGAAAAGAGTACGGCTTCGACGTGGTCAGCACCCCGACCTTCCGCGAAGGCGAGCGGCGCATCAGCAGCACCGCGATCCGCACCGCGCTGAGCGAGGACGATCTGCCGCTGGCAGAGACCCTGCTGGGCCACCCGTACAGCATCTCCGGGCGCGTGGTGCACGGCGATGAGCTGGGCCGCACCATCGGCTTCCCGACCGCCAACCTGCCGCTCAAGCGCCTGGTGGCGCCGGTGAAAGGGGTGTATGCGGTGGAGGTGTACGGCCTGGGGCCGCAGCCGCTGCCGGGCGTGGCCAACATCGGCACGCGTCCGACCGTCGCCGGCGTGCGCCAGCAGCTGGAAGTGCATCTGCTGGATGTCACAATGGATCTTTACGGGCGCCATATTGAGGTGGTGCTCCGCGCAAAATTGCGCAATGAACAACGGTTTGCTTCGCTCGATGCCCTGAAGCAGCAAATCGCCAATGATGTGGTGACGGCCCGGAAGTTCTTCGGGCTACAGACACCGGTTTAATCTCTATAGCCGAAAACGGAACCGAGAATCTAATGAGTGACTACAAGAATACCCTGAACTTGCCGGAAACAGGGTTCCCGATGCGCGGCGATCTCGCCAAGCGCGAACCTGGCATGCTGCAACGTTGGTATGAACAGGATCTGTACGGGATTATTCGTACTGCCAAAAAGGGCAAAAAAACCTTCATTTTGCATGACGGCCCTCCGTATGCGAACGGCAGCATTCACATTGGTCACTCGGTTAACAAGATTCTCAAAGACATTATCATCAAGTCGAAAGGGATGGCCGGCTTCGACTCGCCTTATGTGCCGGGTTGGGATTGCCACGGCCTGCCGATCGAACTGAAGGTGGAACAGCTGTACGGCAAACCGGGCGAGAAGCTGACGGCGGCCGAGTTCCGCCAGAAGTGCCGCGAGTACGCGGCCGAGCAGGTTGAAGGTCAGAAGAAGGACTTCATCCGCCTGGGCGTGCTGGGCGACTGGGATCGTCCCTACCTGACCATGGATTTCAAAACCGAAGCCAACATTATCCGCGCGCTGGGCAAGATCATCAGCAACGGCCACCTGCTGAAAGGCGCCAAGCCGGTTCACTGGTGCACCGACTGCGGCTCATCGCTGGCGGAAGCGGAAGTGGAGTACTACGACAAGACTTCGCCGTCTATCGACGTGACCTTCCACGCGGCCGACGCGGCTGCCGTGGCGGCCAAGTTTGGCGTGAGCCACTTCAACGGCGCCATCTCGCTGGTTATCTGGACCACCACCCCGTGGACCCTGCCAGCCAACCGTGCGATCTCGCTGCATCCGGACTTCACCTATCAACTGGTGCAGGTTGACGGCCAGTGCCTGATCCTGGCGGCCGAACTGGTGGAAAGCGTGATGAAACGCGCCGGCATCACCGAGTGGACGGTGCTGGGCAGCTGCAAAGGCGCCGATCTGGAGCTGCTGCGCTTCAAACACCCGTTCATGGACTTCGACGTGCCGGCGATCCTCGGCGAGCACGTGACGCTGGACGCCGGTACCGGTGCGGTGCACACCGCGCCAGGCCACGGCCCGGACGACTTCGTGATCGGCCAGAAATACGGCCTGGAAGTGGCCAACCCGGTAGGGCCGAACGGCTGCTACCTGACCGGCACCTACCCGCTACTGGACGGCAAGTTTGTTTTCAAGGCTAACGATCTGATCGTCGATCTGCTGCGTGACAAAGGCGCGTTGCTGCACGTCGAGAAGTTCCTGCACAGCTATCCGTGCTGTTGGCGCCACAAGACGCCAATCATCTTCCGCGCCACGCCGCAATGGTTCATCAGCATGGATCAGAAAGGCCTGCGTCAGCAGTCGCTGGAAGAGATCAAGGGCGTGCAGTGGATCCCGGATTGGGGCCAGGCGCGCATCGAAATGATGGTCGCCAACCGCCCTGACTGGTGCATCTCGCGTCAGCGCACCTGGGGCGTACCGATGTCGCTGTTCGTGCACAAAGAGACCGAGCAACTGCACCCACGCACCGTTGAGCTGATGGAAGAAGTGGCCAAGCGCGTCGAGCAAGACGGCATTCAGGCCTGGTGGGATCTGGACGCGGCCAACATCCTCGGCGCGGAAGCCGCCGACTACGTGAAAGTGCCGGATACGCTGGACGTGTGGTTCGATTCCGGTTCTACCCACGCCTCTGTTGTCGATGTGCGCCCTGAATTCAACGGCCACGGCGCCGACATGTATCTGGAAGGCTCCGACCAACACCGCGGCTGGTTCATGTCATCGCTGATGATCTCCACCGCGATGAAGGGCAAGGCGCCTTACAAGGAAGTGTTGACTCACGGCTTCACCGTCGACGGCCAGGGCCGCAAGATGTCCAAGTCGATCGGCAACACCGTCAGCCCGCAGGACGTGATGAACAAGCTCGGCGGCGACATTCTGCGTCTGTGGGTGGCGTCGACCGATTACACCGGCGAGATCGCGGTATCCGACGAGATCCTCAAGCGTTCCGCCGACTCTTACCGCCGCATCCGCAACACCGCGCGCTTCCTGCTGGCCAACCTGAACGGGTTCGAGCCGAGCACCGACTGCGTGGCGCCTGAAGACATGGTGGTGCTGGATCGCTGGGCGGTCGGCCGCGCGCTGGCGGCGCAGCAGGATATCGAGCAGGCTTATGCCAACTACGATTTCCACGAAGTGGTGCAGCGCCTTATGCAGTTCTGTTCGGTCGAGATGGGCTCCTTCTACCTGGATATCATCAAGGATCGTCAGTACACCGCCAAGAGCGACAGCGTCGCCCGCCGCAGCTGCCAGACCGCGCTGTATCACATCGTGGAAGCGCTGGTGCGCTGGATGGCGCCGATCATGTCGTTCACCGCAGACGAGATCTGGGGCTTCATGCCGGGCAAACGCGCGCAGTACGTGTTCACCGAAGAGTGGTACGACGGCCTGTTCGGGCTGGCGGAAGGCGAGCCGATGAACGACGCTTTCTGGGCTGAGCTGCTGAAAGTGCGCGGCGAAGTGAACAAGGTGCTGGAGCAGGCGCGTGCCGACAAACGCCTCGGCGGTTCGCTGGAAGCGGCGGTGACGCTGTATGCCGACAGCGAGCTAGCGGCTCGCCTGAACAGCCTGCAGGATGAGCTGCGCTTCGTGCTGCTGACCTCTGCGGCAAGCGTTGCGCCATTGGCGGATGCGCCGGCCGACGCGCAGGCTTCCGAGCTGCTGAAAGGGCTGAAGATCGCCTTCAGCACGGCGCCGGGTGAGAAGTGCCCGCGCTGCTGGCATTACACCACCGATATCGGCCTGGTGGCGGAGCATGCAGACATCTGCGGCCGCTGTGTAAGCAACGTCGCCGGTGACGGCGAGAAGCGTAACTTTGCCTGAGAATTCGCGCCTGATGAGTAAACCAATTTGTTCGACCGGCCTGCGTTGGCTGTGGGTTGTGGTGGCGGTGCTGGCGCTGGATTTCGGCAGCAAGCAGTGGATCCTCGCTAACTTTACGCTGGGCCAGTCCCAGCCGTTGATCCCGTCGTTCAACCTGTTTTACGCGCGCAATTACGGCGCTGCGTTCAGCTTCCTGGCCGATCACGGCGGTTGGCAGCGCTGGTTCTTCGCCGGCATCGCCATCGCCATCGTCGCGGTGCTGCTGGTGATGATGTACCGCAGTGCGGCGCAGCAGAAGTTGAACAACATCGCCTACGCCTTCATCATCGGCGGGGCGTTGGGCAATCTGTTCGATCGCCTGTGGCACGGTTTCGTAGTCGATTTCATCGACTTCTACGTCGGTGACTGGCACTACCCGACCTTCAATCTGGCGGACAGCTTTATCTGCGTGGGTGCGGCGATGATCGTGCTGGAAGGTTTCCTGTCGCCGGCGAACAAAGGCGCAAAGAGTAAAGGTGAGTAACATGACGGCTCAGATTATCAGTGACAGCGCGGTGCTGGTTCACTTTACGCTGAAACTGGAAGACGGTTCGACCGCCGAATCTACCCGCAGCAGCGGCAAACCGGCGCTGTTCCGTCTGGGTGACGGTAGCCTGTCGGCGCCGCTGGAGGCGCAGCTGCTCGGCCTGCGCGCGGGCGACAAATGCGCCTTTACCCTGCAGCCGGAAGCGGCGTTCGGCGCGGAGAACCCGGATCTGGTCCAGTTCTTCTCGCGCCGCGACTTCGCGGAAACCGGCGTGCCGGACGTGGGTACCATCATGCTGTTTACCGCCATCGACGGCAGCGAAATGCCGGGCGTGGTGCGCGCGGTGGCGGAGGATTCAATCACCGTCGATTTCAACCATCCGCTGGCGGGCCATCTGGTGACCTTCGACATTGAAGTGCTGGAGATCGATCCGCAGCAGGAGGAGACGCATGCAAATATTGCTGGCTAACCCGCGTGGCTTCTGCGCCGGGGTTGATCGTGCGATCAGCATCGTGGAACGTGCGCTGGAGCTGTATGGCGCGCCGATCTACGTACGGCATGAAGTGGTGCACAACCGCTACGTGGTTGACAGCCTGCGTGAGCGGGGCGCCGTGTTTATCGAAGAGATCGCCGAAGTGCCGGACGGTTCTATCCTGATCTTCTCGGCGCACGGCGTGTCTCAGGCGGTACGCGCCGAAGCCAAGGCGCGCGATCTGACCATGTTGTTCGACGCCACTTGCCCATTGGTGACCAAGGTGCATATGGAAGTGGCGCGCGCCAGCCGCCGCGGCACCGAAGCGATTCTGATTGGCCATGCCGGTCATCCGGAGGTGGAAGGCACCATGGGCCAGTACAGCAACCCGAAGGGCGGCATGTACCTGGTCGAATCGCCGGAAGACGTGTGGAAGCTGCAGGTGAAAGACGAAAGCAATCTGTGCTTCATGACGCAGACCACGCTGTCGGTTGATGATACCTCGGACGTGATTGACGCGCTGCGTCAGCGCTTCCCGAGCATTATCGGTCCGCGTAAGGATGACATTTGCTACGCCACCACCAACCGTCAGGAAGCGGTGCGTAACCTGGCCGGCGATGCGGATGTGGTGCTGGTGGTGGGGTCAAAGAACTCTTCCAACTCTAACCGTCTGGCTGAACTGGCGCAGCGCGTGGGCAAACCGGCTTATCTGATCGATTCGGCGGCGGATATTCAGGAGACCTGGCTGAGCGAAGCGCGCAATATCGGCGTTACCGCCGGCGCCTCGGCACCGGACGTGCTGGTGCAGGAGGTGATCTCTCGCCTGAAAGCGCTGGGCGGCCTGGACGTGCATGAAATCAGCGGGCGTGAAGAGAACATCGTGTTTGAAGTGCCTAAAGAGCTGCGGGTGGACGTTCGTCAGATTGACTGACATGCGCCGGCGGATGACAGCGGGGAGCTTAGGCTTCCCGTTTTTTTTGGAATCGTGCCGCGTTAAAAATAACATGCCATGCATATTCAAATTTTCTGCTAACTAAAGTCAAATTTATTCTGAGTATTTGAAATAACGTCGGTGTAATTAATTATATAGGCTGGCGAAAAGTCATTAATCAGAATATCATTAGGCTGCAATCTAAATGAGGCCCGGTGTTGGCAAAGTGATTACAATAATTACAATAATGGACGTTGCAGATGTTTCTTATTTTATTCCTGTCGAATATGTTCTACGGCCGTTAATCCCTTCTCCTGCAAATAGAGTTTCATATGTTCCAGCAACCGTCTGACTTTTAATGGCTGGATCTCCCTGCGCGGCATAATGGCATAGCAATTAATTTCCGGTAACCGCCAATCAGGCAATATTTCAATCAGCTCACCGCTGCGCAATTCACGTTCAACGTTGGCGAAGAAATTGCGAATGATCCCCTTGCCGGTCAGCGCCAACTCCTTCATCGCCATACCGCTGTTGGTGAACAAACGCCCCGTCATACGCATGCGGTGTTCGCCGCCGTCGCGATGGATAAGACGGACAAACTGCGGGTTGCCGAGCGGTGTAAAGGTGACCCAGTGGTGATGGCTCAGCGCCTGCGGTGAATCCGGCACGCCGTGGTGTGCCAGGTAGGCCGGTGAGGCGCATAACACTTCACGGCAGCGCGCCAGCCGCGTGGAAACGTAGCTGGAGTCGGCCAGCACACCGCCACGTATCGCCAGATCGATGCGTTGCGTGATGAGGTCTATCTTCTCATCGTGGATTTCCAGTCGCAGCGTAAGCTGCGGGTGTTCATCGAGGAAGCTTTGCAGCGCCGGCACCAGATAGTGGGTGGCGAATTCAGTGGAGGTGGCGACGCGCAGTTCGCCGACCAGCTCGCCGCGCAGCGCCGCGATCCGTTGTTGGCCACGTTCGGCTGCGTGGATCATCAGCAGGCAATCTTCATAAAAACACAATCCTGCTTCGGTCAGACTCAATGAACGCGTCGATCGCAACAGTAATTGAATGCCCAGATGTTCCTCCAGCTGGCGAATATGTTGGCTGACGGCGGAGGTCGTCATGCCCAATTCTTTTGCCGCCATGCTGAATGCGCCGCAATCGACCACTTTTGAGAAAATGGCCATGCGTTTTAAAATATTGCTCATAGTTTGTTAAGCACAACTTAACCAAGATTGTGAATTATACGGGCTAATAATATAGCACCATCTCTTCTATATTGCCTGAAGCATATAAACGCCGGGCTGATTATTATTTTGCAGAGATTTTTTCTCTTTTTGATAAATCTTATTGCGCTTATCAATAATACACCCGCGCCACATCGTAACAGGAGCTCATTGTGGACAGCGCTCAGAAAGAAGAAATATCGTTAAAGATCCTACGTGAATTATTGCAATACCGCCGCCGTTTCCCCGGCGACGACACCTCGATCGCCGAAGAAGAACGGCGGGTCACTCAGGTGCAATTGCCGCGTATTCGGGCATTCATCGAAAACGAGCAACGTATCGAATTCGTGCTGCCGGCCTTCCCGACCAAGTCGCCCAACACCAACAAGGTGATCGGTGCGGTGCCGGACATGGCGGAGCGGCTGTCGCTGATCTTCCTCAACTCGCTGTGCCAGCGCATTCAGCTCTATTACCCGCCGGGGGCGCATATCGTTATCTGCTCCGACGGTCACGTGTTCGGCGATCTGATCCGCGTCAGCGACGACGCGATCAACCACTATCAGCGCGAGATTGAAAGCCTGCTGCATGAAGTGGGCGCGACATACCTGAGCGTGTTCAACCTCGGCGATGTCAAAGGCCTGGCGGAGCATACCGATGATTATGATCTGCTGCGCCGATTGTTGGTGGAGGGCTATGCCGAATCGGAAGAGGCGATCAAACAGCAACTGATGCAGGACGAACAGGGCCTCTTGCTGTACCGCGCCATCACGCGCTTCCTGTATGAAGACAGCCAACTGCCGGGCTACAGCGGTTCCAACGCCGCGCTGCAGAAAGACGCCAAACAGCGCGCTTGCGGCGTGATCCAGCGCAGCTGGGCCTGGGGCAATCTGCTGGCGCAGCACTTCCCGGCGGCGATCCGTCTGTCGATTCACCCGCAGCCGGTCGACAGTCTGAAAATGGGTATCCACATGATGCCGACCAAAGACGACTGGCTGACGCCGTGGCACGGCGTGGCAGCCAACGTGAACGGCCAGTTCGTGCTGATGAAACGTAAAGACGCGCAGAGCCTGGACGGCGAGCTGGTAGAGATCCGCGGCACGCCGAGCCATTACCTGATCGAACAACCGCAGATGGCCTGAGGCCGCTGCATGCTTTTGCGCCCGAAATCCTGACGGGCGCGTTTTTGACGGCACGTTGCCGTGTGAGCAGCACATTCGATGCAAGGAGAATACCGATGAACAACCAACCGCTTAATTGCCATATCCAACCGAATACCCCGTTCGGCGCGATCCTGACGCCGCAGCATCCGGGGCAAAAGATCGGCGAGCTACCGGTGGCGGCGCTGCGAGCGCTGGCGCAGGAGCACCACTTGCTGGTGCTGCGCGGATTCGACTCCGGTTTCAGCGATGGGGAGGTTCTGACGCGCTACGCCGAGCAGTGGGGCGAGATCATGATGTGGCCGTTCGGCGCGGTGCTGGACGTGAAGGAACATCCTGACGCCAAGGATCATATTTTCGACAGCAGCTACGTCCCGCTGCATTGGGATGGCATGTATAAGCCGACCATCCCCGAGTTCCAGCTGTTCCACTGCGTGGCGGCGCCGTCGCAGGACGAAGGCGGGTGCACTACCTTCGTCGATACCACGCGGCTGCTGGCCAATGCGGACGAAGCGTTGCTGGATCAGTGGCTGTCGGTGTCGATCACCTACCGCATCAAGCAGGTGGTGCATTACGGCGGAGAAGTCTGTTCGCCGTTGGTGGTGCAGCACCCGAACGGCAGGGGCTTGATCATGCGCTACAATGAACCGCCGACGGAGGGGAAAAAATTCCTCAACCAGCATGCGCTGGAATATCACGGCGTGCCGGAACAACAGCAGGAACAGTTCCATCACACTCTGCAGCAGCACCTGTACGATCCGCGTCACTATTATGCCCATCAGTGGCAACAGGGCGACGTGGTGGTGGCGGACAACTTCTCGCTGCTGCACGGCCGTGAGGGCTTTACTGCCCGTTCCGCGCGTCATTTGCAGCGCGTGCATATTCAGAGCAACCCGGTGTGCGCCAATCTGGCGCTGAAGCCGGCCAACGCAGAAGCGTAAAGGAGCATTATGGCAAGGATACTGATGGCGGCGGTCGCCACTCCGGGGCACGTCTACCCGATGTTGGCCATCGCTCGCCACCTGGTTGCCCAAGGGCATCAGGTGCGGGTGATGACCGGCGCGCTGTTCCGCGAACGCGCCGAAGCGGCTGGGGCGAGCTTCGTGCCGTTCGACGCGCAGGTGGATTTCGACTATCGCCACCTGGAGGAGCATTTCCCCGAGCGCGCCGCGCTGCCGCCGGGCAATGCGCAGATGGCGCTGGCGCTGAAAGATTTCTTCGCCGCGCCGATCCCACTGTTGGATCGTCAGCTGCGTGCGGCCATCGCCGCCGAAAAGACCGATCTGCTGATGGTGGAGAACTGCTTCTACGGCGTGCTGCCGCTGCTGCAGTCCGCCGAACGGCCGCCGGTCTTCGGGATCGGCGTCACGCCGCTGTCGTATTCTTCGCGCGACGCCATTTTCTATGGCCCGCGCATCCCGCCGGCGCTGCTGCCGCGGGCGCTGACCCGCGAGCAATTGGTGGATGAAGCGACGCGGGTGTTGCTTGATGAGGTGCAGCAAAGCTTTGATGCCGCGCTGGTGCAAGCGGGCGGGCGGCCGCTGAATCGCCCGTTTACCGATGCGCTGATCGGCGGCTGCGAGCGTTTCCTGCAGTTGGCCACCACGGCACTGGAATATGAGCGCGACGACCTGCCGAGCGGTGTGCGCTTCGTCGGGCCGCTGCGCAGCGGTGGTCAACCGGCCGCGGAAGAGGCGCTGTGGGAGGAGGACGATCGTCGGCCGCTGGTGATCGTGTCTCAGGGCACGCTGGCCAATGTCGATCTGCATCAGCTGATCGTGCCGACGCTGCAGGCGCTGGCGCATCTGCCGGTGCGGGTGTTGGCCACCACCGGCGGGCGAGCGACCGAAGGGCTGATGGACGCGTTGCCGGACAACGCCCGAGTGCGGGCGTTCATCTCCTTCGAACACTGGTTACCGCAGGCGGCGCTGCTGATCACCAACGGCGGTTACGGCTCGATCAACTATGCGCTGGACAGCGGCGTGCCGCTGATTGTCGCCGGCACCGGCGAGGACAAGCTGGAGGCTGCCGCGCGCGTGGTGGCCGCCGGCTGCGGCATCAGTCTGCACACCAGCACGCCGAGCGCAGAACAGATCCTGGCGGCGGCGTCGCGTATTCTGCAGCAGCCGATCTATCGGCAACGCGCAGCGCTGGTGCGTGAGGACTATGCCCGCCACGATGCGCTCACGGCGATCGCCAACGAAGTGGCCGCCATTACCGCCTGACCTCGCAGTGTTCCTTTCCCCAGGCGCCGTTTTCGGCGCCTTTTTTCTGCATTTTCTTGCCATGGAAACTGCATGATTATGTACAATCGTCGCAGGCCGCCAAATCGGTTGAATGTTAATCTCACGACAGCGCCGCTGATGAAAGCGGGGGAATATCATAATTTTCTAATTATGAAATGAATCCTCTGGCGACGCTGAAGTGGGACGGTTACCCTGAATCGATAGCCTAATGGGATAGGCGTCAAAACAAGAAGAGAGCAAGCATGAGTGATTCACAAATCCGCATTGCGATTGCGGGCGCCGGCGGCCGGATGGGCCGTCAGTTGATCCAGGCGGTGCAGCAGGCGGAAGGCGTGGTGTTGGGAGCGGCGCTGTCGCGCCCGGGTTCAAGCCTGATCGGCGTCGACGCCGGCGAGCTGGCGGGCATCGGCGCGCTGGGCGTCAAGGTGAGCGACAGTCTGGATAACGTGGCGAGCGAGTTCGACATTCTGATCGACTTCACCCGCCCTGAAAGCACCCTGGGCTACCTGGAATTTTGCGTGGCGCACCATAAGGCGATGGTGATTGGTACCACCGGCTTTGATGACGCCGGCAAGCAGGCGATCCGCGATGCGGCGCAGCATATCGGCATCGTGTTCGCCGCCAACTTCAGCGTCGGCGTCAACCTGGTGCTGAAACTGCTTGAGAAGGCCGCGCAGGTGATGGGCGACTATACCGATATCGAAATCGTTGAGGCGCACCATCGCCACAAAGTGGATGCGCCGTCGGGCACGGCGTTGGCCATGGGCGAAGCGATCGCCGGCGCGCTGGGGCGCGATCTGAAAAGCTGTGCGGTCTATGCGCGCGAAGGCCATACCGGCGAACGCGATCCGAAAAGCATCGGCTTTGCCACCATTCGCGCCGGCGACATCGTCGGCGAGCACACCGCGATGTTCGCCGACATCGGTGAACGGGTGGAAATCACCCATAAGGCCTCCAGCCGTATGACTTTTGCCAGCGGCGCGGTGCGCGCGGCTTCCTGGTTGCATAACCGGGATAAAGGCCTGTTTGATATGCGCGATGTGCTAAGTTTGGACCAGATATAACTAAATTGAATACCATCGTGATGTGGTTGTGTTGATCATAATGCTATGATAATAGGGCAATAATTTTATTGTCCTTTTTTTTAACATGATAAATATTATGTTTTGTTGACTTTGTCATTGAAGTGGTTGTTTTTGTGTGTTTATCCTGCTGATTACCTCCGTTTTTTCCGCTGACAGTTTTTTTAGCGTCTTTTTCGTCCCATTCTGGCCGCGTTTTCCGTCATTCTTCCCCGCAACCGTTTCCTAGCCCCGGTTTTCTGTGTTTTTATCGCCGCTCACGCCGCATGAGCGCCGAGAACTGCAAAAATAAAACAAAAAATGGCAGTTTGGGTAGACAAGCCAGGCACTCATCATTAAAATGCGCCCAATTTGCCAAAAATTGGCCTCGCGGACGGTTTTTGCATTGATTTAGATCGCGATATCTGAATTAATATGCAAATATTGTGATTGATTATTCCTCGGAGGATGTTTTGATAAAGTCAGCGCTATTGGTTCTGGAAGACGGAACCCAATTCCACGGTCGGGCCATCGGGGCAGAGGGAACGGCAGTGGGGGAAGTGGTCTTCAATACGTCGATGACCGGTTATCAAGAAATCCTCACTGATCCTTCCTATTCCCGCCAGATCGTTACTCTTACTTATCCTCATATCGGCAATGTCGGCACCAATGCTTCCGACGAAGAATCCTCCGCAGTACACGCCCAAGGCCTCGTCATTCGTGACCTCCCGCTGATCGCCAGCAACTACCGCAGTGAAGAAAGCCTGTCCGACTACCTCAAGCGTCACAACATCGTGGCGATCGCCGATATCGATACCCGTAAATTGACCCGCCTGCTGCGCGAAAAAGGCGCCCAGAACGGCTGCATCGTTGCCGCCGATTCGCCGGACGCCGCGCTGGCCCTGGCCAAGGCGCAAGGCTTCCCGGGGTTGAAGGGCATGGATTTGGCGAAAGAGGTCACCACTCAAGAGGCCTACAGCTGGCAGCAAGGCAGCTGGACGCTTGAAGGCGATCTGCCGGAAGCCAAAACCGCCGCGGAACTGCCGTTCCACGTGGTGGCTTACGACTACGGCGCCAAGCGCAACATCTTGCGCATGCTGGTGGATCGCGGCTGCCGCCTGACCGTGGTGCCGGCGCAGACCCCAGCCGACGAAGTGCTGAAAATGAATCCGGACGGCATCTTCCTGTCCAACGGCCCGGGCGACCCGGAGCCGTGCGACTACGCCATCGCCGCCATCAAACAGTTCCTGGAAACCGACATTCCGGTGTTCGGCATCTGCCTGGGCCACCAGCTGCTGGCGCTGGCCAGCGGGGCGAAAACCATGAAGATGAAGCTCGGCCACCACGGCGGCAACCACCCGGTGAAGGATCTGGACAACAACACCGTGATGATCACCGCGCAGAACCACGGCTTTGCGGTAGATGAAAACAACCTGCCGGCGAATCTGCGCGTGACGCACAAATCGCTGTTCGACCACACGGTGCAGGGCATTCACCGCACCGACAAGGCGGCGTTCAGCTTCCAGGGGCACCCGGAAGCCAGCCCAGGCCCGCACGACGCCGCGCCGCTGTTCGATCACTTTATCGAACTGATTGAGACTTACCGTTCTAACGCCAAATAATCAGGAGCAGTAAAAAATGCCAAAACGTACAGACATAAAAAGCATCCTGATCCTCGGCGCGGGTCCGATCGTTATCGGCCAGGCGTGTGAGTTCGACTACTCGGGCGCCCAGGCGTGTAAAGCGCTGCGCGAAGAGGGTTACCGCGTCATTCTGGTCAACTCCAACCCGGCGACCATCATGACCGACCCGGAAATGGCCGATGCGACCTACATTGAGCCGATCCACTGGGAAGTGGTGCGCAAGATCATCGAAAAAGAGCGCCCGGATGCGGTGCTGCCGACCATGGGCGGCCAGACGGCGCTGAACTGCGCGCTGGAGCTGGAGCGTCAGGGCGTGCTGGCCGAGTTCGGTGTCACCATGATCGGCGCGACCGCCGATGCCATCGACAAGGCCGAAGACCGCCGCCGTTTCGACGTGGCGATGAAGAAAATCGGTTTGGATACCGCGCGTTCCGGCATCGCGCACACCATGGAAGAAGCGCTGGCGGTAGCCGCTGACGTCGGCTTCCCGTGCATCATCCGTCCTTCCTTTACCATGGGCGGCACCGGCGGCGGCATCGCCTACAACCGCGAAGAGTTCGAAGAGATCTGCGAACGCGGTCTGGACCTGTCGCCGACCAACGAGCTGCTGATCGACGAATCGCTGATCGGTTGGAAAGAGTACGAGATGGAAGTGGTGCGTGATAAGAACGACAACTGCATCATCGTTTGCTCTATCGAAAACTTCGACGCCATGGGCATCCACACCGGCGACTCGATCACCGTTGCGCCGGCCCAGACCCTGACCGACAAGGAATACCAAATCATGCGCAACGCCTCGATGGCGGTGCTGCGTGAGATCGGCGTTGAAACCGGCGGCTCCAACGTGCAATTCTCGGTTAACCCGAAAACCGGCCGCCTGATCGTCATCGAGATGAACCCGCGCGTGTCGCGCTCTTCGGCGCTGGCGTCGAAAGCCACCGGCTTCCCGATCGCCAAGATCGCCGCCAAACTGGCGGTGGGCTATACCCTCGATGAGCTGATGAACGACATCACCGGCGGCCGCACCCCGGCGTCGTTCGAGCCGTCCATCGACTACGTCGTGACCAAGATCCCGCGTTTCAACTTCGAGAAGTTCGCCGGCGCCAACGATCGCCTGACTACCCAGATGAAGTCGGTCGGCGAAGTGATGGCCATCGGCCGCACCCAGCAGGAGTCGCTGCAGAAAGCGCTGCGCGGTCTGGAAGTGGGCGCCACCGGCTTCGATCCGAAAGTGAGCCTGGACGATCCGGAAGCGCTGACCAAAATCCGCCGCGAGCTGAAAGACGCCGGTTCCGACCGCATCTGGTACATCGCCGACGCCTTCCGCGCCGGTCTGTCGGTCGACGGCGTCTTCAACCTGACCAACGTCGATCGCTGGTTCCTGGTGCAGATTGAAGAGCTGGTGCGCCTGGAAGAGCAGGTAGCCGAAGCGGGCATCAACGGCCTGGACAAAGACTTCCTGCGCACGTTGAAGCGCAAGGGCTTCGCCGATGCGCGTCTGGCCAAGCTAGCCGGTGTCGCCGAGAGCGAAATTCGCAAGCTGCGTCACAGCCACGGTCTGCATCCGGTGTACAAGCGCGTGGATACCTGCGCGGCGGAATTCGCCACCGACACCGCCTACATGTACTCCACCTATGAAGAAGAGTGCGAGTCCAACCCGACCAACGACCGGCCGAAAGTGATGGTGTTAGGCGGCGGGCCGAACCGTATCGGCCAAGGCATCGAGTTTGACTACTGCTGCGTGCACGCCTCTCTGGCGCTGCGCGAAGACGGTTACGAGACCATCATGGTCAACTGTAACCCGGAAACCGTCTCCACCGACTACGACACCTCGGACCGCCTGTACTTTGAGCCGGTGACCCTGGAAGACGTGCTGGAAATCGTGCGCATCGAGAAACCAAAAGGCGTTATCGTACAGTACGGCGGCCAGACCCCGCTGAAGCTGGCGCGTGAGCTGGAAGCCGCAGGCGTGCCGATCATCGGCACCAGCCCGGACGCCATCGACCGTGCCGAAGACCGCGAACGCTTCCAGCAGGCGGTCAACCGCCTGGGCCTGAAGCAGCCGGCCAACGCCACCGTTACCGCCATCGAGCAGGCGGTCGAGAAGGCGGCGGGCATCGGCTATCCGCTGGTAGTACGTCCTTCCTACGTGCTGGGCGGCCGGGCGATGGAAATCGTCTATGACGAAACCGACCTGCGCCGTTATTTCCAGACCGCGGTCAGCGTGTCCAACGATGCGCCGGTGTTGCTGGACCGCTTCCTGGACGACGCGGTGGAAGTGGACGTCGATGCTATCTGCGACGGCGAGCGCGTGCTGATTGGCGGCATCATGGAGCACATCGAGCAGGCGGGCGTGCACTCCGGCGACTCCGCGTGTTCACTGCCGGCGTACACCCTGAGCCAGGAAATTCAGGACGTGATGCGTCGCCAGGTGGAAAAACTGGCGTTCGAGCTGCAGGTGCGCGGTCTGATGAACGTACAGTTCGCGGTGAAAGACAACGAAGTCTACCTGATTGAAGTCAACCCGCGCGCCGCGCGTACCGTGCCGTTCGTGTCCAAAGCGACCGGCGTGCCGCTGGCCAAAGTGGCCGCGCGCGTGATGGCGGGCAAAACGCTGGTTGAGCAGGGCGTGACCGAAGAAATTATCCCGCCGTACTACTCGGTGAAAGAAGTGGTGCTGCCGTTCAACAAATTCCCGGGCGTCGACCCGATTCTGGGGCCGGAAATGCGCTCTACCGGGGAAGTGATGGGCGTAGGCCGCACCTTCGCGGAAGCCTTCTCCAAAGCGATGCTGGGCAGCAACTCGGGCATGAAGAAGCAGGGCCGCGCGCTGCTGTCGGTGCGCGAAGGCGATAAAGCCCGCGTGGTCGATTTGGCCGCCAGCCTGCTGAAGCAGGGCTTCGAGTTGGATGCCACCCACGGCACCGCGGTGGTGCTGGGCGAAGCGGGCATCAACCCGCGCCTGGTCAACAAGGTGCACGAAGGGCGTCCGCACATTCAAGACCGTATCAAGAACGGCGAGTACACCTACATCGTCAACACCACGGCAGGCCGCCAGGCGATTGAGGACTCCAAGCTGATTCGCCGCAGCGCCCTGCAGTACAAGGTGCACTACGACACCACGCTGAACGGCGGCTTTGCCACCGCGATGGCGCTAAAAGCGGATCCGACCGAGCAGGTGACTTCGGTGCAGGAAATGCACGCGCGTATCGGCAAGTAACCGCGCGAGAACGTTATGCCAGGGCGCTGCAGATGCAGCGCCTTTTTTTATTCAGCGAATTTGTCGGCTGGCGTTAAAAATTTCCGCTATCAATCAGTGGGCAAACTGTCACTCTGTGTGATTGGTATATGCTTGGTGTATTGGCAAGAAACGAAGGAACGACGATAACAATGATTCTGATAATTTATGCTCACCCGTATCCCCGGCATTCGCATGCCAATCAGCGCCTGCTGCAGGCGGTGAGGGATCTCCCCGAGGTAGAGGTGCGCTCGCTGTATGAGCTGTACCCCGATTTCAATATCGATATCAACGCCGAGCAACAGGCGCTGGAGCGCGCCGACCTGGTGGTGCTGCAGCATCCGATGCAGTGGTACAGCTTCCCGCCGCTGTTGAAGCTGTGGATCGACAAAGTGCTGGAGCACGGCTGGGCCTACGGCCACGACGGCAATGCGCTGGTGGGTAAAGACTGCCTGTGGGCAGTGACCAGCGGCGGCGACGAGCACCACTTCGAGCTGGGCGACTTTCCTAACTTTGCTACGCTGGCGCAGCCGCTGCAGGCTACGGCGATCTATTGCGGCATGAACTGGCAACCTTATTTCGCCGTGCACAACACCTTTACCTGCAACGAGCCGGCGCTGCTCGCCGCCGGCGAAGCCTACCGCCAGCGGTTGGTTGACTACCTGATGGAACATGCCGAAGCGGAAACCCGGGAGGCCAGCCATGGATAACCATCACATGATGATCGAGGGACTGATCTACCTCGGCTCCGCGGCGCTGTTCGTGCCGATCGCGGTGCGACTGGGGCTGGGCTCGGTGCTTGGCTACCTGATCGCCGGCTGTATTATCGGCCCCTGGGGGCTGAAGCTGGTGTCGGATGCCGAGTCGATCCTGACCTTCGCCGAGATCGGCGTGGTGCTGATGCTGTTTATCATCGGCCTGGAGCTGGATCCCAAGCGGCTGTGGACGCTGCGCGCCTCGGTGTTCGGCGGCGGCAGCATCCAAATGGTGGGCTGTGGCCTGGCGCTGAGCGCCTTCTGTTACTTCCTCGGCCTCAACTGGAAGGTGGCGCTGCTGATCGGCTTGACGCTGGCGCTTTCATCTACCGCCATCGCCATGCAGGCGATGAGCGAACGTAATTTGACGCCGTCGCCAATCGGCCGCAGCGCGTTTGCGGTGCTGCTGTTCCAGGATATCGCGGCGATCCCGCTGGTGGCGATGATCCCGCTGCTCGCCAGCAGCGGCGCCACCACCACGCTGGGCGCTTTCGTACTGTCGGCGGCCAAGGTGGTGGGCGCGTTGACGATGGTGGTGCTGCTCGGCCGCTACGTCACCCGCCCGCTGCTGCACTTCGTCGCCCGTTCGGGCATGCGCGAGGTGTTCAGCGCCGTGGCGCTGTTCCTGGTGTTCGGTTTTGGCATCCTGCTGGAGATGGCCGGACTGTCGATGGCGATGGGGGCGTTCCTCGCCGGGGTACTGCTGGCGAGCTCGGAATACCGTCACGCACTGGAGAGCGATATTCAGCCGTTCAAGGGGTTGCTGCTGGGGCTGTTCTTTATCGGCGTTGGCATGTCGATTGACTTCGGCACCCTGTTCCATCACCCGCTGCTGATCGCCTCGCTGCTGCTGGGCTTTATGTTGATCAAGGCGGCGCTGCTGTGGCTGATTGGGCCGCTGCTCGGGGTGCCGAAGCGCCAGCGCGGCCTGTTCGCCATTCTGCTGGGCCAGGGCAGTGAGTTTGCCTTTGTGATTTTCAGCGCCGCGCAGCTGGCCGGCGTATTGCCGGTCGAATGGGCCAAATCGCTGACGCTGGCGGTAGCGCTGTCGATGGCGGCCACGCCGCTGTTGTTGGTGATCGCCGCGCAGCTGGAAAAAAATGCGCCGAAAGAGGAGCGCCCGGCTGACGTCATCGACGACGAGAATGCCAGCGTGATCATTGCCGGCTTCGGCCGTTTCGGCCAGATCGCCGGCCGTTTGCTGTTGGCCAACGGCGTGCACACCGTGGTACTGGATCACGATCCGGACCATATTGAAACGCTGCGCAAATTCGACACCAAGGTGTTTTACGGCGACGCCACGCGGGCCGATCTGCTGGAGGCCGCCGGCGCCGCTCACGCCAAGGTGCTGATCAACGCCATCGACGATGTGGAAGACAGCCTGGCGTTAACCGAGCTGGCCAGGCAGCACTTCCCGCATCTGAAGGTGGTGGCGCGGGCGCGCGACGTCGATCACTGGTATCAGCTGCGGCAGCTAGGGGTGGAAAAACCGGAGCGCGAAACTTTCGAAAGCTCGCTGCGCATCGGCCGTGAAACGCTGGAACTGCTGGGGCTGGACGCCTATGAGGCGCGCGAGAAGGCGGACACGTTCCGCCGCTATAACCTGAAGATGCTGGAAGACACGCTGGAGAATTATCAGGATACTGAATTCCGTATCGCCAGCCTGCAGAGAGCCAAGGAGATGCTCAGTGCGGCCATCGAGCAGGATCAGAATCGGCTGTCGCGGGTGCAGCAGACCGGCTGGCGCGGCAGTATCGACGGCAAGGCGCCGGAAGATGAGGTGGTGGAAGCCAAAGGATAACAGCAGGGGCGCCGTAATGGCGCCCCGTTTTTTTGCTTAGCTCAACGCGACCTTGATCCCTAAGGCGATCAGCATGCCGCCCAGCAATTTGTCGACGACCTTCTGCGTCTTTTCCAGCCCGCGGCGCACCGGCCCGCTTTGGATCAGGAACACCAGCAGCGGCCACCAGATGACCGACAGGCCGAGAATAATCCCCGCGTACCACAGCTTGTCGCCCAGGCCGGAATCGATCTGCAGCACCTGGGTAAATACCGCCAGGAAGAACAGGGTGGCTTTCGGGTTCAGCAGGTTGCACAGGTAGCCTTGCGCAAAGGCGCTCTTCAGGCTGACCTGCTGCTGCGGCAGATTGCTGACGTTCATTTTGCCGCCGCCGCGCGACAGCAGCGCCTGGATGCCGATCCACACCAGATAGACCGCCCCGGCGTATTTCAGCAGGTTAAACAGCCACGGCGTGGTGGTGATCACCACCGCCAGCCCGGCGACGCAGTAGGACATGTGGGTGGCGACACCGCATATCACGCCGAATGCGGTCATCATGGCGGCTAGCCGAGGATAGCGGGCGGCGTTTTTGATCACCAGGAAAAAATCCGGGCCGGGGGAGAGCATGCCGAGGGCGGCAATGCCGGCGACGAACAGCGAAGTTTCAAGCATGGGAGCGTCTCGCGCAAAAGACAGAGTTCTGGCGATAATAACGCCGCTTCCTCTGATGCGCATCAACCCAATGAGGTATTGTTAGGCTCTATGATAATAATTCATCTACCGCCAGCGACGGAGCACCATGCAGCAGACTACCGCCACAGAGAGGCCGGAGCCGCACCGGCAACAGCGTGAAATTACCCGCTTGTGCATTCAATGCGCGCTGCTGCTGTTGCAGCACGGCGCCGAGAGCACGGTGGTGGAACAGCTGTCGACCCGCCTGGGGTTGGCGCTGGGGATGGACAGCGTGGAAAGTTCAATCTCCGCCAATGCGGTGGTGTTGACCACCCTCAGCCACGGCGCCTGCCTGACCACCACCCGCAAGAATGTCGATCGCGGCATCAATATGCAGGTGGTGACCGAAGTGCAGCATATCGTGATCCTCGCCGAGCATCGCCTGGCGGATGCGCACGACGTGGCGCGTCGCTTTGAAAGGATCCGGCCGCTGCGCTACCCGCGCTGGCTGGTGGTGCTGATGGTGGGGTTATCCTGCGGGTGTTTCAGCATGCTCAACGGTGGCGGCGGCGACGCCTTCCTGGTGACCTTTATCGCCAGCGGCGCGGCGATGCTGGTGCGCCAGATCCTCACCGCCCGCCAGATGAATCCGCTGATCAATTTTTGCCTGACGGCGTTTGTCGCTACGTCGATATCTGGGCTGCTGCTGCGCCTACCGGCGTTTAAAGAGACCTCGAGCGTGGCGATGGCCGCCAGCGTGCTGTTGCTGGTGCCGGGCTTCCCGCTGATCAACGCAGTGGCCGATATGTTTAAGGGGCACGTCAACACCGGGCTGGCGCGCTGGGCGATGGCCAGCCTGCTGACGCTGGCGACCTGCATCGGGGTGGTGATGGCGATGTCGCTGTGGGATCTGCGGGGGTGGTCATGAATCTGCTGTGGGCATTGTTGCAGGAGATGCTGTTGGCGGCGGTACCGGCGCTGGGCTTCGCCATGGTGTTCAACGTACCGCTGCGCGCGCTGCGCTATTGCGCGTTGCTCGGGGCAATCGGGCGCGGCTCGCGCATGTTGATGATGCACGCTGGCATGAATATCGAGTGGGCGTCGCTGCTGGCGGCGATCCTGATCGGTATCATCGGCATCTACTGGTCGCGCTGGCTGTTGGCGCATCCGAAGGTATTCACCGTGGCGGCGGTGATCCCGATGTTCCCCGGCATTTCCGCCTATACCGCGATGATAACTGTGGTAGAGATCTCGCATCTTGGCTACAGCGAAGCCTTGATGGAGACCATGATCACCAACTTCCTCAAGGCCAGTTTCATCGTCGGCGCGTTGTCGATCGGCCTGTCGTTACCGGGCCTGTGGCTGTATCGCAAACGCCCCGGCGTGTGAAATTTCCCGGCGGGCGATCGTTGGTTATTAGATATGCTGATAAGAGCTATCTTATATATTCATCTTGCTTGATTAGCCTATCGACGGCACTCAGGCCTTTACGTATAGTGTCACCAATTTTGCTGCCTACACAGGGTTAAACAATGATTATCAGCCTGATCGCTGCCTTGGCGGCGGATCGCGTTATTGGCATGGAAAACGCCATGCCGTGGCACCTGCCGGCGGACCTGGCGTGGTTTAAACGCAACACGTTGAATAAGCCGGTTATTATGGGCCGCAAGACCTTCGAGTCCATCGGCCGCCCGCTGCCGGGCCGCCACAATATCGTTTTGAGCAGCCGCCCAGGTAATGCCGCCGGGGTGACCTGGGTGACCTCGCTGGATGAGGCGCTGGCCGCCGCGGGTGAGGTGGAAGAAGTGATGGTGATCGGCGGTGGGCGCATCTATACCCAGCTGCTGCCGCGCGCCGATCGCCTGTACCTGACGCACATCGACGCCGAAGTCGGCGGCGATACTCACTTCCCGGATTACGAGCCGGACGAGTGGGAAACCACGTTCAGCGAATTCCACGACGCCGACGAGCTGAATTCGCACAGCTACTGCTTCGAAATCCTGCAGCGCCGCTGATTTCAGCGCGTTAGCCAGCTATCCCCGGGGGCGCAAGCAATTGCGCCCCCGGTCTTTTTGCGCCGGTCATTCGTAACCTTTCCGTCACATTACCTGATTAGTATGAAGCCCAACTCCGAGCGCCACGGCAACTCTGGTGAATCTTGACCGCGGCGCCATAACTAAAAAGGTAACCACGTTATGACCAAGCAAATTGAGCAATTAGACGCCGACCGCCTGATCGATCCCACTCGCCGCAAGCTGCTGCTCGGCAGCGCCGGCGCCGTCGGCCTGGCCGGTTTTCTCGGCGGCGGCATCTGGTCGGTCTCCGCCGAGGCGTTAGCCGAGGATCTGCCGCCGAACACGCTGCTGGGTTTCCGGGGCATCGCCGCGTCTACCGCCGATGAAGTGACGATAGCGCCAGGCTACCGCGCCGAGGTGCTGATCTCCTGGGGCGAGCCGCTGGTGGACGGCGCGCCGGCCTTCGATCCGCAGGGCAACAACAGCGCCGCCGATCAGGAAAAACAGTTTGGCGACAACAACGATGGCATGAGCTTCTTCCCTATCGATGACAATCACGGCGTGATGGCCATCAATAACGAATACGTTAACGAGCAGTACCTGTTCGCCCACGGCGGCGCCAAGGCCACCAGCCTGGAAGAGGTGCGCAAATCGCAGGCGGCGCACGGCGTCTCCATTGTCGCGGTCAAGCGGGTCGGCGACGGCCAGCGCTGGGCGGTGGAGCGCCCGTCGCGCTATAACCGCCGCATCACCGCCAACAGCGAGATGCAATTCAGCGGCCCGGCCGCCGGACATCCGCTGTTGCAGACCGCCGCCGATCCGAGCGGCCGCAAGGTGCTGGGCACGTTCGGCAATTGCGCCAACGGCAAGACGCCGTGGGGCACCTACCTGACCTGCGAGGAAAACTTCGACACCTATTTCGGCACCCGTCAGGCCGATTATCGAACCACGCCGGAACAGAAGCGCTACACGCTGAAGGTCAACGAACCGGAGCGCAACTGGCCGGACTATGACGAGCGCTTCGATGTGGCGAAGAATCCCAACGAATTCAACCGCCACGGCTGGATCGTCGAGATCGATCCGTTGAATCCGACCTCGACGCCCATCAAGCACACCGCGCTCGGCCGCTTCAAACATGAAAACGCGGCGGTGACCGTGGCCAAAGACGGCCGTCTGGTGGTGTATATGGGCGACGACGAGCGCGGTGAACATATCTATAAGTACGTTTCCAAAGGCGTGGTCGACGCCGCCAATCCGGCCAACAATCGCACGCTGCTGGACGAGGGAACGCTGTACGTGGCGCAGTTCGACGGCGACGAAGCCGGCACGCCGCTGAAGGGCAAAGGGCGCTGGATTGCGCTCGAGTTCGGCAAGAACGGCCTGACGCCGGAGAACGGCTTCCGCGACGAGGCCGAAGTGCTGATCTTCGCCCGCAAGGCGGCGCAGCAGGTCGGCGCCACCAAGATGGATCGCCCTGAGTGGATCGCGGTCAACCCGCATGACGGGCGCGCGTACTGCACGCTGACCAACAACAGCAAGCGCGGCGAGGAAGGGATGCCGTTGAACGCCGCCAACCCGCGACCGAACAATATCTACGGCCAAATCATTCGCTGGGACGAGGGCGGCGACGCCACCGCCGACGTCTTCGCCTGGGACATCTATGCGTTGTGCGGCAACCCGATCGCCCACCCCGAAGGCGTCAACCGCGGCACGCCGAATATCACGGCGGAAAATACCTTCAACAGCCCGGACGGGCTGGGCTTCGATCGCGCCGGCCGCCTGTGGATCCTCACCGACGGCAAGTACAGCAACAAGGGCGATTACGTCGGGCAGGGCAACAACCAGATGCTGGTGGGCGATCCGGTCAGCGGTGAGATCCGCCGTTTCATGGTGGGGCCAAAGTCCTGCGAACTGACCGGCATCACCTTCACCCCGGACTACAAGACGATGTTCGTCAACGTACAGCATCCGGGAGAAGAGGGCGATTCGCACTTCCCGAACAACAGCCCGCGCCCGCGTTCATCGGTGTTGATGATCACGCGTGAAGATGGCGGAGTGATTGGAGCGTAAGGCGGCAATCAATACAGAACAAAGGCGGCCACCGGGCCGCCTTTATCGTTTCAGGATGCGGCTAATCTGCCGGCGTGGTCAGGCGCTTCGCCGCGATTGGCGGGTTGCGTGAAGTAACGGCGGTCTTCCCAGCGCAGCATCGTCAGATCGCCGCCCCAGCAGCAGCCGGTATCCAGCCCGATCACGCCCTCCGGCGTACCCTTGCCTTCCAGCGAGGCCCAGTGGCCGAAGATGATGGTGTATTCCGGATCCACCAGGCGCGGCAGCTCGAACCACGGTTTCAGCGGCGCCGGCGCGCTGCCCGGCGCATCTTTGCAGATCATGTCGAGCTGGCCGTTGGGGAAGCAGTAGCGCATGCGCGTCAGCGCATTGGTGCTGAAACGCAGGCGCGCCAGGCCGCTCAGCTCCGGCGCCCAGTTGTTCGGCATGTCGCCGTACATGGCGTCGAGGAACAGCGGATAGCTGTCGCTGCTCAATACCGCCTCCACTTCGCGTGCGCACATTTTCGCGGTGCCGATGTCCCACTGCGGGGTGATGCCGGCGTGGGCCATCACCAGCTTTTGCTCATCATCCACCTGCAGCACCGGTTGGCGGCGCAGCCAATTGATCAGCTCGTCGGCGTCCGGCGCTTCCAGCAGCGGCGTGATGCGATCTTTGGGTTTGTTGCGGCTAATGCCGGCGTAAACCGCCAGCAGGTGCAGATCGTGGTTGCCCAGCACCATGCGCACCGCCGGGCCGAGCGAGCGCACATAGCGCAGCACGTCCAGCGAGGCGGGGCCGCGCGCCACCAGATCGCCGGTCAGCCACAGTTGATCGCGCTCGGGATCGAAAGCAGCCTGAGCCAGCAGCGACTTCAGTTCATCGAAACAGCCGTGAACGTCGCCGATAAGGTATGTCGACATAGTTAATGGATCAGCGTTGGAATGGCTAAGCGGAACACGGGAATAGCGGTGCGGAACGGCTGACCCTGATGGTCCACCATTTCGTAATGGCCTTCCATGGTGCCCAGCGGCGTTTCCAGAATGGCGCCGCTGGTGTACTGAAACTCGCCACCGGGCGGAATGACGGGCTGTTCGCCGATCACGCCTTCGCCCTGGACTTCGGTCTGACGGCCGTTGCTGTTGGTGATCAGCCAGTAACGGCCCAACAGTTGCACGTCGGTCCGCCCCAGATTGCGGATGGTGATGGTATAGGCGAAGACGTAACGCTCTTCTTCAGGGATCGACTGTGATTCCACATAGATGCTCTGAACCTGAATACACACGCGGGGCGAATCAATCATGACAACAACTCCTTATTGCTGCGGCGCCGGATTGGCTGACAGCCAGTTCGCCAGCTTGCAGTACTGCGCCACAGAAATATTTTCTGCTCTGAGCGAAGGATCGACGCCCAGCTCCGTCAGCTGCTCCGGCGTGAACAGGTCGCCCAGGCTATTGCGGATGGTTTTCCGCCGCTGGTTGAATGCCTGCGTGGTGATGCGGCTCAGCATGCGCACGTCGCCCACCGGGTTCGGCAGCTCGGTGTGCGGCACCAGACGCACCACGGCGGAATCGACCTTCGGCGGCGGCGCGAACGCGGTCGGCGGCACTTCCAGCACCGGAATGACGTTGCAGTAGTACTGCGCCATCACGGTCAAACGCCCGTAGGCCTTGCTGTTCGGGCCGGCCACCAGACGGTTGACCACCTCTTTTTGCAACATAAAGTGCATGTCGCGGATTGCCTGAGTATAGCTGAAAAGGTGGAACATCAGCGGCGTCGAAATATTGTACGGCAGGTTACCAAATACGCGCAGCGGTTGGCCAGCTTCCTCGGCCAGTTCGGCGAAATTCACCGTCATGGCGTCCTGCTGGTGGATGGTCAGCTTGTCTTTCAGCCGCGGGTGGTTCTCCAGCCGGGTGGCCAGATCGCGGTCCAGTTCGATCACCGTCATGCGGTCCATGCGCGCGCCGACCGGCTCGGTCAAGGCGCCGAGGCCGGGGCCGATCTCGACCACCGCTTCGCCCGGCTGCGGGTGAATGGCGGAGACAATGCTATCGATGACAAACTGATCGGTTAAAAAGTTTTGTCCAAAGCGTTTGCGGGCAAAGTGCCCTTGGTGGACTCTGTTATTCATTACAATTAATTATCATTTTAATGGCGAGATTCAGGGCCGTTTGGAAACTGCCGACATCGGCGGTGCCGGTGCCGGCCAGTTCCAGAGCGGTACCGTGGTCGACCGAGGTGCGTATGAAAGGCAAACCGAGGGTGATATTCACCGCGCGGCCGAACCCTTGGTATTTTAGCACCGGCAGCCCCTGATCGTGATACATCGCCAGCACCGCATCGGCATCTTGCAGATATTTGGGCTGGAACAGGGTGTCCGCCGGCAGCGGGCCGACAAGATGGATGCCGTCAGCGCGCAGCGCGTCGAGCGCCGGGATGATGGTGTCTATCTCTTCGCGCCCCATATGGCCGCCTTCCCCGGCGTGGGGATTCAGACCGCAGACGTAAATGTGCGGCTGGGCGATGCCAAATTTGGTTTTCAGATCGTGGTCGAGGATGCGAATGACTTCGAATAGGCTCTGCTGCGTGATGGCGCCCGGCACCGCCAGCAGCGGCAGATGGGTGGTCGCCAGCGCCACGCGCAGCTCTTCGGTCGCGAGCATCATCACCACGCGATCGCAGCGGCTGCGATCGGCAAAGAATTCGGTATGGCCGATAAACGGCACGCCGGCGTCGTTGATCACGCCCTTGTTCACCGGGCCGGTGATCAGCGCCGCGAACTCGCCGTTCAGGCAGCCGTCGCAGGCGCGCGCCAGGGTTTCCACCACGTAGGCGCTGTTGCCGACGTTCAACTCACCGGCGGTCACCGGGTGAGCGAGCGGGACCGGCAGCACGGTCAGCGTGCCGGCGCGTTGCGCTTCGGCCGGTTGCTGCGGCTTGTAGTCGCGCAGCGTCAGCGGCAGGCCCATACGCTTGGCGCGTTCAAGCAGCAGGGCCGGATCGGCGCACACCACCAGCTCAACAGGCCAATCCTGTTGCGCCAGCGCGGCTACCAAATCCGGCCCCACCCCGGCGGGTTCGCCGGGGGTAATGACGACGCGTTTATTGCTGTGCATCGCTGCCATCGAGGATCTTCACGTAAGCCTGGGCGCGCTGTTCCTGCATCCAGGTCTGCGCTTCTTCAGCGAACTTACGGTTGAACAGCATACGGTAAGCACGGTCTTTTTGCGCAGCGTCGGTCTTATCCACCTGACGGGTATCCAGCAGCTGGATCAGGTGCCAACCGAAGGAGGAGTGGACCGGCGCGCTGATTTCACCCTTGCTCAGCTTCAGCAACGCATCGCGGAAGGCCGGATCGTAGATGTCCGGGGAAGCCCAGCCCAGATCGCCGCCCTGCATCGCAGAACCCGGATCTTGCGACAGCTGTTTGGCTTCGTCGGCAAACTTGGCGCGGCCGCTCTTGATCGCTTCCGCCACGGATTGCAGTTTGGCGCGAGCCTGGTCGTCGGTCAGCACCACTGAAGGTTTCAGCAGGATGTGACGGGCGTGCACTTCGGTGACCGACACCGACTGGCTGGCGCCGCGAATGTCGTTCACTTTCAGGATGTGGAAGCCGACGCCGGAACGGATTGGGCCGACGACGTCGCCTTTCTTGGCGCTCACCAGACGTTCCGCGAACAGGGTCGGGATTTCTTGCAGTTTGCCCCAGCCCATGTTGCCACCTTTCAGCGCCTGAGAGTCGGCGGAGTAGGTAATCGCCAGCTTGCCGAAGTCGGCGCCGCTGTTGATCTCACCCACCAGACGTTTGGCCAGCTCTTCGGCTTTGTCGACCTGCTGCTGCGACGGGTTTTCCGGCAGCGGGATCAGGATGTGGCTGATGTTCATTTCGGTGTCGCTGCCGTTCTGTGCGCCCACCTGTTTGGCCAGTGCGTCCACTTCCTGTGGCAGGATGGTGACGCGGCGGCGCACTTCGTTGTTACGCACTTCGGAGATCAGCATCTCTTTGCGGATCTGCGCGCGGTAGGTGTTGTAGTTCAACCCTTCGTACGACAGGCGGCTGCGCAGCTGATCGACGCTCATCTTGTTTTGCGCGGCGATGTTGGCGATCGCCTTGTCCAGATCGGCATCGGACACGGTGATGCCCATTTTCTTGGCCATCTGCAGCTGGATGTTATCCATGATCAGGCGTTCGATGATCTGATGGCGCAGCGTCTTGTCGTCCGGCAGTTGCTGGCCGGCCTGCTGGGCGTTGAGCTTGACTGACTGCAACAGACCGTTGACGTCGCTTTCGAGTACCACGCCGTTATCCACGACGGCGGCGACTTTATCCACTTCTTGGGGTGCTGCGAACGCGGCATTGGCGCAAACCACCAATCCGAGAATAAGCGTTCTCCAGTTCTTCATACATTTCCCATTATGTAATCCGCAAATGCGGGTGAAAGTTCTCGTTTTCAAAGTGTTGCAAAGCGTCAGAATGCGCGCTGATACGGCAGGATGCCGGAGCGCAGCATTTCTGCGGAGCCGAGACTATGATCGCTGCTCAGGCCGCGCAGTTCGACGTTGAACGAAACTCTGTTGTCGTAAACGCTGGTATTGTTGCTGTTGTTCCAGTCGGTGATCTTGCGCTCATAGCCCAGCGTCACCGCCCAGCAGCAGGTGTTGTACTTCAGCCCCACCAACTGATCGGCGGATTGTTTGGCGCGGGTGTCGTAGTAGTACGCCCCGACCACCGCCCAACGATCGGCGATCGGCCAACTGCCGGTGATGCCCACCTGCGAGATGCCGTCCTGGAAGGCCGGAACCGTTTTGGTGTTCAACGCCGTCTGGATATATTCCGGCGTGGCGTAACGGTAGTTCAACTGCACCACGCGCTCGGCGTCCTGGCGGTATTCCACCACGCCGTTGCCCAGCGAGACGCTGTTCAGGCGGGTGTCGTACTGCAGGCCGCCGCGCAGGCCCCAACGATCGTCGATTTTCCAATAGGTATCGCCGGCCCAGGCTACGCTGCCGGTATCGTCGTTGTTGTCGTAACCGGTCATCTGGTCACCGGTACGCGAACGGCTGAAGTAGTAGATTTGACCCACGGAAGCGTTAAAACGTTCAACCAGGGCGTCATCATAAATGCGGGTGGTCAAACCGGTAGAGACGCGGTTCTGCGAAGCGATGCGATCCAAGCCGCTGTAGGTGCGATCGCGGAACAGGCCGGAGTAGTCGGTCTGCAGCAGCGTGGTGTCGTAGGTGTAGATGTTGCTCTGGTCGCGGTACGGCACATACAGGTACTGCACGCGCGGCTCCAGCGTCTGGGTAGCGCCCTCGGCCCAGATCATCGGCCTCTCGAACACCAGCTTGCCGTCGACTTTGAACTGCGGCAGTACGCGGTTGACCGAATCATCGAGCTCCGGCGCGGCAGCGTTTTTGCGGCTCTGGTAGTTGGCAGCGAAACCGTCAGGAATATCCTGCTGGTAGTGGGTCGCCATCACCTTGGCTTCGGTGTTCAGGCTGGCCCAGCCGTTGGTGAGCGGCAGACTCAGCGTCGGCTCCATATGCAGACGGGTGGCGTCAGGGCTATATGGGTTGACGCTGGTGAACTTGGCCGCCTGGCCGTAAATATGGAAGTCGAACGGGCCGATGTCGTTCTTGTAGTAGTTCAGGTCCAGCTGCGGCTGAACTTTATACGAGTCCGACTGTGAACGATCGGTGTCGTCGTAGATCTGGAATTGTTTGGAGCTCAGCGTGGCGTTCCAGTTTTCGTTGGCGTAGCCGAGGCTGAATTTCTGCGTGGCGTAGCCGTCGGTGGTGGAACCGTATTTGGAGTCCAGATCGGTGAAGTATTTGGAATCGCTGACCTTGGTGTAGTCGACGTTGAAGCGCCATACCTGATCCATGACGCCGTTATGGTTCCAGTAGAACAGCCAGCGTTTGTTGTCGTCATGATCTTTGCCGTATTCCTTGTCGTCCGGCAGCCAGTCGAACTCCATCAGGCCGAGGCCCGGCTGCACCAGATAACGGAACTCGGTCTGCCACTGCAGGCCGCGCTTGGACATATAGTGCGGCGTGATGGTGGCGTCGTAGTTCGGCGCGATGTTCCAATAGTACGGCAACATGAACTCGAAGCCATTGTTGCTGCCGTACTTGGCGTTCGGGATCAGGAAGCCGGAACGGCGCTTGTCGCCGACCGGCAATTGCAGGTACGGGCTGTAGAACACCGGCACGCCGCCGATGCGGAAGCGGGCGTTCCAGATTTCCGCCACCTGCTCTTCGCGATCGTGGATCACTTCGGAACCGACCACGCTCCAGCTGTCGTCGCCCGGCAGGCAGGAGGTAAAGGTGCCGTTTTCCAGGATGGTGTAACGGTTGGCGCCGCGCATTTTCATCTTGTCGGCGTCGCCGCGACCCTGACGGCCTACCATCTGGTAGTCGCCTTCATAGACGTCGGTATCTTTGGTATTCAGGTTCGACCAGGCCTTCGGGCCTTTCAGTTTGATCTGATTGTCGCTGTAGTGCACGTCGCCGGTAGCGGTGACGGTGCGCACCGGATCCGTCTGGCCGGGGTTTTCCGTCTGGTTCAGCTCAACTTCTTTGGCGGTCAGGGTGCTGTTACCCTGCTCGATATGCACGTTGCCGCTGAACAGGGCGCTTTTCGGGTAGTCGGCGCGCGAGTCATCGGCATTGATGGTCACCGGCTGGCTGTTCGGATCGCCGCTGACCAAAGGCTTGTCGTAAACGGGAACGCCAAGCATGCATTGCTCGGCCAGATCAGCCAGCGCATGCTGACTGTAGAGTGCCGTCCAAATCATCGTGGCCAGCAGTGTTGGGAAACTTTTTTTCATACGCGGTTTTGGTGTTCCGTCATCAGAGGCGTCGTGTCCGGCAAACGGTCAGAGACTATATTACTCATCTGCGTTGCGCTAGTGCTAAATCCAGCCGTTTACTTGCGTCGTCGTTAGGCGCAAAGATAAATGACAGGTATGATAATCCAAATTCTAGGAAAAATCGCCTGCGCCCTTTCCTGAAACGGAGGAGAGCGGGCGGCTTTCGGCATGATAATTGAGGAGTATATGCAGTATTGGGGAAAACTGCTCGGCGTCATCGTCGCCATCTGGTCTGGCGCGGGATTCTGGGGTGTAGTTCTGGGGCTGATTATCGGTCATATGATCGATACGGCGCGCAGCAACAAGCGCAGTCGGGGCTTTTTCACCGACCAGCAAACGCGGCAAACGCTGTTTTTCCGCACCACTTTTCAGGTGATGGGCCACCTGACCAAATCCAAAGGACGCGTCACCGAGGCGGATATTCAGATCGCCAGCCTGTTTATGGATCGCCTTCAGCTGCACGGCGAAGCGCGCACCGCGGCGCAGCAGGCGTTCCGCGAGGGCAAACAGAGCCAGTTCCCGCTGCGTGAGACGCTGCAGCAGTTCCGCAGTATCTGTTTCGGCCGCTTCGATCTGATTCGGATGTTTCTGGAAATTCAGATTCAGGCGGCGTTCGCCGACGGCTCGCTGCACCCGAACGAACGTCAGGTGCTGTATGTCATCGCCGAAGAGCTGGGCATTTCGCGCGCGCAGTTCGATCAGTTCCTCAGCATGATGGAGGGCGGGCGTCAGTTCGGCGGCGGTCAGCAGGGCGGGTATTCGCAGGGCGGCTATCAGCAGGCTCAGCGCGGCCCGACGCTCGACGATGCGTGCAAGGTGCTTGGCGTGCGCAGCAGCGACGATGCCGCCACCATCAAACGCGCCTACCGCAAGCTGATGAGCGAACACCATCCGGATAAGCTGGTGGCGAAAGGCTTGCCGCCGGAGATGATGGAAATGGCCAAGCAGAAAGCGCAGGAGATCCAGGCGGCGTACGACCTGATCAAACGCGAGAAAGGTTTTAAATAAGCGATGAAAGCGGGCCCGGCATGCCGGGCCCGTTTAACATGGGGTTCAGAAATCCGGCTCGGCGCGAAAGTGCATCGGCGTCTGGAAGGCGGGGTGGGTGATGCGCAACTCCTGCGCGTGCAGCTGCAGCCGCGGCGCCATCGCTTTGGCTTCCGGCGGGGCATAGAAACCGTCGCCGAGGATCGGGTGTCCCAGCGCCAGCATGTGCACCCGCAGCTGGTGCGAGCGGCCGGTGATCGGCGTCAGCTTCACGCGGGTGCTGCCGTCGGTGTCGCGCGACAGCACCCGATATTCCGTCTGCGCCGCTTTGCCGGTATCAAAACACACTTTTTGCAGCGGCCGGTTCGGCCAGTCGCAGATCAGCGGCAAATCCACTAACCCTTCATCATGCGCCATATGTCCCCAAACGCGGGCGATATAGGATTTCTTCGGTTCGCGTTCGCGAAATTGACGCTTTAGCTCACGCTCGGCGGCCTTGTTGAGCGCCACCACGATCACCCCGCTCGTGGCCATATCCAGCCGGTGCACCGATTCGGCGGCCGGATGATCGGCCTGAATGCGGGTCATCAGGCTGTCTTTGTTTTCCGGGGCGCGGCCGGGTACCGACAGCAAGCCGCTGGGCTTGTTGACCACCATGATGTGTTCATCCTGATACAGGATGTGCAGCGGGTCCTGCGGGGGATTGTAGGGTTCCATCTTGGCTCCGCGAAAAGGGCCGAACGGGGAGACGGTGGCCTCCCCGCATCGCGCCGGTTATTGGTGGGTGACCACCACCAGTCGAATGGCGTCGAGACGCCAGCCGGCTTCATTGAGGTTGGCCAGCACCTGACGGCGGTTGAACTCCAGCGTCTCGACTTCGTCGTCGCGGATGTTCGGGTTGACCGCCTTCAGCGCTTCCAGACGCGCCAGCTCGGCGCTCAGCTTGTCGTCCGCCTCTTGCTTCGCCTGTTCGATAAGCTGGCGCGCCTGCGCTTCCACCAGGCTTTCCGCCTGCTGCAGCATGGCGTGCACGTCTTGTTGCACGGCATTGACCAGCTTGCTGGAGGTGTGGCGGTTGACCGCGTTCAACTGACGGTTGAAGCTTTCGAACTCGACCTGCGCCGCCAGGTTGGTGCCCTTGCGATCCATCAGCATGCGGATCGGCGTCGGTGGCAGGAAGCGGGTCAGCTGCAGGTGTTTCGGCGCCTGGGCCTCCACCACATAGACCAGCTCAACCAGCAAGGTGCCGACCGGCAACGCTTTGTTTTTCAACAGGGACACCGCACAGCTGCCAGTATCGCCGGACAGGATCAGATCCAGGCCATTGCGGATGATCGGGTGCTCCCAGCTGACGAACTGCGCGTCTTCGCGCGACAGCGCCTGATCGCGGTCGAAGGTCACGGTGCAGCCGTCCTGCGGCAGGCCCGGGAAGTCCGGCACCAGCATATGGTCGGACGGCGTCAGCACGATCAGGCTGTCGCTGCGGTCTTCCTGATTGATGCCGACAATGTCGAACAGGTTGAGCGCGAAGCCTACCAGGTTGACGTCGTTATCCTGCTCGGCGATGGCGGCGGCCAGCGCCTGGGCTTTGTCGCCGCCGTTGGAGTGCATCTCCAGCAGGCGGTCGCGGCCCTGTTCCAGCTGCGCTTTCAACTGATCGTGCTGCTGGCGGCAGGCGTGGATGAATTCGTCGAAGCCTTCTTGTTCAGTCGGCGCGGCCAGATAGCCGATCAACTGCTCGTAGCAGCTGTCGTAGATGGTGCGGCCGGTTGGGCAGGTGTGTTCGAAGGCGTCCAGCCCCTCGTGGAACCAACGGCCCAGCACCGCCTGCGCGGTGTGCTCCAGGTAAGGCACCATGATCTGGATATCGTGCATTTGGCCGATACGGTCCAGACGGCCGATACGCTGTTCCAGCAGATCCGGGTTGAACGGCAGATCGAACATCACCAGCTGGCTGGCGAACTGGAAGTTGCGGCCTTCGGAGCCGATCTCGGAACACAGCAGCACCTGCGCGCCTTCCTCTTCGGAGGCGAAGTAGGCGGCGGCGCGGTCGCGCTCGATGATCGACAGCCCTTCGTGGAACACCGCGGCGCGGATCGCTTCACGCTCGCGCAGCACCTGCTCCAGCTGCAGCGCGGTGTCGGCTTTGGCGCAGATCACCAGCACTTTTTCGTTACGGTTGGCCAGCAGGTAGTCCAGCAACCACTCGACGCGCGGGTCGAAGTTCCACCAGGTGGCGTTTTCGCCTTCGAATTCCTGGTAGATCTGCTCCGGGTACAGCATGTCGCGCGCGCGCGCTTCGACGGACTTCTTGGCACCCATGATGCCGGAGACTTTGATCGCGGTCTGATACTGGGTCGGCAATGGCAGCTTGATCTGGTGCAGGTTGCGGTGCGGGAAGCCCTTCACGCCGTTACGGGTGTTGCGGAACAGCACGCGGCTGGTGCCGTGGCGATCCATCAGCATGGCCACCAGCTCCTGGCGCGCCTGCTCGGCGTTGTCGCCTTCGCTGTTGGCGGCTTTGAGCAGCGGTTCGATGTCCTGCTCGTCGATCAGCTCGCCCAGCAGGTTCAGCTTGTCGTCGGCCAGGCGTTCACCGCTCAGCAGCAGGGTGACGGCGTCGGCCACCGGACGGTATTTTTGCTGCTCGGCAACGAACTCGCCGTAGTCGTGGAAACGGTTCGGATCGAGCAGGCGCAGGCGCGCAAAGTGGCTCTGTTGGCCCAGCTGTTCCGGGGTGGCGGTCAGCAGCAGCACGCCGGGGATATGCTCGGCCAGCTGTTCGATCACCTGATATTCGCGGCTCGGCGCTTCTTCACTCCAGGCCAGGTGGTGCGCTTCATCGACCACCAGCAGATCCCACTGGGCGTCCGCCAGCTCTTCCAGGCGCTGCTTGTTGCGGCGCACGAAGTCCAGCGAGCAGATCACCAGCTGTTCGGTCTCGAACGGGTTGCTGCTGTCGAGCTTGGCTTCGGCGTAGCGGCTGTCGTCGAACAGCGAGAAGTAGAGGTTGAAGCGGCGCATCATCTCCACCAGCCACTGGTGCTGCAGCGTTTCCGGCACCACGATCAGCACGCGCTCGGCGCGGCCCGCCAGCAGTTGCTGGTGGATGATCATGCCGGCTTCGATGGTTTTGCCGAGGCCGACTTCGTCCGCCAACAGAACGCGCGGCGCATGGCGCTGGCCGACTTCATGAGCGATGTGCAGCTGGTGCGGGATCAGGCTGGCGCGCATGCCGCGCAGGCCGGCGAACGGCAGGCGATACTGCTCGCTCTGGTATTTGCGGGCGCGAAAACGCAGCGCGAAACGGTCCATGCGGTCGATTTGGCCGGCGAACAGGCGATCCTGCGGTTTGCTGAAGGTCAGCTTGCTGTCCAGCAGCACTTCGCGCATCGCCACGCCGCTTTCCTGGGTGTCCAGGCGGGTGCCGATATAGGTCAACAGACCGTTTTCCTCTTTCACCTCTTCCACCTGCAGCTGCCATCCCTCGTGGCTGCTGACGGTATCGCCCGGGTTGAACATCACGCGGGTGATCGGCGAATCATTTCTGGCATAGAGGCGGTTTTCACCGGTGGCGGGGAAAAGCAGGGTAACCATGCGCGCGTCCAGCGCCACGACGGTGCCCAGTCCTAATTCGCTTTCCGTGTCGCTGATCCAGCGTTGACCAAGAGTAAAAGGCATATATTGTCGGCTCGATTCTTTGTAAGTAAGTCTTGTTACCGGGCGGGAAGGGCCGCGGCACCTGTACTGAACTTCGGTTAATCCCGGTTTGTTTTAAATTTGACGGGCAATAGCCGTTCACGCCATGCAGACGTCGCGAGACGGCAGGGCTAAGCGTGGTTCAGTTTTGGGAAGGGCGCTATGGTAATGGAAGGCGGCGCGTTCGTCACCTGCAAAACCGGATGATTTTTCTTAACCTGGCGCAATCTCAAAACAGCCCCATCTGCCCGGTGACCAGCGTAGTGAAATCGTCGTGCAAGAAAGGGAGTATAGCGTCTGCCACCGGTTGCAGCTGGCGTTCGAGGTAATGCTGATAGTCGATGGGCGAATGACGGGTTTCCAGCGGTTCCGGCCCGGCGACGGTCATCACGTAGCTGATCCAGCCGCCGTTTTGATACTGCAGCGGCCGCCCCTGGCTGCGGTTGTAGTCGTCGGCGATGCGCGCGGCGCGGGCGTGCGGCGGCACGTTGCGCTGATAGTCCTCGAGCTTTCTGCGCAGCCGTTTGCGGTACACCAATTGATCGTCGAAGTCGCCGTTCAGGGTTTTGCCGACGTAGTCGCGCACATAGTCCTGGTAGGGCTGTTGTTTGAAGATGCGCTGATAGAGCTGCTGCTGGAACTCCTGCGCCAGCGGCGTCCAGTCGGTGCGCACCGTTTCCAGGCCTTTGTACACCATTTCTTCCTGGCCGTCGGCACGCGCGATCAGGCCGGCGTAGCGTTTCTTGCTGCCCTGCTCGGCGCCGCGAATGGTCGGCATCAGGAAGCGGGAATAGTGGGTTTCGAACTCCAGCTCCAGCGCGTTCTCCAGCCCGAACTGCTGCTGCAGATGCTGTTGCCACCAGGCGTTGACCCGTTGCACCAGCGCCCGGCCGATCTGCGCGGCCTGCTGCTCGTCATGCGGCTGTTTCAGCCAGACGAAGGTGGAGTCGGTGTCGCCGTAAATCACCTGATAGCCTTCGGCTTCGATCAGCTCACGGGTTTGGCGCATGATCTCGTGGCCGCGCAGGGTGATCGACGACGCCAGCCGCGGATCGAAGAAGCGGCAGCCGCTCGATCCCAGCACGCCGTACAGCGCGTTCATGATGATCTTCAACGCCTGCGACAGGGGCTTGTTGTGTTGGCGCTTGGCGGCCTCGCGCCCCTGCCAGATCTGTTCGACGATCGCCGGCAGGCAGTGTTTGCTGCGGGAGAAGCGGGCGTTGCGAAAGCCGGGCACCGAATCGGCGTCGCTGGGGTGGCGCATGCCTTCCACCAATCCGACCGGATCGATCAGGAAGGTGCGGATGATCGACGGGTACAGGCTTTTATAGTCCAGTACCAGCACCGAATCGTACAGGCCGGGCTGGGAGTCCATCACAAAGCCGCCGGGGCTGTGCTCCTCTGGCTGTTCGCCGAGGTTGGGGGCAACAAAGCCCAGGCGATGCATGCGCGGCATATAGAGGTGGCTGAAGGCCGCCACCGATCCGCCGCTGCGATCGGCCGCCAACCCGGTGACGGTGGCGCGCTCCAGCAGGAAGTTGAGTAGATCGGCCTTGGCGAAGATGCGCGTCACCAGCTCGCAGTCCTTCAGGTTGTAGCGGGCCAGCGCCGGCTTGTCTTCGGCGAAGCGTCGGTCGATCTCCGCCATGCGCTGATAAGGGTTGTCGATAGCCTTGCCTTCGCCCAGCAGTTCCTGCGAAACGTATTCCAGGCTGAAGGAGGGAAAATTCCAGGTGGCGGATTTCAGCGCCTCGATGCCGTCGATGATCAGGCGGCCGGCGGCGGCGGCGAAAAAGTGATTCTGCTTGAAGCCATGCTCGCGCCATTCCAGCAGGTTGCCGCCGCGCCCTAGCCGCAGCGGGATTTGGTAGCGCTCGGCGTGCTTTTGCAGCACCCGCAGATCGAACTGCACCAGGTTCCAGCCGATGATGGCGTCGGGATCGTGACGCTCCAGCCACGCGTTTAGCCGTTCCAGCAGTTGAGGGCGGCTGGCGCAGTATTCCAGAACGAAATCCAGCGGCTCATCGCCGCCGTTGGCCGGCCCCAGCATGTAGACCTGCCGCTGGCCACAGCCTTCCAGCGCGATGGAGTAAAGCTCGCCGTGGGCGGTGGTTTCGATATCCAGCGACACCAGCCTGAGCGCCGGGCGGTAGTCCGGCGCCGGCTTCATCTGGCCGCTGAGCAACGGTCCATCGCCGTTGCCCTGGCCGTTGAACCACACCGGCGCGGTAATGAAGCGTTCCATCAGGTAGCGCTCGGGCGGGCGAATGTCGGCTTCATAGACCGCAACGCCGCCTTCCCGCAGCAGCTTTTCCAGCTTGATGAGCTGACGGTGCTGGCGGCAGTACAGCCCCAGCATCGGGCGGTGATGAAAATCCGTCAGCGCCAGCGGTTTCAGTTCCACCTGCCGCTCTTCACGCAGCAGCAGTTCCGCGCGCTGCCTTTGTTCGGCGGGGATAAACGCCACCGAGGTCTGCGGCGGCAAGCGCAGTTGGCGCGGGCCTGCGTCGGTCGCCAGCCAAAATTCGACCTCGGTGCCGGCGGGCGTGTCGCGCCAGTGGCGAGTGAGCAGGAACCCCTGTTGCAGTGCTGTCATAACCCCTTCGTTTTCCACCGGGCGGCGTGCGCGACGTTCAGCGTGATGTCGGTTTTGGCGCTAATATAGATATATTATAGTATGGGTTTTTATACAGTGATTGTCCATCGCCGCGCGCGTTGCCAAATACGCATACAATTCATCGATTGACTCGCCAGCGGCGGCGCTGGAAAATCCTCGGCCCCGTTTGGCCCGAATAATCCGCAGAGGTGTAATGGAAGCCTATTTACAAGATTTGATCACCCAGTCACTGGCTTTCACCCTGATGGTCGTTCTGCTGGTCGCTTTTTTCGAGTCGCTAGCGCTGGTGGGGCTGCTGCTGCCCGGCACGGTGATGATGGCCAGCATCGGCGCGCTGATCGGCAGCGGCAAGGTGGATTTTTACTACGCCTGGGCGGCGGGCATCATCGGCTGCCTGCTCGGCGACTGGATCTCCTATTTCGTCGGCCGCGCTTTTAAGGGGCCCTTGCACCGCTGGTCGTTCCTGAAAAAGAACAAAGCATTGCTCGACAAAACCGAACATGCCTTGCACCAGCACAGCATGGCGACCATTCTGATCGGCCGCTTCGTTGGCCCGACGCGCCCGCTGGTGCCGATGGTGGCCGGCATGCTCGATTTGCCGCCGTACAAGTTCGCGTTGCCGAACATCATCGGTTGCCTGACCTGGCCGCCGGTCTATTTCTTCCCCGGCATCCTGGCGGGCGTGGCGATCGACATTCCCGCCGGCGCCAACAGCGCGATGTTCAAGTGGTTGCTGCTCGCGGCGGCGCTGCTGGTCTGGCTGGCGGTGTGGCTGAGCTGGCGCTGGTGGCGTGAGGGCAAGCGCAACGCCGATCGGCTGAGCCGTTGGCTGACGCCGCTGCGGCTGCGCGTGGTGTGCGGATTGAGTTGGCTGGCGGCGTTGGCGGTCGGCTATCTGCTGAGCCAACAGCCGCTGATGCCGGTGTACCGGCACCTGCTGTGGAAAGTGCTGGCCGGGCAATGATTGCGGGGGCGTAAGCCCCCTTCGTATCACTGGAAGAAGGCTTCCAGCTGTTCAAATACCCGCACGTCTTCGCTGTGGCGCTTCACCTGCAGCACGTCTTCCAGCTTTTCTACCTGGCTTATCATTTGCTCCAGCCGCTGATCGTCGGCGACCAATAGCCAAATGCGGCTCTGCTGGCCGTCCTTCAGCGGCAGACACAGAATGCCTTCGACGTTGAACGCGCGGCGGGCGAACAACCCACAAACGTGCGACATGACGCCGGGATGGTTGCGCACGGCCAGCTCCAGGATCACCTGGGGTTTATCTTGTGGTTGCAGCATGGCTTATTCTCCAATCATGTCGATGTTGGCGGCGCCCGGTGGCACCATCGGGAATACTTTTTCGTTGATATCGATCAGCGCGTGGATCAGGCAAGGGCCTGGGCGCTGGATCGCCTCCGCCAGCGCCGCCTGCGGATCTTCCGCAGCATTCAGATCGCAGGTATCCAGCCCGAATCCGGCGGCGATTTTCAGGAAGTCGGTACGCTTCGGATAGGCGGCGGCGAAGATGCGCTGTTGGTAGAACAGGGTCTGCTGCTGGTGCACCAGCCCCAATGCCTGGTTGTTCATCAAAATGATTTTCACGTCCAAATCGTGCTCGACCGCGGTGGCCATTTCCTGAATGTTCATCATCAGGCTGCCGTCGCCGGAGAAGCACAGTACTTTGCGCTCGGGCTCTGCCAACGCCGCGCCGATCGCCGCCGGCAGACCGAAGCCCATGGTGCCCAGGCCGCCCGACGTCAGCCACTGGCGCGGCCGGCTCAGCGGATAGGCCTGCGCTACCCACATCTGATGCTGGCCCACGTCGGTGGTGATGATGGCGCTGTCGTCCACGCAGCGCGCGGCGGCCAGCACCAGGCCGTAATGGCTCAGCGGATCGTCGGCGTTCGGCATGTTGAACGGGAATTCGCGTTTCAGGTCGTTGACGGTGTTCAGCCATGCGCTGCGTGGCTGCGTGTCGATCTGCGGCAGCAGCTGTTCCAGCACCTGGCCGACGTCGGCATGGATTGCCACGTTGGCCTGTTTGACCTTGCCCAGCTCGGCGCGGTCGATATCCACGTGAATGATGGCGGCGTTAGGGCAGAACTGCTCGGTTTTGCCGATTGCCCGATCGTCGAAGCGTGCGCCCAGCACGATCAGCAGATCGGCCTCCTGCAGAATGAAGTTGGTGCTGCGCGCCGCGTGCATGCCCAACATGCCCAGCGACAGCGGGTGTTCCACCGGCATCGCGCCCAGCGCCATCAGCGTCATGGTGGTAGGCAGACCGGCGCGCTCGGCCAGTTCCACCGCCTGGCGGTGAGCGTCGGCGCAGATGATGCCGCCGCCCAGGTAGAGGATCGGGCGTTTCGCCTGGTTGATCATCGTGGCGGCCTGAGAAACCAGCGCCGGATCGAAGCTCGGAGCGGCGTCCGGCACGGCGATCGGCGGCAGTTCTTCCAGGGTAATGGTGGCGGTTTGCACGTCTTTCGGCACATCGATCCAGACCGGGCCGGGGCGGCCGGACTCGGCGATGCGGAAGGCGTCGCCAATCACCTGCGGCAGTTCGCGGATATCGCGCACCAGATGGTTGTGCTTGGTGATCGGGATGGAAATGCCGTACGTATCGACTTCCTGGAAGGCGTCAGTGCCGATCATCGAGGAGGGCACCTGACCGGTGATGCACACCAGCGGAATGGAGTCGAGCTTGGCGTCGGCGATAGCGGTGACCAGGTTGGTGGCGCCCGGCCCGCTGGAGGCGATGCACACCGCCGCCTTGCCGTTGGCGCGCGCCATGCCTTGCGCCATAAAGCCCGCGCCCTGTTCGTGGCGCGCCAGCACGTGGTGAATGCGGGTGCTTTGGCTCAGCGCGTCATACAGCGGCAGCGCCGCACCGCCGGGGATGCCGGCGACGGTGGTGATGCCCTGACGCTCCAGCAAATGAACGATCAATTGTGCGCCGGTAAAGCGGGTACTCGGTTGAGGCGTGCCCGAAGTTGCCATGTTCCTGTCCTTTCTCAAGGCCGGTGAGCTTTGCTGGGCAGGGTGCTAAAACAAGAAACCCCGCCCGGTTTGCGCCGGCGGGGTTTGGGAATCGATGCGTTGATTCGGACCCTACGGCGCATTGCCGACGACCACCACCACACGCACGACGACCACCGCGGCTGGTAGCGCGGTAACTAGTAGGGTCGAAGTCAGCGAGGATGCGATCACAGGGAACCTTATCATCAGTAAAAAAAGTCAGGTTTTTATAAAAACACAGGCGCAAAATTCGCACAACAGGTTTATTGGCGCAGCATAAAAAACGCGCGTCAGATCACGCTTTACCCGAAATGCCCAACACGCGCGCTTCCGGTGCGCTGCCGTCCAGCAGGGCCTGCGTCGGGCCGTCGTAGTAGATGCGGCCGTCGACCACCAGCAGCGTGCGCGGTGCGATGCGTGCGGCGTCGTCGAGATTGTGCGACACCATCAGCAGCGTCAGATTACGCTGTTCGCACACCGTCTGCAGCAGCTGCAACATCTCGTTGCGCAGCGCCGGATCGAGCGCCGAGAAGGGCTCGTCGAGCAGCAGGATCGGCCGTTGGCGAATCAAACAGCGCGCCAGCGCGGCGCGCTGACGCTGGCCGCCGGAAAGCTGCGACGGCAGGCGCTCCAGGTGCTCCTCCAGGCCGACCTGACGGGCGATATGCGCCCGCTGTTGGCGCTGTTGTTCAGTCAGGCGCAGGCCGGGATCCAATCCCAGCCCGATGTTCTGCGCCACCGTCAGGTGCGCGAACAGGTTGTTCTCCTGAAACAGCATCGACACCGGCCGCTTGGCCGGCGGCGTGGCGGTATGATCTTCGCCGTTCAGCAGCAGCCGGCCGCTGGCCGCCGGCAGAAAACCGGCGATCAGGCTCAGCAGGGTGCTTTTACCGGCGCCGCTGGGGCCGAGCACCGCGACGCGCTCGCCCGGCTGGATGCGCAGATCAAAGCGCATCGGCAGGTGTTCATACAGGTAGGTCAGTTTTTCAAGCGTCAGCATGGCGCCCCGGTAAGCGTTCGATCAGGGTAAACAGCAGGAAGCACAGCAGCAGCAGCAGCAGCGCGGTCACAGCCCCGTCGTTGCTGCGGTAGGCGCCAATCTGCTGATACAGGTAAAAAGGCAGGGTACGGAAATGCTCATTGCCAAACAAGGCGACCACGCCGAAATCGCCGATCGACAGCACGCAGGCGAAGGCCAGCGCCTGCGCCAGCGGGCGGCGCAGGGCGCGCAGTTCGATCAGCCGCAGCCGCTGCCAACCGCGGATATCCAGCGACAGGCACAGCGGGTTGTAACGTTCGGCGAGGTCGCGCATCGGGTTCTCCAACACCTTCAGCGCATAGGGCACCGCCATCAGCGCATTGGTGAGGATCACCAGCGCATAGGGCGACTGCGGCAGCCCGATCGTATCGCTCAGCAGCAGGAAGAAGCCAGTGGCCAGCACGATGCCCGGCATCGCCAGGATCACCATGCCGCTCAGCTCCAGCGCCTGGCCGCCGCGCAGCTGCTGCCGCAGCTTCAGCTCGCGGCTGCTCCACAGCAGCATCATCGTGAGCGCTACGCACAGCAGCCCGGCGCCGAGGGCGATGCGCAGCGACGTGAACAGCGCCTGCCACAGCACCGGCTGGCGCAGCACGCTGACGACGGCCTGATTGGCGCCGTCGGCAATCACCGCCAGCAGGGGCGGCAGCAGCAGCAGCAGCGCGGCGGCGATCAGCAGAAAATCGCTGATGCGCCGCCACCGGCTGTCTTCCGGGTTGCGCCAGCGCTGGGCGTGGGTATGGCCCACCGGCAGCACCTGGCTCAGGCGCTGGCTGATCAACACCAGCCCCAGACAACAGCTTAACTGGATCAGCGCCAGCATGGCGGCGCGGCCCAGATCGTAGTCGTAACTCAGCGCCTGGTAGATCGCCAGTTCGATGGTGGTGGCCTGCGGTCCACCGCCCAGCGACAGCACGGTGGCGAAGCTGGCGAAACACAGCATGAAGATCAACGCGCCGCTCGGCAGGATCTGGCGGCGCAGCGCCGGCCATTCGACGAAGCGGAACTGCTGCCAGCCGCTCATGCCCAGCTGGGCGGCCAGCTGGCGCTGCTCCACCGGAATGTTCTCCAGCGCTTGCAACAACAGGCGGGCGGCCAGTGGCAGGTTAAAGAACAGGTGCGCCAGCAGAATGCCCTGCAGCCCGTAGGGCGAGAAATCATACTCGACACCTAGCCAGCCGCACAGCGTCGCTAGCCAACCCTGGCGCCCATAGACGCTGAGCAGGCCGAACACCGCCACCAGCACCGGCAGCACCAGCGTCATGGCGCACAGCTGCAGCAGCAGCTGCCGGCCGGGGAAACGGCGGCGATAGAGCGCGCGCGCCAGCAGAACGGCGGGCAGCACCGAAATCAGCGCTGACAGCAGCGCCTGCCAGAAGGTGAAGCGCACCACGTGCCACAAGTAGCTGTCCTGCCACAGGCCGCGCCAGTCGCTGTCCGGCGCGTGACGCCACAGCGAACCCATCGCCAGTGCGGCGACCAGCAGGATCACGCCGGCGGCCAGCAGCCCCGGCCAGAGCCAGCGGGGGATCAGCGGCTGACGGCGGTTTGCCATGCCCGGATCCAGCCGCCGCGTTGTGTGGCCACCTCTTCGGCGCTGTATTGCAGCGCGGTATGCGGCACGTTCATCTGCTCAAAACCGACGGGCAGCGGGGTGTTGATCACCGGGTACATCCAGTTGCCGGTCGGGATGGTGTTCTGGAATGCCGGCGTCACCATGAACTGCATGAAGCGCTCCGCCAGCTCAGGCTGTTTGGCGGCCTTCAGCTTGCCCGCCACTTCCACCTGCAGGTAGTGACCTTCGCTGAACATGGCGGCGGCATAGAGATCTTTTTTCTCTGCGATCAGGTGATAGGCGGGAGAGGTGGTGTAGCTGAGCACCAGATCGCCTTCGCCTTTCAGGAACAGGCCGTAGGCCTCGCTCCAGCCTTTGGTAACGGTGACGGTCTTTTTCGCTAACTGCTGCCAGGCGGCCGGCGCCTTATCGCCATACACTTTTTGCATCCACAGCAGCAGGCCGAGGCCCGGCGTGCTGGTGCGGGGATCTTCGTAAATCACCTTCCAGTTGCGATCGCTGCTGATCAGCTCCTGCAGGCTTTTTGGCGGGTTCTTCAGTTTTTCTTTGTTGTAGACGAAGGCGAAGTATCCGTAGTCGTAAGGCACGAAGGTCGTATCCTGCCAGCCGCCCGGCACCGTCAGTTTGGCGGTTTCGACGCCGCTCGGCGCGAACAGGCCGGTTTGCTGCGCCGCCTGCAACAGGTTATTGTCTAACCCCAGCACCACGTCGGCGGCGCTGTTCTTGCCCTCCATGCGCAGGCGGTTCAGCAGCGAGACGCCGTCTTCCAGCGCGACGAACTTCAGTTCACAGTCGCACTCGGCTTCGAAGGCTTTTTTCACCGCCGGGCCTGGGCCCCAGTCGGCGGCGAAGGAATCGTAGGTGTATACCGTCAGCGTCGGCTTGGCGAACACCGGCGCGGCGCACAGCAGCAATAAGCAGGGCAGATATTTTTTGACCACGTTGCACTCCTGAAAAATAAGGGGGCAAGGGTATCTGAGGGGGCGAGGCGGCGTCGCCGGTTCGCTGGGCTCAAATCCCTCCGCCGGTATTGACCGGATCAGGTTCGACGGGTGTGCTCTCAGCGGAAAATCGGGCTTATGCACACGGCCCGACTCACCGCACCCCGTTGAGACGGCGCTATTGTAAAGATTAACCGACCCGGGCGAAAGGCGCTTATGCCTCCGGCGGGGCAAACCAGGCTGACTTGAAGTCGAACCAGCCGAGGGTGTTCATTCGCACGCCGCGCATGCTGCGCTGGCCGTGCAGCTGCAGCCAGTGGTGGAACAGCGGATGTAGCTGGTGGTTGCTGACTAGCCGCTGGCAAAACTCCGCCAGCGGCAAGCGGTTGGCGCGCCATAACTCCGCGTCCTGCGCCAGATCCTCGTTCATGCAGTGCTGCATCAGCGGCAGTTCGTACAGCGTGGCGAACAGCGAAAACTCCAGCGGCAGATAGAAGTTGGCGCTGCCGAGCCACAGATCGCTGCGCGCGTCGCCCTGGTGCCAGGTGGCGTAATCCACGCTTTGTACGATCAGGCGGATGCCGTGCTGCGCCAACAGCGGTTCGATCGCCTGGCGAATGGCGTGAAACTCCGAATGCTCATTGAAGTGGGTCATCGTCAGTTCAGTCAGCCCCGCCGGTTTGGGTTGCTGCGCCAGCGTGCGGTTGTGGTGCCAGCGCGGCAGCAGGCCGTATGCCGGCGACCAATAGCGCTGGTAGAGCGGCCCGGCGTGGCCCAGCAGTGAAATGGGGTTGATCAATTCGCACAGCCAGCTGCGAATGGCGGGGTCGGCGGCCAACGTGGAACGCTGATCGAACAGCAAGAAATAACAGCCCTCTTCCAGTCGGCTTTCCAGTTCGTTTTTGCCGGTTTCATCGCCCTGCAGCTGCACGCCGGAGTGCACCAGCTCTTCGGAGAACTCCGGCAGCACCCAGATGTTCACCTCGTCGATCAGCGCCCGGTAGCCGAAATAGTCGTCGAAGGCGTGGATCTTCATCTGGCTGGGAAGATTGCGCACCACGCGGTAGGGGCCGGTGCCGACCGGATGGCGGGCGAAGTCCGGCAGTTCGCGCCATTCGCGCGGCAGGATCATGGCCTGCACGCTGCCCAGCAGCCAGGGTAGCCAGTGGTCGGGGCTGCGCAGATGCACGTCGATAACGAACGGCGTCGGCGAGGTGACGCTTTCGATATGTGAGAACAGCGGTTGCGAGGTCAGACGCGAGAGGGAAGTGATGACGTCTGCCATCTCCAGCTCGCGGCCGTGATGAAAATGGATCGCCGGGCGCAGGTAAAACCGCCAGTGCAAGGGCGTCAGCGCCTGCCAATGGTGGGACAGATCGGACTCCAGTTCCCCGTTTTCCTCATTTATGCGCGTCAGGCCGTTGAAGATCTGGCGCGCCAAATGGGTTTCCGAACGCCGCAGCGCCGAGCCGGGCAGCAGGTTGTACAACTGCCGGTAGTAGAGCACCCGCAGGATGTGTTTACCCTGGCGGAAGCTGCGCCCCAGCTGCGACAGCAGCATTTGGCGCACCACGTTTTTGTCGCCCACCAGCTGCACCAACTGATCGATGCGATCCTGTTCCAACAGCTCCTCGGCCCGCTGTTGCTGCAGCGCCAGGCCGGTGTAGTGGAAGGTTAACCGTGAACGCTTGCCGCGCCCCGACTCCGCCTGCCAGGTGAGCCAGCCTTCCCGCTGCATGGCGCTCAGCAGGGAGCGCACGTGGCGCCGCGAGCAGCTGAGCACCTCCGCCAGATCCTGCAGGGTGGTGTCGGTGGTTTCACCGTGGCAGCGCTGCCACAGGCGGATGAACTGTTGCTGCAATCTGGACGTGGACATAAAAGAGGAACGCTCCCGCCTCAACTCGTCAATTTTTCTTTCCCTATATTACGCCGATAATTTTCATCAATGAAAGGGGAGGGCGTAATCATGAAAGCTTTCTTATCCAAACAGTTCTATCAGCGCTATTTCAGCGCGGTGCGCCGTCAACGCGCCGACTGGCTGAGCGTGGTGCCCGAACAGGCGCGGCTGGCGATGCTGGCACACCTGACGCAATGGGACATCAAAGAGATGACCGATAAGCAATATCGCGAGCACCTGTAGGGGCTGCGGCAACAAGTTTCTGAGTAATGGTGCTGTTTCACCAGCCAGTGGGGCAACCCACTGGTTTTTTTATGCATGGACATGGCGATGCGCTTGCATTTTTCTTGCCGTGGCCTAAGGTTCTTTCTTCTGCTTTGAGGTCAGGGAAGACGATATGCAACGCCTGAGCCGGTTGTCACTGCGCATTAACCCCATCTTTGCCGCATTCCTACTGATCGCTTTTCTCTCCGGCATCGCCGGCGCATTGCTGACGCCGACGCTCAGCCTGTTTCTGACCACCGAAGTTAAGGTGCGGCCGCTGTGGGTCGGGCTGTTTTACACCGCCAACGCGGTGGCCGGCATCGTCGTCAGCTTCCTGCTGGCCAAACGTTCCGACACCCGCGGCGATCGCCGCAGGCTGATCCTGCTGTGCTGCCTGATGGCGGTCGGTAACTGCCTGTTGTTCGCCTTTAACCGCGACTACCTGACGCTGATCACCGCCGGGGTGCTGATGTCCGCCGTTGCCAACACCGCCATGCCGCAGATCTTCGCGCTGGCGCGGGAATATGCCGATAGCGAGGCGCGTGAAGTGGTGATGTTCAGCTCGGTGATGCGCGCCCAGCTTTCGCTGGCGTGGGTGATCGGCCCGCCGCTGTCGTTTGCGTTGGCGCTGAACTACGGATTCACCGTGATGTTCCTGATCGCCGCCGCCACCTTCGCGGTTTGCGTGCTGCTGGTGGGGTTTATGCTGCCTTCGGTGCCGCGCGCGGCGGAAAATGAGGGGCTGCAGGGTGGGGTGTCTGCGCCGATCGCGCCCGCCAGTGCCTGGCGCAATCGCGACGTGCGGCTGCTGTTCATCGCCTCAATGCTGATGTGGACCTGCAACACCTTGTATATCATCGATATGCCGCTGTATATCACCGCCGATCTCGGCCTGCCGGAAGGGTTGGCCGGGGTGTTGATGGGTACCGCCGCCGGGCTGGAGATCCCGGCGATGCTGCTGGCCGGTTACTACGTCAAACGTTTCGGCAAGCGCAACATGATGCTGCTGGCGGTGGTGGCAGGCGTGCTGTTTTACCTCGGGCTGACGGTACTGGAGAGCAAGCCGGCCCTGATCGCGCTGCAGCTGCTCAACGCGGTGTTTATCGGTATCGTCGCCGGTATCGGCATGCTCTATTTTCAGGATTTGATGCCGGGCCGACCGGGCGCCGCCACCACGCTGTTCACCAACAGTATCTCGACCGGGGTGATCCTGGCCGGGGTGCTGCAGGGCGCACTGGTGGAGAACCTCGGTCATGGCTCGGTGTATTGGATGGCGGCGCTGTTGGCGCTGGCGGCGCTCGGGATGAGCGCCAAAGTGCGTGAAGTGTGAGGTTAAACGACGGCATTCTTGATGCAAGTCATTGAGAAGGCTGAAGCGGACGCCCAAGCTGAAGGCATATGGAGCGCGATCGTTGCGCCCACGCCCGTCTCGCTATTGAGATGCCGCCTTGTTGTTTAGAACAGTGGGAACGTTATGGATAAACTCACACCGCTCAAACCGCTTCCTTCCCTGTGCGCCCTCGCCGCCACGCTGATTATCTGGTTCCTCATTCCCGTACCGGAGGGCGTTGCGCCCAACGCCTGGCAGCTGCTGGCGCTGTTTATCGGCACCATCATCGCCATTATCGGCAAAGCGATGCCGATTGGCGCGGTCTCAGTGATCGCCATCGCCCTGGTGGCGGTGACCGGCGTCACCAATCCCGGCAAGCCGGGCGCCGCGCTGGACGATGCACTCAGCGGTTTTTCCAACCAGCTGATCTGGCTGATCGGCTTTTCGATCATGATCTCCCTCAGCCTGAACAAAACCGGGCTGGGCGCGCGCATCGGCTACTATTTTATTTCGCTGTTCGGCAAAAAAACGCTGGGCATCGCCTATGCGCTGACGCTGGCGGAAACCACGCTGGCGCCGGTGACGCCGAGCAACACCGCGCGCGGCGGCGGCATCATTCACCCGATCATGAAATCGATCGCCGACAGTTTCGGTTCAAAACCGGAGCTCAATACCTCCGGCAAGATCGGCCGCTACCTGTCGCTGGTGAACTACAACATCAACCCGGTCACCTCGGCGATGTTTATCACCGCCACTGCGCCTAACCCATTGATCGTCAGCCTGATCGCCAAAGGCACCCATGGCAGCTTCGAGCTGTCCTGGTCGATGTGGGCGATTGCCGCCCTGGTCCCGGGGCTGTGTTCGCTGCTCGTGATGCCGCTGGTCATCTACCTGTTGTATCCGCCGGAGGTGAAAAGCACCCCGGACGCGCCGCGCTTCGCGCGCGAAAAACTGCAGGCGTTGGGGCCGGTGACGCTGCCGGAAAAAATTACCCTCGGGGTGTTCGCGCTGTTGCTGATACTGTGGGCCGGCATTCCGGCGATGATCTTCGGCCCGGCGCTGGCGGTCAATCCCACCACCGCGGCGCTGATCGGCTTGGCGGTGCTGCTGGCCACCGGCGTGCTGAGCTGGGAGGATGTGCTGAAGCATAAAGGGGCCTGGGACACCGTGGTGTGGTTCTCGGCGCTGGTGATGATGGCCAGTTTCCTCGGCAAGCTGGGGCTGATCGGCTGGCTGTCGCAGACCGTGGGCAACGGCATTGACCATATGGGTATGAGCTGGGTGGGCGGTACGATCTTGCTGACTCTCATCTACTTGTATTCGCACTATTTCTTCGCCAGCACCACCGCGCACGTGACGGCGATGTTCGCCGCCTTCTTCGCCGCCGGCATCGCGCTTGGCGCGCCACCGGCGCTGCTGGGCCTGATCCTGGCGTTTTCTTCTTCGCTGATGATGTCGCTGACGCATTACGGCACCGGCACCGCGCCGATCATCTTTGGCTCCGGCTATGTGACGCTGGGAGAATGGTGGAAAGCGGGATGGGTGATGAGTGTGGTTAACCTGCTGATCTGGATGCTGATCGGCGGGGCGTGGTGGAAGCTGCTGGGCTACTGGTGAGGAAAAAATTCACCCGCCGGGCGGCGGGTGAAGGGGATTAATTCAGAAACGCCGGCTGCTGCGCTTCGTAGCGGGAGATGTCCGCTTCGTGCTGCAGCGTCAGGCCGATGCTGTCCAGCCCGTTGATCATGCAGTGGCGGCGGAAGCTGTCGATTTCGAACGGATAGCTTTTGCCGCCGGCGTTGACCGTCTGGTTCTCCAGATCCACCACGAACTCCGTCCCTTCGTTGGCGTCTACCAGTTTGAACAGTTCATCCACCTGCTGCTCGCTCAGCGTTACCGGCAACAGCTGGTTGTTAAATGAGTTGCCGTAGAAGATATCGGCGAAGCTCGGCGCGATCACCACTTTGAACCCGTAGTCGGTCAGCGCCCAAGGGGCGTGTTCGCGCGAGGAGCCGCAGCCGAAGTTCTCCCGCGCCAACAGGATGCTGGCGCCTTTATAGCGCGGTTTGTTCAGCACGAACGCCGGGTTCGGTTGCTGGCCGGCATCGTCGAGGAAGCGCCAGTCGTTGAACAGATGCTGGCCGAAACCGGTGCGGGTGACCTTCTGTAAGAACTGCTTGGGAATAATGGCGTCGGTGTCGACGTTGGCCGCATCCAAAGGCACCACTAAGCCGGTATGTTGAGTAAATTTAGCCACGTTAGCCCCTTAGTGAATATCACGGATGTCGGCGAAGTGACCGGCGACGGCGGCCGCGGCGGCCATCGCCGGGCTGACCAGGTGGGTGCGCCCACCGCGGCCCTGACGCCCTTCAAAATTACGGTTGCTGGTGGATGCGCAGCGCTCGCCCGGATTCAGACGGTCGTTGTTCATCGCCAGACACATTGAGCAACCCGGCAAACGCCATTCGAAACCGGCTTCGATAAAGATTTTGTCCAACCCTTCGGCTTCCGCCTGGGCCTTCACCGGGCCGGATCCCGGCACCACGATGGCCTGCACGCCGCTGGCGACCTTGCGCCCTTTGGCGATCGCCGCCGCCGCGCGCAGATCTTCGATGCGGGAGTTGGTGCAGGAGCCGATGAACACTTTGTCGATCGGCACGTCGGTCAATTTGATGCCCGGCTTCAAATCCATGTAGGCCAGCGCTTTCTCGGCGGAGGCGCGCTCGACCGGATCGTTGAACGATTCCGGCGCCGGGATCGCCTGATTGACGGCGATCACCTGGCCGGGGTTGGTGCCCCAGGTGACCTGCGGCGCGATCTCTTCGGCGCGCAGCGTCACCACGGTATCGAACTGGGCGTCGGCGTCGGACTTCAACGTGCGCCAGTAAGCGACCGCCTGCTCCCAGTTTTCGCCGGTTGGCGCGAACTGGCGCCCCTTCAGGTAGGCGAAGGTGGTGTCGTCCGGCGCCACTAAGCCGGCTTTGGCGCCCATTTCGATCGCCATGTTGCACAGGGTCATGCGGCCTTCCATGCTCAACGCTTCGATCGCTTTGCCGCAGAACTCCACCACGTGGCCGGTGCCGCCGGCGCTGCCGGTTTTGCCGATCACCGCCAGCACGATGTCTTTGGCGGTGATGCCCTCGGCGGCGTCGCCGGTGACTTCAATCTTCATGGTTTTGGCCCGGCCCTGCTTCAGAGTCTGGGTCGCCAGCACGTGTTCCACTTCGGAGGTGCCGATGCCGAACGCCAGCGAGCCGAAAGCGCCGTGGGTGGCGGTGTGCGAGTCGCCGCAGACGATGGTCATGCCCGGCAGCGTCATGCCTTGCTCAGGCCCGATCACGTGCACGATGCCCTGGAAGGGGTGATTCAGGTCATACAACGAAACGCCGAATTCCGCGCAGTTCTTGATCAACTCCTGCATCTGGATACGTGCCATCTCGCCGCTGGCGTTGATGTCTTTGGTCTGGGTCGACACGTTGTGATCCATGGTGGCGAAGGTTTTGCCGGGCTGGCGTACCTTGCGGCCCATGGCGCGCAGGCCGTCGAACGCCTGGGGTGAGGTGACTTCGTGCACCAGGTGACGGTCGATATACAGCAACGGCGTTTCGTTCGGTGCTTCGTACACCACGTGGGCGTCGTACAGCTTCTGGTATAAGGTCTTGGCCATGTTATGCCCCCTGAGCTACAAAGCGAGCGATGATGTCGCCCATTTCATCGGTGCTGACGGCTTTACCGTCACCGGCTAAATCGGCGGTGCGGTAGCCCTGTTCCAACGCCTGGTTGATGGCGCGCTCCACGGCGTCGGCCGCTTCATCGGCGCCCAGGCTGTAACGCAGCAACAGGGTGGCGGACAGGATCTGCGCAATCGGGTTGGCGATGCCTTTGCCTGCAATATCCGGCGCGGAACCGCCCGCCGGTTCGTACAGGCCGAAGCCTTGCTCGTTCAGGCTGGCGGACGGCAACATGCCCATCGAACCGGTGATCATCGCGCATTCGTCGGACAGGATGTCGCCGAACAGGTTGGAGCACAGCAACACGTCGAACTGGGACGGATCCTTGATCAGCTGCATGGTGGCGTTGTCGATATACATGTGCGACAGCGACACGTCCGGGTAATCCTTGGCAACCTGATTGACCACTTCACGCCACAGAATGGAGCTTTGCAGTACGTTGGCCTTGTCGATCGACGTCACTTTGTGGCGGCGCTTGCGGGCGGATTCGAAGGCGATGCGTGCGATGCGTTCAATCTCGAAACGGTGATACACCTCGGTATCGAAAGCGCGCTCCTGCATGCCCTGGCCTTCGCGGCCCTTCGGCTGGCCGAAGTAGATGCCACCGGTCAGTTCGCGCACGCACAGAATGTCGAAGCCGCGTGCGGCGATGTCGGCGCGCAGCGGGCAGAATGCCTCCAGCCCTTGATACAGGCGCGCCGGGCGCAGGTTGCTGAACAGTTTGAAGTGCTTGCGCAGCGGCAACAGCGCGCCGCGTTCCGGCTGCTCGGCCGGCGGCAGGTGTTCCCATTTCGGGCCGCCCACCGAGCCGAACAGGATGGCGTCGGCCTGCTCGCAGCCGGCGACGGTCGCCGCCGGCAACGGGCTGCCGTGGCGATCGATGGCGATGCCGCCGACGTCGTACTCGGCGGTGGTGATGCGAATATCAAAGCGTTGACGCACCGCGTCCAATACTTTGCGCGCCTGAGCCATTACTTCCGGGCCGATGCCGTCTCCGGGCAAGACGGCAATGTGATAAGTCTTCGTCATGTTCACACCGTTTCCTGATTATTTTGATGTTTGTTTTGCTGCAGGCGCTGCTTTTCTTTTTCTACCTGCTGTGAGCGCCAAATATTGTTCAACACGTGCACCATTGCCTTGGCAGAGGATTCGACGATGTCGGTCGCCAGGCCTACGCCGTGGAAGCGGCGGCCGTTGTAAGAGACGACGATATCCACCTGGCCCAGCGCGTCGCGGCCATGGCCCTTGGCGGTCAACTGGTACTTCACCAGCTCGATCGGGTAATCGGTGATGCGATTGATCGCCTGATAGACCGCATCGACCGGGCCGTTGCCGGTGGCGGCTTCGGCTTTCTCTTCGCCGCCGCAGATCAGTTTCACCGAGGCGGTGGCCATGATGCTGCTGCCGGACTGCACGCTGAAGTAGCCCAGGCTGAAGTGCTCCGGCTCTTCCTGCTGTTTATTGATGAAGGCCAACGCCTCCAGGTCATAGTCGAACACCTGGCCTTTTTTGTCGGCCAGCTTCAGGAAGGCGGCATACAGGGTATCCAGGTTGTAGTCCTGCTCCTGGTAGCCCATCTCTTCCATGCGGTGTTTCACCGCCGCGCGGCCGGAGCGGGAGGTCAGGTTCAACTGCACGTCCTTCAGGCCGATCGACTGCGGGGTCATGATTTCGTAGTTTTCGCGGTTCTTCAGCACGCCGTCCTGGTGAATGCCGGAGGAGTGGGCGAAGGCGTTGGCGCCGACGATCGCCTTGTTGGCCGGAATCGGCATGTTGCACAGCTGGCTGACGATCTGGCTGGTGCGGAAGATTTCCTGATGATTGATGTTGGTGTGCACGTTCATGATGTCCTGGCGCACTTTAATCGCCATGATCACCTCTTCCAGTGAACAGTTGCCGGCGCGCTCACCGATGCCGTTCAGGGTGCCTTCCACCTGACGGGCGCCGGCCTGGACCGCGGCAATGGAGTTGCCGACCGCCATGCCCAAATCGTCGTGGCAGTGTACGGAAATGATGGCTTTGTCGATGTTCGGCACGCGGTCATACAAGGTGGTGATGATGCCGCCGAACTGGTTCGGCGTGGTGTAGCCGACGGTGTCCGGAATATTGATGGTGGTGGCGCCGGCGTTGATGGCGGCTTCGACCACGCGGCACAGATTGTCGATCGGCGTGCGGCCGGCGTCTTCACAGGAGAACTCTACGTCGTCGGTGTAGTTGCGGGCGCGTTTGACCGAGCGCACCGCCATCTCCAACACTTCGTCGAACGAGCGCTTCAGCTTCGATTCGATATGCAGGGTGGAGGTGGCCAGGAACACGTGGATGCGGAACGCTTCGGCGACGCGCAGCGCTTCGGCGGCCACGTCGATGTCTTTGTCCACGCAGCGGGCCAGGCCGCAGACGCGACTGTTCTTGATCTGGCGCGCGATGGTTTGCACCGATTCGAAGTCGCCCGGCGAAGAGACCGGGAAGCCGACTTCCATCACGTCAACGCCCATTCTTTCCAGCGCCAGCGCAATCTGAATCTTCTCTTTTACGCTCAGGCTGGCCTGCAATGCCTGTTCGCCGTCACGCAGCGTGGTATCGAAAATAATGACTTGTTGGCTCATCGGTGCATTCCTTATCGTGTTGATTTCACGCTAAGCGGGCAAAAAAAAACCCGCGCAGTAGCGCGGGTTTCTTATGGGTGATCGGCTGAGTCAGCTCCGAACTTCATCCACAGGCATACCGCGCAAACAAGATGCGTTGAGTAGTAGGCCTAGTAGACGGTGGGTACGGATCATAAGGGTTCAGCTTCTCTTAAATTGGGTGTCTGCCTAATTTGATACGTGATTGGCCTGGCGATGTCAACACCTGATTGAATGCGGGGACAATGCACCGGCTAAGTGGCCAAACAGAGGAACATTCGGTAAAAATGCGGTGCTCTAGAGAAAAAGTGGGGCGCAGTTTGCGCGTTGCTTAGCATAAACGAATCGAATAGAGACTGCGCTAATTGCTTCTGGATTTTGTTGGGTTAAGATTTGTGATGAAAATTAAGAGAGATTAATCACGGGAGGCAACAAAATAACATTTTTAATTCAAATGATTGAAATTGGATTCATATGATTAATTGATTGTTTTAGTCATAATATAACAAAATAATGCGATTTTACACAAAGTGAGCAGTGTTTTTAGATGGTTTGATTGCTTATGATGTGTTTTTATAGTTTGTCTCATACAGTGCGGTTACGTTGTTTAATTGTATTAATCATTGTTAATACCTAATTGTTGGTACCACCCAGGTAGCATTCTTCCTGCTGACGGGATAAGTGACTGACATGCATTCCATATACGACTTATATCGTGTCGATAACACGAGGTTTTTTATCGGCTCATGACGGTAATAGCAGGATTTGTCGTGCAAAGATAAGACAATGCGGCGTTTCATTGTTTTTCGAGCATAAGGATTAGATTATCTACACAGGATTTAGTGGAGTGAAATATGGCTGAATATGATTCAGAAATCGCCATGGTCAAAGAGCCGGCGGACATCCATTTGCGCAGCGTCGATCTTAATTTGCTGACGGTGTTTGACGCCGTGATGCAAATGCAAAATATTACGCGAGCCGCTAATTCGTTGGGGATGTCGCAGCCGGCGGTGAGTAACGCGGTGGCGCGCCTGAAGGTGATGTTCAACGATGAACTGTTTGTGCGCTGCGGGCGCGGGATTCAGCCCACCATGCGCGCCAGGCAGCTGTTCGGGCCGGTGCGGCAAGCGCTGCAGCTGGTGCAAAATGAGTTGCCGGGATCTGAGTTTGAGCCGCTGACCAGCACGCGAGCGTTCTCCTTGTCGCTGTGCAGCCCGCTCGATTTACGTCTGGGCGCTGGAATAATCAATCACGTCAAACAGATCGCGCCGCAGCTTAACCTGCAAATAAAGTCATACATTAACAATAATATCGAACATCAATTGCGTTATCAGGACGTCGAGTTTGTCATCGGCTACAGCCGTTTCGAGTCGGCGGAGTTTCGCAGCCTGGCAATGTTCGACGACGAATTAGTGCTGGCGGTCGCGCAGGCGCACCCGCGAATAGGGGAGGAGGTGACGCCGGAGAAAATGTTGGCCGAACAGCACGCGGCAGTTTCTCTGGAAAGTTTTGGTTCTTTCAGTAAACCTTTTTATTTAGAGGAACCGATGCTGCGCACCGTGACACAACAGTGCACGGATCTCTACAGCGTGTTGAATATGGTGTCGCAAACGGACATGGTGGCGATTGCGCCCGCCTGGCTGGTGCGGCAACAGACGGAAGCGTTGAAAATAAAGTCGGTTCCTTTATGTGGCAACGATAATAAAGCCACTTGCTATCTCTCCTGGCATGAATCCTCCGAGCGGGATAAAGGCCACCAGTGGATGAAATCCGTTCTGATTGAGGCCGGTAACCCAAAGTAACGCGATAAAAAATGGGGTCATACAAAAATAATATTCAACTGAGCGTTTTTTTCTCATGATAAAAGCTAAGAACTATCTGGGTTTTTATTAAGATGTTTCTTGGTTTTACGGCGATAAAATAACTTATTTTCAGGGTGGGTTGGTTCGTTTACCAAAAATAATTAATATAAATTAATATTCTGATTTTTACTTTTCGGCTGGTATTTTAAACTAATTCGATGCGGCGGCCCGGATGGGCCGCGTTTTATTGCCGCCACCCAACCTTTTCTTTCCCGCTCTGTCCAACCCATGAAAGCGCGAAAGCCGGCCTGAGTTTTGGCTCACACTTCTACGCTGAAATCACTTTTCCCTCTGCCTGAGAGTAGGTAGACTGCGCGGAAAAAAGTAAACACGTGTAAGCTGAGATGAGGGCCGCAAGGCGTCGTTCAGGCTTAACTGTATGATTCATTTCAGGCTTAGAGCACTATGATCACTAATCTGCTGCAATACCATTTGATCCATCGTATACAGCATCAAATCACCCATCGAGCCGATCGCACAGCTTTTCGCCAATGGTCGCCAAACGGCGAGTTTCAATTGACCTGGGGAGAGGCCGCCACTCGTATTGATCGCATTGCAGCCGGGCTGCTGGGGCTTGGCGTCGACGTGCAAGAACGCATCGGTATTTTCGCCAATAACACGATGGCCTGGGCGTTGGCCGATCTCGCTATCCTGCATCTGCGCGGTGTCAGCGTACCGCTGTATTCCACCAATACGCCGGCACAGGCGGCGTTCGTCACCAACGACGCCGACATCCGTATACTATTCGTTGGCGAGCAGGCGCAGCTTGACGCCGCCATCGCGCTGCGCGGCGTCTGCCCGCAGCTGCGCCATATTGTCGTTTTCGACGAGGGGGCCGATCTGCGCGGCTGCGAGATCGCACAGCATCTGAGCGCCTTCGAACGCGCTGCCGATCCGGTGGCTTTTATCGTTCAACGTCGGCAGCGCATTGAAGAGTGCGACCTTCAGGATCTCTTCACCTTGATCTATACCTCGGGCACCACCGGTGAGCCTAAGGGGGTGATGCTGGACTACCGCAATCTGGCGGCGCAGCTCTACCTGCATGATGAAAGGCTGACGGTCGGCGAAGAAGATGTGTCGCTCAGTTTCCTGCCGCTGTCGCACGTGTTCGAGCGTGCCTGGAGCTTCTTTGTGATGCATTCCGGCGCGCAGAACGTCTTCCTGCCGAACACCGACTGGGTGCGGGAAGCGATGGGGCAGGTCCGCCCGACGCTGATGTGCGCGGTACCGCGTTTCTACGAGAAGATTTTCAGCGCGGTGCATGAAAAAGTGGCGCGCGCCCCTTGGCTGCGCCGCGCGCTGTTCCACTGGGCGATCGTCTGCGGGGAGCGCAAGTTCCTGCAGGAGCGGGCCGGCAAACCGTTGGGCAAACTGTTCGAACTCTCCCATCGCTGGGCCGACAAGCTGGTATTGAGCAAGCTGCGCGGTATCCTCGGCGGCCGGGTGCGCTTTCTACCGGCGGCGGGTGCCAAGCTGGATGACAATGTGATCCTGTTCTTCCAGGCGATGGGCGTCAACATCAAGTACGGCTACGGCATGACCGAAACCTGTGCGACCGTGTCCTGCTGGGAGGAAGGGCATTTCCGTTTCGGCTCCATCGGCAAACCGCTGCCGGAGGTCGAGGTGCGCATCGGTGAAGAAAATGAAATCCAGGTGCGAGGGCCGATCGTGATGCGCGGCTATTTCAACAAGCCATTGGAAACCGCCGCGACCTTTACCGCAGACGGCTGGCTGAAAACCGGCGATGCCGGGGCGATCGATGAAGAGGGCAATCTGTTCATCACCGAGCGCCTGAAGGATTTGATGAAAACCTCCGGCGGCAAATACATCGCGCCGCAGATGCTGGAAGGTACGCTGGCGCAGGACCGTTTTATCGAACAGGTGGCGATCATCGCCGATGCGCGCAAGTTCGTTTCCGCGCTGATCGTGCCGTGCTTTGAGTCGCTGGAAGAGTACGCGAAGTCAGTCAACCTGAAGTACCAAGATCGTCTGGAACTGCTGCGCAACGGTGAAATTCTCGAGATGTTCGAAAAGCGTCTGCGCGAGATGCAAAAGGAGCTGGCGCGCTTCGAACAGGTGAAGAAGTTCACTCTGCTGCCGGCGGCCTTTTCCATGGAGCTGGGAGAGCTGACGCCAACGCTGAAGCTGCGCCGCAAAGTGATCCTGCAGCGCTATCAGCGTGAAATCGACTCAATGTACCAGGAACAGGCTTGACGCTGCCGCCGGATCGCGCGTCCGGCGAAAAAAACGGCATATACCTCGCCTGATTTAGTTCTGTAATTTTCCCTCTGTTCGAAACAATGCCTAGCCTGACGCCTCTGGGGCTAGCGCATTGTTTTTATAAAGCCGCGATCTCCAGCCGCTTGGCAATAACCCCGCCGCCGTTAAGCCATTTTGCCGTTTGCCTGCCCCATCTTCTGACGTTATGTTAATTCGATAGCGACAACCCATAAAAATTTAGGGGCATTGCCCCGCAGCAGGCGCTACGTTCCGGCGCCAGAGAAGAATAAGCAAGCCTGGAGGCAAACCCATGGAGATGTTGTCAGGAGCCGAGATGGTCGTCCGATCGTTGATCGATCAGGGCGTTAAGCATGTATTCGGCTACCCCGGCGGGGCGGTGCTCGATATCTACGACGCCCTGCATACGGTCGGAGGGATCGATCATATTCTGGTGCGCCACGAGCAAGGTGCGGTGCACATGGCCGACGGTTACGCGCGCGCCACCGGTGAAGTGGGCGTGGTGCTGGTGACCTCCGGCCCCGGCGCCACCAATGCCATTACCGGTATTGCCACCGCCTATATGGATTCGATCCCGATGGTGGTGCTGTCGGGACAAGTGCCCAGCTCGCTGATCGGCTACGACGCCTTCCAGGAGTGCGATATGGTGGGGATTTCGCGTCCGGTGGTGAAGCACAGCTTCCTGGTAAAACGCACCGAAGACATCCCGGCGGTGTTGAAGAAGGCGTTCTACCTGGCTTCCAGCGGCCGCCCAGGCCCGGTAGTGATCGATCTGCCGAAAGATATTGTCGGTCCGGCGGTGCGGATGCCTTATGCCTACCCGCAGGACGTGAGCATGCGTTCTTATAACCCGACGGTGCAGGGCCACCGCGGGCAGATCAAACGCGCGTTACAAACCATTCTGGCGGCCAAAAAGCCGGTGATGTACGTCGGCGGCGGCGCGATCAATGCCGGTTGTGAAGCTGAATTACTGTCGTTGGCGGAGCAGCTGAACCTGCCGGTAACCAGCAGCCTGATGGGATTGGGCGCTTTCCCCGGCACCCATCGTCAGAGCGTCGGTATGCTCGGCATGCACGGAACCTATGAAGCCAACAAAACCATGCACCATGCCGACGTGATCTTCGCCGTAGGCGTGCGCTTCGACGATCGCACCACCAACAATCTGGCTAAATACTGCCCGGACGCCACCGTGCTGCACATTGATATCGATCCGACTTCGATCTCCAAAACGGTGGACGCCGATATTCCGATCGTCGGTGATGCCAAGCAGGTGTTGGTTCAAATGCTGGAGCTGCTGGCGCAGGATGAGAAAGCGCAGGATCACGATGCGCTGCGCGACTGGTGGCAGTCTATCGAGCAGTGGCGTGCCCGCGACTGCCTGGGTTACGACAAGCACAGCGGCACCATCAAGCCGCAGGCGGTGATCGAAACCCTGCACCGCCTGACCAAAGGCGACGCCTATGTCACCTCGGACGTGGGCCAGCACCAGATGTTCGCCGCGCTCTATTATCCGTTCGACAAACCGCGCCGCTGGATCAACTCCGGCGGCCTCGGCACCATGGGCTTCGGCCTGCCGGCGGCATTGGGCGTCAAGCTGGCGCTGCCGGAAGAAACCGTGGTGTGCGTGACCGGCGACGGCAGCATTCAGATGAATATTCAGGAGCTGTCCACTGCGCTGCAATATAACCTGCCGGTGGTGGTGGTGAACCTCAATAACCGTTATCTGGGCATGGTGAAGCAGTGGCAGGACATGATTTATTCCGGCCGCCATTCGCAGTCTTACATGGATTCGCTGCCGGACTTCGTCAAGCTGGCCGAGGCTTACGGCCATGTCGGCATCGCCATCCGCACGCCGGATGAGCTGGAAAGCAAGCTGGCGCAGGCGCTGGCGGAAAAAGAGCGGCTGGTGTTCGTCGACGTGACCGTCGATGAAACCGAACATGTTTACCCGATGCAGATCCGCGGCGGAAGCATGGACGAAATGTGGCTTAGCAAAACGGAGAGGACCTGATCATGCGCCGTATTTTATCTGTCTTGCTGGAAAACGAATCCGGCGCCTTGTCGCGCGTGGTCGGGCTGTTCTCCCAGCGCGGTTATAACATTGAAAGCCTGACGGTGGCGCCGACCGACGATCCGACGCTGTCGCGCATGACTATCCAGACCGTCGGCGACGAGAAAGTGCTGGAGCAGATTGAGAAACAGCTGCACAAGCTGGTGGACGTGCTGCGCGTCAGCGAGCTGGTGCAAGGCGCTCACGTCGAGCGCGAGATCATGCTGGTGAAGCTGCAGGCCAGCGGTTATGGCCGTGAAGAAGTGAAGCGCTGCGCCGACATTTTCCGCGGCCAGATCGTCGATGTGACGGCGACGCTGTACACGGTACAGCTGGCCGGCACCAGCGACAAGCTCGACGCCTTCCTGAGCGCGGTGCGTGAAGTGGCGGAGATTGTGGAAGTGGCGCGTTCCGGCGTGGTCGGCGTGTCGCGCGGCGACAAAATCATGCGCTGAGCGCGGTTTAGTGGCGAATAATCGGGGCGCGGCATGGCTGCGCCCTTTGTTTTTCGGCATTTTTTTGCCCGATTGCTGGCACCTTTCGGCAAAAGCGGTTGCTAGGTAGTGTTTTCTGCTGTTAGATCGCAGAGGCTGGATTGAATAACCGCACGGGATGTCATGGTTAATCCGAGCACAGCCTTCACTTCTATTTTCAGCGTCATTAAGGGGTTAATGTGAAACTGGATGAAATCGCGCGTCTCGCGGGCGTTTCGCGCACGACGGCCAGTTATGTCATCAACGGCAAGGCGAAGCAGTATCGTGTCAGCGATAAAACCGTCGAGAAAGTGATGGCCGTGGTCAGGGAGCATAACTACCACCCGAATGCCGTCGCGGCAGGGCTGCGCGCTGGGCGCACCCGTTCTATCGGTCTGGTGATCCCGGATCTGGAAAATACCAGCTATACCCGTATCGCCAACTACCTGGAGCGTCAGGCGCGCCAGCGTGGTTATCAATTGCTGATCGCCTGCTCCGAAGATCAGCCGGACAACGAAATGCGCTGTATCGAGCACTTGCTGCAGCGTCAGGTGGACGCCATCATCGTTTCCACCGCCTTGCCGCCGGAGCACCCCTTCTATCAACGCTGGGCCAACGATCCGCTGCCGATCATCGCACTGGACCGCGCGTTGGATCGCGAGCATTTCATCAGCGTCGTCGGGGCCGACGAGGAAGATGCCTTTGCGCTGGCGCAGGAGCTGCGCACCTTCCCGGCGGAGTCGGTGCTGTACCTGGGCGCCTTGCCGGAGCTTTCGGTCAGCTTCCTGCGTGAGCAGGGCTTCCGTCAGGCCTGGCAAGAGGATCCTCGCCATGTCGATTATCTGTACGCCAACAGCTATGAGCGTGAGGCCGCCGGCGCGCTGTTTGCCGAATGGCTGAAAACGCACCCGATGCCGCAGGCGCTGTTCACCACGTCGTTCTCTTTATTGCAGGGCGTGATGGACGTGACGCTGAAGCAACGCGGCCGTTTGCCGACCGATCTGGCGATTGCCACCTTCGGCGACCATGAGCTGTTGGATTTTCTGGAGTGCCCGGTGCTCGCGGTAGCGCAGCGCCATCGCGACGTGGCCGAACGCGTGCTGGAGCTGGTGTTGGCCAGCCTGGACGAACCGCGTAAACCCAAACCGGGACTGACGCGGATCCGCCGTAATCTGTTCCGCCGCGGTAGCCTGAGCCGCAAATAGGCCGCTCTACAGGAGCCCGCGTTGTCGGGCTCCTGGTTTAGACGTAACCCGCGACCCGAAACAGCCGTCGGCAATATTCCAGGAAATAGCCATACACCACGCCCATCGCCATGGAGACCAGCGCATTGCTGGTCACCGCCGCCAGCATTTGTTGGCCGTCGGCGCCCACGCTCCACAGAATGGCGGCATAAACCGGCGACTGGAAACTGACGTAAGCCAGCAGATCGGCGAGGTTGCGCAGTAGGAATTGGCCGCGTGGGCAGCGGCGTGCCGTGCGGATAAACAGATCGCGATAGCGGCCGTAAGGCCAGGCGATCAGGATGTTGACCGGGATCGACAGCAGGCGCGAAGAGAGGGATTGCTGGAAGCTCATGCCGGAGATCAACACTTCTATCGCCATGCCGGCGATAAAGCAGTACACCACCAGTGCGAACGTATCGGCAGCGGCGCTACGCCAGTGAGGGGCGGGCGAAAGCATGCACTCTCTCCTTTTTTTTGGTTAATGTTCTGTTAAATTATTTATTTGTAGTTGTTAGTTCTGGTTTTTTGCGATTCATATAGTGTACTAATCTGTATTGTGTTTTTTAACTGGATTTAAATTTTTATTTTTAACATTTGTTCGGTTTTTGTCCCGCAGAACAGGGGCACAGGATGGGACAGGGAGATTAAAATCGGTGAATTTAAATAAATTCATTAAAAACATGCAGTTGCGATTTTTGGTGTTTGAAGAGGTTTTTTTCCGGCAAAAATTGTGGAAATAAAGGTGTAAGAAAATGAAACCATAATTGTAAACAGGTATTTTGGGAATAATCTTACCAAATTGATTTAAATCGAAATTACTTCTGCTCGTAATATCCGAGCCATTTATTTTTATCGTGCTCTCATCATGGCGGGACAAATTGAAGTAAAATAGCGCGCAGTTTCACGGTGAATAACGATTGAGCGTTATTAACTCAAGGGGTTATGGCCTTATTCTTCGGTCGATTCGCCAGGCGCTGAGCCTTGGCGGGCGCGGGGCGGCAGCGGTTACAGCCCTGAGATTGCCGAGCTGAAAAATGAGACATGGCTTGCAGAAGGAAGTAATGAGTTAATTAATCGCCAGTTCGTCAGGTTTTTAATCAGATTCTTTCCGCTTAGAAAATTCTCTCCGTTTATCATGGTGTTAATTTTTAATCGTCGAATAATCAGAGTTTCTTTCGCGAGTCAGCTCCCAAAATGACCAGAGAAATATTGCCAAAGCGCTGGCGCTCTGGCTTGACAAGGTTTTCATACCCTCCGTAAACTCCATTGTGTGGGAATTTGTGGGGTAAAGTGGTGAAAACGGTCACTAAGGGGTAGCTCAGGAATGTTCCGTGGAGCGACGATGGTCAACCTCGACAGCAAAGGGCGGCTCGCCGTACCTACCCGATATCGGGAATTGCTCAACGAGGAATCGCAAGGCCAAATGGTCTGTACCATTGACCTCCATCAGCCCTGCCTGCTGCTTTATCCTTTGCCCGAATGGGAAATTATTGAACAAAAATTATCACGTCTGTCGAGCATGAATCCCGCCGAGCGCCGCGTTCAGCGCCTGCTGTTGGGGCATGCCAGTGAGTGTCAGATGGATAGTGCCGGTCGTTTGCTGCTTGCCAATACGCTGCGGCAACACGCCGGGCTCACAAAAGAAGTGATGCTGGTCGGTCAGTTCAACAAGTTTGAACTGTGGGATGAACAGACCTGGTATCAACAAGTCAAGGATGATATTGACGCTGAACAGTCGACTCAGGAACCGTTGTCTGAGCGGCTACAGGACTTGTCGCTATAAGCATGTTGCAAAACTATAAACACACCACCGTCCTGCTGGACGAAGCCGTCAACGGCCTCAACATCCGCAGCAACGGCATATATATCGACGGTACTTTTGGTCGCGGTGGCCATTCTCGTCTGATTCTGTCCCAGCTGGGGCCGGAAGGGCGCTTGCTGGCAATTGACCGTGACCCTCAGGCGATTGCAGCCGCCAAATCTATTGAAGATCCTCGTTTTACCATCGTACACGGCCCATTTTCCGAGTTGTCGCACTATGTGCGGGAGCGCGAACTGGTCGGCAAGATCGACGGCGTTCTGCTCGATTTGGGCGTTTCCTCGCCGCAGCTTGACGACGCAGAGCGCGGGTTCTCCTTTATGCGCGACGGTCCGCTGGACATGCGCATGGATCCGTCCACCGGCCTGTCCGCCGCGGATTGGCTGATGAAGGCCGAGGCGGACGATATCGCCTGGGTGCTGAAAACCTTTGGCGAAGAGCGTTTCGCCAAGCGCATCGCACGCGCCATCGTCGAAAGAAACCGCGTGGAGCCGATGACGCGCACCAAAGAGTTGGCGGATCTGATTGCCGATGCCAGCCCGTTCCGTGAAAAGCACAAGCATCCGGCGACGCGCAGCTTCCAGGCGATCCGCATCTATATCAACAGCGAGCTGGAAGAGATCGAGCGTGCGCTCGACGGCGCGCTGGAAGTGCTGGCCCCACAGGGCCGTTTGTCGATCATAAGTTTCCACTCGCTGGAAGACCGCATCGTCAAACGCTTTATGCGTCACCACAGCCGCGGCGCTCAGGTGCCGGCGGGCATTCCGTTGACCGAAGAGCAACTGCGCAGCATGGGCGGACGAACGCTGAAAGCGCTGGGCAAAATGATGCCGTCGGAAGCGGAAGTGGCGGACAACCCGCGTGCGCGCAGCTCGGTGCTGCGTATTGCTGAGAGGATGCCCGCGTGATCGGCAACGAACGTCACGGCCTGGTCGGGGTGATTGGCGGCGATCTGCTGCGCAACGCCAAGATCCCCATGATTTTACTGATTGCGTCACTGGTCTCCGCGGTTTTCGTGGTGACCACCGCGCACCGCACCCGCCTGCTGACCGCCGAGCGCGAACAGCTGGTTCTGGAGCGTGATGCACTGGATATCGAGTGGCGCAACCTGATTTTAGAAGAGAACGCCCTCGGCGATCACAGCCGGGTTGAACGTATCGCGACAGAAAAACTGCAGATGCAACATGTTGATCCATCGCAGGAAAATATCATCGTTAAACAATGAATGGTTTAACCGGAATAATGACACGGAGTAGAAAGGAAACGCATGAAAGCAGCGCGCCCCGGTAAGTTGAGACGCCAGGAAGATCAGGCCAGCTTTGTCAGCTGGCGTTTTGCGTTGCTGTGCGGCTGCATTTTGCTGGCGATGGTTGGCCTGATGCTGCGCGTCGCGTACCTGCAGGTCATCAACCCCGATCGTCTGGTGAAAGAAGGCGACATGCGTTCGCTGCGCGTGCAGGAAGTGCCGACCGCGCGCGGCATGATCAGCGATCGCGCCGGCCGTCCGTTGGCGGTCAGCGTGCCGGTCAATGCGGTGTGGGCGGATCCGAAAGAGCTGAACGAGCGCGGCGGCATCACCCTGGACAGCCGTTGGAAAGCGCTTTCCGATGCGCTGAACATCCCGCTGGACCAACTCTCCAACCGCATCAACGCCAACCCGAAAGGGCGCTTCGTTTATCTGGCGCGCCAGGTGAACCCGGCGATCGGCGACTACATCCACAAGCTCAAGCTGCCGGGGATCTACCTGCGGCAGGAGTCGCGCCGGTACTACCCGGCGGGGCAGGTGACGTCGCACATCATCGGTGTGACCAACATCGACGGGCAAGGCATCGAAGGCGTCGAGAAGAGCTTCGACCGCTGGCTGACCGGGCAACCGGGCGAGAGAACGGTGCGTAAGGACCGCTTCGGCCGGGTGATCGAAGATATCTCCTCCGTCGACAGCCAGGCTGCGCACAACCTGGTGCTGAGCGTCGATGAGCGCCTGCAGGCGCTGGTGTATCGCGAGCTGAACAACGCGGTGGCGTTCAACAAGGCCGAGTCAGGCACCGCGGTGCTGATCGACGTGAACACCGGCGAAGTGCTGGCGATGGCCAACAGCCCGTCTTACAACCCGAACAATATGGCCGGTACGCCGAAAGAAACCATGCGTAACCGTGCTATCACCGATATTTTTGAACCCGGTTCAACCGTGAAGCCGATGGTGGTGATGACCGCGCTGCAAAACGGCGTGGTGAGAGAAAACAGCGTGCTGAACACCATCCCGTATCGCATTCAGGGCCACGAGATCAAAGACGTGGCGCGGTACTCGGAGCTGTCATTGACCGGGATCTTGCAGAAGTCGAGTAACGTCGGTGTTTCAAAGCTGGCGTTAGCGATGCCGTCCTCAGCGTTAGTAGATACTTACTCTCGTTTTGGGCTGGGAAAAGCGACCAATTTGGGGCTGGTCGGAGAAAGCAGTGGCATATACCCAAAAAAACAACGGTGGTCTGACATAGAGAGGGCCACCTTCTCTTTCGGCTACGGGCTGATGGTAACTCCGTTACAGTTGGCGCGAGTCTATGCAACGATCGGCAGTCTGGGCGTGTATCGCCCATTGTCGATCACCAAGGTTGACCCTCCGGTCGCCGGCGAACGCGTTTTCCCTGAACCTCTGGTGCGCACCGTGGTGCACATGATGGAAAGCGTGGCCTTGCCGGGCGGCGGCGGCGTGAAAGCCGCCATCAAGGGATACCGTATCGCCATCAAAACCGGTACCGCGAAAAAAGTGGGCCCGGACGGCAAATACGTCAACCGATACATCGCTTATACCGCCGGCGTCGCGCCGGCAAGTAACCCCCGTTTTGCCCTGGTGGTCGTCATCAACGACCCGCAGGGTGGGAAATACTATGGTGGCGCAATCTCCGCGCCGGTGTTCGGCGCCATCATGGGCGGCGTATTGCGCACCATGAACGTCGAGCCTGACGCGTTGCCCACCGGTGACAAAAGCGAATTAGTGATTAACAAGAAAGAGGGTTCAGGTGGCAGATCGTAATTTGCGCGACTTACTCGCCCCGTGGGTGCCGACGGCGCCCGGGCGCGCGCTGCGGGAAATGACATTAGACAGCCGTGTGGCGGCTGCCGGGGATCTGTTTGTCGCCGTTGTCGGCCATCAAACGGATGGACGCCGCTATATTCCGCAGGCCATTGCGCAGGGCGTCGCCGCCGTGATCGCCGAAGCTGACGGTCAGGCCGAAGACGGCGCCATCGTTGAGATGCACGGCGTGCCGGTGATCTACCTGAGCCAACTGAACCAGCGCCTTTCCGCGCTGGCCGGGCGTTTTTACCACCAGCCGGGCGAGCGTCTGCGTCTGGTCGGCGTGACCGGCACCAACGGCAAAACCACCACTACGCAGCTGTTGGCGCAGTGTAGCCAACTGCTGGGCGAAACCAGCGCGGTGATGGGCACCGTCGGCAACGGCCTGCTGGGCCAGGTGTGTCCGACGGAGAATACCACCGGTTCTGCGGTGGATGTTCAACACGTATTAAACGACTTGGCGGAACAGGGCGCGACCTTCGCCGCCATGGAAGTTTCTTCCCACGGTCTGGTGCAACACCGGGTGGCGGCGCTGCCGTTCGCCGCGGCGGTCTTTACCAACCTGAGCCGCGATCACCTGGATTACCACGGTGACATGGCCAATTACGAGGCGGCCAAATGGTCGCTGTTCGCCGCCCACAGCGTGGGGCAGGCAATCATCAACGCCGACGATGAAGTCGGTCAGCGCTGGCTCGGCAAGCTGCCGGATGCGGTGGCGGTGACGATGCAGGACAACCTGCAGCCGGGCTGCCACGGCCGCTGGCTGAAAACCACGGCGGTCGATTATCACGACAACGGCGCCACGGTTCGTTTCAGCTCCAGCTGGGGCGACGGCGAGATCGAAAGCCGCCTGATGGGCGCGTTCAACGTCAGCAACCTGCTGTTGGCCTTGGCCACGCTGCTGTCGCTGGGCTACCCGCTGGAGGCGCTGGTGGAAACCGGCAGCCGTCTGCAGCCGGTCTGCGGCCGCATGGAAGTGTTTAACGCGCCGGGCAAACCGACGGTGGTGGTGGATTACGCCCACACGCCGGATGCGCTGGAGAAAGCGCTGGAAGCCGCGCGCCTGCACTGCCAGGGGCAGCTGTGGTGCGTCTTCGGCTGCGGCGGCGATCGCGACAAGGGCAAGCGTCCGCTGATGGGCGGCATCGCCGAGCAGTTCGCCGATCGCGTGGTGATCACCGATGACAACCCGCGTACCGAAGAGCCGCGCGCGATTATCAACGACATCCTGACCGGATTGCTGGACGCCGGGCAGGCGCTGGTGATCCACGGCCGCGCCGAAGCGGTAACCAGCGCCATCATGCAGGCGCAGGAGCAGGATGTGGTGTTGGTGGCGGGCAAAGGCCACGAAGATTATCAGCTGGTGGGCAACCGCCGCCTGGATTACTCCGACCGCACGACGGTCGCCCGACTGCTGGGGGTGCTGGCATGATCCCTGTCTCTCTTCAGACACTGGCTGAGGTATTGAGCGCTGAACTGATTGGCGCCGATTGCCAAATTGTCGAGGTGACGACAGACACCCGCAAGGTGACCGCCGGTTGCCTGTTTGTGGCGCTGAAAGGCGAGCGTTTTGACGCTCACGACTTCGCGGCGGATGCCGTAGCCGCAGGTGCCGGGGCATTGCTGGTCAGTAAGCGCTTATTGGTGGACGTGCCGCAGCTGGTGGTGGAAGACACCCGTTTGGCGCTGGGGCAGCTTGGCGCCTGGGTGCGTCAGCAGGTGCCGGCGCGCGTGGTGGCTCTGACCGGCTCCTCGGGCAAGACATCGGTGAAAGAAATGACCGCCGCCATTCTGCGTGAATGCGGCGAAGTGCTGTATACCGCCGGTAACTTCAATAACGACATCGGCGTGCCGCTGACGCTGTTGCGTCTGGAGCCGCAGCATGACTTTGCCGTGATAGAGCTGGGCGCTAATCACATTGGCGAAATCGCTTACACCACCGCATTGACGCGTCCGCAGACCGCTTTGGTGAACAACCTGGCGGCGGCGCACCTGGAAGGCTTCGGCTCGCTGGCCGGCGTCGCCCAGGCGAAAGGTGAAATCTTTACCGGCCTGTCGGCCGATGGCGTGGCGATCGTCAACGCCGATAACAACGATTGGCCGCACTGGCAGAGCATGCTGGGCGGCAAAACCGTCTGGCGCTTCTCGCCGCAGGCTGCCGAAGGCGTGGACTTCTTCGCGGACGACGTGCGGGTGAACGGCGCAGGCACGCAGTTCACGCTGCACAGCCCGTTCGGCACCGCCGAGATCGCGCTGCCGCTGCCGGGGCGCCACAACGTGGCCAACGCGCTGGCGGCCACGGCGCTGGCGATGTCGGTGGGTGCCACCCTCGAAGCGGTGCGTCAGGGGTTGAAACAATTGCAGGCGGTACCGGGGCGCTTGTTCCCGGTGGCGCTGGCCGAAGGCAAGCTGCTGCTGGACGACAGCTATAACGCCAACGTCGGGTCGATGACCGCGGCGGCGCAGGTGCTGGCGGAAATGCCGGGCTACCGCGTGATGGTGGTCGGCGATATGGCCGAGCTGGGCGCAGAAGCGGAAGAGTGCCACCGTCAGGTGGGTGAAGCCGCCCGCCTGGCCGGGGTCGATAAAGTGATCAGCGTCGGCGGGTTGAGCCGCGTGCTGAGCGAAGCGTCCGGCAACGGCGAACATTATCAGGACAAGACAGCAGTGATCGCGCGCGTGGCGGAATTACTGTCGGAACATGCGGTCATCACCGTGTTAATCAAAGGTTCACGTAGTGCCGCAATGGAGCAGGTAGTACGCGCGTTACAGGAGAAAGCACCATGTTAGTTTGGCTGGCCGAACATTTGGTCAAGTATTACTCAGGCTTCAACGTCTTTTCTTATCTGACGTTCCGAGCCATTGTCAGCCTGCTGACCGCGCTGTTCCTGTCGCTGTGGATGGGCCCGCGGGTGATCAAGCGTCTGCAAGAAATGTCCTTCGGCCAGGTGGTGCGCAACGACGGCCCTGAGTCGCACTTCAGCAAGCGCGGCACGCCGACCATGGGCGGCATCATGATCCTGACCTCCATCACCATTTCGGTGCTGATGTGGGCCTACCCGTCCAACCCATATGTCTGGTGCGTGCTGTTTGTGCTGGTGGGTTACGGCATCGTCGGCTTCGTTGACGACTACCGCAAGGTGGTGCGTAAGGACACCAAAGGGCTGATCGCCCGCTGGAAGTATTTCTGGCAATCGGTGATTGCGCTGATTGTCGCATTCGCCATGTACGCCGTAGGAAAAGACACGCCAGCCACCGAGCTGGTTGTGCCGTTCTTTAAGGACGTGATGCCGCAGCTGGGCCTGCTGTACATCCTGCTGGCCTATTTCGTCATCGTCGGCACCAGCAACGCGGTTAACCTGACCGACGGCCTGGACGGCCTGGCGATCATGCCGACGGTATTCGTGGCGGCCGGCTTCGCGCTGGTGGCCTGGGCGACCGGTAATATGAACTTCGCCAACTACCTGCACATTCCGTATCTGCGTCATGCCGGTGAGTTGGTGATCGTGTGTACCGCCATCGTCGGTGCCGGCCTCGGCTTCCTGTGGTTCAACACCTACCCGGCTCAGGTGTTTATGGGCGACGTCGGTTCGCTGGCGCTGGGCGGCGCGCTGGGCACCATCGCGGTGCTGCTGCGCCAGGAGTTTTTGTTGGTGATCATGGGCGGCGTGTTTGTGGTAGAGACGCTGTCGGTGATCCTGCAGGTGGGATCGTTCAAGCTGCGCGGACAACGCATTTTCCGCATGGCGCCGATTCACCACCACTATGAATTGAAAGGCTGGCCGGAGCCGCGCGTGATCGTGCGCTTCTGGATCATTTCGCTGATGCTGGTGCTGATTGGCCTGGCAACGCTGAAGGTGCGTTAATCATGGCAGACTATCAGGGTAGAAAAGTCGTCATCATCGGGTTGGGCCTCACCGGCCTGTCCTGTGTCGATTTCTTCATGGCGCGCGGCGTGACGCCGCGCGTGATGGATACCCGTATCGCGCCGCCAGGGTTGGACAAACTGCCTGAAAGCGTGGAGCGCCATCTGGGCGATCTGAATCAAGACTGGCTGCTGGCGGCGGATCTGATCGTCGCCAGCCCGGGCGTCGCGCTGGCGACCCCGGCATTGAGCGCCGCGGCTGACGCCGGCGTCGAAATCGTCGGCGACGTCGAACTGTTCTGCCGCGAGGCGCAGGCGCCGATCGTGGCGATTACCGGCTCCAACGGCAAGAGCACCGTCACCACCCTGGTGGGCGAGATGGCGAAAGCCGCCGGTTGGGCGGTGGGCGTGGGCGGCAATATCGGCCTGCCGGCGCTGAGCCTGTTGCGTCAGGAATGTCAGCTTTACGTGCTGGAGCTGTCCAGCTTCCAGCTGGAAACGACGTATAGCCTGCGGGCGGCGGCGGCGACCATCCTGAACGTGACCGAAGATCATATGGATCGCTATCCGTTCGGTCTGCAGCAGTATCGCGGTGCCAAGCTGCGCGTGTATGAAAACGCCGCGGTGTGCGTGGTGAACGCGGACGACGCGCTGACCATGCCGGTGCGCGGCGCCGACGAACGCTGTGTCAGCTTCGGCGCGGACGTAGGCGACTATCACTTGAACCGCCAGCAGGGGGAAACCTGGCTGCGGGTGCGCGGTGAGAAGGTGCTGAATACGCGCGAAATGAAGCTGACCGGCCGCCACAATTACACCAACGCCCTGGCGGCGCTGGCGTTGGCGGATGCGGTCAATATCCCGCGTGCGTCCAGCCTGAAGGCGCTGACCACCTTCACCGGCCTGGCACACCGCTTCCAGCTGGCCTGGGAGCACAACGGCGTGCGTTGGATCAACGATTCCAAAGCCACCAACGTCGGCAGCACCGAAGCGGCGCTGAACGGCCTGCAGGTGGACGGCACGCTGCATCTGCTGCTGGGCGGCGACGGCAAGTCCGCCGATTTCTCGCCGCTGGCGCGCTATCTGCAGGGCGACAACGTGCGTCTGTATTGTTTTGGCCGTGACGGCGCTCAGCTGGCACAGCTGCGGCCGGAAGTGGCGACGTTGACCGAGACCATGGAGCAGGCGATGCGCACCATCGCCGGCCGCGTAATGCCCGGCGATATGGTGCTGTTGTCGCCGGCTTGCGCCAGCCTCGATCAGTTCCGTAATTTTGAAGTGCGCGGCGATGAGTTCGCCCGCCTGGCGCAGGAGCTTGGCGGATGAAACTACGCTTGCCGAACTTCGGGCTGACAGAACGGCTGAAAGACTGGGTGACCGGCGCGCGCGACAACGACGCGGTCAACATGGTGCTGTACGATCGCACCCTGCTGTGGTTGACCTTCGGGTTGGCGATCATCGGCTTCGTGATGGTGACCTCGGCCTCGATGCCGATCGGCCAACGTCTGGCGGACGATCCGTTCCTGTTCGCCAAACGTGATGCGCTGTACCTCGGCCTGGCGTTCGGCCTGTCGCTGGTGACGCTGCGCATCCCGATGGAAATTTGGCAGCGCTACAGCAACGTGATGCTGCTGATGTCGATCGTGATGCTGCTGATCGTCCTGGTGGTGGGGAGCTCGGTAAACGGGGCCTCGCGTTGGATCGCACTCGGCCCGCTGCGTATTCAGCCCGCGGAGCTGTCCAAGCTGTCGCTGTTCTGCTACCTGGCGAGCTATCTGGTGCGCAAGGTGGAAGAGGTGCGCAGCAACTTCTGGGGCTTCTGCAAGCCGATGGGCGTGATGGTGGTGCTGGCGGTGCTGCTGCTGGCGCAGCCGGACCTCGGTACCGTGGTGGTGCTGTTCATCACCACGCTAGCAATGCTGTTCCTGGCCGGTGCGAAAATGTGGCAGTTCCTGGCGATCATCGGCTCCGGCGTGTTCGCCGTGGTGCTGCTGATCATCGCGGAACCGTACCGTATGCGCCGCGTGACGTCGTTCTGGAACCCGTGGGCCGACCCGTTCGGCAGCGGCTACCAGCTGACCCAGTCGCTGATGGCGTTCGGCCGCGGCGAGTTCTGGGGGCAGGGGCTCGGCAACTCGGTGCAGAAACTGGAGTATTTGCCAGAGGCACACACCGACTTCATCTTCTCCATTTTGGGGGAAGAACTGGGCTATATCGGTGTGGTTTTAGCCCTGTTAATGGTATTCTTCGTCGCTTTTCGCGCGATGTCCATCGGGCGCCGCGCGCTGGAGATCGACCAACGCTTCTCCGGCTTCCTGGCCTGCGCGATCGGCGTGTGGTTCAGCTTCCAGGCGCTGGTTAACGTCGGCGCCGCCGCGGGCATGCTGCCGACCAAAGGTCTGACGCTGCCGTTGATCAGTTACGGCGGTTCGAGCTTGCTGATTATGTCGACGGCGATCGTGCTGTTGCTGCGAATTGATTATGAAACGCGCCTGACCAAGGCTCAGGCGTTTGTGAAGAGGTAAGGGATGAGCGGGAAACCTAAGCGTTTAATGGTGATGGCAGGCGGTACCGGTGGGCACGTGTTCCCGGGGCTGGCGGTCGCGCATCATCTGATGGCGCAGGGCTGGCAGGTGCGCTGGCTCGGAACCGCAGACCGAATGGAAGCCGATCTGGTGCCGAAGCACGGGATCGAGATCGATTTTATCCGCATCTCCGGCCTGCGCGGCAAGGGCCTGAAGGCTCAATTGACCGCACCGCTGCGGATCTGGCAGGCGGTGCGTCAGGCAAAAGCCATTATGCGCAGCTATCAGCCGGATGTGGTGCTGGGAATGGGCGGTTACGTCTCCGGTCCCGGCGGCCTGGCAGCCTGGCAGTGCGGCATCCCGGTGGTGCTGCACGAGCAGAACGGCATCGCCGGTTTGACCAACCGCTGGCTGGCGCGCATCGCCGCCAAAGTGATGCAGGCCTTCCCCGGCGCGTTCCCGAACGCCGAGGTGGTGGGCAACCCGGTGCGTACCGACGTGTTGGCGCTGCCGTTGCCGGCAGAGCGGTTGCAAGGGCGCGAAGGCCCGATCCGCGTGCTGGTGATTGGCGGAAGTCAGGGCGCCCGCGTGCTGAATCAGACAGTTCCTGAAGTCGCGGCGCGTTTGGGCGATAGAATTACGCTCTGGCATCAGGTTGGCAAGGGCGCGCTGGAAACGGTGCTGCGCGACTACGAAAGGGTAGGGCAGACGCAGCACAAAGTGACCGAGTTCATCGACGACATGGCCGCCGCCTATGCCTGGGCCGACGTGGTGGTCTGCCGCTCCGGCGCGTTGACCGTCAGTGAAATCGCGGCGGCAGGGCTGCCGGCGATCTTCGTGCCGTTTATGCACAAGGATCGTCAGCAGTACTGGAACGCGCGTCCGCTGGAAGAAGCCGGCGCGGCGAAGATTATCGAACAGCCGCAGTTTAACGCCGATGTGGTGGCCGAACTGCTGGCGAGTTGGGATCGCAAGACGCTGCTGGCCATGGCCGAGAAAGCGCGTGCGGTCGCCATTCCGGATGCCACCGAGCGCGTGGCGGCGGAGCTGGTGCGGCTCGCCAAGTAACGAGTGCAGGGGTTCGGTGCGCCGAACCTGAATAAAAGCAATGTGATGTAGGGCCGGGGTACCGGATCCGGATTAGAGAGAGTGATGAATACACAACAACTGGCGAAACTACGTACTATCGTGCCCGAGATGCGTCGCGTCCGGCACATTCACTTTGTCGGCATCGGTGGTGCCGGCATGGGTGGTATCGCCGAAGTGTTGGCAAACGAAGGGTATCAGATCAGCGGCTCCGACCTGGCGCCGAATCCGGTCACCCAACAGTTGAGCGCGCTCGGGGCGACGATTTATTTCAATCACCGTCCGGAAAACGTGCTGGATGCGAGCGTGGTGGTGGTGTCTACCGCCATCTCCGCCGACAACCCGGAGATCGTCGCCGCTCGTGAAGCGCGCATCCCGGTGATCCGCCGCGCTGAAATGCTGGCGGAGCTGATGCGTTTTCGCCACGGTATCGCTATCGCCGGCACGCACGGCAAAACCACCACCACGGCGATGGTCTCGAGCATTTACGCCGAAGCCCGCCTGGACCCGACCTTCGTCAATGGCGGGCTGGTGAAGGCGGCGGGAACCCACGCGCGACTGGGGTCCAGCCGTTATCTGATCGCGGAAGCGGATGAGAGCGATGCGTCGTTCCTGCATCTGCAGCCGATGGTGGCCGTAGTCACCAACATCGAAGCCGACCACATGGACACCTACCAGGGCGACTTCGAGAACCTGAAACAGACGTTTATCAATTTCTTGCACAACCTGCCGTTCTATGGCCGCGCAGTGATGTGCATCGACGATCCGGTGGTGCGCGAGCTGTTGCCGCGCGTGGGTCGCCATATCACCACCTACGGCTTCAGTGAAGATGCCGACGTGCGCATCGAAGACTACCGGCAGATTGGGCCGCAGGGGCACTTTACCCTGAGCCGTCAGGACAAACCGTTGCTGACGGTGACGCTGAACGCGCCGGGCCGCCACAATGCGTTGAACGCAGCGGCGGCGGTGGCGGTAGCGACCGAAGAAGGCATCGACGACGAAGATATCCTGCGCGCGCTGGCGGGCTTCCAGGGCACTGGGCGCCGCTTCGATTTCCTCGGTGAGTTCCCGCTGGAGCCGGTCAACGGCAAAGCGGGCAGTGCGATGCTGGTGGACGATTACGGCCACCATCCGACCGAAGTGGACGCCACGCTGAAAGCGGCGCGCGCCGGCTGGCCGGACAAGCGTCTGGTGATGATCTTCCAGCCGCACCGCTACACGCGTACTCGCGATCTGTACGACGATTTCGCCAACGTGCTGTCGCAGGTGGATGTGCTGCTGATGCTCGACGTGTACGCCGCCGGCGAAGCGCCGATCCCGGGCGCGGACAGCCGCTCGCTGTGCCGCACCATCCGCAGCCGCGGCAAGCTGGATCCGATCCTGGTTTCCGATGCCGATACCGTGCCGGAAACGCTGGCGCAGCTGCTGCAGGATGAAGACTTGGTGCTGGTGCAAGGCGCCGGCAACGTGGGCAAAATCGCCCGTAAACTGGCCGAGCTGAAGCTGCAGCCGCCGAAGAAAGAGGAGGATCACCATGGCTGATAAAGTTGCAGTTCTGCTGGGCGGCACCTCCGCTGAACGTGACGTTTCTCTGCAGTCCGGCGCTGCGGTGCTGGCCGGGTTGCGCGAAGCCGGCATCGATGCGCACGGCGTCGATACCCGCGATTTCCCGGTGACCCAGCTGAAAGAACAGGGTTTCACCAAAGTGTTTATCGCGCTGCACGGCCGCGGCGGCGAGGACGGCACCCTGCAGGGGCTGCTGGAGTTCCTCGAGCTGCCTTATACCGGCAGCGGCGTGATGGCCTCGGCGCTGACCATGGACAAATGGCGCACCAAGATGGTGTGGCAGTCGATGGGCTTGCCGGTGGCGCCTTACGTGGCGCTGAATCGCCAGCTGTATCTCGGCGCCGAAAAAGCGGCGCTGCTGGCGCGCGTGGCGGATCTCGGCCTGCCGCTGATCGTCAAGCCGAGCCGTGAAGGCTCCAGCGTCGGCATGAGCAAGGTCACCGAGAGCGCTGCGTTGGAAGCCGCGCTGGAAGAAGCCTTCCGCCATGACGACGATGTGCTGGTGGAGAAGTGGCTGAGCGGCCCGGAATACACGGTGGCAATGCTGGGCGACCAGGTGCTGCCGTCGATCCGCATCCAGCCGGCCGGTGTGTTTTACGACTACCAGGCCAAGTACATTTCGGACGACACGCAGTACTTCTGCCCGAGCGGTTTGAGCGCCGAGCAGGAAGCCGAGATGGCGGCATTGGCGCTGCGCGCCTACCGCGGTCTGGACTGCAGCGGCTGGGGCCGCGTCGACGTGATGCAAGACAGCGATGGCAGCTTCTATCTGCTTGAGGTGAACACCTCTCCGGGCATGACCAGTCATAGCCTGGTGCCGATGGCAGCGCGCCAGTTTGGATTAAGCTTCTCGCAGCTAGTGGCGAGAATTTTGGAGTTGGCCGACTGATATGTCGCAAGCTGCCCTGAATGCGCGCGATCGCGAGGTGGATAACGGCCCGCGCCGCAGCAATGGAACCCAGTTGGCGGGAATGATTTTCCTGCTGATGGTGTTGGGAACGGTCGTGTGGAGCGGTTGGGCGGTGCTTGGCTGGATGAAAGATGCCAGTCGCCTGCCGCTCTCAAGGCTGGTGGTGACCGGCGAACGCCACTACACCACCAACGATGATATTCGTCAGGCGATCCTGGCGCTGGGCGCACCCGGCACCTTTATGACGCAGGATGTGGACGTCATCCAGCAGCAGATCGAACGTCTGCCGTGGATCAAGCAGGCCAGCGTGCGCAAACAATGGCCGGATGAGCTGAAGATCCATCTGGTGGAGTACGTCCCGGTGGCGCGCTGGAACGATTTGCACATGGTGGACGCCGAGGGCAAAGCGTTCAGCGTGCCGGCGGAGCGGGCGGGCAAGCAGAAGTTGCCGCTGCTCTACGGGCCGGAAGGGAGCGAACAGGATGTGCTGGAGGGCTATCGGGCGATGAGCGCCACGTTGGCGGCCAGCAAGTATACGCTGAAAATGGCGGCGATGACCGCGCGCCATTCCTGGCAGCTGGCGCTGGACAACGATGTTCGGCTTGAGCTGGGGCGCGATGACCGCAACGGGCGTTTGCAGCGGTTTATTGAGCTTTACCCGGTATTGCAGCAGCAGGGCCAGGCGGAGAGCAAGCGTGTCAGCTATGTCGATCTGCGCTACGAGTCCGGCGCTTCGGTAGGGTGGGCTCCGGTGTTGGTCGATCCGCAGGCGCTTGGCGGTCAGCAAAACAGTAATCAGCAACAGAATCAGGCACAGGCAAAACAACAATGATCAAGTCGACGGACAGAAAACTGGTAGTTGGACTGGAGATCGGTACTGCAAAAGTCTCCGCATTGGTAGGGGAAGTTCTGCCCGATGGCATGGTCAACATTATCGGGGTGGGCAGCTGCCCGTCTCGCGGCATGGATAAGGGCGGCGTAAACGACCTGGAGTCGGTGGTGAAGTGCGTACAGCGCGCCATCGATCAGGCCGAGCTGATGGCGGACTGCCAGATCTCGTCGGTGTACCTGGCGCTGTCGGGCAAGCACATCAGCTGCCAGAACGAAATCGGCATGGTGCCGATCTCGGAAGAGGAAGTGACGCAGGACGACGTGGAGAACGTGGTGCACACCGCCAAATCGGTGCGCGTGCGCGACGAACACCGCATCCTGCACGTGATTCCTCAGGAATACGCCATCGATTATCAGGAAGGCATCAAAAACCCGGTTGGGCTGTCCGGCGTGCGCATGCAGGCCAAGGTGCATCTGATTACCTGCCATAACGATATGGCGAAGAACATCGTCAAGGCCGTGGAACGTTGCGGCCTGAAAGTTGACCAACTTATTTTCGCCGGTCTGGCCGCGAGCTACGCGGTGCTGACCGAAGATGAACGCGAACTCGGCGTTTGCGTGGTGGATATCGGCGGCGGCACCATGGATATGGCGGTGTACACCGGCGGTGCGCTGCGCCACACCAAAGTGATCCCTTACGCCGGGAACGTGGTCACCAGCGATATCGCTTACGCCTTCGGCACGCCGCCGACCGACGCGGAAGCGATTAAAGTTCGACACGGTTGTGCGCTTGGGTCGATTGTTAGCAAGGATGAGAATGTAGAGGTGCCTAGCGTCGGGGGACGTCCTCCGCGCAGTCTGCAAAGACAGACGCTGGCTGAAGTCATTGAGCCACGCTACACCGAACTGTTGAATCTGGTTAACGATGAAATTTTGCAATTGCAGGAGCAACTGCGTCAGCAAGGGGTGAAGCATCATCTGGCGGCAGGTATCGTGCTGACCGGTGGCGCCGCCCAGATTGATGGCCTGGCAGCCTGTGCGCAACGGGTGTTCCACACCCAGGTACGCATCGGCCAACCCTTGAACATCACGGGTCTGACGGATTATGCGCAGGAGCCTTACTACTCGACGGCGGTAGGTCTGCTGCACTATGGAAAAGAGTCTCACCTGAGCGGTGAGACAGAGGTAGAAAAACGCGCCTCGGTGGGCAATTGGTTTAAACGCATCAATAGCTGGCTGAGAAAAGAGTTTTAATGTTTCAACAAAGAGATCATGCTGAGTAATCTTTTTATGATCTCGCAGCGACAGGCACAAAACGGAGAGAAACTATGTTTGAACCAATGGAACTAACCAATGACGCGGTGATTAAAGTCATCGGCGTCGGCGGCGGCGGTGGCAACGCCGTTGAACACATGGTGCGCGAGCGCATCGAAGGTGTTGAATTCTTCGCTGTGAACACGGACGCCCAGGCGCTCCGCAAAACGGCGGTTGGCCAAACCATCCAGATTGGTAGCGGTATTACCAAAGGTCTGGGTGCGGGCGCGAACCCTGAAGTGGGTCGCAATTCAGCGGAAGAAGACCGCGAAGCCCTGCGCGCAGCGCTGGACGGCGCAGACATGGTCTTCATCGCAGCCGGCATGGGCGGCGGTACCGGTACCGGTGCGGCGCCAGTGGTGGCTGAAGTGGCTAAAGATTTGGGTATTCTGACCGTGGCCGTGGTGACCAAGCCTTTCAACTTCGAAGGCAAGAAGCGCATGGCATTCGCGGAGCAGGGTATCGCTGAACTGTCCAAACACGTGGACTCGCTGATCACCATCCCGAACGACAAATTGCTGAAAGTTCTGGGTCGCGGCATCTCTCTGCTGGACGCGTTCGGCGCGGCCAACGACGTGCTGAAAGGCGCGGTGCAGGGTATCGCCGAGCTGATCACCCGTCCGGGCCTGATGAACGTCGACTTCGCCGACGTGCGCACCGTGATGTCCGAAATGGGCTACGCGATGATGGGTTCCGGCGTGGCTTGCGGTGAAGACCGCGCCGAAGAAGCGGCCGAAATGGCGATCTCCAGCCCACTGCTGGAAGACATCGACCTGTCCGGCGCGCGCGGCGTGTTGGTCAACATTACCGCTGGCTTCGACCTGCGTCTGGATGAGTTCGAAACCGTGGGTAACACCATCCGCGCGTTCGCTTCCGACAACGCTACCGTGGTTATCGGTACCTCGCTGGATCCAGAAATGAACGACGAACTGCGCGTAACCGTGGTTGCAACCGGTATCGGTATGGACAAGCGTCCTGAAATCACCCTGGTGACCAATAAGCAGGCCAGCCAGCCGGTGATGGATCACCGTTATCAGCAGCACGGCATGTCGCCTCTGCCGCAGGAAGTGAAACCTGCCGCGAAGGTGGTCAACGACCAAGCTGCGCAGCCGAATAAAGAGCCCGACTATCTTGATATTCCAGCCTTCCTGCGTAAGCAGGCAGACTAAGAATATCCTGAGAATTTGGAATCTCCGCTCTTTGTGCTAAACTGTCCCGCCAGCCATGCTGTATGCTTGGCTGGTAGGATGGATAACATTGCGAGATAAAACGATGATCAAACAAAGGACATTAAAACGTATTGTTCAGGCGACTGGCGTCGGTTTGCATACCGGCAAGAAAGTCACGCTGACAATGCGCCCAGCGCCGGCTAATACCGGGGTCATCTATCGTCGCACTGACTTGAATCCACCGGTTGATTTTCCGGCTGATGCAAAATCCGTGCGTGATACCATGCTCTGTACTTGCCTGGTGAATGAGCATGACGTGCGTATTTCGACCGTTGAGCACCTCAACGCCGCGCTGGCTGGGCTGGGCATCGACAACATCGTCATTGAAGTCGACGCTGCTGAAATCCCAATCATGGACGGCAGCGCCAGTCCGTTCGTGTTCTTGCTGCTGGATGCCGGCATCGAAGAACTGAACTCGGCGAAGAAATTCCTGCGTCTGAAAGAGACTGTGCGTGTTGAAGACGGCGACAAATGGGCCGAGCTGTCCCCGCATAACGGGTTCCGCTTGGACTTCACCATCGATTTCAACCACCCGGCTATCGACGCCAGCTCTCAGCGCTATCGCCTTGATTTCTCGGCTGAGTCGTTCGTGCGTCAAATCAGCCGCGCGCGCACCTTCGGGTTTATGCGTGACATCGAATACCTGCAGTCCCGTGGCCTGGCCTTGGGCGGCAGCTTCGATTGCGCCATCGTGGTAGACGACTACCGCGTGCTGAACGAAGACGGTCTGCGTTTCGAAGACGAATTCGTACGTCACAAAATGCTGGACGCCATCGGCGACCTGTTCATGTGCGGCCACAACATCATTGGCGCGTTCACCGCGTTCAAGTCTGGCCACGCGCTGAACAACAAACTGCTGCAGGCCGTGTTGGCCAAGCAGGAAGCGTGGGAATACGTGACCTTCCAGGACGAAGCCGAAATGCCATTGGCATTCAAGGCACCGTCTACCGTATTGGCGTAAGGTCTGAATTCCTCGCCTGCGAATAACGGCAGGCGCATCCCCTGAGAGCCTGAGAATTCAGGCTCGCGATGGTGTGATGCCGGCTGTCAGGTGTTTTGCAGTTCGTGTCGCTGATTACTTATCACGACTGGTTGTGTTGGTACCCTCTCCGGCCAATGCAGCCAGCCGTTCCAATATTTTGCGCAGCTTCTCCGGGCTACGGCTTGCCAATCCTCTCAGTTCCTCCGCACTTTCCAGACTCAAATGCCGCATTGGCACGGGTTTTTCAGGCGCTTTTTCGGCGTTTTGCACCTGGTTGCTGCCTTTCGCCATCAAGGCCGGATTAATCCTGATGTCGATCGACGACAATGATGGTAGAATTTGCGCTCGTAGTGCAGACAGCAAAGCGGGTTGTTCGTAGCGCAAGCGCATCATCCAACTGGCATTTGCCGTTTCGAGCACTAAAATACCCTGTCGGAAATTCGCGACGCGGCACCAGGGATGCAGGGGTGCGGGCAACAGGCCCTTCACTGCACGGTTAAGCTTGAGCAGCGCCACCGCGCGTTGCTGGACGTTTTGCAGCGTCCCTTTGCTGCCGGCAGACGCGTCGTCGAACAGGACATCTAATAATTGTGGACGGCTATCGCGCATAATGGGCTCCGGCGGATTATAAACTCGTGATCGGTATTCTAAATCGTTGGCGACAATTTGGCAGACGTTATTTCTGGCCCCATCTCCTGTTAGGGATGGTTGCGGCCACGCTTGGCGCACCTTCCAATTTGTCCGGTGCCCCCGATCAGGCCGCACTGCCGAGCACATCGTCCAGCCTTAACCGGCAAAATTCGGCCAACGGCACCTTCAACAGCCTGGCCCTGCTGCAGGACGCACATCGCCGTCCTACCTTCAGCGTAGATTATTGGCAGCAACATGCGCTGCGCACCGTCATTCGTCACCTCTCTTTCGCGCTGGCGCCGCAGGCGGTTTATGCGCGGGTGCAGGAGAGCGAAGCCGAAGCGGAACCCCCTTTGCAAGTGGCGCAACTGGCGCTGCTTTCTACTCTCAACGCGCTGCTGACGCACGAGCCGAAGCCGCCGACCATCATTCGCCACACCCACCTTGAGGTGCTGCCCACGCTGGCGCGCCACCAGACCGGCCTGTGGGTGGCGCAGGTGCAGGGCATTCGCGCCGGGCCAGCCGCTCTCGTCTGACTTCGCCCTTCGGGCACAAAAACCATAAATAATAGCAAGTTGACTGCCGTGTTCGGCCGTCATGACAGAGATATCAAACATCATGTTAGTGAAATTATTAACCAAAGTTTTTGGCAGCCGTAACGATCGTACCCTGCGCCGCATGCGCAAAGTGGTTGAGCAGATCAACCGCATGGAACCGGACATGGAAAAACTGTCCGATGACGAGCTGAAAGCGAAAACCAACGAGTTCCGCGCGCGCCTGGAGAAAGGCGAGTCGTTGGACAGCCTGATCCCGGAAGCCTTCGCCGTGGTGCGTGAGGCGAGCAAGCGCGTGTTCGGCATGCGTCACTTCGACGTGCAGCTGCTGGGCGGCATGGTGCTGAACGATCGCTGCATCGCCGAGATGCGCACCGGTGAAGGTAAAACCCTGACCGCGACGCTGCCGGCTTATCTGAACGCCCTGAGCGGCCGCGGCGTGCACGTCGTGACCGTCAACGACTATCTGGCGCAGCGTGACGCCGAAAACAACCGTCCGTTGTTCGAGTTCCTCGGCCTGAGCATCGGTATCAACCTGCCGGGCATGCCGGCGCCGGCCAAGCGTGAAGCTTACGCCGCCGACATCACCTACGGCACCAACAACGAATACGGCTTCGACTACCTGCGCGACAACATGGCGTTCAGCCCAGAAGAGCGCGTGCAGCGCAAACTGCACTATGCGCTGGTGGATGAGGTGGACTCCATCCTGATCGATGAAGCGCGTACGCCGCTGATCATCTCCGGCCCGGCAGAAGACAGCTCCGAGATGTACATCAAGGTCAACAAGCTGATCCCTAAACTGATCCGCCAGGAAAAAGAAGACTCCGACACCTTCAAGGGTGAAGGGCACTTCTCGGTGGATGAGAAGGCGCGTCAGGTCCACCTGACCGAACGCGGCCTGATCCTGATCGAAGAGATGCTGGTGGAAGCTGGCATCATGGATGAAGGCGAATCGCTGTACTCGCCGACCAACATCATGCTGATGCACCACGTTACCGCCGCGCTGCGAGCCCACGTGCTGTTCACCCGCGACGTGGACTACATCGTGAAAGACGGCGAAGTGATCATCGTCGATGAGCACACCGGCCGTACCATGCAGGGCCGCCGCTGGTCCGACGGTTTGCACCAGGCGGTGGAAGCTAAAGAAGGCGTGGAGATCCAGAACGAGAACCAGACGCTGGCTTCGATTACCTTCCAGAACTACTTCCGTCTGTACGAGAAGCTGGCCGGGATGACCGGTACCGCCGATACCGAAGCCTTCGAATTCAGCTCGATCTACAAGCTGGACACCATCGTGGTGCCAACCAACCGTCCGATGATCCGTAAGGATATGCCGGATCTGGTGTACATGACCGAGAAAGAGAAGATCGGTGCCATCATCGAAGACATCCGCGAGCGTACCGCCAAAGGCCAGCCGGTGCTGGTGGGTACCATCTCAATCGAGAAATCCGAAGTGGTTTCCCATGAGCTGACCAAAGCGGGTATCGAGCACAAGGTGCTGAACGCCAAATTCCACGCCATGGAGGCGGACATCGTCGCCCAGGCGGGTCAGAGCGGTGCGGTGACCATCGCCACCAACATGGCGGGCCGTGGTACCGATATCGTGCTGGGCGGCAGCTGGCAGGCCGAAGTGGCGCTGCTGGAAGAACCGACCGAAGAGCAAATTGAAGCCATCAAAGCCGCCTGGAAAGTGCGCCACGATGCGGTGCTGGCGGCGGGCGGCCTGCATATCATCGGCACCGAGCGCCATGAATCGCGCCGTATCGATAACCAGCTGCGCGGCCGTTCCGGTCGTCAGGGCGACGCCGGTTCATCCCGCTTCTACCTGTCGATGGAAGATGCCCTGATGCGTATCTTCGCCTCGGATCGCGTGTCTGGCATGATGCGTAAACTGGGTATGAAAGAAGGCGAGGCGATTGAGCACCCGTGGGTGACCAAGGCGATTGCCAACGCTCAGCGCAAGGTGGAGAGCCGTAACTTCGATATCCGTAAGCAACTGCTGGAATACGACGATGTCGCCAACGATCAGCGCCGCGCTATCTACAGCCAGCGTAACGAATTGCTGGACGTGTCCGACGTGAGCGAAACCATCGCCAGCATCCGCGAGGACGTGTTCAAGAGCACCATCGACAACTACATCACGCCGCAGTCGCTGGAAGAAGAGTGGGACATTCAGGGGCTGGAAGAGCGCCTGAAGAACGACTTCGATCTGGAGATGCCAATTGCCCAGTGGCTGGACAAAGAGCCGGAGCTGCACGAAGAGACGCTGCGCGAACGTATTCTGGAGAACGCCAAAGAGCAGTACCTGCGTAAGGAAGACGTGGTCGGCAGCGAAATGATGCGCAATTTCGAGAAGGGCGTGATGCTGCAGACGCTGGATTCCCTGTGGAAAGAGCACCTGGCGGCGATGGACTACCTGCGTCAGGGCATCCACCTGCGCGGCTATGCGCAGAAGGATCCGAAGCAGGAGTACAAGCGCGAATCCTTCAACATGTTCGCCACCATGCTGGAATCGCTGAAATATGAAGTGATCAGCGTGCTGAGCAAGGTACAGGTGCGGATGCCGGAAGAAGTGGAAGCGCTGGAACAGCAGCGTCGTGAAGAGGCTGAGCGCCTGGCGCAGCAGCAACAGCTGAGCCACCACGACGAGAACGCGCTGGTGACCGAAGATCCGAACGCGCCGGCGACCGCCGAGCGCAAAGTGGGCCGCAACGATCCTTGCCCATGCGGTTCCGGCAAGAAATACAAGCAGTGCCACGGCCGCCTGCAGTAATGCCGGCTGCGGTTAACCGATAACACCCAGGGGTTCAGCTTGCTGAGCCCCTGTTTTTTGGCACCCATCAGGAGGGTGAGATGAAACATCTGAATATCGCCGTGGGCATCATCCGCAATGCTCAACGGGAGATCTTTATTACCCGCCGCGCCGCTGACACGCACATGGCCGGATTTTGGGAGTTTCCCGGCGGCAAGATCGAACCGGGTGAGACGCCGGAACAGGCCCTGAGCCGCGAGTTGCACGAAGAGACCGGTATCGAAGCCGAGCGGGCCGAACTGTTGGAGGTGGTGGAACATCGTTTCAGCGATCGCATCGTGACACTGAATTTTTATCTGGTGGAGCGTTGGGCGGGCGAGCCGTTTGGCCGTGAGGGGCAGCCGATGCGCTGGGTAAAACAGGCCGATCTGCGTGAAGACGAGTTCCCGGAAGCCAACGTCGGCATTATTCAACTGCTGGTAGCGCAGGCGAACGCCGCGCAATAACAAGATTGGCCTGGCGTCCGCCAGGCCTTCAACCGGCGACTAGCGGTCGTCGAGTTCGCTCCAGTCTTCGCTTTCCGACAGATCGCTGTTGCTCGGAATGCGCTTCTCTTCATCGGCCCACTCGCCAAGATCAATCAGCTGGCAGCGCTTGCTGCAAAACGGCCGGAACGGGCTGACTTCACCCCAAACCACGCCGGTGCCACAGGTTGGGCATTTCACTACGGTCGTCATAACGGTTCCTTACGCCTTCTGTCAGTGCTGAGAAGGCTTGCTTTCATGAGTTCAACAACAGGCCAATTCGAACGTCAGGCGTTCAGGCACCACGCCATTTTCGCTGTCCAGCGGCAGGAAACGAATGGCATAACGCGTCTTGTGGCCAGAAATCTGCGGATAAAGCTGCGGCGCCAGATGGAGGCGCAGGCGTAGCAGATCCGCCCCTTCGGCGTTGTCCTGGAAAAAGCCGTTCAGGCTGATTTGATTGCGGAACGGCCCCGACTGACGGATCAGATCCAGCACCATGATCAGCGCCTGGTTCAGCGGATCCAACGATTGCAGCCAGGCGGCGACGTCGGCGTCGCGATCCTGCTGCGGCGCGTGCATCCACATGTGCAGGGTTGGCAGATCGAAGCTGCAGCAGCCGCCGGGAATGTTAAGCCGCTGGCGCACCAGGCCGATCAGCCGGTCTTCACGCAGCGCCTGACCGAGGCGCGGCGCCGCCATCAGCGCCGATGAGCGCGACTTCAACTGGCCGCGCAGCTGATCGATCAGCGCCATATCCACGCCCGGCACATCGGCCCAGGCCAACAGTTTTTGCTGCTGGCGCTCCAGCTCTTTGAGCAGTTCGGTGCGCACTTCGCCGCGCTCCAGCACGTCCAGCAAATCGGAGACGGTGCGGAAAAAGGTAAGGGCGATGGCGGTTTCGCTCAGGGCGCGCTGGCCGTGCAGCTGTTGCAGTAAAAACTCGATGCGCAGCCAGGTGCGCATTTTTTCGTTCAGCGGGTGTTCAAAGAGAACGGTTGGGGAAACATCACTCATGCAGTTTAATCCTGTTGGGGCGCTGTTGCCGCCAGTTCAAGGTAGCGACGATGCAGTGCGGCGACCCGTGGCTCTATCCCCTGAGCGGCGCCGCTGTTGTCAATAATGTCATCCGCCACGGCGAGGCGCTGCTGGCGCGTGGCCTGGGCGGCGAGAATGCTCTGCGCTTGCTCGCGGCTGATGCCGTCGCGCGCGATGGTGCGAGCCAACTGGGTTTCGGTGTCGACGTCGATCACCAGCACCCGATCGGCGCGATCCTGCAGGCCGTTTTCCACCAGCAGCGGCACGACCCACAGCGCGTACGGGCTGGCCGCCTGCGCCAGTTGGCGTTGGGTCTCGCGGTGTATCAGCGGATGCAGTAGTTGGTTCAGCCAGGTTTTGTCATCGGGGTGGCTGAAGATGCGCTGACGTAGCGCAGCGCGGTTCAACGCACCGTCCGGCAGCAACATTTCATTACCAAATTGTTCGGCGATCGCGGCCAACGCAGGGGTGCCCGGCTCGACGACCTGACGGGCGATCACGTCGGCATCGACAAGGGTTGCGCCGTGGCGCGCAAAGGCGTTCGCAACGGTCGTTTTGCCGCTGCCTATGCCCCCGGTCAACGCAACAATGTAGGCCATGGTGTTAGGTGCATCCGATGTTCATAAAAAAATAATAGACGAATCATAAAGCGATCGCGCAGAAGTGCAAGTCGGCAGGCGGCGCTTGCGCGTCGGCCCCGTTCGGGCGGCGAGAAAAAGCGCAGCGGCACGGCAAAAATGAGCGGGTAATCACACTGCGATTATGCAGGTAAATTTGTCGGATTGTAGCGTAAATAAAGGCGAATTCGCAGTCTTGTTCGGCGATTATTAGCGCGTATTATAACGTCACTGGAACTGGCATTAATCTCGCCGCCGTCTTTTTGCGCCACTGGAAAGCCGTCGGGCAGAGGTTCGAACATCCTCCTTGCGATCCGTCGCCATTAACCAGGAAATCATAAGTCATGCGTATTGAAGAAGATTTGAAGTTGGGCTTTAAAGACGTGTTGATCCGCCCTAAGCGCTCCACGCTGAAAAGCCGTTCCGAGGTTGAACTGGAACGTCAGTTTACCTTCAAGCATTCAGGTTGCAGCTGGTCCGGCGTGCCGATTATCGCCGCCAACATGGACACGGTGGGCACCTTCCGCATGGCCGAGGCCCTGGCTTCTTTCGATGTTCTCACCGCCGTACACAAACATTACAGCGTCGAGCAATGGGCTGATTTCGTGCAGCGCATGCCGGAATCGGTGCTGCGCCACGTGATGGTGTCCACCGGCACCTCCGAAGCCGACTTCACCAAAATGCAGCAGATCCTGGCCCTGTCTCCGGCGCTGAAATTCATCTGTATCGACGTGGCCAACGGCTACTCTGAACACTTCGTCGCCTTCCTGCAGAAAGCGCGCGAAGCCTGCCCGAATCACGTGATCTGCGCCGGTAACGTAGTGACCGGCGAGATGGTGGAAGAGCTGATCCTTTCCGGCGCCGACATCGTTAAGGTCGGCATCGGCCCGGGCTCAGTTTGTACCACCCGCGTGAAAACCGGCGTGGGCTACCCGCAGCTGTCGGCGGTAATCGAATGCGCCGATGCGGCCCATGGGCTGGGTGGCCAAATCGTCAGCGACGGCGGCTGCTCGGTGCCGGGCGATGTCGCCAAAGCCTTCGGCGGCGGCGCGGACTTCGTGATGCTGGGCGGCATGCTGGCCGGCCACGACGAGTGCGAAGGCACCGTGGTGGAAGAGAAAGGCGAGAAGTTCATGCTGTTCTACGGCATGAGCTCCGAGTCAGCGATGAAGCGCCATGTCGGCGGCGTAGCGGAGTATCGCGCGGCCGAAGGGAAAACCGTCAAGCTGCCGCTGAGGGGCGAGGTGGAGTTTACCGTGCGCGATATCCTCGGTGGTCTGCGTTCTGCCTGCACCTACGTCGGCGCCGAGCGTTTGAAAGAGCTGACCAAGCGCACCACCTTTATCCGCGTGGCAGAGCAGGAAAACCGCGTCTTCGGCAGCAAATAAGCCACAGCTTGCATTCGGGCGCAGCACACCGCGGCGCCCGCTATCCTCTTCCCCTTATCCCAACACGCTGCCCAGTTGAAAGATAGGCAGGTACATGGCGATCACCAAAGCGCCGACAATCCCGCCCACCACCAGCATCAGCAGCGGCTCCAGCGTTTGCGCCAGCGTATCGGCCAGCTCGTGCGTCTGCCGTTCATACCACTGTGCCAATTTATCCAGCAAGGCGTCCAGCGAACCGGACTCTTCGCCCACCCGCACCAACTGCCGGCACAGCGGCGGAAACAGCGGTTGCAGGCCCATGGCTTGATGAAAGGCTTCGCCTTCGGCGATCTGCCGTCGCACCTGCTCCAGCGCCTGTCGGTACAGCAGATGGTCAGCCGCCAGCGCCGCCGCGCTCAAGCCTTCCACCAGCGTCAGCCCGGCGCGTTGGGTCATGGTCAGGATGCGAAATGTTTGGCTCAGCGCGCCGCCGCTCACCAGCCGGGCGATCAGCGGCAGGCGAAGCAAGAGTGCCTGTTCACGTCTGCGCCACGGCGGGCGCGGATGCAGCCAGCGGCAGTAGCCGAACAGCGATGCGCCGAGCAGCAGCGCCAAATAGGGGCCAACGGCGATCAGCAGCGCGGACAACTTCAATAGCCCTTGGGTAAACCAGGGCAGTGGCGCATCGAACGATTGATAAACCTTGGCGAATTCCGGCAGCACCATCACCAGCATCAGCACGCTGACCAGCAGCGCCACCGCACAGATGAAGAGGGGATACCGCAGCGCCTTGGTCACCTTGCGGCGCAGCAGCAGTTGGGCTTCTTGCTGTTGTGCCAGCTGCAGGCAGCAGCGATCGAGGTTACCGGTCAGTTCGCCGATGGCGATCAGCTGGCGGTAGATCAGGGGAAAAATCCCCGGTTGTTCGGCGAGGGTTTCGGAAAGCGGTTGCCCTTCGCGCACCTGGTCGGCCAACTGGCGCAGCAGGCAGCGCCAGGCTGCCGAAGGATGCTCTGCTGCCAGCAACTGCAGCGCATCGACCAGCGGCAACCCCGCCTGCAGCAGAGTGGCGAGCTGGCGGGTGAAGTGGATTAAGGGTTCTCCACGCCATTGGCCGGGCGTAACGCGTTTGCCGTGCCCGATTCGGCACGGTTGCATGCCTTGCTCAATCAGTAATCGGCTCACCTGCCGTTTTTCTTCGCTCATCAGTTCGCCGCGGCGTAAGGCGCCCTGAGCGTCGAAAGCCTGCCACAGAAACAGGCGGCGCGCTTTCATGACGTGGTTGCGCCGAGCTGGACGACGTCGATCACGCGATACAGTTCTTCCAGCGAGGTCGTGCCTTCGGCGGCCAGAGTCAGCCCGGCCTGCAGCAGCGAAAGCTGCCCCTGCTCACGGGCGATATTCGCCAGCAGGCTAGGAGCAGCGTTCGCCAGCAGCGCCGCCTGTATTTCCGGCGTAATGGCCAACAGCTCATACACGCCGATGCGCCCATAGTAGCCGCCGAAGCAGTGCTCGCAGCCGTCGGCGCGCCAGGCGGTCAGCGGTTCTGGCCAGATCGCGGTGGGAAAATGCGTCGGCTGGCTTTGCGGGTAGCGGCAGTGGCGGCACAGCCTGCGCACCAACCGCTGCGCGACGATCAGCTTCAGGCAGCCGGCGAGCAGGTAGCCGGGGATCCCCATGTGCATCAGCCGCGTCAGGGTTTCGCCAGTGGAGTTGGTATGCAGCGTTGACAGCACCAGGTGGCCAGTTTGCGCGGCCTTGACCGCGATCTCGGCGGTTTCCGTATCGCGGATCTCGCCGATCATGATGACGTCCGGATCCTGACGCAGCAGGGCGCGCAGCACCCGGGCGAAGCTCAGCTCGGTTTTGGCGTTGATCTGGGTCTGATTAATGCCGAACAGCGGGATCTCGACCGGATCCTCGACGCTGCATAGGTTGCTTTGCGCATCGTTCAACTGGCGCAGACCGCTGTACAGCGTCACCGTCTTGCCGCTGCCGGTCGGGCCGGTCACCAGGATTAACCCTTGCGGGCAGGCCAGCGCCGTCGCGTAGCGCGCCAGATCCGCCCGGCTCATGCCCAGTTTATCCAGCGGCAGCTCCTGCTGCTCACCCTGCTGGACGCGCAGTACCACCTTTTCGCCGTGCAGCGTCGGCAGGGTGGCGATACGCATGGCATAGCGCGCGCTGTCCAGCGTCAGGCTGAGCTGCCCGTCCTGAGGCTGACGGCGCTCGGCGATATCCAACTGGCCGAGGATCTTCAGCCGGGCGATGAGGCGCGCGGTCAGCTGCGGCGGCGGTGAGGCGAGGGTTTGCAGCACGCCGTCGATGCGCAGACGAATGCGAAAATGCTGCCGAAAGGGCTCGAAGTGGATGTCCGAGGCGCGGCGCTGAATGGCCAGGCGCAGCGTCTGGTTGATGAACTGTACCACCGGCGCATCGCCGTCGTCGGGGTAGGCGATATCGGTTGTGTCCTCTTCGGCCGCCAGCGGTGCCGAGAGCGGCTCGTGGTGCTGATTCAGCGCCAGCTCCAACCTGGCCGCCGGCCATTGTTCCAGATGGATGCGTTTGCCGGTGGCGAAACGCAGCGCCGCCAGCAGCCCCTGCGGCGCTTCTTCGCTGAGCGCGACCGTCAGGGTGGTCGGGTCTTCGCTCAGCGCCAGCGCCTGATAGCGCCGACACAGGGTGTGAACCTCTTCGCTGATTTGCGCGTTCATCGCTGCTACTCCGCTGCGTCGTCGAAGCGGAAGACTTCCCGGCACACCTCAACCAGCGTCGCGTTTTCGCTGCTGCACAGCCGGGTCCAGTGGGTCAGCCCATCGGCGTTCGATTTGGGGGTTAACGCCACCGCCAGCCCCTGCAGCGTTTGGGCGCCGGTCAGCGTGATGACGCCTTTAACGACTTTCACCCCGCTGACGTAACGCGACGCGCCGCCGGTGGGAATGCCTTTGCTGCCGGCTTCACAGCCGGCGGGCGCGCCTTCATCCAGCACGCACAGTTCGACCGCCAGTTTATACGGCGCCATGGTTTGCAGCATGTCGGTCATCGCCGCTTTCTGGATGTAGCGCTGGTAGGCGGGAATGCCGATGGCGCTGAGGATGGCGATGATGGCGATCACCACCATCAGTTCGATCAGGCTAAAGCCGCGTTGCGTTTCCATGCGTTGTTTCCTCCATAAGGGTGTGGAAAACAACGGTAGCGGTTTGCGCGGGGGAACGGCGAGCGGGTTTTACGCGTTTCTCGGCGTGCTTCCATCAGTAATGATGCCGTTTGCAGCGGAGGGAAAAACGGTGCGAGGGGCTTCGCAAATCTGCGGTAACGCCCCCGGCGGCGGCCGGGGGCGAGGGGATCATTTGAAGCGCATCGACAGATCGAGCGCGGTCACATGTTTGGTCAGCGCGCCGACCGAAATGTAATCCACGCCGGTCTCGGCGAAGGTGCGCAGCGTCTCGCTGGTGACGTTGCCGGATACCTCCAACTGGGCGCGGCCCTGGGTTTGGGCGACCGCCTGACGCATCATCTCGACGCTGAAGTTGTCCAGCATGATGATGTCGGCGCCGGCGTCCAGCGCCTGCTGCAGTTCATCAAGCGATTCGACTTCCACTTCCACCGGCACGTCGGCGTGCAGCCAGAAGGCTTTTTCCACCGCGTTTTTGATCGAGCCGGAGGCGATGATGTGGTTTTCCTTGATCAGGAAGGCATCGGACAGCCCCAGCCGGTGGTTGCTGCCGCCCCCGCACAGTACGGCATATTTCAACGCGGTGCGCAGGCCGGGCAAGGTCTTGCGGGTATCGAGCAGGCGAGTCTGGGTGCCTTCCAGCAGAGCCACATAGCGGCTGACCTCGGTCGCCACGCCGGAGAGCATCTGCACGAAGTTCAGCGCGGTGCGCTCGCCGGTCAACAGCACCCGTGCAGGGCCGCGCAGCCGGCAAAGCGGTTGGTTCGGTATCAGACGGTCGCCGTCTGCCACCAGCCACTCCACCTGCACCTGGTTGCCCAACTGAATAAAGACTTCGTTCAGCCAGCGGCGGCCACAGAACACGCCGGCTTCGCGGGTAATGACGGTGGCTTCGGCCTGCTTGTCCGCCGGTAACAATTGCGCGGTAATATCGCGCCCGGCGTCAACTTCACCTCCCAGGTCTTCGCGCAGCGCCTGGGCGACGGAATAGGGAATATCACTTTCAATACGTTCAAGAAGCTCGGTGCGGCGACGGTCGGCACTGTAGCGGCGTGTCGGCATGGAAAACTCCGAAATGGACGGTTAGATCGTAGGGGAACATGCTACTCTGTTGCAGGAATAAGTACCACCGCAGAGAGGTGTCTGATGCAGTTGGAAAATGGCTGGATTGCCGGGGTGACGCGAGTGCTCTCGCCGCACTGCGATCGGCGCCCGGATGACGAGCCGCCCTCGCTGCTGGTCATCCACAACATCAGCCTGCCGCCCGGCGAATTCGGTGGCCCCTATATCGACCAGCTGTTCACCGGCACGCTCGACCCCGCGCAGCACCCTTATTTCGCCGAGATCCATCAGCTGCGAGTGTCTGCGCACTGCCTGATCCGCCGCGACGGAGAGATCGTGCAGTATGTGCCCTTCGACCAACGCGCCTGGCACGCGGGCGTTTCCCTGTATCAGGGGCGCGATCGGTGCAACGATTTCTCCATCGGCATCGAGCTGGAAGGGACTGACCAGTTACCCTACACCGAGGCGCAATACCGCACGCTGCAGGCGGTCACCGTGCTGCTGGCCGAACATTATCCGCCGCTGGCGACGCATATTGCCGGGCATTGCGATATCGCCCCCGGCCGCAAAACCGATCCCGGGCCGGCGTTCGATTGGGATCGCTATCTGGCATCTCTGGAACAACGCGGCGCGCCCGCCGACGCTATGCTTGAGACAAGAAAAAGGGAGAGGAATCGCTAATGACGCTGTTTACGCTGTTGCTGGTTTTGGCCTGGGAGCGCCTGTTCAAGCTGGGGGAACACTGGCAGCTGGATCATCGCCTCGAAGTGGTATTTCAGCGGCTGCATCGGGTTTCGCTGGCGCAGACGCTGGCGATGACCGCCGCCTGGATGGTTGTCGTCTGGGGCGTTCTGTGGTTGTCGCACGGGTTATTCTTCGGCGTGGTGACGCTGCTGCTGTGGATCGTCATCGATCTGCTGTGCGTCGGTGCCGGCATCAAGCGCAAACACTATCGCGCCTACCTGAAAGCGGCGCGGCAGGGGGATACCCATGCCAGCGATCAGATGGCGGAAGAGCTGGCGTTGATCCACGGTTTGCCGGTGGACTGCAGTGAAGAGCTGCGTCTGCGCGAGCTGCAAAACGCGCTGCTGTGGATCAACTTCCGTTATTACCTGGCGCCGCTGTTCTGGTTCGTGGTCTTTGGGCCGTACGGGCCGATCGCGCTGGCGGGATATGCCTTCCTGCGCGCCTATCAAACCTGGCTGGCGCGCCACAATACGCCGCTGGAGCGTTCGCAGTCGGGCATCGATCACCTGCTGAACTGGCTGGACTGGATCCCGGTGCGTTTGGCCGGGGTGGCCTATGCGCTATTTGGCCACGGCGAGCGGGCGCTGCCGGCTTGGTTCGCCTCGCTGGGGGATCGGCATTCGTCGTCGTATCAGGTGTTGACGCGGCTGGCACAGTTCTCGCTGGCGCGCGATCCGCATATGGATCCGGTGCAAACGCCGCGCGCGGCGGTGACGCTGGCGCGTAAGGTGACGATGATCATCGTGGTGGTGGTGGCGCTGTTGACCATTTACGGCACGCTGCTTTAAGCCGCAGCGAAAAACAAAACGGGCGCCGAGGCGCCCATTTTTTTGGCCATCCGGCCGGGATTACAGCTTGGCGAAGCAGCGACGCGCGGCGTCGATGGTGCGCTGGATGTCTTCCTTGCTGTGCGCCACGGACATGAAGCCCGCTTCGAAGGCGGACGGTGCCAGATACACCCCTTCTTCCAACATCAGGTGGAAGAAGCGCTTGAAGCGTTCCACGTCGCACTGCATCACGTCCTGGTAGCAGGTGACCGCCGGCGCGTCGGTGAAGAACAGGCCGAACATGCCGCCGACGTTGTTGACCACCAACGGGATATTCTCTTCCTGCGCCGCATGCAGCAGGCCTGCGGCCAGCATCTCGGTCAGTTCGGTCAGCGTCTGGTGCACGCCAACCTGCGACACTTCGGTCAGGCAAGCGTAGCCCGCCGCCATGGCGATCGGGTTGCCGGACAGGGTGCCCGCCTGGTAGACCGGACCGGTCGGCGCCAGCGCCTCCATCACATCGCGACGGCCGCCGAAGGCGCCCACCGGCATACCCCCGCCGATGATTTTGCCGAGGCAGGTCAGATCCGGCTCAACGCCGTAATAGGACTGCGCGCCGGCCAGCGCCACGCGGAAGCCGGTCATCACTTCGTCGATGATCAAGAGCGCGCCGTACTTGTCGCACAGGGCGCGCAGGCCCGGCAGGAATTCCGGCAGCGGCGGCACGCAGTTCATGTTGCCGGCGACCGGCTCGACGATGATACAGGCGATCTCTGACGGGTACTGTTCAAAGGCGGCGCGCACCGAATCCAGATCGTTATAGGTGCAGGTCAGAGTGTGTTTGGCGAAGTCGGCTGGCACGCCCGGTGAGTTCGGCTGGCCGAGGGTCAGCGCGCCGGAGCCGGCTTTCACCAGCAGGCAGTCGGCGTGGCCGTGGTAGCAGCCTTCGAACTTGATGATTTTATCGCGGTTGGTGTAGCCGCGCGCCAGGCGGATGGCGCTCATGGTGGCTTCGGTGCCCGAGTTCACCATGCGCACCATATCCATCGTCGGCACCAGCTCGGTGACCAGCTGCGCCATTTTGACTTCCATCTCGGTCGGCGCGCCGAAGCTCAGGCCGCGCTGCGCCGCTTCGATCACCGCGTCGCGGATCGCCGGGTGGTTATGCCCCAGCACCATCGGCCCCCAGGAACCGACATAGTCGATATAGGCCTTGCCGTCGGCATCGAACAGGTAAGCCCCGTCTGCGCGCTCGATAAACAGCGGCACACCGCCTACGCCGGTGAATGCACGCACCGGAGAGTTTACCCCGCCGGGGATCAACTGTTGCGCCTGGGCGTACAGACTTTCGGACTTGCTGTGTAGGCTCATAAATCGGCTCCTGGATTCTCTTTTGAATGATTTGACCGCGCTATTCTAGAGGAGAGCGCCGCGTTATGAAACGATCACAGTCAGATACCATTAACGGCAGCGTCCGCCGCCGGGTTGGGGTAGAATTATCGCCCTGCCTATTTGTATTACAAATTACCTGACGAATTATTCGCGATGACAGAATCATACTCACAGCCCGTCGGGACGTTGAGCCCGCGCCTTAGCCGCAGCGATGCGGTGCGCCAGTTTATCCGCCGCGATAAAACGCCGGTGGCGATCTTGTTGATGGCCGCGCTGGTGGGGACGCTGGCTGGTTTGCTTGGCGTGGCCTTCGATAAAGCGGTGGAGTGGGTGCAGCAGCAGCGGCTGGCTTCGCTGGCGCAGGTCGCCGACTCCTGGATCCTGGTGTGGCCGCTGGCGTTTATCCTGTCCGCCGCGCTGGCGGCGCTGGGCTATTACCTGGTGCGGCGCTTTGCGCCTGAGGCGGGCGGCTCGGGCATTCCGGAGATCGAAGGCGCGCTGGAGGAGCTGCGGCCGGTGCGCTGGTGGCGCGTGATACCGGTGAAATTCATCGGCGGCATGGGCACGCTGGGGGCGGGCATGGTGCTGGGGCGCGAAGGGCCCACGGTGCAAATGGGCGGCAACGTCGGGCGCATGGTATTGGACGTGCTGCGCATTCGCGGCGCCGAGGCGCGTCATTCGCTGCTGGCGACCGGGGCCGCCGCCGGGCTGTCCGCCGCGTTCAACGCGCCGCTGGCCGGCATTCTGTTTATCATCGAAGAGATGCGGCCGCAGTTTCGCTACAACCTGATCTCGATTAAAGCGGTGTTTATCGGCGTTATCATGTCGAGCGTGGTGTACCAGCTGTTTAACGGCCAGGGCTCGGTGATCGCGGTCGACAAACTTTCTTCGGCGCCCATCAACACCCTGTGGCTCTATCTGGTGCTGGGGGCGATATTCGGCGCGGTGGGCGTGGGGTTCAACGCGCTGATCTTCCGCACCCAAGACATGTTCGCGCGCCTGCACGGCGGCAGAATGCGCAATATCTTGTTGATGGGTGGGTTGCTCGGCGGCGTGTGTGGCATTCTGGGGTTGATTCAGCCAGAGGCGGCGGGCGGCGGCTTTGGGCTGATCCCGATCGCCGCGGCGGGCAATTACAGCGTCGGCATGTTGATGTTTATCTTCATTACCCGCATCTTCACCACGCTGCTGTGCTTCGGTTCCGGCGCGCCGGGTGGCATCTTTGCGCCGATGCTGGCGCTGGGCACGCTGTTCGGCACCGCCTTCGGGCTGGCGGGGGCGCATCTGTTCCCGCAATACGGCATCGAAGCGGGCACCTTCGCCATCGCCGGTATGGGGGCGCTGTTCGCCGCCACGGTGCGGGCCCCGTTGACCGGCATCGTGCTGGTGCTGGAAATGACCGACAACTACCAGCTGATTTTACCGATGATCATCACCTGCCTCGGCGCCACGGTAGTGGCGCAGCTGCTCGGCGGCAAGCCGCTGTATTCATCGATCTTGGCTCGCACCCTGCAAAGGCAGGAGGCGCAGCTGGCACGGGAAGCGGCGGAGAAAACAGGTAAAGAAAATACAACAAATGCGGTGAATACTTGAACGCAACACTCAGGTATCGGATAATCGTTAATATTAATCAGGCAGCCATAGTCGCGATCTGATGCTGAACAATGTTGGGAGTAAAGAGTATGAGTGATCAAACGGCACTGCCCCTGCAATTTACCGAGGCAGCAGCAAACAAGGTTAAGTTCCTGATTGCTGACGAAGAAAACCCGAACCTGAAGTTGCGGGTTTACATTACCGGCGGCGGCTGCAGCGGATTCCAGTACGGCTTCACTTTTGACGACAAGGTCAACGATGGCGACATGACCATCGAGAAGCAGGGCGTGGCGCTGGTGGTCGATCCGATGAGCCTGCAGTATCTGGTCGGCGGTTCGGTGGACTACACCGAAGGGCTGGAAGGGTCGCGCTTCGTGGTGACCAACCCGAATGCCAAAACCACCTGCGGTTGCGGTTCGTCGTTCAGCATCTGAGTTTGCCTGTCAGAACATCAACCCGCTCGCCTTAGGCCGGCGGGTTTTTTTATGCCTACCATTACCATTCCACGAGGATCACTTCCGCACCGTTCTGCTGCGTCGGTGGGTTGCGGATGATCTTCGGCTGCGCCGTCGCGTGGCTGCATTCGGCCTGGGGGACGGCGGCTTCGAGGCGCACGGCGCATTGCGGTTCAATGGTCAGGGTAACGCCGATCTGGCCGCTGACGGCATCGGCATACGCGGCGCCACTCAGCAGGGCGCCACAGCAGGCAAGCAGAATTTTTTTCATCATTGCGGGAATAGTCATCCGTAAGCCATCTTGTGATGACTTATCGGCAAAAAGTTAAAAAGTTTTAACAGCGTGGGGAAGGGATTAACCTGCGGGTAACAGAATTTTACATCGACACTACGCTATTTTTTGGACGAAAATAATACCACTGGACCCGTTTTTAGTCTAATAAATCACCCGGTGCGGCGTTGCCACGCGTCGCCCCGCAGGGCGACGGCTCAGCGTTCGAGAATAAAGGCGGGCAGCTTGAGGTGCCAGCGGATGGCCGCCAGCCGAATGGCCAGCGTGATGATCATGCCCAGCATCATGGCCTGTTGCAGCGGCATGTGGAAGGTGTAAAACGCCGTAGCGTGCACGATGCCGCCGATGATGCAGGCGGTGGCGTAAATTTCGGTGCGCAGGATCATCGGGATCTCGCGCGCCAGCACGTCGCGGATAATGCCGCCGCCGACGCCGGTGATCACTCCCATGCAGATCGCCACCAGCGGGCCGGTGCCGGCCGCGAAAGCCTTGTTGACGCCGATGCCGACGAACACCGCCAGCCCGACGGCGTCGAGCACCGGCAGCACCCATTTCGGCAGGCGGCGCGGCTGGCGCACCAGCAGCAGCGTCAAGACGCAGGTGATCATCGCCACCACCAGATCGGTGGGATCCTTGACCCAGAACACCGGGCCGTTGGCCAGCGCCATATCGCGGATGGTGCCGCCGCCGACCGCGGTGACCACGCCCAATACCAGTACGCCGAACGGATCCATGCGCAGCTTGCCGGCTAACAGTACGCCGGAGACGGCGAACACCGCCGTGCCGAGAATATCCAACCAGAACACCAGCATCAGCGGATCTCCGCCAGTTGGCGGCACAGCTGCTGCGCCGCCAACAGCAGGCGCGGCCCGCCGCGATTGAACCAGTCTTCGTTCAGCGCGATCACCGGCACCTGCAGCTGCGGCGCCCAGAAGGCTTTCACATTGGCGGCCTCTTTCGCGCCGCCGGTGATGACGATGGCCTGGGGTTGACGCGCCAGCACCTGCTCGCGGCTGATCTGCGGCCAAGGGGTGCGGCTATCGGCGAAGACGTTCTGCCCGCCGCACAGCGCCAGCACCTGGCTTTGCAATGTGGCGCCGGAGCTGGTGAACAGCGGCTGGGTGCCGAACTGCAGCAGCACGCGCCGTGGTGAGTTAGCGGCGTATTGTTGCTTGAGAGCGGCGAACTGGCGGCGAAGGTCGTCTGCCGCCTGATGCGCCTGATCCGGGTGCGGGCTGTATTGCGCCAGCTTATCCAGCAAGCCGGCGATCCCCCCGAGGTTGTCGGCGTCCGCATAGAAGATCGGGATGCCGAACGCGGCGAGCTGATCCAGCACGCGCTGCGGATTGCCGCCGCGCCAGGCGAGGATCAGGTCCGGCTTGAGCGCCAGCACCCGCTCCAGGTTGATGCCCTGCCAGGAGGCCACCTGCTCCAGCTTGGCGGCCTGCGGCGGGTAATCGGAATAGGCGCTCGCCGCCACCAGTACCTCGCCCATGCCGGCGGCATAGGCGAGCTCGGTGGCGTTGGGCGCCAGGCTAATCACCCGCTGGGCGGCGCCGACCGGCAGGGCCAGCCAGAGCGCCAACAGACAGAACATCGAGGTGAAGCGCAGCCTCACATCAACCGCGCTTGGCCAGGGTTTGCAGCATGGCATTGACCATCAGCGTAGACTGCTTGGCCGCTACCACCAGGAACTCGTCAAAGCTCATGTGCGACTCGCTGTCGGCGACGTCGGAAATGGCGCGCACCACCACGAACGGCGTGCCGAACAGATGGCAGACGTGGGCGATCGCCGCGGCTTCCATTTCCACGGCGGCGACGCGCGGGAAAGTGGCGCGGATGCGCGCCAGCGGCTCGGCGCCGTTGATGAAGGCGTCACCGCTGCAGATCAGGCCGCGCACCGCGTGCAGATCCAGCTGTTTGATGCAGCTTTCCGCCAGCGCGATCAGCGCGTCGTCGGCGACGAACGCCGCCGGGCAGCCGGCCATCTGGCCCGGCTCGTAGCCGAAGGCGGTGACGTCGGCGTCGTGGTAGCGCACTTCTTCCGACACCACGATATCGCCCACGCGCAGGGTGCTGGCCAGGCCGCCGGCGGAACCGGTGTTGATCACCAGATCCGGGCTGCAGTGTTCCAGTAGCAGGGTGGTGCCCATGGCCGCAGAGACTTTGCCGATGCCGGATTTCAGCAAGGCCACGTCAACGCCGCCGATCTGGCCGGTGTAGATTTCGCAGCCCGCGCGCTGGATGGTTTGACGGTTTTCGATTTGATCGCGCAGCAGGGTGACTTCCTGCTCCATTGCGCCGATGATGCCTACTTTCATAAATAACACTCGCTGATTGGCCGTGAGAATTGCGGCATAGTCTATCATGGCTGTGTATCAGAGATAATGCGTTGCATCCGCTGCCGGGAATTGTTATCACGGGGGCAGGGCGCAACGGCGGAGAAACAGATGTCCGGGATCGACTTCAAGCAAAAAATCAGCTTCCAACGGCCTTTCAGCAAACCGATCGAGGCCGAGGAAGAGTACGACATCGTGCGGCAGTTCGAGAGCGATCGCGGGCGCATCGTCAACTCGGCCGCCATTCGCCGTCTGCAGCAAAAAACCCAGGTGTTTCCGCTGGAACGCAACGCGGCGGTGCGCAGCCGCCTGACGCACTCGATGGAGGTGCAGCAGGTTGGGCGCCACATCGCCAAAGAGATCCTCAATCGCTTCAAACAGGCGGGGAGAATTGATGAGCTCGGCTTGACCCGGCTGCTCGATCCGTTTGAAAGCATCGTGGAAATGGCCTGCCTGATGCACGACATCGGTAATCCGCCGTTCGGGCACTTCGGCGAGTCGGCGATCAACGACTGGTTCGCCCAGCGGCTCGATCCCGCCAGCTGCGGCAGCGAGCCGGGCAGCCACGATCGCTGCCAGGTGGCGACGCTGCGCCTGCATGAAGGGGAGAGCGATCTGAACCGGCTGCGCAGCCGGATCCGTCAGGATCTCAGCCACTTCGAGGGCAACGCCCAGGCGATCCGCATGGTGTACAGCCTGCTCAAGCTCAACCTGACCTACGCGCAGGTCGGCTGCATTTTGAAATACACCCGCCCGGCCTACTGGGCGAGCGACATCCCTGCCAGCCACAGTTACCTGATGAAAAAGCCCGGCTACTATCTGGCGGAAGAGGCCTTCGTCGATCGGTTGCGGCGCGAGCTGCACATGGGCGAGTTCGATCGTTTCCCGCTGACCTATATTATGGAGGCCGCCGACGATATCTCGTACTGTGTGGCCGATCTGGAAGACGCGGTGGAGAAGAGCATTTTCACCGTCGAGCAGCTGTATCAGCACCTGATTCAGGAGTGGGGCGAGGTGGTGCCGGGCGATCTGTTCGACAAGACCGTCGCCAGCGCGTTTCGCAAGATCGATCGCGGCGGCGCGCGGCGCAGCGCGGAAGATCAGTTCTTCATGTATCTGCGGGTGTTTACCGTGGCGCGGCTGGTGCCGCATGCGGCGCAGCGCTTTATCGACAATCTGGACGCGGTCTATCAGGGCAGTTTCAATCAGGCGCTGCTGGAGGATTCCAGCCCGGCCTATCGGCTACTGAAGATATTTAAAAATGTGGCGTTCAAGCACGTGTTCAACCACCCTGAGGTCGAGCAGCTCGAGCTGCAAGGCTATCGGGTGATCAGCGGCCTGCTGGACATTTACAGCCCGCTGTTGGCGATGTCGCTGGCGGACTTCAGCCAGCTGGTGCGCGAGGACAGCCATCGCGCTTATCCGATTGAAACACGCCTGTTCCACAAGCTGTCCACCAAGCATCGGCTAGCGTATGCGGAGGCGGTAGAAGGGCTGCAGCATTTATCGCCGGAGCAGCAAGGCATTCGGGAATATTATTTCCGCGCGCGTTTATTGCAGGACTATATCAGCGGAATGACCGACCTGTACGCCTATGATGAATATCGTCGATTGATGGCGGCGGAATAATTGAGCTGAAGAATAATTGCCAGCAATTCCAACCGGTTGGCTGTCTCGAGTTTTGTAAAGACGGACAATATTTGTTTACTATTGCCAATCATCTGTGCCGGAACTTCGGGCTATTAATTAACTCTGAATAAGCACGCAAGACGGCCATTCTTTTTGAACGACTTTATAAGAGACACACAGATGAAAAAAACCGCATTAGTTCTGAGCGCACTGGCATTCAGTATCGGTATGGCGATGGGCCCGGCGACGGCCAGCGCCGCTGAAACCGCCTCTTCCAGCACCCAACAGCTGCCGAGCCTGGCACCGATGCTGGAGAAGGTGATGCCTTCCGTCGTGAGCATTAACGTTGAGGGCAGCACCACGGTCAATACGCCGCGCATGCCGCAGCAGTTCCAACAGTTCTTCGGTGAGGATTCGCCGTTCTGCCAGGACGGTTCGCCATTCCAGGGCTCGCCGATGTGTCAGGGCGGTGAACAGCCAGGGCCGGATGGCCAGCCGCAGGGCACGCAGCAGAAATTCCAGGCGCTGGGCGCCGGGGTGGTCATCGATGCCACCAAGGGCTATGTGGTGACCAATAACCACGTGGTGGACAACGCCAACAAGATCCAGGTGCAGCTGAGCGACGGACGCCGCTTCGACGCCAAAGTGATCGGCAAGGATCCGCGTTCCGATATCGCGTTGATCCAGCTGAAAGACTTCAAGAACCTGACGGCGATCAAGATGGCGGACTCCGATCAGCTGCGCGTCGGTGATTACACCGTGGCGATCGGCAACCCGTACGGGCTGGGTGAAACCGCCACCTCGGGCATCGTGTCCGCCCTGGGGCGCAGCGGCCTGAACATCGAAAACTACGAAAACTTTATCCAGACCGATGCGGCGATCAACCGCGGCAACTCCGGCGGCGCGCTGGTTAACCTGAACGGCGAGCTGATCGGCATCAACACCGCGATCCTGGCGCCGGACGGCGGCAATATCGGTATCGGCTTCGCTATTCCGAGCAACATGGTGAAAAACCTGACGGCGCAAATGGTCGAGTATGGCCAGGTGAAACGCGGCGAGCTGGGCATCATGGGCACCGAGCTGAACTCTGAGCTGGCCAAGGCAATGAAAGTCGATGCGCAGCGCGGGGCCTTCGTCAGCCAGGTAATGCCGAAATCTTCCGCCGCGAAGGCGGGCATCAAGGCCGGCGACGTGATCGTCACCATGAACGGCAAGGCCATCTCCAGCTTCGCCTCGTTCCGGGCGGAGATCGGCACGCTGCCGGTCGGCAGCAAGATGTCGCTGGGCATTATTCGCGACGGCAAGCCGGTAACGATTGACGTCACGCTGGAGCAAAGCGCGCAGACCCAGGTGGCCTCGGGCAATATCTACACCGGCATTGAAGGCGCCGAGCTGAGCAATACCCAGGTCGGCAACGTGAAAGGCGTCAAGGTCGACAGCGTGAAAGCCGGCAGCGCCGCCGCGCGCATCGGCCTGAAAAAGGGCGACGTGATCCTGGGCGTGAACCAACAGCCGATCCAGAACCTGGGCGAGCTGCGTAAAATCCTCGACAGCAAACCGTCGGTGCTGGCGTTGAATATTCAGCGTGGCGATAGCCAACTGTACCTGCTGGCGCAGTGATAAACATCAGGCGCTAAAAGCAACAAAGGCACGCTACGGCGTGCCTTTTTGCATTATGGCCTGAGGATTCAGGCCGGTTGCGCCAGATGCGCGCGCGCCGCGTGGATCACCAGTTCAATCTCATCCAACAGCTCCAGCCACTCCGGCTCCAGTTCGTCGTTGGTGATGCCCTGGCGCAGCTGCCGCTCGAGGTAGAAACACAGCTGCTTGAGGCGCGGCACGCCGCTGTAGCTGCAGCTGCCGTGCAGCTTATGGACCAGGTCGAGGATCTCGTCGTCGTGTTGCCCCTCGAGCAGCGCCTGCACCCGTTCGCGCACCTGCGGCAGGAAATCGAGCAGCATTTGCAGCAGATCGCGCGCCAGATCCGGTTTATTGGCCGCCTGGCGCAGCGCCAGCGGCCAGTCGAGCGACAGCGGGGCATCGTCGGCGACGGCGCTTTCCACGTCGCCGCTGTGGTAGCGCGACAGCACGCGGGTCAGCATTTTCTCGTCGATCGGCTTGGCCAGGTAGTCGTCCATCCCGGCCTGCAGCAGATGCTCGCGTTCGCCGCTGGCGGCATGGGCAGTGACGGCGACGATCGGCGTAGAGTTGTGGTGCGGCAGTTGGCGGATCAGTTCGCTGGCGTGAATGCCGTCCATCTTCGGCATTTGAATGTCCATCAGGATCAGATCCAGCACGTTGTTGCGCGCCAGCGCCAGCGCTTCCTCACCGCTCTCGCACAGCAGCGTTTTTTCCACCTGTTCGCCCAGCAGCGTGCCGATCAGCTTCAGGTTGGCCGGGTTGTCGTCCACCGCCATCACCGTCAGCGGCAGACGTTTACGCTCAGGTGGGGCGGCGAGCCGATCGGGCGTCTCCATTCTCAGCAGCGGGAACAGACGCGTGCTGGTGATAGGCTTGATCAGGCAGCCGAGCGCGCCTTGTTGCTTAAGCAGCTCGGCGTCGATCTGCGCCTGGCACGGCAGCGCCAGAATGACCCGATCGGCCAGCTTCAGCGAGGCCAACAATTTGTCCTGATGCTGCGCCATGTTGTCGCGGAACGGGATCGGCACGCCGGCCAGCAGGAAATCGTAATGGCCTGACGGCAGCTGGCCCAGCGTCGGCGAGTGGGTGATCACCAGCTGCGTGACGCTGAGCATGTTGAGCGTCGCCTGTGCCGCCGTCGGGTTGGACTCGATATAGGCCAGCGTTTTGCCGTTCAGATCCGGCAGGCTCGGCGCCAGCGACAGCATGCCCTCGTTCAGATCCAGCGTGATGTGGAACCAGAAGGTCGAGCCGCGATTCAGCTGGCTGTGGAAGCAGATGTCGCCGCCCATCTCCTTCACCAGTTTTTGCGTGATCACCAACCCTAGCCCGGTGCCGCCGTGGCGGCGGGAGATGCTGGCGTCTGCCTGACGGAATGCCTGGAACAGCTGCGACTGCTGGCGTTCGGAAATGCCGATGCCGGTGTCGTGGATCTGCACTTCCACTTCCACCCGGCGATCCAGCTGTTTGCGCAGCTCGACGCGGATATCGATATTGCCGGTTTCGGTGAACTTGATGGCGTTCCCCAGCAGGTTGGTGATGATTTGCTGCAGGCGCAGCGAGTCGCCGATCACCTGCTCCGGCACGTCGTTGTGCACATCCAGCGTCAGCTCCAGCCCTTTGTCGTGGGCGCTGGGGGCCAGCAGCACCACCACTTCGTCCAGCGTTTCGCGCAGGGCGAACGGAATATGCTCCAGCACCAGCTTGCCGGCCTCCAGCTTGGAGAAGTCCAGCACGTCATTGATGATGGTCAGCAGGTTGTTGGCCGAGCGCTCGATGGTCTGCAAATAGTCGGTTTGGGTCGCGCTCAGATCGGTTTTCAGCATCTGGCGGGTAAAACCGATCACGCCGTTGAGCGGGGTACGCAGCTCGTGCGACATGTTGGCCAGGAATTCGGACTTGATGCGCGCTGCCTCCTGCGCGCGTTTTTTCGCCAAATCCAGCTCGACGTTCTGGATCTCCATTTGCTCCAGCGTTTCACGCAGGTCGGAGGTGGCCTGATCGATGTTCTGCTGCATCTCTTCGTGATAGGCGGTAAGCGACATCGCCATCGAGTTGATGCCGTTCTTCAGCATGTGCAGCTCGCCGAGCATGTAGCCCTCCACGCGGCTGTCGAGCTGGCCGCGGCGGATGCGGTCGACGGTGTTCACCATGTTGCGGATCGGGCCGGTCACGTCGCGCATCAGCCGGTAAGCAAACAGGATGGCGATACACATGCACAGCAACAGCAGCAGGGTGGAGACGAACACCTCTTTATATTGCTGCAACCGCACCGACTGCAGATCCAGCTCGATCGCCACATAGCCCAGGTTGTTGTCGGGGTGACTGCCGCCGTCAGCGGTTTCATCCGGATATTGGTTTTCCGACAGGATCGGCGTGCGGAGGATCAGCGAATCGCCGCGTCGGGTGAGCATCAGCTCGGTGGGCAACGGCACGCCTTTCGGCAGCTGCAGCTGAGCGAAGTTGTGATGATAATTGGAGGTGACGAACAAATTGTTCTGCGCATCGAACACGGTGATCGAACGCACGATGTCCGAATGGCGGCGGTGCAACAGGCTGACCAACTGCCTGACCGATTCGCGGCTGCGGAACGTCATGCCGTACTCGCTGGCCACCGCCAGCGGCTCGATGATGCTGGCGCCGGCGTCGACCAATTGCTCCTGCAGCTCGTTATAGCGGTGCACCACGAAGAAGGTGCTGAGCAGCAAACCAATCAGCAAGGTCGGGGCCAGAATCAGGATCATCATGCGCGCACGCAGGCTGTATTTGGTCATGGGATTCCAATGTGGGAGAATTGACAGCTGACACTAGCTTAATGAACCAGCACACAATCGACAAATATGGCGCAATTCTACTCTCCCAAACGCCGCGTGACGACCCGGCAGAGCTCACAAATCTTCACCGTGACGGTGAGCGATCTCGATCCTTTCGGCCAGGGCGTGGCGCGCCACGACGGCAAAGCGGTGTTCGTGCCGGGCGTATTGCCGGGCGAGCAGGCGGAAATCCAGCTGACCGAAGACAAGCGCCAGTTCGCCAAAGGCAAGCTCAAGCGCCTGCTGAGCCGCAGCCCGCAGCGGGTGGCACCGCGCTGTCCGCATTTCGGCGTGTGCGGCGGCTGCCAGCAGCAGCATGCGGATGAGGCACTGCAGCAGCAGAGCAAGGCGGCGGCGCTGGTGCGCATGATCGCCCGCGAAACCGGGGTGACCCCGCAGCAGGAACCGGTGATCGCCGGCCCGGAATACGGCTATCGCCGCCGCGCCCGCCTGAGCCTGGCGTGGCAGCCGAAGTTGCAGCGCCTGATGATGGGGTTTCGACAGGCGGCCTCCAGCGAGCTGGTAGCGGTGGAGCACTGCCCGGTGCTGCGCCCGGAGCTGGAACAGCTGCTGGCGCCGGTGCGCGCCTGCCTGAGCGGGCTGCAGGCGGTGCGGCGGCTGGGGCATGTGGAGCTGGTGCTGGCGGATAACGGCCCGCTGCTGGTGCTGCGCCATCTCGATGCCCTGAAAGAGGCGGATCGCCAGGCGCTGTTGGCGTTTGGCGAGCGGGAAAACGTCGCTGTTTATCTGGCGCCGGACAGCGACCGCGTGGAAAAACTGTGCGGTGAAACGCCGTATTATCAGGTTGACGGGCTACGCTTAGACTTCAGTCCGCGCGACTTTATTCAGGTCAATGACGCCGTAAACCAACAAATGGTGGCGCAGGCCCTTGAATGGCTCGACATTCAACCCAATGATCGGGTGCTGGACCTGTTCTGCGGCATGGGGAATTTTACCCTGCCGCTGGCGCGCCGCGCCGCTGCGGTGGTGGGCATCGAAGGTGTTGCCACGCTGGTAGCGAATGGGCAATATAATGCACATAAGAATAAGCTGAATAATGCGTCGTTCTTCCATGAGAATCTGGAGGACGACGTTGAGCGGCAACCTTGGGCAGCACAAGGGTTTGATAAGGTGATGCTGGATCCCGCCCGCGCCGGTGCGGCCGGGGTGATGTCACACATTGTAAAACTGGCGCCGGCGCGGGTGGTGTATGTTTCCTGTAACCCCACCACGCTGGCTCGCGACAGCAAAGTGCTGTTGAACGCCGGTTATCGTCTTGCGCGCGTGCGGATGTTGGATATGTTTCCGCACACGGGGCATCTTGAATCAATGGCGCTGTTTATCAACGAGCGCGCGCCAGAGGTCGCTGCAAAGTAGGGAGAAGTTATGGTTGCGGTAAGAAGTGCACATCTGAATACGGCGGGTGAGTTCGCTCTCGATGAGTGGATCGCCGGCTTGGGGCTACCTAACCCGCAGTCATGTGAGCGATTGGCCGCAACCTGGCGTTATTGTGAGCAGCAGACCCAAAACCATCCCGACGCCTCGCTGCTGCTGTGGCGCGGCCTGGAGATGGTGGAAATCCTCTCGACGCTGAGCATGGACAACGACAGTATGCGCGCCGCGCTGCTGTTCCCGCTGGTGGACGCCGGCATCGTGCAGGAAGAGACCCTGACCGAAGCGTTCGGCAATGGCATCGTCGCGCTGGTGCACGGCGTGCGCGACATGGACGCCATTCGTCAACTGAAAGCCACCCAAAACGACTCGATGGCCTCCGAACAGGTCGACAACGTGCGCCGCATGCTGTTGGCGATGGTGGAGGATTTCCGCTGTGTGGTCATCAAGCTGGCGGAACGTATCGCCCACCTGCGCGAGGTGAAAGACGCGCCGGAAGACGAACGCGTGTTGGCGGCGAAAGAGTGTTCCAACATCTACGCCCCGCTGGCTAACCGGCTCGGCATCGGCCAACTGAAGTGGGAGCTGGAAGATTTCTGCTTCCGCTACCTGCACCCGGAAGAATACAAGCGCATCGCCAAGCTGTTGCATGAGCGCCGCATCGATCGCGAACAGTTCATCGACGACTTCGTCGCCGGGCTGCGCGCCGAGATGGCCAAAGAAGGCATTCGGGTGGAGATTTACGGCCGGCCGAAACACATCTACAGCATCTGGCGCAAGATGCAGAAAAAGCACCTGGCGTTTGACGAACTGTTCGACGTGCGCGCGGTGCGCATCGTGGCGGAGCGTCTACAGGATTGCTACGCGGCGTTGGGCATCGTGCATACCCACTTCCGCCACCTGCCGGACGAGTTCGACGACTACGTCGCCAACCCGAAACCCAACGGCTACCAGTCGATCCACACCGTGGTGCTGGGGCCGCGCGGCAAAACCGTCGAGATTCAGATCCGCACCCGGCAAATGCATGAAGACGCCGAGCTGGGCGTGGCCGCACACTGGAAGTACAAAGAGGGCGCGGGGGTGACCGTGCGCTCCGGCTACGAAGAGCGCATCGCCTGGCTGCGTAAGCTCATCGCCTGGCAGGAAGAGATGGCGGACTCCGGCGAAATGCTCGACGAAGTGCGCAGCCAGGTGTTCGACGATCGGGTCTATGTCTTTACCCCGAAAGGCGACGTGGTGGATCTGCCGGCCGGCTCCACGCCGCTCGATTTCGCTTACCACATTCACAGCGACGTCGGTCACCGCTGCATCGGCGCCAAGATCGGCGGCCGCATCGTGCCGTTTACCTATCAGCTGAAGATGGGCGATCAGATTGAGATCATCACCCAGAAACAGCCAAACCCGAGCCGCGACTGGCTGAACCCGAACCTGGGCTACGTGACCACCAGCCGCGGGCGCTCGAAGATCCACAACTGGTTCCGCAAGCAGGATCGCGACAAGAACATTCTCGCCGGCCGCCAGATGCTGGACAACGAACTGGAGCATCTCGGCATCAGCCTGAAAGAGGCTGAGAAGCTGTTGATCCCGCGCTACAACATGAACTCGCTGGACGAGGTGTTGGCGGCGATCGGCGGCGGGGACATTCGCCTGAACCAGATGGTGAATTACCTGCAGGGCAAGTTCAACAAGCCGAGCGCCGAAGAGCAGGATCGCGAGGCGCTGCGCCAGCTGGTGCAGCAGAAAGCGCCGCCGCCGACCCGCAACAAGGATAACGGCCGCGTGGTGGTGGAGGGCGTGGGCAACCTGATGCACCACATCGCCCGCTGCTGCCAGCCGATCCCGGGCGACGACATCGTCGGTTTTATTACCCAGGGGCGCGGTATTTCGATCCACCGTGCGGACTGCGATCAGCTGGTCGATCTGCAATCGCATGCGCCGGAGCGCATCGTCGATGCGGTGTGGGGCGAAAGCTACTCCAGCGGTTATTCGCTGGTGGTGCGCGTGATGGCCAACGATCGCAGCGGGCTGCTGCGCGATATCACCACCATTCTGGCCAACGAAAAGGTCAACGTGCTGGGCGTCGCCAGCCGCAGCGATACCAAGAAGCAGTTGGCCACTATCGACATGGATATCGAAATCTACAACCAGCAGGTGTTGAGCCGGGTGCTGGCGAAGCTGAACCAACTGCCGGACGTGATAGACGCCAAGCGTTTGCACGGCAACTAAGCCCATATCGCCTTTCGGGCCGTATCGATAGCGGATACGGCCCGAAATCCATGAATTCTGCGGGCGCTCCCCTGCGCCCCCATTCTTTCTCAGAGATTTTTTATGACCCAATCCACTCCGCTGCAGCGTCTGCTGAACATCATGAAAACGCTGCGCGACCCGCAGCTCGGCTGCTCGTGGGACCGCAAGCAAACCTTCGCCACCATTGCGCCTTATACGTTGGAAGAGACCTACGAAGTGCTGGACGCCATCGAACGGCAGGACTACGCCGATCTGCGCGACGAACTGGGCGACTTGCTGTTCCAGGTGGTGTTCTACGCCCAGATGGGGCAGGAACAGGGGCTGTTCGATTTTGATGAGGTGTGCACCGCCATCAGCGACAAGCTGGAGCGCCGTCATCCGCACATCTTCGGCGACGCCAAGGGCGGAGACAGCGAAGCCGTGGCGGCGCGCTGGGAGCAGCTCAAGGCCGGCGAGCGCGCCGAAAAAGCGCTGCACTCGGTGCTGGACGACATTCCGCAGGCGTTGCCGGCGTTGATGAAGGCGCAAAAGATCCAAAAACGCTGCGCCTCGGTCGGCTTCGACTGGAACACGCTGGGCCCGGTGCTGGACAAAGTGTACGAAGAGATCGACGAAGTGATGCACGAAGCCCGCCAGGCGGTGGTTGATGAGAGCAAGCTGGAAGAGGAGATCGGCGATCTGCTGTTCGCCACCGTGAACCTGTCGCGCCATTTGGGCCACAAGGCCGAGAACGCGCTGCAGGCGGCGAACCGCAAGTTCGAACGCCGCTTCCGGGAGGTGGAGGCGATCGTCCAGCAACGCGGGCTGCGGCTTGAAGACGCCACGCTGGAGCAGATGGAAGACGCCTGGCAGCAGGTGAAGCGCAAGGAAAGTTGAATCGCTGCAACGACAATGTTGATCGCAAACAAGGTTCACTCAGGCTGAAACGGTTAAGCTTACGGTCAGGTCACAGGCGCAGGGCTGCCGTCGGCAGCAAAAGGCCAACAAACTGAAATCTAAGGCGTTTTATCGCTCGATAGGGGCGGTAAAAAGAAATTTTCTCCGCTAACTCTTTGTATTTCCTAGAGGGTTTAGGCGGCGCCGGCGGAGTAAACCCTGATGAACACGGGAGGGCGGCCGAGATGATGGACAGCAAAACGATCGTTTGTAGGTCAGGAGAGGTTCGGGTATACTACTTTCCCGTCCTGGTTCTTCCATCGTCTTTAAACCTAAACTCTCAGGTTCAGCATGACAACTAATTATATTTTTGTGACCGGCGGGGTCGTATCCTCTCTGGGTAAAGGCATTGCCGCAGCCTCTCTGGCGGCTATTCTTGAAGCCCGTGGCCTCAACGTTACCATCATGAAACTGGACCCGTACATCAACGTGGATCCGGGCACCATGAGCCCGATTCAGCATGGGGAAGTTTTCGTCACCGAAGACGGCGCAGAAACCGATCTGGATTTGGGTCACTACGAGCGCTTCATCCGCACCAAAATGTCGCGTCGCAACAACTTCACCACCGGCCGCATCTACTCCGACGTGCTGCGTAAAGAACGCCGCGGCGACTATCTGGGCGCGACCGTGCAGGTCATTCCGCACATCACCAACGCGATCAAAGAACGCATCATCGAAGGCGGCGAAGGCCACGATGTGGTGCTGGTGGAAATCGGCGGCACCGTCGGCGATATCGAATCGCTGCCGTTCCTCGAAGCCATCCGTCAGATGGCGGTGGAAGTGGGCCGCGAGCACACCCTGTACATGCACCTGACGCTGGTGCCTTACATGGCGGCGGCGGGCGAAGTTAAAACCAAGCCGACCCAGCATTCCGTAAAAGAGCTGCTTTCCATCGGTATTCAGCCTGATGTGCTGATTTGCCGTTCCGATCGCGCGGTTCCTGCTAACGAACGCGCGAAAATCGCGCTTTTCTGTAACGTGCCGGAAAAAGCGGTTATCTCTCTGAAAGACGTTGATTCTATTTATAAAATCCCAGGCCTATTGAAATCTCAGGGGCTGGACGATTATATTTGTAAACGATTCAGCTTGAACGCACCGGAAGCCAACCTGGCCGAATGGGAACAGGTGATCTACGAAGAAGCCAATCCGGGCGGCGAAGTGACCATCGGAATGGTCGGCAAATACGTTGAGCTGCCGGATGCCTACAAGTCGGTGATCGAAGCGCTGAAACACGGCGGGCTGAAAAACCGTCTGACCGTGAACATCAAGCTGATCGACTCGCAGGACGTAGAAACCCGCGGCGTGGAAGTGCTGAAAGGGCTGGATGCGATCCTGATCCCGGGCGGCTTCGGCTACCGCGGCGTGGAAGGCAAAGTGATGACCGCACGCTATGCGCGCGAGAACAACATTCCTTACCTGGGCATTTGCCTGGGCATGCAGGTGGCGTTGATGGAATTCGCTCGCAACGTGGCCGGCATGGAAAACGCCAACTCCACCGAGTTTATGCCAGACTGTAAGTACCCGGTGGTGGCGTTGATCACCGAATGGCGCGACGAAGACGGCAACGTCGAAGTGCGCAGCGAAGAAAGCGATTTGGGCGGCACGATGCGCGTAGGTGGCCAACAGTGCAACCTGAGCGACAACAGCCTGGTGCGTCAGCTGTACGGCGAACCGACCATTGTCGAGCGTCATCGTCACCGTTACGAAGTTAACAACATGCTGTTGAAGCAGATCGAAGCCGCAGGGCTGCGTGTCGCCGGTCGTTCCGCCGACAACAAGCTGGTCGAGATCATTGAACTGCCGAATCACCCGTGGTTTGTAGCCTGTCAGTTCCACCCGGAATTTACGTCTACGCCGCGTGATGGGCATCCGCTGTTCGCCGGCTTTGTGAAAGCCGCAGGCGAGCATCAGAAGCGCCAGGTGAAATAAAATATTTGGTGGGCGGCGCGCGGTGAGAACCGCGCGCTGTTTGTCTGGAGTTTTAGTTTAACTTGTACTGAGGAAAACCTAATGTCCAAAATCGTTAAAGTCATCGGTCGTGAAATCATCGACTCCCGCGGTAACCCGACTGTTGAAGCCGAAGTTCATCTGGAAGGCGGTTTCGTCGGCTTGGCTGCTGCGCCGTCAGGTGCTTCTACCGGTTCCCGCGAAGCGCTGGAACTGCGTGACGGTGACAAGTCTCGTTTCCTGGGTAAAGGCGTACTGAAAGCCGTTGCTGCAGTAAACGGTCCGATTGCTCAGGCAGTACTGGGTAAAGATGCCAAAGACCAGGCGAACATCGACAAGATCATGATCGATCTGGACGGCACCGAAAACAAATCCAACTTCGGCGCCAACGCCATTTTGGCGGTTTCCCTGGCAGCAGCGAAAGCGGCCGCAGCCTCTAAAGGCATGCCGCTGTACGAGCACATCGCTGAGCTGAACGGCACCCCAGGCAAATTCTCCATGCCACTGCCGATGATGAACATCATCAACGGCGGCGAGCACGCTGACAACAACGTCGACATTCAGGAATTCATGATTCAGCCGGTTGGCGCGAAGACCCTGAAAGAAGCGGTGCGCATCGGTTCTGAAGTGTTCCACCACCTGGCGAAAGTTCTGAAAGCCAAAGGCATGAACACCGCCGTGGGCGACGAAGGCGGCTACGCGCCAAACCTGGGTTCCAACGCCGAAGCGCTGGCCGTTATCGCTGAAGCGGTAAAAGCGGCGGGCTACGAGCTGGGCAAAGACGTTACTCTGGCGATGGACTGCGCGGCTTCCGAATTCTACAAAGACGGTAAATACGTGCTGGCCGGCGAAGGCAATAAAGCCTTCACTTCCGAAGAGTTCACTCACTTCCTGGAAGAGCTGACCAAACAGTACCCAATCGTGTCTATCGAAGACGGCTTGGATGAATCTGACTGGGCGGGCTTCGCTTACCAGACCAAAGTGCTGGGCGACAAAATTCAGCTGGTGGGCGACGACCTGTTCGTGACCAACACCAAGATCCTGAAAGAAGGCATCGAGAAAGGCATCGCTAACTCCATCCTGATCAAATTCAACCAGATCGGTTCTCTGACCGAAACGCTGGCTGCAATCAAGATGGCGAAAGACGCTGGTTACACCGCGGTGATCTCTCACCGTTCCGGTGAAACCGAAGACGCGACCATCGCCGACCTGGCGGTAGGGACTGCGGCTGGCCAGATCAAAACCGGCTCCATGAGCCGTTCTGACCGCGTTGCTAAATACAACCAACTGATCCGTATCGAAGAAGCGCTGGGTGACCGTGCGCCATTCAACGGCCTGAAAGAAGTTAAAGGCCAGTAAGTTCGACCGATTCGGTTGTTAAATAAAAACCCGCTGCGGCGGGTTTTTTTATAGCTATAACCGATATATTAACCAGTAGTTATTTATTAAAAACGGTAGTTTTTAACGGGGTAAATTTATTCCGATATCTCTCTTTCCTGTTTTTATATTCCCATTTTATTTGCTTTATAACTATTCGTTACTAGACTGCCAATAAGGCAGTTTATTTCTCGCCGTTCTGCCGTAGAACTTCATCATCACCATACCTTAATACTGCCGGCTTGCTGGCCGGTTGAGCGGGGGCTTGATGCGACAGCGAATCATCATTATCGGCGGTGGAACCGGCGGCACCATCCTGGCCAATTTATTGGCCGCAAAATTACACCAAGAGATTATTAATAATAAAGTCGAGTTATTAATGATATCGGATTCGCCGCTGCATTATTACAAGCCGGCGTTTATGTATGTGGCGTTCAATGCTTTTTTCAAGCAAGAGCTCACGCGTTCACAGCGGAGTTTATTGCGGCCTGAAATACAGTTTATTGTTGATAAAGCGCAATCTTTCGATTTAAAACAGCGAAGTATAGCTACGCAAAGCGGTAAAATTTATTCCTATGACTTTCTGGTCTTTGCTACCGGCTGTGTCCCTTGGCCAGAACGCATCGAAGGATTGGCGCAGGCGGGCGATCATTTTTATCAGTATCAGGCCGCCAGGCGGCTGGCGCATAAGCTGGCGACGATCGAAAAAGGCCGAATTTTCATCACCGTGTCCTTCCCCGAAACGCCCAACGTGCCCCATCAGTGCGGCATTGCGCCGATCGAAACCACCTTGATGCTGGACGACTACCTGCGGCGGCGCGGCGTGCGCAAGGCGGTAGAGATTGTGTACACCTACCCGACCATTTCCCAACTGCTGCGCAACTGCCTGTTTTTGCAGCGGCCGACCGGCGAAGCGCTGCCCGCCATTTTTGCCGCGCGCGACATTCGCCACCAGCGTGGGTTTACCCTCAGCCGGGTAGACGCCCAGCGTAACATCGCCTATTCCGCCGAAGGGGAAGAACAGCCGTTCGACATTCTGATGGCAACGCCGCCGATTCGCGCAGTCGAGGCGGTGCGCAATACCGGGTTGAGCGAGAGTCAAAACGGCGAAGGCTGGCTGCCAACCGATCATCAAACGCTGCAGGTCTACGGCCAGCAGGGCGTATATGTGATCGGCGATACCGTGGATTTGCCGGTCAGCAAGGCCGGCGGCTCTTGCCATAATCAGGCGCCGGTCATTGCCGACAACATCGTGGCGGAAATGCGGCTGGGCCAGCCCGTGAGCCATTACGATGGCAAGGTGCAGGCGGTCGCGCAAATGGGGCTGAATGCCGGCATGCCGCTGGTCTACGACTACCGGCATGACGTACTGCCGACGCCCGCCACCAAGGTAGGCGGCATGCTGCGCAATGGGTTTAACCGTGGCCTTTACTGGGCCACGGTAAGGGGGCTGATATGACGGAAAGCACGGTGCATGCGGCGGACCTGCAATCATTGGCGGCGTTGCTCGAGAAATTGCAGCCGCTGCTGGCGGGCGGGCGGTTGGATAACGTGGTCGATCTGTTGTCGCTGTTGTCGGACGTGGTGGATATCGCCGACAACGCGCTGGTGGAGAAACTGGCCGGCGTGTTTGAAGGGCTGGTTACGGTCGGTTGGGAGGGGGGGACTGCGTTGCAGATGGCGCACAGCGAGCTGCAATTGAATCCTCCGCCGGCCAGTTTTCGCGCGCTGTACGCCTTGCTGAAGCAGCCGGATACCCTGCTGGGGTTGACGCTGCTGCTGCGTACTTTACAAATCATCGGCCAGCGCACGCGAGACAGCGCATTGCCGCCGGCCCTTTCGGATGAATCAACGAATTAAGCTTCACCCACTCAGGTAAGGAGTTGTGTTATGTCCGCTACAGCAGTTGGCCACGACTTTGCCACCCGGGCTATTCATTACGGCTACGATCCGCAGCGGTATCAGGGGGCACTGTCTCCGCCGGTGTTTATGAGCTCTACGTTTGCTTTTCCCACCGCGGAATACGGCGGTGCCTGCTTTGCCGGCACCGAGCCGGGGTACTTTTATTCGCGCATCGCCAATCCGACGTTAACCCTGCTCGAGCAACGCATCGCCAACCTGGAGGAGGGGGAGGCGGCGGTGGCGTTCGCTTCCGGTATGGGGGCGATCACCGCGTGTTGCTGGACGCTGCTCAGACCGGGCGATGAGCTGATTGTCGATGAAACCGTCTATGGCTGTACCTTCAGCTACTTTCATCATGGCTTGGCACGCTTCGGCGTCAAGATAACCCACGTTGACCTGACCCGGCCGGAGCGGCTAGCGTCGGCCATGGGTCCGCATACCCGACTGGTGTATTGCGAAACCCCGGCCAATCCCAATATGCGCTTGGTCGATATCGCCGCCGTAGCGGAGATCGCCCATCGGCATCAGGCGCTGCTGCTGGTGGACAATACCTACTGCACGCCCTATCTACAGCGGCCCTTGGCGTTAGGTGCCGATATCGTGGTGCACTCGGCGACCAAGTACCTCGGCGGGCACGGCGATCTCTTGGCCGGGATAGCGGTGACGCGCCAGGCGTTGGCCGAGGCGATCCGTCTGGAGGGGCTAAAGGACATGAACGGGGCGGTACTGTCGGCGCAGGATGCCGCGCTGGTGCTGCGTGGGATGAAAACCTTGCCGCTGCGCATGGAACGTCATTGCGATAACGCGCAGCGCCTGGCAGAGATGTTGGCGGAGCATCCGGCGGTCGAGCGGGTGTATTACCCCGGCCTGGCGAACTTCCCGCAGCATGCGTTGGCGCAGCGGCAAATGGCGCGCCCCGGCGGCATGCTGGCGTTTGAACTGCGGGGCGGCATGCGTGCAGGCATTCGCTTCCTCAATGCGCTGCAGCTCATTTTGCGCGCGGTCAGCCTGGGCGATTGCGAAAGCCTGGCGCAACACCCGGCCAGCATGACGCACTCGGCCTACACGCCGGAAGAGCGGAAACGGCACCACATCAGCGAGGGGCTGGTGCGGCTGTCCGCCGGGCTGGAGGCGTTTGACGATCTGCAGGCCGATATCCTGCAGGCGCTGGCGCAAGCGCAATAAAAAAACCCGCCGCAGCGGGTTTTATCAACAGCGGGCGTTACATCTGTTGCGTCGCCGCGGTCACCGGCGAGCCGCCGCCTTTTTTGCGCACCCACAGCCAGTAAGCCACGGTGAGTAAAGCGATCCACACCAGCCCGACGTACAGCGCGATGCGGCTCTCTTCGAAGTAGCCGAGCAGGCCGATGACGAACGCCATAAAGGCGGTCGCCAATGCCGGCGCCACCGGCCACCACGGCACCGGGAAGCTCAACTGACGAGTTTCTTCCGGCGACAGCGTGCGGCGCATGACGATCTGCGACAGCAGGATCATCAGCCACACCCAGACGGTGGCGAAGGTGGCGATCGAGGCGATGATCATGAAGACCTTCTCCGGGATCAGGTAGTTGAGCACCACCGCCAGCAGCAGGGCGACTGACATCACCAGCACCGTCATCCACGGCACGCCGCTGGCGGTCAGTTTGGTGAAGCTGCGCGGCGCCTGGCCGTCCTGCGCCATGCCGTACATCATGCGGCCGGCGCCGAAGATGTCGCTGTTGATGGCCGAAATGGCCGCGGTGATCACCACCACGTTCAGCACGTTGGCGGCGGAACTGATGCCAAGGTTGCTGAAAATCTCGACGAACGGGCTGCCGTTCTGGCCGATACTGTTCCACGGATAGATCGCCATCAGCACCGTCAGCGTCAGCACGTAAAACAGCAGGATGCGCACCGGTACGGCGTTGATCGCCTTCGGCAGCACTTTGGCGGGGTCTTTCGCCTCGCTGGCGGTAATGCCGATGATCTCGATGCCGCCGAAGGCGAACATCACCACCGCTAATGACGCGACCACGCCGCCGAAGCCGTTAGGCATAAAGCCGCCGTGTTGCCACAGGTTGCTGATACCGGTGGCGTGTTGGGTTTGCCCGAAACCGAACAGCATCACCGCCGCACCGCCGACGATCATCGCCACGATGGCGGCGACCTTGACCAGCGACAGCCAGAACTCCAGCTCGCCGAAGACCTTGACGCTGCACAGGTTGAGCGCGCCAATAAACAGGATGATGCTGAGCACCCAAACCCACTGAGCGACGTCCGGGAACCACAGCCCCATATAGATGCCGAAGGCGGTGACGTCCGCCAGGGCGACGATCACCATTTCAAAGGTGTAGGTCCAGCCGGTGAGGAACCCGGCCAGCGGGCCGAGGTAGTGGCTGGCGTAGTGGCCGAACGAGCCGGAAACCGGCTGGTGTACCGCCATTTCACCCAGCGCGCGCATCACCATGAACACCGCCGCGCCGCCCACCAGGTAGGCCAGCAGCACGGCCGGGCCGGCCAGCTGGATGGCGCCGGCGGAGCCATAGAACAGGCCGGTGCCGATCGCCGAGCCGAGAGCCATGAAACGGATATGCCGCGCGTTTAGTCCGCGTCTGAGTTGTGTCGTTTCGTTACGCATGTTGTTTCCCGTTAAGTGTTTGCCGAACAGGCACGCGCTGCCCGCGCCGGGTGGAATGCACCCGGCGGGGCAGAACAAACTGCGTGATTCAGTGTGTGATGATTATGCCTGGCTAGGCAGCAGCGCCGCAGGCAGCAGCGATGTCAGGTGACCGGCCGCCAAAAGTTGGCTGGCGGCTTCAATGTCGGGGGCGAAGAAACGATCCTTGTCGTAGAAACTGACATGCTCGCGCAGCAGACGGCGCGCCTGCTCCAGACCTTCCGAGGTCTTCAGGCCGTTGCGGAAATCCAGGCCCTGGCAGGCGGCCAGCCATTCGACCGCCAGAATGCCGCGCACGTTGTCCGCCATGCTCCACAGGCGGCGACCGGCGGCCGGCGCCATGGAGACGTGGTCTTCCTGGTTGGCGGAGGTCGGGATGCTGTCGACGCTCGACGGATGCGCCAGCGCTTTGTTTTCGCTGGCCAGCGCCGCGGCGGTGACCTGGGCGATCATGAAGCCGGAGTTCACGCCGCCGTTTTCCACCAGGAACGGCGGCAGTTGCGACATGTGTTTGTCCATCATCAGCGAGATGCGGCGTTCGGACAGCGAACCGATTTCGGCAAACGCCAGCGCCAGGTTATCGGCGGCCATCGCTACCGGTTCGGCGTGGAAGTTGCCGCCGGACAGCACGTCGCCCTGTTCGGCGAACACCAGCGGGTTATCGGAGACGGCGTTGGCTTCGATTTCCAGCACCTCGGCGGCCTGGCGGATCTGCGTCAGGCAGGCGCCCATCACCTGTGGCTGGCAGCGCAGGGAGTAAGGATCCTGCACTTTTTCACAGTTGCGGTGCGAGTCGGAGACTTCGCTGCGCGCGCCGAGCAGGTGGCGATAGGCGAGGGCGGCGTCGATCTGGCCGCGCTGGCCGCGCACCTCGTGGATACGCGCATCGAACGGGCTGCGAGAGCCCAGCGCCGCTTCCACCGTCAGACTGCCCGCCACGGTCGCCGCGGCGAACAGATCTTCGGCATCGAACAGGCCGCGCAGCGCGAAGGCGGCGGAGACTTGGGTGCCGTTCAGCAGCGCCAGGCCCTCTTTCGCCGCCAGCGTCAGCGGTTTCAGGCCGGCTTTGGCCAGCGCTTCGGTCGCCGGCAGCCATTGGCCCTGATGGCGCGCCTGGCCTTCGCCCAGCAACACCAGGCTCATGTGCGCCAGCGGCGCCAGGTCGCCGGAGGCGCCGACTGAGCCTTTCAGCGGAATATGCGGATAAACTTCGGCGTTGACCAGCGCGATCAGCGCCTGAATGACTTCCAGACGAATGCCGGAGAAGCCGCGCGACAGGCTGTTGATCTTCAGCACCATGATCAGGCGCACCAGGTTGTCGTCGGTCGGCTCGCCCACGCCGGCGGCGTGTGACAGCACGATCGAACGCTGCAGGTTTTCCAAATCGTCGCGGGCGATGCGGGTCGAAGCCAGTAGGCCAAACCCGGTGTTGATGCCGTAAGTGGTGCGGTTTTCTTCAACGATGCGTTCCACGCAGGCCACGCTCTGTTGGATAGGGCCGTAGGCGTTGTCGTCCAGCGTCAGCGTCACCGGATGTTGATACACGTCGCGTAGCTGGGCCAGCGTCAGTTTGCCCGGGCGAATAGTCAGCGCTTTCATGCTTTTTCTCCTTGGGTCGCGGCAACCATCGGCAGGTTCAGGCCTTGCTCGCGGGCGCAGTCGATAGCGATATCGTAACCGGCGTCGGCGTGACGCATGACCCCGGTAGCCGGGTCATTGTGCAAGACGCGGGCGATGCGCTCGGCGGCCTCGTCGGTGCCGTCGCAGACGATCACCATGCCGGAGTGTTGGGAGAAGCCCATGCCGACGCCGCCGCCGTGGTGCAGGGAAACCCAGGTGGCGCCGCTGGCGGTGTTCAGCAGGGCGTTCAGCAGCGGCCAGTCGGAAACCGCATCGGAACCGTCTTTCATCGCTTCGGTTTCACGGTTCGGGCTGGAAACGGAGCCGGAATCCAGGTGGTCGCGGCCGATGACGATCGGGGCGGACAGTTCGCCGCGGCGTACCATCTCGTTGAACGCCAGGCCCAGCTTGGCGCGCTGGCCGAGGCCAACCCAGCAGATGCGCGCCGGCAGGCCCTGGAAGCTGATGCGCTCGCGCGCCATGTCCAGCCAGCGGTGCAGGTGTTCGTCATCCGGGATCAGCTCTTTCACCATGGCGTCGGTTTTGTAGATGTCCTGCGGATCGCCGGACAGCGCCGCCCAGCGGAACGGCCCGATACCGCGGCAGAACAGCGGACGGATGTAGGCCGGCACGAAGCCCGGGAAGTCGAAGGCGTTGTCGACGCCGGTTTCTTTCGCCATCTGGCGAATGTTGTTGCCGTAGTCGAAGGTTGGCACGCCCATCTGCTGGAACGCCAGCATGGCTTTGACGTGATCGGCCATCGACTGCTTGGCGGCGGCGACCACTTTGGCCGGCTCGGTTTGCGCGCGCTGGCGATATTCTTCCCAGCTCCAGCCCTTCGGCAGGTAGCCGTTCAGCGGATCGTGGGCGCTGGTCTGGTCGGTGACCATGTCCGGGCGCACGCCGCGGCGCACCAGCTCAGGCAGGATTTCCGCCGCGTTGCCGCACAGAGCGATGGAGATGGCTTTGCCTTCTGAGGTGTATTTCTTGATGCGGGCCAGCGCGTCGTCCAGATCTTTGGCCTGCTCATCGACGTAGCGGGTTTTCAGACGGAAATCGATGCGGCTCTGCTGACATTCGATGTTCAGCGAGCAGGCGCCCGCCAGCGTCGCGGCCAGCGGCTGCGCGCCGCCCATGCCGCCCAGACCGGCGGTCAGCACCCAGCGCCCCTGCAGGCTGCCGTCGTAGTGCTGGCGGCCCGCTTCAACGAAGGTTTCATAGGTGCCTTGAACGATGCCCTGGCTGCCGATGTAGATCCAGCTGCCGGCGGTCATCTGGCCGTACATCGCCAGGCCTTTGGCGTCCAGCTCGTTGAAGTGTTCCCAGGTTGCCCAGTGCGGCACCAGGTTGGAGTTGGCGATCAGCACGCGCGGCGCGTTGCTGTGGGTTTTGAAGACGCCGACCGGTTTGCCGGACTGCACCAGCAGGGTTTCGTCTTCTTCCAGCGTTTTCAGGGTTTCGACGATCTTGTCGTAGCAATCCCAGTCGCGCGCGGCGCGGCCGATGCCGCCGTACACCACCAGCTCGTGTGGGTTCTCCGCAACTTCAGGATCGAGGTTGTTCATCAGCATGCGTAACGGCGCTTCGGTCAGCCAGCTTTTTGCGTTTAATTGTGTGCCGCGTGGCGCGCGTACATCGACATTGCGAACTTTGTTATTTGTAGTCACAGCAGTTTCCTCAAACAGTATCGGTGCAGATTCCATGCCGCGGTGGGGATGAGTACCACGGCATAACAATGCATAGGGCTTATTAACATATACTTGTATGTACAAGCATATGCAACACTGACCAGTTGCCGCTGAAAAGTGGCATAAGAAAAAGTTATTTTCTTTTTATATCAGGTTGATATGCGATTTTTTATCGCCGGTCTCAGGTACGGAAAGCCGGAGAAAAGTGAGCTGTTCGGCAAAAATGAATTAAAATTGACTCATTTTTGGGCGGCTAGTCACAATATTTTTACAGTCTGATTACAGTTGACGGCGGAGAATAAAAAAGCCCTATCACCGCAGGAAGAAAGCCCGCCGTGGGCGGGCTTGCAAGGGTCAGGCGGCCGGCTGCAGCGTCGGTTTGCGGCTCATCTTGCACACCGTGGCGATGGCGGCGATCAGCGCCGGCACGCACAGGAACATCAGGATGCTCTGCACTTCCCACTGCATGGCCAGCAGTTGGGCGCCCATCATGGTGCCGGCGACGCCGCCGAAGCGGCCGATGCCCTGCATCCAGGCGATGCCGGTGGCGCGGCTGTGGGTCGGGTAGAATGTCGCCGCCAGCGTTTGCAGCCCGGACTGCGCGCCGTTCATGGTGACGCCCATCAGGAAGATGAAGGCGCCTAGCAGCACGATCTGTTTATCCTCGGTGGCCATCGCCACGATCAGCAGGGCGGTGACGACAAAGCCGCTCGAGACCACTTTGTGCGCATTCCAGCGGTCCATCAACCAGCCGGCCACCAGGATGCCCAGCGTGCCGCCGAAGGTGAACAGCGAGGTGAGCATCGCCGATTGCTCCAACTGATAGCCCAATCCCTGCATCAGGATTGGCATCCAGCTCAGCAACACGTAGTAGATCACCAGCCCCATAAAGTAGGTCAGCCACAGCATCAGCGTGCCGAGCAGGTAAGGGCGGCTGAACAGCAGGCCGACGCTGGTCTTGGTCTGCGCCAGCTTCTCTTCGTACAGATAAAAACGCGTCACGCCGTCGAGGCTCCGGCTAACGAAGCGCTGCGCGATGCACTTGATCTTCGCCGCATCCTGGCCGCGGTTAACCATATATTTAACCGACTCCGGCAGCAGCAGGATCAGCAGAACCGTCAATACCAGCGGCGCAATGGCGCCGAGCAGCAGCACACTGTGCCAGCCGTAGCTCGGGATCAGCCACGATGAAATGGCGCCGCCGCCGGCCGCGCCCAGCGGAAAGCCGCAGTACATGGTGTTGATCGCCAGCGAACGGCAGCGCTGCGGCGCGTATTCGGAGATCAAGGTAATGGCGTTGGGCATCGCCGCCCCCAGCCCGAGGCCGGTGAGGAAGCGCCACAGCGTCAGGCTGTTGAGCGAACCGGCGTAGGCGGTGGCCAAACTCGACAGGCCGAAGAACAGGCAGGAAAACACCAGCACGCGCTTGCGGCCGATGCGGTCGGAGATCGGCCCGGCGATCAGCGCGCCGAGCGACAGCCCCAGCAGCGCGGCGCTCAGCACCGGCCCCAGATCCTGTTTGACGATGCCCCAGTCTTTGGCGACCGAGGGGGCGATATAGCCCATGGCGGCGGTATCGAAACCGTCGATGGCGAGGATCAGGAATCCGAGAATGATCAGGGTCCAGTGAAACAGCGAAAACTTGCTGTCGTCGATGGCCTGTTGAATGTTTAACTCGCTGGTGGAATGAGTCATGGCACCCTCTAAACGCAGATGTAGTCGTGATGGAACGTGGCCGAAACTGGCGCTCGGCTTGTGTTTGCTTGTATATACATCTGCGCGTCAGCGCTTTATGTCAAATATAATTATCTTATTTGTTAACTGCGTGTTGTTTTCTGTGGAGCAGGTTGCACCGCCGATGAAAGGCCAAAGACCGGTTAACAAATTAAATGAACGCCATTGGCGGTGAGATATGCTGATGGCGGCGCGGAGGATAAAATTTAATACAATTTTGGCCGTTTGGTCGCCGGGCCGGAATCTGCGATAATCGCTTTTTACTTTTCCAGATTGAGAAACCGATGCAGTACCCGATCAACGAGATGTTCCAAACCTTGCAGGGCGAAGGCTTTTTCACCGGCGTGCCGGCCATTTTCATCCGCCTGCAGGGCTGCCCGGTAGGGTGCAGTTGGTGCGATACCAAACATACCTGGGAAAAGGAAGCCCATCGGGAAGTCGACCTGCAACGGATCCTGGTCAAAACAGAAGAGAGCGACGCCTGGGGCAATGCCAGCGCCGAGCAGCTGTTGGCGGTGATGCGCCAACAAGGCTACACCGCGCGTCATGTGGTGATCACCGGCGGCGAACCCTGCATTTACGATCTGGCGCCGCTGACCGAGCTGTTCGAACAGCACGGCTACCGTTGCCAGATTGAGACCAGCGGCACCCACGAAATTCGCTGCTCCGCCAACACCTGGGTGACGGTTTCGCCCAAGGTGAATATGCGCGGCGGCATGAAGGTGCTGGATCAGGCGCTGCGGCGCGCTGACGAGGTGAAGCATCCGGTGGCGCGCGAGCGCGACATCGAGGCGCTGGATGCGCTGCTGGCGACGTTGCAGGATGACAAGGCGCGGATTATCGCGCTGCAACCGATCAGCCAGAAAGAAGAGGCGACCCGCCTGTGCATCGAAACCTGCATTGCGCGCAATTGGCGGCTGTCGATGCAGACCCACAAATATCTGAATATCGCCTGAGTTTTTTATTGGCCGCAGGCCTTCGAACGGGACGGGAGTTACGGTGAAAATTGTATCGCGTGCATTCGAGGCGGTGACGGAAGCGGAATTGCGGTCGATTCGCTCGCTGTTGTCCGACGCTTTCCCCGAGATAACCGACGGATTTTATCGGCGGCAGGTGCCGGTTTGCCTGGTGACCGCCGCGGAAGGCGAGGTGATCGTCGGCCAATTGGCGGTGCATAAGCGGCCGGTGTTGATTGACGGTGAGACCGAGGTGATCGGCATCATCGGGCTGGTGGCCGTGGCACACACGCATCGGCGCCGCGGCGTGGCCGCAAACATGCTGGTGAAGGCGCATGACTATTTGCGCAGTAAAGGGATCGCGTATTCCATACTGTTTGCGGTAAGCGAAAAGTACTATACCGGCGCCGGCTATCGGGCGATGGAAAACGAGACGGCGTTCATTGAGGATGGCGAGAGCAAAACGTTTGTCTATCGCGGGGGAATGGTGCTGAGCCTGTCGGAAAGGCCCTGGGTGGCGCGGCGCCTGGATCTGCAAGGCGAGGTAGTGTGAGGGTATCTGCACATACCCTCACGGCATCAACCTTTATATACGCATCCCGCCGTACAGGTCTCTTTCACCATCACCGCAGTCAGTTCCGGTAACTGAGGCTTGAGCTGCTGCCAAATCCAGGCGGCGAGCACTTCGCTGGTGGGATTTTCCAATCCTGGAATATCGTTCAGATAATGGTGATCCAGCCGCTCCCAGATCGGGGAAAACACAGCCTTGAGCTCGGCGAAATCCATCACCCAACCGGTGTGGGGATCCACGTCACCGGTCACTTCCAGACGCACCATAAACGAATGCCCATGCAGACGGCCGCATTTGTGGCCCTCCGGTACATGCGGCAAACGGTGTGCGGCTTCAAACTGAAAATCTTTAAACAGCGTGGTTGCCATTATTACGGCCTCATTGACTCAAAAACCGCCGCATAGTACCGGAAAGCGCGCCTGCTTGCCATTTATACCGTTATGGTCTACCGCCACGGCAAACGCACCCGGTTAACACTTTTTTTGTTTGGTGTCTGCGGCACCTATCGGCTGGGGTTATGAGCCGAAATGTTGAACGGTGAAAAAATGATGAAAAAAAGTGCTTTATTTTCATCTGGATAAAAAACTTTGTTTAACGGTTTAAGCGTTATCCCTTACCAGAAAAACAGCTTAGTCATTTTGGTTATGATTTATTGCTATCCCTTATTTAATCGTTGCTATTCTGCTCGGTAACCTTACAAACTCTCCTGATCTTTTCCGCACACCCGACGCAGCGAAGAGACAGCGACTGGCACTGGCGCGCGCCTGGCAGGAAAGGCGCTAAGTATAGGAAATAAGTACAGCAATGACGACTCAGGCTCCTCCAACATCTTTGCTCCCGCTGACGCCCGAACAGCTGGCGCGCTTACAGGCGACGATCGGCGACTATTCGCCGACGCAGCTGGCGTGGCTGTCCGGTTATTTTTGGGGCATGGTCAATCAACAGCCCGGAGCCGTGGCCATTGCGCCTGCCGCCCCTGCGGCTGCGGCCGCCATCACCATCATTTCCGCTTCGCAGACCGGCAATGCGCGCCGCCTGGCGGAGCAGTTGCGCGACGATCTGTTGGCCGCCAATCTGAGCGCCACGTTGGTCAGCGCCGGCGACTACAAGTTCAAACAGATAGCGCAAGAGCGCCTGTTGGTGATCGTCGCCTCCACACAAGGGGAAGGCGAACCGGCGGAAGAAGCGGTGGCGCTGCATAAATTCCTGTTCTCGAAGAAGGCGCCGAAGCTCAATGACACCGCGTTTGCGGTGTTCGGGTTAGGCGACACCTCTTATGAGAATTTCTGCCAGTCAGGTAAAGATTTCGACGGCAAGCTGGCCGAGCTGGGTGCCGAGCGCCTGGTGGAGCGCGTAGATGCCGACGTGGAGTACCAGGAGCTGGCCGCCGCCTGGCGCAAACAGGTGGTGTCGGTGCTGAAGGCGCGCGCGCCGGCGGAAAGCGCTGCGCCGGGCGTGTTGGCCAGCGGCGCGGTTGACCTGATCGACAGCAGTCCGTACAGCAAGGAACAACCGCTCACCGCCCAACTGGCGGTCAAGCAGAAAATTACCGGCCGCGCGTCGGATAAAGACGTGCGCCATATCGAGATCGATCTGGGCGACTCCGGCCTGCGCTATCAGCCGGGCGATGCGCTCGGCGTATGGTTCGACAACGATCCGGCGCTGGTGGACGAACTGGTGCAGCTGTTGTGGCTGAAAGGCGACGAGCCGGTCGAGGTGGAAGGGAAGACCCTGCCGCTGGCGCAGGCGCTGCGCAGCCATTTCGAACTGACGCAGAACACCACGCCGATCGTCGATAAATACGCCGCGCTGTCGCGCGACGAAACGCTGATCGGTCTGTTGGCGGATAAGGCTGCGCTACAGCAGTATGCGCACAACACGCCGATCGTCGACATGGTGCGCCAGGCGCCGGCGGATCTGAGCGCCGAACAGCTGGTCGGGCTGCTGCGTCCGCTGACGCCGCGCCTGTACTCCATCGCCTCTTCGCAGGCGGAGAACGAAAGCGAAGTGCACATCACCGTGGGCGTGGTGCGTTACGACATCGACGGGCGCGCCCGCAGCGGCGGCGCCTCCGGCTTCCTGGCGGATCGCCTGGAGGAAGACGGTGACGTGCGGGTGTTTATCGAGCACAACGACAACTTCCGCCTGCCGGCCAATCCGGAGGCGCCGGTGATCATGATTGGCCCGGGCACCGGCATCGCGCCGTTCCGCGCCTTTATGCAGCAGCGCGACGCCGACGGCGCCGGCGGCAAGAACTGGCTGTTCTTCGGCAACCCGCACTTTACCGAAGATTTCCTGTACCAGGTCGAATGGCAGCGCTACGTGAAAGACGGCCTGCTGACCCGCATCGATCTGGCCTGGTCCCGCGACCAGCAACATAAAATATACGTACAAGACAAACTGCGCGAACAGGGCGCAGAAGTGTGGCGCTGGATTCAGGAAGGCGCGCACATTTACGTCTGCGGCGATGCCAATCGCATGGCGAAAGACGTGGAAAACACATTACTGGAACTGGTGGCCGAGCACGGTGGCATGGATACCGAGCAGGCGGATGAATTTTTAAGTGAGCTGCGCCTTGAGCGCCGTTATCAGCGAGATGTTTACTGATGAGTGATAAACACCCCGGGCCTTTGGTAGTCGAAGGCAAACTGGCCGATGCGGAGCGCATGAAGAAGGAAAGCAACTTCCTGCGTGGCACCATCGCCGAAGATTTGAACGACGGCCTGACCGGCGGCTTCAACGGCGACAACTTCCTGCTGATCCGTTTTCACGGCATGTACCAGCAGGATGACCGTGACATTCGTGCCGAACGCGCCGAGCAGAAGCTGGAGCCGCGCCACGCCATGATGCTGCGCTGTCGCCTGCCGGGCGGCATCATCAGCCCGCAGCAGTGGCTGGGCATCGACAAGTTCGCGCAGGAGAGCACGCTGTACGGCAGCATTCGCATCACCAACCGCCAGACGTTCCAGTTTCACGGCATCCTGAAAGGCAACGTCAAACCGGTGCACCAGCTGCTGAACCGCCTGGGGCTGGACGCGCTGGCGACCGCCAACGACGTGAACCGCAACGTGCTGTGCACCTCCAACCCGGTGGAGTCCGAGCTGCATCAGGAAGCCTACGAGTGGGCGAAGAAGATCTCCGAACACCTGCTGCCGCGCACCCGCGCCTACGCCGAGGTGTGGCTGGATCAGGAAAAGGTGGCCACCACCGACGAAGAACCGATTCTGGGGCCGACCTACCTGCCGCGCAAATTTAAAACCACGGTGGTGATCCCGCCACAGAACGACGTCGATCTGCACGCCAACGACATGAACTTTGTGGCGATCGCCGAAAACGGCAAGCTGGTAGGCTTCAACCTGCTGGTGGGCGGCGGGCTGTCCATCGAACACGGCAACAAGAAAACCTACGCGCGCCAGGCCAGCGAGTTCGGCTACATTCCGCTCGAACATACGCTGGCGGTAGCGGAAGCGGTGGTGACCACGCAGCGCGACTGGGGCAACCGCACCGATCGCAAGAACGCCAAGACCAAATACACGCTGGAGCGCGTCGGGGTAGATGTTTTCCGCGCCGAAGTGGAAAAGCGCGCCGGCATTACTTTCGCGCCGATCCGGCCGTATGAATTCACCGGCCGCGGCGATCGCATCGGTTGGGTGAAGGGCATCGACGATCAATGGCACCTGACGCTGTTTATCGAGAACGGCCGCCTGCTGGACTATCCGGGGCGCCCGCTGAAGACCGGCATGGCGGAGATCGCCAAGATCCATAAAGGTGACTTCCGTCTGACGGCGAACCAAAACGTGATCATCGCCGGCGTGCCGGAAAGCGAGAAGGCGAAGATCGAAGCCCTAGCGAGCGATCATGGCCTGATCGACGACGAGATCAGCGAGCAACGCAAGAATTCTATGGCCTGCGTGTCGTTCCCGACCTGCCCGCTGGCGATGGCGGAGGCCGAGCGCTTCCTGCCGCAGTTCGTCACCAAGGTGGAGGGGATCATGCATCGGCACGGGGTGGGCGACGAGCATATCGTGCTGCGCATTACCGGCTGCCCGAACGGCTGCGGCCGCGCGCTGCTGGCGGAGCTGGGGCTGGTGGGCAAGGCGGTCGGCCGTTATAACCTGCATTTGGGCGGCAACCGCGAAGGCACGCGCATTCCGCGCATGTACCGCGAGAACATCAACGAAGACGAGATCCTGAACGAGATCGACCTGTTGGTGGGGCGCTGGGCGGAGGAGCGCAACGGCGGCGAAGGCTTCGGCGACTTCACCGTGCGTGCGGGCATCGTCAAACCGGTGCTGGATCCGGCGCGAGATTTCTGGGAGTGAGGCCGGGCGGCCTCTGGGCAGAGGGGCCGCGCAGGTAATTTCAAGCATCAGGAGAGACAACATGGCTGAATTCGATCTGGCGGCGCTGAACGCGTTGCCCAAATCCGGGCAGGCGCTGGCATTGGCGGTAGTCAACGGCCAACTGGAGACCCTCAGCGCCGAACAGCGCGTTGCATGGGCGCTGGAGCATCTGCCCGGCGAGTTCGTACTCTCGTCCAGTTTCGGCATTCAGGCGGCGGTATGTCTGCACCTGGTGACGCGCATCCGGCCGGATATCCCGGTGATCCTGACCGACACCGGTTACCTGTTCCCGGAAACCTATCGCTTTATCGATCAACTGACCGACCAGCTGAAGCTGAATCTGCAGGTGTTCCGCGCCGAACAGTCTCCCGCCTGGCAAGAGGCGCGCTATGGCAAGCTGTGGGAACAGGGCGTGGAAGGGATTGAAAAGTACAACCAGATCAACAAGGTTGAGCCGATGAACCGCGCGCTGGAGACGCTGGGGGCGCAGAGCTGGTTCGCCGGTCTGCGGCGCGAGCAGTCCGGTAGCCGCGCCAATCTGCCGGTGCTGGCGGTGCAGCGTGGGGTGTTCAAGATCCTGCCGATCATCGACTGGGACAACCGCAAGATTTACCAGTATCTGACCGAACACGGGCTGAGTTATCACCCGCTGTGGGAACAGGGCTACCTGTCGGTAGGCGATACCCACACCACCCAGAAATGGGAGCCGGGCATGAGTGAGGAAGAGACGCGTTTCTTCGGCCTGAAGCGCGAGTGCGGTCTGCACGAAGGCTAAAAGAGGCGAATCACCCGACAGGGCTCAGCAATGCTGGGCCCTGTTTTTTTGTAGGCTACTTTTTCTTTTGTGCTTTCGGCGGGTGCGCCTGCGCCAACTCTTTGATCAGCGGCAGCAGGATCTGCACGCTGTCGCGGCTGCGTTTGTCGATCCGCCCCGGCAGATAGCGATCCAGATACTGCAGGTTGTCGTATTGCGGGCGGTGCCAGGTGATGCCCTGCGGGAAGTGCGGGCTGACGGCGCGCTGCTGATAGCCGTCCTTCTCCCCCAACGACCAGTTGGTGGCCTCTACCGACAATACCGGGATGCCTGCGGCATCGAACACCTCTTGATCGGAGCAGCAGCCGGTGCCCTGCGGATGCTGTGCACTGCCTGGATTGGTGGCGGCGGCGATGCCGTAGCGATGGGCGATATCCAGCGCGCGATCGCGGGAGCGCTTCGCCATCTGCGGCGGCGTGTTGCGCCCGGCGTTGAGGTACAGCCGATCGCCAGTGATCAGGCTGTCGAGATTGATCACCAGCACGGTGTTGCTTTTCTCTTCCGCACTCATTCGCTGCAGGTAGTTCTGCGCCCCCAGCGAACCGAGCTCTTCGGCGCTGGTGGCGACGAAGCGCAGGCCGTAGGCGGTGGGGATGTTCTTCAGGCGTTCCGCCAGTTCCAGCATTACGCCGATGCCGGAGGCGTTGTCGTCGACGCCCTGCAGCGTCAAGCCACCGAGGTTGTTATCCAGATCCTCGTCGCTCTGCGGCGTATAGGTGTCGAAGTGGGCGACGACCACGATTTGTTTCGGGCTGTCGCCGTTGCGGGCGGCGATCACCGAGCTGGCGGTGACGTTGTTCCAGTTCTTCTTGCCATCTTTGCTGGTGTAGAGATAGCGCGTATTGACGCTGCGAATATCGCTTTGGTAACCCATCTTGCTGAATTGCTGCTTCAGGTAGTCGGCGGTGAGCAATTCGGCCGGGCTGCCCGCCATGCGGCCGGGGAAGTAAGTGGCGATGTGGCGGGTCTGTTCGGCGGCGAAACGGCCCATTGGCGCGTCTTTTACGGGCTGTGCGGCACACACGCTGAAGACGCCGCCGAGTGCGAGGGCCAGCAGGCTGGTCTTCAGGTAAAAACGGGAAAACATACCGAAAAATCCTTCTTTGCTATCGGCGCTGCCGATCATTTTTCTTCGGCACCCAGTATGAGACGCCGGGCGGCATTACACAATTTCCCTGTCTCTTAATTTTCGCGCCAACGCGCAAACTGCTGTCGTGAGTATCACCGTTTGCCTTCGGCGTTGCGGCCTATATTCCATAAAGGAACTAATCATTCCTTTTCGTCATTTCAGAGGCTAAATCTCAGCCCGTATAGTCACACTATCTTTCTGTTATATGAAAAGGCTGTTGTGGACTATCTACCAATATTCGCCGACCTGAAACAACGTCCGGTACTGGTCGTTGGCGGTGGTGACGTGGCGGCGCGCAAAGTCGATCTGCTTCAGCGCGCCGGGGCTGAAATACGGATAGTTGCGCAGTCGCTCTCACCGGAACTGGAACAACAACGTCAGCAAGGGCAGGTGCTCTGGCTGGGGAAAAGCTTTGATCCGCAGCAGCTGGACGACGTGTTTCTGGCGATCGCCGCCACGGACGACAACGCGCTGAACGCCGCGGTGTTCGCCGAGGCGGATAAACGCCGGGTGCTGGCCAACGTGGTGGACGATCAGCCGCGTTGTTCGTTCATCTTCCCGTCGATCATCGATCGCTCGCCGCTGGTGGTGGCCGTATCGTCCAGCGGCCAGGCGCCGGTGCTGGCGCGGTTGCTGCGCGAAAAGCTGGAGGCGTTGCTACCCGCCAGTTTGGGGCAGATGGCGCAGGTGGCGGGCCGCTGGCGCGGCCAGGTCAAACAGCGGTTGGCTTCGATCGGCGAACGCCGCCGTTTCTGGGAAAAAACCTTCGGTGGCCGTTTCGCCACGCTGGTGGCCAACGGCCAGACGGCGCAGGCGGAACGCCAGCTGGAGCAGGATTTACACCGCTTCGCCGCAGGCGATGAGGGCGCCCAGGGCGAGATAGCGTTGGTGGGCGCCGGGCCGGGCGACGTGGGGCTGTTGACCCTGCGCGGGCTGCAGGTGATGCAGCAGGCGGACGTGGTGCTGTATGACCATCTGGTCAGCGGCGAAATCCTCGATCTGGTGCGCCGTGACGCCGAACGCATCTGCGTGGGCAAGCGCGCCGGCGCGCACTCGGTGATCCAGGAGGAGACCAATCGGCTGCTGGTGGAACTGGCGCAGCAGGGCAAACGCGTGGTGCGCCTCAAGGGTGGCGATCCGTTCATCTTTGGCCGCGGCGGCGAAGAGCTGCAGGTGGCCGCCGCCGCCGGCATTCCTTTCCAGGTGGTGCCGGGCGTCACGGCCGCCGCGGGGGCGACCGCCTACGCCGGCATTCCGCTGACGCACCGCGACCACGCGCAGAGCGTGACCTTTATCACCGGCCACTGCCGCCCCGACGGCGATGGCCTGGACTGGGCCGATCTGGCTCGGGCGCGGCAGACGTTGGCTATCTACATGGGCACGATGAAGGCGGCGGACATTAGCCAGCGGCTGATCGCCCACGGTCGTGCTGCCGCGACGCCGGTGGCGGTGATCAGCCGCGGCACGCGCGCCGATCAGCAGGTGCAGATCGGCACGCTGGAACAACTGGAACACCTGGCCCAACAGGCGCCGCTGCCGGCGCTGTTGGTGATCGGCGAAGTGGTGGAACTGCACCATCAAATCGCCTGGTTCGGGCATCAATCGCAGACGGAAGGGGCAGCGCGCCCGGCCGTCGTGAATTTGGCATAGGCAAGGCTTTTAAGGACCTGTTATGGACGAAAAACGACTCACTCATTTGCGGCAATTGGAGGCGGAGAGTATCCATATCATCCGTGAAGTCGCCGCTGAATTCGCCAACCCGGTGATGCTGTATTCCATCGGCAAAGACTCTTCCGTGATGCTGCATCTGGCGCGCAAGGCGTTCTTCCCCGGCACGCTGCCGTTCCCGCTGCTGCACGTCGATACCGGCTGGAAATTCCGCGAAATGTACGAATTCCGCGATCGCACCGCGAAGGAGTACGGCTTCGAGCTGCTGGTGCATAAAAACCCGGAAGGGGTGGCGATGGGCATTAACCCGTTCGTGCACGGCAGCGCCAAGCATACCGACATCATGAAGACCGAGGGCCTGAAGCAGGCGCTGAACAAGTACGGTTTCGACGCCGCCTTCGGCGGTGCGCGGCGCGACGAGGAGAAATCGCGCGCCAAAGAGCGCATCTATTCGTTCCGCGATCGCTTCCACCGCTGGGATCCGAAAAACCAGCGGCCGGAGCTGTGGCACAACTACAACGGCCAGATCAACAAAGGGGAGAGCATCCGCGTCTTCCCGCTGTCGAACTGGACCGAGCTGGATATCTGGCAGTACATCTTCCTGGAAAAGATCGACATCGTGCCGCTGTACCTGGCGAAACCACGCCCGGTGGTGGAGCGCGACGGCATGCTGATGATGGTGGACGACGATCGCATCGATCTGCAGCCGGGCGAAGTGATCAGCCAGCGCATGGTGCGTTTCCGCACCCTGGGGTGCTGGCCGCTGACCGGCGCGGTGGACTCGCAGGCGCAAACCCTGCCGGAGATCATCGAAGAAATGCTGGTCTCCACCACCAGTGAACGCCAGGGGCGGATGATCGATCGCGATCAGTCCGGCTCGATGGAGCTGAAAAAGCGTCAAGGGTATTTCTAAGGAGCCGCCGGATGAACAACGCAATTGCACAACAAATCGCTGACCAGGGCGGCGTCGAGTCCTATCTGCACGCGCAGCAGCACAAGAGCCTGCTGCGCTTTCTGACCTGCGGCAGCGTCGACGACGGCAAAAGCACCCTGATCGGCCGCCTGCTGCACGATACCCGCCAGATCTACGAGGATCAGCTGTCGACGCTGCACAGCGACAGCAAACGCATCGGCACCCAGGGCGAGAAGCTCGATCTGGCGCTGCTGGTGGACGGCCTGCAGGCCGAGCGCGAACAAGGCATCACCATCGACGTGGCCTATCGCTACTTCTCGACCGAAAAACGCAAGTTTATCATCGCCGATACCCCGGGGCATGAGCAGTACACCCGCAACATGGCCACCGGCGCCTCGACCTGCGATCTGGCGATCCTGTTGATCGACGCGCGCAAAGGGGTGCTGGATCAGACTCGCCGCCACAGCTTTATCGCGACCCTGCTGGGCATTCGCCATCTGGTGGTCGCGGTGAACAAGATGGATCTGGTGGACTATCAGGAAACGGTGTTCGAGCAGTTCAAACAGGATTACCTGACCTTCGCCCAGCAGCTGCCAGGCGATCTGGACATCAAGTTCGTGCCGCTGTCGGCGCTGGACGGCGACAACGTGGCGAGCGAAAGCGCCCATATGCCGTGGTACAGCGGCCCGACGCTGCTGGAAGTGCTGGAGAGCGTTGACGTGATCAGCGAGCGAGAAAACCAGCCGCTGCGCTTCCCGGTGCAGTACGTCAACCGCCCGAATCTCGATTTTCGCGGCTATGCCGGCACGCTGTCCGCCGGCGTGGTGCGGGTGGGGCAACGGGTCAAAGTGCTGCCTTCCGGTGTGGAGTCCAGCGTGGCGCGCATCGTGACCTTCGACGGCGATCTGCAAGAAGCGGTGCCGGGTGAGGCGATTACGCTGGTGCTGAAGGATGAAGTGGACATCAGCCGGGGCGATCTGCTGGTCGACGCCGGCGAAAGTCTGCAGGCGGCGCAGAGCGCGCTGGTGGACGTGGTATGGATGGCCGAGCAGCCGCTGGTGCCGGGCCAGAGCTACGACATCAAGATCGCCGGTAAAAAGACCCGCGCACGCGTGGAGAGCATCCGTCATCAGGTGGAGATCAATACGCTGGCGCAGCATCCGGCCGACACGTTGCCGCTCAACGGCATCGGATTGGTGGAACTGACCTTCGACGAGCCGCTGATGCTGGACAGCTATCAGAGCAATCACGACACCGGCGGGCTGATCTTTATCGATCGCATGAGCAACGTCACGGTTGGCGCCGGTCTGGTGCGTGAAACGCTGCAGGCCGCATCGGCGGCGCGCGGCGAATTCAGCGCCTTCGAGCTGGAGCTGAATGCGCTGGTGCGCAAGCACTTCCCGCACTGGGGCGCGCGCGATCTGCTCGGTGGCCGATAAGGTGGCCGTTGAACTGAGGGCGACCGGGCCGGACGACGAGAACGTGGTTTGGCATCCGCACGCGGTGACGCGCGCGGATCGCGAAGCGCGCAACGGCCATCGCGGCGCGGTGCTGTGGTTTACCGGGCTGTCCGGCTCGGGCAAATCCACCGTCGCCGGCGCGCTGGAGCAGGCGCTGCATGGGCTCGGCGTCAGCACCTACCTGCTGGACGGCGATAACGTGCGCCATGGCCTGTGCCGCGATCTCGGCTTCTCCGACGAGGATCGGCGCGAGAACATTCGCCGGGTGGGGGAAGTGGCCAAGCTGATGGTGGACGCTGGGCTGGTGGTGCTGACCGCGTTCATTTCGCCGCACCGCGCCGAACGGCAGATGGTGCGCGAGATGCTCGGTGACGATCGCTTTATCGAGGTGTTTGTCGATACGCCGTTGGCGATCTGCGAGGCGCGCGATCCGAAGGGATTGTATAAGAAAGCGCGCGCCGGCGAGCTGCGCAATTTCACCGGTATCGACGCGGTTTACGAGGCGCCGCAGCAGCCGGAAATCCACCTTGATGGCCAACAATTGGTAACAAATTTGATTGCGCAATTGTTAGACGTGTTGCGTGGTCAGGCTATTATCAAACCCTGAATTCAAAAAAAGCGTGTGGCGTTTTTCGCCATGCGCTTTTTACTCTAAGCCGCCGCAGAGCGAGCCGAATAACCAGGGATCACTATGCAAAATGTCACGCCTATCTTGATCGACGCCAAGCAATCAAAACAGGAGAGAGAGGAGCCTTCTTATTCTTTCCTGGGCGGCGTCAGCGGCTTTGTTTTCTACTGGCTGGCGTTCGCGTTGCCGTTTCTGGTTTACGGTTCCAACACGCTGTTTTTCCTGCTTTATACTTGGCCATTCTTCCTGGCGCTGATGCCGCTGTCGGTGTTGATCGGCATCACCCTCAGCATGCTGCTGCGCGGTCGTCTGATCTTGACGCTGCTGTTGACCGGCACCATTGTGCTGTGCCTGTTTTGGCTGGTGTTCAGCTTCCTGACCGGGTGGTGAGGGAGCGGGCGCCGATGCCGGCGCCCGAAGGATTGCAAAGCGGTGCCGAAGGTTACAAAACTTTGCTTAGAAATGCCTGAGTGCGCGGATTAGTCGGATGGCTGAAGATCTGCTGCGGTGCGCCTTCCTCCTGAATGATCCCCTGATCGATAAACAGCACCCGGTCGGCCACCTCGCGGGCAAAGCCCATCTCATGCGTGACGACCACCATGGTCATGCCCTCGTGGGCCAGCGATTTCATCACTGCCAATACTTCGCCCACCAGCTCCGGATCGAGCGCGGAGGTCGGTTCGTCGAACAGCATGATCTTCGGCTCCATCGCCAGCGCGCGGGCGATCGCCACCCGCTGCTGCTGGCCGCCGGACAGGCTGTTGGGGTAGGCGTCAATCTTGTCGAGCAGGCCGACCTTGCGCAGCAGCTGTTCAGCTTGCGTAATGGCTTCGGCGCGCGGCAGTTTCTTCACGCTTACCGGTGCCATGATGATGTTTTCCAACACCGTCATGTGCGGGAACAGGTTGAAGCGCTGAAATACCATGCCCACGCTTTCACGCATTTTGTTCAGGTCGGTTTTCTGATCGTGGACGGCGAAGCCATTCACCTCGATCTCGCCGCCGGAGAGCGTTTCCAGCGCGTTGATGCAGCGCAGGAAGGTGCTCTTCCCTGAGCCGGAAGGGCCGATGACGCACACCACTTCATTGGCGGCGATCTGACAGGAAATGCCGCGCAGCACGTGGCTTTCGCCGAACTGTTTTTGCAGGTTATGTACGCGAATCACTTTTACCGAACCTCTTTTCCATGTGTTGCACCAGCAGCGAGAGCAGGAAGGTGATGACCCAATAGACCAGCGAAATAGTCAGATAGGGCTCCCAGTAAGTGGCGTAGGCGCCGGAGACGGTACGGGCGGCATAGGCCAGATCCGCCAGGCCGATGGCGGAGGCCAGCGACGAATCCTTGACGATCGCGATGGCGTTGTTGCCCAGCGGCGGCAGCATGCGGCGGAAGGCCTGCGGCAAGATAACCTGTCGCATGGTCTTGCCGTAGCTCATGCCCAGCGAACGCGAAGCCTCCATCTGACCGCGATCGATCGATTGGATCCCGGCGCGGAAGATCTCCGACACATAGGCGCCGGCGTTGAGCGTGATCGCCACCACGCAGGAAAGAAAGGCACCGTAGTCGGCGCGCAGAGCACGGGCGAAATCGACGCTCATCAGGCCGCTGGTGACCAACAGGCCGTCGCGCGGATTGATGAACAGCGGCACCAATGCAAAGTGCACCACCATGATCTGCACGAACAGCGGCGTGCCGCGAAAGGCGCTGATGTAGATGCGTACCGGCCACTGAACGCCGTAATGCAGGATGGGTTTCCAGATGCCGTGCGGCGCCTGCGCCAAGCGGCCCAGCCCGAGGATCAAGCCCCAGGTGGTGCCCAGCAGCACGCAGATAATGGTGCATTTGATGGTCATCCAGGCGCCTTCCATAAACAGCGGCGCGTATTCCTGGATGATCTCCCAGCGGAAGTTCAAAGGGTGTTCCTTCTTGGTAGGCTGAAACGGTGGCGCGCCGACGCCCATGCGGGCGCCGGCGGCAGGGCATTATTCCGCCGGCAGCGTCGGTACGTTGCTGTCGAACCAGGTTTGGTAGATCTTGGCGTAGGTGCCGTCGGCGACGATTTTCTTCAGGCCGGCGTTGATTTTGTTGCGTAGCTCATCGTTGCCTTTGGCGACGGCGATGCCGAAATACTGGCGCTCAAACTTGGCGTCGGGCACCAACTTGAAGGCTTTCTCAGGGTGGGTTTTGATATAGAACTTGGCCACGCCGACGTCGCCGACCGCCGCGCCGATGCCGTCTTCATACAGCTCTTGCAGCATCAGCGGGGTATTGTCGAAGCGCTTGATAGCGGTGCTGTTTTTACCCAGCACGTCGGACACCACGATGTCGCCGGTGCTGGAGTTCACCACGCCGACCTTCAGCGCCTTGAGCGCGGCGATGGAGTCCACCGTCGAGTCTTGCGGCACCACGATAGCCTGCTCGGCCGGGAAGTAAGGCGCTGAGAAATCAACCATTTGCTTGCGCTTGTCGGTGATGGTGATGCCGGAAATGATGATGTCGCGATCGCCGGAATTCAACGTGGCGAAGATCCCCTCCCACGGCGTATTGATCAGTTTGATTTGGAAGCCTTCGGCCTTGGCCACCGCTTTGATGATGTCGATGTCGAAACCTTCCAGCTGCTTTTGGCTGTTTTCAAACTCGAACGGCCGATAGGTGCCGCCGGAGCCGACGACGTAGGTCGTTTCAGCCGCTAACGCGGCGGTGGAGAAGGTGGCGGCTAGGCAGGCGCCGATCAGAACTAAACGTTTTAACATCGCGATCCCCGATAATGAATGGTTATATATTGGAATTATTTATGCACTATGAGTGCATAAAAATAAGCTCCAATGAATGAAAGTGCAACCACTGCATGATAATTATTCTTTCTATGGTGTTAAATATTCACTTTTGACGTTGCTTTGGCGTAAGAAATGGGTCAGCAAGCGGCGATGCAGTGGTTCTTGCTGCATAATGGGGAAAGGGCAGTGCGTGTCTCAGCGGAAAATGCGCCGCGCGTGCCGGGCAAAAGGGGCTTTTTTTGCCGCTTTCACCACGGAATTAGGCGATAAACTCGGGAACCCTTCATCCGTATTCTGAATTTGGCGCTGAAATGCCGCTCTCAGTGTGGAGTCCAACGAGAAGTTGTGGGATGATTGGTCGGTTTTTCAGGGGGCGGAGATGGGAAAACTTACGCTGCTATTGCTGGCATTGCTCGGTTGGTTACAGTATTCACTGTGGCTGGGCAAAAATGGTATTCACGATTACGTGCGAGTCAATGAAGACGTTGCGGTCCAACAGGGCAGTAACGCCAAGTTGAAAGCGCGTAACGATCAGCTGTTTGCCGAAATCGATGATTTGAACGGCGGTCAGGAAGCGATCGAAGAGCGAGCGCGTAATGAGCTGGGCATGATCAAGCCCGGTGAGACTTTCTATCGTCTGGTTCCTGACCAATCCAGACGCAACGCGGCGTCTTCCTCGCAAAATAACGCACAAAAATAACGCATGAATCACTCCGCAGGCACCTTTCCCTCGGTGATTGCCGTCCTGCCCGCTGCCGGTATCGGCAGCCGCATGCAGGCGGAATGCCCGAAGCAATATTTAACCATCGGCCGGCACAGCATCGTCGAACACGCTATCCATGCCCTGTTGCGCCACCCGCGCATTGAACGGGTGATCGTGGCGATTAGCCCGGGAGATCGCCAGTTCGAACGGCTGCCCATCGCCCAGGATCCGCGGGTGACCGTCACTCAGGGCGGCAAACAGCGCGCCGATTCGGTGATGGCCGGACTTAAACTGGCGGGCGATGCGGACTGGGTACTGGTGCACGACGCTGCACGCCCCTGCCTGCACGCCGACGATCTCGAGCGCCTGCTGGCGATCACCGCACACAGCAAGGTCGGCGGCATTCTCGCCGCGCCGGTGCGTGACACCATGAAACGCGCCGAACCCGGCCGCGAAACCATCGCCCACACCGTCGAACGGCAGGATCTGTGGCACGCGCTGACGCCGCAGCTGTTTCCGCTGCCGCTGCTCAAGCAGTGCCTGCAGCGCGCGCTGGATGAAGGTGCGAACGTCACCGACGAAGCCTCGGCGCTGGAGCATTGCGGTTATCATCCGCAGCTGATCGCCGGCCGGGCGGACAACATTAAAGTAACGCGGCCGGAGGATTTGGCGCTGGCGGCGTTCTATTTGACTCAGTTAGACAATTAAGGAGCGCATCATGCGTATCGGTCACGGTTTTGACGTACATAAATTCGGCGGCGAAGGCCCGTTGGTGATCGGTGGCGTTCGCATCCCTTACGACAAAGGTTTGCTGGCCCACTCGGACGGTGACGTTGCGCTGCACGCCGCGACCGACGCCTTGCTGGGCGCTGCGGCGCTGGGCGATATCGGCAAGCTGTTCCCCGATACCGATCCGGCTTTCAAGGGCGCGGACAGCCGCGAGCTGCTGCGCGAAGCCTGGAAACGTATCCGTGCCAAAGGATACCGCCTCGGTAACCTCGATATCACGATTATCGCTCAGGCGCCGAAAATGGCGCCGCACATCCCGCAGATGCGCGTCTTCCTGGCGGAAGATCTGCAGTGCCATATGGATGACGTCAACGTGAAGGCCACGACCACCGAGCAGCTCGGCTTCACCGGGCGCGGCGAGGGCATCGCCTGCGAAGCGGTCGCCTTGCTGATCAAGGAATAACCGCATGGATATGGCGAAACTGACCTGGCTGCATGGCCGGCCGCAGAGCACCGGGGTGTTGAAAGCCAATCCGGAAGACTTCGTGGTGGTGGAAGACCTGGGCTTTGCGCCGGACGGCGAAGGCGAGCATGTGCTGGTGAACATCCGTAAAAACGGCTGCAATACCCAGTTCGTGGCCGACTATCTGGCGCGCTTCGCCGGTATTCACGCCCGTTCCGTCAGCTATGCGGGCTTGAAGGATCGCCACGCGGTGACCGAACAGTGGTTCTGCCTGCATATGCCGGGCAAAGACACGCCGGATTTCTCACAGTTTGCGCTGGAAGGCTGCGAGGTGCTCTCGTTCGCCCGCCACCTGCGCAAAATGCGTATCGGCAACCTGAAGGGCAACCACTTTACGCTGGTGCTGCGCCACATTTCCGATCGTCAGGACGTGGAAAACCGTCTGCAGGCCATCGCCGCGCAGGGCGTGCCAAACTATTTCGGCAGCCAGCGCTTCGGCCGCGGCGGCAACAATCTGGTGATGGCGCGTCGCTGGGCAAACGACGAAATCCGCGTCAAAGAGCGCAGCAAACGCAGCTTCTACCTTTCCGCCAGCCGCAGCGCGCTGTTCAATCTGATAGTCGGCCGGCGCCTGGCCGACGGCCTGCAGCGCACCGTGCTGGAGGGGGATGCCCTGCAGTTGAGCGGCCGCGGCAGCTGGTTCGTCGCCAAGGCCGATGAGCTGGAGACGTTGCAGCAACGGCTGGATGCCGGCGAGTTGGTTGTCACCGCGGCGTTGCCGGGCGACGGTGAGCCAGGCACCGCCGGCAAAGCCTTGGCTTTTGAACAACAATGCTTGGCGGAACAACCGGAATTGCTTACGCTTTTAAAGCGCGAGCGTGTCGAACCCGCTCGTCGGGCCCTGCTGTTGCAGCCGCAAAATTTGCAGTGGAACTGGTGGGATGACGTTACCGTGGAACTGCGCTTCTGGCTGCCAGCAGGCAGCTTCGCCACCAGCGTAGTTCGCGAAATCATGCAGCAGGATAACAGTGATGCGGATATTGCTGAGTAACGATGACGGCGTTAGCGCCCCGGGCATTCAGGTGCTGGCGGCGGCGCTGCGGGAGTTCGCCGAGGTGCAGGTCGTGGCGCCGGATCGTAACCGCAGCGGTTCTTCCAACGCCCTGACGCTGGAGTCGCCGCTGCGCACGCAGACGCTGGCCAACGGCGATATCGCGGTGCTGCAGGGGACGCCGACCGACTGCGTTTATCTTGGCGTCAACGCATTGATGCGCCCGGCGCCGGATATCGTCGTCTCCGGCATTAACGCCGGACCGAATTTAGGCGATGATGTCATCTATTCCGGCACCGTCGCGGCGGCAATGGAGGGCCGGCACCTGGGGCTGCCCGCGCTGGCGGTGTCTCTGAACGGTCACCAACACTACGCAACCGCAGCGGCCATTACCTGCCGCATCCTGCGTGCGCTGCAGCGTGAACCGTTACGCACCGGAAAAATCCTGAATATCAACGTGCCGGATTTGCCGCTGGCGGAGGTCAAAGGCCTGCGCGTCACTCGCTGTGGTAGCCGCCATCCTGCCGATAAGGTCTTCTGCCAGCAGGATCCGCGTGGACAAAATCTCTACTGGATCGGGCCGCCTGGTGATAAATTTGATGTCGGGCCGGATACCGACTTTGCGGCGGTGGAACAAGGCTATGTGGCGATCACGCCGCTACAGGTGGATTTGACCGCCTACGCGGCGCAGGAAGTCGTGACAACATGGTTAACCAAGGCAGAGGTTAGCGGGGAATGGTGAACAAGCGTATGCAAACATTGCTGACGCAGCTGCGTCAGCAAGGGATCCGGGACGAAAAGCTGCTGAGAGCGATCGAGGCGGTGCCGCGCGAGCGTTTTGTCGACGAAGCGCTGGATCACAAAGCCTACGAAAACACTGCATTACCGATCGGCTCTGGCCAGACCATTTCTCAGCCTTATATGGTGGCGCGGATGACCGAGCTGCTGAATCTGAAGCCCACCTCAAGAGTGCTGGAGATCGGCACCGGTTCCGGTTATCAAACCGCCATCCTGGCGCATCTGGTGCAACACGTTTGTTCTGTCGAGCGCATCAAGGGGCTGCAGTGGCAGGCCAAGCGCCGCCTGAAGCAGCTCGATCTTCATAATGTTTCCACTCGCCACGGCGACGGCTGGCAGGGCTGGGCGTCGCGCGGTCCATTCGATGCGATCATCGTCACTGCCGCGCCGCCGGAGATCCCGCAGGCGCTGGTGGAGCAGCTGGACGACGGCGGCATTTTGGTGTTGCCGGTGGGCGAGCAGGCCCAAACCCTCAAACGCATTCAGCGTCATGGCAACGATTTCGTGGTCGATGCGGTAGAAGCGGTGCGCTTTGTGCCGCTGGTGAAAGGCGAATTGGCCTAGCGATTGTCTGATTTTTCGACCGTCTGCAAAATCTGTTGCACTTTCATCACGTGCGGATAAGGTTTTCTCGTTCCAATCAGGCTAATTTTCACTAGAATTGGCCTTTCTACGTAGTTGTCTTATGGTGCGGCGACGCCAATGTGGTTAGCATTGGCGCGCGTTTTGATGCTCCGGCGGGAGATGACCTGGCGTTCAGGGATCGGCCGGCGGCGCCTTTACATCGCAGAAACTGGGAAGTGGCAAAAGCTCGGCTACGATGTAAAGGGTATTTTGGATATATCACTGATATTGCTGTCATGGGGGAAGCATGAGCACGGGAAGCCCAATGATTACGTTACGCCGGGTAGCGGTGTGTACGATGGTAAGTTTGTGGTTGGCGGGTTGTACGAATACGGCCTCGACGTCGGCCCCTATCAGCAGTGTGGGCGGCGGCGCCGTTCCATCCGGCAATAATAATGGCGGAGTGCAGCAGGCCAGCCCAGAGGGCCGCATTGTCTATAATCGTAGTTATAACGCCATCCCAAAAGGGAGCTACAGCGGCGGTGAAACTTATACGGTCAAGCGCGGCGACACGCTGTTTTACATCGCCTGGATCACCGGCAATGATTTCCGCGACCTGGCTCAGCGCAACAATATTCCCGAGCCATACAGCCTGAATGTTGGTCAAACCATTCAGCTTGGTAATGGTTCTGCCAACGGCGGCGGCGGCATGTTGGCGACGACAGACGCGACCAAAGGCGGCGTTCCGAAGCCACCTTCCAGCGCCCAGATCCAGACGGCAACGGTTGATTCTCAATCAACTAACGCGTATTCTGAAAACTCGGGTAAACAGAATGTAGGTAAGATGTTACCTGCAGCAGGTGTCGCAGCGGTTGGGACCGCGACTGCGCCTGTTACCGCGCCGGAAGCCGCTCCACCCGTGAGCAGCACCGTCAGCAACAGCGCTCCGGTCAGTACCTGGAGATGGCCGACTGACGGTAAGGTTATTGATAACTTTTCCTCATCAGAAGGTGGGAATAAAGGTGTCGATATCGCCGGTTCTCGTGGGCAGCCTATCTTCGCTACCGCCGATGGTCGCGTAGTGTATGCAGGCAACGCTTTACGGGGTTACGGTAATCTAATCATCATCAAACATAATGATGATTACCTGAGCGCCTACGCTCATAACGACACAATGCTGGTCCGGGAACAACAAGAAGTGAAGGCGGGTCAAAAAATAGCCACCATGGGTAGCACCGGTACCAGTTCAGTACGTTTGCATTTTGAAATTCGTTACAAGGGGAAATCCGTAAACCCGCTGCGTTATCTTCCGCAGCGATAGATTGGGCAGAATACGCTGAGATTCTGCTCGCGGTATCACGGGTAGGAGCAGCATATGAGCCAAAATACGCTGAAAGTTAACGAGTTACATGATGATGCGGATTTCGACGAGAATGGAGCTGAGGCCGAGTCGTTTGATGAAAAAGCGCTGGTAGAAGAAGAGACCAGCGAGAACGATTTAGCGGAAGAAGAGCTGTTGTCTCAAGGCGTTACGCAACGCGTATTGGATGCGACGCAGCTCTATCTGGGTGAGATCGGTTATTCACCTCTGCTGACCGCAGAGGAAGAAGTCTATTTTGCGCGGCGTGCTCTGCGCGGTGACGTGCCGTCCCGCCGTCGCATGATTGAAAGCAACCTGCGGCTGGTGGTGAAAATCGCCCGCCGCTACAGCAACCGTGGTCTGGCGCTGCTGGATCTGATCGAAGAGGGTAACCTCGGTTTGATTCGCGCAGTGGAAAAATTCGACCCGGAACGCGGTTTCCGCTTCTCCACTTATGCAACCTGGTGGATCCGTCAGACGATTGAACGGGCGATCATGAACCAAACCCGTACTATTCGTTTGCCTATCCATATCGTCAAAGAACTGAATGTCTATCTGCGCACCGCGCGTGAGCTTTCCCATAAACTGGATCATGAACCGAGCGCTGAAGAGATTGCCGAGCAACTCGACAAGCCGGTGGATGATGTCAGCCGCATGCTGCGCCTGAATGAGCGCATCACCTCGGTGGATACGCCGCTGGGCGGGGATTCGGAGAAAGCGCTGCTGGACATTCTGGCCGACGAGAAGGACAACGGGCCTGAAGACACCACGCAAGACGATGATATGAAACAAAGCATCGTCAAATGGTTGTTCGAACTGAACGCCAAACAGCGTGAAGTGTTGGCGCGTCGTTTCGGCCTGCTGGGCTATGAAGCGGCGACGCTGGAAGACGTAGGCCGGGAGATTGGCCTGACGCGCGAGCGCGTCCGTCAGATTCAGGTTGAAGGTCTGCGCCGTCTGCGTGAGATTCTGCAGATGCAGGGCCTGAGCATTGAGGCGCTGTTCCGCGAATAACGCCGGTTGTTGAACCGCATCAAATAAAAACGGTGAGCATTATGCTCACCGTTTTTTTATGCCTGCGTCTGGCGCCTGATTACACCATATTTTTCAGCCGGTAGATCCATTCCAGCGCCTGGCGCGGCGACAGGGAATCCGGATCCAGCGCTTCCAGGGCTTCAACCGCCGGCGAGGCCTCTTCCTGCAGCAGCGTCATCTGGGTGGCATCGACGCTGCCCGACGCGGTGTGGCTGGAGATAGACTCCAGCTCGCGCAGCTTCTGGCGGGCGCGCTTGATGACGTCGCGCGGCACGCCGGCAAGCGCGGCGACCGCCAGGCCATAGCTTTTGCTGGCAGCCCCGTCCTGTACGCTGTGCATAAAAGCGATGGTGTCGCCATGTTCGAGCGCGTCCAGATGCACGTTGACCACGCCCTCCATTTTTTCCGGTAGGGTCGTCAGTTCGAAGTAGTGGGTGGCGAACAGTGTCATCGCCTTGATGCGGTTAGCCAGGTTCTCGGCGCAGGCCCAGGCCAGCGACAGGCCGTCGTAGGTGGAGGTACCGCGGCCGATTTCATCCATCAACACCAGGCTGTGCTCGGTGGCGTTGTGCAGGATGTTGGCGGTTTCGGTCATCTCCACCATGAAGGTGGAACGGCCGGAAGCCAGATCGTCCGCAGCGCCGACGCGGGTGAAGATGCGATCCACCGGGCCGATGTTGGCCTTGGTGGCCGGCACGTAACTGCCGATGTGCGCCATCAGCACGATCAGCGCCGTTTGCCGCATATAGGTGCTTTTACCGCCCATGTTCGGGCCGGTGATGATCAGCATGCGGCGCTGCGGCGACAGGGTGAGCGGGTTGGAGATAAACGGTTCGCTCAGCACCTGCTCCACCACCGGGTGGCGGCCTTCGGTAATGCGGATCCCCGGCTGCTCACTCATGGTCGGGCAAGCGTAGTTCAGGGTATCGGCGCGCTCGGCCAGGTTGGCCAGCACGTCCAGCTCGGCCAGTGCGGTGGCGCTCTGCTGCAGCTCCGCCAGGTGCGGCAGCAGCAGATCGAACAGTTCGTCGTACAGGCTTTTCTCGATCGCCAACGCCTTGCCCTTGGAGGTGAGCACTTTGTCTTCGTACTCTTTCAATTCCGGGATGATGTAGCGCTCGGCGTTTTTCAACGTCTGGCGGCGCACATAGTGGATCGGCACCAGATGGCTTTGGCCGCGGCTCACCTGAATGTAGTAGCCATGTACGCCGTTAAAACCGACCTTGAGCGTATCCAGCCCCAGCTTTTCACGCTCGCGGATCTCCAGCCGGTCGAGGTAGTCGCTGGCGCCATCGGCCAGCGCGCGCCACTCGTCCAGCTCGCTGTTGTAACCGGGGGCGATCACGCCGCCGTCGCGCACCAATACCGGCGGCGATTCAATCACCGCGCGCTCCAGCAGCTCGCGCAGCTCGTCGAACTGGCCCACCTGCGCCAGCAGCTGCTGCACGTGCGGGGTGTCCACGTCTTGCAGCAGCGCGCGGATGTCCGGCAATTGCTGGAAAGCATGACGCATGCGCGCCAGATCGCGCGGACGCGCGGTACGCAGCGCCAGGCGCGCCAAAATTCGCTCCTGATCGCCCACCTGGCGCAGCGAAGGCTGCAGATCGGCGAACAGCTCCTGCAATGCGCCGATCGCCTGTTGGCGGGCGGTCAGCACCTTGATGTCTCGGGTCGGCATGTGCAGCCAGCGTTTCAGCATGCGGCTGCCCATCGGCGTGACTGTGCGATCGAGGATCGCCGCCAGCGTGTTGTCGCTGCTGCCGGACAGACTCTGCGTCAGCTCCAGGTTGCGGCGGGTGGCGGCGTCCATGATGATGCCGTCCTGCTGACGCTCCATGGTGATGCCGCGAATGTGCGGCAGCGAAGTACGCTGAGTATCTTTGACGTACTGCAGCAGACAGCCAGCGGCGCGCAGCGCCTGGTGCGCCTGCTCGACGCCGAAGCCGGTCAGATCGCGGGTGCCGAACTGCAGGTTGAGCTGTTGGCGTGCGGTCTCCAGTTCGAATTCCCACAGCGGACGGCGGCGCAGGCCGTGGCGCTGTTCGATCAGCGCCATTTGTTCGAAGGTTTCCGGGTAGAGCAGCTCGGCCGGATTGGTGCGCTGCAGCTCGGCGGCCATGGTTTCCAGATCCTGCGGCTCGGCGACGCGGAAGCGGCCGGAGCTCACGTCCAGCGTGGCGTAACCGAAGCCGCGCGCATCCTGCCAGATCGCCGCCAGTAGGTTGTCCTGGCGTTCTTGCAGCAGCGCTTCGTCGGTGATGGTACCGGGGGTGACGATACGCACCACTTTGCGCTCGACCGGCCCTTTGCTGGTGGCCGGATCGCCGATCTGCTCACAGATGGCGACGGACTCGCCAAGCTGCACCAGCTTGGCCAGGTAGTTCTCCACCGCGTGGTGCGGCACGCCGGCCATCGGGATCGGTTCACCCGCCGAGGCGCCGCGTTTGGTCAGCGAGATATCCAGCAGTTGGGAAGCGCGCTTGGCGTCATCGTAAAACAGCTCGTAGAAGTCGCCCATGCGGTAGAACAGCAGGATTTCAGGATGCTGGGCCTTGAGGCGCAGGTACTGCTGCATCATCGGCGTGTGCGAATCGAGTTTATCGGTGCTATTCATGCGATTATTTTTCCAATCCATTGAATGTAAAAGGAACTGTGATTTTCATTGTCGTCATTCGCTATCACATTGTTTCAGCAGACGCCGCCCCTTTTAGCGCTTGCCGGGCGGCGCAAATCAAATCATCAAAACGCCAAACGGCGCGCTCAAACCCGAGGTTTGCACAGACGCTTATACTAGCCTAGCGGGCAATCGGCTGTCACAGGTAAAAATGGGAAGCGCTGCGCAAGGCCGGTTTGTAACGCAGCGAGATTGTCGTTCGCCTGCGGGCAACAACGCAAGTCGCCGCCCGCAGTGGGGCGGCGACTTTATTGCGCGGCGGTGAGAGGCAGGGGCAGTTGATAGAGGCGGAAACTGTCGGGCACTTCGGTTTCATGGCCGGGCAGCAGACGGTGGCGGATACGCGACTCGCTGACGAAGGCGCAGCCTTGCGGGGTGATAGTCAGGTTAACCGGCGACTCCATGCCTTCGCGCAAGACCTCAAGTTGGTGCATCCCTGCCGCCTTGGGTGACGGGATCCGCAGGATCCGCCCTTGGCCGCTCTGGATCCCGTTTTCCAGCACGATCAGCGCGCCGTCCGGCGCCAATCCCATTCCGTCCGGGTTTTCAATCAGGCGCGGCAGCTGCATTTCCGTCAGCTGCGGCTGCGGATCGTTATAGCTGAGGGTATAAAGCTTACCGGTGCCGAAATTGGCGACAGCCATCAGCCGATCGTCGAGCAGCACGATCCCGGCGGCGCCCAGCCCGCTGGGGGCCGCCAATCGCGCATCCTGAAACAGCGTACTGAATGCCGCTTCGCCCGGCCGCAGGCGCAGGATGCCGCCGCCTCGGGTTTCTGTCACGTACACCGTACCGTCTGCGCCGAGCACGATATCGTTGCCCATTTCCCCCGTCGGCAGCGCCAGGCTGCGGTTGAGCGTGCCATCGGCGACATTCAGCGCATAGATGCGGTTGGCGCGCGATTTGCCGCCGGAAAGGAAGTCCGGCGAATTGCCCCACAGCAACCCGCGCCGTTCGTCCAGCCGCAGCGCGTTTGAGGCGAACACCGTGTCAGCGCCAGGGAAAAAGGTTTCCCACGCTTTACCCGGCCGCTTGCGCAGCACGTTGCCGCTGGTGATCAGGCCGACATACAGCGTGCCGTCCGCCGCGCGGGCGATGCCGTTGGGGTAAAGCGCGCCGGGCGGTAGCGTCATGCTGCTTTCGGCGCAGTGGGTATTGGTGGCGGCCTGCGCCGGAGTGGTCAGGGGGAGTGCGGCGGCGAGGGTGAACAACGCTGCTCGCGCGGTAAGCGCATATGACATGTCTTCTCTCCTGGAATGACGGAAAAGGGGCTACCAGCGATCGGGGCGGGCAGCGTGCGCCATAGGCGCCTCCAGCGCGGCCACGTCTTGCGGCGATAAGCTGAGATTGAGCGCCGCCAGTGCATCCTGCAGATGGTGCGGCTTGGACATGCCCACCAGCGGCGACGCCACGCCGGGTTTGGCCAGCAGCCAGGCCAGCGCGATCTGCGCCGGTGGAACGCCGCGCGTGGCCGCCACCTCCGCTACCGCCGCGACGGTGCGTTCCACTTCGTTTCTGCCGCCGTACCAACGGGGCGCCTGTTCGTCGGTGGCGGCGCGCAGCGTGCCGGCGTTGCCGGAGCCGGCCAGCACGCCGCGGGCCAGCGGCGACCAGGGCGTCAGGCTGAGCCCCTCCTCCAGACACAGCGGGATCAGCTCCTCTTCATCTTCACGCGTCACCAGGTTGTATTGGCTCTGCAGCGAAATAAACGGCGCCAGGCGGTGCTGACGTTGAAAGGCCAGCATTTTCATCAGGCGCCAGGCGTGCAGCGAGGAGGCACCGAGATAGCGGATCTTGCCCGCCCGCACCAGGCCGTCGAGGGTATCGGTGGTTTCTTCGATCGGCGTTTCGGTGTCGAAGCGGTGCAGCACAAACAGATCGAGGTAATCCGTCCCCAGCCGCTGCAAAGAGGCGTCGACGCTCTGCAGCAGGTGCTTGCGCGACAGCCCTCGGCTGTTCGGCTGCGCGTCCATCGGAAAGTAGGCTTTGGTGGCGATCACCACGTCTTCGCGGCGGGCGAACGCCTTCAGGGCGCGGCCGAGAATGCGCTCGCTTTCTCCGCCGGAGTAAATGTTGGCGGTATCGAAAAAATTGATGCCCGCTTCCAGCGCTTCGCGGATAAAGGGGCGCGCTTCATCTTCCTTCAGCACCCAGGGGCGCCAGGCCGGATCGCCATAGGTCATGCAACCCAGGCAGAGGCGGGACACCTGCAGGCCGCTGTCGCCAAGCCGAACGTAGTTCATGGCATCGTCTCCTCAACGCATGCCGGCGATAGTGTAACCGCCGTCCACCAACAGGCTTTGGCCGGTGATGAAGCGGGCCTCGTCCGTCGCCAACCACAGCGCCACATCGCCGATGTCTTCTGATTCGCCCAAGCGGCCGGCGGGCGTATGGGCGATAAAGGGCGCGAACGCCGCGCTGTCGGCCACGCTGCCGCGCGCCATCGGCGTGTCGATGATGCCGGGGTTGATGTTGTTGACGCGGATGCCCTGGCCGCTGTATTCGAGCGCCACCGCGCGGATCATCGCATCGAGCGCGCCTTTGCTGGCGGAGTAGCTGGATGAGCCGGCCAGCGCGCCGTGGGTCAGCCAGGAGGAGGTGTTGATGATCACGCCGCCTGAATGCTGTGCCAGGAAGGTTTCAATCTCGTATTTCATCGCCAGCCAGACGCCTCTGAGGTTAATGGCGATCACGCGGTCAAAATCCTCGCTGCTCTGTTCGGTGATGGGGGCGAAGTTGCCGATGATGCCGGCGTTGTTGAAAGCGACGTCGAGCCGGCCGTAGTGGGCGGTCACTGCGGCGAGCAGCCTACGGATATCGTCTTCCAGGGAGACGTCGGCCACGATGGGCAGGGCGTCACCGCCGGCCAGCGCGATATCGCGCGCCGTGGCTTCGATCTCCGCCGCGCGCCGGCCGACCAGCGCGACTTTGGCGCCCTCGCGGGCATAGGCCAGCGCCGCAGCGCGGCCGATACCGGTACCGCCGCCGCTCACCAGTACGACTTTGTCTGCCAGACGGCGCGGCGTTTCATGGGTTGGAGCTGTAGCATTAATCATCGCATCGATACCTGGTAATGGGTTCGATCGCAATGCTATGTTGTTAGATGACGGATAACTATCCGCTAAAAATTCATCTCACTATTAGATAATTTATATCAATAGCATGAAGAAACCCGAACTGTCCGGCCTGGCGGCCTTCGTGGCTATCGCCAGTGAACGCAGCTTCCGCCGCGCCGCCGCCCGATTGGGCGTGACGCCGCCGACGCTGACCCACACCCTGCGCGAACTGGAGGCGCAGGTGGGCATTCGCCTGCTGAACCGCACCACCCGCAACGTCTCGCCGACGGAGGCCGGAGAGCATCTGCTGGCGCAGCTGGTGCCGGCTTTTACCGACATCGACGCCGCGCTCGAGAGCCTGAATGCGTTTCGCGAAGGGCCGCGCGGCCTGGTGCGCATCAACGCGCCGCGTTCTGCGATCGATCTCGCCATCGTGCCGCATCTGGGGCGGTTGGCCAGCGAATACCCCGGCATTACGCTGGAAGTTGTGGCGGACGAGGGGTTCGCCAATATCGTCGAGCAAGGTTTTGACGCCGGCATCCGGCTCGGTGAGGACCTGCATAACGATATGCGCGCGGTGCGCCTGACACCGGATCTGCGTTTCGCCATCGTCGCCACGCCGGACTATTTTCAGCGGCACGGCGAGCCGACGCATCCGCGGGATTTACTGCAGCACCGTTGCATCGGTTGGCGCAAAGCCTCTTCAGGCGAGCGCTACAAATGGGCTTTTCAGCAGGGGGAGCAGCGATTTTCTGTGGCGGTTAACAGCCCGTTGATACTCGATGACGGCAGGATGATGGTGCAGGCGGCGCTGGCGAACGTCGGCATCGCTTTTGCCATCGAGCAGGAGGTGGAAGAATACCTGGCGAGCGGGCGGCTGCGGCGGGTGCTGGCCGACTGGTGTACGCCGTTTCCCGGTTTTTACCTCTATTACCCCAACCGCAGGAACCATTCCGTGGCGCTGGCCACGGTGATCGAGTTGCTGCGTCTGCCCATGTAATCCTCTTTGCCTGCTGCCGTCGCGTTCGGATGGCAGCAGCCGAATCAAGCTTGAACTATTTTTATTCCCTCGCCGTTTGTTCAGGCGCAAATAACCTCTTAAATTCCCAGCGAGTTCATAACTTGCTGTTTATAATTGTCATTTGATTATTTATTACGAATATTCTGAGTTTTTATCGGTTGTTTGAGAGCCCGGTCACACTATTTTTTTGTGCGAAATGTGAAGAGGGTCAATCCATCAGGTCAATGAGAGACGGTTCTGTCTCCTTCTGGCTTACCGATCCTTTTTTCATGCTCCGTATACTGTCTGTAACCAGGGCAACGTGACGGAAATTTTCATAAGGAATGTGCGTGAAGCAATCGTGATTGCATCTGGCATACAAATAACACCGGGTTTTTTTGATTATCTGAGGTGCTTGGTATGGAAAAGAAAAAAATCTATCTGTTTTGTTCTGCCGGTATGTCCACTTCCCTGTTGGTATCAAAAATGAAGGCGCAGGCCGAAAAATATGAAGTGCCGGTGATCATCGCCGCCTATCCGGAAGCGCTGGCCGCGGAGAAAGGCGTTGAAGCGGATCTGATCCTGCTGGGGCCGCAGATCGCCTACACCCTGCCGGAAGTGCAGAAACAGCTGCCCAATAAACCTGTTGAAGTCATCGATCCGCTGTTGTACGGCAAGGTCGATGGGCTGGGCGTACTGAAGGCCGCGGTGGCCGCCATCAAGAAAGCCAATCAATAACAGGAGGCCGCCGTGAATACCCTCATTGCCTCGCTCGAGAAGGTTATCCTGCCTTTCGCCGTAAAAATCGGTAAGCAGCCCCATGTCAACGCCATCAAGAACGGCTTTATCCGCCTGATGCCGCTGACCTTGACCGGGGCGATGTTCGTGTTGATCAACAACGTGTTCCTGAGCTTCGGCGAGGGATCGTTTTTCTATTCGTTGGGTGTAAGGTTGGACGCCTCCACCATCGAGACGCTCAATAGCCTGAAGAGTATTGGTGGCAGCGTTTATAACGGTACGCTAGGGATCATGTCCCTGATGACGCCGTTCTTTATCAGCATGGCGTTGGCCGAAGAGCGCAAGGTCGATCCACTGGCCTCGGCGCTGCTGGCGGTGGCGGCCTTCATGACCGTCACGCCGTTCAACGTCGGCGAGGCCTATGCGGTGGGCGCCAATTGGCTGGGCGGCGCCAACATCATTTCCGGTATGGTGATCGGGCTGGCGGTGGCTGAGATGTTTGCTTTCATCGTACGGCGCAACTGGGTGATCAGCTTGCCGGACAGCGTGCCGGCTTCGGTGTCGCGCTCTTTCTCGGCGCTGATCCCCGGTTTCATCATCCTCTCCATCATGGGGCTGGTGGCGTTCGCGCTGGCGCACTGGGGCACCAACTTCCACCAGATCATCATGGACGGCATTTCGGCGCCGCTGGCCAAGATGGGCAGCGTGGTGGGCTGGGTTTACGTGCTGTTCTCCTCGCTGCTGTGGTTCTTCGGGGTGCACGGCTCCATGGCGCTGGCGGCGCTGGACAGCGGCATCATGACGCCGTTCGCGCTGGAAAACGTGGAGCTGTACAACAAATACGGTTCGGTCGAAGCGGCGGTGGCCGCCGGCAAAGAGTTCCATATGTGGGCGAAACCGTTCGTCGACTCCTACATCTACCTTGGCGGCACCGGCTCGACGCTGGGCCTGATCATCGCCATCTTCATCGCCTCGCGCCGCGAAGATTACCGCCAGGTCGCCAAGCTGGCGACGCCGTCCGGCATCTTCCAGATCAACGAACCGATTCTGTTCGGCCTGCCGGTGATCATGAACCCGGTGATGTTCATTCCGTTCATCCTGGTGCAGCCGGTACTGACCATTATCACCTCGCTGGCTTATTACTCCGGGCTGATCCCGCCGATCACCAACATTGCGCCCTGGACCATGCCGGTCGGCCTGGGGGCATTCTTCAACACCAACGGCAGCATCATGGCCATGTTGCTGAGCCTGTTCAACCTGGCGGTCGCCACCGTGATTTATCTGCCGTTCGTGGCGATCTCCAACAAGGCGCAGAGCCAGATCGACGCGGCGACGGAAAGCGAAGAAGACATCGCCAAGGCGCTGAAATTCTAACTGTGGAACGGGGCGGCGCGGCCGCCCCGCGAGGGACACGAGTATGGAATATCAATTTGCCGACGGGTTCTGGTGGGGCAGCGCCACCTCCGCGCCGCAGTCTGAAGGTGCGGCAGCGCGGGACGGCAAGAGCCGCAATATCTTCGATTATTGGTACGAGATCGCGCCCGAGCGCTTTCACGATCGGGTGGGGCCGGCCGAGGCCTCGACCTTTTACGACCATTTCCGTACCGATATCGGGCTGCTCAAAACGCTGGGCCACAATACCTTCAGAACCTCGATTTCGTGGTCGCGGCTGATCCCGGACGGCGACGGCGAGGTGAACCCGCAGGCGGTGGCCTTCTATAACGCGATGATCGACGAGCTGCTGGCGCAGGGCATCACCCCGTTTATCAATCTCTATCACTTCGATATGCCGCTGTGCATGCAGCAGCGCGGCGGCTGGGAAAATCGGGCGGTGGTCGAAGCCTATGCGCGTTATGCCGACATCTGCTTCGGTCTGTTTGGCGATCGGGTTACCCACTGGTTCACCTTCAACGAGCCGATCGTGCCGGTGGAGGCCGGTTACCTGAATGACCTGCATTACCCTTGCGTGGTGGATTTCAAACGGGCGATCACCGTGGCGTATCACAGCGTACTGGCGCACGCCATGGCGGTGCAGCGTTTCAGAGCGCGCGGGCTGCCGGGGAGCATCGGCATTATTCTGAATCTGAGCCCGACCTATCCGCGCTCCGACGCGCCGGAGGATCGGCAGGCCGCACACGACGCCGATCTGCTGCTCAACCGCAGTTTCCTCGATCCGGTCGCCAAAGGGCGTTATCCGGCGGCGTTGCTGCACTTGCTGGAGCGCCATGGGCTGATGCCCTACTGCGAGCCGCAGGATGCGCCGCTGATCGAAGGCGGCGTAGTGGATATCCTCGGCGTCAATTACTACCAGCCGCGCAGGGTACAGGCGAAAGCGGGGCGTCGTGCCGAGGGGCCGATCGCATCGCCGGAGGATTTGTTCAGTTACTATGCAATGCCGGGCCGCAAAATCAATCCGCACCGCGGCTGGGAGATCTACGAGAAGGGGCTGTACGACATCCTGATGGATCTGAAAGAGAACTACGGCAATCTGCCTTGTTATATTTCCGAAAACGGCATGGGCGTCGAGGGCGAAGAGGCGTTTATCGGCGCCGATGGGCGGGTGGAGGACGATTACCGCATCGACTTTATTCGCGAGCATCTGAAGTGGCTGCACCGCGCGCTGGCGGAAGGCTCGCAGTGCAAGGGCTATCATCTGTGGACCTTTATCGACTGCTGGTCCTGGCTGAATGCCTACAAGAATCGTTATGGGCTGGTGCGCTTGGATCGGGCAGATCAGCGCCGCACCATCAAGAAAAGCGGCTACTGGTTTGCCGAGGCGGCCAGACGCAACGGGTTTGACTAACGGGAGGCCGGTGCCGTGTCCGATAACCGAATTTCGCTGAGTGCCAACGACGTGAAGCTGATTCGCGAGCAGGATTTCTTTAACTGCAAAGATTTTCACCTGTTTATCTACAACAAGGTGGAAAGCGCCACCGGGCTGCATCAGCACGATTATTACGAGTTCACCATCGTGCTGAGCGGCAAATGTTATCAGGAGATCAACGGCAAGCGGGTGCTGCTGGAACGCGGGGATTTCGTCTTTATCCCTATCGGCTCCTACCACCAGAGCTTTTACGAGTTCGGCGCGACGAAAATCTTCAACGTGGCGGTCAGCAAAGCGTTCTTTGAAGAGCACTATTTGCAGCAGCTGCCGCGTTGCTTTGTCGCCTCGCAAGCCTACAGCCTGAGAAGCGAGTTCTTGGCCTACATCGAGTCGGTGGTGAGTTCGCCACAGTTTCGCGAGGATGACTTCGCCGAATTTCTCGAAACGCTGACTTTCTATGTGATCAGCCGTATTCGTCACTATAAAGAAGACAATGACGGCGGCGATGATATCCCGCAGTGGCTGAAGAACACCCTCGCCGGCATGCATGACAAGGCGATGTTCGGCGAAAGGGCGTTGGCGAACATGGTGGCGCTGTCGGGGAAAACCCAGGAATATCTGACCCGGGCGATGCGGCGCTACTACCAGAAGACGCCGATGCAGGTGATCAACGAGATCCGCATCAACTTCGCCAAGACGCAGCTGGAGGTCACCAACTATTCAGTTTCCGATATCGCCTTTGATTCTGGCTATGGCGACGTCAGTCTGTTCATTAAAAACTTCAAGCGGCTCACCGACGTGACCCCAGGCAACTACCGAAAAAAGTGTTACGGCCCTCTTTAGGGCCGCTCCCGATCAGTATTAACGCCGATATGCCGATGAGCTTTAGGTCGCCGGCCGGTTAATCATTCGATTTTTACCTTCGAGAAGGGGAATGCCGCGCCGGTCGGTCGGCTTTTCCTTGCCGAAAATTCATCCTGCGGGAGCCATTATGGAAAAACTACTGATCGTGAATGCCGACGACTTCGGCCTGAGCAAAGGACAGAACTACGGCGTCGTCGAGGCGTATCAGCATGGCGTCGTTTCCTCCACCACGGCGATGGTGAACGGCGGCGGCGCCCAGCACGCGGCGGCGCTCAGCCGGCAATATCCGGGGTTGCCGATCGGGCTGCATTTCGTTTTGACCCATGGCAGGCCGCTGGGCGCCATGCCTTCGCTGGTCAATGAGCATGGCGAGCTGGGCAAATGGCTGTGGGGCCGCGCCGAGGCCGGCGAGCTGCAGCTGGACGAGATTCAGGAGGAGCTGCAGCGCCAGTTCACGCGGTTTGTGACGCTGTTCGGCAGGGCGCCAACGCATATCGACAGCCACCACCATGTGCATATGCAGCCGCAGATTTACCCGCTGGTGGAGGCGTTTGCACAGGCACAGGGTCTGCCGCTGCGCCTCGATCGCGAAGAGGCGAAACGGCGCGGTATTGCGTTGCAGACGCCCTACAGCACCGACGCGTTTGACGCGGGATTCTACGGTGAAACGATTTCCGAAGCCTTGTTCCTGCAGAGGTTGGCACGCGCCGACGCGCAGGGCGCCGAGTCATTGGAAATGATGTGCCACCCGGCGTTCCTCGATGCGACGATCCTGCAGAGCAAATACTGCCACCCGCGGCTCGTCGAGCTGGATGTGTTGACCGCGCCGACGCTGAAAGCGGCGATCGCCGAACGCGGTTTTATGCTGGGCTCCTTCCAGGATCTGTAGCACCACCGTTTACAGCATGGCGTGCGCCTTTTTCAGGCCGGTGTCCTCTTGCGGATCGGCTCCCTGAGGCAAGGGTTCCTCCTCCTGTTCTTCGGGCTGTGGCTCCTCGACATCGGGCGCCGCTTCCGGCGGCGGCATGGTGTCGTGAATGATCTGCTCATCGAAGGTCGGATTGAGCGCCGGCGACAGCGGTGAACTGGCGAGGCTGTCTGGCAGCGCAATGTGCGGCACCGGCGCGTCCTGTGCCAGCTGCGGTTCCTCCGCTTTCGCCGTACGGCCGAGGGCCGCCAGCAGTACGCCGCACAGAGCGAAGAAGGCGTACAGGATATTGCCGCCAAGCGGCTCGATCAGTGCGCCGACCGCCAACGGCCCGATGCTGGCGCCGACGCCGAACGCCATCAGCAGACAGGCGGCCAGCGAGACGCGGCGCTCCGGCTCGATCAGATCGTTGGCCAATGCCACCACCAGCGGATAGAGCGTAAACTGCAGCATGCTGACGACGAACCCCACCGCCAGCAGCAGCGGGAAATCGATGTGCGGCAGCAGTGCCAGCGGCAGCGCCGCCACGATCAGCAAAATGGCGTTGAAGCGCATCAGCAACGGGCGGTTATAGCGATCCGACAGCCAACTGAGCGGGAACTGCGCCACCAACCCGGCGAAGATGGCCAGCGCCATGAACAGGCCGGTTTGCTGAGTGGTTAAGGATTGCAGGCTGGCGTAGACCGGCGCCAGGCCGTAAAACGAGCCCACCACCATGCCGATCACCAACGTGGTGGCCAGCACCTTGGGAATGGCGCCGACAAAGTAACGCAGCTCCATCGGGGCCGGCGACATGTGGCGCGCATTGGTGCGGGTGGTGAGAGCGATCGGCACCAGACAGAGCGCGAAACACAGTGCGATCACCAGCAGCGTGGTGATGCCCAGATTGCTTTGCAGCATCAGCACGATCTGGCCCAGCGACATGCCGAGATAGGTCGCCGCCATATAGAAGCCGAACACCATGCCGCGCTGGTTGGATTCCGCCTGGTCGTTCAGCCAGCTTTCCAGCACCATATACTGGCACATCATGCACAGCCCGATCACCAGACGCAGCGCGACCCAGGCGGGAATGAACTCCGTCAGGCCGTGCCCCAGCACCGCGGCGGTGATGATGCCGGCGCAGGCCACGTAGGCGCGGATATGCCCGACGCGGGCGATGAGAAAGTGGCCGACCTTGCCGCCGATCACCAACCCGATGTAGTTGGCGGCGATGATAGCGCCGATCAACGCGCTGCTGACGTGGATGGAGGTCAGCCGCAGCGAGACGTAGGTGGTGAGCAGGCCCGAGCCCAACAGCAGCAGCAGGGTGGTGGTGTACAACGGCAAAAATACGCCCAACGTTTTTTTCACGCTATCATCCTAATCTCTTCTGGTGCGCCCTGAGGCCGCCGCCGCAGCGTGCCGCCTCCGTGATGTTCCTTGTGCTGGTGCGCCGCCGCTCGATGGGGCGCTTCTTTTGATACTAGCAGCTTGGCTGGGCGCTTAAAACCGCACCTCCTGCGAGGCGCTGCGCATTTCTGCGCGCCAGCCGCTGCAGCGCCTTGATAAATGCTACTATCGGGCGCATATACCTGAATTCGCGAGGGAGGGATTATGAGTGAAAACCAACTGCGTCAGCTCAGCGTGCTGGCAGGGGAGAAACTGAAGGCTCAGGGCCGCTGGATCACCTGTGCGGAATCCTGCACCGGGGGGGGGATCGCCAAGGCCATTACCGATATCGCCGGCAGCTCCGCCTATTTCGATCGCGGTTTCGTCACCTACAGCAATGCGGCAAAGCATGACCTGCTGGGGGTGAGCGAAGCGACGTTGGCGGCGCACGGCGCGGTCAGCGAAGAGGTGGTGCGCGAGATGGCGATAGGGGCGCTGCGGGCGGCGCAGGCCGATCTGGCGCTGTCGGTGAGCGGCATCGCCGGCCCGGACGGCGGCAGCGCGGAAAAGCCGGTCGGCACCGTGTGGTTCGGTTTCGCCGGCAGCGATGGCCGGGGGCTGTCGCGCAAGATGCAATTCGAGGGCGACCGCGATGCGGTGCGGCTGCAGGCGACGATTTTCGCGCTGCAAACCGCCATCGACGAATTTTTGTAAATTAGGCTTGATACTGTATGACCATACAGTATAATTAGTGACATTTCCTGCACAACATACATTCAGTGGCAGTGTGGGGTAACACCGGCATTGCGAAACGAAGGAGCAAAAATGGCTATTGATGAGAACAAGCAAAAGGCGTTAGCTGCAGCACTGGGCCAGATTGAGAAACAGTTCGGCAAAGGCTCCATCATGCGCCTGGGTGAAGACCGCTCCATGGACGTGGAAACGATCTCCACCGGCTCACTGTCACTCGACATCGCTCTGGGCGCCGGCGGCCTGCCGATGGGCCGCATCGTCGAAATCTACGGCCCGGAATCGTCCGGTAAAACTACCCTGACGCTGCAGGTGATCGCCGCTGCGCAGCGCGAAGGCAAAACCTGTGCGTTCATTGATGCTGAGCATGCGCTGGATCCTATCTATGCGAAAAAGCTGGGCGTTGATATCGACAACCTGCTGTGCTCCCAGCCGGACACCGGCGAGCAGGCGCTGGAAATCTGTGATGCGCTGACCCGCTCCGGCGCGGTTGACGTCATCATCGTCGACTCCGTGGCGGCGCTGACGCCGAAGGCGGAAATCGAGGGTGAAATCGGCGATTCGCACATGGGTCTGGCGGCGCGCATGATGAGCCAGGCGATGCGTAAGCTGGCCGGCAACCTGAAAAACGCCAATACCCTGCTGATCTTCATCAACCAGATCCGTATGAAGATCGGCGTGATGTTCGGCAACCCGGAAACCACCACCGGTGGTAACGCCCTGAAGTTCTACGCTTCGGTACGCCTGGATATCCGTCGTATCGGCGCCATCAAAGAGGGCGACGAAGTGGTGGGCAGCGAAACCCGCGTGAAAGTGGTGAAGAACAAAATCGCTGCGCCGTTCAAACAGGCTGAATTCCAAATCATGTACGGCGAAGGCATCAACAGCCGTGGCGAGCTGGTCGATCTGGGCGTGAAGCACAAGATGATCGAAAAAGCCGGCGCCTGGTACAGCTATAACGGCGAGAAGATCGGTCAGGGCAAGGCGAACGCCTGTAACTTCCTGAAAGAAAACCCGGCTATCGCCGCCGAGCTGGATAAGAAACTGCGCGACTTGCTGCTGCACAGCGGCGGTGAGCTGGTGGCTGCCTCCGGTGACGACTTCGAAGATGACGAAGCGGAAACCAGCGAGCAGTTTTAATCGCTGAAGATGTGCGCCGCCGTTTATGTGGCGCACATCCCCTGAATTCAGGCTCAAATGATGAATGACTTGCTAAGCCGCGCCATGCGCCTGCTGTCGCAACGCGATCATAGTGAAGCTGAACTGCGCCGCAAACTTGCGGCGCAGCCGTTTGTGGCGAAAGCCCGGTTTGGCGGCAAGGGGCCACATGCGTCGACATCGCCGACGGTGGCCGAAGAGCCGGTGGATCCCGCGCTGATCGAGCAGGTCATCGGCTACTGTTACCAGCACAACTGGCTGGACGATACGCGTTTCGCCCACAGTTACATCGGTAGCCGCAGCCGCAAAGGCTATGGTGCGCAGCGCATCCGCAGCGAACTGATGCAAAAGGGCGTGGATAAAGCGCTGGTGCAGGACGCGCTGGCGGAATGCGATATCGACTGGTGCGAACAGGCAAAACAGGTGGCGCAGCGAAAATTTGGCGATGCGTTGCCAACCGACTGGAAAGAGAAAGCTAAAGTGCAGCGTTATCTGCTCTATCGCGGCTTTTTCCAGGAAGAAATTCAGTCAATTTACCGTGATTTTGCGCAATGAGCGCACACGGGGTTTTACTTCCCTCTGAAGAAAATTTATCTTATCCCCACTTTTTGTTCGTGAGCTGGTTGTCATCGTCGGGATGACGCGCCACCGGCTCACGTGTCGTTATTCTAGCCTTTCCAGGAAAATTATGAGCAAGAGCACCGCTGAGATCCGTCAAGCGTTTCTCGATTTCTTTCATAGTAAGGGTCATCAGGTTGTAGCAAGCAGCTCCCTGGTGCCTAACAATGATCCGACATTGCTGTTTACCAATGCCGGCATGAACCAATTTAAGGATGTTTTCCTGGGGCTCGACAAACGCGCCTATTCCCGCGCCACTACCTCGCAGCGCTGCGTGCGCGCAGGCGGCAAGCATAACGACCTGGAAAACGTCGGGTATACCGCTCGTCACCACACCTTCTTTGAAATGCTGGGCAACTTCAGCTTCGGCGATTACTTCAAGCACGACGCGATCAGCTACGCGTGGGAACTGCTGACCGGTGAAAACTGGTTCAACCTGCCGAAAGAGCGACTGTGGGTCACCGTGTATGAAACCGATGACGAAGCATTCGACATCTGGCAGAAGCAAATCGGCGTACCGGCCGAGCGCATTATCCGCATCGGCGACAACAAGGGCGCGCCTTTCGCTTCCGATAACTTCTGGCAGATGGGCGATACCGGCCCATGCGGCCCGTGCACCGAGATTTTCTACGATCACGGCGATCACATCTGGGGTGGTCCTCCGGGCAGCCCGGAAGAAGACGGCGATCGCTACATCGAGATCTGGAACATCGTTTTCATGCAGTTCAACCGTCAGTCCGACGGCACCATGTTGCCGCTGCCGAAACCTTCGGTGGATACCGGTATGGGCCTGGAACGCATCGCGGCGGTGTTGCAGCATGTGAACTCCAACTATGAGATCGACCTGTTCCGCACCCTGATTGCCGCCGTGGCGAAAGTGACCGGTGCGACCGATCTGGACAATAAATCTCTGCGCGTTATCGCCGACCACATCCGTTCCTGCGCCTTCCTGGTGTCTGACGGCGTGATCCCGTCTAACGAAAACCGCGGCTACGTGCTGCGTCGCATCATTCGTCGTGCGATCCGCCATGGCAACATGCTGGGCGCGAAAGACACCTTCTTCTACAAGCTGGTGGCGCCGCTGATCGAAGTGATGGGCCCGGCGGCCGATGAACTGAAACGCCAGCAGTCGCTGGTGGAGCAGGTGCTGAAAACCGAAGAAGAGCAGTTTGCCCGTACGCTGGAGCGTGGTCTGGCGCTGCTGGACGAAGAGCTGGCCAAGCTGCAGGGCGATACCCTGGACGGCGAAACCGCTTTCCGTCTGTACGATACCTACGGCTTCCCGGTGGACCTGACCGCTGACGTCTGCCGCGAGCGCGGTCTGAAAGTCGACGAAGCGGGCTTTGAAGAGGCGATGGAAGCACAGCGCCGCCGCGCGCGCGAATCCAGCGGTTTCGGCGCCGACTACAACAGCCTGATCCGTGTGGACGGCAGCAGCCAGTTCAGCGGCTACGATCACGACGAGCAGCAGGCGATGGTCATTGCGCTGTTCCGCGACGGCCAGCCGGTCGATCAGATCAACGCAGGCGAAGAGGCGGTGGTGGTGCTGGACGAGACGCCGTTCTACGGTGAATCCGGCGGCCAGGTCGGCGATAAAGGCGTGCTGAAAACCGCAGGCGCCGAGTTTGTGGTCAACGACACCCAGAAATACGGTCAGGCTATCGGCCATCAAGGCAAGCTGGCGCAAGGTTCGCTGAAGCTGAACGATCGCGTGGACGCGCAGATCGACACTGAGCGCCGCAACAGCATCCGCCTGAACCACTCCGCGACCCACCTGCTACACGCTGCGCTGCGCCAAACGTTGGGCGAGCACGTTGCGCAGAAAGGCTCTCTGGTTAACGACAAATACCTGCGCTTCGACTTCTCGCATTTCGAAGCGATGAAGCCGGAACAAATTCGCGCGGTGGAAGATCTGGTTAACCAGCAGGTGCGTCGTAACCTGCCGGTGCAGACCGAGCTGATGGCGTTGGAAGATGCCAAAGAGAAGGGTGCGATGGCGCTGTTCGGTGAGAAGTACGACGACAACGTTCGCGTGCTGAGCATGGGCGACTTCTCCACCGAGCTGTGCGGCGGCACCCACGCCAGCCGCACCGGCGATATCGGCCTGTTCCGCATTCTGAGCGAGTCGGGCACCGCGGCGGGCATTCGCCGTATTGAAGCGGTAACTGGTGCTGGCGCTATAGCTACGCTGCATCAGCAAAGCGATTTGTTGCAAGACGTTGCGCAGTTGGTGAAGGGCGATAGCAACAACCTGACCGATAAAGTGCGCTCGGTGCTCGATCGCACCCGCGTGCTGGAAAAAGAACTGCAGCAACTGAAAGATCAGCAGGCGGCGCAGGAAAGCGCGTCGCTGTCCAGTCAGGCGAAAGTGGTTAACGGCGTGAAGCTGTTGGTCAGCCAGTTGGACAATGTCGAAGCCAAAATGCTGCGCACTATGGTGGATGACCTGAAAAATCAATTGGGTTCGGCCATTATCGTGTTGGCGACGACGGCTGATGACAAAGTCAGCCTGGTCGCGGGCGTGACCAAGGATCTGACTGACCGCGTGAAAGCCGGCGAGTTGATCGGCAACGTGGCGCAGCAGGTCGGCGGCAAGGGCGGTGGTCGCCCTGATATGGCGATGGCGGGGGGGACGGATATCAACGCCCTGCCAGCGGCGTTAAACAGCGTAGAAGCCTGGGTGGCCTCGAAGCTGTGAACATAAATAAATAGCACGCACAAACGCCATAATACTTTGTTGATTATGGCGTTTTCATACTGTGCTAACACAATTTAGTTACAATTGCGGGAACAAAGTTTTTCAGGTCGGCTAAACTTACCATTATCTGAGGTGGGACCAAGTCTGCTTACACTTATTGTGGATTGCGCGGCTTACGTTTTCACCACATATGATGGATAATGACGGGGAAACTGAGAGACCCGACTCTTTTAATCTTTCAAGGAGCAAAGAATGTTAATTCTGACTCGTCGAGTTGGTGAAACCCTCATGATTGGCGATGAGGTTACGGTCACTGTGCTAGGGGTAAAAGGCAACCAGGTGCGTATTGGTGTGAATGCCCCCAAAGAGGTTTCGGTTCACCGTGAAGAAATCTATCAGCGCATTCAGGCAGAGAAGTCTCAGCAGACGACTTACTGATTCCGAAGCAGCGTCTCGTTGCCAGACGAGACGCTACTGCATCGTTTTACCCACTTCTTTCGTTCTCCCCTCTCTTTTTCGTGATTATTTTCCCGGTTAGTTTTCTGCTTTGTTGCCACAGACGCTACGGTTGCCTGTTGATAAAACGCCCTTTTTGCCGTGAAATCGCCCATGTTGGGTGTGAATTGTGCAAACGCGCATGAGTTGGGAAAAATTGTTTGACTTAAAAGTCGGAGAAAGTAATATGTGCGCCACGCAGTGCCGATGAGCTTCTCCAAAGCAAGTTAGGCACAATTCGAAAGAAGCGTATGGTGAGGTGGCCGAGAGGCTGAAGGCGCTCCCCTGCTAAGGGAGTATGCGGTCAAAAGCTGCATCCGGGGTTCGAATCCCCGCCTCACCGCCATTTGCATCCATAGCTCAGCTGGATAGAGTACTCGGCTACGAACCGAGCGGTCGGAGGTTCGAATCCTCCTGGATGCACCATATTTTGCAGTATGGTGGGGTAGTAACAACGTACCATACGGTATCAAAAAAGAATTCCTGTGCATCCATAGCTCAGCTGGATAGAGTACTCGGCTACGAACCGAGCGGTCGGAGGTTCGAATCCTCCTGGATGCACCATTCTTTCTGTCGTGTTTCGTTAGCGAAGCAGGCAAGCAGTAAAAATAGACATGCATCCATAGCTCAGCTGGATAGAGTACTCGGCTACGAACCGAGCGGTCGGAGGTTCGAATCCTCCTGGATGCACCATCTAAGAGAAACCCGCCTCGGCGGGTTTTTCGCTTTTCAGCCTTTATCTATCTCCCCCCCTTTCCCCTTTGTGCACGATTAGGCACAGCACATTCCGCTATGACGCAGTCAGCGACAACCCATCGGCTTTACGCTAAAGTAGTTTTCTTTCCTCAACGATCATGGAGTAACGATGTACGACCGCTATCAGGGTCTTATTTTCGACATGGACGGCACGATTCTGGACACCGAGCCAACGCACCGTAAAGCGTGGCATGAAGTGCTGTCCCGTTATGGCATGACGTTTGATGAAACGGCCATGGTGGCGCTGAGCGGTTCGCCGACCTGGCGCATCGCTCAGGCGATTATCGCCAGCCATCAGGCCGACCTCGATCCCCATCACCTGGCGGCGGAGAAAACCCGCGCGGTGGAAGCGATGCTGCTGGATAGCGTGCGTCCCTTGCCGCTGATCGAGGTGGTGAAGTCCTATCACGGCCGCCGTCCGATGGCGGTCGGTACCGGCAGCGAGCACCGCATGGCTGAAATGCTGCTGCGTCATCTCGGCCTGTTCGACTGCTTCGACGCGATCGTCGGCGCGGACGACGTACAGCGCCATAAACCGGAGCCGGATACCTTCTTACGCTGTGCTGAACTGATCGGCGTGCCGCCGGAAAAATGCGTGGTGTTTGAAGATGCCGAATTTGGCATTCAGGCGGCGAAAAGTGCCGGTATGGCTGTGGTAGACGTCCGCACGCTGTGAGTAGTACGCTAGCCGTAATATCGTTATTTGGCAGTAGCTTCCTCAGTGCGACGCTGCTGCCGGGAAATTCAGAAATCGTTCTGGTCGCCTTGCTGACCCAGAGTCGCGTCTCGCCGGAATTGCTGGTATTGGCCGCGACCTTGGGCAACACGCTGGGCGGCTTGACCAATGTCATTATCGGGCGCCTGTTACCGGCGTTGAAACCACAGCGGGGGCTGGCAACGGCGCTCGGGTGGCTGCAACGCTTCGGCCCGGCTGCGCTGTTGCTCAGCTGGGTGCCGGTGGTGGGCGATTTGTTGTGCGTGTTGGCAGGTTGGCTGCGCATGCCCTGGGGCTCTGTCGCGCTGTTTCTGTGTATCGGAAAGGCGCTGCGTTACATCGTTTTGGCTATGATAACGGTACAGGGCATTGCCTGGTGGCAGTAACCAAGTGAATATAACTCAATATTCTCTCGGGTGCGGATTCAGTATGCTTACGAGTTATTGTTTTTAGAAGCGGGAGGTCAATTTGATCCCGGACGTATCACAGGCGCTTTCTTGGTTGGAAGCCCATCCTCAGGCATTAAAAGGCATTCGTCGCGGCATCGAGCGTGAAACGCTGCGAGTCACGCCGAACGGCACCTTGGCGACCACCGGGCATCCGGAAAAGCTGGGGGCGGCATTGACGCACCACTGGATCACCACGGACTTCGCCGAGGCGCTGTTAGAGTTTATTACGCCGGTTGATGACAATATCGATCACCTGCTGACGTTCCTGCGCGATATTCATCGCTACGTGGCGCGCAACATTGGCGATGAGCGCATGTGGCCGCTCAGCATGCCGTGTTTTATCGAAGCCGAGCAGGACATCGAGCTGGCGCAGTTCGGTTCGTCGAACATCGGCCGCATGAAGACGCTGTACCGTGAAGGGCTGAAGAATCGCTATGGCGCGCTGATGCAGACTATTTCCGGTGTGCACTACAACTTCTCGCTGCCGCTGGAATTTTGGCAGGCCTGGGCCGGCGTGCAGGACGCAGAAAGCGGTAAAGAGCAGATCTCGGCGGGGTATTTCCGCCTGATCCGCAACTATTATCGTTTCGGCTGGGTGATCCCATATCTGTTTGGCGCATCGCCGGCCATTTGTTCTTCGTTCCTCAAAGGGCGCGAGACCACTCTGCCGTTCGAGCGCACCGAGCAGGGGATGTGCTACCTGCCGTACGCCACCTCGCTGCGTCTGAGCGACCTGGGCTACACCAATAAGTCGCAGAGCAATTTGGGCATCACCTTCAACGATCTGCACAGCTATGTGGCCGGTCTGAAACGGGCGATTGCTACGCCTTCCGAAGAGTTCGCCAAGCTGGGCGTGAAAGAGGGCGATCGCTACCTGCAGCTGAACAGCAACGTGCTGCAAATCGAGAACGAGCTGTATGCGCCGATCCGGCCGAAGCGCGTGACCCAAAGCGGCGAGACACCGTCAGACGCGTTGCTGCGCGGCGGTATCGAATACATCGAAGTGCGTTCGCTGGATATCAACCCGTTCTCGCCGATCGGCGTGGATGCGGTGCAGGCGCGTTTCCTGGATCTGTTCCTGGTGTGGTGCGCGCTGGCCGATGCGCCGGAGATGAGCAGCGATGAACTGCTGTGCACGCGCAAGAACTGGAACCGGGTGATCCTCGAAGGGCGCAAGCCGGGCCAGACCATCGGCATCGGCTGTGGTGCCAGCCATGAGCCGCTGGAAAAAGTGGGTAAGGCGCTGTTCGCCGATCTGCGTCGGGTGGCGGAAGTGTTGGACGGCGAAGCCGGCAACCGTCAATACCAGCAGGTGTGCGATGAGCTGGTCGCCGCGTTCGACGATCCTGAGCTGACCTTCTCCGCGCGCATTCTGAAGGCGATGAAGGCGGAAGGCACTGGGCGCGTCGGTCTGCAGCTGGCGGAGCAGTATCGCCAGACGTTGCTGGAAGAACCGTTGGAAATCCTGAATGAGGCCGAGCTGGATAAAGAGCGGGAAGCCTCGTGGCAGCGCCAACGCGACATAGAAGCCAATGATACGCTAAGCTTTGAAGCGTTCCTGAAGCAAAACGGCGGAAGCTGAAAAAGAAAAAGGCCACATCAATGTGGCCAAATATGCATCTCTGATGACAGGGATGATGATAACAAATGCGCGTCTTTCACATACTCAGACTCGCAGGGTTGGAAAAGGTTTCCCGGTTAGGAAAAAAAGTTTCGAAATAAATGCTCTTTTACGAGGAGGTAGCGAAATGCCATTGCTGGATAGCTTTACCGTCGATCATACCCGTATGGCAGCCCCGGCTGTCCGCGTTGCGAAAACCATGAAAACGCCTCATGGTGATACCATCACGGTATTTGATCTGCGCTTTTGCCGCCCGAACCTGGAAGTGATGCCCGAACGCGGCATTCACACGCTGGAACACCTGTTCGCCGGCTTTATGCGCGACCACCTGAACGGCCAGGGCGTGGAGATTATCGACATCTCCCCAATGGGCTGCCGCACCGGTTTCTACATGAGCCTGATCGGCGTGCCGGAAGAGCAGCGCGTTGCCGATGCCTGGAAAGCGGCGATGGCCGACGTGCTGAAAGTGACCGACCAGCGCAAGATCCCTGAGCTGAACGAGTACCAGTGTGGTACCTACCACATGCACTCGCTGGAAGAAGCGCAGGAAATCGCCAAGCACATTCTGGATAACGGCGTGGTGGTGAACCACAACGACGAGCTGGCGCTGCCGAAAGAGAAGCTGCAGGAGCTGCATATCTGACCGTACGTTTCCCGCAGAAACAAAAAAGACGCGATTTCGCGTCTTTTTTACGTTCTGGCCGGCGGTCAGTGATGGCCGACGCTGGACTGCAGCGAGGTGATCGGCGTGACTCGCACCTGTTTGATCATGTTGCCCTGTACGTCGAGAATGTCGATATCGTAATGGCCGATACGCACCCGGGTGCCGATTTCGGGGATCTCTTCCAGTTCTTCCAGCAGCATACCGTTGACGGTACGGGCTTCATTGGCCGGCAAGGTCCAGTTGAAGGCTTTGTTCAGCTCCCGTACGTTGGCGGTGCCGTCGATCAAGACCGAACCGTCGCTCTGCGGCGTGACTTCTTCCGCCAGCGTCGGTGACATCGAGGTGGTGAAGTCGCCGACGATCTCCTCGAGGATGTCTTCCACCGTAACCAGGCCCTGAATGTCGCCGTACTCGTCGACCACGATGCCGACCTTCTCTTTATTGCGCTGGAATTTCACCAACTGAACGTTGAGCGGCGTGCCTTCCGGTACGAAGTAGATCTCATCGGCGGCGCGCAGCAGGTTCTCTTTGTTGAACTCTTTTTTCTCGGTCATCAGGCGGTAGGCTTCGCGCACGCGCAGCATGCCGATCGCATCGTCCAACGAGCTGCGATACAGCACGATGCGGCCGTGCGGCGAGTGGGTCAGCTGGCGCATGATCGACTTCCAGTCGTCGTTGACGTCGATGCCGACGATCTCGGTGCGCGGCACCATGATGTCGTTGACCGTCACCTTTTCCAGATCCAGCACCGAGATCAGCATGTCCTGATTGCGGCGTGAGATCTGCGACTGGGATTCGCGCACGATGGTACGCAGCTCATCCTTGCTGACGGCGTCGCTGATGCGCACGTTGGTGCGAATGCCGAACAGGCGCAAGGTCAGGCTGGTGATGCCGTTGAGCAGCCAGACCAGCGGGAACATCACCTTTTGCAACGGGGCCAGCAGGACGCTGCTGGGGAAGGCAATACGTTCCGGATAGAGTGCGGCGAAGGTCTTCGGCAGCACTTCGGCGAACAGCAGCACGGCGAAGGTCAGTATGCCGGTCGCGATCGCCACGCCGAGATCGCCATACAGCCGCATGCCGACGATGGTCGCCAGCGCCGAGGCGAGGATGTTGACCAGGTTGTTGCCGATCAGCACCAGGCCGATCAGCCGATCCGGTTTTTGCAGCAGCTTCTCCACCCGACGCGCCGAGCGGTTGCCCTGTTTGGACAGGTGACGCAGGCGATAACGGTTGAGCGTCATCATGCCGGTTTCGGAGGCGGAGAAGTAAGCGGAGACCACGATCATGATCACCAGGATAATGATGAGGGTCCCCGTCGACACATGCTCCAATGCAGTATTCCTTATAGAGAGGGAGAATTGAGCCAGGCTGGCCTAGCGCACCATCACCTGCTGAATCAGACGGCTGCCGAAATAGGCGAGCGTCAGCAGGAAGGCGCCGGCGAAGCTGAACCAGACGACGCGGCGGCCGCGCCAGCCTTCATGGTAATGGCCCCACAACAGCACGATATACACGAACCAGGCCATGATCGACAGCACGGCTTTATGCACGTTCTCTTTGCTGAACAGATTATCCATGTACAGCAGGCCGGTACACAGGGTGAGCGTCAGCAGCACCACGCCGATCTGGGTGATATGGAACATCTTGCGCTCGATGCTCATCAGCGGCGGCATGTCGGCGCTGAAGGTCAGCTTCTTGTTTTTCAACAGGTAGTCGAGCCAGGCGAGCTGCAAGGCGTAGAGTGCAGCGATGATCAGGGTGGCGTAAGAGAACAGCGCCAGACCGATATGCACCATCAATTCCGGGCTGGCCTCCAGGTGAGTGATAAACTCGCCGGGCATAAAGCTGGCGAAGGCCAGGTTGATCATCGCGAAGCTGTAGACGATCGGCAGCAGGAACCAGCCGCGGTCGCGCGAAGCGACGAAGGTCATCACCGAGCAGATGATCAGGCTGACGATAGAACCAATGTTCAGCAGGCTGAGATTCTGCCCGGCGCTGACGTCAAAGATGCGCTGCTGCAGCGCGATGGCGTGGCAAATCAGCGCCACCACCGCCGAGACGAGGGCCAGTCGACGGTATGCGCTGTTCTTCCGCAACAAGCTGGGAATGATCAGTCCAAGGCTGAGCAGGTAGGCCATCAAAGCCACAATGGAGAAAACTGGCATAGCGTTTAATTTTGCTTCGGCGTGGTTAATAGGAGTGTCAGTATAACGTTGCGCGCGTTTCACTCCAACCTATCTCCAACGCTGAGGCAGAGATCCTGCGCGCTTCGTGTTATCATCGGCGCAATTGTGTCGCCGGAGCGGCCTGTCATTACACGTTGAGCATGAGACGATGTTTGAAAATTTAACCGATCGATTGTCGCGCACGTTGCGCAATATCAGCGGCCGCGGGCGGCTGACCGAAGAGAATATCAAGGAAACCCTGCGTGAAGTGCGTATGGCATTGCTGGAAGCGGACGTTGCGCTGCCGGTGGTGCGCGACTTCATCAACCGCGTCAAAGAGAGCGCGGTTGGTCATGAAGTCAACAAGAGCCTGACGCCGGGGCAGGAGTTCGTCAAGATCGTCAAGGGCGAGCTGATCGCCGCGATGGGCGAAGTCAACACCGAGCTGAATCTGGCGGCCCAGCCGCCGGCGGTGGTGCTGATGGCGGGCCTGCAGGGCGCCGGTAAAACCACCAGCGTCGGTAAGCTCGGCAAGTTCCTGAAAGAAAAACAGAAGAAGAAAGTGTTGGTGGTTTCCGCGGACGTTTATCGCCCAGCGGCGATCAAACAGCTGGAAACGCTGGCGGAAGGTGTCGGCATCGATTTCTTCCCGTCTGACGTCAAAGAAAAACCGATCGACATCGTCAATCGCGCGCTGCAACAGGCCAAGCTGAAATTCTACGACGTACTGATCGTCGATACCGCCGGCCGTCTGCACGTTGACGAAGCGATGATGGACGAGATCAAACAGGTGCATGCGGCGATCAAGCCGGTGGAAACCCTGTTCGTGGTTGACGCCATGACCGGCCAGGACGCCGCCAATACCGCCAAGGCGTTTAACGAAGCGCTGCCGCTGACCGGCGTGGTGCTGACCAAGGTCGACGGCGACGCGCGCGGCGGTGCCGCATTGTCCATCCGCCACATCACCGGCAAGCCGATCAAATTCCTCGGCGTGGGCGAGAAGACCGAAGCGCTGGAGCCGTTCTACCCGGATCGCGTGGCATCACGCATCCTGGGCATGGGCGACGTGCTGTCACTGATCGAAGATATCGAAAGCAAGGTCGACCGCGAGCAGGCGGAGAAACTGGCCAACAAGCTGAAGAAGGGCGACGGTTTCGATCTGACCGACTTCCTGGAGCAGCTCAAGCAAATGCGCAACATGGGCGGTATGGCCAACATGTTGAGCAAGCTGCCGGGCGCGGGCCAACTGCCGGACAACGTCAAATCGCAGATGGACGACAAAGTGCTGGTGCGCATGGAGGCGATCATCAACTCGATGACGCTGAAAGAGCGCGCCAAACCTGAAATCATCAAGGGCTCGCGCAAGCGCCGCATCGCGATGGGGGCCGGCATGCAGGTGCAGGACGTCAACCGCTTGCTGAAGCAGTTCGACGAAATGCAGCGTATGATGAAGAAGATGAAGAAAGGCGGTATGGCGAAGATGATGCGCGGCATGAAAGGTATGATGCCACCGGGCTTCCCAGGCCGCTGATGGGCCTCCGCACGCTGAGTGCGGGCGCTTTCAGCATTCGCCGTTCGCGGTGAAAACCGCCCGAAATTTGACAGGCTGCAAAAGTTGTCCCCTGCGATCGACGCTTTAGATTGCTTTTTGCGCCAAAATGAGTAAAATTTTCGGGCTTTTTATATTGCAACCGGGCCCCGTCCCTCAATGGGGCCCGGCTGTTTTATTAACTAAAGAGGATGTTATGGTAACAATTCGTTTGGCACGTGGCGGCGCTAAAAAGCGTCCGTTCTATCAAGTAGTAGTGACCGACAGCCGCAACGCTCGTGATGGTCGTTTCATCGAGCGCGTTGGCTTCTTCAACCCGATCGCTTCCGGTCAGGCTGAAGCACTGCGTCTGGACCTGGACCGCATCGAGCACTGGGTTGGTCTGGGTGCAACCGTTTCTGATCGCGTTCACGCGCTGATCAAAGACGCTAAGAAAGCAGCTTAATCTGTCGCGGTGGTGGCAATGAGCAAGCAACTCAAACCGGTAGCGCCTAAGCAGCCGATTGTACTCGGTAAAATGGGGTCCGCTTACGGCATTCGTGGTTGGCTCAGAGTGTTTTCATCCACCGAGAACGCCGAAAGCATTTTTGACTATCAGCCGTGGTTTATCCAGCAGGCGGGTCAGTGGCAGCATATCGAGTTGGAAGACTGGAAGCGCCACAGTCAGGATCTGATCATCAAGGTCAAAGGCATTGACGATCGGGACGCGGCGAATCTGCTGACTAATCGCGAGATTATGGTGGATTCTGAGCAACTTCCTCCGCTGGAGGGTGACGATTACTACTGGAAAGACCTGATGGGCTGCCAGGTAGTCACCACCGCTGGCTACGAGCTGGGTAAAGTCATCGATATGATGGAAACCGGCTCGAACGATGTGATGGTTGTGAAAGCGAACCTGAAAGATGCGTTCGGCATGAAGGAGCGGTTGATTCCGTTTCTTCATGGGCAGGTTATCAAGAAAGTCGATCTCACTGCCCGCGTGATTGAGGCAGATTGGGATCCTGGTTTTTGACCCCCGGATCAAACGGTCGAAGCAAGTGGAATAACGGTAAGGGGATTGGCTTGTGTTCATCGGTATTGTAAGCCTGTTTCCTGAGATGTTCCGCGCTATCACCGATTACGGGGTGACTGGCCGGGCAGTAAAAAATGGCCTGCTGAGCGTGCAGTGTTGGAGTCCTCGCGACTTCACCTACGACCGGCATCGTACCGTGGACGATCGCCCTTACGGCGGCGGCCCGGGAATGCTGATGATGGTGCAACCTTTACGGGAAGCCATTCATGCGGCGAAAGCAGCGGCAGGCGAGGGAGCAAAGGTGATTTATCTGTCACCTCAGGGGCGCAAGCTGGATCAAACCGGCGTGTGCGAACTGGCGGCCAATCAGAAGATGATTCTGGTATGCGGCCGTTACGAAGGGATAGACGAGCGCGTAATCCAAACCGAAATTGACGAAGAATGGTCAATCGGCGATTACGTTCTCAGCGGCGGGGAACTGCCGGCAATGACCCTGATTGATTCAGTCGCCCGTTTCATACCGGGTGTGCTGGGCCATCAGGCCTCAGCGGAGGAAGACTCCTTCGCCGACGGATTGCTGGACTGCCCGCACTATACCCGCCCAGAGGTGTTGGAAGGGATGGAGGTACCGCCAGTTCTGCTGTCGGGTAACCATGCCGAGATACGTCGCTGGCGCTTAAAGCAGTCGCTGGGCCGAACCTGGCTTAGAAGACCTGAACTTCTAGAAAGCCTAGCTCTGACTGACGAGCAAGCGGTGTTGCTGGCTGAGTTCCAACGGGAACATCAGGCCAGGCAACAGGACTATGAAGGAAACGTCTGACAACAGACGGGACCGATATATCAGTTTACCTAGGGTAAGAGACATATTATGAGCAACATTATTAAGCAACTTGAACAAGAGCAGATGAAACAAGACGTACCTGCATTCCGTCCGGGTGATTCCGTGGAAGTGAAGGTATGGGTCGTTGAAGGTAGCAAAAAACGTCTGCAGGCATTCGAGGGCGTGGTTATCGCTATCCGTAACCGCGGTCTGCACTCTGCATTCACTGTTCGTAAGATTTCCAACGGCGAAGGTGTTGAGCGCGTATTCCAGACTCACTCCCCAGTAATCGACAGCATTGCTGTGAAACGTCGTGGTGCCGTTCGTAAAGCTAAACTGTACTACCTGCGTGAGCGTACTGGTAAGGCTGCTCGTATCAAAGAGCGTCTGAACCGCGTTGGCTAACGCTGCATCCAAAAGTTAATAGTTATCAGGGGTTGGCATTATGCCAACCCCTTTTTTTATCTTAAATCTCGACTGGTTACATTTGCGAGATTTTGTCTGCGCGCCGCCAACATAATAAAGCCTGCATAAGCAAGCTTTTTGCATTATAGCGCCGCGGCGCTTTGTTTATGCTGACTCTCCGGCGGGTGAGGCTGCGCCGGGATAATGTCATCGCCAGGTTTGACGATCACCCGCGCGACGGACTCGTGCGTGGCGAACGTGCAGCTGCAATTGATGTTGCGGCATTGATGGTAACGCTCTTTGGTCGACTCGCTCAGATAGCGGCTGGAGCGAGTGTGGGCCACGTGACCGCATAGTGGACAGTGCATCATAAGAACCCCCTTGAACAAATTAAGTGAAATTGTTGTGGCATCACCCTTTGGCGAGCGAACTCGTCATGATGAGGCAATCCCCTGCAAGCACAGTGCGCGTTCCATGGCGCGTCGCTGTTCCAGCCCCTTATTTTTCTTTCCGTTTACGTAAATCCAGCGTGGTAACTGATCGCAGGCCTGCCGCCACTGGCGCTGTTGCAGCAGCGCGACCAGCGTAGAGTGGCAGGCTGCGCCGACGCCCACATTGAAGGCGAAGGCGATCACTGCGTCATAGGTTTGTTGCGAGAGCGTATGCGGCAGGCAAGCGGCCATGCCGCGTTCGGTGCGGCGAACATCGTCTACCAAATCCACCGCGGCTTTGCGTTCATCTATCATCTTGTCTGGGATGACGCCGGCAGTGTGTCCAATGCCCTGTGTCCACACCCCGGCGCTACACTGGTAAGGCGACAGGCGGCAGCCTTCGAGATCGGCGATCAGCCTGAGGCCGGCTTCTGAGGTTTGCAGCTCGCCAAATGACGGCAATAGCACGGCGATGGCCAAAACGGTGGCGACGCTGCAGCGCTTAACGATTGCATTCATCGTAAATTTTCCTCCGTGATGCCGCATTGCGTTCAATAGCCTTCAAGATCTGCAGGCTTTTACGTCGGTAGTACCAGTTCACCAGAAACGTGCCGATGCCTACCGCCGCACCGACTAGAAAGGCAATGTCCTGCGGTGACAGCTTGCCGAGCCAGGCGAGAAACAACGCCATGGCGTAGGTGATGAATGAGGTGATTTTCTCCATAGCTTATGCTCGCTTTGTTTACAGTCTCTCGGGAGCTGTGGCGGCTATCGATGCGTTTCTGGCCACTCTCTATCGAAATCCATCATGCCCCGAGGCTGTATAATAATTACTGTATATGCATACAGTATTAAGCTATTTGCTAAAGTCGTCAATGGGTGGGGTGAATATTTTTAGCAGATTGTGCAAAAGAGGGCGGCAGGCATAAAAAAAGCCCATCAATGATGGGCTTTGAGAAATATTGGGGGGAAATTACAGGCCGTAGACCAGCGTGACCGAGGTCGTCGTGTCGGTGTTCTTCGGCGCCGAGGCCGGCGGTTTGCTGTTGTAGGTCACGGTGTAAGCCACGCGCAGCGAGAAGCGATCGTTGATCGCCACGTTCAACGCGCTTTCCGAGTTCAGCGTGGTTTCTTCGTTCGCCAGTGCGGAAACGCCCTGAATGAACTTGGTGTTGTCGGTCAGCTGATAGGAATAGTTGGCCGCGCCATAGGCCAACCCTTTGGTCGAGCGGCCGCCGCCATGGTATTCGTCATGGCGCACGCCGGGACCGAATTCCACCCGCAGATCGCTAAGCGGCCCGTTGAGGAGTTGACGGCCGTAGCCGCCGGTCAGCGTGGAGCGTGAGTCGTAACCGTTGAAACGGTCGCTCAGCCAGCTGGCCTGGCCGAACAGGTAGTTGCGATCGGTCAGGTTATAGCGCGTACGGCCACCGGCCTGGTATTTTTCGGACGAGCGCACGTTGGAGGAGGTGGTGTTGTTAGCCGCCCCCCACAGGCTGTACGCCGCGTCGCTGTTGAACCAGGTCATGTTGGTGTTGGCAAGCAGGGTGGAGCTCTGCGAGTTGCCTGACTGGGCGTTGTAGCCCGCCTGCACGTTGCCTTCGAATGGTTTCTTGGCGGTGGCCGGATCGTCCATCGCGGTGAAAAGCGTATTGTCGGCAAAGGCTGAAACACTGGTGAAAGTCGTTAAGCAGCAAATATACAGCGGAAAAGCGCGACGAGCGCGAGAAGAGAGCATCTTGGATCCAGTTGTTAAGGGTGGTTATTGTTGATGACGGTCACATTATATCGGTTCATTTCAGCGACAAAAATAGCCGCTATTAGCTTAAGTTTTTAATTTTTATTCCTCATTTATTCGCTTTTCTTCTACTGAAATTCATCGCTTTCGGCGGCATTTCGTGCTGAGTCTGACGGTATCCGCGCCTGCCCGTTCGTTGGCGCCGAGACGGGCGGCGTATCTTGACTGTAAAACAAGTTGTACATATATGTTTACGATGTAGGACTTTCGCCGGGAAGGCGAACAGGTGCGTTTTGAGGCGCTTGTGAATTTATTATTTAATTGAATTTGTTTGTTTTTATTGTATTTTCTTGATGTGTTTATGCATGTTATCTCATAAGAGAAATTATGGTAATTTTTTATTTACGGAAATTGGATTGAAAACTTTACATATCGTGATAGGGTAGAGCCCTGAAACGCTCAATGTTCCATTTCAACGCATAACGCCAAACGACAGGAATAGCATCATGCAAAAAGACGCGCTCAATAACGTACACATCAGTGCAGAACAGGTTCTCATCACGCCGGAGGAGCTGAAGAACCAGTTCCCGCTCAGCGCCGACGACGAAAATGAAATCGCCACCGCGCGTAACACCATCGCCAACATTTTGCAGGGGCGCGATCATCGCCTGTTGGTCGTGTGTGGGCCTTGTTCGATCCACGATCCGGATGCGGCACTGGACTACGCCCGTCGTTTGAAAACCCTGGCGGCTGACTTGAGCGATCAGCTGTATATCGTTATGCGCGTTTATTTTGAAAAACCCAGAACCACTGTCGGCTGGAAAGGTTTGATCAACGATCCGTACATGGACGGTTCGTTTGACGTTGAAGCAGGCTTGCATATCGCGCGTCGCCTGTTGCTGGATCTGGTGGGCATGGGCTTGCCGTTGGCTACCGAAGCGTTGGATCCGAACAGCCCGCAGTACCTGGGGGACTTGTTCAGCTGGTCGGCGATCGGTGCGCGTACCACCGAATCGCAGACCCACCGTGAAATGGCTTCTGGCCTGTCGATGCCGGTCGGGTTCAAAAACGGCACCGACGGCAGCCTGGGTACCGCCATCAATGCCATGCGCGCCGCCGCTATGCCGCACCGCTTCGTCGGCATCAACCAGGCGGGCCAGGTTTGCTTGCTGCAGACTCAGGGCAATCCGGACGGGCACGTGATCCTGCGCGGCGGTAAAACCCCGAACTACAGCGCCGAGCACGTTGCGGCCTGTGAAAAACAGATGCTCGAGGCGGGACTCCATCCGTCCTTGATGATAGATTGCAGCCATGGCAACTCGAATAAAGACTATCGCCGTCAGCCGGCGGTGGCCGAGTCCGTGGTGGAGCAGATTAAAGCGGGTAACCGCTCGATTACCGGCATTATGCTGGAGAGCCATCTGCATGAGGGCAATCAGTCTTCCGAACAGCCGCGTGCTGACATGCGTTACGGCGTATCCGTCACCGACGCCTGCATCGACTGGGAGAGGACGGAAACGCTGCTGCGCCACATGCATCAGGAACTCGGCGCTGCGCTGAAGGCACGCACGGGAGAAAAGTAAGTTATGGTGGCAGAACTGACCGCGCTGCGCGATCAAATCGACGAGGTGGACAAAGCGTTGCTGGATCTGCTGGCGAAACGCCTGCATCTGGTAGCGGAAGTGGGGGAGGTGAAAAGCCGCCACGGTTTACCGGTTTATGTGCCGGAGCGCGAGGCGGCGATGCTGGCCTCGCGCCGCCAGGAGGCGGAAAACCTCGGCGTGCCGCCGGATTTGATCGAGGACGTCTTGCGCCGTGTGATGCGCGAATCGTACGTCAGCGAGAACGATAAAGGTTTTAAAACTCTGTGCCCGCAGCTGCGGCCGATCGTCATCATCGGCGGCAACGGCCAGATGGGCCGGCTGTTCAACCGTCTGCTGACGCTGTCGGGTTATCAGGTCAGGGTATTGGATCAGGAAGATTGGCCGCAGGCGGAACAGCTGTTGGCGGATGCCGGTATGGTGATCGTCAGCGTGCCGATCCACGTGACCGAGCAGGTGATAAGCCGCCTGCCGCCGTTGCCTGACGACTGTATTCTGGTGGATTTGGCGTCGGTGAAGAATCGTCCGCTGCATGCGATGTTGGCGGCGCACAGCGGCCCGGTGGTGGGGTTGCATCCGATGTTTGGTCCGGACGTGGGCAGCGTGGCGAAGCAGGTGGTGGTTTACTGCGATGGCCGCCAACCGGAGGCTTACCAATGGCTGCTTGAACAGCTGCAGGTGTGGGGGGCGCGGCTGCATCGTATCAGCGCGGTCGAACACGATCAGAATATGGCGTTTATTCAGGCGCTGCGGCACTTCGCCACCTTCGCCTACGGGCTGCACCTGGCGGAAGAGAACGTGCAACTGGAGCAGCTGCTGGCGCTCTCCTCGCCGATCTACCGGCTGGAGCTGGCGATGGTTGGCCGACTGTTCGCGCAGGATCCGCAGCTGTACGCTGACATCATCATGTCGTCGGAAGAAAACGTGGCGCTGATTAAGCGTTACTACCAGCGCTTCGGCGAGGCGATCAAGCTGTTGGAGCATGGCGACAAACAGGCGTTTATCGATAGCTTCCGCAAGGTAGAGCATTGGTTCGGCGATTACGCCCAGCGCTTTCTGGTGGAGAGCCGCACGCTGTTGCGGCAGGCTAACGACAGCCGGCAGTGAAACGCGGGCAGTAAACGTAAAGGGTTCGGCCAAGCCGAACCCTTTTTTATGGTTTCAGGATGGGTTGACCGGCACCACGGTGTCGCTCGGGTAACAGCCCAGCACCTTCAGCGAGCGGGTGATTGGCGTCAGATCGCGCAGCGCTTTTTGCATCGCCTCGGCGCGTAGGTTGGCCTGCACATCGATATAAAACATCTCTTCCCACGGATTGCCGTTGATCGGGCGTGACTCCAGCTTGGTCATGATGATGCCGTTGTCGCGCAGTACCAGCAGCGCTTCGACCAGTGCGCCGGATTGTTGGCCGGTCGCCATGATCAGCGTGGTTTTGGCCGGCACCTGTTCGGAGACGTCGATCGCTTTGCGCGCCAGGACGATAAAACGGGTGATGTTCTGCTGCTGGTTGGCGAGGTTGTGTTCCAGCACCTGCAGCCCATACAGTGCGCCGCCGGCTTCGCTGCCCAGAGCAGCCACCTTCGGCGAATTCAGCTTGGCGACTTTCTCCATCGCGGCCGCTGTGCTTTCAGTGTATTCGATTTTCCAGTGTGGGAAGCGGTTCAGGAACTGACTGCACTGCTGGAACGGTTGCGGGTGGCTGTAGACGGTTTCAATCTGGCTCAGATCGCTGTCGCCGGCAATCAGAACGCAGTGGTTGATCGGGTTGGTCAGTTCGCCGACGATCGACAGGCTGGTGTGCTGCAGCAGATCGTACACCTCGTTAATCGACCCGGAGCTGGTGTTCTCGATAGGCAGAATCGCATAGTCCGCCTGGCCGGTTTCCACCTGGGTGAAGATATCCTGAAACTTCTGGCAGCCGCATTCGATCAGCTGATCGAAGTGGCGGGCAGCGTATTGGCGTGCTGCCAGATGTGAGTAAGAGCCTTTTGGGCCGAGGAAGGCGATGCGGGCGGAATGTTGGCTGACGGGGTTGAGCTGGTGCTGTAGCAACGCCTGCTGGGTCAGGACGGAATCTTCGATGATCAGTTGAAACAGGCGGGTGACGTAAAAGCCGTCCAGGTCGTAAGGCTTGGCGGCGGCGATCAGCGCATCCAGCAGATCGCGCTCGCGCTCTTTATCGCGGATCGGGCGATGAGAGTGCAGCTTGGTCTTGCCGACTTCGATCGCCAGCTCACGGCGTTCCGCCAGCAGGGCCAACAGTTTCAAGTCCAGTGCGCTGATGCGCTCGCGCAGCACCAATAACGGGTTGTCAGTCATAATCAGCTTCCGCCTTCAGTTCTTATTCGTTGTAAAACAGCCATAAAAAAAGCCTCCTGTTTCCAGGAGGCTTTGTTGTTCGTCTTCGCATTCTTTCTTACACGACGAAACGCCTCCCAGTCAGGGGAAGGTAAAAAAGAATGCGAAGAAAAACGGTGTGCGTGGCATGGTCTACCTAAGGTTAATGCGAACAGGTTTTAAAGTAACCGCTGGCTTTTACCCCGTCAACAAAAATACCCGACAAAAAACGCGCCCTCGGGCGCGTTTGATGCGGCAATCGCTGTCGGACGGTTATTCCTGCTCTTGCGTGACTTCCGGCACGATGTCTTTCACGCTGGCATTGCAGCGGCGCGCTTCGCCTTTATGCTGCACCTTGTTCAACTGGCGTTCCAGCTTGGCGATCAGCTCATTAACGGCGGTGTACATGTCATCATGTTTGGCGCTGGCGACCAGCGGGCCGTTAGGCGTGGTAATGGTAGCGTCGGCGACAAACCCCTGCGGTTCTTTAGATAAGACGATATGTGGGTTTATCAGCTGGGTCTGCCATTTTTCCAGTTTGGTGAGACGGTCTTCGACGTGATTGCGGATTGCGGGAGTGATATCCATTTGTTTGCTGGTAATGTTCAATGTCATATAACTTACCTCTCTGTCTTTCCGTCTTGGTGAACCCAGCATACCCCGCTTTTTGTTTAAATGCGTGATGTAAATCACGATTTTTTGTCACTTTTTGCAAAGTTAGTTCAATCTGTGATTCAGCATTTGAATTGGCTATCTAATGCTTGAGAGTTGCCGCCGGATGGCGCATTATCGATGAGTTGACCGGTGAGGAGCGCGAGCTAACACCGTGTTTTTACTTGTGTATTTTTCCAGTGGAAACCCGGTCGACGCCAATGAAAACGGCAGCCGAGGCTGCCGTTTTGTTTTTCTGCCGTTACCGACGCGCGCTTATTGCGGGTTGGCGGCGATCACTTTGGCCACTTTGTCAGCCTGGCCGTTCAGCTGCAGCTGCTTGTAGGCATTTTCCATCAGCGGCAACACGTCGTGCGTCGCTTTGGTATCCGGGAATTCACGCAACATCTGTTCGGCGCGATTAACGACCGCGACGTAAGCACCGCGTTTAGTGTAGTATTCCGCCACCGAAAGCTCATACTTGGCCAAGCGGTCTTTCAAATACACCAAACGCTTGTTGGCGTCGGTCGCGTATTGGCTGTTCGGGTATTGCTGAATCAACTGGCTGAAGTCGCGGAACGCAGCGCGAGCGTGCTGAGGATCGCGGTCAGAACGGTCAACCCCGAAGAAGCCCTGCAGCGCGCTGTCATCGAGCGCCATGTCGGTCAGGCCGCGCATGTACATCACGTAATCGATGTTCGGGTGCGTCGGGTTCAGACGCATGAAGCGATCGATGGATGCCTGAGCCATCGGCAAGTCGGCGGCCTTATAGTAGGCGTAAATCAAATCCAGCTGGACCTGCTGGGAATACGGCCCGAAAGGATAGCGGTTATCTAACGCTTCGAGTTGCGTAATCGCGCCCTTGAAGTTACCGTCCTGCAGTTTTTGCTGCGCGGTAGCATAGATTTCCGAAGGTGGGTTGTCGGGAACCGCATCCTTGGATGTGGAGCAACCTGCCAGCGCCAGGCTCAACGTGGCTGCCGCCACCAGATATTTCATACGCGTCATGACGTTTTGATTATCCTCAGGGTGTTATTCCGGGAGACTGTCCGTTAAGCTCCCGACAAAGACCAGGTACAATAGCACATTATATTAAACGGCATCGCCGTGAAAACCCAACGTTAACGAAGAAGCTGCATATGGCACAACAAGTACAACTCACCGCAACGGTGGCCGAATCTCAACTCGGACAACGTTTAGATCAGGCTTTGGCCGAATTGTTCCCTGATTATTCACGATCTCGCATAAAAGAGTGGATCCTGGGCGATCGGGTGAAGGTCAATGGCAAAACGTCAAACAAACCGAAAGAGAAGGTGCTGGGCGGAGAGACAGTCGCCATCGATGCACAGATTGAAGAAGAGGCGCGTTGGGAGCCACAGGATATCGCGCTGGATATTGTCTATGAAGACAGCGACATCCTGGTGATCAACAAGCCGCGCGATTTGGTGGTGCATCCCGGCGCCGGTAACCCGGATGGTACGGTGCTCAATGCGCTGTTGTATCACTACCCGGAAATTGCCGACGTGCCGCGTGCCGGCATCGTGCACCGTCTGGATAAAGACACCACCGGCCTGATGGTGGTGGCGAAAACCGTGCCGGCGCAAACCCGGCTGGTGGAGGCGCTGCAGGCGCGTGAAATCACCCGTGAATACGAAGCGGTGGCGATCGGTACCATGACCGCCGGCGGTACGGTAGAAGAGCCTATCGCGCGCCATTCCACCAAGCGTACCCACATGGCGGTGCACCCGATGGGTAAGCCGGCGGTAACGCACTACCGCATCATGGAACACTTCCGTGCGCATACTCGCCTGCGCCTGCGCCTGGAAACCGGCCGTACTCACCAGATCCGCGTGCACATGGCCTATATCAGCCATCCGCTGGTGGGCGATCCGCTGTACGGCGGCCGTCCACGTCCGCCGAAAGGTGCTTCGGAAGCCTTCATCAGCACGCTGCGCGGCTTTGACCGTCAGGCGCTGCACGCCACCATGCTGCGTTTGTATCATCCGATCAGCGGCATCCAGATGGAGTGGCATGCGCCGCTGCCGCAGGACATGGTTGATCTGATCAACGCGCTGAAGGCGGACACCGAAGAATTCAAAGATCAGATGGACTGGTAATGAGCTCGCTCATTCTGCCTGACTGGCCGTTGCCTACCGGCGTTAAAGCTTGCAGTACCACGCGCGGCGGCGGCGTCAGCCTGCCGCCTTATGACTCGCTGAACCTCGGCACCCACGTCGGTGACGAGGAGCAAGCGGTGACACGCAATCGGGAACGATTGGTTATCGCCGCCGGTTTGCCGCAGATGCCGGTGTGGCTCGAGCAGGTGCACGGCACTCGCGTGGTGACGTTGACGGGGAAAGCACCTGCCGATTTGCGGGCGGATGCGGTGTACAGCAACGTGCCGGGGCAGGTGTGTGCCGTGATGACGGCGGATTGTCTGCCGGTGTTGTTCTGCTCGCAGCACGGTGACGAAGTGGCTGCCGCCCACGCCGGCTGGCGCGGATTGTGCCACGGCGTGCTGGAGCAAACCGTGGCGGCGTTCAGCGCCGCACCGAGCCAGATTAGCGCCTGGCTGGGGCCAGCGATCGGTCCGCAGCAGTTTGAGGTCGGGCCAGAGGTGCGGGCCGCTTTCATGGCGGAAGATGCTGAAGCTGCAGCGGCATTTACCCCGCACGGCGATAAGTTTTTGGCTAATATCTACCTGCTGGCTCGCCAACGCTTGTTGCGTGCGGGCGTTCAGGCCATCTATGGTGGCGATCGCTGCACGGTTAACGAAACGAGCCATTTTTTCTCCTATCGACGCGACGGAATAACCGGACGTCTGGCAAGTTTAATCTGGCTGATATAACCTATTGAATTAGGACGATCCAACGACGCATGGCGTTGTACCGAAAATTTAGCGTCGAGATAACCTTGAAAATTTGAGGGATGACCTCATTTAATCTCCAGTAGCAATTTCGACCCATCTTGGAGGTGTTATGCGTCTGGATCGTCTTACCAACAAATTCCAGCTTGCCCTCGCCGATGCCCAGTCACTAGCCCTTGGGCACGACAACCAGTTTATTGAACCGCTACATCTGATGAGCGCCCTGCTTAATCAGGAAGGGGGCACGGTTCGTCCACTATTAACTTCCGCAGGTATCGATGCCGGGCGTGTGCGCACCGAGATCGAACAGGCGCTGTCCCGTTTACCGCAGGTAGAAGGCACCGGTGGCGACGTTCAACCGTCCCATGAGCTGGTGCGCGTCCTGAACCTGTGCGACAAGCTGGCGCAGAAGCGCGCGGACAAATTCATTTCTTCCGAGCTGTTTGTGCTTGCGGTGCTGGAAGATCGCGGCTCGTTGACCGACTTGTTGAAAGCGGCCGGCGCGACGGCCGACAAAATCAGCAAAGCCATTGAACAAATGAGAGGCGGTGACAGCGTGGAAGATCAAGGCGCCGAAGACCAACGGCAAGCATTGAAGAAATACACTATTGATCTGACCGAGCGCGCCGAGCAGGGCAAGCTTGATCCGGTGATCGGCCGTGACGAAGAGATCCGCCGCACCATCCAGGTGCTGCAACGTCGTACCAAAAACAACCCGGTGCTGATCGGCGAGCCTGGCGTGGGTAAAACCGCCATCGTCGAAGGCCTGGCGCAGCGCATCATTAACGGCGAAGTGCCGGAAGGGCTGAAGCACAAGCGCGTATTGTCCCTCGATATGGGCGCCTTGATCGCCGGGGCCAAATATCGCGGCGAGTTTGAAGAGCGTCTGAAAGGCGTGCTCAACGATCTGGCCAAGCAGGAAGGCAGCGTTATCCTGTTTATCGACGAACTGCACACCATGGTCGGCGCCGGTAAGGCGGATGGCGCGATGGATGCAGGCAACATGCTCAAACCGGCGCTGGCGCGCGGCGAGCTGCACTGCGTCGGCGCGACTACGCTCGACGAGTATCGTCAATATATAGAGAAGGATGCGGCGCTCGAACGTCGTTTCCAGAAAGTGTATGTGGCGGAGCCGAGCGTGGAAGACACCATCGCTATCCTGCGCGGCCTGAAAGAGCGTTATGAACTGCACCACCACGTGCAAATCACCGACCCGGCCATCGTGGCGGCGGCAACGCTTTCGCACCGCTATATCGCCGATCGTCAATTGCCGGACAAGGCTATTGACCTTATCGACGAAGCGGCGTCCAGCATTCGCATGCAGATGGACTCTAAGCCGGAGTCGCTCGACAGGCTTGAGCGCCGCATCATCCAATTGAAGCTGGAACAGCAGGCGCTGAATAAAGAGTCTGACGACGCCAGCAAGAAACGCCTGGACATGCTCAGCGATGAGCTGGGGCAGAAAGAGCGCGAATATTCTGAGCTGGAAGAAGAGTGGAAGGCGGAAAAAGCGTCGCTCTCCGGCACCCAGAACATCAAGGCTGAACTCGAGCAGGCCAAAATCACCCTGGAGCAGGCGCGCCGCGTCGGCGATCTGGGGCGGATGTCGGAACTGCAGTACGGCAAGATCCCTGAGCTGGAGAAACAGCTCGCCGCCGCTACGCAGGCCGAAGGCAAGAGCATGAAGCTGTTGCGTAACCGGGTGACCGATGCGGAGATTGCTGAAGTGCTGGCGCGTGCCACCGGGATCCCGGTGGCCAGAATGCTGGAAGGTGAGCGCGACAAGCTGCTGCGCCTGGAGCAAGAACTGCATTCGCGAGTGATTGGCCAAGACGAAGCGGTCAGCGCGGTCTCCAATGCGATCCGCCGCAGCCGTGCGGGGCTGTCCGATCCTAATCGGCCGATCGGTTCGTTCCTGTTCCTCGGCCCGACCGGGGTGGGGAAAACCGAGCTCTGCAAGGCACTGGCTTCGTTCCTGTTCGACAGCGACGACGCTATGGTGCGTATCGATATGTCCGAGTTTATGGAGAAACACTCCGTGTCGCGTCTGGTCGGTGCGCCTCCAGGTTATGTCGGTTATGAAGAGGGCGGCTACCTGACGGAAGCCGTACGTCGCCGGCCTTATTCGGTGATTCTGCTGGATGAAGTCGAGAAAGCGCATCCGGACGTGTTCAATATTCTGTTGCAGGTGTTGGATGACGGCCGCCTGACCGATGGTCAAGGCCGTACCGTCGATTTCCGCAATACTGTGGTGATCATGACGTCCAACCTGGGGTCCGATCTGATCCAGGAGCATTTCGGTCAGATGAACTACGCGCAGATGAAAGAGTCGGTGATGGAGATGGTGAGTCACCACTTCCGTCCGGAGTTCATCAACCGTATCGACGAAGTGGTGGTGTTCCACCCGCTGGGCGAGAAACACATTGCCGCGATCGCCAAGATTCAGCTGTCGCGTCTGTACAAGCGTTTGGAAGAGCGCGGTTACGAAGTGACCATGACCGAACCGGCCCTGGCTCTGTTGAGCAAAACGGGTTACGACCCTGTGTATGGTGCGCGTCCGTTGAAGCGTGCTATTCAGCAGGAGATCGAGAACCCGCTGGCGCAGCAAATCCTGTCTGGCAAGCTGATCCCCGGCAAGCTGGTAACGCTGGATGTGGAAAACGACCATATCGTTGCCCGACAATAACGGCAATTAAGCGTAATAAAGATGAAAGGGAGCGGGTGACCGCTCCCTTTTCTTTACCTTCGTTTGTCCCTGTTTACAGGGTTTGCCGCTATTACTGTGCTAAAACCGGTATTTTCTGACTAATAAACATCCTAAAAAGGCGTTTTTGGTGATTATTTGAACGCTTGAAAAGTTTTTTGCATTTAGGGGTTGCGGCCTGCCGAGAACTCCCTATAATGCGCCTCCACTGACCGGGAACAACGACTGACAAGCCGCCGGGTCAGCGAGAGAAAAGCGAAATAAACGCTTGACTCTCTGGGCGAAAAGCGTAATATACGCAGCCCGCGCCGATGAGTTTCTCGGCACTGCTCTTTAACAATTTATCAGACAATCTGTGTGGGCACTCCACAAGACGATATCCAGCATCTTCGGATGCAAAAAAATATCAAGTCTTGAAGAGTGACTAACTGAAGTAAAATTCATGCAGTAAATCTTTGAGCATCGCTTCTCGAGTGGAAGCAAATCAAGCTTTTAATTGAAGAGTTTGATCATGGCTCAGATTGAACGCTGGCGGCAGGCTTAACACATGCAAGTCGAGCGGTAGCACAAGGGAGCTTGCTCCCTGGGTGACGAGCGGCGGACGGGTGAGTAATGTCTGGGAAACTGCCTGATGGAGGGGGATAACTACTGGAAACGGTAGCTAATACCGCATAACGTCGCAAGACCAAAGAGGGGGACCTTCGGGCCTCTTGCCATCAGATGTGCCCAGATGGGATTAGCTAGTAGGTGGGGTAATGGCTCACCTAGGCGACGATCCCTAGCTGGTCTGAGAGGATGACCAGCCACACTGGAACTGAGACACGGTCCAGACTCCTACGGGAGGCAGCAGTGGGGAATATTGCACAATGGGCGCAAGCCTGATGCAGCCATGCCGCGTGTGTGAAGAAGGCCTTCGGGTTGTAAAGCACTTTCAGCGAGGAGGAAGGTGGTGAGCTTAATACGCTCATCAATTGACGTTACTCGCAGAAGAAGCACCGGCTAACTCCGTGCCAGCAGCCGCGGTAATACGGAGGGTGCAAGCGTTAATCGGAATTACTGGGCGTAAAGCGCACGCAGGCGGTTTGTTAAGTCAGATGTGAAATCCCCGGGCTCAACCTGGGAACTGCATTTGAAACTGGCAAGCTAGAGTCTCGTAGAGGGGGGTAGAATTCCAGGTGTAGCGGTGAAATGCGTAGAGATCTGGAGGAATACCGGTGGCGAAGGCGGCCCCCTGGACGAAGACTGACGCTCAGGTGCGAAAGCGTGGGGAGCAAACAGGATTAGATACCCTGGTAGTCCACGCTGTAAACGATGTCGATTTGGAGGTTGTGCCCTTGAGGCGTGGCTTCCGGAGCTAACGCGTTAAATCGACCGCCTGGGGAGTACGGCCGCAAGGTTAAAACTCAAATGAATTGACGGGGGCCCGCACAAGCGGTGGAGCATGTGGTTTAATTCGATGCAACGCGAAGAACCTTACCTACTCTTGACATCCAGAGAACTTAGCAGAGATGCTTTGGTGCCTTCGGGAACTCTGAGACAGGTGCTGCATGGCTGTCGTCAGCTCGTGTTGTGAAATGTTGGGTTAAGTCCCGCAACGAGCGCAACCCTTATCCTTTGTTGCCAGCGGTTCGGCCGGGAACTCAAAGGAGACTGCCAGTGATAAACTGGAGGAAGGTGGGGATGACGTCAAGTCATCATGGCCCTTACGAGTAGGGCTACACACGTGCTACAATGGCATATACAAAGAGAAGCGACCTCGCGAGAGCAAGCGGACCTCATAAAGTATGTCGTAGTCCGGATTGGAGTCTGCAACTCGACTCCATGAAGTCGGAATCGCTAGTAATCGTAGATCAGAATGCTACGGTGAATACGTTCCCGGGCCTTGTACACACCGCCCGTCACACCATGGGAGTGGGTTGCAAAAGAAGTAGGTAGCTTAACCTTCGGGAGGGCGCTTACCACTTTGTGATTCATGACTGGGGTGAAGTCGTAACAAGGTAACCGTAGGGGAACCTGCGGTTGGATCACCTCCTTACCTAAAGATATTAGTTCGAGTGGCGTGCTCACACAGATTGTCTGATGAAAAAGTAATGAGCAAACAAAACCTTGTGGTATAGGTAAGTGCCGGGAGATTTGTGACTGTCCAGTGCAGTGACAAACGACAATGGCGCTCGATTTTTCACGAAAAATCTCACCTTTACCCGAAATTATCGAATCGGTGATTCGATAAGCCAATTTCGGGTCCCCATCGTCTAGAGGCCTAGGACACTGCCCTTTCACGGCTGTAACAGGGGTTCGAATCCCCTTGGGGACGCCATTCCGATAATGAGTGAAAGACATTATCACCGGTTAGCGATAACCGAAAAAATCTTAAAGATGACTTGCGAGTCATGTTTAAGATATTGCTCTTTAACAATCTGGAACAAGCTGAAAATTGAAACATGACGGCTGAAATTTATCCCTCCGTAGATGTACTGGGATGAAGAGTAACCTGTCATAGAGTCTCTCAAATGTTTGCAGCGCGAACGATGGAAACATCTTCGGGTTGTGAGGTTAAGTGACTAAGCGTACACGGTGGATGCCTAGGCAGTCAGAGGCGATGAAGGGCGTGCTAATCTGCGAAAAGCGTCGGTAAGGTGATATGAACCGTTATAACCGGCGATACCCGAATGGGGAAACCCAGTGTGTTTCGACACACTATCATGTCATGAATACATAGTGGCATGAGGCGAACCGGGGGAACTGAAACATCTAAGTACCCCGAGGAAAAGAAATCAACCGAGATTCCCCCAGTAGCGGCGAGCGAACGGGGAGGAGCCCAGAACCTGAATCGGCTTGTGTGTTAGTGGAAGCGTCTGGAAAGTCGCGCAGTAAAGGGTGATAGCCCCGTACACTAAAATGCACAGGTCGTGAGTTCGATGAGTAGGGCGGGACACGTGACATCCTGTCTGAATATGGGGGGACCATCCTCCAAGGCTAAATACTCCTGACTGACCGATAGTGAACCAGTACCGTGAGGGAAAGGCGAAAAGAACCCCGGCGAGGGGAGTGAAATAGAACCTGAAACCGTGTACGTACAAGCAGTGGGAGCACCTTCGTGGTGTGACTGCGTACCTTTTGTATAATGGGTCAGCGACTTATATTTTGTAGCAAGGTTAACCGTATAGGGGAGCCGTAGGGAAACCGAGTCTTAACTGGGCGAATAGTTGCAAGGTATAGACCCGAAACCCGGTGATCTAGCCATGGGCAGGTTGAAGGTTGGGTAACACTAACTGGAGGACCGAACCGACTAATGTTGAAAAATTAGCGGATGACTTGTGGCTGGGGGTGAAAGGCCAATCAAACCGGGAGATAGCTGGTTCTCCCCGAAAGCTATTTAGGTAGCGCCTCGTGAACTCATCTTCGGGGGTAGAGCACTGTTTCGGCTAGGGGGCCATCCCGGCTTACCAAACCGATGCAAACTCCGAATACCGAAGAATGTTATCACGGGAGACACACGGCGGGTGCTAACGTCCGTCGTGAAGAGGGAAACAACCCAGACCGCCAGCTAAGGTCCCAAAGTCATGGTTAAGTGGGAAACGATGTGGGAAGGCATAGACAGCCAGGATGTTGGCTTAGAAGCAGCCATCATTTAAAGAAAGCGTAATAGCTCACTGGTCGAGTCGGCCTGCGCGGAAGATGTAACGGGGCTAAACCATGCACCGAAGCTGCGGCAGCGACGCTTAGGCGTTGTTGGGTAGGGGAGCGTTCTGTAAGCCGTTGAAGGTGGCCTGTGAGGGTTGCTGGAGGTATCAGAAGTGCGAATGCTGACATAAGTAACGATAAAGCGGGTGAAAAGCCCGCTCGCCGGAAGACCAAGGGTTCCTGTCCAACGTTAATCGGGGCAGGGTGAGTCGACCCCTAAGGCGAGGCTGAAAAGCGTAGTCGATGGGAAACAGGTTAATATTCCTGTACTTGGTGTTACTGCGAAGGGGGGACGGAGAAGGCTAGGCTAGCCGGGCGACGGTTGTCCCGGTTTAAGCGTGTAGGGGGTGTGACCTGGTAAATCCGGTTGCATATCAACCCTGAGGCGTGATGACGATGCACTACGGTGCAGAAGTAGTTGATGCCCTGCTTCCAGGAAAATCCTCTAAGCATCAGGTAACATTAAATCGTACCCCAAACCGACACAGGTGGTCAGGTAGAGAATACCAAGGCGCTTGAGAGAACTCGGGTGAAGGAACTAGGCAAAATGGTGCCGTAACTTCGGGAGAAGGCACGCTGGCATGTAGGTGAAGTCCCTCGCGGATGGAGCTGAAGCCAGTCGAAGATACCAGCTGGCTGCAACTGTTTAATAAAAACACAGCACTGTGCAAACACGAAAGTGGACGTATACGGTGTGACGCCTGCCCGGTGCTGGAAGGTTAATTGATGGGGTCAGCCGCAAGGCGAAGCTCTTGATCGAAGCCCCAGTAAACGGCGGCCGTAACTATAACGGTCCTAAGGTAGCGAAATTCCTTGTCGGGTAAGTTCCGACCTGCACGAATGGCGTAATGATGGCCAGGCTGTCTCCACCCGAGACTCAGTGAAATTGAACTCGCTGTGAAGATGCAGTGTACCCGCGGCAAGACGGAAAGACCCCGTGAACCTTTACTATAGCTTGACACTGAACATTGAGCCTTGATGTGTAGGATAGGTGGGAGGCTTTGAAGCGTGGACGCCAGTCTGCGTGGAGCCATCCTTGAAATACCACCCTTTAATGTTTGATGTTCTAACTCGGCCCCATAATCTGGGGTGAGGACAGTGTCTGGTGGGTAGTTTGACTGGGGCGGTCTCCTCCCAAAGAGTAACGGAGGAGCACGAAGGTTAGCTAATCACGGTCGGACATCGTGAGGTTAGTGCAAAGGCATAAGCTAGCTTGACTGCGAGAGTGACGGCTCGAGCAGGTACGAAAGTAGGTCTTAGTGATCCGGTGGTTCTGAATGGAAGGGCCATCGCTCAACGGATAAAAGGTACTCCGGGGATAACAGGCTGATACCGCCCAAGAGTTCATATCGACGGCGGTGTTTGGCACCTCGATGTCGGCTCATCACATCCTGGGGCTGAAGTAGGTCCCAAGGGTATGGCTGTTCGCCATTTAAAGTGGTACGCGAGCTGGGTTTAGAACGTCGTGAGACAGTTCGGTCCCTATCTGCCGTGGGCGTTGGAAGATTGAGAGGGGTTGCTCCTAGTACGAGAGGACCGGAGTGAACGCACCACTGGTGTTCGGGTTGTCATGCCAATGGCATTGCCCGGTAGCTAAGTGCGGAAAAGATAAGCGCTGAAAGCATCTAAGCGCGAAACTTGCCTCAAGATGAGTCTTCCCTGGGCCTTTAAGGTCCCTGAAGGAACGTTTAAGACTAAGACGTTGATAGGCTGGGTGTGTAAGTGCAGCGATGCATTGAGCTAACCAGTACTAATGATCCGTGAGGCTTAACCTTACAACACCGAAGGTGTTTTTAGAGAGATTTTCAGCGAAGTTCCGAGATTGGTTCTGATGGCTTCATGGAAGTGAGGCGGTTGGAATGAAACAGAATTTGCCTGGCGGCAATAGCGCGGTGGTCCCACCTGACCCCATGCCGAACTCAGAAGTGAAACGCCGTAGCGCCGATGGTAGTGTGGGGTCTCCCCATGCGAGAGTAGGACACTGCCAGGCATCAAATAAACGTTATCAGTGTGACGACTGGTAATGCGCAAATCGAAAAGCGCGAATTTGCCGGCATCGAAAGATGCAACGTAAAAGAATCGGTGGAGCGGTAGTTCAGTTGGTTAGAATACCTGCCTGTCACGCAGGGGGTCGCGGGTTCGAGCCCCGTCCGTTCCGCCACTTAATTGATAAGCCCTGAGTCTCTGACTCAGGGCTTTTTCATATCTATATTTTGCGATTTTCAGGCCGGAATTGTCCTTCCTTACCGCCTTACTCCCCATATTGTTGCCTTTAGATCAAAAGTCTTATGCCGAACCAGGCGTTTTTGATCAATAAAAAAGTTGCCATAATCTTCCTCATACCACATCTACCCATTAATGAGAGAAAACATTATGAGCATCCCTGCATTTGGTTTAGGTACCTTCCGCCTTCAGGATCAGGTTGTTATCGATTCTGTCAGCACCGCACTCGAGCTGGGCTATCGCACTATTGATACTGCACAGATCTATGAAAACGAAGCGGCTGTTGGCCAGGCTATCGCTGCCAGCGGCGTGAAACGTGAAGACCTGTTCATCACCACCAAGATTTGGATCGCGAACCTGGCGAAAGGCGCGCTGATCCCAAGCCTGCAAGAAAGCCTGAAAAAACTGCAAACGTCCTACGTTGATCTGACGCTGATCCACTGGCCGTCACCCAACGACGAAGTGCCGGTTGCCGAATTTATGGCTGAGCTGCTGGAAGCGAAAAAGCTGGGGCTGACCCGCCAAATCGGCGTATCTAACTTCACCATCGACTTGATGCAGCAAGCGATTGACGCGATTGGCGCCGATGAAATCGCCACCAACCAAATCGAGCTGTCACCGTTCTTGCAGAACCGCAAAGTGGTAGAATTTGCGCAGCAGCACGGCATCGCCATCACCTCTTACATGACGTTGGCCTACGGCAAAGCGCTGCAGGACGAAACGATCAAAAGCATTGCTGCTCGTCACAATGCGACCCCAGCACAGGTTGTCCTTGCTTGGGCATTGACGCTGGGTTATGCGGTTATTCCTTCTTCGACCAAGCGTGAAAACCTGGCGAGCAACCTGTTGGCGCAGCAACTGACGCTGACCGACGAAGATATGGCGCAGATTGCCGCACTGGAGTGCAACGGCCGTCTGGTTAGCCCAGAAGGTCTGGCGCCAAACTGGGATTAATCATTCCTCGCAGTAGTCAGCATAAGGCGTCCATCGGGGCGCCTTTTTTATCGTTTCAGGTATTCACTCACAAAATCAATAAAGCTGCGCAGACGGTTGCTGACGGCGCTGTCGCTGTAATAAACCGCGTTGATCGGCATGGCGACCGGCAGTGTCGCTTCCACCAGAATCGGGACCAAATCTCCACGTTTGATATCTTCGTCGCTCATAAAGTCCGACAGGCAGGCGATACCGTTGCCATGCAGACAGAGATGGCGCTGGGTTTCTCCGCTATTGGTCGTCAAGCCTGGGGTGATTTCCAACTGGCTGCCATCTGAGCAAGCCAGTGGCCAGCGGTTCAAGCTGGGAAGGTCGTTGAAGCCGATGCAGCAGTGATGTTCAAGATCTTCTACCGTTAGCGGCGTGCCGTGTTGAGCCAGATAGGCGGGAGAGGCGAGCACATGCCGGTAGCTGGTCATCAGTTTGCGCGCTTTCAGTGTGGAATCGGTCAGTTCGCCTACGCGGATTGCGATATCCACTTTTCGCTCGATCAAGTTGATAAAGTTTTCCGAAGACACCAACGATAACGACATTTCAGGATAACGTTCGCGGAACTCCGCCACTAAAGGCGTCAGCATGTGCAGCACCACCGGCGTTGCCGCGTCGACGCGCAGCAGACCTTGCGGACGCTGGCGGCTTTCCATCAGCGCATTTTCCGCCGCGGCCATGTCGTTCAGTACCTTCTGCACCTGGCGAAAGTAATTCTCTCCTTCCTGAGTCAGGCTGATTTGGCGCGTGGTGCGGTTGAGCAACGTCACGCCCAGTTTGCTTTCCAGTTTTTTTACCGTTCGGCTGACTACGGAGTTCGCTTGTTCCAGGCGTTCGGCCGCCCGGCTGAAACTGCCGCTTTCCACTACGGTGACAAAGGTGATCAGCTCGTCTGAGTTTGCTTTCATTTTTGCTCCTATAGCAAAGTTAATTTGAAATTTTGAGCATTTTTATCATTTAAGCATAGGCAGATAATAGCCGTCATCAACTTGAATGCTATTTCGGAGTAAAAAATGCCACTCGCATTACTTGCCTTAACCATCAGCGCTTTTGCTATCGGCACGACCGAGTTCGTGATTGTTGGGTTGATCCCGACTATCGCGGAGCAGATTGGGGTGACCGTACCGTCCGCTGGATTGCTGGTGACTATCTATGCCCTCGGCGTGGCCATTGGCGCGCCGGTGCTGACGGCCCTGACCAGCCGTATACCGCGCAAGCTGCTGCTGGTTGGCCTGATGGTACTGTTCACTCTCGGTAACCTGCTGGCCTGGCAATCACCCAGCTATGAATCGCTGGTGATTGCCCGGTTGTTGACCGGCCTGGCGCACGGCGTGTTCTTCTCTATCGGCTCCACTATCGCGACGAGCCTGGTGGCGAAAGAGAAGGCGGCTTCCGCCATCGCCATCATGTTTGGCGGCCTGACGGTGGCGCTGGTGACCGGCGTACCGTTAGGGACGTTCATCGGCCAGCAGTTTGGCTGGCGTGAAACCTTCCTGGCCGTTTCTCTGATTGGCGCGGTCGCTACGGTGGCCAGCATTATTCTGGTGCCGAACAATATCAAGAACCAGGGCAGCGCCGGCGTGCGGGAACAGATGAAAGTACTGACCCATCCTCGTCTGCTGCTGATTTACGCAATTACCGCATTGGGATACGGCGGGGTCTTCACGACCTTTACCTTCCTTGCGCCAATGATGCAGGAACTGGCGGGCTTCTCTGCTCCGACCGTGAGCTGGATACTGTTGGCTTATGGTGTCGCGGTGGCGGTGGGTAACATCTGGGGGGGCAAGCTGGCCGATCGCCATGGGGCGGTGCGTGCGTTGAGCTTTATCTTTGCCGCGCTGGCTGTTTTGTTACTGGTGTTTCAGTTTACCGCCAGCCACAGTATTGCCGCTTTGCTGACGGTGATTGCGATGGGTGTGTTCGCTTTCGGCAACGTGCCGGGGCTGCAGGTCTATGTGGTGCAGAAAGCCGCGCAATACACGCCAAATGCGGTAGATGTGGCGTCCGGTCTCAATATCGCGGCGTTCAACATCGGTATTGCGCTCGGTTCGGTGATTGGCGGTCAGACCGTCGCCTCACTGGGGCTGGCGCAGACCCCCTGGATTGGCGCGCTGATCGTGGTAGTTGCACTGTTGCTGGTTAGCCTCAGCGGCCGCCTGGATAAAAAGTCTCAGCTGCAAACGGCTTGATGCACAAAATCATTGTTGTCTGGCCCGCATTTTGCGGGCCTTTTCGCATTTTTCACCTATTACTCCCTGTCTTTACACAGCTATACCGTCAGAAGATTGAAATCGCTGCAGGTGGCCCCTATAACTGAAAAGGTGATGCCCGCAAAAGCCATGCCCTCTATGCGGGGTAGGCGTATAATCAATTCATCGTTGGCGAGTGTTCATCGCCAGTTTTCATGTTAATGGGTAATAGGCGAATCGCGTGCCGAAACGAACTTATGCAATGAGGTATGTTGCAGGTCAGCCAGTTGAGCGAATCTTTCCTGGCGCCGTTAACCAGCCGTTGCCGCCAGGGGCGGCGCTGCCGACGACCGGCGCCTTGCGCGTTATGGTGTGGAATATTTTCAAACAGCAGCGAGCCGACTGGCTTTCGGTGCTGAAAAACCATGGCAAAGACGCGCAGCTGGTGTTGTTGCAAGAGGCGCAAACCACGCCGGAACTGGTGAGCTACGCTACTGCCAACTACCTGGCGGCCGATCAGGTACCGGCCTTTGTGCTGCCGCAGCATCCTTCCGGCGTGATGACGCTGGCGGCCGCTCATCCTGTTTACTGCTGCCCGCTGCGCGAGCGAGAGCCCCTGCTGCGGCTTTCTAAGTCGGCCCTGATCACTGTTTATCCGCTGTACAACGGGGAACTGTTGATGGTGGTGAACATCCATGCGGTGAACTTTAGCCTGGGCGTCGACGTCTACAGCAAGCAGTTGGGGCCGATAGGCGAACAGATCGCCAGTCACCGGGGGCCGGTGATTATGGCGGGGGATTTCAACGCGTGGAGCCGCAAGCGCATCAATGCGCTGTATGACTTCGCCGGCGAAATGGCGCTGCGCGAAGTGAGCTTCACCGACGATCACCGTCGCAAGGCTTTTGGCCGTCCGCTGGACTTCGTGTTTTACCGCAATCTTGGGGTCGTAGAGGCGTCGGTGCTGGTGACCAGCGCGTCGGATCACAATCCGTTGTTGGTGGAGTTTCATCCGGAGAAAGACTCGCCGGTATGGTGAATCGCAGGTAATAAAAAAGCACCCCGAAGGGTGCTTTTTTTGTGCCGAACATTTAAGTATCCGGCGTCATCTTGTTGCCGACAAACAGGGTCAGCTTCAGACCTGGCTGCAGGTTGCCTTTGGCGAGCGTTGAATTCCAACGCATCACGTCGTTAATATCGACGCCGTGACGACGTGCGATACTGGCGAGCGAATCACCTTTACGAACCTGGTAGGTGATACTGCTGTTACTGCCAGTATTGCTGGCCACTTGCAGGGTTTGCCCAACTTTTATGGCGCTCTTGGCGCGTAAGTTGTTCCAACTCTGCAAATCGCTGGTCTTAACGTTCAGCCGCTTGGCAATGCCCGATAAGGTGTCGCCGGAGCGCACTTTATACGAACTGCCACCGGACAAACCGCTGTTCTTCGCCAACTGCGTCGTTGGTTGAGTCACGGCGATCTGGCCATCGGCCAGCGAGTCTTTCAGCTGATCGGCATGCCCTTTGGGAACCATGATGTAATGGGGCCCGTTGGGTGCCGTAACGCCTTTTTTGTAGCCTGGGTTATACGCTTTCATCTTGGTGACTGAAAGCCCTGCCATCTCAGCCGCCTGAGTTAGCTGGATCTGCTGCCCGACATCGATACGAGCCAGCGCACGGGTTTCATCCGTTTTCGGGAGTTTCACGCCGTATTTCTTGCTGTTCTTGATGATGTCGCTCAGTGCCAGCATTTTCGGGACATAGATTGACGTTTCACGCGGAAGCGACAATGCCCAGAAATTGGTTGGCTTACCCTGGCGTTTGTTTGCCTTCACCGCTTGCATCACGCGGCCTTCACCACTGTTATAGGCGGCTACGGTCAGTAACCAGTCGCCGTTAAACATGCGGTTCAAGCGCTGCATCATGTTAAGCGCAGCGGTTGTCGAGGCGACGACATCGCGTCGACCGTCATACCACTGATTGTTTTTCAAACCATAATTGCGACCCGTTTGCGGCACGATTTGCCATAGCCCTGCGGCGTTGGCACTTGACGTGGCGTGTGGGTCAAAAGCGCTCTCCACTATGGGTAGCAGTACCAGTTCCATCGGCATATTACGTTTCTTAATCTGCCCGACTATCCAGTACATGTACGGCTCTGCCCGTAATGTTACATCGTGGAGATAGCTCTTACTTTTTAAGTACTTTCTTTTCTGATCACGGATCCGGGAATTTTCCGGAACCTCCATCTTCAGCTCGTCGCTAATGAAGTTCCACAGGTCCTGTTGCGCGGCGGGACTGTTGTTATCCAACCACCGCGCCGAGCTCGCTCGGCCATTTGCTGTGTACTCTCCTGCTTCACCATCTTGACCAGCCGAAGACAAACTCTGTGCATGCTGTTCTGGCGCCGGTGCGTCCTGCCTGGACGACTGGCAACCCACTAGCAAGACTGAGGCGAGAAATATCGCTTTAGCCTTCATGTGTGTGTCAATGTAGTTGCTTAAAAGACGAGCAATAATACTTTGCTTCGCCAAATAACACAACTAAAAGCTTAGAAGTTATCTTTCCGCAGGCGTAATTCGGAAAAAACTGAATGAAGGCTTTCCGGTGGTGAATTAAAGCCTAATTTCTTTTGTAAATCAGCGTCATGGCAACGTAAAAACAGGTTAATTTTGCGCTCTAATTGCAACGTGGTCGGCACACTGGCTTGGCCTTTTGCCCTTAACGCTTCAACATGTTGTTGATATGTTTCAATCTCTCGATCTTCCGGCAAAATAGCCCGCGCAAACTTAAGATTAGAAAGAGTATATTCATGCGCGCAGCAAATTAAGGTGTTATCGGGAAGTTGCGCGAGTTGTTGAAATGAGTCGTACATTTGTTTGGCGGTGCCTTCAAACAGCCTGCCGCAGCCGGCGGAGAAAATGGTGTCGCCGCAGAACAGATAAGGGGCACTATAGAATGCCACATGGCCCAACGTATGGCCGGGAACGGCGATAGTCCTGTATTGGCGGCCATCGATGTCAAAGGTGTCGCCGTCGCGGACGATGTGGTTGGCGCCTTTGTCCGCGGTTTCTTGCGGCCCATAGACGACCAGCCCGGGATACTTCGCTACGATTTGCGCCACGCCGCCGACGTGATCGTGATGATGGTGGGTCAGCAGGATCGCCGCCGGCGCCAGCTGCAGGCGCTGCAACGCTTCGAGTACCGGCTGCGCTTCACCCGGATCGACGATAATGCAGCGCCCCTGTCGGTCATCCAATAACCAAATGTAATTGTCCTGGAAGGCGGGAATGCTGATAAGATTCATGGTGTACCTCTCGTTGGCAACGGCTTGAAAGAAGATAATAAATCATGAAACCAGCCCATACTCTACAAAAGCTCACCGGCCCGCAGTCCTGGGCTGAGCTGCCGTGGGGGGAGTACTATCGTGAAGCGCTCGAGCGGCAGTTGCAACCCTGGTGGCCCAAGCTGTTCGGTTTCCATCTGCTGAAGATGGGCATGCTCAGCGCCGAGCTGGCCACGGACAAATGTGCGATTTCCCATCAGGTCAACGTAGGGCTGGAGGGGGACGGGCTGCAGGTGATCGCCGATGCCTATCAACTGCCGTTCGCCGCCAAGTCGGTGGATGCCTGCCTGTTGGCGCATACGCTGTCCTATGCGGACGATCCGCACCGCATGCTGCGTGAGGTGGACAGGATATTGATCGACGACGGCTGGTTGGTTATCAGCAGCTTCAATCCGTTCAGCCTGCTGGGATTGGGCAAGCTGGTGCCCGGGTTGCGTCATCGCCAGCCCTATGTCAGCCGCATGTTTACCCAGATGCGGCTGTTGGATTGGCTCAGCCTGCTGAATTATGAGGTGCTGCATCAGTCGCGTTTTCACGTGCTGCCGTGGCACCGCAAGGGCGGCAAGTTTTTATGTACCCATTTGCCAGCGCTGGGCTGCATGAGCGTGATTGTGGCGCGCAAACGCACCTTGCCGCTAACGCCTACGCCGATGAAACTGGGGGCGAGAAAGCCGTCTCTTAGCCGCGCGGTGGGCGCGACCAAGAGCTATCGCAAGCTGCCTTAGGCTTCCGGTTGGTAACCGACGTCTTCTTGCGTCGGCTTACCGGCCGCTTCGCGCGCCAGCACGTCACAACGTTCGTTCTCCGGGTGGCCGGCGTGGCCTTTGACCCATTCCCATTTCACCTCGTGGCGCTGAATGGCCAGATCCAACCGCTGCCACAGATCGACATTCTTGACCGGCTTTTTGTCGGCGGTTTTCCAGCCGCGCTTCTTCCAGTTATGGATCCAACTGGTGATGCCCTGGCGCACATACTGGCTGTCGGTGCTGAGCGTCACGGCGCAGGGCACGGTCAGCGCTTCCAGCGCCACGATCGCCGCCATCATTTCCATGCGGTTATTGGTGGTCAGACGAAAACCCTCGCTGAAGGTTTTTTCCGTTTGCTTATAGCGTAATATCGCGCCGTAGCCACCGGGGCCGGGGTTGCCAAGGCAGGAGCCGTCGGTGAAAATTTCTACCTGTTTGAGCATCTCTGGTAGACTCTTCCTATCAGTTTTATAAAAGCCAAGTCTGACATAAACGAGCGCTGTGAGCACTGCAATATGATCTCTACAACCACCAGACAGATTGTCCTCGATACCGAAACCACCGGTATGAACAAGCTTGGGGTGCACTACGAAGGGCACCGCATCATTGAAATCGGTGCGGTGGAGGTGATTAACCGCCGCCTGACCGGGCGCAACTTCCACGTTTACATCAAGCCGGATCGGCTGGTGGATCCGGAAGCGTACGGCGTACACGGCATCAGCGACGACTTCCTGGCCGACAAGCCGACCTTCGATCAGGTTGCCGACGAATTCCTCGACTTTATCCGCGGCGGCGAGCTGGTGATCCATAACGCGGCGTTCGACATCGGCTTTATGGATCACGAATTCCGCATGTTGCAGCAGGGCATCCCGAAGACCGAGACCTTCTGCACCATCACCGACAGCCTGCTGATGGCGCGCCGCCTGTTCCCGGGCAAGCGCAACAACCTCGATGCCTTGTGCAGCCGTTATGAGATAGACAACAGCAAGCGTACGCTGCACGGCGCATTGCTCGATGCCGAGATCCTGGCGGAAGTCTATCTGGCGATGACCGGCGGTCAGACCTCGATAGCGTTCCAAATGGAAGGCGATACCCAGCAAAACGACGCCACGCAAGAAATTCAGCGCATCGTCCGCCCGGCGACGGCGATGAAAGTGGTCTACGCCAGCGACGAAGAAGTGAAGGCGCACGAGGCGCGTCTGGATCTGGTGGCGAAAAAGGGCGGCAGCTGCCTGTGGCGCGGTGCGCCGGCCGAGTAACGGCATTTTTGCACGAAAAAAACGCACCGGATGAACCTTCGTTGAAAAACTGTGCAAACGGTTCATTTGGTGAGAAAAAGGCGTTGACGGAACCGAGAGGCGTCCGTAATATGCGCCTCGTTCCCCCGCAAGAGGGAATGGCGCGGAGCGGTAGTTCAGTTGGTTAGAATACCTGCCTGTCACGCAGGGGGTCGCGGGTTCGAGCCCCGTCCGTTCCGCCACTATTCAGAAGCCCTGAGTTAGCGATAACTCAGGGCTTCGTCGTTTCTGCTCTCGGCAAAACGGTACGGCCCAATGAACGGGGCCGGCAGACCGGTCCCTTATTCCTCAGAACAACACCGAGTAGTTCAAACCGAAGGTGCGTCCGCGGCCCTTATAGCTGTACAGCTCAGGCGAGCCGTAGGTCGGGCTGTACAGGATCGGCGCGCGTTGGCCCCAAACGGTGGTGTATTCCTTGTCCAGCAGGTTTTCCACGCTGAAGCTGATTTTCCCTACCGGCAGGGTATAGCTGCCGAGAAAATCGAGGGTGTTGTAGCCATCGATTTTGCGGCCTTGGGTGGAGTTGGCCTTGGTGTAATCGCCGTCGTCCGACACATCGAAGGTTTGCTGCGACTGTAAGCGCAGATTCCAGTCGCCCGGCGCCCAGCCGACATAAGCGGTGACTTTCGATGGGCTGGCGGTATCGACCACCAGCTTCTTCCATTCGCCGTTGACCTTGGTTTCGGAACGGATAACGTTGAAGTTGGTGCCGGCGCTCCAGTCGCTGTCTTCAAAGAAGTAGTCCACCGCGCCTTCCACCCCATAGATGCGCCGCTTATCCGCATTGACGTTAATGGTCATGTCGGTTTTGTTGATAGCGATGCTCTTGTCGGACAGCGAGTAGTAAGCGGCGATTTGCGTGCGCAGGTTATCGCCGGTATAGCGCCAGCCCAGCTCGTAGGCATTGACCTTGATGCCTTCCAGCTTGGAATCGCCGACGTTGACGCTCTTCAACAACTGGTAATGGCCGCCGTTCAACGCGTAGGTGCCGTTACCGTAATATTTGCCCGGATCCGGGATCTCGAAGCCCTGAGAGAAGTTGAACCAGGTTTGCTGGCGCTCGGTCAGATGTGCCAACAGGCCGGCGTTGAACAGCGCGTTGTTGTAGTCGGTTTGCCCGCCCGGTATAGCGTCGGCGGATGTCGCGGCGCCGGTGGCGATCGCCTGCTGCTGGTTATAACCGACGAAGTCGTCGATCTTGTTTTCGGTGTACTGGTAACGCACGCCGCCGCTCAGGGTGAAAATGGGATTAATGTCGTAACTGGCCTGCAGGAACGACGCCAGGTTGCTGGTGGTATAGCTCGGGTAGCGGCCGGTGCTGTAAGCGTTCTCCAGCATCATGCCGCCGGACTGCTGAGCCTTCGCCAGGTTAAAGAACTGCTGATTGGCGTTGAAGCTTTCATGCTCGGCGTCAATGCCGTAAGTCAGCGTCAGTGCGTCGACAGGTTTGCTGTTTAACGTCAGCTTGCCGCCGTAGAAATCGGTTTTTTGCTGCGAAGCACCAATGCTGTTGACGTAATAGTTCGGCGCTTTGCCCGCCAGCGTCGGGAACGGGTAGAAGGTCAACGTTTCGTCGCGGTAGTAGACCTGCGCCACCAAATCCTGGCCGAGGAAATCAGTGTTGGAATACTGCAGGTTGATCAGGTGGCGTTCGGTACCGGGGATGCGGTCGGAATTTAAGTTACCGCTGTTATATGCCTTGGCGTTGCCCGTCACCGCCGCAAAGTTCTCTCCCAGGAACAGGCCGTGATCGCCGTCGGATTGGCTTTTGTAGTATTGGGTGGTCAGTTGCAGCTGTTGATGATCGTCGATGTTGAGGGTGCCGGTGCCCATGACGTCGAGGCGATCGGAATACTGCAGGCCGGTTTGGGTATTGTCGATCAGTACCTCATTGCCTTTGCCGTCATACCAGCCGCCATAGCGCTGGTAAGAAACGGACAGGCGCCCAGAGGCGTTGTCGTTGCCGCCGCTGACCGCCGCCGCCACGTTCTCGTCGTGATCGTGATGGCCGCCAAAGCCGGTTTTACCGCCGACCTGCAACTCGACCTGCTGTTCCTGTTGCCCTTTTTTGGTGACGATATTGATCAGGCCGCCGGTGCTGCCACCGCCGTACAGCGAGGTCGCGCCGGAAATCACCTCAATATGGTCGATATTGAACGGGTCGATCGAATCCAACTGGCGGCTGTCGCTGCGCGACGAGTTCAGGCGCACGCCGTCAATCATCACCATCATCGAGCGGCCGCGCATATTCATGCCATAGTTGGTACGGCCCTGGCCGCTGACGTCCATGCCGGGGATCAGCTGCGCCAACATGTCCTTGATCTCTTTACCGCCCTGAACCTGCTGTTCGATCTCCTGGCTTTCAATGATCCAGGTAGTCTGTGCCATTTCCGCCGTGCTGCGGTGCGAACGGCTGGCGGAGACCACCATCTGCTCTTCGGTGCCGGCTTTCTGATCTTCAGCCCAAGCCGCCGGCGCAAGCATTGCCAGCAGACAAGGGTTCAATACCCAAAGGTGTTTGCGTTTCATCGTTATTTCCTGGTGATATTGTTATTGTGTTTTTTTGAGAATGCTTCTTTTATCAATAACGTTTCTTGTTATCAATAAAATCGTGATATGATTTTTTGCGATACATTAACGTAATTAATTAGTTTTATTAACATTTTGCCCGCTGCGCGATCGAGCACCCCACGCCGTCAACACGGCAGCCGATCGGCCATACGCACAAGCGACAGCCGTTGCCGGAGAATCGAGAACATGTCCGCCAGCTACAGAATTTTTGATATCACCTTGAAAAGCAAAACGCTGATTTCATCTTCGCTGGTGCGCTGCGTGTTTGAAGGTGCGGATATTCATCGGATGAAGCTCGAAGCGCCGGACCAGCGCATCAAACTGTTGTTCCCGGCGGCGGACGGCAAGATCCCGCAGTTGGTCAACAGCTCTGACTGGTACGGCGATTACATGGCGATCCCCAAAGAACAGCGTCCGGTGATGCGCACCTATACGTTGCGTGCGCTGCGCCGCGAGCAGAATCAGATGGACGTCGAGTTCGTGTTGCATGGCGTGAACGGCCCGGCTTCCGCCTGGGCGACCCATGCCGAACCCGGAGACACGATTCAAACGGTCGCCCCCAACGGTGACTTCGACGGCGACAGCGGCGGTTACGAATGGGCGCCGCCGGCGCAGTTGCAACAGGCGTTGCTGATCGCCGATGAGACGGCGGTGCCGGCGGCGATGGCGATTCTGGAACAGCTGGCGCAGCAGGCCAATCCGCCGCGGGTGCAGGCGTTTTTTGAGGTGCCGGTGGCGGGGGATTGCCTAGATTTGGCGCATTTCCCGTTCGCCGAGGTCTACTGGCTGCCGCGTGACGTCGGCCGCCAGCTGGCACACGGTACGCTGCTGGTGGAAGCGGTGCGCCAGCGGGTGGATATCCCCGCATCGGCGTGCGCACAGGCGCAGTCACTGGCGGAAAGCAGCCTGAGCGATGAGGTGCTGTGGGAGCGGGCGGGCGGCAGCAACGCTTTTTATGCCTGGGTGGCGGCCGAATCTTCTGCGGTGAAAACGCTGCGGCGTTACCTGATTGGCGAACGCGATCTGGATCGCTCCACCGTCAACTTCATGGCCTATTGGTGCTGAACGAGCCGTCCTTTTCCGGCATCGGCGCGGAGTCTTTATCTCTCTGCCGAAGATCGACGCGCTAATCGCCGGCTGGGAGCGTGTTTAATCAGTCGAGACGCAGAAAGCTGTCGGCATCGCGCCAGGCCGGGAAGGCGCTGCGGTAGCTCTGCAGGGTTTCCAGCGACAGCTCGGCGTCCAGGCGCGTGGCCGCGCCGGGTTCCGCATCCGCCAGGATCTCGCCCTGAGGGCTGATGATTAAGCTGTCTCCGCTGTAGCTCAGTCCGTTAGGATCTTCGCCCACCCGGTTGCAGCCCGCCACATACACCTGATTCTCAATCGCCCGCGCCGTCAGCAGCGTTTGCCAATGGTGGCTGCGCGGCGCCGGCCAGTTGGCGACGTACAGCGCCAGATCGTAATCCTGCTGATAGCGCGCCCAGACCGGGAAACGCAGGTCGTAGCAGATCTGCGGCAGGATGCGCCAGCCGCGCCACTCGAAGATTTCACGCCGGTTGCCGGCCTGGTAATGCAGGTGTTCGCCGGCCATGCGGAACAGGTGGCGTTTATCATAGGCATGCACCTGGCCGCCCGGCTCTACCAGCAGGAAGCGGTTGACCGCGCCTTCGGGCGTTTTCAGCGCCACGCTGCCGCCGATTAACGCGTGGCTTTTCACCGCCCAACTGCGCAGCCAGTCGATCACCTGCTGTTCGGGCAGGGCGCTCTCGCCGGCATCCATGGCAAAACCGGTGGTGAACATTTCCGGCAAAACGATGAGATCGCGCCCGGCGATCGGCGCCAGCAACGCGTCGAAGGCGGCCAGGTTAGCGAGGCCGTCGCGCCAGACCAGAGGTTGCTGCAACAGGGTAATTTTTAAAGTCGACATAACCGCTCCGCAGCTGCATCCAGCGTGGCGTCCTGTTTAGCGAAGCACAGCCGGATCAATTTATGGGGGAAAGGATCGGCACAGAAGACCGACAGCGGAATGGCCGCCACGCCCACGTGCTCGGTTAACCAATGGCAGAACGCCACATCGTCCAGATCGGAGATGGCGCTGTAGTCCGCCAGTAAGAAGTATGTACCCGCGCAGGGTAAAATTTCCAGTCGGCTGCGCGCCAGCGCCTGCACAAAGCGATCGCGCTTGGCGCGATAGAACGCCGGCAACTGCCGCCAGTGCTCCGGCTCGGCACGCAGGCTATCCGCTAGCGCCAGCTGCGCCGGGGTGTTGACCGAAAAGGTCAGGTATTGATGCACCTTGCGCACCTCGGCGCTCAGCGCGGCGGGCGCCACGCAGTAACCCACTTTCCAGCCGGTCATGTGGAAGGTTTTACCGAAGGAGGACACCGCGATCGCCCGTTGGCGCAGCTGCGGGTGGGCCAACACGCTGGCGTGGCCGCCTTTGGCGAAGCAGATGTGTTCGTAGACTTCGTCGCTGAGCACGTAGATTTCGCGTTCTGCAATGGCGTGCCACAGCTGCTGCATATCTTCCGCCTGCCAGGCGGTGGCGGACGGGTTGTGCGGCGTGTTGACGATCACCAGGCGGGTGCGCGGCGACAGCGCGGCGGCGAACCGTTGCCAATCCACGGCAAACGCGGGCGGCTGCAGGGCGAGGCGTTTGAGTACGCCGCCGGCCAGCGTCACCGCCGGCGCATAGCTATCGTAGCTGGGATCGAAGCAGACCACCTCATCGCCGGGGCGCACCAGCGCGCTGATGGCGGCGAACAGCGCTTCGGTGGCGCCGGCGGTGACGGTCACTTCAGCAGCGGCGTCCGGCTGCCAGCCATACAGCTCGGCGGTTTTGTCGGCGATGGCTTCGCGCAGCGGCGCCACCCCGGTCATCGGCGCATATTGGTTGGCGCCCTGGGCGACGTGCCAGGCCAAGCGTTCTTTCAGGTAGTCCGGCCCGTCGAAATCAGGGAAGCCCTGAGACAGGTTGATCGCCTGATGCTGCTGCGCTAGCGCGCTCATTTGGGTAAAGATGGTGGTGCCCAGGGCAGGCAGTTTACTTTCGGGAATCAATGCGGAAGTGCTCATAGCAGGTGAATACTCCAGGCGCTTATATTGCCGTCAATATAACACGATGCTAGTATTTGGCAATCAAGACGCTTAGATGGCTAAATGCGAAAAAGTGCTTAGCCCGCCACGCGGCAGGCAAAGTTTCCTCTGCCGGCCGCCTTACCGAACGGGAAATGATAATAATGACGGATAATCCGCAATTTACCGCATTGCTGGCGGCCTGCCACTGGATTGGCGACAAAGGCTGGTGCCCGGCGACCGGCGGCAACATGTCGCTGCGCCTCGACGAACGTCAGTGCCTGGTCACCGAGTCCGGCAAAGACAAGGGCAGCCTGAGCGCCGCCGATTTTCTGCGGGTGGATATCGCCGACAATCATGTGCCGAGCGGCCGCACGCCGTCGGCGGAGACCGGGCTGCATACGCTGCTCTACCGCCTGTCTGCGCACATCGGCGCGGTGCTGCATACCCATTCCGTCAACGCTACCGTACTGTCGCGGGTGGAACGCGGCGATGCGCTGGTGCTGCAGGGATACGAAATGCAGAAGTCGCTGGCCGGCCAGCGCAGCCACCTGGACAGTGTGGCGATCCCCATTTTTGATAACGATCAGGATATCCCCCGGTTGGCGGCGCGTGTGGCGGCCTATGCCGAGGCCACGCCACTGCAGTACGGTTTTCTGGTGCGCGGCCACGGTCTCTATTGCTGGGGAAGCCAGGTAGCGGAAGCCCGCCGCCATCTCGAAGGGCTGGAATTCCTGTTCCAGTGTGAACTGCAACGCCGCTTACTGGAGGCGAAATGATCCGCGCTATCGTGACCGATATTGAAGGCACCACCAGCGATATTCGCTTTGTGCATCAGGTACTGTTTCCCTATGCCCGCGAACGGCTGGCGGATTTTGTGCGCCACCATGCCGCTGAGAGCGAAGTCGCCGCGCCGCTGGCGGCGCTGCGCGCTGAAATTGACCAGCCGCAGGCAGATCTTGACGCGCTGATTGCCGCCCTGTACCGCTTTATGGATGAAGATCGCAAATCTACCGCGCTCAAGGCGCTGCAGGGCATCATCTGGCGCAGCGGCTATCGCGAGGGCGACTTCCGCGGGCATCTGTACCCGGAAGTCGCCGGGCAGTTGGCCGCCTGGCAGCGGCAGGGAGTGAAGCTTTACGTCTATTCCTCCGGTTCGGTGGAAGCGCAGAAGCTGCTGTTCGGCCACAGCGACGCGGGCGATCTGCAGCCGCTGTTCAGCGGCTATTTCGATACGCACGTCGGCGCCAAGCGTGAAACCGCGTCGTACCGCAACATCGCGCAGGCTATCGGCATCGCGCCCGACGAACTGCTGTTCCTGTCCGATATTCACCAGGAGCTGGACGCCGCGCAGGCCGCCGGCTGGCATACCTGCCAGCTGATCCGCGATGAGGCGGACGAGCAAAGCCGGCATCCGCAGGTTAACCGTTTTGATCGTATCGATTTAGGGGAGTTCGTCTCATGAGTGGATTGACCATTTTCAGCGATAAAGCGCCGCAGCAGCCGCTGTGGCAGAGCCGCGACGCGCAGGAGATCCAGCGCCAGCTGGCGCAAATCGGCGTGCGCTTTGAGCGCTGGCAGGCGGATCGCGAGCTGGGCGACAACCCGCAGCCGGAGGCAGTGATCGCCGCCTACCAGCATGAGATCGACCGGCTGGTGGCGGAAAAGGGCTACCAGAGTTGGGACGTGATCAGCATGCGGCCGGACCACGAGCAGCGTCAGGCGCTGCGCGAAAAATTCCTGTCCGAACACACGCACGGCGAGGATGAAGTGCGCTTTTTCGTTGAAGGGGCGGGGCTGTTTTGCCTGCATCTGGACGGCAAGATCTTTCAGATCCTGTGCGAAAAGAACGATCTGATCTCGGTGCCGGCCAACACCCGTCACTGGTTCGATATGGGCTCGGCGCCGCACTTTACCGCGATCCGGGTATTTGACAACCCGGAAGGCTGGGTGGCGCATTTCACCGGCGACACGATCGCCGATGCCTATCCGCGTTTGGACTGATCGTCAACCGGCGGGCGTTACCCCAGCGCCCGCTGGAAAATCCCCGCTTCAACCTGTTGCGGCGTGATCACGCCGCTGTCGAACACCCACCCGCTGATAAGCTTCGCCGGCGTGACATCGAACGCCGGATTGTACACCGGTGCCTCGTTCGGCGCCCACTGGCAGGCGCCGAAGCTGCCTGAAACGCCGGTGACTTCGGCCGCCGCGCGTTGCTCGATCGGGATGGCGGCGCCGTCCGGACAGTGCGGATCGTGGGTGGTGTGCGGGGCGGCCACGTAGAACGGGATGCCGTGATAGTGCGCCAGCACCGCCAGGCTGTAGGTGCCAATCTTGTTGGCGACGTCGCCGTTGGCGGCGATGCGATCCGCGCCGACCCACACCGCATCGACCTGGCCCTGCGCCATCAGGCTGGCGGCCATCGAATCGCAGATCAGACGATAGGGAATGCCCAGCTCACCCAGTTCCCAGGCGGTCAGACGGCCGCCCTGCAGCAGCGGCCGGGTTTCATCGACCCACACCTGTTGCACTTTGCCCTGCTGGTGGGCGCGCAGCAGCACCCCGATGGCGGTGCCGACGCCGGCGGTGGCCAACCCGCCGGTATTGCAGTGGGTCAGCAGGCGGCTGCCGGGCTTGACCAGCCCAGCGCCGTGATCGGCGATGCGATCGCACAGCCGGCGATCTTCCTCCACCAGCCGCAGCGCTTCGTTCACCATTGCCGGCGCCCAGTCAGGCTCCGCCAGCGCCAGCTTCATGCGATCCAGATTGTTCATCAGGTTAACCGCCGTCGGGCGCGCGGCGCGCAGCGTGTGCAGCGCCTGTTCCAGCTCGGCGCGCGGCAGACCGCGTTCCGCCAGCAGCGCCAACAGCAGGCTGGCGGACAGCCCGATCAGCGGCGCGCCGCGCACCCGCAGGCTGTGAATGTGCCCGACCAACTCTTCCACGCTGTCGCAGGCCCGCCACCGCTTTTCCTGCGGCAGAGCTTGCTGATCGAGGATCCAAAGGCGGTTATCTCGCAGGGTCAAACTGGTGGTGTTAAGCGCTTGCATCGGCGGTTAATTCCTTGTTGCGTGGTTATTGCATCTGAAACGCTATTCTGCCAACATGACTTCCAGATGTATAGACGTCCAAATGCTTTTACGTCTAAATAATCAGAGTCGCTGGGTCAGTGAGAGAGAACAGAGGGGTTGGGGAATGTCGCTTTATCGTACGTTTACGGCTGCCGATGCCGTTGAATATGCCCGCCAATACGGGCAGGTGGCCGAACCGCAGGCGCTGGTGAGCGCCGACGAGATCGGTGACGGCAACCTGAACCTGGTGTTCAAGATCCGCGATCGCGAAGGCGTGAGTCGGGTGATCGTCAAACAGGCGCTGCCCTATGTGCGCTGCGTGGGCGAATCCTGGCCGCTGACGTTGGACCGGGCGCGCATCGAAGCGGAAACGCTGCTGGTCCACGGCAGTTTCTGCCCAAGGCATACGGTAAAAGTCTTGCATCACGATCCCGAATTGGCGGTGATGGTGCAGGAAGATCTCTCCGATCATCGCATCTGGCGCAGTGAACTGGTGCAGGGGAACTATCACCCGCTGGCGGCCGGACAGCTGGCGGAATACCTGGCGCAGACGCTGTTCCACACCTCCGATTTTTATCAGTCGGCGCAGCAGAAGAAGGCGGAAGTCAGCCGTTTCACCAACCCCGAGCTGTGCCAGATCACCGAAGATCTGTTCTTTACCGACCCCTATATCGACCATGAGCGTAATCAGTTCGAGGCGGCGCTGTTGCCGCAGGTGCGGGCGCTGCGTGAGGATGCGCCGCTGAAGCTGGCGGTCGCCGGCCTGAAACATCGCTTCCTCAGCAAAGCGGAGGCGTTGTTGCACGGGGATATCCACAGCGGTTCAATTTTCGTGGCGGAAGGGCGATTGAAAGCGATCGACGCTGAATTCGGTTTCTACGGCCCGATCGGTTTCGATGTCGGCACTGCGTTAGGCAACCTGCTGCTCAACTATTGTGGTCAGCCGGGGCTGTTCGGGCCGCGCGACGCCGCCGCCGGGCGCGAGCAGCGCCTGCAGGATGTGCGCGAGCTGTGGCTGATTTTCGCCGATCGCTTCCTGGCGCTGTGCCATCAGCAAAGCCGCGATGCGGCGCTGGCGACGCCGGGTTACGCCGAGCAGTTCCTGCAGCAGGTCTGGGCTGACGCAGTAGGGTACTGTGGCACCGAACTGATCCGGCGCACCATCGGCCTGGCGCACGTCGCCGATCTGGACAGCATCGCCGACGCCGACATGCGCCTCGACTGTCAGCGTCACGCCCTGGGATTGGGGCGCACGCTGATCGTCAATGCGCCACAGATCGAGCATATCGATGCGCTGTTGGCGCGCATTCGCCAGCAGGGCTGAAAAGGCGGGTGCTCGTGGATCCTGCCTGACACCATCAGCCAACGGGCGGGGCGAACCCCGCCGTTGGGTTGCCTTACCGTTCGGATTCGTAAGCCAAAGTGGCCGCAACCTCCGAGTCTCCCAGCCTGATGCGCAGTTCGCACAGCGAACCGCGGGTTAGCCAGATGAACGCGATCAGCGTCATACAGACGATCACCAGCTTAAGCACGACCCGTTTTTGCTGCATTTTTGACCTCCCTATCCTTGCCTTGCGGCGGGTAAGAGGCTAACCTGATGTTGCTAGGCATCAGAGTGGCCTCGGGTTGATAATATCGACTCGGGGCCTTTCTCTTTCTCTCCTTTGCCAAGGCTCCGGACAGAAAGATCCAGAGCACCCGCCGCGCAGTTTACTCGAACTTCCTTCCCGTGAAATCCGCCGTTGCGCCAACCTGCGGCGCGGTGCGCAGTTTGCGGTGCAAGAAAAGAAAAAGGGGCGATGATGATCGCCCCTTGGATGCGTGGAGTGGGAATTGGCGTTAAGCCGCTTCGGTCTGCTGTTGGCGCTTAGACTGCGCCGCCGGCTTTTCCGGCTTGGCGGCCGCCAGCGCATCCGGTGCAAAGTCGTCCACGTTGATGGAGCGCAGACGGCTCTCTTCGGCTTTCACCAGGATCTTCGCTTCGTCGGCGCTGATCTTGCCTTCTTCCAGCGCGCGTTCCGCCAAACGATCCAGACGGGTGAACGGCAGGTTTTTGCCGGCTGCCTTGCACAGACGTTCGTGAATCGGCTCGGCGGCCATCACGTCGGCCAGCGCCGCTTCCAGCAGGCCGATTGGGTTATGTTCGCTCGGCGTCAGGTACTGACCGCGCCCCAGGCGGCTGCGGGTGGCGGAAGGCACCTGCAGGATCTTGGCCAACTGGTGATCCAGGCGATCGGACGGTGCGGTATGCACGCGGCCGAACGGGAAGACCACGAAGCGCATCGCGCCAGCGATAAAGCGGTTCGGGAAGTTGCGCAGCAGGTCATCCAGCGCCTGTTCGGCTTTATGCAGGCTGTCTTGCACGCCCCAATGCACCAGCGGCAGATCTTCTTTCTGACGGCCTTCGTCGTCAAAGCGTTTCAGCACGGCGGAAGCCAAATACATCTGGCTGAGGATATCCCCCAGGCGAGCGGAGATGCGCTCACGGCGCTTCAGGCTGCCGCCCAGCACGCCCATGGAAACGTCCGACAGCAGCGCCAGGTTGGCGCTCAGGCGGTTCAACTGCTGATAGTAACGACGGGTCGCATCCTTGGTCGGCGTGGCGCTGGTGCGGCCGTTGGTCAGGCCCAGCCAGAAGCTGCGTACCTTGTTGCTGCCGACGTGGCCCAAGTGGCCGAACAGCGATTTATCGAAGGCGTTCAGATCGTTGTTCTGTGCCGCTGCCATTTCATCCAGCACATAAGGATGGCAGCGGATTGCGCCCTGGCCGAAGATCATCATGGTGCGGGTCAGGATGTTCGCGCCTTCCACCGTGATGGCGATCGGTGCGCCCTGATAGGCTCGAGCCAGGAAGTTGGATTCGCCCAGCATGATGCCTTTACCGCCGGCGATGTCCATGGCGTCAACGATCGACTGCTGGCCGCGGTGTGTACAGTGGTATTTGACGATGGCCGACAGCACGGCCGGTTTCTCGCCCTGCACCAGCGCGTAGGTGATCAGCGAAGCGGCGGCGTCCATCACATAGGTGTTGCCGGCGATGCGTGCCAACGGCTCTTCGATCCCCTCCATCTTGCCGATGGAGATCTTGAACTGACGGCGAATGTGCGCGTAGGCGCCGGTCGCCAGGGCGATGGATTTCAGGCTGCCGGTAGAGTTGGACGGCAGGGTGATGCCGCGGCCGACCGACAGGCACTCAACCAGCATGCGCCAGCCCTGGCCGGCCATTTTCGGCCCGCCGATGATGTAATCTATCGGCACGAACACGTCGGTGCCGCGGGTTGGGCCGTTCTGGAACGGCACGTTCAGCGGGAAGTGACGGTTGCCGATTTCCACGCCCGGCGTGCTGGTTGGGATCAGCGCACAGGTGATGCCCGGGGATTCGTTGTCGCTCAGCAGGCGATTCGGGTCATGCAGTTTGAACGCTAGGCCCAGTACGGTAGCGACCGGCGCCAGCGTGATGTAGCGCTTGTTCCAGGTCAGGCGCATGCCCAGTACCTGCTTGCCTTGCCATTCGCCCATGCACACGGTGCCCACGTCCGGGATCGCGCCGGCATCGGAACCCGCTTCCGGGCTGGTCAGCGCGAAGCAAGGAATTTCGTCGCCGCGCGCCAGGCCCGGCAGATAGTGGTTTTTCTGTTCTTCGGTACCGTAGTGCTGCAGCAGTTCGCCCGGGCCGAGGGAGTTTGGCACGCCGACGGTGATCGCCAGGATGCCGGAAACGCCGGCCAGTTTTTGCAGCACCATCGCCTGAGCGTAAGGTGAGAATTCCAGACCGCCGTACTCTTTCTTGATGATCATCGCGAAGAAACGGTGTTCTTTCAGGTACGCCCAGAGTTCAGGCGGCAGATCGGCCAGTTCGTGGGTGATCTGGAAGTCGTTGGCCATGCGGCAGGCTTCTTCCACCGGGCCGTCGATAAACGCCTGCTCTTCTTCCGTCAGGCGCGGTTTCGGGTAGCTGTGCAGCTTGTTCCAGTCCGGCGCGCCGCGGAACAGATCGCCTTCCCACCAGGTGGTACCGGCGTCGATCGCTTCCTTCTCGGTGGTGGACATCGGCGGCATCACCTTGCGGAAGGCGCGCAGCGCCGGCGCGGAGAGCAGGGAACGGCGTACAGAGGAAAGGTTCAGCGGCAGCAGCACGATCGCCAGCGGCAGTAACAGCCAGAAGCTCCACAGGCCGATAGCACCCATGGCGGCGGTGTACGCCACCAGGATCAGGCTGCTGAGGGTAAGGTTCACTCGGTGGTAGAACACCACGCCGAGGAGAGCCAGGAAAACGACGATACTAAGAACCATCATAAGAAGCTCCGAAGTAGTAAGAGGTCTGACCTGTTGTGTGTATGTAATAGGTTTTAGTACAAGGCAGAATTTTTATCAATGCGTTTACAGTTTAATTACAACTCAGGTCACAAACTGACAGCACCAATCATCAAAAACCTCTCCGCTTCCTTAACCGGCGCGCTGTTTGGCTGAGAATGCTTCTCGCTGTTTCCGCGATCCGGTACACTGCGGAGCGGAAGATTTGACGATAACAAGAGGTTCCTCATGTACCACGACCTTATTCGCAGTGAACTGAACGAAGCGGCTGATACCCTGGCGAAATTTATCAATGACGACGCCAACATCGACGCCATCCAACGTGCGGCGGTGCTGCTGGCGGATTCCTTCAAAGCCGGCGGTAAAGTGATTTCCTGCGGCAACGGCGGTTCCCATTGCGACGCGATGCACTTCGCCGAAGAGCTGACCGGCCGCTACCGTGAAAACCGTCCGGGCTACCCGGCGATTGCCATCTCGGACGTGAGTCACCTGTCCTGCGTCAGCAACGACTTCGGCTATGAGTACGTATTCTCTCGCTATGTGGAAGCGGTAGGCCGCGAAGGCGACGTGCTGCTGGGCATTTCTACCTCCGGCAACTCCGGCAACATCATCAAGGCCATCGACGCGGCGCGTGCCAAGGGGATGAAAGTGATCACCCTGACCGGCAAGGACGGCGGCAAGATGGCGGGTTCCGCCGATGTGGAAATTCGCGTGCCGCACTTCGGCTACGCCGACCGCATTCAGGAAATCCACATCAAAGCGATTCACATCTTGATTCAGCTGATCGAAAAAGAGATGGTTAAGGCTTGATAGCCTTCGGGGAGCTGCGGCTCCCCATGGATAAGACGACGGACGCCGCATGGTGCGTCCGCACAGCCTGTGTCAGTGTGGTTAAGGAGTGCTGGCGATGTGTGAACTGCTCGGGATGAGCGCAAACGTACCGACCGATATCTGCTTCAGCTTTACCGGCCTGGTACAGCGCGGCGGCCGCACCGGGCCGCATAAGGATGGCTGGGGCATTACCTTCTATGAAGGGAACGGCTGCCGCACATTCAAGGATCCGCAGCCGAGCTTCAACTCGCCGATCGCCCGCCTGGTACAGGACTACCCGATCAAGTCCTGTGCGGTGGTGTCCCATATTCGCCAGGCCAATCGCGGCGAAGTGGCGTTGGAAAACACCCACCCGTTCACCCGCGAACTGTGGGGCCGCAACTGGACCTACGCGCACAATGGCCAATTGAAAGGCTATCGTCAGTTGGATACCGGCACGTTCCGCCCGGTCGGCCAGACCGACAGCGAATACGCGTTCTGCTGGCTGCTGCATCAGCTGGCGCTGAAATACCCGCGCACCCCGAGCCAGTGGCCGGCGGTTTTCCGCTATATCGGCCTGTTGGCGAGCCAGCTGCGCAAGAAAGGGGTCTTCAATATGCTGTTGTCGGACGGGCGCTTCGTGATGGCCTATTGCTCCACCAACCTGTATTGGATCACGCGCCGCGCGCCGTTTGGCAAGGCGACGCTGCTCGATCAGGATGTGGAAATCGATTTTCAGCAGCAGACCACACCGAACGATGTGGTCACGGTGATCGCCACCCAACCGCTGACCGCCAACGAAACCTGGCACAAGATTGAGCCAGGCGAGTTCGCGTTATTTCACTTCGGTGAGCGGCTTGTTCTGAGCGAAGGGATTGGTGTTGGGCGTCGGATTGGCTGACGCGTACTGCGTCATCTGGCCGCTGCTCATCAACGGTTGACCCAGCACATACTGGCCGTTGTCTACGGTCATCATCGGCGGCTGGTGGTTCTTCGCGAAGTAATCGTAACCCGGCTTCAGCTGGCGCCAGAAAGCGATATAGCTGGATGACGCATGGCGCTTGAGGTTTTGCTCGGTCATGCGGAACGGGTAGATGCTGATGTCGACGCGGCTTTGGCCATAGGCGAAGGCGGCTTCGACGTAGCGATAGATCTCATCCATATAGGTGTTGGTCATCGCATAACAGCCAATCGATTTACATTCGCCGTGGATCATCAGATAAGCGCCGGAATAGCCCTGCGATTTATCGTAATCATTAGGGAAACCGATATTGATCGCCCGGTAATACTTGCTGTCGGGTTTCAGATGGCGCGCGTCAACGCTATAAAAGCCTTCCGGACTTTTAAAGTCGCCTTCACGACGTTTAGGACCCAGCCCACCGGAGAAATTACAGATCGGGAACGTGTTGACCAGGCGGAATTCATTGCCCATTCGGGCATACAATTCCAGCTTGCGTTCCTCTTTGAAGATCTGAATATAGACCGGCGAACCCAATAATTGCTGTTTAACTACCGGCGCTTCGGGTACCTGCTCGCTGGCGCTGCAGGCCGTGATCATCGGCATAGAAACAAGCATCGCAAACAACAGCGCGATTTTGCTCATTATTATTCCTGCTTATATTTATTTGCCGGCGCAATTGAGGTTGGCCAGCATGCCACTGATTATTGTTTTTACTGCTGCAAAACACCGCCAGATTACCAGCGCGTTTATTTTTAGCAATACGTGATATGTATAAAAAAACGACAAAGCTCGATAAAAGTGAAATGACCGGCAGATTTTAACGATAAGTAGTGAAAAACAGGCGAAATTTAATTGCGTTTGCTTGACCCAAGTCACGACGTAACGCAGAACAATGTTGCGAACAATGTTAATATTCTCTCTTCAATTTAACGCGCTGTGGCGATTGAAGCGGCAAGAGTTATTGCATATAACCCAGCCGTTTTGATGGTTATTTGGCTACAGGCCGTTAACACATCGACTGTCGCGCAAACAACGGAAAAGGGGAATCAAGGGAATGCGCGTTACCCCAGTTTTTCACTGCGAGAAAGTTCATGTTGGGCGTGCCGTTGTGCGCACTGCCCGGCAATCCTGGCATCGTCAGCACCCGCCTCTGGGGCCGGTCAGACGTGTAAACCCAACTACATCGTATAAATCCTATGATTAAGATCAGAAAAGGGTTAGATCTGCCGATAGCCGGAGCCCCGGTTCAGGCGATCCAAGATGGCCCGAACATTCAGCATGTCGCCCTGCTTGGGGAAGAGTATGTCGGAATGCGCCCCTCCATGCTGGTGCAGGAAGGCGATACCGTTAAGAAAGGCCAGGCGTTGTTCGAAGATAAGAAAAACCCCGGGGTTTTCTTCACGGCTCCCGCCAGCGGCCGCATCGTCGCGATTAACCGCGGCGAGCGGCGCGTATTGCAATCGGTGGTGATTGCGCTGGAAAACGGCGGCGACGATCAGCTCGAGTTTGCGCACTACCCGCAGGGGGAATTGGCCCAGTTGCCACGCGAACAGGTCGAGAGCGAACTGATCGCCAGTGGCCTGTGGACCGCACTGCGCACCCGCCCGTTCAGTAAAACGCCAAGCCCCGGCAGCGAACCGCACGCCATTTTCGTCACCGCGATGGATACCCAACCGTTGGCCGCCGATCCGCAGGTGATCATCGCCGAGCAGCAGGCGGCGTTCAACGCCGGGCTGGTGGTCTTGGCACGCCTGACGGCGGGCAAGGTGCACGTATGTCACGCCGCCGGCGCCTCCGTTGGCCAGCAGAGCGGCCCGCAGATCGCCTACAGCGAATTTGCCGGCCCGCATCCCGCCGGGCTGGTGGGCACCCACATTCACTTCCTTGAACCGGTCAGCCTGAAGAAAATCGTTTGGCACATCGGCTACCAGGACGTCATCGCCATCGGCACGCTGTTCACCACCGGTAAGCTCGATACCCGCCGGGTCGTGGCGCTGGCCGGGCCGCAGGTGGCGCAGCCGGCGCTGCTGCGCACCCGCCTGGGGGCCAGCCTCGAGGAGCTGACCGCCGGCCGCCTGAAAGACGGTGAGAACCGGGTGATCTCTGGTTCGGTGCTGAACGGCATGCACGCCGCCGGGCCGAACGCCTGGCTCGGCCGCTTCCACTCGCAGGTGTCGGTGCTGGAAGAAGGGCGCGACAAAGAGCTGTTCGGTTGGATCGTGCCTTCGCCGAACAAGTTCTCCATTACCCGCACCACGCTGGGCCATTTCCTGAAGAACAAACTGTTCGCCTTCTCGACCACCACTAACGGCGGCGAGCGCGCCATGGTACCGATCGGCAACTACGAGCGGGTGATGCCGCTGGATATTTTGCCGACGCTGCTGCTGCGCGATCTGCTGGCGGGCGACAGCGACAGCGCGCAGGCGCTGGGCTGCCTGGAGTTGGACGAGGAAGATCTGGCGCTGTGCACCTTCGTTTGCCCCGGCAAGTATGAGTACGCGCCGGTGCTGCGCGAAGTGCTGACCAAGATTGAGCAGGAAGGATAACCCGATGGGCCTGAAGAATTATTTTGAGAAGATAGAGCATCACTTCACGCCGGGCGGCAAACTGGAAAAGTGGTACCCGCTGTATGAAGCGACCACCACGGTGTTTTATACCCCCGGCACGGTGACGCGCGGCGCTTCGCACGTGCGTGACGCCATCGATTTGAAACGCATGATGATCCTGGTGTGGTTGGCGGTGTTCCCGGCGATGTTCTGGGGCATGTACAACGTCGGCCAGCAGGCGATCCCGGCGCTGCACCATCTGTACAGCGGCGACGCGCTGCAACAGGTGCTGGCGGGCGACTGGCATTATCGTCTGGCGCAGTGGCTCGGCGCCTCGCTGGCGGCCGACGCCGGCTGGGTCAGCAAAATGGTGCTGGGTGCCTGTTACTTCCTGCCGATCTACGCCGTGGTGTTCGTCGTCGGCGGCTTCTGGGAAGTGCTGTTCGCCATCATCCGCAAACATGAGGTCAACGAAGGCTTCTTCGTCACCTCTATCCTGTTCGCGCTGATCGTGCCGCCGACCCTGCCGCTGTGGCAGGCCGCGCTGGGCATCACCTTCGGCGTGGTGGTGGCCAAAGAGATCTTCGGCGGCACCGGGCGCAACTTCCTCAACCCGGCGTTGGCCGGCCGCGCCTTCCTGTTCTTCGCCTATCCGGCGCAGATCTCCGGCGATCTGGTGTGGACCTCTGCGGACGGTTTCTCCGGTGCGACGCCGTTGGCGCAGTGGAGCGCTGGCGGGGCGCACAGCCTGAGCAACGTGGCCACCGGCCAGTCCATCAGCTGGCTGGACGCCTTCCTCGGCAACATTCCCGGCTCCATCGGTGAAGTCTCCACGCTGATGATCCTGATCGGCGGGGCGATAATCCTGCTCGGCCGCGTGGCCTCCTGGCGCATCGTCGCCGGCGTAATGCTCGGCATGGTGGCTTCCGCCCTGTTGTTCAACGCCATCGGTTCGGACACCAACCCGATGTTCGCCATGCCGTGGTACTGGCATCTGGTGCTGGGCGGCTTCGCCTTCGGCATGATCTTTATGGCGACCGACCCGGTTTCCGCCTCCTTCACCAACAAGGGGAAATGGTGGTACGGCATTCTGATCGGCGTGATGTGCGTGCTGATCCGGGTGGTCAACCCCGCCTATCCGGAAGGCATGATGCTGGCGATCCTGTTCGCCAACCTGTTCGCACCGCTGTTCGATTACCTGGTGGTGCAGGCCAACATCAAGCGGAGAAAAGCCCGTGGCGAATGAAGCGAAAAACGACGGCATCGGTAAAACGCTGCTGGTAGTGCTGCTGCTATGTCTGGTGTGTTCAGTGGTGGTGGCGGGCTCCGCCGTCGGCCTGAAGTCCAAACAGCAGGAGCAAAAGCTGCTCGATAAGCAGCGCAATATTCTCGACGTAGCCGGCCTGTTGCAGCCGAAAATGGAGAGCGAGCAGGTCAAGCGCTTATACAGCGAACGCATCGAACCGCGCCTGGTGGATCTGAACAGCGGTGAGTTTGTCGCCGGCAAGGCGGCGGCGTTCGATCTGGGCGCCGCGCTGCGCGACGACGCCAAAAGCGTGGCGTTGCCCGCGGGCGACGATCCGGCCGGCATCAAGCGCCGCAGCAACCAGGCGGAAATCTACCTGGTGCGTGACGAAAGCGGCCAGGTGAACAAGCTTGTGCTGCCGGTATACGGCACCGGCCTGTGGTCGATGATGTACGCCTTCGTGGCGCTGGATAACGACGGCAATACGGTCAAGGGCATCACCTACTACGACCAGGGGGAAACCCCAGGGCTGGGCGGTGAGGTCGAGAATCCGTCCTGGCGCCAGCAGTGGGTCGGTAAGCAGCTGTTCGACGACAACGGCCAGCCGGCGATCCGCGTGGTGAAAGGCGGCGCACGTCAGGGGGATGTGCACGGAGTGGACGGCCTATCCGGCGCCACGCTGACCTCCAACGGCGTGCAGCATACGTTTGATTTCTGGTTGGGCGAGCACGGCTTCGGCCCGTTCCTGAAAAAAGTTCGTGAAGGAGCGCTGAAAAATGGCTGATTCCAAAGAGATAAAGCGGGTCCTGCTGGGGCCGCTGTTCGACAATAACCCGATCGCCCTGCAGGTGTTGGGCGTCTGTTCTGCGTTGGCGGTGACCACCAAGCTGGAGACGGCGGTGGTGATGACCATTGCGGTGACGCTGGTGACCGCGTTCTCCAGCTTCTTCATCTCGCTGATCCGTCACCATATTCCCAACAGCGTGCGCATCATCGTGCAGATGGCGATCATCGCCTCGCTGGTGATCGTGGTCGATCAGCTGCTGCGCGCTTATGCGTTCGAGATCTCCAAGCAGCTGTCGGTGTTCGTCGGCCTTATCATCACCAACTGCATCGTGATGGGGCGCGCCGAGGCTTACGCCATGAAGTCGCCGCCGATCGAGAGCTTTATGGACGGCATCGGCAACGGGCTGGGCTACGGGGTGATCCTGGTGCTGGTCGGTTTCCTGCGCGAGCTGATCGGCTCCGGCAAGCTGTTCGGCGTCCCGGTGCTGGAAACGGTGCAGAACGGCGGCTGGTACCAGCCGAACGGCCTGTTCCTGCTGGCGCCGAGCGCGTTCTTCATCATCGGCCTGCTGATCTGGGTGCTGCGCACCCTGAAGCCGGCGCAGATCGAAAAGGAGTAAAGGCCGATGGAACACTATATCAGCCTGTTTGTGCGCGCGGTGTTCGTCGAGAACATGGCGCTGGCGTTCTTCCTCGGGATGTGTACCTTCCTGGCGGTGTCGAAGAAGGTCTCGACCGCCTTTGGTCTAGGCATCGCGGTGACCATCGTGCTCGGCATTTCGGTGCCGGTGAACAACCTGGTCTACAACCTGATCCTGCGCGACGGCGCGCTGGTGGAAGGCGTCGATCTGAGCTTCCTCAACTTCATTACCTTCATCGGCGTGATCGCGGCGCTGGTGCAGATTCTGGAGATGATCCTCGATCGCTTCTTCCCGTCGCTGTATAACGCGCTCGGCATCTTCCTACCGCTCATCACCGTGAACTGCGCCATCTTCGGCGGCGTGTCCTTCATGGTGCAGCGCGACTATAACTTCGCAGAATCGGTGGTGTACGGCTTTGGTTCCGGCACCGGCTGGATGCTGGCGATCGTCGCCATGGCGGGGATCCGCGAAAAACTCAAGTATGCCAACGTGCCGGCAGGGCTGCGCGGCCTGGGCATTACCTTTATCACCACCGGACTGATGGCGCTGGGCTTCATGTCCTTCTCCGGTGTTCAGTTGTAAAGGCGGGAAGAATTTATGGAAATTATTTTAGGCGTAGCCATGTTCACCACCATCGTGATGGTGCTGGTGTTGCTGATCCTGTTCGCCAAATCGAAGCTGGTGAACACCGGTGACATCGCGGTGGAGATCAACGGCGATCTGGATAAGAGCTTCCATGCGCCGGCGGGCGACAAGCTGCTCAACGTGCTCTCCAGCCAGGGGATCTTCGTCTCCTCGGCCTGCGGCGGCGGCGGTTCCTGCGGCCAGTGCCGGGTGGTGATCAAAGAGGGCGGCGGCGATATCCTGCCGACCGAGCTTTCGCACATCAACAAGCGCGAAGCGAAAGAAGGGTGCCGCCTGGCGTGCCAGGTGAACGTGAAGCAGAACCTGAAGATCGAGCTGCCGGAAGAGATCTTCGGCGTGAAGAAATGGGAGTGCGAGGTTATCTCCAACGATAACAAAGCCACCTTTATCAAAGAGCTGAAGCTGAAGATCCCCGATGGTGAGGACGTGCCGTTCCGCGCGGGCGGCTTTATCCAGATCGAAGCACCGGCGCACGACATCAGCTACGCCGACTTCGACGTGCCGCAGGAGTATCGCGGCGACTGGGACAAGTTCAACCTGTTCCGCTACCGCTCGACGGTGAACGACACCACGGTGCGCGCCTACTCGATGGCCAACTACCCGGAAGAGAAGGGCATCATCATGCTCAACGTGCGTATCGCCACGCCGCCGCCGAATAATCCGGACGTGCCGCCGGGCATCATGTCTTCCTATATCTGGTCGCTGAAAGCCGGTGACAAGGTGACCATCTCCGGGCCGTTCGGCGAGTTCTTCGCCAAGGACACCGACGCCGAAATGATCTTCATCGGCGGCGGCGCGGGCATGGCGCCGATGCGTTCGCACATCTTCGATCAGCTCAAGCGCCTGAACTCGAAGCGCAAGATCACCTTCTGGTACGGCGCGCGTTCGCTGCGCGAGATGTTCTATGAAGACGACTTCAACCAGCTGCAGGCGGAGAACGAAAACTTCACCTGGCACGTGGCGCTGTCGGATCCGCAGCCGGAAGATAACTGGACCGGCTACACCGGCTTTATCCATAATGTTCTGCTGGAGAACTACCTGAGGAACCACCCGGCGCCGGAGGACTGCGAGTTTTACATGTGCGGGCCGCCGATGATGAACGCCGCGGTGATCAAGATGCTCAAAGATCTGGGCGTCGAAGACGAAAACATCATGCTGGATGACTTTGGTGGCTAAATTGCGCGCATTGGCGATGAAGAACTGGCTGACGGGTGTGGCGCTGAGCGCCACCCTGCTGCTGACCGGCTGCGGGCCGGAACAGGTGGACCTGATGGGTAAAACCATGGGCACCTCGTATTCGATCCGTTACGTGACCGGCGAAGATACGCCGTCGGCGCGCGAGATGCAGGCGGAGATCGACAAACGGCTGGAGCAGGTGAACGATCAGATGTCCACCTACCGGCCGGATTCCGAGCTGAGCCGCTTCAATGCCAACCGCGACATTGACCGGCCGTTCCCGGTTTCGCCGGCCACCGCCGAAGTGGTGCGCGAAGCGCTGCGCATCAACCGCGTCACCGACGGCGCGCTGGACGTGACCGTCGGGCCGCTGGTCAACCTGTGGGGCTTCGGCCCGGAAGGGCGGCCGGACAAAGTGCCGAGCGAGGCGGAGCTGGCGCACCGTCGCGCCTGGACCGGGGCCGATAAGCTGTCGGTGCAGGGCAACGCGCTGGTGAAAAACATCCCCGAGCTGTATGTCGACCTGTCGTCGATCGCCAAAGGATACGGCGTGGACGTGGTGGCGGAGTACCTGCAATCACAACACGTGCAAAACTACATGGTGGATATCGGCGGTGAAGTCCGCACCCGCGGGCGCAACGGCGAGCAAAAGCCGTGGCGCATCGCCATCGAGCGCCCGACCGCCGGCACGCAGCAGCAGGCGCAACTGGTGATCCAGCCGGGGGAGATGTCGATCGCTACTTCGGGTGACTATCGCAACTACTTCGAGCAGGACGGGGTGCGCTATTCGCACACCATCGATCCGATCACCGGCCGGCCGATCAACCACCGCCTGGTGTCGATCACCGTGCTGAGCCCGACCTGCATGACCGCCGACGGCCTGTCCACCGGCCTGAACGTGATGGGGCCGGAGCGCGGCCTGGCGCTGGCCAACCTGCTCGGTATCCCGGTGTTCATGATCGTGAAAACCGCCGACGGGTTTGAGGAGCGTTACTCAGACGCGTTCAAGCCCTATCTGAAAAAGCGTTCGTGAGGTTGCTATGTTGACGGTATTCGCCGCTACTTTCGTGTTGTTCCTGCTGATCGTCGGCGGCATGTCGCTGGGCTATGTGTTCAAACGCAAAAGCCTGCAGGGCAGCTGCGGCGGCATCACCGCGCTGGGCATGGAGAAAGTCTGCGACTGCCCGGAGCCGTGCGATGCGCGCAAAAAGCGCGAAGCCAAAGCGGCGCAGCGGCGCGAGCAGTTGGAAAAGCACCGTATTCTGTAGCGAAAACCCGGCCTTGGCCGGGTTTTTTATTTCGCCTTGCGGAAGCTTTTCGCCTCGGCCGGCGAGTTGACCATCACGCCGTCAGCGCCCAGCGCCAGCGCCTGCTGATATTCCTGCGGCGAGTTGACGCCGAACAGGATAATGTGCGCCGGGCCCTGCGAGCGGAAACAGTCCATCGACTCTTTATCCCAGGTCAGAAACGCCTTCGAACGCCCTTCGCCGAGGGTATATTTCTCCACCACTTCCACCTCGCGCTTCAGCTCCAGCCCGTACCAACGCGGCTGCCGGTTGTCCGGTTTGACGTCGCACTGGTGCGCCATGGTGACGTTGGCCAGCAGCGTGCGGGTTTCGTCGCGGCTTTCAAAGCGCGGGATGGCCGGCGGCAGCGCCTGCAGGTATTTGGCGTCGGTAGAGTAGACGCGGATGCGGTTCAGGCTGTCGGTGCTTTGCAACGTCGCCAGCAGCGTTTGGCCAAACTGCGCCGGATCGGCGTCCGGGGATTTGATGTCCAGATAAAAAGTGACGTGCGGAAACGCTTTAAGCACGTCGTCGAGCCGTGGAATGCCGATACCCTGGCCGCGGAACGGGTGTGCGTCACCCTTGGCGAAGGCCCAACCGGCGTCGGTCTCGGCCAGCTGCGCGGCGGTATAGGCAGAAACCGGGCCCTGCCGATTGGTCAGCGCTTTCAGGTCCGAGGGGCGATACAGCACGATGATGCCGTCTTTGGATGCTTGCAGGGTGATCCAGATGGCGTCGGCGCCGTTTTTCAGCGCGGTTTCGATGGCGATGCGAGTGTTTTCTGGCGCATCGGCGGTGCCGCCGCGATGGGCGACGATCGCCGGCGCATGACCGGCGGCGGCGCTGGCCGCCAGCGCGCTCAGCGACAGCGCGGAAGCCAGCAGCAAATGAGAAAATCTGATCATGTAGGGTACCTTGTCGTTATCGTTGTGGTGAGCCGCACGGGATGGCGGAAATCATACTATTGAAAAATTAAGCTTTTTTAACAACGCGGAAATATCTGTCAGAAACGCCGCTTTCCTCGAGCTCTGCGGCCTTGAGCTTTTGGCACCTGGCTGTATACTTATACAGTATTGTTGGAGGGTGCGATGCGTAAAATCATTCATGTCGATATGGACTGCTTCTTCGCGGCAGTGGAGATGCGCGACGATCCCAGCCTGCGCGATATCCCGCTGGCGATTGGCGGTAGCGCCGATCGCCGCGGGGTGATCAGCACCGCCAACTACCCGGCGCGGCGCTACGGCGTGCACAGTGCCATGTCCACGGCGATGGCGCTCAAACTGTGCCCGCATCTCACCCTGCTGCCGGGGCGCATGGCGGCCTACAAAGAAGCTTCGCTGCACATCCGCGAAATCTTCGCCCGCTATACCCCGCTGATCGAGCCGCTGTCGCTCGATGAAGCCTATCTCGACGTGACCGACAGCCCGCAATGCAACGGTTCGGCGACGCTGATCGCCCAGGAAATCCGTCAGGCGATCGCCGACGAGCTGAACCTCACCGCGTCGGCCGGCATCGCGCCAATCAAGTTTCTCGCTAAAATCGCCTCCGAGATGAACAAGCCGAACGGGCAATACGTGATCACGCCGGCGCAGGTGCCGGCGTTTTTGCAGCAGCTGCCGCTCAGCAAGATCCCCGGCGTCGGCAAGGTGACCGCCAAGCGGCTGGAGGAAGTGGGGCTTATCACCTGCGCCGACGTGCAGCAATACGATTTGGCGCAGCTGCTCAAGCGCTTCGGCAAGTTCGGCCGGGTGCTGTGGGAGCGCTGTCAGGGCATCGATCGGCGCGAAATCTCTCCTGAGCGGCTGCGCAAATCGGTGGGGGTGGAGCGCACGCTGGCGGAGGATATTCACGACTGGGAAGACTGCGAAACGCTGATTATCGACAAACTCTATCCCGAGCTGGAGATGCGGCTGCGCAAGGTGAAGCCGGATCTGCACATCGCCCGGCAGGGCGTGAAGCTGAAGTTTCAGGATTTTCAGCAAACCACCCAGGAGCACGTGTTCCCGGTGCTGAACCGGCAGGATTTGCTGGAGGTGGCGCGGCAGGCGTGGCGCGAGCGGCGCGAAGGGCGCGGCGTGCGGCTAGTGGGGTTGCATGTGACGCTGCTCGATCCGCAGCTGGAGCGGCAGCTGGCGCTGTCGTGGGAATAAAAAAGCCGGCGGTCGCCGGCTTTTTGCGTTAAGCGTGCAGATTACGCGCGCTCAGGGATTGCTTTCAGCAACGAGGTCAGCAGCTTCCAGTACAGGCCGACGCTTTCGATATGCACCTGCTCATCCGGCGAATGCGGGCCGGTGATGGTTGGCCCGATCGATACCATGTCCATGTTTGGATATGGCTTTTTGAACAGACCGCATTCCAGACCGGCGTGGATCACCATGATGTTCGGCGTCTTGTCGAACAGATCCTGATACAGCTCGCGCACCAGGTGCATCACCGGCGAGTCGGCGTCCGGCTGCCAGCCCGGGTAGCCGCCCTTCGGCGCCACTTTAGCGCCGGCCAGCTGGCCCAACGCGGTCAGCATCTCGACCACGTAGTCTTTGCCACTGTCGATCAGGGAGCGGATCAGGCAGATGATTTCCGCTTCGTTTTCGCTGGTGGTGACCACACCGACGTTCAGCGAGGTTTCCACCACGCCTTTCACCGCGTCGCTCATGCGGATCACGCCGTTCGGCGTGCCGTTCAGCAGCGCCAGGAAGCGCTGCTGGCTGTCGGCGCTCAGCGCCAGCGAAGCGCTGGTGGTCGGCTCCAACAGCACGGTGATGTTCTTCTCTTTGGCGGAGAGTTCGTTCTGCAGCACGGCCAGGAACTCCTGGCTCAGCGCTTTCAGTACGTCGGCCTTGTCCGCCGGCACCGCTACCACCGCGGAGGCTTCACGCGGGATGGCGTTGCGCAGGGTGCCGCCGTTCAGGTCCAGCACGCGCAGGTTCAGCGCTGCCGCATGGGCGAACAGGAAGCGCGCCAGCAGTTTGTTGGCGTTGCCCAGCCCGACGTGGATCTCGGCGCCGGAATGGCCGCCTTTCAGGCCCTTGAGGGTCAGCTTCAGGGTTTGGTAACCGGCCGGCACCGCTTCGCGCTGCAGCGGCAGGGTGGTGATGAAGTCGATACCGCCGGCGCAACCCATGTAGATTTCGCCTTCTTCTTCGGAATCGGTATTGATCAGGATATCCGCCTGCAGCCAGTTCGGCTGCAGCCCGAAGGCGCCGTCCATACCCGCTTCTTCGGTCATGGTCAGCAGCACTTCCAGCGGGCCGTGCTCAACGCTGTCGTCGGCCAGCACCGCCAGGGCGGAGGCCATGCCGATGCCGTTGTCGGCGCCCAGCGTGGTGCCGCGCGCTTTCACCCACTCGCCGGCGATATAAGGTTGGATCGGATCCTTGGCGAAGTCGTGTACGGTGTCGTTATTCTTTTGCGGCACCATGTCCAGGTGCGCCTGCAGCGCGACCGGCTTGCGGTTTTCCATGCCTTTGGTGGCCGGCTTGCGCAGCAGGATATTGCCGACCTGATCGCGCTCGGCGTGCAGGTTCTTTTCTTTGGCCCAGGTGAGGATGTGCTGCGCCAGCGCTTCTTCATGATAAGAAGGGTGCGGGATAGAACAGATCTTGGCGAAAATATCCCACAGCGGCTGTGGCGAAAGCTGAGACAATTCAGACACTATAAGTCTCCTGTGACGGCAGGCTCCGACAGGACGGGCATGCCGCGCGGTTAAGGTGAGCGGGTATCTGTGCGTCGTGGCACGATCGTCAGAGAATATCACTTTATTTCCGGCGGTGCGCCCCCCGTATTGTGCGGTTTAAGCGCTTGATCACATGGCTTCGCTGCGGGAACGCTCGCTTTTTCAGCATCAATCACCGAAAAGCCGCCCGGCGGAAATCGCGAGGTTTTCCTCGGTACAGCTGGAATTCAACGCGGCCAGTCTCTATAATCTCGCGCAACCTTTTTTCCCCTGAACTACAAATAAGCCGCTTCACCGCCGGCTGGGACACGATTCTATGAGCGAAAAATACGTTGTTACCTGGGATATGCTGCAAATGCACGCACGCAAGCTGGCGCACCGCCTGCTGCCTGCCGACAAATGGACAGGCATCATTGCCGTAAGCCGCGGCGGTCTGGTACCGGCGGGCCTGCTGGCGCGCGAACTGGGCATCCGCTATGTGGATACCGTCTGCATTTCCAGCTATGACCATGACAACCAACGCGAAATGAAAGTGCTCAAGCGCGCCGAAGGCGACGGTGAAGGCTTCATCGTGGTGGACGATCTGGTGGATACCGGCGGCACCGCGAAAGCGATCCGCGACATGTACCCGAAAGCGCATTTCGTCACCATCTTCGCCAAGCCGGCGGGCCGTCCGCTGGTGGACGACTACGAAGTCGACATCCCGCAGGATACCTGGATCGAACAGCCGTGGGACATGGGCGTCAGCTTCGTTCCCCCGATCGGCGGCCGCTAAGCCCAGCCAGTTCCAGCCAAACGCCCGGTTATGCCGGGCGTTTGCGTTATCTTGGTTTATCCCGCCAGAGTTAGGTACACTACCTCCAGTTAAGTAGGCCTTTTGCGGCCTATCGCCAGATTTACGGAGGCTGTTGTTACCATGGCACAGGCCAACCTTTCTGAAATTCTTTTCAAGCCCAAATTCAAACACCCTGAAACCTCGACGCTGGTGCTGCGCGCGCGCAACAAAGTGAGCGCCGCCATGCATTCCGCGTTGGAAGGCGACACCACCGGTAGCTGGTACCGCATGCTGAACCCGCTGCTGTGGGCCTGGCGCGGCGTCAGCCCGATCGAAATCCACGAAGTGTTGGCGCGCATCGCCGCCTCTGACGCCGAACGCAGCAATCCGCAGCGGCTGGATACCGTGGTGGGCTACCGCAACGGCAACTGGATCTACGAGTGGATCCATCAGGGCATGCAGTGGCAGCAGCGGGCGACGGAACAGCAGGATCCGCTGCTCGGCGGCGAGTACTGGCTGAAGGCCGCGAGCCTGTACAGCATCGCCGGTTACCCGCACCTGAAGGGCGACGAGCTGGCCGAACAGGCGGAGATGCTCGCCAACCGCGCTTACGAAGAGGCGGCGCTGTTGCTGCCGTATCAGCTGAAAGAGCTGGAGTTCCGCATCGAAGGCGGCGGCAGCGTCACCGGTTTCCTGCACATGCCGGAGAAGGGCGAGGCGCCGTTCCCGACGGTGCTGATGTGCGGCAGCCTCGATACGCTGCAGACCGACTATCATCGCCTGTTCCGCGACTACCTGGCGCCGCACGGCATCGCCATGCTGACGCTCGACATGCCGTCGATCGGTTCTTCGTGCAAATGGAAGCTGACGCAGGACTCCAGCTACCTGCACCAACAGGTGCTGATCCAGCTGGCCTCGGTGCCGTGGGTGGATCATCAGCGGGTGAGCGCCTTCGGCTTCCGCTTCGGCGCCAACGTGGCGGTGCGGCTGGCCTATCTGGAGCCGCAGCGGCTGCGCGGCGTAGCCTGCCTGGGGCCGGTGGTGCATCGCCTGCTGTGCGACAGCAGCACCCAGTTGAACGTGCCGGACATGTATATGGACGTGCTGGCCAGCCGCATGGGCATGGCTAACGCCTCGGACAACGTGCTGAAGGTGGAGCTGAACAGCTACTCGCTGAAAATGCAGGGGCTGCTGGGGCGCCGTTGCCCGACGCCGATGATCTCCGGCTACTGGGAGCGCGATACGCTCAGTCCGAAAGAGGAGTCGCAGCTGATCGTCACCTCCTCGGTGAGCGGCAAGCTGGTCGCCATCCCGCGCACCCCGGTGTACGACAGCTTCCACCGGGCGTTGCTGCAGATGTCCGGTTGGCTGAGGGACAAAATGCGTTAATTAGTTGCTAAATTTTAACAGTTTGTTAAAAAGAGTGGTCTACATTGAGGAGGTTAGAGAATGACGTTACCGAGTGGTCACCCTAAAAGCCGACTAATGAAACGTTTTGCCAGCTTGGGGCCGTACCTGCGTGAAGGGCAATGTGAAAACGACCGTTTTTTCTTTGATTGTTTGGCCGTCTGCGTCAATGTAAAGCCCGCTCCGGAGAAGCGTGAGTTCTGGGGCTGGTGGATGGAGCTGCAGGCGGAAGAGGCGCGCTTCACCTATTCGTACCAATTCGGCCTGTTCGACAAGGAAGGCGACTGGACGGCGCAAAACATTAAGGATGATGAAGTAAACGCCAAGCTGGAAGACACCCTGCGCGACTTCCATCGCCGCCTGGGCGAGCTGCTGGCGACCATGGAACTGGGGCTGGAACCCGCCGACGATTTCAAAGAAAAACTGATCAAACTCTCCGCCTGACCCCGTTTGACCACGTATTGTGCTGATTTCGCGTTGTGCCTGTTGGCATAACGCGTCTCTCCTGTTACAAAGACCTTTGCACTCTTCTTCTCATCATTACACACGGCAGAAATACTATGAACGGCAGCCAGACATTGGTTGTGAAATTGGGCACCAGCGTGTTGACCGGCGGATCGCTGCGTCTGAACCGCGCCCACATTGTCGAATTGGTGCGCCAATGTGCGCAGCAACACGCCGCGGGCCACCGCATTGTCATCGTCACTTCCGGCGCCATCGCCGCCGGGCGCGAACACCTGGGCTACCCCGAGCTGCCCGCCACCATCGCCTCCAAGCAGCTGCTGGCAGCGGTAGGGCAGAGCCGGCTGATCCAGCTGTGGGAACAGCTGTTCTCCATTTACGGCATTCACGTCGGGCAGATGCTGCTGACGCGTGCCGATCTGGAGGACCGCGAGCGCTTCCTCAACGCGCGCGACACCATGACGGCGCTGCTGGATAACCGCATCGTGCCGGTAATCAATGAGAACGACGCCGTCGCCACCGCCGAAATCAAGGTGGGCGACAACGATAACCTGTCGGCGCTGGCGGCCATTCTGGCCGGGGCCGACAAACTGCTGCTGCTGACCGATCAGCAGGGCCTCTACACCGCCGATCCGCGCAACAATCCGCAGGCCGAACTGATCCGTGAAGTGCACGGCATCGACGACGCGCTGCGCGCCATCGCCGGCGACAGCGTCTCCGGTCTGGGCACCGGCGGCATGGGCACCAAACTGCAGGCGGCCGACGTGGCCTGCCGCGCCGGCATCGACGTAGTGATCGCCGCCGGCAGCAAGCCGGGTGTGGTGGCGGACGTGATTGAAGGCAAGCCGGTGGGCACCCGTTTCCACGCGTTGGAAACCCCGCTGGAAAACCGCAAGCGCTGGATCTTCGGCGCGCCGCCGGCCGGCGAGATCACCGTCGACGACGGCGCGGTGGAAGCGATGATGGCGCGCGGCAGCTCGCTGTTGCCGAAGGGCATCCGCGAAGTGAAGGGCGACTTCTCGCGCGGCGAAGTGATCCGCATCCGTAACCTGGCGGGGCGCGATCTGGCGCACGGCGTCAGCCGCTACAACAGCGACGCGATGCGCATGATCGCCGGGCACCACTCGCAGGAAATCAGCGAGATCCTCGGTTATGAATACGGTCCGGTGGCAGTGCACCGCGACGATATGATTGTCAGTTAAGGAGTGAGCATGCTGGAGCAGATGGGGAAGGCCGCCAAGCAGGCCTCCTGGCAGCTGGCGGTGCTGAGCACGGCGAAGAAAAATCAGGTGCTGTCGGTGATGGCCGACAGGCTGGAAGCCAACAGTGAAGCGATCCTGCTGGCGAATGAACAAGACATGGCGCAGGCGCGCGCCACCGGCATGAGCGAAGCGCTGCTCGACCGCCTGCTGTTGACCCCGGCGCGGCTGGCGGCGATCGCCAACGACGTGCGCCAGGTATGCCGCCTGAACGATCCGGTCGGCCATGTGCTGGACGGCAACCTGCTGGACAGCGGGCTGAAGCTGGAGCGCCGCCGGGTGCCGCTCGGCGTGATCGGCGTGATTTACGAGGCGCGGCCGAACGTCACCATCGACGTCGCCAGCCTGTGCCTGAAAACCGGCAACGCGGTGATCCTGCGCGGCGGGAAAGAGACGCACAACACCAACCAGGCGACGGTGAAAGTGATCCAGCAGGCGTTAGAACAGTGCGGCCTGCCGGCGGCGGCGGTGCAGGCGATCGACAGCCCGGATCGCGCGCTGGTGAACGAACTGCTGCGCCTGGATCGCTATGTCGACATGCTGATCCCGCGCGGCGGCGCCGGCCTGCACAAGCTGTGCCGCGAGCAATCGACCATCCCGGTGATCACCGGCGGCATCGGCGTGTGCCACACCTACGTGGACGCCGACGTCGATTTCGACAAGGCGCTGACGGTGATTGAAAACGCCAAGATCCAGCGCCCGAGCGCCTGTAACTCGCTGGAGACGCTGCTGGTGAACCGCAGCATCGCCGCCGAGCTCCTGCCGGCGCTGAGCGCCAAAATGGCGGCGGCGGGCGTGACGCTGCACGCGGCGGAAAACGCGCTGCCGCTGCTGCAGGGCGGCCCGGCGACGGTGGTGCCGGTGAACGCGGAAGATTACGACGATGAATGGCTGTCGCTGGATCTGAACGTGCTGCTGGTGGACGATATCGATCAGGCCATCGACCACATCCGCACTCACGGCACCAACCACTCCGACGCGATCCTCACCCGTTCGCTCAGCAGCGCCGAGCATTTCGTGCGCGCGGTGGACTCCTCGGCGGTGTACGTCAACGCCAGCACCCGCTTCACCGACGGCGGCCAGTTCGGCCTGGGCGCGGAAGTGGCGGTGAGCACCCAGAAACTGCACGCCCGCGGCCCGATGGGCCTGGATGCGCTGACCACCTACAAGTGGATTGGCTACGGCGACGATCTGGTGCGCAGCTAAGGCCGCATTGCGGTAGTAAAGACGTCAGGGCGCAGCGGGCTGCGCCCTGATTTTTTTGAGGAAAAGAACTTAAGCTGAGAATCCGTTTACCTGAGAAGCGGGCTCCCCTTCATCTCAGCTTTCTAGCGTTACGCCCAATGCGTTCCATAATTGGCCCGGTATTTACATCCAGTAACCGCGCGATTAATGCAAATTCCACGACATCCAATTTTCTTTCGCCATTTTCAACCTTGGCGATAAAGGATTGTGGGCGGCCAAGTGCTTCGGCCAACTTGACCTGAGTGATGCCTTTTTCTATACGAGCGTCTCGAATTATTTTTATAACCAATTGATATTCTGCTGAATAAACTGAGGTCATGACGTTTTCCGCGAGTGATATCCCAAAATCGAATATCTGCGATGGTTGTAATTATCCCAAAACGGGATAATTACAGTGCAAGGTAATCAGGAGGATTAAACATGATGGATAAACAAGATTGGCATCCGGCGGACGTCATCGCCGCTTTGAAGAAGAAGGGCACGACTTTGGCGGCAGTTTCCAGAAAAGCCGGATTGGCATCTTCTACGTTAGGTAATGCTTTGGCTAGACATTGGCCAAAGGGGGAGAGGCTGATCGCTGAAGCACTGGAGCTAGCGCCAGCGGAAATATGGCCTTCAAGATATGGTGGTATGATGCGCCGTGAGTGAATGATAGGAGCTGCACGAGCTGCACGAGCTGCATTTTATGCTCGTGTAGCACGGTCTTCAGATCGCCACTGATGATAAAACAACCAAACGCCCCGGCGGCTATTGACTCATTTCGTGCACAGGTCTACCTTGTTCAACGCACTTCCGGCTTGCCCCGCAGGCCCGGTTCGATGCCGATATAGCTCAGTTGGTAGAGCAGCGCATTCGTAATGCGAAGGTCGTAGGTTCGACTCCTATTATCGGCACCAGTTAAATCAATTAGTTATCACCTCCTTAAGTATTCAACGTTGTCAGGTTGTGCCGTATTTGTGCCATTAAGCTGCAAAATGGCATCCAATTTGTTGGCGTTGGACGCTAATTGACTTGCTGCCAAGTGGGCATATCGTTGTAACATTTCCAAACTCTCCCAGCCGCCCATCTCTTTAAGGGCAAGCAGGGAAACCCCGGATTGAACAAGCCAGCTCGCCCAGGTATGGCGCAGATCATGAAAGCGGAAGTTTTTTATACCAGCGCGGCGCAGAGCGCCCTGCCAGGCTTTGTTGCTGTCGCCGCGCATCTTCCTTACCGCTGCTGTTTTCGTTCCATCATTTCGGTATGCTGCCTTGGTGTGAACGAATACCCATCTGTCATGCTTCCCAATTTGTCCGCGCAAAATTCCACATGCAGTTTCGTTTAGCGGTATTCCTATCGCCTTCCCTGTCTTGGCATCTTCTGGATGAACCCAGGCTATTTTTGCTCCATGTTTATTTGCGACCACTCAAGGTTAACGGGGCATGGTTTCCGCCACACGATGAGTACGATTTTGCATGAGGAAGGGTTCAATACGCATGGATTGAAACCCAGCTTGCGCATGTCGATAAGAATGCGATTCGCGGGACGTACAATCATGCGTTGTATCTGGAAGGCAGGAGAGAGATGATGCAGTGGTATGCGGATTATATTGATAAAGTTGGAAGGGTTGCTCTCAGGAGTGCTTCATAATTAGATTTCTCTAAGCCTAACTGGATCGTTAGGAATACAAGAAAACTATACAATTATTTCCTCTCCATAATGGAGGGGCTGAAGATAATAATTATTTTTTTATAAATCACACTAAAGTTGATTATTAACTTCTTCAACTATTAGATATAAGGTTTATAAATTCCAGAAGAATATGTAAATTATAACCTATTTATTAGTTAACTTGAGGGGGCGATAAATAAGTTCACATTTAATGATGCTACAAACCTCGAAATACTATCCCTTTGGATGTGAGTTGGTTTTTATATGTAACTAATTGACTTGTATCACATTTCATAATACACAGCATTCATTGTTTTAGGTATAATAAACCGGTTACAGCATTATAGATGAGTACATGTTCCTTATAAAGGTGTTATCTAAATGGATGATTTTGAAGATAAAAAAAGATTTGAAGAGGCAGTCGAAGCTGGTCAACGAAATCTCCGTGCTGTACACCTACTTAGTAACTGGTGTTCTCACTCTGAATTCATTCGATCAGAGGGGAGAGGCATGATTGAGGCTGAAACAGGGTTACCCATTGGTCACATGGGAGTTCAATGCAAATTTGTTAAGCAAAGTTCAATGCTTAGCTGGCTTCTGGAAGACTCGGTTTACAGCTTCTATAAACAGAACTGTAAAAATTGTAATCAACGGGTTCCGGTGGGATTTCCCAATATTTTAGAGTTTGTAGGACCAAGAGAAAAATCTGCCGAAGAACGAAATTTGGCCCGCAAAGAAGAAGAAAGGCAGAGAAAGCAGAAGCAGCTCAATAGACAACAAGAACGAGCAGTATTACGTCTTTCACTTACTCTAGAAGAAACGTTTGTGCTTGATTTGCTTGATGAACTCGATCAAGAAGATATAGAGAACAACGATCCCCGTTTGGAACAACTTGCTAATCTTGCTCCTGAGACATTTACAAGTAAAATAATTGAACACTTGTTACCTGCAGTGTTACATGAGAAATTACCATATTCAACGCCAGCGGCAAAAGCTTTAATAAGAACTGAATTATCACAAGCGGAAAAACTGGCAATTTCAGTATATTTAATAAACAACTTAGAATATTGTCCATCTGCTATAGAAGCAATCCTCTTGGAAGCAGAGAATCTATCTGAAGATGATTTCTTAAAAGTCCTTTACCACTTTGTTAGAATGGCTGTTGAATCTCCTCCTGGAATGATGATTGGTACATTTGAGCGAAAAGTACTTAATAAAGGCCCCATTCAGTCACTTTTTAAAAAAAGACAAGCTGATATCTGTGATGTTGTTGACGAATACATAAAAGATACTCACCTGGGAAAATTTCAATCTGCTATTGAGATAATTATTGCATCGGATGATGATGAGCTGCTTCTAAGACATATTAGAAGTATATTTGCTAAGCTGATGCGTCGACGGACTCTACTCCCGGAGGAACGGAGAGATAGCAGCATTCTTTTCTTTCTTCGAGAGGCCGCTACGAAATGCTTAGATAGATTTCCCGATGAAAGCGATAAAGTTATTCAATCCTATCTTGCTGACAAAGATGATATTGGGAGACATGAGGCCAATAGAGCTTACAGATCTGTACTGCGAAATAACTATAGAAAAAAAAGTAAAATAGGAAAGACGCAAAAAATAGCTTTTAGGCGTTTACTCTGGGCAGCAGTGGAAAATCCAGAGGATAGCATGGATGATGCAGGACAATTCTTTAGACACTCTTGGGAAGAATTTTCTGAGCTTGCAGTTGATAATTTTGACGATTTGATCGGAGCGGCTGCAACGCTAAGCGAAAAATATGAGGAGTTGAATAAAGAAAAAATCATAGAAATAAATGAGAGTTTTCTAGATCATTTAGATAAAAGTAATAAGCGTAATGCTATTGATGGCTTACAGGGGGCATTGATTGAATGGGCTGCGATTGGAGCTAAATCTAGAGGGCGTGAGGGAATCGATGATTTTCTTCAGCTCTATAGAAGCTTACCAGAAGAACAAACTCAAATGCGTGGGAACATGATTGCCCATGTTCCTAAGTTATTAACTGGTATTGACAGCCTAACACTAGTTCTCTCTGATTGGTATCGTGCTCTTATGGATGAGAGTACATTGATTCGAGCACGTGCCGTACAAGCGTGGGAAAATGTTCCCTATGATTTAGTGAAGAATTTTCCAGATTTATTCTTCGAAGCATATTCAGTCTTGCTATTAGATCAATATGTTATGGTGCATCAGTATGCTGTTCACGCTTTGAGCCGTAGATCTTTTCCTGAGGAGAAACGGGAACTTGTGAGATCCCGGCTATGGAATCTAATTTGCTATTATACTCAACAAGATAAAAAAGATAATTTCATTGTAGAATGCATTGACGTTTTTGCTTCTCTTTGCTTATCAGATGAAGAGAGAAAGGGAAAAATTGGATTGTTTCTTTCTAATATATTATTAATTTTAGAAGGAGGTGCACTTTATGATGCTATCACTCGATTGCGTTTTCATTTTGATGATATTCCCGGGTTTGTCAAAGTCGCACTCAAAGCAATTCAGGATAAGTATACTCGCAGTATTTCTATCGATGACTGCATCACTGTGATATTAAGAGCGCCACATGATGAGCTTCGAAATTGTAAAGACGATCTTCTAAAAGCATTTAATGCTCTGAAACCATTCAAACCTCAACAATTTATTGAAGCATTAGTGTACGTGGCTGCGTTAAGCAAGTGTGGTGATAACGTAATTGCAAATGTTTGTTTAAAGGAACTACTGGAAGAAATTCCAAATGATGAAAGAAATACACAATGGAAACTTAAGGCTGCTTTAGTTACAGAAGCAGCTTGCATTGAACATGCCATAAGTGTTTGCGAACCCTATAATGACTTAATTGAAAAATGGAATGGCCTTACGGCTGAGTTGGAGAAAGAATATGAAGAACGAGCCAAATTTCGAGATTTTCCGCCAAGCTTTTTCTCCGAGAGTTGAGATTGCAGCAGCGTTGGATGGTGCACTCAAGTCCATTCCGAATGACTTGGTGAAACTTAAAGACGCGTGTCAAAAGCTCAATGAAACGCTCGATGAGCTCGGTCAGGGATATGTTGAAGATCAATATCGTGCATATTACATAGCAATGACTATATTTGTATCTCTAGCTGAGTGGAAACATGCTATACGTAATGCTGAGACTGATGCTCAAAGGTTTTTAAATTCAGCACAATTAAAAGCATCAGAGATCGACATGACGACGAGTCTCTCGGAGAACAAACAATTTAATGAATTTATAGAGCAAGTCCGTTCAATCAGTAAATTAGATTCATTAAAAAAAATACAAGACCAGTTAACAAGCTGGTCGTTGCCTCTACTCTTATTCGCAAATCTTCGCAATAAAAATATTGAGGGGATTAGGCAAGGAATATCTAGTAAAGGGACAAATGAGAATAAAACACAAGAATCAACAGTTGCATTTCTAAAGTTTGATATTGATGGGGAACCAGCTCAGCAATGGAATTATCTTAAGCCGGGTACGGCTTATGACCTTAACATAGAGGTCAGGGTTTCAAATTGGCCAAAGAGTGCAAATTTCCTCTCATTAAAGCCAGTGACAATTGATGCACGTGAGCGAGGCTGGTTGCCTGATTTTAGATTTGAGAAACCAGAGGGGGAAGGCCCCTTCACATTGAAGGGGATTGGTCGTGTCGTCTTGGAAGTGGCAAATTCATTTGGCTCGAGACCTTACGAATTCCTATATGCTGCTGAGTTTGACAATTTAAGTAATTGCCAAAATATTGCTATCGTAGGACATAGGCGCTTACTACTTGAAGGGAGTGATTCCGCTCAAGCTCCATTAACTGGATTTTCAAATGTCGATAGGCATCTTATAAAAATTCGTAACATATTAAGAGCTTTCCCAGGATTACACTCAGATGACATTGCTAATACAATGGTTATACTTGGCGGCTTAGGAAATGTTGCAGCCCAAGCTCTTAAAGCTAGTTTATTTATTACTGGCACATCAGAGCAAAAATTTCAGCGTAAAATAGCCGAAATACTTAGAAGTAGGAATGAGATTGGCGAGAACTTACAAGGCCATCCAGAGGCTGCTGGCGGGATAACGGATCTCACATTTGAAGACATTCCGATAGAACTAAAAGTTGAAAATAATAAGGTTCTTTTCCCCAAGGATTTTCAAAAATATTTCGATCAAACAGCAGCTTATGCCATTGGATTAGGTAAGCGTATCGGTATTTTGGCTGTTCTGGAATCAACGTCAAAATCAGCGCCGGTGGGAGCAATAGAGGATGATATTGAAGTATTCACTCATCCAACAGGTCAATCTCATGTTGCAATTGTTGTTGTCGTCGTCAGAGGTGGTTTCCCTAAACCCAGTTCTTATTCTCGATAGCCATTTATATCAACAACTAGTAGGATATAAAGATTATAGGAAATTGTATTCTGTCTATATGATTTTATTTTTATGCAGAGGGCTGCGTGTGAAAAGAAAAGTTGAAATAACCAAGAACAGCTTCTTTGAGCTTTTTTCTGATGCAATAACCCTTTATGAGTTATCAGTTGCAACAAAAAAATCACACATCAAAAAAACACTTGCAAAATCAAGTGTGCTTTCAATTAACTACGCTATTGAGGCTGCAGCTAACTCATTTTTATCTTCTATAGAAATAACGCAAAAGTTAAAAGATCAAATTGACAGGTTCTCTTCACTTGATAAATTTGACTATACTCTTCAATGGCATAAAGACATATCTTTACCTCGTGGAACCACTCAAACACAAATAATAAAAGAGTTAATAACACAACGAAATGCATTGGTGCATCCCAAGATTAAAACTTTCACTGATACAATAGAAACTAGACCGGGTGAAGGCAAAATCGCTTATCAACACCAGTCTGATATTAACTCCGAACAAGCTAAAAGTAATATATCAGGTATATCCCTTGATCCTGAAACATATACTGAAAAAGATGCTTTTATTGCGATTAAGGCTCTTGTTGATTTTTTAAATTGCTACGTTAACGATTGGTGGGGTATTGATTTGGATACATCTGCTTTATTGCTTTTGCCATCATGGAACGGCTCAATACAAGCACAATCAATAATTTATGAGAGGAACTCACTTGAGACTGTTCTAAGACATGATCCTGCACTAAAAATAAAATTTATTGGGTTACATGGTATATTTGAGCAATTTCAATAATACTCCAAAAATTATTTCTTCCACAAGGAATGGTTAGAGGTTCTCCTTTAATCAAACTTTAACGCCTGCTTCTCATCTTAGTCAAGAATAGGCGTTAAGCGCTACGGCATGTTGAAAAGTTTTGCTGAGTGATAAGTAATCAATAACGGTAAAAAACCATAAAGGCTAATTTTTCTCAACCAGTGCAATAAGCCGTAAGTACCGTGAATCCTTGATCAGACTTGTATCTGTATCTTCAATTAGCTCAAGAATCTTCTGCAGCTCTCCTGATGTGCGCGTGAACATCTGTGGTGTTATTTTGTCCAGTAAATCAAGTGTGGTTTCTGGAAAAATAGCTGCAATTGCTCCTTTACCACCGAGTTCCCGAGTGAATCTGTAGAACAAATGATCAATTGTCTCGATTGGTACTAAGTATGTTTTTACTGAATCGTAAACCTCCGGAAATTTATCGCCAGTATCGTCAAGTAAACCAACCCATGCTTTTACAGAGCTCGTGGTTCTATATTGGCGTTCTTTGGGCCAGTCCTCTCTGATTAATGGGATCACATACTTAACCCAGCCACTCTCGTTTTTCTGCCCGACCAATCCTAACCAGGAAATAAAACGATTTCGAGCCTCGTCAGATAATGCTCGTAATATGGAGCGCATTTCATTCCTGGAAGGACTGAAGGGCTCATCAGGGTGAAATATTCTCATTAAACCAAGCCATTGCGAAGCTCGAACTGAATAATCTTTTTCCCACGAAAGAGATTCGATCCAAGGTATAAGGTTTAGAAGACAGGGTTTAATAAGTTCAGCTACTGCAGTCGAAGGCATATCATTGCAATGAAGATAACCATTCCATGCTGGTTCTGCTGCAGGATGTTTTAAGTCCAAAATAGGTATAAGCCATTCTCTTGCCCATGCAGGATCAACAAACATTAGCCAATTTAGATTGCGAGTCGTTATAGCTATAGCGTGGTCCGCACCTTCTCCTGGTGCAGTAAAAAGACGTTCAATACGAGACTTAATAGAATACGGAATAAGCGAACCAGCTTTTTTTTCTTCACTTGGCATTACTTGAAAAAGCGCTTGAGTACATTTACCGACAGGACCATTGATTGCATGGCTGAATGTACGCCGAGACTGTATTACAACCTCACCATTTCGGATAACTTCTCCGAAACCACTCCGTGTTGCATCAGCCCCACCGCTCAGTATGCCCTCTATGACATGATCGTAAACTGCCCAGCCGAGATCCTCATCAAATTCAAGAGTCGCAGCTAAATTTTGTTCAAGCCAGTTACTTAATGTATGTCGTAGTTCGACTAAAGTTGTAGCCGGTAATCTCGCGATTCGGCTCAGGAATATTCGTTTCAACCTTGGTTTAAGATCTGCAGGTAGTTCACTTATCATTGACGACCATAATTCCTTAGGATAATCACCGATTTTCCCTGCAATAGTAAGCGCAGACAATGCCTTACGCGGATTTTCTTTTATCAAACCAACAAAGGGCCGCCTACGAGTAAAGCTGTCGTCATCTCGTTTAAGCACCTCTTTTACTTTTGGGATTATCTCGTTTACAGGAAGATCTGATATTACATCTGGTTTTTCGTCTGTACTAATCCAGCCAGAGCGGGAGCCCCAACTGATGACTACAGATGTGGCCCAGCGATCATTCCAGCCAGGAATTCTGTTAATCATCGCAGTGAGCCGATCACGATAAATAGTGCCCAGTTCACAACCATGCAGTTCGAGATAACGAGCGTATTTAGCAGCCAACACTTCTCTTCCTTTCGGAAGTTCTTCCTCAGACAAATAAGGTATTTGATAGGGGCCAGTCAGAATACGTTCGATGATTCGATTTTGGTTCTCTCGTGGGAATTCTTCCCATCGGTCTACCAGTAAAAAAAGAAGTTCTCGGGTAATATTTGTGTCCCAGAAGCTATTTTGCTCTATAGACAAAACTTCTTCGGCAATTCGGTCAGTCCCAAAAACGGCTGTTTTACTGAAGGCATAAAGTCTGAGTTTTCGGAAGATAAATGGTTCTGTTACTGGCCAGGTGGTTACATGTGCATTAGCCAATTCTGGCCACTTTTCAGCTATTCGGTCAAAAAGTTGGACAAACCATATTAATACATCGGCCCCTTTCGAGAAGTTTTCTTCTCCGTCTACATCACGTTCTGGATAACAGCTTGGGATTGGAAAGTAGGAAGTATCAATATCCTCCAGCATTCCTGCAGCAATGATTAGTTGCTCTTCCAGAGCACTAAATACCTGTAGCAATACATTGTCAGGTACGTCTAAATTGTCGTCATGTCTATTAGTGAACACAACTTCAAATTGACCTAATTTGCTGAAATGGATCTCCTCCCAAGAGTCACTTGGTGGTCTGACTTCTCCCAAGCCATATGGCGATTTCATCTCCAATCGGGGTGCCATTACCCTACGAAATTCTCGTAAGACACCAGCTGTCCAGCCTTGGTTTGTAATTCGAGCTTTTAAGTCGTACCAATCGACGTCATAACGACGATTGCAGGGATCTCTATGATGTTCGAGAATTAAGCTCCACAGTTGACGAGAGCGTTTGTGGATTGATGCTGAATGATCAATGTTGCGTTCAATATTTTGTAGTAGTAGAGGATGAATGCTGATTTTTCGGATAGCCCACCAAGCCATCGCGGGGCTATCAAGAGATTTGCAGAACCAGGCCATGAGATGACTCAATCGTTTCGGCATTGTCTCCAAACATCCAGCCAAGTGATGGTAATCTGACGGATTATCATCTTCGTCACGCCATTCAAGGAGATTATCGTTACTCACTCCACGTTTACGTTCATCGTCAGAGATATCTTGCAGATCGTCATCAAGCCCATAAGCTTCTTGTGGATCGAAGGTCTCTGCATCATTGTCATCAAGTTCGTAGTATCTTTTCTTCTGTTTGGCTGACCGAATATTTGCATCCATCACACAAAGCCACTCTGGATGGGGAAGAGGAACAGCTTCAGAGAACAATTTCGCACCTTGCGTAGTGCGAAGTATATGGGCAAGTTGACCACGTTCATACTGTGCTAGAACTTTCGGATCTTGCTGGCTTTTAGCGATAATAGAAGCTCGCCATCGACGTGGATCATCTGCTCGCTCAGCCCATGCTTCCAAAGTCTTCCAAAGGGCTGGATGATCGGAATAGGCTATGGCTGTAACTCCTCTGTCACGCCATTTGGCTTCGATATCCTCGGCAAGGCCGCGATCAAATGCATAAAGTCTGGAACGATCATACTGGCCATCATGATTGAGACCCTGAAGGAGGTATTTAACTGGTGGGTCTTCTGCCTGATAACCGACTAAAACAACGATGTATCGTTCCAGAAGAAGCTTAATAAAATTGGTCGCCCATCCTTCTGAAAGATATGCTCGTCCAAAGTCTGCACTGCTCAGCACATAAGGATGGTTTACAGCATTTTCGTCGACCAGACGGCCGTGAAGATATGTAATCCCCTCAATTGTCGAACCGAAATTCAGATTTGGGAAAGCTGGCGGCACATATCGAGTTAAATTATCTTGCGCTTGGTTAACCTCGAACAGTCGGTCAAAGTTCGTTGTGACAATCTGTGGAACTCCACTCTGATTTGAGGAAATTCTTTTAATCAGGGCATGCTCACGTCCAACCTCTATATCAGTTCTTGCAGTCCCCAGACGCTTTGATACCAAAGCATTCACCTCATCCTTGCCATATTCCTGATGTAGGAGGTTGAAAATTTGGTCGAGAGGGACATTTGCCGAAGATTGGTCGTGAAGCCATGGGCGAAATGCTGCCATGATTTCTGAATCGTGTGGTGGGTCAAAGTATTCAATTACATGCTGGGTAAGCTCTACAAAGCTTGGCATCCCTGAAGGTAATGAAACCCCAGCGCCACAGAGAAATACAACTCGACCTGTATCACAGCGTTCTAAGAGGATATCGGGTATGGAAGGCCCTTCAGGGTGAAATCTCATGAGCTCAACTTTTCTAAGCGTTAATTTATGCTTGGATTCTACTATTCATAGCCATGTGATGAAAACTGGCAGTGAAAAAACCTTGGTCATTCAAGTGATTCATCTAAAAGTAAATGATTTGAATTGCCACTGTTTTGGTAGTCATCCTTTTAGGTGGCTTGGACTGACCCACCCCGGTAGACGATCCTGCCCTATAGTTTGAGAATAGGAGGAGCGCATGGGCACACCACGATTTACACCTGAATTTAAGGAAGAAGCCGTCCGTCAGATAACGGAACGCGGTTATTCCGTTGCCGAAGTATCTGACCGTCTGGGCGTTTCTGCACGCAGCCTCTACAAGTGGCTACGGGCTGTCAGCCTGATAACAGCGAACAACATGCCCGGGATTTACTGGAAGCCAAAAGCGAAATCCTGAAACTACGCGCGCAGCTAAAACGCACCGAAGAAGAACGGGATATCCTGAAAAAGGCCGTGCGGTGCTTTGCAAGGGAGCCCGACTGAAGTACCGCTTTATCAATGAACACCGTACTGTATGGGGTGTGATGACGATGTGTCGGGTACTGAATGTCGCCCGGGCCGAGTTCATGGCTACCTGAACGAAATCGGGAAACCTGCTGTAAAAACCAGATGGGTCGTATTATACAGCTGTAGTGGCCAAGTAATACTGGCCACGCTTTTACAGTAAGAACGGTATCTGTTCTCTGATTTTTCCGGCGTCAGTCCCCCATTGTAATGATGAGGTCTGACGCTATTGTAGTAATTCAGGATATAACCGCCGACTTGACGCCGGGCCTCATTGCACACAACCTACGTGATCACTCGTACCCGCCACGCCTGTACACTTTATGTTATGCGGTTGTTCTCATGCGGCATAGACATGCAATTAAGCGTCTTCACGTTATATACGGGAATATCGTAAAAATCCCGGAAATAAATCGGGGCCTCACCATCTTCTCTTCAGACCTCACTGCTCCCCCGCTTCGCCGGTTAAACAACCGTTTAATCATCCGCTGTTATAATTACCCCTGTTGAGCCTTGATGGGTGAATATTTTCTCCTCAAGCATTACGATGCGGCGCTCTGTGGAGCGGCATCCGTTTTTTGGACATGCCGGTGGTTCGGTGAGAAGTAAGGAGAAGTGCACTATGAGCAGAAAAGACAAGCTCGCGGCGGCCCTGCTGGCCATCTTCCTGGGGGGGCTGGGCATTCACAAGTTTTACTTAGGGATGAAATGGTGGGGGCTGTTCTACCTGCTGTTCTGCTGGACGGGGATCCCGGCGATTGTCGGCTTTATCGAAGGCATTATTTATCTGTTCCAATCGGAAGAGAAGTTCAACCAGAAATACAATCCGGGTCTGATTTAACGCGTTTTCTGGCGGCGCCTCCTGTTAAGGGAAGCGCCGTTTTTCATTCCGTTACTGTTTCTTCATCATCATCTTGCCGCGCATCTCTTTACTCATCATTTTATTCGAGCTGGAGATCACGCAGTTATATTGCTTGCCTTGGTTGATGATCATAAAGGTGCTGACCGGATTTTTAAAATCTTTGTCGATGGTGAAATAAATATAGGCCTGCGGCAACGCGGCCGGTTTAAAGGCGCCGAAGGCATACACATCCGCCAGGCCCAGCGCGGAGAGATCGACCGTCAGTTCCATAGGCTGTTTGTCATTTGGCGATGGGAACATCGATTTGGCCGACATCATCATGGTGCTGCTGTTGATGCTGTAATCGGTTTTAACCTTCATGCCGATATATTTCGATTCCGGCATGGAAAGTTCTTTTTGGCAGGCGGCGTCGTGCTGTGGCGCCGGGCTGCCGTTTTCCATCACGGCGTGCACGTGTTCCAGCGTCACTTCCGCGCTGCCTGTGGTAGGCTGCGCATCGGCCGCGTAAGCCGCGCAGCTGAAGGCGGCCACAGAGGTAAGGATAATGCCCGTAACGATTTTCATTGTCGGTCTCCGGAATGCTAATAATGGTATTAATTGCGGTGTGTAGCCTATTGGCCCGATAAAATGCAAAGTGACCCGTTCCGCGGAGATAAAATACCCTCGGAATTTTTATAATTAATAGCGTTTCACCCACGCGGTATGCGAGGTTTGTTTAATTATATTGGGAGCCTTTCTCTTTTGTTTTTTAGTCTGTGTACCTGCATATAAAGAGTATGTATAAACATAGTCAATGTTTAGAATATGCACAAATTACTGCAGTTTTTTTTCCCTTTTATCTTTTGGTTTTTAATAGGGTTGCGAATATTGCATTGAGATACAGGGAGTTGTCTTTTCTACGTTCAAATCACTCTTTGAAGCGTTATTTATGTGATCTTTGTAGTCACAGAAATAACGCTGAAATTATTATCTTTCTATTTAACGGCTAATTATTCATGGCATAGGCTTCAACCCTTTGCGTTTCCTGCGCTAGAATCAGGCGGTTTTCTCGTGGAAAAGGATATCGCCATGGCCGCCTGGGCCTTTTTGATCGTCGGTTGGGGGTTGATTTGGCAGGATCACCCGATTTTCGGCGTGCTGTGCATCGCGCTGTTTGCCGTGCTGCAATGGGCGAAGCACGCCGCTAAAGGCGTGCAAGACCCCGAAGAGGCCGCAGAGTGGCGCAAGACCGACTGGCGTTCGCAGCCGATTGAGATGGCGCACGCCGGCGACAGCGATCGGCAGATTGGCGGCGTGGGGGAACTGGGCATGGGCGGCCCCAATTTTTGGACGCTGCTGCTGCGCGACGGGGCGATTGTGCATGGCGCCTGTGCGGCGCCGCAGGACGTGGACGATGGCAAGCTGCGCCTGATCCCGACCCGCAGTCGTGAGGGTGAGGGGCTGACGGTGTACGAGCCTGCTGCCCGGATGATGTACGCGCTGCCGGCATTGACCGATCGCGAGCAGGACGCGCTGGCCGTCGGTACCGCCGAGGCGCTGGCGCGGCTGCGGGCGAGGTGTCGGCAGGCGGAGGCTACGCCGTTGCACCTTGTGCGCGGTCTGTGGGTGCCGCCGTGGACAGAGGATCCGGCCGATCGTCTGGAGATCGCCTTGCCCAACGGCCGGGTGCTGGCGGCGCGCTTGATGTTGCCGGCGAATCTGCGCCTGGCGGACGATCCTGCCGCGCTGCTGCACGCGCCGCCTTATGAGCTGTTGCTGGATAACAGGCCGACCGATCGCTTCGTGCGCGATCTCGAACGCGTGGCGGGATCCCCAGCGGGCTGCGGCTTGAGCGTCGGCGGCTGCCAGTTCCACGGCGAGCATATCGTCGATGGTCTTTACCATCTGTACTTCGCCGGCGAGTGGTTCAGCCTGCTTTCTTACGCGCATAAACCGGCGAGCGGGCGCGGTTCGGACACCACCTTTTTCGTCGAGCGGGTCGAGCCGCAAGACGGCGGGGTGTTTGTGATTGAATGGGATGCCTACGGCGTGGGGCCCGACGGGCGTGAGCCGCGCGTGCCGGCTCCGCCGGTATTGGTTATCGCGGTGAGCTGGCAGGAAACGCCGCTGCAGTTGCCCACGGCCAATAACCGCGTGATCGTGCGCTTGCCCAACGCCACGGCGTAAGGCTTAAGGCAGCACCCTGACTTCGCCGTTGTGCAAGGTCAGCACGGCGATCGGGCTGCCGGAGAAGCACTCCCTAAAGATCCAGTCGCTGGGCCGAAACGCCGCCGCAGGCAGCCCGGCCTGCCACTCCTCCCACTGCGGGGCCGGCCGATCCGGCGGCAACAAGAAGGTGACCAGCCAACCCGCTTCGCAGTGCACCCTTTGGCCGCTTGGACGGGTGAAGGTATGCGCACCTGCCAGCTCCATCACCGGCGGTAAAACCTCGAAGGCGATGATCGGCACGCCGGCCACGCTCTGCGGCTGAGGAAAACGCACGGCGGTCACGCCGTTCATCGTGATAGGGCTGTCTTCGGTGCCGGGCAGGCGTGGCTCCTGGCGGTTTACCCAACTGCCTTTCGGCAGCGTCGTTTCACCGAACGGCTTTGCCTCGTCGAGCGTCAAGTAGCTGCGTTGATTCCAACGATCTTCCGCCCGCTGGCTCTTGATGTCCTGGATGGCCATGCCGATCAGCATCAGCGCGAACGCCACCGGGTAGATTGCCAGCGCCGAGGCCAACAGATAGCCGCCCCAGGAAAGCGGCGGGCGCGGGCGGCCGCAGCGGGCGGCGGCGTATCGCCAGCCCCACCAGGCGAGCAGGATGCCGGCGAGCAGCAGGGCCAATAACAGCGCCAGCAGGCCGGCGGCGCCGGCGCCATAACCTAACAGCATGGCAAGTTCCTTATGTTCACGGCGCGGTGGAGCGATAGCGAACGAAGTAGGGCAGCGCCGGGGTCTCCCTGTCATCGTCATAGTGGCTTTCTGGTTCGATCACGGTTTGGCGCGCGTCGTCGCGCCCGTTGTACCGGTACTCCAACGGCTGTCGGTAGTGCACGTCGGATGAGCGCAGATCGAAAATCAGCGAAAGACGCGCATCGCCGTTATCCGTTTGGGCGACCAGCTTATCGTTGCCCGCCCAGAGCTGATACAGCGATTTATCGCCGGTCTCCAGCAGCACCTTCAACTGCCCGTCGGATTGATAACGCAGAAGCTGATACAGCCCTCTGTCCAGCGTTTGTGCGATCAGGTAGATGCCGCCGTCCGGGGCTTGCGCGCTTTCCTCCACGCGCACCAACAGCCAATGCATTTCAATCACCTCGCCGGTTTTACCGTTAACGGCGATGTGTAACGCGCCAGATCCGAGCACCGGGTTCATCCAGAAATGCACGCGGTCGCCATCAATGGCGGTGAATATCTCGGGTACGGATTTGCGCTTACCGGAGGCGTAAGCCGTCGGTGACTCCTCCTCGCCGCGCTCAAAGCCCAGCAGTTGCCGCGCGTCCAGCAGCGCCGGCAGATCCAGCGTCTGCCGCCAATGGGCGCCGAAGTCCGGGCTGTAGAATACGCCTTCGGTGCTGATGAGATACAGCGCGCGTTTTCCCGGTTGCGCCACCAGTTTGCCGCCGACAAAGGAAGGCCGGTTGTCGTCGCCCTCCGGCCAGGGGATCAGCGCCCCGATGGTACCCCGTTGCACATCAACCAGCCTGCGGCCCTCAGAGAGAAAAAGCACGCACTCCTGCTCGCCACAAACCGCATCGTGGATCAAGTCGTCGAGTTCCCCCAGCATCTGTAACCCTTTTGGGCCGGCAAACAGCACCTGGCTGAGGTAGTTGGCCGCCCAACCGTAAAAGCTGTTGTACGCGCGGTCTTCACTTCTTTTGCTGGTGAGCAGCAGGGCGCCGTCCTGCGCCGGGTAGCTGTGGATGAGATCGTACCGGGCTATCGTCGGCAACGCCTGGTCGCCCCGAGTCCATTGCCACTGCGCATAGCGTTGCTCAGGGGCGAGCAAATAGACGCCCAGCGCGCTGGCTAAAAACAGCGTCAGGATAATAAGGGGTCTTTTATAAAGCGCTAACGTCATCATTTCAGCTCCGTCACCTGAGCCTGCCGCCACAACCTGCGACGCAGATTTCGCAGGTATTTAAACGTTTTAAACGTGCGGTGCTGGTCAAAAGAGTACAGGCGACAGATCTGGGCGAAACCCTCGATCAGCAGCGCCAGGCCGCTGACCATCAGCATCAGCAGCAGAATAATCGGCGGCAATTCACTGCCGAGGCGCTTCAGGGTCCAGGCATCCAGGTAAAAGCCCGCCGGGGTATCGGCGTTATCCCACACGATCATGCCGAGCATCAAACACATCATGATCGCGCCGAGGATGAAGACGACGCGCGCGCTCAGGTTAAGGCCGGCTTCGGTGAAGTAGCGGCTGCCGCCGATAAGATAGGTCTGGCGGTCGCGGTGATTGATGATCCCACGCACCGTCGGCAACTCGGGGACGGTGTCGTTTTCGCAATACAGCACCTGCAGCGGATCGCCTTTGGCGATGAAAAGCGGATGTTGCCGACGAAATACCGGGTGCAGTTTGGTATTGGGGACGTTGAGCGCGCGGGTCGTCAACGCGAAGTGCGTCTCCTTCTGGCGCCACGCATAGGTGTCCAAATACTGCACCTGCCGCGGGATCTCATAGTGGCAGAGTTCGTAGCTCAGGGCGTTGACCGTCTCTATGCCGGAGGCCTCGACGCCCTCGGGGAGGGGGAACTCGGTTTGTGGCGTTGCGGGCACTGGCGCGGCGTCTGCGCGGACGGCCCGGTATCTGATGCCGGGGATTTTCAGGCTGAGCGAGCTGGGCGGCGTGACGTCTTGCCCCTGCAGCACGCGATCCAGCGCTCTGAGCAGGCGCCTGCGGCCGCGGTGCGCAATCAACAGGAGCTCCGAACCGACGAACAGCACCATGCCGATGCCGATAAGGCCGGCGATGATGGCGATAAAGAACAGGACGATGGTCAGCCAGGAATCTTCCCGGTCCATGATGAAAAAGGCCGCCGGGAAACCGCCGGCCAGCGCCGCGCCCAGCAGCAGCAGGGCGAAGTATTTCAGCTTATATTTCAGCGTTCTGTCAGGCTCCAGCCGGCCTTTCGTGCCGTGCAGCAGCCAGTGCAGCCAGTAGCTGCCGTCCCGCAGGCGGTGGGCGCCGATCTTCACCCGATCGCCGGCGGCGAGCCTGGCCAGCAGATTTTCGCTGTCGCTGAAGTCATCGCGATAAAAAAAGAACGTCTGGCCGGAGGCGATGATCCTCACCAGATTGTCGGGCGCCGTCTGTTGGCAAGCGCATTGCTCGACGGTCACATGAAAAAATTGGGTTTGCATATCATTCCCTGTCAGCAGGCGTGGCCCGAAAATTCATCCCTGGCGCCGGGTGGTCAGCGCTTTTTCATCAGTGGCAGCATGCGCACCAGCGCATTGTCCTTGACGATATAGTGGTGGAACAGCGCGGCGGCGGCATGCAGGCCGATCAGCCAGTAGCCGAATGACGCCAGCGTTTTGTGCCAGCCGATAATCGCCCGCGCCTGCGGCCGATCGGCCACGTCGGCGAACGGCATCGGCAGGCCGAATAGATACCACTCTTTGCCCCCCAGATAGCGCGAATAGACCCCCAGCACCGGCAGCGTCAGCAGCAGCAGGTAAATCAGGGTGTGCGTCAGGTGCGCCAGGCCGGTTTGCCACTTCGGCGGTTTGGGCGCGATGGCGGGCGAGGGGTGGCGCCAGCGCAGGAACAGGCGGGCGATCATCAGCGCAAATACCGTTACGCCGCAGCTGAAGTGGGTGACAACCAGCACGTACCAAGGGGCGCTGCCCGGTTCGGCAAAGCCCCGCAGCTCGATGGTGACACAGGTGATGACCAGCAGGATCGCCACCAGCCAGTGCAGGCGAATTTGCCACGGCATGTAGGTGTTCTGCACCGGGTTACCTTTTGATGTTAAAGGGTCTGTGCGTCGATGGTAACGAAATGTTACATCGGAGGAAAGCGCGTGCGCGCAATTTAGGCAAAACGCCAGGTTCAGCTCGCTTATTAAGCTATTGGTTTAGTGGGATATGCGTCTGGTGATAGGTGAGCGCCGTAAGTTATGAAGCTAATAATGATAGGTTCAGAGGCTGGCAGCTTATTAAGCGATGAAGCGGGTTACGCCGCAGCCCTCGCTGCGGCGCCTAAGATCAGTTCAATTTGGCCTTGGCGAAATCGCTGCCGTTCACGTCCACCACATAGCCGCTCAGGTTGCTGCGGGTGGCGTAGAACACTTTGCCGGTGGCCAGCGGCAGCCACGGCGCCTGTTTGGCGAAGATCACCTGCGCCTGTTGATACAGCTTGGCGCGCGCCTGCGGCTGGTTCTCCTGGATCGCCTGCTGGATCAGCCGGTCATAATCCTTATCGCACCAGCGTGCCACGTTGGCGCCGCTCTGCACGCCGGCGCAGCCGAGCAGGGTGGCGAAGTTGTCCGGATCGCCATTGTCCGACACCCAGCCGTACAGCGCGCTCTGTTGCTCGCCTTTGCGCAGCCCGGCCAGATACTGCCCCCACTCCCAGGTGACGATTTTGGCCTTCACGCCCACCTTCGCCCAGTCGCTCTGGATCATCTCGGCGATGCGTTTGGAGTTCGGGTTGTAAGGGCGCTGTACCGGCATCGACCAGATGTCGGTTTCAAAGCCCTGTTCCAGCCCGGCCTGCTTCAGCAGCGCGCGCGCCTTCTGCGGATCGTAGGCGTACTCCGGCAGTTTGTCGTTGTAGCCCAGCATGCCCGGCGGCAGCAGTGAATTGGCCGGCGTGCCGCTGTCTTTGAACACCGCGGCGACGATCGCTTTCTTGTCCACCGCGTAGCTCAACGCCTGACGCACCAGCAGGTTGTCGAACGGTTTTTTTTGGGTGTTGAACGCCAGATAGCCGACGTTCAGCCCGGTAATGTCGTGCAGCTGCAGGTTGCCGTCGGCCTTGATGGCGGCGAACTGTTCCGGCAGCGGCGCGGGGATGATCTGGCATTCGTTGGTTTTCAGCTTGGCCAGCCGGGTTTGCGGATCCGGCGTGATGGAGAAGATGAGGTGCTTGCTGGCCACTTCGCCCTGCCAGTAGTGCGGGTTGGCGATGTAGCGGATCAGCGAATCCTGCTTGTACTGCTGCAGCGCAAACGGCCCGGTGCCGATCGGCCAGTTGTCGACGTATTCCGGCGTGCCCTTTTTCAGCATGGCGTCGGCGTATTCGGCGGACAGGATCGAGGCGAAATCCATCGCCCAGTCGGCGACGAAGGCGGCGTTGGGCTGGCTCAGCGTGAAGCGCACGTGATGCTCGTCCAGCGCTTCCACCTTGGTGATCAGCTTATCCAGGCCCATGTCGGTGAAGTATTCATAGTTACCGCCGGAGACCTTGTGATAAGGGTTAGCGGGATCCTTCTGCCGCATCACGGTGAACACCACGTCTTCGGCGTTGAAGTCGCGTGTCGGGGTGAAGTATTTGTTGCTGTTGAATTTCACGCCCTGGCGCAGGGTAAAGGTATAGGTCTTGCCGTCCGGGCTGACGCTCCACTCGGTGGCCAGCGACGGGGCCGGGGTTTTATCGCTTTCACGCAGCGTCACCAAGCGGTTGTACAGCACCTGCGAGGTGGCGATAAAGGTCGGCCCGGAGCTGGAGAGCTGCGGGTTGAACGATTCCGGCGAGGCGACGGTGCAGTACACCAGCGCATCGGAAGCGGCCAGCGCGCCGCCCGCCGACAGCAGGCCGCAGCCGGCCAGCACCAATCCGGCGATAGGGTGTTTTAAAAACGTCAAGGCAAGATCCTCAGGTGGAGTGGGCCGTTACCGGCGAATTGATCTAACTATAGATAACGGATGGCGAGACGGGGAACAAGCGTCTCACCTGCGCATTCTGTGCGCCCCACGTTGCCTGCCGCCGCAGCGCAGATCTACACTGCGGGACAATCAGTCACTCGCAAGGATTTCCCGATGAGCCACTTTCGTCCTGTCGCCCTCGAACACGCCAGCCGCCTGCTGAACCACGGCCCGACGGTATTGATCACCAGCCGCAGCCGCGACGGCGCCAAACGCAACGTGATGGCCGCCGCCTGGTCGATGCCGGTGGAGTTCAGCCCGCCGCGCATCGCCATTGTGGTGGACAAAGGGGCGCACAGCCGGCAAATGATCGAGGAGAGCGGCGCATTCGGCATTTGCGTGCCGGCGGCCATGTTCATCGACGCCACCTACGCGGTTGGCAGCGTGTCCGGGCTGGATGAAGACAAGTTTGCCCGCTTTCACATCGCCGCAGCGCCGAGCGCCACGCTGCAGGTGCCGCTGATCGAACAGGGGTGCGTGGCGTGGCTGGAGTGCCGCTTATTGCCGGAAAGCGGCGCGCAGGAAAAATACGACACCTGCTTCGGCGAGGTGTTGAGCGCGGCAGCGGACGAGCGGGTGTTCCAGCAAGGGCGCTGGAACTTCACCGCCGCCAATGCGGATCTGCACACCATTCATCATCTGGGGGCCGGCAACTTCGTGCGCAGCGGCGAGACGCTGCGGGCCAAACCGCTTTAATCGGCCTCGCGCCCGCGGTCGGCATCATAGCGCTCGCGGGCGGCGTCCAGCTCGGGGAAATGGTATTCCGCCCATCGGTCCAGCGCCGCCAGCGTCTCGACCAGCGAGCAGGCGACGGCGCTGAGCCGGTATTCCACATGCGCCTGATTCTTTTCACTTAAATCTAGCCGTTCGAGCAGCCCGTTGCGTTCCAGCTGGCGCAGCGTTTGCGTCAGCACCTTCTGCGAAATGCCGTCGATGCGGCGCAGCAGCTCGCCGTTGCGCATCGGGCGCTGCGCCAGCGCAGGCAGGATCAGCATCACCCACTTGCCGGAAATCAGCGCCAGCGCATCGCGTGCGGAACACTTGCTCGAATAGACGTCGCCGGGATAAGCCATTGGGGGTTACCTTCAGGTGCGTAATTGCCAAGGGGACGATAAAGCCACAGCATAACAGCACCACCTTACAACGGGAGACACAGGATGAACGTGCTGATTGTGCTGGCTCACCCCGAGCCGCATTCTTTCAATGCCCATTTGGCCGAACAGGCGCGGCAGGCCTGGCTGGCGCAGGGGCATCAGGTGAAAACGGTCGATCTGTATCAGGAGGGGTTTGATCCGCGCGAGGGCGCCGGCCATTACCCCAGCAGAAAGCAGGTGGACCGGTTCGATGCGATGCAGGAGCAGCGCCATCACTGGACGATCCAGGCGCTGCCGGCGGAGATCCGGCGGCATATCGAGCTGTTGCGCTGGGCGGATACGCTGGTGCTGCAGTTCCCTTTCTGGTGGTTCGGCGCGCCGGCCATCATCAAGGGCTGGATGGATCGGGTGTTCGTTTACGGCGGGATCTACGACAGCCGCCACCGCCATGAGAACGGCGTGATGCGCGGTAAGCGGGCGCTGCTGACCGTGACCGCCGGCGCTTCCGCACAGGCCTGCGCGCCGAACGGGCGCGACGGCGATATGCGGCTGATGCTGTGGCCAATCATGCATGCGCTGCACTATATCGGCTTTAGCGTGCTGGAACCGTTCCTGGTCTATGGCGTGCGCGGCGGGTTGGCGAGCGAGGAACGGCAGGCGCAGAACGCCGCTTTGGCGCAGGTGACGCAGGCGTATCGGGTTGGCTTAAGCGATATTGCCGCCTGGCCGGCGGTGCCGTTCAACCGCAATGAAGATTTTGACGCCGATCTGGCGCTGAAGCCCGGTGCGCCGATCTACAGCCCGTTCGTGCGGCACCGCGATCCGGTTTAGAACCCGGCCTTCAGCAGTTCCTCGCGCAAATCGTCGATAATCGCCGGTTCGATGTCGGGGAACTGTTGCTGAATATCGGCGATGGCTTCGGCCACGCTGGGGCCGGCGAAAGTGCCGGAGAAGGGCAGCAGCGGCAGATTGGCGTCGCTGTCCGGCAGTTCGCCGCGGATGGTGCCGGTGATCATGCCCGCTTTTTTTTCCGCCGTGAGGTCGTACTCCCCCACGTTTTTGTCGATCGGTTTCATTGGCCGCCTCGCTGTCGGTGAGTGTTTACCCTGTTCTGTTAAAGCATAGTGTTTCAGGCAATGAATACCAATCAGTGTATATAATATTAATATAAAACAATGTGATGCGTTTTTTGTCGTTTGACGTTTGCCGGGTGGCGGCGCTATGCTCGTGGCGCTAAAGGAACCTTCCTCACTGACAGGGACAGACGACATGAAAAGACTGAAAAGCGCGGCGCTGTTGTTGCCGCTGTTGGCGCTCAGCGCCTGCACCCATCACCTCAGCAGTGCCGAGCAGCATGCCAAACACTACGTTTATCAAACTCGCGACGATTTTGATCCGCAATTCCGCACCGATGTGAACGGCAGTATTAAGAACGCCGTGCCGATGTTCGAACAGTTCTACCAACTGGGGAAAAAGGATCGCGCGGCAGGCGTGGCGCGCAGCGAGGCGCAGAAAAAGGCCGATTACCTGGCCAGCACGGAGTTCCAGCAGAACATGGAACACAAAACCATTTTCATTAATCGCGCCTACAGCAGCGCCGACAATCCTAAGCGCCGCCAGGTGCTCTCACAGGAAGCGGTAGGTGCGTACTGGGACGGTTACGAAGGTCGCTGAACATAATCCCTCACAAATAGAAGGTAATAAAAACTGGTCTTCTGGCGGTTATTTGATTATAAAAACCGCCGCTAAGGACGATGTTCATAGATGAAACCAGGAGTGTTTATGTTGGCAAAAGTTAAGCGTTCGTTCGCCGCCGCCGTCGTATTGATGTTGGCGCTGCCTGCGGTTCAGGCCGCGGATTACCGTGCGGGCGAGCAATACACCCGGCTGGATAAGCCGGTGGCCGCCGCGCCGGCGGTGGTGGAGTTCTTCTCCTTCTACTGCGGCCCTTGCTATCAGTTCGCCGATACCTATCGCGTAGGCAGTACCGTGGCGCAGGCGCTGCCCGCCGGTGAGAAAGTCACCAAATATCACGTCAGCCTGATGGGCAAACTGGGCAATGAGCTGACCGAAGCCTGGGCGGTGGCGACGGTGCTGGGCGTGGAAGACAAGATTGAAGGGGCGATGTTCGACGCGGTGCAGAAACAGCGCGCCGTCAACGGCGCCGACGATATTCAGCGGGTGTTTACGGCGGCCGGCATCGATGCCGCTACCTATGAAAACGCGCGCCACAGCCTGCTGGTCAAAGGATTGATCGCCAAGCAGAACGAAGCGGTGAAAGCGTTTGAGGTGCGCGGCACCCCGTCGTTCTACGTGGCGGGTAAATACAAGATAGACAATGCCGGCATGGCCAGCACCAGCGTTGAAGGCTACGCCAAAGAGTACGCGGCGGTGGTGCGCCATCTGTTGGATACGCAGCCTTAAGGCGATTCCCCTCCGGCGCCCGATGATCTGTGATCGCGGCGCCAAATCCCCCGCTCGCCATTGATTGTGTGTTAACGGATTGTTATGGTGTTTTTCTGTTCAACGGCGCAGCACCGCTGCTGTTTGAAGGGAGAGATCATGACGGCATTGGCAACGCTCCGGGACGTCGGCTTCGAAGAGTGGCTGGGGAAAATCAACACCGCCTGCGGCCGATTCTGCGCGAAAACGTTGGGGCCCGGCTTCAGCGGGGCGATGCAGGAGTTTCGTGCCCATGCCCTGCGCCTGAGCGTGGTCGATGTGTCCCAGGCTCGGCTGTACCGCACGCCGCGTGAAATTGCCCGCAGCGACGGTGCGCACTTTTTCACCGTCATCCAGCTGCGCGGCAGCGCGTTGATGGAGCAGGGCGATCGCCAAACGGTGCTCTCTCCCGGCGACATGACGCTGATCGATGCCTCACAGCCCAGCAGTTTCACTTTCCAGCGCGATTCGCGCCAAATCTCCCTGTTATTGCCGCGCGGCTGCTTGCCGCTGCCGCCGCCTTGCGCTCAGCGTCTGGGAGCCGAGCTCAGCGCGGTGCGCCTCAGCCGCCAGCTGGTGCTGAGCAGCATGCAGGATCCTCAGCTTGCCGCGGCGGAAAGCGAGGCGGTGCTGAATGCGCTGGCGGCGCTGCTGCGCCCGGCTCTGGCGCTCGAGCAGGCGCGGCCGGAGGGGCAGCAACCGGTCTTTGACAAGGCGCTGGCATTGATCGACAGGCATATTCAGTCGGCGCAGCTGCGCCCTGAGTGGGTGGCGGCCGAGTTGGGGGTGTCGTTACGCAGTCTGTATCGGGTGTTCGCCCGTCAGGGGCTGGTGGTGGCGCAGTACATCAGGAACCGCAGGCTGGATCTGTGCGCGCAGGCGCTGCGCAGCGCCGCCGGGCAGGAAAAACTGGCCGGCGTCGGCCTCGACTGGGGTTTCACCGATCACAGCCATTTCTCGACCGCTTTCAAGCAGCGTTTCGGCATGTCGCCGAGCGAATACCGTCGGCAGTATCAGTAAGTCAGGGCGCGGGCCAGGCCCGCGCCGCTTCACTCAATAGCGGATGCAGACCGATTTCGATTCGGTGTAGGCATCCAGCCAATCCGGGCCGAAGTCACGGCCGCTGCCCGACTGTTTGAACCCGCCGAACGGCATGTTCGGGTCGATCAGCGTATGGGTGTTGACCCACACGGTGCCGGCCTGAATGCGCGGCGTCAGCGCCATCGCCTGCTGCAGGCTGGTGGTCCACAGGCTGGCGGTCAGCCCGAAGTCGGTGTCGTTGGCCTTGCTCAGCGCCTCTTCGGCGCTCGCCACCCGAATCAGGTTGACCACCGGGCCGAACACTTCCTCGCGCGTCAGGTTCAGCCGATCGTCCGGGTTGATCACCAGCGTTGGCGGAATGTAGAAGCCGTTGGCGTCCGGCCCGGCCGCGCCGCCGATAAGCTCAGCGTTTTTCGCCCGGGCGTCGTCCAGGTAGGCCGCCACCTTGTTGCGGTGCGCGAGCGACACCAGCGGGTTGATTTGCGCGCCGGTATCCATCCCCGGCCCGACCGACAGCGATTTCACCGCCTGTTCGAATCCGGCCACCAACCGATCATAAATCGGCGCTTCAATATAAATTCGCGAGCTGGCGGCGCATACCTGCCCCTGATTGAGGAAGCTGCCAAGCATCAGGCCTTCGATCACCTGCTGCGGATCGGCATCTTTCAGCACGATGGCCGGGTTTTTGCCGCCCAGCTCCAGCGTCACGCGGGTCAGGCGATCCGCCGCCGCGCGCGCGATGCTTTTGCCCACCGGGGTGGAGCCGGTAAAGCTGACTTTGGCGATCAGTGGATGTTCGGTCAGCGCTTTGCCGCACACGGTGCCGCGGCCGGTGACCACGTTGAACACGCCCGGCGGCACGCCGGCTTCGCTCGCCAGCTCGGCGATGCGCAGCAGGGTGAGCGGGGTGGTTTCCGACGGCTTGATGACGATGGAGCAGCCCGCGGCCAGCGCCGGCATCACTTTCCACATGCCGATCATCAGCGGGAAGTTCCAGGGCACGATGCCGGCGACCACGCCGATCGGCTCTTTACGGGTATAAACCTGATATTTGGCGCCCGGCGGCATCGGAATAGAGACGTCCAGCGTTTGACCGGTGATTTTGGTCGCCAGCCCGGCGGTGTAACGCATCCAGTTCAGGGTGCTGCCGACTTCGAAAGCGCGGGCGATGTTGATGGATTTGCCCTGCTCCAGGGTTTCGAGCTGCGCCAGCTCCTCGGCGTGCTGCTCCACCAGATCGGCGAAGCGCAGCAGGATACGCTCGCGCTCGACCGGCAGACGCTGCGCCCAGACGCCTTCGCTGAAGGCTTTGTGGGCGGACTGCACCGCCAGTGCGACGTCGTGTTCATTGGCGTCGGCGGTGGTGGCGATCTGCTGCCCATTGGCGGGGTTATACACCGCCAGGCGGCCTTCCGCGGCGGACGCGCGCCACTGGCCGTCGATATACAGCCCATGCTGACGATCGAGAAAACGCGATACGCTATCCAGCACGGCTACGGTATTGTCAGACATACATCCTCCGATCAGGCTCATCAGGTTATCGTTAACCCTGCAAGTCTAGATCAGCGGGAAAGCGGCGGCTTTGGTCTGCCTGACATTCGGTTTGTCCTGCGTGTCATTTTGCCGTGACGGAAGGGTAAACCGCGGCCGGCGGGCGCCGGCCGGGAGGGATCACGAGCTCAGGGTCGCCAGACGGGTGGCGAAACCAAGGAACAGCAGGCCGATCAGGCCGTTGCCGAGCTTCGCCAGGCCTTTCTTGTGATTGAAGAAATGCGCCAGCATCGCGCCGGAGAAGATCAGCGTGCTCATGTAGATAAAGCTGACGGCTTCGAGGATCAGCGCCAAAATGGTGAACGACAGCCCAGTGTGCGCATAGTTGAAATCGATGAACTGCACGAAGAACGACACGTAAAACAGGATCGCCTTCGGGTTGGTCAGGCTCAGCGTCAGCGATTTTCGCAGAATGCTGTGGCCGCCCTCAATCTGCTGCTGTTGCGCCTGCGCCTTCTGCACGAAGGTGGCGTAGAGGATTTTTGCGCCGAGGAACAGCAGGTAAATTGCGCCGAGAAAACGCACCAGGGTAAACAGGAACGGCGTGGTGCGGATCAGCGACGCCACGCCGATATAGGCGCAGAAGATCAGGATCGCATCGCCGATAAACACGCCCAGCGCGGCGGTATAGCCGGCGCGCACGCCGCGCGATATGCCGGTTTTCAGCACGTACAGCGTATTCGGCCCCGGCAGAATGATGATGAAGACCACCCCGGCCAAATAGGTCCATAAATTCAGGACGCCAAAACTCTCTAACACAATAACCTCTCCATGCGCGCAACTAACAGGCAAAAACACTGGCCACGACCGTGACCGGCCGCGATCCTAACGCCGTGCAACCAGGTTGGCAACGTAATAAACTTCATGTTGTTGGTTAAAAATTGTCGAAACATTGTTGAAAACGTCGGCGCCGAATTAAAAAGCAAGAGTCGGCGTGTTTCGCCAACGGCCCGTCACTATGCTGGTTAACATCGAAACCGCAGTGAGGAACGGATGATGAAAAACGTAATCGACAGCGCCGATCCGCGCTGGCTGGCGATCGTCAGCCGCGACAAGCACGCCGACGGCCGCTTTATCTACGCGGTGAAAACCACCGGCGTGTATTGCTCGCCTTCTTGCCCGTCACGTCAGCCGAATCGGCAAAACGTGGAGCTGTTCGACGATGCCGAACAGGCGGAAGCGGCGGGTTATCGGCCCTGCAAACGCTGCCGCCAGGGGCTGACGCCGTTGACGGAACAGCATGCGCGGCAGATAGCCGAGGCCTGCCGCTATATCGAACGGGCGGAGAAAGCGCCGTCGCTGCAGACGCTGGCGCGCCACGTCGGGTTGAGCCAATACCATTTCCACCGGCTGTTCAAAGCGATCACCGGCCTGACGCCGAAAGGCTACGCCGACGCGCAGCGCAGCCAACGCTTGCGCACCGGCCTTACGCAGCAGGAAACGGTGACCGACGCGATCTTCGACGCCGGCTATGGCGCCAACGGCCGCTTCTACCAACAAGCCAACGCCGCGCTGGGCATGACGCCGAAGGCCTACCGAGCGGGTGGCAAAGGCATGCGCATTCATTTCGCCGTCGGGCACTGTTCGCTGGGCGAGATCCTGGCGGCGCAGAGCGAGGTAGGCATCTGCGCCATTCTGCTGGGGGACGATGCACAGCAGCTGGTGCAGGATTTGCAGGACAAATTTCCCCATGCCGAGCTGATCGGCGGCGACGCGCAGTATGAAGCGCTGATGGCGCAGGTGGTGGGCCTGATTGAAGCGCCGGAGAACGGCTTGGCGCTGCCGCTGGATATTCGCGGCACCGCGTTTCAACAGCGGGTCTGGCAGGCGCTGCAGGCGATACCGGTCGGCGAAACCGTCAGCTATGCCGATATCGCTCGGCGCATCGGGGCGCCCAAAGCGGTGCGCGCGGTGGCCGGTGCCTGCGCCGCCAACGTGCTGGCGGTGGCGATCCCCTGTCACCGGGTGGTGCGCAACGACGGCGCCTTGTCCGGCTATCGCTGGGGCGTCGAGCGCAAGAAAGCCTTGCTGGAAAAAGAGGCGCAGCGATGAGCGGCGCGCTGGCGGCGCGGCTGGCCGAATTGGACTGGGCGGCCATCGAGCGCGAACTCGATGCGCAGGGTTGCGCGCGGTTGCCCAGCGTGCTCAGCCAAGAGCTGTGCCGCGAGCTGGCGGCGCTCTACCCGCAGGATGCGCACTTCCGCAGCCGCGTCGTGATGGAGAAGCACGGTTTTGGCCGCGGCGAGTACCGCTATTTCACCTATCCGCTGCCGTCGCCGGTGGCCGAAGCGCGCAGCCTGATGTATGCGCGGCTGGCGCCGGTGGCCAACCGTTGGAACGCCTTATTGGGTCTGGCAGCGCGTTATCCCGCCGACCATGAGGTTTACCTGGCCGAATGTCACCGGGCCGGCCAACGGCGGCCGACGCCGCTGCTGTTGCGTTACGAAGCGGGAGATTACAACTGCCTGCATCAGGATCTGTACGGCGAGCGGGTGTTTCCGCTGCAGGTGGCATTTTTGCTCTCCGCCCCCGAGCGGGATTTCACCGGCGGCGAATTCGTACTGACCGAACAGCGGCCGCGGATGCAGAGCCGGCCGGAGGTGGTGCCGCTGCAGCAGGGCGACGCCGTGGTGTTCGCCGTGCATCATCGGCCGGTGGCGGGAGTGAAAGGCTACTATCGGGTCAATCTGCGCCACGGCGTCAGCCGGATACGCGACGGCCAACGCCACACGCTGGGGGTGATCTTTCACGACGCGCTATAGCTTGCGCGCTAGCAGGGTGGCGAAGCGCAGCGAGATGCGGTTGCCGTTGGCGTCAGTCTTGTGCAGTTGGCCGACGTCCTCGTTGTATTTGAGGATCTCCCAGTCGCGATAATAATGCTTCAGCTCACCCGGGCTGAAGGTGAACGGGAACGGCAGCGGGCAGGGATAATCCTCGGTATCCATCGCCGCCACGATCAGGTTATGGCCGCCGCGCAAGGTGCTGTCCTGCATGTTTTGCACGATAGGCGGGATCTGCTGCCGCTCGAGGAACATCATTACCACGGTGGACAGGATGAAGTCGTAGTCGCCGCTGAAGCGATGGGTATTGAGATCCTGCACCCCGGCACTCAGGCGGGTCAGCTGCTCGGCGTCGACGATCTGATTGAGGCGGGCTATCGACGGCGCGTGTTTGTCCCAGGCGGTGACGTCGAAACCTTTCAGATTGAGATAGAGCGAATTGCGCCCGCCGCCGCAGCCCAGATCCAGCGCCTTGCCCGGCGCGATGCGCGCCGCCGCTTCGATCACTTCGGAGTGGGTGCGCGTCAGTTCGTATTTCTTGTGGTAGTAATCTTCCGGCGTGCAGTAAAACGCCAGCCGGCAGGTCATGTCGTCCGAAAAGGAAACGATGCGATGCCACTGCTGCGGTGCGATAAACGGCGGCTGGCTTTCGGGGCTGAACTGCCAGGTCTCGGTGGTGGCGCCGTCTTCGGTCATCATGGCGAACGTCAGGCTGCCGCTCAGTACGGTGAGCTTCGCCCAGGTGCCGCTCTGGGTGTTGTGGCGCTGGCGGAAGGCCGCCGGCAGCGTGTCGCTGTTCCATTCCGGCAGGGTTTTATAGCAAAGCAGCTGCTGCTCCATAGGGGGCTCCTTTGGCTGGGCAAGCAAAGTGATTTATATGATGCATATAAAATACATCTTTATTCGTCATTTGAAAATCCCGAGCTTCGCAAACCTATTGCTACAAACGGCGGCGCATACGGGTGGTGACCGCATCGAAACCTAACTTGGAATACAGGCGCGCGGCCGTCGGATTATCGTTGAACACCGTCAGTTCGGCATATTCCGCCCCCTGTGCTCTCGCCGCGTCCAGCACCGCGTTTAGTACCCGCTCGCCATAGCCTTTGCCACGCCAGGCGTGCGTCACTTCAAAATCATAGATAAACAGCTGCTTACCGAAGGTTCGTTGCTCAATGGCGTACCAGACGGTGGCGATGCTGTCCTCGACATTCGGCAGCCTCGCGCATACCAACCGTTGGCCGGGCATCGCCAGCCCTCGTTTGAAATTGGCTTCGGCCTCGATCAACGCGTGTTCCTGGCTGAGCTGAAACGAACGCGCCAAATCGTCTGCGTAAGCCTTTACCCCGTATTTACGGTAGTGATCCAGTTCCTGCGCCGTCATTTCTTTGAGTTCGATCATTTTGTTCTCCCTGCGTTGTTGGGTATTTCCCGGCCCACCTGTGCGGCGGAACGGGTATATTTATACTGGATTGTGCGCGGCGGCTGGGCTAATTTCAGTGCTGTTCATGTCATCACGTTCAGGGAAAAGATGCCGATACTTCGTTTATTCCACCCGATGCCCTTCCGTTTGCTAAGCCTGGCCGCGCTGCTGGCGCTGGCGGGCTGTACCAGCAAAACCACCACCACGGCACCGGCGGCGCGCCCCGCCGACGTCAAAGCCCGACTGATGACGCTGATCCCGGCTAACGCCGGCGATCGGCAGGGCTGGGCTACCGATATTACCGCCGCCTTCGCCGCGCAGGGCATCGAGCCGAGCGATGAGAACCTGTGTTCGGTGCTGGCGGTGACCGAACAGGAGTCGACGTTCCAGGCTAACCCGCAGGTGCCGGGGCTGCCGAAGATCGCTTGGAAGGAGATCGACCGCCGCGCCGATCAGATGCACATCCCGAACTTTTTGGTGCACACCGCATTGAAGATTTCGTCGTCGAACGGCCAGAGCTACAGCGAGCGGCTGGATAAGGTGCGCACCGAGAAGGATCTGAGCGATATCTTCGATGACATGATCGACCGCGTGCCGATGGGGCAGAAGCTGTTCGGCCATTTAAATCCGGTACATACCGGCGGCCCGATGCAGGTGAGCATCGCCTTCGCCGAGGTGCACGCCAAAGGGTACCCTTATCCGGTCGACGGCTCGATTCGCCGCGAAGTTTTCAGCCGGCGCGGCGGTATGTACTTCGGCATTATGCATTTGCTGGGGTACCCGGCCGATTACAGCCGGCCGATTTACCGCTTCGCCGACTTCAACGCCGGCTGGTACGCCAGCCGCAACGCGGCGTTCCAAAACGCGGTCAGCCGGGCGAGCGCCATTCCGCTGGCGCTGGACGGCGATCTTATCGATTTCGGCAGCGACAAGCCCGGTTCGACCGAGCTGGCGGTGCGCACGCTCGGCAAGCGCCTGAACATGAGCGACAGCGCCATTCGCCGGGCGCTGGAGAAAGGCGACACGGCCGGCTTTGCCGACACCGAGCTGTATAAGAAGGTCTATGCGCTGGCGGGCGGCAAGCTGCCGCGTGAGATGCTGCCGGGTATCCAGTTGGAGAGCCCGAAAATCACCCGCAAGCTGACCACCGCCTGGTTCGCCAAGCGGGTGGACGAACGCCGCCAGCGCTGCATGGCGCGCGCCGGCGGGTAACGGCATAAAAAAACGCCGCCGGTTTCCTGAACCACCGGCGGCGCGATCGCGCATCAGGCGCTGCGACGCGGGTTGGTCAGGCCAAAGTTAAAGCTGTTGCAGCGGTTACAGAACTCTTTCATCACCGGTGGCGTGTCCATCATCGGCACTTTCACCTCGATAAACGCCAGCCGATCCTGCCGCGAGGCGTGTTCCAGGGCCATTTCCAGCTGTTGCGTGGTTTCCACCGCCACGCTGAACGGCTGCGCCTGGGTATTCAATACCGCCGGCAGTTTGGCGTAGTCCCACGGGCTGATGTCGTTGTAAGACGAGTTTTCGCCGAGGATATAGCGTTCAATGGTGTAGCCGTCGTTGTTGATCAGGAAGATGATCGGCTTTTGCTCGCAGCGCAGCAGGGTAGACACTTCCTGCGCGGTGAGCTGGAAGGAGCCGTCGCCGATGAACAGCAGGTGGCGGCGCTCCGGCGCCGCCATCAGGGTGCCGAGCAGCGCCGGCAGGGTATAACCGATCGAGCCCCAAATCGGTTGGTTGACCACCTTGACGCCCCCTGGCATGCGCATGCCGCCGATGGCCGCGCCTGAGGTGCCGTTTTCCACCACTACCACGTCATCCGCCTGGATGAAGCGTTGGATGCGTCGCCACAGATAGGCCTGGTCGATAGGCGCGTCGCTCGGCGTCGCCAGCTTCTCACGGGGATCTGCCAGCGGTGATAAACGCTGCGCCGGCGCGTCTTCGCTCAGATCCAGCAGTGCCTGCAGCAGATCCGCCGTCGCTACCGCTGGGTAGGAGGTGTTGTCCAGTTTCATCGAAAACGGCTGAATATCCACCTGAGCGGCGGCGGGAATTTGCTGCGAGAAATAGCCGGTGGTGGAGTCTACCAGACGTACGCCGAAGCTCAGCACGCAGTCCGAGTGGGCCATGTGTTCATACAGTTCGGGGCGCGACAGATTGCCGCTGTAGCCGCCCATCCAACCGGCGGTGTTTTCCGGGATAATGCATTTGGCGGTGGGCATATTGGTCAGCGGAATGGCGAAGCGGTGAGCGACCGCGATGACCAACTGCTGCAACTGGTAGCGATCCACCATTTGATCGACCAACATGATTGGGCGCTGTGCGCGTTTGATTTTGGTTAACAGCGCCATCGCCGCTAATTGCACATTGTATTTATCGCTGGCCGGCAATTGCGGTGCCGTCGCCGCCGCGGCGATTTCAATTTCCACATCGCAAATATCCGACGGCAGCTGTAAATACACCGGTTTCTTCTCTATCCAGGCGCGGGAAATAACGCGTGGTATTTCTTGTGCGGCATTTTCCGGCGTGATCAGAGCCTGAGCGACGGTGAATTGTTTAAAGCAGTTCATGACGTTGTCGAAATTCCCATCGCCCAGGGTATGGTGCAAGAGCTGATGATTCTTCATCGCATGCAGCGGCGGCGTGCCGGCGATGCAGATAACCGGCGAAGATTCGGCATAGGCCCCGGCGATGCCGGACAGCGCGGCCAGATCGCCGACGCCGTAGGTGACGATCAGCGCGCCGGCGCCTTTCATGCGGGCGTAACCGTCGGCGGCGTAGGAGGCGTTCAATTCATTGCAGTTGCCGACAAACGCCAGCCGCTCGTCGTTTTCCAGCAGCTCCAGCAGGCTGAGGTTATAGTCGCCGGGCACGCCATAAATACGATCGACGTTCAGGGCGTGAAGCTGTTGCAGAATGAATGACCCGATAGTTATTTTCATTGATTGCTCCGGATTATTTATCTTTATTTTGTCAGGCGAAAATCAGCAAAAATAAATTGCTGGCGATGTTGTGTCGTTAGCATTAACAGTTATTTAAAGTCTCAGCTTGTTCAAGATAAGGGGGGCGGCTGGTGAATAGGCGGTTTGTATTCGGCGCTTTACGCGATTGAGTAATACATAAAAAGTAGGGGTATTGGATATTGGAAAGAGACGGTATTTTTCATTGTCGGTATATCGCTAGAGAAGCGGCGGCGCATTGGCATTTATCGTGATGCAGGGTGAATCATCCGGTACTTTTGACGCCGCGTTAAATCCCATCGGGTGGCGTAACGCTTTTTGCCTGGGAAAGAAAAGCAGAACCTGGCGTAAAGGGGGATTTTGGTGATCCGCCGCACGCTTATTTCATGAAACCACCTTGTAACCAATCAAAAACAAAAAATTAACAACGATCGTTTTTTGTCCGCCTTTTTTCGTCAGCTTTACTTTACGGGCACTGTAGTGCGCGCCACGTCGGGCCGGCGCTAAAATGTGCCGTCACGGGCATTAATATAACGTGGTGGCCATCACATTCCGTAGGAAGTGATACGTAAACTTTTCTCTACGTGCGCGCAGATGACGTATACCTATCAGAGGGGATGATGTCCCAGCGGTACTGGTCTGTGGGGGGAACTGCGATGAAAAGCTATCGACATATTCTGGTACTGATTCATGATGAGCGTGACGGGCTGCCGTTGCTGCGTCAAACGGTGGCGATGGTGCGCGGGCTGCCGATCGCCCTCACCGTCGGCCACCTTAACGCCGACTACGCCGAGCTGGAGTACGGCAGCGATGCGCTGGTCAAAGATCGCCAGGCGCAGGAGGTGATCGCCGCCAAGGCGATGCTGAGCCGGCTGGTGAGCGCCGTCGAGGCGCCGGTTGCGGTCAAGGAAATCGTCACCATCCGGCGCTTTAAGGACGTGAGCGATTTCATTCATCAGGCCGGCATCGATCTGGTGGTGGTCGGGCACCAAAACCGCCTGTTCGGCCTCTATTCCTCATATTCTCTGGAATTTGTGAACCGCCTCGATGTCGATGTATTGGTCAAGCACCTGGCCCGCGAGTAGCGAACGACAAAGCGGACTTTTCCCACGGTTTTGCCCTCCTAAAGGCGATAGCATAGGGGGAACCGGTGCAACCTGTTAAAAATTATTGGGAATATTCCGGTGCTAAACTTAACCAAAGCACAACGGGCGTTGGATAAATTAGATACAGCTTGATCTTGCCTGGGCTATCGGTAAGAATCTGCGGCCGTATTTTTACAGGAGCTTTACGATGTTTCTCAAACGGACTCTTTTGGCATGTTCTCTGGCGTTGATATTTCCTGCACTGCCTTCTTACGCTGAGGTTGGTACAGAAAGTGGCAATACCGCACAGGCTGAAAAACCGGGTCTATGGCAGCGTTTTACCGATAACGTGGCGGAGACCTGGAACAACTCGCCTAACCACGATCTCTATATCCCGGCCATCACCTGGCACAACCGTTGGACTTACGATGATGAACATATCGATAAGTACAACGAGCGCCCGTGGGGCGCCGGTTACGGCATCTCCCGCTACGACAGCGACGGTGACTGGCACGGCATCTACATCATGGCGTTCAAGGACTCCTTCAACAAATGGGAGCCGATCGGTGGTTACGCCTACGAGAAGATCTGGCGCCCGCTGGATGACAAGGATTTCCGCCTGGGGCTGGGCTTCACCGCCAGCGTCACCGCGCGCGACAACTGGAAATACATCCCTATTCCGGCGCCGCTGCCGCTGGCCTCTATCGGCTATCAGCGGCTGACGTTCCAGGCGACCTACATTCCCGGTACCTATAACAACGGCAACGTGTTCTTCGCCTGGCTGCGCTGGCAGTTCTAAATTTCCTGAATTCCGAAAAATGGCGCGGTGGCGAGATAAAAGGAACTTGTCGCCGCCGGCGGCGTCGGAAGGGTATCCCGGCGCGCTGCGCCGATCGCATGCCGTTATTACAGGAGTTTCACCACTATGATCACCAAACATCGTTTACTGCTGGCCTTGGCGCTGTCCGCTACCCTGGCCAGCGGTGCCTCCCAGGCCGCCGGGCTGATGGATTCCCTCAGCAGCGCGGCGGGTGAACTGAGCAAGTCGGGCGGCGATAGCAGCAGCGGCATGTCACTCTCCTCGTTGACCGGTCTGCTGAACGGCGGCGACAAGGCGCTGAGCTCCAGCAGCATGACCAATGCCGCCGGTATCCTGCAGTACTGCGTGAAAAACAACGTGCTGTCGGCTAACGGCGCCGAAGGGGTGAAAGATCAGCTGCTCAGCAAGCTGGGCATCACCAGCACCGAAAACGCCAAGAGCCAGGATTATCAGCAGGGCCTGGGCGGCTTGCTGCAGACCGGCGAAGGCAAGAGTCTGGATCTGAACAGCCTGGGCACCTCGCAGATCACCGAGAAGGTGAAGCAAAAAGCCTGCGATCTGGTGCTGAAACAGGGCAAATCCTTTATTTCATGATGAGCGAACGGCGGAGCGCTCCGCCGTTCGTTTTTGCATAAGCTGAAAAAATGAAAAAAACGTTGATGCTTTCCCTGCTGGCAGGGATGACGATGTTGCAGGGGTGTTCCGTGAAATCCAACGAGGCGCCACCACCGCCGCAGGTGAAACCGATCGGCATGGCGAACCCGGCCGACGTGTATTGCACCAAAATCGGCGGCAAGCTGAACGCCAAAGAGAATGCGGCAGGCCAGTATTCCACCTGTACCTTGCCGAGTGGGCAGGAAATTGAAAGCTGGGAACTGTTCCGCCGCGATCATCCGGTGAAAAAGTAACCCTATGCGGCGCCGGCTCTTTCTGCCCGGCGCCCGATCAGAATTGGCGATCGCCTATAGATTGCAGCTGCAGGCTGCCGTCCTTCTGTAGCGTCAGCGGCATGCGCCAATCGCGCTGTTTATCCAGGTTAAACGGCCGGGAGCGGAACATGCAGCCGGTCTTGATGTTCTTGATTTTCATCACGTGTTCCGCGTCCGCATTGATTTTTACCTCGAAGCTGCCAGCGGGCGGAATAAAGACTTCCGCCAGCTGCTGCGGCGCCGCCGGCGTTTCCAGCTTGACCAGCACCGCGAAATCGTTGTCCTGATTATCCAGCGTCAGCCGATGCAGACCGGTCGCGGGCAGCCTGGTCGGCTGATGCAGATAACCGGCTGAGGCGGGCCACGGCTGGCCGGCATTGTCGTGCAACGGCCCACCGCACTGTTCACGCGCTTCGCGCAGCGGCATTTCGCGCTTTATTGCGCGGTTGTAATCGGCGGGGGCGGCGAGGCTGAATTCATCGTCATACTGGTGGGCGCGCAGATAGCGCTTGGCGCCGAGCACCGCGATGGCGACCAGCATGAAGAACAAAAATATCCTCAGGCGATTTTTAAAAATCAGCCCGAACAGCTTCCCGGGGAGTTGAAACAGCCACCTTGCGATCGTCAATAACATCGTTTTCCCTTTACGCCCAAGCCGTTACGTCTGCGGTAACTTCGCTTGCCACAGTATAGCCAAAGCGTTGCCATCGGGCGGCATACGCCATGAAATTCCCGTTTTTTTACCCCAAACCTTCCTCTAGCAACAACAGCAGCAGGAAGCCGGCAAAGAACATCGCGGTGGCGAACGATGTCTCTTTCCCGCCCTCATGCGCTTCGACCAGCAACTCCTCGGTCACCAGGTAGAGCAGGGCGATCAGGCCAAAGGCCAAAAAGGCGGTCAGCCAAAATGTGCCCAGCATGGCCACCGGCGCCCCCAGCAGGCCACCGATGGGCAGCAGCAGCGCCAGGCCGACTATCGCCGCCATGGCACGCAGCCGCCTGCCGAGAAAGTCTTTCAAATCGCCGACGATCGATAATCCGAGGAACAGCACTTCCAGCGTTAACGCCAGCGTCAACAGCAGGCCGGCTTTGGCGCCGGCCGCGAAGGCAATGCCCAGCACCAGCCCATCGATAAAGATATCGACGCCGACCGCGGCGATAAAACCGACCGGCCCCTGTGCTTTTTCACCCAGCCGCCGAACCAGCAGCATTAACAGCACCCCCGCAGCGCCGCCCAGCAACACCGCCACAGGCGACTGCTGCTTGAGATCGGGCAGGATTTCGGTGGCGGCGGCGGCGAAAACGATGCCGGCGGTAAAGTGATGGATGACGCGCATTGCGGCGTCACCGGGGCGGCGATAGAGCGCCACCGCTGCGCCGACGACGGTGGCTGCGGCGGGAAACAGCGTATAAAGCACGGCGGAGGTCATCGCGTCATAATCCCTTATTGGTGATGTCACTTTCAGTCTAGACGAGCACTGCCGCTCGAGTGTTACCAAAAAAGTGATTGTTCGATTATGTACGTTTGTGTACATTTATGATCACTTTAGCGCCACCGGATCCCCGCGATGTCCAAACTGTTACCCAATGAGCGCCATCAGGCCATTCTCGACACGCTTCGCCAACAGGGGCGGGTGCTGGCCCTGGAGATGGCGCAGCGGCTGAATACCACCGAAGCGACCATCCGCCGCGATCTGCGCCAGTTGGCGGCGCAGAACCTGTGCAAACGCATCTATGGCGGTGCGCTGGCGCCGACCCCGGCCGAAGGCCCCATGACGGCGCGCATTGCCCTCAGCGGCGATGAGAAGCTGGCGTTGGCGCAGACCGCGCTGGGGGTGATCGGCGAAGAACAGCTGATCTTCCTCGATGCCGGCAGCTCCCACCTGTATCTGGCAGAGCTGTTGCCACGCGATCGGCGTTTGACGGTGGTAACTAATGCGTTGAGCATCGCCGGCAAAATGCTGGAACGGCCGGGGATCCGCACCATCCTGATCGGCGGCGAACTGGATGCGCAGGTCGGCGGCTGCGTGGACGCCAAGGCGGCGGAAGAGATAGACGGGTTCCATTTCGATCTGGTGTTCACCGGCATCTGCGCATACGACCCGGCCGGTGGCTTTTCCGCATTGAGCTATCAGGACGCCACGTTCAAAAAGCGCTTACTGACGCGCGCCGGCAGCGTGGCGGTGCTGTGCACCCGCGACAAACTCAATACCTATGCCCCTTACCCCTTCCTGCCCGCCGGGCGGGTAGATCATCTGGTGACGGCGCGCGGCGCGCACCCGCAGCTTGAGTTGCAGGTGGCGCAAGGCGGCGGCCAGATCTGGCACAGCGATTTATCGATCGGAGAATGATGATGAAAATAGCCCATGTTGCCCTGTGGACCCATGACATCGACGCGCAGCTGGCGTTCTGGCAGCGTTATTTCAACGGTGAAGCGGGGGAGGAGTATGTCAGCCGCAACCGGCCGGGGTTCGTTTCCCGCTTCGTCAGACTGGCGGCCGGGCCGTCGCTGGAGATCATGTGCGTGCCGACGTTGCTGCCGGCGCAGGCGCAGGAGGAGCGGGTCGGTTGGGCGCACATCGCGCTGTCGCTGGGGGATGAGCGGCAGGTCGATCGGTTGGCGCAGCGCGCACAGCAGGAGGGCATTTTGCTGTCCGCGCCGCGCTGGACCGGCGACGGCTTCTACGAGGCCGTCATTCGCGATCCGGATGGCAACGCGATCGAAATCACCGCCTGATCACTCTTCTTCAATGCTGGCGAACTGCTCCCCCAGATAGTCGAGCAGCAGCCGCACTGCCGGCAGCAGGCCGCGGCGCGACGGGTAGACTGCGTGCACCACGCCGCCCTGTGGCTGCCAGCCCGGCAACAGTTGCACCAGCTCGCCGCGCAGCATGTCGTCGCGCATCATCATCGCCGGTAGCTGAACGATGCCGGCGCCGGCGATGGCGGCGGTACGCAGCATCAGCATGTCGTCGGTGACCAGCCGCGGCGTGTGTTCCCACTCCACCCGTTCACCCTGCGGGCCGGTCAGCCGCCATTGGTGCTGAGCGCGCGCCGGGCCGAGATCGAGCGTCGGGTATTTACGCAGGTCTTCCGGCGTTTGCGCCGGCCCGAGGGTGCGCACCAGCGCCGGGCTGGCGGCGACGCACCAGGTGCGCTGCGCCAGGATCTTCAGCACCAGATCGCTGTCTTCCAGCGGCGGCGGCCGCACGCGGATCGCCAGATCCAACCCTTCCCCCACCACGTCCACCCGGCGGTTGGTGGCCTCCAGATGCACCGTCACCTTGGGATAATCGGCCATAAAGGTCGCCACCATGCTGCCGACGCGAGTGTGCAGGATCGCCACCGGGCAGGACATGCGCACCGTGCCGCAGGGCTCGGCGCGGGTCTGCTCGATCGCCTGCTGCGCCGCTTCCGCTTCCACCAGCATCGCCTTGCAGTGCGCGTAATAGGTTTGGCCGAGCTCGGTCACCGAGAAGCGCCGCGTCGAGCGCTGGATCAGGCGCACGCCCAACCGCTCTTCCAGCAGCGCCACGCGGCGGCTGAGCTTGGATTTGGGAATGCCCAGCGCCCGGCCGGCGGGGGCGAATCCCTGGTGATCGACCACGCTGGCGAAGAAAAACAGGTCGTTCAGATCGGTCAGCATCGCATCCCTTATCGTTCTATCAGTAGAACGCTGAGTGTACATCTTGCCTACTACTGCAGCAAACCCCGGCGGATTAAACTTCTGACATCAACTTAAGGCCGTGAGGTCTGAAACGGGAGTTCAAGATGAAAAAAATCCTCGGTATTCACAACAGCCCGGAAGCACATTGGGTCGGTAACGGTTTCCTGGTGAATTCGCTGTTCTCTTATAACGATTTGGGGGCGGAAATGAGCCCGTTCCTGCTGCTGGATCACGCAGCGCCCACCAAATTCCGCTCCGCCTCCGGCACTCGTGGCGTGGGTCAGCACCCGCATCGCGGGTTTGAAACGGTGACCATCGTCTATCAGGGCGAAGTGGAACACCGCGACTCGACCGGCAGCGGTGGGGTGATTGGCCCCGGCGACGTCCAGTGGATGACCGCCGCCTCCGGCATTCTGCACGAAGAGTTCCATTCTCGGGACTTCTCGCGCAAGGGCGGCACCATGGAAATGGTGCAGCTGTGGGTTAACCTGCCGGCCAAGGACAAAATGGCCGAGCCGGGTTACCAGACGCTGCTGAACGCCGATATTCCGGTGGTTCCGCTGGCGGACGGCGCCGGGCAGGTGCGGGTGATTGCCGGTGACTTTGGCGGCCACGCCGGCCCGGCACGCACTTTCAGCCCGCTCAACGTGTGGGACATGAAGCTGAATGCCGGCCATACCACCACGCTGACGGTGAAAGAAGGCCATACGCTGGCGCTGGTGATGTTGCACGGTGCGATCCTGGTCAACGGCGAAGACGTGGTGCGCGAAACCCAAATGGTGCGTTTCGACCGGGCGGGAGATTCGATCACCATCGAAGCTAACAATGACGTCGCACTGCTGGTGCTGAGCGGCGAACCGATCGATGAGCCTATCGTCGGCTACGGCCCGTTCGTCATGAACAGCGACGCGGAAATCCAGCAGGCGTTCCGCGATTTCAACAGCGGCAAGTTCGGCAGCATGAACGCCGAAGCGAGCGCCGGTTGAACTTTGGCGCCTGGGGCGGGCCGTGTTCCCCGGCTCAGGCGCTACACTTAAACCTCAACGCCCCGCCGCCAGGCGGGGCGTTTCATCCGCAACATCAACCCCACAGGAGTAAAACCATGACTGCAAACTACAAGCGCCTCGACAAAGACCAGGCCGCCGTATTGCTGGTGGATCATCAGGCAGGGCTGCTTTCGCTGGTGCGTGATATCGATCCCGATCGGTTTAAAAACAACGTTCTGGCGCTGGGTGATTTAGCGAAATACTTCAACCTGCCGACCATTCTTACCACCAGTTTCGAAAACGGCCCCAACGGCCCGCTGGTGCCGGAACTGAAAGCCCAATTCCCCGATGCTCCCTTCATTCCTCGCCCTGGCCAGATCAACGCCTGGGACAACGACGACTTCGTCAAGGCAGTAAAAGCCACCGGCCGCAAGCAACTGATCATCGCCGGCGTAGTAACCGAAGTGTGCGTGGCATTCCCGGCGCTGTCGGCGCTCAATGAAGGTTTCGAGGTCTTTGTGGTGACCGACGCCTCCGGCACCTTCAATGAGTTGACGCGTCAGTCGGCCTGGAGCCGCATGGAGGCCGCCGGCGCGCAGTTGATGACCTGGTTCGGCGTCGCCTGCGAGCTGCACCGCGACTGGCGCAATGACATCGAAGGGCTGGGCGCGCTGTTCTCCAACCATATCCCGGACTACCGCAATCTGATGACCAGCTACAACACGCTGACGAACGGCAAGTAACGCGACGGCCCTTTACCCAACCTTTCGCCTTTCATCACGTTAGACGCGGGATGTAAGCAAAACGTAGCGGGGCGAAAAGGTAGCGAAAAGCGGCTTTCTCATGGGCCGGGGGCGGGGTAGCGTAATCCCGAACCCGGCAAATGAGGCTAATTCAATGAAACAAGCAATCAAGATCCTGGCGCTGCCCTGCATGGGCATGGCGCTGTTATTCAGCGCGAGCGCGATGTCGGCCCCCGAGGCGCCTGCGGCCAAAGCGTTGCCGCCTGTGGCGGGTGAACCGATGCGCATGCCGCCTTTCCCGGGCGGGCACCCGCCCAAGCCGGGGTTCTGCCACGGCGGCGAGCTGTTCTGCGCCACCTCGGCCAGCGACAATCCGGTGGAAACCATCAACAAACTGACGGCGGTGATCCCGGCGGGCAGCGCCAAACATTACGAGGTACGCGTCGCGGTAGTGGCGGTGCCTGACGCACCGCCCGCGCCTTAACACGCCCTGTCATCCCGCTCTGGCCTGGGCGCGCTAGGCGCGTTAGGCTAAGGCGAGCGTTTTTCGGGAGGCGGGATGACCCCTTTATCACATCTGCCTTATCTCCAGCCCGGCGATCGCGCGCTGTTGTTCGACGGCGAATGTAATCTGTGTCACGGGCTGGTGAGGTATCTTATTCGCGCCGATCGGCAGCGGCGCATTCTGTTGGCGACGGTGCAATCCGCCGAAGGGCAGGCGATCCTGCAGGCGCTGGGATTGCCTACCGATCGTTTCGATTCCGTGGTCTATGTTGAGCAGGGGCGCTGTTGGCTACGTTCGGCGGCGTTGTTTCAGGCGCTGCGTCAAGTGGGATGGCCGTACCGCGTACTGGCGCTGGCGCGTTACCTGCCGCCGCGACTGGCGGACAAGGTCTATGATGCGGTCGCCGGTAATCGCTACCGGCTGTTTGGCCGCAACGACGGCACCGGCCTGCCGGGCACCGATCAGCCCGGGCGTTATCTGCCCCGGCGGCAGGAACCGCCGGCCTGAGCTTTACGCTTCTTTACCATCCAACCGCTTGAAATATCAACACTCCAGCTCCATATAATGGAACGTTCAGCCAACAAGGAGCGCGTATGGGAATCAGTGAAGAAGAGCACATCCGCCGTTTGACCCAGGAGAAGAACGACATGGGCAATACGGCGAAATGGGTGGCGATCGTTTCCGCCGTGTACTTTGCCTTGATGGTGTTTTACGGCCACCCGACCGGCGTGTTGGCGATGTCGGGCGCGGTGTTCATCGTGTCTACCACCACCTGGTTGAAAAAGCGTCAGAAGGTCAAATCTTACCGCATGGCGTTGGCCAAAATCAGCGACGATCAACCCTGATAGTCGCCGCGCTTTAGCGTATACACCAGGCTCGGCGCTGCGCCGGGCACGTCATCCAGCGTATCCACCCGCCGTAAACCGATCTTTTCCAATACTCGCCACGAGGCCTGATTCTCCGCACGTACAATGGCGGAAATCTCCTCCAGCGCCAATCCGACAAAACCGTATTGCAGCGAAGCCCGCGCCATCTCGGTGGCCAATCCCATGCCCCAGACGCGAGTATCGAAGCGATAGCCGAGGTTCACGGTGCGGTGCGCCCCGAGCGCTTTCCGGGACAATCCGCCAAAGCCGATAATCCAATCCGGCCGTTCGCGCAGAGCGATCGCCCAGGAACCGTAACCGTGTTGTTGCCACCCGGCAATCCTCTCGTGCAGCGCCGATGCGGCCTGCGCTTCGCTGGTGAGTGGGCCGGCGGGATTGAAACGCTGCGTTTGCGGATCGCCAAAGATGGCGTAGAAACGTGCGAGGTCCGCCATTACCGGTGGGCGCATCTGCAGGCGTTCGCTGAAGAAAGGGGTGGAAGGATTAAAGCTTGTCATCGTTTCTCTCCGCTGGATAAATGAACAGTGTTCACTGTAGACCAGATTGGCGAAACGGGAAATCCCCCTCTGCGGGTGAGAGGGGGAGAGGGCATTACAGGAAGGAGTCGTCGTCGTCGCTGTAATCGTCGTCGGCGTAGTCCGTGTCGTCCTGATAGTTGGCGTTCTGGAAGCCGTTGTCCTGGTTCAGGAAGCTGCCACCGTCGCCGTTGTTGAAGGTATCAAGGTTGTTGGAGGCGTCGAAATTGCGCATCGCGCTGTCGTCCAGCGGCGCCGGGGTTTCTTCGATAATATTCACGATTTCCTGCGGCTGCGAATGGCGGAACATGCCGGTCAGCATGTCGGCCAATACCACGCCGCCGGCGACGCCCGCCGCCGTTTGCAAGGCGCCGCCCAGGAAGCCGCCGGCACGTGAAGGCGCCGCCTGCTGCGGTTGGGCATAGGCCGGTTGCTGAGGCTGTTGCTGCGCGTTGTTCCAGGCCGCCGTATTTTGCTGCTGCGCCTGATACTGTTCGCGCGGGCTTGGCGTGCGGCTGCCGCCGCCAAACAGACCGGCCAGGAAACCGCCGCTGCTTTGCTGGCCGTGGGCGGTTTGCTGCAGCTGCGCGACCTGGGCTTCCAGATCTTTGACCCGCTGGTCCATCTGCTTGAGCGCTGCTTCCTGAATGATCATCGCCTGCGCCATGTAATAAGGGGCGGAAGGCTGCTCGCGAATATGCTGGTTGATTTGCTGCTCTGCCTGGAGATCCCGTGGGCCCGTCTTGGTCTCGGCTTCTTTCAGGCGGCCAAACAGACCATCGATAAGGCGTTGTTCTTCGGATTGCATAGGCGTACCTCGGGAGATAAATAACGTTGCTGGATGATGACTATCATCGGTAACAATCACCCTAGCGCGTTTACATGAACCAATAAATAAATGGCGGGTAAACCTGCCTATGAATTTGTTACCAATTGCGGCAGCGGGATCAGCATCACCAGCTTCAGACCGGCGTGCTCCGCCGGATGGAAGGTGAGTTGGCGATAGCGCAGTGCGCCTTGCTGAGGATGTTCGAACGCTCTTTCGCCGCCTTCGCGCGCCATCACGTCATGTTGCTTCCACCAGTGATTAAAGTCCGCGCTGTTGTGCGTCATGTTGCGCACGAAGGCGCGCATCTCTTCGGTATTTTGATGATGGCTGGTCTCGGCGCGAAACTCGGCCACCACGCGGCGAGCGCGTTCCTCCCAATCGCTGACCAGCGTTTTCGCCAACGGGTGGAAGAACATGAAGTGCAGCAGGTTGGGGCTGTTGGCCACATCCAGCCAGCCGCGGAACAGCGCCGACGCCTGCGGGTTCCAGGCGACGACGTTCCAGGTCACGTCCAGTAGATAGCAGGGCACCGTCATCTGATGCACGCTTTGCAGCACCGCGTCGTTGGCGGTTTCGCGGTGCGCTTCCTGCTCGGGATCGGCGATGCGCGCCAGGGTAAACAGGTAGTGGCGTTCGGCCGGGCCGAGCCGCAGCGCTTTGGCGATGCGTGCCAGCGTATAGGGGGAAATAGACACCTCGCGGCCCTGTTCGATCCAGGTATACCAGGTGGCGCTGATGCCGCTGATTTGCGCCAGTTCTTCGCGGCGCAGGCCGCTGGTGCGGCGGCGCGAAGAGCTAGGCAGGCCGATCATTTCCGGCGTGATGCGTTCGCGGTGCGCGCGCAGAAATGCGCCGAGGGCTTTTGGCCCGGATAAGGCTTCTGATGACATAGCGTGGTACCTATTTATACCAGGATAACTGCTCATATTGTACCCGTATAGTAGCCTGATTATAGTAGCCGAAAAGCCTTCAGGCACAGGCGCAAGCCGGATAATAACAGGAGCAAACATGAGCAACAGCAACAGCCACAAAAACGCGGTAGACCGGCAGTTCGGCGAGCAGGCCAACGCCTACTTAACCAGCGCGGTACATGCGCAGGGCAAGGATTTGCAACGCCTCGCGCAGTTACTGGCGCCGCATGCCGACGCGCGTCTGCTCGATTTGGGCTGCGGCGCCGGGCATGCCAGCTTCACCGCGGCGGCCAGGGTGGCGCAGGTGGTGGCCTACGATCTGTCGGCGCAAATGCTGGCGGTGGTGAAGCTGGCGGCGGCGGAAAAAGGCCTGGGTAACATTCAGCTGCAGCAAGGCGTGGCGGAGTCTTTGCCGTTTGAGGACGCCAGCTTCGATCTGGTCATCAGCCGCTATTCGGCGCACCACTGGCACGATGTCGGCCAGGCGCTGCGTGAGGTCAGGCGGGTGCTCAAACCGGGCGGCAGAGCGATCTTTATGGACGTGGTCTCGCCGGGGCATCCGCTGCTGGATATCTACCTGCAAACCGTGGAAGTGCTGCGTGATACCTCGCATGTGCGCAACTATGCGCCAGGCGAGTGGCTGGCGTTATTGACCGAAGCCGGGCTGGTGGTGCGTGAGGTGACGTCGGATCGATTGATGCTGGAGTTCGACAGCTGGGTGGCGCGCATGCGCACCCCGGCGCATTTCGTCACCGCGATCCGCGCGCTGCAGCAAAGCGTGTCGCAAGAGGTGGCGGAGCATTTCGCGATTCAGCTGGATGGCTCCTTTACCAGCGATATCATGATGTTTGAAGTGACGAAGGGCTGAAAGCAACGGGGCAGCCGATGAAGGCTGCCCCGTGAAACGCGATCGACTGCGATACGCTTATTTTTTGTCTTCCAGCAGGCAGCGGTAGATCAGGCCGCCGATAATGCCGCCGACCAGCGGCACCAGCCAGAACACCCACAGCTGCTGCAGCGCCCAGGTGCCCTGGAAGATCGCTACGCCGGTGCTGCGCGCCGGGTTGACGGAGGTGTTGGTCACCGGGATGCTGATCAGGTGGATCAGCGTCAGCGTCAGGCCGATCGCCAGCGGGGCAAAGCCTGCCGGCGCGCGCTTGTCGGTTACGCCATGAATAACGATCAGGAAGAAGGCCGTCAGCACCAGCTCAATCACGATGGCTGATTGCAGAGAATAACCGCCCGGTGAGTGTTCGCCGTAACCGTTGGAGGCGAAACCGCCCGCGGTGGCGTCGAAACCGGCTTTGCCGCTGGCGATCAGATACAGCACCGCCGCTGCGGCGATACCGCCGATCACCTGTGCGATCACGTAAGGGATCACGTCTTTCGCCGCGAAACGGCCGCCGGCGAATAAGCCGACGGTGATCGCCGGGTTAAAGTGCCCGCCGGAAATATGGCCGACGGCATAGGCCATCGTCACCACGGTCAGACCGAAAGCGAGCGCGACGCCGAGGAAACCAATACCCAGTTGTGGGAATGCCGCTGCTAATACTGCGCTACCACAACCACCAAACACCAACCAAAATGTGCCAAAAAATTCAGCAAAAAGTCGCTTTGACATAGATTCCATCCTGCGGAATTGACTAACGGGCGTTAGCACTAAAAACTATAGAACAGCTTTTTCAGTTCATGCAGATATTCTATAGAATTTTCTTAATGCACCTTGAATAACGGCGGTATTAAATCCCTGGTATTTTATTTTGTCTATGAGAAAAACACCGTTTTTCGCCGTGTTGACGCGCGTTTGCCGATTTTTTTATCTTTGTTATCAGAATTTACCCTAAGCAAAATGACGGGTTATTTCCGGGCGGTTTTTTCCAGCGGTTTTCTCCATTCAATACGCTCAGGTTAATTGCTAATTTCTATTTGCCAGCCAGCCTTATTGCCTGATGTGCATTTGACGAATTGCCTATTGTCATCTAAGTGTCATGCTAAATTAATATCGTCTTCTGCCTGACAACGCTTCATTTAACCTCGGGTAACAAATATGAAAATAAAATCGCTCTCCCTGCTGTTGGCTTCACTGTTTCCTGTATTGGCCCACGCTGCCGACATTGAGGTGGCGCGTTATGTGGTCGGCTTCCCCGGTGGGGAACGCGTCGCCTATCAGGGGGCGTTCGCCAAGCATTTCCCGCAGGGGTTGCCGGTGGGGATCGGCTCCGGGTTGATGTTCAACAAGAAGCAGGGCGACGATTTGGTGCTGACGACGCTGACCGATCGCGGCCCGAATGCCGATGCCCCGGCGGTAGGCAAGCAAGAGGCCAAGATTTTCGCCAATCCGCAATTCACGCCTCTGTTGATGGACATTCGTATCGGCGGCGGCAAGGCCGTGGCCGAGAATGCGCGGCCCTTGCATGACGAAAAAGGGCCGATTAGCGGGCTGCCGCTGCCGAGTGAGCTGATTGGTTCCACGAACGAAGTGGCGTTGAACGACGCGCTGCAACCGCTGTCCGGCGATCGCCGCGGGTTGGATACCGAAGGCATCATCGGTGACGGTAACGGCGGTTATTGGCTGTGCGATGAGTACGGCCCGTTTCTGATCCATGTCGACGGCAAAGGTAAAATCCTCGCCAAATATGGCCCAACGCCGCAGGCCGGCGAGCAGGCGGTGGCGAGCGGGTTACCGAACATCCTGAAGTGGCGCCAGCCTAACCGCGGTTTTGAGGGGCTGACCCGGATGCCGGATGGGCGCATTCTGGCGGCGGTGCAGAGCACGCTGGATGTCGACGGCAAAAGCAAAAACAAGGCGCAGTTTACCCGGCTGGTGAGCTTCGATCCGCGCAGTGGCAAAACCGCGATGTACGGCTATCCCATCGATATCGACAGCTATAAAAAAGCCAAAGACGCCAAAATTGGCGATGTCGTGGCGTTGGACAACCAGCGCATCCTGTTGATTGAACAGGGAACCGGTAAAGAAAAGACGATGATCAACAAGATCTATCTGGTGGATCTCGCGCAGGCCAGCGATCTGAGCGCGTTTGACGGCCAGGGTAAAGCGCTGGAGTTCGATGATGCGAAAGATCTGGCTAAACGCGGCGTGAAGCTGGCGCAGAAACGGGAAGTGGCGGATCTGCGTCAGTTGGGTTGGCGCCAGGAGAAAGCGGAAGGGTTGGCGCTGATCGACGATCGCACGCTGGCGGTGATCAATGACAACGATTTCGGCTTGCAGGCCAAGCTGGTGGATGCGTCGCCAAAGAGCAAGAAAATCGGTGACTATCAGCTGGAGAAAGGAGGGCGGCTGAGCCTCGACGGCGACAAAACCGACGCCCGCATCGAATTGCGCCCTCTGGAGCAGCCGGAATCGCTGAGTGAGCTTTGGGTGCTCACCTTGCCGCAACCCTTGAAGTGACCGAGATAGGGGGCGATAGCGCCCCCGTCAGACCGTTGACAAAGGAGGAAAAAACGTGGTTTTTCCTCCTTTGTGGCCATCAGCCGAAAATCAATAAATTGATTTTCCTTGTTTTTTATCCGCTGCTCTTTGCAAACCCGGCAATGGCATGAGGTTTGTCATCAATCTCACTGCGGGGGCGATAGCGCCCCCGTTTGTGTCAGGCTTCCGCATGCTGCTGCGGCGCTCTGCCGCGCGAGATGCTCTCCCACACCGCCACCATCACCATGATCAGCGTCGTCAGGCCATTGACCATCAGCAGATCGGTTAAATAGGCGATAGGGGCCAATACCGCCAGCGCCAGCAGCCCAACCAGGTGCGACAGCGGAAAACGGTGATACACCAGCCGTTTGTACAGCGCGTTGGCGAACAGGTAAATCGCCGGGCCGAGCAGCAGCACCGCCGCCGTGGCGTGTTGGATACGGCCGTCGGGATGGGCGATCACCAGCTCGTTGGCCACGGCGCAGACGATGATCGCCCCCACCAGCGCGACGTGCACATAATGGAAATAAGCGCCCAGTTGGCCGGGGTTTTCCGCCTGGCTGATGGCGTGGCTGCCGGCTTTGCTGCTGGTGTCGAAGTAAACCCACCACATCGCCAGGCTGCCGAGAAAGGCCACCAGCGAGGCGATGAGCACCGGCAGACTCCAGCTTTCCATCTCGCTCAGGGTGGCGCCGGTGATCAGAATAGTTTCTCCCAGCGCCACGATCACGAACAGCTGGCAACGTTCTGCCAGATGGTGGCCTTCGATGGTCCATTCGCTGCTGCTGTCCGAGCGCCCCAGGACCGGTAAACGGAAGCCGAACATCGGCGAGACGTATTCGCACAAGACGGCGATCGCCCACAGCGCCAGGCGGGCATTGCCTTCTGCCAGCCCACCGACGATCCAGAAGACGGCGGAGATGCACAGCCAACCGAGAATGCGGCGAAAGTTTTGTTTTAACGGATGATCGGGCGCCAGCAGGCGTAGCACCGTGACGGAGCGGCCAACCTGAATGGCGACGTAGAACAGCGCGAAGATCAGACCGCGTTCGCCAAACGCCTGTGGCAGCGCGGCGGCGGCGAACAGCCCTAGCAGCATGATCGCGAACAGCAGCAGGCGGATCTGACGGGTATCGGGATTGAACCAGTTGGTGACCCAGGCGGTGTATTGCCAGGCCAGCCAGACGGCGAACCACAGCAGCAGGGTTTCCAGTGCGCCGGTCAGCGTCAGGTGATGCAACAGATAGTGGGAAAGTTGGGTCACGGCGAAAACGTAGATCAGATCGAACAGCAGTTCGGAGAATGAGACCGACGCGCCCTGACCGTCACGCACGCGCAGCAGGTTTTGCGACATAAGCGTTCTTCCTTAAAAGGGTAAGCCACAAAATCAGCGTAGCTCAGCGCGCCTCGGCGGGTAAAAAATCTTAAATAGCGGCGGCGTGCGTTCTTTCTTTCGCCCTGTCTTTAATTGTTCATCAAATAGGGGTAAGGTGAACTCAATAAAGTCATTCCTGCCTGAAAATACACACTCGCACTCATATCCTCCTTATTCTCCTCACAATGATTGATGTTCTTTACGTTGCATGACGTCCGTTTTCATTGGCTAGCGGATAATTAACATCACTGACAACGAGCTAATAAACAAGAACACCTGGAGTCAATCATGAAACTTATCCCAAGCATCGCAGCCGTATTGATCGCCGCCGCTTCCTTCTCCACTTTCGCCGCGCCGCTGTCGTCGGTGAAACAGGTCAACAGCGAGCAGGCCGCCAATCTGCAAAGCATCGGCGTCGTGTCGGTTTCCGGCATTAGCGGCTCACCGCATGACGCCATCACCGCCCTGAAAGAAAAAGCCGCGGCGGACGGCGCCAGCCATTACCGCATTATCGGCCTGGACACCCCCGGGGACTCCAGTAACTGGCGCGGCAATGCGGAAATTTATCGCTAAGCGTTGATTGTTACTCTCTGGCCACGGCAACGTGGCCAATAAAATAAACGGTCGTAATAATTATCTGAACAGTCGGCGCATAAACGGCTTATTTTCAGGTCATTATTACGACCGTTTTTCTTTGTGCCGTCGTGGCTGAGGTCGCATTTTATTACAACTGTGTCTGCCGCTTTCGGAATCATGTTAATGATTACTTAAGAAATTCGGCTCACATTGGGGGCTTAACCCAAGGAGGCCTCAATGTTAAATGCGACCCGGCTGCAACTGATGAATCACTTCGCTTACTTGCAGCAATTTATGGCTTCACCGCGCACCGTCGGTACGCTGGCGCCTTCTTCCCCGTGGCTGTGCCAGGCGATGCTGAACCAGATTGAATGGACCCGTGCGCTGTCGATCGCGGAGCTGGGCGCGGCGGACGGCGTACTGACCAAACGCATCCTGGGGCGGATGCGCGCCGATGCGGCGCTGGAGGCTTTCGAAATTCAACCGCATTTCGTGCATCGGCTGCGGGGGATAGACGATCGGCGGCTGCAGGTGATGCCCCATTCGGCGACCCAAATGGCCACGGATTACGACGTGGTGTTTTCTTGCCTGCCGCTGCTGTCGATCCCGGTCAGGATCAGCGTGCGCATTCTTCAGCAGGCCCGGCAGCGGCTGCTGACGCGCAACGGCACGCTGGTGTTGTTTCAATACAGCCACCTGTCGGAAAAATTGCTGTCCCGCTATTTTCACTGGAAGCGCCTGCGGGTGGTGCGCAACTTCCCGCCGGCGCTGGTGTATGTTTGTACGCCGCGTTAGCTACAGCGTTTTCGCCATTACTACCACTTCTTCGTCATGCTGCCGCCGGCGTTCCACGGGATGCCAACCCCAGCCGGCGTACAGCGCTTCCGATTTGTCGGTGATGAGATGCAAAACCGAGTGATGGCGTTGCCGCGCCGCCTCGACGATGGCCATCTCAAGACGGTGGGCGATGCCCTTGCGGCGGTGATCGGGATGCACGAAGACGCCGGCCAGCCATGGGGTGAGATCCTGGCGCTGATGATCGTCGCTGGGCCACAGGCTGGCCATGCCCACCGGACGATCGCCGTCGATCATCATCAGCGTCAGGTGATCGTCGCTTGGCCGGCTGCAGTGGGCGAAGCGCAACTGGGTGCGCTCCAGCGAACCGCCGCGCTGTGAGCCCCATTGGCCGAAGGCCCAGGCGGCGCACACATCGGCAAACTGCGGGCACTCCGACAGCGGAATGATGCGTTGAGTCATGGAGGTCTCCCGGTTTTTTGCTGTTTCCCCGTTCTATTTAACCGATTTCCCCGCCATTTTTTTAACTTTTTAAAGCCGTTATTTTAGCGGTTTCGCCATGTTTGCCGCGCGCCCGGCGCCGTTTCCCGGATTTCTTTTGGCAATCGCGGCGTGGGATTGCAAGTGTTAATGAGAGTGATTATCATGCGCACATTATTTCCCCCGCTTCGGCTCAATCATGCGCAATTCCCTCATTTTACTGCTGCTTTCCCTGTGGTTCGGCCTGTTCTCCGCCCAGGCGAAGACGGTGACCGATATCACCGGCCGTCAGGTTGTGGTGCCGGACAATCCGCAGCGCATCGTGGTGGGGGAGAGCCGCATGCTGTATACGCTGGCGCTGCTGGAGCCGGGCAACCCGGCGCAGCGCATCGTCGGCTGGCCGGCGGATCTGGCGCGTTTCGATGCGCAAAGCTGGCAACGCTATACGCAGAAGTTCCCGCAGATCGCCGCGATCCCCGTGATCAGCGGCAATAACTTCCGCCAGGTCAATATTGAAAGCCTGCTGCAGCTGAAGCCGGATCTGGTGATCCTGGCGCGCTACGCGCGTGAAGACGGCGACAACGATCTGCTGGTTTCCGCGCTGAACAAGGCCGGTGTGGCGGTGATCTACGTCGATCTGCGTATCGATCTGCTGAACAACACCGTGCCGAGTGTGCGGCTGCTGGGCGAAGTGCTCAATCGCCAGCAGCGCGCCGAGCAGTTCATCGCGTTTTATCAGCAGCATATGGCGGTGGTTCAGCAACGGCTGGGGGGCTATCAGGGGGCGAAGCCCAAAGTGATGCTGCACCTGCATCTGGGGCGGCGCGATACCTGTTGCACCACCGCCGCACACGGCAACCTTGGCGATCTGCTGACCTTCGCCGGCGGCGACAACATCGCCAACGCCAGCGTCAAAGGGGTGTATGGCGAACTGAACCCGGAAACCATTCTGAGCGCCAATCCTGATGTGTACCTCGCCACCGGCATGGCCGGCCCGCAGGGCAAACGGCTGTCCGATCTGCGCCTCGGGCCGCAGGTCAGCCCACAGGAGGCCGCCGACAGCTTCCGCCGGCTGATCGCCAAACAGCCGATGCTGACCAACCTGCAGGCGGTGAAAAACCACCGTGCCTGGAGCGTCTGGCACAACTTTTACCTCAGCCCGTACCACGTCGTGCTGGTCGAGGTATTCGCCAAAGCGTTTTACCCGGATCTGTTCGCCGACATCAACCCGCAGCAGACCTTCCAACAGCTTTATCAGCAGTTTTTGCCGTTACCTTTTTCAGGGACCTATTGGAGTCAGTTAGATAATGAATAACAACAAGCGCGGCTGGTGGTGCGCATTGCCTTTGGCGGCCTGCGCAACATTGCCGACGTGGGCGGCGGAAAAAGTCGCGTCGAAAGAAGAAAGCCTGACGGTGATTGGCCGCAAAGACGCCGACGGTGTGCAGAGCTATCAGCCGTTGACCAGCGTCACCGGCACCCGCAGCGAAACCAACCTGTTGAATGTGCCGCAGGCGATCGACGTGGTGCCGCAGCAGGTGATTACCGATCAGGCGGTCAGCAGCCTGGACGAAGCGCTGTACAACGTCAGCGGCATTACCCAGGCCAACACGCTGGGCGGCACTCAGGACGCGGTCATGAAACGCGGCTTCGGCGATAACCGCGACGGCTCTATTCTGCGCGACGGCGTGCGCTCGGTGCAGGCACGCAACTTTACGCCGACCACCGAGCGGGTGGAGGTGCTCAAGGGGCCGGCCTCGATGCTGTATGGCATGGGCGAGCCGGGCGGGATGATCAATATGATCACCAAAAAGCCCCAGCTGCAGCAACATACCCACGTGGAAGGCTGGGGCAGCAGCTTCAACGGCGGCGGCGGCCAGCTCGACGTTACCGGGCCGCTCGGCACGTCGGGATTCGCCTATCGCATGATCGTCGATCACGATGAAACCGACTACTGGCGCAACTTCGGCCGCAACCGCCAGACGGTGATCGCGCCCTCGCTGATGTGGTATGGCGAGAACACCACCGTGCGCTTGGCCTACGAGCATATGGAATATCTGGTGCCGTTCGATCGCGGCACCATTATCGATTCGCGCACCGGCAAACCGGTTAATACGCCGCGCGATCGCCGTTTCGACGAAGCCTATAACGCTACCCGCGGCGATCAGGACAGCATTACCCTGCAGATCGATCAAACGCTCAACGAGCGCTGGAAAAGCTCGCTGACCTACGCCTACAGCCGCAACAGCTACAGTGACAACCAGGCGCGCGCCACGGCGCTGAACCCGGTGACCGGCGTGTTGAGCCGCCAGGCCGACTCGACCGCCAACGCCGTCAGCCACGCCAACGCGGTGCAGCTGACGCTCAATGGCGACGTGGACTGGGGCAGCATCAACCACCAGATGCTGTTCGGCTTTGATTTTGAAGATAACCGTACCTACCGCGGCGACATGATCCGCGGTAAAAAGAACAGCGATTTCAATATCTATCATCCGGTATACGGCCTGATGCCGCCGTCGACCGCGGTCAGCGCCAAAGACAGCGACCAGCGGGAAAACCTCACCAGCTACGGTTGGTTTATGCAGGATTCTATCCAATTGACTGATAAATGGCTGGTGATGGGCGGGCTGCGTTACGACGCTTTCGACGTCTATGCCGGCAAGGGGCGGCCGTTCCAGACCAACACCGACAGCTCGGACGGCAAGCTGGTGCCGCGCGCCGGGGTGGTCTACAAGCTGACGCCTTACGTGTCGCTGTACAGCAGCTATACCGAGTCGTTCAAGCCGAACTCTTCCATCGCCACCCAAATTGATTCGCTGCCGCCGGAACAGGGCAAGTCGTGGGAGGTCGGCGGCAAGCTGGCGCTGCCGAACGGCGTCACCGGTACGCTGGCGCTGTTCGACATCACCAAACGCAACGTGATGGTCAATGAGCTGGTGGAGGGCGAAACCGTGACGCGCACCGCCGGGCGCGTGCGTTCGCAGGGCGTGGAGCTGGACGTGGCCGGTAATCTTACCGACTCGCTGAGCCTGATCGGTTCCTATGCGTATACCGACGCCCGCGTGGTGGACGATCCGGACAACAAGGGCAAAGAGATGACCAACGTGGCGCGCCATACCGCCTCGCTGTTCCTGACCCAGAACCTCGGCAGCCTGGGCCTGTACAGCGGCGATGAGGTGCGTATCGGCGCCGGCGCGCGCTACGTGGGCCGCCGCCCGGGTGACGCCGCCAACAGCTTCTACCTGGATAACTACACCGTTGCTGATGCGTTCGCCGCTTACACCATGCCGATCAACGGCTATCGGGTGAAATGGCAGCTGAACGTGAAGAACCTGTTCGATAAAACCTACTATCCGTCCAGCGGTGGCAATCTGCGCGTGGCGGTGGGAGAGCCGCGTGAGGTGGTGCTGCGCGGCAGTATCGATTTCTGAGCCACGGGCGGTGGAATTTGTTTAAATAACCGCCCCAACGTTAAGGAGAACTCATGAGCCTGCAGATCCGTTTGGCGCAGCAGCGAGATATCGCGCATCTGATGGCGGTTGAACGTTCGGCGGCGCAGCTGTTTCGCCAGCAGCCGGAATGGCGCTTTATCGCCGAAGGCGAGGTGATGGCCCCGAAACAGCACGCCGCGTTTATCGCCGAGCGCCGTGAATGGCTGGCGGAAAGCGACAACGGTGAGTGCGCCGGTTTTATCGCCGTGTTGGCTCAGGGGGAAGACTGGCATGTCGCCGAATTATCGGTCGCCGCTGCCTGGCAACGGCAGGGCGTCGGCCGCCGCCTGATAGGCGCGGTGGCGGAAGAAGCCAAACGGCAGGGCGCCACTCGCCTGACGCTCACCACCTTCATTGATGTGCCGTGGAATGCGCCCTACTACCGGCGGCTGGGATTCCGGCCGCTCGACGACGCGCGGCTCACGGTCGCCCTGCGGCGGCACCTGGATGAGGATCTGGCGCACGGCTTTGCCGTCGGCAGTCGCTGTGCCATGGAATTTACACTATCGTAAATATTGAAATACAGAGCGGGCAGGGTATGATGCAGCCACCACGCCATCGCACCCGCTCGGTATTTTGGTATGCAATGCACTCAAGTCACCGCATAAGGGACAACCCGTAATGACACAAACCCTGTTCATGATAGGCGCTCGCGGAGCCGGCAAGACCACGGTAGGCAGCGCATTGGCGCTGGCGTTGGGCTATCAGTTCGTCGATACCGATCTGTTTATGCAGCAAGCGGTACAGATGAGCGTGGCGGAAATGGTCGAGCGCGAGGGCTGGCTGGGGTTCCGTCGCCGCGAAACCATCGCGTTGCAAACCGTGACCAAACCGTCAACTGTAGTTGCCACCGGTGGCGGCGCGATCCTGGCGGAAGAGAACCGTCAGTTTATGCGCCAGCATGGCACCGTTATCTATCTGCGCGCGCCGGCCAGCGTGTTGGCGCAGCGGTTGGAAGAGTACCCGGAAGATGCGCAGCGCCCGACGCTCACCGGCAGGCCGATCGCCGAAGAGATGCTCGAGGTGCTGGCGGCGCGTGAAGCGCTGTATCAGGACGCCGCGCATTACGTGATGGACGGCGCCGCCGATCCGCAGCGGGTGGTGGAGCAAATCCTCGCGGTGCTGCCGCGTGAGACGGTGAAATAACCCTTTCTTCTCTTCGGGCGCTGGGCGCCCGTTTTCCTATTCCGTTTGCCGAGCGGCCGCAAAGTACGCCCCGGGCGTGACGCCGAAGCGGCGGCGAAAGGCGGCGATGTAGGCGCTGACGTTGTCGTAGCCGCAGGCGTCGGCCACCTCGGCGACCGCTGCGCCGCGTGATAATCCCTCCAGTGAACGCAATACCCGCGCCTGCTGGCGCCACAGCGCGAAGCTGATGCCGGTTTCCTGCACAAAGCGGCGGCTCAGGGTGCGCGGGCTGAGCCCGGCCCAGTCGGCCCAGTCGCGCTGGCTGCGCAGGCTGGCGGGATCGTTCAGCAGCGCCCGGGCGATGTTCAGCAACCGGGCGTCCTGCGGCAGCGGCAATTGCAACGGCGCGCGGCTTGCCGCGTGCATTTCATCCAGCAGCACCTGCAGCAGCCGCCGTTGCGGCGCACTCAGTGGGCCGGCGGGGAACTGCGCGATACGCTCCACCAGGGCCTGCAACAGCGCAGAGGCCGTGAACAGCTGCGGCTGCGGCGGCATCTCCGGCACGCTTTCCCCCGGCAGATACAGACTCCAGCCCGCCACGTCGCCGCAGGCCAGCGCCTGATGGGCGCATCCCGGCGGCAGCCAGCCCAGCGTACCGCCGGTGATCGCCCATTGCCGGCCCGGGAGTTCCATTGCCAGCATGCCACGCGTCAAGAGATAGATCTGGCCGCCTTCGTGCCGGTGCCAGGGCGTCAGGTGCTTTTTTTCATGCTGAAGGCGTTGGCTGCGGATCTGCGTCATGTTGGCCGTTTAACGTTATTGAAAGTCTTGATGTGGTTATTATGCCATCGCCTGGCCGGGATAGGATCGCCGTTCACCCTATTTCGGAGAAACGTGATGACTCAAGTTACCCCACTGAACCTGGTGCTCGATACGCTGCAGCAGGTCGTCGCCAGCCCGGAGCATCGGCCGACGCAGCTCGCTGCCCGTTTCAGCGCAGACTACCGCCAGCAGGTGGATGGCAAGGTGCTGAACTTCGAGCAGTTTGAGCAACATATGGCGCTGCTGAAACGGCAAACCCGCCGCATGACGCTGAGCGTGATCGCGGCGGCGGAGCAGGGCGAGGCAGTGCTGACCCACCATCTGGTCGAGGTGGAAAAGCGCGACGGTACCCGCAGCCGCGTGCGGGTGCTGGCGCACTTCACCGTGCGTGAAGGCCGGATTTGCGCCTGCGACGAACTGACCGAGCTGTTGGCGGGCGCCCCCGGCGATCGCGATCTTGGCTCGCGCGTGCCGGAATGAGGGCGGCTGCTATACTTGCTACTGTGTGAAACACACGGGAGAACGGCATGCGCGAAAATGATCAACCTGCTTATCCACGGAGCGCCCGCGTCGTTGAGGTGTTTCGGGGCGACCCGAACCTGCATCTGCGCCGTTTTGAAGTGCGCACCGACGACATTGAGCCGAATACGCTGCTCAGTGAACATGAAACCGAGCAGGAAGCGCTCGACGCCAAGCACCGCTATGAAGACGAGGCGCTAGAGCTCTGACCTGCTGCACAGCGGAAACCGGCGCCAGGCCGGTTTCCTGTTTATCCCCCCGCGTTAGCATATATTTCCCAGAACAATATTGATAATGATAATCATTTATGTGATTTTTATCGCCCCTATTGGGTGTTTCACTTCTGGGAAAAGAGATGTCCAATTCCGAGTTGCAGGCGCTGTTTCTGCGCCATATGCGGCCGCTGCAAGCCTATTTGAACGCCAAACTGCGCGACCCTCAGCTGGCCGCGGATTTGGCGCAGGAAAGTTTTACCCGCCTTACCGAGCAATATCCGCAGGGTAACATTCTCGATATCGAAGCCTACCTGTACAAAACCGCCAAAAACCTGATGCTCGACCATGTGCGCCAGCAGCAGCGGCGGCAGACCGAAGCGGTCGAAGACGACATTCTGGCGCAGTATCCCTCCGGTGAACCGGCGCTTGAACAACGGGCGATCGATAGCCAATTGCTGCAGCTGTTGCAGCAGGCGCTAGCGGACATGCCGCCGCGCACGCAGCAGATTTTCCGCCTTAACCGGCTCGATGGCCTGACCCAGGCGCAGGTGGCGGCGCAGCTGGGCGTGTCGCTCAGCACGGTGGAAAAACACCTGGCCAGCGCCCTCGAGCGGCTGATGGCGCGGATGGAAGAACAATAATGGCAATTTTTTTACGGGTTTATCCGCGCTCAGACGTCTTAACCTATAACCAGAAAAAACAGAGGTCTATGCCATTATGAAACCGCTAACCGCACAGGCGCGACAGCAGGCGGCCGCCTGGGCCGTGAGTCTGGCCGAAGGGGCGCTGCCGGCCGATCGGCGGCGAGCGTTGGACGCCTGGCTGGCCGCCGATCCGCAGCATCCGGCGGCGCTGCGTCAGGCTCGCCTGCTGTGGACGACGCTTGGGCAACTGCCGCCTGAGCAGCGGCAGGCGTTACAACCGCAGGTGGCGGCGCTGAAAACGCCCTCTCGCTATCGATGGCCCCGCTGGGCGGTGGCAGCGGCGGTGGCGCTCGCCGTTTCATTCGGCGTTTATCGCGGGCCGGATCTGTGGATCGGCCTGCAGGCCGATTATCAAACCGTTCGCGGTGAGGTGCGCGAAGTTGCTTTGCCGGACGGCAGCCGGGTGGCGCTGGACAGCGGCAGCGCGATCGCGCTGGCGTATTCCGCAGATGAGCGCAAGGTGCGGCTGCTGAGCGGCGCCGCCTATTTTATCGTCGCGCCGTTGGGCGGGGCGGAAAGCCGTCCGTTCAGGGTGGAGGCGAAAAACGGCGTCACCCAGGCGCTGGGCACCGAGTTCAGCGTGGCGCGCACTGAACAGGGCGTCGACGTCAGCGTGCATCAGCACAGCGTGCGGGTGACGCTTGAGCGCGGCGAGCGCTCGCTGGTGGTCGCGCAACGCCAGGCGGCGCATTACCGCAACGGGCAGCTGCAGCTGACGCGGCAAACGGCCGGTGATGACGCTTGGCGACGCGGCTGGCTGGTGATCGACCGCCAACCGCTGACGCAGGCGCTCGCGCAGCTCAACCGCTATCGCGGGACCCGCATCGTGGCGGTCAATCCCGCGCTAAGAACGCGCACGGTGAGCGGTGTGTTCGCGCTCAATAAACTCGACGACGGCGTCGGTGCCATTCGTCAGGAACTCTCCGCCCGCCAGCTGAATCTCCCCGGCATCACGCTGCTTTACTGAGCGGCCAAGGCGGGCCGGGATGCCCGCTTCGCCGCTATTTTCACTTTCTGTAAAAAATCTTTACGGGTTTTTGCCTCCCGGAACGTCCTTATGTTTAAACGAGATTGATTTCCATTATCACTTGGTTTGACATTCTTTCGGGTGGAACACACACGCATGCTTATTCACAAGGGAACCACGCCGGCCGGCCGATTGGCCATGGCGGTACGCGCCGCGCTGGCGGCGATGATGTTGACTCAGCCGGCTGTGGCGCTTGCCGTCCAGGCTGAGGCGAACGGCGCGCAGGCCGCACAGCAAAAGAATTTCAACATTGCGGCGCAGCCGCTGCAGAGTGCCATGTTGCGCTTCGCCGAGCAGGCCGGCATGCAGGTGTTTTTTGACGAGGTGAAACTCGACGGCATGCAGGCGGCGGCGCTGAACGGCAGCATGAGCGTTGAACAGGGCCTGCGGCGCTTGATCGGCGGCAATCCGGTGGCTTTCCGCCTGCAGCCGCAGGGGCAAATCGTATTGAGTCGGCTGCCGACGGCGAACGGCGACGGTGGCGCGCTGGCGTTGGACAGCCTGACGGTGCTGGGTGCCAGCGGCATCAACGCCAACGATTGGGTTTACGACGAACCGCGCTCGGTCAGCGTCATCAGCCGCGAACAGATGGACAACCGCCCGGCGCGACACGCGGCCGATATTCTGGAGCAGACTACGGGAGCCTATTCCAGCGTCAGCCAGCAAGATCCTGCGCTGTCGGTCAACATCCGCGGCATACAAGACTATGGCCGGGTGAACATGAATATCGACGGCATGCGGCAGAATTTTCAAAAGAGCGGCCATGGTCAGCGTAATGGCACCATGTACATCGATTCCGAACTGCTGTCCGGCGTGACTATCGACAAGGGCACCACCGGCGGCATGGGCAGCGCCGGCACGCTCGGCGGCATTGCCACCTTCAATACCGTCAGCGCGAGCGATTTCCTGGCGCCGGGCAAAGAGCTGGGCGGCAAGCTGCACGCCAGCACCGGCGATAACGGCACCCACTTCATCGGCAGCGGCGTACTGGCATTGGGCAACGAAACCGGCGATATCCTGCTGGCTGCCAGCGAACGCCACCTCGGCGATTATTGGCCCGGCAACAAGGGCGATATCGGTAACATTCGCATCAATAACGACACCGGCAATTACGATCGCTACGCCGAGAGCATCAAGAACAACAAAATCCCCGACACAAATTACCGTATGCACTCGCGGCTGGCCAAGGTGGGCTGGAATCTGCCCGCCAACCAACGCCTGCAGCTGAGCTATTTGCAGACCCAGACCGCGTCGCCGATCGCCGGCACGTTGACCAACCTGGGCACCCGCCCGCCCTATGAACTGGGCTGGAAGCGCACCGGTTACAGCGACGTGATGGCGCGCAACGCAGCGTTTGATTACAGCCTGGCGCCGGAAGACGTCGACTGGCTCGATTTTCAGGCCAAGCTGTATTACGTCGATACTCAGGATGACAGCGACACCTACAGCACCAGCTCGCTGCTGGACAACGGCTACGCGACGCGTACCCGCCTGCGTACCTACGGCGCGCAGGCGCAAAATACCTCGCGCTTCAGCCTGGCGCCGGGGCATGACTTCCGCGCCAACTACGGGCTGGAGTTTTATTACGACAAGGCAACCAGCGACTCTTCCCGCCAAGGCATGGAAGGGGTGACGCCGGCCGGCAACCGTTCGGTCGCCAGCCTGTTCGCCAACCTGACCTACGACTACGACGGCTGGCTGACGTTGGAGGGCGGGCTGCGTTACGACCGCTATCGCCTGCGCGGCCAGACCGGCCTGAGCTATCCAGATTTGGCCAAGGATGGGCAACGCTACACGATTGACAATCCTTGCAAAGCGTTGCGTCTGACCGGCTGTTCAACCACCACCCGCGAAGATTGGGACGTGGATCGCGATCAGGGCAAGCTGTCGCCAACGCTGGCGGTGGCGGTACGCCCCGGCGTGGAGTGGCTTGAGCTGTATACCACCTACGGCAAATCCTGGCGGCCGCCGGCGATCACCGAAACGCTGACCAACGGCAGCGCGCACAGTTCATCCACGCAATACCCCAACCCGTTCCTGCAGCCCGAGCGCTCGCGCGCCTGGGAAGTCGGGTTCAACGTGCAGCAGCCGGATCTGTGGTTTGAGGGCGATCGGTTGGTGGCGAAGGTGGCCTACTTCGATACCAAAGTGGATAACTACATCAACCTGGCGATAGACCGCAATAAACCGGGGCTGGTGCAGCCGAGCATCGGCAATGCTGCTTACGTCAACAACCTGTCGAAAACCCGCTTCCGCGGGCTGGAGTACCAGCTCAACTATGACGCCGGGGTGTTCTACGCCGACCTGACCTATACCCACATGATCGGCAAAAACGAGTTCTGCTCGAACAAGGCCTGGTTGGGAGGGCGTCTGCGCTACGGCGACGGATCGCGCCGCGGCAACTTCTATGTTGAACCGGATGCCGCGTCCAATGATGCCGTCACGTGCGACGGGGGTTCGCAGTTCGGCACGGCAGCCTATCTGCCGGGCGATCGCGGCTCGGTCACGCTGGGCGGCCGCGCTTTCGATCGCAAGCTGGACGCCGGGGTGACCGTGCGCTTCGCGCCGGGCTATCAGGACAGTTCGGTGCCGTCCAACTACCCGTACCTGGCCGACTGGCCGAAGTACACCCTGTTCGATCTGTATGCCAGCTACAAGCTGACCGACAGCCTGACGCTGCGCGGCTCGGTGGAGAACCTGACCAACCGCGCCTACGTCGTCAGCTACGGCGAGACGCTGGCCAACACGCTGGGGCGCGGCCGCACCGTGCAGGGCGGGGTGGAATATCGTTTTTAAGCAGTAAAAGGGCGTTGCTCATTCTTGAGCACAAGGGCGGCCTCGCAAGGGGCGCCATTCATCAATGGAGATAGAGAAATGGCATTTTCAGTCAACTATGACAGCAGCTTCGGCAGCTACAGCATCCATAACTATCTGAACGAGTGGGCGTCGTCATTTGGCGATATCAACCACACCAACGGTAACGTCACCGACTCCAACAGCGGCGGCTTCTATGGCGGCAGCCTGTCCGGCAGCCAATACGCCGTGACCAGCACCGCCAACAACGTTACCTCGTTCGTGGCGGGCGGCAACCTGACCTACACCTTGTTCAATGCCCCGGCGCACACCCTGTACGGCCAGCTGGATTCGCTGTCGTTCGGCGACGGCCTGAACGGCGGCGGCTCCACGCCGTACAACATCCAGGTGCCTGACGTCAGCTTCGGCGGCCTGAACCTCAGCAGCCTGCAGGCGCAGGGCCACGATGGCGTGGTGCACCAGGTAGTGTACGGCCTGATGTCCGGCGATACCGGCGCGCTGGAAACCGCGCTGAACGGCATCCTCGACGACTACGGCCTGAGCGTCAATTCCACCTTCGATCAGGTGGCGGCGGCGACGGCGGTGGGCGTGCAGCACGCCGACAGCCCGGAACTGCTGGCGGCCTGATTGCGGCTGTTTGCCCGCCGGCGCCGTGCGCCCCGGCGGGCATTTTCTCGTTTTTAGCCGATGGAAAACGCCATGAAAAACGCCGTCAGGCGCGGAGAAGTGATGAGCGTGCTGGCCGCATACCGGCGCGGATTTTGGGGCATCGCGCTGTTTACCGCGGTGATCAACCTGTTGATGCTGGCACCGGCGCTGTACATGCTGCAGGTCTACGATCGCGTGTTGCCGTCGGGCAACCGCATGACGCTGGCGATGCTGACCCTGATGGTGGTCGGCCTTTACCTGTTTATGGGGCTGCTGGAGTGGGTGCGCAGCCAGGTGGTGATCCGCCTCGGCGCCCAGATGGATATGCGCCTCAATCAGCGAGTCTACGACGCCGCCTTCGAAACCAATCTGAAAACCGGCAACCCGCTGGCAGGGCAGGCGCTGAACGATCTGACCAACCTGCGCCAATTTGCCACCGGCAATGCGCTGTTCGCCTTTTTCGATGCCCCCTGGTTCCCGGTTTATCTGCTGGTGGTGTTTCTGCTCCACCCCTGGCTTGGCGCGTTGGCCAGCGCCGGAGTGATCGTGCTGGTGCTGCTGGCCTGGCTCAACCAGCGGGTGTCGCAGGCGCCGCTCGCGGAGGCCGGCCGGGTCGCGCTGAGCGCCACGCAGCAGGCCAACGGCAACCTGCGTAATGCCGAAGCTATCGCCGCCATGGGGATGCTGACCGACTTGCGCCTGCGCTGGCTGCGGCAGCATCAGCAGTTCCTGCTGTTGCAGAACCGCGCCAGCGAGAAAATCGCCGCCGTCACCGCCTGGTCGAAAACCGTGCGGCTGGCATTGCAGTCGCTGATGTTGGGCTGCGGCGCGCTGCTGGCGGTGAACGGCGATATTACGCCGGGCATGATGATCGCCGGATCGATCCTGATAGGCAGGGTGCTGGGGCCGATCGATCAGCTGATCGGCGCCTGGAAGCAGTGGTCGTCGGCGCGCCAGTCCCTGCAGCGGCTGGAGGTGATGTTGGCCGCTAATCCGCCGCGGGCGGCGAGCCTGCCGCTGCCGGCGCCCAACGGGACATTGACCGTGAATCAGCTGGCCGCCAGCGCGCCCGGCGGGAGTGCACCGGTATTGCACGGCGTCAGTTTTCGTCTGGAGGCCGGCGAGGTGCTGGGCGTCATTGGCGCATCCGGCTCCGGCAAAACGTTGCTGATGCGCCAACTGGTCGGCGCGCTGACGCCGCTCAGCGGCGACGTGCGGCTGGACGGCGCGGATATCCGGCAGTGGGATAAACAGCAGCTGGGGCCGCATATCGGCTACTTGCCGCAGGATATCCAGCTGTTCGCCGGTACCCTAACGGAAAACATCGCCCGCTTTGGCCAGGTTGACGCCGAGAAGGTGGTGGCCGCCGCCGCGCTGGCCGGCGTGCACCAATTGATCCTGCATTTGCCCAAAGGGTATGAAACCGAGCTGGGCGAGGGCGGCAGCGGCCTGTCCGGCGGCCAGCGTCAGCGGGTGGCGCTGGCGCGCGCGCTGTATGACTCTCCGGCGTTGGTGGTGTTGGACGAACCGAATGCCAACCTCGATCGTGAAGGGGAAGAGGCGCTGCAGCGGGCGATCGAAGCGCTGAAGACGCGCGGCACCACCATCGTGTTGGTGACCCACAAACCGGCGATCCTGGCGACCACCGACAAATTGCTGGTGCTGGCCGCCGGCCAGGTGCAGCACTTCGGCCCCAGCGACGCCATCCTGAAGAAACTGCCTGGTTTTGCGCCTGCAGCCGTACCGGCCAACGTCGGCCGCAGCAGCGGCGGCTTCAACGTCAACTACGCCAACTTTGCCAAAACGGCCAGCGGTGAACGAAAAGTATGAGCAATCAGAGTGTGATCCCCGGCGATATCGACGCCCTTTCCCGACAGTTCGACGAAGGGCGCCATCTGCGGCTCGGCGGCTGGCTGGTGCTGTTGGGGTTTGGCGGCTTCCTGCTGTGGGGGCTGTTGGCGCCGCTGGACAAAGGCGTGCCGGTTTCCGGCAGCGTGGTGGTGGCCGGCAACCGTAAGGCGGTGCAGCACCTGAGCGGCGGCGTAGTGTCGCAAATTCAAGTGCATGAAGGCGACCGGGTTCGCGCCGGGCAGGTGCTGTTGCTGATGGATACCGTCGACAGCCGCACCCAGCGCGATGCGCTGCGCAGCCAGCAGTTGAGCAACGCCGCGCAGCGGGCGCGGCTGCAGGCCGAACGCGACGGCCTGCAGGCGATCGCTTTCCCGGCATTGCTGCAGGCGCGGCGGGAGGAGCCAGAGGTGATGTCGTTGATGCTGCTGCAGCAGCAGCTGTTCACCAGCCGCCGAGCGGCGCTGCAGAGTGAGCTGGCGGCGATCGCGGAGAGCATTGCCGGATCGCAGGCGATGCTGGAAGGGATCCGTCAGTCTTACGCCAGCAAGCAACGGCAAAAGGCCATGTTGCAGGAGCAACTGAGCGGTATGCGCAAGCTGGCTGCGCAGGGGTATGTGGCGCGCAATCGGCTGCTGGATCTGGAAGGGCAGTATGCGCAGATTGATGGCCAGGCGTCCGAGGACACCGGCAATATCGGCCGCCTGGGCCGCCAAATACTGGAGCTGAAGCTGCGGGCGATCCAGCGGCGGGAAGAGTATCAGAAAGAGGTCAGTAGCCAGCTGGCCGAGGTGCGGATGAAGCTGGACGAACTGGATAACCGCCTGGCCAAGGCGGAGGCCGATCTGGGTCATACGCAGGTGAAAGCGCCGGTGGCGGGCACCGTGGTGGGGCTGAGCGTGTTCACCGAAGGTGGCGTGATCGGCGCCGGTCAGCAACTGATGGAGATCGTGCCCAGCGATCGGGGGCTGCAGGTGGAGGCGCGTATCCCGGTCGAACTGATCGACAAGGTGCAGGTAGGGCTGCCGGTCGAACTGTTGTTCTCGGCGTTCAACCAAAGCACCACGCCGCGCGTCGAGGGCGAGGTGACGCTGGTCGGGGCCGATCGCCTGACCGACGAGAAAAGCGGCGCGCCCTATTACAGCGTGCGCGTCAAGGTCAGCGAAGAAGGGTTGCAACGTTTGAACGGGTTGGAAATCCGCCCGGGGATGCCGGTCGAAGGCTTCATTCGCACCGGCGAGCGTTCGATGATGAACTACCTGTTCAAACCGCTGACCGATCGCCTTCATCTGGCCTTGACGGAAGAGTGAGCATGTCGGTTTCGCCGCTGCCTTTCGCCGCACCCGGTGCCGTCATGCCCTGGCGCCGTTGCCTGGTGCTGGTGCTGGCATTGCACCTGCTGGTCGTGGCGCTGTTCTGGCCCTGGCGAGACAAGGCCGCGCCGGCGTGGGTGCCGCCGCCGGCGGTCATGGTGGTGATGGCCGCCGCACCGCAGGCCCCGGCCGAGGTAAAACAACCGCCGGGGCAAAGGACGCCGCCGCCTCAGGTTGAACCGCCGGCGCCGCCGGAACCCTTGCCGACGGTGAAGGTGCCTGAAGCCGTGCGGCCGAACATCGCCGTACCGCCGAAGCAGAAAAAACCGCCCAAGCCGGTGAAGACTCCCCCCTGCCGCTCACACCGCCGCAGGAGAAAACGATCGCGCCGCCGAAGGTTCAGGAGCAAAGCGTCGGTGCGCCACCGCCGGGCCGGGCGGATAAAACGGCCGCGCCGCAAACTCGCCTGACGCCCTATGCTCAGGCGGGAGTGGACAACTGGCGCAGCCGCATCAGCGGCCGCCTGAATCGTTTTAAACGTTACCCCAAAGACGCATTGCGGCTAAAGCGCCAGGGCGTCGGGCAGGTGCGTTTCACGTTGGACAGGCAGGGCCATGTGCTGGCGGTGACGCTGGTCAGCAGCGCCGGGTTGCCGTCGCTGGATCGCGAAATCCAGGCGCTGGTCAAACGCGCTTCGCCGCTGCCCACGCCGCCGGCGGACGCCTACGTCAACGGCACGGTGGAATTGACGTTGCCGATCGATTTCAGTTTGCGCGGCGCGGGTTTCTGAGCCGCGGCAATATCTCCTCCTGAGAAAATCATTTTTCAGCAGCTTGTCCTGCTGTTCATTATTTTCAGAGCGTATCGTTATTTTATTCGACGCGGATAAGTCGGCGTTCTACGCAATATTTTCATTTGAAAAGCACGAATGCCTTTTATTTTGCGGCTGACAAAAAATAAACAGCTTGACGCTGCGGAGTTCGGGTTTTAGTTTTTAATTATAAAACAGGAACTGAGTTCCATATAGTGGAACAAGGCGGATCATGACAACGCTGGAAAATGCCGCTGCGGTATTAAAACTCTTTTCTCAACAACGTGTGATGCATGGCCAACCGGGTATTGCATTCAGCGACGTGGTTGAGCAATTGGCGCTGCCGAAAAGCACGGTATCGCGCCTGCTGCAGACCATGGAAAATCAGGGCATGCTGGAGCGCGATCCCGATAGCCGGCGTTATCACATCGGCGCGCTGTTGCTGGCGGCATCCAGCCACTATCTGTCGATGCCGCTGGTGGACAACCTGGCGGCCAGTATGGCGCAGCTGTGCCGCCAGACAGCGTGTACCGGCTACCTTTCGATATTGGAAGGGCAGGAGATCATGGTGATGCGCATGTTTCCCGGCCGCCACTTTTTGCAGGTGGTCACCCCGGCGGGTTACCGTTCGCCGGCGGCGGAAACCTCGGTCGGCCGGGCGATACTGGCGCGTGAAAGCGACGAGCAGGTTCGGGCGCGTTACGCCGGCGGTTACCGGGCGACTTCGCCCAATGCGCCGCAAACGTTGGATGCGCTGTTGCAGACGTTGCAGCAGGTGAGGCGTCAGGGATGGTCGCTGGCGCGCAATGAAACCTTGAACAGCATCAGTTCGCTGGCGACCGCGCTGGTGAACAAGCACGGCAGCGAGACGGTGGGGTTGTGCCTGTCCTTCCCCTCGCAGGGCGAGGAGCAGCCGTTTGTACCGGAAGTCTTGGCCGAATTAACCGCAGTCAGCCGCCAACTGGCGGAAAAATATGGCGATGATTATTGGCAGCAGATCAAATAACGCGCCTGAGCTATCGTGTTGCATCATAATTAACGAGCGCCGACACCAGGGAACTCATTAATTATATTTCACCGTATTTTATTGGTAAGAAATAGACAGGCTGAATAAGAAAATAATCACGTTGTGACACCGGTAGTTCCAAATAATGGAACTGCCGCGGCGAGCTATCGTTTGGCGTTATTTCCGCCACGCAGCAGGAAATATTCAGGGAAACCAAGCATGAAATCAAATAATCCGCTAAAAGAGGCCGGCACGCTGTTGGTCATGGCGCTACTTTCGGTGGTGGGGGCGATCATCGGCGTTCAGCTGATCACCACGCTGGGCGTGACGCCCAACACCTCGATCATCGGTGCGCTGATTGCCATGCTGTTGGCACGCATTCCGCTGAAAATGTTCCAACGCTACCGCTCGGTGCACACTCAGAACCTGGCGCAGACGGTGATCTCCTCTGCCACCTTCGGCGCGGCCAATTGTCTGCTGATGCCGATTGCGGTGCCTTACGTGATGGGGCAACCGCAGCTTATTTTACCGATGTTCTGCGGCGTGGCGGCGGCGATGTTGCTTGACGCCTATCTGCTTTATCGCCTGTTCGATACCAAAGTGTTCCCCGCCGCCAATGCCTGGCCGCCCGGCGTCGCCGCCGCGGAAGCGATTAAAGCCGGCGATCGCGGCGGCAAGCAGGCCTGGCTTTTGGTGGTGGGCGTAGGGGTAGGTATCGCCGGATCAATGCTCAAGATCCCCATGGCGGCCTTCGGCACCGCCTTTATCGGCAATATCTGGGCGCTGAGCATGTTTGGCGTCGGGTTATTGTTGCGGGCTTACGCCGATCCGGTGGCCGGTTTCGATATCAATGCCCATTTTATTCCGCACGGCGTGATGGTCGGCGCCGGCCTGGTGGCGCTGATCCAGGTTGCGCAGGTGATCCGCAGCCGCCGCGCCGATAGCGCCGGTTATACCCAACCGGACAGTGCGGTAAGCAAAGCGCTCGGCCTGGGCGCGGTCGGCTACATCGCCATCGCCGCGTTTTTGGCTCTGATCGGCGGGCTGTTCAGCGAGATGTCGCTGCCGATGTTGGCGCTGTTCGTGATATACGCGGCGTTCGCCGCTTTCGTTCATGAGCTGATCGTCGGTATCGCCGCCATGCACTCCGGCTGGTTTCCGGCGTTCGCGGTGGCGTTGATCACCCTGATCGTCGGTATCCTGATCGGTTTCCCACCGCTGGCGTTGTGCATCCTGACCGGTTTTACCGCCGCCACCGGGCCGGCCTTCGCCGACATGGGCTTTGATTTGAAAGCCGGCTTCATCCTGCGTGGCTACGGCGAGGATCTGCGGCAGGAGCTGCTGGGGCGCCGCATTCAGCTGTTTGCGGCGCTGATTGCCTTCCTCATCGCCATTCCGGTGGTTTACCTCTCTTATCACAGCTATTTCCTGCAGGACCTGATCCCGCCGGTCGCGCGCGTTTACGCGAAGACCATCGAGGCCGGTGCGCAGCCGGGCATCGCCTGGAGCCTTTTGATCTGGGCGATCCCCGGCGCCGTGGTACAGCTGATCGGCGGCCCTAAGCGCCAGCTCGGCGTGTTGCTGGCGACCGGTCTGCTGATCAATAACGCCTTGGCCGGGTGGGCGGTGCTGGTGGGTATCGCGCTGCGCGTGGCGATCCTGCGCCGTTGGGGCGATCGTGGCCGCACACCGATGGAGATCATGGCGGCCGGGTTTATCGCCGGCGACGCGCTCTACAACTTCTTCAGCTCGATTTTTTCCAGCAAGGGCAAATAGCCCCTGCCGATGACATTGGTGAGGTAAAACGACCATGAGTTTGCAACAAACGCTGCAGGTTTTTGAATTGATTGATAGCGCATTCGTCAGCGGCCAGGACGTCGTCGATCTGTTTGCGCCTTACCCGGCGATCCGGGCCAGCACCTTGCGCGCCGACGGGCCGAAGGGCGGTACCGATTTCGTGCGCATCGAGATCCCCGGTAGCGCAGGCCAATTCGCTGGCGGTGCGGCGCCGACGCTGGGCATTATCGGCCGCCTGGGCGGCATCGGCGCGCGGCCGACGCGTATCGGGCTGGTGTCTGACGGCGACGGCGCGATCGCCGCCATTGCCGCCGCGCTGAAGCTGGCAGAGATGCAGCGTAAGGGCGACACGCTGCCGGGCGATGTGATCGTCACCACTCATATTTGCCCGAACGCGCCGACCCGGCCGCACGATCCGGTCGATTTTATGGATTCGCCGATCGATGACGTGACGATGAACGATAATGAAGTGGTGCCGGAGGCTGACGCCATCCTGTCGATCGATACCACCAAGGGCAATCGCATCATCAACCACAAAGGCTATGCGCTGTCGCCGACGGTGAAAGAGGGCTACATCCTGCGGGTGGCGGAAGATCTGCTGCGCATCATGGAGATGACCAGCGGCCGCCCGGCGGTGACCTTCCCGATCACCACGCAGGATATCACCCCTTATGGCAACGGTGTGCATCACCTCAACAGCATCCTGCAGCCCTCGACCGCTACTGCGGCGCCGGTGGTCGGCGTGGCGATTTGCAGCGAATCGGTGGTGCCGGGCTGCGGCACCGGCGCCAGCCACGAAACGGACATCGCGCTGGTGGTCAAATTCGCGGTGGAGGTCGCCAAAGAATTTGGCCGCGGCACTTGCCGGTTCTACGATGCTGCCGAATTCGGCCAGCTGCTGGCGCTGTACGGCAGTCTGAGCCACCTGCAAAAAAGGAGATAGACCCATGACGGCTTCATTCGCCACGCTGACCCTCGGTCAGGCGCCGCGCAGCGATATCATGCCGCTGCTGTCTGCTTATCTGCCGGCGGAGCGGGTGAGGCACGTCGGTTTGCTGGACGGCCTGGATGCCGGGCAGATCGCCGAGCGTTATGCGCCGCAACAGGGCGATAAGCTGCTGGTGTCGCGCCTGTTGGACGGCACGCAGGTGACGCTCTGTGCCGCTCGCGTTGAAAGCGGGTTGCAGCAGAAGATCCGCGAGTTGGAGGCGGCGGGGTGCCAGGTGATCCTGCTGCTGTGCACCGGCGAATTCGGCGAATTGCAGGCGGAACAGGCGCTGTTGCTGGAGCCGGATCGTATTATTCCGCCGTTGATCTCCGCGATCGTCGGCGCACACCGCGTCGGCATCGTGGTGCCGATGGCGGAACAGGTTGAGCAGCAGGCGCGTAAATGGCGGCAGCTGGCGACGCCGCCGAGCTATGCCGTCGCCAGCCCCTATCTGGCAGATGATGCCGCGCTGCAGCAGGCGGCTTGCGCACTGCTGCGGCAGGGGGCGGAGGTGGTGGTGCTAGACTGCATCGGTTATCACCAGCGTCACCGCGCCTTTTTGCAGGCGCGTCTGTCGGTGCCAGTGTTGTTGTCGAACGTACTGGTCGCCAAGCTGGCTGCAGAGTTAGTCGACTGATTCAAATAGCGAAAAGTTACCGCTCGACGCGGTCTCAGGCGCTTTGCGCCCCTGGATCTCCCTGGGCTTCAGCAGCCCTGACTGCCGGTGAGAAGCCCGGCAGCGTTTTACTCTGCGCCGCGATCGCATTTCGCGCGAAAAACCAGTGACAGATCAACCGCAATCCCCCAATATGGATTTTCCATCAAGATGATTACGCGGGTGCCAGTCTATGCTGAAAGTGAATGAGTATTTTGCCGGAAAAGTGAAGTCTATCGGTTTTGACAGTAGCAGCATCGGTCTTACCAGCGTGGGCGTGATGGAAGAGGGCGAATACACCTTCTCCACCGCGCAACCGGAAGAAATGACGGTGATCACCGGGGCGCTGAAAGTGCTGCTGCCAGGGGCGCCGGACTGGCAGGTGTTTACGCCGGGTGAGAAGTTCTTCGTGCCGGGGCACAGCGAGTTCAACCTGCAGGTGGCCGACGCGACCGCCTATCTGTGCCGCTATCTGAGCAAATAAACGTTGCTCGTTAGGGGAACGCAGGGCTCAGCGAAGGCTGGGCCCTGGTCGTTTCTGCGGCGGGATTAACGCTGGGCTTCGCCGCCGAGCGCTTCGATGGTGTTTTTGATCAACGCCGCCAGCTCGCTGGTCATCAGGATAAAGTCGGCGTCAAAGCGCTGGGCGAAGTCGTCGCGATCGATGTCGTCGTTCTGCTCGCGCAGCGTGTCGGCGAACTTCAGGCGCTTGAGCGAGCCGTCGTCCGACAGCATCAGCTGAATGCGCTCCTGCCAATCCACCGCCAGCTTGGTCACCAGCTTGCCGGCTTCGATATGCACCGCGATTTCGTCACTGATCAGATTCTGTTTCTTGCAGCGGATCACGCCGCCTTCTTCCAGAATCGCTTTCAATTCCGCTTCATCCTGAATGGCGAAGCCGGCCGGCATCTCGCCGGAACGCACCCATTCGGTCAGCGTCAGTTCGATCGGGCTTTCCATCGTCAGCGGCACCACCGGCAGCGAGCCGAGGCTCTTGCGCAGCAGCGCCAGCGTATCTTCGGCGCGTTTGGCACTGGCGGCATCGACCATGATCAGATCGTTGACGGTGTCGATCCACATGAAGGTCTGGTTGAAGCGGCTGAACGCGCGCGGCAGCAGGCTGTGCAGCACTTCGTCCTTCAGCGCGTCTTTCTCGGTTTTCTTCAGTTTGCGGTGTTGTTCCGCCTCCAGGCGCTCAATCTTGGCCTGCAGCTCTTGCTTGATGACCGGCGACGGCAGGATTTTCTCTTCCTTGCGCGCGCAGATGACGATCTGGCCGTTGACCGCGTGCGTCAGCGCATCGCTGTGCGAGCCCATCGGGGAGACCCAGCCAGTCTTCGCCATGTCCTGGCTGCCGCACGGCGTGAAGGCGAACGCGCTGAGTTGTTTTTCCATTTCATCCGCGTTTAACGCCACTTCGCGGCTCAAACGGTAAACCATCAAATTCTTAAACCACAGCATAATGTTATCCCTGGCTGGGCGTGCGCTCGGCACGCTGATTCGTCAAAAGCAGGGCGGCATGATAACGAATTGACGCTGAAAAATCGCCCCATTCTCTCCGAATTGCGTTGCTTTACGCACCGAGAAAGGGCGGGGTGGAGGGTGGGAAACAGGTGATTCATCTGCGCGCTTACATTAGGCTGTGGCAACGCTACGTGGCATCGAGGAGAAAAATACGTGCGCATTGGCATCGACTTGGGTGGGACGAAAATTGAAGTGATTGCGTTGGCGGACGACGGGCGGGAGCTGTTTCGCCATCGCATCGCCACGCCGCGCCATGACTATGGGCAAACCCTGGCGGCGATCGCCGGGCTGGTGAAGCTGGCGGAAGATCATACCGGCGAATTGGGATCGGTCGGGATCGGCATTCCCGGCACGCTGTCGCCGTTTACCGGGCGGGTGAAGAACGCCAACTCGGTATGGCTCAACGGCCAACCGCTGGACAAGGATCTGTCGGCGCTGCTGGCGTGCGAGGTGCGTATCGCCAACGACGCCAACTGCCTGGCGGTGTCGGAAGCTACCGACGGCGCAGGCGCTGGCGCGAAAACGGTGTTCGCGGTCATTATCGGCACCGGCTGCGGCGCCGGCGTGGCGCTGAGCGGCCAGGCGCATTCTGGCGGCAATGGCATCGCCGGCGAGTGGGGCCACAACCCGCTGCCGTGGCAGGATGACGATGAGCTGCGTTACGCTCGCGACGTGCCGTGTTACTGCGGCAAGCCGGGCTGCATCGAAACCTTTATTTCCGGCACCGGTTTCGCTACCGACTATGCGCGCCTGAGCGGCAACGCGCTGCAAGGGCATGAGATCATGGCGCTGAGCGAGCGGGGCGATGCGCTGGCGGAGCAGGCGATCGTTCGCTACGAAATGCGGTTGGCGAAATCGCTGGCGCACGTGATCAACATGCTGGATCCGGACGTGGTGGTGCTCGGCGGCGGCATGAGCAACGTGGATCGCCTGTACCGCACGGTGCCGCAGCGGGTGAAAAGTTGGGTATTTGGCGGCGAGTGTGAAACGCCGATCCGCAAGGCGGTTCACGGCGACTCCAGCGGCGTACGCGGTGCGGCCTGGCTGTGGCCGCAACAGCAGCGCTAAACGTTGCAGCAAAGCGCGAGGCTGCTCGCGCTTTAAACCCTTCCCTGTACAAAAACTGGACGGCGTTTTATGATTTAGCTAACTTAGCTAAGGAGGACGCGTATGCCGATTCAGGCCAATATGCACGAAGCCAAATCCAATCTGAGCCAGTTGGCGGACAGAGCCGCGGAGGGAGAAACCGTGATTATTGCAAAAGCAGGGAAGCCGTACGTACAGCTGGTCGCCATCAAGGGGGAAGCGCGCCGCCCTGGCGCCGCCAAGGGCAAGTTCACCGTGCCGGCGGATTTCAACGCCGAGGATGCGGCCATTGCGGCGTTGTTTGAGGGCGATGCATGAAGCGCCTGTTGCTGGATACCCACGCGTTGCTGTGGTGGCTGATCGATGACGCCTGCTTGGGCGCGAACGCCAAAAGGCAGATCGCCGATCCGGGCAATGCGGTGTACGTCAGCGCGGCCAGCATTTGGGAGATCTCGATCAAGCAGGCGCTGGGCAAACTGGCGCTGCCGGAAGATATCTTTGCGATCATCGAGGCCGAAGATTTTCTGTCGCTGCCGATGGACGCCTTTCACTGCCAACAGGCCGGGCAGTTGCCGCCCTATCATCAGGATCCTTTCGATCGCATGCTGATCGCACAGGTGCAGGCCGAAGGGCTGACGCTGGTCTCCGCCGACGCGGTGTTTCCGCAGTACGGCGTGCGGGTAGCCGACGCTCGCCGTTAAGCCGGCTTTTCCTCGCTTTCGCTGCGCACCCGTTCGATATGAATGGTCAGAAACATCATCTCTTCCGTGGTGAGCTGATGCTGATAGTGCTTTTCGATGTGGCGGTTGATCTTACCGGCGCAGGCGAATGACTCGCGGTACTTCTCTTTCACCACCTGATAGAGCGAGTCGTCGTCGCTGTCGACGTAGTTTTTCCCCAGCAGGCGCTGGGCGAAGAATTTCAAATGGGTGACGAAACGGTGGTAGCTCAGGGATTCCTCGTTGTAATCAAAGCGGAAATGGTATTTGACCAGGTTGAGGATCTCTTGCATCACGCGGGTAATATGCAGCGTGTTGTGCATCTCGTCGTTAAGCTGGGCGTTGACCAGGTGTAGGGCGATAAATCCGGCTTCGTCCTCCGGCAACGCGGTGTCCAGCCGTTGGGCGATCAGGGCCAGCGCCTCCAGCCCGACGGCGAACTCGGCCGGATAGAGCTTTTTAATCTCCCACAGCAACGCATTTTTGATATCCAGCCCTTGCGCATGGCGCTGCAGGGCGAAGTGGATGTGATCGGTCAGCGTGATGTAGACGATGTTATGCAACTTGCCCGGCAGGCGTTCGCGGGCGAGAGTAATGATCTTGTCGGCGGTGGTGACGCAGGCTAATGGGATCTCGGCGAGCAGCTCTTTATAGCGCTCGGCGGTTTCTCCGCCGTTATGGGTGAATACCTTTTCGATCAGGCTTTCGTCCAGCGTATCGCCGGGCTTCTTTTTAAAGCCGATTCCTTTTCCCATCACCACCGTCTCTTCCTGACGGTCGTCCAGCGTAATCACCACGTTATTATTGAGTATTTTAGCGATTTTCATGGTTTTTCCCGGTGTTTCAGCATCCTGAAAACGAAAAAACCTGACGCCCGGGAGCGATCCCGGGTGTCAGGTTTTGCCTGTATTTTATGTTTCTTCCCTGCGGCCCTGAGCGGCGGAGGGGATACAGTAACAATCCTATTATGTTGGCATAATAACCCGTGCCCGCCGCGGCTCAACGCTTTTCACTGCGGAGTGCCGCCGCGGTCACACTTCTGCGCCGCGCGCCGCGGGATCATTCCAGCCTGAAATGCGCCTCCAGCCGGCTGACGCCGAGCCCGTTGACCTTTTTCACCTTGATCTGCACCGGAATACGTTCTTTCATCGCCTCGACGTGGCTGATCACGCCGATGGTTTTGCCGGAGGCATTCAGGCTGTCCAGCGCGTCCAGCGCGGTATCGAGGGTTTCGGCGTCTAGCGTGCCGAAGCCTTCGTCGAGGAACAGCGAGTCGATGCTGGTTTTGTGGCTGACCAGATCGGACAACGCCAGCGCCAGCGCCAGGCTGACCAGGAAGCTCTCACCGCCGGACAGGGTGCGGGTATCGCGCAGCGCGTCCGCCTGCCAGGTGTCCACCACCTGCAGCTCCAGCGCATCGCTGGTTTTGCGCTGAAGCAGGTAGCGCCCATGCAGCCGGCCGAGTTGCTGGTTAGCCAGATAGACCAGATGATCGAGCGTTAACCCCTGAGCGAAGCGGCGGAACTTGTCGCCTTCTTTCGAGCCGATCAGCTGGTTGAGGTAGCTCCAGTCGTCGTAGTCTTGCTGACTGCGGGCGATCTGCTCGAACAGTGCCTGCTGATTAAGGCGACGGGCGGCGTCGCTTTCCAATTGGTTGCGCAGTTCACCCTGGCGCAGCTGCAACGTTTTCAACTGCTGTGCCAACTCGGCCAGCGATTGGGTGAGCGCGTCGAGATCCGTGTTGGCTTCATCCACCCCCTCAGGGCGGCTCAGCCGATGCTGCTCCAGCGTTTGCGTCGCCTGCGTCAGCAGGGCCGCGGCCTCTACCTGCCGCTGTTGCAGTTGCTCTCTACGCTGCTGCAATTCGCGGCGCAGTGTGTCGTCCAGCAGCGCGGCGGTGAAGGCGGTTTCATCAGCGAATTCGCTGTCGGCCAGCGCCTGCTGCCACTGCTGCTGCGCCTGCTGCAGCCGCTCCTGCATCTGGGTGTGCTGTTGTTGTAACCCGGCCTGCTGGCCGGTCAGGCGCTCGCGCAGTTCCTGCGCCTTTTGCCACTGCTCGGCGGCCTGTAAGCTGGCCTGTTCACAGGCGGTTTGTTTGGCGCGCAGCTGTTCCCGCACCTCGGCGACCCGCTGTTCGCCGAACAGCGCCAGCCGCTGCGCGCGCCGCTCTGCGAGAGTTTTCTCGCCTTCCTGCCAGCGTTGTTGCAGGTCTTGCTGCTGTTGCAGGCTGTCGGCATAGGTTTTCTGCAGCAGCGTAAAGCGCTCTTCGAGCAGCGCCAGCTGTTGCTGCGCCTGCTGCTGCTGCGTTTGCAGAGCGGCGAGCGCGTCTTTTGCCTGTTGTACTGCCTGCGCCGCCTGTTCATGCTGCTGCAGCGCGTGCTGCCCGCGCCGCTCTTCATCGTCGCAACCGCTCAGCCAGGCGCTGAGTCGCTCGCTCTCCGCCAGCGTAAAGTCGAACGCCAGCGGTGCGCTGAGCTGCTGCCACTGCTGCTGTTGGGCAGCCAACTGCTGTTCATCCTGCGCGATGGTTTGCTGCTGGCGTTGTTGCTGTTCCTGCAGGCCTTCGCAGCGGGTGCGCAACTCGGTGCCCTGGGTTTGCAGTTTCTCGGTGAGAGTACGCATCTCAACCAAACGCTGTTCCGTGGCCGAAGGCTGTACAGCCTGATACTGCTCTACTGCTGGATGGCTGGTGGAACCGCACAGTGGGCAGGGGGCACCACTTTGCAGCAGGGCGCGCTCCGCTTCCAGACTGACGATGCGTTTTTCCAGTTCGTGGATCTGCTCCACTTCCTGCAGCTGCGCCTTGTGCTGTTTGAATTGCTGACGCGCGCTCTCCAACTGCTGTTGCAGCCCGGCGAGCTGCGTTTGCCGCTCGGCGTGCTCCGCCTGTTGCCTAGCCAGACGCTCGCGGGTCTGACGGTTAAGGGACGCCAGAGTAAACAGCTGCTGGCGTGTTGGGCGCAGATCCGCCAGGGCGCTCAGGCGTTGGCGCAGCGGGGCCAACGGCGTTTGCGCCTCCAGCGCCTGTTGCTGCTGTTGTTGAACGGCCAGCGCTTCGTTCAGCGCGTTCAACTGCTGCTGATGTAGTGCGCCCTGTGCCGTCAGCTGGCTGCGCTGAGCGGTGAGCTGCTCCAGCGTAGTTTGCTGCTGGGCGCACTGCTGCGTGGTGGCATCGGCGGCCTGTCGTCGCTCGGCCTGTGTCGACTGCAGTTGGGCTATTTGGTGGTCGAGCGGAGCGACTTGCTCATCGATCAGCTGTTGCTGCTGCTGCATATACTCGGCATGGGTTTGCTGCGCCAGGCGGGCTTTTTCCACCGCCTGCTGCAGCGGCGCCAGCTGCGCCGAGTGCTGTTCCTGTTGCTGCGTCAGCTGGGCTGCCTGCTGTTGTATCGTCTGCAGCTCGGCGCGGCAGCGATCGCGTTCGCCGCGCAGCGGCCGCAATTTCTCGGCCGGTTCGCTGAGCGCCAACTGCTGCAGCTGCGGGGCGGCCTCCGCCTGCTCGCGCTGGGCGGTTTCCAGCCGCCGTTGACCCTCGCCTTGCTGTTGCCGGAGGCGTTGCCATTGCTGCAGCCAGCTCAGCGCCTGTTGCTGTCGCTGGGTTTGCTCGCCGAGGGCGATTTCCTGCGCGCTCAGCGCCGTCAGCTGTTCGGTCAGAGACTGGCGCTGCTCGTCGTTCAGCAGTTCGATGCCGCTGGCGCGTTGATGCAACGCATCCAGGTCGGTTTTGGCCTGCTTGTGCGACTCGAACACCTGTTCGGACAGTCGCCCGTAGATTTCGGTGCCGGTCAGCTCTTCCAGCAGTTCGGCGCGATCGTTGGCATCGGCATTGAGGAAGGCGGCGAACTGCCCCTGAGACAGCATCATCGATTTGGTGAAGCGGCCAAAGTCCAGCCCGGTGATGGTTGCGGTAAGCTCCAGCTTGTCGCGCACCTTGTCCGCCAGGATCTTGCCGTCCTCGCGGCGCGCCAATTCGACCTTCGGCGCCTGCAGATTGCCGTCCGGCGCATTCTTGGCGCGGCGCTGGCTCCAGAAGGCGCGATAGCCGACGCCCTTGACCTCGAATTCGACCTCCGCCAGCGATTCGGCGGTGTGGCGGGTCATCAGTTCATTCTGGCTCGGCGTGACGTTGAGGCGCGGCGTCTGGTGGTACAGCGCCAGGCAAATGGCGTCCAGCAGGGTGGTTTTGCCCGCGCCGGTCGGGCCGGTAATGGCGAACAGGCCGTTGCTGGCGAACGGCTCGGCGGTGAAGTCAATTTTCCATTCGCCCTGCAGCGAGTTGAGGTTTTTTAACCGCAGGCTGAGGATCTTCATGGGTTGGTCTCCTCAGGATTGTGCTGCACCGCATCGACCACCTGGCGGAACAGTTGGTGCATCCGCCGTTGGCGTGCTTCGGGCATGTCGGCCTCCTGCGCCAGGCGCCGTTCGAACACCTCGTTGACGCTCAGTTCGTTCAGCGTTTCCTTATCCTGCTGCGCGATTGCCTGGCGGCGCTGCTCTTTGCTGCGCCGCAACAGCACCACTTCCACCGGCAGCTCATCCGCCATCAGTTGGATGCGGCGCTGAATATCGCTGAGGTAGTCCTGCGTCGCCACTTCGATATCCAGCCACACCGGCAGCTCGCCGGCATAGTCGGCAAATTGCTGCAGTTGCCGTTCGATCTCGGCCAGATCCCCTTTGATCAGCTGCATGGGCTGGAACTGCGGGATCGTTAACGCATCTACCTGCTGGAGGGCTCCGTCGGCGAAATCGACCAGGAAGACGCTTTTGGCTTTGCCCAGCTCATCGAAGCTGAGCGGGATCGGTGAGCCGCTATAGCGAATATGCTCTGACTTGGCGACGTTCTGCGCGCGGTGAATGTGGCCGAGCGCGATGTAATCGGCGGGCGGGAAGGCCTGCGCCGGGAAGGCGTCCAGAGTGCCGATATAGATGTCGCGCACCGAGTCGGAGGTGGTGACGCCGACGGTGGTCAGGTGGCCAGTGGCGACGATCGGCAGCGGCAAGCCCAGCTGGTCGCGGCGCTCGCAGGCCGCCTGATACAGCGTCTGATAATGTTCGGCGATGGCTTCCTGCAGCGCCTGCTGTTTCTGCGCGCCGGATTCGCCGGCGCGGCTGGTAAGCAGATCGCGCGGCCGTAGGAACGGGATGGCGCACAGCACCGCGCCCGGCTGGCCGTCGCGCTGGTTAAGCACCACGATCTGCTGTTCGGCCGCGCCTTGCGCGCTCGCGATCACCGTGGTGTTCAGGCAGGAGAGCAGTTCCCGCGATTCGTTCAGCGTCGCCACCGAATCGTGGTTGCCGCCCAACACGACCAACTGGCAGCCGGTGCGCTGTAGTTCCACCACGAAGCGGTTGTACAGCTCGCGGGCATAGCTGGGTGGTGAGCCGGTATCGAACAGATCCCCGGCGACGATCAGCGCATCCACCTGTTGCTGTTCGATCTGTTCGATCAGCCAGTTCAGAAAAGCCTGGTGCTCGGCGGCGCGGCTTTTGGTGAAAAAGTACTGGCCAAGGTGCCAGTCAGAGGTGTGGATCAGGCGCATGACACTCCCGGATGCAAAGATAATGGCGATGATTATAAAGGCCGCGGCGGCGGCTGTCCCGGCGCAATGATGATGACAACCGGATGATTTTTCTTTACTGCGGGAAATAATCGCTATGCTTACTGCCTATAACAGCCGGTTTTTTTCATAAAAGTGTCACAAAACTGACGCATAATGGCGCCCGAAAAGTCGCTAACACATTGGCAGGATTGACGATGGCAAGACGCATACTGGTGGTGGAAGACGAAGCGCCGATCCGTGAGATGGTGTGCTTTGTGTTGGAACAAAATGGTTACCAACCGTTGGAAGCCGAGGATTATGACAGCGCCGTGACGCGTCTGTCTGAGCCGTTCCCTGATTTGGTGTTGCTTGACTGGATGTTGCCCGGCGGTTCCGGCATTCAGTTTATCAAACATATGAAGCGCGAAGCGCTGACCCGCGATATTCCGGTCATGATGCTGACCGCGCGCGGGGAAGAGGAAGACCGCGTGCGCGGCCTGGAAGTGGGGGCGGATGATTACATTACCAAGCCGTTCTCGCCCAAGGAGCTGGTGGCGCGCATCAAGGCGGTCATGCGCCGCATTTCACCGATGGCGGTGGAAGAAGTGATTGAAATGCAAGGCCTGAGCCTGGACCCGTCCTCCCACCGCGTGATGGCGAACGATCAGGCGTTGGACATGGGGCCGACCGAGTTCAAGCTGCTGCACTTCTTTATGACCCACCCGGAGCGGGTTTATAGCCGTGAGCAGTTGCTTAATCACGTCTGGGGCACTAACGTTTATGTGGAAGACCGTACCGTTGACGTGCATATCCGTCGGCTCCGCAAAGCGTTAGAAACCAGTGGGCATGATAAAATGGTTCAAACCGTTCGGGGCACCGGCTACCGGTTCTCAACGCGCTACTGATCGCGCTGCGCTGGAGAATATGCCGTGTTAGAACGTCTGTCGTGGAAGAGGCTGGCTCTGGAGCTGGCTCTTTTTTGTTTGCCCGCCTTGCTGCTGGGGCTGATTTTCGGTTATCTGCCCTGGTTTCTGCTGGCCTCCGCGCTGGCTGCGCTGGTGTGGAATTTCTACAACCAGCTCAAACTCTCCCATTGGCTGTGGATTGACCGCAGCATGACGCCGCCGCCCGGCCGCTGGAGCTGGGAGCCGCTGTTCTATGGCCTGTATCAGATGCAGCAGCGCAATCGCCGCCGCCGGCGCGAGCTGGCGCTGCTGATCAAGCGCTTTCGCAGCGGGGCCGAATCGTTGCCTGACGCGGTGGTGATGACCACCGTCGAGGGCAATATCTTCTGGTGCAACGGGCTGGCGCAGCATCTGCTCGGCTTCCGCTGGCCGGAAGACAACGGCCAGCACATCCTCAACCTGCTGCGCTATCCGGAATTCAGCCACTATCTGCAACAGCAGGAGTTTTCACGCCCGCTGACGCTGCAGCTGAACAACGAACACTACGTCGAATTCCGCGTGATGCCGTATTCCGAAGGGCAACTGCTGATGGTGGCGCGCGACGTCACCCAGATGCGCCAGCTGGAGGGCGCGCGGCGCAACTTCTTCGCCAACGTCAGCCATGAGCTGCGCACGCCGCTGACGGTGCTGCAGGGCTACCTGGAGATGATGGGTGACGAAGAGCAGGATGGTTCGCTGCGCAGCAAGGCGCTCGGCACCATGCAAGAGCAGACCCGCCGGATGGACGGGCTGGTCAAGCAGTTGCTGACACTGTCGCGCATCGAGGCGGCACCCAATGTCGACATGAACGAGCGCGTGGATATCCCGCTGATGCTGCGGGTGTTGCAGCGCGAGGCGCAGTCGCTGAGCGGCGGCAATCACGAGATCACCTTCCGGGTTAACGAGCAGCTCAACGTGTTCGGTAATGAAGATCAGTTGCGCAGCGCGGTGTCTAACCTGGTGTACAACGCGGTCAACCACACGCCGAAGGGTACCCACATCGAAGTGAGCTGGCAGCAGACGGCGCACGGCGCGCAGTTCCAGGTCAGCGACAACGGGCCGGGCATCGCCGCCGAGCACCTGCCGCGCCTGACCGAGCGTTTTTACCGCGTCGACAAGGCCCGTTCGCGCCAGACCGGCGGCAGCGGGCTGGGGCTGGCGATTGTCAAACACGCGCTCAGCCATCACGATGCGCGGCTGGAGATCCTCAGCGAACCGGGGATCGGCACCCGCTTTATCTTTACCTTACCCAATCGGTTGATTGTTCCCGCCGCTTTATCAGAGAATGCGGTGAAAAATTAACGCGAGACACCGGTATGACCCGAATAACCCGAGGGCTGTTGCTTTGCCTGGCGCTGCTGGCCGGGCGCGGCGCGCTGGCGCAGCCCGACGGCATGCTGGCGGGCAACCTGTCCAGCGTCGGTTCCGACACCCTGGCGAATCTGATGGCGCTATGGGCGCAGGATTTCAGCCAGCATTATCCCAACGTTAACCTGCAGATCCAGGCCGCCGGATCGTCGACCGCGCCGACCGCGTTGGCGGCGGGCGCCGCGCAGCTGGGCCCGATGAGCCGGCCGATGAAGGCCGCCGAGGTTTCGGCGTTCGAACACCGTTACGGCTATGCGCCGCTGGCGGTGCCGGTAGCGGTGGATGCGCTGGTGGTATTGGTGCATCAGGACAACCCGCTGCGCGGCCTCAATCTGCAGCAGCTCGATCGCATTTTCTCCGCCACCCGGCGCTGCGGCGAAAGCAAACCGCTGACGCGCTGGGGCGAGCTGGGGCTGAGTGGCGACTGGGCGACGCGTTCGCTGCAGCGTTTCGGCCGCAACTCGGCGTCCGGCACCTACGGCTATTTCAAACTGCGTGCGCTGTGCGGCGGCGATTTTATGCCGCGCGTCAATGAGCTGCCCGGTTCAGCCTCGGTGGTGCAGGCGGTGGCCGGTTCGCTCAACGGCATCGGCTACGCCAGCATCGGTTTTCGCGCCAGCGGCGTGCGGCTGCTGCCGTTGGCGGAGTCGGGAGAGGACTATGTTGCCCCTACCGCCGCCAACGTGCGCAACGATCGCTACCCGCTGTCGCGCTATCTGTATATCTACATCAACAAAGCCCCTAATCAACCGCTGGAGCCGCTGACCGCCGCGTTCCTCGACCGCGTGCTGTCGACTGCCGGGCAGAGCCTGGTCAATCACGACGGCTATCTGCCGCTGCCGCCGGGCGCCCTGCAGAAGACCCGTCAGGCGCTTGGGTTGCCACCGCTCGCGCCGGCCATGATGAAATAACCGACAAAATGCGACGTAATTTTCGCCTTTTTTCACGGCCAAACGAAGCTCGTGCCACGCGAAAATCGGGCTTATATTGGCGTTTTCGCGCGGTAAAGTGATATATGCTTCACGTTTCGTGAATCTGCTGTTCAAAAATGATACAAATCATGTAGTGTATATTTATTGATAGCCAATATGATCGACTGGTGGCTAAAGTTTATATGGTCGATAGCTCTGCTTTTCGCCGTGCGTCTTGCCTTGAAGCGCTATAAACGTTTACCTTAGCCCTCGTTGTCGGATTAAACCTCCATTTTTATAACTCCTAAAATTTTGCCCATCTTCATGAGCGGCCACTTTCGAATAGGGACATAAACGCCGGATCGACTGCGTTTAGGGTGCTTATTTGGCGCTGCAACGTTAGGGCATGCCGGCAACCGGGTGGGGCGTTACGCCACCACGCTATCGGACCATTTTTTTCATTTGAACAGGCAACACGACATCGTATGAGTCATCGTTTAACGTCAAAAGATATCCTGGCACTGGGTTTCATGACCTTTGCCTTATTCGTTGGGGCCGGGAACATCATCTTCCCGCCGATGGTCGGCTTGCAGTCCGGTGAACACGTCTGGACCGCAGCGCTGGGCTTCCTGATCACCGCCGTGGGTCTGCCGGTCATCACCGTCATCGCGTTGGCGCGCGTCGGCGGCGGCATCGACGCCCTCAGTTCGCCGATCGGCCGCGGCGCCGGCCTGCTGCTGGCGACCGTCTGCTACCTGGCCGTCGGCCCGCTGTTCGCCACGCCGCGCACCGCCACCGTGTCCTTCGAAGTGGGCATCGCCCCGCTGACCGGCGACGGGGCCATGCCGCTGTTCATCTACAGCCTGGTGTACTTCGCGCTGGTGATCGGCATCTCTCTGTATCCGGGTCGCCTGCTCGATACCGTCGGCCATGTGCTGGCGCCGCTGAAGATCGTCGCGCTGGCCGTACTGGGCATCGCCGCGCTGCTGTGGCCTGCCGGTGCGCCGATTCCGGCGACGACGGCTTATCAGAGCGTGCCTTTCTCCTCCGGCTTCGTTAACGGCTATCTGACCATGGATACGCTGGGCGCGCTGGTGTTCGGCATCGTTATCGTCAACGCGGCGCGTTCGCGCGGCGTGAAAGACGCCGGTCTGTTGACTCGTTACACCATTCTGGCCGGTTTGATCGCCGGCGTGGGCCTGACGCTGGTTTACCTGAGCCTGTTCAAGCTGGGCTCCGGCAGCGGCGCGCTGGTGCCTGACGCCACCAACGGCGCGGTGATCCTGCACGCTTACGTTCAGAACACCTTCGGCGGTTTGGGCAGCTTCTTCCTGGCGGCGCTGATCTTCATCGCCTGCATGGTGACCGCGGTAGGCCTGACCTGCGCCTGCGCCGAGTTCTTCGCGCAATATCTGCCGTTCTCGTACAAGACGCTGGTGTTTATCCTGGGCCTGTTCTCGATGGTGGTGTCCAACCTCGGCCTGAGCCACCTGATCCAGATCTCCATTCCGGTGCTGACCGCGATTTACCCGCCGTGCATCGTGCTGGTGGTGCTGAGCTTCACCCTGCGTTGGTGGCACAGCGCGCCGCGCATCATCGCGCCGGTGATGCTTGTCAGCCTGTTGTTTGGTATCCTTGACGCGGTGAAAGCGTCCAGCTTCCAGCAGCTGCTGCCGGCCTGGACCACTCACCTGCCGCTGGCGGAGCAGGGGTTGGCATGGTTGCCGCCTTCGCTGCTGATGCTGGCGCTGGTCGCGATTTATGATCGGGTGTGTACGCGTTCCCAAGTGACCGCGCACTGATAATCCCCCGGCTTAATCTAGGGCCACGGACATGTCCGTGGCTTTTTTACGTTTAAAACTATGGGTCATTTTCATGCAACAACAGTCACCCACCACTGTCCCCGACAATAAGCTGAAACGCGGCCTCAGCACGCGTCATATCCGCTTTATGGCGTTGGGGTCAGCCATCGGCACCGGGTTGTTCTACGGCTCGGCGGACGCCATCAAAATGGCCGGCCCGAGCGTGCTGCTGGCTTACCTGATCGGCGGCATCGTGGCCTTCATCATCATGCGCGCATTGGGGGAGATGTCGGTCAACAACCCGCAGGCCAGCTCATTTTCCCGCTACGCGCAGGACTACCTCGGCCCGATGGCGGGTTACATCACCGGCTGGACTTACTGCTTTGAAATCCTGATCGTCGCCATCGCCGACGTGACCGCTTTCGGCATCTATATGGGGGTCTGGTTCCCGGAAGTGCCGCACTGGATCTGGGTGCTGAGCGTGGTGTTGATCATCGGCGCCATCAACCTGATGAGCGTCAAGGTGTTCGGCGAGTTGGAGTTCTGGTTCTCGTTCTTCAAGGTCGCCACCATCATCATCATGATCGCGGCCGGTATCGGCATCATCATCTGGGGTATCGGCAACGGCGGGCAACCGACCGGTATTCATAACCTGTGGTCGAACGGCGGCTTCTTCAGCAACGGCTTTATCGGCATGATCCTGTCGCTGCAGCTGGTGATGTTCGCTTACGGCGGCATTGAAATCATCGGTATTACCGCCGGCGAAGCCAAAGATCCGAAAAAATCGATACCCAAAGCCATCAACTCGGTGCCGTGGCGCATTCTGGTGTTCTACGTCGGCACGCTGTTCGTCATTATGTCTATCTACCCGTGGAACCAGGTGGGTACCAACGGCAGCCCGTTCGTGCTGACTTTCCAGCATATGGGCATCACCGTGGCGGCGGGCATCCTCAACTTCGTGGTGATTACCGCGTCGCTGTCGGCGATTAACAGCGACGTGTTCGGCGTCGGCCGCATGCTGCACGGCATGGCCGAACAGGGCCACGCGCCGAAGATGTTCAGCAAGGTGTCGAAGCGCGGCATTCCTTGGGTGACGGTAGTGGTGATGATGTTGGCGCTGCTGCTGGCGGTATACCTCAACTACATCATGCCGGAGAGCGTGTTCCTGGTGATCGCCTCCCTGGCGACCTTCGCCACCGTGTGGGTGTGGATCATGATCCTGTTCTCGCAAATTGCCTTCCGCCGCAGCCTGAGCAAAGAGCAGGTGAAACAGCTGGCGTTCCCACTGCGCGGTGGGGTATTCACCTCGGTGGTGGCGATCGTGTTCCTGGTGTTCATCATCGGTCTGATCGGTTACTTCCCGACCACGCGCGTCTCGCTGTACGCCGGCCTGGTCTGGGTGGTGTTGCTGTTGGCGGGGTACTGGTTCAAGGTCAACCATCAGAAAAAACGCGCGCCGTTGGCGACGCAGCAAGACTAAATGGAAAAACACCGGCTGAGGCCGGTGTTTTTTTAGCGTTTGTCTTCCGCTTCATCCTCCCCGGCGGCGCGCGCTTCGATGCGTACGCCGCCGTCGTTCAGCCGTTCCTCTTCTTCCTCGCCGGCGCAGCGCGCCAGCACTTCGCGAATGTCCTGCAGGTTGCTGCTGAGTGCACTCAGCGAAGGTTGCAGATTGCGGGGCATGCGGCTTTCATCCAGCGACGCGCTGTGCAGGCAGCCGATAAACAGCAGGGTGGCCAGCAGGGTAAACAGCCGGTGACGTAACCGTTTCAGCAAGGGCTTTCCCTCTCGGTAGTGAAGGTGATGGCGCATTAACGCCGTTTTCGCCGGGGAAAAGAAGGGGATGGAGATATCTGCTGGCAATTGAAAGAGAATAATTACCAGCAGACACAGTTACGTCAGCCGACGTCAGGAAGCGTTCGCGCTTTGTCGCAGCATGCCGCGCAGGTCGTTGCCGGTTGGCGTTTGATGCACGCGCAGGCCGAACTCGTCGATCACCGCCAGGAGATGGTCGAAAATATCCGCCTGAATGCTTTCGTACTCCGCCCAGACCGTGGTGTTGGTAAAGGCGTAGATTTCCAGCGGCAGGCCCTCCGGCGTCGGCGCCAGCTGGCGCACCATCAGCGTCATATTCTGGTGAATGCGCGGGTGAGCGCGCAGGTAGGCTTCCAGATAGGCGCGCAGCGTGCCGAGGTTGGTCAGGCGGCGGCCGTTGAGCGGCGAGGCCAGATCGACGGCGATCTCCTGGTTATGCTGGCTCAGCTCCTGGGTCTTGACGTTCAGGTAGCTGTGCAGCAGCGGGTTGCGCTGCAGGCGGCGCTGTTCCTCTTCCGACAGGAAGTGCACGCTGCCGGTGTCGATATTCAGGCTGCGCTTGATGCGGCGCCCGCCGGATTCCGACATCGACCGCCAGTTCTTGAACGAGTCGGAGATCAGCGCGTAGGTAGGAATAGTGGTGACGGTGTTGTCCCAGTTACGCACTTTGACCGTGGTCAGGCCGATGTCGGTGACCGCGCCGTCGGCGCCGTATTTCGGCATTTCCAGCCAGTCGCCGATCTTCAGCATATCGTTGGCGGAGAGCTGAATGCCGGCCACCAGCCCGAGGATCGGATCCTTGAACACCAACATCAAGACCGCGGTCATGGCACCCAGGCCGCTGAGCAGCAGCAGCGGCGATTTGCCCATCAGCAACGAAACGATCATGATGCCGATCAGGATCGCCGCCACCAGTTTCAGGCCCTGGAAAATGCCGCGCAGCGGCAGCTGATTGGCGATCGGACTTTGGCGCAGCAGCGCCAGCAGCGTATCCAGCAGCGAGAACAGCGACAGCAGGGTGAAGGCGAGGATCCACACCTGCGCGGCGGTGACGATCACCGCCTGGGTTTGGCTGCCGCTCTGCAACCACAGCGTCGCCTGGATGCTGATGATCACCCCTTGCAGCAGCAGCGCCACGCGCTGGAACAGTTTGTATTGGGTTATGGCCTGTTGCCAGACGCGCTGCGATTGCTGGCCGCGGCGCTGAAGGGCGGCCAACACCACCCGGTGCAGCACCAGGTGGATCACCACCGAGATCAGGACAATCAACCCCAATACCATCAACAGCGACATCACTCCGCCGAATTCCAAACCAAACTGTTCCAGCCAGCGCGTTATCTGTTGTTGCATTACCGCTCCTTAAAAAATGCGCAAAAAATATCCTGTAAGCTCAAAACGCGTTAGCCTAAGGGGTAACGTGAAGGATTTGTGCCTGTTTACCTTTTTTTACATCGAGTTAGCGTTATTTTTCGGTCTCCGCCCCCCGGCTCATCCCTGGGTTTTGCGGCCAGAGAGGAGGGGGAGTTGCACTTAACGTGGCATTGTTCGCTTCTTGAAGAACGCCGTCGATTTCGTTTGGTACAGCAGGAGAAACAGTATGCTTAACGCCTGGCATCAACCGGTCCCGCCTTTTGTGGTGAAGCAAGGGCAACGTTTGGATATCACGCTGTGGTTACAGGGGGATGAACTGCCGGAACGGGTGTTTTTGCGCGCCGAACCGGACAACGAAGAGTGGCTGCTGGTGATGAAAGCGCAGCGCTACGAGGGGATGCGGCGCTACCAGGCCAGCCTGACGCTGAATGAGGGCGAGCCGACGCGGCGTTACTGCTTCAAGCTGCTGTGGGCCGATCGCCAGCAGTGGTTCGGCCCGCAGGGCTGGTCGCCAACGCCGCCGGGCCAGCTGGCGCAGTTCGCCGTCGACGAGCCCGACCATGGCCCCGAGTGGGTGGCGGATCAGCTGTTCTACCAGATTTTCCCCGATCGCTTCGCCAGCAGCGGCGGCGAGCACGGCATCCAAAGCGGCAGCTACCGCCATCACGCGGCCGGTGCCGAGGTGATTCGGCGCGACTGGCAGCATCCGCTGGAGGATCGTCACGCCGCCTCGACCTTTTACGGCGGCGATCTGGACGGCATCTGCGCCAAACTGCCGTATTTGCAGCAGCTGGGCGTGACGGCGCTGTATCTGAACCCGATTTTTACCGCGCCGAGCGTGCATAAGTACGATACCGAGGACTATTACCAGGTCGATCCGCACTTCGGCGGCAACGCGGCGCTGCAGCGTTTGCGAGTGAGCACTCACAAGGTGGGCATGAAACTGGTGCTGGACGGGGTATTCAACCACACCGGTGACTCGCATCCGTGGTTCGACCGCCATCGCCAGGGCGAAAACGGCGCCTGTCACCACCCCGATTCACCGTATCGCGGCTGGTTCAACTTTTACCCGGACGGCCGCGCGCTCGACTGGAAGGGCAACGCCAGCCTGCCGAAGCTCAACTTCGCCGAGCCGCAGGTGGCGGAAGCGATCTATCGCGGGGAAGGCAGCGTGGTGCGCCACTGGCTGCGCCCGCCGTACAGCATCGATGGTTGGCGGCTGGACGTGGTGCACATGCTAGGGGAGAACGGCGGTGCCACCGGCAATCTGCATCATTTGGCAGGAATCTATCAGGCGGTGAAGCAGGAGAATCCGCAGGCCTACGTCTTGGGCGAGCACTTCGGCGACGCGCGCCGCTGGCTGCACGCCGGCGTGGAGGATGCGGCGATGAACTACATGGGCTTTGCGCTGCCAGTGCGGGCGTTCTTGGCGGGGCTGGACGTGGCCTATCACCCGGTGCGGCTGGACGCCGCCGGGTGCGCGCAGTGGATGGACGGCTACCGCGCGGGGCTGCCGCACGGCCGCCAGCTGATCCAGTTCAATCAGCTGGACAGCCACGATACCGCGCGTTTCCTCACGCTGTTGCAGGGGAACGCGGCGCGCATGCAGATGGCGGCGGTGTGGTTGCTGAGCTGGATCGGCGTGCCTTGTCTCTATTACGGCGATGAGATTGGCCTGGACGGCGGCAACGATCCGTTCTGCCGCAAGCCGTTCCCGTGGGACGTCGGTGACTGGGAGCGGCCGCTGCTGGCGCTGTTCCAGCGTATGGCGGCGCTGCGTAAACAGAGCCTGGCGCTGCGTCGCGGCGGCTGTCAGGTGCTGTACGCCAGCGGAGAAACGCTGGTGTTCGTGCGCCTGTATCAGCAGGAGCAGGTGTTGGTGGCGCTGCAGCGCGCCGGCAGCGGCCAGGCGCAGCTGCCGCACAACCCGCTGTTGGCCCGTGGCCCGTGGCGGCGTGTGGAAGGGCGGGGAGAGTTGAGCGAAACGGCCGGCGGGCTGCGCCTGCAGCTGGCGGAAGAGTCGGCCACCGTGTGGCGGTATGAAGGCTAAGGGAACTGCGGGGGCCGAAGGGCCCCCGCGATCAAGGTGAGTGGGCGTTTACATCAGTAACCGACCGCGGAGCCTGCCGGGCGACGCACGTCGTTGGCGCCGTACAGGTAGCCTTCACGCACTTTACCGGAAACCGCCGAATCGTTGCCGGAGTTGGCCGGGCTGACGCCCGCCGCGCCCGGCAAACCGACCAGAATCAGTTCGGCGGCGCCCCACGGCGTTTGCTCGACCATCTTATAGCCCATGCCGCTCAGCAGCTTCAGCGTATCGGCGGAAACGCCGCGCTGTTCGTAGTACACCTCATCCGGCAACCATTGGTGATGGATGCGCGGTGCGTCCACCGCTTCCTGCGGCGCCATACCGTGGTCGATCACGTTCAACGCGGTCTGCAGGGTGATGGTGATGATGCGTGAGCCGCCCGGCGAGCCCAGCACCATAAAAATCTTGTTGTCCTTGGTCACCAGCGTCGGGCTCATCGACGATAGTGGGCGCTTACCGGGGGCAATGCTGTTGGCGGTGCCTTGCACCAGCCCGTACAGGTTTTTCTCGCCCACTTTCACCGTGAAGTCGTCCATCTCGTCGTTGAGGAAGAAGCCGGTGCCCGGTGCGATCACCACGGCGCCGAAGCGGCCGTTGACGGTATAGGTGGTGGAGACCGCGTTGCCGTCGTGGTCGACGATCGAATAATGGGTGGTTTCCGGCTTCTCATGCGGTTCCATGCCGGGCTGTACGTTTTCCGACGGCGTGGCCTTGTCCGCGACGATTTTCTTGCGGATCTGCTCGGCGTAGCTCTTGCTCACCAGCCGGTCGATCGGGTTCTTGATGAATTCCGGGTCGCCGAGGTAGGTGTTGCGATCCATGTAGGCATGGCGCATCGCTTCGGTCATGGTGTGAATGGCCGCCGCCGAGTTGAAGCCCATGCTTTTCAGGTCATAGCCTTCCACCACGTTGAGGATTTCGCACAGCGTGACGCCACCGGAGCTGGGAGGCGGCGCCGACACGAACTTGTAGCCGCGATAGCTGCAGGTGATCGGCGGCGTTTCGGTGACTTTATAGTTGGCGAAGTCGGCCGCCGTCAAAATGCCGCCGCCCTGTTTGGCCGCCACCTCCACCGCCTGTGGGATCTTGCCTTTGTAGAAGGCGTCGGTTCCCCCTTTGGCGATGGCTTCCAGCGTATTGGCCAGATCGGTTTGCACCAGTTTGTCCCCCGGCTGCAGCGGGCTGCCGTCCGGGCGCAGGAAGATTTTGGCCGACTCGGGATCCTGTTTGAAGCGCGCGATGGTGGTGTCGAGGATATCGGTATCGGCGCGGGTCAGCACAAAGCCTTCGCGCGCCAGCCTGATCGCCGGCGCCAGCACCTGTTCGCGGCTCAGCTTGCCGTACTTCTCACGCGCGGTTTCCATCCCCAGCACGGTGCCCGGCACGCCCGCCGCCAGATAGCCGTACAGGCTGGCGTCTTTCTTCACCTTGCCGTCGGCATCCAGATACATGTTGGCGCTGGCCGCCGCCGGCGCGGTTTCGCGGAAGTTGATGAAGGTGTCGGTGCCGTCCGCCAGGTGGACGGTCATAAAGCCGCCGCCGCCGATGTTGCCGCAGCAGGGGTTCACCACCGCTTGCGCATAGCCGACCGCCACGGCGGCGTCGATGGCGTTGCCGCCCATCTTCAGGATATCCACCCCGACCTGCGAAGCCAGATGCTGCGAGGTGACCACCATGCCGTTTTTGGCTTCCACCGCTGGGTTGGATGCCGCATACAGGCTGCCGCTGACCAGCAGCGCCGCCATGGTCAGGGGTTTGCTCCATTTCTGTAAAAACATAGTTATTCCTACCCTGTCAGTTTTTTATTGTGTTGTGTTTGCTTGCCGCTGTTCGCTTGCAAAGCGCGAGCCAGCGTTATTGATAGTAGCCGCAGATGGGCATTCACGCGGCGAACTGGGCGGGAAATGTGAGCGGAAACAGGGAAATAAAGCACTGAAGGCGGGCGGTCTGCCCCAAAAAGGGGCATAAAAAAACCGGCCGCGTGGGCCGGTTGATTCACTATCAGGCTGAAATTACAGCTTGGCAGCGTTTTCAGACAGGTATTTTGCCACGCCGTCTGGGGAAGCGCCCATACCTGCTTTGCCTTTTTCCCACTGAGCCGGGCACACTTCACCGTGCTCTTCGTGGAATTGCAGCGCGTCAACGGTACGGATCATTTCGTCGATGTTACGGCCGATTGGCAGGTCGTTAACAACCTGAGCACGCACGATGCCGTCTTTGTCGATCAGGAAGGAGCCGCGCAGCGCAACGCCAGCTTCCGGGTGTTCGATGCCGTAAGCTTTCTGGATTTCACGCTTAACGTCAGCAACCATTGCGTATTTCACTTCACCGATGCCGCCTTTGTCGACAGGGGTTTTACGCCATGCGTTGTGGACGAATTCTGAGTCGAAGGAAACGCCAACCACTTCAACGCCACGCTTCTGGAACTCTTCATAGCGGTGATCGAAAGCGATCAGCTCGGAAGGGCATACGAAGGTGAAGTCCATTGGCCAGAAGAACAGCACGGCTGGTTTACCGTTCAGGTGCTTCTTCAGGTTGAAGTTTTCAACGATTTCGCCGCTACCCAGTACGGCAGCTGCAGTGAAGTCAGGGGCTTGACGAGTTACCAGGACCATAATTACTCCTGTAATAGGTGTTAAAGGGTGGATGTAAAAACAAGGGCCAGTATAGGGGCCACGACTTGGCGAATAAAGGGCAAAAGACCAATCGATGAGATAGCTTTTACCTATTAAATTCATTAATTAAATTTGACAGGCTTTAAAAATAACCTTTTCCCACAAAAGGGCAAGCGGCAAAGCGTAAATTCTTGCAAGGCGCTGCAATTTCAAACGCTTGAGCTTGACCTCATAGCGTTTTTTCCTTCGCCTGCTGCATCATTTGCGGATAAAACTGCCAGAATTGTGTTTCAAGCTGATGATAGTGTCGCTCGACGTCGGCGAACGAGCCTGCCAGGGCATCGAGGCGCGGACGGCGGCTGGCCATGCCCTGCAATACCCGGGCGATGAACGGCAATTCGGCGTAGCGTTCCAGCCAGCGTTCCGGCCACAGATAGCCGTTCAGGTTCTGAAAACGCGGCGGCGTGAGCGGCAGGTAAGGTTCGATCTGGCTGCGGGCTTCCTGGGTAAACTGGTGCAGGTCGCGTGAAGGCTCCAACTGCTGCCAGTGGCGCGCCAGAAAATGGTCCCACACCACGTCGAGGGTAATTGGCGCCACGCGGCGGTAGGGGGCGCTGAAATAGTCGCGGCAGGCTTTCACCTGCGGCAGGCTGTCGGTCAGCACGTCGACGCGGCGGTGCATCATGATGCCGGCTACGACCTCGGGCTGATAGTCGGCGGCGGGGTTGCCGCGCACGAAATCAGCCAGCAGGTTGCCCAGCAGCGAGCTGTCCGCCAGCATGGCCAGGTGAAGATGAGCGAGAAAATTCATCCCTCAACTATACCCGAAGTCAGGCAAATCCTCCTTATTTCTTGCCGCTGACCGCCCCCGGCTTTAGACTAGGCCGCCTGTTTTTTACCAACCAGCCTTAAATTGAAGAAGTGAATACCCATGCGCGTCGCTGATTTTTCGTTTGAACTTCCCGAATCCCTGATTGCCCACTATCCCCAGGCCGAGCGCAGCGCATGCCGCCTGCTGCAGCTGGACGGGCCGAGCGGGGCGCTGACGCACGGCGTATTCACCGATCTGCTGAATAAGCTGGAAGCCGGCGACCTGCTGGTGTTCAACAATACCCGCGTGATCCCGGCGCGCATGTTCGGCCGCAAGGTCAGCGGTGGCAAGATAGAAGTGCTGGTGGAGCGCGTGCTGGACGACCATCGCGTGCTGGCGCACGTGCGCGCGTCGAAAGCGCCCAAGCCGGGCGCCGAGCTGCTGTTGGGGGATGATGAGAGCATCGCCGCTACCATGGTGGCGCGCCACGAGACGCTGTTCGAGCTGCGCTTCAACGACGAACGCGATGTATTCACCCTTCTCAACGCGGCCGGCCACATGCCGCTGCCGCCTTATATCGCTCGCCCGGATGAAGACGCCGACCGTGAGCTGTATCAGACGGTCTACAGCGAGAAACCGGGCGCGGTCGCCGCGCCGACCGCCGGCCTGCACTTCGACGAACCGCTGCTGGCGGCGCTGCGCGCCAAAGGCGTGGAAATGGCGTTCGTGACGCTGCACGTCGGCGCCGGCACCTTCCAGCCGGTGCGCGTGGAAACCATCGAAGATCACGTGATGCACGCCGAATACGCCGAAGTGCCGCAGGAGGTGGTGGATGCGGTACTGGCCTGCAAAGCGCGCGGCAAGCGCGTCGTGGCGGTGGGCACCACCTCGGTGCGTTCGCTGGAAAGCGCCGCTGCGGCCAGCAAAGAGGCGCTGATTGCGCCGTTCTTCGGCGACACCAGCATCTTTATCTATCCGGGCTATCACTACCAGGTGATCGACGCGCTGGTGACCAATTTCCACCTGCCGGAATCGACCTTGATCATGCTGGTGTCGGCCTTCGCCGGCTACAAAAATACCATGAACGCCTATCAGCAGGCGGTGGCCGAGCAGTACCGCTTTTTCAGCTATGGCGATGCGATGTTCATCAGCCGTAATCCGCAGGCGGAAAACGAGTCCGTCGGCGGTTAATTTCCCGGGCTGCGCCCACGGCGCGGCCCCGTTTCAACGACATCAGACTGTTTCTCTGATGCTGGAGGCTTTGTGAAGTACGAACTACAAACTACCGATGGCCGCGCACGCCGCGGCCGCCTGATTTTCGACCGCGGCGTGGTGGAAACCCCGGCCTTTATGCCGGTCGGCACCTACGGCACGGTCAAGGGCATGACGCCGGAAGAAGTGAAAGAAACCGGCGCGCAGATCCTGCTGGGCAACACCTTCCACCTGTGGCTGCGCCCTGGCCAGGAGATCATGAAGCTGCACGGCGATCTGCATGATTTCATGCAGTGGCCGGGCCCGATCCTCACCGACTCCGGCGGTTTTCAGGTGTTCAGCCTGGGGGCGATGCGCAAGATCAAAGAGGAAGGCGTGTACTTCCGCAACCCGATCAACGGCGACAAGGTGTTCCTGAGCCCGGAAAAATCGATGGAAATCCAGTATGACCTGGGTTCCGACATCGTGATGATTTTCGATGAATGTACGCCGTACCCGGCCGACTGGGACTACGCCAAGCGTTCGATGGAAATGTCGCTGCGTTGGGCGCAGCGCAGCCGCCAGCGTTTCGACGAGCTGGAAAATAAAAATGCGCTGTTCGGCATCATTCAGGGCGGCGTTTACGAAGATTTACGTGATGTTTCCGTCAAAGGGCTGGTGGATATCGGCTTTGACGGGTACGCTGTGGGCGGCTTGGCTGTAGGCGAGCCGAAAGAGGATATGCATCGCATTCTTGAACACGTTTGCCCGCAAATTCCGGAAGATAAGCCACGCTATTTGATGGGCGTCGGCAAGCCGGAAGATTTGGTGGAAGGCGTGCGCCGCGGCATCGACATGTTCGACTGCGTCATGCCGACCCGCAACGCCCGCAACGGCCATTTGTTCGTGACTGACGGTGTGGTAAAAATCCGTAATGCCAAGCACAAGGATGATACTTCTCCGCTGGATAAGGACTGTGATTGCTACACGTGTCGCCATTACAGCCGCGCCTACTTGCACCATCTCGACCGTTGCAACGAAATATTGGGTGCTCGACTGAACACAATTCATAACCTGCGTCACTACCAGCGCCTGATGGCGGGTTTACGCCAGGCTATCGAAGAGGGTAAATTAGAGCAGTTTGTTGCGGATTTCTATGGTCGGATCGGCAAGCCGATTCCGCCTTTAAACGCTTGATCTAATAATTGATAACTTAATGAGGGAATTTCAATGAGCTTTTTCATTTCTGACGCCGTCGCATCCGCAGGGGCTCCGGCTCAGGGAAGCCCGTACTCTCTGATCATTATGCTGGTGGTGTTCGGCCTGATCTTCTACTTCATGATCCTGCGCCCACAGCAGAAACGCGCGAAAGATCACAAGAAGCTGATGGACTCCATCGGTAAAGGCGACGAAGTGCTGACCACCGGCGGCCTGATCGGTCGTGTGACCAAAGTGGCCGACACCGGCATCATCGCCATCGCGCTGAACGACACCACGGAAGTGATGATCAAGCGTGACTTCGTGGCGGCCGTTCTGCCGAAAGGTACCATGAAGGCCCTGTAATCTTTTTTCCCGAAGGGAATTGCCGTGCTAAACCGTTATCCTTTGTGGAAGTATCTGATGTTGATCGTCGTGATCCTCGTCGGTCTGCTTTATGCGCTTCCCAACATCTACGGTGAGGATCCGGCCGTACAAATCACTGGCGCGCGCGGCGTCGCCGCCAGTGAAACTACGCTGGACCAGGTCCGTACCGTATTAGAAAAAGACAACATCGCGAGCAAGTCGATTGCGCTGGAAAATGGCGCTATCCTGGCTCGCTTTAAAGATCCTGACGTTCAGCTGCGCGCCCGCGAAGCGCTGGTGACCGAGCTGGGTGACAAATTCGTCGTGGCGCTGAACCTGGCGCCGGCCACGCCGACCTGGCTGGCCATGCTGGGCGCAGAACCGATGAAACTCGGCCTGGACCTGCGCGGCGGCGTGCACTTCCTGATGGAAGTGGACATGGACACCGCGTTGAGCAAGCTGCAGGAACAGACCATGGATACCCTGCGCAGCGAGCTGCGCGAGAAGGGCATTCCTTACGCATCTATCCGCAAGCTGGACAACAACGGCGTGGAAGTTCGCTTCCGTGACGATGCGGCTCGCGACCAGGCCATCAGCTACATCGGCCCGCGTCAGCGCGATCTGGTGCTGTCCGCCAACGGCGCCAACACCATGAAAGCGAACCTGACGGACGCCCGTCTGAGCGAAGCGCGTGAATACGCCGTCCAGCAGAACATCACTATCCTGCGTAACCGCGTCAACCAGCTCGGCGTCGCCGAACCGCTGGTGCAGCGCCAGGGCGCTGACCGCATCGTGGTCGAGCTGCCGGGCATTCAGGACACCGCGCGCGCCAAAGAAATTCTGGGCGCCACCGCGACCCTCGAATTCCGTCTGGTGAACACCAATGCGGACGCCACCGCGGCGGCCAATGGCCGCGTGCCGGGCGATTCCGAGGTGAAATATACCCGCGACGGCCAGCCGATCGTGCTGTACAAGCGCGTGATCCTGACCGGTGACCACATCACCGACTCCACCTCGAGCACCGACGAATACAACCAGCCGCAGGTTAACATCTCGCTGGATAGCGCCGGCGGCACGTCGATGTCCAACTTCACCAAGGACAACATCGGCAAGCCGATGGCGACCCTGTTCGTGGAGTATAAGGACAGCGGTAAGAAAGACGCCAACGGCCGTGCGGTGCTGGTGAAACAGGAAGAAGTGATCAACGTGGCGAACATTCAGTCGCGTCTGGGCAACAGCTTCCGCATCACCGGTATCGGCAACCCGAACGAAGCGCGTCAGCTTTCGCTGCTGTTGCGTGCGGGTGCGCTGATCGCGCCGATTCAGATCGTTGAAGAGCGCACCATCGGTCCAACCCTGGGTCAGCAGAACATTACCCAAGGTCTGGAAGCCTGTCTGTGGGGCCTGGTGGCGTCCATCGTCTTCATGGTGGTCTGGTACCGTAAGTTCGGCGTGATCGCCACCACGGCGCTGGTCGCCAACCTGGTGCTGATCGTCGGCGTGATGTCCCTGTTGCCGGGGGCGACGCTGACCATGCCGGGCATTGCCGGGATCGTGTTGACGCTGGCGGTGGCGGTCGACGCCAACGTACTGATTAACGAACGTATCAAGGAAGAGCTGAAGAATGGCCGGTCCGTTCAGCAGGCAATCCATGAGGGCTATAAAGGCGCGTTCTCCAGTATCGTCGACGCCAACATCACCACGCTGATCACCGCGGTCATCCTGTACGCAGTGGGCACCGGTTCGATCAAAGGCTTTGCGATCACCACCGCGATCGGTGTGGCGACGTCCATGTTCACCGCGATTGTCGGTACCCGTGCCATCGTCAACCTGCTTTACGGCGGCAAACGCATTAACAAGCTGTCTATCTGAGGAGTGCGTTGTGGCACAGGATTATACTGTTGAGCAACTCAACTACGGCCGTAAAGTCTACGACTTTATGCGCTGGGACTATTTGGCCTTCGGCATCTCGTTGCTGCTGTTGGTCGCGTCGATCGTCACCATGTCGGTGCGCGGGTTTAACTGGGGTCTGGATTTCACCGGCGGTACGGTGATTGAAATCAACCTGGAGAAGCCGGCTAACCTTGACCTGATGCGCGACACGCTGGAGAAGGCCGGGTTCCAGGATCCGATCATCCAGAACTTCGGCAGCAGTCGCGACGTGATGGTGCGCATGCCACCGGCGACCGGCACCGCAGGCCAGGAACTGGGCAACAAGGTGATCGGCGTGATCAACGACTCGGTGGATAAAAACGCCACCGTGAAGCGCATCGAGTTCGTCGGCCCGAGCGTGGGCAGCGAGCTGGCGCAAACCGGCGGCATGGCGCTGCTGGTGGCGTTGATCTGTATCCTGATCTACGTCGGTTTCCGCTTCGAATGGCGCCTGGCGCTGGGGGCGGTTATCGCGCTGGCGCACGACGTGATCATCACGCTGGGCGTGCTGTCGCTGTTCCACATCGAGATTGACCTGACCATCGTCGCTTCCCTGATGTCGGTTATCGGTTACTCGCTGAACGACAGCATCGTGGTCTCCGACCGTATTCGTGAGAACTTCCGCAAGATCCGCCGCGGTACGCCTTACGAGATCATGAACGTGTCGTTGACCCAGACGCTGAGCCGTACGCTGATGACTTCCGGTACTACCCTGATGGTGGTGCTGATGCTGTACATCTTCGGTGGCGCGATGCTGCAAGGCTTCTCGCTGGCGATGCTGATCGGCGTGTCGATCGGTACCGTTTCCTCCATCTACGTCGCGTCCGCGCTGGCGTTGAAGCTGGGGATGAAACGCGAGCACATGCTGCAGCAAAAAGTGGAAAAAGAGGGCGCGGATCAGCCTTCGATTCTGCCTTAACCGCCGCAGTATTCAGCGAAATGAGAAGGAGCGCCGATGGCGCTCCTTTTTTTTGCTTTGGGTTTCAGCGTTGCTGCACCACCGCCGGTTGGGCGGTGGCCACCAGACTGTGCAGACGGATATAGCCGAGCTGTTCCGGCGTCAGGCCGCTGAAGCGTAGCTCGAAGTCCTGACCAGGTTTCGGCAGCAGCGAGTCGGCGCTGGCGATCGGTTGCGACAGTGCTTCGGCGGTCAGCGGCCGGCCGGTGGCCTCATCCAGTTGACCCCATTCCACCACCGCGTTGAACGGCGGCAGCGTAGCCTGTGAGAGGATGCGCACATGCAGCTGCGCCTGCGTGCCGTTGGCTTCGCTCTTGATGTGGCTCAGCGAAACGCTCAGTTCGCCGATGCTGCTCTGCAAACGGGCAGCGCTTCGAGCCGCCGGCAGCAGGTAGACGCCATTGTCGGAGTGCTGATTGAGCAAATTCTGCCGCTCCAGTGCGGTGGTTTGGTCGGTCAGTACGCTCACTTTCTGGTTCAGCGCGGCGACCTGATGGCGCAGCTGAGGCACGGCGGTGTTGTGCGCGCAGCCCGCCAGCAAAATGGCGGCGGCGAGCAGGGCGATTTTAGGGTAACAGGTTGTCATGACGGCGATTTCCTATGCTGAGTCTCCTGCTATCAAGCTTAGTCCGCATAGTGGTGAAAGTCATATCGCTGCCACCTTCCCGCCGCCTGTCGCAACAAATGGCCGCCGCCCTTTGTTGTGGCTGCACTTCGGGTTAAACTGCATTTATCTATAAAAAACGTTTATCAGGACGTGTTATGCATTGCCCTTTCTGCGCCGCCGTTGATACCAAAGTCATCGATTCCCGCCTGGTGGGGGACGGTTCGCAAGTGCGCCGCCGCCGCCAGTGTCTGGTATGCAATGAACGCTTCACCACCTTCGAGGTGGCCGAGCTGGTGATGCCGCGAGTGATTAAAAGCGATGAGGTGCGCGAGCCGTTCAACGAAGACAAACTGCGTCGCGGCATGCTGAAAGCGCTGGAAAAGCGCCCGGTCAGCTCGGACGATGTGGAAAACGCCCTTAATCATATCAAATCCCAACTGCGCGCCACCGGCGAACGCGAAGTGCCGACCAAGTTAGTCGGCAATCTGGTGATGGACGCGCTGAAAAAGCTGGATAAGGTGGCCTACATTCGCTTCGCGTCGGTGTACCGCAGCTTCGAAGACGTGCGCGAGTTCGGTGAAGAGATTGCCCGCCTGCAAGACTAAAGGATCTTTCATGCATCACGACGAATTTTACATGGCGCGCGCCTTCGAACTGGCGCGGCTGGGGCGTTTCACCACCGCGCCCAATCCGAACGTCGGCTGCGTTATCGTGCGCGACGGCGAAATTGTCGGTGAAGGCTATCATCTGCGCGCCGGCGAGCCGCATGCGGAAGTGCACGCGCTGCGCATGGCGGGCGACAAGGCGCGCGGCGCCACCGCCTACGTGACGCTCGAGCCGTGCAGTCACCACGGCCGTACGCCGCCCTGCGCCGATGCGCTGGTGGCCGCCGGCGTGACGCGGGTGGTAGCGGCGATGCAAGATCCCAATCCGCAGGTGGCGGGGCGCGGGCTGTACAAGCTGCAGCAGGCCGGCGTCGAAGTCCGTCATGGCCTGATGCTGGCCGAGGCCGAAGCGGTCAACCTGGGCTTCCTCAAACGCATGCGCACCGGTTTCCCCTATGTGCAGCTGAAGCTGGGCGCGTCGCTGGACGGCCGCACGGCGATGGCCTCCGGCGAAAGCCAGTGGATCACCTCACCCGAAGCGCGTCAGGACGTGCAGCGCCTGCGCGCGCAGAGCGCCGCCATTCTCAGCACCAGCGCCACCGTGCTGGCGGACGATCCGTCGCTGACGGTGCGTTGGGATGAGCTGGACGCCGAGACGCAGCGCCTCTATCCGCGCGAAAATCTGCGCCAGCCGCTGCGCATCCTGCTCGACAGCCAAAATCGCATTACCCCGCAGCACCGCGTGGTGCAGCAGCCGGGCGCTACCTGGCTGGCGCGCCTGCAGGCGGATGAACAGGCCTGGCCGCAAGAGGTCGAACAGTTTATCTGCCCGGCGCACGGCGGCGGCATCGATCTGGTGGTGATGATGATGCTGTTGGCCAAGCGCCAGGTGAATTCAATCTGGGTAGAGGCGGGCGCAACGCTGGCCGGTGCGCTGCTGCAGGCTGGCCTGGTGGATGAGCTCATTTTGTACATCGCGCCGAAACTGTTGGGCGATAATGGCCGTGGCCTGTGTCATCTGCCGGGCCTGGAACGGCTGGCCGACGCGCCGGAATTCGTCTTTAGCGACGTGCGTCAGGTTGGCCCCGATCTGCGTTTGCGCCTGCGGGCGAAACACTGAATCTCGCGCCCGCGCGCCGGTTTTACAAAAGCGCCGCGCAGGCGATGAAAGAATATGATAGAATCCGCCCCCCTGCGGGGTATTGAACCCATTTTTAAGGAAAGCCCATGAAAGTTATCGAAGGTGTTGTTGCTACTCCAAATGCCCGTGTGGCGATCGCAATTGCACGTTTTAACAATTTCATCAACGACAGCCTGCTGGAAGGTGCCATCGACGCGCTGAAACGCATTGGTCAGGTTGCTGACGACAACATCACCGTTGTCTGGGTCCCGGGCGCTTACGAGCTGCCGCTGACGGCGAGCGTATTGGCCAAAACCGGCAAATACGACGCGGTTATCGCGCTGGGCACCGTTATCCGTGGGGGCACCGCGCACTTCGAATATGTAGCGGGCGAAGCCAGCTCCGGCATCGGCAACGTTGCGATGAATGCCGAAATCCCGGTTGCCTTTGGCGTGCTGACCACCGAAAGCATCGAACAGGCGATCGAACGCGCCGGCACCAAAGCGGGCAACAAGGGCGCTGAAGCCGCGCTGACCGCACTTGAAATGATTAATGTTATCAAAGCTATTAAAGCCTGAATTTAGTTAAGGGGAATTCCGTGAAACCTGCTGCTCGTCGCCGCGCTCGTGAGTGCGCTGTTCAAGCGCTTTACTCTTGGCAGTTGTCTAAAAACGACCTTGCCGATGTTGAACACCAGTTCCTGACGGAGCAGGATGTCAAAGATGTTGACGTCGCCTATTTTCGCGAGTTGCTGTCCGGCGCGGCAGTGAATGCAGGTATGCTGGACGAACTGATGGCGCCTTACCTGTCGCGTCAGCTCGAAGAGCTGGGCCAGGTGGAGCGCGCGGTGCTGCGCGTCGCGCTGTTTGAACTGAAAATGCGCGAGGATGTCCCTTATAAGGTGGCGATTAACGAAGCGATCGAGCTGGCGAAAACCTTCGGCGCGGAAGACAGCCACAAGTTTGTGAACGGGGTGCTGGATAAAGTGGCGCCAACCCTTCGCAAGAAAAAGTAAAACATTAAGGCCGGCATTCCCGGCCTTAATTTCTTCTAGTGGAATATCGATATGGCATGCGGCGAATTTGACCTCATTGCCCGCTATTTTGACCGGTTTAAGCGCGTGCGCCGGGATGTACAGTTGGGCATTGGAGATGACTGCGCACTGCTGGCAGTGCCGGAAAAACAGCTGGTGGCCGTCAGTACCGATACACTGGTGGCGGGCATTCACTTCCTGCCGGACATCGATCCGGCCGATCTCGGTTACAAGGCGCTGGCGGTCAATCTGAGCGATCTGGCGGCGATGGGCGCCGATCCTGCGTGGCTCTCGCTGGCCCTGACCCTGCCGGAGGTGAACGAGCCGTGGCTGAAGGCCTTCAGCGACAGCCTGTTCGATCAGCTCAACTATTACGGCATGCAGCTGATTGGCGGCGATACCACGCGCGGCCCGCTGAGCATGACGTTGACCATTCAGGGGCTGATCCCGGCCGGCCGGGCGCTGACCCGCAGCGGCGCGCGCATCGGCGACTGGATCTATGTGACCGGCACGCTGGGCGACAGCGCCGCCGGTCTGGCGATCCTGCAGGATCGCCTGGCGGTGACGGATGCGGCGGCGCGCGATTATCTGGTCGCTCGTCATCTGCGGCCGCAGCCGCGGGTGTTGCAGGGGCAGGCGCTGCGCGATCTGGCCAGCTCGGCGATCGACATCTCCGATGGCCTGATTTCCGATCTGAAGCATATCCTGAAGGCCAGCGACTGTGGCGCACGCATCGTACTGGACGAGCTGCCGATGTCGCAGGCGCTGAGCAGCCACGCCGATGCCGAGCAGGCGCTGCGTTGGGCGCTGGCGGGCGGCGAAGATTATGAGCTGTGCTTCACCGTGCCGGAGATCAACCGCGGTGCGCTGGAAGTGGCGCTGAGCCACCTCGGAGCCGACTACACCTGTATCGGCCAAATTGGCCCGCTGTCTGAAGGTATTCGCTATTATCGCGACGATGAGGCGGTAGAGCTGGACTGGGCCGGTTTCGATCATTTCAACGCGGAGCCGGGCACCGATGGATGAAGCCAAGCGCCGGCTGCGGATGAGCAATCCGTGGCACCTGCTGGCCACCGGTTTTGGCAGCGGTTTGTCGCCGGTGATGCCGGGCACCATGGGATCGCTGGCGGCGATCCCGTTCTGGCTGCTGCTGATCCAACTGCCGTGGCAGCTTTACTCGCTGGCGGTGATGTTCAGCATTTGCATCGGTGTCTATATTTGCCATCGCACGGCAAAAGACATGAAGGTGCACGATCACGGCAGCATCGTCTGGGACGAGTTCGTCGGCATGTGGATCACGCTGATGGCGTTGCCGGTCAACGATTGGCGCTGGGTCGCCGCCGGTTTCGTCATCTTCCGCATTCTGGATATGTGGAAGCCGTGGCCGATCCGCTGGTTCGACCGCAACGTGCATGGCGGCATGGGTATTATGGTCGACGATATCATCGCCGGCGTGCTGTCCGCCGGCATCATCTACCTGATTGGGCACCACTGGCCGATCGGGCTGTTCTGACAGACGGGCGCGCTGTTTCGCGCCCGCTTCTCTTTATTCAAACCCTGTCACCCGGTGCGGCACGTAAGCCGTCTCCAGTTCCGCCACCTCTTGCGGCGACAAACTCAAATCGACTGCGGCGATGGCGTCGTCCAGCTGTTCGCTGCGCGAAGCGCCGACGATCGGTGCGCTGACCGCCGGCTTGTTCAGCAGCCAGGCCAGCGCGATCTGCGCGCGTGACACGCCGCGTTCCTCGGCGAGGCTGGCGACGCGCTCGGCGATAATGGCGTCAATGCCTTCGGTTTCCTCGTACAGGCTCTTGCCGAACTGGTCGGAAACCAGCCGCGCGGTGGTTTCGCCCCAGGGGCGGGTCAGGCGGCCGCGCGCCAGCGGGCTCCACGGCAGCACGGCGATGCCTTCGGCGGCGCACAGCGGGTGCATCTCGCGCTCTTCTTCGCGCTGGATCAGGTTGTATTGATCCTGCATGCTGACGAAGCGCGTCCAGCCGTGCAGATCGGCGGTATACAGCGCTTTGGCGAACTGCCAGGCGTACATCGAGGAGGCGCCGATGTATCGCGCCTTACCGGCTTTCACCACGTCGTGCAGCGCTTCCAGCGTCTCTTCCAGCGGCGTTTCGTAATCCCAGCGATGGATTTGCAGCAAATCGACATAGTCGGTGCCCAGACGCCGCAGGCTGTCGTCGATGGATTGCATGATCTTGGCGCGCGACAAACCGCGCTCCAGGTTGCTCAGCGGGAAATACACCTTGGTGGCGATCACCACCTCCTCGCGGCGCGCATAGTCGCGCAGCGCCCGGCCGAGGATCTCCTCGCTGCTGCCGTCGGAATAGCTGTTGGCGGTGTCGAAAAAGTTGATGCCGGCTTCCAGCGCCTGTTTCAGCAGCGGACGGCTACTCTCTTCAGGCAGCGTCCAGGCGTGATTGCCGCGGTTCGGTTCGCCGTAGGTCATGCAACCCAGGCAGATGCGCGAGACGTTCAGATCGGTGTTGCCCAGTTTTAGGTACTTCATGCTTGCCTCCCATTCACAGCTCAGACAGTAACTGTAGCGCGGATCCCGAAGGGCGGAAACGAAAACGCCCCCGAGGGCGGAGGCGTTTTTTCAGGCGCGGGGGCTGATTACTGCGCCAGCCAGGTTTCGATTTGGCGCTGAATACCGGCGGCGTCCAACCCCAGATCGGCACGCAGCTCTTCCTGGCTGCCCTGCGAGACGAAGCTGTCCGGCAGGCCGAGGTTCAGCACCGGCACCGGGCGGCGTTTGGCCATCAGCAGTTCGTTAACGCCGCTACCGGCGCCGCCCATGATCGCGTTCTCTTCCAGCGTGACCAGCGTTTCATGGCTGGCGGCCAGTTCGAGCACCAACTGCTCGTCCAGCGGTTTGACGAAGCGCATGTCGACCAGCGTGGCGTTGAGCGCTTCCGCCGCTTGCGCGGCCTCCGGCAGCAGGGTGCCGAAGTTGAGAATGGCGATCTTTTCCCCCTGACGGCGCACCACGCCTTTGCCGATCGGCAGCAGGCTGAGCGGCTCCAGCGCAGCGCCGGTGCCGGTGCCGCGCGGATAGCGCACGGCGCTCGGGCCATCGTTATAGTGATAGCCGGTATACAGCATCTGCCGGCATTCGTTCTCGTCGCTTGGCGTCATGATCACCATGGTCGGGATGCAGCGCATGAACGACAGATCGAACGCCCCCTGATGGGTCTGGCCGTCGGCGCCGACGATGCCGCCGCGATCGATGGCGAACATCACCGGCAGGTTTTGGATCGCCACATCATGGATCAGCTGATCGTAGGCGCGTTGCAGGAAGGTGGAATAGATCGCCACCACCGGCTTGTAGCCGCCGATCGCCAGCCCGGCGGCGAAAGTGACCGCGTGCTGCTCGGCGATCGCCACGTCGAAATATTGCTGCGGGTAGTCGCGAGAGAACTGCACCATGCCGGAGCCTTCGCGCATCGCCGGCGTGATCGCCATCAGCGAGCTGTCTTTGGCGGCGGTTTCACACAGCCAGTCGCCGAAGATTTTCGAATAGGTCGGCAGACCTCCGGCGCTTTTCGGCAGCGTGCCGCTGGCGGGATCGAACTTCGGCACCGCGTGGAAGCTGATCGGATCCTTCTCCGCCGGCGCGTAACCACGGCCTTTCTTGGTCATGATGTGCAACAGCTGTGGGCCTTTCAGATCGCGCATGTTTTTCAACGTGGCGACCAGGCCCTGTACGTCGTGCCCGTCTACCGGGCCGATGTAGTTGAAGCCCAGCTCTTCGAACAGCGTACCCGGCACCACCATGCCTTTCAGGTGCTCTTCGGTGCGTTTCACCAGCTCCTTGATCGGCGGCACGCCGGCCAGCACTTTCTTGCCGCCTTCGCGCAGGGTGGAGTAAAGCTTGCCGGACAGCAGCTGCGCCAGGTGATTGTTCAGCGCGCCGACGTTTTCCGAGATCGACATCTCGTTGTCGTTCAGCACCACCAGCATGTCCGGATTGATGTCGCCGGCGTGGTTCATCGCTTCGAACGCCATGCCGGCGGTAATGGCGCCGTCGCCGATCACACACACCGTGCGGCGGCCTTTGCCTTCACGCTCTGCCGCCACCGCCATGCCGAGGCCGGCGCTGATCGAGGTCGATGAGTGGCCGACCGACAGCACGTCGTATTCGCTTTCGGCGCGCCACGGGAACGGATGCAGGCCGTTCTTTTGCCGAATGGTGGCGATGCGGTCGCGACGACCGGTCAGAATTTTGTGCGGGTAGGCCTGGTGGCCGACGTCCCACACCAGATGATCGAACGGCGTGTTGTAGACGAAATGCAACGCCACCGTCAGTTCGACGGTACCCAGCCCGGAGGCAAAGTGGCCGCTGGAACGACTGACGCTGTTCAGCAGGTATTGCCGCAGCTCATCGCACAGCTTCGGCAAGCTCTCTTTGGGCAGCGAGCGGAGTTCCTCGGGGTTTTCCGCTAGCGCCAGGGTTGGGTATTTGGCTATATCAAGACTCATTCGATACTCATATCAGAGGAGTTAACGTCACACGTTAATTGTCGCGTTCAATAATGAAGCTGGCTAACGCTCGCAATGGCGCTGTGTTATAAGATTGCGCTGCCAAAGTGTCCAATGCAGCTAATGCTTCCTGATAGAGATCCCACGCTTTTGCTTTCGCGCTGTCAAGCCCGAGTAACGCCGGGTAGGTACTCTTTCCGTGTTGTTGGTCCGCTCCCTGGCGCTTGCCGATTTTCTCAGTCTCGCCGACAACGTCCAAAATGTCATCCTGAACCTGGAACGCCAGGCCGACCGCGGCGGCGTAACGATCCAGCTGCGGCAGCGCCGCTCGCCCGGCTTCGCCGGCGCTCAGCGCGCCCAAGCGCACCGCCGCGCGGATCAGCGCGCCGGTTTTGTGGCGGTGGATCTGCTCTAGCGCCTGCAGATCGACGCGCTTGCCTTCGGCTTCCAGATCCAGCGATTGGCCGCCGCACATGCCGGCTACGCCGCTGGCGGTCGCCAGTTCGGAGACCATCGCTAGCCGATCGCGCAACGCCACGTCAGGCATTTCGGCATCGGCCAGGATCGAAAACGCCAGCGTTTGCAGCGCATCGCCGGCCAGGATCGCGTTGGCTTCGCCGAATTTAATGTGGCAGGTCGGCTGGCCGCGGCGCAGATCGTCGTCGTCCATCGCCGGCAGATCGTCGTGGATCAGCGAGTAGGCATGAATGCATTCTACCGCTGCCGCCGGCGCATCCAGGTTGCTCAGCGACACGCCGAACATCTGGCCGGTGGTGTAGACCAGGAATGGCCGCAGGCGCTTGCCGCCCAGCAAGGCGCCGTGACGCATCGCCGCCACCATGTTGCCGTCGTTGAACGGCAGCGGGGCGATGAAGTCCAACAGCGCGCGATCGGCACGCTGGCGGAAAATCTGCATTTGATCGGCAAAAGCGGCCGATGGGGCGATCTCAGACATGTCGGTTACTCGGTATCCGGTGTAAAAGGCGTCAGCGCCGCATCGTCGGCGCTGTCGTTAAGGAGTATCTGCACACGCTGTTCCGCCTGTTGCAGTTTCTGCTGGCCTTGACGCGCCAGCTGTACGCCACGTTCGAACTCGTTCAGCGCGTCTTCCAGCGGCAATTCGCCTGACTCCAGACGCGTCACGATGCTTTCCAGCTCGCCGAGGGCGCTTTCAAAGCTGGCAGTTTGCTCTGTACTGGCTGATTGTGCTGGTTTTTTCGGCATAATTTTCTTTTTACGTCATCATGTGAACCGTGGCGCCAGAGCCTATCCTAGCGGATCTTGATTAGCAAATCATGGCGCTCATGTGTGGTTTTGTGCGCAGAGCACGGCGATATGGTGATATACTCCGCGCCGTAATTCTTATCTGACAACAAAGACCGCCATGAAGTTTATCATTAAATTGTTCCCGGAAATCACCATCAAGAGCCAATCTGTGCGCTTGCGCTTTATCAAGATTCTCTCGACCAATATTCGCAACGTCCTGAAGCAGTATGATGAAACGCTGGCGGTCGTCCGTCACTGGGATCATATCGAAGTTCGCGCCAAAGATGAAAACCAGCGGCCGATCATCGCCGACGCCCTGACGCGCATTCCCGGCATCCACCATATTTTGGAAGTGGAAGACCGCGCTTATACCGACATCCACCACATCTTCGAGCAGACGCTGGAAGCCTACCGCGCCCAGTTGGAAGGCAAAACCTTCTGCGTGCGCGTCAAGCGCCGCGGCAAGCAGGCGTTCAATTCGCAGGACGTAGAGCGCTACGTCGGCGGCGGCCTGAACCAGCATATCGAGAGCGCGCGCGTTAACCTTAGCCGCCCGCAGGTCACGGTAAATCTGGAGATTGAAGACGACAAGCTGATGCTGGTCAAACGCCGCCTCGAAGGCATCGGTGGTTACCCGGTCGGCACCCAGGAAGACGTACTGTCGTTGATTTCCGGCGGTTTCGACTCGGGCGTCTCCAGCTATATGTTGATGCGTCGCGGTTGCCGCGTGCACTTCTGCTTCTTCAACCTGGGCGGCGCTGCGCACGAGATCGGCGTGAAGCAGGTGGCACATTATCTCTGGAATCGCTTCGCCAGTTCGCACAAGGTGCGCTTCGTCGCTATCGACTTCGAACCGGTGGTGGGCGAGATCCTGGAGAAGGTCGACGATGGCCAGATGGGCGTGGTGCTCAAGCGCATGATGGTGCGCGCCGCTTCGCAAGTGGCCGAACGCTACGGCGTGCAGGCGCTGGTGACCGGTGAGGCGCTGGGGCAGGTCTCCAGCCAGACGCTGACCAACCTGCGCTTGATCGACAATGCGTCCGATACCTTGATCCTGCGTCCGCTGATCTCGCACGATAAAGAGCACATCATCAAGCTGGCGCGCGAAATCGGCACTGAAGACTTCGCCAAAACCATGCCGGAATATTGCGGTGTGATTTCGAAGAGCCCGACGGTAAAAGCCGTCAAGGCCAAGATCGAAGAGGAAGAGAGCCACTTCGATTTCAGCATTCTTGACCGCGTGGTGAGCGAGGCGAAGAACGTTGATATCCGCTCTATCGCCGAACAGACGCAGGAACAGGTGACCGAGGTGGAAACCGTCGCGGCCTTCGGCGCCGACGAGGTGATCCTGGATATCCGCTCCAACGACGAGCAGGAAGAGAAACCGCTGCAGCTGGAGCAGGTTGAAGTGAAAGCGCTGCCGTTCTACAAGCTGAGCACCCAGTTTGGTAATCTGGACCAGAGCAAAACCTACCTGCTGTACTGCGAGCGCGGCGTGATGAGCCGCCTGCAGGCGCTGTACCTGTTGGAGCAGGGCTTCAACAACGTGAAGGTTTATCGCCCGTAACGCACGGAGCGGCATCAACGAGAAGGGCTGAACCGATGTTCAGCCCTTTTTTTATCGGCAAGCCGCTCAGTCGCGGAAGTCGTACATCCCCGGGATCAGCACCAGCTGCGCGGCGATCTCCGCCGCCTTGGCTTTACCAAGCAGCAGGTCTATCAGCTTCAGCGCGAACTCCATCGCGGTGCCCGGCCCCTGGCTGGTGAGCAGGTTGACGCGGGCATCGTACACCACGCGGCGCTCCATCCATTTATCCGCCGGTATCTGGTCTTTCAGGCCCGGGAAGCCGGTCATGTTGCCGATCGGGAACAGATCGTGGTGTTGCAGCACCAGCGCCGGCGCCGCGCAGATGGCGGCGACGATGTTGCCCTGCAGATGCATTTGCCGCACCTTCTCCACCAGCAGCGGGCTGTCGCGGAAGCATTCCGCGCCTTTCAGGCCGCCGGGCAGCACGATGGCGTCGAACGGCTCATCGACGATCGCCACCAGCGGCGCGTCGGCCAGCAGCTTGACGCCGCGCGAACAGACGATAGTCAGCTCGCCGTCGCCGGCAACGCTGGCGGTAGTGACTTTTACGCCCGCCCGCACCAGCAGGTCGATGGTGGTGACGGCTTCGGTTTCTTCGCTACCAGGTGCCAGGCAGACCAGCGCCGATACGCTCATATTCATTTTCCTTTCGTTTAATCAATTCAAACAGCCGCGCATTCTCCGGCAGCGTGAGGCCGTGGCTGCGCGCGCGGCGCAGCAGGTAACCGGTGATGTAGTCGATCTCGGTGTGCCGCTGGCTGCGGATGTCCTGCAGCATCGACGAAATGTTGTCGGCGGTGCTGTGGATCACGTCCATCACGTATTGCATCAGGCCTTCACAGGAGGTGTGGTAGCCCTCCATCGCCATCACGCTAGCGACTTCACGGCACAGCGTTTCGATCTGTTCCGGGTAACGCTGCAGGTCGCCGTTGCGGCAGCCGTACAGCGCCGTCAGCGGGTTGATCACGCAGTTGACCGCCAGCTTGCGCCAGTTGGCCGAGGCGATATTGTTGTGCCAGGCGACGTCAGGCAGCGCCTGATGCAGCACTTCCGCCAGGTGGCTGAGGTGTTGGGCGGCCGGCGAGGTTGGGCCGATGTGGGTGATGCCGGTGGCGACGTGGATAATGGTGCTGCCTTCGTGGCGCGCAGCGTGGGTGGTGGTGCCCTGCAGGATGGGCTGGCCGTTCGGCGGCAGCTCTTCCTGGGTGCCCATACCGTTGTGCAGCAGCAAAATAGCACACTGGGGGTTCAGCTTCGGCAGCAGCGTGCTGACCGCGCTGGACACCTGCCAGGCTTTTAGCGTCACCAGCAGCAGCTCGCTTTGCGCAAGATGCTCCGGATCGTTGGTGGGCAAATTGCGATTGAACGAGACGCCTTCCGGCTCTATCACGTTCACTGCGCAAAAAGGCTGTGGCACTCTTAGCCATCCCTGTACATCGTGGCCCTGCTGATACAGCCGGGAGAGCCACAGTTGTCCGAGCGCGCCGCAACCAAGAATGGTTATTTTCATTCAGTCTCCTTGGAAACACGGGAATACCGCTCAATTACCGTGAATTAACTATAGGCTTTATGGCAGCCCGAAGCGCTATCCCTGCGTGCGTTCAGCAGATTTTGTCTGAGGCGGCAAAGCGGTTATCATGCTCGGCATCAAAATCGCCTAAGCTATTAGGCACTCATTCAGGAGGAAGAAGTATGCCATCTTTCGACATCGTTTCCGAAATTGATATGCAGGAAGTGCGTAACGCCGTTGAGAACGCTACCCGCGATCTCGGTACCCGCTGGGATTTTCGCAACGTGCCGGCCAGCTTTGAGCTAAACGAGAAAGACCAAAGCATCAAGGTTGCCACCGAGTCTGATTTCCAGGTGCAGCAGTTGCTCGACATTCTGCGCGAAAAGCTGAGCAAGCGCAGCATCGACGGCGCTGCGCTGGAGATCCCGGAAGAGTTTACCCACAGCGGCAAAACCTACAGCGTGGAAGCCAAGCTGAAGCAGGGGATTGAAACCTCTGTGGCGAAGAAAATCGTCAAGCTGATCAAAGACAGCAAGCTGAAGGTGCAGGCGCAGATCCAGGGTGAAGAAGTACGGGTGACCGGCAAGTCACGCGACGATTTGCAGAGCGTGATGGCACTGGTGCGCGGCGGCGATCTGGGGCAGCCGTTCCAGTTCAAGAACTTCCGCGATTAATCTCTACGGGGCCGGCATTGCCGGCCCTGATTCTTTACAGCGAATTGACCAGCGCTTCCAGCTGACCGCGATTGGTCTGCTTAGTATCCACCTTGACGTAGGCGCTGCGCTCTTCCGGCACGACGATCGCCTCGGCCACGCCGGGCTGCGCCTTCAGGCGGCTTTCCAGCGCTGAATCCTTCACCGCCAGTTCCGACAGCGTAATGCGCAGGCTGCTGACATACGGCGGCTCTTTCATGGTGCTGCTGACCAGGAACCAGACGGCGGCCAGCACGGCGCCGGCGATAAACACCAAGCCCGCCCCCTGCAAACCGTACAGCCAGCCGCCGAGGCTGCCGCCGATCGCCACGCCGATAAACTGGCTGGTGGAGTAGACCCCCATCGCGGTGCCCTTGTAGCCGGCCGGCGATTCTTTGCTGATCAGCGAAGGCAGAATGGCCTCCATCACGTTGAAGGCCATGAAGAACAGCTGCACGCCGGCGATGATGCCCCACAGGTGTGCGCCGGAGAGCCACAGCAGCACTTCGGCGCAGAACAGCACCGCCACGCAGCCCATAAAGACCTGCTTCATGCGGCGATATTTTTCGGCATAGATGATGAACGGCACCACGGCGGCGAACGACACCAGCATGGTGACCAGGTAGACGATCCAGTGCTCGCTGGCCGCCAGCCCGGCTTTCTCCATCGCTAGCGGCAGCGCCACGAAGCTCGACATCAGCAGGATATGCAGGCACATGATGCCGAAGTTGAGCTTCAGCAGGCGCGAGTTGCTCAGCACTTTGCGGAAGCTGCCGCGCACGATGCTGGACTCGCGGTTCAGCAGATGGGTGTCGGCGGAAGGTACTACTGCCAGAGTGATGACGATGCCGGCCAGCGCCAGCACGGCGATCATCCAGAACAACGCATGCAGGCCCAAGGCATGGGTGATGATGGGGCCCAGAACCATGGCGATGGCGAAGGTGATACCGAAGCTGACGCCGATGAACGCCATCGCTTTGGTGCGGTTCTGCTCGCGGGTCAGATCGGAGAGCAGCGCCATTACCGCGGCGGCGATGGCGCCGGAGCCTTGCAACGCGCGGCCGAGGATCACGCCCCAGATAGAGTCAGTGACGGCGGCGATCACGCTGCCGAGGGCAAAGATCAGTAGGCCGCCGACGATCAGCGGCTTGCGGCCTATGCGATCGGACACCAGGCCGAACGGGATCTGAAATACCGCCTGTGCCAGGCCGTAAATGCCGATGGCGATGCCGATCAGCGCTTCGCTGGCGCCGTTGAGCGCCATGCCGTAGGTGGTCAGCACCGGCAGTACCATAAACATGCCGAGCATGCGCAGGGAGAATACGGTGCCCAATCCCCAGGTGGCGCGGCGCTCCTGCGGGGTCATTGAATTATCGTTCACATCAAACCTCGGTAAAAACCATGCCATCAGACGTTGCGACAGCGCCTGATGGCATGATTTCTGTAAAGCTGCGTCATTTTAGTGTGCAGGGCAGGGGGGGTAAATCGAATGTTGTTTAACAGATATTACAGTTTGGCCGCTTTTCGGCGTGACAAATAAAATGGGCCGCAAAAGCGGCCCATTCACAGATGATTTGGCTTACCAAACGTAGGTCACCAGCGCTTCAGGCGCCGCCGTGGCGCTGAAGTCGATCGACATCATCACGCTCAGCGAGGTGATGGCGACGATGGAGAACACGAACAGTTTACGCGCCCAGACGCTGTCGTTTTCGGTCTTGTAACCGCGCAGCGCCATGCCCAGCCACCATACGCTCACCGCCGCAGCAACGATCAGGTACTTGTAGCCGGCATAACCAACCAGGGTCAGCATCAGCGTGGCGATCATAAATGCCAGGATGTAGACCGTGATGTGGTTCTTGGCGACGGAAATGCCTTTCACCACCGGCAGCACCGGAATGTTGGCCGCCTGGTAATCTTTAAAGCGGAAGATAGCGATCGCATAAGAATGCGGCATCTGCCACAGGCTAAAGATAGCCAGCAGGATCAACGCGCCGGCGTCGAACTCGTTGGTCACCGCGCAGTAGCCGATAACCGGCGGCGCGGCGCCCGACAGGCTGCCGATCAGCGTGCCGTAGACCGAGTGGCGTTTCATGTACAGGCTGTAAACGCCGACATAAACCACGAAGCCCATCACCGCCAGCCACATGGCCAGCGGGTTGGCTGCGATATACAGCAACGCAAAGCCCACAATACCCAAAGCGGTCGCATAAACCAGGGTGACACTCGGCGCGATCAGGCCTTTTACCAGCACCCGATTCTTCGTTCTCTCCATTTTCTTGTCGATGTCGCGGTCGATGTAGTTGTTAAACACACAGCCCGACGCGACCACCAACGAGACACCCACCAGGGTGGCGAGAAACAGGGGATAGTCGATGCTCCCTTTGGAAGCGAGCAGGAATCCCCCGACGACAGAAATTAAATTGCCGAAAATAATTCCTGGTTTAGTGACTTGCAGGTATTGCTTAATCATCACGTGCAGCTCAGCTCTTAATCGACCATCATATTGATGTTGAGGTTGTACATAATCCAGAGTGAACCTACAACAACGATACCGATGATCATAGCGGTGAACAGCAATGCCACCAGGTTCCAGCGCTCTTCCGATGAGGTGTTCATGTGCAGGAAGTAAACCAGGTGAACAATCACCTGGATAACCGCCATACCGACAACAACCGCCAGGATGGTGGAATGAGAGGCGGAGCCGTTCATTACCATCGCAAATGGAATTACCGTCAGGATGATCGACAGGATAAAGCCGATCAGGTATGACTTCACGCTGCCGTGGCTTGCGCCGCCGTGAGAGGTTTCATGGGATGAATGGCTCATTACATAACCCCCAGCAGGTAGACAACGGTAAATACGCAGATCCAGACCACGTCCAGGAAGTGCCAGAACAGGCTCAGGCACATCAGGCGGGTTTTGTTGGTCGCGGTCAGGCCGAACTTGCTCACCTGAATCATCAGCACGATGATCCAAATCAGGCCAGAAGTCACGTGCAGACCGTGGGTGCCGACCAGCGCGAAGAAGCTGGACAAGAACGCGCTGCGATCCGGACCGAAGCCTTCGGCGATCAGGTGATGGAATTCATAGATTTCCATCGCCACGAAGCCCAGACCAAACAGGAAGGTCAGGAACAACCAGGTGTTTACACCGCCAACTTTACCTTTGTTCATGGCGATCATCGCCATGCCGTAGGTGATGGAGCTGAACAACAGCAGGAAAGTTTCGACCAGGACAAACTTCAGGTCGAAGATGTCTTTGCCTGAGGGACCGCCAGCGGTCCCGTTCACCAGGACTGCATAAGTCGCGAACAAGCTCGCAAACAAAATACAGTCGCTCATCAGGTAGATCCAGAATCCGAAGACTTTGGTCTCTCCTGCGTCGTGGTGCCCATGCTCTGCATGGGCTGCGTTATGATTGGTCAGAGTTTCAGTTGACATGGTTCACGCCTGCTTTACGGATTTGTTCGTAGTGTTGGTTCTCAATGCGCTCGATTTCATCAACCTGCACATAGTAGTCAACATCGTGATCGAAGCTCTTGCCGATCCAGACAACGATCATACCGATGAAGCCGGCCAGAGCCATCCACCAGATTTCCCAAATCATTGCGAAACCGAATACCAGGCTGAAGAAGGCGATGATAACGCCGGCGCCGGTGTTCTTAGGCATATGAATCGGTTCGTATTTAGCCGGTTTCTTATACGCTTCGCCTTTTTCTTTCATGTCCCAGAACTCATCACGGTCATGGATCTGTGGCACTACGGCAAAGTTATAGAACGGCGGTGGAGACGAGGTTGACCACTCCAGAGTACGAGCACCCCATGGGTCACCGGTCAGATCGCGGTTCTGTTCGCGGTCACGGATACTGACGAAGATCTGGGTCAGCTGGCACAGGATGCCGCAGGCGATCAGTGCCGCACCGCCGGCTGCAACCAGCAGCAGAGGGTGGAACTCAGGGTTGATGTTCTGGCTGATACGACGGGTCATGCCCATAAAGCCCAATGCGTACAGCGGCATGAAGGCGGTGAAGAAGCCGATGATCCAGAACCAGAACGCGCGGATGCCCCATTTTTCGTTCAGCGTGAAGCCGAAGGATTTCGGGAACCAGTAGGTCAGGCCCGCGAAGCAACCGAACACCACGCCGCCGATGATGACGTTGTGGAAGTGAGCGATCAGGAACAGGCTGTTGTGCAGCACGAAGTTCGCGCCCGGTACCGCCAGCAGAACGCCGGTCATACCACCCACGGAGAAGGTGATGATGAAGCCAACGGTCCACAGCATCGCGGAGTTGAGCTTGATACGGCCCTGATACATGGTGAACAGCCAGTTGAAGATTTTCACCCCGGTCGGGATGGAAATGATCATGGTGGCGATACCGAAGAAGGCGTTAACGTTCGCGCCGGACCCCATGGTGAAGAAGTGGTGCAGCCAGACGATGAACGACAGAACGGTAATCGCGATGGTTGCCCATACCAGTGAGGTATAGCCGAACAGGCGTTTTCTGGAGAAGGTTGCGGTGACTTCGGAGAACACGCCGAACACCGGCAGAACCAGGATATACACCTCTGGGTGACCCCAGGCCCAAATCAGGTTGATGTACATCATCATGTTGCCGCCCATATCATTGGTGAAGAAATGGGTGCCCAGATAGCGATCCAGGGTCAGCAGCGCGATGGTGACGGTCAGAATTGGGAAAGAAACGATGATCAGGACGTTAGTACACAGTGCCGCCCAGGTGAACACCGGCATCTTCATCAGAGGCATGCCAGGGGCGCGCATCTTCAGAATGGTGGCGAAGAAGTTCACGCCGGTCAGCAGGGTACCCAGACCGGAAATCTGCAGACTCCAGATCCAGTAATCGACCCCGACGCCAGGACTGTACTCTTTACCCGACAGCGGCGGATACGCCAGCCAACCGGTCTGAGCGAACTCACCGACCCCCAGGGAGATGTTGATCAGCACAACGCCCACCACGAAGAACCAGAAGCTCAGGGAGTTCAGGAACGGGAAGGCAACGTCGCGCGCACCGATTTGCAGCGGTACCACGACGTTCATCAGGCCGACCACGAAAGGCATCGCCATGAAGAAGATCATGATAACGCCGTGCGCGGTGAAGATCTGGTCGTAGTGGTGCGGCGGCAGGAACCCGGCTTCGCCGGCGGACGCCAACGCCTGCTGGCTACGCATCATGATGGCGTCGGCGAAGCCGCGCAGCAGCATGACCATCGCCACGACGATGTACATGATACCAATTTTTTTATGGTCGACCGAAGTCAGCCATTCGCTCCACAGCCACTTCCATTTGCCGAAATAGGTCAGCAGCGCCAGCACTGCCAGGCCCCCGACAATAATTGCGGCTACGGTGACCATGATGATCGGTTCGTGGTACGGAACCGCATCAAGTGTTAATTTTCCCAACATCAGTTATTCCTCGGCTCCGGCGTGAGCAGCATGTTCACCCATGTCCATACCTTGGCTCATGTCCATGCCTTCGTGCGCGCCAGCGCCCTTGTGCATATCCATGTCGCCCATGAATTTGGCAATTGTTTCTTTGAACAAATTCGGTTTGACAGCGGCAAAGTACTCAACCGGGTTGTTTTCACTCGGCTCTGCCAGTTTGTTAAAGTCGTCGGTGGTGTTCAGGTTTTTAGACGATGCCTTCACCTTGGCCACCCACTGATCGAAGTCGCCTTCGGTCGGGGTAACGATCGCGGTGAATTTCATACCGGAGAAGCCTGCGCCGCTGTAGCTGCTGGAGATGCCCTTGTAGGCACCGGCTTCGTTGCCGATCAGGTGCAGTTTGGTCTGCATGCCGGCCATCGCATAAATCTGTCCACCCAACTGCGGGATAAAGAACGAGTTCATTACCGAGTTAGAGGTGATCTTGAATTCGACTGGAACATCTTTCGGGAAAGCCAGCTCATTAACGGTCGCAATGCCTTGTTCCGGGTAGATGAACAGCCATTTCCAGTCGAGCGACACCACTTCGATCGTCATCGGCTTCTTGTCGGTGACAATCGGCTTGAACGGGTCGAGTTCGTGGGTAGTCTTCCAGGTAATGGTGCCAAGGATGGCGATGATAATGATAGGAATGGTCCAGACGACCGCTTCGATCTTGTTGGAGTGGGCCCAGTTCGGACTGTACTTGGCGTCTTTGTTGGAAGCGCGATACTTCCAGGCAAAGGCGAACGCCATGAAGATAACTGGCACCACCACGATCAACATCAACGCGATTGCAGTGATAATCAGTGTCCGTTGCTCAACACCAATTGCTCCTTTGGGATTCATCAAAACCATATCGCAACCACTGAGCAATACAGTGGCTGCGATTAATGACAGCATCCCAATACTTTTATTGTATTTCTTAAGTCTCATCTAACGACCTCAATAACAAAGGCTCAATTGTCGTTTCATGTGTGCGGGCATTTTACGGGAAGGTTGCAGTACTGTAAACATGCTTAAGGGAGTGTCAGCGGCTTGTTGACACTTTCTGTTAAGGGGGTCACAGATGTAACCCTGCGTGACAATTTACTAATGACAACAACGCGTTGGCACGCTGAATCGTGACGAGCAGCCCGTATGTTAAGGAAAACTAAAGGTATGATGAATTTGGCGAAGAAATGCGCGGCGGGGAAATACGCAGAAAAGGTTTATTTAATGTAAAATAATTGTGTCTTAAAGGTGAATTTAATTTTATTTCCGAGCGCCGCAGTCGGATAAAAAAATAATTTCCGCGCCGATTATCTTTTTTTAGCGAAATAAATATACCCTCGGATCGCTTTTTTTTCGGCCGGCGAAATCGCCGGCCGGTCAGGTTATGCCAAACGGGTGCGGCGCAACGCCAGGTAATCCAGCGTGCTGCCCATTGCGACGCCGAGCAGGCTCAGCGCGGCGCCGACCTGCAGCAGCCGATCGGCCAACAGCGGTGCCTGTGCCCAGTCCAGCGCATTGGCGATCAGCAACAGCAACCACAGACCCAGCAACGAACAGCCTAGCGCCAGCAAGCGCAGCGCCCAACGGTAAGATTCTGAAAACTCGGTGCGCGGCATAAAGTCGCCATGCTGCTGGGTGTGTTCCAGCGTCTGGCGGCAGATGCCGAGCAACAGCAAGCCCGGCAGGGCGGCGGCGATCGAGAACAGATAGAACAGCGGCCAACCATGGGCTTCGACGAACCAGCCGGCGATCGGGCCGACATAGACGCGTCCTACGGCGGACAACGCCGACAGCAGCGCGAACTGAGTGGCGGAGAACGAGCGGTTGCACAGCGTCATCAGCAGTGCCACGAAGGCCGCGGTGCCCATGCCGCCACACAGGTTTTCGAGGAAGATGGCGCTGCCCATGGTGAGCAGACTCTTGTCGGTCACCGCCAGGATCCAATACCCGAGGTTGGAGACTGCCTGCAGGACGCCGAACAGCATGAGCGCACGGAACAGGCTGAGACGCTGCATCAGCACACCGCCGAACAGGGCGCCGACGATGGTAGCGAACAGGCCGAGGGTTTTGTTCACCAGCCCGACTTCACCGGCGTCGAACCCCACGCCGCGGATCAGGAACGTGGTGCTCAGGCTGCCGGCGAAGGCGTCGCCCATTTTGTACATCACGATCAGCAGCAGGATCAGCCAGGCGTTGTTGCGGCCGAAGAAATCGCGCAGCGGCGCGACGACCGCCTGTTCCATAGAGCGCGGCGCCGGGATGCTTTCGTCCGGCTCCGGCGCCAGCAGCGTGGCCGCCACGCCGATCAGCATCAACCCGGCCATCAGCCAGTAGGTGGCTTGCCAGCCGAAATAGCGATCCGCCAGCCACAGCGCCAGGCCGCCGGAAACCAGCATCGCCAGCCGGTACCCCAGCACCGAGATCGCCGCGCCCGTCCCGCGCTCTTCGGCTTTCAGCAGGTCGGTTTTATAGGCGTCGAACACGATATCTTGCGAAGCGGAGCAAAACGCCACCAGCACCGCCAACGCCGCCAACCACCACAGGTGCTGCGCGGGTTGCATGAAGCCCATCGCCACGATCGCGACCACCAACAGTAACTGGCTGATCAGCAGCCAACCGCGGCGCCGTCCAAGGAACGGCGGGGTATAGCGGTCCATGAACGGCGACCAGAGGAATTTGAAGACATAGGCCTGGCCCACCAGCGAGAAGATGCCGATGGTTTTCAGATCGATATTTTCGACGGTCATCCAGGCTTGCAGCGTGCCGGAGGTCAATGCCAGCGGCAGACCCGACGCGAAGCCCAGCAGCAGCAGAATGGCGGAGTTACGCTGGGTGAAGATGTTCAGATAGTGTTTCGACATGAGTTCCCTGTCTGCGCCGCCCGATCCGCCGGGCGGCGCAAGGTGCGGTGATTAGCGCGCGTTTTGCTTGATGAAATCGTTGACGCTGGTGTCCTGTGCCATGTCGGCGATCACGTCGCCCAGCACGGAGTTGACGGCGTCGGTGATCTTCTCGTTGGTCGCCGTGAAGGCGCCCTGCACGTTATAGGTCGAGCGGTAATTCTTCACCTGCTTGTTGCCGTTCTTCGCCTGGGCGATGATCGAGATGTCGGCTTTGGTGGTGATGTTGTAGCGCAGGTTGCCTTCGGAGACGTCCGCGTACAGGTTATTGACGACGATCTGCAGCGCCACCGGGCCGTCGGCGCCGATCATGTAGCCGCGTGCGCCCATCTGTTTCTCCAGCACTTCCTGCAGCAGGAAACGCAGATCGCGCGATGGCGTCAGCGTGACCAGCTGGCCGTCGCGGTTTACCTTGGCCAGCGCCTGGTCGGTACGCTGATCCGCACCGTTGATGCTGACGGTGATGCCCTGCAGGGTAGGATCCTGCTGCGGCAGAACGATTTTCGGCGTGACGTTCAGGGTGTTGCTGCTGGTTGCGCAGCCGGCCAGCAGCAGGGCGGCCAGCAAAGGAAGACAAAGTTTCTTTAACATGTTTTCTGTCTCATTCTCGATGGATTTAGCAATAATCAGAGTGGGATAGCCGACAACAAATTGCCGACATCATAGCATCGCCGCCGTGCGGTGGAAGCGCGGAAGGCGCCAGAGTGACAAATTTTTACCTGCCGTTGATAAAAACACGCTTTTTTGTCCCGCTCAATCGGATAATCCCCCAAGCGACGGGGATAGCGCTCATCATTTGACCGCAGAAAAGAGAAATTTGTCCCTGCGATGGTCTAAACGGGGGAAAACCGGCTAATATTGAACTAGATGGGCACGGTCCTCTGCCGGTGTTGTAAGGAGATCCTATGATTCGCGAGCAAATAGAAGCAAAGTTAAGGGCGGCGTTTGAGCCCGCGTATCTGGAAGTCGTTGATGAAAGCTATCGTCATAACGTTCCGGCGGGTTCAGAAAGCCATTTCAAAGTGGTATTGGTCAGCGATCGCTTCGTCGGCGAACGTTTTTTGACGCGTCACCGCTCCATCTACGGGGTATTGTCGGAAGAGTTGGCCGATGGCGTACACGCGCTGGCGCTGCACACCTATACGCTCAAGGAGTGGGAAGGGTTGCAGGATACCGTGCCGGCCTCGCCGCCGTGCCGCGGCGCTGGGACGCTGGCCTGAGGGGGAAATTTTCAGGTATCAGTGGAACTTTGCCCTTGAATTAGGGTATTACTACTGACGAATTTTGAAACGGCCTGCGGGCCGTTTCTGTTTTTGACGACGACACGGCCGACGCGCAATGTGGCCAACGTTCGGTCTGTTTTGGCGGCCTTTTGGCGATCGAATCGGCAAAAGTGTGAGTTTTAGCGCGCCTGCGCCGCCTAGCTTTCCTCGACTCGCCACGCATGCGCCGCTATAATGTCGCGTCTTATTTTTCCGGAATGGTTTCGGGACGCTTCTGTCATCAGGGAACTCGGTTCTTATCTGTAGCCGTCCTGGTTCTTGGAACGGAGTTGACCGAGCACTGTGATTTTTTTGAGGTAACAAGATGCAAGTTTCAGTAGAAACCACTCAAGGCCTTGGGCGCCGTCTCTCTATTACTGTACCGGCTGATACTATCAAGCAGGCGGTGAAGAAAGAGCTGATCAACGCAGCGAAAAGCGTGCGTATCGACGGCTTCCGCAAAGGCAAAGTGCCGATGAACATCGTGGAACAGCGTTACGGCGCTTCTGTTCGTCAGGACGTGCTGGGCGAAGCGATGCAGCGCAGCTTCGTTGATGCGATCATCAAAGAAAAGATTAATCCGGCCGGCGCACCAAACTACGTGCCGGGCGAGTACAAAGAAGGTGAAGACTTCACTTTCGCCGTTGAATTCGAAGTGTATCCAGAAGTTGAGCTGAAAGGCCTGGAAAACATCGAAGTTGAAAAACCTGTGGTCGAAGTGAACGACGAAGACGTCGACGCGATGCTGGACACCCTGCGCAAGCAGCAGGCGACCTGGAAAGAAACCGATCGCGCAGCGGAAGCTGAAGATCGCGTGACCGTTGACTTCACCGGTTCTATCGACGGTGAAGAGTTCGAAGGCGGTAAAGCGTCTGACTTCGTGCTGGCAATGGGCCAGGGCCGCATGATCCCAGGCTTCGAAGAAGGTCTGGTCGGTCACAAAGCGGGCGAAGAGTTCTCCATCGACGTGAACTTCCCGGAAGATTACCACGCGGAAAACCTGAAGGGCAAAGCGGCCAAATTCGCTATCGTGCTGAAGAAAGTTGAAGAGCGCGAACTGCCGGAACTGACCGAAGAGTTCATCAAACGTTTCGGCGTGGCGGACGGTTCCGTTGCCGGTCTGCGCACCGAAGTTCGCAAGAACATGGAGCGCGAGCTGAAAGGCGCCGTGCGTAACCGCATCAAGTCTCAGGCGATCGATGGCCTGGTGAGCGCGAACGAAATCGACGTGCCTGCTGCCCTGATCGACGGCGAAATCGACGTACTGCGTCGTCAGGCTGCACAGCGTTTCGGCGGCAACGAGAAGCAAGCGCTGGAACTGCCACGCGAGCTGTTCGAAGAGCAAGCGAAACGCCGCGTAGTGGTTGGCCTGCTGCTGGGCGAAGTGATCAGCACCAACGATCTGAAAGCTGACGAAGACCGCGTGAAGACGCTGATCGAAGAAATGGCTTCTGCCTACGAAGATCCAAGCGAAGTCATCGAGTTCTACAGCAAAAACAAAGAGCTGATGAACAACATGCGCAACGTGGCTCTGGAAGAGCAAGCGGTTGAAGCCCTGCTGGCAAAAGCGAAAGTGACAGAAAAAGCCACTACCTTCAGCGAGCTGATGAACCAGACTCAACAGGCGTAATGCCGGCGTGCCGGGCGCAATGAACGGCGCCCCCGGTTTCGCCTGGCGAACCGGCGCCCGATGAAAAAGCCCGCAACCTCAGGTTGCGGGCTTTTCTTTTTGCCACGTTGCTGATTAATCTCAGGTTAAACGGGGCAATATGCACTATATTTACCCTGTTGCCTGGGGAACTGGCTGGCATGATAACGGTCAGATTAACGGCATCGTTTTCGGCGCGCGGAGAAAATCGGCCTCTGGGCTTGAAATCGCGCCGGGCTCCCCCAATCTGTAAAGAATAATTCTGGGGCTGTTTGCCAAAGTGCGCGGGATGAAATAACCGTCGGGTACGTGTGGCGCGGGTCGAATGCTTGAGCATAGTCATCATGGCCGTTCTCAAGTAGAATCGGCGTATTAGGGTGACACCCTGGCCGCCAAGGCAATTTCTATTAGGAGACGGTAATGTCATACAGTGGCGAACGAGATCAATTTGCACCGAACATGGCGCTGGTGCCGATGGTGGTAGAGCAGACTTCACGCGGGGAGCGTTCTTACGACATCTATTCCCGCCTGCTGAAAGAGCGCATCATTTTCCTGACCGGCCAGGTGGAAGATCACATGGCCAACCTGATCGTGGCGCAAATGCTGTTCCTCGAAGCGGAAAGCCCGGAAAAAGACATTTACCTCTACATCAACTCGCCGGGTGGGGTAATTACCGCGGGCATGTCGATTTACGACACCATGAAGTTCATCAAGCCGGACGTCAGCACCATCTGTATGGGCCAGGCGTGCTCGATGGGCTCCTTCCTGCTGACCGCCGGCGCCAAAGGCAAGCGTTTCTGCCTGCCGAACTCGCGCGTGATGATTCACCAGCCGCTGGGCGGCTACCAGGGCCAGGCGACGGACATCGAAATCCACGCGCGTGAAATCCTCAAGGTGAAAGCACGCATGAACGAACTGATGGCCGAGCATACTGGCCAGCCGCTGGAGCAGATCGAACGCGACACCGAGCGCGATCGCTTTATGACCGCGGAAGAAGCCGTGGAATACGGCCTGGTTGACGGCATTCTGACACACCGCAGCTAGAACCACGCGGCGCCGATGGACTATAGTAATCAGAGTGGGCAGGGGCTCGCTCTGTTGTAGCCCCTCGGCGTTCCCGATATGAGTTTGGGCGCACTGCCGCCGTGATTTTCCTGCGGGACAAGACTAAAGAAGAGGTTTGACTGATGACAGATAAGCGCAAAGACGGTTCAGGAAAGCTGCTGTACTGCTCTTTTTGCGGCAAAAGCCAGCATGAAGTGCGTAAGCTGATTGCCGGGCCGTCAGTGTATATCTGCGATGAATGTGTCGATCTGTGTAACGACATTATTCGCGAAGAGATTAAAGAAGTTGCCCCGCATCGTGAGCGCAGTGCGCTGCCGACGCCGCACGAAATCCGCCACCACCTGGATGACTACGTCATCGGCCAGGAGCAGGCGAAGAAAGTGCTGGCGGTTGCGGTGTACAACCACTACAAACGCCTGCGCAACGGCGATACCAGCAACGGTATCGAGTTGGGCAAGAGCAACATCTTGCTGATCGGCCCGACCGGCAGCGGTAAAACCCTGCTGGCGGAAACGCTGGCGCGTTTCCTGGACGTGCCGTTCACCATGGCCGACGCCACCACGCTGACCGAAGCTGGTTACGTGGGCGAGGACGTGGAAAATATTATCCAGAAGCTGTTGCAAAAATGTGACTATGACGTGCAAAAAGCGCAGCGCGGCATCGTTTATATCGATGAAATCGATAAGATTTCCCGCAAGTCCGACAACCCGTCGATCACGCGTGACGTCTCGGGTGAAGGCGTGCAGCAGGCGCTGCTGAAGCTGATTGAAGGCACCATCGCCGCGGTTCCGCCGCAGGGCGGGCGCAAGCATCCGCAGCAGGAGTTCCTGCAGGTCGATACCTCCAAGATCCTGTTTATCTGCGGCGGCGCATTTGCCGGCCTGGATAAGGTGATCGGTCAGCGCGTCAACACCGGCTCCGGCATCGGCTTCGGCGCGACCGTCAAGGGCGAGTCCGAGAAGGCGACCGAAGGCGAACTGCTGCTGCAGGCCGAACCGGAAGACCTGATCAAATTCGGGCTGATCCCTGAGTTCATCGGCCGTTTGCCAGTCGTGGCGACCCTGAGCGAACTGAGCGAAGACGCGCTGATTCAGATCCTGAAAGAGCCGAAGAACGCCCTGACCAAGCAGTACCAGGCGCTGTTCAACCTGGAAGGCGTGGAGCTGGAGTTCCGTGACGAAGCGCTGAACGCCATCGCCAAGAAAGCCATGGCGCGCAAAACCGGCGCCCGCGGCCTGCGTTCCATCGTGGAAGGCGCGCTGCTCGACACCATGTACGATCTGCCGTCGATGGATAGCGTAGACAAAGTGGTGATCGACGAGTCGGTGATCGCCGGCCAATCCAAGCCGCTGCTGATTTACGGCAAGCCGGAAGCCCAGGCATCTGGCGAATAATTAGCCAGTCAAACCAGAGCGTTATCAGCAAAATGGGGGATTTCATCCCCCATTTCTTTTTCCTGCATTCTTGCCGTTGAATGTAAGAGATTCATCCCCATATACTCATTAACCAGATTTTATGAAACGTTAGATGCTTGCGTCTCATGAGATTCCCCCTCAACCTGGCGGAAATTAAACTAAGAGAGAGCTCTATGAACCCTGAGCGTTCCGAACGCATTGAAATCCCCGTCCTGCCATTGCGCGACGTGGTGGTTTATCCGCACATGGTGATCCCGTTATTTGTTGGCCGGGAAAAATCGATTCGGTGCCTCGAAGCCGCAATGGATCACGATAAGAAGATCATGCTGGTGGCACAGAAAGAGGCCTCAACGGATGAACCTGGCATTAACGACTTGTTCTCGGTTGGCACCGTAGCGTCGATCCTGCAGATGCTGAAGCTGCCGGACGGCACGGTAAAAGTGCTGGTCGAGGGGCTGCAGCGCGCGCGCATCACTACGCTGTCCGACAGCGGTGAGCATTTCGCCGCGCAGGCGGAATACCTGGAGTCGCCATCGATCGACGAGCGCGAGCAGGAAGTGCTGGTGCGCACCGCGATCAATCAGTTTGAAGGCTATATCAAGCTGAACAAAAAAATCCCGCCGGAGGTGCTGACCTCACTGAACAGCATCGACGACGCCGCGCGCCTGGCGGACACCATCGCCGCCCACATGCCGCTGAAACTCAGCGACAAGCAGTCGGTGCTCGAGATGTCCGACATCACCGAGCGTCTGGAATACCTGATGGCGATGATGGAATCGGAGATCGACCTGCTGCAGGTTGAGAAACGTATCCGCAACCGCGTCAAGAAGCAGATGGAGAAGAGCCAGCGCGAGTACTATCTGAATGAGCAGATGAAGGCGATTCAGAAAGAACTGGGCGAAATGGACGACGCGCCGGACGAGCACGAAGCGCTGAAGCGCAAGATCGATGCGGCGAAAATGCCGAAAGAGGCGCGCGAGAAAACCGAAGCGGAACTGCAAAAGCTGAAGATGATGTCGCCGATGTCGGCGGAAGCGACCGTGGTGCGCGGCTACATCGACTGGATGCTGCAGGTGCCGTGGAATGCGCGCAGCAAGGTGAAAAAAGACCTGAACAAGGCGCAGGAAGTGCTCGATACCGATCACTACGGCCTTGAGCGCGTCAAGGATCGCATCCTCGAGTACCTCGCGGTGCAGAGCCGCGTCAGCAAAATCAAGGGGCCGATCCTGTGTCTGGTGGGGCCACCGGGCGTGGGTAAAACCTCGCTGGGGCAGTCGATCGCCAAAGCGACCGGTCGCCAGTACGTGCGCATGGCGCTGGGCGGCGTGCGTGACGAAGCGGAAATCCGCGGTCACCGTCGTACGTACATCGGTTCGATGCCGGGCAAACTGATCCAGAAGATGGCCAAGGTTGGGGTGAAGAACCCGCTGTTCCTGCTGGATGAGATCGACAAGATGTCTTCCGACATGCGCGGCGATCCGGCTTCCGCCCTGCTGGAGGTGCTGGATCCGGAACAGAACGTGGCGTTCAACGACCACTACCTGGAAGTGGATTATGATCTGTCCGACGTGATGTTCGTTGCCACCTCGAACTCGATGAACATTCCTGCGCCGCTGCTGGACCGTATGGAAGTGATCCGCCTGTCGGGTTACACCGAGGACGAGAAGCTCAACATCGCCAAGCAGCACCTGCTGCCGAAGCAGCTTGAGCGCAACGCGCTGAAAAAAGGCGAACTGACGGTCGACGACAGCGCCATCATCGGCATCATCCGCTTCTACACCCGCGAAGCCGGGGTGCGTAGCCTGGAGCGTGAAATCTCCAAGCTGTGCCGTAAAGCGGTGAAAACGTTGCTGATGGACAAGAAGCTCAAGCATATCGAGATCAACGGCGACAACCTGAAGGATTACCTGGGCGTGCAGCGCGTCGATTACGGCCGTGCGGATACCGAAAACCGCGTGGGCGAAGTCACCGGGCTGGCGTGGACGGAAGTGGGCGGCGATCTGCTGACCATCGAAACCGCCTGCGTGCCGGGCAAAGGCAAGCTGACCTACACCGGTTCCCTGGGTGAGGTGATGCAGGAATCGATTCAGGCGGCGCTGACCGTGGTGCGTGCGCGCGCGGAGAAATTGGGCATCAACGCCGATTTCTACGAGAAACGCGACATCCACGTGCACGTGCCTGAAGGGGCGACGCCGAAAGACGGCCCGAGCGCCGGTATCGCGATGTGCACCGCGCTCGTCTCCTGCCTGACCGGCAACCCGGTACGCGCCGATGTGGCGATGACCGGCGAGATCACGCTGCGCGGCCAGGTGTTGCCGATCGGCGGCCTGAAAGAGAAGCTGTTGGCGGCGCATCGCGGCGGCATCAAAACCGTGCTGATCCCTTACGAGAACAAGCGCGATTTGGAAGAGATCCCGGACAATGTTATCGCCGATCTGGAGATTCATCCGGTGCAGCGAATCGATGAAGTTTTGAACATTGCGTTACAAAACCCGGCCTTCGGCGCACTGCCGGTAGCGGCAAAATAGTGACGAATCGCAAAAACCATTGATAAAACTTATACTGGCAAGCCATTTCGGACTTGCCAGTATTTTTTTGTACCGCTAAGTTAGATCTCTGTCGGCCCGCGTTTTGCCACCCAGTCGGTGGCTTGCCAAGGTTCGATGGGATTGATATAACAGCTGCGCTGTCGCAACCGTAGGGATTTTTCGGTGCGACGATAGAATTCTAGAGGGGATGATAGAGTGAATAAGTCACAACTGATCGACAAGATTGCCGCAGGTGCTGATATTTCCAAAGCGGCAGCGGGACGTGCTTTAGACGCAGTAATCGCTTCCGTTACCGACTCTCTGAAAGCAGGGGATGACGTGGCTCTGGTAGGTTTCGGTTCCTTCACCGTACGTGAACGTTCGGCTCGTACCGGCCGCAACCCGCAGACCGGTAAAGAGATCAAAATCGCGGCAGCCAAAGTACCGGCCTTCCGTGCAGGGAAAGCGCTGAAAGACGCTGTAAACTGATTTAGCGTCTAACCGTTTAGCGTAACAGGGTTTTGTAATAAACAATCACCTGACGCAGCGGTGCTGGTAAGGTAAGATACAAGGCGCATCGGACTGATGCGCTTTTTTTATTTTTGTCGCAGGGAACGCGCCTGCACAAGGGTTGTTAATCCACATCACAGCGGAGTGTTGTCACACTATGATGGACAATTTACGCGCGGCTGCCAATCACGTCGTGCTCAAAATCATCCTGGCCCTGATCATCCTGTCATTCGTTCTGACCGGGGTGGGTAACTACCTGATCGGCGGCTCCGGCGATTATGCTGCGAAAGTAAATGGTCAGACGATCGAACGCGCTCAGCTGGAACAGGCTTTCCAAAGCGAGCGTAGCCGCATGCAGCAGCAACTGGGTGACCAGTTCTCCGCGCTGGCCGGCAACGAAGGCTACATGCAGCAGATGCGCCGTCAGGTGTTGTCCCAGTTGATCGACAACATGCTGCTCGACCAGTACGCCAAGAAACTGGGCCTGACGGTCAGCGACGATCAGATCAAGGACGCCATCCGCAAGGCGCCTTACTTCCAGACCAACGGCCAGTTTGATAACGCCAAATACCTCGACCTGATCGGCCGCATGGGCTACACCGCCGACAATTTCGCGCAGTCGATGCGTCAGCAATTGGTCAATCAGCAGGTGATCCAGGCCTTCGGCGATTCCGGCTTTGTGCTGCCGTCCGAATCGCAAGCGATGGCGGCGTTGGTGCTGCAGGAGCGCGACGTGCGCCTGGCGACCATCGATTTGAAAGCGCTGCAGGCGAAACAGAGCGCCGGCGACGACGAACTGAAGGCGTATTACGATCAGAATAAAAACAGCTTCATCGCTCCGGAGCAGGTGAAGGTGAGCTATATCCCGCTGGACGCCGCGTCCATGCAGGACAAGGTGAAAGTGAGCGAAGAGGACATCAGCGCTTACTATGACCAGCACAAGAGCAGCTATGGCCAGCCGGAGCGTAAAAACTACAGCGTGATCCAGCTGAAATCCGAGGCGGAAGCCAACGCGGCGCTGGACGAGCTGAAGAAGGGTGCCGATTTCGCCACCCTGGCGAAAGAGAAATCCACCGACATCATCTCACGCCGTACCGGCGGTGAGCTGGGTTGGCTGGAGCCGGAAACCACCGCCGACGAGCTGAAACAGGCTAACCTGACCGAGAAAGGGCAGCTGTCCGGCGTGGTGAAATCCTCTGTCGGCTTCCTGATCGTGCGTTTGAACGACATCGAACCTGAGAAACTGAAACCGCTGAGCGAAGTGCATGATGCTATCGCCAAGCAGGTGCAGCAGGAGAAAGCGGTAGACGCGTATTACGCGCTGCAGCAGAAGGTGAGCGAAGCGGCGACCAGCGACAACGAATCACTGGCCTCGGCTGAAGAAGCGGCCGGCGTGAAAGCGGCGCAAAGCGACTGGTTCACCCGCGACAACATTCCCGCCGCGCTGAACTTCAAGCCGGTCGTGCAGGCGATCTTCGACGGCTCGCTGATCGGCGAGAACGGCGCGCCGGGCAGCAACTCTGACGTTATCACCGTAGACGGCGACCGCGCCTTCGTGGTGCGCGTGAGTGGCCACAAGCCGGAAGGCATCGAGCCGTTCGACCAGGTCAAAGACCGCGTGGCAGATCTGGTGAAGCGCAACAAGGCGCTGCAGGCAGCGAAGCTGCAGGGCGAGAAGCTGCTGGTTGAGCTGAAGCAGGGCAAGGGCGACGAGGCGATGAAAGCCGCCGGCCTGAGCTTTGGCGCCGTGCAGAAGATGGCGCGCGCGCCGGAAGACAGCCAGCTGGTGGAGAGCGTGTTCGCGCTGCCGCACCCGCAGGATGGCAAACCGGTGTACGGCATGTCGCAGGATCGCCAGGACAACGTGGTGCTGATCGCACTCGATGCGGTGAAGCCAGGCACGCTGCCGGAAGACGAAATGAAAACCTTCGTCGGCAAGATGGAAGAGGGCGCGACCGGCGTTTCCTTCGATTCGCTGCTGGCGAGCCTGCGTAAAGAAGCCAAAATCAAAATGGGCGCCGCTGAGCAACAGCCGCAGTAATCGCCGCATTTTTCTGCAACGCAGTGCAACAAACAAAGGCCGCTTTCGCGGCCTTTTCCACATCTGATATCCGCCGATTGCTGAATATCCGCCGCCGCGGCAAGGTAGCCGTGCTGTCACACACAAGGAGGATACAGCATGCAACATACAGAGAAAAAAGCGTTATCAGGTTACCGTCATCACGTCAAAGCGGTGCTGACCGCGCTGTTGTTATGCCTCGCGGGGCCAGCCGCCGCGGTAGATAAAGCCGATGCGCCGGCGCCGATGCTCTCAACACCGGCGGGCAATGGCGGGCAATCGGTGATGACCAAGGCAACCGAAGAGGCGGCGGTCAGCATCAATCAGGCCACCGCCGAACAGCTGGCTGCCGCCCTGAGCGGCGTCGGTCTGAAGAAGGCGGAAGGCATCGTGCGCTACCGCGAACAGAACGGGCCGTTCACCCAGGTTGAGCAACTGCAGGAGGTGCCGGGCATCGGGCCGGCGCTGTTTGAGAAGAATCGCACCCGACTGAAAATGTGATCCCGGTCGCGGCTGCGTGGCAAAATGCCGCTGAGGCCGTGACTCCTCTGCTACATTTTACAGGTCTTACCAGTTTGGCGCGTTGACCAAACGGGCGAGGGAGCCTCTGCGGCTCCCTCTTTCTGTAATCACCAGGCAGGAGCGATCGTTCCCTATGCAAACCTTTATCAAAGTTCGCGGTTATCACCTTGATGTTTACCAGCACGTTAACAACGCCCGCTATCTGGAGTTTCTGGAAGAGGCGCGCTGGGAGTGGCTGGAAAACGAGGCCGGGTTCCGCTGGATGACGGAAAACAACATCGCTTTCATCGTGGTGAACATCAATATCAATTACCGCAGCCCGGCAGTATTGGGGGATAAGCTGCGTATCGACAGCCAGATGGTGCAGCTCAACGGCAAGAGCGGGGTGCTGAGCCAAAAGGTGACGCAGGATCCGGCGGGGACGCCGGTGGCCGACGCGCTGCTGACTTTCGTGTGCGTCGATCTGAAAACGCAGCGGGCGCTGCCGATTGAAGGCGAATTGCGCGAGCACCTGGAGGCGCTCACGCTGAAGGAAAACCCGCAGTAAACTCACGGGCGGCAGAGGTTGCCGCCGTCACTGCCTCAGGCCAGAGCGGCCTTCTGTTTCAACGCCGCCATCACTTCCGCCTGGTTGGCCCGGTACTGCATCAGGCCATTGGCGCGCAGGTTGCAGGCAGCGCATTCACCACAGCCGTCACCCTTGATGCCGTTGTAGCAGGTCAGCGTATCCTGCCGCACGCGATCCAACTGGTGGTAATAATCCGCCAGCGCCCAGGTCTCGGCCTTGTTCAGCCACATCAGCGGTGTTTCGAAGCGGATATCGCGAGCGATGCCCAGCACCACCGCTTTGTTCAGCGCTTTAACGAACTCGTCGCGGCAATCCGGGTAGCCGGAGAAATCGGTTTCACACACGCCCGTGATCACCGCTTCCGCTTCCACCTGGTAGGCGTAGATCGCCGCCAGCGTCAGGAACAGGATATTGCGGCCCGGCACGAAGGTGCTCGGCAGCGCGTTTTTCTGGTTGGGATCGTAGGCGGGAACCGGAATATTGTCGCGCGTCAGGCTGCTGACGGCCAGCTCATTGAGCAGCGTTACGTCCAGCACCTTGTGCGCTTTGGCGCCGAGGGCCACCGACAGCTCTTGAGCCACTTCAATCTCGGCGCGATGGCGCTGGCCATAATCGAACGTGACGCAGTGAACTTCGTCATACTGTTGCAATGCCTGGATCAAGCAGGTCGTGGAGTCTTGTCCACCGCTGAAAACGACAACCGCGCGCTTCATAAAATCACCTTTTTGGACTTTGGCCATTCCCGATACACATTCGGGCGGCAGGATAAAAATTGCGTTGCGGCGACAATAGTAGCAGAAAGGGCCGCCAGGCGCAGGGCGGTTCGGCTCAGGTCGGTGCGTCGTCCACCGGCGGCGGCAGCCACGCCTGGCAAAAATCGAACCAGCCGTGCGCGGTCAGCGTCACGCCATGCATGCGCGGCGGCGCGCTGATCTGATACTGGTAGTGGAACAGCGGCGTGATGATGGCGGCGGCCATCAGCCGTTGGTAATAGGCCTGCAGCCGCTCGAAGCGCGGTTGCTGCGCCTGCAGCTGCTGGATCTGCTGCAGCGTCTCCTGTTGCTGCTGCCAGCGGCTTTCCGTCAGGATGCCGCGCCACAGCGTATCCTGCCGCAGCCAGCTCTCCAGCGTCGCCTCAGGCGCTTCGCCGATCAGGTTGTCCGCCAACAGCAGGTCTGCCTGGGCGATCTGTTCCTCGCTTTGCCAGCGCTTGCCGGCGTAGTAGCGCACCTCCAGCTCGCAGCCGTGCTGCGCCAACAGCTGTTGCAGCGCGACCGTCACCGTTTCCAGCTCGACCGGTGGCCGATACAGCAGCGTCAGCCGGGCAGGCAGGGGGACATCTTCTTCAATCTGTTGGCTGGGAATGCGCCAGCCGGGCAGCATTTCATGGCTGGGGGTGATCACGCTGTTGGGGATCGGCAGATGGTTCAGCAGGCCTGACTGCTGGATCAGCATCAGCAGCTTTTGCCCCTGGGCTTCGCTCAGCACGCCGTGGCGCAGGTTCAGCGCCAAATAACACCAGCCCAGGCTCATGCTGCGCTGTACCGGCCGGGCCTGCGCCAAATCGTCTTGCTGACCGATGGTGATGCGTACCGGATGCTGGCAGCTGGCGTCGGCGCCGGCGGTGGGCAGATCGGGGGTGATCCAGTATTCGATGGTGTCCAGATACGGATGCTGCAGATGGTAACCGGCGTGCTGTTCTAGCCGCACCAGCTGCGGTTCATTCAACGTCAGTTTGAACGGGCCGGCGCCGATGGCCGGCAGCTCCGGATGGGGCATCAGACAAGGCAGCTCCGCCAGCCGGTGGGCCAGCCAATAGTCCGGCAACTGCAGATCAAACTGAATGCACAGCGGATGCGGCAGGCTGATGTTCGCGACGTTGGCCAAGCTGGGTTGGCTACGCGGGTGGCGCTGCAGTTTTTCCAGCGTTTGCAGCAGCTGGTGGCCGGTCAGCGGTTCACCGTTGTGCCAGCGCAGCTGGCTGCGCAGAAAGAAGCGCCAGCGCAGGCCGCGATCGTCAATCTGCCAGTGGTGCGCCAGATCGGGCTGCGGTTCCGGGTTACCGGTCACAAGGCGCGTCAGCCCGGCGTGCAGGGTCGACACCAGATGTTGTTCGGCGCGGCCGGTCAGCGTGAGCGGGTCGAGCGCTTCCAGCGTGCGGTAATAGGGAATGCGCAGCGTCGGGCTGCCGGCCTGCCATTGCCCGCCGAGGTGCGGGCTGAGCAGATCCTGCAGGTGCTGCGGATCGAGTTGCGCCATCTCCAGCGCCCCCTGATGGTTGCCCTGTTGCAGTAGCTGTTGCAGTAGCTGCGCGCGCAGTTCATCCGGGGTTTTCAGGCAGTGCAGGCGAGCGCGTTTGCCGCGGCCGGGCTGCGAATGCCAGCTCAACCAGCCTTGATCCTGCAGTTGCTGCACCAGCGTGCGGGCGTGCCGCTCGCTGCAGTAGAACATCGCCGCCAGTTCGCCGATGGTCACGGCGACCGGTGCGCTGCCGAGTTGATGGTACAGGCGTTGATATTGGCTGAGACGGTGAACCAGGCGCATGAGTAGAAATCCGGAACAGTTTTCTCAAATTGTTCACTATTACTTCCGCAAATGCCATCCCATACTGCAGTGATTGTAATCGCGTTCACATTCAGAGGTCTCTATGTATCGCCTGGCAGCTTTCGATATGGACGGCACGCTGTTGATGCCGGATCACCGGGTTGGCCCGGAAACGCTGGCGGTGCTGAACCAGCTGGTGGAACGGGAGATGGTGGTGACGTTCGCCACCGGACGGCACTACCTCGATGCGCAACCGATCATGGCGCAGCTGGGGCTGCAGGGCTACCTGATCACCGGCAATGGCACGCGGGTGTATGACAACCGCGGCCAACAGCTGCATGCTACCGATCTGCCGGCGGCGGTCGCCGAAGAGGTGCTGCATCATCATTGGCGCACCTGCGCCAGCATGCATGTGTTCCGCGACGAAGGTTGGCTGACCGAATTCCCCGTGCCGGAAGAGATGCTGCGGGCGCATCACCTGAGCGGCTTTCGTTTTCAGTTGGCCGACGTGCGCCGCCTGCCGGCGTTCGGCAACAGCAAGGTGTGTTTTGTCGCGCCGCATGAGGAATTGCTGGCCTTGCAGGTGCAGCTGCGGGCACAGCTGGGTGGTGAGGCCGATCTGTGCTTTTCCGCCTACGACTGCCTGGAGGTGTTGCCGCTCGGTTGCAACAAGGGTACGGCGCTGGACCGGCTGAGCCGCCATCTGGGGCTGACGATGGCCGACTGCATGGCGTTCGGCGACGCAATGAACGACAAAGAGATGCTGGGGGCGGTGGGGCACGGCGTGGTGATGGGCAACGCCCTGCCGCAGCTGAAATCCCTGCTGCCGCAGCTACCGGTTATCGGCCATTGCCAGCAACAGGCGGTGGCCCACTATTTACAACATTGGCTGCGTTCACCTTGCCTCACCTATTCCCCCGAAGAATGAGGTTCTCCTTACAGCCGGCCGGGTATGACTACCCGGCTTTTTTTTTACCTAACGCCTGGCGTTACAAATCCGCTAGCTGCGCCAGATACGGCTGCAGATCGCCGATGTTGTTGCTGACCCATTCCGGGTTGTAATAGGTATCCAGGTAACGCTCGCCGCTGTCGCACAGCAGGGTGACGATCGATCCTTGCTCGCCGTTTTCCCGCATCTGCTTCGCCAACTGCAGCGCACCCCAAACGTTGGTGCCGGTAGAGGCGCCAACCTTGCGGCCCAGCACGCCTTCCAGCCAGTGAATGGTGGCGACGCTGGCAGCATCCGGCACGCGCAGCATGTTGTCGACCACCGATGGGATGAACGACGGCTCGGCGCGTGGGCGGCCGATGCCTTCGATACGGCTGCCGCAGCTGCCGATCAGGGTGCGATCGCCGTGGTGGAAGCAGTCATAGAACACCGAGTTTTCCGGATCGACCACCGTCAACCGGGTGTCGTGCCCCTGATAGCGGATGTAGCGCCCCAGCGTGGCGGAGGTGCCGCCGGTGCCGGCGCTCATTACGATGTGTTTCGGCACCGGGAAGGGTTCGCGCGCCATCTGGCGGAAGATGCTGTCGGCGATGTTGTTGTTGCCGCGCCAGTCGGTGGCGCGCTCGGCGTAGGTGAACTGATCCATATAGTGGCCGTTCAGCTCTTTCGCCAGCTGTTCGGAGGCGGCGTAGATCTGGGCGGCGTGATCGACGAAGTGACAGCGGCCGCCGTAAAAGGCGATCTGTTCCACCTTGCGGCGCGCGGTGCAGGACGGCATCACCGCGATGAACGGCAGGCCGATCAGGCGAGCGAAGTAGGCTTCGGACACCGCGGTGCTGCCGGAGGAGGCCTCGATAATGGTGGTGTTCTCGGTGATCCAGCCGTTGCACAGGCCATAAAGGAACAGCGAGCGCGCCAGGCGGTGTTTCAGGCTGCCGGTCGGGTGGGTGCTCTCATCTTTCAGGTACAGGCAGATGCCGGGAAACGCCGGCAGGTTCAGGCGAATTAGGTGCGTATCGGCGGAGCGTTGAAAATCCGCTTCTATTTCACCGATAGCATATTTTACCCAAGAGTTTGTCATGATTTGGCCTCAGAATAGGGGGCTGATTTATGGCGTAGCATAGCCTGTCGGCGGGAAAAAAGGATTGCCATTTTTCCTGTTTAATCGCCTAATGAGAGAAAATTTTTCTCCTGGTGGCCGCTATGTTAGATAAAACAGACCGTAAGCTGCTGTGCATGCTGCAGCAAGATTGCACCCAGTCGCTGCAGGCGCTGGCGGATGCGGTCAATTTGACCTCGACGCCGTGCTGGAAACGCCTGAAGCGTCTGGAAGACGAGGGCTATATCCGCGGTCGGGTGGCCTTGCTGGATAATGAAAAGCTCGGCCTGGGGCTGACGGCGTTCGTGCTGATCAAAACCCAGCAGCACAGCAGCGAGTGGTATCAGGCTTTTGTGCAGCTGACCAGCCAGATGCCCGAGGTGCTGGCGTTTTACCGCATGGCGGGAGAGTACGACTACCTGATGCAGGTCGAAGTGGCGGACATGAAAAGCTACGACGGCTTTTATAAGCGTCTGGTGAACGGCGTACCGGGCCTTATTGACGTCACCTCGAGCTTTGCCATGGAAAAAATCAAATACACCACCGCGCTGCCGGTGCCGGAGTGAAAAGTTCACCGGACGGGCGGCTCAACGGTGGTATCCTGCTCTGCTGAAGCAGAAAAAGAGACAAATCCCATAAAACCCTGGAATCAAACTGCGTGAGATTATTTGCTCAAATCGGCTGGTACTTCCGCCGGGAGTGGCGCCGCTACCTCGGGGCGGTGGTGCTGCTGATCGTCATCGCCATCCTGCAACTGCTGCCGCCTAAGCTGGTCGGCATCATCGTGGACGGCGTCACCGAAAAACAGATGTCCACCGGCGTGCTGATGGCCTGGCTCGGGTTGATGATCGGTACCGCGATCGTCGTTTACCTGCTGCGCTATGTGTGGCGGGTGTTGCTGTTCGGCGCGTCCTACCAGTTGGCGGTCGAGCTGCGCGAAAACTTTTACCGCCAGCTCAGCCGGCAAAACCCGGCGTTCTACCTGCGCCACCGCACCGGCGATCTGATGGCGCGCGCCACCAACGACGTGGACCGCGTGGTGTTCGCCGCCGGTGAAGGCGTGCTGACGCTGGTGGATTCGCTGGTGATGGGGTTGGTGGTGCTGGTGGTGATGAGCACCCAAATCAGCTGGCAGCTGACGGTGCTGGCGTTAATCCCGATGCCGCTGATGGCGATCGCCATCAAATATTACGGCGACCAGCTGCACCAGCGTTTTAAATCGGCACAGGCGGCGTTTTCCAGCCTGAACGATCAGGCGCAGGAAAGCATGACCAGCATCCGCATGATCAAGGCCTTCGGGCTGGAAGATCACCAATCCAACCGCTTCGCCGAGGTGGCGGCGCAGACCGGGGCCAAGAACATGCACGTGGCGCGGGTGGATGCGCGCTTCGATCCGACCATTTATATCGCCATCGGTGCGTCTAACCTGCTGGCCATTGGCGGCGGCAGCTGGATGGTGGTGAACGGTTCGCTGACGCTCGGGCAACTGACCAGCTTTGTGATGTATCTCGGCCTGATGATCTGGCCGATGCTGGCACTGGCCTGGATGTTCAACATCGTCGAACGCGGCAGCGCGGCCTACAGCCGCATCCGCAGCCTGCTTGATGAGGCGCCGGCGGTGCAGGATGGCCCACAGGCGCTGCCGGCCGGGCGCGGCGTGCTGGACGTGGATATCCGCGCGTTCCATTACCCGGAAAACCCACATCCGGCGCTGCACGATGTGGCGGTGACGCTGAAACCAGGGCAAATGCTGGGGCTGTGCGGGCCGACCGGGGCCGGTAAATCGACGCTGTTGTCGCTGATCCAGCGTCAGTTCGACGTCGACCAAGGGCAGATCCGCTATCACGGCCTGCCGTTGCCGCAGGTCAAACTCGACGACTGGCGTTCGCGACTGTCGGTGGTGAGCCAAACGCCGTTCCTGTTCTCCGATACCGTGGCGAACAACATCGCGCTGGGCCATCCGGGCGCGACGCAGGCGCAGATCGAACAGGCAGCGCGGCTGGCCAGCGTCCATGAGGACATTCTGCGGCTGCCGCAAGGCTATGACACCGAGGTGGGCGAACGCGGCGTGATGTTGTCGGGCGGGCAGAAACAGCGCATCTCCATTGCGCGTGCGCTGCTGCTGGATGCAGAGATCTTGATCCTCGACGACGCGCTGTCGGCGGTGGACGGCCGTACCGAACACCAAATCCTGCACAACCTGCGCAGCTGGGGGCAAGATCGCACGGTGATCATCAGCGCGCACCGGCTGTCGGCATTGACCGAAGCCAGCGAGATCCTGGTGATGCAGCACGGCGGTGTAGCGCAGCGCGGCGATCCGGCGGCGCTGGCGGCGCAGCCGGGCTGGTATCGCGATATGTACCGTTATCAGCAGCTGGAAGCGGCGCTGGACGAAGCGCCGGAAAACGGCGAGGAGGCGTTGGCCGATGAATAAAGTGCAAAAGCTGTGGCCGACGCTGAAGCGGCTGCTGGCCTACGGCTCGCCGTACCGCAAACCGCTGGGGCTGGCGGTGCTGATGCTGTGGATAGCGGCGGCGGCGGAAGTCGCCGGGCCGATCCTGGTCAGCTATTTTATCGATAATTACGTCGCCAAAGGGCAACTGCCGCTGATGATTGTCGGCGGGCTGGCGGCGGCCTACATTCTGCTGGAGCTGCTGGCGGCGGCGCTGCACTACTTCCAGGCGCTGTTGTTCAACCAGGCGGCGGTGGGCGTGGTGCAGCGGTTGCGTACCGACGTGATGGACGCCGCGCTGCGCCAACCGCTCAGCGCCTTTGACACACAACCGGTCGGGCAATTGATCTCGCGCGTTACCAACGACACCGAAGTGATCAAGGATCTGTACGTGATGGTGGTCTCCACGGTGCTGAAAAGCGCCGCGCTGATCGGCGCCATGCTGGTGGCGATGTTCAGCCTCGACTGGCGCATGGCGCTGGTGGCTATCTGCATCTTCCCGGCGGTGTTCGTGGTGATGGGCATCTATCAATACTACAGCACGCCGATTGTGCGCCGGGTGCGCAGTTATCTGGCGGACATCAACGACGGTTTCAACGAAGTGATCAACGGCATGGGCGTGATTCAGCAGTTCCGCCAGCAGGTGCGCTTCGGCGAGCGCATGAGCGCCGCCAGCCAGTCGCATTATCTTGCGCGTATGCAGACCCTGCGGCTCGACGGTTTTCTGCTGCGGCCGCTGCTCAGCCTGTTTTCAGCGCTGGTGCTGTGCGGTTTGCTGATGCTGTTCGGCTTCAGCGGCGAGGGCGTGATTGGCGTCGGCGTCCTCTACGCCTTCATCAACTACCTGGGGCGCCTGAATGAACCGCTGATCGAGCTGACGTCACAGCAGTCGATCCTGCAGCAGGCGGTGGTGGCCGGCGAACGCATTTTCGAGCTGATGGATCGCAGCCAGCAGAGTTACGGTGCCGACGATCGTCCTCTGGCCGGTGGCCGCATCGACATCACCGATCTGAGCTTCGCTTACCGTGCGGACAAAAAGGTGCTGCAGCATATTTCGCTGGCGGTGCCCTCACGCGGCTTCGTGGCGCTGGTCGGACATACCGGCAGCGGCAAGAGCACCTTGGCCAACTTGCTGATGGGCTATTACCCGGTCAGCGAGGGGGAAGTGCGTCTCGATGGACGCCCGATATCCAGCCTGTCGCACCGCACGCTGCGTCAGGGTGTAGCGATGGTGCAGCAGGATCCGGTGGTGATCGCCGATTCGGTACTGGCCAACGTCACGTTGGGGCGTAACATCGAGGAAGACGCCGTTTGGCGGGCGCTGGAAACGGTGCAGTTGGCGAGTCTGGTGCGCGGCTTCCCGCAGGGTATCCACACCCGCCTGGGGGAGCAGGGCAATAACCTGTCGGTCGGGCAGAAACAGCTGCTGGCGATGGCGCGGGTCTTGGTGCAGGCGCCGCAGATTTTGATTCTCGACGAGGCGACTGCCAATATCGACTCGGGCACCGAACAGGCGATCCAGCGGGCGCTGCGTGCGATCCGCGAGCACACCACGCTGGTGGTGATCGCCCACCGCCTCTCAACCATCGTCGATGCCGATTCCATTCTGGTGCTGCATCGTGGCCACGCGGTGGAGCAGGGCAACCATCAACAGCTGCTGGCGCAGCAGGGGCGCTACTACCAGATGTATCAGCTGCAGCTGGCGGGCGAGCAGTTGGCGGAAGCGGTGCGCGAGGAGAGCCAACTCGTCTGATCCCACGGGCCGCATTCGCGGCCCTTATTTTTCCCAACGCACCACAAGCAGGCAACTCGCCCAAGCTACGCCCCCTTTCTGCACTTTTTCGACGCGATGCGCACCAAATTAGTGCGCATTATTTAACCCATTCAAGGTATCGGCGCTGCGCTGCGTCGCGGCGGCGCCCGCGTGTGCGCTAATCCGCTGAATCGTCATGCAAAATTAAATTTGGCACAGCCCTTGCTACATATGACGCGTACCAGGGGTGAGTTTGGGCTTAATTCGTGGAGGGGCAATATGAAGCTGGTGACCGTGGTAATCAAACCGTTCAAGCTGGAGGATGTGCGCGAGGCTCTGTCCTCCGTGGGCATTCAGGGGTTGACCGTAACCGAAGTGAAGGGCTTTGGCCGCCAGAAGGGGCATGCCGAGCTGTATCGCGGCGCCGAATATAACGTCAACTTCTTGCCCAAGGTCAAAATCGATATCGCTATCGCCGACGATCAGTTGGATGAAGTGGTTGATGTGATTAGCAAAGCCGCCTACACCGGTAAAATCGGCGACGGCAAAATTTTCGTTGCCGAGTTGCAACGCGTGATCCGCATTCGCACCGGCGAAACCGACGAATCGGCACTGTAACCACGAACTCAGTTAAGCAATGGGGATGGATTGATAATGAAAAGACTGTTATCCATGTTGGGCCTGAGTTCGGTAACCCTGGTTCCTTCTTTGGCCCTGGCCGCCCCGGCGGTCGCCGATAAGGCCGACAACGCCTTTATGATGATCTGCACCGCGTTGGTGCTGTTCATGACGCTGCCGGGCATCGCGCTGTTTTACGGCGGCCTGCTGCGCGGCAAAAACGTGCTGTCGATGCTGACGCAGGTCACCGTCACCTTCGCGCTGGTCTGCGTGCTGTGGGTGCTGTATGGCTACAGCCTGGCGTTCAGCGAAGGCAATGCGGTGTTCGGCGGATTCGAGACGGCGATGCTGAAAGGCATCGGCATCGACAGCGTCACTGGCAGCATCAGCCAGATGATCCACGTCGCTTTCCAAGCCTCCTTCGCCTGCATTACTGTGGCGCTGGTGGTGGGGGGCTTCGCCGAACGCATTCGCTTCTCGGCGGTGCTGATCTTCGCGATCCTGTGGTTCACCCTGTCTTACCTGCCGATCGCGCACATGGTGTGGGGCGGTGGCTATCTGGCCACCGACGGCGCGCTGGACTTCGCCGGCGGCACCGTGGTACACATCAACGCCGCCAGCGCGGGGCTGATCGGCGCCTATCTGCTCGGCAAACGCGCCGGCTTCGGTAAAGAGGCGTTCAAACCGCACAACCTGCCGATGGTGTTTACCGGGGCGTCCATCCTGTATATCGGCTGGTTCGGTTTCAACGCCGGTTCCGCCAGCGCGGCCAACGGCATCGCGGCCCTGGCATTCCTCAACACGGTGGTGGCTACCGCGGGCGCCATTCTCTCCTGGACCTTCGCAGAGTGGGTGCTGCGCGGCAAGCCTTCGCTGCTGGGCGCCTGCTCCGGCATGATCGCCGGGCTGGTTGCGGTGACGCCGGCGGCGGGCACCGTGGGCGTGGGTGGGGCGTTGATCATCGGCCTGGTAGGCGGCGTTGCCGGCCTGTGGGGCGTCGTGACGTTGAAGAAATGGCTGAAAGTGGACGACACCTGCGACGTGTTCGGCGTGCACGGGGTGTGCGGCATTGTCGGCTGTCTGCTGACCGGCGTGTTCACCGCTTCTTCCCTCGGTGGCACCGGCTATGCCGAAGGCGTGACGATGGGCCATCAGGTGTGGATCCAGCTGCTGAGCGTCGTGATTACGCTGGTGTGGTCAAGCGTCGCCGCCTTTATCGCCTTCAAGATTGCGGGCGCGATGGTGGGGCTGAGAGTACCGGAAGAGCAGGAGCGCGAAGGGCTGGATGTCAACAGCCACGGCGAGAGCGCCTACAACCAATAAGACTCGAAGCAGGGCAGTGCGCGAAAGACTAAAATAATGATGAAGCAAAAAGGGGCGATGGAAACATCGCCCCTTACTTTATATTGCGGATTAGGCGTCGCGCTGGCGAATCACCCCTTCCTGCACGGTGGTGGCGACCAGTACGCCGTCGCGAGTGTAGATCTGGCCGCGCACAAAGCCCCGTGCGCCGGAGGCGGAGGAGCTCTCCACCGCGTACAGCAACCAGTCATCCATACGGAACGGACGGTGGAACCACATTGAGTGGTCAATGGTGGCCACCTGCATGCCCGGCTCGAGGAAGCCGACGCCGTGTGGCTGCAGCGCCGTCGGCAGGAAGTTAAAGTCCGACGCGTAGCCCAGCAGATATTGGTGGATGCGCTGATCGTCCGGCATGCTGCCGTTGGCACGGAACCACACGTAGCGATGCGGCTCTTCCACGCTGCCTTTCAACGGATTGTGGAATTTCACCGGGCGCATTTCGATCGGCTTCTGGCCGATAAATTTTTCGCGCACTTTTTCCGGCAGCATATGCGCCAGCTTCTGGGCGATCTCTGACTCGGACAGCAGCCCTTCTGGAGGCGGCACGTCCGGCATCAGGTTCTGGTGCTCGAAACCGGTTTCCGGGCTTTGGAAAGAGGCGGTCATATAGAAAATAGGTTTGCCGTGCTGAATAGCGCTGACGCGACGGGCGCTGAAGCTGTTGCCGTCGCGCAGGGTTTCTACGTCGTAAACGATGGGTTTGCTGCTGTCGCCCGGGCGCAGGAAGTAGCTGTGGAACGAGTGCACGCTGCGCTCGTCCGGCACCGTCTGCTTGGCGGCGTAGAGCGCCTGGCCGACAACCTGTCCACCGAACACCTGGCGCAGCCCCAGATCTTCGCTTTGGCCGCGAAACAGCCCTTCTTCGATTTTCTCCAGATCCAGCAGATCAAGGAGGTTTTGCAATGCCTGGCTCATAAAATTGTTACCTTTCTAATAATCATTTTGCGCAGTGTGCGGAATATCACGGCGTGGCGTCAACATTTTGCATTACAGGGCCGATGAGAATGCTCTTAATCGTGGGCGCCCTGGGCTGTTTAAGTGATTAATAGGCGGGGTAAAGTGGATTTATCAGTGTTTTGTGCTAGGTTTAATAAGTGCGGTGGTGAAAGCCACCAACATGTTGATAATAAAAAAGGAGACCGATCCATGAAACTCTGGCAAATCGTAGGCGGTGCCGCGGCACTGACGATCACGCTGGCAGGATGCGCGCAAAAGAGTGCTGATGTGCCTACACAGGCGGCCGGTAATCCGGCGGCTGCGCAAACGCAGATTCAAGGCCCGGCGGTGACAGGTTCGGTTAATATACGTCAGCGTATTGCGCTGCCGCCGGACGCCGTACTGACGGTCACCCTCTCTGACGCCTCGCTGGCGGATGCCCCGTCCAAAGTGATTGCACAGCGCGCGATACGTACTGAAGGGCAACAGGCGCCATTCAACTTTACGCTACCGTACAATCCGTCCGACATCCAACCGAATGCGCGTATCATTCTGAGCGCGGCGGTGACGGTCAACGGGCGACTGATGTTTATTACCGACACTATCCAGGAAGTGGTTAACCGCAACGGCACCCGCGCCGATCTGCTGCTGGTTCCGGTTCAGGGTGTGCCGATTCAGGCTGCGCCAACCGCCATGCAGTAAATTTCCTGCGGTACAGCAAGATGAAATCAACAGCCTTTGCGCTTCGGCCAAAGGCTGTTTTGTTTTACCAGCGCCAGCCGTAGCGCTCGAAATCGACCGTGCTGTGCGGGCCGAAAATAATCCCTTCCGCCAGCAGTGCCTGCCGTTGCCGTTGAAAATCCTCCCCCTGCTGCGAGATCTGTCCGTGCCGGTTGATCACCCGGTGCCAGGGCAGCGCGCTGCCTTCCGGCAAACGCCGCAGCACGCCGCCAACCTGGCGCGCGGCGCGCGGTGAACCGGCCAGCCGGGCGACTTCGCCGTAGGTGGTGACTTTGCCGTAAGGAATGGCGGCCACGATGTGGAATACCCGCTGGCTGAAAGAGGCGTCTTCTGGTTGCATATTGCTGTTCCTGCGCGAGTCAAAACCCAGGCGAAGAGTGTGCCACAGTGCAGGTGGGTAAGAAAACAGCGGTTAGCCCCGGTTGGCTTGCTATTTGGCGGGGCATCGCCGATAATGCCCACCGCTTCAGAGTACAGAAGCCGTCAATGGGGGCCCTGTTGGTTCTCCCGCAACACTAACTTGTGAACTCGGTCAGGTCCGGAAGGAAGCAGCCGCAGCAGGTGACGTGTGTGCCGGGATGTAGCTGGCAGGGTCCCCACCCATTTGGCCTTCGCCAATCCGCACTTTTGCCGTCTCTCTTCTACTCATCGATTATCCCTTTCTGCCATCAGGCAGAGCGACAAGGCATTTCTTTTCTTCCCGCCCTCAATTCTTTTGGATAATGAATTAGCGGTTCTGGATGCAAGCATAATGAGGGGGCGATGGCGTAACCTGTCTCGATTTAAAAAGAAAATTGCTTCCAGGCAATATTATTATTGAAAGGGGGAGTGCAAATGAAGTTTTACTGTCAATAGGAAAAGTACGTATTCAGCTTGAACATTGAAGCCGATAAAAGCATCGGCTCAACGCGTTGGGGGTCTGATTATCTGACATATTTCCAAACGGAGGTGGGGATTTTGTCATACAGTTTGTTCATGGTGAGCTCTGCCAGACGGTGATCGGCCGCTGAGTAAAACAGCTCCAGTTCATCATCGGAAAGCTCGTACTTATTTTTCTCAATAACACGTTCGAGAGTATCAATCGTGGTGCATTTACGTAAACGCATCAGATAGTCGGTTTTAGTCATGGTGGCCTTTAGTTTAATAACCGTAAAAATAGCTCGGGAATAATTATCCCTTAAGTTTTCATTGTCGTACAGATGTCCTCTCCTGAGAACATTCTGAATAATCTCGCCTTGGTTTTTTGCCAGCGGCGCAGGTCGGAATCATTGATACCGTAACTGCTGAACAGCGTATAGGTATCATCGAGATATTCTTCGACTAACTCCGACAGGTCAGATTCGTCCATGTATTTAATTTTATAGCTCATCACAAACGAAGCGATATGTTCGATCAACTCATTAAGCTGCAGGTTGACGGAGGACGTCGGATCGTTGACCCACCCATGATGACTGTCTCCCAGGGTAGCGATACCTTCATCATACAAATTTTCGCACAAGAATTTGAGCTGAGCAATGTCGTGTCGCTTAGGCGAATACTCATCCATATCATCCCCTCCGTAAGTCTTAATTGCGGTGTGATAACACTATGTGAGTAAGCTGATTTACATCATGGACGGAGGCAGCTTAACGGTCTTTAAATAAACTTCCCGTAAAGTGAATATAAATCATTTTTTCGCGTTTGGCCTGTAGTTATTACGTAAACTTACAATTCATCCGCTGTAGATGGACGTGAGTTATCAATGATGTCGAAGATTAAACCCCGTTCTGTCACACGGAACCGGACGCTATCGCTGAGAGTGTCTTCGCTGTTGATATCCAGGCAGGCATTAAAAATGCCCCACTTATAACGATAACTCATTGAATAATCGCTACCACCCTGTTGCACTATATCAAGTATTTCTAATGAATCTTCGGCATAGCGTGCACTTTCAGAATAAAAACTGAGTCCGCTGGTCAGCGCCGGCACTAACTCCGCTATATTGTCATTAATCACTTTCTTTAATTTGTTAACAGAAAGTGCGTTGACATCCAGGTTACAGGCAAGGGTAACAAGCATTAATCTCGGCCAACAGCAATGTTATCTGCTTATCTTACTCCTTTTCCTCCCTCGTCGGTAAATTTTTCGATTTACCGCTGTTCTTTACCTTACGCCAACATTTCAACCGAATGGGAATATCCCTGGATTTGATAAGGAGGCTTGGGGGGAAAGTGCCGCTGCGCGAGAGATTGTTACGTTCCGTTGCATTATTGTCGCGCCATAGCTTGAGATGCGACAGTGTATGTGATGTTATATTATAACTATAAACCCATCATTTTTGGCTACGACATTGACTCCCACTTCGCAACATGACGCCACGCCGTCACTGAATTCGTTGTTCACCACCTCTGCTGCCGCGCGTTGCGCAGGTGCCGTTATGCTGCTGGCCCTGCTGTGGCTCGGCATCTTCTGGGCGGTGTCGCTGCCATGATTACCTTGCGTCAGCTGGCGATAGGCTATGGCGCCACGCCGCTTTTCCCGCCGCTGAGCGGGCAGTTTACCGCCGGATCGCTCACCGCGGTGGTGGGCGTCAACGGGGCAGGTAAGTCGACGCTGCTGAAAACCTTCGCCGGATTGTTGCCGCCGCTGGGCGGCAGCCTGAGTTTTATCGGCGGAAAGCCGCCGCGCAGAGCTTATCTACCGCAACAGGCTGAGCTGGATCGGCAATTCCCGATTGCGGTAAGCGATCTGGTGGCGATGGGCTGTTGGCCGCAAAGTGGCATGTTCGGCGGCATGAACAAGCGTGCGGCGAGCCAGGTCAATGAGGCGTTGGCGAGCGTTGGCATGAGCGCGCTGGCGCACACTCCGGTGGGTGAACTGTCTGGCGGCCAGCTGCAGAGGGTGTTGTTTGCGCGCCTGCTGGTCCAACAGGCGCCGCTGATTTTGCTGGATGAACCTTTCACTGGTATCGACAGCGCCACCACGCAAATTTTGCTGCAGGTGATTGCGCAACTGCACCGGCAGGGGAAAACGGTGATCGCCGTGCTGCACGATATGTCGATGGTCGCCGAGCATTTTTCACAGGTACTGTTGCTGACGCCGCAGGCTTGCCACTGGGGCGCGGCCAAGCGGGTGCTGGAACAGGTGCCGAGGTATCACGCCGCCGAACGGCAGCCGGATCTGCGGGCGGTGGCGCCATGATGTTGTTGCATGGGCTTATCGATCCTTTCCTCTCTTTCGGTTTTATGCGCCGCGCGCTCATGGCCTGTCTGGCGTTGTCGCTCAGCGCCGCCCCGCTGGGCGTGTTTCTGCTGCTGCGCCGCATGAGCCTGGTCGGGGACGCATTGTCCCACGCGGTGTTGCCGGGCGCGGCGATCGGTTATCTGATCTCCGGCATGTCGCTGGTGGCGATGGGGGTGGGCGGTTTTATCGCCGGGTTGGCGGTGGCGATGCTGTCCGGCCTGGTGAGCCGCCGCACGCCGTTAAAAGAAGATGCCAGCTTCGCCGGGTTCTATCTGGGGTCACTGGCGCTGGGGGTCACGCTGGTCTCGCTGCGCGGTTCCAGCGTGGATCTGCTGCACGTGCTGTTCGGTTCGATTTTGGCGGTGGATGCGCAGGCCATGCTGATGGTCGGTGCGATCGCCTCGGTTTCGCTGCTGGCATTGGCGGCGCTGTACCGCGCGTTAGTGATCGAATCCTTCGACGTCACTTTTCTGCGCGTCAACGCCCCGCGCCGGTTGGCGCTGATCCACGGCCTATTTCTGGCGCTGGTGGTGGTCAATCTGGTGGCAGGATTCCAGATCCTCGGCACCCTGATGTCGGTGGGGCTGATGATGCTGCCCGCCGCCAGCGCGCGCTTCTGGGCGCGCAATCTGCCGCAGACGCTGGCGACGGCGATGGGCATCGGCGCGCTGTCCAGCGTGATTGGGCTGGTGTGGTCCTACTATGCTTCGCTGCCTGCCGGCCCGGCGATCGTGCTCAGCGCCAGCGTCATCTTTTTCGTCTCGATCCTGTTTGGAACGCGCGGAGGCATTTGCGCCTTCGCGCGCCGTTGAGAAGTGCCATTTGCAAGGAGAAAGTATGAAACGTTTACCTATATCGCTGGCGGTTGCTGCTCTGCTGGCCAGCCCATGGGCGATGGCGAAGACCGTCGACGCCGTCGCCAGCTTTTCCATTCTGGGTGATATCGTCAAAGAGGTGGGCGGCGATCACGTTAAGGTCAGCACGCTGGTGGGGCCGGATGGCGATCCGCACAGCTTCGAGCCTTCGCCGCAGGACGGCAAGAAGCTGGCTCAGGCTGATGTGGTGTTCGTCAGCGGTCTGGGGCTGGAAGGGTGGATCGATCGCTTGGTCAGCGCTTCGGGTTATAAAGGGCAGGTGATCACCGCTTCACAGGGGATCAGTACCCGCCAGATGGAAGAGGACGGCAAACCGATTACCGATCCCCACGCCTGGAACAGCATGAAAAACGGCGTACAGTACGCTACCAACGTGATGAACGCCCTGATTGCCGCCGATCCCGAGGATGCCAACTATTTTCGCCAGCGCGGAGCCGAATACATTCAGCAGCTGCAAAAGCTGGACCAGTGGGCCAAAACCCAGTTCGCCGCAGTGCCGCCACAGAAACGTAAGGTGCTGACCAGCCATGATGCGTTTGGCTACTTTGGGCAAGAGTACGGCGTCACCTTCCTTGCCCCGGTCGGGTTTTCCACCGAGGCCGAAGCCAGCGCCAGCGACGTGGCCAATCTGATCAAGCAAATCAAACAGGAAAAGGTCAACGCTTACTTTATCGAAAATCAGACCGATCCGCGGTTGGTGAAACAGATCGCCGCCGCCACCGGCGCCAAGGCGGGCGGCGAGCTGTACCCTGAAGCGTTCTCCCGCGCGGGCGGCCCGGCGGCCACCTATGAGCAGGCGTTCAAGCACAATGTCGACGCGCTGCTGAGCAGCATGAAGTAATCTCCGCCCCCGCCTGCCGGCGGGGGACGGCTTGCAGGTACTTTCTCGCCGTAAAAAAAAGCCCCGTTGAGCAGCAACGGGGCTTTGCGACAGATGACACTTTGGAGTTAACGCTTTTTCTTACGTCCCTGTACCGCTTTGAATCGCGGATTGCTTTTACAGATCACATAGATGCGGCCACGACGACGCACGACTTTGCAATCCGGATGGCGGTTTTTCGCCGAACGCAATGAACTCAATACCTGCATGGGATTTCCTTGTTACTTATTGCCGATAAAGCGGCCAAAGCGCTGCTGGAAGCGCGCCGTGCTGCCTTCTTTGGAATAGTCTTTCTGCTTGCCGGTGTAATACGGATGCGAAGCGGAAGAGACGTCGAGGGTGACATACGGCCAGCTTTCGCCGTCCAGCTCGATGGTGCGATCGGTTTTGATGGTCGATCCCACTTTGAAGTAGGCATTGGCGCTGACGTCGTGGAACACCACGGTGCGATAATCGGGGTGGATGCCGGGTTTCATAATGGCTCTCTCTTGTGATGTTATACTATAACAATAATTATGCGCCGACCTGGCATCGCGATCAAGCGCAAATTGCACACAAAACTGAATTAATGAGAACGGTTTGCATTAAGCAACTGAAGCAAAAGAAAAAGGCCGCATGCGCGGCCTTTTCGGTTATCGGGTGGAGCTCCCATCACTGAGCGATCAGTGGTGCTCTACCGGATGGCTGTGTTCCAGGTCCTCGTTCTTCTTGCTGAAGCGGCGGCGAACCACCACGAAGAACACCGGCACGAAGAAGATCGCCAAGACGGTGGCGGTGATCATCCCGCCCATTACGCCGGTACCTACCGCGTTCTGTGCGCCGGAGCCTGCGCCGCTGCTGATAACCAGCGGCAGAACCCCGAGGATGAAGGCCAGGGACGTCATGAGGATTGGACGCAGACGCATACGCACCGCTTCCAACGTCGCTTCGATCAGACCTTTGCCTTCTTTCTCCATCAGATCCTTGGCGAACTCAACGATCAGGATGGCGTTCTTCGCCGATAGACCGATGGTGGTCAGCAGCCCCACCTGGAAGTACACGTCGTTGTTCATGCCGCGCATCGTCGCGGCCAGCAACGCACCGATAACCCCCAGCGGCAATACCAGCATGACCGAGAACGGCACGGACCAGCTTTCATACAGCGCTGCCAGACACAGGAACACCACCAGAATCGAGATGGCGTACAGCGCCGGCGCCTGGTTGCCCGACAGACGTTCCTGATAGGACATACCGGTCCAGTCGTAACCGATGCCACTTGGCAGTTTGGATGCCAGCTGTTCCATCAGGTTCATCGCTTCACCGGTACTCTTGCCCGGTGCAGCCTGGCCCAGAATTTCCATCGACGGCAGGCCGTTATAGCGTTCCAGACGCGGTGAGCCGTATTCCCACTTCGCCGAAGAGAAGGCGGAGAATGGCACCATCTGGCCGCTGGTACCGCGCACGTACCACTTGTTGATGTCTTCCGGCAGCATACGGAACGGCGCGTCGGCCTGTACATACACCTTCTTCACACGACCGCGGTCGATGAAGTCGTTGACGTACGAACCACCCAGGGCGGTGCTCAGCGTGCTGTTGATGGTAGTGATGCTGACGCCCAGCGCCTTGGCTTTCTCCTGATCGACGATCAGTTTGAACTGCGGCGTATCTTCTAGGCCGTTCGGGCGCACACCCACCAGCACGTCCGGATGCTGAGCAACCATGCCCAACAGCTGGTTACGCGCTTCGGTCAGTTTTTCGTGCCCCAGGCCACCCTGGTCAATCAGCTCGAAGTCGAAGCCGGTTGCGGTACCGAGTTCGATGATCGCCGGCAGGTTGAACGGGAACACCAGGCCTTCTTTAATCTGCGAGAAGGCACCCATGGCACGGCCCGCGATCGCCTCGACCTTGTTCCCGGCCCCTGGACGCTCACCCCAGTCTTTCAGGCTGACGAATGCCAGGCCGTTGTTCTGGCCGTTACCGTTGAAGCCGAAGCCCGCGACGGTAAACACCGAAACCACGTTGTCCTTTTCCTTGTTCAGGAAGTAGTCAGAGACTTCTTCCAGCACTTTGTTGGTACGGGACTCGGTGGCACCGGCAGGCAACTGCACCATGGTCAACAGGATGCCCTGATCTTCGTCCGGCAGGAACGAGGAAGGCAGGCGCAGGAACAGCAGGCCCATGCCAACCACGATCAACAGGTAGATGATCAGATAGCGGCCGGTGCTGCGCAGGATGTTGCCCACGCTGTCGGTATAGTGATGCGTGCTCTTCTCGAACATGCGGTTAAACCAGCCGAAGAAGCCTGTTTTAACCCCGTGATCGCCTTTCGGGATCGGTTTGAGTAGGGTGGCGCACAGCGCCGGCGTCAGGATCAAGGCCACCAGCACCGACAACGCCATCGCGGACACGATGGTGATCGAGAACTGGCGATAGATGGCGCCGGTTGAACCGCCGAAGAACGCCATCGGCACGAATACCGCCGACAGCACCATGGCGATACCCACCAGCGCGCCCTGGATCTGGCCCATCGATTTACGGGTAGCTTCTTTCGGCGGCAGCCCCTCTTCGGACATGACGCGCTCGACGTTTTCCACCACCACGATGGCGTCATCCACCAGCAGGCCGATCGCCAACACCATGCCGAACATCGTCAGGGTGTTTATCGAGAAGCCGAACGCGGCGAGGATCGCAAAGGTCCCCAGCAGTACTACCGGCACCGCGATGGTTGGGATCAGCGTCGCGCGGAAGTTCTGCAGGAACAGATACATCACCAGGAAGACCAGGATGATGGCTTCGATCAGCGTTTTCACCACTTCGTTGATGGAGATTTTAACGAACGGGGTGGTGTCGTACGGATAAACCACTTTCATCCCTTGCGGGAAGAATGGCGCCATCTTGGCCAGCTCGTCTTTCACACCTTTGGCAGTGTTCAAGGCGTTGGCGCCGGTCGCCAGTTTGATACCCAGGCCGGCGGCAGGCTTGCCGTTGTAGCGAGCGGTAACGGCATAGCTTTCCGCGCCGCGCTCGATATGAGCGACGTCGCGCAGGCGTACCTGAGAACCGTCGGTATTCACTTTCAGCAGGATCTTGCCGAACTCTTCCGGCGAAGTCAGACGGGTCTGCGCGATGATCGAGGCGTTCAACTGCTGCCCCGGCACCGGCGGCAGGCCGCCCAGCTGGCCTGCGGCGATCTGGTTGTTCTGCTCGGTGATGGCGGAGGTCACGTCCGTGGTCGTCAGCTGGAAGTTGTTCAGCTTGTTCGGATCCAGCCAGATACGCATCGCGTACTGGGCACCGAACAGCTGCACTTCACCCACGCCGGACGAACGGCTGATCGGGTCCTTGATGTTGGACGCCACGTAGTCCGCAATATCGTCCTGAGTCATGTTCGGATCGTCGGAAACGAAGCCGGCCACCATCAGGAAGCTGCTGCTGGATTTTTCTACTTTCAGGCCCTGTTGCTGAACTTCTTGCGGCAGCAACGGGGTGGCCAACGACAGTTTGTTCTGAACCTGAACCTGCGCGATGTCAGGATCGGTGCCGGAATCAAACGTCAGGGTAATGGTGACGCTACCAGAGGAATCACTGGTGGAGGACATGTACATCAGGTTATCGATACCGTTCATGTTCTGTTCGATAATCTGCGTGACGGTATCCTGCACCGTTTTGGCATCTGCGCCCGGGTAGTTGGCGGAAATACTCACCGCCGGCGGTGCAATAGTGGGATACTGCGCGATTGGCAGTTTCATTATTGCAAGCACCCCCGCCAACATGACGATGATGGCGATTACCCAGGCGAAAATCGGGCGATCTATAAAGAACTTAGCCATGTATTACAGGCTCCTTTTTATGACTTCTGCGCTTCAGACTGCGGCTGTTTTTGCGCCTGAGTGTCAACTTCCTGCACTTTTACCTGCGCGCCCGGATGCACTTTCATCAGGCCGGAGACGATCACGCGATCGCCGGATTTCAGGCCATCGGTCACCAGCCATTTGTCGCCGATCGCCTGGTCGGCCTTCAGCGTGCGCAGCTCAACTTTGTCGTCTGCCCCTACCACCAACGCCGTCGCGTCGCCGCGCGGGTTGCGGGTAACGCCTTGCTGAGGCACCAGCAGCGCATCGCTGCGCACGCCTTCGTCCAGACGGGCGCGTACGAACATGCCCGGCAACAGCGTATCGTTCGGGTTAGGGAACAGGGCGCGAATGGTGATGGAGCCAGTGGTTTCATCGACGGTGACGTCAGAGAACTCCAGCGTGCCTTCCTGCGCGTATTCGGTGCCGTTTTCCAGCATCAGTTTCACTTTTGCCTTGCCGTTTTCCTGCTTCAGCGCGCCGCTGGCCAGCTCTTGCTTCAGGCGCAGGAAATCAGTGCTTGACTGGGTGACGTCGACATACATCGGATCCAGCTGCTGCACGGTAGACAGTGCGGTTGCCTGGCCGTTGCTGACCAGTGCGCCTTCGGTCACGGCGGACTTGCCGATGCGGCCGGAGATCGGAGAGGTCACCTTGGTGTACGCCAGGTTGATGCGCGCGGTTTCCACGGCGGCCTTGGCGGCCACGACGGCGGCGTCCGCCTGCTGCAGCGTGGAGACGGCGTTGTCGTAGTCCTGTTTACTGATGTAGCTCGTGCCCAGCAATGGCTTGTAGCGGTTTACCGTCACGCGTGCGATGGAAGCGCTGGCCTGTGCTTTGGCCAAATCGCCTTTCGCGCTGTCGTAGCTGGCTTGATAGGTTGCGGGATCGATTTGGTACAGAGACGTCCCGGCCTTGATATCGCTGCCTTCAACGAAGTTGCGCTTCAGGATGATGCCGCTGACCTGAGGGCGAACTTCGGCGATACGATACGCAGCGGTGCGGCCAGGAAGATCGGTAGTAATGTTGAGAGGCTCAGCCTTCAAGGTGACTACGCCCACTTCAGGCGCCTGTTGTTGGGCGCCTTGCTGTTGGGTTTCTTTATCGTTACATCCTGTTAGCACTAAGCTGCCTGAAAGCATCAGAACGGCCGCCAGAGGCGTTAACCCTCTGTTTTTGTTCATAGAAAAACCTCAAGTGTCCGATTTCAAAATGATCAATGGATCACAAGCTTTAAAACCCATTGCTGCGTTAATTATATGTGCGTGCTATGGTACATACATTCGCGAATGTATGTAAATCACACTCCCCCTAAATAACAATGCCATGGCACGAAAAACCAAACAGCAGGCGCAAGAAACCCGACAGCAAATCCTTGATGCTGCGGTGAGAGAGTTCTCTGAACGTGGCGTTGCTGCAACGTCACTGACAGATATTGCCACCGCTGCCGGGGTTACGCGTGGAGCCATCTACTGGCACTTCAAGAATAAGGTAGACCTGTTTAATGAAGTTTGGGAATCTACCGAGCCGAAAATTGACCAGCTCGAAACAGAGTATCAGGCAAAGTTTCCCGATAATCCACTGCGGGTTATCCGAGAAATTCTGATTTACATTCTGACGTCTACGGTTGAAGACGGCCGTAGGCGGGCGTTGATGGAAATTATATTCCACAAATGCGAGTTTGTCGGTGAAATGATGCCGCTGCTGGATTCGCGCAAGGTGCTGTACCTCGCCGGCTATGAACGCATCGAAGCGGTGCTGTATAACTGCATTCACCACGGGCAATTGCCCGCCGATTTACATACCCGCCGTGCGGCGATCATCCTGCGCGGTTATATCACCGGCCTGATGGAAAACTGGCTGTTTATGCCGGAAAGTTTCGATCTGCGGGCCGAAGCCGAAGCGCTGGTGGACGCGTTTTTGGAGATGCTGCAGTTTTGCCCCACCTTGCGCCTCAAACCCGACGCGGTGACGCCTGACGCCGACCGCCTTCCTTTATAAGGAGAGATTTCATGTCATCAGTTGTTCTTATTGCCAATGGCGCCGCCTATGGCCATGAATCCTTGTTCAATGCGCTGCGGTTGGCCATCGCCATGAAAGAGCAGCAGAGCAGCCTCGACCTGCGGCTGTTTCTGATGTCCGACGCGGTGGTGGCCGGGCTGGCCGGACAGCAGCCGCACGAAGGGTACCATCTGCAGCAGATGCTGGAGATCCTCACCGCGCAGCAGGTGCCGGTCAAGCTGTGCAAGACCTGCGCCGACGCGCGCGGCGTCAGCCGCTTGCCGCTGGCGGACGGCGTGGCGATCGGCACCTTGGTCGAGCTGGCGCAGTGGACGCTGGCGGCGGAGAAAGTGCTGACTTTCTGATTTCGCGACAACGAGACATCACCGGCAACGTTTTTGTTGTTCGTTGCCCGCCGGCGGTCGTGATAATCTTCAGGCTTCTTTACCGATCCGAAGCCAAATCATGCATCGCTGGTTGACTCTGCCTTCTCTGACGCCGCTCACGTTTGTCGGCGCATGCCGGCGGCGCATCGCCGCCGTGACACTCTTTTTCCTAATTTTTGCGTGTTGCTTGCCGGCACAGGCGGCGCTGAACGGCGATCTGCCGCAGCGCAGCGAAGTGCAAAGCCAGCTGGAAACGCTGAACAAACAAAAAGCCCTGACGCCGGTCGAAAAGCTCTCCCAGCAGGATTTGACCCGCACGCTGGAACTGCTGGATGCCATCGAGCGCAACCGGCAAGACGTCGCACAGCTTAAACAGCAGGTGCAGCAGGCGCCGGCGAAGCTCAATCAGGTCACCGCCGAACTGGATGCGCTGAAGCAGCCGACGGACAACGCGGCCGCGCGCGCCGCGCTGTTGCCGCTGTCGCTGCGCCAGCTGGAAAGCCGGCTGTATCAAACGCTCGACGAGCTGCAAAGCGCGCAGGAGAGCCTCTCGACCTACAACAGCCAACTGGTGTCGCTGCAAACCCAGCCTGAACGGGTGCAGAGCACCATGTACGCCGCTTCGCAGCGCCTGCAGGAGATCCGCAGCCAGCTCAGCGGCCAGACGCCGGGGCAAGATTCGCTGCGCAATAGCCAGCAGGTCATGCTGGCCACCGAACAGGCGCTGCTCAACGCGCAGTTGGAGCTGCAGCGCAAGAGCCTGGAAGCCAACACCACGCTACAAGATCTGCTGCAAAAACAGCGTGATTACACCACGGCGCATATCGATGCGCTGGATCGGTCGGTGCAGCTGCTGCAGGAGCTCGTCAACAGCAAGCGCCTGACGCTGTCTGAAAAAACCGCCAAAGAGGCGCAGAACCCGGAAGACGCCACCGATATCCAGCACGATCAGCTGGTCAGCAAGCAGCTGGACGTCAACCGACAGTTGAGCCAACAGCTGATTGCCGCCACCGAAGAGAGCAACACCCTGTTCCAGCAGAATATTCGGGTCAAAAACTGGCTCGATCGCGGTCTGCAGGCGGAACGTAACCTGAAAGAGCAGATCCAGGTGCTGAAGGGCAGCCTGGTGCTGTCGCGCATTCTGTATCAGCAGCAGCAGAGCCTGCCGCAGGGCACGCTGCTGGCTGATATAGACACGCGCATCGCCGATCTGCGGCTGGAGCAGTTCGATATCAATCAGCAACGCGACGATCTGTTCAAGGGTGAGGATTACATCAATCAGCTGGTGGCAGAGAGCAAGGAAAAGGCCGGCCCGGAAGTGATCGACGCGCTGAACGAGATTGTCGACATGCGCCGCGAACTGCTGGATCAGCTGAACAAGCAGCTCAGCAACCAGCTGTCGCTGTCGATCAACCTGCAGATCAACCAGCAGCAGCTCACCAGCGTCTACGGCTCGCTGCAGGATACGCTGACCCAACAGATTTTCTGGGTCAACAGCAACAAGCCGGTCGATCTGGCGTGGCTGAAGGCAATGCCGGAGGCGGTGCGCGATCAGCTCGCCGGGCTCGATATCAAATTCGACGGTGGCAAGCTATTGCAGGGCGGCTTGAATGCGCTGGTGTTCCTGATCCCGCTGCTGTTGGCGATCGGGGTATTGCGCTGGCGCTACCGGTTGATCGACAGTCATTTGCAAAAGCTGGCCAACGACGTGGGGCAACTGAAGCGCGACGGCCAGCTGCACACGCCGAAGGCCATCGCGCTGACCTTGCTGAAGGTGTTGCCTGGCGCCGCGCTGCTGCTCGGCGTCGGTTTCTGGATGTATCGCGCGGATTTGGGTATCAGCGACTTTATTTGGGCGTTGTCGCAGCAGCTGGCGTTGTCGTGGCTGGTGTTCGGCTTCAGCTATCGCATGCTGAAACCGGGCGGCATCGCCGAGCGGCATTTCAACTTCGGCGCTAACCTGTGCGCGCATTACCGCCGCCAGACGCTGCGGCTGGGGCTGGCGCTGCAGCCGCTGATCTTCTGGTCGGTATTGGGCGAGAAAGCGCCGCTGCGTCTGGTGGAAGACGTCATCGGCCAGATCGTGGTGATGTTGACGCTGGCGCTGCTTGCGGTGCTGGTGTTCCCGCTGTGCCGCGACAGCTGGCGTGAAAAGGGCTCGCATGCCGTGCGGCTGGTGGTGGTGACCGCGCTTGCCGCCACACCGCTGATCCTGCTGGGGCTGATGTTCGCCGGTTACTTCTATACCACGCTGCGGCTGGCCAGCCGCTGGATAGACAGCCTGTATCTGTTCTTCCTGTGGAATATCGTGTATCTGACTGCCCTGCGCGGCCTGAGCGTGGCGGCGCGGCGTTTGGCCTACCGGCGCGCGCTGGCGCGGCGGCAAAACGTGGTGAAAGAGGGGGCCGAAGGCGGTGAAGCGGTGGTGGAAGAGCCGCCGCTAGCGCTCGATCAGATCAACCAGCAGTCGCTGCGCCTGACCACCCTGGTGCTGTTCGCCATCTTCGCCAGCGCCTTCTACGCCATTTGGTCGGATCTGGTGACGGTCATCGCTTACCTGGACAGCATCACGCTGTGGCATTACACCAGCACCGTGGCGGGCAGCAGCGTGTCGCAGGCGGTGACGCTGGGTAACATGATGGTGGCGATCGCCGCGGTGATCGTCGCTTATGTGCTCACCCGCAACTTGCCCGGCCTGCTGGAGGTGGTGGTGCTGTCGCGGCTGCAGCTGCGGCAGGGGGCGTCTTATGCCATCACCACCGTGCTCACTTACCTGATCACCGCCGTGGGTGCCGTGGTTGCGCTGGGATCGCTGGGCGTATCCTGGGACAAACTGCAATGGCTGGCCGCCGGTCTGACGGTCGGGCTTGGCTTTGGCCTGCAGGAGATCTTCGCCAACTTCGTCTCCGGCCTGATCATTCTGTTCGAACGCCCGATCCGCATCGGCGATACCATCACCATCGGCACCTTCTCCGGTTCGGTCAGCAAGATCCGCATTCGTGCCACCACCATTACCGACTTCGATCGCAAAGAGGTGATCATTCCGAACAAGGCGTTCGTCACCGAGCGGCTGATCAACTGGTCACTGTCCGACACCATCACCCGCGTGCTGATCAAGGTGGGTGTGGCCTACGGTTCCGATCTCGACAAGGTGAAAAAGGTGCTGCTGCAGGCGGCGCACGACAACCCGCGGGTGATGACCGATCCCGAACCGCAGGTGTTCTTCCTCAACTTCGGGGCCAGCACGCTGGATCACGAACTGCGGCTCTATGTACGGGAACTGCGCGATCGCAGCTACACGGTGGACGAACTGAACCGCTCAATCGACCGCTTGTGCCGGGAAAACGGCATCGACATCGCCTTCAATCAGCTGGAGGTGTATCTGCATAACCAGCAGGGCAATGAAGTGCAGGAAGTGAAAAGAACGCTCTCGCCGGATGAAGGCGGCCAGACGGCGGGCTGATGTGCGTTGAAAGATGGAAGGGACAGCGGGCTGTCCCTGATTACTGTCCGGCAGGCAAATAGGGAGAGGTGACGCCGGCGCGCTGCAGCTTTTCCTGATAATCCCGTTTGACGATATCCAGTGCTGCCAACGCGGTAGCCGGATCGATCTCGTTGCATTCCAGCAGGTAAATCAAGTCTACCGCCAGCTGCAGTTCGGGTGAGGCATTTTCCAGAGACATAGCACCTGCGCTTATTAATTAATGGGATGAAAAACTCGTGTCTCGGCAGAGTATAGTGAACCCGGCGCGCAACCGGGAATAATCATTAAAATATTGTGATAAATCTTCAAAAACCGTTTTCTTTGCGCTCGATATTGCGCTCGATGCGCGCCAGCGCCTGACGGCAGCGCATCAGTCTCCCCTCCAGCGCCGCCAGCTCGTGCTGCAGCTTTTGCTGCGCCGCCAGTGTGGTCTGGCGCCCCAGCAGGCTTTCCCGATCCTGAATCATGGCGATCAGCCTGCGTTCGTAATCCTGGTGCTCGGCCAGCTTGTGGTACAGATCGGCCTCGGGGGCTTCCTTCGGCTGATTCTTGCGCCGTAGCGCCTGGGTTGCCAGCTCGCGCTGCAGGGCAGAGATTTGAGCCACCAGTTTTTCGGCCAGAAAGGCCACCTGGCTGGTGCGGCTGTCGTTGGCGGCGCTTTGCAGCTGGGCGAAATTCTTCTCCACCTCGGCCAGGTAGTCGCGCAGCCGCGTGCCGCGGTTGGCGAACAGGGCGGCGTCGAACCGCGCCTGCGGGATCGGGGCGTCGCCGCGCGGAGTGACTTCGGCCGCCAGCGCCGCGATCTGCTGCGCCAACACCTGTAATAGACGCTGAGTGCTCACATAAGCTCCCTCTTGATTTCAACAGGCGTAAGCTTGCCCGCGATGCCGCCCTGAAACAAGCGCCGCATGCATATTCCGCCGGCGCGGCGCCGATGCTACAGTAAGCCGCAACCGATTGAGGAGCGAAGAGCCGCATGAAGCGAGGGTTATTGATCATTTTGGGCTGGCTGGCGGTGGTGCTGGCGACGTTGGGCGTGGTGCTGCCGCTGTTGCCGACCACGCCGTTCCTGCTGTTGGCTGCCTGGTGCTTCGCCCGCTCTTCGCCGCGCTTTCATCACTGGCTGCTGTACCGTTCCTGGTTTGGCCCTTATCTGCGCCACTGGCAGCAGCATCGCGCGCTGCCGCCGGGAGCGAAGTGGAAGGCGGTGCTAGTGATCGTGCTGACCTTCGCCTGTCCGCTGTGGCTGGTGAAAATCTGGTGGGTGCGCGGTCTGTTGCTGCTGATGTTGGCTATTTTGCTGACCTTTATGCTGCGCCTGCCGGTTATTGACCTGTCGCAACAAAAACAGCGCTGATTGTGCGCCGCTGGTTGCATTTGTCCGCCAGTTTGCATAGATTTGGGCGTTTTCGTGCGCGGATCGCCTGCCATTCCTTCTCCGGTGTGTTTCACCCAGAGGCGGCGGGTGAGCGGCGCGCCGGTTTTCAGGCAGCTTTATCAGGCAACAATTATGACCGCTACTGCGCAGCAGCTTCAGTTTATTAAAGACAGTATCAAAACCATCCCGGATTATCCGAAGCCGGGCATCCTGTTCCGCGACGTGACCAGCCTGCTGGAAAACCCGTTGGCCTACGCCGCCAGCATCGAGCTGCTGGTTGAGCGCTATCGCGAAGCGGGCGTGACCAAGGTGGTGGGTACCGAAGCGCGTGGTTTCCTGTTCGGTGCGCCCGTCGCGCTGGCGCTGGGCGTCGGTTTCGTGCCGGTGCGCAAACCGGGCAAACTGCCGCGTGCCACGCTCAGCGAAAGCTATGAGCTGGAGTACGGTACCGACAAGCTGGAGATCCACACCGACGCCATCACCGCGGGTGACAAAGTGCTGGTGGTGGACGATCTGCTGGCGACCGGCGGCACCATCGAAGCAACCACCAAACTGATCCGCCGTCTGGGCGGTGAAGTGAAAGACGCCGCGTTCATCATCAACCTGCCGGATCTGGGCGGGGAAGCGCGTCTGAACAAGCTGGGTATCGACTGCTACTGCCTGGTGGACTTCGCCGGCCATTGATGCGGCATCGCCCCTTGGGCACAACGGCCTCGCGGATCGCCGCGGGGCTGTGTTAGCATGACCCTCCAGATTACTCGACTTCTCCGGTATTAATGAGCTATCAGGTTCTCGCCCGTAAGTGGCGCCCTCAAACGTTCGCAGACGTGGTCGGCCAGGAACATGTCCTGACCGCGCTGGCCAACGGCCTCTCGCTGGGGCGGATCCATCACGCCTATCTGTTCTCGGGCACCCGCGGCGTGGGGAAAACCACCATCGCGCGCCTGCTGGCCAAAGGCCTGAACTGTGAAACCGGCATCACCGCCACGCCGTGCGGCCAATGCGACAACTGCCGTGAGATCGAACAGGGGCGTTTCGTCGATCTGATCGAGATCGACGCCGCTTCCCGCACCAAGGTGGAAGATACCCGCGATCTGCTGGACAACGTTCAGTACGCGCCGGCGCGCGGCCGCTTCAAGGTCTACCTGATCGATGAAGTGCACATGCTCTCGCGCCACAGCTTCAACGCGTTGCTGAAGACGCTGGAAGAGCCGCCATCGCACGTGAAATTCCTGTTGGCCACCACCGATCCGCAAAAATTGCCGGTGACCATTCTTTCCCGCTGCCTGCAGTTTCACCTCAAAGCGCTGGACGTCGATCAGATCCGTCAGCAGCTGGAAACGGTGCTGACGGCGGAGCAGATCACCAGCGACGCCCGCGCGCTGCAACTGCTGGCGCGCGCCGCCGACGGCAGCATGCGCGATGCGCTGAGCCTGACCGATCAGGCGATCGCCATGGGGCAGGGGCAGGTGACCGCCGCCACCGTCAGCCAGATGCTCGGCACGCTCGATGACGAGCAGCCGCTGGCGATCCTCGAAGCGCTGGTCAGCGCCGACGGCGAAAAGGTGATGGCGCAGGTCGCGCAGGCCGCTTCGCGCGGCGTGGATTGGGAAAACCTGCTGGTGGAGACGCTGGCGTTGCTGCACCGCATTGCGATGGTGCAACTGCTGCCTTCGATGCTCGACAACCACTACGCCGCCGTGGAACAACGGCTGCGTGAGCTGGCGCGCACTCTGCCGCCGGCCGATGTGCAACTCTATTACCAAACGCTGTTGGTGGGCCGCAAAGAGCTGGCCTATGCGCCGGATCGTCGCATGGGGGTTGAGATGACCCTACTGCGTGCGCTGGCGTTTCACCCGAAAGCGGTGATCCCGGAGCCGGTGGCGTTGGTGCAGACCGCGCCGGCGCCGATGGCGCAGCCGCAGCAGGCCACATCGCCACAGCCGCCGCAGTTTCAGGACGCGCCGCCCCCGCTAGGGCAGCCGGCCGCGCCGCAGCGACAATCATCGACCCCTTTACCGGATGCCACCGCCCAGCTGTTGAAAGCGCGGTCCCAGCTGCAACGGCAGCAGGGAGCATCCACACCAAAAAAGAATGAGCCGGCGGCGCCAGGAATAGCGCGGCCGGCAAACTCGGCGCTGGGGCGTTTGGCTTCCGTGACCGAGCGTAGCCAGCAGCGCCTGGCGGAGAAGAAGGTGCCGGAAAAACCGGCGAAGCCGGAAGCCTATCGCTGGCGCGCGCAGACCGAGCCGGAAGCGGCGCCGGAACCGTTGGCGACGCCGAAAGCGCTGCGCACGGCGTTGGAGCACGAGAAAACGCCGGAGCTGGCCGCCAAGCTGGTGGTGGAATCGCTGGAGCGCGACGCCTGGGCGGCGGAAATCGATAAGCTCAAGATCCCGAAACTGGTGCAGCAGCTGGCGTTGAACGCCTTCAAGCAGCAGCCGGAACCGGGCAAAATTAACCTCCATCTGCGGTCTTCGCAGCGCCATCTGAATTCGCCTTCGGCGCAGAAGACGCTGGCCGAAGCGCTCGGCGAGCTGTACGGCAGCCCGGTTGAGCTGACCGTGGTGGAGGACGATAATCCGGCGGAGCGCACCCCGCTGGAGTGGCGACAAGCCATCTATGAAGAAAAACTGGCGCAGGCGCGCCAGTCCATCGTTGCGGATACCCATATCCAGACGCTGTGCCGGTTCTTCGACGCGGATCTGGATGAAGAGAGTATCCGCCCCCTTTAAACGCCGCGCGAGGTGCGCGGCCCTAGCGACGAGAGACGACTATGTTTGGTAAAGGCGGTCTGGGCAACCTGATGAAGCAAGCCCAGCAAATGCAAGAAAAAATGCAGCAGATGCAGGAAGAAGTCGCCAAATTGGAAGTGACCGGCGAGTCTGGCGCAGGCCTGGTGAAAGTCACCATCAACGGCGCACACAACTGCCGCCGCGTGGAGATCGATCCTAGCCTGATGGAAGATGACAAAGACATGCTGGAAGATCTGATCGCCGCCGCGTTTAACGACGCCGCGCGCCGCATCGAAGAGACTCAGAAAGAGAAAATGGCCTCCGTTTCCAGCGGCATGCAGTTGCCGCCTGGCTTCAAGATGCCGTTCTGATGCAAACCAGCCCGCTCCTTGAATCCCTGATGGAGGCGCTGCGCTGCCTGCCGGGCGTCGGCCCGAAATCGGCGCAGCGCATGGCGTTTCAATTGCTGCAGCGCGATCGCAGCGGCGGCATGCGCCTGGCGCAGGCGTTGACGCGCGCGATGTCGGAAATCGGCCACTGCGCCGACTGCCGCACCTTCACCGAGCAGGACATCTGCACCATCTGCGCCAATCCGCGCCGTCAGCAAAACGGCCAGATTTGTGTGGTGGAAAGCCCGGCGGATATTCACGCCATCGAGCAGACCGGCCAGTTCGCCGGGCGCTACTTTGTGCTGATGGGCCATCTGTCGCCGCTAGATGGCATCGGGCCGGGGGATATCGGTCTCGATCGCCTGGAGCAACGGCTGGAAAAGGAAAGCATCACCGAAGTGATCCTCGCCACCAACCCGACGGTGGAAGGGGAAGCGACTGCCAACTACATCGCCGAGATGTGCGGCCAGTATGGCGTGCTCGCCAGCCGCATCGCCCACGGCGTACCGGTGGGCGGCGAGCTGGAGATGGTCGACGGCACCACGCTGTCGCATTCGCTGGCCGGGCGTCACGCCATCAAGTTCTGATGTTTTCCCGGACGGGGCCACTCGGCCCCGTCGTTTTTTTGCCAAAAATTTCCCGCCGTCCGCTTGAAAAACAAGACCCTGACCCTCATCTGATCCTCATTGTTCGATTTTGGTAGCCATTGTCTTTTGAGGTAATCAATGAGTATGAAAGGTCAAGAAACCCGCGGGTTCCAGTCTGAAGTAAAACAGCTGCTTCATTTGATGATCCATTCGCTGTACTCCAACAAAGAAATTTTCCTGCGCGAGCTGATTTCCAACGCCTCTGACGCCGCCGACAAGCTGCGCTTCCGCGCCCTGTCCGCGCCAGAGCTGTATGCCGGCGACGGCGAGCTGCGCGTGCGCTTGTCCTTCGATAAAGAGCAGCGCACCCTGACCATCGCCGATAACGGTATCGGCATGCGCCGCGAAGAAGTGATCGAAAACCTCGGCACCATCGCCAAATCGGGCACCAAAGCGTTCCTGGAATCCATCGGTTCAGATCAGGCGAAAGACAGCCAGCTGATCGGCCAGTTCGGCGTCGGTTTCTACTCGGCGTTCATCGTGGCGGACAAAGTGACCGTGCGCACCCGCGCTGCCGGCGCCGCCGATGACGAAGGCGTGTTCTGGGAGTCCGCCGGTGAAGGCGACTACACCATCGCCGACATCACCAAAGAGACCCGCGGCACCGAAATCACCCTGCATCTGCGCGAAGGCGAAGATGAGTACCTCGACGCCTGGCGCTTGCGCTCGGTGATCGGCAAATATTCCGATCACATCGCCCTGCCGGTAGAGATCGAAAGCAAGAACGAAGAAGACGGCACCGTCACCTGGGAGAAGATCAACAAGGCGCAGGCCCTGTGGACCCGCAGCAAGGCTGACGTCACCGACGAAGAGTACAAAGAGTTCTACAAGCACATCGCCCATGATTTCACCGATCCGCTGAGCTGGAGCCATAACCGGGTGGAAGGCAAGCAGGAGTACACCAGCCTGCTGTATATCCCGGCGCAGGCGCCGTGGGACATGTGGAACCGCGATCACAAACACGGCCTGAAGCTGTACGTGCAGCGCGTGTTCATCATGGACGACGCCGAGCAGTTCATGCCGAACTACCTGCGCTTCGTGCGCGGCCTGATCGATTCCAACGATCTGCCGCTGAACGTGTCGCGCGAGATCCTGCAAGACAGCCGTGTGACGCAGAACCTGCGCGGTGCGCTGACCAAGCGTGTGCTGCAGATGCTGGATAAGCTGGCCAAAGACGACGCCGAAGGCTACCAGAAATTCTGGCAGCAGTTCGGTCTGGTGCTGAAAGAAGGCCCGGCGGAAGACAACGGCAACCAGGAAGCGATCGCCAAACTGCTGCGCTTCGCGACCACCCACGGCGACAGCTCGGCGCAGACCGTGTCGCTGGAAGAGTACGTCGGCCGCATGGCGGAAGGGCAGGAAAAGATTTACTACATCACCGCCGACAGCTACGCCGCCGCCAAGAGCAGCCCGCATCTGGAGCTGTTCCGCAAGAAAGGCATCGAAGTGTTGCTGTTGTCCGATCGCATCGACGAGTGGATGATGAGCTACCTGACCGAGTTCGACGGCAAGACGTTCCAGTCGGTCAGCAAAGCGGATGAAACGCTGGATAAACTGGCGGATGAAACCGAAGAGCAGAAGGCGGCCGAGAAGCAGCTGGAACCGTTCATCGAACGCGTGAAAACCCTGCTGGGCGAGCGTGTGAAGGATGTACGCCTGACGCACCGCCTGACCGATACGCCGGCGATCGTGGTGACCGACGCCGACGAAATGAGCACCCAGATGGCCAAGCTGTTCGCCGCCGCCGGTCAGCAGGCGCCGGAAGTGAAGTACATTTTCGAGCTTAATCCCGAGCATGCACTGGTCAAACGAGCATCCGACGTGGGCGATAACGAACATTTCGCCGAATGGATCGACCTGTTATTGGATCAGGCGCTGCTGGCTGAACGCGGCACGCTGGAGGATCCGAACTTGTTCATCCGTCGCATGAATAAGTTGCTGTCCGCTTAAAAGCTGAAGATAAGCGCCCTTAACGGCACCGTTAGGGGCGTATTTCCGGTTTTTCCCCGCTTTTTCTTGCCTTTTGTTCGTCCGTTTTTTTGCACATTCCGCAATCGATTTCCTTCGCGCGCCTTGAGCCTGCCCCCCCTGAAATGGTATCGTTGAGCGTTTTCGCAATTTTATAAAAACTACATAGCAAGGGGATTTACGCAATGCGTATCATTCTGCTGGGCGCTCCGGGCGCTGGTAAAGGTACTCAGGCTCAATTCATCATGGAGAAATACGGCATTCCGCAAATCTCCACCGGTGACATGTTGCGCGCAGCCGTGAAGGCCGGCAGTGAACTGGGCAAGCAGGCGAAAGAGATCATGGACGCCGGCAAGCTGGTGACCGATGAGCTGGTGATCGCGCTGGTCAAAGAGCGCATCACGCAGGAAGATTGCCGCAAGGGCTTCCTGCTGGACGGCTTCCCACGCACCATTCCGCAGGCTGACGCGATGAAAGAAGCCGGCATCAACGTGGACTTCGTGCTGGAGTTCGACGTGCCGGACGAGCTGATCGTTGACCGCATCGTTGGCCGCCGCGTACACGCGCCGTCCGGCCGCGTCTACCACGTGAAGTTCAACCCGCCGCAGGTGGAAGGCAAAGACGACGTGACCGGCGAAGAGCTGACCACGCGCAAGGACGATCAGGAAGAGACCGTGCGCAAGCGCCTGGTGGAATACCATCAGATGACCGCGCCGCTGATCTCTTACTACAGCAAAGAAGCGGCAGCGGGCAACACCCAATACCGCAAAATCGACGGCACCCGCAAGGTGGCCGAAGTGAGCGCAGAGCTGGCGACTATCCTCGGTTGATAGCAAACTGGCAGTGCATGACGCCGGGCCTGTGGTCCGGCGTTTTTTTTTGCCGTTTTCCCGCCAAATTGTGATCGCGGCAGCTTGTTGCGGCCGTGCCCGTTAATCGCCCGCGCTAAATGGCGTATAACAAGCCTGCGTTTTCACCCTCAGCAGGGAGCCGGGCATGCTCAGACAAACCAATCTTCTGGCGGAAGCCACCGCGCGCCAGATCGTCCAGCGGGCGATGGGCATCATCAGCCATTCCGTCAACGTGATGGACAGCAACGGCGTGATCATCGCCTCCGGCAACCCGCAGCGCCTGTTCCAGCGTCATGAAGGCGCGGTGCTGGCGCTGGCGGAGAACCGGGTGGTGGAAATCGACCGCGCCACCGCCGAACACCTGAAGGGCGTGCGGCCCGGCATCAACCTGCCGTTCAGCTTTCGCAATCAGCGGGTGGGGGTGATCGGCATCTCCGGCGAGCCGGCCGAGGTGCGCGCCTACGCTGAACTGGTGAAGATGGCGGCGGAGATGATGGTGGAGCAGGCGGCGCTGCTGGATCAGCACCAGTGGGAAAAACGCTACCGGGAAGAGCTGGCGAACCAGCTGCTGCAGCCGCAGCCGAACACCGCGTCGCTGGAAGCGATGGCGGCGTATCTGGGATTGGATCTTCGCCAGGCGCGCATCGTCTGGATCGTCGAGCTGCAAGAGGCGCAGCCGCACCTGCTGCGTGAGCTGTTGGCGGAGCTGGAGGCCACCCAGCGCGACGCGTTGATCGCCATTACCGGCTTCAATGAAATGACCCTGTTGCGCCCGGCCTGCATGGCTCAGGGCGAATGGAGTTTGAAGCTGGAGCGCCAGCAGGCGCAGCGTTTGCAAAACCAGCTAAAACACCGCTTTCGGGTGCGGCTGATCGTCGGCGGTTTTTATGACGATCCGCAAAGCGCCTACCGTTCCAGCCTGACGGCGCGTGCCACCCAGGCAATGGCGCAGCGCCTGAAACTGCGTCACGCCACGCTGTTCTACCACGACTATCCGCTGCCGTCGCTGCTGTGCGATCTCGGGGAGGACTGGCGAGCGCAAGAGCTGGGGCGCCCCTGGCGGACGCTGGGCGAACAGGATGAAAAAGGCGTGCTGCGCGCCACGCTGCGCCACTATTTTTCGCAGAATTGTGATCAGACGCAGGCCGCCGCGCAGCTGCATATTCACGTCAATACCCTGCGCTACCGCCTGCAGCGCATCGAAGCCATAACTGGCATGAAAATCAATCAATTAACCGACGCTCTGCGGTTGTATATCGGCATGCTGATGCACGACTGAGTTGTGCCAACCCACAAATTTCGCGCCGTTCCTTCGGCAATTTTTTGTTGTTTCCCCTCAGGTCAACGCCGGGCGCGCGGGATATGTTGGCCTGCACATCAACCACGGAGAAAACAACAATGACAACCGTATCCACTCTGGGAGCGCTGGTGGCGTTAGCCGTCGCCATCGTTCTGATCCTACGCAAGGTGCCGCCGGCTTACGGCATGATTGCCGGCGCGCTGGCGGGCGGGCTGTGCGGCGGCGCCGATCTGGTGCAGACCGTAACGCTGATGATCGGCGGGGCGCAGGGCATCACCAACGCCGTGATGCGCATTCTGGCGGCGGGGGTATTGGCCGGGGTGCTGATCGAATCCGGCGCGGCGCACACCATCGCCGAAACCATCGTGCGCAAAGTGGGCGAAACCCGCGCGCTGCTGGCGCTGGCGGTGGCTACACTGATCCTGACGGCGGTGGGGGTGTTTATCGATGTGGCGGTGATCACCGTCGCGCCGATCGCGCTGTCGATCGCCCAGAGGGCCGGCATTTCGCGCGCGGCGATCCTGCTGGCGATGATCGGCGGCGGCAAGGCCGGCAACGTGATGTCTCCCAACCCGAACACCATCGCGGCGGCGGACAACTTCCATGTGCCGCTCACTTCGGTGATGATGGCCGGCATCGTGCCGGGGCTGTGCGGCCTGGTGGTGGCCTATCTGCTGGCGCGCCGCCTGAGCGATAAAGGCGGCAGGGTGATGGCTGAAGAGCTGACTCAGCATGCCGAAGGGGCGCGGCCGGGCTTCGCTGCGGCGATCAGCGCGCCGCTGGTGGCGATCCTGCTGCTGTCGCTGCGGCCGATCGCCGGTATCGCCGTCGATCCGCTGATCGCGCTGCCTGCTGGCGGGTTGGCGGGCGCGCTGCTGATGGGGCGCATCCGCCAGTGCAATCAGTTTATGGTTTCCGGCCTGTCGCGCATGGCGCCGGTGGCGATTATGCTGCTCGGCACCGGCACGCTGGCGGGCATTATCGCCAACTCGGCGCTGAAGGATGTCTTGATTAACGGTTTGACGCACACCGGGCTACCGGCCTGGCTGCTGGCGCCGCTGTCCGGCGCGCTGATGTCGATGGCGACCGCCTCGACCACCGCCGGCACCGCCGTGGCTTCCGGGGTGTTCAGCTCCACGCTGCTCGAGCTGGGGGTGAGCGGATTGGCCGGTGCGGCGATGATCCATGCGGGCGCCACGGTGCTGGATCACCTGCCGCACGGCAGCTTCTTCCACGCCACCGGCGGCAGCGTCAATATGGCGGTGCACGAGCGGCTGAAGCTGCTGCCGTATGAAACGCTGGTGGGGTTCACCATTGCGGCAATCTCGGCGCTGATGTTTGGCGTATTTAACCTGGCGGGATAAGGAACAGTGATGAAAACGCTGAAAAAAGTGGTTATTGCCCCGGATTCTTTCAAAGAGAGCCTGAGCGCGCTCGGCGTCGCTGACGCCATCGAGCGGGGATTCCGCCAAATTTACCCGCAGGCGCACTACGTGAAGCTGCCGATGGCGGACGGCGGCGAAGGCACAGTGGAGTCGATGGTGGCGGCCACCGGCGGCGAAATCGTCCAGGTGACGGTCACCGGGCCGCTGGGGGAGCCGGTGTTGGGATTTTATGGCCTGCTGGGCGACGGCGAAACCGCGGTGATTGAAATGGCCGCCGCTTCCGGGCTGCATTTGGCGCCGCCCAACCGGCGCGATCCGCGCATCACCACCAGTTACGGCACCGGTGAGCTGATGCTGGCGGCGCTGGAGCGCGGCGTGAAGGCGATCATTCTCGGCATCGGCGGCAGCGCCACCAACGACGGCGGCGCTGGGATGATGCAGGCGCTGGGCGTTAAATTGCTGGATAAGGATCGCCGGCCGCTGCCGGTGGGCGGTGCGGCACTGGCGCAGCTGGTGCATCTCGATCTCGCCGGGCTGGACGCGCGTTGGCAACGGGTGAGCGTAACCGCCGCCTGCGACGTGGATAACCCGCTGTGCGGCGAAAAGGGCGCGTCGGCGGTGTTCGGGCCGCAGAAGGGGGCGACGCCGGAGATGGTGGCCCAGCTCGATGCGGCGCTGCATCACTATGGTGAACTGCTGGAGCGGGAAACCGGCCGCGCCGTGCTGACCCAGCCAGGGGCGGGCGCGGCGGGCGGCATGGGGGCGGCGCTGCTTGGCATGCTCGAAGCGCGCTTGCGGCCGGGCATCGAGATTGTCACCGAAACCCTGCGCCTGGATGAAGCGGTGCGCGATGCCGACTTGGTGATCACCGGCGAAGGGCGGCTGGACAGCCAGTCGATCCACGGCAAAACGCCGATCGGCGTGGCGCGAGTGGCCAAGCGTCACGGCGTGCCGGTGATCGCCATCGCCGGCAGCCTGACGCCGGATTATTCGGTGGTGCATCAACACGGCATCGATGCGGCGTTTTCGGTGCTCGATCGCATCGTGACGCTGGAAGACGCGCTGGCGGACGCCGATCGCAATCTGCAGGTGACGGCGCGCAACGTGGCGGCGGTATGGCAACTGGCGCAAGGGGGAAGCCCACAGGGATAGCCTGTTGCTGTTATCGGTTCCGACGCAGGACTTTTCCGTTACAATAGCCGGCATTAATGGCTGCTGACATCCCGACCCAGAACGGAATGCCGGCCGGAAAGGAAATGAGGGGAACTGAGATGAAGCAAGAGAAACACGGCGTATTGCTGGTGAACCTGGGCACACCAGATGCGCCGACCTCGTCGGCGGTCAAACGCTATCTGAAGGAATTCCTCAGTGACGATCGCGTGGTCGACACGGCGCCGCTGATCTGGTGGCCGATCCTCAACGGCGCGATCCTGCCGATCCGCTCGCCGCGCGTGGCGAAGCTCTATCAGTCGGTGTGGATGGAAGAAGGCTCGCCGCTGCTGGTATACAGCCGCCGCCAACAGCGGGCGCTGGCGGCGCGCATGCCGAATACGCCGGTGGAGCTGGGAATGAGCTACGGCTCGCCAAGTTTGGCGGAAGCCATCGACAAGCTGCTGGCGCAAGGTGTGACCAACCTGGTGGTGCTGCCGCTCTACCCGCAATACTCCTGTTCCACCAGCGCGGCGGTATGGGATGGCGTAGCGCGAGTGCTGAAAGGCTATCGCCGCTTGCCGTCGGTGGCCTTCATCCGCGATTACGCCGAACACCCGGCCTATATCGCCGCGCTGCAGCAAAGCGTGGAGCGCTCGTTCGCCGAGCACGGCCAGCCGGATCGGCTGGTGTTGTCGTTCCACGGCATCCCCAAACGCTATGCGCGCCTGGGCGACGACTACCCGCAGCGCTGCGAGGATACGCTGCGTGCGCTGAGCGCCACGCTGCCGCTGGCGCCGGAGCGCGTGATGATGACGTACCAATCGCGCTTTGGCCGCGAGCCGTGGCTGACGCCATACACCGATGAGACCCTGAAGGGGCTGCCGGCGCAGGGCGTGAAGCACATTCAGCTGATTTGCCCCGGTTTCTCGGCGGACTGCCTGGAAACGCTGGAAGAGATCAAAGAACAGAACCGCGAGATCTTCCTCAAGGCCGGCGGCGAGAAGTTTGAATATATCTCGGCGTTGAACGACGAGCCGGCGCATATCGATATGATGCAGCAGCTGGTGGCGCAGCGCCTGTAATCATCCATAATCTGTCTATTAGATGCATCGTGATCGGGCGGGGATGTGTTAACATTCTCCGCTTGTTAAACCGTCACCACCGCCAATCACATGAAATTTCCTGGTAAACGCAAGTCCAAACACTATTTCCCGGTGAGCGCCCGCGATCCGCTTCTGCAGCAGGCTCAGCCCGAAAGTGAAATCAGCACCTCGTATATCGTCGGCATCGATCAGACGCTGGTGGATATCGAGGCGAAAGTGGACGACGCTTTTGTCCAGCGCTACGGCCTGAGCCTGGGCCACTCTCTGGTGATCGAAGACGACGTCGCCGAGGCGCTGTATCAGGAACTGAACGAAAACAACCTGGTTACCCATCAGTTCGCCGGCGGCACCATCGGTAACACCATGCACAACTATTCGGTGCTGGCGGACGATCGCTCGGTGCTGCTCGGCGTGATGTGCAGCAACGTGAAAATCGGCAGCTACGCCTACCGTTATCTGTGCAATACCTCCAGCCGTACCGATCTCAACTATCTGCAGGGCGTAGACGGCGCCATCGGCCGCTGCTTCACGCTGATCGGGGAAAGCGGCGAGCGCACCTTCGCCATCAACCCTGGCCAAATGAACCAGCTGCGCCCGGAAAGCATTCCTGAAGAGGTGATCGCCGGCGCGTCGGCGCTGGTGCTGAGCTCTTATCTGGTGCGCTGTAAGGAGGGGGAGCCGATGAAGGCCGCCACCCTGCAGGCGATCGAATATGCCAAAAAACACGACGTGCCGGTGGTGTTGACGCTGGGCACCAAGTACGTGATCGCCGACAACCCGCAGTGGTGGCGCGACTTCCTGAAGGAAAACGTGACGATTCTGGCGATGAATGAAGACGAAGCGCTGGAGCTGACCGGGCTGAGCGATCCGCTGACCGCCTCGGACATGGCGCTGGAGTGGGTGGATCTGGTGCTGTGCACCGCCGGGCCGAACGGCCTGTATATGGCGGGTTACACCGAAGAAGCCAACAAGCGCCAGACCCAGCACCCGCTGCTGCCGGGGCATATCGCCGAGTTCAACCGCTACGAATTCAGCCGCGCCATGCGCCGCGAACACTGTGAAAATCCGCTGCGCGTTTATTCGCACATCGCGCCTTATATGGGCGGCCCCGAGAGGATCATGAACACCAACGGCGCCGGCGACGGCGCACTGTCGGCGTTGCTGCACGATATCGCCGCCAACGGCTATCACCGCCATAACGTGCCGAATTCCAGCAAGCACGTGCGCAGTTACCTGACATACTCTTCGTTGGCGCAGGTGTGCAAATACGCCAACCGCGTCAGCTACCAGGTGTTGAACCAGCATTCGCCGCGCCTCACTCGCGGCCTGCCGGAGCGCGAAGACAGCCTGGAAGAGTCTTACTGGGAGCGTTAACCCGCTGAAAAAGAAAAGGTCCGGCATGCCGGACCTTTTTTTGTGCGCGCGGGGCGTTTCAGATCGGGCAGCCGCCCATTTTTTCTTCTTCGCTCAGGGTGTCCAGCTGCAGGATGTTCAGCATGCTGTTGGCGATCTCCCGTTCGCCCATCACTACCTGATTGGCGCCGCGATCGGTGATGTAGGCCACCTCGTCGTCGTAGTGGGCGCGGGCGATGATCTCGATGTTCGGGCGCTTGGCGCGCGCCGAGGCGACGATCTCGCCGGCCTCATAGCCGTTGGGGATAGTCAGCAGCAGCCAGCGTGCGCAGTCGAGCCGCGCCAGATCCATCACTTCCGGATTGGCGGCGTTGCCCAACACCGTCTTGATGCCTTGCTCGCGCAGCGCTTCCACCCGCGGGCGGGAGTTTTCGATCACCACCAGCGGAATGCCCGCCTCGGCCAGTTTGCCGCCCAGCAGGCTGCCGACGCGGCCGTAGCCGACCACCAGCGCATGGTTGCACATCTCTACCGGGATCTGCTTCTCTTCTTCCACCGCCTCTTCGAGGATTTGCTCTTCGATGGTTTCGGTCTTGGCCAGATAGCGCTCCAGCAGGGTGAACAACAGCGGGTTGAGCATGATCGACAGGATAGCGCCTGCCAGCACCAGATTGCGACCGTGTTCCGACATCATGCCGAGCGTGATGCCGAGGCCCGCCAGAATAAAGGCGAACTCGCCGATCTGTGCCAGGCTGGCGGAGATGGTCAGCGCGGTGCGCTTGGAGTGGCCGAACATTTTCACCAGCAGGAACGCAGCGGCGGATTTGCCGAACACGATGATCGCCAGCGTCGCCAGCACCGCCAGCGGTTCGTTAATCACGATCATCGGATCGAACAGCATGCCGACCGAGACGAAGAACAGCACCGCGAACGCGTCGCGCAGCGGCAGGGTATCGTGCGCCGCGCGGTGGCTCAGTTCGGACTCGTTCAGCACCATGCCGGCGAAGAAGGCGCCCAGGGCGAAGGAGACGTCGAACAGTTTCACCGCGCCGTAGGCGATGCCGAGCGCCAGCGCCAATACCGCCAGGGTGAACAGTTCGCGCGAGCCGGTGCTGGCGGTTTTCGACAGGATCCACGGTACCAGACGGCGGCCGACCACGATCATCAGCGCGATGAAGGCGATGACCTTGCCGATGGTCAGCGCCAGCTCCATCAGCAGTTGGCCGCTGCTGGCGTTGTTGTTGCCCAGCATGTTGCCGAAGGCCGGTAGTAACACCAGCGTCAGCACCATCGCCAAATCTTCGACGATCAGCCAGCCGATGGCGATTTGCCCGCGCTGGCTGTCGATCAGCTGCCGTTCCTCCAGCGCGCGCAGCAGCACCACGGTGCTGGCGGTGGAGAGACAGAGGCCGAACACCAGCCCGGAGATCAGATCCCAGCCGAGCAGCTTGGACAGCCCCATGCCGAGCAGGGTAGCGACGGCTATCTGCGCCACGGCGCCGGGTATGGCGATAGATTTTACTGCGAGGAGGTCTTTCAAAGAGAAGTGCAGGCCAACACCGAACATCAACAGGATAACGCCGATTTCCGCCAGTTCCGGCGCCAGTGAGGTATCAGCAACGAAACCGGGGGTGAACGGGCCGGCGAGTACCCCTGCGGCCAGATACCCCACCAGAGGGGAGATGCGCAGGCGGTTCGCCAGCATGCCGAGGAGGAAGGCGAGTACTAACCCTCCGACGATGGTGGTAATGAGCGGTGTTGAATTATGCATCCATACTCCTTCTGGCTATGCATCGCGGCACGGGAGAAACGCAACAAAGTTACGAAAAGATACATTTAGTTTATTGCATTTGTTCGCGGCTTGCTTGGCTAATTTGGCCTTTTTTGTAAAAAAGCAGAGGATTTCACTTAAGGCGGGGCAATAAGGGAGTTTTGTGTCAGATAAGCCAAATAACATTGATTTATCCGTAGGATAACCCGGATGAATAAATAATTTCATCCGGGCGGTTCGCGGGGTTATTGCGGTTTATGCTCCATATTGGGCAGTAGCGCGGTGATAATGCCGATCAGCGGTAGGAAAGCACAGATTTGGTAGACCAGTTCGATACTGGTTAAATCGGCGACATAACCAAGAACTGCCGCGCCTAACCCGCCCATACCGAAAGCAAAACCGAAGAATAAGCCGGAAACCATGCCGACTTTACCGGGGATAAGCTCCTGAGCGTAGACCAGAATGGCGGAGAACGCCGAGGCGAGAATAACTCCAATGATCACCGTTAAAATGCCGGTCCAATAGAGTGATGCATAGGGTAAAACAAGGGTAAATGGTGCAGCGCCGAGAATAGAGCCCCAAATAACGTATTTACGCCCTATCTTATCGCCAAGAGGCCCGCCGATAATGGTGCCAGCCGCTACAGCGAACAGGAAGGCGAACAGATGAATTTGCGCATTCTGCACTGAAACGCCGAACTTATGTATCAGATAAAAGGTGTAATAGCTGCTAATGCTGGCCAAGTAGAAGTATTTGGAGAAAATTAGCACCAGAAGAATGCCCAGCGAGTAGGCAACGGTACGTTTTGGCAGCGGTTTCAGCATCGACGGGCTTTTCGGCTGCCCTTTAGTTGCCCGGTGCTGATGTTGATACCACTTGCTGACCTGCAGCAATACCACGATCGCCAGCAGTGCCGCCAGCGTGAACCAGGCGACGTTGCCTTTGCCGTAAGGCGCGATGATCAGCGCGGCCAGCAGCGGGCCGAGCGAGCTGCCGAAGTTGCCGCCGACCTGGAACAGCGACTGCGCCAGGCCGTGTCGTCCGCCGGAGGCCATGCGCGCCACGCGCGAGGATTCCGGGTGGAAGACCGATGAGCCGGTGCCCACCAGCGCCGCCGCCAGCAGCACCAGCGGGAAGGTGCTCGCCACCGACAGCAGCAGCAGGCCGGACAGGGTAAAGCCCATGCCGATCGGCAACGAGTAAGGCTGCGGGTGTTTATCGGTGTAATACCCGATCAGCGGCTGCAGCAGCGAGGCGGTTAGCTGATAGGTCAGGGTGATCATGCCGATCTGCACGAAACTGAGGTGGAAATCGGCTTGCAGGATCGGGTAGATCGCCAGGATCAGCGACTGGATCATATCGTTGAGCAGGTGAGACACGCTGATGGCGCCAAGGATGGAGAAGGCGGTTCCCTTCACCGCACTGCCCTTGGCGGGCGGCATCGCGCTTTGGCTACTGTCGGTCATATTATTATTAGCCTGAGAAGTTGTTGAGCACAGAGATGACATCTTAGGCAGGGCGCCCAATTTTTACCATATCTGAAATAATCAGACTCACATCGCAAAAATTTGAAATCAGCTGTCATTAATTCGCGCTACAATTCCGCCCTCATCATAAAAGCTATTGAATACACGGAGATCCGCCATGCGTTTTTCGCTGAAAACCACCGCATGCGCGCTGGCCGTTTCCCTGACGTTGCTGTCGGGGGCCGCCAGTGCCTGGGAAAAGGATAAGACCTACGCCATCACCATTCTGCATACCAACGATCATCACGGTCACTTCTGGCAGAACGATCACGGCGAATACGGTCTGGGCGCGCAGAAAACGCTGGTGGACGGCATTCGTCAGGAAGTGGCGGCGCAGGGCGGCAGCCTGCTGTTGCTGTCCGGCGGCGATATCAACACCGGCGTGCCGGAATCGGATTTGCAGGACGCCGAGCCGGACTTCCGCGGCATGAACCTGGTGGGCTATGACGCGATGGCGATCGGCAACCACGAATTCGACAACCCGCTGAGCGTACTGCGCCAGCAGGAGAAATGGGCAACTTTCCCGCTGCTGTCCGCCAATATCTATCAGAAAAGCACCGGCCAACGCCTGTTCAAGCCTTACGCCTTGTTCGACAAGCAGGGCATCAAGATTGCCGTTATCGGCCTGACGACCGACGACACTGCTAAGATTGGCAACCCGGAGTACTTCACCGACATGGAGTTCCGCGTGCCGGCGCAGGAAGCGAAGCAGGTGGTGGAGCAACTTCGCAAGGACGAGAAGCCGGACGTGATTATCGCCGCCACCCACATGGGGCACTACGATAACGGCGAACACGGCTCGAACGCGCCGGGCGACGTGGAGATGGCGCGCAGCCTGCCGGCCGGATATCTCGACATGATCGTCGGCGGCCACTCACAGGATCCGGTGTGTATGGCCGGCGACAACCGCAAACAGGTGGATTATGTGCCGGGCACGCCGTGCTCGCCGGATCGCCAGAACGGCACCTGGATCGTGCAAGCGCATGAGTGGGGGAAATACGTGGGTCGCGCCGACTTCGAATTCCGCAACGGCGAGCTGAAGCTGGTGCATTATCAGCTGATCCCGGTAAACCTGAAGAAGAAGGTGGAGAAGACGGACGGCACCAGCGAGCGGGTGTACTACACCCAGCAGATTGCGGAAGATCCGACCATGATGAAGCTGCTGACGCCGTTCCAGGATAAGGGCAAGGCGCAGCTGGGCGTGAAGATCGGCAGCGTCAACGGCAAGCTTGAAGGCGATCGCAGCAAGGTGCGCTTCGTGCAGACCAACCTGGCTCGGGTGATGCTGGCGGCGCAGAGGGAGCGCGCCGACGCCGACTTCGCCGTGATGAGCGGCGGCGGGGTGCGCGATTCGATTGAAAGCGGCGATATCACCTACAAGAACGTGCTCAAGGTGCAGCCGTTTGGCAACACGTTGGTGCATGTCGATATGAAAGGCCGTGAGGTTGAACAGTATCTGGCGGTGGTGGCCAACATGAAGCCGGACTCCGGCGCCTACGCCCAGTTCGCCAACGTCAGCCTAGTGGCGGACGGCAAGGGCGTCAGCGAGGTGAAGATCAACGGCCAGCCGCTGCAGGCGGATAAAACCTACCGCATGGCGACACTGAACTTCAATGCGCTGGGCGGCGACGGCTATCCGAAGCTGGACGGGCTGCCGAGCTACGTCAACACCGGCTTTATCGATGCCGAAGTGCTGAAGCAGTACATCGAGAAACACTCGCCGCTGGATGCGGCGGCCTACGAGCCAAAGGGCGAGATCGTCTATCGATAGAGGTGTAGCGGAACGGCGTTCTCGCGTGTCGCGGGGGCGCCGTTCCCGCCTTCGCGAGCCTCCTCTCCATCAACGCCTTCTGTCGGCGTTGCCGTTTTAGACGGCGTCTTACTTTCGTCTCTCCATATACGCCCTCGCTGGGCAACCCATCATATTCTTGAAAAAAGTGGCGAAGGCGCTGTCGCTGGAAAACGCCAGCTGGCCGGCGACCTCGGATTGGCTCAGCCCTGCGGCCAACATCTCTATCGCTTTGATCAGGCGCCATTGCTGACGCCACTGTTGATAACTGAGACCGGTTTCACGGCGGAAAATCCGGCTGATGGTTTTCTCGGAAGCGCCGCTATAGCGCGATAGCTCGTGCAGCGGCGGAAGCATGTCCAGATTGGTCAGATGGCGCAGGCGCCGGTCGCTGGGCAGCGGCAGCAACGTCAGTTCGCGCGGTGCGGCGGCGATCTCGTCGAGGCAGACCGCCAGAATATTGGCGTGAGGCCCGTGCTGCCAGTCGGTGTCGAAAGCGGCGAACGCGATGCGTTCCAACACCTCGCGCAGCAGCGGCGAGGCTGTCAGTACGGCAAGCTGCGCAGGCAGACAGGCATAGCGATCGGCGTCGAGATAAAGCGAACGGTAACCGACGACGCCGTTGACCTGAACGCGGTGAGCCACCTGCGGCGGGATCCAGGCGACTCTGCCCGGCGGCAGCATACAGATGCTTTGGTTGAGCGTGATGCGCATGCTGCCTTGCTGACAGAACAGCAACTGCCCCCTGTCATGCCAATGCGTGCCCGAGTCGTGCTGCGCCAGTTCGGCGGCGATCCCGAGTACCCCGTTGTCGAGCGTATCCGGATTAAAACTGTCCTGCGCCTGAAGCCACGCCATAGTATGTCCGATTTTGTAAATTTATTGTCTTTTATATTGTAATCGGTACCGGGGAGCTGATGCTACCTTGTGCAGCCTATTCTTGGCTACAGGATCTGTTATGCAACGTAAACTGACGCTGACGCTGACGTTGGCGACGTCGATGATGATGTTTCCCCAGGTGGTGGAGACCATCTACAGCCCGGCATTGACGCACATTGCGCACGGTTTCCGGGTCAGTGCGGAGATGGCGGCGCAAACGCTCTCTTGTTACTTTTTCGCTTTTGCGCTCGGCGTGGTGGTATGGGGGCGGATGTGCGACGTCATCGGGCGGCGTCCTACCATTTTGGCCGGGCTGACGCTCTATCTGCTGGCTTCTATCATCGCGCTGTTCAGCGGCAGCTTCAGCGTGCTGCTGGCGGCGCGTGTGCTGGCCGCCTTTGGCGCGGCGGTCGGTTCGGTCGGGACGCAAACGGCGATTCGCGATCGCTTCGACGGTTATGAGTTGGCGCGGGTGTTCTCGGTGATGGGGATCGCCATGGCGATCAGTCCGGCGGTTGGCGTGTTGAGCGGCGCAGTGCTGACTTACTATTGGGGCTATCAGGGGGTGTTCGGCGGTTTGGCGCTGTTGGCGGCGCTGTTGTTGGGCTATGCCGGTTGGCAACTGCCGGAGACGCGTCCGCAACAGGTGGTGAAGAGTTCATTTTTCGGCACGCTGGGGCGGATGATCAAGGACGGGGATATTTGGCTCAGTGCGCTGTTGGTGGCGTTGTTCAATATTTGCATGTTCAGCTATTACCAACTGGCGCCATTCCACTTCTCAGCGTTGGGATTGCCGACGCAGTGGTTCGGTTATACCGGTTTGGTATTGGCGGTCGGAGTGGGTATCGGCGCGGCGATCAACAAGTTTTTGATCGGCAAACGCTGGCTGTTCCCCGCACTGTTGATGCTGGCCTGCGCGCTGTCGCTGACCGGCGGCCTGCTGGTATTGCTGCTGGAAGGGACCTTGTGGTTTGTTCTGCCGATGATGCTGGTGGTGATGGCGTACGGCATCGCCATTCCCAATATTCTGGCGCGCGCGCTGCGCCATTATAAAGACTGCATGGGCACTGCCGGCGCCATCCTTGGCCTGATGTATTACCTGATGCTCGGCGGTGGCCTGGTGCTGGCGGGGCTGTCGCTGCACCTGGGTGCCGTGCTGTCGCTCTGCAGTCTCTGCGTGCTGCTGTTGGCGTGGCGGGTGGCGCACAACGAGCGTCGTTTGGCGTTGCCTGCGCGTAGCTGAATGATAAACGGGGCGGACATTCTCGCCACCGCTGCCTTCCAATGATAGCCTGAGCGACAATTTGGTTTTGATAACGCAAACAGGAAGATGACATGTTGAAAACCGCAGGCTGGCTGCTGCCCGCCATCCTGGCGCTGGCGGGGTGTTCGTCATCCGGCCAAGGTCATGAGCAAACGCTTAGCCAGGCGCTGGCGGCCCTCGGCCAGGACAAGGCGCTGGTTGGGGCGTCGAGCGGCGTGATGGTGCGCGATGCCGAGAGCGGCACCGTGCTTTATCAGGCGCACGCGGAGCAGCGTTTGGCGCCGGCTTCCAACATGAAGATGTTCACTTCTCTGGCGGCGTTCGGCGTGCTGGGGGCGGATTACCGGTTTGAAACCCGGCTGCTGACCACCGGTGAACAGCGCGGCAACACCTTGCAGGGGGATCTCTATCTGCAGGGCAGCGGCGATCCGACGTTGCATCCTGACGATCTCGACACCTTCGCCGCCACGCTGGCGCAGCGCGGCGTTCGCCAGATTCATGGGCGGCTGATCCTGGACGCCAGCGCGTTCGATCAAACGCCATTCGGCGCCGGCTGGAGCTGGGACGATGAACCCTTTGCCTTCGCTGCACCGATCTCGGCGCTAAACTACGCCTTTACCCCTGGCGGCGATATCAACGTGGTGCGGGTGGATGTGCAACCGGGCGCCCGCGCCGGTGCGCCGGGGCGGGTGAGCTTCTATCCCGCCAATGACGCGGTGACGCTGGTCAACCGTACCAGCACCGGCGGCGACACCGCACTGACGTTCGAGCGCCAGCCGGGCAGTAATCGGGTTGTGGTCAGCGGCACCATCGCCGCGCAGGCGGAGGCCCGTTCGCGATTGATCACTGTCGATCAACCCACCCGCGTGGTTGGCGCCTTACTGCAAAATGCCCTGCGCGCGCACGGCATTACCCTGCGCGGTAATGCTGAAGAGGGCGTGACGCCGGCCGGCGCACAGCTGCTGGCGCAAAAAACCTCGCCGCCGCTCTCCCGCCTGATCGTCATCTTCCTGAAAGTGTCCAATAACGGTTACGGTGAGGTACTGACCAAAGCGATGGGCCGCAAAACGCAGGGTAAGGGGGATTGGGCCGCCGGCCTGCAGGCGATCGGCCAGTTTGTGCAAAGCCAGGGCATCGCGGCCGGCGCGTACCGTCAGGTGGACGGTTCAGGGCTGTCGCGCATGAACCAGATCACGCCGCAACAGCTGACGACGCTGCTGTTGGCGGCCAGAAAACAGCCGTGGTTCGCCGACTGGTATCGCGCTTTGCCCGTCGCGGGCCAGCCGGGGTTGCTGGTGGGCGGCACGCTGCAGCACCGTATGGTAAAAAGCGCGGCGGCGGGGCGCGCCCACGCCAAGAGCGGCTCCATGACCGGGGTCTCATCGCTCAGCGGCTATGTCGATTCGGCGACCGGACGGCCGCTGGCGTTCGCCATTATCAGCAACAACTATCTGGTGCCCGGCGCGGAGGTGAAGGCGCTGGAGGACCGCCTGGTGGAGACGCTGGCAGCCTGTGACGCCACGGTGGTGTGCCGCTGAGTACGCGTCGTCAGTCGCGTTTGGCGATGTCGGCGAAGCTGCCGGCCAGCAGGCGGCACAGATCGGCGGCGGCCAGCTCGATGTCCAGCCCGCGTTTGCCGCCGGAAACGTAGATGGTGGCGAACGCTTGCGCCGGGCTGTCGATCACCGTCGGCAGCCGTTTTTTCTGCCCCAGCGGGCTGATGCCGCCCACCAGATACCCGGTGACGCGCTGCGCCAGCTGCGGATCGGCCATCTCGGCCTTTTTGGCGCCGAGGGCGCGGGCAACCTTTTTCAGATCCAGCTGGGTGGCGACCGGCGTGACCGCCACCGCCAGGTGTTTGGCGTCGCCGTTCAGCGCCACCAGCAAGGTTTTGTAAACCCGATCGGCATCCAGCCCCAGCTTTCTCACTGCCTCGTCGCCGAAATTAGTTTCGTCGCTGTCGTGGTGATAAGGATGGAGGGTAAAGGTGACCTTTTGTTTTTCAAGCAGAACGACTGCGGGCGTCATGATGTGTTGTCCAAAATGTCCCCAGCGGGGAAGGGGTGATAACCAGTCTTAAAAATACAAAAATCCAACCTGCACGGCAACCTGAGCGGCTGTTACATAAAGCGGGTTGCCAAGATATTCACCGGGTTGCTACCCTGTTTACTGTAACCGTTAACACGGTTGCTATGCGTATAACTAGAATACAAGAAATTCCTCTTTGACTGGCCAATAGTGATATTGGCCACTTTTTTACCCCTGTGGCTGCAGCATCGCCGGCAGGTTATCCTCGCCATACAGGTGCAATGCGCCAACCGCCACCACATAGTCCCCGGCCGGCAGCGCCTCCAGCTGACGCCGCCAGTCGCGATTGCGCTGATGCATCAGCACGTCGTAAAGCCCAGCGCTGAAGGTGGCCGGCAGCGTGTCCAGCGTGCCGCGCGGTTTGGCGTCCAGCCACCAGCTCACCATGGTTTGCAGCAGCCGCGCGTTGGTATGCCAGTGTTCCAGCGTATCGCGCAGCAGTGCGATGCCGCCTTCCGGCAGCTGTTCCAGCATTGCCAACTGCTGCTGCGCCCCTTCAAGTTCGATCACCGGTTTGTCCTGCGCCCGGGCGGCCTGCAGCAGCTGATAATCTACGCCGTACTCTGCGCGCAGCCCCAGACGCTGAGCCTGCCGCGCCTGCATCATCAGCGCCACCTGCCAGCCGGGCAGGGTGGCGAAGGCGTGCGGATCGGCGCCCAGTTCGTGGCACAGCGCCAGCAGCTGTTGATACTCTTCGGCGGACAGGCGCTGTTCCAGCTCCGGCTGCTGTTCGGCGTGGTCGAAAGGGGAGGCGGCGCCGGTGATATCGGCTTCGACGATCAGCGCGTCGGCCTGTTGCAGCCGGGCGGCCAGCCGGGGCGGCAGCGGCGACATATCGACGGTGCCCATATGGATGCTGCCTACCAGATGCAGCCGACGTTTGCCCGGCAGGGTGATGTCCAGCGCCGGATAAGCGTAATTTTTGGGCGAGATCAGGCCGAGAAAGGCGGCGAGGCGGCGTAACAGTTGACCCATACGGCGTGGCTCCTGAATAACGGGTGCGCGTTTTCGCGTGCAAGGCGAGGGAAAATCGTCATTCATGCTAAACGCTATCCGCCGCGCAGGGAAGCCCGGAAAACAGCGGGGCGCCTTGACGGCGCCCCGGAGCTTACTTCCTGGGTTTAAAACGCAGCAGCCGGTTGGCGTTGCTGACTACGGTAATCGACGACAGCGCCATCGCGGCACCCGCCACCACCGGGCTGAGCAGTGTGCCGGTCAGCGGGTAGAGCACGCCGGCGGCGATTGGAATGCCCAGCGTATTATAGATAAAGGCGCCGAACAGGTTCTGCTTCATGTTGCGCAGCGTGGCCTTCGACAGCTCCACTGCATCCGCTACGCCATTCAGGCTGTGGCGCATCAGGGTGATGGCGGCGGTCTCGATGGCGATGTCGCTGCCGCCGCCCATCGCGATGCCCACGTCGGCCTGCGCCAGCGCCGGGGCGTCGTTGATGCCGTCGCCGACCATCGCCACGCGTTGGCCCTGCGCCTGCAGCTGTTTGATCGCCGCCGCTTTGCCGTCCGGCAGCACGCCGGCAATCACCCGATCGATACCGGCCTCTTTGGCGATGGCGTTGGCGGTCACCGGGTTGTCGCCGGTCAGCATCACCAGCTGATATCCCTGCTGGTGCAGGCGCTGCAGCGCCGCGATGCTGTCCTCGCGCAGCGGATCGCGAATGGCGAACAGCGCGGCCGGTTTACCGTCAACGGCCAGCAGCACCGGCGTCACGCCGCGTTCGGCCTGGGCGCGCATCGGCGCATCCAGTTCGGCGGTCGCGACCTGATGCTGTTCCAGCAGCGCGGCGTTACCCAGCAGCAACTGCGCGCCGTCGATCTCCCCGCTGACCCCGGCGCCGCGCAGGGTGCGGAACTGCGCCACCTGCGGCAGCGTTTGCCCGGCGGCGCGTTCCATGATGGCGCGCGCCAGCGGGTGGTTGGAGCCTTGTTCCAGCGCGGCGGCCCAGCCGATCGCCTGCTGCTCGCTGACCTGATTGAAGGTCAGGATCTCCACCACCTGCGGTTTCCCTTCGGTCAGGGTGCCGGTTTTGTCGAACACCAGGGTGTCCAACTGGCTGGCCTGTTGCAGGGCGTCGGCGTCGCGAACCAGCACGCCGAACTCCGCCGCGCGGCCGACGCCGGAGATGATCGACATCGGCGTTGCCAGGCCCAATGCGCACGGGCAGGCAATGATCAGCACCGTAGTGGCGATCACCAGCGTATAGACCAGCTGCGGCTGCGGGCCGAAGAAGTACCACATCGCTGCGCTGAACAGGGCGATCGCCACCACCGCCGGCACGAACACCGCCGAGACGCGGTCAGCCAACTGGCCAATCGCCGGTTTACTGCTCTGCGCCTGACGCACCAGTTTGATGATGCGCGCCAGCGTGGTTTGGCTACCGATGGCGGCGGCGCGGAACAGCACGCTGCCGTCGTCGACCACCGTCCCGGCATGCACCGTATCGCCGGGGCCTTTCTGCTGTGGCACCGCTTCGCCGGTCAGCATCGCTTCATCGAGCCAGACTTCGCCCTGCACGATTTCACCGTCGACCGGCACGCGATCGCCGGTGGTCAGCCGCAGCGTCATGCCGAGCTGCACCTCCGCCAGCGGGATATCGCGTTCGTCGTCGTCGGTCACCAGCCGCGCGGTGGGCGGTGTCAGATCCAGTAACCGCTCCAGCGCCTGTGAAGAACGCTGACGAGCGCGCTGCTCCAGCGCATGGCCGAGGTTGATCAAACCGATGATCATCGCGCTGGCCTCGTAATAGAGGTGGCGCGCTTCCATCGGGAAGAAATCGGGCCAAATGTTGACGGCGATCGAGTAAAGCCAGGCGGCGCCGGTGCCGAGTGCCACCAGGGTATCCATGGTGGCGCTGCCGTTCATCAGCGCGCGCCAGGCGTTGCGGTAGAAGTGCCCGCCGGCAAACACCATCACCGCCAGGGTGATGACGCCGACCAGCAGCCAGGGGCGCTGGGTTTCCGGCGTCAGCGTCATGCTGCCGCCGAACAGCCCCCAGGCCATCAGCGGGATACCCAACGCCAGCCCCAGCGCCGCCTGCCAGCTAAAGCGCTTCATGTTGGCGCGTGCGGTCTGCTGTTGGCGTTCGCGACGTTCTGTCTCGTCCTGAATCATCTCGGCACCGTAGCCGGCTTTTTCCACCGCCGCTACCAGTGCCTGCGCATCGGCGGCGCCGGTGACCAGCGCACTGCGCTCCGCCAGGTTGACGCGCGCGTGTTCAACGCCGGGGACGCTTTGCAGCGCATGCTGCACTTTATTGACACAGCTGGCGCAGGTCATGCCGCTGAGCAGCAGCTGTACGCTGTCGTCCGCGTTGTCGGTTGCCGGAAGGGGAGGCTGCGCCGCTGGCTGAACGTCCGGCAACGAAGGTGTTGCGTCAGTCAACGGCTCAGTTTTTGGGACGACGGCACCCGCCACGCTGGCGTGATAACCGGCATGTTCCACCGCGGCGATCAGCGCCTGCGGATCGGCATCGCCGTACACTTTCGCGCTGTCGATCTCGACCTCGGCGGCGAACACCCCCGGCACCGCTTCCAGCGCCTTGCGGGTGCTGCCGACGCAGTGCATGCAGCTCAGGCCGCTCAGCTGCAGTTCGGTGTCGGCGCGCGGCGCGACTTCGGCCTGATAGCCGGCGGCGATCACGCTGTCGATCAATGCGCTGTCCGGCGCTTCGCCGGTCACTTTGGCGTAATGAACGTTAACCTCCGCCTGTTCGACATCGCTGCGGCTTTCCAGGGCTTTTTTCACCCGCTGCGCGCAGTTCATGCAGGACAACCCCTGCAATGCCAGCATAGTGGTGTGTGACATGATTGAACTCCTTGCGTAGAGGCGGTGTTTAAAGGTTGACCGCCTGACCTGTTTTCACTAAGAATGGAGCTTAAACCTTCCAGCAAGGGTAAGGTCAAGGAGGGAAAATGAATATTAGCGACGTCGCGAAAAAAACCGGGTTAACCAGCAAGACGATTCGTTTTTACGAAGAGAAAGCGCTGATTACCGCCCCGATCCGTAGCGACAACGGTTACCGCCACTATTCCGCCAAGCATGTCGAAGAGCTGACGCTGCTGCGTCAGGCGCGGCAGGTGGGCTTCAACCTGGACGAGTGCCGCGAACTGGTGGCGTTGTTCAACGATCCGGCCCGCCACAGCGCCGACGTGAAGGCACGCACGCTGCAGAAGGTGGCGGAGATCGAAAAGCACATCAGCGAGCTGGGGAACATGCGCCAGCGCCTGCTGACGCTGGCGGAACAATGCCCGGGCGATGAGGGGGCGGAGTGCCCCATCATCAATAACCTGGCGGGGTGTTGTCGTTCTAATTAACGGCTGATGGCGCGGATCACCAGCGTGACCCCTTCCACCGCCACCACTTCCACCTCGGTGCCGGCGGGCAGATCTTCCGCCGCCTGCGCGCGCCAGCTGCTGTCGCCGATATTAATGCGCCCCATACCGTTGTGCATTGGCTCCGTCAGCGTGGCGCGGGTGCCGATCAGCTGGCGGTTGCGCTGGTTGAGCACCGGCGACCCGCCGGATGCGGCCGCCGGGCGCCGACGCAGCCAGTACCACCACAGGTAAGCGACGACGACGGTCAGGACGGCGAAGATCATGCCTTGCCATGCCCAGGAAAGCGGCGGCAGTAGCCAGATCAGGGCGCCGACCAACAGCGCCGCCACACCGCTCCACAGCAGGTAGCCGCCGGCGCCGAGCATTTCCGCCGCCAGCAACACGCCCCCGAGAGAGAGCCAGAACCACAGCGGATTCGCCGCGATCAGTTCGAGCATGATTATTTGCCTTTGCTTTCTTTCAGCAGTTCGGTAATGCCGCCGATCGAGCCGAGCAGGCTGCTGGCGTCCAGCGGCATCATCACCACTTTGCTGTTGTTGGAGGAACCGATCTTTTGCAGCGCGTCGGTGTATTTCTGCGCCACGAAGTAGTTCACCGCCTGAATGTTGCCGCTGGCGATGGCGTCGGATACCAGCTGGGTGGCGCGCGCCTCGGCCTCGGCGGCGCGTTCACGCGCTTCCGCCTGCAGGAACGCCGACTGGCGTTCGCCCTCGGCCTTCAGGATCTGCGATTGTTTCTCCCCCTCGGCGCGCAGAATGGCCGCCTGACGCACCCCCTCTGCCTCCAGGATGTCGGCGCGCTTGGTGCGCTCGGCCTTCATCTGGGCGTTCATCGAGGCGATCAGTTCCGCCGGCGGCCGCACGTCGCGGATCTCGATACGGGTGATTTTCACCCCCCAAGGATTGGTCGCTTCATCGACGATGTGCAGCAGGCGGCTGTTGATGCTGTCGCGCTGCGACAGCATTTCGTCGAGCTCCATTGAGCCGAGCACGGTGCGGAAGTTGGTCATGGTCAGGTTGACGATCGCCTGTTCGAGGTTGCTGACCTCGTAGGCGGCGCGCGCCGGATCGACCACCTGGATGAAGCACACCGCGTCGATGGCGACGTTGGCGTTATCGCGGGAAATCACCTCTTGGGAAGGGATATCCAGCACCTGCTCCATCATGTTGATTTTGCGGCCGATGCGGTCCATGAACGGCACCACCAGGTTCAGCCCCGGCATCAGCGTTTTGGTGTAGCGGCCGAAGCGTTCTACCGTCCATTGGAACCCCTGCGGCACAATTTTGACGCCGGCGAACACCACAATCAGCGCGACGACGATCACGATGGGAATAAAAGTAAGCATGCAAACCTCCTGTCAGACATATGTAAACAGATATTACGTCAGCGCCGGAAAAATGCCTACTGATACCGCGACTTAATCCAGGGCGCTGACGCAACCCGCGAGCGGTGGATCCCGCGTCTGGAACAGAGTGTTGTCACGACAAGTGTGGCACAGCTGAAAAATAAGTATGCCTAAATGGCATGATTTCAATAATTTTTATTCATTTCATGCTGTTGCTCGCCTTGGCTAGAGTAAAAACACCCCCTGTATTTACCGTCAAAAAGTTGTCATTTTTATTTGCGACTATGCTTTTTGAAATGACATTTCGGCCAAGGATTGTTATGGATTCGCTCAGTGTTGATGAACTCGCCCAGAAGAAGGATCGTTGGTATCGCATTGTGGAGGAGATGTTGGCGGAAGCCGGCGTCGCCATCAACGGCCCGCGCGCCTGGGATATCCGGGTGCATAACCCGGCGCTGTTCAAACGCATTTTGCAGGAAGGCTCGCTCGGCTTCGGCGAAAGCTATATGGACGGCTGGTGGGAGTGCGAACGGCTGGACATGCTGTTCACCCGCATTCTGCAGGCCGGCGTCGATGAGCGGCTGCCGAAAAGCCTGAGCGACATCGCGCGCATCGCCTATGCCCGGCTGTTCAATCGCCAATCGCGCAAGCGTGCCTGGCAGGTGGGCAAAGAGCACTACGACATCGGCAACGACCTGTTCCGGGCGATGCTCGATCCTTATATGCAATACTCCTGCGGCTACTGGAAAGAGGCGCAGACGCTGGAGCAGGCGCAGCAGGCCAAGCTCAGGATGATCTGCGAAAAACTGCAGTTGAAACCGGGCATGACGCTGCTGGATATCGGTTGCGGCTGGGGCGGATTGGCGCAGTTTGCGGCGCAAAACTACGGCGTCTCGGTGCACGGCGTGACCATTTCGGCCGAGCAGCAGAAGCTGGCGCAGGAACGCTGCGCCGGGCTGGACGTCGAGATCTTGCTGCAGGATTACCGCGATCTGGATCGTCAGTTTGATCGCATCGTGTCGGTCGGCATGTTCGAGCACGTCGGGCCGAAAAACTACGAGACCTACTTCAGCGTCGCGGCGCGCAACCTGAAGCCCGACGGTCTGTTCCTGCTGCACACTATCGGTTCCAATCAAACCGATCTCAACGTCGACGCCTGGATAGACAAATACATCTTCCCCAACGGCTGCCTGCCTTCGGTGCGGCATATCGCCGAGGCCAGCGAAGGGCGTTTCGTGATGGAGGATTGGCACAACTTTGGCGCCGATTACGATCGCACGCTGATGGCCTGGCTGGAGAATTTCAAACGGGCGTGGCCGGATCTGATGGGCGGTTATTCCGAGCGCTTCGAACGCATGTTCACCTATTACCTGAACGCCTGCGCCGGCGCGTTCCGTTCGCGCAACATTCAGCTGTGGCAGGTGTTGTTCAGCCCGGCGGGCGTGGAGGGCGGGGTGCGGGTCTATCGCTAATCCCCGTCATATTTCAAGCTGGCTGCACGTTCGAGCCCTGGTCACTTAGTTATCTAAGTTCCCAGGGCTTCTCACATTTGCCGCCTGGATGCAGCTTCAAGTATGACGGATATCAGTACAGCAGGGAGTACAGCTGGCGGCGATATTTAGCGGCCAGCGCGTCGCCGGTGCCGAGCGCGGCCAGAATGTCCATCAGGGTTTTGCGCGCGCTGCCGTTGGCGGCGGCCAGATCTTTCTTCAGATGCCCCATCAGCAGTTCCAGCGCTTCTTCGTTACGCCCGACCTGATGCAGCTGCAGCGCCAGCTGCACCGCCAGTTCGACGTTGTCCGGCTGCTGCTGCACCTGTTGTTGCAGCTGCTGGATTTCCGGCGTGTCCGCCGCCTGCTTCAACAGTTCAATCTGCGCCACCAGGCCCTGATAGCGGGTATCGCGATCCTGCAGCGGGATGGTCGCCAGCACAGCTTCGGCATCTTCGCTGCGGCTGAGGGCGATCTGGGTTTCGGCCAACGTCAGACCGATGTCGCTGCGCTGCTGGCTGCTCTGCCAGGCGTCTTTCAGCAGCGGCAGCGCTTCGGCGGCGTTGCCGGCGGCCAGCAATTCTTGCGCCTGCGCCAGTTTCAGATCTTCTTCCTTCGGCAGGAAACGCTGCAGCAAGTCGCGGATCGCTTCTTCCGGCTGCGGGCCCTGGAAGCCATCGACCGGCTGACCGTCTTTAAACAGGTAGACCGTCGGAATCGAACGCAACCCGAATTGGGAGGCGATCATCTGTTCGGCGTCGCAGTCCACCTTGGCCAGAATGAACTGACCGGCGTATTCCGCCGCCAGCTTGTCCAGCACCGGCGTGAGCTGCAGGCAGTGTTGGCTGCGCTCGGACCAGAAGTAGAACAGCACCGGAATGGACATCGACTGTTCCAGCGTCTGGTGCAGGTTAGTTTCGTTAATATCAACAACAGCTTGAGCTAGCATCTTTTTTCTCTCTGATCGTGCGGAGCCATGGGGTGTAGATGGGGGCGCGCCGCCATTCTTCAACCCCGGCGGGCGAATTAAGCGTTGCTGCGCAGCAGCCAATCCAGACAGCGGCCCGGCAAAATGCGGCGCAGCACGCTCATGGCGTGCGCCAGCAGGGTCACCGGGTAGCGCAATTTGGCGCGCGGGCTTTCCAGCGCGTGGCGCAATTTGGGCAGAATGGCCTCCGGCGGCAGCGTCAGACGCTTGGCGATACCGGGATTGTGCACCGGCTTGTCGCTCTGCGCCTGGTTGACGTTCTGGCTAAAGTGGGTGGAGATCGGCCCCGGTTCGATCAGGCTGACCTGAATGCCGCTGCCGTGCAGCTCCATGCGCAGCGCGTCCGACCAGGCTTCCAGCGCGAACTTGCTGGCGGCGTAGGCGCCGCGCCCGGCGCTGGAAACCAGGCCCATCACCGAACTGGTCTGAATAATGCGCCCTTCGCCGTGCGGCAACATCGCGGGCAACAACAGTTGGGTCAGTTGGTGGGTGCCGAACAGGTTGGTGGCGAATTGCCGCTCCAGCTGGCTGCGCGAAATGCGGCTGAGCCGGCCGTAAACGCCGAAACCGCCGTTATTGAACAGGCCGTACAGGCGGCCGTCGGTCAGCGCGATCACCTCGGCGGCGGCGCGCTCGACGCTGGCGCTGTCGTCCAGATCCAGCTCGATGCCTTCCAGCCCGAGCTGGCGCATGTTTTCCACGTCCTGCGGTTTGCGGCAGGCAGCCAGCACCCGGTAGCCGCGGTTGCGCAGATCCTGCGCCGCAATCAAGCCTATCCCGCTGGAACAGCCGGTTATCAATACCGCTTTTTGCATAACTTTACCTAGTGTACGACCCTAATTTAGTGAGACTCATGCTTTACTAGAGGCTCCAGGCGCTCCGCCATCCAGGTGGCGATAAACGGCTGGGCATCCCCATTGGGGTGCAATCCGTCATCCTGCATCCATTCCGGCTTCACCACCACCTGTTCCATATAGAACGGCAGCAGCGGAATGTTGAACTGTTTGGCCAGCGCCGGGTAGACGGCGCTGAACGCTTCAGTATAGCGGCGGCCGTAGTTCGGCGGGATGCGGATCTGCATCAGCAGCGGCTGCGCGCCGGCTTGCTGCACCAACGTGATGATTTGGCCGAGATCGCGCTGTACGTCCTGCGCCGGGAAGCCGCGCAGGCCGTCGTTGGCGCCCAGCTCGATCAGCACCCAGCGCGGCTGATGCTGTTTCAGCAGCGCGGGCAGACGCGCCAGCCCCTGCGCGGCGGTGTCGCCGCTGATGCTGGCGTTGACCAGCTGCGGCGCGCCCGACTTTTTCTGCCACTGTTCGGCCAACAGCGTCGGCCACGCCCGCTCGATCGGCAGGCGGTAGCCGGCGCTTAAACTGTCGCCCAAAATCAACAAGGTATCGGCGGCGGCAGCGCGTAAACTGAATAATCCCAACAGCAAAAGGAAGGGAAGATGCCAGCGGAAAACGTTCTTGAAGTTCATCATCTTAGTAAACACGTTGGTCAGGGTGAGCATCAGCTCACCATCCTTACCGGAGTCGAGCTGCTTGTCAAACCCGCGCAGACGATCGCCCTGATCGGCGAATCCGGATCGGGGAAATCGACCTTGCTGGGCATTTTGGCCGGGCTGGATGACGGCAGCGAAGGCGAGGTGCGCTTGCTCGGCGAGTCGCTGACCGCGCTGGACGAAGAGGGGCGCGCCGCGCTGCGCGCCAGGAATGTCGGCTTCGTGTTTCAGTCGTTCATGCTGGTGCCGACGCTGAACGCGCTGGAGAACGTGCAGCTGCCGGCGCTGTTGCGCGGCGAGAGCGACAGACAGAGCCGCGAGCAGGCGGTGCAACTGCTCGATCAGTTGGGGCTGGGGAAACGGCTCGATCACCTGCCGGCGCAGCTGTCCGGCGGCGAGCAGCAGCGCGTGGCGCTGGCGCGCGCCTTCAGCGGCCGACCGCGGGTGCTGTTCGCCGATGAACCGACCGGCAACCTCGATCGTCAGACCGGCGATCGCATCGCCGACCTGCTGTTTTCCCTCAACCGCGATTTTGACACTACCCTGATCCTGGTGACCCATGACGAAACCCTGGCGGCGCGCTGCCAGCGGCGGCTGCGGCTGCGTGAAGGCAAGCTGTGGGAGGAAGCATGATCTGGCGCTGGTTCTGGCGCGAATGGCGCTCGCCGTCGCTGCTGATCGTTTGGTTGGCGTTGACGCTCTCCGTGGCCTGCGTGCTGGCGCTGGGCAGCATCAGCGATCGCATGGACAAAGGGCTCAGCCAGCAGAGCCGTGACTTTATCGCCGGCGATCGGGTGTTGCGCAGCGCGCATCCGGTGCCGGAAGGCTGGCTGCTGGACGCGCAGCAACAGGGGCTGAAGGTGAGTCGTCAGCTGTCGTTCACCACCATGACCTATGCCGGCGATCGGCCGCAGCTGGCGGACGTGAAAGCCACCGATCTGGCCTATCCGCTGTACGGCAAGCTGGAAACGCGCCCGGCCAACATCCAGCCCGAACCGGGCAGCGTGCTGGTGGCGCCGCGTTTGCTGGCGCTGCTGAACGTGAAAGTGGGGGATTCGCTCGAGGTGGGCGACACCACGCTGCGCATCGCCGGTGAAATCATTCAGGAGCCGGACGCCGGTTTCAATCCGTTCCAGACCGCGCCGCGCATCATGATCAACCTGGCGGACGTCGATAAGACCGGCGCGGTGCAGCCGGGTAGCCGGCTGACCTACCGCTACATGTTCGCCGGCGCCGAGCCGGATATTCAGCGTTACGAAGCGCGGTTGACGCCGCAGTTGACGCCGGATCAGCGCTGGTTCGGGCTACAGGAGTCCGGCAGCGCGCTCGGCAAGTCGCTGCAGCGCTCCCAACAGTTCCTGCTGCTGTCGGCTCTGCTGACGCTGCTGTTGTCGATCGCCGCCGTGGCGGTGGCGATGAGCCACTATTGCCGCAGCCGCTACGATCTGATTGCGGTGCTGAAAACTCTTGGTGCCGGGCGCGGCGCGCTGCGTAAATTGATCGTCGGCCAGTGGCTGGCGGTAATGGCGCTGGCGGCGGTGTGCGGCGGGGCGATCGGGCTGGCGTTCGAAGCGCTGCTGATTCGCCTGCTGAAACCGGTGTTGCCGGCTGCATTGCCCGCCGCCGGCGCCTGGCCGTGGCTGTGGGCGCTCGGCGCGCTGGTGCTGATTTCGCTGCTGGTCGGGTTGCGGCCGTATCGCCAACTGCTGGCTACCCAGCCGCTGCGGGTGCTGCGCCGCGATGTGGTGGCCAACGTCTGGCCGCTGCGCTACTTCCTGCCGGTGACGGTGGCGATCGTGGTGGCGCTTTTGGTGACGCTGATGGGGGCCAGCACGCTGCTGTGGGCGATCCTGGCGGGTATGGCGGTACTGGCGCTGCTGCTGGGCGGCATCGGCTGGGGCAGCCTGCTGCTGCTGCGCCGCATCACGCTCAAGAGCCTGGCGCTGCGGCTGGCGGTCAACCGCCTGCTGCATCAGCCGTGGGTGACCATCAGCCAGCTGGCGGCGTTCTCGCTGTCGTTCATGCTGCTGGCGCTGCTGTTGGTGCTGCGCGGCGATCTGCTCGAACGCTGGCAGCAACAGCTGCCGCCGGACAGCCCGAACTATTTCCTGCTCAACATGACCGAGGCGCAGGTGCCGCAGGTGAAAACCTTCCTGCAGCAGCACCAGATCAAACCGGAAACCTATTACCCGATCGTCCGGGTGCGCCTGACCGAGATAAACCAGCAGGTGGCGACCGAACGGGTGCATGAAGACGATCCGGGCGGCGAGGCGGTGAACCGTGAGCTGAACCTGACCTGGCTGGCCGAACTGCCGGATCACAATCCGTTGGTGGCGGGCAATTGGCCGCCGAAAAGCGGCGAAGTCTCGATGGATGAAGGTATCGCCGGGCGGCTGAAGATCACGCTGGGCGACACGCTGACCTTCAGCGGCGATACCCAGGCGTTCAGCGCCAAAGTCACCAGCCTGCGCCAGGTGGATTGGGAAAGCCTGAAGCCGAACTTTTACTTTATCTTCCCGCCGGGCGCGCTGGACGGCCAGCCGCAGACCTGGCTCACTAGCTTCCGCTACGACGGCGACGGCCAGATGCTGACCCAGCTCAACCGCCAGTTCCCAACGCTCAGCCTGCTGGACATCGGCGCGATCCTGAAACAGGTCGGCGGCGTGCTGCAACAGGTCAGCCGCGCGCTGGAGGTGATGGTGGTGCTGGTGGTGCTGTGCGGCGGCCTACTGCTGCTGGCACAGGTGCAGGTCGGCATGCGTCAGCGCCGCCAGGAGCTGGTGGTGTACCGCACGCTGGGGGCCGGCAAACGGCTGCTGCGCCGCACGCTGTGGTGCGAGTTCGCCCTGCTGGGGCTGGTGGCGGGCATCGCGGCGGCGGTAGGCGCCGAGGCGGCGCTGTGGCTGCTGCAGAGCCGGGTGTTTGACTTCCCGTGGACGCCGACGCCGGTGCTGTGGTGGGCGCTGCCGCTGGCCAGCGCGCTGCTGCTGTCGCTGTGCGGCGGCTGGCTGGGCGTGCGCCTGCTGCGCGGCCGGGCGCTGTTCCGCAGTTATGAGGGCTGATCTTGCTGTCGCAGGTCCGTTGCCGCCAAGCGTGGCCGGGCCTGCCGTTTTTCTTGGGCGCGTTACTGGTGCTATTCCTCTTCATGCCTACCTTGAGTGAAATCGATTACATTTATGTTGTGTCAATACGACTGCTTTTGATAATCGGTGCAACGGATATCAGGTCGGTTTCGCCTATTTTATGCATTAATTTATAGGGTTATGCATAAATTAAGCGACTTTATCCACCTTAAAAAACAGCATATCCATTTTTAATGGAATGTAACCGTTTTCACTAATGTGATCGCACTCACTTATCTTCGACGCATTGCCTCCTATCATGTCGCACACTGATGACCGTTTTCTCTTGGAGGCTGTATGAGCGATACCGTCAAAGTGACACCGGCGGAGAAAAGCCCGACTCATGTCGGCATGACTTTTTTCGTCTGTTTTTTAGCCGCCTTGGCCGGCCTGCTGTTCGGTCTTGATATCGGCGTGATCGCCGGCGCCCTGCCGTTTATTACCGAGACTTTTCAGATCACCAGCTCTCAGCAGGAGTGGGTGGTCAGCTCAATGATGTTTGGCGCCGCCGTCGGCGCCATCGGCAGCGGCTGGATGAACTTCCGGCTGGGGCGCAAATACAGTTTGATGATCGGCGCTATCCTCTTCGTGGCGGGATCGCTGTGTTCTGCGTTCGCCCCCAACGTGGAGGTGTTGATCGTTTCACGTATTCTGCTGGGATTGGCGGTGGGGATCGCTTCTTATACCGCGCCGATTTATCTTTCTGAAATCGCGCCGGAGAAAATCCGCGGCAGCATGATCTCGATGTATCAATTGATGATCACCATCGGCATTCTGGCCGCTTACCTGTCTGATACGGCATTCAGCTATACCGGTGCTTGGCGCTGGATGTTGGGCGTCATCACCATCCCGGCCGGGCTGTTGTTGGTCGGCGTGTTCTTTTTACCTGACAGCCCGCGGTGGTTGGCCTCGCGCAATCGTCATGAGCAGGCGCGTCAGGTGTTGGAGAAGCTGCGCGACAGCAGTGCCCAGGCGCAGTATGAACTGAATGAAATTCGTGAAAGCCTCAAACTGAAGCAAAGCGGTTGGGCGTTATTCAAAGGCAATAAAAATTTCCGCCGCGCGGTTTTCCTTGGCATTCTTCTTCAGGTGATGCAGCAGTTCACCGGGATGAACGTCACCATGTACTACGCGCCGAAGATTTTCGGTCTGGCGGGCTTCGCCAGTACGGAACAGCAGATGTGGGGCACGGTGATCGTCGGTCTGGTCAACGTGCTGGCCACCTTTATCGCTATTGGGCTGGTAGACCGCTGGGGCCGCAAGCCCACTTTGATCCTTGGGTTTATCGTGATGGCCGTCGGCATGGGGGCGCTGGGAGCCATGATGAACATCGGCATGAACTCGGCGGCGGAGCAATATTTCGCCATCGTCATGCTGCTGATGTTTATCGTCGGCTTTGCCATGAGCGCCGGCCCGCTGATTTGGGTGCTGTGCTCAGAGATCCAGCCATTGAAAGGCCGCGATTTCGGCATCACCTGTTCCACCGCCACTAACTGGATCGCCAATATGATCGTGGGGGCGACATTCCTGACCATGCTGAATTCGTTGGGTAGCGCTCACACCTTTTGGGTCTATGCGGGGCTTAACGTGCTGTTTGTTTTCATCACGCTGGCGCTGATCCCGGAAACGAAAAATATTTCTCTGGAACATATTGAACGCAATCTGATGGCCGGCAAACCGTTGCGTAACATCGGCTCGCGTTGATCTTTGCGGCAAAAAAAAGGTTCAGCCTGGGCTGAACCTTCTTCTTTTCGGCGGTATAAACCGTTAAGCCAGCTTCTGCTGTGCCCAGGCCAGCCCGCTTTGGTATTCACCCGGCAGCAGCGGCGCCAGCGCCTGCAGCGCCTGGCGCAGATCGGCGGCGCTCGGGTCGTTCAGATTGAGGTGGCCGACCTTGCGGCCCGGGCGCACCTCTTTCTCATACCAGTGCAGATGCACCAGCGGCAGCGACAGCCACTGTTCGTTGACGGCGGTGCCGATCAGGTTGACCATCACCGACGGCGTGCTCACCACCGGCTGCGGCAGCGGCAGGCCGAGAATCGCGCGCAGGTGCAATTCGAACTGGCTGATGGACGCGCCGTTTTGCGTCCAGTGGCCGCTGTTGTGCACGCGCGGCGCCAGTTCGTTGATCAGCAGCCGATCGCCGACGATAAAGCACTCCATCGCCATCACGCCGACGTAATTCAGCTCGTTCAGGATCGCCGCCAGCATCTGCTCGGCCTGTTGCTGCAGTGCCGGGTTGGGCTGCGGCAGCGCCACGCTGGTGCGCAGGATGCCGTCTTCATGCAGGTTGTGGGTCAGCGGGTAGAATACCGAACGGCCGTCGTGGCCGCGCGCGCCCACCAGCGACACTTCGCCGGAGAAATTGATGCCTTGCTCGACGATGCACTCGCCATAGGCGTCGGCCGGCAGTTCGGCTTCCTGGCCCGGGCGCAAGCGCCATTGGCCGCGGCCGTCATAGCCGCCGACCCGGCGTTTGACGATCGCCAGCTCGCCCAGCGCAGCGAACACCTGCGGCCATTCGGCGGCGCTCGCCAGCAGCTGCCACGGCGCGGTCGCCAGGCCGAGCTGGTCGAGCAGCTGTTTTTGCGTCAGGCGATCCGCCAGACGCGGGAAGATGTCACGGTTGACGAAGGCGCTGTGGGTCGCCAGCTCGCGCGTCAGCGCGGTTTCTGGCCAGCGTTCGATCTCGGCGGTAATGACGCTGTTCTGATACGGCACCGCTTCAGGTTCGGCATCGATGCCGACAGGGTAGACGGCGATGCCCAGCGGTTCGCCGGCCTGGCGCAGCATGCGCCCCAGTTGGCCGTTGCCCAGTACGCAAACCGGCTTCATGCGTCCTCCCGCGGATCGGGGTGGTTCAAGACGTCTTCGGTCTGCGCCTGACGCCAGTCCGCCAAACGCTGCGCCAGCGCGGCGTCGTGCAGCGCCAGGATCTGCATCGCCAGCAGCCCGGCGTTGGCGGCGCCGGCTTTGCCGATCGCCAGCGTGCCCACCGGAATGCCGCGCGGCATCTGTACGATGGAGTACAGGCTGTCTACGCCGCTCAGCGCGGCGCTTTGCACCGGCACACCCAGCACCGGCACCAGGGTTTTCGCCGCCAGCATGCCCGGCAGGTGCGCCGCACCGCCGGCGCCGGCGATGATCACGTCAAAGCCGTTGGCGGCAGCCTGCTCGGCGAAGCTGAACAGCTTGTCCGGCGTGCGGTGAGCGGAAACGACTTCGACATGGAAGGGGACATCGAGCTGGGTCAGGACTTCGGCGGCGAACTGCATGGTGGCCCAGTCACTTTTCGATCCCATTACAATTGCGATTTTCGCCCCGGTATTGGCGGCTGAAGCGGCGTTGGCTCCCATGGGTGTAAGGCTCCTGTGATTTTTCTGGCGTCGGCTGAGGGCCGAATGAGGGCGTAGAGCATACCATGAGCGCACGGCGAGGAAAACGGTTGCGTCGCCGGTTTTCACCGTCGAAAGCGCGAATTTTTACTCGCGCGCCAGTGCGGAATTCAGAATGGGAATGAGATCAGCTCGACGGCGTCGGCGCTGACTTTGATCATCGATCCTTCGACGTGCCAGGCACCCAGCACCGCGCGATGGGCTTCGCCATTGCTCAATGCCAGCCGGTGCACCGCCGGGCGATGGGTATGGCCGTGGATCATCCAGTGCACGTCGTGGCGCAGCATGGTTTGCTCGACCGCCTGCGGGTTGACGTCCATGATGGCGTCCGACTTGTACTGGTTGGATTGCTGGCTGCGGGCGCGCATCTTGGCGGCGATCTTCAGTCGCCAGCGCAGCGGCATCGCGAGGAACAGTTTTTGAATCAGCGGGTTGTGCACTTTACGGCGGAATTGCTGATAGGCTTGATCGTCAGTGCACAGGGTGTCGCCGTGCAGGATCAGGATCCTGCGGCCGTACAGCTCCAGCACTTTTTCTTCCGGCAGCAGCTGCATGCCGCTGGCGCGGGCGAAGCGTTTGCCGAGCAGAAAATCGCGGTTGCCGTGGATGAAATAGCAGGGCACGCCGGCCTGTTGCAGCGCTTTCAGCGCCGCGGCGATCTCCGCATGCAGCGGCTCGGGATCGTCGTCGCCGATCCAGGCTTCAAACAGGTCGCCGAGGATGTACAGCGCGTCGGCGTGCACCGCTTCGCGCCGTAAAAAACGCAGAAAACCGGCAGTGATTGCCGGTTCCTGTGCGCACAAGTGCAGATCTGCGATGAACAGCGTACTCATGCAGCCGCGATTACTCGCTGACGGTCACGCTGTTGATCACGACGTCTTCTACCGGTACGTCCTGGTGCATGCCGCTGCGGCCGGTTTTCACGCCTTTGATCTTGTTGACCACGTCCATGCCTTCAACCACTTCTGCAAACACGCAGTAGCCCCAACCTTGCGCGTTTTCGCCGCGGAAGTTCAGGAAGTCGTTGTCAGCCACGTTGATGAAGAACTGTGCGGTGGCGGAGTGCGGATCGTTGGTACGTGCCATTGCCAGGGTGCCGATGGTGTTTTTCAGACCGTTGTTGGCTTCGTTCTTGATGGTCGCGTTGGTCGCTTTCTGGTTCATGCCCGGCTCGAAACCGCCGCCCTGGATCATGAAGCCGTTGATCACACGGTGGAAGATGGTGTTGTCGTAGAAACCGGCGCGGCAGTAGTTCAGGAAGTTTTCAACGGTAACCGGCGCTTTGTCAGCAAAGGTCTTGATAACGATATCGCCGTGATTGGTGTGGAAAGTAACCATAGTTTTAATCCTAACAAGGTGAAGTGAGACGTCACGTAAAGCGAGTGAACATTCAGACCGCCCTTATAACATATCCGCCCTAGCGAGTCAGCAGCGGCTCAACCGCGCACTGTCTGTGGTAATTGTGTTTATGTTATATTATAACAATTGCGCTGACCGCCGAATTTTGCGCGTTTTCTTCGCGTGAAGCCAGCAAAGCATGGCCTTAACCTTGCAATAGATCAGGCTTCAGGTTTCAATACGCTACCGGGCGGAAACCTGAAGCCCGGTTATCTTTTTTGTTATCACGCACACCACGGAATCTCCCGATGCTAAAGATTTTTAATACCCTGAGTCGTCAAAAAGAGGAATTCAAACCCATTCATGCCGGGAAAGTGGGCATGTACGTGTGCGGGGTAACCATTTATGACCTGTGTCACATCGGCCACGGTCGTACCTTTGTCGCTTTCGACGTGGTGGCGCGTTACCTGCGCTATCTCGGCTATTCGCTGAACTACGTGCGCAACGTCACCGACGTAGACGACAAAATCATTCGCCGCGCGGCGGAAAATCATGAGACCTGCGACCAGTTGACCGAGCGTATGCTGGCGGAAATGCACGCCGACTTCGACGCGCTGCTGATCGATCGTCCGGATCAAGAGCCGCGCGCGACCCAGCATATCGCCGAGATCATCGAGATCACGCAGCGCCTGATCGATCGCGATCACGCCTATGTGGCCAGCAACGGCGACGTGATGTTCTCCATCGACAGCGATCCGCAATACGGGCTGTTGTCGCGCCAGGATCTGGATCAGCTGCAGGCCGGCGCGCGCGTGGAAATCGACGACGTGAAGCGCAACCCGATGGACTTCGTGCTGTGGAAAATGTCCAAGCCGGGCGAGCCGAGCTGGCAGTCGCCGTGGGGGCCGGGCCGTCCGGGCTGGCATATCGAATGCTCCGCCATGAACTGCAAACAGCTGGGCACCCACTTCGACATCCACGGCGGCGGTTCCGATCTGATGTTCCCGCACCACGAGAACGAGATCGCGCAGTCGAGCTGCGCCCACGACGGCCCGTACGTCAATTACTGGATGCACTCCGGCATGGTGATGATCGACAAAGAGAAGATGTCCAAATCGCTGGATAACTTCTTCACCATCCGCGACGTGCTCGGCCATTACGATGCGGAAACGGTGCGTTACTTCCTGATGTCCGGCCACTATCGCAGCCAGCTGAACTACAGCGAAGAGAACCTCAAGCAGGCGCGCACCGCGCTGGAGCGCCTCTATACCGCGCTGCGCGGCACCGATGCCGACGCCGCACCGGCCGGCGGCGAAGCGTTCGAAGCCCGCTTCCGCGAAGCGATGGACGACGACTTCAATACCCCGGAAGCCTACTCGGCGCTGTTCGATCTGGCGCGCGAGGTTAACCGCCTCAAGGGTGAAGACATGGCGGCGGCCAACGGCATGGCGGCGGAACTGCGCAAGCTGGCGAAAGTGCTCGGCCTGCTGCAGCAGGAGCCGGAGCAGTTCCTGCAAGGGGGCGCTCAGGTTGATGACGGCGAAGTGGCGGAGATTGAAGCGCTGATCAAACAGCGTAACGAAGCGCGCGCCGCCAAAGACTGGGCGCTGGCGGATGCCGCTCGCGATCGGTTGAACGAGATGAACATCGTGCTGGAAGACGGCCCGCAGGGCACCACCTGGCGCCGTAAGTAATCCGGCAGAAGGAAACAAAAAAGGCGCTGAATTCAGCGCCTTTTTCTATGGCTGCGGGTTAGGGTTTAACCATGACCTTGCCGCCGTTGAACTCCACCACCTGATCGGCGACGATCTTGCAGCGCTTGCGGGTTTCGACCTTGCCGTCGACTTTCACCTGCCCTTCAGCGATCACTTCTTTGGCGGCGCCGCCGCTTTCACACCAGCCCTGGAACTTCAGCAGATCGCACAGTTCGACGTGGGGATGATTGTCCAGATTGAAAATTTCCATACTGCCTTACTTATTTAGGTTGAACGTCGTGATATTCCTCGCAGGCCTGCAAGGTATTTTGGATCAGTGTAGCAACGGTCATCGGGCCAACGCCACCCGGCACCGGGGTGATGTAGGCGGCGCGCTCGCTGGCGGCGTCGAAATCGACGTCGCCCACCACTTTACCGCTTTCCAAGCGGTTGATGCCGACGTCCACCACGATGGCGCCCGGTTTGATCCAGTCGCCCGGAATGAAGCCCGGCTTGCCGACCGCCACCACCAGCAGATCGGCGTTCTCGACGTGATGACGCAGATTCTTGGTGAAGCGGTGGGTGACGGTGGTGGTGCAGCCGGCCAGCAGCAGCTCCATGCTCATCGGGCGGCCGACGATGTTGGACGCGCCGACCACCACGGCATTCAGGCCGTAGGTATCGATGTTATAACGCTCCAGTAGGGTAACGATGCCGCGCGGCGTGCACGGGCGCAGCTTAGGCGCGCGCTGGCACAGGCGGCCGACGTTGTACGGGTGGAAGCCGTCGACGTCTTTGTCCGGGTGGATGCGTTCCAGCACCTTGACGTTATCGATGCCGGCCGGCAGCGGCAGCTGCACCAGAATGCCGTCGATTTCTGCGTCGGCGTTCAGCTGGTCGATCAACGCCAGCAGCTCGGCTTCACTGGTGGCAGCGGGCAGGTCGTAGGAGCGGGAAAGGAAGCCGACTTCATCGCAGGCGCGGCGCTTGCTGGCGACGTAAATTTGCGAAGCCGGATTCTCGCCGACCAACACAACCGCCAGCCCTGGGGCGCGCTTGCCGGCCGCCAGACGTTGTTTCACTTGCTCAGCCACTTCGTTTCTAACCTGCTGCGCAATCGTTTTACCATCAATAATCTTTGCTGACATCAGTGTGGAAATCCATCAATTAAGAAAAGCGGGGATGCCGCTATTCTGGCAGAAGCTGAGCGCGCTGTCAGGCGCAGAATCACCCTCGCCGCCGTTGCCGACGGCGATTTACGCTTTTTTTATATCGGCCTCAGGATCCTCTACGCCATTTTTACCTGCATTTGCATACGCTGGGGCCATACACAGGGCGAAAGAGGGCAGGATCATGAGAGCGATAACCCGGCTTTATCCGTTGCATCATCAACCTGATCAGCAACCGGCGGAGCCTAAACACGTAGGGGAGACGGTGTTCGATTCTTCACGGCATCCGGCGGGCAGTGCGCAACTCACCGCGCTGCATCAGCTCGGCCAGCACCAGGCAGCGCCGTCGTGGCGGGCGCGCCTGAGCGCGCTGTGGCGGAAGCTGTGCGCATGAACGGCAGCGCATGGGGAGGTTGCGCGCTATTGCTGGCTTGGGCGCCGTGGAGCCAGGCATCCTTAAACAGCGCACGCCCTGACTCCGCATTGGGGGAAAGGGGGAAGCGACCTGCAATATGCAGGTGGTTGAGCATGCCGATTGGGGGGATATTGCCGCAGTGGTACAGTCTACGCGCCTTTGTCTGCGGCGGGGCGGTGGGCGGCAAGAGGCTGAGCGCACACCAGGCGATACCGCGGTCGGCCTGGCGCACCGTAACATAGCGCGGGCGCTGGCGGAAAAAACGCCATAAAGCGCCGTCGCCGCCGTAACGTCATGAAAAGGCATTGACTCGCTAACCTCTGACCGTATAATCGCAACCCGCAACCACAGGTTGCCGCATCTCAATGCGCCCTTAGCTCAGTTGGATAGAGCAACGGCCTTCTAAGCCGTAGGTCATAGGTTCGAATCCTATAGGGCGTGCCATTACTTCCTTGATTTTCTTCCCCCCGACTTGTTCCCTCAAAAATTCGACTGCGTAATCCATACTCTCGTTGGCTCGCCATTGAGCGCCATGCTATGTTCGTTCGCTAACTTTTAGTCAGTGGCAGAGAGCAACATGCAAAGCTTATTCGTTTACGGCACCCTGGGGCCGGGCAGACCCAACGCGCACATTATGGAAGCCATCGGCGGCAGCTGGGAAGAAGGCAGTGTCGGCGGATCGCTGCTTAACGAAGGCTGGGGCGCCGAGATGGGCTACCCAGGCATCGTGTTGGATAACAGCGGCAATCGCGTGAACGGTTTTCTGTTCCGTTCAGCTAATCTCGTCAACCACTGGCCGACTATCGATGCGTTCGAAGGTGAGGGGTATGAACGGGTGGCGGTCAGCGTCTCCACCGCCGGCGGCGAAACCGTCGATTCGTTTATCTACATGTTGAAGAAATGAGATGAAGCCGCCTCGCCGAGTGAGTGCGAGGCGCTTGACCCGCCGGCAATTGAACTTTCGTTTATTTTGCCGCGCTACAATAGGCGAAAATTTCCCCATGGAGCCTATCGTGCGCAAATCCAGATTCCTGCTCGTGACCTTGCTGTGCCTGTGCGCCGCCGCCGTGCTGTACGTCATGGCTTACCGGGCGTTGGGGCATTACCTCAGCGACGGGGAGAAAGCCTACCCGGATATCAGCGTTGAAATCCGCTGAGGGCCGTGCGGCGCCGCGGTGATTGCACCGACTTTTTCGCACTGATTTACCCGCCATTTACCCGCCGTCGGCAATGATGACGCTGCGTCTCCACACGGTGTGGTTCTCTTGGGCGGAATGCCGTTATGTCACTGCAGCAGGTATCGAATGTTTCTTTGAGCAACAACGGCTTAAAGGGCATCGGTTACAAACATTACGCGTTGGCGATCGTGGCGTTTTCGGCGATCGTGCGATTTATTTCCTTATCAGATCGGTATTTTTGGTGCGATGAAGCCTCCAGCGTACTGACCAGCCGCTATGACGTGGGCGCTTTGCTGTACCACGCTTCTTTCGATGTTCACCCGCCGCTTTATTACCTGTTGCTGCATGGCTGGATGGCGCTGTTTGGCGACGGCATCATGGCGGCCCGCTCGCTGAGCCTGGTGTTCGGCGTAATGACGGTGGCGCTGGCGATGCGTTTTACCCGTTGGTTGACCAATGAGCGGGCGGCGCTGATAGCGGGGTGGCTGATGGCAATCATGCCGATGGCGGTGCGTTACAGCCAGGAGGCGCGCATGTACGCGCTGATGGGGATGCTGGCGATCGCCGCCGCCATGGCGTTGGCGAAGTGGCTGAAAACGCCGGATAACCGCCGCTATCTGGCGCTGTATGCGCTGTTGATGACGCTGAGCTTTTATACCCATTACTTCACCATTTTCACGCTGATCGCCCACTGGCTGGTGGTGCTGGCGCTGTCGTGCCGCCGCGAAGGCGTACGTTACATCAAGCACCCGGCGTGGTGGCTGGCCAATGTGGCGATCGGGGTGGCTTACATTCCCTGGCTGCTGGTGCTGTTCAATCTGCTGGCACATATCGCCGAGCTGCGGGTTGGCGGCGACGTCGGTTGGATCCCTCAGGTTTCCTGGGGCGATCTGCCGGCAATGTATTGGCGTTTTCTCACCGGCCACGACGGCAGCAACTATCCCACGATCATTCTCTGGCTGCTGCCGGCGATGTTTGTCGCGTTGTGCGCGCTGCTGCTGAAACGGCGCGCGATGCCAAGGACATTCTCGCTGCTGCTGCTCGGTGGCATTCTGATCCCGGTGACGCTGGTATTCGCCATTTCCTGGCGCACGCCGCTGTTTGTCGATCGCTATCTCTATTCTGCTGCGCTCGGCATTCCGCTGGTGTTGGGCGTGCTGATCGCCGGAACGAAAAGCCGGGTGCGCGGGATCTCTTTGCTGTTGTTTTTCAGCCTGCTGTTCGGCTGCGGCGTGCGTAACGACTACCCGGTCGAGAAAGATGAGTTCAAGGTGATGGTGCACTATATCAACAGCCACTATCAGCCTAACGATGCGGTGGTGGTCAGCAACATGTTCAACTACCTGAGCTACGTGTATTACAACAAGCAGGGCTATCGCGCCCTGCTGTATACCCCGGCCAGGCCCAACGGCATTTCGGGCAAGCCCAATGCCTATGGTTTCGGCACCTTTTTCCACGATCGGGCGGCGCAGACTTACGTCGATAATCTCAGCGCGTTAGCGAAAGGCCATCGCCGGATCTGGCTGGTCAGCAGCGGCGATTTCAATCAGGACTTCGGCCGTTCGCCGCCGGGATGGGTCAATACCGGCACCTTCAAAAGCGGCGGTTTCGAATCGCGCCTGTTCGTGGTGCGTTGAGCAAAATGTCATATTTCCCATTCGGCGTTACATCTGGCCGAGCAAACTTACGCGGGGATGACAGTTCTATACATTGGGATTGGTACTGTAGCTCTACCCGATGATGTTGTGTGTTATCCATTCCCTGTAGTGTATTACCCCATCCCTGTTAAGTTTATCCCGCCTTGTGCGGGATTTTTTTTATCTGCGCATACCCGGCGGTGCGTAACGCGATTTTTTTGAATAACACCGTCAGTTTTATTCGGTATTCAGCCGCTGCGCGCTTGATTAGATTGAACGCGAGAGGGGGCGCCGTCGGTGCCTTTGTGCAATGAGTGGAGAATTTCTATGGCGAAGACAGTAGTGGTGTTTCATTCCGGCTACGGCCATACCGAGCGTTTGGCGAAAGTCGTGGCGGAAGGTGCGGGGGCGGAACTGATCGCCATCGATCAGAACGGTGACATCAGCGACGAAGCCTGGCAGACGTTGGATGAGGCGGACGCCATCATCTTTGGCTCGCCGACCTATATGGGCGGCCCGTCCTGGCAGTTCAAGAAATTCGCCGACGCGAGCTCCAAAGCCTGGTTCGGCCGCAAGTGGCAGGACAAAGTGTTCGGCGGCTTTACCAACAGCGCCAGCCTGAACGGCGACAAGCAGGTCACGTTGATCGCGCTGCAGACGCTGGCTTCGCAACATGGCGGCCTGTGGGTCAGTCTGGGGCTGCTGCCGGCCAACACCAAATCGGCGCAGCGTACCGACGTCAATAACCTGGGCGGTTCGGTGGGGCTGCTGGTGCAGACCCCGGCGGATGCCGGCGTGGATGAGATGCTGTCGGGCGATCTGGCGACCGCCAAGCTCTATGGCCAGCGCGTAGCGGGCTTTGCCGCCAAACTGGCGTAAGGCCTTACCGTGTAGATGGGGTGGCGGTGCGGTTGAACGGATGCCGCGTTCATTTTCTCTGCACAATTGGCGTGTAGGCTGCGAAATGTTATTAGCCTGCTTGGGCTAACACTGCATTTCGTACAAATATTCCCGGTTCCTAGGCCGGGTTTTTTGTTGCTAAGGTCTGCTTAAGCTTTCACCGCTATACTGCGTGGCAACACGGGCATGCAAGGCATGGCCGTGTTGTAACTGTCGATTTGCTGTTGTTCAAGCAAGCCCGCTTCATGCGGGCTTTTTTTGGGTTGTTATTGCACGGGCGGCCCAGTTGCAGGAAAATAATCGCGCAGTTATTCAAACATCATTCAACGACCAATAACCACAAGCTTATTAATGTAATTGACGCCGTCGGCGACCTATTACGCTATGCGCTATGCTGACAGCAGAGTAGCCATTATTTGCTGACGCTACGCGGGTGTGCCCGCCGCAGCCGAACGGGGCTAAGAAAAGTCTGTTAATTAAATGTTAACGTTTTTTATTATTGATTTGTCTGGCTTTTTTGGTTGAAATCCGGGTTGACTATCCCTCACTGGCCGGGCGAGAGAGTATGCACATTATTATTCTGGTTATTAGCAAAATATGGGCAAGGCGATGAACGCCAGAATAAACGCCAGGCATGGCCTGCCGCTAACGGTTCAGCTGATCAATCTTTTCATGCTGGCTTTTTTGCTTTCCCTGGTGGGTATTCTTAGCCGGCCGATTGGCTCGCTTTCCTTATTTTGGCCGGTGAATGCGATTCTGCTCGGTCTGCTGCTGCGCAAACCCATTTACGGCACGCCGCTCGGCTGGCTTACCACCTATCTGGGCATGGTCGCCGCCGATCTCAGCACCGGCGAAGGTTGGTCTCTGGCGCTGTGGCTGAACGCCTGCAACATGTCGCTGATCGCCGTCGGTTACGGCATCATGCTGATGCTGCCACAATCTCAACGGCGCATGGGCAAGCCCCAGGCGATACTCTATATGTTCAGCGCCAGTTTGGCCGGCGCGGCGGTGGCGTCGACGCTGTCGGTGCTGCGTAATGATAGCCTCTATAACAACACGGTGGTGATCGCCTGGCTGGCTTGGTTCAGTGAGCAATTCTCGACGACCTTGCTGCTGTTGCCGGTGCTGATGGCGGCGCCGCGGCTGAAGCAACTGCTGCGCATGCAGGTACGTTGGCGCCTGAAAGGCTGCCTGCCGTTGCTGGCGTTGCTGCTGTCGCTGGCGTTCAGCGTCTATATCGGCGGGCCGGGCGCCATCGCCTTCCCGATCCCGGCGCTGCTGTGGTGCGCGGTACGCTACCCGCTGTTCCCCGTGACGTTGCTGACGCTGTTGACCGGCATGACCGAGATCAGCAGCATTTCTGCCAACCTGGTGCTTTATGAAACGCCGAACAACCACAACGCCTTCCTCGATACCCTGATGTCCGCCCGATTGGGCATCGCCATGCTGGTGATGGGGCCGCTGATCCTCGCCAGCTCCATCGCCGCCAACCGAAAGCTGATGCGACGTCTGGAGCACAGTGCCAACCACGATTTTCTGACCGGGGTGCTGGCGCGCAGCGCGATGACCCGCAAAGCGGGCGAGTTGCTGGAGCATAAACACCGTTCCAAAGAGGCGGTGTCGCTGCTGCTGATCGACATTGATCATTTCAAGCAGATCAACGATACGCACGGCCACAGCGCCGGCGATCAGGTTTTGGCGTCGTTCGCGCACATCGTGCGGCGCGAGCTGCGTCACGATCAGCTGTTCGGCCGCTTGGGCGGGGAAGAGTTTGCTATCATGCTGCCGCGCGCGCTGGCGGCGCAGGGCGTGGCGCTGGGGGAACATTTGCGCCGGCTGGTGGAGCAGACGGAGCTGCAGGCGGAAGGCAAGCAGACGTTGAAAATCACCATCAGCGTCGGCGTTGCCAGCCTGGCGATGAATGAGGTGAAATCGTTGGAACAGCTGATGAATATGGCGGATATCGCGCTGTATCGCGCCAAATCGCAGGGGCGTAATCGGGTGGAGTCGTTCAACGTGATCAACGGCAACAGCGTCGAGCATATCCTGTTCCGTTAACCGTTTTCAGCCTTGCCTGGGCTCGAAGCGGGTTTCGCAATTAGGGCAAATCAGTATCACATCTTGCAGCATTGCTGCGCATTTTTGCCGGGTAACATAGCCGCATTTAGGGCAGACGATTTGGGTGGAGCGGTTGATAAAACCTTTGACGCTGCTGGAATCGGACATATCAATGGCCTGTGTCAGGTGAAAACTCACGCTAACACAGGCAACGACAAATTTCGTTGGTTATTTTCCGTACGCAGATACTTACAGGCTTTTCAGCGCCTTGATGGTTTCATCCATATCGATCTCGTGCTCGGAGAAGGTATGGGTGGTGTTCTGGAAGGTGGTAATGGTCAGCATGCGCAGCGTTTGCATGGTCTGCGCCTGATCTTCGGACTGTGGGCGAATGCGGTTCATCAGCAGGCCAACCGACAGCACGGTGTTCTCTTTATCCACGTCGGCTTTGACCGGCACTTCCTTGGTGAAGGTATTAAAAGACTTGATGCTGGTGATCTTGATTCTTTCATTGGCGATGATGATGTATTTGCTGGGCGCCAACACTTTTACCGCATAAGCCGACGGGCCTTTGGTGTTGTTGGTTGGCTCGAAGGTGACCGCCGCGTTTTTCTTAATCAGCTCCGGGTTCTGCACTTTAATCACGTGAAAATAACGATTTTCTCCGTTCTCGTCGGTAATAAAGCCGAAGCCTTTGTCTTCAAAAAAAGTCGTTATCTTGCCGTTCATCGCTATTCTCACAAAAGGGTTCAATACAGCGCTTATGATAGCGCGGAATGCCTTGCAGCGACAGATTGCGCGGGCGGCATTTAGTCATGCGATAACGGCATTTAGCGGCTTCCTGGCCACATGCTATGTTCATGCTGACTTCATTCAATGCGAAAAAGGAATATCGATGGGCATCAAACGTCTCAATCACGCCGTGCTGTATGTCAGCGATGTGCGGCAGAGCGCCGACTTTTATCATCAGGTCTTGGGCTTCAAGCTGAAGCCGTCCGACAGCCCCGATCGCGCGGTATTTACCCAGGCCGCCGATTCGGAAAACGATCACGATTTGGCGCTGTTCAGCAAGAATCTGGGCCAGCAGCGCGCCGGGGTGTTTCGCGCCAACAACGAGCCGCCGGCGGAGCATGAGCCACCGGCCGGGCTGTACCATCTGGCCTGGGAGGTGGACAGTCTGGAAGAGCTGGAGCGCATTCGTCACCTGTTGGCCGAACGCGGTATTCTCGGGCTGGAAGAGGATCATGGCGTGCACAAAAGCATTTATGGTCACGATCCGGACGGACTGCTGTTCGAGGTGACCTGGTTTATTCCGCCGGCGTTGCTGACCGACGAGGATAAAAACCAGCAGGGGATCCGCCCGCTGGATTTCGCCGCCGAGAAGCGGCGTTTTGCCGGCCTATAAGCGGCTCAGGTGCGGGGCGCCGCGGCGCCCCGACGATCACAGCACTTTGTTGAGGAAGTTAACGGTGCGCGGATGCTGCGGTTGGGACAGCACCTGCCTGGCGTCGCCCTGTTCGACGATCTGCCCGTCGACCATAAACACCACCCGATCCGCCGCTTCGCGCGCAAAGCCGATTTCATGCGTGACCACCACCAGCGTGACGCCCAGATCCGCCAACCCCTTAATCACGTCCAGCACTTCGCCGACCAGCTCGGGATCGAGCGCGGAGGTCGGTTCATCGAACAGGATTACCTTCGGGTTCAGCGCCAGCGCGCGCGCGATGGCGATGCGTTGTTGTTGGCCGCCGGATAGGTGGCGCGGGTAGGCATCCGCCTTGTGGCGCAGCCCGACGGTATCCAGCAGCTCATAGGCGACCGCCTTCGCCCGCTCGCGGGAGTGAATTTTGTGCACCACCGGCGCTTCGATGATGTTTTCCAGCACCGTCAGGTGCGGGAACAGGTTGAAATTTTGGAACACATAGCCGACGTTGATGCGCTGCCGGAGGATGGCCTTTTCCTTCAGCTCGTACAGCCGGTTGCCCTTGCGGCGGTAGCCGACGTAGTCGCCGTCGATGCGGATAAAGCCCTCGTCGACGCGCTCCAGGTGGTTGATCGCCCGCAGCAGCGTCGATTTGCCGGAGCCGGAAGGGCCGAGGATCACGGTCACTGTGCCCGGCTGCAGCGTCAGGCTGACGTCGTCCAGCGCCTTGTGTTTGCCGAAGAACTTGCTGACGTTGCTGATTTCGATCAGGCCGCGTGCCGGCACCGGGGTGAGATTGCGTACCGGCTGCTCGGGCAAGGCATAATAATCAATGGCTTCAGACATGTGGGTCTCCTAACGTTTTAGCCAGCCGGCCAGTTTCTGCCAGGGCGTCGGCGGCAGTTCGCGCACCGCGCCCCGGGCGAAATAGCGCTCGATATAGTATTGGATCACCGACAGCGCGGTGGTGATGAACAGGTACCAGACGGTGGCGACCATCAGCAGCGGTATCACCTGCTGGGTGCGGTTATAGATAACCTGAATGGTGTAAAACAGCTCCGGCAGCGCCAGCACGTAAACGATTGAGGTGCCTTTCGCCAGGCTGATGATCTCGTTGAAACCGGTCGGAATAATGGAGCGCAGTGCCTGCGGCAGAATGATACGGAAGGTGCGACGATAGCCCGGCAGGCCCAGCGCCGCCGCCGCCTCGTGCTGGCCGTAATCCACGCCCAGGATGCCGCCGCGGATGATCTCGGCGGTGTAGGCGGACTGCACCAGCGTCAGGCCCAGCACCGCCACGGCGAACTGGCCGAGAATGTCGATGGTGGGAAAGCTGGCGAACACCACGGAGGTGAAGGGAATGCCCAGCGAGATGGCGTCATACAGATAGGAGAAGTTGTACAGAATGATCAGCACCAGGATCAGCGGCAGAGAGCGAAACAGCCAGATATAGCCCCAGGCCAGCGACGCCAGCAGGTAGGAGCGCGACAGGCGCGCCAGCGCCAACAGGGTGCCGAACAGGATGCTGAACAGCGTACCGAGCAGCGTCAGCAGCAGGGTTTGCCCCAGCCCCGCCAGTACCGCCGGCGCGAAGAACCACTCGGCGAACACGCCCCATTCCCAGCGCGCGTTACCCGCCACCGATTGTACGATGGCGGCCAGAATAAACAGCGAAAACAGCGCGCCGATCAGCCGCAGCGGATAGCGGGCGGGCACCACTTTCAAGACTTCTTGTTTGGACATGTCATGTCTCCTGATACAGATAAAGGGGCCTTAGGCGATTTTCCTTTCCGACGCGCAACAACACGCATCCTCTGCAATCAGGCTTTTGCGGAACGGCAGGCGGCCATCGTAGGGCGGGCGGCTGTAAACCTCGCTGTCGACGGTGGGATCGAACTGCGGCTGATACCCGTTGTTCAGATACAGGCCCACCGCTTCGGGCTGGCGAAAGCCGGTGGTCAGATAGAGCTGGCGATATCCTTGCGCCAACGCCAGCGTTTCCAACTGCTGCAACACCCGCTGTGCCAGGCCCTGGCGGCGCAGATCGCCTCGCGTCCAGATGCGCTTCAGCTCGGCGGTCTGTGCGTCATAGCGTTTGAAGGCGCCCATGGCAATCGGCGCACCGGCGCGCAGCAGCACGATGAAGGCCCCTTGCGGCGGCGCGTACAGATCCAGCGCTTCCGGTTCCTGGTCACCAAAATAGTCGCCGTAACGCTGGCGATATTCGCCGAACAGCCCCTCGATCACCGGGGCGATCAGTGGGTCGGTCGGCAGCGTCTGAATGAAAGTGTCTTGCGTCATCGCGCGCTCCTAATCGCCCAGGCCGGGCGGGTTGATTTCCGACTGCGCAAGGCGTTCGACGCTCTCGCCCCAGCGGTTGAGCACCCGATCGTACTGCCCGCCGCGGATCGTGCCGTTCAGCGCTTCGTTCACCGCCTGCACCAGGCCGTTGCCTTTACGGGTGGTGACGGCGATGTGTGCCGCCTTGGGCCAACCGCCTTCCACCGTGCCCGCCAGCCGGGTGCGGCCGTTCAGCGCTGCTTTATAGGCGCCCAGCACGTTCGGCCCGAAGTAGGCGTCGGCGCGGCCGGACTGGATCGCCAGCGTGGCGGCCGCATCGTCGGTCACGTAGATCGGCTGGAAGGGTTTGAGCCCCTGCTGCCGGTTCTGTTTGTCCCACGCCAGCAAAATTGCTTCCTGATTGGTGCCGGAGCCAACGATGATCTTTAATCCGGCGATATCGGCAGGCTGTTTGATCGTCGCGATCTTGCCGCCGGTTTTGACGTAAAAGCCGAGCGAATCGATGCGGTAGGTGGCAAAGTCGAAGCGGGTTTTGCGCTCTTTGGTGACGGTGACGTTGGTGATGGCTGCGTCATATTTGCCGGAAACCACCCCCAGCGGCCAGTCTTCCCACGAGGTTTGCACCACGTTTAATTCAAGCCCCAGGCTGTCGGCCACCAGCTGCGCGATATCCACTTCGCTGCCGATCAGCCGCCGGTTATCGGCGGCGAACAGCGCCAGCGGCGGCGTGTTGAGCGCGGCGATTGCAACGGTGAATTGGCCCGGCTTCACGAAGTGGAAATCGGCCGGCAGTTTGGCGATCGCCTGCGGGTTTTTCGGCGCGTGGATCGGGATTTCATTGGCCTGTAAATCGATGCCGGTGCCCGCCTGCGCGGCGCCGGTCAGGCTCAGCAAGGCCGCCACGAGGGCGGCGGTAACGGTTTTCTGCATAGCGGATATCCCTGAAAACGATCTTATTATTGGGTGAATCTGTTCAACGGGCGCTTCAGGCCCAGGTGCTCGCGCAGCGTATCGCCGTGGTACGCCTGACGGAACAGGCCACGCTGTTGCAGGATGGGTACCACCCGATCGACGAAGTGGCCGAAGGCGTTGGGCGTACCGCCGCTGATGATGAAACCGTCGGCGGCTTCACCGTCGAACCAGCGTTGCAGGCCGTCCGCCACCGCTTCCGGCGTGCCGCTGAACACCGGGCGCGGCGAGGCGGCTTCCAGCGCCACCTGGCGCAGCGTGAGGTTACGTTCGCGGGCGTTGCGCTTGATGGCGTCGGTAGTGCTGCGGAAGCTGTTTTGCCCCAGATCGCCGATGTCCGGGAAGGGCGCGTCCAGCGGATGGCGGGAAAAGTCGTAATGTTCGAAGTAGCGGCCAAGATAGTTGAGGGCGTTCTCAATGCTGACCAGGCGGGCGGTCTCCTGGTACTGGCGCTCGACGTCCGCGTCGTCGTCGCCGACGATCACGCTGACGCCCTGGAAGATGCGCAGGTCGTCCGGCTCGCGCCCCTGTTCCACCAGCTGCCGCTTCACGTCCTGATAAAAATCCTGCGCCTGCTCCAGCGTGTCGTGATGGGTGAAGATCGCATCGGCGTGTTGAGCCGCCAGCCGTTTGCCGTCTTCGGAGGCGCCGGCCTGGAACAGGATCGGGCGCCCCTGCGGCGTGCGGCCGATGTTCAGCGGCCCCTGCACCGAGAAGAACTCTCCCTGGTGATTGAGGGTGTGTAGCTTGCCGGTGCGGAAGAATTCGCCGCTAGCCTTGTTGCGCACAAAGGCATCGTCTTCCCAGGAATCCCACAGCCCTTTGGCGACGTCGAGAAATTCGCCGGCGATGCGGTAACGCAGGCTGTGTTCCGGGTGTTCGGCGCGCGAGAAGTTTTTGGCCGAGCCTTCCAGCGGCGACGTCACCACGTTCCAGCCGGCGCGGCCGTTGCTCAGGTGGTCGAGGCTGGCGAACTGGCGGGCGACGGTGAACGGATCGCTGTAAGAGGTGGAAAGGGTGCCTACCAGGCCGATTTTATCGGTGGCGGCGGCCAGCGCGGCCAGCAGGGTGAGCGGTTCGAAACGATTAAGAAAATGCGGAATGGATTTTTCGTTGATATATAAGCCATCGGCGACGAAGACGAAATCGAATTTCCCCTGTTCGGCTTTTTTCGCCGAGGTGATATTAAATTCGAGGTTGATGCTGGCGTCGGCGGTGGCATCCGGGTGGCGCCAGGCGGACATATTTCCCGATGCGCCGTGCAGAATGGCGCCCAGCCGTAATTGCCGTTGATTATTCGCGTTGTCGCTCATCGTGATTATCCTGTCATGCGCCGCAAAGGCGCGCGGTGTCTGATGTGTCCACTATTGATGAGCGGCAACGGGATGTAAAACAACAAAACAGCATATTCAAATGTTGAAAACTGCAAATATCACGGCGAGCGAAAATAATAATCCCCGGCGCGGTATCTGCGGCGTCGGGGAAATACTATTTCACGTTATTCAGGCGTTGCTGAGGGCTTTTTCTGGCGCGGTAGTGAGCTGTTGCAGCGTGCGTTCCGCCAGCAGCGTAAAATATTGTGCCGCGGGGAACAGGGCGCGTTCATCGGGATTGAAACGCGGATGATGCAGGCCGAACTCGCTGGCGGAGCCGATGCTGACGAAGACGCCCGGCACGTGATGCAGATACAGCGCGAAATCTTCACCCCCCATTTGCAGCTCCGCCTCTTCGACCCGGTAGCCGGCCTCGGCGGCGACGGTTTTGCTGAACGCCGCCCAATGGGCGTCGTTGATCACCGCCGGCGGCCCCGGCTGCCAGTGGAGTTCGGCCTGCGCGCCGAGCGCGGCGGCAACGCCGTCGATCACCTGGCGAATTTTATCAGGCACCTGGCGGCGCACCGCGTCGCTGTGGGTGCGCACCGTGCCTTCCAGCTCCACGGTTTGCGGCAGCACGTTCCAGGTATTGCCGCCTTCGATGCGCGTCACGCTCACCACCAGCGATTCCAGCGAGCTGAAGCTGCGGCTGGGCAGCGTCTGCAGCGCGCCGACGATCTGGCTGGCGGTGACGATGGTATCGACGCCCTGTTCCGGTTTGGCGGCGTGGGCGCCTTTGCCGGTGATGTGGATCTGGAAGCGATCGACGTTGGCGTAGAACGGCCCGGCGCGGGTGGCGAAGGTGCCGGTGGGCAGCTCCGGCGCGTTATGCAGGCCAAATACCGCCGCAACGTTATCCAGCGCGCCGGCGTCGATCAGGTGCCGGGCGCCGTTGAAGGTCTCTTCCGCCGGCTGGAAGAAGATGCGCACCGTGCCGGGCAGCTCGGCCTCACGCGCTTTGAGCAGGTGCGCGGCGCCGAGCATCACCGAGGTGTGAAAGTCGTGGCCGCAGGCGTGCATTACGCCGCTGTTTTGCGAGCTGAAGGGCACGTCGGCGATTTCGTCGATCGGCAGGGCATCAATGTCGCCGCGCAGCGCGATAATCGGCCCCTTGCCGCTGCCGATCTCCGCCACGACGCCGGTTTTCAGCGCCAGCGGCAGCAGACGGATGCCTGCCTCTTCCAGCCAGCGGGTCAGCCGGGCGGTGGTGGCGAATTCGTGATTGGAAAGTTCCGGGTTTTGGTGCAGCTCACGCCGATAGGCGATGATTTTGTCTGCCAATTGGCTGGTCATAGGCTTGGCTCACAGTGGGAAATAAACCCTAACCCTAGTGCAGGGACCGCCGAAGCAAAAAGACCATCTGGTTATATTTCATAGCGATTGCGTCTGCATGGGGGCGTCAACGCTGGGGGAAGCGGGCGAGTTTGGGCGTTCGCTCGTTGTTCGCCGGCGCAGGGAGAGGTTTGGCCTGGAACGGTAACGTATCGCAACCGGTGCAATCCATTTACACCGGACAACACGGATTTTTTCACTCTTTATCGGATTTCTGTGATCGCGGTGGTGGACAAAATCCTGCCTGCTTGCTGTACTGTAATCGACACAGGTTTTGTGTCTTTCATTCACGTTAAAGGTAAGTTTGATGTCTAAGATTAAAGGTAGCGTTAAGTGGTTTAATGAATCCAAAGGCTTCGGTTTCATTACTCCGGAAGATGGTAGCAAGGACGTTTTCGTCCACTTCTCTGCCATCGTTAGCAACGGTTTCAAAACGCTTGCTGAAGGCCAGCGTGTAGAATTTGAAATCACGAACGGTGCCAAGGGCCCATCTGCCGCTAACGTTACTGCTATCTAAGCTGCGTAGCTGAATTTCTTAAAACCCGCTCATTGAGCGGGTTTTTTATTGGGCGCGTTATGCGTCGTTGCGGCGGGCCAACAGGCCGAACAGCAGGATGGCGATGGCGTAACAGCCGACGATGGTCAGCGCCATCGACAGGCCCGAGGTGCCGCCCAGCCCGGTGAGCGGCACGGCGCAGGCGCCGAGGGCGAACATGCACACGCCGATCAAGGCCGAGGCGCTGCCCGCTTTGTCTCCCTGGCTTTGCATCGCCAGCGAAGAGGCGGTCGGGCCGACGATGCCGATCACCGCTACCGAGAAGAACAGCGGCACCAGCAACACGACCAGCGGCGCATGCAGCGCGGCGGCCAACAGCAGCAACAGCGACGCGACGGCCGCCAGCGTTAACCCGCCCCTCAATACCCGGCGTTCCCCCCAACGCGAACTGAGACGGCTGGCCAGCTGTGCCGCAATGATCAAGCCGACGCCGTTAATGGCGAAGCATAGGCTGAACATCTGCGGGCTGAGGCCGTAGATCTGCTGCAAGACGAAAGGCGAGGCGCCGATATAGGCGAACATGCCGGCCATCACGAAGCCCTGTGTCAGGCACAGGCCCATGAAATAGCGCTGGGTCAGCAACCCGCCGAGCGACATCAGCATCGCCAGGATACCGCCCTGGCTGCGGCGCTCGACCGGCAGGGATTCGCGCAGCTTCAGCGCCGACAGGCTGAACAGCAGCACGGCGATGGCCGCCAGCACGCCGAAGATACCGCGCCAATTCATTACCTGCAGCATCACGCCGCCCAGCACCGGTGCGACGATCGGCGCCAGGCCGTTAACCAGCATCAGCAAGGCGAAGAAACGGGTCAGCTCATGGCCGGCGTACAGATCGCGAGCAATGGCGCGGGAAATCACCGCGCCGCCGGCACCGGCGATGCCTTGCAGCAGGCGGGCGATCAGCAGTTGGTCGATGGTGGGCGCCAGCGCACACCACAGCGAAGCGCCCAGCAGCAGGATCAGCGACAGCAGCAGCGGGCGCATACGGCCCAATTTGTCGCTGTAAGGGCCGAAAATCAGCTGGCCGACGCCCAGACCGAGCAGCCCGGTGGTCAGGCTGAGCTGCGCGGCGGCGGTGGAGGTATTCAGCTCACCCGCCATTTCCGGCAGGGCGGGCAGGTAGAGATCGGTGCACAGCGGCCCCAGCGCGGCCAGCAGGCCAAGCACGACGGCGTACACCAGACGCTGTCTGGCTAAGTGTTTGGTCATGGGAGATTAGAGTTTCCTGAACAGGTGAGAAATGGCCTGCTGATACAGATCGCGCAGCAGGGACGCATCGGCTTTTTGCGTGGTAAGGATACGGTAACCGGTGCCTTCGCTCATGACGGCGATAAATTCCACCCGCGCGGCGATCTCTTCCGCGCTGAAATGGGGATACAGCCGCTGCAGATTGTGGCACACGTGGCGAAACAGCCGCGCTTCCGCATCGCTGAGCAGTTTGGCCACCACCGGGTTGCGCGTGGCCTCGGCGGTCACTTCCAGCATCAGCATGTGATCGGTTTCGCTCTCGCCCGGCTGCTGAAACAGCGTGCGCGCCGCCAACGTACCGGCGATCAGGTTGATGTGATCGCCAAGGTTTTCCAGCCGCTGCATCTTGTTAGTGATGATGCGGTTGACGATCTCTTCGATAATCGCGTCTTTATTGGCGAAATAGCGATAGATTTGCCCGACGCTGAGCTGCGAGCCTTGGGCGATCTCCGCCATGCTGGCGGCGTGGAAGCCGTGGCGGCGGAAACTGATTTTCGCCGCTTCGACGATCTGATCGCGGCGCGCCTGCACCTTGGCCTGTTTACTGTCGTTGGGGGAGAGCATCTGCCCGATCCTTTGCTACGCGTGAGCCGGGTTCACATTTTTGGGTGTGAACGTTCATTCTCAATTGTAGTGTAAACGGCCGGAAAGACGCAAGATGAACGCGTGCTGCGGGTAAGGGCGCTTAAGCGAACAGGTAGGATTTGATAAAGGCGGCGACGATCAGGACGCACAGCGCAATGGCAATCGCTTCGGCGGCGGTTTTCGGCAGGCTAAACATAGCGGTTTCTCATCCAGTCAGGAGTACTGGATGAGATTATGCGCATGCAAGATTAAGGAAACATTAAGGGCTTAGCGCCCGTTGAGCCACATTACCAGCATAAAGGCCAGCAGCGTCATCGCCAGCGAGCCGGCCAGGTTGAGCAGCATGTTGGCCAGCGCCCAGCCGAAGCGGCCATCTTGCATCAGGTATACCACCTCCAGCGAAAAGGTGGAGAAGGTAGTCAGGCCGCCGCAGAACCCGGTGGTAATCAGTAATTTCCAGGTGGGATCCAGATGCGTCATGCGGGTGAAAATCGCCATCGCCAGGCCGATGATAAAACCACCGATCAGATTGACCATCAGCGTACCGAGCGGAATGTGGGCATTCAGCGGATTCATTTTCATGCTTACCGCCCAGCGCAAAACGCTGCCGACGCCGCCGCCGATAAATACGGCCAGTAAAGAACTCAACATGGGGCAACTACCTTTCAATCAGAGAAATTCACGGGACTCGGAAAGGGACAGGCGTAACGCTACGCGCCTCTCTCCGAGAGGTTACGTAGACATCATCAGCCTGTGAAGGCGGTTAGGGAGGAATGTCATCTCCAGCGTGCCGCACGGCCTTTTTTGCCGTACCCGGTGGATGTTACACCTAACGCCATCTATTTTGTAGTATCGACACTCTGCGAGGTCACCCTATGCAAATCAGAACGGCGCGCCTGAGCGATCGCCATGCTATCGCCGAATTAATGACGGCGTTGGATTATCCCGGCACCGAGGCGTTTCTGACGCAGCGCATGCAGCAACTGTTGGCGCATCCGGATGAGGCGCTGCTGGTGGCGACGGACGGGGAGCAGGTGTTGGGCGTGTTGTCGCTGCATTTCCTGCCGCAGCTGGCGTTGGCCGGCGACATTGGCCGCATCAGCTATTTTTGCGTCGATGACCGAGCGCGCGGCGCGGGCGTAGGCCGGCGGCTGCTGGCGGAGGGCGAGGCGTTGGCGCACCGTCGCGGCTGCGATCGGTTAGAGGTCCATTGCCACAGTCGCCGCGAGCGGGCGCATGCGTTTTACCGGCGCGAAGGCTTTGTCGAAGCGCCGAAGTATTTTGCCAAGTTATTAAGTCAGTAAGTTACTCCCCTGGCGGCACTGCCGTTTCCAGCCGGTTGCGGCCATTATGCTTCGCCCGATAGAGCGCACCGTCGGCCGCTTTCAGCCAGTCAAGATAGCCGCCCAGCGCGGGGTGGTAGTTAGCGATGCCTGCGCTGATCTGCAGCCGCAGCTGCGGCGCCTCCTTGAAACTGACCGCGTCCAGCCGCTGCTGGATGCGGTGCAGGACGATTTCCGCCTGTTCGGCGTTAGTATTCGGCAGCACCGCGCCAAACTCGTCGCCGCCGTAGCGCCCGACGATATCCACGTTGCGCAAGCCGATCAGCAGCTCTTCCGCCAATACCGCCAGGGCTTCATCCCCCAGCGCATGGCCGAAGGTGTCGTTGATGGTTTTGAAGCGGTCGATGTCCATCAGGATCAGCGTGGCGTTGTCCTGGTAGCGGCGGCAGCTATCGAACTGGCGATGCAGAAGATGTTCCCAGTGGCGACGGTTATATAAGCCGGTCAGCCCATCGCGGGTGCTGATGCGTTGCAGCTCCTGTTTTTTTTCCGCCAGCCGTTTGGCGGTGCGGTAGGTCACCAGCCCCAGCAACGTCGGATAAAGGTAGATCATCGGCAGGCACAGATAGACTTGCAGCGGCGTGCTGTATGGATGAAACGGGAAGCCGAGCAGCGTGCCGGTGAGCATCGCCGTGGCCAATTGAATCGCCAATCCTTTGACAAACAGCGCTTTGCCGGCCGAAGCGATGTTGTTCATGCTCATCATCGACAGGATGACGATCGCCGGCAGGGCATTGAATGCCATCATCGCTGCCCAGAAGCCGCCGAAGGCGGAGTCGATCAAGAGGTTGCGGATCTCGGCTTTGAACGGATCTTTGGCGCGGCAGGCCAGGCGATAGGCCAGATGCGGCCAGAGAAAGCCGTGAAAGGCCAGCAATAGCCAGACCGCCGCGGGCGGAGCCAAGGGATAGAGCGCGGCGCAAACGCAGATAAACCCGAGCCCCAGACCGGCGACGCGGGGCAGATAGGTGCGTTTGGCGAAGCTGAGGCCGGATTTTCGGGCATCGAAAATGGATGGGGCAATATACATCCGGCATCTCCCTGATGAGTATCACGGCAGCGTATCATGCGGGTGATAAACTAAGAATAGTCTGGGATTCACGCCGCGAGGTTGCGTGACATTCCTGCAACGGATCTCACTCTGTTACATGTTGCGGTTGTGTGAGCCGAAGGAAAGTCGCTAAATATTCGCAGGCAAGGTCAGTTTTTCTCGCTGTTCACACAGCGCTCTATGATAAGAAGGTGAGTATGGAAGGTATCAGCATTACCAAACTTCTGGTGATTGCGGTGTTGGTGATTTTACTGTTCGGCACCAGCAAACTGCGCACGCTCGGCGCCGATCTTGGCGCGGCGCTGAAAGGCTTTAAAAAAGCGGTGGGCGACGACAGCACGCCGCCGGCCGCCGGCAACAGCACCGCCGAGAGCCAGTCCGCTCAGCAGAGCGTCGAAAAGAAAGACGTTTAATTCCGTCTGACTGCGCGCAATAAAAAACGGATGCCTTGCGGACATCCGTTTTTTGGCGTTTCCGCCGTCTTTAGCGTAACAAACTATTACGCGTTATTTCACTTCCATCCCTTTGGCCTGCAGATCGGCGTGGTAAGACGAACGCACGAACGGGCCGCAGGCGGCGTGGGTGAAGCCCATCGCCATCGCTTCTTCTTTCATCTCGTCAAACTCGGCCGGGCTGACGTAGCGCTGCACCGGCAGGTGGTGACGGCTCGGCTGCAGGTACTGGCCCAGCGTCAGCATGGTCACGCCGTGGCGACGCAGATCGCGCATCACTTCAACGATTTCCGCGTTGGTTTCGCCCAGGCCGACCATCAGGCCGGATTTGGTCGGGATATCCGGGTGAGCTTCTTTAAAGCGCTCCAGCAGCTTCAGCGACCACTCATAGTTGGCGCCCGGGCGCACCTGGCGGTAGACGCGCGGCACGTTTTCCAGGTTGTGGTTAAACACGTCCGGCGGCGTGGCGGTGAGGATCTCCAGAGCGCGATCCATACGGCCGCGGAAGTCCGGCACCAGCGTTTCAATTTTGATGTTCGGACTCTTGGCGCGGATGGCCGAGATGCAGTCGGCAAAGTGCTGAGCACCGCCGTCGCGCAGGTCGTCGCGGTCAACCGAGGTGATCACCACGTAACGCAGCGCCATGTCGGCGATGGTTTGCGCCAGCTTTTCCGGCTCGTTAGCGTCTGGCGCGATCGGGCGGCCGTGGGCCACGTCGCAGAACGGGCAGCGACGGGTGCAGATAGCGCCGAGGATCATAAAGGTGGCGGTACCGTGGTTGAAACACTCGGACAGGTTAGGGCACGAGGCTTCCTCACAGACGGAGTGCAGGCCGTTTTTACGCATCGCGGCTTTGATGCCCTGAATGCGCGTTGAGTCGGCAGGCAGTTTGATCTTCATCCACTCGGGTTTACGCAACAGCTCCTGCCGTTCGGTGACCACCGTTTTGACCGGGATCAGCGCCATTTTGTCAGCATCGCGGTATTTGACGCCGCGTTCCATCTGAATTGGTTTACTCATAATCGTGCAGGTTCCAGTTACGAAGCTCGACCGTCTGGTAGCCGAGTAAATGAACAAATTCCTGTACCAGGATTGGGTGTATGTCTTCAATGCCAACGCCGGGCGCCAGCGCGCTGACCTGCGTCATCTGCATGCCGGCGTAACCGCAAGGGTTGATGCGTTGGAAGGGGCTGAGATCCATCGCCACATTCAGGGCCAGGCCGTGGAATGAGCTGCCTTTGCGGATCCGCAAACCCAACGAACAGATTTTCTGCTCCCCCACATACACGCCAGGCGCATCCGGACGGGCGCGCGATGCGAGGCGAAAGTGGGCGAGGGTGTTGATAACCGTATCTTCTATCGCCGTGACCAATTGACGTACGCCGACCTTGCTGCGTTTCAGATCGACCATCACGTACATCACTTGCTGACCCGGCCCGTGGTAGGTCACCTGGCCGCCGCGATCGCTCTGGACCACCGGGATGTCGCCGGGCATCAGCACATGTTCGGCTTTGCCGGCCTGGCCTTGGGTGAACACCGGGTGATGCTGTACCAGCCACAGTTCGTCCGGCGTAGTCTCGGTACGACTGTCGGTGAAGTTATGCATGGCTTGGGATACAGGCGCGTAGGGCTGCAACCCCAGCTGACGCAAAATGATCTTGTCTGGTTGCAAAAGAGTCATCGTCAGGTTACAGAAGTGGTAAAGCCATTATACCGGGCGCTCCGGCTTGCGGCCAGCCTTTCGCTGACCAAAAATGCGCAACCCGGGAAGACGCTGCGCCATCCCGGGTTGATAAGCAGGGGTTTATGCTGGAATTACAGCACCATGCGAACAATTTCAATGTTGCCTAACTCTTCGTACAGGGTTTCGACCTGCTCGATGTGAGTGGCATTGATGGTGATGGAGACGGAGTGGTAGTTGCCTTTGCTGCTTGGCTTGACCTGCGGGTTGTAATCGCCCGGCGCATGGCGCTGCACCACTTCAACTACCTGGTCAACCAGCTCAGGCTGCGCCAGGCCCATCACCTTGTAGGTAAACGAGCAAGGGAATTCGAGCAGTTCGTTCAGTTTAGTTTTTTGCATGTGCGTGCGCTCCAGAGTGCTAGCTAATCTATAAATTATAACTCCCGCCGGGGCGGGAGTTAATGTTATTCAGTATATGGGGGCAATTTCGCCCGTTTCAACCATTAACCGAACCAGTGGTGGAACATCAGTTTGATGTAGTCCACGATGCGGCTGAAGAAACCGCCTTCTTTCACTTCGTTCATCACCACCAGCGGGCGCTGATCGATGGTTTTGCCGTCCAGCTGGAAGTTGATGCTGCCCACCACCTGGTTTTTCGCCAGCGGCGCGTGAATTTCCGGCGTGTTCAGCACGTAGCTGGCCTTCAGATCTTTCATGCGGCCGCGCGGAATGGTCAGGTAGACGTCTTTGTCCACGCCCAGCTCAACGCGGTCGGCATCGCCGAACCAGACAGGCTCAGAAGCGAACTCTTTACCGACTTTCAGCGGCGCCACGGTTTCGAAGAAGCGGAAGCCCCAGGTCAGCAGTTTCTTGCTTTCGGCTTCACGGCCTTTGTAGGTGCGGCCGCCCATCACGGCGGAGATCAGGCGCATTTGGCCTTCGGTCGCCGAAGCCACCAGGTTGTAACCCGCCGCGTCGGTATGGCCGGTTTTGATGCCGTCGACGTTCAGGCTGTTATCCCACAGCAGACCGTTGCGGTTCATCTGGCGGATATTGTTGAAGGTGAACTCTTTTTCTTTGTAGATCGCGTACTCTTCCGGCACGTCGCGGATCAGCGCCTGGCCGATCAGCGCCATGTCGCGCGCCGAACTGTACTGGCCCTGGGCATCCAGGCCGTGTACCGTCTGGAAGTGAGTGTTCTGCAGGCCCAGCTTGCTGACGTAGGTGTTCATCAGGTTAACGAACGCGTCCTGGCTGCCGGCGACGTAGTCGGCCATCGCCACGCAGGCGTCGTTACCGGACTGCAGGTTGATGCCGCGGGTCAGTTTGGAGACCGGCACGCGATCGCCCGGCTTCAGGAACATCAGCGAGGAGCCTTTGAACACCGGGTTGCCGGTCGCCCAGGCGTCCTGGCCGACGGTCACCAGATCGTCCTGGCCGATTTTACCCGCTTTCAGCGCCTGGCCGATGACGTAGCTGGTCATCATTTTGGTCAGGCTGGCCGGATCGCGACGCGCATCGGCGTTCATCTCGGCCAGCACCTTGCCGGAGTTGTAATCAATCAGGATGTACGCTTCCGCATCGATCTGCGGGACACCTGGGATCATGGTTTTGATGTTAACGTCATCGGCGTGCGCAACGGAGGCTGCGCTCATTGCGATAACGGTGCCGAGGGCGATGCTTTTGATTAAGCGAAAAGAAGTTACTTGTTTCATGATCGGGACTACAACATCCGTGAAAGTAAAGTTAAAAAACGAGCCACACTATAGCAGATGCGATCCCGGCAGGCATTACCCATTCATCTGACTAATTGCGGTTAGTGCCCTTTTAGCTGCAAGAAAATGTTTCAGCTAAATAACCGCTTATCGGCCGTGAATGCCCACCGGGCTTAATGCTCAGGGTGCAGCAGTAACGAAAGACTGTTGTTGCGCTTCGCTCGCCAGGCGTTGCTGCAGCTGGGCCGCCTGCTGACGGCTGCTGAACGGGCCGAGCTGGACGCGATAAACGTTGCCGTTGGCCGCCACTTTGCCCGGGACGCCAAACTGTTGGCTCAGGCTTTGCTGCCAGCTCTGGGCACGCTCGGCGCTGCTCAGCGCACCGACCTGCACCACGTAACCGCCGGAGGACGAAGCGGCAGCCATGCCGGCAGCTGCGGCGCCGGCCGCGACCGGTGCAGCCACGGCGGCGGCTTCAGGCTCCGAACCTTCCAGCACGCCGGCCGGCAATGCGCTTGGCGCGCCGAGGAAACCGCTGCGGCCGCTACCGGCGTTGCCGCCAGTTGCTGGGGCGTTGTCGTCGTCGGTGCGCAGGGTGCTGTTATCGATCGGGCGTACCGCCGCGCCGCTGGCGACCGGCACGTCCTGTTGGATGGGGGTGCCCATGCCGCTGGCGCCGAGATCCGGGCGCGACGGCAGGGCATAGCTCTGCTTCGCCACGATGGTACCGATGGTGCCTGGGCCGCTCAGCGTGCCGTCCGGCGCCACATTGATGAAATCGACTTTGACCTTGGTGTTGTTCGACAGGTTGAGGCGATCGGCGGCGGCTTTCGACAGATCGATAATACGGCCCTTGGTGTAAGGCCCGCGATCGTTGACGCGCACCACCAGCTGACGGCCGTTGGCCAGGTTAGTGACGCGCACATAGCTTGGGATTGGCAGGGTCGGATGCGCCGCCGTCAGGCCGTTGGGGTCAAACTGCTCGCCCAGCGCCGTGGTGTTGCCGTTGGCCTCTTCGCCATACCAGGCCGCCAGGCCGGTCTGCGAGAAGTTCTGCGGATCTTTTACGATGCGGTAAGTATCGCCATTAACCTTATAATCCTGCATGTTATTAGGGTTATAGGGTTCATATTGAGGCTCGACGCCGCCGATTTCCACCACCGGGCCGTTGTACGGCTGCGGAGGGGCTTGCTGTTCCGTGGTCGGGGCGGTACAGGCGGAGAGCAACACCGCCGCGACGCCGATCCAAAGCCATTCCTTACGCATTACTCACCTCTTATAAACTTTTAGACAGCATTTTCCGATGCGTGTGGATCGACATGATGATGCCGAAACCGGCCATCAACACTATCAGCGCCGAACCCCCGTAACTGACCAGAGGCAAAGGTACGCCAACTACCGGCAAAATGCCACTGACCATACCGATGTTAACAAAGACATAAACGAACAAAATCAGCATCAAGCCGCCGACCATGACGCGGCCAAAGGTGGTTTGCGCCTTGGCGGCGATCATCAGCCCGCGGATGATCACCAGCAGGTAAAGCGCCAGCAGCACCAGCACCCCGATCAGCCCCAGCTCTTCGGCCAGGACGGCGAAGATAAAGTCGGTATGGCGCTCCGGCAGAAACTCCAGCTGCGACTGGGTGCCGTGCAGCCAGCCCTTGCCGGACAGGCCGCCGGAGCCGATGGCGATCTTGGATTGAATGATGTGATAACCGGCGCCGAGCGGGTCGCTCTCCGGATCGAGCAGCATCATGACGCGGTCGCGCTGATAGCCGTGCATCAGGAAGAACCACAGCACCGGGATGAAGGCCGCCAGCGCGACGGCGGCGACGGCGATCAGCTTCCAGCTCATGCCGGACAGGAACAGTACGAACAGGCCGGAAGCGGCGATCAGGATAGAGGTGCCCAGATCCGGCTGCGCGGCCACCAGCAGCGTCGGCAGGAAGATCAGCACCAGCGCGATGGCGGTGTTTTTCAGCGAAGGCGGGCAGACGTCGCGGTTCATAAAGCGCGCCACCATCAGCGGCACGGCGATCTTGGCGATTTCCGACGGCTGGAAGCGCACTACGCCGAGATCCAACCAGCGCTGCGCGCCTTTACTGATCTGCCCGAAGGCGTCCACCAGGATCAGCAAAATCACGCAGAAGATATACAGATAGGGCGCCCAGCTTTCGTACACGCGCGGCGGGATCTGCGCCATGACGGCCATCACGATCAGCCCCATGACGATCTGCCCGATCTTGCGCTCCATCATGCCGATGTCCTGGCCGCTGGCGCTCCACATCACGAAGGCGCTGTAGACCAGCAGGGCCAGGATCAGCAGCAGGAACGTCGGGTCGATGTGGATTTTGGTCCAGATCGAGCCTTTTTGTTGGCTTTCAGTCATGTTCTACCTTAGTCACCTTCTACGCCAGGCGGCAGCGGGGCCTCGCTTGGCAATTGCGTATTATTGTCGCCCAGCAGAATGTGGTCGAGGATCTGGCGGGTGATGGTTCCCACCGCCGGACCGGAGCCGCCGTTTTCCAGAATGATGGCGACCGACACCGTCGGATTGTTGAACGGTGCGAAGGCGGTCATCAGTTTGTGATCGCGCAGGTGCTCCGCCAGTTTGTGGGCGTTGTAGGTTTCATAGCCGAATACCTGTGCGGTACCCGATTTCGCCGCGGCTTTATAAGGTGCGTCCGCAAAGTATTTGCGCGCCGTCCCGTTCGGACGGTTGGCCACACCATACATGCCGTCTTTGGCGATTTCCCAGAAGCCGGAGTGAATATCGCCGATCTGCGTGCTCTCTTCCTGTTTGAACGGCACCAGCGCGCCGTTGACGCGGGTACTCTGCAGCAGGTGCGGCGTTTTGACGGTGCCGTCGTTGATCAGGGTGTTCAGCGCTTTGGCCATCTGGATCGGCGTGGCGGTCCAGTAACCCTGGCCGATACCCACCGGAATGGTGTCGCCCTGATACCACGGCTTTTTATAGCGTTTCAGCTTCCACTCGCGCGTCGGCATTAGGCCGGATCGTTCTTCGGACAGATCGATGCCGGTGTACTGGCCGTAACCGAATTTGGTCAGCCAGGTCGACAGCCGATCGATCCCCATGTCATAGGCGACCTGATAGAAATAGGTATCTGCGGACTCTTCCAGCGCCTTGGTGACGTTCAGGCGGCCGTGGCCCCATTTTTTCCAGTCGCGGAAGCGTTTTTCCGAGCCGGGCAGTTGCCACCAACCGGGATCGAACACCACGGTGTTTTTGGTGATCACTCCGGCGCTCAGCGCCGACACCGCGATGTAAGGCTTCACCGTTGATGCTGGCGGATAGACCCCCTGCGTGGCGCGGTTGATCAGCGGGCGATTCGGATCGTTCAACAGCCCCTGGTAGTCCTTGCTGGAAATGCCGTCGACGAACAGGTTTGGATCGTAACTCGGGTTGGACACCATTGCCAGGATGGCGCCGGTGCGTGGATCGCTCACCACCACCGCGGCGCGGCTGCCGACCAGCAGCTGCTCGATATAGCGCTGCAAATCAAGATCGAGCGTCAGGTAAACGTCCTGACCGGCGGAAGGCGGCTGTTCGTGCAATTGGCGGATCACCCGGCCACGGTTGTTGACCTCGACCTCTTCATAGCCGGTTTTGCCGTGCAGCGTGTCTTCGTAATAGCGTTCGATGCCCAGCTTGCCGATATCGTGGGTGGCGGCGTAGTTGGCCAGCTTGCCGTCTTTATCCAGGCGTTCGACGTCGCGGTCGTTGATCTTAGACACATAGCCGGTGACGTGGGTGAGGGCGGAACCGTAGGGGTAGTAGCGGCGCTGGTAGCCTTTTACTTCCACGCCGGGGAAGCGGAACTGATTGACCGCAAAGCGGGCGACCTGCACCTCGGTTAGCGCGGTTTTCACCGGAATGGAGACGAAACGGCGCGAACGCTTGCGCTCTTTTTCGAAATTGGTGATGTCGTCGTCGGTCAGATCGACCACCGTGCGCAGCGCCTGCAGCGTGGCTTTGAGATCGTCAACCTTCTCCGGCATCAGCTCCAGCTGATAAATGGTGCGGTTGAGTGCCAGCGGGGTGCCGTTGCGATCGTAGATAATGCCGCGGCTGGGCGCGATGGGCACCAGCTTGATGCGGTTTTCGTTGGAGCGGGTGCGGTAATCCTCGACGCGGACCACTTGCAGATTATACAGGTTGGCGATCAGGATGCCGGACAGCACCAGGATGACCAGGAACGCCACCAGGGCGCGGCGTACAAACAGGGCGGATTCAGCCGTATAGTCGCGAAAAGGGTTACGTTCTATTTTCATCCCGCTGCTTTATTTCACTCTGTCACGGTCACCACCGGCTATTCCCGGTGGTAAGGATGATTTGTTGTAATACTCCAGGCGCGGTAGAGGCTTTCGGCCACCAGGACGCGCACCAAAGGATGCGGCAGCGTCAACGGAGAAAGCGACCAGCTCTGCTCGGCAGCGGCTTTGCAGGCGGGCGCCAGCCCTTCCGGGCCGCCGATCAGCAGGCTGACGTTGCGGCCATCCTGCTTCCAGCGCTCAAGCTGCTGCGCCAGCTGCGGCGTTTCCCACGGCGTGCCTGGGATATCCAGCGTAACGATGCGGTTGCCTTTGCCCACCGCCGCCAGCATCTGTTCGCCTTCCTTGTCCAGAATGCGCTTGATGTCGGCGTTTTTGCCGCGTTTGCCCGCCGGGATCTCGGTCAGCTCAAACGGCATATCTTTGGGAAAGCGGTGCAGGTAATCCATAAAGCCGGTTTGCACCCAGTCTGGCATTTTGGTGCCGACCGCCACCAATTGCAGTTTCACCGCTTAGCTCCAGAGTTTTTCCAGCTCGTACAGGCGACGGCTTTCTTCCTGCATCACGTGTACGATCACTTCGCCCAGATCGACCACGATCCAGTCGGAGGCTTCCTGGCCTTTCATGCCAAACAGCTCCATGCCTACGGCACGGGATTCCTGTACCACGTGGTTGGCGATCGACATCACGTGGCGAGTCGATGTGCCGGTGCAGATGATCATGCAATCAGTGATGCTGGATTTGCCCTGTACGTCCAGAGCGATAATGTCTTGGCCTTTCAGGTCATCGATTTTATCGATGACGAAATCTTGGAGCGCTTTACCTTGCAAAGGTTCCCCCTCGGGTGTGTTCTGTTCAGTCGACTGCAGCGGGCAACATGCGCACGCCGCGGCGTAACCGGATAATGGTTTCGGCAGGCTGCCGCTGAAAGCCAGCTAACTGGTGACTGCCCGGCCAGCTAAGGTTTCCGGGGTTTTCAGCGGATACCTGAAAAATAGCGGCGCAGTATATCACGCACCTTTCGCTAGCGATATAAACCCTGCAACTCGATATAGCGCTGCACCGGGCGTGGCAGCAGGTCGTCGCAGTTGAGGCCCTGATGGCGGCGCTGGCGGATCTCGGTGGCGGAAATTTCCAGTTCCGGCGTATCTGCCAGATAGATATGGCCGTGCGGGCGACGGCTGAGCAGCGCCGGATCGACGGTGCGATGGCGTTCCAGCCACTGCTGCAGTTCCGGTGTGTCCATGCGATCGTTATAGCCCGGGCGCGCCAGCACCAGCAGGTGGCAGACGTCCAACAGCGCCTGCCAGCGATGCCATTTATGCAATGTCAGCAGCGAGTCCTGGCCAATAATAAACGCCAGTGGCTGGGCGGCGCCACGCTCTTTACGAATCGTTTCCAACGTCTCGATGGTGTAGGAGGGGGTGGTGCGGTGCAGTTCGCGATCGTCGACCGCAAACAGCGGGTTGCCGGCGATCGCCAGCTCGACCATCTTCAGGCGTTGCTGCGCATTGGCCTCCGGCTGCGGGCGGTGCGGCGGCACGTGGTTAGGCAGCAGCGTGACGCGATTCAGACCCACTTCGGCGGCCAACGCTTCCACCGGCCGCAGGTGGCCGTAGTGGATCGGATCGAAGGTGCCGCCGAACAGCGCGTGCAAAACGGTGGGGTGTTCCGGATTAGTGGGCATCGCTAAAACTCGTGGCCAGGGGTTTGCCGCACAGCAGCATCGACAGGGTTTCCAGTTCCGGCCAGACCGACTGGCCATAGTCCTGCTTGAGGGTCAGCTCGATTTGCGTCAGCAGCTGTACCGCTTGCTGCAGCTGGGCGCCGGACAGGCGTTGCAGCGCCTGGGTCACCAGCGGGCGGCGATTCTGCCAGACCTTGTGCTGGTCGAACAGCGTGCGCAGCGGCGCGGACGCCATGCGGCGCTGCAGCGTCAGCAACAGCAGCAGTTCGCGCTGTAAGGTGCGCAGCAGGATCACTGGCTCCACGTCCTCTTGCTGCAGCTGCTGCAAGATATGCCAGGCGCGCTTGCTTTTGCCGGCCAGCAGGGCATCCAGCCAGTGGAACGGCGTGAAGTGGGCGGCGTCGTTCACCGCCTGTTCGACGCGCGGCAGCGTGAGTTTGCCGTCTGGGTGCAGCAGCGACAGCCGCTCCAGCGCCTGCGACAGCGCCAGCAGGTTGCCTTCGTAGCAGTAGCACAACAGCTGATTGGCGGCGTCGTCCAATTCCAGCTTCATCGCCTTGGCGCGCGTGGCGACCCAGCGCGGCAGCTGTGCCTGTTCCGGCGTCTGGCAACTGACAAGGGCGCCGTGTGGGCTGAGCGCCTTGAACCAGGCGCTGTTTTCCTGCGCTTTGGTGAGGCGCGGGCCGCGCAGGATCAGCAGAATATCCTCGTGCAGCAGCGTGGCAAGCTTGGTCAGCTGTTCGCCGATCGGCGCCGTCGGGCCGTTTTCCGGGAAGATCAGCAGCAGCGTCTGGCGGCTGGCGAACAGGCTCATCGCCTGGCAGATGCCGAAGATGGCGTCCCAGTCGGTATGGGCGTCGAGGGAAATGCTGTAGTGCTCGCTGAACTGCTGCTGTTGCGCAGCCTGCCGGAGCAGATCCTGGCTTTCCTGCAGCAGTAGCGGTTCATTGCCGCTCAATAAATAACAAGCGCGCAGCCCCTCTCGGAGCTGCGCGGCAAGTTGTTCCGGATAAATGCGGATCATTGTGCGGTTTGGCTTGCCGCTCGTTCGCCGACGGCAGCGGCTTTCTGCCGGTTTTCTTCTTCCGCCGCGTGCACGGTCAGCAGTTTGCGCACCAGCTGTTGCGCCGCCTGCTCACGCATTTCCTGGCGAATGATCTCCTGCTCGGAGTCTTTGGCCAGCGCGGTCAGCGGGTTGTCGAAGAACGAACGGAACACTTTTACCGACAGCGGGTACAGGTCGTGGCCCGGGAGCAGCACCTGGGCCTGCACGGTCAGCACCAGCTGGTACTCGGCGGTTTTACCGTCCTGGAAGATCGAGGCGGTATCCTGGCTTTCCGTCGCGCCGACGATGCGCAGAGAAGGCACGTCTTTACGCTTCGGATCGCTGACGATGGTCACGGCGTTCAAACGCAGCTGCTCACGCACCGCGCGCGTCAATGGACCATAAGGATCCGAACTGTCCAGGATCAGCGTTTTCATTTCATTAGGCACCTGCGTGGTGCCACGCAGGTGAAAACCGCAGCCGGCGGTGACCAGCACCGCCAACCCCAGCAACAGCGTCAGAATACGTTGTCGCACAACTCCTCCTTGTGTTAACCCACAACCAGGTTAAGCAGTTTGCCCGGAACGTAGATCACTTTGCGAATCGTGACGCCGTCCAGATATTTAGCCACCAGATGCTCTTCGGCAGCGCGCGCGCGCACTTGCTCTTCGGTCGCATCGGCAGATACGGTGATTTTAGCGCGAACCTTGCCGTTCACCTGCACCACCACCAGCTTGGAGTCCTCGACCATCGCCTGTTCGTCGGCAACCGGCCATGGCGCGGTGTCCACGTCGCCTTCGCCGCCCAGCGACTGCCACAGGGTGAAGCACACGTGCGGGGTGAACGGATACAGCATGCGAACCACGGCCAGCAGCGCTTCCTGCAGCAGCGCGCGATCCTGCTCGCTCTCCTGCGGCGCGCGGGCCAGCTTGTTCATCAGCTCCATCACGGCGGCGATCGCGGTGTTGAAGGTCTGACGGCGGCCGATATCGTCGGTCACCTTGGCGATGGTTTTGTGCAGATCGCGGCGCAGCGCTTTCTGATCTTCGTTCAGCGCCGCCACGTCCAGCGGCTGTACCGCGCCTTTTGCCACGTGATCGTAGGCCAGTTTCCATACGCGCTTCAGGAAGCGGTTAGCCCCTTCTACGCCGGATTCCTGCCACTCCAGCGTCATTTCTGCCGGTGAAGCGAACATCATGAACAGACGCACGGTGTCCGCGCCGTATTTTTCCACCATTTCCTGCGGGTCGATGCCGTTGTTCTTCGACTTCGACATTTTGCTCATGCCAGCATAGACCAGTTCACGGCCTTGCGGATCGGTGGCCTTGATGATGCGGCCCTTGTCGTCGCGCTCGACCGTGGCGTCAACCGGAGATACCCAGACGCGCTCGCCGCTGTTGCCGGTGTAGTAGAAGGCGTCGGCCAGCACCATGCCCTGACACAGCAGGCGCTTGGCCGGCTCGTCGGAATCCACCAGGCCCGCATCGCGCATCAGCTTGTGGAAGAAGCGGAAGTACATCAGGTGCATGATGGCGTGTTCGATACCGCCGATATATTGATCGACCGGCAGCCAGTAGTTGGCGGCGGCCGGATCCAGCATGCCCTGGTCGTACTGCGGGCAGGTATAGCGCGCGTAGTACCAGGAAGACTCCATAAAGGTGTCGAAGGTGTCGGTTTCACGCAGCGCCGGCTGGCCGTCAACGGTGGTCTTCGCCCACTCAGGGTCGGCCTTGATCGGGCTGGTGATGCCGTCCATGACCACGTCTTCCGGCAAGATCACCGGCAGCTGATCTTCCGGCGTCGGCATCACGGTGCCGTCTTCCAGCGTCACCATCGGGATTGGCGCGCCCCAGTAACGCTGACGGGAGACGCCCCAGTCGCGCAGACGGTAGTTGACCTTGCGCTGGCCCACGCCCTTGGCGACCAGTTTGTCGGCGATGGCGTTAAAGCCGGCTTCGTTGTCCAGACCGTCAAACTCGCTGGAGTTGAACAGCGCGCCTTTGTCGGTCATCGCTTCGGCGCTCACGTCAGGTTGGCTGCCGTCGAGGTTCAGGATCACCGGTTTGATCGGCAAATCGTATTTGGTGGCGAATTCCCAGTCGCGCTGGTCGTGCGCCGGTACCGCCATCACGGCGCCGGTGCCGTATTCCATCAGCACGAAGTTGGCGACCCACACCGGCAGCTTCTCGCCGCTCAGCGGGTGGACAACGAACAGGCCGGTTGGCATGCCTTTCTTCTCCATCGTCGCCATTTCGGCTTCGGCCACTTTGGTGTTGCGGCATTCGTCGATGAAGTCGGTCAGCGCCGGATTGTTGCGCGCGCCCTGTTGCGCCAGCGGGTGGCCCGCGGCGACCGCCACGTAGGTGGCGCCCATGAAGGTGTCGGGACGGGTGGTGTAAACCGTCAGCTTCTCTTCGCTGTCCGCCACGTCGAAGGTGATTTCCACGCCTTCGGAGCGGCCAATCCAGTTGCGCTGCATGGTTTTCACCTGCTCCGGCCAGCTTTCCAGCGTGTCCAGATCGTTCAGCAGCTGATCGGCGTAAGCGGTGATTTTGATGAACCACTGCGGGATCTCTTTACGCTCGACCTTGGTGTCGCAGCGCCAGCAGCAGCCGTCGATAACCTGTTCGTTGGCCAGCACGGTCAGATCGTGCGGACACCAGTTCACCGCCGAGGTCTTCTTGTAGACCAGGCCTTTTTCATACAGCTTGGTGAAGAACCACTGTTCCCAGCGGTAGTATTCCGGCTGGCAGGTAGCGATTTCGCGATCCCAGTCGTAGCCGAAGCCCAGCAGTTTCAGCTGGTTCTTCATGTATTCGATGTTGTCGTAGGTCCACGGGGCCGGTGCGGTGTTGTTTTTCACCGCCGCACCTTCCGCCGGCAGGCCGAACGCATCCCAGCCGATCGGCTGCAGTACGTTTTTGCCCAGCATGCGCTGATAGCGCGAGATCACGTCGCCGATAGTGTAGTTACGAACGTGGCCCATGTGCAGTCGGCCGGACGGGTAAGGCAGCATGGATAGGCAGTAGTACTTTTCCTTGCTGTCGTCTTCGATAACTTTGAAAGTCTGCTTCTCTTGCCAGTGAAGCTGTACGTTCGATTCTATGTCTTCTGGACGGTATTGCTCTTGCATGGCGGCCGGTGGTCCTGTAGGTGTAAACCGTTGCCCCGGTCAGAGGCAACGCAATGAACATTTAGTATTCGTAGATCCGCATAGCATAGCTGATAAGCCCTCTCGGCAACAACTCCAAGCGCCTGACTCGGCGCATTTAAAAAAAACGCCGCCATGACGCGGCTCACAACCTGCGGATCCCGCGTCTTGCCAAGTGACATCAGTCATTTACGGCTAAAATAAGAACAAGTAGCTTAGGGGTATCCCTACAGCCAAGCCCGGCGCAGCGTTTATCGAGGAGAGTCTATGAACAAGGTTGCTCAGTATTACCGCGAATTGGTGGCATCGCTGACCGAACGCCTGAAAAACGGTGAACGTGATATCGACGAACTGGTGGCCAGCGCGGAGCGGCGGTTGAACGAGGCCGAAGATCTGACCCGCGACGAGGTGCGGCAGGTGACGCAGGCGGTGCGGCGCGATCTGGAAGAGTTCGCCCGCAGCTATCAGGAAAGCCGGGACGAGTTTACCGACAGCGTGTTTATGCGGGTGATCAAAGAGAGCCTGTGGCAGGAACTGGCGGATATCACCGACAAAACCCAGCTGGAGTGGCGTGAAGTGTTCAAGGATGTCAGCCATCACGGCGTTTATCACAGCGGTGAAGTGGTGGGGTTGGGCAATCTGGTGTGCGAGCAGTGTCACTACCATCTGGCGTTTTACACGCCGGAGGTGCTGCCGCTTTGCCCGAAATGCGGTCACGACCAGTTCCAGCGTCGGCCGTTTGAGCCTTGATGACGTTCCCCGCCAGGGCGGGGAACACTAAGGCCGGCGTTTAACGGAACAGTTTCTTCAGCAGGTTGCTCAGGAAACCGCCGCTGACGGCTGCTGGGGCGGCTTGCGCCTGCGCCGGTGCGCTGGCCGGTACGGCGACGCCGGCCGGGATTTTCTGCGCGACCGCGACGCGGCTGTCCTGGGCGGCTTTCTCCGCCGCTTCCGGGCCGTAGGCGAAGCCCTCCGCCAGCACGAATTCAACGTCGGTGATGCCGATAAAGCCCAGGAACAGCTTCACGTACGGCGTGATCAGATCCGTCGGCGTGTCGGCGTGGATGCCGCCGCGGCTGGAGATGACGATCGCTTTCTTGCCCGTCACCAGCCCTTCGGCACCGGCGGAGGTGTAGCGGAACGTCTGACCGGCGCGGGCGATCAGATCGAAGTAGATTTTCAGCTGCGTCGGGATGTTGAAGTTGTACATCGGGGCGCTGATGATCAGCGTGTCGTGCGACTTCAGCTCGGCAATCAGCTCATCGGAAAGCGCCAGGGTGCTCTGCTGATGCGGCGTCAGCGGGTTGTCGCCGGCGGTAAAGCCAGCCATCACTTCGCCATCCAGCTCCGGCAGCGTTGGGTTAGCCAAGTCGCGCACGGTGAACGTGTCTTCTGGGTGAGCTTCACGCCATTGTTCAACAAAAAAATCGACTAATTTTCCAGACTGGGAATATTCACCCAGAATACTTGATTTCAGGACCAGTACGCGGCTCATTGGCTTATCTCCAGGCGAAGTTTAATCGGTGACGATGTCAGTCGGTGTAAACGCATGGTAGAGGCAAGCCATCAACAGTGATAGCGCAAAAATTCGCTGAGTTAAATCAAAAAAGTTGAATGAGGGGCGCGAGCGCGCCCCGATGGGATCAATAACGCGCCAGGCGCTCGGCCAGCAGATCGATAAAACCCTCGCGGTTGATGCTGGTCAGCACTTCCACGTTGGTCGCGTTGCCGGTTTGCTGGAAATAGTCCACCACCGTCATGCCGACGGTGTATTCCCCTTTGGTCTCCACACCGACCCAGCGTTCTACGCCGGTGAACAGCTGCGGCGCCAGCAGCCAGGCGATGGTGCAGGGATCGTGCATCGCAGCGCCGGGCAGGCCGCGCGGATGGCTGAGGTACAGCGGCAGGTAAAAATCGAGCATCTCCGCGACCGCCTGCGCGACCGGATTGTCTATCTGGCGAATGCGCTCGATATCCTGCGGCAACACCAGCGCTTGATGGGTGACGTTCAGCCCGGCCATGGTCAGCGGCACCCCGGATTTCAGCACCATTTCGGCGGCTTCGGGATCGACGAAGATGTTGAACTCCGCGACAGGCGTAGTATTGCCGGCGTTCATACCGCCGCCCATGAATACGATGCGTTCGATATGGCTTTTCAGCTCGGCATGCTGGGCCAGCAGCAGGGCGATATTGGTCATCGGGCCGGTCACCACCAGGGTTATCGGCTGCGGGCTGGCGCGCAGCAAGTCGGCGATCAGCTCGACGGCGCCGCGGGGATCGGGTTTGATTGTCGGCGTCGGCAGGTGGGTGTTGCCCATGCCGGTTTTGCCGTGGACATAGTCGGCGATCACCAGTTCGCGCATCAGCGGGCCGCTGGCGCCGGCGGCGACCGGGATGTCCTCGCGCTGCATCAGGGTCAACAGGCCCAACGCGTTATGCAGGGTTTTTTCCGGCGTCTGGTTGCCGGCGGAGGTGGTGATGGCTTTGATGTCCAGTTCTGACGAACGCAGCGCCATAGCCAGCGCGATGGCGTCGTCGAGGCCAGGATCGCAATCGATGATAATAGGGCGGGGCATGTTCTTTCTCCTCTGTTTGTTATCCAGCGAGCATCGGATCAAAACCGGGGAGAAACAAGCGCTTTTAGTGCCGGGGGAAAAGATGCGCCCCTGGCGGGGCGCATAGGCAGAGCGTTTAGTGCAGGATCTTGGCCAGAAAATCCTTGGCGCGATCGGACTCGGGGTTGTTGAAGAAATCGTCTTTGTTGCGGTCTTCGACGATTTTGCCTTCGTCCATAAAGATCACTCGATTCGCCACCTTGCGGGCGAAGCCCATTTCGTGGGTTACCACCATCATGGTCATGCCTTCGTTCGCCAGTTCGACCATCACGTCCAGCACTTCGTTGATCATTTCCGGATCGAGCGCAGAGGTCGGCTCATCGAACAGCATGGCGATAGGATCCATGCACAGCGCACGGGCGATGGCGACGCGCTGCTGCTGGCCGCCGGACAGCTGACCGGGGAACTTGTTGGCATGGGCGGAGAGGCCGACGCGCTCCAGCAGCTTCAGACCCTTCTCGCGTGAGGCGGATTTGTCGCGCTTGAGCACTTTCACCTGCGCTAGCGTCAGGTTGTCGATGATAGACAGGTGCGGGAACAGCTCAAAGTGTTGGAACACCATGCCAACCTTGGCACGCAGCTGCGCCAGGTTGGTTTTCTTGTCGTTGACCGGCGTGCCGTTCACCAGGATATTGCCCTGCTGGATCGGCTCGAGGCCGTTGACGGTTTTGATCAGGGTGGACTTGCCGGAACCTGAAGGACCGCAGACGACGACCACTTCGCCTTTTTTCACTTCGGTGGTGCAATCGGTCAACACCTGAAAGTGACCGTACCACTTAGAAACATTTTTCAGGGATATCATCAAACAGTCCTTTTCTTCAAATAGCTTACCAGCGCCGAGGCGGCGAGGCTGATAACAAAATAGACAAAGCCGGCGAACAGGATCATTTCAACCTGGGTGCCGTCGCGTTCGCCGATGGTCGACGCGGTGCGGAAGAAGTCGGCCAGGCTCAGTACGTAAACCAGCGAGGTATCCTGGAACAGGACGATGCCCTGGGTCAGCAGCAGCGGCACCATGGCGCGGAACGCCTGCGGCAGGATCACCAGCCGCATGGATTGCCAATGGGTCATGCCCAGCGCCAGCGCGGCGGAGGATTGGCCGCGCGAGATGCTGATGATGCCGGCGCGGATGATTTCCGAGTAATAGGCCGCTTCAAACAGGGAAAAGGCTACCATAGCCGAGATCAGGCGAATATCGGTTTTCGGCGATAAGCCTAGAACCTGTTGTAATAAGCTTGGAACCACCAGGTAGAACCACAGCAGCACCATCACCAGCGGCACCGAGCGGAACAGGTTGACGTACAGGGTGGCGAACCAGCTGATCGGTTTGAACGGCGACAGGCGCATCACCGCCAGCACGGTACCCCACAGAATGCCGACCACGATGGCGGTCACGGTGATCTTCAGCGTGATTACCATGCCCTGCAGCAGAAACGGGAAGCTTGGGACGATCGACGCCCAGTCAAATTCGTACATTATTTACTCCCCAGGTTGCCAGGCAACTGCACTTTCTTTTCGACCAGACGCATAAACAGCATGATAACGGCGTTGATGCCGATATAAGCCAGCGTGATGGCGGTAAAGGATTCATAGGCGTGTGCGGAGTAATCCAACAGCTTGCCGGCCTGCGCGGCCATGTCCACCAGCCCGATGGTAGAGGAGATGGCGGAGTTTTTGACCAGGTTGAGCATCTCCGAGGTCATCGGCGGCACGATCACCCGGTAGGCGTTCGGCAGCAACACGTAGCGGTAGGTTTGCGGCAGCGTCAGGCCCATCGCCAGCCCGGCCGCTTTCTGGCCGCGCGGCAGGGACTGGATGGCGGCGCGCACCTGTTCGCAAACGCGGGCGGCGGTAAACAATCCCAGGCAAAGCATGGAAGAGACGAAGAACTGCACGTTGGGATCCAGCTCGCTTTTAAACCAGGTGCCGATATTGGCCGGCAGCAGCTCGGGGATCACCAGATACCAGGTAAAGAATTGCACGATCAGCGGCACGTTGCGGAACAGTTCGACGTAACAGGTGCCGAGGGCGGAAAGAAAGCGGTTGGGTACGGTACGCAAGATACCGAACAGCGAACCGACGAAGAAAGCGATAATCCATGCACAGACGGAGAGGGCCACCGTGACCTGAAAGCCGGACCAGATCCAGCCGAGGTAAGTGGTGTTCCCAAACGGGGCCTGCTGCAGGAAGATACCCCAGTTCCAATCTATTGACATAACAAACTCCGGTAAACGGGCGCAGAGCGCCGAAGATTGATGACTTGATGAGCGCCGATCGCCGCGCGGCCAGTCTGGCTGGCTTATTGTGTGCGGATGTCGGTGATGCGCCTTGGGGAAAATGAGGGAGGGGAACGGCCCCCCTCATACCTGTCTGTCCCAGTCATCAACTGGGCCGGTTTGGCCTGGCGGCCGCCCCGGCTGTCATTCTATTTAGTTCAATGCCTTGTCGTTAGGTTCTTTGAACAGCTGCTTCATGTCGTCCGACAGTTCGAAGTTCATGTTGAGGTTTTTCGGTGGAATCGGCTGCTTGAACCATTTATCAAACCACTTGGCCGCTTCGCCGGAGGTTTGCGCCTGGGCGATAGTGTCATCGACCAGTTTCTTGAACGCAGGATCGTCTTTACGCAGCATGCAGCCGTAGGCTTCTTTCGACTGCGGTGTGCCGATGATTTCCCACTGATCCGGCTTCTTGGCCTTGGCGCGCTCGCCCGCCAGCAGGGCGTCGTCCATCATGAAGGCCACCGCGCGGCCGCTTTCCAGAGTGCGGAAGGAGTCGCCGTGGTCTTTGGCGCTGATGATGCGCATGTTCATCTTGCCGCTGTCGTTCAGCTTGTTCAGCAGCACTTCAGAGGTGGTGCCGGAGGTGACCACCACCGGTTTGCCGGCCAGGTCTTTAAAGTCTTTGATGTCGGAGCCTTTTTTCACCAGCAAGCGGGTGCCGACCACGAAAATGGTGTCGGAGAAGGCGGCCTGTTTCTGGCGCTCGAGGTTATTGGTGGTGGAGCCGCACTCGAAATCATAGGTGCCGTTTTGCAGCAGCGGGATGCGGTTCTGCGAGGTAATCGGCAGCATTTTCACCTGCAGATTCGGTGCATTCAGCTTTTTCTTAACGGCTTCAACGATTTGGTTGGAGTAGTCCTGAGAATAGCCCACAACTTTTTGTTGGTTGTCGTAGTAGGAGAACGGCACTGACGATTCGCGGTGGCCGACAACGATCACGCCATTGTCTTTGATTTTCTTCAGCGTACCGGTCAGGTCTTCCGCGTGCGCCACGCTACCTGCCGCACCGAGCAGCAGTAACGATAACGCCAATTTACGCATTTGCATGGTCCAACTCCTTTACTGTTGTTGTGGCTCTGACTAAAGAGCGTCAGGTTAAATCGACTGTTTATTGCTCAAGTTATAAAGATAGTCTTATGAACTGAACGCTGTTAAAAAATAACCGATTGTGAACACCTTGAAACTAAAATGTTTCATTTTTTGAGACGCCGCGCGCACCAAATCAATGCAACAAAACGTCGGCGCACCCGTGCGGTGCGTTCAATGCACCCAAAATGTGCGCAGGTGCGACAAAACGTCAGCAAAAGTAAACCGGCGCGCGATGTCGCCATAGATAAAAGCAAGGAGTGTGCCAGCCGCGTTGATTTAACGGCGTTTTCTGACTGAGGGAAGATTTGACGGGAAAGCGGGGCGCAGCGGGTGCGCCCCGACGAAGAGGGCTATTTGCGGCGCAGGCCCAACATCAGCGCCCAGCCGCCCAGCAACAGGGTGATCACCCACAGCGGCGTGGCGCCGAAGCGCGCATAAGGCGTGAGGCCGGTGGTCGGCGTGACTTTCACTTCGAGTACCTGACGGGTGAACTGCGGGATCTCGGCGATCACCTCGCCATTCGCGTCCACCGCGGCGGTGACGCCGTTATTGGTGCTGCGCAGCAGCGGTCGGCCGAGCTCCAGCGCCCGCATGCGTGCCATCTGGAAGTGCTGCCACGGGCCGATGGAGTGGCCGAACCAGGCATCGTTGGAGATGGTCAGCAGGAAGTTGGTGTCCGGGCGGAAGTTATCGCGCACCTGCTGGCCCAACACGATTTCGTAGCAGATGGCCGCCGTCAGGTTGTAGCCGCGTACGCTGAGCTGCGGTTGTACGTAGTCGCCGCGGCTGAAGGAGGACATCGGCAGGTCGAAGAACGGCGCCAGGGGCCGCAGCAGCGTCTCCAGCGGCACGAACTCGCCGAACGGTACCAGGTGGTGCTTGTTGTAGCGATCGTTGGCCGGGTAACTGTACGGCGTCGGTTCACCGAGCACGATGGCACTGTTGTAGATTTGCTGGCCCTGCGGCGTGGCGCGCACGTCGACGATGCCGGTGATCAGGCTGCTGTTCTTCGCCCGCATCAGGTCGTCCATCATCGTCAGGAAGCCGTTCTGATTGGCTTCATAATCCGGAATGGCGGATTCCGGCCAGATGACGATCGGCGCCTTGCCCATGTAGGGACGGGTTTCGTCCAGATAGGTTTGCAGCGTGCTGACCAGCGCTTTCGGATCCCATTTCATCGATTGAGCGATGTTGCCTTGCACCATGGCGACGTTCACCGCTTTCTCCGGCTGCGGGGTAAACCACTGCAGCTGGCGCAGCGGCCACGGCAACAGCAGCAGCGCGGCGGCAATCACGGCTGCCGAGAGACGGCGCTGATTGACGGCGTACACCAGCAGGCCGGCGATGGCCATCAGCACAAAGGTGATGGCGTCGACGCCCAGCAGCGGCGCGATGCCCTTCAGCGGGCCGTTGATCTGGCTATAGCCGAACTGCAGCCACGGGAAGCCGGTCAGCACCCAGCCGCGCAGGAATTCGGTCACCTGCCACAGCACCGGCGCGGCGATGGCCAGCCGCCACCAGCGGGTGGCCGGCCACAGGCGCGTCAGCAGCCCGGCGAACAGCCCGGTATACAGCGACAGGTAAGCGGCGAGCAGTACCACCAGGAAGACGTTGACGGCGAAGGGCATGCCGCCGAAATCGGCGATGCTGACATACACCCAGTTGATGCCGCTGCCGAACAGCCCGAAGCCCCAGACAAAGCCGAGCAGGGCGGACTGTTTGGTGGTGCGATTGAGGGTAACGGCCAGCAGGCCGAACAGGGAGACGATGGCCGCGGGCCAGAAATCGTAGGGCGAGAACGCCAGCGTCCCGCCGGCACCTGACAACAGCGCCAGCAGGGCGCGAACCCGCTGGCGTTCAAGTAATGAGGCTTTAGCCATGTTGGATTTAATCTTCCAGTTTCGGTGGTGGAGAGTCGTCCGGAATTTTTACATGAACTTGGATGATACGTCGACTGTCGGCCATGGCAACTTTAAATAGGTAACCTTCGATTTCAATGGTTTCCCCGCGCGCCGGCAGGTGGCCGAAGGCCTGCATCACCAGACCGCCGATGGTATCGACCTCGTCGTCGCTGAAATGGGTGCCGAAGGCGTCGTTGAAGTCTTCGATCGGCGCCAGCGCGCGCACGGTGTACATGTGGCGGCTGAGCTGGCGGATATCCAGATCGTCTTCGTCGTCGTATTCGTCTTCAATCTCGCCGACGATCAGCTCCAGGATATCTTCGATGGTGACCAGGCCGGACACGCCGCCGAATTCGTCAATGACAATCGCCATGTGATAGCGCTGGGAGCGAAACTCTTTCAGCATCCGGTCGACGCGTTTGCTTTCCGGCACCACCACTGCGGTGCGCAGCACTTTGTCGATGCTGAACGGCTCGGAGTCTGCGCGCATGAACGGCAGCAGATCCTTGGCCATCAGGATGCCTTCGATGTGATCTTTATCTTCGCTGATCACCGGGAAGCGCGAGTGGGCGGAGTCGATAATCACGTCCAGGCACTCTTCCAGCGTCTGGTTGCGCTTGAGCGTCACCATCTGGGAGCGGGGGATCATGATGTCGCGCACGCGCTGTTCGGCGATATCCATCACGCCTTCCAGCATGTCGCGGGTATCGGGATCGATCAGGTCGTTTTGTTCGGAATCACGGATCAGCTCGACCAGATCGCCACGGTTTTTGGGCTCGCCGTGGAACAGCTGGTTAAGGATAAGAGTAAAGAACCCCTTCTTGGGACTGGGGCTGTCATTGCTTTGTGAATGGTCGTCGCTCATGGCGTTTTAGTTACTGTCACTCATGTCAGAGTTAAGGGGCGTCAGCGACAGCCCCGCATGGGGGCTGTGGGGTAAACGGCTGACGTCAGACGGGGTCTTTTTCCGCCAGGTACGGATCAGGATAACCCAGTCCGTGCATGATTTCGGTTTCCAAAGACTCCATTTCTTCGGCTTCATCGTCTTCGATGTGGTCATACCCTAGCAGATGAAGACTGCCGTGGACAACCATATGCGCCCAGTGGGCCTCCAGCGTTTTGCCTTGCTCAATCGCTTCCTGCTCAACCACCTGGCGGCAGATGATCAGATCGCCGAGCAGCGGCAGCTCGATGCCCGGCGGGGCTTCGAACGGGAAAGAGAGCACGTTGGTCGGCTTGTCTTTGCCGCGGTAGGTCAGGTTCAGCTCGTGGCTTTCCGCTTCGTCCACCAGACGCACGGTGACCTCGGCCTCTTCCTGAAATTGCGGCAGCACGCCTTCCAGCCAGCGCTGGAAGGTGGCCTCATCCGGCAGGCCGTCGCTGCTTTCACAGGCAATCTGCAGATCCAAAATCACCTGACTCATGGTGTCTCCTGCTCGGAGGCGGCGAGCGCCTCGCGCTTACGTTGCTCGGCAATCGCGTCTTTGCGTTTCTGTTCGGCGGCTTCCCAGGCCTCATAGGCGATGACCACGCGGGCCACCACCGGGTGGCGCACTACGTCTTCGCTGTGGAAGAAGTTGAAGCTCAGCTCCTCCACGTCCGACAGCACTTCCACCGCATGGCGCAGGCCGGATTTCTGGTTGCGCGGCAGGTCGATCTGGGTGACGTCGCCGGTGATGACCGCCTTCGAGTTGAAGCCGATGCGTGTCAGGAACATCTTCATCTGCTCGATGGTGGTGTTCTGGCTCTCATCCAGGATGATAAAGGCGTCGTTCAGCGTGCGGCCGCGCATATAGGCCAGCGGCGCGACTTCGATCACATTGCGTTCGATGAGCTTCTCTACGCGCTCGAAGCCCAGCATTTCGAACAGGGCGTCGTACAACGGGCGCAGATAAGGATCGACCTTCTGGCTCAGATCGCCGGGCAGGAAGCCCAGCTTTTCGCCGGCTTCGACCGCAGGGCGGGTCAGCAGTATGCGGCGAATTTCCTGGCGTTCCAGCGCATCCACCGCAGCGGCGACCGCCAGGTAGGTTTTGCCGGTGCCCGCCGGGCCGATGCCGAAGGTGATGTCGTGATCGAGAATATTGGCGATGTACTGCGCCTGGTTAGGCGTGCGCGGTTTCACCATACCGCGCTTGGTTTTGATGGTGACCGCCTTGCCGTAATCCGGCACGCTGTCCGCCACCTGTTCCAGCACCCGACTCTCTTTGATCGCCAGATGGATTTGCTCCGGATCGATATCCGGGATCACGCCGCGAATCGGCGCGGTATCCACGTACAGATGGCGCAGGATATCGGCGGCGGCAACCACACACAGGTTTTTGCCGACCAGCTTGAAACGGTTGTCGCGGCGATTGATTTCGATGCCCAATCGGCGCTCGAGTTGCTTGATGTTGTCATCAAACGGGCCGCACAGGCTGAGCAAACGCTTGTTGTCTGCGGGCTCTAACAAAATTTCTTGTGTTGCGACGTTCAAACTATTCCTCTAGGTCACATCGGGCCTGGTTGATGTCACATAGCGCGTCCGGGACGCGCGCGTTCAGGGCGAGCCTGAATACTCTCTTTCTTGAATTATTCATGGTGCGCCGCAACGGCGCAAGTTTACCGCTGATCTATCTGTGCGCCGTCGGCGGAATTCAAGGGAAGATAAGGAAAAAACGCGGCGGGGCGCAAAGCCCGCCGCGTCATCACAGAACAAGGCCGCTGGGAATCAGTTCTTTTTCACGAACTCGGATTTCAGCTTCATCGGGCCGAAACCGTCGATTTTGCAGTCGATGTTGTGATCGCCTTCCACCAGGCGAATGTTTTTCACCTTGGTGCCGATCTTCAGCATCGAGGAGCTGCCTTTAACCTTCAGGTCTTTGATCACGGTGACCGCATCGCCGTCCGCCAGCAGGTTGCCGTTGGCGTCTTTGACGATCAGCGCGTCCTGATCTTCCGCCGGGGCGCTGTCGCTCCACTCGTGGGCGCACTCAGGGCAGATGAACAGGGCATTGTCTTGGTAGGTGTATTCGGAGTTGCACTTCGGGCAGTGTGGGAGTTGCATGTTATGTCGCCTCTTCAACAATAAAAAAATAAAAAAAGAACATCACCGGGCGCGGACGCCCGGCGGAGAAACGGTAAGGAGTAGCGCGAACGGGCGGTGATAAGGCGGCCGCCGCGGCGTCAGGGCTGGTAAATGCCGACGCCCAGCGCGTTTTCTTTGCGGGTACGGGCGATCACCGACTGCGGGGATTCATGTACGCGCAGATCCATCTGCTGTTCGGTGCGCACCACTGCGCCACGCAGGGTGTTGGTCAGCACCTCGGTAATTTCCACGTCGACAAATTGGCCGATCATGTCGGGCGTGCCTTCGAAGTTTACCACACGGTTGCACTCCGTGCGCCCGGCCAGCTCCATCACGCTTTTACGCGAGGTGCCCTCCACCAGAATGCGCTGGACGGTGCCGAGCATGCGGCGGCTGAACTGCAGCGCCTGCTGGTTGATGCGATCCTGCAGAATGTACAGCCGCTGCTTTTTCTCTTCTTCGCTGACGTCGTCGACCATGTCCGCCGCCGGCGTACCGGGGCGCGACGAATAGATGAAGCTGAAGCTGACGTCGAAGTTGACGTCGGCGATCAGGTTCATGGTCTGTTCGAAGTCGGCCTGGCTTTCGCCCGGGAAACCGACGATGAAATCGGAGCTCAGCTGGATGGCCGGCCGCGCCTTGCGCAGCTTGCGGATAATCGCCTTATACTCCAGCGCGGTGTGCGCGCGTTTCATCATGGTCAGGATGCGGTCCGAACCGCTCTGCACCGGCAGATGCAGGAAGCTGACCAGCTCCGGCGTGTCTTCGTACACCGCGATAATGTCGTCGGTGAACTCGATCGGGTGGCTGGTGGTGAAGCGAATGCGATCGATGCCGTCGATGGCCGCCACCAGGCGCAGCAGTTCGGCGAATGAGCAGATATCGCCGTCATGCGTCGCGCCGCGGTAAGCGTTGACGTTTTGGCCGAGCAGGTTGACCTCGCGCACGCCCTGCGCCGCCAGCTGGGCGATTTCGAACAGCACGTCGTCGCTCGGGCGGCTCACTTCCTCGCCGCGGGTGTAAGGCACCACGCAGAAAGTGCAGTATTTGTTGCAGCCTTCCATGATCGACACGAAGGCGGTCGGGCCTTCGGCGCGCGGCTCCGGCAGGCGGTCGAATTTTTCGATCTCCGGGAAGCTGATATCGACCACCGGGCTGCGGGTGCCCTGAACGTGATTGATCATTTCCGGCAGGCGGTGCAGGGTCTGCGGGCCGAATACCACGTCGACGCAAGGCGCGCGGCTGCGGATCAGTTCGCCTTCTTGCGAGGCCACGCAACCGCCGACGCCGATGATGACAGACGGGTTCTTCTCTTTCAGCAAGCGCCAGCGCCCCAGCATGGCGAAAACTTTCTCCTGCGCTTTTTCACGGATCGAGCAGGTGTTCAGCAACAGCACGTCCGCTTCCTCGGCGTTGTCGGTCCACTCGAAGCCGTGCGTGCTGTTCAACAGGTCGGCCATTTTCGATGAATCGTACTCATTCATCTGGCAGCCCCAGGTTTTGATATGTAGTTTTTTCGTCATTGACTTGCCATTACTCAGTGCGGAGCGAAAGTTGCGTTACGCGACATGCAGGGCGCGTATTGTAATCATTTGCCGCCGTTGTGACCAGCGCGGGGGAAAATGGCACGCAACCTGAAGCCGAAGCGAAAATCCGGTACACTGCGCAAAACGCCATGTCGGGTGGGATGGCGAGCATTCACATAGAAAACATAGCCAATATGAAGACATCTCAAAATCGGTATGACGCGGTGGTGGTGGGTGGCGGCATGGTCGGCGCGGCGGCGGCCCTGGGGCTGGCGCAGGCGGGCTGGTCGGTGGCGTTGCTGGAACATCAGGCGCCGCAGGCGTTCGAGGCGCAAAGCCCGCCGGACCTGCGCATTTCCGCGATCGGCTGCACCTCGGTGGGGCTGCTGAAACAGCTCGGCACCTGGCAGGCCGTGACGGCGATGCGTACGACGCCGTATCGCCGGCTGGAGACCTGGGAGTGGGCGTCGTCGCGCGTGGCGTTCGACGCGGTGTCCCTGGGGCTGCCCGAGCTGGGCTTTATGGTGGAAAACCGCATTCTGCAGCTGGGGCTGTGGCAACAGTTCGCGCAGTGCGCCAACCTGACGCTGCTGTGCCCCGCCAGGCTGCAATCGCTGCAGCGGGCGGACAATGCCTGGCAGCTGACGCTGGACAGCGGCGAGACGCTGCAAGCGCGGCTGGTTGTCGGTGCCGACGGGGCCAACTCGCAGGTGCGCAAGCTGGCGGCGATCGGCACCAACGGCTGGCAATATCGTCAGGCGTGCATGTTGATCACCGTCGATACCGGCGCGCCGCAGCAGGATGTGACCTGGCAGCGCTTCTTCCCGTCCGGGCCCCGCGCCTTCCTGCCGCTGTACGACAGCTGGGCGTCGCTGGTGTGGTATGACAGCCCGCAGCGCATTCGCCAACTGCAGGCGATGCCGCCGGCGCAGCTGGAGCGCGAAATCGCTACCGCTTTTCCGGCGCGACTGGGCCCGGTCAAGGTGCACGCTGCCGGATCGTTCCCGCTGACGCGGCGTCATGCGCAGCGCTACGTGCTGCCGGGGCTGGCGCTGGTGGGCGATGCGGCGCATACCATCAACCCGCTGGCCGGGCAGGGCGTCAATCTGGGGTATCGCGATGTGGATGCCTTGCTGAACGTGCTGAGCGAGGCGCGGGATCAGGGAGAGGACTGGAGCAGCGAGGCGGTACTGCTGCGTTATCAGCGTCGCCGCCGTACCGACAATCTGCTGATGCAGAGCGGCATGGATCTGTTTTATACCGCCTTCAGCAATAACCTGGCGCCGCTGAACGTCGCGCGCAATCTGGCGCTGATGGCCGCGCAGCGGGCGGGCAAGCTGAAAGAACATGCGTTGAAGTACGCGTTGGGATTGTAACCGACAGGGCTCAGCGGTGGCTGGGCCCGTTAGGATTGGCTGAACGCCAGACAGCAAAAAGCCCGCCGAAGCGGGCTTTTCTAAATATGGCTGGGGTGCCAGGATTCGAACCTGGGTATGCTGGTATCAGAAACCAGAGCCTTACCGCTTGGCGACACCCCAATTATGGTGGCTACGACGGGATTTGAACCTGTGACCCCATCATTATGAGTGATGTGCTCTAACCAGCTGAGCTACGTAGCCGATGTTACTTTTTACTTCTTTGATTTGCAAGCAGTTTGTTATGGCTGGGGTACCTGGATTCGAACCAGGGAATGCCGGTATCAAAAACCGGTGCCTTACCGCTTGGCGATACCCCACCTGCAAACAAATCTTATGTTGAAACCCCATTCCCGAAAGAATATGGCTGGGGTACCTGGATTCGAACCAGGGAATGCCGGTATCAAAAACCGGTGCCTTACCGCTTGGCGATACCCCATCAACATACTGCGCCGACGATGAAGAGAAATGGTGCGGGAGGCGAGACTTGAACTCGCACACCTTGCGGCGCCAGAACCTAAATCTGGTGCGTCTACCAATTTCGCCACTCCCGCAAATACAAAAAAGAGATGGTGGCTACGACGGGATTCGAACCTGTGACCCCATCATTATGAGTGATGTGCTCTAACCAGCTGAGCTACGTAGCCCTCTTTTTTTGCTTTGCCTTCATCGGCGTTGCGGGGCGCATTATGCGTATATGACCGATTTGCGTCAACAAGTTTTTTCCCGAAAAAGCGCCCGGAAGCGCCGTTTGTCTGGGTTGTGAACATTATGGCGATAAAATCGGCAATTCAGGCAGTTGGCGGGCGGAAAAGGCAACAAAAAGGCGGGCCAAAAGGCCCGCCCTGAGGGAAATGCCGCGCAATTATTTATAGGCGGCCTGGTGCACGCCGACGGCGCGGCCGGAAGGATCGTCCATCTTCTTGAACGATTCATCCCACTCGATGGCCTTGGCGGACGAGCAGGCGACGGATGGGCCGCCCGGCACGCATTCGGCGGCGCTCGGCAGCGGGAACAGCTCTTCGAAGATTTCGCGGTACAGGTAGCCTTCTTTCGACGTTGGCGTGTTGTACGGGAAGCGGAAACGCGCGGTTTCGAGCTGTTGATCGCTAATTTGCTGCGCAGCCACCTCTTTTAACGTGTCGATCCAGCTATAGCCGACGCCGTCGGAGAACTGCTCTTTCTGGCGCCAGGCCACGCTGGCGGGCAAATAGGACTCGAAACATTCGCGAACGATGTGTTTTTCCATTTTGCCGTTGCCGCACATTTTATCTTTCGGGTTGATGCGCATCGCCACGTCGAGGAATTTCTTGTCCAGGAACGGCACGCGGGCTTCGACGCCCCAGGCGGACATCGCCTTGTTGGCGCGCGCGCAGTCGAACATGTGCAGCGCCAGCAGTTTGCGCACGGTCTCTTCGTGGAATTCGCGGGCGTCCGGCGCCTTATGGAAGTACAGGTAGCCGCCGAACACTTCGTCCGCGCCTTCGCCGGAAAGCACCATCTTGATGCCCATCGCCTTGATTTTGCGCGACATCAGGTACATCGGCGTCGAGGCGCGAATGGTGGTGACGTCGTAGGTTTCGATGTGATAAATCACGTCGCGGATGGCGTCCAGCCCTTCCTGCACGGTGAAGTGGATCTCATGGTGCACGGTGCCCAGGTGGTTAGCCACCTCTTGCGCGGCGCGCAGATCCGGCGAGCCTTCCAGCCCGACGGCGAAGGAGTGCAGCTGCGGCCACCAGGCCTCGCTGCGTTCCTGATCCTCCACGCGGCGCGCAGCGTACTTCTTGGTGATCGCCGAGATGACCGAGGAATCCAGCCCGCCCGACAGCAGCACGCCGTAAGGCACGTCGGACATCAGGTGGCTTTTCACCGACTCTTCCAGCGCGGTGCGTAGGGCGGCGGCGTCGGTCACGTTGTCCTTGACGCTGTCGTAATCGAACCAGTCGCGGCGATAATATTCGCGGATCTCACCGTCCTGGCTCCACAGGTAGCTGCCGGCCGGGAATTCCTTGATGGTGCGGCACACCGGCACCAGCGCTTTCATTTCCGAGGCAACGTACAGGTTGCCGTGTTCGTCATGGCCCATGTACAGCGGGATGATGCCCAGGTGATCGCGGCCGATCAGGTAGGCGTCTTTTTCAGTGTCATACAGGGCAAAAGCGAACATGCCTTGCAGATCGTCGAGGAAGTCCGGTCCTTTCTCCTGATACAGCGCCAGGATTACTTCACAGTCGGAGCCGGTCTGGAACGCATAGCGGTCGCTCAGCTGTTGGCGCAGCGCCTGGTGGTTGTAAATTTCGCCGTTGACCGCCAAAACGTGGGTGTGCGCAGCGTTGTACAGCGGTTGAGCGCCGTTGTTGACGTCGACGATCGACAGGCGTTCGTGGGCCAAAATGGCTTTGTCGCTGGCGTAAACGCCGGACCAATCCGGGCCGCGGTGGCGCATCAGACGTGACAGCTCCAGCGCTTTCTTACGCAGTTCAACGGGATCGGACTTCAGATCGAGCACACCGAAAATAGAACACATACAACTCTCCTAACGGGCTTTTATGACTGTGATGTTGTTTTTACTGTTATGGGCAGCATTGCCGATTTATCAGCGATAACGCGGTTTTGCTGCGCTGTGGTTATGAAAATGCGCCAAAAGCTGCGGAGGATGCAAGCGTTTTAGCCATGCGCTGAGAAATAGTTGTTTGCGTGGCTGAGGTTTTTAACGGATTTTCAGTTATCGGCGTAAAAAATTGTCGATTATGCAATTTTTAGCGTGATGGCGGGATTGCCGGCCAGTTTGACCGGCAATCGATTAGCGATTAGGCGATGAGCTGCCAGAGGGTGAACGCGGCATCCGGCGTCCAGCCGGCATTGGAGGTGTGCGCCTGAATACAGGTGTATTTCTTGCCTTTATAACTCACGACGTCGCCGGCTTTGTAGCTGTGGTTGTTCTGCCATTCGGGCGCGCCCGGATCGGGCGGCGTGCCGTCGTTGGCGGTTTTGACCGCCAGCGCACTGCTCGGCAGGGAGGTATTGCCCAGGGTGTCGGTCGCGGTAACGAAGTAGCTGTACTGGGTTGCCGGCGTCAGACCGCTGTCGGCCAGCGACAGACCGGCGGTTTGGCCGATCGGGTTGCCGTTGCGGTAGACGGTGTAGCTGGCGATCGGTGAGGCGCCGGTGGCGGCGGCCCAGCTCAGTTTCAGCGAGGTGGCGCCCAGCTCGGAGACCGTCAGCGCCGTCGGCGCATTAGGCTTTCCCGGCGGCGGGGTGACGCCGCCCTGAATCAGCGGCGCATAGCGGGTTTTGAACTCCCAATTGTAGGCGACGCCGGCTTTGCTCTTGCCGTTATCCCAGTTGATTGACCAGGTCATCAGGCCCTTGATCGACAGGTTTTTGGCGTCGAGACGCGAGAAAGCGTTATACACCGCCTGTTTGTTGACCACGTAGCCGGTGGCGGCGGCATCGTTGTTGCTCGGCAGGCCGATGACGAATTTCGCCGCCGGGATCTTCGCATAGCCGCGGGTGCCGGTAACCAGGCTTTCCGTCAGGTAGTAGAGGAAATCCTCTTTCATGGCGTCGTTATTCTGCGTGATCCAGGCATTGAGTTCATCCACCCAAATACCGTCGCCGCCCTGGTTATAATATTGCGGCGCGATAAAGTCGTAATAGCCTTCGAGGGCGTTAATATAATCCAGGTAGGTGCCGTTGGTGCGCAAATACGGGAATTCCGGCGCCATGCTGATAATAAAGTTTTTCCCCTGGGCGGCGTAATGGTCTTTTACTTTTTTCAGCGCCGCAGGCAAGACGGTTTTATTATTGGCGGCGCCGATCGCCGCCTGTTCCAGATCGATATCCAGGCCGTCGAAGCCATAGACTTCCACCAGGCGAATAATCTCGTCTTTCAGCTTGTCTTCGTCGCCGGTTTTCAGCTCGATATGCGCGTCTGCGCCGCCGAGGGAGATCAGCACCGCGCGGCCCTGGCTGTTCAGCACGCCTACCTGGCGGCGAAACTCGGCGTCGGACAGGTTGTAAGGTTTGAAGGTCGGGATGCCCTGGCCTTTCATAAAGGCGACGGCCACCACGTTGTACTCGGCGGGAATGTCGGTCAGGTTCATATTGGTGAACTGGCCTTGCTGATAGCCGTCACTGACGCCGGCGGCCCAGTTGTGCCAGAAACCCATCAGGATCTTTTTATTGGCGATAGACGGCATAATGGCCGCATCATCGGCGGCGACGGCATTAATAATGTTATTTGTGCTCATGGTAGCCTCATTGATAAGGGGGAAGGGTTTTCCGCTCGCCGGCAATATCAGCTATTGGCGGGGCGTAAAGTTATAATGAGGATTTTTAATGCAGGCAGGCTGAAACCTTTTGCTGCCATGAACGAATTAAATTCAAACTGACGCTGAGGGAGAAGGAAATAATGGCGGCCGGACGGCCGCCATGGCCGCATCAGAAGATAGTGATATCGGCGACGGAAGGGTAGACATAGCTCGGGCGGAACGGCATGGTTTCGATGTCGCTCAGCGTGGAGACACCGGACAGTACCAGAACGGTTTCCAGGCCCGCCTGGAAGCCCGCCAGGATGTCGGTACGCAGGTTGTCGCCGACGATCACCGTTTCTTCCGAGTGCGCCTGCATTTTGTTCAGTGCGGCGCGAATGATCCACGGGCTGGGCTTGCCGACGTAAAACGGCTTGCGGCCGGTGATCTTCTCGATGGGGGCACACAGTGCGCCGCAGGCCGGCGAGAAGCCGTGGCCGTGGCTATCCGGGTTGGTGGCGATAAAGCGCGCCCCATTGCTCACGAAATAGGCGGCTTTGTGCATCATGTCCCAGTTGTAAGAGCGGGTTTCACCGACGATCACGAAATCCGGGTTGATGTCGGTGATGGTGAAACCGGCTTTGTACAGCTCATGGATAAGGGCGCCTTCACCGACCACGTAGGCCTTTTTGCCTTCCTGGCGGCGCAGGAAATCGGCGGTGGCCATCGCCGAGGTATAGAACGCGCTCTCCGGCACTTCCAGCCCGGCGGCGGCGAAGCGGTTCGCCAGATCCTGCGCGGTCTGTGACGGGTAGTTGGTCAGCACCACCAGCGGCATGCCTTGTTCCTGGATGCGCGCCAGGAACAGATCGGCGCCGGGCACCGGCGTATTGTCATGCAGCAGCACGCCGTCGATATCGCATATAACGTTTTTGATTTTCATTTGTCGCTGTTTCTCATGATTACGGCAGGCAAGAGGTGACGATAACACACCTGCCAGAAGCGGCGGATCAGCTTTCCAGCAATCGCTGCAAGAGCACGCCGTTGAGCATCGCGCGTTTGGCCAGGGCGAAAGCGCCGATCGCCGAGCGATGATTGAGTTCGGAGGTCACCACCGGCAGATTTTTGCGGAAGTCCTTCAGTACCTGGGTATTGATGCAGCTCTGGATCGCCGGCAGCAGCACCTTATCCGCTTCGGTGATCTCACCGGCGATCACCACCTTCTGCGGATTGAACAGGTTGATGGCGATGGCCACTGCCTTGCCCAGATAGCGGCCGACGTGTTCGATCACTTCGCTGGCCAGCAGATCGCCACGGTTGGCGGCCTTGCAGATGGCGTTGATGCCGCAGTCTTCCAGCGTCAATTTGCTCGGGTAGCCCTGGCTCAGCAGCTGGCGCACGCGCTGTTCGATCGCCGCGTTGGCGGCCACGGTTTCCAGGCAGCCGAAGTTGCCGCAGTGGCAGCGTTCACCCAGCGGATCGATCTGGATATGGCCGATTTCGCCGACGTTGCCGTTATTACCGAGAAAAATCTGCCCGTTGACGATGATGCCGGCGCCGGTACCGCGGTGCAGGCGCACCAGAATCGAGTCTTCGCAGTCGCGGGTGGCGCCGAAGTAGTGCTCCGCCAGCGCCAGGCTGCGGATGTCGTGGCCGACGAAGCTGGTGACGTTGAAGCGCTGCTGCAGGTTGTCCACCAGCGCCCAGTTGCTGACGCTGATGTGCGGCATGTAGCGCACCACGCCCAGCGCCGGATCCACCAGGCCGGGCAGGATCACCGCGATGGCGATCAGTTCGCGCAGGCGGCGCTGGTTCGCTTCGATGAATTGGGCGATGGCGGCGAACAGCGCATTCTCCAGCGTTTCCTGGGTGCGTTCCGGCAGCGGATAGTGTTCTTCGCTGAGCGATTTACCGCTCATGTCATACAGGGTGATGGTGGCGTCGTGGCGGCCGAGACGCACCGCGACGGTATGGAAATGACGGGTTTCCGACACGATGGAGATCGCGCGGCGGCCGCCGGTGGAGGCTTGCTGATCGACTTCTTTGATCAGCCCGCGCTCCAGCAACTGGCGAGTAATTTTGGTGACGCTGGCGGGAGCAAGCTGGCTGAGTTCGGCAATTTGAATGCGCGAGATCGGGCCCTGCTGGTCGATCAGGCGGTAAACTGCTGCGCCGTTAAGTTGTTTGACTAAGTCAACGTTCCCTATTTGTGCTTGTCCGCCAGTGCTCATCAATAATGTTACTCGCTGTTCATTGAATTAAACCTCGTTACCGTTAACGAGCGTTTTGGTGATCTTGAAATCACGGGTGAAGGCGGTCAGGTTAGCCACCTTGCCGGCTTCGAGGGTGCCCAGACGGTGATCGACGCCAATGGCGCGCGCCGGATACAGCGTCGCCATGCGCAGCGCTTCGTCCAGCGCGATGCCGATATGCTCGACGCTGTTTTGCACCGCTTCGATCATGGTCAGCGCGGAACCGCTCAGGGTGCCGTTCTCATCCACGCACAGCCCATCCCGATAGTATATTGTTTTACCGGCGAAAATAAATTGGTCAATATCTGCACCCGCCGGTGCGGTCGCGTCGGTGACCAAGACCAATTTATCACCTTTCAGGCGTTTGGCGTTACGGATACTCGCCCAGGCCACGTGATGGCCGTCGGCGATGATGCCGGTATAGACCTCTGGCGTATCGAATATCGCCCCCATCAGCCCCGGTTCGCGGCCGGTGATATACGGCATGGCGTTGTACAGGTGGGTGGCGAAGCTGATGCCGGCGGCGAAGCCGGTGCGCGCCTGATCGTAGGTGGCATTCGAGTGGCCGGCGGAGACCACGATGCCGGCCTCGGTCAGTTGTTTAATAACGTGCGGCTCAACCATTTCCGGTGCCAGCGTCACCTTGGTGATCACGTCGGCGTTGGCGCACAGGTAATCGATCATGTCCTGCGTTGGCTTGCGAATGAACGCCGGGTTGTGAGTGCCTTTTTTTACCGGGCTGAGGTACGGCCCCTCCAGGTGCAGGCCCAACGCCTGGTTTTGGTGCTTTTTCAGATAAGCGCGCATCACGTCGACGCTGTGCTTCATGAATTCGTCGCTGCTGGTGATCAGCGTCGGCAGATAGCTGGTGCAGCCGGATTTCTCGTTGGCGCGCTGCATGATCTCCAGCGTTTCTTCCGAGATTGCTTCCAGCGAATCGTTGAACTGGACGCCGCCGCAGCCGTTCAGCTGCACGTCAATAAGCCCGGGGGCCAGGATGGCGCCACCCAGATCGCGCGTTTCGATGCCGGCGGGCAATTCAGCCACCGGGCAGACTCTCTCGATCAGCCCATCAGCGATAATGACTGCATGGTCATCAAGTACGTCGTGGCCGGTATAGATTCGGCCGTGGGTTAAAGCGAACATCGTAGCCCCCTGCAAAGATTAAAGACTTTTCACGCTTTCCGCTTCTAACTCGCGGAAATATTTGACGGTTTTGACTTTCAGTTCCATGGTGGCCGGTTCGTCGCACACCACCACCGCTTTGGCGTGCAGCTGCAGGCAGCTGATGGTCCACATGTGGTTGATATTGCCTTCCACAGCGGCTTCCAGCGCCTGCGCCTTGGCGTGGCCGGTCACCAGGATCATCACTTCTTCGGCATCCAGCAGCGTGCCAACACCGACGGTCAGCGCATATTTCGGCACCAGGCTGACGTCGCCGCCGAAGAAGCGCGAGTTGGCGATGCGGGTGTCTTCGGTCAGCGTTTTGATGCGGGTGCGCGAAGCCAGGGACGAAGCCGGCTCGTTGAACGCGATATGGCCGTCGATACCCACGCCGCCCATGAACAGGTTAATTTTGCCGTAAGATTTGATCTTCTCTTCGTACTGGCGGCACTCGGCGTCGACATCCGCGGCGTTGCCGTTCAGCAGGTTGATATTTTCACGAGGGATATCAACGTGGTCAAAGAAGTTGCGGTACATGAAGGTGTGGTAGCTTTCCGGGTGTTCCTGCGGCAGGCCAACGTACTCGTCCATGTTGAAAGTCACAACATGCTTAAAGCTTACTTCACCTGCTTTGTGCATCGCAATCAGATGTTTGTAGGCTTCCAGCGGCGTGCCGCCGGTAGGCAGGCCGAGGACAAACGGGCGCTCTGCGGTTGGCTTGAATGCGTTGATGCGTTGAACGATATGACGCGCGGCCCATTTGCCGACTTGTGCGGTATCTTTCAGTGGGATAAGTCTCATCTAACACCTCTTGGGATAAGTAAACTAAAGCTATACTGTACGGGCCTGCGGGAGTCCTAAGCGTAACCCAGCTTTATGATTCTCGCGTGAATCGTCCGTCCGGTTGATTTTTTGAATGATAAAATAAGTTTTGTGTGATGGCCAGCAATCTGGGAGGGAAAGACTACTTTTTGGTGATATTTATCACAAAAAAGGAGGTTTTAATTTGCGATACAAAATAAATTTTTTACACTCGGCATGAGTGATACGTGCCAAGCATTGTTTCTAAAAAGGTAGTGAGAGCTCCAAATAAACTACTAATAGGGTCCGTCCGCGGACAACATAGGGGGAAAAGGTGAACATTCTTAGTTATTTGCAAAAGGTGGGACGGGCGCTGATGGTGCCGGTCGCCACGCTGCCCGCCGCCGCCATCTTGATGGGCGTCGGGTACTGGATTGACCCTGTTGGTTGGGGCGGCGACAACGCTTTCGCTGCCTTATTGATTAAGTCTGGCTCTGCGATTATCGATCATATGGCGGTGTTGTTCGCCGTTGGTGTCGCCTACGGCATGTCCAAAGATAAGGACGGCTCTGCCGCACTGACCGGTTTCGTCGGTTTCCTGGTGCTGACGACCCTCTGTTCACCGGCCGCCGTGTCGATGATTCAGAAGATCCCGCTCGATCAGGTGCCTGCCGCGTTCGGCAAGATTGAGAACCAGTTCGTTGGTATTCTGGTGGGTATCATCTCCGCCGAAGTGTACAACCGCTTCAGCGGTGTCGAGTTGCCTAAGGCGCTGTCGTTCTTCAGCGGCCGCCGTTTGGTGCCGATCCTCATTTCCTTCCTGATGATCCTGGTCGCTTACATCCTGATGTTCGTCTGGCCGGTCGTGTTCGGCGCTCTGGTGAGCTTCGGCGAACACATCCAAAAATTGGGCTCCGTCGGCGCGGGTATCTATGCCTTCTTCAACCGCCTGCTGATCCCGGTCGGCTTGCACCACGCGCTGAACTCGGTGTTCTGGTTCGACGTGGCCGGCATCAACGATATCCCTAACTTCCTCGGCGGCCAGCAGTCGATTGACGCGGGTAAAGCGGTTGTTGGCATCACCGGCCGTTATCAGGCGGGCTTCTTCCCGATCATGATGTTCGGTCTGCCGGGCGCGGCGCTGGCCATCTATCACTGCGCGCGTCCTGAGAATAAGGCGAAGGTGCTGGGGATCATGATGGCAGGGGCATTCGCTGCCTTCTTTACCGGCATCACCGAACCGCTGGAGTTCTCCTTCATGTTCGTGGCACCGGTGCTGTACGTGATCCACGCCGTACTGACCGGTATCTCGGTGTTCATCGCCGCTAACATGCATTGGATTTCAGGCTTCGGTTTCAGCGCCGGCCTGGTGGATATGATGCTGTGGGTGCGTAACCCGCTGGCGACCCACTGGTACATGCTGATCCCGCAGGGCCTGGTGTTCTTCGTTATCTACTATGTGGTGTTCCGCTTCACCATCAACAAGTTCAACCTGATGACCCCGGGCCGCGAGCTGGCGGTTGCCGGTGACGAAACCGACGGTTATGACGTCAACGTCAACAGCAGCGCCGGTAAAGACGAGAACGAAACCACCACGCTGGCCCGTCGCTACGTCGGCGCGATCGGCGGCTCCGACAACCTGACCGGCATCGACGCCTGCATCACCCGCCTGCGTTTGAACGTGAAGGACTCTGCGCTGGTGAACGACGCATTGGCGAAACGCCTTGGTGCGTCGGGCGTTATTCGTCTGAACAAGCAGAGCGTACAAGTGATCGTCGGCACCCGTGCCGAGCTGATTGCCAGCGCAATGCGCAACGTAATTGCGGCCGGCCCGGTAGCGGCTGCGGCGGCTCCGGCGGCGGCCCCTGCCGCGGAAGTCAAACCGCAGGCGGTGCCGAACGCACCGAAAGTCGCGTTTGAAACGCTGGTGGCGCCGGTGACGGGTGAAGTCGTGGCGCTCGATCAGGTGCCGGACGAAGCTTTCGCCAGCAAGGCGGTCGGTGACGGCCTGGCGATTCGCCCGACCGACAAGATCGTGGTGGCGCCGGCGGATGGCACCGTGGTGAAAATCTTCAATACCAACCACGCGTTCTGCCTGGAAACCGACAAGGGCGCTGAGGTCGTGGTACACATGGGGATCGACACCGTCGCGCTGGAAGGCCAGGGCTTCAAACGCCTGGTGGAAGAGGGCGCGGAAGTGAAAGCCGGTCAACCGATTCTGGAACTGGATCTGGATTACCTGAACGCTAACGCGCGCTCGATGATAAGCCCGGTGGTGGTCAGCAACGCTGACGACTACGCCGGCCTGGCGGCGCTGGCCAGCGGCTCGGTGGTCGCCGGTCAGACCAAGCTGTACGAGATCCAAAAGTAAGGCCGTTTTTACCTGAGTAGTATCCGGGGCCGGTCACGCATCATGGCGGAGTTTGCCCCGACTTGGCGGGAAGAGAGCGATCTCTTCCCGCTTTTTTTATTCCGTTTCGCCCCATGGCGGTGCGCTGCGCGCCGATGGTGCAACGCGCCGCATTTTTCGTGAAACAAACGGTTGTTTCCAGACGTGGCTTGTTGGATCATAGGCGGTTATGTGTAGCGCTTTGCATTGAGGAACAGTGAAATGAGTGAGGCTGAAGCCCGCCCAACCAATTTTATCCGTCAGATCGTCGATGAAGATCTGGCGTCGGGGAAACACACGTCGGTACATACCCGCTTCCCGCCGGAGCCTAACGGCTATCTGCATATCGGCCACGCCAAGTCCATCTGCCTGAACTTCGGCATCGCCAAGGACTATCAGGGCCAGTGCAACCTGCGTTTCGATGACACCAACCCGGTGAAAGAAGACATCGAGTTCGTGGAGTCAATCAAGCACGACGTGGAGTGGCTGGGCTTTGAGTGGAGCGGCAACGTTCGTTACTCCTCAGACTATTTCGATCAGCTGCATCAGTATGCGGTTGAGCTGATCTCCAAGGGCCTGGCCTACGTCGATGAGCTGTCGCCGGAGCAGATCCGTGAATATCGCGGCACGCTGACCGCGCCGGGCAAAGACAGCCCGTACCGCGATCGCAGCGTGGAAGAGAACCTGGCGCTGTTCGAGAAGATGCGCAACGGCGAGTTTGCCGAAGGCGCCGCCTGCCTGCGCGCCAAGATCGATATGGCTTCGCCGTTTATCGTGATGCGCGATCCGGTGCTGTACCGCATCAAGTTCGCCGAACACCACCAGACCGGCAATAAATGGTGCATCTATCCGATGTACGATTTCACCCACTGCATTTCCGATGCGCTGGAAGGGATCACCCACTCGCTGTGTACTCTGGAATTCCAGGATAACCGCCGTCTGTATGACTGGGTGCTGGATAACATCACCATTCCTTGCCACCCGCGTCAGTACGAGTTTTCGCGCCTCAACCTCGAATACGCCATCATGTCGAAGCGCAAGCTGCACCAGTTGGTGGCCGAGAAGATCGTTGAGGGCTGGGACGATCCGCGTATGCCGACCGTTTCCGGTCTGCGCCGTCGCGGTTATACCGCCGCCTCTATCCGCGAGTTTTGCCTGCGCATCGGCGTGACCAAGCAAGACAACAACGTCGAGATGGTGGCGCTGGAATCCTGCATCCGTGACGATCTGAACGAGAACGCCCCGCGCGCCATGGCGGTGCTGGATCCGGTGAAAATCGTCATCGAGAACATGGGCGATGCGGTGGAAATGGTCACCATGCCTAACCACCCGAACAAACCGGAAATGGGCAGCCGCGATGTGCCGTTTAGCCGCGAAATCTATATCGATCGCGCCGACTTCCGCGAGGAAGCCAACAAGCAGTACAAGCGTCTGGTGCTGGGCAAAGAAGTGCGTCTGCGCAATGCGTACGTGATCAAGGCCGAGCGCGTCGAGAAGGACGAAGCGGGCGAGATCACCACCATCTTCTGCAGCTACGATGCGGAAACGCTGAGCAAAGATCCTGCCGACGGCCGCAAGGTGAAGGGCGTGATCCACTGGGTGTCTGCGGCGCACGCGCTGCCGGCGGAAATTCGCCTGTACGATCGCCTGTTCAGCGTGCCTAACCCGGGCGCGGCGGAGGACTTCCTCTCCACCATCAACCCGGAATCGCTGGTGATCAAGCACGGCTTCGTTGAGCCGAGCCTGGCGGCCGCACAGCCGGAGAAAGCCTACCAGTTCGAGCGTGAAGGCTACTTCTGCGCCGACAACCGTTACTCGTCGGCCGAGCATCTGGTGTTTAACCGCACCGTCGGCCTGCGTGACACCTGGGCGAAAATCGAAGGCTAATCTTATTCGCCTCGAAAATTAATGAATCAGCGCGGCTTAGGCCGCGCTTTTTTATACCTGCGATTTAGCGAATAATCTGTTCCTCTCACATTTATCTGGGCTGCGTTTAATTAATCGCAGCGCGTGAGGCCATAAGTTTTCTGATATTGGCCTTATTAATCTTAATTTTCACTTATATATTCGTGATGCGAATTAATTTCATTTAGAGAGCGCTCTCAATTTTTATCGTCTGCCTGACGAATTTAGTCAGGCTGAAACCATTAATCGTCTCTGGTTGACCTTGTATCTCAATTTATTCTGATTTAATTGAATTTTTTATTCGACACCTTCCATGATTGCCGGCGTAACAAAATATCACTGATATGTGCTCCTTGTCATACTTTGACAAATCTTCCGCATTTTTCATTTGATAATTCGCGTCGCGAAAAATAGTCTGTCTGTAGCAATTAGTGCTGTGGGAATAACATCTCGTCGGCAATATTTTTTACCCGTTCGGGTTTTTTATTGGCAGTCGTGCAGGGCAGTGGTGAACACAGGCGGCTGCAACTTTTAAGTTAAGTCAAAGAGGAATTTCACTATGGGTACGCACGGTGCTCAGCGTAAAACGCTGGCGCTCGCAGTCGCGGGCGCGCTGTTGGGAACAGGGTTTGCCATGGCGCCTGAGGCGAAAGCCGCAGGGTTTATCGATGATTCCACGCTGACCGGCGGCATTTATTACTGGCAACGTGAGCGCGACCGTAAAGATCTCAATCCGGACAGCAAGGATTACAACCAATACACCACCAACCTGTCGCACTCCACCGCCAACCTGAGCCTGGATTTCGCGTCGGGCTACGCCTGGGACATGTTCGGCCTGGACGTCGGCGCCTTTACCGCCATCGAGCTGGCGGAATCCAGCGCCAGCGGCCACCCGAACGAGATCGCGTTCTCCTCTAAAAACCGTACCTACGACGAAGACTATTCCGGTGACAAAGGTGGCGTCAGCCTGTACAAAGCTGCCGCTAAATTCAAATACGGCCCGGTCTGGGCGCGTGCCGGTTACATTCAGCCGAGCGGCCAAACCCTGCTGGCGCCGCACTGGAGCTTTATGCCGGGCACCTATCAGGGGGCTGAAGCCGGCGCCAAGTTCGATTACGGCGATGCCGGCGCGTTGAGCTTCTCCTACATGTGGGCCGACAAATACAAGGCGCCGTGGCATATCGAGGTGGATGACTTCCGCCAGAACGATAAGAAAACCCGCGTCTCCTACCTGCACTCGCTGGGCGCCAAGTACGATTTCAAAAACGATTTGGTGCTGGAAGCTGCCTTCGGCCAGGCACAGGGGTATGTGAATCAATACTTCACCAAGGCGTCTTACAAATTCGATCTGCTGGGCAACCCGCTGACCACCAGTTACCAGTTCTACGGTGCGGAAGACCGCATCAGCGACAAGAACGATCCGAACAGCATCTACGACGGTCTGGCCTGGCTGCAGGCGCTGACCTTCGGTTACACCACCGGGCAGTTCAACTGGCGTTTGGAAGGCACCATGGTCAAGGCGGAAGGCAACCAGGGCTTCTTCCTGCAGCGCATGACCCCGACCTACGCTTCGTCCAACGGTCGTTTGGACGTGTGGTGGGATAACCGCTCCGACTTTAACGCCAACGGCGAGAAAGCGGTGTACGCCGGCGTGATGTATGACCTCAGCAACTGGAACCTGCCGGGCATGGCGGTCGGCGGCTCCTACGTTTACGCCTGGGACGCCAAGCCGAGCACCAACCCGATCTACGATCAGAGCCAGCGCCTGAAAGAGAGCGCCTGGAGCCTGGACGCGATGTATACCATCCAGGAAGGGCGCGCCAAGGGCACCCTGATCAAACTGCACTACACCCAGTATGACAACCACACCAACATCCCGAGCTGGGGCGGCGGTTACGGCAACATCTTCCAGGACGAGAAAGACGTCAAGTTCATGGTCATCGCGCCATTCACCATCTTCTGATGCGTTCCCCGGCCTCGCCGCCGGGGCAGTTAAGGGAATTCAACGATGAAAAAAATCATGCTGATGTTGGCGGCCGCTGCGGCCCTGAGCGCCTGCGCGCAACCCACCGCGCCGCCGGAAGACGCCAAGTTGAAGCAGGCTTACAGCGCCTGCATCAACACTGCCGAAGGCTCGCCGGAGCGTCTGCAGCCCTGTAAGGCGGTGCTGAACGTGCTGAAACAAGAGAAGCAGCACCAGCAGTTCGCCGCGCAGGAAACGGTGCGGGTGATGGATTATCAGAACTGCATTATGGCGGTGCACAGCGGTAACGGTCAGGCTTACGACGCCAAGTGCGGCAAGCTGTGGCAAGAAATTCGCGATAACAATAATTAAGAAGGATAAGAAGATGAACGCATTCAAACTGAGCGCGCTTGCCGCCTTGACGGCAACGATGGGATTCCTGGGCGGCATGGGGAGCGCCATGGCCGATCAACAGCTGGTGGATCAGCTTAGCCAGCTGAAGCTGAACGTGAAAATGCTGGATAACCGCGCCGGCGAAAACGGCGTGGATTGCGCGGCGCTGGGCGCTGACTGGGCCTCTTGCAACCGGGTGTTGTTCACCCTCAGCAACGACGGCCAGGCGATCGACGGCAAAGACTGGGTCATCTATTTCCACAGCCCGCGCCAGACCCTGCGGGTAGACAACGACCAGTTCAAGATCGCTCACCTCACCGGCGATCTGTACAAGCTGGAGCCGACCGCCAAATTCAGCGGCTTCCCGGCCGGTAAGGCGGTGGAAATCCCGGTGGTCGCCGAATATTGGCAGCTGTTCAGAAACGACTTCCTGCCGCGCTGGTATGCCACCTCCGGCGACGCTAAGCCGAAAATGCTGGCGAATACCGACACCGAAAACCTGGATCAGTTTGTGGCGCCGTTCACCGGCGACCAGTGGAAGCGCACCAAGGACGACAAAAACATTCTGATGACGCCGGCTTCGCGCTTTGTCAGCAATGCCGATCTGCAGACGCTGCCTGCCGGTGCGCTGCGCGGCCAGATCGTGCCGACGCCGATGCAGGTGAAGGTTCACGCGCAGGACGTCGATCTGCGCAAAGGGGTATCGCCGGATCTGAGCACGCTGGTTAAGCCGGCGGCGGACGTCGTCAACCAGCGCTTCGCGCTGCTGGGCGTGCCGGTTCAGGCCAACGGTTACCCGATCAAAACCGACATCCAGCCGGGCAAATTTAAAGGCGCGATGGCGGTGCCGGGTGCCTATGAGCTGAAAATTGGCAAGAAAGAGGCGCGGGTGATCGGCTTCGATCAGGCCGGGGTGTTCTACGGGCTGCAGTCGATCCTGTCGTTAGTGCCGAGCGACGGCAGCGGCAAGATCGCCACGCTGGACGCCAGCGACGCGCCGCGCTTCCAGTATCGCGGCATTTTCCTCGACGTGGCGCGCAACTTCCATAAGAAGGATGCGGTGCTGCGCCTGCTGGATCAGATGGCGGCCTACAAGCTCAACAAATTCCACTTCCACCTGAGCGATGACGAAGGCTGGCGCATCGAGATCCCCGGTTTGCCGGAGCTGACGGAAGTCGGCGGCCAGCGCTGCCACGATCTGAGCGAAACCACCTGCCTGCTGCCGCAGTACGGCCAGGGGCCGGACGTCTACAGCGGCTTCTTCAGCCGTCAGGACTATATCGACATCATCAAATACGCTCAGGCGCGCCAGATTGAGGTGATCCCGGAGATCGACATGCCGGCACACGCCCGCGCCGCGGTGGTCTCGATGGAAGCGCGCTATAAAAAGCTGCATGCCGCCGGGAAAGAGCAGGAGGCCAACGAATTCCGCCTGGTGGATCCGACCGATACCTCCAACACCACCTCCGTGCAGTTCTTTAACCGCCAGAGCTACCTGAACCCGTGCCTGGACTCTTCCCAGCGCTTTGTCGACAAGGTGATCGGAGAGATCGCCCAGATGCATAAAGAGGCCGGCCAGCCGATCAAGACCTGGCACTTCGGCGGCGACGAAGCGAAAAACATTCGCCTGGGCGCCGGCTATACCGACAAGGCGAAACCGGAGCCGGGCAAAGGCATCATCGATCAGAGCAACGAAGATAAGCCGTGGGCCAAGTCGCAGGTTTGCCAGACGATGATCAAAGAGGGCAAGGTGGCCGACATGGAGCACCTGCCGAGCTACTTTGGCCAAGAGGTCAGCAAGTTGGTGAAAGCGCACGGCATCGACAGAATGCAGGCCTGGCAAGACGGCCTGAAAGACGCCGAGAGCGCGAAGGCGTTCGCCACCTCGCGCGTGGGCGTCAACTTCTGGGACACGTTGTACTGGGGCGGTTTCGATAGCGTCAACGACTGGGCCAACAAAGGGTATGAAGTGGTGGTCTCCAACCCGGACTACGTCTATATGGACTTCCCTTACGAGGTGAACCCGGACGAGCGCGGTTACTACTGGGGTACCCGCTTCAGCGACGAACGCAAGGTGTTCAGCTTCGCGCCGGACAACATGCCGCAGAACGCGGAAACCTCGGTTGACCGAGACGGCAACCACTTCAACGCCAAGAGCGACAAGCCGTGGCCGGGCGCCTACGGGCTGTCCGCTCAGCTGTGGAGCGAAACCCAGCGCACCGACCCGCAGATGGAATACATGATCTTCCCACGCGCGCTCTCGGTGGCAGAACGTGCCTGGCACCGCGCCGGTTGGGAGCAGGACTATCGCGCCGGCCGCGAATACAAAGGCGGGGAAACCCACTTTGTCGATACCAAGACGCTGGAGAAAGACTGGCTGCGCTTTGCCAATATCCTGGGCCAGCGTGAACTGGCCAAGCTGGACAAGGGCGGCGTCGCTTACCGTCTGCCGGTACCGGGCGCACGCGTAGCGGGCGGCAAGCTGGAGGCGAATATCGCGCTGCCGGGGTTGGGCATCGAGTACTCCACCGACGGTGGCAAGCAGTGGCAGCGCTATGATGCCAAGGCCAAGCCGGCGATCTCCGGTGAAGTGCAGGTGCGTTCGGTCAGCCCGGACGGCAAACGCTACAGCCGCGCCGAGAAGGTCTAAGCCCGGTGCAACGGCCCGCTGCCCTGGCGGCGGCCGTATAACGAAGGGGGAATGCGTTCGCCCACGCGTGTCGGCGTAGGGCGGACGTTGTAGTGAGAGTAGTACGTGGAGTCGCTGTGCCGCTGCAATTGTGATATTTCATGACATGATTTTCCCCCGGCTTGCCCGGGGATTTTTTTGTCCGTTGTACGGCGGGCATAAAAAAACCGCCTCGGTGTGAGGCGGTTTTTCATAGCCGGTCAGGGCTTACTTCTTGTCGTGCAGCGTTTCGTCTTCGCGGCAGTCACCGGTTTCACAGTGGCCGTACAGGTACAGGCTGTGGTTGGTGAGCTTGATACCGTGCTGCTTGGCGATATCACGCTGGCGCACTTCGATGGATTCGTCGCTGAATTCGATCACTTTGCCGCAGTCCAGGCAAATCAGGTGATCGTGGTGATGCTGTTGGGTCAGCTCGAACACGGACTTGCCGCCTTCGAAATTGTGACGTGTCACAATGCCCGCATCGTCAAACTGGTTCAGTACGCGATAAACCGTTGCCAGCCCGATCTCTTCGCCCATATCAATCAGTTTTTTGTACAAATCTTCCGCACTGACGTGATGGCATTCCGGATTTTGCAGTACTTCCAGGATTTTGAGTCGCGGAAGCGTGACTTTTAAGCCGGCCTTCTTCAATGCGATGTTGTTGTCGGTCATGCGAATTCAGTCCTGTTACTATGCTAATCAAGTTGAGGCGTACTCGCCTGTGGCATCGGTCGGCACAAAGAGTTAATGCGTCTCATTATAGAACCGGTTGTACTAAATGGAAACCGCCGGTTGTTAACAAAGATATAATTGCACTATTGCATGTTTTGCATGCAACGCCTTGATGGATGGGATAAACCGATATCTCAGTCTACCGTGACGGGGTGGGAAGTTACAAATCTGTAGCTTCTATCGCAGCAATCCCTGTTGCCGATGACGGCCCTGTCGGCACACTATGCACTTTACAGGGCCTTTGTTCAACCTTTCGCCAGTGCCGGGGTTTAGCCGACAATATCGGCCAGGCTCAGCTCTTCGACAATCTGTTTGACCCAAGCGTCCACGCGCTCGTTGGTCAGCTCCGGCTGACGGTCTTCGTCGATCGCCAGACCGATGAAGTGATCGTCGTCCGCCAGGCCTTTGGAGGCCTCGAAGTGGTAGCCTTTGGTCGGCCAGTGGCCCACGATGGCTGCGCCGCGCGGTTCGATGATGTCGCGGATGGTGCCCATCGCGTCACAGAAGTATTCCGCGTAGTCTTCCTGGTCGCCGCAGCCGAACAGCGCCACCAGTTTGCCGTTGAAGTCGACTTCTTCCAGCGTCGGGAAGAAATCATCCCAGTCACACTGCGCTTCACCGTAGTACCAGGTCGGGATACCCAGCAGCAGGATATCGAACCCTTCCAGGTCTTCTTTGCTGCTTTTAGCGATGTCATGCACTTCAGAGACGTCGTCGCCAAACTGTTTCTGGAGAATTTTCTGGATCATTTTGGCAATGTTTTCGGTATTGCCAGTGTCGCTGCCAAAGAAAATGCCTACAGTAGCCATATCGCGTATAACCTTTAAATTCAAGTAATTGCATTACTCGATGCCAGCACTGCCGCCGCTGACGCCGATTAAAATGATGCCATGGCAAGAGCCTTTCGCCTCCGGGGCGGGCGCCGACAGGCGCAGTCTCTTACCGGTAAATGCGTATCATGCCAGAAAGTGGCGCCGGGGTTTTATCGCATTTATGCGATGCCGGAGAATGAAGAAAAGCGGGGTCGATCCGGCGTTGTCCTTAACGCCGCGCCGCGCGTGCGGCCGAAGAGATCAATGTTCCGGCTGTTCTTCCGCCAGTTGTGCCAACAGCATCTGCTCGATGAGTTCGCTGCGGCTGATGTTGCGCTGTTCCGCCAGTTTGTTCAGGGCATCCACCGCGTCCGCGTTGATTTTCAGCTCTACGCGTCGCAATCCACGCACTTTATCGCGCCGTAACTGATTGCGCTTATTGATTCTAAGCTGTTCATCGCGGGAAAGCGGGTTGGTTTTCGGGCGCCCCGGACGGCGTTCATCTGCGAACAGATCCAGCGTCGTGCGATCCGTTTGTTCTTTTGCCATAGGTAGCGGTACTGCAAGGGAGTTTGCATCAAAAAGCGCTCGCACGCTTCCGGAGGCATCGGTTAACACACTTCGGGCCAATAAACCCTAACCCAAATTCACCTCCGAACCGGCGTTCGCGAACGCGCTGGCGCGGCGGCAAAATTATAGCGCGCCATATTACCCCAGCAGATGGAGCGGCGACAATGCCTAACTGCGGGCTAAACGCGCTAAGCCGTTATCTTTAGCGCGTTTTTTCGCCAGGTGAGTGCGTTTTTCAGGCTTCGCCGAGGAAACGGTGGATGGCGCGCAGCACCGCTTCCGGTTTTTCGGCGTGCACCCAATGGCCGGTGCCGGCGACGACGTGTGCGCGGGCCTGCGGGAACTGGCGGGCGATATCCGCACGGTAGCTGTCCTGCACGTACGGCGACAGGCCGCCGCGAATGAACAGAGTCGGATGCGGCCAGGCCGGGACTTCCTGCCAGCCGGTAATGTCTGCGTAGCGTTCGATCAGTACCGGCAGGTTGAAGCGCCATTCACCGTTATGGAAGGACTTCAGCAGGAACTGGATCACGCCTTCTTCCTGCAGGTAGTCGCGCATCAGTTGGGCAGCCGCCTGGCGCTGGGTAATGCCGGCGGCGCTGACGGCCTTCAGCGCGGCGAAGATCTCGTCGTGGCGGCGGGTTTGGTAATCCACGGGCGCGACGTCGATGACGATCAGCCTGGCGATGCGCTCGGGCGCGATGGCGGTCAGTGCCATCGCCGCTTTGCCGCCCATCGAATGGCCGATGACGATCGCTTTTTCCAGCTGCAGTTCGTCGAGCAGCGCCAGCAGATCCTGCGCCATGGCGGGGTAGTTCATGTCGTCAGCGCGCGGGGAGAGGCCGTGGTTGCGCAGATCGACCTTGATCACACTGTGCTGTTTATGCAGATCGCGCGCCAGCACGCCCAGGTTGTCCAGATTGCCGAACAGCCCGTGGATCAGCAGCACCGGCAGCGCGTCTGACTCGGCGGCCAGCAGTTGATAATGTAATTTCATGGCGAAGTTCATACTGAGAGAGATTCAGATTAGGGTATCATGATTGAATCGCACGATGAATCATGCGGAATTTTCGCGGCGCGGGCTTGGCAGTGCCGGCTATAGGTATTAGTCTGCATTTGCCGTCCGGAGGCACATTGTTGTGTTCGCCCCAGCGCTTTTAACCTTATAATCCCATGGCTTGAATGCAGGATCTGGCTTCAGGTTCTAAGTAGAAAAAACAGTATTGGATAAAGATGAAAACTATTGAAGTCGACGAAGAGCTTTACCGTTATATTGCCAGCCACACGCAACACATCGGTGAAAGCGCGTCCGATATTTTACGCCGCATGTTGAAATTCACCGCCGGGCAACCGGTGCGCGCGTTGCCTGCCGCCAGTGCGTCACAGTCCGTCGAGCTGGAAAAAGCGGTGCCGGCTCAGCGTCCGCGCGATCGCGTACGCGCCGTGCGTGAACTGCTGCTGTCGGATGAATACGCCGAGCAGAACAAAGCGGTCAACCGTTTCATGCTGGTGCTGTCCACGCTGTACACCCTCGATGCCGCCGGTTTCGCCGCCGCTACCGAGGCGTTGACCGGCCGTACCCGCACCTATTTCGCCGGCGATCAGCAGACTCTGCTGGCCAACGGCACGCACACCAAGCCGAAGCATGTACCGGGCACCCCTTACTGGGTGATCACCAATACCAATACCGGCCGCAAGCGCAGCATGATCGAACACATCATGCAGGCGATGCAGTTCCCGGCGGAACTGATCGAGAAAGTTTGCGGTACCGTCTAATTTAGCGAACAGCCCGTCATGATGGCCGTGCGCGACGTATTTGCCCGGTCACCGACAGGGATGAGGGAGATATGTCGATGGCGAATAATCCACGTGCCGGGCAGCCCGCCCGCCAAAGCGATCTGATCAACGTAGCCCAGCTGACGTCGCAGTACTATGTGCTGCAACCGGAAGCCGGCAATGCCGCACATGCGGTGAAGTTTGGTACCTCCGGCCACCGCGGCAGCGCGCAGCGCCACAGCTTCAACGAAGCGCACATCCTCGCCATCGCTCAGGCGATCGCCGAAGTTCGTTATCAGCAAGGCACTACCGGCCCGTGCTACGTGGGCAAAGACACCCATGCACTGTCCGAGCCGGCCTTCATTTCCGTGCTGGAAGTGCTGACCGCCAACGGCGTCGATGTGATCGTGCAGGAAAACAACGGCTTCACGCCAACGCCGGCGGTATCGCACGCCATTCTGTGCCACAACCGCCGCGGCGGCGCTCAGGCCGACGGCATCGTCATTACGCCGTCCCATAACCCGCCGGAAGATGGCGGTATCAAATACAATCCGCCGAACGGCGGCCCGGCTGACACCAACCTGACGTCGGTGATCGAGAAGCGCGCCAACGAACTGCTGGCGCAGCAGTTGAAAGGCGTTCAGCGTCAGTCGCTGGATAAGGCCTGGAACAGCGGCCACCTGCATGCCAAAGATCTGGTGCAGCCTTATGTCGAAGGCCTGGTTGACGTGGTCGACATGCCGGCCATTCAACGCGCCGGCCTGAAGCTGGGCGTGGATCCGCTCGGCGGCTCCGGCATCGCCTATTGGCAGCGGGTGGCGGAACACTACAAGCTGGATCTGACGCTGGTGAACGACTCCATCGATCAGACCTTCCGCTTTATGCACTTGGACCATGACGGCATCATCCGCATGGACTGCTCGTCCGAGTCGGCGATGGCCGGCCTGCTGGCGCTGCGCGACAAATTCGATCTGGCGTTCGCCAACGATCCGGATTACGACCGTCACGGCATCGTCACGCCGAAGGGCCTGATGAACCCGAACCACTATCTGGCGGTAGCCATCAACTACCTGTTCCAACATCGCCCGCAGTGGGGCGCCGATGTGGCGGTAGGTAAAACGCTGGTATCCAGCGCGATGATCGATCGCGTGGTGGCTGACCTGGGGCGCAAGCTGGTGGAAGTGCCGGTCGGCTTCAAGTGGTTCGTGGACGGCCTGTTCGACGGCAGCCTGGGCTTCGGCGGCGAAGAAAGCGCCGGGGCCTCGTTCCTGCGCTTCAACGGCCAGCCGTGGTCGACCGACAAAGACGGTATCATCATGTGCCTGCTGGCGGCTGAAATCACCGCGGTAACCGGTGAGAACCCGCAGCATCATTATGACGATCTGGCCAAGCGCTTCGGCGCGCCGAGCTACAACCGCATCCAGGCGCCGGCAACCCATGCGCAGAAAGCGGCGCTGTCCAAACTGTCGCCGGAGATGGTCAAGGCCAGTACGCTGGGCGGGGATCCGATCACCGCACGTCTGACCGCGGCGCCGGGCAACGGCGCGTCGATCGGCGGCTTGAAAGTGATGACTGACAATGGCTGGTTCGCGGCCCGTCCTTCCGGTACTGAAGAGGCTTACAAGATCTACTGCGAGAGCTTCCTCGGGGCGGAACACCGCGAGAAGATTGAGCACGAAGCGGTCGAGATCGTCAGCGAAGTGCTGGCTTCCGCCAAGTAATCGCTTTTCTTGATGGATAAAAAGCGCTGTTTTTACAGCGCTTTTTTTATGCCTGTAATTTAGATATATCTTTTTCACGGCACGCGCTTGCGCATTTAGATATATCGATCTAGATTAGCGCTATCGACGCTGTTTAGATATATCTAAACAACCTCGTATTGATGTTCACTGTTAAGCGAGGTATCACCTTATGTTTCATCGATTAGGTTTACACCGGCATCACCACCACCATCATGAGTGCGAAGAGGGCCGCCGTCATCGCGGCGGGCGCCATCACTTCGGCGGCGAAGGCGAAGAACACGGCCGAGGTGGGCGTGGTGGCCGGGGCGGGCGTCATCGTCTGTTCGAACACGGCGATCTGCGCCTGGTGTTGCTGGCGTTGGTGGCGCGCAAGCCCAGCCACGGGTACGAATTGATCAAGGCGATCGAGGAAGCGTCATCCGGCCTGTACGTGCCGAGCCCGGGGGTGATTTACCCCACGCTGACGCTGCTGGAAGAACAGGATTTCCTTGAGCCGCTCACCACCGGCAACGGCCGCAAAAGCTACCGTATCACCGTGGCGGGCGAGGGCGAGCTGCAAAAGCATCAACAGGTGGTTGACGTCATTCTGGCGCGCCTGGCGGGCGCCGGCCGCGAGCATCATCGGCACGGCAACCTGGCGGAAGGCATCTACGACGCCATGAACCGTCTGCGCAGCCTGCTGCGCGGCAACGTGATGCGCGCCGATCTCACGCCGCAGCAGGTGGAGCGCATCAACGCCGCGTTGCTGACCGCCGTGGCGGCGATCGAAAGCGAAATGCATATTCAACCCACGCAGCAGGAGAAGAACTGATGCCCGGCCACCGTTTTAACATTACCGTTGAAGCCCTGAGCGATCGCCAGGGCAACCCCGTCGAGAAAGCACCGCTGAGTTTTGAGGTGACCAACCACGACGATATTCTCGAGATCGTCGAGCGCATTCGGGCGCGTGACGATCTGAACTTCGGCCCCGAGCAGAGCGCGGCCTTCGCCGTAGGATTGAAGCTGTTCTCCGAAGTGATGATCGAAAACCGCAAACACCCGGTGTTCGCTCCGCTGCGCGAGGCGTTTAAGGAATTTATGGTCGGATTGAAGAAGGGCCCGGCGGCGTAAAGGCGCGGCAAACCGCGCCCACCGGGGTTAAGGCATGAAGCGATAGCCGACGCCGGTTTCGGTCAGCAGGTGTTTGGGCCGGGCCGGATCGGCTTCGAGCTTCTGCCGCAGGTGGCCCATGTAGATGCGCAGATAGTGGCTGTGCTCCACGTAGTTCGGCCCCCAGACGTGGCTCAACAGCTGGCGTTGGGTGATCACTTTGCCGGCGTTGGCCAGTAGCTCCGCCAGCAGGCGAAACTCGATCGGCGTCAGATGCAGATCTTCGTCGTTGCGCAGCACCCGGCGATTCACCAGATCGACGGTGATCGCCGAAAAGCTCACCAGCGGGCTTTCCTGTTGGTTAGCTGAGTGGCGGCGCAGTGCGACCCGCACCCGCGCCAGCAGCTCGCCGATGCCGAACGGTTTGCTGAGGTAGTCGTCGGCGCCGGCGTCCAGCGCGGCGATCTTGTCCTCTTCGGCGTTGCGCGCCGAGAGCACGATCACCGGAATGGCGCTCCACTGCCGCAGATCGCGGATGTAGCTCAGCCCGTCGCCGTCCGGCAAGCCCAAATCCAGGATGATCAGATCCGGTTTGCGCGTGCCGGCTTCAATCAACCCGCGCTGCAGCGTTTCACTTTCAAATACCCGCAGGCCTTCGCTCTCCAGCGCGGTGCGCACGAAGCGGCGGATCTCTTTTTCATCTTCAACAATCAGAATGTTGGTTGGCGTTATGCTCACGTTTCCTCTGCGTTGATTACAGATCGAAGGCGTCGCCGTCGATCTCGGGCGGTTTTTCCAGCGGCAGCACGAAGCGGAAGCTGGCGCCGCCGTTGGCGCCGTTTTCCGCCCAGATGCGGCCGTCATGCACTTCAATAATGGCACGACAAATCGCTAACCCCAAGCCGACGCCGGGGATCGCCGACTCTTTATTGCCGCGTGAAAACTTGTCGAAAATTAGCTGCAGCTGATCGGCGGGGATGCCGGGGCCGTTATCCCAGACCTCGACTTCCAGCCACTCGGGCAGCGTGCGGGCGCGAATGCCGATGGTGGCCTCGGCGCCGGCGTATTTATTGGCGTTTTCCAACAGGTTGGTGAACACCCGTTCCAGCAGGCTGCCGTCGCAGTTGACCAGGATCTGTTCCGGCGGCAGCTCGACCTCGATCGGATGCTGGCTGAGCAGCGGCTCCAGCATGTGCAGCGAAGCGCCGACGATCTCTTCCAGCGACTGCCACTCTTTGCGCAGGCTGAAACCGCCGGACTGGATGCGCGCCATATCCAGCAGGTTGTTCACCAGCCGGGTGGTGCTCAGCACCTGCTGGCGGATCTGGCTGGCCTGGGTGGCGTGATTGGAGCCTTCGGCCGCCAGGTCCAGCGTGAGGATTTCCGCCTGGCCGAACAGTACCGTCAGCGGCGTGCGCAGATCGTGCGACAGCGCCGCCAGCAGCGAGTTGCGCAGCTGTTCGCGTTCGGCGTCCAGCTTGGCTTCTTCGGCGCTGCGCGCCAGGTGCAGTCGTTCCAGCGCGCTGGCGATCAGCACTGCGAAGGTTTGCAGCAACCGCTGCTGTTCCGGCACCATCAGCTGGCGCAGGTTATTGGGCTCGATCGCCAACAGGCCGAAGGTCTGCTTGGGGGTATTGAGCGGCAGCAACTGGTAAGGCACGCCGGGCAGGGTGTCGGTGCCGGCGCCGGCCGGCAAGCCTTTATCGAAACTCCAGCGCGCGATGGCTTCGTCTACCGACAGCAGCCCGCCTTCCTCGCCGACCATTTGCTGCAGCCGGCCGCCTTCCTGCGGCAGCAGCAGCACGGTTTTCGCCTGGAAGCTGCTGGAGAGGAAATGACGGCTGGTGTTGGCGATGTCGGCCACGGTCAGCGCGCGGCTCAGCCCGCGCGACATTTCGTACAGATGGCGCGCCCGCTGCTCGCGGTAGCGCGCCACCCGGGCCTGATAACGCACCCCGGCGGTCAGGTTGCCGATGATGATGCCGACGGCGAGCATCACGCCGAAGGTCAGCAGATACTGCATATCGCTGACGGCGAACGACCATTCGGGCTGAACGAAGAACAGATCGAAACTGGCGACGTTGATCACCGCCGCCAGCACCGATGGCCAGCGGCCGAAGAACAGTGCGACGATCGCCACGCCGAGCAGGTAGACCATCACCAGGTTGGCCTGATCGAAGCCCGGCAGCAGCCACTGCGAGAGCAGGGTGATCAGCGCGCACAGCGCCACCGCCACCGCGCAGCCGCGCAGCTGCATGCGCCATTTCTCATTGAAGCTGCGGCCGTCGTGCTCCTTGCCTGGCGGCGGCTGTGCGGCGTCGCTCTCCAGCGCGACGATCACCAGATCGAGATCCGGGCCCAGCCGGCCGAGGCGATCGGCGAAGCTGCCGCGCAGCTTCCAGCGCTGCTCGCTGCGGCGGCCGATGATGATTTTGCCGAGGTTATGTTCGCGGGCGTAGCGCAGCACCGCACGCTCTTCGGACGGATCGGCCAGGGTAGCGGTTTCGGCACCCAGTTCCTGCGCCAGCCGCAGCGCGCGCAGAATGGCGCGGCGCTGGTTTTCCGGCAGCCGGTGCAGCTTGGGGGTTTCCACGTAGACCGCATGCCAGTGGCAGCCAAGCCGCGCCGCCAGCCGGGCGGCGATGCGCACCAGCTTTTCGTTGCCGCTGTTGTGGCCGACGCACAGCAGAATGCTGTCGCGGGTGTGCCACACTTTCTCGCGCCCCTGGGTGTCACGAAATTCGCGCATCTGGTCATCGACCCGATCGGCGGTGCGGCGCAGCGCCAGCTCGCGCAGGGCGATCAGGTTACCTTTGCGGAAGAAGTGCTCGATGGCGCGCTCGGCTTGGCCGGGAATATACACTTTGCCTTCGTGCAGCCGTCGGCGCAGATCGTCCGGCGGCAGATCGACCAGCACCACTTCGCTGGCCTCGTCAAACACGTGGTCGGGCACCGTTTCGCGCACCCGCACGCCGGTCACGCCGCCCACCACGTCGTTCAGACTTTCCAAATGTTGCACGTTGACGGTCGTCAGCACGTCGATGCCGGCGTCCAGCAGCTCTTCCACATCCTGCCAGCGTTTGGGGTGGCGCGAACCGTGGGCGTTGCTGTGCGCCAGTTCGTCCATCAGGATCAGCGCCGGGTGGCGCGCCAACGCGGCGTCGAGGTCGAATTCATGCACCAGTCGCCCGCGATGCTGGATGCGCTTTTGCGGCAGCAGCGCCAGGCCGTCGAGCAGGGCGGCGGTCTCGCTGCGGCCGTGGGTTTCCACCACGCCGACCAACACGTCCAGCCCCTGAGCGCGCAAGCGCTGGGCCTCCTGCAGCATGGCGTAGGTCTTGCCGACGCCGGCGCAGGCGCCGAAGAATACCTTCAACCGGCCGCGCGGTTTTTCATTGGCCAGCGCCAGCAGGCTGTCGGGATCGGGACGCTGCTGTTCTTCTTCGACCATGACAATTCCTTGTGTTACCAAGCAAAAAAGGGGTTCGGCATGCCGAACCCTATCACTATGCTGAATACGGCGCGTTACTTCAACGCATCCAGCGCCAGGTTCAGCTTCAGCACGTTGACCACCGATTCGCCCATGAAGTTGGGCGTGGCCCGATCGGTGTTGTCTTCGATCAGTTTGGCGACCTGTTCCGGCGGCAAATGACGCGCCGCCGCGACCCGCGCCAGCTGATACCGCGCCGCGGCGATCGAGATCTGCGGATCCAACCCACTGCCGGAGGCGGTCAGCAGATCGACCGGGATCGGGCCGCTCATCGCAGGATTGGCCTGGCGCAGCTGCGCTGCGCGCTCGGCGATAGCCTTATCCAGCGCCGGGTTGGTGGCCGCCAGGTTGCTGCCGGCGGAGGCCAGCGAATTATAGGCCGAATCGCCGGTGGCCGATGGGCGGCCCCAGAAATAGTCGGCGCGCGTGAAGTTCTGGCCGATCAGTGCGGAGCCGACCGCCTTGTCGCCCTGGTACAGCAGCGAACCGTTGGCCGCCCCAGAAAACAGCAGCTGCGCCAGCCCGGTGGTCAGCAGCGGATAGGCGATGCCGGTGATCAACGTCAGCAGGATCAGCATCACCAGCGCAGGTCGTAAATACGTCATGTTCATTTCCCTCAATGGTTAACCGGCGACGTGCAGCGCGACCAGGATCAGGTCGATCAGTTTGATGCCGACGAACGGCACCAGCAGACCGCCGACCCCGTACAGCCACAGGTTGCGGCGCAGCAGGGCCGCGGCGCTCATCGGTTTGTAACTCACCCCTTTCAACGCCAGCGGGATCAGGAACACGATCACCAGGGCGTTGAAGATCACCGCCGACATGATGGCGGAGGCAGGGGAGTGCAGGTGCATCACGTTCAGCGCGTTCAGCTGCGGATAGGTGGCCGCGAACGCCGCCGGAATAATGGCGAAGTATTTGGCCACGTCGTTGGCGATGCTGAAGGTGGTCAGCGAGCCGCGCGTCATCAGCATCTGTTTGCCGATGTGTACCACTTCGATCAGCTTGGTCGGGTTGGAATCCAGATCGACCATGTTGCCCGCCTCTTTGGCGGCCTGGGTGCCGGAGTTCATCGCCACCGCCACATCGGCCTGCGCCAGCGCCGGGGCGTCGTTGGTGCCGTCGCCGGTCATCGCCACCAGACGGCCTTCCGCCTGATACTGGCGGATCAGCGCCAGCTTGGCTTCCGGCGTGGCTTCCGACAGGAAGTCGTCCACCCCGGCTTCGGCGGCGATCGCCGCCGCGGTCAGCGGGTTATCGCCGGTGATCATCACCGTTTTGATGCCCATCTTGCGCAGCTCATTGAAGCGTTCCTTGATGCCGCCCTTGACGATATCCTTCAGCGCCACCACGCCCAGCACTCGGGCGCCTTCCGCCACCACCAGCGGCGTGCCGCCGGTGCGCGCCACGCTTTCCACCAGATCGTCCACCGCCCGCGGGAAGTGCCCCTGATTGGTTTCGACGTGACGGCGAATGGCATCCACTGCGCCTTTACGGATCATGCGCTCCTGCACGTTGACGCCGCTCATGCGGGTCTGGGCGGAGAAGGGCACGAAGGTGGCGTTCAGCGCCTGCAGATCGCGTTCGCGCAGGTTGAAGCGCTGTTTGGCCAGCACCACGATGCTGCGGCCTTCCGGCGTTTCGTCCGCCAGCGAGGCCAGCTGCGCGGCGTCCGCCAGCTCTTGCTCTTTCACGCCCGGCGCCGGCAGGAACTCTGAAGCCTGGCGGTTGCCCAGCGTGATGGTGCCGGTTTTATCCAGCAGAAGCACGTCCACGTCGCCGGCGGCTTCCACCGCGCGGCCGCTGGTGGCGATCACGTTGGCGCCGAGCATGCGGCTCATCCCGGCCACGCCGATGGCGGACAGCAGGCCACCGATGGTGGTGGGGATCAGGCAAACCAGCAAGGCGACCAGCACGGTGATGGTGACCACGCTGCCGCTGCCGGCCGCTTCCACGCTGTATTGCGAGAACGGGAACAGGGTGGCGGTGGCCAGGACGAACACGATGGTCAGCGCCACCAGCAGAATAGTCAGCGCGATCTCGTTCGGCGTTTTGCGGCGCTTGGCGCCTTCCACCATGGCGATCATGCGATCGAGGAAGGTTTCCCCCGGGTTGACGCTGCACTGTACCACCAGCCAGTCGGACAGCACGCGGGTGCCGCCGGTGACCGAGGAGAAGTCCCCGCCGGATTCGCGGATCACCGGGGCGGATTCGCCGGTGATGGCGCTTTCATCTACCGAGGCGCCGCCTTCCAGCACTTCGCCGTCGCACGGGACGGTATCGCCGGCTTCCACCAGTACGATATCGCCTTTGCGCAGGCTTTCGGCGGCCACTTTCTCCGTGGCGCCGTCGCGGCGCGGGCCGGCCAGCTTTTTCGCCCAGCTGGTTTTCTTGGTGCCTTTCAGGCTTTCCGCCTGGGCCTTGCTGCGGCCTTCGGCCAGCGCCTCGGCGAAGTTGGCGAACAGCACGGTGAACCACAACCACAGGGCGACGCTGCCGGTAAAGGCGGCGGCACCGTCGGTTTGGCCGGCGAGGATCGCCAGCCAGATGGCGGTGGTCAGCAGGCTGCCGATATACACCACGAACATCACCGGGTTGCGCCATTGAACGCGAGGATCCAGTTTTTTCACCGCATCGATCAGCGCGGTGCGCACCAGAGCCGGTTCAAACAGCGCGCGTTGTTTGCGAGTCATCTCTTATTCTCTCTCTGTGACGTCGGTTAGTTTGCCAACCAAAGCTGCAAATGCTCGGCCACCGGGCCTAGCGCCAGCGCCGGCACGAAGGTCAGTGCACCCACCAGCAATACGGTGCCGATCAGCAGACCGATAAACAGCGGCCCATAGGTCGGCAGGGTGCCGTTGCCCGCCGGCTGGCGTTGTTTGGCGCTCAGCGAACCGGCGATCGCCAGCACCGGCAGGATCACCCCGAAGCGGCCGACGAACATGGCGAAGGCCAGCAGCAGGTTGTAAAACGGCGTATTGACGCTCAACCCGGCGAAGGCGCTGCCGTTGTTGTTGGCGGCGGAGGACAGGGCGTACAGCACTTCGCTGAAGCCGTGAGCGCCCGGGTTGAGGATGCCGGCGCGGCCCGCGTCGGTGCCGATGGCCAGCGCGCTGCCCAGCAACACCAGCGTCGGCGTGACCAGGATCGCCAGCGCGGTCATCTTCATGTCGTAAACGTCGATTTTCTTGCCCAGATATTCCGGGGTGCGGCCGATCATCAGGCCGGCGATAAATACCGTCAGCAGTACGAACAGCAGCATGCCGTACAGGCCGGAGCCGACGCCGCCGAACACCACTTCACCGATCTGCATCAGCCACATCGGTACCATGCCGCCCAGCGCGGTGAAGGAGTCGTGCATGGCGTTGACCGCCCCGCAGGACGCGGCGGTGGTCACCACCGAGAACAGGCTGGTGGCGAGAATGCCAAAGCGCGACTCTTTGCCTTCCATATTGATGTTGCTGTCGGCGCCCAGCGCGCTCAGGTGCGGGTTGCCCGCCAGCTCGGCGACCATCACCACCACCACCGCCACCACGAAGATCAGCGCCATCGCCCAGATCAGCGCGTGGCCCTGACGGTTTTCACCGGCCAACTGGCCGAAGGAGAAGCACAGCGCGCAGGGGATCAGGAAGATGGCCAGCATCTGCACGAAGTTGGTCAGCACGGTTGGGTTCTCGAACGGGTGCGCCGAGTTGGCGCCGAAGAAGCCGCCGCCGTTGGTGCCGAGCATCTTGATCGCTTCCTGCGAGGCCACTGGCCCCATCGGCAGCGTCTGCTGCGCACCTTCGAGCGTGGTGACGTGCAGGTAAGGCAGGAAGTTTTGCAGCGTGCCCTGGCTGACGAAGAACAGGGCGATCAGCAGCGCGATCGGCAGCAGCACATACAGCGTGATGCGGAACAGATCGGCCCAGGCGTTGCCGACGGTCTTGCCGGCGCGGCGGGTAAAGGCGCGGATCAGCGCAAAGGCCACGGCGATGCCGGTGGAGGCGGAGACGAAGTTCTGCACCGCCAGCCCGGCCATCTGGCTGAAATAGCTGAGAGCGCTTTCACCGCTGTAGGCCTGCCAGTTGGTGTTGGTGACGAAGCTGACGGCGGTGTTGAGTGCCAGATCCCAGGAGAGGCCCGGGAAGCCTTGCGGGTTGAGCGGCAGCGAGCCCTGCGTCATCAGCAGGGCGAACAGCAACGCCAGGCCGAGCAGGTTGAACGCCAGGATCGCCAGCGCGTACTGCCACCAGTTCATCTCGGTGGCGCGGATGCCGCAGGCGCGCCAGACGCCGGCTTCCACCCCGCGCAGCGCAGGCAGCGGCTCACCTTCGATCAGGCGCGCCATAAAGCCGCCCAGCGGCCGGGCCAGCAGCAGAAGCACCAGCAGGAAACTGGCGATCAGTAAAAAGGCTGAAGCCGCCATCAGAAATCCTCCGCGTTAAACAGGGCGTAGACCAGATAGGCCAACAGCAGCAGGACCAACAGCGCACCACCAATAACGCTGAAACTCACGGGACACCTCCAGAGGTGTTGTTTTTGATAGAGGCAGTGTAGGGAGCGGGGTAGAAAGAAGATGAAAAAATCGCGCGGGCGGGTGTAAAAAAAGTATAAAAATGGCTGAAATTTCAGCGGAAATTGAGCATTTCAAGCAGCAGGTTGGCGGCGAGATTGCGCCTGATGAGTGAATAAGCAAGGGCAGGGTGTGGAAGCAGGAACCGGATAATAACCACAATGTAACCCATGATTAGTTAAAAATTAACCTGACTGTAACAAAATTACGAATCGCTGCGGTGATTAGCGATTTTTTGTGCGATTTAGTGGTCGGATGAGTAGTAAACTTTCATCAAGTGCGCTAAAATTTTGCTCAGTTACCAAATTACCGATTGTTCATTTGATACGCCCACGCCGTTTTCCCTGACAAATCAACGGCAGGCGTTTTTAAGGAGGTTCGCATGTCTACGACCTATCACGCTTATTCACTGCATCGGATTCTCCTGCGCCGCAGCGCAGTGGTTATCGCGGGCATTTTGGCCCTGCCGGTGATGCTGTTCCGCAGCGATCGCGGGCGTTTTTACAGCTACCTGCACCGCGTCTGGTCAAAAACCAGCGATAAGCCGGTCTGGCTGCAGCAGGCGGAACTGGCGTCCTGCGATTTCTACTGAGTCGCTGCCGATTCACGAAAAAACCCTCGCCCTGTGGCGGGGGTTTTTTTATGCCTCTGGCCACCCCTATCAAGCGCAAGGTCGTATTTGGCAAGCCATTCTTCTACACTTTCCTCATCGGTCAACAACATGGGAGAGCGGTATGAGCGACAAGATCCCTATCGGCATCAGCGCCTGTTTACTGGGCGACGCGGTGCGTTTCGACGGTGGCCACAAGCGGCTGGCTTTTGCGGTGGAACAGTTGGCGCCCTATGTGCGCTTTGAGCCCGTTTGCCCGGAAATGGCGATCGGCCTGCCCACGCCGCGCCCGGCGCTGCGCCTGGTGAAACAGGCGCAGCCGTGGCCGGCGATGCGCTACAGCAACGACGCCGGCGTGGATCTGACCGAGGAGATGCGCAGTTTCTCAGCGCAGCGCGTGGCCGCGTTGCAGCACCTGTGCGGCTATATCGTCTGCGCCAAGTCGCCGAGCTGCGGCCTGGAACGGGTGCGGGTCTACAGCGAGAACGGCAAGGACTCGCGTAAAAACGGCGTTGGGCTGTTTACCGCCGAGCTGCTGCGTCAGATGCCGTGGCTGCCGGTGGAAGAAGATGGACGATTGCAGGATGCGGCGCTGCGGGAAAACTTTATCGAGCGAGTGTACGCGCTGTATGAGTTGAACATGCTGTGGCGTCAGGGGCTGACCCGCGGCGGGCTGATCGCGTTTCACAGCCGCTACAAGCTGTCGCTGCTGGCGCATTCGCAGCCGGCGTACCGCGAGCTGGGGCGCTTCGTCGCCGATATTCACCGCTGGGACTCGCTGGAGGCCTTCGCCGTGGAATACCGCAGCCGCCTGATGGCGCTGTTGGCGCACAAAGCGACGCGGCGCAACCACACCAACGTGTTAATGCACGTGCAGGGCTACTTCCGTCGTCAGCTTAGCGCGGCGCAGCGCCAGGAGCTGGCGCACCTGATCGATCGCTACCGGCAGGGCATGCAGCCGCTGCTGGCGCCGATCGCGCTGCTCAAGCATTACATGGCGGAATACCCCGATCGCTATCTGGCGGAACAACGCTATTTCGAACCTTACCCGGAGGCGCTGCGTTTGCGTTACGGCCATTGATTGACAAGGAGTTTTATGACCACGCATCTGGTCTGGTTGCGTAACGATCTGCGTATCACCGACAACAAAGCCCTGCACGCCGCCTGCAGCGATCCGAAAGCCCGGGTGCTGGCGGTGTTTATCGCCACACCGGAGCAGTGGCGGCAACATGAGATGGCGCCGCGGCAGGCGGCGCTGATCCACGCCAGCCTGCAGGCGGTGCAACAGGCGCTGGCGCAAAAGGGCATTGTGCTGCATTGCCATGCCTGTGCGGACTTTGCCGCGTCGATCGACTGGCTGGCGGACTATTGCGAGCGAGAGCAGGTAGATGCGCTGTTTTACAACCGCCAGTATGAACTGAATGAACGGCGCCGCGATGAGCAGTTGGAACAGCGATTGAGCGACCGGGTAACGTGCCACGGTTTTGATGACAGCCTGCTGTTGCCGCCGGGCAGCGTGCTAACCGGCGGCGGCGAGATGTACAAGGTTTATACGCCGTTTCGCAACGCCTTTATTCAGCGCCTGACCGAGTCCGACGTGAGCTGCCTGCCGGCGCCGAAGATCCGTGCCGATGGCGCGTTGCCTGCGCCTGAGGCGCCGGCGGCGTTCGATTATCCCGCGGCGGAAATTGGGGATGACTATCCCGCCGGCGAGGAGGCCGCGCTGCAGCGGCTGCGCACCTTTTGTCGTGAGCAGGTGCAGGATTACCTTCGGCAGCGCGATCTGCCCGCCATCGCCGGCACCAGCAGCCTGTCGCCCTATCTGGCGATCGGTGCGCTGTCGCCGCGCCAGTGCTTCAACCGCCTGCGCGCCGAATGCCCGCAGCTGCTGGAAGATCGCGAGAGCGGCGCTTTCGCCTGGCTGAACGAGCTGATTTGGCGCGAGTTCTACCGTCATCTGCTGGTGGCTTATCCCGCGTTGTGCCGCTATCGGCCATTTATCGCCTGGACGGACAAGGTGCGCTGGTGCGATGACGCGGCGAAGCTGCAGGCCTGGCAGCGGGGCGAAACCGGCTATCCGATCGTCGATGCCGCCATGCGCCAACTGAATGCCACCGGCTGGATGCACAACCGGCTGCGCATGATCAGCGCCAGTTTTCTGGTGAAAGATCTGCTGATCGACTGGCGCGCCGGGGAGCGCTATTTCATGTCGCAACTGCTGGACGGGGATCTGGCGGCCAATAACGGCGGCTGGCAGTGGGCGGCGTCCACCGGCACCGACGCCGCGCCGTATTTCCGCATCTTCAACCCGACCACCCAGGGTGAACGTTTTGATCCACAAGGCACTTTTATCCGTAAATGGTTGCCGGAACTGGCGGATGTGCCCGACAATGACATCCATCATCCCCATCGCTGGGCGGAAAAGCAGCGATGCACGCTGAACTACCCGCTGCCGATCGTCGATCACAAACAAGCCCGCATGGAGACGTTGGCGGCGTTCGAGGCGGCGAAACGGGGAGAGTCTTGAGGCAACTGCAAGGAGCGACGCAATGATGAAAAAGGTGCTGGCCCTGTGCCTGAGCGGCTATTCGGCGCTGGCGATAGCCGGCTTTGACGTGGTGGCGCTGGGCGTCGACGGCGGCGTTAGCGACGGCAACCTGACCTCTTATCTGATCCGCAGCGATAATCAGCCGCAGTATGTGGCGCTGGACGCCGGTTCACTGCTGCCGGGCATCGCCAAAGGGCTGGAGAAGGGCAGCTTCCCGCAGGTGACGTCAGAGCTGGCCGCGCCTTACACGCCGCAGGGCTATGTGTTCCGGCAGTTGATCGGCAGTTACTTTATCAGCCATGGCCATCTGGACCACGTGGCGGGGCTGATCGTCGGCTCGCCCGAGGACAATAAAAAAACCGTTTACGCCCAGGCGGACACCGTGCTGACCCTGCGTAATCACTACTTCAACTGGAAGGCCTGGCCGAACTTTACCGACGCCGGCAACGGTTCGCGGCTGGGCACTTACCGGCTGCAAACGGTGCGGCCGCAGCAGCGCTTTACCCTCGGCCTGACCGGGTTGACCGGCGTGATGTACCCGCTTAGCCACGATCGCTACCCGTCGTCGATGCTGCTGATTTCCAACGGCAGCGAGTTCTTCGCCTACTTCGGCGATACCGGGCCGGATAAGGTGGAGCAATCACGCGATCTCGATACCGTCTGGCGCACGCTGGGGCCGCTTGTCGAGCAGAAAAAGCTCAAAGGCATGATTATCGAAACCTCGTACCCCAATGGGATGGAGGATAAACATCTGTACGGCCATTTGACGCCGGCCTGGCTGCTGAAGGAGTTGAAGAACCTGACGCAGTACAGCGGCGGTGAAGGTTCGCTGAACGGTCTGCCGGTGGTGATCAGCCACATCAAGCCCAGCCTGAAGCAGGGCGAAGACACGCGCGCCGCCATTGCGCAGCAGCTGGCGCAGGGCAACGATCTGGGCGTGAAATTCATCCTGATGGCGCAGGGCGACCGGCAGACATTTTGACTATGAAGAGAGAAGAGAATGCGTAACCTCGATCTGGAACAACTGATCAATACGGAACTGAACGCCGCGGCGTTTCAGGACTACGCCCCTAACGGATTGCAGGTAGAAGGCCGCCCGCACGTGCAGCGCATCGTGACCGGCGTCACCGCCTGTCAGGCGCTGCTGGATGCCGCGGTGGCGCATCAGGCCGACGCGATTATCGTGCACCACGGCTATTTCTGGAAAAATGAGGCGCCGGCGGTGCGCGGCATGAAGCGCAATCGTCTGAAAACGCTGTTGACTCACGATATTAACCTGTACGGCTACCACCTGCCGCTGGACGCGCATCCGGTGCTGGGTAACAACGCGCAGCTGGCGCAGGCGCTGGGCATTCGGGTGATTGGCGACGTCGAGCCGCTGGTGCCACACGGCGAATTTGAACAGCCGCTGACCGGCGAGGCGCTGCAGCAGCGTATCGAAAGCCGGCTGGGGCGCGCGGTGCTGCACTGCGGCGATAACGCGCCTGAGCACATTCGCCGGGTGGCCTGGTGCACCGGCGGTGGCCAGGGCTTTATCGACAGCGCGGCGCGCTTCGGCGTCGATGCGTTCATCAGCGGTGAAGTGTCTGAACAGACCATTCATAGCGCGCGCGAAATGGGCGTGCATTTCTTCGCCGCCGGTCACCATGCGACCGAGCGCGGTGGCGTGAAAGCGTTGGGGGACTGGCTGGCCCAGCACCACGGCTTTGATGTGACCTTTATCGATATCCCGAATCCCGCCTGATTTTTTTCTTCCCCGGATCCAGCCCGGCCTGTGCGCCGGCTGAATCCTTTTATCGCGCTATTTCCTTATTTTCCTTATGGTTGCGTTCTATTGACAGCCGGGGCCGCGTCACGCATAACTGGTGTGTTTTTCATCGCGATAATAATAAGGAGAATAAGGGTGCAACAAGCACGTTATTACCTGTTGGGTGAAAGAGCGGTAGTGCTTGAACTGTCGCCGCCGGTGACCTTACCGAGCCAGCAGCGCATCTGGGCGCTGGCGGAAAAGCTGAATCACCACCCCGACGTGCGGGAAGTGGTGCCGGGGATGAACAACCTGACGCTGTTGCTGCATACGCCGCAGGCCGACGCCGAAGCGATGCTTGCGTTGCTGCAGCAGGGTTGGGAAAGCAAAGAGCGCCTGACGCCGGAGTCGCGCCAGGTGGATATTCCGGTGGTCTACGGCGGGGAGCAAGGCCCCGATCTGGATGACGTGGCGCGCCATACCGGCATGACCCCGCGGCAGGTGGTGGAATGCCACGCGGCGGCGGCCTACGTGGTCTATTTCCTCGGCTTTCAGCCGGGCTTCTCCTATTTGGGCGGCATGCCGGAAAAATTGGCGACGCCGCGCCGCGCCGAACCGCGTCTGGCGGTGGCGGCCGGCTCCGTCGGCATCGGCGGCGGCCAGACCGGCATCTATCCGCTGGTGACACCCGGCGGCTGGCAACTGATTGGCCGCACGCCGCTGGCGTTGTTCAATCCGCATGAAATGCCGCCGACGCTGCTGCGCCCGGGCGATAGCGTGCGCTTCGTGCCGCAGAAGGAGGGCGTATGCTGATTATTCTGCGTGCCGGCATCTATACCACGGTGCAGGATTTGGGCCGCGAGGGATTCCGCCGCCTGGGCATCAGCACCGGCGGGGCCTTGGATCAACCGGCGCTGAAGATCGCCAACCTGCTGGTGGGCAACGCGCCGGAGGCCGCCGGGCTGGAGATCACGCTCGGCCAGTTCAGCGCCGAGTTTACCCGCTCTGGCTGGATTGCCCTGACCGGCGCCGGCTGCGACGCGCAGCTGGACGGCAAGCCGCTGTGGACCGGCTGGCGCTACCCGGTGAAAAAGGGGCAGCGGCTGGCGCTGGGCACGCCGAAACGCGGCATGCGCAGCTACCTGGCGATCTCGGGCGGTATCGCCGTGCCGGAAATGCTGGGCTCGTGCAGCACCGACATGAAAGCCGCCTTTGGCGGCCACGAAGGCCGTAACCTGAAGGACGGCGATCGGCTGCCGCTGGGCAAATCAGCCGCTCAACCACAACATCGCTGCGGCGTGAAACAGCTGCTGTTCACCAACCGCATCCGCGCGCTGCCGGGGCCGGAGTACGCCGAATTCAGCGAAGAGGCGCAGGATACGTTTTGGCGCACCGCCTGGCAGCTCAGCCCGCAGAGCAACCGCATGGGCTACCGCCTGCACGGCGGTACGCCGCTGGAGCGCACCACCGACCGCGAGATGCTGTCGCATGGCCTGATGCCCGGCGTGGTGCAGGTGCCGCATAACGGCCAGCCGATCGTGCTGATGGCCGATGCGCAAACCACCGGCGGTTACCCGCGTATTGCCTGCGTGATCGAAGCCGATCTCTACCACTTGGCGCAGATCCGTCTCGGCGAACCGATCCACTTCGTTCTCTGCTCACTGACGGAGGCGCAGCGCGCCAAAGCCGAGCAGGATCTCTTCCTTCGACAGATTGCCTGGGGGTTACATGATCGTTGATTTGAACGCCGATCTCGGCGAAGGCTGCGCCAACGATCAGGCGCTGTTGCAATTGGTGAGCTCGGCCAACATCGCCTGCGGCTTCCACGCCGGCGATGCGCAGACCATGCGTCAATCGGTGCGCTGGGCATTGCAGTACGGCGTGGCGATCGGCGCCCATCCGAGTTTTCCCGATCGGGAGAACTTCGGCCGCACCCGCATGCAGCTGCCGCCGGAAACGGTGTACGCGCAGGTGGTGTATCAGCTCGGGGCGCTGGCGGCCATCGCCCGCGCTGAGGGGGGAGTGATGGTACATGTTAAGCCGCATGGCATGCTGTATAACCAGGCGGCGGTTGAACCGGCGCTGGCGGAAGCGATCGCCCGGGCCGTGCAGGCGGTCGATCCGGCGCTGCGGCTGGTGGGGCTGGCCGGCAGCGAGCTGATCCGCGCCGGGGAAAAACTCGGTCTGACCACCCGGCAGGAGGTGTTCGCCGATCGCGGTTATCAGGCCGACGGCACGCTGGTGCCGCGCGGTTTGCCGGGGGCATTGATCGAGGATGACGAACAGGCGCTGGCGCAAACGCTGGAGATGGTGCGCCATCACCGGGTGCGCAGCGTGGATGGCGTCTGGGCCGCCGTTCAGGCGGAAACTGTCTGCCTGCACGGGGACGGCGAGCATGCGCTGGCGTATGCGCGCAAGCTGCGGGACAGTTTTGTTCAACAGGGTATTCGCGTCAGCGCGGAGCAATAAAGCCGTAAAGCAAGACACAACATCACAAGCAAAAAACTATTAGAAAATATCGAGGGAAGACTATGGAACAGGCCGTGAATCTCTGGCCACTGATCGGCATCGCCGCCATCGTGGTCGGATTTGTATTGCGTTTCAACCCGGTGCTGGTGGTGATCGCCGCCGGCATCATCACCGGTCTGGCGGCGCTGATGCCGCTGGACGTCATTCTGGAAAAGCTCGGCGAGGGCTTTCTCAACACCCGCAACCTGCCGCTGATCCTGCTGCTGCCGCTGGCGGTGATCGGCCTGCTGGAGCGCCACGGGCTGAAGGAGCGGGCGCAGGCGTGGATCGCCAAGATCAAAAGCGCCACCGCCGGCCGTTTGCTGATCGTGTACCTGTTCGTGCGCGAGATCACCGCGGCGATGGGGCTGACCAGCCTGGGCGGGCACCCGCAAATGGTGCGGCCGCTGCTGGCGCCGATGGCGGAAGGGGCAACGGAAAACCGCTATGGCGAACTGCCGGAGCGTACGCGCCACCGCCTGCGCGCCATGTCGGCCGCGACCGACAACGTCGGGCTGTTCTTCGGCGAAGATATCTTCGTGGCCTTCGGCGCGATCATCTTCATGCACAACTTTATGCTGGAGTCCGGCGGCATACAGACCGAGCCGCTGCATATCGCGCTGTGGGGCATTCCGACCGCCATTTTCGCTTTCCTGATCCACGCATTCCGGCTGTATCGAATGGATAAACAGCTGAGCGCCGAGCTGACGCAGCTGAATCAGGCGGCGCTGCAGGCGAAGGGGGAGGCGCGATGAACTTCCAGCAACAATATCTCTACTGGCTGGCCGGCGCGGTGCTGCTGATTGTGGCGGTGATGTCCTTCCGCGATCGCGCCAACCCGCGCCGCATCACCACCGGGCTGTTTTGGGGGTTGTACGGCCTGGTATTCCTGGTCGGCGACTGGACTTACCGCCTGCTGGGCGACGTACTGGGCGAGGGCAGTAACGAGAAACGCATGCTGCACATCATCGTTGGCGGGGTGGTGGTGGTGATGGCCCTGATCGCCGGCTTCGGCGGTGTGCGCCTCGGCAGCTATCATCAGCGAACGCCGCAGGAGCGCGAGACCAGCGCCAAGCGTTTGGGCAACAAGCTGTTTATCCCCGCGTTGGCGATCCCGGTGGTGACGGTGATCGGCGTGCTGCTGTTCAACAACGTGCCGGCGTTGCAGAGCGCGGTATTCGGCAGCGGTAACCACGCGACGCTGATCACGCTGTTCTCTATGACCGTCGGCTGCCTGATCGGTCTGGCGATCGCGGTGAAAATGACCCATGAGAAGGCGTTGCAGCCGGTGCAGGAAGCGCGGCGCCTGCTGGATTCGATCGGCTGGGCGTTCATTCTGCCGCAGATCCTCGCCACGCTGGGGCTGCTGTTTACCGTCGCTGGCGTTGGTACTGCGATCTCGCATTTGACCCAGGAGTATCTGGCGGTCGATAACCGCTTTATCGCCGTGGCGGTCTACGCTATCGGTATGGCGGTGCTGACCATGGTGATGGGCAACGCCTTCGCCGCTTTCCCGATCGTCACCGCAGGCATCGGCATTCCGATCCTGGTGCTGCAACACGGCGGCAACCCGGCGGTGATGGCGGCGATCGGCATGTTCTCCGGCTATTGCGGCACCCTGATGACGCCGATGGCGGCGAACTTCAACATTGTGCCGGCGGCGCTGCTGGAGTTGCCGGACAAGAATGCGGTGATCAAGGCGCAGGTGCCGACCGGCGTGCTGCTGCTGTTGGTTAACGTGTTCCTGCTGTATTTCCTGATGTTCCTGTAGGAGTAAGGATGCAAAAAGTATTGATTACCGGCTTTGAGCCGTTTGGCGGCGAACGCCTTAACCCCTCCTGGGAAGTGGTGAAGCAGCTCAATGATATGGAGCTGGTCGGCACGCGCATCGTGGCGCGCCAGCTGCCGTGCGTGTTCGGCGCGGCGCTGGAGGCGCTCAATGCGGCGATCGATGAGGTGCAGCCGGTGATGGTGCTGGCTATCGGCCAGGCCGGCGGCCGCACCGATATCACGATTGAACGGGTGGCGATCAACGTCGACGATGCGCGCATTCCCGACAATCAGGGGCAGCAGCCGGTGGACGAGCCGATCGTCGCCGGCGGTCCGGCGGCCTATTTCAGCACCTTGCCGATCAAAGCGATGGTCAGTTCGATGCGCGAAGCTGGCATTCCGGCCGCCGTTTCGCAGACTGCCGGCACCTACGTGTGCAACCATGTGATGTATGGGCTGCTGCACCGTTTGAGCGGCCAGCGTGAGGTGAAGGGCGGCTTTATCCATATTCCGTACCTGCCGGAACAGGCGGCGGCCCACCCCGGTGCGCCGAGCATGGCGGCTTCGACGGTGCTGTTTGCGCTGGAGCTGGCCGTTTCCATCGCTTTGCAGGTGGAACACGATCTGAAAGTGGTGGGTGGCGCAACGCATTAATCAAGAACACTCCCGGCGCACCGGGCTGCGCCGGGTCTACGCAAGGAGTGGTCTATGCCGGAAGGACCGGAGATTCGCCGGGCGGCGGACAAACTGGCGGCGGCGGTGATCGATCAGCCGTTGACCGCCGTCGATTTCGCTTTTCCTCAGTTGAAACACTATCGCCAGCGTCTGATCGGCGAGCGTATCGTCGCCATCGAGCCGCGCGGCAAGGCGCTGCTGACCCATTTCTCCAATGGGCTGACGATGTACAGCCATAACCAGCTGTATGGCGTGTGGAAAGTGGCGGCGGCAGGAGAGACGCCGGAGACCAAACGCGATCTGCGGGTGCGACTGGAAACCGCCCGCAGCGCGATATTGCTCTACAGCGCTTCCGACATTACCGTCGGGCCGCGCGAGGAAATAGAACAGCACCCGTTTTTGCAACGCATCGGCCCTGACGTGTTGGACATGTCGCTGACGGTAGACGCCGTGGCGGAGCGGTTGCTGACGCCGCGTTTTCGCCGCAGGCAGCTGAGCGGCATGCTGCTCGACCAGGCATTTCTTGCCGGATTGGGCAATTATCTGCGTGCCGAAATCCTGTGGCAGGCCGAACTGGCGCCGCAGCATAAACCGCAGGATCTGACGCCAGAGGCGCTGCGCCGTCTGGCGGAGGCGTTGCTGGCAGTGCCGCGCCTTTCCTACCAGACGCGCGGGCAGGCGGATGACAACCGGCATCACGGCGCGCTGTTTCGCTTCAAGGTATTTCATCGCAGCGGTGAGCCTTGCGAACGCTGCGGCGCGATGATTGTGCGCACCGAGCTGTCATCGCGGCCGTTTTATTGGTGCCCGGGCTGCCAGAAATAACCAAAAAAAACGCCGCCCGAAGGGGCGGCGCTGTGCGGTTTCAGCCAGGAAAGCGGCGGCTTACTTGTTTTTCAGCTGGGATTTGAAATCACGCTCGGCATAGCCGGTGTACAGCTGACGCGGACGGGCAATTTTGATGCCTTCGTCGTGCATTTCGTTCCAGTGGGCGATCCAGCCGATGGTGCGTGCGATGGCGAAGATCACGGTGAACATGGAAGAAGGAATGCCCATCGCCTTCAGGATGATGCCTGAGTAGAAGTCGACGTTCGGGTACAGTTTCTTCTCGATGAAGTACGGGTCGTTCAGCGCGATGTGTTCCAGCTCCATCGCTACCTGCAGCAGGTTGTCGTCCTTCTTGTTCAGCTCTTTCAGCACTTCGTGACAGGTTTCGCGCATCACGGTGGCGCGCGGATCGTAGTTCTTGTACACGCGGTGGCCGAAGCCCATCAGGCGGAAGGAGTCGTTCTTGTCCTTGGCGCGCTTGATGAACTCTGGAATGTGCTCGACGGTCTTGATCTCTTCCAGCATTTTCAGCGCCGCTTCGTTGGCGCCGCCGTGTGCCGGCCCCCACAGGGAGGCGATACCGGCCGCGATGCAGGCGAACGGGTTGGCGCCGGAAGAGCCGGCGGTGCGCACGGTCGAGGTAGAGGCGTTCTGCTCATGGTCGGCGTGCAGGATCAGGATGCGGTCCATGGCGCGTTCCAGCACCGGGTTCACCACGTACTCTTCGCACGGGGTGGCGAACATCATGTGCAGGAAGTTGCCGGCATAGGACAGATCGTTGCGCGGGTAAACGAACGGCTGGCCCAGGGAGTATTTGTAGCACATCGCGGCCACGGTCGGCATTTTGGACAGCAGGCGGAACGCGGTGATTTCGCGGTGACGTTCGTTGTTGACGTCCAGCGCATCGTGGTAGAACGCCGCCAGCGCACCGGTCACGCCGCACAGCACCGCCATCGGGTGCGAGTCGCGACGGAAGCCACGGAACAGATGGGTGATCTGGTCGTGGATCATGGTGTGACGGGTTACGGTCGTCTTGAAGGTTTCGAACTCTTCCGGCGTTGGGGTCTCGCCGTACAGCAGGATGTAGCACACTTCCAAGTAGGAAGATTCTTTCGCCAGCTGCTCGATAGGGAAGCCGCGGTGCAGCAGCACGCCTTTGTCGCCGTCGATGAAGGTAATCTTGGATTCGCAAGAAGCGGTGGAGGTAAAGCCGGGATCAAATGTGAAATAACCTTTGGAACCCAGAGCGCGGACATCGAGGACATCAGGGCCCAGTGTCGGTGTCAATACGCCCAGTTCGATCGGAGCTTCGCTGTCGTTAATGGTTAGCGTCGCTTTCTTATCAGTCATTTACTGTCTCCTTAGCGCCTTATTTTAAAAAACCACTAACAACTGAAATACCTTAAATCTCTGCAGGTTGCCCGCAAAAAATGGTGCGGACGCTAACTCTGTGAGCGACTGCGCAACTGTGCGCGGGTAGGGTACAGAGTGCTGACCAGGCGAACGAGACGGGTGACCAGTTGTTAACGATTCAGAGTAATTCGTTATAGTCTGTTAATCTTACCTATGAGCTGTTCGAAGAGATGTGAACCTATCCCAATAATCTGTTTTTATGTGCTTTATTTGCTTTTGACGCCGGCAAACTCGAGCGGGAAACAACGTCTATTGGGATAGGTTCGCCAAATACACTGTTGCATAACTCGAACCCGGGAGGAAGTGTATCTGCTGACCCATAGCGCATCATAGGACCGTTTGTGCCCCTATATGTAATGGAAATGTTGATCTCTTGTCAAATCAGATAATTAATTTTGCACTAATTGTGAAATCCGTGATCTGAATCACTGTTCGGGGGAAATGTTATCAAAGCGGTTGTATGAGAATTGTAATCAGAATGTGATCCTCCTATACTGCCGCCAGGTCTCCGGATTACCCTGAAGTAGGAGCACCCAGCGTTATAAATGCGCGCCGTTTGAGCACAGAGGATGTTGATGTTTGAGCGCGTGACGTGTAAGGGTTTTAGGCTCTTAACGCTGTCTGATCCCCGCCCAGGCCCGGAGGAAGGAAAATAATAAGAGCTGTGTGGGCAAATACGTGAAAAAACAACGACCTGTCAACTTGGATCTGCAAACGATCCGGTTCCCCGTAACTGCGATAGCGTCTATCTTACACCGAGTCTCTGGCGTAATTACCTTCGTTGCCGTGGGTATCCTCCTCTGGCTGCTGGGCCTGTCACTCTCTTCCCAAGAGGGGTTCCTGCAGGCGGCCGCCATCATGAATAGCTTCATCGTCAAATTCATATTCTGGGGCATCCTCACGGCGCTGGCCTATCACATTTGCGGTGGCATCCGTCACTTGTTAATGGATTTTGGCTACATCGAAGAGAGTTTGGCCGCCGGTACCCGTTCCGCCCAGGTGGCGATCGGTCTGACCGTCGTGCTGTCAGTTCTGGCTGGAGTCCTCGTATGGTAAACAACGTTTCTGCATTAGGGCGCAACGGCGTGCACGATTGGCTGCTGCTGCGTGCTTCCGCGATCATCATCACCCTGTACGTCCTGTATATCCTGGGCTTTTTCGTCACGGCTCCGGAACTCACTTATGACATTTGGCGCGGTTTCTTCGCCACTTCCATTACGAAAGTGTTCACTCTGCTGACCTTGCTGTCGATTCTGGTACACGCCTGGATCGGGCTGTGGCAGGTGCTGACGGACTACGTCAAGCCGCTGGCGGTTCGCCTGGTGTTGCAGCTGGCTGTCGTGGTCGCGTTGCTGGTCTATTTACTGTACGGAACAATCGTAGTGTGGGGTGCTTAAATGAAACTGCCAGTCAGAGAGTTTGACGCCGTCGTAATCGGCGCCGGCGGTGCGGGCATGCGTGCCGCGCTGCAAATTTCCCAAGCGGGCTCGACCTGTGCCCTGCTGTCCAAAGTTTTCCCGACCCGTTCCCATACCGTGTCCGCACAGGGCGGCATTACCGTCGCGCTTGGCAACAGCCACGAGGACAACTGGGAATGGCATATGTACGACACGGTGAAAGGTTCCGACTATATCGGTGACCAGGACGCCATCGAATATATGTGTAAAACCGGCCCGGAAGCGATTCTGGAACTGGAACACATGGGCCTGCCGTTCTCTCGTCTGGACGACGGCCGCATCTATCAGCGTCCGTTCGGCGGTCAGTCGCTGAACTTCGGCGGCGAGCAGGCGGCGCGTACCGCAGCCGCAGCCGACCGTACCGGTCACGCGCTGTTGCACACCCTGTACCAACAGAACCTGAAAAATCACACCACCATCTTCTCCGAGTGGTATGCGCTCGATCTGGTGAAAAACCAGGACGGCGCGGTGGTCGGCACCACGGCTATCTGCATCGAAACCGGTGAAGTGGTTTACTTCAAAGCCAAGGCCACCGTGCTGGCGACCGGCGGCGCAGGCCGTATTTATCAGTCCACCACCAACGCCCACATCAACACCGGCGACGGTGTCGGCATGGCGCTGCGCGCTGGCGTGCCGGTGCAGGACATGGAAATGTGGCAGTTCCACCCGACCGGCATCGCTGGCGCGGGCGTACTGGTGACTGAAGGCTGCCGCGGCGAAGGCGGTTACCTGCTGAACAAACACGGCGAGCGCTTCATGGAGCGTTATGCGCCGAATGCCAAAGATCTGGCGGGCCGCGACGTGGTTGCCCGTTCGATCATGATCGAAATCCGCGAAGGCCGCGGTTGCGACGGTCCTTGGGGCCCGCACGCCAAGCTGAAGCTGGATCACCTGGGCAAAGAGGTACTGGAATCCCGTCTGCCGGGCATTCTGGAGCTGTCCCGCACTTTCGCGCATGTCGATCCGGTGAAAGAGCCGATCCCGGTTATCCCAACCTGTCACTATATGATGGGCGGCATTCCGACCAAGGTGACCGGCCAGGCGCTGACCGTGAACGAGAAGGGTGAAGACGTGGTGATCCCGGGGCTGTTCGCCGTGGGCGAAATCGCCTGCGTATCGGTGCACGGCGCCAACCGCCTGGGCGGCAACTCGCTGCTCGACCTGGTGGTGTTCGGCCGTTCCGCCGGCATGCACCTGCAGGAATCGCTGGAAGAGCAGGGCGTGAGCCGTGACGCCAGCGACTCCGACGTGGAAGCCTCGTTGGACCGTCTGAACCGTTGGAACAACACCCGTTCCGGTGAAGACCCGGTCGAAATTCGCAAAGCGCTGCAGTCTTGCATGCAGCACAACTTCTCGGTATTCCGTGAAGGCGATGCGATGGCCAAGGGCCTGGAAGAACTGAAAGTGATCCGTGAACGTCTGAAGAACGCACGCCTGGACGATACCTCCAGCGAGTTCAACACCCAGCGCATCGAGTGCCTGGAGTTGGATAACCTGATGGAGACCGCGTATTCCACCGCCGTGTCGGCCAACTTCCGTACCGAGAGCCGTGGCGCACACAGCCGCTTCGACTACCCGGAACGCGATGACGCCAACTGGCTGTGCCATTCGCTGTATCTGCCGCAATCGGAAAGCATGACGCGTCGTGAAGTGAACATGCAACCGAAGCTGCGCCCGGCATTCCCGCCGAAAGTGCGTTCTTACTAATTGCGGAGATCGACAGATGAAACTCGAATTTTCCATTTATCGCTACAACCCGGATGTCGATGACGCGCCGCACATGCAGGATTACACCCTGGAAGCGGAAGAAGGTCGCGACATGATGCTGCTGGATGCGTTGATCCAGTTGAAAGAAAAAGACCCGACCCTGTCGTTCCGTCGCTCATGCCGTGAAGGCGTATGCGGTTCCGATGGCCTGAATATGAACGGTAAAAACGGCCTGGCGTGCATCACCCCGATTTCGTCGCTGCGCAAAGGCAACGGCAAGATCGTGATCCGTCCGCTGCCGGGCCTGCCGGTGGTGCGCGATCTGGTGGTGGATATGGGCCAGTTCTATACCCAGTATGAAAAGATCAAGCCATACCTGCTGAACGACGGCAAGAACCCGCCGGCGCGCGAGCACCTGCAGTCGCCGGACCAACGCGCCAAGCTGGACGGTCTGTACGAGTGCATCCTGTGCGCCTGTTGCTCGACCTCTTGCCCATCGTTCTGGTGGAACCCGGACAAGTTCATTGGCCCAGCCGGTCTGTTGGCGGCGTATCGCTTCCTGATCGACAGCCGTGACACGGAAACGCAAGAACGTTTAGATGATCTGGACGACGCTTTTAGTGTTTTCCGCTGCCATAGCATTATGAATTGTGTCAGTGTATGTCCTAAAGGCTTGAACCCGACGCGTGCGATCGGGCATATCAAGTCCATGCTGCTGCAACGCGGCGCATAAACGGAATGAGATGCTGCGCCGGGCTCTTTTCCGGCGCACATCCCATAGGGGAGGGAACCTCTAAAAACTGACCCGCGGCTGCGGCGCTATGCAGCCTGGTTCTTCCGCCGGTTTTTAGAGGTTCCTTGTAAGGGACCGCAAGGTCCATAACAGAACGTATCGGGCCGTCATGGCCGCAAGTACGTCGAGTGAACCGTTTTACGGCAAACCGTATTCATCACGGTAATTATGTTAACCACGGCGAAAACTAAAGCTTCAAAGCTTAAGGGATCATGATGCAGAACGGCGCAATGAAGGCCTGGCTGGATTCCTCCTATCTGGCGGGCGCGAACCAGTCTTACATAGAACAGCTCTATGAAGACTTCTTAACCGATCCGGGTTCCGTTGAAGATAGCTGGCGTTCCATTTTTCAACAGCTACCAACCGCGGGTGTCAAACCCGATCAGCTTCACTCTCAAACGCGCGATTACTTCCGCCGCCTGGCGAAAGACTCCGCGCGCTACAATACCACCATCACCGATCCGGAAACCGACGCCAAACAGGTCAAGGTACTGCAGCTGATCAACGCCTTCCGCTTCCGCGGGCATCAGCATGCCAACCTCGATCCGCTCGGCCTGTGGCAGCGCGAGCAAGTTCCTGACCTTGATCCCGCTTACCACAACCTGACCGAAGCCGATTTCCAGGAAACCTTCAACGTGGGCTCTTTCGCCATCGGCAAAGAAACCATGAAGCTGGGCGATCTGTACGCCGCGCTGAAGCAGACCTATTGCGGGTCGATCGGTGCTGAGTACATGCATATCACCAACACCGAAGAGAAACGCTGGATCCAGCAGCGCATCGAATCGGTGGTGGGGCGCGCCAGCTTTACCGCCGACGAAAAACGCCGTTTCCTGAACGAGCTGACTGCGGCGGAAGGCCTGGAACGCTACCTGGGCGCCAAATTCCCGGGCGCCAAACGCTTCTCGCTGGAAGGCGGCGACGCGTTGGTGCCGATGCTGAAAGAGATGGTGCGCCACGCCGGTAAGAACGGCACGCGCGAAGTGGTGTTGGGCATGGCCCACCGCGGCCGTCTGAACGTGCTGATCAACGTGCTGGGCAAAAAGCCGGCCGATCTGTTCGACGAATTCGCCGGTAAGCATAAAGAACACCTCGGCACCGGTGACGTGAAATATCACCAGGGCTTCTCTTCCGACGTGGAAACCGAAGGCGGCATGGTTCACCTGGCGCTGGCGTTCAACCCGTCGCACCTGGAGATCGTCAGCCCGGTGGTCATGGGCTCGGTACGTGCCCGTCGCGATCGTCTGGACGAAGCGCGCAGCAACATGGTGCTGCCGATCACCATCCACGGCGACGCCGCCATCACCGGCCAGGGCGTGGTTCAGGAAACCCTGAACATGTCTCAGGCTCGCGGTTACGAAGTGGGCGGCACCGTGCGTATCGTCATCAACAACCAGGTTGGCTTCACCACCTCCAACCCGCTGGATGCGCGCTCTACCGAATACTGCACCGACATCGCCAAAATGGTTCAGTCGCCGATCTTCCACGTTAACGCGGACGATCCGGAGGCCGTGGCCTTCGTCACCCGCCTGGCGTTGGATTTCCGTAACACCTTTAAGCGTGACGTGATGATCGATCTGGTCTGCTACCGTCGCCATGGGCACAACGAGGCCGACGAGCCGAGCGCTACCCAGCCGGTGATGTATCAGAAGATCAAGAAACACCCTACGCCGCGCAAAATCTACGCTGACGTGCTGACCGAGCAGAAAGTGGCCAGTCTGGAAGATGCCACGGAAATGGTCAACCTGTACCGCGACGCGCTCGACCGCGGCGATTGCGTGGTTGAAGAGTGGCGTCCGATGAACCTGCACTCCTTCACCTGGTCACCGTATCTGAACCACGAGTGGGACGAAGAGTACCCGAGCAAGGTTGAGATGAAGCGCCTGCAAGAGCTGGCACGTCGCATCAGCACCGTGCCGGAAGCGATTGAAATGCAGTCGCGCGTGGCGAAAATCTACGCTGACCGCGCCGAGATGGCGGCGGGCAACAAGCCGTTCGACTGGGGCGCTGCCGAAACGCTGGCTTACGCGACCATGGCGGATGAAGGCATCCCGATCCGCATCTCCGGTGAAGACGCCGGCCGCGGCACCTTCTTCCACCGTCATGCAGTGGTGCACAACCAGAAAAACGGTTCCGTCTACGTTCCGCTGGCGAACATCCACAGCGGCCAGGGCGAATTCAAAGTCTGGGACTCCGTGCTGTCCGAAGAGGCGGTGCTGGCGTTCGAATACGGCTACGCCACGGCGGAACCGCGCACGCTGACCATCTGGGAAGCGCAGTTCGGTGACTTCGCCAACGGCGCGCAGGTCGTGATCGACCAGTTCATCAGCTCCGGCGAGCAAAAATGGGGCCGTATGTGCGGCCTGGTGATGCTGCTGCCGCACGGCTATGAAGGCCAGGGCCCTGAGCACTCTTCCGCGCGTCTGGAACGCTATCTGCAGCTGTGCGCAGAGCAGAACATGCAGGTGTGCGTCCCGTCTACGCCGGCGCAGGTTTACCATATGCTGCGTCGTCAGGCGCTGCGCGGTATGCGCCGTCCGCTGGTGGTGATGTCGCCGAAGTCGCTGCTGCGTCACCCGCTGGCGATTTCTTCGCTGGACGAGCTGGCCAACGGCACCTTCCTGCCGGCGATCGGCGAGATCGACGACTTGGATCCGAAAGCGGTCAAGCGCGTCGTGCTGTGCTCCGGCAAGGTCTACTACGACCTGCTGGAACAGCGTCGCAAGAACGAGCAGAAAGACGTGGCCATCGTGCGTATCGAGCAGCTGTATCCGTTCCCGCATCAGGCCGTGCAGGCCGTGCTGGAACAATACTCGCACGTGCATGATTTCGTCTGGTGTCAGGAAGAGCCGCTGAACCAGGGCGCCTGGTACTGCAGCCAACACAACTTCCGTGAAGTGGTGCCGTTCGGGGCTTCTTTACGTTACGCAGGACGTCCGGCCTCCGCCTCTCCGGCGGTGGGCTATATGTCCGTACACCAGAAGCAGCAGCAGGCTCTGGTGAACGACGCGCTGAATATTGACTAATGTTCGCTCGCTTGCCGGCCGAGGGCCGGCAAGCAGATGATAAAAAACTTAAGGGAAAGCTAAATGAGTAGCGTAGATATTCTGGTTCCTGACCTTCCTGAATCGGTTGCCGATGCGACCGTAGCCACCTGGCACAAAAAACCGGGCGACAGCGTGCAGCGTGATGAAGTCCTGGTTGAAATCGAAACCGACAAAGTGGTGTTGGAAGTGCCGGCCAGTGAAGCGGGTATTCTCGATGCTATCGTGGAAGAAGAGGGCGCGACCGTGCTGTCTCGCCAGCTGCTCGGCCGCATCCGTCCGGGCGACAGCTCCGGCAAGCCGACCGCTGAGAAGAGCCAAGAGAAAGAAGCCACGCCTGCACAGCGCGCTACCGCGAGCCTGGAAGAAGAAAGCAATGACGCGCTCAGCCCGGCGATTCGCCGCCTGATCGCCGAACACGATCTCGATGCTGGCGCCATCAAAGGCACCGGCGTGGGTGGCCGCATCACGCGTGAAGACGTGGAAGCGCACCTGGCCAAAGGCGGCGCCGCTGCCAAACCGGCCGCCGCCGCTGAAACCGCACCGCAGCCTGTTCTGGCCGGCCGCAGCGAAAAACGCGTGCCGATGACCCGCCTGCGCAAACGCGTTGCCGAGCGTCTGCTGGAAGCGAAGAACAGCACCGCGATGCTGACCACCTTCAACGAAATCAACATGCAGCCGATCATGGACCTGCGCAAGCAGTACGGCGAAGCCTTCGAGAAGCGCCACGGCGTGCGTCTGGGCTTCATGTCCTTCTACATCAAGGCCGTGGTTGAAGCGCTGAAGCGCTTCCCGGAAGTGAACGCGTCGATCGACGGTTCCGACGTGGTTTACCACAACTACTTCGACATCAGCATCGCGGTTTCTACCCCGCGCGGCCTGGTGACGCCGGTACTGCGCGATGTAGACGCCATGAGCATGGCTGACATCGAGAAGAAAATCAAAGAGCTGGCCGTTAAGGGCCGCGACGGCAAACTGACCGTTGAAGAGCTGACCGGCGGTAACTTCACCATTACCAACGGCGGCGTATTCGGCTCCCTGATGTCTACCCCGATCATCAACCCGCCGCAGAGCGCCATCCTGGGCATGCACGCCATCAAAGATCGCCCAATGGCGGTCAATGGTCAGGTGGTGATCCAGCCGATGATGTATCTGGCGCTGTCTTATGACCACCGCCTGATCGACGGTAAAGAATCCGTCGGTTATCTGGTGACGGTCAAAGAGATGCTGGAAGATCCGGCTCGTCTGCTGCTGGACGTCTAGTAACCCTTGCCGGGCGCGGCGTGCCGCGCCCGCACTCTGTGCTATGTGGCCGGAAAACCATGCGGTTTACCGCGTAATAATGGTCCGGCTAAAAACCTTCAGAACTGAATGGATAGAACATCATGAATTTACACGAATATCAGGCAAAACAGCTGTTTGCTCGGTATGGCATGCCGGCACCAACCGGTTACGCCTGTACCACTCCGCGTGAAGCAGAAGAAGCCGCATCCAAAATCGGCTCCGGCCCGTGGGTGGTGAAATGTCAGGTTCATGCTGGCGGCCGTGGTAAAGCGGGCGGCGTTAAAGTCGTCAACAGCAAAGAAGATATCCGTGCTTTCGCGGAAGCCTGGTTGGGCAAGCGTCTGGTGACTTACCAGACTGACGCGCTGGGCCAGCCGGTTCACCAGATCCTGGTAGAAGCGGCGACCGACATCGATAAAGAGCTGTACCTGGGCGCGGTAGTGGATCGTTCTACCCGTCGCGTGGTGTTCATGGCGTCTACCGAAGGCGGCGTGGAAATCGAGAAGGTGGCGGAAGAAACCCCAGAACTGATCCACAAAATGACCATCGATCCGCTGGCGGGTCCACAGCCTTATCAGGGCCGTGAGCTGGCCTTCAAACTGGGCCTGACCGGTAAGCAAGTCAGCCAGTTCGCCAAGATCTTCATGGGCCTGGCGACGCTGTTCCTGGAGCGCGATCTGGCGATGGTTGAGATCAACCCGCTGGTGATCACCAAGCAGGGCGATCTGGTGTGCCTGGACGGCAAACTGGGCGCCGACGGTAACGCCCTGTTCCGCCAGCCGGAACTGCGTGAAATGCGTGACCCTTCGCAGGAAGACGAGCGCGAATCCCGTGCGGCTCAGTGGGAGCTGAACTACGTTGCCCTCGACGGTAACATCGGCTGCATGGTTAACGGCGCCGGTCTGGCGATGGGCACTATGGACATCGTTAAACTGCACGGCGGCGAACCGGCCAACTTCCTGGACGTTGGCGGCGGCGCGACCAAAGAGCGCGTGACCGAAGCGTTCAAAATCATCCTGTCCGATGACAAGGTGAAAGCGGTTCTGGTTAACATCTTCGGTGGTATCGTACGTTGCGATCTGATCGCCGACGGCATCATCGGCGCAGTGGCCGAAGTGGGCGTTAACGTCCCGGTCGTGGTGCGCCTGGAAGGGAACAATGCCGAACTGGGCGCCAAGAAACTGGCGGACAGCGGCCTGAATATCATTGCTGCGACCAGCCTGACTGATGCGGCTCAGCAAGTTGTTGCAGCAGTGGAGGGTAAATAATGTCCATCTTAATCGATAAAAACACCAAAGTAATTTGCCAGGGCTTCACCGGTAGCCAGGGGACTTTCCACTCCGAACAAGCTATCGCTTACGGCACCAAAATGGTTGGCGGCGTCACCCCGGGCAAAGGTGGCACTCAGCATCTGGGTCTGCCGGTGTTCAACACCGTGCGCGAAGCGGTTGAAGCGACCGGCGCGACTGCCTCGGTCATCTACGTTCCAGCGCCGTTCTGCAAAGACTCCATCCTGGAAGCGATCGATGCCGGCATCAAACTGATCATCACCATCACCGAAGGCATCCCGACCCTGGATATGCTGACCGTGAAAGTGAAGCTGGACGAAGCCGGCGTGCGCATGATCGGGCCGAACTGCCCTGGCGTGATCACCCCGGGCGAGTGCAAAATCGGCATCATGCCTGGCCACATCCACCTGCCGGGCAAAGTGGGCATCGTTTCCCGCTCCGGTACCCTGACCTATGAAGCGGTGAAACAAACCACCGATGCCGGTCTGGGCCAGTCCACCTGCGTGGGTATCGGCGGCGACCCGATCCCGGGCTCCAACTTCATCGATATCCTGAAGATGTTCCAACAGGATCCGCAGACCGAAGCGATCGTGATGATCGGTGAGATCGGCGGCAGCGCTGAAGAAGAAGCGGCAGCTTACATCAAAGAACACGTCACCAAACCGGTTGTCGGCTACATCGCCGGCGTAACCGCGCCGAAAGGCAAGCGTATGGGCCACGCGGGCGCCATCATCGCAGGCGGGAAGGGCACAGCGGACGAGAAGTTTGCTGCGCTGGAAGCGGCGGGCGTGAAAACCGTTCGCAGCCTGGCGGACATCGGCGACGCGGTAAAAGCGGTGCTGAAGCGCTAAGATCTTAGTACGAAATAATAATATCTCGACATGTTTGGCCACCCATTGGGTGGCCTTTTTTATGGGCGAAGATCAGAAATCGTTGAGTGCTTTGATCAGCGCGATCCGATCCTGCAGGCGGCGCTGTTGTACCGGATCCACGGTAGTTTGCTGCTGTTTTTCCAGCGAGGTGAGGGCGGTGCGGTAATCGTCGGCGTTGCGGAACAGCGCGTCTTTGACGTTGATCGAGGCGACGTTGGTGTAGCGGCCATCGTCGGTGGTCGGCACCTGGATAACACCTTCATTGAGCAGCCGTTTGACGATCGCCCGCTGCGGTTCGTACCCCTCCAGGCCGACCAGCTTCCAGCGCTGCGGCGTCACGCCCTGGTACTGGCCGTGTTTCACTTCCGCCAGGTAGCGCAGGGCCAGGTGGCGAAGGGTACCTTCTTCTTCACCGTATTGCGCTTTGCTGTCGAACAGCACCGGGAAGGATTGCCCCTCCAGCGCGCCGCCCTTTTGCGTCAGGTGGCCCATGCGGTAACTGTTCATGCCCAGGCGGATCGGCATGTCGTCGGTGACCGGCGTGCCGTCCGCCAGACGCAGATCGACGATGCGCGAACCGGCGGGCTGGCGCAGATCGATGGTATAGGTGACGCCATCGAAGAAATCGTTGGTGGAATATTTGGACGATCGCCGCGCCGGGTTAAAGCTGTAGGTGACGTCGCCCGGCTGCAGCTGATTGAAATAGCCGGCGGACCACTCCATGTAGCGTTTAAGCGCTTTGCCGTTGAGCTGATACACGGTGATCTCGCCGCCGGCGTATTGGTAGTTAAAGGCGATATCCTTGGCCTTGATGTCGCCGACGTCCAATTTGGCGCGATCGTTGTCGATCTGCAGGGCGATCACCTGCGCCAGCGGCGCATAGTGGCGGGCGGCCTGCTGGAACAGCGCGCTGATGCCGGTATCCTGCACGTGTACCTGAGGAATGCCGCGAAACTCGTCGGCGGGCACCAGATCGCTGCCGCTCAGCTTCGCCACGACCCGGTTGGCGTTGGCGCGCAAAATGTCATGATACGGCTGGTAGAGCGCTTGCATGGCGCTGTCCGGCGCTAGCCCTTTGATCGGGTAGGTGTAGCTGTTTTTGTCGATCAGCGTGAATTTGCCGTCGCGGCGTTCAAACTGCAGGTCGATGCGCGACAGTGCGCGGCCGTATTTATCCGGCTCGGTGATGATGACGCCGTTAACCACCGCTTTATCGATCTTCACATGCATGTGGCCGGCGACGATCGCCGCCAGCTCCGGGTTGGCGTTGGCGATGTCGGCCACGCCGGTGCCGGGGCGCTGGTTCTCGTTGTCGATGCCCATATGCGCCACCAGCACGAACGCGTCGACCTGGCTGTCGATTTGCCTGATGACCTGTTTCACCGCCTGCACCGGATCGGTAAAGTTCAGCCCTTTGATGCGATCGGTGCCCTTGGCGAATTCCGCGGTCATCGGCGTATCCATACCGATAATGCCAATTTTCACGCCCTGGCGTTCGACGATGGTGTAGGCCGGCAGGTAAGGCTTGCCGTTGTCCCAGACGATATTGCCCGCCAGCGCCGCGCCTTTGAACTGCTTGAGCGGCGTAGCCAGTACCGGCAGGCCGAAGTCGAACTCGTGGTTACCCATTACCCAGACATCATAATTGAGCGCGTTGAGGCCCAGCATCATCGGGCTGACGGCCTCATGCTTGAAGGTTTCGACGAAGTTGCCCTGAATGGTGTCGCCGGCGTCCACCAGGATCAGGTTGGGCTGCTCGGCCCGCACCTGTTTGACCCGAGTGGCTATCTGGCTCAGGCTGCCCGCCAGATTTTCCGTGTCGCTGGCGTAGTCCCAGGGCACGAAAGTGCCGTGCAGATCGGAAGTACCCAGCAAGGTGATATTTACCTTTTCGGCGGCCATGACGTTTCCCGAGAGTCCCAATACAGAGGCAAAGATGATTTTTTTCATAAGTTATTGTCACTCAATGTAATTTTAACATTATTGGTCATTTTGCTACAAAATCGCAACCTTTACGATCCCATCGCGAGAAATAGACTAATATTGGAGAGAGATTTGTTGTTTTGTGACTGCTATCACTGTCACGGCTTATTGGAAATAAAAGGTTAATTATGTCGCATAATAAGCGCGTAATAATACAATGGCGGCTCTTTTAAATTACATTTATTTAACACAAAAATATCATTAAAAAACAATTAAACCATTGCGCAACATGACCCTAAGAAAATTATGCGAAATGTGCTGATGAATATGGAAATAAGATGCGGATAGGCTTAAATTGTCTCAGATCAAATTAGCCCGAAGTACCTCTTTCGGCTAAGATTTGACCTGTAACCAAAAGTCTAACCCACGTCACGTAAAAACCTATTTATTGTGTGGGATTGGGCGAGTATCATCCATGTTGTGATTATGGATGGTTGATCTTGTTGCATTTGTTACCCGTTGTCGGTTTTCAGTGGCGTGCTTGTCGAGGGCCCGAGGGGCTATTGGCCGAGTGTGCGGTTGAAAGCGGAGAAGCTGGATCAAATTTGTTGTGTTTAAGGGCATTCACTGCGGGGCGTTACTGGCAGCTTTGAAAGAAGCGTGCCGATAACCGCGTGTCGGAGTCTTCCTGCGAGGAGCAAGGAGTCAAGATGTTTGATATTGTCGAACTGTCGCGCTTACAGTTTGCTTTAACGGCGATGTACCATTTCTTATTTGTCCCATTAACGCTCGGTATGGCGTTCTTGCTGGCAATTATGGAAACGGTATATGTCCTGTCTGGCAAACAAATTTATAAAGACATGACCAAATTCTGGGGAAAGTTATTTGCGATTAACTTTGCTCTGGGTGTGGCCACCGGTTTGACCATGGAGTTCCAGTTCGGGACTAACTGGTCGTATTTCTCTCACTACGTCGGCGATATCTTCGGGGCCCCTCTGGCTATCGAAGGTCTGATGGCGTTCTTCCTTGAATCGACGCTGGTCGGCCTGTTCTTCTTCGGCTGGGATCGTCTGAGCAAGGTGCAGCACATGGCGGTAACCTGGTTCGTGGCTCTCGGCTCCAACCTGTCCGCGCTGTGGATCCTGGTCGCCAACGGCTGGATGCAGAACCCGATCGCTTCGGATTTCAACTTCGAAACCATGCGCATGGAGATGGTCAGCTTCTCCGAACTGGTGCTTAACCCGGTTGCGCAGGTGAAATTCGTTCACACCGTGGCTTCCGGCTACACCTGCGGCGCGATGTTCGTGCTGGGTATCAGTTCCTACTATCTGCTGAAAGGCCGCGACATCGCCTTTGCCAAGCGCTCCTTCGCCATCGCTGCCAGCTTTGGTATGGCTGCCATTCTGTCCGTTATCGTTCTGGGTGATGAATCCGGCTACGAAATGGGCGACGTGCAGAAAACCAAACTGGCCGCTATCGAAGCGGAATGGGACACTCAGCCGGCGCCGGCCTCCTTCACCCTGTTCGGCATTCCCGATCAGGACAAGATGGAAAACTCCTTCTCTATTCAGATCCCGTATGCGCTTGGCCTGATCGCCACCCGCTCCACGGACACTCAGGTCACCGGCCTGAAAGATCTGATGGCGCAGCATGAAGTGCGTATCCGCAACGGGATGAAAGCCTACCAGCTGCTGGAAGAGCTGCGCGGCGGCAATACCGATCCTGCGGTGCGTGCCGAATTCAACAAAACCAAGCAAGACCTGGGCTACGGCATGCTGCTGAAGCGCTATACCCCGAACGTCACCGACGCGACGGAAGCGCAAATCCAGCTGGCGACCAAGGACTCCATTCCGCGCGTGGCGCCGCTGTACTTCGCCTTCCGCATCATGGTGGCCTGTGGCGTGATCATGCTGTTGATCATCGGCCTGTCGTTCTGGAACGTGATCCGCGGCCGCATCGGCCAGAAAAAATGGCTGCACCGCGCGGCGCTGTACGGTTTGCCGCTGCCTTGGATCGCGATCGAGTCGGGTTGGTTCGTGGCGGAATACGGCCGTCAACCGTGGGCGATTGGTGAGGTGCTGCCGACGGCGGTCGCCAACTCTTCGCTGACCGCGGGCGACATTCTGTTCTCAATGGGGCTGATCTGCGGCTTGTACACCCTGTTCCTGGTGGCTGAATTGTACCTGATGTTTAAGTTTGCGCGTCTGGGTCCAAGCAGCCTGAAAACCGGCCGCTATCACTTTGAACAACCGACTGCCGCCGTGCAGGAAGCGCGCTAAACAGGAGTCCACGTATGTTTGACTATGAAGTACTGCGATTTATTTGGTGGGTCCTGGTTGGCGTTCTGCTGATCGGCTTCGCCGTCACCGACGGTTTCGACATGGGCGTCGGCATTCTGGTGCGCATCATCGGCAAAACCGACACCGAGCGCCGGGTGATGATCAACTCCATCGCTCCGCACTGGGACGGTAACCAGGTGTGGCTGATCACCGCCGGCGGCGCGCTGTTCGCCGCCTGGCCGATGGTCTACGCAGCGGCCTTCTCCGGCTTCTACGTCGCCATGATCCTGGTGCTGGCCGCCTTGTTCTTCCGCCCGGTCGGTTTCGACTACCGTTCCAAGCTGGAGAGCAGCCGCTGGCGCAACATGTGGGACTGGGGCATCTTCATCGGCTCCTTCGTGCCTGCAGTGGTATTCGGCGTGGCGTTCGGTAACCTGCTGCAGGGCGTGCCGTTCCACATGGACGAGTACATGCGCCTGTTCTACACCGGCAACTTCTTCCAACTGCTGAACCCGTTCGGTCTGTTGGCGGGCGTGGTCAGCCTGACCATGCTGGTCACTCAGGGCGCGACCTACCTGCAAATGCGCACCACCGGCGAGATCCACCTGCGTTCACGCGCTGCGGCACAGATCGCGACGCTGATCATGGCGGTATGTTTCCTGCTGGCGGGCGTATGGCTGGTGAAAGGCATCGACGGCTTCGTTGTGACGTCGGCGTTGGACACCCTGGCGGAATCCAACCCGATGCGTAAAGAAGTGGCGCATCAGGCCGGTGCTTGGCTGATCAACTTCAACAAGTATCCGCTGCTGTGGGCCTTGCCTGCACTGGGCGTAGTGCTGCCGTTGTTCACCATCCTGTTCTCGCGTCTGGAGAAGGGCGCGCTGGCGTTCGTCACCTCGTCGTTGACCATCGCCTGCGTCATCCTCACCGCCGGGGTCACCATGTTCCCGTTCGTGATGCCGTCGAGCACTGTGCCTAACGTCAGCCTGACCATGTGGGATGCGACCTCGAGCCTGTTGACGCTGAAAGTGATGACCGTCGTGGCGGCGATCTTCGTGCCTATCGTTTTGGCGTACACCAGCTGGTCGTACTACAAAATGTTCGGTCGCCTCGACAAGAACTACATCGAAAACAACAAGCATTCGCTGTACTAAGGATAAGGAGCTAAACCATGTGGTATTTTGCCTGGATTCTCGGAACGCTTCTTGCCTGCGCCTTCGGCATTATCACGGCGCTGGCGCTTGAGCAGAGCGAAGCGACCAAAGCTCAGCAAGACGGTAAGTGATGAGCTCGTCCGTGATTGACAAGCTGTACGCTGTCACCGACAAGGGCCCGATCCGGGCCCTTTCCCTGGTGCTGGCGTTGATTTTGGCGGGGTGCGTGTTCTGGGATCCGACGCGTTTCGCCGCCAAAACCAGCTCGCTGGAGATTTGGGAAGGGCTGTTGCTGATTTGGGCGGTGTGCTCCGGGGTGATCCACGGTTTCGGATTCCGCCCGCAGCGCAGCGTCTGGCGCGCTTTTTTCGCGCCGCTTCCCGCCATTGTGATCTTGTTCGCAGGATTACTTTACGTTTCTTTATAATCTCCCCGATGTCCCCTTGTTATGGGCCCTCACGGCCCATAATTATTTTCATTCCCATCTTGTAACCCATTCCCAACCCGATCCGTCTTGCGTATAGTAGCAGCGTTAAATTGCATTGCTGGGAAGTAGAGTGAGTAATACGTTGTTTCGATGGCCGGTTCGCGTTTACTACGAGGATACCGATGCCAGTGGTGTGGTCTATCACGCCCGCTACGTCGCCTTTTTTGAAAGAGCGCGCACAGAGATGCTGCGTCAGCACAACTTTCATCAACAGCAGCTGCTCAGTGAACAAGTCGCTTTTGTCGTCCGGCGCATGACGGTGGATTATCTGGCTCCGGCTCGTCTCGACGAGCAACTGGAAGTCCAGAGTGAAATCACCTGTCTGCGCGGGGCTTCTCTCACGTTTGCTCAACGCATTGTCAATTCTGACGGGGCCCTACTGAGCCAGGCAGATGTCCTGATTGCCTGTATTGATCCACACCAAATGAAGCCAAGAGCGCTTCCTAAGTCTATTGTCGCGGAGTTTAAGCAGTGACTGACATGAACATCCTAGATTTATTCTTGAAGGCGAGCCTGCTGGTTAAGCTTATCATGTTGATTTTGATATGCTTCTCGGTAGCCTCTTGGGCGATCATCATTCAGCGCACCCGCATCCTCAATGCGGCGACGCGTGACGCCGAAGCCTTTGAAGACAAATTCTGGTCCGGTATCGAGCTTTCCCGTCTGTACCAGGAAAGTCAGGCGCGTCGCGATAGCCTGACCGGTTCCGAGCAGATCTTCCATTCCGGCTTCAAAGAGTTCGCCCGCCTGCACCGCGCCAACAACCATGCGCCGGAGTCGGTGATCGAAGGGGCGTCGCGCGCGATGCGCATTTCGATGAACCGCGAGCTGGAAACGCTGGAAACCCATATTCCATTCCTCGGCACCGTCGGTTCGATCAGCCCGTACATCGGCCTGTTCGGCACCGTGTGGGGGATCATGCACGCCTTTATCGCGCTGGGCGCGGTGAAACAAGCCACGCTGCAGATGGTAGCGCCGGGTATCGCCGAAGCGCTGATCGCCACCGCGATCGGTCTGTTCGCCGCTATCCCGGCGGTAATGGCCTACAACCGTCTCAACCAGCGCGTCAACAAGCTTGAGCAGAATTACGACAACTTTATGGAAGAGTTCACCGCTATTCTGCATCGTCAGGCCTTCTCCAGCGACAGCAAATAAGTAGGAGGTAGCATGGCGAGAGTACGTGGACGTAGTCGGCGCGAGCTGAAGTCCGAAATTAACATTGTTCCGCTGCTCGACGTGTTGCTGGTGCTGCTGCTGATCTTTATGGCAACCGCGCCAATCATCACGCAGAGCGTGGAGGTTGACCTGCCGGACGCCACCGATTCCAAAACGGTGTCCAGCGATGACAATCCGCCGGTGATCCTTGAGGTTTCCGGCGTAGGTCAATACACCCTGGTGGTGGATCACAACCGTATGGAGCTGCTGCCGCCTGAGCAAGTCGCGGCCGAAGCCAAGTCGCGTTTGGCGGCTAACCCGAAAACGGTCTTTTTGATCGGCGGTGCGAAGGAAGTCCCTTACGATGAGATTATCAAGGCATTGAATATTCTCCATCAGGCGGGCGTGGCTTCCGTGGGGCTGATGACCCAGCCGATCTGACCGTAAGGCGAACGGCAACCCGGTTCCTGCGCTGCGGCCCAGGAACCCCGTATAAGCAACACCAGTTTTTGGGAATCTATTTTGGTAAAGGCAACTGAGCAAAACGATAAGCTGAACCGCGCCGTTATTGTTTCGGTCGTTCTGCACTTCATATTGATTGCCCTGCTGATTTGGGGATCGCTGCAGGAAAAGGTCGACATGGGCGCCGGCGGTGGCGGTGATGGCACCGTGGTGGGCGCAGTGATGGTCGATCCTGGCGCGGTGGTGGAGCAATACAACCGCCAGCAGCAGCAGAGCAACGATGCGCAGCGTGCCGAGAAGCAGCGCCAGAAAAAGGCGGAGCAACAGGCCGAAGAGCTTCAGCAGAAGCAGGCGGAGCAGCAGCAGCGCCTGAAGGAGCTGGAGAAAGAGCGTTTGGCGGCGCAGGAGAAAGCTGCGCAGGACGCCAAGGCGCAGGCTGAGCAACAGCAGAAGGCAGCGGAGCAGCAGAAACAGGCCGCCGAGCAGCAAAAAGCGGCGGAAGCCGCCGCAGCCAAGGCCAAAGAGCAACAGAAGGTCGCCGAAGCCGCCGCCGCCAAGGCGAAGGCCGAAGCGGAAAAGGTCGCCAAGGCACAGGCGGACGCGCAGAAGAAAGCCGAAGCGGAAGCCAAGAAAGAAGCGGCCGCCGCTGCCGCCGCCAAGAAACAGGCGGAAGAGGCGAAGAAAGCCGCAGCTGCCGCCGCAGAGCAAAAAGCCGCAGAGGCCGCGGAGAAGAAAGCGGCCGCTGAAGCCGAGAAAAAAGCCGCAGCGGAAGCCGAGAAGAAGGCTGCCGCTGAGGCAGAGAAGAAAGCGGCCGCCGCTGAGAAAGCTGCGGCAGCCAAGAAAGCCGCTGCGGACGCCAAGAAGAAGGCCGCCGCTGAGGCTGCGAAACAATCGGATGAAGTTAGCGATCTGTTTGGCGGCCTGGCGGACGGCAAGAACGCGCCGAAGGGCGGCGGTGCCAAATCGAAAGGTGATGGTAAACCGGCCGGGCAGGGCAATGCCAAGGCGGCAGGCGCCAGCGGGGCGGATATCAATGGTTATATTGGGCAGGTTAAAAACGCGATTGAAAGCAAGTTCTATGAAGCCAGTTCGTTCGCCGGAAAAACCTGTGACCTGCGTATCAAGCTGGCGCCGGACGGCCTGCTGATAAGTGTACAACCGGCGGGAGGCGATCCGGCATTGTGCCAGGCCGCGGTATCTGCCGCCAAGTTGGCGCATATACCGAAGCCGCCGAGCGATGCCGTTTATCAGCATGTTAAGAATGCTACCCTTGAATTCAAACCTTAATAATGGTTGTTTGAGCTGAGTAAGATCACAGGGATGTACTAAGGTAACCAACAGGGATTATGTAGTTTTACGTAAGTTGGTTTGTTAAAATTCTGCTAATTTATCGCAGGCATCCCGCCTGGATAAGGGAGATGAGATGAAGCAGGCATTTCGAGTAGCGCTAGGTTTTTTAATTCTGTGGGCGTCCGTGCTGCACGCGGAAGTTCGCATTGAAATCACCCAAGGGGTCGACTCTGCTCGCCCGATTGGCGTGGTGCCGTTTAAGTGGGCGGGCCCAGGCACGCCGCCGGAAGATATCGGCAAGATTGTCGGCGCGGATCTGCGTAACAGCGGCAAATTCAACCCGATCGACGTGGCGCGCATGCCGCAGCAACCGACCTCCGCGTCTGAAGTGACGCCGGCGGCCTGGACTGCATTGGGCATCGACGCCGTGGTTGTCGGCCAGGTTCAACCTGGCGCCGACGGCAGCTACCTGATCTCCTACCAGTTGGTGGACACCTCGGGTTCGCCGGGCACCGTATTGGCGCAGAACCAGTATAAAGTGACCAAACAGTGGTTGCGTTATTCTGCCCATACCGCCAGCGACGAAGTGTTCGAGAAGCTGACCGGCATCAAGGGCGCGTTCCGTACCCGTATCGCCTACGTCGTGCAGACCAACGGGGGGAAATTCCCGTATGAGCTGCGCGTAGCGGATTACGACGGTTACAACCAGTTCACGGTGCACCGTTCGCCTGAGCCGCTGATGTCGCCGGCCTGGTCGCCGGACGGCAGCAAACTGGCTTACGTGACCTTCGAGAGCGGCCGTTCCGCGCTGGTGGTACAGACCCTGGCTAACGGCGCTATCCGCCAGATCGCCTCGTTCCCGCGCCACAACGGTGCGCCGGCGTTCTCTCCGGACGGCAGCAGGCTGGCCTTCGCGCTGTCCAAGAGCGGGAGCCTGAACCTGTACGTGATGAACCTCGGCTCCGGCCAAATCACGCAGCTGACCGATGGTCGCAACAACAACACCGAACCGACCTGGTTCCCGGATGGCCAGTCGCTGGCGTTTACCTCCGACCAGGGCGGGCGTCCGCAGATTTATAAAATCAGCGCCAGCGGCGGTGCCGCACAGCGTCTGACGTGGGAAGGCTCTCAGAACCAGGATTCTGAAGTCAGCTCCGACGGTAAATTCCTGGTGATGGTGAGCACCAACAGTGGTGCACAACACATCGCCAAACAAGATCTTGGATCGGGCGCCGTTCAGGTTTTGACCGGCACCTTCCTGGATGAAACGCCTAGTATTGCGCCAAACGGCACCATGGTGATCTATAGCTCCACGCAAGGTATGGGCTCCGTGCTGCAGTTGGTGTCAACTGATGGGCGTTTCAAAGCGCGTCTTCCGGCAACTGATGGACAGGTCAAATTCCCTGCCTGGTCGCCGTATCTGTGATGCATGTGTAAATATGTATGGCAAACTATAAAAGGATCAAAGAAATGCAACTGAACAAAGTGCTGAAAGGGCTTCTGCTGGCACTGCCAGTTCTGGCTGTAGCAGCTTGTAGTTCTAACAAAAGCGCGAACAACGACCAATCTGGTATGGGCGCTGGCACTGGTATGGAAAACGGCAGCAGCAACCTGTCTTCCGAAGAACAAGCTCGTCTGCAGATGCAAGAACTGCAGAAGAACAACATCGTTTACTTCGGCCTGGACAAGTATGACGTTAGCTCCGAATTCGCTCAGATGCTGGACGCGCACGCTGCATTCCTGCGTAACAACCCGTCTTACAAAGTGACCGTTGAAGGCCATGCTGACGAACGCGGCACGCCGGAATACAACATCGCTCTGGGTGAGCGCCGTGCTAACGCCGTTAAAATGTACCTGCAGGGTAAAGGCGTTTCCGCTGACCAGATCTCTATCGTTTCTTACGGTAAAGAAAAACCAGCAGTACTGGGCCACGACGAAGCGGCTTATGCTAAAAACCGTCGTGCCGTTCTGGTTTACTAAGAGAATCGCATGAACAGTAACTTCAGACGTCACCTGTTGAGTCTGTCGTTACTGGTTGGCGTAGCGGCCCCCTGGGCCGCTACTGCCCAAGCGCCAATCAGTAATGTCGGCTCCGGCTCGGTCGAAGACCGCGTCACCTCGCTTGAGCGCATCAGCAATGCTCAAGGCCAGCTTTTAAACCAACTCCAGCAACAACTCTCTGATAACCAACGCGACATTGATTCTCTCCGTGGGCAAATCCAGGAAAGTCAGTATCAGTTGAATCAGGTGGTTGAACGCCAGAAGCAAATCTATCAGCAGATGGATAGCCTCAGCCAGGGCGGCGCTCAGAGCGCCTCTGCGGCCGCGGGCACTGCCGGTGGGGCAGCCGCAGGCGCATCTTCCGATGCGGGCAGCAGCGCGCCTGCAGCCGCGTCTGCAACGCCGAGCGGCGGTGATGAGAACAGCGACTACAACGCCGCTGTTTCTCTGGCGCTGGAAAAAAAACAGTATGACCAGGCGATTTCTGCCTTTCAGTCCTTCGTAAAACAGTACCCGAAGTCTACCTATCAGCCCAACGCCAATTATTGGCTGGGTCAGTTGTTCTACAACAAGGGTAAAAAAGACGACGCGGCCTACTATTTTGCGGTGGTGGTGAAGAATTACGCTAAATCACCGAAGGCGCCGGACGCCATGTACAAGGTGGGTATCATCATGCAGGAGAAAGGGCAGGCCGATAAAGCCAAAGCCGTGTTCCAACAGGTGATTAAACAATACCCAACCAGTGCGGCGGCCAAACAGGCGAAAAGTCGCGTAGGCGGTTAACAGTCAGAAAAATGAGCCCAGAAGTTAGTCGATTTGACCGATTTCTGGGCTCATTCGCGTGAAGAACAAGCAGTTGAACGCATCGGTAAAAAATTTAGGTTGCGCTGCCAAGATAAATTAGTAATATATGCCGCCGTTGCCAAGACATCTTGCAAGATGTTAAAGCGGCAGGGAAATTGGGTCGTTAGCTCAGTTGGTAGAGCAGTTGACTTTTAATCAATTGGTCGCAGGTTCGAATCCTGCACGACCCACCAATTTCTGAAGTAGCAGTAACCACAACAGTGGGTGATTAGCTCAGTTGGTAGAGCATCTCCTTTACACGGAGGGGGTCGGCGGTTCGAGCCCGTCATCACCCACCACTGTTATGGGTCGTTAGCTCAGTTGGTAGAGCAGTTGACTTTTAATCAATTGGTCGCAGGTTCGAATCCTGCACGACCCACCATTCTTCGCGAATGGCTGCGATAGAGAATCGTAAAGGATGAGAACCGTAAAGGTTCGAGTCTCGCGCAGCGAGACAACATCACTCCGGTGATGGCCCGCAAGGGCGAGGCCAAAGGCCGAGTTATCCTGCACGACCCACCATTCTTTAAGAATGGCAGCTTCAGAATCGGTTTGATGTGGCAAGTAAAGGTCCGAGTCGAGTACCCGTCGAGTTGTCCTGAACATCCCCATCCTTGTTTTCCGCGAGTCGGTTCCAATAACCTATTCGCCATCAGCAGTAAACCACATCAGTGGGTCGTTAGCTCAGTTGGTAGAGCAGTTGACTTTTAATCAATTGGTCGCAGGTTCGAATCCTGCACGACCCACCACTCTTTAATAGAGCAAGGTGTTAAATCGTCAGGATGAGAACCGTAAAGGTTCGAGTCTCGCGAAGCGAGACAACATCACTCCGGTGATGGCCCGAAGGGCGAGGCCCAAGGCCGAGTTATCCTGCACGACCCACCACTCTTTGAGAGTGAAAATAGCAGTACCACAGCAGTGGGTGATTAGCTCAGTTGGTAGAGCATCTCCTTTACACGGAGGGGGTCGGCGGTTCGAGCCCGTCATCACCCACCACACTGCGGGTCGTTAGCTCAGTTGGTAGAGCAGTTGACTTTTAATCAATTGGTCGCAGGTTCGAATCCTGCACGACCCACCAATTTAGAAAAAAGCGCCTTTTGGCGCTTTTTTCGCATCTGCGCCCACCTGACTTTACCTTTATCTTCTTGCTGACATAGCCCAGTGAGTCGTGCGGGTGAGATCCTGCGTTCAGGTTCGAGCATCGCGCAGCGATACGACAACGCGCAGCGTTGCCCGTAGGGTGAGGCCACAGGCCGAATCAATCCTGCACGACCCACCAATTCAGAAAAAAGCGCCTTTTGGCGCTTTTTTCGCATCTGCGCCACCTGACTCTACCTTTATCTTCTTGCTGACATAGCCCACTGAGTCGTGCGGGTGAGATCCTGCGTTCAGGTTCGAGCATCGCGCAGCGATACGACAACGCGCAGCGTTGCCCGTAGGGTGAGGCCACAGGCCGAATCAATCCTGCACGACCCACCCATTCAGAAAAAAGCGCCTTTGGGCGCTTTTTTCGTATCCGCATCACCGCAATCTGAATCCGCTGCTTTCTCGTTTCAACACGACACCGACTATCATCCCGCTCTTTTCTGAACGGCTATACGTTCTCCTCAGGCTGTTAATCCGCTGTGAACTGCGCGGCTAATGCCTATGTTTTTAATCTATTAAACATTGAGTGCGCAAAATTGAAAATATCAGCGGACTTTTCGCGCGATTTTAGGTATTTTGTTTAGTATATAAAACGAAGGGCGTTGCGGTAGGCGATATTCACGCGGCAGGCGCCCAGCCTAGCATGAGATTGCAGCGATGAGTGAAATGTTTGATGTCAATGCGGCGGTGTATCCCTTCCCGCCTAAACCGGTACCGCTGGACGTAGCCGAAAAAGCCTTTTATCGCGAGAAGATCAAAACCCTGCTCAAGCAGCGCAATGCGGTGATGGTCGCCCACTATTATACCGATCCGGAAATCCAGGCGCTGGCGGAAGAAACCGGCGGCTGCGTGGCGGATTCGCTGGAAATGGCGCGCTTCGGCAGCGCCCATCCGGCTTCCACGCTGTTGGTGGCCGGCGTGCGTTTCATGGGGGAAACCGCCAAAATCCTCAGCCCCGAAAAGCAGGTGCTGATGCCGACGCTGTTTGCCGAATGTTCGCTGGATCTGGGCTGCCCGGAAGAGGAGTTTCATGCGTTTTGCGACAGCCATCCCGATCGCACCGTGGTGGTCTATGCGAACACTTCGGCGGCGGTCAAAGCGCGCGCTGACTGGGTGGTGACCTCCAGCATCGCCGTCGAATTGATCGAGCATCTGGATAGCCTGGGCGAGAAGATCATCTGGGCGCCGGATCGTCATCTCGGCAGCTACGTGCAGAAGCAGACCGGCGCTGACGTGTTGTGTTGGCAAGGCGCCTGCATTGTCCATGACGAGTTCAAGACCCAGGCGCTGCGGCGCATGAAGGCGCTTTATCCGCAGGCGGCGATCCTGGTGCATCCCGAATCGCCTCAGGCGGTGGTCGAGCTGGCGGATGCGGTGGGCTCTACCAGCCAACTGATCCAGGCGGCGAAAACATTGCCGCATCAACAGCTGATTGTCGCCACCGATCGCGGTATCTTTTACAAGATGCAGCAGGCCTGCCCGGACAAAGAGTTATTCGAAGCACCGACCGCCGGAGAAGGCGCGACCTGCCGCAGCTGCGCGCATTGCCCGTGGATGGCGATGAATGGCCTGAAGGCAATTGCCGAAGGGCTGGAGCAGGGGGGCGCGCAGCATGAGATCCACGTGGACGCCGCGCTGCGTGAGAAGGCGCTGGTGCCGCTGAACCGCATGCTGGATTTCGCCGCTCAGCTTAAGATGCAGGTTAAAGGCAACGCTTAACCGTTTAAAAGGATGACCTCATGAGCTTCTTCAGTACCAGCAATATTCTGGTGCACATTCCGCTGGGCGCAGGCGGTTACGATCTGTCGTGGATCGAAGCTATCGGCACATTGTTCGGGTTGCTGTGCATCTGGTATGCCAGCAAGGAAAAAATCATCAACTACCTGTTCGGCCTGATCAACGTCACGCTGTTCGCGGTGATTTTCTTCCAGATCCAGCTGTACGCCAGCCTGCTGCTGCAGCTGTTTTTCTTCGGCGCCAATATTTACGGTTGGTATGCCTGGAGCCGCCAGACCCAGGATAATCAGGCCGAGCTGCAGATCCGCTGGCTGCCGCTGCCGAAAGCGTTGGCCTGGGCGGCGGTCTGCGTCATCGGCATCGGCCTGATGACCTTCAACATCGACCGCGTGTTCGCCTGGCTGACGCAGGTTGCGGTGGCGGTGATGCAAGGGCTGGGGCTGAACGTACAGATGCCGACGCTGCAGCCGGACGCCTTCCCGTTCTGGGATTCGGCGATGATGGTGCTCTCCATCGTGGCGATGATCCTGATGACGCGCAAGTACGTGGAAAACTGGCTGCTGTGGGTGGTTATTGATGTCATCAGCGTGGCGATCTTCGCCTACCAAGGGGTGTACGCGATGGCGCTGGAGTACGTCATTCTGACGCTGATCGCCCTGAACGGCTCCTGGCTGTGGATCAAGAGCGCCGGGCGCAACCATTCCAATCCGTTATCTTCCGCTCCGTAACAACGCAGAGGGCGCCGTGGTGGCGCCCTCTTGGCTTAGTGGCGATGTCCCAGATGGGAATGCGCTTCGGCATGTGAGTGTTCACTCGGCTCCGGCGCCCGGTTGATACCGCAGTCCGGCGTCTCGCAGTGCTGGTACTCCATCTGAATGGTCACGTGGCCAATTTTGTAGTGTTCCAACAGATAAGCCTGAATGCGTTGCAACAGCCCATCGTGGTCATGCGGCGGGATCACCTGCGCATGCAGCGTCATCAGCTTCTGGTCGCCAATCTGCCAGACGTGCACGTGGTGGATGTTGCGCACTTCCGGGATATTCAGGCACAGGTCTTTTTGCAGCTTGGCGATGTCGACCTCCTGCGGCGTGCCTTCCAACAGCTCGTGGAAGCTCTCCTTCAGCAGTCGCCAGGCGCTGCGCAGCACCAGACAGGAGACCAGCACCGACAGGATCGGGTCAATCGGCGTCCAGCCGGTGGCGAGAATGACGATGGCGGCGACGATGGCGCCCACCGAGCCGAGCAGGTCGCCCAACACATGCAGCGCGGCCGCCCTCACGTTGATATTTTTCTCTTCGCTGCCGCGATGCAACAGCCAGAAGGCGAACAGGTTCGCCAGTAGCCCCGCTATGGCGATGATCAGCATCGGAGTACCCATCACCGGCTGTGGTTCGAAGAAACGCCGTATCGCCTCCCACAGGATGAATACCACGATCACCAGCAGCGCCGCGGCGTTGAGGAAGGCCGCCAGGGTGGTCAGGCGCAGATAGCCGAAGGTGTGGCGCGCGTTGGGCTTGCGCTGGGAAAAGTGCACCGCCATCAGCGCCACCAACAGCGCGGCGGCATCGGTCAGCATGTGCCCGGCATCGGCTAACAGCGCCAGCGAGCCGGACAACAGGCCGCCGACCACCTCGGCCACCATAAAGACCGCGGTGACTAAAAAAGCGGTCAGTAGGCGTTTACTATTACTGTCTTTCGGCAGGTGTACGTGTGGAGTGTCCGACATTATTCATCCTTATGCATAAAAGAGGGGGCGGCGGCGAGCAGAGCGTCCAGCTCCGACACTATCCGCGCCACTGACGCCTTTAATTTAGTATAAGCGGCGGCGGCAAGCTCGCCTCGACGTGCGGTATCCACCAGCTGCTGGCACAGCTGCGCGGCTTCCGGCAGCTGCAGCATCAGCAGGCTGCCCTTGATGCGGTGCGCCGCCTGCTCCAGGCGCGGCCAGTCGTGCGCGTCGACGGCGTCCGCGAGCCGCTGCCGGTCTTGCCGCAGCGTATCGCCGAGCGTCTGCGCCAGCCGCTGCAGCATGGCGCGATCGCCACCCGCCATTTCGGCCAGCGTTTGCCGCAGGTCAGTAAGGACTGACTTTTCTTCCTGAGCCTGCGGCTGTTGAGCCAATACCTGGCCGATCGCCGCCAGTGAAATCGGTTTGGTCAGGAAGTGGTCGATCGCCACCAGCCCCGGCGGGATGCGGGTAAACTCCTGCACGTCTGCCGAGCAGAGCACGATGCGGCAAGGCGGGCGCTGCAGCCGCTGTTCGTCGCGTCGGATCAGTCTGGCCAGCGTCAGGCCGTCCGGGCGCGGCATGTTATAGTCGATAAACAGCAGATCGAACGGCTTTCGGCGCTGGGCCTTCAGCAGCGGATAGCCTTGTTCGAAGCGGGCCGGCTGTAATCCGAAGTGGCGCAGTTGGCGTTCCATCAGCAACAGATTGGTGGGATGATCGTCGATCAGCGCGGTACGTAAGGCGGAAGACGGCAGAGCAAAGGTGCGCTCTGCCGGGGCGACAGCCGGCAGCGCGCCGCTCAGCTCGACCGGTATCGCGACCTTGACACGGGTACCGACGCCCGGCTGCGAGTGCAGTTCGATGCGGCCGCCCATCTGTTCGACGATTTCTTTGCAGATCGACAGCCCCAAACCGGTGCCCTGCACCGAGATGCGTTGCGTGCCGCGTGCACGGTAAAACGGTTGGAACAGCTTGCCTATCTCATCGGCGGCGATGCCGCAGCCGCTGTCGTTCACCGTCAGATGCAATTCCCCCTGCCGCTCATCCTGCGCGTGCCAGCCGACCTCGACCTGAATGGTGCCGCGCGGCGTGAACTTTATCGCGTTGTTTATCAAGTTATTAGCCACCTGAAGTAAACGCTCACCATCAATAATCACCGCCTCCGGCAGCGCCGGATCCGCCACTACGCTCAGCGTCAACGGCCGTTCGCCGATCAGCGGCCGGTAGAGGGCGTCGATGCGCGCGACCCAGGGGCGCAGCGCCACCGGTTTCGGCGCCAGCGTCAGCGAACCGGTTTCCAGCCGAGCGTGATCCTGCAGGTCGTTGAGCAGGTTGAGCAGCGAAGAGGCCGAGCTGTATATCACCGGCAGGCCTTCCTGCGCGGGTTGGCGTTTGAGCTCCAGTTCCAGCAGGCCGAGGATGGCGTGCATCGGCGTGCGCAACTCGTGGCTGACGGTGGCGAGGAATTTGCTCTTCATGCGGTTTTCCGCTTCGGCGCGGCGGCGCGCCTGCTCGAGCTCTTCGCGTTCGCGTTTTTCACGGCGCTGCAGCATGAAACGGCGCAGCGTCAGCGCCAACAGCAGCACGGTGGCGGCGGCCAGCAGCGCCAGCAGCCAGGTAGTCTGCGGTGGCATGCGGTTATCGTTCACCGCATCGATCAGGTTGCTGCGATCGACGATCCACTCGTCGCGCAGCGATTGCAGGGTGTCCGCCGGGATCTGCATCAGGTTCTTATCGAGGATTGCCAGTAGCAGCGTCTGATCGCGACGCACGCCGAAGGCCACCGGATAGGGGATATTGTTGGCGGCGAAGGCCAGTTTGATGGCGCCGGAATAGCGCGACAGCGCCAAAAAGTTGGCGGAAATGACGTTATCCACCAGCGCATCCAACTGGCCGTTGGCCAGCGCGTCGTACATCGACTTGCTGTCGGCGAAGCTGACGGTCTGCTCCTGTTCCGGTACCAGCCCCTGCGCCAAATCGCCCTGCAGCACGCCGATGCGCTTACCGGCCAAATCGCTCCAGGTTGAGATGCCGTTGGCGTATTGGCCGACGTAAACGCCCCACAGCGAACGATGGATCGGCATGCTGGCGCCGTAGCGCGCCTTGACGCCGCGCGCCAGCGGCAGGGCGGCGCGGAAGCTGGCCTGGCCGGACTGCACCAGCTCATCGGCCTGCTCGGCGTTGCGCGCCCACAGCGGCGCGAAACGCAGTCCGGTGTTTTGCGCGATGATGTTGAGAATGTCGATGGCGTAGCCACGCGGCTGGCCGTCGGAGCCGCGGTAGGCGAACGGGAAGTTGTTCTCGATGGCGGCGTAGTAAACCACGCGGTGGCTCGCCACCCAGTTTTTCTCCATCGCCGTCAGATCGGCATTGCCGGTGTCGAGGTAGCTGGGGATCTTTTTGCTCCAGCGGCTCTGCAGGGCATTCATCAGCTCCATCGGCGCGTCGGCGATGGCGGTGTCCAGCGTGTCTATCAGGCGCGGATCGGCGGCGGCGAACACGAAGGAAAGGTTGCCCAGGTTCTCGTTGCTTTCAATCTGATAGAGCTGGCCGAGCTGCAGCTGGTCGATGATAAAGCTGGCGCTGGCCTCGTCGGCGATAAAGTAGTCGCTGCTGCCGTTGAGCAGCGAATAGACCGCCTGCAGGTTGTTGTCGTAGCGCTGGATCTGCGATGCCACCGCCTGCAGGGCGCCGCCGGACTGCATGTCGGTCAGCGCGCCGATCGCGACGCGGGCGTTGGCGGAATTGAGCATCACCGGCCGATCGTTGCTGCGATCGCGCAATACGCGCAGATTGCTGACGTAGTAGGGCTGAGAGATCTCCAGCCCGTGCAGCGCTTCACTCTGCGGGATGCCGTACAGCAGATCGACCTTGCCGTCGTGCAGCGCCTGCTCCAGCTGCGTCAGGTCGGCGAAGCCGTAAATGGCGAAGCGGATGCCGGTCACCTGCTGAATATAGCCGAGGTAGTCGGCGTTCAGCCCATACAGATCGTCGTCCACGATGATGTTGTATGGGCTGGTGTTCTCACTGATGATGCCGACGCGCAGCGTGCGATCGCGCCAGGGATTTTTCTCGCCGACGATCAGCATGTTCTCGGGGGTATTCAGGTTGCTGACCAACTGATAGCGCACCGGCTCCGCCGCCTGCGCCAGACCGCACCACAGGATCAGCAGCAGCAGGGCGCGGCGCATCATGGCGCCAGCTCTTTAAACACCGCCACCAGCTCCAGCAGGTTGCCGGCGCCGGTTTTGCGCTGGATGTTTTTTTTGTGCGTGCTGACGGTCTTGTTGCTGATGTGCAGCCGGTCGGCGATCTGCAGGTTGGACAGCCCCTGGCTCAGCAAGCCCAGCACCTCGAGCTCCTTAGGGGTGAGCTGCCCGCCGTCCGCCGTCGGCGGCTCTTCGGCCAGCGCGGCGGCGGGGAAGCGGGTTTCACCGTCCAGCACCTGCTCGATCGCCTGCACCAACTCCGCCAGCGAGCTGCCTTTATTGACGAAACCGTCGGCGCCGGCGGCATGCGCCATGCGCGCATAGACATCGGCTTCCTGCGCGGTATAGATCAGGATTTTTTGTTGCGGATAGCGGCGGCGGATTTTTTTCAACAGCTGCAGCCCGTCGGCCTGCGGCAGGCCGATATCCAGGATCACCAGGCCAAAAGCGGCCTCGGCCAGCAGGGCCAGCGCCTGTACGTCATCCTGTGCCGCCTGCAGGCGGTAGGGGCGGGATGATTTCATTAGCGCCGCTTCCAGTGCGACATGAACCACCGGGTGGTCATCAACTAATAGCAGAGAGGGCATGTTCAACTCGGGTCACTTTATATTCTGATCGCTAGCATAGCGAAAAAGGAGGCTCTGCGCTCGCCAGATGAAACAGCACAATCTGCTGTTAATTTGGCGGTTCCAGCGGTGGGGGGCAAAGGTGATTTACAGCGCCATTCTCACAGGCTAGATTGTTGGGATCTACACCGTTACGCACTGCGAAATACCCCACGATACCGAATGGAAAAGCTATGAATTACCAAAACGACGATTTACGCATTAATGATATTAAGGAACTCCTGCCGCCGGTGGCTTTGCTGGAGAAATTCCCGGCCACTGAACGCGCGGCAAAGACGGTGTCCCAGGCCCGCAGCGCAATTCACAATATCCTCCGCGGCAGCGACGATCGCCTGCTGGTGGTGATTGGCCCTTGCTCCATCCATGATACCCAAGCCGCCAAAGAGTACGCGGGGCGCCTGCTGGCGCTGCGTGAAGAACTGAGCGGCGAGCTGGAAGTGGTGATGCGCGTGTACTTCGAAAAACCGCGCACCACCGTGGGCTGGAAAGGCCTGATCAACGATCCGCAAATGGACAACAGCTTCAACATCAACGACGGCCTGCGCCTGGCGCGCAAGCTGCTGGTGGAGATTAACGACAGCGGCCTGCCGGCCGCCGGCGAATTCCTCGACATGATCACGCCGCAGTACCTGGCGGATCTGATGAGCTGGGGCGCCATCGGCGCGCGCACCACGGAATCGCAGGTGCACCGTGAGCTGGCTTCCGGCCTTTCTTGCCCGGTCGGCTTCAAGAACGGCACCGACGGCACCATCAAGGTGGCGATCGACGCCATCAACGCCGCCGGCGCGCCGCACTGCTTCCTCTCGGTGACTAAATGGGGCCACTCGGCGATTGTTAACACCAGCGGCAACGGCGACTGCCACATTATCCTGCGCGGCGGCAAAGAGCCGAACTACAGCGCGGCGCACGTGAAGGACGTCAAAGCCGGTCTGAGCAAAGCCGGGCTGCCGGCGCAGGTGATGATCGACTTCAGCCATGCCAACAGCAGCAAACAGTTCAAAAAGCAGATGGACGTGAGCGCCGATGTTTGCGGGCAAATTGGCGGCGGTGAAAAAGCGATTATCGGCGTGATGATCGAAAGCCATCTGGTGGAAGGCAACCAGAGCCTCGAAAGCGGCGAACCGCTGGTTTACGGCAAGAGCGTCACCGACGGCTGCATCGGCTGGCAGGATACCGAAACCGTGCTGCGCGATCTGGCGGCGGCGGTGAAAGCGCGCCGCGGTTAATCGCGTAAAGAAGGGCTCGCCAGCGGGCCCTTTTCTATTTATCTTAAATTTTTATATCTCCTGTCAATTTAAGGCCTACAGTTAATAGGCTTATTAAATCATTAAGCGACCGTCTTCGCATTATTCCTATTTAATAAAAGAATAATTGTCACCGCTCTCGGCATTGTGCTTATATAAGACGCTTTTTTATTCCACAAACTCCGCATGACGAATAAGCGGGGAGTGGTATGACCTATTCCTTTCAGGACGAAAGAATTATGACAAGTAATACCTCGCAGCCGCTGGGGCTGCACCGGATTAAATTCCATGGGAAAGGTGGTGAGTACTTCGCTATTTGGTTAGTCAACGCGTTATTGACGGCTCTGACCCTGGGCATCTATTCCGCCTGGGCGACGGTGCGTCGTCGTCGCTATTTTTACGGCAACACGGAATTGGACGGCGATCGTTTCGATTATCATGCACAACCGCTGCAAATTCTGAAAGGGCGGCTGTTGGTGATCGGCGGCATCATCGTGTTTTATATCTTGCTGGCGATAACGCCTCTGCTGGGGCTGCTGGCTTTGCTGGTGTTGCTTGCCCTGTTGCCGTGGATCGTTATCCGCAGCTGGCGTTACAATGCGATTATGTCGAGCTATCGCGGCGTGCGTTTTAATTATGTCTGCCGCACCGGGCGCGCCTATTGGGCTTTACTGTTCTGCCCGTTATTGCTGATTATCGGGCTGTATGTCGGTCTGATCGTCTTGCTCGGCATTGGCAGCGGTCTTGGCAGCATCAACGCCATTGCTTTTATGCTGGTGCTGACGCTGATTTTGGCCGTGCCGGCATTTGCGGCGGTAAACGGCATTATTAGCGCACTGCAGCATGACTTGTACGTTAATAACCTGTTTTTCGGGAAGACACCGTTTATTGCCGAACTGAAGAAATCGGCCTTTATCAAATTTGCCTTGGTTGGCCTGCTCATATTCCTGCCGTTCATGTTGGTCGCGCTGGTGTGCATCGGTTCGTTCTTCCTTACCCTCTATCAGATGGTGTTGATGGGCATGTTGACCAATGAAGCCATTGATGTGCTGGTGCTGGACAATATCAGCAGCCTGCTGCTGATGATGGTGGTGCTGCTGATCGGCGCCCTGGTGGCCAGCAGTTACCAGGTTGTCGCCCAACGCAACTACCTGTTTAACCAGGCAAGGCTGAACGGCGACATCAAGCTGCATTCCTCAATGAAAACGATGCCGTACATGGGATTGTTGATCACCAATACCCTGATTACCCTGTTCTCGCTCGGTTTGGCGGCGCCGGTGGCGGAAGTGCGCCATGCCCGTTATCTGGCGGCCTGCACGGCGGTTGAAGGCGATTTGGCGCTGCTGAACATTACTGCGCATCAGGAAACTGCCAACAGCGCGGTGGCCGAAGAAGCGGTGCAGGCGCTGGATCTGGGCGGCAGCTTCTGAGGCGCCGATGATCCTTGAAGGCGCTTATCAATTGCCGGGGCGGGCCGCACGTGAGGCGGCCCGTTTACTGGTGAACGAAAGCGGCGAAGGCGTGACGCTGCAGCGGCAGGATGAACAGCGTTACATCCCGCTGGCGGACATCACCGTTTCTGCCGCGCTGGGCAATATTCCGCTGACGCTCACCTTTAGCGACGGTGCGCGCTTTGTGCCGGATGACGATGCGGCCTTTCGCCGCTGGTTCTATCAGCGCCGTTCGCCGGGGTGGGTACATCGCCTGGAACGCCATAAACGCGGCGTTGCCCTGGCGCTGCTGATGACGCTGCTGGCGGTAGTGGCTTACGTTTACGTGGTGCTGCCATGGGCGAGCAGCGAGATCGCCATGCGCATCCCCACCTCGGTGGAACAGACGCTGGGCGAGCATACACAGACGTTTTTGGACCAGAGCGGCTTCGCGCCCTCCGCACTCCCGGTCGAGAGGCAGCAGGCGTTGCAACAGCTGTTCCGGCAGGTGATGCCGCCTGAGATGCGCCAGGAGCGCACGCCGCTGTCGCTGAAGTTGATGGCGGCGCCCGGTGCGCCGAATGCCTTTATGTTGCCAGACGGCACGCTGGTGCTCAGCGATGAGCTGGTCACTTTGTCGAAAAACGACGATGGCTTGGCGGCGGTGATGCTGCACGAAATGGGGCATCACGCTTATCGTCATCCGATGCGCATGCTGGTGCGTTCGTCACTGGTGGCGTTGACGCTGATGTGGATGACGGGTGACGTCAGCGGCATCGGCGACACGTTGCTGCAGTCCGCGTCCTTCGTGAATGAGATGCAGTTTTCTCGCGGGATGGAGCGTGAGGCCGATGCGTTTGCGATAGCGGAAATGCAGCGCCAGGGGCGTTCGCTGGCGGAAATGGCGGCGATCTATCGCGCGTTGGCGCAGGCGCCTGAACGAGAAAAGACCGATGACTGGGCGCTGCCTGCCTGGCTCAGCACCCATCCGGCGATGCAGGAACGGCTGGACGCGGTGAACGAGGCGATGGCGCAGCAGCCGCGACAGTAATAAAAAAGCCCCCGGTGAAAACCGGGGGCTTTTTCGTTAACGGGCGAAATTACTTCGCTTTACCCTGGTTCGCCACGGCGGCCGCTTTTGCAGCGATTTCGTCGGCGTTACCCAGGTAGTAACGTTTGGTTGGCTTGAAGTTCTCATCGAACTCATACACCAACGGCACGCCGGTTGGGATGTTCAGTTCGAGGATTTCGTCTTCGCTCAGGTTATCCAGGTATTTCACCAGCGCGCGCAGCGAGTTGCCGTGTGCTGCAACGATCACGCGCTCGCCGCTCTTGATGCGTGGCAGGATCTCTTCGTCCCAGTAAGGGATAACGCGATCGATGGTCAGCGCCAGGCTCTCGGTCAGCGGCAGCTCTTGTTCGGTCAGGGAGGCGTAGCGCGGATCGTGGCCAGGGTAACGTTCGTCTTCTTTGGTCAGCTCAGGTGGGGTCACCGCGAAGCCGCGACGCCATTGCTTCACCTGCTCGTCGCCGTATTTTTCAGCGGTTTCGGCTTTGTTCAGACCCTGCAGCGCACCGTAGTGACGTTCGTTCAGCTTCCAGGATTTTTCGGTTGGCAACCAGGCCTGATCCAGCTCGTCGAGGATGTTCCACAGGGTGTGGATCGCGCGCTTCAGTACGGAGGTGTAAGCGAAGTCGAAAGTGAAACCTTCTTCTTTCAACAGCTTGCCTGCTGCTTTCGCTTCGGTGCGGCCCTTGTCGGACAGATCAACATCATACCAACCGGTGAAGCGGTTTTCTTGGTTCCACTGGCTTTCGCCGTGACGCACCAGAACCAGCTTAGTTACAGCCATAGCTTAACTCCTTAATAATCTGACATTTCAATGATAACGAAAATCATTATATTGCCGCGGGCCGGGGCTCGGCAATCGATAGTGTCTAACCATAGCCAATTTCTTGCCGCAAAGTAAGGGCTGGCGAAAGGAAAAAGCTGAATCGTTCAGGCTGGCGCTGTGAGGGGGAAACGGCGCGCCGAAATCGCTCCGGGCGCGCCGTGGCGTGGGGGAAATCAGGCCGATTTTTTCAGGCAGTTGCTCATGAAGGTTTTACGTGCGTCGCCCTTCAGATCCTTGGTCTTGGCGTCGGCGTTGCAGCTTTTCATTTTCTGCTGCTGCGGCGTCAGGGTTTTGCCCGCCGCGGCGGAGCCTTCGGATTTCAGACAGGTGCTCATGAAGGTGGAGCGATCGGCGCCTTTCAGCGATTTGGTGGATGCCTGCTGGTTGCAATCGGTCATGCGTTTCTGTTGGGCGGCCTGCGCCGGAGAAGGCGTTTTCGTCGCCGTCGTCGCGTCGGCCGCCATCAGATTGGTGCTCAGCATTAAGCCCGCCAGCAATGGAAGTGCAGTAATCAGACGCATAGGTGTTCCTTCAGCTATTGATTGGCCGCCATCGGCCGAAAATGGTGACGTTGCACAAGGCGTTGTGCTTATCACGGTAGCCTGAGTGTAGTGCGCGCTTTGGAATAAGGGAAGGTGGGCGCCGGTAGGGGGATAGCGCTAAAAGGTAAGCATTTATAACAAATTGCCCCCGGCCGCACGGCGAGGGGCGTAGCGGGTCAGATAGGATAAAACTGATAATGCGTGGCGCTGCGGTAGCGACTCCCCGGTTGCAGCCAGCAGTCCGGCTGCGGCCACTCGGGATGGTGCGGGCTGTCCGGCAAAAACTCGCTCTCCAGCGCCACGCCGGCATGGTTGGCGTAGCTGCCGCCATCGCGCGCCGGCGTGCCGGCCAGAAAATTGCCGCTGTAGAGTTGCAGTGCAGGCGCGTCGGTGAACACGCTCATTTGCACCTGGCCGTCGGCGGACCACAAATGGGCTGCCGGGCTCTCCAGCGCGCCGCAGGTGCGGTGCAGCAAGAATGCGTGATCGTAGCCTTTTACCCGCTGCTGGTCGCGATCGCGCAGGAAATCCTGCAGCAGCGTTTTCGGCTGACGAAAATCCATGCCGCTGTCGTCCACCGGCGTCAGATCGGTGCAGGGAATGCCCTCGGCGTCGACGGGCAGATAGCGATCGGCGAACAGCTGCAGCCGCTGGGCGCGGGCGTCGGTGCCGGCGCCGTCCAGATTGAAATAGGCGTGGTTGGTCAGGTTGACCGGGCAGGGGCGATCGACCTGTGCCAGATAGCTGATTTCCAAACGATTATCCGGGGTCAGACGGTAGCAGACCTGCACGTCGAGATTGCCGGGGAAACCCTGATCGCCCTCCGCAGAGTGCAGCGCATAGCAGACCTGTTGCGCATCCTGCTGGACCCGGCGCCAGCGGCGGGCATGAAAACCGTCGGGGCCGCCGTGCAGCTGGTGGACGCCCTGATTGGCGGCCAGCGCATGGGGAGTCCCATCGATGGGCAGGCTGGCGTTGGCGATGCGGTTGGCGTAACGGCCGACGGTGGCGCCCAGATAGGCGCCCTGACGCGGGTAGTCTGCCGGGCTGCGGCAGCCGAGCAGCAGTTCGCGTTTTTCACCGGATTTGAGCGGCAAGACGGCGGACAGCCAGGTGGCGCCCCAGTCCATCAGCGTCACCGTCATGCCGGCGGCGTTTTGCAGCTGCGTCAGCTGATAAGGCTCCCCATCGGGCGCCGCTGCCGTGCTCATCGTCAGCATGTACCGGCCCCCTGCGAAGCCTGGCAGACATAGAACGTTTCCTGTAATCCGCCGGTTTGCCGCGGATACTCGTGCGCCACGGCGGCACGCACCGTCTCCACGAGATCCTGTGGCATCAGCGCGACGATGCAACCGCCAAAGCCGCCGCCGGTCATGCGCACGCCACCGCGCGAGCCGATCGTCGCTTTGACAATCTCGACCAACCGATCGATTGGCGCCACGGTGATTTCGAAGTCGTCACGCATCGAGGCGTGGGACTCCGCCATCAGCCGGCCCATGCGTTGCAGATCGCCGGCCGCCAGCGCATCGGCCGCCGCCAGCGTGCGGGCATTCTCGCTGATGACATGGCGCGCGCGTTTGGCCACCAACGGATCCAACTGATGTTGACGTGCTTCAAACTGTTCCGGGCTGACGTCACGCAGCGCCTTGACGCCGAAGAACCGAGCCGCTTCTTCACACTGTTTGCGGCGGGTGTTGTACTCGCTGTCCACCAGCCCGCGCTGCACATTGGAGTTGATGATCACCACCGCGACGCTGTCCGGCATCGGCACCGCACGGGTCTCCAGCGAGCGGCAGTCGATCAGCAGAGCGCTGTCGCGCCGGCCGAGCGCGGAGATCAGCTGGTCCATGATGCCGCAGTTGCAGCCGACGAACTGGTTTTCCGCCTCCTGGCCGTTCAGCGCCAGCGCCACGCCGTCCAGCGGCAGCTGATAGAGCGCCTGCAGCGCCTGGCCTACCGCCACTTCCAGCGCGGCGGAGGAGCTGAGCCCCGCGCCCTGCGGCACATTGCCGGCGATCACCAGATCCGCGCCGCCGAAATCGGGGTTGCGTCGCTGAAGATGTTTCACCACGCCGCGCACATAGTCGGACCAGCGCTGATCGGGGTGGTTGACGATCGGCTCGTCGAGCGAGAATTGATCCTGCTGATTCTGATAATCGGCGGCCAGTACGCGGATCTGGCGGTCGTCGCGCTTGGCGCAGGCGATGACGGTTTGGTAATCGATGGCGCAGGGCAACACGAAGCCGTCGTTGTAATCGGTATGCTCGCCGATCAAATTCACCCGCCCCGGCGCCTGGATGGTCAACGCCGGCGCGTAGCCGAAGTGTTCGGTAAACAGGGAATGGGTAAGCGGTTTCAGGCTCATGCTTGGGCTCCGGCTTCACGGTAATGAATATCGCTGACGGCGCGCAAACGCTCTGCGGCCTGTTCGGCGGTCAGATCGCGCTGGGTTTCCGCCAGCATCTCGTAACCGACCATAAATTTACGCACGCTGGCTGAACGCAGCAGCGGCGGATAGAAATGGGCGTGCAGCTGCCAGTGTCGGTTGTCGGCGCCGTTGAACGGCGCGCCGTGCCATCCCATCGAATAGGGGAAAGAACACTGGAACAGGTTGTCGTAGCGGCTGGTCAGCTTCTTCAGCGCCAGCGCCAGATCGCGGCTCTGCGCCGCGCTGAGATCGGTGATGCGCTGCACCGCCGTTTTCGGCAGCAGCAGCGTTTCAAACGGCCAGGCGGCCCAGTAGGGCACCACCGCCAGCCAGTGTTCGGTGTTCACCACGATGCGTTCGCCTGCGGCCAGCTCGCGCTGCGCATAATCCAGCAGCAGCGGGGAGGCATGTTCCCGGAAATAGTCGTGTTGCAGGCGATCTTCGCGCTCGGCCTCGTTTGGCAGAAAACTGTTGGCCCAGACCTGCCCGTGCGGGTGCGGGTTGGAGCAGCCCATCGCCGCGCCTTTGTTTTCGAACAATTGCACCCAGGGGTAGTGCTTGCCCAGCTCCTCGGTTTGCGCCTGCCAGGTGGTGACCACCTGCTCCAGCGCCGGCAGCGTCAGTTCGGGCAGAGTCTTGCTGTGATCGGGAGAGAAGCAGATCACCCGGCTGACGCCGCGCGCGCTCTGGCTGCGCATCAGCGGATCGTGACTGTCGGGCGCCGGCGGCGTATCGCTCATCAGTGCGGCGAAATCGTTGGTAAAGACATAGGTGCCGCGATATTCCGGATTGCGATCGCCGGTGACGCGCGCGTTGCCCGGGCACAGGAAACAGTCGGGATCGTGCGCCGGCAGCATTTCCGTGGGGACAGTCTCCTGCTGGCCCTGCCAGGGGCGCTTGGCGCGGTGCGGTGAGACCAGCACCCACTGGCCGCTCAGCGGGTTAAAGCGGCGGTGCGGATGGTCGATAGGGTTAAATTCCGTCATACGGTTCCTTCTTGGCGTCGACAAGGGTGTAATCGCTTCCAATTACCGTTTTAATACGCCCGTTGCTGAACAGGGAGAAGTCATTGCGCAAAAAGATAGCACGCTCGCGACGGTAAAAAGGTGATCTAACGCGAAAAATGGAATCGTTTACACTTCATTGAAAAGCACTGTACGGGCGGAGAAAAGCAGGGGGCGGCATGATTGAGGTCATACGGTGAGGTGCTAGTGATAGCGTTTTCACCCGACCAGCCGGCAGAAAGGGGCTCTCTGCCGGCGTCAGCCGTTAAGAATGCTGATACAGCGGGTAGGTGAAGAACAGCAGATGGGTCAGATTAAGCCCGAAATGGAACAGAATCGGCACCCACAGACGGCCGCTCCACATCCACGCCAGGCCGTAGATCACCCCGGCGAGGGTTGCGAAGATCACCATCAGCATACCGCCCGCCAAATGTGCGGCGCCGAACACCAGGGAGGCGACGATCAGCGCCGGCCAGGCGCCTAGCAACTGGCTGAGGCGCTGTTGCAGGTAGCCGCGAAACAGCGCTTCCTCGGCCATGCAGACGAAGAACAGGTTCGCCATCACGAAAGGCAGGATCCAGGCGGGCGCATGCAGCTCGATTTTTAAGCCGCCCAGCGCCACGGCCAGCAGCAACAGCGCCGGCACGGCCAGCAGCAGCGCAATCCAGCCCGCTTTGCCGGCGTTGCCGCCGGGTTCGGCGGAAAACAGCGTGGGCAAGCAGGCGAACAGCAGGAAGGGCACCATCGCCTTATCGAAGTTGTAATACATGGTGAACGGCGCGCTGAGCGGGCCGGCTCTTTCGCCGTCGATCATCAGCTGGTTGTGGATGCCCGGCACCAGATGCAAGAACAGCGCCACGCAGCCGGCGACCACCAATCCTTCGAGCGCGATCGCCAGATTGCGCTGCGCGCGAAAATGGTGACGCAACCCCGCTAGCGCTACGATCGCCAGCAGATAACTCAGGCTGAGCGGCGTCAGTACCCCATGATAAAGCCCCATACCCGCCGAGGCGGCCAGGATCACCCAGGCTATCAGCCGGTTAAACGGCAAGAAAAATAACGAAGCAGCCAGTACGCCCCACATAATATGTCCCTTTAAAATATGTACACGGCGCTCAGCGCCTTTGCGGCGTGCGATGATGGCGAAATTGAGCGCTAGAGCGGATAGTAGCACACCAGGATGACGCTAAAGGTCGGGGCAGTGATGCATTCGTGCATGATGCCGGCCCACACGATCGGCGGCGATGCGGGTCAGCCTTTCATCCATGCCTGCGAACGGGTGATTTCGGCCAGGTTTTGCAATGTATCCAGACTCTGCTGGTGGATCTCCTGCGTAGGGGCTGCGCACAGATCGTGCAGTACGGTCACCTGAAAGCCGGCGTCGTGCGCCTGACGCGCGGTGCTCTCGATGGCGAGCGGTGTACTGATACCCGCCAGCAGCAAATGGTGGCACCGATGTTGCCGCAGCCAGGCTAACAAATTGTTACCGGAGAAGGCGCTAACCGCCGTTTTTTCAAACTGCAGATCGGTCTCTTCCTGATGCAGTTCGGGCACCCAGCGGCAGCCCGGGCCATTTAGCCGCAGCGCACCGATCTGCTTGAGATGGTTGAACAACGGCGAGTGGGGCGGGATATCATGATAATCGTCGGCGAATCCCACCCGCACCCAGATCACCGGAATTTTTCGCACCCGGGCATAGGCCGTGGCGGCATTGACGTTAGCGAGCAGGTGGGTTGCCACCACCTGTTCACGGCAGTGGTTGGCGCGCCCTTTGGGCCCGATCAGATCCTCGATCAGGTCGATGATAATCAACGCAGCGGACATGGCGTCTCCAGAAAATGGCCTTCTTTCTTTCTATGATAAAAGGCCAAATGTGATGTGCTGCGGTGAAGTGTTGCCGGATATGTTTACGCCGCGTTTCAGGCGGAGGCCGCCTCCAGCCGCTGGTGTTGATAGCCGTAGCCGCCCTCGCCGTCGGGCACGAAGCTGAGGCGGTGAGTGATGCACTGCGGCGCGTCTTCGGCATGGTGCGAAACGAACAGCAACTGGGTGGCGCCCTGGCCGATCAGCACGTCGATGAAGCGGCGCACCAGCTGGCGATTGAGCGGATCCAGCCCTTGCAGCGGTTCGTCGAGGATCAGCAGCGCCGGGTGTTTCACCAGCGCACGGGCGATCAGCGCCAGCCGCTGTTGGCCCCAGGAAAGGCTATGGAACGGGGCATCACCGCGCGCGCCGTCGAGCCCGAGCAGCGCCAGCCATTGCTCGGTCAGCTGCCGCTGACGATCCGAGACCGCCTGATAAATGCCGATCGAATCGAAGAACCCCGACAGCACCACGTTGCGCACGCTGGTGTTGACGCGATAATCCAGATGCAGACTGCTGCTGACGTAGCCGATATGGCGCTTGATCTCCCAGATGGTTTCCCCGCTGCCGCGACGGCGGCCGAACAGCGTCAGATCGTTGCTGTAGCCCTGTGGATGATCGCCGGTGATCAAGCTGAGCAGCGTGGATTTTCCGGCGCCGTTCGGGCCGATGATTTGCCAGTGCTCGCCGGGGTTAACCTGCCAGTTGAGGTGATTGAGGATCGGCCGATCGTTATAGCTGACCACGCCGTCGCGCAGGACGATCAGCGGCCGGTCCGTCGGCAGGGCTACTTTTTGCGTCGGATCCTCGGTTTCCGGCAGCGCCAGCCCGCTGAGGTTTTCGCTGTGCGCCAGCTGCGCCACCAGCGCGTCCGCCATCACCTGGCTGCGCGGCCCGCGGCTGGTTAGGGTGCAGTCCGCCAGCACGCCCACCTGCCGGACAAAATCCGGTATTTCGTCGAACCGGTTGAGCACCAGCACCACGGTCTGGCCCTGGGAGGAAAGCTCGCTCAGCAACGCGGCGAGCTGTGCGCGCGAGTGCACGTCCAGCCCGTCGAAGGGTTCGTCGAGGATCAGCAGGTCAGGCTCGGGCATCAGCGCCCGGCACAGCAGGGTCTTGCGCGTTTCGCCGGTGGAGAGGTATTTAAAGCGGCGGGTCAGCAGGGCGGTGATGCCGAACTGCGCGGCTAGCCGCTCACAGCGCGCGGCGTCTTTCACCTCTTCCTGAATGATCTCCGCCGCGGTGCGGCCGGTATCGTCCTCGTCCGCGCTGAGCAGGTCGGTGTTGTTGCGTTGCCACTCGTCGCTGACCATTTTTTGCAGCTGTTCGAAGGAGATGCGCACCGCATGCTGAAAGTCGCTGCGGCGTTCACCGCTCAGCAGAACCAGTTCGTCGGCCAGCGCGCGCGCCAGGGCGGATTTGCCGCTGCCGTTGGCGCCGACGAAGGCCCAGCTGTCGCCGGCCTGGATCGCCAGTGCATCCAGCGTCAGGGTACGGGTATCGCTTAAGCGGAATGAACCTTGCGAAATGTGCAACGACGACATCACCTGTTCCTTTTTTTGCAATTATTTGCCTTAGAAATAGGCGCATTGCACGGTGATGTCAATCAGCAAAAACGCAACGTTACGTTGCGCTTAACACAACGTGGCGATAATCACGTGGTCGGCGTTGAACAGGGCGTGTACGGCGGTACCGGCGCTCAGCTGCAGGCGCTGCAACTCCGCCGTCGTCAGGGTGGCGCACAGGGTTTCGCCCCCCGCCAGCGTCACCAGCACCTCGCTGTGTTCGGCCCCCGGCTGAATGCCGGCTACCACGCCCGCCAGCGCGTTATCCGCACCGGTATGCTCCCCCGTCTCGATGCTTAACCGCACCCAGGGCGCTTTGATCAGCGCCAGCACCTCTTTGCCGGGCACCAGCTGCAGCCGGTCGGCGCTTTGCTGGGTGATGGCCGCCGTCAGGCGAGTGGTGCCGTCGTTCAACAAAATCGCCAGGTGCTGCTGCACCTGCTGATGATCGCGTTCGATCACGGTGCCGAAGAACTGATTGCGCGCGCTGGTTTGCAGCGAGAAGCGCGAGATGGCCGCCAGCAGGCTGTCGAGCGGCAGATCGTCCTGCTGCAACACGTCGAAGGCCTTTTGCTGCACCTGGCCCAGCAGATCGTACAGCTGGATCAACCGTTGGCCGTAGTGCGTCAGCTGCGCGCCGCCGCCGCCTTTGCCGCCGGTGGCGCGGTCCACCACCGTGTGTTCCGCCAGTTGGTTCATCTCATTGATGGCGTCCCAGGCGCTTTTGTAGCTGATGCCCGCCAGTTTGGCGCCCTGGCTGATGGAGCCGGTGTGCTGCACCTGTTTCAGCAGCGCGATGCGGCGCGGATCGGCGAACAGCTTTTGCTGGAGTTTGAGAGTCAGAAGAATTTCGGCCTGCATAGCGCATCCTGTCGACGGCAAAAACCGTATTGTCGCCGATTTGGCGGCAAAGCGCCAAACGCCGTGCGTGGGAGAGCGGGGCAATAAAGACTGGTATTGCAATATTGTAATAATATAACATAACAAGAAACGATAAAGCTTTATTCCGGCTGCGGCCGATTTTTATTTCACCACAGGGATGCTCCATATGAGTACGACACGCCGGCGCCTTCACGCGCCCAGGAAATCTTTATGCCTCGCCGCCGCCTGGGTCGGCGGTGCACTGGCGGCGCCGCTGGCTTTCGCCGCCGACTGCGATAAAGCCCGCAATGCCACGGGATGTGAAGAACATCTCACCGTGGAGGCGGCAGCCCCCGCCGGGCGTTACGATGCGTTGAACGCCGTGAGCCGCAGCGCGTCACAGCTCGGGCTGAGCGCTCGGGAGACGCCGCGCAGCGTCGATATTATCAGCGCGCGGGCGATCCAACAGCGGGGCGATCGTTCGCTGGCCGCCGCCGTCGAGCACGCTACCGGTCTGTCCGGCGTCGCTTCGCCAACGTTGTCCAACAACTTTTCCGCACGCGGTTTTCGGCCGATCGCCTGGCTGTATAACGGCGTAGAGATGCCCGGCAGTACGCTGCAACTGGGCGATCCGGCGCATTACGACAGCATCGAGGTGCTGCGTGGGCCGGGGTCGGCCTTGAACGGGCTGAGCGCCGCAGGCGGCAGCGTCAACCTGATCTCGCGGCGGCCGACCTTCAACCGGCAGCCGTTCGAGCTCGATTATGGCCTCGGCAGCTACCGCAGCCAGCGTTTGCATCTGGGGGCCGGCGGCGCGCTGGTGGACGATGTGATGGCGTACCGGTTGGACGTCAGCGGCAACGACAGCGGCAGCAACGTGCAGTATGAACGCGATCGGCAGAAGCGGGTATCCGGCTCGCTGCTGTTTAAATTGACGGACGATGCGCTGCTGACGCTGAGCCTGGACCGCATGCTCAACCGCACCAACAACCCTTACTACGGCACGCCGCTGCTGAATGGGCGCATTGCCGGCGAGCTGCGCGACATCAATTACAACAACCTGACCGACAGCCGTATCCAGAGCAACGCCACCGCATTTCAGGCCAGTCTGGACTGGTTTATGACGCCCGAAGTGGAGTGGCATAACCAATTCTATTACTACAGCGGCTTTCGCGAATGGCGCAACGTCGAGCGTTTCCGCGTCGCGGCGGCGGCCCGGCCCGGCGACGTCAACCGCGACTCTTTCGGCGCTCTGGCGCACGACGACGATCTGATCGGCAACCGCAGTTCGCTGGTGTTCGATCGCGCTATCGCCGGTTTCGATAATCGGTTATTAGTCGGCTTCGATCTGAGCAAGCGGCATTTTCAGTACTACTCCAACGGTTTCCCCGGCTCCGAGGACGTGCCGCTCGGCGCGCCGCCCAGAGAGCCGTTCGCTCAGGGCACCGCCAGCCAGCGTGCGCCGGTGCGCCACGTCACTCAGAATCAGTACGCCGCCTTTCTTGAAGACCGCTTCAGCCTGACCGAGCGTTTAGCGCTGCTGGGCCAGCTGCGCTACAACCATATGAACATGGATTGGCGCTTCCAGGGGCCGCAGGAAGAGAGCCGCGCGCGCACCTACGTTTTCAGCACCTGGAGCCTGGGCCCCAGCTATGCACTGACCGATAACCTCACGCTTTACGCCAACTACACCACCGGCCAGGAGCCGGGCAACGATTTGTTCTTCCTCAGCCCGACGCAGACCGATCTGCCGCTGACGCGAGCGCGCCAGTGGGAGGCCGGCGCCAAAGGGCAGTTTTGGGATAACAAGGGAGAGGCGACGCTGGCGCTGTACGAACTGCGCAAGGACAACCTGTTTGTGCCCGACGCGCAGCGGCCGGATGCGTTGAACGCGGTAGGCAGGCAGACGTCGCGCGGCATCGAGCTTGGCGTGGTGCTGCGTCCCGACGATCGTTGGGAGCTGGCCGGCAATGCCGCCTACACGCACGCCCGCTACGACGACTATCGCGGCGGTAGCCCGCTGCGCAGCTACAACGGCAATCGCCCGGCCTATATCCCGGCCTGGACCGCCAACCTCAGCGTGCATTATCAGGCGACGGCGCGCCTGGGGCTGGCTTCTTCGCTGCGCTACGTCGGCAGCAGTTATAACGACGACGCCAACCAGCGCAAGATGCGCGCGTACACCACGCTCGATCTGGCGGCGGATTATCAGCTGACGCCGATCGTCGATGTCGGTTTCCGCATTCGCAACGCCACCAACCAGCTGTACGCCTATCAGCGCACCTACCCGGATCAGGCGCTGATCGCGCCGCCGCGCAGCTATGAAACCTTCGTGTCGGTCAGGTTCTGACGGCGTGAAACGATCGCTTTGCCTGTTGTTGTGCGCCCTGGGATTGGGCGGGGGCGTGCCGCTGCGTGCCGATAGCGTCAGCCTGCAAAATTGCGGGGTCACGCGCGATTACCCGCAGCCGCCGCAGCGGGTGCTGGTTTATGCCAATCCGGCGCTGGAAAACCTGCTGGCGCTGGGGCTGGCCGCCCGTGCAATCGGCGTGGTCGGGTATGACCGCATGCGCGATCCCGCGCCGACGGCGTCGGCCGATGCGCTGCGGGCGCCCACCAGCCCGGCGCCGCCCACGGCGGAAGCGTTGCTGCTGATGCGGCCGGATTTTGTCTATTCGGCCAGCTATTACTGGCTGCACAGCCCGGAAACGCCCGATCGGACGCGGCTGGCGGAATGGGGCATCGGCACTTACCTCTCTCCCGGCGTCTGCAGCGGCCAGCAAAGCGCGATCGCCGCTGCGCTGACGTTTGAAGACATCTTCACCGAGCTGCGGGAGCTGGCGCGCATTTTCAACGTCAGCCGCGGCGGTGAAGCGCCGATCGCGCGGCTACGTGGGCAACTCCAGGCGTTTGAGGCGCAGCGCGCGCCGCTGCCGCATTTACGTCTGCTGTGGTGGTATGCCGGCACGCAGACGCCCTACGTGGCGGGCTGCTGCGGCGCACCAGGTTTGCTGAGCCGAAGCGTCGGCAGCGAGAACCTGTTCGGCGATCGGCCCGAGCTGTGGCCGACGGTATCCTGGGAGGTTATCGCCGCCCGCGATCCGGATGCGATCGTGCTTGGCGATCTGCCGCGCGGCGGCTTCGGGGACAGCGCGGCCGACAAGATCGCCTTTCTGGAGCATCACCCGCTGACCGCTACGCTGCGCGCCGTGCGTCAGCGGCGCTACGTGATCCTCCCCGGTTACGACATGGACCCTTCCGCCCGCACCGTGGCGGCGCTGGGCCGTTTGATTCGAGGCCTGGCGGCCTTGCCGCCGCAGGCTGCGACTTTTTCCAACAAGGAACCTTGATATGACTGCCGTTTCATTATCTTCGCTGCTGGACTCCTGGGATCGCCAGCAGGCGGCCTACATCGCCGAGCGGGAAGCGCGTTTTAACGCCCAGCTGGAGGTGCTGGCGCTGGCCGCCGGCCAGGATTTTCACGTGGTGGATCTAGCCTGTGGCCCGGGATCGCTGAGCCTGCGCATTTTGCAGCGCTTTCCGCAGGCCAGGGTAACCGCCATCGATCTCGATCCGTTGCTGCTGGCGGTGGCGCGCGGCGCACTGGCGGAGTATGGCGATCGGATCCGCATTCTGCAGGCCGATCTGGCGGATCCTGCCTGTTTTTCCGCGCTGTCCGGCCCCGCGCCGCAGGCGGCGGTGTCCAGCACGGCGCTGCACTGGCTGATGCCGGAGCAGCAACTGGCGCTGTACCGCAACGTCGCCGGGCTGTTGGCCGACGGCGGCGTATTCCTCAATGCCGATCATCAGCGCTATGACCACCGTCAGCCACGGCTGAAGGCGTTGGCCGAGCGGCACGATGAGCAGACCCAGCAACGCGCCTGGGACAGCGGCGTCGAGGATTGGGATCGCTGGTTCGCCGGCGCGCTGCAATTGCCGGCGTTGGCCGCTTATCAGGCCGAGCGTGAGGCGCTATTCGCCGGCCGCCCGGTGCCGCCGCCGACGCCGGTGGATTTCCAGCTCGCGGCCCTCAGGCAGGCCGGTTTCAGCGAGGCGGGGACGGTGTGGCAGCTGTTGGACGACTATGTGATCGCAGGTTGGAAATAGTATGAGCCGGCGGTTACTGCCCGGCCGTGAGACCGGCTGGTTGCTGTTGCTGGCGGCGGCGCTGCCGATGGCCCTGCTGAGCGCCACCTTGTCGGGGCCTGCGCCGATCGCGTGGCACGACGCCTGGCGCATCGTATTCGGCGTCAGCGGCGGCGCGGCGACCGATGCCGAGGTGTATCAGCGCATCATCTGGTCGCTGCGGATGCCGCGCGCGCTGCTGGCGGCGGTGGCCGGCGCCGGGCTGGCGCTGGCGGGCACCGTGCTGCAGTCGCTGACCCGCAACCCGCTGGCCGATCCCTGGGTGCTGGGGATCTCCTCCGGCGCGGGCGTGGGGGCGGTGACGGTGCTGGTATTGGGGCTGGGGGGCGGCCTGCTGTCGGTGTCCGGCGGGGCGTTTAGCGGCGCGCTGGGGGCGTTTGCGCTGGTGATGTTGCTGGCCGGGCGTTCGCTGCAGGGGGAGTCCACGCTGTTTATTCTGGCCGGGGTGGCGGTGACGCAACTGCTCTCCGCACTGACTTCGCTGATCACCCTCTGGCAGGCAGACGCCAACGCCACGCGCGGCGTGATGTTCTGGCTGCTGGGATCGTTCAGCGACGCGCGCTGGCCACAGGTCGGGCTGTGCGGGCTGGCGCTGGCGGCGACGCTGCTGCTTTGCTGGCTGCGGGCGGGTGAGCTGGACGCGCTGGCGTTCGGCGGCGTGACCGCCGCTTCGCTGGGGGTGGCGGTGGCCCCGCTGAAGCTGCTGCTGTATGTGGCGACCACCGCGCTAACGGCGACGATCGTCGCGTTCAGCGGCGCGGTGGGGTTTATCGGGTTGACGGTGCCGCACGTCGCCCGGCGGCTGGTCGGCTCGCGGCATCGTCAGCTGTTGCCGGCCAGCGCGCTGTGCGGCGCTTTGTTCGCCGTGGCGGCGGACACGCTGGCCAGAACGCTGTTTGCCCCGCGCGAACTGCCGGTCGGCGTGTTGACGGCGCTATTGGGAGTGCCGGTATTCCTGCTGTTGCTGTATCGGAAGGTCAATGCATGACGGTTGAAAAAACGCAATCCGGTCTGTGCGCCGAGGGGGTAAGTTGGCGAGTGGGCGCGCGCACGGTGCTGGAAAACCTCAGTTTCTGCGCCTTGCCCGGTGAGATCACCGGCGTGCTCGGCGTCAACGGCAGCGGTAAATCCACGCTGCTCAAGCTGTTGGCCGGGCTGCAGCCCGCCGGCGGCGGCCGCGTTTGGCTGGAAGGGCGCGAGATCGCCGCGTTTACCGGGCGGGAACGCGCCAGGCGCATCGCTTTTCTCGAGCAATCCGCCCCCGGCACCTTCGCGCTGCCGGTGAAGGAGGCGGTATTGTTGGGGCGTCTGGCCCATATCGGCCGCTGGCGCGGTTTTGGTACCGAGGATCGCCGCCTCGCCGGGCAGGCGATGGAGCAGGTGGGCATCAGCCACCTGGCCGATCGCGATTGGCAGCGGCTGTCCGGCGGTGAACAGCAGCGGGTGCACCTGGCGCGCGCGCTGGCGCAGCAAACGCCGTGGCTGCTGCTGGACGAACCCGCCAACCACCTGGATATCGCTCATCAGCAGCAGTTTATGGCATTGCTGCGGCGGCTGAAGCTCAGCGTGGTGGTGACGCTGCACGATCTGAATCTGGCGGCCTGTTATTGCGATCGGGTCGCGCTGCTGCAGCGGGGCGGGATCTGTGCGGCGGGCACGCCGCAGCAGGCGCTGACGCCGGAGCACATTCGCGCGGTATACGGGGTGGAGGCCCGGCTGGCGGCGCCCGAAGGCTATGCGCCGCCGCTGATCTATTACCCCGCGGCAGGATGAGATCGGTCAAAAGGGCACGTTTGGCCGATCACAATTTCGCCTCGCTGGCTAAAATAACTCCGGTTTTTGCGATTTTTTTGGGTTAGAATAACCCGATATGCGGTGAAAGGCATTTGCCGCTCAATGGGCAGTTAAGCGAGGCTATCATGTTGGAATTATTGAAAAGTCTGTTATTCGCCGTGGTGATGGTGCCGGTGGTCATGGCGCTCATTCTCGGTCTGATCTACGGTTTTGGCGAAGTGTTCAACGTCTTCTCCAAAGTGGGCCGTTCGAAAGAAAACCGCACCCAGCACTGACCGTTCCCTATCCCGATACCCGTCGGCATCGCCCGGCGGGCATTCCTCAAGTTATCTCACGCTTTGCCGATAAACCGCATGACAAGCTTTCGCGCCACGTTATATTATTTTTTATATAACGAAGAGTGATAATGCACGTTAACTTGCGGAGAAAAACAATGAAACAGCAATGGACCCAATGGGTTGGCGGGATCGTGTTGGCATCGGGCCTGGTGGCTCAGGCCTCGGCGGCGGAAAAGATCACCGTGTTCGCCGCCGCGTCGCTGACCAACGCGCTGCAGGACATCGCCACCCAATATCAAAAAGGCAAGGACGTGCAGGTGGTTTCCTCCTTCGCGTCGTCTTCTACGCTGGCGCGCCAAATTGAGCAGGGCGCCCCGGCCGATCTGTTCATCTCCGCCGATCAGCAGTGGATGGATTACGCCATCGACAAGCAGCAGATGGTGAAAGACACCCGTTACACGCTGCTGGGCAACGAGCTGGTGCTGATCGCCGCCAAGAGCGATAAACAAGACAAGATCGCCATCGACAAGCAGACCGACTGGGCCAAGTTGCTCAGCGGCGGCCGCCTGGCGGTGGGCGATCCGGATCACGTGCCGGCCGGCATCTACGCCAAAGAGGCGCTGGAGCATCTGGGCGCCTGGCGCACGCTGGAGCCGAAACTGGCGCGCGCCAACAACGTGCGCAGCGCGATGGCGCTGGTGGAGCGCGGTGAAGCGCCGCTCGGCATCGTCTACGGCTCCGACGCGGTCGCCAGCGACAAGGTGAAAGTGGTGGGCGTATTCCCGGAAGACAGCCACAAACCGGTTGAATATCCGATGGCGATGGTGAAAGATCGTCAAACTCCGGCGGTCAGCGCTTTCTATACCTATCTGAAGAGCCCGGAAGCGGCCGCTATTTTCGAACATTATGGATTCACCCCGCGTAAATGATTCTGAGTGAGTACGAGTGGCAGGCGGTTGAGCTGAGCCTGAAAGTCTCCGGTTTGGCGGTGGTCTGCAGCCTGCCGTTCGGCATTCTGATGGCCTGGGTGCTGGTGCGTTGCCGCTTTCCCGGCAAGGCGCTGCTGGACGGCGTCATTCACCTGCCCCTGGTGCTGCCCCCGGTGGTGGTCGGCTATTTGCTGCTGATCGCCATGGGGCGGCGCGGCGTCATCGGCGAGTGGCTGTACGACTGGTTCGGCTTCAGCTTCAGCTTTAGCTGGCGCGGCGCCGCGCTGGCATCGGCGGTGGTGGCGTTTCCGCTGATGGTGCGTGCCATCCGGCTGGCGCTGGAGGCGGTGGATACCCGGCTGGAGCAGGCGGCGCGCACGCTGGGCGCCAACCCGTGGCGGGTGTTTTTCACCATCACGCTGCCGCTGTCGCTGCCCGGCGTCATTGTCGGCGTGGTGCTGGCCTTTGCCCGTTCGCTGGGGGAGTTCGGCGCCACCATCACCTTTGTCTCCAACATTCCCGGTGAAACCCGCACCATTCCGCTGGCGATGTATACGCTGATCGAAACGCCGGGGGCGGAAGCCGCCGCCGCGCGTCTGTGCGCGATCGCCATCGTGCTGTCGCTGGCTTCCCTGATGGTGTCCGAATGGCTGGCCCGCTGGGGCCGCAAACGGATGGGGGTGTAAATGCTGGAGCTGGATTTCTCGCAGCAGCTGGGCGACCTTAATCTCAACGTCCGCGCCGATTTGCCGGCGCAGGGCATCACCGCGATTTTCGGCCTGTCCGGCGCGGGCAAAACTTCCCTGATCAACGCCATCGGCGGCCTGACCCGTTTGCAACAGGGGCGCATCGCGCTCAATGGCCGCACGCTGGTGGATACCGCCGCGGGCCTCTGCCTGCCGCCGGAAAAGCGCCGTATCGGCTATGTATTTCAGGATGCGCGCCTGTTCCCGCATTATCGGGTGCGCGGCAACCTGCAGTACGGCATGGCGGCCGGCATGCGCGCGCAGTTCAATACTATTGTCGAGCTGTTGGGCATCGGGCCGCTGCTCAATCGGCTGCCGCTGACGCTCTCCGGCGGTGAAAAACAGCGGGTGGCGATCGGCCGCGCGCTGCTGACCGCGCCGGAACTGCTGCTGATGGACGAACCGCTGGCCTCGCTCGATCTGCCGCGCAAACGCGAGCTGCTGCCGTATCTGGAGCGGCTGGCGCAGGACGTCAACATCCCTATCCTCTACGTCAGCCACAGCCTGGACGAGATCCTGCGTCTGGCCGAGCAGGTGATGGTGCTGGATCGCGGCGAGGTGCGCGCGTTCGGCGGGCTGGAAGCCGTCTGGGCCAGCAGCGCGCTGCGGCCGTGGCTGCAGCGTGAAGATCAGAGCAGCGTGCTGCGCGTCAGCGTGATTGAGCATCATCAACGCTATGCCATGACCGCGCTGGCGCTCGGCGATCAGCGGCTGTGGGTCAGCGGCATCGACGCCGAATTGGGCACCCAACTGCGCATTCGTATCAACGCCGCCGACGTCTCGCTGGTGCTGCAACCGCCGGTCAACAGCAGCATTCGCAACGTGTTGCCGGCCAAGGTCAGCGAGTGTCTGGACGTGGGCGGGCAGGTGGAAGTGAAGCTGGCGGTCGGGGAACACGTGCTGTGGGCGCGCATCACGCCGTGGGCGCGAGACGAACTGGCGATCCGCCCCGGGCAGTGGCTGTACGCGCAGGTGAAGAGCGTGTCGATCAGCCGCGAGAGCCGCTAAGACAGGCCCTCCCGGCGGGAGGGCGAAAAGACTAGAGTACGCGGGTGCGGATCACCTCGGCGATGCCCGGCTGCAGGTTATCGGCGATCACCAGATCGGCGCGTTCCTTGATCGCGTCATCGGCGTTGCCCATCGCCACGCCCAAACCGACCGCTTCCAGCATGCTGATATCATTGTAGTTGTCGCCGAACGCCACCACCTGATCCATGCTCAGTCCCTGCGATTCCACCCATTGGCGCAGGCGCTTGCCTTTGCTGTTGCCGCCTTTGGCGATATCCACCTGATCGTGCCAGGACCATTCGCACGCCAACCCCAGCTCTTTTTCCACCGTGTCGGCAAACTCGCGCAGCGCCGGAATATCGGCGTGCGAGGTGGCGAATTTCCAGATCGCCTGCGCGTCGTCGGCCGCCTGCGCCAGGCTGCCGACCTGCAGCAGCGTTGGGCGCTGTGCCGCCGGCAGGGTTTCGGCCCAGGCCAGCGAGCGGGTCACGTGGCCGCTCGGTTCCTGATACAGCATGGCGTCGTCAACGTACATCAGCCCGTGAATGTCGGTCTGTTTGAGCATCTGCAGCACCTGCTTGGCCTGATCTTTCGCCAGCGGATCGGCGGCCAGCACCTTTTTCTGCTGAAAATCATACAGGTAGGTGCCGTTGCAGCAGATGGCCGGCGTGTCTATCTGCAGCGCCTGGTAGAACGGATGGATGGCGACGTGATGGCGGCCGGTGACCACCACCACCTGGACGCCGGCGGCGCGCGCCTGCGCCAGCGCTTCCAGCGACTGCGGTAAGATGCGTTTTTGATTGTCCAGCAGGGTGCCGTCAAGATCGAGGGCGATGACGCGGTAGCTCATAGGGTTCTCGTTATCGTTAGCCATAAAATTAATCCGATGGTACACCGGATAGCCAACGGAGAAAACCGCGTGAACATCCGGTGCTAAGCAGGGTTGCCATGCGACGGATGTGCGGTAAGCTAGGAGCAATCGAACGGCCTGAAACCGGTTCCTCTTTTACCCTTTGCAAGGAGAACACATGAAGCAAATCGTTTATGTCGCCAGCCCGGAGAGCCAGCAGATCCACGTCTGGCAGTTGGACGACGCCGGCGCGCTGGCGCTGCTGCAAACCGTTGACGTGCCGGGCCAGGTGCAGCCGATGACCCTTCATCCGGACAAGACCCACCTGTACGTCGGCGTGCGTCCGGCGTTCGGCATCGTCAGCTACCGCATCGAGGCGGACGGCACGCTGCAGCAGGCGGGCATGGCGCCGTTGCCGGGCAGCCCGACCCATATCTCCACCGATCTGCAGGGGCGTTACCTGTTCTCCGCCTCCTACAGCGGCAACTGCGCCAGCATCAGCCCGATCGGCCACGACGGCGTGGTGACGGCGCCTATTCAGCAGATTGACGGCCTGAACGCGCCGCACTCGGCGAACATCGACCCGACCAACCAACTGGTGCTGGTGCCGTGTCTGAAAGAGGACCGCATCCGCCTGTTCAACCTGAGCCTGGCGGGCCAGCTGACGCCGCACGTGCAGGAGGCGGTGGATATCGCCGCCGGCGCCGGTCCGCGCCATATGGCATTCCACCACAACGACAAGTTCGCCTACTGTGTCAATGAGCTGAACGGCACGGTGGACGTGCTGGCCATTTCGGAAAACGGCGGCAAATACACCGTGACGCAAACACTGGATATCATGCCGGCCGACTTCGACGGCACCCGCTGGGCGGCGGACATTCATATCACGCCGAACGGCCGTTTCCTGTACACCAGCGATCGCACCGCCAGCATTCTGACCCTCTTCAGCGTTTCCGAAGACGGCGGCACGCTGAGCGTGGTCGGCTATTATCCGACCGAAACGCAGCCGCGCGGTTTCAATATCGATCACAGCGGCCGCTTCGTGATTTCGTCCGGCCAGAAGTCCGATCACATCGCGGTGCATGAAATTGACCAGGCCAGCGGCGAGCTGACCACGCTGGCACGTTATCCGGTGGGCAAAGGCCCGATGTGGGTCAGCGTGCTGGCGAAGTAATTCGGCGGTCAGACGAGTATGGAAAAAGCGCGGTTCGGTTGAGCCGCGCTTTTTTATGGGTGGGAGATCAGTTGAACATCACTGTCAGCGTGGCGCTGCCGAGGCTGTGGAAATGCACGTTAAAGCCCACCAGCGCGCCGCTGGAACCTTCATCCACCTCAATGCTTTCTACGTCCAGCGCATGCACGGTGAACTGATAGCGGTGGCTTTCGCCATTCGGCGGCGCTGCGCCGCCGTAACCGGTCGAGCCGAAGTCGGTACGGGTTTGCAGCGCGGCGCTCGGCAGCGGCGCTTTACCGGAGCCTGCGCCCTGCGGCAGCTCACGCACGTCGGCCGGAATATTGGCCACCACCCAGTGCCACCAGCCAGAGCCGGTCGGGGCATCGGGATCGTACAGGGTGACGACGAAGCTCTTGGTGCCGGCGGGCACGCCGTCCCAGGCCAGGTGCGGCGACAGGTTATCGCCGTGGTAGCCCATGCCGTTGAAGACCTGCGTCTGCGGCATTGTGCCGCCGTCCTGCAGATCGTTGCTGTACAAACGAAAAGCCATAATGACTCCCAGTTGTCGATAAACGCGGACCCTTAAGCTAGATCTTTTCGGTGGAACAATACAACCCCTTGCGCCAACGGCGGACGGTTGATCTCGACAGTGACATGCACCAGTTCGGGATGCGTGGCCAACAGTTGGCGCACCCGATCGGCGGTGAGGGCGCGATCGGCGCTGCTCAGGGCGAGGACGCAATGATATTTTCCTTTGCCGATACGGCCTACATGCAGATCGGTCAGCGTGAGCGCGTGGCCGGAAGCGGCCAGGGCCTGGCGGATGTCTTGCGCCACGGGGGCGTCCATTTCGGCATCCAGCAAAATCTTTCCGCTATCGCGCATCAGGCTATAGGCCCAGGCGGCCACCATCACCGCGCCGACGATGCCCATCAGCGGATCGAGCCAGGCGGCGCCCCAAAGCTTACCGCCGAACAGCGCGATGAGCGCCAGTACCGAGGTGGCGGCGTCGGCGAGCACGTGAACATAGGCGGAACGCAGGTTGAGGTCATGATGAGTGTCGTCGTGGTCATCCCCGTGATGATGATGATGGCCGCCACCGCGCAACAGCCAGGCGCAGAGCAGGTTGACGGCCAGCCCGATCGCGCCGATGGCGATGGCTTCGTTGTAATGAATCGGGCTGGGATTCAGCAGCCGCTGCCCAGACTGAAACAGCATCAGCGCCGCCACCAGCACCAACAACACCGCGCTGGTGTAACCGGCCAGCACTTCGATCTTCCAGGTGCCGAGGCTAAAGCGGCGATCCTTGGCCAGCCGGCGTGCGGCGCCGTAAGCCAGCACTGACAGGCCCAGCGCCAGCGCGTGTGAACTCATGTGCCAGCCGTCGGCCAGCAGCGCCATCGAGTTAAACAGCCAGCCGCCGGCGATCTCGATAGCCATCATACTGGCGGTGAGTATCACCGCCCATCTGGTGTTTCTTTCGGCCAATGGGTTACCATCGTCAAAAACGTGGCTGTGTTCGCGGTGCAAAACGGGCGCGTGAGACGTCATGGTGAAGTTCCTCAGCAAAAGATAGTGTGCTGAAATATACTATACCCCAGTATAGTAAATAACAATCAGGCGGAAATGATGAGCCATACCCACAGAGATCAAAAGAAGCTGTTGGCGCGGGTGCGCCGCATTAAAGGGCAGGCCGAAGCGCTGGAACGCGCGCTGGAGAGCGGCGGCGAATGTTCGGCTGTTCTGCAGCAGATCGCGGCGGTGCGCGGCGCGGCCAACGGTTTGATGGCGCAGGTGCTGGAAGGGCATGTGCGCGAACATCTGGCTGCCGCGGACGCTACGCCGCAGCAGCGCGAGCAGGACATCGAGCAATTGATGACCGTTTTACGTTCTTATATGAAGTAATCATGATTTCACTGAAAAAACGCACGCCGTGGTTCGGCTGGCTGCGCCGTTGGGCCAAAGGGATCAAGCGCGATATTTACGCGCTGTGGCTGGCCGCCCGTGATAAGCGCACCCCGTGGTACGCCAAGCTGATCGCGCTGCTGGTGGCCGGCTATGCGATCTCGCCGATCGATCTGATCCCGGATTTTATTCCGGTGTTGGGCTATCTGGACGATGTGATCATCGTGCCGTTGGGCATCATGCTGGCGGTTCGCCTGATCCCCAAGCCGCTGATGGCCGAGCTGCGCGAGAAGGCGCAAAAACGCGTCGACAACCCCACCGGCCGCATGGCGGCGGCGATGATCATTTTACTCTGGCTGCTGTGTCTGGGGTTGCTGGCCCGCTATCTGGACCAGCATTGGTAAGGCATTAACGCGCGGCGGCGGCCACGGCGGCGGTCAGGCGGCTGAGCTGTTCCGCTTCGATGATGTAAGGCGGCATCAGGTAAATCAGCTTGCCGAACGGCCGGATCCATACCCCGCGCTCGACGAACCCGCGCTGCAGCTCGGCGACATTCACCGGTTCGCGCATTTCCACCACGCCAATCGCCCCCAGCACCCGCACGTCCGCCACCTTCGGCAGCGCCGCCAACGGCAGCAGTTCCTGTTTCAGCTGGGCTTCGATGGCGCTCACCTGCGCCTGCCAGCGATTTTCCGCCAGCAGCGCCATGCTGGCGTCCGCCACCGCGCAGGCCAACGGATTGCCCATAAAGGTCGGGCCGTGCATAAAACAGCCGGCCGCGCCGTTGCTGATGGTCTCCGCCACATGGCGGGTGGTCAGGGTGGCGGACAGGGTCATGTAACCGCCGGTCAGCGCCTTGCCCAGGCAGAGAATGTCCGGCACCACCTGCGCGTGCTCGCAGGCGAACAGCTTGCCGGTGCGGCCGAAGCCGGTGGCGATCTCGTCGGCGATCAGCAGCACCCGATGGCGATCGCACAGCTCGCGCACCCGCTTGAGGTAGGTTGGGTGGTAGATGCGCATGCCGCCGGCGCCTTGCACCACCGGTTCCAGGATCACCGCCGCCACTTCACCGGCGTGCTGCTCCAGCAGCGCGGCGAACGGTGCAATATCTTCTTCACGCCATTCTTCGTCGAAGCGGCACTGCGGCGCGGTCGCGAACAGGTGCGGCGCCAGATAGCCCTGATAGAGGCTGTGCATCGAGTTGTCCGGATCGCAGACCGACATCGCGCCGAAGGTATCGCCGTGATAGCCGTGGCGCAGCGTCAGGATGCGCTGCCGGCGCTCGCCGCGCGCCTGCCAGTACTGCAGCGCCATCTTCAACGACACTTCCACCGCCACCGAACCGGAGTCTGCCAGGAACACGCACTGCAGCGCCTCTGGCGTCATTTCCACCAGCCGACGGCACAACGAGATGGCGGACGGATGGGTAATACCGCCGAACATCACGTGTGACATCTTCTCCAACTGCTGGCTGGCGGCCTGATTCAGGCGCGGATGGTTGTAACCGTGGATCGCCGCCCACCAGGAGGACATGCCGTCCACCAGACGCCGGCCGTCCGCCAGCTGCAGTTCGACGCCGCTGGCCGATTCGATCGGGTAACAGGGTAACGGGCGGCTCATGGAGGTGTAGGGGTGCCAGATATGGCGTTGGTCAAACGCCAGGTCGGAAGCGGTCACAGACATGCTTGTAAACCAAATTGAATTAAGATTGGTTGACAGTATATCCACAATATTTAAACTGGCGACACTTTTTCGTTTTGGAGACGCCATGATGGCTGACCGCATTCACTGGACAGTAGGGCAAGCCCAGGCCCTGTTTGATAAACCGCTGCTGGAACTGCTGTTCGAAGCGCAAACCGTACACCGCCAGCACTTCGACCCGCGTCAGGTGCAGGTCAGCACGCTGCTGTCGATCAAGACCGGCGCTTGCCCGGAAGACTGTAAATACTGCCCGCAGAGCTCACGCTACAAGACCGGCCTGGAGTCGGAGCGGTTGATGCAGGTCGAGCAGGTGCTGGAATCGGCACGCAAGGCCAAAGCGAACGGCTCGACCCGTTTTTGCATGGGCGCGGCGTGGAAGAACCCGCACGAGCGCGATATGCCTTATCTGCAGCAGATGGTGCAGGGCGTGAAAGCGATGGGCATGGAAACCTGCATGACGCTGGGCACGCTTGACGGCACTCAGGCTGAACGGCTGGCGGAGGCCGGGCTGGATTACTACAACCATAACCTCGATACCTCGCCGGAGTTCTACGGCAGCATCATCACTACCCGCAGCTACCAGGAACGCCTGGATACGCTCGACAAGGTGCGCGACGCCGGCATCAAAGTGTGCTCCGGCGGCATCGTCGGGCTGGGGGAAACGGTGCGCGATCGCGCCGGGCTGCTGGTGCAGCTGGCTAACCTGCCGAAACCGCCGGAGAGCGTGCCGATCAACATGTTGGTGAAGGTAAAAGGCACGCCGCTGGCGGATAACGACGACGTCGATCCGTTCGATTTCATCCGCACCATCGCGGTAGCGCGCATCATGATGCCGTCCTCTTATGTCCGCCTTTCCGCCGGCCGTGAACAGATGAACGAACAGACGCAGGCGATGTGCTTTATGGCCGGCGCCAACTCGATCTTCTACGGTTGCAAGCTGCTGACCACGCCGAACCCGGAAGAAGACAAGGATCTGCAGCTGTTCCGCAAGCTGGGGCTGAACCCGCAGCAGACCGCCACCGAACATGGCGACAACCAGCAACAGCAGGTGCTGGCTAAGCAGCTGCTGAACGCCGATACCGCCGAGTTTTACAACGCGGCGCTGTGATGAGCTGGCAACAACGTATCGAACAGGCGCTGGCAGAACGGCGTCTCAACGCCGCCTACCGTCGGCGACAGACCACCGAGGGCGGCAACGGCCGCCAGATCCGGCTCGGCGATCGTCTCTATCTGAACTTCTCGGGCAACGACTACCTGGGGCTGAGCCAGGATACGCGGGTGATCGCCGCCTGGCAGCAGGGCGCGCAGCGTTACGGCGTCGGCAGCGGCGGGTCGGGCCACGTCACCGGCTTTAGCGTGGCGCATCAGGCGCTGGAAGAGCAACTGGCGGCGTGGCTCGGCTATCCGCGCGCGCTGCTGTTCATCTCCGGCTATGCCGCCAATCAGGCGGTGCTGGCGGCGTTGATGCAGAAGGGCGATCGCATTTTGGCCGATCGCCTCAGCCACGCCTCGCTGCTGGAGGCGGCGGCGCAGTCGCCGGCCGAGCTGCGCCGGTTCCAGCACAATCAGCCGCAGGCCTTGGCGGATCTGCTGGCCAAACCCTGCGACGGGCAGCGGCTGGCGGTGACCGAAGGGGTGTTCAGCATGGACGGCGACGGCGCACCGTTGGCGGAGCTGCATCGCTTAACCCGCGCGGCGGGCGCCTGGCTGATGGTGGACGATGCCCACGGCGTCGGCGTGCGCGGTGAGCAAGGCCGCGGCAGCTGCTGGCAGCAGGGCGTGCGCCCTGAACTGCTGGTGGCGACCTTCGGCAAGGCGTTCGGCGTCAGCGGCGCGGCAGTGCTGTGCGATGAGGCGACCGCCGAGTATCTGCTGCAGTTCGCCCGCCATCTAATCTACAGCACCGCAATGCCGCCGGCGCAAGCCTGCGCGCTGCAGGCGGCGCTGGCCTGCATTCGCGAGGGCGATGAACTGCGTGCCCGGCTGCAGGACAACATTCGGCGTTTCCGTCAGGGCGCGGCGCCGCTGGCGCTGACCCTGACGGATTCCGACACCGCCATCCAGCCGCTGCTGGTGGGGGATAATCAGCGCGCGCTCGATCTGGCGACCCGCCTGCGCGAGTGCGGACTGTGGGTGAGCGCCATTCGCCCGCCGACGGTGCCGCCGGGCGGCGCGCGGCTACGCATTACCCTGACAGCGGCGCATCAGCCGCAGGATATCGATCGCCTGCTGGAGGTGCTGAATGACGTCAGCCAATGACACGGTGAACAAACAGGCGGTCGCCTCGGCCTTCAGCCGCGCGGCCGGCAGCTACGACGCCGCCGCCGCGCTGCAGCGTGATGTTGGCGAGCGCTTACTGGGGATGGGGAGTCCCCATCCGGGCGAGCAGCTGCTGGATGCCGGCTGCGGCACCGGCTATTTCAGCCGCCTGTGGCGCGAGCGCGGCAAGCAGGTGACCGCGCTCGATTTGGCGCCGGGCATGCTGGAGGTCGCCCGCCAACGGCAGGCGGCGCATCATTATCTGCTGGGCGATATCGAACAGGTGCCGCTGCCCGATGCGGCGATGGACATCTGTTTCAGCAGCCTGGTGGTGCAGTGGTGCAGCGATCTGCCCGCCGCGCTGGCGGAGCTGTATCGCGTGACCCGCCCCGGCGGCGTGATCCTGTTTTCCACGTTGGCGGCGGGATCGCTGCAGGAATTGGGGGACGCCTGGCAACAGGTGGACGGCGAGCGCCACGTGAACGCCTTCCTGCCGCTGGCGCAGATCCGCGCCGCCTGTGCTGAATACCGGCACGAGCTGGTCACGGAGTTACGCACCCTGAACTACCCGGACGTGATGACGCTGATGCGTTCGCTCAAGGGCATCGGGGCGACGCATCTGCATCAGGGGCGCGAGGGCGGCCTGATGTCGCGAGGCCGTCTCGCCGCGTTGCAGGCGGTTTACCCGTGCCGGCAGGGGCAGTTCCCCCTCAGCTATCATCTGGCTTATGGAGTGATTTATCGTGATTAAACGTTGGTTCGTGACCGGCACCGACACCGAGGTGGGGAAGACCGTTGCCAGCAGCGCCTTGTTGCAGGCCGCCAACCGGGCGGGCTACCGCAGTGCCGGCTATAAGCCGGTGGCCTCCGGCAGCGAGATGACCGCCGAGGGGCTGCGCAACGGCGACGCGCTGGCGCTGCAAGCCAACAGCGGCGTGGCGCTCCGTTACGACGAAGTGAACCCTTACGTTTTTGCCGAACCGACCTCGCCGCATATCGTCAGCGCCGATGAAGGTCGGCCGATCGACGCGGCGCGGCTGTCCGACGGCCTGCGCCGGCTGGAGCAGCGCGCCGACTGGGTGCTGGTCGAAGGCGCCGGCGGGTGGTTTACCCCGCTGTCGGCGGAGTACACCTTCGCCGACTGGGTGCAGCAGGAACAATTGCCGGTGATCCTGGTGGTGGGCATTAAACTGGGCTGCATCAACCACGCAGTGCTGACGGCGCAGGCGGTGCAACAGGCGGGGTTGACGCTGGCCGGTTGGATCGCCAACGACGTGGCGCCCCCGGGGCGGCGGCATCAGGAATACCTGGCCACGCTGCGCCGCATGCTGCCCGCGCCGCTGCTGGGTGAAATACCACACCTGCCGCAGGCCGAACGGGCGCCGCTGGGGGAGTATCTGGATATCAGCCTGCTATAAACAAACGCCCCATGAGGGGGACTCCCCCTCATCTTCCTTCCTGTCCCGCCAGCCCGGCGCCGATCAGCGCCTCATCCAGCTGCGCCAGCGCGCCGTGCGCCACGGTGCGACCGCTATCGAGCAGACAAAAACGATCCGCCACCCGGCGCACGAACGGCAGCTGATGCTCTACCAGTAAAATGGTCATGCCCAACTCATAGTTGAGCCTGCGGATCACGTTGCCGATGTCGGCGGCGATTGAAGGGGGCACGCCCGTCGTCGGTTCGTCGAGGATCAGCAGCGCCGGCTCCTGCGCCAGCGCACGACCGATCGCCAACTGGCGTTGAGCGCCTTCGCACAGATCGCCGGCGCGGCGGGTACGCATCTGGCGCAAATTGGGAAACAGGCTGTAGATCAGCGGCGGAATGCGGCGAGGGGCACCGCGCCCGGCCATCTGCGCCACCTGCAGATTCTCCTCCACGCTCAGCTGCGAGAAGAGTTGCCGCCCTTGCGGGACGTGGCTGATGCCGAGTGCGGCGCGGCGCTCCATCGGTTGCAGCAGCAGATTTTGCGGCGGCTGATCCGCGGGCTGCCAGGTCATGCTGCCGCTCACCACCGGCACATGCCCCATGATGCAATTGACCAGCGTGGTCTTGCCCACACCGTTGCGCCCAAGCAGCACGGTACACTGGCCGCGCGGCAGCTCCAGGTTGATGTCCCACAGGGTATGATTTTGCCCGTAAAATTGATTGACCGATCTCAGGCTCAGCATTTGGCATTCTCCTCATAGACACAGGCGCCCATCCACTCGTTGGTGGGGTGCAACAAAGGCCGCATTGGCGGTTGATTTCCCGAGTGTGGCAATGTCTGGAACAAAATGCCGTCCATCCGATTCACCTGAGCAATGTCTGCGGTGGACGGAAAGACAGTCAGTATGTCGTGAAAAACGACGTTTATGACGACTTGGTGTCGTTCTCGCGCTTTTACGAGGGGTAGCCAGGCGGTGGTTGCACGCCGCATTCGGCAGCGCATTATGCTGTCGCGCCTCGTTCGCACGCTGAAAGATAAAGCAACTCCCAGGCCAGTTTTGCTACTGGCCGAAAAGGGGGGATGTTATCGCTTTGTTAACCCTCTGCTAGGCCTGACGCGCTCTGCCGCGGTGGCCTGAAAATACGCCGAGAAGTTAACCCGGACGTTTTTTGCACTCTTGTGGTGCCCTTTGGTGAGGACATGGTGCAAGGCATTGCGTCGCCGTCAAGAGCGATCCGCGAGAAAGGGGCCGATGCGATTTTGGCAATGGGGATTTTTAGTATTAATCGGCATAAACAAAGCGATATTTTTATGAAAAAATAACTAAAAAAGCCATTTTAGCGGGTGTAAAGGGCGAAAAGCTTTCTTTCCGTAACTCCCGCCCCGGGCGGGACGGTGAGAGTTATCCACTATTCCTGTGGATAACCTTGTGTATTAGATTTAGAAAAACGCTGTAAAGCGAGAGCGGACGCGGGTTCTGTTCGCTTTGCCCGCATTCTCGTCTTTTTATTAAAACTGTTATATATCAATATATTAACTAAAATCAAGACGCAGGGGTATTGATCAGGTCTCTATGTATGATTTTTCGACGTGGTGCTATCAATAAGTTAATTCGCGGCAAGTTCTGGGGATAAATCTGTTATTGACAATAAAAATGTCACCCGGCTGTAACGTCACGGTGCAACGACATTGCCGGAGTGCCGGGTGCAGCGACGAATCCGCTTGAAGCTGGTTTTATATCCAGTATCATGGGCACTGGCGCAAATCGCCGACACTTTCCATAATTAGGGGCCATATCCGGCGCAGAGCCGGCTGGCCGCCTGAGCGCGCGCATCTCCACAGGGTAGCCGAGCAATGAGTAAACTTTTCAAACTGCATTCCGAGTTCAAACCGGCCGGCGATCAGCCGGAAGCCATCCGCAAGCTGGAAGAGGGGCTGGAAGACGGCCTGGCGCACCAGACGCTGCTGGGGGTTACCGGTTCGGGCAAGACGTTCACTATCGCCAACGTGATAGCCGATCTGAATCGGCCGACCATGGTACTGGCGCCGAACAAGACGCTGGCGGCGCAGCTGTACGGTGAAATGAAAGCGTTTTTCCCGGAGAATGCGGTGGAGTACTTCGTCTCCTACTACGACTACTACCAGCCGGAAGCCTACGTGCCCAGCTCCGACACCTTCATTGAAAAAGATGCTTCGGTGAACGAGCACATCGAGCAGATGCGTCTTTCCGCCACCAAGGCGCTGCTGGAGCGGCGCGACGTGGTGGTGGTGGCATCGGTGTCGGCGATCTACGGCCTGGGCGATCCGGATCTTTACCTGAAGATGATGCTGCACCTGACTCAGGGCATGATCATCGATCAGCGATCCATTTTGCGCCGCCTGGCGGAGCTGCAGTATTCCCGCAACGATCAGGCTTTCCAGCGCGCCACCTTCCGCGTGCGCGGCGAGGTGATCGATATCTTCCCGGCGGAATCAGACGAGCTGGCGCTGCGCGTCGAACTGTTCGATGAAGAAGTGGAACGGCTGTCGCTGTTCGATCCGCTGACCGGGCAGATTGAGCAGGTGGTGCCGCGTTTTACCATCTACCCGAAATCGCACTACGTGACGCCGCGTGAGCGGATCATGCAGGCGATGGAAGAGATCAAGGTTGATCTGGCGGACCGCCGCAAGGTGCTGCTGGCCAACAGCAAGCTGCTGGAAGAGCAGCGCCTGACGCAGCGCACCCAGTTCGATCTGGAGATGATGAACGAGCTGGGTTACTGCTCGGGCATCGAAAACTACTCGCGCTATCTGTCCGGGCGCGCCGAGGGCGAGCCGCCGCCGACGCTGTTCGACTACCTGCCGGCGGACGGCCTGCTGGTGGTCGACGAATCCCACGTGACCATTCCGCAGATCGGCGCGATGTTCAAGGGCGACCGCGCGCGCAAGGAAACGCTGGTGGAGTACGGCTTCCGTTTGCCGTCGGCGCTGGACAACCGCCCGCTGCGCTTCGAGGAGTTCGAGGCGCTGGCGCCGCAGACCATCTATGTTTCCGCGACGCCGGGCAAATATGAGCTGGAGAAATCCGGCGGCGATCTGATCGATCAGGTGGTGCGGCCGACCGGGTTGCTGGATCCGATCGTGGAAGTGCGGCCGGTCGCCACCCAGGTGGACGATCTGCTCTCCGAGATCCGCAAGCGCGCGACGATCAACGAGCGCGTGCTGGTGACCACCCTGACTAAACGCATGGCGGAAGACCTGACCGAATACCTGGAAGAGCATGGCGAGCGCGTGCGCTACCTGCACTCGGACATCGATACCGTGGAACGGGTCGAAATCATCCGTGACCTGCGTCTGGGCGAGTTCGACGTGCTGGTGGGCATCAACCTGTTGCGTGAGGGGCTCGACATGCCTGAGGTGTCGCTGGTGGCGATTCTGGACGCCGACAAGGAAGGCTTCCTGCGTTCCGAGCGTTCGCTGATCCAGACCATCGGCCGCGCGGCGCGTAACCTGAACGGCAAGGCGATCCTGTATGGCGATCGCATCACCGATTCGATGGCCAAGGCGATCGGTGAAACCGAGCGGCGCCGCGCCAAGCAGCAGGCCTACAACGAAGCCAACGGCATCGTGCCGCAGGGGCTGAACAAGAAGATCGGCGACATTCTGCAGATCGGCCAACCGGTCAACCGCACCAAGAGCAAAGGCAAGGGCAAGGCGGTGGAGGGCGGCGCTCAGCTGCAGAACCTCACGCCGAAAGCGCTGGATCAGAAAATTCGCGATCTGGAAGCGCAGATGTACACCCACGCGCAAAACCTGGAGTTCGAGCAGGCGGCTGCGCTGCGCGACGAAATCCACCAGCTGCGCGAGCAGTTCATCGCGATTTCCTGACCGTTGGACGGCGCCCGCGCCGTGGGCGTCAAAATTCCTTGTCGGCCGCGCCAAAGCTGTTATGGTGTGCGGCCCGATTTGACCACGAAGAGTACCGAACATGAGCCAACACCAGTCTAAAGACCCGCTGCACGGCGTAACGCTGGAGCAACTGCTGAATAAACTGGTGGATCACTACGGTTGGTCCGAACTGGGCGCGCGCATTCGCATCAACTGCTTCCGCAGCGATCCGAGCATCAAGTCCAGCCTGAAGTTTTTGCGTCGCACGCCCTGGGCGCGCAAAGAGGTGGAAGATCTGTATATCGATATGGTCAGCCATCCCGCCCCAGCCAGCGATAATCCCTGGCTGCGCGGGCGAGACGGTTAAATTCGGTCAGCGGCGCGCGGCCAGCTCCACCAGCGCGTGATCCAGCGCCTGGCGCAGCAGCTGGCGATCGTGGCGGTAGGGGATGTCGCTCGCTTCCAGCGGTTGCTGGATCACCACCCGATCCTGCACTTCACTGGCATCCACCGCCGGGCCGACGATCAGCGCATCGATCATCCGGCGGCCGATCTTCTCTTCCATCAGCGTCAGCTTATCCTTTAACGACAGCGCCGCGGCGGCCACGCTCAGCTCGCGGCCGAGGTTGCCGATATAGATCATGCTAGCGCTGCTGCGGCGCAGCGCCTGGGTGAGATCGTCCAGCAGCAGCAGTGGCATCAGGCTGGTGAGGAAGCTGCCCGGCCCGATCAGGATCACGTCGGCCTGTGCGATGGCGTCCAGCGCTTCGCGCGTGGCGTTGACCGGGGGCGACAGCATCAGCTCCTGCGGCATGTGGGCCAGTTGATCGACATTCACTTCACCGTAAACGTGATTGCCTTCGTGATCGTGCGCCATCAAATCCACCGGCTGCTCCGACATCGGGATCAGCGCCGCGTCCACCTTCAGCAAGCTGCGCACCAGATTGATCGCTTCCAGCGGGCGCACGCTCAGGTGATCCAGCGCTTTCAGCATCAGGTTGCCCAGGTTATGGCCGGCCAGTTCGCCGTTGCCGCTGAAACGGTATTCGAACATCGCCGAAGCGACGCTCGGTTCGGTGATCAGCTGGTTGAGACAGTTGCGGGTATCGCCCCAGGCAATGCCGCCTTCCGAACGGCGGATGCGGCCGGTGGAACCGCCGTTGTCGGTGGTGGTGACGATGCCGGTCAGGCGGGAGCCTAAGGACGACAGGGCCGACATCACACGGCCCAGGCCGTGTCCGCCGCCCAACGCCACCACGCGGTCGAGATCGGCCAGGGTACGATTACGCATAAATTTCCTTACAAAGGGTCTGAACTGCCCGCATAAGGTAGCGGATCCGGCATAAAAACGCGATAAAGAGTGTCATTTGCGTGATTCTGGTCAATTCGTCCACGCAAGCGATGTTTATCATGGTTTACCCGAATAGGCGGCGTCTAAAAACGCTGTATAGACAATTATATAGCGAATTAACGCGTTGGCTATCGTTGCCGATTAGCGCTAGAATTCTGCTGAAAACCACGGTTTCATTCCGGCTACTCAAGGTAGCGGGAAGAGAAATCAAACTCCTAGCCCCTGCGCCTACGTTGTTCATCCGGAACGATATGGCGCCTGGGCCGTGGCGAAGTTAGCCACCAGGGTGCAGAGGGGAAACGCTCGCATCTCCCGACTTTGGAAAGGTGTTATGGTACCGCAACTCATTGATGCTTATGAGCGCAAGTTCTATTACCTGCGTTTGTCGATCACCGACGTGTGCAACTTTCGTTGCACCTATTGTCTGCCCGACGGCTACAAGCCGAGCGGCAGCCCGAAAAGCTTCCTGTCGCTGGATGAAATCCGCCGCGTCAGCCGCGCGTTTGCCGAACTGGGCACCGAAAAGGTGCGCCTGACCGGCGGCGAGCCTTCGCTGCGCCGCGATTTTACCGAGATCATCGCCGCCGTGCGGGAAAACCCGGCCATCCGTACCCTGGCGGTCACCACTAACGGCTACCGTCTGGCGCGCGACGTCGCCGCCTGGCGTGACGCCGGTCTGACGGCGATCAACGTCAGCGTCGACAGCCTGGATCCCCGCCAGTTTCACGCCATCACCGGCCAGGACAAGTTCCGCCAGGTGATGGACGGCATCGACGCCGCCTTCAGCGCCGGTTTCAGCAAGGTCAAGGTCAACGCGGTGCTGATGCGCGACGTCAACCACCAGCAACTTGGCGCCTTTCTCGCCTGGATCAAGGATCGGCCGATCCAGCTGCGCTTTATCGAACTGATGGAAACCGGCGAGGGCGGCGAGCTGTTTCGCAAACACCACGTTTCCGGCGAAGTGATTCGCCGGCAGTTGGAGCAGCAGGGCTGGCAGCGCCAGGCGCGCGGCCGCAGCGACGGCCCGGCGCAGGTGTTCAGCCACCCGGACTACCAGGGTGAGGTGGGTCTTATCATGCCGTATGAAAAAGATTTCTGCGCCAGCTGCAACCGGCTGCGCGTTTCTTCCATCGGCAATCTGCACCTGTGTCTGTTCGGCGAGCAGGGGGTGCCTCTGCGCGATCTGCTGGCGGACGACGGCCAGCTCGATGCGCTGAAGGCGCGCATCCAGAGTGGGTTGCTGAGCAAGAAGCAGACCCATTTCCTGCATCAGGGCAACAGCGGGATCACCCAGAACCTGTCGTTTATCGGCGGCTGACAGCCAATAGGAGCTTATTGAACCATGAGCCATGCGAGCAGCGAGTTTATTCCGGCGCATATCGCCATCCTGACCGTGTCCGACAGCCGCGGCGCGGCGGAAGACACCTCCGGCCAATATCTGCAGGACGCGGCGCAGGAAGCCGGCCATCAGGTGGTGGATCGCGCCATCGTCAAAGATGACATTTACCAGATCCGCGCACGGGTTTCCGCGTGGATCGCCGATGACAACGTGCAGGCGGTGCTGATCACCGGCGGCACTGGTTTTACCGCGCGCGACAACACGCCGGAAGCGCTGTTGCCGCTGTTCGACAGAGAGGTGGAAGGGTTCGGCGAACTGTTCCGCATGGTGTCGTACGAAGAGATCGGCACCGCGACGATCCAGTCGCGCGCGCTGGCCGGCCTGGCGAACCGCACGGTGATTTTCGCCATGCCGGGCTCCACCCGCGCCTGCCGCACCGCCTGGGAGCGGATTATCGAAGAGCAGTTGGACGCGCGCCATCGCCCGTGCAACTTCCAGCCCCATTTGAAGAAGCCCTGAGTCATGACACAGCTAACCCACATTAACGCCGCCGGCGAAGCCCATATGGTCGACGTTTCCGCCAAGGCCGAAACGGTGCGTGAGGCGCGCGCCGAAGCCTTCGTCGACATGCTGCCCGCCACGCTGGCGATGATCGTCGACGGCAGCCATCACAAGGGCGACGTGTTCGCCACGGCGCGCATCGCCGGCATTCAGGCGGCCAAACGCACCTGGGAACTGATCCCGCTGTGCCACCCGCTGATGTTGAGCAAAGTCGAAGTGCAGCTAGAGGCGCAAACGGAGCACAGCCGGGTACGCATCGAAACCTGCTGCCGGCTGACCGGCAAAACCGGCGTCGAGATGGAAGCGCTGACCGCCGCCTCGGTGGCGGCATTGACCATCTATGACATGTGCAAAGCGGTACAGAAAGACATGGTGATCGGCCCGGTGCGCCTGCTGGCGAAAAGCGGCGGCAAATCCGGTGATTTTAAGGTGAACGCATGATCGATATTCTTTTCTTCGCGCAGGTGCGCGAACTGGTGGGCACCGGCGCGCTGTCGATGCCGGCGGATTACCCGACCGTCGAGGCGCTGCGCCAGGCGCTGTGCGCGCGCGGCGATCGCTGGGCGCTGGCGCTGGAATCCGGCAAGCTGTTGGCGGCGGTCAATCAGTCGCTGGTGGCGGCGGATCACCCGCTGCGCGCCGGCGATGAAGTGGCCTTCTTCCCGCCGGTTACCGGGGGGTAAGCATGGAAAATACCCGCATTCGCGTGGGCGAAGCGCCGTTCAACGTCGGCGATGAGTACCAGTGGCTGGCGCAGTGCGACGCCGATGGCGCGGTGGTGACCTTCACCGGCAAGGTGCGCAACCATAACCTTGGGGACGACGTCAGCGCGCTGACGCTGGAACACTACCCCGGCATGACCGAGAAGGCGCTGGCGGAGATCGTGGCCGAGGCGCGCAGCCGTTGGCCGCTGCAGCGCGTGACGGTGATCCACCGCGTCGGTGCGCTGTATCCCGGCGACGAGATCGTGTTCGTCGGCGTGACCGGCGCACACCGCAGCATGGCGTTCGCCGCCAGCGAATTCATCATGGACTATCTGAAGACCCGCGCCCCGTTCTGGAAGCGCGAAGCCACGGGCCAGGGTGATCGTTGGGTGGACGCTCGCGACAGCGATCGCGAGGCCGCGCAACGCTGGCACGACGCGGCTAAATAACGCGTCAACAGCGGAAACAAATCAAGACCTTTGCCGCTTTCGCGCGGCCTATTCTGTGGTACGCTTATAGCAGGCGAAGCCCCGTTCGCGGGGCTTCGGAATCTTGTTTATAACGCAAAAGGTAACCGTCATGGACCGATATCCACGCTCTAATGGTTCAATCGTCGAACGTGCCAACAGCGGCATTCAGGCCTACATGGCGCAGGTTTACGGCTGGATGACCTGCGGTCTGCTGCTGACGGCGTTCGTTTCCTGGTATGCGGCCAACACGCCCGCGATCCTCAACTTCATCTTCTCCAGCCAGATCACCTTCTTCGGTCTGATCATCGCCCAATTGGCGCTGGTGTTCGTGATTTCCGGCATGGTCAACCGCCTGAGCGGCGCGGTGGCCACCTCGCTGTTCATGCTTTACTCGGCGCTGACCGGGCTGACGCTGTCGAGCATTTTCATCGCCTACACCTACAGCTCGATCGCTAGCACCTTTGTGGTCACCGCCGGCATGTTCGGTGCCATGAGCCTGTACGGCTACACCACCAAGCGCGATCTGAGCGGCTTCGGCAGCATGCTGTTCATGGCGCTGATCGGCATCGTGCTGGCCTCGCTGGTGAACATCTGGCTGAAAAGCACCGCGCTGATGTGGGCGATTACCTACATCGGGGTGGTGGTGTTCGTCGGTCTGACCGCCTACGACACACAAAAACTCAAGGCGATGGGTGAGCAGCTGAACGCCGATGATAAAGACAGCTTCCGCAAGTACGCCATCGTCGGCGCGCTGACGCTGTACCTCGACTTCATCAACCTGTTCCTGATGTTGCTGCGTATCTTCGGCAACCGCCGCTAAATCCCTTGTCTTTCAAGCCTTAGGGTATCTGGCGATCAAAAAGCTCTGCATGTGACATGCAGAGCTTTTTTTATGCGATCTGGCGGCGGAACAGCGCGTAGGCGGCGCTGCCGGTGGTGGCGGTGATCACCAGCAGCGGCCACAGGCTGCGCCAGATAATGCTGAAGCTGGCGTCCTTCAGGTAGATCTGCTTGGTGATGTCGGTGAAGTGGCGTATCGGGTTCACCCAGGTCAGATCCTGCAGCCACACCGGCATATTCTCCACCGGCGAGACGTAACCTGAGAGCAGGATCGCCGGCATCATGAACACGAACACGCCGATAAACGCCTGCTGCTGAGTGGCGCACAGCGACGAGATCAGCAGGCCGAAACCGACCAGCGACAGCCCGTAGATCAACATGGTGGCGTAGAACAGCAGCAGCGATCCAGCGAACGGGATCTGATACAGGAAGATGCCGATCAACAGCACGATGCTGGCCTGGAAGCTGGCGACGATCAGCGCCGGCACCGCCTTGCCGATAAAGATCTGCCAGGTGGTGAGCGGCGAGACCAGCAGCTGTTCCAACGTGCCCTGTTCGCGTTCGCGCGCCACCGACAGCGAGGTGACGATCAGCACGCCGATGGTGGTGATCATGGCGATCAGCGACGGCACCACGAACCATTTGTAGTCCAGATTCGGGTTATACCAGTTGCGCACCACCAGCTCGCTGTTGTTGGGTTTGGCGCGGTTGCCGAGCAGCTCCTTCTGATATTCCTGCACGATCTGCTGCACGTAGTTGGCGGCGATCTGCGCGCTGTTGGAGTTGCGCCCGTCGAGCAGCAGCTGCAGCGGCGCGGTGTTGCCGGCGGCGATATCGCGCGAGAACTGCGCCGGGAAGCGGATCAGCAGCAGCGCCCGCTGGTTATCGATGGTGGTCTTTATCTCCTGCGGGCTGCGCAGCAGCAGCACGTGTTGAAAGGCCTTGGCCTTGGCGAAGCGCTGGGTCAGCTCCACCGAGGCCTGGCCGCTGTCCTCGCTGTAGACCGCGATGGTGGCGTTGGTGACTTCCAGCGTCGCGGCGAACGGGAACAGCAGCACCTGCAGGATCACCGGCATGATTAAAATGGCGCGGGTTTGCGGATCGCGCAGCAGCGCCTGCATTTCCTTGATGATGAGCGTCAACAGACGATGAAACATCGCTCTTTCTCCTCAATCCAGCCGGCGCTGGGTTTTCCAGGCCGTCAGGCCGATGAACACCACGGCGGAAGCAATCAGGAACAACAGATTGATCGCCAGCACGGTGCCGACGTTACCCGCCAGGAACAGCGTTTGCAGCGTGCTGACGAAGTAGCGCGCCGGAATGATGTAGGTCACCGCGCGCACGATGGCTGGCATGCTGTCGATCTGGAAGATGAAGCCGGACAGCATGATCGACGGCAGGAAGGCGGCGTTCAGCGCCACCATCGCCGCATTGAACTGGTTGCGGGTGAGGGTGGAGATCAGCAGGCCCATGCCGAGGGTGCTGGCGAGGAACAGGCTGCTGATCAGCAGCAGGATCGGCAGCGAACCGCGATAGGGCACGCCGAGCACCCACACCGCCACCGCCATGCACAGCGCCATGGCGATCATGCCGAGGAAGTAATATGGGATCAGCTTGGAGAGCAGCAGCTCGCTGCGCGTCACCTGGGTGGACAGCAAGGCTTCCATGGTGCCGCGCTCCCATTCGCGGGCGATCACCAGCGAGGTGAGGATGGCGCCGATCACCGTCATGATGATGGTGATGGCGCCGGGGATAATGTAGTGCCGGCTGATGGCCGCCGGGTTGAACCAGTAGCGCATCTGCACGTCAATCAGCGGCTTGTCGTTGCTCCCCCGATCGGCGGCGCGTTGCTGCTGCCAAACTTGCCATACGCCCTGGGCATAGCCCTGCACGAAGTTGGCGGTGTTCGGCTCGCTGCCGTCGGTGATCACCTGGATGGGGGCGCTGTCGTGCGGGCGCGCCATGCGCTGGTCGAAATCCACCGGGATCACCACCAGGCCGCGGATCGTGCCGGCCTGCATCTGCTGGATCAGCTGCTGGCGGTTGTCGCTGATGGTTGGTTCGATATAGGGCGAACCGGCGAAGGCGTGGGCCAGATCGCGCGCGTCTTCGCTCTGTTGCTCCATCAGAATGCCCAGATGCAGCTTGCTGGAGTCCAGGTTGATGCCGTAGCCGAAGATAAACAGCAGCATCAGCGGGATAACGAAGGCGATCAGGCCGCTGCTGGGATCGCGCAGTATTTGCCGCGTCTCCTTCAGGCACAGCGCGCGCAGTCGGCGCCAGGAGAAGCCGCCGTCGTCGATGGGGGTTCGGTTAGCGCTCACCGTGATTCCTCCTCGTCGTAGCCCTGAACCAGCTCGATAAACGCCTGCTCCATCGAGGGGTTAGGATTGTCGTCGCGCGCCACCTGCTGTTTGAGATCGTCCGGCGTGCCGGCGGCGATGATCTTGCCGCGATAGACCAGGCCGATGCGGTCGCAGTACTCCGCTTCGTCCATAAAGTGGGTGGTCACCATCACCGTGACGCCCTTGTCGACCATGCCGTTGATGTGCAGCCAGAACTCGCGCCGCGTCAGCGGATCGACGCCGGAAGTCGGTTCGTCGAGGAACAGAATATCCGGTTCGTGCATCAGCGCGCAGGCCAGCGCCAGGCGCTGCTTGAAGCCGAGCGGCAGCGCGTCCGGCGTTTGATCGAGGATCGGCGCGAAGTTGAAGGCGTGGGACATCTCGTCGATTTTTTTGCGCTGCGCCTTGCCGCTCAGGCCGTAGACGCCGGAGAAGAACTTCAGGTTCTGCGCCACCGTCAGGTTGCCGTACAGCGAGAACTTTTGCGCCATGTAACCGAGGCGTTGGCGCGCCTTGCCGGAACTGGTTTTCAGATCCATGCCCAACACCAGCGCCTTGCCGCCGGATGGCACCAGCAGGCCGCACATCATTTTGAAGGTGGTGGACTTGCCGGCGCCGTTCGGGCCGAGCAGGCCGAAAATTTCGCCGCGCCGCACCTGAAAATCGACGTGATCGGTGGCGGCGAAATCGCCGAATTTCTTGGTCAACTGCACCGCTTCGATCACCGTTTCACCACTTTCTCCGTCAACGGTCGGCATGATCTCCGCCAGCGCCGAGCGATGGTTGGGGCCGCCGCCGAGCAGATCGATAAACGCATCCTCGAAGCGCGGATCCGCTTCGTTCAGTTCGGCGTCCGGCAGATCCAGCGCCTGCAGTAGCTGCCGGTGATCTTCGCCTTCTTTCAGGATCAGGCGCAGGTACTTGCCCTGGATCACGCCGTCGGTGACCGCCGGCAGGCAGATCGCCCGCTGCAGCAACGATCGATGGCTGCCGGGGGGCGCGGCGATCAACACCGTGCGCCCGGCCATACGGCGGGTCAGCGCCTGCGGCGCGCCGCTGAACAGCAGCTCGCCCTCGTTGAGCAGCAGCACTTCGCGGCACTGCTCGGCCTCATCGAGGTAAGAGGTGCTCCACAAGATCAACATGCCGTCGTTGGCCAGCTCGTGCACCATGCGCCACAGCTCGCGGCGCGAGATCGGATCGACGCCGACGCCCGGTTCATCCAGCAACAGCACCTGAGGTTCACCCACCAGCGTGCAGGCCAGGCCGAGTTTCTGCTTCATGCCGCCGGACAGCTTGCCCGCCAGGCGCTCGGTGAAGCGGGTCAGATCGGTGAATTTCAGCAGCCGTTCGAAGGTCTGGCGGCGAAGATCGCCGGTGACGCCGCGCAGATCGGCGTACAGCGTCAGGTTCTCCATCACCGTCAGATCCTCATACAGCCCGAACTTCTGCGGCATATAGCCGAGGATCGCGTGCAGTTGACGATCCTGGGCGATCGGATCCAGCCCGGCGACCCGCAGCTTGCCGCTGCTGGGCTGCAGCAGCCCGGCCAGCATGCGCAGCAGGGTAGTTTTACCGGCGCCGTCCGGGCCGACCAGTCCGATGACCGCGCCGCTGCGCAGGGTGGTGGTCAGGCTGGCGACCGCCGGTTTCTCAAGCGACGGGAAGCGCTTTTCCAGCCCTTCCAACTCGATGGTGTGCGCCTGTTCCATGGCCGGCCTCAGGGTTTGGCGAAGCGTAGGGTGACCGGCATGCCCTGGCGCAGCGCGTCGTCGGCGTCGGTGACGATCACCCGCAGGCGGTATACCAGATCGGTGCGCAGGTCCGGCGTTTCAACGCTTTTCGGCGTGAATTCCGCGGTCGGCGAGACGAAACCGATCTTGCCGTGGTAAGGCTTGCCGGGGCGACCGTCGGTGTAGATCTCCAGCTCGGTGCCGGGCACCGCTTGGTTCAGGCTGGTTTCGTTGACGTAGGCGCGCACCCACACCGGCCGGGTCAGCGACAGGGTGAACACCGTGCCGCCGGCGCCGAGCATGGTGCCCGGCTCCACCGCGCGGGTCAGCACCGTGCCGGCGGAAGGGGAGATCAGCGTGGCGTCTTGCAGGTTCAACTGCGCCTGCGCCAGCGCCGCTTCGCTTTGCGCCACATCGGCCTTGGCCTGTTCAATCTCTTGCGGGCGGTTGCCGCTGCGGTATTGCGACAGCTTGTCCTTCGCCGCCTGCAGGTTGGCCTGCGCCTGATTGCGGGCGGTGCGCGCATCCTCCAGCGCGTCGGCGGAGGTGGCGTTTTTCGCCCACAGCCCCTGCTGGCGTTTCAGGAAGCTGTCGGCATAGGTGAAGGCGGACTGGCGCAGCGCCATTTCTGACTGCACCTGGGCTATCTCTTCGCTGCGGTAGCCGGCCTGCAGCAGCGACAGTTTGGCGCGCGCGCTGCCGACGTTGGCTTCGGCCTGCTGCAGTGCGTTGCGGTAGGGGGCATCGTCCAGCTTGCCAAGCAGCTGGCCCGGCTGAACGGTATCGCCTTCATCCACCGTCAGCGACGCCAGGCGCCCGTCGACGCGAAAGCCGAGGTTGACCGTGCGAATATCGACGTTGCCGTACAGCGTCAGCGGCCGATCCTGCTGCTGCTGGTAATGCCAAACCCCGTATGCGACGGCCGCGATCAGCAGAATTAACAACACGATCAAGGCACTGCGTTTTTTGTTCATAACACTCCCTGCCTGAATTTACGCGCCATGACGTTGGCGCAGCCCAGTAACCAGAATCTCAATATGTTCGCTCAGCACCGCCGCGATTTGCGCCGCTTCGCCCTCGCCAATGTCTTGCCAACCTGCCTGACGGCGGATAGTTTCGCGCGCCACGCGGAACGACAGCACCTCGCCGATCAGCGCATGGGTATGCAATACGAGGCGGGGGGCGTGTTCGTCGATGCCGGTGGCGGCCGACAGCAGGCGGCACAGCCGCTCGTGCATCGGCGCGATCACCTGGCTGTGGATCAGCGGATAGGCCTCGGTCGGGGCGAGCTGTTCGCGCGACATGATTTTGCTCAGGTTCAGCGTGTGCGGTTGGGTCATCAGCTCGCTGAAGGCCAGCAGGCCACGTTGCAACAAGCGCAGCGCCGCGTCAGGTGACCGTTGTGCGGCTGGTTCTTGCCGGAAGCGATCGACTTCCGCGACCAGCGGGGCGAACGCCTGCTGAATGAAATCGGCGAGCGACTGCGCCACGGCCAGGTACAGCCCCTCTTTGGAGCTGAAGTAGTAGGTGATGGCGGCGATGTTCTGGCCGGCGCGCTGGGCGATATCGCGCGTGGTGGCGCCTTCCAGGCCATATTCACCGAACAGTTCGGTCGCCGCGGCGAGCAGTTGCCGGCGCGTTTGCTCGCCGCGCGCCCGGCCGGCGGCCTGATGAGGGACGGAAGCTGGCATGGGTCACGCTCGAAGTTAATCAATCATATGATTAACTTTATGCCAGATTGTCTAAAACGCAACCGCTAACCACAATGAGTTATGTGATCGGCTTCAGACAATGCTGAATTTACGGCAGATTGTGCTCTAGGTGCGTAAAAGTGCTTTTTATTGCGCGACTTCTGTTACAATCGGCGCCTGGTGCACTGCAGTTTGTGCCAATCCCTCGTGGTCATGCTTAATGCCCCGTCTGATCATCCTCCCAGGAAACTGCACCGAACACCGTTAGGTTAGGGGGGATCTGGAGTTTTTCTCTTTATGTCATTTGAAACCCTCGGCTTAAGTGCTGAAATTGTGCGCGCTGTTGAAGAACAGGGCTATCGCGAACCGACGCCAATCCAGCGTCAGGCTATCCCTGTCGTGCTGGAAGGTCGTGACCTGATGGCCAGCGCCCAGACCGGCACCGGTAAAACCGCCGGTTTTACCCTGCCGCTGTTGCAGCTGCTGAGCAAGCATGACCATCCGGTCAAAGGCCGTCGCCCGGTGCGCGCGCTGATCCTGACGCCAACCCGTGAGCTGGCGGCGCAGATCGGCGAAAACGTCGAGGCCTACAGCAAACACCTGCGCCTGCGTTCGCTGGTGGTGTTTGGCGGCGTGAGCATCAACCCGCAGATGATGAAGCTGCGCGGCGGCGTCGATATCCTGGTGGCGACGCCGGGCCGTCTGCTGGATCTGGAACATCAGAACGCGGTTGACCTGTCCAAAATCGAAATTCTGGTGCTGGACGAAGCGGACCGCATGCTGGACATGGGCTTTATCCACGACATCCGTCGAGTGCTGGCCAAGCTGCCGGCCAAGCGCCAGAACCTGCTGTTCTCCGCAACCTTCTCTGACGACATCAAGGCGCTGGCCAACAAACTGCTGCATAACCCGGCCTCGGTGGAAGTGGCGCGCCGCAATACCGCGTCCGAGCAGATCGAGCAGAGCGTGCACTTCGTCGACAAGAAGCGTAAGCGGGAACTGCTGTCGCAGATGATCGGCGAAGGCGACTGGAAACAGGTGCTGGTCTTTACCCGCACCAAGCATGGCGCCAACCACCTGGCGGAACAGCTGAACAAAGACGGCATCACCGCTGCGGCGATCCACGGCAACAAGAGCCAGGGTGCCCGTACCCGTGCGCTGGCCGATTTTAAAGACGGCCGCATCCGCGTGCTGGTGGCGACCGACATTGCGGCGCGCGGTCTGGATATCGACCAGCTGCCGCACGTGGTGAACTACGAGCTGCCTAACGTGCCGGAAGACTACGTGCACCGCATCGGCCGCACCGGCCGCGCGGAACGCACCGGTGAAGCTATCTCGCTGGTGTGCGTGGATGAACACAAGCTGCTGCGCGACATCGAGCGTCTGCTGAAGCGTGAAATTCCGCGCATTGCGCTGCCGGGCTACGAGCCGGATCCGACCATCAAGGCCGAGCCGATCATCAACGGCCGCCAGGGCGGCGGACGCGGCGCGCCGCGCGGCAACGGCGGTGGCCAGCGTTCCGGTAACGGCGGCGGTCAGCGCAGCGGTAACGCGAACGGCGGCCAGCGTGAAAACCGTGGCAACGGTAACGGTAACGCTCGCCCGCAGGGGGACGGTCAACGCCGTTCCGGCGCGCCGGCCTCGCGTCGTCCACGTAGTCGCAAACCGGCCGAATAAGCCTGATTGCTCAAAGAGTAAGCCGCCGATACGGGCGGCTTTTTTTTTGCCTGGCGGAACGGCATTTTCGTACTAGGCTGGACGGTGGCTAACCCTACATTCCAGGAGACGGAGATGAAATTGAAGTGCGCAATTCTCGATGATTACCAGCAGGTGGCGCTCAAGATGGCGGACTGGTCGGCGCTGGCCGATCGGGTGGAGGTGTCCGCCATCAGCGCGCACTTTACCGATGAGACGGAGCTGGCGGTGCATCTGCAGGAGTGCGACATTCTGGTCATCATGCGCGAACGCACGCCGATGACTGCCTCGCTGCTGGCGCGGCTACCGAAGCTGAAGCTGCTGATCACCTCCGGCATGCGCAACGCGTCTATCGATTTGGCCGCCGCCGCCGAGCGCGGCGTGGTGGTATGCGGCACCAGCAGCGGATCGGCGGCGCCGATGGAGCTGACCTGGGCGCTGCTGCTCGGGTTGGCGAAGCATATCGTGCCGGAAAGCGTCGGGCTGCAAAACAACGGTCCGTGGCAACGGGATCTCGGCGTCACCCTGCAGGGCAAGACGCTGGGGCTGCTGGGGTTGGGCAAGATCGGCGGCCAAATGGCCAAGGTGGCACAGGCGTTCGGCATGCGGGTGCTGGCCTGGAGCCAGAACCTGACGGCGGAACGGGCGGCGCAGGAGGGCGCTTTGCTGGCGCCGTCCAAGCGGGCGCTGTTTGAGCAGAGCGATTTTGTCTCCATTCACTTGGTGCTGAGCGATCGCAGCCGCGGGTTGGTGGGGCGCGACGAATTGATGGCGATGAAGCCCACTGCTTACCTGATCAACACCTCGCGCGCGGGGATCGTCGATCGGGTGGCGCTGGTGGACGTGCTGCAACAGCGGAAGATTGCCGGCGCCGGGCTGGACGTGTTCGAGACGGAGCCGCTGCCGGCCGACGATGCGTTTCGTCAATTGCCCAACGTGCTGGCGACGCCGCATGTGGGTTACGTGGCGGACGACAACTATCGCGCCTACTTCACCGAGGCGGTCGAGGACATAGCGGCGTTCCTCGCGGGTCAACCGATTCGCCGGCTAGGCTGACGGCATTTTTAATGCCCGCAGAGGCTTGTCTGGCGCGGGCATTCACCCGTATCATTGCGGGTCTTTTTTTAGCTGGGATTGGTCATGCGCGTATTATTGGCTCCGATGGAGGGCGTTCTCGACTCTTTGGTGCGTGAGTTGCTCACCGAGGTGAACGACTACGATCTGTGCATCACCGAATTTTTGCGCGTGGTCGATCAGCTGCTGCCGGCCAAGTCGTTCTACCGGCTGTGCCCGGAGCTGCGTCACGCCAGCCGCACGCCGTCGGGCACGCAGGTGCGGGTACAGCTGCTGGGGCAGTACCCACAGTGGCTGGCGGAGAACGCCGCGCGTGCGGTAGAGCTGGGCTCTTACGGCGTCGATCTCAACTGCGGCTGCCCGTCCAAGCTGGTGAACGGCAGCGGCGGCGGGGCGACGCTGCTCAAAGATCCGGAATTGATCTACCAGGGCGCCAAGGCGATGCGCGCGGCGGTGCCGGCCCATCTGCCGGTCACGGTGAAGGTGCGTCTGGGCTGGGATTCCTCCAGCCGCAGCTTTGAAATCGCCGATGCGGTGCAGCAGGCGGGCGCCAGCGAACTGACGGTGCACGGCCGCACCAAAGAGGACGGTTACAAGGCGGATCGCATCAACTGGGCGGCGATCGGTGAGATCCGTCAGCGGCTGAGCATCCCGGTTGTCGCCAACGGCGAGATCTGGGATTACCAGAGCGCGCAGGATTGCCTGCAGGCGACCGGCTGCGACGCCATCATGCTGGGGCGCGGCGCGCTCAACGTGCCGAACCTGAGCCGGGTGGTGAAGTATAACGAACCGCGTATGCCCTGGCCGCAGGTGGTTGAGCTGCTGCAAAAATACGTCCATCTGGAAAAGCAGGGCGACACCGGCCTGTATCACGTGGCGCGCATCAAACAGTGGCTGGGCTATTTGCGTAAAGAATATGACGAAGCTACCGAACTGTTCAGCGAAATACGCGCGCTGACGACGTCAGGGGATATTGCGCGTGTCATCTGCCGCAGCTAAAAATAAACCCGCGCGCGGCGGGTTTATTTAAATATGTATTATCAGGCGGCTTTATCAAGACGATTTAATTCTATCTCGATATCCTGAATGGTTTTTTCCAGCCCTTCCAGGCAGGCGCCCTGTTTATTCAACAGGTCGTTAATGGCTTCGGCGAACGCCTTATTTTTGCATTCCCCCTGATCGAAGGCCAGCCAGTGTGCGGAGAGCGTCTCGGTATTCGCCTGCGCATAGTGGCGCATTTCCTTCAGCTGGGAAGCGACGTTGCGTAAATTATCCAGCTGCGCCTGTGCGTTTGCATTGTTGCTCATGAATTTCTCCTTGAGTTGGCCGTTAAATAATTTCGACTGCGGGATTAAGCTTACCCTATCCAAATAAAAATATCACCCTCGGTGGCCTTATTGGTTATTTTTTAATGAATGCGGATGTATTTATTTCTCGGCTGAACAAGGACTTGGGCGGAATTGTAAAAATAGATAAATACGGTTTTTTTTGGCAGTTATTTTCGGTCATTCCATACGGAATGACCGTTATTCTAACGCTTAAGGGTGATGCTTATTATGCCGCGTCCGCCAGCATAAACATGCCGTAGGGATGAATTTCCAGATAATAGTGCTCGCCGACGTTCGGCTGCAGGCGGGTGGCGTTAACCTGCAGCAAAATCTGCTGCCCGTGCCATGCCACCGTCACCTCATACTGCGGCCCCATGTAGGCGACATGTTGGATCACGCAGCGCTGGCTTTCATCGCCATGCTCACTCAACGTGATCGCCTCCGGTCGCACGCCCACCGTGCCGGCGCCCTGGGCGGCAAAATGCGTGGGACGTGGCAGGCGATAGCCGCTGATATCGACATGATCGGCGCTGAAGTTGGCCGGGAACAGGTTAGCGTCCCCCATAAAGCTCGCCATAAAGCGCGACGCCGGCTGCCGATAGAGATCCTGCGGCGAGCCCATCTGCATGATATGGCCCTTGTTCATCACCAGCACGGTGTCGGAGACCGCGAAAGCCTCGCTCTGATCGTGGGTAACGTACAGCGAAGTGATATCAAACTGCTTTTGCAGCTCGCGGATCTTTTCGCGCATGCTGCGGCGCAGGTTGGCGTCGAGATTGCTCAACGGCTCGTCGAACAGCAGCACTTTCGGCTTGAGGATCAGCGCGCGCGCCAGCGCCACGCGCTGCTGTTGGCCGCCGGAGATCTGATCGACATAGCGATCGTCGAACCCCGCCAGATCCACCATCGCCAGCGCTTCCTGCACGCGCGCTTTCACTTCGGCGCGCGGAATGCCGAGCATCTTCAGCCCATAGCCGACGTTCTCCCCCAGCGACATATGCGGGAACAGGGCATAAGACTGAAACACCATGCAGATGTCACGCTGCTGGATGGAACGATGGGTAACGTCTTCACCATCAATGAATATCTGCCCGTCGCTCGGTTTCTCCAGCCCGGCGACCAGGCGCAAAATGGTGGTCTTGCCGCAGCCGGAAGGGCCGAGCAGCGTCACCATTTGCCCCCGTGGGATGGTGAGCGTGATGTTATCGATTACCGTGTTGCTGCCGAACCGTTTGGAGACGTTACGCAGTTCAACGAAATTTTTCTGGCTCATCATGGGCTCCATTACGCCTGGTTTTTGGCTTTTGAACGGGAGATGCGTGCCTCACCGATCAGCCAGTCAAAGAGGAAAATAATCGCCAGCATCACCACGATCAGAATTGAACCGTAGGCGATCGCTACGCCGTATTCGCCGTCTTCCACGCGGTTGAGGATGTAGGCGGTGGCCACGCGGGTATCGGGGGTGACCAGGAAGACGATGGCGCTGACGGTAGTGATGGCGCGCACGAAGCTGTAGATCAGCGCCGACAGGATCGCCGGGCGCAGCAGCGGCAGCAGGATGTGCGTGATGGTGCGCAGCGAGCCGGCGCGCAGGCTGAGCGAGGCTTCGTCCAGCGATTTGTCTATCTGGCCCAGCCCGGCGATCCCGGCGCGAATGCCTACCGGCACGTTGCGCATCACCATCGAGATAATCACGATGGCGGCCGTCCCGGTGAGGTACACCGGCGCGCTGTTGAAGGCGAGAATGTAAGAGACGCCCGCCACGGTGCCCGGCACCGCAAAGCACAGCATGGTGGTGAACTCGATGGTCTTTTTGCCCTTGAACTGCTGACGCACCACGATCCAGGCGATCAGCAGACCGAACGCGGCGGTGATCGGCGCGGCGATCCCGGCGTACAGCAGCGTGTCGAGCAGCGAAGGCCACGCGCCGTCGCTCATGCCCTGGCCGAACAGCTTGATGAAGTTATCCAGCGTCAGCGTGTAGTCCACTCCCCAGTTGACGGTGAAGCTGCCGTAGAAAATGCTGCCGTAGAGCAGGGCGTTAAAGGCTACCCACACCGCCAGCAACGCGATCACGCCCCACACCAGCGTGACCGGCAGCGGCTGTACGTCGCCGCGGTAGGATTTGCCTGACACGGTGACGTAGGAACGCTTGCCGATCCACAGGTACTGGATGCAGAACACCAGCAGCGAGAACAGCAGCAGGAAGGCGCCGAGGGTGCTGGCGGCCTGATAGTCGAGCTGCGAGCCGGTGATGTAGAAATAGATTTGCGTCGCCAGCACGTCGAAGTTGCCGCCGAGCACCAGCGGGTTGCTGAAGTCGGCCAGCGATTGCACCACCACGATCAGAAACGCGTTGGCCAGCGCCGGTTTCAGCAGCGGCACGAACACGCCGTTAAAGGTTTGCCAACGGCTGGCGCGCAGGGTGTAGGAGGCCTCTTCCAGCGAAGGATGAATGGTCTTGATCGCGCCGTCGAGGATCATGAACGCCATCGGCGTGAACGCCAGCACCTGCGCCAGCCAGATGCCGGTAAAGCCGTACAGCCAGTTGGTGTTGGTCAGGCCGAACCAGGCCACCATCCACTCGGTGACGTAGCCGGAACGCCCCATCATCAGCGTGACGCCCAGGCCGACGACGAACGGCGGCGTGACGATGGGCAGGATGGAGAAGATGCGGCCGATAATGGCGCTGCGCTTGGCGATGCGGGTGGTGTAAATCGCCAGCACCAGGCCGAAGAAGGTGCAGCCGGCGCCCACCGCGATCGACAGGGCGATGGAGTTGAGGATCACCTGAACGATATGCGCCTGCGACAGCACGTTCATAAACGCCAGCGGCGCGAATGCCCCCGTCTGGTCGGTGAACATCGGAATGAAAATCGCGATGCTCGGCCAGACGATGAAGACGCCGATCAGCGCCACGATGGTGACCAGCGCACCGATAACGAAACGGTCGCCGCCCAGCCAGTCGAGGCGGGTCAGCGCCAGCGTCATGATGGCGCCCAGCGAGGTCAATTGCACCAGGGGGACGTAGCCTAAACCGCGTCCTGCCACCGTGGCGCTGACGACGATAAAGGCCATGCACAGCAGTGCCCAGCCGGCATCGAACGCGTGGCGGCGCCGCTGCTCACGGCCCGCCGCAGCGTAAGGACGCAGCAGCAGCAGGCTCGGCAGCAGGCACCAAAGCCAGCTGATATTGCGGTGTGACCAGCCGTAGGCCGCGAGGATTTCATCGCCGGTGGACTCCAGCAGGCCGTAATCCAGGCTCCAGCTCGGCAGCAGGGCGAACGCCAGCCAGCCAAGCAAAACCCAAAGGAATATCGCATCTCGTTTTTTCACGAGATGGAGTGCATGTGTATGTGACATAAGTTCCCCGGATGTTCAGGCCGGGTAAGGCGTGAAGCTTACCCGGCAACAGGCGCAGAATGTGGGTTTATTTACCCATCTTGACTTCGCTGACCCATTTATTGATCAGCGCCTTGCGGACCTCGGTCGAGCCGTACTTGTCCATGTCGTAGTTGATCAGTTTCAGATCGTCGAGCTTCAGCGAGTTCGGCGAGGTATCGGCGGTGGTGTTGGTCAGGATCTGATAGGATTTGCCTTTCTTCCACGCCAGCTCCTGCGCCTCTTTCGACAGCACCCAGTCCACGAACAGTTTGGCGTTATCGAGGTTGCGCGCGCCTTTGAGGATGCTGACGCCGCCGATTTCGTAGCCGGTGCCTTCACACGGCGAGATCAGCTCAAGCGGCGCGCCCTGTTCTTTTTCGAGCGAGTAGTCATGCAGGAAACCGATGCCGATCGCCGTTTCGCCGCGGGCGGCGTTGCGCGCCGGGGCAATGCCGGACTTGGTGTACTGCGAAACGTTGGCGTTCAGCTGCTTGAGGTAATCGAACGCCTGATCGTCTCCCCACAGTTGGGCAAAGGTCGCCAGCGCGGTGTAGGCGGTGCCGGAACTTTGCGGATCGGCGATTTGAATCTCGCCTTTGTATTCCGGTTTGGTCAGGTCTTTCCAGCACTTGGGCACCGGCAGGTTTTTCTCTTTCAGGCGCTGGGTATTGACGCCAAAGCCGAGAATGCCGACGTAGACCGCCGAGGAGTAGTTGCCTTTCAGCTTGGCTGGATCGCGGAATTGCGTCATGACTTGTTCGAGGTTGGGCGATTTGTACGGTTGCAGCAGCCCCATTTCACCGGCCTGGGATTGCGGATCGAGCGTGCCGCCGTACCAGACGTCCGCCTGCGGGTTCTTCTTCTCGGCGTCCACTTTTGCCAGCGTGCTGCCGGAACCGTTGCGGATAAACGCGGTTTTCACGTCATATTTCTCGCCGAAGGCTTTGGTTTCCGCTTCGCACATTTCATTGGTGGCGCTGCAGTAAACCACCAGGCGGCCCTTGGCGTGCGCGGCGCCGCTCAGCGTGGCCAACGCGATGCCGGATGCTATCAGGGTAGTGACCCACGTTTTTTTCATTGTTTTATCCTTCTCTCGGTAGAGGTGGTAACGCTCGCCATCAGCAGCGGCATCAGCAATAAACCCATAAGAACGGCGGCGATCGACAGCAAACTGAACATGCCTGACCAGCCATAGCCTTCGATAACCCGCGACAGCGGCCAGCCCGCCAGCGCCGCCCCCAGATAGGCGAACAGGCCGAGAAAGCCGGTGATGGAGCCCGCGGCGCCTTTGTGCCCGCATTCCACGGCGGCGAGGCCAATCAGCATCTGTGGGCCGAAGACAAAGAAGCCCACCGCGAAAAAACAGCCCGCCAGCAGCGCGTAGTGATGCACCGGCGCCAGCCACAGCGCGGCGACGGAAACCATCAGCCCGAGCGTGAACAGCAAAATCATCGGCGCGCGCTGCCCGCCGAACAGCACATCCGAGCCCCAGCCGGCGAACAGCGCGCCGAGCAGGCCGCCTATCTCGAACAGCATCACCGTCGCATTGGCGCTGAGCAGGTTGACGCCGTGGCTTTCCGTCAGCCACAGGTTGCCCCAGTCGTTCAACGCGATGCGGATCAGGTAGACCAGCACGTAAGAGACGCCGAGCAGCCAGATCATCGGGTTCTTCAGCATCGTGGTGCGCAACATCTGCCACAGCCCCATCGGCGGGCTTTGCTGTTCCTGGCGCAGCTCCAGCGGATCGTGGCGCCACTGGCCGACCGACGGCAGGCCTTCTTCCTGCGGCGTGCCTGTCAGCTGCCGCGTGAGCCAGATGCCCAGCACCATGCTGACGGCCCCCGGGATCAACATCGCCGCCTGCCAGCCCCAGCGCTGGGCGGCGAAGGCGCTGATCAACGGCACGATCGCGCCGCCGAGGTTGATCGACATATTCCAGCAGCCCCACCAGAAGCCACGCTCATTGCGCGAATACCAGTGGGTCAGCAGCCGCGCGCAGGGCGGCCAGCCCCAGCCCTGAAAGAAGCCGTTCAGCGCCCAGACCGCCAGCAGCAGCGTCAGCGATTCGCCGAAGGCGAACGCCACGTTCAGCAAACCGGTGGCGAACAGGCCGATCCCCATAAACCCGCGCTGCCCATGGCCGTCGTGCCACAACCCGGCGGCGAATTTCGACAGGCCGTAGCTCAGATAAAACAGCGAGCCGAGCAGGCCAATGTCCCCTTTATCCAGCCCCAAATCCGTTTGCAGCGCCGGCAGCACGTAATTCACGCTTTTGCGCGTCAGGTAAAAGGCGGCGTACCCGATGACCATATACAGCAGCAGTCGCGGGCGCAGCGCGCGGTAACGATGATCGATTTCAGATGTCGAGCGTGCTTGCATAGCCGCCTCCCTGGTGCTGACTATAAGAAGGTGAAAGGGAAAGGGGATGAGAGAAAGTCCGGAGTGGCTAAGACTTTTTCCTAGTTAGTCGGCGGTTTGTTGCAAATTTGTGGGCAGGTTAACAATTACCCGGGTGCCGCGCTGCGTTTCCAGCGTCAGTTCGCCGCCGAGTGCGCTGACCCGTTCGCGCATCCCCTGAATGCCGAAGCCAGGCACCTTGTCCGCACGGATGCCGATGCCGTTATCCCGCACCTCGAGGTGCAAAAGCTCACCCTGTTGATACAAGACGATGGCGACTTCGCTGGCTTCGGCGTGTTTGCACACGTTGTTGAGCAGCTCTTGCAGCAGCCGGTAGAGGGTGAAGCGCACCGTCTCGCCGGCGGGCGTGTCGATGAGTCGGTAGTCGAAATGGCAACGGATGCCCCGTTCGCTAAAGGCGAATTCATTCAGCAGGTGGTGAAGCGCGTCTTTGAACGCCAGCTCGTCCAGCGCGGGCGGGCGAAGCTGGCGCAGCAGCTGGCGCGTGGAGTGATGAATGCGCCGGGCGAGATCGGCTATCTGGTTCGCGGCGGCCTGGGTTTGCGCCGGATCGCGCGCCCGCTTGACCAGCTGCGACTGGATTTGAATCGCGGTGATGTTCTGGCCGATTTCATCGTGCAGCTCGCGCGCCAGGTTTTTTCGCGTGTCTTCTTCGGTGTGGATCAGTTTTTCGGTCAGCGCCCGCCGCGCCGCCAGCTCTTCTTCCAGGCGTCGGCGATAATGGTGCAGGTTTTGCGCCAGGTGTTGCTGGCGGCTGATGGCGATGCCCAGGCCGATGCCGAGCAGCGCCTGCGTCGCCAGAAAGATTTCCAGCTCGACCAGATTGCCGAACCCCACGCCGACCTGCCGGGCGAGGGTGATCATCATGCTGCCGAGCAGGCCGGACAACACGCCGCCCTGCCAACCGAACTTCCACGCCATCACCACGTTCGGCAAAAACACCACGATCAGCAGCAGGCGCTCGATTTCCGGCGACAGCACCATCTGCGTACCGATGCCGATAACGAAAAACAGGCTGCACCAGATGATTAAGGAGGCGCGCAGCGGCGGGTTGGTGGTGTCCAGCCCCAGCAGGTGGTAACGGTGCTGTTGGCGCAGAAATTCAAAGATCAGGTAGACGAACGGGGTCAGCAAAACGCCGCCGGTAAACGACGCCAGGCCGAGCAACATCGCCGGGCTGTGCGCGAAAGGCGACAGTAGGGCGGTATTGAGCAGCGAGGCGGCGGTCACGGTAGCCAGCAGCAGCGTCAGCCGCTGCCAGTAGAGCGGAAAACGGCGCCAGAATCGCTGCGCGAGCGCGGCCGGGAGCAGGGTGATGAACGGCGCGGCCAGCAGGCCGTAGCCGCTCAGCAGGCGTTCGCCGTGCAGCCAGAACAGCAGCAGCACCGGCGGTATTATCAGAGCGGGCCAATAGCGGCGCGCCAGCAAGATCAGCAGCGCGAGATAGACGCCGTGAGACAGAAACAGCGCTGCCTGATTGCCGTTGTGGGTCAGATAGAAGCCGAGCGTCCACAGCATCAGCCAGCCACTGCCCCAGGCCAACAGGATAAACAGCGAGATAACCCAGCGCCGTGAGCGGAGTGACATCAATGCCCCGCCAGCAGCTGATGTTCGAGGGCGAAATGCACCAGCTCAATGGTGCTGTTGCACTGCAGCTTGCCCAGGACGTTGGCGCGATGTACGTGTACCGTTTTATGGCTGAGATCGAGCTTGAAAGCGATCTCCTTTACGCTGTCACCTCTGACCAGCAGATCGAATATTTCACGCTCGCGCGGGGTCAGCACTTCCAGCGCCGTGGCCGGCTGCTCGCCGCCGCGCAGCGCCCGCAGCGCGTCGGCGCACAGGTAATGGCCGCCCATCTCGACGGAGCGCACCGCCTGCACCAGTTCTTCCGGCCCGCAGCGTTTGGTCAGATAGCCGCTGGCGCCGGCGTCCAGCGCACTCTGCACGAAGGTGGGTGAGTCATAGATGCTGAGGATGATTGCGCGGAACTGCGGCTTCTGCGCCCGCAGGCGTTTCAACAGGCTCAGGCCGTTTTCATCCGGCATGGCGATGTCCATCACCGCGACGCTGACGTCGTCGCGCAGCAATGCCGGCCAGGCCGCCGCCGCGCTGCTGTATTGCCCCACCACGTCGATATCGTCCTCGAGGCTGAGCAATTGCGCAAAGCCGGAGCGCACCACTACATGGTCATCCACCAGTATCACACGGATCATTTTTCGCACTCTGTTGCCGAATCATGACCCTATGATGCCTGCCGCCGCGGTGCTGGCAATCAGCCAAGCGCGGTTATGCAATCGATGTAACATAATCGTAATAAAAGGGCGCCGCCCGCGTCGTCAACGCTCCACATCGATGGCGAAATGCTGCCACAGCGCGGCGCTCGTTTTGTTGAGTGAGGTCTTTGGTGCAGTTGGGAAAGGATTATCAAACTTATGAAGGGTTTGCTTAGTATGCCAATACGATTAGAGTTTCCTCTATAAGATTAGGAGTGTAATAACGTATAGGTGTGTTATTAGTTAGTATCTCGTCACTGTAATACAATCAAAATGATGAGTGAGTTGTGAAGTTCATTGGCGATTGAAAATTTCTCTGAGAACGCTGATAATCACAAGTATGGATAATTCCTTTCGGAAAAAAATAATGAATAATAACCCGGTTGGCTACGGTCCGGTTTTTATCACTGGAGGACCCTTCAAAGGAAGGATCGGACTTTATGAAGATGACACTATTTACGATAGTGAAATTAAAGAATTATGCTACTTCAAAGGAAGGAAAGATTCAGAGGTGGCGATAGTATATTTTGGTGATTATTTTATTTCACCGAATTACTTCTATGTGAACCCCAAGGATATGCGTTTTGTAACAACACATGATTTGTTAACAAGGCGCGAGTGTTTATATAAGTTATTATCTAAATACTCAGAACCTATATATGAAGACATGAATGAAGACTTATATGAACTAGATAGCCATGAAAGCTTGCAAGAACTACATTTTATAGATTTATTGTTATCGGAAAACTATCTTTCAGTAAGGTTTAAAAAAGATATGATAGGAAAGAATATTTTTATATCACACTCGTCTAAAGATAAACCTTTTGTTCGGAAGGTTGCTACTGATATAAAGTTGTTTGGTCATACGCCATGGCTTGATGAATGGGATATCAGAGTCGGAGAGTTTATACCTGAAAAACTGTCAATTGGCATTGAAAATGCGGACTTTATTATCGTAGTTCTTTCTGAAGCAGCTATGAAATCAAAGTGGGTAGAGCGAGAGTGGCAAACAAAGTATTGGGATGAAATAAGTAACAATAAGATACATATTTTACCGATACTTTATAGTGATTGTAATATCCCTACGTTGTTGAAGTCTAGAAAATATGCTGACTTTAGAAGTGATTATAACGAGGGTATTGAAGGTGTTTTGGATGCTATAAATAACCTTTAGCTGTTCACTCTCTAAAATTAAGGGGGATGTTCTATTGAAAAAATTTATGTGGGAAGGCTTTGTTAATCCCATGATCCTTTAGAAGGCGCATGGGACATTTTAATCTAAATTATGTTAGTTCTTTCAACGATCCAAATCGATGGCGAAATGCTGCCACAGCGTGGCGCGGCGTTCCTCTTCCGAATGCAACGTCGTTTCGTGGCGCTGGTGATCTTCGGTCACGATCAGCTTCATGTCGCTGAGGGTCACCCGGCCGTGCTCCGTCGGCCGTGAACACACCAGGCGCTGGGTGAAGTGCGACTGCGGTGAGGTGCTGTGGAAGTGGCACATCTCGTCGAACTCAGGCAATTCGCGCGGCTGAACGGTAAAGCGATACAGGGTTTTGGCATGCGAGCGTTGGTCGCCGTTGCGGCGCTCCAGCAGGTAATACTCGCCTTCCCGCTCCAGGTGGAAGGTGCCGCTGGCCTGCGGTTGCGGCTCGGCGACGACGATCTTCAGCGGCGTCAGGAAGGAATCGCCGAAACCGACATCCACTAGCCAGGCCTGGCCCGCCAGATCCACCCGCAGCGCCAGATGGTCGTAGGGCGGGCCGAAATGGCCGTCGCGCGCGCGGATCTCGCCGGAGATGAAGCTCACCTTGAAACCGATCTCCCGCAGCAGCAGGGCAAACAGCGTGTTCAGCTCATAACAGAAACCGCCGCGGTTACGCTCGACCACCTTGCTGAACAGCGCCTCCGGCGTCAGCTGAATACCCTGATGATAAATAATGCTCAGGTTCTCGAACGGGACGCTCAGCATGTGGCGATGGTGCAGCTGTTGCAACGTGGGGAGGTCAGGGCGGGCGCCGCCGGTAAAGCCGATATGCTGCAGGTAGCGTTGGGTATCCACAGGGTGTCTCGCATGAGAAAAAGTAGGCATAAAATAGCGGGCTTTGCGGCGTTTGTGAGCGCATTACGTGCTGCGTTGTCACTGCTGCCGCAAACTGTCACTTGCCGGCGCTAGCCTGTTCCCCTGAGTTCAACGTTGCAGGAGAACGGCTATGCAAGATTTCAAACATCGGGTGGCGCTGGTGACCGGCGCGTCCACCGGCATTGGCGAAGCGATCGCCGCCGAGCTGTTTCGGCGCGGCGCCACGGTGGTGATGACCGGCCGCCACGCAGTGCCTCTCGCCGCCGCCGCCGCGCGGCTCGATCCCGACGGCCGACGGGTGATGACGTTGCGGATGGACGTGCGCGATGCGCCGTCGGTGCGGCAGGGTATTGAAGAGATCGTGCGGCGCTGCGGCGCGCTGCATCTACTGGTCAACAACGCCGGGATCACCGGCCCGCACGAGGTGGATATCGATCGGTACGCGGTCGAAGATTGGCACGAGGTGATCGCCACTTGCCTGAGCGGCACGTTTTTCGGCATGAAGTACGGCCTGCCGGCGATCGTCGCCGGCGGCGGCGGGGCGGTGGTGAACCTCTCTTCCGCCAACGGCGTGGTGGGCATTGCCGGGATTGCACCTTATACCGCCGCCAAGCATGGCGTGCTGGGCCTGACGCGCTCGGCGGCGCTGGAATTCGCCACGCGCGGCGTGCGCGTTAATGCCGTCGGGCCGGGCTATGTGGATACGCCAGCGATGGGGAAACTGCCAGCGCCGGCGCGGGCGCAGATGGCCGCTTCGCACCCGCTGGGGAGGATGGCGACGCGGGAAGAGGTGGCGAAAACGGTGGCTTTCCTGCTTTCGGACGACAGCAGTTTCACCACCGGCGCGTTTTACAGCATCGACGGCGGTTATACCGCGCGTTAATGGCAAACAGGCCCCTGACGGGGCCCGTTCGGTTACCAGGATTTACGCGGGTTGCGGGAGACGATGTCGATCTTTTGACACAACAGTTGGGTGATGTCCACCGAGGTGGGCTGAGCGGCGCTGCCGACAAAGTTTTTCAGCACGATGGCGATGCGGGCATAATTGACATAGCCCTCAGGCAACGGCAAATATTCCGACGAGTTAAGCGCAGTGATGCGATCCGAGGTCATCGTTGCCGAAGCGGCCGGCGTTACCGTGCCGGTGCGCCCCCACTGGCAAGCTTTTTCAAGTAGGGTAGTGACGCCGGCATCGCCATTCAGGACATACTTGCCTTGGTAAGTGCCGATGGTGACATCAAGGCTGCTCTGGCCTTTCAGGTTTGCCAGCGTGGCGCGCCACAGTACCAGATCGTTTTTCGCGATTGGGAAGTAGATCTCGACGCGTTTGTCCGTTGTCGTCGCCGTTTTGGTGGTGGCGGTCAGCACGCCGTTTTGCAGCGTCACCGCCAGATCGGCGGTCTCCGTTTGCGAGAGGCGTGCGCCGCCGAAGGCATAGACGTTATTCAATGCCAGCGCGCCGCTCTCTTTCCAGCTCGGCTCCGGCAGATGGTTGACGCCATCGCCCAGATAGAGCAGGCGCCACATGTTGATGTAGCCGGGCGCTACGATCTTTTTCATCTCAATATGGTTGTTGGACCAGCCTTTTTTAATGTCGGCGTTCACCAGATCGAAACCGTCGATATAACATTTTCCGCTCAGATCGCTGGACTTATCGAAGAAGAAATATTCGACGTATTGGTAGGGCACGTTGCTGCCGGCATCGGTGTTGTTGGTCATCACGCTGTGCCATTGGCTGTCTTTGATTTTTACCGTACCGCCGTTGTTGCTGGTAAAGACCGGCCGGTAGTTGCGGCAATTGGCGTTGCCCCATTCGAAGTGGCAATTTTTGAAGTCCAGCGTGCCGCCCTTAAGGTCGAACAAACCATAGTCGGTATTGGCCAACTGTTCGGTTTCATTGCTAAAGCCGCTGTAGTCGAATGAACAATCGCGGAAGGCCAAGGCATGCACCCCCTGATAATAGTTTCTGCTGTCGCCGAACAGGCATTTGTAGAAGACGATTTTTTCGCCGGCGTTAGCGGTGGTTTCAGACCAGATCGGCCAGAAGCAGCCGCGCACCATGATGCTATGCCAGCTCTGAATATAGGCGTTATTGCCAAAGACGATGCCTTTATACAGGTTGGTCAGCCAGACGTTTTGCACCAGCAGTTGGCAGGCCGGCAGGCCGTGCATGTTTGAGGCATCGCTGTAGACGCACAGGCCGCGCAGGTTGGCCGCCGCGCCAGGGGCACCCACGATGCGCAGGTTATAAATCGCCGGCGCTCCCAGCGAATATTGCACGCGTACGCACTCGATGTTGGTGGCGCCGCTGAAGTCCAGAATGGTGCCCTTAAAATCGACGGCGTTTTTCCACAGCTTCAGGTTCGCGGTGGTTTTACAAGAGCGAACGCCGCCGGGGCCAACCAGAGTAATCCCCGCCGGGGTCGTTGGGATAGGCAACTGCCACCACTCTTCGCCTTTGACCTGCAAGAAGTTGCACGCGCGGGTAATGGTCAGCGAGTAATCCAGTTCATCGCCCGGCAGGTGCCACCAATCGATGCTGTAATCGCCGTCATTGATGATGCGCTTCCAGCGGCGGTTTTGCGCGTCGACGAGCAGGGTGACGCCGTTGTCCTGGCTGGTGGTATCCGTATCGTCTCGGGTAAATACGCCGTGATGGTAGCGGTTTTCGAGCATCACCGCGGTTTCGCTACCGGCATAGCTGCGCAGGTTGGCGTAATCATTTAATGAAATCATGGAATAGCCCTCGTTTTGGACAATAAGAGGCCGATGCAATATGGCGATTGCAGGGGCGGCGGCATAGGGAAATGACATTGTGGCCGAAGGGTGAATCGGTTCGCGATCCCGGTCGACAGAGATAAATTAACAGGCTGAGGTGAGAGGCTTAAGCGTTCAGGGTTGTGCCTGACGCCAGCAAACATCGCCGCCGGGGTTCAGGTTTGGTCTGTAGATACGAGGGTTTGCAACCAGGCCAGAAACGCCGCTGCGCCGGGTTTTTCCAGCGTGCGCGGCGGGTAAACTACGTAGTAGGGTTTGCTGAGCCGCAGCGCCGGTTCGGCCAGGGTGACCAGTTGGCCTTCCGCCAGTTCACGGGCGATCAGCCGCCGCTGGCCGAGCAGCACCCCGCGCCCTTGCACGGCGGCGTCGATGGCCAGCGAGGTCAGGTTATAGGTTAGCCCGCGCCGCGGCGGCGGCGGCCGATCGGCGGCGGTGAACCACTCGTGCCAGCCCGGCAAAAACTGGCTCTCCTTGCCCCAGTCGACGTGGATCAGCGGCAGCTGCGCCCAGTCGCCGCACTCGCGCAGCGCCGGGCTGCACACCGGCTGCACCCAATCCTGAAACAGCTGCACCTTTTCCAGCAGCGGGTAATCCTGAGCGCCGAAGCACAGGGCGAAATCCGCCGCCGAATGGGCGAAATCGACCGCCGCATGGGTGGCGTGCAGCCGCAAATCGCCGTCGGGGCACTGCGCCAGCCAGTCGCCCAGCGCCGGATTCAGCCATTTAGACGCCAGCGCCGGCAGGGCGAACACCGTCAGCGCCTGTTTGCCGCGCTGGCGTTCGACGTGCTGCTGCGCCACGCGCAGCGTTTCGAACGCCTCCTGCACGTAGGCCAGGTAGTCCGCGCCCTGTTCGGTCAGCGTGACGCCGCTTTTGGCGCGAATGAACAGCGTGATGCCCAGATGCTGTTCGAGCTGGCGGATTTGCTGGCTGACGGCGGCGGCGGTCAGCGCCAGCACATCCGCCGCACGGGCCAGGCTGCCGGTGCGAGCGGCGGTTTCGAACGCCAGAATGGCGCTCAGCTTGGGCAGGCGAGCACGGGACGGTGGCGGCATGGGCAGGACTATCGCTAAGAATTCGTTAGCTTATCCATAACGTATTTTTGTTATGGCGGCAATGCGCCATTCGCTACAGTGAGAAGCATCCGGCTATCGCACACGAGGGGAACGTCATGCCGCAACTTGCCGATATTATCGATCTGTCCGCCCATCCCATCGACGACGCCGCATTCCGCGCCCGTTGCAGGCAAACGCTGGCGCGCGCCGGCGCGCTGGTGCTGCCGGGATTTCTGCGCCCCGCCGCGCTGGCGACGGTAAGGCTGGAAGGTGCCGAACAGCACCACGCGGCGTTTTACGCCAGCAGCAAACACAACGTGTATCTACGGCCGCAGGACGACGCGCTGCCGGCCGACCATGCACGCAACCGGCTGGTGGTGTCATCCAAGGGCTGCATTACCGACGAGGATATCCCATCGCAGTCGCCGCTGCGTGCGCTGTACGATGCTCCGGCGTTTCGCGAGTTTCTCTGCGCGGTGTTGGATGAGGCGCAGCTGTATCCCTACGCCGATCGGCTGTCGTCGATCAACCTGCATTACGCCCACACCGGTCAGGAACTGGGCTGGCATTTTGACAACTCCTCATTCGCTATCACGCTGCTGATCCAGAAACCGCAGGGGGGCGGCCGTTTCGAATACGTGGAGAACCTGCGCGACGCCGACCGCGGCGAGATGAACTATGCCGGGGTCACGCAGGTGCTGGACGGTGAGCGGGCGGTCAAACAGCTGGCGATGGAGGAGGGGGATTTAGTGCTGTTTCGCGGGCGCAACGCCATGCACCGGGTGACGCCGACCGAAGGCGACACCACGCGCATGCTGGTGGTGCTGGCCTACAATGCGCAGCCGGATGTCATGCTGTCGGAAAGCGCCAGAATGACGTTTTACGGCCGGTTATAGCGGATAAAAAAACCGCCCCGGAGGGCGGTTTGTCGATTCAGTGCGGGTTCTGCTCTTCGTGAGCCTGCTGCTCCCGCTTCACTTCCTGCGCGCGCTTGCGCAGGCCGAACCAGCCCAGCGTCAGCAGCACCGCCAGCACCGGAATGGTGGCGATGGTCCAGGTGCCGTTCGGATAATCGAACGCCATCATCACCACGACGACCAGCAGGAACGCCAGCGTCAGCCAGGAGGTGAACGGCGCGCCCGGCATCCTGAACGATACCGGCTGCGCACGGCCTTCGCGCACGGCTTTGCGCAGGCGCATCTGGCAAACGATGATAAACGCCCAGGAGGCGATGATGCCCAGCGAAGCGATGTTTAGCACGATCTCGAAAACCCGCGACGGCACCAGGTAGTTGAGCACCACGCCGATCACGTAGATGCCGCAGGTAACCAGGATGCCGGCGTAAGGCACCTGCTGGCTGCTCATTTTAGCCATCAGCTTCGGCGCGGAGCCGCCCATCGCCAGCGAGCGCAGGATGCGGCCGGTGGAATAGAGGCCGGAGTTGAGGCTGGACAGCGCGGCGGTCAACACCACGATGTTCATGATGGTGCCGATGTAAGGCACGCCCAGCTTGCTGAAGAAGGTCACGAACGGGCTTTGGCCGGCCTGATAGGCGTTCCACGGCAGCAGCAGCACCAGCAGCACCACGGAGCCGACGTAGAACAGACCGATACGCCAGATCACGCTGTTGATCGCTTTGGGCATCATTTTAGCCGGATCTTTACACTCGCCGGCGGCGGTGCCGATAAGCTCGATGCCGGCGAAGGCGAAGATCACCCCTTGCACCAGCACCAGCGCCGGCAGCAGGCCGTGCGGGAACATGCCGCCGTTTTCGGTGATCAGGTGCATGCCGGTGGTGTGGCCGGCGACCGGGGTGCCGGTGCCGAGGAAGACGACGCCGACAATCAGGAACAGCGCGATAGCGACGACCTTGATCAGCGCGAACCAGAACTCCATCTCGGCGAACCACTTCACGCCGATCATGTTCATGGTGGCGACGATGCCGAGCGCGCCGAGGGCGAACAGCCACTGCGGCACGTCGGCAAAGGTGCCCCAGTAGTGCATGTACAGCGCCACTGCGGTGATGTCGACGATACCGGTCATCGCCCAGTTGAGGAAATACATCCAGCCGGCGACGTAAGAGGCTTTCTCACCGAGAAACTCGCGGGCGTAAGAAACGAAGCTGCCGCTGGAAGGGCGATGCAGCACCAGTTCGCCCAGCGCGCGCAGGATGAAGAAAGAGAAGATCCCGCACACCAGATAGACCAGCGCCAGCGCCGGCCCGGCCAGTTCGAGACGGCCGCCGGTACCGAGGAACAAGCCGGTGCCGATCGAACCGCCGATGGCGATCATTTGGATCTGCCGGTTGCCCATGCTTTTGTGATAACCGGATTCATGAGAGTCTAGCCAGCGTCTTCTGGCGGCGTGTTTGTCATCCGCCGACTTTTTTTGTGAGTGCATTATCCGTCCTGTTTACCTGTCTATGATGAACTCCGCCCTGAGCTGCAGAGCAAACGATTGCCATCAGCAATCGTAATGAGAATGAGGTCGTGGCATCATTCCGCTGTTTATTGTGTATACAGCCGCCGTTAAATAACGGCGTGGCATGCTACCGTTTCCCGATAAATGTGGCAAAAAAACCTGCGTACAAAGTGTGAACAATGGTGTGTATTTTTTAAACTGAAAACAAAAGCGCATATTATTCAGTAAGATGAGTCTCATTATCAACACGGAAATATCGAGCGATAAAAGTGATTGAAATCACAGAATAATAATTACCGCGCAAATTAAAGGGATTTTGAGGTTATTTCGCGTGAGAGGGGAAAGCGGGCGGAAAATAAAACGATGGCGCCTGCGCGGCAATGAGCGTGCGCAGGCGAATCGGACGAGGGGGAGGCTTAGGCGGATTCACCGGCCGGCAGAGCCGAAGCCGGCAGGCCGAACAGCTTGTCGAACGCCCAGTTAAACAGGAAGGTGTAGCAAGGAATGATGACGATCAGCGCCATATCCAGCAGCAGCGCCTGCCACAGCGTGATGCCCATCCACCAGGCGATCAGCGGGATCAGATACACCACCAGCGTCAGCTGAAAGCCGACGGCGTGCAAAATGCGGCGTTTGAGCGTGCGGGTGCGCGACACCTGGCGGCTTTCCCACCACTCGAATAAATAGTTGTAAATAAAGTTCCAGCTTACCGCGATGGTGGTGATCACCACCGCCAGCGGCCCGGTGCTGCTTGGCGCATGGCCCGACAGCAGCGCCAGCCCCAGCGCCGAGATCGCCATGCCGATGATTTCATAAGCGGTGACATACACCAGTTTGCGTTTGACGCCTTGCATCGTTTTCTCCCGATCTGTTTTTAGTTGCCTCTGTGGCGACGGCGGCTAAGATAACGTCAATCACATTGATAGAAAAAGTCAGGAGCTGTCAGTTTTTCTGACAGGTTGAGCGATGAATTTTTCCAGCGACAACATCGAACTGTTTTTGGCGGTGCTCGACCGCGGCTCATTTTCCGCCGCCGCCCGCGCGTTGCGGCGCGTACCGTCTGCGGTCAGCATGGGCATCGCCAACATGGAGGCGGAGCTCGGTTTCGCCTTGTTCGACCGTTCTCACCGCGAACCGACGCCGACCGCGCTGGCGCTGGCCCTGGCGCCGCACGCCCGCCTGATCGCCGGGCAGCTCAAGCAGCTGCAGGTGCACGCCATCGAGCTATCCCAGGGGCTGGAGAGCCGGCTTTCGATCGGCGTGGCGTCGGATATTAACGGCGCCGGCCTGCTGGCGGCGGTGAAAACGCTGTCGCAGCGTTATCCGCTGCTGAACATTGAAGTGCTCAGCGCGCCGCAGGACGACGTGCTGCACATGCTGCATCAGGAGCGCATCGGCGTTTGTCTGGCGTTCGGCGGGCTGAACGTCAACAGCGCGGAACAGTTTCACTTCGTCGGCGCGGAATCGCTGGTGGCGATGCTGTCGCCGCAGCATCCGGCGCTGGACGGCGCGGCGGGTGAGCTGTTTCTCGAAGATCTGGTCAACGTGCGGCAGATCATGGTGGCCAGCCGCGATCTGCCGATCGGCGATCTGCGCCCGCAGGTGGCGGAGGCGTATTGGCGCACCGACAGCCTACCGATGGCGCTGAACATGGTGGAGGCGGGGCTGGGGTGGGGCAATTTCCCGCTGTCGCTGGCCGAGCCGCTGCTGGCGCAGGGGCGGCTGGTGCGGCTGAAATTCAAAAATACCAAGAACGAACTGCGCTTGCCGATGCATTTGATCTGGCTGAAGAACCGCCCGTTGGACAAGGCGGCGCGCGAGCTGGTCGAGCTGATGCGCACGGCGCCGCAGGAAAGCTGACGCCCGCTGCGTTTGCTTACTCCGGGTGGCGTTTACGCCACCAGAAACGCACCAGCAGGATGGCGGCGATCGCCAGCGCGACAAACAGCAGGCCGGAGAGTTTTTTGTCGAAGCCGGTAACGAAGCGTTCGATCGCCTGGCCACCAAAATAACCGAGCATGACGAAGATCGTCGCCCATAAAATAGCGCCGAGGATATTGAGCGGTACGAAGCGCGACGGCGGCAGGCGGCTGGCGCCGATCAGCACCGGGCCGATGATGCGGAAACCGTACATAAAGCGCACCCCGATAACGAACAGCATCGGGTGGCGAGCGATCAGCCTTCTGGCGCGCGCGATGCGCTTTTCCTGTCCCTTGAGCCGCGAGATGACGCGGCCTTCAAACCGGCGGCCGGCGAAGTACAGCAACTGGTCTCCCATCATGCCGCCCAGCGCCACCACCGCGATCACCCACGGCCAGTGCAGCAGCCCTTCGTGGGCGGCGATGCCGCCCAGCAGCGTGATGGTCTCCCCTTCCGCCAGGCAGCCGATAAACAACGCCCAGTAACCGTAGTCCGTAATGTAGTGGGCCAAATCGGTCATTCCTTACTCCTTATGTGGCTGACGCATAAGGGCAAGTATACGCCCGATCGCTAGCCTTGGGCGATTTGGGCCACCAACGCTCTGCGCCGCGCCAGGCTTTCCGCCATTTGTGCCTGTACCTTGGCGTAAATGTGCGGCGGGGCCAGTTCCGGCGTGCCGCCCTCGAACGGCGGGGCCGGGGCGTATTCCAGATAAAGTTGGATCGTCTGTGCGGTGTCTTCGCCGTGCAGTTCGGCGATCAGCGCCAGCGCGAAATCGATGCCGGCGGTGACGCCGCCGCCGCTGATTACGTTGCCGTCGCGTTCTACGCGAGCAGCGCTGGGTATGGCGCCGAACAGCTTCAGGCTATCGCGCATAGACCAGTGGCAGGCGGCGCGTTTACCCAGCAATAGCCCGGCGGCGGCTAGGATCAGCGAACCGGTACACACCGAGGTCAGGTAGCGAGCATCGGTGCCCAGCCGACGGATTTGCCGCATGAATGCTTCATCCTGTAATGCCTGGGTGCAGCCGCTGCCGCCCGGCACGCACAGCACGTCACAGCGCGCGATCTCCGGCAGCGGGCGCAGCTGAGTGAAGTGCAAGCCTTCCGATTCGACATCCGCGCCGTCTACCGAAGCGACGATGATTTCCGCGCCCGGCATGCGGCGCAGAAACTGCAGCGGGCCGGTGAAGTCGAGTTGGGTGACGCCTTGATAGATGGGAAATACAATCACGAGTGGTTCAGACATGACATTCGCCTCATTTTTATCGTTGGACCTGGGCCATAATAGCCGCCCTGTTTTTGGCTGATATGACAGATAACCCTCAAAAAGCGCCATCATGAAAACGATCGGTTTTGTGGTCTTTCCCGGTTTCAACCTGCTGGACTTTGCCGGCCCGCTGGCGGCGTTCGATAACGTCAACCAGTTTACCGATCCGCCGGCCTACCGCTGCGTGGCGATTTCGCCGCAGGGTGGCATGGTCGCCAGCTCGGCCGGGGTGGAGATCGCCACGCAGCCATGCGGCGACGAGCGTTTCGATACGCTGGTGGTGGCTGGCGGCAGCGGCAACGTGATGGCGGCGCAGTCACCGGCGCTGACGGGGTTCCTGACAACCCACAGCCGGCGTGCGCGGCGCATCGCCAGCGTCTGCACCGGCGCGTTTATTCTGGCGGCCTGCGGCTTGCTGGACGGCAAGCGCGCCACCACCCACTGGTATCACGCGGCGCGATTGCAGCAGAGTTATCCGCGTATCCGTGTCGACAGCAACCGCATTTTCATTCGCGATGGCGATATCTGGACCTCGGCCGGCATCAGTGCCGGCATCGATCTGGCGTTGGCGCTGATCGAAGACGATCTGGGCGCCACCCTGGCGGCGGCCGTGGCGCGGCAGCTGGTGGTCTACCACCGGCGCCCCGGCGGGCAGTCGCAGTACTCGCTGCTGCTGGCGCTGAATCCGTCGTCGGATCGCATGCGTGCAGCGCTGTCGTTCGCGCGCGAACATTTGCACCTGCCGCTGTCGGTAGCGGATCTGGCTGACGCCGCCTGCCTGAGCGAGCGTCAGTTCGGCCGGCTGTTCCGCGCCGAAACCGGGCAGACGCCGGCCAAAGTGATCGAGCAGCTGCGGGTAGAGGCGGCCAGGGTACGCGTCGAAGAGAGCGCCGAGCCGCTGGAGGCGATCGCCCGTTCGGTGGGGTTCAGCGATCCAGAACGCATGAGACGGGCGTTTATCCGCGTCTTTGGCCTGTCGCCGCAGGCGATCCGCCGGCTCGGCCGCGCGGGATAATTTTTTGCCACGCCTGGCGGCGGGGCACATCAGAGGAGCAACGGATGTATCAGGACTTTGAGAGCGAATTGAGCTGGGCGACGCGTCATATGCCGCGCACCCGGGCGGCGATGGCGGCGTTGCCGGACCTGCACGGGGTGCGGCTGGCGTGCAACATGCACCTGGATTTGAAAATGGCGCCGCTGGTGGCCGGCCTGCTGGACAAGGGCGCGGCGATCTTCCTGACCACCTGCAATCCCACCACGGTGCAGGACGATGTGGTGGCCTGGCTGGAACGGCGGGGCGCGCAGGCCTATGCCTGGCGTGACATGAGCGCCGGCGAATGGTCGGAATCTTTCGACCGCGCGCTGGCCTGGCGGCCGACCCACCTGTGCGAAATGGGGGCGGATCTGACCACCCGTCTGCACCAGTCGCCGGGTGGCCCGCAGATCGTCGCCGGGCTGGAGGCCACCGGCTCGGGCATCAGCCGGTTGAACGGCGTGGCGCCGCGCTATCCGATCTTCAACTGGGACGATCTGCCGGTGAAAGAAGGGCTGCACAATCGGCATATGGTTGGGCTGACCGCCTGGCATACCTTCTTCCAGACCACCCATTTGACGCTGCACGAGAAGCGCGTGCTGGTGATCGGTTACGGCCTGGTCGGGCAGGGGACGGCAGCGGCGGCCAGGGCCTACGGCGGCCAGGTGATGGTGGCGGAAATCGATCCGGCGCGCGCGCTGCAGGCGCGTTATGACGGCTGGCAGGTGGTGGATCTGGCGAGCGCGATCGCGCAGGCGGACGTGATCGCCACCGCGACCGGCGCGAAAAACGTGCTCTCGGCGCAGCATCTGCAACAGGCGCAGGACGGCGTGTTTATCCTCAACGTCGGCCACGTGGCGGAAGAGATCGACGTCGGCTTCCTCAAGGGCTTGCCGCACCACGAGCCGATGCCTTATGTGAACGCTTACCAACTGAATGAAAAGACGGTCTATTTGCTGGCCAATGGCTCGATGTTCAACCTGACCGCCGGCTATGGCGACAGCCTCAACGCCTTCGACGTGACGCTGGCGGTGATGGCGGCCGGCATCGGCCATATCGTCGGCGCCGGGGCGCGGCAAACGCCGGGGCTGTACCTGCTGCCTCAGTCGGCCTGGCAGCCGGCGCTGTAACTTTTTCTACGCGGGCGTTCATCCCAGAGCGCCCGCGGGCTGCGTCGTTTTTCGGCCGACAGAATTTGTCACAAATCCGCCATACAATCCCAGTGCCAAGCGCTGAACCCTCACATATAATTCGCTGAGTTCAAGCCCCCATTTCAGAGTAATGCCTGTGAAAATACGTGTTTTGGTTCTGACCCTGCTCGCTTTGCAGGCGGGCGCAGGCTTTGCGCCGCGCGCGCTGGCCAGCGACAACGCCGCCGCCGTACACGCCACCCAGCCGGAGCTGGCCTCCGGCAGCGCGATGGTTGTCGATATGCAAACCCATAAGGTGATGTACGCGCGCAACCCGGATGAAGTGGTGCCGATCGCCTCGATCACCAAGCTGATGACCGCCATGGTCACGCTGGACGCGCACCTGCCGCTCGACGAGATGCTGTCAGTGGACATCCACCAGACGCCGGAGATGAAAGGGGTGTATTCGCGGGTACGGCTGAACAGCGAAATCAGCCGCAAGGACATGCTGCTGCTCGCGCTGATGTCGTCGGAAAACCGCGCGGCCGCCAGCCTGGCGCACCACTATCCGGGGGGCTACAACGCCTTCATCAAAGCGATGAACGCCAAGGCCAGGGCGCTCGGCATGACCAATACCCATTATGTGGAACCGACCGGGCTCTCTATTCATAACGTGTCGACGGCGCGCGATCTGACCAAGCTGCTGATCGCCACCAAACAATACCCGTTGATCGGCCAGCTCAGCACCACCACCGAGCGCATGGCCAGCTTCAAAGACCCGAACTACACGCTGCCGTTCCGCAACACCAACCACCTGGTGTACAACCCGAAATGGAACATCCAGCTGACCAAGACCGGCTTCACCAACCAGGCGGGCCACTGCCTGGCGATGCGCACCATGATCGGTAACCGCTCGGTGTCGCTGGTGGTGCTGGACGCCTTCGGCAAATATACCCACTTCGCCGACGCCAACCGGCTGCGCAGCTGGATCGAAACCGGCAAGGTGACGCCGATCCCGGCCGCCGCCCGCGACTATCGTCGCCAAAAAGACGCCAGCCTGGCGAAAAACGCCACCGAATGACCCGCCTGGCGGTCCGCCCGTTTGCGGCGGGCCGCTATCGGCCCTCGGGCCGTCTGATGACAAATCCCCGCTCGCGATCGCCGTCGAAGCCCGCTTTCAGGTAGAGCTGGTGCGCGCCGGTGCGTTGCTGCCCCGACAACAGCATCACCTTGTAACAGCCTTTTCGCCAGGCTAGCTGCAGCGCGTATTCGATCATGGCGAGCGCCACGCCGTGGCCGCGGTAGGGCTCCGCCGTCACCACGTGTTCGATGACGCCGAACGGCTGCGCCTGGTGCGCCAGCCCCGGGATCAGCGCCAGCATGCAGGTGGCGATCGGTTGTTCCTCGTCCGCTGCCACCACCAGACGGATCGCCGGATCGTCCAGCAGACGTTGCAGGGTGCGGCGCGCATCGTCGGTGCGCAGCGGCGCGTCCTGCGGGCGCAGCTCGCGATACAAGGCTAACAGGCCGTTGAGATCGTCCGGCTGCGCCAGGCGATGAATGATGCTCATGGTTGCTCCTTTCCGCCGCTTCAACGGTAATCCGCTATCCTCCATTAATACCACAACGTTTGCCGGAGGGGATGTTATGAGTCAGGTTTCGACCTTTGTCATGTTCCAGGGAGAGGCGCAGCGGGCGATCGATCTCTACAGCCAGGTGTTCGAGCGTTTTCGGCTCATGCAGGTGCAGCATTACGACCCGACGCCGGACGGCCGGCGATTGATCAAGCATGCTGCCATCGATTTCGATCGGCAGAACCTGGTGTTTATCGACAGCCCGATCAGCCATGACTTTAGCTTTACCCCGGCGGTGTCGCTGTTCATCAACCTGCCTAACGAAGAAGCGTTGGAGCGGGCGTTCCACCGGCTGGCGGAGGGCGGCAAGGTGCTGATGCCGCTCGATGACTACGGCTTCAGCGCCCGTTTCGGCTGGCTCAACGATCGTTTCGGCCTTTCCTGGCAGCTCAATGTGCCGGCGGGCGATCTGCCCTGACGCTAAGGGAGAATGTGCAAAAGAATGGTAATTACTGCTGTTATTTCATATTGTTATAACCATTTTGGCGAGGAGCTTTGCCGTAGGAAATACCGACAATATTCATGGAAAGGTGCGCTTTGATTGATTTTGACCGCTATGTTGAGCAAGCGAAGTCTTACGGTGAGTGGCCGGGCGGGCATGTGGACATGTCGTCCGGTCGTATAGATGGGTTGAGCTATCGTCTGTATCGGCACACTGCCGAGAGTGAAGACGTGATCCTGGTCTATCACGGCGGCGGGGTTAACAGCGCCGCCGGGTATGACGTCCTTGCGCGCCAGTTGGCGGCCGAGCCAACGCTCGCGGTGTGCCTGGTCGATATTCGCGGACATGGCGATTCCACGGGAGAGCGGGGAACGGTTGAGCGGCCTGAGCGTATTTGGCGCGATGTCGATGTCATCCTGGCGGAAATGCGCCTGCGTTTTCCGTTGGCGCGCAGGCACCTGCTTGGCCATTCCAGCGGCGCCGGGATGTTGCTCAACTACTTGACCCGTTATCCTTGCGAGCTGCAGGCGGACAGCCTGATCATGCTGGCGCCCGAACTGGGGCCATTTTCCGGCATAGCCCGCGATCTGACGGCGGCGGCCCGTTTTGCTCAGGTGCGCCAATGGCCCTTTGTGGCCAATGCGCTCAGCGGTGGGCGATGGTTCGGGCAATCTCGGGCGGTCAGCCTGAATTTTCCCCCAGCCGTGCTGGCCGCCGCCCCCGATTTTGTCTGTCAATACAGCGTCAATATGGCTAACGCGTTGACGCCTCGCGCCCCGGCCAAGCAACTGGCGGCGCTGCGATTACCGACTTTGCTGCTGGCGGCCGCGCAGGATGAGCTGTTCAGCGCGCAATCCTTGCAGCGTTTCGTCGAACAGCATGGCAGTGCGCATGTTGCCTTTGGCTTGCTTGAGGGCAGTACGCATTTATCGTGCGTTTTTGAGGCCCACGGTCATGTCCTGCGCTATCTCTCGGGCGTATTCGCTATCGCATCCGATTGAGACGTATGCGCGTAGCTGTTTGTTTATTAATCACTTCTTCTCCACCGCTAACTGGACGGAGGAGTGGTGATTAAGATCACGAAATTAGTTAATAAATCTTTATGAATTTGATTGCATAATGTTAACATCCTGCCGCTTTCATTAGGCTTGCTAATGATATTCTTATTGTCAAGGAATGCTCAGGATGGATTACCAAAACGTCTTTCAATTGACGGATCAGGAAAGAAACGAGTTATTTTCGGCATTAGATAAAATTGCTTACGATCCCGCCGGCGGTGATGCGTATATTCACGCTATACGTTCGGCCATGATCACCCACTTACCCCACAGATTAAGTGCCGCATTAAGCCAGCAAAAGGCGTCAATCAAACCACGGCCTTATCTTATTTTAAAAAATGTGCCGGTGGATAAAGAAGTGTTCTTTTCCCCTTGTCCGAACCAATATACGCCTTCGGCCAAATCAGGGAATATCAGTGAAAACCTGTTGGTCGGCATCTCTTCGCTAATTGGTGAACCCTATTCGATGTATTTCGAAGGGAAAGAACTGATTAATAATCTGATCCCCAAACGCGAAGCCAAAAAAGAATATACCGGTCTGGGGTTCGATGTTGAATTGGATTTCCATATTGAAAATGCGGCCCTGAAACACCTGGAGCAGTTCAACGTCTCGCCGATGGGGTTGCTGTTAGCCGGCGTGCGCCGCGATCCGCACAGCCCGATGACGCGTATCTCCGATTCGCGTTTGGCTATCGCTCAACTGAGCCGCGAGGACGTCGAAACGCTGGCCAGCCCGCTGTACAGCATCAAGCTGCCATACCGTTGGCGCCAGTCCACGCAGGCCGGGCGCGAAGAAACCGCGCTGGTGCCGCTGATTTCGCAAAACCATGTTCTGCCGGATGTGAGCGCCGTTTTCTATCCCGGCATGATTGCCGCCAGCACGCCGCGAGCGGAAGCCGCACTGGAGCGTTTCTACGGGCTGGTGAAAGAAAATGCCATCGGCATCGATATTTGCCCGGGCGATTTGGTGTATATCGATAACCGTTTTGCGCTGCATTCACGCGATAAATTCACGCCATCTTTCGATGAAAGAGATACGCCGTTGCGCTGGGTACAACGCGTCTTCATTTCGGCAAGCTTGTGGAATCACCGCAACCTCAATCAGGTTGAAGAGCGCATTTTCTCGATTTAAGGTTATTATTCATGCTGAACGTTTTTCTTTCTATATTACCGATTTTTTTGTTAATCGTGCTGGGCTATTTGTCAAAGCTCTATGTTAAAGACGTTGCCGTATTTTGGGGCTTTTCAGACAAATTCGTTTATTACCTGTTTTTTCCGGCGCTGTTGATATTGGATATCAGCGAGGCGGATTTTAGCGGCGCGGACAGCTTTTATCCCGTTGTGGCGACCATAGTTTCCACGCTGGCCATCGCGTTGATTATTTTCGTTGGCAAACTGTTTTTCAATACGTCGGCCGATCTGTTTACCTCTATTTTTCAGGGCGGAGTCAGATACAACTCTTATGTATTCATCGCGCTGTCGCAATCGCTGTTCGGCAGCGAGGGGGTGGCGCTGTCCGGTTTCTTCGTGGCCTATATGATCATTCTGACCAACATCATGAGCGTGTTGGTGATGAACCATTACGGCACCGGCAGCAAGAAAAGCCTGAGCGGCGCGCTGCTGGCGCTGACGAAAAACCCGCTGATCATCGGCGCGTTGTTCGGGGTGCTGATGAACCTGTGCAACCTGCACATCACTGGCGCGCTTAAACAGCTGTTCGTTTATCTCTCCAACGCCGCCACGCCGCTGAGCCTGATGTCGGTCGGCGCAGGGTTGATCGTCAGCATGCATATTCGCAAGCTGGTTTCCATCTCTTATGCGACCGTGCTGAAACTGGTGGCCATGCCGCTGATTACCATTGCGCTGGTGCACTATTTCGGCGCCACCGGCGTGCCGGCCAGCATCGCCATTCTCTACTCCGCCGTGCCTTGTGCCGGCAACGCCTATATTCTGGCGCGGCAAATGGGGGGCGATCATGAAGCGATGGCCTCCATCATCACCTGGACGACGCTGCTGTCGGTGATTACCGTCACCTTCATCCTGGGCAGCGTAGCGCTTTAACGTCGGCGCCGGGCGGCAATCGCCCGCCCGGCATTTTCCGAGATCCTCCCATATCCTTTCATGATGCTTTACCGCTATGCTAAACATAGAATGGCCCGTGAATATGAAAAGGATGAATCATTTTGGCAGGAAGTAGCTTACTTACCCTCATCGACGACATTGCCTCGTTGCTGGACGATGTATCGTTAATGAGCAAGATGGCGGCGAAAAAAACCGCCGGGGTGCTGGGGGACGATCTGGCGCTCAACGCGCAGCAGGTCACCGGCGTTAAAGCCGACCGCGAGCTGCCGGTGGTGTGGAGCGTCGCCAAAGGCTCGCTGATCAACAAGGCGATCCTGGTGCCGCTGGCGCTGCTGATCAGCGCCTTCGCGCCCTGGGCGATTACGCCGCTGCTGATGGTGGGCGGCGCCTATCTGTGTTACGAAGGGTTCGAAAAGGTGTTTCACAGCCTGAGCCACGGCAAGGCGGCGCAGGAGGAAAAATCGGACGGGCCCGGCGCCAATGAGGACGCCGCGGCTTATGAGAAGCGCAAGGTGAAGGGGGCAATACGCACCGACTTCGTGCTGTCCGCCGAGATTATCGCCATTACCTTGGGCACCGTCGCCGGCGCCACCTTTAGCCAGCAGGTGATCGTCTTGTGCGGCATCGCCGTTGTGATGACGCTCGGCGTGTACGGCATCGTCGCCGGCATCGTTCGGCTGGACGATCTGGGGCTGTATCTGAGCCGCAAACGCAGCGCAGTGGCGCGCTCCCTCGGCGGCGGCATCGTGCGCGCCGCGCCTTATCTGATGAAAACGCTGTCGATCGTCGGCACTGTTGCCATGTTTATGGTCGGCGGCGGCATCCTGACCCACGGCCTGCCGCCGGTGCATCACCTGTTCGAAGACTGGGCCTCGTACACCACCGTGGTGCCGACGTTTGGCCATCTTTTGCAGGGTGTGGTTCCGGCACTGCTGAACGTGGCGTTCGGGCTGGTGGCCGGCGGCGTGGTGCTGGCGGTGGTGTCGGCGCTGGGCGCGGTACGCGCGCGTTTCAAGGCATGATGAAAAGTCTCGCCCCGGAAGGGGCGGGACGTATGAGACGGATTAAAAGATCAGTTTGAGAACGCCGGTAATCGTCAACAAACCCACGATGAAGATGATGGCGACAATCCACAGAATAATTTTCATTCACTTCTCCCTTACCGGTTAGATGGCGTGCGCGATTGGCGCTAACTCAATGAAATCCCTCTTCACTATAGACGCTAACTTCCTATCGTGCGTCGCCATGCATTCAAGGATGCCGATTGTCGCCGTCACCCAGCGCGCGCTGCATAATCTGCGTGTCACGCCATTCCCCCAGTTTGAACCCCACGGCCTTTAACGTTCCGGCGCTGGTAAAGCCGAGCGACTGGTGTAGCGCCAGCGAGCCGTGGTTGGCGGCGGAATCGCCGACGATCGCCAGCATCTGGCGCCAGGGGCCTTGCTCGCAGCGGGCGATCAGCGCGCTCAGCAGCGCCTTGCCGACGCCTTTCCCCTGTTGCCCTTCGGCGATATACACCGAGTCTTCTACGGTAAAGCGATAGGCCGGCCGGGGGCGATATGGCGTGGCATAGCAGTAGCCCATAACACGGCCTTCGCTTTTCGCCACCAGCCAGGGCAACCCGGCTTCCCGCACCTTGCCTAGCCGCAGCTGCATTTCCGCCAAGGTCGGCGGCTGTTCTTCAAACGAGGCGGCACCGTACAGCACGTGGTGAGTGTAAATTTGCAGCACGGCGGCCATATCGTCCGGCGTGGCATCGAGGAGGCTGAGTACGGGAGCGGAGAGCGTCATGGTAATGCCTGTTTACCTTGGAAATCAGCAGATAAACGCCATTATGCGCGCCGCTCGCCGCCGGGATAAATCGGGTTTTCTTATGGTGAGATAAGAAAATCCTATGAGCTATTCAGCCGCGCATCAGCCGGGCCACGGCCTGGCGCAGATAGGCCAGCAACGGCGGAGTCAGCCAGGTGCCCTCGGTCAGCGAGGGTTCCCGTTCCATCGCTTCACGGATCTTCATCTGCGTCGCCGGGTTGGTGCCGGCATAGGATTGGAACAGCGCCAGCCAATCGGCCGCCAATCGCACCGCCTCCGGCGAATCGGCAGGTATGCCGTCGTTCATTGCTTGATGGAATTGAGCGATCAGAGCCGGCCACTCCTGCAGGCGGGTGAAATAGTGTTGACGCACGTAGGCGTACTCTTCCACCGACAGGTATTTTTGATAGACAGCCAGCTTGGTTTCGGCAAAGGCGCGGGTGATGTAGTCCGTCATCGTCGGTGTAATGCCGGTCTGTTCGCGCATCGACGGTTCGTCGGCGTGCATGGCGTTAAGCCGGGTGAGAAAGGCCGGGTTGCCGGCGGTGTCGCGTTCCAGCATCAGCATCCAGCGGCGTGCCATCGCCTGAGCCTGTGGCGCCTGAGGTTCGATGCCTTCCGCCATCAGTTGTCCCACGCTGCTCACCAATGCAGCCCATTCCTGATTGCGGGTGGGATCAGCTTGGTAGAATGGTAGTTGCATCAGCTCATCGGCGGTAAAGTATTTATCGTACATGGTCATTAACTCCAACGTAGTCAGCCAGTCGTTCAGTTCCGGTTCGTGCCCGGCGGAAAGTTGGGCATGCATGTGCTGCAGCCGGCCGCGCAATGCGGCGATCTGTGCCAACTGCTGCTCCAACATGGCGATCTGCTGCTCAATCACCGCCGGAAGCGCTGGCCCTGAACGCGCGAGAATTGCCCCGACTTCCGCCAGCGAAACGCCCATCCGGCGCAGCGCCTGGATGTGGTGCAAGCGGGTGATGTCAGCCCGGTTGTATAAACGATAACCAGCGTCGGAACGCGCAGAAGGGACCAGCAAACCAATGCTGTCATAGTGATGCAGTGTGCGAACGGTAATGCCGGAACGGCGCGCCAGTTCGCCGACTTTCAATAACATATGTAGCTCCTCCCTTGTGCGTGCCGGGATACTAAAGCCTGACGCCACGTAAGGGTCAAGAGCGGGAAGAAAAGATGACGTTTTAAAAATCGGTAGGCGCCAGAGAGGCAAAAGCCCAGCTGGATGGCTGGGCTTCGCAGGTCCCTGAAAGGGAGGGTATAGCATAAGGGCCTTTATCGGCTACGGCGACAATTTCACCTGATTTGTCTGTTTTGTCAACAACAGCGTACTGGTCAGAACAGCATATTTTTGGCATTGATCGACTTAATGACGGCGCGTTGTATGTCAGCAACAAGCTCGCGCGACAGACACTGGGTAAGAAAGCCTCTCTCTTTACGGGCTCTGTTCAGCCGTTGGCGGCTGACTTGCTGCACCAGATCGCCCTTTGCCCAGCGCGTTTGCGGATGAAAGAATCTCATATCTTCGATGAGTTCACGCGTAATTTCGATGTGCAATCCCCGTTCGATCTTGTTCGAATCTCTGGTGGTCGACAGCGGTACGATAATGCAGGCGTTGCCGTTAATTTTGCCGTTTAACACAACAACTAAACGGTTCTTCACCATTTCTGGTGGAATGTGGCCATCATAAAAGCCGGCTTCATGCGGTTGGCAGACTGATAGGGGATAGTTGCCATAGTTGCACTCGAGAATTTCCCCGACCTTGGGGGCAAATTTGATCGGCATCGATACACTCCTTTGTTGTGAACAATCCGTGTTATGGAGGAATGAGCATGCGGGCGTTTTGCTTTTAGAGAAAGGTGTGGCGTAAGGAAACGGGGAATGAAAGTGAAATATTGCGGATTCGTGCGCAGAATCCGCCTTGATGGTGGCCGAATTTACCAGCCTTTCACCGCGCCGCCGTTGAAGATTTTCTCGGCGGCTTTGGCGACTTCGTCCGACTCATAGGCCTTGATGAAGTTCTGTACGTTTGGCGCGTCCTTGTTGTCTTCGCGGGTGACGATGATGTTGGTGTACGGCGAGTCCTTATCCTCGATGAAGATGCCGTTTTTGGTCGGCGACAGGCCGGTCTGGTTGATGTAGGTGGTGCTGATGACGGCGACGGTGACTTTCGGATCGTCTAACACGTGCGGCAGCTGCGCACCTTCCAGCTCCATGATCTGGTAATGATGCGGGTTGGCGCTGATATCCAGCGCGGTGGGCAGCAACCCTTTGCCAGGCTTCAGGCTAATCAGCCCGGTTTTTTCCAGCAGCAGCAGGGCGCGCCCCAGGTTGGTCGGATCGAGCGGGATGGCGATCACCGCGCCGTCCGGCAGCTCTTTCAGCGATTTTATCTTTTTGGAGTAGCCGGCCATCGGGAACACGAAGGTATTGCCGACCGCCACCAGCTTATAGCCGTGATCTTTGTTTTGCTGTTCGAGGAACGGGCGGTGCTGAAACACGTTGGCGTCCAGTTCGCCTTTGTCGGTGGCGTCGTTCGGCAGCAGCGAACCGCTGAAGCCGACCAGCTCGACGTCCAGCCCGTATTTCTCTTTCGCCACCTGCCTGGCGACTTCCGCCACGTCCTGTTCCGCGCCGTTGATGACGCCGACTTTGATATGGTTTTGGTCGGTTTTTTGATCGCAGCCCTGAAGCGCCAATACGGCGGCGAAGGCCGCCGCCAGAGGGGTGATACGCCAGCGTAAGGTCATCGAAGTCTCCCTGAAAAAAACAATAAAATCAGTTGGTTTTTGTCCTTACAGCTAAGCCTGAACCGCCGGTGAAGTCAAACGCTCGTTCAGCATAAACGGCTATAGCTTATAGCCGTTATGCGGCGGTGATTATCGGCTGAGCGAACGCAGCACCACGATGCCCGGCGTAGCCATCACGTAATCCATAAAGGGTGAGTCGACGACCTGCATGTTGGCCTTGCGCGAGGAGGCGTTGCGCAGCACCGGGCCATGGTCGGTCATCACGAAGATGCCGGTGTGGGTCACGTCCAGCCCGGCGAGGTTGGTGTAAATACCGATGTAGTCGCCGGTGCGCAGCTGGGCCAGCACCTTGTCGTCGACGTTGTCGCTGGGAATGTAGGTGACGCTGCGCTGCACGTTGGGCAAGCCGGGCAGGTAGCTGCTGCCGTCCGCCTTTTGATTGAGGTTTTTCACGAGGCTGACGGCGTGCGGGCTGAGCTGGGCGGTGATGTCTTCGGCCACTTTTTTCGGCCGCTGCGCCCAGTCGGTGAAGAAGTGTTTGCGCTGCGGGAAGGCGATGTTGCCGTCGACGTAGCGAATGTCTACCAGGCGCTGAACGAACTCGGCTTCGCTGCGGGCGGTGCTGAGCGCTTCCACATAATCGATGTAGGTGAAGCAATCCAGTCCGCGGAAGTCGATCACCAGCTGCTCGGGCGTGTTCTGCGAACCGATCAGACGGTTGGCGAGATACGGCGTGCCGAGAAACTCGCGCGAAATCAAATCGACGGTGCGACCATGCGGCTGCGCGGCGGGCCAACCGGCGCGCAGCGCGAGGATCTCACGCAGCTTGCTGCGGGTGCTGGCGTCCATCTCCGGCTGCACGCCCGGCGGCGAAACGGTGACGTCGGTCGGCGGCGTCGCGGGGGAGACGGCGGTGGGGCGTTCGGCGCATCCGCTCATAGCGATAGCTAACATCAGTAAAACAGCCTTGTTCTTGTTCATACGGCCCTCCCTGGGTGTCGCTGGCTTATCAGAGTAAGTGATAACAGTTCTCATCCGATGGTAGGGGTTAAAAAGTAAACATCACCTCAATGGCAATCGATAAATCAGTAACCGATTTCGCTATTGAACGGCAAATACCAGAACAGCGCGATTTCGTGATCGGCGATCTCCGGTTCGGCGCGGTACAGCAAACGGTCGATGCCGCCGAGGATAAACCCGTAATGCTGGTAACAGCGGCAGGCCGCCAGATTGTTGTTCTGCGTTTCGAGCATCATACCTGAGGTTTCCTGCTGCCGCGCCCACCGTTTGGCGCAGTCCAGCAGTGCCCCGGCGATGCCCTGACGGCGCGCATGAGCGCTGACGGCGATCTCGTCGATCAGGGTGTAACCGTTCCAGTTTTTGCTCAGCGTGATATGGCCAACGGCGTCGTTCTGACGATACGCCAGGAAGGTAGTACTGTCTTCGTTGGCGAACGGCGCCAGCGGATACCGTTTGCGAAATGGCGCCACCGGGCGGGTTGGCCAGCTGTCGACCGGGCTGTCGAACTGCGGCAGAGCGTAACAGGCGATGGTGAAGCTGAAATCGCCGCGGGCCAGATAATCGTCGGGCAGCGCCTCAATGGCCGCGATGCGGATGGCCGGGTTCATTACGGCAGCTCCCGCAGCAGACGCGCCGGGTTGCCGGCGTAGATCCCCTTGCGGGTGATGTCGCGGGTCACCACCGCCCCGGCGCCGATCACCGCGTCGTTGCAGATCTCTACCGCCAGGATCGTGGCGCCGGAGCCGATGGACACCCGATCGCCGATGCGCGTGCGCCCCCAACTGGCCGGATCGGCGTTGGGCGCGCCATCTTTGAACAGATCGTTGGCGAAGGTGACGCCGTGGCCGACAAAGCACGCTTCGCCGAGGGTGACGTATTCGCAGATAAAGCTGTGCGACTGAATTTTACTGCGCGCGCCGATGCTGACGTGGCGCTGGATCTCGACGAACGGGCCGACGAAGACATCGTCGCCGAGCCGGCAGCCGTAAAGATTGCAGGGCTCGACAACGGTAACGTTGCGCCCGGCGTCGACGTCGACGATCCCCGCCTGACGGGTGGTGATTACGGATGACATGACCTTCCTCGCAGCCTGGTTTTTATGGTGGGAGTATAAGACAAAGCGCTGCGGCGTTGCGCTTTCCGCACGTTTTTTCGCCGAAAGACTATAATTAGTACAGGGGAGAGAGCCCCGTGGCCGCAATCCTCGCACGGGTAGCAGTCCGTCGGAGGTGTGAAATTCGTTCGCCGATCGCGACCTACGGCGAGATAGGAGGTGTCTCATGGTCAGTCATGTTTGGGGACTTCTGGCGCATCCCAGCGCCGAGTTCGAACAGATCAAAAGCGAGAATGAAAGCGTCTCGCACCTATACACCCATCACGTGTTGCTCTTGGCAGCCATCCCGGTGGTCTGCGCCTTTATCGGCACCACCCAGTTGGGCTGGCTCTCCGGCGAGGGACATGCCATCAGGCTCGACATGTTTACCGCGTTTTATACCGCCGTGGCGTTCTACCTGCTGATGCTGGCAGGCGTAGCGGCCATGGGGAAAGTCATTCACTGGATGGCGCGGCGTTATGAATCGCGCCCAAGCCTGCACCGCTGCATGGTGTTCGCCGGCTACGTGGCGACCCCGATGTTCCTCAGCGGGATTGTGGCGCTCTATCCGGTCGTCTGGCTGTGTCTGTTTGTCGGCATTATCGGCCTGTGCTATTCGGGCTATCTGCTGAATCTGGGGATCCCGCACTTCCTGAATATCGACAGTAAGGAAGGGTTCATCTTCTCCAGCTCGACCTTCGCCATCGGCATTCTGTTGCTCGAGCTGCTGCTTGGGGTGACGGTGCTGCTGTGGGGGTACGGTTCCTGGTTGTTCTGAGTTAACGGCTGTTGTTGCCCCCGCGCCGGTGGAACGGCGCGGGGGCTTTTGCTTTTATGCGCGGCGGAAAACCAGCATCACGCCGAGCACGATGCCCGCCATGCCCAGCAGGCTCAGCGCGGCTAGCGCGTGGCCGAGCAGCAGGTAATCCAGCAGGGCGGTCACTGCCGGGATCAGGTAGAACAGGCTGGTCACCTGCACCAGATTGCCGCGCTGGATAAGGCGATACAGCAAGAACGTCGCCAGCACCGAGATCACCACCGCCATCCACAGCAGCGGCAGCACGAACTCAGGCCTCCATTCGACCCGCAGCGGCTCAAACGGCAGTGCCAGCGTACACATCAATAATCCGACGGCATACTGCAGCGGCAAGACCGCCAGCGGCGGCTGCGTCATGCCTTTTTGCAGCAGGGTGCCGGCGGTCATGCAGCCCAGCGCGATAAAGGCGAACAGCATGCCGCTCAGCGAGAAGTGGGCCACCATCAGGCTTTGGTACACCACCAGCGTCAGCCCGACCATCGCCAGCGCCAGGCCGAGTGCCCGCAGCCCGGTGCAACGCCGCTCGGTGATGAACTGGGTGAGGATCGGCTGTACGCCGAGCAGCGTCGCCAGCACGCCGGGCGTAATACCTTGTTCCAGCGCTAGCAGATAGCAGATTTGATAGCTGCCGATCATCAGCACGCCGATCAGCACGACGCGCCAACGGGTGCCGGGGGCGGGGAGACACTGGCGCTGCCACAGGCCGATGACCAACAGCACCGCCAGCGCGATGGCGCAGCGGAAGAACAGGAAAGCGAAGGCAGACGCGTGCTCCAGCCCCCAGCGGGAGAAGATCGCGCCGCTGCTCCAAAGCAGGACGAACAGCGTAGCCAGGCCGGCATTGGCCCAGAGAGAAGGTAATCGCATATCAATTTCATCTGTCGTGAAAATTACAGGCTCCGGCGCGCGCGGCGGTCTACGCCTGAACGCAACAGATCAATAAGCCGGAGGTAAAAGTCGGTGTGGCTTAGCGCACAACCACAATGCGTGGCGGGTAAGCGGCAACCGCTGAAACGACAGAGGAAACGGCGGGTGGGGCAGAGGAAGCACACAGCAAAACGACGGCCGGAGCGGTCGTAAGAGTCGGATCTGTGCTGTGCGCCAACGGAGTCATAGGGGTTCCTGCAAACCGGAAATAAAACTAATCGCTTCAAACATAACCAAGTTCAGCGGTGCGTGCAATCGGAAATCACAATGATTCAAATGATAATGAAAATCATTATCATTAATTAAAAGGTGTGCTATGTTGCTTTTGCCGCGCAGTGTTGACGCAGGGGCGCGGCTTGCTCCCAGTCTCGCGGCACGCAGCGCGTGCGGCAAAAGAGGTTGCGATTCGCTTTTGCAGAAGGCGCGGAATCGTGGTAAAAATATTGATATGTTATAATATAACAATTGACGCATAATGAATTCAATTCACGACACCCTCCGCGTTGATGGAGTTAGCCTGACCGGCCACGGCGGGGCATTGATACTCGACAACATCCATTTCGCGCTCCGTTCCAGTGAAAAGCTGGCGGTGATCGGCCCTAACGGCAGCGGCAAGTCCAGCCTGTTGCGCGCCCTGATCGGCGAAACGCGGCCGGACAGCGGCGGCATTTACTGGCGAGGGCGCGCCTTGTCCGAGTGGTCGGCGGCGGAACGTGCCAGAAGCATCGCCTTTCTGGCACAAAACGATCTGCCGGATTTGCGGCTGTCGGTTGAGGACTACGTGGCGTTGGGCCGTTTACCGCATGGCGAACGCTCTGCGACGGGAAAGCGCATTGTTGACGAGGCCATCGGGGAAACCGGGCTGGCGCCGCTCAGGCACCGCCCGTTGGGGCGGCTCTCGGGCGGTCAGCGTCAGCGTGCTGCACTGGCCCGGGCGTTGGCGCAGTCTCCCGATCTGTTGTTGCTGGATGAACCGACCAATCACCTCGATCCGCCCGGGCGCTCGGCGCTGCTGTCGTTAGTGAAAAATAAAGACATTGCCGTGATTGCAGTGCTGCACGATTTGCCCGTGGCAGAGGCGTTTGCCGATCGGATCCTGGTGCTCAACGAAAGCCGCCAGGTAGCCTGTGGTACGCCCGAGGCGGTGTTGCAGACCCCGGTGATTCTGCCGGTGTTCGGCATGAACAGTTTCAAGGTGGCGCACCCCGTCAGCGGGAAAACGCTGCGTATTTTTGACGTTCCCCATTGCGCTTGATAAACCAGAGAGAAACATGAACACACGCGTATTCCCCCTGCTCCTGCTGCTGGCCGGCGGGGCGGCGGCGGCCGAAAAATTTCCCGTCACCGTAGAAAGCTGCGGTACGCCGGTCACCTTCAACCAGGCGCCGCAACGCGCCGTCATCAACGACATCAATATGGCCGAGATGGCCTTTGCGCTCCATTTGCAGGATCGCATTGTCGGGCTGACCGGCATCACCGGCTGGTACAAACTGACGCCCGACTTCAAGGCCGCGATGGGCGCCATTCCCGAACTGGCGCCGAAATATCCTGCTCTGGAAACGCTGCTGGCAGCGCAGCCGGATTTCTTCTTCGCCGGCTGGAATTACGGCATGAAGATCGGCGGTGACGTCACACCGGAGACGCTCGCCCCGTTCGGCATCAAAACGCTGGTGCTGAGCGAGAGCTGCGTACAGGCCGGCGGGCGGCCGCAAAAGGCCGATATGAACCTGCTGTATGACGATGAGCTGAAGCTCGGCAAGATTTTCGGCAAGCAGCAAGAGGCCACCGCGCTGGTTGCGGGCTGGCAGCGCCGGTTGGCTGCGCTTCCCGCCAGGCCGGCGGGCCAGCCGCCGCTTAAAGTGTTCGTCTATGACTCGGGGGAGGAGAAGCCTTTCACCAGCGGCAGATACGCTATGCCGACGGCGATCGTCGAAGCGGCGGGCGGCCGCAACGTGATGGACGATTTGCCGGCGAGCTGGACGACGGCGTCCTGGGAAGCGGTGGCGGCGGCCGAGCCCGACTTCATTATTCTGCTGGATTACCAGACCGGGTCAGGCGCCGATGCGCTGCGGCGCTTCCTCGAGTCTCACCCGTTGATGAAATTGACCCCCGCCGTACGGCACCACCGTTATCTGAAACTGCAGTATGCGGAGCTGACGCCGGGGCCGGCCAACATCGGCGCGGTGGAAAAGCTGGCGCGGGCGCTGTACGCGCCGGAGGCTGAATGAATTTGCCGACCCGGCGGTTTATGCTGCTCGCACCGCTGGCGCTGTCAGTGTTGTGCGGGCTAATGATCTGGAGCCTGCAGTTGGGCAGCGTCGCGTTGTCATGGCGACAGGCGTTTGCGGCGTTAGGGCTCGGTTCGGCGCCGCTTTCCGGCATGCTGGACACCATCGTCGTGCAACTGCGGGTGCCCAGGGCCTTGTTAGCGGCGTTAACCGGCGCCGGGCTGGCGATGACCGGCGCGCTGCTGCAGACCACCACCCGCAATGAGCTGGCCGATCCTTTTTTGTTTGGGCTCTCCTCCGGCGCCTCCGCCGGCGCGGTGCTGGTCATCACGCGCTTTGGCGATGCGCTGGGCGCGCTGACGTTGCCGCTGTCCGCTTTCGCCGGCGGTATTTTGTCGGCGATGGCGGTGATGATCCTGTTTCGCGTCAGCCGGGTCAGGCGCGCCGAGCAGCTGATCGTCTGCGGTCTGGCGGTCTCGTTTTTGTTCAGCGCGCTCACCAGCTACCTGGTGTTTTCCGGCGATCAGCGGGCGGCCGGTTCGGTGTTGTTCTGGTCGCTGGGCGGGCTGGGGTTGGCGCGTTGGGATAATCTGTTCATTCCGCTGGCGAGTTTTGTGCTGCTGGCCGGGTTTACGGCGCTGCGTTGGCGGGCGCTGGATGCGCTGCTGGCGGGCGAGCAAACCGCCCATTCGATGGGGGTCAATGTGGCGCGCCTGCGCACCGAGATCTTTCTGTGCTGCGCATTGTCTACGGCGTTTCTCGTTTCGCTGACGGGCGTGATTGGGTTTGTCGGGCTGATGGTGCCTTATCTGGCCCGGCGCCTGGTGGGCGTGCGCCATCGCTTGTCCGTGCCGATGTGCGGCCTGCTGGGGGCGATGCTGCTGACCGGCGGCGACATGCTCAGCCGCAGCCTGATCCCCCATCAGGAGCTGCCCATCGGCATCATTACGGCGGGGCTGGGGGGCGCGTTCATCGTCTCCTTGCTGCTGCGCGCGGAGCGGTGAACGCCGCCCTGTCTCAATAGAGTTCCAGGTGCAGGCGCTGCTGCTCAATCAGCGTCTGCCACAGGTTTTCCGCCCCGCAGGCTTGCTCCAGCGCCGTCGCTACGGCATGTTCCAGATACTGACGATTGCCGCACAGGTAGACATGCGCGCCCCGCTGCAGCAGGCCGCTGACGACATCGGCGCGATCGTCGATGGCGTGTTGCACGTAATACTTGTCGGCGGCGTCGCGCGAGAATGCCGTGATGAGCCGTGTGAGTACGCCCGTCGCGTTCAGCGTGACCAACTCCTCGCCATACAGGAAGTCTTCATCGCGCCTTTTCTCACCGAAGATCAGGACGGTTTCACGCCGTTCGCCCTGGGCGGCCATTTCGCGCAGCAAGCCAATCAACGGTGCGATGCCGGTACCGGTACCGATAAGCAGCACAGGCAAGGCGGTGTCGCGCGGCAGGTAAAAGCCGGGGTTGGCGCGGCAGAAAAGGCGGAAAGGACCGGGATGCTTGAGCAGCCAGCCGGTTGCCGTGCCGCGCCGCGTGCGGCCGCCGCGTTCATAACGCACGTCGCGAACGCACAGATCGAGGCTCTCTTCCCGCGTTGCCGAAGCGATGGAGTAGGCGCGCGGTAGGCAAACGGGCAGCAGCGCCAACAGGTTCTCCAGCGTGATCGCGTTCGGCGGGCAAAAATCGTGCAGCACGTCCAGCAGATCGGCGCCGTACAGATAACTCTCCAGGGCTTTGCGCTGACGGATCTTCAGCAGGCCTTTGAGCTCTTCGCTGTCGGCCAACTGCGCCAGTTCGCGCAGCGTCGTTTTGCTGAGCTGGCGCAGCTCCCGGCGCCGCAGCGCGTCGACGGCCTCCGGCCTGCCGAGCCAGTCTGCCAGCCGGGACAATAATCCTTCGTCGTTCTCCGGCAACAGATAGACGGTATCTCCCGCCCGGTAAACGATGCCGCTGCCGGCGATATTCAGCCGCAGATGCCAGGCTTGCGGCGTGCGAGCGCTGAGCGGCCGTCGTTCGAGGAGGGCGGCGCTGAACGCATGGTCTTCACCGTAGGCGGTCACGCGCAGATGCAAGTCGCGACCCGCCTGGGCATCGCCGGCCAGCACCTTACCCAGCGTCGTCAGCCAGGTGGTGAAGAACGGTTCGAAGTTAACGTCGGCGTCGACGCGATTGACGATGGCGCGGGCGCCGTATTGCGTCAGGCGCGCATCCAGCGCCTGCGTGAAGCCGCAGAAATGCGGGTACGCGGTGTCGCCGAGACCAAAGATGGCGTAGCGCAACCGGGGGGGATCCGGCCATTGCGCCAGCGCGTCGGAAAAACGCTCGGCGTTGGCGGGCGGTTCGCCGTCGCCAAATGAGCTCGAGACGATCAACAGGATGTCACGCTCGCCCACATCGGCGGGCTGGATGGCGTTGAGTTCTTTAACCATGGGGCGGTAGGGTTGCAGGCTGCTTTGCTCGCCCAGGCGCATCGCCAGCGCCCGGGCGTTGCCCGACTCCGAACCGTAACCAATCAGGATGCGTTCGATGATGTCGGCCATAGCGGTTACTTGTCGTAGTGGTTGTCGAACTGTTCTTTGGCGAATTCCACCGATTCGAAGTCGGTCATCAGATCGTTGATCACGCGGCGGATGCTGATATAGGCCTCGATATTGCCCTGGGCGTCATACAGCGGCTGCACCGTGGTGTCGACCACGTACAGCACGCCGCCCTTGCCGACGTTCGGAATGATGCCGGTCCAGATACCGCCCGCCTTGATGGTGTCCCACATCGCTTTGTAAACGGCTTTCGGCACGGAAGGGTGGCGCACGATGCTGTGGGGCTGGCCCACCAGCTCTTCCCGGGAAAAACCGGTCAGTTGACAGAACAGGTCATTGACGTAGGTGATGGTGCCCTGCAGATCGGTGGTGGAGATCACCATCACTTTATCGAGCGCGGCCAGCAGCTGGGCGGAATCGAGGGTTTGACTCATGGTAGGTTCCTTCTCATTAACTTCGCGGTGAATGCCACGGCGGATGTCATGTATCCGTCATGACAGCTTTGTAATTAATTCTCATTTGCGATGATGGGGTGAATGGTAATCGGGAATTTTATAAGTTGCAATAAAAATGCATCTTTAAAGGCGCAGAAAGATCGCGATGAGGCAGGTAGGGCAGAGGAGGCCCGCGCCGGGTGCGGCGGCGGGCCGATCGTGAGGCGTTTAGCGGGGGTCTTCGGCCCAGCCTTTGCGTTTGCTGGTTTTGCCGATGCCAGGGTTGAAGCTGTTGGTTGGATCGGCGGTGCGGTAGAACGTTTGCAGATCCGGTTTGGCGTGGTACAGGTGGCCAACGTTATGCTCCGCCGGGTACTCGGCGCCGCGCCGGTTGAGGATCTCGAGCATCTTTTCTTTCAGCGCATGGCTGTCCACGCCTTTTTTCACCACGTAGTCCTGATGGAAGACGTGGCACATAAAGTGGCCGTAATACAGCTTATGCACCAGCTGGCTGTCGATTTCCGGCGGCAGCGTTTCAAACCAGTCGGTGTCGTTGCGGCGCAGGGCGATATCCAGCGCCAGAATATCCTCCACCTTGTCGGCGTGCACCGCGTGGTAGCGCACGGCGGCACCGGCGGCGGCGAAGCGGTGCAGGAAGGCCTTTTTGCCTTCGTCAGGCGTGCAGGCGAAGAAGGCGCCTTCGGCCTGGGCGAAATAGTCGGTCAGATAGCGCTGTGCTTCGTCTACGCCGGGGCCGGCCATCTTCAGCAGCAGGTGGTGTTCGAAACGTTCGCGGTATTCCTTCATGCGCTTCGGCAGGTGGCTCGGTGCCAGATGGCTCAGGCCCTGCATCAGCCGATCGGTCAGGTTGTGCGGCAGCAGCGGCAGCTTGTTGAGGCTGGCATCCATGCGGCCTTTCAGGGTGAAGAAGCGCGGCATCTGATCGGTGCCGAGCTTGTCGATCATCATGAAGGTGTCTTTGCCGTACACCTCGGCGATGTCGAAGATATCGCGGTGCATGTATTCACCGGCCACCGGCAGGTTTTCGAATTTGCTCAGCATGTGGCGGCGCAGTTCGGTCAGCACCGCGGTGTGGTTGGTGCCGATATAGAACACCTGCTCTTTGCCTTCTTTCTCGAAGGTGTCGAGCCGCACCGCGAACACCGCCAGCTTGCCGGCGCAGCCGGAAGCTTCGTACAGGCGGCGTTTGTCGGCGTTGAAGCGGGAAGGGGTGTCGGCATCGACGTCGCGCACCCGGCTGGCGTATTCGTTATCCGAGGCGCGCAACTCGCCGTACTCGACGTCTGTCGGGCGATAGTCGCCTTTTTCTAACCGGGTGAGGATCTCTTCCGGCGTGTCGCCAAGCCGGATGCCCAGATGGTTCACCAGGCGCAGCTGGCCGTCTTCCCCTAACTGGGCGTACAGCGCCATTTCGGTATAGGCCGGGCCGCGTTTCACCAGCGAGCCGCCGGAGTTGTTGCATACGCCGCCGATCACCGAGGCGCCGATGCAGGAGGAGCCGATCACCGAATGCGGTTCGCGGCCGTAGGGTTTGAGCAATTTCTCGAGGTGGTGCAGGGTGCTGCCGGGGAAGCCGACCACCTGCTTGCCGTTGTCCAGCACCTGAATATGATCGAGGCGCAGAGTGCTGACGATGACGATGTCGCGGTCATAGTCGTTGCCGCTGGGGGTTGACCCTTCGGTCAGGCCGGTATTGGCGGCCTGCATAATGACGATTTTGTCAGCAGCCACGCAGGCCTGCAAAATGCGCCACAGCTGCAGCAGGCTAGTGGGAAACACCACCGCCAGCGCCTGGCCTTCGCCGGAGCGGAACCCCTTGCGATACCGCTCGGTGTTGCGATCGCCGGTCAACAGTTGCGGGCCGCCGACGATGTCTTTGAGCTGATTGATAAACGTCTGATTGCCTGACTGCATACTGCCTGTCTCCCTGTCATCTCCGTCGCTTTAACCGCGGCGCCGGAGTGCCGCACATAAGCTAAGAGGTTATCAAGTGAATAACTTATTAAGCTATCAGCTTGTTAAGCTAATGGCTTGCGTATTTAGTAGCGTTCGGCGTAGCTGGCGCGGCGCTCTTCGTCGCGCAGCGTCAGAATCTCCACGCCGTCGGCGGTGACCGCCACGGTATGTTCCCACTGCGCCGACAGTTTTTTGTCGCGCGTCACCACGGTCCAGCCGTCCTTCTTCTGCTTGATGCGGCGGTCGCCCTGGTTGATCATCGGCTCGATGGTGAACACCATGCCCTCTTGCAGCACCAGACCGCTGCCGGGTTGACCGTAGTGCAATACCGCCGGCTCTTCGTGCATGTCGCGGCCGATGCCGTGGCCGCAATACTCCCGCACGATGCTGTAGCCGGCCTGCTCGGCATGCCGCTGGATGGCGTGGCCGATATCACCCAGGGTGGCGCCCGGTTTCACCGCGCGAATGCCCTGCCACATCGATTCATAGACGTTGTTCACCAGCCGTTTGGCCAGCGGCGTCACCTGGCCGATGCAGTACATCTTGCTGGAGTCGGCGATGTAGCCGCCGTTTTCCAGCGTGATATCTACGTTGACAATCATACCGGAACGCAGGATTTTGCTGGCCGACGGCACCCCGTGGCACACCACATCGTCGATTGAGGTGTTGAGCACATAGGGGAAATCATACTGCCCCTTGCTGGCCGGGCGCGATTTCAGTTCTTCGACGATAAACGCCTCGGCGCGGTCGTTGATCTCCATGGTGGAGATGCCTTCGACGATGACCTCATCGAGCATAGCAAACACTTTGGCCAGCAGGGCGCCGGAATGGCGCATTTTGGCAATCTCTTCCGGCGTTTTAATCACAATCTCTTTCACCCGACAATCTCCTTCAGCGTCAGCGCGTTATCTTTCATCATTTTTTTTACCAGTTGCGGGTAAGTCAGTTCCGGATGGAACTCCGCCAGCATGCCAATCTTGATCCAGTACTCGGCCTGCGCGTTGATCGAACGCGTCATGGTCAGGCTGGCGAGGCGCAGATCGTCATGCAGCGCGTCCGAAATTTTTACGATGCCCATCGGCGTCTCCATAAGTAAACAATATATGAAGTGTATACGTTTAGGATGGTCGCGATGTGGCATTCCGTGGCGTAAGAAGATTCTGGCAACAACGATTGCCGCCGCCAGGCAATGCGTTTATTGTGATGAACGACTTTTTTGCCATGATTTTTTCAGAAGGATTTAAGGCGTGACTAAACTACGTGTTGGGGTGATTTTTGGCGGTAAATCGGCGGAGCATGAGGTGTCGCTGCAGTCGGCCAAAAACATTGTGGATGCAATCGACAAAGAGAAGTTTGACGTCACGCTGCTGGGGATCGACAAACAGGGGCAGTGGCACATCAACGACGCCTCCAACTACCTGCTCAACGCCGAGAACCCGGCGCTGATCGCGCTGAACCGCTCGAACAAGAACGTGGCGCTGATCCCGGGCCAGGAAAAACAGCAGCTGATCGAAGCGGGCAGCGCCGGTGCGCTGGGCCAGCTCGACGTCATTTTCCCGATCGTACACGGCACGCTGGGGGAAGACGGCTCGCTGCAGGGGCTGCTGCGCATGGCCAATATGCCGTTCGTCGGCGCCGGCGTGCTCGGCTCGGCGGTCAGCATGGATAAAGACGTGACCAAGCGCCTGCTGCGCGACGCCGGGCTGGCGGTGGCGCCTTTCGTCACCCTGACCCGCGCCAACCGCGCCGGGTTCACGTTTGAGCAACTGAGCGAGCGCCTAGGCCTGCCGCTGTTCGTCAAGCCGGCCAACCAGGGCTCGTCGGTCGGGGTCAGCAAGGTGGAAAACCGCGCCGAGTTTGACGCGGCGGTGGCACTGGCCTTCAGCTTCGATCACAAAGTGCTGGTGGAGTCGGCGATCGTCGGCCGCGAGATCGAGTGCGCGGTGCTGGGGAACGACGATCCGCAGGCCAGCGTGTGCGGCGAGATCGTGCTGAGCGACGCTTTCTACTCCTACGACACCAAATACATCAATGAGCAGGGTGCTCAGGTGGTGGTGCCGGCGGCGATCGCGCCGGAAGTGAGCGACCACATCCGTGAGGTGGCGCTGAAGGCGTTCCGCGCGCTGGAGTGCTTCGGGCTGGCGCGGGTGGATGTGTTCCTGACGCCGGATAACCAGGTGGTGATCAACGAGATCAACACGCTGCCGGGCTTCACCAACATCAGCATGTATCCCAAGCTGTGGGCCGCCAGCGGCGTCAGCTACCAGGCGCTGATCACGCGCCTGATCGAATTGGCGCTGGAGCGCCACCAGCAGGATCGCGCGCTGAACAGTTCGGTGTTCGATCGCTAAACGCGGCAGGGGGCGGCGGTGCCGCCCCCGTCCATCACTTCACCGTCACGTCGATATCGCCGAAATACTTCTTCGACAGCGCCGCCACTGTGCCTTGCTGTTTCACTTTGGCGATGGCGGCATCCAGTTTCTTCTTCAGCGCCTCATCCCCTTTACGCAGGCCGAAGGCAATGCCTTCACCGAGGATCTTGTCGTCGCGCACCGCCTCGCCGACGAAGGCGAAGCCCTTGCCGTCCGGCTGCGACAGGAAGCCGCTTTGCCCCGACGGTGCCATCACCAGCGTGGCGTCGAGCCGACCGGCCGCCAGGTCAAGGTAAACCTGATTCTGATCCTGATAAGACACCACGTCCACGCCCGCCGGCGCCCAATGGGTTTTGGCGTAAATCTCCTGAATCGAGCCTTGCAGCACGCCCACGTGTTTGCCCGCCAGCGCTTTGGCGTCCGGCAGCAGGCCGCTGTCGGCCTTGGCGATCAGGCGGTTCGGCACCTGATAGATGGCGTCGGTAAAGGCGATCGCCTGGCGCCGCTGTTCGGTCACGTTCATCGCCGAGTTGATGGCGTCGAACTTGCGCGCCTGCAGCGCCGGGATCAGGCTGTCGAACGAGGTTTCCACCCAGCTGCATTTCAACTGTGCGGCGGCGCACACCGCGTCGCCCAGCTCGATGTCGAACCCTTCCAGTTTGCCGCTGGCGGATTTGGATTCGAACGGCGGATACAGCGCTTCCAGGCCGAAACGCAGGCTGTTTTCCGCCGCCAGAGAAGAGCCGGCGGCCAGCAGGCATCCGGCGGCGAACAGCGTTTTCAAAGCTTTCATAGGCAGTGCCCCTTTCCCATGGTCGGACAAAAAATTACACCTGGCTCAGACGGCGCGCGCCTTCCAGCAGGGTCTCGTTATCTTTGGAAAAACTCAGCCGAATAAGGCCGGTATCGGTGCCGTCGCTGTAGAACGCCGACAGCGGGATCGTCGCTACCTTCGCTTCGCGGATCAAGCGCACGGCGAAATCATTGTCGCTTTCGTGGCTGAAGCCGCTAAAGCGGGCCAGCATGAAGAAGCTGCCGCGGCTGGGCAGCAGCTCAAAGCGCGAATCCTGCAGGGCGCTGGCCAGCAGATCGCGCTTTTGTTGGTAAAACGCCGCCAGCCCCAGGTAGCTCTGCGGATTGGCGAGCGCGGCGGCGAAGGCGTGCTGCATCGGCGTATCGGCGGAGAACACCATGAACTGGTGCACCTTGCGGATCTCGTCCATCAACGCCGCCGGCGCCAGGCAATAGCCAACGCGCCAGCCGGTGACGTGGTAGGTTTTACCGAACGACGAGACGATCACGCTGCGTTCCGCCAGCTGCGGATAGCGCGCCATGCTGTGGTGAATATCGCCGTCGAACACCACGTGCTCGTAGACCTCGTCGGACAAGATCACGATATCGGTGTCGCGGGTCAGGGCGGTCAGGCGGTCGATATCCTGCGCGTCGAACACCGCGCCGGTCGGGTTGTGCGGCGTGTTGACGATGATCATGCGCGTTTTGCCGTTGATGGCGGCGGCCACTTCGTCCCAGTCGACGCGAAAGTCCTGCAGCGACAGTTTGATCGCCACCGGCGTGGCGCCCTGCAGGCGCACGATCGGCGCATAGCTGTCGAACGCCGGTTCGAAATAGATCACCTCGTCGTCGGGATGCACCAGCGCGCTGATCGCCGAGTACAGCCCTTCGCTGGCGCTGGCGATCACCGTGATTTCTTCGTCGGCGTCATAGCGCGCGCCATACAATCGTTCAGCTTTTTCCGCCAGAGCAGCACGTAATGCCGCCACGCCGCTCATCGGCGCGTATTGGTTATGACCTGCGCGCATGGCTTGTGCCGTTGCCTCGATCAGCTGCGGGTCTCCGGCGAAATTGGGCGCGCCCTGCGACAGGTTGAGGGCCTGATGTTCGGCGCTGAGTTGGCCAATGACGGTGAAGATGGTGGTGCCGACGTCCGGCAGCTTCGAGCGGGGTGAGCAGGCGCTCTGCATGATGGGCTCCAGGCAAACAGGGAAGTGTTGAGCGATTAAGCATCAGCCGGCGTAGGCGGACAAGGGAAAGTTTGTCATACTTGCCATGCACTACGATCATACCTAATCGAGGCACGCTATGCCGATATCCCTGCCGTCGCTCGACGTATTGAAAACCTTTGTGGTGGTGGCGCAACGCCTCAACTTTACCCATGCCGCCCGGCAGCTGCACCTGACGCAGGGGGCGGTCAGCCGGCAAATTCTCGGGCTGGAACAGCGTCTGGGCTATCCGCTGTTCAGCCGTCAGGCGCGCGGTTTGGCGCTGACGCCGCAGGGCGCGCAGCTGCTGGCGCCGGTGCAGCAAGCGCTGGGGCAGTTGGATGAAGCCCTGACGCGGGCCGCCGCCCCGCCAGGGGCGCTGCGCATCAAATGCCCGACCTGCGCCATGCGTTGGGTGCTGCCGCGCATTATTCGCCTGCAAAATGAACGGCCGGACATGCATATCGAGCTGACCGCTTCGGTGTCGCACGGCCTGGATTTCAGTACCGAGCAGTTTGACGCCGCGGTGGTATTCGGCCGGCCGCCGGGTAAAAAGCTGACCGCGCACCTGCTGTTCGATGAAATCCTCACGCCGGTCTGCACGCCGACATTTCTGCCGCCGACGCCTCGGCTGACGGACTTGACGGACAAAACCCTGCTGCACCCGACGCGCGATCGGCGCGACTGGCTGCGCTGGCTGAAGGCAGCGGGCGCCGATGCGTTGCCGTCCGGCAAGGCCCAGCATTTTGATACCCTCGATCTGGCGATGAGCGCCGCGCTGCAGGGGTTTGGCATCGCCATCGGCGATCTGTGCCTGCTGGAGGAGGATATTCAGGCGCAGCGTATCGTGACGCCGTTCCCGCTCTGCGTCAGCAGCGGCGCGGCCTATTATTTGGTCTATCCTGAACGCACGGTGGCGCCGCCGACGTTAACCGCGCTGGTCGATTTTCTGGCGGCGGAGGCCGCCGACAGCCGCGCCCGGCTACAGAATTACCTGCCGATGACCTGTAATGCTTTGTAAACATTAGCGATGCGAATTCCCTTGGCGATGAAACAGAGTGTGGCAAACTGTTTCTTCACTCCGATTAAACCCCGCGGCTTTAGCGGCGGAAACACGCCTGAGATAAAACAAGATGAAATGGCTTTGTGTGGTGAGTATGTTGTCCGGTCTGGCCCTCAGTCCGGCTTTTGCGCAGGAAACGCCGATAACGCAGGGCATTCACGCCCAGCAGCGCGACGCCTTCGTGTCCAATTTGATGAAGCAGATGACGCTGGAAGAGAAGATCGGCCAGCTGCGGCTGATCAGCGTCGGGCCGGATAACCCGAAAGAAGCGATCCGCGAGGGAATTCGCAAAGGGCAGATCGGCGCCATCTTCAATACCGTCACCCGGCCGGATATCCGGGTGATGCAAGATCAGGCGATGCAGCTCAGCCGCCTGAAAATCCCGTTGTTCTTTGCCTATGACGTGGTGCACGGCCAGCGCACCGTGTTCCCGATCAGCCTGGGGCTGGCGGCCAGCTTCGATCTGGAAGCCATCGCGCTCAGCGCCAGGGTCGCGGCACAAGAGGCCAGCGACGACGGCCTGAACATGACCTTCGCGCCGATGGTCGATATCACCCGCGATCCGCGCTGGGGCCGGGTCTCCGAAGGCTTCGGCGAAGACACCTGGCTGGTCTCGAAAATCGCCAAGGTGATGGTCGACGGTTTCCAGAACGGCGATCCGGCCAAACCCGGTTCGGTGATGGCCAGCGTCAAGCACTTTGCATTGTACGGCGCCGTCGAAGGCGGCCTCGATTACAACACCGTCGACATGAGCCCGCTGCGCATGCATCAGGACTATCTGCCGCCTTACAAAGCGGCGGTGGACGCCGGCAGCGGCGGGGTGATGGTGTCGCTCAACGCGATCAACGGCGTGCCGGCCACCGCCAACCCGTGGCTGCTGAAAGATCTGCTGCGCGAGCAGTGGGGCTTTAAAGGCATCACCATCAGCGACCACGGCGCGATCAAAGAGCTGATTAAACACGGCGTGGCCGCCGATGCGCGCGACGCGGTGCGGCTGGCGATCACCTCCGGCGTCGACATGAGCATGAGCGACGAGTTTTACGACAAATACCTGCCGGGCCTGGTGAAAGACGGGCTGGTGCCTGAAAGCGATATCGACCGCGCCTGCCGCGACGTGCTGAACACCAAATACGACATGGGGCTGTTCACCAATCCTTACGTGCATCTGGGCCCGGCGGGTTCCGATCCGCAGGACACCAACGCCGAAAGCCGCCTGCACCGCGCCGAAGCGCGGGTGGTGGCGCGCAAGACGATGGTGCTGCTGAAGAACGATAAGCAGACGCTGCCGCTGAGCAAGCAGGCGACCATCGCGCTGGTCGGGCCGATGGCCGACAGCCAGCGTGACGTGATGGGCAGTTGGTCGGCCGCCGGGGTGGTCAAACAGTCGGTCACCCTGCGTGAGGGGCTGGAGCGGGCGGTGGGCGACAAGGCGCGCATTCTGTACGCCAAGGGCGCCAACGTCACGCAGGATAAAGGCATCATCGACTATTTGAACGAGTATGAGCCGGCGGTGGCGTTCGATACCCGTTCGCCGCAGCAAATGATCGACGAAGCGGTACAGGCGGCGAACAAGGCCGACGTGGTGGTGGCGGTGGTGGGGGAATCGCAGGGCATGGCGCACGAGGCCTCCAGCCGCGCCGACATCACGATCCCGCAGAGCCAACGCGATCTGATCGCCGCGCTGAAAGCCACCGGCAAGCCGCTGGTGCTGGTGCTGATGAACGGCCGGCCGCTGGCGCTGAGCTGGGAGAGCGAGCAGGCGGACGCGATGCTGGAAACCTGGTACAGCGGCACCGAGGGCGGCAACGCGGTGGCGGACGTGCTGTTCGGCGATTACAACCCGTCGGGCAAGCTGCCGATGACCTTCCCGCGCTCGGTCGGCCAGATCCCAATGTACTACAACCACCTGAACACCGGCCGGCCGTTCGGCAAGGAGAATCCGGGCAAGTACACCTCACGCTACTTCGATTCGCCGAACGGCCCGCTGTATCCGTTCGGCTACGGCCTGAGCTACACCACCTTCAGCCTGTCGGACCTGAAATTGTCCAGCCCGACGATGGCGCGTAACGGCAAGTTAACCGCCAGCGTCACGCTGAAGAATACCGGCAAGTACGACGGCGCCACGGTGGTGCAGCTGTATCTGCAGGACGTGACCGCCTCGGTCAGCCGCCCGGTGAAAGAGCTGCGCAACTTCAAGAAAGTGACGCTGAAGGCCGGTCAGTCGCAGCAGGTTGAGCTGCCGATTAGCGAAGACGATCTGAAGTTCTACAACGCCAGCCTGAAATGGGGGGCGGAGCCGGGCAAATTCAACGTGTTCGTCGGCCTGGATTCCGACAACGTGCAGGCGCAAAGCTTTACGCTGAAGTAACCTTTTCCCCCTCTTTCACTGCGGTGGGAGAGGGGGCATCCATCCCTTTCCGCTAACGTCACCGGAGCTTGCCTCATGAAACGCTATCTGGACTGCAGCGCCAGCGATCTGGCCGATATCGGCAAAGCCGATCTGCTCTATGCCATCCGCGCCAGCGAAGGGCGCATCTTGGTCAGCGAAACCATCGCGGTCACTCAGCCGCTGCTCAATAACGTCACCAACGCCGAACTGGCGGCCAGCCAGGGCGCCGACCTGCTGCTGTTGAACCTGTTCGACGTCGATCGTCCGCATATCGCGGGCCTGCCCGTCGACGTGTCGCCGCAGGAGGCGCTGCGCACGCTGCAGCGCCTGACCGGGCGGGTGATCGGGGTGAACCTGGAGGCCGTCGATCCGGCTTTCGCCACCGAACATAACGACTTCTGGCAGATGACGGCGGGCCGCGCCGCCACCGCCGAGAATGCCCGCAAGCTGTATCAGCTCGGTGCGCGCATGCTGGTGCTGACCGGCAACCCGAACAACGGCGTCAGCAATCAGGCGATCGCCGCCGCGCTGAAAGCGATTCGTGATGAAGTGGGCGACGAGATGGTGCTGGTGACCGGCAAGATGCACGGCGCCGGCATTGTGCGCGAAAGCGGCAGCCAGCTGATCGGCGAGCAGGACATCGCGCTGTTTGTGGAAAACGGTGCCGACATCGTGCTGTTGCCGGCGCCGGGCACCATTCCCGGCATGTCGCAGGAAAAAGTGGCGGCGCTGATCGCCTATGCCCAGCGGCAGGGAGCGCTGGCGATGACGGCGATCGGCACCTCGCAAGAGGGGGCCGACGTGCAGACCGTGCGGCAGATTGCGCTGATGAGCAAAATGGCCGGCGCGGACCTGCACCATATCGGCGATACCGGCTATCTGGGGCTGGCGCTGCCGGAAAACATCTTCGCCTACAGCGTGGCGATTCGCGGCGTGCGCCACACCTACAGCCGCATGGCGCGTTCGGTGAACCGCTAAGCCTGGGTTTTTTGCGCCGTCACGATGCTGTAGTAGCCGAGCGACGGCAGTAATTGAGCAGGCCCGACGCCGACGTCGAGCAGTTGGTCGGCGATATCCAGCGCCGAGCGAGGGGGGGCAGCGCGGCCAAACGCTGGCCGATCCCACGCTCAGGCTGGGTATGGCGTGGGTAAAACGCCGCATTCTGTCGGCGTCGAGCGTATGCGCTTCGAACAGCTCCTGCTCGTCGTAGATCGGCGAGGTATTTTTTCTGATGGCGTTTTCCAGGTTTTTCAGCGAGAAAATCTCGCTGTTTTCAATCATCAAATCCCAAAAATAACCGAAGTAATGCGGGTTGTTTTTTAACAAAAAGGTTTCCGCTTCCGGCTAGAGAGAGTATGTATCGCCGTCTCTGGCGATCAATTTCAATGCCAATAGCGCCATGGCCAACGTTTCCGCTGGGCGTCTTTCCAGATTGGCCTGAGTGCATATATTGGCCAGGCTGCGGGGGGCTGAGCAATAAACTCAAAGATGCCCAAGCGGTACGCAATAAGCACCGCCGGATAAAGATATAAATTCATCGTGATATCGAGAAGGGTTTTATCGTCGCATTGCGGCGGCCGGACGGAAGGGTTCAAGCGAATCCCCTTCCACTATGGCATGGCGCGTCTTAACAGGCTATGCCACGCCGGGGCGGGTTGGCAAAGTGCGGAACGTGATTGACCGCGGGCCAACGATTTCGTTACGAATAATTCCATGATGAGACTATTTTAAATTTGAATTGAGCGCGGTCAATGTCGAACGTAAAAAACTGACGCCGGGAGGAAGTAATAACCCCACCATGCGTTTTTATTTTATTAGGCGCTAACTTAACCACAGTTATTAACGCGTTAGTGTTGTGTTAATCTAGGCCGCCGTTATATCGTAGCGGTATTCACATTTTTTTGTGAATAATTAAAAATTAACTACTTCATTATTAAAACGAGATAACAATGAAAAAGAGCATTCTGACCGGCATGATTGCCGCGACTCTGGGCCTGTTTAACACCGCCAATGCCGAAGGGATGGATCCTGCCGCGTTGAAGAACGTCTATGACATCACGCGTAATACCGCCGGGCTGATGTCCTACTGCGTCGATAAAGGTTTCCTGAAAGCGGAGAGCATCGACAACGCCAAGAAAATGGTGGCCTACGTGGCGGCTATTCCGGGCGGCGTTGATACCCGCGATGGCGACAAGCGTGAAGCGATGGGCCGTGAAGGCAATGTGCTGAACGACGACGGCAAAGTGGTCGCGTTGGAGAAGGAAGCGCCGCAGGGGCTGCAGGCGTGGTGCCAGCAGGCTGACGAAGGGATCCGCCAGGGCCTGACGTCTATCGGCCAATAAGCGCTTTTCACGCGCTCGTTCTGGTGCTCAGGATCTGCCGGCGTTCCGGCGGATCCGCTTCTTTCCCATCGTTATCTCCTCGTTTTTCTTCCTGCATACATGGCATAGGGTTTGATCTCGCTGATTGTTTCGCCATGCCCATCGCTATATTATTAGATATATAACGATAATCAACCGGTCACTGCCATGTTTAACTTTCTCCCGCGCCTGATGCTGGCGCTCGCGTTGTTCTCTACCGCCGCCCTGGCGGATCGCCAGGTCACCGATCAGCTCAACCGTCAGGTCACGCTGCCCGATCACATTACCCGTGCCGTGGTGTTGCAACACCAGACGCTGAACCTATTGGTGCAGCTTGATGCGATGCCGCAGGTGGTCGGCGTGCTTAGCAGTTGGAAAAAGCAGCTGGGGCCAAACTACCTGCGGCTGGCACCGACGCTGGCAACCCTGCCGATGCCGGGCGATCTGACTTCGGTGAATATTGAAAGCCTGCTCGGCCTGCATCCACAGGTGGTGTTTGTGGCCAACTATGCGCCGCCGGAAATGATTGCACAGATCGAACGGGTGGGCATTCCGGTGGTGGCTATCTCGCTGCGCCGCGAGGCGGCCGATCAGGCGGGCAAAATGAACCCTCAACTGAGCGATGAAGATCGGGCCTATACGCTGGGGCTGCAGGACGGTATTCGGCTGATTGGCGAGGTGATGGAGCGTCAGCCTCAGGCCGAAGCGCTGATTAAGGACGTCACTCAGCAGCGTACCCTGGTCGCCGAACGGCTGGGCACGCTGCCGGACGATCGGCGGGTGCGGGTGTATATGGCCAACCCCGATCTCACCACCTACGGTGTCGGCAAATATACCGGGTTGATGATGCGGCACGCGGGTGCGCTCAACGTGGCGGCGAAAGAGATCCAGGGGTTTAAACAGGTCTCTATCGAGGATGTCCTGAAGTGGGATCCGGCGGTGATTTTCGTGCAAGAACGCTACCCGGACGTGGTGAAACAGATCCTGACGTCACCGCAGTGGCAGCCGATTGACGCGGTGAAGAATAAGCGGGTCTACCTGATGCCGGAGTACGCCAAGGCCTGGGGATATCCGATGCCGGAGGCGATGGCGTTGGGTGAGTTGTGGATGGCGAAAAAACTTTACCCGCAGCGTTTTGCCGATATCCATCTGCAGCAGCGGGTCGATACTTACTATCAACGCTATTACCGCGCCACCTGTTGCCAGAGCGGGCAATGAAGCTGGGTTGGTTGGCGCTGCTGACGCTGTGCTGCGCGCTGTTTTCGCTCGGTGTTGGCCGCTTTCAGGTGCCGATTACGCACAGCCTGATGATTTTGCTGGAGCCATTCACCGGGCAGCATTATGCCGGCATCGATGCTGTCCAACGCCAGGTGATCCTGGGGGTGCGCTTGCCGCGGGTGCTGTTGGCGATGGGCGCCGGCGCGGCGCTGGCCCTGTGTGGCGCGGCTTTGCAAGGCGTCTTTCGCAATCCGCTGGTCGATCCGCATATTATCGGCGTGTCTTCCGGCGCGGCCTTTGGCGGTACGCTGGCTATCCTGCTCAGCCTGCCGTTGGCGGCGCTGCTGCTGTCGGCTTTTGTTTTCGGCATGGCGGCACTGCTGTTGATTTTCACCCTCACCAGCGCCATTGCACGGCGCAATATTCTCTCGTTGGTACTGGCGGGGGTGATCCTCAGCGGTTTTTTCTCCGCCTGCGTTAGCCTGATGCAATATCTGGCGGATACCGAAGAGAAGCTGCCGAGCATCGTGTTTTGGCTGCTCGGCAGCTTTGCCACCGCCGATCGGCAAAAGCTGCTGATGCTGTTTTTACCTTTACTGTTGGCCGGCGGTCTGCTGCTGGCGCTGCGCTGGCGCATCAATCTGCTGTCGTTAGGCGATGAAGATGCCGGTGCGCTCGGCATCAACGTTGAGCGTACCCGCTGGCTGATACTGACGCTGTGTGCCGCCATCGTGGCCGCTCAGGTGGCGGTCAGCGGCAGCATCGGGTGGGTCGGCTTGGTGATCCCGCACGTCGCAAGACGGCTGGTGGGGCCGGATCACCGGCGCCTGTTGCCGGCTTCGCTTTGCCTGGGCGCCCTGTACATGCTGTTGATCGACGATTTGGCGCGCACGTTGAGCAGCAGCGAAATCCCGCTGGGCATTTTGACTGCGCTGATTGGCGCGCCATTGTTCGCACTGCTGCTGCGCCGCGCGCAAGTGAGAGGCTGGCATGACTGACACGTTATTGGCCGCCAAGGGCGTGAGTTTTGCCTGGCCTGGCGGGCCCCCGCTGTTCCAACACCTGGATATTCAGCTGCGGCGCGGTGAAGTGCTGGCGGTATTGGGCCCGAATGGGCGCGGTAAAAGCACGCTGCTGCAGCTGCTGTTAGGCAGCCTGACGCCGCAATCCGGCGAGATTGAGCGCAGTGGTGAGATGGGCTTTGTCCCGCAGCACTTTTCGCCGCCGTTTGCCTATCGGGTGCTGGATATCGTGTTGATGGGACGGGCGCGCCATGTTGGCCTGTTCCGTTCACCGTCAGCCAAGGATCATCGGCTGGCCAGAGAAGCGCTGCAGTCGTTGGATTTACAGCACCTGGCACAGCGTGAGTTTGGCAGCCTATCCGGCGGCCAACGCCAGTTGGTGATGATCGCCCGCGCATTGGCGATGCGCTGCGAGGTGTTGATTCTGGATGAACCGACTTCGGCGCTGGATCTGCACTACCAGGATCGGGTATTGAGCCTGATGGCGCGCCTGGCGCGGGAACAGCAGTTGGCGGTGGTGTTCTCCACGCATCAGCCCAACCATGCACATGCGGTGGCGGATCGGGCTTTGCTGCTGGGCAAGGAAGGGCGCAGCCGGCTAGGGGCCTGCCGCGAGGTGTTAACGGCACATTCCCTGTCACCCTTGTTCGGCCTGGCGATCGAACGGGTGCCGCTGACGGTGGCGGGCCGCCGCTACGCGACGCTGGTGCCGCTGTATCGCAGCCAATTGGAGCGACATGATGAGTGATATCCTGCTGTTTGCCGCCGGCAGCCTGCGGCTGGCGTTTACGCCGCTGCTGTCGGCATTTCAGCGCGACACCGGGCAAAAGGTTTCGGCGGAATTCGGCCCGGCGGGGTTGTTGCGCCAACGGATAGAGAACGGCGAGCGGCCACAGCTGTTCGCCTCGGCCAACGTGGCGCACCCGCAAAGGTTGGCGGATCTCGGGATGGCGGGGGCGGTGCAGGTTTTTGCGCGCAATCGGCTCTGCGTGACGGTTCGCAACGTGCCGGCATTAATTGAGCGTCCGCTTCCTGAGGTATTGTGCGATCCGCGCTGGCGGCTGGCCACTTCGACACCGGGAGCGGATCCTTCCGGCGATTATGCGCTGCAGCTTTTTGAACGCTGCGAGCAATACTGGCCGGGGCAGGGGGAAGCGCTACGACGGCGGGCGTTACCGTTAGTCGGCGGGATAGATTCTGCCCCGGTGCCGGCAGGCCGACTGGCGGCGGAATATCTGATAGCCGGCGGGCAGGCAGATATTTTTCTCGGCTACGGCAGCTATGCGCCGGCGTTGGCGGCCTACCCGGCGTTGGCGGTGCGGCCGCTGGCGCCACCGTTGGATATCGAGGCGGATTATGGTTTATGCCTGTTGGATGACGGTGCGCAGCGGTTGGCCGCATTTATCTTGAGCGAACAAGGGCAGGGCATACTGAGCCGACACGGATTTATGCGGCGTACGGAATGACTCGCCGGGCCTGGCGGCCCGGAGAATCTTACCAGAACAGCGGCGTGGTGTTTTCAGCCAGAAATGCCAGCAGCGTTTCGTTGACCGCCGCCGGGTTTTCCTTGTTGCTGATATGCCCGGCGTTGGGGATCAGCACATGTTGGCAGCCGAGAAGATCCGCCATGCGCTGGCCCTCTGCCGGTGGGCGCGGCTTATCCTGTGCGCCGGTAATGACGATGCTGGCGGCGGAGATGTGTTCCAGCAGCGCCAGCTTGTCGGGGCGGCCAAAGATCATCCGGCCCAGCGGTACGATGCTCTCGCGCAGGCGATCGGCAGGCAGGTTCTGGAGCTGACACAACAGCGATTGCAATAAGGCATCGGGGACATCATCGGAATAAAACAGCGACGCGACATGTTCCAGCAGGGGCGACGCGATGGCGCCGGCCTGCTCCACGGCGGCCAGCATGCCCATATAGCGCTGCCGCGCTTCTGGGGTTTCGTCACCCAGGTAGCTGTCCAGCAGCGCCAGCACTTTCACCCGCTCCGGCGCCAGCGCCGCCAGTTCGGCGCCCCACATGCCGCCGACGGACAGGCCGACGATGCCGAATTCTTCGATATCCAAACGATCCATCAGCGCCAAATGGTCGGCGGCGATATCCGACAGGCTATTTCGCCCGGGCGGCAGCGCCGGTGAATCGCCGTGGCCCCAGAGATCCGGCACGATCAGGCGGTAGCGTTTAGCCAGCGCTTCAAACTGCGGCGCCCACATATTCAGATCGAACAGATAGCTGTGGCCCAGCAGCAACGGAAAGCCCGACCCTACGTCGAGGTAATGGAGGGATTTGCCCATCGTTGGCATCTTATCGGTTCCTTATATAAAGAGAGTCCCGGCTGCTTATATCACACTCATATTCAACCTGCGGTATTAATTTACCTTAAATTACTCAGGTGGAGGCTTATTTTTAATTATCCATTGCTAACAAGACGTCAATGAAAGGTGACATTAAGGATAATATTCTGGTCGATGCCAGAGCCTTGGTTTATGCTGGCGCTCCTTTCGGTATGGAATAGATAAACAGGGCGTCGCGATGAAAAGACTTTTCAGACTATTAATTATTTTGCTTGTCATTTTGCTGCTGGCGGCGGTGCTGTGGTGGTTCTTCGGGCGCGGCAATCCGAATGCGCTGTGGCAAATCGTCAGCCAACAGTGCGTGCCCAATCAGCAGCAGAACCACGATCCGGCGCCCTGCTTAAAGGTTGATTTAACCGAGGATTATGTGCTGTTTAAGGACAGCAAAGGCCCCTATCACGATCTGGTGATGCCGACCGAAAAGGTCAGCGGCATCGAGAGCCCGATATTGCAAGCGGATCGGACGCCGCCTTATTTCTCCCAGGCCTGGAATAATAGGGAACATATATCCGGCGAGCTGGGTAAACCGTTAAAAGACGCATGGGTTTCTCTGGCGGTCAATTCGAAATATGGCCGCTCTCAAAATCAGCTGCATATTCACGTTGCCTGCTTGCGCCAGGATGTCTATAACGCGCTGGGGGAACAGGCGGAGCAATTAGATCAACAGTGGCGGCCGCTGGCGGTGAAATTAGTCGGCCATCACTATCTGGCCAGAAAATTGGCGGGCACCGATTTAACCCAGGAAGATCCTTTCCGCTTGTTGCAAAACTACGTGGTCGAGCAGGGCGACAGCATCGGCAATTACGGCCTGGCGCTGGCGGTCAGCCCGCAGGGCGAAATGCTGCTGTTGGCAAACCGTTTGAAGTTGACCGATCTCAACCTGGGCTCGGCCGGTGAAATTCAGGACTACCGGTGCGAGGTGGCGGGGAACTGAATTTTTCTTATCGCTCCCCGTCGTGGGGGAGCGTATGCCGTGCGATACGAACTAACCAAATGTATTAACTCGTTTTTACTTTATTTTCCCTCATCTGCTTGATCCTGTTCTCATGTTCGATCTACTATTTGTTTGCACAAGCAAATAAATAATCGAGAGCAATCCGATATGCCACAACCACGTAAACTCCCTGCTGCGCTGGGCATCCATCTGGATGTGACCAATCGCCTGTGGCGCACGGCGATGGACCAGTCGGTGAAAATGACCAATCTGACGCGCCCGCATTGGCTGGCGCTGAGTGCGATTGCCGACTTGGGGGAGGGCTGCACGTTGAAAGACGTTTCGCAGCATTTGAACGCCGAAGTCTCGACGATGTCGCGCGCGCTGCTGTTTCTGGAAAAAAATCGGCTTATCGCTCGCGATGCTCTGTCCGAAGATAAGCGCGCCAAAGGCGTGAGAATGACCGAGGCCGGGCAGGAGATGCTGGCGCAGTTGGATCATTCCAGCCAACAGGCGCGGCAAAAGCTGCTTAGCGGTATTTCGGCCGACGATCTGGAGGCTTTTTACCGCGTATTGTTTGGCATCAAACATAACGCGATAGCGATGCTCGAACAGGACAATCTGTTGCCGGACGAGTTTGCGCTGTTGGCGGAGGAGCGAGCGGGGGCGATGAAGCCGGAAGGTGAAGCGTGAACGGCCGCTGGCGGAGAGCACAACAGCGGTGCGTTATCGCGTTGGGGATCTTCTCCTGCTCGGTCTTCGCCAGCCAGAATGACCAACAGGTCATCGCACGGGGAAAATACCTGGCTACCGCCGCAGATTGCGCGGCTTGTCACCGCGGCAGCGCCCAACAGGACGCCCCCTATGTCGGCGGTTATGCCATCGCTTCGCCGATGGGCGACATCATCGCCAGTAATATCACGCCCGCCAAAGGAACCGGCATTGGCGACTACAGTGAACCGCAGTTTCGCCGCGCCTTAACGCAGGGCATTCGGCGGGACGGTCAACCCTTGTATCCCGCCATGCCCTATACCGCTTATCAGGGGTTGAGCGATGACGATCTGCACGCGTTGTATCGCTATTTTATGGCCGGGGTCGCACCGGTCGATCGCGCGGTGCCTGAAACCCAACTGACGTTCCCTTTTTCCTGGCGTTATGCGATCCACGGCTGGAACTGGCTGTTTCTGAAAAAAACGCCCATCGATGAAGACGGGAAGAAGGCGCGTGGTCGCTATCTGGTGGATGTGTTGGGGCATTGCTCGGCGTGTCACAGCCCACGTAATGGGATGATGGCTGAACGCGGCGATCGCTACCTGGCGGGCGGAGAGGCAGGCGGTTGGATCGCGCCGAATATCACCTCGGATCCCGTTAGCGGCATCGGCGGCTGGAGCCGGGAAGAATTGGTGCAGTATCTGCGTACCGGGCGCAATGACAAAGCTCAGGCGGCCGGCGGCATGGCGGAGGCGGTGGAGCATAGCCTGCGTTTCCTGAGTGACGACGATCTCGACGCCATCGCCGACTGGCTCAAACAGACGCCGCCGCTTGTCACCGTACAAGGAACGAAAGCGGCCTATCACTATCAGGGAGGTGGCCAAGGCGACCCTGCTGGGCAGGCGCTGTATGCCGCTGCCTGCGCCAGCTGCCATCGCCTGGGCGGCGAGGGGGCTTACGACGGCCATTTCCCTTCTTTGACGCACAACTCCACCGTAGGCAGCGAGCAGGCCAATAACCTGATCATGGTGATGCTGCATGGCGTGCAGCGCCAGGGGGAGACGCTGCAGACCTGGATGCCGGGGTTCGCCGATAGCCTGGATGACCGGCAACTGGCCGAGTTGGGCAATTACGTATTGCAGCAATTCGGCAATCCGGCGGTCAGGATAACGCCGGAGCAAGTGGCTCGGCAGCGGGCGGGCGGTGAAAAACCGTTGTTGATTACGTCATTGCCTTATGTGTTCTGGGGCGGCGTATTGCTGGTATTGATCGTCATTGGGGCGTGGGTGAAACGTCGGGTGAAGCATTGATCCAAGAGAGGATGGCATGAAGTTCAATTTGAACGGCCAGGCGGTCGAATTTAACGGCGAGCCGGATACGCCGCTGCTGTGGGTGATCCGAGAACATTTTAAGTTAACCGGCACCAAGTTCGGCTGCGGTATTGGCGCCTGTGGCGCCTGTACGGTACATGTCGACGGTAAGGCAGTGCGTTCATGTTGCTATCCGCTGCAATTGGTGCGCGATCGGCAGGTGACCACCATCGAAGGGCTGTCCCTCGATCGCCGTCATCCGGTGCAGCAGGCCTGGATTGCGGAGGATGTGCCGCAGTGCGGCTACTGCCAATCAGGCATGATCATGGCGGTCAGCGCGCTGCTGGCGGAACACCCGAGGCCGGACGATCGGCAGATAGATGCGGGCCTGACCAATCTGTGCCGCTGCGCCACCTACCACCGGATCCGTGCGGCGGTGCACCGCGCCGCGGACAAGGGAGGATCTTGAGTATGGCGATCACCCGCAGAGCCTTGATAAAAGGCAGCGCGTTGGCAGTGGCCGCCATGCTGCTGCCGATATCGACGCGCAGCCTGGCGGCCGTGGTTTCACAGGACGTGGCGCCACCGGACGGTCAGCATGAATTGAACGATTGGATCTGGATCGATCGCGATGGGCGCATCGTTATCGGCGTGTCGCAATGTGAGGTCGGGCAGGGGATTTACACCGGCCTAGCCGAAGTGGTGGCGGCGGAGATGGATGCCGATTGGGCGCAGGTGACGGTGAAATTCGTCACCGGCCGTGACGCTTACCGTCAGGTTGCCGGGGGCGAGGCTTTCGCACAGTTTGTCGCCGCCTCAACCTCCATGACCAAATTCTATCAGCGTGCCCGGCTGGCCGGTGCACAGGCGAGAGATTTTTTTCTGCGGGCCGGCGCAAAACATTTCGCGCTTTCACCGGCGCAGTGCCGCACGGAGAAAGGCTGGGTGCTTGAGAAAGGCGGGCAGCGCAAGGTCGCCTACGGCGATCTGGTGCGCTATGCCGCCGAGCTGCCGTTGGATCCGCAGCCTGGTTTAAAGAGTGAGGCGCAAGAGCGAGAGAGTGTCATTGGCAAGCCGCTGTTGCGGGTTGATACGCCGGAGAAAGTGGACGGCAGTGCGATTTACGGTATCGATATCGACTTGCCGGAGATGCTGATCGGCGTTCCCTGGATGGTGCCCGATCTCAGCGGAAAGCTGGTCGCCGTGCGCAATGAACGGCAGATTCGGGCCATGCCGGGCGTGGTGGATCTGGTGCTGACCCGGCAGTGGTCGATGAACAACATGGTCGGATTGGATCACGATATGTCGCTCAATACGGTGATCGTGGTGGCGGCGAGCTACTGGCAGGCCAAAAAGGCGGCGGATTTGCTGGAGGTCGACTGGCTGCCGGGCGTAGGAAAAGCGCTGACCGATAGCGCGATTGCGGCGGAGAATCTGGCGATGTTGGATGGCGATACACTGGTGCCGGCGGTCGATCGCGGCGAGGCGTCGGCGTTGATTCGTGGCGCTGAACAAGGTTCACGCTTGCATGAGGCGCGTTACAGCGCACCTTATGTGGCGCACGCCACCCTGGAGCCTTGCAATGCCACCAGCCATTACGGAGAGGGCCGTATCGAAACCTGGGGCCCTTTCCAGGGCCAGGACATGGTACGCAACGTTCTGGCGAAAATGTTCGGGCTGAAGCCGACGGATGTGGTGGTGAATACGACCTATCTGGGGGGCAGCTTTGGGCGCAAATATCTGCCGGATGCCGTGATGCATGCTACCGCCGCCTCCCGGGCGGTGGGGAAACCGGTCAAAGTGATCTATCCGCGCGAGATCGACATGCGGCATGAATACTATCGTCCGGCCTGTATCAGCCATTATCGGGCGCTGTTGGATGAAAACGACTATCCGCAGGCGCTGTGGGCGCGCTATGCCGGGCAGTCTCTCTTCTGGCAAATGCGGCGCGAAACGGTCAACGAGGCCGGGGGATGGGATGAAAGTATGGTGGAGTGCGTTTACAGCACGCCGTATCGCATCCCACACCTGAAGGTGGAGGCCGGCATCGTCGATCAGCCGATCTCCCTGAGCTATCTGCGCGGTGTCGGCAGCGTCGCCAGCCTGTTCTTTTTGGAAAGCTTTATCAGCGAACTCAGCCATAAGGCCAACCGGGACGAATATTCGTATCGGCGGCATCTGTTGCAGGACAGCCCGGAAGCGTTGCGCGTCCTGGACGCCACCGCGGCGGCGGCCGGTTGGCAGCATGAGCCGCCGCTGGGCGTTTATCGCGGTATGGCGTGCAATATTTGGGTCGGCCGCAATAACGCTTTCACCACCTACGTCGGTTTGGTGGTTGAAATCGCCATCCAGGGGGGGCGACTACGGGTGCTGCGCGCGGTATGTGCGATTGACTGTGGCAAGGTGATAAACCCGAACCTGGTGCGTGCCAACGTAGAGGGCGGCATCGGCTTTGCGCTGACCACCTGTCTGCACAGCGAGCTGCATTTTGAACGGGGCGGCGTGGTGGAAGGGAATTTCGATCGCTATCCGCTGCTCGCGATCGCCGAAATGCCCAAGGTGGAGGTCGTGGTGCTCGATAGCGCGCGTGCACCGCAGGGATGCGGGGAAGTATCGACTGCGGTGGTCGCCCCGGCGATAGCCAGCGCGCTGCATAAGGCCACCGGCAAAACCTATCGTACTATGCCGTTCCCACGCGAGTTCTCGTCGGTGTAACGGCAGCCGCCGGTTTGGCCAGCCGGCGGGCCGTGCGGTCAGAGCTTTTTCAGCAGTTCCAGCAGTTGCGCTTCGCTTTTCTCCGCCAATCCGTCGATCGCCAGTTTGATGATGTCGGAACGGGTGATGCGCACGATGCCGTTGCGCGCCGCCTGCACGATCACTTCATCGATAGCCTCAATGTGGTTGTCCGTCAGGCTGACGGAGATCGCCTTATAGGTTCGCTTGCGGCCGGCCGGTTTGGCTTCTGGCGCGGGCGCCGCGACCGGCAGCGTGTGCGAGGTGGCGCTGTTGATGAATTCGTCTTCCGACATGCGGTGGGTGGGGGTGCGTTTTTTCACAGGATCACCTCTTTCACCAGGCATTCAATTTCGCTCTGCGCCTTTTCGTTGTTCGCCTCGTGCACGGTGATGGCTTCACCCCAGGCGTCACGGTAAATCTTGCGGTCGCACAGGCGGTTGCTCACCAGGGTGAACTCCGGGTATTCGCTCAGCACCTGCGCCGCTTCGTTGGCTTCATTAATGAAGATATTGGTCGGGCACATGTTCAATACGATGTAGCCTTTGACCTTCTCGTTGTATTCCTGCGCGGTGGAGAACATCTCCGACAGATAGCCAATGGTGTCGAGATCCATCTGCGAAGGGCGCAGCGGCGAGAGGAACAGATCGGCGGCCAGCAGGCCGGAGCGCAGTTCGGCGCTGTCGCGGCCGGCGGTGTCGACGATCACGTAGTCGTAATGGCGATCGAGCTCCAGCAGCGTTTCCTTGATTTTACCCGACGCGGCCACCACCGGAATGTGCGGCAGCCCCTCGACGTTCTGACGGTCGTTGTACCAGGTCATGATCGATTTCTGGTCGTCGGCATCGACGATGATCGCCGTCTTGCCTTGCTTAAGAATCAGATACCCGGCGATGTTCACCGCTTTCGTCGACTTGCCGACGCCGCCTTTTTGCGAGCCAATCAGGACAATCATGCTGCCATCTCTCAAGTTATTAAGCTGATAACTTATTAAGTTAATATGCTTATTAGGTTGATAATCAAACAGGTTAACAAGAACAACTCGCGAACAATATGCACCAACTGCGGCGGCTTGCCAAGCCAGTATGTTGTTAACTGCGCAGCTTATTTTGCGGTGAATCGGCCGGGTGGGTAAGTAGGAATTCTCTGGGAAGTGGCGGAACGGAAGAGAGTTTTTGTTAATTTAACAGCTTAATAAGTTAGTGGCTCATTAAGCTGTCGATGGCGTTACTTCTTCATCATCGCCTTCAGGTTGGCGAACGGGTTGTGGGTGGCGACGCCGATATCTTTCTGAGCGTCTTCACCGGCCACCACCGTTGAACCGTATTGATCGGCCTCGGTGTATTTCGAGTGCTCGTGGTCGTGACAATACAGGCACAGCATTTCCCAGTTGCTGCCGTCTTCGGGGTTGTTGCTGTGATCGTGATCGATATGGTGCACCGTCAGTTCGCGCAGGTTGGAATAGACGAATTCGCGTGAGCAGCGCCCGCACACCCAGGGGAACAGTTTCAGCGCTTTTTCGCGGTAGCCGGTTTCCAGCTTCGCATAGTTTTTGGGGATATAGGCCATGGTGGTTGTCCGTCGTGAATCACTATGCGGCAAATAATACCACACTGCGTGCGGCTACAACGTGCGGCTCATCTTGCCGCTGTCAAACGTCTCCACCGCCCAGTCGATAAACGCCCGCAGCTTGCCGCTGAGGTGGCGATTGGACGGGTAGACCACGTACATTTGCTCCGGCGGCGGCTGCCAATCGTGCAGCAGACTGACCAGCTCGCCGCTGTCGAGGTGCGGCTGCGCCATAAACCGATAGATCTGGATGATGCCCAATCCGGCCAGGCTCGCCGCCAGCAGCGCGTTGCCCTCATTGATGCTGACCGGGGAGCGCTGTTGAATGGCGATCTCTTTGCCGTGTTCGGCATAGCGCTGCGGGTGGATGCGGTCGTTAAGCGGGTGGCGATAGTGCACCATCGGAAAACCCTGTTCCAGATCGCACGGGTGGCGCGGCGTACCGTGAAGCGCCAGGTAGGCTGGGGTGGCGCAGCTGACCCAGTCCAAATCGAACAGGCGCCGGGCGATCAGGCTGGAGTCGGCCAACGGACCGCTGCGGATCACGCAGTCGGTGCTGTCGCTGATCAGATCGATCACGCGGTCGCCGACGCTCAGATCGATCTGTATCTGCGGATAGCGTGCCAGAAAGTCGGGCAGTGCCGGCAGCAGTAAGCGACGTGCGGTGCCACCGCCGGTGTCGATACGCAGCACGCCCTGCGGAGAGCTTTGCGATTCGGTCAGGCAGCCTTCCATCTGCTCCAAATCCGCCAGCCATTTCACCGTATTCTGGTAATAGCATTCACCTTCGCGGGTGACCGACACGCTGCGGGTGGTGCGCTGGAACAGCTTGGTCTGCAGGTGATCCTCCAGATTCTGGATCAGCTTGGTGACCGTCGCTTTCGGCATGCCCAGCGACTCGGCGGCGCGGGTAAAGCCGCCGGTTTCCACCACGCGGTTAAATACCCGGATAGCGAGCAAATGATGGTCCATAGGTTCTCAACGCCATGCCCCGGCGACGGCCGGGGCATGTTTCTGCAGATAGATAATGATTAACACTGTTTAGCGCCAATCGCGCCGGAGCGCAAGCTGAGGCCGAATACCAGCGTGGCGGAAAGGATCAGCGCGCCGCCGAACAGCATGGCGCTGCTGACGCCCTGCCAGTCCACCACCTCGCCGCCCAGCAGGGCGCCGGAAGCCAGCGCGATCTGGATGACGCACACCAATAGCGCCTGACCGGCTTCCGGCGCCTGCGGCACGGCGGCGAACATCCAGTTGGTGGCGCAGACCGGCACGGCGCCAAAGGCCAGCCCCCATACCAGCACCATCAGCGTGGCGCCGGCGAGGCCGCTGAGCAGCGGCGAAACGATCAAAATGCCCGCCAGCATGGCGGCGATCAGTATGAAGGTGGCGCGCAGGCTGTATTCCCCCAGACGCTCGCCGAGGAAGGTGCCCAGCAGGCCGATGGCGCCATAGGCCAACAGCTGCAGTGAGATAGCCGATGGGCTGAGGACGAACACCTGCTGCAGCAGGGGCCGCAGGTAGGTGTAGGCGGCGAAGTGGCCGATGAACAACAGCACGATGGCGATCAGGCCGATGCGCGCCATCGGCAGGCGCAGCGGCAGTACCAGATCGCGCGGTGTGACCGGCCGGGACGGTGGTACCGAGGTCAGCAAACGCAGCTGCGCCAACAGCACGCCGACCGCCAATGCCGCACCGCCGAAGAAGGCGGCGCGCCAGCCGAACAGATCGCCGATCAGCGCCCCGGCCGGCACGCCGCACACCGCGCCGACCGAGATGCCGCTGAGGATCAGCGCGGTGGCGCGGCCCTGGCTGGCTTCCGGCACCAGATGGCGGCCGTAGTTGGCGGCGAACGACCAGAAACCGCCGACGCAGATGCCCAGCAGCACGCGGCCCAGCAGCATCATCGGGAAGTTGACGGCCAGAGCCGCCACCAGGTTGGACACCATCAGCAGCAGCGACAACCCCAGCATCAGTAAACGCCGATCCAGACGGCCGGAAATCAGGCTCAATGCGGGAGCGGCCACCGCTGCCACGATGCCGGGCATGGTCACCATCAGCCCGGCGGTGCCGGTGCTGACGCCGAGCGAAGGGGCGATGTTGGTCAGCAGGCCGATCGGCAAGAACTCGGTGGTGACCATGACAAAACAGGCGACCGTCAGCGAGAAGATCGCCGGCCACGGGGATGATGCAGAGTTATCTTTATTATTCAGCATAATGCCGCTCGTCTCAGGTGAATGCGCAGGCCGCGCTCGGGGCGCGGCGTGATCAAAGTCACAATCTACGGCAGGCCGAAGGCGCAGATAAATCCATCTGCGGTGGTTACACTGTTTCTGAAGGGAAACAATCGCGGCGGCGAGTGAAAACGCGGCTCGCGCCGCGCCTAAGAGAAAGGAATAAAACGGCATAAGGTTATGACCGAATGCCGCGTGGCGCTTATAGCCCCGGCGCTTTCCACAGCGAGGTGGTCAGGCCGTTGTCCACCAGCGTCAACTGATCGGCGTAGACCCGCCGCCAGGTTTCTTTCTGTTCCTGATACAGCGCGTGGTGGGTCATGTCCGGCTGATGCTCGCGCTCCCAGCGCACCAATCGCTCGCCGGTCTCGGCCAGCGACTCGTACAGCCCGGCGCCGACGCCGGCGGCGATCGCGCAGCCCAGCGCGGTGGCCTCTTTCACCACCGGCACCCGCACCGTCAGCCCGGTGACGTCGCTGAGGATCTGGCTCCACAGTTTGCCCTTGGCACCGCCGCCGGCGAACACCAGCGAGCGCGCCTGCACGCCGGAGAAGGCGGCGATCTGCTCCAGATTGCAGGCGGAGACGATGGCGGCATTCTCCTCCAGCGCGCGGAACAGCGTCTGTTTGTTGCAGCGCTCCGGATCGATAGACATGTTGATGAACGACGGCGCCGCGTGATACCAGGTTTTGAAATGCATGGCGTCGGAAAAGATGGGCATCACGCCGTAGGCGCCCGGCGGCACTCTGGCCGCCATCTCTTCCAGCAGGCTATAGGCATCGACGCCCAGCCGCTCCGCCAGCAGTTTCTCTTCGGCGCAGAACGCGTCGCGGAACCAGCGCATGGTCAGGCCGGTAAAGAAGCTGATGGATTCTGCCTGCGCCATACCGGGAATGACGTGGGGGTTGATGCGGATGTTCATCTCCGGATCGATGGCCGGCTCCGGCAGGTTGACGATTTGCTGCCAGAAGGTGCCGCCGAGCACTGCCGTCTGCCCGGCGCGCACGATGCCAAGCCCCAGGCTGCCGAGCTGCACGTCGCCACCGCCCATCACCACCGGGGTGCCGCGCAGCAGCCCGCTTTCCTGCGCCGCCTGTTCGGTGACGCACCCCAGCACGCTGCCGGTCTCTTTCACCGGCGACAGAATATCGGCGCGCAGCCCGGCCATATCGAGCAGCGCCGGCCGCCAGTCACGGCTGCTCAGATCCAGCATGCCGGTGGTGCCGGCGTTGGAAGGATCGACCGCCAGCTCGCCGCTCAGCATGTTGGCCAGCCAGTCGCTGATCATGGTCAGCGTCGCCGCCTGGCGATAGATGTCCGGGCGGTGGTGCGCCAGCCATAGCAGGCGCGGCATGGCGCTCAGCGCCAGCGTCTGGCCGGAGTATTGATACACCTCGCGTTCGAAGCCGTGGTTGTGCAGCTCTTTCAGTTCACTGACCTCATGGCTGGCGCGCGCATCGACGTTGGCACAGGCCCAGATCGGCACGCCGTTGCGATCGTACAGAACGATGCCTTCGCGCATCGAGCAGCAGGCCACCGCGCGGATCGCCTGAGCGCTCAATCCAGCGCGTTGCATTGCCTGGCGGATGCACTGGCAGGCCAGCTGCCAGTTGCGGTTGAGGTCAAACTCCATTGAGCCGGGTACGCCCGGCACCGCCAGGTGTTGCCACTCCGCCTGGCCGTGCGCGATCTGGTTACCCGCCAAATCGAAGATCACGGCGCGAATGCTGCCTGTTCCTGCATCCAGCGCCATCAAGTAGTTATCCATAGCCTATGCTCTCAGGGGGAGGAGTGTTAACTATAGATGCCGCCGTCTTCCCTCGCCGGGGGTGGGGTGGGCATCGCCGGTGCGATTTGTGAGCCAGGCGGCAAAATTGCCGTTGCGGCAGGGCAATCGGTGGGAATAAACCTATGGTTGGAAAGCGCCATGCTACGGCGCGCCGTTCAAACAAGGAGCTGTCATGCACGTCACATTGGTAGAGATCAACGTTAAACAGGACAAAATCGACGAATTTATCGACGTTTTCCGCGCCAATCATCTGGGGGCGATCGAAGAGCCGGGCAACCTGCGCTTCGACGTGCTGCAGGATGAGCATATTCCGACGCGGTTTTACATCTACGAAGCCTATCGCGACGAGCAGGCGGTGGCGGCGCATAAGCAGACCCCGCATTACCTGCAGTGCGTGGAGAAGCTGGAAGCGCTGATGACCGGCCCGCGCAAGAAAACCACCTTTATCGGCCTGATGCCGGAATAAGCGCCGGCGTTTGCCGGTGTCCATGTCCCCGGTTTGGTTGTAATCTGCAAGGTAAAGCGAATTTTCAATGGGATAAGCGGGGCGAGGATGACATTGCGCGATCGGCTGTTGGCGCTGTTGGTGGTGGTGATCTGGGGTGTGAATTTCGTCGTCATCAAGTTCGGTTTACAGGGCATGCCCCCGTTTCTGCTGGCTGGGATGCGCTTTTTGCTGGTGGCGTTGCCGGCGATCTTCTTTATTCCGCGCCCGACGATCCCGTGGAAATGGCTGTTGCTGTACGGCATGACCATGAGCTTCGCGCAGTTCGCGTTTTTGTTCGTCGCCATCAAGGTGGGCATGCCGGCGGGGCTGGCCTCACTGGTGCTGCAGGCGCAGGTGTTTTTCACCCTGCTGTTGGGTGTCGTGCTGATGGGCGAAAAGCTGCGCGTCAACCATTTCGTCGGCATTGCTATCGCCAGCGGCGGCATGCTGGTGCTGGCGCAGGCCAGCCTGCATAAGCCGGGCAGCGGCGCGGTCCCCCTGGCGGGCCTGCTGCTGACCCTGGCGGCGGCGTTTTCCTGGGCGCTGGGCAACCTGACCAACAAGAAGATCCTGGCCGGTTTCCCGCAGCGCAACATTTTGTCGCTGGTGGTGTGGAGCGCGCCGATCCCGGTCGTGCCGTTCCTGGTCTGCAGCTGGCTGTTCGACGGCCCGCAGGTGGTGCTCGCCAGCCTGAGCCATGTGCAGGTCGGCACCTGGCTGGCGATTGCCTATCTGGCGTTCGCCGCCACGCTGTTCGGTTATTCTGTGTGGGGCAGCCTGCTGGGGCGCTACGAAACCTGGCGCGTCGCGCCGTTGACGCTGCTGGTACCGTTGGTCGGGCTGTTTGCCGCCTGGCTGCTGCTGGACGAAGCGCTGTCGCCGGCGCAGTTCGGCGGCGCATTGCTGGTGCTGGCCGGCATGGCGGTCAACACCTTTGGGCTGCCGCGCCGCCGGGCCGTCGCCGTGCGCTAAATTGAACAGGGCAATTCTGTTCAATACGTTGTCGGCGCGGCCCGGCACTCTGGCACCTGTGAATATTTTCTCAGGTGCCCATCATGAATATCTACCTTTCCATGGCCGCGTTCGCGCTGGCGGCCTCCATCACCCCCGGCCCGGTCAACATCGTCGCATTGAGCGCCGGGGCGCAATTCGGCTTTGGCGCGACCCAGCGTCACGTATTCGGCGCCACGCTGGGGTTTACCCTGTTGCTGTTACTGCTGGGATTGGGCATGCACCAACTGCTGATCCTGTGGCCGGCGCTGACCCGCTTGATTCAGTGGGCCGGCGTGGCCTTCCTGCTGTTTATGGCCTACCGGCTGGCGTTTGACGACGGCAGGCTGGGCAACGGCGCGGCGCAGGCGCCTTCCTGTTGGTACGGCGCGCTGATGCAATGGCTGAATCCCAAGGCATGGTTGGCGTCGGTGGCCAGCCTCGGCGCTTTTGTCGGCGACGGCGACATCCGGCTGCTGTGGCAATTCGCCGGGCTCTACTTCGTGATTTGCTATGCCTCAGTGGCCTGCTGGGCCTATGTCGGTGCGATGCTGCGCGGCCTGCTCAGGCAGGCACGCAACGTACAGCGTTTCAACCGCGTGATGGCGGCGTTGCTGGCGGCCAGCGCCTGCTATCTGTTGGCGGAGGGTTTTTGATACTGGCCGGGCGTGGCGGCCAGCAGCTGTTTGAAGGTGCGCTGAAAGTGCGCCTGATCGGCAAAGCCGCTTTCGCTGGCGGCCGCGGCGATCGGCAGGCCGCTTTTCAATAGCCGATGGCCGTGCTGCACGCGGCGATTGACCAGATAAGCGTGCGGCGTCATGCCGTAACGCTGGCGGAAGGCGCGGATCAGGTAAGAGGGCGAGAGCGCGGCGGCGCGGCAAATATCGTCCAGCGTCAGCGGCCGGGTGCAGTGCGCGTCGATAAACGCCGCCGCCGCTTCCAGTCGGGCATGCGGCGGTGTCTCCGGCTGGCGGCCGCTGCCCAGCCCGATCTGCAGGGCGCTGAAATACTCCACCATGGCGATCTGTTTTTCCAGCGCGCTGCACAGCGGATCCGTCAGCAGCGCATAAAGCCGATTCAGGCCGTGGAACAGCACCGGATCGCGGCTGAGCGGCCGGCTGAAGGGGACAAAACGCTCGCCTTCGCCCCCGAGCAGCTCCTGCTGCAGCGCGCCGATCCAGGCGAGATCGAGATAGAACATGATGTATGACCAACGGCGGTCGGCGATCGGATTACAGGCATGCGCCTGCTGCGGGTTGATGACAACCAGATCGCCGGCGCTAACCTGCATGCGCCGCTCGCCGTTGACATAGGTGCTGACGCCGCCGGTGATGGCACCGATGGAAAAGAATTCGTGGCTGTGCAGGCTGTAACACGCCTGGCGGCCATCCGCGATGGCGCGGGCTTCGACGAACGGCAACTGCGGATCGCGCCAGAACTGCGGCGTTTTTTCACTCATACGCTTTCCTTTTCACTGCGGCGGCATCACAGTGTTATAGCCTGAAAGCGACGAGAGGGGGAATGGCGGATGATGATTTTTAACGTGTTCGGCCGTCTGCTGGGCGTGAAGCGCATCGGGGATGAGTGGCGGCTGTTCCGCGTGACGCTGCCGGAGCGCAAGTATGCCCCCAGCCACGATATCGTGCTGCCGGCCGATCTGCGCGAAGAGGAGATCGCCGGCTATCTGGGGGATATTTATCACGAGGCCGCGACGCCGCAGCGGCCGGACGTGTTTCGCGTCGAATAGCGCGGCGCGTTACTCTTCCGCGTTGCGCGCCATGATGCGGCGCTGGTGTTCCTCGCTGGCGGCCTGGATCTCTTCCAGCACCGAGCCGACATCGGCGCGCTTCTGGATTTCGCTGAACCGGCCGCTGAGGGCGCTGTCCGGCGTCAGATTGCCTTCCTGATACAGCGCCCAAATCTCTTTGGCGTATTGGCTGTCGCGCAGTTCCGGCGCGAATTGGCCATAATATTCCGCCAAATTGTTGATATCGCGCTCGAACATGCTTTTGGCGTGGTTGTTGGCGGCGGCGTCCACCACCTGCGGCAGATCGATGATCACCGGCCCGTCTTTATCCATCAGCACATTGAATTCCGACAGATCGCCGTGCACCAGCCCGGCGCACAGCATGCGCACCGCGTAGTTCATCATCAGGGCGTGATCGGCCCGCGCCTGTTCCGGCGTCAGGATGACATCGCTCAGGCGCGGCGCCACCAGACCTTCTTCGTCGGTAATTAGCTCCATCAGCAGCACGCCGTCCAGGCAGATATCCGGCTGCGGCACCCGCACCCCGGCCTTGGCCAGCAGATACAGCGCGTCCACTTCGGTGTTTTGCCAGGCTTCTTCCTGCTGCTGGCGGCCGAATTTGGAGCCTTTGCTCATGGCGCGCGCGTCGCGGCTGTTGCGCACCTTGCGCCCTTCCTGATAGTGAACGGCCTGCTTGAAGTTGCGCTTCTCGGCCTCTTTGTACACTTTGGCGCAGCGGATCTCATCGCCGCAGCGCACGATAAACACGTCGGCTTCTTTGCCGCTTTTCAACCGGCGGATGACATCGTCGATTAACCCGTCATCTACCAGCGGCTGGAGTCGTTTTGGAATTTTCATGCAGCCTTGTACCCTATTTAGGCTCCGGTGTGAATGGCTTGCGCAGTTGATAGCGTAAGTTAGACCCGAAAGGCAAACATTAGTTTTGCCGCCGCGGCATCATTGCACGGCGGCGGGCGTTCACAGGCTGCCTGTCGGCACCCAGACGCTGACGCTGCCGGCGTTGACCGGGAAATGGGCGCTGCCCTGGTCGTCGGTGGTGATTTCCTCCTGGCGGTTACCGAGGAAATCGCGCCAGGCGATGTGCGCCAAATCGGCGCCCAGCGCGACCGTCTTGCCGCTCTCGCTGCCGTTGGTCAGTACCACCACGCAGCCGGGGGCCTCGGCGGTGCCGGCGCGGCTGAAGGCCACGCAGTGGCTGTCGTCGAAGTAGTCGGTTTGCGGGCCGTTGGCGAAGCGCTGGCGGGCGGCGATCAGCTTCTCCAACTCCGGGATCGCCGGCATGTCAATCTGGTACTCGCCGCCGTCGCGCCCCTTGTCGCGGTAGCTGGCGCCATACAGGTCGGGGTAAAACACGCAGGGCACGCCCTGTTCGCGCAGCAGGATCAGCGCGTAGGCCAGCGGTTTGAACCAGGGTTCCACCGGCGCTTCCAGCGATTGCAGCGGCTGGGTATCGTGGTTGGCGACCAGCGTCACCGCGTGGGCCGGATCGGCGGCGGTCAGGGTATCGGTGAAGATCTGCGCCATGTCGAAGCCGTCGCCCTGTTTTGACGCCTGATGAAACTTCAGGTGCAGCGCCACGTCGAACAGCATCACCTTGCCGTCCACCAACTCGATGTATTGTTGCAGCGCGCCGAGGTCGTGCGACCAGTATTCGGCAACGATAAACAGATCGCGCTGCGCGCTGTCGCGCACGTGATCCGCCCACTCTTTGAAAAACCAGGCGGGGATGTGTTTGGCGGCGTCGAGGCGGAAGCCGTCGCACGGCAGCGTGTCCAGCAGCCAGCGCGCCCAGTATTTGAGCTCCTCCGTCACGGCGGTATTGCGGAACTCCACGTCGGCGCCCATCAGATAGTCATAGTTGCCTTTCTCGTCGTCGACCTGATCGTTCCAGCCGTCGTCGCCGTAGTCGTTGGCGATTTTAAACACCCCTTTGTCGTCCGGCTGCTCAACGTAATCGACGCCGCTGAAGCATGTGTAATCCCAGATAAACTCGGAATGCACGCCCTGGCGGCCGGGAAAGGTGAAGCGGGTGTAGGCCAGCGCGTCGAAGCCCTGGTCGTTGATGTCGTTGCGGTTGTTGGCGTCCACCTTGAACACGTGTACCCGTTCTTTTTCGTCCGCGCCGAGCTTGTGGTTGAACACCACGTCGTAGATCACCCCCACGCCGTGTTCGCGCAGCGTAGTGGCGGCATGTTCCAGCGCCGCCTTGTCGCCGTATTTGGTGGCCACGCTGCCTTTCTGGTCAAATTCGCCCAGATCGAACAGATCGTAGGTGTCGTAGCCGACGGAGTAGCCGCCGGAAGCGCCCTTGCAGGCGGGGGGTAGCCACAGATCGGTGATGCCCAGTTCGGCAAGGTGCGGGGCGCGCTCGGCGGCCTCCTGCCACAGTTTGCCGCCGTCGGGGTAGTACCAGTGGAAGAATTGCAGCAGGGTGGTTTTTTTCGTCATGAGCCAGCGTCCCGGTTAGCCAGAAGGAAAGGAGCAGTTAAAGCATGGGCTACTTTTGGCAAAAGGGACAATGGCGTAGGGGGGCGCGCGAAGGCAGGCGTAAATATGTAACCGATATTGACGGGATAGCGATTAAGTTGCTGCTATCAAGTTTTCACGTTTTAGTTTTTATTAACTATTTTTCAAATAGATATTTGCTTTGTTTTTTGTTATGTCAAATTTTGATGTTTTTACTCTCATTTTTATTGGTTTTTTATTTTAATTTTAAATATTAATTTGTATTTAAGTTTTTAAAATAATCAATTAAATGGTTTTAAATTCTGGTTAATGAAATGTTTTGACATATTCAGATGCCCCGTTGGTTATTCATTCGCAATTGTTTATGCGTTATCGTTATGTTCTAAATTAGGTAACACTATCAACCAATAATCCATCCAACGCAGCGTGAAGGTGGAAGTACAAGGGAGCATAACGCCGTGAACATCAGGGATTTCAGAGCATTGGCGCGCAGTTTGGTCAGAGAATTCGGCATGTTGAACAAGCAGAGCAACGGCTCGCGCTTTTCGCCGCTGCAGATCCATCTGATGATCGAAGTCAGCGAGCAGCCGCTGGGCGTCACCGAGCTGGCGGCCCGACTTTGCATCGACAAGGCCAGCGCCAGCCGGGCGCTGCGCAGCCTGGTCGCCGCCGGCGTGATAGAAACGGTGGATCATCCGGATGACAAGCGGCACAACCTGCATCGGCTGAGTAAACAGGGCGGCAAGGCGCTGGCCGGCATCGAGAGCGACGCCGACGGTTTTATGCAGGCGGCGCTGGCGCAGTTGGATGACGATGAGCTGGCGAGCACCACTGCGGCGATGAAAAAGATGACCGCGGCGCTGCGCAGCGCGCGCAAACAGCGCAACGCCAACCTGCGGGTGCGGCCGATCGCCGCGCGCGACGATGCGGCGATGGCGGCGATCATTCGCGACGTGTTTCGCGAGTACGGCATGGACAAGATGGAAGGGGTCAGCCTGCACGATCCGGATCTCGATCGACTGACCGGCCTGTATCACGACAACGGCGGCCGCTACTGGGTGCTGGAGCGGGACGGGCAGGTGGTGGGGGGCGTCGGCATGGCGCCGCTGGCCGGCGAAGAGCCCGGCTATTGCGAACTGCAAAAACTGTTCTTCAAACCCGGTGTGCGTGGGTTGGGCATGGCGCGCTATATGGTGGTGCAGGCGCTGAAGGCGGCGCGGGCGGCAGGGTATCGCTATTGCTATCTGGAAACCACCGAACAGTTGAAAGAGGCGATTGGGCTGTATTACGCGCTGGGTTTCACGCTGTTGACGGAACGGCGCGGCCATACCGGCCACCACGGCTGTAATGTGTGCATGCTGAAAAATCTGCAGAACGACGATATGTGAGCGGTTTCAAGGTTAACGCCTGCGCCTTGTGTCACCCTGTTAACCGTTTGATAACAATCACAACGTTTTATCAGGGAGGAAACTATGTTGGGGGATCCGATGGCGCTGTCCGCGCTGGTCACGCTGGTGGTCATCGCGCTATGGGCCAGCGCCCGCTTGCCGGAGTATTTGGTCGCGCTGCTGTTCTTTGCGGCGGTGATGGTATTGCAGCTGGCGCCCGCCGCGGTGACCTTTTCCGGTTTCGCGTCCTCCGCATTCTGGCTGGTGCTCAGCGGTTTCGTGTTGGGCAGCGCCATCCGCAGCACCGGCTTGGCGGATCGCCTGGCCAACCGCCTCTTGCCGCATCTGGCCGGTTCCTGGCCGCGCCTGGTGGGCGGCGTGGTGGCGATAAGCTACGCGTTGGCGTTTGTCATGCCCTCGAACATGGGGCGGATTACGCTGCTGATGCCGATCGTCATGGCGTTGGCCGATCGCGCAGGTCTGGCGGAAGGCTCGCGCGGCCGCATCGGTTTGGCGCTGGCGGTGGGGTTCGGCACCTTCCAGCTCTCCGCCAGCATTTTGCCGGCCAACGTGCCCAACCTGGTGATGAGCGGCGCGGCGGAAAGCGCCTACGGCAGCCACTTCGCCTATCTCTCTTATCTGCTGTTGCATGCCCCGGTGCTCGGGGTGGCCAAAGGCGCATTGTTGACGTTGTGCATCTGCGGCCTGTTCCGGGCGCGGCCGCAACCGGTGGTGGCCGAGGCGGGGCAAACGCCGCTCAGTGCCGCCGAGTGGCGACTGATCGCGCTGTTGGGCATGACGGTGTTGCTGTGGATGACCGACAGCTGGCACGGCATCGCCCCGGCCTGGATAGGGTTGGCAGCGGCCTGCGTCTGCCTGCTGCCGCGCATCGGTTTTCTCAACGGCGAACAGTTCGCCGCCGGCGTTAACGTGCGCACCTGCATTTACGTGGCGGGGATCCTGGGGCTGACCGCATTGGTCAGCCACTCGGGGCTCGGCGATCGGTTGGGTGGCGCGCTGCTGGCGATGATGCCGGATCTGCACGGCAAGCCGTTTACCGCATTCGGTTCGCTGGTGGGGATCACCGCGCTGTTGAATTTCGTGGTGACCGCCAACGGCGTGCCGGCGCTGTTTACCCCGCTGGCGCAGGCGCTGTCCGCGGGCAGCGGCCTGCCGCTGCTGACGGTGTTGATGACCCAGGTGATCGGTTATGCCACCCCGCTGCTGCCGTATCAGGCCTCGCCGATCGTGGTGGCGATGGGGATGGGCAAAGTGCCGGCGCGCGAAGGGCTAAAGCTGTGCCTGCTGTTGGCTGCGCTCAGCTTCGCACTGCTGGTGCCGTTGGACTATCTGTGGTTCAGGCTGCTGGGGTGGATCCCGTAAACAGCCCCGCGCCGCCGGCAAAGCAGTCTTCGTCCAGCGTCAGGGTGGCGATTTTATGCACCGGCCCGCGCATGCTGACCTGAAAATCGCCGCTGAAGGCGATCTGCAGTTCGCCGCCCGGCATCCGCACGCTAACCCGATCGCCGACTCGTCCCAACTTGCGCATCACGCTGGCGGCGGCGCAGCTGCTGCTGCCGGAGGCGAGGGTAAAGCCGGCGCCGCGCTCCCAGATGCCGATGCGCAGCGTCTGGCGATCGACCACTTCCACCAGTTGTACATTGGTGCGTTTCGGGAACAGCGGATGGCGTTCAATCAGCGGTCCGAGCCGATGCACCTGCGCCAGATCTAGTTTTTCCACCGGCACCACGCAGTGCGGGTTACCCATCGACACCAGCGAAACGCTTAACGTCTCCTCCCTCAGGGGCAGCGGATAGTTCAGTGCCTCCGGCAGATCGATCAAGGCCGGCAGCGCCGCCGGGCTGAAATTGGCGCGCCCCATCTCCACGGTTATCTGATGCGCGTCTTCCGCCACCTGGCAACGCACGTCGCCGCCGGCGGTGTGCACCAGAAACGGCTGATGCCCTACGCGCTCGTTGTCAAACAGATAGCGCGCGTAGATACGCAGGCCGTTGCCGCTTTTCTCCGCTTCGGAGCCGTCCGGGTTGATGATGCGCAGGGTGGGATTGACGGCGTCACCGCTGTCGATCAGCAGGCCGTCGGAACCGATGCCGTAATGCGGGTGGCACAACAGGCGGATCTGTTCCTGGCTCAGACGATCGGCGACCGAACGGTGGCAGACCAGGTAGTCGTTGCCCAGGCCGTGATATTTGTGAAACAGCAGGGGAGTCATGGCGTTGCTCGGCTCAGCAAGAAAAGGTGGCTACAGCTTACAACAGAATGTTGGCGTCAAAACAAACAAAAGGCGGCCTGAGCCGCCCTTTTGCACGATTGCCTATCTGGCCATTAATTGTAGATGATCGCGGTACCGTGCAGTTTGTTGTCACCGGTGGTGGCGATGATCTGGAAGGATTTGGCGCCCGCCGCGTCGGCTTTGGCCGCCAGTTTGTTTTCCAGGCTGCTCAGGTCGGACGCACCGCTGACGGTGACGACGCCGGCTTTTTGCAGGTCGGCGGGTTGTGCGTTAACCAGATCGGCGGCGAAGCTGCCGAAGGAGACGGAAGCCAGTGCGATGGCTGCGATGGTCATTTTCAGGTTTTTCATGGTCTTATTTCCTATCTTTGTTCTTTACGATGTTTGTTTTGTAAGGTCGTTAAATTGATTAACGATCGATAATTTAATGTTAGATGCCGGTTTGACGGATTGCAAGTATTTTTTTAATGCTCGTTAATTAATTTTTTTACGCCCTGGCGTTGTGAGCAAAAGGACAGGCAATCAGTTGGCTTAATACTTTGTTATTGATAGATTTCTGCGGTGCCATGCAGCTGGTTGTTACCGCCGGCACCGATGATGCGGAAGGATTTTGCACCGGCCTGATCGGCTTTGGCGGCCAGGCTGTTTTCCAGCGAGGTCAGATCGGATGCGCCGCTGACGGTGATAACGCCCACTTTCTGCTGGTCTGCCGGTTGGTTCTGGACTAAATCGGCGGCGAAGCTGCCGAAGGAAACGCTGGCCAGAGTGAGAGCTGCTAAGGTTAATTTTAAGTTTTTCATGATGTTAATTCCTTTCCGATAACGGTCAATAGAGGGTTTTAATCTGCTTCGTTAAATTATCTTAACGATCGATAACTAAATGCTAATCGGTTCTCGACGAGCGCGCAATATTTTTTTATAATGATCGTTAAGTTATTTGTGCTAAGCCTGCCGTGGAGCGGGATAGGAGAGGAACGATGAGCATCAATGAAGCGGTCTGCGGCAAGAAAAGCCGTGGCAGACCAAAACAATTTGATCGCGACCGGGCGCTGGAAAGCGCGCTCGATCTGTTCTGGCGGCACGGTTATGAAGCCACCTCGCTGGCCGATCTGGTGGAAGTGACCGGCGCCAAGGCGCCGACGCTGTATGCGGAATTCGGCAACAAAGAGGGGATGTTCCGCGCGGCGGTGGAACGCTATCTGCAAAAATACACCACCTGCACCAACCAGCTGTTGGAACAGGATGTGCCGGTGGCCGAGATCGTCGAGGCCTACGTGCGCTCTTCCGTCGAAGTGTTTACCGACCCCGATACGCCGTCAGGCTGTTTTATGGTGTGCGCCTCCGCGGCACTGTCGTCCGCTTCCGACGACGTCGCCCAGATGCTGCGCAAAAAACATCATGCCCAGGAAGCGGCGCTGAAAGTCTGCTTCGATCGCAAGGTGCAGCAGGGCGAATTGCTGGCGAAAACCGATACTGCGCTGCTAGCGAAATACGTAATTTGCACCATTGAAGGCATGTCGGTGCAGGCGCGAGAAGGGGCAAGCCGGAGCGATCTGTTGCGGTTGCTGGAGGCGCTGATGCTGGTGTGGCCGCGGCTCAGCCAGATTGGCAATAAGGTGTAACAACAGGCCCGGTTTTCACCGGGCCGTATAACCTACTACTGGTTGACCGGGATCACCGCGCCCTGGTATTTCTCGCGGATAAAGTCCTGAATCGGCTTGGAGTGCAGCACCTTCACCAGCGCCACGATCTCCGGCTTGTTCACGTCGGCTTTGTGCACGGTGATGATGTTGGCGTACGGGTTGTTTTCGCCGCTTTCGACCGCGATTGGATCCTTGGTCGGATTCAGCCCGGCGTCGATGGCGTAGTTGGCGTTGATCACCACCGCGTCACCTTCGTTGTTGTTGTACATCTGCGGCAGCAGCGCGCCTTCAACGTTCGCCTGGAACTTCAGGTGTTTCGGGTTTTCCACCACGTCGGTGATGCGCGCGTCCACCTTGCTCACCCCGGGTTTCAGCTTGATCACGCCTTGCTGCTCAAAGATTGACAGAATACGGCCTTCTTCCGCCACCGCGTCGCGCATGATGATTTTGCCGTTTTCCGGCAGATCTTTCAGGCTCTTGTACTTCTTCGAGTAGATGCCGATAGGCTCAATATGGATCGCGCCGGCGCTGACGAAGTCGTAGCTCTTGTCGTCGGCGTGGTCTTTCAGCACCGAGTTCAGGTAAGGCACGTGCTGGAAGTAGTTGGCGTCGATGTCGTGGCTGGCCAAGGCGGTGTTCGGCAGAATGTAATCCTGGAAGCGCTTGATCTGCAGATCGATGCCTTCCTTCGCCAGTATCGGTTTGGCCTGTTCGAGGATCTCGGCGTGCGGCACGTTGGAGGCGCCGACCACCAGCTTGGTCGCCGCGGCGGCGCCGTAAGAGGCGAGGGTGGCGACAGAGGCGAAAGCCAACATCAGTAGGTGCTTTTTCATCATCGTTTTCCTTGGTTAATTAACGTTTATCGAGCGTTCTTGTCAGGGTGTCGCCAATGAACTGAATGACGAAAACGATCAGCAGGATCGTCAGCGTCGCCACCAGCGTCACGTCACTGTGGTTGCGTTGGAAGCCTTCCAGATAGGCCAGGTTGCCCAGGCCACCGGCGCCGATCACCCCGGCCATCGCGGTGTAGCTCACCAGTGCGATCAGGGTGACGGTGATGCCGGAAACCAGCGCCGGCGAGCTCTCCGGCAGCAATACGCGGAAAATCAGGGTGCGGTTTTTGGCGCCCATCGAGCGCGCCGCTTCGATTACCCCTTTATCGACCTCGCGCAGCGCGATCTCCACCAGCCGGGCGTAGAACGGCGCGGCGCCGACGATCAGCGCCGGCAGGGCGGCGTCCGCACCGAGAATGGTGCCGATCAGCGACTTGGTGAACGGGATCAGCAGCACGATCAGAATGATGAACGGAATGGAGCGGAAGACGTTGACCAGTACGGAGATCAGCGAGTAGACCGCCCGGTTCTGCAGCAACTGGCCCTTCGAGGTTAAAAACAGCAGCACGCCGAGCACGATGCCCAGCACCAGCGTGGCCAAACCGGCGATGCCGGTCATGTACAGCGTTTCCCAGGTGGCGTCCCACAGTTGGTCCAGGCGCAGGTGGGGGAACAGGGATTCAATCATGTTGGATAACCTCGACGGCGATATCTCTTTCGTGCAGCAGGCTGAGCATGTCGGCGACTTGTTGTTCGTTGCCTTCGGCGTGAATGTACAGTTCGCCGAACGAACCGTTGAGGGTGTGGCTGATCTTGCCGTGCAGAATGTTGACGGTCAGGGCGTAGCGCCGGATCACTTCGGAGATCACCGCCTGATGGGTTTGCACGCCCACGAAGGTCAGCTTGAAAATCGCCCCCGGCAGATGAGCGGTGAGCAGCGGATTGAAGCTCTCTTCCGTGTCCGCATACTGCGACACCTGTTTGACGAATTGCCGGGTGATCGGCTGCTGTGGCCGGGTGAACACGTCAAGCACCGGGCCTTCTTCGACGATGCGGCCGTTTTCCATTACCGCCACGCGGTGGCAGATTTTGCGCACCACGTGCATCTCGTGGGTGATCAGCACGATGGTCAATTTCAGCTGGCGATTGATGTCCAGCAGCAGGTCGAGAATGGCGTCGGTGGTTTGCGGATCGAGCGCCGAGGTGGCCTCGTCGCACAGCAGCACGCTCGGGTTATTGGCCAGCGCGCGGGCGATGCCGACGCGCTGTTTCTGGCCGCCGCTGAGCTGCGACGGATAGGCGTTTTCGCGCCCCTGCAGGCCGACCAGCGCGATCAGTTCCGCCACGCGCGGCGCAATCTGCGCCTTGGGCACGCCGGCGATCTGCATGGAAAAAGCGATGTTTTGGCTGACGGTGCGCGACCACAGCAGGTTGAAGTGTTGAAACACCATGCTGATTTTCAGGCGCGCCTGGCGCAGATGGCTCCCTTTGGCGCGGGCGATATCGAAACCGCCCACGTCAATGCGGCCGCTGGTGGGTGTTTCCAGGCCGTTGAGCAGGCGGATCAGCGTGCTTTTCCCGGCGCCGCTGTAGCCGATGATGCCGTAAATTTGCCCGGCCTCTATCGCCAGACTGACGTCGTCAACTGCCACGACGCGGCCCTGTGCGCTGTCAAAAGTTTTGCAAACGTTCGAAAGAACGATCATAACGAAGCGGATCCTTATCGATACATCACAGCATTCCGTCCGGAGCGCGTTGCGCCGGACAGGGATCGTTCGGCTTTTCAGCGGGGCACAACCCGGCGGGAAGTGGCGGACGGAACCTCTGTTGCGGGTGAATACCGGGCAATCCTACCGAGGGTTGATAGTGACAGGAAGAATGTAAAATCTATTACTTATTCTGATTTGATATATTAAACGGCGGGCGTCATGGGGGGAGAAAACCGGCCGCTGGGCGGCCGGTGGAGGGCTAGCGTTTTTCCAGCTTCATGTGCAGCAGCGGGAACGGGTTGCCCTGGCCGTCGAGCGGCGAGCGGCCGGTGATGACAAAACCGTAGTGACGGTAGAAGCCGCTGGCCTGCGGATTTTGCTCGTTCACGTCCAGCTGCAGCTCATCGTGCAGCGTTTCCGCGTGGGTCAGCAGCGCTTTGCCCACCCCTTTGCCGCGCTGATCGGCGTCGATAAACAGCATCTCCACCTTGTTGCCGTTCAGACCGATAAAGCCGCAGGGATGCCCCGGCCGCTCTTCGGCCACCCAAACGTTGACCGCCGGCAGGTAGTCGTTCAGCACCAGCGGGAACAGCTGTGCGATGTTGTCTTCGGTTAAAAAGTGGTGAGTGGCGCGCACCGAACGCAGCCAGATATCTGCCAATTGCGCGTTGTCTTCCGCCGCGCGTGCTCTGATGGTAATCATCGAACTCTCTGCTATCTAAGTTGAAGGAAAAGAAACTAGATAGAGGTTTTGTGGGGTTAGTGCCGAATTAACGTGGGTTAACGCCCTGCAAAGCGCCTCTGCAGTGGATCGAATAGGCCCGCCTGGTTGCAAGCGGTATAACAACTGTAATTCAGTAAGTTAATGCTTTCAACCGCCGCAGGGCGCAATGAGGCGCTCGCCGCGTGATACACTGGCCGCTGAATGAGCAAGAGGGCGGCAGGATGGAAGCGGTACGCGCAGCGATAGAAAAACAGGTGCTCAGCCTGACCGGGTTGGCGCTCGGCGGCGTCGATTTTGAGAATCCGCCCGGCGATCCGGGGCTGTTCGGCCCGCAGTCGGTCATCTGGCAGGTACACCGCGATTTCACCCCGATGCTGTGCGGCGGCGTCAGCGCCTTGCTGTTGCAAATGCTGCACCCGTTGGCGCTGGCCGGCGTATGGGATCACTCCAACTTCCGCGACGATATGATTGGCCGCCTGCGCCGCACCAGCCAGTTCGTGTCGGTCACCACCTTCGGCCCGACCGCCGAGGCGGAGCGGCTGATCGCCAAAGTCAAAGCCATCCATCTGCGGGTGACCGGCGTCGGCAGCGACGGCACGCCTTATGCTGCCAGCGATCCGGCGCTGCTCACCTGGGTGCACGTGGCGGAGAGCAGCCGTTTTCTGGCCAGCCACCTGCGCTACCGTAACCCGCATCTTTCCCGCGATTTGCAGGATCAATACTACCGCGAAGCGGCGCGCGTGGCCGCCGCGCTGGGGGCGACCGCCATTCCTCAGTCCTGCGCGGAGGTCGAAGAGTACCTGCAGGCGATGCGGCCGCAGCTGGTCTGCGATGAACGCACGCAAGAGGTGGCGCGCATTCTGCTGAAAGCGCCGGCACCTAGCGCATTGGCGCGCCCGCTCGGCGGGGTGGTGATGCAGGCAGGCATCGATCTGTTGCCCGATTGGGCGCAGCGGCAGTTCGGCTTTCATCCGGGCGCACTGCGGCGGCGGCTGGTGCGAACGGGGGCCGCAGGCCTCGGCAAAGTGCTGGGCGCGTCGATGCGCAACGGTTCCTATCAGCGCGCGGTGAGGCGCATTACTCGGCCGTCATGAGCCACAGCCGCTATAATTAGTCTTTGTTTATCTTCGTTTACGGCCGCTTTTGAGACTTTTACGGGTGATCCGGCCAGTAATGCGTTTTACACTTGGGGGCAAAGCCACATTCCATTTTTTGCGCGCAGCCGATTCTGCCGCGCCCTGACCCTATTGAGGTGATATGAACGAGTCATACGTACTTGCTGAAGTCAGCAATGAGAACCAGACGCTGGTCGCGGTGGTTCAGCAAGATCACCGGGCAGCCTATTTTTATATCTATCCCGCCGAAGCCTACAGCGATCGCTATCAGGTGCGCGCCTGTTGGCTGCGCAATCTGGCCGCCGCGCCGCTGCAGGAAGATCGCGCCGCGCTGGAGCAGGGGCAGCCGCCGATGCTGGCGGCGGAATTTTGCCGCAACCTGGAAGGGGAAGCGCCGCTGAACCCGGAAGGGTTGATGGTGGTGTGGAGCGAAAGCGACGACGGCGCGGCCCTGTGGTATTACGGCCAGCTGCTGGCGGTGATCCCCGGTTGGAGCCTGTATATCGACCATTCGGTGTGCTATTCGGCCAGCTGCATCAAGGAGAGCCCGTTGGCCTATCCGCTCGGCTCGGCCTCGACCAACACGCAATATGCGCAGGCGGAAAGCACCCGCCAGTTTTGGCGCAGCTGGCAGCGTGAAGAGGGCAACCCGTGGCCGAAGATGCAGCGCGATTTTCAGGCGCGCTATGAGCCGCATTTCGGCCCTTCGGTAAAATACTACGCCATCGATCAGGGCAAGTGGCCGCCGATGGCCATCACCCAGCACGAGCGCGACGGCATCTATTACTTCCTCACCATGGGCGTCAGCATTCGGCCGATGCCGTGGGTGGAGATTCTGTTCAACGACGAGGCTTCGCGCTATCGCCGCATGGAGATGGCGATCGCCATCGACAGCCAATACATGACCGAAGACAACGCGGTGCAGATGGCCAGCGCGCTGGCCGGTTTCGCGCACGCGCCTTGGGCGCGGCTGACCTGGATCGGCGAAGGGCATACGCTGGAGTCGGACGTGGCGCCGCTGGGCTACGAGGGCTATATTTTATCGTCGTCCTTCTACCCGCATCACGCGCACCTGACTCTGCCGCAGCAGTACGGCGACCCGGTGAACCTGTTTTGGGCCAGCCCGGTGTTTACCGCCGAGCGCCAGCTGGCGCACGCCACGCCGAACGGCGGGCACGATCTGGTGAACCGGTTGCGTGAGCAGGGCGTCGATCATATTTTCCGCCCGCGCCAGCCGGTGTGCTGACGCGGCTTAATCTTCGGGAGCCGCCATGACCACCGCGCTGTTGATTATCGATGTGCAGGAAGGATTGTTTACGCCGCCGCCGGCGGATGCCACGGGCACCGTTACGCGCATTAATCAGCTGAGCGAGCGCGCCCGCCGGGCGGGCGTGCCGGTTGTCGTCATTCAGCACCATACGCCGGACGACGAGCTGCCGCACGGCAGCGCCGCCTGGCAAGTGCTCGCGGCGCTGAAGGTGGCGCCAAGCGACCATCGGGTGGATAAAACCACGCCGGACTCGTTCCTGCGCACTTCGCTTGGCGCGTTGCTGATCGCCAACGGCGTATCGCAGTTGGTGGTTTGCGGTTACTCCACGCCGTTTTGCATCGATTCCACGGTGCGCAGCGCCGCGGCGCACGGCTATCCGGTGACGCTGGCGGCGGATGCCCACACCTGCCACGACAAATCCTATGCCGACGGCCTGCTGATCCGTACCCACCATAACGAGACGCTGTCGAATATCGACAGCTTCGGCGTGCCGATCCGCGCCGTGCCCGCAGCGGACATCGTGTTCTGAGAACGGAAAACGGGGGCCAGCGCCCCCGTTCGTTATTTCAGGCCCGCCCGCCGCGCCGCCACCTTGGCCAGCGCGGCCCAGTCCAGATCCGCATCCCCCTGCGCCATCGCGTCGAGGAAGTTGTCCTTCAGCACTCCGGCGAACGGCATCGGCGTATGGCTGTCGGCGCCGGCGGCCAGCGCCAGCCCGACGTCCTTCAGCCCCAGCGCCAGCCGGAATCCGGCGGGTGAATACTTCTCGGCGGCGATCAGCGCACCATAGCCCTGGTAAGCCGGGGCGGCGAAGACGGTGCTGCTCAGCATCTGCAGGTAGTCGGCGCCGGAAACGCCGTAGTTGCGCACCAGCGCGCTGCCTTCCGCCATCGCTTCAATGGCGCTGGCCAGCGTAAAGTTGGTGGCGATTTTGACCACGTTGGCCTGCGCCGGGTCGGCGCCGAAGTGCCAGGTTTTCTGGCCGAGGGCATCGAACAGCGGCTGCGCTTGCTTCAGCCGTTCGCTATCGCCGGCTGCCAGAATATTCAGCTTGCCGGCGGCGGCCACGTCGATCCGCCCCAGCACCGGTGCGGCGAGATAGCCGATGCCGTGTTCCGCATGCAGCGTCGTCAGGCGTTTGGCGAGCTCGACCGAGATGGTCGCCATATTGATATGCAGCGCGCCCGGTTTCATCCGCTGCAGCAATCCGCTGTCCACCACCACCTGTTGCGTGGCGGCATCGTCGGCCAGCATGGTGATCAGCACGTCGGCATCGGCCAACTGTTCTGGCCGTTCGGCCTGTCGCGCGCCGGCGTTTACCAGCGGCTGCGCCGCCTGCGGCGAGCGGTTCCATACCGTCAACGCGAAGCCCGCCTGCAACAGGTTGGCCGCCATGGCGCTGCCCATCCCACCCAGTCCGGCAAATCCGATCTTCATCATGCGCTCCTTTTTCAGGTTGAAGGTTTTACCCTAGCGCGCCGGGCCAGGAACGCAAATGCCGGAGTGTAACGCCTTCTTACGCGCCGGCGGCGGGCTATTGACGCATTGCCGCTGCGGGTATACCTTGATGGCATGAATATATCGATGCACTCCACCCACAATCAGTCATGGTGGCGCCTCTTCTGAGGCGGCACGAGTATTCACATCTCTTTTTAATGCCGCCGGTTTGGCGGCATTATCTTTTGTGGCGTTGATCCGGCGGTCTACAGACCTTCAGGAGCACTGTCATGAGCTACACCATTCTTACCGGCGATCGCGCTACCGGCCCACTGCATTTAGGTCACTTTGTCGGCTCGCTGCGCCAACGCGTCGAACTGCAGCACCAGCATAACCAAACGGTGATGGTGGCGGATCTGCAGGGCCTGACCGACAACGGCAACAACCCGCAAAAAATCAGCGCCAACGTGCTCAACGTGGTGGCCGACTATCTGGCGGTCGGCATCGATCCGCACAAGACCACGATCTGCCTGCAGTCGGCGCTGCCGGCGTTGGCCGAGCTGACGATGTACTACCTCAATCTGGTCAGCGTGGCGCGGCTGGAACGCAACCCGACGGTGAAAAACGAAATCGCCGAGAAGGATTTCGCCCGCAGCCTGCCGGCCGGTTTTCTGATCTATCCGGTCAGCCAGGCGGCGGACATCACCGCCTTCGGCGCCACCCACGTGCCGGTCGGCGAGGATCAGCTGCCGATGCTGGAGCAAACCAACGAGATCGTGCGGCGCTTCAACCACATCGTTGGCCAACCGATATTAACGGAGTGTCAGCCGCTGTTGAGCAACGTCGGGCGTCTGCCGGGGCTGGACGGGCAGGGCAAGATGTCGAAATCGCGCGGCAACGCCATCCCGCTTGGCGCCGGCGCCGACGAGGTTCACAAGGCGGTGATGAGCATGTTCACCGATCCTGGCCATCTCAACGTCAGCGATCCCGGCCGGGTGGAGGGCAACATGGTGTTCACCTATCTGGACGCCTTCTGCGAAGACGCCGCACTGGTGGCGGAGCTGAAGGCGCACTATCGGCGCGGCGGGTTGGGGGACGTGAAAATCAAACGGCTGCTGGAGGATTGCCTGCAGAGCCTGCTCGAGCCGATCCGCACCCGCCGCGCCGAATTCATTGCCGATAAAGGCGAGCTAACGCGTATCCTGCAGCACGGCACCCGCCGCGCGCATCAGGTCAGCCAGCAGACGCTGCAGCAGGTCAAGATGGCGCTGGGGCTGGACTTCTTTAGCCTGGAATGATGCGCACGCCGGGGCGGCACGCGTCACGCCCCGGCCATAAAACGATCATCCCACTGTCATAAACTTATCCGTTAATAGGTGCCCATAATGATTAGCCACTGAAACCAGAGAAATCATATGGCTCAGGCACTGTTAAAATTGGCACAGCACGACTTTCCAGGGCAGCACGCCGCCGCATCTCGCAAAGTATTATCGGTAAAGGGACTCGGCAAGGCCTATAAAGCGCAGCAGCGCGTGCTGGATGACATCAATTTCGATCTGCACGCCGGCGAGTTCGTGGCGGTGATCGGCCGCTCCGGCGCAGGCAAGTCCACGCTGCTGCATACCCTCAACGGCACCATTCCTTCCAGCTGCGGCGAGATGCTGCACTTCGAAGACGATGGCGTAGCGCAGGATATCGCCCAGCTTGCCGGCCGCCAGATGCGCCAATGGCGCGCGCGCTGCGGCATGATCTTCCAGGACTTCTGCCTGGTGCCGCGGCTGGACGTGATGACCAACGTGCTGCTGGGGCGCCTGAGCCACACCTCCACCCTGAAATCCTTCTTCAAACTGTTCGATGACGCCGACCGCGCTCGCGCCATCGAGCTGTTGCAGTGGCTCAACATGCTGCCGCACGCGCTGCAGCGCGCCGAGCACCTCTCCGGCGGCCAGATGCAGCGCGTCGCCATCTGCCGCGCGCTGATGCAAAACCCGCAAATCCTGCTGGCCGATGAGCCGGTCGCGTCGCTCGATCCGAAAAACACCCGCCGCATCATGGACGCGCTGCAGAAAATCAGCGAAGACGGCATCGCGGTGATGGTGAACCTGCACTCGGTCGAACTGGTGAAAGAGTATTGCTCGCGGGTGATCGGCATCGCCCACGGGAAGATCGTGTTTGACGGGCATCCTTCGCAACTGAACGAACGGATCCTGCACCAGCTGTATGGCGAAGAAGCCAATCAGATCCATTGAAGCACTTTTGACCTTTACCCTTTACCTTTACACACAAGGCACACCTAATGAAAAAAGTATTGAGTCTGACCACCCTGATGGCCGGCGCGATGATGGTATTTAATGCTGCCGCAGCGGATGCGCCGAAAGAGCTGAACCTGGGCATTCTCGGCGGCCAGAACGCCACCCAGCAGATCGGCGATAACCAGTGCGTGAAGCAGTTCCTGGACAAGGAACTGAATGTCGATACCAAGCTGCGCAACTCGTCCGACTATTCCGGCGTGATCCAGGGCCTGCTGGGCGGCAAGATTGACCTGGTGCTGAGCATGTCGCCGTCATCGTTCGCTTCGGTCTACATCAAGGATCCGAAAGCGGTGGACATCGTCGGCATCGCGGTCGACGACGTCGACCAGTCGCGCGGCTACCACTCGGTGGTGGTGGTGAAGGCCGGCAGCCCGTACCAGAAACTGGAAGATCTGAAGGGCAAGGCCATCGGCTTCGCCGATCCGGATTCCACCTCCGGCTTCCTGATCCCGAATCAGGCGTTTAAAAAGCTGTTCGGCGGCACGGTCGACAACAAATACAACAACACCTTCTCCAGCGTCACCTTCTCCGGCGGCCACGAGCAGGATATCCTTGGCGTGCTGAACGGCCAGTTCGAAGGCGCGGTGACCTGGGCGTCGATGATCGGCGACTACAACACCGGCTACACCAGCGGCGCGTTCACCCGCATGATCCGCATGGATCACCCGGACCTGATGAAACAGATCCGCATCATCTGGCAGTCGCCGCTGATCCCGAACGGCCCGATCCTGGTGAGCAACTCGCTGCCGGCCGACTTCAAAGCCAAAGTGGTCACCGCCATCAAGAAGCTGGATAAAGACGATCACCAGTGCTTTATCAAAGCGATGGGCGGCAAACAGCACATCGGCGACACTACCCTGGCGGAATACCAGACCATCATCGATATGAAGCGCGAGCTGACCAAAGGCGACCGTTAATTCCCGGCTGCCTCGGCCGTCCGAATGAAGGGGTTCAGCGTGCTGAACCCCTTGTTCCATCAAGATGGAAGACCTGCTTTGAATACCGATTTCGCACACTATTACCAACGGATCCGCAGCAAGCAAAAACGCGAAGCGCTGCTGTGGTCGCTCGGGCTGGTGGTGCTGTACCTGGGCGCCGGCAACCTCGCCGAGTTCAACCTGCACACCGTCTGGGTGTCTATTCCGCACTTCTTCGACTACCTGGCCGAAACCGTGCCGACGCTGCACTGGCACCTGCTGTTCGCCGATGGGCGCACCGAAGGTTCGCTGGCCTATTGGGGTTACCGCCTGAACATCCAGCTGCCGCTGATCTGGGAGACCCTGCAGCTGGCGCTGGCGGCGACCATTTTTTCGGTGCTGGTGGCGACCGTGCTGGCGTTTCTGGCGGCCGGCAATACCTATACCCCGGCCTCGGTGCGGCTGGCAATCCGCACGCTGGTGGCGTTCTTGCGCACCATGCCGGAGCTGGCGTGGGCGGTGATGTTCGTGATGGCGTTCGGCATCGGCGCCATTCCCGGCTTCCTGGCGCTGGCGCTGCACACCATCGGCAGCCTGACCAAACTGTTCTATGAATCGATCGAAACCGCCTCCAACAAACCGGTGCGCGGGCTGGCGGCCTGTGGCGCCACGCCGCTGCAGCGCATGCGCTTCGGCCTGTGGCCGCAGGTGAAGCCGGTGTTTCTCTCCTACAGCTTCATGCGGCTGGAGATCAACTTCCGTCAGTCGACCATTTTGGGGCTGGTGGGGGCGGGCGGCATCGGCCAGGAGCTGATGACCAACATTAAACTCGACCGCTACGATCAGGTCAGCATGACGCTGCTGCTGATCATCGTGGTGGTTTCCGTGCTCGACTATGTGTCGGGCGAGCTGCGCAAGCGCGTGGTGGAGGGGGCAAAATGATAGCGGGCACTCCGGCATCGGCGGAAACGCTGCACCAGTTGAAACAGCAGCATCCGGCGATCTTCGCGCAGCAGGGGCGCTACCTGCGCACCGTCGGCCTGATCGCACTGGCGATCGTGCTGTATTACGTGTTCTTCTTCCTGGTCTTCGGCATTAGCTGGCCGCAGTTTATCAACGGCTGCCAGCAGCTGGGGCGCTATTTCCTGCGCATGTTCGTCTGGCACGACTTCGCCAACTGGCCGTTCATGTACTACTTCCAGCAGATCGGCATTACTATCGCCATCGTGTTCGCCGGCACCATTACCGCGTCGCTGATCGCGCTGCCGCTGTCGTTTTTCGCCGCGCGCAACGTGATGTCGACGCCGCTGCTGCGGCCGATCTCCGTGCTGGTGCGTCGCTTGCTGGACGTGCTGCGCGGTATCGACATGGCGATCTGGGGGCTGATCTTCGTGCGCGCCGTCGGCATGGGGCCGCTGGCCGGGGTGTTGGCGATCGTGATGCAGGACGTCGGGCTGCTGGGCAAACTGTACGCCGAAGGGCACGAGGCGGTGGACAAGTCCCCCAGCCGCGGCCTGACGGCGGTGGGCGCCAACGGGTTGCAGAAGCACCGCTACGGCATCTTCACCCAATCGTTCCCCACCTTCCTGGCGCTCAGCCTGTACCAGATCGAGTCCAACACCCGCTCAGCGGCGGTGCTGGGCTTCGTCGGCGCCGGCGGCATCGGCCTGGTGTACGCGGAGAACATGCGGCTGTGGAACTGGGACGTGGTGATGTTCATCACCCTGATCCTGGTGGTGGTGGTGATGATCATGGACAAGGTCTCGTCGATGCTGCGCAACAAGTACATCATCGGCGAAGACATCCCGCTGTATCAGCAAAAAAGCCAAATCGATTGAGAAACCCCTTGCCGATCCCTATACTGCCGCACATTCAAGGTGTGTGGCAGTCATTTCGTTTCGCAATGTGCGCACGTCCCCGTTAGACAAGTAAAGGCAATGCAATCCCATGATGAACAACGACGTGCTGCGCAGCGTGCGCTATATGCTGAGCATTAACAACGCCAAAATGGTCGAGATTATCAAACTGGACGATTTCGAGGTGGCGGTGTCGGCGATGGACGCTTACGTGATCAAAGAAGGCGAGCCGGGCTACGAGAAGTGCCCTGACGAAGTGATGGCGCACTTCCTCAACGGCCTGGTGTTCTTCAAGCGCGGCAAGGACGACAAGTTCCCGGCGCCGGCGGTTGAACTGCCGATCACCAATAACCTGGTGCTGAAAAAGCTGCGCGTGGCGTTCGAGCTGAAAGACACCGACATGCATCAGATTTTCACCGCGGTGGACTTCCGCATCTCCAAGCCGGAGCTGAGCGCGCTGTTCCGCAAAGAGGGCACCAAGAACTACCGCCCGTGCGGCGATCAGATGCTGCGCTACTTCCTCAAAGGGTTGGCGCAGCGCGTTCGCGGCGAGTAACGCGCAGCGTTCACCGAACATCAGGCGCAATCGCAAGGTTGCGCCTTTTTTATTGCCGCTCTCCCGCTCGCCGTTGTTGTACTGGCCCTCAGCCACCCGTCATCGATGGAGGGCGAGCCGCCCGTCCGTTTACTTTTCTAGGGTTCGTTCAATGTCGATTGAAACGTAAAATCCAGAGGAGTAATTCAATGGCTCAAATGTCAAAAGAAGATCCACAGTTCAACACAAAAAATGCCGCCGCTCAGGTCAATGACGGCGGCGAATTCGCTGAATATACCCCTGAACAGTTCGGCGCCGTAGGCGATGGCCTGGCTGACGATAGAGATGCCGTCAGCGCCATGTTCGCTAAAGTGGCGATTGACGCCGCTAACTCGATGAAAAAACGCCAGGTCAGAATGGCGAATGTCTATCGGTTGACGTTGGGTTCGGCTTGGCAGCCTCTACAGATCCCCAGCAACTGCCATATTTATGGCGGTGGTGAAATTCACCTGGATGACGATACGCCTCAAATCAATATTTTTAATACCGTGGAACAGTCGAATTTCATCGTGGAAGATCTGAGGATCACGAGAAAGGTGACTCAGAAAGATGCAGATCCTATTTGGTGGTATGCCACTCGCGCGTGTACCGGCATGGCTTTCACCCGTTGTGAAAACTTCACCGTGAGAAATTGCGTCATCAGCATGCATACCGATGCTTTGGGCCTTTCTGACTGTACGTCAGTTACCCTTGAGAACAATTTACTTAAAGATCTGGGTGAAGAACCTATCGCCGTTCGTGGCGGACGCCATATTACAATCCAGAATAACGAACTGACGAATCATCAGGGTGACGGGATCTTGCTGAAAACGGGCGTGAACCGAGATGCTTATGACATCTTGATTGTGAACAATCATATTCATGATGGACATAAACCCGCTAAACCCGCTGGGGCCGGGCATACGCAAAGAGGGGGCGGGGTGACATTGAATAATGAAGTGACCGGCACGCCTCATTCATTCACTAACCTGACCGTTGCCAATAACCATATTGTTAATACCAGCTATGGCATTTCGCTGGGTGGAATCAGTGACATTAATATCTCTAATAACTACATCAAAACGATCGAAAGGTTCGGCATTCAGATAGACTATTCCTTAGTAAATAACCCCACCAAAATCTCTACGAATAATTCACGAATTATTGGGAATCACGTTGAAGATACCGTTGAGAATGGCATCGATTATCACGGCAATAACGATATTTCTGTCGCGGAGTCTGTTATCGCAGATAACTTTTTAAATTACTGTGGTACCTCCACGACGTCGGCCTTCAATGGCATTGCCGCAACGGAGGCGACCCTTTCAGGCAATATTATCAATAACTGTAAGGTCGCTCTGTTCGCCAATAGCTGCGTGATGACCGGTAACAAGATAACCAACTCCGGGTGGGCCAGCAGCCAGGTATGGATCAAGCTCTATGGCGACCGTACGGTGTTTTCCGGCAACCGGGTCACGGACTCTGATTTTGGCTATATCCGCTTTTTGAATGGGAAAAACGCCATTATTGAAGGGAATGTGATTAAGCTTGCTGCGCCTGCTCGGGCGCTGGAGTTAGGCGGGGCATTTGACGAAACGACTCTCATTGGCAAGAACGTCTGGGATTGCGCTTTTAAACCGATTCTCTCTACGATTGCAGGGGTAACGGGCAATCAACTCATTCAGTATTCCTTCCCGAATGAAGGCGTGCCCCACATTACCCCTCAGATGTTCGGCGCGAAGGGCGATTGGAATGATACAGCTGGCGTTGGTACGGATGATACGCAGGCGTTTAAACAGGCTATCGCTTATGCGATTAGCCAAGGCTGCAAGAAGCTCTATGTTCCTGCCGGTAACTATTACATTACAGATACCTTAAATTTAGGGGGAGAAAACTACACCGGAGATAAAGGCATTGCGATAGAGGGCGAAAATTGGATTAGTACGAAATTCTTCTTTAAGCCGACGTCTAATGATCATGCGTGTTTTGAGTCGAAAGGCGGTTCCGGGATCCATACCAACAGATATATCAGCGATGTGACGATTACGCCGGCCAAGGGCGCGTTATATACGGGCACCGGCTATCGGATCAATGGTTCCTGTTTCATGCGGCATGAAAGATTGCTGATTATGAAGTTTTTTGTGAACTTACATCTGTTGAACGGCTATGCCGGTGCGTTTACCGAGTTCGTCAGTTTTCACTCTTGCCGGTTCCACCGCGGCCTGTCCAACATATTGATGGAGAGCAATGGCGGGGATAGCTCCTTCCACGGCGTGGGGTTCCATGAAATTCAATGTCAGATCAAAGTCTCCGGCAATCCGGGCGATGGTGGCACAAATACGGATGCCGGCGTGGGGCTGGAGCTGAGAGGAAACGCCAACAGAGCAACGTGGTACAACGGTTTCTGCTATATCCACCTGTTCGGTGGCGTCGGCGCTACGGCGATTAAACTCACCCGAACCAACACCGATAACATCCTGGGGCAGTTTACTTGCGAAGGTGAAACTATTCTTCCGAGTGATGGAAGCACTTTTGAATGTCGAGGCGGTTTCTATAATGTGAGTAATACCACTTACAATGTGGCTGCAGAACCGGTAAACGGCATCGCGGCGGCATTTGTGTTTGATAACATGCTGAGCAATACGACAAGATTCGCCAACGCGGCAATCGCCGATATGGCTCCTAGGCAACTTCCGTGGTCCTTGGCGGACAGGGCCAGCCATGGCGCTTATCCGGCGATTTTCCATGGCATCAAGGGCGAATCCGATAACCTGTTCTATGCCGCCAAAGGAGGGAGTACCAGCTACCATTACTTTGGCGGCATTTCTCCAGGCAATAACCTTCAGGGGTTTGAACCGGGCGTCAGGTTGGCTCAGGACGGGGCTTCTTTAATTAGTTTTTCACCTAAGTTTACGCTTGGCGCTAATAACAATACGACCAGCAGCGGCGTGTCCATCTCCCCGGCGGATTTTTCGCCGCAGAAGGATATCGCGACCGCCTTAGGACAACCCTCATTTAAATGGAGCGGGTTGTACACCAAGCAGTTAACGGTTGCGGATAATGGCATCTATCCGGCCGGTAACGGCGCTTATCCTATTGGTGGGCCGAATAACCAATTCTCCTCCGGCCACATAAAAGTGTTGAATATTTATGATTCAGCGAACGTGAACGGAGATCCTGTAGGTGTCAGAGTTGCTGTCCCCGCTTCGGCCGTTGCGCCCGGTAAAATAGGCCAATGGTCGGCAGACTCCACGTTCTTTTATATTTGCACGGCGGCCAATACCTGGAGAAGGGTAGCGCTCACCACATGGTAGGTGCTGAGCTTGCGGTTGACGGTTGACCTATCCACATCGGCCTCCGGGGCGGCGAGTGTCGTCGCCCCGTTTTTTCCTCTGCATCATCCCCTTATTGCACTCTTTTTGTTCTCCCGCTGCGCGCCGCTGGTGCAGGCCGTTCACCTTCGTCGTCATAAGTTTTAATTATAATTTATTGAAATCATGAGATTAAAAATTGGCACGCCGGTTGCTCTGTTGAATCCCATCTTGTGTACCAGATGGAATTCAGTCGATGAGCGAATCTGTTGTAGCGTGCGGTTTTACCCTCAGTGAATGGCAACACCATTACCAAACCCGCCCGGCGGGCGAGCGCCTTGCCTGCGTCAGTGCGACGATCGAAACGCTGGTCGCCGGGCTGAACCCAGACGATAACGCCTGGCTGTATCTCGCTACGCCGGCGCAGCGCGAGCAGCAGTATCGGCAGCTGGCACAGAGGCTCGAGGCGGTCGCTGGCGATCTCAGCCGCCTGCCGCTGTTCGGCGTGCCCTTCGCCATCAAAGACAATATCGACGTCGGCGGCTGGCCGACCAGCGCCGCCTGCCCGGCGTTCACCTATCAGGCCGCGGCGGACGCCACCGTGGTCGCCCGCCTGCGCGCCGCCGGGGCGATCGCCCTCGGTAAAACCAACCTCGACCAGTTCGCTACCGGGTTGGTAGGCACTCGCTCACCGTATGGCGCGGTGGTCAACAGCTTCGACAGCCGCTACGTCAGCGGCGGTTCCAGCTCCGGCTCCGCCTCAGTGGTGGCACGCGGCCTGGTGCCGTTCGCGCTCGGCACCGACACCGCCGGTTCGGGGCGCGTGCCCGCCGGGTTCAACAACATCGTCGGGCTGAAGCCGACCAAGGGGCGGTTGTCCAACCGCGGCGTGGTGCCGGCCTGTCGGTTGAACGATACGGTGTCGGTCTTCGCGCTGACCGTGGCCGACGCCGCGCAGGTGGCGGAGTTGGCGAGCGGCTTTGACGCGGCAGACCCGTATTCCCGCCCCGATCCGCATACCGCGCCGGCGGATATCCCCGCCGCACCGCGTTTCGCCGTTCCCGCCCAGTTGGAGTTTTTCGGCGACGTTCAGGCCGAGCGGGCGTTTCACCGTGCGCTGGCGCAGCTGCAGGCGGGCGGCGCGACGCTGGAACCCCTCGATTTCGCGCCGTTTCGCACTCTGGCGGAACAGCTGTATTACGGCCCCTGGGTGGCGGAGCGCACGGTAGCCATTGAGCAGGTGCTGGAAGCGAGCCCGCAGGCCATCGATCCGGTGGTGCGCGGCATCGTCGGCAACGGCCTCGGCTACAGCGCCTGCGACGCCTACAAGGCGGAATACCTGCGCGCCGAGCTGGCGCGGCAAATCGCCCAGCGGCTGGCGCCGTTCGACGCGCTGGTGGTGCCGACCGCGCCCACTATCCGCACCCTGGCGGAGATGGCGCAGGAGCCGGTGCTGTTCAATTCGCAATTCGGCACTTACACCAATTTCACCAACCTGGCCGATTTGAGCGCGCTGGCGCTGCCGGGGCCGCTGCGCGAAGACGGTCTGCCGGCGGGCATCACCCTGATTGCGCCCGCCTGGCATGACCGGGCGCTGGCGGCGTTTGGCCTGCGCTGGCAACGGCAAAGCGCCTTGCCGCTCGGCGCTATCGGCCGGGCATTGCCGCCGCAGCCTGTGCCTGCGCCGTCCACAGGGCACGTGCGTCTGGCGGTAGTGGGCGCTCACCTTAGCGGCATGCCGCTCAACGTCCAGCTGACACAGCGCGACGCGGTGCAGGTGGAGCAAACCGCTACCGCCCCCTGCTATCGCCTGTATGCGCTGGCCGATACCGAGCCGCCGAAGCCGGGGCTGGCGCGCGCGGCGCAGGGGGCGGCGATCCGGGTTGAGCTGTGGGACATCCCGCTGGCCCGTTTCGGCGAGTTTGTGGCGGAAATTCCGGCGCCATTGGGCATCGGCACGCTGCTGCTGGCGGACGGCCGGCGGGTGAAGGGGTTTATCTGCGAAGCCTGGGCGCTGGAAGACGCGACGGATATCACTGAGTTTGGCGGCTGGCGCGACTATCTCGCCAGCGTTAAGGGGGCATGAACATGTTTACTACCGTACTGATCGCTAACCGCGGCGAAATCGCCTGCCGCGCCATTCGCACCCTGAAACGCCTGGGCGTAACCAGCGTGGCGGTCTATTCCGACGCCGACCGCAATGCGCCGCACGTCGCCGAGGCCGACAGGGCGGTGGCGCTTGGCGGCGACAAGGCCGCCGACAGCTACCTGCGCATCGACAAGATCCTCGCGGCGGCAGCGGCCACCGGCGCGCAGGCGATCTACCCCGGCTACGGCTTTTTGTCCGAGAGCGCCGAGTTTGCCGATGCCTGCGAAGCGGCGGGCATCGCCTTTATCGGCCCGACGGCGGCGCAGATCCGCGAGTTCGGCCTCAAGCACCGGGCGCGCGAGCTGGCGGCGTTGGCCGGGGTGCCGATGACGCCGGGCACCGGCTTGCTGGAGAGCGTTGAGCAGGCGGTCTCGGCCGCCGCGCGCATCGGCTACCCGGTGATGCTGAAAAGCACCGCCGGCGGCGGCGGCATCGGCCTGACGCGCTGTGACGACGAGGCGGCGCTGCGCGACGCGTACGACAGCGTCAAACGGCTGGGAGAGCAATTCTTCCGCGACGCCGGCGCCTTTATCGAACGCTTTGTCGATCGGGCGCGCCACGTCGAGGTGCAGATTTTCGGCGATGGCCAGGGGCGGGTGGCGGCGCTCGGCGAGCGCGACTGTTCGCTGCAGCGGCGCAACCAAAAGGTGGTGGAGGAAACGCCGGCGCCGCACCTGCCGGCGGCGACCCGCCAGGCGCTGCATCGGGCGGCGGTGGCGCTGGGCGAGTCGGTGAATTACCGCAGCGCCGGCACCGTAGAGTTTATCTATGACGCCGCGCGCGACGAGTTTTATTTCCTGGAAGTGAACACCCGCTTACAGGTCGAGCACCCGGTTACAGAAATGGTCACCGGCCTGGATCTGATCGCATGCATGCTGCAGGTGGCGGCGGGCGACGCGCTGGATTGGGCGGCGTTGCAGCGCGCGCCGCAGGGCGCGGCGATCGAAGTGCGCCTCTACGCCGAAGATCCGCTGAAAAACTTCCAGCCTAGCCCCGGCGTGCTGACCGAGGTGCATTTCCCTGACGACGTGCGCCTCGACGGTTGGGTGGCGACCGGCAGCGAAGTGTCGGCGTTTTACGACCCGATGATCGCCAAGCTGATCGTGCACGGCGCCGATCGGGCGCAGGCGCTGGAAAAATTGCGCGTGGCGCTGGCGGCGACCCGTTTGCACGGCATCGCCACCAACCTCGACTATCTGCGGCAGGTGATCGCCACGCCGCAATTTCAGTGCGGCGACGTCTGGACGCGCCTGCTGGACGATGTGCGTTTCCAGCCGCACTGCCTCGAAGTGCTGCAACCCGGCACCTACAGCAGCGTGCAGGATTATCCCGGCCGCCTCGGCTATTGGGACATCGGCGTGCCGCCGTCCGGCCCGATGGACGACTTCGCGTTTCGGCTGGCCAACCGCATCGTCGGCAACCACCCGGCGGCCGCCGGGTTGGAGTTTACCCTGCAGGGGCCGACGCTGCGCTTTCACTGCGACGCCACCCTCGCGCTGACGGGCGCGAGCTGCCCGGCCGATCTGGACGGTGAAGCGGTTGCGTATTGGCGGCCGATCGCGGTGCGGGCCGGGCAGGTATTGACGCTGGGGCGCGCCACGCAAGGCTGCCGCACCTATCTGGCGGTACGTAACGGCTTTGACGTGCCGGTGTATCTCGGCAGCCGCTCCACCTTCGCGCTGGGCCAGTTCGGCGGCCACGCCGGGCGCACCTTGCGCGTGGCGGACATGTTGGCGATCGCCCAACCGGCGCTGGCGGCCAGCACTACGCCGGCGCCGATCGCCGCGCCGCAGGCGATGGACGACAGCCTGATCCCGCACTACGGCGACCAGTGGCACATCGGCGTGCTGTACGGGCCGCACGGCGCGCCGGACTTTTTCACCGCTGAATCGATAGAGGCCTTTTTTGCCACCGACTGGCAGGTGCATTACAACTCCAACCGCCTCGGGGTGCGCCTGGCGGGGCCGAAGCCCGAGTGGGCGCGGGAGGACGGCGGCGAGGCCGGTTTGCATCCTTCCAACGTGCACGATTGCGAGTACGCCATCGGCGCCATCAACTTCACCGGCGACTTCCCGGTGATCCTGACCCGCGACGGGCCCAGCCTTGGCGGCTTCGTCTGCCCGGTGACCATCGCCAAGGCCGAGCTGTGGAAAGTGGGGCAGGTGAAGCCGGGCGACCGCATCCGTTTCCATCCGATCGGCTTCCGGCAGGCGCAGTCGCTGGAGCAGGCGCAGCTCGGCAGCATCGAAGCGCTGGCGGCGGTGAAGGCCATCACCCTGCCGCCGCCGGATCTGGCCCCGGCGGAGACCGTTTCCGCCGCGGTGCTGGCGGCGCTGCCGGCGGCGGACGGGCGCCCGGCGGTGGCGTATCGCCAGGCGGGGGACGGCTACATCCTGATGGAGTACGGCGACAACGTGCTCGATCTGGCGCTGCGGCTGCGCATTCATCTGCTGATGCAGTCGCTGCGGGAGGAGGTGATACCGGGCGTGGCGGAGCTGGCGCCGGGCGTGCGTTCACTGCAGATCCGCTACGACAGCCGGCAGATTAGCCAGGCCGACTTGCTGCAGCGCCTGCTGGCGCGTGAACGGGCGCTGGGGGACGTCAGCCGCCTGAAGGTGCCGACGCGCACCGTGTGGCTGCCGATGGCGTTCGAAGATTCGGCCACGCTGGGGGCGGTGGATCGCTATCAACAGACGGTGCGCGCCTCGGCGCCCTGGCTGCCGAACAACGTCGATTTCATTCAGCGCATCAATGGCCTGAGCCGACGCGAGCAGGTGCGCGACATTCTGTTCGACGCCAGCTACCTGATCCTCGGGCTGGGCGACGTCTACCTCGGCGCGCCCTGCGCGGTGCCGCTCGATCCGCGCCATCGCCTACTGAGCTCCAAATATAACCCGGCGCGCACCCACACCGCCGAAGGGACGGTCGGCATCGGCGGCATGTACATGTGCATCTACGGCATGGACTCGCCGGGCGGTTACCAGCTGGTGGGGCGCACGCTGCCGATCTGGAACAAATTCCTCAAAAACCCGCAGTTCACCGCCGGTGAGCCCTGGCTGCTGCGCTTCTTCGATCAGGTGCGCTTCTACCCGGTCAGCGAGCAAGAACTGGACGAGCAGCGCGAAGCGTTCCGTGAAGGGCGCATGCAGGTGCGCATCGAAGAGAGCGAGTTTGACTTCGCCGCCTACACCCGTTTCCTGGCCGACAACGCCGGGGCGATCGCCGACTTCCAGCATCGCCAGCAGCAGGCGTTCAGCGCCGAAGTGGCGCGCTGGCGCAGCGATGACGACGAGGCCGAGGCGCAGCTGTTGCCGCCGGAGGAAGAAGACGCCATCGACGGCGATCTGGTCAGCGCCGATCTGAACGGCAGCGTGTGGAAGATCCTGGTGGAACCGGGGCAGGCGGTGGCGGCCGGGCAGCCGCTGATCGTGGTCGAGGCGATGAAAATGGAGCTGGCGGTCACCGCACCGCGCGCCGGGATCGTTAAACGCATCAGCTGCCGGCAGGGGCGGCCGGTCGGGCCGGGCGACGCCCTGCTGTGGCTGGAAAAGGCGGTCTGAACGGAGGAGCGATGATGCAAATCACCAACGGAGAGCACAAGGCGCGCCCGGAGGGGCTGGCGGAGCGCATTTATCTGCAGCTCAAGGCCGACATCTTCGAGTTTCGCCTGCTGCCGGGCGATCGCTTCAGCGAAAGCGACGTGGCGCAGCGCATGGCGGCCAGCCGCACGCCGGTGCGTCAGGCGCTGTTTCGGCTGGAGCGCGAAGGCTATGTCGAGGTGCTGTTTCGCAGCGGCTGGCAGGTGCGGCCGTTCGACTTCGCCTACTTCGAAGAGCTGTACGACCTGCGCATCGTGCTGGAGCAAGAGGCGGTGAAACGGCTGTGCGAACGCCCGGCCGGGGAAACGCCGGACGCGCTGGCGGCACTGAGCCGTTTTTGGACCGAAGCGCCGCGCCTGGCGGACGGCAAGGCGGTGTCGCAGCACGATGAGCAGTTTCATCAGGCGTTGGTGGCCGCGGCGGGCAACGGCGAAATGGCGCGCATCCACCGCGAGCTGACCGAAAAGATCCGCATCATTCGCCGGCTGGATTTCACCCAGCAGGCGCGGGTGGACGCCACCTACCGCGAGCACGCCGCCATTTTGCAGGCGATCCTGCAGCGGCAAAGCGAGGAGGCGCAAACGCTGCTCGGCGAGCACATCGCCGTCAGCAAGGCAGAAGTGCGAAAAATAACGCTGCACATGTTGCACCAGGCGCGGGCTCAGCCGCCCGCGCGCTCGGCGTAACGATTTTGATTTCACACACATCAGGAGTTTGAACTATGCAACGTCGTCGTTTTATCAAAGCTTTTGCGCTGTCCGCCGCCGCTGTCGGCCTGGGCCTGGCCTGGAGCGCGCAGGCCGCCGACACCATCAAGGTCGGTATTCTGAGTTCGCTCTCTGGCACCATGGCGATTTCCGAGACGCCGCTCAAGGATGTGGCGCTGATGACCATCGACGAGATCAACGCCAAAGGTGGGGTGCTCGGCAAAAAGCTGGAGCCGGTGGTGGTGGATCCGGCCTCCAACTGGCCGCTGTTCGCCGAAAAGGCGCGCCAGCTGCTGAGCCAGGACAAGGTGGCGGCGGTGTTCGGCTGCTGGACTTCGGTGTCGCGCAAGTCGGTGCTGCCGGTGTTTGAGGAGCTGAACGGGCTGCTGTTCTATCCGGTGCAATACGAAGGCGAAGAGATGTCGCCGAACGTGTTCTACACCGGCGCGGCGCCGAACCAGCAGGCGATCCCGGCAGTGGAATACCTGCTGAGCGAGGACGGCGGCGGCGCCAAGCGCTTCTTCCTGTTGGGCACCGATTACGTCTATCCGCGCACCACCAACAAGATCCTGCGTGCCTTCCTGCACAGTAAAGGCGTGCAGGACAAGGATATCGAAGAGGTCTATACGCCGTTCGGCTACAGCGATTACCAGACCATCGTCGCCAACATCAAGAAGTTCGCCGCCGGCGGCAATACCGCGGTGATCTCCACCATCAACGGCGATTCCAACGTGCCGTTCTACAAAGAACTCGCCAACCAGGGCGTCAAGGCCACGGACGTGCCGGTGATCGCCTTCTCGGTCGGCGAGGAAGAGCTGCGCGGCATCGACACCAAACCGCTGGTGGGCAACCTGGCGGCCTGGAACTACTTCGAATCGCTGGATAACCCGACCAACAAACAGTTTGTCAGCCAGTGGAAAGCCTACGCCAAGGCGCACAATCTGCCGAATTACGCCACCGCGGTGACCAACGATCCGATGGAAGCCACCTACGTCGGCCTCCACATGTGGGCGCAGGCGGTGGAAAAAGCCGGCACTACCGACGTCGATAAGGTGCGCGCGGCGATGGCCGGGCAAACCTTCGCCGCGCCGTCGGGCTTCACGCTGACCATGGACAAGACCAATCACCACCTGCACAAACCGGTGATGATCGGCGAGATCGAGGGCAACGGCCAGTTCAACGTGGTGTGGCAGACCGAGGCGCCGGTGCGCGCGCAGCCGTGGAGTCCGTATATTGCCGGCAACGACAAAAAACCGGATTACCCGGTGAAAGGCGGCAAGTAACGTCACTCAGCGCCGGCGCGGCTCGACGCGCGCCGGCCCAACAGAAGAGGCAGCTGATGCAATCTCCGTTTTTATCCTCTCTGCGCGCCGGGCTGTGGCTGTTGTGCGCCTGGCCCCTGCTGGCGCAGGCCGGGCCGGCCGATGAGTTCGCGGCGGCCACTCGCGCGCAGCAGGCTAAACTGCTGCAGGCGTGGGCGGCCGAGCCGGACGCCGCGCGCCTGCCGTTGCTGCAGGGGCTGCAGCAGGAAACCGTGGCGATCGACGGGGCGAAACGCGCCTTTATCCGCCAGGGCGACCGCTATCTGCCGCTTGAAGGTGAGGCGGCCCCGGTTGGCGAGCCGAAGAAGGTGTGGCTGAACAACCGGCTACGCATTCTGATCGCCAACGCATTGTCGGCGCAGCGGTTGGTCAGCGCGGACGCGGCGGTGCGGCTGCAGGCGGCGACCGCGCTGCAGCGCGAGGCGCAGGGCGAGCAGTTGCCGCTGTTGACCCGGCGGCTGGCGCAGGAGAAAGACCCGCAGGTACGCGACGCGCTGAGCATTGCGCTGGCGAACCTGCAATTGGCCGACGCCAGCCCGCAGGTGCGTTTCAATGCGGTGCGGCTGCTGGGGGAATCGGGCGAGCCGGAAACCCGCGCGCGGCTGCAAGCCTTGACCGACGCGGCCAATGAGCCGGACGCCGCGGTGCGCGCCGAGGCGCAGCGCAGCCTGCAGCGCGTGCAGCACCGCCTGATGATCGGCGATCTGCTCGGCCAGGCGTTCAGCGGCCTGTCGCTCGGCTCGATCCTGCTGTTGGCGGCGCTTGGTCTGGCGATCACCTACGGCCTGCTCGGCGTCATCAATATGGCGCACGGCGAAATGCTGATGCTCGGCGCCTATTCCGCCTATCTGGTGCAGGGGTTGTTTCAGCAATTTGCGCCGCAGTGGCTGGCGCTCTACCCGCTGGCGGCGCTGCCGGTGGCGTTCGCCATCACCGCCGGGATCGGCATGCTGCTGGAGCGCACGGTGATCCGCCACCTGTACGGCCGGCCGCTGGAAACCCTGCTGGCCACCTGGGGCATCAGCCTGGTGCTGATCCAACTGGTGCGGGTGCTGTTCGGCGCGCAGAACGTCGAGGTCGCCAACCCGGCGTGGCTGTCGGGCGGCGTGCAGCTGTTGCCGAACCTGGTGTTGCCGTGGAACCGCATCGCGGTGATCGCGTTCGTGCTGCTGGTGCTGGCGTTGACCTGGCTGCTGCTGAACAAAACCCGGCTCGGCATGAACGTGCGCGCGGTGACGCAAAACCGCGCGATGGCGGCCTGCTGCGGCGTGCCCACCGGGCGGGTGGACATGCTGGCCTTCGGGTTGGGATCCGGCATCGCCGGGCTTGGCGGGGTGGCGCTGTCGCAGTTGGGCAACGTCGGGCCGGAGCTGGGGCAAGGTTACATTATCGACTCGTTCCTGGTGGTGGTGCTCGGCGGCGTCGGCCAGCTGGCGGGGACGGTGGCGGCGGCCTTCGGCCTCGGCATCGTCAACAAGATCCTCGAGCCGCAGATCGGCGCCGTGTTGGGCAAGATCCTGATCCTGGTGCTGATCGTTCTGTTTATTCAAAAGCGTCCGCAGGGGCTGTTCGCCCTTAAGGGCAGGGTGATTGACTGATGAGCCAACCATTGACCGTAACCGGCGTGCAGAAAGCGCCCCGGCTGGCGTTGAGCATCGGCGGGCTGGCGTTGCTGGCGCTGCTGGTCATGCCGTTCATGACGTTGTTGCCGGCGGATCATCCGCTGGCGGTGTCCACCTATACCCTGACGCTGGCGGGCAAGATCCTGTGCTACGCGGTGGTGGCGGTGGCGCTCGATCTGGTGTGGGGCTATGCCGGGCTGCTGTCGCTCGGCCACGGGCTGTTCTTCGCGCTCGGCGGCTACGCCATGGGCATGTACCTGATGCGGCAGGCGGCGGGCGACGGGCTGCCGGCGTTTATGGCGTTCCTCTCCTGGAACGAGCTGCCGTGGTTCTGGAGCGGCACCCAGCATTTCGCCTGGGCGCTGTGCCTGATCGTGCTGGTGCCGGGCCTGTTGGCTTTCCTGTTCGGCTACTTCGCCTTTCGCTCGAAAATCAAAGGGGTGTACTTCTCGATCATGACCCAGGCGCTGACCTATGCCGGCATGCTGCTGTTCTTTCGCAACGAGACCGGTTTCGGCGGCAATAACGGCTTTACCGGTTTCACCACGCTGCTCGGCTTTCCCATCACCGCCGCCGGCACGCGGGTGGCGCTGTTCCTGGCGACGGTGCTGCTGCTGGCCGCCAGCCTGGCCATCGGCTTTGCGCTGGCGCGCAGCAAGTTCGGCCGGGTGCTGACCGCGGTGCGCGATGCGGAAAACCGCCTGACCTTCTGCGGCTACGATCCGAAGGGCTTCAAGCTGTTCGTCTGGACGCTGTCGGCGGTGCTGTGCGGGCTGGCCGGCGCGCTCTATGTGCCGCAGGTCGGCATCATCAACCCCGGCGAAATGTCGCCGACCAACTCGATCGAGGCCGCCATTTGGGTCGCCCTCGGCGGGCGCGGCACCCTGGTGGGGCCGCTGCTCGGCGCCGGCATCGTCAACGGCGCCAAGAGCTGGTTCACCATGGCCATTCCCGAATACTGGCAGTTTTTTCTCGGCCTGATGTTTATCGTCGTCACGCTGTTTCTCCCGAAAGGAGTGATTGGCCTGCTGCGGCGGAGGAAATCCTCATGAAGGCGATGCAAGTGACCGACGAACTGTTTACCCATCCGCTGCCGGCGGACAAATACCGGCAGCAAACCGATCCGGTGCTGCAGCTCGATAACGTCAACGTCAGCTTCGACGGTTTTCGCGCGCTGACCGATCTGTCGCTGCGCATTGGCGTCGGCGAACTGCGCTGCGTGATCGGCCCCAACGGCGCCGGCAAGACCACGCTGATGGATGTGATCACCGGCAAAACCCGGCCGGACAGCGGCAGGGTGTTTTACGACCAGACCGTCGATCTGACCCGGCTGGCGCCGATGCAGATCGCCCACGCCGGCATCGGCCGCAAGTTTCAAAAACCGACGGTGTTCGAGGCGCTGACGGTGTTCGAAAATCTGGAGATCGCCCAGAAAACCCGCAAGTCGGTGTGGGCCTGCCTGCGCGCCCGTTTAAGCAGCGAACAGCGCGACCGCATCGACGAGATGCTGAAGACCCTGCGGCTGGGGCATGAGCGCCACCGGCCTGCCGGGCTGCTGTCCCACGGGCAGAAACAGTTTCTCGAGATCGGCATGCTGCTGGTGCAGGAACCGCACCTGCTGTTGCTCGACGAGCCGGCGGCCGGCATGACCGACGCTGAAACCGACTACACCGCCGAACTGTTCCGCGAGCTGGCGGGCAAGCATTCGCTGATGGTGGTGGAGCACGACATGGGGTTTGTGGAAACCATTGCCGATCGCGTGACGGTGCTGCATCAGGGACAGGTGCTGGCGGAAGGATCGCTGGCGCAGGTGCAGGCCGATGAACGGGTGATTGAGGTATATCTGGGGCGCTGAGGAGGCGTAATCATGCTGCAGGTAGAGGAATTGAATCAGTATTACGGCGGCAGCCACATTCTGCGCGGCCTGTCGTTCGAGGCGCGCATCGGCGAGGTGACCTGCCTGCTGGGGCGCAATGGCGTGGGCAAGACCACGCTGCTGAAATGCCTGATGGGGCTGATCCCGGCGCGCAGCGGCAGCGTCCGTTGGCGGGGCGAAACCATCACCGGTAAAAAGCCGCATCAGCGGGTGCAGGCGGGCATCGCCTATGTGCCGCAGGGGCGGGAGATTTTCCCGCGCCTGACGGTGGAGGAAAATCTGCTGATGGGGCTGGCGCGTTTTTCCGGCGCCGACGCGCGCGCGGTGCCGGATCCGATCTATGAACTGTTTCCGGTGCTGCGGCAAATGAAGGATCGGCGCGGCGGCGATCTTTCCGGCGGGCAGCAACAGCAGCTGGCGATCGGCCGGGCGCTGGCCTGCCGGCCGCAGCTGTTGATCCTCGACGAGCCGACGGAAGGGATCCAGCCTTCGGTGATCAAGGAGATCGGTGCGGTGATCAAACAGCTGGCGTCGCGGGGCGATATGGCGATCCTGCTGGTGGAGCAGTTCTATGACTTCGCCGCCGACCTGGCGGACAGCTATCTGGTGATGTCGCGCGGCAGCATCGTGCAGCGTGGCGCCGGCAGCGCTATGGAACAGGACGGCGTCCGCGGGCTGGTGGCGATTTAACGTTGGGTCAGCTGAAAAAGGATTGGCTGAGCGGATCGCGGGAATGATGCAGCACTCTGATGATATTCACCTCCCGCCTGTGCTGTCGAAAATAAATCAGGTGGTTGGCGACGGGCAATCCCCATAGGCCGGGGCCGATTGCATCGATGTTTCTGCCGAGTTGGTGGTGGCTAAGGTTATCGAAAGCCTGATGCAGGCGGCGCAGATAATCTTCGGCCACCTGCAAGCCAAAGTGCGCCAACCCGTAAAAATAGATCTCTTCCATATCGTCCAACGCTTTTGGACGAACGGTTACTCTCCTGCGCATCCTTTTGCTTTGCTCCGTATTCTTTCCATGAACACATCACGATCCCATTCGACGGCTTCGCCGCTGTTCTCTCCTTCGGCGATCAAGCGCCTAAGCTCTTCCAGTTTTGAGGCGGCGGTACGTTCGCGCAAAGTGCGCACGGATTCGCGGATGACTTCGCTGGGCGTTCGGTAATCGCCGCTGGCCACCAGGTCTTCGACGAAGCTACGCAGTTCGTCACCCAGATCTACCGTTAGTGTTCTGCCCATTGTTCCTCCTCACTTTCGGCTATGCTGCGTCATTGTAAGATTAGTTCTTACATTGTGCACGTCAAACTATCAGGATCTCAATAGCGGTCCCGTCATGAGGACGGGAGCCACCCGTTTATTCATTAAGGATAACCATGAACGAAATCACTGTGTCACGCCTCGGTTGCATCGTCCTGTCTCTGTTTCCGGCTCTGTGGGGGCTGTTCAGCCTGTTGAACAATACGGCGGATTTCGCCGGCACCGCGCGCAATGCGGTGGGGCCGCTGCTTGCCATGCAGGATACTTATCAAACGCCGGGGCTGATGTGGCGCGCGATCCGCGCCGACTGGGCCTGCATGTTGGGGTTGGCGGTCATCACCACGCTGGAAACGCTGGCCGGCCTATTCGCGGCCGCGGGCGTGGTGCTGATGATCGGGCGATTGAAAGGCCCTTACGCCGCCTTCGCCAAGGGCAAAGCCTGGGCGATGCTGGGGGCGCTTTGCGCAATTGCGGTGTGGGGCGTCGGTTTTATGGTGGTCGCCGGCGACTGGTTTATGGCCTGGCAGGCCAAGAAGGATCCGCTGGCGGTGCAGCTGGGGGCGCTGATCTACCTGGCGCCCAATGCGTTTGCCTTGCTGTTCCTGATGCTGCAGCGGGAGCCGCGCTAACGACGGCGGAGCGGGGCGCGGTTACAGCGCCTTGCTCATATACCAGATGCCTATCGAGCCCTGGGCGCTGGTGTAGCAGGTCTCGCCACAAATGCTCAATCCCTGGCGCTGATAAAAGCGTTGGGCGCCGGTGTTGCGTTGCAGCACCTCCAGCCACAGCGTCTTTTGCCGGCGCTCGATGGCCCGCTGTTGCACCTGTTCGAACAGGCGCTGGCCATAGCCATTGCCGGCATGGCCCGGCAGGAAATAGATTTTCTGCAGCTCTGCGCCACGGGTTTGCGTTGGCGCCAGCAGGCTGTCGACGTTGAGCCGCGCATAGCCGACGAGGGCGTCATTCTCATAGGCCAACAGCCAGCACACGTCGGGATCGCGCAGCGTCTGTTCCAGCGCGGAGACGGAAAAATTCTCCGCCAAAAAGGCCTCCAGCTCGTGCGGGTAGTGCCACAGCTCACCGAAGTGGGCGCGGTAGGTGCGGATGCCGATATCGCGCACTTGCGTTAAATCTTCCAGCAATGCCTGACGAACGGTGAACATCAGTGCCCCTTTGAGTAAGAAAAATTACAGCCGTTGTTCCAGATGCCGGTGAGGCACCATCGCCTGATGCAGAATGGCGAGAACGGTGATGCCGGCAGGGCGGTTGCGGTAGTAGATCCTATGGCTGGCGTAAGGAAAACTGCGTATCTCTTCGCCCAGATCGTGGAAGTGAGCTTTACCCGCTTCCGGCATATCTGCCAAATGATGCATGACCTCTCTCAACTGCTCAAGATAGCGGCGAGATTGCGCTTGGCCCCAGTGCTCGATGGTGAAATGACGAATAGCCAGCAGATCTTGTTGGGCCTGCGGGGTGAGGCGAAACGCGGGCATCTCAGTCTGTTTCATCGGTGAGCAGACGGTTGAAGAAGGCATCGCCGTCTACCGCTTTACCGGCGTCTTCCTCGGCGGTAGCCTGCGCGATTTTTTGCTGCAGTGCGCTTAATTTGAGATCTTCCAGCGCCTGGTAATCTTCTACAGACATGACGACGGCGACCGGTTTGCCGTTGCGATTGATTTGCACCGGTTCACGCTGCGCCTTGAGCAGCAAATCGCCGAATTGGGTTTTGGCCTCGTTCGCGGTGAGTGCGTACATTTAATCGCTCCAGTTAATTAAATCGTTCGATTTAACCATTATACGGCGCGATGAAAAAATCACCAATGCTATTCCGGCGGGCAGGTTTCGTTGGACAGATGCCGCGGTGTTTCACGGCGAAAACCCAGGCCGATGATGCGGCCGAACAGGCGCGGCAGCCAGCGGCTGTTGCCGACGCGGGCGATCAAGCGCGAGCCGCCCGCCGCGCGGCGTTCGCCCGGCTTGCGCTGGCTCATTTTGATCTGCAAAAACTGGATGGCGCGAGTGGGGAATTCGCGCCGGCGCTGCACGCTCAGCAGATGCTTCAGCTGCAGCCGATGCTGGCGCAGCGGCGGGATCAGGGCGTTGGCGGCGGCCACCGCGTCCTGAATCGCCAGGTTGACGCCCACACCGCCGATCGGCGACATGGCGTGCGCGGCGTCGCCGATGCACAGCACCCCCGGTTTGGCCCAGCGATCCAGACGATCGATGCGAATGCTCAGCAGTTTGACCTGATCCCACTCGACGATCTCCTGCAGGCGATCGTCCTGGAATGGCGCCACCTCGGCGAGGTGCAGTAAAAATTTCTCCAGCCCGCTGCGGCGGATCGCATCGAAGCTGCCTTTGTCGATCGAATAACCGCACTGCCAGTAGTCGCCGCGATCGATCATGATGAAGTTCTGTTTCGGCCCGGTGTGGCCCATCGACCAGGCCGGATCGCCCGGCTGCTTGCTGAGCTTCATCCACAATACGTCGCGCGGCGCGCCGAAGGATCGGCTGCTGAGCGCCGCCTGTTCGCGCACCACCGAGTTGCGGCCGTCGGTGCCGATCACCAACTGGCTGCGCACGCGGATCGGGCCTTCCGGCGTGTCGGCCAGCACGCCGCACACATGGCCGCGGTCGTACAGCAGCTGGTGAACCTGCGTTGAGGTCAGCAGCCTGAAGTTGGGGAAGGCGGCGGCCTGCTGGGCCAAAAAGTTGAGGAACTCCCACTGCGGCATAAAGGCGATAAATTTGCAGCGCGTCGGCAGGCGGGTGAAATCCGCCAGCTTGATGTCGCGCCCGGCGACTTCGGCGTGCAGAGACTCCGCACGCTGGTGCGGCAACGTCAGCAGTTCGTCGAGCAGGCCCAGTTGGTGCATGACTTCCAGCGTCGATGGGTGAATGGTGTCACCGCGAAAATCGCGCAGGAAGTCGGCGTGCTTCTCCAGCACCGTCACGTCGATCCCCGCCCGCGCCAGCAGATAGCCGAGCATCAGCCCGGCGGGGCCGCCCCCCACGATGCAGCAGGTGGTGGCGTAAGGTGTGATCGGTGATGACGACATGGCGGTTGACCCCGGAGAGCGGCCCGCATCCCGCGAGCCGCAAGTGAATGTTTAATGTTGATAATGATTATCAATATCAAGTTTGGCTGTCAACCCGCGGCGCAGTGTGGTCAAAGGGGGCAGACAGAGGGGCGGAACCGGCGGGCAGGGTGAAACGGTATTGCATCGCGAGCATAAGGATTCTCCGGAAAGACATTGACCCGGAGAGCGTGACACGCCATCTTTATCAGTAAAATCGGTATTATTTTGATTGATGGTTCAGAAAATCAGGATGGTCAGCATGGGGCGAATAACGTTCGATCTCGAGGATTTGCGCAGCTTCGTCACCGGCGTCGAGCTGGGCAGCTTCGCCAAGGCGGCTGAACGGCTGGGGCGTTCGACGTCGGCGGTCAGCGCCCACCTGAAAAAGCTGGAACAGCAGGTCGGCGCGCCGATCCTGCGCAAGGCTGGGCGCGGCATGGTGATGACCGAGGCGGGGGAAACCCTGCTCGGCTACGCGCGCCGTCTGCTGGAGCTCAATGACGAAGCCGCCGCCGCGGTGCGCGGGTTGGATCTGCAGGGCACGGTGCGGCTGGGGCTGCAGGAGGATTTCGGCGAGACGTTTCTGCCGCAGGTGTTGGGCAGCTTCGCGCGCGCCAATCCGAAGGTGCGCATCGAGGCGCGCATCGCCCGCAATGCCGAGCTGATCGACTGGGTGCTGAAAGGCCAGCTGGACCTGTCGCTGGCGTGGGATGGCGGTTTGAGCACGCCGTTTCATCAGGCGCTGGGGCAGCGGCAGCTGCACTGGATAGCGTCGCCCGGCTTCGCGCTGGCGCCGTGGCGAGAAGGGGATGAGCCCTTGCCGTTGGTGATGTTCGACGCGCCATGCCTGATGCGCAGCGCGGCGACGCAGGCGCTGGATCGCGCCGGTATTCCCTGGCGCATCGCCTTTACCAGCCGCAGCCTGAATGGCGTTTGGGCGGCGGTGAGCGCCGGGTTGGGCGTCACGGTGCGCACGGCGGCGGGCTTACCGCCCGGCCTGTCACCGCTGGCCCCCGATCTGCTGCCCGCTCTTGGCCAACTCGGCGTGGTGCTGCACCGCGCCGAGGATCAGCCTTCGGCCGCCGTGCAGCGGCTGGCGCAGATCGTGGTCGAGCGGATCGAAACCTAATCTTGGGCGATTGGCTGCTTGCCGCTCAGCTGGCCCCATTCGCTCCAGGCACCGTCATACAGCTTGACCTGCGGCGCGCCGAGCGACAACAAGCCAAACGCCAGCACCGCCGCCGTCACGCCGGAGCCGCAGCTGGTGATGATCGGGCCATCGATGTCCACCCCCTTGTCGCTGAAGGTTTGGCGCAGTGCCTCCAGCGATTTGAAACGGCCGTTCTCCAGCAGCTCGCCGTACGGAATGTTGATGCTGCCCGGAATGTGGCCGCGGTGCAGGCCGGGACGCGGCTCCGGCGCTTCGGCATGGAAACGCGGCGCGGCGCGCGCGTCGAGAATTTGCACCGGCGTGCCTAACGCCTGTTCCACTTGCCGCATATCCACCACCGCGTCGGCGTTGAACCGGGCGTTGAACGTCTGCGGTTCAGGCTGCGCCGGGCCGGTTGCCAGCGCTTGGCCTTGCGCGGTCCAGCCGTTCAGCCCTTCGTCCAGTACGTAAACATGCTGGGCGCCGAAATTGCGGAAGGTCCACCAGCCGCGCGGCGCGGAGAACTGGTTACCCTCGTCGTAAATCACCAGGGTATCGCGCTCGCTGATGCCCAGCTTGCCCACCGCCGCGCCAAACTCCGCCGCCGTCGGCAGCATGTGCGGCAGCGCGGTGTTTTTGTCCGCCACGTCGTCGATATCAAAATAGACCGCGCCGGGGATATGGCCGCGTTCGAACTCGGCAAGCATGTCCTTTTTCGGCGTTAGCCCCACCGGCGACATCCGAACGTCGATCACCACCAGATTTTCATCGTTGATATGTTGCGCAAGCCATTGGGGAGTCACCAGAAACGGAGAGTTCATCGTTATTGTTCGCCTGTTGTGAAAACGGATTTTCACTATACACCAGGCCGCGCGGGGATGAAGTATGATGTTCGGTCAAAGGCGATGGGCCGGGAGCGGAGAAATCATGACGGACGAGGCGTTTGGCGGGGCCAAGATCGCGCTGCTGTGCGACGATCGCTTGCTGGTTTACCAACGGGACGACAAGCCGGGCATTCCATGGCCCGGTCAATGGGATCTGCCTGGCGGCGGGCGGGAAAACGGCGAAACGCCGCTGCAGTGCGTGCAGCGGGAAACGCAGGAAGAGTTCGGCGTGACGATCGCGGAATGTCAGGTTGTCTGGCGGCGGCGCTACGATGGCGTTCTGCCCGGCTCCCCGCCGACCTGGTTTATGGCCGGCGAGATCGCCCCGGCGCAGATCGCCGCCATTCGCTTTGGCGACGAAGGCCAGCGCTGGCGGATGATGCCGGTGGCGCAGTTTATTGAGCATCCGCAGGGCATCGAGCATCTGCGCCGCCGGGTGGCGGCGTATTGGCGGCGGCGCGGTGGATGACGGTATTTCAGCGCGTCGCCAGTTGATTGATCTGCGGCGGCTCCAGGATGCGCAAGGCGGTTTCCCGGCGCGCCACCGCCAGCATCGCCAGCCCGATTCGTTCGGTGCTGCTCACCTGCGAGGGAAACAGCCGCAATGCGCCGAGCCACAGCGGTTTGAACAGCCGATAAATCAGATCGTATGTACGGACTTTGGAGCGAATGCCGTGCAGCGGCACAATGGCGCCGGGGCGGAACATCACCGCGTGGAACGGCAGCGCCAGCAGCGCGTTTTCGGTGGCGCCCTTGACCCTGGCCCACATGCTGCGGCCGCGTTCGCTGCTGTCGGTGCCGACGCCGGAAACGTAGATGAAGACCATCGTCGGGTTCAGCGTCGCCAACGGGCGAGCCGCGGCCAGCGTCAGGTCGTAAGTTACCGAGCGATACTCGGCTTCGCTCAGGCCGGCGGACGAAATCCCCAGACAGAAGAAACAGGCGTCGTAGCCGGCGAGCTGCGGCTCCAGCGCCGACAGGTCACGCAGGTCGGGCAGGGAGAGCTGGCGCAGTTTGGCGTGGCTCTGCGCCAACGGGCGCCGGCCGATGCTGAGCACTTCGCTGACCCGCGGATCGCGCAGGCATTCTCGCAGCGCGCCCTGGCCCACCATGCCGCTGGCGCCGAAGATAATCACTTTCATGCTCTGTCCTCCCGATGGTCGGCTGCACGCTGAGTGCGCCAGCGGCTGGGCGTCAGCGCTTCCCACTGAATAAAGGCGCGGCTGAACGAGTTCAGCTCTTCGAATCCCAGCACAAAGGCGATTTCGCCCGGCTCGAGATCGGTATCCGCCAACAAGCGGCAGGCGGTACGATGGCGAGTTTTGTCCAGCAGCTGCTGGTAGCTGTAGCCGTGCCGTTGCAGACGGCGCTGCAGCGTGCGCGGGCTGAGATAGAGCTCCGCGGCCACGCTGTTGACGCTGGGGCGCTGGCCGCGCATGCTGCGGCCGAGGATCGTCATCACCTGTGTGGGCAAGTCTTGCTCGGCGCGCGCTTCGGCCAACTCGGCCTCCAGCTCCGGCAGCAGCAGCGCCAGCATGTCCTGGTCGTGGGTGATGAGCGGCTGCTGCATCAGCGCACGGTCAAATACCAGCACGTCCAGCGGCGCGTCGAATCGCACCGGGCAGCCGAAGTGGCGCAGCAGCGGTGAGTGGGGATCGCGACGGCGGGTCACCTCAAGCGCCTTGGGCTGCAGCGGTAAACCGGTGCCACGGCGGCACAGGGTGGTGATAGAGGCGAACATGGTGTCTATCAGCAATTCCGGCGTATGGTCCTCGATCATCGTCCAACGCGTATGCAGCCGAACGCTGTCGCCATCTTCCTCCAGCATCAGTTCTTCCGGGCACACCAACCGTTTGTAGCGCGCGACTTTACGCAGGGCCTCGCCCATCGTGGCGGAGTGCAGTGCGGCGACTGACGCGATATCGTAATGCTCCGGCGCGACGTCGCCGCCCAGCCGCAGACCAAAGGCGGGATCGTCGCTCAGTTGGGCGAGGGCGCGCCAGACGGCGAAGAACTGGTGGGTGGTCAACCGCACTTTTACGCGCCGCTCGCTGAGCAGCCCGGCGGGCAAGCCGGCTAACTGACCGACCCGTTCGAGATCGACGCCTTGCGCCGCGAGGCGCACCGCCAACGCGTTGGAAACCGGAATTTGATCGCTGCTCATGGTTGTTGCCTGCCAGTGGTAAGAGAAGGCATTACTCTAAAACAGCCTGTCCGTGCGCCGATAATCCGATCGCGTCAAGATTTAATCCGATTGCGCCAAACTGTCGGTTGGCATCAGCGCCTGGATGGTGGCGCCGACCCGTTGTACCGCCTGTTCGATCTCCGTCGTCAGCGTCGGCGCATAGTTGATGCGCAGACAGTTGCGGTACTTGCCGGCGGCGGAAAAAATGCTGCCGACGGCGATTTGTACGCCTTGCTGCTCGAGATGGCGGTTTAGCCGCAGGGTATCGAACGCCTCGTCCAATTCGATCCACAGCATAAAACCGCCGCGCGGCCGGCTGACGCGGGTGCCGACCGGGAAGTGTTTCAGGATCAGATCGGTCATGCGATCGCGGTTTTGTTGATAGCGGGCGCGCATGCGCCGCAGGTGCTGCAGATAGTGCCCGCTGCGGATAAATTCGGCGATCGCCAGCTGCGGCTGGGTGGCGGTGGCGCCGGAGCCGATGAACTTCATGTGTAGCACCCGCTCCAGATAGCGGCCGGGCGCGATCCAGCCCACGCGCAGCCCCGGCGCCAGCGTTTTGGAAAACGAGCTACACAGCAGCACGCGGCCGTCGTCGTCGAACGACTTGATGGTGCGCGGCCGCGGGTAGTGATAGGCGATGTCGCCGTAAACGTCATCCTCGATGATCGCCGCATCGTGGCGTTGCGCCAGCGTCAGCAGCCGCTGTTTATGGGCGTCGGGCATGATGTAGCCCAGCGGGTTGTTGCAGTTGGGCGTCAGCAGAATGGCCTTGATCGGCCACTGTTCAAGGGCCATCTCCAGCGCGGCCAGGCTGACGCCGGTGAGCGGATCGGTGGGGATTTCCAGCGCTTTGATGCCCAATCCCTTCAGCGTTTGCATGGTGCCGTGGAAGCAGGGGGAATCGACCGCCACGATGTCGCCGGGTTGGCAAACGGCGCGCAGCCCGGCGGAGATCGCTTCCTGGCAACCGGTGGTGATCAGCAACTGATCGGCACCGATATGGCAGCCGGAATCCAGCAGCAGACGAGCGACCTGTTCACGCAGCGCGGTCACGCCCTGAATGCTGTCGTAATAAAGGCTGCGCAGGTCGCCGTGGCGGGCGGCGTTGCGCAGGGCGACAATCAGCGGTTTCATCGTCGGCTCGGCGACGTCCGGCATGCCGCGCCCCAGTTGGATCAGGCCTTCGCGCGGCCGGTTGCGCACCAGCTCCAGCACCTGCTCCCATTGCGAAATGTCCACCGGCCGCTGCACCGGCGCCGTCATAGCGGGCAGCTCGGCCTGCGCGCGCCGCGTATGCACGAAGTAGCCCGACTTCGGCCGCGCTTCCACCAGGCGCTGTTCCTCGAGCAGCCGGTAGGCTTGCTGCACCGTGCTGATGCTGACGCCGTGCTCCTGGCTCAATGCGCGCACCGAAGGCAGGCGATGGCCGGCCGGATACAACCCTTGCTGAATGCGTTGGCTGAGAATGGCGGCCAGCGTGGCGTAGCGTGTCATACAGAGGCCTCTCATCGGCGGTAAGAATTAAAAAACCGGTACAGATGCTTTCAAAGTAAACCATTCAGTGGGTTTTTTGGTGCAGCTGTATGAAAAAAATAGCGCCAGCGTGAATCTGTATTGTTTTTCTCTCGGCGAGCATGATGACTGCAACGCGAAAACATCAGGGAGAATAACAAGATGGCTCTGTTTACTGGCGCGCCGCGGCGGCGCTCATTCGGTGGGTCACGCTGGCGTCTGTATCTGCAACGCTACAGGACGCGAAAAGAATTATTATTGCTGGACGATGCGCGGCTGATCGATATTGGTTTGTCGCGTGCAGAAGCGCTGCGTGAAGGATGTAAACCTTTCTGGAAAGAATAGATAAGAGGAAAACCGATGCTGAGAGTCTTGGGCAAGGCTTCATCAATCAACGTGCGCAAAGTGTTATGGACCTGTCAGGAGCTGGGGCTGACGCTGGAACGGGAAGACTGGGGCAGCGGCTTTCGCTCCACGCAGGAGCCGGCGTTTCTGGCGCTGAATCCCAACGGCCTGGTGCCGGTGCTGATTGACGGCGAGCGGGTGCTGTGGGAGTCGAACACCATTTGCCGCTATCTGGTGGGGCGGGAAGGGCGCCGCGATCTGCTGCCGCAGGAACCCGGCGCGCGCGCGGCGGTGGAGATGTGGATGGACTGGCAGGCCACCGATCTGAACGGCGCCTGGCGCTATGTGTTCATGTCGCGGGTACGTGGGCATGCGGATTATCAGGATGCCGCCAGCCTGGCCGCCGCCGAACGCGAGTGGAATCGGCTGATGGGGCTGCTGGACAGGCATTTGGCGCAGCACGGCCCTTATGCCGCCGGCGCTACCTTCACGCTGGCGGACGTGGTGCTGGGGCTGTCGCTGAACCGCTGGCTGATGACGCCGTTCGAGCGGCCGAATTATGCGGCGCTGGCGGCCTATCAGCAGCGCCTGCTGCAACGCCCTGGCTACGTGCAACACGGTGCCAACGGTTTGCCGTAATATGAAATAAATGGTTCATTTTATCCCGTCCGGATATGACCAGCCGCGTCCGGGCTTTCCTCATTGTATCATCCCGTCAACGTTTCATGAACGGCATCACGAATATGAACTTTATTTTCCCGCGTGCTTGTTATTGAAATTTATATTCCATATAAACCCGTTATCAATCGGCGCGTTTCATTGAGCCGCGCCTGGTTCTACACAGAATTTCGGTCACGGGAGAAAATGATGAAACAGGTACGCGTTGGGTTAATCGGCACCGGCTATATCGGGCGTTGTCACGCTATCGCCTATGCGCAGGCCCCCACGGTCTTTCCCCTTAAAGGGGATCTGGTGCTGGAGATGCTGGCGGAGGTGACGCCCGAGCTGGCGGCGCAGCGCGCGGCCGAATTCGGCTTTGCGCGTTCGACCGGCGACTGGCGGCAGCTGGTGGCCGATCCGGCGATCGACGTGGTGGATATCTGCGCCCCCAACTTCTTACACAAAGAGATGGCGCTGGCGGCGATCCACCACGGCAAGCACGTGTATTCGGAAAAACCGCTGGCGCTGGACGCCGCCGACGCGGCGGAGATGGTGCAGGCCGCCCGCGCCAAGGGGGTGAAAACGCTGGTGGGTTTCAACTACATGAAGAACCCGACCAGCCAGCTGGCGCGCGAGATCATCGCCAACGGCGAAATCGGCGAGGTGGTGCATTTTTACGGCACCCACAATGAGGATTATCTGGCCGACCCGCGCACGCCGATCGACTGGCACTGCCGCCGCGCCAGCGCCGGGCTGGGCGCGTTGGGGGATCTGGCGGCGCACATCGTCAACATGGCGCACTACCTGGTGGGCGATATCGTGGCGGTCTCTGGCGATATGCAGACCGTGATCAAGCAGCGCCCGGACCCGAAAGACCCGGCGCGCCTGCTGCCGGTGGAAAACGAAGATCAGGCCAGTGCACTGCTGCGTTTCGCCGGCGGGGCGATGGGCACGATCGAAACGTCGCGCATCGCCTGCGGGCGCAAGATGGGGCTGACCTATGTGGTCACCGGCACTAAAGGCACGCTGAGCTATACCCAGGAACGGATGGCGGAGCTGAAGCTGTATCGGCACGATGAACCGGTGGAGCGGCAGGGGTTCAAGACGCTGCTGGTGGGGCCGAAGCACCCGGACTATGCAGCGTTTTGCATCAGCGCCGGGCACGGCATTGGTTTTAACGATCAGAAGACGGTGGAGATCCGCGATCTGGTCAACGGCATCGCCGCGGGCGATCGCATGTGGCCGGACTTTGAAGAAGGCTGGAAGGTGTCTTGCGTGCTTGATGCGATAGCCGCCTCCGCCGAGCAGCGGTGCTGGCTGGAGATCAACCGCGATTGACAATAAAATGGCGCTCTCCGCGGACAGCGCCATTAATTTTGCTACTTTACTAACTTAGTATCTTATTAAGCTAGTTACGTAATAAGTTGCTGGGCTGGCAACTTAGAACGAGAAGCACGAACAGCCGAACGCGCCCCAGAAGGCATTCTCGTCCGACACCGGGATGCTGGAGCGGCGCGCAATGTCATGCTGATGCGCGTGTACGCCGCACGGGCCGCAGCATTGGTGCGCCTGGCTCACGACCCCGACGCGAGCTGCCGCCGACGGCGGCGCGGAGCGGTAGTGGCCCGGCACTTGGGTGACCGGTGACCACTCCGGCAGCACCGGCAGCGGCGGTGGCGCCAGCGGCGAGAAGCTGCCAGCGGCGTAGACCACTTTGCCATCCACCACCGTCATCACCGACTCGATGCCTTTGATCTGCTCTTCCGGCACGCTGAAATAGTCCTGCGACAGCACCGCCATATCCGCCAACTGACCGACCTTGATCTGGCCTTTCTTGCCCTGTTCGGTGGAGAACCAGGCGCTCCCTTGCGTCCACAGCATCAGCGCCGTTTCGCGATCCAGACGGGCGCTGTCGTCGTACATCGCCATGCCGCCGACGGTGCGGCCGGAGACCAGCCAGTACAGCGCCGTCCACGGGTTGTAGCTGGCGACGCGGGTGGCGTCGGTGCCCAGCCCGACCGGCAGCTCAGCCGCCAGCATTTTCGCTACCGGCGGCGTATGTTTGGTGGCTTCGATGCCGTAGCGATCGGCGAAATATTCGCCCTGGAACGCCATGCGATGCTGCACCGCAATGCCGCCGCCCAGCGCCTTGACCCGTTCGATATTGCGTTCGGTAATGGTTTCGGCGTGGTCGAATAGCCAGTGCAGCCCGTTGAACGGAATGTCGCGGTTCACCTTCTCGAACACGTCCAGCATGCGGCTGATGGACTCGTCATAGGTGGCGTGCAGGCGGAACGGCCAGCGGTGCTCGACCAAATGGCGCACCACCCGCTCCAGCTCGTCTTCGGTGCCCGGCGGCAGATCCGGGCGCGGCTGCAGGAAGTCTTCGAAGTCGGCGGCGGAAAACACCAGCATCTCGCCGGCGCCGTTGTGGCGATAGAAATCGGTGCCCTGGCCTGGCTTGAGCATATCAGTCCACAGCTCGAAGTCTTCCAGTTCCTGCTTCGGCCGCTGGGTGAACAGGTTATAGGCGATGCGGATGGTCAGCTGCTTTTTCTCGTGCAGCTCGGCGATCACCTGATAATCCTCCGGGTAGTTCTGGAAACCGCCGCCGGCGTCGATGGCGCTGGTGAGGCCGAGGCGGTTCAGCTCACGCATGAACTGGCGGGTGGAGTTGACCTGCTGTTCCAGCGGCAGCTTCGGCCCTTTCGCCAGCGTGGCGTACAGGATCATGGCGTTGGGTTTGGCGATCAGCATGCCGGTCGGGTTGCCGTTGGCGTCGCGCTGGATCTCGCCGCCCGGTGGGTTCGGCGTGTCTTTGGTGTAGCCGACTACCTTCAGCGCCGCGCGGTTGAGCAGCGCGCGATCGTAGAGATGCAGAATAAATACCGGCGTGTCCGGCGCCGCCTGGTTGATTTCGTCCAGCGTTGGCATGCGGCGTTCGGCAAACTGGAATTCGGTCCAGCCGCCGACCACCCGCACCCATTGCGGGCTCGGCGTGCGCAGCGCCTGCTCTTTCAACATGCGCAGCGCGTCGGCCAGCGAAGGCACGCCTTCCCAGCGCAGCTCCAGGTTGTAGTTCAGGCCGCCGCGGATCAGGTGCAGGTGCGAGTCGTTCAGGCCCGGAATGGCGGTGTGGCCGTGCAGATCGATCACCTGGGTTTCCGGCCCGGCGTGCTGCATGACTTCGCCTTCGCTGCCGACCGCCAGAAACTTGCCGTCGCGGATGGCGACCGCCTGTGCGGTAGGATTTTGGCGATCGACGGTGTGAAACTTTCCGTTGGTGATGATCAATGAAGCGTGGTGGTTCATAACATTCTCCCGGCGAACCGCCTAGCGGCGGATCAGCCATTGATGAAAGACGCGAGTCACGATGGGCATCCACAGGTACACCACCAGGGCGACCACGGTGGCGTCATTGAGAAAATGGCCGAGCAGCGTGCCGTCCAGCTGCGGCAGCGCCAGCCCCCAAAACCAGGGCACCAGATTGGTGGAAGGGAAGATCACCAGCAGGGTGATGATGAACTGCTTCCACTGGGGCGGCTGGCGCACGTTGGGGTTGGGTGGGGTAAACCAGAACTCCGCGCCGGGGCGGATCTCGATATGGTCGTTCTCCAGCAACAACGGAGTGACTTCTTCGATGTATTGCTTGCGCAGCGGCGAGTTGAGCCAGCGGTAGAGATTGTCGACATTGTCGAAGCGGACCAGCACCGTATAGGCCTGTTCGCTGTCGGATGGGCGGATGACGTTGACGCCCAGATGGCCGGTGAAGCCCGCGGCGTCCGGCATGATGCGGTTCAGCCAGGCCTCATAGGCCTGCTCGTTCCCCGGCGCCAAACGGTGGGTGATCACCAGCGTGACATGCTGCGGATGGGCCATAAAACCGACTCCTGAAAATACCCCGGCGCGGGGCCGGGGCAGGGGGAATTATTTCACCGTGCGGGCCGGTGCGTGGTGCACCATAGTGTAAGCGTAGTCGACGCCCATGCCGTACGCGCCGCTGTGTTCGCGCACCAGCGCCATCACCGCGTCGTAGGTGTCTTTGCGTGCCCAGTCGCGTTGGTACTCCAGCAGCACCTGTTGCCAGGTCACCGGTACGGCGCCGGCCTGCACCATGCGATCGATCGAGCGTTCGTGCGCATCGACGGAGGTGCCGCCGGAGGTGTCGGTCACCACGTACACTTCATAGCCGGCTTCCAGCGCCATCAGCGCCGGGAAGGTCAAACAAACTTCGGTCCATAGCGCGGAGATCACCAGCTTTTTGCGGCCGGTGGCTTCCACGGCTTTAACGAAGGCCGCGTCTTCCCAGGAGTTCATCGAGGTACGTTCAATCGGGGTGATTTCAGGGTGTACCGCCAGCAGTTCCGGCCAGATATAGCCGCTGAAGCTTTCGGTTTCGACCGAGGTGAAAAGGGTGGGGACGTTGAAAATTTTGCCTGCCTTCGCCAAACCAACAACGTTGTTTTTCAGTTGCTGACGATCAATATTAGCCACGCCGAAGGCCATTTGTGGTTGATGATCGATAAAAATCAGTGCGGAATTGTCTTTATCAAGCAGTTGAAACTTGGACATAATTTACCTTCCCAGTGATATTTCGGTTGAACATCTGATGAGTGTAACGCCGATAAAACCCATGGTAGGCAGAGGGCGATTTCAAAGATACCGCAGAATTTTTGCCGACTTGTTGAGTTTTTTTATACACGGGAGAAAGCATGAGATTAAACCTGGAAGCGCTGCTGATTTTGGACGCGCTGGACCGGCACGGATCTTTCGCCGCCGCGGCCGCCGCACTGTTTAAAACCCCTTCGGCACTGAGCTATATGGTGCAAAAGCTCGAGAACGATCTCGACATCACCCTGCTCGATCGCTCCGGCCATCGGGCGAAGTTCACCGATACCGGCAAGCTGATGCTGGAAAAAGGGCGGGTGCTGCTGCGCGCGGCGCAGGATCTGGAACAGCAGGCGCGCTACGTGGAGAACGGCTGGGAAAGCGAGATCACGCTCGGGATCGACGCCTCCTTCCCGTTTGCCCGCCTGTTGCCGCTGATCGACGAGTTCTATCGGCAGCATCACCATACCCGGCTGCGTTTCAGCCACGAGGTGCTGGCCGGTTCCTGGGAGTCGCTGGTTTACGGCTGCGCCGACATTATCATCGGCGCCATTTGCGAGCCGCCGTCGCGGGTGGGCTATGCGTTCAGCCGCCTGGGGCAGCTGGATTACGTGTTCGCCGTCGCGCCGCAGCATCCGCTGGCGGCGCTGCCGGAACCGTTGCCGAAGGATGAGATCCGTCAGCACCGGGCGGTGGTGGTGCGCGATACCTCGCGCGTCAACGCGCCGCAGAGCCTGAACCTGCTGGAAGAACAGGATACGCTGACGGTCTTCGGCTTTGACGCCAAACTGCAGGCGCAGTTGGCCGGGCTGGGCTGTGGCTATCTGCCGCGCTCTCTGGCAGAACCTTACCTGAACAGCGGCGAACTGGTGGCGAAACGCGTTGAATCTGAGCGCTGCAGCGACGCTGCCTATTTCGGCTGGCGTGAAAGCGCCAGCGGCCTGGCGGCCAAGTGGTGGCGCGAGCGCCTGCAGCGTTACGCGGATGACGGTGAGGCTTACCCAGCGGCGCAGTAAGGGCGCTCGATAAAGATTAATCCCCAATAAGGACATCGGGAATGAAAAAGACACTAAGCCTGTTGGCGCTGTTGTTGTTGAGCGGCTGCGGCGCGGGGGCCGGCCATCAGGCCGGCACCCCGTTGCCGGGGCCGCAGGCCGAGGCGCAGACTGCGATGCCGCTCAGCTATCCGGTGCGGGTGCATAACGCGGTGAGCCGCGAGCTGCGTTTGCCGGAACACGCGCGCGGCCAACGCTGCACCATCAGCATCCGTCTGCGGCCGGACGGGAAACTGGCGAGCAGCAAGATCGTAAGAGGCGATGCGCCGCTGTGCGCGGCGGCCAACGCGGCGGTGCAGCGCGCGCAGTTTCCGCCGATGGCCAGCGCCACTGAATACGCGTTGTTCAACGCCGTGGTGCTCGATTTCGTTCCCTGAAGGGATGTGACCGACGGGCCGCCTGCGCGGCCCGTTTTTTCTCGTTTCGCCGTTTGCGTATTCACGCTTTTCCGCCAATAGTGTTCTCCGGGCATGCACCCAGACAATTTTTCATTGGCCGGCCAACGGGAGCAAAAGACATGAAAGGCGAGCATCATTATCAGGTCTCGGTGACCTGGCAGGGGAATCTGGGCGCAGGCACGGAAGATTATCGCGCTTATGGACGTGATCACCTGATCGGCGCCGTGGGCAAGGCAGATATCGCCGGCTCAGCCGATCCGGCCTTCCGCGGTGACGCGACGCGCTGGAATCCGGAGGATTTGCTGGTAGCATCGCTCAGCGCTTGCCACAAATTATGGTACCTGCATCTGTGCGCCACCTCGGGGATTTCGGTGCTGGCCTATCAGGACGATGCCGTGGGCGTGATGCGCGAAGACGCCGCGCGCGGCGGCTTTTTCACCTCGGTGACGCTGCGGCCGCAGGTCACGGTGCGCGATGGCGACGATCTGCAGCTGGCGCAACAGCTTCACGAGAAGGCGCATCACCTGTGCTTTATCGCCAACTCGGTGAATTTCCCGGTGGCGTGTGAGCCGCATGCCGCGTACGCAACCCGCTGAATTTTCACTTAGCTTTGCCATTTTCGTTATTTTGAACGCCGCAACGGCTCACGGATACTGAGAGAAAATCTCTTACCGCGAGCCGCAGCATGTCCCACGCCCACTATTTGCACCCCGAACAGCGCGAACGAATCAGGCAGCTTTATCGGCGCCGGCATTGGCGGCTGGAGCTGCCCACCTGGGGGATCATGGCGGCGGTGTACGGCGGCTGGTTCGGCGTGGCGTATTCTTGGCAGGCGCTGGGCCCGTGGCTTGGCGCACCGCTGCTGATCCTCCTGACCACCTGGTACCTGTCGTTGCAACACGAGCTGATCCACGGCCACCCGACGCGCTGGCCGCGCGTCAATCAGCTGTTCGGCCTGTTGCCGCTGGCGGTGTGGTATCCCTACGGGCTGTATCGCGATTCGCATCTGCGCCACCACCGCAACGACCACCTGACCGATCCGCACGAAGATCCCGAAAGCTACTACTTCAGCGCCGCGCAGTGGCGGCGTTATCCCCGCCTGTTGCCGCTGCTGGCCGCGGTGCGCAATACGCTGATCGGCCGGGTGCTCCTCGGCCCGGCGCTGGATATTGCCGCGACCCTGGCCGGGGCGGTGAAAGCGCTCGCCGGAGGGGAGTGGCGCGCCTGGGCGAGGTGGTTAGCGCACCTGTCGCTGTTGGTGGTACTGCTGCACTGGTTGCAGATGCAGGGTATCGGCACGGCGTTTTACCTGTTGGCCATCAGCTATCCGGCGTTGGCGCTGACCAAGGTGAGATCGTTTTTTGAGCATCGCGCCGTGGACGCACCGCAGGCACGTTCTATTATTAATGAGGCGGGCTGGCCGTGGCGGCTGTTGTTTCTCAATTTGAACTACCATTTAGTGCATCACGATCTGCCCGGCCTGCCCTGGTATGGTTTACGCGACGTCTATCTGGCGGAGCGCGAGGCGTATCAGCGGCGCAGTCAGGGATTTGTCACGCAAGGCTACGGCGAGTGGCTGCGCGATTACGCCCTGACGCCGATCGACGTTGGCGTGCATCCGTTGCACGCCGATGAACCGCAGGGGGAAGGCGATGCCCTGCCGACGGAAAAATTTATTGCGCGCTGGAAGCGCGTTTCTCAGGATTTTCCAACCTAACTGGCCCATGAGCCGGAAAACATATAACCAGAGGAAAAGTATGGCAATCACCTTATCACGCGGACGTTCCTTTGCCGTCGCGCTGGCTCTGCTGGCCACCGGCGGCCTGGCGCAGGCGGCCGACTCGGTGCGCGTCGGCTCCAAGATCGATACCGAAGGTTCGCTGCTCGGCAACATCATCGTGCAGGTGCTGGAAGCCAACGGCATCAAGACCACCAACAAGCTGCAGCTCGGCACCACCAAGGTGCTGCGCGGCGCCATCACCTCCGGTGAGATCGACATCTACCCGGAGTACACCGGCAACGGCGCGTTTTTCTTCTCCGATGAGAAAGATCCGGCGTGGAAGAACGCCCAGGCCGGCTTCGAGAAAGTGAAACAGCTCGACTACGACAAAAACAAAATCGTCTGGCTGGACGCGGCGCCGGCCAACAACACCTGGACCATCGCTATTCGCCAGGACGTGGCGGAGGCCAATCATCTGAAAACGCTGTCGGATCTCGGCAAGTGGATCAACGGTGGCGGCAAGTTCAAGCTGGCGGCCTCGGCGGAATTTATCGAACGGCCGGATGCGCTGCCGGCGTTCCAGAGTGCCTACGGTTTCAAACTGAATCAGGATCAGCTGCTGTCCCTGGCCGGCGGTGATACGGCGGTGACCATCAAGGCGGCGGCGGAGCAGACCTCCGGCGTCAACGCGGCGATGGCCTACGGCACCGATGGCCCGGTAGCGGCGCTGGGGTTGCAGACCTTGGCGGACCCGAAAGGGGTACAGCCGATCTACGCGCCGGCGCCGATCGTGCGCGAAGCGGCGCTGAAAGCGCACGCCAATCTACCTGAGCTGCTGAAGCCGGTGTTCGCCTCGCTGGACGGGCCGACGCTGCAAAAACTCAACGCCCAGATCGCCGTGGAAGGCCAGGACGCCAAACAGGTGGCGGCCGCTTACCTGAAAGAGAAAGGGTTTGTTAAGGGATAATGCCGAGGTGCCCCCTCTGCCGTCGGGAGAGGGGGTTAACCGAGGGAGCCGGAGCGTTTCTTTGACTATCGCCGTAAAACATCGCGTCTTGTTGACGCTGTTCATGCTGTTGCTGCTGGCCGCGTTCGGCCTGCCGTTCCTCAGTTATGCCCCCAATCGCCTGTTGTCGGGCAAAAGTCTCTCCTTGTTCTCCCTGCTGCACGGCCCGGCGCTGTGGCTGCTGTTGCCGCTGGCGGCGTTGGCGAGCCTCAGCCTGTTGCCGCCGACGCGGGGGCGGGCGCTGCTGGCGGCGCTGGCCGCCTGCGGGGTGTTGACGCTGGCCTTTTGGATCAGCGGGCAGGCCGCCGGGCACCTGGCGCAGGAGGGGTCGCGCCTGGCGCGCACCTCCTGGGGCAGCGGGTGCTGGCTGACGATGGCGCTGAGCCTGCTGATCGCTGCCGACGCCATGGCGCGCCTCACCGCGTCGCACCTGTGGCGCATGCTGGGCAACGCGCTGGTGCTGGTGCCGCCGGCGCTGCTGCTGTTCGGGCATCAGCTCGATCAGCTGTCGCTGCTGAAGGAGTACCACAATCGTCAGGAGGTGTTTGACGCTGCGCTGCTGCAGCACCTGACCATTCTGCTGGCGACGATGGCGCCGGCGCTGGCGATCGGCGTGCCGCTCGGGGTGCTGTGTTTTCGCTCCGAACGCTGGCAGCGGCCGATTTTCTCCGCGCTGAACATTATCCAGACCGTGCCGTCCATCGCGCTGTTCGGCCTGCTGATCGCGCCGCTGGCGGGGCTGGCGACGGCGGTGCCCTGGCTGGCGGAGCACGGCGTCAGCGGCATCGGCATGGCGCCGGCGATCGTGGCGCTGGTGCTGTACGCGCTGTTGCCGCTGGTGCGCAGCGTGGTGGCGGGGTTGCAAAGCGTGCCGGCCGGGGTGATCGAATCTGCCACCGGCATGGGGCTGACGCGCGGGCAGATCTTCCTGCGCGTGCAGCTGCCGCTGGCGCTGCCGCTGTTCCTGACCGGCGTGCGCATCCTGGCGGTGCAAACCGTCGGCATGGCGGTGGTGGCGGCGCTGATCGGCGCCGGCGGCTTTGGCGCCATCGTGTTCCAGGGGCTGCTCAGCAGCGCGCTGGATCTGGTTCTGCTGGGGGTGATCCCGGTGGTCATGATGGCGGTCATAGTCGATTCGCTGTTTAAATTTTGGGTTTCAATCCTGGACGTATCGCGCCGATGATTCACTTTGAGCAAGTCAGCAAAATTTTTCAGGGCAAGCCGGCGGTCGACGATCTCACGCTGCACATCGCCGAGGGCGAATTCACCGTGTTGATCGGCACCTCGGGTTCTGGCAAGTCCACGACGTTAAAAATGATCAATCGCCTGATCGAACACGATCGGGGCAAGATCCTCTTTGCCGGCGAAGAGATCCAGTCGTTTAAACCGCAGGATCTGCGGCGGCGCATGGGCTATGCGATCCAATCGATCGGCCTGTTTCCACATTGGACGGTGGAGGAGAACATCGCCACCGTGCCGCAGCTGCTGAAATGGCCGCGCGCGCGCATCCGCGATCGGGTTACCGAGTTGCTGGAGCTGCTGCACCTGGAGCCGGATCTGTTTCGCCGTCGCTATCCGCACCAGCTGTCCGGCGGGCAACAGCAGCGGGTGGGGGTGGCGCGCGCGCTGGCCGCCGATCCCGAGGTGTTGCTGATGGACGAACCGTTCGGCGCGTTGGATCCGGTCACCCGCGCGGCGCTGCAGGCGGAGATCGCCCGCATTCATCAGCTCTCCGGCCGCACCATCGTGCTGGTGACGCACGATATCGACGAGGCGCTGGGCCTGGCGGATCGCCTGGTGCTGCTCGATCAGGGGCGCGTGGTGCAACAGGGCACGCCGCTGGCGCTGTTGACCGCCCCGGCCAACGACTTCGTGCGCGATTTCTTCGGGCGCAGCGATCGCGGCATCAAGCTGCTGTCGCTGGGTACGGTGGCGGAGCGGGTGCGGCCCGGCGTCGCTGGGGGCGAGCCGATCGCCGCCGCCATGAGCCTGCGCGAGGCGCTGTCGGTGTTTGTGGCGCGCGGCAGCGACTGCCTGCCGGTGGTGGATGAACGGGGCGAAGCGTTGGGGGTGTTGCATTTCAACGATCTGATCGCCGGGCAGGCGCTGTCATGAGCGGGCGCATCGGGCGCCTGCTGCGCGATCCGTTGCCCTGGACGCTGGCGCTGCTGTTGGCGCTGGTGTTCGGCATGGATCATCTGCGCGGCCTGTTCGCCGCCTGGTTCCCTGATTTGGAGCGGCCCATTTATCAGCAGGACAGCTTTATCGCGCTGGTGGGGGCGCACCTGTCGCTGGTGGCGATCTCCAGCCTGATCGCGGTGGTAATCGGCGTGGCGGCGGGCGTCGCTGTGACCCGACGCAGCGGCCGGGAGTTTCGTTCGCTGGTGGAAACGGTAGTGGCGGTGGGGCAGACCTTCCCGCCGGTGGCGGTGCTGGCGGTAGCGGTGCCGGTGATGGGCTTCAGCGAGCAGCCGGCGATCATTGCGTTGGTGCTGTACGGCCTGCTGCCGATCCTGCAGGGCACGCTGGCGGGCATCGAATCGGTACCGCCCGCCACGCGCGAGATCGCCCGCGGCGTGGGGATGAGCGCCTGGCAAATTCTGTGGCGGGTTGAACTGCCGCTGGCGGCGCCGGTGATTGTCGCCGGGATCCGCACGTCGGTGATCATTAACATCGGTACGGCGGCCATCGCTTCCACCGTCGGCACCAAGACGCTCGGCTCGCCGATCATCATCGGCCTGAGCGGGTTTAACACCGCCTATGTGATCCAGGGCGCGGCGGTCGTGGCGTTGTTGGCTATTATCACCGATATGCTGTTCGAACGTTGGGTGCGTTATCTCACCGCCTGGCGCCAGCAGACGCTGGCGACCACTCCGGCGGGGTAAGGGGGAAATGATGCAGGTGTCTCTACCGATGTACGGCGTTGGCCGGGAGCAGGCCGAATCCTTCTGGCAGGTCTTGCGCGGCAAGCTGCTGCGGCTGGGGTTGCCGGCGGCGCCGGAACGGCTTAGCTGGCCGGACGATCTGGCGCAGCATTGGCGGCGCGAGGATCTCTTGCTCAGCCAAACCTGCGGTTATCCGTTGGTCAGCAGCCTGCCGCAGGTGCAGCTGATCGGAACCTATCATTATCGGGTGGAAGGGTGCGACGGGCCAAATTACCGCAGCTGGCTGGTGGTGCGCGCAGGCGACCCCGGCGAACGGCTGGCGGATTTTCGCGGCCGGACGGTGACGTATAACAGCACCGATTCCCAGTCCGGCTACAACGGCTTGCGCGCGCTGATCGCGCCGCTGGCGCAGGACGGGAAATTCTTCGGTGCGGCTATCGCCTCCGGCGCGCATTATCAGTCGCTGAAGCTGATCCGCAGCGGGCAGGCGGATATCGCCGCCATCGATTCCATCAGCATGGAACTGCTGCGCCGCGCGCAGCCACAGGCGCTGGAGGGACTGAAAATCATCGGCCGCACGGCGGCGGTGCCCGGTTTGCCGCTGATCACCGCAGCCGGCACGCCGCCGGAACAGGTGGACATCCTGCGCGCCGGCGCCCGAGCGATGCTGGATGAGGCGGTCAGCGACCGCCTGCTGATCGGCGATTTCAGCCTGGTGCCGCGCTCGGCTTACCAGATTATCACCGTGCTGGAGCAGCAGGCCGCCGCACAGGGCGTGACGGCGCTCTAGCCGCCGTTACAGCAGGCCGCCGCCGTCGATGTCGATCACGCTGCCGGTGACGAAACCGTTCTCCATCGCCAGCAGGTAACCCGCCGCGACGTCGGCCGCCTGGCCGATCCGGCCGACCGGCAGGCTGCCGCTTACGCGCTCGAACAGCGCCTGACGCTGCGCGGCGCTCATGCCGTCGTAGGCTTCGGTGGCGGTGATGCCGGGGCTGACCACGTTCACCCGCCGCGGCGCCAGCTCCTTCGCCAACTGTTTGCCGACCGCTTCCAGCGCGGCGTTGATGCCGGTTTTGATCAACTGACCGCCAAGGTATTTACGCGACAGTTGGCCGGAGGTCAGGGTGATGGAGCCCTGCGGCGCCAGCGTCGGCAGCGCCGCCTGCACCGCGCGCAAGCTGCCCCAGAATTTGACGTTGAAGTCGGCCTGCGCCTGCTCAAAGGCAGTCTCCGCCAGCGGTTTCGCGTCCACCAACGGCCCGGCGGTGATCACCAGATGGTCGAAAGCGCCGACGGCGGCAAACAGCGCATGCAGTGATGCTTCATCGGTCAGGTCGGCCTGCATCAGATGCAGCGCGTCGTTTTTCTCCCCGGCGTGGGGAAGGCGACGTGAAGCCAGCACCACTTCAGCGCCGCGCGCCGCCGCCGCGTAGGCCACCGCGGCGCCAATGCCGCTGGTGCCGCCCAGGATCACCAGCTTTTGTCGTTTCAGGGGGGAGTCGGGAATCGTCATGTTAAGGCCTCTTTTTAGGTAAGTTTCAACGGGATCTATCTTTCCTGATTGAAAATGAGGAAAAAAGCCCGCCTAATAGCAAACACTTGTAAATTAATATTAATAATTGATTGGGCTAAAAAGAGGGGAAATACATGACCTCATTTGTCGATCTCGAGGTGTTTGTCCGCACGGTGGATGGCGGCAGTTTTTCCGCCGCGGCGCGCGCGCTGGACATGACGCCGGCGGCGGCCAGCATTGCGGTGAAAAGGCTGGAGCAGCAGCTGGGCGCGCGGCTGCTGGTGCGTTCTACCCGCAGTCTGAGGTTGACGGAGGAGGGGGCTCGCTATCTCGACAGCGCGCGCCTGGCGCTGGGCGCGTTGGCCGAAGGAGAGCAGGCGATCCGCGAGAAGCATCAGGGGCTATCCGGGGTGCTGCAGATTTCCGCGCCGTCGGATTTTGGCCGCAATTTGCTGCTCTGCTGGCTGGATGAGTTCCGCCTGCAGCACCCGCATATTCAGCTGCAGCTCCTGATCAACGATCGGCAGGCCGATCTGTTTCGCGAACCGGTGGATGTGGCGCTCCGTTTCGGGCCGTTGGCCGACTCTTCGCTGGTGGCGCTGCCCATTTTGCCGCAGCACCGGCGGCTGATCTGCGCCAGCCCGGATTACCTGCGGCGGCATGGCGCGCCACAAACGCCGGCCGATCTGGTTCGGCACAGCATTCTGGTGTATCAGCCCAGCGGCAAACGACAGGTGGAATGGCGGCTATGGCGCGGTGAGGAACTGATCGAAGTGCCGTTGAACGGCAGCTATTTTACCGATGACGGCGAGGTGGCGCGGCGCTGGGCGCTGGCCGGGCACGGGGTGGTGCGCAAGTCGGCGATCGACGTGGTGGCCGACATTCGCGCCGGGCGGCTGGTGCAGCTGTTGCCGGAATGGCGCAGCGACGCGGTGCCGATCAATCTGGTCTGCCCGCATCGCTCGCAGGTGTCGGAACGCGTCAGGCAGCTGCAGCGCTTTTTACAGCAGCGCTGTCAGCGTTGGATGGACGATCACTTGGCCTGAAGGGTTTCGGTTTGCGCCGGCGTGGCGGCGGTATCCCCGGCAGGCGCGCTTTCTTCATGCGGGGTGGTGGAACGGGTGTAGATGTTCAGCCCGGCGAGGAATACGCCGCCCAGAGAACCGAAGGCGCACAGGGCGATGACGATGAGGAACGCTTTTTTCAGCATAGGAATAATTTCGCAGGTTGCTTGGAACAGCGGGAATTATAGCCCCTTCGCCGGGTGAAACAAGAATCGTTTTTAACGGCGGCCCGCAGACCGCCCTTTGTGATCACCGCCGTTCGCAGTCGATGGCCTGTACGTTGGCCGGGCGGGCGAACAGGTATTTTCCCAGCGTCACCAGCACCACCGCCGCCACGATGATCACCAGCGCCAGCCACTCGCGCGGCGCCAGCGATTCACCGGCGAAACCGATGCCGAGCAGCACCGCCACCACCGGGTTGACGTAGGCATAGCTGGTGGCGACCGCCGGGCGCACATTCTTCAACAAGAACATATAGGCGCTGATCGCCAGCATCGAGCCGAAGACAATCAAGTACCCGAGCGCCAGAAAGCCGCCGGTGCTCGGCATCTGAGCCAGGTGCTCGCCGCTCAGCCGGCTGGCGACCAATAACACCACGCCGGCGACCAGCATCTCCGCCGCGCCGGCCATCGGCCCGGCCGGCAGCGAGATGCGCGATCCCAATACCGAGCCAAAGGCCCAACTGGCCGACGCCAGCAAGATCAACAGCGCGCCGGTCGGGTTGCCCACCAGGTTGTTGCCGGTGTTGAGCAGCACGATGCCCACTAACCCGAGCGCAATACCGGCCCATTCCAGTTTGGTGTTGCGCATGCCCCACAGCAGGCTGAAGCAGAGGGTGAACAGCGGCACCGTCGCCACCATCACCGCGGCGATGCCGGACGGCACATGTTGGTGTTCCGCCACCGTCACCAGGCCGTTGCCTACCGCCAGCAACAGAATGCCAATGGCGCCGGCGGCCAGCCACTGCTTCGGCGTCGGCAGCGCGTGGCCGCGCCAGGCCAGGAAACTGAACAGCACGATGCCGGCAATCAGAAAGCGAATCCCGGCCATCATCAGCGGCGGCCACTGCGCGACGCCGAGGCGAATGACGAAATAGGTGGAACCCCAAACGATATATAACGTGAACAACGCCCCGATCAACGGCAGGACGCTACGGCTTTGTTGGCTAAGCATAGGGATGTGTTTTTGCAGGGATGATTATTATTAGAACGCTCAGTAAACCCGATTGGGCAACCGATAAGCAATGGCTTTCGGCATTATTTTTCCCGACTGCCGCAAGCCGTTCAGCTGTTCCGCCGCTTCCACTGCAGCCAACTGACGGCCGGCAGGTAAATCGACCAGCCGACGGCCAGCAACAGCAGCATGAACTCCGGCGGCACGCCGGGCAGTAACACGCCCAGCTTCCAGGAGACGGCGTAGGCGAAAGGACCGACGGCGGCGCCCAGCACCGCCAGCGGCCAGGGCGCCGCTCTGACCACGTCCAGCAGCCAATACCACCAGCAGCCGAAGCCGATCCACAGCGCGAGGGTCCAGAGCGGCAGGCCGTGTTGCCCGCTGTAGTGCAGCACGCCGCTGTAGCTCCATAGCCCATCCATGCCGATACCGCCCAGGGCAGCCAGAGCCGCGCCCTTACGGCGGGTGGCAGGGGTAAAGATCAGCGCCAGCGCCGCGCCGGCCAGCAGTAGGCCGTTGAGCCGATCGCGAGTCAGCAGCGCCAGCAGCCAGCAAACGCCCAGTCCCAGCGTCGCCAGCCAGAATCCGGCATGCGGCTTCTTCATCGTTCAACTCCCGTGGGGTTACTCTGCCGCTGCGCGCTTAGCGCCGACGGATTTGCCAAGCGGGCGCGAAGCCCGCTGTTTGCCTGAATGTTCGTTAATTCAACCTTAGAAGGGAAGGTGTGGGGTGCACAAGCAGAATAATCTGTACCGGTTGAAAACGTGGGCAAAAACCGGTGTTACAGGAGCGAAATCCGGTAGGCGCAGCGGCGCGAGCCGGCCAGAATGTGTTCGGCGCGCTCCACCTGCGCCTGCAGCACTTCGGTGAAGATACTCAGCTCCGCCCGGCAGAAGCCCTGGCAGACGGTGGCAGCGGCGCAGATCGGGCAGTGGTTTTCCACCAGCAGATAGGCACCGTCCTCCTCCTGGCGCCATTCGGCCATATACCCTTCGCGACAGCGGATCTCGGTCAGGCGCGCCACGCGCTCCTGCAGATCGGCGGCGCCAATCATCGCCTGCTTGTAGTTGATGCGGTTTTCCTGCTCGCGGGTTTCGATCAGCACGTCGAGCGCCTGTTCGCCCAGCTTGTCGCGCACGGTGCGCAGCAGCTGAACCGTCAGGTCCGCATGGGTATCGGGAAAGCGCGCATTGCCGGCCGAGGTCAAATGCCACAGCTGTACCGGGCGGCCTACGCCGCGCGTTTCCGCCACCGCTTCGACCAGCCCCTCTTTCGCCAGCTTGACGAACTGCTGGCGGGCCGCCTCACCGGTGGTGCCGAGCACCTTTCCTGCGTCAGAAGCTTGCTGCGGGCCGCGGGTTTTCAATAGCGTCAGCAAGCGGTCACTGACCGATTGTGCGGTCTTTCCGCTATTTTCCAAGTTTATTCTTGACATATTTCTCCGCCTCGCCCTAACTTATTCCAAGATAACTCTTGTTAAATTTAACGCAATCTTATGATCAACTCAATGCCATTCCTCTGAAAACAGGACGACAACCGTGATAACCCATGACGATAGCCGCTGGAGCGACCTTTTCTCTGGCAAAAATGCGGCCAGTGCGATCGCGCTCTCGCTCGGCGTGGCGCTGCATGCCATCAATATTCTGGTCGCCACCACCATCTTGCCCTCGGTGGTGCAGGATATCGGCGGGCTGGATCTCTATGCCTGGAACACCACGCTGTTCGTGGTGGCGTCTATCCTCGGCTCCGCGCTGTCGGCCCGCTTGCTCAGCGGCTACGGTGCGCGCAGCGCCTATCTGGTGGCTTCGCTGTTCTTCATCGCCGGGGCGGCGCTGTGCGCGCTGGCGCCGAGCATGCCGGTGATGCTGATCGGCCGCACGGTGCAGGGCTTTGGTGGTGGGCTGATCTTTGCGCTCTCCTACGCGATGATCAATCTGGTATTCGAGCAGCGGCTGTGGCCGCGCGCCATGGCGCTCATCTCGGCGATGTGGGGCATCGCCACCCTGGTGGGGCCGGCGGTAGGCGGTATTTTCGCCGAACTGAACGCCTGGCGCTGGGCCTTCGGCATTCTGCTGCCGATCATGGCGCTGTACGCCGCGTTTACCTTCCTGATCCTGCCCAAGGGCAAAGCGCAGCAGGCGGCCGCACCGTTGCCGACCGCACAGCTGCTGTTGCTGACCGTGGCGGTGCTGGTGGTGTCCGCCGGCAGCCTGGCGCACAGTGCCTGGATCAACCTGGCGGGCATCGCGCTCTCGCTGGTGCTGATGGCCTGGTTGCTGAAGCGCGAAGCGCACTCGCGCGCCCGCCTGTTGCCGCACGGCGCACTGCGGCGCGGCTCATCGCTGGCGGCGTTGTACATCACGACCGCGTTGCTGGTGATCGGCATGACCAGCGAAATCTTCGTGCCTTATTTCCTGCAGCTGCTGCACGGCCAGTCGCCGCTGATCTCCGGCTATATCGCCGCCGCTATGGCCGCCGGTTGGACGTTGTCCGAGATCCTCAGCTCCGGCTGGCGCGGAGCGGGCATTCGCCGGGCGATCGTCAGCGGGCCGCTGTTCGTGCTGGTGGGCTTGCTGGCGCTGGCGATCCTGATGCCGATGCCGTCCGGCGGCCACTGGCAGGCGTTGGCGCCGATCGTCATTGCGCTGTTGCTGGTGGGATTCGGCATCGGCTTCGGTTGGCCGCACCTGCTGACGCGCATTTTGCAGGTGGCGCCTGAAGCGGACAAAGATATCGCCGGCGCTTCAATTACCACGGTGCAGCTGTTCGCCACCGCATTCGGTGCGGCGCTGGCCGGGATGATCGCCAACCTGGCGGGGCTGAACGATCCGGGTGGCGCGACGGGCGCGGCATCGGCGGCGCGTTGGCTGTTCCTGGCGTTCGCGCTGGCGCCGCTGCTGGCGGTATTCAGCGCCTGGCGCTGCGCGGCGATCGCGCCGCCGGGGGCCGAGACGGGCAATTTTGTACAAAACCCGCCCTCGCGCGAGTGCTAGAATGCCTCTCATTCAGCGGAGGTAGGCAAGATGAAGGCGGAAGGCATAGCGCGCAAAGCATCCCGGGAGCAGGCTCATTTTATGCACGTCGACGATCTTGGCGGGCTGGAAGTGCTGCAGGCCACCTACCGCCGCCAAACCTTCTCGCGCCACAGCCATGAAGGCTTCTGCGTGGGCGTCATCGACGATGGCGCCCAGCGCTTCTACCGCACCGGCGGCGAACACGTGGCGCCGCTGGGCAGCATCATTCTGGTCAACGCCGACGATATTCATACTGGCAGTTCCGCCACCGAAGAGGGCTGGTCGTATCAGGCGATGTACCCGGCGCCGGAGCTACTGGCCTTTTTATCGCGCGATCTGAAAACCGGCGCCGGCGCGACGCCTTATTTTCCCAACCCGGTGGTGCACGACGTCGGCCTGGCTGGCCAGTTGCGCATGGCGTTCAGCCTGCTGCGCAGCGATGAGAACCGGCTGATGAAGGAGACCATGGTGTTCTCGGCGCTGACCTGGCTGATGCTGCGGCACGGCAAAAGCCGTATCGATCCTGCGCCGCAGAGCCGGGCGCAAAGCCAAGTGGCGCGGGTGAAAGCCTTTCTCGACGATTTCCCCGAGGCGGACATTTCGCTGCTGGAGCTGGCGGAGCGCGTGGCGCTCAGTCCTTATTACCTGCTGCGGCAGTTTCAGCAGGCCACCGGCCTGCCGCCGCACGCCTATCAAATTCAGGCGCGGCTGCGCAAGGCGCGCGGCATGCTGAAGGCCGGCAACAGCGTGCTGGACAGTGCGTTGAGCTGCGGCTTTCACGATCAAAGCCATTTCCACCGCCATTTTCGCAAGTCGATGGGCGTCACGCCGGGCGACTACGTCAAATCGCTGAAATAGCCGGGCAATCGGGTGCAATACCCGTGTACGCCTGCGCCGTAAGCTGGCTTCTTCAACTCAAGGAGAAGTCCATGACTGATTCAATCCCCCTCATCACGCCGCCCTCCGCCCGCCTGCGCCCCGCGCTGCAGGGCGGGGTGGCTATCTTGCCGCTGTGCCTGGCGGTGGTGCCGTGGGGAGTACTGGCGGGCTCGATGGCCCTGCAAAGCGGCCTGACGCCGGCGCAGGGGCTGGGCATGTCGGCCATCGTGTTCGCCGGGGCGTCGCAGCTGGTGGCGATGGGCATGATCAAGGGCAGCGCCGGGCTGCTGGCGATCTTGCTGTCGACCTTTTTCGTCACCGCCCAGCATTTTCTTTACGCGCTGCGGCTGCGGGAGCGTATCGCGCCGCTGCCGTTGCGCTGGCGGCTGGCGCTGGGATTCTTGCTCACCGATGAACTGTTCGCGCTGACCGGCGAACAGACGCCGGCGCGTTTCAACCGCTGGTATGCGCTGGGCGCCGGGCTGACCTTTTACCTGTGCTGGTTTCTCTCCACGCTGCTTGGCATCGTGGCCGCCGGCAGCGCCGGCGATCTGGACGGTTACGGGTTGGATTTCTCCATCGCCGCCACCTTTATCGCCATCGTGGTGCCGCTGGTGCGCAGCCTGCCGGTGTTGGCCTGCGTGCTGACCGCGCTGCTGCTTTCCATCGTGTTGCACCATTTCCAGACGCCGGGCGCATTGGTGATCGCCACCGTGGCGGCGATGCTGGTCGGGCTGCTGTGCAGCGGGGGGCGCCGATGATCTGGCTGACGATCGTTTTGATGGGGCTGGTGGTGTTTTTCAACCGCTACTGTTTTCTGGCGCCCGGGTTGCCGCTGCGTCTGTCGCCGCGCGTTAAAACCCTGCTGAGCTTTTCCGTGCCGGCGGTGCTGACGGCGATCTGCGGGCCGATTGTCGCCTTCAGCGGCGACCAGCTGCGTGCCGCGCCGGATAACCCTTACCTGTGGGGGGCGGTGTTTGCGGTGATACTGGCGTTCTTTCTACGCAATATGCTGGCGGTGGTGTTGCTGAGCATGCTGATTTTCATCGCGCTGCGCGGCATTTTTTAAAATTCGCTTGCCATATCTCTAATTTGAGATTACTTCTCTTATATGGGATTTTTAGGCGGAGTATGAACGATGGATAACGGTTTGGAGATGGCCGACCTGAGGTTGGCGCAGCGGCTGGCGGATTTGCGCCAGCAGCGGGCGTGGTCGCTGGAGGAGTTGGCGCGGCGCACCGGCCTTAGCCGGGCGACGCTCTCGCGGGTGGAGCGCGCCGAGACCAGCCCGACGGCATCGTTGCTGAACCGGCTGTGCGCCGCCTACGGGTTAACCATGTCGCGCCTGTTGAGCGAAATCGAAGACGAACCGCCGGAGCTGCTGCGGCCGCCGCAACAGCCGGTGTGGGTCGATCGGGCCAGTGGTTTTCACCGTCGCTCCGTTTCCCCGCCCGCCGCATTGTATAAGGCCGAGTTTATCGAAGCCCGGCTGGATGCCGGCGCGCAGATCGATTACGACCTGCCGTCGATTCCAGCGCTGGAGCACCACCTCTGGCTGTTGTCCGGGCAGCTGGAATTGACGCTGGAAGGGCGCGTTTTCCGGCTGTCGCCCGGCGACTGCCTGCGCTACCGCCTGTTCGGCGCCTCCCGTTTCCATGTCCCCGGCGATGAGCCGGCCCATTACACGCTCGTTATCTGCAGGCCATAGCCATGATTGAATTGCAACAGTGGGACGCCGATGCGGCGCAAAGTGCCATGGCCGAGTTGGCCGAGATGCTGCACGCCAGCGTGGCGCACGGCGCCAGCATCGGTTTTGTCATGCCCTTTACGTTGGAACAGGCGCAGGCGTTTTGGCTTGGGCTGCTGCCGGCCCTGGCGCGGGGAGAGCGTGCGATGCTGGTGGCGCTCGAGAACGGTCGGCCGGTCGGCACTGTGCAACTGCTGTTGGCGATGCCGGACAACGGCCGTCACCGGGCGGAAGTGGTCAAGCTGATGGTGCATCCGCAGGCGCGGCGGCAGGGCATCGCCCGGCTGTTGATGCAGGAAGTGCAGGCGCTGGCGGCGCGTCATCGGCGCAGCCTGTTGGTGCTGGACACCCTGAGCGGCAGCGCGGCGCAGGGATTGTACCGTCAATTGGGGTTCGAGGCGGCGGGCGATATCCCGCAATACGCCCGCGCCAGCGACGGCGGGGCGTTGGAGGCCACCTGCTATATGTACAAACTGCTGTGAGGTTTCGGATATTATTAAGTGAAGTCGAAAGCTCAGACGCGTTGGCACTGATGGGGGTCTACGCCGGAATTGCCGAAATTTCTGTTACTGGCGTTCTTGAAGTCCGAGCCGAAGTGCAGCTAAACTGTTTCGTTTTAGAGCAATAGATAACGCGATGAAAAAAATGATCTTAATAAGATCTTTTGCAATACTACCTAATCATGCTCTAAAGGGTAGCCGTTGTACCCTAGGGATACACGCTTAAACTTTAATTATTATATTTTAAGGTGTTACAATGAACGATGATTTATTTGCATGGAAAAAATTCGCGAAAATAGGTTTTTTAGGCATTATGCCATTGGTTTTGATTTTTGTTTTTTTTAAAGCATCTCCCAATAACTCAGTCTTTTATGATGTGTTAATCCTGACGCAAAACATGAAAGTTAATATATCATCAAATAACATACCATTAAGCAAATCTTTGGGCTTATATATTGTATTTGGTATTTTCTTTGCCATTTACTTTGTAATCAAGTATGGAAGTCTAATTAAGTTAAAAGAAAATATAATTACATCAATATTTATTTTGACAAGGTTCATTCCTTTCGCGGTTATATGTTTTGTATATATATACTTCATGACATTTTCCGACCTGGATATAACAAAAGGGAATAGGTTGCTGAAAATTGTATCATCAAACGATTATCTACTCCTATCTTATTATCTGGTTTCTTTTGTTGGTGTGTATTGTTTTTCAATGCTATTCATTTTGATTGCAATCAAAATTCCTGCAGCCATCAAAAACAAAAGCCAGCCTTAATAAAGGCTGGCTCTATAATTTAATGTGCAGTTCGGACCACCTCATTATTAAAGCGTTCAACAAGTCCAGCATCGATATATGAAGTACCGTATGCAATTGCGATAGAGAATGCTACCACTAAAGCCACAGTTACAGTCACTGGCAGGGCGAGGGCTGCAAGTACACTTGTAACAAAGCCAAGCGCTACAGCACCGGCCAATCCACTCAGTAGCATGGACTCAACTTCGTATGCAAGAGGCGCCCAGTTGCCCGTTTCATAGCCTACAATGCTTTTTTCACGGATTTTCTCAATCTTGAGAACAATATCAGCTGCTTTGAAAAACTTACCGAAATGACCAAACCGATTTGCCATATCCTGAGCATTAACGTTTCTCATAGCATTGATAATGGCTTCTTTATCGCCTTGATTAACTTTCATTGAAGGATTTGACATAACTTTATTAAAAGAAGCCAATGCGTCATTGTAGCCACGGATCGTGCGCCCCTGGAAGTTCCGCAGATTATTGGCGATTTCGTCTGCGTAGCCCTTATATTGCCCGCCGATATGATTACTTATTTTCTCACCGGCGTCGGCAATAATGGCGCTAGCTTCTGTAAGAAATTCTTTCTCGTCTTTCAAATACTCTCGTACCTGATCAGCAGCTTTATTCTTATCGCTATTTCGCGCAGAGTTATTTCCGCTTTCGGTCCCTGATACAATGGAGACGAAATCAACATTGTTATCTTTATTAACCAGGACAGCATATGTCTTTGCACCTAACCGAGAATAGTATTGATGCTTATCACGGTTATCCCCATACAGTTGACCACCGTCTGCAACGTTAGAATGCCCCGGAGACCCCTGCCGTAGTTTACCTTGTTTTGGTGTACCAATATTTCTGCCTGTTGGTGGGTTATCTCTTAATAATGAGTCAAGAATACGTGTTGAGCCGCCTTCATAATCCACCCATGACGAGTTACCCTCTGTCATGACGATCCCATTCATGGTGGCATGACCTTCACCATCAATAATAACCGTTCCCCATTTGGTTTGATGTCTGTCACCGGGACGCATCACATTCCAGCCCGCGGCTTTGGCATCACTTCCATCATTTTTCCCGCCGCCTGTACCACCACCAGGCGAAAAACTGTCCCCACGTTCAGAACTCCAGCTGGTGCCATCACCCTTACCGTAATTGAAACCACCCATAATATTTCCCTCTTTAGGCTATTTAATCGAATTTGATACTGTATATCCATACAGTAATTTGATCCTACACCTTATGGAAAACATCGTCAACTGCTAAGGCATACTGTATTCTTATGCACGATAACTACATGATGTGGTTACCGTTACTCTCAGGAGAGCACCGTGACAACATACCCAATTAGGAAGACCGCCGTACTTCTCGCATGTCTGTTTATCCTGGCGGGATGCAAAACTCCCACGACCAGTGCCGAGCGTCATGCCAAACACTTTACCTATGCAGCTGATGACGGATTCGACCCCCATTTCGTCACGCGCAAACATGACTCGATAAAATTATCTGTACCGTTCTTTAAGCAATTCTGGGAGGAAGGAAAAAAGGATCGGGAAAACGGCATTACAAAGGAAGAAGCAAACAAACGCGCACAATATTTTTACAGCGATGATTTTTTTTCTTCTTTTAAAAACTACAACGTATTCGCGGGCAAGGAATACAATGCAACCAATACATCACTAAAATGGCGTAAAGCCATGTCTGAAGACACCTCTGGTGCATACATGGATGGGTATGAAGGGCGTAATTAGCACTCCAGATAGCTGTACGTCGCGGAGTAGAGCGCTAACCTCAGTGGGCGCCCCGGCGCCCATTATCTCAGTTGCCGCGTATAATCCTTAATGTGAGTATCGTTCGATTGAGCGTCAGAGCCCTATTCGGGGTTCCGGCGTACAACCCCTGATGGCGGAATTGTCGGTGCAACTGGCTGAGATCACCGGCGATAGCGGTACATCCTCGTTTGATCCTGCTTCTATAGAAGCGGATGGAGGTTGTTTTATGTTGGTACGCAATGCTGCCGATGAAGCCGTAGCTTGTGGAGCGCTGCGTCGATTAACGTCGGGCGTTGCAGAGTTAAAACGAATGTATGTACGTGAGCCTGGCAATGGTATTGGTCGTAAATTATTGCATGCTCTGGAACAGCAGGCTCGATGGTTGGGGTATCGACAACTGTGGCTGGAAACCCGAAGAGTCAACCTGCGTGCCATCAAATTTTATCTGGCTCAGGGGTATCGGGTACGCGAGAACTATGGCCGTTATCGAGGTAACGCGCAGGCGGTCTGTTTCGAAAAAGTTCTGTAATGATGTTGCAAATCCCTATAGCCATTTGACATTGAAGAGCCGTGCTTTGCTGCTTAGGTTACGGCCAGATTAAATCAAAGAGCGGATGCCGCTACGGTTTTCGGGCGGTTAAAATCGAGAGAGTTAAGGGACGAACTTCTCTGATATTGCTGAAAGGAGAGTGAAAGAACTCGTTTCACCGGGAAGCGTTGTTGGATTGGCTCACAGGGCGGTGCCGATACCGATTTCTCACATTTCTGATACCCACAACCCAAAATTTGAGCATACGCATTTCTTCATGTTCATGCCGCCGAACTAACGTCCCCATTGGTTCGGCGGCATGCGCCGTTAATCCTTTTTTGACAAAATATTAGGTTATATGGAGCATTCCTCCCTATTCCTGAATCAGCGCCCGCGCCAGGCTTTGATCGCCTGTTGGCGCACCTGCAGCTTCTGCTGTGGCGCCAGCTTGTTGTAGTCGCGGGCCAGGCCGCTTTCCCAATCGCCGTACAGCGGGTTGGGCAGCACGATGAATTCGGTGCCGAACTTGTTCTGGTTCTCGCTGACGAACGCCCGGCGCTGCGCATTATCCTGGTGGTAAGTCGCGGCGCCGAAGTCGTTCAGGTTGTCGCCCGCGTACACCACGATGTCATAGCCGGCTTGTTTGATGGCGTCGAAGCGCGCCTGCTTATTGGAAGTGTCGGTACTGAGCAAGACGGTCTTTTCCGACATGCCGGTGAAGCCGAGTTTCTGCATGTTGGCCACCGTGGCAGCGTATTCGCTCTGCTTGCGGTTCGAGACGTAGAACATTGTTCCCTGATGAGCGTTAACGTAGCGGGCGAACGACACGGCACCCGGCACCGCGCCGGCCTGTTCGGCCTGCGTCCACTGGGCCCAGGTGGCGCCGTCGTACGGCTGGCCCTGCTGCGCCTGCCAGCCGGAGTAGGCGCTGTTGTCCAGCAGGGTTTCATCCAGATCGACCACCACCGCCTTTTTGCGGCCCGGTGCGGCCTTGGCCTGATCGAAGGCGCGCTGCGCGCTGTTGAACGCCTGATGCGCCAGCGCCTGGTATTCACCGGACTGTTGGAACCAGTTCACCGCCAGCACCGACTGATCCGCCAGCCGCTGCTGGGCCTGAGCGTCGATATGCGGCGGCTGCGCGCAACCGGCCAGCGTCAGCAGCGCGACGCCAACTGCCGCGCCAAGGGTGAGTTTCCTTGCCTGTTTTCCTGCCATCGTTCTCTCTCTCGGTTTTAGTCTTGTGGGCTGTCCAGCAGCATATCCATCTCGAACTGGCGCAGGGGCTCCTGACGCCAGCCAAGATGCGTAAAGAAGGGGGCGGCCACCTCGGGCACAAAGACGTTGGCGGTCAGCGGCAAAGGGGCGAACTGCGCTTGCAGGGCGGCCAGCAAGGCGCGGGCATGCCCCTGACCGCGGTGCTGCGGGGGCACGTAGATCAGGCGCAGCCAGCAGTGCTCGGCGCCGGGCATCACCACGGCGTAGGCCTGACGATTGAGCGTATAGGCTCGCGGTGTGCCCGGCAGCTTGAACAGCGATTCGGGGGCAATCAGCCAGGGCAGGTCGGTGGCGCCTTCCGCCGTCAGGCAATGGCTGACGGTCAACGTATCGACCGCCTGCAGCACCGCCGTGCCTGGCGGCACTTCCGCCGGCGCCTGGTGGCCGGTCAGGGTGCGCACGATGCGCAGCCCGGCGCGATGGTACAGCGCCAGCGCGGCTTCGTTGCCTTCGATCACTTCCAGCGACAGCCGATGGTCGCCGCGCTGACGGGCATCCGCCACCACCCGCTGCATCAGCGCCTTACCCAGCCCCTGACCGCGCATCTCGGGGCGTATGGAAAAGGCCGCGACCCGGCTGTGTCGGCCGCGACGGGCGATCAGCGCCACCGCCACCGGTTCCTGGCGATGGGTGACGATCAAGCTGTCGTTCAGGCTGAGGTCTTCGGCGCCGAAGCGGGCGGCGAAGGCCGGCCCGTCGAGCACGAAGCGTACAATGTAGTTTTCAAAACAGTGGGTGAGGATATTGGCCAGCTCGTCGCTGCTGTAGCGCACGGCGTTGTGGAAGTCGAAGCGTCCGTCGTTGTGCATGGCTGATTCCGCTCGGGGGAAAGCTATACATGTAGACCCGTTTGTTTTGCAAGGCAAGCGGGGGGATTCGTTGGCGGGGAAAATAAAAACAAAAAAGCCGGACGCAGCCGCCCGGCGAAATAAAACTCTGGGTATCAAGTGACGCTAAAGTTTGCAGTGGTGGTTATTCATTCATCACATCAGAACTGGTAGGTCAGGGCGAGAACAACGACGTCGTCGTTTTTCAGGCCCAGCTTGTTGTCGTCATCGAGCTGGTTGATTTTATATTCGACATAAGTGGACATGTTTTTGTTGAAGTAATAGGTCGCCGCCACGTCGAAATATTTCACCAGATCGACATCGCCGATGCCTTCAATATCTTTGCCTTTCTGCTGAACGTAACCCAGCGATGGGCGCAGACCGAAGTCGAACTGATATTGCGCGACCAATTCAATCCCTTCCGCTTTATTGGCGAAGCCGCTAACGGAAGTCGAATTGTTATTGATGGTGGCGGTGCCGGAAATAGGCGCAATATTGCGGCTCTGCGAATAAGTCGCGGCCAGGTAGACGTTGTTGTTGTCGTATTTCAGACCACCGGCCCAGATATCGGCCTTGTCGCCTTTACCGAAGGTGCCCGCTTTTTGCGTGGCGGTGCGGTTGGAAGAGGCATAGGCGGCACCCACGCTCAGACCGTCGATGATTTCGTAGCTGGAGGAGAGGCCCCAACCGTCGCCGTTCGCCTTGCTGGCGGAGCGGCCGTCGTTTTCGTTCTTGCCCTGGTACTGCACGGCAAATTTCAGGCCGTCAACCAGACCGAAGAAGTTGTTATTACGGTAGGTGGCGACGCCGTTGGTGCGGCCGTTCATGAAGTTGTCGGTCTTGATATAAGCATCGTCGCCGAATTCAGGGATCATATCCGTCCAGGCGCCGACGTCGTAAATGATGCCGTAGTTGCGGCCGTAGTCAAAGGAGCCGAGATCCTTATATTTCAGACCGGCGAAGCCCAGACGCGTTTTGGTGTCTTTAGTGCCGTCGGATTCAGTATGGTTGGCGGCGATCTGATATTCCCACTGGCCGTAGCCGGTCAGCATATCGTTAATCTGAGTCGCGCCTTTAAAGCCGATGCGGACGTAAGTTTTATCACCGTCGTTGCCGGCATCATCGGAGAAATAATGCAGGGCTTTTACACGGCCGTAAAAATCGAGCTTGTTGCCGTCTTTATTGTAGATTTCTGCTGCCTGTGCCGCTTGCGCAAGTAAAAGTGCCGGAATAATAACGGCCAGAAGATTACGTTTCATGGGTTACCCTGCTTTATTCGATTGAAAGACGCTTATCATCAGTTGCATTGCTGTTTCACTGTGCCGCCTGATTGTTGGCGGCGGAGAATTTTTACCGTAGTAATGTGATCCATTTATGACAAAAAATTCATTTTCATGTCGAACGATTAAAAAAGTCGCGCAAAGGGTGAATTTTTTCTTCAGCCGACGGTCGGCGGCTGGTCTACAGTTATCGATACCTTGTTCCGCTGCGGGAGGAATCATGCACGATACTTATACTTTGTTCGGCACGCAGGGTTGCGGTTCGACGATCGTGGCCGCCGCGTTGGCGTTGACCGCGTTCCCCTGGGGCTATGAGGAGGTGGACTACACGCAGGACGGCCCGGAGCGCGATCGCCTGCTGGCGCTAAACCCGCTGGGCCAGGTGCCTACCTTGGTGTTGCCCAATGACGAAGTGATGACGGAGAGCGCGGCGATTATCCTGCTGCTGCACGATCGCGCACCGCATGCTGAACTGGCGCCGCCCGGCGGCTCGCCGCTGTTGCCGCGTTTTCTGCGCTGGCTGCTGTTCATTAACGCGGAGATTTACCCCACCTTCACCTATGCCGACCATCCGCAGCGCTGGCAGCCGCAGGCGGCGGGGGCGGAGCAGCTGAAAAATGCGGTGATGGATTATCGCGAGCGTTTATTGCAGCAGCTGAACGCCGCCGCCGGCGCAGCGGGCCCGTGGTTTCTCGGCAAGAGCTTCAGCGCGTTGGATCTGTACGTGGCGGTGATGTGCAACTGGCGGCCGGGCCGCGCATGGTTCCGGCAGCACTGCCCGCGGCTGTACGCCATCGCCGAACGGGTGGAGCAGCGGCCGGAGCTGAATGCGCTGCTGAGCGCCCATTTCGACGGCGTTGCCCCACTGGAATCGTGAAACCTCCCCGCTGCCCGGCGGGGAACCCTCCCGTTTTTCTGAATCGAGACTGCCGAAAATCCCGATTTTCACTCGCTGCGGCGGCGGGTAGCGTAAGGCTATCCGCAACTGACAGGAGAGTGTGATGCCATCAGAATCCCAGGCCGGGCAACAGGCGTTCGGCGATATTGCCCCCAAGCTGGCGCAGCTCAGCGACAACATATTGTTTGACGATGTCTGGCAGCGGCCAGAGCTGAGCCCGCGCGAGCGCAGCCTGATCACCGTCGCCGCGCTGGTGGCGCTCAACCGCGTGGAACAGCTGCCGTTTCACCTGCAGCTGGCGCAGCGCAACGGCGTGGCGCGTCAGCAACTGGCCGAGCTCATCACCCATCTGGCGTTCTACGCCGGCTGGCCTGCAGCGGCATCGGCCGTGGCGCGCCTGCGCGAGCTGGAACCGGAGGCGCCCCATGCCGTTTAGCCGCATCGCCCTGCATCAGGGCAAATCCGCTGACTACCTGCAAACCTTGTCCGACAGCCTGCATCAGGCGCTGGTAGAGGCGTTCGAGGTGCCGCCGACGGACAAATTTCAGGTGATCGATCAATACCGCCCCGGTGAGCTTATCTACGATCGCGACTATCTCGGCGGGCCGCGCAGCGCGGATTTCGTGCTGTTTTACATCACCGCCGGGCGGCCGCGCGACAGCGACACCAAGCGGCGTTTCTACCGACGGCTGGCGGCGTTGCTGATGGAAAAGCTGCGGCTGAACCCCGAGGATGTGATGGTGGTGATCGCCACCACCCAGTTGGACGAGTGGTCGTTCGGCGGTGGTCGCGTCTCGATGATCGAGCCGCAGGCGTAACTCGGGCTGACGTCGCCGGCGGTCTGTGGGACAATAGCGCCATCATTTCGTTTAGATAAGAGTTGAATGGCGCTCTCCTCCGCAGTTAAAGATCAGATTGGCCAGTGGTACAAAGCCCTGCAGCAGCAAATACCGGATTTCATTTCCCGCGCGCCCCAGCGTCAGATGATCGCCGAGGTGGCGAAGACGTTGGCCGGTGACTACCCGCGCCATCTGGCGATCGAGGCGCCGACCGGCGTCGGTAAAACGCTGTCTTATCTGATCCCGGGCATCGCCGTCGGGCGGGCGGAGAGCAAGCCGCTGGTGGTGAGCACCGCCAACGTGGCGCTACAGGACCAGATCTACAGCAAAGATTTGCCGCTGCTGAAGAAGATTATCCCCGATCTGAAATTTACCGGTGCCTTTGGCCGCGGGCGTTACGTCTGCCCGCGTAACCTGGCGGCGATGAGCACCGACGTCAGTCAACAGGGCGATCTGACGCTGTTCCTCGACGACGAACTGGCGCCGTCCAGCGGCGAAGAGCAGGCGCTGTGCCAGAAACTGACCAAGGTGTTGGCTCGCTTCGAGTGGGACGGGCTGCGCGATCACTATCAGCAGAGCATCGACGATCCGCTGTGGGCCAAGCTGAGCACCGACAAGGCCAACTGCCTGGGGCGCAACTGCCACTACATTCGCGAATGCCCGTTCTATATTGCCCGCAAAGAGATCGAGAGCGCCGACGTGGTGGTGGCCAACCACGCGCTGGTGATGGCGGCGCTGGAGACGGAATCGGTGCTGCCGAACCCGAAAGAATTGCTGCTGGTGCTGGACGAAGGCCATCATTTGCCTGAGGTGGCGCGCGACGCGCTGGAGATCGACGGGGAAATCACCGCGCTGTCGACCAACCTGCAGTTGGACATGATCGTGCGCCAGGTCGAGCAGTGCATGACGCAGTACCGGCCGAAGAATCCGCCGGGGCTGGCCAACAGCGAACGGCTGAAAAACCATTGCGAGGAGCTGCGCGAGCTGGTGCAGATCTTCGAGCATCAGGTCAGCGCCTACCTGCCCGGCGATAGCGTGGCGGCCGAGCACCGTTTTGAAATGGGCGAGCTGCCCGCGGAGATGGTGGAGAGCTGCGCACGGCTGTTTAAAATGACCGATGCATTACGCGGGCTGGCGGAGTTCGTGCTTAACGATCTTACCGAGCAGACCGGCAAGCACGACATCGTGCGTCTGCATCGCGCGATCATTCAGATGAGCCGCACGCTGGGCTATCTGGAGGCGATGAGCAAGCTGTGGCGGCTGGCGGCGCTCGACAAGTCGTCCAACGCGCCGATCTCCAAATGGGTCACGCGCGAGCTGCGCGATAACGTTACCCATCTGTATTTGCACTGCGTCGGCATCCGCGTCAGCGACCAGCTGGAGAAGCTGCTGTGGCGCAAGGTGCCGCACGTGGTGGTCACCTCGGCCACGCTGCGTTCACTGAACAGCTTCGCGCGTTTGCAGGAGATGAGCGGGCTGAGCGAGAAGGCCGGCGATCGCTTCGAAACGCTCTCTTCGCCGTTCAATCACGTCGAACAGGGCAAAATTGTCATTCCGCAGATGCGCTATGAACCGGCGCTCGCCAACGAGGCGGAGCACCTCGAGGAGATGGCGCGGTTTTTCCGCGCCGAGCAGGCGAGCGGCAAGCACAAAGGCATGCTGATCCTGTTCAGCAGCCACCGGGCGATGCAGACTTTCCTCAGCTACGTGACCGATCTGCGGCTGATGCTGCTGGTGCAGGGCGACCAGCCGCGCTACCGGCTGGTGGAAGAGCACCGCAAGCGGGTGGAGAGGGGCGTCGCCAGCGTGCTGGTGGGGCTGCAATCGTTCGCCGAAGGGCTGGATCTGAAAGGCGAACTGCTGACCCAGGTGCATATTCACAAAATCGCGTTCCCGCCGATCGACAGCCCGGTGATCATCACCGAAGGCGAGTGGCTGAAATCACTGAAGCGCTATCCGTTCGAAGTGCAGAGCCTGCCGAGCGCCTCGTTCAACCTGATCCAGCAGGTCGGCCGACTGATCCGCAGTAACCAATGCTACGGCGAGATCGTGATCTACGATCGCCGGCTGTTGACCAAAAACTACGGTTCGCGGCTGTTGGCGTCGCTGCCGGTGTTCCCGATTGAGCAGCGCGCGGTGCCGGAGGCCGACAAGGCGCATCTGGCGGCGCTGAAATCCGCCGCCGACGCGGCCAAAAAAGAGAAGAAGCGCGGCAACCCGTTCGCCCGCAAACGGCGGCGTTGATCAGAGCAGCGGCGGCAGGCGGCGCTTGACCGGCGTGGTTTTCACGATCGAGGTGTTGCTCTGCGCATGCTCGGCCAGCCGATCGAGGGTATGGTCGAGCTGTTCCATCGAGTGCGCCACCAGCCGCACGATAAAGCAGTCTTCGCCGGTCACCTTATCGCATTCGACCACTTCCGGGATCGCCTGAATCAGCTGCTCGACCTTCTTCAGCATGCCCGGCAGCGGCTTGATGCGCACCAGCGACTCGAAGGCATAGCCTACCGCCTGCAGATTGACGTTCAGGGTATAACCCTGGATCACGCCGCTTTCCTCCAGCCGCCGCAGTCTTTCCGACGTGCTCGGCGACGACAGCCCCACCTGCGCGCTCAGCGTCTTCAACGATGCACGCGCATCTTCCGCCAGAATGGTCAGGATTTGGCGATCGATATCATCCATAACGCCTCCGTTAGGTATTTTCTTTATTATAGCTGCGAGAAAAAGGCAGTTAAGCATATCTGCCTTTTTTATGCTATGGAAAGCCGCCCCGCGAAGCCGCAAGCTATGTCTCTGGGCAAGCTTCGAGGAATGCAGAATGAATGCAGAGATAAAACGCGGATCGCTGGAGATGGCGGCGGCGATGTTGATTTCCGGCTCTATCGGCTGGTTTGTGTTGATGTCCGGCCAGCCGGTTATCAACGTGGTGTTTTGGCGCTGCGCGGTAGGCGCGCTGGTGCTGCTGGCGGTGTGCGGCGTACTGGGGCAGCTGCGACGCGATGCGCTGACGCGCGCCACGCTGCTGCTGGCGATCGCCGGCGGCGTCGCGCTGGTGATCAACTGGCTGCTGCTGTTTGCCGCCTATTCCTATGCCTCTATTTCCATCGCCACCGCGGTGTATAACACCCAGCCGTTTATGCTGGTAGGGCTGGGGGCGCTGTTTTTGGGGGAACGGCTGACCGCCCGCAAGCTGCTGTGGCTGGGGCTGGCGTTCGGCGGTATGATGCTGGTGGTGCTGGCGCAGCCGCGGCAGGCGGGGGAGCAGAGCCATTATCTGGCGGGCATCGCGCTGGCGCTCGGCGCGGCGTTTTTCTACGCCCTGATGGCGCTGGCGGCCAAGCGGCTGAAGGGCACGCCGCCGCATCTCATTGCGCTGATCCAGGTGACGGTAGGGGCGGTGATGCTGTTGCCGCTGGTGGATTTCCATGTTTCGGCTAGCGTTGGGCAGTGGGGGATGCTGGCGACGCTCGGCGTGCTGCACACCGGCCTGATGTACGTGTTGATGTACGGTGCGCTGCAGAAGCTGCCCACCAACCTGATCGGCTCGCTGTCGTTTATCTACCCGATCGCCGCCATGTTGGTGGATCGCCTGGCGTTTGGCCACCGCCTGTCGGCGTGGCAGCTGCTGGGCGCGGCGATCATCCTGCTGGCGGCGGCGGGCATGAACCTGCTGGGCGATCGGCGAGCGCGACTGCTGCCGGCCTCGGACGGCCGGCGCGCCGGCTGATGCTCAGTTCGGTTTTTTCAGCCGGCGCCATAAGGTGGTGCGGCTGATCCCGAGCAACCGGGCGGCGGCGGCGTGGTCGCCCCCGCACCGCGCCAGGGCTTCGTGGGCGGAGATGGGCGCCGCCTGCGTCTCGGGCGGCGTGACCGCCGCCAGCTCCGGCAACAGCCACTGCAGCGTTTCACCGCTCGGCGCTGCGCCGGTGCTCAGCATCAGCGCTACCCGTTCCATCATGTTGCGCAGTTCGCGCAGGTTGCCGGGCCAGGCGTAATGGCTTAGCGCGGCGTAACAGCCGGCCAGGGCGGTGCGCAGCGGCTCCGTCAGCGGCACATCGAGCGCCGCCAGCGACTGTTTCAGAAAGTGTTCCGCCAGCATCGCAATATCGTCGCCGCGCGCCCGCAATGGCGGCAGCTGCAGCCGCAGGGCGCTCAGGCGATAAAACAGATCGGCGCGAAAACCGCCCCGTTGAATCGCCTGCTCCAGGCGGGTGTGGGTGGCGCTGATGACGCGAAAGTCGACCGTTACCGGCTGTTGCCCGCCCACCCGGGTGATAGTTTTCTCTTCCAGCGCGCGCAGCAGTCGCGTTTGCAGGTGCAGCGGCATTTCGCCGATCTCATCCAGAAACAGGGTGCCGCCGTTGGCGGTTTCCAGCAGCCCGCGTCGGCCGCCGCGCCGTGAACCGGTGAAGGCGCCTTCCTCATAGCCGAACAGCTCCGCCTCCAGCAGTGATTCGGCGATGGCGCCGCAGTTGATGGCGACGAACGGCGGCGTCGCGCCCCTGGACGGCGCGCCGCGCCGGGAAAAGTATTCGCGGTGGATCGCCTGCGCCGCCAGCTCTTTGCCGGTGCCGGTTTCGCCTTCAATCAACACCGCTGCCGGCGAGCGGGCGTACAGCATGATGGTGCGCCGGGTCTGTTCCATCTGCGGGGAATTGCCCTGCAAATCGCCCAGCCCATAGCGTGGCTGCAGGGTATCGCGTGCGGCGTAATCGCCGCCGCGTTTGCCGCCGCTCAGCATCAGGCGCGTTACGTCCAGCGCATCGCTGAAGGCGGCGCGCAGGGTGGCGGCGGAATAGAGAAAAATGGCGGTGAGCCCGGCCTCTTCCGCCAGATCGCTGATGAGGCCGGCGCCGACCACCGCCTGAATACCGGCGGCTTTCAGCTCGGCGATCTGGCCGCGCGCGTCCTCTTCGGTGACGTAACTGCGCTGCTCCAGCGGCAGATCGAAGGTTTGCTGGAACTCCATCAGCGCGGGCAGGGGCGTTTTATAGGTGATGACACCGATCCGATCGGCGGTTCTGCGCGCCTTGCTCAGCGCCTGCAGCAGGTCGAAGCCGCCGGGCTTGACCAAAATGACCGGCACCGACAGACGGCTTTTCAGGTAGGCGCCGTTGGAGCCGGCGGCGATGATGGCGTCGCAAGGCTCGGTAGCCAGGCGTGCGCGGATGTGCTGCACCGCCTCCTCGAAGCCGAGACGGATCGGGGTGATGGTCGCCAGATGGTCGAACTCGAGGCTGATGTCCCGGAACAGATCGAACAGGCGGGTGATGGAGACAGTCCAGATCACCGGTTTGTCCGGCGCGCGGGATGGCGTGATGTGATCGCTCATGGTGGGTTACCGAATGGAAGTGGCTGCATTATACCCGTCATACTTGAAGCCGCCTCTTTGTTGGCTGCGCCTGTGCGCCCCAGTCACATAGTTGTCTATGTTCCTGGGGACTTACAGACTTGCCGCCTTGATGCAGCTCCAATTATTTAGGTATAGGTGTAGCCCGGTTTCAACTCTGTTTCAAATGCGCTACGTGAAACAATGATTGAAACGTTAACTGAAACGTTTTTTTATCCCTTAGCCTGGCGATTGGCATAGCAGGTTTTGTAACACCTTTATTTTTATCGCTTTTAATTTTTCTTCTCACCGAAGCACAACCTGGCCCGCCTCTTGCTCTGTCTGTTCCATCTAGCTAATCGGAGAGAACGTCATGACGCTGCGCTCACCCGGGCTCGCCTTTCGTCAGGCCCTGAATAAAGAGAAACCCCTGCAAATCGCCGGCGCGATCAACGCCAACCATGCGCTGCTGGCCCAGCGGGCCGGGTTCCAGGCCATCTATCTTTCCGGCGGCGGCGTGGCGGCGGGTTCGCTGGGGCTGCCGGACCTGGGCATTTCGACGCTGGACGATGTGTTGACCGATATTAGCCGCATCACCGACGTCTGCCCGCTGCCGCTGCTGGTGGATGTCGACAGCGGTTTCGGCGCATCGGCGTTTAACGTTGCCCGCACGGTGCGCTCGGTGAGCAAGGCCGGGGCGGCGGCGCTGCATATCGAAGATCAGGTCGGCGCCAAGCGCTGCGGCCATCGGCCCAATAAGGCCATCGTCTCCACCGAAGAGATGGTGGATCGCATCAAGGCGGCGGTAGATGCGCGCAGCGATCCGGACTTCGTGATCATGGCGCGCACTGACGCGCTGGCGGTGGAGGGGCTGGAGGCGGCCATCGAGCGCGCTCAAGCTTACGTGGCGGCCGGGGCCGACATGCTGTTCCCGGAAGCGATCACCGAACTGGGCATGTACCGCCGTTTCGCCGAAGCGACGCAGGTGCCGATCCTCGCCAACATCACCGAATTCGGCGCGACGCCGCTGTTCACCACCGACGAGCTGCGCAGCGCTCGGGTGGATATGGCGCTGTATCCGCTGTCGGCCTTTCGGGCGATGAACCGGGCGGCGGAGCGGGTGTACCGCGCCCTGCGCGAGGAGGGCACGCAGAAAAGCGTCATCGACACCATGCAGACCCGCAACGAGCTGTACGAAAGCATCAACTACTATTTGTTCGAAGAGAAACTCGACGCCCTGTTTGCTCGCCAGCGCGACGAATAGGCGCCATTCACGCAGAAGCCAAATGAGGACAGTATGAGCCAAGCGATCCCCCCGCAAAGCCCGACTGGCGTTAAGCCGAAAAAATCCGTGGCGTTATCCGGCGTGCCCGCCGGAAATACCGCGCTGTGTTCCGTAGGGCGCAGCGGCAACGATCTGCACTACCGCGGTTACGATATCCTCGATCTCGCGCGCCACTGCGAGTTTGAAGAGGTCGCCCATCTGCTGATCCACGGCAAGTTGCCCAACCGCGACGAGCTGCAGGCCTATAAACACCGTCTCAAGGCGCTGCGCGGCCTGCCCGCCAGCGTGCGCACGGTGCTGGAGGCGCTGCCGGCGGCGTCTCACCCGATGGACGTGATGCGCACCGGCGTTTCGGCCCTTGGCTGCACGCTGCCGGAAAAAGAGCAGCACGGCGCGGCCGGCGCGCGCGACATTGCCGATCGGCTGCTGGCGTCGTTGGGATCGATGCTGCTCTACTGGTATCACTACAGCCACAACGGCGAGCGCATTCAGCCGGAGACCGACGACGATTCCATCGGCGGCCACTTTCTGCACCTGCTGCACGGCGAGGCGCCTTCTGCCAGCTGGGAGCAGGCGATGCACGCGTCATTGATCCTGTACGCCGAGCATGAATTCAACGCCTCGACCTTCGCCGGCCGGGTGATCGCCGGCACCGGATCCGACGTCTATTCGGCGATCGTTGGCGCCATTGGCGCGCTGCGCGGGCCGAAGCACGGCGGCGCCAACGAGGTGTCGCTGGAGATCCAGCAACGCTATGAAACGCCGGACGAAGCGGAAGCCGACATTCGCCGCCGCATCGACAACAAAGAGGTGGTGATTGGCTTCGGGCACCCGGTGTACACCGTCTCCGATCCGCGCCATCAGGTGATCAAAGAGATCGCGCTGCGCCTGTCGCAGGAAGCGGGCGCGATGAAGCTGTATGACATCGCCGATCGGCTGGAAAGCGTGATGCACGACACCAAAAACATGTTCCCCAACCTCGACTGGTTCTCGGCGGTGTCTTACCACCAGCTGGGGGTGCCCACCGAAATGTTCACGCCGCTGTTTGTCATGGCGCGCGTCAGCGGCTGGTCGGCGCACATCATCGAGCAACGGCAGGACAACAAAATCATTCGCCCGTCCGCCAACTATACCGGGCCGGAAGCGCGGGCGTTCGTACCGCTGGATCAGCGCTGAGCGCCGGTCGTTATCGTGTCGTTTTCACTCTGGAGCCTTTGGGAATCATGATGCTTGAGTCTGCCAATACCCGCCGTCCGCCGTTCGATCGCGAAATGGTCGATATCGTCGATTATGTGATGAAAGAGGCCGTCGATACCCCGGCGGCATACCGCACCGCTCACTATTGCCTGCTCGATACCCTCGGCTGCGGGCTGGAGGCGCTGAGCTACCCGGCCTGCAAGAAACTGATGGGGCCGGTGGTGCCGGGCGCCGAGGTGCTGAACGGCAGCCGGGTGCCCGGCACCCGTTTCCAACTGGATCCGGTGCAGGCGGCGTTCAATATCGGCGCCATGATCCGCTGGCTCGATTTCAACGACACCTGGCTGGCGGCGGAGTGGGGCCATCCGTCGGATAACCTGGGCGGGATCCTGGCGGTGGCCGACTGGCTATCGCGCCAGGCGGTGGCGGCGGGCAAGGCGCCGCTGACCATGCGGCAGGTGCTGATCGCCATGATCAAGGCGCATGAGATCCAGGGCTGCCTGGCGCTGGAAAACGCCTTCAACCGGGTAGGGTTGGATCACGTGCTGCTGGTGAAGGTGGCGTCCACCGCGGTGGTGGCGCAGCTGCTCGGTCTGAGCCGCGAGGCGATCCTGAACGCGGTGTCGCTGGCGTGGGTGGACGGGCAGTCGCTGCGTACCTATCGCCACGCGCCGAACGCCGGCACCCGCAAATCCTGGGCTGCGGGGGATGCGACCGCCCGCGCGGTGCGGCTGGCGCTGATGGCCGCCACCGGCGAAATGGGCTACCCCTCGGCGCTGACGGCGCCGACCTGGGGATTCTACGACGTCTCGTTCAACGGCAAACCTTTCCGCTTCCAGCGGCCGTACGGCGCGTATGTGATGGAGAACGTGCTGTTTAAAATTTCGTTCCCGGCGGAGTTCCATGCCCAGACCGCCGTGGAGGCGGCCATGACGCTGCACCGCCAGATGCAGGCCGCCGGCAAAACCGCCGCCGACATCGCCAGGGTGAGCATCCGCACCCACGAGGCTTGCCTGCGCATTATCGACAAGCAGGGGCCGCTGGATAACCCGGCGGATCGCGATCACTGCATTCAGTATATGGTGGCGATCCCGTTGCTGTTCGGCCGGCTGACGGCGGCGGATTACGAAGACCGGGTGGCCGAAGATCCGCGTATCGACGCATTGCGTAGTAAGATCCACTGCCATGAAGATCCCGCTTTCACGCGTGATTATCACGATCCGGAAAAGCGCTCGATCGCCAATGCGCTGACGGTGGAGTTCGCCGACGGCAGCCGTCTGGATGAGGTGGCGGTGGAGTATCCTATCGGCCATGCGCGGCGGCGCGAAGAGGGCATCCCCCTGCTGATCGAGAAGTTCAAAACCAACCTGGCGCGCCAGTTCCCAGCCCTGCAGCAGCAGCGCATTCTCGAGGTGTCGCTGGACCGCCAGCGGCTGGCGCAGATGCCGGTCAACGAGTATCTCGATTTGTGGGTGATCTGAGGTGAGCGGCGCTGACAAGCCACGTCGGCGTCGCTATGATGGACGCTCCATCCCCGTCCGTCTTCTTATCAGGTGATTCATGATTGATGCCGCAACGTTGTTGTTGTTTTCCGGTGCCTGTGTGGCGCTGGCGCTGACCCCCGGCCCGGATATGCTGCTGATCGCTTCGCGCAGCGTCAGCCAGGGGCGGCGCGCCGGTTTCGCTTCGCTGGCGGGCATTCAGCTCGGCACATACTGCCACGCGCTGGCGGCGGCGCTGGGGTTGTCGCAACTGTTCGTCGCGGTGCCGCTGGCTTACGACGCGGTGAGAATGTTGGGCGCCGCCTATCTGCTCTACCTGGCGTGGAAAACGCTGCGATCCGGCAGCAGTCTGCAGGCTTCTGCCGGGTTGCAGGCCGTGCCGACGGCGCGAATTTTCCGGCAGGGACTGTTCACCAACATCCTCAACCCGAAAATGGCGCTGTTCGTGCTGGCGCTGTTCCCGCAGTTTATCGATCCGCGTGCCGGCTCGGTGGTGGTACAGATGCTGGCGCTGGCGACGGTGCTGAATCTGGTGGGATTGCTGATTAACGGCGGGGTGATCCTGGCGGTCAGCGGCATGAAAAGCCGCTTCGCCGGCCGCCGCTTCAGCGCCCGCTGGCCGAACTACCTGCTGAGCGGCGTATTCGCCGGGCTGGCCTGCAAACTCATTTTCGACAGCCGCCGCTAACCCTCGCGCAGCAGCGCTTCAAACGCCGCGCTGGCCGGTTCGTCCTGCAGCGCGCTGTACATCACCAGCCGCAGGTGGTTCTCTTCGTCGACGATGAAAGAGGCGTGGTCAAAGGTGACCGGGCCGATTGCCGGGACGATGAAGCTGCGCCGCCCCTGGCAACGTCCGTGAATGTCATGCTGCCGCCAGAGCTGGCGGAATTGCGGCGATACCTGCTCCAGCGCCTGTACCCGTTGGCGCATCACCTCATCCTCCGGCGCGCGGGCGTAGTCGCGGCGGAAGCTGGCCAGGATTTGCGGCGCCTGCGCCCGCCACTCCAGCAGGCGCGCATTGAGCTGCGGATCGGCAAACAGCATCCACAACATGTTGCGCTCTTGCGCCGGGCGATCGCCGATGGCGAACAGCCGCTGCGCCGCCGGATTCCAGGCGATGATGTCCCAACTCAGGTTCATGACGTAGGCCGGCCGCAGCGTCAAATCGTCCAGCAGGCGCCGCACCAACGGCGAAACCTGGCACCACTGATGCCCAACCGGCACCGGCGGGCGCTGATGCGCCAATAAGAACAGGTGGTAGCGGCCGGCGGCGTCGAGCTGCAGCACCCGCGCCAGATTTTCCAAAAACGTCACCGACGCATTGATTTCCCTGCCTTGCTCCAGCCAGGTGTACCAGGTGAGGCCGACGCCGGCCAGCGCCGCCACCTCCTCGCGCCGCAATCCCGGCGTGCGGCGGCGGCTGCCGCTTGGCAAGCCGACTGACTCTGGTGACAGTTGTTCTCGCTTTTGCCGCAGAAAATCCCCCAGTTCGTGGCGGGTGCGTTCGAGGGTGCGTGGGGGCATGTCGGCCGTCCTGTTGCTGTCAGTAATAGTATAAATGGCTATATAGTAACAGTTTAAACCTTGTTCCATACTGCGGCCATCATAATCTCTGGAGGTGGTATGGAACATTCATTATCTCGTGAGCGGCGAGGGCTGCCCGGCCTGCCGGTGCTGCTGTTGGGCGGGTTCGTCACGGTGTTCGATCTGTTCGTGGTCAACGTGGCGGCGCCGGTGATCCAGCGGCAGTTCGCCGCCGATTTCGCCGGGATCGGTTTGATCGTCGCCGGTTATGAGTTGGCGTTTGGGGTGCTGTTGATCGCCGGTGGGCGTCTGGGCGATCGCTTCGGGCGTCGGCGCTTGTTCAGCCTCGGCATGCTGGGATTCACGCTGAGCTCCCTGTTGTGCGGGCTGGCGGGATCGCTCGGCCTGCTGATCGCCGCGCGTATTCTGCAGGGGGCGACGGCGGCGCTGTTGTTCCCGCAAATTTACGCCTTGATGCGGGTCCTGTACGCGCCGCAACAGCGGCGGCGCGCCTTCGCTTGGCTGGGCATGACGCTGGGATTGGCGGCGATCTTCGGCCAGATCCTCGGCGGATTTATCATCGAGGCTAACCTGTTCGGCAGCGGCTGGCGCATGATCTTTTTGATCAATTTGCCGATCGGCGCACTGGCGCTGTGGGCGGCGCGGCGCATTCCCGAATCGCGCGTGGCGCAGGCGCAGCGGCTGGACGGCGTTGGCCTGTGGCTGGCGGCGACCGGCCTGTCGCTGTTGTTGCTGCCGTTGCTGGAGGGGCCGGCGCGCGGCTGGCCGTGGTGGATAGCGCCGATGTTGGCGTTAGCGATGCTGACGCTGTGGGGCTTTCTGCGTTGGGAGCGCCGTCTGGCGCAGCGCGGTGATGATGCGGTGCTCGATCCGGCGCTGTTCCGTCAGGCGGGCTTCGCGCCGGGCATGGCGGTGGTGCTGGCGATTTATGCCACCGCCTCCTCGTTTTTCTTGTGTTTCGCACTGCTGCTGCAGGCGGGGGCGGGGCTGACGCCTTTTCAGGCGGGCAGCCTGTTCGCCCCGGCCAGCGCGGCCTTTATGCTGGCGTCGATGCTGGCGCCCCGGCTGGCGCTGCGTTGGGGCAATGGCGTACTGAGCGTGGGCGTGGCGATTTACGCCGCCGGGTTGGCGCTATTGATGGCGCAGGCGCTGTGGGGTGAGGCGCTGGCGCACCCTCTGCGGCTGCTGCCGGGGTTAGTGGTGCTGGGATTCGGTCAGGCGCTGAGCATGACGCCGCTGCTGAATCTGGTGCTGGGTTTGGCGCCGGAGCGGCAGGCGGGCATGGCGGCGGGTCTGGTTGCCACCGTGCAGCAGGTGGGGGGCGCGCTGGGCATCGTGGTCAGCGGCGTCGCTTTTGTGCCGCTGTTGGCGAGCGGCGGCGCAGCGGAGCGCTATGCCCAGGCCTTTGCCGGCGCCATGGTATTTAATCTGTTGGCGATGGGCATCGCCCTGCTGTTGTTAAACCGGATCACTCGAAATACTCAGAAAGCGGATCTTAAGTAGGCCGCCGGCGGGTGCTTTACTGTTGTCATCATGAGAGAGCGATAAGGAGCCACACTGATGTTTCAACCCGCCACATTTCGCGAAGACAATCTGGATGCCCAACTGGCGCTGGTGCGCGCCCACCCGTTGGGGCTATTGGTCAGCCACGGCGAGCAGGGATTAACGGCCGATCCGCTGCCGTTTCTGGCCGATGTCGAACAGGGGCAGATCCGGCTGCGGGCGCACCTGTCGCGCGCCAACGCGCACTGGCGACGGCTGCAGCACGCGGCGGAATGCCTGGTGATTTTTCAGGGCGTGGAGGGCTATGTGTCCCCCGGCTGGTACCCGAGCAAGCGCCAGACCGGCAAAGTGGTGCCGACCTGGAATTACAGCATGGTGCAGCTGTATGGCGTGCCGACGGTGACGGACGATCCGGTCTGGCTGCGCCGCCAGCTGATCGACCTGACGGCACAACAGGAAGGGCGCCGCCCGGCGCCCTGGCGGCTCGACGACGCGCCGGCCAACTATATCGCCGCACAGCTTAAAGGCATCGTCGGTATCGAGATTGCCGTCACCCGGCGCGAAGGCAAATGGAAAATGAGCCAAAACCGCAGCGCCGACGATGCCGGCGGGGTGATCGCCGGGCTGCGCGAGGGCGATGACGCGCAGCGGCGACTGGCGGCGGAGGTTGAGCGGCGGCGCGGATAGGGTATGCTAACCGAAGAGTGAGCTGAGGGAACCTTCGGATGGATTACACCAAAATTATCAAAGAAATAGGCCGCGGCAAAAATCATGCGCGCGACCTGGACCGGCAGACCGCCTTTGAGCTGTATCAGGCGATGCTGGCCGGGGAGGTCCCCGAGCTGGAGCTGGGCGGCATTCTGATCGCGCTGCGCATCAAGGGCGAAGCCGAAGAGGAGATGCTGGGCTTCTATCAGGCGATGCAGCAGCAGGTCTTGCCGCTGCAGGCGCCGCAGGGGCGGCCACTGCCGGTGGTGCTGCCGAGCTACAACGGCGCGCGCAAGCAGGCCAACCTGACGCCGCTGCTGGCGCTGCTGCTCGCGAAAGTGGGCCTGCCGGTGGTGGTGCACGGCATCCTGGACGACAGCACCCGTGTGACCAGCGCCGAGATTTTCCGTGCCCTGGGGCTGCCGTGGTCGGAACAGGCCGCTCATGCCCAGCAGCGCCTCGATAACGGCGAGGCGGTATTCATGCCGGTTTCCGCGCTGTCGGCGCCGTTGGCGCAGCAGCTTGGGCTGCGTTGGCGCATGGGGGTGCGCAACAGCGCCCATACGCTGGCCAAGCTGGCGACGCCGTTCGGCGAACAGGATGCGCTGCGCCTCGCCAGCGTCTCTCACCCGGAGTATGTTGGCCGGGTGGCGTCGTTTTTCCGCCAGATCGGCGCCCGCGGGCTGTTGATGCACGGCACCGAAGGCGAAGCCTACGCCAACCCGCAGCGCTGCCCGCAGATTCACCATATCGTCGGCGGCGAACAGCACGTATTGCTGGAGCGCACCTTGCAGGATGAAACGCCGGCATTGCCGGCGGCGAAAGACGCGGAAACCACCGCACGCTGGACCGAGCGCTGCCTGGCGGGCGAGGTGGCGATCCCGCAGGCCATCCAGCGGCAGGTCGCCTGTTGCCTAGTGGCCGCCGGCGAGAGCGAGACGCTTGAGCAGGGGCTGCAGCGCCTGCGTCAGGCCTAAGCGCGACTATACTGGGATATTTCCTCATCGGCTGAGAAGGACGGTTATGCAACAGGCTCTCGATTACTTCAATCAATTGAACCAGGATTACCTCGACGTTCACCGCGCCAAAGAAGAGCTGTTCTGGCAAAACTACATGGGCACCGGCGATGAAGGCGTGTCGGCGCGCTTTTCCGCCGCGGAAAGCGCCTATAAGCGCTTTATCGCCGAACCGCGCCGGCTGGCCGAGATCCGCAATCTGCTGGCCGGATTGGAAGCGCTGCCGCAGGAGGCGCAGCGCGATGCGCTGATCCTCGGTCTGCAAGGTTGGCTGCGTTTCTTCGACTGTAACGCCATTGAAGATCCGCAGGCGCAGGCGCTGTTGGATCAGATCATCCATGCCGAATCCGATCTCTACTCGCGCCGCAAGGGCTATCAGGTCACGCACCTGAACGCCGACGGCCAGCGGGTGGCGGCCTCGCTCGGCGAGCTGCTGACCAACCAGGCGACCAACCCGAACGAAGACTACCGCCGCAGCTCGCAGCAGGCGCTGCGCGACCTGGAGCAATGGCTGCTGCATAACGGCCTGCCGGAGCTGATTGGCCTGCGCAACCGCTTTGCGCGCCAGATGGGCTATCGCAACTATTTCGACTACAAGGTGAACAAAACCGAGCGCATGACGCCGGAGCAGCTGTTCGCCATTCTGGATCGTTTCGAGCGGGAAACCCGCGAGGCCAACGCGCGCAGCCTGCAACAGCTGGCGGCCGACAAGGGCGGCCAGGCGCTGGAGCCGTGGAACGTACGCTTCGCCAGCGCCGGCGACGTCACCCGTCAACTGGATCCTTACTTCCCGTTTTCTCGTTCGCTGGAACGCTGGGTCGACAGCTTCAAACGCCTGCACATCGGCTTTGGCGGCGCCGAGATGAACCTCGATCTGCTGGTGCGCAAAGGCAAGTATGAGAACGGCTTTATGCACGGCCCGGTGCCGCCGTTTGTGCGCCAGGGGGAATGGGTGCCGGCGCGCATCAACTTCACCAGCCTGGCGCAGCCGGGGCAGGTGGGCAGCGGCGCTTACGGGCTCAACACCCTGTTCCACGAGGGCGGCCACGCGGCGCACTTCGCCAACATTCGCCAGAATGCGCCGTGCTTCTCGCAGGAGTTCCCACCGACCTCGATGGCCTATGCCGAAACCCAGTCGATGTTCTGCGACAGCCTGCTGGACGACGCCGACTGGCTGAAACGCTATGCGAAAAACGCCGCCGGCGAAGCGGTGCCTGATGCGCTGATCGAGGCCGGCATCGCGGCGCGCCAGCCGATGCGTGCGTTCAACGAACGCCACATCCTGCTGGTGCCGTACTTCGAGTGGGCGCTGTACCAGTGGGATGACGAGCAGCGCACGCCGGAAGCCATTACCGCGCTGGCGCGCGAGGTCGAGCAAAAGATCCTCGGCATCAGCGGCAGCCCGCGCCCGACGTTGGCGATCCCGCACCTGCTGTCGCTAGAATCCGCCTGTTCCTACCAGGGCTATCTGCTGGCGATGATGGCGGTAGAGCAAACCCGTCACTTCTTCCTGCAGCGCGACGGTTACCTGACGGACAACCCGGCCATTGGCCCGGATCTGGCGCAACACTACTGGTTGCCGGGCAACAGCGTCAGCCATGACGACACGCTGCGCAGCCTGACCGGCGAAGGGTTTAATCCTGACTATCTGGCGCAGGCCTGCAACCAGACGGTGGCACAGGCGTGGCATGAGGCGCAGCAGACGATGGCCGCCGCGGCCAAGCGCCCGCAGCCGCCGGCAGATTTCGATTTGCAGGCGCACATCCGGGTGGTGGATGGCGAGACGGTATTGGCGGACAACGCCGAGGGTGACGAGCGGATGTGCCGCGACTTCGCTGCGGCGATAGAGGCGCGCTTGCCTTAAGGCTGACAATAAAATCCACGCCGCGGCGTGGATTTTATTTAATGATAAAAACCGGGCGTTATTTTATTCGAAATAGACGTCGGGATTATCGGCCAGAGACACGAAGCTCTTGGTGTTTCTATCCAGCGTGCGAATTTCGCCGCTTTCGATGTCGTATACCCAGCCGTGTAGGCGCAGCCCACTGTTGCGCAGACCCACCGCCACAGAAGGGTGGGTTTTGATATTATTTAGCTGAGCAATAACGTTCTCTTCCACCATAGCGTTCACTTTGTCTGTTTCGCTATTCCAGGTTTTCTTCTCGACCACCGCTTTGGCCGCATCCGCGTAGTGCAGCCAGTGGGCAACGGCAGGCATGGGATCGAGGCACTGACAGGATGCGATAGCCTTCATGGCGCCACAGTTCGAGTGGCCACAAATCACGATATCAGTCACGCCCAGCGCCACCACCGCGTATTCAATAGTCGCAGAAACCCCACCCGGCTCCGGGCCAAAGGAAGGGACGATGTTACCGGCGTTACGGATAACGAAAAGCTGCCCAGGTTCTTGCTGCGTCACCAGCTCGGGCACCAGACGGCTGTCAGAACAGGAGATGAAAAGCGCTTTAGGATTTTGGCTGGAGGCCAGGCTGCGAAAGAGTTCCTTACGCTGCGGGAAAATCTCTTTCTGGAAACTGAGGAAACCTTCAATGATATGTTGCATACAACGCTCTCTGCATCTGTAGTCTGCGTAACATGATAATCATCCTCTCCCGTTAGTCCAGCAATGGGGTGGTAAAAAAATGTGTGCTTAACTGCCTGCAAACCCCATTAAATAAAGGGTTTCTGCCTGTTGGCGACGGTATTTTCCGGGTCGTTGACGCGTGGGTTGCTGACAAAGCGGACGATAGGAAAATTGCTGTCGTACCCATTCAGCGCTGACGTACGCGAACATAAAAAAAGCCCGCCGGGATGATATCCGGCGGGCTTTTTGACGTCTGGGGCGGCGATTATTTGTAGATAACCGCGGTGGCGTGCATCAGGTTATTGCCGCTGGTAGAGGTGATGGTGAAAGCCTTGGCGCCTACGGCATCGGCTTTGGCGGCCAGCTGAGAGGTCAGGCTGCTCAGGTCGGTTGCGCCGCTGGCGACGATCACGCCGGCTTTTTCGAATTGGGCGGCATCCTGGGCGCTGACGTGTTCAGCGGCAAAAGTGGTGAAAGAAACGGTGGCCAGAGCAATAGCAGCAGCAAAAGTTTTGATGGTTTTCATGTTCGTCATTCCTGTCAAAGTGAATTAGGGAGAAAGGGTTTGCCTTTCGATGGGAAGATTATTGCGCAGTGACAGGCGGGATGAAATCGGAGAGTGTTGATAGTTTTATTCAGAATTTTTGATCGTTAATTGCCCCGTTTATCTTCTGCATAAACGGGGGAAACGATCAGCGTGACGGGCGCGTCAGATCGAAACGGTGCTGTTCGGAAATGCCGTAGTAGGCGGTCGGGCCGCCGGCGCGCAGGATAGGTTCGGCGGCGGCGGTCTGGTAGACGCCGTGTTCATCCAGCAGCGCCGGATCGAGATGCACCGCCACCACCTCGCCCAACACCAGCCAGGTCTCCACCTGTTCCCCGGCGGCGGTTTGCAGTTGGATGCATTGGGTCAGCCGGCATTCGAAGTTCACCGGGCTTTCGGCCACGCGCTCGGCTTTGACCCGGCGCCCGGGCAGCGGCGTGACGCCGGCGAAGGCGAATTCGTCCTCACCGCGCGGCAGGGTGATGGAACTGTTGTTCATCGCTTCCGCCAACGGGCGCGTCGCCAGGTTCCAAACGAACTCGCCGGTTTCCACGATATTCGCCACGCTGTCTTTCCAGCCGGTGCTGGCGAAACCGATGATCGGTGGGCGGTAGTTGAAGCAGTTGAAAAAGCTGTAGGGCGCCAGATTACGCAAGCCGGCGGCGCTGCGGGAAGAGATCCAGCCGATGGGGCGCGGGCCGACGATGGCGTTCAGCGGATCGTGCGGCAGGCCGTGGCCGGCGGCGGGTTCATAATAATAACGAGATTCACGGTTCATGGGGGACCCTGCGGCAATCGATGAAGCTTTCATTGTGCCGGGTTTCCCGCCGCTGCGCCATTGCGGGCCGGATGTGTTATCTTACGCGCCGGAAATCCCTTCAAGAGAGCCCGTCACGGTGGAAAAAAAGAAAACCTTCCCGCAGCAGAAAAGCGGCCTGCATCCGCGCAACCGTCATCGTTCGCGCTACGACTTCCCGGCGCTGATCGCCAGCTGCCCTGCGCTGGCGCCGTTCGTGAAACCGAACGCCTGGGGCGATGTCTCGGTGGATTTCGCCGATCCGGCGGCGGTGAAAATGCTCAACCGTGCGTTGCTGCAACACTTTTACGGCATCGAACACTGGGATATTCCGGCGGACTACCTGTGCCCGCCGATCCCCGGCCGCGCCGACTATCTGCACCACCTGGCGGATCTGCTGGCGACCAGCAACGGCGGCGAGATCCCGCGCGGCAAGGGCGTGGCGATCCTCGACGTCGGCGTCGGCGCCAACTGCATCTACCCGATCGTCGGCCTGCGCGAATACGGCTGGCGTTTCACCGGGTCTGAAATCGATCCGGTGTCGCTCAACGCGGCCAAGATGATCGTCGAGATGAACCCGACACTGCGCAATAGCGTGCGTCTGCGGCTGCAAAAACAGCCTGAGCTGATTTTTAGCGGCATCATCGGCGCGGCCGAGAAATTCGACGCCACCCTGTGCAACCCGCCGTTCCACGCGTCCGAGCAGGAAGCGCGCGCCAGCACCCGCCGCAAGCTGCATAAATTGGGCAAAGGGGAAGTGGCCGACAAGCCGGTGCAAAACTTCGGCGGCAAGAACAACGAGCTGTGGTGCGAAGGCGGCGAAGAAGCCTTTGTGCGCAAGATGGTGGAAGAGAGCGTCAGCAAGGCCAACAACTGCCTGTGGTTCACTTCGCTCATCTCGAAAAACACCACGCTGCCGGCCATCTACCATGCGCTGAAAGTGGCGGGGGCGGCCGAGGTACGCACCATCGAGATGGCGCAAGGGCAGAAGATCAGCCGCTTCGTCGCCTGGACCTTCCACGACGCCGAGCAACAGGCCGCCTGGGCAGCCGAACGCTGGCGCTAATCTTCCCGGCGCCGGTTATCCTGCCGGCGCCGACAAAAATCCGCATTTTACCTTTCAATTTTCATCACTTACGTTATTCTCAATACAGTTTTCATAATAAAAATCTTAGGTTGTTGGTTTATTTAAATTCGAATAATTACTTTACTGAATAAATAAATTTAATCCGGTTAAGAGCAATAACCAGAAGGAGCGGCGCTGCCCGTTCCTTCCGCGATGGCACGTCTGCGTGTGGGCGCGGCATGTGGCCAGGAAAAATAAGAAAAGCGCCATCATCTGCCACAAGGACTACACCTTATGCTGTTACGATTCAGTCAGTTAACTACCCACAAAGGCGCCGAGCTGAGCGCGATAGAACACGCCGTTCCGATGATCGTATTTTCGCTCGACGGCACGGTCTTGCGCGCCAACGATCTTTTCCTCAGCACGCTGGGATTTCAACGTGATGACGTGATAGGTCAGCATCACCGTATTTTCTGCGATCCGAACTATGTCGCCAGCCCGTTATATCGCAAACATTGGGAGACGCTGAATAAAGGCCAACCCATCACGGACACCATAAAGCGCATCGCGAAAAACGGCGAGGCGGTGTGGCTGCAGGGCACCTATGCGCCGGTGCTGAATAAACAGGGTAAGGTGGTGGAAATCGTCAAGATCGCCAGCGAAGTGACCGAGCGAGTGACGCAGGCACAGGAGCACCGCAGCCTGCTGGCGGCGTTGAATCGCTCGATGGCGATGATTTCTTTCACGCCGCAGGGCACCATTGTCAGCGCCAACGACAATATGTTGGCGCTGATGGGCTATCGGCTGGAAGAGGCGTGTGGGCAGTCGCATGCGGTGCTGTGCCCGCCGGAGTTCGCCGCTTCCGACGATTATCGGCGGCATTGGCAGCGCCTGGCGCGCGGCGAGTTCATCACCGGGCGTTTTGAGCGCGTCAACCGGCGCGGTGAACAGGTATGGCTGGAGGCCAGCTATAACCCGATCCTCGACAACGACGGCCAGGTGGTGAAAGTGGTGAAGATCGCCCAGGACATCACCCGGCTGATGCAACAGCAGCAGCACGAAGAAGAGATGGTGCGCAACGCGCATCATCTGTCGCTCGATACCGATCGGCAGGCGGCGCAGGGCGCGATCATCGTGCAGCAGGCGGTGAAGGGCATGCAGCAGGTCGAAGCGGCGGCGCGCGAAACCTCAGACGTGGTCACCGAGCTCGGTAAGTGCTCTCAGCAGATCGGCACCATCGTCGAAGCCATTCGTAAAATCGCCTCCCAAACCAACCTGCTGGCGATTAACGCCTCCATCGAAGCCGCCCACGCCGGTGAGCACGGGCGCGGTTTTGCCGTGGTGGCCAACGAAGTGCGCACGCTGGCGGAGCAGTCGCGCAAGGCGGCGACCGAGATCGAACGCATGACCAAGTCTATCCAGCAGGGCGTGGCGGCGGCGATCGCCGGCATGGCGACCTGCGTGGAACAGGCTGGCGGCGGCGTGGCATTGACCCATGACGCCGGAGAAGTGATCAACCAGGTCAACATCGGCATGCACGACGTCGTGAAGCTGATGCAAGCATTTACGTCAGTGAAGCAGGGCGACGCGCTGCACTGAGTGTGCCGGGCGCCGCCCCTAAAAGCGGGGCGGCGTTTGCCTCTTCCTACCGATTCCTGCGCCGTTGAGCTGCGGTTCAATTTTATCGGTCTATGCTAGACTTGAAAATGAACGAACGTTCGTTCATTTGTTGATGTCAATTTGTGGCGCCAGGCGCCCCTTCACCGTTTCGGGAACTGACGATGGGAAATCGAGAAAAGATTGTCGAGGCCGCGCTGCACAGCTTTACCCATAAGGGATTTCACCAGACCAGCATGCGAGATATCGCGCAGGCAGCGGGCGTCAGCGTCGGCAACCTCTATAACCATTTTTCCGGCAAGGAGGCGTTGATCGGCGAAATTGCGCTGCTGGAAAACGGTATATTCGCCGAGTTCGCCGCCGGATTGCGGGCCGACAGAACGCGGCCGAAACAGGCGCTGTCGGCCTTTTTCACCGCCTATCACGCCTTTGTCGCCGAGCCGGCCAATGTGCAACTGTCGGCGGAAATCGTGGCGGAGGTGGCACGCAACCCGGCGTTGGCCGAGCCGTTCAGCGCCAACCAGCGGCAACTGATTGAGGCGCTGGCGACGACGATCGCCGAGGCTCAGCAAACCGGTGAGATCGCGGCGGCGATAGCGCCGTTACCGCTCGCGCAGCTGGTGCTGGACGTGATCGAAAGCCAGGCCTGGCGGCAGGCGATCTTTGCGTCGCCTGCGCCGGAGGAGACCGCGCCGGTGCGGCTGTTGGAGCAGCTGCTCTACCGCCAACCCTAGACGAGGTTGATATGTTGCATATTGATCCTTATCGCGACGCTGATCGCCTGCAAACGGCGGCGCTGATCTACGCCGCGTTCAGCGACAAGTTTCAGCGCGCGCGCCGTCTCAGCGCCCGCCTTCAGTGGCGTCTGTTCTATCGGCTGTGGAGTTGGCAGCAAAGCGGCAGCCGGGAGCGCAGCTTCGTGGTGAAGCAAGATGAACAGGTGGTGGCGGCCTTTGCGCTCAATGCGGCCGCTGGCGAGAACAACGTCGGGTTGCGTCCGCGCACCTTGCCGATTTGGCGGCTGTGCCGCCGCTATGGCTGGCTAAACGTTAGGCGCATGTATCTGCAAATTGCGGTGCTGCAGCACACTCCGGCGGCCGGTGAGCTGTATCTCTCTTACCTGGCGGTGGCCGAGAACCAGCGCGGTAAAGGGGTGGGCAGGCGGCTGCTGCAGTGGATGAACGACTACGCCGCCGAACAAGGCACAGGCCGGCGTCTGAGCCTGCACGTCAGCCGGCGCAACGTGGATGCTCAGCGTCTGTACCGGCGCTGCGGCTTTCAGGTGCGGCGCGAAGAGCATTACGCCTCGCTGGGCTTACTGTTCGGCCAGGCCGATTGGATATTGATGGAGAAACGCAACGGGGAGGCGACGTGCGCAAAATAGGGCTGTGCCTCGTGGCGCTGGTTTTGGCGGCGCTTGGCTGGGTGATTTACGTCAACGACTTTCGCTTTGTCACCGAACCGGTCGTGGTGACCGCCGGCGGCAACCGGTTGACCGGCACGCTGGTGTTGCCGCAGCATGCGCCGATCAAGCCCGGCATCGTGGTGTTCGTGCACGGCGATGGGCCGGCTAACGCCAGCCGCGACGAAGGCTATTACGGCATTTGGGAGGTGATGGCGCAGCAGGGCTATGCGGTTTTATCCTTCGATAAGCCGGGCGTTGGCGGCTCCGGCGGCAACTGGCTGCATCAGACCATGGCGGATCGCGCACGGGAAACCGCCGATATCATCGACTGGGCCCGGCGGGACGGGCGCTTCGATGCGCGCTGCGTGGGGCTCTGGGGCACCAGCCAGGCGGGGTGGGTGATGCCGGAGGTGGCGCGTTTGCGCCCCGACATCGCCTTCACGCTGGCGTTGGCGCCGGCGATCAACTGGCTGCGGCAAGGGCGTTATAACACCCGGGCAGCGATGGTGGCGGCAGGGGACAATGAAGCGTCGATCGCCGCGCGCGAGGCGCACTGGCGCCACATTCAAACGCTGCTCGAACAACCGGACGGCTACGCGCAGTACCGCCGTGAGTATGGCGCCACCGCCGCATTGAGCGCCGACCGCTGGCGCTTTATTCGCGCCAACATGGCCAGCGATGCGACGGCGGGATTACGAAATTTCAACACGCCGGTACACCTGATACTGGGCGGGCGTGACGTCAACGTGGACGCGGACGAAACCGAGCGCGTTTATCGGCAAACGGTCCCGGCCTCGCTGTTGACGGTGACGCGCATCGACGAAGCCGACCACGTGATGATCAAACCGCTGTTCGCGCGCCATCCGTGGCTGATCAACGTGGTGGGCCTGTTTGCGCCGCGCTCGGTGCAATACGATGCCTACCGGCAGGACGTGGCGGCCTTCCTGGCAGCTCAGCCCTGCGGGCGCGGGCGCTAACCTCAGATCGCCGCGGGCGGCGCCTGTTCTTCGTGCGGCTGCGGCGCGCGGGAGATCTGCATAGCCTGTTGCGGCATGCCGATACCGGCCCGATCGAAATGGATTTTCACCAGCCGGTCGAGGGCGTATTGCACCACCCACTGTTTCAGCGCCTGCGTGCGCACCGTCACGCGGGTGGTGAACGAGCGGTCTCCCAGCGCCACCACGCCGTTGAAGACCGGCTCGCCAATCAGGAAATGCTTCACCTGTTCATCCTGCTTCAGCGCCTCGATGGCCTGATGCAGCACCTCATTGACCCGATCGATGTCCTCGTCGCGGCTGACGGTGTAGTTGGCGCGATACACCCCGAACTCACGCGCATAGTTGGCCAGCGTGGTGATCGAAGAGTACGGCACGATGTGATAGACGCCGTAGTCGTCGCGCAGGCCGATCGAGCGGATGGTCATGCGCTCCACGGTGCCGGTGATGCCGCTGACGGTGACGTATTCGCCGGTGTTCATGCCATTTTCGAACTGGATGAACACGCCGGTGATCACGTCTTTCACCAGCGTCTGGGCGCCGAAGCTGATGGCCAGCCCCAGCGCGCCGGCGCCCGCCAGCAGCGGCGCGATGTTCAGCCCGACCTGCGACAGTACGATCATCACGGTAATGGTGCTGATAACGATAGCCAGCACGTTGCGAAACAGCGTCAGCAACGTGCGTTCACGCGCGCTCGGCCGCACGCCGTTGCTCAGTTCCAGCGCCAGGCGGTGTTCGATGATGCTGGCCATCAGCGTCCAGCTGAAGACGGCAATCAGCAGGATCAGCAGGATATGCACCAGCCCGCCGAGCGTCCGCTGGCCATTTTCGCTGCCCGCCCACTGGTACAGGTTGATCAGGTGCCAGGCGTCGAGCAGAAACAGCGTCACCGCCAGCACCACCATCACCCGCAGTATCTTCAACCCGTTGGGGATGTAGGAGTTGATGCGCCGCTCGAGCATCGGATAGCGCAGATTGACGTCGGTCGGCAGCGAAATGCGGCGGAAGATCCAGCGGGTCAGCATGCCGGACAGCAGGGCGCCGACGCCGACCACCAGCAGGCTTTTCACCGTGGCGCTCATCATAAAGCGCAGGCTGTTGCCGATGTCGAACTGGGACAGCACGAACAACACCAGAAAATAGGCGATCGCCAGCAGGTGCCAGATATGCCCCAGGCCGCGCAGGATCACGCTGAAAAACGCCATCGACCGTTCGGCCAGCAGGTTGATCTGTTGCTGTATCGGTTTGCGGTTGTGCAGGATCAGCCAAATGGCGTACAGCGTCAGCGCCAGCATCACCACCAGGTTGACGGCGGCGGCGGCCGGGTAGCTTATTTGTACCGCCACCACCGGCACCACCACCATCAGGCCATAGCCGATCAGGCCGCTGAGCCAGGCGAGGCGCGTGTTCCAGTAGCGTGCGCTCCGGTCGCTGAAGGGGAAGGGACGCAGGTAGTCGAAGTTAGGGGCGAAAATCAGCCGCAGCACCGCCTTGAAAAATTCAATCACCGCGAAGGCGCTGAGAAACAGGGTCTGCAGCCGCAGAATGGTGGCGCTGTCGGCGTGGACGTGGCGGGCGAACAGATTGCCCGCCGCCAGCGCCAGCAGCAGCACCAGCAGATCGACGGCGAAAGCGCCGAGAATGGCGGCGGGGCGCTTATACCACGGGCCGCGCTGCAGCCGCGCATTGTGTCCCCAACTGCCCATGCGTTTGTACAGCGGCGCGATCAACCGCCGGATCAGGTGGAACAGCGCAAAGGTGACCGCCACCGTCAGCAGAAAGTAGCCCAGCGCGCGGAAAAAGCCGGCGGGATTGAAAACGCGCTTCGGGCCGGAGTCGATCAGCTTTTGCAGCGCGCCGAGCTTCTGGTTAAAGGTGCCGATGCCTTCCTGCGCCAGCGAGTTCAGGCTGTCGCTCAGCGTGGCTGGCGTCGATTCCTCCGACGTTGCCGGCGCTGCGGCGGGGGCGTCGCCGGCGGTCTGTTTCAGGTGATTGATGAGTTCCGCGCGCGCTTTGTCGTCTTGCAGCAGATCGGCCAGCGCGGCGTAGGCGGCCTTCTGCTGCTCGCTCTTGTCGGCGGGCGCAGGCGGCGCGTTTTGCGCCAGCGCCGGTGGTGCGAAGACGCTCAAGGTCAGCAACAGCAGCAGGAAAAGCAGGTGTTCTCGCAGATGAGAACCTCGTCGGGAGTATGCGTTTGGCGGCATTGTTCCTCTCTTTGGCGTTCTGTGATCGGCGGATGTCAGAGCAATACGATGAAAACAATGAATATAGTAGGAAAGGAAACGCGATGGGGCGTGGGAACGCGTGCGGAATGAAAGCGGCGGGCGCGCCACGCGCCCGCCGTTAAACCGCCAGGATCAGGAAACGTGCTGCAGGAACTCCTGCAGACGCGGGCTTGGCGGATGGTTGATCAGGTCGTGCGGGTTGCCGTCTTCGGCAATCCGGCCCTTATCGATAAAGATCAGGCGCGACGCCACTTTTTCGGCAAAGCCGACTTCGTGGGTGACGATGACCATCGTCATGCCTTCCTCGGCCAGATCCTGCATCACCTTCAGCACTTCGTGGCGCAGCTCCGGATCGAGCGCAGAGGTCGGCTCGTCGAACAGCATCATTTTCGGCTTCACCGCCAGCGCGCGCGCAATGGCCACGCGCTGCTGCTGGCCGCCCGACAGTTCGGACGGGTAGTGGTGGGCGCGCTCCGCCAAACCGACCTTAGCCAGCAGCTCGCGCGCCAGCTTTTCCGCATCGGACTTCTTCGCGCCGCGCACGCGGATCGGGCCAAAGGCGACGTTTTCCAGCGCCGTCAGGTGCGGGAATAGGTAGAACTGCTGGAATACCATGCCGGCTTCCTGGCGGATCAACCGATCGTCCACTTTCGGATCGTTGGCTTTTAGGCCATCGACGATCAGATCGCCGCTGGTCACCTCTTCCAGCTTGTTGATGCAGCGCAGCAGGGTGGATTTGCCAGAGCCGGATGGCCCGATGATCACCACCACTTCGCCTTTGTCGATCTTCAAATCGATGTTGTGCAGCACCTGGGTTTGGCCAAAATGCTTGGAGACGTTTTTAAATTCAATCACAGGATTTTCATCCTTCTTTCCAGACGACGCAGCACGAAGCTCAGCACCAGGGTAATAATCAGGTAGATAACCGCCACGGCGCTCCAGATTTCCAGCGCGCGGAAGTTACCGGCAATAATTTCCTGACCCTGACGGGTCAGCTCCGCCACGCCGATCACGATGAACAGCGAGGTGTCTTTGATGCTGATGATCCACTGGTTGCCCAGCGGCGGCAGCATGCGACGCAGCGCCAGCGGCATAATGACGTAGCGGATGGTTTCGCGGCGCGACAGGCCGAGCGCCAGGCCGGCTTCGCGGAAACCGTTATGAATCGACAGCACCGCGCCGCGGGTGATTTCCGCGATGTAGGCGCCGGAGTTGATCATGATGGTCACCACTGCCGCGGTGAACGGATCGATACGCAAGTCGCTAAATGCCATCGGCAGGGCGAAGTAGATGAACATCACCTGCACCACGATCGGCGTGCCGCGGATCACTTCGATAAACACCAACGCGATGTGGTTGGCGATCCATCCGCCGTAGGTGCGGGCAAAGCCGGCGACGAGGCCGATGATCAGGCCGCCAATCAGACCGAGGACCGAAATCCACAGGGTCATTTTGGCGCCCTCTAACAAGATAGGAATGGCGGGCCAGATGGCGCTCCAGTCGAACTGCATGATATTTCTCCCGGTGATCCCAAACGTGGGTATCAGATACAACGAAGCGCAGGGGGTTAAGCGACCCCCTGTGCTTAAGTTAATAGCTTGCCAAATTCACAGCTTACTTAGGTTCGGTACCGAACCACTTCTTGTAGATTTCGTTATAGGTGCCGTTCTCGCGCAGGGTTTTCAGCGCGCCGTTCACCTTCTCACGCAGCTCGTCGCTGCCTTTAGGGAAGGCGATGCCATACTGCTGCGCTTCCAGCGAATCGCCGACGGTTTTGAACTTGCCGGCGCCGGCCGTCTTGATGAAGTATAGGATGTTTGGCGTGTCGTGCAGCACCGCATCGGCGCGCTTGGTGCCCAGCTCCATGTAGGCGTTGTCGATGTTAGGGAACTGACGCAGATCCTTGGTTTTGATGTGCTGCTTGGCGTAATCCACCGAACCGGTGCCGCTCTTCACCGCCACCACTTTACCATTTAGATCGTCGATGCTTTTCACGCTGTTGTTGTCGGCGTTGACCATTACCAGCAGGCCGCTCTTGTAGTAGCCGTCGGAGAAGTCGATAGCTTTCTTGCGCTCATCGGTGATGGTGATGCCGGCCAGCGCCAGATCGACGTTTTTGGTCTGCAGCGCCGGAATGATGCCGCCGAAGTCCATCGGTTTCAGGGTGTAGTCCAGCTTCAGCTCTTTGGCGACAGCCGCCCACAGATCGATGTCGAAGCCGACGTATTTGTCGCCTTGTTTGAACTCAAAAGGAACGAAAGCGGTGTCGGTGGCAACCACCAGTTTGTCTGCTGCGTGGGAACTTACGGCAAAGGCCAGAGAGAGTGCGGCCAGGGAGACTTTAAAAATCGACTTCATGAGAGGAATTCCTGTACAGGTTGCGGATTACCCATTTTTTATATTGCAGTTGGTGCCATGAAAAAATCGTGCCATGTTTTCAACTACTATAAAAACAAAGAGTTACTTCGTGATGTTGTGCCGAAAAGGCGAATTGTTATGGTTGTGCACCACAATGAGGCACCGAAATGGTGCGTAAGAATTATCTTGGTGCACGGGGCTATCATTAACCAAATTTTGGCTGTGAAACAACCGTTCTTTAACGTTTTTGCTTCAATATTGATAACTAACTCTAACTTTCATGATGCACCGACGGTGCAAGCGGGGGCCGCGAGAGGAGAAAAAGGGGAGCAGATAATGCTAACGCAACTGGCTGTCTTTGCTGCCGCGCCGGTTGTACAGGCTATTGGCCGCGTGTTTTTTGTCTTGTTCTGCCTGGCAGGCGAGACAAAAACGCACGCCTGTTAACGCCTTGCGGCGCGCTTCCGGGATCGGTTCTCCGCATTCCTGGCAATAGCGTTCGCTCTCGCCATGCCCGAGCGCATCACGCGCACGCTGCACCGCATCGTCGATGGTGGAGTCAATCTGATCTTGTACGGCGCCATCTGCCGCCCAGCCGCTGGCCATCATCACCTCCTAACAAGGGAACCCTACCGTTTAATATGGGCCGTTTTTTGCACAATTCAACGACCGCGCAAAAGAAAAAAGGCCGGGCGAAGCCCAGCCTGTTCTGCCCGGCACGACGGGCGGTCTGCAACGCGTTGCGGCGTTATTCGATATTGGATTCGATGAACCACAGGAACTTGTCCAGATCGCGCGATGCGGCGGTGAACATGTCGGCGGTGTCTTCATCTTCCACTTCGGTAATGGCCTTACGGATGTCATTCGCCACCGCGCCGTAGCGATCGGCCAGCGCTTTCAGGTGTTCTTGCACGCTGTGGATATTGGTCGGATAGCTTTTCAGCGGCGTCTGATCGTTAACGACCTGTACGGTGCCCAGCGCCACGCCGCCCAGTTGCACTACGCGCTCGGCGAAGGTGTCCTGATGCTCGATGATGGCGGTGCGGAAGCCGTCCAGCATTTCATGAACCGCGATGAAGTTCGCGCCGCGCATGTTCCAGTGCGCCTGTTTGGTGATCAACGAAAGATCGATAAATTGCACGACCTGATGGTTCAGCGCCTTGATGGCGGCCAGTTTGACTTTTTCGTCCAGATCGTTACGGGTATACAGCAGATCAGAAGATTTCGTTTTCACCAGTTTAGCGGTACTCATATCAGATATCCTCTTGATTAGTCGTTGTCCTATTTCGTTACGGGATCAATTATAGCAGGGGTATTTATTTTTGCCGTACGAAAATGGCTATTGCACAAATAGGCTTGGTCTAATGTCAATATTTTAATTTGGTTTGTGTTTCTATGTAATGCAATGAATTTAATTGCTATTTTTATTTTTTTTGTTATTGTTTTGGTTAGTGACGATTTATCCCTGTTATCTTATTTTCTGCGGATAGGCTGATTCGACTAAATATCCATATTGTTATCGTGCTGTTAATTGTAAGCCTATTCAGATTGATAGCCGTAATTGATGCGGTTAAAGTAAGGGAATTATCCCAGTTTTTATTGGCGAGTGATGAAAATTAACGTCGTCGGCACCAGCGGCAGCGGTAAAAGCACCCTGGCGCGTCAATTGGCGGAACGGCTTGACGTTCCCTATATCGAGATGGACAGCCTGTATTGGCGGCCCGAGTGGCAGGGTACGCCCGATGACGCGTTCCTGGCGCGGTTAGAGCAGACGCTGGCCGAAGCGGGAGGAGGCTGGGTGCTGGACGGCAACTACAGCCGCACGCAACCGATTAAGTGGCGCGAAGTCGATTATATCCTGTGGTTGGACTACGGCTTCTGCCGCACGCTGTGGCAGGCCGTGCGCCGGGCGTGCCGACGCGCGGCCAGCAAACGTGAGCTGTGGCCGGGCACCGGCAATCGTGAAAGTTTCCGCCGTTCTTTCTTCAGCCGTGAGTCGATCGTGCTGTGGACGATCCGCACTTACTCGAAGAACCGGCGAAAATACCTGGCGGAGATGGCCCGTACCGATGTAGGGCGCCATTTCAAGCGCTTGCGCTCTCCCCGCCAGGCCGCCGATTTTCTACGGGCGCTGCCGCAGGGTCACAGCAGTAGGCGGTGATGGATCCTCACCACCGCTTTCTTAATGTGCTGCGGGCGCTGCCATAGGCAGCCGGTCTTGTGCGGTTCCATCTGGAAAAAGATTGCGAACATACCGTGCGTCATGTGCAGCGTTTGCGGGTGACGTTTAATGTCCAGCAGCAGCAGATCGCTATTTTCCGCGTGGGGGTGTTCACGATGCCCGTTGCCCGCCAGGCCGTATTCGATTCGTTCTTCACCGGTGATCAGCAGATGCAGCGCGATGTATTCCTGATGCATTTCGGCGCGCTTTTCCGCCGCCGGCGCGGTGGTCAGCGTCATCACGTCCATAAAGATGTTGTCGCCGTCGATCGGGTGATGCCCCAGCGCCAGTTCGGGCAGGTCGCATCGGCGCAACTCGGTCAGGGTTGAAACCAGCGCCGGCGCGAGTCCGCGGCCGAAGCGTGGGTTGAACAGGCTGTTGTGAATCACTGTTATTCTCCATGTGAGCGAAAGTCCAAAGAGCCTGCGATACAGGCTAAGGGGAAGTATGCCGACTTGTCACGAGGAAAACAGTTAACCCGCCTGCATTCCGACGTTGCGGTCTGCAGGCGGGTCGGGCGATCAGGAAAGGCTTTCGAGGCGAGGTTTGGGGCGAATGGTGAGGGCGGAGCCCATGGAGGCGGCGATGATCGCCGCCAGCGCCAGCCATTGCACGCCGCTCAGGTGTTCGCCGAGGAACAGCATGCCGGATAACGCCGCCATCGCCGGTTCCAGGCTCATCAAGGTGCCGAAGGTGCGCGCCGGAATTTTGGGCAGCGCGATGATCTCCAGCGAATAAGGCAGCGCGGTGGAGAGGATGGCTACCGCCAGGGCTATCGGCAGAATCTCAACGTTGAACAGCACGCTGCCGGTTTGCCAGGCGCCGATCGGGCAGAACACCAACGCGGCGATCAGCGAGCCGAGCGCCACCGTGCCGGGGCCGTGATCGCCGCCGGCCTTCTGGCCGAAGATGATATAGACCGCCCAGCAGGCGCCGGCGCCAAGCGCGCAGGCGGCACCGAAGGGGTCTATCCCGCCCACGCCGTGGCCGAGCGGCAGCAGGAACCATAATCCGGCGATCGCCAATGCCACCCAGAGGAAGTCGAGCGGCCGCCGCGAGGAGAACATGGCCACCGCGAGCGGGCCAGTAAACTCCAGCGCCACGGCGATGCCGAGCGGCACGGTGCGCAGCGACAGGTAGAACAGGTAATTCATCGCGCCGAGCGACAGGCCGTAAATCAGTAGCGGCAAGCGGCTACCGGCGGCGATGCGCATACGCCATGGGCGGAAGATAATGAACAGAATCAGGGTGCCGATGAAAAGACGCAGCGTCGTAATGCCTTCCGCACCCACGATCGGGAACAGGCTTTTGGCCAACGAGGCACCGCTCTGGATAGACACCATGGCGATGATTAACAGACAGATAGGCAGCAGCGCGGAGGGCGCTCTGCCGGAAGTAGATAACGACATCCTTAACGGGCCTTTTATGCGCCGTTCCTCAGCCTTGAGAAAACGGTCGAAACGGGGATGCGAGCAGTGTAAATGAAATGGCGAAAATCTGTCTGAGAAAAGCGCGCATCGCGGTGAAATCCACCGATCCTCGGATGAGATGGGGTGGATTTGGTCAAAAAGTGCGCTTTTTCTTAAGAATTATCTGGATATTAAATTGGTGATTTTTGTCACAGAAAGCCGTAGAATATGGCCGAAAATAGAGCGAAAAGAAGCAGATACACTGTTCTTGAAATCTTCTGTTACACGATATAAAGCATTAGACACTCATTTCAAGGCAGAGTTTCACGCTAATTTTTGTTATATTTTCAAAGCATGAACAAATGGATGTACTTAATAATAAAACGCGTTTGAGGTGGTTATGAAAAAAATTGCATGTCTTTCCGCAGTAGCAGCTTGCGTATTAGCAGTTAGCGCAGGTACCGCATTCGCTGGTCAGAGCACCGTATCCGCTGGCTATGCGCAGGGTGATTTCCAAGGCGTTGCTAACAAGGCCGACGGTTTCAACCTGAAATACCGTTACGAGTTCGACAACAACCCACTGGGCGTAATCGGTTCCTTTACCCACCTGGAAAAGGACGGTTCTCAGGACGGTTTCTACAACAAAGCTCAGTACAACTCTATCTCTGCCGGTCCAGCATACCGCATCAATGACTGGGCGAGCATCTACGGTCTGGTTGGTCTGGGTTACGGTAAATTCACTACCAACGCTCAGAACGGTACTTCTCGTCACGATACCGCTGACTACGGCTTCACCTACGGTGCCGGTCTGCAGTTCAACCCAATCGAGAACGTTGCCCTGGATGTCGGTTACGAGCAGAACCGCATTCGTAGCGTTGACGTTGGCACCTGGAACGTTGGCGTAGGCTACCGCTTCTAAGTGTGTTCGTGCCTGAGGGCATGAACCTGCGGCAGCTTTTGTCGCACCGATAAAAAATCCGCCTCCGGGCGGATTTTTTTTATCTGTTATCGGCTGCCGCGCCCCGTCGGCTGTGTCGAAAAGCGCGCGTTGCGGGCATCGCGTTCATAGCCTTGCGGTTCGGTCAACAACCCGTACAGCTCGGGGCGGCGTCCGTAAATCCAGCGGCGGCCGGTGCTGAGCGGGATCAGCGTCAGATCGAGATCGGCGCTGACCAGCCGGTCTTCCGCCGCCCAGGTCTCCGCTACGATGCGGCCGTAAGGATCGAGGATCATCGCGTTGCCGGTGCGTATTTCATCGTCATCTCGGCCCACGCCGTTGCTGAACAGCAAGAACAGCCCGTTGTCGTGAGCGCGCGATGGCAGCCAGCGCATTAGCCAGCCGCGGCCGTGTTCGCCGCGAAAGGCGGCTTCTATCGCCTGCGGATCTTCCACCCGCCGCTGCCACAGCGCCTGCGGGATCGGCTTCATGCCGTGCGGGCTGCGCGAATGGGTGCCGCCGGTCTGGTGCGGGGCGATCAGCACGTCCGCGCCCAGCAGCGCCGTTGCGCGCACATTCTCCACCAGATTGTTGTCCCAGCAGATCAATACGCCCACGCGTACGCCCCAGGGGGTATCGAACACCGTATAGCGGTCGCCGCTGGCGATAGCCGGGTGCTCGAAGGCGTGCAGTTTGCGGTGCACATGCAGTTCGCCGTCCGGCAGACAAACGGCATAGGCGTTGTAACACCGGCCATCATCGCCCAGCTCGATCAGCCCGACGCCAATCGCCATGTTGTAACGCTCAGCCAGCGGGCGAATGCGCGCCAGCGAGGGGCTGCTCACGATCGGCTCCGCCAGCGCCCGCACTTCGGCGTCGGACAGATGGCGCACGTGCCAATAGCCGGTGACGCACATTTCCGGGAAGGCCAGCAGCTGTACCTGCTGCTCGGCCGCCTGAGCGATAAAGCGCTCCATGGTCGACAGGTTGTAATTTTTATCGTTGGCGCGATGCTGGAATTGCACCGTGGCGGCGCGTAATGAGATGGTCATGTTGTCTCTCCGGTTAGGGTCTGCGTTGATTACAGCAGGCGAATTGATTACTGTATAATCAATTAAATTCCCTATTCGATAACTTAATGGAATGGATATAAAACAACTGCGCGCCCTGGTGGCGCTGGCCGAACAGGGCAACTATCGTCAGGCGGCGAGCCGGCTATGCATCAGCCAACCGGCGCTGAGCAAGCAAATTCAGGCGCTGGAAACCCAGCTCGGCGTTCGATTGTTCGAGCGTGGCCGACAGGGGGCGGTGCTCACCGCCGGCGGGCAGCGGCTCTATCCGGAGGCGCAGGTGCTGGTGGCGCAGTACCAGCAGTTTCAGCAGCGCGCTCGGCGGGTGGCGCTCGGGGAAGCGGGGCGGCTGTCGCTGGGATTTGGCCTTTCTAGTTTTCATCTGGCACCGCAACTGGTGGCCGCCTTTCGCCAACGGTTCCCCGAGGTAGCGATCGGCCTGGAAGACTTGCCGTCCGAACGCCAGTATCAGCTGTTGCTGCAGGGAGAGTTGCAGGCGGGGTTCGTGCGCTTGCCGGTCAATACGCCGCTGTGCGGCGTCGCGTTGTTGAGCGATCGGTTGGTGCTGGCTGCGCCGGGTGCGCTGGCGCTACGTGCCGACGACCTGATGGCGCGTTTCAATCTGCTGCCGCTGTTGCAGTTGACGCCGAAACGCGGGCGCGGGCTGAGCGATCAGTCGCTGCGGTTTATCGCCGCTCACCGGTTGACGCCGAACGTGGTGCAGCAGGCCGGTGATATCCAAACGTTGTTGGCGCTGGTCGCCGCCGGCGTCGGTGTCGCGCTGCTGCCGCACAGCATCACGCATATCGCGCCGGCCGGCATCGACATTTTACCGCTGAGCGGCGAGGAGACGGAGTGGCAGGTCGGTATCGCCTGGGATCCGCAGCGCACCGACGCGCTGCGGGACAACTTCATTCAGACGGCGTTGGCGGTGCAACGCGCTTAGGTATTCAAAGCGGGCAATGCATCACCACGATCGGGCTCTGGTGATACTCGCTGCGGTGGCTTTCGCTGAAGCCGACCTTTTTCGCCAACGCCAGCGAAGCCTGGTTTTCAGGCGAGATGATGCAGACGGTTTTTTCCCCCGGCAGGTGCGTTTTCCCCCAGGCCAGCGCCGCCCGCAGCGCCTCGGTGGCATAGCCTTTGCCGTGCGCCGAACTCACCAGCGTCCAGCCCATCTCCGGCGCATCGAGCGCTGGGGTGATGTCGCGCAGGAAGTCGGAGAAGCCGATGCTGCCGAGATACTCGCCGCTCTGTTTGTCACGCACCGCCCAATACCCGTACCCCAACAGCGCCCAGTGGCCGACGTAGCGCATCAGGCGCCCCCAGGAGTCTTCTCGGTCGCGCGGGGTGCCGCCGATATAGCGTACCACCAGCGGATCGGCCCACAGAGCGGCCAGCGAGTCGAAGTCGTCCAGCGTGTGTGCGTCCAGCCGCAGGCGTTCGGTGACAAGCGTTGGCGCGGTGTTGATTACGGTCATGTTGCTGCTCCTGCACAGGGTGAAAGGCGATGAAAAACAACGGCGTTCAGTATGCCAGAGAAATCACACCGTCAGCCACAATAGCCAGGTGAACAGAAAGCCGCTCAGACCGAGCAGGGTGGTCAGCACCGTCCAGGTCTTCAGGCCATCGGCCACCGACAGCCCCAAATAGCGCGTGACGATCCAAAAACCGGAGTCGTTGACGTGGGAAAGCCCCAGCCCGCCAAAACAGGTCGCCAACGTCACCAGCACCAGCTGCAGCTGATTCAGCCCGCTGACCGCTTCCGACAACAGGCCACCGGTGGTCAGGATCGCCACGGTGGCGGAACCCTGTGAAGCGCGCAGCGCCAGCGAAATGATAAAGGCGGCGGGTACCAGCGGCAGGCCGATGGCCGTCAGTACTTCGGCCAGCGCCTTGCCGACGCCGGATTCCACCAGCACCTTGCCGAACACGCCGCCCGCGCCAGTCACCAGGATCACCACCGCGGCGGTCGGCAGCGCGGCGCCCATCACGTCGCTGGCGTGTTGCAGGCTCCAGCCGCGGCGCAGCGCCAGGAAATAGAAGGCCAGCAGCAGGGCTATCATCAGCGCCACCGCCGGCGAGCCCAGCAGAGACAGCGCATCGCGCAGCGCCGAACCAGCCGGCAACAGCGTGGCGGAGACGGTGCCGAGCATGATGATGGCGATCGGGATGACGATCAGCGCCGCCACCAGGCCGGCGCCAGGCGGGTTGATGCGATCGCTGAGGGGCGCTTGCCCTTCCGGACGCGGCTCCGGCGCCGCCAGCTGCAGCTGTTCCAGCACCTCTATCGATAATGGATAGGTTTTGCGGTTGAGGTAGTTGGCGGCGAAATAGCCGATCACGCCGACCGGGATACAGATCGCGAGGCCGATGATGGTCAGCCAACCGATGTCGGCGTTGAGCAAGCCGGCGGCGGCGACCGGGCCGGGGTGTGGCGGTAGCGCGACGTGTACCGTCAACATCACGCCGGCCATCGGCAGGCCGAACTTCAGCGGTGACACTTTGGCGACCTTGGCGAAGCCGTAAATAATCGGCGCCAGAATGATAAAGCCGACGTCGAAGAACACCGGAATGCCGAGGATAAATGCAGCGAGGGTCAGCGCGGCGACGGTATGTTTCGGCCCCAGCCCCTGGCTGAAGCGCTGCGCCAGCGACTCGGCGCCGCCTGAGTGTTCGATCATGCGCCCGAGCATCGCCCCCAGACCGATGATGATGGTCACCGAGCCGAGCACGCCGCCCATCCCGGCGGTCATTACTTTCATCACTTCACCGGTCGGAATGCCGCTGGCCAACGCCACCAGCAGACTGACCACCAACAGCGCGACAAAGGGCTGCACCTTCGCCTTAATCACCATCAATAACAGCAGCACCACGCCGAGTACGGCAATCAGCAACAGCAGAGAGGTAGACATGAAAAAGCCTTTCGTTGGGTAAGCGTTGGCACCGCGATCGCCGCGTGGCGATACGGGTGCGTTTCATTGTTATAAAATCGATTTCCTGGTGTCGGCGTGCGGCTTTAGCGGTAAGGCTTCAGCCAGCCGAGCCCGGCGGCGGTGTCGCCGCGCGGGCGGTATTCGCAACCGATCCAGCCCTGATAGCCGAGCGCATCCAGCTTGTCGAACAGCCACGGGTAATTCAGTTCGCCCTCGTCAGGCTCATGGCGATCCGGCACCGAGGCTATCTGGATATGCGCGTAGCGCCCGGCCAGCGTCTCCAGCAGCCCGCTGATATTGCCGTCCACCAACTGCGCGTGGAAAAAGTCGAACTGAATGAACACGTTCGGTCTTTCGATCGCCGCCACCGCTTCCGCCGCCTGATGTTGACTGGCGAACAGGTAGTCGGGCTTGACCGGCGGGCTGAGCGCTTCGATCAGCACCTTGACGCCGTGCGGGGCGAAGGCGTCGGCGGCATAGCGCGCATTGGCGATAAAGGTGTCGAGATAACGCTGTCGATCAGCGCCCGCGGGCACTACGCCGGCCATCAGGTGCACGCAGGGGCAGGAAAGGGCGATGGCGTAGGCCAGCGCGCGATCGATATCGGCGCGCGCATCCCGCTCGCGGCCCGGCAGCGCCGCCAGCCCCCACTCGCCGGTGGCGGCATCACCGGGCGCGGTGTTGAACAGCACCTGTTGCAGGCCGTGTTCGCGCAGCTTCTCGGCCAACAGCTCCGCGGGATGCTCGTAAGGGAACAGGAATTCCACCGCGTTGAAGCCCTGTGCGGCAGCGGCGGCGAAGCGATCGAGGAATGGCACCTCAGTAAACATCATCGACAAATTGGCGGCAAATTTAGGCATGGTTCAGCTCCGTAATTCGGCAATTTCATCATCGGTCAAATAGCGGATCGGACGATCGCCGAGGGTGAAGATCAGTCGCGCCGCATCTTCCATCTCTTCGGCATTGTCCGCCGCCGCTCGCAGGTCTTTACCGGTCACCACCGGCCCGTGGTTGGCCAGCAAAAAGGCACGGTGGGTCGGCGCCAGGCGGGCCAGATCCTGTGCCAGCCTTTCGTCGCCGGGCCGGTAGTAAGGCACCACCGGCACCTTGCCGACGCGCATCACCACATAGGGGGTGAACGGTTTGATGGCGTTGTCGGCGTCCAGCCCCTGCAGGCAAGAGAGCGCCGTGAGGTAGGTGCAATGCAAGTGCACTACCGCTTTGCATTCCGGGTTGTTCAGATAGAGCGCCCGATGAAAGCTGATCTCTTTCGACGGTTTGTCGCCGGAGAGCCAGTCGCCGTTCAGGCTCACTTTAGACAGGCGGTCGGCCTGCAACTCGCCGAGACAGGAGCCGGTCGGCGTCGCCAGCAGCGCGCCGTCCGGCAGCAACAGCGAGAGGTTGCCGGCAGAGCCGGTGGCGTAGCCGCGTTGGAAAAACGAGGCGCCAAGGCGCACCATCTCTTCACGCGCCTGCTGTTCGGTGGTCATGCTCATACTGAAAACTCCGTTTGCGCGCGTGAGAAGAAGGCTTCATCGCCAAAATTGCCTGATTTCAACGCCAGGGAAATGGCCCGATCGCTGGCGCGCACCCAGGGAACGCCGGGGGAAATGCTGGGGCCGATATGGAAGCCGCGAATGCCCAGCGCCTGCGTGACCACGCCGGAGGTTTCGCCGCCGGCGACGATAAAGCGGTTGAACCCCAACTGATGCAGTTGCATCACCAGTTCGGCGAACAAGGCTTCTACCGCTTCGCTGGCGGCGGCGCCATGCCGTTGTTGCGTTTGCTGCAGCGACTCCGGCGATGCAGTGGCGTAGATCAGCGGGGCAAGCGCTTCCCCGGCATGGCGCTGCGCCCAATGCGCCAACTCGGCGGCGTAGGCCGCTCGCGCCTGCGGATCGAGACAGCGGCCGATATCGATGGCCTGCGCCGCCGCGCGTTCACGGTAGTGCGCCACCTGCCGGTTGGTCATCACAGAACACGAGCCCGACAGCACCGCCGCTTTTTCCCCCTGCGGCGCACCGGCCGCCTCTGCCGAACGTTCGCCATTCTGCGCCCATTGACGCGCCAGGCCGATCGCCAGGCCCGAACCGCCGGTCACCAGCTTCATCGTTTTCAACGCTTCACCCTGGGTGAGCAGATGCCGTTCGTTGAGCGTATCCAGCACTGCGTAGCGCACGCCGTCCTGCGCCAATTGCTGCAGCTTCTCGCTGACCGCCTCGGCGCCGCGATCCATTTCTGCCGCCGTCACCAGCCCACAGCGTCCGGTGGCCTGGGATTCCATCAGGCGAAGCAGGTTGCTGTCGGTCATTGGCGTGACCGGGTGATGACGCATGCCGGACTCAGACAGCAGCTGTTCCCCGACGAACAGGTAGCCCTGATAGACCGTGCGGCCGTTTACCGGCAACGCCGGTGAGACAACCGTGAAATTTTCTCCCAGCGCGGCGAGCAGAGCATCGGTCACCGGGCCGATATTGCCCTGTGCGGTGCTGTCGAAGGTGGAGCAGTACTTGAAGTAGAAGTGACGGCAGCCCTGTTCTTGCAGCCAGGCCAGCGCCTGCAACGACTGTTCGACCGCCTGCTCTGCCGGGCAGGAACGCGATTTCAGGCTAATGACCGCCGCCTGTGCGTTTATTTGCGTTTCGTCTTGCGGCACGCCATTCAGCTGCACCGTCGGCAGGCCATTTTGCACCAGAAAACTGGCGATGTCGGTCGCGCCGGTAAAGTCATCCGCGATTACGCCAAGCAGCATCAGAGCGCCTCCTTTTTTTGCGGCAAATCGATGCCGGCAAAGATTTTGATCACCGCACTGTCGTCTTCTTTACCGTAGCCGGCGTTGCTGGCGGCGGTAAACATGGTGAAGGCGGTGGAGGCCAGCGGCAGCGGGAAATGCAGCGCCTTGGCGGTATCCGCCACCAGCCCCAGATCCTTGACGAAGATATCCACCGCCGATTTGGGCGTATAGTCGCCGTCGACCACGTGGCGCATGCGATTTTCGAACATCCAGGAGTTGCCGGCGGCGTGGGTGACCACGTCGTACATCACGTCCAGCGGGATGCCGGCGCGGGCGGCCAGCGCCATGGCTTCCGCACCGGCGGCGATGTGTACGCCAGCCAACAGCTGGTGGATGATTTTTACCGTCGCGCCCAGGCCGATCGTTTCGCCGATGCGGTAAACCTTGCCGGCGATGGCGTCCAGCACGGGTTGCAGGCGCGCGAAGGTGGCGTCTGCGCCGGCGGCCATCACCGTCATCTGGCCTTCCTCTGCCTTGGCCGCTCCGCCGGAAACCGGCGCATCCAGCATCGGCAGCCCGTAGTCCAGCAGCCGTTGCTCGATCTGTTTGGCGTCATCAGCGGAAATGGTCGAACAGACCATCACCGCGGTGCCTGGCTTGAGCTTTGGCGCCAGGCCTTGTTCGCCGAACAGGATCTGCTTCACCTGGGCGGCGTTCACCACCAGCAGCAGCACGGCGTCCAACTCGGCGGCGAAGTCGCACGCGCTGGGGGACGTTTGCTTCGCGCCGGCCTGTTGCAGCGCCGCCAGCGCCTGCGGATTCAGGTCCGCCCCGTAGGTGGTCAATCCGGCGCGGAGGCACGAGCGCGCCGCGCCCATGCCCATCGCCCCCAGCCCGATGACGCAAACGGCATAATTCCCTGGGTGTGTCATACTGCACTCCTGTTAATTTTAGTGATAATTTGTTTTGTTGTGTTAAATGTAAGCGCTTAGTGGCCGTTTATCCGCGATCGATATCACAATAATTAACAATGTGTGAAACGAATTTTTCGGGTGATTTCTGGTCCGTATCAACATTACTATTATGTTTTTAAATAAGTTTATGTTTACCTGACCTAACTGCGCGCGCCGTCACGCCGCGAAAAATTAGGGCTATCGGCGAACGAAAATTGACGTAAAATCACAATTATTATCACCGCAGCAACGAGAGGGAACCGTGATACCTGTAGAACGCCATCAACAAATTCTTGCGCTGGTATCCGAACGCGGCGTCGTCAGCATTGCCGAGCTGACCGAACGGCTGGGGGTGTCGCACATGACGATCCGCCGCGATTTGCAAAAGCTGGAGGAACAGGGCGCGGTGCAGTCGGTCTCGGGCGGCGTGCAGGCGCCTGAGCGGGTGGCAAGCGAACCTTCGCACCAGGCCAAAGAAGGGATGTTCAGCCGGCAGAAAATCGCCATTGGCCGGCTGGCGGCGCGGCAAATTCCCGCCAACAGCTGTATTTATCTGGATGCCGGTACCACCACGCTGGCGCTGGCGAAACAGATCGGTGAACGTGAAGATTTGACGGTGGTGACCAACGACTTTGTCATCGCCGGGTTCCTGATAGAGCATAGCCAGTGCCGAATCATCCACACCGGCGGCACCGTGTGCCGGGAAAACCGTTCCTGCGTTGGCGAAGCGGCGGCGCAGGCGCTGCGCGGTCTGTTTATCGATCTGGCGTTTATCTCCGCCTCTTCGTGGAGCATGCGCGGCCTGTCGACGCCGAACGAAGACAAGGTGATGGTGAAGAAGGCCATCGTCGAGGCCAGCCGCCGCCGCATTCTGCTCAGCGATACGTCCAAATACGGCAAGGTCGCGACCTACCTGGCGCTGCCGATTGCTGCCTTTGACGCTGTCATTACCGACGAGGGGGTGCCCGCCGCCGCGCGGGAGGCCATTGAGCAAGCGGGGATTGCATTGCTGACGGCGGGAGAAGAAGAATAAGGACGAACCGGAATCAGGATGAAAGTTCGGTATCGATGCTACGTGCGGGCGGTTCACTGGCTTCAACGCCGCCGCGTTCACGCCATTCGCGGCGCCTTTGTTCAGCCCATTCTTCGTGGAAGGCTTGCATCTCTTTTTGGTGCCGTTCCTTCATGCTCATAGGGATTGGGTGGGATTCTGCCGTTAACAGGCGGGATTTCGATGACATATAATCCGTCCTCAATAAGCGCTTGGTTGTACAAATAATGTACGCGATGCGCGTGTTTTTTCAAGAGCGAGCCGTAAATTCTGGCTAGCGCTGGCCTGAGCGGTACGCTGAAAACCAATCCTCCGTGACAGGTCGCGCATTGATCTCCCTCACATCAATATCCATGATAAAATCCATTTTACTATTATTTTTCCTATAGTTATCCCCTTTGTGACGAACAGATTATTAACCGCGGCGGAGACGATCCTCCAGCCGCCGATGAAAGTTGTGCGCAGCACCGCGCAAAACTAAATGCCGCTGAACCAGTTGTAGCCCTGATCTTCCCAATACCCGCCTGGATTGACGTCGCTGACGAAGATCGCGGCGATATGTTTGGCGTTTTTGAACCCCAGTTTGGTCGGCACGCGCAGCCGCAACGGGTAGCCATAGTCAGCCGGCAGCGCCTTGCCGCCGAAATCCAGCGCCAAGATGGTCTGCGGGTGCAGCGCGGTGGCCATGTCGAGGCTGGCGTAGTAACGATCGGCGCATTTGAAGCCGACGTAACCGGCATTCAGATCCGCGCCGACGTGCTGCAGAAAGGTGCGCAGCGGCACGCCTCCCCATTGACCAATGGCGCTCCAGCCCTCAATGCAGATCAGACGCGTGATCTGGCTTTGCTGCGGCAGCCGCTGCAGCTGTTCCAGCGTCCAGGGGGCTTTTTTCTCCACCTTCCCCGCGACTTCAAGCCGGTAGCCGGCGAGATCGATCTCGGGGACGTTGTATTCCGGGTAAAACGCGTTGAAGGGGAAAGGGTGGGTGATCTGGTCCGGCCGGTAAGTTTGCGCCAGCCGCTGGCCGCTGAACAGCCAGGCCTGCACCCGGTCGTTCCAGCGTGACATGGCCCACAGCACCTTATCCACCCGATCGCCGTCTTGCAGGTTGCAACCGGTGAGCATGGCGATGCCGCCCAGTGTCAACCCGGAGCGCAACATCAGGCGGCGCTGCAGATTGACCAGCTGCTTTTTTTGGTCCGGTTCCAGTTTTGGCGCGGTTGCCCGCGGTTTTTTCTCATTCATGTTTGCCACCCGTTATCATCGCCCACAGGGTTTTGGGCACGACAGCCACCATAAAGACGTGGATCGCCACAAACAGGCCAATGCCGGCCATGGCGAAGAAATGCACGTAGCGCGCGAAATCGAAGCCGCCAAACAGGGCGACCAATCCCTGCAGCTGAACCGGCTTCCAAATCACCAGGCCGGACAGCACCAGTAATAGCCCCAGCGCCAGTACGCCGAGGTACATCAGTTTCTGAATGGCGTTATAGCGGCCATGCCGGTGGCGCAGGCGCAGCGTCAACGCCAGCCAGATATCCTGCCGCAGCGCGCCGAGGCGAAGCGGCAACAGATCGCGGCGAAAATGACCGCTGAACAGGCTCCACAACAGATAGCAGACGGCGTTGAGCGCCAATAGCCACATCACCGCCAAATGCCAACCAATCGCGCCGCCCAGCCAACCGCCCAGCGTCATCTGCGGCGGAAAGCGGAAATCGAACAGCGGCGAGGCGTTGTAGATTTCCCAACCGCTCATGAACATGCACACCATGGCGAACAGGTTGATCCAATGAGTGATTCGAACCGGCCAGCGATGCACCGGCGGCGACGCGTTGGTCTTCATGGCTTTCCTCCGGTTACATCGGCGGCACAGTGCCGTCTTTGCCGGCGGAAATGCGGGTGGCGATGCGTTCGCCCTTATCGTCGGCGGCGGAGAACAGCACGATGTGCACGCCCGGTTTCAGCAGGCTCAGATCGCCCGGATCCAGCGTCACGATCGGCACGTCTTCCGGCACGACGACGGTTTTCTGCTGGTTGCCGTAGGTGACGGTCAGGGTGCGGCCGTTGGATTTCACCAGTTTACCGACGGTGCCGTTGGTCATGGTGTCCACTTTGCCGTCGGCGGATTCCCAGGCCGAGTGCCCTTCGCCGGTGCCGCGCAGGCTGGCGGCGAACACGTGCACTTCCAGCGCTTTGAGCGTGCCGTCCGGCTGCGGCACGGCGGCGGTGCCGATAAAGCTGTCCGGTTTGATATCGTCCAGCGTGGCTTTGGAAACGCTGAGCACTTTGGTCTGATCGTTCAGCTTGACGCTGAGTGTCTCGCCCTTGCGGTCGGTCAGCTGCAGATTGCCGTCGGCAACCTGCGTGATGGTGCCGCGCAGCGGCGCAATCACCTTGCCCGGCGGTTGGGCGGCGGCGGCCAATCCGCTGGAAAGCAGTAACGTGGACAACAGTAAACCGGCTATACGATGACGGGTAATCATAACGTTCTCCTGAAATGAGTTTGCCGGTTAAGCATGGTTGACCTACTGGGTCAGCGCCATGGCCGTTTGATGACATTAATGTCATCAAGTTTGTCCGCCGAAGCTGCTAGTATTTTTGCAGACGTAACGAGGTGGTGAGCATGCGAATACTGGTAGTTGAAGACGATATCGGCACAGGGGATTACCTGAAGAAAGGGCTGGGGGAAGCGGGCTACGGCGTCGATTTGGCGCGCACCGGCACCGACGGGCTGTTTCGCGCGTTGGAGCAGGACTACGATGCGATCGTGCTCGATGTGATGCTGCCGGGGCTGGACGGTTGGCAGATCATCGAGGTATTGCGCAAGAAAAGCGACGTGCCGATCCTGTTTCTCACCGCCCGTGATGGCGTGCAGGATCGCATCCACGGCCTGGAGCTGGGCGCGGACGACTATCTTATCAAGCCGTTTTCCTTTACCGAGTTGGTGCTGCGTTTACGCACCTTGCTGCGCCGCGGGCCGGCGCGCGAAGCCGATCATTACGCTATCGCCGATCTGCAGCTGGACGTGCTGCGCCGTCGGGCGGTGCGCCAGGATCAGGTGATCCCGTTGACCAACAAGGAATTCATGCTGCTGCACCTGCTGGTGCGGCGCGAGGGCGAAGTGCTGTCGCGTACGCAGATCGCCTCTCAGGTGTGGGACATGAATTTTGACAGCGACACCAATGTGGTTGACGTGGCGATCAAACGCCTGCGCGCCAAAATCGACCGGCCGTTCGACGTCAAGCTGATCCACAGCGTGCGCGGCATCGGCTATGTCTGCGAGCCACGCTCGTGAGCGGGCGCACGTCACGTCGGCCGGTGTCGCTGACGCTGCGCACCGCTACGCTGTTCGCGCTGGTGGCCGCGTTGGTGGTGAGCGGGACAGGCGGGTATCTGTTTAGCGCCATGCGCCAGGAAATGACGCTGCGCAGCGATCTGCAGGTGACCGGGCGCGTAGAGTATTTCCGTCATTTACTGGGGCAGCGCTTTCCTTTGGCGCGCCTGACCGCCAATAACGGCCTGTTTGAAAACATGCTGGGCAATGAACAGGACGTGCTGATTTTCCAAATCCCGGGGCAAAAACCGCTCATCAACGTGAACCCCGCCAGGGTGGCCCTGCCGCCGATCGCGCCGACGCCGCCTGAACAGGCGCAGACGCTGGCCGCCGTGCGTGGCGGAGAAACGGCGCAGGGGGTGCCGCTGCGCGCCGCTTCGGCGATGGTGCGTCTGGAAGACGGCAGCCTGTTGCAGATCTCCGCCGCGCATGTGATGGCCAACGAGCAGAAGATGCTGGCGCGTTACCTGTGGCGCATCGTCGCGGCGGTCGCGGTGGCTTTCCTGCTGATTGCGCTGCTGGGCTATGGGGTCATGCGGCGGGGATTGAAGCCGTTATGGCGCATGGCGGCGCAGGCGTCGCAGATTGCGCCCAACACGCTGTCGACACGCCTCAGCGAGCAGGGGGCGCCGAAGGAGTTGCAGCAGCTGACCCGTTCGTTCAATGCGATGCTCGATCGGTTGAATGAAGGCTATCAGCGGCTGACGCAATTTTCCGCCGATCTGGCCCATGAGATCCGCACGCCGGTAGGGGCGTTGATGGGCCAGTGCCAGGTGGCGCTTTACCAGCCCCGCAGCGTGGAGGAGTACGAAACCCTGCTGTCGAACAATATGGATGAGCTGGAGCGCATTTCCCGCATGGTGGAAAACATTCTGTTTCTGGCGCGCGCCGGCGAGGCGCAGTCTGCGCTGAACTACAGCCGCCTGGAGGTGGCGCTGGAGCTGCGGCGGGTGGCGGATTATTTCGAAGGGCTGGCGGAAGAACGCGGCATTGCGTTGAGCTGCGAAGGGGAAGGCGCGCTGGAGGCGGACGCGATGTTGTTCCAGCGGGCGCTGAGCAACCTGGTGGCCAACGCGGTGCGTTATGCCGACGAAAACAGCCTGATCGTCCTGCGGGCTGAACGGCGCGCCGATGCCTGGTGGGTGCAGGTCATCAATCAGGGGAAGCCGATCGCGCCGGCACAGTTGGAAAAATTGTTCGATCGTTTCTATCGCGCCGATCCCGCACGCAGCGCCGGCAATCATGCCAGTGGGCTGGGGCTGTCTATCGTGCGCGCCATCATGACGCTGCACGGCGGTGAGGTGCGCGCCGAATGTATCGGGCGCGCGCCTGTCGCCAACATCCTCTTCAGCCTGCGGTTCCCGATCGCACAATAACCGTTGTGCCGTGTTAACGCGGCGGAATGGCGAAGCGGAAGCAGGCGCCGCTTTGCGCTTGTTCGATCAGCTGAATATCGCTGTCGTGCAGCTGCAGAATACGCCGCACGATCATCAACCCCAGTCCGCCGGAAGGGCGCCGGGCGCCGCTCAGGACAGACGGGCGCACGAACAGATCGGCGCGCAGCGTCTGCGGAATGCCGGGGCCGCTGTCGCTGACCTGGACCATGACCCGATCGTCCTGCCGCCACAGCCGCACGCCGATGTCGCCGCCGGGCGGCGTATGGCGAATGGCGTTGTCCAACAGGTTGGTCAGCACCCGCTCAATCATGCTGAGATCGGCGAACACCGGCGGAATGCCGGGAGCGATGTCGGCGTGCAGCCGCTGGTTGCGCGCCTCTGCCGCCAGCTCGAACTTCTGGAACACGTCCTGCAACAGCTCGCTGAGGGAGAAGGGCTCTTTCTGCGGCTTCACCACGCCATACTCTAATCGAGCCAGCTCGAACAGCTCCTGCGCCAGCTTGCCCACCTTGCGGCTTTGCGCCAGCGCGATCTCCAGATAGCGCCGCCGATCGGCTTCGCTCAGGGTGGCGGCCTTAACCGACAGCGTCTCCAGATAGCCATGCAGCGAAGTGAGCGGGGTGCGCAGATCGTGCGAGACGTTGGCGATGAATTCACGCCGCAGCCGATCCTGCTGCGCCAGCGTTTGCCACTGTTCGGCCAGGCGCTGCGCCATGCGGTGGAAGGCCTGTTGCAGCTGGCTGACTTCGTCGCGCCCGGCCCGTACCGCCGGCAGCGCCGCGTAGGCCTGCACCGCTTCGATGCCGCCGCTGTCCAGCGCACTGACCTGCCGGGTCAGGCGACGGATCGGGCGCGTTACCCAATAAAACGCGAAACCGCCGGCCAGCAGGCTGAACAGCACCATCAACCCAGAAGTCCACAGCGCCATCCTGACCGCCGAGTTGAACTGGGCGTTGCTGGCCAGCGCCGTGTACTCTTCGCCGAGCAAGACCACGTACAGATAGCCTTCGACCCGGCCGTCGACCTTCAGCGGCGCGACGCTGAACACCTTGCGCCCGTCCGCGCTGCGCGGATCGTCGCCATACACCGGCATCTGCGCGCCCTCGAGCAGCGCCTGCAGCGGCGCCAGCGCGACCCGCTGCCGCTTCAGATGCCCGGCCGGCGCGGCATTGCCGATAATCGCGCCCTGTTTGTCGAGCAGGTAAACCTCCACGCTGGGGTTCACCGCCATCAGCTGGTCGAACAGGGTATGCACCGCCTGCGGATCCGGCCCGTTCACTCCCAGCAGCGGATTGCTGTCGGCGATATGCTGCGCCAGGTTGCCTGACAGGCGCTGGATCACTGCCTGGCTGTACTGGGTGCTGCTGCGTACCTGCATCCAGCCGGAAAAGGCGCAGCCGATGACGATCAGCAGCGTGAAGATCAGCGTGAGGCGTTGCGCTAACGTAAGGTTTTTCATGGCTCACTCATGCGGCGTGGCCGCGAATTTATAGCCCATGCCCCACACCGTGAGGATGCGCTCGGGTTCCGCCGGGTTGCGCTCGATCTTGATGCGCAGCCGGTTGATATGGGTGTTGACGGTGTGCTCATACCCTTCGTGCTGATAGCCCCAGACCTGATTCAACAGGCTGAGGCGCGAGAACACCTGGCCCGGATGGCGGGCGAAAAAGTACAGCAGGTCGAATTCGCGCGGCGTCAGCTCGACCGGCTGCTGATGCAGGTGCACTTCGCGGGCGATGGGGTCGATGGTCAGATCGTTGAAGCTGAGCACGCCGGCGTCCATGCGCAGGTTGCGGCTCATCGCCTCCTGGCGGCGAAACAGCGCCTTGACTCGTGCCACCAGCTCCAGCATGGAGAAGGGTTTGGCCAGATAGTCATCGGCACCCAGTTCCAGCCCCAACACGCGGTGCACCTCGCTGGAGCGCGCGCTGGTGATGATGATCGGCGTGTAGCGCGTCATGGTGCGCGCCCGGCGGCAAATCTCCAATCCGTCCACGCCCGGCAGCATCAGATCGAGGATGAGGGCATCCCAGCCGCCCTGTTCCAGCATCGCCATGCCCTGATTGCCGTCGGCGGCGTGGCTGATGGCGTAACCCTCGTCACGCAGATGCAGCTGCAGCAGCTCGGCGATGTCGCCGTCGTCCTCGACGATCAAAATTCGTTTTGGCTTGTCCATTCTCATTACCGCTGATTGCCCGATCCTCTCTGAAGTCTACACAACCCCCACCGGTGGAGTTATCACATTTTATTTAACTTTGCGTGAGGTCTTGGGGAACAAATCCGGGGAATACTCGACTCATCGCATCGTTAGCTGGCAGGAATCGTTATGAGCCTCACTCTCACTCCGGAACAACGACAGACCGTACATCCGCTGTGGCTGCGGTTGACGCATTGGCTGAATGCGCTGGCGATGCTGATCATGGTGACCAGCGGCTGGCGCATCTACAACGCTTCGCCGCTGTTCAACTTCAGCTTTTTCAACGAGCTGACGCTCGGGGGCTGGTTGGGCGGCGCGCTGCAGTGGCACTTTGCCGGCATGTGGCTGTTTGGCATCAACGGGCTGTGCTACCTGCTGCTGAACCTCACCAGCGGGCGCTTCAAACGCAAGTATTGGCCGCTCAGTCCGAAACAGTTTCTCGCCGATATAGGCGCGGCGCTGCGCGGCAGGCTGCAGCATGCCGATCTGCGCCACTACAACATGGTGCAGCGCGTGGCCTATCTGTCGGTGATGATCCTCGGCGTGCTGAGCGCGCTGTCCGGGCTGGTGCTGTGGAAATCGGTGCAGTTTCCGCTGCTGCGCACGCTGCTCGGTGGCTATGAGGCGGCGCGTTATATCCACTTTTTCGCCATGTCGGCGCTGGTGGCCTTCGTCGCGATCCACCTGGTGATGGTGGCGCTGGTGCCGCGGACGCTGCTGGCCATGCTGCGCGGGCGTTAAGGAGTTCACGATGAAAAAGGATAAACAGATCATGACGATCGGCGAAGGGCAGGCGATCGTCAAAGAAGCGCAGCGGCTGTTGAGCGCGCCTTCGCGCCGCCGCTTTTTGCGCAATGGCCTGACGCTGGGCGGCATCGCCATGCTCACCGGCTGCGATCTCAGCGACAACGCCAACGTCGAGCAGGCGCTAAGCCGCATTTCGCGCCTCAATGATCGGGTGCAGGGCTGGCTGTTCAACGGCGATCGCCTGGCGCCGGTCTACCCGGAATCGATGATCACCCGGCCGTTCCCGTTCAACGCCTTTTACGCCGAGGAGGACGCGCCGGACATCAACGGCGACGACTATCGGCTGGAAGTGGCGGGGTTGGTGCAGGACAAGCGCGCCTGGAGCCTGCCGCAGCTGCATCGGATGGCGCAGGTCAGCCAGGTGACGCGCCATATTTGCGTTGAGGGTTGGAGCGCCATCGGCAAGTGGGGCGGTGTGCCGTTCGCCACCTTTCTCAAGGCGATCGGCGCGGATCTGAGCGCCCGCTACGTCAGCTTCAAATGCGCCGATGACTACTACACCAGCATCGACATGGCCACCGCGCTGCATCCGCAGACGATTATCGCGCTGACCTACGACGGCCAGATCTTGCCGCGCAAGTACGGCTATCCGATGAAGCTGCGCATGCCGACCAAGCTGGGCTACAAGAATCCGAAGCACATTCAGGTGATCGAGGTCACCAACCGCTTCCCGGGCGGTTACTGGGAAGATCAGGGTTACAACTGGTTTGGCGGCAGCTGAGGCGGCCGCCGGCCATTCTCCGGCACTCCGGTGCCTTTGACATGACGGAAGGAAATACCATGAAAAAGTTATTCGCAATGATGATGTGCAGCGCGCTGATGCTGGGTGTGGCCGGCGCCAACGCCGCGGACGGCATGAGCAAAGACGCGATGAAAAAGGACGGCATGAGCCAGATGTCGCACGACGGCATGGCGAAAGATGGGATGAAGAAAGAGTGCATGGGCAAGGCGTGCATGAAGAAAGACAAGATGGGGAAAGACGCCATGAAAAAGGATGGCATGGCGAAAGACGGTATGGCCAAAGATGGCATGAAGAAAGACGAGATGAAAAAGGACGCGATGGGGCAGTAAGCCGCCGCACCCCGCGGTCGCAAGCGGCAAACCGCGGCGGCCGCGGGCAACATAAGGAGAGAGGATGATGCTGGCGACATGGCTGCGGCGCTTTCGGCGCTCGAACGGGGATGTTATCTTTATGCGTGCGGCGTTGGTGGTGATCTTCGCCGCCTTCGGCTACGCCAAATGGTTTGATTACGAAGCGCAGGGGTTAGTGCCTCTGATCGGTAACAGCCCGCTGCTGAGCTGGATGCATCAGGCGTTCGGCATTCGCGGCGCCAGTTATGCATTGGGCGTCGCCGAATGGAGCTTCGGTTTACTGTTGCTGGCGGGGTTCTGGTCGCGGCGGCTGGGTTTGCTGGGGGCGATCGGATCGACGGTGACCTACCTGACCACGCTGACGCTGATCTTTTCCACGCCGGGTGCCTGGGAGCCCTCCGCCGGCGGTTTTCCCGCCATGGCCGGGGCCACCAGTTTTTTAATTAAGGATCTGGTGTTGCTGGCCGGTTCCCTGGTGCTGCTGAAGGCCGATTTACCGGCCGAGCAGGCATAAAAAAGGGCGTAGCCTGGCTACGCCCTGTGGTTATTTCTCGGCCATCACATATCCGGGAAGGTCAGGGTGCCCCCCGGCGCCTCGCGATGAATGTGCAGGAAGTTCAGGTGCTTCTCGTACTGGTCGAGAATGTCACCAATCACCTGTTCCTTGCTGTAGTCCATCAGGTCGTTGCCCTGGGTGCCTTCCATCAGGAAGGTTTCCAGCCGGTAGTAGTGCGATTTACCGGAGCGGGCGCGGTAGGTGAAGCCCGGCACCGAGTAGCGCATCGGCCAGATCTGATAGATGAAGTTCTGTTCCTCGCCCAGGTGCACCAGCAGTTCCAGGTGGTTCAGGCGCTCGTCTTCGGTCGGCGGCACTTCACTGAACTCCACTTTCGCGCCGCGCAACTCCAGCTCGCGCGCCACGTCCTGCATCGCCGGGCGGCAAACCTTATCCAGCATTTTCTGCGTGTACTGCGTGCCCGGGTAGTTCATCACCCGCGACAGACGCTGTTTCCAATTGAGCACATCGTGGCTGGAGACCGGCACCGGCGCCAGGGTGCTGAGCGCGCTGGCCTTGCGGTAGTCTTCCACCCGCAGCGATTTATACAGCCCGGCCATCACGAAGAAGATCACGAAGCTGAACGGCAGGCCCATGATCACCGTGGTTTTCTGCAGCGCCGGTACGCCGTCGGTCATCAGCATGCCGATGGTCAGCAGGCCGATGGCCACCGACCAGAAAATCCGCAGCCAGTTCGGTGCATCATTATTGATATCGGCCAGGCGCGAGGTGAAGTTACCCAGCACCAGCGAGCCAGAGTCCGCCGAGGTGACGTAGAACAGCAGGCCGGTGATGGTGGCCACCGAGGCGCTGAAGGTGAAGCCGGGGTATTGCGCCAGCAGGCTGTAGAAGCCGCGTTCCGGGAACTGCATCACTTCCTGAGCAAACTCGGCGTTGCCGTGGATGATCTGGTACAGCGCGCTGTTGCCGAAGATAGACAGCCACAGCAGGGTAAACACGAACGGTATGATCAGCGTGCCGACCACGAACTGACGAATGGTGCGCCCGCGCGAGATGCGCGCCAGGAACAGGCCGACGAACGGCGACCACGCCACCCACCAGGCCCAGAAGAACAGCGTCCAGTTGTTCATCCACTCCACCGGCCGATCGAAGGCGAAGCTGTTGAGCGTCATGCCCATAAAGCGGTTGACGTAATCGCCGACGTTGAGCACCAGCGCGTTGAGCAGGAACTCGGTGTCGCCGAAGAACAGCACGAATAGGATCAGGCCCAGCGCCAGCAGCACGTTTAGCTCGGACAGGATGCGGATGCCCTTGTTGACGCCGGAAGTCACCGAGATGGTGGCCATAATCACCGACAGCAGGATCAGCGAGCCCTGCACCGTCAGGTTTTCTGGGATCTCGAACAACACCTTAAGGCCGTAGTTGAGCTGCACCACGCCGATGCCCAGCGTGGTGGCGATGCCGAAGATGGTGCCGAGCACCGCGGCGATGTCCACGCTGTGGCCGATCGGGCCGTTGATGCGCTTACCGAAGATCGGGTACAGCGCCGAGCGGATGGTCAGCGGCAGATTGTAGCGATAGCTGAAGTAGCCGAGGGCGATGCCCATCAGCGCATACATCGACCAGCCGGTCAGGCCATAGTGGAACAGCGTCCAGACCATTGCCTGGCGCGCGGCCTCCAGCGTTTGCGCGTCGCCTTCCGGCGGCATCATGTACTGGGTCACCGGCTCGGCGACCGAGAAGAACATCAGGTCGATGCCGATGCCGGCGGCGAACAGCATCGCCGCCCAGCTCATCAGGCTGAACTCCGGTTTGGACTGTTCCGGCCCGAGCTTGATGGAACCGAAGCGCGAGGCGGCGATAAACACCACGAACACGATGTACAGCGTCGCCGCCAGCAGGTAGTACCAACCGAAGGTGGTCGACACCCAATTCAGCGTGCGGGTGATCCACTGCCCGGAGAAGTCGGTGAAAAAGATGGTCATCAGCGAGAAGGCCAGGATCAGCCCCGCCGAGGTGAAGAAAACCACAGGGTTGAGGCGGTCCTGCTGCGGTTTGGAGGAGGTTTCGCGTGTTGTCATCGTCATCCTCTGAACTGAGTAAAATCGTGCCGCTCCGCATTTCGGGGCGCGTTGGCGCCGCCGGAAAACGGGCGAATGAAGGCGGCGACCATCCCCATGGGAATGGCCTGAAAAACGCCGCTTTCGCCTGTTGCTGAAGCACCGGAGCGCTTCGTGGTGGGAACCGCTTACAGCCACTGATTTTGGTCAGATTCGTTAATTACCTCACAAAAATCAGCCAGTTCCACAACCAGATAGTACAAATTTTTAACCAGGCGGCAATAAAATATATGCAATTTTTATTGAACGTTCAATCAAAAAAAAGTTTAATAGTCCTCATGATGACCTGAATCACGGGCGAAACGGCAGTGAAATTTGCCCGCTGAGATAAGGCCGAAGTCGGTTTTGTGAGAGTCGAAATATGCCAAAGGTAGGAATGCAGCCAATCAGAAGGCAGCAGTTGATTGATGCCACGCTCGCCGCGGTAAACGAAGTGGGAATGCATGACGCCACCATCGCGCAGATCGCGCGGCGGGCCGGCGTTTCCAACGGCATCATCAGCCATTATTTCAAGGACAAGAACGGCCTGCTGGAAGCCACGATGCGCTATCTGATCAGCCATCTGGGCGAGGCGGTGAAGCTGCGGTTGCAGGCGCTGACCGATAACAGCCCGGCGGCGCGGCTGCAGGCGATCGTCGCCGGCAACTTCGACGACAGCCAGATCAACAGCGCGGCGATGAAGACCTGGCTGGCCTTTTGGGCCAGCAGCCTGCACCAGCCGCAGCTCAACCGGCTGCAACAGGTGAACGGCCGCCGGCTTTATTCCAACCTGTGCGCCGAGTTTCGCCGCGTTATGCCGCAGCCGCAGGCGCGGTTGGCGGCCAAGGGGCTGGCGGCACTGATCGATGGGCTGTGGCTGCGCAGCGCGCTGCGCGGCTCGGCGTTCAATCAGTCGCAGGCGTTGACGCTCACGACCGAATACATCACGTTCCAACTCCGGGGGCAAACGCCGCCCGGAGGTTAACTCAAGGAGATCCTATGTCCCGTTTTGGCTTGCAGAAGCTCTATATTCATGGCGCCTATGTAGACAGCACCGCTGGAAAAACCTTCAACGCCATTAACCCGGCGAACGGCGAAGTTCTGGCTGAAGTCCAGTCCGCCGGCGCTGAAGACGTCGATCGTGCGGTGGCCAGCGCGGCCAGCGGGCAGAAGGTGTGGGCGGCGATGACGGCGATGGCGCGTTCGCGCATCCTGCGTCGCGCGGTGGATATTCTGCGCGAGCGCAACGATGAACTGGCGGCGCTGGAAACGCTGGATACCGGCAAAGCGATGTCGGAAACCACCGCGGTGGATATCGTCACCGGCGCTGACGTGCTGGAGTATTATGCCGGCCTGATCCCGGCCATTGAAGGCGAGCAGATCCCGCTGCGCGACACTTCGTTCGTTTACACCCGCCGCGAACCGCTGGGCGTGGTGGCCGGCATCGGCGCCTGGAACTACCCGATTCAAATCGCGCTGTGGAAGTCCGCGCCGGCGCTGGCGGCGGGCAACGCGATGATCTTCAAGCCGAGTGAAGTTACGTCGTTGACGGCGTTGAAGCTGGCGGAAATCTACACCGAAGCCGGCCTGCCGGACGGCGTGTTCAACGTGGTGACCGGCAGCGGTGCGGAGGTGGGGCAGTACCTGACCGACCATCCGGGCATCGCCAAAGTCTCTTTCACCGGCGGGGTGAAAACCGGCAAGAAGGTGATGGCCAACGCCTCGGGTTCGACGCTGAAGGAAGTCACCATGGAGCTGGGCGGCAAGTCGCCGCTGATTATCTTCGACGACGCCGATCTGGATCGCGCCGCCGATATCGCCATGATGGCCAACTTCTACAGCTCCGGCCAGGTGTGCACCAACGGCACCCGCGTCTTTGTGCCGGCGGCGCTGCAGGCGCAGTTTGAGGCGAAGATCCTCGAACGCGTGAAGCGCATTCGCCTCGGCGATCCGACCGATCCGCAGACCAACTTCGGGCCGCTGGTCAGCTTCGCGCACATGGAGTCGGTGCTGCGCTTTATCGAAAGCGGTAAGAACAGCGGCGCGCGCCTGCTGTGCGGCGGCGAACGCGTCACCCATGGCGAATTCGGCAAGGGCGCTTATGTGGCGCCGACGGTATTCAGCGACTGCCTCGACGAGATGGAAATCGTGCGCGAGGAGATCTTCGGGCCGGTGATGAGCATTCTCAGCTACCAGAGTGAAGAGGAAGTGGTGCGCCGCGCCAATGATACCACCTTCGGCCTGGCCGCGGGCGTGGTGACCCACGATCTGGCCCGCGCACACCGCGTGATCCACCAGTTGGAAGCCGGCATTTGCTGGATCAACACCTGGGGCGAGTCGGCGGCGGAAATGCCGGTCGGCGGCTATAAGCAGTCCGGCGTCGGCCGCGAAAACGGCCTGACCACGCTGGAGCACTACACCCAGATCAAATCGGTGCAGGTCGAGCTGGGCGAATACGCCTCGGTATTCTGATCTTCCCGTCGCCTTTCGAGCCGCAGCCGCGTTGGCTGCGGCCGACACTCCTCGAGAGCCAAATACACCGCCTGCTGCGGATCAGCGCTTCGCGTTTTCGCATCGTGCAGGCCTATAAAGTAAGGAGATAATGAATGGAATTTGACTACATCATTATCGGTGCCGGTTCCGCCGGCAACGTGTTAGCCACCCGATTGACCGAGGACGCCGACGTCAGCGTGCTGCTGCTGGAAGCCGGCGGCCCCGATTACCGGATGGATTTCCGTACTCAGATGCCGGCTGCGCTGGCGTTTCCGCTGCAGGGCCGCCGCTATAACTGGGCGTATGAAACCGATCCTGAGCCGCACATGAACAACCGCCGGATGGAATGCGGCCGCGGCAAAGGGCTGGGCGGTTCGTCCCTGATCAACGGCATGTGTTATATTCGCGGCAACGCGATGGATTTCGACAACTGGGCCAAGGCGCCGGGTCTGGAAGACTGGACCTATCTGGACTGCCTGCCGTATTTCCGCAAGGCGGAAACGCGCGATATCGGCCCGAACGATTACCACGGCGGCGATGGCCCGGTGAGCGTCACCACGCCGAAGGCCGGTAACAACGAACTGTTCCACGCGATGGTGGAAGCCGGCGTGCAGGCGGGCTATCCGCGCACCGACGATCTGAACGGTTACCAGCAGGAAGGCTTCGGCCCGATGGATCGCACCGTGACCCCGAAAGGGCGCCGCGCCAGCACCGCCCGCGGTTATCTGGATCAGGCGCGTTCGCGGCCGAACCTGAAGATCGTCACCCATGCGCTGACCGACCATATCGTGTTCGACGGCAAGCGCGCAGTGGGCGTCAACTATCTGCAGGGCGACAGCAATCAGCTGACCTATGCCAAAGCGCGCCGCGAAGTGCTGCTGTGCGCCGGCGCCATCGCCTCGCCGCAAATTCTGCAGCGTTCGGGCGTCGGCCCGGCGGCGCTGCTGAAAAGCCTGGACATCAACGTGGTGCACGATCTGCCGGGCGTCGGGGAAAACCTGCAGGACCACCTGGAGATGTACCTGCAATACGCCTGCAAGAAACCGGTGTCGCTGTACCCGGCGCTGCAATGGTTTAACCAGCCGAAGATCGGTGCGGAGTGGCTGTTCAACGGCACCGGCGTCGGCGCCAGCAACCAGTTCGAGGCCGGCGGCTTCATCCGCAGCCGCGCAGAGTTCGCCTGGCCGAACATTCAGTATCACTTCCTGCCGGTGGCGATTAACTATAACGGCAGCAACGCGGTGAAAGAGCACGGCTTCCAGGCGCACGTCGGCTCGATGCGTTCGCCGAGCCGCGGCCGGGTGCAGGTGAAATCGAAAGATCCGCGTCAGCACCCGAGCATTCTGTTCAACTACATGGCGACTGAACAGGATTGGCAGGAGTTCCGCGACGCTATCCGCATCACGCGCGAAATCATGGCGCAGCCGGCCCTGGACGAATACCGCGGCCGCGAGATAAGCCCAGGGCCAGAGGTGCAGACCGACGAGCAGCTGGACGCCTTCGTGCGCGAGCACGCCGAAACCGCCTTCCACCCGTCCTGCTCGTGCAAGATGGGCGAGGACGAGATGGCGGTGGTCGACGGCCAGGGCCGGGTGCACGGCATGGAAGGATTGCGGGTGGTGGATGCGTCGATTATGCCGCTGATCATCACCGGCAACCTGAACGCCACCACCATCATGATCGCCGAGAAGATCGCCGATCGCATTCGCCAGCGTGCGCCGCTGCCGCGTAGCACCGCCGACTACTACGTCGCCGGCGATGCGCCGGTGCGCAAGCAGTAACCGACACGCCCTCTCGCCGTTGAGGGGGAGGGCCGCCGTAGCAAGCAACCCCTCTCCATATGCTCTTCCCCAAGGCGAGGGGGCAACTCTCTTTTTATCCCTTATCCCATCATGCCGCCGGCAGCGAGATCGCCTGATCGAAACTGTTGGGCGTCGCCATGCGCCACATGCGGGCGTAGAACTCGCTTTTGATCTCCGGCTGCAGCAGCGCGCCCGGCTCCAGGTAGTAATAGATATCGGCATACACCTTGATCTCGGTCGGCGTGATGCGGCGCAGCATATGGTGCGAGGTCAGCTGCTCCGGGCGGCTGACGCCGGCCGCCGCCAGCATGTCCGCCAGCGCTTTCACCGTATTTTGATGGAAGTGATAGACGCGCTCCGCCTTGTTCGGCACCACCAACGCCTTCTGACGCAGCGGATCTTGCGTCGCGACGCCGGTCGGGCAGTGGTTGGTGTGGCAGCTTTGCGACTGGATGCAGCCGACGGCGAACATAAAGCCGCGCGCCGAGTTCACCCAGTCGGCGCCGAGCACCAGTACGCTGGCGATGTCAAAGGCGCTGATGATCTTGCCGCTGGCGCCAATCTTGATTTGGTCGCGCAGGCCGCAGCCCACCAGCGTGTTATGCACGAACAGCAGCCCTTCGCGCAGCGGCATACCCATATAGTTGGAGAGTTCGAGCGGCGCGGCGCCGGTGCCGCCTTCCTTGCCGTCCACCACGATAAAGTCCGGCAGAATGCGGGTGTGCAGCATCGCCTTGACGATGGCGACGAACTCCCACGGGTGGCCGATGCACAGCTTGAAACCGACCGGTTTGCCGCCTGACAGCTCGCGCAACTGCTGGATGAAATGCATCATTTCCAGCGGGGTGGTGAAGGCGCTGTGCGAAGCCGGCGAGATGCAATCGACGCCTTCCGGCACGCCGCGGGTGGCGGCGATTTCCGCATCCACCTTCTTCGCCGGCAGAATGCCGCCGTGGCCCGGTTTGGCGCCCTGGCTGAGCTTGATTTCAATCATTTTCACCTGCGGGCTTTGCGCCTGTTCGGCAAAGCGGCGCGGATCGAAATGGCCGTCGGCGGTGCGGCAGCCGAAATAGCCGCTGCCCAGCTCCCACACCAGATCGCCGTTGTTTTCGCGGTGATAGCGGCTGATGCTGCCCTCGCCGGTGTCGTGGTAGAAGTTGCCTTTGGCCGCGCCGAGGTTGAGCGCGCGGATGGCGTTGGCGGAGAGCGCGCCGAAGCTCATCGCCGAAATGTTGAAGATTGACGCGGAGTAGGGCTGGCGGCAGTCGGCGCCGCCGATGGTGACGCGAAAACTGGTCGGGTCGGCGGCTTCCACCGGCCGCATGGAATGGCCGATGCACTCATAGCCGGTTTGGTACACATCCAGCAGGGTGCCGAACGGCTTGTCGCCCATCTCGTTTTTCGCCCGGCGATACACCAGCGTGCGCTGGGTGCGCGAAAACGGGATTTCTTCATTGTCCTGCTCGAGGAAATACTGGCGCAGTTCCGGGCGGATGAACTCGAAGAAGAAGCGCAGGCGGCCGATGATCGGGTAGTTGCGGCAAATGGCGTGGCGTTGCTGCGTGAGATCGTAGATACCCAGCACCATCAGGCAACCGCAGGCCAGGGCCGGCAGCCAGAACCACGGATGATTGTGCATCATGATCAAGAAAACCAGGGTGAGCAAGATGCTCAGCACAAAGCAGGTATAGCGGCTGAATAAGGACGACTTCATAACATCTCCTGATGTTTATTTTAATCCACACGACATGACTCACGGATAATCCGTGTGCAAATCGTAACCAACAGGAGGGGATGTTGTGTGTCTGTTGCTGCTTTGTCGCCAGTTGTTACATTAATTTAACGTACGGAAGGGGGGGCGGGTTGCCGCGCGGCGAACCGCGCAACAAGCCTGGGTATTTATTTGCCGGCGACGAAGATGGTGCTCATGCTGCGCAGCCGCAGTTTTTTCATCGCGCTGTATTTCTGCGAGAAGATGGTTTTCGGGTGCGTGCCGCGCTTTTCCGCAATGTGTAGCAGGCTGTCGCCACGCAGCAGGTTGAAGATCACGTCGCTTTCCGCCGGACTGAGCTCGCGGGTTTTCTGCACCCGGATACCGCCCGGTTCCTTGCTTTCCAGCAGCCGCTGGATTTTTTCCTGCAGCGAATAAAGCGGAATGCGGGTGGAGACCAACTCGACGGAAATCCCCAGGATCGACAACAGTTTCACTACCCGCTCGTCGTCATAAAACACCAGCAGGCGCGTCTTGCTGTTGTACTGCTGATGCAGGGACACCAGGCTTTCGATCACATTGACGCTCTGTTCCAGGTTTTGCGAGGTGAAAATCAGCGCAATATCGTGCTTGGTGATCTTCTCTGCTTTGGCGCCGCCGTGCATGAAATCGGAAAACAGGCGGATATCGTACGCGCCGTAGTGTTTCTTTAGCAGCACCGACAGGCCAACATAGCTGTACTTACACTCACTAATCACAAGAACGTTGTTTTTAGACATAGGGCAAACACCAATACCGAGTTAAAAGTATTCAGCTGTAAGAAGCGAGTTCAAATCCTTGATGCTGGATTCCTTCCACAGCTTTCCCTGCAGTGCGTAATATGGCATTTCATCCAGCCATTTCTTGTGTTCGGGAGTTTCAACTCCTTCGATAATTACCTTGTAATGATTAAGGTAAAAAAAGCGCAGTAACGCGCGCATCAAGCCCTCGCCGCCGGACTTTTTCATGAAGTCCCAAAGCAGAAAACGGTCGAGCTTAACGAAGCGGAACTGGCTGTTGTACAACGCGGAAAAACCCGCATAGCCAGAACCAAAATCATCGAGCCAAAATGAATAACTATTCAATGACGGATCGCCGTGCACGCGATCTTTCACCAGCCGGGTTGAATTCTCGCTGATCTCAAAATGAATACAGCGCAGGGCATTAATTCTTTCGGCAAAGTGAGTATTCGCCAGCGATTGCAGGGAATAATCGTCAACATTCAAAGTGGCTATCACTTGGTTTTCATGAAACCAGTGTTTGTATTTATCGATCAGATTGATCTGATCCATCAAAATCTCAATCCGGGTTGCGCTGTCGGCGTGACGAAAGAACTGTTCAGGAGAAAAATGGGCGTATTCGCTATTAAACGTAAAGCGAGACAGACATTCAACGGCCAGCAATTGTCCCGATTTCGCGAACATTGGCTGAAAAACATAATTAATGCCGTTATTTTTCTCTCTGAAAGAACCGCTCATTTCCCAATCCTTGGATTGATATTTAACTTGTTGATTTTAAATGCTTAAAAAGAAAGTTACTCCAAGTTTATTGGTAAATTTCTTATTTAAAACGTCAGGATGGCCGAAGCGTGTCGACAGACCATTGAGCGCGTAATTCGTGCCAAATTCCAAACGTCGCAATATGTTACTAAATGTAAATATTTGGGATAATATTCTGATTTTCAGGCCTTAATGCAAAATCTTGAACTCTGAAGCTTTCCCAAACACAGATTATTCCTATTCATATGAATCGTCAACATCGATCGATAGGTACCCTCCGATAGTTTATTCCTATCAAGAGGGGCCTTATGAATGTTTTAAACGATTTAACATTAAGAATATGCTTAGTCTATATTTCGTCCGGCAATGGATTCATCGGGCTTCATTCCTGACAAGGAGTAGCATCGCTGAATGTACTTTATAAGCGTATTAATTCATCGAGAGTCTAAATATGAAAATCTCTAAACTGTCTGCTGTATTGGCATTGGCTGTAAGCACTGCTGCTATTTCTTCTTTCTCTGCTCAAGCTGCTGACGGGACTATTACTTTCAACGGTAAAGTGACTGACCAAACTTGTACTATCAGCACCCCAGGCGGTAAAGATTTCACCGTAACTCTGCCAACTGTTTCTGCTTCTACTCTGGCAACTCAGAGCGCAACTGCTGGCCGTACTCCGTTCGCGATCAACCTGACCAAATGCTCTAAAGGCCAGGTAGCTACTTATTTCGAACCGGGCGCTACTGTTGATTTCAATACTGGCCGTCTGAACAACCAGGCGCAGACTGATGCTGCAACTAACGTGCAGATCCAGCTTCTGGGCAGCAACAACCAATTCCTGCCTATCCTGGCTGCTGGTGCTAATGGTGCGCAGAATAACTCCCAGTGGGTTACCGTTGCTAACGAAGGCGACTCTGCTGACCTGAACTACTACGCTGAATATTACGCTACCAACGCTGCCGGCGCTGGTGATGTGACTTCTAGCGTTCAGTACACCATCATTTACCAGTAAGTAATATTTCTTTAAGTAATATTCTTATTCGGGTGGGGGAGTTATGCCCCCACCGTTTTCCCTTACCGTAGCGATAAGATAATGAAGAACTCATTTAAAAAATACAGCATATTGCTGAGCGCCATGCTTTTCAGTAGCAGCGTTTTTTCCAGTGTCATTATTAACGGTACTCGTATTATTTATCCGGGAAAGCAACGGGAAGTTACCGTCCAATTATCAAATAATGGTGCTTCACCGGCACTTATTCAGTCTTGGATTGATGAAGGCGACGCAAAAACCACACCAGAAAACAGCAAAGCGCCATTTATCGTTTCACCGCCAATCAGCCGTGTTGAACCGGCTACCGGCCAAGCGCTGCGCGTTTCATTGACCACGGCGAGTTTGCCGCAAGACAAAGAATCCTTGTTTTGGTTGAACGTACTGGAGATCCCGCCAGCACCAACCGGGGCAAACAATGGCGCACCTGAAAACTTTTTACAGGTGGCATTCCGTACCCGCGTAAAACTGCTGTATCGGCCGACCGGTCTGGCGGGAGAAGCGAATGATGCGCCGGAAAAACTGCAGTGGAGCTTCAGCGCTGGGGGCGTCAGCGTGAAAAACCCAACGCCGTACTATGTGTCATTTACCGAGATTAATGCTGTCGTGAACCAAAAACGTGTGCCGTTGGCCCCGCACGGCGACATGCTGGCACCCGGACAGGAAAAGACATTGTCGTTCTCCGGCGACAGCGCGCGCATTGCTGACATTGCCTACACCACTATTAATGATTTTGGCGGACGCGTGTCCCGTACTAAGAATAAGCAAAAGTAACTCTTGGAACAGAGCCTCAGGCCCAGAGCAATTTATTTCAGAGGGCGAGCTTAATTTGGTAAAGGAATGCTTTATATGAAAGAGTTACCTATCTCTGCAGCTGTTAAAATGGCGCTGTCCAATTATAAATCGATTCTGCTGTTAACCGGTAGCGCGCTCTGTCTGGCGGCCCCTGCGACGTCTTGGGCGGAGGGGGTTGCCGATAGCAAAAAGCCGGCAGCACCGGTTGAAGCGACTTTTAACAGCAGCTTCCTGATTGGGGAAGCGCAGGGCGTGGATCTTTCACGCTTCCGTGATGGTAACCCGATCTTGGCGGGAAAATATTCGCTCGACGTGTATGTGAACGGCGAGTGGAAAGGCAAAAAAAGTATCGACTTTAAAAACGTGCCGGGGAAAAACAGCGCCGATACCTGTTTTAGCTTACTGTCGTTGGATGAGTTCGGTGTGGATACCGCCACAATGAGCGGGGATCCTGCCGTTAATACCGAGACGTGCAAAACGCTGACTCAATGGGTACCGGAAGCCTATTACCGCTTGGACACCAGTACGCTGCGCATGGATATCAGCATCCCTCAGGCGGCGCTGCGCCGCAGCGCTCGCGGTTATGTCGATCCGCGCTTCTGGGATCGCGGTATTACCGCCGGCAGCCTGTCGTATAATTTCAATGCGTTCAATACCCACAGCTCTGCCAACGGCAGCAACTCCGATTCAACTAATGCATATTTAACGTTGAATGCCGGGTTAAACGTGGCGGGTTGGCAGCTGCGTCACGATTCCAACGTGAACTGGCGTTCTAACGACAGCACCCATTGGCAAAACACCGCGACTTACGCGCAGCGGGCAATGCCGTCTATCCGCGGCATGCTGACGTTGGGCGACAGTTACACCAGCGGTGATTTCTTCAACTCCATCGGTTTTCGCGGCGTGCAGATCGCCACGGACGATCGCATGCTGCCTGATTCATTGAACGGGTATGCGCCGGTTGTGCGTGGGGTCGCGCAAAGCAACGCCCTGGTGGAAGTACGTCAGAATAACCAGCTGATCTACCAAACTACCGTCGCTCCGGGCGAGTTCATCATCAACGATCTCTACCCTACGGGTTACGGCGGCGATCTGAATGTCACCATTAACGAGGCCGACGGCAGCAAACGCCAGTTCAGCGTTCCCTATGCTTCGGTAGCGCAGATGCTTCGTCCAGGTATTCAGCGTTATGCCATCACTGCGGGTCGAGTACGCGATGATAATTTAAGCAAGGAACCCGACATGTTCCAGGCGACTTATCAGCGCGGTTTTACCAACATTCTTACGGGATACACAGGCGGGATCGTCAGCGATGGCTATGGTGCAGTGCTGGTGGGCAGCGCGGTCGCGACACCGGTTGGCGCATTTGCGCTGGACGTCACGCAGTCCAATACCCGCTTGAAGCAGGGCGACCAATCAGGCCAGAGCTATAAGCTCAGCTATAGCAAGTTGATGACCGAAACCAACACCAACTTCACGATCGCTGCTTATCGCTATTCGACTTCCGGCTACCTCTCTTTGCAGGATGCCGTCTACTCCCGTGACAATGAGCGCAAGGGTTTAAGCGCAGATGCGGTTAACCGCCAGCGTAGCGAATACCAGCTGACGCTGAACCAAGGGCTGGGCGACAATTACGGTTCCTTGTACATCACCGGTTCGGTACGCGACTACTGGAACCGTGGCGGGAGCACCAAGCAGTACCAGGTGGGCTATAACAACTATTATGGTCGCGTGACCTATGGCCTTTCCGCCATGCGCACCTCGGATATGTATAACCGAGATGAGACTCGTTATTACCTGACACTGTCGATTCCATTCAGCGTCGGTTCGCAAACCCTGAGCCTGAACAGTTCACTGGGCTACACCGACAACGGTTACGACAGCAGCCGTGTGGGCATGAATGGTTCAACCGGCGAAGACAACAACATCAGCTATAGCGCTACGTTAGCCAACGATCGTTCAGGCGGCACCAACAGCAGCGTGAGCGGTGAATACCGTAGCCGTTTCGCCACGATGAACGGGTCCTACAGCTATGGTAAAGATTACCGTCAGTCGTCGATCGGTGCATCGGGCAGCGTGGTTGCCCATAGCGGCGGCGTCACGCTGACACCGCAACGCGGACAGACCATGGTGCTGGTGGAAGCGCCAGACGCCGCTGGCGCGATTGTGACCAACTCGCCAGGCGTTCGTATCGATGACAACGGTTATGCTGTGGTTCCTTATGTTGCACCATATCGCATGACGAGCGTAACGCTCGATCCGAGCGGCATGTCACGCGATGTTGAATTGGAAAGCAGCAGCCAACAGGTTGCGCCATATGCCGGCGCGGTTGCCCGGTTGGAATTCAAAACAACGAAAGGCCAGGCATTGATCATTCATGCGCTCGGCCCTGATGGCAACGCGCTGCCGTTTGGCGCTGAAGTGCTGGATACCCGTAATCAGGTGGTCGGCATTGTTGGGCAGGGCAGTCGCATCTACTTGCGTACCGAAGCTAAGAAAGGTTTGTTGCAGATTAAGTGGGGCACACAGCCAACGCAGCAGTGCTCTGTCAGCTATAGCGCCAAGGCGCAAAGCAATAATCCTGACTACGAAATTATTGAAGCGAGTTGCAAATGATAAAGTTTACGCGTGTTCCACCGCTGAATAAAGCGCCAGCGAAATGCCTGATGCTGCTCGGACTGCTGATGGCGGGCGGCCAGAGCGCTTACGCCGCCTGTTACGTTAATAATGGTTACAAGGCGCAGGTGATCAACATGAAGCTTGGGCGCGTGCTGGTTACGCCAAGCAGCCAGGTTGGAGACACCTTGGTCACCGGTCAGTTCGCGATTAACCCGGTCTCCGGTTATGGTCGTTGTTATAACGGCGGTAGCGCGATTGGGCAGATCCTCCAGGGCAGCCGGACGAGCTTCAGCAATGTATGGAGCACCAATATTCCAGGTATCGGGATTCGTTTATACCGTGAAGCGGGGACAATAAGTACTTATTATCCCCACACGTTGGCATTACGGGGTAATACAACCGTCAACCTGAATGGCGGTTACTTTAAGATCGACATTGTGAAAACCGCCGCGCAAACCGGCACCGGCCAACTGGTCCCAGGCAAGTACACGACTTACTATATGGATGGTTCCGGTCAGGGATTGCCGATGCTGGAATCGATCGTCGATGCCAACAGCCTGACGATCGTGACGTCGACTTGCAACGTGGACAGCGGTTCCAAGAACAAGGTGGTTAATCTGGATACTGTCACTGCAGCCTCGTTTGGCGGCGTAGGTTCAACGCAGGGTGAAAAAGCATTTGATATCAATATCAATTGCGTTGGCGGCGTTGGTGAGGATCTGTTGCCAGGCAGTGCGGGACAAGGGATCGTCAATGTGCGTTTTGACTATACGCAGGATGCTTCCAATGCACCTGGGGTGATCAAATCCGAGCCTGGCGCCAACACAGCATCCGGTGTTGCCGTCCAGCTGTTGACCGGCAATACGACCCAGCCGATCAAAAATGGCGATGCGGTCAATGCCGGACGTACCATTCCCAACCAGGCCAATACCTTAACGCTGCCGCTGAAGGCACGCTACTATCGCACCGGTTCGACGATCAAAGGCGGCAATATCAAGTCGACCGCCACCTTTACCATCGAGTACAACTAAGTCGCGTTCCGACGAAAAAGCCAATGGGTTTTATCCATTGGCTTTTTTGCGTTATCGATTAACGCAGCCCCATCCAGCTGGTGCAAACGCCTTCCGGCGGTTTGCCGGCGTACCAGCGTGGCAGCGTGGGGGCATCATGGTGCGATTCAGCCTGCGCCTCTATCGGCTGTGCCGGCCACTCCGCAACATCCCAGCGGGTGGTACGGCGATACACCGCCGGGGTTTTACCGAACTGTTTCTTGAAGGCGCGTGAGAACGAAGGCTGAGAATCGAAATGGTATTGCAGGGCGATATCCAGGATCGGACGCGGGGTGGAGCGCAGCGCCTGCGCCGCCTGCGACAGGCGCCGCTCGCGGATATAGCTGCCGAGCGCGTGGCCGGTGGTGCTGCGGAACATGCGCTGCAGGTGCCATTTGGAGTAGCCCGACTTGGCGGCGACGTTATCCAGCAGCAGCGGTTGGTCCAGATGAGTTTCAATCCAGTCTAGTAAATCGTGAATGATATTGACGCGATCCATGGTTTTAGTTCTCCCGCAAAAACGACATTCAGGTCACAGTGACTTAGCTTAATTATCCAAGAATATACTTTGATAATAGGCGTGAGTGCGCCGTTACGCAAGGGTAAACCGGGGGTAAAAAGGTGGCCAAAAATGCTCTTTGAACGGCAGGGGGATAAAAGAAAGGCCGCATAAAGCGGCCTTATCAGTAGGAAGCGATGGAAAATCAGTTAGTTTCCGGTTTCACTTCAATGTAGTTCAGACCCAGCACGCTGCTGGTGTAACCGCGGATCTTGTTGGTCATCTCGATATCGCCGTTCAGCTTGTGGCCGTAAGACGGGATGATCTCTTTCAGCTTGCTCTGCCATTCCGGCGTCGCCACTTTGTCTTTGAACACGGTTTCCATCAGATGCAGCATGATCGGCGCAGCGGTAGAAGCGCCCGGCGAAGCACCCAGCAGAGCGGCGATGCTGCCGTCTTCAGAGCTGACGACTTCGGTGCCGAACTGCAGCACGCCGCCTTTATCCGCGTCTTTCTTGATGATCTGTACGCGCTGGCCTGCGGTCCACAGCTTCCAGTCTGCCTGCTTGGCGTCCGGGAAGTACTCTTTCAACGCGGCGAAGCGATCGTCGTCGTTCATCATCAGCTGGCCGACCAGGTATTTCACCAGATCGAAGTTATCCAGACCGACGTGGGTCATCGGCATCAGGTTCGAGGTGCTCAGCGAGTGCATCAGATCGAACAGCGAACCGTTCTTCAGGAACTTGCTGGAGAAGGTGGCGAACGGCCCGAACAGCAGCACGCGCTTGCCGTCCAGCATGCGGGTATCCAGGTGCGGCACGGACATCGGCGGCGAACCTACGCTGGCCAGGCCATACACTTTGGCCAGGTGCTGGTTGGCGATCGCCGGGTTGGTAGTGACCAGGAACTGGCCGCCGACCGGGAAGCCGCCGTAGCCGTCGGCTTCTGGGATGCCGGATTTCTGCAGCAGGGTCAGGGACGCGCCGCCTGCGCCGATGAACACGAACTTGGCGTTAACGGTGGTTTCTTTACCGTCGCGGTTCAGATCGGCAACGGTCACGCTCCAGGTTTGGTCGGCGTTGCGCTTAATGTCGCGCACTTCGTGGCTCAGGTTCAGCTTGAACTTGTCGCTGGCGCTCAGCGCGTCAACCAACTGGTGGGTGATCACGCCGAAGTTGACGTCGGTACCCAGCGGCATGCGGGTCGCGGCGATTTTCTGCGCCGGATCGCGGCCGTTCATCACCAGCGGCGCCCACTGCTTGATTTGCGCAGGGTCTTCGGAATATTCCATGCCGCGGAACAGGGTGCTGTGCTGCAGCGCCGCGTAGCGTTTACGCAGGAAGTTGACGTTGTCGTCACCCCACACGAAGCTCATGTGCGGCACGCTGTTAATGAAGGATTTCGGATCTTTCAGGACAGCGTTTTTCACCTGATAAGACCAGAATTGGCGAGAGATTTCGAAAGACTCGTTGACCTTCACCGCCTTGCTGATGTCGATGGTGCCATCGGCTTTTTCCGGCGTGTAGTTCATTTCGCTAAAGGCGGAGTGGCCGGTACCGGCGTTGTTCCAGCCGTTGGAGCTCTCTTCCGCCACGCCGTTCATGCGCTCGTACATGTCGATGGTCCAGGTCGGCTCCAGCTCATGCAGATAGGTACCCAAGGTGGCGCTCATGATGCCGCCGCCGATCAACACCACGTCGACGGTTTTATTCTTCTCTTCAGCCGCCGCCTGCTGCGTAACGCTAAACAGGCTGAGACTGAAAATCAGGACGAGTAATTTTCTCATTGAATTAAATCTCTTGTGTGTAAATTCTACTCATTGCAGGTGAAAGAATTTAGCGGGAGTTACCCTGGAAAATAATGAAGCCGACCGCCCGGCGTGAGCCGATAGGCAGCGATAATGCCTTTTTGTTAATAGGGTATTTAACGAAAAGTGAACTATTGCAGGCCGTCCGGATGCAAATTGATCGGTTCACGTTACTGGCGGGGTATTATTGTTTGCGAGAATGTTAAAAACTACTTTTGTAACTAAAAAAAATGAATATAAGCAAAAATAGGGCGGTTGCTGTCGCAGGAATAAACAGAGAGGGAAGAAAGGCTGTATAACCGCGTTATTTTAAGGGGTTAATTGTCACGCAATTAAACGTTATTTCGTTATCACACAATAATTGCGGTTAAATTGCAAATACCTATCGGTAACCAATCATAAATGGCCGCCGTTGCGAGCGGCCATCGTTCAGCTGGCGGTTACTTGATGCCCATCGCATCGCGCATGGTGAAGAACAGATCGGTCTGATCGGTCAATCCCACCACGTTGGCGGCGTGCGGGCCGTAGGCCGCGACGCGCAACTGAGTGCCGGTATGCCCCTGCGACTCTTCTTCCGAGTTGCCGTAGCTGAGGGTCATCGGCGCACCGTCTTTGGTGGTCAGTATCTGGGTCAGGCCCGGCGCTTTGGCGTCGGCGGCGACGATCTGGCTGGAGTGCGCGTGGTCGGCGGTGACGATCACCAGCGTGTTGCCGTCGGCGCGAGCGAAGGCCAGCGCTTTTTGCACCGCTTCGTCCAGATCGACGGTTTCACCAATCTGCCCGCACGGATTGGCGGCGTGATCCTGCTTATCGATCGACGCCCCCTCGACCTGCAGGAAGAAGCCGTTCGGGTTGTCTTTCAGCAGCGCGATCGCTTTGTCGGTCATCGCCGCCAGCGTTGGCGTGGCCGCGGTGCGCGCCGGGTTGTTTTCACAGGTTACCGCCGGCTTGTCGAGGTTGCCGTGATAGCTGGCTTTCGGCCCCAGCCAGCGCACCGGCATGTTGCCGTCGGCGAACAGGCCCAGCAGCGGTTTTTGCTGATTGGCCAGGGTAACGGCCTGCAGTTCATCTGCGTTGCTCACCCACTGATAACCCTGTGCCGCCGCCTGGTCCTTCAGCGATTTTCCTTGCCATTCGCCGCTTTTCGCCAGCTGGTTGAAGGACTTCGCACCGCCTCCCAGCGTGACGTCGGCACGGGTTTTCAGCAGTTGCTCGGTGATCGAGCCGCGGCCGCCGTTTTCCAGCGCGTTAGCGGCACATTTCTCGCTGGTTTCTTCCGGGCCGTAGCATTTGCGCGAGGTGACGTGCGACACCAGCGCCGCCGGCGTGGCGTCCTGCAGTTCGGCGGTGGAGACGTTGCCGGTGGCCTTGCCGGCCGCCTTGGCGATCTCCAGCAGCGTTGGCTGGTCTTTGCCGTTCACGTCCACGCCGAGCGCACCGTTATAGGTTTTCACCCCGGTGGCCCAGGCGGTGGCCGAGGCGGCGGAGTCGGTCACGTAATCCGGCTTGTGGGTTTTCTTGTCCAGCGAGTAGTGGGTGTATTGCCCGGTCAGCGGCAGGGCGTCGATGCCCTTGAAGTAACCGCCTGCGCCTTCAGCGTAGTTGCGCGCGGCGGTGATCTCGGAATCCCCCATGCCGTCGCCGATCAGCAGGATCACGTTTTTCACCGTTTTGTCCGACAGCGACGCCTTCAGCGCGGCGGTCTGATCGCCGGCCAGGCGACGGGCGCCGCCCGGCTCGGTGAGGGTACCGCGCGCGGCGCGCTCGGTCAGGCCATCGGCATTGGCCGAGGTTTCCGCCGCGATGGTGGAGGAACAGAGCAGGGCGGACAGCACGGCGCCGGCGATCAGGGATACAGCAGGTTGCATGGGTAAGCTCCTTGTCGTAATACAACAATGTAAATAACATCAAATTGTTATGAAAGGAGAGTAGAGCAGGGGGATGACAATTTTATGACAATGAAAGACGGGACGGTCCGATGGCCATCCCGTGTGACGATCAGGCCGCGCGCGCCGGGATAGCGAGCCCACGCTGCACCGCCGGCCGCGCTAAACCGCGCTCCAGCCACTGCGCGACGCGCGGGAAGCTGTCGAACTCCACCAGATCGCGCGCCTCATAGAAGCCGATCAGGTTACGCACCCAGCCCAGCAGCGAGATATCGGCGATGGTGTAGTCTGCGCCCATGATCCAGTCACGGCCCTCCAGGCGCGTTTCCAACACACCAAGCAGGCGTTTCGATTCGTTTTTGTAACGCTCCAGCGGCCGCTTGTCTTCATATTCGCGCCCGGCGAATTTATGGAAGAAACCGAGCTGGCCGAACATCGGGCCGACGGCGGCCATCTGGAAGAACACCCACTGAATGGTTTCATAACGCTGGGCTGGATCCTGCGGCAGGAAGCGGCCGCTCTTTTCCGCCAGGTAGAGCAGAATGGCGCCGGATTCGAACAGCGGCAGCGGCCGGCCGCCGGGGCCGTCGGGATCGATGATCGCCGGGATCTTGCCGTTCGGATTCAGCGCCAGGAATTCCGGCGTCCAGGTTTCATTGTTGCCGATGTCGATTAGGTGCGCTTCATAAGGCAGGCCGATCTCTTCCAGCATGATGGAGACTTTGACGCCGTTCGGCGTCGGCAGAGAGTAGAGCTGCAGCCATTCCGGATGCTGAGCCGGCCAGCGTTTGACGATCGGGAATTGGGTGGAATCGAGCATGGAAACTCCTCGGGTTGGCGGGGTCGCTTAAGCGTACCCCTAGAGTATTGCAGTAAAACTACCCTGTCGCCGGGTTACACCGTGAGGTCAAAATGTGCGGCCAGCGCTTTTTTACCGGCGGGGGTCAGCTGCAGCTCGCGGCTGTCGAGCCGGCGAAGGATCCAGCCGCGTTGGATAAAGGCGGCCAACAGCGCGGCGCCCAGCGCGCCGCCGAGGTGAGATCGGCGCTCGCTCCAGTCCAGACAGCCGCAGGCGAAGCGGCGGCGAGTGGGCGCGGGAGAGCAATCGACGCCCAGCCGCGTCAGCGCGGCCTGACCGGCGTCGCTTAATCGGTAGTCTTCTTCACCGGCCAGCCAGTTCAGCGCATGCAGCCGATCGTGCAGCTTCACCGCTACCTCGCCCGCCATATGGTCGTAGCAGGTGCGAGCATATTGCAGCGTGGTGGGCGTGCTGCTTTTCACCGACGGGCGCGGTACGCCCGCCAGCGCCATCAGGCCTTCCAGCGCGTCGGCCACCGGTTGCCCGGCCAGCCGGAAATAGCGGTAGCGCCCCTGTTTGACGCAGGCGATCAGCCGCTGCTCCAGCAGTTTCGCCAGATGCGCGCTGGCGGTGGACGGGGCAACCTCGACCGCCGCGCTGAGCTCGGTGGCGGTGTAGGCGCGCCCGTCCATCAACAGGCACAGCATGCGCGCCCGGGTGCGGTCGGCGATGGCGGCGCTCAGCGCCGCTAAACGATCTTCAATGTCGATGTTATGCATACTTCGAGGTTAGACGAAGTATGACTGCGCGTCCATCGCTAACCTGTGGTTATCGCACTCTGGTGCAGTGCGTCTGCGTTCGCTGGATATTGATGAGCGGGCGTTGGAATCGGTGCGGTGGCGCCATTCTTACCATGCGCGCGTACCGGAATTTTACCGTGAGAGGAGACGATAATGATCGCCGTGATTTTTGAACTGCAGGCCGCTGATGGGCAGCGTGATACCTATCTGGCGCTGGCGGCGGAGCTGAAGCCGCTGCTGGCGCAGATCGACGGATTCATTTCCATCGAGCGCTTTCAAAGCCTGGCCGATCCTGCGCGCCTGCTGTCGCTCTCCTTCTGGCGCGACGAGGCGGCGGTGCAGCAGTGGCGCAATCTCGAGCAGCATCGCGCGGCACAGGCGCGCGGCCGTGGCGAGGTGCTGGCGCAGTACCGGTTGCGGGTGGCGGAGGTGGTGCGGGATTACGGGCTGGAGAGACGCGACCAGGCGCCGCAGGATAGCCGTTGCTATCACCGCACCTGAAAAAAGCCCGCTGACGGCGGGCTTTCACCCGTTTATTTCGCTTCGCTGCCCACCTTCATCGCCCCGGCGTAGCGGGCGCCCATTCCCCAGGCGGCGCCGTGGTCGCGGGCGATCTGCAATACGCCCCCCGCCGTGGCCTTGCGGCTCCAGTCCTGCTGCCATTCCAGCATCAACGCCACCCAGTTGATAGGGGTGGCGCCTGCTTGTACCAGGCGCTGCATGGCGTTGTTTTGACTATCTGGCGTAATGTCGCCGGTGACGTCCGACAATATGTAGACCTCATACCCCTCGCCCAGAGCGGACAGCGCCGGCAGCATCACGCAGCTGGCGGTCCACAGCCCGCCGATGATGATTTTCTTGCGGCCGGATTGTTTGATCAGATCCACCACGCGCCGATCCTGCCAGACGTTGATGGCGGTGCGATCGTACACCTGCAGATCCGGGCGTGCCTGCGTCACCTGCTGGAATACCGGCCCGGCGAAGCTTTTGGCGTTGGCCGAGGCCAGAATGGTCGGCACGTTGAACACCTTGGCGGCCTTGGCGATGCCGGCGGCGTTATTCACCAGGTTGGTTTGATCGATAGAGGAAATGGTCATGCCGAACATGTCCTGCAGATCGACCAGCAGCAACAGGCTGTTGTCGGCGGTCAGCGGTTGCACATAACCCGCCTGGCGGCTATCGGCGGCGGGGGATTGCGCCAGCGCGGCGACGGGGGCGGTGGCGGCGCTCAGGCCGAGCATCAGGGCGATTAGGGTCTTTTTCATTATTAACTCCATGATTATCAGTAGATTAAATTCACGTCCCACTCAGGGAAGCGGTTGAATGAAGTCTACTGATATTTATTTGGTTAATAATCTATGGTTTATTGAATTAATAATTAACCTGAAGGACGTAATATGGACGTGCTACTGACGATGCGCGCCTTTCGCCGCGTGGTTGAGCGCAACAGTTTCTATAAGGCGGCGGAGGATCTGGCGATCACGCCGGCGGCGTTGAGCAAGCAGATTAAGCAGTTGGAAAGTCGGTTGGGGACGCTGTTGCTGGTGCGCACCACCCGCAGCATGAGCCTGACCGAAGCCGGGCAGCTCTATTACCAGGAAGCCTGCCGGTTGCTTGGCGAGTTCGACGCGCTGGAGCAGACGGTTGCCGCCAGCGCGCAGCAGGTCTCCGGCACGCTGCGGGTCAATGCGCCGCTCTCGTTCGGCCTGACGGTGCTGTCGCCGCTGCTGCCGCCGTTTATGCAACGTTATCCGCAGCTGCAGGTGGAACTGACGCTGGACGACAGGGTATTGGACGTGGTGGCGGCCGGTTTCGATATTTCCTTGCGCATTCGCCGCCGACTGCCGGATTCTTCCCTCAGCGCCCGGGCGCTGGGTGACGTGCACCAGCGAATTTGCGCCGCGCCCGGCTATTTGGCGCAGCACGGCGTGCCGCAAACGCCCAATGAATTGCCGCGGCACAGCTGTCTGGCCTATTCCCTGGCGGAAAAACCGGGGCAGTGGCAGTTCACCGCCGGCGAGGAGAGCCTGAGCGTGACGTTCACTCCCCGGCTGATCGCCAACAACAGCCTGATGCTGCGAGATATGCTGGTGGCGGGACTGGGCATCGGTTCGCTGCCGTCGTTTGTGGCGGATCCCGAGATTGCTGCCGGCAGACTGGTGCAGCTGTTCCCTGAACAGATTGCCGACGTGCATCAGGTCTTCGCGGTTTACCCGACGCGCCGGCATGTGCAGCAGAAAGTGAGTTTATTCACCGAGTTTGTGCGAGAACAGGGATTGATGACGGCGAATTGACAACGGTGCACGGTTGTCATATTCATTAGCTATGAAAAAATCCTACCGCCCATTCGCGCAAATTATTATCACCCTTCTCCAGAGGGTGGGATAGCGCGTGTGTCGCCAATAAAAACCCGCCGGCAGGCGGGTTTTTTTATCCCCTTCCGGCAACGACCGGAGAACGTCATGCAAACCTACCCTGCAGTTTTACACCTGATGTGCGGCAAGGCCGGCGCAGGCAAATCGACGCTGGCGCAGAGTTTGGCGCAACAACCGCAAACGCTGTTGCTGAGCGAAGATGCGTGGCTGGCGACGCTGTATGAACAGGAGATGGCCAGTCTGCAAGACTACGCGCGCTGTTCCGACCGGTTGCGGCGGGCGCTGGGCGGGCACCTCGTTCAGCTGCTGCGCGGCGGTTGGTCCGTGGCGCTCGATTTTCCGATGAATACGCCGGACAGGCGGCGCTGGGCCAAAGCCTTGGCGGAGGAGGCCGGCGTCGCACACTGCCTGCACTTTCTCGATGTCAGCCATGCGCAGTGCCTGAGCCGGATAACGCTGAGAAATGCGCGCGGCGAGCACCCGTTTGCCCTGAGCGAAGCGGAGTTTGAGCGCCTGGCGCAGTACTTTGTTCCCCCGGCGGAAGAGGAAGGGATGACCGTCTTGCGTTATGGCGAACGGGACTGAAAACCGGCGCCATGACGGCGCCGGCAACAGGGTTAGGCTTCGGCGTTAAACGCGTTGTGGAAGGTGACCTCCGCGCACGGCAGCGCGCCCTGGAAGGCGATGGCGCGGAAGTAGTCTTGCGGCACGCCCGGCAGGGCCAGCGCGCACTGCGCCTGGAAGCCGAAACGGCCGTAATAGTTCGGATCGCCCAGCACTACGCAGCCTGCGGCGCCGCGTTCCTGCAGCTCGGCCAGCAGCCGGCGGATCAGCCGGCTGCCGATCCCCTGGTTCTGACAGGCCGGCAGCACCGACACCGGCGCCAGCCCGTACCACCCGGCGGCGCCGTTGCTGAGTACGACCGGCGAGATGGACGCGTGCCCGATCGGTGTGCCATTTTGCTCGGCGACCAGCGACAGGGTGAGAGCTCCCGCCGCGCGCAGCGCATTGACGATAAACTGCTCGGTGTGGCTGCTGTGCTCGGCATGCAAGAATGCGGCGGCGGTCAGGGTGGCGATGGCGCCGACGTCGGCCGGCGTTTCGTGGCGTAACGTGATGTTCATGGTTGTATCCTGATTAAATAAGGCTGTGCCGACCGGGCTGCCTGCCCGGCCGGTATCGATGATTAACGGTTATCCAGCTGCGCCCGCACGGCCTTGAGCCCGGCAAAGGTGACGCGATAAGGGCGCCCCTGGCGAGAGAGGATCAGGCGTTTGGTTTTGAGCTTGGTGAAGACGGCCAGCGAGCAGTCGGCCAGGCCGAGCCCTTCGCGGGTGTAGCATTCGACGTGGGTGACGCGACCGGCGTCGTTGCGGGTGAAGGCGATATAGCCGCCTTTGGCCAACACGTGCAGCACGCGTTGTTCCGCTTTGGAAATGTTCATGTTGGGAGATCCTGTAATAACCCCAGATACGCGCATCCCCGCGCAAACGCGCGTCGGATACGTCAGAGTCCCTCGCCATACGGCAAGGAAGCGACTATCGGGTGGTTACAATCTCCAACATACAGGCCTCGGGCAGTGAAAAACGCCAGGGCGGCGTTTAAGCGCAGTTAATGTAGCCAATGGCCGGTTGGCTGTCAATTTGCCGGCAGCGCGGGCCGCCGGCGAAAGGCCAATTAGAAAGGCTTGGTTGGCAGGTATTTGCCGTCCAGGGTGATCACCGCGCGTTCGCCGCCGTCCGGATCGGCGACCTTCTTGATATCCAGCTTGAAGTTGATGGCGCTGATGATGCCGTCGCCAAACTGCTCGTGCACCAGCGCTTTCAGCGTGGAACCGTAAACCTGCAGCATTTCATAGAAGCGATAAATGGTCGGATCGGTTGGCACGCCGCCGGGAATGCTGCCGCGCAGCGGGATGGTTTGCAGCAGCAGCACCGCTTCTTCGTCCAGCCCCAGCTTGGCCGCTACCGTGCGCGCCGCCGGTTCCGGCAGCGCATGCTGCCCCAGCAGGGCGGCGGTGACAAACGCCAGGCTGAGACCGGTGCCCTCGGCCAGCGCTTCGAACGTCAGATTATGGCGGATCTTGGCGGCCATGATGGTGTCGGTGAGCGCTTCGCGCGGGGCGGCGTTGTGCAGAGAGTGTGTCATGTTGACTCCTTTTGTGGGCTTAAAAACGGGCGATCGCCGGGGTGGCGGTCACCTCGGGATGGGTGGCGAGCGGCACGAAGCGGCGGGTTTCGCCGTCCAGCGCCTCGATAGCGCCGCTGGCGATGTCATAGACCCAGCCGTGCAGCGCCAGGCGGCCCTGATCCAGCGCCAGGGCGACGGAAGGGTGCGTTTTGATGTTGTTGAGCTGGGCGATGACGTTTTCGCGCACCATCGATGCGACCCGGGCTGCGTCGGAGGCGTGCGGATAAGCCTGGTTGACCGCCTTGGCGGAATCGGCGTAACGCAGCCAGCCGGCGACCGTCGGCAGGTGATCCAGACACTGGCAGGTGGCGATGGCGGTCATCGCGCCGCAGTCGGAATGGCCGCAGATCACGATGTCTTCTACGCCCAGCGCAGCGACGGCGTACTCGACCGAGGCGGTCACCCCGCCGGGTTCGGGGCCAAAAGAAGGCACGATGTTACCGGCGTTGCGGATCACGAACAGATCGCCCGGCTCGCGCTGGGTGACCAGCTCCGGCACCAGGCGGCTGTCGGAACATGAGATAAACAGGGTGCGCGGGTTTTGGCGGGTCGCCAACTGCTGAAACAGCGCCGTGCGTTCAACAAAGGCTTCGCGCTGGAACTTCAGGAAGCCTTCAATCACCTCTTTCATCCGTTTCTCCATTGGGTGTCGTTATGCGATGGCGGCATGATGAACGCTTCTGGCTATAGGGTCTAAGACCCATTTATAATGCTGGCTATAGGTTTTACTAATAGCTGGGGCGCTATGCTGCTGCGACACATCCGTTATTTTCTGGCCGTTGCCGAACAGGGCAACTTCACCCGCGCCGCCGAAGCGTTGCACGTCTCGCAACCGACGTTGTCCCAGCAGATCAAGCAGTTGGAAGACGCACTGGGAGCGCCGTTGTTCGATCGCAGTGGCAGAGCCGTGCGCCTGACCGACGCCGGTGAGGCGTGGATGCGCTATGCGCGGCTGGCGCTGCAGGATTTGGACGCCGGCGCGCGGGCGATCCATGACGTGGCGACGCTGGCGCGCGGCCATTTGCGGCTGGCGATGACGCCAACCTTCACCGCCTATCTGGTGGGGCCGACGATCGATGCGTTCTATCGCCGCTACCCGGGGATTACCCTGAGCATTGAGGAGATGGCGCAAGAGCGGATCGAGGCGCTGCTGGCGCAGGATCGGCTGGACCTGGGGATCGCCTTCGAGATGGCGCAGTCGGCGGAGGTAGAAGCCACGCCGTTGTTCAGCGAGACGCTGGAGCTGATGGTCGGCGCCGATCATCCCCTGGCGGCGCATCGCCGTCCGCTGAGGCTGGCGGAGTGGCAACATCTGCCGCTGGCTTTGCTGAGTGGCGACTTCGCCACGCGGCAGTTTATCGATCGCTACTGCACACAGTTGGGATTTCGGCCGCAGGTGGCGGTGGAGGCCAATGCGCTGGGCGCCATCGTCGAGATCGTGCGGCGCGGGCAGCTTGCCACGCTGCTGCCAGCCGCCATTGCGCGCGAGAACCGGCAGTTGAAAAAAGTGGCGTTGGCCAACGCCATGCCGGTGCGACAGGCGGTATGGCTGCAGCGCAAAGGCGCTTACCGCAGCGCCGCCGCGCAGGCGTTTATCGCCGTTTTGCAGCAACAGGGCGTTACGCCAACGCACTCCAGCGCTGCGTCATCCCCAGCAGATGCACCAGCCCGAAGCCGAGGCAAATCAGCGAGCTGACGACGATAAAACGCTGGCTGCGGCCAGTATCACGCAGGGCGAAAGGGCCGGCGACGCCGCGCAGCAGGTAGATAAAGGTGATGATAAACAGCGCGGGCCGCAGCAGCGGCAGCGGCGCGATCAGGCCCGCGCCGGACAGCGCGTACAGCGCCCAAATAAACAGAACCAGCGCGATACCGGCGGTGACGACGGCCGGGAACTTTTTACCCGCTTCCGCCGCCTTAATGAAGCGATCGCCGGCGCCGCACAGCCGATAGCCGCGCGGCCCGGCGGCGATCACCCAAATATGCAGCAGGGCGGCGATGGTGCTCAGCGCGGCGCCGATCAGCAGTGCGGTGTTATAGAGGTGTGGCACGGTAAGGCTTCCCTGTCAGAAACGTGATTGGCATGAAGCGTAGACCAGAAAAGACGAATTAACCGAACGCAACAGGGAAGAGGAGCAAGTGATGAGAGTGGCGACAGGCATGCTGAGCGTATTGGCGCTGTGGAGCGGGCTGGCGATGGCGCAATCTGCAGCGCTGACGCTGCCGCGGGAGGATGGTTCGAGTATTCATTACTATCTGGACGCTGCGGTGCCCGGGCAATCGTCGGCGGCGCTGTTGGTGATCCTGCAAGGTTCGGATTGCAACAGCGTGCGGCATATCCGCCTGGTCACGCCGATGCGGCAGGTGTTACCCGCCGCAGACCTGCTGACGGTGGAGAAATACGGCATCGACGACACCTTGCCGTACCGCGAAGAGGTGCCGCGGCAGGATTGCCCGGACGCTTTCGTGCAGCATGATACGCCGCAGCGGCGGGTGAGCGATGTCACCCAGGTGCTGCAGGCGGTGAGTGCGCGCAACGGCTATCAAAAGGTCGCGGTGCTGGGGGGCAGCGAAGGGGCGGTGATCGCCAATCTGGTGACGGCCTCCTCGGGCCTGGTTGACGCCACCCTGGCGTTCAGCGGCGGCGGACGCTGGTTTATTGACGATGTGCGCCACAGCGTGGCCGACGCGCCAAAAGAAGAGAAAGCCGGGCTGAACGCATTTTTACAGCAGGTGCTGACGGCGCCGCCGTTCCCCCTGAACGCCAGCGATCATGGCTATGCCTGGTGGCATGGCATGCTGAACATCGATCAGCTTGCCTCCCTGCGCAGCATCAAGACGCCGGTGCTGATCGTGCAGGGTGACCAGGATCGCGCCGTTTCGCCGGGGGCGGTCGGGAAAATGATCGCCGAGCTGCGGGCCGACGGCAAAACGAATATCACTTACCTGAATTATCCGGCTTTAGACCATGTGATGCGGCGCGAAAATGGCGAGAGTGAAATGACGCGGGTGGTGGCGGATATGCGCGCGTGGCTGGAGAAGCAGCTGCGCTGAGTGTCCATTCCACTCACAAATATTCTTGCTAATCAGGCGGTGCGCTCGTTGGGGCGTTTCGCCTGGGTATTTTCCGCTAAATCGCCTGCGGGCGGATTTGCCCGCAACCGCTCAAAATGTCACCGAAACTTCCCGCGATCTCTGCACCCCGTTGTGGCATAATGCGCGCCAAATCACATTCCCTATGTATAAAGAGCGAGCGCTGTGTAATGTGTTTTTATTTTCAACTTACGAAAAATTGATTGAGATTAGCATTTACTATTTAAATAGTAAGTTGTGGACATTATTAACTTTGCTAATTATTGTTTTTTTATCATATTTTTTCTCTTTCTATTCTTATTTTTGATGAATCTAATGTTGATTTTTTGTATTATAAAAACTCTAAAATAGTTAGGGTGAAAATAATGGCTTTTAATCTTACTAGAATGACAGTCTATGCTTTAATTAGTGCTCTTGAAGAAGACCTCCGCGCTATAATAAAAGATAACTTAGTTAGCGTAGACAACCCTTTTAGATTGATAAACATAGAGTTAGAGTTGAGGGCTAGAGGGAGAGTAGAAAGAGATATTGGTGAGTATTTGAATGAAATAGACTTTAGCGATCTTGTTGACTACTTTGATCTTGGTGATACATATCAAACAATAAACGCTAATTCATCATTTTTCCCTGCTCACATTTCAAGTATGGTGAAGAAAAATACAAAAAAACTTGATGCTATAGTTCCTATAAGAAATAGAGTGATGCATATTCGTCCTTTGGACGTAGAGGATTTTCCTTCTGTTTCATCTTTAGCATTGAAGCTAGTTGAGGAAGATGAAAGTATATGGAAAAATACTAAAGAAACATTTGAAAAAATAGATCATAATCCAAGTTTTGTATTATCTTTAGATATAAAATGCCTCGAAGAGGATGATTACAACCACAACTTACCTTTGCCTGATTTTGACGAAACAGGATTGATCGGTAGAAGCGAGGATGTGAAGAAAGTAAAACAGCTATGTTTAGGTGGTTTTCCCGTCATATCAATTGTCGGTGAGGGCGGGGTTGGGAAAACGGCATTGGCATTAAAAGTTGCTTATGAACTCTTGGAGGATCCAACGTCTCCTTTTGATGCTATAGTATGGGTGTCATCAAAGACTACACAAATAACAGTTAATGAAATAAAAGATATCAAAGGAGCTATATATGACTCATTGGGGGTTATTCAGGAAATATCCAATCAAGTGGTAGGTCAAAGTCCTGAGCCAATAAGGTTAGAAGAGATAATAGAGTACCTTGCGACTTTTAAAATAGCGTTGTTCATAGATAACTTAGAAACAATCCTTGATGATAATATAAAAAATTTTGTTGGCTCATTGCCCCCAGGAAGTAAAATAATTATTACTTCAAGGATTGGATTAGGTGCCTATGAGTATCCTGTTAAATTGCAAGGGATTGATGAGTCATATGCATCCCAATTGTTAAGAATGCTTGCTAAACTAAGGGGCGTTGACTGCCTCTCTAAACTGGATGAAAAAGTTTTACGAGGGTATGTTAATAGAATGCATAGGAACCCTAGCTATATAAAATGGTTTGTTAGTTCTGTTCAAACAGGTCTTTCACCTGAAAGTGTATTGCAGAATTCGACTATCTTTCTTGAGTTTTGTATGTCAAATGTTTATGAGTTTCTATCAAAGGAAGCTCAGCATCTTACCGCAGCTATGCAATGTGCTCCAGGGCTTAAAGATATCCCTGAGTTGGCTTATTTGACTGATTTCGACTCATTACACGCTCAACGGGCAATACAACAGTTAATGTCTACAAATATGCTTTCTCAGTCATCAAAAATCAAAGGGGCTAGTGTTAAAACAACTTATGAACTTTCTGAGTTAGCAAGATCATACTTGGGGAAACATCATAAACCATCACAATCTTTCCAGAAAAACATCAGAGAGAAGAGAAACAAACTAAATTCCATATTTGAGCAGCAAATGTCGGTTAGAACAAGAAATAAATATGATGTAAATAATATAAAGTTTAGAGATAAGTCTGACCGTGTGATTGCAAAAATGCTTTCTGATGCACAAGCGAATATAAGGAATAGCTCACATGATAAGGCATATGAAATCTTGGTTGAGGCACATAGGTTAGCACCAGATTATTTTGAGGTTGCTCGAGTCATGGCATATTTTCACCAGAAAAGTGGCAATTTGAGTGATGCTAGGTCTCAATATGAATTGGCTATTGTATTAGCTCCTGATACACCTCAATTACATTATTGGTTTGGAAGGTTCTTATTACACGAAGAAGAGAATATCGATGATGCGATTGCACAATTTGAAATTGCTCATGAGATTGATGATGAGTCGATTGAAGTATCTCTTGATCTTGCTCGGGCTTATTTATTCCAACATAACTTTGATATGTGTAGCAAAATTCTCAATAAATTAGAACCTATAATTGAGACTGCGGGGGATCATCAATATAAAGTATACCTTGATACTGATATTCAAATATTCTATCGCATGGCAGATAATTTTTCTCAAAATGGGAGTTTCGAAAAATCGCTTGAATCTCTTGAGAAAATGAAATTTGCATTTAATAGCCTCCCTGAAAAATTTAAAGACAGATATATCCGACGGAAGCTATTAAAGTGCGAGTTTACACTAAATAAGATAACAAAAAGCTGCACCGATCCAGCAATAAAATTGCAAGTGGAGAATTTTAGAGATTGGATTCAGCAGGAAACGGCTTTATTATAAATTAATGGTTTATAGTCGAGTTAAACTACGGCTATAAACCAGTAACTTAATGCTCCTGATAAATCGCTCTTTATCTTGCGAGTTTAACCATCTGTTTTCAGTATCAATATAGTCGTAGCAAGGTAGTAGAAATCGACCGGTACGCTGATAAAACCTTGTGCAAACCCGCGCACTAAATTGCTGTCAATGTTTACGGCATCCGCCATGTCGTTGGCTATCTGCTTTGCGCTTTTCATAGAAATCCTTTTCAATATGAACCGCCGAATCTAGCAGACTTTTTGTACGCAAGCCAATGCCCACCGGCAAACGGCACCAGCCTGACGCTCAAAATGTCACCGAAACTTCCCGCGATCTCTGCACCCCGTTGTGGCATAATGCGCGCCAAATCACATTCCCTATGTATAAAGAGCGAGCGCTGTGTTAAGCACTAACAACATCACCATGCAGTTCGGCAGTAAGCCGTTGTTTGAAAACATCTCTGTTAAATTCGGCGGCGGCAACCGTTACGGCCTGATCGGCGCCAACGGCTGCGGCAAGTCCACCTTTATGAAAATCCTCGGCGGCGATCTGGTGCCGAGCGGCGGCAACGTGTTCCTCGATCCGAACGAGCGCCTGGGTAAACTGCGTCAGGATCAGTTCGCCTTCGAGCAGTACAGCGTGCTGGACACCGTGATCATGGGTCACACCGAACTGTGGGCGGTGAAGGAAGAGCGCGACCGCATCTACGCATTGGCGGAGATGAGCGAAGAAGACGGCTATAAAGTAGCCGACCTGGAAGTGGCCTACGGCGAAATGGACGGTTATACCGCCGAAGCGCGTGCCGGCGAACTGCTGCTTGGCGTGGGCATTCCGGTGGAACAGCACTATGGCCCGATGAGCGAAATCGCGCCGGGCTTCAAGCTGCGCGTGTTGCTGGCGCAGGCGCTGTTCTCCGATCCGGAAATCCTGTTGCTCGACGAACCAACCAACAACCTGGACATCGACACCATTCGTTGGCTGGAGCAGGTGCTGAACGAACGCAATAGCACCATGATCATCATCTCGCACGACCGTCACTTCCTGAACATGGTCTGCACCCACATGGCGGATCTGGACTACGGCGAGCTGCGCGTCTACCCGGGCAACTACGACGAATACATGACCGCCGCCACCCAGGCGCGTGAGCGTCTGATGGCGGACAACGCCAAGAAGAAAGCGCAGATCAGCGAGCTGCAGTCGTTCGTCAGCCGCTTTAGCGCCAACGCCTCCAAATCCAAGCAGGCCACCTCGCGCGCCCGCCAGATTGACAAGATCCAGCTGGAAGAGGTGAAAGCCTCCAGCCGCCAGAACCCGTTCATCCGTTTCGAGCAGGACAAGAAGCTGTTCCGTAACGCATTGGAAGTGGAAACGCTCACCAAGGGCTTCGACGAAGGCCCGCTGTTCAACAAGCTGAACCTGATGGTGGAAGTGGGCGAGAAGGTCGCGGTGCTGGGTGCCAACGGCATCGGTAAAACCACCCTGCTGAAAACGCTGGTGGGCGACGCGCAGCCGGACAGCGGCACCGTGAAGTGGTCGGAAAATGCCCGTATCGGTTATTACGCGCAGGATCACGAATACGAGTTCGACGACACCCTGACCGTGTTCGACTGGATGAGCCAGTGGAAGCAGGAAAAAGACGACGAGCAGGCGGTGCGCAGTGTGCTGGGCCGTTTGCTGTTCAGCCAGGACGACATCAAGAAGCGCGTGAAGGTGCTATCCGGTGGTGAGAAGGGCCGCATGCTGTTCGGCAAGCTGATGATGCAGCGCCCGAATATTCTGGTGATGGACGAACCGACCAACCACCTGGATATGGAATCCATCGAATCGCTGAACATGGCGCTGGAGATGTACGAAGGCACGCTGATCTTCGTCTCCCACGACCGTGAGTTCGTCAGCTCGCTGGCGACCCGGATTCTGGAAATCACCCCGAACAAGGTGATCGACTTTACCGGCAACTACGAAGACTATCTGCGCAGCCAGGGCATCGTGTAACCCTCGCGGTAACGCATCAGGGCGGGAATTATCCCGCCCTTTTTTTATCCGTCACGCCCCGCCGCACACTTCGCAGTGCGGATCCTTCGGCAGCTTCATCTCGCGGAACTGCATGCTCATCGCATCGAACATCAACAGCTTGCCGCGCAGCGGCTGACCATAGTCGGCCAGCAGCTTGATGGCTTCCATCGCCTGCAGGGTGCCGATGGTGCCGACCAGCGGCGCCATCACGCCCGCTTCCACGCAGGTGAGGGCGCTGTCGCCGAACAGCCGGCTCAGGCAGCGGTAGCAGGGTTCGCCCGGCTGATAGGTGAACACGCTGAGCTGGCCTTCCATGCGGATCGCCGCGCCGGAAACCAGCGGCTTGCGCTGCGCGTGGCACAGGCGATTCAGGGCGTCGCGCGCCGCCACGTTGTCGGTGCAGTCCAGCACCAGATCGCAGGCGGCGATCTCTGCCGCGATCGCGTCATCTTCCAGACGGCCGTCGATGGCGTCGATGCGAATATGCGGATTGATGGCGCTCAGTTCCTGCCTGGCGGAGCTGACTTTACTCTGGCCGATGCGATTGTCGCGGTGCAGGATTTGGCGCTGCAGGTTGGAGAGCGAGACGGTGTCGAAATCCACCAGCACCAGATGGCCGACGCCGGCCGCCGCCAGATAAGGTGCGGCGGCGCAGCCCAGCCCGCCCAGCCCGGCGATCAGCACGCGGGCGGCCTTCAGCTTCTCCTGGCCGTCGAAGTCAAAGCCGCGCAGCACGATCTGGCGGTTGTAGCGCAGCGCTTCGGCGTCGGTCAATTCCGGCAGCATGTTCAGCTCCTCAGCAGGGCGTTGAACGGCTCGATCTCCACCGTTTCACCCACCGCCACCGAACCGCGTTCGCGTTCCAGCACGATGAAACAGTTGCCCTGGCTGTAGGAGCTGAAGACGTGCGAGCCCTGGTGGCCGGTAGTGCTGACCTCCAGTTCACCCGCGGCGTTGCTGCTGAACACGCCGCGCTGAAAATCGAGGCGGCCCGGCGATTTCTTCAGCGGGGTTAGCGCCCGTGCGCGCAGGCGCGGCGGCAGGCGCCAGTCACTGTGACCGGCCAGCTTCGCCAGCAGCGGTTGCACCAGTTGGTAGAAGGTCAGGGCGGCGGAAACCGGGTTGCCCGGCAGGCCGCAGAACCAGGCGTGGCCCAGTTTGCCGAAGGCGAACGGTTTGCCGGGTTTGATCGCCAGCTTCCAGAAGCTGACCTGGCCCAGCTCGTCGAGCATCTGTTTGGTGTAGTCGGCTTCGCCGACCGAGACGCCGCCGCTGCTGATCACTACGTCGGCCTGGCTGTCCGCTTGTTCGAAGGCGGCGCGCAGCGCATCGCGATCGTCGCGGATAATGCCGAGATCGAGCACGTCGCAGCCCAGTTGCTCCAGCATCAGGCGTACCGCGAAGCGGTTGGTATCATAGATCTGGCCCGCCTGCAGGGGCTGGCCGACCGGCTGCAGTTCGTCGCCGGTGGAGAACACCGCGACCTTCAGCTTACGCATCACCTGCACTTCGGCGACCCCGAGCGAGGCCAGCAGCGGCAGCTGCGCGGCGCCCAGCTTCACGCCGGCCGGCAACACGCTGGCGCCTTGGCGAATGTCTTCACCCGCCAAACGGATATTCTGGCCGGCTTCTACCGGGGCGGTAAAACGCACGCCCTGGTCGCTCACTTCGGCCTGTTCCTGCATGACCACCGCGTCCGCCCCGGCCGGGATCGGCGCGCCGGTCATGATGCGCACGCAGCTGTTGGCCGGCCATTGGCCGTCGAACGGCGCGCCGGCGAAGGCTTTCCCGGCGACCGGCAGCGGCGCATTGGCCACCAGATCGGCGAGGCGCACCGCATAGCCATCCATCGCCGAGTTGGCGAACGGCGGCACGTCGAGCGGCGAGACCACCGGCGCGGCGGTGATGCGGCCGGCGGCGGCGGTCAGGGCGACGGATTCGGTCTGCTGCAGCGGGGCGATCTGCCCGAGCATTTTTTCCAGCGCTTGCTCCAGGGAGATGAGATCGGAAGTATGGCAATGATCCATAAGGGGAACTCCGTAATCAGGGTGCGCATTGATAGCGACAAAGTGCGGGTATTATGGCAGAGAACGCCGGGGGGGAGAACGGGTTATGCCCGCCATCTTTCGCACTGCGCCGGAAGCGCGAACGGGTATAAACTGGGTAAAACAGAGGAGGATCATGATGCATAAACAGGTTATCGAGTTCTGGTTCGACGAGATCGAACCGGTGATGTGGTTCAAAAAGGACGACGATTTCGATCGTCTGCTGCACAGCCGTTTCGGCGAAATCTGGCGGGCGGCGGCGGCGGGGGAGCTGGCGCACTGGCGCGACACCATCGAAGGACGCCTGGCGGAGGTGATCGTGCTCGATCAGTTCAGCCGCAACCTGTTCCGCGGCACGCCGCAGTCGTTTGCCTGCGACGGCATGGCGCTGGTCCTGGCGCAGGAGGCGATCCGCAGCGGCGAGTGCGAACGGCTGAGCCGCGAGCAGCGAGGTTTTCTCTATCTACCGTTCATGCATTCGGAATCGCCGCTGATCCACCAGCAGGCGCTGGTGCTGTATACCGAGCTCAATAACGGTGACCAGTTGGAGTTCGAGCTGCGGCATAAGGCGATCATCGATCGTTTCGGCCGCTACCCGCATCGCAATGCGATATTGGGGCGCACCAGCACGCCGGAAGAAGAGGCCTTTTTGCAGCAGCCTGGATCGGGTTTTTAATCGTTGGATCATCTGCGCCCGGCTGGAGGAAAAAACGCAGGCCGGGCGCCACAATAAGCATGACTCAGCGCGAACGTTTATTTCATTACGCTCTACCGCTATTTCCTCCCGCGAAATTACCAATAATCCCGGCCGCACTGTCAGCGGTTTGCTGCTTTTTATAACCTGCTGTTTTTATTCCAATAAGCTATTTTAAGGTGCGAAACGGTCTAAGCGCGCTACGCTAAAAGCGGGGCGTGGACGTTATGCTGTACTTCCACTGTAGGACTAAATAGAGTCGAAAAAGACTGAATAATAATGATACCGCGCTCAGCTTATTCGCTGTGCAACGGCGGGATTAACACAGGGTGTCAGGCAAATGAGCAAACCAGTGATTGCCATTCATGGCGGCGCGGGCGCAATTACCCGGGCGGCGCTGAGTGCGGAAAAAGAACGGCAGTATATCCAGGCGCTGTCCGAGATCGTGGCTGCCGGGCAGGCGATATTGGCACAGGGTGGCAGCGCGCTGGACGCGGTGACCGAAGCGGTGCGGCTGCTCGAAGAGTGCCCGCTGTTCAACGCCGGCAAAGGCTCGGTGTTTACCCATCAGGGCACCCACGAACTGGATGCCTGCGTGATGGACGGCCGCACCTGCGATGCCGGTGCCGTCGCCGGCGTCAGCCGCGTCCGCAACCCGGTGCTGGCGGCGCGCGCGGTGCTGGAAAACAGCGAACACGTGCTGTTTGCCGCCGAAGGCGCCGAGAAGTTTGCCGCCGCCCACGGCCTGGAAATGGTTGCCCCCGACTTCTTCTTTACCCAAGAACGCTTTGATCAGCTGCACCGCGCCCAGGCGGAGCAGGGCCGGGTATTGCTCGATCACGACGGCGCGGCACAGGCCGGCGATCCGCTCGATCCCGATCGCAAATTCGGCACCGTCGGCGCAGTGGCTCTGGATGCGCTGGGCAACCTCGCCGCCGCCACCTCCACCGGCGGCATGACCAACAAGCAGGCCGGGCGGGTGGGCGACACGCCGATCATCGGCGCCGGTTGCTATGCCAACAATGCCACCGTGGCGGTCTCCAGCACCGGCACCGGCGAGATCTTCATGCGCGGCGTGGCGGCCTATGACCTCTCCGCCCTGATCGAATACGGTGGCCTCAGCCTGCAGGCGGCCAGCGATCGGGTGGTGATGGAGAAGCTGCCTGCACTGGGCGGCAGCGGCGGCATGATCGCCGTCGATCGCCACGGCAATGTCGCGCTGCCGTTTAACTGCGAGGGGATGTATCGCGGTTTTGGTTATGTCGGCGATGCGCCGTCCGTCGGGATTTATCGCTAAGCGTTCACCGGGAGGGTGTATGACCGACGTTTTATTCCGGCCCGCCGGCGACGGGTTGTCATTGCCGCCGCAGCGGGTGCTGACGGTGCGCGATCTGAGCATCCGTTTTCCTCAAGCGGACGGCGCCGTGGAAGCGGTGCGCAACCTGTCGTTCGATCTCGATCGCGGCGAGACGCTGGCGATCGTCGGTGAGTCCGGCTCTGGCAAATCGGTGACTTCACTGGGACTGATGCGGCTGGTGGAGCAGGGCGGTGGGCGCATCGTCAGCGGCGCCATGACGCTGCGCCGGCGCGACGGCGCGTTGCTCGAGCTGGCGCATGCCTCGCAGAGCACGCTGCGCACGGTGCGCGGCGCCGACATGGCGATGATCTTCCAGGAGCCGATGACCTCGCTCAACCCGGTATTTCCGGTCGGCGAGCAGATCGCCGAATCGCTGCGCCTGCATCAGGGCATGGACCACCGCAGCGCGCGTCAGGAGGCGCTGCGCATGCTCGATCTGGTGCGCATTCCGGAGGCCAAAGAGGTGCTGGGGCGCTACCCGCATCAGCTTTCCGGCGGCATGCGCCAGCGGGTGATGATCGCTATGGCGCTCTCTTGCAAGCCGGCGTTGCTGATTGCCGATGAACCCACTACCGCCCTCGACGTCACCATTCAGGCGCAGATCCTGCAGCTGATCCGCGTGCTGCAACAGGAGATGCAGATGGGGGTGATCTTCATCACTCACGACATGGGCGTGGTGGCAGAGATAGCCGACCGGGTGCTGGTGATGCGCCGCGGCGAGCAGGTGGAACAGAATCGAGTGAGTGAATTATTCGCCGCGCCGCAACAGGCCTATACCCGGGCGCTGCTGGCGGCGGTGCCGAAGCTGGGGGAGATGGCCGATCGGCCGCTGCCGGCGAAGTTTCCGCTGGCGGATGGCGAGGGGGATACGGCGCCGCAGGATACCGTGCCGCCAGACGCTGCGCCGATCCTGCGGGTGGAGCATCTGGTCACGCGTTTTGATCTGCGCGGCGGGTTGTTCAATCGGGTCACTCGCCGGGTGCACGCGGTAGAAAACGTCAGTTTCGATCTTTACCCTGGCGAGACGCTGGGGCTGGTGGGCGAGTCCGGCTGCGGTAAGTCCACCACCGGGCGCGCTTTGCTGAAGCTGGTGGACAGCCAGAGCGGCACCATCACCTTCGCCGGGCGGCGGATAGACCAATTGAAGGGGCCGGCGCTGCAGCATCTGCGGCGCGATATTCAGTTCATCTTTCAAGATCCTTACGCCTCGCTCGATCCGCGCCTGACGGTCGGTTTCTCCATCATGGAGCCGCTGTTGGTGCACAACGTGATGCGCGGCCGTGAGGCGGAACGGCGGGTGGCTTGGCTGCTGGAACGCGTCGGTCTGCAGCCGGAGCATGCGCGCCGCTATCCGCACGAATTTTCCGGCGGCCAGCGCCAACGCATCTGCATCGCGCGCGCGCTGGCGCTGAACCCGAAAGTGGTGATCGCTGATGAAGCGGTCTCGGCGCTGGACGTGTCGATTCAGGCGCAGATCGTCAATCTGCTGCTCGATCTGCAGCGCGAGTTCGGCATTGCTTTTCTGTTCATTTCACACGACATGGCGGTGGTGGAGCGTATCAGCCACCGGGTGGCGGTGATGTACCTCGGACAAATTGTCGAGATCGGCCCGCGGCAGGCGGTATTCGACAATCCGCAGCACCCCTATACCCGCAAGTTGATGGCGGCGGTGCCGGTAGCCGATCCCGCTCATGCCCACAAACGGCAGCCGCTGCCGGCCGATGAGATCCCGAGCCCAGTGCGCGCACTGGGCGATGAACCCGTTACCGCACCGCTGGTGCAGGTTGGCGCCGGGCACTTTGTCGCCCGCCACCCGATCGCCGGTGCTTTTTAAAGACCTCAGGAGAGACAAGCGACATGAAGCACACATTCAAACGCAATGCGCTGTTGGCCGCCATACTGCTGGCGGCGGGAACCGGCCCGGTTTGGGCGGCGAAGGACGCGGTGATTGCCGTGGCGTCCAATTTCACCACTCTTGATCCTTACGACGCCAACGACACGCTGTCGCAGGCGGTGGCCAAGTCTTTCTATCAGGGGTTGTTCGGCTTCGACAAGGACATGAAGCTGGTGAACGTGCTGGCGGACAGCTATGAGGTCAGCAAAGACGGCCTGACCTATACCGTCAAACTGCGTCAGGGCATTAAATTCCACGACGGCACCGCGTTCAACGCCGAGGCGGTGAAGGCCAACCTCGATCGCGCCAGTAACCCGGACAGCCACCTCAAGCGCTACAACCTGTTCAAGATGATCGACAAAACCGAGGCGGTGGACGCCAATACGGTGAAGATCGTGCTGAAGGCGCCGTTCTCGGCGTTCGTCAACAATCTGGCGCACCCGGCGGCGGCGATCATCTCCCCGGCGGCGCTGAAGCAATACGGCAAAGAGATCGGTTTCCACCCGGTCGGCACCGGGCCGTATCAGTTCGTGACCTGGAACCAGACCGATTTCGTCAAGGTGAAGAAGTTCGACGGCTACTGGCAGCCGGGGCTGCCGAAGCTCGACAGCATCACCTGGCGCCCGGTGGTGGATAACAACACCCGCGCGGCGATGCTGCAGACCGGCGAGGCGACCTTCGCCTTCCCGATCCCTTACGAGCAGGCCAAGGTGCTGGAGGGCAACGCCAAGCTGGACGTGGTGGCTGCGCCATCGATCCTGCAGCGTTACATCAGCATGAACGTCACTCAAAAGCCGTTCGACAACCCGAAGGTGCGCCAGGCGCTCAACTACGCGATTAACAAGGACGCGCTGATCAAGGTGGCGTTCGCCGGTTATGCGGTGCCGGCGGAAGGGCCTGTGCCCCCGGCCATCGATTTCGCCGCCCGCTACAAGCCGTGGCCGTACGATCCGGCCAAGGCGCGCGAGCTGTTGAAAGAGGCCGGCTACCCGAACGGCTTCACCACCACGCTGTGGTCGTCCCACAACCACAGCACCGCGCAGAAAGTGCTGCAGTTCACCCAACAGCAGCTGGCGCAGGTGGGGGTGAAAGTGACGGTGACGGCGATGGATGCCGGGCAGCGCGCGGCGCAGGTGGAGAGCGTCGGGGTGAAAGACACCGGCGTGCGGCTGTTCTACACCGGCTGGTCGGCCTCGACCGGGGAAGCGGACTGGGCGCTGTCGCCGCTGTTCTCCACCCAGGCGGCGCCGCCGAAGCAGTTCAACACCGCGTTCTACAGCAACCCGCAGGTGGACAAGGATCTGACCGACGCGCTGGCGACCACCGATCGCGCCGAGAAGCAGAAACTGTATCAGGACGCACAGGATCGCATCTGGGCCGACGCGCCCTGGATCTTCCTGGCGACCGAACGTCTGTTGTCGGCCAACAGCAAACAGCTGAGCGGCTTCTACGTGATGCCGGATACCTCGTTCAACTTTGATAACGCCGATCTGAAATAAGGCGCCCATCCCCGCCTGCGGCCAGACGGCGGCAGGTGGGGGAGGAATGAGATGCTCAATTATTTTCTGAAACGACTGCTGGGCCTGATCCCGACGCTGCTGATCGTGGCGGTGCTGGTGTTCCTGTTCGTCCACCTGCTGCCGGGCGATCCGGCGCGGCTGGCGGCGGGGCCGGAGGCCGACGAGGCGGTGGTGCAGCTGGTGCGCAAGGATCTGGGGTTGGATAAGCCGCTGCCGCAGCAGTTCGCGCACTTTTTCGTCAACGCGCTGCGGGGCGACTTCGGCATCTCGATGGTGTCCAAGCGCCCGGTGAGCGAAGAGATCGCCTCGCGCTTTATGCCGACCTTCTGGCTGACCGTCGCCAGCATGCTGTGGGCGGTAGCGTTCGGCCTGGCGATCGGCGTGGTGTCGGCGGTGTGGCGTAACCGTTGGCCGGATCGTCTCGGCATGACGCTGGCGGTATCGGGGATCTCGTTCCCGGCCTTTGCGCTCGGCATGCTGCTGATGCAGGTGTTCTCGGTCGAGCTGGGGTGGCTGCCGACGGTGGGCGCCGACAGCTGGCGGCACTACATTCTGCCTTCTATCACCTTGGGGGCGGCGGTGGCGGCGGTGATGGCGCGTTTTACCCGCGCTTCGTTCGTCGAGGTGTTGCAGGAGGACTACATGCGCACCGCGCGCGCCAAGGGCGTGCGGGAAAGCGTGGTGGTGATGAAGCACGGCCTGCGCAACGCGATGATCCCGGTAGTGACCATGATGGGGCTGCAGTTCGGCTTCCTGCTCGGCGGTTCGATCGTGGTGGAGAAGGTGTTCAACTGGCCGGGGCTGGGGCGCTTGCTGGTGGACTCGGTGGAGATGCGCGATTACCCGGTGATCCAGGCCGAGGTGCTGCTGTTCTCGCTGGAGTTCATCCTGATCAACCTGCTGGTGGATATGTTGTACGCGGCGATCAACCCGGCGATTCGTTACCAATGAGGAGGCGGCATGATTAAGCATTGGCGGCGTAACGCCGCACTGAAGGCGATGCCGCTTATCGACCCCAACGCGGTACGCACGCCGTGGGGCGAGTTTTGGCGGCGTTTTCGCCGCCAGCGGGCGGCGCTGGTCGCCGGCCTGTTGGTGCTGCTGCTGATTGCGGCGGCGCTGCTGGCGCCTTATCTGGCGCCGTTCGATGCGGAAAACTATTTCGATTACGACCGGCTGAACGAAGGGCCTTCGCTGATGCACTGGCTGGGGGTGGATTCCCTCGGACGCGATATTTTCAGCCGCATCCTGATGGGCGCGCGCATTTCGCTGGCGGCCGGGGTGTTCTCGGTGCTGGCGGGCGGGGCGATCGGCACCCTGCTGGGGCTGCTGGCCGGTTACTATGAAGGCTGGTGGGATCGCCTCACCATGCGCGTCTGCGACGTGCTGTTCGCGTTTCCCGGCATTTTGCTGGCGATCGGCGTGGTGGCGATCATGGGCAGCGGCATGGCCAACGTGATCGTCGCGGTGGCGATCTTTAGCATTCCGGCCTTCGCCCGCCTGGTGCGCGGCAATACGCTGGTGCTGAAGCACCTGACCTATATCGAGTCGGCGCGCAGCATCGGCGCCTCGGACTGGACCATCATCCTGCGGCACATCCTGCCAGGCACCCTGTCTTCGATCGTGGTCTATTTCACCCTGCGCATCGGCACCTCGATCATCACCGCCGCCAGCCTGTCGTTTTTGGGCCTGGGCGCCCAGCCGCCGACGCCGGAGTGGGGGGCGATGCTCAACGAAGCGCGCGCCGATATGGTGATCGCGCCGCACGTGGCGATCTTCCCCAGCCTGGCGATATTCATCACCGTGCTGGCGTTCAACCTGTTGGGCGACGGATTGCGCGACGCGCTCGATCCCAAATTGAAGGGGTGAGGGCATCGCTGAATTGGCATACCCCTGTTTTACGAGTATAATTGATGAAAATTTGACCCGTGTATATTACAGGGATGAGGTATGGATATGGCAAATAGCAATGTGACGAAAAAGACAGTCAACGTAACCATCGATCGCGATCTTTTCCAGCGCGCAAAATCCCTGGGCGTCAATGTGTCATCCGTATTGACGGACGCATTGAGCGTCCGCGTCAGGGATATTGAGATTCAACAGTGGCGCGAGCAAAATCGCGCGGCGTTAGAAGAACTTAATCGTATCACTGAAGAAAATGGTTTGTTGTCTGATGAATATCGGACATTTTAAATATGCAATTTACCGTATATGACAATACGTATCCGGCATCAGCCTATCCCTACTTACTGGACGTTCAAAGCGATCTTATTGATGTCCTCTCGACCCGGTTAATGATCCCCCTTTATGCTTTGGATAACGTCAGGGTTAAAATTTCTGCACGTTTATGCCCGGAGATTGAGGTCAACGGCGAAAAGTTTCTTGTTATGACGCATGAGATGGCTGCCGTACGTATTTCGCAGATTGGGAAGGCCGTTGGTAATGTCAATGAGCACAGGAATCAAATTAAAGCCGCTATCGATTTTCTGATTGATGGCTTTTGAATAAATCCGGACGGGTTAATAACCGCCCGGATTTTTTTATTAGCGGAACAGGTGCTCGGCGTGGAAGCGCAGGTGATCTTCCACGAAGGTGGCGATGGTGAAGTAGCTGTGATCGTACCCCGGCTGAATGCGCAGCGTCAGCGGCCAGTCGCGCTGGCGCGCCAGCTCGGCCAGCCGCGCCGGCTGCAGCTGATCGGCCAGGAACTGGTCGTCATCGCCCTGGTCGATCAGGACCGGCATTTTTTCCGCGCCGCTGGCCAGCAGATGGCAGCTGTCGTACTGCAGCCACTGGCTCTCGTCGCTGCCCAGATAGGCGGTGAACGCCTTGCGGCCCCACGGCACCTGGCACGGGTTGACGATCGGCGCGAACGCCGATACCGAGCGGAAGCGCTGCGGATTGCGAAATGCCATCATCAGCGCGCCGTGGCCGCCCATCGAGTGGCCGAAGATCGACTGACGATCGCTGACGCTGAAGTGCTGTTCGATCAGCGCCGGCAGTTCGGCGCTGATGTAGTCGTACATGCGGAAGTGGCGATCCCACGGCGCCTGGGTGGCGTTCAGGTAGAACCCGGCGCCCTGGCCCAGATCGTAACCTTCGTCGTTCGGCACCTCGTCACCGCGCGGGCTGGTATCCGGCATCACCAGCACCAGGCCCAGCTCGGCGGCGATGCGCTGCGCGCCGGCTTTCAACGTGAAGTTCTCGTCGTTGCAGGTCAGCCCCGACAGCCAGTACAGCACCGGCGGCGGGTTGTCATCGCGCGGCGGCGGCAGGTAGATGCTGAATGTCATGTTGCAATTCAGGCTCTGCGCCGCGTGGCGATAACGCTGTTGCCAGCCGCCGAACATGCGGTGCTCTTCGAGAAGTTCCAATGACAGCGTCATCTCTGCCTCCTGGCTTATTTGTCGAAGTGGATGACGGAACGGATCGATTTGCCTTCGTGCATCAAATCGAACGCTTCGTTGATCTGCTCCAGCCCCATGGTGTGGGTGATAAAGTCGTTCAGCGCGAATTCGCCGTCCAGATAGCGCTCGACGATGCCCGGCAGCTGCGAACGGCCCTTGACGCCGCCGAATGCCGAGCCGCGCCAGACGCGGCCGGTGACCAGCTGGAACGGCCGGGTCGAGATTTCTTCGCCGGCGCCCGCGACGCCGATGATCACCGATTCACCCCAGCCCTTGTGGCAGCACTCCAGCGCGGAACGCATCACGTTGACGTTGCCGATGCACTCGAAGGAGAAGTCGACGCCGCCGTCGGTCAGCTCGACGATCACCTCCTGAATCGGTTTGTCATAGTCTTTCGGGTTGATCAGATCGGTAGCGCCCAGCTTGCGCGCCAGATCGAACTTGCTGGTGTTGATGTCGATGCCGATGATGCGGCCCGCGCCGGCCATCTGCGCGCCGATGATCGCCGACAGGCCGATGCCGCCCAGGCCGAAGATCGCCACGGTGTCGCCCGGCTGCACTTTGGCGGTGTTCATCACCGCGCCCATGCCGGTGGTGACGCCACAGCCCAGCAGGCACACTTCTTCCAGCGGCGCTTCCTTGTTGATTTTCGCCAGTGAAATCTCCGGCACCACGGTGTATTCGGAGAAGGTGGAAGTGCCCATGTAGTGGAAGATCGGCTTGCCGTCCTTGAAGAAGCGGGTGGTGCCGTCCGGCATCAGGCCTTTACCCTGGGTGGCGCGGATCGCCTGGCACAGGTTGGTCTTGCCGGATTTACAGAATTTGCACTCGCCGCACTCCGGGGTGTAGAGCGGGATCACGTGGTCACCGACCGCCACGCTGGTGACGCCTTCACCGACCGCTTCCACCACGCCGCCGCCCTCGTGGCCGAGGATTGCCGGGAACACGCCTTCCGGATCTTTGCCGGACAGGGTGTAGGCGTCGGTGTGACAAACGCCGGTAGCGACGATCCGCACCAGCACTTCGCCTTTTTGCGGTGGCATCAGCTCGACTTCTTCGATCTTCAGCGGCTGGTTCGGGCCCCAGGCAACGGCGGCGCGGGTTTTGATCATCTCCATCATAGTCTCCTCAGTGGCTTTCTTTTAAATCAGGCGATATCGATAACGTCTGATAAATCGTTGGGGGTGCTTTCATCAACAGCGGCGATTTCCGTCTGTTCAATAATCAATTCTTTCAGCGCGCGCACGTTCGGCCCGAACGCGTCGCGGCGCCACAGCAGCCAGGTGGCGGTGTCGGCCACGTCCGGCGGCAGGGTGTGAACCCGGACCCGCTCATGGCCCGGCAGCAGGCTGAGCACCGAATGCGGGATCATCGCCAGCCCGGCGCCGCTGGCGACGCAGGCCAGCATGGCGTGATAGGACTGGATCTCCATGATCTGCCCCGGCCGCGCGCCTTCGCGCTTGAACCAGGCCTCCAGCCGCAGGCGATAGGAGCAGCTGGCGCGAAAGGCGAACAGCGTTTCGCCGTTGGCGTCTTTGGCGCTGTGGATCGGCGCGTGATCGAGACAGGAGATCACTACCATATGTTCAGGATAGGCGATGCAGCCGTTCAGCTCGTCATAGGACACTGGGCCGTCGACCAGCGCCGCCGCCAGCGTGCCGGCGCGCACCCGATCGGCGATTTCGCCGGAGGTGCCGGTAGTCAGCGACAGAGACACCTGCGAGAAACGCTGGTGGTAAGCCGCCAGCAGCGAGGGCAGGCGGGTGGCGGCGGTGCTCTCCATCGAGCCGAGGGCGAAGTTGCCCGCCGGTTCGCCGGCGTGGGTGATGCTCATCGCCTCGTCGCTCAGCGCCAGGATGCGGTTGGCGTAGCACAGAAAGTTATGGCCCATCGGCGACAGGCGCAGGCGCTGTTTTTCGCGGATAAACAGATCGGCGCCCAGCTCCTGCTCAAGCTGGCGCAGCCGGGTGGTCAGGTTCGACGGCACGCGGTGCAGCTGCTCGGCGGCGCGGGCGACCGAGCCGGTTTCCGCTACGCAGCAGAACATGCGAAGCTGGGTCAGATCCATAATATTCTCGTTTCGTGATGAACTTGATAACTATTATTCAGTTTTTGTGAGTTTAATACTGCGGCATGATACTGGCAACTTTCTTTTAACCTTTTGGATACCGGTATGGCTTTACGTATTGCCTTGAGCGGTTTTGCCGCGCTGATCGTCGCGATGGGCATTGGCCGCTTCGCTTTCACCCCGCAGGTGCCGCTGATGATCGCGGAACATCAGTTCAGCCTCACCGGCGCCGGGCTGGTGGCGGCGATCAACTATTTGGGCTACCTGTGCGGCGCCTACGACGCGATGCGCGCCACGCGCCACGTCGAGCGGCGCCTGTGGCTGGGCGTATGGGGCGCGATGGCGCTGACGCTGCTGTCGGCGCTGGCGCAGGATGCATGGACGCACGGCGCGCTGCGCTTCGTCATCGGCTGGGCCAGCGGCTGGGCGATGGTGCTGGTGGCGGCCTGGACCAACGAGCGGTTGGCGCACTACGGCCGGCCGGCGCTGAGCGCGGCGGTATTCGCCGGGCCGGGCGCCGGCATCTTCCTTAGCGGCATGCTTGCGGTGGGCATCAACGCGCTGGGGCTGACGGCGGCGCAGGCCTGGCTGGTGTATGGCGGGCTGGCGCTGGTGCTGGTCGGGGGGATTAGCGCCTTTCTGCCGCGCAGCGGCGAGCTGCATCGCCCGGACGTGGCCCCGGAGCCGCTGCTGCTGACGCCGGCGCTCAAACGCCTGGTGTGGAGCTATAGCCTGGCCGGCTTCGGCTACATCCTGCCGGCGACCTTTTTGTCGCAGATGGCGGCGGCGCGCTTTCCCGCCAGCCTGTTCGCGCAGTTTGTCTGGCCGGTGTTCGGTGGTGCGGCGGTGCTGGGGATTGTCATCGGCATTCTGACCCGCCATCGGCTAACTACCCAGACCCGGTTGGCGATCACGCTGTGGATACAGGCGTTGGGCGTGCTGAGCGCCGAAGCGGTGCCGGGCGTGGCCGGCCTGGCGCTCGGGGCGGTGCTGACCGGCGGCGGCTTCCTCTGCGTGGTGCAGCTCGCCCTTCAGCACGGCCGTGAACTGGCGCCGCGCCATGCGCGCTACATGGCTGGATTGCTGACCACCGGTTATGCGATCGGCCAACTGGTCGGGCCGATGCTGTCGGCGCTGTCGACCGCCATGACTCATCGGCTGGAGCCGGCGCTGTACGTGGCGGTGGCGGCGCTGTTGGTGGCCGGTGCGCTGGTAGTGAATACCCCGGCGCGGCGATTGGCGCAAAAAACGGCGATGCGCTGATTAAAATCCATACAAAAAAAGCGGGATCCCGCAGCCGGTCTGATTGTGCTAAATGCGAATATTTCACCTGCGGATGAAGCACAATCACTGGATAATCGCCGCGCTCTCATCTACAGTGGGGCAAAATCTTGACCGGGTTCACGTTATCCATCACGAAAACTCTGCCGTCACGAGAGCAAGCAATTCGCCGGCCGCACGCCCTACCAGGCCGCCGGCGGGTTCCGTCCGCAGGAGAACAAATACATGACATCATTAAGTAAAGAAGCCGCGCTGGTGCATGCGGCACTGGAAGAGCGTGGTCTGGAGACACCGCTGCGCGGGGAAGTGCTGGATCGCGAAACGCGCAAGCGTCGCATCAAAGAGCACATGACTGAAATCATGCAGCTGCTGAATCTCGATCTGTCTGACGACAGCCTGGCGGAAACGCCGCATCGCATCGCCAAAATGTATGTCGACGAGATCTTCTCCGGGCTGGACTACGCCAACTTCCCGAAAATCACCGTCATCGAGAACAAGATGAAAGTGGATGAGATGGTGACGGTGCGCGATATCACGCTGACCAGCACCTGCGAGCACCACTTCGTCACCATCGACGGCAAGGCTACCGTGGCCTATATCCCGAAAGACTCGGTGATCGGTCTGTCGAAGATCAACCGCATCGTGCAGTTCTTCTCCCAGCGTCCGCAGGTGCAAGAGCGTCTGACCCAGCAGATCCTGGTCGCGCTGCAGACCCTGCTCGGTACCAATAACGTGGCGGTATCGATCGACGCGGTCCATTATTGTGTCAAGGCGCGCGGCATTCGCGACGCGACCAGCGCCACCACCACCACCTCGTTGGGGGGGCTGTTCAAGTCCAGCCAGAATACCCGCCAGGAGTTCCTGCGCGCGGTGCGTCATCACCAGGGGTGATGGCGTTGCGGGGCGACTCGCAATAGCATAACAGGCGCCTGCGGGCGCCTTTTTCATGAGCGGAAGACAGCGATAAAAAATGAACAGTCATCCTCTGCCGCGCATCGCTACGCTGGACTGCGTGCGCGGCATCGCCATCCTCGGCATCTTATTGCTGAACATCAGCGCCTTCGGCTTGCCGAAGGCCGCCTATCTCAACCCGGCCTATTTGGGGATGCCGTCGTCGCGCGATGCCTGGACCTGGGCGCTGCTGGATCTCTTCGCCCAGGCCAAGTTCCTGGCGATGTTCGCGCTGTTGTTCGGCGCCGGGTTGCACATGCTGCTGCGGCGCGGCAAAAGCTGGATCCGCGCGCGGCTGTCGTGGTTGGTGCTGTTCGGCCTCGCGCACGCCATCTTCCTGTGGGACGGCGATATTCTGCTGGCCTACGGGCTGATCGGCCTGGTGTGCTGGCGCATGATCCGCGAGGCCAAAGAAACTTTCCAGCTGCTGAAAACCGGCGTGGTGCTCTACCTGATCGGCGTGGCGGTGCTGCTGCTGCTCGGTTTTATCTCGCACGGTGAACCGGGCAGCTTCTGGCAGCCGGGCGTGGCGGAGTTGCAGTACGAGAAGTTCTGGAAGCTGCAGGGCGGTTTCGAAGCCTGGCGCAGCCGCGCCGATCTGCTCTCGTCCAGCCTGCTGGCCATCGGCGCGCAGTATGGCTGGGAGCTGGCGGGGCTGATGCTGTTCGGCGCTGGGCTGATGCGCAGCGGCTGGCTGCGCGGCAGCTACTCATCCGGCTATTACCTGAGGCAGGCGGCGTGGCTGCTGCCGCTTTCGGTGCTGATCCAGCTGCCGGTGGTGGCGCTGCAATGGCAGGTGCAGTGGGACTATCGCTGGAGCGGTTTCCTGCTGCAGGTGCCGCGTGAGCTGGGCGCCCCGCTGCAGGCGATGGGCTATCTGGCGCTGTGTTACGGTTTCTGGCCCGCACTGTCGCGCCTGCGCATCGCCCACTGGCTGAGCCAGGTGGGGCGCATGGCGCTGAGCAACTACCTGCTGCAAACGCTGATCTGCACCACGTTGTTTTATCGCTTCGGTCTCTATGAGCAGTTCGACCGGCTGCAGCTGTTGGCGTTCGTGCCGCTGGTCTGGCTGGCCAACCTGGCGTTTTCCGTACTGTGGCTGCGTTATTTCGCTCAGGGGCCGATGGAGTGGCTGTGGCGCAAGCTGACGCAGCTGGCCGCCGGCGAAGCGGAGCCCAAAACGCTGAAATGAGTGCCCATCGGCAGGTTAAAAAAATGTATGTAAACGTTTTCTTTCCTGTGACGTAATTCACGCGAGCAGCGGGCCAATCGGGGTAGGATAGCGCCACCGGCCACTACCCCGATTTCAGGATCCCGCATGCCTCCAGTTCATCCGATCACCATTCGCGACGTGGCGAAACGCGCCGGGGTCTCCGTGGCGACCGTCTCCCGCGTGTTGAACCACAGCGCGCTGACCAGCAAGGAGACGCGCGAGCAGGTGCTGCAGGCGGTGGCGGATCTGGGCTATCGCCCCAACGCCAACGCGCAGGCGCTGGCGACCCAAAGCAGCGATACCCTGGGCGTGGTGGTGATGGACGTCTCCGATCCGTTCTTCGGCGCGCTGGTGAAAGCGGTTGACACGGTGGCGCAGAAACACCACAAATACCTGCTGATCGGCAACAGCTATCATCAGGCGGACAAAGAGCGCCATGCGATCGAAGTGCTGATCCGTCAGCGCTGTAATGCCCTGATTGTTCACGCCAAAGCCCTGAGCGACGCCGAGCTGATCGGCTTTCTGGAGCAGGTGCCGGGCATGGTGCTGATCAATCGGATTATCCCCGGCTATGAGCCACGCTGCGTCGGGCTGGATAACGTCTGCGGCGCGGAAATGGCGATGCGTCTTTTGCTGTCGCAGGGCCATCGGCGCATCGGCTACCTGGGCTCCAATCACCCGATCGAAGACGGACCGCTGCGCCAGCGGGGCTATGCGCAGGCGATGGCCGCCGCCGGGCTGGCCACGCCGGACAACTGGCGCGCCTACGGTTCGCCGGATCTGCAGGGCGGCGAGGCGGCGATGGTGGAACTGCTGGGGCGTAATCTACAGCTGAGCGCGGTGTTCGCTTACAACGACGCCATGGCCGCCGGCGCCATGGCGGTGCTGAAAGAAAACGGTATCACGGTACCGCAGCATTTCTCGCTGATCGGCTTCGACGACATTCCCATCGCGCGTTACACCAGCCCCAAACTCACCACGGTGCGTTACCCGATCGTCTCGATGGCCACGCTGGCCACCGAGCTAGCATTGCAGGGCGCAGCAGGCCTGGCGGAGCCGCAGGCCGCTCATCTGTTCATGCCGACGCTGGTGCGGCGCCATTCTGTCGCCCCCTGGCAAAGTGAGGCGACGGTCACTCTCTGACGATTTAATCCTGTGTAACCGTTTTCAATCTGTGAGAAAATTCACAGAATATTAACATCACGCCGTCTATGCTCTAGGCGTTTTCCGGCGCAAAGGCCCTTGCCGCTGCAACCTTTATCTCGCGCTGACACAGCATTTCTCGGAAATAATAAGATCCACGGACGACAGGTGTTGAGTGGAAATCGCCTGGCCTGGGGTGTGCGCACTGCCGGTGACCATTGGCTCAAAGACGAGTAATACCCTACACAGAACCGGAGACTGACAATGAATAAGAAGGTTTTCACCCTGGCCGCCATGGCCGCAGCCATGATGTTTGGCGCCGCAGCCCATGCTGATACCCGTATTGGCGTCACGATTTATAAATACGACGACAACTTCATGTCGGTGGTGCGCAAGGCGATCGAGAAAGACGCCAAGGCTTCACCGGACGTTACCCTGTTGATGAATGATTCGCAGAACGACCAGTCCAAACAGAACGATCAGATCGACGTGCTGCTGGCCAAGGGCGTGAAAGCGCTGGCGATCAACCTGGTCGACCCGGCCGCGGCACCGGTGGTTATCGATAAGGCGCGCGCAAACGATATCCCGGTGGTGTTCTACAACAAAGAACCTTCCCGCAAGGCGTTGGACAGCTATGACAAGGCATATTACGTCGGCACCGACTCCAAAGAGTCCGGCGTGATCCAGGGCGAGCTGATCGCCAAACACTGGCAAGCCAACCCGGCCTGGGATCTGAACAAAGACGGCCAGATCCAGTTCGTGCTGTTGAAGGGCGAACCGGGCCACCCGGATGCCGAAGCGCGCACTACCTACGTGGTGAAGACGCTGAACGAAAAAGGCATCAAGACCCAGCAGCTGCAGATGGATACCGCGATGTGGGATACCGCGCAGGCGAAAGACAAGATGGACGCCTGGCTCTCCGGCCCGAATGCCAACAAGATTGAAGTGGTGATCGCCAACAACGACGCTATGGCAATGGGCGCGGTGGAAGCGCTGAAAGCGCACAACAAGACCAGTATCCCGGTGTTCGGCGTCGATGCGCTGCCTGAAGCGCTGGCGCTGGTGAAATCCGGCGCGATGGCGGGCACGGTGCTGAACGACGCCGACAACCAGGCGAAAGCCACCTTCGAGCTCGCGAAAAACCTGGCGGCAGGCAAACCGGCCACCGAAGGCACCCAATATAAAGTCGAAAATAAAGTCGTGCGTATCCCTTACGTCGGCGTAGATAAAGACAACCTGTCTCAGTTCGTTAAATAAGAATTGAGATCCCGCTAAGACCCCGCCTGCGGCGCCAACACCAGGGATACCGCCGGCGGGGATGTTTACGACTGCAAGATCGTTAAGCCAGGTGTATTTATGGCCGATAGCTCACGCGAATTTTTGCTGGAAATGACGGATATCTGTAAGTCATTTCCCGGCGTCAAAGCTTTGGACAATGTCAATTTACGCGTCCGTCCGCACTCGATTCACGCCCTGATGGGGGAGAACGGGGCGGGGAAATCGACGTTGCTGAAATGCCTGTTCGGCATTTATAAAAAAGACAGCGGCAGCATTGTGTTTCAGGGTCGGGAAATCGATTTCAAGAGCTCGAAGGAAGCGTTGGAACACGGCGTTTCGATGGTGCATCAGGAGCTGAACCTGGTGCTGCAACGCACCGTGATGGACAACATGTGGCTGGGGCGCTATCCGACCAAAGGCCTGTTCGTCGATCAGGACAAGATGTTCAAAGACACCCAGGCGATCTTTGACGAGCTGGATATCGACATCAACCCGCGCGAAAAGGTGGGCAACCTGTCGGTGTCGCAGATGCAGATGATCGAGATCGCCAAGGCGTTTTCCTACGACGCCAAGATCGTCATCATGGATGAACCGACCTCTTCGCTGACGGAGAAAGAGGTCAATCATCTGTTCACCATCATCCGCAAGCTGAAAGAACGCGGCTGCGGCATCGTCTATATCTCGCACAAGATGGAAGAGATCTTCCAGCTGTGCGACGAGATAACGGTGCTGCGCGACGGCCAGTGGATCGCCACCCAGCCGCTGGAAGGGCTGGATATGGACAAGATCATCGCCATGATGGTCGGCCGCTCGCTGAGCCAGCGCTTCCCGGACAGGCAGAACACGCCGGGTGAGGTGATCCTTGAGGTGAAGAACCTGACATCGCTGCGCCAGCCTTCGATCCGCGATGTTTCCTTCGATCTGCACCAGGGCGAGATCCTCGGCATCGCCGGGCTGGTGGGCGCCAAGCGCACCGACATCGTCGAGACGCTGTTCGGCATTCGTGAAAAGGTGGCGGGCACTATAAAGCTGCACGGCAAGGCGATCGACAACCACAGTGCCAACGAAGCGATCAACCACGGGTTTGCGTTGGTGACCGAAGAGCGCCGATCCACCGGGATTTACGCTTACCTCGATGTGGGTTTCAACTCGTTGATCTCCAATATCCGCAATTATAAAAACAAGCTCGGCCTGCTGGATAACGCGCGGATGAAGAGCGACACCCAGTGGGTGATCGACGCCATGCGGGTGAAAACGCCGGGGCATCACACCCATATCGGCTCGCTGTCCGGCGGCAACCAGCAGAAGGTGATCATCGGCCGCTGGCTGCTGACGCAGCCGGAGATCCTGATGCTGGATGAACCGACGCGCGGCATCGACGTGGGCGCCAAGTTCGAGATTTATCAGCTGATGACCGAACTGGCGAAGAAGGGCAAGGGGATCATTATCGTCTCGTCCGAAATGCCGGAGCTTTTGGGGATCACCGACCGTATTTTGGTGATGAGCAACGGTCAGGTTGCGGGCATCGTTAACACCAAACAGACCTCGCAAAATGAAATCTTACGTCTCGCCTCCCTGCACCTTTAAGGATCGGAATTATGAACGCGCTAAATAAAAAAACCTTATTTACCTATTTCAAGGAAGGCGGCATTTACGTGGTGTTGCTGGTGCTGTTGGCCATCATCATCATTCAGGATCCTACCTTCCTTAGCCTGATGAACCTGAGCAACATCCTGACGCAGTCTTCGGTGCGCATCATCATCGCGCTGGGCGTGGCGGGATTGATCGTGACTCAGGGCACCGACCTGTCCGCCGGGCGGCAGGTGGGGCTGGCGGCGGTGGTGGCGGCCACGCTGCTGCAGTCGATGGATAACGTCAACAAGGTATTCCCGCACATGGAAACCTGGTCGATTCCCCTGGTCATCTTGCTGGTGTGTGCGGTCGGCGCGGTGATCGGCCTGGTTAACGGCCTGATTATCGCCTATCTCAACGTGACGCCGTTCATCACCACCTTGGGCACCATGATCATCGTCTACGGCATCAACTCGCTGTATTACGATTCGGTCGGCGCGTCGCCGGTCGCGGGTTTCGATCCGAAGTTTTCCACCTTTGCCCAGGGCTTCTTGCGCTTCGGCGACTTTAAGCTGTCGTACATTACCTTTTACGCGCTGATCGCCATCATATTCGTCTGGATCCTGTGGACCAAGACCCGCTTCGGCAAGAACATCTTCGCCATCGGCGGCAACCCGGAAGCGGCTAAGGTGTCCGGCGTCAACGTGCCGTTGAACCTGATCATGATCTATGCGCTGTCCGGCGTGTTCTACGCCTTCGGCGGCTTGCTGGAAGCGGGGCGCATCGGCAGCGCCACCAATAACCTCGGCTTTATGTATGAGCTGGATGCCATCGCCGCCTGCGTGGTGGGGGGCGTCTCATTTGCCGGCGGGGTGGGTACGGTGTGGGGCGTGGTGACCGGGGTGATCATCTTTACCGTCATCAACTACGGCCTGACCTATATCGGCATCAACCCGTACTGGCAGTACATCATCAAGGGCAGCATCATCATCTTCGCCGTGGCGTTGGACTCGTTGAAATACGCCAAGAAGAAGTAGATTTCCTGCAGCACAGACAACAAGGCCGGCCTATTGCCGGCCTTGTTGCATTCTAGGAGGCAGGGCGCAGTAAAACAGTAAGGCATTATTTGGCAATGGCTGGCTGGGTTGTTTCGGGTAAGGGAATTGCCCGATCTTAAGGTTGGGTTGGTTACAGCGTGACACAGTTTTCGGGCTACCCACATGACATGAAGCCAGTAAACTGCTTTTATCTACCGTTCTCAGGGAGCAAACTATGCCTGTATTTACCATTACGCTGAAAAGTCGTAATACGCTTGATAAGAAAAGAATTTCATCAGCTATTCACGCGGCGGTAGTAAAAACCGGCTATCCTGCGAACGATCAATTCCAGCGCTTTATCCGTCTTGGGGAAGACGATTTATATGTGGACCCCACTTATCCCGATCTGGAATCCCCCCGCAGCGCTAACTTCGTGTTGATTGAAGCCATGCTTTCCTCTGGTTCCCCTGATGCCCGCAAACAATTGCTCTTGCAATCACTGGTACAGGAACTCGCCCTGATTGGACTGGACAGCAATGATCTGATGGTCCTTTTCATTGAACTGGATCGTTTGAATAGTTCATTCGGCGGCGGCAGAAGGGCATCGCCGCTTTCTATGTCGCAATAAGCTGTCAACGTACGTAGAGAGTGCTTTACGCAAATCATCCGGTATTCGTTAACACTGCGTATTTCTCGGATAATACGCCCTTTTAGCGTATTGCTGGGGACGCGTGTAAAACCCTCTGCCGGATGATTAAGGCTGTTTGGCTTTCTGCTTCTCTTCTTTCAGCTTGTGCTCCAGCTCAACCAACTGTTCCGGTGACACGGCGGGATAACCCTGGGCGTCTTCCGGCACGGTGTGCATGGCGGAGATCGGGATCAGCGGGCCGAGGAAGCGCGGCTCGCGCTTGAGGATGTACAGATCGGTCAGCGCGCCCAGGCGAGCGAAGATCTCGCGGGCGCGCACCGTCATCATGTCCTTCGGCGACGGCACCGCGTAGCACTGCGCCTGAATGCCCATGTGCAAGGCGATGAACAGCGCGCGCTCGCAGTGGAAGCGCTGGGTGATGATGATGAAATCGTTGGTGTCGAACACCTTGCGGGTGCGCACGATGGAGTCTAGAGTGCGGAAGCCGGCGTAGTCCAGCACGATATCGCTCGGCGCCACGCCGGCGGCGATCAGATCGCGACGCATGGTCATCGGTTCGTTGTAGCTTTGCTGGGCATTGTCGCCGCTCAGCAGCAGGTATTTCACCTTGCCGCTGTTATAGGCGTTGATCGCCCCTTGAATGCGGTAACGGTAGTACTGGTTGATCACCCCAGTGCGGTAATACTTGGCCGTGCCGAGCACCACGCCAACCTGGCGGTGCGGCAGCTCCTGCAGTTCGTCATAGACGTAAGGCGCGGTTTTCCAGCTGATCCAGCGATCGAGCGCAATAGCCGAACCCATCAACACCGCAATGATGATGAACAGGCTGATGATCAGGCGTTTCCACATGTTGTTGCCTTACGCGCGCCGGGCTGAAAAAGATGGATCAAGGCTACTTTACCTGACCGATCGACGCAAGACGCGAACCGCCTGAAGCACGCGCAACGCCGCATTTTTCGGCGGTTTTGCCGCACAAAAAAGCCCGGCGGAGCCGGGCTGGGTCATTTCAGCGCGTCAATCAGAACGAAGTGCGCTTGTAGCTGCGGTACTGCGGCCGCCAGAAGTTGTGCTCGATGGCTTTCGACAGCGCGTCTTCGGAGGTAACGATCGCCACACCCTGCAGCTGCGCCGCTTTACCCACTTCCATGGCGATGCACTTCGACACGCCCTGAATATCGTCGATATTCGGCAGCAGTGCGCCGTGGCCGTCGGTGGCCAGCGGCGAACAGTCCGCCAGCGCGCGGCTGGCGGCCATCAGCATAGCGTCGGTGACGCGGGTGGCGCCGGAGGCCAGCACGCCGAGGCCAATCCCCGGGAAGATGTAGGAGTTGTTGCACTGGGCGATCGGGTACAGCTGCTCTTTATAGCTCACCGGTGCGAACGGGCTGCCGGTCGCGACCAGGGCGGCGCCGTCGGTCCAGTTGATGATGTCTTCTGGGCGGGCTTCCACGCGCGAGGTCGGGTTGGACAGCGGCATCACGATAGGGCGTTCGCAGTGTTTGTGCATTTCGCGGATCAGCTCTTCGGTAAACAGCCCCGGCTGGCCGGAAACGCCGATCAGAATGGTCGGCTTGGCGTTGCGCACCACGTCCAGTAGCGAGATGGCGTCGCTGGCGGTTTCCCAACCGGTCAGGTTGTCGCTCTTCTGTACCAGCTTGCTCTGGAAATCGAGCAGGTTCGGCAGTTTGTCGGTCAGCAGGCCGAAGCGGTCGACCATGAATACGCGGGCGCGCGCTTCGTCTTCGCTCAACCCTTCGGACTTCATCTGCGCGATGATCTGCTCGGCGATGCCACAGCCGGCGGAACCGGCACCGAGGAAGGTGACGGTCTGATCGCGCAGCTGGCTGCCGGCGGCGCGGCTGGCGGCGATCAGGCTGCCGAGGGTCACCGCGGCAGTGCCCTGAATGTCATCGTTGAAGCAGCAGATCTCGTCGCGATAGCGGTTCAACAACGGGGTGGCGTTGTTCTGTGCGAAGTCTTCGAACTGCAGCAGTACGTTCGGCCAGCGGCGTTTGACCGCCTGAATAAACTCTTCGACGAAGGCGTGGTACTCCTCGCCGGAGATGCGCGGATGGCGCCAGCCCATGTACAGCGGATCGTTGAGGCGCTGCGGGTTGTTGGTGCCGACGTCCAGCACCACCGGCAGGGTATAGGCCGGGCTGATGCCGCCGCAGGCGGTATACAGCGACAGCTTGCCGATGGGAATGCCCATGCCGCCGATGCCCTGGTCGCCCAGGCCGAGGATACGCTCGCCGTCGGTGACCACGATCACCTTGACGTTCTGCTTGGTGGCGTTTTGCAGCATGTCATCGATGCGATCGCGGTTCGGGTAGGAGATGAACAGCCCGCGCGCGCGGCGATAGATATCGGAGAAGTGTTCGCAGGCCTCGCCGACGGTCGGGGTGTAAATGATCGGCATCATCTCGCTCAGGTGCGAGTCCAGCAGGCGGTAGAACAGGGTTTCGTTGGTGTCCTGGATGTTGCGCAGGTAGATGTGCTTGTCGTTATCGTTCTTGAAATCCTGATACTGACGGTAGGCGCGTTCCACCTGTTCTTCGATGGTTTCCACCGCCTCCGGCAGCAGGCCGTGCAGGTTGAAGTGGCTACGTTCTTCCTCGGTGAAAGCGCTGCCTTTGTTCAGCAGCGGAAATTCCAGCAGAATCGGGCCGGCGTAAGGGATATAGAGCGGGCGTTTGCTTTCGTATTCTAGTTCCATCAGTTTTACTCTTCACGTATCAGATAACTTTATTGCCGACGATCCTAAGAGATAAAGAGAAGATGTACAGCATTTGTTGCCAGATGATGAACCAGGTTGGCGTAATTATCGACAATCAAATGATTTTTTAACTAAAGAAAGTGTTTCTTGCGGCGTCGGGGCATTGTATTTGGCGGGCGGGGCTGTTAACGGCGGAACCGGATGGCCCCGCCGTGGTGCGCTTAGAAAGTGGCGCGGCTGACGTTCTGGCAGCCTAGCGCCGCCAGGGTGGCGCGGGTGGCGTCCCACTGGCTGAGGATCGCCTCCTGCGGCTCGACCAGTACGGCGCGGCGAATGTTCAGGCAATCGCCGCCGGAGAGGTTCAGCAGGATCAGCGCGGCCTGCAGCGGCGGCAGGCTAGGGTTGAAGGCGGCGTTTTCCGCATAACGGCCGGCATAGATAATGCCGTCTGTCGTTTCCAGCGCCACGCCGCTGTGGGCGTTGCTGTACGGTGCGTGACTCTGATTGGCCGCCGCCAGTGCCGCCTGTGTCAGTGCGTCGTCCAGCGCCAGCTGGTGACCGTGATCGACCTTGTCCATCAGCAGCGAAGCGATATCCAGATCTTTCGGGCCGAAGGCGTCCGGCAGATAGTCCGCCAGCGTAGCCGGCGCGCGGCCCGGCAGACGGATCTGCAGTTCGCCGCCGCTGTTCAGCTCATTCATAAACTGGCGGCAATGACCGCACGGCGTGTAATTGACGGTGACCGAGGCCAGCGCCGATTCACCGCGCAGCCAGGCATGGGTAACCGCGCACTGCTCCGCATGCACGGTTTGCTGCAGCGGTGCGCCGCTGAATTCCATATTGGCGCCGAAATAGAGGTTGCCACTTTGCCCGCGCGCGATGGCGCCGACGTGGAAATGCGATATCGGGGTTAACGAGCAGGCCGCCGCCAGCGGCAGCAGCGCGAATGCCAGCGCATCATCGTCCAGCCCGCAACCTGTGCGGATCGCCGCCGCTTGCTCGGCCGTGAACATCGCCGGAAAGTCAGGCGCGTCCAGATAGGGCCGCAGGGCGGATTGCAGTGTCGCGGGCAGTGCGCTGAAAGCGGTGTGAAAACGCGGATGCATAGAAGGTCTCTCTACGAGTTAACGGGGTAACATTCTAGGCAGGCCAGAGACATTAAAGTGTGACTAATGTCTCTTAATTGGTGAAATTAGTGCAATGAAATAAATAAATGCGAGATGTATCGCAAGTTTCGCCGTATTCAGCCGAACAGATGCAGCAGCACCGGGAACAGGAACGGCGCCAGCAGTGAGGTGATGATGCCGCAGATCACCAGCGCCAGCGAGCCGAATGCGCCTTCCTGGTAGTCCATCTCCGCGCAGCGTGCGGTGCCCAGCGCGTGGGATGCGGTGCCCATCGCCAGGCCGCGCGCAGAGTGGGTGGTGATTTTCAACAGGTTGAACAGCGTATGGCCGAACACGGCGCCGAGGATACCGACGAAAATGACGCAGACCGCGCTGATCGCCGGAATACCGCCGAGCGAGTCCGCGACGGCCATGGCGATTGGCGTAGTGACCGATTTCGGCAGGATAGAGGCGGCGATTTCCGGCGTGGCGCCCAGCCACAGGGCGATGGCGCCGCCGCTGATCATGGCGGTCAGGCTTCCGATGAAGCACACCGCGATAATCGACTTCCAGCGCGCGCGGATCTGGTGCAGCTGTTCATACAGCGGGAAGGCCAGTGCGACAACCGCCGGCTGCAGCAGATCGTTGAGGATTTTGCTGCCCTGAAAGTAGCGCTCATAGGGGATGCTGGTGAGCAGCAGCAGCGGGATGATCACCGCCATGGAAACCAGCAGCGGATTGAGCAGCGGCATGTTCAGCTTGCGCGCCAGCCAGCGCGCGGCGAAATAGACCGCCAGCGTCAGCGGCAGCGACCACCAGATTTCATGGATCATGGGTTGCCCTCCGTGTCGTCGGGCTTACCGGCGATGCGGCGCTCGCGGTGAAAATAGTGTGAGGTATAGCCGACCACCACCAGCACCATCAGCGTGCTGATGAGGCAAGAGATGACCAGCGGGCCCAGATGCGCGACGATCTGATCGTAGTATTTCATCACCCCGACGCCGATAGGCACGAACAGCAGCACCATATAGCGGATCAGCAAATGGCAGCCGGGTTTAACCCATTTGGCCGGCATAATCTGGGTCGAGAGCAGGGCGAACAGCAACAGCATGCCGAGAATGCTGCCGGGAATGGCGAACGGCAGCAGCGCCGCCACTGCATTGCCGACGAACAGACACAGGTAGATGAGGAGCAGGGCTCTCAGGTATTTCCAGCACAGTGTGAGCACGTTGGCCATTGTCTTTCCCCGTTTAATTGCTGCATTCATCATACAATTAAACTGTGAGCCATGCCACAGATCGCACCATGAATTATCGCTATGGGTGCCATACCCGATCGGCGGGTTGACAGCCTGCAATGGCTACCACGCGCGGGTTCAGCGCGTGTCTTCGGCCGCTGCCGCCGCGTGTTCTGCCAGCCGGTGGCCGAGGAAGAAAAACAGCAGGCTGAGCAGCGCGGCGACGATCAGCATCACGAACATCAGCGGCGGCGCGGCATAGCTGAGCAGCACCCCGCACAGTACCGGGTTGATGGCGCCGCCCAGCGCGCTGAGATTCTGTACTCCATAGTAGCTGCCTTTCAGGTGCGGGGGCGCGATAAAGTCGATGAACATGTATTCCACCGGGATCACGATGATTTCGCCGAGGGTAAACACCGCCATCGCCGCCAGCCACAGCCAGACCGCCTGGCCGGCCGCCATGAAACCGAGCAGCCCGACGATGAAAAACAGCGTGCCCAGCACCAGCCAGCGCAGCATGTTTTCCTGGCGCATACCGCGGCTGAGCAGGTATTGCAGGGCGATAACGATGCTGGCGTTGACGATCATCACCAGCCCGATGATTTTGTAGGCGAACTCGGCGCTGGAGACGGTGATCAGATACTGCGACAGATAGCCGGTGAACTGACCGAACACCACGGCGCCCAGGGTGCTGCCGAGGGTGAAGTAGATAAGCCGCCGATCGCTCCGCAGGATTGTCAGCGTCTGGCGGAAGTTGGGGAGCGCGGCCGGTGCGGCGGCTGGCGTTGCGCGCTGTTGCCGACCGCGCAAGCGCAGGCTTAGCGCCGCCACCGTCGCCAGCGCCAACCCGCCCGACAGGTAAAACGGCAGCAGCGGGCTAAGCCCGGCCACCAGAACGCCGAGCGCAGAACCGATCGCCCAGCCGACGTTGACCAGCGTGTAGTTGATTGAAAAAGCCTTGATGCGCTGCTCAACCGGCAACCCGTCGGCGAAGCAGGCCTTAATGGTGATGCTCAGCACCGAATAACAGGTATGCAAGATGGCCAGCACCACGATCACGCCGCCGGGGCGCGGGATCCAGGGAATGGCGAAGAAGCTCAGCGCAAACAATACAATCGACAGCAGGATCAGGCGGTTCTTGCTGAATTTGTCCACTAGATAGCCGCCGTACAGGCTGGCAAGGATGCCGAGGGTCAGGCTGACGCCCAGGATCACGCCCACGCTCTTCGGCAGCAGATGGAAATGCTCGGTGAGGTAGATGGTAATGAACGGCAGCGTCACGCCGCGGCCGATGGTCAACACCAGCGAACTGGCCAGCAGCATGTTAATCAGCGAGGGGAATCCCTTCATTCGAAGCCTGTTTATGCATACAGTTATTGGGCGATGCAGATAACATAGCGTATTTTGGCGAGGACGGAAGGGGGAAGCCGAAAATTAGTTTAAAAACAGAGGCTGCGTCGGCAGCCTCGTCAAAAACAGCATTATTTACCGTGTTCGGCCTGCAGCGTGGCGAACCACGGTTGCACGAAGTCGCTGCTGCTGCCCCAGCCGGGGATGATCTTCGCCAGCCCGGCGACGTTGACCGGCCCCGGCTGCGCCAGCAGCAGCGCCTGCGGAATGACCGTCGCTTTGAACTGATAGCTGTCCGGCGTGCTTTCCCCGGCGATCTTGTTGGCCACCAGGCGCACGTTGACTGCGCCGATAAGCTTCGGATCCACCGCCACGCTGACCTGCCACGGGCTGCCGGCTTCGCGCATCAGCTGCAAGTCCTGGTTGGAGATATCGATGCTGTACAGCTTGATCTCGGTGCGGCCGTTCTCTTTCAACGCTTTGTAAGCGCCCTGAGTGAAGGCGTCCCAGGTGCCCCAGATGGCGTCGATCTTGCCTTTCGGGTATTTCGCCAGCACCGCGCCCACCTTGTTGGCGGTATCGCCCTGCACGTCGGATGAAACCGCGCCAATCGATTCCAGCTCGTGAATGCCCGGATGCTGTTTCAGCAGCTGCTGATAGGCGGCCTGGCGGCGTTCCATCGGTGGGAAGCCGGCTACCCAGAGTTTGATGATGTTGGCCTGGCCGTTGAAATCCTTCACCAGCTGGCCGAAGGAGGCATTGGCCAGCGAAGCGTCGTCCTGCTGCGAGACGGTGACGCCGGGAACGCTGCCACTGACGTCGGTATCGAACGCCGCGACGGCGATGCCGGCCGCCGCGATGCGTTTGACCAGCTCGGTGGAATAGGGGGCTCGCCCCTGTGAGAGAATGATGCCGTCATATTTCTGGCTGATAGCCTGGTTGACGAAGTCCTGGAAGCGCGCGTCGTCGCCGTTGCTGAGGAAGGTGTCCACCTTGAAGCCCAGCTTGCGTCCTTCCTGGATGGCACCCGCCAAAAATTGCGTGGTGTTGTCGTCGGAACCGAGGTTGCGGATCACCGCGATGCGCACCGGCCCCTGATGCTGAGCGATGGCAGCTGGCACGGCGGCGTTTTCCGCTGCCTGCAGCGGCAGGGCAGCCAGCAGGCTGAGGGCGAGCAGCGAAGTCTTGACGTTTTTCATTATTATAGGCTCCAAAAAGCAGGGAAACGATCCCGGTGAAGGTCTGTTATAGCAGTCTTTCTGTCTGGACGTCTATTTGTTGTTGCGGAGCATCATAGCGAGATGCGGCAGGCGAGGGAATCAGAGCGGTTATGACTTTTTCTTACTGCTTATAACGTCGGGTTTGAGACATTAAAAAAGGGCCGAGCAAGCTCGACCCTCGATGTTACGCACCGGTGCGGTTATTTGACCTGCATACCAGGCTGCGCGCCGCTGTCCGGGCTCAGCAGGAAGATCTCTTTCCCGCCAGGGCCCGCCGCCATCACCATGCCTTCCGAAACGCCGAAACGCATTTTGCGCGGCGCCAGGTTGGCGACCATGATGGTCAGACGGCCTTCCAGCGTTTTCGGATCCGGGTAAGCGGAGCGAATGCCGGAGAAGATCTGGCGCAGTTCGCCGCCCAGATCCAGCTGTAGTTTCAGCAGCTTGTCGGAGCCTTCGACAAAGTCGGCGCTCTTGATCAGAGCGATGCGCATGTCTACCTTGGCGAAGTCGTCGAAGGTGATGGTTTCCTGAATAGGATCATCGGCCAATGGACCGGTCACCGGTTTGGCGGCGGCCATGTCTTCCTTCGAGGCGTTGACCATCTCGCTGACCTTATCCAGATCGATACGGTTGAACAGCGCTTTGAATGCGTTCACCTGGTGGCCCAGCAGCGGTTGCGGGATTGCGTCCCAGCTCAGCTCGGCGTTGAGGAACGCTTCGGCGCGTTCGGTCAGTGAAGGCAGTACCGGCTTCAGGTAAGTCATCAGCACGCGGAACAGGTTGATGCCCATCGAGCAGATGGCCTGCAGATCGGCGTCGCGGCCTTCTTCCTTCGCCACCACCCAAGGTGCCTGCTCATCCACGTAACGGTTGGCCAGATCGGCCAGCGCCATGATTTCGCGGATCGCGCGGCTGAACTCGCGGCTGGCATAAGCTTCGGCGATGCTCTGCGCCGCGTCGACGAAGGTCTGGTACAACGCCGGATCGGCCAGGCTGTCGGCCAGCTTGCCGCCGAAGCGCTTGTTGATAAAGCCGGCGTTGCGCGAAGCGAGGTTCACCACCTTGTTGACAATGTCGGCATTCACGCGCTGCACGAAGTCTTCCAGATTGAGATCGATGTCATCAATGCGTGAAGAGAGCTTGGCGGCGTAGTAATAGCGCAGGCAGTCGGCGTCGAGGTGCTGCAGGTAGGTGCCGGCCTTGATGAAGGTGCCGCGCGACTTGGACATCTTGGCGCCGTTCACCGTCACGTAACCGTGCACGAACAGGTTGGTCGGTTTGCGGAAGTTGCTGCCTTCCAGCATCGCCGGCCAGAACAGGCTGTGGAAGTAGACGATGTCCTTGCCGATGAAGTGATAGAGCTCAGTGGTGGCGTCTTTGCGCCAGAACTCGTCGAAGTCCAGATCGCCGCGTTTGTCGCACAGGTTCTTGAAGGAACCCATGTAGCCGATCGGTGCGTCCAGCCAGACGTAGAAGTATTTGCCCGGCGCATCCGGAATTTCGAAGCCGAAGTAAGGCGCATCGCGGGAGATGTCCCACTGCTGCAGGCCGGATTCGAACCACTCCTGCATCTTGTTCGCCACTTGCTCTTGCAGCGCGCCGGAGCGCGTCCACGCCTGCAGCATTTCGCTGAAGGCCGGCAGATCGAAGAAGAAGTGCTCGGAGTCGCGCATTACCGGCGTCGCGCCGGAAACCACGGACTTCGGATCGATCAGTTCCGTCGGGCTGTAGGTGGCGCCACACACTTCGCAGTTGTCGCCGTATTGGTCCGGCGATTTGCATTTCGGGCAGGTGCCCTTCACGAAACGGTCCGGCAGGAACATGCCTTTCTCCGGATCGTACAGCTGAGAAATGGTGCGGTTCTTGATAAAACCGTTTTCTTTCAGGCGGCTGTAAATCAGGGTGGACAGCTCACGGTTTTCATCGCTATGGGTCGAGTGATAGTTGTCATAGCTGATGCCAAAGCCGGCGAAATCCTGTTGGTGCTCCTGGCTCATCTCCGCGATCATTTCTTCCGGTTTTACGCCCAGCTGCTGCGCTTTCAGCATGATCGGCGTGCCGTGCGCGTCGTCCGCGCAAATGAAATGCACTTCGTGGCCGCGCATTCGTTGGTAACGCACCCAGATATCCGCCTGGATGTGCTCGAGCATGTGGCCGAGATGGATGGAACCATTTGCGTACGGTAGCGCGCACGTCACCAATAATTTTTTCGCGACTTGAGCCATAGTGAGAACTTGCTTTCTGTAATGAATAAAAGGGCCTTCGATGTTAACCGATCGCGCCCTTCGCTGCTAGGGCGGTTTCTTGCAGGTTATACGCGCCAGCCGCCGGGCAGTTCTGATATGCTTAGCCGGAAGCTACCCATTCAAAATCAAGGAGCCGGGATGAACGCAAAATCCCCTGAGCAGACCAACCCCGAAGTTCTGCGCGCCCTGGTGACCGGTGTACTGGCCGCCTTTGAACACCCGACGTTGAAAAACAACCTGACCGCATTGAAGGCTATCCATCACTGCGCGTTGCTGGACGATGTGCTGCATATCGAACTGACGATGCCGTTTGCCTGGCTGAGCGGCTTTGAAGCGCTGCAGGCAAGCGTTGGCCCCGAGCTGCTGCGCGTGACCGGCGCCAGCGCCATCGATTGGAAGCTTAAACACGATATCACGACGCTGAAGCGTGCCAACGGCCAGGCCGGTATCAAAGGCGTGCGCAATATCATCGCCGTCAGCTCCGGTAAAGGCGGGGTGGGGAAATCCACCACCGCCGTCAACCTGGCGCTGGCGCTGGTCGCCGAAGGGGCCAAGGTCGGCATTCTGGACGCCGACATATACGGCCCGTCGATCCCCAATATGCTGGGCACCGAACACGAGCGGCCGACTTCGCCGGACGGTCAACATATGGCACCAATCATGGCGCACGGCCTGGCGACCAACTCTATCGGCTATCTGGTGACCGACGACAATGCTATGGTGTGGCGCGGACCGATGGCCAGTAAGGCGCTGATGCAGCTGTTGCAGGATACGCTGTGGCCGGATCTGGATTATCTGGTGCTGGACATGCCGCCGGGTACCGGCGACATTCAGCTGACGCTGTCGCAGAACATTCCGGTGACCGGCGCACTGGTGGTTACCACCCCGCAGGATATCGCTTTGCTGGATGCCGCCAAGGGCATCGTGATGTTCGAGAAAGTGCATGTGCCGGTGCTGGGCATCGTGGAGAACATGAGCGTGCATATCTGCAGCAACTGCGGTCACCATGAGCCGATTTTCGGCACCGGTGGCGCCGAGAAGCTGGTGCAGAAATACAACAGTCGTCTGCTGGGGCAGATGCCGTTGCATATTTCGCTGCGTGAAGATCTGGATCGCGGTACGCCGACGGTGATCAGCCGACCGGACAGCGAATTCGCCGACATGTATCGTCAATTGGCCGGCCGTGTGGCTGCGCAGATGTATTGGCAGGGCGAGGCGATCCCGACAGAGATTGCGTTCCGCGCGCTGTAATCAGCCTATCGCAATGCAAGAACCCGGCTTAAACGCCGGGTTTTTTTATAGGATGCGGGCAGGGTTGTGCAAATCTGCCCGGGTATAAGGACGTTCGATCTGTGCCAGCGTTTTGGCGATATGCTCCAGCAATCCCTGGGTGGGAGCCGGCTGCCGCTGTCCCATCAGCGCCAATGGCAAGGCCAGCGCGATGGCGAAGTGCGGCCAAGAGAGATGCGGGCGCGTTTTGCTCCGCTGCAACCACAGGAACAGTGCGCTGGCCAGGTAGCCTAAAATCAGCCCGCTGATCACCTCGGATACCGAGTGCACGCGAATTTCCAGCCGCGAAACGCCGATGGCGAAAGGTAATATCCACCCGGTCAGTAAAGCGATGCTACGTATGGGGTGGGAAAAGCGACCGGTCAACGTCCAAAGCAATGGCGGCCAGATGCTTGCCGCGAGGGCTGAATGGCCGCTGAATCCGGTGAAGTCATAACTTGCGCTACCAATGCCCCAGCCCATAAAGGCCAGTTTGGACAGGCAGACCAGCCCGCCGGTGAAACCGAAGATCAGCGCCCATTGCCAGCCTGCCGCGCGAGTGGCGGGATACGCGATCAGCAACAAAAACAGAATCAGCGCGCAGGGCAGCAGCAGCATGCTGTCGCCGAAAAAAGTCAGAAAATACCAATCCAGCACATCAATCTCCGATGAAGGGGAATGGGGGAGCATAAGTCAGCGCAGGAGTGTATCTTGTTAGCGCGCGTTGCCCTAGCCGTGAGATTCTTAAAATACGGCAGTACCGATAAGACGAGATAGCCCGAATTCGCCCGCCGTCGCGCAATATACAGTGGCGCAAACCCCGGCGACTCCCTATAATTGTCGCGTTTTAGTTCCCCCCTTCACACTATGAAATCAGGTCTTTAATTTTATGACTGACAATCCGCATCAGTGCGTCATTATTGGTATAGCTGGCGCATCTGCCTCCGGAAAAAGCCTTATCGCCAGCACGTTGTACCGCGAACTCCGCGAGCAGGTCGGCGATGAGCACATCGGCGTTATTCCAGAAGACAGTTACTATAAAGACCAGACTCACCTGACCATGGAAGAACGGGTCAAAACCAACTACGACCACCCGAGCGCCATGGATCACAACCTGCTGTTCCAGCATCTGCAGATGCTGAAGGCCGGTAAGGCGATCGAGCTGCCGCTGTACAGCTACACCGAACACACGCGCAAGAAAGAAACTGTCCACCTGGAACCTAAAAAAGTCATTATTCTGGAAGGGATCTTGCTGCTGACGGATATCCGCCTGCGCCAGGAAATGAACTTCTCGATCTTTGTCGACACGCCACTGGATATCTGCCTGATGCGCCGCATGAAGCGCGACGTCAACGAGCGCGGCCGCTCGATGGATTCGGTGATGGCGCAATACCAGAAGACCGTGCGCCCGATGTTCCTGCAATTTATCGAACCTTCCAAACAATACGCCGATATCATCGTCCCGCGCGGTGGCAAAAACCGCATCGCGATCGATATTCTGAAAGCCAAAATCAGCCAATTCTTTGAATAATGCCCCTTAATGGCCGGAAATGTGCATTTCCGGCCGGCGGCCAACTATTTGCACCCCGGCGTAGACCTTTCGCCCGTTGTGTGGCAATTTTTGTTTAGTTATGCGTTTTGATGGAGAAGAGAGACATGAGACTGTGTGACCGCGATATAGAAGCCTGGCTGGATAGCGAGAAACTGGTGATTTCCCCGCGCCCGCCGCTCGAACGCATCAACGGGGCCACAGTAGATGTCCGCTTGGGCAATCAGTTCCGCGTGTTCAGTGGCCATACCGCGCCTTTTATCGATCTTAGCGGACCGAAAGACGAAGTCAGCGCCGCGTTGGATCGCGTGATGAGCGACGAGATTGTCCTGCCGGAAGGCGAAGCGTTCTTCCTTCATCCCGGCGAGCTGGCCCTGGCGGTGACGTTCGAATCCGTGACGTTGCCGGACGATCTCGTGGGGTGGCTCGACGGCCGTTCTTCTCTGGCGCGCCTGGGGCTGATGGTACACGTCACTGCGCACCGTATCGATCCGGGCTGGCATGGGCGCATCGTGCTGGAGTTTTACAACTCCGGCAAGCTGCCGCTGGCGCTGCGGCCGGGGATGCTGATTGGCGCCTTGAGCTTTGAGCCGTTGTCCGGCCCGGCGGCCCGGCCTTATAACAGCCGGCAGGACGCAAAATATCGCGATCAGCAGGGCGCAGTAGCCAGTCGAATCGACAAGGACTAACGGCGCGGGATGCACCGTCGGTGTGGCGCTGACAAGAGGGTGGCATGAGAAGATTACTGACGACATTGGCGATTTTATTGGTGGTCGTGGTGGCGGGGATGTCCGCGCTGGTACTGCTGGTCAATCCGAATGATTTTCGCGGTTACATGGTCAAAAAGGTCGAACAGAAGAGCGGCTACCAACTGACGCTCGAAGGCGACCTACGTTGGCATATCTGGCCACAGCTCAGCATTCTGGCCGGGCGCATGACGCTGACCGCGCCGGGTGCCAAGGCGCCGGTAGTGAGCGCGGAAAACATGCGCCTCGATGTCAAACTATTGCCTCTATTGTCGCATCAGCTGTTTGTTAAACAGGTGATGCTGAAAAATGCCGTCATTCGCCTCACGCCCGACAGTGAAGAGCACTCTCAGGTGGACGCCCCGATCGCACCCGCCGGTAGCGGTACTGACGCGGCAGACGCGGCCTGGAAGTTCGATATCGACAACCTACGGGTCGTGGACAGCCTGCTGGTTTGGCAGCGCGCCGACAACGAGCAAATCAATGTCCGGGATATCAATCTCACTCTGCAACAAACGGAGAAACGGCAGGCGCAGCTGGAACTTTCCAGTCGGGTTAACCGCGATCAGCGTGACCTGACCTTCAGCATGGCGGCCGATGTCGATCTACAGCAGTTCCCACGCCAGATCGGCGCCAAAGTGACTCAGTTCAATTACCAACTGGTGGGCGCGGATATTCTTAATGGCGGTATTCAGGGAGAGGGCAATGCACAGGTGGTCTATCAGCAGACGCCAGCGCAGATTGCCATCAGCCAACTGAACGTCAGTGCCAATAACAGCCAATTGGCCGGCGATATCAGCGCCAGCCTCGGGACGGTGCCTGGCTATGTGGTGAATCTGAATTCGGCTAATCTCGATCTCGACGCGCTTTCCGGTTGGCAATCCAGCACTAATACCGCCGAGCAGTCCGCCGTGACCGCCGCGCCGGTGATCGCCAGCCAGGTTGACGATCGGCAGCAGAACCTGGAAGCGCTGCGCAATTTCAATGCACAGTTGAATCTGCAGGCGGCGCAGTTGACCTACCGCGGTATGAATGTTACCCAGTTAGCCGTCGCGGCGGATAATCAACGCGGCCTACTGACTCTGCATAAACTTGTCGGGCAATTGGCCGGCGGTGATTTCTCCTTGCCGGGCTCGCTGGACGCGCGCGGTAATAAACCGGTGATCAACGTGCAGCCGACGTTGAACCAGGTTGAACTCGGCACGGTGCTCAAAGCCTTCGACATGCCGCAGATGCTGACCGGCAAATTCAGCATGAAAGGGGATCTGACCGGCGATCGTCTTTCTTCACAGTCATTTGAGCACCGCTGGCGCGGTACGGCGCAGCTGGCGATGCAGGATGCGCAGTTGCACGGCCTGAACATTCAGCAACTGATCCAACAGGCGGTGGCGCGCAACGATAACAGCGTGCGCGGGCAAGACAGCTATCAGCGCTATACCGAGGTCAAAAGCGTCTCTGCGCAGGCCAGCCTGAATCAAGGCACGGTCAAGCTCAGCGGTCTGACGGCGGATTCTCCTTTGCTGGCGCTGACCGGCGCCGGCAGCATCGATATGCCGGGTAAGCGGTGCGATATGGCGCTTAACGTGCGCGTTACCGGCGGATGGCAAGGGCGCGGCGAGCTGATCGAACAACTGCAAAAAACGCCGATTCCGCTGCGGGTTTACGGGCCTTGGCAACGGCTGAATTATCAACTGCAAGTCGATCAAGTGCTGCGAAAAACGCTGCAGGATCGGGCCAAGGATGCGTTGAACAAGTGGGCTGAAAAGAACAAGGATTCGCGCGAAGGCCAGGATCTGAAGAAGCTGCTCGACAAGCTGTAATCCCTACGACGCGGACCACATTGTGGCCCGCGTCAATATCGAGATTCCCGCGGTAATTTCTCTCCGTTACCTTGATGAAGGTCATGAAGGCTCGCGCGCAGTTTGTGCAGAGTAAGGGCTGTTCTGCTATGACTATGCGCCTGAGCGCGAAAACATGACGAGTTGAGGAAACATGATAGAGCTTCTTATTGGCGCCGCAGTCGCGGCGGGCGTGGGCCGTTACATCATCAAGGGATATTCCGCTACCGGCGTTTTGTTGGTGGGGGGGCTGCTGCTGCTCGGCATCAGTGCCCTGATGGGGAAAACGCTGTTGCCGTCCGGCGCCACCTCAACCGGCTGGCGCGCGACCGACATGATCGAATACGTCAAGATTTTGCTGATGAGCCGTGGCGGCGATCTGGGTATGATGATCATGATGCTGTGCGGCTTTGCCGCGTACATGACGCATATCGGCGCCAACGACGTGGTGGTCAAGCTGGCCTCGCGCCCGTTGCAGATGATCAACTCGCCTTATCTGCTGATGGTGGCGGCCTATTTTGTCGCTTGCCTGATGTCATTGGCGGTCTCTTCCGCTACTGGCCTCGGTGTGTTACTGATGGCGACGCTGTTCCCATTGATGGTGAACGTCGGCATTAGCCGCGGGGCGGCGGCGGCCATTTGTGCTTCGCCGGCGGCGATTATTCTGGCACCGACCTCCGGCGACGTGGTGCTGGCAGCCAAGGCGGCGGAGATGCCGCTGGTGGACTTTGCGTTCAAAACCACGCTGCCTATCTCGATTGCCGCCATCGTCTGTATGGCCGTTGCGCACTTTTTCTGGCAGCGCTATCTCGACAAAAAGAACAATGAACAGCATCACATCATGGACGTCAGCGAAATCAAAACGCATGCGCCGGGGTTCTACGCGATATTGCCGTTTACGCCGATCCTTGGCGTGCTGATCTTCGACGGAAAATGGGGGCCGGAGCTGCACATCATTACCGTGCTGGTAGGGTGCATGTTGCTGGCGGCCGTGATCGAGTTTGTGCGCAGCTTCAGTGCCAAACAGGTGTTCAGCGGCCTGGAGGTAGCCTATCGCGGCATGGCGGATGCTTTTGCCAGCGTGGTGATGTTGCTGGTGGCCGCGGGTGTCTTCGCGCAGGGGCTGAGTACCGTCGGCTTTATCAGCGGGCTGATTGGCCTTGCGCAGTCGTTTGGCACCGGCGGTTTGATCATGATGCTGGTGCTGGTGGTGATCACCATGCTGGCGGCCATGACCACCGGTTCCGGCAATGCGCCGTTCTATGCGTTTGTCGAACTGATCCCGAAACTGGCGGCGCAGATGGGCGTGAATCCGGCCTATCTGGTGATCCCGATGCTGCAGGCGTCTAACCTCGGCCGCACGCTGTCACCGGTCTCCGGTGTGGTGGTAGCGGTTTCCGGCATGGCGAAAATCTCGCCGTTCGACGTGGTAAAACGTACTTCGGTGCCAGTGATTGTCGGGCTGGTGGTGGTGATCGTGGCGACGGAACTGCTGGTTCCCCAGTAAAAGAAAGGCCGGGGGATGCCCGGCCTCAATGCTAAACCTCGTAGTCCTCCGGTGGAGGCGGCGGGGTGATCTTCACCTTCAGGATACGGTGGCTGTTGACCTCCAGCGGTTCGAACAGGTAGTCACCGATTCTGATTTGCTCGCCTTCTTGCGGCACACGCTGGCTGTGCTCCATCAGCAGCCCCGCCAGCGTGTGGTATTCGCGCTTTTCTTCCAGCGGCATCGGCAGGTACAGCACCAGATCTTCCAGCGGCATATAGCCGTTGGCGATCCAGCTGCCGTCCTCGTTTTGCTGAATGTCGTGGCGTGCGTCCACCTCTTCGCCGGCCTCCGGCAGGTTACCGGCGATGGTTTCCATCACGTCCGTCAGGGTGACGATGCCTTCGACGGAGCCGAACTCATCAACCACAAAGGCAAAGTGCGTCTGCGCCTGACGGAATTGTTCCAGGGCGCTTAACAGCGTGAGCTGCTCCGGGAAGATCAGCGGTTGACGTATCAGCGCGCGCAGATCCAGCGGCGCCTGCGCCAATTGCTGTTTGAGGACGTCGATAGTATGGATAACGCCCAGCGGTTCGTCGCTGGCGCTGCTTTCCACCACCACGATGCGCGTGTGCTGATTACGTTCCAGCAACTGCGTCAGCTTCTCCTGCGGATCGTTCAGTTCAAGGTATTCGACGTCGTGACGCGAGGTCATGATGCTGCTGACCGTGCGCTGCGCCATGCCGAGTACGCGTTCGATCATGCGTCGTTCCTGCTGATTGAAGATCTCGCCGCTTTCGCTGTCGCTATCGGCCAGCAGGTTGGCGGAGTGGCTGTCGACTTCTGCTTCTTCATGTTTGCCGCTCAGCATACGCAACACCGCCTCGGCGGTGCGTTCGCGCAGTGGCCGCACTTTTGACAGGAAGCGACGGCGGTTGAACTGCGCCAGCTGGTTCAGCGCCTCGATCATTACCGAGAAGCCGATCGCTGCGTAGAGGTAGCCTTTCGGAATATGATAGCCGAAGCCCTCCGCCACCAGGCTAAAGCCAATCATCAGCAGGAAGCTCAGGCACAGGATAACGATAGTCGGGTGAGCGTTGACGAAGCGTGTCAACGGCTTGCTGGCCAGCAGCATCAGACCGATGGCGATGCAGACCGCGATCATCATCACTGCCAGATGATCGACCATGCCGACCGCGGTGATCACCGAGTCGAGCGAGAAGACGGCGTCCAGCACCACGATCTGCGCCACGACCGGCCAGAAACGTGCGCCTTTGCGCGCGCCATGCTGCTCTTCATCCTTGCCTTCCAGCCGCTCATTGAGCTCCATGGTGGCTTTGAACAGCAGGAATATCCCGCCGACCAGCATGATCAGATCGCGGCCGCTGAAGGGGTGCTCCGCGACGATGAACATCGGTTTGGTCAGCGTCGCCAGCCACGATATGGAGGCGAGCAAAGCCAGACGCATGACCAGCGCCAGCAACAGACCGACGACACGGGCCTTATCTCGTTGTTGTTTCGGTAGTTTGTCCGCCAGAATGGCGATGAAGACAAGGTTGTCTATACCCAGCACGATTTCCAGCACGACCAAAGTGGCCAGGCCGGCCCAAATTGTTGGATCAGCGATCCATTCCATACGCCCAATTTCACCTGTAAGTTCTACGGCTTATGCCGCACGGGAATGATGGGCGTTGAGGCGGCAAAATTCAACTTTAATCGGGAGGACGTGGATCAGCACAGGCGTATTGCCGTAAACATCGATCGGCGCCGAGTGGCCCAAGGAATCAAGGGCCGAGGGAGCAAATATCTGCCGGGATGTCATGCGCTCAGAAAAGAAACGTCTTATTAAATATATTTAAATCAAAATATTAAAACAATTTTCTTCAACTATGATTCTTATCGGTATGTGGCATGAGTAGTCTTATTCTGAAAACGGCTGACTGGGGGGATCTAAGGCTTGTATCACTTAGGCATTAGTATAAGAATCTTAGTCATATAACGGCAGTAACTAGCATCGTTTGGTTATAAAGGCACCGATTTTTTTATTTTTTTGTGAACAGCATGACAGTTCAAACGAAGAATGAGTGCCGTTTTGCATAAAAATTACTGGCTCATACAATGACGTGGTTGGATGCGTCAATACAGTACTTTGGTAGCTGCAAGCCAAGGGCGGTAGCGTGCCTGATTGAATCCCCCTTGTTCACGCTGCACAGGTGCGTGCAGCGCTACGATGAATTGGAATGAAAATGCAAACAAGACTTAAGGCAGTGATCCCCGTTGCGGGCTTGGGAACCCGTATGTTGCCAGCGACCAAGGCTATTCCTAAAGAAATGTTGCCCGTGGTCGATAAGCCCTTAATCCAGTACATTGTTGCTGAATGCGTCGCGGCGGGGATTAAAGATATCGTATTGGTCACGCATTCATCGAAAAACGCGATTGAAAACCATTTTGACACTTCTTTTGAGCTGGAGGCCATGCTCGAAGCGCGCGTAAAGCGTCAGCTCCTGAGTGAAGTGCAAAGTATTTGTCCGCCGGATGTTACCGTGATGCAGGTGCGTCAGGGACAGGCGAAAGGGTTGGGGCATGCGGTGCTTTGCGCCAAACCAATGGTGGGTGATTCTCCTTTCGTTGTGCTGTTACCCGATGTTTTATTGGATGATTCTACGGCGGATTTGCGTAAAGAAAATCTGGCTAAAATGATTCAACGTTTTGATGATACGGGTTATAGCCAAATCATGGTTGAACCGGTGCCGGAACAAGATGTGTCCAAATATGGTGTGGTAGATTGCGCAGGCGCGACGATAGCTGCTGGAGAAAGCGCACCGATGACGGCGGTGGTTGAGAAGCCGGCCCGTGAGGATGCACCTTCCAATTTAGCGGTTGTCGGCCGGTATGTACTTTCAGCAGAAATTTGGCCGCTGCTTGAAAAGACCGCTCCTGGCGCAGGCGACGAGATTCAACTGACCGACGCGATCGCGATGTTGATGAAAGAGCAAACGGTGGAAGCGTTCCATATGAGCGGTAAATCCCATGATTGCGGTGACAAGCTTGGTTATATGAAGGCGTTTGTGCAATATGGTCTGCGTCACGGTTCGGAAGGTGAGAATTTCAGCCACTGGTTGAAGCAGACGTTGGGAAAGTAACAGGTTGTCGCCACCGCGGCTGAGAGCGAACACGAGAATGAATGAGGTTTACCATGACGAAGTTGAAAGCGGTTATTCCCGTTGCCGGATTGGGCATGCGCATGCTGCCGGCGACCAAAGCGATTCCGAAAGAGATGTTGCCAATCGTTGATAAACCGTTGATTCAATACATTGTCAACGAATGCGTCGCGGCAGGGATCAAAGAGATCATCCTGGTGACGCATTCTTCCAAGAACGCCATCGAAAACCATTTCGATACCTCATTCGAGCTGGAGGCGATGCTGGAGGCCCGTGTGAAGCGGCAGCTGTTGGATGAAGTGCAGTCGATAACGCCAAAAGGCGTGACGCTGATGCACATTCGCCAGGGGCAACCAAAAGGACTGGGACATGCCGTTCTCTGCGCTAAACCGTTGGTCGGTGATTCGCCATTTGTTGTTCTGTTGCCAGATGTTTTGCTTGACGATGCCAAGGCTGACCTGAGAAAAGATAATTTGCCGCATCTTATTTCTCGTTTCGAAGAAACGGGCCATAGCCAGATACTGGTTCAAACGGTCGACGAGCATACTCTGCGTGAGTATTCTGTTGTCGAATGTGAGAATAACGCACTGCAACCTGGCGATTCTTCACGTATCAGTTCAATAATCGAGAAGCCGGGCCGCGATGTTCCGCTAAAATCAAACTACTCAGCCGTTGGGCGATATGTGCTATCTGCGGATATTTGGCCTATTCTCGAGAAAATTGAGCCGGGCGCTTGGGGACGCATTCAGCTGACAGATGCTATTGCTGAGCTGACTCAGCAGCAAATAGTAGAGGCCACTGAATTGGTTGGTGAGTCGTTCAATTGCGGTGAGAAGATGGGCTATCTGCGGGCATTCGTGACTTACGGATTGCGCCATCCTACGCAGGGTAAAGCTTTCCGTGAATGGGCAGAGCAGCTTTCCCTGTAAAGTTCATCAATTTTCTTTAAGACAGATTTGGAACAATACTCAGCCAGTTGCTGCTAAGTTCAGGCCAAAACGACAGAGCTTTGGCTGCTCTTTTTTCTTTAGGAACTATGCAATAATGCTCCAAGGAATTGAGTCTACCAAATCTGAATTCAACGCTTGCTCAATGAAAGTGCGTTTTAGGATGTCTTCGCGCGAACATTGATAACACATTTTGCTGAGTGCCGCAGTAGGTGCCATGGTTGGCTCGGGGCTTGGCATTACATGCATTTTTTACTTTGAAAGTGATGATAACTCGATGGCAAAAAAACAATGGAAACTGATACCGCTTCTGGTATCTATCAGTGTAGTTAGCGGCTGTACTATCGTGCCGGGCTCTCATCTTTCAACCAGTGGTAAAGACGTCGTAAAACAGCAAGATAGTGATTTTGATCTTGATAAGTTGGTCAATATTTACCCAATGACGCCTGGTCTAATCGATAAACTACGAGCGAAACCAGTGGTTGCGCAGCCTAATTCTTCGTTAGAACGCGAGTTGCAAAACTACGAGTATCGTATTGGCGTCGGTGATGTGCTGATGGTAACCGTATGGGATCACCCGGAGCTGACGACGCCGGCGGGACAATACCGCAGTGCTAGTGATACCGGTAACTGGGTCAACTCAGACGGGACTATTTTCTACCCGTACATTGGCAAAGTGAAAGTTGCAGGAAAGACCGTCAGTCAGGTGCGTAGTGACATTGCCGGCCGTCTCGCTCAGTATATCGAGAGCCCGCAAGTTGACGTTAGCATCGCCGCTTTCCGTTCACAGAAAGTTTATGTAACTGGTGAGGTCGAGAAATCTGGTCAGCAACCAATCACTAACGTCCCATTGACGATTATGGACGCAGTGAATGCTGCGGGGGGGCTGAGTGCTAACGCGGACTGGCGAAACGTGGTATTAACGCATAATGGCAAAGAGCACCGTATATCCCTGCAGGCATTAATGCAGAAGGGTGACCTCACGCAGAACCATTTACTGTACCCGGGCGATATTCTGTATATTCCACGCAATGACGATCTGAAAGTATTCGTCATGGGTGAAGTGAAAAAGCAGTCGACACTACGCATGGATCGGAGCGGGATGACCTTAACCGAAGCATTGGGTAATGCGGAGGGGATGGATCAGGCAATGTCTGATGCAACGGGTGTCTTCGTTATTCGACCTCTACGTGGAAGTGAAGGGAAGAAGATTGCTAATATTTATCAATTGAACGCCTCTGATGCTTCTGCACTTGTTATGGGCACAGAGTTCCAGTTGCAACCCTACGATATCGTCTATGTGACAACGGCACCTGTAGTACGCTGGAATCGCGTGGTAATGCAATTGGTACCGACAATAACTGGTGTTCACGATATGACCGAAACTGTACGGTTTATCAAACAGTGGAATTAACAAATGTTTGATTCAATCTTGGTGGTTTGTGTAGGAAATATCTGTCGCTCTCCAACTGGAGAGCGTTTACTAAAACAGCTCTTACCGGATAGAAAAATTTCATCGGCAGGTATTGGGGCGCTAGTAGACAAACCCGCAGATGAAAGTGCTGAAATTGTAGCGCAAAAGCATGGCCTAAGCTTGAAAGATCATCTAGGTAAGCAATTAACTAGTTCTATGTGTAAAGAGTATGATCTTATTTTGGTCATGGAAAAGGCACACATTGATGCCGTATGCCGCTTAGCCCCCGAAGTCAGGGGAAAGACAATGCTATTCGGCCACTGGTTAAATCAGAAAGAAATAGCCGATCCTTACCGAAAAAGCCGAGAAGCATTTGAGTTTGTGTATGATATTCTCGATGAGTCCGCCCAAAAATGGGCGCAAGCACTAAATCGATAGATAGCCAGGATTTCCAATGTCAGAAAAGAACCGTGTGAATCTTTCAGGAAGTGATAAAACCGAAGAAATTGATCTGGGGCGTCTATTTGGGGAGCTGTTAGATAACCGCTGGCTCATTATAGGCGTTACCTCCGTGTTTATCGCACTTGGTATTACTTATAGTCTATTCGCAACTCCGATTTATCGGGCTGATGCAATAGTGCAAGTAGAGCGAAATGTGGGTAGCTCTTTACTGAGTAATATCTCGCAAATCTTGCCTAATGGGCAACCTGAAGCCGCTCCAGAAATTGAGTTGCTTAAATCGAGAATGATTTTGAACAAAACGATTGATGATCTGAACTTGAGAACAATCGTTAAAGAAAAGCATTTTCCGTTTATAGGGAAAGGCATAGCCCGCCTGACGGGGCAGCCGGTATCAAACTTAGATGTGGCAGAGTTTATTCCATCAGATTCGTGGAATAGCGATTCTCATTTAGAACTTGTCGTATTGAATAAAAATGATTTTACCGTGTCTTTGGGAGATGGGAAGTCTGTACAGGGAAAGGTGGGGAACGTACTAACGATCGATGGTAATACCATTTTAGTCAACCGTATTGACGCTAAGCCGGATACAGTATTTTCTATAACAAAACAATCTGAACAAAAAGCATTCAGTGGGCTTTTGGACAGATACAATGTTGTCGACAAAGGTAAAGACACCGGGGTACTTGGTCTAACTTTAACAGGGAGTGACCCCGCCAAAGTTGAAGCAACACTAAATAGTATTCTGCAGAACTATGTTTATCAGAATGTTCAGAGAAAGTCAGAAGAAGATGCGAAAAGTTTAGATTTTCTACGAGTGCAGCTGCCTAAAGTACGAGTCTCTCTTGATACTGCCGAAGATAAATTAAATAAATTCAGACAGAAGAATGAATCTGTTGACCTTTCTCTTGAGGCGAAGTCAGTCTTAGATTCGATTGTCTCAGTCGATACACAACTAAACGAGCTGACATTTAAAGAAGCTGAGATCTCTAAGCTATATACCAAAGAACATCCATCATATAGGGCATTACTGGAGAAACGCAAGACTCTGGAGATTGAGAAGGATAAACTCAATAAGCGAATCAATGGAATGCCGCAAACACAGCAGGAAATATTGCGCCTTAGCCGTGATGTTAAATCAGGGCAAGAAGTTTACATGCAATTACTGAACAAAGAGCAAGAGCTGAATATTTCAAAAGCCAGCAAAGTCGGGAATGTAAGGATTATAGATTCAGCAATTACTCAAGAAGATCCTGTGAAACCACAGAAGGCAGTTATACTTTTCCTAAGTTTCTTCTTCGGTATTATTCTTTCAGTCTTCTATGTGTTGATCAGAGCCTATTTACACCGCGGTATTGAAAATCCAGAGGAGTTGGAGAGTATTGGTGTTAACGTTTATGCAAGTGTACCTCTTTCAGAGTGGCAGCGTAAGCGAGATCAAGAGTTTACGGCAAAAAATAAAAATAGAAATGCAGACTCAAATACGTTGCTAGCATTTGGTAATCCAGCTGATTTAGCAATTGAAGCTATTCGGAGTCTGAGAACTAGCCTGCATTTTGCAATGATGGAGGCTAAAAATAATATACTTATGATCTCAGGTGCAAGCCCTGGGATTGGTAAGACATTTATAAGCGCAAACCTGGCGGCTGTTGTCGCTCAGACTGGAACAAGAGTGCTTTTCATTGACTGTGATATGCGTAAAGGGTATGCGCACGAGTTGTTGGGGATTGATGGAAAAAATGGGTTGTCAGATGTTCTATCTGGTAAATTGACCGTCGATAGTATCATCAAAAAAGCGAATAATTTTGACTTCATAGCTCGGGGAATCGTTCCTCCAAATCCATCTGAGCTGCTGATGCACAATCGTTTCCCTGAGCTTCTTACATGGGCATCAAAGCATTATGATCTCGTTGTTGTTGATACCCCCCCTATTCTGGCAGTAACCGATGCAGCTATTGTTGGTAAACAGGCGGGCACGTCATTAATGGTTGCAAAGTTTGAGCAAAACACTGCCAAAGAAGTTGAGATCAGTATAAAACGTCTCAACCAAAATGGCGTAGAAATAAAAGGTGTTATACTCAATGCTGTTGTCAGAAAATCATCTAACTATTATAGTTATGGGTATGATTATTATGATTACAGTTATAAATCATCGAAAAACTGATTAGCAACTATGCCGACCACCCGGTTTAAAATACCGGGTGGTGTTTAAATTTTTATATTTTCTGATGAACATGAAGGATAAAACTTGAGCGGGAATAAATGAATAGTGAATTAATAAACTGCTCTCGTGAGGTGATTTAAAATGTTCAAAATAATTTCTTTTCTTGCAGTATTCTTTTTTTCATTAAGTACATTTAGTTATAGGGCAGCAGCTCTTGGATATTTTTTTCTTTTTCTGTCTATCGCCCCATTTTGGAAAAATACGTTGGTAGTAAAACGTAGAGATATTTTTTATTTTTTGCTTATAAATATCTCAGTTATTGCATGTTCGCTACTGCAAAATATCTACTGGATATACTATGTCAAGTTTTTGGGGATGATATTTTTTGCATCAACTCTCTATGTGATGTACACAAGCAACATAATTAAAATTTCTGATATTGAGTTCTATTGCAAATCTTTAATCATTGTCAATCTCACATTTTTCCTTATTCAGCTAATTGCATATCAAGCATTTGGCCACTTTATCGATTTTAACAATATGGTAAGGGAACAGGAGAGTACGACGCTGTATGCATCGAGAGCCTTGAGTGGTTTCATACTTTCGATAAGAGCTACCGGTTTGTATTCAGAACCTTCGTTCTATAGCATGAGCGTTTTCTGTCCTACGATGATTCTCATGTTGTTAAATAAGAAAATAAATAAATATGTTCTACTGGGGTTGTTTAGTTGCGCATTGAGTTTATCTATAGCATCATTGGCTATTGTTGCATTGGCAATGATTATTCTTTTCTTTAGATTAAAGAAAAACTATTTATTAAAAGGCGCGGTTATCGCTGCTATTGTACTTTCGGCTCCTTATTTAGGTGATTTTTACACAAAAAGAATAACCGATGATTCTGATTATGATGCTATATCATCGAGGCTTTTAATCCTTAAAGAGTTCGAAGCACGCGATTTTATCAACGATATAGTTGGCAGTGGATTTTTTTGGGCCGAGGATGAGCCGATTGGTAAAATTGGGTTAAAAGGATATCATACTCGCGATTCATCGTTCTATCCCTATATTTATTTCTCCGGTGGTATATTTGGCCTGCTTTTATTATTATTCTTTTTGTCACGGCTGGGTCTGAAGAATCTTGACATCCTCTATGGAGTTATAATTACGCTGCTATTTAAATTCAATATATTATCTTCTTTCTTTTGGATATTTATCGTGTTCTGCAAAGCGTTGGTTGCTGAAAGAAGAAAAAATCGTTCAAATTTAGAGGATGAACATGACATCACATAAAGAAATAAGTATCTGTGTTATAGATTATGCGTTAGCCGGAAGTTTCTTCTTGCGTTTAGCAGCCTCAGACAAAGATAGAGAGTACATTTTTGTATCCACACTGTTAAGTACATATTTGGCAGCGCGAAAAAAACATGAAGCTTACTTAATATCGAAAGTAAGCAAAGTACAAGAAAAAGATAAAGTTACTAGTCTTCCTGTCAACAGAGTGAGGGAGCTTGGCTTAAATATTCTTCAGCATGAAAATGCAATGGAGTTCGCCTCCATATTACAATCTTCAATAAGAAAAATATTGGATAAAAATAAAAACAAGAAGGTAAATTTACTGACATGGAATGGTGATAACGTAATAGGTGCTGTAATGCGTCAAGCTAAACAAGCAGACAATACGGTTAGCCTACTTTTTTTTGAATTATCAAATCTAAAAGGAAAGATATTTGTTGATCCTGAGGGGGTAAATGCTGCATCAAGTGTGTATTTAAAACCTGAAGTATTGCAGAATATTCCATCTGTTGATGAAGGTATTCATGACGTTTGGCTGAAAGATTTTTTTGAAGAAAAAAAAGGGAATAAACTACTACCCCAAGCATCTAAAGGTAAAGAGATAACTCTTAGGCATCTAATTGATTTTGTCTATACAAAATTCTGGGGTTTTCAAACATTCCCTAAGAGCTCGATAAGCAATAGGATTAGAAAAAAAAGAACACATGAAATTAATGACGATAAGGTTATTCCTGATGAGTACATTTTTTTCCCCATGCAGGTGTCGACAGATACCCAGATAGTTCTAAATAGCGATGTTGACAATGTTGATGTGCTAAATCATCTCATTGAAAAAGAGATTTTACCTATCGTAACTAAGCCTCATCCTGCTGAATCGAACTTTGACTATATATACAAGATTAAAAATGAGAACCAAGGTAGATTATTTATCTCGCAGAAGAATACTTACGAGCTAATTAAAAACGCAAAGTGTGTATATACGATAAATTCCACAGTTGGAATGGAATCGATGTTATTTGATAAAAGTGTCGTATTTATGGGGCGTTCTGTATATTCAAATATGGGAACCGCTGAATTAAAAAAATACTTACATAATTACCTTGTAGACATAGACTTCTTCGATGAAAACTTTACTATAACACCTAATCTCATTGATAGTGTTTATTCAAGGCGAAATGATGGATAAATATATAGTTGCATTAAAGGTAGCGTATTCTGGTTGTCGAGTTCTACTAAGTAAGCTTATTTTTAGACGACAGTTTTCAACAAAGAAAATATTTTTCACTACAGACCTTCCACATATTAGATGTAGAGTCAATGGACGAATATACATTGGAAATGTGAAATTTAGAAATGGTTGTAGAATATTTTCTGATGGAGGCAAAATTTCAATTTCAGACGGTTGCTTCATAAATAATGATTGCTCATTCAATGCAAAGGGTAGGATTGAAATTGGCGAAAATACACTTTTTGGCGAAGGTGTGAAAATATACGACCATAATCATCGCATCGGAAATAGCTATGTTGTATCCAAAATTGAGTTTGATGTCTCAGATGTAATTATAGGCCGTAATTGCTGGCTCGGCTCAAATGTTACGATTTTGAAAGGGGTAAAACTTGCTGACAATGTCATAATTGGAGCTGGTAGCGTCGTTACAAAAAGTATTTTTGAGCCTGGAGTGTACATAAGCAGTAATGGAGGGTTGAAGAAAATAAAATGAAAATAATGCATATTATTGAGTCTTCAGCGACTGGCACTTTATCTGTAGTGACGATGCTCGCCAATAGTCAGATAAAAAATAATAATGATGTATATGTGATCTATTCGCGGCGATCCGACACACCAGAAAACATAGCCACACTGTTCGATCCAAGAATTGAACTGGTGGAGATTGATATGGCTATGCGAAAATTCCCTGCATCATGCATCCTACTAAGAAAAACAATAGCAGAAAAAAATCCTAATATTATTCATCTGCATTCGTCTCTAGCTGGTTTTGTTGGGCGGTTGGCTAATATAGGAAATAAAAAAAATAGAGTTATTTACAGCCCACATTGTATCTCTTTCATGAGGAAAGACATTGGAAAGGTAAAGGAGTATGTTTTTAAAACATTAGAGAGAGTTGCGAATTTCATTCCTTCGACCTATGTTGCTTGCTCAAAAAGTGAATACGAGTCAATAAAAACTAACCTTTCCATAAAGAATATAGAAGTTATAAATAATGCCTACGATGGCGAAGCTTCTTTTGAGTTTTCAGTTTCTGATTTGGGTCTTAAAAACAAAAAGAAAGTAGAGATAATCACTGTTGGTGGAATAAGAAACCAAAAAGACCCTACTTCATTTTCGCTTTTAGCAAAAAGTTTAACTAATAAGCCGGTTAATTTTACTTGGGTGGGAGATGGCGAAGATAATTTAAAGCGCCTTCTGCAGGAAGCTGGGGTGAGCGTTACAGGATGGCTACCTAAAACGGAAGTGATGAAGCTAGTAAGGAGATCCGATATATATGTATCCACGGCTAAGTGGGAAGGTATGCCTATTTCTATATTGGAGGCAATGGCATCCGGAGTCCCGGTGGTAGCGAAGAATTGTGCCGGAAATAACGATTTAATCGAAAATAGAAAAAATGGTTATTTGTTTGATGAGTTGGATGAGGCGATCGCGGCTATTCAACAGCTAATCGAGAATGATGAAATAAGAAGAAGTATTATATTGACTGCTCTCGAGGACATAAAAAGAGAGTACTCTCGGACAGGTTATGTTGACAAGATGCAATGTTTGTATGAGCGTCGCTTGGATACGTTCAATTAACCACTCGTTAATATGATTAAACCATAATTGTTAATTGGGTTTTTTGAATGCAGCAAACTGGTTTTATGAATTCAAAAGACGGCAAGTTTTTTAGTATAAGTAGGTAAGACTGATGAGTGTTTTTCCAGAAAATAGAAAAGTTAAGATTGTCATCCCAGCACGTCTATCCTCTAGTCGATTACCAGAAAAAGCGTTGCTCATGCTGCAAGGACATGCTGTATTTTGGCACGTATATAGACGCTGTATCGAGGCTGGCATCGAACACCAAGATATATATTTAGCAACTGATAGCGATAAAATATATAAAAAAGCAGTTGATGAAGGTATTCAGGCTATCATGACTGGTAGTCAACATATGTCTGGAACTGACAGAGTGAGTGAAGTTGTTGAACTTTGCCACTGGCCGAATGATACTTTAGTTGTTAATGTTCAAGGAGATGAGCCGTTAATTCCGCCACGACTAATCAGAGAGCTCATCGATTTCTCTCTCAAGAACAAGCAATTTGACATTTTCTCAGCCTACTCGAAGATAACTAATCTTGAAGATGCAGAAAATAATAATATGGTAAAAGTCGCAATTGGTGAGAGAGGAAACGCTGTTTATTTTAGTCGCTCTCGTATTCCTTTTAATCGAGATAAGCCTCTAGATATCAGCTCATGTGTCAAACATATAGGTATTTATGCCTACAGCGCAAATAGCTTAACTGCTTTTTGTTCATTGCCTACAGGAACACTGGAATCTTTGGAGAAACTTGAGCAATTAAGAGCATTAGAAAATGGAATGAAAATAGGCATGATGTACTTTGATGGAGATGTACATCATGGAATCGATACAGTTGATGACTATAACAATATCAAAAGGGTAATAGAGAATGAAGGCAATTGAAGTTGCTAAGAAAGTTATTAATACAGAAATCCGTGGGTTGGAGAGTGTGTTAGAGCTTTTAGATGAAAATTTCTCGGACTCAGTTGAGCTTATCTTGCAGTCGACAGGGAGAGTTATTATTAGCGGAATGGGAAAGTCAGGACTGATTGGTAGGAAAATTGCTGCATCTTTAGCGAGTACAGGTACCCCGAGTTTCTATATGCATCCCGGTGAAGCATTCCATGGCGACTTGGGCATGATAAAAGAAGAAGATATATTTATTGCTATATCTAACTCAGGGGAAACCGATGAGATGCTAAAGTTGCTTCCATTCCTGGAAGATAATAAGAATAAAATCATATCAATTACCGGCAGTGAGCAATCAACACTAGCCAGAAGCGCAGATTATCACCTGAATGTGTGGGTTCCTGAAGAGGCATGTCCACACCAATTAGCCCCAACATCTTCTACTACCGCTGCGTTGGTTATGGGGGATGCTCTAACTATTGCTCTGATGGAATTACGTAATTTTCGTCCAGAGAATTTCGCGAGATTTCATCCAGGGGGGTCCTTGGGAAGGAAATTACTGAGGAAAGTGCGAGATGAAATGGTTAGCTCTAACTTACCCATAATTGATTTGAGCTCAAGTATCATTGATGCAATAAAAGCTATCAGCTCAGGGAACTTGGGATTGGTTATTGTATGTGACGCCAAAAAGTTGTTCGGGATCATTACTGATGGTGACTTGAGGCGTGCACTTGATAAACATTCAAAAGAAATATTCGACCTGCGCGTTTTGGACATAGTAAAAACTAAGCCACATACCATTTCGCAAAATATTTCGATTAGTAAGGCCTATGACAAAATGGAATCTCTCAACATTACATCATTAATCGTGACTGATAATGAAGAAATTCTGGGTGTCCTTAAAAAGTAAGTCGTACTAGAAATAGGTTGCAGGAGATGGCTATTAAAATTTTTAAAAGTAGTGAGAGTAAGGAGGTTATAGTACACTCCATTATTTCACTTTTCGTAAGGGTTCTAAGTGTACTCTCAGCCTTTTTGATGAATTTGACGGTGGCTAGGGTACTGGGTGTTGAAGGGGCGGGTTATTTTCTCTTGGCACTAAGTATTATTACATTCCTTTCGACAGTAGGACGGTGCGGTTTTGACAACTTAGTTCTTAGGTTCTCAGGAATTTCTTCAGGGCAAAATACCACACTGATATCTAGCCAGATCTTAAAAAAAACCTTGTTAGGCTGTTTTGTTATTTCAGTGGCACTAGCACTAATATTGGCAATTTTCTCAAAGACTATTTCGGTAAGCTTTTTTTCAAAGCCAGAACTGGATCTCACTTTGTTATCAATTTCGCCAGGATTAGTAGGTGTTTCTCTCTTTACCTTGTTGGCAATGGCTCTGCAGGGGCTTCGAAGAATAATTCTTTCTGTATTTATTCTTAACATTAGTGTAAACATTATTTTTATTCTTATTGCTCTTAGCGGGGTAATGCATTCAAGTACTGACGCCTCGCTTGCCTTTTCTGCTTCTGCGTTGATTACTGCTATTCTTGGTGGGCTTATATATCTTTCGATTCAGCGCAAAAGCAAAGAGGCTAATTTAACGGTGGTACTGGAGCAGACAGACATAGGATGGGGAACTGTGCTTACTTCAGCTATACCCCTGTGGACAGTTATCGTTCTGAGTCAGTTTGTCCAGTGGTCTGGGCAATTTTTGAGTGGCGGCTATGTACCTGCTGATGATATCGCACGTTTCGCTGTCGCACAGCGTACATCGATGCTGACAAGTTTCGCCTTAATGGCAGTAAATTTGGTTGTAGCTCCCAGATTCGCTGCATTCTATCATTCGGGTAAGCTTGTCGAGCTAAGGCGGCTTGCTATAATGTCGACTCGATTGGTAGTTGTCGGTGCTGCGCCAATGGTTATTGCTGTATTTTTTTTCCCAGATTTGATTATGAGTTTTTTTGGGAAAGACTTCATTGAAGGCGCCAGTTTATTGAAAATATTAACAATTGGGCAATTGGTTAGTGTGCTAACAGGATCTGCTGGCTACCTGCTGATGATGTCTGGACACGAAAAAGACGTGCAGAAAGTTTTTTTGTTTTCGGCCCCTTTAATATTCATACTTATAATGACGTTAACCCCTATCTGGGGGATTGTTGGGACAGCGTGGGCAACATCAATAACTATTTCGGTTCAAAGTTTAATTACAGTTTTTTTCGTTAAGCGAAGACTCGGATTCTACTCATTAGAGTTCAAGTAAACTTGATCAATCACTCAATTTTTTAGGCTGGTTAATAGTTTTGTTCAACATGCTCTTTGTTGACTTATAGAGAGGTAATGATGAGAAAGCTTATTTTATTGATTTCAATGTTTGGACTATCTTCGACAGCGCTATCGGCAGAAATGGTAGCGAAGAGTGAAGGTAATGTCGAGCCAGCCAATACTGCACAGCAAATGAACTATCACTTCGGAGTTGCCACTCATTTTGTAAGAAAAATGCGAAGCATGGCCCACTGGGATCCCGAGAAGTATATCCCAGTAATCGCTGCTATGAATGTCGGCTGGATTCGAGATGAAATCATGTGGGATAAGGTAGAGAAGGAAAAAGGTGTCTATTCCATCCCTAAAGAAGATCTCGAATGGATTAATATTGCTAATAAATATGGTATAAAAATCATTATTACATTTAATGGTAATAATCCGAATATATACAGCGATAATCAATTTCCTCCTGATGCCTACTCCAATGCAATTGCATATGTTGCCCAACAATTACAAGGAAAAATAGATGCTATTGAAGTGTTGAATGAACCATTCAATTGGTATGCAAACTCGTTCGCCCAGGGGACAAGGAATGCAGGAACAATTTATGGTACGGCCAAGGATGGTACAATCGAAAGCTGGATGCGCAACTATGTTCAGCTATTAAACGAATCAGCTGACAAGATTAAGGCAACGACTAAAGGGATAAAGGTCATAGGTCTTGGTGGATTTCCTGCAATGAACTGGCGCATGATAAGGTATGGGCTCAGCAAGAATGTTGATGGCATTACATTGCATCCATATAGCTATGCAACCACACCTGAAATAATGCCGTATCCTGACTCAAAAGCAAGTTTCAAGAAAAACGGAAATACTTTTATCTCTGACAAAGACGGGAGTTTTTCTGCACTTATTAATAGAATGCTTAATTTCTCCATTGAGAATGGTGGGCCGAAAAGCATCTGGTTAACTGAGTGGGGATGGACGACTAAAAAGAACTTTCCAATCTCAAGAGGAAATTTTGTTGGTGTTAGTGAGGATGAGCAAGCAGTGTATATACAACGGCGCTTCATGGAGTCTTTGGGCGTTGGAATTAAAACAAGCATCGTTTATTCTTTCATGGATGACAAGAATGACACTGGTATTGCAAGTCAGGTCAACAGCGAAGATAACTTCGGCTTGTTGCGGTCGGATGGGACCCCCAAACCTTCATATTATGCAGTACAGCGTTTGGCTTCGTTATCAGTCAACTTGATACCTGCTAATGATGTCAGTTACATTATTCAACAAGAATCAGCCAGACCAGATGATTCGCCTGCTAAAGCTTTTGATGGTACCTTGCTTTACGCACCTGATCGAGTGATATCTTACCAATTTAAAAATGAAAATAGCAATACGAGATACATAGCTGCTTGGTCGATGGAAAAATATAGTCAAAAGCCGCCTAGGCTTTCAAACTTAACTTTACCTATGTCCGTTAAAGGTATTGCTGTGACGAATATGCTTACTGGCACCAAAGTGGAGTATAATACAACTACTGTGGGTAGTCATAAAGTTGTGCATAATTTGCCGATCCCAGTCAATCCAGTTCTTATCGAGTTGCAAGAATAATAAGTTCAACTAAGCTTGGTGGTATATTACTCAGATAAAAGCGCTGATATGGGAATGTGATTTTTTTCATGTAAAATCTGGGTATGCCTTGATAGCTGATTTCATATTAGAGATGCCAACTTGAATATTTTAAAAAATTCGTACTGGATCTCTGCAGAAAAAATAGTGACAGTACTTGGCTTGATTTTTGTTACCTCATATGTTGCTAAATATATTGGGCCGGAAAATTTTGGCAAGCTAGCATTTTCTACAACTATTTTTGCAGTTATTCAGTCAATTTCTTTGTTAGGGACTGATAGTATCATTTTTAAGAGAGCATGTGCTAATAAAAATTCGTGCTTCAAGTTAATGAGCGCAGTTAAGAGATTACGTGCATTTATTCATCTCTCACTCTCTGCGCTTGCACTGATTTGGTTCTACTTTAACTCTGATTATCTGACATTTATTTTTCTTTTAGCTTCATGTATCTCTGTCTATTTTGTAACTCAGGATGTGTTAAGAGTTTTCAATGAGGCGACATTAAACTCCAAGAAAAATACACTGGCAAATCTAGTCGGTTTGGTTGTTGCCATTTTTTTTCGATATGTTATAGCCGTATTAAGTCTTGATCCGGCATGGCTAGCAGCTCCGATCATCCTCGTTTCATTGATACCTTATTTGATTAGAAAGTGGAATTACCGACTTCAGCACAAAATAGTTATTATTTCCGAATTTCAAAGACGAAGATATATATACTATACTCTGGTTGTTGGCGTGCCTCTGGCAATTTCAGGCATCTCGGTTACTATTTACACACGATTTTCGCAGTTTGTTCTTATCTATTATTATGGCGATAGTGAATTGGGTGTTTTCTCAGCGGCAAGTACGATCGCTACCTCTTGGGCTTTCATTCCATTATCAATTGTTACCTCTTACTTTTCTATTATTTATAAAGAAAAAGCAAAAGAAAATATCGAACATTACGTCCTACAAGCTAACAAGATCGCATTCTCAATATCTATATTAGCGGTCGTTGGTGTTTTACTAACAGGAAGGGAAGTCTTGTCCTTTTTGTTTGGCAATGCATATTTATCAGCTTACTATACGTTAGTGCTTCTAACTGTCGCATCACTATTCTCAGTTATGGGGGTTGTGTCATACCGCTATATTATAAAAAAATCTGGGTATCATTACTTATCTATCAAAGCACTGATGGTTACTATCACCAGCATTATATCGGCTATCTTTTTTGTTCCTGGTCATGGGAGTATAGGCGCAGCTTATAGCATTTTATTAACTGAGTTTGCGTCTTTAACTTTTTTTAATTATTTCTTTAGGCGTGGCGAAATTGGGAAAATGCACCTGTCAATGTTTTCACTAAATAAATAATTTTTTAAAAGGTGGTGTAATGCGAGTTCTCATTATTAATACCCTTTATGCCCCCAATTTTGTCGGCGGTGCTGAACGCTCAGTACAGCTTCTAAGTGAAGAGTTGGTTAAAAATGGAGACGATGTGCGTGTTATCTCGTTGCATAAGAGGTCAACTCGCGAGTGCGCAGTTATAAATGGAGTTGAGGTTGTTTATTTGCCGTTAAGAAACGTCTACTGGCCATTCGATAATTTACCCAGAAGATATGTAGAAAGACTAGTCTGGCATTTTATAGATAATTATAATCCCATGATGAAAGAATTAATTTCATCAGAGATCTTGTTGTTTTCACCTGACATTGTTCACACCAACAATTTGTGTGGATTTTCTGTTGCTGTATGGGATGCAGCACATAAGTGCGGTGTAAAGATAATTCATACCGCCAGAGACTACTATCTTTTCCATCCAAACTCAACGCTGTATAAAAAGGGAAGAAATACTAATGAGCGTAGCGTTAGCGTACTGATCTTTTCTTTTCTAAAAAAGTTAAAGTCACGAAAGGTTAGTCTTTTTGTTGGGATAAGTGATTATATAAAAAACTTCCATACTGTAAATGGTTTTTTTTCCTCCAGAGATGGTATAACTATTTACAATGCTGTGTCTATTAACCAGGCACAAAGAGAAAGAGATGATACTGTTAAGATAGGCTATATAGGTCGGCTTAGTGAAGAGAAAGGTTTTGATGACTTCTGTTCAGCCATTATTTTCTTGCGAAATAAAAATATTAGCATAGAAGCATTAGCCGCTGGGAGAGCAAATAACTCTAAAAATAGTAATGCTTTCGAAGTCTTGGCAGATGCAGCGAATGTTAGAATCAGTGAGTATAAGGATATCCAAGAATTTCTTTCAAAAATTGATGTGGTTATTTTGCCTACAAAGTGGAGAGAACCATTCGGACGGACTATTGTTGAGAGCGCTTTAGCCAATAAACCTGTATTTACGAATCCTATTGGCGGAATTGTTGAATTGATGTCTCTATTGCCCAATGTAAAGCCATTGGTATTAAAGGATGTTGAGCGAGAGATTTTAATTCCGAATGTTGCTTTCCCTGATACGCGCGATGTGATTGTATTTAGTATTGAAAAAACAACTAACGAGTATAAGAAAATATATGAAAGAGTCTGCAGCAGAACTTGAGCTTAAAGAAGTGCCTGGTGAGTTGATCTCAATCGATTCTTTCGTTTTTTTAGTTGGGTTGTTTTTCGCACTCTTCTATTTGTATTCGTTTTCTAAAGGTCGTGGTTTTAGCCGATATCTTTTTTTCTTTCTGCTATGTTATATAATTTGTTCATTTTCATCATATAACATAATGGTTATGCCAATACATGATTTTAATATTCCAATTGCGCGTAACTTTATCTATCATTATAAACTTTACTCAATATTATCACCTTTAGACATAGTTTCTATTGTGTTCTTATTTTTTGTGCTGTCTCGAGTCGTAATCTTAAAGGCAGATTACTTTAATGTTAACCCATTCATAATTAAAATACTGGCATTGATTGTTCTTCAAGCAGTTTTCATTGCTGTTATTTCTTCTTTTGGTTATTATGTGCACTTAACACAAGGTGGAGTGGTTAGTTTCAAAGATCATGCTGTCTACATCCGAGGTGTCATTTATTTCCTGACGATTTTAATTTTGTTCTTTAAAATATATCCTGAGTTAAAAAACTATAATTTTTATGATATTTTAAAGTTATTCATTGTAATTGATATAATTAATTTTATTTCAGGTTTAATTTCATGCGGTATCTACTATGATTTCTTATGGGAACGATATGGGATAAAAGTTACTATTATAGATCAAGACAAAATATATAATTACTTTACAATGTACGTGTTGATTTTTGTCGCAATGACTTTTTCCTTTAGCAAACCAGTAAAATTTATTCACTGGGGAGTACTGATTATCGGTCTCTTCATGTTTTTAAATATATATAAATTTATTTTTGCCATTGCTGCTATTTTTTTATTCTATGACATTTTAATTTCTGCGTTTTCAGGCGGAAAGTATAAATTAAAAATAGCGCTGAGTGCACTTGTTATAGCATTAACATTGCCAGCAACAGCACCTTTGCTAGTCAGCAAGTCGATGGGAACTCGCTCTAGTCAATTAAATGATTATTGGGAGTATACAGGACATTACTTCCCGGCAAACCTTATTGGCATAGGTTATGGTGGGAAATATATTTCACCGACAGGGGTTGCTGATAAAGGAGAGACAAAAAAGATCGATCAGTATCCTGAAGGGGAAGTTGTCTATAAAAAAAGTATTCAGATGCCGATGTTAACTCAGATTAAGAATAGTGGAGCTATTGGTCTTTCTTTTATGTTGGTTATGGCTCTCGTATTCATTCATCTCATTATTCATCAGAATGTTATGAAAAATATAACAATTTTTTCAACAGCGATTTTCTTTAATATTCTATGGTTGGCGGCTAGTACTAGCATCGTTATTCAGCCATATCCAATGCCTTCGCTTTCCTTTTTCAAGCTTTTGATTTTGGCTGTTTTGCTTATTCACTTTAAAGATGAGTCCGGAAAGCGGCAACCCATTACCGAGAATTTTCATGAATAGTTGGTTTTTTTTCGCAAAGAAATATTTATTCCGACTGATAAAAAGAATAATCCGTTTCGCTCCTTGGTGGGTTCAAGATTGTTTGGTTTTTCTTTATTATTTTAGACGTTTCCCTAGATTGAGAAACCCGATAGGCTTCAATGAGAAAGTGCTGTATAGAAAAAATAGGCAGTTTGAATTGAGCGCTTTTACTATATTGGCTGATAAATATAAGGTCAGACAGTATATCAGTGATACAATAGGGGCGGAGTTTCTTGTGCCTCTTATTTTTCATTCAGAACATCCTGTGAAACCTTCTGATTTAAAATTCGGATGCGATGTAATTATAAAACCAAATCACTGTGCTGGGCTTTATGTGATCGTGCCTGAAATAGCAGATGATTTTTTTATTAATAAAATCTGTAATGAGGTAAATAAGTGGCTTTCTATAGATTTCTCACAAGTCCAGAGAGAGAGACACTACAGTAAAATACCCCCTAAAATACTGATTGAAAAGCTATTGGGTGACGGAGTACAGGCTCCTGTTGATTACAAGTTCCATATATTCAATGATACTAATGGTCGGGTAAATTACGTGTTACAGGTAATCGATGATAGATTCTCCGGTAAGATTCGTAGATCATTTTATGTAAATAGTTTGGAAACTGTGTTTTGTAAAGAAGATGGGGCGGGTGGAATAGCTGTTTGTAGCAAGCTACTTGCTTGTGCATTGAGTAAAAGCTTAAAGTTGGCCGCTAAATTTGATTATGTCAGGGTTGATTGGTATATTCATTCAGGAAGTTTGTACTTTGGTGAAATGACATTTACGCCTGCTGCAGGATTTGGTACAGGCTTCGGTGATGAATTAGACTATGTGATGGGGCGCTTTTGGTCTATGAGTTCATTGGATCAATTACGAGTCTCCACAGCTGGATTGGAGCGCTATAATTGATTTACATTAATGCAAGATTTCTCACTCAGGAACTCACAGGGGTTCAGCGTTACGCCAAAGAGATCTCTTTAGCGTTGATGTTGCTCAGAGATGATATTATTTTTCTTGTTCCTAAGAACATTGTTTTTCAGGAGTTCGCTGAGTCTGCAACTATTAGAATTGTAGGTCGTAATACTGGTTATCTGTGGGAACAGTATGATCTACCGCGGTACCTGGAGACGCTGGGAAGTCCTTTACTTGTGAATCTTTGTAATCTAGCGCCGGTTTTTTACAAAAATAAAGTTATTACACTCCATGATATTACTTATAAGCGGTTTCCAAAGAGTTATAAATGGCAATTCCGAAGTATTTATAATTTCGTGACTCCTTTTTTGATTCGTTCATGCAAGAAAGTTGTGACAGTGAGCAACTTCTCTAAGAATGAATTGATTAATAATTTCTCATGTAATGCCGACGATGTGGATGTTGTTTATAATGCTGTGTCGAGAAGTTTTATTTACAATAGCGAAACCGTTTCTAAAACAGAAGTGAAGTACTTTCTGGCTTTATCGTCGCCTCTTTATCACAAAAACTTACGTTTTCTAATTGATGTTTTTTTAGCCTTCTCGAAAAAGTACGATGTTGAGTTGAGAGTTGTTGGTGATAGAAACCATGCTAACCTTTCGTTTGACAGTGATAAATTTGACGAGCTAAATGCAAGTCGTGTGAAATTTTTAGGAAGAGTCGATGATAATTCTTTATCAGAATTGTATCGAAATGCAGTGGCGTTTGTGTTTCCATCTCTCTATGAAGGATTCGGCATTCCACCTATTGAGGCTCAGGCCTGCGGCTGTCCAGTAATTTCTTCGAATGCAGCCTCTATGCCTGAGGTGTTACAAGACAGTGCCTTTTTTTTCTCGCCAGAGAGTAACGCCGAGCTATATTCTGCTATGGAACTGCTAATGTTGGATAAAAATTTAAGGGAAGAGCTAGTTGCGAGTGGGCGAGAGAACGCAAGAAGATTTTCTTGGAGTAAATCTGCAGAAAAGTTAAACTCTCTTTTGGATAGCATAATTTGATTAATTTCACGCTTTTCTTCCCTATAGACTTATATGGGGTGTTTTTAGAAATGAAAATATCCCTAGAGGTCAACAATGTCATATAGCAATGTTAATATTGGTGTTGTAGCAGATTGGTTAGTTACATATGCTGGTTCAGAGAGTGTTATTAAACAAATTCTTAATGTTTTCCCTGAATCAACTCTTTACGCTGTAGTTGATTTTTTAAATGAACGAGATCGTGCTGAATTATTTGATAGATCTGCGAAAACCACATTTATACAGCAGTTGCCTTTTGCAAAGAAGCTCTATCAATCATATCTTCCATTAATGCCTTATGCAATTGAACAGCTAAATATGAAGGAACATGATATTATCATATCGAGCAGTCATGCTGTTTCTAAAGGTGTTTTATCTGGTCCTGATCAATTGCATATTAGCTATGTTCATTCACCAATGCGCTATGCATGGGACTTGCAACATCAATATCTAAAAGAGTCCGGCTATGATTCCGGGTTGAGGGGAGTGTTGATTAAATGGTTTTTGCATAAAATGAGACTCTGGGATTGCAGAACTTCTAATACCGTAGATCATTTTATTGCCAATTCACATTTCATCGCAAGAAGGATAAAGAAAGTATATGGTCGAAATGCTGACGTAATTTACCCGCCTGTTGATATCTCTCAATTTGTTTTTAGAGAGTCAAAAGACGATTATTACATGACGGCCTCTCGACTTGTCCCTTATAAACGGATAGATTTAATTGTAGATGCTTTCTCGTTAATGCCAACTAAGAAACTAGTTGTCATTGGTGATGGTCCTGAAATCAAAAAAATTAAGATGAAGGCGTCTTCTAATGTCCATATATTGGGCTACAAAGATAAGTCGGTTCTTATCGACTATATGTCACATGCCAAAGCATTTATATTTGCAGCAGAAGAGGACTTTGGTATTGTTCCTGTTGAGGCTCAAGGTTGCGGAACCCCTGTTATCGCATTTGGAAGGGGAGGCGCTCTGGAAACCGTTAGACCTCATGGTACCGGAAAGGCAACAGGGCTATTCTTTGAGCGACAAGATGTTAAATCATTAATAGAGAGTGTTCATCGCTTTGAAAAAATTCAAGATAAAATTCTACCTTCCGATTGTTATAATAATGCGCTGAAGTTTTCTTCTGAGAGGTTTGATAAAGAGTTTAGTGAATATGTCAGAGAAAAATGGCTGTTATTCAATGAAAATAAAACGATTTTTTATTAATGGTTTTTAGTTAAGTATTCTTATTAATAGTGAATAAGATTGTTGTTCAAATTAGTTATGGATGGAAAACCCAATGTCAAATAGCCATGGGAATGTCAAAGGTTTTATTTCTAAGTTTGCATTGATTTTATCTGATCTGGTATTTTTTAATATATCGATATATATATCTTATTTTCTTATCGATAGGTTTTTAGATGATCCGGGTATTTATCTTTTATCTGATGGGTATGGCGTTAGAGTCCTGGTGCATTTTATTCTCTCTCTGATTTGTATTTTTTGGTTTCTCACTAGGTTACGGCACTATACCTACAGAAAGCCTTTTTGGTTTGAATTGAAAGAAACTGTTCGTACGTTGCTCATCTTTGCAGTTTTGGATCTTTCATTGGTTGCTTTTTCTAAGTGGAATTTCTCGCGTTACATTTGGATGTCTACTTGGTTACTGATTATTTTTCTTGTGCCGTTAGGTCGAATCATAACTAAGCACGTGTTGAATAAACTCAACTTATGGAAAAAGAATACTATTATTATAGGTTCTGGAAGGAATGCGATGGAGGCTTATGCTGCATTGCAAAGTGAAGAGGTACTTGGTTTTGATGTAACTGCTTTTTATTGTACTGATGTTTCGCGCAATAATATTTCGGCAAATGTCCCTGTAATTGAAACGGAAGAGCGGTTGTGGGAGATTGCTGATGTTGAAAATACGCAATTCATTGTCGCACTTGAATATGAACAGAATACGCTTCGCGATTGGTGGTTGAAGAATCTTGTTAAACACAATTGCCGTTCTGTATCGGTTATCCCTACTTTGAGAGGTGTGCCATTATATGGGACTGACATGTCATTTATTTTTAGCCATGAAGTTATGATTTTGCGTGTTAATAATAACCTTGCCAAACGTTCATCAAGAATCGTTAAGCGCCTATTTGATATAGTGGGTTCATTTTCTATTATTCTTGCATTATCACCAGTTTTAGTTTTTCTTGCTTATAAAGTATCTCGAGATGGTGGTAAGGCTATTTATGGGCATGAGCGTATTGGACAGAATGGTGTTAAATTTAAATGCTTGAAGTTTAGATCCATGGTCGTGAATTCTCAGGAGGTTTTGAAAAATCTCTTAGAAAATGATGTAGATGCTCGCGCTGAATGGGAAAAAGATTTCAAACTAAAAAATGATCCTAGAATTACAAAAATAGGCCATTTTATTAGAAAGACAAGTCTGGATGAGTTACCGCAGTTGTGGAATGTGTTAAAGGGAGAAATGAGCTTAGTTGGCCCACGACCGGTTATTGAAGCAGAGCTTGAACGTTACGCTGGTGACGTAGATTACTACTTAATGGCAAAACCTGGTATGACAGGGCTTTGGCAGGTTAGCGGACGTAATGATATTGATTATGATACGAGAGTTTATTTCGATGCTTGGTATGTGAAAAATTGGGCATTATGGAATGATATTGCTATTCTCTTTAAGACTATAGGCGTGGTTTTGAAGCGTGATGGTGCTTACTAATTAATTTCTTTTTCATTTTATTTATGCCTGAAGAAGGCCAGCTTTAAAATTTTCTCCGTTAAGGCTGGCTCTAATCATGTTGTAGTTTTACTTGAGTTCATTTGGCGCGACGTTTGAATATATAACGTTGCGACCTCCTTTCTATGATGTTTATTCCCTATCTTATTTCCCATATCCTTTCTCCGATGTTTGTTTTCCTACCTTATTTTATTCCCCATATCATTTCTTGATTCTCCTGCTATTCGATATGATGAATTTTATTCATTTTTCCTCTTTAAGTTTTTATTCGCTATCTCTTTATCTGTAACTTTTAGAGTTGTTTAATTTATAAAAATAAACCTTTCTCCACTTGGTAAGGTTTCTTGGGGGGAGGCGGTCCATCCCTTCTGATGGATTGTAGCTCTTTGTATTTTCAATTGGTTACGAAGTTTGTACTGCTATCTTAAGAGTAGAGGGGGGCTGATGCTCTGTTGATATTTGGATATGCTCTATATTCTACGCGTGGTTTTGCATTAATAAAACTTTTATGTTGAGATGATAATTGTTCGCGCCCTAATGTTAACTGATTTTATTTATAGTTTTTGTTATTTATTTAACTTCTTGTTTTTATTATTGTTTATCTGGTTTGTAATAAAATTCTTATTCCCTTGACAGCTTCGTGTTTTTGAACTTTTCTTTATATGCGAAGTAAGGGGGTTTTCGCACGCTATTCAATTATGCGGTAACAATTTATCGCTAACGCTAGGTTTTAAATCAGGTTTTGATTTTGCCTAGCTAAAACCATTTTATTTTTTAAGGATACGATTATGGCTTCTCTAGTGTACCAGAAAGAGGCGGCAGCGCTTCTTTTAGCTGTGCTTGGACAAAATGCATCGCCAAGCGTGTTTGACACTGTTGGTAATCAAATAGAGAAAGGGCAAACTACCGCCCAGGCATACATCTCCAGTCTGTTATCCTCCAGTGCTGGACAGGCACTCTATGCATCAAAAACAGACGTTGAAATTTTACAGAGTATCTACACAGCGGCCTATGGCAACTCACCGACAACAGCGCAGCTGCAGGCGATTCTCGCGGGGAGCACCTTGAACGATGCAATATCAGACGCCGTTAATTCTTTGCTGAATTACAGTGGTTTTGATAGCGGCACGCTTGCGTCTCAGAGTAACTTCGATGTGCAACTCAATAACGTGCTATTCCCGGGCACCAGTGCCGCTGGTTCTGGTCCTGGTGTGTCGGATGCATTGGCACTCTATTATCTGGCTGGCATCGATCCTGTCACCAGTACTGTTATTACACTGGCTACACAGATAAATACTTCCACGCAATCCTTCTCACAAGTAGCCAATAAATTTGTTACCGATCGAGCAGCGCTCAATTCGTTATCAAACACAGATTTCATCAATAAGGTGTTTAATGAAGCCTACGAACGCGCTCCAAGCAACAGTGAGTTCTCCACTCTGAGTGCAATTCTCAGCGGGGGAGGGACTAAAGGTGATGTGTTGGTCACTATCATTACTGGATTGCGTGGCTCAGTGGGCTCCGGTGATACTGGGGCGCAGCAATTCTTCTTGAATGAGACACAGCCCGATAGTGCTGGTCAATTGGCCGGGTTGGCTGCTCGTGAGCAGGTTGCCTCAATCTACTTGGCTGTGCCCCAGCGTGACGTTGATGCACAAGGCTTGGATGACTGGAGTAATTATCTGGGCAAACATGGAAACACCTTTACTTCATTGACTACAAAATTGCTGACCTCGGTTGAGTTCCAGAAGAAAGGGGCTCAATTGACCGGCACGGATTTCATTCAACATGTCTACACTGGGGTACACGGTGTCGCTGCGACAGCCGCACAGCTTTTGGCGTATAGCTCGCTTGGGACGGATAAGGCACTGATTACTCAGGCTATTATCAACGACCTGCGCAACTCAACGGCCACTGATGCCACGACTGTAACCCAGCAGCATGGCTTTGAATACGACATCGGTACCAGCCTACTGTACAAAACCGCTGCGTCTCTGACGGCAACAGCCGCCGGCGGTAACGCAACCGGCACCGTCAACACCGGCACATCCCATCAAATCAGCAACGCCGAAACAGCGGTACTGACGAATGTTCAACTGAACGCCAATGCCGCTAGCATCGTGAACCTGAAGTTCGCCGACCATCTGGCGAATCTGACCATCAACGGCACCAGCGCAGCAACGGTCAACTTGTCTGACAATGGTGTTAATCCAGGTGTAGATATCACCGTGAATAACGGCAACGTCATCCTGAACGCCAGTTCGGGTGCGGATGACGTAGTTGTCACATCGACGGCCAACATCGCGACCGGTACCGCACAGTTCAACCTCGGCGCCGGCAACGATAGCCTGCACTGGGTGGGCAACGGGGTTTCCGGTGGGGCGAACACTGTCGCGAACACGGTTAAGGCTGATGGTGGTGCGGGTACGGACTCCATCTCCGCCAACTTCATCACCAAAACTGTAGTAACCAACCAAAACGCCCTGGGCGTTCGCACCAGTACCGTGACCAGCAACGCCAACAACTTCTCGAACTTTGAGAAAATTGACCTGACCGGCTATATCGGCAAGTCCGTCGGTACGCTGATTACGACTCCGCTAATCGGTTCACCGACCACCACCAGCGTCACAACGCCGACCCACACCTTTGACTTTGGCCTGACCAACGGCACATCTACGGTGGAAGGCACCACGGGCGGCACGGTTACGCAGAACGCGGCGGCCACCAACCTGGGCTCACAAGGTTTTGTGATCTCCGGTCTGGCTAACGTCAACGTCATTAACGCCGCCGGCGGCAACGCCGCGCAGTTGGAAGTGAAAGGGGACGCGACTTCCGCCAGTACGCTGAACTTCACCTTCGTGCAGAACGCCACCGATCATTTCAATATCAACTTTGATGCGGTGAGTTCTTCCAATGTGAATGCCGGCGCCATTACCCTTAACAGCAGCAGCAGCGCCTTGTTGGGCACCGCTCTGACCACGGTGAACGTGGCCTCAGGCGGTACCGGCAGCTTTGACAACATTCTGTCACTGGCCGGCACCAATGCGCAGGTTCAGACCATCAACGTGACCGGTGATCACGCGCTGGATCTGACGTTGGGCAGCGGTTTCAGCAACGTGCGTGATATCAATGCGTCCACCAACACCGGGGGTCTGAATCTCGACTCCAGCCATGGCGGTACCGGTGACGGTATCATCGTTCAATTGCTGAACATTCTGCCGCTGAGCGTCATTACCACCAACCTGTTGGCGCCGGTGTTGACGGCGTTGGGCCTGAACGGTTACCAGATGACCGTAGAAGGCTCCAGTGCTGCCGATACCCTGGGCGTGATTGGCAACACCACGCTGACCGGTGGCGCAGGTGCCAACACCTATGACATCAAGGCGAGTAACACGCAGGCGGGTGTGACTATCAAGGACTTTAATAGCCTCAAGGACTCGATTGTCGACGTGAACCATGGCGGCCTGACTATTTCCGATGACGCCAGCGGCACTGCGGTAGCGAACTACGGTACGCGCTCTGCCGACACGTTGGATGCGTTGTTGGGGACACTGGTGGGCGGTTTGACCAACGGCGTTATCGGCCTGTTGGGTGGTATCTTGGGTCTGGATAGCAGCAACTCGCTGACGGCGAAAGTGGGTGTGGCATCCGTTGTATTCAGCGGTGGCGGCAACACTGCAAGCTCGTATGTAATTATCGACAACAACGATAACCACACGCTGGACCTCAACGATACCGTGGTATACCTGACAGGGCAAAACCACCAGCAATTGGTGGATACTCTGCACTACGCGTAAGGATGAATTCCAGTGGGTTATAATGCCCATTGAAACTGTTAGTCAATCAATAATACGGGGTGTGTAAACACCCCGTATTCTTTGAAAATTGTGAACTACGTCATTATCTCTAATTTATTCCCTTTCGTACTAAACTCGCGTTGCCCTGTCTACTATTTACCTCACTGTTTTCATTTGTTTTTTTCTGTAGTTCGTGAGGCGATTTTTTTTGCTTACGGCCTTGCTGATATCCGCTTTCTCTACCTATAGTTAGAAAAAGTATCTGCAGTCTCGAGCATGTCTGGGGTGGGGGTTCTTTAGGATTTATTTTATTTTTCCCTTTTTAGGATTTTCCTTATAAGAGTCCAATGCGGATTTTGACTGACAGTGCACATGATGTAAGGGCAGAAAGTGAATCAATTTATACCGCGCAATGAAATTGCGGATGTTATACGGACTCGCAGTAAGGTTTTTTGGACCGTTGGCATATTTACCGCATTTATTAATTTATTAATGCTAGTTCCTTCTATCTATATGCTCCAGGTTTACGACCGGGTGCTTCCTTCGCGTAATGAAATCACGCTGTTGATGCTGACGCTGATCATGCTGGGCATGTTCGGCATGATGTCGCTGTTGGAATACGTGCGCAGCATGGTGGTGATCCGTATCGGCAGTCAGCTGGATATGCGTCTCAACACGCGAGTCTACACTGCGGCCTACGAGGCGAATCTGAAAAACGGTTCTTCTGACGCCGGCCAGATGCTGAGCGACTTGACCAATCTGCGCCAATTCCTCACCGGCAGCGCGCTGTTCGCCTTCTTTGATGCACCGTGGTTTCCGATCTATCTGTTGGTGATATTCCTCTTTAACCCTTGGTTGGGGCTGTTCGCCCTGGTCGGTGCACTGTTGTTGATCGCATTGGCGGTGATCAACGAAATGGTGTCGAAAAAGCCGCTGGCGGAAGCCAGCAAGCTGTCGATTATGTCCGGTACGTTGGCCAGCACCAATCTGCGAAATGCCGAAGTGATCGAGGCTTTAGGGATGTTGCCTAACCTGAAACGCCGGTGGTTCGGTCTGCACCAGCGATTCTTGAACAGCCAACGCATCGCCAGCGAACGCGCATCGCGGGTCACGTCGATCACCAAGTTTGTGCGCATGTCGCTGCAATCACTGGTGTTGGGGCTGGGGGGGTGGCTGGCTATCGATGGGCACATCACGCCCGGTATGATGATTGCCGGCTCCATTCTGATGGGGCGAACGCTGGCGCCGATTGAGCAGGTTATTAACGTCTGGAAGAGCTACAGCGCGGCGAAGCTTTCTTATGGCCGGTTGGTTAAGCTGCTGGAAACGCACCCGCAACGTGGTACCGGTATGTCCTTGCCGCGTCCGGAAGGGGTGCTTGCCGTAGAAGGCGTCACCGCCACGCCGCCGGGATCCAAAGGCGATGCGGTATTGCATAACGTGAGTTTTGCCATTCAGCCTGGTGACGTGCTGGGGATCATTGGCCCGAGCGCATCGGGGAAATCGACGCTGGCTCGTTTGCTGGTCGGCATTTGGCCGGTCAGTGAAGGGATTGTTCGGTTGGATAATGCTGACATCTATCAGTGGAACAAGGATGAGTTGGGGCCGTATATCGGCTATCTGCCGCAGGACATTGAGCTGTTTGCCGGGACTATCGCCGAGAATATCGCTCGCTTTAACGAGATCGACTCAGAGAAGGTCATTGAAGCCGCTAAGTTGGCCGGTGTGCACGAACTGATCCTGCGTTTCCCGAACGGCTACGATTCGGTGCTCGGCAACGGTGGCGCTGGGCTGTCCGGTGGGCAGAAACAGCGTATCGGCCTGGCGCGCGCACTGTACGGCGACCCTTCGCTGGTGGTTTTGGATGAGCCTAACTCCAATCTGGATGATGCAGGCGAGAAAGCGTTGAACCAGGCCATTATGTTCCTCAAACAACGTAATAAAACGGTGGTTCTGATTACCCATCGCACCAATTTGCTGTCGATGACCAGCAAGCTGTTGCTCTTGGTGAATGGCAACGTCAACGCGTTCGGCCCGACTCAACAAGTGCTTCAGGCGTTAGCCAATGCGCAAAAAGCGCAGACGCAACAGCCTCAGCAAGCGGTGAGGGCGGTAAATTCTGAGCCAGATGAAGGCAATATCCCAAAAACGCAAATTAATTAAGCCGTGAATCGCTTGATGGCTTTATTGCCGTCCGCAGTTTAAAGGAGTTGGTATGTCGACGCACATTGGCGAGCCGCAAGACTCGTATATTGAAGAGATCCCACAGGATGAACGGCGGTTTACCCGGATGGGCTGGCTGGTGGTGGGAATTGGTCTGTTCGGATTTTTGGCTTGGGCAGCGTTCGCGCCCCTGGATAAAGGGGTGGCATCACCGGGATCGGTAACCGTTTCCGGCAACCGCAAAACGGTGCAGGCTCCGGCCAGCGGCATCATCAAAAATATCGCGGTGAAAGAGGGCGACAAGGTGAAAGCCGGTGAAGTCCTGGTGCAGTTGAGCCAGGTGCAGGCACAGGCGCAGGTCGATTCCCTGCGCGACCAGTACTACACCACGCTGGCCACCGAAGGGCGTTTACTCGCCGAACGCGATGGTTTGAGCAGCGTCACTTTTTCTCCCATTTTTACCCAGATCAAGGATCAGCCGCGTGTGGCTGAAATTATCGCGTTGCAAACGCAGCTGTTCGCTTCCCGCCGCCAGGGGCTGCAAAGTGAAATTGACGGTTATAAGCAGTCGATGGACGGGATTCGTTTCCAATTGAAAGGCCTGCAGGATTCACGCGTCAACAAGCAGATCCAACTTTCCAGCCTGCGTGAACAGATGAACAGCATGAAGCAGCTGGCTGCGGACGGCTACCTGCCACGCAATCGCTATCTGGAAGTTCAGCGTCAGTTCGCCGAAGTGAATAGCAGCATCGATGAAACTGTCGGGCGGATTGGCCAATTGCAAAAGCAGCTGCAAGAATCTCAGCAGCGTATCGATCAACGTTTCGCCGACTATCAACGCGAGGTCAGAACGCAACTGGCACAAACCCAAATGGACGCCAGTGAGTTTCGCAATAAGCTGCAAATGGCCGATTTCGATCTGGGCAACACCGCCATCACCTCACCGGTGGACGGCACCGTGGTCGGATTGAATATCTTCACTCAGGGGGGCGTCGTGGGAGCGGGTGACCACCTGATGGACGTTGTACCCAGCCAGGCGACGCTGGTGGTGGATTCTCGCCTGAAAGTCGATCTGATCGATAAGGTGTACAACGGGTTGCCGGTGGATCTGATGTTTACCGCCTTCAACCAAAACAAAACCCCGAAAATTCCGGGAACGGTCACATTGGTTTCCGCCGACCGTCTGGTCGACAAAGCCAACGGTGAGCCTTACTACCAGATGCAGGTTACGGTCTCACCGGAGGGTATGAAGATGCTCAGTGGCGAGGACATCAAGCCGGGGATGCCGGTAGAGGTGTTCGTGAAAACGGGGTCGCGCTCACTGCTGAGCTATCTGTTTAAACCTATTTTGGATCGCGCTCATACTTCATTAACCGAGGAATAATTTTGATTCAATCAAAACGACAGGCTGCCGGTCTGGTTATCGGCACCCTTTTGTTTGCGATATCTGCGCCGGTTTATTCGATAGGGATTTTAGACGCATATTCGCTGGCATTAGAAAAGGACCCGACCTTCCGGGCGGCTATAAAAGAGAAAGAAGCGGGAGATGAGAACGAAAACATCGGCAGGGCGGGGCTGCTGCCGAAAGTGTCGTTGAACTATCAGAATTCGCCGCGCAATTGGCAGACGCAAAAATACCCGCAGAGCGACTTTTTCGGCAATGTTTCGGAGGTCACCCGGCGGCAACAATATCGTAGTTATTCCAGTTCGATCACGCTGACACAGCCGCTGTTCGATTATGAAGCGTACGCGCGTTACAAAGCCGGCGTAGCGCAGACGATGATGTCGGACGAGCGCTATCGCAGTAAGTTGCTGGATCTTGCGGTTAGGGTGATTAACGCCTATGTCGAAGTGGCCTATTCCAAGGATCAAATCGCGTTGGCCGAAGCGCAAAAGGCGGCTTACAAGGAACAGTTGACCTTGAACGATCGCCTGATGAGCGCCGGTGAAGGCACCATTACCGACGTATCGGAAACCCAGGCGCGCTACAGCCTGGCCGAAGCGCAGGTAATCGAAGCGCGCGATGCGCTGGATGCCGCCCAGCGCGAATTGGAAGTGATTATCGGCATACCGCTGAACCAACTAGATGAATTGCAGGTTTTGCGACCGGGCAAGTTTAAGGTGGCGCCGCTGATCCCGTCCAAATTTGAAGAGTGGCAAAAGATCGCGCTGGAGAACAACCCGGTGCTAGCCGCCTCGCGTCATGGCGTGGATGCCGCTAAGTATGACGTCGAAAGGAATCGGGCGGGCTTTATGCCGCAGGTTCAGCTGTATGCTTCGCATTCGGAAAACGATTCCAGCAGCGATAACACGGTTAACCAGAAATACCGTACCGACAGTATCGGCGTGCAGGTCAGTATGCCTATTTATTCCGGCGGCGGCGTTTCGGCGTCGACCCGGCAGGCGGCGGCGCGCTATGGCCAGGCGATGTATGAAATGGATGCGCAGACTGGCACCACGCTCAACGATCTGCGCAAGCAGTACAATCTGTGCATCAGCAGCCGCGCCAAGGTGGCGGCCTATGAGCTGGCGGTACAGTCTGCCACCACACAGGTGACGGCGACCCGGCAAAGCGTGCTGGCCGGGCAACGTGTCAACGTTGACGTGCTCAACGCCGAACAGCAGCTCTATAGCGCTCAGCGCGATCTGGCCTCCGCCAAGTACGCCTACATCAAGTCCTGGATTACCTTGCTGAGCGACTCAGGGACGTTGGACGAGAAGGATGTGCTGCGCGTGGCGCAGTATTTTGCCCGCAGTCGTTAGCAATATATTCACTATGATGACTAGTCCTGATATAGGTTGACACTTTTCAGCCAGATAGCGCCCGATGAACCTCATCGGGCGTTTTGTATTTTCTCGACAGGTGCGGCCGCCGTGTGTTGTAGAGGGCCACCGACTCCCTGACCATCTTTCTTGCCTGCGCGATATCTTCTGTCTTGCCGAGCAGGTATTCCCTGTCCGAGTGATGCACCAACGGCAACGCCGTGCGTCTGCCGGCCAGTGCCATTTTGAACGCGCAGGCGACATGCCGGGTATGCAGACTGTCATGCACGTGATATCCCACGATTTTTCTCGACCAGGCATCCGTTACCAGGCTGACATACGCCGTCCCCGTTCTCAGCGGCAGGTAGGTGATATCCGCCACCCATACCTGTTCCGGACGGCTGGCTATTACTTGATTGTCTCCCGCTTTCAGCAGGTTGGGATGGCGATAAAAACGATGATGGCTGTGCGTCGTCTTGTGATATGCCCGTTTAGGCATCACCAGTAACCGCGCGCAGCGCAGGATACTGAACAGCCGGTCACGGCCCACATGCAACGCCGGTTCGGGGTGTTGCCGCAACAGGTGATGCAGCTTACGTGTCCCCAGTCGGGGTTGGTGCAAGCGGATGGCCGTCACCTGTTCGACGAGATGCCGGGCCTGCTCCTCTTTACCTGCTTCACGCTGCAGGGACTGATACCACGCTTGTCGGCTGATGCCCATCCATCGGCAGGCCCGCGTTACTGTGAGTCCCGGTACTTGTGTTTGCGCGATAAGGCGGTTAGCTGCTTTTTTGTCAGCGTGGCGCCAAAGTCGGTGTTCATCACTTTGACGACAGCTTCGAAGAACTGGGCTTTGACTTCAGATTCAGCCAGTTGCTGCTCAAGTTCTTTAATACGCTGTTCGGGCGTCAGGGGGAGTTTGGGCATGTTGTCTCCGCACGTTCTGGTGGAAGGAGAAGTTCGCCAGTCAAGTTGACCGTATTTGCGCAGCCAGTTCATAACAGTCTGGCTGCCCTGGATACCGTAGCGATCTTGCGCCTGGCGGTATGTCATCTCGCCTTTTTCGACCTGTTCGACGACAGCCAGTTTAAAGGATAGAGAGTAATCGCGTTGTGTGCGTTTAATATACTGGTTCATCACATTTTCCTCTGTGCGTGAGTAAAATGTGTCAACGCTATTCAGGACGGGTCATGAGCATTAGTCTGAAAGAGTAGTACTATGCTGCTCTTTTTGGCGTTAATACGTTATGTTATCGGCTGGTGGTTCCTTTCATTCTTTCGCTGGTCTGTTCTATTTTCATACATAATCTTGTTAAGAGGCGCGTGGCGAGAGATAGCAGATATTGTTAGCAAAAACGTAACAATTGGCTGAAATTGACTTAGGTTGATGAACCCAGTTATTCAGGCTACATCAGCATGTTGTGCGCAAAAGGGAATATTCTGGGGCTGTCTAAGACAGCTCTTTTCGTTTGTAAGTTTTCAAAGCCAATCGTACCAAGGGAACTCTGGGGACATATGGATGGTCAATTATGATCGAAAAGGCGTGCGTGAGTCCAAGCTTCGTTTAAAATCAATTGATTGCTTAAAGAAGACAGTTCATCTTGAGCGCCAGTGGCGCGAGTAAGGAGTTTTTATGGCGGTTTTAGTCACCGGTGGGGCCGGTTATATCGGTTCTCACACTGTTCTGGCTTTGTTGGAACATGGCGAAGATGTCGTAGTGTTAGATAATTTATCGAACTCTTCCGATGAGTCTCTGCGTCGCGTTGAGAAACTCGCGGGCAGAAGTGCTCAATTCTACCAAGGCGATATCTTGGATGCTGAGTGTCTGCACCGTATCTTCGAGGCTCACGCCATTTCGGCCGTGATCCATTTTGCTGGGCTAAAGGCTGTCGGAGAGTCGACGCGCAAGCCGCTAGAGTATTATCAGAACAATGTCACTGGCACGTTGGTATTGTTGGAGGAAATGCGTCGTGCGGGTGTGCATAAGTTTATCTTCAGTTCTTCTGCCACGGTGTACGGTACTCCAGAGCAAGTTCCTTTGACTGAGACGTCACGCGTTGGCGGTACGACGAATCCTTACGGCACGTCGAAGTTGATGGTAGAACAAATTCTGCAAGATTTCGCTAAAGCCGAACCGCAATTCTCCATTACCGCCTTACGTTACTTCAACCCGGTCGGTGCGCACGAATCTGGCATGATCGGTGAAGATCCAAATGGTATTCCTAACAATCTGATGCCTTATATTGCTCAGGTGGCAATCGGAAAACTGGAGAAACTGTCAATTTTTGGTGACGACTATCCGACACAGGATGGCACGGGTGTCAGAGATTACATTCATGTCATGGATTTGGCTGAAGGTCATCTCAAGGCGATTGAACACATCGATGAACACCAAGGTTTTACGGTCTATAATCTGGGGACTGGGGTAGGGTATTCGGTGTTAGAGATGCTCCATGCTTTTGAAAAGGCTTCAGGTCGCAATGTAGCTTACCAAATTGTACCACGTCGAGAGGGCGACATTGCAGAATGCTGGTCCGCTCCAGAATTGGCGTTCAAAGAATTGGGATGGAAGGCTACCCGTGATTTGGATGCCATGATGCGTGATGCGTGGAATTGGCAGAAGAACAATCCTCGGGGTTATCGTCCCGGTTGATAGCGAAGTTCGTTAATGACAAAATATGGCATAATGTAAATTAATTGTAACCAACGAGGGCTCGATTGACCATTTCTATGTTGGTTGCAATTAAAATATGTTTAATAACAATGAGATATCATGATTCATCCTTCAATGAGCCACATAAATTTTGACTATTTTTTGTGGATGAGTGTCGGATATTTTGATTAATTGTGCTAATCTCCGATACCTTCGTCTACGGTGCGTTCATTGAGCTATCCAAAATTTATTCTCGTTTAGTTTCTGTTCGAAAACTGGGCGAGTGGGTAGTGATAGACTGCTGGGGATGCATGTTCAGGCGGCCATCCTTTGGGCCTCTGAGGTGAGCGTATTAGTTAGCAGGTTACCTAATGAAAGTGATTGAGACACCAGTCGCAGGTGTGAAGTTGATTGAGCCGAAAGTGTTCGGTGATCATCGTGGTTTTTTCGTCGAAACGTTTCAAAAAAACCGCTATCAAGAAATGTTAGATATTGATGTGGATTTTGTTCAGGACAACCATTCGCGTTCTTCTAAAGGAGTATTGCGTGGTTTGCATTTCCAGCGAATCAAACCCCAAGGCAAGCTAGTCCGAGTTGTACGTGGGGAGGTCTATGATGTTGTAGTGGATATCAGGGTCGATTCGCCGACGTACAAAAAATGGGTTGGTGTTCACTTGTCGGAAGATAACCACCACCAACTTTGGGTTCCGCCAGGTCTCGCACATGGTTTCTTAGTGATTTCAGACATTGCTGATTTCGAATACAAGTGCACAGAGTACTATGATCCTGCTAGCGAAGCATGCTTGCTTTGGAATGATCCTGAAATTGGCATTGATTGGCCAGTCGATGAGCCATTGCTATCGCCAAAGGATCTACAAGGTAAATTACTTAGAGAGCTTTTTTAATGCGTGTACTTTTGACAGGTTCTATGGGGCAACTGGGACGCTGTTTCAGCGATAGGTTTCCTACCGATTGGAGCCTGCTAGCACTGGACAGCAAGCAACTTGACATCTGTGATTCTGATGCGATTGAGCAAGCGGTGACGGAATTTGAGCCCGATGTTATCGTAAACGCCGCCGCTTATACTGCTGTTGATAAGGCTGAATCTGAACCAGATGTAGCTAAAGCAATCAATACCTACGGGCCTGGCTACCTGGCAGCAGCTGCTGCTGCACGAAATATTCCTTTTGTACACGTATCAACCGACTATGTTTTTGATGGCCGTTCGGAAGAACCCTACTGCGAAGATGCTCCCTGCTCGCCACAAAACATTTATGGTAAAACCAAGCTTGAAGGTGAGATTGCTGCGCTGAAGGCTAATCCAAAAACTATTGTAATAAGAACGGCTTGGGTGTTTAGCGAGTACGGCAATAATTTTGTTAAAACGATGTTGCGCGTCGGGTCACAAAGGGGGGAACTTGGCGTGGTAAGCGATCAGCAAGGCTGCCCGACTTATGCCGGTGATATCGCTGATGCCATAATCTCCATGCTGCAAGAACCAGGTGAATACGGTGTCTATCACTTTTGTGGTGATTCAATGGTTTCTTGGTATGAGTTTGCGCAGATAATTTTCCAACAGGCTACTGAAAGTGGGCTATACCCACATCAGGTCATCGTGAATCCGATTACTACGCAAGAGTATCCTACACCTGCGTCCCGGCCTGTATACTCTGTTCTTAACACTGATAAGATCTGCGCGTTGAATCTTAAACCTAGCGCTTGGCGCCAGCAGTTACATGCTGTGATTCGCAAACTGTTGCAGTAGGTGGATCTTGGTTTGCATGGAATAAAAGGGGATAATTTTATCCCCTTTGATGTTTTTGTTTATTGGTGACGGTTTGCGTTCCAATAGACGAGTGATAATACATCAGCCATCGCACTCTTGTAACTGATTGTTTTTAAATGATTATTGGTTAGGAACTTCATACGGCATGTTTTCAAAACAAAAACAATACCAAATTGTTGCTTCAATCGTATTGTATAACCATAGCTATGCCCAACTAGAAGACACGTTACTTTCTTTGCTTAGCGAAAAATGTGTTCAAAAAATAGTTTTGGTTGATAACGGTGGTTCTGAATGGGCTGCAAAACTAGATAATCATCGCATTAGTTATATTTGTGCGGAAGCCAATAACGGTTTTGGCTACGGCCATAATCTGGCAATGAAGCGTTATCTGAATGAATGTGAATATTTTTTGATTTGTAACCCTGATATCAGTTTTACCTCGGGGGCGCTCGAGAGTCTCTACAATTTTGCGCGGAACCAAAAACACCGCTTTGTTTCTCCTCGCATTCAATATAGCGATGGGCGATTCCAATACAGTTGCCGCTTACTGCCTACACCTGCCAATTTGTTTCTTCGGCGCTTTTTCCCTAAATGGGGAGCTAAGCTGGATGCCACTTATGAAATCCAGCGTGCTGATTACACTAAATCCTTCGCAGTTCCTTCAGTTTCTGGTTGTTTTATGCTGGTTGAATCCACGTTGTTAGCGAACTTGGGAGGATTTGATGAACGGTATTTTATGTATTTAGAAGATGTGGATTTGTGCCGCCGGGCTTTGTCAATGAGCGATATTGTCTACTTCCCTGGTGCTACTATCATCCATGTTTTTGGTAAAGGTTCTTATAAAAACCTTAATTTATTCATTTATCACATGAAATCAGTTGTCTTATATTTCAATAAATGGGGATGGTGGCACGATCCACAGAGATCCAAGGTGAATACTACCTGTTTGAAGACTATTCCCATGACTTCTCCTGAAATCAAGCGGTAACATGATTGAAGATGATGTCTATGTTTTATGAGTTCAATTACATCTAAGGTATTGATTATGTTTGTTATGACTGGATGCAATTTCGAAGCGCAAAATGTTGGTATGGCAGCGGGGTGGGGTAATGAGTAATCCTCATAAATCGCAGCCTCTGTCACCCCTAGCTCTGATCCGTAACATTTGGGGGTTCAAATCGCTGATCTTGCAAATGACAAAACGTGAGGTTGTTGGGCGATACAAGGGTTCCACTATGGGACTGGCATGGTCGTTCCTCAATCCTTTGTTTATGTTGACGGTCTATACATTTGTTTTTTCGGTTGTTTTTAAAGCACGTTGGTCCGTCGGTGGCGATGAAAGCCGTACGCAGTTTGCTGTAATCCTCTTTGTTGGCATGATTGTGCATGGTTTTTTTGCCGAGGTGGTTAATCGGGCACCGCAAATTATCCTAGGGAATACCAACTATGTGAAGAAAGTGGTTTTCCCTTTGGAAACGTTGCCAGTGATTGGGTTATGCGCTGCGTTGTTCCATACCCTGATCAGCTTGGTTGTACTGCTATGTGCATTCTTTTTATTCAACGGTTTTCTGCACTGGACCGTCGTTTTTATACCGTTAGTTTTCTTGCCGCTGGTCGTTTTTTGCCTTGGATTGGCATGGATATTGGCATCCCTGGGTGTTTTTATACGCGATGTTGGTCAGACGACTGTCATTATCACAACGGTTATGATGTTTTTGTCACCAGTATTTTTCCCTATCACGTCGTTACCGGAAAAATATCGCATTTGGATAATGCTTAATCCCCTAACATTTATTATTGAGCAATCACGGAATGTCTTAATTTGGGGGCGTTTGCCTGAATGGCAAGGTTTAGCTGTTTACACCCTGGCGGCATCATTAGTTGCATGGTTCGGTTTTGTATTCTTCCAGAAAACCAGAAAGGGGTTTGCTGATGTCCTCTAATGAAATCGCGATCCAAGTGACTGCATTGAGCAAATGTTATCAAATTTATGATCGTCCACGAGATCGTTTAAAACAGTTTTTTGCTCCGAGGTTACAACGTGTAGTACGACGTGAGTCTCGCCGCTATTTCCGCGAGTTTTGGGCACTTCGCGATGTCTCATTCTCTATTAAGAAAGGTGAGACCGTAGGTATTATCGGACGAAATGGTGCAGGTAAGTCAACGTTATTACAGATGATATGCGGTACGCTGACTCCAACTCAGGGAGAAATACAAGTCAATGGCCGTATTGCGGCCCTACTTGAGTTAGGCGCAGGGTTCAATCCTGAGTTCACGGGGCGTGATAATGTCTATCTTAATGGCTCTGTTCTAGGTTTTTCCCGTGAACAGATCGATGAGCGTTTTCAGGAGATTACTGACTTCGCAGATATTGGCGAGTTTATCGATCAACCCGTTAAAACATACTCAAGCGGGATGTATATTCGTCTGGCTTTTGCTGTCCAAGCCTGTGTCGAACCTGAAATCCTTATCGTGGACGAGGCGTTAGCCGTAGGCGATATCGGTTTTCAATATAAATGCTATAAACGCATGGAGGCTCTTCGTGCTAAGGGGGTCACTATTATCATGGTGACCCACTCTACCGGTAGTATTCTGGAATACGCTGACCGTTGTTTGGTTATGAACAATGGGGAGTTAGTGGGCGACACCTATGACGTACTGGCTGCTGTTCTGGCTTATGAGAAAGGAATGCTGTTGTCGCAAGCAGTGAAACGAGAGAATACGGGCAAGATCTCCTCGTCTGTTGTGATGAATCAATCTGACTTGCAGGGTTTTCAACAGGGGCAGTTGAATACCGAAGTGGGAGAAAAGCGCTTTGGCAGTGCTCGAGCGATTATTCAAAATCTCGAAGTGATAAAATCGGATGGCACTTCACTCTCCGATAAGCCTTTGGTACGTTCTGGTGATGAACTGACCTTGGATTTTACTATCCTTGCTTCAGAAGAGATTCGAGATGTTGCCTTGGGAATCTCCATTTCTAAAGCGCAGGGGGGAGATATTTGGGGGGACAGCAACATTGGAGCCGGCAAACCTTTAATCCTCAAGGCTGGTGAGCAGCATGTGATTTATAAGGTTAAATTGCCAATTAACTCAGGAGATTACCTGGTTCATTGCGGCTTGGCATCGCTGCAAGGCGGCGAGCGAGAAGAGTTGGATCAACGCAGACCAATGATGAGATTGAAGTTTTGGTCCTCTCGTGAACTCGGGGGGGTTGTTTATGCCCCTATCAGTGTTTTAAGCGAGGAGTAATTAGAGCAATGATTGCTGTATTCTTACCGCCATATCCGTTTAGGGGAGTGAAAGCTCCCTATTTATGGATATTTTATCGCCTGCTTAACTCATTGCAGCAGCGTTCACTTTTTATCGCCGGTAATGATTACTTGTTGTCTCCGGAAGAGTGGCGCAAGTCAGAACGTTGGGAATTTGATGTACCTACAATGAATAATTTGGGTTACAGCATTCCGTCTGATGAGCTATTGGCCAGTCATGATTATTACCATTTGAGAGAGAGTGTATTTGAGAGTTTATTAGACTCTTCAAACTACAATCCGATGTTGGCGTTCAAGAAAATGCTGACCCAGCGAATCCCCGAGCTGGAAGCTGAGCTGCTAAACCATCTCCAAGGCGATGAGTCTGGAAAAATAGAGGGGATATTGTCAATTTGCAATTGCCCTTCTCTGGAGGCCGTTGCCGAGTCCTTATCTATTCCTGTCATGCACTTTGAAGTAGGGCCGTTGAGAATGCCCTCTTATTATAGTACAGGGTATTTGGATTTCTCAGGTGTTAACGGTCACACAGAGGCAGAGAAGCGCTATTTGGCGGTTCAGGAACAGTGCCAGGTCGATCTTTCCATAGAGGAGTTGCATCGTTACTTCCTGCGTGTGCCAAATACTCTTGAGCAGCAGTGTGATGCCGATCTGGGGATCGCATTACAGGTTGAAGACGATTCAAATCTCGTTGCTTATGGTGAAGAATTCACTAATCTGACGTTGCTTTCCTATGCGCGTACACGTTTTCCAGAGAAAAAATTATTAATTCGCACTCATCCTGGTAGTCAGTTCCAGCTCAAGGAGGGTGAGTATGAGATCGACAGTTCACCGACCAGTTTGTCTTTCGTCCAGCGTTGTCGAGAGATTTTAACGATTAATTCTAGTGTGGGATTAGAAGGAATTTTCGCTGGTATACCAACGACAGTCGTTGGTGACAGTTCATATAAATATATAACCTTGGCAGACGATGAACAAGAAAGAGCTAATCGTTTGGCATTTTATCTATTTTCATACTTAGTTCCATTCGAATTGATTTTCGATATTGATTATCTGCGATTCCGTTTATCTCGGCCAAGTGAACAGGCGATAGTCAGTCGCCATATTGAATATTATTCTACTGAGAAGGAAGGATTTTTAAAAATGCAGGGGTTGACTCTGGGTGAGTTGCTATCAAAACAGGTTAAGCAAGAAAATGAAAAGCAGGATGATATGCAACAAAAAATTCGTGTTGCTGAGCATCATCTGATGATCGATAACGAAGAAAAGCAGGCAATGATTTCTTCTATGCAAGAGCAATTGCTGTTGCTTCAGGAAACGCTTATACAACAGCGAGAGCAACAGCTGGTTACTCAGCAATTGTTGGAGAATGCGCAAAAAGAAGTTCTTCTTTTAAATAATAATTATGTTGAAGACGAACCTCTTAAATTAAAGATTGAAACACTGAGTCAACAACTTAGTGAAAGTCAGTCCGACATGAACAATATGCGAAAAAGTCTGTCGTGGCGACTAACGGTACCTGTTCGTATGCTTGGTCGGGCCATTCGCGGTGAGTTTGGGGTAATCAGGGATATATCCAGACACTACATGCGACAGCGTAAAGGGACAAAATCGACCTCTTTGGTTGGGAAAAGTTGGCAAGCGTTTCGTGCAAGTCCGCATCCTTATAAGGCTTTGCTTCGCAAAACTAAAGTGGCAGGCAAACTATTGCTAACCGGCCGTTTCGGTGAGTTGCGTAGCAGTCTTCTACGTGTGGCGAAAAATACCGCTAATACGCCGATGCCGCTAGTTAATATAGATACCGACCATATTGTTATTCTCACTACTAGGCATACACTGTTTGTGGCCCATTTGCTTGAGAAAACGCTTGTAGAGGTGGGGCGCGGCGTTACCATAATTGAAGCATACTCAGCGCCGGCGGACAGTGGGCAACTGCATATTGTTATTTGCCCTCAAATTTTTGCTGAGCTGCCGCAAAACTTTGTTGCGTTCCAAATGGAACAATCTATTAACCCACGTTGGTTTACGCCAGAGTATTTTGCGATTCTCGAACGTGCAATGGCTATATTTGACTATTCCCTGACTAACATTAATTACTTATTAGAACATGGTATCCCTTATCAAAAATTGTTCTACCTCCCAATTGCTTCTTTTGCAGACTACAGCTCAAAATTGACCCAGAAAGGTCATAAGTTGAACGGCAATGAGGAGCAAATTGACGTTCTCTTCTATGGTGATACGAATTGTGAGCGTCGTCGTCATTATCTTGAACAATTGGGACAACGTTTTAATATTCATATTGCCTCTGGTGTATTCGGCGATGAGCTGACCCGGCTGGTGAAAAATGCCAAACTGGTTATTAACCTGCATTACTATGAGAATGCGTTGCTTGAGACCACACGTATTTACGAAGTGCTATCGTTGGGAACGCCAATTGTTAGTGAAGAAAGTGTGGATATCGCGGAGCATACGTCTCTCATTGATGTTATTGATTTTGCTCCTATTGGCGATATTGACGCAATGGCGAAAAAAATTGATCGTCTCTTGAACGATCAAGATTATCATGCTAGCCGTAAGAAAAATATTGCGTTGTTTACTCATAGCGACAACAACTTTGAAGGCTATTTCAAACGCTATCTTTTGGCGAATGATTTGATTGATTTCGAAACTTATAAAAATGGCGTTGATTTTATCCCTGCGATAGAGGCGGATATTCCAAAACTCTGCCTCTCACTGACGGAAACACCGGTACGGAAGCAAGATTTCCTCAGTAAGCCTACCCATGGTTTCAAGGTCATTGAGGGGGTTAGACACCGTATTGGCTGGATCGGATGTGGCATGAGTTATAAATACATGCTGTCTGTGCTTGCCGATCGTAATACCGAAATGGCTATGATCTGCGAGGACGATGCGTTATTCCCTGACGACTTTGACATTAAACTTGAGAAGATTGTTGCTTATCTGGAACGCAGCAATTGGGATTGGCACATTTTCTCGGGCATTATTGCGCATTTGAATGAAGATACGGAGATTCTGGCTGTCGAGGAGGTCGATGGCATTGAGTATATTTATATCAATCGCATGACAAGCACGGTGATGAATATTTACTCACGTCGTGGGATAGAGGCAGTTAGCCACTGGGATGAACGTAACGTTGATGCTCAAACCAATACCATAGATCGCTATTTGGAGTCAGTGCCAAATCTGGTTGTGGTGACCACTCTACCTTTCCAGGTTGGGCATGCTGAGGATCAAACCTCCACGTTGTGGGGGTTCGTAAATACTCAATATCTGGATATGATCAGTGAAAGTGAGCGTTTATTGAAGGAAAAAGTAGACGCGTTCAAGGCGGCCCAGGTGCGGTGACTCAAGCCCCTCGTTTCGTACTGATTGACTGAACCGCAGACCACGGCACCTTAGGGTGCCGTGGTTTTTTGTGGGGAGGATATGAATATATTGCGACATCATGTGACCTATCGCACCAATCACTACCCACGCGGCTCAATCCTGAGTTAACATGTGTGCCACATCACAAAACCTGCTGGCCGACGTTGCCGGCAGGGTCATCCTCAGACAGGAGTTCCTAAATGTCCAAGCAACAAATCGGCGTTGTCGGCATGGCGGTAATGGGCCGCAACCTCGCGCTGAACATCGAGAGCCGTGGTTACACCGTTTCCATTTTCAACCGTTCTGGCGACAAAACTGACGAAGTGATCGCTGAGAACCCGGGCAAGAATCTGGCGCCGTATTACACCGTAGAAGAGTTTGTCGAATCGCTGGAAAAACCGCGCCGCATCCTGCTGATGGTGAAAGCGGGCGAAGCGACGGATAAAACCATTGCCTCGTTGACTCCGCACCTGGACAAGGGCGATATCCTGATCGATGGCGGCAACACCTACTATCAGGACACCATCCGTCGTAACCGCGAACTGTCCGACCAGGGCTTTAATTTCATCGGCACCGGCGTTTCCGGCGGTGAAGAGGGCGCGCTGAAAGGGCCTTCCATCATGCCTGGCGGCCAGAAAGAAGCTTACGAGCTGGTGGCACCGATCCTGGAGAAAATCGCTGCGGTCGCGGAAGGCGAGCCTTGCGTGACTTATATCGGCGCTGACGGTGCCGGCCACTATGTGAAGATGGTGCACAACGGCATCGAATACGGCGACATGCAGCTGATTGCCGAAGCCTATTCCCTGCTGAAGCAGGCGCTGAACCTGAGCAACGAGCAGCTGGCCGAAACCTTCGCCGAATGGAACAAGGGCGAACTGAACAGCTACCTGATCGACATCACCAAAGACATCTTCACCAAGAAAGACGAAGAGGGTAAATACCTGGTCGATGTGATCCTGGACGAAGCCGCCAACAAAGGCACCGGCAAGTGGACCAGCCAGAGCTCGCTGGATCTGGGCGAACCGCTGTCGCTGATCACCGAGTCGGTGTTCGCACGCTACCTGTCCTCGCTGAAGGACCAGCGCGTTGCCGCGTCTAAAGTGCTGACTGGCCCGAAAGTGGCGCCGTTCAGCGGCGACAAAGCCGAATTCATCGAGAAAGTGCGTCGCGCGCTGTATCTGGGTAAGATCGTGTCCTACGCACAGGGCTTCTCACAGCTGAAAGCCGCTTCTAAAGAAAATAACTGGGATCTGCACTACGGCGAAATCGCCAAGATCTTCCGCGCCGGCTGCATCATCCGCGCCCAGTTCCTGCAGAAGATCACCGACGCTTACGCGGCGGATGCCGATATCGCCAACCTGCTGCTGGCGCCATACTTCAAGCAAATCGCTGACGAGTACCAGCAGGCGCTGCGTGACGTGGTGGCTTACGCCGTGCAGAACGGTATCCCTACGCCAACCTTCTCCGCCGCGATCGCCTACTACGACAGCTACCGTTCTGCGGTGCTGCCGGCGAACCTGATCCAGGCGCAGCGCGACTACTTCGGTGCGCACACCTACAAACGTATCGACAAGGAAGGCGTGTTCCATACCGAATGGATGGAATAAGCGCTTTACCTGTCATCAAGCCGCCGCAAAGGCGGCTTTTTTTGGGTTCATCGCGCTTTACCGGGGAACGCTGCTTTGATTTTCAGGAAGAAGTAAGCGTTATCCCGGTATCCATACGCCATACGCCATCCGCTTCATCACCTTTATCTTATTGTTCATCCCTTCCAGTACGCTGGTATTCAACCAGTGCCTGGCACTCGCGATGATGCCCCCGGCATACCCTTTCAGCTTCTCGGCAAAGTGTTGCAACGCCTTTATTCCGCTTTATTCCGCTTTCCTGAGACTGCCTGTACCAGCTTGCCCAGCGTCTTTGCGCCTCTTGCTCGCTCGGGGCGTACCACAGTTCTTTCAGCGCTGTCTTCATCAGCCATACCACATTCAACGGCTGATTCGCTTCCAGCAACTCCGTGAGTTTTACGTCATGCCCTGCGGGTAGATTTTCCGGGTTGCGCAGCAGCAGCCAGCGGCTACGTTTGATGACCTGACGTGATTTTGGGTTAGCGCGTAGCTGATTAGCCTGGTCCACCCGCACCCGGTCGATAACCTCCCGGCCATACTTCGCCACCACGATGGAACAAGTCATAGACCACTTCCGCCTACGGGCAGTGATGCCTGACTTCCAGGTCTAACGCCGTATTCATATCCATGGCGACAGACTGGATAGCGGCACAGCCTTCAGGCCCCAGCCAGGTAAAAAAGGGGCGTAGAGCTGCTCTGCTGAGGCCTTCTCCCACCCACAGCACTTGCTGCGTATCCGCATCCATCACCACGGTGGCATAGCGATGTCCTTTGAACAGCGCGAACTCATCCATCACCAGACGGCGGAGGGTATGGCGCTGCGGCTCTGTTCGTTCCCGCAGCAGACGCCGGTAGTCGATATTCTTGACCGTATGCCAGTGTAATCCGGTGAGTTGAGCAACATGTTTAATTGGCAGTAAACGGGCCAGTGCCTCAACCCATACGGATAGCGCCGTGGTATATCTCTGGCGTTCAGGCAACCAGCTGATTTTCTCGGTGGTGACCCCACAATGAGGGCAACACAGACGCCGGACGGGGACGCTGAGCCAGACCACCCAGTCGAGTAGCTGGCGTTCACGCACCCGACGGAAGGAGACATCATGCACAACAGGCACCCGTCGCCCACAACGACGACAACAGGGCATGACGGCAGCGTCAGGCTGGAGCTGGAAAAGCAGGGTGTTGGCAGAAGGATGCGAGAAGGAATTGACGACAAAGCCTTCCCAGAACAGGGAGCAAAGGTTAGCATTCATAGTGACGGCAGTTTTGAAAGTTTAGGGTGTGTTTTGGCGAATACAAACCTAAACGTTCTTACTGCCGTTTTCTATTGGTTCACGCTAAGACGCGATGAACCTTATTTGCAACGTTTTAAGCGCCTGGAGAAAGCATGGAACACGTCTGAACCGGCGATTCCCGTATCTTTTCTACATGCCAACCTGGCATTATTCTTAATTTTTATTTTTTTTTAATAATAAGATCTGCATCTTATTATTCAGCATGTTAGCCGTATTTTCTTTTCATCTTCTTGCCTAACAATGCACATCTGCTAATATAATTCCTAATTCAGCGAATGGTTTTCGCTGTCACCGCTCTTACCTTCCGTTGGTGCGGCTTCCCTGTACGAGGTGAAAATGGATTTTTTTTTCTTTTCCGGTTTCAGTGAGGCTGTTTGACGGCGTCGGCGGAGATTTTAGGAATGTGCCCGGTTATTATTTTTTTTATTTTTATGCGAAATTACTGAAGTAGTGGGAAATCTTTATTTCATTTCACATATTAAAAAGCAAGAAAAGTCTCTTTAGCAATCAGCAAGCGATAGGTATTGGGTGATTAGCCTAATTGCCCTGAGCAATGCATCTGTTTTGGGGTAATGCGGGGTTTATGGTGAGATTAATTCCAGTCATTTTGGCCGGGGGCAACGGTAGCCGCTTGTGGCCCTTATCAAGAGAAGCATTTCCTAAACAATTTCTGACGGTCGATGGTAGCGGGCGCAGTTTGCTGCAGCAGACGCTGTTGCGCCTGGAAGGTCTGCGTGGGGGAGGAGATATCGCGGCGCCGATCGTCATTTGCAACGAAGAGCACCGTTTTTTGGTGACGGAACAGCTACGAGAAATCGACTGTTCGAATCCTCACATTATTCTGGAGCCCGCAGGGCGTAATACGGCGCCGGCAGTCGCGCTGGCTGCACACCACGTTCTCAAAGACGATCCTGATAGCGTGCTGTTGGTTCTGGCCGCTGATCATTTGATCACGCAGATAGACGCGTTTCATGATGCGTTGCGCAAGGCTATCGAATTTTCTTTGCGCGACTGTTTGGTGACCTTCGGCATCATTCCCCAGCATCCTGAAACGGGCTATGGCTACATCAAACGCGGAGCGCAGCTGTCACCTCATTGTTTTGACGTCGAGCGTTTCGTCGAAAAACCCTGTTATCAAAAGGCGCAAGCCTATCTGGAAAGCGGTGACTACAGCTGGAACAGCGGCATGTTCATGTTCACGGCGAAAAAGTATCTGCATGAACTGGCGCGCTTTCGCCCCGATATCTATCACAAAACGCTGTTGGCGATGGAAACCAGTCGGCGCGAGCTCAACTTCATTTACATTGATGAAGAAACCTTTCTCCGTTGCCCCTGCGAGTCCATCGATTACGCTGTGATGGAAAACACCGCGGATACAGTAGTGATGCCGATCGATATTGGCTGGAGCGATGTCGGGTCGTGGGCCGCCGTGTGGGAGGTGGCCGAAAAGGACGCCCAAGGCAATGTGCTCCGCGGCAATGTTATCGCTATCGACTCATTGAACAACTATGTTTACGCTGGCGACAAGCTGGTGGCCACGCTTGGCATCAACGATCTGGTGATCGTACAGACTGGCGATGCGCTACTGATTGCCGCGCGAGACGCGGTTCAGGATGTGAAACAATTAGTAGGCGAACTGAAGGCGCGCAAGCTGCCGTGTTGAGGCGCATGGAAAAATTTGCGTCAGAATCATGCTAAAGATTTCCAGAGCAGCGAGATAGTGATAAATGTAAGGAAGACCGTACCGGTGATTGCGACTCCATCGCATGAATTCCCCAGGATAGCGACAGAGCGCAAAGGTACAAATAACAGAAGAATGTGACATGACTGAGTTGACTTGTTTTAAGGCTTACGACATTCGTGGCCGATTGGGGAGTGAGCTGAATGATGAAATCGCTTATCGGATCGGCAGGGCTTTCGGTGAATATTTGCTCCCTAAAGCCGTAGTTTTGGGCAATGACGCCCGTTTGAGTAGTGAAAGCCTGAAACACTCACTGGCCAAAGGGCTTCAGGATGCCGGTGCCAGTGTGATTGACATCGGGTTGTGTGGGGCGGAGGAGCTCTACTTTGCCACGGCTTTTCTGGCTGCGGACGGCGGAATCGAAGTCACGGGCAGTCACAATCCTGAAAATTATAACGGCATGAAACTGGTGTGCAGGGATGCGAGGCCGATCAGTAGCGACTCTGGATTGAAGGAAATCAAAGCGCTCGCGGAGAAAAAGCACATCGAGCGCGCTGCATGTTCACGCGGCGGCTACCTTCAGGCCGATACCTTGAACGAGTATGTCGATCATATCCTGTCCTTCGTTGACTTCACGCATTTCAAACCGCTGAAACTGTTGGTGAACTCCGGACACGGCACTGCCGGGCGGGTTATTGACGCCATCGAGCGGCGCTTTCAGCAGCATCGGGTACCGCTGGAATTCATCAAGATTCAGCATGAGCCCGACGGCACCTTTCCTCATGGCGTACCGAATCCGCTGTTGCCCGAGCGTCGTCAGGACACAGCGGACGCGGTGCGGCATTATGGCGCGGATATGGGGATCGCCTTCGATGGCGATGCGGATCGCTGTTTCCTGTTTGATAGTCAAGGCCATTTTATCGAGGGCTACTATATCGTCGGTTTGTTGGCTGAGGCGTTCCTGGCTAAGGGGACAGGAGAGAAGGTTGTCCACGATCCGCGATTGAGTTGGAATACCGTGGATATCGTTGAAAAAGCCGGCGGTATTCCCGTGATGTCGAAAACCGGACACGCTTTCATCAAAGAACGAATGCGGGCTGAAGATGCAGTCTATGGTGGCGAGATGAGTGCCCACCACTATTTCCGCGACTTCTATTACTGCGATAGCGGCATGATCCCCTGGCTAATGGTCGCCGAGATCATGTCTCTGAAAGATCGCTCGTTGGAACAGCTGGTTGAGGAACGCATCCGCGCCTATCCTTCTTCGGGTGAAATTAACATTGTCCGCGTTCCTGCAATATCCGCGCTCGATATGATCGAGCGCCATTATCGAGATCAGGCCTTAGAGGTTGATAAGACGGATGGTGTCAGCATGACCTTTGCCGATTGGCGGTTCAATTTGCGAGCGTCAAACACGGAACCTTTGCTCCGCCTTAACGTTGAATCGCGAGGTAACCGCGACTTAATGGAGCGGAAAACAGAGGAAATTCTTGTGCTGGTAAACAGCCGACTATAAGGCTTCCCATTATCAGGGAAGCCTGTGTGCATTATTTCTGATGCCTTTCGCGCAGCCGGCCGATCACCGCGCTCAGATCCAGATCCTGGTCCTGCAGCAGCACCAGCAGGTGATAGATCAGGTCCGAGGCTTCGTTGGTCAGCTCTTCGCGATCGTTGACCGTGGCGGCCAGCGCGGTTTCCACACCTTCTTCCCCGACCTTCTGCGCGATGCGCTTGGTGCCGCTGGCGTACAGGCTGGCGGTGTACGAGCTGTCCGGGCTGGCGTGCTTGCGCTCCGCCAACAGCTGCTCCAGCTGATAGAGGAACGTCCAGTCGCTGGCGGCCGGGTGGAAGCAGCTGCTGTTGCCGAGGTGGCAGGTCGGGCCGATCGGGTTGGCCAATACCAGCAGCGTGTCGTTATCGCAGTCCGGCGTGATGCTGACCACCTTGAGGAAGTGGCCGGAACTTTCGCCTTTGGTCCACAGGCGTTGCTTGGTGCGCGAGAAGAAGGTGACGTTACCGCTCTGCTCGGTGGTCGCCAGCGCTTCCGGCGTCATGTAACCCAGCATCAGCACTTCGCCGGATACGGCGTGCTGCACGATGGCCGGCATCAGGCCGTCGGTTTTTTCCCAGTCCAGCTGGTTTCTCTGTTGTTCTGTCAGCACACGCGAATCTCCACGCCTTGTTCGACCAGGAACCTTTTCAGTTCGCCGATATTGATGATTTGTTTGTGGAACACCGACGCCGCCAGCGCGCCGTCGACGTCCGCATCGCGGAACGCTTCCAGGAAATGCTCCATGGTGCCCGCGCCGCCGGAGGCGATCAGCGGCACCTTGCAGGCCTCGCGCACCCAGCGCAGCTGCTGCAGATCGTAACCGTTGCGCACGCCGTCCTGGTTCATCATGTTCAGCACGATCTCACCGGCGCCGCGGCGCTGCACTTCCTGTACCCAGTCGAGGGTTTCCCACTGGGTGATGCGGGTGCGGCTCTCGTCGCCGGTATATTGGTTGACGTGATACTTGCCGGTTTCACTGTCGAACCAGGTATCGATGCCCACCACGATGCACTGCACGCCGAAGCGTTCCGCCAGGCGGCTAATCAACTCAGGATCGGCCAGCGCCGGCGAGTTGACCGAAATCTTGTCGGCGCCGAAAGACAGGATCTGGCTGGCATCCTCGGCGCTTTTAATGCCGCCGGCGACGCAGAACGGAATATCAATCACCTCCGCCACGCGCGATACCCAGCTTTTGTCCACCACCCGGCCGTCGCTCGAGGCGGTGATATCGTAAAACACCAGCTCGTCCGCACCTTCTTGCGCATAGCGCTGCGCCAGCGGCACGATATCGCCGATGATTTCGTGGTTGCGGAACTGCACGCCTTTTACCACTTGCCCGTCTTTAACATCCAGGCACGGGATTATCCGTTTTGCCAGCATGCGATCGCCTCCTCAACGCTAAATTTACCTTCCAGCAGGGCGCGCCCTACGATCACGCCGGCAACGCCGCTGCCACGCAGCTGGGCGATGTCGTCCAGATTGCCGATGCCGCCCGAGGCCTGGAAGGCCACCTGCGGATAGCGGCGGCTGATCGCCTGATACAGCGCCACGTTGGAACCGGCCAGCGTACCGTCGCGCGAAATATCGGTGCACAGCACGTGTTTGAGCCCGTAGGGCAGGAACTGCTCCACCACCTGTTCCAGCGTGGCGTCGGAATCTTCCTGCCAGCCGCTGATGGCCACGCGTTTCACGCCCTGCGGGTCGATACGCACGTCCAGCGCCAGCACCAGCGCGTCGGCGCCGTAGCGCTCGAACCAGCTCTGCACCAACTGCGGTTGTTTCACCGCGGTAGAGCCGATCACCACGCGTGTGGCGCCGGCCTCCAGCAGGGCGCTGACGTCTTGCTCGTTGCGGATGCCGCCGCCGACCTGCACCGGCACGTTAACCCCCGCCAACAGCTTGCGCAGCAGCGGGATCTGGCGTGCGGCCGGATCCTTGGCGCCGGTCAAATCGACCAGGTGCAGTACCTGCGCGCCCTGTTGTTGATAGTCCTGCAGACGCAGCAGCGGATCGTTGCCGTAGTCGCGCTGCTGGCCGTAATCGCCCTGATGCAAGCGCACCACGTTGCCGTCGATCAAATCCAAAGCCGGAATAATCATGCTGCCTACATCTCCAGAAAGTTTTTCAACAGTTGCGCGCCGGCCGCTCCAGATCGTTCTGGATGAAACTGCACGCCGAAGAAGTTGTCTTTTTGCACGGCGGCGGTGAAGGGCTCGCCGTAGTTCGCCTGAGCGATGGTGCTGGGGCATATCGGCATCGCATAGCTGTGTACGAAATAGAAGTAGGCGCCGTCATCGATGCCGCGGAACAGATGGTGGCCCGCTTGCGCGGACACCTGGTTCCAACCCATGTGCGGCAGCGGCAGGCCGAAGTCGGTCATCTGCTTTACTGGCGTATCGATGAGGCCGAGCGTCGTTATGCCGCCGTTCTCTTCGCTGCTGGCCGCCAGCAGCTGCATGCCGAGGCAGATGCCCAGCACCGGCTGAGTGCAGGCCCTGATCAGTTCGATCAGATCGCGTTCGCGCAGCTGATCCATCGCCGCCTGCGCGGTGCCGACGCCCGGCAGGAACAGCTTGTCGGCGCGCAGCACGATCTCCGGATCGCGGCTCACTTCCGGCTGATAGCCCAGGCGCCGCACCGCGTAGGTGACGGAGGCCAGGTTGGCGCAGCCGGTATCCAAAATCACCACGTTCATCACAGCACTCCTTTCGAGCTCGGCAGGGTATTGCCTTCGACGCGGATCGCCTGGCGCAGCGTGCGGCCAAACACTTTGAACAGGCTCTCGACCCGGTGGTGGTCGTTTTTGCCTTTGGTCTTCAGGTGCAGCGTGCAGCCCATGGTGTAGGAGAGCGAGCGGAAGAAGTGCTCGACCATTTCAGTGCTGAGATCGCCGACGCGCTGATAGTTGAACTCGGCCTTGTACTCCAGGTGCGGGCGGCCGGAGATATCCAGCGCGCAGCGCGCCAGGCATTCGTCCATCGGTAACACGAAGCCGAAGCGGGCAATACCGCGCTTGTCGCCCAGTGCCTTGTTCAACGCTTCACCCAGCGCCAGGCCGGTGTCCTCTACGGTGTGGTGATCGTCGATATACAGGTCGCCTTTGACGTCGATCTCCATGCGGAAGCCGCCGTGGGTGGCGATCTGATCCAGCATGTGGTCGAAGAAGCCGACGCCGGTTTTGATTTTGCTGCCGCCTTCGCGATCCAGCCAGACGTTGACATCGATCTGCGTCTCTTTGGTCACGCGGTTAACCCGCGCATGACGGTCGCGCAGGGTCAGCTGGCGCACGATCTCTTTCCAGCCCAGCACGCCGCGCTGGTAGCGCAGCCCCTGAATGCCCATGTTTTCTGCCAGCTGCACGTCGGTCGGCCGATCGCCGATCACGTAGCTGTGGGCGGTATCGAGCACGCCGGGTTCGAGGTAACCCTTCACCAGCGCGGTCTTCGGCTTGCGGCAGTCGCAGTTGTCCGCCGGCAGGTGCGGGCAGATCAACACATCGGCGAACTGAATGCCCTGCGAGCTGAGGATCTGCATCATCAGGTTGTGCGGCGGATCGAAGGTTTCCTGCGGGAAACTGGCGGTGCCGAGCCCATCCTGATTGGTGATCATCACCAGCTGATACCCCGCCTGTTGCAGCGCCAGCAGGGAAGGGATCACGTCCGGCTCGAGCGCCAGCTTGTCCAGGCGATCGACCTGGAAATCTTCCGGTGGCTCGGCGATCAGCGTGCCGTCACGATCGATAAAGAGGATTTTTTGGCTCACATTGGCTCCTGGCGAGTCTGGTTGGCGCCGGGCAGGGCGGACAAGGCGTCCACCACGCGTTGACATTCGTCGCGGGTGCCTATGGTGATGCGCAGGCAGCCGGACAATCCGGGCTGTTTGTTTTGGTCTCGTAAGATAATGCCCTGATCCCACAAGCTTTTAAACACATTACTTGAGGCGGTGAAGCGGGCCAGCAGGTAATTGCTGTCGCTGGCGAAAACCTGCTCGACGCAGGCGCATTTCTCCAGCTGTTGCTGCAGCCAGCTGCGGGTGGCGGCGATGTCGGTGACGCGCTGACGCATGGCGCGGATGCCTTCTTCGCTCAGCGCCTGCGCGGCGATATCCGCCACCGGCGTCGAGAGCGGGTAAGGTGCGATCACCTTCAGCAGCAGGGCAATCAGATCTTCGTTGGCGAGCGTAAAGCCGCAGCGCAGGCCGGCCAGCGCAAAGGCCTTCGACAGCGTGCGCAGGATAGCCAGGTGCGGATAGTCGCTCAGCCAGCCGGCCACCGAGGCCTGCGGGCAAAACTCGATATAGGCTTCGTCCACCGCGACGATCGCTTTGCCTTTGGCCATCTCCAGCAGGCTGCGTAGAGAGTCCGGGTCAATCAGGTTACCGGTTGGGTTGTTCGGGCTGCAGACGTAGATCAGCTTTACGTTGTCCAGGCTGTCCGCGATGGCCGGCAGATCCAGCTGCCAGTCCTCTTTGGCGGCTACGGTGCGGCGCTCCACGCCGAAGGTTTCGGCGCTGACGGCGTACATGCCGTAGGTCGGCGGGCAGAACAGAATGGCGTCTTTGCCCGGCTCGCAGAAGGCGCGGATCAGCAGCTCGATGCCTTCATCGGCGCCGCGGCTGACCAGCACCTGCTCTTTCTTCACCCCGGCGTAGGCGGCGTAGCGTTCGATCACCTGCGCCGGCTGGCACTCCGGATAGCGGTTGAAGGTTTGCGCGGTCAGCTGGAACTCGGGCGCGATCGGGTATTCGTTGGCGTTCAGCCACACGTCGCCCTTACCGCCGAGGCGGCGCGCCGATTGATAAGGGGTCAGCTCGCGAACGTTGGCGCGCGCCAGTTTTTCGATGCTCATGCTTGCTCCTTCAGGGCGGCGACGCGCAGGGTCACGGCGTTCTTGTGGGCGATCAGCTGCTCGGCGGCAGCCAGCGTCTCGATGGTGGCGGCCAGGTTGCTGAAGCCCTGCGGCGTCAGCTCCTGCACCGTCATGCGTTTTTGAAAATCGGCCAGCCCGAGGCTGGAGCAGGTGGCGGTGTAGCCGTAGGTCGGCAGCACGTGGTTGGTGCCGGAGGCGTAATCGCCGGCGGACTCCGGCGACCAGTCGCCGAGGAACACCGAACCGGCGCTGGTGATGCCGTCCACCAGTTCGCGCGCATTACGGGTCTGAATAATCAGGTGCTCCGGGCCGTAGCGGTTGCTGATCGCCACGCACTCAGTCAGATCGCGCGCTACGATCAGGCGGCTGCTCGCCAGCGCCTGGCGTGCGGTGTCGGCGCGCGGCAGCTCGGCCAGCTGGCTTTCCACCGCTTCGGCCACCGCCTGCGCCATCGCCGCGTCCGGCGTCAGCAGGATCACCTGCGAATCCGGGCCGTGTTCGGCCTGCGACAGCAGATCGGAAGCGACGAACGCCGGGGTGGCGCCGGCGTCGGCGATCACCAGCACTTCAGAAGGGCCGGCCGGCATGTCGATGGCCGCGCCGTCGAGGCGCTGGCTGACCTGCCGCTTAGCTTCGGTCACGAAGGCGTTGCCCGGCCCGAAGATCTTCGCCACGCGCGGCACGCTTTCGGTGCCGAACGCCAGGGCGGCGATCGCCTGCGCGCCCCCGACCTGAAACACTTCCTGCACGCCGCACAGCTGCGCCGCATACAGGATCTCATCGGCGATCGGCGGCGGTGAGCACAGCACCACCCGGCGGCAACCGGCGATGCGCGCCGGCGTCGCCAGCATCAGTACGGTGGAGAACAGCGGCGCTGACCCGCCGGGAATATACAGGCCCACCGAGTCGATTGGGCGGGTCACCTGCTGGCAGCGCACGCCCGGCTGCGTTTCGACGTCCACCGGCGGCAGTCGCTGCGCGTTGTGGAAGGTTTCCACGTTGGCGACGGCCACCGCCATCGCCTGTTTGATGTCATCACCCAACCGCGCGGCGGCGGCGGCGATCTGCTCGGCGCTGACGCGCAGCGCCGAGACTTCCGCCTTGTCGAAACGGGCGCTGTAGTCGCGCAGCGCCCGATCGCCATTGGCCTTCACGTTGTCGAGGATCTCACTCACCGTGCGGGTGATGCTGTCGGAGGCGGCGATTGCCGGGCGCATCAGCAGCTCGGCCTGGCGTTCGGCGCTGCACGTTGCCCAATCGATCGGCGTGTTGAAGGTCGACATGGCGTTACTCCATCATCTTTTCAATCGGCAGCACCAGAATCGAGCTGGCGCCGAGCGCTTTCAGTTTTTCCATGGTTTCCCAGAACAGGGTTTCGCTGCTGACCATGTGCATCGCCACGCGATTCTGCGCGCCGGCCAGCGGCAGAATGGTCGGGCGTTCGGCGCCCGGCAGCAGCGCGACGATCTCGTCCAGCTTCTCGCTCGGCGCGTGCAGCATGATGTATTTGGATTCGCGCGCCTGGATCACGCCCTGAATGCGGGTCATCAGGCGGTCAATCAGCTGCTGTTTGGCTTCAGGCATTTCGCCGTCGCGCTGGATCAAGCAAGCTTTGGAGCGGTAGATCACCTCCACTTCGCGCAGGCCGTTGGCCTCCAGCGTGGCGCCGGTAGAGACCAGATCGCAGATGGCGTCGGCCAGGCCGGCGCGCGGCGCCACTTCCACCGAGCCGTTCAGCAGGCAAGATTTGAAGCGCACGCCTTGTTTGTCGAGGTATTGCTTCAGCAGGTGCGGATAAGAGGTGGCGATGCGGGCGTCCTGCAGGCTTTGCGGGCCGGCGTATTCGGCGTCGAGTGGGGTGGCCAACGACAGGCGGCAGCCGCCGAAATCGAGGCGGCGCAGGGTGAAGTAACGCGGGTCTTCACCCTGGGCGCGGCGGCTGAGCAGCTCTTCTTCCAACACGTTCTCGCCGATGATGCCGAGATCGACCACGCCGTCCATCACCAGGCCCGGGATGTCGTCGTCGCGCACGCGCAGGATATCGATCGGCATGTTTTCGGCGAAGGCGATCAGACGCTGCTGCTGCAGGTTGATCTTGATGCCGCAGCGTGCCAGCAGTTCCTGGGATTCATCGCTCAGGCGGCCCGACTTCTGCATTGCGATCCGTAAACGTGTCTTGTCCAGCATGGTAACCTCTGTTTAATCTGTAATTTTATGAATTTATTGTAAAAAACTTTCTTTTCTGTCTGTCCGGAGCCAAAAAAAAACCCTCGGAAGAAATCTTCCGAGGGCTCTCTTTTGCGTTCTGCGCGCCACTGGAAGATTAACAAACCGTCTTCCAGCACACATCGCCTGAAAGACTAGTCAGGGTGATGGTGATGATGGTGGTTGAACTGAACGCGTGTCATGGTGTTTTTCTCTAATCAAAAGCCGGTAAAAACCGTATGCCAATTAAGCTAAACTATCCGCTGTCCACCGCGCAACCCTTTTTTAACGTCATAAATTTAATTTATTGAAACAGGTTGAGTTATTAGCCACACACGGCTTTACCTAACCTTAAGCCGGGCAGATTGTATCGCCGTGTACAGTGGCGTAGCCTTAGGGGCAGGGCGCTGCGATCTTCAGGAGAGGAAGAGGATGAAAAAGGTAGCCATTATTGGTTTAGGTTGGCTGGGCATGCCGTTGGCGTTATCGCTGATGGGCCGCGGGTATGATGTGGTCGGCAGCAAAACCACGCCGGACGGCGTCGAGGCCGCGCGCATGAGCGGCATTGAATGCTATCAACTGGAGCTGACGCCGGAGCTGGTGTGCGATCCGGACGATCTGGAATCGCTGCTGCGCGTGGATGCGCTGGTGGTGACGCTGCCCGCTCGCCGTACCGTCGAAGGCAGCGAGAACTATTTCAATGCGGTGCGCATGCTGGTGGACAGCGCGATGGCCTTTGGCGTGCCGCGGGTGATCTTTACCAGTTCCACCTCGGTGTACGGCGAAACCGCCGGCACGCTGCGCGAAGAATCGCCGCTGCGGCCGGTCTCGCCGTCGGGCCGGGTGTTGGCCGAGCTGGAGCGCTGGCTGCATGAATTGCCGAACACCTCGGTGGACATTCTGCGGCTGGCGGGGCTGGTGGGCGCCGATCGTCACCCCGGCCGCTTCCTGGCGGGCAAACTCGACGTGAAGGGCGGGTCGCAGGGGGTGAATTTGGTGCACCAGGACGACGTCATCGCCGCCATCCAACTGCTGCTGAAGCTGCCGAGGGGCGGTCACGTGTACAACCTGTGCGCGCCGCATCATCCGGCCAAACGCGAATTTTATCCTGCGCTGGCCGAACAGCTGCACCTGGCGCCGCCGCAGTTCGCCGACGAAGCGGATCAGGATGAGCGGCTGGTGGACGGCAACCGCATCTGCAACGAGCTGGGTTTTGAGTACCAGTATCCCGATCCGGCGCGTATGCCGGTCAGTTAAGGCGGCATATGTTGTTTAAAGCGGGAAAAGGTGGCTCGTCACAAAGTCGACGAACAGCCTGATTTTGACTGACAGGTGGCGGCCCGACGGCCAGAGGACATGAAAAACCATGTTCTCGCGGTCGTAGTCATCCAAAACCGTCACCAGGCTGCCCTGTTCCAGCTGTCTGCGCACGGCGATCTCCGGCAAATAAGCGATGCCCAGCCCTTGTTCGGCGAAGCATACCTGCGGATCGAGGGTATTTGTCACCATGCTGGCCGGCCGTTCGGGGATCATCTCCGTCTTGTCTCCCAGCGGCCAGACATCCAGTTTGCCGGTGCTGGGAAAGCGATAATGCAAACGGGCATGGCTTGTCAGATCCTCGGGCTTGCGCGGCATACCCACTTTGCTGAAATAACCCGGTGCGCCAACGAAAACCTTGCGGCAGGTACCCAGCCGGCGGGCAACCAGCCGTGAATCGCTCGGGGTTCCGCTGCGGATAACGGCATCGAAACCTTCCTCAATCACGTCAACCAGCCGATCCGAATAATCAATATCCAGCTCGATCTCAGGATAGCGGCGCTTGAAGTCCCCCAGTTTTGGCATGAAAAGCGTGCCCAGCGACGGGAGGCTGATGCGCAGCTTGCCCTGAGGTGTTCCCCGCGTTTGCAACAGTTCGGCTTCCGCCTCTTTCACCTCACTCAAAATGCGTCGGCACCTTTCCAGAAACAAGGCCCCTTCCGGTGTCAGGTTGACCGTGCGGGTAGAACGGTGAAACAGGCGCACGCTGAGCCGTTCCTCCAGCCGGGCGATGGTCTTGCTGACCGCCGAGGCGGAGATCCCCAGCTGTTGCCCGGCCGCCGTGAAACTGCGGCTTTCACTGACCCGCACGAAAACGTCGAGAGAACCCAGACTTTCCATAGGCTTCCATTCTATTGATGAACTTTATGTCATGAGTGTTGTTCACTTTAGCCTGTTTTTCTTTTATCAGCGAGTGGGCAGCATGATGCAAACGTCATCCGCGATGGGCGGAAACATCTTTGAATGGGGAGTGATTAATGAATCAAACGACGATATCTGCGCCTGCCGAGGGCATCGATCGGTTGCCGCTGGGCGGCCTGCTGGCGTTGGCAATGGCCGCTTTCATCACGCTGCTGACCGAGATCATGCCGGCGGGCGTGCTGTCTTCGATCGCGGGCGATTTGAACGTATCTGAAAGCCTGGCGGGGCAGTTCATCACCGCCTATGCGGTGGGCGCGTTGGTCGCCGCTATTCCGCTCACCGCATTGACGCAGGGCATGCGGCGCCGCCCCTTGCTCTTGAGTGCGATCGGCGGTTTTGCCATCGTTAACCTCGTCACGGCGCTGTCGAACGATTATCACGTCTCATTGGCGACGCGTTTCTTCGCCGGCGTTTTCGGCGGTATCGTTTGGTCCTTGCTGGCCGGTTATGCGGTGCGCATGTCACCGGCCCACCTTGGCGGCCGCGCTATTGCGATCTCCGGCGCCGGCGCCACTTTGGCGTTGGTGCTTGGCGTACCGCTCGGCACGTTGCTTGGCCGAGCCATCGGCTGGCAGGGCGCCTTTGGTCTGATGACGTTGATGGCGCTGGTGCTCGTGGTGTGGATCATCGCCATCGTGCCGGATTTCCCCGGCCAGGCTAAGGCGCATCGGCCGTCTCTGAGCGGCGTATTCTTGCAACGGGGGATCCGCGCCGTGCTGTTCGTGGTGTTCACCTTTATCGTTGCCCATAACATTCTGTATATCTACCTGGAGCCTTTTCTCAGGCCGTCGGGGTTGTCCGAGCGGGTCGATATCGTTCTGTTTATCTTCGGGCTGGGCGCGATTGCCGGATTGGGCGTCGCCGGGATGCTGGTCGATCGGCGAGTCCAATCTCTTACGGTGATGAGTATCGTCATCTTTGCTCTCGCTGCCGTGCTGCTGGGGAGTGGGGGACGGATGATCCCGATGGTCTATCTCTCCGTGGCTTGTTGGGGCTTGGCTTTCGGCGGTTTCGCCACCCTCACGCAGACGGCATTGTCACGCCTTTCCGGTCGCGCGGCCGACGTGGCGCAGTCCATGTATACGACGGGCTGGAATACCGCCGTGGCAGCCGGTGGCGCGGTCGGCGGCATGTTGCTCGACAAGGGCGGGGCGCCCTCTTTCGCCTGGGCCATCATCGGATTACTCGTCCTGTCTTTAACCGGCACGCTGTTTGCCATGAATCGGGCGCTGGCCTCTCAGCGATGAGGTGATGGGCGTGCGGCGCGCGCCAAATCCTCCAGCAGCGCGTTCAGCGCCTCGTCGGGCTGGACGGGGCGGCTGACCAGGCTGAGCGTGGCGCGGTATGAGAGCGCCGTACCGCCCAACTGCCGAAGCAGCCCCTGTTCCACCCAACGCGCCGCGTAGTGGGTGGGCAAATAGCCGAGACAGGTGCCGCTCAGCACCAGATGGGCGACGCTTTCCATATGGTGGGCCACCGCGGCCAGATGCGGCGGCGCGATCGGGCACAGCTGCTGTGCCAGCAGGTAGCCGCGCTTGACCCAGCGCGCGTTTTCAATCTGCTCGCGCCCCGGTTCTTCTACCGCGAACAGCGGGTGATCCCTACTGCAGTAGATCGCCTGCGTCTCCTCCAGCCACGGCTGATAACGCAACGCCTCCAGCTGCTGGCCGAAGTAGCCGATGCCCAGATCGAGCTGCCGGTGCAGCAACCCTTGTTCAATCTCGTTCGGCGAACAGATGCGGCACTGCAATTGCACGTCCTGATGTCGGCGTTGGAAGTGTTGGATGGCCTGACTGAACGGATTGCCCGGCAGCGAAACCAGATTATCCACCAGACCGATCTGCAGATCGCCGGTCAGCAGGCCGTTCAGCGACTGGCTGACCCGGGTGAAGTCGCGGGCGGCGTTGAACAGCGAGCGGCAGGCGATCAGCATGCGTTCGCCCTTGGGCGTCAGCCGGAAGCCGGAGCGGCCGCGTTGACACAGGCGAAAACCCAGCCGGGTTTCCAGCGAGGCCAGGTGGGTGCTGATGGTGGATTGGTTCATCAACAGCGCTTCCTGTGCGGCGCTGACGCCCTGGGCTTCCGCCACCGCGACGAACACCCGCAGCAGTTTCAGATCGATATCGCTTAGGTTGGTGAGCATCGCCCCCTCCGCAGAACGTCGGCCGGTTAACCCATTTTTAACATCGAAGAAATAGGTGCGGCGCTGAAGATATGGTCTTCCTTATGGCATGAATTTGAAATAAAAATCAATACTTCAATAGGTTAGTTGCATCGCGTTTTCCGATGTTTACATGCAAAAGCGGGAATGGTAGCCGAGGCGGCCAACGGGGTAGTCTGCGAATGTTGCTCAAATGTTTCAATTCATCGCAGATCAAGACAAGGATACGCCATGCTGAACCAACCCCAAAGCGGTAACGACATGCCGCGCTTTGCCGGTATTCCCACCATGATGCGCCTGCCCGCCGCCGAACAGGCGCACGGTCTGGACGCCGCCTTTGTCGGCATTCCGCTGGATATCGGCACCTCCAACCGCAGTGGCACCCGCTATGGCCCGCGCCAGATCCGCCAGGAATCGGTGATGATCCGCCCCTACAACATGGGCACCGGTTCCGCCCCGTTCGAACGGCTGCAGGTGGCCGATCTGGGGGATGTCGCCATCAACCCTTACAGCCTGGCGGACAGCGTGCAGCGCATCGAGGCGGCTTATCACGAGATCCTGGCACACGGCTGCATGCCGTTGACGCTCGGCGGCGATCACACCCTGACGCTGCCGGTGCTGCGCGCCGTCGCCCGCCGACATGGCCCGGTCGGGCTGATCCACGTCGATGCGCATTCCGATACCAATGAGGAGATGTTCGGCGAACAGCTGGCGCACGGCACCACCTTCCGCCGCGCGTTTGAGGAGGGGCTGCTGGCGCCCGAAAAGGTGGTGCAGATTGGCCTGCGCGGTAGCGGCTATGCGGCGGATGACTTCGATTGGTCACGGCGTCAAGGCTTCCGCGTGGTGCCGGCCGAGGCCTGCTGGCATCGGTCGCTGACGCCGCTGATGGCGGAGATCCGCGAACAGATAGGCGATGCGCCGGTTTACCTCAGCTTCGATATTGACGGGTTGGATCCGGCCTTCGCGCCGGGCACCGGCACGCCGGAGGTCGGCGGGCTGTCGGTTTGGCAGGGGCTGGAGATCGTGCGCGGTTGCCGCGGGCTGAACCTGGTGGGCGGCGATGTGGTGGAAGTGTCGCCGCCTTACGATCGCTCCGGTAACACGGCGCTGCTGGCCGCCAACCTGCTGTTTGAAATGTTGTGCGTGCTGCCGGCCCGCTGAGGCCGGCGTACTGATCCTACCGGCGGAGCGGTTGCGTCGGGCCCCCTGATAACAATAACAACGGAGTGGAGGTACCCATGAATCTCGATCTGCTGGTTGTGGTGATTTACTTTCTGGTGATAGGCGCGGTGGGATGGATGGGCATTCACCGCGCCAATTCCAAAGAGGCGTATCTGGTGGCCGGGCGCAACCTGGGGCCGGGGCTGTATCTGGGCACGCTGTCGGCGGTGGTGCTCGGCGGCGCGTCGACCATCGGCAGCGTCAAGCTCGGCTACACCTACGGCATCTCCGGTGTCTGGCTGTGCGGCGCGCTCGGGCTGGGCATCGTGGTGTTGAGCCTGGCGCTGGCCAAGCCGCTGCTCAAACTGAAGCTGTATACCGTCAGCCAGGTGCTGTCGCGGCGTTATCACCCGGCCGCGCGGGTCACCAGCGGCGCGATCATGCTGGCGTATGACCTGATGGTGGCGGTGACCTCGATCATCGCCATCGGCAGCGTGATGCAGGTGATGTTCGGCCTGTCGTTCAGCGCGTCTATCCTGCTTGGCGGCGGGCTGGTGGTGCTGTATTCAACGCTGGGGGGCATGTGGTCGCTGACGCTGACCGACATCATTCAGTTCATCATCATGACCGTCGGCATGATGCTGGTGCTGATGCCGATGAGCATCGTCAAGGCCGGCGGCTGGGAGGCGTTCACCAGCCTGCTGCCCGCCGGTTACTACCAGCTGTCGTCGATCGGGCTGGACACCATTCTGGTGTTCTTCCTGATCTACTTCTTCGGCATTCTGATCGGCCAGGACATCTGGCAGCGGGTGTTCACCGCCCGCAGCGCCAACGTGGCGCGCTTCGCCGGGCTGGGCGCGGGCGTCTATTGCGTGCTGTACGGCGTGACCGGCGCGCTGATCGGCATGGCCGGCAAGATCGTGCTGCCGTCGCTCAGCAACACCGACGGCGCCTTCGCCGCTATCGCGCAGGCGGTGTTGCCGGTCGGCGTCAGCGGGCTGGTGGCCGCCGCGGCGTTGGCGGCGCTGATGTCTACCGCCAGCGCCTGCCTGCTGGCGTCTTCCACCATCGCGCTGGAGGACGTATTGCCGGCCATCCGCCGCAAACCTTCCGGCGGGCTGGCCGCCGGGCGCTTCACCACGCTTTTCATGGGCGTGGTCATGCTGGGGCTGGCGTTTGTGGTGCGCGACGTGCTGGCGGCGCTGACGCTGGCTTACAACCTGTTGGTGGGGGGCATGTTGATCCCGTTGGTGGGGGCGATCTTCTGGCCGCGCGCCACCAGCGCCGGCGCGATTGCCAGCATGCTGACCGGCAGCCTGTGTGTGGTGGGGCTGATGATCTGGCACGGCATCGATGCCAACAGCCCGATCTACGGCGGTCTGCTGGGCGGCGGCGTCGCCTTCGTGTTGGGCAGCCTGTTGAGCCGCTCGGCAGCGCAGCTGCAGCCGCAAACCGAGCGTTGAAACGACGAGGTGGGACATGAACAATCGCAATGTGGCGTCACGCCCAAAAATTGAAGTGCGCTCGATAGACTATGTGCCCCGTCACGAGCGGCATGGCAAGGTTTGGCATCAGGCGCCATTTTGGTTTACCGGTAATTTCGTTTTGACGACGATGGTGGTCGGTTTCACCGGCCCGGCGTTGGGGTTGGGCGCGCTTTATTCGATGCTGGCCATTGCCGTCGGCGTGGGGGTCGGCACGTTCTTCATGGCGTGTCATGCCAATCAGGGGCCGCGCATGGGGCTGCCGCAGATGATCCAGTCGCGGGCCCAATTCGGCCTGCGTGGGGCCATCGTTCCCTTTGCCGCCGTGGTGTTTGTTTACATCGGCTTCAATGTGTTCAACGTTATTCTCGCGACCGATGCGATCAACACGGTGCTGCCGGGCCACCGTCTGCCTTGGTATGCGTTGCTGATCGCGGTGGCCGTGCTGTTGGCGATCGTCGGCCACGATATGCTGCATGCGGTGCAGCGCTGGCTGACCTATGTGATGATGGCGGTGTTCGGCGTGCTGACGATCGGTGCCGTGCTGTCGCTGCGGATGGACGCTGTCGTCGGCGCCGGGCATTTTTCGTGGGCGGCTTTTTTGATTCAGCTGTCGGCGGCCGCCGGTTATCAAATCAGCTACGCGGTGTATGTCTCCGACTACTCGCGCTATTTGCCGCATGAAACGCCGTCGGCCAACGTGATCTTTTGGACTTATCTGGGGGCGGCCGGATCGGCGCTTTGGCTGATGTCGCTGGGCACGTTTCTGGCCTCAGCCTTACCGGCTCCCGATGCGATCGGCAGCGTACAGGCGGTGGGGAATGGCATCTATCCGGGGTTCGGCACGCTGGCCGTGTTGATCGCTGTGCCTTCGCTGGTCGGTATCATGGCGGTCAACTGTTATGGCGCAATGCTGACCAGCCTCAGTGCGATTGACGCGTTCCGTAAAGTGACGCCAACGTTGAAATTACGCATGGCCGGCATTGGCGTCGTCGCTATGACGGTGTTTGCGGTGGCGTTGGCCATCCCGGCGAGCTATCTCGCCAGCTTCAATACCTTCGTACTGCTGATGCTGTATTTTCTGGTGCCCTGGACGGCGGTGAACCTGATGGACTTTTACGTGGTGCGCGGCGGGCATTACGCGATAGGTGAAATCTTCAACCCGTCGGGGATCTACGGCCGCTGGGGCGGCTCCGGTCTGACGGCTTACGCGGTCGGTCTGCTGGCGATGGTGCCGTTCATGACGTTGGGCTTTTACACCGGTCCCTTTGCTGTTTTACTGGGCGGCGCGGATATCGCTTTTCTGATCGGCCTGCTGGTGGCCGGGAGCGTTTATGTCGTAATGTGCCGTAAGCTCGATCTTGAAGCCGAACGGCGGGTGGCGTTGCGCTGCGAGGGGTTATTGGAAGGAGAACCGGAGTGAAGGAAAAAATCAGCGTCGCATGCTGCCAGTTAGCGTTGCGGGTAGGGGAAGCGGAGCACAATCGGGCGCTGTCCGCCCAGGCTATCCGCCGGGCGGCGCAGCACGGCGCCAACGTCATCGTGTTGCCGGAGTTGGTGAACAGCGGCTACGTGCTGCGCGATAAGGCGGAGGCGCTGGCGTTGGCCGAGGCCGAAGACGGGCCTAGCCTCAGCCTGTGGCGGGGACTGGCGCGTGAGCTGGATGTGGCGATCGTCGCCGGTTTCTGCGAGCGCCTGCCCGAGGGTGAGGTGGCCAACAGCGCGGCATTGATCGATGCGCAGGGGGTGAGGGCGATTTATCGCAAGGCCCACCTGTGGCATGAAGAGAGCACGATCTTTACCGCCGGCGATCGGCCACCGCCGGTCGTCGAGACCCGCTTTGGCCGATTGGCGGTGATGATCTGTTACGATCTCGAATTCCCTGAGTGGGTGCGGCTGCCGGCGTTGGCCGGCGCTCAACTGCTGTGCGCGCCGGTCAACTGGCCGCTGGCGCCGCGCCCGCAGGGTGAACGGCCGGCGGAGATGGTGAAGGCGCAGGCCAACGCCGCCGTCAATCGGCTGTTCATCGCGGTGTGCGATCGCTGCGAAACGGAGCGCGGCGTTGCGTGGATCGGCGGATCGGTGATCGTCGACGCCGATGGTTATCCGTTGACGCAGAGCCTGGAGGGTGAAGGCATGGTGCTGGCATCGATGGATATCGGCGTAGCCGATGACAAGCACATTGGCCGCCACAATCACGTGCATCGCGATCGGCGGCCGATGCTGTATTAAAGCGGCGGGGCGGTCGGTGGACCCGGCTGCCCCGCAGAGCGTCTTTGCCGGCGGGAAAAGCCGCCGTTTGGGCGCTACAGCCAGCCCGATTTCTTCAGCTTCTGATACAGGAAAATGCAGCCGACGGCGGTCACTCCCAGCGTGGCGTGATAGGCCCACGGGAATTTCAGTTCCGGCATGTCGGCGAAGTTCATGCCATACAGGCTGAAGACCACCGTCGGGATGGCCAAAATCGCCCCCCAGCCCGCCAGCCGTTTCACCACTTCGTTCTGTTTGACCGTCACCAGCGCCAGGTTGACGTGCATGGCGTTGGTCAGCATTTCGCGCATGTCGTCGATGTTGCTGACCACCTGATGCGCGTGATCCTGCACGTCGCGCACGTAGGCGCGCAGCTCCTTCGGGATCACCTCTTCGTGCAGGCGGATCAGCTGATTGCAGATTTCATCCATCGGCAGCGCGGCGTTGCGCAGCGCCAACAGGTGGCGGCGCAGGGTATAGACGTTCTCGATCGCCGCCTGATCGAACTCCGACTGGAACATGTTGGCTTCGATGTTCTCGATGGTGCTCTCGAAGCGCGTCACCACGCTGCGGTAGTTATCCACCACGAAGTCCAACACCGAATAGAGGGCAAAGCCCGGCCCGTGGCACATCTGCTTGTGGTTCTCTTCCGCCTTGGCGCGGATCGGCGCGTAGCTGGGCGAGGCGCCGTGGCGCACCGTCACCAGAAAGTTTTTGCCGACGAAGAAGTGGGTTTCGCCGTATTCGATTTCGTCGTGTTCGCCCCACTGCGCGGTTTTCACCACGATGAACAGCGAGTCGCCGTAGGTTTCCAGCTTCGGCCGCTGATGCGCGCACAGCGCGTCTTCGATCGCCAGATCGTGCAGGCCAAACTCCTCCTGCACCTTGCGCATAAACGCCGGCTCCGGCTGCCGCAGCCCCAGCCAGACGAAGGTGTCCGGCTGTTTGACCACCTCGCTGATATCGTCGATGGTCACTTCGCCCAGCCGTTGGCCGGCTTTGTACGCCACACAGTTCACCACCATGCTTTTGCTGTCCATCCGTCCATCCATTAATCAGTCAGGGTTTTGGTGAGAAAATAACACTCATGTTCCACCGGATAATCTTTCAGCGTCATTTGCAACTGATAGCCGAGTTTTTCGTAGAACGGCCGCGCCTGGAAGCTGAAGGTATCCAGGCGAGCGTAGCGGCAGCCGCGCGCCTGCGCCTCGCGTTCGGCGGCGCGCATCAACCGGCCGCCGAGGCCGCTGCCGCGCTGGGTATCCGCCACCCACAGCCACTCGACGCTCAGCCAGTTGCCCCAGGTTTCGGCGGTCAGGCCGCCGATCACCGTACCGGCTTCGTCGCGCGCATAGACGCTGAGCGGCTTGCGGTGGCTGGCGTCGATATGCGGCAGGTTGTAAGCGCGCAGCCCTTGCCTGATCGCATCGAGGGTTTGTTCGTCAATCGCGTCGGTAACGGTAATGTCCATTTTTCCTCCTGGGTGATGCGTTAACTTAAGCACACTACGGCCAAAAGGCAACCTATTGAAATGTAATGCAAACGACCACATCCGCTGAGTGGGCTACACTAAACGGGTCATTTCACCCCAGGAGGACACCATGCCCCGATTGACTCTGCTGGCCGGTTTGCTGCTGTGCAGCGGCCTGCTGCACGCCGCGCCGACGGTCAGCCAACTGCAGGATGGCCTGGAACACCCCTGGTCGCTGGCCTTCTTGCCGGCGGATCAAGGCCTGCTTATCACCGAACGGCCCGGCCGGCTGCGGCTGTGGCAGCCGGGCAAAGGCCTGTCGGCACCGATCGCCGGCGTGCCGCAGGTCTACGCCGAGGGGCAGGGCGGCCTGCTGGAGGTGTTGCCGGCCCCCGACTTCGCCGCCAGCCGCCGGGTATACCTCAGCTTCGCCGAACCGGGCGAGGGCGGCAAAGCCGGCACGGCGGTCGGCTATGGCCGCCTGAGCGACGATGGCGCGCGGCTGGAGAACTTTAAGGTGATCTTCCGTCAGCAGCCCAAGCTGTCGGTCGGCAATCACTTCGGCGGCAAGCTGGCGTTCGACAGGCAAGGCTACCTGTTTATCGCGCTGGGTGAAAACAACCAGCGGCCGACGGCGCAGGAAACCGACAAACTGCAGGGCAAGCTGGTGCGGCTGACCGCCGAGGGCGCGATACCACCAGATAATCCCTGGGTCGGCCAGGCAGGTAAACGCCCGGAGGTCTGGTCTTACGGCCACCGCAATCCGCAAGGGCTGGCATTGAACCCGCGGAGCGGCGCGATCTGGGAACACGAGCACGGCCCGCGCGGCGGCGATGAGCTCAACATCCCGCTGCCGGGTAAAAACTACGGCTGGCCGCTGGCCACCTACGGCATCAACTATTCCGGCCAGCCGATCCCGGAGGCGAAAGGAGAGCGGGTGCCCGGCACCGAACAACCGCTGCACTATTGGCGAGTCTCGCCCGGCCTCAGCGGCATGGCGTTCTATGACGGGCAGCGCTTCCCTGCCTGGCGTCACTCGCTGTTCATCGGCGCGCTGGCGCAAAAGGAACTGATTCGCCTGACGCTGGAGGGTGACAAAGTGGTGGCGGAAGAGCGGCTGCTGGGCGATCGCGGCGAACGCATTCGTGAGGTGCGCAGCGGGCCGGATGGCTACCTGTATCTGTTGACGGACGAACGGGACGGCAAGCTGCTGAAGGTCGGGGCGTCGTAACGCCCCGCACGCATCAGGTGAGCTCGCTCATCACGCCGCGCTGATAGGCCGGGCGAGCGCGCAGTTGCTGATACCAGCGCTCCATGTTCGGCCGTGGGCGGCGGGCGATCGGCATCTCGAACCAGCCGTAGGCGAAGCTGCCGAGCGGGATATCGCCGAAGCCGAACGCGTCGCCGGAGAGGTAAGGCTGGTGCGCCAACGTCTGTTCAATGATATCGAAGTGTTTTTCCAGCGTGGCGATCGCCGCTTCTATTTTCGCCATGTCGCGCAGCTCCGGCGCGGTGCGGATCAGGCCCCAAAAGACGATGGTGAAGGCCGGAACGATGGTTGAGGTGGTCCAGTCCATCCATTTCTCGGCGGCGGCGCGCGCCTGCAGATCTTGCGGATAGAACGTCGCGTCGCCGAATTTCGCCGCCAGGTAGCGCACGATGGTGTTGGACTCCCACAGCACGAAGTCATCGTCCTGCAGCAGCGGCACCAGGCCGTTCGGGTTCAACGCGCGGTAACTCTCTTCGTTGACCTTGCCGAACGCGCCGCCGGCGTTGATGTGGGTATAGCTCAGCCCCAGTTCGGCGGCGCACCACAGCACCTTCCTGACGTTGTTCGAATTCTCACGACCCCAAATGGTCAGCATGGGATAACTCCGTTAGCGGATTAAAGACCCTTAATACCTACGCCACAATGCGCTTTTTGTCACACCGCAGGGCATTTTTTGTCTGCCGATCAACGCTCCCAGCGGCACACTTCCCAGCCGTGCTCCGCCGCTAGCGCGCTCAACTCGCTGTCGGGGTTGATCACCGTGGCGCTGTCGACGAATTGCAGCATCGCCTTGTCGTTGAGGGAGTCACTGTAGCCGTGGCTGTGCTCGAACTTTAGGTGCGGATGCTGCGCAAGCCAGTGCTGCAGGCGGATCACCTTGCCCTGTTGGTAGGTCATGGTGCCGTAGGTGTGGCCGGTGAAGCGACCGTCGCTGATTTCCACGCCGATCGCCAGCGCATCGTCGGCGCCGAGCTGTTCGGCGATCGGCGCCACCAGGTGCTCGCCGGTGGCGGAGATCACCAGGATGCAGTCGCCGCGTTCGCGGTGCCACTGCAGGCGCTCACGGGCGGCGGGATAGACGCGCGGCAGGATATCGCGGCGAATGTAGCGTTGCACCCAGCCGGCCACGGTTTGCACGCTCAGGCCGGTCAGCGGCGCCAGCGTGGCCTGCATGTAGTCCTCCATCGACAGCTTGCCCTGATAATAGAGCTGCATCAGCTGCTGCTCCTGCAGTTCCAGCTCCGCCGGCGCGAAGCCCTGGCCGACCAGCCAGCGGATCCACAGGCTGGCGCTGTCATCGTCAATCAGGGTTTCATCCAGGTCGAATAAGGCTAAATCCATCAGTATTTCTCCGGCAGGCAGGGTATGAGGTCGTTTACAGGATAGCGGATAGCGCCCATCGCCAGCCAGCGGCGTCGGCGAAATTGCGCAGAGCATAAGAAACATTGATGACGGTTTTGCGACAGTTTGTTGAACGTTTGCATAACTTAGAACGCAACAATATTGGCCGCTCCGGCGAGCGCGGTGATAACTATGGGGCAAATGCAGCTACCCGCTGGGGAGTGACAATGTTGATTATTCGTCTGTATGGCAGCCCGATCGTGATCGGGGAAGAAGAGGAACCGCATGATGACGCATCTGACGACGCTGAAGACGCTGCCGCTGCTGGATCTTTCGCAGCTTGACGGTGATGCGCGCCAGCGGCGCGCCTTTCTCGACGATTTGCGCGCGGCGGCCCGCGATGTCGGTTTTTTCTATCTGCGTGGGCACGGCGTAGACGGCGTGTTGAATGCGCGACTGCAGCACGCCGCGCGGCAATTTTTCGCCCTGCCGGAAGCCGACAAGCTGGCGGTGCAGATGGTGCATTCGCCGCATTTTCGCGGTTACAACCGGGCGGCGGCGGAGCTCACGCGCGGGCAGCCTGACTGGCGCGAGCAGTTCGATATCGGCGCCGAACGCCCGGCGCTGACGTTGTCTGACGACACGCCACGCTGGGCGCGCCTGCAGGGGCCAAACCAGTGGCCGGCAGCGCTACCGACGTTGAAACCGCTGCTGCTGCAGTGGCAACAGGCGATGACCGCCATGTCGCTGCGGCTGCTGCGCGCTTTCGCTTTGGCGCTGTCGCTGCCGGAGCAGGCGTTCGATCGCTTGTACGGCGAGAAGCCCAACGAGCACATCAAACTGATCCGCTATCCGGGGCGGGAGGCTACCGGCAGCGCACAGGGCGTTGGCGCACACAAGGACTCCGGGTTTCTCAGCTTCCTGCTGCAGGACGCGCAAAAAGGGCTGCAGGTGGAGGTGAGCGAAGGGCGGTGGATAGACGCGCGGCCGCGTGAAGACACTTTCGTGGTGAACATCGGCGAGCTGCTGGAGCTGGCGACCAACGGCTATCTGCGCGCCACGGTGCACCGGGTGGAGACGCCGCCGGCGGGGCGCGACAGGTTGTCGATCGCGTTCTTCCTCGGCGCACGGCTGGACGCGGTGGTGCCGCTGTATCAACTGCCGCCGCCGTTGGCGGCGCAGGCTCGGGGCCCGGCCAGCGATCCGCTCAACCCGCTGCTGCGCGACGTGGGGTATAACTACCTGAAAGGCCGCATTCGTTCCCACCCCGATGTGGCACAGCGCTTTTATCGGGACGTCATCGGCGTCTGAACATCAGGCACAAAAAAGCCCGGCGCGCCGGCCGGGCTGATGACGATTGATTCAGGCGATTATTCCGCCAGCGCCTGCTGCAGATCGGCGATCAGATCTTTCACATCCTCAATCCCTACCGACAGGCGCACCAGCTGCGGCGTGATGCCGGTTGCCAGGCGCTGTTCCAGCGGAATGGAGGCGTGCGTCATGCTGAACGGCTGGCTAATCAGGCTTTCCACGCCGCCCAGGCTTTCCGCCAGGGTGAACAGGCGCGAACGCTGGATGACCCGACGCGCATAGGCGTCGTCGCCTTTCAGCCGTACCGAGATCATGCCGCCGAAGCGCGTCATCTGGCGTGCCGCCAGCTCATGCTGCGGATGGCTCGGCAGGCCAGGGTAATAGACGTTTTCCACCTGCGGCTGGCTCTCCAGCCACTGGGCGATGCGCAGCGCGCTGTCGCTGTGGCGCTGCATGCGCAGGGCCAGGGTGCGAATGCCGCGCAGCGTCAGGAAGCTGCTAAACGGATCGAGAATGCCGCCGACCGCGTTTTGCAGGAAGCCGAGCTGCTCCGCCAGCGCCGGGTTATCCCCCACCGCCGCGACGCCCGCCACCACGTCGGAGTGGCCGTTGAGGTATTTGGTGGCGGAGTGCACCACCACGTCAAAGCCCAGATCCAGCGGACGTTGCAGATACGGCGAGGCGAAGGTGTTGTCCGCCACGCTGATGAGCTGATGCTTTTTGGCGATCGCGGCGATGGCGCTCAGATCCGCCAGCTTGAGCAGCGGGTTGGTCGGCGTTTCGACCCAGATCATTTTGGTATCCGGTTCGATCGCCTGTTCCAGCCCGGCGAGATCCGCCGGCGACACGTAAGTCACGCGCAGGCCGGCGGTGCGGCTGCGCACTTTTTCCAGCAGGCGATAGGTGCCGCCGTACAGGTCGTCTACCGCGATCAGGTGGCTGTCTTTATCGAGCAGCTCCAGCACCGTGGAGCAGGCCGCCAGACCGGAGGCGAAGGCGTAGCCGCGGCTGCCGCCTTCCAGTTCGGCGATGGCGCTTTCCAGCGCGGTGCGCGTCGGGTTGGCGCTGCGGGAGTATTCGTAGCCGGTATGCTCGCCCGGTGCCGGTTGGGCGTAGGTGGAGGTGGCGTAAATCGCCGGCATCACTGCGCCGGTCGCGTCCGGGGTGTAACCGGCGTGAACGGTCAACGTATCAAACTTGGCCATAATGGGTCCTTATTAACGTAATTTTTGGCGCCAGGCGTTAAGCACGTCTGTGCGGGTAATCAGGCCGAGGAAGCGCTCGCCGTCGAGCACCACCGCGACGTGGCCATGGTTGAAGGTGGCCTGTAATTCCTCGTAGCCGGCTTCCTTTTGCAGCGTCTGGACCTGCTTGGTCATCGCGCTGCCGGCCGGCAGGCTGAAGTGGGCGGCGTCGGCCTGGACGGCGTTCAGCAGATCCCACTCATCGATCAATCCGACGACCCGATCGCCTTCCAGCACCGGTAGCTGCGAGATGTCGTACAGCCGCATGCGGGCGTGCACGATCGCCAGCGTGTCGTCCGGCGCGGCGGAAACGGCGGCGCCTTCGTCGTGGCGATAGGCGATCAGATCGCGCAGATCGCCGTGCTGCGGTTTGCTCAGCAGGCCCTGCTCCAGCATCCAGTGGTCGTTATACATTTTAGACAGGTATTTGTTGCCGCTGTCGCAAACGAAGGTCACGACCCGCTTGGGTTCGGTTTGCGCGCGGCAGTAACGCAGAGCGGCGGCCAGCAGGGTGCCGGTGGACGATCCCGCCAGCACGCCTTCCTTGCGCAGCAGATCGCGCGCGGTGGTGAAGGCCTCCGCGTCGCCGATGCGGTAAGCGTTGCGGACCTGGTCAAAGTCGCTGAGCGGTGGGACGAAGTCTTCGCCGATGCCCTCAACTAACCAACTGCCCGCTTCGCCGATGTGGCCGTTGTCGAGATAGTCCGCCAAGATAGAGCCGGCAGGGTCGGCGAGCACAAATTCCGTCTGCGGCGAAACGTCGGCGAAATAGTGGCTCAGCCCGCCCAGCGTGCCGCCGGAGCCGACACCGACGACGATAGCGTCCACGTCATGCTCCATCTGCTGCCACAGTTCGGGCGCGGTGGTGGTCGTATGGGCCGCCGGATTGGCCGGGTTGTTGAACTGATCGATATAAAAGGCGCCGGGGATCTCTCCAGCGAGGCGTTTGGCGTAATCCTGATAGTAAGCCGGATGCCCTTTGCCGACGTCCGAACGGGTCAGCAGCACTTCCACGCCCAGTGCGCGCAGGTGGAAGATCTTTTCGCGGCTCATCTTGTCCGGCACCACCAGCAGCAGCTTATAGCCTTTCAGCGCCGCCACCAGCGCCAACCCCAGGCCGGTATTGCCGGCGGTGGCTTCGATGATGGTGCCGCCCGGCTGCAGTTTGCCGTCGCGCTCGGCCTGCTCGATCATCGACAGCGCGACGCGGTCTTTGATCGAACCGCCGGGGTTTTGGTTCTCCAGCTTGACGAACAGCCGGCACGGGCCGGTATCAAACTGGGTCAGTTCCATCATCGGGGTATTGCCAATCATCTCGATGACGGAATGGGGGATCGCCATGACTCATCTCCAGGATTATTCGGTATAAAAGTCGTTGTGCGGATGATAGCGCTGAGGATAAGCGCTTTAAAAAGAACAAATAACGGTTCTATATGCCATTATGGAATATATTAATCTTTTTTGGACGTATGGAAGCGCAGATGTTTAGCGGTGCAGATGCTTGGCCGTTTAGCCGTGGGTGGGTGTAAAAATGCGCGCCTCGATGCTTTTTTGAACGATAAGTGGGGGGCTGCGTACAGTTATGTAAAAATGCTGAAAATTCACGCTAAACCCTGCAAAAATAAGATAAATCACATAAACTCACAGCAAGGGCATTTTCGGTGCGTTGTGTTACCCGCTATGGGCGCCGCAGGGGGTTGCGGCCGGCATGCGCGCACCGGGCCACTCTCGCTGGTTGGCTTAAAACGTGAACATGTTTGAAAGTTAACGCTATTTCAATGGTTTGAATGGACACTCTGGCGACGTCATGATGAAAAAAAACTTATCCACTTCCCTGAAAAAACTGACCTTCAGCGTAGGCATCCTGTTGCTGGCTGCCCCGGCCGTGCACGCGGCTGAGCCGCCGGCGCCGCCGCAGGTAGACGCCAAGGCCTACATTCTGATGGATTACAACAGCGGCAAGGTGCTGACCGAAGGCAATGCCGACACCCGTCTCGATCCCGCCAGCCTGACCAAGATCATGTCCAGCTACGTGATCGGCCAGGCGATCAAGGCCGGCAAGATCAAGCCGGAAGACATGGTCACCGTCGGCAAAGACGCCTGGGCGCCCGGTAACCCGGCGCTGCGCGGCTCTTCGCTGATGTTCATCAAGCCGGGCGATCAGGTGCCGGTGCTGGAACTGAATAAGGGCATCGTGATCCAGTCGGGTAACGATGCCAGCATCGCGCTGGCAGACTACGTGGCGGGCAGCCAGGATTCGTTCGTTGGCCTGATGAACAACTATGCCAAATCCCTGGGCCTGCAGAATACCCACTTCCTGACGGTGCACGGCCTGGATGCGGAAGGGCAGTACAGCACCGCGCGTGACATGGCGCTGTTGAGTCAGGCGCTGATCCGCGACGTGCCGGACGAATACGCGCTGCATAAAGAGAAAGAGTTCACCTTCAACAAGATCCGCCAGATTAACCGCAACCGTCTGCTGTGGAGCAGCAACCTGAACGTCGACGGTATCAAGACCGGTTACACCAGCGGCGCCGGCCACAACCTGGTGGCGTCCGCTACCGACGGACCGATGCGTCTGATCTCGGTGGTTTTAGGCGCGCCGAGCGATCGCGTGCGCTTTAGCGAAAGCGAAAAGCTGCTGACCTGGGGCTTCCGCTTCTATGAAACCGCGACGCCGATCAAGGCCGATAAACCGTTCGTCACCCAGAAAGTGTGGTTCGGCGACGTCAGCGAAGTGCCGCTTGGCGTGGCGAAAGACGCCTCGGTCACCATTCCGAAAGGGCAGATGAAAAACCTGAAGGCCAGCTACAAGCTGACCCAACCGACGCTGGAAGCGCCGCTGGCGAAAAACCAGGTGGTCGGCACCATCGATTTCCAGCTGGACGGCAAAACCATCGAACAGCACCCGCTGGTGGTGATGCAAGAGGTGAAAGAGGGCAACTTCTTCAGCCGCATCTGGGATATGGTGATGATGAAGCTGAGCCAGTGGTTCGGCGGGATCTTCGGCTGAATAGCCTGATGTAAGGAGCGCCCCGGGCGCACCATCCTCGACCAAGCCGCAACGGAGACGTTGCGGCTTTTTTTCGCGAGTTTCTGCGGCGCGGTGATTAAAAGTAGTCCACCAGCATGGTGGCGCCGCTGGTGAAATCGCCTTCCGCCAGGGTGACGGCGCTGTTTTTTACCGGCACCGCATCAAGCGTCGGCGGATTGGCGTAGTCGATGTCCAGCGGCGTATTGATGGCGAAGGCCTTGCCGTTGGCCAACAGCTTGATGCCCAATCCATTGACGCTGCTGGTTAACACGCTGCCGTCGAAGGCCGCCGCGCCGCCCATGATCTTCATTTTCAGCTGGCGGCTGTTATCCAGAAACTCGCATTTGATGCTGTAATCGATGCGTTGCATATAGCGGTTGCCGTCGATGCGCTTGATGCCGACCTTGCCGAAGTCGATATCGATGGTGCGCCCGTCGTTGATCACGCAAGGCGGAGGCGCCACTACGGTGGCGGTGATGTTGACTTTGGTGCCCTGATCGGCGGCCTGAGCGGCCGAGCTAATCAATTCCAGCGCCAACAGCAGGGCGCAGCCCGTTTTTATCGTCATGTTCATTCTGGCTCCCGTCTCAAGGTGCGCTGAAGATCAGCGTGGCCGAGCCCGACAGCGGACCGGTGGCGATGCTGGTGTAAGGGACATTGTTCTTCACCGGCACAAAGGTCACGGTATCGTTACCCAGACCGTTGACGATGCGTGTTCTGAAGGCATTGTTGGGTTTCACCACCGCGCCGTTATACACCATCGCCACGCCGACGTTAGGATTGGTGGTCTTGATAAAATCGCTGGAGAAGCCGCTGGCGTCGCTGACCATGCGGATCAGAATATCCTGCGTCGCACTCTGGTCGTCGCATTGGTAGCTGAGCGCTTTGTCCTGTTTGATCTGGGCATCGCTGGCGCTTTGAGTCAGAAAGTCCTGACGGATCTGGCCGAAGTCGACATTAATCTGCTGGCCGTTGTTAATGGTGCAACTGGTGGTGACGAAGTAGGCGTCGTTGTCGGCGATCAGGCGCCAGCGATAAACGCCGCACTGCGGACAACCCGGCTGATCGTTGGTCTGAATAAAGTTGATTTGGCCGATGACGTCGCCCTTGTTCACCTTGATGTCCGGCGTTGGGAAACGGTTCAACACGATATAGACCCGGATGGCGACAGACTGGGTCTGCAAGCCGGTGAGGCTGAGTACGCTGATGCCGGCAGGCACCGGGGAGTTATAGTCGCTGCCGTTGATGGTGGTACCGCTGCCGATGGCGCCAAAAATCGCACTGTTCATCGACAGCGCCGGACTGTCGGTTTTGAGATAGTCATACCAGCTCGCGACGTCGTTTTTACAGGTGACCTGGCTGACGTTGACGATTTCGTTTTTGCCATAAGAAAGCTGCGGCCCGATGCGAACCCGGACGTCAACCGGCGTGGTCGAGCCCCCGGGTGGAATCAGTCCGCCATCGGACGTGCGGCAGGTAAATGCGTTGGCGTTGCCAAGCAGCAGGAAGAAAGAGAGTGCCAGGCAGCAACGTAAAAATAGCAGGGCTGTTTTTCTCACGATAATATCCCGATATATATAAATGGTGTGCGGCGTTACTCCGCAATGAAATATTGCCAATCAGGCCGGCTGGCCCTATTTATTCCGTTAAAGGAGAGTGAGATGCATCTTTGTTGGGTATGCCGTTGTTATCACCACCGTCCAGCAACGCGGTGGGATACCACCTCAACGAGTTGTTGATGGAGCCGTCCGTCACAATCACTTCTTGTCGGGCGACAAGATCCAATAACAGCCGTCGAGCCCGGTAAACACCGACGTTGACGGCATTGGCCAGTTGCCGCGTCGAGAGCCACTGCTGCTGTGGCGGCGGCCCGGCGACGGGACATTGACGGGGCGATTGCGCGAATAATGTTTGCAGCAGATCGTGCTGCAATTGCCGTATTTCCTTTTGTTTCGGAGATAACGCTTCCATAGCACTTCCTCTGTATTCCGATTGCCGTATTCCTAAGAAAAAACAAACATTCGCCGCCTACCAACAACGAGGTAAAACGCGAACAAAGAAAATTCCTATCTATTTATCAGGATTGAAAAAAAAGGCGTTGCCCGCCCCGTTTTTACCTATGTTCAGGCAGGGGTGGCGTCACGCAGAAACCTAAAATTTTGGTTTATTATATTCACAAAGCGCCACTTTGCGATCTGATTACTTGTGAATCTCGCAAAAACAGGATATTGCTCTATAAAAGTATTTTTTACGATCTATGAGCCTAAAAATAACAGTAAATTAACTTCAATTAGGAAATAAATTGCGAATGTTCGCCTTGATCAAAAAAAGCCTTTTTTTGCTGAGAGGCATTTGCCAGAATATTCATCGCCGAACAAGAAGGGCGGATTAGAAAGTATTGGCCCCTGCTCGTTGTGATTTCGTTTATTTTTATAGGGCGAATTCATTAATGGGCGGGCCGCTGCAGACTTGCCGTTATCGACTTTTTTATTGTCGGTGCCTTTGGGGTTTGGCAGTTAACCAACTAGCAAGATGCTAAAGAATTAGGGCTGCGCACATATAAGCGCGAGCAGGTTTCCTGTGGCTCTTTTTCTTGATTGGAATATGCATTTTTTCTTATAAGGAATATAGGTTCTATGAAACTTAACAAAATCATGATGGCTGCAGTGATTGCATTTGGCGCAAGTTCTTTTGCACAGGCAGCCGATCAGGGACACGGTAAGGTCACCTTCACGGGCTCTATTATTGATGCGCCATGCTCTATTGCGCCTGAGTCGATCGATCAGACCGTAGATCTGGGCCAGGTGTCCAACGTGGCGTTGAAAAACGGCGGCAAATCCAACCCGCGTCCGTTTGAAATCAAGCTGGAGCAGTGCGACATCACCACCCTGAAAACCGTTAAAACCACCTTTAGCGGCGTAGCATCGTCTACCGATAAGGATCTGCTGGGCATCGCGGGCACCGCCAGCGGCGCCGGCGTAGCTATCTCTTACAACGGCCAGCCGATCAAACTGGGTGAAGCGACTACCGCGCAGACTCTGAACACCGGCAACAACACCCTGCATTTCGCCGCCTACCTGCAGGGCGAAGGCGCTTCCGCCGCCATCGTTCCGGGCGACTTCACCGCCGTAGCCGATTTCACCCTGGCTTATCAGTAAGTGAGTCCGAAGGCTTAATCAACCAGGCATGGGGCTCGCCACATGCCTGGTGAATCTCCCTGTCAAAGGAATGTCGCGATGTTTTTACCAAGGAATCGAGCGGGTGCCGTTCTTTTGGCGTCGTTGGCGTTTGCGCCCGGCTATGCAACTTCCGCCGCGCAGGGGTGGGGCAAAGTCAACATGCACGGCGCCATTATCGACACCGCCTGCGCCATTGCCGCCGGCAGCCGCGATCAGACGATCGATATGGACACTCTTCCTCTCGGGCAGATCATTCGTGACGGCCAGGGGATGACCAAACCTTTCAGTATTGAATTGGTCAACTGCATTTTGGAACGGCCGGAAAACAAACCTGATTGGAAATTCTTTCAGGTCACGTTTGATGGTTATGCGGAAGGCGCTCTGTTTGGCGTACAGGGCGAGGCGCGCGGCGTCGCATTGAAGATAAAAGACAGCAACGGCACGCCGGTTATTCCAGGGAAACCCTTACCGATGGAAGGAATAATACCGGGAAATAGAGTGCTGAATTATTCCATGACGTTGATGCCGAATCATCAGCCGTTGAAGGCGGGAGCGTATTTTTCCACAGTGCGTTTTAAGCTGGATTATTTTTGATTTTTTCTCGTACTGACGGTTAATTCGTTATTGAAAGGACTTTTATTATGCTTTCACCGGCAGGGAAGTTATTTCGTCTTCAAGCTTTGGGGCTCTGTGTTGCCCTTTCTCTGGGAAATCCGATCGCGTTGGTCTATGCCGCCGACGTTATTCAATTCAATACTGACGTATTAGACATCAACGATCGTAAAAATATCGATCTGAGCCAATTTACGCGCAGCGGCTACATCATGCCGGGCGTTTATACCATGGTGGTGCACGTCAATAAGAACGACCTGCCGGAACAGCCGGTGACGTTTTTGGCACCTGAGAACGATCCTAAAGGCAGCGAAGCCTGTCTTTCGCCGGAATTGGTCAACCAACTGGGGCTGAAAGAAAAACTGTTAAGCACGCTGAACTGGACGCACGGCGGCCGTTGCCTTGACGCCTCGAGTCTGGCGGGGATGGAAGCCCGCGGCGATCTTGCCAGCTCCTCGTTGTATCTCAACATTCCTCAGGCCTATCTGGAATACAGCTCGGAAAACTGGGACCCGCCTTCGCGCTGGGATGACGGTATTCCTGGGCTGCTGTTTGACTATAACGTTAACGCCCAAACGCAAAAACACCAGAAAGGCGGCAGCAGTTACAGCCTGAGCGGCAACGGCACCGGCGGCGCCAACCTGGGCGCCTGGCGTCTGCGCGCCGACTGGCAGGCCAACCTCAACCATCAGACCGGTTCTTCTCAGCCTACCGATAAACAGTTCGACTGGAGCCGCTATTACGCCTACCGGGCGATCCCGGCGCTGCGTTCGCGGTTGACGATGGGTGAGGATTACCTGAACTCCGACATTTTCGACAGTCTGCGCTTTACCGGTGTCAGTCTGCGATCCGACGACAGCATGTTGCCGCCCAACCTGCGCGGCTATGCGCCGGAAGTGACCGGCGTGGCGAAAACCAACGCTAAGGTGGTGGTCAGCCAGCAGGGGCGCGTGCTGTATGAAACGCAGGTGGCGGCGGGGCCGTTCCGCATTCAGGACATCAATGACGCCGTTTCCGGCGAGCTGGACGTGCGCGTCGAAGAGCAAGACGGCAGCGTGCAGGAGTTCAAGATGAACACCGCCAACATCCCTTATCTGACGCGCCCGGGTACGGTGCGTTACAAGCTGGCGACGGGCAAACCGTCGGAGTGGGGGCACCATCTGCGCGGGCCGATGTTTGGCACCGGCGAGTTCTCCTGGGGGATCAGCAACGGCTGGTCGTTGTACGGTGGGGGCATCGCCGGCGGCGATTATAACGCGCTGTCGCTGGGGATCGGGCGCGATCTGATGGCGCTGGGGGCGCTGTCGTTCGATGCCACGCAGTCGCGTGCGCGTTTGCCGCAGGATGGCACGCTGACCGGCGGTTCGTACCGGCTGAGCTATTCGAAGAACTTCGATGAATACGACAGCCAGGTCACCTTTGCCGGTTACCGCTTCTCCCAGGAAGATTTTATGAGCATGGGGGACTACCTCGATGCGCGTTACGAAGGGGGGCGCAGCGGCAAGAGCAAGGAGATGTACACCATCACCTTCAACAAACAGTTCCGCGATCTGGGGCTCAGCACCTATCTCAACTACAGCCACCAAACCTACTGGGATCGGGCGCCGAACGATCGTTACAACCTGATGGTATCGCGCTACTTCGATATCGGCGATTTCAAGAACGTCAGCGTTTCGCTGTCGGCCTATCGCAACCGTTACAACGAGCGCAACGACGACGGGATGTACCTGTCGCTGTCGCTGCCCTGGGGCAGCGCCGGGACGCTCAGTTACAACATGACGCTCGATCGCGAAGAGAACGCCCATCGGGTCGGGTACTACAACCGGGTTGATGAACACAACAACTATCAGATCAGCGCAGGCGCCGCGCGCAGTGGGGCGACGGCCAGCGGGTATTACAGCCATCAGGGCGATATGGCGCAGATCAATGCCAACGCCAGCTACCAGGCCGGCCGGTACAGCGCCGTCGGCATCGGCGCGCAGGGCGGCCTGACGATGGCGGCGGAAGGAGCGGTGCTGCACCGCGTCAATACGCCGGGCGGCACGCGCTTGCTGCTCGATACCGAAGGCGTCGCCGGTGTACCGGTACGTGGCTATGGCAGTACGGTGCTGACCAACCGTTACGGCAAGGCGGTGGTGGCGGATGTGAACAGCTACTACCGCAATAAGGCCAGCATCGATCTCAACAGCCTGAGCGACAACGTCGAGGCGACGCGTTCGGTGGTGCAGGCCACGTTGACCGAGGGGGCCATCGGCTACCGCAAGTTCGAGGTGATTGCCGGCGAGAAGGCGATGGCGATCGTCAAGCTGGCGGACGGCAGCGAGCCGCCGTTCGGTGCCACGGTGCTGAATGCCCGCAAACAGGAGACCGGCATCATCAACGACGGCGGCAGCGTTTACCTGTCCGGCCTCAACCCCGGCGAGCGCATGAGCGTGCACTGGAACGGCGCGGCGCAGTGTGAAATCCAGCTGCCGGCGCCGCTGCCGGCCGAAATGTTGATGAACACGTTGCTGCTGCCTTGCCGCCCGCTTGCCGGCAACAAGCCGGCGGCTGACGCCAACTGACATACACCCGGCGGAGCTCGCTCCGCCGCTAAACCGCCGGGGCGGGCTCGTCCGCTCCCGGCCGACTGGAACCGTGAAGACATGATGAATCTGACTATGACCAGAAAGACCGTTTTCCTTGTGGGCCCGCTCGCCGCCGCGTTGACGATCGGCGCGGTCAGCCTGCCCGCTCATGCGGCCATTGCGCTGGATCGCACGCGTGTGATTTTCGACGGCGACCTGAAAACGGTCAGTCTCAACATCAGTAACCAGAACAAACAGTTGCCTTATCTGGCGCAGGGATGGATCGAAGACGATCGCGGCAACAAAATCCAAAACCCTTTCACCGTGCTGCCGCCGGTGCAGCGGGTGGAGCCGGGCAAACCGAGCCAGGTGAAGATCCAGTCGCTGCCGGCAGCACGTCAGCTGCCGCAGGACAGGGAGACGCTGTATTACTTCAATCTGCGCGAGATCCCGCCGCGCAGCAATAAGCCGAACACGCTGCAGATAGCGTTGCAGACGCGCATCAAAATGTTTTATCGCCCGGCGGCGCTCGCCCCGAAAAAGAACGCCGCACCGTGGCAGGAGCAGCTGACGCTGACCCGGCAGGGCGACAAGTACGTGGTGAACAACCCGACCCCTTATTACGTGACGATCGTTGAGGCGAGCGCCGGCAAGGGCGGGAAAGGGGCCGCCGGCTTTGAACCGTTGATGGTGGCGCCGAAGGCCAGCGCCCCGCTGAACGTCTCCGCCGCGAGCCTCGGTAGCGGCCCGTCGCTGGCGTACATCAACGATTACGGTGGTCGGCCGCAGTTGAACTTCCGCTGCGGCGGCAATGCCTGCCAGGTCGTACCGGTCGCCAAATGACGATCCGCGCGCAAGCAGGGAAGACAGAGTGAACACAGCGGAGTGAACGAATCATGCAACGAAAGATCCCCATGCTGTTGGGAAAGGCCTATGAACGTCATCAGCGACGCACTATCGGCCTGACGGTGTTGGCCGCGCTGATGGTACCGCTGACGGCAGGCACGATGCTGATGCTGATGCCGCCGGCCCGCGCGGTGGACAACTGGGACGTGGAGGGCGCGAATGGCACGCTCCACGTCTACGGCGCGTTAACGGAAAGCGCCTGCAGCCTGGAAATGACCACCGCTCGTCAGGAGGTTTGGCTGGGGGAGACCGGAACGGCGCACTTCCAGCGTCCGGGCGATCGCGGCACGCCGGTCGCCTTCGAGCTGACGCTGAAAGACTGTCTGCGGGCGCCGGCGAGCAACCGCGACGCCTGGACTGGGGTTCTGGCCTGGAGCGGCAGCCAGCCTGCGGTGTCCGTCGCGTTTTCCGCGCCGACGGATGACGACGCGCCGGGTCTGGTCAGGGTGGCCGGCGTCACCGGATTGGGGTTGCAGTTGGCGGATGCCCGCGGTCTGCCGGTCCGCCTCGGCGCGCGCAACAAACCGATCTTGCTGACGCCGGGGCAAAACACCCTGACGTATACGGTGACGCCGGTGCGCACTCCGGCGACGCTGAGCGCCGGCGCTTACCGCGCGGCGATCGATTTCCGCCTTTATTACGACTAATACGCCGCTTGCGCCGGATCGGCGCAAGCACAACCAAAGGGAGTGGCGTCATGCGCGCAACAGAGACGAACCGGCGCCGAAGCGCGCTGTTGGGGGCAGGCATGGTCATGGCGGCCGGCATGATGGCGCAGCCGGCGGCTGCGGCGGAAAACATGCGCTTTCACGGTACGCTGGTGGCCGAGCCGTGCGTCATTCAGCCGGGGGATGAGGACATCCAACTGGATTTCGGCACCATCGTCGACAAATACCTGTACCTGAACACCCGCACCCACAGCCAAACCTTCGCGTTGCACCTGACTGAATGCGATCTCAGCCTGGGCAATACGGTGGCCATTACGTTTACCGGCACCGAGAACGCCAAACTGCCCGGCCTGTTGGCGCTGGATGCCGGCAGCCTGGCCTCGGGGATCGGCATCGGGCTGGAGGACAGCACCGGCAAGGCGCTGCCGCTCAATCGCGCCAGCGATAAATTCCGCCTGAATGCCGGCAACACCACGCTCACGCTGCAGGCCTATGTGCAGGGGGAGCCGGAGGCCATCCAAACGAAGTCCATCGGCCGCGGCACCTTCAGCGCGGTGGCCACCTTTACGTTGGAATACGAATAAGCGTCTACAAGGACAAAAAACGCAATGATGATAAAGCCCCTCAATCGCGCCCTGCGCATGGGCCTGCTGTGCCTGTTGGCGTTGAGCGCCGCCGCCTGTCAAAACCAAAAGTCGGGCAAGCCCGCCGTGAACACCAAAAATCAGGCTGTGCAAGCTCCGTCAGAAGAGGCTTTGCGCAAGCAGCGTGAGGCCGAGCAGCTGCGGCAGTGCCAGCAGCAACTGGGTGCATTGCGCACGATCGACGAGAAACAGTATCAGCGCTACAAACAGGCCTTCGACAGCCTGATGAGCGGCGCTTCGCAGTACGCCAACCTGCGCGCCAGGGTAAACGGCGACACGCAGGAGACGGTGGATGCGCTGTATCGCTACAAGGTCAACTATCTGTGCGCCGGGGTGAATCAGGCGGTGTTGACCGGCTTGGCGGATCGCGGGGAGCAGGTTAAATGAGGCTGCGCCTGCTGGGCTGTGCGGCTCTGCTGTTCACCGGCGTCGCGCAGGCGGACGACGGCGTGCCGGCGCTGCTGCAGTTTGCCGAGCAGTATCAACGGCAGAACACCGCGCCGAAGAGCGAAAACACGGCGCCCGCCGACCGCGAGGCGGGGCAAAAAAAGCGTGAGCCGGCAAAGCGTCCGCCGGACACCCACCAGCCTGCTTCATCGGCCAAAGCTTTTACGCTGAGCCAGGAATTATTGACGCGTGACCAACAGCTGGCACGCCAGCGAATGGAACTGACGATGTTGCGCCAGGAACTTACTGCGCTGCGGGCGGAGAAAGCGGCGCCACCCGTCGCAGCGTTGCCGGACTCGTCGACGCTTCAACAGTGGATTGCCGGGCTGGGCGCTGCCTGGCGAGGTTCGCCCGACGCGCAGCGCACCGAGGCGCTGTTGCGTCAGGCGACGCAGGAAACCGCCAAAAGCAGAACGACGGCGGCGCAGGCTGAACGGCGCGTCACCGAACTTGAGTCTGCCGCGCAGGCATCGGCACAGACGCTTGCACAACGCCAACGCGAGCACCAGGAGGCGTTGCACGCTCTGCGCGCCGTGTTGGAAGAAAGCGAGCAGAAGCGGGCCGGTGAGCAGAAGGCGACTCAGCAGGCGCGCGAAGACCTGCTGGCGTTGCGTAAGCGGCTGCAATGGGAGATGACGCCGGAGCAGTTGAAGGATGAACGCAAGCGGTTGTCCTATGCGGCGGGCAGTGCGCTGGGGCGGGATATTCAGGGGTTGATGGCGGAGCGTCAAAGCTGGGGCGTATCGGTGGACCGCGACAGCCTGTTGGCGGGCGTTATCGACAGCGTGGCGGGGCGTTTGCAGCTGCCGCCGGATGAACTGAATACGCTGACGGCGCAGGCGGATGCCGCCGCCGTGGCCGCGCGTGAGAAACGCGTTAACCAGCAGCGGCGGCGCGATGACGATTACCTGACGCAGTTCAGTCAACAAAAGGGCGTAAAGCAGTCGGCGATGGGCTTCTGGTATCGGGTGGATTACGCCGGGGAGGGCGCGCTGGCGCCAACGGCGGTGGTCGATGTCGTGGTGAAAGAGAAGCTGACCGACGGCACGGTGATCCAGGATATGGATCTGAGCGGCAAGGTGCTGTCGCAACCGCTGTCCGAATACCCGCCGCTGTTCCGGGAGGCGATAGGTCATCTGCACAACCACGGCTCGTTGACGATGGTCGTGCCGCCGGCGCTGGCCTACGGTGAAACCGGCTACCCGCCGAAGGTGCCGCCCAACGCCACCATGGTTTATGAATTGCGCATCGACAACAGCCAGGCGCCGGCGAAGGGCGTCCAGGCGGTTAAACGGGAAGCCGACACGGCGGGAGAACAGGGATGAACACGATGATAAAAATCGCGCTATTTGATGAGAATCGATACTTCAGCGCCGGTTGGCAAGAGGCCCTGGCGCTGCATTTCAGCACTTACGGCAAGCGCACGCTGTTAGTGGATGCGCGGCAGGTTCACGAAGCCGATTTGGTGTTCTGCTATTTTCCTCCCGGCGTGCAAAGCTGTTTTTGTCACCTCTCTGAGGCGCAGCCCGCGGGGCGTAAAACGCTGTATTTCTCGTTGCGAACGCCGGAGGGACGGCATAAACGCACCGTCGGTAACCGCTGCTCGCTGGAGGCTGGCGTCATCTACCACGATATGCCGTTGGTTTCGGCGCTGTATCAGGTGAGCGCCGAGCTGGAGCGGCGCAGCAAATGGCCGGGCAGACTGCGCTGTGGCAGGAGCTGCGTATGCCAACACCGGGGCCTGACGCTGCGCGAACAAGAGATCATGCGCTGCATGACGCGGGAGATGGGAGTCACGCAAATCGCCCGGATGCTGGACATTAGCGTGAAGACGGTCAGCAATCACAAGATGAGCGTCATGCGCAAAATGGGATTCCGGCGTAATGCCGAACTTTACGGCTGGCTGCGGCACAGCGCTCGTCCCGGGGCTGTGGGGCTTCGCGCGGGTATTCAGCCCGGCGTTGCGGCAGGAAAGGATCGCTATTGAAACGGCGCCGGCCAAGTCACACCGGCTGGCGCCTTAAGTACCTCGCCGTGGCGATCAGTTGCAGGCCACGACCTTGATCGCCAGCCCGCCCTGTGAGGTTTCGCGGTATTTGGCGTTCATGTCTTTGCCGGTCTCGTACATGGTTTCGATCACCTTATCCAGACAAACCCGCGGTTCGCTGGTCCGGCGCATCGCCATGCGTGCGGCGTTGACCGCCTTAACGGCGGAAATGGCGTTGCGTTCGATGCAGGGCACCTGAACCTGGCCGGCGAGCGGATCGCAGGTCAGTCCCAAATGGTGCTCCATGGCGATCTCCGCCGCGATGCACACCTGCGCCGGGCTGCCGCCGAGCAGCTCGGTCAACCCGGCCGCCGCCATCGAACAGGCCACGCCCACTTCCCCCTGGCAACCCACTTCGGCGCCGGAGATCGAGGCGTTCATCTTGTACAGCGCGCCAATCACGCCGGACGCCAGGAAGTAGCGTGTGTAGGAGTTGGCGTTCACCGGGCGGATGAACTTGTCGTAGTAGGCCAGTACCGCAGGGATAATGCCACACGCGCCGTTGGTCGGCGCGGTGACCACGCGGCCACCGGCGGCGTTCTCTTCGTTGACGGCCAGCGCGAACATGTTGATCCAATCGACCACGTTCATCGGATCGATATTGTTCTTGTCGCCGGTCACCAGAATGCGTCGCAGCGCGGCGGCGCGGCGCGGCACTTTCATCGGGCCAGGCAGCAGGCCTTCGGTGTTGATGCCGCGCTCGATACCGGCGCTCATCACCTGCCAGACGTCGGCGAAATGCGCGTCGATGTCCGCCTTGCTGCGCAGCGCCAGCTCGTTCTGCATCACCAGGCCGGACAACGACAGCCCGGTGTCTTTGCAATGCTGCTGCAGATCGTGCGCTGATTTGAACGGGTAGGGCACCGGCGTGGCGCCCTCGGCGGACTGGCCGAAGTGTTCTTCGTCGACGATGAAACCGCCGCCGATCGAGTAATAGGTTTTGCTGTGCAGCAGGCGTTCACCGGCGAAGGCACGGATGCGCATGCCGTTTTCGTGCAGCGGCAGGTTGTCGCTGTGGAAATTCATGCCGCCGTGCAGCGGAAAATCCACCTCGTGGTGGCCGTTGGCCAGCGGCAGGCGGCCGCGCTGTTCCACGTCGCGGATAAAGCCCGGGATGCTGTCGATGTCCACGTCGTGCGGCAGGTTGCCGGCCAGGCCCATGATGATGGCGATGTCGGTGTGGTGACCTTTACCGGTCAACGACAGCGAACCGTAGACGTCGACCACCACGCGGGTGGTGTCCTGCAACTGCTGGTGGGCGATCAGATCGTCGACGAACTGTTTGCCGGCCTTCATCGGGCCAACGGTGTGGGAACTGGATGGGCCGATGCCAATTTTGAAAATATCGAAAACGCTGACCATGGTCTCGCCTCCTTCTTCAGGTTTCAGGCGGTGAATACGGGAAATGGGGGAGTGCGGGAGGGCCGGCGCGCAAGCGGCGCCGGCCGGGCGTGATTAGCCGAGCAGGCTGAACACGATAGCAGAGATGGCGATCAGACCCATCACAACCACGAACACGTTGCTGATGTGGCCGCTGTACTTGCGCATGGCAGGCACTTTACGAATGGCGTACATCGGCATCAGGAACAGCAGCATGGCGATGATTGGGCCACCCAGGGTTTCGATCATGCCCAGGATGCTTGGGTTCAGGGTGGCGACGATCCAGGTGGTCACCAGCATGAAGATAGCGGTCATGCGGTTCAACTTGGCGGTGCTGACGGTTTTGCCACGGCTCTTCATCGATTTGGCAACCAGACCGTTGAAACCTTCACGAGCGCCGAGGTAGTGGCCCAGGAACGATTTGGTAATGGCGACGAAGGCGATAACCGGCGCGATGTACTCGATCATCGGGTTGTTAAAGTGGTTAGCCAGGTAAGACAGAATCGAGATGTTCTGCGCCTTGGCTTCCGCCAGGTTTTCCGGCGTCAGGCTCAGCACGCAGCTGAATACGAAGAACATCACGGTCAGCACCATCATGATGTGTGCATAAGCCAGAATGCGGGAGCATTTCTTCTCGGCGTCTGCGCCGTACTCTTCGCGTTTGGCGACGGCGAAAGCGGAGATGATCGGCGAGTGGTTAAAGGAGAACACCATTACCGGGATTGCCAGCCACAGGGTCATGATCAGGCCGTGGCCCATGCCGGTACCGCTGCCGGACAGCGACACGTTTTCGAAGATGGCGCCGGTCCAGTTAGGGATCAGGTATACCGCCAGCAGCATCAGCACCGCCACGAACGGGAAGACCAGAATGCTCATGGTTTTCACGATGGCCTGCTCACCGAAACGCACGATGGTCATTAGGCCGACGATCAGGATCAGTGACAGAATGGCGCGCGGCGGCGACGTCATGCCCAACTGGTGGGTAATGAAGCTGTCGACGGTGTTGGTGATCGCCACGCTGTAAACCAACAGAATCGGGTAGATGGCGAAGAAGTACAGCAGGGTAATCAGTTTACCGGCGGTGATGCCGAAATGCTCTTCCACTACAGCGGTGATGTCTTCACCGGGATTTTTGCCGGACAGCACGAAACGGCACAGGCCGCGGTGGGCAAAGAAGGTCATCGGGAAAGCGATGATGGCCATGATGATCAGAGGAATCAAACCGCCGATGCCGGCGTTGATGGGCAAGAACAGGACGCCTGCGCCGATGGCGGTGCCGTACAGGCCCAACATCCACATGGTATCCGTTTTACGCCAGGTACTGCTGGAGCCCGAGGCCGCAGAGGCAATTGTGCCGGTCTGTGTAGTGTCCATAAATATCTCCGAAGTGAACACGAATTTAAAATTAAAAGGCAAAACTTAAGGTTAAACCGTCAAACGTCCTATTCAGGCAACGCTTGCGGTAAGAATCAGGTGTTGCTTGCGGGGATGTTTTGGCGTCCCCCTGGTTGTTTATTGTGTTCATTACCAAGGCACAGCGCCGGGTAATTCACTAAAGACTTTCCACCGTCACGGGGGATAAAAGTCGTTACCGCTGCCGACAGGTCATTGCCTGTCGATTTTTGTTGGCGGCAAGATAACGATTTACAGTAGAAACAACCGTGATCCTGCTCTCAAATGCGTAATATGTGCAGTTATCTGCTTTTTTATCGATTTTTCGCGCATTTGTTGCACATTTGTGTAAGATTTTGTGCTGAGAACGCTCTCATAAAATTTTCTGCGATTATGCGGCTTGTACAATAATTAGCCGGATAAAGCGCTGTGCTCAGCAGCAAGCCGAGCAATATATTTTATGCGTGGTTTTGGATCTAGCGAAAAACCCGGATTAAGCAGTTTTAGTGATGTGGATCACATTATGTTTTTAAGGTAAATTTAATTTATCTTTTTGTTTTTAATGATTTTTATTTAAAATTCACCGCTAGTAACGAAGGGAAATTACTTACGTGGTTAGCGGATAAAAATGCGTAACCATTCATCATATAAATAACAGATAGCTAACAGGTATTGGTGAGATTTGCTGCAATCGCGTAAACCGCCGTTTATTTAAACTTCCTGGCCTTTGGTACGATTTATCATATAAAAGCCATAAATAGCCGTTAATTCACCCAGCCGACCGCGTGTTTAGCCTGCGAAAAAATAATCACGCGGGTGAGCTGTTGCATTTTATTAACCTGATGTTGCGTGCGGATAAGCGAAAAACGCGAATTGATTGCGCATTATTTGTTCATTTTTGGGTAAGGAAAGAGGGATATCGAAACGGTGCGCCGTCGGTTATGACGGCGCTGAAGGCGGATTAATAGCGGATAGCGATGGCGTTGTCGTTGAAGAATGCCAGGAAGTCGGCGGCCGGTTGGCGGTCGGTGATCACCCGATCGAATTGTGTCAGGGGGCCGATGCAGGCCGGTTTGGTTTTGCCGAATTTGCTGTGGTCTGCCACCAGGATCTTTTGCTGCGCCATCGCCATCGCGCGATGCTTCATCTCCAGTTCGTCGAAGTTGAAGCAGGTGGCGCCGTGCTGCAGACTGAGGCCGGCGGCGGAGATAAAGGCGATATTCGGGCAGATATGATCGAGCTCGTTACGGCCGCTGACGCTGGAAAAGATGTAGTTGTTCGGCTTGAACTCACCGCCGCACAGGACCACTTTGCAGTTCGGTTTGTCCTGCAGCGCCAGGAAGGTGTTCAGCGAATGGCACACGGCGGTGAAGGTCAGTTCGTCGGCGATGGCGTCGATGATCGCCGGGGTGGTGGTGCCACAGTCAAAAAACACCGTGTCGTTTTCATTGATCAGCGGCGCTGCCAGCAGGCCGATGCGCCGTTTCTCCGTGACCTGTTTGGCTTTTTGATCGGAAACGAAGTAGTTGGTCACGCCGTTGCTGCGCGGATCGGTCACCACGTAGCCGCCGAGCAACACCACGGCCGCCGGTTCGGCGCTCAGATCGCGGCGAATGGTCATCTCCGAGACCCCCAGCAGCGCGGCGGCTTCTTTCAGGTGGATCTTGTCAGCGCGTTTTAACGCCTGAACTAACCGGTTGATACGTTCTTCGCGCCGCGTTTCCATAGATCCGTCTTCCCACAGGTAGTAGAGGTAAAGGGGCGTGCCGGCATTTCCGGCGCTAAACACAACAATGCGGGGCAATATCGGGCCGCATCAGCCGCCCGTATTGTCCCGCATCGGAGTGTATGGCCATGCCCGTCAGGGCAAGCCGACGATCAGTAGCTGCCCGCCGCCGGCTGGGCGCCGGATACGATGGCGACGCCGGAGCTGGTGCCGATGCGCGTGGCGCCGGCTTTAATCATCTTCTCGGCGGTGGCGCGATCGCGCACGGCGCCGGAAGCTTTCACGCCCATTTCGCTGCCCACAGTCTCACGCATCAGTTTGACGTGCTCTTCCCGAGCGCCGCCGGTGCTGAAGCCGGTGGAGGTTTTCACGAAGGCGACATCGAGTTCGCGACACATTTCACAAACCTGGACGATCTGCGCATCGCTGAGCAGGCAGGTTTCCAATATTACCTTCAACGGGATCGCCGCGCAAACCTCGCGCACGGCGGCGATATCGGCTTTCACTTCGTCCAGCAGGCCGCTTTTCAACCAGCCGACGTTGATCACCATATCGATCTCTTGCGCCCCGGCGGCGATCGCCGCTTTGGCTTCAAAGGCCTTGGCGACGGTCAGGCCGGCACCCAGCGGGAAACCGATCACCGAGCAGACTTTCACGGTGCTTTCTTGCAGCAGCTGGGCCGCCAGTGGCACGTAGCCGGAGTTGACGCATACCGCATAGAAGTTGTGCTGCTGTGCTTCTTCGCACAGTTTGGCGATCTGCATTTCGGTGGCGTCCATGGCCAGCAGGGTGTGGTCGATATAGCTGGCGTAATCGATGTTTTCGGTGGTCATCGCGGTTCCTTAGTGAGGTTAAGACAGTAAACGGAGTGAGGAATGTGAAAATAATAACATTCCGATGCCGATAAACCTAGTGCTGTTTAAAAAATGTCGATCCGATCGTCGCTATAATGCTGTTATAGGTATAGCTTAAAGGCGTTTCATTTGTTATTTAAATAACATTTTGTGGCTCGCGGCCTGCGCGGGCGAAACGTCGAGGGAAAAAAGATGAAGATCAACATCGATCTGGCTCCTGAAGCTTTCGGGGCGCATCGGCAGGAACTGTTCCGCAATGCGGATTTTGCGGTGAGCGCGCATCGCTGCGCAGAACGTGGGCCGATGTTAACGCTGGCGAACTGCCGTGGCGCGCTGACGGTTTTACCGTATCAGGGCCTCGCGATCTGGGACGCTGAGTTTGACGGTTACTCGCTGAAGTCGGGCCGCCGCAGCGTGCGGGGCGCCGGCAGAAAGCGCGCTGACGACGCTGCGTTCTATCCCGCCTGGCCGCATCAGGACGGTGAGCCGCTGCAGATGCAACGCGTGTGGATCCAGCTGGCGGGCGATGAGCTGACGTTGCACGGCGAGGGGGAGCGGGCGGGCGGGCGTTGGCGCATCGGCCCGGCGCTGCGTCTGGCGGCCCAGAGCGCGCAGTTCGCCATAGAGATGAAGGTCACCAATCAGGCCGAGCGGCCGCAGCCGCTGCGCTATGTTTGCAGCCTCAACTATGACTGCATTCCTGATGCGGTATTCCGCCAGAACCTGCCGACGCCGGCTTTGTTAGGGGATACGATCGGGCAGGAACTGTTGTGCTCCGACGATCTGACGCGCTACGTGGATCAGGCCGAATTCTTTATGCTGGCGCCGCAGGGCCGGCGTTATGTGACGCGTTTTGCCACCGAACAATTCAACTATGGTTTCCGGCGCATCGCCGTTCAGGGCAACAGGCGGCTTCTGGCTTTTATCCAGCCGGCGAACTGCCGCCCGAATGCGCCAGAAGGGGAGGAAGGAGTGATGCTGGGAGCGGGGAAAACGCGGACGTTCTGTGTGACTACTGGCGTGGTGTGAAAGCAGGGGCGGTAACGCCCCTGTCATGTTGTGCGGTTACTCTTTCACCCAGCCACGGCGAATGGCGAAGGCAAACAGGAAGCGATACAGGCGCGACAGCTTGTCGGCGAGGACATCACCGAACAGATTCCATACCAGCTGCGCGAACAGGCAGCCGACCAGGCCGAGCAGGAAACCGCCGACCATATCCAGCGGCCAGTGCACGCCGAGGTACACGCGTGACCAGGCGATGCCGGCGGCGACAATCATCAGCAGCGCGCCGGACCAGACCCGGTGCCAGAACAGGAATGCCAGCGCAAAGGTAAAGATGGCGGTGCCGTGATCGCTGGGGAACGAGCTGTCCGGCGCGTGCGCCAGGAAGGTATAGCCGACGCCGGCGACGAACGGACGCTCATGCGGCAGCAGCGCGCCGATAGCGGAGGCGGCAAGCATGGCGAACAACAGCGCGATCGTGGTTTTCGCCACCACTTCGCGCTGTGAAACCAGCTGGCTTTGCGGCCCCCACAGCCACAGGCCGACGATCAGCAGCGGCACGATAATGATAAGATCGCGCGCCAAAAAGGTGGCGAAATCGATCATCCATTCGGGAGACGCCGGGGTCGCATTGATCCAGGCGAAAAGAACATGGTTTAGCTGCTCCATAACCGTTACCTCATCTTGCGGCGCCAATAGCCGCTAATCATCCAATAAATAGCCAACTGGCTTAACCAAACCCACCAACCCGCCCACAGGTTATGGGTAAGAAAATGTGCGCCACGCATGATCTGACCAAAGCCCATCAACATGCCGAGCGCAATGCCGCCGCACCAGCACCACCAGGCCAGGCGCGGACGCTGCGGATAAAACAGGAAAAACAACGCCATCACCGCGAAACCGCTCGAGGCGTGCCCGCCGGGGAAACAGCGACCGGGGCCCGGCAGCGCCGGTACCGTGCCGAACAGCGGGAAGGACATCGCCTTGCCGCCGTACTCAATCAGATCCCACGGACAGGAGTGCGCGCTGGTGGCTTTGAGAATGCCCACCACCAGCGGGCCGATACCAATCAGCAGCATGGTTACGATCAGGCGCGCGCTGCGGCGATAGAGGCCCCAAAACAGTGTCAGCACCGCCCCTACGATCACTATCTGCTTCAACAGGCGGTGATTGATCAGATCCAGCCAATAATTGTTTTGCCACGGGAAATGCCCGCTGGCGGCATCGTACCAATAATTGCTGATCGCCCAGTCCAGCTGTTCGTTACGGGAGAGCCATAGAAACACCAAACCGCTGATCAGCAGGCCAAAAACTTGCCAACGGTAAAAGGATGCCGACAGGGAGTAAAGGGCGGTTGTCTTAATTTGCGGTGTCGTTGAGGATTGATTTAATGACGATTCTGGATTCACGCGCAGGCTCAGTGACAGGATTGAATGACGTTACTGTAATAATTCTGTCTTAAGAAAACCTTAGTCCGCCGGTAAGAAAACCCTATCTGATACACTTGCTTGTACGAAGGTAATCGCTGGTTTTTCTCGTCTTAACCCGAGGGTGCGCTGGCTAATTGCTCCAGTTAACGGTTTATATTAGGCGATTGTCACTATTGATTGCCTATTGTAAAGAAGATTAAACCTGTGGCGAGCTTAGCGGTAGTGTATTAGTTTATAGACGGATTATTTGACAAAGTGTAGGGATAAAACATGAACAAGGCATCCGTTGTATTTTCCGGCCTGCTGATGGCCGTTTCCGCCGGCGCTATGGCGGCGACCTCTGGCGATGACGCAGACATGAGCAAACAGCCGCTGGAAAAAGTCGCGCCTTACCCGAAAGCCGAGAAGGGCATGAATCGCCAGGTGATCTACCTGCCGAAGCAAGAGCACGAAGAGAACTACAAGGTAGAACTGCTGATCGGCAAGACGCTGGAAGTGGACTGCAACCGCCATATGATTGGCGGCACGCTGGAGACCAAAACCCTGTCCGGCTGGGGTTATGATTACCTGGTGCTGGAGAAGCTGTCTGAACCGGCCTCGACCATGATGGCCTGCCCGGACAATACCAAGACCAAGAAATTCATCGCCGCTAACCTGGGCGACGCCGCGATGCAGCGCTACAACAGCCGCCTGCCGATCGTGGTGTATGCGCCGAAAGACGCGGAAGTGAAATACCGCATCTGGAAAGCCGAAGATACCGTAAGCCAGGCTGAGCAGAAATAACCGCCGCCTGACGCCGCTCCGCTGGCCATTCCCGGTTGGCGGAGCCTTTCTCCTTCCTGTCTCCTTATCATTCCCGCATCTTTGACACTCGACTGATTGCTTTCGGACGTGGCTTTTAGCCGCAACATGGCAACGAAATACGCTCTTCACATGGCACAGGAAGCACGCAGCTGCATGGATGGGAGAGGATGCGCGCGTATAGAAATAGAGCAAAGAAATCTTTACTGAATTGTGATAATTTTGCCCATACCCTATTTAGGCGTGACACAGAAGATAAGGATATCCAATGCGTTATCGTTCGCTAACGCTCGACGAAACCAGAAAAAGTCGCCCATCTGGCGAGCTGCACTGTGATGGCGCGTCTGTGCCGACCACGGAACCTTACGAGTGGGCTGGCGCCGTATGAAACTGATTCATTTCTCCTCTGAACACACGGCGCCGGAAAGCTTTTCCAGGATACTTAACCCTACAGCAGCGCGGTATGAGCTGGAACGGCATTATCTGTTCGGCGGCGCAGCCGGCATATCGATAAGCAGCCGGTATCCGATTACCCGCAATACTCAATCCGGGATTGGCGTCACCGGTTATCGTGAGGACGTGGCTGTGAAGCGCAGCGTGCTCGATGAGATCAACCGGGGCGGCTTGCTGGCGATTGATCAGGGAATGGGCACCTGGACGCCGACGAAATATGCTTTTTACGTCGACGCGGAAGGCCGATTACAGCGCTACCCAGGCAGCTCTCTTCCCGCCTTTTATCCTATCGGGCGCGTGATCGCCCGCTATGAAGAAATGGTTAGCCGCTATGGCCACCGGGCAAAACCGACGGTGCTGCCGGCGAGGCAGAATACGTCCCGGAATCCCCCTCTGCAGCAAGCCATCGCGACCGCAGTAGCAACCGTTGCCGCCACGGTGCAGGCCATCCGTCCGCTGACCAAGGCAGAACGCTGGCAAGAACGCCAGTACCTGATAGGGCGAGGCAACCGCAGCATTTACCCGGATGCGCGCATAGCTGCACAGCGCCTGGCGGAGAACAACGTTGCGGTCGAAAAGGCGAAGTTGGCTGAGAATGTCTATAAGACCACTAACCCGCTCAAGGACACGATAGACATCCCTGAAGGCTGGAAGGATATCAGTAACAATGATGGGGCGCTGGGCCGGCTTGGTTTGAGCAGTAACATGCTTTATGACAAACCAATGAATCCTGACTTTTTAGCCCGAGTTTATCAGCCAGACGAAAGTGTCTTTGGCAAGGCGATGAACCCGACGGTGGTATTCCGCGGATCGCGGGCACCAGAATTCCCGGAGGGAATAAGCCGCGCAACCCAAAAAGCCTTAATAAGGGGTGACTTATCAGGCATTAAAAATCTCAGTGACTGGAAAAACAACGGTGCTCAGGGAATAGGGCTTAATTCTGAATACTACAAAAAAGCGGTTGGTATTGGCGATAAAATTTCAAAGGTATCCAATATCGACGTTGCAGGTCACTCATTAGGCGGTGGCATGGCGTCTGCTGCCTCCATGGCCAGCGGCAAGCCAGCTTGGACGTTTAATGCCGCTGGATTGCATGCAGGAACCGTAGAAAAATACGGCGGCTCTATAATAGGCAGTGTCGATAATATTCAGGCGTATCGCGTAAAAGGGGAACTGTTGACCAAGCTGCAGGAGGTTGATTTGTGGGAGGATGCCAAAGACCTCAAATTTTATCCGCCGGCGGTGATGGCGAAAGAACGGTTGTCCCTGTTGGCGCCTGACGCCGTGGGAGTAAAACACACGCTTTCCGGTGGAACAGGCTCACTGCTGGATAAGCACGGTATAGACCAGGCGATACAATGCATTGAAAATGAAAAAGACGATGACATTGCCACAATCAAGGGAAGAATATGAAAAAACTTATTCTCATTATCACGATGGTAGTGTCTACGCTCATCATGCAAGGGTGCGAAAAAGGTATGGATTTACAACCGCAGGATTATTTTGACGGTCAGCAATTGGACATTGCCAAAGCCATTTATGATGGTGATAGGCCGCAGTTGGATAAACAGTTATCATCAGTAAACAAAGAGATCTTAAATCGTCCAGCTAAGGAAGAAATGACCTTATTGTTCTGGGCAATAAACAATGCCATCTATGATAAAACCACACCTGAAAGGCTGAAAATTATCACTGATTTGGTAAAAGCCGGCGCAGATCCTTTACAGCCTCAACCCAACACGCCAGGTAGCCCAGCTGAATTTGTTATGAAAGCGGATAAAGGCATCTGGATACAGGCTATGTTAGAGGGCGGACTTTCTCCAAATGCTAGGGATAAGGTTCATAATCAACCCATTATATTTAATAGCATCTTTGCAAAAAACACAGAAACATTAGAGGTCATGTTGGAGCATGGTGCTGATATAAATATAAGAAATTCACTGGGTGATACGCTGCTCATCGATGCTTTAGACTATCACTCCTATGACCACGTCATTCTTTTATTAGAAAAAGGCGCCGATAGCGATATAAGAGGCAACTCGGGTTGGACGATGGGCAATCAACTTCAACGGCTGATTAATAGGAGTCAGGACGGCAGTGAGGCGAAAGAGTCTCTTGAGCGCATCAGAGACGAGCTAATTAAGCGTGGCGGGAAATGGCCGCCTGCTCCTGTCAGTCAATAGGCCGTTCTCAGTATCCCAAGGGGGTAGAGGGATACTGATACGGTAATAAAGCAAAGTTGGGCCGTGGTTATGTTAAAAATGGAGATGGCATGAGGCACAGCGCTCTTATCATTATCATGTTGCTGTCGATGCTCATGATGCAGGGATGCGAACAAGGTAGGGATCTACAACCACAGGATTACTTTGAAGGGAAGCAGCTGGACATCGCCAACGTCATCTACGAGGGTGACAGGCAAAAGCTGGATAAGGTTTTACCGACGGTAAGCAAAGAAACGTTAAATCGGCCGGCCAAGGCGGAGATGACGTTATTATTCTGGGCGATAAATAACGCTATCTTTGACAAGAACACGCCCGAGCGGCTCAAGATCATTACGGATCTGGTCAAGGCGGGAGCAGACCCACTGCAGCCAAGAGCTGAGGGGGGGAGTAGCCCCGCTGAATTTGTTATGAAGGCGAATAAAGGCGTATGGATACAAGCTATGTTAGAGGGCGGGCTCTCTCCAAATGCCAGAGATAAGGTTCATAATCAACCCATTATATTTGAAAGTTTTGATGCGGCGAACACCGAAACATTAAAGATGTTAATTGCATACCAAGCTGATGTTAATATCAAAGGGGCTATGAACAGAACGCCATTAATTAATGCGCTGTATAACAGTTGCCCAGAACACATTGAGGTTCTTTTGGCTCATGGCGCTAACCCCTTAGCCAAAGATGATTTTAATGACAACTTCCTTTCTTTGATTTCTGCGGAGATAGATAAAGGGGATAAGAGCAATGCGTATATAAAAAAGCTAATTAAAATTAAAGAAAAAATAAAACAGGTGAATTAGTTCGCCTCGGCTCTCATGGGGGACAATGCAGGTCTTCTTCCGGTGCAGTACCATGACGTGATGACATACAGGAAGATGACGGGATGAGCCACCAAAGAGCACCCAGCCGACAGCGACGAGAGTGCTGTTGTTAAGTACCGTTTGTGACGCCATCTCTTTGAACAGTGGCAAACCCACAAGCAGCGTTTCTATGTTGAAACCTGCACATTGATGGGACGCTGGCGTAAGCGACACTCAGAGGTAGGATGCTTTATGCCTGACGACGAGGCAGCGACAACGGGTGTTTCGGGCCGTTTCAGGCAACAAAAAACCCGATAATCTTGAACCTAAAAGGCGGGATTATCGGGCTCCACAAAATGGGGACATCAAAGAAAAGCAGTGGCACTAATTCAGACTGCGGCCCCCAACGAAAGTTCTGGCCGGCGACAAAAAAATCAAAATATTTTTATCGCCGATCCATCTCTCCCGCTAATCGATCAGCCGAGTATGCCCGGCCATAGCACCACGATGAGTGAACCCGCCAGCGTTAACAGCACGTTAGCGATGGCGTAGGTGCCGGCGTAGCCCAATGCCGGGATGTTGCTGCGTGCGGTATCGCTGATGATTTCCATCGCCGGCGCGCAGGTGCGGGCGCCCATGATGGCGCCGAACAGCAGGGCGCGGTTCATGCGCAGCACATAGGCGCCGAACAGGAAGCAGATAATCACCGGCACCAGGCTGACGATCAGCCCGGCGATCAGCATCTGGCCGCCGACTGCACCCAGGCTGTGGCCGATGCCGGCGCCGGCGCTCAGGCCTACGCCCGCCATAAACACCATCAGGCCGAATTCTTTCACCATGTTCAGCGCGCCCTGCGGAATGTAGCCGAAGGTCGGGTGGTTGGCGCGCAGGAAGCCGAGCATGATGCCGGACATCAGCAGGCCGGCGGCGTTGCCGATGCCGAACGAGAAGTTGCTGAACTGTATGGTGATCTGGCCGATCAAAAGGCCGATGATGAAGAAGGCGCAGAACGCCAGCAGATCGGTCACCTGGCTGTGAATCGAGATAAAGCCAATTTTCTCCGCCACGCTCTTCACCCGGCGCGCGTCGCCGCTCACCTGCAACACGTCGCCTTTGTTGAGCACGATGCTGTCGTCGATCGGCATTTCGATCTGGCTGCGGATCACGCGGTTGAGGAAGCAGCCGTGGTCGGTCAGCTTTAGCTGGCTCAGGCGTTTGTTCACCGCGTTGCTGTTCTTCACCACGATCTCTTCGGTGACGATGCGCATGTCGAGCAGATCGCGATCGAACACTTCCTTGCCGTTGCGGAAGCTCGGGTCCAGCCGCGCGTGGGCGTCCGGGTAGCCGACCAGCGAAATCTCGTCGCCCACCTGCAGCACCGCGTCACCGTCCGGGTTGGCCAAAATGCCGTTGCGGCGGATGCGTTCGATGTAACAGCCGGTCTGGCGGTAGATGCCCAGTTCACGCAGGTTCTTGCCGTCGGCCCAGGCCACCAGCTCGGGGCCGACGCGGTAGGCGCGGATCACCGGCAGGTAGACCTTGCGCTGGCTGTCGGTGTCCAGGCCGCGTTCGCGGGCGATCTGCTGGGCAGAGGTGGACAGGTCCTGGTGTTGCAGCTTCGGCAGGTAGCGCGCGCCGAAGATCAGGCTGACCAGACCGATCAGGTAGGTGAGGGCGTAGCCCAGGCTCAGATGATCCTGCGCCGCCAGTAGCGCCGGGCCGTTGACGATGGTGTTGCGTAGCGTGTCGCCGGCGCCCACCAGCACCGGCGTGGAGGTCATCGAGCCGGCCAGCATGCCGGCGGTCAGGCCGATGTCCCAGTGGAACAGCTTGCCGAGACCGATGGCGAGCACCATCGCCGAGCCGACCATCACCAACGCCAGCATCAGGTAGTTTTTGCCGTCGCGGAAGAAAATCGAGAAAAAGTTGGGCCCGGCTTCTACGCCGACGCAGAAAATAAACAGCATGAAGCCGAGATTCAGCGCCTCGGTGTTAATGGCGAAGTGTTGCTGGCCGAGCAGCAGGGAAACCACCAAAACGCCAATGGAATTACCGAGTTGGACGGAGCCCAGACGGAGTTTACCGAGGCACAGCCCCAGTGCGAGTACCACGAACAGTAACAGAATGTAGTTACCGTTTAACAAACTAGCGACGTTTATGTTCACGGAGAATAACTTATTGTTTACCAGTAAGTGCTTGATATAGATAACTATAAGAGATAAATTCAGCCTTAAAACGACGTCATAAATCACCACCAGCAGAAAGCGAAGCGAACCATCGTTCGGCGGCGTTCATTCTAGACGCTATGACCGATGACAGCCAGCACAGAAAGCTGATTTCCTGCGCCGCCGTGCGCATTTAACTCTCTTTTGACCAAGGAAAAAATTCGGTTCAGCGTCACCTCACGGGGGGCCGGACCGATTTCTATTGATGCGGTAATTGGGCGGGGGAGAATTCGCATGACGAGTTATCGATATTGGCTGGGCATTCTCAGCTGTTTTCTGTTGTTCAGCCTGGTGTTTCTCGGCCAGCAAACCGGCCTGTTCGGCAGCACGGATCATGAGCACCACGGGGAAACCGGCCTGCTGCTGTTCGTTGTCCCCGGTGCGATCGCCAGCTATCTGTCGAGCCGCAAGCGGCTGCTTTGCCCGTTGCTTGGCGCGCTGTATGCGCTGCCGCTGTGCCTGCTGATCCGCCACTTCTGGCTGACGCCGTCCTATTCATTCTGGCAGGAGTTGGCTTATGCCACCAGCGCGGTGTTCTGGTGCGTGTTCGGCGCGATGCTGATGCTGTTCGCCCTCGGCCTGTTGCAGACGCTGCAGCAGCTGCACCGGCGGCAGCGGCAATAAAAAAAGGCGCGTTAAGCGCCTTTTTTGTCGTTCAAAAACTTACTGGAACAGGTTCAGGTGTTCTTTGGCGTAAGCTTCGAAATCGGTGCAACCGCCGATGTGCTTCTCATCCAGGAAGATCTGCGGCACGGTTTCAACCGGTTTGCCGACGGTTTTTTCCAGATCGGCCTTGGTGATGCCTTCCGCGTGGATGTCAACGTAACGGAAGTTGAAATCGTCGCGTTCTTCAGTCAGTTTTTCCGCCAGTTCTTTAGCGCGGACACAATAAGGACAGCCAGGACGCCCGAAGATTACTGCAAACATGCAACGCTCCTTAATTGGATTTTCAATAAATGGTTCGCTCTTGCAACGACATCCCGTCACCGAAAAAGTCATTACCTGCGTCAGATGGCGCCTACTATGCCCGTTGAGGCCATGAAAAAAAAGCAGGAATTACCTGTTAATCTGATTCATGTAACCAATTAGTCAGCCGGGGCTGTCGCCGTCGGCGGGAATTCACTACACTGGGGGCAGACCTTCTGGAGAAGAAAAATATGCGTTCATTCGGTGACTTACCACGCCCGGTGCTGGTGTTGGAAGGGCTGGGTATCGTGATGTTGGTGCTGGCCTACCTCAGCATTCACGGCCACCTGCAGCTGCCTGGCTGGCTGGCATCGCAGCAGGCGGCGGTCGGCATGATTTTCCTCGGCGTGGCGTTGATGGTGCCGGCGGCGGCATTTCTGGTGTGGCGCGTGGTGCAGGGCTTTGGCCCGCTGATGCGCGGCGGGTTGCCGCCGGAAAACGATCGCCGCAAACCGCGAGATGCGGATGCATCGAAAGATAATCAGGACCGCGATCCGCGCGCCTGAGTGCCGCGGCCGCTAACCCGCCTGCCGGGCAGGCGTTGGCTTTTGGGGTGACGAGTGAAAATTGCCATTCTTTCTCGCGACGGAACGCTCTATTCGTGCAAGCGGCTGCGTGAAGCGGCGGAAGATCGCGGGCACAGCATCGATATCATCGATCCGCTTTCCTGTTATATGAACATCAACCCGGCGGCGCCGACCATTCATTATCGCGGCTGCCAGCTGGAGCGTTATGACGCGGTGATCCCGCGTATCGGCTCCGCCATCACCTTTTACGGCACCGCGGTGCTGCGCCAGTTCGAGCTGCTTGGCAGCTACCCGCTCAACGAATCCGTGGCCATTACCCGAGCTCGCGATAAGCTGCGTTCGCTGCAACTGCTGGCGCGGCAGGGCATCGATCTGCCGATCACCGGCTTTGCCCATTCGCCGGACGACACTGGCGACCTGATCGAGCTGGTCGGCGGCGCGCCGCTGGTGGTCAAGCTGGTGGAAGGCACGCAGGGTATCGGGGTGGTGCTGGCGGAAACCCGCCAGGCGGCGGAAAGCGTGATCGACGCCTTTCGCGGGTTGAATGCCCATATCCTGGTGCAGGAATACGTGCGCGAGGCGCAGGGGCGCGACGTGCGCTGCCTGGTGGTGGGCGGCCGGGTGGTGGCCGCCATCGAGCGGCAGGCGAAGCCCGGCGAGTTTCGCTCCAACCTGCATCGCGGCGGCACCGCCCGCAAAGTGACCATCACCGCCAGGGAGCGGGCGATTGCGGTCAAAGCGGCGAACACGCTGGGGCTGGACGTCGCCGGGGTGGATATCCTGCGCGCCGAGCGCGGCCCGCTGGTGATGGAGGTCAACGCGTCGCCGGGGCTGGAAGGGGTGGAGACCACCACCGGGTTGGACATTGCCGGCATGATGATCGAATACATCGAGCAGCGCGGCCGGCCGGGGTTCCGCCTGAAATCCGGTGGTTGACGGGGCGGTCGGCGCGCTTTTCCCGCCGAGCAATATCTTAATTAGTGAATTAAGCCGCATTGATCGTGGCGTATCGGGTGAATATTCCGTAAGCTATGCGCCTTTTCGCGTTTTGAATATTGTGAGGCTGGTTATTATGGATTCACTCATTGTCCCCGATTTGGCGCTGTTGCGGCGCTGGCTGGATCAGTCGGGCATTTCTTTCTTTGAGTGCGATTCCTGCCAGGCGCTGCACCTGCCGCACATGCAGAACTTCGACGGCGTGTTCGACGCCAAGATAGATCTGGTGGACAACGTCATCCTGTTCTCCGCGCTGGCCGAGGTGAAACCGACCGCGCTGATCCCGCTGGTGGCGGACCTGAGCCAGATCAACGCCAGTTCGCTGACCATCAAGGCCTTTGTCGACATTCAGGACGACAACCTGCCGAAGCTGATCGTCTGCCAGTCGTTGAGCGTGGCGGTGGGCATCACCTACGAGCAGTTCACTCATTTCATGCAGCAGGGCGAAGAGCAGGTCTCGATGGTGATCCTCGAGGCGCGGGCGAACGATCTGCTGTTTATGGGTGACGAAGAAGAGATCCCCGCTGGCGCCGTTCGTCAGCCGATGCTGCACTGATCCTCGCCGTACCTTAAGCATGCCGTCGCTCCGGCGGCATGCTGCCGTTATTCCCCTCCGCAATAAAATATTCTGCACTTTGGCCTTTGCCGCCCGATCTTTCTCGTCTTTTGTGCCGTTAATGGCGTATCACATAGAGAAAAACTGCATAAAAAATCGATAAATGGCGTTTTTTACCCTGGGGGCTGGCGGGTTGCGATGGCAGCGGCTATGCTGCTGATTCTGCAAAGGGCTTGCGATTTCCCTTGTAACCACGCGAGCAGGGCAGTGCAAAAAGGCGCATGCAATCATATGCATAGCCATTCATTTCGCGGTTGCAACGATTGCGCTCAATCAGGAAAGGTTTTGTATCGCTGCAGATACAAGTTCAATTCTATGATTTACCCTGTTTTGGAGGAAGTTACGGATGGTCACCCAACGTAAAAAGTGGTTATCGGGTGTGGTTGCCGGTCTGGTGATGGCCGCGTCCGTCACGGCGTCAGCCGAAGAGAAAACGCTGCACGTGTATAACTGGTCCGACTATATCGCGCCGGATACCCTGGCCAAATTCCAGAAAGAAACCGGCATCAAAGTGGTGTACGACGTCTTTGACTCCAACGAAGTGTTGGAAGGCAAACTGATGGCGGGCAGCACCGGTTATGATCTGGTGGTTCCTTCATCCAACTTCCTCGAGCGCCAGTCGCAGGCCGGCATCTTCGAGCCGCTCGACAAGAGCAAAATGCCCAACTACAAGAATCTCGATCCCGAGATGCTGAAGCTGGTTGCACATAATGACAAAGACAACAAATACGGCATCCCATACCTGATGGTGACCACCGGCATCGGCTACAATGTCGACAAGGTGAAGGCGGCATTAGGCAAAGACGCGCCGGTCGACAGCTGGGATCTGATCCTCAAGCCGGAAAACCTCGAGAAGCTGAAAAGCTGCGGCGTCTCCTTCCTCGATGCGCCGAGTGAGGTTTACGCCACCGTGCTGCACTACCTGGGCAAGGATCCCAACAGCACCAATGCGGCGGACTATACCGGCGCGGCCAACGATCTGCTGCTGAAGCTGCGGCCGAGCATTCGTTACTTCCACTCTTCACAGTACATCAACGATTTGGCTAACGGCGATATCTGCGTGGCGATCGGCTGGTCCGGCGACGTGATGCAGGCGGCCAACCGCGCCAAAGAGGCGAAGAACGGCGTGAACGTGGCCTATGCGATCCCGAAAGAAGGGGCGCTGACCTACTTCGACATGTTCGCCATGCCGGCGGACGCCAAGAACAAAGACGCCGCGTACCAGTTCCTGAACTTCCTGATGAAACCTGACGTGATGGCGGGCATCAGCAACTATGTCTATTACGCCAATGCGGTGAAAGATTCCACGCCGCTGGTGAAGGCCGAGGTGCGCGAGAACCCGAACGTCTATCCGCCGGCCGATCTGCGCGCCAAGCTGTTCACGCTCAACGTGCAGTCGCCGAAGCTGGATCGTGTCATTACCCGCGCATGGACTAAAGTTAAAAGCGGGAAGTGATGATGGGGGGATACCCCCGATCGTCGGTAAACCGGCAGGCGGGCGCTCCCCGCCTGCACTGCCGTTTTGGGCCACGGCACTCGCCGTGGTTTTGTGCCGCTTTACGCCGGAGAGCACCCCGATTGAACGACGCCATCCCTCGTCCTCAAGCCAAGTCGCAGAAGGTCTTCACCCCTCTGCTGGAAATCCGTAACCTCACCAAAACCTTCGACGGGCAGAATGCGGTCGAAGACGTCAGCCTCACCATCTACAAGGGCGAGATCTTTGCGCTGCTTGGGCCGTCTGGCTGCGGCAAGTCAACCTTACTGCGCATGTTGGCCGGCTTTGAACAGCCGACGGAAGGGCAGATCGTGCTCGACGGGCAGGATATGTCGCACGTGCCGCCGTACCAGCGGCCGATCAACATGATGTTTCAGTCTTACGCGCTGTTCCCGCACATGACGGTAGAGCAGAACATCGCCTTCGGCCTGAAGCAGGACAAAATGCCGCGGGCAGAAATCGCCGAGCGGGTGGCGGAAATGCTGGCGCTGGTGCACATGCAGGAGTACGCCAAACGCAAACCGCACCAGCTTTCCGGCGGCCAGCGGCAGCGGGTGGCGCTGGCGCGCAGCCTGGCCAAGCGGCCCAAGCTGCTGCTGCTGGATGAGCCAATGGGCGCGCTGGACAAGAAGCTGCGCGATCGCATGCAGTTGGAAGTGACCGATATTCTCGAGCGCGTCGGCGTCACCTGCGTGATGGTGACGCACGATCAGGAAGAGGCGATGACCATGGCGGGGCGCATCGCCATCATGAACCGTGGCAAGTTCGTGCAGATCGGCGAGCCGGAAGAGATCTACGAGCATCCGAATAGCCGCTTCAGCGCCGAATTTATCGGTTCGGTCAACGTCTTCGACTGCGTATTGCAGGAGCGCCACGACGATGCGCTGATCCTGCAAAGCCCCGGATTACGCCATGCGATCAAAGTAGATCCGGACGCCTCGGTGGTGGACGGCGTGCCGATCCAGGTCGCGCTGCGGCCGGAAAAGATCCTGCTGTGCGAACAGGTGCCGGAAGACGGCTGCAACTTCGCGGTAGGGGAAGTGGCGCACATTGCCTACCTGGGCGATCTGTCTATTTATCACGTGAAGCTGCACAGCGGGCAGATTATCAGCGCCCAGCTGCAAAACGGCCACCGTTTCCGCAAGGGGATGCCCACCTGGGGCGATGAAGTGCGTCTGTGCTGGGAAACCGACGGCTGTGTCGTGTTGACGGTGTAGCGGAGCCGCTGAGGAGTAACCCATATGACCCTGCTTTCTGAACGCACGCCGGAGCCGCCGGCCAAAACGCCCGGCACCCTCAAGGCGCTGTTCCACCGCCTGCTGATGGCTCACGGCCGCAAGCTGGTGATCGCATTGCCGTATTTATGGCTGACGCTGCTGTTCATGCTGCCGTTCCTGATCGTGTTCAAGATCAGCCTGGCGGAGCTGGCGTTGGCGGTGCCGCCTTACACCGAGTTGATGAGCTGGGTGGACGGCAAGCTGAACATCGCGCTCAACTTCGCCAACTACCTGCAACTGACCGACGATCCGCTGTATATCGACGCCTATCTGCAGTCGCTGCGCGTGGCGGCGGTCTCGACGCTGTGCTGCCTGATCATCGGCTATCCGCTGGCCTGGGCGGTGGCCCACAGCAAGGCGTCGACCCGCAACATTCTGCTGCTGCTGGTGATCCTGCCTTCCTGGACCTCGTTCCTGATCCGCGTCTATGCCTGGATGGGGATCCTGAAAAACAACGGCATTCTGAATAACTTTCTGATGTGGCTGGGGGTGATCGACCAACCGTTGGTGATCCTGCACACCAACCTGGCGGTGTATATCGGCATCGTTTATTCCTACCTGCCGTTTATGGTGCTGCCTATCTACACGGCGCTGATCCGGCTGGATTACTCGCTGGTGGAGGCGTCGCTGGATCTGGGCGCCCGGCCGCTGAAAACCTTCTTCAGCGTCATCGTGCCGCTGACGCGCGGCGGCATCATCGCCGGTTCGATGCTGGTATTCATTCCGGCGGTAGGGGAGTTCGTGATCCCGGAGCTGCTCGGTGGGCCAGACAGCATCATGATCGGCCGCGTGCTGTGGCAGGAGTTCTTCAATAACCGCGACTGGCCGGTGGCTTCGGCGGTCGCCACCATCATGCTGCTGTTGCTGATCGTGCCAATTTTGTGGTTTCACAAACACCAGAACAAGGAAATGGGGGGGCAGGAATGAACAACTTGCCGGTAGTGCGTTCACCGTGGCGCATCGCCATCCTGACGGTCGGCTTTACCTTCCTGTATGCGCCGATGCTGATGTTGGTGATCTACTCCTTTAATAGTTCCAAGCTGGTGACGGTGTGGGCCGGCTGGTCCACGCGCTGGTATACCGAACTGTTTCACGACTCGGCGATGATCAGCGCGGTGGGGCTCAGCCTGACCATCGCCGCCGCCTCCGCCACCGCCGCGGTGGTGCTGGGCGCCATCGCCGCCGTGGTGATGGTACGGTTCGGCCGCTTTCGCGGTTCGACCGGCTTTGCGTTTATGCTGACTGCGCCGCTGGTGATGCCGGACGTGATCACCGGCCTGTCGCTGCTGCTGCTGTTCGTAGCGATGGGGCACGCTTTCGGCTGGCCGTCGGAGCGCGGCATGTTCACCATCTGGCTGGCGCACGTCACCTTCTGTACCGCTTATGTGGCGGTGGTGATCAGCTCGCGTCTGCGCGAGGTGGATCGCTCGATTGAAGAGGCGGCAATGGATCTGGGGGCGCCGCCGCTGAAAGTGTTCTTCGTTATTACCATGCCGATGATTGCGCCGGCGCTGATCTCTGGCTGGATGCTGGCGTTTACCCTGTCGCTGGATGATCTGGTGATTGCCAGCTTCGTCTCCGGCCCGGGCGCCACTACGCTGCCGATGCTGGTGTTCTCCAGCGTGCGTATGGGGGTGAATCCGGAAATCAATGCGCTGGCCAGCCTGATCCTGCTGGTGGTGGGCATTCTCGGCCTGATCGCCTGGTGGTTTATGGCGCGTTCGGAAAAACAACGATCGCGTGAATTACAGCGGGCGGCCCGTAGCTGAATCGTAACAAACCTGCTATTTTTGCAATCAATAAGTATTGCAACTAACTACCTGACTTTACATGCGCCATCTGTATTGGTGGCGCGTCGTAGCGGAACACGGATATGTCAGACATGCTGAAAAGCGGGCAGGGAATGAGATCGACTTCGGATGCGCCGGTGCCGGTGATGGTGGCGGGCACCGCCATGGTGGCGATCAAGTGTATCAGCGTGGTGTTGTTGTTGGGCGAACTGGGCGTCGACGGCGCACAGGAGTTCGTTAACACCAGCGCGCAGGCGTGGGATTCTACCTTTATCTTTCTGGCCGGCCTGATGCTGCTGTGCCTGCAAATCAGCTGTGGCTTTGCGGTGATGCGCGGCCGCAACTGGGGACGCTGGGGCTATGTGGTCTGCCAGTGCATCGTGGTGCTTTACCTGCTGTTGGCCACCATTGGCAGCGTCTTCCCCGAGGTGTTCACCGTGGAGGGGGAAACCAGCGGCCAAATCCTGCACGTTCTGATCCTGCAAAAGATCCCCGACGCGGTGATCCTGGCGTTGCTGTTCGTTCCTGCCGCCAGCCGCCGCTTCTTCACCGTGCGCAAGTGAGATTTTAGGCGTGCGGAGTGGTAAACTCTGCGCCCTTAATTCGTCATCCTGAACTTCACGGTAATCTTCATGCATTGCGCTTTGTATACGGCGGGTACCTGCCGTTCCTGTCAGTGGCTGGAAAAGCCCTATCCGCAGCAACTGGCTGACAAACAGCATCACCTGCACTCGCTGCTGGCCGGGCGCGACGTCGCGCAGTGGCTGCAGCCGATGGCGGGGGAGCTGAGCGCATTTCGCAATAAAGCCAAGATGGTGGTCAGCGGCAGCGTGGAGCGTCCCCTGCTCGGCATGCTGCACCGCGACGGCACGCCGGTCGATCTGAGCGACTGCCCGCTGTATCCCGCCGGCTTTGCGCCGATGTTTGCGGTGCTGAAAAGCTTCATCGCCCGCGCCGGCCTGACGCCGTATAACGTGGCGCGCAAACGCGGCGAGTTGAAATACCTGCTGCTGACCGAAAGCACGCTCGACGGCGGCGTGATGCTGCGTTTCGTGCTGCGCTCGGAAACCAAGCTGGCGCAGCTGCGCGCTGCGCTGCCGTGGCTGCAGCAGCAGCTGCCGCAGCTCAAGGTGATCTCCGCCAATATTCAGCCGGTGCACATGGCGATCATGGAAGGGGAGCGCGAGATCGCGCTGACCGAACAGCAGGCGCTCGAGGAACAGTTCAATCAGGTGCCGTTGTTCATCCGCCCGCAAAGCTTCTTCCAAACCAACCCGCAGGTGGCCGCCGATCTGTACGCCACCGCCCGCGACTGGGTGCGCGCGCTGGGTATCGACAGCATGTGGGATCTGTTCTGCGGCGTCGGCGGTTTCGGCCTGCACTGTGCGCAGCCGCAAACGCGGCTGACCGGCATCGAAATCAGCGCGGAAGCGATCGCCTGCGCGCGCCAGTCGGCGCAGCGGTTAGGGTTGTTGCACGTAGATTTTCAGGCGCTCGACTCCACCCGCTTCGCCACCGCCGAAGGCCAGGTGCCACAGCTGGTGCTGGTTAACCCGCCGCGGCGCGGCATTGGCCAGGCGCTGTGCGACTACCTGAGCCGGATGGCGCCGGACTATATTCTCTATTCCAGCTGCAACGCCGAGAGCATGGCGAAAGATATCGAGACGTTGCCGGGGTACCGCATCGAACGGGTGCAGCTGTTCGACATGTTCCCGCATACCGCGCACTACGAAGTGTTGACGCTGCTGGTGCGGCGTTTATAAAACATAAGGCCTGGTTATCCGGGCCTTATTGCTTATTGCGGGAACCACTTGTCGTTGATGGCCTTGTAGGTGCCGTCGGCCTTGATGGCGTCCAGCGCGGCGTTCAGCTTGGCCAGCAGCGCCTGGTTGTCGGGGCGCACCGCGATGCCGAGGCCGGTGCCGAAGTATTGTGCATCGGTGATGTGCTCGCCGACCGGCGCCAGCTGCGGGTTGGTTTTCAGCCACTCGTTCACCACGGCGGTGTCGCCGAACACGCCGTCGATACGGCCGTTTTTCAGCTCCAGAATGGCGTTCTGGTAGCTGTCGTAAGAGACGGTGTTAATCTCCGGGTGCTTGTCCTGCATGTATTTCTGGTGGGTGGTGCCGTTTTCCATGCCGAGCTTTTTGCCTTTCAGATCCGCCAGCGAGCTGAACTTGCCTTTTTGCGCGATCACGATCGCCGAGTTGGCGTAGTAAGGCTGGGTGAAAGCGACCTGTTTGCTGCGTTCCGGCGTGATGTCCATACCGGAAATCACCGCATCGTATTTCTTGAATTTCAGCGCGGCGATCAGGCTGTCGAACGCCTGGTTGGTGAAGGTGCACTGCGCCTGCATCTGTTTGCACAGCGCGTTGGCCAGATCGATATCGAAGCCGACGATCTGGTTGTTGGCGTCCAGCGATTCGAACGGCGGGTAGGTGGCGGAGGCGGCGAAGCGGATGGTCTCGGCCGCGGTGGCGTTAAAGGTCATCCCGGCCAACATCGTCGCGGCAAGCAGCAGTTTTTTCATGCGTAGAGCTCCTGTCTGGATCCTGAAAGTGATTATTCGCTATCGTTTGTTTTTACTGGTAATCGCCAGAGTTTTTTGCGTGTGCGCCTGCTGATAACCCTGCCATTGAGTGAATTAAAATGCAATATAAATGATTAAATATTGCCGCAGAGATAAAAAAAGCCCCGCACGATGGCGGGGCTCATGGGGAGAGGCGGTCTCAGTTGCGGCGCTCAAACGCCAGCGCGCGGCGCTCCACCAGCCGCATCAGCAGCGTCAGCAGGCCGTTGACGCACAGGTACACCAGGCCCGCGGCGCCGAACACCATGACGTCGTAGGTGCGGCCATACATCAGCTGGCTGTAGCCCATAACTTCCATCAGCGTGATGGTGTAGGCCAGCGAGGTGCTTTTGAACACCAGCACCACTTCGTTGGAATAAGACGATAGCGCACGTTTGAAGGCGAACGGCAACAGGATGCGCAGCGTTTGCCGGCGCGACATGCCCAGCGCTTCGCACGACTGCCACTGCCCGGCGGGAATGGCGCGCACCGCACCGTAGAACAGCTGCGTGGTGTAGGCCGCGCTGTTCAGCGCCAGCGCAATCATCGCGCACAGCCAGGGCTGCGACAGCAGGTTCCACAGCCACGGGTAGTCGCGGATCGCCGGGAACTGGCCGGGGCCATAGTAGATCAGGAAGATCTGCACCAGCAGCGGCGTGCCGGTGAACAGCGTCACGTAGATCTTGACCAGCGGCGTCAGGATCGGCGTTTTCAGCGTCAGGATCACCGTCAGCAGCAGCGACAGCACCAGCGCGACGATCAGCGCGGCGACGGTCAGGGTTAGGCTGGTATGCAGCCCTTTGAGGATTTCCGGTAAATACTCAATCATCAGACCGGCCCCCGCTCAAAGCGCGTGGCGCGCAGCTCAATGCGTTTGATGACGTATTGGCTGAACAGCGTCACCAGCAGGTAGATGGCCGCCGCGATCACATACCAGGTAAAAGGCTCCTGGGTGCGGGTGGCGATGCTCTTGGTTTGCAGCATCAGATCGTTGACGCTGATCAGCGACACCAGCGCGGTGTCTTTCAGCAACACCAGCCACTGGTTGCCGAGGCCGGGCAGGGCGTGGCGCCACATCTGCGGCATGATCAGGCGAAAGAAGATCGCCGCCTTACCCAGTCCCAGCGCCTGGCCGGATTCCCACTGCCCCTGTGGCACCGCTTTGAGTGCGCCGCGCAGCGTCTGCGAAGCGTAGGCGGAATAGAGCAGGGCCAGAGCGATCACCCCGCACAGGAACGGACTGACTTCGAAATTGTCGATCGCCAACTGGATCGGCAACTGGAACAGACCGAGGTTGAGGGTAAAGCCGTCGGAGAGCATCAGCAGCAGCTGCGACGAGCCGAAATAGATAAACAGCACCACCAGGATTTCCGGCAGGCCGCGCAGCACGGTCACCCAGGCGGTGCCGAGCCAGCTGACCGCTTTCCAGTGGGACGATTCCCATACGGCGAACAGCATCGCCAGAATCAGCCCGAGGATCAGGGCGCAAACGGCAAGGCCGACGGTCATGCCGGCGGCGCTTGCTAAAGGTTGTAATTCATTCATCGGGGCGTATTACTGCTGGAACCATTTTTTGTAGATGGTTTCATAGGTCCCATCCTGCTTAATCTTGTCCAGAGCGGCATTGAACTTGCCCTGCAGATCGGTATTCTTTTGGCGCACCGCGATGCCGAGGCCGGTGCCGAAGTAGTCTTTATCCGTCACTTTGGCGCCCACTGCCGCCAGCGCGTCATTCTGCTTCAGCCACTCGTTGACCACCGCGGTATCGCCGAACACCGCATCAACGCGGCCATTCTTCAGATCCAAAATGGCGTTCTGGTAGCTGTCGTAAGGCACGGTGGTGATTTCCGGGTGCTTGTCGGTCAGGTATTTCTGGTGGGTGGTGCCGTTTTGCACGCCCACCTTCTTGCCTTTCAGCGCCGTCACGTCGGCGATTTTGCCTTTCTGCGCGATGAACAGCGCCGAGTTATCGTAGTACGGCTTAGTGAACAGCACCTGCTTTTCACGTTCTGGCGTAATGTCCATGCCGGCCATGACCGCATCGAAACGCTTGAACTTCAGGCTAGGGATCAGGCTGTCGAACGCCTGGTTGGTGAAGGTGCACTCGGCCTGCATCTCTTTGCACAGTGCGTTGGCCAGATCGACATCAAAACCCTGAATCTTGTTGCTGGCGTCAATAAATTCAAATGGAGGATAGGAGGCTTCGGTAGCGAAACGGATGGTTTCGGCTGCGGAGGCGGAAACGCTGATGCCGGCCAGAACGGCGGCGATTATTAGTTTTTTCATCGCAAAATCCCCAAATTACAGCAAGTTAATTGTTAGTGTGATAAGTAGTTGGCAAACTCGGTGGTCTGTGGCTGCGCAAAGTGGCTGCTGTCGCCTTGCTCCACAACGTGGCCGTTTTCCATGTACACCACGCGGCTGGCGGTCTTGCGCGCCACTTCCACTTCGTGGGTGACGATCACCTGCGTGATGCCGGTGCCGGCCAGTTCGCGAATGATGCTAACGATCTGAGCGGTGATTTCCGGATCCAGCGCCGCAGTCGGTTCATCGAACAGCAGCACCTGCGGTTCCATCATCAGGGCGCGGGCGATCGCCACGCGCTGCTGCTGGCCGCCGGAAAGGTGCAGCGGGAAGCGATCGGCGAAGTCGGTCAGGCGCAGACGCTTGAGCAGCTTGTCGGCGCGCTCCATCGCCTGAGCCTTGGTCAGACCCAGTACGCGGCAAGGCGCCTCGATCAGGTTCTGGACCACGGTGAGGTGAGGCCACAGGTTGTATTGCTGGAAAACCATGCCGACGTTTTGACGCAGTTCGCGAATGGCTTTCTCGCCCGGCGCCTGTTTGAAGTCGAATTGGTTGCCGGCGATCTGCAGTTGGCCCGAACGCGGCATTTCCAGCAGGTTTAGCACCCGCAGCAATGAGCTTTTCCCGGCGCCGCTTGGGCCAAGCAGCACCAGGGTTTCCCCAGCTGGACAATCCAGCGTGATGTCAAACAGCGCCTGGTGAGCGCCGTAATAGCAATTGATACCGTTAAGTTGAATACTCATGCGCCAGAATTGAATAGACATTGATGCCGCAAATGTTAACTTCCACAGAATACTTATGCAATCTTTGTGCGTTAAAATTTATGAGTGTGCGGCGGGAAAGTAAAAGATTAGCACAAGATACCGCGACTCAGGCCGAGGGAGGGGATTTGTGGCGCAGGCTGTGATATCGGTAGCGAAATTTTTTCTATTGGACGAAATTTGAGCTGTTGACTGACGGCGGGGATGACCGACGCGGCAAGCCCGCGTCGGCCGGGGTATCGCGGGTTACTGGTTTTCCAGCACCTGGCGCACGCTGCCGTTGGTGGCGTGTGCTGGAACATTCAGGTAGCGAATATCATCAACCACCCAGCAGGTACCTTCGCGCACCATCAGCACTTCGTCCTGCCAGTTCACGGTGCTGTTGGCGTCTTTTTGATAGCTTAAGTCGACGCGCAGCGGAATGTTTTTCGCATCGGTGTTAGGAATGGTCGAGGCGCTGGCGACGGAGGCGCTGCTTGGCCCTTGCGCATTGCCGGAGAACAGATCGCCGGTTATCCGGTGCTTGCCCGGGTTCTGGCCGGCGCTGACCAGATCCTGATACAGCACTTTGCTCAGATAGGGCTGCAGCTGCGCCAGGCGGTTACTGTCCGGCAGGCCGGCGCCCTGCTGGATGTGCAGGTCATAGAACTTTTGCGCGACCGTATCCGGGCCGCCTTCCACACAGCTGCCGCTGCGGGTGCCGATATCCTTGTATGCCGGTTCCACCGTGGTACAGGCACTCAGCAACAGCGCTAAGGGTAAAACAGCCGCAATCGTTTTTGTTTTCATCTTATTACCTTATGTGAAAGTCTCTACCATGAAGACCGATAGCTTACAGTATAAATGCGTTTTTTGGCCTTGCATTCGTACTGCGTGCCATTGATTAAGCGAACATAACGCCAATCTTCTGGTCATAGATACGTTGAATTAATCAAACAAGGAGTTCTGATGCAGCTTTCAACTACCCCGACCCTGGAAGGGTTCACCATCACCGAATACTGCGGCGTCGTCACCGGCGAAGCGATCCTCGGCGCCAACATTTTTCGTGATTTCTTCGCCGGCGTGCGCGATATCGTCGGTGGCCGCTCGGGCGCTTATGAGAAAGAGCTGCGCAAGGCGCGCTTGATTGCGTTCGAAGAGCTGGAAGATCAGGCAAAAGAGCTGGGCGCCAACGCGGTGGTCGGCATTGATATCGATTATGAAACCGTAGGTAAAGACGGCAGCATGCTGATGGTGACCGTCAGCGGCACCGCGGTGAAAGTCAGCCGCTAACGCCATTCCCCGCGCCCCGGCCGTTCCGCCGGGGCGACATCCTGTAGGTTCATCCCACCTTGTGCTGCTCGACGATCGGGCGGTGTTCCTGCGGTTTCACCGGCGCCGGGGCAGGATGCGGCATGATGCGCGCTTGCGGCACTGCCAACGGGCGTTCTATCGTCGGATGCTGTGGCGCTGCCGGTTCACGAACTACCGGCGGCGCAGCGTGCGGCGCGACCTGAACCTGTGGCCGCACGGCGGATGGATGCACCGGCGCGACGGCCTGCATCGGATGCGTCTGTACCGGAGCCGCATGCACGGCCATCGGTTGCTGCGTGTGAGGCGCTGCCGGCGCGGCATGCGTGAACGTTGGCATGCTCATCGGCTGCTGTACATGGGGCGCGTTGACCGATTGTTGCACGTGCGGCGCGGCCGCTACCGGCTGGGTGTGCGCAAAGGTCGGCAGGGTCATCGGCGCATGGGCCGCAGGCGCGACGCGCGGCTGCGCGTTAGGCGTCGGCGGGTTGAAATGCGGCGTCGGTGCGGCGGTCGTATTGTTGTAGTTATTCACTGTATGGGTGCTGCGATTCACATTGTTCACGTTGTTATATTGATTGATGTTGGTGACGCGATTCACCACGGTGGTGGAATGCGATACGTAGGGCGCATCGCGGTAGACCACCGGTTGGCGTCGATCGTCCCAGCGCATATCCCAGTTGTGCCAGCCGCTGTTGTGCTGATTGAACAATGAGGCGACCGCAATGCCGACACCGAAGCTGATCACGCCGGCCGCCAACATGTCGCCGCCGCTGTAGCCCGAAGGTTGATACCGATAGCTCGGATAGGCTGGGATCGGCGTGCCGTAGGCCACCCAGGGATCGTAATGTGGGACGTAAACCGTATCCGGCTGGCTCGGTTCGATGACGATGGTTTCGCCCGGCGCCGCTACCACGCGCTGGCGATCGGGCTGCTGCTCAACGTAACGGGTGGTGGGGGCCACGACGATGCGCTGCTGCGGGGTGTTTTTCAGCGTGCCTTGGCTGGCCGCCCGTTGACGCATCACCTGAATGGCGTTCATCACGTCGGTGGGATCGTTCAGGTAGGCGCTGCCCAGGGCGGTGGTCCAGGGGATGTTTTTCGCCATTTGATCGAGCACGTCGGGGAATTGCACCAGGCCGCGCACGCTGGGATCCCAGGGCTGAGCGTCGGCCGCCGAGCTGAGCGCCGCCGGTTGCAACCCGCGGTTTTGCGCCAGCCAGGCATCCGCGGCGTTGATTTGGTCAGGATAACCCGCGCCGGCCAACACCTGCGCCAGCAGCTTGTCGGGGAACAGCGCCACCGGGCTGACCAACTGGTACAGCTGGTCGGCAGTCAGCGGCGTATAGGCCGGCGTACTGGCACTCGCGATGGGCGCGGCCGGGGACGGTGCGCTTGCCCCCATCGCGTCAGCGACTTTTTGCCGATCGCAGCCGCTGAGCGGCAGCATGGCGGCACAGAGCAACCAGGACAGATAGCGTGGCGTCAACATGTTCGACTCCGCTCTTTCGGCGCAGATGATACTTTGAGACTATCATGGGCGGGAAAGGCCGCCAGTCGGGAGCAACACTCGCTTGCACATCGGCGTTGTCTGTCATCATTTCTCGACGAACGTGATGATTGGATACAGGTCAATCGCGTCGCGTTACATCTCACGGACGTCAATCAGGAGGATAAGTGAAAATTTGGCCAGGGATCATCGCCGCCGCGCTGTTGGCGGGATGCCAAAATCCGCAGCAGGACACGCTCGTCGATCGTGGCGCTTACCAGCTCGAAACCTTGCATCAGGCGCAGGGCGCCGATCAGCGCATTCGGTTTCTGGTGATGCACTATACGGCGGAAGACTTTCATTCATCGCTGAAAACGCTGACCGATGAACACGTCAGCGCACACTACCTGTTGCCGGCGCACCCGCAGCGCGAACACGGCAAACCGACGGTGTACCGGCTGGTGCCGGAAGCGATGCGCGCCTGGCATGCCGGCGCCAGCGCCTGGCGCGGCCGCAGCAACCTCAACGACACCTCGATCGGCATCGAAATCGTCAACAAGGGATTCACCCGCAGCATGCTGTTCACCCATTGGCAGCCTTATACGGCGGAGCAGATCGCCGTGCTGATCCCGTTGAGCCGCGACATCATCCAACGCTATGGCATTCAGCCGCAGGACGTGGTGGGGCACAGCGACATCGCGCCGCAGCGCAAACAGGATCCCGGCCCGCTGTTCCCCTGGCGGCAGCTGGCGCAGGCCGGCATCGGCGCCTGGCCGGATGAACGGGACGTGCAGCGGTTGCTGGCGGGGCGCGATCGCCATGCGCCGGTACCGATGGCGCCGCTGCTCGAAAAGCTGGCGCGTTACGGCTACGCGATCGACCCGTGGTGGGATGCGCGGCAGCAGCGCAATGTGCTGGCGGCATTTCAGATGCATTTCCGGCCTGACGATGTTCGCGGTAAGCCGGATGCAGAGAGTGAGGCGATTATCGATGCGCTGCTGGTGAAGTACGGCGCGGCGCGTTGATTACAGGCCGTGCAGTTTGCCGTGATCTTTCAGCCAGCGGGCGGTGCGCGCGATGCCTTCTTCCAGCGAGACGATCGGCTGATAGCCCAGCTCTTGCTGCGCGCGGGTGGTATCGAGCGTGAGGTCGAAGTTGAGTTTGGCGACGCCGTAATGGGTCAGCACCGGCTCCTTTTCGCTTTTGCTGCCCAGGCGCTCCATGCCGCGCGCCATCATGTCGAGCATCGGGTAGGGGACGGAGCGGATGCGGCACTTCATGCCCAAATCGTCGATCAACTGCTGCACCACGGTGCGCAGCGGACGCGGCTGCTGGTTGGTGATGTTGTAGGCGCGGCCGGACGGCGTATCTTCTTTTAGCGTCGCCAGCCACATGGCGTGCACCGCGTTCTCCAGATAGGTCATGTCCACCATCGCCGCGCCGCCGCGCGGCAGCAGCAGGTTGCCGTAGCGTTTGATCATCTGCAGCAACCGCGGCAGCATCACCTTGTCGTGCGGCCCGAACAGGCCCTGCGGGCGCAAAATGGTGAAATGGGTCTGCGGATTGGACAGCGCCAATTGCTGGATCACCTGCTCGCCGGCGGCCTTGCTGCGCGCGAACTCGTTGGCGTAACGCTGCGGGCGAAAGTCTTCGGTTACGTTGCGGTGATGGTGGTAGTCGAAATAGATCGCCGGGGAAGAGATGTGAATGAACTGCGCCACGCCATAGGCCGCCGCCCATTCGCCGAGGCGGCGGGTAGCGCGGACGTTGGCCAGTTCGAAGGCTTCTTCGGTGCCCCAGGGCGAGGTAAAGCTGGAGCAGTGCCACAGCACATCGACGTCCGCTAGCATCGCTTTGGCCTGCGAAGAGATCAGGTTGGTGAGATCGGCATGAATGAACTCAGCGCCCATTTTTTCCAGCAGGCCGCCCATCGCCTGGTTGCGGCCAGTGGCGCGCACTTTGATGCCCTGGCGGCGCAGATATTCAACGGCGTTACGGCCTAACCCACTGGTTGCACCGGTGACCAATACCTTCATAACGGACTCTATTCTCACCCAAAATCGGAATACCGGCGGGCGCTTGCGGCGCTCCCAGCAAATAAGATGCCATTCTTCCGTGATTTCGTGCGCTATGCAATCGGAAAGCCCCGAAGCACAGCGGCAAACTGTGCGGTTGATCGACAAATGAACGGCATTCAGCGCTGTTGGCGGTCCAGGTTCTCGGCCAACGTCGCGATGCGCTTCGCCATGCCGCGAAAAATGAACAGGTGTGCGGGCATCATGGCGAACCAATACAGCAGCCCGCTGAAGCCGGCCGGATGCCACCAGGCGCGCACGTCCAGCGTGCGGCGATCGCCGCGATCGGTAATGGTGAAGCTCAGCCGCCCCAGCCCCGGCGCCTTCATGCCGAACAACAGCGCCAGTTGCCGCAGCGGTTTCAGCGTGATGACTTTCCAACCGTCAATCTCGTCACCCAGCGCCAGGGTCGCGCGCGCCGGGCGGCCATAGACCACGCCGTTGCCGATCATGTCGTCCATGCGGGCGCGGATCCGCCACAGGATATTGGCGTAGAAATAGCCTTCCTCGCCCCCCAACTGCTGCACCGTTTGCCACAGCGCCTGGCTGGAAGCGGCGGTGTCGAGCGAACATCCCGCCTGTTTCGGGTAATAGCCGTAGCCGGGGCGCCAGCGGGCCCGCGCCGCCGGATCGTAGCCCCAGTCGGCGGAATCGACCACCTCCAGTTCGCGCTGCAGCGTGGCGGTGACCGCCTGATCGAAGGTGTGCAGACGTTGCGGGATCAGGGCCTGCAACGGTTTGCCGTCGGCGGGCAGATCGTGCTTCAGGCCCTGGATCAGCGCGCGCGCGATCGGCGTCGGCACCGAGGTGATCAGGCTGATGAACCACACTGAAATCAGTCGCGTCGGCAAGGGGATCGGGATCAGCCAGCGCCGCTTGCCGCTGATGGCGATAAAGCGTTTGAACATATCCTGATAGCTGAGGTATTCAGGCCCGGCGACGTCGAAGATGCGGTGTTCCTCCGCCGGGTGCGCCAGCAGATCGGCAAGGTAAACCAGCAGGTTCTCCAGCGCCACCGGCGAGGACTTCGAGCGCACCCAGCGCGGCGGCGTCAGCACCGGCAGGTTATAGACCATGTCGCGCATCACTTCGAACGCCGCCGAACCGGGGCCGACGATGATGCCGGCGCGCAGCTCGGTCACCGGCACACCGCTCTGGCGCAGGATCTCGCCGGTCAGGCGGCGGGCCGCCAGGTGCGGCGAACTGTCGTCGTTCGGCTGCAGCGCGCCGAGAAAGATCACCTGTTTGACGCCGGCATTGCGTAGCGCGTCGCGCAGGTTTTCCGCCGCCTGGCGTTCCTTCTCGATAAAGTCGTCGCCGTCGCCCATCGCGTGCACCAGATAGTAAAGCGTATCGATTTCCCACAGCGCCGCGCTCAGAGTTTCCGGGCGGTACAGATCGACATACAGGCAGTTGACCTGCGGCCAGTTCTGCTCCTGCAGCCACTCGATGCGCCGCGCGGCGGCGGTAATCTGGTGCCCCTGTTCGATCAGGCGCGGGATCAGGTTCTGGCCTATATAGCCGCTGGCTCCAAGAACCAGTACGCGTTGGGGTGTCATCGGGCCGCCTTGTGCGGTAGAGGATTGGCAGAACGACAGGATGCCAAATTCAGGGTTTAAATGCACATTTTGTATGGGTATAAGTCGGTTGCATCCATCCTGGCGCAGGTTCACACTACGCGCCCCTTATCGCACGAAAAACCGGATGCCATGAAGCTCAATGTGATTTGTTACGCCCTGCTGGGTCTGACGCTGATCGCCAGTTTGTTCTCGCCGCATCCGGTGTGGATGTGGTTGGTGCTGGCCAACCTGCTGACGTTTCTGATCTACGGCGGCGATAAGCTGGCGGCGCGCAAAGGGTGGCGACGGGTGCCGGAGGCGACGCTGTTGCTGTTCGGCGCGCTGGGCGGCTGGTTGGGCGCACTGGCGGCACAGCAGCTGTTTCGCCACAAAACCCAGAAGCAGCCGTTTAAAACCTGGTTCATCCTCAGCGTGGCGCTCAATCTGGCGGCGGTGCTGGGGCTGTGGTACTGGGTTTACGGCCGCTGGATCTTCTGACTACAGCAGCAGCGGCAGAGTCGCGCTGGCGGTGGCCTGCATCGCCTGAGCGTAGGCGGGATCGCGCTGAGTCAGTTCGGCGATCATCAACTCCACCAGCAGCATGGCGCCGACCTTGGCCGGCAGGGCGCCAGCGGTCAGCGGCCCTTCCGGTTTAGCCGCCACCAGCAGCGTATCCGCCATCTTGGCCAGCGGGCTGCGTTGGGTATTGCTGACGGCGATCACGCGTGCGCCGCGCCCTTTGGCCAACGTCACCGCATGCAGCACGTCCTTGGTTGAGCCGGAGCTGGAGATGACGATCAGCAGATCCCGCTCACTCAGCGAGGCTGCATTCATCGCCGCCCGGTGCATGTCGCTGAACAGCTGCGCCGGTTTGCCGAGGCGCAACAGCTTGTAGTGCAGGAAGTCGCCGATGATGGCGCTGGCGGCGACGCCGTAAATCTGCACCGAAGCACAACGTTGCAGGCTATCCGCCGCCTGTTGCAGCGCCTGCGGATCCAACAGCGCGCCGGTATCCCGCAGCGCCTGTACGCTCTCTTCCACCAAATTTTCCGCCGCGCTTTGGCGCGTCGCCGCTTCCGGCTGGCTTTGTTGCAAGCTGAGGGCCAGCGCCATTTTAAATTCGGTATAGCCTTTGCAGCCGAGATGGCGGCACAGCCGTGTGACGCTGGCTTCGCTGGTGGCGCTTTCACGCGCCAGTTCGGTGATGGTCAGGTAAACGGCGCGGGAAGGCTCCGCAAGAAGATAGTTGCCGAGCTTTTGCAGCGTGGGGCTGTACCCCGCCAAATCCTGCCGCAGCCGCAATAACAAGTTGCCTGTATTCATCACGTTACCTTTCTGAGTATTCCCGTTTCTATTGTGGCGGAAAGACGCCGCGGCTCGCCAGTGAAATCGACGGATTGTGAAGCCGATCATCGTTATGAATAAAATTTTCATTAAATTAATTTTAATGTGGTAAAAATTTTCATCATAAAAATGATGTCGGGGGAAAATTTATGTCAACACCAGAATTGCCGCGCTCCGGCGGCTGGTTCGAAAAAGCCCAGCTGTTCGGCAAGTCGTTCATGCTGCCGATCGCCGTGCTGCCGGCGGCCGGCCTGCTGTTGGGGATCGGCGGTGCGCTGTCCAATCCCAATACCGTCGAGGCGTATCCCTTCCTCGATGTCGGCTGGTTGCAAAGTATATTTACCGTGATGGCCAGTGCCGGTGCTATCGTGTTCGCCAACCTGGCGGTCTTGTTCGCGGTCGGCGTGGCGGTGGGGCTGGCCAAAAGCGACAAGGGCACGGCGGGGCTGGCTTCGCTGATCGCCTATCTGGTAATGAACGCCACCATCAATGCGCTGTTGAAAATCAACGGTACGCTGGCCACGCAGAACGCGGGCGCGGTGGGGCAGGGAACGATTCTCGGGATCCAGACGTTGGAGACCGGGGTGTTCGGCGGAGTGGTCATCGGTTTGGTGACCTGGTATCTGCACGGCCGCTATAACAAGATAGCGCTGCCACCGTTCCTGGGTTTTTTTGGTGGCTCGCGCTTTGTGCCGATCGTCAGCTCGCTGGCGGCGATGGCGGTCGGTGCCCTGATGACGGTGGTGTGGCCGCATTTCCAACAGTTGATCTTCGGCATGGGCGGTCTGGTAGACGCCAGCGGCTATCTCGGGACCTTTATCTACGGCTTCGTATTGCGCATGCTCGGGCCGTTCGGCCTGCATCACATCTTCTATCTACCGTTTTGGACCACCGCGCTTGGCGGCAGCGAAGTGATCAACGGACAGCTGGTGGAAGGCACACAACGCATTTTCTTCGCCCAGTTGGCCGACCCGAATACTCAGCAGTTCTACATTGGCACGGCGCGTTTCATGTCCGGCCGTTTTATCACCATGATGTTCGGCCTGGTCGGCGCCTGCCTGGCGATGTACCAGAGTGCGCGTCCCGAGAACCGCAAACGCGTCGGCGGACTGTTGCTGTCGGCGGCGCTGACCTCGTTTCTGACCGGCATCACCGAACCTATCGAATTCTCTTTCCTGTTTGTCGCGCCGGCGCTGTACGTGGTGCACGCGCTGTTCGACGGCCTGGCGTTCATGATCGCTCACATCCTGCATATCACCATCGGCCAGACGTTCTCCGGCGGCTTTATCGATTTCATGCTGTTCGGCGTGCTGCAGGGTGAAGCGAAAACCCACTGGATGTACGTCCCGCTGGTCGGTGTGCCTTGGTTCTTCCTGTACTACTTCACGTTCCGTTTCCTGATCCTGCGCTTCAACTTTAAAACGCCGGGGCGCGAGGCGGAAACTGCGCCGGAAGCGGTGATGACGGGCACCGAACGCTCGCAGCAGGTGCTGGCGGCGCTGGGCGGCAAAGAGAATATCGTCGAACTGGATTGTTGCGCCACGCGGTTGCGCGTGACGGTGAAGCAGAGCCGGTTGCTGGACGAAAGCGGGCTGAAGGCCAGCGGCGCACGGGCGGTTATCGTTCGCGGCAACGGTGTTCAGGTGATCTACGGCCCGCACGTCACCATCATTAAAAACGAAGTCGAGGAGTTGTTGGATTTATGACGCTTTCCATTTTGCAGCAGATTGAGGGGCGCCTGGTGGTGTCTTGCCAGGCGCTGGACGACGAGCCGCTGCACAGCGATTTTATCATGTCGCGCATGGCGCTGGCGGCCGAGCAAGGCGGCGCGGCGGCGATCCGCGCCAACGGCGTCGAAGACGTCAACGCTATCATGCGCACGGTGGCGCTGCCGGTCATCGGCATCATAAAGCGCGATTATGCGGGCAGCGACGTGTATATCACGCCGACCCTGCGTGAAATCGATGAGTTGATGGCGGCGGCGCCGCAGATGATCGCGCTGGACGCCACCGGCCACCCGCGGCCGGGGTCGCTGCAGCTGGCGGCATTGGTCGCCGCGATCCGTGCCAGGTATCCCCGGCTGTTGCTGATGGCGGACATCGCCACCCTGGAGGAGGCGCAAGGGGCCGCCAGATTGGGCTTCGACTGCGTGGGCACCACGCTGTATGGCTATACCGCCGAAAGCCGGGGCGCCCGACTGGCGGATAACGATTTCGGCTTTCTGCGTGCGGTGCTGGCGGCGGTATCGGTGCCGGTCATCGCCGAAGGCAATGTCGAAACGCCGGCGATGGCCGCGCGCTGCCTGTCGCTGGGGGCGCATGCGGTGGTGGTAGGGGGCGCCATTACCCGCCCGCAACAGATCACCCGCCGCTTTGTCGACGCCATCGGCGGGCGATAAGAGGCTCCTCGGCGCACCGGGGAGGGAAATCAGGCGTGCTGCTGAAGAAACTCCCGCCACAGCTCGACCACCCGCTGCAGATCCTGACGGCTGACGTCGAGGTGGGTCAGAATGCGTGTCAGCGGGCCGCTGCTGATCAGCACGCCACGTTCGCGCATCCACGGACCGAGTTTGGCCGCCAGCGCCGGCGGTTGGCGCAGGTACAGCACGTTGGTCTGCGCACCGGGATCGGCGATCTCTACGCCGATCTGCCGCAGCTGTTGCTCCAGCCAGACCGCGTTGTCATGGTCTTCGCGCAGCCGCGCGACGTTATGCTCCAAAGCGTAAAGACCGGCCGCCGCCAAAATGCCGGCCTGGCGCAGCCCGCCGCCGGTCATCTTGCGCCAGCGCAGCGCGCGTTGGATGAAAGCCTCGCTGCCGCACAGCAGCGATCCGACCGGCGCACCCAGTCCTTTCGACAAGCAAATGGTGAAGGTGTCGCAGTATTGCACGATCTCTTTTAGCGGCAGGTTCAGCGCCACGGCGGCGTTGAAGATGCGCGCGCCGTCGATATGCAGCGCCAACTGCCGCTCGCGGGTAAATTGCCACGCCTGCTGCAGGTAGGTCTGCGGCAAGACTCTGCCGCTGATGGTGTTTTCCAGGCTCAGTAGCCGAGTGCGGGCGAAGTGGATATCGTCGGGTTTGATGGCGGCGGCGAGCTTGTCCAGCGGCAGCGTGCCGTCCGCGTCAGCCTCGATCGGCTGTGGCTGAATGCTGCCCAGCACCGCTGCGCCGCCGGCCTCGTATTTATAGTTGTGCGCCTGTTGGCCGACCAGATACTCGTCGCCGCGCTGGCAGTGGCTCAGCAGCGCCACCAGGTTGGCCTGGGTGCCGCTGGGCAAAAACAGCGCCGCCTCTTTGCCCGATAGGCGCACCGCCTCGGCCTCCAGCGCGTTGACCGTCGGGTCATCGCCGTAGACGTCGTCGCCGACCTCTGCCTGAGCCATCGCCTGGCGCATGGCGGCGCTGGGGCGGGTGACGGTGTCGCTGCGTAGATCGATAAGCATAGGGTTCCTGGAGAATATAAGGGAGAGGAAAAGGGTACATGGCATCATATACCCTTTATTTCACCGGGGCAGCTGGCTTAGCGCAGCCAGTTGGTTTTCGCCAGCTCGACCACTTCGTCGCCGCGGCCGTTGATGATGGCGCGCAGCATGTACAGGCTGAAGCCTTTCGCCTGTTCGAACTTGATCTGCGGCGGCATCGCCAGCTCTTGCTTGGCGGTGACCACGTCCAGCAGCGCCGGACCGGGATGCGCCAACATCTCCTGCAGCGCGCCGTCCAGATCCGACGCTTTTTCCACGCGGATGCCCTTGATGCCGGCGGCGTTGGCGATCGCCGCGAAGTCCGGATTATGCAGATCGGTGCCGTCGGTCAGGTAGCCGCCGGCCTTCATCTCCATCGCCACGAACCCCAGCACGCTGTTGTTGAACACCACGATTTTCACCGGCAATTTGAGCTGCGCCAGCGACAGGAAATCACCCATCAGCATGGTGAAGCCGCCGTCGCCGCACATGGCGATCACCTGTTTATCCGGCGCGGTGGCCTGGGCGCCGATCGCCTGCGGCATGGCGTTGGCCATCGAACCGTGGTTGAACGAACCGAGCAGGCGACGCTTGCCGTTCATTTTCACGTAACGGGCGGCCCACACCGTCGGCGTGCCGACGTCGCAGGTGAAGATGGCGTCGTCGCTGGCGTACTGGCTGAGCTGCTGCGCCAGATATTGTGGGTGGATCGGCTGGTCGTCGTTGGCGGTCGCCAGCCCGTCGAGATCCTTGCGTGCATTGCGATAATGCTCCAGCGCCTTGTCGAGGAACGCCCGGTCGCGCTTGGGCTCCAGCTGCGGCAGCAGGGCGGTGAGGGTGGTGTGGATATCGCCCACCAGCGCCATATTGACCGGGCAGTGCGCGCCGATGCTGCCGGGGTTGATGTCGATCTGAATGATGTTGGCGTTGGTGGGGTAGAACGCGCGATAGGGGAACTGGGTGCCGAGCAGCACCAGCGTGTCGGCGTTCATCATCGCGTGGTAGCCGGAAGAGAAACCGATCAGCCCGGTCATGCCGACGCTGTAGGGGTTGTCCCATTCGATATGCTCTTTACCGCGCAGCGCGTGCACCACCGGCGCCTGCAGCAGTTCGGCCAGCTTGACCACTTCATCGTGCGCGCCGGCGCAGCCGCTGCCGCACATCAGGGTGATGTTCTTCGCCTTGTTCAGCGTTTCCGCCAGCTTGTTCAACTCGCTCATCGGCGGCTGCACCAGCGGCAGCGCCGGGGTATGCCAGGTCAGGGTCGCGTCTTCCGGCGCCATGCGAAGCGCCACGTCGCCCGGCAAGACGACCACCGAGACGCCGCGATTGAGGATCGCCTTGCGCATGGCGATCTCCAGTACGCGCGGCAGCTGTTCCGGGTTGGAGACCAGTTCGCAATAGTGGCTGCATTCGCGGAACAGCTCCTGCGGATGGGTTTCCTGGAAGTAGCCGCTGCCGATTTCGCTGGAAGGGATGTGTGCGGCGATCGCCAGCACTGGCACATGGTTGCGGTGACAGTCGAACAGGCCGTTGATCAGATGCAGGTTGCCGGGGCCGCAGGAACCGGCGCACACCGCCAACTGGCCGGTGAGCTGGGCTTCGGCACCGGCGGCGAAGGCGGCCACCTCTTCATGGCGGGTGCCCAGCCATTCGATGGTGCCCATGCGGTGCAGGCTGTCGCTCAGGCCGTTGAGCGAATCGCCGGTTACGCCCCAAATGCGTTTTACGCCGGCTTGATCCAGCGTTTTGGCGATCAGTGTGGCTACGGTTTGCTTCATGGTTCCCCCAAACATGGTTTGAAAAACGATGTGGACTCGATCCGGTGAGTGTCAGCAGAACAACTGCAAGCATAGCTTACCGGCTGTGGACGAGATGCGGTCAGGAAGGGTAAAGAGCGTAGGACGGGAAGCAGTGTAACTGGGCTGGCCACGGGGAACTTGCCGATAAATGCCCCATCGCGGCGATGGGGCCAGGGGATCACGCCAGCGTGACGTCACCCTGCAACTGGCAACTGCAGGCCAGCACGTAGCCTTGCGCTATCTCTTCCGCGCTCAGCGTCATGGTGCTGGTGGTGATGTAGTCGCCCTCGAGGATGCGAGTTTTGCACGAGCCGCACACCCCGGCGCGGCAGGCGGCGTTGACCGGCAGGGCATTGGCCTCCATCGCCGCCAGCAGCGTGCTGCCGACCGGCACGCGGAATTCGCGCAGCGGGCGCGCGGCGCGCAGCGTCAGTCCTTCGGTGGCGTCGGCCTGCGCCGTCGGCGTGTGGAACTGCTCTTTATGGAAATGCTCGGCCGGCACGCCGAGCCGGCGACAAAGCTGCTCCACCTGATCCATGTAGGGCGCAGGGCCGCAGGTCATCACCGTGCGTTCGGCGATATCCGGCGCCGCCTGCCGCAGCGTCTGTTCATCGATACGGCCGCTGAGGTAGCCGGATTGCAGATCCTGCTCGGCCATCAGCGTCAGGCGCAGCTGCGGATGGGCGGCACACAGCGCGCGCCATTGATCGGCGAAAATCGTGTCGGCGGGGGTGCGTACGTTAAAGATCACGGCGATATCGCAGGCCGGACGGTTAGCGGTCAGCCAGCGGCACATCGAGACGATCGGCGTCACGCCGCAGCCGGCGGCCAGCATCAGATAACGATCGGCCGGGTGGCGCTCGCAGCTGAATTCGCCCTGCGCGTCGGACAGCCACAGCGTGTTGCCGGGCTTGACCTCTTGCGTCAGCCAGCGCGACCCGATGCCGTCCGGCAGGCAGCGCACGCTGATGCTGAGAAAGCGGCTCTGGCCGGGCGAGGAGGAGAGCGTATAGGCGCGCAACGTCTCCTCGCTGTTGCGAATGCTGACCAGCGCGAACTGGCCAGCCTGGTAAGGGTAGAAAACGTCGCAGATCAGGTTCAGCGTCCAGACGTCGGCGGTTTCACGCTGGATGGAATGCACCTGCATGCGGTTCGGGCAAAGCGGAGTGGGTTGAGTCATCGGGGCACCTCAAAAAACAAAGGGGCCGGCGCAGGCGGCCCCATAACGTAACGGCATCAGGCGAGCAGCGCTGCAATATCCTGCTCGACGGTGGTGATCGGACGCAGGCCGAATTTCTCGTTGAGGATCGCCATCAGGTTGTCGGTCAGGAAGCCCGGCGCGGTCGGGCCGGTGACGATGTTTTTCACCCCCAGCGACAGCAGAGTCAGCAGAATGACGATCGCCTTCTGTTCAAACCACGACAGCACCAGGCTGAGCGGCAGCTCGTTGACGCTGCAGCCGAGCGTATCCGCCAGCTTGACCGCCAGCATGATGGCGGAGTAGGCGTCGTTGCACTGGCCGACGTCCAGCAGGCGCGGCAACCCTTCTAGCGTGCCGAAGTCCAGCTTGTTGAAACGGTACTTGCCGCAGGCCAGCGTCATGATCAGGCAGTCTTGCGGCACGCTGCGGGCGAAGTCGGTGAAGTAGCTGCGCTCGTCGCGGCTGCCGTCGCAGCCGCCCACCAGGAAGACGTGGCGCAGTTTTTTCTGCGACACTAGGTCGATGACCGTGTCGGCGGCGTTCAGCAGCGTCTGGCGGCCGAAGCCAACGGTGATCAGGTGCTCAATCTCGGTGTAAGGGAAGCCGTTCATGCCCTGAGCCTGGCGGATCACGGCGCCGAAGTCGTCGCCTTCCAGATGGTTGACGCCCGGCCAGCCGACGATACTGCGGGTCCAGATGCGATCGCCGTAGTTGCCGACGTTAGGATCGATGATACAGTTGGAGGTCATCACGATCGGGCCGGGGAATTTGGCGAATTCCGTCTGCTGGTTCTGCCAACCGCTGCCGTAGTTGCCCACCAGATGTTTGAATTTTTTCAGTTCCGGATAGCCGTGCGCCGGCAGCATTTCACCGTGGGTGTAGACGTTGACGTTTTGCCCTTCGGTTTGTTCGAGCAGCATGCGCAGATCTTTCAGATCGTGGCCGGAAATCAGAATGGCTTTCCCGGCCACCGGGCGCACGTTGACTGCGCTGGGCTGCGGATCGCCGTAGGCCTGGGTTTCACCGCGATCGAGGATCGCCATCACGTTGAAGTTCATCTTGCCGATGCCCATGGCGTTGTTCAGCAGGGTGTCGACGTCGCGCGGCTGGGTGCCGAGCCAGGCCATAAAGGCGTGGTAGTCGGCATAGAGTTGCTCGTCGAACTGGCCGAGCACGTGCGCGTGTTCCATATAGGCCGCCGCGCCTTTCAGGCCGTACAGGCACAGCATGCGCAAACCGTGTACGTCGTCACCTACCTCGGCCTTGTCGCTGTTGAGGGCAAACTGCGCTGCCTGCTGCAGCAGCGCAGGCATATCGTCACCGGCCAGCTGCAGCGCCGCCATCGGGTGATCGACGCGTACGCCGGCGTCCAGCAGCCGGCAACGGGCGGCCAGCGAATCGCGCAGCAGCAAGGTTTCGCGCGCGTAGCCGATGATGCGCTGGGAGTCGAAGTTGACGTTGGTCAGGGTGGAGAAGAAGGCGCGCGGGGCGAAGCTGTCGATCTCGTGGTCGACGATGCCCAGCGAACGCGCCTGCAGCGCCCAGGCGGAGAGCCCCTGCAGCGCCGCCACCAGCAGATCCTGCAGATCGGAGGTTTCCGCCGTTTTGCCGCACATGCCCTGAGCATACGAGCAGCCGTTGCCTGCCGGGGTACGGATGGTTTGTTCACATTGCACACAGAACATAGTCGCTTCCTTTTATTTTTAAAGTTGCATTTATAATGCTTGTTTAAAAGCATAGATCGGCGATCGGGGTTGCAAAAGGCTTTTGTGCGACTACTGCGGGCAAGTTTGATTTAGCGCAATTTTGCCGTGCGGATGGGAATGATTACGCTTTGGGGGCCGGCCGGCCCCCAGGGGAAAGGATCAGGAGAACAGGGCGATCAGCACCGGCGCCAGCAGGCTCAGCAGGAAGCCGTGCACGATGGCGGGGGGCACCATGTCCAGCCCGCCGCTGCGCTGCAGCACCGGCAGGGTGAAGTCCATCGAGGTGGCGCCGCACAGGCCGAGGGCGGTGGAGCGGCTGCGGCGCACCAGCGTCGGGATCAGCATGATCGCCACCAGCTCGCGCGCCAGATCGTTGAAGAACGCGGCGCTGCCCATCACCGGGCCGTAGGCGTCGGTGATCAGAATGCCGGACAGCGAGTACCAGCCGAAACCGGAGGCCATCGCCAGCCCAGCCTTGATCGGCAACCCCAGCAGCTGCGCCGCCAGCGCGCCGCCGGCCAGCGACGCGACGGTCACCACCAACGCCACCAGCGTGCCGCGGCGGTTGAGCACGATCTGGCGCAGCGTCATGCCGCTGTTGCGCAGCTGAATGCCGACCAGCAACAGCAGGAAGATCAGCGCATATTCGCTGCCTTTATGGGCGAACTGCAGCCATTGCCACTGCGTCAGGCCGAGCAGGAAGCCGCCGAGCACCACGCCGCACAGCTTGAGCGACTCCAGCGCCATATGCACGCGCGAGGGCAGCTTTTCCTGTTTATGGCTGCTGCGCCACGGCATGCGCCGCTCCAGCAGCGCCAGCAACAGCAGATCGGCGCAGAGAATGCAGAAGAAGAACACCGCGCTGTACTGGAAGATCAGCACCAGGTTACTGCTGAGATCTTCCATAAACGCCAGGCTGATGCCCATGAAAAACAGGATCACGTACACCATCCAGCTGAGCAGCCGGTTGATCAGCACCAGCAGCGGGCGATGGCGTAAGGGAATGAGGTAACCGACAATCAGCGGTAACAGAATAATCAACAGTCCTGAGTACATGGTGCAACGAGTGTCCTTGAGTTTTGATGCGCGCCGAACGGCGGCGAGGAGCACACGCTAACCAAAAGCCCGGCCGGAGTAAAGCGGCAGATTTGACGCTGGCCGCTTGACCTGCAAGGGGTTTTTTGACCATGCTCTGTGAAGGTCGCCTCATTGAAGAGGCGACGGCGCGCACGGGAGGCGGCGGATGTTCTTGGAGCGTATCGAAATTGTAGGTTTTCGCGGCATTAATCGGCTGTCCCTGATGCTGGACGACAACACGCTGTTGCTCGGCGAAAACGCCTGGGGTAAATCCAGCCTGCTGGATGCGCTGACGCTGCTGCTGGCGCCGGAGCAGAAGCTGTATCGGTTTGAAGCGCACGATTTCCATTTCCCCCCCGGTGAAGAGTCGGCCAAAGAGCGCCACCTGCAGGTGGTGTTCACCTTCTGCGAAAAAGACATCGGCCATGCGCACCTACCGCGTTATCGCCACCTGACGCCGCTGTGGGTCAAGGGCGAGGATGGCCTGAGCCGCATTCATTACCGCTGCGAGGGCGAGCTGGCCGACGACGGCACGGTGTGCACCTGGCGCGGTTTTCTCGACGCCGACGGCAATGCCTTTCAATTGCACCATATCGAACAGCTGGCCCACGCCATCATCCGCATTCATCCGGTACTGCGCCTGCGCGACGCGCGCTTTATTCGCCGCCTGCGCCCCAGCAGCCTCGGCGATGAACGCAAACCCGATACCCAGGCGTTGGCGCAGCAGCTGGATCAGCTGACGCGCGAGCTGGTGCGCAATCCGCAGAAGCTGACCAACGGCGAGCTGCGTCAGGGGCTGGCGGCGATGCAGCAGCTGCTGGAGCACTATTTTGCCGAGCAGAGTTCGCAGGTGGCGCGGCCACGCCGCCGCGGCGGTGAACCGGAGCAGGACGCCTGGCGTGCGCTGGACGGCATCAACCGCATGGTGGCCGAACCGAACAGCCGCAGCATGCGCCTGATCCTGCTCGGGATGTTTTCCACCCTGTTGCAGGCCAAGGGCGACGTCAAGCTGGATCCCCATGCCCGGCCGCTGCTGCTGGTGGAAGACCCGGAAACTCGCCTGCACCCGATCATGCTGTCGGTGGCCTGGGGGCTGCTCAATCAGCTGCCATTGCAGCGCATCACCACCACCAACTCCAGCGAATTGGTGTCGCTGGTGCCGGTGGAGCACGTCTGCCGGCTGGTGCGCGAGTCGGGCCGGGTCGCGACCTACCGTCTCGGGCCGCGCGGGCTGAGCGCCGAAGACGGGCGGCGCATCGCGTTTCACATCCGTTTCAACCGGCCGTCGTCGCTGTTCGCCCGCTGCTGGCTGCTGGTGGAGGGCGAAACCGAAGTGTGGCTGCTTAACGAGCTGGCGCGCCAGTGCGGCTACCATTTCGAGGCAGAAGGGGTGAGGGTCATCGAGTTCGCTCAGTGCGGCCTGAAGCCGCTGCTGCGCTTCGCCCGCCGCATGGGCATCGAGTGGCATGCGCTGGTGGACGGCGATGAGGCGGGCAAAAAGTACGCCAACACCGTACGCAGCCTGCTGGACAATCATGAAGACAACGAACGCGATCGGCTGACCGCGCTGCCGGCGCCGGACATGGAACACTTCATGTTCCGCGAAGGGTTCGCCCCGGTCTATCACCGAATGGCGTCGGTGCCGATCAACGCGCAGATGCCGGTGCGCAAGGTGATCCTGAAAGCGGTCCACCACTCGTCGAAGCCGGATCTGGCGATCGAGGTCGCGATGCAGGCCGGCGAATGGGGCACGGACTCGGTGCCGCCGCTGCTGAAGAAAATGTTCTCACGGGTGATCTGGCTGGCGCGCGGCCGGGCGGACTGACGGCCCGCCGGGCGTTATCGGGCGCAGAAATGCGCCGCCAATCCCTGTTCCAGCTCGTCCAGCAACTGATAGCGACGGCGATACTCGGCGCGCTTCTTGCTGGCGATCTCTTCGATCGGCTTGCGGGCGATGCGTTCGGGCAGCAGGAAATAGCCGCTGTCGAGCGGTTTGGCGCCCATCGACAGCCAGAACTGATCGTAATCGGCGTGCAGCTTGTCCTTCTTCTTACTCTGGTAACGCCAGTTTTGATAGATATGGGTGGCATTGCCGACGGCTACGATCTGGCGGATGCCGAGGTGCCGCGCCAGCGTGCAAATGCCTTCCAGCACCAGCCGTTTGGGGAACAGACCGTGGCACTCTTTGGTGGTGTGCTGGATCTCGGCGTGCGGCACCTCATGGTTCGCGCCCTGCAGGCCGCCGATGAACAGCGTCGGCTGCTGCTGATAATGCATCAGCGCAAAGGTGATCTCCGCCAGCATCACGCCGTTGGCGTTGCGCAGCAGCAGCGTGGCTTCCCCTTCCTTATTCAGTTTGTCGATCGCCGCCAATTCCAGCGTGATCGGCGCTTCGTTTTTGCCCATCGCGCGGGCCAGCACGAAAGGCTGTGGGCCGAGGTGGCCGAGACGCATCTTTAGCGGCATGCGCTGCACGATGAGATCGTAATGATCGCGCAGGGCGAACAGGCATTCGATCTTGCTCATGTTGGCTGCCAGGTAGGGGCGATGCAGCTTGCACGGCAGGTTCGGCTGCGCGCTCAGGATCTCCTCCAGCAGCGGGTTGCTGGCCAGGGTGCTGAGCAGGCCGCTGGTGGTGCGCCAGTTGAGCAGCGAGCGGCCGAGAAACTTCAGGCGAAACGAGGTTTTTTTCCAGGCGTTGCTTGGCGCCTTTTCGCCATTGATCAGCGCCGTCATCAGTTGCCAGCCGTTAAGCGGCCGGGCGGAGGTGAGTGGGTAGCTGAGCTGTGACATGATGAAATCCTTGGCTGTGTTGAATGGCGCTATTTCATCAAGGCTTCACTAAACGAGAGTTCAATGCTGAACTGTAACCAGGCGTGTCTCCACATTGTGTTGAGCTAAGGTTTAGTTATATGCAGCAGTTAGCCGTAGCATTCCTGATGGCTGTGTGGTTGAAAGATAAGTTGTGAGCGTCCCCATGCTGTGAGAGTTCTAAATGATATCTCAAACATGGGGGGAGGAATCTAACTGTTTGTTTTTTTAGGGTAAATGACAAAGGATGTGTATTTTAATTTCTTTACAACGTGTATAACAGCAACTAGCAAGATAACTTGAATGACAAAGCTGAAAATGAAATTATTTACACTGATTTTTTCTAACGCTTTAGTAACTATGGAGTTGGCAAAATAATTAAAGCCCACTATAGGTAAAGTATTTTTACCAAACCAGATTAATACCTTGTTGGTTATAAACCCGGAAATAGATATGATAAATGTGGCTCCTGCTAAAGAGCCAAGGATATTTAATATGATTGTGTAGCCTTCTCCATATTGGTTTGCTGACATGTCAACAGCCTGACTGCTCAGTGAGAAGCACATGATGAAAGCGATAAATAATGGGATTGCTAATGGCTTCTTCGATTTAATAACATTGTAAATACTTCCTTTAATTAAAATTCCAATGCAAAAGAAAAACAATGATGATATGGAGACAAAGGCGTTAAACGGTATGAACGTAAAACTATTTGATGTTATTATAATGAAAGCGAGCGATAGGATGGATAGATAAATGAATGACACATTTGTCTTTGAAAAAAAAGCCGATATCAGTTCTGTTATAAATATAGAAAACAAAAACCAAATTGGAGTGCAATTGAATGTATGATCGGCGGTAGGGTATCCTAAAAATGTTCCTTGGGCTTTAAATAAAAATTCACTGAATTGTATTTTACCCAGCGCTAACAGTACAATAAAGGGTAAGCCGCAAATAGCTCCCATGAACCATGCAGGAATGACCAGTCTTCGAAACTTCGACTTTATATATCCTGGGAGGTTATCGCGTGATTTTTTTATGCTAAAAAGATATCCCGAAACAATGAAGAAAAGTGGCATATGGAATAAATAGATGGCTTTTTTAATTTCATCTGGCAAATTACTTACATGGCCTAAGACAACAAAAATTATCGCCAGCCCTCTGATTGAATCGAGTGATTCATCTCGCATGTATTACCCCTCAGTTAACACTATATTGTAAGTCCAATGATAAAGTAACTTTCTAAATTCGCGCTACAAATTTTAGTCCTTAAAACAGAAGTTTGTTGTAAGTATGTTGAGAACAGAGATAATAATATCTCTTTTGACGATCTTCTTTCTTTTTTTGTTTAAATTTCAATTCGTTGGGGGCATATGGGGCGTGTTGTAAACAAGGTATACAGAGTCTTGACTTGTGTGTTGCTGCTTGTTGCCGCGGCGGCCGTTTGGCACTTCCGCCATCCGGCGCCAACCGATTTCAAAACGGTAAAGGTCACCAAGCGCGATCTGCAGCAGAACGTGTTGGCGACCGGCCAGCTGGACGCGGTGCGCAAGGTTGACGTCGGCGCGCAGGTCAGCGGGCAGTTGGAAAAGTTGTATGTCGAGATCGGCGACAAGGTGAAAAAAGGCCAGTTGCTGGGGGTTATCGATCCGCAACAGGCGCAGAACAGCATTCGCGAAGGCGAGGCGACGCTGCGCGAGCTGCATGCGCAGCTGCTGCAGGCACAGGCCGAGCAGCAATTGGCGGCGGTCACGCTGCAGCGCAACCAGGCACTGGCCAAACTGCAGGCGGTATCGCGTCAGGATCTGGATCAGGCAGCGACGCAGCTGGCGGTGAAGAAAGCGCAGGTGGGCACCATCAATGCGCAGATCGCCCGCAACCAGGCCAGCCTGGATACCGCCAAGATCAACCTGGCCTACACCCGCATCGAAGCCCCGATGGATGGCGACGTGGTGCAGATCACCACGCTGCAGGGCCAGACGGTGATCGCGGCGCAACAGGCGCCGAACATTCTGACGTTGGCGGATCTCGGCACCATGCTGGTGAAGGCGCAGGTCTCGGAGGCTGACGTCATTAACCTCAAGCCGGGTCAGAAGGCCTGGTTCACGGTGCTGGGCGATCCGACTCGGCGCTTCGACGGCGTGCTGAAAGACATTCAGCCGACGCCGGAAAAGGTCAATAATGCCATCTTCTATTATGCGCGTTTCGAAGTGCCCAACCCGGAAAGGCTGCTGCGCTTGCAAATGACGGCGCAGGTGCATATTCAGCTGGCCGGCGTCGAGCAGGCGCTGGTGATCCCGCTGGCGGCGTTGGGTGACCAGATCGCCGACAATCGCTACCACGTCTCGGTGCTGAAACAGGGCAAGGAAGAGAAGCGTGAGGTGGCTATCGGTCTGCGCAACAATATCGATGTGCAAATCCTCAGCGGGCTTGAGGCGGGCGATGAGGTGATTGTCAGCCGCGGCGGCGTGGAGGCCGGCTGATGGCGGCGCTGTTACAGCTGAGCGGCATTCGCCGCAGCTACCGTTCCGGCGAGCAGACGGTGGAGGTGCTGAAGGGGATCAGTCTGAGCATCGACGCCGGGGAAATGGTGGCGATCATGGGGGCCTCCGGCTCCGGCAAATCGACGCTGATGAACATTCTGGGCTGTCTGGACAAGCCGAGCGCCGGGGTCTATCGGGTGGCCGGACAGGATGTGGCGACGCTGAGCGACGATGCGCTGGCGCAGCTGCGGCGCGAACATTTTGGCTTTATTTTCCAGCGTTATCATCTGCTGCCGCACCTGAGTGCGGCGCATAACGTCGAGGTGCCGGCGGTGTACGCGGGGCTGGGCAAAGCGGCGCGGCGCGAACGGGCGGAGGCGCTGTTGCGGCGCCTGGGGCTGGGGGAGCGCGTTAACTACCGGCCGAGCCAGCTTTCCGGCGGCCAGCAGCAGCGCGTCAGTATCGCCCGCGCGTTGATGAACGGCGGGCAGGTGATCCTGGCGGATGAACCGACCGGCGCGCTCGACAGCCACTCCGGCGAAGAGGTGATGGCGATCCTCAAACAGCTGTGCGCCCAGGGCCACACGGTGATCCTGGTGACCCACGATCCAGCGGTGGCGCGCCAGGCTGAACGGATCATCGAGATCCGCGACGGCGAAATCATTGCCGACTCGCGTCCGGCGCCGCCGGAGGATACCCAGGCCAAGCCGCTGGCGCTGGCCGCCGCGGCGCCTTCCTGGCGGCAGATGGGCGGCCGCTTTCGCGAAGCGTTGGTGATGGCCTGGCGTGCGATGGCGGCCAACAAGATGCGCACCGCGCTGACCATGCTCGGCATCATTATCGGCATCGCCTCGGTGGTATCGATCCTGGTGATCGGCGACGCCGCCAAGCAGATGGTGCTGGCGGACATCAAATCGATCGGCACCAACACCGTCGACATTTACCCCGGCAAGGACTTCGGCGACGACGATCCAACCTACAGGCAATCGCTGAAATACGGCGATCTCGATGCGCTGCGCGAACAGCCGTATATCAGCGCGCTGTCGCCGAGCATCAGCAGCAGCATGCGGCTGCGGCTGGGTAACGTCGACGCGGCGGCCAATGTCAACGGCGTCAGCGAACAGTTCTTCCGCGTGTACGGTATGAGCTTTACCCAGGGCGTCGGCATCGATCCGATGCAGGTGCAGTCACAGGCGCAGACGGTGGTGATCGACGCCAATACCCAACGGCGGCTGTTCCCTCACCAGAAAAACGTGGTGGGCGAGGTGATCCTGGTGGGCAACATGCCGGCGACGGTGGTCGGCGTGGCTAAAGAGAAGCAGTCGATGTTCGGCAGCAGCAAGACGCTGAACGTGTGGGTGCCTTACAGCACCATGGCCAACCGGCTGATGGGCAACAATTATTTCGACTCGATCACCGTGCGCATTCGCGACGGCTACGACAGCAAGGAAGCGGAACAGCAGCTGTCACGCCTGTTGACGCTGCGCCACGGCAAAAAGGACTTCTTCACCTATAACATGGACAGCCTGGTGCAAACCGCAGAGAAAACCACCCGCACGCTGCAGCTGTTCCTGACGCTGGTGGCGGTGATTTCGCTGGTGGTCGGCGGCATCGGCGTGATGAACATCATGCTGGTGTCGGTGACCGAGCGCACGCGCGAGATTGGCATCCGCATGGCGGTGGGCGCCCGTTCCGGCGACGTGTTGCAACAGTTCTTGATCGAGGCGGTGTTGGTCTGCCTGGTGGGGGGCGCGCTGGGGATTACGCTGTCGTTCGCCATCGGCCTGGCGGTGCAGCTGGTATTGCCGGGCTGGCAGATCAGCTTCCCGCCGGCGGCGTTGCTGAGCGCGTTCCTCTGTTCCACCGGTATCGGCGTGGTGTTCGGCTATCTGCCGGCGCGCAATGCCGCGCGGCTGAATCCGATCGATGCGCTGGCGCGCGAGTAAGTAAAAGGCATAAAAAATGCCAGTCACACGGCGGCTGGCATTTTTATCGCAGTCAGGGTCAATGCAGCGCGACGCTGCCGGAAGCGTTTAGGACAGCGCCTCGCTTTCCACCGGCACAATAAGACTGGCATGGTTCCCTTTTGGCCCTTGATGCACGTCGAAGCTGACCTGCTGGCCTGCCTTCAACGTTCTGTAACCATCCATCTTGATGGTGGAGTAATGCGCGAAAATATCTTCGCCACCGCCGGCTGGGCAGATGAAGCCAAAGCCTTTGGCGTTGTTAAACCATTTAACAGTACCCGTCTCCATGCTTTTACATCCCTCGCAACGCTATTTTAAGTGAGATGAATAACTGAATTCGCACCCGCCGTAGGCGGGTAGCAGGGTGGACAAGGGGTGGTTAAAAGACCACCAGCCACGAATTTACACTCTAGAGCAAATGATCGGGGCGTCAAGGGATCGGCTTTTGTCGGCGGGGAGCAGTTCACCAAAGTTTGAAGCAGGTAACGCTATTGCCACGATTCAGTCACAATTGGCCCGTTTTTTTGCGCACGTTACAGTGCGGCGGGACGATGCCGAAGATGATAAAATAGTAACTATCCCCACTTTGAATAACCGAAACCTGCCCCCATATCAGAGGGCAGAGCAGAGAAGATGAGCAGCGATGGGCAATAACAACGACTGGCTAAATTTTGAACACTTGGCCGAAGAAAAACAAATCGATGCGGTAAAACCGCCGTCTATGTATAAAGTTATACTTAACAACGACGATTACACACCGATGGAATTTGTGATTGACGTTCTGCAAAAGTTCTTTTCTTATGATATTGAACGCGCAACGCAACTGATGCTCACGGTCCACTATCAAGGCAAGGCGATCTGTGGTGTTTTTACCGCCGAGGTGGCGGAAACCAAAGTCGTCCATGTGAACCGGTACGCAAGGGAGAACGAGCATCCGTTGCTTTGTACGCTGGAAAAAGCCTGAATAAGGCAATCTATTGGGGAGGTGCTTATGCTCAATCAAGAACTGGAACTCAGTCTCAACATGGCTTTCGCCAGGGCGCGTGAGCACAGACACGAGTTTATGACCGTGGAGCACCTGTTGCTGGCGTTGCTGAGCAACCCTGCCGCGCGAGAAGCGCTTGAGGCATGTACGGTGGATCTGGCCGCGTTGCGCCAGGAGCTGGAAGCCTTCATCGAACAAACCACACCGACGCTGCCCGCCGGCGAAGAAGAGCGCGACACTCAGCCGACGCTCAGCTTCCAGCGCGTGCTGCAGCGCGCGGTCTTCCATGTGCAATCTTCCGGCCGCAGCGAAGTGTCCGGCGCCAACGTGTTGGTGGCCATCTTCAGCGAGCAGGAGTCGCAGGCGGCCTATCTGCTGCGCAAACACGACGTCAGCCGTCTCGACGTGGTGAACTTCATTTCACATGGCACGCGTAAAGACGAGCCGGGCCAAGCGCCGAATGCGGAAAACCCGGTGAACGAAGAGCAGTCCGGAGGGGAAGACCGTATGGAAAACTTCACCACCAACCTCAATCAGTTGGCCCGTGTGGGCGGCATCGATCCGTTGATCGGCCGCGATCGTGAGCTGGAGCGCGCGATTCAGGTGCTGTGCCGCCGTCGTAAAAACAACCCGCTGTTGGTCGGCGAATCCGGCGTGGGCAAGACCGCCATCGCCGAAGGCCTGGCCTGGCGTATCGTGCAGGGCGACGTGCCGGAAGTGATGGCGGACTGCACGCTGTATTCGCTGGATATCGGTTCACTGCTGGCCGGCACCAAATACCGCGGCGACTTCGAGAAACGCTTCAAGGCGCTGCTCAAGCAGCTGGAACAGGATCAGAACAGCATCCTGTTCATCGATGAAATTCACACCATCATCGGTGCCGGTGCGGCTTCCGGCGGGCAAGTGGATGCCGCCAACCTGATCAAACCGCTGCTGTCGAGCGGCAAGATCCGGGTGATCGGCTCGACCACCTACCAGGAGTTCAGCAACATCTTCGAAAAGGATCGCGCTTTGGCGCGCCGTTTCCAGAAGATCGATATCACCGAACCGACGGCGGAAGAGACCGTTCAGATCATCAACGGCCTGAAGACCAAATATGAAGCGCATCACGACGTGCGTTATACCGCCAAGGCGATCCGCGCCGCGGTGGAGCTGTCGGTGAAATACATCAACGATCGTCATCTGCCGGACAAAGCGATCGACGTGATCGACGAGGCGGGCGCCCGCAGCCGACTGATGCCGGCCAGCAAGCGCAAGAAAACCGTCAACGTGGCCGATATCGAATCCGTGGTGGCGCGCATCGCTCGTATCCCGGAGAAAACCGTGTCGGCCAGCGATCGCGACGTGCTGAGAAACCTGGGCGATCGCTTGAAGATGCTGGTATTCGGTCAGGATCAGGCGATCGAAGCGCTGACGGAAGCCATCAAGATGAGCCGCGCCGGTCTGGGCCACGAACGCAAGCCGGTCGGTTCCTTCCTGTTCGCCGGGCCGACCGGGGTCGGGAAAACCGAGGTCACCGTACAGCTGGCCAAGGCGATGGATATCGAGCTGCTGCGTTTCGACATGTCCGAGTACATGGAGCGGCATACCGTCAGCCGTCTGATCGGCGCGCCTCCGGGCTATGTCGGTTACGATCAGGGCGGGCTGCTGACCGATGCGGTGATCAAGCATCCGCATGCGGTAGTGCTGCTCGATGAGATCGAGAAGGCGCACCCGGACGTGTTCAACCTGCTGCTGCAGGTGATGGACAACGGCACGCTGACCGACAACAACGGCCGCAAGGCGGACTTCCGCAATGTGATCCTGGTGATGACCACCAACGCCGGGGTGCGGGAAACCGAACGCAAATCGATCGGCCTGGTGCAGCAGGACAACAGCACCGACGCGATGGAAGAGATCAAGAAGGTGTTTACGCCAGAGTTCCGCAACCGTCTGGACAACATCATCTGGTTCAACCATCTGTCTACCGAGGTGATCCAGCAGGTGGTCGACAAGTTTATCGTCGAACTGCAGGCGCAGCTGGATGCGAAGGGCGTCTCGCTGGAAGTGAGCGACGAAGCACGCGACTGGCTGTCGGTGAAGGGCTACGACCGTGCGATGGGCGCTCGTCCGATGGCGCGCGTCATGCAGGAAAACCTGAAGAAACCGTTGGCCAACGAGCTGCTGTTCGGTTCGCTGGTGGACGGCGGTTCCGTGAAGGTCGAGCTGGACAAGGACAAGAAACAGCTGACCTACCACTTCCTCAGTGCCGCCAAGCGCAAGGCGGACGAGGGTGCGGTGCATTAAGGCCGCTTCAGGCAAAGAAAAAGCGATGCTTCGGCATCGCTTTTTTTTATGGGTGAGATTCACCGTACAACAGAAACGAGTGAGCCCTCTCAGTTTACCTGCGCACCTGCAACCCGTTGTGTAACGTCGCTGCGGGGGTAAACGGAAAGGGCTCCCGAGGGATTACATCCTCGATGCCGCCAGCATGTGGCGCGCGGTGAGCCGATTAACGGCTACGGAAGACAATGCGGCCTTTGCTCAGGTCGTACGGGGTCAGCTCTACAGTGACTTTGTCGCCCGTCAGGATGCGGATATAGTTTTTACGCATTTTACCGGAGATGTGTGCGGTTACCACGTGCCCGTTTTCCAATTCAACGCGGAACATGGTGTTCGGCAGCGTATCAAGAACGGTGCCCTGCATTTCAATATTGTCTTCTTTGGCCATCGAATCCTCTAGGTCTAACTACCTTAGTTTTTAACCGGCAAGATAATGCCGAAAAACCCCCATTATGTAAAGATGTGTCGGTGAACATTGCACCGTTTCCATCAATTAGTTTACTGGAGAGGGCGGTTCAACCGGCTGTGGGGATATGACTTGCGGCGCCCAGCACGCCGACGTCAAAGGCCGCCGTTGAAGGGTGCTGAGCTGCTGCAAAAATTGACGGCGCGGAATTTCACGCGCGCCAAGGCGGGCAGTGTGAGCGTTCAGCACCTGGCAGTCAATCAATTCCCCGCCATAAGCGGCAAAATGGCGGCAAAAGGCCATCAATGCGCATTTTGAGGCGTTGGTGACGCGGCTGAACATCGATTCGCCGCAGAACAACGCGCCCTGCGCCACGCCGTACATGCCGCCGACCAGTTGATCATCCTGCCATACTTCCACCGAGTGTGCGTAGCCGAGGCGATGCAGATGCTGATAGGCACGCTGTACCTCCGGGCCGATCCAGGTGCCTTCATCCGGCCGGTGGGCGCAGGCGGCGATCACCGCGGCGAAATCGTGATTGAGCGTGATGCGAAACGGATCGTGGCGCAAAAAGCGTTTCAGACTGCGGTTGAGATGAAACTCGGCAGGGAACAGCACCGCACGCGGATCGGGTGACCACCACAGAATCGCTTCCCCCGGCGAGTACCAGGGGAAGATGCCGCGCTCGTAGGCTGCCAACAGTCGCGGCGCCGTGAGGTCGCCGCCGATCGCCAGCAGGCCGTTGGGATCGCGCAGGGCGCCCTCAGGCGAGGGAAACGCCAGCGACTGGGGGAAAGCTTAACGATGCGCATACAAGGTCTCTGCGTCCTCTACGGGCCGATTACGGCGCCAGGTTGCTGATACGGTTGCGAAAGCGTGCATAGCGGCCCTGCTGGCGCATCAGGGTGGCGTGATCGCCCTGTTCGACAATTTGGCCGTCATCCATTACGCAAATGCGGTCGAGATGTTCCAGGCCGTACAAACGGTGCGTCACCAGGATCAGCGTCTTGCCCTGACAATGCCGGCGCAGCAGCGCCAGGATCTGCTGTTCGGTTTCGGCGTCCAGCCCTTCGGTCGGTTCGTCAAGCAGCAGCAGCGGGGCCGAATGCAGCAGCGCGCGGGCGATACCCAGTCGGCGCTGTTCGCCGCCGGACAGCTGCCGGCCGCCTTCGCCCAACCAGGCGTTCAGCCCGCCGTCGCTGTCCAGCAATTTGCCCAGCCCAACCTGCTGCAGTACGTCACTCAGGCGAGCGTCGTCGGCATTCGGTGCGGCCAACCGCAGGTTTTCCCGCAGCGTATCGCTGAAGATATGCACTCGCTGGCTGACGACCGTGGTCATCCGACGCAGCGTGGTTTCATCATAATCCTCCAGCGGTTCGCCGTTGAGCAGAATTTTGCCGCCGTCGGTGCGCCAGGCGCGGGTCAGCAGCTGCAGCAGGGTGGACTTGCCGCAGCCGGTGCGGCCGAGCAAGGCGATGTGTTCGCCGGCCGCGACCTCGAGCGTGACGTCGCGCAGCACCGGCTGCGGCTGATCGGGATAGGTGAAACTCAGCTGCTGCAGGCTGAGCTGAGCGCGATCGGCCGCGGCCGGGCCGACGGCAGGGAAGGTGACCTCCGGCTGACGATCGATGATCTGTTTGACCCGCGTGGCGGAGGCGATCACCTGGCCGAGGTGCTGGAAGGCACCGGCGACCGGCATCAGCGCTTCGAACGACGCCAGTGCGGCGAAGACAAACAGCGCGATCAGGGCTCCGGGCTGGGTATCGCCGCCGATGCCGGCGGCGGTCAGCCACAGCAGCAGCGTCACCGTCAGACCGCTGGCGAGAATCATCAGCGCCTGCGCCTTGCCGCTCAGCGAGGCCTGCTGCCACTGGCGGCGTTGCCACCGCTGTTCGGTGGCGTTCAGCGTCTGGCGGAAGTCGTTGACGGCACCGAACACCACCAGCTCTGCCTGCCCCTGCAGCCAGGCGGTTAGGTCGGTACGGTATTGGCCGCGCAGCGCGGTGAGTTGGCCGCCGATCGGTTTGCCGGCGCGGTAGAACACCGGCGGCACCAGCAGCAACAGCAGCAACAGAATGCCACCCAACGTCAGGGCGAGCGCAGGATCCAGCCAGCTCAGGCCGTAGGTGACCACCAGGATCACCACCGCCGCGCTGATCAGCGGCGAGATCACCCGCAGATAAAGGTGATCCAGCGTGTCCACGTCCGCCACCAGGCGGTTGAGCAGGTCGGCCTGGCGAAAGCGAGCGATGCCGCCCGGCGCCAACGGCAGGATCTTGCTGAAGGTGAACACTCGCAAGTGCGACAGCACGCGGAAGGTGGCGTCGTGGCTGACCACGCGCTCGGCGTAGCGCCCGGCGGTGCGGAAGATCGCCGCGCCGCGCACGCCGGCGGCCGGCAGCATGTAGTTGAAGGTCAGCAGGCCCGCCAATCCGGCCAGCGAAGAGGCGGCCAGGAACCAGCCGGAAAGCGCCAGCAGGCCGATGCTGGCCAGCAGGGTGACGATCGCCAAAAGGATGCCCAGGCTAATCAGCAGGCTATGGCGGCGATACAACGCCAAAAACGGCAGCAAAACGCGCATGATTAAAGCTCCCCGCGGCGATGGGCGATCAGAGTGGCGAACAGGCCCGGCTGGGCGCTGAGGGTGGCGTAATCGCCCTGTTGCACGATGCGCCCGTTATCCATCACCCAGATCTGATCGTAGTCTTCGGTGTCTTCCAACTGGTGCGTGACCAGTAGGGTGGTTTGCTGATGCGAAGCGGCATTCAACGCCTGCATCACCCGTTGTTCGCTGTGGGCATCGAGACTGGCGGCCGGTTCATCCAGCAGCAGCAAGCGGCGCGGGCCGATCAGCGCCCGGGCGACCGCCACGCGCTGCGCCTGGCCGACCGACAGGCGGGCGGCGTTGTCGCCCACTTCGGTGTCGAGCCCCTGCGGCAGATACGGCAACAGTTCGCTGACGTAGGCGAGTTCCACCGCCTGCTGCAGCTGCGCTTCGTCGGCCTGCGGGCAGCCCAGCAGGATATTGGCGCGCAAGGTTTGCGCCGGCAGGTGCGGGTTCTGACCGACCCAGCTCAGCTGTTGCCTCCAGTTTTCTGCGGACAGTTCACGCAGCTCGATGCCGTTGACGGTCAACGAGCCGCGGTAGGGCAGGAAGCCGAGCAGCAGATTGAGCAGCGAGCTTTTGCCGGCGCCGCTCAGCCCGACCAGCGCTACGCGCTGCTGCGGTAGCAGGGTGAAACTCAGCGGCCCGGCCAGCAGTACGCCGTTCGGCGACAGGATTTCCAATGCGTTCGCCTGCAGCGTCAGCGGTTGATCGGCGGGCAGTTGCCGCGTGCCGTTGCCCATCTGCTCGCCTTCGGCGCTGAGGAAGGTTTCCAGCGCTTCCGCCGCGCCGACCGCCTGCGCCTTGGCATGGTAGAAGGTGCCGAGATCGCGCAGCGGTTGGAAAAACTCCGGCGCCAGAATCAGCACCAGAAAACCGGAAAACAGCGTTACGCCGAGGCCGTAGCTGCCGAAGTTGAGTTCGCCGAGGTAAGAAAAGCCGAAGTACACCGCCACCACGGCGATGGAAATCGAAGCGAAGAACTCCAGCACGCCGGAAGAGAGGAAGGCCATACGCAGCACTTCCATGGTGCGGCTGCGGAAGTCTTCGGAGGATTTGGCGATCTGCGCCGTTTCGGCCTGCGCGCGGTCGAACAACCGCAGGGTGTCCAGGCCGCGCAGGCGGTCGAGGAAGTTGCCGCTCAATCGCGCCAGCGCCACGAAGTTGCGGCGGTTGGCATCGGCGGCTCCCATGCCGACCAGCGCCATGAACAGCGGGATCAGCGGCGCGGTCGCCAGCAAAATGATGCCTGCGGCCCAATTGATCGGGAAGACGGCGATCAGGATCAGCAGCGGGATGAAGACTGCCAGATACATCTGCGGCAGATAGCGCGAGTAATAGTCCTGCATATCCTCGATCTGCTCGACGATGATGCTGGCCCAACTGCCCGCCGGTTTGCCCTGGATCCAGGCCGGGCCGAGCTGCTGCAGTTTATCCAGCACCTGCTGGCGCATGCGCTGACGGATCACCTGGCCACACAGGAAACCGACCCGTTCCCGCAGCCAGCTCAACAGCGCCCGCAATGCGAACGCGACGGCCAGCCAGATAAACGAAGGGATCAGCTGTTCGCGCGGGGTATGTTCGATGATCAGGGCGTGCAGCAGGCTGGCCAACAGCCACGCCTGCGCCACGATCAGCAGGCCGCTGAACAGCCCCAACAGCATGGAAAGGCGCAGCCAACGCTGCGCCAACGAACTCTGGGTTTTAAGCCAACGGGTTAACTGTTGCTGTCTGTTTTTTTTCATCAGATATGCGTCTGCGTCGCCGGTGCCCGTTTGTTACAGGCTGGGTTAACGTACTGTTAAATAATAGTGTTTGGCGCAATCGGCGACAAACAAGCGAGGTCCCATGTTACCTCGTCACCCGGCAGACTGAAAATAATAAAGCGGCCAAATGTGGCTATAACAGACGCGTTACCGACTATTTGACTTGCTCACTCGTGGCCTCGGCTTCCAGAGCGGCGCGCACCGACGCTCGCTCTGCGATCCGCGTCACATAATGCTGGAGCGGTGGCCACTCGCTCAGCGAAATCTCGAAGCGCGCCATCCAGCGCAACACGGTAAACAGATAAGCGTCAGCGACGCTGAAATACGTTCCCAATAGGTAAGTTTGTTGTGCCAACGCTTGCGCGAGATAACCCAATCGCCGTCTCAACTTGTCGCGCAGCAACGCCTTGGCATCTTCGGGCAGGGCATCATTGAACAAGGGGGCGGCACCGGCATGGATCTCGCTGGTGATGAAATTAAGCCATTCCTGCAGCCTTACCCGCTCAAAGGCCGTCGGTGGCGGTGCCAGCCGGCTCTCTGGGCGCTGGTCGGCGAGGTATTGAACGATGGCGGGGCCTTCGGTGATCACGTTGCCGTCGTCCAGCTGCAGGGCGGCGACGTAACCTTTTGGGTTGATGCGATAGAAATCCTCACCGTCGGCGCAGCGCTTGCTGCGATTGTTTACCCTGACCAGGGTGAAAGGGATCGCTAATTCCCGCAGGACGATATGTGGGGCCAGCGAGCAGGCATCGGGAGCAAAATACAGCTTCATGCTATTTCCTTGTGGGTCAATGAGAACGCTTGCCACAGCATGCCGACGCGGATGTCGGCGGGAAAATGGAAATTTCAGAAAGCCGCTATTAGCTCAGCGACTGGCCAGGGTTTGCTCCTGTTCGCGCAGATAATTCAGCAGGGTTTGGACGGGCGGTAGGGCCGCCGCCTCGGATGAGCAGGCCAGGCCGAAACGACGATAAACCGGCGCAACGAGCGGTAGAGCGCAAACTCCGAGCGCATCGGGCGGGATCACCGACGCGGGCATCAGCGCAACGCCCGTGCCTTCTCTGACCAGCGTCAACGCCGTTTGCCAATCGCTGACAGTGGCGCGGATATCGGCCAGTGCCAGGCCCGACTGCTGCGCCAAACTTTGCGCATTCACATCACATCCGCCGGTCGCCAGGATGAAAGGCAGCCGGAACAGGGCATCCAGCGCCACCGGCCGCCGCGCTCGCGCCAGCGGGTGCGCGCTGGGCACGACCGCCAACCAGGTGTCTTCCCCCAAAGGGAAACACAGCCGCTCCGGTGCCGGATTGAGCACCACGCCGATGTCTGCCGTTGCCGATGTTAACCAGCTCTCCACTTCGTGGTCGGTGCCCTCGAGCGTAATCAGCTCAATGTCGGGATACAGACGACGAAACTTGCGCAGCAGCGGCGGCAACAGCGTGCTAAATGCCGACGGGAAACTGGCCAGGCGTATTTTGCCCGCGTGCGCGTTACCGGCTTGCTGCGCGCATTGTTGAATGGCCCGCAGTCCTTCCAACATCGTGCGGGCATGGGCGACGATCTGTAGGCCGCTTTGGGTCAGGACGACATTGTGTGGCTGGCGCACCAAAAGCCGGGTGCTCAGCATCGTCTCCAGTTGAGCGATGGCCTGGCTGGCGGCAGACTGCGTCATGCCGCAGAGCGCCGCAGCCTGAGTGATGGTGCCGTTGTCGGCGACGGCAACCAGCAGGCGCCAGTGAAGAAGATTATGCATCGGCGTGCATCCTCCTGGGGCTGAAGACAAAAAAAGCGGCTCGAGAGCCGCTTTTTGCTGATGAAGAGAACGTCTTAGCAGACTTCTGCGCCGGCGATGCCGTCCAGGTAACGCTCTGCGTCCAGCGCCGCCATACAGCCGGTGCCGGCGGAGGTGATTGCCTGACGGTAGATGTGATCCATCACGTCGCCAGCGGCGAAGACGCCGGGGATGGTGGTTTGGGTCGCATTGCCGTGAATGCCGGACTGCACCTTGATGTAGCCGTTTTCCAGCTCCAGTTGGCCGCCGAAGATGCCGGTGTTCGGGCTGTGGCCGATGGCGATGAACACGCCGGCCAGTTCCAGTTCACGGGTTTCGTTTTCCGCTTTGGTGCTGCGGATACGCACGCCGGTCACGCCCATTTCATCGCCCAGCACTTCGTCCAGCGTATGGTCGGTGTGCAGCACGATGTTGCCGCTTTTCACTTTTTCCATCAGCCGGTCGATCAGGATCTTCTCTGAACGGAAGCTGTCGCGGCGGTGGATCAGGTGAACCTCGGCGGCGATGTTGGACAGGTACAGCGCTTCTTCAACGGCAGTGTTGCCGCCGCCGACCACGGCGACTTTCTGGTTACGGTAGAAGAAACCGTCGCAGGTCGCACAGGCGGAAACGCCTTTGCCCTTGAAGGCGTCTTCGGAAGGCAGGCCAAGGTAGCGGGCGGAGGCACCGGTCGCAATGATCAGCGCGTCGCAGCTGTATTCGCCGCTGTCGCCGAACAGGCGAAACGGGCGCTGCTGCAGATCGACGCTGTTGATATGATCGAAGACGATCTCAGTCTGGAACTTCTCCGCGTGTTCGCGCATGCGCTCCATCAGCGCCGGACCGGTCAGGCCTTCGGCGTCGCCCGGCCAGTTTTCCACTTCGGTAGTGGTGGTCAGCTGGCCGCCTTGCTCCAGACCGGTGATCAGCACCGGGCTCAGGTTGGCGCGCGCCGCGTAGACGGCGGCGGTGTAACCGGCCGGGCCGGAGCCCAGAATCAGTAATTTGCTATGTTTAGCCGTGCCCATGAATAACCTCTTTATTCCACAATGGCGGACAATGAAGCCGATTGTAGGGAAAATGGCGCAGTAAAAAAAGCGCCGGGCGACGTTGTTAACGATTTGTATGATAGTTGTCGCCTATTAATGCGCCCGCTGTCGGCAAATCGTACGCCGAACGCAGAAATTTACCTTATCAAAGCCGCATTCGGCTACCGAATCGCCAACCGCGCAAAAACGGCGCATTCTGCGACTTCAGCCGCTCCCTACCGGGGTTTATCTGCCAGCGATTCATAACCAAAAATGGGATGCAGACTTTTCATGACGGTACGTTGTTCTGATTTTGCTTCTTTTACTTTGACAATCCGCTGCGCATTTGCGAAAACATCATAGGAAGAAGAAATTATCCCCGTAACACCAGCAAATCGTACGTATTTGCGCCGCGAGGCGGCAATGCGCGGTGGATGTGCGGAGCAGGGCGCGCAAGCGTTTGCTGATTTTTTCTCGACCTAAACGTCGTTGCCGGCGTCGCGCGGGGTTGGACAGACAGGCTGCGCGGCGTGGAATGATGGTAGTGAAGAAGCATATGACAGGCATCGGGTCTTCGCTTGGAACGAACCCTTACACATTGACGTTGGCTAGGGTGTGGCAAGTGCACGGAAGAAAATAAGAGAGACAATAATAATGGCAGACAACAAGAAACGCCCGGGTAAAGATCTCGACCGTATCGACCGCAACATCCTGAATGAGCTGCAGAAGGATGGGCGTATTTCGAACGTCGAGCTTTCGAAGCGCGTGGGGTTATCCCCGACACCATGTTTAGAACGCGTGCGCCGTCTCGAGCGCCAGGGTTTCATTCATGGCTATACCGCATTGCTTAACCCGCATTATCTGGATGCGTCCCTGCTGGTTTTCGTGGAGATCACGCTGAACCGTGGCGCGCCGGATGTGTTTGAGCAATTCAACTCGGCAGTGCAGAAGCTTGAAGAGATTCAGGAGTGTCATCTGGTTTCCGGTGATTTCGACTACCTGTTGAAAACCCGCGTACCGGACATGTCGGCGTACCGCAAACTGCTGGGCGAAACCTTGCTGCGTTTGCCGGGGGTTAACGACACCCGTACCTACGTAGTGATGGAAGAAGTGAAACAGAGTAACCGTCTGGTTATCAAAACACGGTAAGGTGCAGGTGCAAAACCTGATTAAATTGGTTACACTCCTGTTTATTCATACAGTTTCGGCGCCGGGGAAGCTTCTCGGCGCTGTTGCTATGTCAGCTAACAGGAACCTGGAGAGCCTTTCTTGAGCCAGGAATATACAGAAGATAAAGAAGTTACCCTGAAAAGACTCAGCAGTGGCCGGCGTTTGCTGGAGGCTGCGCTTATCGTGGTAGCGATTTTTGCCGTTTACCTCATGGCTGCGTTGGTCAGTTTCAATCCGTCTGACCCAAGCTGGTCGCAGACCGCGTGGCATGAGCCGATTCACAATTTGGGCGGCGGTGTTGGGGCCTGGTTGGCCGACACGCTGTTCTTCACCTTCGGGGTGCTCGCCTACGCGATACCGCCGATCATGCTGATCCTGTGCTGGGCAGCCTATCGCCAACGCGGCAACAAAGACTACGTCGACTATTTCGCGCTCTCCCTGCGCCTGATCGGTACCTTGGCGTTAGTGCTTACCTCCTGCGGGTTGGCGGCGCTGAACGTTGACGATCTCTATTACTTCGCTTCCGGCGGCGTGATCGGCAGCCTGCTGAGCAACGCCATGTTGCCGTGGTTCAACGGCATCGGCGCTACGCTGGCGCTGCTGTGCGTGTGGGCGGCGGGGCTGACGCTGTTTACCGGCTGGTCCTGGCTGGTGATCGCCGAGAAGATCGGCGGTGCGGTGTTGGGCGTCGCGACGGTGATGACCAATCGCTCACGCCGCGAAGATCGCTATTTCGAGGATGACGAGCGTTACGTTGACGACGAGCCTGAGCAGGCAGGGAAGGGCGCCGCTGCAGCGGTTGCGGCGACCGCCGCCGGAGCCGCGGCTGCCGATGACGACGTGCTGTTCTCCGCACCCTCGGTCACCGAAAGCGCCAAAGAGGCGGGGGAAGACGCCGCCGATCCGTTGCTCAGCGGCCTGCGAGCCGACGATAGTGAGGTTGAAGCCGACGCCGCGCCAATCGCGCCGGCGGCTTCGCCTGCACCAGCGGTGAAGGCAGAGATCCACGAGCCCGTTGCCGCGCCGATCGCCACACAGGCGCCGTCGGTAACGGTGGCGCCGGCCGCGCCGGCCTCGGTCAATCAGCACCCGGTGAGCACCCCGGCGCAAGACGCCACGCCGCCGCTGTATTCCTTCGAAATCCCGGAAGAAACACCAGCGCCTAAGGCGACGCGCCCTGTCGATCCTTATCAGGATGACGATGAGCCGCGCCTGGGCAATTGGCAAGAGCCGGCCCCGCAGCCGACAGCGCGTTCTCCCTTTGATTTTACCGCCGCGCAGCGCGACAGTGCCGACGTCAGCGGAGCAGGTGGTTTCAGCGCCACCGGCGCCAAGCCACAACTGGATACGGCAGCCGCTGCCGCTGCGGGCGCCGCGGCGGCGACCTTTATGCCGGCCTTCACGGCGACCAGCGACGGCAATTCTCAGGTTAAACAGGGTATCGGCCCTGAGTTGCCGCGGCCGAATCCGGTGCGTATTCCGACCCGTCGTGAGCTGGCTTCCTACGGCATCAAGCTGCCTTCGCAGCGTGCTGCCGAACAGGAACAGCGCCAGGCGGAGCCTCAACAGCCGACGGCGATAAATCCGCAGGAAGAAGAGGCGCAGCAAGAAGCCGCGCTGCGCCAGGCGTTCGCCGAACAGCAAAGCCAGCGCTATGGCGAAAGCTACGCGCCGGAGCAGGATGATGAACAGGCTCAGCAGGAAGCCGAGCTGAGTAAAGCGTTCGCCGAACAACAGAACCAACGTTACGGTGAAGTCCAACAGGACGATGAAGAGGCGCGGCAAGAGGCTGCGCTGCGTCAGGCTTTCGCCGAGCAGCAGCAGGCGCGTTATGGTCAGCAAGAGACTGCCCCGCAGGCGCCGGCCGCCAGCCCGGTCGATACCCGTAATGCTTTCAGCTTCTCGCCGATGGCGGATTTAGTGGACGATGGCCCGAGCGAGCCGATGTTCACGCTGTCCCCACAGCTTGAAGAGCGCATTGAACAGCAAAGCGAGCAAGAGGACGACGTGCCGTTTGGCCAGTTTGAGCCTGCGGCGCCGGCTGCCCAGCAACCGCATGCGCAGCCGCAACAATACCAACAGCCGCAGCAGCAATCTTATCAGCAGCCGCAGCAACAACAGCAGTATCAACAGCCGTCGCAGCAGCAATATCAGCAGCCACAGCAACCGGTGCAGCAGCAGCCTCAGCAAGCTCCGGCTGAGCCGCACCCGGCGATGGACAGCCTGATTCACCCGTTCCTGATGCGCAACGATCAGCCGCTGCAGAAGCCGACCACGCCACTGCCGACGCTGGATCTGCTGACCGAAGCGCCGAAAGAGGTGGAGCCGGTCGACTCCTTCGCGCTGGAACAGAAAGCGCGCTTGGTGGAGGCCAGTTTGGCCGATTACCGCGTAAAAGCCGACGTGGTGGATATCCTGCCGGGGCCGGTCATCACCCGCTTCGAGCTGGATCTGGCGCCGGGCGTTAAAGCGGCGCGCATTTCCAACCTGTCGCGCGATCTGGCGCGCTCGCTGTCGACTTCGGCGGTGCGCGTGGTGGAAGTGATCCCCGGTAAGCCTTACGTCGGTCTGGAGCTGCCGAACGCCAAGCGTCAAACGGTGTACCTGCGCGAAGTGCTGGACTGCCCGGCCTTCCGCGACAACCCGTCGCCGCTGTCCATCGTATTGGGTAAGGACATCTCCGGCGAACCGGTGGTGGCCGATCTGGGCAAAATGCCGCACTTGCTGGTCGCCGGTACCACCGGTTCCGGTAAGTCGGTCGGGGTCAACGCCATGATCCTGAGCATCCTGTATAAAGCCACGCCGAAAGAAGTGCGCTTTATCATGATCGACCCGAAAATGCTGGAGCTGTCGGTTTACGAAGGTATTCCGCACCTGTTGACCGATGTGGTCACCGACATGAAAGACGCCGCCAACGCGCTGCGCTGGTGCGTGGGTGAGATGGAACGCCGCTACAAACTGATGTCTGCCCTGGGCGTGCGTAACCTGGCCGGCTACAACGAGCGTGTCGATCAGGCCGAAGCGATGGGGCGTCCGATCCCGGATCCGTTCTGGAAACCGACCGACAGCATGGACATCACGCCGCCGGTGTTGGAGAAAGAGCCGTACATCGTGGTGATGGTCGACGAATTCGCCGACCTGATCATGACGGTTGGCAAGAAGGTTGAAGAGTTGATCGCTCGCCTGGCGCAAAAAGCGCGTGCGGCGGGTATCCACCTGGTGCTGGCGACCCAGCGTCCTTCGGTGGATGTGATCACAGGTCTTATCAAGGCCAACATTCCGACGCGTATCGCCTTTACCGTGTCGAGCAAGATCGACTCCCGCACCATCCTCGATCAGGGGGGCGCCGAGTCCTTGCTGGGTATGGGTGACATGCTCTATCTGGCGCCGAACTCCTCGATCCCGGTGCGTGTACATGGCGCATTCGTGCGCGATCAGGAAGTGCACGCGGTGGTCAAGGATTGGAAAGCGCGCGAGCGGCCCCAATATAAAGAGGGCATTCTCAGCGGCGGCGAAGATGGCGAGGGCGGTGCCGGTGGCGGGATGGACGGCGACGAAGAGCTGGATCCGTTGTTTGACCAGGCGGTGGATTTCGTGGTGGATAAACGCCGCGCCTCCATCTCCGGCGTACAGCGCCAGTTCCGCATCGGCTATAACCGCGCCGCGCGCATCATCGAACAGATGGAGGCGCAGGGCATCGTCAGCGAGCAGGGGCACAACGGCAACCGCGAGGTGCTGGCGCCGCCGCGGCACGATTGATGCTCGCTTAGCCATTGTAATTCAATAAGAAAGGGCCGCTTAAGCGGCCCTTGTGCAAAGAAGCGTAAACCCGTTTCTTCTCGGAACATTGGCCTACCGGCCGATCGCCGGCTTCAGGTAAAGTAACGGAGTAAAGGGTTGATTGACCCGCACGGCGTCGCCCTGCGGTTAACGCATTTCATAAGGTATCTGGAATAATGAAAAAACTGTTAGTTGCCTGCTGTCTGCTTTCGGGATTCGCTTCTACCTCCGTGCTGGCCGATGCCGCACAGGATCTACAAAGTCGCCTGGCGAAGGTGAACAGTTTCCACGCCAGCTTCTCGCAAACCGTGACCAGCGCTGAAGGCGCCGCGGTGCAACAGGGTGAAGGCGAGCTGTGGGTGAAGCGGCCGAACCTGTTCAACTGGCACATGACGTCACCCGATGAGAGCGTGCTGGTTTCCGATGGCCAGACCCTGTGGTTCTACAACCCGTTCGTCGAGCAGGTGACGGCGACCTGGCTGAAGAACGCCACCGGCAATACGCCGTTTATGCTGATCACCCGCAATAACGCCAGCGACTGGAAGCAGTACAACGTGAAGCAAAAGGGCGATGATTTCGAATTGACGCCAAAATCCGCCAGCGGCAACCTGAAGCAATTCGCCATCAGCGTGACCAACAGCGGCACCATCCGCAGCTTTGCCGCGGTGGAGCAGGATGGCCAGCGTAGTGCTTATACGCTGAAAAGCCAGCAGAACGTTGCCGCCGATCCGGCCAAATTCAAATTTACCCCGCCGAAGGGGGTGACGCTGGACGACCAGCGCCAGTGAGGTGCAAGTGAGTAATAATCTGTCGCTCGATTTTTCCCAGAACGAGTTCCAGCCGCTGGCCGCGCGTATGCGCCCGACCACGCTGGCGCAGTATATCGGCCAGCAGCACCTGCTGGCCGCCGGCAAGCCGCTGCCGCGCGCCATCGAGGCCGGGCAGCTGCACTCGATGATTTTATGGGGGCCGCCGGGCACCGGGAAGACGACGCTGGCAGAGCTGATCGGCCGTTACGGTCAGGCGGATGTCGAACGGATCTCCGCCGTGACCTCCGGTATCAAGGAGATCCGCGAGGCGATCGAGCGGGCGCGGCAAAATCGCGACGCCGGCCGCCGCACCATCCTGTTCGTCGACGAAGTGCACCGCTTCAATAAGAGCCAGCAGGACGCTTTCCTGCCGCACATCGAAGACGGCACCATCACCTTTATCGGCGCCACTACCGAAAATCCGTCGTTCGAGCTGAACTCGGCGCTGTTGTCCCGCGCCCGCGTTTACCTGCTGAAGGCGCTGACCGCCGAAGATATCGGCCAGGTGCTGGATCAGGCGATGAGCGATAAGGCGCGCGGCTTTGGCAATCAGAACGTCGAGCTGCCCGCGGAAACGCGCCGCCTGCTGTCGGAGTTGGTGGGCGGCGATGCGCGCCGGGCGCTGAACAGCCTGGAAATGATGGCAGACATGGCGGAGCTCGACGCCAAAGGCGTGCGGGTGCTGACGCCGGAGCTGCTCAAGGAGGTGTCGGGCGAGCGCAGTGCGCGCTTCGACAACAAGGGCGACCGTTATTACGACCTGATTTCCGCGTTGCATAAATCAGTGCGCGGTTCGGCGCCGGACGCCGCGCTGTACTGGTATGCGCGTATCATTACCGCCGGCGGCGATCCGCTCTATGTGGCGCGCCGTCTGTTGGCGATTGCCTCTGAAGACGTGGGCAACGCCGATCCGCGCGGCATGCAGGTGGCGATCGCCGCCTGGGATTGTTTCACCCGCGTGGGGCCAGCAGAGGGCGAGCGCGCCATCGCGCAGGCGATTGTTTACCTGGCCTGTGCGCCGAAGAGCAACGCGGTTTACACCGCGTTCAAGGCCGCCATGCGCGACGCCAAAGAGCAGGCCGATTATGACGTGCCGGAGCACCTGCGCAACGCGCCGACCAAGCTGATGAAGGAGATGGGGCTGGGGGCGGAGTACCGTTACGCCCACGACGAACCCAACGCCTACGCCGCCGGCGAGAACTATTTCCCGCCCGAAATGGCCAAGACACGCTACTATCAACCGACCTCGCGTGGGCTTGAAGGGAAAATCGGCGAAAAGTTGGCATGGCTGGCTGAGCAGGATCAAAATAGCCCGACAAAACGCTACCGCTAGCGAGGCCGTTGCGGTAAGGTTAGCGGGTATCACTCTTCTTTTATGCGGCTATAAATCAGCCGCATAGAACAACAACACTTCTTTCAATAACAACAAGCACAGGATTAGCATGCTCGATCCCAATCTGCTGCGTAATGAGCTAGACGCAGTCGCCGTCAAACTGGCTCGCCGAGGCTTTAAACTCGATCTGGATCTGCTGCGTTCGCAGGAAGAACGTCGCAAAGTTCTGCAGGTAGAAACTGAAACGCTGCAAGCGGAACGAAACTCCCGATCGAAATCCATCGGCGCGGCCAAAGCGCGTGGGGAAGACATCGAGCCGCTGCGTCGCGAAGTGAACGAGCTGGGTGACAAGCTGGATGCCGCCAAGGCAGAGCTGGACACGCTGCAGAGCGAGATCCGCGATTACGCCTTGACGCTGCCTAACCTGCCGGACGACGCCGTGCCGGATGGTAAAGACGACAGTGAAAACCTGGAAGTCACCCGCTGGGGCGAACCGCGCCAGTACGACTTCGCGGTGCGCGATCACGTCGATCTGGGCGAAATGGCCGGCGGGCTGGATTTTGCCGCCGCGGTTAAGCTGACCGGTTCGCGCTTCGTGGTCATGAAGGGGCAAATCGCCCGCATGCACCGCGCGCTGTCCCAGTTCATGCTGGATCTGCACACCGAGCAGCACGGCTACCTGGAGGCCTACGTGCCTTACCTGGTCAACCACGCCACGCTGTACGGTACCGGCCAACTGCCGAAGTTCGGCGAAGACCTGTTCCATACCCGTCCGCTGGAAGAAGAAGCCGACAGCAGCAACTACGCGCTGATCCCAACGGCGGAAGTGCCGCTGACCAACCTGGTGCGCGACGAGATCGTGGAAGAGGAATCTCTGCCGCTGAAGATGACCGCGCACACGCCATGCTTCCGTGCGGAAGCCGGTTCTTACGGCCGTGACACCCGCGGTTTGATCCGCATGCACCAGTTCGACAAGGTCGAAATGGTGCAGATCGTCCGTCCGGAAGATTCGATGGATGCCCTGGAAGAGCTGACCGGCCACGCGGAAAAAGTGCTGCAGTTGCTGAACCTGCCTTACCGCAAGGTGCTGCTGTGCACCGGCGACATGGGCTTCGGCGCCTGCAAGACCTACGATCTGGAAGTGTGGCTGCCTGCGCAGAACACCTACCGCGAGATCTCGTCCTGCTCCAACATGTGGGACTTCCAGGCGCGCCGCATGCAGGCTCGCTGCCGCAGCAAGGCCGACAAGAAGCCGCGTCTGGTCCACACGCTGAACGGTTCCGGCCTGGCGGTCGGTCGTACGCTGGTGGCGGTGCTGGAAAACTACCAGCAGGCCGACGGTCGCATTCAGGTGCCTGAAGTGTTGCGTCCTTATATGGGCGGCCTGGAATATATCGGCTAAACGGCAAACCACGAAAAAAGCGCCTGCGGGCGCTTTTTTTATGTTGAGAATTCAGTCTGTCGTCAGCGCGTAAGCCTGTTGAATGTAGTCCGCAAGATGTTTGCTTTTCACCTCGCCGGACGAGTGGAGCTTGATGTGCCGCCGATACTGGCCGTTGCCTTCGAGCTGATGATGGCTGTCTGCCATCCGGTAGCCGTGGCCGAACTCCACCGTGACGTGGTGGCGATAGGCGAAAACGCCGCAGAAAAATTGGCTATGCGAGAACATGATGCCGCCGTATTTGACCGATTCGGTTACGCCGTTGCCGCTCGCCGCAGCAATCCGCCGCACCTGCTGCACAATGGCCAGCAGCTCGCCGTGCGTGCTGCCGATATCCGCCAGCAGGGCCTCTACCGCCGCATCATTTGCGTGTTCCATCTTGCCTCCTCATCGTTAAATCCGCTCTGCGCTGAGCATAGCGCTTTTTCAGCCGGTTAGCCGGAAACAAATCGTGCGGTGGAATGATAAGAGGCGATTGACTTTTTTATCGCCAGTGGCATGATGCGCGCACTCTCATTGCGCGTTCGGTCACAATTTCACTATGTCCGCATACTCCCGCCCAGTGCTCCTATTGCTCTGCGGCCTTTTGCTGCTCACGGTATCCATTGCCGTTTTGAATACGTTAGTGCCGCTTTGGTTAACCCATGCTCAGCTGTCAACCTGGCAGGTGGGAATGGTCAGCTCCTCTTATTTCAGCGGTAACCTGTTGGGCACGTTGGTGGCGGGCAAACTGATCCAGCGCGTCGGTTTTACCCGCAGCTATCATCTTTCTTGCCTGGTGTTCGCCGCCGCGACCGCCGGCATGGTGCTGTCGATCGATTTTTGGAGCTGGCTGGGCTGGCGTTTCTTCGCCGGCGTCGGCTGCGCCTGGATCTGGGTGATCGTGGAGAGCGCGCTGTTGCGCAGCGGCAATTTGAGCAACCGCGGCCAGCTGCTGGCGGCCTATATGATTGTCTATTACCTCGGTACGGTGACCGGGCAATTGCTGTTGAGCATGACCTCGACCGAATTGCTGCACGTGGTGCCGTGGGTGACCGCGATCGTGATCAGCGCCATGCTGCCGATGTTGTTCGCGCGGGTCAACCGCCATGAAGACGAGCCGCAGCAGGCGGCGGTGTGGACAATGTTAAGACGTCGCAGCGCACGCCTCGGCATCAACGGCTGCATCATTTCCGGCATCGTGCTCGGTTCTCTGTATGGTCTGATGCCGCTGTACCTCTCCCATCAGGGTATGAGCGACGCCAACGTCGGTTACTGGATGGCGCTGCTGGTCAGCTCCGGCATCGTCGGGCAATGGCCGGTCGGGCGCTTGGCGGATCGTTACGGGCGCCTGCTGGTGCTGCGCATTCAGGTGTTCGTGGTGATCCTCGCCAGCGTGGCGATGCTCGGCAACTACGCCATGGCGCCCTCGCTGTTCATCCTCGGCTGCGCCGGCTTTACCCTTTACCCGGTGGCGATGTCCTGGGCCTGCGAGAAGGCGCTGCCGCATGAGTTGGTGGCGATGAACCAGGCGCTGTTGATGAGTTACACCATCGGCAGCCTGCTGGGCCCGTCGATGACGGCGCTGCTGATGCAAAACTACTCCGACCGTGTGCTGTTCGTGATGATCGCCGCCGTAGCGCTGGTTTACCTGCTGATGCTGCTGAAAAAGCAGAAGCCGGATCACCACCACACGCCGTTCGCCGCCGCCTGAGCATAAAAAAACCGGCCATGAGCCGGTTTTTTCTTTTGGCGTGCGCCAATCAGTAAATCACTTTGTGACCGTAGCTTTCCAGGATGCCTTTGACGCGATCCATGGTCTCGGCCTTCGGCGGATGCACGCCGTCCAGTTTGTACTCTTCCCCCATCGCTATCCATTTGTGCTTGCCCAGCTCGTGGTAAGGCAGCAGCTCGATTTTCTCGATGTTGGTCATGTCTTTGGTGAACTCGCCCAGCAGGTGTGCCGATTTGTCATCATCTGACCAGCCCGGCACCACCACGTAACGGATCCAGGTGCGTTGGTTACGTTTCGCCAGGTAGCGGGCGAATTCCAACGTGCGGTGGTTGGAGACGCCGACCAGATTCTGGTGGATATCGTCGTTCATCTGTTTCAGATCCAGCATCACCAGATCGGTGGTGTCCAGCAACTCGTCGATCACCGGATCGTAGCGGCGCACGAAGCCATTGGTGTCCAGGCAGGTATTGATGCCTTCGGCATGGCAGGCGCGGAACCAGTCGCGCACGAATTCAGCCTGCAGGATCGCCTCGCCGCCGGACGCGGTCACGCCGCCACCGGAAGCGTTCATGAAGTGGCGGTAGGCCACCGCGTCTTTCATCAGCTCTTCGACGGTCACTTCTTTGCCGCCGTGGGTGTCCCAGGTGTCGCGGTTATGGCAATAGAGGCAGCGCATCAGGCAGCCCTGGAAGAAGACGATAAAGCGGATCCCGGGCCCATCGACGGTGCCGCAGGATTCGAAGGAGTGGATGCGACCAGTTACTGACATTGCGGGGTTTTCTCCAATATTGACTGTCAAACGCAGTCTAAAAATAGGCGCGTGGCCGCCGGCCAGGTATCTGCGATGCAGCAGCGGGTGGAGCCGCCACCGGGGGTAATGATGCCTGTCGGCCGGTCAGTTGCCGGATAACTGTTTTGCCGGCTATCCATTCAGTATAGATGTCCGGCAAAACAGACTCGCACAGAGTCAGGGGAGAGCGGTGGGAGAAAAGGGCCGGCAGAACCGGCCCTGTCGTTGGCACCGGGCGGTTTCCCGCCCGGTTGGCGTATTACATCGTTTGAGTGAAGGTACGAGTAATGACGTCCTGCTGTTGCTCTTTGGTCAGCGAGTTGAAGCGCACGGCGTAACCGGAGACGCGGATGGTCAGCTGAGGGTATTTCTCAGGGTTTTCCATCGCGTCCAGCAGCATTTCACGGTTCATTACGTTGACGTTCAGGTGCTGACCGCCTTCGATGGAGGCTTCATGATGGAAGTAACCATCCATCAGGCCCGCCAGGTTGGCTTTCCGCACATCGTCGTCTTTACCCAGCGCGTTAGGCACGATAGAGAAGGTGTAGGAGATCCCGTCTTTCGCGTAGGCAAACGGCAGTTTGGCTACCGAGGTCAGGGAGGCTACTGCGCCTTTCTGGTCACGGCCGTGCATCGGGTTGGCGCCTGGGCCGAACGGTGCACCGGCGCGGCGGCCATCCGGGGTGTTACCGGTTTTCTTACCGTATACCACGTTGGAGGTGATGGTCAGTACGGACTGAGTCGGTACCGCGTTGCGGTAGGTGCGCAGTTTCTGAATTTTCTTCATGAAACGTTCCACCAGGTCACAGGCGATGTCATCGACGCGGGCGTCGTTGTTACCGAACTGTGGATACTCGCCTTCCACTTTAAAGTCGATAGCCAGGCCGTCTTCGTCGCGAATGGTGGTGACTTTCGCGTACTTGATGGCGGACAGGGAGTCGGCCGCAACGGACAGACCGGCGATGCCGCAAGCCATGGTGCGATAAACGTCACGGTCATGCAGCGCCATCAGTGCAGCTTCGTAGCTGTACTTGTCGTGCATGTAGTGAATGATGTTCAGCGCGGTCACGTACTGCTTGGCCAGCCAATCCATAAAGTGGTCCATGCGGGCCATGACTTTGTCATAGTCCAGCACTTCGTCCATCATCGGCGCTTCTTTCGGGCCGACCTGCATTTTCAGTTTCTCGTCAACGCCGCCGTTGATGGCGTAAAGCATGGTTTTCGCCAGGTTGGCGCGGGCGCCGAAGAACTGCATTTGCTTACCGACGATCATCGGGCTGACGCAACAGGCGATGGCGTAGTCATCGTTGTTGAAGTCAGGACGCATCAGGTCGTCGTTTTCGTACTGTACGGAAGAGGTGTCGATGGACACTTTCGCCGCGAATTTCTTGAAGTTCAGCGGCAGCTTCTCAGACCACAGGATGGTCATGTTCGGCTCCGGAGACGGCCCCATGGTGTACAGGGTGTTCAGGAAGCGGAAGCTGTTTTTGGTGACCAGGGTACGGCCGTCGACGCCCATGCCGGCCAGGGATTCAGTCGCCCAGATTGGGTCGCCGGAGAACAGCTCATCGTACTCAGGAGTACGCAGGAAGCGCACCATACGCAGTTTCATCACCAGGTGGTCGATCAGTTCCTGCGCTTGCTCTTCGGTCAGTTTGCCCGCCTTGATGTCGCGCTCGATGAACACGTCGAGGAAGGTGGACACGCGGCCGAAGGACATGGCGGCGCCGTTCTGGGATTTCACCGCGGCCAGGTAGCCGAAGTAGGTCCACTGTACCGCTTGTTGCGCGTTAGTGGCCGGGCCGGAAATGTCGTAACCGTATTTGGCGGCCATCTCTTTGATCTGAGCCAGAGCGCGGTGCTGTTCAGCGATCTCTTCGCGCAGCTGGATGGTCATTTCCAGATCTTCGCCGTTTTCCAGTTTTTCCTGCAGCGATTTGAACTGGTTCAGTTTGTCGGCCATCAGGAAGTCGATACCGTACAGCGCCACGCGGCGGTAGTCGCCGATGATGCGGCCGCGGCCGTAGGCATCTGGCAGACCGGTCAGCACGCCGGATTTACGGCAATTCAGGATGTCTTTGGTGTAAACGTCGAATACGCCCTGGTTGTGGGTTTTACGGTATTCGGTGAACACTTTTTTCAGCTGCGGATCCAGTTCGCGGCCGTACACTTTGCACGAACCTTCGACCATTTTGATGCCGCCGAACGGGATCAGCGCGCGTTTCAGAGGCGCGTCGGTCTGCAGACCTACGATGGTTTCCAGCTCTTTGGCGATGTAACCCGCGTCGTGAGAAGTGATGGTTGCAGCAACGTTGGTGTCGAAATCAACCGGCGCGTGAGTGCGGTTTTCCAGTTTGATCCCTTCCATAACCTTGTCCCACAAGGTGGTGGTGGCTTGAGTTGCGCCAGCCAGGAAGGATTCGTCACCTTCATAAGGCGTGTAGTTTTTCTGGATGAAGTCACGAACGTTGACTTCATTCTGCCAGTCACCCTTGCTGAAACCTTCCCAAGCGTTGGCTAATTTCTCGTTAAGTTCGGTCATTGTACACCTACCTTTGATTGTGGATTTCTAACTCTGCACGCGGTAACTCACAGCTTAGTGCTGTTCGCGACCCCCGCGCAGATAAATTACCCAGTAAGTCAACCCAACCAACAGGCCGCCGCCGATGATGTTGCCGATGGTGACCGGAATCAGGTTGTCGATGATGAAGTTGCTTACTGTCAGATGAGCGAATTGCTCAGGTACCGCCCCTACGGCTTGCCAGAACTCCGGCGTGGCGAAGTGTTTGACCACGATGCCCATAGGGATCATAAACATGTTGGCGATGCTGTGTTCGAAGCCGCTGGCGACAAACATACCGACCGGCAGCACCATGGCGAGCATCTTGTCGGTCAGGGTACGGCCGGAGTAGCTCATCCAGACCGCCAGGCAGACCATCAGGTTAGCCAGAATGCCGAGGCAGACGGCTTCGATAAAGGTGTGATGCAGCTTGTGGTCTGCGGTTTGCAGAACATTCAGGCCCCACTGGCCGTTGGCGACCATATACTCGCCGGAGAACCAGATCAGCGCCACGAAGAACAGCGCGCCGACCAGGTTGCCGAGATAAACGTTCAGCCAGTTGGCGCCCAGTTGGCCCCAGCTGATGCGGCCGCTGGCCTTGGCGATGACGATAAGTACGGTAGAGGTGAACAGGTCGGCGCCCGATACCACCACCAGCATTAACCCGAGAGAGAAGCAGATGCCGCCGACCAGTTTCGCCAGCCCGAAAGGCACGCCGGCGGTGCCGGTGGTCGCCGTGATGTAGAAAACGAAGGCGATGGAAATGAAGACACCGGCGGTGATCGCCAAATAAAACGTTTTCAGCGGATGTTTGGTGGCTTTATACACGCCGGCATCTTCAGCGATTTTCGCCGTTGCCGCAGGTAAAATCAGATCGAATGGGCTGTCAGTTTTCAAACTAACTCTCGCTCTTAAGGGTTAAAACAACGCAATGAGATACTAGCAAAGCAGTATAGGGGAAAATTTGATTTGGATCATAAGGCGGGGAAGTAGAGCGTCAAAATGGCATGTTTTCTGTGTGGTTTTTATGGTTAATTTATTGAATTTAAACAAAAAACAATTTTTTAATGTTTGCAATTTTTTTTGAATTCACCCGATGTGCCGAGGGTGTCAAAGTTAAATTTTTAGGCGTTTTGTCGCCGTTCGTCGCTGAAAGTTTAATTATCGGTTAATTATTATTTCACCGTCCGGCAACAATCGCCGGTTTATTTATTCTTATGCTCGTTTAACCGCCTATTTTCCTGCGGGAAAATAAAACAGAATGCGTTGAAATAAACCGCAAAATGAAAACGCCGCAGCGGAGTGCGGCGTTTGACCGGGGAGGGTACCCCAAAAGTGGCGGTACCCCCAATGGCGATTAGGCCTTGGCCCAGTGGCGGCGCTTGGCCGCCTGCAGCTTCTCGTAGGCCGCCAGCAGCGCCTGATGGGCCGGCAACGCCTTCAGATCGGCATCGACGGCGAACAGCCCGTTGAAGCGCTCTTCACCGCTGATGGCGGCCGAGGCCGCGTCCACCGCTTCCTGGCCGTACATTTTCACGAACGCGGTGTAGTATTGCGCCGCTTCGCGCTCAGGCTCCTGCGCCAGCAGCAACAGCGTTTGCAGGCAACGGTAGTAGTTGCTGCGCGCCGGGCTCAGCACCGAGGCGTTGAAGTCCTGCGTCCATTCGGTCCAAATCAGCGCCTGATCCAGATCGCCGCCCGCCAGTGCCAGCATCGACTTCAGCTCGCCCACGCGCAGGGTATGCCAGGCGTTGTCTTTGCCGCTGGCAATACCCAGCAGTTCGCGTACGCGGGTGAAATCGTCCAGCCCTTCATCGTCCAACTGCTCGATCAGCGCCAGGTATTCTTCCGGCTCCCACTCGCTGCCCGGCAGCGCCAGCAGCGTATCGCGCAGGTGCGCGCCCATGCTGTTGTTGGCCAGCAGCAGGTCTTCTGCCGGGTAGATATCGGACATGCCCGGCACGATGATGCGGCAAGCGTAGACGCCCAGGTGCTCGTAGTCGGCGATGTACACTTCCGCGTCTTCTTTGTCGAAGATGCTCATCAGGGTGGCGAACTCTTCCTGCGTGCTGCCGCTGAAGCTCCAGTCAACGAACGGATAGTCCGCATCCTGCTTGAACAGATCCCAGGAGATCAGGCCGCTGGAGTCGATGAAGTGCGTTTCCAGGTTGGTGTGTTCCGCCACTTCTTCGTCATCGAAGGTCGGTGCGGTGAACACGTCGAGATCTTTCAGGCTGCGGCCCTGCAGCAGCTCGGTTACCGTGCGCTCCAGCGCCACGCCGAAGTCCGGGTGCGCGCCGAACGAGGCGAAGCAGGTGCCGTTGGTCGGGTTGAACAGCACCACGCAGATCACCGGGTAGTTGCCGCCCAGCGAGGCGTCGTAGGAGAGGATCGGGAAACCTTCCTCTTCCAGCTTGGCGATGGCTTCCACCACGCCCGGGTAGCGGTTCAGCACTTCGTCCGGGATCGCCGGCAGGCTGATGGATTCGGCGATGATGCGGTTTTTCACATAGCGCTCGAACACTTCCGACAGGCCCTGCACCCGCGCTTCGTTGGCGGTGTTGCCGGCGGACATACCGTTGGAAACATACAGGTTGCCGATGATATTCATCGGAATGAACACGGTTTGCTGGTCGGACTGACGGGTAAACGGCAGCGCACACACGCCGCGATCGGCATTACCGGACTGCAGATCGACAAGATCGCTGGCGCTCAGCTCTTGCTGCGGATCGTAGAAGGCGTGCAGACGCTCGTCGAGGATGCCGGCCGGCAGCGTATCGTCCGCCGGGATCGGGAACCATTTCTCATTCGGGTAGTGCACGAAGTCGCCTTCGGCGATCTGCCGGCCCAGATAGAAATCGGCGAAGAAGTAGTTGGTGGACAGGCGCTCGAAATATTCACCCAGCGCGGAGGCCAGCGCGGCTTTTTTGCTGGCGCCTTTGCCGTTGGTGAAGCACAGCGGGCAATCGCGATCGCGAATGTGCACCGACCACACGTGCGGCACTGGATTCAGCCAGGAGGCTTCTTCGATGTTGAAACCGAGGTCGCTCAGTTTCTGCTGGAAACGGGCGATGGAGTCTTCCAGAGCGGCGTCTTTACCGGGGATAAAAGTTTGCGTCATTGTCTTCACTTTTTGCGCGTACTAAAAACGCGCAATGATACGGGGTTTTACGCTGGAGCTCCACGTATTCCTAAAGCGGTGGCAAAGTCACAGTTTTTTTAAGGATAAAGGCCATAATTCAGCGAGTTATCTGTCACGGAGAAATCTAATGAAATCAGTGAAACTCAGCGTGTTAACCCTCTTGTTGACCGGCGTCAGCGCCTCGGCGCTGGCGCTGCCCAACATCACCCTGCTGGCGACAGGCGGCACCATCGCCGGTGGCGGCGATTCGGCGACGAAATCTAACTATACCGCGGGCAAGCTGGGTGTCGAGGCGCTGGTCGATGCGGTGCCGGCGCTGAAAGATATCGCCAACGTGCAGGGGGAGCAGGTGGTGAACATCGGCTCGCAGGACATGAACGATCAGGTCTGGCTGACGCTGGTGAAGAAAATTGACGCCGACTGCGGCAAAACCGACGGCTTCGTCATCACCCACGGCACCGATACGCTGGAAGAGACGGCCTATTTCCTCGATCTGACGGTGAAGTGCGACAAGCCGGTGGTGCTTGTCGGGGCGATGCGGCCGGCGACGGCGATGAGCGCCGATGGCCCGTTCAACCTGTATAATGCGGTGGTGACGGCGGCAGATCCGCAATCGGCCAACCGCGGGGTGCTGGTGGCGATGAACGACACCGTGCTGGACGCGCGCGACGTCACCAAGACCAATACCACCGCCGTGCAGACCTTCCAGTCGCCGAACTTTGGCCCGCTCGGGTATATCCACAACGGCAAGGTCGATTACCAGCGCTCACCGCAGCGCAAGCATACCCGTGATACGCCGTTCGACGTCAGCAAGCTGAACGAACTGCCGAAGGTCGGCATCGTCTACAACTACGCCAACGCCTCCGATGCGCCGGTCAAGGCGCTGATCGCCGAAGGGTACCAGGGCATCGTCAGCGCCGGGGTCGGCAACGGCAACCTGTATAAAACGGTGTTCGACACACTGGCGACGGCGGCACACAACGGCGTGGCGGTGGTGCGTTCTTCGCGCGTACCGACCGGCGCCACTACCGAAGATGCGGAAGTGGACGACGCCAAGTACGGCTTCGTGGCCGCCGGCACGCTGAATCCGCAAAAAGCGCGCATTTTGCTGCAGCTCGCGCTGACGCAAGCCAAAGACGCGAAGCAAATCCAGCAGATGTTCAATCAGTACTGATCGTTTTCTCTCCTGCGGGGGCCGACCGGGTTCCCGCAGCCATCTCGGCTGAATACAGCATAAAGCACCGCGTTAACCCGCTGAATTTCCCCATGTCGCAGGGTTTTATCGTCCAAACAATCGCGATGGCCGCAGAGCCTGTCATCACCCGGCGCGAGCGTTTGCCGCCGGCGGGCGAATAAGCGTTGCAGCCATGGGGCGTGAGTGATAAAACCGATGGGTTGGTTAACGCGAGCGTTAACTTCGGGCATCTTTTCGACAGGTCGCTTTTCTGCGGCGAACAGTGAATGTGGTGAGGGGAAATGACTCAGGTTTATAATTTTAGCTCTGGCCCGGCGATGCTGCCGGTGGAAGTGTTGCGTCGTGCGGAACAGGAACTGTGCAACTGGCACGGCCTGGGCACGTCAGTGATGGAGATCAGTCACCGCAGCAAAGAATTCATCGCCGTTGCCGAGCAGGCGGAACAGGATCTGCGCGATCTGCTGAAAGTCCCCTCCAACTATAAGGTGCTGTTTTGCCACGGCGGCGCCCGCGCACAATTTGCCGCTCTGCCGCTGAACCTGCTGGGCGACAAGGCTACCGCCGACTATATCGACGGCGGCTATTGGGCGCACAGCGCCATCAAGGAAGCGGAAAAGTATTGCGCTCCCAACGTCATCGACGTGAAAACCCGCATCGACGGCCTGAGCGGCATCAAGCCGATGAAAGAGTGGCAACTCAGCGCCGACGCGGCTTATGTGCACTATTGCCCGAATGAGACCATCGACGGCGTGGCCATCGATGAAACGCCGGACTTCGGCGACAAAGTGGTGATCGGCGATTACTCCTCGACCATCCTGTCCCGCCCGCTCGACGTCAGCCGCTTCGGCGTGATTTACGCCGGCGCGCAGAAAAATATCGGCCCGGCCGGCCTGACGCTGGTGATCGTGCGTGACGATCTGCTGGGCAAGGCGCGCAAAGAAGTGCCGTCGATCCTCGACTACACCGTGCTGGCCGAGAACGATTCGATGTTCAACACCCCGCCGACCTTCGCCTGGTACCTGTCCGGGCTGGTGTTCAAATGGCTGAAAGAGCAGGGCGGCCTGGTGGAGATGCAAAAACGCAATCAGGCCAAGGCCGAGCTGCTGTACGCGACCATCGATAAATCCGACTTCTACCGCAGCCAGGTGGCCATCGCCAACCGCTCGTGGATGAACGTGCCGTTCCAACTGGCCGATGCGGCGCTGGACAAAGTGTTCCTCAGCGAAGCCGAGGCCATCGGCCTGCAGGCGCTGAAAGGCCACCGGGTAGTTGGCGGCATGCGCGCTTCTATTTACAATGCGATGCCGCTGGCCGGCGTGCAGGCGCTGACCGACTTCATGGCCGACTTCGAACGTCGTCACGGTTGATTCCGTCAGCCCGCCAGGCGCGGGCTGCCTCAGGCTGTTGTCCTTTTGCATTAAAGCGGCTCCGGCATTATTCCGGAGCCGTTTCGTTTATCAGAATTGGAGAGTTTTGTTCACATGGTGGATTCCCTGACGTTACAACCGGTCGCCCTGGTCAATGGCACCGTCAACTTACCCGGCTCGAAGAGCGTTTCTAACCGCGCTCTGCTGCTGGCGGCGCTGGCGAAAGGCACGACCCGGCTGACTAACCTGCTGGACAGCGACGACGTGCGTCATATGCTGAACGCGTTGCAGGCGTTGGGTGTGGACTATCAACTTTCCGCCGATCGTACCGTGTGCGAAGTGACCGGCGTGGCCGGGCCGCTGGTGGCCGACCAGCCGCTGGAACTGTTCCTCGGCAACGCCGGCACCGCGATGCGCCCATTGGCGGCGGCGCTGTGCCTCGGCGAAGGCGACGTGGTGCTGACCGGGGAACCGCGCATGAAAGAACGTCCGATCGGCCATTTGGTGGACGCGTTGCGCCAGGGCGGGGCGCAGATTGATTACCTCGAACAGACCGATTATCCGCCGATTCGCCTGCGCGGCGGCTTCCAGGGCGGCGACGTCACCGTTGACGGCAGCGTCTCCAGCCAGTTCCTGACCGCGTTGCTGATGACCGCGCCGCTGGCGCCGCAGGATACGCAGATCCACATCAAGGGCGAGTTGGTTTCCAAGCCGTACATCGACATCACGCTGCATCTGATGCGTGCCTTCGGGGTATCGGTGAGCCACGACAACTACCGGGTGTTCCATATCCAGGGGCGCCAGAGGTATATCGCGCCGGGCGATTACCTGGTTGAGGGCGACGCTTCTTCCGCCTCCTACTTCCTGGCGGCGGCGGCGATCAAAGGCGGCACCGTGCGCGTGACCGGCATCGGCCGCAAAAGCGTGCAGGGCGACACCAAGTTCGCCGATGTGCTGGAGAAAATGGGCGCGCGCATCACCTGGGGCGACGATTTCATCGAGTGCAGCCGCGGTGAACTGCGCGGCATCGACATGGACATGAACCACATTCCGGACGCGGCGATGACTATCGCCACCGCGGCGTTGTTCGCCGAGGGGCCGACCACCATCCGCAATATCTACAACTGGCGGGTGAAGGAGACCGACCGTCTGGCGGCGATGGCCACCGAACTGCGTAAAGTGGGGGCGGAAGTGGACGAGGGCGAAGACTACATTCACGTCGTACCGCCGGCCAAACTGCAGTTTGCCGAGATCGGTACCTACAACGATCACCGCATGGCGATGTGCTTCTCGCTGGTGGCGCTGTCGGATACCCCGGTCACCATTCTCGAACCGAAATGCACCGCGAAAACCTTCCCGGATTATTTCGAGCAGTTGGCGCGCATCAGCCAGCCGGCGTAGTAACCCGTCAAATCGTTTATTTTAAGGCCCCTTTGTGGGCCTTTATCGTTTTTAACCTTCGGCGACCGGCGTTTCTTCTATACTTTTTCGCGGTTGTGCGCTTATTTTCAACAACCGGACAGTTCCAGGGTAACAGATTGCCGTAGGGCAGCGTATAATACGCCACCGTATTTGCCCCTGATTGGGCAGGTGGCAGAGCGCACGGGCTTCGAGTCGAAGCGCGCCGTGTCTCTGTGAGGTTTTCTACCTGAAGGAGAGAGAAATGACGGCTACAGCCCCGGTGATAACCGTTGATGGACCAAGTGGCGCAGGTAAAGGCACGCTGTGTAAAGCGTTGGCCGAGTCCCTTGGTTGGCGTTTGCTGGATTCCGGCGCGATCTATCGCGTGCTGGCGCTGGCGGCGTTGCATCATCAGGTGGATATCACTTCTGAGGAAGCGCTGGTTCCGCTGGCCGCACATCTCGATGTTCGCTTCGTTGCCCAGGACGGCAAGCTGCAGGTGATTTTGGAAGGTGAGGACGTCAGCAATGAGATCCGCACCGAAACCGTCGGCAACACCGCGTCGCAAGCGGCGGCGTTTCCTCGCGTGCGCGAGGCGTTGCTGCGCCGCCAGCGCGCATTCCGCGAAGCGCCCGGCCTGATTGCCGACGGTCGCGACATGGGCACGGTGGTGTTCCCGGACGCGCCGGTCAAGATTTTCCTCGACGCCAGCTCGGAGGAGCGCGCACACCGCCGCATGCTGCAGTTGCAGGAGAAGGGCTTTAATGTTAACTTTGAACGTCTTTTAGCCGAGATAAAGGAGCGGGACGACCGTGACCGTAATCGGCCTATCGCGCCTCTGGTGCCCGCTTCTGACGCCCTCGTGCTGGATTCTACTAGCATGTCGATCGAAGAAGTGATCCGGCAGGCGCTGACGTATGCACAGAAAGTGTTGGCGTTGCCGCAGCAATAAGCGCGGCGGCGCTATTGGCTTTTTGTCATATTTGTCATAGCAGTATCGCAATATATCGGGTAAAATTTTACCCCTGTAACCTTAAACCCTGTCGGCATGGAGCCAATGGCGGGGTATGTGAAACAACCCCATTCGGCGGGACGCTAAATGGACGTTAAACTAAAGAACCCTGAAGATTAACAACATGACTGAATCTTTCGCTCAACTCTTTGAAGAATCCTTAAAAGAAATCGAAACCCGCCCGGGTTCCATCGTTCGTGGCGTCGTTGTTGCTATCGACAAAGATATCGTACTGGTTGACGCCGGTCTGAAATCTGAGTCTGCCATTCCGGCTGAGCAATTCAAAAACGCCCAGGGCGAGCTGGAAATCCAGGTTGGTGACGAAGTTGACGTTGCTCTGGATGCTGTTGAAGACGGCTTCGGTGAAACCCTGCTGTCCCGTGAGAAAGCTAAGCGTCACGAAGCTTGGATCACGCTGGAAAAAGCCTACGAAGAAGCTGAGACTGTAACCGGTGTTATCAACGGCAAAGTGAAGGGTGGCTTCACCGTCGAGCTGAACGGCATCCGCGCGTTCCTGCCAGGTTCCCTGGTTGACGTGCGTCCGGTACGTGACACTCTGCACCTGGAAGGCAAAGAGCTTGAGTTCAAAGTCATCAAGCTGGATCAGAAGCGCAACAACGTTGTCGTTTCTCGCCGTGCGGTTATCGAATCCGAGAACAGCGCTGAGCGCGATCAACTGCTGGAAAACCTGCAGGAAGGCATGGAAGTCAAAGGTATCGTTAAGAACCTCACTGACTACGGTGCATTCGTTGATCTGGGCGGCGTAGACGGCCTGCTGCACATCACTGACATGGCTTGGAAACGCGTTAAGCACCCAAGCGAAATCGTCAATGTTGGCGATGAAATCACTGTTAAAGTGCTGAAGTTCGACCGCGAGCGTACTCGTGTCTCCCTGGGCCTGAAACAGCTGGGCGAAGATCCATGGGTTGCTATCGCGAAACGTTACCCAGAAGGCACCAAGCTGACTGGTCGTGTAACCAACCTGACTGATTACGGCTGCTTCGTAGAAATCGAAGAAGGCGTTGAAGGTCTGGTACACGTTTCTGAAATGGATTGGACCAACAAAAACATCCATCCGTCCAAAGTTGTTAACGTGGGCGACGTAGTGGAAGTGATGGTTCTGGACATCGATGAAGAACGTCGTCGTATCTCCCTGGGCCTGAAGCAGTGCAAATCCAACCCATGGCAGCAGTTCGCAGAGACCCACAACAAGGGCGACCGCGTTGAAGGTAAAATCAAGTCTATCACTGACTTCGGTATCTTCATCGGCCTGGACGGCGGCATCGACGGCCTGGTTCACCTGTCTGACATCTCCTGGAACGTTGCAGGCGAAGAAGCAGTACGTGAATACAAGAAAGGCGACGAAATCGCTGCGGTTGTTCTGCAAGTTGACGCAGAGCGCGAGCGTATCTCCCTGGGCGTGAAGCAGCTGGCTGAAGACCCGTTCAATAACTACCTGTCTATGAACAAGAAAGGTGCTATTGTTACTGGTAAAGTCACTGCAGTTGACGCCAAAGGTGCTACAGTTGAATTGGCAGGCGGCGTAGAAGGTTACCTGCGTGCATCTGAAGCCTCTCGCGACCGCATTGAAGATGCAACTCTGGTTCTGAACGTAGGTGACGAAGTTGAAGCTAAATTCACCGGCGTTGACCGTAAGAACCGCGTTGTAAGCCTGTCCGTACGTGCTAAGGACGAAGCTGACGAGAAAGACGCCATCGCAACTGTTAACAACAAACAGGAAGAAGGCAACTTCTCTAACGCAATGGCTGAAGCTTTCAAAGCGGCTAAAGGCGAGTAATGACGGGGGGCGGTTTCTGACCGCCCCGATACGGTAGTTTAGCTGCAAAGCTTGGAGGTACTATGACCAAGTCTGAACTTATTGAAAGACTTGCTGGCCAGCAATCTCATATTCCGGCGAAGGCCGTTGAGGATGCAGTGAAAGAGATGCTTGAGCACATGGCCGCTACGCTGGCCGAGGGCGAACGCATTGAGATCCGCGGATTCGGCAGTTTTTCTCTTCACTACCGTGCCCCGCGTGTAGGTCGCAACCCGAAAACCGGTGACAAAGTTGAGCTGGACGGCAAGTACGTTCCTCACTTCAAACCAGGCAAAGAGTTGCGTGACCGCGCCAATATCTATGGCTAGTCGCTGACTGCTCATAGCGTTGTTGCTTGAAAAGAATATAAAACGGTGCCTTTAAGGCGCCGTTTTTTTTCGCCTGCGGTTCTCCCTGCTCCGCTTAGGAATTGCGCACCGCGCCGCATTTACGATGTGGCTCCTGCATAGATCTCTCTTATCCTGCCATGTTCACCGCATCTTCATTAAAGCCCGCTGGCGGTGACATGTCGGCTGAATGATCCTGCTTGCTTGCCATGACGCGCTTTTGCTCATGGCGGAGCCGATGGGAGAAGAGCGATCAAAATTTCGCTGGATCTGGCGATATTCGCCGTTATCTGCGGCATCCTGCCGCTGCTGGTTTTACCGCAGTTGCCTGAGCAATGGCAGCTGTGGCCGATGCTGCTTGTTGCCGGTTTACTGCTGCGCATCCGTTGGCCGTTTTGCCGTTATTTGGCCTGCCTGGGATTGGGGTTCGCGTGGGCGGTTTTCAACGCCGGAAGCCTGATTGGGCAAGTGGAGCGCTTAAGTCGCGGGCCGGATGTGACGGCGGTGGTGCAGGTTAGCAGCATCGCGCTGAAGCCCGCCGCCAGTAAACAGGCGCTGATGCGCATCGAGCGGATAGATGGTCATTGGTTGGTACCTGCATTGACGTTTACCACGCTATGGGCCCCTGAGCAGCAGCGCCTGTGCGCCGGGCAGCGTTGGCAATTGAAACTGCGTTTGCGGCCGGTGCATGGCAAACTCAATGAAGGCGGCTTCGACAGCCAACGTTGGGCGATCGCGCAGCGCCAGCCGTTAACTGGCCAGGTCAGGCAGACTCGTTTGCTGGATGGCGATTGCGGCCTACGCCAGCGCATAATCAGCCATGCGGAAACCAATATCGGCGAGCTGCGTTACAAGGCAGTATTGCTGGCGTTAGCATTTGGGGAGCGAACCGCACTGGAGCAGGCTTTACGCATGCTGATGTTGAAAACCGGCATCGCGCACTTGATGGCAATCTCAGGGTTGCATGTGGCGATGGTCGCCATCTTGTTCTGGGTTACATTGCGTGCGCTGCAGCTTTTTCTTCCTTCTCATCTAATTGGCTATCGCTTTCCGCTGGTCGCGGGCTGGGTGGCGACGCTGATCTATGTCTGGTTGGTAGGCGCCCAGCCGCCGGCGGTGCGCACCGCGTTGGCGATGACGCTGTGGATGCTGCTGCGCTTGCGCGGCGTCCATTGTTCTTCTTGGCAAGTGTGGCTGTGGTGTGTCGGGCTTATTTTACTGTGCGATCCGCTGGCGGTCTTGTCAGACAGTTTCTGGCTGTCGGTACTGGCGGTGGGGTGCCTGATTTTTTGGTTCGAATGGGCACCGCTCGGCGAGCGATTTCGATCGGCCTGGTATTGGGCACCGGTGCGTTGGCTGCATATTCAGCTCGGTATGACGTTGCTGCTGGTGCCGATGCAGGCCGCGCTGTTTCTGGGCCTGACGCTGACCTCGCTGCCGGCCAATTTGTGGGCGGTACCGATTGTCTCATTGGTGACGGTGCCGCTGATTTTGCTGGCGGTGATGTTCGGTTTCTTCCCCTCGTTAAGCTACGGACTATGGTGGCTGGCGGACTTCACGCTGCAGTGGGTATTTGTACCTCTGAATTACCTGCAACGTGGTTGGGTGGATTTGGGGGCGGCTTCGCTGTTGGCCAGCGCGGCGGGATGGCTCATCGTCGTCTGTTGGCGCTTTCATTGGTGGTGGCGTTATGCGTCGGGACTGGCGACGATAGCGATATGCTGCGTGCTGTGGCGGGAAAAAGAACCGACTTACCGCTGGCGAGTCGATATGCTTGATGTCGGGCACGGTTTGGCGGTGGTCATTGAACAAAACGGTAAGGGAGTACTGTATGATACCGGCGATCGTTGGCCGGGTGGCAGTGCCGCCGAGCGGCATATTTTGCCAATGCTGAACTGGCGGGGTATTGAACTGGAACAGATCATTATCAGCCATGACCACCTCGATCATACCGGTGGGGCACCTGCTGTGCGGCGGGTGTTTCCACAGGCTACGGTGCGCAGCCCGATGCGCGGGGAGGGGCACTTGCCCTGCGTCGCCGGTGAGCGCTGGCGCTGGCAGGCGTTGCAATTCGAGGTGCTGTGGCCGCCGAAAACGCGTAAAAAGCCGGGCAATGACGACTCTTGCGTGATCCGTATCGACGACGGGAAATACAGTCTGTTGCTCACCGGCGATGCGGAAAAAAAAGCGGAGGCGCAGCTGCTCCGGTTACGGCGCGATCGCTTGGCGGCTACGGTGTTGCAGGTGGGGCACCATGGCAGCAGAACCTCCTCCACGCCGCCGTTTCTGCGCGCGATCAATCCTCAGGCGGCATTGGCGTCAGCATCTCGTTACAACAAATGGCGTTTGCCGGCGCGCAAAGTGGTCGCCAGATACCGGGCAAATGGCATTATATGGCGCGATACGACGCGCTCCGGCCAGTTATCGGTACTTTTTTTCGACAATGATTGGCAAATTAAAGGCTTTCGCGAACAATTAATGCCCCGTTGGTACCATCAGCGGTTTGGCGTAGAGGGTGATAATGAGTAAAATAGGCCGCTATTTCTTCCGATGCTGGTATTTGCATGATGAATGATAAAGATCTCTCGACCTGGCAGACATTCCGTCGACTCTGGCCGATGATCACTCCTTTTAAGACCGGGCTGATTGTGGCCGCCATTGCGTTGATTATGAACGCAGCGGGGGACACGCTGATGCTGTCTCTGCTTAAACCGCTATTGGACGATGGGTTTGGAAAAACCGACAGCAGCGTGCTGGTGTGGATGCCGTTGGCCGTCATCGCGCTGATGCTGATGCGCGGTGTAACCAGCTTTGTTTCAAGCTACTGCATTTCCTGGGTTTCCGGCATGGTGGTGATGCAGATGCGTCGCCGCCTGTTTGGCCACATGATGAGAATGCCGGTGGCCTTCTTCGATCAGCAGTCCACCGGGACTTTGCTGTCGCGCATTACCTATGATTCCGAGCAGGTAGCTTCCTCCTCGTCCAGCGCGCTGGTGACCGTGGTGCGTGAAGGGGCTTCGATCATTGGCCTGTTCATCATGATGTTCTACTACAGCTGGCAGCTGTCGGTGATCCTGATCGTGCTGGCGCCGATCGTCTCCATCGCTATTCGCCTGGTCTCCAAGCGTTTCCGCAACATCAGCAAGAACATGCAGAACACGATGGGGCAGGTGACCACCAGCGCCGAACAGATGCTGAAAGGCCATAAAGAAGTGCTGATCTTCGGTGGCCAGCAGGTGGAAACCGAGCGCTTTAACTCGGTCAGCAACCGCATGCGTCAACAGGGCATGAAACTGGTTTCCGCGTCTTCGATTTCCGATCCGATCATTCAGCTGATCGCTTCGCTGGCGCTGGCGTTCGTGCTGTTTGCCGCCAGCTTCCCAAGCGTGATGGCAACCCTGACCGCCGGTACCATTACCGTGGTGTTCTCATCGATGATCGCGCTGATGCGCCCGCTGAAGTCGCTGACCAACGTCAATGCCCAGTTCCAACGCGGGATGGCGGCATGCCAGACGCTGTTCTCCATTTTGGATATGGAACAGGAAAAAGACACCGGCACCCGCGAAGTGAAGCGTGCGAAAGGCGATATCGAATTCCGCAACGTCACTTTCTACTACCCATCCAAGGAAACGCCGGCGCTGCGTGATATCAACCTGAAAATCGCCGAAGGCAAGACCGTCGCCTTGGTGGGCCGTTCCGGTTCGGGTAAATCCACCATCGCCAACCTGTTGACGCGTTTCTACGATATCCAAGAAGGCGAAATCCTGATGGATGGCCACGATTTGCGCGAATATACCCTGGCCTCGCTGCGCAATCAGGTAGCGCTGGTCTCGCAAAACGTGCACCTGTTCAACGACACCATCGCCAACAACATTGCCTATGCACGCGAGAGTGAATACAGCCGCGAGCAGATTGAGAAAGCGGCCGAAATGGCGTACGCAATGGACTTCATCAACAAGATGGAGAACGGCCTGGATACGGTGATCGGTGAGAACGGCGTAATGCTGTCCGGCGGCCAACGTCAGCGTATCGCCATCGCGCGTGCGTTGCTGCGCGACTGCCCGATCCTGATCCTGGATGAGGCGACCTCTGCGCTGGATACCGAGTCCGAGCGGGCCATTCAGGCTGCGCTGGACGAGTTGCAGAAAGACCGTACTTCATTAGTGATCGCGCACCGCCTGTCGACGATTGAGAAGGCGGACGAGATCCTGGTGGTGGAAGATGGTCGCATTGTTGAACGCGGCGAACACACCGAGTTGCTTGAACGGCAGGGCGCCTATGCGCAACTGCACCGCATGCAGTTTGGTCAATAATGATTGAGCGCATCTGGTCCGGCGGTTCGTTGCTTTATCTGGCGCTGCTGCCGCTCTCCTGGCTGTATGGCCTGTTCAGCTGGCTGATCCGCCTCAGTTACCGCTGCGGCCTGCGTAAAAGTTGGCGTTCGCCGGTGCCGGTGGTGGTGGTGGGTAATCTCACCGCCGGCGGCAACGGCAAAACGCCGATGGTGATCTGGCTGGTGGAACACCTGCAGCAGCGGGGCTACCGCGTTGGGGTGGTGTCGCGCGGCTACGGCGGCAAGTCGGCGGTCTATCCTCTGGTGCTGGGTCAGAATACATCGACCCGCGAGGCGGGGGATGAGCCGGTGCTGATTTATCAGCGTACCGGGGCGCCCGTGGCGATCGCGCCCAAGCGCGCCGAGGCGGTGCAGGCTCTGCTGCAACAACAGCCGCTGGATGTGATCATCACCGACGACGGCTTGCAGCACTATGCTTTACAGCGTGACTTCGAGCTGGTGGTCATCGACGGTGTGCGTCGGTTCGGTAACGGCTGGTGGTTACCAGCCGGACCGATGCGTGAGCGTGCTGCGCGGCTTGGCAGCGTCGATGCGCGTGTCGCCAATGGCGGCGTGGCGCAGGCCGGAGAAATTGCTATGCGTCTGCAGGCGCGTGACGCAGTGAACCTGCTGAGCGGTGAACGTCGTCCGGCGGCCGAGCTGCCGCGCGTGGTGGCGATGGCGGGTATCGGCCATCCGCCGCGTTTCTTCGCGACGTTGGAAAAGCTGAACGTCGAGGTGGTGCAGGAAGTGGCGTTTGCCGATCATCAGGAATATCAGCAGGCACAGCTGGCGGCGTTGGTTACCGCAGAGCAAACGCTGCTGATGACGGAGAAGGATGCGGTAAAATGCCGCGCCTTTGCCCAGCCTAATTGGTGGTATTTACCGGTTGATGCGGTGCTACCTTCCGCTCAGGCTGAGCAACTGCTGCAGGATATCGAATCTCTACTGGCTAAGTAACCTCAGGACGCCAGCGTGACAAGCCCCAGGGCTTGCGCGCAGGCTTCCAGCGAACGCTGCTGGGTTTGTTGATACAGCGCCAGCTCGTCGATCACCTCACTGCCCAACGCGTGTTCAAACGCTGCCCGGCTGGAAGCGGCGTTGTACTGCGCGTGGCGGCTGTCCCCCAGATTCGACTGGAAAATCCCCGCCGCGCTGACCGGCAGAAAATCTTCATACACCAGTGGCTGGAAGCGAACGTGTTCTTTCTCGATCAGTTGCTCCAGGGTGCTGTGCTTATCCAGCGATTCTTTGGCCGCCAGGCCGCATTCGGTCGGGAAATAGCGGAACCAGGCCAGCTGTTGCTCGCGCAGCGTGGCGTAATCATCCGGAAACGCCCGGAAGTTTTCTTCCAGCAGCTGATAATAGCGTTCGGCATTTTTCTCGCTCGGCGGCGCCTGCAGCGCATCGTTGGTGGCCTGCAGAAGACGATCGTAAAGTTCGCGTCCTTTCGTCGTCAGCGCCACACCACGCTGTTCGATCTCGCCGAACCGCGCGGTATGATGACCGGCGATAGCGTGGCCGTCGCGCTCAACGAAATCGACGCGTTCTTCTAACGCCTTGAAGCTGGTCTGGCGCAGCAGGATCGCGCGACGGCGGCGCGGCGGGCCCTCGATGACCGCTTTGGGCGTAATACCGCGGGCGGGCATCGCCTGTTGAACGCGATCGATATCCAGCGTGCGCGGTGTCAGATGATTGATATGCGGCCCTTTAAACGCCACCACGTCGGCGATCAGGCGATGCTGATCGTGTAGCTGCCGGTATTCTTCGGCGCTGACCGTCGCCTGGTTGTGCCAGCGGAAGGTTTCCAGCGCTTGTTCGACAAATTCTTGCGCCTGCACCTCATTCAGCCCGCCTTGCGCTTCCTGCAGCGCGATCAGTTCCAACGCGCGATCGGTAAAGATACGGCGGCGCGCCAGCAAGCGCTCAGCCAGCTCACGCAGCGCGGGGTCTTCTATCAGCTCCAGGCGAAGCAAGGAGGTAAATACGCGGAACGGACTGACCTGCAGCGCGTCTTCGTGTACGGCGCGAAAGGCGGTCGAGTGCACGGGAACGCCCGCCACAGACAGATCATAGTAACCGACCGGCGCCATGCCCATCACCCGGAACAGACGGCGCAGGGTGGCCAGTTCGCCAGCAGTGCCGACCCGGATCGCGCCGTGGCGCTCCATCGCGAGGCGTTCGATCTCGCCGGTGATTTGCAGTTGATGAGCCAGTGCGGCATCTTCGCGCAGAACCTGTCGGTTGGTTTCCGCCACCAGCTCCAGCAGATCGCCGTACAGCGGTACCTCCTTTTGGTACATGTCCGACATCGCGTGAGAGAATCTGGCGCGGATTTCATTAGGTGAAACGAACTGCTGGGCGGTCATGCGCATAGCTCCTTGATTCAGCATAATCTGAAAAATCGTGTTTTTAGCGGCAAAAGTGCTGGCGAAAAAGCCGTCTGCCTTGTTTTCCCCTCAAGTTTAGCCATCTGATTTGGGATTTGTTATAGACGTGGCAAGCATATTAGAGTTTTATGCGTTAGCTCTCATTTGTAGCGCACGGACGGGCAAACGATGCCCCGGTGAGGAGAAGAACGCGGTGGATCGGCCGCGGCGAGCGTTAAATTAAGTCATGTATATTCATGGGGATAAAAATAAATTCGGCGTATTTATGAATTAAAGGCAATAAACCTCTTGTGCATTCATCATTTTTATGAGTAAATGCAAGTCGGCCTGTAATCCAGACCTATTTATGTTCGAGTTTAGAGTTAAGCAGTTCCTCCAAAAACGTTATCATCCGATTCCGCTTCAAAGACGAACCTTCTAAGTACCTCCCATAAGTAATGTTTCTGACATGGCCACAATTGCCTCTTATGGCAGGTTTTGTAAATATATTTAAAGGTAAAAGTAATGTCTAAGAAGACGGGTCAAGTTAAGTGGTTCAACGAAAGCAAAGGTTTTGGTTTCATTGAGCAGCACGACGGCGGCAAAGATGTATTCGTACACTTCTCCGCTATCATGACCGACGGTTTCAAGACCCTGGCTGAAGGCCAGCGCGTCGAGTACACCATCCAGGACAGCCCGCGCGGGCCGGCTGCCGCTAACGTAGTTGCTCTGTAAGAAGACAGGGAACGCGTATAAGAGATCTTAATACAACCATGGTGATGCCTCAGCGCTGAATCATGCGGAAGATATTAAGTTCAACAAGCCCGCCTTCGTGCGGGTTTTTTAATTTTTTGCTCACGAGAGGTTTGTTACGAAAAACTTTAGGATGGGCTGGTAGCGTCCAGACAATATAAAAAATGACGTTGTCAAGGATGCTCAAGTAAAAGGATATAAGTTATGTTTAAAAATACTGTGTTAAAAATGGGCCGTGTGAAATGGTTTAATCAGGCCGAAGGCTATGGTTTTATTTCACCGGTAGATGGCAGCGACGAAATCTATGTCAATCGCAACGCTATCGCCAACACCAAAAATAAGTCGTTGAACGAAGGTCAGAACGTTGAGTTCTCGATCTATCGCAGCTCGCATGGGCTGTCCGCGGCAGACGTTATCGCGTTCTGATCGCACCCACCTTCCTCGCCAGTGCCGGTGTCGCCACCCGCAAGCACTGGCGAAGATAAATCCCGCGATATCCACTATTATCAGGCCATTGCCTACTCGCCACGGATATCAGGATGACCATCCCGACCCTTTCCCTTACCGCCGCTCGCGCGCTGCACCTTGCCGCCCAGGGGCTGCTTTCTCCGCTTAAACGCCAGGCTCGGCCCGATGACGTCTTGAGTGCGATCCAGCGCATGGGGTTGTTACAAATCGATACCATTAGCGTCGTTGCTCGCAGCCCGTATCTGGTGCTGTTCAGCCGTTTGGGAGCCTATCAGCCGGAGTGGCTTGAGCAGGCGCTCGCCGGCCGGAAGCTGTTCGAGTATTGGGCGCACGAGGCCTGTTTCCTGCCGATCGAAGATTTTGGCCTGCTGCGCCACCGCATGCTGGCGCCGCATGATATGGGCTGGAAATACTCCGCCGACTGGGTGCAGCAGCACCAGGCCGCGATGGACAACCTGCTGCGGCACATCGAACAACAGGGGCCGGTGCGCTCCGCCGATTTCAGCGCCGAGAAGAAGGGCAACAGCGGGTGGTGGGACTGGAAACCGGAGAAACGTCATCTGGAAATCCTGTTTACCGCCGGCAAGCTGATGGTGGCCGAACGTCGCAACTTCCACCGGGTTTACGATCTGACCGAAAGGCTGCTGCCGGCCTGGGACGATGCGCGCCATACGCTGCCTGTGGAGCAGGCGCGCCGGCAGATGCTGTGCCGCACCTGCCGCTATCTGGGCATTTTCCGCGCCGAGTGGTTGGCGGATTACTATCGGCTGAAGCGCGTGGCGCCAAAAGCCTTGCTGGCAGCGCTGCAGGAACAGGGCGAGATTACGCCGGTGCAGGTAGAGGGGCTGGAAGGACAATTCTATGTGCATGAATCACTGGCGGAATTGCTGCCGCTGGCGGAGCAGGGCAAACTCAAATCGACGGTCACCAGCCTGCTTTCGCCTTTTGACCCGGTGGTGTGGGATCGCCGTCGGGCGCTCGAGCTGTTCAACTTTGACTATCGGCTAGAGTGTTACACGCCGAAAGAAAAACGTCGCTATGGCTACTTCACCTTGCCGGTGCTGCATCGTGGCGAGCTGGTGGGGCGGATTGACGCCAAGGCGCACCGTCGCCAGGGCATCTTCGAGATCATCAGTTTCCATGCGGAGCCGCAGGTGCGCTTCGGCAAACAGCGAACGCAAGATATCCGACAGGCCATCGCGCGCACGGCCAAATGGCACGGTGCACAACGCGTCGCGCTGGGCGACATTCCGGCGGTGTTGGCCGCTGAATGGGGTGCCGGCTGGGAAGTGGGATAACGAGCGACGCCGTCGGTGGGGTAAAACGAAGTTAAGCGTCGCTCGTTACAAAGGGGCTCAGTGGCTGAAGTTAGCGAACAGAGCGATGATTTTATGCAGACGTTTGATCACGTATTACTACCTTTTTGTGATTTGTATCACAAAATTCTACGCCGGGATGCGCCGCAGTTCAAGCTGTTGCGCCGGCGCGGTGAGGAAATATCGGCGGGTTGGTGCCGCCGATGATTAACCTGAGGCCGGGCGTTATGCTATCCTCACTGCCTTTCCCAGATGACCAATCCCCTTGCGGAGGATGCATGGACCACCGTTTACTCGAAATCGTTGCCTGCCCGGTATGCAACGGCAAACTCTATTTCAATAAAGAAAACCAGGAGCTGGTGTGCAAAGCGGACGGGTTGGCTTACCCGCTGCGCGACGGCATCCCGGTGCTGTTGGAAAATGAAGCGCGTGCGCTGTCGCTGGACGAGAAGCACGCATGAGTTTTATCGCTATTATTCCCGCCCGCTACGCCTCAACCCGTTTGCCTGGCAAACCGCTGGCCGATATTCACGGTAAGCCGATGGTGGTGCACGTGATGGAGCGTGCCCGTGAGTCCGGCGCCAGCCGCGTCATCGTGGCGACCGATCACCTTGAGGTCGCCAAAGCGGTGGAAGCCGCCGGCGGCGAAGTGTGCATGACCAGCCCGGATCACCATTCCGGCACCGAGCGTCTGGCGGAAGTGATCGCGCACTACGGCTTTGCCGACGACCAGATCATCGTTAACGTGCAGGGCGACGAACCGCTGATCCCACCGGTGATCGTGCGTCAGGTCGCAGAGAATCTGGCGGGCAGCCAGGCCGGCATGGCGACGTTGGCAGTGCCGATCGAGAGCGCGGAAGAGGCTTTCAACCCCAACGCGGTGAAGGTCGTAATGGACGCACAGGGCTACGCACTCTATTTCTCACGCGCCACCATTCCGTGGGATCGCGAACGTTTCGCTGCGTCGAAAGAGAGCATCGGCGACAGCCTGCTGCGTCACATCGGCATCTATGCGTACCGTGCCGGTTTCGTGCGCCGCTACGTCAGCTGGGCGCCGAGCCAACTGGAACAGATCGAGCTGTTGGAACAGCTGCGCGTGCTGTGGTACGGTGAAAAAATCCACGTGGCGGTCGCGAAAGCGATCCCGAGCGTGGGGGTCGATACGCCGGAAGATCTCCAGCGCGTGCGCGACAGCATTCAACCCTGAGCCTGATTTCGTCGGCGCGGCGCGCAACGCGCCGACGATGTAATACCTCCCATATTGATCCCCGTTTTGTTGATCTGCGTTGAAGAATTTTTCCGCTCACCGTTCGATGATGTTACGCATCCCCCCATATTAGCCTGAGGTGAATGCCTTATGGAGCAGTTACGCGCAGAACTGAGCATTGTGCTGGGTGAGTCCATCAGCCGGCTGGAGCGGGTGAGCGAGCAGCCTTATGCGCATATGTATTCGCTGTACGATCGGCAGGGCAACGCCATCCCGCTGATGGCGAAAAGTTTTATCTGTCAGGGTATTGCCCAACAGGAGGCGTATAAGTTGTCGATGTTGGCGCGCGACGGGGATATTCGCCTGCCGACAGTGTACGGCGTGGTGTGTACCCACCAGGCGCCGTATACGGAAATCCTGCTGATCGAACGCCTGCGCGGCGTGTCGGCCGAAGCGCCAACGCGTTCGCCGGATCGCTGGAACATGTTGATGGAGCAGATCGTCGACGGGGTATTGGCCTGGCACCGCATCGACAGTCACGGCAGCGTCGGCAGCGTTGACAGCACGCAGGAGAACGACTGGTTTTGTTGGTATCAACAGCGGGTTGAAGTGCTGTGGGCGACGGTGGTCAATCTCACTACCCCGCAGCTGACCATGGCGGATCGGCGTTTGCTGTATCGCACGCGCGAAGCGCTGACTCATTTCTTCGTCGGCTTCGACGATCCCTGCGTCCTGGTGCACGGCAACCTGTCGCTGCGCAGTATGCTGAAAGATCCCAAAAGCGATCAACTGCTGGCGATGCTCAATCCCGGTGTGGTGCTGTGGGCGCCGCGCGAATACGATCTTTTCCGCCTTTGCGAGCCGGGCATGCCCAGCCAACTGCTGTTCAGCTATCTGCAGCGGGCGCCGGTCGCCGACGCTTTCCTTGCGCGGCGCTGGCTATACGTGGTGTGGGAAGCGGTAGGGCGTTTGATCCATACCGGCAAGCTGGAGCGGCGGCCGTTCGACTATGCGTCGCAACAGCTGCTGCCCTGGCTGGCCGGTTGAACGGGTTTTACTCGGCGCCGGCGCTATCCGCGCCTTTCAGCCACTGCCACAGGCTGCCCAGCGTTTCATACCAGGCACGTTCGGTATGGCCGAGGAACATCGACGACGGTGTGGCGCGATCCCAGATATTCAGCGGCGAGTCGATCGCCAACTGGTTGGCCGGTGCTGGGATCGGGTGCAGGCCTTTAGCCTTGAAGAAACGCATGGCACGCGGCAGATGGTTGGCGGAGGTTACCAGAATGAACGGTTGCTCGCCGACCAACTTGGCGACCTGAGCGGCTTCTTCCTCGGTATCGCGCGGTTCCCTCAAAATCACCATATCGCTGCGCGGCACGCCCAGGCTTTCGGCTACCAGCGCCGCCGTGGCGGCGTTGCTTTGCATGCGTCCGGCGGACGCGCCGGTAAATACCATCCTGGCGCCGGGATGCGCAAGGTAGAGCCGCACGCCTTCCGTCACGCGCGGCAGACTGTTGCCGAGCAGGTTCGAGCTAGGTGCCCAGTCGGGATTGTAGGTATAGCCCCCGCCCAACACCACGATGTAGCTGACCGGATCGTTGCCGCGATAAGTCTGGTATTCGGCTTCGATCGGCCGCAGCAGTCGGTCGGCCACCGGTTGCAGGCTGAAAAGCAGTAAAAACAGCCAGCTCAGCGTGAAAATCGTCTTACCGCTTTTTTGCCAACGGGTGAACCACAGCAGTAACAACGCCAGCCCCATCAGCAGCATCAACAGCGGTAGCGGCATCAGCAGGGCGCCAAAGAACTTTTTCAGGTTGAACAGCATCGAAAATCAGATCCTTTTGGGTGAAAAAGCGGCATCCAGGCATAAACAGGCCGCAAGAAGATACATTCTAAGCCAGTCTGTGCCAAAATAGCAGGTTTGAATGGGCGTGCGCTTTGCCGCCGCAAGAATGAGATCAGCGGAGCCGTTGTCCATGCAGGATCGCAATTTTGACGATATTGCTGAAAAATTTGCGCGTAATATTTACGGCACCACGAAAGGAAAAATCCGCCAGGCGGTGGTTTGGCAGGATCTGACCGGGCTGCTGGCGCAGTTGCCGCAGCGGCCGCTGCGCATCCTTGACGCCGGGGGCGGGGAAGGCCATATGGCCTGCCAACTGGCAGAATTAGGACATCAGGTGTTGTTGTGCGATCTTTCTGGTGAGATGATCCAGCGCGCCGCGCAGCTGGCGGAGCAGAAAGGTGTGAGCCAGAACATGCAATTCGTACAAAGTTCTGCGCAGGATATCGCTCAACATTTGGAACAGCCGGTTGATCTGATATTGTTTCATGCAGTGCTTGAATGGATCGCAGAACCCGAAGCGGCACTGCAGGCATTGTGCGACTGTCTGACGCCGGGTGGCGCGCTGTCGCTGATGTTCTTCAACGCTAACGGTCTCTTGATGCGTAACGTGGTGTTGGGTAACTTCCAACTGGTGGATCCCGAAGTCAGACGGCGCCGCAAGCGTTCGCTGTCGCCACAATATCCGCACGATCCGCTATTGGTCTACGGCTGGCTGGAACAGCTGGGCATGCGCATCAGCGGCAAAACCGGCGTGCGGGTGTTTCACGACTACCTGCAGAGCAGACAGCTGCAAACACAAAAATTTGAAGAGTTACTGGCGCTTGAACAGCACTATTGCCGGCAGGAGCCGTACGTGAGTTTGGGGCGCTATATTCACGTCATGGCGCATAAACCAAACCTGAAGGACGAACTATGAGTGAATTTTCCCAGACAGTACCCGAACTGGTCGCCTGGGCACGGAAAAATGATTTCTCTATTTCGCTCCCTACGGAGCGTCTCGCATTTCTGCTCGCTATCGCCACCCTGAATGGCGAACGGCTGGACGGCGAGATGAGCGAAGGTGAGCTGGTTGATGCATTTCGCCATGTCAGCAAGGGTTTTGAACAGACGCATGAAACGGTGGCGATGCGCGCCAACAATGCGATCAACGACATGGTGCGCCAGCGCCTGTTGAACCGCTTTACCAGCGAACTGGCGGACGGCAACGCGATTTACCGCCTGACGCCGCTGGGTATCGGCATTACCGATTACTATATTCGCCAACGCGAATTCTCCACGCTGCGCCTGTCGATGCAGCTGTCGATCGTGGCGCAGGAACTCAAACGCGCCGCCGATGCCGCCGACGAGGGCGGCGACGATTTCCATTGGCATCGCAACGTGTTCGCGCCATTGAAATATTCGGTGGCGGAAATCTTCGACAGCATCGACATGACGCAACGTGTGATGGACGAGCAGCAGCAGAGCGTGAAAAACGACATCGCGGCGCTGCTGAGCAAAGACTGGCGGGCGGCGATCTCCAGCTGCGAAATGCTGCTGTCGGAAACCTCGGGCACCCTGCGCGAACTGCAGGATACGCTGGATGCGGCGGGCGACAAGCTGCAGGCCAATCTGCTGCGCATCCAGGACGCAACCCTCGGCAACGTGGAGCTCGGCTTCGTCGACAAGCTGGTGTTCGATCTGCAGAGCAAGCTGGATCGCATCATCAGCTGGGGTCAGCAGGCGATCGACCTGTGGATCGGCTACGATCGCCACGTACATAAATTTATCCGTACCGCTATCGATATGGATAAAAACCGCGTGTTCGCCCAACGCTTGCGCCAGTCGGTGCAAACCTATTTCGACCACCCTTGGGCGCTGACCCATGCCAATGCCGATCGTCTGCTGGACATGCGCGACGAAGAACTGGCGCTGCGCAGCGAGGAAGTGACCGGGGAACTGCCGCCGGATCTGGAGTTCGAAGAGTTCAGCGAAATTCGCGAACAGCTGGCGGCGATGATCGAAGAGGCGCTGAAGGTGTACCAGGAACAGCAGATGCCGCTCAATCTTGCAGCGGTGATGCGCGATTACCTGGCGCAATATCCGCGTGCGCGTCATTTCGACGTGGCACGTTTAGTGGTCGACCAGGCAGTGCGCCTCGGTGTGGCTGAAGCAGATTTCTCAGGGTTGCCGGCGGAATGGCAGGCAATCAATGATTACGGAGCCAAGGTCCAGGCCCATGTCATCGACAAATATTGAACAAGTAATGCCAGTCAAGCTGGCCAAGGCGCTGTCCAACTCGCTGTTCCCGGCTCTGGATAGCCAACTGCGCGCGGGTCGTCACATCGGTATCGATGAGCTGGACAACCACGCCTTTTTAATGGATTTCCAGGATGAGCTGGAAGAATTTTACAACCGTTACAGCGTCGAGCTGATTCGGGCGCCGGAAGGTTTCTTCTATTTGCGCCCGCGCTCCACCACGCTGATCCCGCGTTCGGTGCTGTCCGAGCTGGATATGATGGTCGGCAAGATCTTGTGCTACCTGTATCTCAGCCCCGAGCGCCTGGCGCACGAAGGCATTTTCAGCCATCAGGAGCTGTACGACGAGCTGCTGAGCCTGGCGGATGAGAACAAGCTGCTGAAGTTCGTCAACCAGCGTTCCACCGGTTCGGATCTCGATCGGCAGAAGCTGCACGAGAAGGTGCGCACCTCGCTGAACCGCCTGCGCCGCCTCGGCATGGTCTATTTCATGGGCAATGACAGTAGCAAGTTCCGCATTACCGAGGCGGTGTTCCGCTTCGGCGCCGACGTGCGCAGCGGCGACGATCCGCGTGAAGCGCAGCTGCGCATGATTCGCGACGGCGAGGCGATGCCGGTTGAAACCAGCCTGTCGCTGAACGATGAGAATGACGCTGAGGATCAGCAGGTTGATAACGCTCCTGACGGTGCAGAGGATGAACAGGAATGATTGAACGCGGTAAATTTCGCTCGCTGACGCTGGTTAACTGGAACGGTTTCTTCGCCCGTACCTTTGATCTGGATGAGCTGGTGACCACGCTGTCCGGCGGTAACGGGGCGGGGAAGTCCACCACCATGGCGGCCTTCGTCACCGCACTGATCCCCGACCTGACGCTGCTGCACTTCCGTAACACCACCGAAGCGGGCGCCACCAGCGGTTCGCGCGACAAAGGCTTGCACGGCAAGCTGCGTGCCGGCGTGTGTTACTCCACCCTCGACGTCGTCAACTCGCGCCACCAGCGCGTGGTGGTCGGTGTGCGCCTGCAGCAGGTGGCAGGGCGCGATCGTAAGGTCGACATCAAACCTTTCACCATCCAGGGCCTGCCGACCGCGGTACAGCCGACCGAACTGCTGACCCAGACCGTAGGCGATCGACAGGCGCGCGTGCTGTCGCTGCAAGAGCTGAAAGAGCGCGTGGAAGAGATGGAGGGCGTGCAGTTCAAGCAGTTCAACTCCATCACCGATTACCACTCGCTGATGTTCGATCTGGGCGTGATCCCGAAACGCCTGCGTTCGTCCGCCGATCGCAGCAAATTCTACCGTCTGATTGAAGCGTCGCTGTACGGTGGTATCTCCAGCGCCATCACCCGCTCGCTGCGCGATTACCTGCTGCCGGAAAACAGCGGCGTGCGCAAGGCGTTCCAGGACATGGAAGCGGCGCTGCGCGAAAACCGCATGACGCTGGAAGCGATCCGCGTCACCCAGTCGGATCGCGACCTGTTCAAGCATTTGATCTCCGAGGCCACCTCCTATGTGGCGGCGGACTATATGCGCCACGCCAACGAACGCCGCATCCATCTGGACGGCGCGTTGGCGCTGCGCAGCGATCTGTTGGGCAGCCGCAAGCAACTGGCCGCCGAACAGTATCGCCATGTGGAAATGGCGCGCGAGCTGAGCGAACAGAGCGGCGCCGAATCCGATCTGGAAACCGATTACCAGGCCGCCAGCGACCACCTGAATCTGGTGCAGACGGCGATGCGTCAGCAGGAGAAGATCGAACGCTATGAAGCCGATCTGGAAGAGCTGACCTACCGTCTGGAAGAGCAGAACGAAGTGGTGGCCGAGGCGAGCGAGCAGCAGGCCGAAAACGAGGCGCGCGCCGAAGCGGCCGAGCTGGAAGTGGACGAACTGAAGAGCCAGTTGGCCGACTACCAGCAGGCGCTCGACGTGCAGCAGACCCGTGCCATTCAGTACCAACAGGCGCTGCAGGCATTGGAGCGCGCGCGCGCGCTGTGCCAACTGCCGAACCTGACCGCCGACAACGCCGAACAGTGGCTGGACACCTTCCAGGCCCGCGAGCAGGAAGCGACCGAAGCGTTGCTGATGCTGGAACAGAAGCTGAGCGTGGCCGACGCCGCACACGGCCAGTTCGAACAGGCCTATCAGCTGGTGGGTAAAATTGCCGGTCAGGTCAGCCGCAGCGAAGCCTGGCAGTGCGCGCGTGAATTGCTGCGCGACTGGCCTTCGCAGCAACACCTCGCCGAGCGCGTTCAGCCGCTGCGTTTGCGCCTGAGCGAACTGGAACAGCGCCTGCGCTCGCAGCAGGACGCCGAACGCCTGCTGAACGAATTTTGCAAACGCCATGGCCAAGAGTACCAGCCGGACGATCTCGACATGCTGCAACAGGAGCTGGAAGAGCGCCTGGAAGCGCTGTCGCAGAATGTCAGCGAAGCCGGTGAACGCCGTATGGAGATGCGCCAGGAACTGGAGCAGATCCAGCAGCGCATCCGTGAGCTGACGGCGCGTGCCCCGGTGTGGCTGGCGGCGCAGGACGCCCTGGGCCAGCTCAGCGATCAGAGCGGAGAGCCACTGGAAAACAGCCAGCAGGTGACCGAATACATGCAGCAGCTGCTGGAGCGCGAGCGGGAAACCACCGTCGAGCGCGACGAAGTGGCGGCCCGCAAACGTGAAGTGGAAGCGCAGATCGAACGTCTCAGCCAGCCGGGCGGCGCGGAAGATCAACGCCTGGTCACGCTGGCCGAACGTTTCGGCGGCGTGCTGCTGTCGGAAATTTACGATGATGTCACCATCGACGACGCGCCTTACTTCTCGGCGCTGTACGGCCCTTCGCGCCACGCCATCGTGGTGCCGGATCTGTCGCTGGTGCGCGAGATGCTGGAAGGGCTGGAAGATTGCCCGGAAGATCTTTACCTGATCGAAGGGGATCCGCAGTCGTTCGATGACAGCGTGTTCGCCGTCGAAGAGCAGGACAAAGCGGTGGTGGTGAAGATCGCCGATCGCCAGTGGCGTTATTCTCGTTATCCGGAAGTGCCGTTGTTCGGCCGCGCGGCGCGCGAAAACCGTCTGGAAGTGCTGCATGCCGAGCGTGAAACGCTGGCGGAGCGTTACGCCACGCTGTCGTTCGACGTGCAGAAAACCCAGCGTTCACACCAGGCCTTCAGCCGCTTTATCGGCACCCATCTGGCGGTGGCGTTCGACGCTGATCCGGAAGCGGAGATCCGCGGTTTGAGCGCCCGCCGTGGCGAAATCGAACGCGCGCTGAACAATCACGAAGCGCAGAACCAGCAGCAGCGTCAGCAGTACGATCAGGCCAAAGAGGGCATTTCCGCGCTCAACCGCCTGATGCCGCTGGTATCGTTGCTGAACGATGAAACGCTGCAGGATCGCGTCGACGAGATCCGCGAAGAGCTGGAAGAGGCGCAGGACGCCGCGCGTCATATTCAGCAGCACGGCGTGTCGCTGACCAAGCTGGAGCCGCTGCTGTCGGTGCTGCAGAGCGATCCGCAGCAGCATGAACAGCTGCAGCAGGACTACGCGCAGGCGCAAAGCGTGCAGCGCCAGGCCAAACAGCAGGCGTTCGCGCTGACGGAAGTGGTGCAGCGCCGCGCGCATTTCAGCTATACCGACTCCGCCGGCATGCAGAATGCCAACAACGATCTCAACGACAAGCTGCGTCAGCGCCTGGAGCAGGCGGAAGCCGAACGCGCCCGTGCCCGTGAACAGCTGCGTCAGTATCAAACCCAGTTCACCCAGTACAGCCAGGTGCTGGCCTCGCTGAAAAGTTCGTATGACGCCAAGCGCGACATGCTGAAAGAGCTGAGCCAGGAGCTGGTGGATATCGGCGTGCAGGCCGACGCCAACGCCGAAGCGCGTGCGCGCCAGCGCCGCGACGAGCTGCATACGGCGTTGAGCAACAACCGTGCTCGTCGCAATCAGTTGGAGAAACAGCTGACCTTCTGCGAAGCCGAAATGGATGGCCTGCAGAAGAAACTGCGCAAGCTGGAACGCGACTATCATCAGCTGCGCGAGCAGGTGGTGACCGCCAAGGCGGGCTGGTGCGCGGTGATGCGTCTGGTGAAAGACAATGGCGTGGAACGCCGCCTGCATCGCCGCGAGCTGGCGTATATGGATGGCGACGAGCTGCGTTCGATGTCGGATAAGGCGCTCGGTGCGCTGCGTCTGGCCGTGGCGGACAACGAACACCTGCGAGACGTGCTGCGCCTGTCGGAAGATCCGAAGCGGCCGGAGCGCAAGATTCAGTTCTATATCGCGGTGTACCAACACCTGCGCGAGCGTATCCGTCAGGACATCATTCGCACCGACGATCCGGTCGAGGCCATCGAGCAGATGGAGATCGAGCTGGGCCGTCTAACCGAAGAGCTGACCGCGCGCGAGCAGAAGCTGGCGATCAGTTCGAAAAGCGTGGCCAACATCATTCGCAAAACCATTCAGCGCGAACAGAACCGTATTCGCATGCTGAACCAGGGGCTGCAGGCCGTTTCCTTCGGCCAGGTGAAGAGCGTGCGCCTGAACGTCAATGTGCGAGAAGCGCACGCCACCCTGTTGGACGTGCTCTCTGAGCAACAGGAACAACATCAGGATCTGTTTAACAGTAACCGCCTGACCTTCTCCGAAGCGTTGGCCAAGCTTTACCAGCGCCTGAATCCGCAGATCGACATGGGGCAGCGCACGCCACAGACCATCGGCGAGGAGTTGCTGGACTACCGCAACTATCTGGAGATGGAAGTGGAAGTGTACCGTGGCTCCGACGGCTGGCTGCGTGCGGAAAGCGGCGCGTTGTCGACCGGTGAAGCCATCGGTACCGGGATGTCAATTCTGGTGATGGTGGTACAGAGCTGGGAAGAAGAGTCCCGCCGTCTGCGCGGCAAAGACATCTCGCCGTGTCGCCTGCTGTTCCTCGATGAAGCGGCGCGTCTGGATGCCAAGTCGATCGCCACGCTGTTCGAACTGTGCGACCGTCTGGAGATGCAGCTCATCATCGCGGCGCCGGAAAACATCAGTCCAGAGAAGGGCACCACCTATAAACTGGTGCGTAAGGTGTTCCAGAACCACGAGCATGTGCACGTGGTGGGGCTGCGCGGTTTTGCCGGCGAGCCGCCGGCGCTGGGTACTGCGTCGGTTGAAACGCAGTAAGGCAGAAAAACGCCCTAAAAATCCGAAAATAGCCGCCGTAGGGTGGCTATTTTTTTGTACGCGTGGATGATAGTCCTGCTTTTTTATCCGTTGAAAAGCGGTTAGTTTAATCAGATAAACAGTAATTCGACGCCCGCAGGGCGAAACGGCCTTTCTGTTTGTATACTGAAACTATATGCAGTTTTTGACGTTTTTTTTGTGAGCATACAGGGGGCAAGGGATGTTGCTTAAAAAGGGAAACTCTCTACGACGTTTGGCGCTGAGTGGCGCTATCGCCTGTAGTCTTGTGTCGTCGTTTTCCGCATCGGCCACCGTAGCGGCGTTACCAGTGGCATCAGCAGGCATGTCCGTTGCGCAGAGCCGTTCTGAACTGCTGGCTGCGTTGCCGCGCGGCATGGATTTGCACTACCTGTCCACGCTGGCGCCGCTGTATGCGGCGAACCATATGCAGCCGATGTGGCAGGATCGCGAAGCCGTTCAGCAGTTTCAGCAGCAGCTGGCCGAGCTGGCGATGTCCGGCGTGCAGCCGCAGTTCACCCAGTGGGTGAAGATGTTGACCGATCCGGCGCTCAATGAAGTGGGCCGCGATGTGGTGTTGTCCGATGCGATGCTGGGCTATTTGCAGTTCGTGTCCGCGATCGGCGCCAACGGCAACAACTGGCTGTACAGCAATATTCCCTACAAGCTTGGCTTGCCGCCCACCGCAGTGATTAATCAGTGGCAGCTGGCGGTGCGCCAGGCGCGTACCCTGAGCTACGTGAATTCGCTCGCGCCGCAACATCCGCAATACGCCAAGATGCATCAGGCGCTGCGCGACTTGCTGGCGGACAATCGCCCTTGGCCCCAGGTGGGCAGTGGCCCGAGCCTGCGCCCAGGCCAAATGAGCAATGATATCCCGGCGCTGCGTGAGATCCTGACGCGCACCGGTATGCTGGCCACCTCGGCGCCGGAAGCGGAAGCGGAACCGGCGGTGGTCTCGGCGAAGAGCAATGAGCCCGACGACGGCGGGCTGACGGTAGACGAAGAGAAAAGCCGCGTGACGGTCAGCCCATCGGCGGCGCCGGTGACGGAGCTGACCGCGGAACAGACGCCGCCGCAGATCGGCAGCGTGGTGAGCGACAATCTCTATACCGACGAGCTGGCGGAGGGCGTCAAGCGCTTCCAGAAATGGCAGGGGCTGACGGCGGACGGCGTGATCGGCGTGCGCACTCGCGAGTGGCTCAACGTGTCACCGAAAACCCGTGCCGCGCTGTTGGCGTTGAATATCCAACGTCTGCGAATTTTACCGGGGCATGTCGGCACCGGCATTATGGTGAACATTCCCAATTACTCGCTGACCTACTATCAGAACGGCAACGAAGTGTTGTCCTCCCGCGTTATCGTCGGGCGGCCGAGCCGCAAGACGCCGCTGATGAGCAGCGCGTTGAACAACGTGGTGGTCAACCCGCCTTGGAACGTGCCGACCACGTTGGTGCGTGAGGATATCGTGCCGAAGGCGATGCGCGACGGTAACTATTTCCAGAAACACGGCTATACCGTGCTGTCGGGCTGGAGCAACGATGCAGAAGTGATCAACCCGTCTATGATCGACTGGAGCATGGTCTCTGCGCGTAACTTCCCGTATCGCGTCCGTCAGGCGCCGGGAGCGACCAACTCGCTGGGGCGCTTCAAGTTCAATATGCCGAGCTCGGACGCTATCTATTTGCACGATACCCCGAACCACAGCCTGTTCCAGAAAGACATCCGCGCGCTCAGCTCCGGCTGCGTGAGGGTGAACAAGGCGTCCGATTTGGCGAATATGCTGCTGCAGGACGCCGGCTGGAACAACAGCCGCGTGTCTTCCACGCTGAAAGAGGGGAATACCACTTATGTGAATATTCGCCAACGTATTCCCGTAAAACTGTATTATCTGACCGCCTGGGTTTCGGATGACGGCCAACCGCAATTCCGTACAGATATTTACAATTATGATAATACGGTGCGATCGGGCGCACAAATTTTGGCTCAGGCCAAAAAATTAATGCAGTAAATGCAGTAATTATAAATAAATAACGGTCAGAATGTTTGGCTATACCGCGGGCCCCCGTAGCCGGGGGCCTGTAAACCTAGGCGTATCGCGGGTTGACTCAGCATACGCAGGCGGTTATGGTTCGGACAGTGCGCTGCTTTGTGCATTTATTTTGACATTCTTGCCGGGTTTAACAGAGTCATGGACAAAATTGATCATCACCGCCGTAAATGGCTGGCGCTAGGTGGCGCTGCTATGGGCATAGCGCTGCTTCCAGGGCAGGCGTTTGCCAGTCTTTCCACCGCTCGACCGCGTATTTTAGTGCTGAATAACCTGAATACCGGTGAATCTATTAAAGCCGAGTTCTTTGACGGCAAAGGTTACAATAAAGAAGAGTTGGTGCGGTTAAATCATCTGTTCCGCGATTATCGCGCCAACAAGGTTAAATCGATCGATCCCCGCTTGTTTGATCACCTTTATCGTCTGCAGGGGCTGCTGGGCACCAGCAAGCCGGTGCAGCTGATCTCCGGATACCGTTCCGTAGATACCAACAACGAATTGCGCGCACACAGCCGCGGCGTGGCCAAGCACAGCTACCACACCAAGGGCCAGGCGATGGATTTCCATATCGAAGGTATCCAATTGAGTAATATCCGTAAAGCGGCGTTAAAAATGCGCGCCGGTGGTGTAGGATATTACCCACGTAGCAACTTCGTACACATCGATACCGGCCCGGTTCGGACCTGGTAACCGCTGTGCCGTCAGTGAATAACGCCGCCCCTTGCGGAAGCGGCGTTATTGTCGTTGGAGCCTTATGAAATACCATCTTATTCCCGTTACCGCTTTTAGCCAGAACTGCAGCCTGATTTGGTGTGAAAACACGCAGCAAGCGGCGTTGGTCGATCCCGGCGGTGAAGCGGAAAAAATCAAAGCGGAAGTCGCGCAGCAGGGGGTGATGATCACTCAGATCTTGCTGACTCACGGCCATTTGGATCATGTTGGTGCGGCGGCGGAGCTGGCGGACCATTATCAGGTGCCGATTTACGGCCCGGATAAAGAAGACGCTTTTTGGCTGGATGGTTTGCCGGCGCAGAGCCGGATGTTCGGGCTGGAAGAGTGTGCGCCGCTGACGCCGACTCGCTGGCTGTCAGAAGGTGATGAGATGCAGGTGGGCGAAATGACGCTCAAGGTGCTGCACTGCCCCGGGCATACGCCGGGCCACATCGTCTTTATCAATGAGCAAGCGCGTTTGGCGCTGGTGGGCGACGTGCTGTTTAACGGTGGCGTAGGGCGCAGCGACTTCCCGCGCGGTGACCATCAGGCGCTGATCGCCTCTATTCGCACCAAGCTGCTGCCATTGGGCGACGATATGCGCTTTATTCCTGGCCACGGCCCGATGTCGACCTTTGGCCACGAGCGCCAGACCAACCCGTTCCTGCGCGAAGAGCCGGCAGTGTGGTAGCGATTATTTCCCGGCAGAAATAATCAAGGGCGCATAGAGCGCCCTTTTTTTATGATTTATGACCTGTGTCGATGCATTTAGAGCACGGCGACGATGGCTTCACACAGCGGTGCCATGTTGTCCGGCGTCATGCCGGCCACGTTCACCCGGCCTGAGTTCACGGCGTAGACGCCAAACTCTTCGCGCAGACGCAGCACCTGTTCTTTGGTCAGACCGCTGAAGGAGAACATGCCATTCTGCTGGATGATGAAGCTGAAGTCCTGTTGGGCGCCTTTTTCCTGCAGGGTGTTCACGAACAGCTGACGCATGCGGTGAATGCGCTGGCGCATGTCGGTCAGCTCCTGCTCCCACATCGCGCGCAGCGCATCGTTACCCAAAATGGTGGCGACAACGGCGGCGCCGTGTGACGGCGGGTTGGAGTAGTTGGCGCGAATAGCCGCTTTTACCTGGCTGAAGGCGCGATCGGCGGTTTCGGCATCGGCAGCTACAATGGTGCAAGCGCCGACGCGCTCATTGTACAGACCGAAGTTTTTTGAGTAGGAGCTGGCGACAATCAGCTCTTGATGTTTGGCGGCGAAAATACGCAGGCCCTGCGCATCCTCTTCCAGACCCTTGGCGAAGCCCTGGTAGGCGAAGTCGAACAGAGGCAGCCAGCCATTGGCCACGGAAAGCTCAGCCAGCTGTGCCCACTGTTCCGCCGTTGGATCGATACCGGTCGGGTTATGGCAGCAGCCGTGAAACAGCACCACATCACCGGCCTGGGCCTGTTTCAGGCTGTTCAGCAGGCCGTCGAAATCCAATGCGTGGTTGGCGGCGTCGTAGTAGGCGTACTCCAGGACTTCCAGGCCCACGGCGCTAAAGACGTTCTTGTGGTTCGGCCAGCTTGGGTTGCTGATCCAGATGCGCTTGGCGCTGGTCTGGTTGGCGATAAAGTCTGCCGCCACGCGCAGGCCACCGGTGCCACCTGGCGTCTGTGCGGTACGTGCGCGACGATCGGCGACGATCGGGCTCTCTTTACCGAACAGCAGCACTTGCGTGCAGCTGGCAAACGCCGGGATGCCTTCAATGCCGAGATAGTTTTTGGTGGTCTCATTTTCCAGCAGATACTGTTCAGCTTTCTTTACGCTGGTTAACACCGGGGTTTTACCGGTTTCGTCTTTATAAACGCCAATCCCTAAATTGATTTTATTCGGGCGGGCGTCGGCGCGGAAAATGTCGGTCAGGCCCAGGATCGGGTCGGCAGGTGCGGCGGTGATTTTTTCAAACATGTCAGGTGCTTCCAAATCTCGGAGTTAAGCAGACAGAAGCATCAGGGTAGCGCCAGTTATCGGCTTTGCCAACCGTTTGCGATAAAAACACCGCGATCTTGTGAACGGGAAGGATTCGACAGAAAAAATGATGGGGAAGGGGAAATCTGCAGGATAAAACGTTACCGGAAGACACAAATAAAAACAGGGCCGAAGCCCTGTTTTTTAACTTAGCCGACGGTAAACCGCCGTTAAGCGAGACAACTTAGAACTGGTACACCAGACCAACAGCTACGATATCGTCGGTAGCGGTGCCGGTTGCTTTGGTGAACTCGTTGTCATCCAGCAGGTTGATTTTGTAATCAACGTAGGTGGACATGTTTTTGTTGAAGTAGTAAGTGGTACCAACAGAAACATATTTAACCAGATCTTGGTCAGAACCTACGCCTGGGACGTTCAGGTTTTTACCTTTAGACTGCAGGTAAGACACTTCTGGACGCAGACCGAAGTCGAACTGGTACTGAGCAGTCACTTCGAAGTTCTGAGTTTTGCTCGCGAAGCCACCGCACTTGTCATCGGTAGCTGCACAGCCTGGACCGAAGTTACCGCCGCCGAACGGGGTCATGTTACGGGTTTCTGCGTACATCGCCGCCAGGTAAACGTTGTTGGCGTCGTATTTCGCACCCACGGTCCATGCATCAGCCTTGTCGCCACGCTCGTTGGAACGCAGTTTCTGATCGTCGGTACGGTTGGAGGAAGCGTATGCAGCGCCGAAGCTTACGCCTTCGCCGATGTCATAAGTAGAGGAGATACCCCAGCCGTCGCCGTTTTGTTTCTTGACGTTACGACCGTCGTTCTGGTTTTTGCCCTGGTATTGCAGAGCGAAGTTCAGACCGTCAACCAGACCGAAGAAGTTGTTGTTACGATAGGTCGCAACGCCGTTGGTACGGCCGGTCATGAAGTTGTCGGTGTAGGTGTAGGTGTCGCCACCGAACTCTGGCAGCATATCGGTCCAGCCTTCCACGTCGTACAGTACGCCGTAGTTACGGCCGTAGTCGAAGGAGCCGTAGTCAGCGAATTTCAGACCGGCGAAGCCCAGACGGGTTTTGGTGCCTTCGGTGCCCTGAGATTCGGAGTGGTTAGCCTGGACGTTGTATTCCCACTGGCCGTAACCGGTCAGTTGGTCAGTAATCTGAGTTTCACCTTTGAAGCCGAAACGAACATAGGTCTGATCGCCGTCGTTACCTTTGTCGTCGGAGAAGTAGTGCAGACCGTCAACTTTGCCGTACAGATCCAGCTTGTTGCCGTCTTTGTTGTAGATTTCAGCTGCGTTTGCTGCACCAGCAGCCAACAGAGCCGGGATAACCACTGCAAGAATGTTGCGCTTCATCATTATTACCCTCATTGGTGTTATTCGGACACCTTTGCCACTGCCGCCAATAATTCTTTGGGAACTATTGTTGATAGATTGGTGTCGTCCTGTGTCTGAACGCAGTGTTCCATTCACAGGCGGGTTAATCTAGGACGAAAATGATACCAATGTCCCAATCAGGTTGCAAAAGGAAAGTATGTGTAACCAAATGTAATTTTTCGGGAACTTTGTGACGTGCGTCAATATTAAAAAATGCGAAAGGCCAGCGAGGCTGGCCTTTGTTTTGTAACGAAATCGTTTAAAAAACGAGTGATCGTATAAATTAGAAGCTTGCGTTACGTGGCGTGCGTGGGAATGGAATCACATCGCGCACGTTTTGCACGCCGGTGACATAGGCGATTAAACGTTCAAAGCCCAGGCCGAAACCGGAATGCGGCACGGTGCCGTAGCGGCGCAGATCGCGATACCACCAGTAGTCTTCTTTATTCAGACCCATCTCTTCCAGACGCTGATCGAGCACGTCGAGGCGTTCTTCACGCTGCGAGCCGCCGATGATTTCGCCGATGCCGGGTGCCAGCACGTCCATGGCCGCAACGGTTTTGCCGTCTTCGTTCATGCGCATATAGAACGCTTTGATGTCTTTCGGGTAGTTTTTCACCACCACCGGCGCTTGGAAGTGTTTCTCAGCCAGGTAACGTTCATGTTCGGAAGAGAGATCGATACCCCAGGAAACCGGGTTTTCGAAGGTTTGGCCCGAGGCCAGCAGGATCTCAATGGCGTCGGTGTAGTCCACCTGGGCGAAATCGGAAGAAACGAAACGCTCCAGACGAGCGATAGCGTCTTTATCCACGCGCTCGGCGAAGAATTTCAGATCGTCGGCGCGTTCATCCAGCACCGCCTGGAACACATACTTCAGCATGCTTTCGGCCAGGCCGGCAACGTCGTCCAGCGTCGCGAAGGCCACTTCCGGCTCGATCATCCAGAATTCCGCCAGGTGGCGGCTGGTGTTGGAGTTTTCGGCGCGGAAGGTTGGGCCGAAGGTGTAAACCTTCGACAGCGCGCAAGCGTAGGTTTCGCCGTTCAGCTGGCCGGAAACGGTAAGGAAGGCTTCCTTACCGAAGAAGTCTTCGCTGAAGTCGACGGCGCCCTTGTCGGTGCGCGGCAGGTTTTCCAGGTCCAGCGTGGACACGCGGAACATCTCGCCGGCGCCTTCGGTATCGGAGGCGGTGATCAGCGGGGTGGACACCCAGAAATAGCCATTTTCATGGAAGAAGCGGTGAATCGCCTGCGCCAGCGTATGACGCACGCGCGCCACGGCGCCGATCAGGTTGGTACGCGGGCGCAGGTGAGCCACTTCGCGCAGGTATTCGATGCTGTGACGTTTGGCCGCCATCGGGTAAGTGTCCGGATCGTCGACCCAGCCGACCACTTTGATCGCGGTAGCCTGCAGTTCGAAGCTCTGGCCTTCGCCCGGTGAAGCGACGACTTTGCCGGTGACTTCAACCGAACAACCGGTAGTCAGATGCAGCACTTCATCCTGATAATTCGGCAGAGAATTATTAACGACGGCCTGTAACGGATCAAAGCAGGAACCGTCATAGACGGCCAGGAAGGAGATACCAGCTTTTGAATCTCTCCGGGTACGTACCCAGCCGCGTACGGTGACTTCACTGTCAACCGCAGCACGACCTTGCAGTACGTCGACTACAGGCACTACGCTCATAGATTTCTCTCTTTAATAATTTGGTTTAGAAATAGCTTACAACCCAAGAATATGGGGGTAATGGCTATGTTACTTGCCGCGGTGCAGAGCACAAGCAGAAATCATCGGATTGGCGCAACATTTATTGCGGCTGACTGAAAAGAGGGCGGTCGGGATAAAAACAAAAAAGCCGGCGCGTGAACCAGGCCGGCTTTCTTTCTATATAGAGGCGGTTCAGCTGGCTTTCTTCACCAGCGGCAGATCGAAGGCTTTGCGCAGGGCCCTGACGAAGGCCTGGTCCTGGCAGATGGTCTTGCCGGGGCTGTCGGAGAGTTTAGCCACCGGCTTGCCTTTGCATTCGACCAGCTTGATCACGATATTCAATGGCTTAACGCCCGGAATATCGCAGGTCAGGCGCGTGCCGATACCGAAGCTGAGATTGATGCGCTGATAGAAGTGGCGATAGAGCGCCAGCGCTTTTTCCAGATCCAGGTTGTCCGAGAACACCAGCGTTTTGCTCATCGGATCGATGCCCAGTTTCTGATAGTGGGCAATGGCTTTCTCACCCCACTCGACGGGATCGCCAGAATCGTGGCGCAGACCCTGATAACGCTCGGCGAACTGCGGGCCGAAGTCGCGCAGGAAGGCATCCATGGTAATGCAGTCGGTGAGCGCGATGCCGAGCTGATCCGGGTATTCATCCAGCCAGGCCTGCAATGCGGCGCGCTGGCTGTTGGCCAGCACCGGGCTTATCTGCTGATGCGCCTGGAACCATTCATGCGCCTGCGTGCCGACCGGCGCCAGGCCGAGCTGATGAGCCAGATCGTAATTGCTGGTGCCCGACAGGTACGGGAATTCGGCCTGCAAGGTGCTGACGATGGCCTGCTGCACGCCCTGAGAGAAACGGCGACGGGTACCGAAGTCCATCAGCTTGAAGCGCGAAAGGTCGAGATCGCCCGCCAGCGCCTTGAACTGCGCCAGCTTAGTTTGCAGATGCGCCACCGCCTGTTCCGGCGTCGCCAGCGGCGAGCGCCGGCGGTGCACCACTTCACTGATCACCGCCAGCAACGGCACTTCCCACATGATCACTTCACGCCAGGGGCCGGCGATGCGGATGTGCAGTTTGCCGTCGCGGTTGTCGATGGTGACCTGCTGCGGATCGTAGCGGAACGTGCGCAGCCAGTTCAGGTAATCCTGACGGAAGAAGGGCAGACCCGAAAGATAAGCGAATTCGGCGTCGGTCAGCGCCAGCCGGCTCATCAGCGCCACCTGCGCGCGGATCTCGTCGGCATATTCGCCCAACAGTTCGTCGCCGCGGCAGCGGAATTCCGCCGCCACGCTGATCGCGGGATAGCGATGGAACACTGCTTGCTGCATATGAAGCTTATAAGCATCGGTATCAAGCAGTGATGTCAAAATCGGGGAAGCGTATTGAGTCATAGCGCGTTACAGCATCCTCGTCAGGCGCGTGTCCAAATCCGGATAATCATAAAAGTGGGGTTGGAGTATACCCGGATTATCCTGTTATTGAAGCTGCATCACACCATAAATCACCAAAGCGGGTCGAGGATTAAACGTGCCTTTATGACGGCCTGGCGGCGACGGGGAGAAAAAAAAGCCAGATATGCCTGTAAGGTGAATGACTTACCCTAATTAGTCATAAAAATTATAATGTTAATTATTTTAAACAGCGAATCAGATAAAGCCGGCTTCGGTATGCACGCTGACCCGATCCTTGCCGCTCTTTTTGCAAAAATAGAGCGCTTCGTCCGCCTGTTTGATCGCCGCCTGCAGTGCGGTGAACGCGTTGACCGGCGCGATGCCGCAGCTGGTGGTGAAATGCACTTGCCGTCCGTCGGCCAGGTGTAGCGTCAGGCGATGAGTGCGGGCGCGCAATTGCTCCATGATGTCCCGCGCGTTGTCCAACGAACAGTTACCCAGCAGCACCGCAAACTCTTCGCCGCCGTAGCGGCAGAAAATGTCGCTGGCACGGAACGCGCGTTGCAGCAGGTGTCCGAATGCCACCAGCGCCCGGTCGCCCACGTCGTGGCCGTAGCTGTCGTTGAGCTGTTTGAAGTTGTCGATATCGATCAGGCAAAAGGCCTGCGGGTAGCTGCCGTCGCCCAGCAGCTGAGATTCAAGGAAGAATTTACGACGGTTGTAGATATTGGTGAGCGGATCGAGGAAGGAAGAGGCCTCGAGCTCTTTAATCAGCAGTTGTTTCTCGCTCTCCAGCGAGACCTTGTCCAACTGGTATTGCCTGAGCTGCTGAATGGCGTCGCTGATGGCGATCAGTTCCTGGCTGTAGAAGGCGTCGTTGCGATCGATATTCATCTCACCGCGCGACAGCCGTACGATATTGTTGTGGGTCTTGGTCAGCCAACGGTTGATGCTGGTGCAGAACACCAGCGCCGGCAAAATGAACAGCAATACCACCAGGCCGGCAAGTGCGATCATGCCGTAAATGGTCGTCTGGCTGTCGTAAATCTTGTGGCGCGAGGCGAGGGTTTCCAATTCGAAGCTGCGCTGATACAGCGCCTGCGAAAGCCCGCTCACATCGTCGACATAGCGCGAGATAAGCGCTGTGGGATAGGGCTTGTGGGTATCGATAGCGGTGTACAGCCCATCGGTAATCTGTTGAAGGCGTTCAGCGGACACCTGGGCGAGTAACGCATTGACGATGTCGGTGATTTGTCCATCGTCGTAGTTGATCTTCATGAAGATCAATCGGGTGCTCAGGGCGTTCAGCACGCCGGTCAGTTGAATGGACTTCAGATAGGCGTCTTTGCGAACCAGCGGGCTTACATTGACGTCGATAATCTGATCGCTCAATTCCGTCAGTGACATATTCAGCCGGTTATTGAGACGGATGGCCTCGAGAAACATAAAGGAGTCGGTATCCACCATCCGGGTATCGTAGGTATAACGGTAATAGCTCTTGCTGGTTTGCGAGATGTAATAGGCGCTGTTGATGTTGAACAGATTAGCGTTGGTGTTATTGATCTGCGAAAGCTGCAGGTTGTCATTATCCAGCAACTGTTCCATCAGGCCGATCATCGACAGCGCGGCAATTTTTTGCCGAACCCCGAGCTGTCTGGCGACCTCATCGTTCAGATGTTCGCGGATCCGGGTGATTCTCTCGCGCGCCACCCGATCGGCGGCCAAACATTGCGCGCGGGTGATCTGAGGATCGATCAGGCTCAATCGTTTGAGACGGTGAGCCTGCAGCGCCGCCTGGAAGGCTTCGGAGATTTCTTTGGCGCGATCAATTTTGTACAGGTTGAGTTGGTTGTCGCGGTAATCGGTATGGGCTTCAAGCAGCTCATCGACGATGAACAGAGAGAAGGAGGTCATCAGGCACAGGGTAAAAAAATAGATTGCGTATTTGATTTTCATAGTGCGAGTCATCCCTGGGCCTGATGCCGCAATTATACCACCATGCCGCCTGAGCCGCCTCAACTATGCCGGCGCCCCCCGATGGTGGTTTTTTAGCATTAAATGCTGATTTTTATTTGGCCATTGGTCACCCGCACTGCCGCCAGACGGACGATTTATGATTTGCCTCTGATTTCTCTATCGTGGTCGCCCGGCGGCTCTGGGCTTTTCGGCCAGCTGTGATACAGTTTATTCACAATTCAGGCCCGCCGCGCGCTGCCGGGAAACACACCGGTTGCGGTACGAAGGGGAAGAGCGGCCTGGCACCTATAACTCACTGAGATGTTTAAGGGTTTTTATGACACAACAGCCACAGGCAAAATACCGCCACGACTATCGCGCGCCCGATTACACCACGACCGATATCGATTTGGACTTCAGTCTGGACGCGGAAACCACGCGCGTGACCGCCGTCAGTAAAATCAAACGTCAGGGCACGGCCGGTGCACCGCTGGTGCTGGATGGTGAAGATCTGACGCTGGTGAGCATTCAGGTCGACGGCCAACCGTGGAGCGCCTACCGTCAGCAGGATAACCAGCTGATCATCGATGAGTTGCCGGCACAATTCACTCTTACCATCGTCAACGACATTCACCCGGCGAAAAACACCGCGCTGGAAGGGCTGTACCTGTCCGGCGATGCGCTGTGCACGCAATGCGAAGCCGAAGGCTTCCACCACATTACCTATTACCAGGATCGCCCGGACGTGCTGGCGCGCTTTACCACCCGCATCGTGGCCGACAAGGCGCGCTATCCGTTCCTGCTGTCAAACGGCAACCGCATTGGCCAGGGTGAATTGGCCGATGGCCGCCACTGGGTGCAATGGCAGGATCCGTTCCCGAAACCTTGCTACCTGTTCGCGCTGGTGGCGGGGGACTTCGACGTGCTGCGCGACAGCTTCACCACCCGTTCCGGCCGTAAGGTCGCACTGGAGCTGTTCGTCGATCGCGGCAATCTGGATCGCGCCGACTGGGCGATGACGTCGCTGAAGAACTCGATGAAGTGGGACGAGACCCGCTTCGGTCTGGAATACGATCTCGACATTTATATGATCGTGGCGGTCGATTTCTTCAATATGGGCGCGATGGAGAACAAAGGGTTAAATATCTTTAACTCCAAATATGTGCTGGCGAAGGCGGAAACCGCCACCGACAAGGATTACCTGAACATCGAAGCGGTGATTGGCCACGAATACTTCCACAACTGGACCGGTAACCGCGTGACCTGCCGAGACTGGTTCCAGCTCAGCCTGAAAGAGGGGCTGACGGTGTTCCGCGATCAGGAGTTCAGTTCCGATCTGGGATCGCGCTCGGTCAACCGCATCGATAACGTGCGCGTAATGCGCGGCGCGCAGTTCGCCGAAGACGCCAGCCCGATGGCGCACGCCATCCGCCCGGACAAAGTGATCGAGATGAACAACTTCTACACCCTGACGGTGTATGAAAAAGGTTCTGAAGTGATCCGCATGATGCACACCCTGCTGGGGGAAGCGAACTTCCAGAAAGGAATGCAGCTCTATTTCGAACGCCATGACGGCAGCGCCGCCACCTGCGATGACTTCGTGCAGGCGATGGAAGACGCGTCCAACGTGGATCTGTCGCGCTTCCGCCGTTGGTATAGCCAGTCCGGCACACCGCTGTTGACGGTGCGCGACGAGTACGATGCGGAAACCCAGCAATATCGCCTGCATGTCAGTCAGAAAACCGCGCCGACCGCCGATCAGCCGGAGAAATTGCCGCTGCATATCCCGCTGGATATCGAACTGTACGACAGTGAAGGCAACGTCATCCCCTTACAAAAGGGGGGGCTGCCGGTCAACAATGTGCTGAACGTCACCGAAGCGGAGCAGACTTTCGTGTTCGACGGCGTGGCGCACAAGCCGGTGCCCTCGCTGCTGCGCGAGTTCTCCGCACCGGTGAAACTGGACTATCCGTACAGCGATCAGCAACTGACCTTCCTGATGCAGCACGCACGCAATGAATTTGCGCGTTGGGATGCGGCACAGAGCCTGCTGGCGACCTACATCAAACTGAACGTGGCGCGGCACCAGCAGAAGCAGCCGTTGTCGCTGCCGCTGCACGTGGCCGATGCGTTCCGCGCGGTGCTGCTGGACGAAAAACTGGATCCGGCGCTGGCGGCGCAGATCCTGACCTTGCCGTCGGAGAACGAAATCGCCGAGCTGTTCGCCACTATCGATCCAGAAGCGATCGCCGCGGTGCACGAAGCGATCGTACGCTGCCTGGCGCGGGAGTTGGCCGATGAGTGGCTGGCGGTGTATCACGCCAACAAGACCGACGGCTACCGCGTGGAGCATGGCGAGATCGCCAAGCGCGCCTTGCGTAATGTGTGCCTGGGCTATCTGGCGTTCGGCGAAGATGTGGTGCTGGCGGACCAGCTGGTGAGCGAACAGTATCGCCAGGCGGACAACATGACCGACTCGCTGGCGGCGCTGTCTGCTGCGGTCGCGGCCCAGCTGCCGTGCCGCGATGCGCTGCTGGCGGCGTTCGACGAGCGCTGGCATCAGGATGGCCTGGTGATGGACAAATGGTTCGTGCTGCAGGGCAGCAGCCCATCGGCAGACGTGTTGAGCAAGGTGCGCGCGCTGCTGCAACACCGCTCGTTCAGCCTGAGCAACCCGAACCGCACCCGTTCGCTGATCGGCGGCTTCGCTTCCGGCAACCCGGCGGCGTTCCATGCCGCGGACGGCAGCGGCTATCAGTTCCTGGCGGAGATCCTCAGCGATCTCAACCAGCGCAACCCGCAGATCGCCGCGCGCCTGATTGAACCGCTGATTCGCCTGAAGCGTTACGACGCGGGCCGTCAGGCGCTGATGCGCAAGGCGCTGGAACAGTTGAAAGGGTTGGAAAACCTGTCCGGCGATCTGTACGAGAAGATCAGTAAGGCGCTCGACGCCTGATCTTTTCACGCTGATATAGATAAGGGACGGCCTGCGCCGTCCCTTTTTTCGTTCAATTCGCCGCCTGGCGTGAGCTGGCCGCGGTGACCGGCGGTGATAATACCCGCTCCAGCACTTCAGCTTCCAGTTCCGCCAGCCTGGCCGAACCTTTGCGGCGTGGCCGCGGCAGATCGATGCTCAGATCCAGTCCGATGTGGCCCTCTTCAATCAGGATCACCCGATCCGCCAGCGTGATGGCTTCGCTGACGTCGTGCGTCACCAGTAGTACGGTAAAACCGTGCTGTTGCCACAGTGTCTCTATCAGCCCTTGCATCTCGATGCGCGTCAGGGCATCCAGAGCCCCGAGCGGTTCGTCCAGCAGCAGCAGGCGGGGGCGGTGGATCAGCGCGCGCGCCAGGGCGACCCGCTGCTTTTGTCCACCGGACAGCGCCGCCGGCCAGTCGCGGGCGCGATCCGCCAAACCGACCGCGTCCAGTGCCTGCAGCGCCGCGTCGTGCCAGTGGCCGCGCAGCCCCAGGCCCACGTTGTCGATCACCGTTTTCCACGGCAGCAGGCGCGCATCCTGAAACATCAACCGGGTATCCTCTTTGGCGGCGGCAAGCGGCGCGTTGCCGCTGAGCAGCGCGCCGCTGCTGGCCTGTTCCAGGCCGGCTAACAGGCGCAGCAGGGTGCTCTTGCCGCAGCCGCTGCGGCCGACCACCGCCACGAACTGCCCGGCGGAAATGCGCAGCTGAATATTGTCCAGCACCGTGCGGTTGCCGTAACGTTTGCCGATGGACTCCAGCGTCACCGGCGTGCCTTGTGCAAGGCGAGCGGGAAGGGTCATAGCGCTTCTCCCTGTTTCAGTTGATAGGCCGGATGCCAGCGCAACCAGACGCGCTCAAGCAGCTGCGCGCCCACGTCCGCCAGTTTGCCGAGCAGGGCGTACAGCACGATCGCCACCACCACCACGTCGGTTTGCAGAAATTCACGCGCGTTCATCGCCAGGTAGCCGATGCCCGAATTGGCCGAGATGGTTTCGGCGACAATCAGCGTCAGCCACATGAACCCGAGGGCGAAACGCACGCCGACCATAATCGACGGCAATGCGCCCGGCAGCACCACCTGCGTGAACAGGCGAAAACCGCTCAGACCGTAGCTGCGCGCCATCTCCAGCAGGCCGCGATCGATGTTTTTGATGCCGTGATAGGTATTGAGATAAATCGGGAACAACGTGCCGAGCGCCACCAGAAAGATCTTGGCGGATTCATCGATGCCGAACCACAGGATCACCAGTGGGATTAGCGCCAGGTGCGGCACGTTGCGGATCATTTGCACCGAACTGTCCAACAGGCGTTCACCCCAGCGCGACAGCCCGGTAATAAAGCCGAGGATCAGTCCGATGCTGCCGCCGATGCCAAAGCCGATCAACGCGCGCTGGCTGCTGATGCTCAGGTGCTGCCACAGTTCGCCGCTTTGGCTCAGGCGCCAGAAGGCGGCCAGCACCGCACTCGGCGCCGGCAAAATGCGGTTGGACAGCCAGCCGGTTTCGACGGCGACTTGCCAGATGATCACCAGCGCCAGCGGCAGCGCCCAAGGGGCCAGCCGGTAAAGGATGCGTTGCGCGTTCTTTGCCATCGGGGCGCTCCTCAGCTCTGCGACACTTTTTGCGGAACATAAATGTTGGCCACCACTTCGCCCTGCGGGCGCACCGGCTGAAGGCGCGCAGGCGTTTCTTCCTGCGCCAGATCGAGGTGAGGGAACAGCAGTTCGCCGACGCGGTAGGCCTCTTCCAGATGTGGATAGCCGGAGAGAATAAAGGTGTCGATGCCCAGATCGGCGTATTCCTGCATGCGTGCGGCGACCGTCGGGCCATCGCCCACCAGCGCGGTGCCGGCGCCGCCGCGCACCAGGCCGATGCCGGCCCACAGGTTCGGGCTGATCTCCAGGTTGTCCTTCTTGCCGCCGTGCAGCGCCGCCATGCGCCGTTGGCCGACGGAGTCGAAGCGCGCAAAGGCCTGCTGCGCGTTGGCGATGGTTTCCTCATCGAGGTGGGCGATCAGCCGATCGGCGGCGCGCCAGGCCTCTTCGGTGGTTTCCCGCACGATGACATGCAGACGGATGCCGAAACGCACCTGTCGGCCCTTCGCCGCCGCTTTGGCGCGTACTTCCTCGATCTTCTCTTTGACCTGCGCCGGCGGCTCTCCCCAGGTGAGGTACATTTCTACCTGTTCGGCGGCCAGATCCTGCGCGGCGGCGGAGGATCCGCCGAAATAGAGCGGCGGGCGCGGTTGCTGCACCGGCGGGAACAGCAGCTTGGCCCCTTTCACCTGAATATGCTTGCCGTCGAAATCGACGGTTTCGCCTTCCAGTACCCGGCGCCAGATATGAGTGAACTCGGTCGAGGCCTCGTAACGCTCTTCATGACTGAGATGTAACCCCTCCGCCGCCAGCTCTTCCGGATCGCCGCCGGTGACCAGATTGAACAGCGCGCGCCCGTTGGACAGGCGATCCAGCGTCGCCGCCTGACGCGCCGCCAGCGTAGGGGAGATGATGCCCGGCCGCAACGCAACCAAAAATTTCAGCCGCTGGGTGACCGGGATCAGCGAGGCGGCCACCAGCCAAGAGTCTTCGCAAGAGCGACCGGTGGGGATCAGCACACCGCCGAATCCCAGCCGATCCGCCGCCTGGGCGATCTGCTGCAAGTAACCGTGATCGACGCTGCGAGCGCCCTGAGCGCTGCCAAGATAGTGGCCGTCGCCATGGGTGGGTAAAAACCAGAAAACGTTCAGGCTCATCGTCAATGTTCCCCCGTATTTATTGCGCGCTTGGGCGCCAGATGCGTTGCGAGATGTCGACCTTCACCGGCACCAACCGGTTGGCGTAAAACAGGTCGGCGGTTTGCTGCTGCGCGGCGATCGTATGCGCATCTAGCGGTGTGATGGCGGTCGGGGGGCGGTGATCCAGATAGCTGGCGATCACCGGTTCCGGCAGCCCCATGGCGTTGGCCAGCAGGGTCACGCTTTGCGCCCGGTCGCTGCGGGTGAGTGCATCGGCCTGGGTTAGCACCGTCAGGACCTGGCTGATAAAGGCGCCATTGGCTTCGACATAGGGGCGCGCCGCCAGATAGAAGGAACCGGTCTGGTTCAGATCGGTGCCGTCGCCGAGCACCCGCACGCCGCCCTGCAGCAGCGCGGCGGAATAATAAGGATCCCAGATAGCCCAGGCATCGACGTTGCCCTGCTGGAATGCGGCGCGCGCATCGGCGGGCGTCAAATAGGCGGGCTGGATATCCGTAAATTTCAGTCCGGCCTTTTGCAGCGATCGCAGCAGCAGGTTATGTGAGCTGGATCCTTTCTGGAACGCGACCTTATGGCCTTTCAGATCGGCGACGGTTTTGATCGGGCTATTTTCCGGCACCAGGATTACTTCGGCCTTCGGTTTGGGCGGCTCAACGCCGACATACAGCAGATCCGCGCCGGCGGCCTGCGCAAAGATCGGCGGAATATCACCGGTGCTGCCCAGATCGATGCTGCCGACGTTCAAGGCCTCCAGCATCTGCGGGCCGGCGGGAAATTCAATCCAACTGATGCGGGTGGCGGGGAAGCGTTCCTCCAGCAGCCGGTGGCTTTTCGCCAGCACCAGACTCACCGATCCTTTCTGGTAACCGATGCGAAATTGCGCCGGATCCTGCGCGACGGCGGCGTTGGCCCAGACCAGCGACAGCAGGCCGGTGAAGGCCGCGGCGCTCAGCCAACGTCGCAAAGCGTTGCGTTGTTTCATTCAGGCCCTCCTTTTCCAGGCATGTCAGGCGGTTTGACGCGCCGTCAGCGGCGAGGCGACGCGCAGCGCGGGCGGTTTGCGGCGGCCAAGCGCCAAATAGAAACTGGCGAGCGCCTCTTCCAACCGGGCGGCCACGGCGTCGGTGAGCGTGGCGCTTTCGCCGGTCAGTTGGATCTGGCTGTCGTCGGCGAACACGCCGTGCAGCACCTCTTGCGCTTTCAGCGCCGCCAGCACCGGTTTCAGCGCATAGTCCACCGCCAGCATGTGGCCGACGGAACCGCCGGTCGCCAGCGGCAGCACCACCTTATGATCCAGCGCGCGTTCCGGCAGCAGGTCCAGCAGGGTTTTCAGCGCGCCGGAGAACGACGCTTTATAAACCGGCGTGGAAATCAGCAGGCCGTCGGCCTGCGCCAGCTGCTCGGCAAACGCCTTGATCGCCGGACTGTTGAAGTTGGCGTACAGCAGGTCTTCGGCGTCAAAGTCGTGCAGGGTATAGGCCGTCACTTCCACCCCTTGCTGCCGCAGCCAGTTCTGACTCAGCGAGAGCAGCGCGGCGGAACGTGATGGGATACGTGGGCTACCGGCCAGTGATATAACGCGCATTGCCACTCCTTATAACTAAAAGTTAGGTTTAATTAGAAAATCAATGGGAAGTGTTTTAAACCTACCAGCAACCGGGCGCGTTGTTTAAATCTCATTTTGTGATTTGGATATGCGCAAAAGCGGATTGGCGCCGATTTGGCGGTGAAGTGGGAAAACGATTGCGTAAAAACGGCTTTTTTTGCCTTTAATCAATTCCAATTAGGCGGGGGATACCGGATAATACGCCCCCGGTTTGCAACCGGGAAATCAGGAGAGTCCATGTACTACCCCCTCATCAGGAAAGCGTTGTTCCAGCTCGATCCGGAGCGCGCGCACGAAGTGACCTTTCGTCAGCTCAGCCGTATTACCGGCACCCCATTAGCGTTTCTTGTCCGTCAGTCCGTGCCGACCAAACCGGTCAGCTGCATGGGGCTGTCGTTTAAAAACCCGCTGGGATTGGCCGCCGGTCTGGATAAAAACGGCGAATGCATCGATGCGTTCGGCGCGATGGGCTTCGGCCATGTGGAAGTCGGCACCGTGACGCCGCGTCCGCAACCGGGCAACGACAAGCCGCGCTTGTTCCGCGTGGTTGAGGCGGAAGGCCTGATTAACCGTATGGGGTTCAATAACCATGGCGTGGACAATCTGGTTGAAAACGTTAAGAAATCCCATTTCGGCGGCATTCTTGGGATCAATATCGGCAAGAATAAAGACACGCCGGTCGAGCAGGGAAAAGACGATTATTTGATCTGCATGGATAAAGTTTATCCGTATGCCGGATATATCGCGATTAACATCTCTTCACCGAATACGCCGGGGTTACGATCCTTACAGTATGGCGAAGCGCTGGACGATCTTTTGGCTGCGATTAAAAATAAGCAGCAGGAATTACATGCGCGGCATCACAAATATGTGCCGGTGGCGGTAAAGATCGCGCCGGATCTTTCAGAAGAAGAATTGATCCAAATTGCCGATAGCCTGGTGCGGCATAATATCGATGGCGTGATCGCCACCAATACCACGTTGGATCGAAAATTGATCCAGGGGTTGAATTACTGCGAACAAGCGGGCGGGTTAAGCGGGCGTCCGTTGCAATCACGCAGCACCGAAGTGATCCGTCGTCTCTCCACCGAACTGCAGGGGCGCCTGCCGATTATCGGCGTAGGCGGCATTGATTCGCTGACGGCGGCGCGCGAAAAAATGGAGGCCGGCGCGAGCCTGCTGCAAATTTATTCCGGATTTATCTATCACGGCCCGCGTTTGATTAAAGATATCGTTACCCATATCTAATATTTTTCCTCTCATTTTATTCCGGGGGTTTATTTCTGCCCCCGGCTCGTCTATATTTTGTTCGTTAGCATAAATATCGTTCGCGGAATTATCCGATGTTTAAGCTATTTTATCGGTGATAAAATCGCCTTTTAGGGTGAGTGCGGCATTGGCATAGGCAGCGAGAAGGATACGAAATGAAGATAAAACCTGACGATAATTGGCGTTGGTATTTTGATGCCGAACACGATCGGCTAATGCTGGATTTAGCTAATGGTATGATCTTTCGCTCACGTTTCCCGGCCAAAATGTTAACGCCGGACGCCTTTGATGAATGCGCTTTTTGCGTGGATGACGCCGCCCTTTATTTCACCTATGAAGAACAGTGCAAGCAGGTCAAGCTGAGCCATGAACAGCGCGCCGAGCTGGTGTTGAATGCGCTGGTCGCCTATCGCTTCCTGAAACCGCTGATGCCAAAGAGCTGGCATTTCTCGCAGCAGCATTACCCGCTGCAGCCGAAAAATGGCGAGCTGGCGGCGGTGAAAGTGATGGAGAGCGGCGCGGAAGCGCGCTTGCTGGTGGTGGAGGCCGGGGATAACGCCAGCCTGTGCCTGCTGGCGCAAAATCAGCTGACGGTCGCTGGCCGTACCATGGTATTGGGTGACGCCATCAAGGTGATGCACGATCGGCTGAAACCCTGCGCGCAGGATGAAAGCGCCGCCCCGGCTTACGACAGGGCGGTATAAGGCGGATTACGCCAACGTCAAATCACTTTTCGGGATGCAGCTGCAGCACAGGATGGTGCCGTTGTCGCCCAGCGCGCTTTTCTTCAGGGGCGCGACTTCACCGCTCAGCAACGTAATGCGGCAACTGCCGCAAATCCCGGCGCGGCACGAGTAAGGCACGCGGATGCCTTGCTGCTCCAGCTGTTCGAGCAAAATCTGCTGGTTGTTGCCGGTAAACACCTTGCCTTCATATTCGATCGTGACGCTGTGCGCGCTGTCTTGTGGCGCCTGCACGCTCTCTACCACTTTCCCGGCGCCATAAGGGCGCGGCGGCTTGGTCGACAGCACTTCCACCGTATCGCCCACGCGAATGATGCCGCTGTTGCGCGCGATCATATTCTGGCCAAAATCGATGTCGCCGTTGTCGGCGGAGCGGAATTTTTGCAGCGTGCTGAGCGGTTCGCCGCTCGGGTGCTTGCGGCCACGCTCGGTGCTGACGGTGGTAAGCACGCAGCGGCTGCAGGGTTTCACCAGATCGAACATCACGTCACCGACGCGGATCACCTGCCAGCCGTCTTCGGCCCAGGCGGTGGCGCCGCTCACCACCAGATTGGGGCGGAACTGCTCTAGCTTGATGCTGCCGGGGCAGCGCTGTTGCAGATCGTTGAACGAAGCCTGGTTAATCAGCAGATAAGGGTAGCCGTCGGCAAACGTCAGCGGGATTTCAGGGTGTTTCTTGACCCGGCGGGTCAGCTCCGGCCCCAGCCAGCGCAGCTGCACGTCGCGCTGGAAATAGCCGCTCAGCCAGCGGTTGATCTCATCTGGCGCAGTCAGCGCGGTGAAATGGTTGCCCCATACCTCGGTCGGCTGCGGCGCGGCGGCGAAGTCGCTGAAGCGAATGGCGGCGCTTTCACCGTCCGGCGCGGTCAGAAACAGCCCATCCGGCAACAGCGCCGGCGTGAACAACACCATCTGCGGATATTGGCGCGCGGTAATAAAGGTGCCGTCCGGCTCGGTGATCATAAAGTTGCGGTCGAAGGCCAGACCGCTGCTGCCGACCTGGGCGTAAGAAAGCTGCAGGCCGCGCAGTGATTTAACCGGATGGACGTAGAGTTTGGAAAGCGTGATCACCCTTATCTCCGTGCGATGATTAAATAGAAGGGAGCAACTTTATGACAAGCGGTGCGGATTAGCTATAATGCGCAACAATTTTCTTTTTGGTGATAAGTACGATATGAACTCTCTGTTTGCCAGCACGGCGCGTGGATTGGAAGAACTGTTAAAAAGCGAGCTGGAAGCGCTTGGCGCTCACGACTGCAAAGTGGTGCAGGGCGGGGTACATTTTCAGGGTGACGATCGTCTTCTGTACCAAAGCCTGCTGTGGAGCCGCCTGGCTTCGCGCATTCTGTTGCCGCTGAACGAATTCCGCGTGCACAGCGACCTGGATCTGTACCTTGGGGTGCAGGCGATCGACTGGCCGAGCATTTTTGGCGTGGATAAAACTTTTGCCGTGCATTTCAGCGGCGTGAACGAAGAGATCCGCAACAGCCAATATGGCGCGCTGAAGGTGAAAGACGCCATCGTCGACAGCTTCACCCGTAAACTTGACCAACGCCCGACGGTTGCCAAGCAGCAGCCGGATATTCGCGTTAACGTCTTCCTGCAACGCGATATGGCCAGCGTGGCGCTCGATCTGAGCGGCGAAGGCCTGCACCAGCGCGGCTACCGCGATCTCACCGGCCAGGCGCCGCTGAAGGAAAACCTGGCGGCCGCCATCGTGCTGCGCTCCGGCTGGCAGCCGGGCACGCCGATGCTCGATCCGATGTGCGGCTCCGGCACGCTGTTGATCGAAGCGGCGATGATCGCCGCCGATCGCGCGCCGGGTCTTCACCGTCAACACTGGGGCTTCAGCGCCTGGAATGGTCACAACGCCGAACTGTGGCGTGAGGTCACCACCGAAGCACAGGTTCGTGCCCGCCGCGGTCTGCAGGAAACCGCCTCTCGCTTCTTCGGTTCCGATATCGATCGCCGGGTGATTGAGATGGCGCGCGGCAACGCCCGCCGCGCCGGCGTCGCCGAACTGATCACCTTCAACGTCGGCGACGTCGCGCGGTTGACCAACCCGCTGCCGGAAGGCCCGCACGGTACCGTGATCAGCAATCCGCCGTATGGCGAGCGTCTGGAAAGCGAACCGGCGCTGATCGCGCTGCACAACATGCTGGGCCGCGTGATGAAAAGCGCCTTCGGCGGTTGGCAGCTGTCGCTGTTCAGCGCCTCGCCGGAGCTGTTGAGCTGCCTGCAGCTGCGCGCCGAGCGCCAGTTTAAGGCGAAGAACGGCCCGCTGGAGTGCGTGCAGAAAAATTATCAGCTGGCGGCAAGCCCGGCCGGTGCCGCTACCGGCGGCGTGCAGGTGGCGGAAGATTTCGCCAACCGTCTGCGCAAGAATTTGAAGAAGCTCGACAAGTGGGCGAAGCAACAAGGCATTGAATGCTACCGCCTGTACGATGCCGATCTGCCAGAATACAACGTCGCGGTGGACCGCTACGGCAGCAAGGTGGTGGTGCAGGAGTATGCGCCGCCGAAAACCGTCGATGCACAGAAAGCGCGTCAGCGCCTGTTCGATGTGATCAACGCGACGCTGGCGGTGCTGGAGCTGCCGTCGAATCAGCTGATCCTGAAAACGCGCGAGCGGCAGAAGGGCAAAAACCAGTACGAGAAACTGGCGCAGAAGGGCGAGTTCCTGCTGGTGGAAGAGTATAACGCCAAGCTGTGGGTCAACCTGACCGACTATCTCGATACCGGCTTGTTCCTCGATCACCGCATCGCGCGCCGTATGCTGGGCGAGATGAGCAATGGCAAGGACTTCCTCAACCTGTTCGCCTATACCGGCACCGCCAGCGTGCATGCCGGGCTGGGCGGCGCGCGCAGCACCACCACGGTGGACATGTCGCGCACCTATCTGGAATGGGCGGAGAAGAACCTGCGCGCCAACGGCCTGACCGGCCGTCAGCATCGATTGATCCAGGCCGACTGCCTGTCGTGGTTGAGCAACGCCAACGAACAGTTCGACGTGATCTTCATCGATCCGCCGACCTTCTCCAACTCCAAGCGGATGGAGAACACCTTTGACGTGCAGCGCGATCACCTGGCGCTGATGAAAGATTTGAAACGGTTGCTGCGCCGCAACGGGACCATCATGTTCTCGAATAACAAGCGCGGTTTCCAAATGGATATGGCAGGGCTGAGTGCGCTGGGCCTGGAGGCGAAAGAGATCACCGCCAAGACGCTGTCGCAGGACTTTGCCCGTAACCGTCAGATCCACAACTGCTGGCTGGTGACTCACGCCGGCGAAGGAAAATAATTACTATGTCGTTAATCAGCATGTCCGGCGCCTGGCTTTCTTTCAGCGATGCGCCACTGTTAGACAACACCGAAATTCATATCGAAGACAACGAGCGCGTGTGTCTGGTCGGGCGCAACGGCGCCGGTAAATCTACGCTGCTGAAGATCCTCGGCAAAGAGATCCCGCTGGATGACGGCCGGGTGATCTACGAACAGGATCTGATTGTGGCGCGCCTGCAACAGGATCCGCCGCGCAATATCGGCGGCAGCGTGTTCGACTTCGTGGCGGAAGGCGTTGCGGAGCAGGCAGAACACCTGAAGGCGTATCATGCGATTTCCCACCTGGTGGAAAGCGATCCGAGCGAGAAAAACCTGGCGCGCATGGCGCAAATCATGGAGATCCTCGATCACCAGGGACTCTGGCAGCTCGACAGTCGCATCAGCGAAGTGCTGCTGCAGCTGGGGTTGAACGGCGACGCAGAACTTTCCTCGCTGTCCGGCGGCTGGCTGCGTAAAGCGGCGCTGGGCCGTGCTCTGGTGAGCTCGCCGCGCGTATTGTTGCTCGACGAACCGACCAACCACCTGGATATCGAAACCATCGACTGGCTGGAAGGTTTCCTGAAAGAGTTCGACGGCAGCATCGTCTTCATCTCGCACGACCGTTCGTTTATCCGCAACATGGCGACGCGCATCGTCGATCTGGATCGCGGTAAGCTAGTTTCCTGGCCGGGCAACTACGATCTGTACCTGCAGAGCAAAGAAGAAGCGCTGCGGGTGGAAGAGCTGCAAAACGCCGAGTTCGATCGCAAGCTGGCGCAGGAAGAGGTCTGGATCCGTCAGGGCATCAAAGCGCGCCGTACCCGTAACGAGGGCCGCGTACGCGCGCTGAAGGCGCTGCGCGTCGAGCGTTCAGAACGCCGTGAAGTGATGGGCACCGCCAAGATGCAGGTGGAAGAGGCGACCCGCTCCGGCAAAATCGTATTCGAGCTGGAAGACGTCAATTATCAGGTTGGCGAAAAAGTGCTGGTGCGCGGTTTCTCCGCTCAGGTGCAGCGCGGCGACAAGATTGCGCTGGTGGGGCCGAACGGCTGTGGCAAAACCACGCTGCTGAAACTGATGCTCGGTCAGCTGAAAGCCGACAGCGGCCGCGTGCACTGCGGCACCAAGCTGGAAGTGGCTTATTTCGACCAGCACCGCGCCGATCTCGATCCGGATCGCACGGTGATGGACAACCTGGCGGAAGGTAAACAGGAAGTAATGGTCAACGGCCGCCCTCGCCACGTCTTGGGCTACCTGCAGGACTTCCTGTTCCACCCGAAGCGTGCGATGACGCCGGTGAAGGCGCTGTCGGGCGGTGAGCGTAACCGCCTGCTGTTGGCTAAGCTGTTTCTGAAACCGAGCAATCTGCTGATCCTCGATGAACCAACCAACGATCTCGACGTCGAAACGCTGGAGCTGCTGGAAGAGCTGATCGACGGCTATCAGGGTACCGTGCTGCTGGTCAGCCACGATCGTCAGTTCGTCGACAACTCGGTGACCGAGTGCTGGATTTTCGAAGGCAATGGCGTGATCAAGGCCTTCGTCGGCGGTTACTACGATGCGCATCATCAGCGTGCGACGGCGAAACCGATTCGTCAGGCGGCGCCGAGCGCGAGCAAACCGGCGGCGGAGAAAAAGGCCGAACAGCCGAAGAAAGCGGCGGCCAAGCTGAGTTACAACCTGCTGCGTGAGCTGGAACAGCTGCCGCAGCGGCTCGAACAGCTGGAAGCGGAAATCGAAGCGCTGCAGGCGCAGATGAGCGATGCCGACTTCTTCACGCGGCCGCACAGCGAAACGCAAGAAGTGCTGACGGCGTTGGCTAACGCCGAGCAGGCGCTCGAGCAGGCCTTCGCCCGTTGGGAAGAGCTGGAAGCGATGAAAAACGGCTGACCGTTGCGATACCGCCCGCGCGCTGCTGCGGGCGGTATCGACGTGCCGGTGAGCAACGTTATTGAGGAGGAATATGGTGTGTTCCCACAACAATCATCAGCAGCATAGTCATTCCGCACCTTCGGCGGCGCAGCAGGATAACCTGATGCTGTGCCCGCAGTGCGACATGCTGGTGGCGCTGCCGCCGCTGGCCTATGGCAGCAAAGCGGTATGCCCGCGCTGCAAAACCACGCTCAGCGCCCGCTGGGACGAACCGCGCAAGCGGCCGATCGGTTACGCGCTCAGCGCCTTGTTCATGCTGGTGCTGGCCAACATTTTCCCGTTTATCAACATGCGCGTCGCCGGCCTCGGCAACGAAATCCGGCTGATCCAAATCCCGGAAGTCATGGTGGCGGAAGACTACGCCAGCATGGCCACCTTGTTTATGGTGTTCGTGCAGCTGATCCCGGCATTTTGCATGGTGGCGATCATCCTGCTGTGCGCCAAAGTGCGTTTGCCGCTGGGACTGAAAGAGTGGATGGCCCGGGTGCTGTTCCAGTTCAAAACCTGGTGCATGGTGGAGATTTTCCTCGCCGGGGTGCTGGTCAGCTTCGTCAAGCTGATGGCCTATGGCGATATCGGTATCGGCAGCAGCTTCGTGCCTTACTGTCTGTTCTGCCTGCTGCAGGTGCGCGCTTTCCAATGCGTGGATCGGCGCTGGCTGTGGCAGGACATCGAACCGGCACCGCGTCTCGATCGCCCGCTGACGGTAGGACGCACCGGCATGCGCCAGGGCGTGCGCTCCTGCGCGTGCTGCACGGCGATCCTGCCGGCCGATCAGGTGAGTTGCCCGCGCTGCCACACCAAGGGCTGCGTGCGTCGCCGCCACAGCCTGCAGTGGACGCTGGCGCTGCTGGTGACCTCCATCATGCTGTATATTCCGGCCAACCTGATGCCCATCATGGTGACCGAGGCGCTGGGTAACAAAATGAACTCCACCATCATGGCGGGGGTGATCCTGCTGTGGGGGGACGGCTCTTATCCGGTAGCGATGGTGATTTTCATCGCCAGTATCATGGTGCCGTCGCTGAAAATGTTGGCGATCGGCTGGCTGTGCTGGGATGCGAACGGCAGGAAGAAACCGCGCGCCGACAGCGAGCGCATGCACCTGATTTATGAAGTGGTCGAGTTCGTTGGCCGCTGGTCAATGATCGACGTGTTTGTGATCGCCGTGTTGTCGGCGTTGGTGCGAATGGGGCAGTTGATGAGCATTTATCCCGCGACGGGCGCCGTGCTGTTCGCGCTGGTGGTGATCCTCACCATGTTCGCCGCCATGACATTTGATCCCCGGCTGACCTGGGATCGCGCAAGTGAAACAATCAACAAGGAGCCGCAAGGTGACGGAAAATAATCATAGCGTCGCGGACGTCGAGAAGATCAAACGCTGGTCGCCGGTGTGGATCATTCCCATCGTGACCGCGCTGATCGGCGCCTGGATCCTGTTTTACCACTTTAGCCATCAGGGGCCGGTAGTGACGCTGGTGACTACGACGGCGGAAGGGCTGGAAGCGGGTAAAACCAAAATCAAAAGCCGCAGCGTTGACGTCGGCGTGGTGGAAACTGTCACGTTGAGCGATGACCTGAGCAAGGTGATGGTGCAGGCGCGTCTTAATTCCGGCATGGAGAAATTGCTGCGCCAGGATTCCGCCTTCTGGGTGGTGAAGCCGCAGATCGGCCGTGAAGGCGTTTCCGGGTTGGGGACGCTGCTCTCCGGCGCCTATATCGAACTGCAGCCGGGCAACAAGGGCAAAGACGGTAAAGACAACTACCAGCTGCTCGACGCGCCGCCGCTGGCCTCTCCGGATGCCAAAGGGCTGCGTATCGTGCTGGACAGCGAGAAATCAGGCCAGCTTAACGCCGGCGATCCGGTGCTGTTCCGCGGTTATCGCGTCGGGTCGGTGGAAACCAGCTATTTCGATCCCAAAGCGCGCGCCATGCGCTATCAGCTGTTCATCACCGCGCCTTACGATCAGTTGGTCACCACCAACGTGCGCTTCTGGAAAGACAGCGGCGTGGCGTTTGACATGTCGGCGCAGGGCATGCGGGTAGAGATGGGATCATTGACCACGCTGTTCAGCGGCGGCGTCAGCTTCGACGTGCCGGACGGCTGGGATCGCGGCGAACTGGCGAAAGAGAAGGCGGAGTACCAGCTGTTCGACAACCAGCGCAGCACGCAGGATTCGCTGTATACCGTGCATAAGGATTACCTGCTGTTCTTCTCCGACTCGGTACGCGGCCTGCAGCCGGGCGCGCCAGTCGAGTTCCGCGGCATCCGTCTGGGTACGGTGGCGCAGGTACCGTTCTATAAAGACGGCATGGCGCAGCGTCTGGATAACGATTACCGCATTCCGGTGCTGATCCGCATCGAGCCGGATCGCTTCCAGAAACAGCTGGGCGGCAACTTCGATATCGAAGGGCACTTGAAAGACGCCGAGTCCCGCGGCATGCGCGCCTCGATGAAGTCCGCCAACCTGCTGACCGGTTCGCTGTATATCGATCTCGACTTCTATCCGCAGGAGAAACCGTGGAAAGGGCCGCGCGAGCTGTTTGGTTATCCGCTGATGCCAACCACCAGCGGCGGTCTGGCGCAGATCCAGCAGAAACTGATGCAGACGCTGGACAAGATCAACGCGATGCCGATCAATCCGATGATCAACGAGGCGACCAAGACGCTGGCGGAAAGTCAGAAAACCATGAAGTCGACGCAGCAGACCATGAAGTCGTTGAACGACATCATCGCCAGCAAAGAGATGCAGGCGCTGCCGCAGGACATGCAGAAAACGCTGCTGGAGTTGAACCGCAGCATGAAAGGGTTCCAGCCAGGTTCGCCGGCTTACAACAAGATGGTGGGCGACATGCAGCGCCTCGATCAGGTCTTGCGTGAGCTGCAACCGGTGTTGCGCACCCTGAATGAGAAGAGTAACGCGCTGGTGTTTGAAGCCGCCGGCAGTAATGACCCTCAGCCGAAGAAGGCCACGAAATGATGAAATGGATCCCGGTAGCCCTGGCGCTGTTGCTCAGCGCCTGCAGCAGTTCGCCACAGAAGACTTACTATCAGTTGCCGGCGCTGGGCGCGCCGGCCGCGGCCAGCAGCAGCGGCGCCTCCACGCGCCAGCTGTGGCTGGAGCACGTGAGCGTGGCGGATTATCTGGCGCAGAGCGGCGTGGTGTATCAGACCAACGACGTGCAGTATGTGATAGCCCAGAACAACCTGTGGGCCAGCCCGCTCGACCAGCAGCTGCAGCAAACGCTGGTCACCAACCTGAGCAGCGCGCTGCCGGGTTGGGTGGTCTCTTCGCAGCCGATGAGCAGCGATCAGGATGTGCTGAACGTGACCATCAGCGGCTTCCACGGCCGTTTTGACGGCAAGGCGATCATTCGCGGCGAGTGGGTGCTGAACCGCCAGGGGCGCTTGATCAAACGGCCTTTCAGCCTGGAGCTGAAACAGGGTGAAGACGGCTATGATGCCCTGGTGCGCACTCTGGCGCAGGGGTGGCAGCAGGAAGCCCAGGCTATCGCCGCACAGATGGGCGGCATTTAGTCATAATTTGGTCTAAAATCGTCTAATCCCTGTCGCCGTGGAAATTCGTTTTTTCTCGCTGGCAGGGATTTCTATTTCATTTCAATTGGTTAACTCCTTCCCCGGCAGATCAGCCACTTAGCACTTTCCTCGGGCGTAGCTCACAAATATGACATTGGCGTGAATTTTGCGCATTGATCTTCTCTTCTTTTAGCGCTATTGATTACTCGTGGCTGCGCAAAAAGCAGCCATTGTTTTCTTTCCACCAGACCAAAATGAGGGAAACGAGGCATGAAGAGACAGAAACGCGATCGTCTGGAAAGGGCGCATTCGAGAGGGTATCAGGCAGGTATTTTAGGGCGTTCCAGGGAACATTGTCCCTACCAATCATCGGTGGACGCCCGGTCTCAATGGCTGGGAGGTTGGCGAGAAGCCATGGAAGACAGGGCTGTGACCGCTTAAGCGGCTCCCTGTCAAATAAAAGGAATAACCTCCGCCCTTTGGCGGAGGTTTTTGTTTCAGGCGTTTATTTATCCTGCCAGCGCTTCAGCAAAATACTCGCATTCACGCCGCCAAAGCCGAAGCCGTTTGATAAGGCGTAGGTCATATTCATCGATTCCGCCTGTTTCGCGACCAGATGCAAGCCTGCCGCCGCCGGATCGGGGTTATCCAGATTTAGCGTGGCAGGGGCTATCTGATCGCGCAGAGCCAAGGCGGTAAAGATGGTTTCCAGCCCGCCGGCGGCGCCCAGCAGGTGCCCCGTCGCTGATTTTGTTGAGGTTACGGCGACAGTCCCGGCCGTGCCAAACAGGTGTTTGATGGCGTTGATTTCGCCCAAATCCCCTACGGGTGTCGATGTCGCGTGCGCATTTAAATGCTGTACCTCCTCGGGAACGACGTTCGCCTGCTTCAACGCGATTTTCATCGCCCGATAGGCGCCGTTGCCGTCTTCAGCGCCGGATGTCATGTGGTAGGCGTCGGCGCTGGTGCCATAGCCGACGATTTCCGCGAGCGGGGTGGCGCCGCGCGCCAGCGCGTGTTCCAGCGTTTCAATCACCAGCATGCCGGCGCCTTCCCCCATGACAAATCCGTCCCGGGCGCTGTCGAAGGGCCGAGAGGCCTGTTGCGCCAATTCGGCCGGAGCGGTGGACATGGCGCGCGCGGCGGCGAACCCGCCCAGGCTGACGGTATCTATAGCGGCTTCGGTACCGCCGCACACGGCGATATCGGCTTCATCATTGCGGATCATACGCACTGCGTCGCCAATGGCTTGCACGCCGGCGGCACAGGCGGTGACCGGCGCGCCAATCGGCCCCTTGAAGTGGTGTTTGATTGAAACGTGGCCGGCCGCCAGATTGACCAGGAATGAGGGGATGGTGAACGGCGACAGCCGTTTGGCTCCGCGGCTGTCGGTTGTGCGCACCGCCTGGGCAATCGCCGGGAAACCGCCAATACCCGAGGCAATGACGGTGGCTGTGCGCTCTTGTTTTTCGTCCGTATCGGCTATCCAGCCGGCCTGACGAATGGCTTCATCCGCCGCCGCCATAGCAAACAGGATAAAGCGGTCCATTTTCTTTTGGTCCTTGGGGGCGACGGAGGCGTCGGGGTTGAAGCCCGCTTCAGCATCTTGCGCCAGCGCCGGGACTTGTCCTCCGACCTTGACCGGTAAATCTGCAACGATCTCGTCAGGCAACGCTCGAATGCCGGATTCTCCTTTTAACAAACGTTGCCAGATGGCTTCAATACCGCACCCTAGCGGTGAAACGGCGCCCATGCCGGTAATGACGATACGACAATTGCTCATGATGGCTCCTTGGTAAATTCGGGTAAATCGGCGAGGCGCCGCTGCCGCATCAGTTCGGCGCGTTGATATATGCCATCGCTTGCCGCCGGCCCTGGCGCCAGCGTAATGAACTGCGGCGGCACCGGCTGTTGGGTATCACGATTGACCAACTGGACTTGGATCGGCCGATCGTTGCGTCCGTCGACCAACAGGGCGCTGACGTCCCCGTCGGTCAGATGATTGTTGCCCCATTGTGAGAGCGCCGCCAACACCGGGAGAAAATCGTTGCCGCGCTCAGTAAGCAGGTAGTGATAGCGCACCGGCCGCGTTTGATAACGTTCTTTATACAGAATGCCGTGGGCCACCAAATCCTTCAGGCGACGCGCCAGTAGCGTGGGTGACATACCCAGACTTTGTTGGAATTCGTCGAATTTGGACAACCCCTGAAAGGCATCACGCAGGATCAGAATGCTCCACCATTCCCCGACGCGATCTAATGAACGCGCGACGGGGCAAGGTGCATCGCTAAAGCGGGTTTTTTGCATACCTTTCTCACTAAGTACAATAATTGTAGTTACTATGCTAGTCATGTTAGAGGATCTTGAGGGGCAAGAGAATAACCGGATGCAAAAAAAGCGCTATTGCACTGATGCGGGTAGTGAGGGAGGCCGCCTTTCAGGCTGCCTATTGCTTTGGCCGCTTCGGGTAAGAATAGGGTAAAGACCTATGGGGGAAGACATTTCGGTGAAGGGCGATGAAATAAGGTACACCCAGCATCAATGCCAACGTGATGAGATATTCCATAACGCCGACGGCGGCTAAAAGAAGATGCGGATGGTCTTTGAAAGTCGGGAAGTAAGAGAAAGAAATGCCATCACGTTTCGACGTGATGGCATGCGAAGAGCGTTAGAAGAGAAGGCAGTGGCCGCCTTCCCGCCAGCGTGATTAGAATGCGGTGGTATCTTTGAACAGGCCCACTTTCAGATCGGTGGCGGTATAGATCACTTCACCGTCAACCAGCACTTCGCCATCGGCGACGCCCATGATCAGCTTGCGGGTAATGACGCGTTTGAAGTTAATACGATAGGTTACCTTCTTCGCGGTTGGCAGCACCTGGCCGGTGAACTTGACTTCACCGACGCCCAGCGCGCGGCCTTTGCCTTCGCCACCCAGCCAACCGAGGTAGAAACCGACCAGCTGCCACATCGCATCCAGGCCCAGGCAGCCAGGCATGACCGGATCGCCGATAAAGTGGCAACCGAAGAACCATAGGTCCGGATTAATATCCAGCTCCGCTTCCACATAACCTTTGTTGTGAGTCCCGCCGTCTTCGGTCATTTTGACCACGCGGTCCATCATCAACATGTTACCCGCCGGCAACGGTGGGCCACCGGCGCCGAACAGCTCGCCACGACCGGATGCTTCGAGGTCTTCTTTCGTATAGGAATCGCGTTTATCTACCATGTTCTCAGTAAGCCTTATTTTAATGAAGGACGCAGGTTAGCTAACACGTGTACGCTGAACAAGTCCGATCAGCCGTGGTTGAACCAGTTGAGCCAGCGTAGCGGCCACGGACGGCGGCGTTCCTGCAGGCTCACCTGCGCAATCCGTTCCTGAATGGCCGCCAACAAATTCGGCTGTTGTTCGTCAGAGTAGAGGCAACCTGTGAGTAAAGGCAAGGCTTCCGCCGCGCTCTCTACCGCCCACAGATGGAATTGCCCTTCGCGTACCGCGTCGACGATATCCTGGCGCAAGCACAGGTGGCGCACGTTGGTTGCGGGCAAGACGACACCCTGTTTGCCCGTCAGGCCGCGGCGTAAACAAACCTCGAAGAAACCTTCGATCTTTTCGTTAACGCCACCTATCGGCTGTACGTTGCCAAATTGGTCGACGGAGCCGGTGACGGCGATCTGTTGGGTGATCGGTTGCTGTGACAGGGCGCTGATCAATGCGCACAGCTCAGCCAGCGAGGCGCTGTCACCGTCCACTTCACCATAAGATTGCTCAAAGACGATGGAAGCGGAGAAGGGCAGTTGCTGATCAAGATCCAGTTCGGCGATCAGGAACGCCTGCATGATCATCATGCCTTTAGCATGCAGGTTGCCGCCCAGTTCGGCTTTGCGCTCGACGTCGGTGAACTCGCCGTCGCCGAGATGCACAACGCAACTGATGCGCGACGGTTCACCAAAGCTGCGTGGATGGCCCGGATAATCCAGGACTGACAGACCGTTGATCTGCCCGACCACTTCGCCCTCGGTCTCAATCAGGATCTGACCCAGCTCGATCTCATCCTGCATACGCTCGGCCAGATAGCTTTCACGCCATTCGCGGGCATTCAATGCCGCTTCAAACGCTTTGGCCGTAATGCGGTCTTCTTCGGCGTACAGTGCAGCTTCGGACAACTGCTGCCCAAGCCAAACCGGCGAGAGTGGCAGGATGCCCTGATCGCCACTATAACGCACCGCCTGAACGATCAGCGGCAGCCAGGCATCGGCCGCCAACATCGGTAACTGCCGCTCGGCGATCACACCGTTGACGTAGCCGCACCACTGCGCCATATCATCAACTTCAGTCAGTTGCAGATCGTCTTCATATTCGCCATAGACCGCTTGTTCACTCAGTTCTGGCTCGATATCGTGGAAATCGGCCAGGCCGTGGCGGTCGCCGACCACAATCAGCCGCAGATCCAGCGGCATCGGCGGAATAGCAACCGGCAGCGGGCGGGTTTCGTCAGGCGAAACCCAATGGAACTGACGCTGGCCGATCATTTGCTTCAACCGCAGCCATAGCAACGGCTGGGCCAGCAGCGCCCGGGCTGACAGGATCAGAATACCGCCGTTGGCCTGGTGCACCAGGCCGGGCTGCAGAGTGATGTCGCCATTGTGGATCCGCACGCAACCAAACAGCTGCTCCGGTTCAATCCACTCTTGGAACACGCAAGCACCGCCGGCAGCGAAAGGTTCATCGCCATGGCTGGCAGGCTCTACGCTGACCTTGCCATCCTGAATGACATAGTGGCTGCCGCGGCATGCCGTGTTTTGCGGCAGCAGCGGTTTGACGGCGTTAGCGATCAGTTCCAGGTATTCTCGCGTTTCTTGCGCTTTCAACAGCATGAATCGCGGTGGCGATTGGGGGTGACAAAATAGCGTCAGGGCATTTTCCAGCCGAGGCTGAATGGCGGAAAAGGGCACGGGTGCCAACTGAGCGGCGGTATCAAATATCGCCTGATAAGGCGTTACGTCCGGCAATAAAGATTGCCATTCAAGTCGGTTATTGGTCAAAGTGTTAGATGCAATCGTTAAAAAGGGAAAGGGCGATTATACAAGAATAACGGCGGCTTGATACATGCGGAGTGCCAGTTGGCATCAGGGAGTTTGACATCACGCGGTGACTGTGCAAAAAACAGTCTAAAAGACGGCTTAATTGCCGGGGAAATTCGGCGCAAAGCTGTTATGCTTATTTGAAGTTACGCGGTCACTGAAGAGCTCAAGATGAAATATCAGCAACTGGAAAATCTAGAGAGCGGTTGGAAATGGAAGTACCTGGTGAAGAAGCACCGGGAAGGGGAGCTTATTACCCGCTACATTGAAAACAGCGCTGCTCAGGAAGCGGTTAACGAGCTGCTGAAGCTGGAAAATGAGCCGGTAAAGGTACTTGCATGGATTGCCGCTCATATGAATCCGGAACTGGATAACCGGATGAAGCAAACAATCCGCGCCCGCCGCAAACGTCATTTTAACGCAGAACATCAGCATACGCGTAAAAAATCTATCGATCTGGAGTTTTTGGTTTGGCAACGATTAGCTGCCCTGGCGCGCCGCCGTGGCGTTACGCTTTCGGAAACCGTCGTGCAACTTATCGAAGACGCTGAACGCAAAGAAAAGTATGCAAACCAGATGTCATCGTTGAAAGAAGACTTGAAGGCGATTCTTGGCAAAGATCCCAAGTAAGTGCGTGAGAGCGCCTTTGTGGCGTTTGGCCTTGAAGGGTTGTGGCAACAACAATAGGACGAAAAAAAACCCCGCTAGGCGGGGTTTTTTATTAGGCGAGTAAACTTAGCCCTGAGGCTGAGTTACAACGTCTTTGATACCTTTAACTTCGATCTCTACGCGACGATCTGGTGCCAGGCAAGCGATCTGAGCTTTGGTAGCGCGGCCAGATTTGTAGCCACAGGTGTTGCCAGTAACTGCATCTGCTTCACCCATACCACGTGCAGAGATTTTGTCTGACGGGATGCCTTTGGAGACCAGGTAGTCAACAACGCTTTGTGCGCGCTGTTCGGACAGTTTCTGGTTGTACTGGTCAGAACCAACGGCGTCGGTGTAACCCAGAACAACTACAGAACCGTCTTTAGGATCCATGGAGCTCAGCTGGGTGTACAGCTGATCCAGAGCCTGCTGGCCTTCTGCTTTCAGAGTAGACTTGTTGAAGTTGAACAGCACGTCAGACTTCAGAGTGAAACGCTTGGTTTCAACAACTGGAGCCGGAGCTGGAGCTGGTGCTGGAGCAACTACGTCATCCTGACCGAAGCGGTAAGAAACGCCCAGGCTCAGCATGGTGTTGTCTGGACGTGCGCCAACGGTACCTGCGTCACCGATGTTGCTTACGAACTGGTAATCCAGGCGAGTAGCCCAGTTTTTGGTCAGTGCGTATTCAACACCAACAGCAGCCAGCGGAGAAACGCCGGTGTCGTGGTCGCTCAGGCGAGTGCCGTTGCCGTAGTTAGCTTTGGAGTCTGCACGCCATACCATACCACCCAGACGAGTGTAGATGTCCAGATCGTCAGCAATTGGGTAGCTCAGTTTAGCGGCCAGTTGAACGCCCTGCGCTTTGAAAGCACCGTTGTTCACGCTGCCTTTGTAAGGCATGCGGCCGAGCCAGTCATAGCCCAGCTCGAAGCCCAGGTATTGGTTTGCCTGGTAGCCCAGGAACGCGCCGGCACCCAGCTGATCTTTGTGGGTTGGGCCGTTGCCGATACCGTTCTGGTAACCGTTACCGTAGAAACCAGTGTCGTGGTACTGGGACCAGCCCAGTTTAGCACCGGTGTACCAGGTGTTATCTTTTGGAGCGGCTTGCGCTACGGTAGCGAAACCTGCCAGTGCCACTGCTAATGCGATAGCTGTCTTTTTCATTTTGCGCCTCGTTATCATCCAAATAGGCAATGAGCTTTAAAGCTGTTTAAGCCCTTGGTTAAATTCCTTCGCCAAGGTTTAAGCCCTCGTTTGTTACTCGCCAGTTTTTCTGACGTTATAGAGCAACCTTGGCGATGTAAAGTCTACAACGTGGCGCGAAAGTTACAAGTGTGATGTGATAAGGCTCTAAAAAAAAACGCGGAATCGTACATATTTGCTAACGTTCTTTGCCTAAAAAAACGGCGATTCATCGAGCATTTTTGCTTGCCAAACCGCAGCCGGACTAGCTTTGTGCCTTCCCACGCAAAGGTTCCGCTTAGGGGGTGCGAAAATGATGGGAAAAATCCTAAATTTACTTAATGATACAAAGAAGAGTGAATTTTTAGGGTGGAACAGTGTCCGTGAGTCGGGTTAATGTCACGTTGAGGCCGCATGATAAACCCATAGGCATTACCCAATTCTGCCGCACGTCTTAATTTTAGACGATCCTCCTCCGTTAGCTCAGGCAACCAGCCGAGAACCACGCTGTAATTTCCCGTTTGCAGCGCTTTTTCCATTGCCTCGACCGTATTCACCGGGCTGATCTGGCTCAATTGCATCATCTTATCTACAGGCAGGCCGGATTGCTGCAGCCATTGTTTGCTTAATTTTTGCTGCGGCGTCAGCCACAGAAGCCAGCGAGACTGTTTGCCCAGTTGTTGCAGCAGGGGCAACAGCAATTGGGCCACTGCGGGCTGGCGCTCGTTGTAAACAAGTTCACTGATCAAGCCATTTTCTTTGCCGACATCTGTGTTCTTCGCAACATTGCGCGCTGTATAAGAGCCATGGCCGAAATGAGGTTGGTAGAGTGATTGAGTACGCATAAAGTTCCCGCCCGTCGTGTTACTGTATGTTTATACAGTATCCCTGATTTAGGATAAGATCAACCCAAATTTTCGTAGCGGCTCGCATAATTGCGATCATTTTTTGTACTGATGATTTTTGTGATTGGCAGGCGGGCGGATAGTGCGTATTTTTCTAATTAGTTGTTCACGTTACTTTTTTCATTGATGAGAGAAATAATACGGCCAGAACCTAAAAAGGAGGAACGCTATGAAAAGGATGTCGACGAGAAGAATCGCGCAGGCTAAAAATTGCTTTGCGGCGCTGGGAGCCATCACAACACGGTCACAGTTTGGTGGCTACGGCCTGCTGGCCGAGGGGGTAATGTTTGCGGTGATAGCGGACGGCGAGCTGTACTTGCGGGCTACGGCGAGCATGGAACCGGCCTTTCGTGCCAGAGGGATGGTCAATATGGTCTACTCCAAGCGTGGAGCGCCCATCACTTTGCGTTATTACTGGGTTGACGAGTCACTGTGGCGGGAACGCAACGAGCTGGTGGGGCTGGCCTGGCAGGCTGTCAGGGAGGCGCGCCGGGAGCAGCGGCTTAAGGCTGGCGATCACGGCCGACTGAAGGCATTGCCGAATATTGACGTTAATATGGAACGTCTGCTGTGGCGAGCGGGCATTCGCAACGCTTATGACCTGCGGCTGCATGGCGCCAAACGCAGCTATCTCCGTTTATTGAAACAGCAGACTAATTTGGGGCTACGAGTGCTGCTGTCGCTGGGCGGGGCGATAGCCGGTTATCATCAGGCGGCGTTGCCGGCCGAATTACGCAGCGAGCTAGTGCGTTGGTTCGATCATACGATGGCGATGCGCCGCCATGGGCATGAGCCGGTTATTCAGGGCCCATCGAACGGGCCCTGAATAGTTAGGCTGCCTTATTGATTTGGGCATGCAGCGCGGTGAGCTCTGGCAGCAGCTCGAGCACCAATCCCACCTGCTGCAAGACCAATTGTTCTTTGCTTTCAGGTTCCGGAACGGCTTTGCTGATGCGCTCCGCCAGCTGTTCCAACGCCTGCGCAATGCGCTGGCTGTTCCGTTCTTCCTGATGCAAGGCGCCGTCCACGTAACACACGGCGTCATTGAGCAGATCGAGCGTGGCCGGGGTGTTCAGCCGCTCGCGGTGCGCCCCCAATGCGGAGATATAGCTCAGGAGCGTGTGGTTCAGACAGAGCAAGCGGAAGGCGGCTTCCTGCAGCGCTTTGTCGGCTTTGGGATCGGCGGACATGTTGGAGATGACCGAAGCCAGTTCGGCATCGCTGTTGTGGGCATCACGTCGCGCGATGCGGTAAGCGAGGCCGTTATCCTTACCCTGGTGGTATTGCACCAGAATGGCGTCCAGATAACGGCAGTTGGCATTCAGCGTTTTATCCACCACCGCCGGCAGTTGGCGGAACTTCCAGTCCGGCCAGATAAAGCTGACTGCCGCCCAGGCGATGGCACAGCCCAGCAAGGTATCGTAAACGCGCGGGGCTGCCACTTCGAATCCTTCGCCCAACAGGTTAAAACACAACAGCACCAGCAGCGTGATGAACATCGTCGCGTGGGCATATTGTACGGTGCGGAAAGCGAAGAACAGAACGCCGGTGATGACGATCAACACCAGTTGCCCTTCCAATGACGGCACGAAATAGAGGATTGGCAGGCCGATCAGGATACCGGCCAGGGTACCGATGATGCGTAGCGCCAGGCGTCGGCGGGTAGCGTTGTAGTTCGGTTGACAGACGAACAGGCTGGTCAACAGGATCCAGTAACCGTGCTGCATACCCGTGAACTGGATGAAGGCGTAACCCACGCACAGTACCACCGACATGCGGATCGCGTGGCGGAACAGGGCCGACTGAGGCGTCAAATGGCGGCTGATGCGCAGCCGAATATCGCTCCAGCCGGTTAAGCGGTCGTCGGCCAGGCTGTTCTCTTCCGCTTGCCCGCTGGCCAGCGTCTGCTCTGATTCGATATTGGCCAGCTGCGCATCGATCGCATGCAGGTTTTTCAACAGATGCGCCAGCGCCTTGGTCTGCTCGTTATTGCCCTGGGTTTCGGCGATGCGCGCCAACGCCTCCTGAATGCGGCTGAAAGTCGGTTCAAAGCGCGGATTGTGCTGGTACTTTTGCCGCAGCAGGATCGATTGTGCCAATTGGCGGCAGGCGCGTGCCTGCATGCTCAGCAGACGCTGGAAGCGGAACAAAATGTCGCTGTGACGAAATTGCCGGCTGAGCGCGTGGTACTGAACGTGGGAAGAGCTGGCACGCTCGTGGATATCCTGCGCGACAAAATAGTAGTGCAAGGTGCGGCGGGTGCCGCGCTGGCCACGATCGCCTTTCAGGCGCGTCAGCAGCGAGGCTTTGGTTTGGTTAAGCAACGCGACCAAGGCGCTGTTGGCCATGGCGACATCCATCCATGGCAGGTCGGCGTCGCGTTCGGCGTCGGGATCGAACAGATTGGCTTTGGCATCCAGATAGTTGGCCAGTTGATCGTAACAGCGCGCCAGGTTCTCTTGCAGCGGCCGGATCGGGAACAGCAGGTGGCCTGCCAACGTCAGCAGGTTGTACCACAGCGCGCCGATCACCAGCAGCAGCGGTTGCTGATACCAGGCATCGTACATCGAGGTGCCGAGCATGGTGTAAACCGCGATCAGCAGCGCGCCGAAGGCGATGGTGGCATAACGCTGCCCCAAGGCGCCGAGCAGGATAAAACCGCAGGTCGACGTGGTTAAGCCAAGGGCGAACAACCAGGGATAAGGGAACAGCAGCTCGATCGAGGCGGAGGCAACAAAGAAGCACACCAGCGTGATCAGCAGGTTGCGTAACCTGCCGGCCAGGCGGTCATCCAAATCGGTCAGGGCGGCTGCCACCACGCCCAGCGTTAACGGGATAGTCAGCTTGGGAATGCCGAGCCACCAGGGAACGGCGGTGGTGCCGATCAGCGCAATGAGGATGCGCAAGTGATACAGCAGGTTGCTGTTGTAAGTATAACGACGAACTGCGGGTGCAAAAGAGCGCACGAAAAACTCCTCAAACGGAGAAAAAATTAACGCTGTTGATAGTGGCGGCGAGCATTCTCAATACGGGCTTGCTGAGCCATTTCTACCGAGACGACGCGGCGTCCCACCGGCCACAGCGCGATGGCGGCTATTTTGAAATTGGCGATGCCGACCGGAATGCCGATGATTGAAACGCATTGCACGATACCGGCGGCGATGTGTGACAGGCACAGCCACCAGCCGAACAGCACCAGCCAAATAATGTTGAGCAGCGAGCCGCCGGCGGAGAGCAGCGCATTGCTTTTTTCCGGATACAGTTCATCGACGTGCATCGCTTCGTTGCCGAACGGCACCAGCGACAGCTTGGTGATTTCCCAACAGGAGCGGGTAAGCGGCAGTGTGATGACAAGCAGCACGCTGAACACCGTAGCAATAAGCCAGCCTAGCGTGGTGAAGAAACCGCCCAACACAAAATTAAGAATATTCAGTACAGTACGCATAGACGTCATTCTGCTCTAATGATAGCCAAACCGCGATGCGGGCGTATTCACGATAAAAACGCAAAATCTATTCTACCCTTTTTTTAGCGCTAGAGTGCCACTGCTTATCGCAGGTAAACTGGCAGATATCCGTTATTTAATCTCAACATAGTCATGGCGCGACGATATGGAACTTAAAGCGACATCGCTGGGGAAACACCTGGCTCAGCACCCTTATAACCGCGTGCGGTTGCTGCACGCCGGCGTTGAGGTGAGCGGGGAAAAACATGAATACCTGATCCCCTTCAATCAACTGATTCAGGTCAGGTGCAAGCGCGGCATCGTCTGGGGCGAGCTGGAATTTGAATTGCCGGACGAAAAAGTGGTGCGGCTGCACGGCACCGAATGGCAGGAAACGCAACGTTTTTATCACTATCTGCAGCAGGCGTGGCAGCAGTGGAGCGCCGAAATGAGTGAGGTCAGTGCCGGCGTGTTGCAACAGCAGGTGGCACAGATTCAGCGCATAGAGCAGCAAGATAAATGGTTCAAAAAGTCTGAGCTGGGCAAGCTGCAACAGCAAATCCGTGAGGCTTTCTCCGCGTTGCCGATGCCGGTGACGCGTCTGGAGGAATTCGATAACTGCCGGGCCGATTACCAACTGTGTCTGCAATGGCTGCAGCAGGGGCTACACAGCGTCGAACAACGCAACCGGCAGTGGACCGATCGCATGCTGGAGCAACATCACGACTTCTTCCAGACAGTCGAAAGCTCACCGCTCAATGATTCCCAGAGTCGCGCGGTGGTCAACGGCGAGGATTCCGTTCTGGTATTGGCGGGGGCCGGCAGCGGCAAAACGTCGGTGCTGGTGGCGCGCGCCGGCTGGCTGCTGCGCCGTCAGGAGGCGCAGCCGGGCCAAATCTTGCTGTTGGCTTTCGGCCGCCAGGCCGCTGGCGAGATGAACGACCGCATCAAAGAACGTTTGGGTGATGTCGGCATTCAGGCCAAGACCTTCCATGCCTTGGCGCTGCAAATCATTCAACAAGGCAGCCGCAAGGCCCCGGCCATCAGCCGGTTGGAAACCGATGCCAAAGCGCGCAAAGAGCTGCTGATTACCCATTGGCGCCAACAGTGCGCGGAGAAGAAAGCGCAGGCCAAGGGGTGGCGTCAATGGTTGACCGAAGAGCTGGAATGGGAAGTGCCGGAAGGCGACTTCTGGCAGGATAAGCGCCTGGCGGATCGCCTTGCAAGCCGGTTGGAACGCTGGTTGGGGCTGATGCGCATGCACGGCGGCAGCCAGTCGGAAATGATTGAGCAGGCGGATGAAGACATCCGCGATCTGTTCTCAAAACGTATCCGGCTGATGGCGCCGCTGCTGAAAGCCTGGAAAAGCGCCTTGAAAGAGGAAGGGGCGGTGGACTTCTCCGGCCTTATCCATCAGGCGGTCAACATTCTCGACAAGGGGCGCTTCGTCAGCCCGTGGAAACATATTCTGGTCGACGAGTTTCAGGATATCTCACCGCAGCGTGCGCTGTTGCTGGCGGCATTGCGCCGACAGAACAAGCAGACCTGCCTGTTTGCGGTGGGGGATGACTGGCAGGCGATTTATCGCTTCAGCGGCGCAGAATTGACGTTAACCACGGCCTTTGCCACGAACTTCGGCGAAGGCGCGCAGTGCGCGCTGGATACCACCTATCGCTTCAATGAACGTATCGGCGAGGTGGCCAACCGGTTCGTGCAGCAAAACCCGCACCAGCTGAAAAAACCGCTCAACAGCTTGAGCAAGGGCAATAAAAAGTCGGTGGCGATCCTGCCGCACGAGCAGCTGGAGCCCTTGCTGGATAAACTGAGCGGCTACGCCAAGCCGGATGAGCGCATCCTGGTGCTGGCGCGTTACCATCATCTGAAACCGGAAGCGCTGGCGAAGGCGGGCACCCGCTGGCCCAAGCTGGATCTGGAGTTTATGACCATCCACGCCAGCAAAGGGCAGCAGGCGGAATACGTCATCATTGCCGGTTTACATGAGGGGCGTGACGGCTTCCCCGCCGTGGCGCGCGAGTCGGTGTTGGAAGAGGTGCTACTGCCGCAGCCGGAGGATTTCCCGGATGCCGAAGAGCGCCGTCTATTGTATGTCGCGTTGACGCGCGCCAAACATCAGGTATGGCTGTTGCAGGATCGTGAACGCCCTTCGGTGTTCGTCGAACACCTGCAGGATCTTGGCGTACCGGTGCAGAAAAAACCGTAGGCATCAGGCCTGGCGCCAGCCAGGCCGTGAGGATTATTTCAGGCGGTCTTGCAGGTAGCGCTGATAGTCGGGGATGGCGATCTCCACCTCGTTTTTGAACAGCGGAGAGTCGATCAGAAAATCGGCGGTCGAGCGGTTGGTGGCCACCGGAATATTCCATACTGTCGCCAGCCGCAGTAGCGCCTTCACGTCCGGATCGTGCGGCACCGCGTTCAGCGGGTCCCAGAAGAAGATCAGCATGTCTATCTTGCCTTCCGCAATCAGTGCGCCAACCTGCTGATCGCCGCCCATCGGGCCACTCAGCATGCTGGTGACGGGAATGCCGCTGGCGCGCTGGATCAGATTACCGGTGGTGCCGGTGGCGTACAGCTGGTGCTGCGCCAGAATAGTCTTGTGGCTTTCTACCCACTCCAATAGGGCCTGTTTGCGGTGATCGTGCGCCACCAGCGCAATGTGTTTGCGCGCGGCGATAGTGCGGGTAGTCAATTCCATCTCGGTGTCCTTCGCTCATCGGGGGATGTGCGACAGATTACTGAAACTGTTTTTCACTGCCTAGCGTTTGCGCCTGAAAATGCGAAGAAAAGGCGCCTTTACGGGGAAAGACGCCGGAAGGGATCAGCGAATCGGTTGTTTATTGGCCCAGCGTAGAAAACGTTTCTGTGTTTCCTTGTCGGCCTGTTGGAACCAGTATTGCAACATCTGTTCCGACACGTTTTCACCTTTCAACGTTACCGTCGGGGCGTTCAGCGGCGCGCCGGCCAACGCGAGGGCTGAGGGATTGCCTGCGTTCGCCTGAACAAAGGCCGGAACGGAGGCCGGGCGGTTCTGGCGGTTGTAATCGGTCATCACCTTTTCCAAATCGGTATTGAAGGTGACGCTGTCGGGATGCAGCGCATCATGTCGGAACGGCAGGGCGTTGCCGTCTTTATCGACCACCAGATAATTCAACGTTCTGTCAAAGCGTTGCGCATCACGATCGTTCTCGATGCGCGGCAGTTCGATCGCCACTTGGCTAATCTTTTGCGTATTGAAGGTGGCAACCAGCGGCAGGGACGTATAGGCCTGTGTATGCTGGCCGGAACGTACGGTTTTGGTCACTTTAAACAGCAGCTGGTGCTGCCCGCCGTCCAGTTCAAGGCTGTCGGCGCCTTTTAACAACGAACCTGTCATTTTCTTGCCGTCGACCACCAGCAGGTCGATGTCCGGGGAGAGTTTCAGGGTCGTAGCCGCGGCAGGCATACTGATGCTGAGCAACGCCGCAACCACCAGACCAAATTTCATCATTATCTCCTTATAAAGTGACGTAGCTCTAAGTGTTGAACACGGCATAGGTTGTGTCAAAATTTTTCAATCGGGTATTTTGTTTACATTTTTACATATTTTATCGCGTTTAGACACGACCGTGCGCAGCTGAACCGCGACAGCCTCTGACCATAAGATTGCGGTGAAGTTTCCTTCGCATTAGCGTTTAACCGAGCGAATGCCGATCGGTTACACTCGAAATGGAAAGTGACGCAGTGATAAACGGGAGTTGAAGATGCAAGATCAAGAGATTGTTGAGCTGTTGCAGCAGGTGAAAACCATCGCGCTGGTGGGCGCCAGCGATAACCCGTCGCGGCCCAGCTATGGGGTGATGGCGTATCTGTTGGCGCAAGGGTATCAAGTGATCCCGGTCAGCCCAAAACTGGCGGGGCAGACGCTGCTGGGGCAGCCGGTTTATGCCACGCTGGCCGCTATCCCACAGCCGGTGGATATGGTTGATGTGTTTCGCAATTCGGAGGCGGCTTACGGCGTGGCGCAAGAGGCGATAGCGATCGGCGCCAAGGCGCTGTGGCTACAGATCGGCGTGATTAACGATCAGGCGGCGGAGCTGGCGCAACAGGCCGGGCTGCAGGTGGTGATGGATCGCTGCCCGAAAATCGAAATCCCGCGTTTAGGGCTGGAGCGCTAAATAAAAAAAGGGCCTGGCGCGATGCCGGGCCCTCTCGGGGTTTCTCAGGTCTTGGCGCGGTCAATTGCGCAAACGTGGCGCCTGTAACTGGTGACGGATGGATTCCGCCAGTTCATCCAGCGATGGTTGCTCGGGGTGCGCTTCCTGGGGCTCGCCATCCAGCTGCGCTTCCGCCAGATAGGTGTGCACCGGTTGGCCTTCCTCGTCCTCCATCACCACGTGGTACCAAGGGGCGGAACGCAGTTCGTCGTTCGCCGCTATCTCGTCAGCTTTGGGTTGTTCTAAAGAGTATTCCGGGTCGATATCGATCACGACGCCCAAATACCCCAGCAGTTTATGCCTAACCTGTTGTCCGATACCGAATTTGCTGGCAATCATGATGACCTCCTGAGAAACAATGCCTTGCTCATATATGGGGGCAAGGCAGCGCATTTCAAGTTACATCACCCGACAAGCGAAGCCTTTCAGATACAGCCCCTCAGGATACGTGGCGATCACCGGGTGATCGGCAGCCTGGCGGAACTGTTCTATAAATTGTACATCACGTCCGGCATCTACAGCGGCATCGGCCAAAATTTTCTGGAACAGGTCGGTCGGCATCAGGCCGGAGCAGGAGAAGCTGAGCAGAATGCCGCCTGGATTCAGCAACTGCAGCGCCAGCATGTTGATGTCCTTGTAACCGCGGCAGGCGCTGGCCAGCTGATTCTTGTTCTCGACGAATTTAGGCGGATCCATGATGATCAGATCGAATTTTTCGCCTTGAGCGCGGTAGTTGCGCAGCAGTTGGAACACGTCATCACGAACGAACTCCGCCTTGTTCAGATCGAGCTTATTGAGCTCGACGTTCTGTTTGGCGATGTCCAGCGCTGCCTGCGAGGTATCCACGCTGATCACCTGTGCGCAGCCGCCCATCAGAGCGGAAACGGCGAAGGCGCCGGTGTAGGAGAAGCAGTTCAGCACCCGGCGGCCGGCAGAGTAGTTCCGCACCGCCAGGCGACTGTCGCGCTGGTCGAGGTAGAAACCGGTCTTGTGCCCTTGCTGAATGTCCACCAGCAGCTTCATGCCGTGCTCGGTGATAGGCAGCAGTTCCGGCGGCAGATCGCCCAGCACCGGGCCCTGCGCCAGCGGCAGGCCTTCTTTTTTACGCACCGCAACGTCGGAGCGATCGTAAATCGAACATTCCGGGTAGCAATGCTGCAGGGCGGAAAGCAGGGCCGGGCGCTGGTATTCGGCACCGGCGGACAGCAGCTGCAGCACCAGGAAATTCTGGAAGCGATCGATAGTGATGCCCGGCAGGCCGTCGGATTCGCCGGCGATCAGACGGTATCCGTCCAGACCGTCGCGCTGTGCGACCCAATCGCGCCAGCTTTGCGCTTGCTGCAGGCGGCGAATGAAGAAATCGATGTTAATCTCTTCATCCTGCTGGAAAGTCCAGACGCGTGCGCGGATCTGCGACTCGGGCGAATAGGCGCCGCGAGCCAGCCATTTGCCCTGGCTGTCGAGAATATCGATGGTTTCACCGGAGTGGGCTTTGCCCTCAACGCGTTGAACGGCACCGGAGAACACCCAAGGGTGACGGCGGAGTAAGGACTTTTCACGTCCTTTGGCGAGAAACAGGCGTACGGTCATAATTAATAATGCTGCCAGCTAGGATAGAAAGAGTGACACGGCGGTGCAAAGGCACGGCAATGCCATAACGAAAACTTAATTAAGGGGGCGATTATGACACAAGTTTGCATTGCTGCGTATGTGTATGGCGTGGTGCAGGGGGTGGGGTTTCGCTATTCCACTCAGCGGCAGGCCGAGGCGTTGGGGGTGGCCGGCTATGCGCGCAACCTTGATGACGGCAGTGTCCAGGTGGTGGCCTGCGGCACACAGGCGCAGGTGGATAGGCTGGTGGAGTGGTTGAAACAGGGCGGCCCGCGCAGCGCGCGCGTCGAACGCGTGCTGGTGGAGCCGCAGGGCGTGGCTGACTACGATGGGTTCGGCATTCGCTATTAAACGCTCGCCTGCAGCGGCGCTGCGGTCAGATGCATTTTACCGGTTTGGGCAACCCGGCGATCTTGGTGGCTTGTTTGGCCGGCCCTTTCGGGAACAGGCGATACAGATAGCGGCTGTTGCCTTTTTCTTCGCCGTATTTCTGTGCCATCGCTTTGACCAGCATGCGAATAGCCGGTGAGGTATTAAATTCCTGATAGAAGTCGCGCACGAAGCGCACCACTTCCCAGTGTGCTTCGGTGAGCACGATCTCTTCCTGCGCGGCCAGCAGCGGCGCCAGGCCTTCATGCCAGTCGGCGCTGTTTTTCAGATAGCCCTGCGCGTCAGTGTCAATAACCTGACCTTCAAACTCCAACATACTGCCTCGATAACGGATAATTCGGAACGGCCGCCAGTTTAGCAAATTTTTTCAGCCGCAAAAAACAAAGCCCCGCCGGAGCGGGGCCTGGAAGGCAGGTGTAACACGCGATCAGTTGCTGCGGGCGAAGCCCAGAATGCTCAACAGGCTGATGAACATGTTGTAGAGCGACACGTACAGGCTAACGGTGGCGCGAATGTAATTGGTCTCGCCGCCGTGAATGATGTTGCTGGTTTCCCACAGGATCGCGCCGGCGGAGAACAGGATGAACAGCGCGCTGATGGCCAGGTGCAGGGCAGGGATCTGCAGGAACAGGTTGGCGATCACCGCCACCAGCAGCACCACAAAACCGGCCATCATCATGCCAGACAGGAACGACATGTCTTTACGGGTGGTCAGCACATACGCCGAGCAGCAGAAGAACACCGCTGCGGTGCCGCCCAGTGCCAGCATGATCAGGTCGCCCGCGCCGGCGTTCAGGAACGAGCTGAGGATTGGGCCGAGGGCATATCCCATGAAACCGGTCAGCGCGAACGCCGCCAAGATGCCCGCTGGGCTGTTGGCCAGTTTATGGGTCAGGAACATCAGGCCGTAGAAGCCAACCAGCATCAGCAGCAAGCCCGGCGCCGGCAGCCCCAGCATCGTGCTGGCGGTGGCGGTCAGGGCTGAGAAGGCCAGGGTCAGGGATAACAGGAAATAGGTGTTGCGCAGGACTTTATGCGTGCTGAGCAGCGAGTCGCGCGAAGAAGATGAGACGACAATGCGGTCCATAATGCTCTCTCTTATCAAGCCATCACAAAATAATCCCGATAATAGGCAGCGCAAGCGGTTGATTAAAGTTTGTTTACCAATCTTTACCCTTAGTTATCATTACGGCAACAGCGGGGATGCGGACGCGTGTTTGTTCGCCGTTTGCCGCGCCTTCGCTGATTTTTCGCGCGGTTGAACGCGCCCGGGCTTTACAAGCGAATAAGGTCTGTTTATAGTGCGCGTCGTTGCGGAGGGGTGGCCGAGTGGCTGAAGGCAACGGTCTTGAAAACCGTCGACGGGAAACCGTTCCAGAGTTCGAATCTCTGCTCCTCCGCCATACATTCTGACCCCGTGCTCTCTGAGCACGGGGTTTTTTGCTTTTGCGTGCGGAGAAAACGGCAAGCCTTTCCAGGAAACGCGATCGGCTATTGATAAGGGCTACGCATCGGTGAGATTATGCGTTTATCAAGGTCGGCTGCTCGGGTGCCTGCTCGTGTCAGGCGTGACCGGCGCGATAATCAACGCCGCCTTATCTATTTTCGCTTAATGCTCTATGGAGACAGAGATGAACTGGTATCAAGTCGCCTTATGGACCATGATCTTTCTGAAGTCCGGCGCTTTCCTAGTATTCGTGTGGTGGTGGATGTTCAAACGTGCGACCAAACCTTATGTGCGTCCGCAAGACGTCGTGGTGGATGAGACGCCGTATGACGATAGCCTTACGATGGAAGAAGTGATGAAGAATCATGGCATTGTACGGACTGAAAAGCCGCTCTGATCGTCAAATGTGTGTTTTGCTATAAACCCGAGCCTGTGGCGCTCGGGTTTTTTTATTCCTGCCGTTACTTGAGATGCATCCCTTTTCCCCTATCTTGTTTTACCCTTACGGCGATTTATTTAAATGAATTACCTTTCGGTATATTTTTAAATGTACTTTAAAAGTGGGATTTATATTTATATGGGAGGGTATATTTTTCTCTGAAAGAATTCAGCCTTATCGACTGAACGAAGAAAAGTGTGGGCGCTGTTTTTTGTGTGTCTGGATATTGATATGCAAAGAGTGTCGCATTTTCGGGCTGCTCCTATAGCGGTGGGTCGGAAAATTTTTAAGGTAGAGGAAAACTAAACTTTACGTGGGAGGATAAGGGGGGAAGGAATCTAAGATTTTTCTTTATGTGTTTTTTTCTTTTTATTTCAATGGTTTTTTGTTTTTATGCCACAAGCGCTTTATGAGGAAACGGCGACATTTATTTAACCTGCGCAGCAAGTATCCTGTCGTACTCACTCTTTTAAGGCGCGTATCTTTCCGCTCATTGCGCGATTCGTTTTTTTATGGTCATGAAAATTATTTGATTCGATGTTGCATTTTTTTTGTCTTTGGAATTAATATGTTCTGCATCTGGCGGTGAATGAGATTTTTCCCATTGCCGGATATCTTTTAGAATACACTTGGATATATATAAATATATACCGCCACATATAAACTTTTAGATGGCAGGATGCTGTCAATACTCTGCTATTGCCTAAGCTTCGTTAGCCTCTAAACGGTTTAATGGTGTAGGTCATTTTATATATGCTCTCTCAGCGAAGAAAGTAATGGGGTTTATTATGATTAAGCAAGGCATCTCTTTGGCGGTATTGGCTGCCGCGTTAACATCTGTGGGCGCAACGGCGGCAGATAATTCCGCCGGTGGCGTTATTTCGTTTAGCGGTGCCGTTACGGATACCACTTGTACCATCAATGGCGGGAAAAGCGCCGATTTTACCGTTGCGCTCAGCCCGATTTCCGTGACGGATGCGGGCACCGTTGTCGGTCCCATCACCAAAAACAAGAAATCTTTCTCGCTGACGTTCTCCGGCTGCACGCCGGCGGCGGGAACGGCCGGTACGCCGCTGAAGATCTACTTCTCTTCGGCGAATAATATCTCTACCGACGGAAAATATCTGCTGAACAGCTCCGTGAATGAAAGCGACGCCGCCGTAGCGAAAAACGTCGGTTTTTCTCTGGCCGAGCCGGGTTCATCCACGCCGATTCCGTTGAACGTGCCTTATGTCACCAAGATCAAAGGCGATAAAACGGCGCCAGATGCCGAAACGCTGACGCTGGATGCCTATTACTACAAGACCAATGCGTTGGAAGCAAAAGTGGGGGAATTGAGTTCCAACGTGACGTACACCATTTCTTACCTGTAATTGCAATTAAGCCAGGCCTGTGCCCAAGGCAAAGGCCTGGCATCTGGGGTGACTATGAAACAGTGCTTAATCTTTGCTGGATTGTTTCTCAGCAGCTTTTGCGCCGATGCCAATATTGTAATTAATGGAACGCGCGTTATTTATCCGGAAAAAAACAAGGATGTTATCGTTCAGTTAGTCAACAATGGTGACGATCCGGCACTGGTGCAGGCATGGATTGATGATGGTGATATCAACTCGACGCCTGAAACGGCAAACGTGCCGTTCTTGTTATCCCCGCCGGTTGTAAAAGTTGCCGGAAATAATGGCCAGCAATTACGCATACAAAAAATGGGCGCGGCGCTCCCCGGCGGTCGTGAGTCGGTATTTTATTTGAATGTGCTGGATATCCCGCCTACGCCGGAAAATTTGCAAGGGGTCAATACGCTGCAATTAGCCATCAAATCGCGCATCAAGCTATTTTATCGCCCGGCAGGGTTAACCGGCAGCGCAAATAACATCACCGACTTCATTGAACTCCAGGCGGCAGGGAAGGGATTTAAGGTTATCAACAAAGGTCCTTACTTTTTTACGTTGGCCAATGTTGATCAGAAAGGCAAAAAGAATCTGTTGATTGACTCAGTGATGGTCGGGCCATATTCCAGCCTCTTTGTTCCGACCAAAGTTGGTGTGAGCCGGAACATTCCCTACACCCTGCTCTATATCGACGACCTGGGGGCTTATAAATCTAAAGCCATTACAGCCCGCTAACGTGAAGAACGGCCATGAAGCTTAAACTAAAATTGCTTTCGATACTGACCGCATCTGTATTCATTCCGTTAAATAAAGCCTCGGCGATGAAATTCGACACTTCTCTATTGGCCGGCGCGTCCAGCGAATCCGACCTGTCGCGTTTTTACCTCAATAATGACATGCCGGCAGGCACGCAAACGGTCGACGTGTATGTCAACCAGAGTTGGAAAGGGCGGTTCTCGTTGCAGTTCGGCGAACATAAAGGCGATATTCGCATCGCCCATCGTGACGCCGCCCTGTTGGGCATCGATATGAGTAGTTTGTCCATCGGGGGGGACAAGGAACCGATCCCCGTCCAAACGTTGGTGCAAGGAGGAAGGGCCGACTTCGACGTGGGGACGTTGAGCCTTAAGCTGACGGTGCCTCAGTCGCGAGTGATTCGCGCAGAGGCCGGCTATGTTGACGCCAAATTTTGGGATCGCGGCGTGCCTGCGCTGCTGCTGGCCTATAACGCCACCTATTACCACGTGCAGTCGTTGCAGGGCGACAAGGCGTCAAACGACGATTTCTATACCGGTTTGGAATCGGGGATCAATCTGGCGGGTTGGCAATTCAGAGACAGCAGCAATTTCCGCAGCAGTTCGCGACAGGGCAGCGATTGGCAAAATAATACTCGCTATGTGCAGCGTGGCTTCGCCGCCATCAAATCGAACCTGACGATGGGCGATTTCTATTCGCCGGGGGACTTGTTCGACTCGATTCGGGTGCGGGGCGGCGCTTTAGCCTCGGATATCAACATGCGGCCCAATTCGCAGCAGGGTTTTTCGCCGATAGTGCGGGGCGTGGCGCAGAGCAATGCCCTGGTGAAAGTATTGCAAAACGGCAACCTCATCTATCAGGAGAATGTGCCGCCGGGCTCCTTTACGCTGGATAACATATTGCCGACCGGCTCTGCGGGGGATCTGTTGGTCGTGGTCAAGGAAGCCGACGGGCGGGAACAATCCTTTACCGTACCGTTTTCCGCCGTTCCCAACATGTTGAAGCAGGGGGTCAGCAAATACGGCCTGGTGGCCGGTAAGGTCAATCAGGCGGATACCGACTATGCGCCCGCTTTCGCGCAGGGCACGCTGCAGTATGGCTTCAATAACCTGGTCACCGGTTACGTCGGTACGATCCTCAGCGAGGACTATCGCGCCTGGCTGCTGGGCAGTGGCTGGAATCTGCCGTTCGGCGCGGTATCCGTCGATGTGACTCAGGCCTCGACGCATTTGCAGGATCGCAATGAAAATGGGCAAAGTTTTCGGATCGCCTACAGCAAGTTTTTGGACGCTACCGCAACAAACTTCACGCTGGCGGCATACCGTTATTCGACCAAAGGTTATTACAGCTTTAACGATGCCATCTACACCCATCAAGGTTACCGCGAGCGTGACAAGCGTTTTCACGATTATTGGAACGATCGGGATGACGATGAGCTTGCCCCGTTGGATTTGAATACCTGGGACGCCGTTCGCGCCGCTCGTCCACGCAATACCTTCAATTTGAACCTGAACCAGAGGCTCGCAGACGGGTGGGGCACGCTCTATTTCTCCGGCACCCAACGCGATTATTGGTCGGATACGAATAAAAGCCGGGAATACCAGCTCGGGTATTCAAACGCCTTCTCGCGCGTCAGTTACAACATTTCCGCGAGTCGCGTGAGAAATTCCGATCGCAAAGAAGAGACGCGGTTTTATCTCTCTCTGAGCGTGCCGCTGTCGATGTTCGACAACAATGCCTATCTCAGCACCAGCTTATCCGCCACCGATTCGCACTATCAGCAAAGCTCGCTGAGCCTGAGCGGCAATGCGCTGGAATCAAACCGTCTGAGTTATGCGCTTGCCGGCAGCAACCAAAGCGGCGGCAACAGCATGGCGAGCGTGAATGCCGCCTATCGCGCCAACGCGACGACTGTCGGCGGCTCCTACAGTGAATCATCAGACTATCGACAGTTGGGCATGAGTGCCCGCGGCAGCCTGGTGGCGATCCCTTGGCATTTGCTAGCGTCCAACGAAATGGGCAACACCATGATGGTGGTGGACGCGCCCAAGGCCAAAGGGCTGATGGTGAACGGCGACGAGAGCATCGTCACTAACGACGAAGGGCTGGCTTTGGTGCCTTACGCCACGCCTTACCGGCAAAACTCCGTGACATTGTCGGATACCGGCAACAGCTCCGGCGCCGAGATCGTCGGCAATATCGCCAACAGTGTGCCCTATGCCGGCGCCGTCAACTATTTGAGATTTGAAACCGATCAGCGTCGGCCTTATACGCTGCGCGCCTTTAAGCGCGGCAATAAACCCCTGCCATTTGGTGCGGAGGTGGCGGATCAAAGTGGGAATGCCATTGGCTTCGTCGGGCAGGCCAGCGTCCTGTATCTACGGGTTGAACAGCAGCCAACGTCGCTGGAAGTCAGGCTGAATGACGGTGTCTGCAAGATTGAACGCCCGAAAATATCGATGGACAGCGCAGCCAACACATGTCGATAAAGGATAATTACACCATGCTCAGGATACTCGCACTGACGCTGTCCCTATTGTTCAGCGGTTACAGTTACGCTTCATGCTACGGCAATGGCATCCAATATGCGCCGCCGATCTACGTCGATTTGTCGGATAAGCTCAGCGATAAGACACCGGTCTGGGAAGGCAGTTTTTATACGCAATACAGCGGTTCATTTAGCTGTTCAACCTCGAGCAGCGAATTCGGCTATACGCGTATCCTGTCAACCGACAGCACGAAGGCGACCATTCTGGGATTCAACAGCGGTAAATATTGGATACGCGCGGAAATAACCAACGACATCGCCAACAAAAAGCTTAGCGGTTGGGGATCGCACTCCGCTTCGGAATTGAATCAGCCGATGAATATCCGTTTCAGTCTGGTCAGCAAGACGGGCACATCGATACCCGGCGACACGGTTAGCCTTAAGGACGTGATGTTCGTGACCGATCTGAGCGGGATGTCTTTGCTGGAGATCATTTTGTGGCCCGCCAAGCAGTTGGTGAAGATCTTGACCTGGCTGCTCAACGGCTTCAATTGGCCTTACGATCAGCGCGACATGTACGGACAGCCGATGACCATCAAGTATGCGCCCAAGATGACGACCTGCACTTTCGACAATGCCGGCCTGGCAGTGAAGTTGCCGACGTTGGGGATATCGCAGATTACTCAGGGGGCGCAAAATGGCCTGACGCCCTTTACACTGAATTTCAGCTGTCAGAATCGGCAAAGCGGCGGCACGGCCGATCGGGATATCAATATGTTTTTATCCAGCAATAATCTGTTGGCTTCGGATAATACGGTTTTGATAGATAAAAGCCCTGAGGCGGCAAAAGGCATTGGCATCCGGCTGGTCAAGACGGCTTCGCCTAATAATCCCGTCACGCTGTCGCTTTCCAGCGTGGCACCAGGTGCGGCGACTTCATTATTTCATGTGGGAACCGGCAATGCCTTGGATGCGCAATTTTCCATCGGTATGGCGGCCTATTATTATCCTTACAGCCCCACCACAATGAGCAGTGGGGGAATTAATACATCGGCCATGCTTAACATTATATATAAATGATTCTTTTGTTATTTTTAATAATAAAAAACAGGTTGCCACATATAAGAAAAATCTTAACATGGTAATTGGTGGCGAATATTATTTACTTGAATAATATTGGTGTTTAATCCGGATCTCTATGTTGAGGATGAATTGTATGACGGAACAAATCCAGATCGGTGTCAAAGTGGAAAAATCGCTAAAAGATGAGGTTGACGTCATTCTTCGCGGTTTGGATATTAAGCCGACGACGGCGATAAATGGGCTTTATCAATATATTTCACAGCATGGAGAGCTCCCTTTTGTCATATCAACCAGCGTGAAAACACCGAAGGATATCGCCGGCGGGTTGTTCAAGAGCCTGTTTTCCTTACAAAGCACGCTCAGCGTTTTCTTGGATAAAGTGCAAATGAAGCGGTGTGTCAGCAGGGAGGAAGTATTGATTGTGCTCGATATACTGCGCGATTTTATCGTTGCTTTTCGCCAAAGCGCGCAATATCTCGGCGCTTCGCCTTTCGGGCGGCGTGTAATTTGGAAGGATGCCGTATGCGCGGTCGAGAGTATTCATGAAATTCTAGATAATAACGTAAAGTACAGTGAAGATGGCATTATGAATTTGGATGAAAAATATCTTTCATCGCTGTCTGCATTGCTGATCTCATTATGTTCTTCACTTAAGTAAGTCGAACCAATAAAGTTAATTGGCATGACTGCCATGGGGGCGTTGTTAAAAACGCGCCCATGACAAATAGCAATGGGGTGATCCTGTGCGAGTGGCTATATTTTCTGATGATTACTATTTATTCTATGGCATATCGCAGATCTTGAAGTCGTTGGAGGGCGTTGAAGTTATTGGTCTGCATTCATCTGCACGCCGTGGATTACATGCCATGTCTTGTCATGCAGAAGTGGTCATCGTCTCTTTCTCGTCTATCTGTCGGGTTATGAATTTCTTATCGCATATTATCGACAGGCCTGACAATACGATCGTCTTAACCGGCGTGGAAACGCCGCGCCTGGCGAATTTTAACTGTCTGAAAAAAAACATCGGTCTTACGACGTTCGTTGAGGCGATAAAAATGTTCACCGCGAGCTGCAAAGGGCAGAGCCTGTCGCCGCGCGAGCTTTCGGTGTTGGCCATGCTGCTGGCGGGAAAACCGAATACCGGCGTCGCTAAGGCGTTGGGTATTTCCGAGAAAACCGTCAGCCAGCATAAAATGAACGCCATGCGTAAGCTGGAGATTCAACGTTTTCATCAGTTCATTTTGGCAGCGGATGAGCGAGTGTAATCGCTATTCCACAGGCGGGTGCGTTGGCCCGCAGGGAGAGCGTCTGCTCACCCATGATCGGCCGGGCGTTCGAAAATATGCGCACCGGCACCCTGTTGGCCCCAAATATCGTTTGGGTTGCGCAGCGGGCAGTCGGCGAGGGACAGGCAGCCGCAGCCGATACAGCTGTCGAGATGATCGCGCAGCACCGTCAGCCGCTGTATGCGTTCATCCAGCGTTTTGCGCCAGGAGGAGGACAAAATTCCCCATTGTTCGGCGGTTAGCTTGCTGCCGGTGGGAAAACGCCCCAGCGTTGCGCGGATCTCCTCCAGCGGAATGCCCGCGCTTTGCGCGATCTTGATCACCGCGATGTAGCGCAACACCACCGGCGTGTAGCGGCGCTGGTTACCGGCGTTGCGCATCGCCTGAATTAGCCCCTTGCTTTCGTAAAAGTGCAGCGCGGATACCGCCACGCCGCTGCGTTTCGCCACTTCCCCAACGGTCAATAGCCGATTGGCGTCAATCGGTTCATTTCTTGCCATTTTGTCTTCCTCAACTTGACCTCAAGTTAACCTGAGGTTTTATAGTGCAGCCAGCCGGGCTTGGCAACCGGTATCTCTCGTCACCTCCCTGCGCTGCGTCGGGGGAAGGATGGCTTTGGCTGTAAAATCAGGAAGAAACCGTTACATGATGAAACGATACCTCATTATTGCCGCACTGCTGGCGGCACTCGCCGTCGCCGCCGTTGCGATGCGTTCCACCGCGCGACAAAGCGAAGGCGCACCGGCCTATCCGCCGGTTAAAGTGGCGCTGGCGCCCGCCCTGCGTGAGCAGGCGGCACGCAGCTATGCCGGCGTGGGCGAGCTGGAGGCGGCCAGCCAGGTGGAAGTGGCGGCAGAGACCAGCGGCCGCATCACGCGCATTCTGTTCGAATCCGGCCAACCGGTGCGGCAGGGGCAACTGCTGGTGCAGCTTAACGATGCGGTTGAACAGGCTGAGCTGGTGCGCCTGCAGGCGCAATTGCGCAATGCCGATCTCTTGCTGGCGCGCATGCGCAAGCTGATGAACCTCAACGCTACCGCGCGGCAACAGCTGGACGACGCGCTGGCCGAGCGGGATATGGCGTTCGGTGCGGTGCAGGAAACGCAGGCCAAAATTGCGCAAAAGGCGGTCCGAGCGCCGTTCTCCGGCACCATCGGCATTCGCCGCGTGCATGAAGGGCAATACCTCAACGCCGCCGAGGCGGTGGCGAACCTGGTGGACGCCGATACGCTGCGCGTCAATTTCTCGCTGGACGAACAAAGCAGCGCCGGGCTGGCGTTGGGGCAGGCGGTGTCGGTGCAGGTTGGGGCGTATCCCGATCGCGCTTTCCCCGCCGCCATTACCGCTATCGACCCGATGATCGGCAAATCCCGCACCGTGCAGGTACAGGCGACGTTGAGCAACCGTGAGGGATTGCTGAAGGCGGGCATGTACGCGGGCATTCGCGTCACGCAGCGGCAACGCGTGGCGGTGCTGACGGTGCCGGAAACGGCACTGACCTATACGGCGTACGGCGATACCGTGTTTCTGGCGCAGCAGGGTGAAAAGGGCATGACGGTCAAGCGCGCCTCGGTCACCGTGGGTGAGCGCAACGACGGGCGCGTCGAGATAGTCAGCGGCCTGCAGGAAGGCGATCGGGTGGTGACTTCGGGCCAGCTCAAGCTGAGCGACGGCATGGCGGCCGAGCCGGTGGCGCAGGATACCCTGAACGCCGCCCCGGCCGGTTCCTGAGGAGAGACCGATGACATTTACCGATCTGTTCGTGCGCCGGCCGGTGCTGGCGCTGGTGGTCAGCACCCTGATCCTGCTGTTCGGCGCGCTGGCGCTCAGCAAACTGCCGATCCGCCAATACCCGCTGCTGGAAAACTCTACCATTACCATCAGCACCGACTATCCTGGCGCGTCGTCCGAGCTGATGCAGGGCTTTGTCACGCAGCCAATCGCCCAGGCGGTGTCGTCCGTCGAGGGCGTTGACTACCTTTCTTCCTCGTCGGTTCAGGGGCGCAGCGTGGTGACGGTGCGTATGGCGCTGAACCGCGACTCCACCCAGGCGCTGACCGAAGTGATGGCCAAGGTCAACCAGGTGCGCTACAAGCTGCCGGAGCAGGCTTACGATCCGGTGATTGAGCGGTCCGCGGGTGAAGCTACTGCCGTGGCCTATGTCGGTTTCTCCAGTAAAACGCTGTCCACACCGGCGCTGAGCGAATACCTGACGCGGGTGGTGGAGCCGATGTTCACCACCATCGACGGCGTCGCCAAGGTGGAAGTGTTTGGCGGGCAAAAAATGGCGATGCGCCTGTGGCTGGACAGCGATCGGCTGGCCGGCCGCGGCCTGACTGCCGCCGACGTGGCCGACGCGGTGCGGCGCAACAACTACCAGGCGGCGCCGGGCAAGGTAAAAGGGCAGTACGTGGTTGCCAACGTGCGGGTGAATACCGATCTCACCAGCGTGGAAGAGTTCCGCAATCTGGTGGTGCGCAACGACGGCAACGGCCTGGTGCGCTTGAAAGACGTTGGCACCGTGGAGCTAGGCGCCGCGGCCACCGAAACCAGTGCCCTGATGGATGGCGAACCAGCGGTGTTCCTCGGCGTCTTCCCTACGCCGACCGGCAACCCGCTGGTGATCGTCGACGGCATTCGTCACCTGATGCCGGCGATCGACAAGATGCAGCCGCCGGGCGTGAAGATGGCGCTGGCGTTCGAGACCGCGCGCTTTATTCAGGCCTCGATCGATGAAGTGGTGCATACCCTGCTCGAAGCGCTGGCGATCGTGGTGGCGGTGATCTATCTGTGTCTGGGGTCGCTGCGCACCGTGTTGATCCCGGTGGTGACCATTCCTCTGTCGATCCTTGGCGCTGCAGGGCTGATGCTGGCCTTCGGCTTCAGCGTCAATTTGCTGACGCTGCTGGCGATGGTTCTGGCGATCGGTTTGGTGGTGGACGACGCCATTGTGGTGGTGGAGAACGTACATCGCCATATCGAAGAGGGGAAAACGCCGCTGGCGGCGGCGATGATCGGCGCACGCGAGGTGGCGGGGCCGGTGATCGCCATGACGCTGACGCTGGCGGCGGTCTATGCGCCGATCGGCCTGATGGGCGGGCTGACCGGCGCGCTGTTTCGCGAGTTCGCGCTGACGCTGGCCGGGGCGGTGGTGGTGTCCGGCGTGGTGGCGCTGACGCTGTCGCCGGTGATGAGCTCGCTCCTGCTGCCGGCCAAACAGAGCGAAGGGCGCGTGGCGCACGCCGCCGAGTGGTTCTTCGGCGGCCTGACGCGGCGTTATGCGCGCGCGCTGGACTTCTCGCTGCACCACCGTTGGTTGACTGGGACGCTGGCGCTGTTGGTGATGATCAGCCTGCCGCTGTTGTACCTGATGCCGCAGCGCGAGCTGGCGCCGACCGAGGATCAGGCCATCGTACTGACCGCCATCAAGGCGCCGCAGCACGCCAACCTGAACTATGTCGAACGCTTTGCTTACAAGCTGGATGAGGTCTACAACCGCATGCCGGAAACCGAAAGCCGCTGGATCATCAACGGCAGCGACGGCACGGCGTCCGGCATTGGCGGTATCAACCTGACGCTGTGGCAGGCGCGCCAGCGCTCGGCGTCGGTGGTGCAGGCCGATCTGCAACGGGCGGTGAACGATGTCGAAGGCACCAGCATTTTCGCCTTCCAACTGCCCGCCTTGCCGGGTTCCACCGGGGGGCTGCCGGTGCAGATGGTGCTGCGCACGCCGCAGGACTACCCGCAGTTGTACCGCACCCTGGAAGAGGTGAAGCAGAACGCCAGAAACAGCGGCCTATTTATGGTGGTGGACAGCGATTTGGACTACAACAACCCGCTGGCGGAGGTGCATATCGATCGCGCCAAGGCTAACAGCCTGGGGATCCGCATGAGCGACATCGGCGAATCGCTGGCGGTGCTGGTGGGGGAGAACTACCTCAATCGCTTCGGCATGGACGGGCGCGCCTATGACGTGATCCCGCAAAGTCTGCGCGAACAGCGGCTGACGCCGCAGGCGCTGGCGCGGCAGTACGTCCGCACCCAGGACAATACGCTGGTGCCGCTCTCCACCGTAGTATCGGTGGCCGTTAAGGTCGAACCGAACAAGCTGACTCAGTTTAACCAGCAGAACGCCGCCACCCTGCAGGCCATTCCCGCCCCCGGCGTTTCGATGGGCGAAGCGGTGGCCTTCCTCGAACGGCAGGCGAATGCGTTGCCGGCCGACTTTAGCCATGACTGGCAGGGGGATTCGCGCCAATATACCCAGGAAGGCAGCGCGCTGGCGTTCGCGTTCCTGGCGGCGTTGGTGATCATTTACCTGGTACTGGCGGCGCAGTACGAGAGCCTGAAAGATCCGCTGATCATCCTCATCACCGTGCCGCTGTCGATCTGCGGCGCCTTGCTGCCGCTGGCGTTGGGTTACGCCACGATGAATATCTATACCCAGGTCGGGCTGGTGACCCTGATCGGGCTGATTAGCAAGCACGGTATTTTGATGGTGGAGTTCGCCAACGAACTGCAGATGCATCAGGGGCTGACGCGGCGCGACGCGATTTTGCAGGCGGCGCAAATTCGCCTGCGGCCGGTGCTGATGACCACCGGGGCGATGGTGTTCGGTTTGATCCCGCTGCTGTTCGCCAGCGGCGCCGGTGCCGCCAGCCGCTTCGGGCTGGGGCTGGTGATCGTCTCCGGCATGCTGGTGGGCACGCTGTTTACCCTGTTCGTGCTGCCGACGGTGTACACGCTGTTGGCGCGCGATCATGCGGTGGCGTCGCCCCGGCAGCGTGAGTTGGCCGCCGCGCAAAAGGCGCTGACGGAATAAACCGCCGGCGCCCGTATGAAAAATAAACCCGCCTCGGCGGGTTTTTTCGTCAGTTTTTGCAGCCCATCAACTCCGGCAGGACGCCGGGCTTGCTCTTCAGCGAAGCCTGCACGTCGTCCGGCAGACCGGCCCAGATGATCAGGCCGGTACGCTTCTCGATCTCGTCCACCGTCACGCGGAACTGGCAGAAATCGGCGCCCTTCGGCGTGTTCTGATCGAACAGGAAGGCGGCATAGTGGTTCACCGCCGGGCTGTTGTTGATGAAAATCACCTTCCAGTAGGCGCTGGGGATGGTATGCGCTTTCTGGGTGCCCGGCAGTTTGCCCATATCGCGTTCATACAGCGGCCCGGTCACGGTATAGACCGAGGAGATATCGGCGCGATCGATCAGCTTGCGTTCCTGATCTTCCAGCCGCGCCCAGGCGCCCTGGTTAAGATCGGACTTTTGCGGCGTGATGTTGGACAGGTAGTTCAGCGATTCCCAGTCGGAAACGCCCGCCAGCGAAGCCAGCGGCGCCTGATGACCGCGATCGACCTTCAGCGCCGCATTGGCGCCGGTGTAATCGGCGGGCGCTAACGTGTCCGCCGGGTTGAGCGCCGGATCGGTTTTCCAGTTGCGCGTCTTGCCGCTGGCCGGTGTGTCTTTGGTGATGTGATAGGCCACCCAGTTGGCGAACTTGGTGGTGCTGTTGTTGTTCAACGTATAAGCATGACGCACGATAGACACGTTGCTGCTGCCACCGGTCGGGCAGCCGACCGCGCAGTTGTCGATGGATTCGAGCGTGTCGGCCGACGCCTGTGCGGCGAACAGCAGGGCGGCCAGGGCCAACATCTTGTTGTTAAAGCGCATATTCATATCCTCAATAAGTTAAAAAACACTGTATATATTTACAGTAAATTAAACTTATCGCAGTGAAACGAATACAACAATGCAACATATTCATGTTGTGAATGTGTCAGTCATGGTACAGCCAAGCCGCACGTGAAATGCGGCAGAAATGAAAACGGCGTCCAACAGACGCCGTTCCAAAGGGGGGAGGATTACTCCAGCAGGTCGTTGACCGTGCGGCGAACGTAATGCGTCATCTGCGCCAGATCGTCCGGTGATACCGGACCGCCGCCGGCGCGCACCACCTGCTGTTCGATCTGCGCGATTTCCTGCTCGACCTTGTTGGCGATCTGTACTTTGACTATCTTGTCCACCGAAGACAGCAGCACCTTCAAGACGACTTTCAGCGCGATGTTTTCGCAGAACGAGTCGTAGTGATGAACCGGCGGCGGCGGGGCCGGAGCCGGCTCGGGCGCGCGCGGAGCCAGAGCCTTGAAGCTGTCTACATTTTCAATAATAAGATCCATGTCTCTTATTAGTTCATCAAAATCTTTAGACACTGACTTATTCCCTTCGCTGTGCGCAAAAAACAGAACGCCCGTCCTCGGGCTGAAAGCGGATGAGCGACGGGCAGAACGAATTCGGGCCTGGCCTTCAGACGCTGAATGGCCGGGGGAGGGGCATTCTAACCTTGCGGCGGGTTGGCAACAAGATGGGGCCGTGCGAATGCGCGGCCCTTTGGATCACGGGGGCTGGAGGGTGCTTAACTTTTCAGCTTGGCGGTGATTTTAGCCACGTGTTCGCCCTGATAACGGGCAATGGTCAGCTCTTCGTTACTCGGCTGCCGCGAACCGTCGGCGCCGGCGATGGTGGTGGCGCCATACGGGGTGCCGCCGCGCACCTGCGAAACGTCAAACAGCTCCTGCGTCGCATAGCCGATCGGTACGATGATGAAACCGTGGTGCGCCAGCGTGGTCCAGGTCGAACTGATGGTGTGTTCCTGGCCGCCGCCGGTGCCGGTGGAGGAGAAGACGCTGCCTACCTTGCCGTACAGCGCGCCGGAAGCCCACAGCCCGCCGGTTTGATCGAGGAAGGTGCGCATTTGCCCGGCCATATTGCCGAAGCGGGTTGGCGTGCCGAAGATAATGCCGTCATAGTCCGCCAGTTCTTGCGGGCTGGCGACCGGCGCCTGCTGGTGTTGCTTGCCCCCGGCTTTGGCGAAGGCCTCCGGCGTCATGGTTTCCGGCACGCGTTTAATCGTCACGTCCACGTCGTTGACACGGTTCGCCCCTTCAGCCACCGCCTGCGCCAGGCGTTCGATATGGCCGTACATTGAGTAATAAAGCACCAACAGTTTCGTCATGTTTCATACTCCCGCTCAGATGATTAACAAAAACCCCTGATAAGCATAGAAGCGAATGACGAACTTGGCGTCGTGGCGTTACCTGATGCCGGCGATCGCCAACAGGGCGCCAAAGACAATCAGCAGCCCGCCAAAGGTGCGGTCGATGCCGCGGCGTAAACGCAAAAAGCGCGCATTGACGCCAGGCGCGGAAAACAGCAACGCAACGGCAGCGAACCAGAACACATGGACGGCGGCAATAAAGAGGCCATAGCCGATTTGTACACCGAGCGGGGTGTGCGGAGAGACGACCTGCATGAATAGGCTGACGATGAAAATGGTGGTTTTCGGGTTTAACGCGTTGGTGAAAAAGCCGGTTTTCAGCGCGCCGAAATCGCTGATGGCGGCCGACGCGGTGCTGGGCGTGGCATCCTGATGCGCCGCGTTGCGCAGCAGCGTAAAGCCGAGATAGATCAGATAAGCGGCGCCGATGCCTTTGAGCAGGTTAAACAACCAGGGCGATTGTTGAATCAACACGCCGACGCCAATCAGCGTATAGCTGACATGAACCAGTACGCCGGCGCCGATGCCACAGGCGGTCAATATGCCGGCGCGGCGTGAGAGCAGCAGACTGTTGCGCGAGACCATGGCGAAGTCCGGCCCTGGGCTTATCACGGCGAGTAAAGTAATGGTGACGACAGCGATGAGTTCAGTCATAGTTATCCTTGCGATGTTTAACAATAGAGTGACTGATTTATAAGAGTAATTTTTCTCGGTGACAAACGATGAATAGTGACAATATCGGTGAGAAAAACTCACGCAAAACCGGCAGGCCGTTGCCGTTGGGCGGACTGCGCTGCTTCGAGGCCGCCGCGCGGCTGGAAAGTTTTACGCAGGCGGCGCAGGGGCTGAATTTGACGCATGGCGCCGTCAGCCGGGCGGTGCGGGCGCTGGAAGAGGAACTGGGCGTGGCGTTGTTTGAGCGCCGCCATCGGCGGGTACTGCTCACGGCGGCGGGGCGCAAGCTGTTTCAGGCGACGCAGCAGGCCTTCGGCATTCTGGATCATACCGCGCTGGAACTGCGTCAGCAGGCGCTCGACGCGCCGCTGGTCTTGTCTTGTGAACCGACCTTATTGATGCGTTGGCTGATCCCGCGTCTGCCGGCTTTTCAACAGGCGCACCCGGACATCAACTTACAGCTGGTGGCCGGCGGCGGGCCGTTTTCGTTCCATGACGGCATTACGGCGGCGATCAGGCGCAATGACTTCGATTGGGGAAAGCAGGTGCATAGCCTGGCGCTGTTCAGTGAAAAGGTTGGGCCGGTGTGCCAACCCGGGGCATTGGCAAGGATGACGATCGCTGAGGGCAGCCTGCGGGGTTTGCGGCCCGGCGCGAAGCTGCTGCATGCCGCCACCCGGCCGGATGCCTGGTGGCATTGGGCGCAGCAACAGGGGATGGCCTTGGTGGGGCATCCAGAGCAGCGCTTTGATCATTTCTATTTCAGCCTGCAGGCGGCGGTCGCCGGTCTTGGCATTGCGATGGGCCCGTGGCTGCAAGTGCGAGACGATCTGGCCGCCGGCTTGTTGAGCGCGCCGTTCGGTTTTATGCCCGACGGCAGCGGCTATTACCTGCTGTCGCCGCAGCCTATCGTACCGGGCAGCGCACTGGCTCGGCTGGCCGAGTGGCTAACGCTCACGGCAGACGCCTGAGTTTTTGCGCCAGCCGCTGTTCCTGCCAGCGGCTGAAGACGTTGCGCAGCAGCAGAGTGCGCACCGCCCGCATGACCAGCGCGAGGCTCATGCCGCCGATCGCCCACAGCGACCAGAGATAGTGCGGGTGGGTAAAGACGTTGACAGCGAGCAATATCGCGCCGATGACGGCGAAACGCACCGCCATGCTCAGCAGTTTGCCCTCTGCCGCAACCTGGCGACGAAGGCGCTGCGCCTCAGGTGTCTCCTCCTGCGGTGCCTGCGGCGGCGCGTTGAGATCGCTGACCTGCACGCCCAGCGCGGCGGCGATCGCGGTCAAGGTTTCCAGGCTGGCCTGTTCGCCGTTTTCAATCCGCTGTACGGTGCGGGTGCTGAGGCCGGCGACGGTCGCCAACTGCTCCTGCGACCAGCCTTTTTCAAGGCGTAATGGTCTGATGCGGTACTTTTGCATGGTGCACTCCCGAGTTCGCTGTCACTGTCATCCAGTGTAGGAGGCGCGGGGGAGCGGCGCCACGACAGGGGCACGACAGGGGCGCGACAGCGAAATGACATCCGCCGCCGGCGCGGGCTGGCGAGCAGTCAGAAGGCGACGTTGCGGATAAAGCGCAGCGGGAGATCGCCGTGGTTGGCGTAGGCGTAGCGTTGATCGCTGTTGAAGGTTTGTGCGGCGCCCGCGCTGAGCGTCAGCGTGCCTTGTTCCAACTCCAGCGTCAGGGTACCGGCAATCACGTAGATCATCTCGCTCCAGCCTTCGGCGTCCGGCGCCGAGTCATAGCGCTCGCCCGGCATCAGCGTCCATTCCCACAGCTCGGCCCGTTGGCGCGCCGGCACGCTGGCGGCGAACAGCGCCTGGCTGCCCGGTTGCGCGCCTTGCCAGGCCAGTTCCCCCACCAGATGGTCGCCGCGCGCTTCCGGCGCCTGGATCAGATCGGTGAACGAAATCTTCAGGGCAGCGGCGATCTTGTCGAGCACCGCCAGGCTGACGTTGCGATCGCCGGCCTCGATGCCCGCCAGCATGCGGCGGCTGACGCCGGAAAGTTCGGCCAGCGCCATCTGGCTCAGGCCCGCCTGTTGGCGGTAGCCGCGCAGATTGCTGCTCAGGTACTGCAGCACCTTGGGGGGATCGGTTTTCGCGTTATGCGCCGTATTGCTCATCGCCGGACTTTATCTCATACTGGCAGGATCTGTGCATTATATTGCACTCAGCAGGAAGGGCAAGCCGGTGTCAGCAGCAAAAAAATCCTTTATTTCCGCCGTGGTTCCGCAAATCAGGTTGCCGGAAGCGGTGTTGATTTTCATCACCATGATCTGGGGCGGCACCTTTTTGGCGGTGCATCACGCGATGCAAGTCAGCGGGCCGTTCTTTTTCGTCGGTCTGCGTTTCGCCACCGCCACGCTGGCGTTGACGCTGTTTTCGCTGCGCGTGCTGCGCGACCTGACCCTGTATGAACTGAAGGCGGGCGTACTGATCGGGCTGGCGATCATGTTCGGCTACAGCATGCAAACCGTCGGTCTGCAGACGATTACCAGCAGCCAATCGGCGTTCATCACCGCCATGTACGTGCCGATCGTGCCGCTATTGCAATGGCTGGTACTGGGGCGGTTCCCCGGCATCATGTCGTGGATCGGTATTCTGCTGGCCTTTACCGGCCTGATGCTGCTGGCGGCACCGAGCAGCACGGACATGACGCTGAGCCTTGGCGAAATGCTGACGCTGGCCGGCACGCTGGGCATGGCGGCAGAGATCATTCTGATCGGTGCCTTTGCCGGCAAGGTGAATATCCGCCGGGTGACCATTGTGCAGCTGGCGACCGCCTCACTGGCCTCCTTTTTGATGATGGCGCCGACCGGCGAGTCGCCGCCGCCGTATTCGGATTACCTGCTGTACAGCGCCATTGGGCTGGGGCTGGCCAGCGCCTTGATTCAGCTGACTATGAACTGGGCGCAGCGCAGCGTTTCGCCGACGCGGGCCACGGTGATTTACGCCGGCGAACCGGTCTGGGCGGGCATTGTCGGGCGGCTCGCCGGTGAACGTTTACCGGGCGTGGCGTTGTTGGGGGGCGCGTTGATCGTGATTGGGGTGGTAGTCAGCGAGCTGCGCATACGGCGCAAGGGGAAAGCAGCGGTGGCGACGGAAGCGGATTAGCGCAGAGGCGTAGAAAGAAAGGGGCGGAGAGATCCGCCCCTTTTTGCATCACGCGGTTTTCTTCTTGCGCAAGAACACGTAAGACAGGCCGAGCACGATGAACCACAGCGGGGTGACGATCAGTGCCTGGCGGGTGTCTTCGCGCAGCGACAGCAGCACCAGCACGAACACGAAGAACGCCATGCATACCCAGCACATCAGCTTGCCGGCAGGCATCTTGTAGATCGATTTCTGGTGCAGCGCCGGGCGCTGTTTGCGGTAAACCAGATACGAGCACAGGATGATGGTCCAGACGAACATGAACAGAATCGCCGATACGGTGGTCACCAGGGTGAAGACCGTCATCACGTTCGGGATCAGGTAAATCAGCACCACGCCGCCCAGCAGGCAGATGCAGGAGAAGGTGAGGCCGTTGGCCGGCACCGCGCGCTTGGACAGGTTGGCGAACGATTTCGGCGCGTCGCCTTCCTGCGCCAGCCCGAACAGCATGCGGCTGGTGGAGAACACCCCACTGTTGGCGGAGGAGGCGGCGGAGGTTAGCACCACGAAGTTGATCACGCTGGCCGCGGCCGGCAGGCCAATCAGCACGAACAGTTCAACGAACGGGCTCTTGTCCGGCACCACGGAGTTCCACGGCGTCACCGACATGATGACGATCAGAGCGAACACGTAGAACATGATGATGCGGATCGGAATCGAGTTGATGGCGCGCGGCAATGACTTCTCCGGATCCTTGGTTTCCGCGGCGGTAGTGCCCACCAGCTCAATGCCGACGAAGGCGAATACTGCGATCTGGAAGCCGGCGAAGAAACCGCTGATGCCTTTCGGGAACATGCCGCCGTCATTCCACAGATGGGTGAATGAGGCCACGGTGCCGGTCGGCGATTGGAACTGCATGGCGATCATCACCAGCCCGGCGACGATCAGCCCGACGATGGCGACGATTTTGATCATCGCAAACCAAAACTCCATTTCGCCGAACATTTTCACCGTCGCCAGATTAAGGCCGAGCAGCAACAGCACGCACAGCAGTGAAGCAATCCACTGTGACAGTCCGGGGAACCAGAACTGGGCGTAGGCTGTGATCGCCACAACGTCGGCGATGCCGGTGACCACCCAGCAGAACCAGTAGGTCCAGCCGGTGAAGAAACCCGCCCACGGGCCGAGCAGATCCGCGGCGAAATCGCTGAACGATTTGTATTCCAGGTTAGACAGCAGCAGCTCACCCATGGCGCGCATCACGAAGAACAGCATAAAGCCGATGATCATGTACACGAAGATGATCGAAGGGCCGGCCAGGCTGATGGTTTTACCGGAGCCCATAAACAGACCGGTGCCGATGGCGCCGCCGATGGCGATCAGTTGAATATGTCGGTTAGTAAGGTTTCGCCGTAGATGATCTTCTGAAGCGGGCGTCGCGTCAGTCGCTATTTTAGAGTGATCTACCATCTGATGATGTCCTGTTTTACCTGTCATTAGTGAAGTCGTGAGCTCTGAAGTGGCTCTTTTTTATACATTTATCCGGTTGGTCCGGCTTTAGTAAGGTAGTGCAATAACGCCACCTTTGTGCAACATGTTTACAACATTTATACGTGGGATAAAAGTCGATCAATCTTTACACGGAGGAGGCAAATCGGACGTTCAGGGAGCGGAAGATTACTCTTCAAAAGGTGGGATTAACAGACCTTATGCGGCTTATCTCGTTGATTAAACAAAGAGTTGTAAAACTCGCATGAGAAAAAGTAATGAGTGGAAGCGTTTGACAGCGGCACTGGCGAGGAGGACAATTTATCGCGTTGGGTCGTTAGCTCAGTCGGTAGAGCAGTTGACTCTTAATCAATTGGTCACAGGTTCGAACCCTGTACGACCCACCAACCAAATCAGCGTGTTACGCACAGACTTTTCTCTGTTTTTTCCCTCATGGCGCCGTTTTAAGCGCGCATTCTGCAAAAAAATTCGCATTTTTCGACTGATGTTCAGAAAGGTGATCTGGCGCAAACTGCGATGTTGCACCGTACTTTATACGGCAAGGGAGGCTGTGCGCTGGCGCAACGTCGGCGCAGGGATGGGGCATTTGCCCAAGAATCTTTCAGGTCAAGAAGCGGGGAATAAATGCGCGGCCGACATCAAGAGGAGTGCCCAAACGGCGGCTGAGAGCGCGGCGGTGGCATAGACGTGCCTCGCCGGCAGTTGCAGCATGCCGGCCATCAGCGGCATGGTGTAGCGCATCACCGCCAGGAAACGCGAGGCGAACAGCAGCGGTAGCCCGCGCTTTTGCAAGGAACGTTGCGCTTTGTGCAGCGGAGTGTGAAAGCGTGCCGGCAGCCGGCGGCCAAGATCGTGGCGGCACAGCAGCGCGCCGCCGTGGAACGACAAGATCGATCCCAACGTGGCGCCGAGGGCGATGGCCGCCCAAACGGCACCGAGGGGCAGCGTGTGTTTGCCTGCAAGGATGCCTACCAGCAGCGTCACCGAGGCGGGCGGCAAGGCGGAAGACACCACGATCACGGATTTTCCCAGCGCGAACAGGAAAATCAGCAGCAGCAACATCTCCGGTTCCGGGCTGTATTTAGCGATAATGTGCGTCAATTCATCCATTTAATACCTGCGGGGGAGAGGGCTGAGTGCCAGTGTCCCATCCGCAGGTTCAATAATGGCTAAATAACGCGCCGCTATCCGGCAATCTCTGCGTCTTGCTTGCTCACGTCGGCGCGCCGGTTTCTGAGCGCCCACAACAGCGTGGCGCACAGCAGTGAAAAGGCGGCCAGCACCAGCGGCCCGGCATGCGGGCTGTGAAAACGCTGTTCCGCCTCCGTGCGGATCAGCGGGGCTAAGAAGCTGAATGCGGCGCCGAGCGTGGTGCAAAAACCGATGCCGGCCGCCAGCGCCGGGCCGGTGAGCACCTGCGCGGGAAACGTCCAGAAAATCGGCTGTACCGCCAGGAAACTGACTGCGCAGCAGCTCAGGGCGACGATAGCGAGCAGAGGGCCGGCATAGGAAGAAACGACCAACCCCAGCGCTGCCGCGACCATGCACCCCACGGCGATCGGTAATCTTCTGGCGGTTTTTCTGTCGGCATAGCGCGGCAGGAAATAGACGCCCAGCGCGGAGAACGCCCAGGGAATGGCGGCCACCAGCGAGGCCTTGAAACCGAGATGGGTGCCCATCAGCGAGGCGACCTGCGACGGCAGGAAAAACATCAGGCCGTACACGCCGATTTGCAGGGTGCCGTAGATCAACGCCAGATGCCAAACGGTGCCGCTTCTCATTGCCGCTTTGACGCTGCTGGTTTCGGTCTGCTGCTGTTCGTCAGCCAACTGTGTGACCAATGCCGTGCGTTCTTCCTCGGTCAAAAAGCGAGCCTGCCGAGGGTTATCGTCGAGATAGAAAAAGGCGAAGACGCCGAGGGCGACGGCCGGCAGCCCTTCCAGCACGAACATCCAGAACCAGCCGGGTTTACCCAACACGCCGTGCATCTCCAGCAATGCCCCCGACAGCGGTGAGCCGAGCGTCAGGGCCGCCGGCACGCCGAGCACGAAAATGCCAATGACCGAGGCGCGCACCTTATTGGGAAAATAGATCGACGCCAGCAACAGGATGCCAGGGTAAAAGCCGGCTTCGGCGATCCCCAGCAGAAACCGCAGGATGATAAATTGCTGTTCGTTGGTCACCAGCCCGGTACAGGCCGACAGCGCCCCCCACAGTGCGGTGGTGGCGCTAAGCCAGCGTTTGGCGCCCCAGCGGTTCATCAGCAGATTGGCCGGGATGCCGAACAGCGCATAGGCGGCAAAAAATATCCCGGCGCCCAATGCGAAGGCGGATTGCGACAGCGCGATGTCGATAGCCATCGCGTCCTTGGCAAAGCCGACGTTAACCCTGTCGATAAACGCGATGAAGTACATGGCGAACATCAAGGGCACCAGTCTGCGCCAGGTTTTGCGGATGGCGGCGTTGAGCGCTGGAACGGCATAGGTGGCGTGATTCACTGGCGATAACCTCTCTTCTGAGAATGACAAGCGTCGGTCATAAGGACCGTCCTGGCGCCGTTGCCCTCAACACGACGGTCACAGCGGATTTTCTTCGTGAGATATAAAGGTCTAAAGGACTAATGGTCAGGCCTTTAAGGGCGAAAAAAATGCCGCGTATCGGGTCGGCAGGTTGATGCAGACATCACCATAGTGAATGGTGTGTTGCTTTTTTGTTAATCAAACGTTCACACAGGGCTATGGCGCGTTCAAGCGTTTTGATCGAGATCTGTGTGCGTTATCACCGAATTGGCAACCCGGTGATAGACCTGGAGTAGGGCGCTTTCATCTCGGGAGTGAGGACGATAAGGTGAAGCACGGCAAAACAGAATGCAGGAGCGCAACATGCTGAAGGTCATCGCTGAAGATTTTATCCATCCGGAACACATTGACACCGTTATGCCATGGTATCGCGAGCTGGTGGCGAAAACCCGTCAAGAGCCGCTGTGCATCAGTTATGAACTGTGCATCGACCAGCAGGATCCCGGGCACTTTATTTTTATCGAAAGCTGGCCGGACCGCGCCGCCCTGGACGTGCATTGTCAGACCGAGCATTTCACCCGGCTGGTGCCGCAGATCAATCAGTATCAGCGCAAGCCTTGCACCTTCTTGTTTATGCAGGTGTTTCCTGAAACAGGCGATAAATAGGCGAAAAAATCCCCGCAGGGGGCGGGGTTAATGGCTTCTCAACACTATCTTGTTGTGATTAAAAAATAGGCTGATAATGATTTTCATTCTCTAGGAATGCTCTTAAATTAATCAATCAGGTGAATGATTCGCCGTCTGCTTTTCGCTGGCGGTTTTAATGGCGCGCAGCATGCGGCGCCTTATCAACCCACTCACCAGGCGAATCGCATACCAGTAGGGGGTAAACCGCCGCCGGCTGGCGCTGTCGGGGCAGAAGATGCGCGTTTCCGTTACCAGGCGGCAGCGCCCGCCCTCCAGCGGGCTCGCGGCATACCCCAGCGCCAGTTTGGCAACGCCGGGCTGAGCGAAGGCGAGAAAGCCCGCCCCGTCAGCGACCTGCTCCAGACCGTATTCAGCCTGCCAAAAGCGGCCGATCAGGCCATAGACCAACGCGCTGTCATCTTGCTCAAGCAGGCAAAAGTTATGCAGGCCAAACGGCGGCGGGCTGGGCTTATCGCGTGGCATCAGCCGCGCGGGCAATTCGCGCAGCGCTATCATGCTGCGGAAGAAACGATCGTGCTTGGGATCGTAGGCGGCCACGGCCGCCAGGATCCGCGCCTGCGGCGCGGCGATGGCGATCGCATGCCGTTCCGAGAACTGGTATTGCCCAAGGTATTTATTCAGCAGCGTCATGCCTTGCATTCTCCCGCCATTCGCTTTGCAGCAGGGCAAAGCCGAATTCGTCACCCCATGCGCCTTTGAAAAACACGTTTTGCCGCCAATAGGCCTCGCGGCGAAAACCCAACTTGCCGAACAGCGTGGCGGCGCCAAGATTACGCGTGTCCACCACCGCAGTAATACGGTGCTTCGCCAGCGGCCCGAACAGCAGAGCGATGACGGCGCTCAGCGCCTCGCGCGCCAGCCCTTGCCGCTGGTGGCTGGGCGCGAAGGTCACGCCCAGTTCAGCCTGGCGCCCCTCATCGAAGAAATGCACCGCGACATCGCCGAGCAACGCGCCGTCCTCACGGCGCTCAACCGCCAGCTGGAACCAGCTGTCGTCACGGTTGAACGCGAGCTGCCGTTGCCGTTCGAAAAAGGCCTGCGCATCGGTGGCGCTGTAGTCGCTCCAGCTTTGATAGCGCGCCACGTCAGGGTGACTGCGGTAGGCGGTAAAGTGGGGCAGATCGTCGGCCGTGAACGGGCGCAGGATCAGTCTGGGGGTCTGCAGAGGCAAAAGGCGCATTATTTTTCCTTATCAGCGCATTAGGACTACCGGCAGTGTAACCCAGCGCCGAGAAGCGGGCTGCGTAAAATGAGCGGTGGAGGACAAACGGGAAATGCCGGTTCAGACGAACCGGCAGGGGCATTATCGGCGGGCGGCGGCCTGACGCAGGCGCTCGACCGGGCCTTGTTGAAAATCGAATGAGGGGGCTTCTTGCCGTGCCAGCCCCTGGCGCACGATGGCCTTCACCGCTTGGCTGGCAGCAAGATCTTTTCCGGCGATCTGTTCGGCGATGCGCAGCGCTTCTTCCCGGGCCGTCCCCTCGCTGATACGGGAAATGGCGCCGTGTGACAGCGCCTCCTGTGCGCCGACGGTTCTGCCGGTCAGCAGCCAGTCGAGCGCGACATAGGGGGAGATACGCGTCGGCAAGCGCGCGCACCCACCTTGTGCGGCGACTAACCCGAGCCCGGTTTCGGGGAAGCTGAAGCGTGCGTTCTGGCCGGCGACGATCAGATCGCACGCCAGCGCCAGCTCAAATCCGCCTCCGTACGCGATGCCGTCAACGGCGGCGATGATCACCTTGGCAATCTGTGCATGGATCAGCCCGCCAAACCCCTCCGGCGTGACGATGGGCAGTTCACCCTGATGAAAGGCGTTGATATCCATGCCGGCGGAAAATACCGCCGGTTGGCCGGCCAGCACGATCGCTCGCACCGAGTCATCGTTATCCGCCTGCCGCAGGTAGGTGCGGATCAACTCGGCCATCTGCAGGTTGATGGCGTTCTTTTTTTCCTGCCGATTAAGGGTGATGACCGCAACCTGCGCGCCATGGCGCTCATAAAGCACCGGAAGAACTTCACTCATCGCTGGCTTCTCCCCGGAAAAACAACAGCGTCAGCAGCAGGGCGATGGCGCCGAGCGGCAGCGAAAACAGCGGCAGGTAATAGGCCGGCAGCGCGTAGAGCGTCAGGCCGCCCAGCATCCCGCCCGCCGCGATGCCGGCGTACAACACCGAGCTGTTGAGCGACACGGTCAGCGCGCCAAAGCGTTTCGATAGCGACAACAGGTGATGTTGGATCGGCACCAGGTACATCCAGCCGGTAATGCCCCAGACGAGGAAGATGGCCAGTACCCACCAGGGCGAGGTGACATAAAAGGCCAGCAAAAACAGAGACAGCGTCTGGATCGCCACGGAAAACAGCAGCACGAACTTGCTGCCGAGGGCATCGGTTAACGCGCCGGAGGCAAAATTGCCGATCACCGCGCCAATGCCGAACACCAGCAGCGCGAGGGGCAGGATCGCCTCAGGGCCGAACTGGGTGTTTTTCAGCAACACGCTGACGTAGCTGTAGACGATGTGTTCCGAGCAAACGGCAAAAAAGGTGATCAGCAGCGTAGTCAGCACCGCCTTTTGCCGCAGCGGGGCGAGCCGCTCTTTCAGCGAATGCTTGCCCGATGGCGCAATGGCGCGCAGCGCCAACGACAGGCCCAGCAGCGCAATCGCCCCCAGCAGGGCGATGAACAGAAAGATTTCACGCCAGCCGATCAGTTTGGCGAGAAAGGTACCGAACGGAATGCCGAGCGCAATAGCCAACGTCATGCCGCCATAGACGATGGAAATAGCCAGGCCGCGGCGTTTTTCCGCCACCAGCTCCACCGCGGCGGCGGCGGCCTGCGGCGTGTAACAGGCCGCCCCCAATGCCGCCAGCACTCTGCCGAACGCGATCTGCAGATAGCTGGTGGCCCAGGCGCAGGCCAGGTTGCCGGCGATGAACAGCACCAGCGCCAACTGCAGGATATGCTTGCGGTTGACGTTGCCCAGCAGCCAGGCGGTGAGGGGGGCGAACAGCATATAGGCCAGCGCGAATACCGATATCAACTGCCCCGCTTGCGCGGGGCTGACGGCAAAGGTGTCGGAAATATCGCTGAGTACGCCGGCGACGATAAAAGCGTCGGTGCCGATGGCGAAGGTACCGGTCGCCATCAGGCAGAGCGTGATCAGATGGCCGTTATAATCCGCTAACTTCATCCTGCCCTCCGCAGATCGTTCGCTGCCCAGACCCGGCCTAGTGCCGCCAGGAAGGTCTCCACGTCGGCATGGGAATGTGCCGAGGTCGGCGTTACCCGCAGTCGCTCGCTGCCTGCGGGCACCGTCGGGGCATTGACCGGTTGCACGTAAATATCATGCTCATCGAGCAGCACTTTACTGATGTGTTTGTTGCGGTGCGGATCGCCGACCAGCAGCGGCAGGATATGGCTGTCTGCCGACACCAGCGGGATGCCGGCGGCGCGCAGGCCGGTTTTCAGGTGATCGACGATCGCCAGCAGGTGCTTGCGCTGGGTGTCATGCTCGAGGTTGTATCTAAAACTGGCCAACGCGGCGGCCACCACCGGCGCCGGTGACGAGGTGCTGAAGACGAATGCTGGGGCCCAACTGCGCACTGCCTCCACCACCGAGCGGGGCGCGGCGATATAGCCACCCGCCGCACCGTAAGACTTGCCGAATCCGCCTTGGATAATAGTGATTTTATCCAACAGGCCCAGCTGTTCGGCATAGCCCAATCCCCGTTCGCCATACACGCCGGCCGAATGAATTTCGTCGAGATAGGTCAGCGCCTGATACTGTTCCGCCAGCGCCACGATCTGCGCCAGGGGGGCAAAGTCACCGTCCATGGAATACAGCGACTCGAAGGCAATCAGCTTTGGCCGCGCCGGATCGGCGGCCTGCAGCAGCTCGGCGAGGTGTGCTACATCATTGTGGCGGAAGATTTTTTTCTCCGCTTTACTGTAGCGAATCCCGTAAATCATCGAGGCGTGATTCAGTTCGTCGGAGAACACGATCAGATCGGGAATGGCGTCGCACAGGGTGGATAAGGTGGCGTCGTTGGCGCCGAAACCGGTGGTGAACAGCAGCGCCGACTCTTTGCCGTAGGCGCTGGCCAGCAGCGTTTCCAGCTCGCTGTGGTAGACCGAGGTGCCGGAAATGCTGCGGGCGCCGCAGGTGCCCAGCCCGACCCGGTTAACCGCGTCGGTGGTGGCCAGCAGCACTTTGGGGTGGTGGCTCATTGCCAGATAGTCGTTCGAGCACCAGACGTTGAGACGGCGCTCGCCGTGGTGCCCGTGGCTGGTGGCCCAGGGTTTGTCCTGCACGCCGCGTTCAAGGTTGAGAAACTCGCGAAAACGCCCCTGTTTTTTGGTTTCCGCCAGCTTTTCTTCAAGAATGTTCAGTACGCTCATCGTATGTTCCTTGTGTTAAACGGCTTTAAGGTTTAATGACAGGCCTTGACCGACGCCGACGCACATCGTCACCAATGCGTTGCTTGCTTGTCGGTCGCGTAATTCCAGCGCCGCCGACAGCACCAGGCGCGCACCGGACATCCCCAGCGGATGACCGAGCGCGATGGCGCCGCCGTTCGGGTTGACCCGCGCGTCGTTGGCGTCGATGCGCCAGTGTTTCAGCGCCGCCAGAACCTGTGAGGCGAACGCTTCGTTAATCTCGATGATGTCGAAGTCGTTCAAGGTGAACCCGCCGCGCTGCAGTAAGCGCTCGGTGGAGGCGATCGGCCCCAGCCCCATCAGCGCCGGTTCAACGCCGGCGGCCGCGCTGTCGCCGATCTCCGCCAGCGGTTGCCAGCCCTGGCGTTTCACGTAGCGACCGGAAGCCAATAGCAGCGCGGCGGCGCCGTCGTTGATGCCGGAAGCGTTGCCCGCCGTGACCGAACCGCCGGCGGAGAACGCCGGTTTCAGCGCCTGCAGCTGTTGCAACGTGCTGAGCCGGGGAAATTCATCCTGCGCGAATGTGCGGGTGTTTTTACGATCCGCCGGCACGTCCACGGGCGTGATTTCCCGCGCCAGCCGGCCGCTGTCGATCGCCCGGCGGGCCTTTTGCTGCGAGCCCAGCGCGAACAGATCCTGTTCCTCGCGTGAGATATGTTGCCGTTGGGCCACGTTTTCCGCCGTGATGCCCAGCGGGTCGCTGCCGTAGCGCTCCGCCAGCCGCGGATTGACGAAGCGCCATCCCAACGTGGTGTCATACAGCTTCACGCCTTTGTCGAACGGCGTTTCGCCCTTGCTCAGCACATAGGGTGCGCGGCTCATGCTTTCCACACCGCCGGCCAAAACCAGTTCGCTAAGACCGCTGCGGATTTTCGCCGCGGCGTAGATCACCGCATCCAACCCGGATGCGCAAAGGCGGTTGAGGGTGATGGCCGGCACCGACGGGTCCAACCCGGAAAGCAGCGTTGCCATGCGAGCGACGTTGCGGTTGTCTTCGCCGGACTGATTGGCGCAGCCCAGAACCACTTCGTCCAGATTCGCTTCCGCCGCCGGATGGCGCTGCAGCAGGCCGCGAATGATCGTCGCCGCCATGTCGTCGGGGCGGGTATGCGCCAGGCTGCCGCCATAGGCGCCGATCGCCGTGCGCGTGCCGTCGATCAGATAAACGCCGTCATCGTTAATGTTCATCATGGATCCTCAAGGCGTGGTCGTCAGCGCCGGTTGCGCGGCGTGCAGAAGGGTGTAATGCGGCGCATAACGCGCCGCGTGCAGCAACTGCGCCAGATTGCTCAGCGTCGTCCTGACGTTTTTCTCCCCCAGCTTGCTGAGCCAGTCGAAAATGCCGCCGGCGTAGTTAACGCCCGCGACGGCGGCGACATCAATGTCTTCCCGGCTGCAAACGCCGCTTTCCACCATGATCACCGACTCATTGATCAGGCTGCTGAGGACGCGAGCGACGATCAGCGCCGGGGAGTCTTTGATAAATTCAACCTGCGGAATTGCGGTGTGCAACAGGCGTAAAAACAGCGCCTTATTGGCCGCAGAGGCGTGGCGATTGTGCGCCGCAACCAGGTACGCCGTGTCGGCGTAGTTCAGGGCGATATCGACCACAAAAGCGTCAGCCGTCGTCTGCTCGGCTAACTGGCTCGCCGTACGGCCGTCGGTGATGCTGACGGTGAATGCGTCATTGATCTGGACGGCCGGCCCCACGCCTGGTAAGGCCGGCCGTTGTTCCACGCGCAGCTGTGGCCACTGAAGTGCGGCCCGCTGTTGCAACAGGGTAAAAAAAGGATGTTCGCCGTAAATGCGCAGCGTCTCGACGTCTGCACCGATGGCAGCCGTCACCGGCGGGGCGGTTTCTTCGGCGGTAAAATAGGAACGGCCGTTCTTTTTCCCCAACAGACCGGCATCGACCAGCGAACGCTGCAGATGGCCGGGGGTATAGCGCGGGTCGTATTGCATGTCCTGCCAGATTTGCCGACTGACCTGATAGTTGATGTCCTGGCCGATGAAATCGGTCAGCTCGAGCGGCCCCATGCGGAAGTGTCCGCCGGCCTTGAGGGCACGGTCGATCTGCGGCGCGCGCGCCACGTGTTCTTCCAACAGGCGGAACCCTTCCAGGTAGTAGGGGCGGGCCATGCGGTTAACGATAAACCCCGGCGTGGCCTGACAGACGACATCGCGTTTCCCCAACGCGGCCACCAGTTGACGGCAACGTTCCGTGGTGGCGTGTGCGGTAAAGTAGGCCGGGATGATTTCAATCAGTTTCATCAGCGGCGCAGGGTTGAAAAAGTGCAAACCGATAAACCGCTCGCTGTGCGTCACCGCGGTTGCCAGCTTGTTAAGCGACAGTGAGGAGGTATTGGTGGCGATCAGCGTATCGGGCTTGACCACCGCGGCGATGGCCGCCAACACCTCAAGTTTGGTTTGTTCATGCTCGGCGATGGTTTCTATCACCAACTCGCTGTCGGCGATAGCCACAAGCGCCGTCGAGAACACCAGATTGGCCAGCACTGAGCTTTTATCCTGCAGCGCGATCTTGCCCTGTTCGACTTTCTTGTTCAGGTCTTGCGCGATATATTCGCGAGCCTGATTGAGGGTATTGCCGTTGCGATTATAAAGCACCGTACGAATGCCTTTTTGCGCGAAAAGATAAGCGATACCTCTGCCCATCGTTCCCGCGCCGATAATCGCAGCCGATTGAATTGCCGCATTACTTTCTGCCATAGAAAATCCCCGTCACTGTATGCCATGCGAAATTCGCAAATGCTTATTATCTCTTTGGATTTACGGCGGCACCGGGTGCCTGTTTGGAAAGTAATTGGCGGTGTCCTGGCTGTCTAACGGTAGAAATGACAGGTTTACGTCCTGAAGGGATTATGCTATTCGCGTAGTTTTCCTGTTCGGCGCAATAAAAAGGCTTATTTTAAGGGGAATAGCTGTTTTCGTTATAGCGTTGGTATTTTTTATTATATGAAACGGCTACTGGCGCCGGGCGGCGATATTCTATAGTGAGTCTGACCTATCGATAATCGGCATCGCTATCTGGAGAACCTGCGTTATGGATACCCGCACTCAACGGCTCATGGCGGAGGTGATTGGCAGCCTGGCCGATCGCGAATGCTTTCTGACGCAACTGGGGCCCTGCGCCGAGGCGTTGGGGTTTGATTATTTCTCCTACATCGTGTTTTCCTGTTATCCGGCCAGCCGCCCCAAGATGCTGATCGAAGGTAATTTTTCAGCAGAGTATCTCGAAGATTATCGGCGGCAGCGGGTGTATTTGCAGGATCCGGTCATTGAGCGCGCTCACCATTCCACGCTGCAGTTCCAGTGGGACGAACGTTTTTATCACGATCGGCCGACGCTTTGGCGACGTATGGCGCAGTTTGGCCTGTGCGCCGGTTGGTCGCAGTCGGTCAAGGATTGCTATGGCAGGCTGGGGATCCTGACGTTTGCCGGCACAGCGCTACCGGAGCAAACGCCACAAGCGCGTGCGGCAAATGAAACCTTTTTCCTTTGGCTGGCGCAAACCGCCCATAAAACGCTGCGTGAAGCCTTGATATCGGTGAACGACGACGCGATAAAAGATGTGCTGACGCTGCGCGAAAAAGACATTTTACGCTGGTGCAGCGAAGGGAAAACGGCGGAAGAGATCGCGCTGTTGATGGGGGTGAGCGAGCGCACGATCAATTTCCACATAGGCAACTCGATTAAAAAACTTTCTGTCGCCAATAAGACCGCCGCCACCGCCAAAGCGGTTTATTTACAGCTGATTTAATCTCGAGAAATAAATAATTAATCGCCTATCCGTTATCGGTGTGATGTTTATATTTTGTTAAATTAAAAGCTATCCTTATCAGTATTTACCCCCCGATCACAAAAGCGTGATAAAGCGATTCACCGCGCCCGTACGCGGCAGTATTCTGTTGGCACCCGGTTTATATAGAAAGGATGTGATATGTACAAGACTATTTTAGTGCCGATCGATATTGAAGAGGATCTGTTGACCGAGCATGCGCTGAAGCATGTGGAATATTTGGCGAAGATGTCCGGCGCTAAAGTGCATTTCTTCCATGCCCTGCCGGATGCCTCGGCTTTTGTTACTGCCTATTCGTTCGGTCTCAAGGAATTTGAGAATCAGGCGGAGGTGAAGGCGGTGGACAAACTGAAGAAAATCATGTCGGAAATCGATCTGCCGTTGGATCGCCTTAATTACACCGTCAGCTTCGGTTCTGCGCGCGATCAGGTGTTGGAACTGGCGGAAGAGATCGACGCCGACCTGATCATTATCGGTTCACGGCGCCCGAGCGTGAAAACCTATCTGCTGGGATCTAACGCCGCCGCCATCGTTCGCCATGCCAATATTTCGGTGATGGTGGTCAGATAATCCCTCTTAAGCCCACCGTTTTCGGGCGCGCTCTGCGGTTGCCGGTCTGCGGCAGAGCGTGCCTTGCGTTTTATTGCCATCTCAGTGTGAGCTGCTACGATTTTAGCTGACGTTTTTATGCCACCCGGGTCACCGGCCTTGCGCATATTCTTCATCTCAGCCAGAAGAGGGGCAGCTATGCCATTAGAAGTCGATGGGATCATTAGAGGCGATCGGGGCAGTGAACCGAGCCGTTGGCAACATGCGTCAACCAAACCGCTTATCACGCTGACCTGGCATCACACCATTCCTTGGAACTGTTTGCGTAATGTCTGGAATGGTCTGGTGGCGGGGCAGCATTGGAACGCGCTGGACGAGTTTATGAACCTGATCGGTGTGCCAAACCGTGCCGAGGTGATCACACAGATCAAGAATAAAAACCTGCAGGATCGCGATGGATTACACACTCTGGTGACCTGGCAAGGATGGAACATCGTCGAGGGGCCTGGTAATGAGTATCGTGCGCAGGGGGACGATCCCGGTGAAAACTTCGACGGTTGGTCGGGTAAGGGGATGAGCACTAATCAGCAAGCGACGCTGCAGCAGGTCAACGTGTTGTATCAGGTGATGGCGCCGCTGGGAAGCCGTGCGCTGGACGCCGCCAAACAGGCGCCGAACATTTCTGCGGAAGAAGCGAGCGTCTTGCAACGGACGATTAAACAGACCCGTCCAACGTTGCGAGGAAAGGAACCGATCCGGTGGCAAGAAGACATGTGGCATCAGGTGCAGCCGGGTAAAGAGGCGAAACACTTCGCCCGTTGGGACACCAAACCGGTGTGGCGCAAGCGCCTGCACAGCGATTTGGCTCAGGCTGGATAAGCCTTTCCCCGCGCCGGGTTGCCGGCGCGGGGCATCAATCCGGCGCTAATCGCACAGCGCCATTATTTCGTCGTACAATGTCCTGGGAATTTCCACGCCGTATTGCTCGCTCTGCCGCCGCTGTCGATAACGCCGCTCGCCGGGGATGCGTGCGCCTTGCGCCTGCATGTCGGCAAACATCGCTTCTGCTCCGGCGAAATATTTCGCCTTATCCGCACCGAGAAAACGCTCGGGATCCAACGCGATGATCAACTCACCGCCGTAAGGCGACGAACCGGTGCCGTTGTCATAGGCCAGCGATTCCTTGCTGGTCATATCGCCGATCAGCGGCCCTGCCAGCAATTCAACCATCGCCGCCAGCGCCGAGCCCTTATGCCCACCGAAGGTCAGCATCGCGCCCTCCAGCACGCTGGCGGCATCGGTGGACGGATTGCCTGCCTTATCAATGCCCCAGCCTTCAGGCAGCGGGGTGCCAGCGCGGCGGTGCAGTTCGATTTCGCCGCGCGCCGCCGCGCTGGTGGCCATGTCGAATAAAAACGGCGGCCGATCCGGGCGTGGCCAGCCGAAGGCGATGGGGTTGGTGCCAAACAGCGGACGCGAACCGCCGGCCGGCGTCACCCACGCGTGGCTGGGTGTGCAGGCTAAGGCCACCAACCCCTGTTCGGTCAGCGGTTCTATGTCGGCCCACAGCGCGGAGAAATGCACGCAGCGGTTGATCGCCAGCGCGGCGATGCCATTGGCGCGCACCTTACCGATAAAGGCCGGCAGAGCGGTGCGGTAGGCCAGCAGGGAAAACGCGCCGCCGGCGTCGGCACGCAAGATGGCCGGCGCCTGGTCGAATAACTTGGGTACCGCATCGGCAGAGACCTTGCCTACCCGCAGCGATCGCACGCAGCCCAACAGCCGGTATAAGCCGTGAGAAGCGCAGCCGTCGCGTTCGCCCTGGGTGACATTTTGCGCCACCGCTTCGGCATGTGCCTGATTGAAACCGTTGCTGCGCAGCGTACGCAGCGCCAGTTGATAAGCCTGTTCCAACGACAGAACGTGCATGGATGTCATCTCGATGTCTCCCCTGGGTTCATTCTTCTTCATCGCCGATAAAATTGGCCTGGGGTAAACAGGTATAGGCGCCCCAGTAGTAAATCGCCAGCGCAATCACCGCCATGGTGAAGGTGTCCCACGGATGGGCAATGGCACCGATGCCACCGAAGCTGCTGAGGTAGGAGAGTGCGATCACCAGCGCATAGAAGACGATCAGCCACAGCGAGGACCAAATTTGCTGCCGAAGGCTAACGGCGTGGGTCGGCACCTGATTTTTGAACAGGATATAGATGAAGAACATCAGGATCTGCAAGCCGAGCAGCCAGGAGACGGTGTCCCAGCCGGACCAGAAGACGATCAACGCCGAAATGATAAACGACAGCGGGCCGAGCACGCAGAAAGCGCGCACCCGGAACGGACGCGGCATATCGGGCGCATTGCGCCGCAGCCCGGCGGCGGTGACCGGGGCGATGGCGTAGCTCAACACCAGTGCGGCGGACACTACGCCGATCAGCTTTTCCCAGGACGGGAATGGCAGCGTCCAGAATACCGAGAGAGCGAAGGTCAACCACAGCGCCGGACGCGGGATACCGGACTCGCTATCCACCCGGGTGAACAGTTTGAAGAAGGTGCCGGCGCGCGCCCAACCGTAGATCACGCGAGGCGTGGCGTTCATATAGATGTTGCCGGTGCCGCTCGGCGAAACGATCGCGTCGCTGACTACCAGAAACGCCAGCCATCCCATGCCCAGCGTGATGGCGATGTCGCGGAACGGCAGGGAGAACTGTTGGCTGATGCCGGCCCAGCCACCGCTTAGCATCTCGCTAGGGATACTGCCGAGAAACGCTATCTGCAGCAGCACATAGATGATGGTGGACAGCACCACCGACAGGATCAGCGCGATAGGAATGGTGCGCTGCGGCCTTTGCACCTCGCTGGCGACCGAAATGATCGGCGTCAGGCCGAGGTAGGCGAAGATGATGCCGCCGGCGGAAATGGCGGCCTCAACCCCGGCGGAACCGAAAGGGGCAAAGCCCTGGCTGTGCAGGTTTTCCGGTTTGAAAAAGCTGAACAACACCACGATCACCAGCAGGGGCACCAGAAACTTCAGCACGCTGATCAGGTTATTGGATTTGGCGAAGGTTTTGACGCTGTAGTAGTTGAGCGCGAAGAAAAAACACAGCAGCGCCAGCTGCACCAGCCAGCCGATCGCTGTTGGATCGCCGGACCCCGGCTGGCTGAGGAACGGGAACCAGGCGGCAGCGTACTGCCGGGCGGCGACGACTTCGATGGCGATCAGGCTGGAGAAGGCGATCAGCGTGATAAACCCCAGCAGGTAACCCATTAGTTCACCGTGCGAGAATACCGGATAGCGAATGATGCCGCCGGCGCGCGGCAGAGCGGCGCCCAACTCGCAGTAGACGATGCCGAGCAGCAGCACCGCCAGGCCACCGATCAGCCAGGAATAGATGCCGGCCGGGCCGGCGATGGAGGAGACGTGGCTGGCGGCGAACAGCCAACCGGAGCCGAAGATGGCGCCCAGACCGATGAACGTCAGATCGGTGAGCGTAAGCTGCTTCTTGAATTTGCCTTGGGTTGTCATGGTATTACCCTTTTGTTATTGAGTGGCAGGCAGATGCGGCCGGGCTAATGTTGGGCAGGTGAAACCAGGGGATCTCGGGTGTAAGCGCCGTTAACCAGTCGCAGCAGGTTGAGCGGGTTGGCGTCCTGCAGCGCCGGCGGCAACAGCGCTGCAGGGGTGTTTTGCAAACAAACTGGCCGCAGGAAACGCTCGATCGCCAGCGTGCCTACCGAGGTGCCGCGTGCGTCGCTGGTGGCCGGGTAAGGGCCGCCGTGCACCATGGCGTCGCACACTTCCACCCCGGTCGGGTACCCGTTGAATAGCACCCGACCGGCTTTGCGCGCCAACAGTGCCGTTAGCCCGGCGGCCATATCGAGATCGTCGTCGTCCGCCAGCAGCGTGGCGGTCAACTGGCCTTGCAATGCCGTTAGCGCCGCATGCAGCTGCGCTTCGTTATCCATCGCCACCAGGATGCTGGCCGGGCCGAAGACCTCCTGTTGCAGCAGCGGGTCGGCCTGCAGCAACAGCGCCCCCTCCGCCTGATAAAGCTGCGCCGCCGCCCGAAGAGCAGGCGTTTCGCTTCGGCCTGCCAACCGCCGCATACCCGGGTGGGCATCGAGGGCCGCCAGCCCGTGACGGTAGTGCTCCAGGGTGCCGGCATTCAGCATCGGCTGCGGCTCGGCGGCGTTGACCAGGGCGCTCATCGTTTCGGTTAACCGATCGAAGGCGGCGCCGCGCAGCGCGACGATCACGCCGGGCTTGGTGCAGAACTGACCGCAGCCGAGCGTGAAGGAAGAGACCAGTTCCTGCGCGATGTGCTGCCCGCGCCGCGCCAGCGCCTTGGGCAGGATCATTACCGGGTTGATGCTCGACATTTCGGCGAAGACCGGAATAGGTTGGGGACGTTGCATCGCCAGATCGAACAGCGCCCGGCCGCCTTGCAGCGAGCCGGTGAATCCCACCGCCTGAATCGCCGGGTGTTTTACCAAATCGGCCCCTACGCGGTTGCCGAAGATCATGTTGAAGACGCCGGCGGGCATCCCCGTGCGTTCCCGTGCGCGCTCGATCGCCTGAGCGGTTAGCTCGGCGGTAATCATATGGCCACTGTGCGCTTTGAACACGACCGGGCAGCCGGCGGCGAGCGCGGCGGCGGTATCACCGCCCGCGGTGGAGAACGCCAGCGGGAAGTTGCTGGCGCCGAATACCGCCACCGGGCCGAGCGCCGTGCGGTATTGACGCAGATCGGGGCGCGGCAGGGGGGAACGCTGCGGCAGCGCGCAGTCGATGCGCACGCCTTCGACATCGCCGCGCCGCAGCAGCGTGGCGAACAGCCGCATCTGACCGCTGGTTCTGGCGCGTTCGCCGCTCAAGCGCGCCGCCGGCAGGGCCGTTTCCTGTGTGGCGAGGGCGAAGAAGGTTTCGTCCAAGGCCTCTAGCTCCTCGGCGATGGTGTCCAAAAAGTTCGCGCGTTGCTCGGCGCTGAGTTGCGAATAGGGCACAAAGGCCGCGGCGGCGGCTTCGGCGGCGGCGGCGGTTTCTGCTGCCGTGGCCTGGTGGAAGCGGTAGCCGGTCGGCTGACCGTCGTCGGCGCGCAGGCTGAGCAGCGCAGCTTCCCCTGCGGCGCGGCGCTGGCCGCCGATAAATTGTTGGCCGCTGATGGCGACGTGGCGTTCGTTGGGCATGGGTTCCCCCGGTAAATAAAGAGCGACGCCCGGCCTGGCCGGGCGGTGAAGGCGTTACAGGTCGACGTTCGGCAGCGCAGGACGAGTGGCCAGCGCTTTATCGATCACGGCATTGATCTCGGTGAGCGTTTCCCCCTGCAGCGCCAGGCGCGGTGGGCGAGTGACGGCGCTGCCGCGGCCAACCCGCTGTTCGCAGAGCTTGATGCATTGCACCAGATCGGGACGGGCATCGAGGTGCAGCAGCGGCATGAACCAGCTGTACAGCGCCAATGCTTCCTCATAGCGCTTTTCCTTAGCCAGACGGAACAGGGTTTCCCCTTCGCGCGGGAAAGCATTGGACATGCCGGAGATCCAGCCTTGCGCGCCGACGGCGATGCTTTCCAGCACCACATCGTCCAACCCGGCGAACAGCACGAAGCGATCGCCGACTTCGTTGCGTAGGTCGATAAAGCGGCGCGTATCGCCCGAGGAGTCTTTGAAACACACGATGTTCTCGCAGTCGACCAGCGAGGTCAGGATGTCGGGTGTGACGTCATTTTTGTAAATGGGGGGGTTGTTGTAGACCATGATCGGCAGATCGGTCGCGCCGGCGACGCTGCGGAAGTGTGCGGCGGTTTCGTGCGGCTTGGCGGAATAAACCAGCGCCGGCATCACCATAATGCCATCGACACCGGCCTTTTGCGCTTCACGCGCCATGTTCTGCGCGAAGGCGGTGGTGAACTCGGCGATGCCGGCGATCACCGGCACTTTGCCGTCGGCGGCGTCTCTCGCCACTTCGATCACCGCCAGCTTTTCCTGCATCGTCATCGAGGTGTTTTCACCGACGGTGCCACACACCACCAGACCGGAGACGCCGTCGCGCACCAGGTTTTTGATCACCGTATGGGTGGCGTCGAGGTCCAGAGAGAAATCGTTGCGGAACTGGGTCGTCACCGCCGGGAATACGCCGCTCCAGCTTATGGCTTTATGGCTCATAGTGTTTGTCCTGTCGTCCGAAAGTGTTAATGAAAAGTGAATCTTTAGTAAGGCTCACCGACAGATTGACCGGTATTGCGCAGGGAGGCTTGACGCTTTTCGCCGATTGCCGCGACGAAATTGGCACAATGGCGGCGGAAAGCGGGCATGAAAAAAACCAGGCGCCGGTGCGCCGTGAGGAGAGGGAGGTAACCAGGTAAATCAGCGCGTTAAGCGGAAAGCGTCAGGCGGAAATCGCGCGGCGTGGAGCCGGTCATCGCTTTGAACTGACGGCTGAAGGCGCTGTGATCGGTATAGCCGCACTGTAGCGCGATGTCGGTGATTGGCAGATCGCCGGCCAGCAGTTCCGTGGCCTTTTCCAGCCGCACTTTATGGATCATCTGGCGCGGGGTGAGGTGGAAGATACGTTTGCAGTAGCGTTCAATCTGCGCCACCGACAACCCGGTCAGCGCCGTCAGCTCTTCAAGCGCGATCGGTCGCGCGTAGTGGCGGCGGATATGCACATCGATCGCCGCCAGCCGTTGGTAGGCCGGGTGATTGGCCCTGGCCTCCTGCAGGTCGTGAGAAATACCCGCCATACCGATGATTCTTCCCTGCGCGTCATACAGCGCCAGCTTTTGCGTCAGGCACCAGCCGGTTTCTCGGCCATTGTACAGGTGCATCTCCAGTTGATCCTGGATCAGCACGCCGTGGCGCAATACCCGCAGATCCTGCTCGGTGTAGCCGGATCCGAGCTGAGCGGGAAAAACGTCGGCGGAGGTCTTGCCCAGCAGCGGCGTGACGGTTTTGAAACCGCAGCGCTTGGCCAGCGTGAGGTTGGCCAGCAGGTAGCGAGCCTGGGCGTCTTTGATAAAGAACACCACGTTCGGGATCGCGTTCAGCAACGGCGCGATCAGCGCCAGCGTATTCAGCAGATCGCGCAGGTTGTTCGGGCGCTGTTGCGCCAGTCCGTCGCACAGACGCGACAGATGTTCGACGGCAAAAACGTCCTCCTGCTCCGGCAACCCAACAAGCGAAGGCGGCGAGAGAGAAACCGGAGGCTGATAGTCTGAAGTGGATCGCATAACAGTCCCTTTTCGGTCGTTAGCCGGAAAAACAGGCGGGCCAGGTTGGCACTTTCGCATCAATATTAACTTTTCTGTAACGAAGCAAGCGCTATTTCCGGCCGGCTGCTAAATATGCGGATTGCCGCATACTTTTGCCGGGCGGAGTTTGGCAGTTGCTTGAAAACTGCGGTGTTTCTCGCTACATAAAGGTTTAGCATGGAAATAACAGTATGATAAATAAGTCATTATTATGGCATTCGTTAAGCGTATACCCGCGCCGCGTCAGACCTGACTTTTATCACTGTGCTGATTTCTTCATTCGCCGCGCCGAAACGCATCAAGCCGCCATGCTCACATTCGTTCAGGCTAATGCCATTGGTAACATCTCATTAACTCAGGAGACGCCGATGGCACTTTCTGCGCATATCACCGCTTTGCGGGCGATCGATTCTCATACCGGCGGAGAGCCGACACGTCTGATCGTGGAAGGGTTTCCCGATCTCGGCGAGGGCAGCATGGCGGAACGGCGGGCGCGTTTCGCGCAACATTATGACGATTGGCGCTGCGCGGTGATGCTCGAACCGCGCGGCAATGACGTGCTGGTGGGGGCGCTGCTGTGTCGCCCCTGCTCGCCGCAGGCCACCGCTGGGGTGATCTTCTTTAACAACAACGGCTATCTGGGTATGTGCGGGCACGGCACTATCGGGCTGATCGCTTCGCTGGCGCACCTAGGGCGCATCCACGCCGGGTGCCATCTCATCGAGACCCCGGTCGGCACGGTAAACGCCACGCTGCATGACGACGGCAGCGTCACGGTGGAGAACGTGGCGGCTTATCGTTACCGTCGCCAGGTGCGGCTTGAGGTTGGGGGATACGGGCCGGTGACGGGGGATATCGCCTGGGGCGGTAACTGGTTCTTCCTGATCGGCGAGTCGCCGTTACCTATCGATAGACAAAATCTGGAGGCATTGACCGCGTTCACCTGGGCGGTGCGGCAGACATTGGAACAGGCGGGCATCTGCGGTGAAGACGGCGGAGTGATAGACCATATCGAACTGTTCGGTGACGATCCGCAGGCCGACAGCCGAAGCTTCGTGTTGTGCCCCGGCAAAGCCTATGATCGTTCTCCGTGCGGTACCGGTACCAGCGCCAAACTGGCGTGTCTGGCGGCGGACGGCAAACTGCCACCGGAAACGCAGTGGCGGCAGGTCAGCGTGATCGGTAGCGAATTCCAGGCCTATTACCGCTGGAATGGCGAACGTATTACTCCTTTTATTCGCGGGCAGGCCTATGTGTGTGCCGATAGCCAACTGCTGCTCGACGAACGCGATCCCTTTGTCTGGGGAATACGCTGATGGGCACCGGACAGAAAGCCGATGTCATCGTGATCGGCGCCGGCATCATCGGCGCTGCCTGTGCCTGGCGGTTGGCGCGGGAAGGGTATCGTGTCTCGGTAGTGGACGATCGTCGCGCCGGTGCGACCGCCGCCGGCATGGGGCATCTGGTATGCATGGACGATAATCCGGCTGAGCTGGCGTTGAGCGCTTATTCGCTGCGGTTATGGCGTGAAGTGACGGGGCGGATGCCGCAAGCGTGTGCCTGGCGCGGCTGCGGAACGCTATGGCTGGCGGATAAAACGGATGAAATGGGCATTGCCGAACAAAAGCGGGCGCGGCTGGCGGAGCAGGGTGTGACTGCGGAACTGCTGACGGCGGAGCAGATCGCCGCCGTGGAGCCGATGCTGCGGCACGGCCTGGCCGGTGGGCTGCGGGTGCCGGCCGACGGCATTGTGTATGCGCCGCTCGTGGCTCGCTGGCTGTTGGACGACGGTAGTGCAGCGATCGACGTGGTACATGGCGAAGCGACAGCATTGGAGGAAGGGGCAGTGAGGCTGGCGGATGGCAGGCGCCTGGCTGCGCCACTGGTAGTCCTGGCCTGTGGCCTCAGGGCCAATAGCCTATTGCCGCAGGCTTTGCTGCACGCCAAGAAGGGCCATCTGGCGATCACCGATCGCTACCCGCCGCGGGTGCGGCATCAACTGGTGGAGTTGGGATATGGCGCCAGCGCGCATGCCAGCGACGGTACGTCGGTGGCATTCAATGTGCAGGCACGGCCCACCGGACAATGGCTGATCGGCTCTTCCCGCCAGTTTGACGCCGTCGATTCGGCGTTGGACATGCCAGTGTTGGCGGCGATGCTCAAGCGTGCGCAGCATTTCTTGCCCGCACTGGCGCAGATGAACATCATTCGCTGCTGGACCGGGCTGCGCGCCGCCTCTGCCGACGGGCTGCCGTTGTTGGGCGCACATCCGCGGCATTCCTGGCTGTGGTTGGCGCTGGGGCACGAGGGATTGGGTGTCACAACCGCCCTTGGTAGTGCCGCGCTGATTACTGCGCAGATCGGCAGGCAAACGCCGGAGATTGATGATTCCCCCTATTTGGCGGCGCGCGCGTTTGCCGTCGAGGAGCTGCCTGTATGAATGAAAGACAAAATACGCTCTCGTTGAGTATCGATGGAGAGCACCGGCGGGTGCCGGTTGGCCTCAGCGTTGCTGCGGCACTCAGCCTGTGCGGTGACGATCGTTGCCGGTTGTCGATTTCACACCAACCACGGGCCCCCTTTTGCGGCATGGGCATTTGTCAGGAGTGCCGGGTGACCATTAACGGTCTGCGTCGCCTGGCGTGCCAGACGCTGTGCCAAGCCGGCATGCGCATCGAGAGGAGCGATGATGAGTAACTTCGACTGTGAGGTGCTGATCGTCGGCGCTGGGCCGGCCGGCATGGCGGCGGCGCTGGCCGCTGCGGAAAGTGGTGGTCAGGTACGAATGATTGATGATAATCCACATCCAGGCGGACAAATCTGGCGCGATGGACCGCAGGTGGCATTGCCTGAAATGGCGAACCGCTATCGGCAGGCGGTGGTGACGAAGGAAAATATTGCGCTGCAGTCCGGCTGCAAGCTGGTGGCGCAGTGTGGCGCTAACCGATTGGCATATGAAGATGCCGAAGGCTGCGGCGTGATTCGCTATCAAAAGTTGATTTTATGCAATGGCGCTCGTGAACTCCTGTTGCCGTTTCCCGGCTGGACGCTGCCGGGGGTGACCGGCGCCGGTGGTCTACAGGCGCAAATCAAGCAAGGGCTGACAATCCGCGGTGAGCGAGTAGTGATAGCAGGCAGTGGTCCACTGCTGTTGGCGGTGGCGAACAGCGTAAAACAGGCCGGCGGCGAGGTGGTGCTGGTGGCTGAGCAGGCACCGCTTTGGCGGTTGGCGGCGTTTGCGGGCGGCTTGTGGCGCTGGCCAGCCAAGCTGCATCAGGCGTTTTCTCTGATGCCGCATCGTTATCGTGCCGGTAGCCGGGTGCTGGCGGCGTTGGGGCAAGACCGTTTAACCTCGGTGCACGTCAATAACGGTGGGCGGCAAAGAACGATCGCCTGCGACAGGTTAGCCTGCGGTTTTGGATTGGTGGCGAACATTGAGTTGGCCATGCTGCTGGGGTGTCGGATAGAACACGGTGCCGTAGCGGTGGATCATTGTCAGCAAACCAGCCAGGCGCAAATTTATGCCGCCGGGGAATGTACCGGCATCGGCGGCAGTGAATTGGCGCTCACCGAAGGCGCCATCGCCGGTTATGCCGCCACCGGTCAGAAGGAAAAAGCCGATTTTATGATGGCGCAGCGGCAGCGGTGGCGGCGTTTCGCCACGGCGACAGCGGCCGCTTTTACGCTCGATGAACGCATGAATTCTCTGGCCAAACCGCAGACGCTGCTGTGCCGCTGCGAAGACGTCGCGCTGGAACAGGTCCGCCATCAGCCGGATTGGAACACGGCTAAGCTAAGTAGCCGCTGTGGCATGGGGGCATGCCAGGGTAAAGTCTGCGCGGCGGCGGCGAGGCAGCTTTTGGGCTGGCCTTTGCCACCGCCGCGTGTGCCTTTAACGCCGGTCAGGGCGGAAACACTGGTTGCGCTGGGGCTGAACCGAAGTGATGACGACGGCTGAATGGATTAGCGGCATGTCACCCTAGGCAAACGCCGCCACATCACCATTGCGGCCAATAGTAGGTTTTCTCTCGCCAACCTTTGCTGTACATACAGGCTTCGATGGTGGCGTTTCGGGCGGACTGATTGCGGTCGGTCTGCACCGTCTTAATCGACGGCTCTTTGTCATAGCGGTATCCCGATGGGCAATCTTTCTTATTTTTCTCGCAAGGGATGTATTTGTTTTCGTAGCTGAACTCCACGTCTCGCACCACGTCCGGCGGAAAACGATCGTAGCCGCGGCTGCGGCATTCGGCATATTCGGCATCCCGGGTACTCTCGACCGCGCCGGGCCTTTCCCATTGGGTGCAGGCGGTCATCATCAAAAGCGGCAAAACAATCAAACAACGGTAATTCTTCATGGTGTCCCTAACTCTTTCTCTGTCCTGAGGCTCTCCGACTAGGAATGTTCCTAACTGGCGAGGTAGGAAAGTGTAATAAACTGGCGGAATAATTGGAAATGATAATGGTTATTGTTTAGGTATGATTGAGGAAGTGCCGCGTTGAGAGAGGATGTGGCACATTGGGGAAGTCTGTAGGGATCTGCGACCACACGACAAAGGTGGGTCGATGTGGTGCTGGTTTTATTCATTCTTTTTATGCCGTAATGATCCGAGCGCAATTGCATCGTTTTGATGAGTGAAATAATACGCATGCTAAGTATATTCTTATCTTGCCTGACTATTATTTTTATTTAGGATATTTACCCATGCCAAGGATTTAATACTCGGTATTAATACTCTATTTTTTTATTTCTGTTTTTTTATTGGGGTTTTATTTCCGGGTTTTTTCTGGGGAAGGCTTTTAGTTACAGGGAATTCATTTGCATTTTAAATTTGGATTTTTTAAATTCATTTTAGAGGAAGGGTAATCGTACGCGACAGCGTCAAAAAAGGAGTTTATTTTGTCTGGGATAAAGAAAACGCCTGAAAGTCATGACGGTTTACCTTCACCATCAGAGGATTATGATACTTTCAAGCACCTCTCCGATGTGGGGGCCGTGTTGGGATATGGGCGAACTCGCTTTTATCAGTGGTGCCGCGGACGCGGATTTCTAACCCCAATGAACGTTCCATCACATGAAATGATCAGCCTGGGATATATGGTGGCGGTGTTATCAGAGACCGGTCATACCCGAGTTTACGTCACGCAGGATGGTTTCAGTTACGTCAGTGGTGCTTTTGCGGCAGATATCCAACGTGGCATGGTCAAGTTTTAAATCTGCAAGAATCGCCTTTATTTCAATAGCTTTAATGCAGAATCTTCTTATTCCTGCCGGTTTGTGGGTGAGTGGGAAGTTATCCGATTTTTTCGTCTCTGCAGTATGAATGCTACTGGAGACAGCTATTCTCTTGTTACGATAAGCATTATTTTCTTCAGGAGCCAAGGATGAAGCATTACGCCGCGTTGTTATTTGCCTCTGCACTGTTGACGGGATGTGCGACTCAAGTCGTACCGCCGCAACAGGCTGAATTGCCGCCCCCAAGCCGTCTGATGCTCTATCAGAATATCCCGGATACGCCTTACGCTACGGTAGTGGTGGTGCGCGACAGCGGAATGCTAGCGGGGAGCTGTCGCACCGGCGTCTATGTGAATGGGGAGTTCGCCGCTTCACTGGGGTCGAAAGAGAAAGCAGAATTTCGCGTGCCGCCAGGCAATATTACGGTCAGTATCGGGCAAGATATGATCGAGAATAATCTGTGTATTTGGCGTGAGACCGGCGGCAGTGTACCGATGACGCTGCGCGCCGGTGAAAGCCGCTATCTGCGTATCGCGGGCGATCGGCAGAGAGGCTTCGTTTTGCAGGCAGGGCGGCCGTAACATTTCCGGCAAGGGCGTTAACGCCCTTGCCACCATCCCCACAGCGTAATGAGTAGCCACGCCGCTGCAATCCAGCACAGTACCGCCGCGCCCAGCGCTAACGACAGCCGCAGACTGTTAATCAGGAAATACAGCGAAATCAAATACACCAGGTAGGGCAACACCGCCCACATGCCGAAAATCAGCGTCGTTTTTAGCGCCGCTATTGAACGTTCGCTGCCGACAACATAATGCGCAATCAAAGCAAAAGTGGGGAAGAGCGGGACTAAACCGGCGATATAATAGTTGCGCGTTTTGGCCAACAGGCCAATCAGAACCACGACCAGCGCGCCGATCAGCGCTTTGACAAGGATGCCCATAACGGTCTCGGGTGTGGGGGAAAGTCAACACACTGCCCGAAAGTCTGTGCAAGATCAATGGCGTGTTGCGTAGCGCGGGGAAAAACAGACCCGCATGAAACGCGGGTCTGAGAGGCAACGTTTACTGGCGGTAAGCGTGCTTGATTTGCTGAATGCTGTTCTTGAAGATTTCCGCCTGAGTCGGATCTTCAATCTGGGCAATGAAACGTTCCATGTTGATGATGACTTTCCCGGCGTCGGCCTGGCCGATCGACTTCAGGATCAGCGTCAGCGTAGCTTTGAGGCAGGCAACCTCGGTCGCCAAGATTTCCGGGTTTGCAGACGTAGTGAAATCAACGTTGCTCATTTTCTCTCCTGATTTTTTGAGGCCGTAGCCTGATACAAGCTGCTTTGGCGCACCGCGCGTGGGCTAAACAGTTGTCGCGCGCGGTGGCGAATTTAACTGGGCGCGGAGTATAGCATAGCATGCGTCCATCATCTGCACCGGGCTTGCTCCGGTCACGCGGGTGGGCAACGTTCGCTCATTGCTTGTCCGAATCATCCTCTATCGGCAAGTTATTTCGAGGTGGTTAACAAGTATTTGTCCGGCACGTTATTGTTGAACGATGGGGTTATTATAATTATTTGGAGCGTAGTACACCGATTTTAGCGGCGTTTGCCGGGAATAATAGTTTCGACCGTGGGTTGCCAGACCCGCGTTGGCAGCGGATTTTGCTACGCCTTTAAATATCAAATGATTACAAATAGCCAATAGCCGTGTTAATATTATTCATGTCGTGATTGCTTACACAGATTTCTCACTCGCAGCATGATTGTCGCGCTATCCTGTGTCGGGTACAGCGCCGCGGAATTATTTTCGTCGCCTGATGTTTTCCGACGTGACGATTTATCGGCGGCATAGACGGCTAAAATTGAAAAATCAGCTCTGCTCCGCAAAGTTATTCGAAAGTATGTATTAATCTGTGTTCATTCTTGTCTGAAAAACAAGTAATATCTCTGGCGAAAACAGAGGCCGATTGCGTTACTCCCTTTTTTTGGAGATTTTTCCTTGATTAGCGTTCTTCTTGTTGATGACCACGAACTGGTGCGCGCAGGGATACGACGCATTCTTGAAGATATCAAAGGTATAAAAGTTGTCGGTGAGGCCCAGTGCGGTGAAGACGCCGTAAAATGGTGCCGTGGCAACGCTGTCGATATCGTGCTGATGGACATGAATATGCCGGGCATTGGCGGGCTGGAAGCCACGCGCAAGATTGTGCGTTATGCGCCCGACGTCAAAGTCATCATGTTGACCATCCATACTGAAAATCCTTTGCCCGCGAAGGTGATGCAGGCGGGGGCCGCCGGTTACCTGAGCAAGGGCGCCGCGCCGCAAGAAGTGATTAACGCCTTGCGTTCCGTGCATGCGGGGCAGCGCTATATCGCGTCTGACATCGCTCAGCAGATGGCCTTGAGTCAGCTGGAACCGCAGGCTGAAACGCCGTTCAGCTGCCTGTCTGAACGCGAGTTACAGATCATGTTGATGATCACCAAAGGCAAAAAAGTGAATGAGATCTCGGAGCAACTGAGTCTCAGCCCAAAAACGGTGAACAGCTACCGTTACCGCATGTTCAGCAAACTGAATATCAGCGGCGACGTCGAATTGACTCACCTGGCCATCCGACATGGATTGTTCAATGCGGAGACGTTGTTAAGCAGTGAATGATCGTTTTGATGCCAAAGCCTTCCTGAGTACCGTCACCAGCCAACCCGGCGTCTATCGTATGTACGACGCCACGGGGACGGTGATCTACGTCGGTAAAGCCAAAGACCTGAAAAAGCGTCTCGCCAGCTACTTTCGGCAGCAGGTCAGCAGCCGTAAGACCGAGACGCTGGTTAAAAATATCGCGCAAATAGACGTAACGGTTACCCATACCGAAACGGAAGCGCTGTTGTTGGAACATAACTACATTAAATTGTACCAACCGCGATATAATGTTCTTTTGCGAGACGATAAATCTTATCCGCTGATTTTTCTCAGCGCGGATACCCATCCCCGTTTGGCGGTGCATCGCGGCGCCAAACACGCCAAGGGCGAATATTTCGGGCCTTTTCCCAACTCTTACGCCGTACGCGAAACGCTGGCGCTGCTGCAGAAGCTGTTCCCGATCCGCCAGTGTGAAAACAGCGTGTATCGCAACCGTTCACGTCCGTGTCTGCAGTATCAGATCGGCCGCTGTCTGGGGCCTTGCGTCGCCGGCCTGGTGAGTGAAGAAGAATATCGGCAGCAGGTGGACTACGTGCGGCTGTTCCTTTCAGGCAAAGATCAACAGGTATTGCACCAGCTGATTGCGCGCATGGAAGAAGCCAGCAAACTGCTTAATTTCGAAGAGGCGGCGCGCATTCGCGATCAAATTCAGGCCGTACGCCGCGTCACGGAGCGGCAGTTCGTGTCGGGCGACAGCGACGATCTGGACGTGATTGGCGTGGCGTTCGATGCCGGTATGGCGTGCCTGCACGTGCTGTTCATCCGACAGGGCAAGGTGCTGGGCAGCCGCAGCTATTTCCCTAAAGTGCCGGGTGGTACGGAGATGAGCGAGGTGGTGCAGACCTTTGTTGGCCAGTTCTATCTGCAAGGCAGCCAGGCGCGCACGCTGCCCGGCGAGATCTTACTGGATTTCAGCCTGCCGGAAAAAGATCTGCTTGCGGAATCGCTCTCCGAGTTGGCGGGGCGCAAGATCCAAATTCAAAGCAAACCGCGCGGCGATCGCGCCCGTTATCTGAAGCTGGCGCGCACCAATGCGGCAACGGCGTTGACGACCAAGCTGTCGCAGCAGTCGACTATTCATCAGCGGCTGGCGGAATTGGCCAAGGTGCTGAACCTGACGGAAATCAACCGTATGGAGTGCTTTGATATCAGCCATACCATGGGCGAGCAGACCGTGGCTTCGTGCGTGGTGTTCGACGGTAACGGCCCCGTGCGAGCGGAGTATCGGCGCTATAATATCAGCGGCATCACGCCTGGCGATGACTACGCGGCGATGACGCAGGTGCTGAAGCGCCGTTACGGCAAGGCGCTGGAAGAGAAAAAGATCCCGGATGTCATCTTCATCGACGGCGGTAAAGGGCAACTCGGCATGGCGATCGAGGTATTCAAATCGCTGAACGTCACCTGGGACAAGAATAAGCCATTGCTGATCGGCATTGCCAAAGGCGCCGACCGCAAGGCCGGGTTAGAAACGTTGTTCTTCGTCCCGGAAGGCGAGGGAATTTCTCTGCCGCCGGATTCGCCGGCGCTGCATGTGATCCAACACATCCGCGACGATTCGCACAATCATGCGATTACCGGTCACCGGCAGAGAAGGGCGAAAGTCAGAAATACCAGCGCATTGGAGCTGATTGAAGGCGTAGGGCCGAAACGGCGCCAGGTGCTGTTGAAGTATATGGGCGGACTGCAACCTTTGTTGAACGCCAGCGTGGAGGAAATTGCAAAAGTGCCGGGTATTTCACAAGCATTGGCAGAAAAGATCTACAATGCATTGAAACACTGAGGGCAATGTAGCAACATACTCTTAATTTCCACTCTAGCCAGATAGTTACCGTAGCATTATGCAATTGAATATACCGACTTGGCTTACCCTGTTTCGCGTAGTTCTGATCCCATTCTTTGTGCTGGCGTTTTATCTGCCGTTCAACTGGGCTCCGATGGTTTGCGCCGTTATCTTTGTGTTTGCCGCCGTCACCGACTGGTTTGACGGCTTCCTGGCACGCCGCTGGAAACAAACAACGCGCTTCGGGGCGTTTTTGGATCCGGTCGCTGACAAAGTGATGGTGGCGGTGGCGCTGGTGCTGGTGGCGGAGCACTACCACAGCTGGTGGATCACGCTGCCGGCGGCCACCATGATCGCCCGTGAAATCATCATTTCGTCGCTGCGTGAGTGGATGGCGGAAATTGGCAAACGCAGCAGCGTGGCGGTGTCCTGGATTGGCAAAGTGAAAACCATGGCGCAGATGATGTCGCTGGTGGGCCTGCTGTGGCGGCCGGATCGCTCCGTAGAGTATGTGGCGATTGGTTTGCTATATATCGCGGCGGTGCTGACTTTCTGGTCGATGTTCCAATATTTGAACGCGGCACGCAACGATCTGCTGGAACCGTGATCGATACGCTGCAAAAATCGGCAAACGATCGTGATGCGCCAACAATTTTATTGACTCATCACGTCAGGTAAGTAGAATGCATCGCATCAGACGACAACGATGAATTGCCGAAAGATAGCAAAGAAATCAGTCAGTTCTGGTAATGCGGGAATAGCTCAGTTGGTAGAGCGCAACCTTGCCAAGGTTGAGGTCGCGAGTTCGAGCCTCGTTTCCCGCTCCAAATTTTGATCTGCAGAGTTCTTTGGAATTCCATTGAGGTCTGTAAGTCATTGAAAAAAGGGGCGAAAGCCCCTTTTTTTATTCCAGAGGTTTTCCCTGGAATCCAGCGCCAGCCAACACTTTTTAGTCCATTTTTTAGTCCATCAATACGGACGCGAGCTTGTGCGCATTGTTGCTGTATGGCACTGGGCGATATACCGACCATCTGTTCCTGAACCAGGCACAGAGGAGTTGGACATGGCACTTTCCGATACCACCATTCGGCAGGCAAAAGCCGTTGCCAAGGCATGCACACTCGGCGACACTGATGGCCTCGCGTTGGCCGTGTCACCCGAAGGCAACAAAAGCTGGCACTTTCGGTATTCCTGGAACAGCAAGCAGAAATGGTTGTCTCTGGGTACTACCCTGGAATCTCCCTCAAAGAAGCCCGCACTCGTCGCGACATCGCTTGTGAATTGGTTGCCCGCGGCATCAACCCCTGCAAGCAAAGAAACCAGGACCGCAGACACGCCTTTCTCGCTGAGAATCACACCTTCCAGAAGGTGTTCGAGCAATGGTTCGAGTTTCGCAAGAAGAGTCTGAAGGCGGGCCGTTAAAGCACACAGGAGCAGATCCAGCGAATCTTCCTCAGAGATATTCTCCTGACCCTCGGCCCTCAATCTGTCTATGAGATCAAGCGTACGGACTTGTTGGATATCCTCGAGAGCATTGAACGCCGTGGGGCTTTCACAACGGCCGTCACCCGATGTACCGCTATGCCCTGGTTAAGGTTCCGGACCTGGAGCAGAATCCGGCGTCTGACCTTGATGTAGTGGCCGCGCCCAAATCCCTCGTTCGACACAACCCCCTTTCTGCATATGGGCGGACTGCCTGAATTGTTGCAGAAGCTCCGTGCCTACAGGGGACAGTTGCAAACTCAGCTGGTGCTACGGTTGTTGATGTTGACTGGTGTGCGCACGGGCGAACTTCGCTTGGCGACGCCTGATCAGTTTCACTTGGATCAAGGTTTCTGGATCATCCCTCCGGAGATCGTCAAGCAACTGCAGCTGGATATGAACAGGGACGGCAAACAATCATCGGATAAGCGTCTGTTGTTGATGGCGATGGCGCTGTTCACGCTGGGCAATGCGGTAGTCAGCCTGGCAGTAGAGCGCGACCTGGGATTCGGGTGCCACTCCGATCCCATACCGATCACAACTGATCCGAGTACCCCACTACAGGTTGCGTACGACATTGAGAGCCGCACTGCTCTGGGCCACCGGCATTATTTCTATCGTGTTGATATTCAGATGCTCCGGCTGCTGGATGATCCAGAATACAGTGTTGGCGATGTCCTCAGGACCAATAGCTTTTACATCTTTGTACAGAGCTTCGACCGCTTCCATATTGCCATTGAGTCGTACCACCGAGAATTCAGTCCCAGAACACAGGCCGGGCTCGATATTGGTAACTCTCACATGGGTACCAGCCAAATCGGCGCGCAGATTCAAACTGAATTGTTTAACGAAAGCCTTGCTGGCTCCATATACATTACCTCCCGGATATGGGTAGGTCCCGGCGATCGATCCAATGTTGATGATCAGTCCGCTGTTAGCCTCAACCATCCCTGGCAGAACTCGATGAGTGACGAGGGCAAGACCGGTGATGTTAGTGGCGATCATGCGCTCCCAATTTTGTACATTGCTCTGCTGTGCACGCTCAATGCCCAACGCCAGCCCAGCATTATTCACCAGTATATCAATGGAAAACGGGGCCTCACTCACCTGCTCGAACGCCTTGTCGAGGGACAGCGGATCAGTGACATCCAGCGGCAGCGGGATGAACTGTTCGCCAAGCTCCTGCCGCAGGAGCAAGAGCTTCTCCATGCGGCGTGCAGCGCCTATGACCCGATAGCCTTTGGCAATCAGCCGATGACAGATTGCTTTACCAAAGCCGGCTGAAGCCCCGGTGACTAATGCAGTTCGCATACTATTCCTACCTTTGTTAGAAATATCGTTGGAAACTCAGGCCAGATACTTCACGCCAAGACTGGCGAACAAGCAGAGCATCGAAAATACTAGAGCTTTACGCACGACGTCATTGCCCTTACGAATTGCCAAGGCACTGCCCAGATGGTTGCCAAGGATGTTGCAGGCCACCAACGGCAAAGCAAGCAAATAAATCACCTTGCCGGCAATAACAAATGCCACCAGCGCCCCGATGTTTGAGGCAAAGTTGAATGTCTTGGAGTTTGCGGAGCTGGAAACCAGGTCCATTTTGAGCAGGTAGTGAAAGGCAATAATAAACATGCTTCCTGTGCCTGGCCCGAAGAAACCATCATAGAAGCCAATAACCAAGCATGTCAGTGGCACCACAGTAAACAGCATTCCATGAGACAAGACATGTTCCTGTACTGGCCGATCTTTTGGTGTAAGAAAAATCAGAATACCAAAGGGGATCAAAGCAAGAATGATCTTACCGACAGTTTCCTGTGGAATTGAAACAATCAGGTTCGCCCCCAGATACGCGCCCAATAGCGAAAATGGGACGCCTACAAGAGCCACCTTCCAGACCATCTTGCTATTGACCAGAAAATTCCTTATCGCCGCAAGAGTTCCCAAGGTACTGACTAATTTTTCCTGGCCCAGTGCGATTTGCGGCGGCAGGCCAACGAGCAAAAAGCCCGGCACCAAGAACAAGCCTCCACCACCTGCGATGCTGTCGACAAAGCCAGCTATAAACGCAATAGTACCCAGCAAAATAATCGCAAATATCCAATGCTCAGCCCAATAGGCTCCTAGTAGTTCCATGGTAATACCTCTATAAGAAAAAATTCAGGAAAGGACTTCGTAAAGATGATCTGCACGCGCCAAGCGCACTCGGCTCAGGCTATTGACCGCGAACAAACGAATTAGCCAACGATCTGCACCGTCATTCTGCGGCTCGAAAGCATCACGAGCGTGGAGTACCCGCTGGTTCTTGAAGATCATGAAGTCCCCAGGTAGCAAGAGATGCGGCTTATCGAACTTACGGGTTTCAAGCATCGTTCGCAGGACATCAAGCGCGTGTGCGGCAGGGGTATTTGTGCCGTACGTGTTTTCACTATCGAAACGACACAACCACTCGTTGCCCAACCCTCGGACCAACACAGCCAGGTTAGGCGTCGAGCGACGATTACTGGCGAAAGAATCCGGGCGTCGCACTTCAAAATTCGGCAAACTCAGTTCATGCACAATAGAATCCGGAAGGCTGTTGAGGACTTCATCAAGATTGACTAGTGTGGTGTTGATTCGTGGGTCGCAGCGTATGCCGACGAACGACAAGTATTCCGGGCAGCACGAAATATCGCCGACAGCCTCAGACGACAACGGCAAATCTGGGTTGTCTACGTGGTAGGAAAACCGAAGACGGGAACCGTGAGAACTTTTCTGACTAGCTGATGCTCGTGAAGGAATCACATGCCGAAATAAACGACCGTCATTTTCACCTTCGTATACGATGGGGTGAATACCTAACAGGCTTTGCAGCGAGAGGTTCACGAGGCAGGCAATGGGGGTGCTCTCCGGACTCAACACGCCAGAGTACGGTGTCGGCGGAGTATCACGATCTCGTGGGCAATTCCTTATCACCATTGCAGTAATCGTCGGGTCTTCAACGAATGTACGGATCTGGCGAGTTAGTTCGGCTCCAATTATGTCCTGGGCCTGCTCCTTAAGCTGAAAATAAATATCCTTGGTGGATTCAAAATCCAGCGGAGTCTGGCTTAACACCGTTTGCCATGCGCTGGAGGTGACCCATGGCAGGCGGATCTCCAACGTTGTCACAGACTCGGTGTCCTGATTGTGCTGTGTGCATTCCATTTCAACTAAGTTTCCATATTTCGGTGCTCGACTCGCTTGATTTGCGGACAGCACTCCCTGTTGTTGTTTTTTGTGATTTAAATCACGTTTTTTTGCTTTGTCTCAAGCAGACGCCATTAATGAATCGATCAATTCAACCTAATTGCATCGATTCAATTACTGTAATTGAATCGATTGTGGAAATTCAATTAATTTCTGTCACAATGATTTAACTAACACCTGCTTTGGTATTAATTTTTTGATTTTAAACTATTTATTTTAATTCTCTGGCTACCTGCGGTTTTTGCGAGAATTAGGGTGGGCTAAGAAATGAAATCAAGGAAATATTCTGAAAATAGCTCGATAACCTTTAACGGGTTCCTCGATTACACCCATAACGCTTGCATATACTTTTATGCTAGGATTTGGCATTCATGAAGATATCTGGTGCTTTACCTATGTGGGTCCCTCAATACAGCGATCATGAGAAACCGGTTTACCTGATGATTGCCGATGCCCTGGAGCAGGACATCAATTCCGGGCGCCTGCAGCCTGACGAGCGGCTGCCAACGCTCAAGGATCTCGCTGGAACTTTGAAAGTCACTCCTGGGACCATTGGCCGTGCCTATGACGAAGCGGCCAAACGTGGGCTAGTGATCGGTGAGGTCGGTCGCGGGACCTTTGTCCTGCCTGCCCAAACCAAGGCTGCGCCACGCGCGATAGGCGAGCGCTCCCCCGAAGACAATGCACAGATTGATCTTTCAATAATTAAGCCTAGTGACGCCGACATAGACGGTTGGTTGCGGCAGTCAATTATTGAACTCGCGCACTCAGCGGATTTGGGCCGTGTGATGGACTACACCAGCGATGGTGGGCACGCAGTACACAAGCAAGCGGGGGCTCGTTGGGTGCAACGCAGTCTGCCAGATGCAACGTGGCAGCAGATCGTCCTCACTTCCGGAGCGCAGCATGGCTTGCTAGTGGCGATCAGTAGCCTATCGAAAACCAATGATGTGATTTTGTGCGAAGAGCATTGCTATCCTGGAATCATCTCTCTTGCTCATAGCCTCGATCGGCGACTGCAGGGCGTACAGATAGATGAATTCGGGCTACTCCCTGAGGCCTTCCGCGCCGCTTGCGTTGAGCACCGCCCAGCGTTACTAATTTGCGTAACCACCCACCAAAATCCAACTAATTCAATCATGCCCCCGGAGCGTCGCGAGGCAATCGCGCAGATTGCCCGCGAGCATGATGTATTCATTATTGACGATGATATTTACGGTTTTCTGGAGGTCCAGCCAGCGAGTAAACCGATTTCGGCCTATGCACCTGAGCGATCCATCTATTTGACGAGCCTTTCAAAGAGCATTCTTCCCGCGTTACGTATTGGCTACCTGTACGCGCCTCCTGAGACTCTCTCACGCTTGTCATCCATGGTCCGTAGCAGCGTATGGATGCCTTCGCCGATGATGGCACAGTTGGCCAGCAACGTGATCTGCAGCGGTATGGGTGAGCGATTAGTCAAAGCGCAGCAAGATGAGGCCGCTGCACGGCAGAGACTGGTCAAGGAAGTTCTTGGCAGTTATCGAATTTGCAGCCAGCCCAACAGCTTCCACGTTTGGTTGGAATTGCCCGAACCATGGACTTGCGATGAGTTTGCCAACTTGGCCCGTGCTCATGGGGTAATGGTCGTTAGCGGCAGCCAGTTCCTAGCACAGCGTACTATCGCCTCTAATGGCGTGCGAATTGCCTTGATGTCACCGAGTCGCGCCGAACTGAAGTTTGCGTTAACCACGCTGGCCAGCTTGCTAGCCTCTCCCGAACCACGCTTGTTTTACTAAAGCAGCGCATACATATAAGTAGCCGTCAGGCGACAGTTCGTCGGGGGAGGCCGTGTCCAATGGAGCTTCGATCCTTAGCCTGAATCAATCTTTGGGCATTTAAGGGGCTCTGCGACTGGTTCTACAGCTTTTCCACTAAAAGTAACTTGCACTAACTCAGCAGACCCTCCGTCCTTCTAAGTGGGCAAGCTTGTCATCGAATGATAAGCCAAGCTGCACCCAATCAGTAACGCTGCTGTCAGGGCATTGAGCTGGCACGGTAGAGTGATAGAACAACTTCATATGTCCCTATATCTCCAGTCGTTTTCATACCGTAGGATGCCCCCGTTGAACGGCGAAAACAGGCACATTTGATTGGACATCGTGCCGGTGCTCTGCAGGGGGATTGATGCCGACCCATCGTGCGTTGGACAACCTGGCGTAAGTCCCCAGCTCTGCAGTTGCTTTGGCCGTTCAGGGCTGCGGCGCTGGAGATTGCGCGATGTCCCCATGATGATGTTTTGCATGATATCTCATCATCATAAGCAGGTGAAAAGCCGGAGAGGGGGGAGGTAAGCGATTCCTGTAGAGAAAAAAAGATCCGATTTGCCCGTGAATTCCCGAGCCGACGCATATAAAATCAACATTCCGCTTGCCTTTCCGTCGGCATTGTGAACAGTGCGCCCACAAAATAAGCAGTTGAAAGCGTTAGAGAACTTTTTGCTATTTCGGGGGGTTGCCAAGGTGGGGGGTTTAGTCCATAATGCAGTCCATCGATTCGGCGGTAACGAAATAAATTACTTAAGAATCAGATGATTAGGATAAGCGATTTCAACATCGCCAACCAAAAGAACAAAACGAAGTGGGTGAATCACCGGCTTTGGCCTGAAAAGGCAAACAGAATAAAGGCGCGTTAACAAAGCGGTTATGTAGCGGATTGCAAATCCGTCCAGTCCGGTTCGACTCCGGAACGCGCCTCCAACTTTCCCGAGCCCGGGTGGTGAAATCGGTAGACACAAGGGATTTAAAATCCCTCGGCTTATGGCTGTGCGGGTTCAAGTCCCGCCCCGGGTACCAGGGAATAAAAATACCGAATAATCAAAGCAATAAGTAGTAATGTCGTAGACCGCCGAGAGGCGGTTTTTTTGTGCTTGAAATTCGTATTACACCTGCATTTTTCCTTTCTTATCATACCCATCCCCTTGGATTGTCATCCTGCTTGCAGGGAGCCCCGCAGGGCTCCGAAGTACAACTCATAAGAAACCGAACGCCGCGGCGAGGATCCAACCGAAGACGCAGGAGACGCTGACGCCGATCAGGCCGGGCAGAATAAAGCTGTGGTTGATCACGAAGCGGCCGATGCGGGTGGTGCCGGAGCGGTCGAACTGGATCGCCGCCAGATCGCTGGGGTAGGTTGGCAAAATATAGTAGCCATAGCAGGCCGGCGCCGAAGCGACGATATAGGCCGGGTTGATGCCGATTGCCAACGCCACCGGCACCAACGCCGCCAGTGCGGCGGCCTGCGAATTGACGAATTTCGACACCAGCAGCAGGATCAGCGCATAGGCCCAAGGGTACTCTTTCACCAGCACGCCCAGCGTGGCTTCTATCTGCGCCAGGTGCGCGCCGAACATGGTTTCCGCCATCCAGGCGACGCCATACACCGCCACGATGGCGATCATGCCGGAACGGAACACCTCGTTTTTAGAGATAGACGCCGGGTTGGTGCGGGTAATGATGACGATCAGCGCCCCGGCCATCAGCATACACATCTGGATCACCAGGACCATGGAGAGCGGCTTGCCACCGAAGCTGGGCCGCAGGTCGGAAAAGGCTCCCAGCACCGCCACCAGGGCGATAGTGGCGAGGAAAATCCACATGGCGATCCAGTTGCTGCGCGGTAATACCCGGTCCAGCAGGGTGGCGGCGTCGCCATAGACGTAGCGATGGTTCTCCGGCACCGAGATGAATTTCTGGAACTCGGGATCTTTGTCCAGGTCTTTGCCGCGGAACCAACTGAAGATGCCGATCGCCAGAATGCCGCACAGGGTGGAAGGTATGGTGATAGACAGCAGATCGAGGAATTCCAGATGGCGGCCATTGAAGGTGTAGCTACTGAGCATCGCCACCAGTGAAACGACCGCCACTGAGACTGGGCTGGCGATAATGCCCATCTGCGCGCCGATCGAGCTGGCCGCCATCGGCCGTTCCGGGCGGATGTTATTTTTGATCGCCACGTCATAGATGATTGGCAAGATGGTGTAGACCACATGGCCGGTGCCACACAGGATCGTGAGAATGCAGGTGACGAACGGTGCGATGATCGAGACATAACGCGGGTTGCGCCGCAGCATCCGCTCGGCGATCTGGAGCATGACGTCCAACCCGCCTGAGGCCTGCAGGGTGGCGGAGGCCGCCACCACCGCGATGATCACCAGCATCACGTCTACCGGCGGTTTGCCGGGCTGCAGGTGAAAGCCGAACACCAGGATCATCAAACCGATACCGCCCAGTAACCCCAGCGCAATGCCGCCCTTACGCGCCCCATACAGCAAGCATGCCAATATAACCGCTAATTGCAGAAAGAAATCCATGATAGATACGCCTTAATAATGTTGAACTTAACTGCGTTCAGTTTCCGGCGGCGTTTACAGCAGAAAGTTGTTTTAAATCTAAAGGCGCTAAAAAATTGTGGTTATTAACTCTAAAGAGTGATGGCGGTCACGTTCAGAGAATCTGAAGAGCAGGCGGCTGACGACATCAGCACGAAAAAGCAAGTCAAGAGGTCAGACCTCTCCTATATAACCGGTTCACCACCAGAGGAGAGAGCAATGGATCCGACAAAAATGACGGGGTTGGCGTTATTACAGGCTGCGATGGCCGGCAAAATTCCACCGGCTTCAATCGCTGAAACGGTGCCCATGAAACCGGACGCGGTTGAAGAGGGGTATATCCGTATTGTGGCGCGAGCAGACGGGCGCCATCTGAATCCGTTGGGGGGCGTACATGGCGGTTTCGCCGCTACGGTATTGGACTCGGTGACCGGTTGCGCGGTGCACAGTACGCTGGGCGCAGGGATTGGTTATGGCACCGTCGATCTGCAGGTTAAAATGTTGCGCCCGGTGCCAAAGGAGAGTGATCTGATCGCCGAGGGGCGTCTGGTCTATGCGTCGAAAAATGTCGCTTTCGCCGAAGGCACGCTCAAAACGGCGGAAGGGAAGCTGCTGGCCTCGGCAACCGCCACGTGTTTTATCATTCGTCCTACCGATCAAGCCCCGCAATAACCTGCCTTTATCGGGCTTCGGGCTATCAACCCGGGGCCTGATGCATTTCTCTTCGGCTGCATACCTTGCTGCGCTACGATGACAGGCGCGATACGCCATTGTGGTCTAGTATTCTTGGGTAAAAATTTATCGGGGTGGTTATGCAGCCGTATAAAGAGGTTGAGTTTGATCATGAGCTTTGTCTGGCGATCGGCAAAGCCGTATTAGACGTGGTGGCGCAGGGGGAAGAAACCAGCGCTCCGGCGGTGATGAACGCGATTGAGCGCTCGGTGGAACAGGGGCTGAATGACGACGAAACCGCCATCGCCGACGACGCTCTGGATTTGATGGCTCGTCTCATCCACGGCTTCAGGTTCATTAATCTAGAGGGTGAAGAGGACAGTCCCCATGCATTGGTTGAATTTCAAGCGCTACAAGAGTGACGTTGCCAAACAGGCCGTGCCGCCGCATTTGAATGCGGCCGAATTTGCACGGCATTACGCCGATAAGCCGCAAACCGATACGGAAGAGTATCTTTCGCTCAGCGGGGAGATGTGCTGGGATGCGGTGGTGCTTTGTGCCCACCGTTCTGGCGCGCTCAGCAAGGCGAAATACAAGCAGTTGTGGCAGACGGTGTTCGATAAGCAATACAAACATTTCGTTAGCCCGGATGATACCGAGATCCGCACTATGGCCGATATGCTGCGCGCGCCGCAGGGATGTTTTATCGGCATATTCTCCCTGCGCGACGCGGCTGCGCCCCGTTTGCTGCATGCCATGATCGGTACCGGTGCGGGATTTGCCGCAGGCAATAAAAATCTTTGCATCGGCGTGGGGGGCGCGGTCGGCTGGGAAAATCTCAATCTGGCGCGCGATCTGCGCTGGCAGCCGGAAGGCGGTTTTTTACGCCAGGGTGATAACGAAGTGCTGCGCATTTTTTATCGGCCTTTCCCCGCCTGAGCCGGTCCGGATGCTTTTAGAGTAAAAAAACCGCCGTCTGGCGGTTTTTTGTTGGCGCGAATCCCCCTTATTTAAACCCGCCGTTGCGAATGAATTCAAGGCCGGCGGCGGTGATCCGCGTTTGATGCGGGTCGATATCATAGTTGTTCTCGTCGATGTCGCTCATCACATAAGCCTGTATCAGCCCCTTGGTTTTGAGATAGGCGAAGGGATCGGCGAAGGCGTGCGGGCTGGTGGCGTCCTGCTTCCACAGTTCGTAGGTTTTCTCATCCAGCGTGCCGGGGTGATTGGCGGCCAGCCGGGTCAGGATTTGATTGTAGAACCCATAGTCGGTCATGATGCGGTCCTCTTTATCGCGAGCGACAGTCTCGGAAAATGACGTAACGTCTTTCAATCATAGCCGATGTTTGCTCGCTGCCTGCGTTATCGCGAACCCAGGTTATCCACGTTGGCTTTCGAACCAGTGAAACAGGCGCGAAATGGTGAGGCTGAGATCGCCGATGTTGAAGAGCGCGCCGAGCCATAGGGTTAGCATAACCAGGATGCCGATGATGACGGGAAGATCCATTTTGCCCATGAGAATGTTTTGCAGAGGTGACGGTGGCCACAAGGGTAACATCGTTTCCCGGCAGGATAAAATGTGCCGCCGTTATTTCGATTGTGCCGCTGCGGAATGGCGAAGGCCGGCCATCAGGATGACCGGCCGGGTTTCAACAGCCTATCTTGCCGCCAAACGGTCAGGCGTAGTGTCGGGCGATATGCTCGGCGGTGGCGATCGTCGTCACATTAGTGGCGACGGAGGGAACGTCGGGGAAGATGGATGCGTCGACGACCCGAAGCCCGTATACGCCGTGTACGCGGCCCTGAAGGTCAACGACCGCCTTCGGTTCGCCGGCATTTCCCATCGGCGCGGAAGAGGTCGGGTGATGATAGGTATCCAACGTCGCCACCATCGAGGCAAGAATGGCCTCGTCGCTGTCTGCAGCGGGCGCAAGCTCGCTGTGGATAAGCGTAGACAGCGGGGCGGTTTGCCCTATTTTACGCGCCAGTTTGACCCCTTCCAACAAGCGAACGCGGTCGTTCTCTTGCGCCAGGAAGTTAAGATCAATGTGCGGGGCTGCCGCTGGATCGCGGCTTTCCAGCCAGACTCGTCCGGTGGATTGTGGCCGAGTCAGCGCCACCGCCAAGACAAAACCGACGCCGGTAGGGCTTTGGTCATGAGGAAACAGATGCGTCGCGGTAATGTGCAGATCGAGCTCTCCCGGTTCCGCCTGGCTGCTGTGGGTCCACAGCTTGGCACCGATAACCGGCGATTGGCTGCCGATGACATCGGGGCGGGCGGCGTAGGCATTGTAATAAAAGGGGTGATCGACCAGGTTTTCGCCGACGGGGAGATCGGCGACGACGGGGATCCCCAGACGCTTCGACTGTTGCGCAGGCGCGATGCCGGATCGCATCAAAACGGCGGCGCTACCGTAGGTTCCCGCGCTCAGGATCACTTCAGCGGCATGGATTTCTTCGCCGCTGGCCAGGCGGACGCCGATCGCGTGCTGCCCGTCAAATATCACGCGGTCGACCAGCGTATCTGCACGGAGGGTAAGATTGTCTCTGGCGCGGGTTTTCTCATCCAGATAGGCCATGCCGGTGTTAACGCGTACGCCGTTGACGATATTCATCGGGTAGGGGCCGACGCCATTGGCTGAAGGGCCATCAAAATCGTCAATCGCGTCATAGCCGTTGGCGCGCGTGGCGGCGACGAAAGCGCGTTGCATTGGCGTGATGTCATCCAATGTGAGTTGCACGACGGGAAAAGGGCCGCTATCGCCATGGATTGCGCGGTCGTGCAGGCCATGACGAGTCTCCAGTTTTTTGAAGGCGGGCAGCAGGTCCTGATAGCCCCATCCCGGCAGATCCCAGCGGTTGAAATCTTCCGGACGGGCGCGGATCGCCACGGCACCGTTGACGCCTGAACTGCCACCCAGGACTTTACCGCGGATAGCGCCGATCGCGTGGCTGACATAGCCGGGTTCTGTCCGGTATCCCCATTCGAACTCCGGGTTGCCATTGGCGCCGAGGACGTCGCTGTCCGCGATGAGGCGCGGATAATCGTAGGGTGCATAACTGTGCCCGGCTTCTAACAGCAGGACCCGGCGCGCAGGGTTTTCGCTGAGGCGAGCCGCCATCACTGCGCCGGCGGAGCCGCCGCCGACGATGACTACGTCGAAAGTAGGGGATGTCTCTCTGGTCCGTTGGGCCGGTTGTGATTGCGCCGATAATGCGGAAACCGATGTGGAAGCGCCGAGCGTGGCGGCGGCTGAAGCGACAAGCGTTTTTGATATCAGCTGACGGCGTGATAAGTCTTTCATGGCAGAGTCTCCAGAGCGGGCAGAAAGTGTGTGTTCTGCAGACTAAAACCCTGAAGCACAAGCAACAAGCAGGCGAAATTCGAACCTCGGGTTCGCGTTCTGCGAACCTTTCAGGTTGACGTCAGGAAAGAGGAGAGTGCGGTTTCCCAACTGGGCGTATGGCCAATGTGTTCACTCAGAAAGTCCACCAGCGCCTTGATCTTGGGGGATGCGCGTTTTGAACGGCGATAGACGGCGGAAATGTCGCCGCCGTCGGGTGAATAGGCGGCCAACACAATGCGCAGTTCCCCTGCGCGTATCGCGTCGGCGGCGATAAATGCGGGCAGGATGGCGAGGCCCAAACCGGCTTTAGCCGCCGCCAACAGGTGAAAAGCGTTATCGGTGCGCAGCCGTTTACCGATACGAAACGACCGGATTTCGCCCTCGATGGGGAGCTGCAGCATGCCGGTCGGTTCGCGCTGAATATACAGCAACCCCTGGTGCTGTTGCAGGTGTTGCGGGTGCATCGGCGTGCCTTTCTGGGCAAGATAGGCTGGGCTGGCGCAAATCAAATGGCGGTTGGCGCAGATGCGCTGCGCGATCAGGTCGGAATCCGCCAAGGGGCCGATACGGATGGCGACATCGAAATTCTCCTGATTCAGATTGGCCAGGCGATCGCTGTACTCCACGTCCAGATTGAGGCTCGGGTACTGTGCCATAAAGGTGGATAACAGCGGTGCCAGATAGCGGATGCTGAACGCCATCGGCGCGGTTAACCGCAGCGGGCCCTGCAGTTGGCCGTGCAGTGTTCGCACCGACTCTTCGGCATCGCTCACTTCGCTTAATATGAGAACGGCGCGCTGATAGAACAGGTGGCCGGCGTCGGTCAGCCCAAGCGTTTTCCCGCGTTCGAACAGCACAGTCCCAAGGCGCGTCTCCAACTGCTGGATGCGTCTGCTGACCACCGACTTGGTGGTGCCCAAGCGGCGGGCGGCGGCGCTGATGTTGGCGGCCTCGACCACGGCGATATAGGTCGCCATCTCCTGAAACTGATTCATTCATCTCTCCTTCGGCATCCGCCGGGTCAAGTTACCACTCTCTGCACGGCAGGCAAAAAAAACCACCCGGATGGGTGGTTTTTTGCTTGTCAGAGCGAATCAGTCCAGTTTGGGGTGCTGGTCGATCAGGATCTGTTTTTTCTTTTCCAGTTCGGCGATCTGCGCGTTGATGTCCTCGACTTTCTGTTCGATGTTGTCGTAGGTTTCCTGCAGCAGCTCTTTTGCCTCGGAGCGGTCAGAGGCGGCCGGCGTCGCGCCGCGCAGCGGCTTGTTGGCGGTTTCTTTCATGTACAGACCGGTGATAAGACCGATCACTGCAACGACCATCAGGTAGTAGGCCGGCATGTACAGGTTGCCGGTCGCTTCCACCAGCCAGGCGGCAACGGTCGGCGTCGCACCGGCGATCAGTACCGAAATGTTGAACGAAATCGCCAGCGCGCTGTAACGGATGTGCGTCGGGAACATCGCCGGCAGGATGGAGGCCATCACCCCAGTGAAGGAGTTGAGCAGCACCGCCAGCACCAGCAGGCCGACGAAAATCAGGCCGATGACGTTGCTGTTGATCAGAATGAAGCACGGGATCGCCAACGCCAACAGGCCGATGCTGCCACCGATAATGAACGGCTTACGGCCGATGCGGTCACTGGTCAGGCCGATCACCGGTTGCACGAACAGCATGCCGATCATGATGGCGATGATGATCAGAACGCCGTGATCTTCCGAGTAGTGCAGGTTATGCGACAGGTAGCTCGGCATGTAAGTCAGCAGCATGTAATAGGTCACGTTGGTGGAAATCACGATACCGACACACACCAGCAAACTTTTCCAGTGTTTGGCCGCGATCTCTTTGAACGAGGTCTTTGGCGGATTTTCGATGGCGTTGCGATCCTCTTTCTCCATCTTGTCCACGTGCTGCTGGAACGCCGGGGTTTCTTCCAGCGCATGGCGCAGGTAGAGGCCGATCAGGCCGAGCGGCGCGGCGATGAAGAACGGGATACGCCAGCCCCAGTCGAGGAAGTTGGCTTCGCCGACGATGCTGGAGATCAGCACCACTACGCCTGCGCCCATCACAAAGCCGGCGATGGAGCCGAAGTCCAGCCAGCTACCCATAAAGCCGCGTTTGCGGTCCGGCGAGTATTCGGCGACGAAGATCGCCGCACCGGAATATTCACCGCCGACGGAGAAGCCCTGCGCCAGTTTGGCCAGCAGCAGCAGGATCGGGGCCCAGATGCCGATCGATGCATAGGACGGGATCAGGCCGATACAGAAGGTGCTGACCGCCATAATGATAATGGTGACCGAGAGAACCTTCTGGCGACCGAACTTATCGCCCATGGCACCAAAGAACAGACCGCCGAGTGGACGCACCAGGAAGGGCACGGAGAAGGTTGCCAGTGCGGCGATCATTTGCACGCCGGGAGAGGCGCCGGGGAAGAAGACCTGGCCAAGCGCATAGGCGACAAAGCCGTATACGCCGAAGTCGAACCACTCCATCGCGTTACCCAGGGCCGCCGCGGTGATCGCCTTCTTGAGTTTGCTGTCATCGATGATGGTGATGTCGTTAATGTGCATCGGTTTATGTCGTTTTTTTCTTAACTTCATATAATCATCCCTTAATGAATTATTCGTTGTTCGTGAAAGCGTAATCTCCGTTCACTGTTGTTTTCGAGTTATCAAATCGGCTAATCGAATCGCGGTTCAAGACGATTCATTATCCACATTTAAGTTGGGATGTGGATCACAAAATACCGTCGTTTATGCCGAGGTTATGTCATTTAGGTGACTAATTATTTTGCATCTATAGCTTAACGTTATATCTTGCGGCGATCAAATCCAGCAGTTTAACTTAAGTGTTTGCACCGATTTGGTGCGAGAATGGTCTAATAAATGTGCGATTTGACGATTTTTCGTCTAATTGGTCATGTTTTAAGTATAGAGAGTACGGGAGATAAAACAGGAAAAATTGATGTGTTTGCCGTCAAAAAAACGCCTGACCCACTGGCCAGGCAGTTTGGATTAAGGTACCGATGAACCGCCGAATTCGAGATAGATTTTCGCCAGATTCTGGTACTGCGCGAAGCGGTTTTCATCCACCGACAGTTCCGCCTGACGGCGTTGTTCCTGAGCATTCAGCCAGTCGGTAATGGTGACGGCGCCCTGTCGGTAACGCACCTCGTTCAGCCGTTCCGATTTACGCGCCAACGCCAATGAGGCGCGCAACTGCGTCTCCTGCGCCAGCAGCTGCGTGCGCAGTGACAGCGCGTTGTTCACATCGCCCATCGCTTTGTACAGCGCCTGCTTGAAGGCCAGAACTTGCTGTTCATAATCGTTGCGGGCGATCTTGATCTCCACGCCCATTTGCCGCCACTGCAGGAACGGCAGCGTCAGGCCGGCGCCGAGGCTGCCCGTCGGGTTGCGCAGGAATTCCAGCAGCGCGCCGCTGCTGGCGCCCAGTGAACCGGTCAGGCTGAACGCAGGATAGTATTGCAGACGTTTTTCATCGACGTTGGCCAGGGCGGCGCGCAACCGCAGCTCTTGAGCGCTGAGATCCGGGCGACGGCTCAGGACGCTAGCGGGAATGCCGGTGTTGATCTGCGGCATCGCCGTCGTCGGCAGGCGCACGGGCGCGATGGTGGCCTGGCCTGATGGCGCGCCCAGCAGCACCGCCTGCTCGTTCAGCGCCTGTTGACGATCGTGTTGTAACGCCAGCAGGCTGCGTTCCTGCGCCAGCAAGTTTTGTTCCGCGTTCACTACGTCCAGCGCCGAGATGCTGCCGGCCTGATAACGGGCGTTGGCCAGCCGCAGCGTCGTTTTGGCATAGGCGATGCTCGCCTGGCTGACGCTGATTTGTTGATTGAGAAAACCGATGCGCCAGTAGTTGGTGGCGGCGTCGGCCAACAGTTTCAGGCGCGCCGCCTGCAGATCCTGCACGGAAGCCTGGCTGCTCCACTCGGCGGCGTCGCGCTGGCGCGCCAGCTTGCCCCACAGATCGACTTCATAGCTGGTGGTGAGCGACGCGTTGCTGGTTTTATTCCACGCGGAGGACTCGGACAGCGGGCGATTGATACCGCTGCCTAATGAGGCGCTGATGCCGGGCGCGGTGCTGATGCCGACGCGTTCCGCCTCGAGCTGCGCGCGGTAAACGCGCAGTACGGCGGCGGCCAGATCGTTATTGCTCGCCATCACCTGTTGCAGCCAGCGATCGAGCTCAGGATCGTGGAAATCGCGCCAGTCGAACGGCGTGGGCGCGGCGTTGTGGGCGTCGTGCTGCCAGCTCGTCGGATAGTTGACCTGCGGCGCCCGGTAGTCGCTTTTCAGGGCGTTGCCGCAGCCGGCGGTGAGCAAGGCGACGAGGCTTAGCGCCAGGGGAGATAAAATTTTCATGGGTTACTCGCTGGCCAATGAAACGACCGGATCCATCCTTGCCGCTTTACGGGCGGGGAGATAACCGAAGATCATGCCGATTAAAGTTGAACAGAAAAACGCCGTCGCGGCAGCTTGCCAGGAATAGATGGCGGTGAACATACCGCCCGCCAGCGAGGTGAACAGCGACCCGGCGGCGAACGACAGCGCGATGCCCAATGCGCCGCCGATCAGACAGACCAGCACCGCCTCTATCATGAACTGTTGCATGATGTCGCTGCGCCGCGCGCCGACCGCCATACGCACGCCGATTTCGTGGGTGCGTTCGGTCACCGAGACCAGCATGATGTTCATCACGCCCAGGCTGCCGATCACCAGCGCGATTGATGCCACCATCAGGATCAGCAGGCTAAAAGTCATTGACGTGCGTTCGATGGACTTTCGGATTTTATCGAAGTTGTACAAACGGAAATCTTTTACGCCGTGGCGCTGGGTCAACAGCTGTGTGATAGCGGTGACGGCCGATTCGCTGGCGACATTGTCCTTTAGGCGAACGGTGATGCCGCTGAGCGTCGGTTTGCCTACCATGCGATACATGACAGTGCTGTAGGGCATCCATACAGTGATGCGATTGGGCGCGTAATTGCGATTGCTTTTAGCCACACCGATCACCCGGGCCGGCACCGAGCCGAGAAACACGATCTGGCCGAGCGGCTCGACGCCGAAATCGCCGAACAGCGCCTGGCGCGCATTGTCGTCGATGATCACTTCCTGCAGCGCATTACGATCGTCGCGGAAAGTCACGCCTTGTAACAGCTCGACGCCGTTAACGCGGAAATAGTCGCGCCCGACGCCGGTGATCGAGGCAGTGGCGGATTTGCTGCGAAAACGGATGCTGTCGGAGGCGTCTACTTCCGGGCTGACGCTGTCGACGAAGCTTTGCTGTGCCAGCGCGTCGGCATCGGCCGGCACCAGGGTGCGGATGCTGTCGATGGCGTCGTCGAAGAAATCGCGGCCCGGATAGATGCTTACCACATTCGTGCCGAGATCTTTGAGGTTTTCCAGCGTGCGCTGTTTGGCGCCTTCGCCCAGCGCCACTACCGTGACCACGGCGGCGATGCCGAAGATGATGCCGGTCATGGTCAGCGCGGTGCGCAGACGATGAGCGTTCATCGCCTTCAACGCCATGTGCAGCGATTCGCGAGTGCGGTCGATCAGGCGTTGCCAGCCGCTTTGCCGGCTGCGGTTCGGCGGCGGCAGCGATGCGCCGGGCGCCGACTTGCGGCCACTGTCAGCGATGATCTTGCCGTCTTGCAGTTCGATGACGCGCTGCGCATGTTGCGCCACTTTCATATCGTGGGTGACGATCACCACGGTGTGGCCGCGCTGATTCAGTTCGCTCAGGATCGCCAGCACTTCCTGGCCGGATTGGGTGTCCAGCGCGCCGGTCGGTTCGTCCGCCAGGATGATCTCACCGCCGTTGATCAGCGAACGGGCGATGCTGACGCGCTGCTGCTGGCCGCCGGAAAGCTGGCCGGGTTTGTGGTCTTCGCGTCCCTCAAGCCCCAACCGCGCCAGCAATTGCGCCGCCCGCTGCCGCCGCTGATCGCGCCGGGCGTTGGCGTAGATAGCCGGGATTTCGACATTGCCCAGCGCGCTGAGATCGGGCATCAGGTGGTAACGCTGGAAAATAAAGCCGATATGCTCGCGGCGCAGGCGGGCCAGTTCGTCCGGCGACAGGTGGGCGGCGTTCTGGCCGCTGATGTAGTAGTCGCCGCGATCCGGCACGTCGAGGCAGCCCATGATGTTCATCAGCGTCGATTTTCCGGAACCGGAGGCGCCGATGATCGCCACCAGCTCGCCGGCGGCGATGGTCAGATCGATGTCTTTCAATACCGTCAGCGCCTGGCCGCCGTTGGTGTAGGTTCGGCTGATGCCTTTTAGTTCGATGATCGCGTTCACAGGAAGATGCCATCCTCAGCCGATTTGGCGGCGGGCTGCGACAGCACCACGGTTTCACCGGCTTTCAGGCCGCTGAGGATCTGAATGTCGACGTTGTTGGTGATGCCGGTGGTCACTTTGCGCGTTTCCAGCCGCTGGTCTTGGGTCAGCACCTGCACCTGCTGCTCTTGGCCATCGATTTTATGCACCGCCTGGATCGGCACCAGCAGGGTGTTCTTCGCGTCGCCGAGCAGCAAGGACACCTGCGCGGTCATGGCGATGCGCAGGCGGTTTTCCGGGTTGGGCACGTCCAGCAGCGCGTTGTAATAGACCGAGGCGTTCGAGGTGCCGGAGCCGGAAGCAGAGCTGGTCCCGGCGAGCGAGTCGTCTTTCATCACCGATTCCGGTGCCAGCTCGATGGTGCGCAGCGTGGCGTCGTACCGCTTATCCGGATCGGAGAAAATAGTGAAGTACGCCTTTTGTCCCGGCGAAATGCGGGTGATGTCGGCTTCGGAGATCTGCGCCTTGATGGTCATCATATCCAGCCGCGCCAGCTTGACGATGGTCGGTGCACTTTGGCTGGAGTTGACCGTTTGTCCCTGCTGCGTGACCACGGCGATAACAATGCCGTCCATCGGCGCAACCACGCGGGTATAGCCCAGATCGATTTTTTTCTTTTCGACTTCGATCTGCGATTGCACCAACTGCGCATTGAGCGCCTGCAGATCGGCGCGAGTGGTGGCGAGCGAGGCTTCGGCGGTCTCGAAGTCTTCCCGCGAACTGGCTTCGTCGTTCAGCATGCGGCGCTGGCGTTTAAAACGCGACTCCGCCTGTTTCAGCAAGGCCTGTTTGGCTAACATATTGGCTTTGACTACGTTCAGCGCCGCCTCGGCGTTGCGCAGATCGTTGCGCTGTTGCAGATCGTCGATGTCGGCGATCGGTTGCCCTTTGGTGACGCGATCGCCCAGCTTGACCTTCAGCGATTTGACTTCGCCGGAGACGCGGGCGCCGACGTTGACGCGTTCGATGGCATCCAGCCGCCCGGTGGCCAGCACGGCGTTTTCGATATCGCCCAGGCGGGCCGGCGCGGTAACGTAATCCTGCTGAGGCGGGCGTTGCCAAAAAATGGCCAGCGCGACGGCGACGGCGATGAAAACGATGGCGGCGATCAACGCCAGACGGCGGGAGGGGAGTTTCAGTGATGACATACCCAGGTTTTCCATAACGATAAAAGCGGCGGTTCCAGTCTGCCATCATGGCAGCGCCAGCTTGAACTGGCGCTAAACGTGAGGCGCTTTCCCGCTGGAAAGGGGATAGTAAAGGCTTTCCCGCTAAAGATCACGGCGAGTTATTATCCACCACGTGTGCAACCGGCTGCGTTGGGCGTTATACTGGGTAAAAAACCAGTATTCATTCATCAGCAGGATAACACCACCGCCATGATGCCAAACCGCCTCGAGCCAGAACTCGACATTTACCAATACCCGGAGCACCTGCGCGCCTGCCTGGCGCCGTTGCCCAAAGGGCCGGGCGTGTATGTGTTTCACGGTCAAAGCGAGAGCCTGCCGCTTTACATCGGTAAAAGCGTCAATATACGCAGCCGGGTGATGGCGCACTTCCGCGCGCAGGACGAGGCTAAAATGCTGCGCCAAACCCGGCGCATCAGCTTTATCGAGACCGCAGGCGAGTTGGGGGCATTGCTGCTGGAGGCGCAATTGATCAAACAGCAACAGCCGCTGTTCAACAAACGTCTGCGGCGTTCGAAACAGCTGTGCGCGCTGCGCTTGCAGGCAGATGCGGTGACGATTGCTCACGCCAAAGAGATCGACTTCGCCGTCACGCCCCACCTCTACGGGCTGTTTGCCAATCGCCACGCCGCGCTGGAAAAGCTGCGCGCCATCGCCGACGAGCATCGTTTATGTTACGGCAAGCTGGGGATCGACAAGCTGCCGGCAGGGCGAGCCTGTTTCCGCTACAGCCTGCGCAAGTGCGCGGGCGCCTGCTGTGGCGTGGAGTCGGCGCAGGAGCATGCGCTGCGGCTCGGCGCGGCGCTTGAGCAGTTGCGCATCGCCTGTTGGCCGTTCGCCGGGCGCGTGGCGCTGGAGGAGCAGGGCGAGACGCTGCGTCAGTACCATGTGATCCACAATTGGTTTTATCTGGGCTCGGTCGGCGATCTGGCGCAGGCGGAGCGGCTACAGAGCGCGGCCAGCCATTTCGACAGCGATGGCTACAAGATTTTGTGCAAGCCGCTCATCGCCGGCGATTACCCGATTATTGAGCTGCCGTAAGGCCATCATGCTGGTGATAACCTAAGATTTATCCGTAAAGTCAGGGCATTATGCTAAAAAAGCTTGAATCCATAATGTTGTTATGGATAATGGCGCCCCGAAGCGAAGGAACGCGCTATTAACTCAGTTGGCAGAGTGATTGGTTTTATAATGGCTTGTTTTGGCTTGAAAATTGATAGACGCGGGTTCGAGTCCTGCATAGCGCGCCAGCTTTCTTCCTTCGTCTCATCGCGCTTACCGTAAAGCGCACCCGGGTTGATTTGCACTATCGGCTCCTCGTTGGGATTTTCGGGTGTGCTTTACCGTAACCGCTGGCTTTCCTTCCTCTTTCTCTTTCGATCCTTTGCTAAACTGTAATCAGGCAGGCTTGCTGCCCGGCAACAGGAGGTCGATATGTCTCACTCCGATCAACTGCAGGAACTCTTGCAACGCGTCGCCGCCCTCGAGGCGAGAGAGAAAGCGCTGACCGCCGCGTCCAACGCTTATCAGGCGATTATCACCACCATGTTAGGCAATATGGAGAAGACCGAACGTGATCGGATCATCGCGATGATCGATCAGGCCCATGAAATCGCCTACGCCCGCGCCATTCAGCGCAGCAACGAACCGCAAAAGCAGAAAATCAAGCAGGCCGACGATGTGGCCCAGCGCATGTTCATGTTTGCGCAAGGCAAGGCCGCTTAGCCGCGCTGAAGCCGAACTATAACAGTTGCCGTCATTAAGTTGGCTAACTGATCTACCCGGCAAAACTGTACTTGTGTTACTTTTAGCAGCGAGATTTGATGGCAATGCTGTTTCCAGCTTAAGGTTGTAACGATGGACGCGATTAAAAGCATCTTGGTTAAAGAGATTGAGCAGATCAATCGGCGCGAAGGGCGTGACGGCAAGCCGCGCTTCAACAGCGAATTCGCCCGTACTCACCGCTATTTGTGCCTTGCCATGTTCGCCGGTTACTTCGCGGTGATCGCCGTGATGTATCAGGTGCCGTACATGGGAGTGTATGCCTTCCTGGGCTTCACCGCCTTCGTGCTGTTCATGTTCGCCATGCTGCTGATCGAGATCCGGCCGGTGTACCGTTTCGAGGACATCGGGGTGCTGGATCTGCGGGTTTGCTACAATGGCGAATGGTACTTCACCCGCGCGCTGTCGCCTTATGCGGTGCAGCAATTGCTGGATGAGCCCTCCATCGGCGCCGCGCTGAAACAGAAGATGCGAGTCATCATCGGCAACAAGGGCGAAATCGACTTCTACGACGTGTACGATATGGCATACGGAAAAAAGCCGCAGGATGAGCCACCGCAGCTGGCGGCGGCAAACTGAAAGGTTTCCGGCCGGCGGCATGTCGATTATACTCAGCGTTTGAACATGAAGCAGAATAAGGACCAAGCGATGAGTGATGATATTTTCGATTTTGATATCGATGCCGAACTGGCGAAAGCCGAAGAAAAAGCGGCGCAGAAGGTAAAAGAGGTCCCTGAAATCCTCGAAGACGAAGCGGACTGCGAAGGTTGCAAGATCTGATCGCCTGACCCATAAAAAAAACCGCCGCGGCGGTTTTTTTTATGTCTGAGCGTCGCGTGGCATCAATCCAGCACGAATCCCCAGATCAGGAACGCCGCCACCAGAATCAGGCAAAGCGCGGACACCGTCACCAGTATTTTCCCCAGAATGTCTTTTTCTTGTTCCTGCTGCGTCACGTTAAAATTATCCAATTAAAAGTCTATGGACCAAACCGGCGATGCTGAGATCGGCTGCCGCTACACCCAGCGCCATTAGCATCATCACCGAAAGAAATCGAGTCTTGCCGTTCACACCCTTAATCCCTGTGGGCGCCGCTGTTAAGTTTTTATATCAAAGGGATATAATTCAGCGGCGCCGAATCGCATACATCGTGATAGTGATTAAGAACGTTCTTAAGGCCAGAAGTTCCCTCATCTGATAGCGCCGCTGTGCGGCAGCGTCAGTCGGTCACGATCCTGACGCCTATCTTGCTGACTTGATTGCCGTCCATTTCTGCAATGGTCCAGGTCAGGCCGTCCCACTCCACCTGGTCGCCGATCACCGGTTCGCCGCCGATCAGCTGAATGACGAACTGCCCCAGCGTCTGCTGCTCGTCCACGTCGTCTTGCAGGTTGAGGCCATAAACCTGTGAGATGTCGCTCAAACGGGCGTCGGATTGCAGGATAAAGTCGCCGAAGAAGCGCTCGTCGAGCGTCACTGCCGGTGCCTGGCTAAAGAGCTTGCCGAGGATCGGCAGGTCGTGCTCATGGCCGATGACGCACAAAATATCGTTCTCGCGCAGCCGGGTACTGCCGCTAGGGTGCAACAGCTCTTTGCCGCGGAACAGGGCGGCGATGCGGGTATTAGGCGGCATTTTCAGTTCACGCAGCGCAGCACCGACGCACCAGTTTTCCGCCGAAAGCTGATAAACGAATTGTTCCCACTGGTTTTCCGGGTGTACGTCCAGCCCAACGCGGGAGATCGGCGTCAGCGCCGGCGGCACGATCACCTTGGCCTTTTTGGCGGCGAATGACAGCGTGGTGCCTTGCAGTAGCAGGGAAACCAGCACCACGAAGAACGCCACGTTAAAGAACAGTTGGGCGTTGGGCAGCCCGGCCATCATCGGGAACACCGCTAGGATCACCGGCACCGCGCCGCGCAGGCCAACCCAGGAAATAAAGCCGCGTTCGCGCAGGGTAAAGCTGCGGAACGGCAGCAAACCGATAAACACCGACAGCGGGCGCGCGAACAGGATCATCCACAGCGACAGCAGCAGGGCAGGGATGGCGATCGGCAGCAGCTCATGCGGGTTGAGCAGCAGGCCGAGTACCAGGAACATGCCGATCTGGCTGAGCCAGGCCAGGCCATCGAAGGTTTGCACGATGCCGTGACGGTTGCGGATTGGACGGTTGCCCAGCAGCAGACCGCACAGGTACACCGCCAGAATGCCGCTGCCGTCCAGCGCGGTAGTCAGCGCGAAAATAAGAATGCCGCCGCTCACCGCCAGCAGCGGGTAGAGACCGTCCGCCAGCTTGATGTGGTTGATCAGCGTCAGCAGCAGCCAGCCGCCGCCGAGACCGAAGACGATGCCCATGCCGAACTGCTGCATCAGATGCAGCGGGAAGGTCCAGCTTAGCGCGGTTTCCCCGGCGGCGATCATCGCAATCAGCGTGATGGTGAGAAATACCGCCATCGGATCGTTGCTGCCGGATTCGATCTCCAGCGTAGCGCTGACGCGTTCGTTCAACCCTTTGCCGCCCAGCAACGAGAAGACTGCGGCGGCGTCGGTGGAACCGATGATGGCACCGATCAGCAAGCCCTGCAGCAGATCGAGGTTGAACAGCCAGGCGGCGGCCATGCCGGTTAGGCCGGCGGTGATCACCACGCCGACGGTGGCGAGAGACAGTGCTGGCCACAGTGCCACGCGGAACGAACTAACCCGGGTGCGCATGCCGCCGTCGAGCAGGATCACCGCCAACGCGAGGTTACTGACCAGATAAGCGACCGGGTAATTGCTGAAGACGATGCCGCCGGGGCCGTCGACGCCGGCCAGCATGCCGATCGCCAGGAAGATCACCAGGATCGGAATGCCGAGTCGGGAAGAAAATGAGCTGAGCAAAATGCTTGCCCCCACCAGCACGGCACCGATGACGAACAAGCTGTTAATGGTGCTGGCATCCAAAATTTCGCTCTCCTGAGGCTGGGGATAGGGGGCACTGCGCGTATGCCGATGATAACGTGTTTAGTGGGTAAAACGCCAAGGCTGATTGTGAAAACAATCGATCAATTATTGCCCTTTGGTACGATTAAACTAAGAAAGTGAGGAGAAGAGGGGAAATTCTGCCTTTTATCCAACATTATCAGGCTGCTGTATTTTTGCTGTGGCAACAATGATCGAGCGGCTCGGAGGAAAAACCATTAAGCCCGCGCAGGCAGGCTTAATGGTTTGCAGGCGCGGTAGGGTTAGCGGTCGAGCGATTCCAGCGCCCGTTTGATCAGCTCGGTGGCCAGCTTGCTTTCTGCTTCAGAAATGCCGTCGAGATTAAAGTTGGAGAGCTCAGCGACCAAAACGCTGCGTTCTTTGCCGCTGATTGAGGCGTCCAGCGCGGACAGCAGCCTGCCGAGGATCTTCAGCAGGGTAGCGTTTTCCGCTACGGCTTCCTGAGCCGGGGTGTTCTTATCGGTCATTCAAAATCCTCTCTGTCGTGACGGAAGGGAGATGCAGCTAACGCCATCGAATGAATTAAACGATCGCGCAGCCCTTCGGGGGTGTCGAGCCCAATCACTACCGTAAGGCAGGGATATGGATTTTTACTTATGCATTGCAGTTATAACGACTAGGTAATCTATGCTGCCGTATCACTGTGCCCTAACGGGCGACGCCAGGCTGAGCAATGTGTGCTCTGTATGCAAACGACCAGTATAGGCTTTCTGCGCGGCGTTAATATGACAGAAAACCCCTGCGAACGGTCAGGTTTACAGGGGACAAGGTTATTGCGGCTTGCCGGAGAACAGGAAACGCAGCACCGGAATGCGCTTGTGCAGCTCATATAACGCGAAGGCCAGCGAGAACACAAACAGCAGGCCCAGCAAAAATCCCAACAGGTTATTGCCGATATACGGCGTCACGAAAGCGCCATATATCAGGGTCAACGGGTGGTGCACCAGATATATAAACAGCGAGGCGTTGACCAGATAGGTGATGCGCGGCGAGTGATAATTCAGCAGGTTATGCCCGAAAGAGAACACCACATTGGTCATCAGGATCCCCATTAGGGTTTTGATCACCACTTCCAGCTCGAACATATAGCTGCTGTGCGCCAACAGTTTCTGGTTCAGCATATATGCGATAAACAGCAGCAGCGAGCCGAGCAGCGCCAGCGGCGAACGACGCAGAAAAATCTCTTTAAGCCACACATACTTAAACGCATAGGCGCCGAGGATGAAGAACGGCAGGTAGAACATCGTCTCCATCACCACGAAATTGAACAAGCCATTGGATAATAGCTGCGGCGCGAAAATTAAAATAATACGGTGCGCGGCCGAATAGCATACCGCATAAATAAAGAAACACAGTGAGACATTTCCTAATCCACGCATTCTGTTTATTAACGGTGGAATAGGATCGCGGGTTTGACGCTTGATTTTGCGGAACAGATAAAAGCAGGCGAAGGTCAACAATGACAGGGTCAATAAGAACCACAGATGAGACACCAATTCCCAAACTGTTACATTTATTTTCTGATAGAGAGAAAACTCGTCCCAGCCGTTTAATTTATCGGTGAAATATTTCAGCATGAAAAATTGCGGCACCGTAATTAGCGGGATGGAGCTCAACAGCGGGATCGCCACCCGCTCCAGCCTGACCTTCAACCACTGATGGCGCTCGTAGCGCTCGTAGAGCATGTAGGAGAAGTAGCCGGAGATCACGAAGAACACCTGCATGCGGAAAGCGTGGATGAAGTCGTTCAGCACCGTGAGCGAGAAGGAGGGCGACGCGCTGTTCACCGCCCAGGCGTGGCTGGAATAAATCAGGGAGAGGTGAAACGGAATGCCGAGCAACATCAAATAGGCTCGGATCGAATCGAGGAAAAACTCGCGCTGTTTGCTGCCTTTAGTCATAGATTACCGCTGGTGATTTAATCGAGAGTTCATTAACACGCTTAATAAGTCGTCAAACGTTAAATTGTTATCCGGAACCCTACTATAGCCCCCCGCATTTTTCCATAGCGTCTTGTTGCGCGGCTTGCTACGCTGGTGTTCCATCAGCTGCTTAAACAATGAGCCGTAAACATGAACCATCCATTTATCATGTTGTCGGAAAGCTGAGTAATCCATTAATATGGATTTAAATGATTTGAGCACACGAATAGGGGGGGATGTGCTAGTTAATATATTATCCGGACAACCACGCGCCGCGAGCGTTCGTTGGTTAGGTGCTACCGTATTGTTCACGCTGTTCAGTTCGCCGGCATGGGCCTTTTCTATTGATGATGTCGCCAAGCAGGCGCAGGATCTGGCGGCGAAAGGTTTCGAAGCCCCGAAGAGCAACCTTCCTTCTCAGTTCCGCGAGATGAAGTTCGCAGACTATCAGCAGATTCAGTTCAATCACGATAAAGCCTATTGGAGCAAGCTGAAAACCCCTTTCAAGCTTGAGTTTTATCATCAGGGGATGTACTTCGATACGCCGGTGAAAATCAACGAAGTCACCTCCACCAGCGTAAAACAGATCAAGTACAGCCCAGATTACTTCAACTTCGGTTCGGTCAAACACGACCCTGAATCGGTGAAAAATCTCGGTTTTGCCGGCTTCAAGGTGCTTTATCCGATCAACAGCGCCGATAAAAACGATGAGATCATGAGCCTGCTGGGCGCGAGCTATTTCCGCGTGGTGGGTAAAGGGCAGGTTTACGGGCTTTCCGCTCGCGGCCTGGCTATCGACACCGCTTTGCCGTCCGGCGAAGAGTTCCCGCGTTTTCGCGAATTCTGGGTTGAACGTCCGAAGCAGGGCGACAAGCACCTGGTGATCTACGCGCTGCTGGATTCCCCGCGTGCCACCGGCGCTTACCGCTTCACGGTGATCCCGGGCCGCGACACCACCGTGGACGTCGAGTCTAAAGTGTTCCTGCGCGACAAGGTGGGCAAACTGGGCCTGGCGCCGCTGACCAGCATGTACCTGTTCGGGCCGAACCAGCCGTCACCGACGCTGAACTACCGCCCGGCGTTGCACGATTCCAACGGTCTGTCTATCCATGCCGGCAACGGCGAGTGGATCTGGCGTCCGCTGAACAATCCTAAACACCTGTCCGTCAGCACCTATACCGTTGAGAATCCGAAAGGCTTCGGTCTGCTGCAGCGCGGTCGCAACTTCAAAGAATATGAAGATCTGGACGATCGTTACGATCTGCGTCCGAGCGCCTGGATCGAACCGAAGGGCGACTGGGGCAAAGGCAAGGTCGAGCTGGTGGAGATCCCGACGGCGGATGAAACCAACGACAACATCGTCGCGTTCTGGACGCCGGATACCTTGCCGGAAGCCAAAAAGCCGCTGACGCTGAGCTACCGCCTGAACTTCACCCGCGATGAAGACAAGCTGCATTCGCAAGACATCGCCTATGTGGCGCGGACCATGCGTTCGACCGGTGACGTGAAGCAGTCCAACCTGATTCGCGAGCCAGACGGCAGCGTGGCTTTCCTGGTCGACTTCGTTGGCCCGGTGCTGAAAGGACTGGATGCCAATACCCCGGTCGCCTCTCAGATCAGCATCGGCGACAATGGTGAAATGGTAGAAAACAACGTCCGCTATAACCCAGTGACCAAAGGCTGGCGCCTGACGGTGCGTCTGAAAGTGAAAGACGACAAGAAGCCGGTAGAAATGCGTGCGGCGCTGGTCAATGGCGATAAGACTCTGTCGGAAACCTGGAGCTATCAGCTACCTGCCAATGAATAAGCCTACTCAACCCGCCCAGGATTATCTTGCGGCGTTGCCTCTGACCGCTGAGCGGTCAGAGGCGCTCAACCCTCAAACGGCGGATGACGCTCAGGCTCTGGAGGCGCTCCATCGGCAGATGGGCGCCGCCGACGCCAACGTCAATAGCCTGTCGGCGGATGACGTGGCGCTGGCCTCGGTCAAACCGCGTATCGAAAACGCCTGGCCGGATGCGGTCAGCGATGACGACTTCGATACCGACGCCGAAGGGCGTGCCATTCTGAAGGCGACGCCGCCGATCAAACGCACCACCATGTTCCCGGAAGCCTGGCGCACCAACCCGGTGGCGCGCTTCTGGGATTCTCTGCTGGGGCGTTCACCGCACAATCGGCACGCCACCAAAGAGGAAGCCGCGGCCGAAAACCGCTGGCGTGTCGTCGGCTCCATGCGCCGCTATGTGCTGCTGGTGCTGATGCTGGTGCAGACCGGCATCGCCACCTGGTACATGAAAACCATCTTGCCTTATCAGGGCTGGGCGCTGATCGATCCTATCGCCATGTTGGATCAGGATCTGATGCAGTCGGTGCTGCAGCTGCTGCCGTATGTGCTGCAAACCGGCATTCTGATCCTGTTCGCCGTGCTGTTCTGCTGGGTCTCGGCCGGTTTCTGGACCGCGCTGATGGGCTTCCTGCAGTTGCTGATCGGCAAGGACAAATACAGTATTTCCTCTACCATCAAGGGCGATGAGCCGATCAACCCGGCGCACCGCACCGCGCTGATCATGCCGATCTGCAACGAAGACGTCGAACGCGTGTTCGCCGGCCTGCGTGCGACCTATGAGTCCGTCGCCGCGACCGGTCAGCTGGAACACTTCGATATCTACGTGCTGAGCGACAGCTACGATCCGGACATCTGCGTGGCGGAGCAAAAGGCGTGGATGGAGCTGTGCCGCGATGTCGACGGCCACGGCCGCATCTTCTATCGCCGCCGCCGCCGCCGCGTAAAACGCAAGAGCGGCAACATCGACGACTTCTGCCGTCGTTGGGGCGGTGAGTACAGTTACATGGTGATCCTGGATGCCGACAGCGTAATGAGCGGCGAATGCCTCACCGGGCTGGTGCGTTTGATGGAAGCCAACCCGAACGCCGGCATCATCCAGTCGGCGCCGAAGGCGTCCGGTATGGATACCCTGTATGCGCGCGTGCAGCAGTTCGCCACCCGCGTTTACGGGCCGTTGTTCACCGCCGGCCTGCATTTTTGGCAGTTGGGCGAGTCGCACTACTGGGGCCATAATGCCATCATCCGCGTGAAGCCGTTTATCGAGCATTGTGCGCTGGCGCCGTTGCCGGGCGAGGGCTCCTTCGCCGGTTCAATCTTGTCGCACGACTTCGTTGAAGCGGCGCTGATGCGCCGCGCCGGCTGGGGCGTGTGGATCGCTTACGATCTGCCGGGCAGTTACGAAGAGCTGCCACCAAACCTGCTGGACGAGCTGAAACGCGACCGCCGCTGGTGCCACGGCAACCTGATGAACTTCCGCCTGTTCCTGGTGAAGGGGATGCACCCGGTGCACCGTGCGGTGTTCCTGACCGGCGTGATGTCTTACCTGTCGGCGCCGCTGTGGTTCATGTTCCTGGCGCTCTCCACCGCATTGCAGGTGGTGCATACGCTGATGGAACCGCAATACTTCCTGCAGCCGCGGCAGCTGTTCCCGGTCTGGCCACAGTGGCGGCCCGAGCTGGCGATTGCACTGTTCTCCACCACGCTGGTGCTGCTGTTCCTGCCGAAGTTGCTCAGTATTGTGCTGATCTGGGCCAAGGGCGCGAAAGAGTACGGTGGGGCGTTCCGCCTGTTCATTTCGATGCTGATGGAAATGCTGTTCTCGGTGCTGCTGGCGCCGGTGCGCATGCTGTTCCATACCGTGTTCGTAGTGAGCGCCTTCCTCGGTTGGGAAGTGGTGTGGAATTCTCCGCAGCGTGACGATGACGATACGCCTTGGGGTGAAGCGTTCCGCCGCCATGGCTCGCAGATGTTGCTGGGCCTGGTGTGGGCCGGCGGCATGGCGTGGCTGGATCTGCGCTTCCTGTGGTGGTTAGCGCCGATCGTGTTCTCGCTGATCCTGTCACCGTTCGTGTCGGTGCTGTCGAGCCGCGCAACGCTGGGCATGAAGAGCAAACGCGCCAAGCTGTTCCTGATCCCGGAAGAGTACAACCCGCCGCGCGAGTTGCTGGCGACGGAAGAATATCTGCATCTCAACCGCAACCGCGCGCTGACCAACGGCTTTATGCATGCGGTGGTCAACCCATCCTTCAACGCGCTGGCGACGGCGTTGGCGACGGCGCGTCACCATCTGCGTGCGACGCTCGATCGCAACCGCGAGGAGCGGGTGAACGAAGCGCTGCAGCTGGGGCCGGAGAAACTGGTGAAGGGCAAACGTCTGGAGCTGCTGAGCGATCCGGTTACGTTGGCTCGTTTGCACCAGCGCGTTTGGCTGTTGCCGGAAGGCGCCGCCTGGCGTGAGCACTATCAGCAGTTGCCGCATAACCCGCTGGCGCACCCAACGGGCCGGCGTTAATCGCTGAACGGCAACGCTCAAACGGGGAATGCGCATGGCGCGTTCCCCGTTTTTTTTTACCTTTTGCTTACGCGCGCCGATGCCGGTGGAGAAAGGGAACTGTGATAGACTGCGGCCGATGCGTTGTTCACTCGCGAAACAACCCTTTGCTCAGAGTCAATGTCGTGAAGCTCTCTTCCTACCTTCGGCTGGCCTGCGTGGCGGCCGGCGTGATGGTCTTAACCGGTTGCGGCAGCATCATCAGCCGCACCATGCCCGGCGCGGGGCATGGCCACCAGTACTATCCCGGCGTGCAGTGGGATTTGCGCGATACGCCCTGGCGTTACGTCACGGTGATAGATGTGCCGTTGTCGATGGTGGTGGACACCTTTATGCTGCCGTTCGATGCGCAGCACGGCCCCTATGAATAAACCTGCTCAGCGGGTGGCGAACACCACCAGCTGATAGCCTTTCTGCCCACAGTGGAAAGGTGCCAGCGCCGTCATGCCCAACCCTTGCACGTGAGCGGCCAACGAATGCGGATTGTCGTCGTCGATAAACAGCGCGCCCACGTCGTAGTCATGACTGGTGTGCGCTTTGACGGCGGCGTAGAGGCGTTTCAGCACGCCTTTGCCGCGCCAGGCGGCGTCGAGGCAAACCGGGCCGTAGAGAAACACCCGCTGCTCACTCAGCGCCCGCCCGGCGAAGGACTGCGTGGCGAGCGTCGCCAGCATCGCATCCACCACCGGCGGCCGCGGTTGCACGTCGGCAGGCATCAGGCAAACGAACCCTGCCAGTTGGTTCTCCTGTTCGGCCACTAGTATGCCGATGCCGCGGTTGATCGCCGTCAGCTGCGCCTCATTCATGCGCGATACGATAAATCCCTGCCGTTTTTGGCGCTCGTCGAGCGCTTCCGGCACGTTTTCCCCCTGCAGCTGCAAAATGGCGGGGTAGTCGGTAGAGCGGGCCCGGCGGATAATCATGCTGCCTCCTTGGCGATAAAAACGTGGTACGGGTTAACGTTCATCCCACTCATCGGCCGCGGCCTGGCCTTCTTCGGTATCCAGCGGCGGTTCGAGCTGGAAGTCGCCTTCTTCCCATTCATACAGGGTATTTTCGTCTATCCACTCGGCGGTAATTTCCACCTCGTCGTAGTCCCCGTCGAAGATCGCCTGTGCCGCCGCACCGCTGCGCAGCGTCAGGCATTCCACCGCTTCACCCTCTTCTTCGAAGAACTCCGCCTGCCACATCGTGTCGCCATCCTGCATCACGTACTTTTGCAGATTGAACTGCTGCGGCACCGGCGGTTCGTCACCGCTGCCGCCTTCGGCGGTGTCGAGAAACTCTTCGCGTGCGGCCTCGATGGCTTCTTCCAGGGTTGCATACAGGCTCATGTTCGCCTCCGTTGACAATGAGAATAAAGCGTCCGGCGTGCTGCCGGCGCGGTGGGGAAAAACGTCAAAACTAATTGTTGTCTCACTGGCGCAGGATGCAAATTTTTTTGTTGTCCGCTCTGCGACGACGGTTGTCCGCAAAGCGGGAGAAGCAGGCGCGGAGACGGGAAATAATGACGGTATCGTTCACTCAGGCATCAGGAGAAGCCCATGTTAATCGACCCTTCAAGCAAATACCGACCGTTCCCGCCGGTTACGTTACCGGATCGCCAGTGGCCTGCGCGCACGCTGCGGCAGGCGCCGCGCTGGTGCTCCAGCGATCTGCGCGACGGCAACCAGGCGCTGGCGGAGCCGATGGATAACGCGCGCAAGCGCGAATTCTATCAATTGTTGTTGCAGTGCGGTTTCAAAGAGATTGAGGTGGCTTTCCCTTCGGCGTCGCAAACGGATTTCGATTTTGTGCGCACGCTGATCGACGAGCAACTGATCCCGCACGACGTCACGATTCAGGTGCTGACGCAGTCGCGCGACGATCTGATCGATCGTACCTTCGAGGCGCTGCAGGGGGCGCCACGGGCTATCGTGCATCTGTACAACGCCACGGCGCCGATGTTTCGCGACATCGTGTTCCGCCAGGATAAGGCCGCTACCGTGGCGCTGGCGGTGAACGGCGCGCGGCGCATTCGCCGGCATTGTGAGGCTCAGCCCGATACCGCCTGGTGCTTCGAGTATTCGCCGGAAACCTTTTGTTTTACGGAATTAGAGTTCGCGCTGGAGATCTGCGAAGCGGTGGCGGAGGTGTGGCAACCGGGGCCGCAGCGGCCGATGATTATCAACCTGCCGGCGACGGTGGAAGTGAGTACGCCCAACGTGTATGCCGATCAGATTGAATGGTTCTGCCGCCATTTCAGCCGTCGCGCCGATGTGGCGATCAGCGTGCATCCGCATAACGATCGCGGTACCGGCGTGGCCTGCGCGGAGCTGGCGCTGTTGGCCGGCGCCGACCGGGTCGAAGGCTGCCTGTTGGGCAACGGAGAGCGTACCGGCAACGTCGATCTGGTTACGCTGGCGTTGAATCTTTATACCCAGGGCGTGGCGCCGGGCCTGGACTTCAGCCGCCTGAAACAGGTGGTGGAGGTGGTGGAACAGTGCAATCAGCTGCCGGTGCATCCTCGCCATCCTTATGCCGGCGAATTGGTGTTTACCGCCTTCTCCGGTTCGCATCAGGATGCGATCAAGAAAGGTTTCGCCGCGCAACGCCAGCGACAAGATGGCTGGTGGCAGGTGCCTTACCTGCCGCTCGATCCCGCCGATGTCGGCTGCAGCTATGAGGCGGTGATCCGGGTTAACAGCCAGTCCGGCAAAAGCGGCGCCGCCTGGCTGTTGGAGCAGAACCATGGGCTGGCGTTGCCGCGCGGTTTGCAGATTGATTTCAGCCAGGTGGTCCAGCGGGCGACCGACGGCAGCGGTAAGGAAATGAGCGTCGCGCAGCTGTGGCGCTTATTCCGCGACACTTACGGGCTGGTGGAGCAGCCGTGCTTGCAGCTGTTGAGCTACCAGACGGAAAGTCACGGGGTAGAGGCCTACAGTTTCAACGCGAGAGTCGCCTGGCAGGGGGAGACACTGCGGTTGCAGGGAGCCGGCAACGGCCTGCTTTCCAGCGCGGTGGATGCGCTGCGCCAACGCTTCGGCTTGCCGTTGGCGATCGAGGATTACCACGAGCACACGTTGGGGCATCAGAGCGACAGTCGAGCGGTGGCCTATATCCGCTGTGCGCTGCCGCACGGTGAGGCGAGCTACGGCGTTGGCATCGACGTCGACTCCGCCAGCGCTTCGCTGCAGGCGCTGTTCAACGTTGCCGGGCGCTATCTGGTGTCAACGTCGGCGCGGCCCGGCTGAAATAGTCGCTGGGCGCGACCCCCAGCACTCGGCGAAACATGGCGCTGAACGCGCTGGGGCTGTCATAGCCGAGATCCAGCGCCACTTCCAACACCGAGCGGCCGGTCGCCAGCGCGTTCAGCGCCGCCAGCAAACGGGCGCGTCGCACCCAATCGGCAAAATGCAGCCCGGTTTCTCGCTGGAAGCGCCGCGACAGGGTGCGTCCGCTGACGCTGAGCTGAGCGGCCGCCTGTTCCAGCGTCCAGGGCTGCGCCAGCGTGGCCTGAATATGGCGGCACAGGGCAAGCAGTGAGGCCTCACGCGGTTCGGGCAAGTGCAGCGGCAGGCTCGGCAGCATTCGCAACTCATCCAGGATCAGTTCCATCACGCGCTCATCGCGCCCGCCGCTGGGATAGCCGGACGTAATCTCCATCGCGCTGATAATCAGCTCGCGCAGCAGCGGCGACACCTGCACCACCTGGCACTGAGCCGGCAGATCGGCGCGCGCCAGCGGATCGACAAACAGCGTCCTGGCCGCCACCTGGCCGGTGATGCGCAGGCTGTGCACCACTTTCGCCGGTACCCAGACGCCGCGGCCGGGTGGCACCACCCAACTGCCGAGCCGGGTGGTGACCTGCACCACGCCGCTCAGGCTGTGGATCAGCTGCGCGCAGTTATGGTAGTGCTCCGGCTCGCTGTCGCCGTGGCGATAATCCCTGGCTAACGGCCGGATGGGCTGATCGGGCGGCAGAACGTCGTGAAACAACAGCATTGTAAGCAGTCTCCGCACGGCAAAAGGGGAAATGACAGGATGCCATGCGGCGCTGTTTCACACCAGTCTGTGGCGTGGTACGGCAAAATAGTTTATAAAATGATATTATATAATTTTATATATTGATGGAGGGGCAATGGATATTGACGCGATGCGCAAGGCGGCGGCGCAGGCCGGCGCGATGCTGCGCACTCTGGGCAACGAAGATCGGCTGCTGCTGCTGTGCCGGCTCAGTCAGGGCGAGATGGCGGTGAGCGAGCTCGCGCAGGCGCTGGATATCCGCCAGCCGACGCTGTCCCAGCAGCTTGGCGTACTGCGGGAGGAAGGGTTGGTGTCCACCCGGCGCGCCGGCAAGCAGATTTACTATGCGGTGGCCGATGCTAAAGCGTTGGCGCTGCTCCACACCCTGTATCAACTTTATTGCCCGCAACCGGAGAACCGCGATGACCATTGACTGGCCACACTTCACGCCTTATTCCGCGCTGGCGGGTGGGGCCATTATCGGCGGCGCGGTGGCGCTGCTGCTGCTTTTCAACGGCCGGATCGCTGGCATCAGCGGCATTACCGGCGGTGTCTTGAGTGCCGCTGGCTGGGAGCGGGGCTGGCGCGCCGCATTTATTGGCGGGTTGCTGCTCTCGCCCTGGCTGTATGCTGCCGCTGCGGCTTTGCCGTCCGGTGAGATCGCGGTCGGCAACGGCGGGCTGGCGGCCGCAGGGCTGTTGGTGGGATTGGGCACTCGATTGGGCAGCGGTTGCACCAGCGGGCACGGCGTATGCGGCGTCGCACGGTTGGCGCCGCGTTCGCTGGCCGCCACGGCGGTGTTTATGCTGCTGGGCTTTATGACCGTGTGGTTGATGCGCTACCTGGCGGGAGGTTGAGAATGCTTAAAACGCTGTTGGCGCTGCTGAGCGGCATCATTTTCGGTCTGGGGCTGATCGTCGCCGGCATGGCCAATCCGGCCAAAGTGTTGGCGTTTCTCGACGTTACCGGCGTGTGGGATCCCTCGCTGGCGTTGGTGATGGCGGGTGCGATCGCGGTGGCGGCGCCGGCCTTCCTGTGGGCGAGGCGACGCGAGCGTAGCCTGTTGGGGGAACCGCTGCAGATCCCGGCCGCCGGGCGTCTGGATCGTCGTTTGCTGGCGGGCAGCGCGCTGTTCGGCATCGGTTGGGGCATTGCGGGCATTTGCCCTGGCCCCGCCTGGGTGTTGGCCGGGGCGGAGATAAGCCGGGTATGGCCGTTCCTGCTGGCGATGCTGGCGGGTATGGCGCTGTATGACGTTATCATGAGGAGGAGGAGTACGTGTCGATAGCCAAAGCGGTGTTGCGCATCGCGCGCCCGACCGATCGGTTGCAAGAGATTGCTACGCTGTATTGCCGCGGGCTGGGTTTCGAAAAGCTGGGTGAGTTTGTCGATCATCAGGGGTTTGACGGCATGATGATTGGGCATCCGCAGCATGCCTACCATCTGGAGTTCACGCAGCATCGTGGGGTGCGGGTCGGGCAGGCGCCGACGCAGGATCATCTGCTGGTATTTTATCTGCCGGATGAGAACGAATGGCGGGCTGCGTGTGAGCGGATGCAGGCGGCAGGGTTTTTATCGGTCGCCGCCTATAATCCCTATTGGGATCGGGCGGGGCAAACCTTTGAAGATCCTGATGGCTATCGGGTGGTATTGCAACATCAGGCTTGGCAGGCATAAAAAAACCGGCGCATCGAGCGCCGGTTTGCGAGATAAAACGGGGTATCCGTCAGACGTTGGTCGCCGGTTTTTGCGCGCTCTTGGACTGGGTATTTTCCAGCATGCGGCGAATCGGCACGATCAGCACAATAAGCACGGCGGCGCAGATCAGCAGCGCGATGGAGCAGCGAGCGAACAGATTCGGCAGCATATCCAGTTGGTCGGCCTTGACGTGACCGCCGATCAGACCGGCCGCCAGGTTGCCCAACGCGCTGGCGCAGAACCACAGCCCCATCATCTGACCGCGCATTCTCTCCGGCGCCAGCAGCGTCATGGTGGCCAGCCCGATCGGGCTCAGGCACAGCTCACCCAGCGTCAGCATCAGGATACTGCCTACCAGCCACATCGGCGATACGCCGGCGCCGCCGTTGCTCAGCACATTCTGCGCGGCCAACATCATCAGGCCAAAACCACCGGCGGCGCACAGGATGCCGATCACGAACTTGGTGATGCTGCTCGGACGCACGTTATTGCGCGCCAGCGCAGGCCAGGCCCAGCTGAAGACCGGTGCCAGCAGGATGATGAACAGGGCGTTGATCGACTGGAACCACACCGCCGGGATCTCGAAGTCGCCGATCATGCGATTGGTGTAATCGTTGGCGAACAGGTTAAACGAGGTCGGTTTCTGTTCAAACGCTGACCAGAAGAACGCGGCGGAGATCAGCAGGATGAAGCACACCAGCAGGCGTGCGCGCTCTTTGCGGCTCAGGCCGGCAAAGGCGAACAGATAGATGAAGTACAGGGTGACCGAGGCGGCGATGACGTACACTAGCACGCTGGCCACCTCGACCGGGTTGATAACGATCGTGCCCTGAGCGATCAGCACGATGGCCGCCACCAGGATGGCCGCCAACGCCAGCAACCAGGCACCGACGCCTTTTTTCTTCGCGACCGGGCTGTTCCAGGTGGAGTCCAGACCCACTTCGCGATCATAGCGTTTCATTGCTGGGACGGCGAACACCCGGAAGATCACCAGCGCCACCAGCATCCCGATACCGCCGATGCCGAAGCCCCAATGCCAGCCGTGTGACTTGATCAGCCAGCCGGAGATCAGCGGGGCGATGAACGAACCGATGTTGATGCCCATGTAGAACAGCGAGAAGCCGCCGTCGCGACGTGCATCGCCTTTCTTGTACAGCGTGCCGACCATCACCGAGATACAGGTCTTGAACAGGCCTGAACCGAGCACGATGAACATCAGACCGATGAAGAACAGGTTGGTGCCCATCACTGCGGACAGGGCGATCGACAGGTGGCCGAGCGCGATCAGGATCGAACCGTACCAGACGGCCTTGCGTTGGCCGAGCCAGTTATCTGCCAGCCAGCCGCCCGGCAGCGCCGCCAGGTACATGCTGCCGGCGAAGATGCCGACGATCGCCGACGCGTTCTCACGCGCCAGACCCAGACCGCCGTCGTACACGGTGGCAGCCATAAACAGGATCAGCAGCGGACGGATGCCGTAGAACGAGAAGCGCTCCCACATTTCGGTGAAGAACAAAGAACCCAGTGGATAGGGATGGCCGAAGAAGGTCCGGCTTTCTGACTTATTGACAGAGGATTGCATAACGATTTCCCAATAAAAGGCGCTGCAAGGCTGCAGCCCGTACTGTGGTATGTATGTGTATTTAATGAAGGCGATCCGCCCAATGCGGATTACCCGACAAACACCGCGGCTGCAACGCTGATAAACCGTGGAAAGCGTGCTGACCTTTTCTTCACTTGGCCGATGCTTCACATCTGGCGTGATATTATTTAACCATTTGATAACTGGTCGTTGGTTTTGTCTAGTACCTGTATCCCATTTTTTAGACGAAAAGTCGACAAGCATCTCCTTTTCTGGTTTTTCTGTTGGTTATGACAGGAATATGATTGACAGCGGGTTTTATGCGCTGAAAGTTAATTAATTGTTGATAAACAAGATGTTGAGATAAGAATGTTCTGAGCGGGGCGAAAGTTCACAGGCCTGAAGGAAGCATTATTAAAAGTAGGGGAAACGCGCCGTTGATCTGACCAACGGCGGAAAGTGGCGATAAATGCAGCTATGACTCTTCCTGCAGCGTGTCTTCCCGCCTATAGCCCGGCCGTCGCCGCAGACACCACCAGGAATAACCGGCGTTGAACAGCACCACCAGCGCGGTGACCGCGAAGACCGCGCGAAAACCGTAGCCGGCGGAGATTGCGGCGCCGAGCAGCGGGCCGCTGACGTTGCCAACATCGCGGAACGACTGGTTGTAGCTGAAAATACGGCCGGCCACCTGATTGGTGCAGTTGTAAATCAACAACGTCTGTACCGCCGGCAGCAACGCGCCGTCGGCCGCCCCCAGCAGAAAACGCAGTACCCCGAGCTGCCACGGCGTCTGCACGAACGCCATCGGGATCAGTAACAGCACCGAGACGATCAGCATAAATACCAGAATGCGTTCCGGGCCAATGCGATCGCCCAGCTTGCCCAGCCGCGGGGCGCTCATCAATGCCGCGACGCCGGGCACTGAGGCGATAAGCCCGCTGATAAACGCCAGATTGTGGGTGGCGCCGGCCAGATCGCGCACATACAGCGTCAGGATCGGCGCAATCGAGCCGGTGGCGATCTGGATGATCATGGTGGTGACAAACAGGCTGAGCACCAGTTTCGGGTTCTTCAGCGAGGCGAACACCTGTTTTGCGTGCAACATGTCGCGTTTTTGCACCGGGGTAAATTGTTCTTTGACATACAGCAGCGTCAGTACGAAGCAGACGAATAACACTGCGGCGGTGATATAAAACACCGGGCGCAGGCCGTACAGATCGGCTAACAAACCGCCGATCAATGGGCCTATCAGCGCACCGCCGACGCCGCCGGTAGACAGGGTGCCGAGCGCCCAGCCGCTGCGGTTGCGCGGCACCTGGGTGGCGATCAGCGCGTTGGCGTTGGGAATGAACCCGCCGAGCAGCCCCAGCACCGCACGCAGCGCGAGAAACTCCCAGACCGTTTGCGCCATGCCCATCAGCGCCATGACGATCGCCATACCGAGCGCTGAACGCAGCAGCATCAGTTTGCGGCCGCGTCGGTCTGCCAGGGCGCCCCAGAACGGCGCGGCGATAGCGGAAAACAGGAAGGTGATGCTGAACAGCAGACCGGACCACATGTTGAGCGCCTGATGGCCGGTAACGCCCAGCGTCTCTACGTACAGCGGCAGAAACGGCATCACCAGGCTGAAGGCGGCGCCGGTGAGAAAACATCCCAGCCAGGCGACGAAAAGGTTGCGTTTCCAGTTAACGGGTTCTGCTGCCGAAGCCATAAATGTCCACTGCCGAAAGGTGACGCGTTTTGCCAGCGGCAAGATGAAGGGGCAAAACGTGAAAGTTAGCCTGGTAAGTATGCGCCGCAAGCGCGGCGACGGCAAACGAGGGGACAAAGATTGGGCGAAAAATGAAATAAAGTTTTAAAAATGACGTTTAAACCTTATTCCGCGCTTAGCGCGCGGAATTTACAGCGTTTTATAGTCCGGTCAGCGCCTCGAAACCGGCGGCGGTGGTGGTGGCGCTAAAGTCGGTGACCTCGTAGTGGGCTACGGCGTTGAAGGGATCTTCGGCCAGGATGGCGTCCAACCGAGCACGCTCAATGCCCTTGGCCAGGATCACGCCGCCGGTGCGGGGATTCTTGCGGCCGGAGGCGACGAAGGTGCCATCCTGAAAATATTTCTTAAGCCAGGCGATGTGCCCGTCAAGGTGGCTGTCGACGTCGGCGATCGGGCGATGGTAGGTCAGGCTGACAATGTACATAACGGCTCCAGGGTGGGCGGCAAAGGCTTTACCATCCCACCCTCGCCGTCGATTCTCAAGAGGCGCGCAATAAAAAACCCGCCGGTGGCGGGTTGGCTTGATCAGTAGAGCGAAGGCTCGCCTTCCGGGCGGGTCTTGAAGCGGCGATGCAGCCACATATATTGGTCCGGCGCCATCAGGATCTCTTTTTCCACCACCTTATTCATGAAGGCGGCGGCCTCGAGTTCGTTATCCAGCGGGAAGTTTTCCACCGCCGGTTGCATGATCAGCTCATACCCTTTGCCGTCCGGCAGGCGGCGCGGGGTGAACGGAACGATCGCCGGTTTGCCCATCCGCACCAGCACGTAGCTGCCGGTGGTGGTGGCGGCTTTGTCCACCGCGAACAGCGGCACGAAAACGCTGCTGCGCGGGCCGTAGTCGTGATCCGGCGCATACCAGATGATATCACCCTGTTTCAGGGCGCGGATCATGCCTTTGATGTCTTTGCGGTCCAGCATCGATTTGTTGGAACGCATGCGGCCCCAGGTTTGCAGCCAGTCCATCAGCTTGTTGTCGTGCGGGCGGTAAACGCCGATGCCCGGGTTGTGAATGCCGAAGATGCGCGCGCCCAGCTCCAGCGTCAAAAAGTGCAGGCCAATCAGCAACACGCCCTGCTGGTTGTCGCGCGCTTGTTGGATGTGCTCCAGGCCACTGACCTTGAACCAGCGCTCGATGCGCCAGTTGGGCCAGAACCACGCCATGCCGGTTTCAAACAGCCCCATGCCGACCGATTCGAAATTCTTTACCACCAGCGCATCGCGTTCGGCCTGCGGCATGTCGGGAAAACAGAGCTCGAGGTTGCGTTGGGCGATAGCGACGCGTCGCTTGAGAAAGCGCATGGAAAATCGCCCAATCGAGGTGCCGAGCCAGTAGATGACGGGGTAAGGCAGCAACACCAGCAGGTACAGCAAGCCGATGCCGACCCAGGTCAGCCAATAGCGCGGATGCAATAAGGAACGATTGAAAGTAGGAACTTGAGTCATGGGTTCTCTGTTTGAATACGGTTGTTTAAGTGTAATGACAGAGTCATCGCATGGTCTGGCAGCCGGGTGAGCTCGGCGGCAAGGTTCGTTTCTGCCGTTTGTTTGCGACTATTGTGGCATTTTTCTGGCGATCCGGGAAAACACAACGCATTAAAATCCCTCTTTGGGCGTTAAATATGCATCGAATGCCGAATTTTTCCACAATCTTTCCTGCCAAAGATAATGGCGATATTATTACTGGTAATTATTCAGAGGGTAAATATTTTGGCACCATGGATCAGTGCGGGGCTGCTGGTTTTGGGCGCGACGGTCGGCAGCGTTGGCGCGCATCTGCAGGTGAACGCGATATTGGCGCTCGCCGGCGTGATGATGGCGCTCGGCATAGTGGCTTCTGCGTTTACCGAAGGCGACGGACACTGAACGGGGCGCTGGCGCCAGGGCTGCGCGGCGGCGGTTTTTCGGGTATGATATGCGCCGCGCGCGGGCCGGCAGGCGGCGCGCGATAATCAGTCACCTCCCGAAAGACAGGAAAGTACACCATGCCAGTGTTACATAACCGAATTTCTAATGAGGAACTGAAGGCGCGCATGCTGGCGGAAACCGAGCCGCGCACCACAGTTTCTTTTTACAAATACTTCTCTATCGACGATCCTAAAGCGTTTCGCGACAGCCTGTACGTTCAGTTTGAGAAACTGAAGGTGTTTGGCCGCATCTATGTGGCCAAAGAGGGCATCAACGCGCAGATCAGCGTACCGCAGCATCACTTCGACGCGTTCAAAGCCGCGCTGTTCGCCTCGCACCCGGCGCTGGATCAGGTACGCCTGAATATTGCGCTCGAAGACGATGGCAAATCCTTCTGGGTACTACGCCTCAAGGTGCGTGAGCGCATCGTGGCCGACGGCATCGATGACGAGAGCTTCGACCCAAGCAACGTCGGCGAGTATCTGCAGGCCGATCGCGTCAATCAGATGATAGACGATCCGAATACGGTATTCGTCGATATGCGCAACCACTATGAGTACGAAGTCGGCCATTTCGAAAACGCCATTGAGGTGCCGTCGGATACCTTCCGCGATCAGCTGCCGATGGCGGTGGAGATGCTGCAGGACAGTAAAGACAAGAATATTGTCATGTATTGCACCGGCGGCATTCGCTGTGAAAAAGCCAGCGCCTATATGCTGCACAAAGGCTTTAAAAACATCTACCACGTGGAAGGCGGGATTATCGAGTACACCCGCAAAGCGAAAGAACAGGGGTTGCCGCTGAAGTTTATCGGCAAAAACTTCGTGTTCGATGAGCGTATGGGTGAGCGCATCTCCGACGATGTGATCGCCAACTGCCACCAGTGTGGAGCGCCGTGCGACACCCATACCAACTGCAAGAACGACGGTTGCCATCTGCTGTTCATTCAGTGCCCGAGCTGCGCCGCCAAATTTGAAGGGTGCTGTAGCGAGATTTGCCGCGAAGAGCTGAAGCTGCCGCGCGAAGAGCAACGCGCGCGCCGTGCCGGCCGTGAAAACGGCGTCAAGATCTTCAATAAGTCAAAAGGCTTGTTGCAGACTACGATGCACATTCCGGCACCGGAAGAAGAAGGCCCAGCCCGCTGAGCCTGAGGAAATGAGAAGCCCGGCCGCCAACCCGGGCTTTTTTTTATTTATTTCTCGCGTACGCCTTCTACGGAGATGATCAGCTCAACGTCTTGCGACGCCGGGCCCAGATCGGTGGTGATGCCGAAATCTTTCAGCTTGATCTTACCGTTGGCCTCAAAGCCGGCGCGGTAGCCGCCCCACGGATCGTTGCCCTGGCCAATCAGTTTGGCGTCCAGCGTAACGGGCTTGGTCACGCCGTTCAGCGTCAGGTTGCCGACCACCGCATAACCGTCGCCGCTTTTCTTCACTTCGGTGGATTCAAACTTGGCTTGCTTGTTCTTCTCCACGTTGAGGAACTCGGCGCTGCGCAGGTGCTTGTCGCGCTCGGCGTGGTTGGTGTCGACGCTGGCGGTATTGATGGTCACGTTGACCTTGTCCTTGGACGGATCTTTTTCGTCGAAGGTGAAGCCGCCATCGAAGTCTTTAAAGCTGCCATACAGCCAGCTGTAGCCCAGGTGCTGGATGCGGAACTCGATAAAGGCGTGCTGGCCCTGTTTGTCGATCTTGTAGTCCGCCGCCAGTGCGGAACCGGCGCTCAGCAGCAGGGCGCCTGCGGTCAGGCCCAATACGGTCTTTTTCAACATAGCAATCTCCATAAATCCAAAGGTTAATCGGCGCTGCTACCCAGCATCCGTTTCAAAGTGACATCACGATCGATAAAGTGATGTTTAAGCGCGGCCAGCCCGTGCAGTACCGAAAGCACTACCACGGCCCAGGCCAGGTAAAGGTGTATGGCGCCGGCGGTGTCGGCCTGTTCCGCCATGCCGGTGACGGTGGCGGGCACGTCGAACCAGCCGAATACGCTGATCGGTTGGCCGTCGGCGGTCGAGATCAGATAGCCGCTGATCAGAATGCCGAACAGCACGGCATACAGCGCCAGATGCGCGAGAATAGCGCTGACGCGAGTGAGGCGACCATAGCTGGCCAGCGGCTTGGGTGGCGGCGAGACAAAGCGCCAGATCACGCGGATCACCATCACGATGAACAGCAGCGTGCCGATGCTTTTGTGGATCTCCGGCGCCTGATGGTACCAGACGTCGTAATAGCCCAGCGTAACCATCCACAGACCGAGTGCGAACATGCCGTACACCGTCAGCGCCACCAGCCAGTGGATTAACACTGACACATGGCCGAAACGATCGGCGGTATTTTTCCAGAGCATCCTGTTTCCTTCGATTACCGATTGGCTGGCTGCAATAATTAAACTTTAGGAAACATAAAATCAATAATAAATTTAACTATGTTACTTCTTAGAAATATTAGTCAGTGAATTTGTTTGAGATGTTCGGGCTTCATCAGATAAATCGTTGAAGATGATATTATTTCCCTCATGGGGCGGTCGTGCTAGTTGTTGAAAATTAGGCTTATTATCTATTAATGTCAGCTTTTGTCATTTTACGTAAATCGTCCATGAGTTGCTCGGTGGAATTATTTGTTGGCAAACGTTATGCCTATTTCTTGCGGCAAAGAGCAGGGCGGAAAGATTAATTTTTTCGAACGGTTAGGCGAAATCCTCTGCGGCGTGACGGTGGACTTTGCTACCATTAGCGCCAAGAGTCGGCTCTTGGTGGCCGGTTAACCCAGTGAAATAACAAGGAAACGTCATGGGCCGAACCCGTGTGACCGACAGTAGCCTGCGTCTGGCCGTCCTGCTGGCGATGTTGGTGATCATTTTGGCCGGGGTGAAAGCCGCCGCCGACATCGTGGTGCCGTTTTTGCTGGCGGTGTTCCTCGCCATGGTGCTGAACCCGCTGGTGGCGATGCTGGAACGCCGACGAGTGCCGCGTATCGTCGGGGTGACGCTGCTGGTGACGGCGGTGATCGTGGTCGTGATGCTGTTTATCGGCATGCTGGGTGCTTCGCTGAACGAGTTCGCCCGCTCGCTGCCCCAGTACCGCGGCATGATGATCGAGAAGCTGCGCGAGCTGCAGCATTACGCCGATCGCTTCAATATCAGTCTCTCCAGCGAAGCGATGCTGCAGTATGTCGATCCCAGCGCGGCGATGAATCTGGTCACCCGCATGCTGGGGCACCTGTCTGGCGCCATGACCAATGTCTTCCTGCTGCTGATGACCGTGGTGTTTATGCTGTTCGAAGTGCAGCTGCTGCCGTATAAGCTGCAGCAGGCGCTGGATAAGCCGAACGAGGGGCTCGCCGCGGTGCGGCGGGCGCTGGACGGCGTGACGCGTTATCTGGTGATTAAAACCATCATCAGCCTGGCCACCGGGGTGATCGTCTGGATCTTCCTGGCGGCGGTCGGCGTGCGTTTTGCCTTTATCTGGGCGCTGCTGGCGTTTCTGCTTAACTACATACCCAACATTGGCTCGGTATTGGCCGCCATTCCGCCGCTGATTCAGGCGCTGTTGTTCAACGGATTGGGTGATGCGCTGGTGGTGGCGGGTGGCTTTATCGCTGTCAACATGGTGATCGGCAATATCCTCGAGCCGCGCGTGATGGGGCGCGGGCTGGGGCTGTCGACGCTGGTGGTGTTCCTGTCGCTGATCTTCTGGGGCTGGCTGCTCGGCCCGGTAGGCATGCTGCTGTCGGTGCCGCTGACGATCGTGGCGCGCATCGCGCTGGAGACTACCGAAGGCGGCTATCGGCTGGCGGTTATCCTGGGGGACGGTCGCCCGCCGCGCCAGCCTCCGGCGGCGCCGGAGTGAGGAATATTTTGCCATTCACGCCGGGCTGGGCGGCGTGGTACAGCGCCGCTGCGTACTGACGCAAAGGATAAATCGCGGCGGGTGGGCGCAGCGCCAGCTGGCCGCGTCGCAACAGCTGGAATAACTGATAAAACGCCGTCTGCCATTGCGCCGGTGCCGCCTGTGCGTTCCATTTGCGCAAGTGGAACAGCGAAGCCCGCAGCTTTAACTCGTCCACCACGCGCCGCCAGTCTACCTGGCGGCCGCTAAGCAGGCCCAGCGCCACAAAATCGCCGCCGGTGCGGACCGCCCGCGCCAACTGCAATCCGTCTTCGCCGCCGATGCAGTCGATGGCCGCACGGGCGCCAAAATTCGTCATTTCCACCAGCTGCGGTGCTTCGATAACGCGACAGGCGCCGGCGGCCAGTAACGCCTGGCGATGAGCGGTGTTGCGCACCACGACCGCCAGACGAATGCCGCGCAGCGCCGTCATCTGCGCCAACAGCAGGCTAACGGCGGAACCGCCGCCGTTGAGCAGCAGTAAGTCGCCGGCGTTGAGCGGCAGCCATTGCGTCAACAGCACCCAACAGGTGAGCGGGTTGATATAGATTTGCGCTGCGCAGGCGTCGTCGATGTCGTCCGGCACCCAGATCACCCGATCTTCAGGCAGCGTGACGAACGTTTGCCAACTGCCGTTACCCGCTACCGCCAGCGCGCGGCGGCCCGTTGAATGCCCATTCTGCGGGTTGACGACGACGCCCACGCCTTCATATCCCGGCACCTGAGGAAGGGCGATGCGGTGCGCGTATTGGCCGTGGATCGGGATCAGATCGGAAGGGTTGATCGGGGCATAGCGCATCTGCAATAACCGCTGTCCGGGGCGCAGCAGCGGTCTGCTCATCTGCTGCAATTCTAGCACCTGGGCGGGATCGCCGAAGCGGTTGAAGCTCAATCGGGGAAATAACGGCGGCATGGATTACATGACGAAGAAGAAATAGACATCCAACGCCAGCAGCACTAGCCACAGACACAGGTACAGCACCAGGTGCTCACGCACGTTGTTGACGATAGCCGCCAGTATTCGGTTTAACATTTCAGCTGCCTGAAGAAAGGGACCTTTGATTATAGTCCTTTTCTCGGCGTCTTTTACAGCGCGCCGCGCGTGAGTGCGGGAAGAGAGGCGATAAAAAAGCCTGCGTTATCGCAGGCTTGAGGTTACACGGCCAGCAGCGCCAGCGGCGTCGAATTTGTTGGCGTGCTCGGCGGGTAGAAATAGCGCAGCACGTTATACAGCGAGTAGAACTCCAGCCGGTTGCGCGCGTTGATCTTCTCCGTGATGTGACGCTTGTGCACGTACACCGTATGCGAGCTGATTTGCAGCTTTTTCGCGATGCGGTAGTTGGGCATCTCCGCCATCCAATATTTCATCACCGTCAGTTCCTGCGGACTGAACAAGGAACGCTCTTCGCCGTCATCGGCCAGTGCCAGCGGATTTTCGCGCAGCGTGCGTAAAGTGAGTGGCAGAATGCTTTTATTGAACAGAAAGGCGTTATCGGCGATGCGCATTGGCGTTTCGCTGTAAGGGTAAGGCGTATCGAGATAGATAAACAGCAAGGCAGACTGGCTGGCTTCCATAAACGCCAGCAGCTGCGCGTCTGCTTCGTTATAACGGCACTGGTTGCTGAGGTTCACCAGAATGTGGCTCGGCTGAAAGCTGGCCAACAGCGGCGTAGCGTATTCAATGCTGTGGCAGCACTTGATCGTCGTAATCCCACTATCAGCAAAGTAGCTGGCTATACCGACCCGGGTGAAGCAGCATTCGTCCACGACAAGTAGTTTCATGGTGACGTCCTTGTTGAAAGCCGATGGAGCATATCTTCTGTAAAATAGGACTTACACTGCAAGTGTTCAATTCGGAAATTCAAATGCTGAATATAAGAAATTTCCGTTATCAGGATTTTTACTTGGTATTTAAAAGAGTTAGCAGGTTAATAAATTGTAACCGCTAAATTTCTCTGTCCAGGGCACGACGGCAACCTGGACAGAGAAATCCTTCGCTTAGCTAAATCGTTTCAGACCAAAGCTGGAGACGTCGACCGGCGGCGCTTTGTCCTGCGCGAACAGCGCGGCAATCTCACCCAACGCGCTGGCGAACTTGAAGCCGTGGCCGCTCAATCCGCTGATGACCATCAGGCGATCGCAATCCGGCAGCGTATCGATAATAAAGTCTTCGTCGGGGCTCATATCATAACTGCAGGCTTCGCCGTGTAAACATACGCCTACACCCGGTAAAAATTGCCGCAGGAAGGAGAAAACTTCCGTGCCGTCGCTGGCGTAGCTGCCGAAGGGTTTGCGCTGCTCGGGGGCATCCATCGGCTGGCCGCCGTCGTGCTTGCCTACTTTCAGGCCGTCGTTATCCGCCGGGAAACCGTAATAGTGCGTGCCGTCTTGCGCTTCGACGGTAAAGGCCGGGAAACGATTGTTCACGCTGTAGCGGCCATCTGCCTGATGCCAGGAGAAGACTTTGCGCAGTGGCGCGACGGGTAACTGCGGCAACAGCGCTTTGACCCAGGTACCGGCGGTGATCACCGCTTTTCGCGCCGTGAAACGCCCTTCGCCGGTGATGACCTCAACGCCGCCCTCGATAGGCTCCACCGCGCTGACCGGGCAGTTGAACAACTGGCTGCAGCCGGCTTCTTTTGCCAGCTTGATCAGAGTGGCTATCGCCAGCTCAGCATGCAGGAAGCCGGCGTCGGGCTCGAACACGCCGACATAACCTTCCGGGGCCCGGAATTCCGGCCAGCGTTGAGCGATCTGTTCGGCGCTGAGGGTTTGCGCGTTCAGGCGGAATGTTTGCGCGCTCTGCTGAGCATTGCGAATGAAGTCGGAGTGCTGCGGCCCCAAATTGAGGACGCCGCACGACTGGAACAGTTCCTCGCCGGATTGTTGAATCAGCGCATTCCACAACGCCTGGGCGCGCAGCACCAGCGGCACGTACTTTTCACCTTCGCCGTAAGCGTGACGGATGATGCGGGTATCGCCGTGATGGCTGCCGGTGCGGTGCGGGGGAATGGCGCTGTCGATCATCAGCACTTTCAAGCCGGCCCGCGTGGCGTAATAGCCTGCCGCTGCGCCGACGGAACCGCTGCCCACCACAATCAAATCATATTCCACGTACCCACCCTCTCTGATAGCGATTTCTTATCGCCCCATGATAAAAGGTTGGCGGGCGCAATGCACTGATTGAACGATGAAAGGCAAAGAAAAAGGCGCCGGGAATGGTCACGGCGCCTTAGAGGTTAGGAGACGATAAATCAATGTTTTCTGCGATCAAGATCCTGGTAATCCGTAGCTTCAATCTTGGCGATGCCGGCTTCTAAGATATTGATTAATTGACGGGCGACATCTGTAGTCAGCCAAAGCGTTCGGTCTACTTGGGCTTCTTCGGGCGTTTGGTCTAGTGAAGACAGGTAATGAAGGCGTATCATCATGGCGTCGTAAACGTCGACAGTACTGATATCCCAACCGACAAGCGGGTGCGTCTGAATTACTTCATCATTTCTGTCCATAAAGACCCCTTATTGAGTAGTAACTACCGTGAGTGACTAACGAGGATCAATGCGGCTCATCATCATGAGAGCAATTACAGTATACGCATCCGCTTTCATCGGTGGAGGGGGTTGTCACCGAAATTTGCAAAATAAATATTTATTTGAACAATTATTCTACAAATTTGCAGGTGCAGCAGTGGACGAGTCAAGCGCAGCGCGTTATTCCGCGTCGGCAGGTGGCGATGCACCATGCAGACATTTTTCCAGCTCTTCGGCCAAATGGGCGAAATGCTTTTGCGTTTCGGCATCACGATTCTGGCTGTGCGATTCCAGCTTCAGGCTGTGGATCAGCCGTTGGTTGGCTTTGTCATCCAGGCTGAAGGCCAGATAAGAGAAAGCTACTTCCAGTACGTTCAAGCGCCTTTTCTGATCGGCAATCAGCGCCAGCAGTTCGCCAAACGTCATTGCGTCTTCGGATTTCACCTTGTCCGGGGCCATGCTTACTCCTTTGCGTTAAATACAGCGCTGAGGCAGATTTTGTTTCAGAGTAAGGGTAAGCGATGAATGGGCAGGGCGCCAGAAACAAAAAAGCCGGAGAGCGACCCCCGGCAAAAACAGCATTGCAGTGTTATTCTGCGCTAAACCATTCGTCCGCGCTTTCCCAGGTTTCCTGAAGGATTTCCTCGATCAGATCCCGATCGGTTTTGGCGCCCCCCAGCACGGAGAGCCCGTTGGCGCCGGCATAACGTACATGAACGACGGCGTCTGGAAACTGGCGATTGACCCGTTTGCCCAGTTCACCGGTCAGCGCCTCAATGGCGCCCGACGGCAGCGGCCGGGTTTTATCTAGAGTGACTTCAACACGCATAATTGCCCCCGAAGCGATTTACTGTTTATTTATACAGTTAACCGAGTGCGAGGGCAAGAGGGCGATGCAAAAATATCAGTCTTTCAGCGACCAGTTCAGGGTTTCACCCGCCAGGAAGGGGATCACGGATTCATTGCCGAGGGTAATCTCTTCCGGCTGGGTGGTTGGCACGCGCTGCAGTTCGATGAAGTCTTCGTTGAGCGGCAGGCCATAGAAGCGTGGGCCGTTGAGCGAGCAGAAAGCCTCGAAGTGCTCCAGTGCGCCGAGCTGTTCGAAGACCGCTGCGTAAGCCGGGATGGCATTCGGCGCATTGAAGCAGCCGGCACAGCCGCAGCTGGACTCTTTGCGATGCTTGAGGTGCGGCGCGGAGTCGGTGCCGAGGAAGAAACGGTCCGAGCCGCTGGCAACCGCCTGACGCAGCGCTTCCTGATGGACGTTGCGCTTGAGGATCGGTAGGCAGAACAGGTGTGGGCGAATGCCGCCGACCAGCATGTGGTTGCGGTTGAACATCAGGTGTTGCGGCGTGATGGTGGCGCCGAGGAAACGGTTGCCTGCCTGCACGTACTGTGCCGCTTCTTTGGTGGTGATGTGCTCGAAGACGATTTTCAGTTCCGGGAAGTGACGGCGGATAGGCTCCATCACCTGTTCGATAAAGCGCGCCTCGCGGTCGAAGATATCCACGGCAGGATCGGTCACTTCGCCGTGGATAAGCAAAGGCATGCCGATTTTTTGCATTTGCTCGAACAGTGGGTAAATGCCGGTCACGTCGCTGACGCCGTGGCTGGAGTTGGTGGTGGCGTTGGCCGGATACAGCTTGGCGGCGGTAAACACCCCTTGCTCGAAACCGCTGACCAGTTCACTGGCCGCCAGAGAGTTGGTCAGGTAACAGGTCATCAGCGGAGTGAAGTTGTGACCCTGCGGCACCGCCGCCAGAATGCGATCGCGGTAGGCGCGTGCGGCGGCCACGGTCGTCACGGGCGGAACCAGGTTCGGCATCACGATCGCCCGGCCAAATACCTGGCTGGTATAGGGCACCACCGTTTTCAGCATCTCATCGTCACGCAGGTGGATATGCCAGTCGTCTGGGCGGCGGATTTTCAGAACTTGAGGTTGTGCGGTCATCTAGCTAGGCTCCGGCGGTCAAATACGTCTAATGAAAAGCGAATAATGGGTTTATTCACGCCGGGGTGTAAGGATAAGCGGAAAGTGCCGCAGATGCATCTGTTTGTTGGCGACAAGTTGAAATCAACGGCGCAGCAGGCGCATAGTGACAAGGATTTCAACGATGCCGACGCCAATACCGTCGACTTTCATCAAGTGGAAAGGGAGAAAACAATGGAAGTACGCGTTATCGCCACCCTGCAAGCGAAAGCGGGATTTGAGGCCGCAGTCAGTGAAGCGGTGCACGACATTCTCGAGCCGAGCCGCCAGGAGCTGGGCAACCTGCAATATGATTTGCATCGCGATCTGGAAAAGCCGGGCACCTTCGTGTTCTTTGAGCGTTGGGCCAGCAGCGAAGCGCTGGATAAGCATAATGAGACGGCGCATTTTCAGCAGTTCGTCAGTCGACTTGACGGCAAGTTGGATGTTCTGGACATCAAGAAACTGAAAAAGATCGCCTGAGCTTTTTACAGGCAAGAAAAAACCCGCCGATGGCGGGTTTTTTTAGGGTTGCAGATTAACTTATTCGTTAACCGGCTGCGGCTTTGTGGCAGGCGCGGTGGCCTGGCTCACTGCCGAGTGACCACCGGCTGAACCTTTGCCTTCAAAGTTGAAGGAAGGGCGCTGCCAGTTGCTGTGCTTGCGTTCTTCCGGCACGTAGGCTGGCGCAGGCGCTTTAGTCATCGGCGCAGTGGCGATGTGTTTGTACAGCGCGTCCTGCACGGCTTTCACCGGCGCCGGCTGCTGCGCAACTGCAGGTGCAGGTTCTGCGGCGATTGGCGCTGGGGCTTTTTCGACCGGAGCAACTTCCACGGAGGCTGCCGCAGGTGCGGCTTCTACCACTGGCGTTTCTTCCGCTGGCGTGGCTTCTACCACCGGTGCAACTTCGACCACAGGCTCGTCTTCCGTTGGCACAGGTTCAACCACTGGCTCTACAGCTATGGTTTCAGCTACCGGCTCGGCTTCCACTGCAGGGGCAGTCTCTTCCACTTTCGGCTGTTCAACTGCAACAGTTGCCGGGGCGGTTTCCACCGGCGCCGGGATTTCCTCGGCCGGAGTGGCTACAACCGGTGCTACGACTGCAGCTTCTCCCGTTACGGTAACGCTAGCAGTTTCAACGGCGGCTTCGGGTGCCGGTCCGTTGACGCTGGCCGCGGTCTGAGTGTCTTCCACGGTAACGCTGTGCTGTTCAACCGCTGCGGCGACAACCGGCGCCTGCTCTACGGCTTCGGTTTGCACTTCGGCTTCTTCAACCTGAGCGACCGGGTAGCTTACCCATACTTTGCCTGATGCCATTTCCGGCGAAGCGAACGCGCCCGCCAACGGCATTGGGGATTGCAGCGGGTAACGCTCATCGCGGTAACGACGGCGACGCTGGCCGCTGACGCGCAGGTGACGCGGTGAACGACGGGAACGACGCGGCATGCCTTCGCCGTTGCCGCGGCTTTCGCCCTGGGCATCGTCTTCCTGCTGTGCGGCAACGGTTTCCGGCAACAGCTTGACGCTATCGTCGGCGGTCGGCTGCGCGTCTTCGGCTTTCGCTACCGGCGCTTTCGGCGCCAACAGCTCTTCCGCTGCACGCTGCAGCTCTTCTTCCGCAGACAGGATACGCACTTTCTGCGACAGAGGGCGGCGCTGACGGCGCTGCATGTTCTGCTGCTGGCGCTCTTCCTGCTCTTCGTCGGTACTCTCGACTGCGTCAACGCTTTCCAGCGCTTTCACTTCCTGCTGAGCCTGACGTTTCTCTTCCTGACGACGACGCTGGCGTTCAGCACGCTGCTCACGGCGTTGCTGCTGATCTTCGCGCGGCGCTTTAGCACCTTCTTCCGAAGCGGTTTCCTCCGCTACCGGCGTGTTCTGCTGCTGGTTGCGGCGGTTACGGCGCTGTTCATCGCGGGATTCACGCGATTCACGGCCTTCACGGTTCTCACGCGGTTCACGGTTATCGCGCTCGCGATTGTCACGGCCTTCACCGCGCTCTTTACGCTCGCCGCGTTCCGGGCGATCGCCACGGTCGCTACGCTCACCGCGCTCTTTACGGCCGGTGCCTTGACGGCGCTGACCGCGACGATCCTGACGACGGTTCTCACCGTTGCCTTCCGCCTTCGGCGTTTCGGCCGGTTTGGCTTCTTCGACGGCAGGTTGTTCTTCACCGGCGAACAAGTTCTTCAGACCACCGAACAGGCGGCCCAGGAAGCCCGGTTTAGCGGCGGCCGGCGCTGCGGCTTTAGTCTTGGCGGCTGCAGCGACAGGTTTGGCAACGGCGACGGGTTCTTCAGCCGGCGGCGGCACATCGGCGGACAGGGAGAAGGAAGCCAGGGCCGGTTGCTCCGGACGCTTGCGTTCCATCGGCGCATCTTCCAGCGGACGCTCCATGTCTTCTTCGTGCAGTTTCGGCAGCAGGTAGCTGAGGGTAGAGGTTTCCTCGCCCTTGCGCACGCGCAGCACCGAGTAGTGCGGGGTTTGCATTTCATCGTTCGGCACGATGACGGCTTTCACGCCACCCTGACGTTTTTCGATCGCGCTGACGGATTCGCGCTTTTCGTTCAGCAGGTACGAAGCGACCTGAACCGGCACGATAGCGTGAACTTCTTTGGTGTTTTCCTTCAGCGCTTCTTCTTCGATCAGGCGCAGGATGGACAGCGCCAGCGATTCGTTGTCGCGGATGGTACCGGTGCCGTTACAGCGTGGGCACACGTGGTGGCTGGACTCACCCAGCGACGGGCTGAGGCGCTGGCGTGACATTTCCAGCAGGCCGAAGCGGGAGATGCGGCCGATTTGGATGCGCGCGCGGTCTTGACGCACGGCGTCGCGCAAGCGGTTTTCCACTTCGCGCTGGTGGCGTACCGGCGTCATGTCGATGAAGTCGATGACGATCAGGCCGCCGAGGTCGCGCAGGCGCAGCTGGCGAGCGATCTCGTCCGCCGCTTCCAGGTTGGTGTTGAACGCCGTCTCTTCGATATCGCCGCCGCGGGTTGCGCGTGCGGAGTTGATGTCGATGGCGGTCAGCGCTTCGGTACTGTCGATGACGATCGAGCCGCCGGACGGCAGGCGCACTTCGCGCTGGAAGGCGGATTCGATCTGCGATTCGATCTGATAGTGGCTGAACAGAGGAATTTCACCGCTGTACAGTTTGATTTTGCTGCTGAAATCCGGGCGGCCCAGCGCAGCGATGTGCTCTTTGGCCAGATCGAGAATTTTCGGGTTGTCGATCAGGATTTCGCCGATGTCCGGGCGCAGGTAATCGCGGAAGGCACGCACGATAACGTTGCTTTCCTGGTGGATCAGGAACGGTGCAGGGCGGCCTTCGGCGGCTTTTTTAATCGCTTCCCAGTGCTTCAGACGGAAGGAGAGATCCCACTGCAGCGCGTCGGCGGATTTGCCTACGCCCGCGGTGCGAACGATCAGGCCCATGCCGTCTGGCAGTTGCAGCGAAGAGAGCGCTTCTTTCAGCTCGGTACGATCGTCACCCTCGATGCGGCGAGAAATACCGCCGGCGCGCGGGTTGTTCGGCATCAGCACCAGATAGCTGCCCGCCAGGCTGATGAAGGTGGTCAAGGCGGCGCCTTTGTTGCCACGTTCTTCTTTGTCTACCTGAACGATGACTTCCTGGCCTTCGCGCAGCACATCTTTGATGTTCGGGCGGCCATGGGAAGAGTAATTGCTAGGGAAGTATTCGCGGGCGATTTCTTTAAGAGGGAGGAAACCATGTCGTTCTGCGCCGTAGTCCACGAACGCTGCTTCAAGACTTGGTTCAATGCGGGTGATTTTGCCTTTGTAAATATTCGCTTTTTTCTGCTCATGACCCGGACTTTCGATATCCAAATCATACAGCCGCTGTCCATCTACGAGGGCAACACGCAACTCTTCCTGCTGAGTTGCGTTAATCAACATTCTTTTCATCTTAACTTACTCGTTATTTTTACATTATCGACAAAGCTGCGGGCAAAATAACCTCATGGCCGGAGTTAAACCGAAAGCCCCGTGTCTTCTCGCAAAGCCGTCAACCTCACGGTTGTCGCCTGCATAGGGGCGCATTATCTCGGTAAGCCTGCTTTTCTTTGTGAAAGACAGCACTTTTACTAGGGGAATAGCCTCTGATTTACGTCGACAGATCTGATTCCATTTGCCGGCCAAGCTGCAACCCGCAGCCCGCTAATTGTTTGATTTCGCATTACGTCTTACGCCATTGCTGCGTTTTTGCGCAATCAGACAAATTTTATAATTCCACCGTTTTCCCTGTTTAACGAGAATCAACGCGGAAAGTGACTGCATTATTCCACTGCTGATGCCGTTATAGCAAGGTGACTTTTCCTTAACTGCGGAAGAAATCGCAAACGTTCAAATCGGCTTGCTGCCTTATTGTCCGCTGGGGTTTCGCCCGCCGTCAGAGAGACAGTTAAGCACAGAAAAAGATGTGGCGCTATTCACGCGCTCTATTTAGAATCCCGCACCATGAAAACGAACAATCCAGCAGTACAATTCATCACGATTTCCGACGACGAAGCCGGTCAGAGAATCGACAACTTTCTGCTCGCTCGCCTGAAAGGCGTGCCGAAGAGCATGATTTATCGCATCGTGCGTAAAGGCGAGGTGCGGGTTAACAAAGGGCGCATCAAGGTCGAATACAAATTGGCGGCCGGCGACGTGGTGCGCGTACCACCGGTGCGCGTAGCCGAGCGCGAAGAGGCGCCGGTGTCGGCGAAGCTGGATAAAGTGGCCGCATTGGCAGACTGCATCCTGTATGAAGACGACCACCTGCTGATCCTCAACAAACCTTCCGGCACCGCGGTGCACGGCGGCAGCGGCCTGAGCTTCGGCGTGATTGAAGGGCTGCGCGCGCTGCGCCCGGAAGCCCGCTTCCTGGAGCTGGTGCATCGCCTGGATCGCGACACCTCCGGCGTGCTGCTGGTCGCCAAGAAGCGTTCGGCGCTGCGTTCGCTGCATGAACAGCTGCGGTTGAAAGGCATGCAGAAAGATTATCTGGCGCTGGTGCGCGGCCAATGGCAGTCCCACTGCAAGGCCGTACAGGCGCCGCTGCTGAAAAACATTCTGCAAAGCGGCGAACGTATCGTGCGCGTCAACAGCGAAGGCAAGCCTTCGGAAACCCGCTTCAAGGTGGAGGAGCGCTACGAATTCGCCACCCTGGTGAAGGCCAGCCCGATAACCGGGCGTACTCACCAGATCCGCGTGCACACGCTGCATGCCGGGCATCCGATCGCTTTTGACGATCGCTATGGCGACCGCGAGTTCGATCGTCAGCTGGCGGGTACCGGCCTGAAGCGGCTGTTCCTGCACGCTGCGGCGCTGCGCTTCGAGCATCCGTCCACCGGCGAAACGATGCGCATCGAAGCGCCGATGGATGAAGAACTGCGTCACTGCCTGCAGGTGCTGCGCCAGCAGGCGACCAAATAATCCGTGTCAGACCAGCGGGTTGATGCCTTCAGCCCGCAACATCTCCAACAGCGCGATCAACGGCAGGCCGATCAGGGTGTTCGGGTCCCGGCCTTCCAGCCTGTCGAACAGCGCGATCCCCAATCCCTCGCTCTTGAAACTGCCCGCGCAGTTCAGCGGTTGCTCCAGACGTACATAGGCGGCGATCTCCGCTTCGCTCAGCGCGCGAAAATGCACGTGGAACGGCTCGCACAGGGCCTGCAGTTGCTTGCTGCGGCCGTTGTACAGCGCCAGGCCGGTATAAAAGGTCACGGCCTGGCCGCTTGCCTGGCGCAGCTGCGCGCGGGCGTTTTCCTCGGTATGGGGCTTGCCGGTGATGTTGCCATCGATCACGCAGACCTGATCGGAACCGATGATCAGATGCTCGGGGTAGGCGAGGGCCAGCGCCTGAGCCTTCGCTGCCGCCAGGCGCAGCACCAGCGCTTCGGCGCTTTCGCCCGGCAATGGGGTTTCATCCACCTGCGGCGCGGCGCAGTCGAACGGCAGCTGCAGCTTCTCCAGCAGCATTTTTCGATAGGGGGAGGTGGAGGCTAAAAGCAATCTCTGCATAATTTTTTTCGCAAACCGTAGCGTAAATAGGTACGGCATTTTAAACTGTCGGCCGCTGTGGAAGCGAATATTGGTGAAAGGAGCCGTTTTACGGCCTTTTTCTTTGACTCTATGTCGTTACAAAGTTAATATGCGCGCCCTATGCAAAAGGTAAAATTACCCTTGACCATTGATGCGGTACGTACCGCTCAGAAACGCCTGGACTATGCTGGTGTCTATGCGCCTGAGCAGGTTACTCGTGTTGCCGACTCCGTGGTCAGTGTGGACAGTGATGTTGAGGTGTCGTTGTCGTTTAATATCGACAATCAACGCCTCGCGGTGATAACAGGGCATGCGGACGTCACGGTAACGTTGATGTGCCAACGCTGTGGAGTCCCGTTCGAACATCAGGTTCACACAACATATTGTTTTAGCCCGGTCGTCAATGATGAGCAGGCTGAGGCATTACCGGAAGCGTACGAACCGATCGAAGTTGACGAGTTTGGCGAAGTCGATCTGTTGGCAATGATTGAAGACGAAATTATTCTTTCACTGCCTGTCGTTCCGGTACATGAATCTGAACACTGTGAAGTGTCCGAAGCGGACATGGTATTTGGCCAACTGCCTCCCGAGGCGGAGAAACCGAATCCGTTTGCCGTATTAGCCAGTTTAAAGCGTAAGTAATTGAGGAGTAAGGTCCATGGCCGTACAACAGAATAAACCAACCCGTTCCAAGCGTGGCATGCGTCGTTCGCACGATGCTCTGACCACGACTACTCTGTCTGTAGACAAAGTATCCGGTGAAACTCACCGTCGTCACCACATCACTGCCGACGGTTTCTACCGCGGTCGCAAGGTTATCGGCTAAGTAGCGATACCTTGACTCGTCTAACCCTGGCGTTAGATGCAATGGGCGGGGACTTCGGTCCCTGCGTCACAGTGCCTGCTTCGTTGCAGGCACTGGCCTCTAATTTACAGCTTCATCTCCTGCTGGTCGGCAATCCCGACGCTATCTCCCCTTTGCTTGCCCATGCCGATCCGGTTCTTCTGGAGCGTCTGCAAGTCGTGCCCGCCGAGTCTGTGATCGCCGGCGACGCAAAACCTTCACAAGCGATACGCGCCAGCCGCGGCACGTCGATGCGCATTGCGCTCGAACAGCTCAGCATCGGCAACGCGCAGGGCTGCGTCAGCGCCGGCAATACCGGCGCGCTGATGGGATTGGCGAAGCTGTTGGTCAAGCCGTTGGAGGGCATTGAGCGCCCGGCGCTGATGACGGCGATCCCGAACCAGCAGCGCAGCAAAACCGTGGTGCTGGATCTGGGCGCCAACGTCGAGTGCGACAGCACCATGCTGGTGCAGTTTGCCGTGATGGGCGCGGTGATGGCGGAAGAGGTGATCGGCATTGCGCAACCGCGGGTGGCGCTGCTGAATATTGGCGAAGAAGAGACCAAAGGCCTGGATAATATCCGCGAAGCGGCCGCTGTGCTAAAAAATACTCCGGCAATCAACTATATTGGTTACCTGGAAGGAAACGAACTGCTCACCGGCAAGACCGACGTGTTGGTCTGCGATGGCTTCGTGGGCAACGTCACCCTGAAAACCATGGAAGGGGTGGTCAGGGTATTCTTATCGCTGCTGAAATCGTCCGGCGACGGAAACAAGCAAGCGTGGTGGCTGAAATTGTTGGGCCGTTGGTTGCAAAAACGGGTGGTTAAGCGGTTCGGCCACCTGAACCCCGACCAGTATAATGGCGCATGTCTGTTAGGATTGCGCAGCACCGTAGTCAAGAGCCACGGCGCTGCGAACCCTCACGCGTTTGCAGTCGCAATCGAACAGGCTGTGCAGGCGGTGCAGCGGCAAGTCCCGGAAAGGATTGCTGCGCGCCTTGAGGCTGTATTACCTAAGAGTGACTGATCGTACATGTATACAAAGATTCTCGGTACGGGGAGTTATTTGCCCGTACAAGTGCGCACCAATGCTGATTTGGAAAAAATGGTGGATACCTCTGACGAATGGATCGTCACGCGTACCGGTATCCGCGAACGTCGCATCGCCGCTGCGGATGAAACCGTCGCGACGATGAGCTTCCAGGCCGCTGAGAAAGCGCTGGAAATGGCAGGTGTGGCTAAAGAAGACATTGGGCTTATCGTCGTGGCGACCACCACCACGACTCACGCATTCCCGAGCGCGGCGTGCCTGGTGCAGCAAATGCTGGGCATCAAAGACTGCGCGGCGTTCGATCTGGCTGCGGCCTGCGCCGGCTTTACTTATGCGCTCAGCGTGGCCGATCAGTACGTGAAAAACGGCGCGGTCAAACATGCGCTGGTTATCGGCGCGGACGTCTTGTCGCGCACGCTGGATCCTGAAGATCGCGGCACCATCATTCTGTTTGGCGATGGCGCGGGTGCGGTGGTGCTGGGGGCGTCTGAAGCGCCGGGCATTCTGTCTACCCATCTGCATGCCGACGGCAGCTACGGCAGCCTGCTGACGCTGCCGTACAAGGATCGTCAGAATCAAGACAAGCCGGCCTATGTCACCATGGCGGGCAACGAAGTCTTCAAGGTTGCGGTTACCGAACTGGCGCGCATCGTCGACGAGACGCTGCAGGCCAACAACATGGACCGTAGCGAGCTGGATTGGCTGGTGCCGCACCAGGCCAACCTGCGCATCATCAGCGCAACGGCGAAAAAGCTGGGCATGGGGATGGACAAAGTGGTGGTGACGCTCGATCGTCACGGCAACACGTCTGCCGCCTCGGTGCCTTCCGCACTGGACGAAGCGGTGCGTGACGGGCGAATTCAGCGTGGCCAACTGGTGCTGCTGGAAGCCTTTGGCGGCGGCTTTACCTGGGGCTCGGCGCTGGTTCGTTTCTGATTTGGACAGGAAGAAAAAATGACGCAATTTGCTTTTGTTTTCCCGGGCCAGGGGTCGCAGACCGTTGGCATGCTGGCCGAGTTGGCCGCACAGTTCCCGATCGTCGAAGAAACCTTTGGCGAGGCTTCTTCCGCCCTGGGTTACGACCTGTGGCAGCTGGTGCAGCAAGGCCCGGTGGAAGAACTGAACAAAACCTGGCAGACCCAACCGGCTCTGCTGGCTGCCTCGGTGGCGATTTTCCGCGTTTGGCAGCAGCAGGGCGGTAAAGCGCCTGCGCTGATGGCGGGTCACAGCCTGGGCGAATACTCGGCGCTGGTCTGCGCCGGCGTGCTGGACTTCAAGGCGGCGATCCGTCTGGTCGAGCTGCGCGGCAAGCTGATGCAGGAAGCAGTGCCGGAAGGTACCGGCGCGATGTACGCCATCATCGGTCTGGACAACGACGCGATCGCTAAGGCGTGCGAAGAATCCGCGCAGGGGCAGGTGGTTTCTCCGGTCAACTTCAACTCGCCGGGCCAGGTGGTCATCGCCGGCAACAAAGAAGCGGTTGAACGCGCAGGCGCCGCCTGTAAAGCTGCCGGCGCCAAACGTGCGCTGCCGCTGCCGGTGAGCGTGCCTTCGCACTGTGCGCTGATGAAGCCGGCCGCCGACAAGCTGGCCGTGGCGCTGCAGGACATCACCTTCAACGCGCCGCAGGTGCCGGTGGTGAACAACGTCGACGTGCGCACCGAAAACGATCCGGAAGCGATCCGCAGCGCGCTGGTGCGTCAGCTGTACAGCCCGGTGCGTTGGACCGAAAGCGTAGGGTTTATCGCAGCACAGGGAGTGACGTCGCTGCTGGAAGTGGGGCCGGGCAAAGTGCTGACCGGTCTGACTAAACGTATTGTTGACACCCTGACGGCTGCGGCGGTGAACGACACCGCCAGCCTGTCGGCGGCGCTTGAACAATAAAGAGGAAAATGATGAGCTTCGAAGGTAAAATCGTTCTGGTCACCGGCGCAAGCCGCGGTATTGGCCGAGCTATTGCAGAAACGTTTGTGGCACGCGGCGCCAAAGTGATCGGTACCGCGACCAGCGAGAGCGGCGCTGAAGCGATCAGCAGCTACCTGGGTGCAAACGGCAAAGGGTTTATGTTGAACGTTGTTGATGCGCAATCTATCGACAGCGTGCTGGCATCGATTCGCGCCGAATTTGGCGAAATCGACATTTTAGTGAATAATGCCGGCATTACGCGTGATAACCTGCTGATGCGTATGAAGGATGACGAGTGGGAGGATATCCTCGACACCAACCTGACTTCCGTATTCCGCCTGTCAAAAGCGGTAATGCGCGCTATGATGAAAAAGCGGTTTGGCCGTATCATCACCATCGGTTCCGTCGTCGGCACCATGGGGAACGCAGGGCAGGCGAACTACGCGGCGGCTAAAGCCGGCCTGATTGGTTTTAGCAAATCTTTGGCACGTGAAGTTGCTTCACGTGGCATTACGGTCAACGTCGTGGCACCTGGCTTTATTGAGACGGACATGACACGGGCGTTGACAGATGATCAACGCGCAGGCATTTTGTCATCAGTTCCAGCCAACCGGCTGGGCGATGCTAAAGAAATCGCCAGCGCTGTTGCATTTTTGGCCTCTGATGAGGCCGGCTACATCACCGGTGAAACGTTACATGTCAATGGCGGCATGTACATGATTTAAAAAATGTGAAAACCATTTGCGTTATTTGAGGCAAAAACCGCAAAATAGCGTAAAATCGTGGTTTGACCAGCCGGGATTTAGTTGCATCTTTTTCAGCATTTTATACACTACGAAAACCATCGCGAAAGCGAGTTTTGATAGGAAATTTAAGAGTATGAGCACTATCGAAGAACGCGTTAAGAAAATCATTGTTGAGCAACTGGGTGTTAAACAGGAAGAAGTTTTGAACAACGCTTCTTTCGTTGAAGATCTGGGCGCTGATTCTCTTGACACCGTTGAGCTGGTAATGGCACTGGAAGAAGAATTCGACACCGAGATTCCAGACGAAGAAGCTGAGAAGATCACTACTGTTCAGGCAGCTATTGATTTCATCAACGCCAGCCAGCAGTAAGAGAACATATCTAGGCGGTCGTTCGACCGCCTAAGTTTTTTCTATCCCTAGTGTCATATTTTTCCCTCCCTGGAGGACAAACGTGTCTAAGCGTCGAGTAGTTGTGACCGGACTGGGCATGTTGTCTCCTGTCGGCAATACGGTAGAGTCCACGTGGAACGCTCTTCTTGCCGGTCAGAGTGGCATCAGCCTGATCGACCATTTCGATACCACTGCCTATGCGACCAAGTTTGCTGGCCTGGTAAAGAATTTTAATTCTGAGGATTTCATCTCCCGCAAAGATGCGCGCAAGATGGATGCCTTTATCCAGTACGGTATCGCTGCCGGCATGCAAGCCATGCAGGATGCAGGTCTGGACATCACCGAGGCTAACGCCAGCCGTATTGGAGCCGCGATCGGTTCCGGCATCGGCGGCCTGGGTTTGATCGAAGAAAACCACAGTTCACTGGTTAACGGTGGCCCACGGAAAATCAGTCCGTTCTTCGTGCCCTCCACCATCGTGAATATGATTGCAGGCCACCTGACAATCATGTACGGCATGCGTGGCCCAAGCATTTCCATCGCCACCGCCTGTACTTCAGGTGTGCACAACATCGGCCATGCAGCGCGTATCATTGCTTACAATGATGCTGACGTGATGCTGGCCGGTGGGGCAGAGAAAGCCAGCACCCCATTGGGCGTCGGCGGCTTTGGCGCAGCGCGCGCCCTGTCCACCCGTAATGACAACCCGCAGGCGGCGAGCCGTCCGTGGGATAAAGACCGCGACGGCTTCGTGCTGGGCGACGGCGCCGGCATGATGGTGCTGGAAGAGTACGAACACGCGAAAAAACGCGGCGCGAAAATCTATGCCGAAGTGGTTGGCTTTGGGATGAGCAGCGATGCTTATCACATGACGTCACCACCGGAAAACGGCGCAGGCGCTGCGCTGGCGATGGAAAATGCCCTGCTTGACGCCGGTGTGACCCCGTCACAAATCGGTTACATCAACGCGCACGGCACCTCTACGCCGGCGGGCGACCAGGCGGAAGCGCAGGCGGTGAAATCCGTCTTCGGCGCTGATGCCCAGCGCGTGCTGGTGAGCTCGACCAAATCGATGACCGGCCACCTGTTGGGTGCGGCGGGCGCGATCGAGTCCATCTTCACCGTGCTGGCGCTGCGCGATCAGGCGGTACCGCCAACCATCAACCTGGATAACCCGGATGAAGGTTGCGATCTGGACTTCGTGCCTCACGAAGCGCGCCAGGTCAGCGATATGGAGTTCACCCTGTGCAACTCCTTCGGCTTCGGCGGCACCAATGGCTCGCTGATCTTCCGCCGAGTGTAACTCGCGCGGTTGTTCGCTGATGAAAAGCCCGGTTTTTTAACCGGGCTTTTTTACGCCTGGCGTCCGGCCGTCAGCAGGGCTGCGTATTGCCTCGTCGCCTGCTATTCTGCGAGCGTAATGAAATCACCCGGCAACAGGAGGAAGCATGTACTGGATTAACGGACAACGCCACGATGCGCTGGCGCCGAGCGATCGTGGCCTGCAGTTCGGCGATGGCTGCTTTACTACCGCCCGGGTTATCGACGGTAAAATCGAGCTGCTGCCCTGGCATCTGGAGCGGCTGCAGCAAGCGGCACAGAGGCTGATGCTGCCCACTACCGATTGGGCCGCTTTCGAGCGCGAGATGGCTCAGGCGGCCGAATCAATTCCGCTCGGCGTGGTCAAAGCGATACTGACGCGCGGCAGCGGCGGGCGGGGCTACAGCCCGACGGGGTGCGAAAATCCAACGCGCATCGTCGCCCGCAGCAGCTACCCTGCGCATTATTTGCAGTGGCGCGAGCAGGGCATCACGCTTGCGCTCAGCCCGGTGGCGCTGGCGCGCAATCCGCTGCTGGCGGGGTTGAAGCATTTGAACCGCCTGGAGCAGGTGCTGATCCGCGCGCATCTTGACCAGACGGCCGCCGACGAGGCACTGGTGCTTGACACTGCCGGTATGCTGGTGGAATGCTGTGCGGCTAATTTGTTCTGGCGTAAGGGAAAAGCGGTGTTTACCCCGGACCTGAGCCAGGCGGGCGTCGCGGGCCTGATGCGGCGGCGGGTGATCGCGCTGCTGGCGGGCTCGGAATACCGTCTGCACTGCGTCAGCGAACCGCTGGAGACGCTGGCCGATGCCGACGAAGTCCTGGTGAGCAACGCGCTGATGCCGCTGCTGCCGGTAAACGTTGCTCAATCATGGCGTTATCATTCGCGCCAGCTGTATGATTTTTTGCGTCCACACTGTTAACCATGGCTGATTGATGAAGAAAAGAAAGCTGAAGGTCCTGTCTGTTATTGTTGTTCTGGTATTGGCGCTGCTGTTTTGGGGCTACCAGAAGATCGAACGCTTTGCCGATACGCCGCTGGCTATCCAGCAAGAAACCATCTTCAAACTGCCTGCCGGCACCGGCCGGGTGGCGCTGGAAGGATTACTGGTGCGCGATAAACTGGTGCGCAACGGCCGCTGGTTCCAGTGGCTGCTGAAACTGGAGCCGGAGCTGGCGGAGTTTAAAGCCGGTACCTACCGGTTCACGCCGGGCATGACGGTGCGCCAGATGCTGAAACTGTTGGCCAGTGGCAAAGAGGCGCAGTTCACCGCACGCTTTATTGAAGGCTCACGACTGCGTGATTGGCAGCAGGTGCTGCAGCAGTCCAAATACCTGAAACACACCCTGGCGGGCAAGAGCGACGCGGAGATCGCCACAGCGCTCGGTATTGCGGCAGGAGAAACCCCGGAAGGGCATTTGTACCCGGATACCTATCAGTATACCGCCGGCATGAGCGACATCGCGCTGCTCAAACGCGCGCACGTGCGCATGAATAAAGCGCTGCAGGCCGCCTGGGCCGGCCGCGACACCAGCCTGCCGTATAAAACGCCGGAAGAGTTGCTGACCATGGCCTCGATCGTCGAGAAAGAGACCGCGGTGCCGGAAGAGCGTAGCAAGGTGGCGTCGGTGTTCGTCAACCGTTTGCGCATCGGCATGCGCCTGCAGACCGATCCGACGGTGATCTACGGCATGGGCGAAAGCTATAATGGCAACATCACGCGCAAGGATCTGGAGACGCCGACGCCTTACAACACCTATGTGATCGCCGGCCTGCCGCCAACGCCGATCGCCATGCCGGGCGAGGCCTCGTTGCAAGCGGCCGCCAATCCGGCCAAAACGCCATATCTCTATTTTGTCGCCGACGGCAAGGGTGGGCATACCTTCACCACCAATCTGGCGAGCCATAACCAGGCGGTGCGCGTGTACCGTCAGGCGTTAAAGGAAAAGAATGAAAAGTAAATTCGTTGTAATCGAAGGGCTGGAAGGCGCGGGCAAAACCACAGCGCGTGACACGGTAGTCAATGTGCTGCGCGAACATGGCATCAACGACATCGTTTTCACCCGCGAACCGGGCGGCACACCGCTGGCGGAGAAGCTGCGCGAACTGTTCAAACGCGGCATCGACGGCGAATTGCCGACCATCAAGGCCGAAGTCTTGATGCTGTACGCTGCGCGCGTGCAGCTGGTGGAAACCGTGATCAAACCCGCCCTCGCGCGTGGTGCCTGGGTGGTGGGCGACCGCCACGATCTCTCTTCACAGGCTTACCAGGGCGGCGGCCGCGGTGTGGACCCACAGCTGATGAGCTCGCTGCGCGACACCGTACTGGGGGATTTCCGCCCGGATTTGACGGTTTATCTCGATCTGCCTCCGCTGGTCGGCTTGCAACGCGCACAGGCGCGCGGCCAGCTGGATCGCATCGAACAGGAGGCGCTGCCGTTCTTCGAACGCACCCGCGCTCGCTATCTTGAGCTGGCGGCGCAGGATGAAACGATCGTTACCGTTGACGCCGCCCAGCCGCTGGAACAGGTGACCGCGGCGATCCGCGACTGCGTCGGCCACTGGCTGCGGCAGCAGGAAGGCGCATAATGAACTGGTACCCGTGGCTGAATGGCCCTTATCGCCAGCTGATTGGGCAGTACGCCGACGGTCGCGGCCACCATGCGCTGCTGCTGCATGCGGCGGCGGGCAATGGTGACGATGCGCTGGCCTACGGCCTGAGCCGTTGGTTGATCTGCCAACAGCGCAACGGCGAAAAAAGCTGCGGCGAGTGCCACAGCTGCCGGCTGATGCTGGCGGGGAATCACCCGGATTATCACGTGCTGGCGCCGGAAAAGGGCAAGAGCAACCTGGGTATCGAACCGATCCGCCAGGTGATTGAAACGCTGTACGCCCACGCGCAGCAGGGCGGCGCCAAGGTGATTTGGCTGCCGCAGGCGGAACAGTTGACCGAGGCGGCGGCCAACGCACTGCTTAAAACGCTGGAAGAGCCGCCGGAGAAAACCTATTTTCTGCTGGGTTGCCGTGAGCCGTCGCGGCTGATGGCGACGCTGCGCAGCCGCTGTCTTTATTGGCATTTGGCCAGCCCGGATGAGCAGCTCAGCCTGCAGTGGCTGGGCCGGCAGGCGGCCGGTTCTCAGACAGACCGCCTCACGGCGCTGCGCCTGCACGACGGCGCGCCGCTGGCCGCCGAACAGCTGTTACAGCCGCAGCAGTGGCAACAGCGCAGCGCCCTGTGCACCGCGTTGAGCGCCGCGCTGCCGCAGCGCGATATGCTGTCGCTGTTGCCGGTGCTGAACCATGAAGATGTCGCCGAGCGCCTGCACTGGTTGTGCGCGCTGTTGGTGGACGCGATGAAGTGGCAGCAGGGCGCGCATCACTATGTATTGAATCAGGATCAGCAACCACTGGTGCATCAGCTGGCCAGCGTGCTGAGCAGCGCCTCGCTGCAGCAGATCGTGCAGCAGTGGCTGACCTGCCGCCATCAGCTGCTCAGCGTGGTGGGTGTCAATCGCGAGCTGCTGCTGACCGAACAGTTACTTCGCTGGGAACAGATGCTTGGCGCCGCCGGCTATTCCCACCCTCATTCGCTGTAAAGTAAAAGAGTTAAAAATTATGTTGTTAGTCGATTCTCATTGCCACCTTGACAGTCTGGATTATCAAACGCTGCATCAGAATGTGGACGATGCGCTGGCCAAAGCCAAAGCGCGCGACGTCGGCTATGTGCTGGCGGTCGCCACCACGCTGCCGGGCTACCGTTCCATGACCGAGCTGATCGGCGAGCGCAACGATGTGGCTTTCTCCTGCGGGGTGCATCCGCTCAATCTGGAAGAGGGGTATGATTACGCCGAGCTGCGTCGCCTGGCGGCGGCGGAGCAGGTGGTAGCGCTGGGAGAGACCGGGCTCGATTACTTCTACCAGAAAGACAATCTTGAGCTGCAGCAGGACTCTTTCCGCGAACATATCCGCATTGGCCGGGATCTGAACAAGCCGGTGATCGTCCATACCCGCGATGCGCGCGCGGACACGCTGGCGATCCTGCGTGAAGAGAACGCACAAGACTGCGGCGGCGTGCTGCACTGCTTCACTGAAGATTTGACCACGGCCGAAGCCTTGCTGGATCTGGGCTTCTACATCTCCTTCTCCGGCATCGTCACCTTCCGCAACGCCGAACAGCTGCGTGAAGTGGCGCGCTACGTGCCGCTGGATCGCATTCTGGTGGAAACCGACTCGCCTTATCTGGCGCCGGTGCCGCATCGCGGTAAAGAAAACCAACCCGCCTATGTGCGCGATGTGGCTGAATACATGGCGGTATTGAAGGGCGTCAACCTGGAACAGCTGGCCGAAGCCACCACCGCCAACTTTTCACGCTTATTTCACCTCGATCTGTGATCTTTGACCTAGGCTATAGCTGTAGGTCATTGTCTGCGTAATTTTTTTTAAGCTCGTAATTAATCACTGAAACGGGTAAGGTTCCCTCCCGTTTCAGGGGGATTGGTGCGTGTTTTTTGGCCGGCTTTGCCAAAAAACGGCCGGTTTATGCAAAGTTGCCGCGGCTCGATCATCGAAACGTGATTGTCATCAAACATTGCGCAGGCTATTTATTTTACTCTGCGTAATAAATTCAAGGGGTGCTCAGACACCCTGAATTGCAGGGGTTTTTCTCCCCCCCTTGCAGCGCGACCAATCGCGACAAGAAGTAGCAAAGCATTATTACTCAGGAGCACACTCAACTATGTTCAAGAACGCATTTGCAAACCTGCAAAAAGTAGGTAAATCGCTAATGCTGCCGGTGTCCGTGTTGCCTATCGCAGGTATCCTGCTGGGCGTCGGTTCCGCCAACTTTAGCTGGCTACCTGCGGTAGTCTCCCACGTGATGGCGGAAGCGGGCGGTTCGGTCTTCGCCAACATGCCGCTGATTTTCGCCATCGGCGTCGCCTTGGGCTTCACCAACAACGACGGCGTTTCCGCGCTGGCGGCGGTGGTGGCTTACGGCATCATGGTGAAAACCATGGCGGTGGTTGCGCCGCTGGTGCTGCACCTGCCGGCTGAAGAGATTGCGGCCAAACACCTGGCGGATACCGGTGTGCTCGGGGGGATTATCTCCGGTGCCATCGCGGCCTATATGTTCAACCGCTTCTTCCGCATTCAACTGCCGGAATACCTGGGCTTCTTTGCCGGTAAGCGCTTCGTGCCGATCATTTCCGGTCTGGCGGCGATCGTTCTGGGCGTAGTGCTGTCCTTCATCTGGCCACCGATTGGTACGGCTATACAGACCTTCTCGCAGTGGGCGGCTTATCAGAACCCGGTCGTGGCCTTCGGCATTTACGGCGTGGTTGAGCGTGCTCTGGTGCCGTTCGGTCTGCACCACATCTGGAACGTACCATTCCAAATGCAAATTGGTGAGTTCACCAACGCGGCGGGCCAGGTATTCCACGGTGATATCCCTCGCTACATGGCGGGTGACCCAACCGCGGGTAAACTGTCCGGCGGCTTCCTGTTCAAAATGTACGGTCTGCCTGCTGCGGCCATCGCCATCTGGCACTCGGCCAAGCCGGAAAACCGCGCGAAAGTCGGCGGCATCATGATCTCCGCCGCGCTGACCTCGTTCCTGACCGGTATCACCGAGCCGATCGAGTTCTCCTTCATGTTCGTCGCGCCGATCCTGTACGTGATCCACGCTATCCTGGCCGGCCTGGCGTTCCCAATCTGTATCCTGTTGGGCATGCGTGACGGCACCAGCTTCTCGCACGGCCTGATCGACTTTATCGTACTGAGCGGCAACAGCAGCAAAATCTGGCTGTTCCCAATCGTCGGCATCGTCTACGGTCTGGTGTACTACACCATCTTCCGCGTGCTGATCGCCAAACTGGATCTGAAAACCCCTGGCCGTGAAGACAGCGCTGCCGAGCAGACTGCGCAGGGCGGTTCCGAAATGTCCGCGGCACTGGTTCAGGCCTTCGGCGGTAAAGAAAACATCACTAACCTGGATGCTTGCATCACCCGTCTGCGCGTCAGCGTGGCCGACGTGTCCAAAGTTGACCAGGCGGGCCTGAAGAAACTGGGCGCAGCCGGCGTAGTCGTCGCTGGCTCCGGCGTGCAGGCCATCTTCGGCACCAAGTCCGACAACCTGAAAACCGATATGGACGAATACATCCGTAATCACTGATTCAGGCAGGGGAGTTATCAAGGGAGGCGAAAGCCTCCCTTTTTTATTGCCTGCCGTCAGGTACCAAGCCGCTGTTCGAGCTCGGCGAGAGAAGGAAGGAACCAGATCTGTTCGCCGCGATTGGCTTCACGCACAAAATCTTGCAGCGCGCAGCTTTGCGCCAGCCAGGGGGTGATATCACCCAGCAGCGTCACGCGCAGGCGGTAGTTGATGAATTTCTGCAATACGGCGCCGGCCACGCCGCTTCTTAGCTGGAAGAAGGCGGCGTCGAGGCGGTTGACGGGGAGGGCAATCATCCCGGCCTCGTGTTCAAAAGCGGGCGCGATAAACAGGCTGACGTCGTTTTCGTCTTTCAACAGCGGCCCGGCTTCGGCGAAAACCACCAGGCGCAGGCCATGAACGTGCTGCACGGCGTAGCTCATCGGCGCCCCGGGAGTCAGGGTTTGACGTGTTGCTGCAAGTAATGCTCGAACACCGCCAGCGTTTCGTCCGAGATATGGTGTTCAATCCCTTCGCTGTCCAGCTCGGCAGTTTCGCTCGGCACCCCGAGGCACATCAGCAGATCGACCACAATGCGGTGACGGCGGCGCACCTTCTGCGCCAGCTGCTCGCCTTCCTCGGTTAAAAACACCCCGCGATAAGGGCGCGATTCCACCAGCCCGGCGCTTTTGAGCCGCGCGATATTTTTGATCGCCGTCGGGTGAGAGACGCCGAAGCGGCGCGCGATATCGGTGGTTCTGGCTTCACGGGTGCTTTGCAGCAAATCGGCGATCAGCTCAACGTAATCTTCGATCAGCGCATTGGACTGCGCTTCGCGGGCGCGGCTAAAACGCAGGGCGTGCTCGGCCTCGTCCGGCATGTCGGTCTGGGCGGGGCGGTCGGCGTTATCTGGCGCGCGGGTAACCATAGCGTGGGGCGTCCTGTAAGCATAAAAATGGCGTCTCCCGGCAATGCGGGGAGGGTTGCCCTAAGTTAGTCCAAATAGCACACATTATCAATTCGATGCCACGCATTGTGGTAGTTAGAAATATCTCTACACAAAGCCCATTAATTTCGCCTGTTGCATAAAGTGTAGCCGATGCTACATTGTCAGCATGATCGGTGGAAAAATAACCAGCAAAAGATTAAGGGTACTTCATGCGAGACGCGGCAACTCCCTCATCGTTAACCGAACGGACCAACATTGCGATTGGTGCCGCCCTTGCCGGGCGCAAGCGCGGCGCTTTTACGCCGCTGCTGTTCGCCGGCCCGGCGGTGATTGCCTCTATTGCCTATATGGACCCCGGTAACTTCGCCACCAACATCCAGGCCGGGGCGAAATACGGCTACAGCCTGCTGTGGGTGGTGGTGATGGCCAACCTGATCGCCATGCTGTTCCAGGCGCTGTCGGCCAAGCTCGGCATCGTCACCAACCGCAATCTGGCGGAGATGTGCCGCGATCAGTTTTCGCGGCCGGTAGTGATCGGCATGTGGCTGCTTAGCGAAGTGGCGGCGATGGCCACCGATCTGGCGGAGTTTCTCGGCGGTGCGATCGCGCTGGCGCTGCTGTTCCACATGCCGCTGCTGGCGGGGATGGGGGTGACGGCGGTGATCACCTATGCGCTGTTGATGGTGGAAAAGAAAGGTTTCCGGCCGGTCGAGCTGATGATCGGCGGCCTGGTAGGCATCATCGCGCTGTGCTACCTGGTGGAGATGTTCATTGTGCCGGTGGACTGGCAGGCGGCCGGGATCGGCATGGTGACGCCGCAACTGCCGGATGCCCAGGCGCTGACCATCGCCGTCGGCATTATCGGCGCCACCGTGATGCCGCACGCCATTTTCCTGCACTCGGGGCTGACCCAGCACCGCAGCCCGGCCAGCGACAACGGCGAGCGGCGCAAGCTGCTGCGTTTCTCCAATATTGAGGTGGTGATCGCGCTGGCGCTCGCCGGGCTGGTGAATATCGCGATGGTGATCATGGCCTCGAGCGCTTTCCACGCCGGTAACAGCGACGTGGCCGAAATTGGCACCGCCTACCATACGCTGACGCCGCTGTTCGGCGCGGCCGCCGCCGGTATCTTCCTGGCGTCGCTGATCGCCTCTGGCATTTCCAGTTCGGTGGTGGGCACCATGGCCGGGCAAATGATCATGCAGGGCTTCGTCGGTTTCCGTATTCCGGTGTGGGTGCGCCGCCTGGTCACCATGGTGCCGGCGTTTATCGTGGTGGCGATGGGCGTCAACGCCACCGACGCGCTGGTCTACAGCCAGGTGGTGCTGAGCCTGGCGCTGCCGGCGCCGATGATCGCGCTGGTGATGTTCACCCGTCGCCGTGACATCATGGGCGAGTTTGCCAACGGCCGCTGGACCAGCCTGGCGGCAGTGGTCGGCACGGTGGTGATCGTGCTGCTTAACGTGGTGTTGCTGTTGCAGACTTTCGGCGTCGATATCCCTGGGTTAGGGTGAGACGCGGGATCGGGGCCCGGCGAATTTGTTGGCGAACAGTTCGCTGATGAAGTCGACGAAAACCCGAATTTTATGGCTGCGATCCCGCAGGCGCGGATAGAGAATATTGATCGGTGCCCCTGTGGGCGCCCACTCCTGCAGTATCGGTTCCAGTTCGCCTGCCTTCAGATAGTTTTCCAGCGTGCAGTCCAGCAAGTAAACCAGGCCGAGGTGGTTCCTGGCCACCTCGCACAGCGATTGTGAATGGTTGAAACTCAGCAGCGGGCTGGGCGCCAGACGGTAGCGCTCGTCACCACGAATGAACTGCCAGTCGTCCGCCGCCGCCGCGCCTGAACGGATAAATCCCAGCCGCTGATGCTGTTGCAGCTGTTCCGGGTGTTCCGGCCGGCCATGGCGCGCAAAATAATCGGGAGACGCACAGCACAAATAGCGTGGTTGCAGCAATTGACGGCTGACCATCTCGGGTATGTGGCCGGCGCCGATGCGAATAAATACGTCGGCGCGATCTTCCGCCGGATTGACCAGGCGATCGCTAACCGACACGCTGAGCTGCAATTCCGGGTATTGCGCCAAAAAAGCCGGGAGCGCCGGAGCGATATGCATGCTGCTGAGCATCGTGGCTATCTCGACCCGCAGCGGTCCTCGCGGTTGTTCAAAATCGCCCGACATGTCGTTTTTCAGCCGGTCAAACTGCTGCAGGATGTCTTGTGCGGTGCGATAGCAACGCTCCCCGGCGCTGGTCAGCGAGAAGCGCCGGGTTGAACGCTTGAACAGGGGTTGCCCGAACTGTTTTTCAAGCTGATTGATGCTGTATGTGACGCTGGCCGGGGAGAGCCCCATTTTGGTTGCCGCCTGGCTGAACCCCTCCATTTCCACCACCTGGCAGAATACGCGCAGCGCGTGCAGTTCATTCATGTTAACGGCTTCCATTATTTAAATTATTAAAAGAGTATTTTTAAATATGCCGGCTGTCAATTTGACGCAGCATTGGATAATTTATTTTCAGCGTTTTTATTTATCTGAAATCGCATCCTGTATTGCCATAATGAAATAATGCCGAAGAGGATATTTATATGAAAAAATTAACTGCCGTATTGTTATTGGCGGGCGCGGGCTTGTGCGGCCAAACTTATGCCGCAAGCAGCGAGGCCGCATCGCAAAGTTACAGGGTTTCCGCAGAAGCGGGCGTCGCGGCCGAACAGAAGGCGGTGTATGAGCTGATAAACCGCTACCAGACAGCGCTTAACGCCGGCGATACGCAAACGATTTTGTCACTTTTTGCGCCAGAAAGTTACTCACAATGGAACGAAAAACCGACGGCGGACAGCAATGAAAAGCGCCGCCAACAATATGATGACTTATTTAAAAACGAGAAATTTGAAACAGAGTTTGCTTATGACAGCGTCAACGTGAACGGGAATATGGCCTATGTGCGCACGCACCATCATCGCGGCGCAACGGTTACCCGAATAAGCGACGGTGCTACCCTGATCGATTTAAACCGTGAAGTATTTGTATTGGAGAAACAGCAGGGCCAATGGAAGATCGTGGTCTACACCTTTAATACCAACCCGATTCAAGGGGTGAGCTGAGAGGGACAGATAAAGGCCGCGCAAGCGGCCTTCTTAGGGTGTCGCGCGCGGTTACAGGTTCCCCACGCCGCCATCCATCTGCAGCTCCGCGCCGACCATAAACGCCGACTCATCCGCCGCCAGAAACACCGCCGCTTTGGCCAGCTCCAGTGCGCTGCCCATGCGGCCGATCGGCACTAGCGCGCGGATATCGTCGCGCAATGCCCGTTCATCCGCTTCCGTCAGCCCCAATTTTCCCAGCGCCGGGGTTTCGGTCGGGCCGGGGCTGAGGCCGTTGACGCGAATGCCGCGCGCGTGCAGCTCGCCGGAGAGCGTTCTGGCCAGAGATAACAAACCGGCTTTGCTGGCGGCGTAGGCGCTGCTTTGCGGCAGACCGATATGGGCGCTGACCGAACCACACAGGATCACCGAGGAAGGGGTGGCCAGCAGCGGTAGCAGCGCCTGGATCAGAAAGAACGGCCCCTTCAGGTTGATGTCCATCAGCCGCTGGTAGCTCTGCTCATCCCACTCCTGCAGCGGGCGGTGCGTGACGTCGCCGGCGTTAACGTACAGCACGTCCAGCCGCGGCCACCGTTGCTCCAACTGCTGCGCCAGCGCACGTTGCTGTGGGATGTCGCCGGCGTCGCTCAGCAGCAACAGCGCGTTGCCCGCCAATGCCTGGCCCGCCGCGTCCAGGGCACGTTGGCTGCGGCCGGTGATCGCCACCGTTGCGCCCTCTGCGATGAATTGGCGGGCGGTTTCCAGCCCGATGCCGCTGGTGCCGCCGGTGATCAATGCGTATTTGCCTTGCAGTCGTGACATAACCGATTCCTCTTTAATGTCTGTTACGGCATTATTTGCGCTATGGTTCCTTTTGCATAGTAGGCACCTTTTGGATACTAAAGGACGAGGTGGGATGAAATGACGGCGCGCGCGCCCTCAGCGGCGAAAAATAATTTGTCGGCGTTGCCGACGGCGGGCGAATCCTGCCCGATGGTGGACTTCGTCAATCTGGTGTCGGGCAAATGGGCGATACCCATCCTGTACCGGCTGATTATGATCGATGGCCCGGTGCGATTCAGCGAGCTGCAGCGGGCGGTGGCGCCCATTGCGCAAAAAGAGCTGACGCGCCAGCTGCGGCTGTTCGAGCAGCGCGGTCTTGTGACGCGGCAGGTGTATCCCGAAGTGCCGCCGCGGGTGGAGTACCAGGTCACCACGCTCGGCAAATCGCTGCGGCCGACGCTGGACTCGCTGGCCGAGTGGATGCGCCGACATGCCCCGCAGCTGATCGGTAGCTAGTCGCCGATGCCCGGCGGGTTGATGGTTGAGCGCTCGACCTTTTCGTCGCCTTCGCCCCAGCGTTCCAGCACCTGCGCATATTCGCCGCTGACGATCGCGCCATTGATCGCGGCGTTGACGGCGTTCACCAACCCGTTGCCTTTTTTGGTGGTGACCGCGACGTAGGCCACGTTGGGGCCGATGCCGACCATTTTGGTTTTGCCGGTCAGCGCCGCCTTGTAGGCGCCGGTGGAGTGGGGGCCGAAGAACGCATCGGCGCGCCCGGACTGAATGCTGAGGTTGGTGGCGGCGTCGTCGGTCACGTAGATCGGCTGTACCGGCGGCAGCCCGGCGGCGCGATTCTGCTTATCCCATCCCAGCAGAATGTTTTCCTGATTGGTGCCGGATCCGACGATGATCCGCAGCCCGGCTACGTCCTGCGGGCGATTGATCGAGGTGATATGGCTGGTGGATTTGACGTAAAAGCCCAGCGTGTCCACCCGGTAGGTGGCGAAGTCGAATTTGGTTTTACGCTGTTTGGTGACGGCGATGTTGAAGATCGCCGCATCGTATTTGCCCGCGCTGATGCCCAAGGGCCAATCTTCCCAGGAGGTGGGCACCAGATTCAGCTCCAGCCCGAGGCTGTCGGCCACCAGGCGGGCGATGTCCGGATCGCTGCCGATCAGCGTTTTATTGTCTTCGGCGAACAGCGCCAGCGGCGGGGAGTTCTCGAATGCTACCGCCACCGTCAGCTTGCCGGGCACCGCGAAGTGAAAGTTCGCCGGGATCAGCGCGATAGCCGCCGGGTTTTTCTCCGTGCGTATCGGCTCTCGGTTAGCCTGCAGGTCGATACCGCCCGTCGTGGCCGCCTGCACGGCAGCGCTCAGCAACAGCGCGCACAGCGCCGCAATCTTCAGTGGCATAGTGCCCTCTATCCTTTGTTAATCATGGGGTTACTATTGGCGGCGGCGCGGGGCAAGTAAAGCAACAATAGTGAATAACCAAAGTGAAAAGATGCACAAGCGGGGCGACGGCCTGCGCGAATCTGCAGCACTCGACGTGGAAAGTGCGCAATCAGGTTGAAAGCAGTAGAATTTGTCACTCATACTGCGTACAGCTAATTGTGTAAAACAAGGAACGCCAGATGGCCGAAGAAACGATTTTCAGTAAAATTATCCGCCGCGAAATCCCTGCTGATGTGGTTTACCAGGATGAACTGGTCACCGCTTTCCGTGACATCTCCCCCCAGGCGCCTACCCATGTGCTGATCGTTCCCAACGTGCTGATCCCAACCGTCAACGACGTGACCGTCGAGCACGAAGCCGCGCTGGGCCGCATGATCACCGCCGCGGCGAAGATCGCCGAACAGGAAGGCATCGCCGAGGACGGCTACCGCCTGATCGTCAACTGTAACCGCCACGCCGGTCAGGAGGTCTATCATATTCATATGCACCTGGTCGGTGGCCGCTCGCTGGGGCCGCTGCTGTCACGTTAAGCGAGGAAATCATGCGCGGTAAAAAAACTCTGCGTTGTCTGATGGCGTTGGCGCTGCCCGCCGCGTTGCTGATGGGGTGCAGTTCGCCATCCGGCATCGCGGTTAACCGGGGGCAAACGGTGGTGATGGATCCTTCGGTGCTGACCGCCGGCATTTTTGCCGATACGCCCTCTGTCTCGAACGCTTCCGGCCGGGTGATGGCGACTTCGGTGCTCAATAACAGCCAACCGACGCCGGTCACCGTGCATTATCGTTTCTATTGGTACGACGCGCAGGGGCTGGATATTCGCCCCTTCGAGAAACCGCGTGAGATCGTCGTGGCGCCTAACTCGGACGCCAAAATCTACTCGATTAACGGTAATCTGGAAGCTAAAAGCGCGCGTCTGTATCTGTACCTGTAAGCGCTTGCCAGGTTTGGAGAAAAAGCATGAAAAAGTACGTCTTAGTGGCGCTGGCCGCATTCACCCTGAGCGGCTGTCTGTCGCGTCCGCCTGAGCCGGATCAGCCGTTGCCGCCGGTCACCGTCGAACCAGAACAGCCGACGCCGCCGGTCGAGCAGCCGCAGCCGCCAACTACCGAGCCGGTGCCGCAGCCGCCGAAAATCCAGCAGCTCGACTGGCTGGGCAGCGTTCAGCCGCTGGTGAATCAGATGTTGAAGGCCGATGGCGTCACGGCCGGCAGCGTGCTGCTGCTGGACAGCGTCAAGAACAACACCAACGGCTCGCTGCAGATGGGCAAAGCCACCGCGGCGCTGTATAAGGCGCTGGCGTCGAACTCCACCTTCAGCGTGGTGCCGGAAGCGAAGCTGACCAGCGCCAGACAAATGCTGGGCCTGTCGGCGGATGACAGCTTCGGCTCGCGCAGCAAGGCGATTGGCCTGGCGCGCATCGTCGGTGCGCAGTACGTGCTGTACAGCGACGTCAGCGGCGACGTGAAGTCGCCGGCGTTGGATATGCAGCTGATGCTGGTGCAAACCGGCGAGATCGTCTGGTCGGGCAATGGCGCCGTTAAACGCTGAGGCCGCGCTGCGACGATTGATGGAAACCAGACTGCCGGCGGTGAATACCGCCGGTTGTCATTTCAGCCCGGTGCAGGGGCTGACCGGCGAGAGCTGGCGTATCGACGGTTCGGGCATCACGCTGCTGGCGCGACAAAACAGCGCGGAGAAACGCGCGCTGGGCGTGAGCAGGCGGCGGGAGGCGCAGGTCCTGAGGCGCTGCGCGCCGGGGCTGGGGCCACGGGTTTTCGCGCAGAATAATCAGTGGCTTGTCCTCGAATGGCTCGAAGGTGACGTCGTCACAGAAGCTGAGTTTGACAGGCTGAATCAGCGCGGCGAGCTGGCGGCGATGGCGGCGACGCTGCACCGGCGGCCGCTCAGTGGTTACCGGTTGGATCTGCGGCGGCAGTTCCGCCGCTACTGGCAGCAGCTGGATACGCGGCGTTTAACCCCCGCCTGGCTGAGTTGGCAGCGTCATTTCTTACGCTGCGCGCCGCCGCGGCCATTACGCCTGGCGCCGCTACACATGGACATCCATCCGGGCAATTTGCTCGCGACCGGCGAGGGGCTGCGGCTGATCGACTGGGAGTATGCCGCCGACGGCGATGTGGCGTTGGATATCGCCGCGCTGTTTCGCGGCAACGGCTGGGCGGCGGAGGCGCAGCAGCGCTTTTTGCAGCACTACGCGCGTCAGGGCTATCACGACGTCGCCCGGCTGCAGGCGCAGGTGCAGCGCTGGCTGCCGTGGGTGGATTATCTGATGCTGCTGTGGTTTGAAGTGCGCTGGCAGCAGAGCGGCGACGCCGAATTTTTGCGCTGGGGCGCGGCGCTGCGCCGGCGATTCTGTTTATCATCATCCGAATTCTGAATGAACAATAATGAAGTGAGGTGCCCGTGGGCCCAGTAATGCTAGATGTCGCCGGCTACGAGCTGGATGCAGAAGAACGCGAGATTTTGAAACATCCGCTGGTTGGTGGATTGATCTTGTTTACCCGCAACTTCCACGATGCGGAGCAGCTGCGTGAGCTGGTGCGCCAGATCCGCGCCGAATCGCACGATCGGCTGGTGGTGGCGGTAGATCAGGAAGGCGGGCGCGTGCAGCGCTTCCGCGAGGGCTTCACCCGTCTGCCGGCGGCGCAGTCGTTTGCCGCGTTGCACAATGCGCAGGAAGGCGGCCGTCTGGCGCAGGAGGCCGGCTGGCTGATGGCGGCGGAAATGATCGCGCAGGATATCGACATCAGCTTTGCGCCGGTGCTGGACATCGGCCACGGCAGCGCGGCGATCGGCGAACGTTCGTTCCACAGCGATCCGCAGCAGGCGTTGGCGATGGCGGAACGCTTCATCCTCGGCATGCACAGCGCCGGCATGAAAACCACCGGTAAACACTTCCCGGGGCACGGCGCCGTCAGCGCCGATTCGCACAAGGAAACGCCGCGCGATCTGCGGCCGCTGGCGCAGATCCGCGAGCACGACATGGCGATCTTCCGCGAGCTGATCAACCGTCAGCTGTTGGACGCCGTCATGCCGGCTCACGTCATCTATACTGAAGCGGACCCGCGTCCGGCCAGCGGCTCGCCTTACTGGCTGCAGCAGATCCTGCGTCAGGAGCTGGGCTTCGACGGCGTGATTTTCTCCGACGATCTGTCGATGGAAGGTGCCGCCATCATGGGCAGCTATGCCGAACGCGGCCAGGCGGCGCTGGATGCCGGTTGCGACATGATCCTGGTGTGCAACCACCGCGAAGGCGCGGTCAGCGTGTTGGATAACCTGTCCCCGGTCAAAGCAGAGAAGGTGAAGCGGTTATATCATCGCGGTCAGTTCACCCGTCAGGAACTGCGCGACTCCGAGCGCTGGCAGCAGGCGCACAAGGCGCTCAGCGCGCTGAGCGAACGCTGGGAGGAGCACAAGCAGCGTTCGCAAGGGTGAATCCAGGTGCCGCACCGCGGCGCAGAGCGGAAATGATGAGGGCCGCGCCCGCGGCCCTTGGCTTGTTGCGAGGATCCACATGATTATCTATTTGCACGGCTTCGATTCCACCAGCCCCGGCAATCATGAAAAGGTGTTACAGCTGCAGTTTATCGATCCGGACGTGCGCTTTATCAGCTACAGCACGCTGCATCCGCGTCACGACATGCAGCATCTGTTGAAAGAGGTGGACAAGGCGGTGCAGCAGGGCGGCGACGCGCATCCGTTGATCTGCGGGGTCGGCCTCGGCGGTTTCTGGGCAGAGCGCATCGGCTTCCTGTGCGGCATTCGCCAGGCGATGTTCAATCCCAATCTGTACCCGGAAGAACACATGCACGGCAAGATAGACCGGCCGGAAGAGTATCGCGATATCGCCACCAAGTGCGTGGAGGATTTCCGCGAGAAAAATCGCGATCGCTGTCTGGTGGTGCTGTCGCGTCACGACGAGGTGCTGGATAACCGGCGCAGTGCCGAATTGCTGCATCACTACTACGAAATCGTCTGGGATGAACAGCAGACGCACAAGTTCAAAAACATCTCGCCGCATCTGCAGCGGCTCAAGGCGTTCAAGGCGCTGGGTTAACAGTTTCATAACGCTGCCGCGAGCCGCTCTCCCCGTTTTTCACCGACGGAAAGTGCGGCTTTTTTGTGCGACAAAGCCAGATTTGGCGTGGCAATCGGCAAAATTTAAAACTGTGACTCAGCGCTAACTATTTGAATCACAATCCCCAAAAAATCCCCTCGTCCAGCCTTTAACCAAAAAAAATTGATGTACGTCAATTTTGGTATGACCAAATAACCTCACATGCTATTCTGGCTTCAGAGAGCCGATTTATTTTACGCGAACCCTATGTATTCTAAGGATATTATTTATTTACCCTGGGATAACAAATGGTTCACATTTAGGGGGTTATTTTGACAACGCCAAAGAAGAAAATCGTTATTGTTGGCGGCGGCGCCGGTGGTCTGGAGCTGGCGACCAGCCTGGGCCATAAACTTGGCCGCAAGAACAAAGCGGAGATCACGCTGGTGGATCGCAACCACAGCCATTTGTGGAAACCGCTGTTGCACGAAGTGGCAACCGGTTCCCTCGATGACGGCGTGGATGCGCTCAGCTACCTGGCGCACGCGCGCAATCACCATTTCAGCTTCCAGCTGGGGTCGTTGACCAACATCAACCGCGAAACGCAAACGCTGCAGCTGGCGCAGATCTGCGACGAGCAGGGCGGCGAGCTGGTGCCGGCGCGCGAATTGCCGTACGACATCCTGGTGATGGCGCTGGGCAGCACCTCGAACGATTTCGGTACGCCGGGCGTGAAAGAGCACTGCATCTTCCTGGATAACCCACATCAGGCACGTCGTTTCCACAACGAAATGCTCAACCTGTTCCTGAAGTTCTCGGCGCAGCCGGGGCAAAAAGAGCGGGTCAACATCGCTATCGTCGGCGGCGGCGCCACCGGCGTTGAGCTGTCCGCCGAACTGCACAACGCGGTGAAGCAGCTGCACAGCTACGGTTTCGAAGGCCTGGACAACAGCGCGCTCAACGTGACGCTGGTGGAAGCCGGCGAGCGCATTCTGCCGGCGCTGCCGCCGCGCATTTCCGCTGCTGCGCACCAGGAACTGATCAAACTGGGCGTGCGCGTGCTGACCAACACCATGGTGACCAGCGCGGACGCCAAAGGCCTGAACACCAAGGGCGGCGAGTTTATCGACGCCGATCTGATGGTGTGGGCGGCCGGCATCAAGGCGCCGGACTTCATGAAGGATATCGGCGGCCTGGAAACCAACCGCATCAACCAACTGGTGGTGGAGCCGACGCTGCAGACCACGCGCGATCCGAACATCTTCGCCATCGGCGACTGCGCCTCCTGCCCGAAAGAGGGCGGCGGTTTCGTGCCGCCGCGCGCCCAGTCGGCGCACCAGATGGCCTCGCGCTGCGCCACCAATATCCTGGCGCTGATGAACGGCCAGACGCTGAAGCCTTACGTGTACAAAGACCACGGTTCGCTGGTGTCGCTGTCGCGCTTCAGCACCGTCGGCAGCCTGATGGGCAACCTGATGCGCGGCTCGATGATGGTGGAAGGGCGCATCGCGCGCTTCGTTTACATCTCGCTGTACCGCATGCACCAGGTGGCGCTGCATGGCTACATCAAAACCGGCCTGATGATGCTGGTGGGCGGCATTAACCGGGTGATCCGTCCGCGTCTGAAGATGCACTGATCCCGCCTTTGTCGACCAACCCGCGCCGGTTCGCCCGCGCGGGTTTTTTTATGGCAGCGCGAGGCGAGCGGCGGCGGTTGCTTGATTCTTCAGCATAAGCTGTCGCCGATATGGGTAAAATTCTTAAGATTCCTCCTAAACAACGGGAAAACAGCCGTTTTCCCGCATTTTTGGTCCCCTTGTCTTATTGCGGGTCCTCAGATCATTGTGCAGACTTTATCTCGTTTACAGACGGCGCGTCGCGCACGCCGTAAACCGGGATACCGCAAGCCGCCCATGCGCAAAATAATAAGCGCGGTGCCATGCCGGTAACAGACCCCGGAAAAAATGCGTGGTAACACTTTCAGGAGGTTTCCTGTGAACAAGTCAATGTTAGCCGGTGTTGGAATTGGTGTCGCTGCCGCTCTGGGGATTGCCGCGGTAGCCAGCCTCGACGTCTTTTCTGCCGGTCCGCAATATGCGCAGGTGCTCGCCGCAACGCCGATAAAAGAAACCATCAAAACGCCGCGTCAGGAATGCCGCAACGTCACCGTGACGCACCGTGCACCGGTGCAGGATGAAAACCGCATCGCCGGTTCTGTGTTGGGCGCAGTGGCGGGCGGCGTGATCGGCCACCAGTTCGGCGGCGGTCGCGGGCGCGACGTGGCGACCGTGGTAGGCGCACTGGGTGGCGGCTATGCCGGTAACCAGGTGCAAGGGGCGATGCAGAACAACGACGTCAGCACCAGCGTTCAGCAGCGTTGCAAAACGGTCTACGACAAGTCCCAGAAAATGCTGGGCTATGACGTGACCTACAAGATCGGCAATCAGCAGGGCAAGATCCGCATGGATCACGATCCGGGCACGCAAATCCCGTTGGATAAAAACGGCCAGCTGGTGCTGAACAGAGCCTGATCGCCACATTCGAATTAAACCCGCGGGCAGTGTTAGTTCTGATCGTTTAACCCGGTTAAGCGAGTGGCGTTAACATTGACGCGGGTTTCTGTTTTTTGCCTGTCTAAGAATTTGCGATCGTTCTAATGTCTGCGTGCGATATCACTGGGCAAAACTTCAAAAAAGCCCCCGCGTTTGTTATATTATTGTGCAATTAAGCGGTGTTATCGGCGCCAATCGCCACACCGGTCAAACCCGAGTATTTCGTCTCGCAGAGATAACGACATGTTAGATTTTCGCTTTCCGACAGCGTTGCAAATGGTCCTTAGCGTCGCCGTAGCTGAAAAGCAGGGCATGCGTTCGACAAGCGCCACCCTCGCCGCCGCTCTGGAAGCCAACCCCAGCTTTATCCGCAAACTGATGGTCCCGCTGACCAAAGACGGCATCATCGTTTCCACCCTGGGCCGAAACGGCTCTATCCACCTCGGCCGCCCGGCGGAAGAGATCACCCTGCGGGACATCTACCTGGCGGTGATCGACGACAAGCGCATCTGGGCTTCCCGTCCTGAAGTGCCGGCTCGCTGCCTGGTGAGCGCCAACGCCTGCTGGTATTTCAAGTCGGTGGTAAACGAGGCCGAACAGGCTTCGCTTGCGGTGCTGGCGCGCCACACCGTGGCCGATTCGCTGGCCGAACTGGAGCGGGGCGACAAGCGCGCCTGTGCGGAGTACGCCGCTGCGCAAGAGGCTGAAACCGCCGATAAATAATCGCGGTTCGCATGCATAAAAAAAGTCGGGCAATGCCCGACCTTTTTGCATGTTAAGACGATGATTACGCCGTCTGCGGCTGTGCCTTGCGTGCCACCAGGCGGCGCAGGGTGACGTAGAACACCGGCGTCAGGAACAGCCCGAACAGCGTGACCCCCAGCATGCCGGAGAACACCGTGATGCCGGTGACGCCGCGCACTTCGGCGCCGGCGCCGTGGCCGAGGATCAGCGGGATGGTGCCGGCGATGAAGGCGATGGAGGTCATCACGATCGGGCGCAACCGCAGGCGACAGGCTTCCAGCGCCGCTTCGACGATGCCTTTGCCCTGCATTTCCAGCTCGCGGGCGAACTCGACGATAAGAATGGCGTTCTTACAGGCCAGCCCCATCAGAACGACCAACCCGACCTGCACGAACACGTTGTTGTCGCCACCGGTCAACCATACGCCGAACAGCGCCGACAGCATGGTCATCGGCACGATCAGGATCACCGCCAGCGGCAGCGTCCAGCTTTCATACAGCGCCGCCAGCGCGAGGAACGCCAGCAGCACCGCTACCGGGAACACCACCAGCGCGGCGTTGCCCTGGGTCGATTGCTGATAGCTCAGATCGGTCCACTGAATGTTCATGCCGTTCGGCAACAGCTTATCGGCCATCTGCGTCAGCGCACCCATCGCCTGGGTAGAGGAGAGCACGCGCGGGTCGGCATCGCCGATCAGGTCCGCCGCCGGGAAGCCGTTATAACGGATCACCGGATCCGGGCCGTAGGTGGTGCCGATGCTGACCATGCTGCCGATCGGCACCATTTCGCCCTTGTCGTTGCGGGTACGCAGGTTGGCGATGTCTTCCACGCTGTCGCGGAACTGGCCGTCGGCCTGCGCCATCACCTTCCAGGTGCGGCCATAGCGGTTGAAGTCATTGATGTAAGACGAACCGAGGTAGGTTTGCAGCGTGCTGAACAGCGCATTGAGCGGCACCCCCTGCGCCTTGGCCTTGTCGCGATCGATTTTGGCGTCCAGCTGCGGCACGTTAGCCTGATAGGAGGAGATCGGGAACCCCATGCCCGGCGTTTGCATAATGGCGCCGGACATCGTGTTGATCGCCGTCTGCAGCGCGCCGTAACCCAGTCCGCCGCGATCTTGCACGTACAGCGAATAGCCGGAACCCTGGCCGATGCCGAGGATCGGCGGCGGCATGATCGAGAAGGCGAAACCTTCCTGGATCTGCGAAATGCGCGCGTTGATCTCGGCGTTGATCTGCGCCGCGGTGCGAGTACGGGTGCTCAATGACTCCAGCGCGAAGAATACCGTGCCGGTATTCGGCGTATTGGTGAACTGCAGCGCGTTCAGGCCGGGGAAGGCCACCGCATCGGTGACGCCGTCCACGCTCATACCGATGGCGCTCATCTTGCGGATCACCGCATCGGTGCGCTCCAGCGAGGCGCCTTCCGGCATCTTCACGCCGCCAATCAGATACAGCTTGTCCTGCGTCGGGATAAAGCCGCCGGGCACGGTCTTAAACATCACCCCGGCGGCGGCCAGCAGCAGCAGGTAAACGACGAACACCGCGCCGCGTCGGCCCAGCACGCGGGACACCCCGTGCTGGTAACGCTGCGAACCGCTGGCGAAGAAGCGGTTGAACGGCCGGAACAGCCAGCCGAACAGCCGGTCGATCAGGCGCGACGGCATATCTTTCGGCGCGCCGTGCGGTTTCAGCAAGCGCGCCGCCAGCGCCGGCGACAGGGTCAGCGAGTTGATGGCGGAGATCACCGTCGAGATGGCGATGGTGACGGCGAACTGCTTGTAGAACTGGCCGGTGACGCCGGAAAGGAACGCCATCGGTACGAACACCGCGCACAGCACCACGGCGATGGCGATGATCGGGCCGGAGACCTCGCGCATCGCTTGGTGCGCCGCCGCCAGCGGCGACAGCCCCTCTTCGATATTGCGCTCGACGTTCTCCACCACCACGATGGCGTCATCCACCACAATACCGATCGCCAGCACCAGCCCGAACAGGCTGAGGGTGTTGAGCGAGAAGCCGAGCAGATACAGTGCGGCGAAGGTGCCGACCACGGAGATCGGCACCGCCAACAGCGGAATGATCGACGCGCGCCAGGTCTGCAGGAACAGAATGACCACCAGCACCACCAGGATCACCGCTTCCAGCAGGGTATCCACCACCGCGCGGATCGAATCGCGCACGAACACCGTCGGATCGTACGGCGCTTTCCAGCTCATGCCGTCCGGGAAGCGGGTTGCCAGCTCGGCCATCTTGCCGCGCACCGCGTCCGACAGCTCGATGGCGTTGGCGCCCGGCGACTGGAAGATGCCGATACCAACCGCATCCTTGTTATTGAGCTGGGCGCGCAGCGCGTAGCTGCCGGAACCCATTTCGATGCGCGCCACGTCGCGCAGCCGCACAATCTCGCCGTTGTCGCCGCTTTTGAGGATGATGTTGCCGAACTCTTCTTCGGTTTGCAGGCGGCCCTGGGCGTTGATAGACAGCAGATAGTCGCTGCGCGTCGGCATCGGTTCCGCGCCCAGCTGGCCGGCGGAGACCTGCACGTTCTGCTCCTGCATGGCGCTCACCACGTCGGAGGCGGTCAGCCCGCGCGCGGCAACCTTGTTCGGATCGAGCCAGATGCGCATCGCGTATTCACCGGCGCCGAAGATCTGCACCTGGCCGACGCCCGGCAGACGGGCCAGCTCGTCCTTGACCTTCAGGGTGGCGTAGTTGCGCAGGTAGAGCGAATCGTACTTGCCGGAAGGCGAGACCAGATGCACCACCAGCGTCAGCGCCGGAGACTGTTTCTGAGTGGTGATGCCCTGGCGGCGTACGTCTTCCGGCAGGCGCGCTTCGGCCTGCGCCACGCGGTTTTGCACCTGCACCTGCGCTTGATCGGGATCGGTGCCGGGGCGGAAGGTGACGGTGGTCACCAGCACGCCGTCGGAGCCGGCGACCGATTTCATGTACATCATGTTTTCGACGCCGTTGATCGCTTCTTCCAGCGGCGTGGCCACCGTTTCAGCGATCTCTTTCGGGTTGGCGCCCGGGTATTCTGCGCGCACCTGCACGCTGGGCGGCACCACATCCGGGTATTCGCTGATCGGCAACAGCGGGATGGCGATCGCCCCGGCGACAAAAATCAGTATCGACAGCACCGCGGCAAAGATCGGCCGGTCGATGAAAAAACGGGAAAAGTCCATGGGTCAGAAGTCTCGGCTGGGAGCTTAGTTAAGTGCGGAAGCGGTAGTGGTCATCGCGACGCTTTTCGCGTCGACCGGCATGCCCGGCATAAACACTTTCTGCATGCCGTCGACGATCACCCGATCGCCGTTTGCCAACCCTTTCTGCACGATGCGCAATCCTTCGGCCATGCGGCCCACGTCGATGTCGCGGCGCTGTGCCTTACCGTCTTTATCGACGATGTAAACGAACTTGCGGTTTTGGTCGGTCATCACCGCTTTATCGTCGATCAGCATGGCGTTGAACTCGGCGCTGCCGGGCATCTGCACGCGGGCGAAAAGCCCCGGCGTGAAGCGACGATCGCGGTTGTCGAGCAGGGCGCGCATGCGGATGGTGCCGGTACCGGCGTTCAGTTGGTTATCGGTGAAATCCACCAGCCCCTGATGCGGGGTGCCGTCTTCACCCACCAGGCCAACTTTCACCGGCAGGCGGGCATCGTGCCGGCCCTGCTGCTGATAGCGCAGGAAGGTGGCTTCATCCACGTCGAAATAGACGTAAACCTTATCGAGCGACACCAGCGTCGTCAGCACGCTGGCGCTGTCGCCAGCGGTGACCAGGTTGCCGGCGGTGATCATCGCGCGGCTGGCGCGTCCATCGATCGGCGCGGTGACGCGAGTAAAGTCGAGATTAAGCTGCGCCATATCGAGCTGAGCCTGCGCCGCCAGCACGTTGCTTTGCGCCTGTGCGGCGGACGAACGACGCTGTTCCCACACCTCTTGCGAGATGGCCTGGGTGCCGATCAGCTTCTCGGTGCGCGAAGATTCGCTGCGCGCCAGGGTTGCCTGATTGCGCGCTCGCACCAGCTCGGCCTGCGCCTGTTCGCGCGCGGCGCGGTAGGTGCGATCGTCAATGGTGAACAGCACCTGGCCTTTCTTCACCTCGTCGCCTTCGGTGTAGTTGACCCGCTCGATGTAGCCGGAAACTCGCGGGCGCAGCTGTACGCTTTGCACTGCTTCGACCCGGCCATTGAACGCATCCCACTGGCTGATCGGTTTGACCACCACGCTGGCGGCGCTGACCACCGGCGGCGGTGGCGGGGCGTTGTGCGCGACGCTGTTGTCACACCCGGCGAGCAGGGCGGCCAGCAGCGCCACCCCGGAGAGCCGCTGGCCCAGAGCGAAGGCGCGCGTGCGGCCGCCGGCGTTGAACGATGAGTTTGGTTGATTTGCCATTATTTTTATTCCGATAAGTAAGCGCTGTCTGGCCCCATACCCAGCCCTGTTTTCCGGGCTTTCCCTTCATGTATGCCTGCGTTCGGCGGAAGGGGCGTTGTGCCTTGTTATGGCCCAACGTTAGGTTTTGAAACATATTGGTGTCACATTAATGTATCAATATCGGTTACATTAATTGGGTGGAGTATAGAGGCGGCTTTCTGGTAAATGCAATAATAAAAATTGCATTTAAAGCGAAACTGTTGCAACGTATGTGCATCGGGCAGAGGGGGACCCTGCCGAATGATGGGAGCATCAGCATGAACACGACGGGTTTCATTACCGATTTGAAGACGTGGATCGACAACAATCTGGAAGAAAAACTGGATATCAACACCGTAGCGGACCGCGCGGGCTACTCCAAATGGCATCTGCAGCGCATGTTCAAGCGCCAGACCGGCTACGCGTTGGGGGAGTATATCCGTATGCAAAAATTGAAGGTGTCGGCGGAGCGTTTGGCCAACAGCGGTGAACCGATTGTCAGCGTGGCGATCTCGCTCGGCTTCGACTCACAGCAGTCGTTCAACCGCAGCTTCAAGCGCCAGTTCGGCCAAACGCCGGGTGACTGGCGCCGTGCGTTGGCGCAGCCAACGTCGGTGAGATGCACGCACCACTGATCGGTTGGGCAGTGGGGATAAAAAAGCCTGAATTTGCGTTCGGGCTTTTTTGTCAGTGACAGGATTCTATCTATTAAAGCTATTCAATAGTTCTATTGAGTTTTTCTATTCTGTGTTTTATTTACAATGCTTCTATTTATCTATTGTAGGGGTTGTATATAATGCTAAGTACGCGTGCTTTTATTCCTTTTATCCCAGACAATACGGAAGGTTTTAAATGCTGGCCTTGTCATCTTTACGACAACACTCTTGTTTGCACTGCTATATGAAGAAGTAATATCTTGATATGTTAGCTTAGATTTACAGCCGATATAAATCTCTTTAAGTACGATGTCAGTGTCAAACTCTTTAAATCTTATGCCGTTACTATCTTCAGGGAAATTACAATTCTTAATTATTAATCTTCTTTCTTTCTCGTAATTCCAGTGGCTAAATTTAGTAGTGAGTATCTTTTTGTTAAATTCTGATTCTTCTATTGTTTTTTTCAATAGGCGTTCGGAAACATATTTGACTTTTTGGAGGAGTTCTTCTTGGATCTCGAACCCGAGACAAACACCTTTGTGATTATCGCCGTAATGGGCCCACTGAACTGGGTTATATTTATCTTCACTAAAGCATATTAACCCATATTCTTCGGATATTTTATTTTTCTCAAAATTTGCAGCATTCCGTACTTTTTTATCACCTAATTCGACACCTAGTAGCTCAAATGGATCATTGACATTTAAAAAGTTTGATATCTTTAATCGTTTATGCTTGAGATTATCAATTCCATACTTTGCTGATGTGAAGTAATAAACAATCATATTTTTATTTATAACCTTATACCGTGTTTTGCGGAAATTTTGAATGGTTGCAGCTTGTTCTTGTCGCTACGTATTGCGGTAATTTATACTAGTTGCGCATGACTCTGTTTGAACACCAATTTTCTATCTGGCGATTAGTATACAATCATAAACAAAAAAGTCTGAGCTTTCGCTCAGGCTTTCTCGTTAGAATATGGCGGTGAGGGAGGGATAGATTCGCTGCGCTCACCCTGCGGGCCGCCGTTGGCGGTCCAAAACGCGGGCGTTTTGTCGAACCCTGTCGAGGATTCTCACCCTCCCGGTCGGTGCGCTATGCAAACAAAAAAGCCTAAACGTGAGTTCAGGCTTCTTCGTAGAATATGGCGGTGAGGGAGGGATTCGAACCCTCGATACACTTTCGCGTATACACACTTTCCAGGCGTGCTCCTTCAGCCACTCGGACACCTCACCATATTTTTTGTTGCGAAATCATCGCTGCAACGGGGCGCTACTATAGGGAGTGGGGCCGATCCGGTCAAGAATAATTTCTGTGTTTTTGTTCGTCCGCTCAAGCCGTGTGCACTTTGCTGAAAACTGCGGCGAACGGTAGGGCAGAAGCCATGAAAGGGTGAGAAAATCAGAAGTAAGGCTCGTGGATAACCGGCGGAAATGGGAAACACGGTTGCTGAGGGGGGGAGATGCGCAGAGCGCCATGCAAAAAAAAAGCCTGGACGCGAATCCAGGCTTTCTCTTTAAATTTGGCGGTGAGAGAGGGGTTCGAACCCTCGATACACTTTCGCGTATACACACTTTCCAGGCGTGCTCCTTCAGCCACTCAGACACCTCACCGTTTTGTTGTCGATAACGCTTTGCGCTGTCGACGGGCGCTAATGTAGGAGAATCTGATCTCAGCGTCAACCCTCTTATTTCATTCTCATGACTGTTTAGCCAAACTTGCAGCAATTTGCTGATTTACCGAACGATATTCCCACTCGTGGCCACACGTGGGCAGGGTAGACCGCAGTCGGAATCCATAAAAGACGATTGTTTGACCTTTTTCTGTACAGGTAGCTCAATATATCGCCACTGACGTTAGGTTGTCTGCTGTTATATGCATTAATACTGGATTATTAGTCAGATGTGTCGCTAAATGGAATTGTGTCGGCGCGGCGTTTTTGGCAAGGAACATCACAACGCCGCGCAGATTGCCGGGTGACAGGCCGGCGATATCGCAGACAGGGACAGACTCATTACATAATAATGCAGTAGAGGTTCGTTTTGACTCCTTCAGATGCCATGCCGGCGCCGCAAGCGCGCCATGCCATTCCCCCCGGTGCGGGGGCGCTGTTCTTCATCCAGATCTTCGCCACGCTGGGTTTCGCCGTACTCTATTCCACGCTGGTGCTGTACGCCACCAAGCGGCTGGGCTTCAACGAAAGCAGCGCCAACGCCATGATGGGCGTGTTCGGCGCCTTCAACTATGGCCTGCACATGTTCGGCGGCTATCTCGGCGGCCGTTTCCTCAGCAACCGCAACCTGTTCGTGCTCGGCATGGTGCTGCAGGTGATCGGCTGCGCGCTGATTGCCGTCGCGGGCGTGTGGGGGCTGTACTGGGGGCTGGCGATGTTCCTGACCGGCAGCGGCCTTAACGTGACCTGCATTAATATGATGCTGACGCAGCGTTTCAAGCCGGACGATGATCGGCGCGAATCGGCCTTCCTGTGGAACTACGCCGGCATGAACCTCGGGTTCTTCGTCGGCTTTACCGTCGCCGGTTATTTCCAACTGACGGAAAACTACCGCGCGCTGTTCCTGTTTGCCACGCTGGGCAACGCGGCGGCGATTATCGTCGCCGTCTGCCGTTGGCGCATTCTGGCCGATCTCAATACGCCGCTGCACGATGCCAGCCGCAGCCAATACCGTTGGCGCATGCTGGTCGGGCTGGCGGTGCTGGTAGCGCTGGTGCCGATCATCCGCGTGATGCTGACCCACGCCGAGTTCAGCGGCCATTTCGTGATTGTGCTCGGCGCGCTGATCTTCCTGATGCTGTGCGTCGTGACGCTGCGCCACCATCCGCGCGATGAGCGCCGCAGAATGGCGGCTTATCTGATCCTGGCGCTGGGCTCGCTGGTGTTCTGGGCGCTGTACCAGCTGGCGCCGATGGGGCTGATGCTGTTCTCCGAGCACAACATCAATCTGAACGTTTACGGCATTCAGGTGGCGCCGCAGTGGATCCAGAACATCAACACGCTGGTGATCGTGGTGGGCGGCCCGCTGCTGGCCTGGTGGTTCAATCGCCTGCGCGCTCGCGGTTGCAACATCGACATTCCGCTGCAGTTCTCCGGATCGCTGTTCTGTATCGGGCTCGGCATGCTGGTGCTGCCGCTGGGCATCAGCATGGTGGGCGGCGACGGGCTGGTGGCGTTTAAATGGATCGTCATCAGCTATGTGCTGCAAAGCGTTGGCGAATTGATGATCTCGCCGATCGGTTACGCGATGATCGGCAAGCTGGCGCCGCCGCGCTATCAGGGCGTGATGATGGGCTGCTGGATGATGGTGACCGGCGTCGCTTCGGTGTTGGCGGGCTACGTCTCCGGCCTGATGCCGGAAAACAGCGGCAACACGCCGCTGCAAACCAATCCCGGCTACAGCGAAATCTTCAGCGCGCTGGGCTGGGGGGCGACGGGCGTCGGCGTGGCGATGCTGATTCTCATTCCGCTGCTGCGGCGCCTTATCCGGCGCGACGGCCCGTCTGCCGCCTGATTGGCGAGTATGCGCAACAGCCCCACTGGTCGGGGCTGTTTTTATTTTGGGCTTTAACGCTTGCATCCGGCGGCGAATCGCGGAAGGCTGGAGGAAAACCAATAAAAACAAACGGGAGCCCGCAGTATGAACATCATTTATTACCACCCCTTGTTTAACGCCCAGGAATGGCTGGCCGGCATCAAGCAACGCCTACCGCAGGCCGAGATCCGCGAGTGGCAGCGCGGCGACGAGCGGCCAGCCGATTACGCGCTGGTGTGGCGCCCGCCGCACGAAATGCTGGCCAACCGCCGCGATCTGAAAGCGGTGTTCGCCCTCGGCGCCGGCGTCGATGCCATTCTTGATCAGGAGCGCAAACACCCCGGCACGCTGCCCGCCGGCGTGCCGCTGCTGCGGCTGGAGGATACCGGCATGGCGCAGCAGATGCAGGAATATGCGCTGAGCTATGTACTGCGCTATTTCCGCCGTTTCGACGAGTATCAGGCGCTGCAGCAGCGGCAGGAATGGCAGCCGCTCGATCCTCACTCGCTGGATGATTTCACCATCGGCATCCTCGGCGCCGGCGTGCTGGGGCAGAGCGTGGCGCGCAAGCTGACCGAGTTTGGCTTTCGCGTGCGCTGCTGGAGCCGCAGCGCCAAACAGATCGACGGCGTGCAAAGTTTCGCCGGGGAGGCGCAGCGCGCGGCCTTCCTCGACGGCGTCAAACTGCTGATCAACCTGCTGCCCAATACGCCGGAGACCGTCGGCATCCTCAACCGCGAGCTGTTCGCGCAGTTGAGCACGGGCGCCTATCTCATCAACATCGCGCGCGGCGCACACCTGGTGGAGGCCGATCTGCTGGCGGCGCTCGAGCAGGGGCAGCTGGCCGCCGCCACGCTGGACGTGTTCACCCGCGAGCCGCTGCCGCAGGATCACCCGTTCTGGCGTCATCCGCGTGTCACCATAACCCCGCATATTGCTGCCATCACGTTGCCGCAGCAGGCGATGGATCAGATCGCCGCCAACATCCGCGCGCTGGAGGCGGGGCACACCCCGGCCGGCGTGGTCGACAGGCAGCGGGGTTACTGATCCTTCAGCCGCCGTTCGGTAACTGATAAGCTGTTATCGTCATCGCGCCTGCCCGTACCTTTGCGGGCGGGCCCTCTGGAAGGAGAAACAATGTACCCCGTTGATTTGCACATGCACACCGTCGCCAGCACCCACGCTTACAGCACGCTGCACGATTACATCGCCGAAGCCCAGCAGAAGGGCATCAAGCTGTTCGCCATCACCGATCACGGCCCGGACATGGCCGATGCGCCGCACTACTGGCACTTTATGAACATGCACGTCTGGCCGCGCCGGGTGAACGGCGTGGGCATCTTGCGCGGTATCGAAGCCAACATCAAAAACCTACAGGGCGACATCGACTGCACCGGCCCGATGTTGACCGCCACCGACGTGATCATCGCCGGTTTCCACGAGCCGGTGTTTGCGCCGCAGGATAAAGCGTCCAATACTGAAGCGATGATCGCCGCGATGGCGCAGGGGGACGTGCATATCATCAGCCACCCCGGCAACCCACGTTATCCGATCGACATTCCCGCCGTCGCGGCGGCGGCGGCCAAATACGAGGTGGCGCTGGAGCTGAATAACTCGTCGTTCACCCACTCCCGCAAGGGCAGCGAGGCCAACTGCCGGGCGATCGCCGCCGCCGTGCGCGATGCCGGCGGTTGGTTGGCGCTGGGTTCGGATTCGCACGTTGCCTTTTCGCTGGGTAACTTTGAGCACTGCGAGCGCATCATCGACGAGGTGGGCTTCCCGCAGGAGCGCATTCTCAACGTCAGCCCGCGCCGGCTGCTGGATTTTCTCGAACGGCGCGGCAAGCCGGCGATTGCGGAATTGGCCGATTTGTGACATCGTCCCGGCAAAATTTTCCGTATTGAATAAGGCTTTATCATGAATGAGTTTTCGATTGTCTGCCGCGTGCTGGGTACGCTGTTCTACCGCCAGCCGCAGGATCCGCTGCTGGTGCCGCTGTTTGCGCTGATCAAAGAGGGCAAGCTGCAGCAGCACTGGCCGCTGGAGCAGGATGACCTGCTGAAGCGCCTGCAGCAGGGCTGCGATGTCAACCAACTGGCGACCGACTTCAACGCGATGTTCGTCGGCAGCGAGTGCAGCGTGTCGCCGTTCCGCTCCGACTACGTCGAAGGCGCCAGCGAAGCGGAAGTGCGCACCTTCTTGCAGCAGCGCGGCATGCCGCTGGCGGAGGCACCGGCCGACCATTTCGGCCAGCTGTTGCTGGCGGCGTCCTGGCTGGAAGATCAGTCGCAGGAAGATGAAGCACAGACGCAGATCGCGCTGTTCGACGAGTTCCTGTTGCCGTGGTGCGGCCGTTTCCTCGGTAAAGTGGAAGCGCACGCCACCACCGGTTTCTACCGCACGCTGGCGCTGATGACTCGTGACGCCATCCAGGCGATGCGCGACGAGCTGGCGGAGTACGAGCAGGACGACGAAGCGGGCGACGAAGACGCGTAACGCCGCAGCTTATCCCGGCGGGCCGTCCGGCCCGCCGATCCGCTAAACACAGGTTTGCATCCCCCAGACGTAAATTGACAAAAGATCCCCTAATCTGGCGGTTTACCGTCGGTTCGGCCGCGCCTGCGCGCCGCGTTTTTTCACGCAAGGGGTAGATGATGAAAAGTAACTGGATGCAGCAGATTCAAACGTTGATCGGGCAGAAGGCCGGCGCGATAGGCGGGGCGGAAGGCATCGGCAAGCTGCTGGCGCCCACGGCGCTGGGCGGCCTGGTCGGCGTGCTGTTGGCCAACAAGTCCTCGCGCAAGCTGGTGGGCAAGTTCGGCAAGAATGCGCTGATTATCGGTGGCAGCGCGGCGGTGGGCGCAGTGCTGTGGAACAAGTACAAACAGCGGGTGAAAGAGACCCATCAGGACGAACCGCAGTTCGGTTTGCAAACCACGCCGGTGGATCTGCGCGCCAAACGCCTGGTGCAGGCGCTGGTGTTTGCCGCCAAGAGCGACGGCCATATCGATGCCGACGAGCAGCGTGCCATCGATCACAGCCTGGCGCAGTTGCAGGTGGGGGAAGAGGCGCAGGGTTGGGTACAGGAAGCGCTCGATCAGCCGCTCAACCCGGAATTGATCGCCCGCAGCGTGCAAAACGAAGACGAGGCGCTGGAGGTTTATTACCTGAGCTGTCTGGTGATCGACGTCGATCATTTTATGGAGCGCGGCTATCTCGATGCGTTGGCACAGGCGCTGAAGATCCCGGCGGACGTCAAGCAGGGCATCGAGAGCGACGTCAACGAGAAAAAGCGCGAGCTGGCGTAGCGCCGCTTGGCAAGCCGGGGGGAATCGTGTCACTCTTGCCGCAATCTATGTAAGCGGATGATTTAGCAATGATGACCCCACCGAAAGCGGAAAAACGTCCTTATCCCATCACTATCCACGGCGACACGCGCGTGGATGACTACTACTGGCTGCGCGACGATGAGCGCGCAGACCGCCAGGTGCTGGACTACCTGCAGGCGGAGAACGCCTATACCGATGCGATGCTGAAGCCACAGCAGGCGCTGCGTGAAACCCTGTACGAAGAGATGGTGGCGCGTATCCCGCAGCAGGAACATTCGGTGCCTTATGTGCGCCACGGCTATCGCTATCAGACGCGCTACGAGCCGGGCAACGAATACGCGATTTCCGTGCGCCAGCCTCAGGCCGAGAGTGAGCACTGGGAGGTGCTTATTGACGGCAACCAGCGCGCCGAGAATCACGAGTTTTATACCCTGGGCGGGCTGGACGTCAGCCCAGACAACCAGCGGCTGGGGGTGGCGGAGGATTTCCTGTCGCGCCGCCAGTATGACATTCGCTTCAAGAACCTGGCCGACGGCAGCTGGGCCGACGAAGTGCTGGAAAACACCTCCGGCAGCTTCGAGTGGGCCAACGACTCCTCGACGGTCTACTACGTGCGCAAGCACGCCAAGACGCTGCTGCCGTATCAGGTCTATCGCCACGTGGTGGGCAGCGATCCGCAGCAGGACGAGCTGATCTACGAAGAGCGGGACGATACCTTTTACGTCGGGCTGGAGAAGACCACCTCCGAGCGCTTTATCCTGATCCACCTGAGCAGCACCACCACCTCGGAGATCCTGCTGCTGGATGCCGATCGCGCGGACGCCAAGCCGCAGCTGTTCGTGCCGCGCCGCAAGGATCACGAGTACGCCATCGATCACTATCACCAGCATTTCTATATTCGCTCCAACAAGGACGGCAAGAACTTCGGCCTGTACCAAAGCGAACAGGCGGATGAAGCGCAGTGGCAGACGCTGATCGCCCCGCGCGGCGACGTCATGCTGGAGGGCTTCAGCCTGTTCCGTGATTGGTTGGTGGTGGAAGAGCGTAATGCCGGCCTGACGCTGCTGCGCCAGATCCACTGGCAAAGCGGCGAAGAGAAGCGCATCGCCTTCGACGATCCGACCTACACCACCTGGCTGGCGTATAACCCGGATCCGGAGACCGCGCTGCTGCGCTACGGCTATTCGTCGATGACCACCCCGACCACGCTGTACGAGCTGAACATGGACAGCGGCGAGCGGACGATGCTCAAACAGCAGGAAGTGAAGAACTTCACGCCAGAAAACTACCGCAGCGAGCGGGTGTGGGTGAAGGCGCGCGACGGCGTCGAAGTGCCGGTCTCGCTGGTGTATCGCCAGGACAGCTTCCAGCGCGGCACCAACCCGCTGATGGTGTATGGCTACGGATCTTACGGCAGCAGTATGGATCCGGCGTTCAGCGCCAGCCGCCTGAGCCTGCTGGATCGCGGTGTCGTGTTCGCGCTGGCGCACATTCGCGGCGGCGGTGAGCTGGGGCAGCTGTGGTATGAAGACGGTAAACTGTTCAACAAGCAGAACACCTTCAACGATTTTATCGACGTGACCGAAACGCTGATCGCCCAGGGGTACGGCGACGGTAAGCGGGTGTTCGCGATGGGCGGCAGCGCCGGCGGTCTGCTGATGGGCGCGGTGATCAACCAAGCGCCGCAGTTGTTCCACGGCGTGGTGGCGCAGGTGCCGTTCGTCGACGTGGTGACCACCATGCTGGATGAGTCCATCCCGCTGACCACCGGCGAATACGACGAGTGGGGCAACCCGAACGAGCAGGCCTATTACGACTACATCAAACAGTACAGCCCGTACGATCAGGTGAAGGCGCAGGAGTACCCGCATCTGCTGGTGACCACCGGTCTGCACGATTCGCAGGTGCAGTATTGGGAGCCGGCCAAGTGGGTGGCCAAGCTGCGCGAGCTGAAAACCGACGATCGGCAGCTGCTGTTGTATACCGACATGGATGCCGGCCACGGCGGAAAATCCGGCCGTTTCAAGGCCTATGAGGATATTGCACTGGAGTACGCCTTCATTCTGGCGCTGGCGGAGTAACGGCATTCGGCGGGCGGCCTGCGCCGCCCGCCGTGTTAGCCGATCAGATAGTATTTCAGCGTGTGCTTCATGTCCGGGCTCAGATCGTCGATGGATTTCAGCATCCAGCGCAGATAGCCAGGATCTTCCTGGGCGATGCGATCAATCTCCTGCCCGCGATACTTGCCGAACTTGAACTTCTTCAGCAGCACCGGCTGTTCGGTGATCTGCACCATTTGCTCCGGCGTCCAGCCCGAATCCTTGATGATGCGTTGCAGCAGCGCGGCGGTGACGTAGCAGTCATACAGCGCGCGGTGCGGGTACAGCGTGGCGTCTGCCGGCAGCTGCACGTCCAGATTCAGCGCGTAGCGCAGATACTGGTTGCCGTACTTGATGTCTGGATACAGCGTGCGCGCCAGCTTGAGGGTGCAGATCCAGGCGCCGTTCATCTCCGGCAACACCCCGCGATCGAAGGCGGCGTTGTGCGCCACATAGTAGGGGCTGCCCTGATAGCGGCCGATCGCCACCGCAATGCGCGGTTTGCCTTCCACCATCTGTTCGGTGATGTGATGAATCGCCATCGCGTCGAGGCTGATGGGGCGATCCGGGCTGACCAGATCGCTCATCGGGTTGGTTAACTGGCCGTCGAGCAGATCGAGGGAGGCCACTTCCACCACGCCGCCGTCCAGCCCGCAGGTCTCGGTATCTATTACGCGTAACGTCATGTTTTCCTCCGCGTTGCCGTCAGGCTTCAGCTTAACCGGCACAGGCGGCCGTGCCAACCGTCGCGGGTCTTGTCGGCGATGATAAGACCAGGGGCGTCATCCGGTGCGGCAACCAAAAGCGCTCCCGTTTCATCCCAGATGGCGCTGCGGCCTGCCGGGATCCAGCCTCCGGTCGGCGCCGCATGGTTGGCCATCAGCGTGACCATGCCATAACGACGGGCATAGCCTGCCAGCGCGGCGCTGTCTTTCGCGTAACCGGCTTCAGATACCAGCACGCCGGCGGCATAAATCTGCGCACCCGCCAGCGCGGCGGCGCTTGCGTGGCCGGCTTGCGAGGTGTCGGCGCAGATAGCCAGCGCGATGCGTTGCCGATGTATTTCCAGCAGCGTGCCGCCATTACCGGGCAAGAACCGTTGTTGTTCCGCGCCGTGCAGATGTTGCTTGGTATAGGCGGCCACCGCGCCGTTGGGGTGAAAGATCAAGGCGGCGATATGCAGCGCCTGGCCGCTGCGCAAGGGCGCGCCGACGATGATCGTCATCTGATGCGATTGCGCCGCCGCAGCGAGCGGTTGCAGACGCGGATCGCCCAGCGTCAGCGCCAGTTCGGCAGCATCGGCCAGCTCATAGCCGCTTAGCGACAGTTCGGGAAAAACCAGCAGTTGCACCTGCTGTTCGGCTGCCTGCGCGACAAATTCAAGGTGACGTTCAAGGTTGCAGGCGATATTGGCCGCAGCGGCGGGGTATTGGGCTGCGGCGAGGGTAAAGCAGGGCATTGGCCATCTCTCCAGTGAGGCAATAAAAAACCCGCCTTGGCGGGTTTAATGACGGATGGAAGGACGCTTACTCACCAGACGGATGCGCTTTTTTGGCGCGTTTCTCCGCACGTTTCTCTGCTGGGGTTTTCAACGGCTTCTTCTTCGCATTTTTTTTGCTATCCATTCCCTTACTCATGATGGCCTCTCGTTACCTATGATTGGGTGGCTTGCTCAGCCATTAACCGCCTAAAGCCGACAGGATGCAAGCGACAAAGTGCCAGTAGTGTGTAACTGGCTGTTTGCACGTGAAATTTTGTTTTTGGATGACCGGGTGCTTAAAATAATTATTATGTTATAATATTACACTTTTAGGGTTCGGAGAACGCAATGACAGTGATGACATTACCGGATGCGCAGCAACTGCTGGCCATGCCGGATTCTGATTACATGAACTCGGTTCAACGGGCTTTTTTCCGCCAGCTGCTGCAGGATGAGCGGCAAAAACTGCTGCTGCACATCGATGAGCTGAAGAAGGCGATCGACAGCGGCGAAGCGACGGGCGATGAAGCCGACAAGGCGGCGCGCGAAGAAGAGCTGCGCCTGTTGTTCCGCCAGTTGGATCGCGAAAGCCGCCTGCTGCCGAAAATCGATGCGGCGCTGGCGCGGTTGCAGAACGGCGAGTACGGCTACTGCCGGGAAACCGGCGAACCTATCGGGCTGGCGCGTCTGTTGCTGCGCCCGACGGCGGAGCTGAGCATCGAGGCGAAAACCGCGCAGGAGATGCGCGAGCCGCATATGCGCAAAGGCGGGTAAGGTTTCAGCCGCCGAGCGTATCCACCAAGAGATCGAGAAAGCGCCTGACGCGGGGTTCCAGCAGGCGCTTATTCGGATAGAGCGCCACAATCCTGACTTCTTCACCCTCCACGGCGCGCAGCACCTGCTGCAGACGACCGGCGGCCAAATCCTCCGCAATCATAAACTCCGGCAGATACGCGATGCCCAACCCGGCCAAGGCCGCATCGTGCAGCGCTTCTCCGCTGTCCAGCCGCAGGCGGCCGCGAACTGGGGCCTTGACCCATTCGCCGCGCTCGTCACGCAGCCGCCAGGGCTGTTTTTGGTTGCGGCTGCTGAACAGCAGAGCCTCGTGCCCGGCGAGCGACTCGACGGTATGCGGTTCGCCACGGGCGGCGAGGTAGGCGGGGGAGGCGCACAGCAGGGCGCGATACCTGGCGAGGGTTCTGGACACCAGCCGGGTATCCGGCGCCGTGACGCCGATCCGTACTGCCAAATCAAATCCTTCTTCCACGACATCCGCCAGGCGATCGGAAAAACTGATCTCCACCTGCACCTCAGGCCAGGCGACGAGAAATTTCGGCACCAGCGGCAACAGGATCCGTCTGCCGAAGGCGGAAGGGGCGGTCAACCGCAGCACTCCGCGTGCGGTGCCCTTGTCGCCGGCCACGCTGGCCTCGGCATCGTCGACCGAAGCGAGGATCTGCAGGCCACGTCGATAAAACTCTCGTCCCTCGTCGGTCAGGCCAAGCGAACGCGTGGTGCGATGCAACAGCCGCACGCTCAGCCGCTGCTCCAGACGCGCGATGGCCTTGCCCGCCGCCGAACGCGATAGCCCCATCGTCTGTCCGCCGGCGACAAAACTGCCGGCGTCGACGACGGCCATGAAAACCTGAATGTCATTGAGATTCGCCCGTAGCATGCTGCCCTCCGAGAACCGGTGAAAAGACAATAAATTTAACATATTCAATATATTAAATGCATTGTCAACGTCGTTTCAGTGACGACATCCATTCGCCAATCAAACGATTATAGTCGTCATGGAAACGATAAACGGTTGGAGAAACAGCATGAAAAATGGCATTACGCACTACCACCACGGGGTCATTTGGGAAGAGGAGAATGGCGTGTCCCAAGGCTATCGCGTCAAGGATACCCTCTACATCTCTGGGCAGTTTTCCCATGATATGCAGGGGGAGTTTGTCGGTGCGGGCGATATCGAACGGCAAACCCAACAGACGTTGGACAATCTGGATCGGGTATTGGCGGGATTCGGTGCCGAACGTTCGAACCTGGCGTATGTGGAGATCTACCTGACCGATGTACTGGCGCACTTTGAACCGTGCGTTGCGTTGTTCAAGCGCTATGTCGGCGATCACCGGCCCGCCGGTTCGCTGATCGGCGTCACCGGGCTGGCTTCGCCCGAGCAATTGGTGGAGATCAGTGCGATCGCGCACCTTAACTGATCGGGCCTGTGGGCGTTTTGCAGCCAGGTCGATGTGATTTTGAGCAAACGCGCGCCGAGTTCTCGGCGCGCGTTCGAGTTTTCGGGTTTTACCGTTGACCTGCCGGGCGGCTTCCGCTTTGATGAAAGCATGACTCACAGAGAGACGGAAAGCGCCATGGAACAATTACGAGGTTTGTACCCGCCGTTAGCGGCATACGACAGCGGTTGGCTGGACACTGGGGATGGCCACCGGATCTACTGGGAGCTGAGCGGTAACCCGAACGGTAAACCGGCGGTCTTCATTCACGGTGGACCGGGTGGCGGTATCTCCCCGCATCATCGTCAACTGTTCGATCCCGAACGCTACAAGGTGCTGCTGTTCGATCAGCGCGGTTGCGGCCGTTCCCGCCCGCACGCCAGCCTGGACAACAATACCACCTGGCACTTGGTGGCCGATATCGAGCGGTTGCGCGAAATGGCCGGCGTCGAGCAGTGGCTGGTGTTCGGCGGCTCCTGGGGGTCTACGCTGGCGCTCGCCTATGCGCAGACCCACCCGGAGCATGTCAGTGAAATGGTGCTGCGCGGCATCTTCACCCTGCGCAAGCAGGAGCTGCATTGGTATTACCAGGACGGCGCTTCGCGCTTCTTCCCGGACAAATGGGAGCGCGTGCTGTCCATCCTATCGGATGACGAGCGTCAAGACGTGATCGCCGCCTACCGGCAGCGGCTGACCTCGGCCGATCCGCAGGTGCAGCTTGAAGCGGCCAAGCTGTGGAGCGTGTGGGAAGGGGAGACGGTCACGCTGTTGCCGAGCCGTGAATCTGCTTCGTTTGGCGAGGATGATTTCGCGCTGGCGTTCGCCCGTATTGAAAACCACTACTTCACGCATCTGGGCTTCCTGGAGAGCGACGACCAGCTGCTGCGTAACGTGCCGCTGATCCGCCATATTCCGGCGGTGATTGTCCACGGCCGCTATGACATGGCCTGCCAGGTGCAGAACGCCTGGGATCTGGCCAAGGCCTGGCCGGAGGCGGAGCTGCATATCGTGGAAGGGGCGGGGCATTCGTATGATGAGCCGGGTATTTTGCACCAGCTGATGATCGCCACCGACCGGTTCGCCGGCAAGTGACGCAAAAACCCGCCGTAATGGCGGGTTTTGTTATTTGACCTTCGGCTCGTACGGCAGGCGCGAAAATCGGTGGGATTCCGCGCGGTAGTGCGCCACGCGCTCGCGAAAATAGTCGCGCAGCAGCTCCGGCTGCTCGCGCTCTACCACTTCCGGGATCACCGGCATGTTGTAGCGCTCTTTGTACGCCACGCCTGAGGCGGCGAGATCCACGTTCACCCTGTCCATCTCTTCTTTGGACAACTCGGCCAGATTGTAACCCACGCTATGCTCCTTACTTACTTTGCCGCATTGAATCTGCGCAGAAGGTAATCCACCCGGCGGCGCTTGGCAAGCCCGTTGCGCCGCCGTCGCGGGCGATATTTATCCAGCAGTAATGCAATCTATTTATTCTTTTAAATAAGAATGATTCGCCTTATGATTAAAATAAAAGATGAAAATAATTATCATGTTAATTCTCGATGTATTGGTGGGTATTTTAATTTATTGATATTTATGGTTTTTATAATTAATGTGATTTGAGTGTAAATAAGGTGTTTTTATTTTTACGGCAGCAGGGCATAATGCGCGGAAATTAAATTCATGACCTGCAAAATAAAAGGAATCATTATGCTGACGCAAGAAATGACTCAAAAGCTGAATGAGCAACTGAATCTGGAGTTCTACTCCGCCAACCTGTACCTGCAGATGAGCGCATGGTGCAGCGATAAAGGCTTTGAAGGCGCCGCCGCATTTCTTAAAGAGCACTCTCAGGAAGAGATGCAGCATATGCAACGCCTGTTCGACTACCTGAGCGACACCGGCTCTCTGCCGCTGCTGGGCAGCATCGCCGCGCCGCCGGTGGCGTTCGAATCGCTGGCGGACGTGTTCCAGCAGACCTACGAACACGAACAGCTGATCACCCGGCAGATCAACGAACTGGCGCACGCCGCCATGACCGCACACGATTACTCCACCTTCAACTTCCTGCAGTGGTACGTGGCGGAGCAGCATGAAGAAGAGAAACTGTTCAAATCCGTGCTGGATAAGCTGGCGCTGGTGGGCACCAGCGGCAAAGGCTTGTTCTTCATCGACAAAGATCTGAAGAAAATGGGCGCGATGGGCCAGGGCGGCAACGGCCAGGCTTAATCTGCACCAGAACATCGAAAAACCGCGCGCGGGCGAGCCTGACGCGCGGTTTTTTTTACCCTGCGTTTATCGCGGTTATGCGGCGATACGTGCTGCCGGATCGCAAAATGCCAGTGATGCGCTCGACTTGCTGAGGCGTGGTCGTTATGATTTACCGCGATACGCTACAGGGATGGTAGAGTCAAAACAGCGGGTTAGCCGATATAACCCGTTTTTCTGTTTACCCGTGGCGCAATCACTTGCGGTGGGTTGGGGCCGCTGATACATCGCCTTGGCTGTGGCCTTAACCCTTATGACCCTCTTTTACTGTTAAGGGATACCACTGTGATCGGTAAAATTCGTTCCTCCTGTCGCTTGCTTTCCACCGTTTTCGTCCTGTTCGTTGGCCTTTCTTCACAGCAAGCCTTGGCGCACGCTCACCTGAAAGTGGAAACGCCGAAGGCCGACGCCAGCGTCAGCCCGGCGCCGAAGGCGCTGACTCTCAGCTTCTCCGAAGGCATCGAGCCGAACTTCAGCGGCGTGAAAATCACCGGCCCGGACAACGCCGTGGTGAAAACCGGCAAGCTGCAGCTCGATCCGAACAATAACACCCAGGTCAACGTGCCGATCGACGGCGAGCTGAGCGCGGGCAAATACAACGTCAGCTGGCATGTGGTGTCGGTCGACGGGCATAAAACCAAAGGCCAGTACAGCTTCACCGTAAACTGATCGTGACTCTGGCGACCCTGTTCGTTCTGTGTCGCTTGGTGCACTTTGCGGCGGTGATGCTGATGTTCGGCATCAGTCTGTTCACCGCCTTATTGTCACCGCAGCGCCTCTCCCCGATCCTCTCCCGCGATGTGCGCCCGCTGCTGCTTGCCGGCACCTGGGCTGCCGGGCTTTCCGCCGTGGCGCTGCTGGCTATTCAGGCCGGGCAGATGGGCGACGGTTGGCAAGACGCTTGGCGGCTGGAGATTTGGTGGGCGGTGCTCGGCACCACCTTCGGCGAAGTGTGGCGCTGGCATCTGGGCCTGTCGCTGCTGGCGATCCTGAGCCTGCTGCTGCCGGAGCGGCCGCGCGCGCAGGCGTTGGCGCTGTGTTCGGCGCTGCTGCTGGTGAGCCTGGCGTTTATCGGCCACGCGGCGATGCACGAAGGCACGTTGGGCGCGCTGCACCGCGCCAACCATGCGATACACCTGCTGGCCGCCGGTTACTGGTTCGGCAGCCTGGTGCCGCTGCTGGTTTGCCTGCGCTACCTGCAGCCGCCGCAGTGGCGCAGCGACGCCATCACCACGCTGATCCGTTTCTCGCGCTGGGGGCACCTGGCGGTGGCGGCGGTGATCGTCACCGGCATCGTCAACAGCCTGATCATTCTCGGTGGTTGGCCGCTTAACCTCAGCTCGCCTTATCAGCGCCTGCTGCTGATTAAAACCGCACTGGTGGCGCTGATGGTGATGGTGGCGCTGGCCAATCGCTACGCTATCGTGCCGGCAATGAGCCGCGTGCCGGCGCTGGCGCAGCGCGGCGTGGTGCTGGCCTGCTGGCTCGAAGTCGGGCTGGGGATGGCGGTGCTGCTGCTGGTCAGTTTATTTGCAACCTATGCGCCGGTATGACATTTCAGCTTGCCGCAGGCCGGCAAGCTGCGGGAAAATCGACGCGAATAGCAACCTTAAGGCCAACACATGAAATCGGTATTACTCGGCATTACGCTGCTGGCAACCGCGACCGGCGCGCTGGCGGCAGACAAACTGGTGAACATCACTAAACTGGAGTACGGCAAACAGTGGGCGTTCACCAAGGAAGAAGTGACGCTGCAATGCCGCAGCGGCGGCGCGCTGTTCGTGCTCAACAACAGCACCTTGATGCAATACCCGCTCAACGATGCAGCGGAGCAGCAGGTGAAGAAGGGCCATCAGCGTGCGCAGCCGCTGGAGGTGCTCCTGCTGGACGACCCTGCCGAACCGGGGAAAAAAATGAGTCTGGCGCCGTTCATTGAACGCGCCGAGAAGCTGTGCGCTGACTAACCGCTTGTTTGTCAACGCCTTGCCCAACGTGCGCGGATTGATGCGCATTTGCCGCATAGTTATTTCGTCACGAAACTATCACGCGGCCGCCGGGCGGCTGGCAAAACTGGCGCGGTAGGCTACTCTTAAAGTGCACGGCTGAACAAGCCCTGCATTAAATGCCAACTTTTAGCGCACGGCTCTCTCCCAAGAGCCATTTCCCTAGACCGAATATAGGAATCGTATTCGGTCTTTTTTTGTGTGATTGATTTATAAGTCTTTTTTTGAAAAAATCGGAATTACTCGAAATTTACTCGAATTTTGATATTCGGTTTTTTACAGCATCACGTACTCCTTCCCCCTCGTTTTAAGCTATTTCAGCGTCTTCATTTCCGTTGTATGCCCCAGCAGCTTTTGGGCAAATGCCTTGTCGTTCTGCTTTTCGTACAGGCGGCCGGACAGGTTTCGGATCTCGTGGAACGTCGGCGGGCTTGCCTGAAATTCCAAACCTGATGCTTTCCGCGCGGCGATAAACTTTTCCGTTAGCCCGTTGGGATGGATTGAGTTACTCCTATGTTCCGATAGGTTGGTAATCTGCTGGTAGGTGGCTTATCATTGCGTCAATAACTAAAGGAAATGACATGTCTCAGCGCAATGATATTATTGACTTTTTTAGAGGTGTAGCGGTTATGCTCGTTACCGCCTTTCACCTTTTCCTATGGTCCGGTTCTTTAGGCCGACCGCTACCATTCGGCTTCGATGTGATGGGGCTTTTTGGTAACGGGTGGATCGGCGTTGGAATGTTTTTTGTAATTTCAGGCTATTGTATGGCTGGGTCAAGTGGAAAAGCATTTTCAAGTGGCTTTTCAGCAAAGAAGTATGGCATCTATTTTTTAAAAAGATACTTGCGGATAGCTATTCCATTTTACATATCAATCGCGGTTTGGTTTGTTCTAATTCGAGGTTTTGGCATTGCAACAAAACCTACAGGGGTCTTTGATGTAATATCCCATGCTTTATTTATTCACAATTTTTCAGAAAAGACATTTTTCTCAATTAGTGGGGTTTATTGGTCGCTCGCTGTTGAGATGCAGTTTTATTTAATTCTCCCTGCTCTGGTTGTTTTATTTACCACTGTTTTGGGAAGGGTTTTTTTGTTGGTCAGTGTGTTTGCTGTTAGTATTTTGATTAATGTTTACAGTGAGAATCAATTGTTAACATGGGGCATTCCATCTTACCTTTCACTTTTCGTTTTGGGGTGGCTTTGCGCCATATATCAAAACAGAATAGGTTCATTTATAAGAAAATTGAAAGCTCAATGGACATTGATCGCGTTATTTGTATTGCTTCTTTTCTACAAAGGGCATGGCTTTAATAACAAGATTAAACTGTATGAAATGTTGATTTCATCGGTTTTTGCATTGTTAATGGTATCACTTATTAATCGGTTCTCAGGAAAGCGTGTGCCGCACGTTGTGCGCAGTGTAGCATTTGTAGGGAAGTGCTCGTTTTCTATTTATTTGTATAACTATATTTTCTGGGCGCTAGACAGAACCGACTTAACCCCGGTTAAGTTGTTTATGGCTTTTGCTTTCGTGATAGGATTTGGCATCTTAATGTATCTAGCCGTTGAAAGGCAATCAGAGAAATTAAGAAAAAAAACCATAAGAAAGGCAGAGGTTAAATTTGCAGTGCAATAAATAAAAAAATCAATGTAAGCCCTGGGTAATTCGGGGCTTTTTTATCCGCGTCCCAATTATAACAACCATTTCATAATCTGAATTATTTCGGGGGGCCATCTATGTCATCTGAAGGATTGCCCGTGGATGGCGTCGTTGGCAAAAACATTATGCTGGGAGCCCGCTGTACGCAACAAGCAACAGACGAAGCAAAGAGTAGCTAGTCTGCAGATAGCGCAGCTCAGTCGACTGATGCCGCGTTTAAGTTTAGTCGTGAGGCGAAAGTAGTAGCAGTGGGAGTATCTGACGATGCAGATCGCGCTGAGGGGGGCGCAAAATTGCTAAGAACATCGCGGACGCCAATACCTACTTTTGAGCTCCTCTCTGATTTAGCACTGCACTGATTTTGGGATAGGGTCAATGGTTATCAGGAACCCGCATTAGGACTAGTACGACAATGGGGACGGTCAACTGTAACCACGGATGCACAGGAACCTTAGCATCACATCACCAGGAAATAATTCTCGTAATGGTGTATTTGGGGACGAGCGAACTTCGGATAGACAGGCCATGCTAGTAATGGTGATGTGTTGCTAACACCTCGATAAATGTGACGCTTGAAGTATTTTGAAGTTGACATTTTGTTATCTATCATTAAATTATTGGCTCTCAAATTTAAGTTAAAAGGATGTCTAACAATGACAAAGGGGTATGTGTCTTTTTTATCAATTATTCCGTTTATGGTGGCTAATTATGCATGTGCATTTTCTACGGCAGATGTTGGCGACATTATTAATAAAGAGATAATTGCCGCCAATGGCAAGCAAATTACTATCAAAGCCAATGAACCGGGTGAGATTAAATCTACAATAAAGCTTGGTGTTGGGCAAGTAATTGAGTTTTCGCCAGGCGTGTGGACTTGCAGTGCGTCACCTTGCATTGTAATTGATAATGCATCCCAAGTTATCGGTTCTGGAATCTATCGCACTCAGTTGAAATTATCCTCGGCTTCTTCTGGGCCTATTATTCAAAGTGCTGACTATGAAAAACTATCAAGCCTGAGCGAAAAAAATGCATTGAAAATTGCATCGCCATTAGATGGTGATAGAAAAAGCCTCCCTGGTGTTAAATACATAAAAATAAAAGACATTACTATTGATGGTGGTGATGGAAAAAAAGCCAGCGTTAATGGTGTTGAAATATATGGTTTATGGTTCTGGCTTGAAGATGTATCAATCGAGCGGTTCTCTGGAGATGCATTAGTTACTCAATTTATTCCAAGCGGTTCTGTTCATCCAGATGAAAATGATGCAATGGAGTCTTACTTTACTCGAGTAAAATTAATTAGCAATAAAGGTAATGGATGGACGATGCGAGGACCGCATGATTCGATCGTTTCTGGGATGATTGCTGCTAACAATGGAGGGTGGGGGATTGATGTTCTGCATAAGGAGGGCTTTTATAGCGGCGGAGGTCTAATGCTTACTAATACCCATCTGTATGCTAACGGTAATGGCATGAGGACTGAGTCAGGGGCAAATATTCTTGCTTATGGGATTGAAAGTGAGGCAAATAAAGGTGTAGGTTTGCTGCTGCGTTCTAATGATTCTATCGTACAAGGAACATTTTATGCCAACAGAACTTATGGTGTTCAAATAGGTGATGATGAGTCTTATTCTGGTGTTAATAACCTGAATCTTCAACTCCATAACAATAAAATAGCACAACTCAAATGGGGGAATAACGCAGGCCATAATATGATTAATGCTGTTGTATTTCCTAATGACTCTAGCCAGAGGTACTTCGAGGGGAGACCCTCAAATACTGACTATGTGGCAACGTCTGGGCCCAACGCTGTTCAGCAGTTCCCCGGTGGGATTTCGATGGATAGCGATCGGAACATGTATGGGATAAAAGAATCCATAAAATAACCTTCCCTCCTATTAATTTACTATTGATTTAATCATTCACCCCGGAGAATCCGGGGTTTTTTGTATTTTTATAGAGATGTGTTCATTCTTTTGTACATATAGGTATCGTATTCAGTTTTTGTTTGTGATTGATTTAGAATAAAATTCTACTTGAGACGCCAGCAACAATCCCCGCTCCTCTTTCGAATCACAGCCACCAACCCGATCTCCATCCCCACCCGCACATATCGCTAATTTAGCCGCACTAAAAGTCATTACGTCATCTATGGCGCTGGTAAGCTCCGGTCATTGCACCCATCACCGGTTAAACGAGGGTGGCGTTATGGGGAATATCAAGATATTAGGCGTTGTAAAAGGAAACCTGCGTTGAACGATCGGCTGAGTCGGTTGAAGAGGGCGTTGCCTGGCTATCTCGAGGCGTGGCGTGAGGGGGCTTTACCCTCTGACTGGGGGCAGATGGCCAACCCCGAAGTGGTTGCCGCCCTGTTGGCGGAGTGGGAGGCGCTAAGCGAATTGGCGTCGTTGTTCGAAACCGCGACTGAAACCCCAACCGAGCCCGCCGCGTTTTGGCGGGCGCGTGCCGAGCAGATGGCGCAGCGCAATCGTGAGTTCAGGGCCCAACTGGCGACGCCAGTCCGTTTGCCCGGCGCGCGGGTGGCATTCTTTGGCTATGTGAAAACGGCGGTGATGGACGCCAGGCAGGTGAGGGCGGCGATTCGTGATGCCGGTTTTCTCATTGATACCGATGATAAAAACGACAGCGTACCGTCATGACCTCTGTCCTGTAACGCATGAGTTTGGAGAATAAGCGCGAGCGAATAATGTCGCCCCTGTGATACGGAGCAAGGTTCAATTCATCCAGTCAATTTGTTAGGATCGTCTGACCTACATGACTATTGGTGCAGTACATTGAAAATCAAAGCGTTGTTATTTGTTGCGTTGGCCGCATTGGCCGGCTGCAGCCAGGAGGGAACCTCGATGAATCAGCCCGCAAATGAGAAAGGCGGCCAAACGGAAGTGTTGCTGGTGAACAGCGCGCTGGTGGACTGCGTGGGCGTCGGCCCGATGAAGTGCATGCAGGTGCGTCGCTCCGCGCAGCAGCCGTGGGAGTTGTTCTATACCGGCATCGAGGGTTTCACCTTCGAACCGGGTTATCAGTATCGGCTGAAAGTGCTTGTTACCCCGGTGGAGAACGTGCCGGCCGATGCCTCATCGCTGCGTTATACGCTGATTGAGCAGCTGGAAAAGAACAAGGCGTAATGGATCTACCTTGTCACCACCAAATGGCGTTTCATTTGGTGGTGACGACTTCAGGAAAGTTTGTCTTTTTTCTTTCTTCTGGAGGATTCGAAAGTGGCGAAGGCATGTGCAAGAGCAAACCCCAACGCACAGTAGCGTAGAGGCCAATTTTCTTTGGTCCATGTTTCAGAGTCAGCAATAAACATCGCGTTGCCGTTGGCAAAAAGGGTAAATTGCCAGCAAAGTATTAAAAAACATATCGTAACCAGAACGACATAACCCTTGGAACCCAGAGGCGGCCTGAAGCCGTATTTCACGGCCAGACAGGCCGCGGCAGCGAGAGTAGAAAGAATATAATATAAAGTTGGTTCCATCACTGTTCCTGGTGATTTTATCTTCCCTGATATTCGACCGAAAAACAGCCACACCATAACGCAACGCCAGAAGCATGATCAACTTTTGCTGATTTAAGAGGGAAGGCTTGAACGCGCTGAGGGTGCGAAGCGTGGCGCGTGGAGGCATCACGATGCGGAGTTGGGCAACCCTGATCCCTCGACTAAACTGGTCTGTTCACTGCGCTTGTTTTCGCACTTTCTTAAGTATATCGAGAAAATCAGGTATATTGTCCTTCGGTTTTTAGCTACCAAGAAAAAATTACTATGATTATCAAACCTAAAATTCGTGGTTTTATCTGCACCACCGCTCACCCGGCAGGCTGTGAAGCCAACGTCCGTGAGCAAATCGCCTACGTTAAGTCGCGCGGCGAACTGAAAAACGGGCCTAAAAAGGTGCTGGTCATTGGTGCATCCACCGGTTACGGTCTGGCCTCGCGCATCAATGCCGCTTTCGGCAGCGGTGCGGCCACCATCGGCGTATTTTTCGAGAAGCCTGGCAGCGAAGGCAAAACCGGTTCCGCCGGTTGGTACAACTCCGCCGGTTTCGACAAGGCAGCTAAAGAAGAAGGCCTGTACGCGAAAAGCATCAACGGCGACGCATTCTCCAACGAGTGCCGTCAAACCGTGATCGATCTGATCAAAAAAGACCTGGGTCAGGTTGACCTGGTGGTTTACTCGCTGGCTTCGCCGGTGCGTAAAATGCCGGAAACCGGCGAAGTGGTGCGTTCCGCACTGAAGCCGATCGGCGAGCCGTACAAATCCGTTGCGCTGGACACCAACAAAGACGTGCTGGTTGAAGCCGTGGTCGAGCCGGCCAACGAGCAAGAAATCGCCGACACCGTGAAGGTGATGGGCGGCCAGGACTGGCAGCTGTGGATGGACGCGCTGGACGAAGCGGGCGTGCTGGCGGATAACGCGCAGTCTGTCGCTTACTCCTACATTGGTACCGATCTGACCTGGCCAATCTACTGGCACGGTACGCTGGGCAAGGCGAAAGAAGATCTGGATCGCGCGGCGCAGGCCATCAACCAGAAGCTGCAGGCCAAAGGCGGCGCGGCTTACGTTGCGGTGCTCAAGTCGGTGGTAACTCAGGCCTCCTCCGCCATTCCGGTGATGCCGCTGTATATCTCCATCGTGTTCAAAATCATGAAGGAGCAGGGCATTCACGAAGGCTGCATCGAGCAGATCCAGCGTCTGTTCGCGACCAAGCTGTACAGCGGTGCGGCGCCGGACACCGACGAGAAACACCGTCTGCGCCTGGATGACTGGGAACTGCGCGATGCCGTGCAGGAAACCTGCCGTGAAATCTGGCAGCAGCTGAACGACAATAACATCAACGAACTGACCGATTACCAGGGCTACAAGGCGGAATTCCTGCGCCTGTTCGGCTTCGGTCTGCAGGGCGTTGATTACGATGCCGATCTGAGCGGCGAAGCCAACTTCGACGTGATCGAACTGGTCTAAGCGCGGCGAGCAGTCAAACAAGGTCGGGTTAGCCCGGCCTTTTTTATTGCCCGCGCATTGGCGCCCACCGTCTGACTCATCAGTCCACTTGATCATTGACAGCAATAAATTATCGTTTTACGATAATTTATTGCTGTTGATTAAGGGATAGAAAATTATGGGCGCTGCGCCAAGGATCCATCTGCCGCTGTACGTGCGTTGTCTGTGTTTGCTCATTATGGCGATGCTGATCGTCAGCACCGGCGTTGAGATGTTCATCATTGTGCGGGATTGGCTGCAGGGCGTAGCCTATCGCGATATCGTCGCCTCTTACCGGGAATATTACCCGGAGCTGCTTGCCTACGCGATCCCGCAGCAACGCTGGGCGCTGTTCGCCACGCTGCTTATCGACATGCTCGGTTATTTGCCCTATTACAGCGCGCTGCTGTGCGGCGCCGGGCTGTTTTATCAATTTTTCCGCGGCAACGTGTGGCATCGCAACAATATGGTGCTGTTGCAGATCATCGGCATCTTGCTGATCGTCGATGTGTTGTTCCCGTCGTTAGCCGGTCTGCTGCAGGTGATGGTATTGACCGCCGATGAAAAAATGCTGTTTATCCTTTATTATGGCGTCAATAGCGAGTCGGTGCGCTCGCTGATCGTAGGCTGCGCAATCCTGGTATTTAGCCGGGTATTTCTGGAAGCGTTGCGGCTGAATGAAGAACAGCTTTCTTTCGTGTGAGAATAGAGTGGCAATAATCGTAAGTCTTGATGTCATGTTGGCCAAAAGGAAGATGCGTTCAAAGGAGCTGGCGGAGCAGGTGGGGATCACTGAGCAAAACCTGTCTCTGTTGAAAAACGGCAAGGTCAAGGGAGTCAGGCTGGAAACGCTGGACAAGATCTGCCGCATTCTCGACTGCCAGCCTGGCGATCTGTTGACCTGGCAGCCGGACGGCGAAGAGTAAGATCCCAGCGCACTCGGAAGTGCGCTGAACCTGCTGGCCCATTTCTGCGATTAGCGTTATCTTATTGAGCGATATTTGTTTTATTCAGGTTAATTAAAATAACGGGTGATTAACACTTGCGTATTCTTTTTGTCGCTGGCGATGGCATGCGGCGAACGTTATTAAACTAAATAAACTCATTTTTCATTTACCGTCACTACCAATGGCGTTATTTTAAGGGGAATAGTATGACATGGCGTAATTATCTTCTGGCATTGTGTCTGGTATTAAACGGATGCAGTGCCATTTACCCCACTGTTTCATCCTCATCCTCCTCCACTCACTGGGGGAATTGGGGAGCACCGCAGCCCGCAACGCGAGAACAAAAACAGCGTATTATCGCCGGTGAATCCGCCGCTTCCGTGCTGAATGAAGGCCGGGTCGGTATCGGCGGTACGCTGGACTGGTCGAAAATAGGGGGGCGCTAATCGCCACTCTTTATTCAGCGTGGCGCCAGACGTTATCTCAGAGATATTATGGAGCGGTTTATTATTAATTCGCTACTCTGTTTTTCCGATGCGTTATTTATCTTTAAACGATGAATCTCTGCTTGTTGAATTTATATCGACATACCTAGACATCATTACAGGAGTTTTCAATGGCAAAGCGTATTGTCGCCATGTTGATAATGTCGTTGTTGAGTCTGCAAGCAAATGCGGCCCGTTACGATCGGCAATGCGAGGGAGTTTCTCCCGTGCTGTTTCAGAAGAAATTGAAAGAGCTGGCGCATGGCCTGCGACAAGAGATGGCGGTGCCGACACCACCCACGGAGAACGAGGCTGAAACCTTGGCGCGTCTGGCGGAATGCGATGGCGAAAACGCGAAAACGCCGGCGACGGGAGGGCAACATGCGCCCGATCCCGCAGAGCCTCATATGTCTTCACTCAATGGCTGTTGAACGGTTCTCTGCGTCATTTTTCGTGGCGCGCCCCAGTCGGCTTATTCATGGAGCTTGTGTATTGAAAATACCCTCGTTAATCACTGCGGCGCTGGCGCTGCTGGCCTCATTTTGCAGTCAGGCGTTCATCGATCGCCATTCCTCGCCCGGCGCCTCGACGGAAAGTCCCTCTGCGGCGGGATGCCCGGCGCGGCTGGATGGCTTGTTGCAGCATATTTGGTTGGCTGAACAGATTCAGGCGGAGCGCATGCAGCTGGCGCGGCTGCGTGCGGAGCGGGAAGCGTTGGAAATGTGGTTGCAAACACAGAAAACGGCGAGACGTTCTGCGCAGGGGCACCAGAGCGCCCGATCGGCCTGCGAACAGGGAGCCGATATTGTTCGCTGCCTGTCGCTGCGTCTGCGCCGGACGTCCCTGATGGGGCCGCATCGGCCGTTTGTCGGCGCATATTGCCGGGCCTGGCTGAATGGTCGGCCGCTGAATTGCTAAAGATGAGAACAGGGACTTGTCAGGAGTTTATCGATGAAAATGATAGTGTTGACCGGCGTGGCCTTGTGTTGCGCCAGCTTCGCGCAGGCGCGGGTGGATCTGGAATACCATGCGGCGGCGCCGAAGGACAGTAAGATCACCGAGGAATACCAGAAAAAGCGTGATGCATTGCGTCACAAGGTGTGGAATGTCGATAACCTGACGCTGGTCAACGAGCAGGCGATTGCACGGGAACAGCAGCGCGAGGCAGCAGAGGCCGCCGAGCGGCAGCAGCGGAACCTGGAACAGCAGGAGAAAAAGCAGCGTTGCCTGCGCAGACATTCGAAAGATCCTCACCCCGAGGCGAAGTGTTACATGCACAACTTCTAGCCTTTAACGTCCGGGCGCTTGCTGCGCCCGGCGTCGTTTAGGCCGGGCGGCAATGCTCTTTCAGCATGGCGATCGCATCAGGTTTCAACTGATACAGATAGACCGGTCGGCCAGTGGCGCCGTACAGAATACGGGTGCCGAGAATGCCGCTCTCCGCCAGATAGATGAGGTACTTGCGGCAGGACACCCGCGAAATGCCGATGGCGTTGGCCAGGTTGTCGGTGGAAAATTCGCTGTCGTGCTGCTGTTCGATCCACTCGCACACCGTGCTCAGGGTGATGCTGGTTAGCCCTTTCGGCAGCTTCTTGCTCTCCTGGCCGCCGGGCTGGCGGCGTAGCAGGCTGTCGACGTCGGCCTGCGAAAACTCGCGCTGCGCCAAAAGCTGCGACTGTTGCCGGTAGTGGCTCAGCGCCTCCTTGAAGCGGCTGAACTGGAACGGCTTGATCAGGTAATCCACCACGCCGTAGTGCAGCGCTTTTTGCACCGTGTTCACGTCGCTGGCGGAGGAGATGATGATCACATCGGTCTTCTCGCCGAGTTCGCGCAGGCCGGGCAGCAGATCCAGCCCGTTCTCCTGCTGCATGTAGATATCCAACAACACCAGATCGATGCTGACGCTGGCATCGGCCAGCAGGGCGCGCGCCTGGCTCAGAGTGGCGACCGTCGCTTGGCAGTGAAAACCGCCGACCTGGCTCAGGTAGTATTTGTTCAGCTCCGCCACCATCGGGTCGTCGTCGACAATCAGTACGTTAATCATGGGCTCTGCTCTTGGCCTGATAGGGAAGGTGCACGAAAAATTGGGTCAGCTCGCCCGGTTCGAATTCGAAATCGATGCTGCCGCCCAGTTTCTCCAGATGGCTGCGGATCAGCGCTAGGCCGATGCCGCGTCCCGTTCCCTTGGTGGAAAATCCGTGTTCGAAGATGCGCGCGGCGATCGCCGGATCGATGCCGGGGCCGTCGTCGCTGACGATACAGTGTAATTGATCGTCGTGGTGATGGAAGCTCAGGCCGATCTCGTGTCCCTCAACGCCGTCGATGGCGTCGATGGCGTTTTCGATCAGGTTGCCGAGCACGCTGATCAGCACATGGGTGGTCTCCGCATCGTCGGTTTCTGGCAGCAGGCTGGTTTCCTCGATGGTCAGTTCGATGCCGGCCTCATGGGCGCGGCTGATCTTGCCGATGAAGAAGCCCGCCACTTCCGGCGAATGGATCTTGCGCAGCAACGCGCCGATCTCTTCCTGGTAGTTGCTGGCGGTGTTGATGATGTAGTTTTCCAACTGCTGATAGGCCTTCATGTGCAGCATGCCGAGTATCACATGCAGCTTGTTCATAAATTCGTGCGACTGCACCCGCAGGGCGTCGGCGTAGTGTGCCATGCCGCTCAGGCGCTGCAGCAAGCGGCTGACCTCGGTTTTGTCGCGGAAGGTGGCGATGGCGCCGGTCACCTGGCCGTTGACGATCACCGGCACGGTATTGGTCAGCAGTTCGCTGCCGTTGAAGCTGATCTGCCGATCGCGCAGCGGTTCGCCGCTGGCCAGCACCTCCGCCAGATGCAGCTGCGCCGGCCAATGCTTGCTGGCGGCTTCCAGCAGCAGGTTTTCCACCGGCCCGCTCTGGCGCAGCAGGCGCTTGGCTTCGTCATTGACGATGGTGATGCGGGATTCATTATCGACCGCGATCACGCCTTCTTTAATCGACTGCAGCATGGCGTTGCGCTGTTCGAACAGGTTGGAGATTTCGTAAGGCTCGAAACCCAGCATGATGCGTTTGAGCGCGGAGACCAGGAAGAAGGTGCCCAGGCTGCCGACCAACGCGGCGAAGGCGATGGTCCAATAGATGATCCAGCGGCTCTCCGCCACCACCCGCTGCACGGTGTCCAGCGCGATGCCGAGCGCCACCACGCCGATTTGTTTTTTCTGATCGTCATACACCGGCACGAACACCCGCAGCGCCGGGGCCAGCGTGCCGCGGTTGATGGCGCTGTTGACGTTGCCTTGCAACGCGGGCGCCAGATCGTCGCCGATAAAATGCTTGCCGATCAGCCAGGGTTTAGGGTGCGAATAGCGGATGCCCTGCATATCCACCACCACCACGAACAGTAGCTCGTTTTGATGGCGCACCTGCTCGGCGAAGTGCTGAATGGCGCCGCTTTGATCGCGCCGCTGCAAGCCGTCGATCACGGTGTTGGAGAGCGCCAGCGTGTTGGCGACGGCGATGGCTTTTTGCTGCAGCTGATCTTGCCCTTCGCGGCTCATCTGCACGAAAAACAGCGCGAATACCACCAGCAGCACCGAAGCGATGATGGCGGACACCATCAGCGTGATGGAGGTGCTCAGCTTGAGCGGCACCCGTTGTTTTGGCATGGCGGTTCTCCGAATGGCGATTTCACGGCATATTCTAGCGAGGAATGAGGCAAGCTGCAGTTACCGGCAGCAGGTTATAGCATGCTGCCGGGGTGCGGAGGGGTTATTTTAGTTACAAAAGCGGGTCATTGCTGGTGGTAGAGCTCCAGCGCCTGTTGGCCGCTGGCACCTTGATGGATGATCGCCATCAGGGCGCGCACCACCTGCGACGGATTGCTGTGTTGGTAAACGTTGCGGCCATAGACCATGCCGGAAGCGCCCTGGGCCATCAGCGCGGCGGATTTTTCCAGCACCGGCCCCAGCTCCCCCTTGCCGCCGCCACGCACCAGCGTCGGGCAGCGCGCCGCTTCCACCACGCGGTGAAAATCCTCCACCCGATCGGTCGGATCGGCCTTGATGATGTCGGCACCCAGCTCGCGCGCCAGCCGCACCAGCGGCACGATCTTCTCCACGTCACCCAGCGATCCGTAGGCGGCGCCCTGGCCGGCTGGCGCCATTACCAGCGGTTCGATCATCAGCGGCATGGCGTAGCGATCGCAGGCGTGGCGCAGGCGGCCGATGTTCTCCACGCATTGGCGGAAAATGCCGGGTTCATCCGGGATCATATACAGATTGACCACCACCGCGGCGGCGTCCATTTGCAGCGCGGCGAGGATCGGCGCTTCCGGGTTGTGCAACACCGCCCACATCTCACGGTGGCGCGCGGCGTTATAGGCGTTGCCGACGTCGGTGCGCATCACCAGCGCCGGCTTTTCGCGCTGCGGCGCGCGCTGCAGCAGCTCCGCCTGGCCGTAGTTGACCTGAATGGCGTCGGGGCGCGCGGCGATCAGGTTGCCCATCACCCGTTCGATATCTTCCAGGCCGATTAAAAAATCCGGTTCGTTGGCGATGCCGTGATCGATCGCCACATCCAGGCACTTGCCGTTGTTGAACAGGCGGTTCATCCGCACCTTACTGCTGAGCTGCATGTCAGGTCCTCCTGAGATAGGGATATGTCCATTATTGCCGAGTAAGAATGGTCGGGAAACGCGGAAACCGCAAACTGCGTAGCCGCTCGCAGTTTTTGCCGGCGCACGAAAGGGGAACGCTCGCCGGTGGCTTTCATTTCATTTGTTAGATCCGTGTCATGTTTTTGTTAATAAGCCATTCCAAAATGCATGTTTCGCTTGTTTGGGTTAAAAAGTTTCAATAATCTAAATTATGAAATAAACATTTAAAAACGCGATAAAGACGCCGTTTGCTGTGCCAGGGGTTTATTTCAATTGATTGTTTTTAATCTGTTTTGAGATATCGATCACCATTTTTTTCACGGCCTTAATACGGCGATAACGCGGTAATTTCGCCGTATCAAAGGGATAACACCGACCGTATTGTTGTTTGAATGTAAAAAATATTTTTCATTAGCTGTCAACCAACAGACCTCTTCATTCTAACGATTAAAGGGTAACGAACATGAAGCTGAAGAAACTGATCGCCGCCTCGGTACTGATGTGTATGCTGCCGGCCAGCGTGTTGGCGAAAGACATCAAGATCGGCGTTTCCATGGCTTACTTCGATGACAACTTCCTCACCATTCTGCGCCAGTCGATGCAAAGCAAAATGAAGGCCGACGGCAACGTCAGCGGCCAGTTCGAAGACGCCAAGGGCGACATCGCGCAGCAAATTCAACAAATCGAAAACTTCGTCAGCCAGGGCGTCGACGCCATCATCCTCAACCCAGTGGATACCCAGGGCGTCAAGCCGATGATCAAGCTGGCCGAGAAGGCCAAGATCCCGCTGGTGTTCGTCAACCGCAAGCCGGAAGTGGCGCTGCCGGCCGGCATGGCCTACGTCGGCTCCGATTCCAAGCTGGCCGGCAAGCTCCAGATGGAAGAGCTGGCCAAGCTGATGAACGGCAAGGGCAACGTGATGATCCTGATGGGCGAGCTGTCGAGCGAAGCCACGCGCGACCGCACTCGCGGCGTGGAAGAGGTGGCGGCCAACTACCCCGGTATCAAAATAGTCGACAAACAAACCGCTAAGTTCTTCCGTAAAGAGGCCGTGGACGTCACCACCGACTGGATTTTGTCCGGCCAGCAGATTGACGCCATCGCCTCCAACAACGACGAAATGGCCATCGGCGCTATTTTGGCGCTGAAGCAAGCCAAGAAATCCGGCGTGCTGGTGGCCGGCGTTGACGGCACGCCGGACGCGCTGGAGTTCATCAAGAAGGGCGATCTGGCGTTGAGCGTGTTCCAGGACGCCAAAGGCCAGGGCGAGGGCGCGGTGCAAACCGCCGTTCAGCTGGTGAAAGGCGAGAAAGTGGAGAGCAACGTGCTGATCCCTTACCAGCTGATCACCCAGGCCAATTACCAGCAATTCGCCGATAAAAACAAGAAATAAGCCTTGAAGCCCGCCGCGGGCGCCGGTGTGGGGCGATCGCGGCGGAAAACGTGGGTCAGTGCGGAGGTAAGCGGTATGTACCCTTATGTTCTTGAGGCCGAAGGCATCAGTAAGCAGTTCCCCGGCGTCAAAGCGCTGGATAAGGTCTCGATTAAAATCAAACCCGGCAGCGTGCACGCGCTGATGGGGGAAAACGGCGCGGGCAAATCGACGCTGATGAAATGCCTGATCGGCATCTACCACCCGGACGAAGGCTCGATCAAAATCAAAGGCCGGCCGGTCACCTTCAGCGATACGCTGCAGGCGCTGCATTCGGGCATTTCCATGATCCACCAGGAGCTGAACCTGGTGCCTGACATGACGGTCGCGGAAAACATCTGGTTGGGGCGCGAGCCGGCGCGGCTGGGGTTCGTCAACCACGAGCAGCTGAACGAACAGACCCGCGAGCTGCTGGCGCGGCTGAACATCAAACTGCAGCCGGATACGCTGGTGGGCGAGTTGAGCATCGCCAATCAGCAGATGGTGGAGATCGCCAAGGCGGTGTCCTACAACGCAGACGTGCTGATCATGGATGAACCGACCTCGGCGCTGACCGAAGGCGAAGTGGTGCACCTGTTCGCCATCATCCGTGAACTGCGCGAGCAGGGCAAAGGCATCATCTATATCAGCCACAAGATGGACGAGATCTTCGCCATCACCGACGAAGTGAGCATTTTCCGTGACGGCACCTTCATCGCCTGCGACAAAACCGAAAACCTGACCAAACAGTCGCTGATCACCATGATGGTGGGGCGCGAACTGACGCAGATGTTCCCCAAATTCAACAACAATATCGGCGAGGAAGTGCTGCGGGTGGCGGGGCTGCGCCGCAGCGGCTGGTTTCATGACGTCTCGTTCAGCGTCAAACGCGGCGAGATCCTCGGCGTCGCCGGGCTGGTGGGCGCCGGGCGCAGCGAAGTGATGGAAAGCCTGTTCGGCATGCACCCGGCGGACGGCGGCGAGATCTTTATCGAAGGCCAGGCGGTGAAGGTGGATTCCCCGGCGAAGGCGATCGAGAGCGGGCTGGCGTTTCTCACCGAAGACCGCAAGAAATCCGGCCTGTTTCTGGTGCTGTCGGTGGTCGAGAACATGAGCATCGTCAACCTGTCGGAATACATCGGCAAGAACGGTTTCGTCAGCCATGTGCAGATGGCCAAAGACTGCATGGATCAGATCAAAAAGCTCAACATCAAAACGCCGACCATGGATCAGATCATCAATAACCTCAGCGGCGGCAACCAGCAGAAGGTGCTGATCGCGCGTTGGCTGTTGGCGCAGCCGAAAATCCTGATCCTCGACGAACCGACGCGCGGCATCGACGTGGGGGCGAAAGCGGAAATCTACCGCCTGATCAGCGAGCTGGCCAACCGCGGCGTCGCCATCATTCTGGTCTCCTCCGAGCTGCCGGAGATCCTCGGCATGAGCGACCGGGTGATGGTGATGCACGGCGGCCGCATCACCGGCATTTTGGACAAAGACGACGCGGACCAGGAGAAGATCCTGGCGCTGGCCTCAGAATAACGAAGGGTGAACATCATGAGTAACGTAAAGATTGAGAAGCCGCTCTCCGCCGATTCAACGGGCAAGGGAGGGCTGTTCTCCGGGCTGAGCGGCAAAATGCCGAAAGACACCGGTATCTTCATCGTGATGATCGGCATCGCGCTGATCTTCGAAATCCTCGGCTGGTACATGCGCGATCAGTCGTTCCTGCTGAACCCGAACCGCCTGCTGCTGATCGTGCTGCAGGTGGCGATCATCGGCATCATCGCGGTGGGCGTCACCCAGGTGATCATCACCACCGGCATCGATCTCTCCTCCGGCTCGCTGATTGCGCTGACCGCGGTGGTGGCGGCCAGCCTGGCGCAGACCTCGGACAGCATCTCGCCGATGTACCCGGGGCTGCTCGATCTGCCGGCGGCGATCCCGATCGGCGCCGGGATTGGGGTGGGCATCGTCTGTGGCTTTATCAACGGCTTCCTGATCACCCGCACCGGCATTCCGCCGTTCATCGCCACGCTGGGGATGATGGTATCGGCGCGCGGCCTGGCGCAGTACTACACCAAGGGGAACCCAGTCAGCTTCCTGTCGGACGGCTTCACGTCAATCGGCCAGGGCGCGATGCCGGTGATCATCTTCCTGGTGATTGCGGTGATCTTCCATATCGCGCTCAAACACACCCGCTACGGCAAATACATCTACGCCATCGGCGGCAACATGACCTCGGCGCGGGTCTCCGGCATCAACGTCAATAAGTACCTGGTGACGGTTTACACCATCGCCGGCGGCCTGGCGGGGTTGGCGGGCGTGGTGCTGGCGGCGCGCGTCAGCAGCGGCCAGTCGAGCATGGGGATGTCGTACGAGCTGGACGCCATCGCCGCGGCGGTGATCGGCGGCAGCAGCTTGATGGGCGGTGTCGGGCGCATTACCGGCACGCTGATCGGCGCGGTGATCCTCGGCCTTATCAAAAGCGGCTTCACCTTTATCGGCGTCGATTCTTACATTCAGGACATCATCAAAGGCGTGATTATCGTCGCCGCCGTGTCGATCGACATGCGTCGCAACCGCAAAAAACACTGATTGCCGTGAATTGCCGCCGGCGCCAAGGTGGGCCGGCGGCGTTTTTTTACCCGGGGGGACACATCATGAACTTTCTGAAAGGGCTGTGGCTGGCGGCGGCGCTGTGCGCTTCCGCGCCGGCATGGGCGCAAACCATCGGCGTATCGATGGCCTATTTCGACCAGAACTTCCTCACCATTATCCGCCAGGCGATCGACAAGGAGGCCAAAGCGCGCGGCATTACCGTACAGTTCGAAGACGCGCGCGGCGACGTCGGCCGCCAGACCGATCAGGTGCAGAGCTTTATCAGCGCCGGGGTGGACGCGATTATCGTCGATCCGGTCAACTCGGCCAGCACCCCGGTGATGACCAAAATGGTCCAGGCCGCCGGCGTGCCGCTGGTGTACGTGAACCGCACGCCGGGCGACGCCAAACTGCCGCAGGGCGTGGTGTTCGTCGGCTCCGACGAGCGGGAGTCCGGCACGCTGCAGATGGAAGAGCTGGCGCGGCTGGCCAACTATCAGGGCAACGTGGCCGTAATGATCGGCAACCTGACCGACGCCGGCGCGCTGCAGCGCACCAAAGACGTGGAGCAGGTGGTGGCCAAATACCCGAAAATGAAGGTGGTGCAGAAACAGAGCGCCAACTATTCACGCAGTGAAGGCATGGATCTGATGATGAACTGGCTGACCAACGGCGAAGCGATCGACATCGTCGCTGCCAACAATGACGAGATGGCGATCGGCGCGATCATGGCGCTGCAGCAGGCGGGCAAGGCGGACAAGAAAGTGCTGATCGGCGGCATCGACGCCACGCCGGACGGCCTCAAGGCGCTGGCCTCCGGCAAGATGCAGGTCACGGTGTTCCAGGACGCGGTCGGCCAGGGCAAGGCCTCGGTCGATGTGGCGCAGCGCATGATCAACGGTGAAAAACTCGAGCCGTATTACTGGATCCCGTTCGAGCTGGTGACGCCGGCCAATCAGGGGAAATATGCGGCCAGGCCGTAAGTTAACCGCCAGGTTCGCGTTGCCGGGGCGCTGCTTGCAGCGCCTTTCTTATTGGCGTCAGTTACATGTCCGCTTGCGGCCAGCGCGGCGCCGAATCTTGCCTCACACTGAGGATCTTTAAACCGCGTGAGGATGAGCGATGAACGCATTAAACGGCAAGGTGGCGGTGATCGGCGGCGCCAGTTCGGGGATCGGCAAAGCGGCGGCGCTGCTATTCGCCCGGCAGGGCGCAGCGCTGGTGTTGGGCGCGCGGCGCGAGCCGCTGTTGGCCGAGCTGGTAGAGGACATTCGACGCGAGGGCGGCCGGGCGTTGGCGGTAGCCGGTGACGTGCGCGACGAAGCCTTCGCCGAACGGTTGACGGCGACGGCCGTCGATGAGTTCGGCGGGCTGGATATCGCCTTCAACAACGCCGGCACGTTGGGGCCGCTGGGGCCGTCGCTGGCGCACAGCACGTCAGAATGGCGCGACGTGCTGGAAACCAACCTGTCCAGCGCTTACTACAGCGCCAAATATCAAATCCCCGCCATGCTGGCGCGCGGCGCAGGCTCGGTGATCTTCACCTCCACGTTCGTCGGCCACACCGCGGCGTTTCCCGGTACGGCGGCCTATGCGGCCAGCAAATCGGGGCTGATCGGCCTGACGCAGGCGCTGGCGGTGGAGTTCGGCGGGCGCGGCATTCGGGTGAACGCGCTGCTGCCGGGGGGCACCGACACGGCGATGGGGCGGCAGATGAGCAATACCCCGGAAGCGCTGGCGCAGGTGGCCGAACTGCACGCGCTGAAGCGGCTGGCGATGCCGGAGGAGATCGCACAGGCGGCGCTGTATCTGGCGTCTGACGCCTCCTCATTCGTCACCGGCACCGCGATGCTGGTGGACGGCGGCGTTTCCATCCAGCGCGGCTGAGGTTGGCAGGGCCCGTGGCCGGGCGCCACGGGCCCTACGCGAGGCATTACCAGCCTTTGACGGCGTCGCCCTTGTAGATTTCGGTGGCGCTGGCCGCCACTTCATCGGTCTGATAGGCCTTGACCAGATCCTTCACTTTCTCGCTGTCTTTGTTGTCGATGCGGCTGGCGAAGATGTTGACGTACGGCGAGTTTTTGTCCTCGACAAACAGTCCGTCCTTGGCAGGCGACAGGCCAATCTGGCTGGAATAGTTGGTGTTGATGATCGCCAGCGTCACCTGTTGGTCGTCCAGCGCGCGCGGCAGCTGCGGCGCTTCAATCTCGACGATCTTCAGCTTTTTCGGGTTGCTGACGATGTCCAGCGCGGTCGGCAGCAGGCCGACGCCGTCTTTCAGAGTAATCAGCCCCTGTTTTTGCAACAGCAGCAGCGAGCGGCCCAGGTTGGTCGGATCGTTCGGCACCGCCACCTGCGCGCCGTCCGGCAGTTGGCTGAGTGCGGTTATCTTCTTCGAATAGCCGGCGATCGGGTAGACGAAGGTGTTGCCTACCGCCGCCAGCTTGTAGCCGCGCTCCTGCATCTGTTTGTCCAGATACGGTTTGTGTTGAAAGGCGTTGACGTCCAGATCGCCGTTGTTCAGCGCTTCGTTCGGCAGCACGTAATCGTTGAAGGTCACCACCTCCACGTCCAGATCGTATTTCTGCTTGGCCACTTTCTGCACCACCGCCCACAGCGACTGATCGATGCCGGCGCTGATGCCGACCTTGATGTGGTGATCGTCCTGTGCGGTCGGGCCGCAGGCGGTCAGCAGCAGCGTGCCGGCGGCGGCCAGCGCCAGGGTGAGGTTTTTCAGCGTAAATGTCATTTTCCCAGGGTCCTTGTCAACATTGCCTGCTAATTTTTGCAGGCAGAATAGTGGCAGTGACTGTAGGTAATCGCTGGGCTAAAACAAAATACTGATTCACTATGACTCATAGCGATTAGCTATGAGCGGCCGCTGCCCGGCACGGTGCGGATTGTTTTGACGGCGAATCGGCGGGCTTATTATGATAGCCGTTGGCCCGCAAGGGCAGACTGGGTACTGAAACGAAGGAATAGACAATGCGATTGAACACTTGGAGCAAGGCGCTGTTGCCGCTGGTGGTGTTGGCCTGCGTCTCGGCGACTCAGGTTCGGGCGGCGGAGAGCGATACCGGACCGATCCCTAAACAGCTGCTGGGCAACTGGCGCGTCAGCAAGATCGTGCCGACCCAGACCACCGGCTGCTGGGATCAACAGCAGGCGCAGAGCCTGATCGGCGGCAAAATCAGCTATAAGGCGGATGCATTCAGCTGGAACGGCACGGCGCTGAAAAGCGAAGGGGCCACCGTCAGCACCGTAGAAGCGCAGGAGTTTGTCGAGGACAATTCCGGCAGCAGCTCCTACATCGATTTCCCGATGCTGGGCATCAGCACGCCGTCGGTCGAACGCGTGGTCATTCAGCATGCGGATACTACCATCAAAGGCATCACCGATCAGGGCACCGATGGGGTGCCCGGCGATAACGTGCTGGTGAAAGACGCCAACACGCTGATCCTGTCGTTGTGCAACGTCTGGTTTGAGGCGCAGCGCGAGAAGTAATTTTTACCTTCAGCCCCGGCAACGGGGCTTTCCCACCGCATCGCCACCCGTCGTACGCGCCATTTCTGAACTAAAATTAACCATAACGATATGCCCTGACGTGATATCGGAGCCTCGGCTCTACCGAGTCCATGACAGGAGGCGCTATGTGTTATCACCATATTGTCATCGCCACCGATCTGAGCGATGACGGCAAACGGTTGGTCGAAAAGGGGGCGCGGCTGGCGGAGGCGCTGCAGGCCAAACTCTCGCTGATCTATGTCGACGTTCACTACGACACCTACCACGCGGCGATCGGTTTTTCGGAGCGCAGCGATAACGGCGTGCCGTTCGAAGAGAAGATCCGCAAAGAGCTGGAGCCCACCACGCAAAACGTCAATTACCCGATCGCGGAAGTGATTATTGGGCGCGGCGGCTTCGTTGACGAACTGCGCACGGCAGTCGTGGATAAGAACATCGATCTGCTGGTGTTCGGCCATCACCACGATCTGTGGAGCAATCTGTTTTCTTCCACCCGCAACGCCATCAACCAGCTGAATATCGACGTGCTGGTGATCCCGATCCGCTCATAAACGCGGGCCACCGCCGGGCAACGATGGCGGTGGCCGCTGCGGCTTATTGCGTGAAGAAGTCGTTATACAGCATGTACAGGTGCGCCGCGCTCCAGGAAAAGTTCGGCGCGCCTTGCTGCTTGCCGGTGAGCGGGTTGTAGTTCTCGCGGATCGGCCCGTCGGCGATCAGACCGTCGGCGTGGCGAAAGAAGGCCTGCGCCATCGCCACCGCGTCATCGCGATAGCCGTAGCGTTCCATGCCCTTGAGACCGAAATACAGCTGATCGACCCACACGCGGCCGCGCCAGTAGATATCCGCGCCGAACGCCGGGTTGGTCAGCGCCGCGGTGCCGAGCGGCACGTAGGTATTGAACTCGCGCGGATCCTTCATCACCCTGACCACCGCATCGGCGTGCGTCTGGCTGGCGGCGCCGTTGAACAGCGGCGACCAGCCCTCCGGCCCTTTGCCGCGCTCGACGATCGGTTTGCCGGCGCAGCCATTGGCCAACGCCCGGCCTTCGATGCGGATGTCATAGAAGAAACCGCTTTGCTTGTCGAACATGCAGGTGTTGATGTAGGCCGCCAGCCGGTCGGCTTTGGCGCGGAAGGCGGCGGCTTCGGCGCCTCGGCCCAGAATATCGGCCATCTCCGCCAGGTAGCGGTTGTCGCTGTACATGTAGCTGGCCTGATCCACCGATTCCTGCAGCAGTGAGTAACCAAGCAGCGTGCCGTCCGGCGCGCGGTTTTCGGCGAATTTCACCTGCCAGTCTTCGCGTTTGCCGCCCTGCGCTACATAGCGCGCCAATTGATCCGGATCGATAAAGCCGAATACCGCCGCGTCGTCGCGGCCCGATTCCCAGGAGGCGGCGGTCTGAGCCGGGATCTCGATGCTGTCGTACCGCCCCTCGCGCACGATGCGATCGTAATTGTCGAGGCCGGCCAACGTTTGCTCGCGCTGCCCGCGCTTGACGGTGAACAACATGCGCCCGTCGGGGGTATTGTGCGCTTTGTCGCGGGTGGCGCCATACTCCGGCACGCCGTTGCCGTTGTGGTCACGGTTGCGCAGCCACCAGTCATGGTAGGCCATCAGCTTCGGGTACATCTCCGCCAGCCAGCCCTTATCGCCGGTGACGCGATAGACCTCCATCACCGCCCAGGCCGCCAGGCTCGGCTTGGTGTTGCGCTCGTTCCAGTTGCCGCCGTCGCCGCCGCGCTCCGGGCTGGGGTTGTAGGCGATAAGGTCAGGCAGAAAACCGGCATCCCACGGGCGCAGGGCATCGCCCGGCCGGATCTGGTAGGCGAATACTGCGCGAATGTTGTCCTTGGCCACGTCCGGGTTGAAGTGCGCCATGGCGTAGGCCTGTTTCCAGGTGTCCCACGGCCAGGTCTGATTGCCGGAGAACCAGCGCCCGGTGACCGATGGCGTGACCGAGTCGAACTTCATCGCCCCAGCTGCGCCGCGCCAGTTGCCGTTCAGCGTTTCTATCGCTTTGACCGCTACGCGCGTTTGTTCCGCCGTGGCGTGCGGGTTGCTGAGCCCGTCGGCGAGATAGCGTTCCCAGCGTTGGGCCGACGCGACCATATAGCGCTGCGGGTGAGCGAGGATGTCGGCGATAGTGCGTTGTTCACGCTGCGCCTCTTCGGCGGTGAGCAGGTGCGAGTAGGTGGTATAGAGCGTGGTGGAGCCGGCGATGCGCGCCGTGGCGCGGAAGCGGTGGCCATCGACCGTGGTGCGCTGCGGCAGCGATTTATGGATCTGATACTCGGACTGCCCGGAGGTCATCAGCTGCGACGGCGCACGCACCTTGCCGAAGGTGACGCGCAGGCCGTCCGCCGTCGGCACAATGCGGCGCATGTAGTTCGGGAACGCCTGCTCGACGGTGGCCGGCGGCTGCGGCTTTTGCTCTTTGGCGGCGTAGCGCTCCAGCAATTCGCCGTCCCACACCAGCTCCAGCGGCGCGTCGGTCAGGATCTGGGTTTCCAGCAACGAGGTGCGCGCGGCGGCGAAGCGCAGCGTCAGGTTGACGGTCACGCCCGGCGCGCTGAGCCGCTGCACCAGGGCGCCGGGCAGGCTGTAGGCCGTCATGGTGAAATGCACCGGTTTACCGTCCCGATAGACGCTGAGCCGATCGAAATTGTTGGCCATAAAGTTGATGTACTCTTCGGTCAGCAGCGCCGGGCCGGGGAAGCCACCCATGCCTTCAGGGCCGCTCGGCAACAGGTGGCCGTGCCAGGCGCCGAGATCGAAGAATGGGTTGAAGCGCTGGTGATCGTCGAAGTCGTAGTCGAGCATAGAATGCGGCGCACCGTGGCGATCGATCACGTTTGGGTAGCGCTCGGCCAGCGGGGCGTCGGGCATTTTCGGCGCGCAGCCCGTCAGCATCAGCACGAGGGCAGTGGCCAGCGGGGTCAGGGGAGTCATGTTCATCGTAGGAGCCTCAACGGTTACCAATAGAAATATTGCATCAGAAACACCGAGTTGCTGGCGCCGGTGCTGTCATTGCGCATAAAGAACTTGCTGTCCAGCGCGGTGGCCAGTTTGCCGCCGGCGTATTCGTACCAGACGCCAAACTGGGCGTATGAGGTGGCGGTATCCGCTGCGTTATCAAACCGGTGGCGGGCGTAGCTGTAGGCGGTGGAGAGATACAGCCCTTTGGCGGTTTCCGTCATCGCGCTGAGCATCAGGCCCGACTCGCTGCCGGGGTGGCCACCGCTGTCGCCTTTGCCGGTGTGGTGCCAGACGCGGCCGGCCAGGTGTTTGCCGCGCAGCCCCAGCAAAAACAGCTGCCCCAGGCCGTCCGTCACTTCCAGGCCGTTCAGCAACGTCAGACTGTCCTGCAGATCGTATTGGGTGTAACCGTTGATCATCGCCCGGTAGGTGTACTTGTCGGAATAGCGATCGTATTTGCCGAAGTGCAACAGCGCCTTGCTCTCGTCGATACGACTTTCCGGCGCCGCTGTCACACTGTAGCGGAAGCGTCCGGTCAGATTTTGCAGCTTGGCGGCGTAGCTGAGATCGCGGGTGTTGGGGATCACGTAGCCGTACTCCGGCGTGAAGTCCCCCCACCATTGCAGATCGTCGAGCGACGAGTCGTTGCGTACGCTAAGCATCATCTCGGTGCCGTCGTCGGTGCGGTAACCGCCGTAAAAGCGGTTTAACCCACCCTCGAAGCCGCCCCAGCCGTGGCCCGGCGTCCAGGCATGGCCCTGGCTGTCCGCCTGCACGGTCCAGCCTTCGCCGTAAATCAGGCCGAACCAGTGGCCCTGTTTGATCTCCAGGCCGCCTTCGATATAGGTGCCGTCGCTGTATTGATGCTGATGTTCGCCGTTCAAATAGACGCTGCCGCCGATGCCGAGCTCGCCGTAAAAGCGCAGGGCGGTCGCGGCGGTTTCGGGCAACGACGGCGGCGGCAGCTGATTGCGCTCCGCCGGGGTGACAGGTTCTTGCTCCGCCCAGACGGGCGCGCTAACGAGCAGCAACCAGGGCAACAGGGCGTGATGATTTAGTGATTTCATGGGGCATAGGCCTGGTGTTGGATGGAACGGAACGTCAGCCGAGCGGCGGCTCACGCGAGGTCGCTCCCGGATCCCTGGGAGAAGAGAAAAAGTCCGATCGTAGAGAGCGGTAAACGGCAGGTATATTAGTAAAATATTTAGTAAAAAATACACTTTAATCAGTAAAGCGTTAACTTGATCACAGCGGACGAAATGGGTATCTTTCGCTGCAGGCGCCCGGCAACGGCTGGCATGAGCGTGCTCTGGCCCGATTTGGGAAGGAGAGGGCGCGGGCGGCGCTGTACGCCGCGGCGCTATCCGATTAAGCTACCGTTTTTCGTCTGTGCATTGGGACTCTATGGCCACACTGAAGGAAATTGCTGAAGCTGCTAATGTGTCCGTCGCCACCGTTTCGCGCGTGTTGAATGACGATCCCACCCTGAGCGTGAAGGCGCAAACCCGCCAGAAGATCCTGGAAGCGGCGGAGCGCCTCGAATACAAGATTGCGCCTTCCAAACGGCAGAGCGGGCAACGCCTGCAATTCGCCGCGCTGTTCACCTATACGCAGGGCGTGGAGATCAACGATCCCTATTACCTGGCGATGCGTTACGGCATCGAAACGCAGTGCGAAAAGCTGGGCGTGGCGCTGAGCGCCGGTTACGACTTCAACGGCGACAAGGCGCTGCCGGCGGCCGACGGCCTGCTGGTGATCGGCCGGCCGCAGCCCGCGCTGTATGAGCAGATCAGGCAGCAGGAAACGCCGGTGGTGTTCATCGACGGCGTGGTGGACGACGAGCGTTTCGACTGCGTCAATGTCGACCTGTACAAGATCAGCCGCAAGGTGATCGACTACTTCATCGGCCGCGGCTATCAGCGCATCGGCTTTATCGGCGGGCGCGACGCTCCGGCCGGCATCGACCAGCGCGAGCAGGCGTTCGTCGAGTATGGCCGGCAGCAAAATGTGGTACGGGCGCAGGATATCTACCACGGCGATTTCAGCAGCCAGTCGGGCTATCAGTGCGCGAAAGCGATGTTGCAGAGCAAGAATGGCTATCCGCCGGCGCTGCTGGTGGCGACCGATTCGATCGCGATCGGCGTGCTGCGCGCGCTGCACGAACACGGCATTCAGGTGCCGGGGCAGATCGCGCTCATCAGCGTCAACGACATTCCCACTGCCCGCTTTATTTTCCCCGCCTTGTCCACGGTGCGCATCCCTTCGGAAACCATGGGCGCACAGGCCGTCAACCTGCTGGCGGAGCGGCTGCGCGATGAGCGCGCCGTCCCGCTGTCGATCTTCGTTCCCAGCTCGTTGCAGCTGCGCGACACCACCCTCGCCTGACCGGTCCCCGCCTCGGCGGGGGGCGTTGGCGCCCAAAATTAACGTCATGATAAAAAAAGATATTTGAGATTTATTGTGATCCTGTCGTCATTTGGTAAATATCAACTGTAGTTTTTACTAAATATTTACTATCGTTTCCGCATTGCACAGGTGTCGGGAGACGTGACGTGAATAATTGGGAAAACATTGGAAAACAGTCGGAGCACCGGTTGCCGCCGCGCGCGAGCTTCTTCAGCTATGCGGATGCCGGGCAGGCGCTGAGCTTTGATCGCAACGCCAGCCGACGCTTCCAGCTGCTGAGCGGCCGCTGGCGCTTTCGCTTCTTCGAGCATCCGGCGCAGGTGCCGGCGGCGTTTTACCGCGAGCCGATGAGTGACTGGGGCGATATGGCGGTGCCGGGCATGTGGCAACTGGAAGGGCATGGCCACCTGCAGTACACCGACGAGGGCTTCCCGTTCCCGATCGACGTGCCTTACGTGCCGACCAATAACCCGACCGGCGCCTATCAGCGCCATTTTACGCTCGATGCCGGCTGGCAAGATCAGCAAGTGCTGATCAAATTCGACGGCGTGGAAACCTACTTCGAGGTGTACGTCAACGGCCATTATGTCGGCTTCAGCAAGGGCAGCCGGCTGTGCGCCGAGTTCGATATCAGCCCCTATGTACGGCAGGGCGAGAACTTGCTGTCGGTGCGGGTGATGCAGTGGGCCGATTCCACCTACATCGAAGATCAGGACATGTGGTGGATGGCCGGCATCTTCCGCGACGTCTATCTGATTGGCCAGAGCGCCACCCACATTCACGACCTGACGTTGGTCACCACCTTTGATGAGCGCTATTGCGACGCGCAGTTGGCGATCGATGCCGAACTGCATCATCTCGGATCGCAGGCCGCCGAGGGCTGCCGCCTGCAGGCACAGCTGTTCGACGGCGATCGCTGCGTGGCGGAGCAGTGGCGCGACGATTTGCGCATCGAGCAAGCGCTAAGCTGCCGTTTCGAACTGCCGGTCAGCCGCCCGCAGCAGTGGAATGCGGAAAATCCCTACCTGTATCAACTGCTGCTCAGCCTGTATGACGGCGCCGGCAACCTGTTGGGCGTGGTGCCTCAGCGGGTGGGCTTCCGCGAGATCGCGGTGCGCGACGGGCTGATGTACGTCAACGGGCGCTACTTCAAACTGCACGGCGTCAACCGCCACGATCACGATCACCTTAAAGGGCGCGCCGTCGATATGGCGCGGGTGGAGCGCGATATCGTGCTGATGAAGCAGCACAACATCAACTCGGTGCGCACCGCCCATTACCCCAACGATCCGCGCTTTTACGAGCTGTGCGATCTCTATGGCCTGTTCGTGATGGCGGAGACCGATCTGGAAAGCCACGGCTTCGCCAACGTCGGCGATCTGAGCCGCATCACCGACGATCCGCGCTGGGAGAGCGCCTACGTCGAGCGCATCGAGCGCCACGTGGCGGCGCAGAAAAACCACCCGTCGATCATCATCTGGTCGCTGGGCAACGAGTCCGGCTACGGCTGCAACATTCGCGCCATGGCCCGGCGCTGCAAGGCGCTCGATCCGACTCGCCTGATCCACTATGAAGAAGATCGCGACGCCGAAGTGACCGACGTGATCAGTACCATGTATTCCCGCGTGGCGATGATGAACGCCTTCGGCGAATACCCGTACCCCAAACCGCGCATCCTGTGCGAATACGCCCATGCCATGGGCAATGGCCCCGGCGGGCTGTTCGAATACCAGTCGGTGTTCAACCGCCACGCCAGTTTGCAGGGGCACTACATCTGGGAGTGGTGCGATCATGGCCTGCTGAGCCACGACGAGCAGGGGCGCGAGCGCTACCAGTACGGCGGCGATTACGGCGACTACCCGAACAACTACAACTTCTGCATGGACGGCCTGATCTACCCGGATCAGCGCCCCGGCCCCGGCCTGCGTGAATACCAGCAGGTGCTGTGCCCGGTGGAGGTGACGGCGGAAGAGGGCGCAGGCGACGTGCTGCGGGTGAAAAACCGCTATTGGTTCAGCTCGCTGGCGGACATCACGCTGAAGGTCAGCGTCAAGACCGACGGCCGCCAGGTGGCAAGTTACGAATTCAAGCTGCCGCATCTGCAGCCGGGCGAGAGCGAAGACATGCATCTGCCGGTGTTGGCGCTGGGGCAAGGGGAAACGCTGATCGACGTGGCGGTGCATAAGGACAGCGCCACCCGTTACAGCGAGAGCGGCCAGCGGCTGGGGCATTATCAGCATCTGCGCCAGGCGGCGACGCGGCAGCCGGCTCCGCCGCTGGCCGATGCGCCGGCGCTGCAATGCCGCGAGGACAATCATCAGCTGATCGTCAGCGGCGGCCGGTTCCAGCTGGCGTTCTCGCTGCTGAGCGGCGAACTGCTGTCGTGGCGGGTAGACGGTGAAGACGTGGTGGGGCGCGCGCCGCACATCACCTTCTTCAAACCGGTGATCGATAACCATAAACAAGAATATGAGGGGATTTGGCTGCCGCAACATTTCCCCATCATGCAGCAGCACTTCCGCCGCCTCAGCCGGCAATGGCAGGGCGAAGATCTGCTGCTCGAGGTGCACAGCCTGATCGCGCCGCCGGTGTTCGACTTCGGCATGCGCTGCACCTACCGCTGGCGCATCTCACCGCAGGGCTACGTCAGCCTGGATCTGTCCGGTGAGCCTTACGGCGATTTCCGGCAGATTATCCCGAAAATCGGTCTCGATTTCGGCATCAGCCGCCGTTTCGAGCAGGTGGAGTACTACGGCCGCGGGCCGGGCGAGAACTACCGCGACAGCTGCCGGGCCAACCTCATCGGCCACTACCGGCAGCGCGCCGACGCGCTGTTCGAACACTATCCGTTCCCGCAGGACAACGGCAACCGGCAGGATGTGCGCTGGCTGAGCCTGCAGGACGCGGCGGGCAAGGGGATCTTCATCCAGCCGCGGCGGCCGATCAACTTCAGCCTGTGGCCCTACAGCGCCGAGAGGCTGCACCAGGCCCAACACATCAACGAGCTGGAACCGAGCGACTGCCTGACGCTGAACCTGGACGACCAGATCCTCGGCCTTGGCTCCAACTCCTGGGGCTCCGAAGTGCTGGATACCCACCGGGTTTATCTGGCGCCGTTCAGCTACGGTTTCACGCTGGTGCCGTTCGACGGTCGGCAAACGCAGGGCGCCACGCTCGCTGGTTATGACTTCACGCCCGCTCATCACCACCCGCAGTCTGCGGAGGAAAACGCATGATCATTCTCGAATCCCTGGTGGAATTTCAGCGCATTTATCACAGCGGCAAGAAGTGGCTGCGCTGCATGGAGGCGATCGCCAATGTCGATCGCATCAGTCCGAACGTATGCCATTCGATCGGCGACTCGCTGACGTATCGGCTGAGCGTCGGCGCCGGCCGGCAGCACGGCTGGCTGGAGGGCAACCGCCGTTACTTCGACGTGCACTATTACCTCGACGGGGAAGAGACCGTCGAGGTCGCCGACAAGCGGGCGCTGACGACGGTGGCGCCCTATCAGGACGAAACCGACCGCGAGTTTTTCAGCGGCGAAGGCGAGCGGCGCCGGGTCGGTAAAGGCAACGTGGTGATTTTCGAAAACCACCAGGCTCACCGCTTCACAGAAAGCGGCAAGATAAAAAAAGTCATTTTAAAAGTGACGGTGGAAGACAGCTATTTCGTCAATAAATAGCGCGCCCGCCGAACAATAACAACAAACCGAAGTCCCCTACACCATTCGGAGAATCTCTATGGCTGCGTCGAACAGAAACACCATCGGCAAGTTTGGCTTGCTGTCGATGACGTTTGCGGCAGTGTTCAGTTTCAACAACGTGATTAACAACAATATTCAGCTCGGGGTCGCCTCGTCGCCGGTGTTCCTGGTGGCGACGATCATTTACTTCATTCCCTTTTGCCTGATCATCGCCGAATTCGTCTCGCTCAACCGCAATTCCGAGGCCGGCGTCTATGCCTGGGTGAAAAGCGCGCTCGGCGGGCGCTGGGCGTTTATCACCGCCTACACCTATTGGTTCGTGAACCTGTTCTTTTTCACCGCGCTGCTGCCGCGCGTCATCGCCTACGCCTCTTACGCGTTTTTAGGCTATGACTACGTATTTACGCCGCTGACCACGGCGATCATCAGCATCTTCCTGTTCGCCTTCTCGACCTACATCTCTAACAGCGGCGCAAAACTGCTGGGGCCGATGACCTCGGTGACCTCGTCGCTGATGCTGCTGCTGACGTTTTCCTACATCATCTTGGCGGGCGCGGCGGTGTTGGGCGGCATCGAGCCGGCCGACCCGATCAACGTGCAGGCGATGACCCCGAACTTCAACTGGGCGTTCCTCGGCATTACCGCCTGGATCTTCCAGGCGGCGGGCGGGGCGGAATCCGTGGCGGTGTACGTGAACGATGTGAAAGGCGGCAGCCGCGCTTTTGTTAAGGTGATCATCGTTTCCGGGCTGTTCATCGGCGTGCTGTACTCGGTGTCTTCGCTGCTGATCAACGTGTTCGTGCACCGCACCGACCTGCACTTTACCGGCGGTACGGTACAGGTGTTCGAAGGCCTGTCGGCGCACTTCGGCCTGCCGACGGTGCTGATGAACCGCTTTGTCGGCATTGTTTCCTTCACCGCCATGTTCGGTTCGCTGTTGATGTGGACGGCGGCGCCGGTGAAGATTTTCTTCACCGAAATCCCGAAGGGCATTTTCGGCGAGAAAACCATTCGCCTGAACCGGCACGGCGTGCCGACGCGCGCGGCCTGGATCCAGTTCTTCATCGTTATCCCGCTGATGCTGATCCCGACGTTGGGTTCCAGCAGCGTGCAGGACTTGATGAACACGCTGATCAACATGACCGCTGCCGCCTCGATGTTGCCGCCGCTGTTCATCATGCTGGCCTACCTGAATCTGCGGCTGAAGTACGACCGGGTGGCGCGCGATTTCAAAATGGGCTCGCGCCTGCAGGGCATCGCCATCGTCAGCGTGCTGATCGCCATCTTCACCGTCGGTTTCTTCGCCTCGACGTTCCCGACCGGCGCCAGCATCATGACCATCGTGTTCTATAATGTCGGCGGGTTGGTGGTGTTTCTGGGCTACGCCTGGTGGAAGTACAATCGCTACTCGAAGACCCTGAACGCCGAGGCGCGCTACCACGAAGACATGCCGCTGGCGCGCCTCGCGCTGGAAGCGCAGGAAGGGGCGCCGGCCGGGCAACCCACGTTGACCACGCCCGCTTGCAATAAGCCGCTGTAATCTCTCTTCTATCGGCTCCGCGTTCCGGCGCGGAGTCTCGTTTCACGGAAAAAATTCCTGCCCCGGCGTTTGCATAATACATAAGTGAATACTAATGTGTTTGTATGAACGAAAATGACATCTTCAAGGCGTTGGCCGATCCGACCCGCCGCGGTATCTTCGACAAACTTGCCGCCGGCAGCATGAACGCCAGCGCGCTGCGCGAAGGGCTGACCATCAGCCAGTCGGCGATGTCGCAACACCTGGCGGTGCTGCGCAATGCCGGGCTGATACGTGAGGCGAAGCAGGGGCGCTGCGTTAATTACCAGGTCGACCCGGACGGGCTGGCGCAGATCGCCCAGTGGCTGGCGAAGTACCGCGCCTACTGGCCAGCGCGCATCGACGCGCTGCAAACCTTGCTGAAGGACATGGATCAATGAATAAACGGGTTGAGCCGCCGCCGCGCGATCGGCTGGTATTGGAGTATGCGCTCGAGGCGCCGCCGGAAAAAGTGTGGCGGGCGCTCAGTATTCCCGAACTGCGCGAGCAGTGGCTGCCGCCGGGGGATCTGGCGCAGGCCGAGCCGTTGGCCACTACGCCGGGCGAAGCCGTGAGCTATCGCCTGCGCGACGACCAGCCGCCGTTTCTCGAAAGCGTCGTCACCCTGCAGATCGTGCCGGATGCCGGCGGCGGCAGCCTGTTGCGGGTGATCCACCGGCTCGACGCCGTCAACGACGGCCCGACGATGATGATGCGCGCCGCCTGACGCGTTAAACACATTTCTCTTTGTTGCCAACCCAGGAGTTCACCGATGCGTGAGAAGATGATGCTCGTCCCGATGGTGGTGGAGCAGACCAGCCGGGGAGAACGTTCCTTTGATATTTATTCGCGCCTGCTGCGCGACCGGATCGTGTTCCTTAACGGTGAGGTCAATGACGACGTGGCCGAAATGCTGTGTGCCCAGTTGCTGTTTCTGGAGGCGGAAAACCCGGAAAAACCGATCCACCTGTACATCAACTCGCCGGGTGGGGCGATCACCAGCGGGCTGGCGATTTACGACACCATGCAGTATATCCGCGCGCCGGTGCATACGCTGTGCATGGGCACCGCGCGTTCGATGGGCTCATTCCTGCTGATGGCCGGCGAACCGGGGCACCGCATGGCTCTGCCCAACGCCAGCCTGCACGTGCACCAGCCGCTGGGCGGCTTTCAGGGGCAGGCGTCCGACATCTTGATCCACGCCGAAGAGATGAAGCGCACCAAAGTGCGGGTGATCCGGCTGTATGCCCAACATTGCGGCCTGAGTGATGAAGCGGTGGAGCGGGCGCTGGATCGCGATCGCTTTATGACCGCCGACGAGGCGGCGGCCTGGGGATTGATCGATCGGGTATTGCGGGCGCGGTGAGTGTCGGCTCCGATAGCGGAATGAAGGGGGCAATATCACTCGATTATTGGTAGGTGAGCGCCGTTGAGGTGATCCAGCCACGCTGACCGGCACATTCGCCGGTAATGATGGAGATTTCTTTCCATTCCGCATTGCCGATGTCCATTGCAGCGCTTTTACCTGTCAATGCGACCTGTGTGCCGGCGATGAGCTGGCAAATATGTTTGGTGGGTTCCAACAAGTTACCCATATTGGGTTGAGCAATTAAAGGCATCGGCCGCTTCAGCACTAGCTGAGGCGCCTTTTCACCCGGTGTGTTAGTGATGGTGATATTTCCGCTATTACTACCAATCGTCGTATTCGCGCTGCCATTAACGAACTGACTGCGTGTTTCCGTTGAAGATGAAAAGGCAGAATAACCAGCGAAGAGGGTGCCGATAATTGTGGCTATGCCCGCGAGGATGGTGAGTTTATTTTGCAAGATATTTCTCCAGAGATATTTATTATATTGATGTTTGGTAAATATACCTTTCTCAATAAAATGAGTAAAGCGTAAATAAAAATATAATCCATCATATTTAAAAATGCATTTATGTTTAATTATTCACTTGGAATATAACTACAAATGCGTGTCATTCTAATTATTGTATTTGGTTGTTTCCTTATGTTAATAAACCAAGTTGGGAGAAATGTTTCATCTTTCTCACAATCATTCACGCGGGGATGTTTGTTTTTTCTTTATTTAACAGTAAGGTTAGCCATTTTTTGTCTCACTTTTGCACACTTCACGTTGCCTCTTTTTTTGAACCAGTAATGTCTTTTTTTCTTCATGGCTAATTGTTATGAATTTGTTATTGATCACAAATTAAGCAATTTCGTGTTGCCATTGCCTTGTCTATACAACTATATACTTAAGGGGAAAGTAATGTTCAATAATCATCTTAACTTTTCGTGGTTAACTTTTTCAGGTGTTTAATTTTACGACTTAATAATGTCTAAGTATTAATTCATTTTTAATTTGAATGAAATTGATGGGTTGAATGTCAATTTGCCGTATATCACGTGCTAATCGGGATTTTACGCTTCAAGGAGATAATCGAACATGAAACTTGGCGCATTTTTAATGCCGGCACATCCGCGTTATCGCTCGTTGCACGATGGGCATTACCACGATCTTGATACCTTGAGGTTTTTGGACAAAATCGGTTTTGATGAGGCCTGGATTGGCGAGCATTATACGATGCCGGCTGAACCGTGCCCTTCTCCAGATTTGCTCATCGCTCAAGCCATTTTGCAGACTGAGCGCATAAAATTGGCGCCGGGCGCCTTTATGCTGCCGTTTCATCATCCAGCCGAGTTGGCTCATCGCATTTGTTGGCTGGATCATATATCGAAGGGGCGATTAATGGTGGGAATTGGCGCCAGCGGTACCACGTTGGATCTCGACATGTTCGACATAGATCATAAGTCGGGTGTGCATCGGGAGATGACGGCAGAATCGATAGCGATCATGATGCGATTTTGGAATAGCGATGGGCCATTCGAATTTAAAGGTAAGTATTGGACAGCGCGTCGGCCGGCGGATCAGTGGGATAAAACCTCCGGTTATCACCTCAAGCCCTATCAATCACCCCATCCGCCAGTAGGCGTGACCGGCCTTTCACCTTCATCCTCGACGTTGAAGATTGCCGGTCGTAATGGCTGGATCCCTATCAGCTTTTGTTTTACGCCGCAGTATCTCCATACCCATTGGCAAGTTGTTGAAGAGGGCGCCGCATTGAATGGAAGGGTTCCTCCGGCCAGGGATACATGGCGTGTCAGTCGTCCTATTCTGATCGCCGACACAGATGCGCAAGCATGGCGGCTTGCTGTCGAAGGCGAAATGGGACGTTACTTTCGTGAGGATTACTTGCCGATGATCGCCGGCAACAAGGCGCTTGGTTTGTTCAAACATCACCCGGATGTACCCGACAGTGAAGTCACCGTCGAGTATTGCGCCAAGCATTGCTGGCTCCTTGGATCGCCGGAGACGGTACGTGAACGCATAGAAGAAATGCAATCGCTGTCTGGCGGATTCGGTGTGTTGCATGTCATGGGGTTCGATCATTTGGATGAATTGAAACCCGTACGTGAAAGCCATCGCGCATTGCAAGAGATCGTCACGACGTATTTCGCCTGACCCAGACCGAATATCGGCACCGTGCGGTCATTCATGGAGAGAAAGATGCAACGTCAAAAAGCAACTCAGCCCCCCAATCGGACACGTCGATTTGCCGTTTTGGTGATCGACATGCAATACGACTTTCTGGATGAAGATGGTCCTGTTCCTTGCGAAGGAGGGCGGGAGATTATCGCGTCGCTTCAAGTTTTGTTGAGCTTTGCGCGCGGTGCGGGCATCCCGGTGATCTATACCCAGGAAAGTCACCGCGTCAACCGTGTGGACTTCGGCCGGGAGCTTGACTACGGCGAGACACTTCATTGCCTCGAAGGGAGTCGTGGCGTTGAGATCATCGCAGACTTATCCCCACAGGTTGGCGATCAGGTATTAATCAAACGCCGTTACAGTGCGTTCTTCGCCACCGACCTGGATCTTCTGCTGCGTGGAATGGGGGTAGATACCGTCGTTCTGACCGGTGTTGCCACGGATGTTTGTGTTCGTGCGACTGCTCAGGACGCCATGCAATTAGATTATCGCGTCATAGTGCCGCGCGAGTGCGTCGCGGGGACGCGTCAAGTGCGACATGAGGCGGCGCTTGAGAACATCGGTTATGTATTTGGCAGTATTCAGAGTTTGACTGAGGTTATGAATCTCTTGCGGGTGGGATTGGAGGAAACATGAACGCAACGCTGTCGATAAAACCGCTGGAAGAGAGATTCAGAAACGTCTTGCAAATCTTGGTTGAAAAACGGCTTAGCTTGAGCCGGGAACAGACCCGAGATCTGGTCCAGGCCATGCTGGGACAGCAATTGGATGATATGCAGATCGGCGCGTTGCTCGTCGCTATGGCACAAAAGGGCGAGTCCGCTGATGAGATCGCCGGTGCGGTTGACGCAATAGCGGCACGTTGCCGGCCATTGGTAAGCGGTTTGCCGCTTACGTTGAATATCGGTGGTACCGGAGGAGACCGGAGCGGGACCTTCAATATTTCCACCACGGCAGCCTTGGTTGTGGCCGCGGCCGGTGTGCCAGTGATCAAGCATGGAAATAGTCGCGTAACCAGCGTCAGCGGCAGCAGCGATATGATGTCGGCATTGGGAATTGATGTTTCGCGCAAGGGTGATGAAGCATGGCTGCGGCGGTCGTTGGCAACGAGCAACTTCGCGTTTCTCTCTACTTCGTCTTGGTATGCGTTTCCTGAACGGCTGACTGTCGTACGGCGAGCTTTGGGGGTTCGTAGCCTGTTTAATCTGAGTGGGCCGCTGGTTCATCCCGTTAACGTGACGCACCAACTGATAGGCGTTGCGCATGCTTCGCTTTTGTATCCCATGGCTGAGGCGCTGGTGAGGTTGGGCGGGGTGACGGCTTTTATCGTACATGGTGCAGGAGATTTGGATGAAGTCAGCTGCCTGGGAGAAACCCAGGTCCTGTGTGTAAGTGATGGATGCGTAAGTCGGTTTTCTGTGCAACCGGATGATTTTGAAGTTCCAGCCTGTGAATTACGGGCGCTGCGAGGGGGGTCTGCGGAGCGTAACGCGAAAATCTGCCTGGCAGTGCTTAACGGCGAGCGGGGTGCCCATCGCAACGCGACTATAGTGAGCGCAGCGACGGCGCTGGTGTTGGCTGGAAAAACGCACTCCTTTGGCGAGGCGGCGAAACTCGTACGGCAAGTATTGGATAACGGGCGGGCGTATCAGGTTCTTAAACGATTCAAGGAGACGATGAATGAGAACGAGAGTAAAAGTCTGCGGCATCACACACCATGAGGATGCTCTGGCGGCATTAAACGCGGGGGCCAATGCATTGGGGTTCATTTTTTCACAAAGTCCACGCCAGGTTTCGCCCGACGAAGCCCGTTCGATCATTGAACGATTGCCGCCTTTTACTCAGGTGGTCGGCGTGTTTGTCAATGAACCCAGGGAATGGGTGCAAAACATTATATGTTATTGCGGCCTGGCAGCGATTCAGCTTCAGGGTGACGAAACGAATGAGTATTGCCAGGCATTTGATGTCCCGGTCATTAAAAGTTTCCATCTCGAAAGCACTTTGGCTCTGGACAGGATAAACGACTATCAGGTTAGTGCATACCTATTGGACACACAGGTCGAGGGGCTGAGCGGCGGTTCTGGAAAGCCATTCGATTGGAGTTTGTTGAAAAACAAAACATTTGTGCGGCCGGTAATTGTTGCGGGCGGACTGCATACCGGCAATGTCAGCCATCTGATTCAGCACTGCTTCCCCACGGCCATTGATGTCTGTTCTGGCGTCTCCCGGTCCGCGCGCCGTAAGGACCCTGTGCGACTCCAAACCTTTTTTGACGCTGTCGCCGATGCCGATCGCCTTCGCGTGCAGGTGCCGGCTGAGAGTGGGCAAGAGGACATCCTCAAGGCGTCTTTTGATCGGCAGCCTTTGGTGGAGATTCAAGGGCGGCGATTTCTGCTGAATGCTCTGACGGAACAGATCCCGGCAACCCCGGCTGAACTCTTGCGTGAAGCAGCCAGGCGAGTCTGCGATGCGGCGCAATTTCCACCTGGTACCAAGTTGGTGGGGGAAGAAGACAAAGGAGGCGGTTTATTGGCTGCCGTTTCGCTGCTTTCAGGCCTGCCATACGGCATTGCCCGCTGGTACCCATCCGGTCTTGAAGGACAGGTTCAGGTTGATTTCGATTGCGAATATACCGGCGGCAGCCTCTTTTTGAACGGCGTGGAGCCCGGCGATAACGTTTATATCGTGGACGATCTCATCAGCACTGGCGGAACATTGGTGGGGTTGGTTTGTGCAGTGCGGAAAGCAGGGGCTGATGTATCAGGCATCTTATGCGTGGTGGAAAAACGCAATTATGGTGGAGCCAGGCGCGTGTTCGAGGCGACGGGGATCTCGGTGCAATCGCTTATTGAAGTGGATGTGAGCGGCGAGCATTCGGTCGTTGTCGGCGTCAATTATTAAATAAAAAGGAGGCTGTGATGATCAAGGAAAGGAAATTCCGCGGTTGGTACATGGTAGGCGCCGTTCATCTTTTGCTGGCGGTTATTTTCGGTGCGGCCTATTCATTTGGCGCATTTTTTACTGCATTACAGGCGAATTTTGACGCGGGGCGTTTCTCTACCGCCTCAATATTCTCGTTGACGGCGTTAATTTACTACGTCGTCGGCGTATTTTCCGGTGCCTGGAGCGATCGTACTTCAGTAAGGACGGTAACCGGCATCGGTATTTTACTGCTTTCCCTAGGCTTTTTGGGCAGTAGCCTGCTGGCGTCGACACTGACGGCGTTTTTGTTCACGTTTTGCCTGTTGGTTGGCGGGGGAGTCGGGTTGGTTTACGTGCCGGCGGTTTCAACCATTCAACGCTGGTTCGTCGTTCATCGAAGTTCGGCTTCCGGCTTAGCGCTGGCTGGCACCGGTTTGGGAACGCTGGTGGGGCCGATGGTGGCTGGTGGGTTGATGCAGCATTTGTCCTGGCAAAGCACCCTACAAGTTTACGCCGTCGCTATCGCTGCGCTGGGATTATCTGCCGCCTTCGTCTTGCGAGGCAGGCCAGAGGACGTGGGAGAATATCCCGATGGGCTTCGTCCCGTAGAGGTGGCATCAATACCGGGTTCCGCGTTTAACGGTAGCGTTACGTTGCGAGAAGCGGCGAGACAGGCTCAGTTTTGGTGGTTTTTTATCGCGATATTTTTCGGCTCTATCGGACTGTTCCTGGCGTTGGTTCATATTAATCCTTATGCACAACAACAGGGGCTAAATGCAACGCAGGCCAATCTGCTCATCGGTTTGATCGGCGTGGGCAATATCGGCGGCCGTCTGGTTTTGGGGCGGATAGGCGACCGTATGGGCGCGCGGCGTTTTTTGGTTATCGTCACGTTGAGTTTGGCCCTGTTATGCGGTTTTTGGAGTGTGGCGCACAGCTTTACCGCGCTGGCGATTTTCGCGCTGCTGTTCGGCGCGGCCAACGGCGGCTGTATTGCGCTGTACCCGGCAGTGGCCAGTACATGGTTCGGCACCGCCAATCTGGGCGCCATTCTGGGGGCATTGTATATCGCCGTGGGGATCGCCGCCGTTGGCGGGGGTAGCGCCGCCGGTTGGCTGTATGACCTGTATCAGAGTTACACGTTGTCTATTGCGTTGGCTGGCATGGCGGCGCTGCTGTCTGCGTTGGGGATCGTCTTGGCTTCTCGCTGTACTTCCCGGATGGGATGAGGGAGGAGTCAAATGCTATTGCCTAATGACTTGCGCTCTGCCTTGGCGTTGTTGCGGCAAGCAGGGGATGAGATTACCCCGGTGGAGAGATCGATTTCTCCCGAGGTGGAGATGATTGAAGATTTTCTCGATGCCTATCGCCAGCCTGGCGGTTCCTGGTTTGCCGATGAGCAACCGTTACGGCTTTATCGACGACCTACACGGGGCGAGTTTCCCGTTTTGATGGGGATGTTTGGCAATCGTCGCCGTTGTAGGTTGTTTTTGGATCCCTTCGGACGTTATTCCGCAGACATATCAAATGCTCAGTTGTTGCTGCAGGCGGCGAGTAGGCCGATAGCGCCCAGATTACTGGGCGGGGAGGAACGCAACTTTCACAACGTGCGTAAGCCTGCTGAAATCCTGGCTTTGTTGCCGATCCTACGTTATCTGCAAGATGATCCTGGGCCGACGGTGACGTTGGGGTTGATCTATGCACGCGATAATCGAACCGGAGCCGCGAATTGTTCTTACCACCGAATTACCTTCAAAGAGGATTCGGTAGTGGTGGCGATTGACTCTCGTGGTCACTTGCAACGTATGCTTTCGACACATCTGGCGCGCGGAGAGCAACTGCCTATTTCCGTCAATATCGGGCTTGATCCTGCCATTTATCTGGCTTCGGTATTGACTCGGCCTTGTCTTTCTTACGGTAGCGACGAGTTAGGCGTTGCGGGGGCTCTGCGCAGCAATGCGGTGGAGGTTGCGCCATGTTACGCCAATACGGGGCGATATATCGACCATGCCGAGATCGTTATAGAAGGGATGTTGGGTGCGGAAAAAGAACCGGAGACAGCGGAGGTGGCCGGTTTTACCTTACTGAGTATCTGGGTTATCGCTCGCCATGTGGTATGGCCACAACACTGGAGGTTCAGGCGGTAAGTCACCGCGCCGGGGCGATATATCAGACGCTGTCGGGTCCTGGTGTGGAGCAATCCATTTTACTTGGTTTAGGCCAAGAGTGTTCGCTGCTCGCCCGACTAAAAACAGAGGGACTTGAGAGGCTGTTTTGTCGCGTCGCGGCTCTGCCTTCCGGCGGCGGTCACTTGTTTACCGTATTGCAAGTCGCTAAACGCGCTTGCGGTGATGACCTGCGCGTTATCGACGCAGCTAAGAGATTGCTCGGCGAGGTGCCATCACTCAAAAATGTGTTACTGGTGGATGAGGATGTTGACCCTTATTCGGAGCGTGATGTCCTCTGGGCTATGAGTACGCGCGCCCGACTTGAACACGATATTCACGTCTGCGCTTTGCTGCCCGGCACTTCCCTTGACCCCTCGCAATTGCCGCTTTATGGCGGGAGTGATGCGAATGGGCTCGTCAATAAATGCGTCGTTGATTGTACGGTTCCTTTTAGCTCTCGGCGGCGTTTTCAACGGGCGTTTTAATGTGAGCGGTACGCCTTTCTGTAGCCTGCCTGACCAGGCTGGCGAACCATGATGTCTGTCATGTTGAAGGAGACAAACCATGACGAATACTCTCGATCCTCGTTTCGATTCCACCCGGAATATTTGTGCCCCTAGGGGCAACGAATTGACCTGCAAAAATTGGCTGACCGAGGCGGCCTATCGCATGATTCAAAATAATCTGGATCCCGACGTCGCCGAAAACCCGCAAGGGCTGGTTGTGTATGGCGGTATCGGTCGCGCTGCGCGCAATTGGCAATGTTACGATCAGATTTTGGCCTCACTTAAAGAGCTCAATGAAGACGAAACTCTGTTGGTTCAATCCGGAAAACCGGTTGGAGTATTCCGCACCCATACTGATGCTCCCCGAGTGTTAATCGCCAATTCTAATTTGGTTCCACAGTGGGCCAATTGGGAACACTTCAGCGAGCTTGATCGCAAGGGATTGTTCATGTACGGGCAAATGACTGCCGGTAGTTGGATCTACATCGGTAGCCAGGGCATTGTGCAGGGTACGTTTGAAACGTTTGCCGAAGCGGGCCGCCAGCACTATGGCGGGGATCTGACCGGACGCTGGATCCTCACCGCCGGGCTGGGGGGGATGGGCGGGGCGCAACCGTTAGCAGCGACATTGGCCGGCGCGGTTTCGTTGAATATAGAGTGTCAGCAGAGTAGCCTGGATTTTCGTTTGCGTACGCGCTATCTCGATAAACAGGCAAAAGATCTGGATGAAGCTATCGCCTTGATCAAGGAGCACACGGCGGCCGGACAGGCGGTTTCTATAGGCCTGCTAGGCAATGCCGCAGAGGTGTTACCTGAACTGGTCAAACGCGCGCATGCAGGCGGTATCCGACCCGATCTGGTTACCGATCAGACGTCTGCGCACGACCTGATCCACGGTTATTTGCCGGTGGGATGGAGCGTGGCGCAGTGGAAAGCAGCGCAACGCGATCCGGGGCAGCATGCCAGGTTGGCTGACGCCGCAGCCGCTAGCTGCGCCATTCATGTGCAGGCAATGCTTGATTTCGTTGACATGGGTGTGCCGGCTGTTGATTACGGTAACAATATTCGCCAGGTCGCACGCGATATGGGCGTGGAAAATGCTTTCGATTTTCCTGGCTTCGTACCGGCTTATATTCGCCCCCTGTTTTGCGAGGGCAAAGGGCCGTTTCGCTGGGTGGCGTTATCTGGCGATCCGGAAGATATCTACAAAACGGACGCCAAGGTTAAAGCGCTGTTTCCTGAAAACCAGCATATCCATCGTTGGCTGGATATGGCGCGTGAGCGCATTGCTTTCCAGGGATTGCCGGCGCGTATCTGTTGGTTGGGGTTGGGCGAGCGTCATCTGGCAGGCCTGGCTTTCAACGAGATGGTGCGTAGAGGGGAGCTTAGCGCGCCGGTTGTTATCGGCCGAGATCATCTGGATACTGGCTCCGTCGCCAGCCCCAATCGTGAAACCGAAAGCATGAAGGATGGAACCGATGCCGTTTCCGATTGGCCGTTGCTGAATGCATTGCTCAATACTGCGGGCGGCGCTACCTGGGTGAGTTTGCATCATGGTGGCGGTGTGGGGATGGGATATTCGCAGCATTCGGGAATGGTGATCGTGTGCGATGGCAGTGAGGAGGCTGACCGGCGGCTTGCTCGGGTGTTGGTCAACGACTGCGGTTCCGGCGTGATGCGCCATGCCGATGCTGGCTATGAGCAAGCCGTTGCTGCCGCGAAAAGGTTTGGATTGAAACTGCCGATGCTTTGAGAATAAGAGCATATTGAGGCTTTATAGCGGTTCTTATAAGGTAGAACCGCTATTTCTCTATAGGATGATTTTTACACTGTATTGCCTGTCTTGTGAGTATTTCACCTCTTGGCATGTGACGATTTAGTCTTGGCGTCAACTTACGGTTTTGCTGTCTGGCCTTCTTGCCAGTTTTGCCAAACCCATTCAAGCCCGCATTCGACCATCGCGAAATAGAGGCTGAAGTAGCGCTCCGCCATGATAAAGAACGAGCTGTTGAGTTCGATCACCACGTTATTGGTGGTGGTCAGCAGGCCGGATTTTTCCGCCGCCTGCAGAATGCGATTCACGTGCGCGCGTGAGACGGAGCACGACTTGGCGATTTTCGCCGAGGAGAGCAGCAGAAAGGGGGAGTCCTGCCGGATGCTTTCGATATGCAGCATCAGCAGCACCATGTGGCCGGCGTCCTTGCTGATAAACAGTCCGGATTGCGGCACCAGATCGATCAGGTAGATCTCCTTGAGCATCAGCTGCCCGTAGGCGGCGAAAAAGGTGGGCAGAAAGTCGGGCGCCGCCAGCAGCGTCGCGATGGGCATCTGTGGCGCCAGCGCCTGATAGGGCAACGCCATTGAGGCGATCAGCGCCTGGGTTTCCGCCAGCGCGTGCGGCGTAGGTTTATAGCGCAGCTGGCGTTTGTCATGTTCGCAGGGTTTGACCTCCAGTCTACGGCCGACCCGCAAAAAAAACAGAAAGGAGTCCAGGGAGTTCTCGCTGATCAAATTTTTCCCTTTAAAAAAGGCTTTGATGTCTTTCAGCCCGGCGGCGGGCTGGTGGTAATAAATGGACAGGATAGTGGAGCAAATGATGAACCGGCTGTTCCTGAAGATGATTTTATAAAACAGCGGATGTTTCTTGTAGGTCTCTTTTAATAACTCCCCGTGTTTGACGATGGCGGCGTGAAACGCCGGTGACTGCCTGATGATGTTGGCCTGTTTCTCCAGGTGAAACTGTAGCTGGAATCTGCTTAGACTCATTTTCCCTATTTCCTGTACTTAAAAAAAATGTGCTGCTTTTTATCGTTATGGGTTTGCTGTGTATGACTTGACGATCTGTTGGCCTTGGTCGTTGATGAGGGTGGCCTGAACGGTGATCTGAGAGGGGAGCCCCGACGCCGCAACGCCGTCGAGGTGATAATCCCGCGTGCTGAATGGCGCGGTCATCATGTCGCTTTCTTGCCGCACCGGGGCATCGCGCCTGTCGGTTTGCACGGCGATGCGAGCGAAGGAGAGATAAAACGCCGACCGGTTGTGACAGCGCAGCAGATAGCCACGCGGTGATTTTTGCAGCGTGAACGAAACGGCCTCGGCCGCGTTGTCGGCGTTACCCTTCAGCGCTTTGGGGCGGTAGAAGATTTTCATCTGCGTGTTCATCGCCATCGTCACGCGCGACGCCTGCGGCGGCGTGATCGGCCGGCTGGGCGGGATCTCATACAGGTTAAGCCAGAACACCGACTCCCTGTCGGTGGGCAGGCTCGCGCCGGCAAACAGGATCCGCAGCCCTTTCAGCGCGGAAGGCGGCAGGGCGAATACGCTGGGCAGGGTGACAAACGGCGCACGGGACAGTTCGGGGGCGGCGTTGACGTCGCCGTTATCGACCCAGGTTTGCGCTACGATCGGATAGCCGTTGGTGTTGAGCAGCATCAGGGTTTTTTCCGTCTCGCCCTCGTGAAAGATCACCCGCGTGGCGGAGGCGATGATGCCCGCCTGCGCGCCCATGGTCGCCAGCGTCAGCAACAGGGCGCATCCCATCGTCAGATATTTCTTTCTCATCATTGCACCTTAACCCAGACGTAGGCCCTGGCGTCCACTTTGCCCGCGGTGACGGTCTGCCCGGGCAGCCGGGCGAGCGTGGCAGTGAGTTGGGTGGTGTAGTGGGTAAACCCCGCCGCGGTGCTGCCCCCGCCGCTGGCGCCGTTAAGCACTGGGTACCAGCCGGCGTCATTACCTTGCGGGCATTGCCCGGCGCTGCAGCGCGCCCAGCCGACGAAGTTCATCGGCGCGCCGTTGCCGGCGTTGGCGAGCGCGATACCCACGCCGGTGGCGACGCTGCTGTCGGTGCCGTAGCCGCTGGAGAGCAGGTAGCTCACGCCGCCGTTGGCGCTGACTAACCCGAGCCGCTGCGCCGCGACATAGCTTTCATACGGCACCTGCAGGCCGAGGGCGGTATTGTTGCTGCTGACGCCGGACACGGCGGCGTTGTCACATTCGATATTGAGAGTGAACTGCGCCTGTGAGGTTTGCCCGGCGGTCAGCTGGCTGACGGAGAGGGTCGGCAGGATCACCAGCGGCGTGACGTTGCGCGCCACGCAGGTGGCGGTATAGGTCAATGAGGAGATCGGTGCGGTGCCCATGCCCATCGCGTTCCAGCGCCCGGTGCCCCAGGTGGCGTAGTTGGTGGCGGAGTCGCTGCCGATAGGATCCGAGGCGATGCCGGGCCCCTGAAAGGTGACATAGCCGTTCGGCTGCGTGCAGGTATAGTTCGAATTGCCGGTGGTCGAGGCCATGCCCACTAGCGGGTTGCCGGCGCTGTAGCCACAGTAGTTGCTGGCGCCCGCACCCGGCAGCGAACTGATGCGGATCAAGTCGGCACGGATGGCGCTGAAGTCTTTCACCCGGATCTGAATTTTGCTGCCGACGGTGGCGTAGCGGGTAATCGGCGCCGACTGCCAGTAGCGGGTAAAAACCTTGCCGGAATCCAGGTGGGTCAGACGGATGCCGACGTAGGGGAAATAGGTGGCGTAGTAGTTGGGGTTGCCGTCCCTGGCGCCCAGATCGTAATAGCCGCCGACGCGATCGTCGCCGTTGGTGGCGAAGACTTCATAAATTTGCCCAACATCGCCGGCATCGCATTCATACAGCACCTTGTTTGGGTCGGGATAGCGGGTGCCGGAGGTCAGATCGAACACGCTGGTGCCCAGCGGCGTGCCGACGGGCTGCAGATAGGTGCTGGTCAGGTTGACCCGACCCAGCGCCGTGCCCACCCCGCAAGGATCGCAGCCAGAGTCGATCCAGGGGGCGACGCGCGTGCATTGCGCCAGCGCCGCGGGCGCGCCGAACAGCGACAGGGCGAACAGCGCCGGGGCGGCGACCAGATAAGAAATGCGTTTCATCGTCTCTCCTGAGATAAGTTAAACGGGTTAGCGGCACGGAGCGCTGAGCCGCTGAATCGGTCCGTCTTCCCCGGCGGGCAAGCGGTAATGCAGCATGCACTGTTGGCTGGGCGCGTCGCCCCAGTTCAGCGTCAGCACACCGGCATTCCGGTCGCTGCGCAGATACACCTGATTGGCCTGGCCGACCATGCCCACGCTGTTGCCTGCCGCGTCAAGGACGTTGGCGCCCATCGGGATCGGTGCGTTATCGGGCCGCTGCGCGGTGATCAGCAGCGCCTGGCCGCGCACGGTGTTGAAGCGCAGGCGCACCGTGGCGCCGGCGTACGGGGCCACGCGGCGCTGGCCGTCTTCCAGTTCCGCTTTGTCGTTCATGCCCTCGGGGTTCAGCGCGACGGTGTTGTAGTGATAGGGCACTAGCGACGGCGCCAGGGCGTAGCCGAAGCGATCGACACGCGCCCCTTGGCCGTCCATCACCCGTGCGCCGCTGGCGCCGGGCGCCTCGATCAGGGCGAAGGTATCGCCGACATACGGCCCTAATGTCACGCCGCCGCGGTGCGCTACCACGGCGCCCTGCAGCGACAGTGAGCCTTGTCGGTACTGGCGCGCGGTGGAGAACGAGCCGGTGACGTTGGCGTAAGGCAGGCGGGTTTGCAGGTTGCCGCCCCAGATGCTTTGTTGACGATCGTCGTCGGTGGTGAAGTTCAGGCCGTAGCTGACCGGCTGCTCGTCGCCGACGCTGCCCGACAGAGCAGCCTGATAGTTGCCGCCCTGACCCTGGCTGTGGTTGGCCAACAGCGAGACGCTGGGGGCGGATGATGAACGTCCGAGCGGGAAGCTCAGCGACAGGGCGGTGACGGTCTGCGTGTTCTGCGCCAGCGGCGCACTGTAGACGTTGTCCAGCGGCCCGTAGCCGCGGTAGTCGCCGTTGCTGTCGCCCAGGCTGCGGGTGCGCGTGACGGAGAGGTTAAGCGCCACGCCGTTGCCGAAGGTTTTTCCCCAGCCCAGTTGGAGCTGATTATCGCGGCCGCGCTGATCGCGGTAGTCCTGGGTCGAGCCGGACATCGTCAGGCTGCCGAATGCCCCCATCCCCTGATTGACGGCGACCTCGAAACGCGAACGTTGGCGGTAGGAGTCGGACTGCCAGTTTTGGCCGGTAGTGGCGGCGCGACGTACGCCGAGCACGTCGCTGAGATCGCGAAAGCCTTCGGTAGAGTAGCGGTAGCCGGCGATGGATAAGGTGGTGTCCGTCGGGCTGAAGGTTCGGCTGTATGAGAGGTGCAGCATCCAGCCGGAGGCGCCGCCGTCCGGCAGGCTGGCGTGGGAATAGGTGGTATCCATGCCGAAGGCGCCCAGCCAGCTGCTGTACACGCCGCCCAGCATCATCGCTTGGTAGCCGTCCGCCAGCTGGTTGCCGAAGTTGAAGGTCAGGGCGTTGGTCAGGCCGTGCTGCCAGGTCACTTCGCTGAACAGATCGTTGTCGCCGACGTAGCGGGAACGGCCGACGATCGCGGAGTAGCGAGACTGGCCGGGGCGGATGGATTCCGGCACCGCGGCGAACGGCACGGTGAAGGTGCTGACGCTGCCGTCGGCTTCGGTCACCACCACGGTGAGATCGCCGGCGTAGTTGGTGGCGTACAGATCGTTGATGGCGAACGGCCCCGGCGCGACGGTGGTTTCATACAGCGTGCTTTTGCCCTGCAGCACCGTCACTCGCGCATTACTTTTTGCCACGCCGCGCACCACCGGCGCATAGCCGCGCTGTGAATCCGGCAGCATGCGGTCGTCCGAACTGAGCTGAATGCCGCGAAAGCCCAGGCCGGAGAAGAAGTGCCCGTCGGTAAAGCCTTCGCCCAACAGCATTTCGCTGCGCCAGGGCAAGATCGCGCGCTGCACGTAGCGGCGGCTGGTGTCCAGGTGGCCGCCGAACTCCCGATCGTAGCGGTAGCTGGACTGCTGGCGGTAGCGCCATAGCCCGAGGTTGAACCCGCCGTTCAGGTTGGCGTAGGTCGAGTCGAGATCGCGGGTTTGCCCCTGTCGGTAGCTGACGTGGTACTGGTTGAGGTTGTAATTGACGAAGGCCATCGATTCGCCGCTGTCCAGGCTGGCGGGATTGACGCTGCCGCGCGGCTGGCCGTTCAACAGCGCCTGCGGAATGCTCAGATCCAGCCGCAGCCGCGAGATATCGGCGTTCACCGTAATGTCCTTCAAATCCCGGCCGGGTAGCAGGCATGCTGTTTGGGGCATCGGCGGATTTTTCAGCCCGAAGCGCGTCAGCTGCGGCCGATCGAAACAGGGTAGTACCTGCTTGCCTTCACGCACGAAGCGAATTTGATCGCGCTCGAGAAACTGGCCGTTGAGGTACAGATCGATCTGATAGCTGCCGGGGGCGACGGCGTCCTGTTGGTTGAATTGACTCAGGGCGCTGTTGCTCAGCACGCTGCCGCGTAGCAGCGCGGGATCGAAGGTGTAGCCATCGGCGGCGGCGCAGCCCAGCGGCAGCGCCAGCAGCGCGCAATACCAGCGTGCGGGCAGCGGCGTCGCCTTGCGAGCATCGAACATGAAAACCTCCCTGTCTGGTTTCAGCGCGCGACGTTCAGGGTGCGTGTGATTTCCACCCCATAGTCATTGATGACGCGCAGTGCGACCTGCCGCACCTCCCCGTTCACCGGCCAGCTGGCCTGCGAAAACGGCGGGATCAGATCCGCCTGCGGGATCACGGTGCGTTTCGCGCCGCTGAGGATCGCGGCCTGGCTGACGTTGGCGTAGTAGCCGGTCGGGTTGTCGACGTGCAGCGCGTTGCCGGCCTGGCGCAGGCTGAGCCGATCGATAACGTGGTTGGCGTCACCGGCCAGCCCGGCGGGGCGATAGAACACCTTCAGCCGATTGGTGACCACCAGCAGCAGTTTGTTCTTGTCGCTGTCCGTCTGGCGCACCGCGGGCACCTGCAGGAAGTTGAGGTAGAACAGCGATTCGCGATCGCGCGGCAGCGGCTGGCCGACGAACGACAGCCGCACCATCTGCCCGCTGTGCGGATTCATGCGGAAGATTTGCGGCGAGGCGACAAAGGGCGCATCGGCGTTTTCCGGCGTGGATTTGGGGTTATTGATGTCGAGCCAGATTTGCATCAGCGCCGGGGTGCCGTCGTCGTTGGTGAACTGCAGCGTTTTTTCCCGTGCCTCGGCGGGGTAGATCACGCGGTTGCCGAGCAGCGTCACGCTGGCCGACGCGTGGGTAGCGGCAAAATTTATCAGGCAAAGCGACAGGGCGGCCCATCGGCGGGCGGAGCGGGTTATCTGCGGCATAAACGTGAACCGATAAAGGGAGCGAGTCATTCAGCGCCGCCCGGCTAAGGGCGGCGCTGGCATCAACAGGTATGGCGCCTGACGCCGGCTTATTTATAGCTAATGGCGAACTGTGCGGTGGCGATCACCGAACCGGCCGCCACACCGGTGTCTTCCGCGTAGTAGCGGGCCACCAGGTTCTGCGAGGTGGAGGTGGCGTCTTTCGCCAGCGTCATCGCAGAGGTAGTGACGGTCGAACCGCTGGCGAACGACAGCGGCGTGGTGGCGTCGCTGTCCAGCAGTTGAATGGACACTTTGGCCGCATCGCCCGCGTTGCCCAGGTTGCCGTTAACTGTCGGGTTGTTGCCCGCCAGCACGGTTTTGATCGCCGTATCGCTGGTTGCCGCCGCACAGCCCGTGACGTTAACGGTAAAGGTGGTGTCGCCGGCGGTGGCGCCTTTGGTGGCGAGCTGGCTGGCGGCGATGGTCGGCAGCAGAACAACCGGGTTGGATTGATTGCCGTTAATATTCACCGAACAGGTTTGCGTGCTGACTTCGCCTTTAAATTGCACCGTATTGGACGAAGCGGCCGCACAGGCGCCGGAGAGAGCCAGCATGGATAATGCGACTAATTTAACATTCATGTGAAATGCCCTTTAATTTACTTTGGAGAAAAGCTTTCCTGGCAGTAATAAATTACTGTCGTGCGGTTGTTGGTTAATCATGTTGCGCAATTGTTTTTTAAACGCGTCGGCAAACATGGATTTTCATCCTAGCAAACTAAGAATTTTCCCTATAGATGTTTTGAATAAGACAATAAGGCGAAGGTGTTGATTGTTACATTTTCTTTCATTTATGCTTATGTCCTGAGAAATAGAAAATAGATCTATATCATTACGTTGCGTTTTAATTGGGTTGTCAGTTTTTGTGGATGAAATAATTTGAAACATTCATGCCTTTTTTGCGTATTAATCAACGCGCTGGCTGTTGCGTGATTATTTGAAAAACATGTTATCAAGATGTTTTATATCGGTGTGCTTTGCAGACAAATTACCCCAAAAAAGAGCAGCGACAAGCCGCCTGAGGTGTGGAAGCATGCGTCCATGCTGATAAGGAGAATTAAAGTGAGAGTGATTTATATCGACGGTTCGCCGCTGTGCCGGTTGGGCATGAAAACATTATTAGGCGGTGGGGTGATAACCTTATCTTCGCCCAATATTAACATCGTTAAAAATATAAGCCCGGTGCCTGATTTAATTATCATGGATTTTCCCCATGAAATTTATCGATTCGAAGCCTATTTGACGTTTATTCACCTTTGCCGCGCTGAATATAAAAATGTCCGGATATTGTTCTTCGTCGATAAGACTTCGCCGCTGATCCTGGCATTTATCGCGGCGGCGCAGCCGGATGCGATTTTGCACAAACGGGAAGCGCTACAGGTGGTGCGAGAGACCTGCGCAACGCTGGCCCGCCAGGAGACGAGCGAACGGCACGTGGTGAACCGGCAGCGGGCGGCGGCGATCACGCCTGGCGAAGCGGCGGTGCTGTGTGAAACCGCCCGCACCGAAGATATCCGCCTGACCGCTCGGCGGCTTAACCTGCACCCGAAAACCGTTTATTCGCACCTCAATAACGCCGGCAAAAAGTTCGGCATCCGCAATCGGGTTGAACTACTGAAGATGATAGCGCTGTTGTAGCGCACCGTTAGCGGGTTTTGCCGACGGCCAGCCGCCATTGCGTCATTTCGTCGGCGCCCGGCCCGGCCGCCAGCGCCAGGTTTTGCGCCGGCAGCGATTCGCCGGTCACGGCATCCACCGCGCGCAGGGTGGCAGGCTGGCCGGTTACGCGGTCAACCACGCGCAGCGGCGGCCCGGCCAGCTCGGACAGATTCCATTTGTCGCCAATCTGAATCATCGCCATCACCAGCAGCCCGAGATCTTTTCCCTTCTCCGTCGGCAGATACTCATAACGAGCGGGGCGCGTTTGGTATTGCCGCTTTTCGATAAGGCCGTGGCTTTCCAGGGCCTTGAGCCGATCGGCCAGCGTATTGTTGGTGATGCCGGTCGAGTGGCGCAGATCGTCATAGCGCGAGAGCCCCAGCAGCAGATCGCGCATGAGAATAGCGCCCCAGCGATCGCCCAATGCCGACAGCACGTGCGCCACCGAGCACGTCATGCCTTCAAACCCTTTTGCTTTCACGTTGCTTAACCTCCGCTTGCCGCCTGATTGCCGAGAATGCTATCGCCACGGCTTGATAACTTCAATAATTGGAGTTATTACTCTTATTATTGGAGTTTATCATTAACAGCGGCTGATGGCCTGAGCGCCGGCCGGAAACCCTAGGAGACAACGCGATGCCACTGTGGCAGATTTACCACCCGGAGCCGGCCTTCAGCGCCGCCGATAAACGCGCGATTGCGCAGAAGGTCACCGCCCTGTACCAGGACTTTTTGCCGCGCTTTTACGTCAACGTCTTCTTCCATGCGCTGCCGTCTGGTTCGGCCTATCTCGGCGGCGAACCGGCCGATGATTTCGTGCGGGTGACCATCGATCATATCGCGCGCGCCATGGACAACGACGCAGAGCAGCAGCAATTCCTGGCGGCCTGCTCCCGCATCCTGCAACCCTACATCGCCGCCCGCGGGTTGCGCTGGGAACTGCACGTGGACGAAACGCCGTTCTCGCTGTGGACGATTGACGGATTAAAACCGCCGGCGCCGGGGACGGCGGCAGGCGAGAAGTGGCGCAGCGAGAATCGGCCTTCGGCGTGGGAGGGAAGTTGATGGGGGAGCGGCGGCGGCAAAACGCTTTTCGCCACCGCGAACCGTTATCAGCGCTTAGCCTTTTCGCTTAAAGACCTTCTGCCGTAACCAGTGTTTGATCTGGCCCCAATACTCTTTGCCCAGCAGGGCGATGGCAATGACAAACAAGGTTTCACCGACCACAACAAGCGTAGAGATAACGACAATCTTGTAGGGGATGTCGAGGAACGGAATGACAGGGAAGGCAAGCCAATACAGCAGAACCACGAAAAGCATGGAAAACCCGGCTTTTTTCCTACCACTCAGATTCTTGCTGCGTGCCAGCAGGCTAGGCAACTTGCGCAGCCAGTTTTCAAGATCGTCAATCAGGGTATAAACGACAGGGATAACCAGCAGGCTCAGCACGGTGGATGTAATCAATCCTCCGATGACGGCCACCGCCATCGGGCTGCGGAAGCTGGGGTCGGCACTGCCGAAACCCAGAGCCACAGGCAACATACCTGCCCCCATCGCTAACGTGGTCATGATGACGGGGCGGGAACGTTTGTGGCAGGCATCAATCAGCGCTTCCGTTCGGCTCATGGGTTTATTGAGCACTTCGCCATTCGGACCGTAATGGCCGCGACGTGACTCGATCGCATAATCGACCAGCAGTATCGAGTTTTTGGTCGCAATCCCCATCAACATGATTAACCCGATCAGGGATGACATCGTGAACGACTGGCCCGCCAGCAGTAACCCGACGAATGCACCGCCCAATGACAGCGGGAGCGCAGCCAGGATGGTGATCGGTTGGAAGAAGTCTTTGAACAGCAGAACCAGCACGATATAGATGGCCAGGATCCCGGCGACCATAGCCGTGCCGAAACCGGCAAACAGTTCCTTCATCATTTCGTCATCACCCTGCACAACCTGGTGTACGCCGACCGGCAGATTCTGGATTGACGGCAGCTTCGCCACCTGAGCGGCCAGATCCCCGAGTTGGGTGCCCGACAGTTCTACGTCAAGGGTCACGCTGCGCGTGCGATTGATGCGACTGATCTGCGCCGGTCCACTGCCTTGCTCAATGTTGACGATCTGATTGAGCAGCACCGGGCCTCTGGCACCGGGTACGGTCAAACGTTCAAGTAATCCCATATCCTCACGGATGTCTTTTGACAGCTTGACGACGATCGGGATCTGGCGCTGCTCCACGTTGAATTTTGACAGGAACTGATCGTAGTCGCCTACGGTCGCAATACGCAAAGTATCGGCAATCGCGACGCCCGATACCCCAAGATCGGCCGCTTTGGCGAAATTGGGTTGCAGGAGGATTTCGCTGCGCGCCAGCCCGGCACTGGAGGTAATGTTACCGAGGCCGGGGAGCTGCCGCAGATCGCTTAATACGGCATCGGCCGCCTTAGCCAGCAGCTGGGGATCATCGCCGGCCAACACCAACTGGTATTTTTCACCTGAGCCGCCAAACCCCACTTTGCTGCGCACCCCCGGAAGTGCTGCCATTGCCGTGCGTATCTCGCCTTCGATGACCTGCTTCTTCGGGCGCGCTTGACGCGCATCCAACAACACCGTCAGCGTTGCCATGCGAACATCGGTTTTCCCATCGGAAGCCATGACATCGCCGCCCGTTGCACCGCCACCGATGGTGGTATAGATGTTACGGATATGCGGGATGGGCGCCAGGCGATGCCGAGCGAGTTCTGCCATGGCCTGGGTTTGTTCCAGCGTGCTCCCTGGCGGCAGCTCCAACGTCACCTGCGTCTGGGAGTTGTCATCTGCAGGGAAGAAGCCCTGGGGCAGCAGAGGGATAAGCATCAGAGAGCCAATAAAGAACCCGCCGGCCAGCGCCAGGGTGAGCCCGCGGTGCCGCAGCGTCCACCGGCAGGCGCGCAGGTAGAGCGCCATCCAGAAAGGATCGCGCTGAGGGCGCGTATGCGGCTTCATCAGGTAGGCGGCCATCATTGGCGTCAGCAAGCGCGCCACAACCAGCGAGGCAAACACCGCCAGCGCCGCCGTCCATCCAAACTGCGTGAAGAATCTTCCGGCAACGCCGGACATGAAGGCCGTCGGCAGGAAAACGGCGATCAAGGCAAATGTCGTGGCGACGACGGCCAGGCCGATTTCCGAGGCGGCATCCATCGCGGCCTGGAACGGCGGTTTACCCATGCCGATGTGGCGCTCAATGTTCTCCACTTCGACGATGGCATCATCCACCAATAGGCCAATCACCAGCGACAGCGCCAGCAGCGTGACGATACTGAGCGAAAAGCCCATCATGTCCATACCGATGAAGGCCGGTAAAATCGACAGGGGCAACGCCGCCGCCGAGATCAGCGTCGCCCGGATATCGCGCAGAAACATGAAGACCACCAGGATGGCGAGAATGGCGCCTTCATAGATCATGTGCATGGAGGCGTCGAACTCCTCCTGCACAGGCCGGACAAAGTCGAAGACCTGCGTGATGTGCAAATCAGGCCGCTCCGTGCGCAACTGCGCCAGAACTTTCTCCACCTTGTCGCCGACCTCGACTTCACCGGCGCCTTTGGCGCGCGTGATCTCAAAGCCCACCACCTTCTTGCCGTTGAGGAGCGCAAGTGAACTGCGTTCCGCAATGGTGTCTTTCAGCGTCGCCACGTCGTCCAGGCGAAAACGTCGTCCGCCGGGCATCGACAGTTCCACCGCGGCTAGTTCATCCACGTTCTTGACGCGGGCGACCAAACGCAGCGGTTGTTTTCCCCGCCCCAGATCGACTCGCCCGCCCGTCGCGTCCATCTGTACATCGCGTAACTGGCGGGAAACCTCGGCAGCGGTGGCGCCAATCGCCTCCAGTTTGACCGGATCGAGTTCGACTTGGATCTCGCGGTTCACGCCGCCCACACGGGTGACCGACCCTACGCCGGCGACGCCTCTCAGACGCCGCGACAGGGTATTGTCCACGAACCAGGACAGCTCATTCTCATCCATCTTGCTGGCGCTGATGGAAAAGGCCAGGATAGGTTTGCCCGTGATGTTGAGCTTGCGAACGATAGGATCACGTAAATCCGTCGGCAACTCGGTGCGAATGCTTTGCACGGCTGACCGGACTTCATCCACCGCTTCCTGAACGGGTTTTTCCAGACGAAACTCCGCTGAGATATCGACCAGCCCGTCCTGGATCGTGGTACGCAAGTTCTTCAATCCCTGCACCGAAGAGACGGTGTCCTCCAGCTTGCGCGCCACCTCCGTTTCGAGCTGGGGCGGCGCAGCGCCCGGAAGAGAAGCGGACACGGTCACCGTAGGCACATCCATGTCCGGGAAGCTCTGGATCTTCATCAATTTGAAAGAATAAAAGCCGGCAACGCTCAAGATGACAAAGAGCAAGATAGACGGAATGGGGTTGCGAATGGACCAGGTAGAGATATTCATGATGGGCCTCTTAGCGCGCTTCCGATGAGTGGGAAGCATCGGTGGTGTTGGCCAATTGGACTTTATCGCCCTCATTGAGGAATACGCCGCCGCTGGCGACGATGCGTTCCGCGCCTTGAAGACCGGACAGGATCTCCTGCTGGTCATTCACCAGACGGCCTACCGCGACTTTAAGCGGATGTGCACGCATCTCGTCATCTACGGTGAACACCAGGTGAAAACCGTCGCGCGCCACGACGGCGGATTGCGGCACGGTCAGCCCTTGCCGATCGCCGACCGTAATCAGACCGCTGGCATACGTGCCGGGCCGAATGGGAGAGGCGTTCTTCGCTGTCGATGGGAGGATGTCCACATAGGCAATCCCACGGCGCGAGGTTGAATTGACGGTGGGGGCGGCCAGGCGTACGACGCCTTCCCAGGTGTTACCGCCAGGTGAAGCGATCTGCGCTTTTTGCCCCGGTTGGATTTGTTCCAGCTGCTGCGCCGACAATTCCGCTCGCCATTCAAATTTTCCCTGGCGGATCAGGCGGAACATTTCAGTGCTTTGCATAGGAACTGAACCGATCGTGGCCGATCGCGCGGAGATGATGCCGTCGTCGGGGGCGCGCAATATCGTCTGGTCCAGTCGCAACTGCTGGGCCGCCATGCGTGCTTTCGCCGACTCCAGACGCGCCTGCGCCGTCTTTTCCTGGGTTAACAGTTTTTGGATATCCTGTTCACTCAGGCTGCCGACACCGCGCAGCAATCGCGCGCGTTTTCCATCCGCTTGCGCATTCAACGCGACTGCTTTCGCTTCGTTGAGATCGGCTTTCGCCAGCAGCCAGTCATTCATCACGGAGTCGCGTGTAAATTCCGCCAGCGGTTGGCCCTGGCGCACCACATCCCCTTCCTGCACCAACAGTTTTTGCACGCGCAGCCCATTGGCTTCCGGGCTGATGATCGCCTCTTGCCAGGCCGCAACAGAGCCATTGGCCGTGACGGTGCGGGAAAGGGACTGTCTTGCCGGCGTTGTCAGGGTCACTGTCAGCGTCGGTTTATCTGCCGGTGGGGCAACCTTGTCCGCCGGCGTATCGCAGGCCGATAAGGCGGCGGCAATCGGCATCGCCAGCACGGCTGCATGCAGGGTCCGCAAAGACCAAAAGCGGGGACGCGTGTTTTTAGCTATCAGTTGTGTCATCGGGAGAACCCATAAGGTGAATGATTTGTCGAACCTGTCGCCAGCGGCGCGGCGATGTATTGCTCTGTATTGAATTTCAAACGAATACGGCGCTGTCCTGCAGCGGTTCAGCCTGGCGTTGAAGCATTGCTCGCTCTGACGAAGTGAACAGACGCCGTATCCACTTCCGCACTGTCGATCGCACGCGGCTATGATGCTCATGCGGTTCAGCCTGCCAACCCGCCACACTTTCACCGGGATCGGTATCCACGCGCGATAGATCCAACGTCCAGGGAACCGAATGCTTGGTTGTGTGGCGGTTGATCCCGCTTCCATCGGCAGCGGTCTTGCCACGACCGGCGACTTCCTTCTGAGCAGATTGAGACGCCCGGCGAGGGGGCGTTTGTATCGCCCATTCGAAGGATTCAGGCAATGGCGCGCTTTGGGTAGAGAACGCGTGTTGTCGCCGGCAGGTACGCGAGGCGTAATAGAGGGCCGCAGCCTCTGTCGCAACCAGTTTGCGGGCGTCATTCCATAACGCTTGAACGCACTCCAAATTTGCGCGCGCAACTGGCGTTTTTGCTGCGCGCTCATTCTCTACGTGACTGGGCTTGCCGGCCGGAGCGCGCAAGCGCCGGGCGCCGGATTCATTTCGGGCGGGGGGCCATGCATTCCACACAGACACGTGCGCTGAGCCAGGCAGGGAGGCCCGCCATGTTGTTGGAACATGCTGGGTTCCTGACAAACGGTCTGATGCAGGTGCGGTTGCGCAAGCGCAGAGGATCAAAGACACGCTGAGAAACAGAGAAACGAATATGAGTCGGCGGAGCCTTGGATAGGCCCGTGTTCGCAGCATTTTTAGTTTTGAAACGGGTGGCATGATTGTCGTGTCTTTTTAATGCGTGAGTACGTACTCATTATATAATTAAAAAAAGAAGCTAGATGGCTGTATGAACGTCAGGAAGCTCAATGGCTCGCATCATGGCTTCATAACCTGCGCGTTTGTAAATATCCAGCAGGTGAGGTTTTTGAACGGCCATATCGATAACGCCATTGGCCATTACCGTGCAGATCATGCCCTGAAACTCGCTCGACTGCGGTAAATCCAGCCCCTGGACCAACGGAATACCCAGTTGGGAAATATCACCGAACCGTACGCTTCTTTCCCTCTGCGCGCTGGATAACTTGCCGGAGACCATCAATTTGTTTCCTGTCGCATACGCGGCGGGATTGGCGAGCGCCCAGTCAATGTAGGCATCCCAGGCGGCCTGCATGTGATCTTTACCCGGCAAAACGCCCTGTAAGCTTTGCGTCAGCAGGCACTCCATTTCATCAAGCAGGTAGTCGCAGACTGCGCTCAGCAGTACGTCCTTATTTTCAAAGTAGCGGAACAGCGTACCCTCCGAGACGCCAGCCTTCCTGGCGATGGCCGATGTGGGCGCCGCTAATCCTTGTTCGGCAAAAATGTCGGTGGCGGCCTGCAAGAGCGCCTGCTGCTTTTCTTCACTGCGGGGACGGGCCACTTTGAGGTTCCTTTAATAAGTGAGTAAACACTCATTATAAGACTGCAACGGAAGATGACAAGCTTTTTCCTGTAGGACAAAGTATCAACACGAGAGCCATTTTTCGTGCAGCGATGCGGATAATGCCGTCATGAAGGGCGCAATAAAACGTACGGCGAAGATCGTTCAGTGGGAAAGAACCGGGAGGGTGAGACAGCGTCCTGGTTGCCAAAACGCAGGCCCTGGAGACAAAAAAAATCCACGCCGAAGCGTGGATTTTTCCGTTTCCGGCAGCGCAGAAAAGCGCTGCGGAGAGAGGCTTAGACGTTAAACAAGAAGTTCATTACGTCGCCGTCTTTGACGATGTAGTCTTTACCTTCGGAGCGCATTTTGCCGGCTTCTTTGGCGCCTTGCTCACCCTTGTAGGTGATGAAATCGTCATAGGAGATGGTTTGGGCGCGGATAAAGCCTTTCTCGAAGTCGGTGTGGATCTTGCCGGCCGCCTGCGGGGCGGTGGCGCCCACCGGGATGGTCCAGGCGCGCACTTCTTTCACGCCGGCGGTGAAGTAGGTTTGCAGGTTCAGCAGTTCATAACCGGCGCGGATCACGCGGTTCAGGCCCGGCTCTTCCAGGCCCAGTTCTGCCATGAACTCGTCGCGATCTTCGTCTTCCAGCTCGGCGATGTCGGATTCCACGGCGGCGCACACGGCAACCACCACGGAGCCTTCGGCGTCGGCGATTTTACGCACGGTGTCCAGGTACGGGTTGTTCTCGAAGCCGTCTTCGTTGACGTTGGCGATGTACATGGTCGGCTTCAGCGTCAGGAAGCTCAGGTATTTGATCGCCGCCTTGTCTTCATCGGTCAGATCCAGTGCGCGCAGCATGCCGGCGTTTTCCAGGTGCGGCAGACATTTCTCCAGCGCCGCCAGCTCGGCTTTGGCGTCTTTGTCGCCGCCTTTGGCTTTCTTCTGCACGCGGTGGATGGCGCGCTCGCAGGTGTCCAGGTCAGACAGCGCCAGCTCGGTGTTGATCACGTCGATGTCTTCGGCCGGATCGACCTTGTTGTTGACGTGGATGATGTTGTCGTTCTCGAAGCAGCGCACCACGTGGCCGATGGCTTCGGTTTCGCGGATGTTGGTCAGGAACTGGTTGCCCAGGCCTTCACCTTTGGACGCGCCTTTCACCAGGCCGGCGATGTCGACGAATTCCATGGTGGTCGGCAGAATGCGCTGCGGCTTGACGATCTCGGCCAGCTTATCCAGACGCGGATCGGGCATCGGCACCACACCGGTGTTCGGTTCAATGGTGCAGAACGGGAAGTTGGCTGCTTCAATGCCCGCTTTGGTCAACGCGTTGAACAGGGTGGATTTGCCTACGTTAGGCAGGCCGACGATACCGCATTTGAATCCCATGTTGTAATCACCTTAAATATCTTAACTATCAGTCGGTTATATTTAACCAACTGCATAAAGGGCAAAATAATGCCGCCATTATACACGTAATGGGCGTTTATCTCGATCAGACTTGCTTGGCTGGGGCGAGTGCAGCGCGGGCGACCGGTTTTTGATTGAGATTTGGATCACATTTACCCATACTGGCCGTTCCGATTAACCGACAGGAAACGCGCCGGATGTATTTCTTGCCTACGCCACCCTGAGCTGTGCCCGCCAGCAGTCTGCCGCCCCTTGCGGTACCCCATACCCGCTACGCGGGGAGATGATGTCATCTGTCATAAGTGAATAATGCATGTTTAACCTGAGTAACGTCAGGATCGCGGACGTTAAAAATGAAGTCCTGGCGGGCTTTGTGGTGGCGGTTTCGATGATCCCCGAGGCGGTCGGCTTTTCGCTGGTCGCCGGTCTTTCGCCGATCGTCGGTTTGCATACCGCGTTTATTATCGGCCTGGTCACGGCGCTGTTCGGCGGCAAGCCGGGCATGGTTTCCGGCGCCGCAGGTTCCATTGTGGTGGTGCTGATGAGCCTGGCGGCGCAGTACGGCATGGGTTACGTACTGTGGGCCACGCTGTTTGCCGGGGGGATTCAAATCCTGATCGGCGCCTTTCGGCTGGGCAAGTTCATTCGTCTGGTGCCGCTGCCGGCGATCCACGGCTTCGTCAACGGTCTGGCGATCGTCATCATGCTGGCGCAGTTGAAGATGATCGCCGGGCAGGGCCCGCTGATGTACGGCCTGGTGGCGCTGGCGATTGCGGTGGTGGTGCTGTTCCCGCGCCTGACCAAAGCCATTCCGTCTTCGCTGGCGGCGCTGCTGGTGGTCTCGGCGTTGGCGATCGGCCTCAATCTGCATACGCTGCGGGTGGGCGATCTGGCGGACATTTCCGGCGCGCTGCCGCACTTCAGCCTGCCGACGGCGCCGTTTACCCTGGAGATGGTGCGGGTGGTGCTACCCTATGCAGTAGTGATTGCCCTGGTCGGTTTGATTGAATCGCTGCTGACCATGACGGTGCTGGATGAAATGGGCGGCAAGAAGGGGAACGGCAACCGCGAGAGTATCGCGCAGGGCGCCGGTAACGCGGTGTGCGGCCTGTTCGGCTGCTTCGCCGGTTGTGCGATGATCGGCCAGTCGATCATCAACTTCACCTCGGGCGGGCGCGGGCGCATCTCCGGCACGGTGGGCGCTATCCTGCTGATTTTATTTGTGGTTAGCCTGTCGCGCTATATCGGCCTGCTGCCAGTGGCGGCGCTGGCCGGGGTGATGCTGGTGGTGTGTTACAACACTTTCGAGTGGAGTTCGCTGCGCCGTTTGCGTCGTATGCCGAAGGCGGACGCGCTGGTGATGATCGCCGTCACGTTGATCACCATCTTTACCGATCTGGCGGTGGCGGTGATCAGCGGGGTGATTATCTCGGCGCTGGTGTTCGCCTGGCAGCAGGCACGCATCCGCGTGCGCCAGCGGCAGGTGACGGGCGACGTGGCGGTGTATCGGCTCGATGGTCCGCTGTTCTTCGGCTCGGCCGCGGCTTTTGCCGAGCTGTTCGAGCCGCAAGGCGATCCGCAGAACGTGGTGCTGGACTTTGCCGGCACCCGGGTGATGGATTCCAGCGGCGTAGAAGCGATCGATAAGCTGACGGCGCGTTATCTGGCGGCGGGGAAAAGCATTCGTCTGCGCCACCTGAGCGGTGACTGCGTGCGCCTGCTCAAGCGCGCCGGGCCGTTCTGCAGCCATGAACTGGACGATCCGCAGTATTACGTGGCGGAGGAGGGGTTCGCCGCCGATGACCGCCGCGTGGGCGAGGAGACCTTCAACCCGCGCGGCTAAAAGCCGGCAGCGGGCAGGGCGCCCGCTGCGGTAAGGTTCAGGCCTGCGCCTTGAAGCTGTGCAGGCGCTGAACGGTTTTTTCCAGCCCGTCCTTCATCAGCATCTCGGTGCAGCGCAGCGACTCGTCGATCGCTTCGTCAATCATCTTCTGCTCGCTGGCCGGCGGCTTGCCGAGCACGAAGCCCACCACCTTGTTCTTGTCGCCCGGATGGCCGATGCCGATGCGTAGGCGGTAGAAGTTCGGGTTATTGCCGAACTTGTTTTGGATGTCTTTCAGGCCGTTGTGGCCGCCGTTGCCGCCGCCGAGCTTGATTTTTGCCACGCCGGGCGGCAGATCCAGCTCGTCGTGCGCCACCAGGATCTCGTTGGGTTCGATGCGGTAGAAATTGGCCATCGCCAGCACCGCTTTGCCGCTCAGGTTCATGAAGGTGGTCGGCACCAGCAGGCGCACGTCGTTGCCCGCCAGATTCAAACGGGCGGTGTAGCCGAAGAACTTGCTCTCTTCTTTCAACTGCTGATTGTGGCGCTGTGCCAGCAGATCGACGTACCAGGCGCCGGCGTTGTGGCGTGTCTGGGCGTATTCCGCGCCCGGGTTGGCCAGGCCGACTATCAATTTAATACTGCTCACTGGGAGATTCACTATGATCAGGGTAATGGAAAGGGCCTTAGTCTACCTGTCGGGGCGGTGAATGACAAAATCCGATCTCTGCCTTCGGCGTTGGTAAGAAAGACGAATGATTCATTAGCTGAATCATTCAATTTGTCTGCTAATTTTCAGTGGCGTGTTAAGAAGTGTCAATAATTCTTTACCATTTGTGATCGCCTCCGCAATCCCCTTGCCATAACAAGGACTATACTTAACTTATCAAAGTGGGTTAACAAGTTGCAGCGTTATCCCGGTTGGCACATGGCAATCATGGAGGTGGCATATGAAACGTAGAAGCGCGGACAGAATGGGCAACTTTTTTATGGGGCTGGGGCTGGTCGTGATGATCGGCGGCGTTGGATACTCCATTATTGCTGAAGTTTCCCAGTTCAATTTACCGCAATTTTTCGCCCACGGCGCCATCATGAGTATCTTCGTCGGCGCGCTGTTATGGCTGGTGGGCGCGCGTATAGGCGGCCGCGAGCAGGTGGCGGATCGCTACTGGTGGGTAAAACACTTTGATAAACGGTGCCGTAACGACCAACATCGTTCGTCGCATTGATTAAAAAATCAGAAGGGAAGCAAGAGCAGGGCAAGGGAATATCTGCCGTGCATTAAGGTCTGAGGTCATGTTGGACTACGAGTAGAAAACCCGTTGTTGCTCACGCACCAACGGGTTTTTCTTTTTCTGCTGTCGGGCTCGCTATCTTTCCGGCACGGTGGGCGCCGCACCGGAAAGACGACGAATCAATGCTCGAACATCGCAGAGATCGACTCTTCGTTGCTGATGCGGCGGATGGCTTCAGCCAGCATGCCGGACAGGGTCAGAGTGCGAACGTTTTTCAGTGCCTTGATTTCCGGCGACAGCGGAATGGTGTCGCAGACGATCACTTCATCAATCACCGAGTTCTTGATGTTGTCCACGGCGTTGCCGGAGAAGATCGGGTGCGTCGCGTAGGCGAATACGCGCTTGGCACCGCGTTCTTTCAACGCTTCAGCCGCTTTACACAAGGTACCGCCGGTGTCGATCATGTCGTCGACCAGCACGCAGTCGCGGCCTGCCACGTCACCGATGATGTGCATCACCTGAGAAACGTTCGCGCGCGGGCGGCGTTTGTCGATGATGGCCATGTCGGTGTCGTTCAGCAGTTTGGCGATGGCGCGAGCACGCACTACGCCGCCGATGTCCGGGGAAACCACGATCGGGTTTTCCAGATTCTGCTGCAGCATGTCTTCCAGCAGGATCGGGCTGCCGAACACGTTGTCTACCGGTACGTCGAAGAAGCCTTGAATCTGCTCAGCATGCAGATCCACCGTCAGAACGCGGTCAACCCCTACGCTGGAGAGGAAATCGGCAACCACCTTGGCGGTGATGGGTACACGCGCGGAACGCACGCGGCGATCCTGGCGGGCATAGCCGAAGTAAGGGATAACGGCGGTAATACGACCTGCGGAGGCGCGACGCAGGGCGTCGACCATCACAACCAGTTCCATCAGGTTGTCGTTGGTCGGGGCACAGGTGGACTGGATGATGAAAATATCACCGCCGCGTACATTTTCGTTGATTTGCACGCTCACTTCGCCGTCGCTAAAACGACCTACAGCGGCGTCACCAAGGCTGGTGTACAAACGGTTGGCAATACGTTGTGCTAGTTCCGGGGTGGCGTTACCAGCAAAAAGCTTCATATCAGGCACGAGAAGAACCTCAGGCTTGCGTCCAGAGAAGATATTGTCATACGACATCGCCAAGGGGCAGTTGGCGACGCCGGCGCAATATACATACGGGTATGTAAAACTAAAATTGAGACCGCAGGCAGCGCAGGGATAACAGGGCCAGGTGTGCATGACCCTGCGCAGCGAAACGTTGAGCTACGACTCAAACCGCCCGGAACGAATGCGATGTAGTGGGGAGACGTTAACGCCGCGCGCTACAAAACCACACAACCACTCCGGGGCTTGATTTAACACCTGACGGGCGGCGATTTCTGTGTCGAATTCAGCAAACACACAAGCACCTGTGCCAGTCAGGCGTGACGGGGCGTATTCTAACAGCCATGAAAGAAGCTGTTCAACCTCGCGAAAACGTTTTCTTGCGATCGGTTCGCAATCATTTGCGTACGGCGCCTGCAACAGCTCACTTAAGGAGCGAACCGGGGTGTTTCTTTTTAATTCGGGGTCGCCGAAGATAACCGGCGTCGGGATGCCGACGCCAGGATGCGCCACCAGATACCATTTTTCCTGCGGCTCGGCCGGCTGCAGGCGCTCGCCGATGCCTTCGGCGAAGGCGGCGTGGCCGCGCACGAACACCGGCACGTCGGCGCCGAGGCTGAGCCCCAGCGCTGCCAGTTGGTCGTCGCCAAGACCGCAGCGCCACAGTTCGTTCAGCGCCACCAGCACGGTGGCGGCGTTGGAGGAACCGCCGCCCAAACCGCCGCCCATCGGCAGGCGCTTGTCGATGCTGATGTCGGCGCCGCGCGGCGCGGTTTGCAGGCCGCGTTCATCGCAATAGCGCTGCAGCAGGCGGGCGGCGCGCACGATCAGGTTCTGCTCGTCTGGAACGCCGTCGACCGGCGTCAGCAGATGAATGCGGTCGTCCTGGCGAGGGTCGATGGTCAGGGTATCGCCGTAGTCCAGAAACTGGAACAGCGTCTGCAGCAGGTGATAGCCGTCTTCACGACGGCCGGTGATGTACAAAAACAGGTTGAGTTTCGCGGGGGAGGGCCACTGGCGGATCATTTGAGCGTCCAGTTATCCATCTTCAGCTTGATGCGCTGGTCGCCCTGCTGCAGCTCCAGGCGGTTCGGCAGCGTCGGCTGCACCTCGTTGCTGTAGCCCTGGTAATCCACTTTCCAGGTCTGGCCGCCTTGCTGGTAGGTCAGTTTGCTCAGGCGATATTGGTCATCCAGCGCAAAATCGCTGGCTTCGCCCGGCAGGCCGAGCATCCACTGGCGCAGGTTGTTCAGCGGGATCGCCATGCCGGTCAGCTTGCGGATCATCTCTTCCGGGTTGTCGCTGACGTAGCGTTTGCCCTGGTTGTCGGTCAGCTGCACCACGTTTTTCTGCACGTTGAGATCCATTTCCGTGCTGCCCAGCGGGTTGGTCAGCAGCAGGCGGTAGCGCTCCGGCGAGAACTGCTGCCAGAAGAAGCGGGCGTAGACTTTTTTCTGATCAGACAAGTAGGCGAAGGAGCCGCGGGTCTGATAGGTGCTGAGCTGTTGCACCGCCTGCTCATGGGCGCGCCACTGCGGTGAGGTTGGGCTGGTGGCCGGGCCGGTCGGCTTGGTGGTGGTACAGGCGGCCAGCACCAGGCTGGCCAGCGGGATCAGACGGAGCAAACTAACTTTGCGTATTGGCATAACTTTCTCTTGTCCTTTTGTCCTTGCGGGCATGCGCGACGAAACCCGGATTCAGCGCTCACGCTAACGGGGCGGCGGCGGCGCGTCAATTTTTTGCTGCATCGCGTTGAATCTTTCCGCTTTTGCCGGCGCAATGCCAACCCGGTACGCGCGTCGGGGTCGCCATTAAGCGTAACACAATCGCCTAAAGGCGGGGAGGCGCGCCCGATAAGCGGTGCCGGAGTTGCGCAAACGCCGCCGTTGCGTACGCCGAATAGCGTGCGCGTTATCGCAAACTGCGCTAAAATTTAAGCAATCAACCTAGCCTATGACTATTTATCCCGCTGTATTTATTGCTTATTCATTAATTGATGTCATCTATGACAGCGATTGAACGGAAGATGCGGTTGTTACTTTTATTGATCCCGCGCATCAAGTAGAATGCCGTTCAACGAGAACCCGTACCAAGATAAGTATTACTCGAAGCAATGACCCTGCTGGCGTTAGGTATAAATCACAAAACCGCTCCGGTTTCTCTGCGTGAAAGGGTGACCTTCTCGCCAGAGTCCATCGATGAGGCGCTGACCAGCTTGCTCCAACAACCGTTGGTGCAGGGCGGTGTCGTGTTGTCCACCTGCAACCGCACCGAGCTGTACCTCAGCGTAGAGCAACAGGAACACATGCACGAGCAGCTGGTCGCCTGGCTGTGCGCATATCACAACCTGCGCCCGGAAGAGGTGAAGAAAAGCCTGTACTGGCATCAGGGCAACGACGCGGTCAGCCATCTGATGCGGGTGGCCAGCGGGTTGGACTCACTGGTATTGGGCGAACCGCAGATCCTCGGCCAGGTGAAAAAGGCCTTCGCCGAGTCGCAACGCGGCCAGTCGCTGTCCGGCGAGCTGGAGCGTCTGTTCCAGAAATCCTTCTCCGTCGCCAAGCGCGTGCGCACCGAAACCGAAATCGGCGCCAGCGCGGTCTCCGTAGCGTTTGCTGCCTGTACCCTAGCGCGGCAGATCTTCGAATCGCTGGCCGATCTCAACGTCTTGCTGGTGGGCGCCGGTGAAACCATCGAGCTGGTGGCGCGCCACCTGCGCGAACACAAAGTGCGGCACATGATCATCGCCAACCGCACCCGCGAGCGCGCGCAGCTGCTGGCGGACGAGGTGGGCGCAGAAGTGATCACCCTGCCGGAGATCGACGAACGCCTGGCGGACGCCGACATCATCATCAGCTCCACCGCCAGCCCGCTGCCGATCATCGGTAAGGGGATGGTGGAGCGCGCGCTTAAGGCGCGCCGCAACCAGCCGATGCTGCTGGTGGATATCGCCGTACCGCGCGATATCGAGCCGGAAGTCGGCAAACTGGCCAACGCTTATCTGTACAGCGTGGACGATCTGCACGCCATCATTCAAAGCAACCTGGCGCAGCGCAAAGCGGCGGCGGTGCAGGCGGAGTCGATCGTGCAGCAGGAAAGCATCAACTTCATGGCCTGGCTGCGTTCGCAGGGCGCGGTGGAAACCATCCGCGACTACCGTTCGCAGGCTGACCAAATTCGCGCGGAAATGGAGGCCAAAGCGCTGGCCGCCATCGCGCAGGGCGCCAACGTGGAGCAGGTTATTCACGAGCTGGCCCATAAACTGACCAACCGTCTTATTCATGCCCCTACCAAATCCCTCCAGCAGGCCGCCGGCGACGGCGACGTGGAGCGGTTGCAGTTATTACGCGACAGCCTCGGGCTGGATCAGCATTAGTTTTCTCTATTAACAGGGTTTATTACCACGCATGAAGCCTTCTATTGTTGCCAAACTGGAAGCGTTACAAGAGCGCCATGAAGAAGTGCAGGCGCTGCTCGGCGATGCCGGCGTCATCGCCGAGCAAGACCGGTTCCGCGCGCTGTCGCGAGAATACGCGCAGCTGACCGACGTCAGCCGCTGCTTCCTGGAATGGCGTCAGGTGCAGGAGGATCTGGAGACGGCGGAAATGATGCTGGACGATCCGGAAATGCGCGAGATGGCGCAGGAAGAGCTGAAACAGGCGCGGGCGACCAGCGAAGCGCTGGAGCAGCAGCTGCAGGTGTTGCTGCTGCCGAAAGATCCGGACGATGAGCGCAGCTGCTTCCTCGAAGTGCGCGCCGGCACCGGCGGCGATGAGGCGGCGATCTTTGCCGGCGATCTGTTCCGCATGTACAGCCGCTATGCGGAAAGCCGCCGCTGGCGTGTCGAGGTGATGAGCGCCAACGAAGGCGAACACGGCGGTTTCAAAGAAGTGATTGCCAAAGTTTCCGGCGATGGCGTGTACGGTCAGCTGAAGTTTGAATCCGGCGGGCACCGCGTGCAGCGCGTGCCGGAAACCGAATCCCAGGGGCGCATCCACACCTCCGCCTGTACCGTGGCGGTGATGCCGGAAGTGCCGGAAGCCGAGTTGCCGGACATCAACCCGGGCGATCTGAAAATCGACACCTTCCGCTCCTCCGGCGCCGGCGGCCAGCACGTTAACACCACCGACTCGGCGATCCGCATCACCCACCTGCCGACCGGCATCGTGGTGGAGTGCCAGGACGAACGTTCGCAGCACAAAAACAAAGCCAAGGCGATGTCGGTGCTGGGCGCGCGCATTCGCGCCGCCGAGATGGCCAAGCGCCAGCAGGCCGAGGCGTCCACTCGCCGCAACCTGCTGGGCAGCGGCGATCGTTCCGACCGCAACCGCACCTACAACTTCCCGCAGGGGCGGGTAACCGACCACCGCATCAACCTGACGCTCTACCGTCTGGACGAAGTGATGGAAGGCAAACTGGACATGCTGATCCAGCCGATCGTGCAGGAGTATCAGGCCGATCAGCTGGCTGCGCTGTCCGCCGAGCAAGAGTGATGGATTATCAATACTGGCTGAAAGCCGCCGCCGCGCGTTTGACCCACAGCGACAGCGCCCGGCGCGACGCGGAAATCCTGTTGGGTTTCGTGACCGGCAAGGCCAGAACCTTCCTGATGGCGTTCGGGGAAACCCTGCTGACGCCGCCGCAGCAACAGCAGCTGGAGACGCTGCTGGCGCGCCGCGAACGCGGTGAGCCGGTGGCCTATCTGGTGGGCGAGCGCGAGTTTTGGTCGCTGCCGCTGTCGGTCTCGCCGGCGACGCTGATCCCACGCCCGGATACCGAATGCCTGGTGGAACTGGCGCTGGCGCGCCTGCCGCCGCAACCCTGCCATTTCCTCGATCTCGGCACCGGCACCGGCGCCATCGCGCTGGCGCTGGCCAGTGAGCGCCCGGATTGTTCGGCTATCGGCATCGATGTGCAGCCGGAGGCGGTTGCGCTGGCGCAGCACAATGCGCACAAGCTGAAGATCGACAACGTCCGATTTCTACAGGGCAGCTGGTTTGCGCCGGTGGCGGGGCAACGCTTCGCGCTGATCGCCAGCAATCCGCCCTATATCGACGCCGCCGATCCGCATTTGTCGCAGGGCGACGTGCGCTTTGAACCCGGTAGCGCGCTGGTTGCCGCCGAGCACGGGCTGGCGGATCTGGCCGCCATCGTGCGCCAGGCGCCGCATTATTTGCAGCCGCAGGGCTGGCTGCTGTTGGAACATGGTTGGCAGCAGGGCGAGAGCGTGCGCGCGCTGCTGCAGGCCGCCGGATTTTCCGCTGTCGCCACCCACCGTGATTACGGCGACAACGACCGCGTGACGCTCGGCCAATGGCCGGGATAAGCGCCACTCATAATAACGACGCCCGGGCCATTTAAGGGAGCATCATGACTGCATACACTGCGTTGAAACATTTCCATTTGCTGACGGTCGCCATCAGTATTACCTTGTTTGTGCTGCGTTTCTTTTGGCAGTGGCGCCGCTCGCCGATCATGGGGCGCCGCTGGGTCAAGGTAGCGCCGCACCTGAACGACACGCTGCTGTTCGTCAGCGGCATCGCGCTGGTGGTGACGTTCGGGTTTTATCCGCTGCTGGGTATGGACTCATGGCTGACCGAGAAGCTGTTTGGCGTTATTATCTATATCCTGCTTGGCTACGTCGCATTGGGCAAGAAGACCAAAAGTCAGCGGCTGCGAACCGTGGCGTTCGTGCTGGCGTTGGGCTGTCTGTATCTGATAATTAAACTTGCCACGACGAAAATACCGTTTCTGATGGGATACCTATGAGTAGCATTGCTGATTTTGAATTTAACACCTCGCCGCTGAGCGAAGGGGTGATCCTGGTGTCGCAGTCGGTGCGGCGCGATTTTCCCGCTGCCGACGTGGAGCGCAAGCTGCAACAGCTGGTGGATGAAGCGCGTGCGGCGGTGCCGGTCGATATCACTCAGGAGCAGCAACTGGATGTGCTCATCGAACTGTTCTACAAAACCTGGGGATTCGGCGGCGCCAGCGGCGTTTACCGCCTGTCGGACGCCATCTGGCTGGACAAGGTGCTGGAAGGGCGGCAGGGCACGCCGGTCTCGCTAGGCACCATTTTCCTGCACATCGCCAACGCGCTGGATCTGCCTCTGTTGCCGGTGATTTTCCCCACTCAGCTGATCCTGCGCGCCGATTGGCTGGACGAAGAGCTGTGGCTGATCAACCCGCTGAACGGCGAAACCCTGAGCGAGCACCAGCTGGAAGTGTGGATCAAGGGCAACCTGGGGCTGGGCGCCGAACTGGAAGACGACGACCTCGACGAGTCGGAGAACATCATGGTGGTGCGCAAGATGTTGGATACGCTGAAGGCCGCCCTGATGGAAGAAAAGCAGTTGGAAATGGCGCTGCGCACCAGCGAAACGGTGCTGTGCTTCGATCCGGAAGATCCTTACGAGATCCGCGACCGCGGGCTGATTTATGCCCAGCTGGAGTGCAACCACATCGCGATTTCCGATCTCAACTATTTTGTCGAGCAGTGTCCTGAAGACCCGGTCAGCGAAGTGATCAAAGTACAGATCCACTCGATTGAGCCGAAACAAGTGACGCTGCATTAATTCAATGACTCCGTGCAGTTTGCAAGGGGACGGTTACAACCTTAACAAAGGCGAAAGCATGAAACAGAAAGTGGTTAGCATTGGCGATATCGACGTAGCAAACGACCTGCCGTTTGTGCTGTTTGGCGGTATGAACGTGCTGGAATCGCGCGATCTGGCGATGAGCATCTGCGAGCACTACGTCACCGTGACGCAAAAACTGGGTATTCCTTACGTATTTAAAGCCTCTTTCGACAAAGCCAACCGTTCTTCCATCCACTCGTACCGCGGTCCGGGCCTGGAAGAAGGGATGAAGATCTTCGAAGAGCTGAAGAAAACCTTCGGCGTGAAAATCATCACCGACGTGCATGAAGTGGCGCAGGCGCAGCCGGTTTCCGAAGTGGTTGACGTGATCCAACTGCCGGCCTTCCTGGCGCGTCAGACCGATCTGGTGGAAGCGATGGCGAAAACCGGCGCGGTAATCAACGTCAAGAAACCGCAGTTCGTCAGCCCGGGGCAGATGGGCAACATCGTCGACAAGTTCAAAGAAGGCGGCAACGACCAGGTGATCCTGTGCGATCGCGGCAGCAACTTTGGCTATGACAACCTGGTGGTCGACATGCTGGGCATCAACGTGATGAAGAACGTGACCGGCGGCCATCCGGTGATCTTCGACGTGACTCACGCGCTGCAGACTCGCGACCCGTTCGGCGCCGCGTCCGGCGGCCGCCGCGCTCAGGTGGCCGAGTTGGCGCGCGCCGGTATGGCAGTTGGCCTGGCCGGCCTGTTCCTCGAAGCGCACCCGGATCCGAAAAACGCCAAGTGCGACGGTCCTTCCGCGCTGCCGTTGGACAAGCTGGAGCCGTTCCTGGCGCAGATGAAAGCCATCGACGACCTGGTGAAGAGCTTCCCGGAGCTGGATACCAGCAACTAAGCGCTCGTCGCCATAAAAAAAGCCCGACTCGTCGGGCTTTTTTACGTTTAGGCGCCGGTGGCCGCCAGCGCTTCCGGCAGGGTCGGATAGAACTGCAAGCGGCCCTCGATCGGCTGCACCCGCGCACGCGCCAGGGTTTTCAGCGGCTGGAACGGCACGTCGGTGATCACCAGTTTCTTGTCCGCCGGCAACACGTCGATAAAGCGTCGCAGGGCGCTCAGACCGCCGGCGTCGAGTACCGGCACCGCATCCCATTGCAGCACGATCGTGCGATAACTTTCGCTGCGCGTCAGCAGTTCGGTAAAGATGCGCTCGGCGGCGGCGAAGAACAGCGGGCCATTCACTCGCAGCACCAGGCGGCCGTCATCGGCGCTCAGTTCGCTTAGCCGCGTCATGCGGGCGATGCGGCGCATAAACAGCAGCGACGCCAACACGATGCCCACGGTAATGGCGATCACCATGTCGAACAGCACCGTCAGCGACATGCACAGCAGCAGTACCAGAATGTCGTCCTTCGGCGCCCGGCGCAGCAGGTAAACCACCTTGTGGGCCTCGCTCATGTTCCAGGCGACCATCAACAGCAGCGCCGCCATCGCCGCCAGCGGCAGATAAGAGAGCCACGGTGCCAGCACCAGCAGCGCCAACAGCACCAGCAGCGCGTGGATGATGGCGGACACCGGCGAGGTGGCGCCGGCGCGCACGTTGGCCGCTGAACGGGCAATTGCGGCGGTCGCGGTGATGCCGCCGAAGAACGGCGCGATGATGTTGCCCGCGCCTTGGCCGATCAGTTCGCTGTTCGAGTTATGCTTCTTACCGGTCATGCCGTCGAGCACCACTGCGCACAGCAGCGACTCGATCGCGCCGAGCATTGCCATCGAAAATGCCGCCGGCAACAGGGCGGAAACGGTTTGCCAGCTCAGGGTGAACGGCTGCCCGCCGCCGCCCGGCAGATCCCAGGGCAGCAGCTGCTGCGGCAGGATCGGCGGAATGCCCTGGCCGCTGCTGCCATCGGCCAGCAGGTAGCTGAAGCGGGAACCGATGGTCGCCACCGGGTGGTCAAACAGCGTCAGCAGCCCCATCAGCGCGGTGCCCGCCAGCAGCGCCGGCAGGTGGCCGGGCACCCGCAGGCCGAGCTTGGGCCAGAAGATCAGAATCAGCAGCGTCACGGCGCCGATCAGGGTATCGCCGAGATCCAGCGTTGGCAGCGCCTGCAGCAGGGCGTACAGCTTGCCAACGTAATTTTCCGGCGTGTGCGCCAGCTGCAGGCCGAAAAAGTCCTTGATCTGCATGGTGGCGATGGTGATGGCAATGCCGGAGGTAAAGCCCAGCGTCACCGGCAGCGGAATGTATTCGATCAGCCGGCCAAAGCGCGCCAGCCCCATCAGCAGCAGAAATACCCCGGAGATCAGCGTGGCGACCAGCAGGCCGGCCAGGCCAAACTGCTGCGAGACCGGATAGAGGATCACCACGAAGGCGGCGGTGGGGCCGGAGACGCTGTAGCGCGAACCGCCGCTGACGGCGATGACGATGCCGGCGATGGCGGCGGTATACAGGCCGTACTGCGGCGGCACGCCGCTGGCGATCGCCAGCGCCATCGCCAGCGGAATGGCGATAATACCGACCGTCACCCCGGCGATGGCGTCTTTCAGCAACCGCGCCAGGCTATAAGGTTCCCGCCAGCAGGCATCTATCAGCGCGCTGAAGGGGCGAATTTTGTTTATTTCATGCGTTTTCATCTACGGTGCGTACCAAATCTTCAAAAGTGAAAGGAATGGCGGGCCCGATGAGGTCCGTCTTGTCACGTGACAGATACCATACGCCTTTTGTTCAGCGGATTACCAGACCTGCGTCAATTTGGCACAGGAAATCAGAGAGTCGTCGTTTTATCCGGCGCTAAATGCCGTTAAGAGGTAAGTAAGCCGCAGATTCTGCGGCTGAAAAAGAAAGGAATAATCAAGGTTTTGGCGGTTAGTGCAGAGCGGGTAGGGATAAGCCGAGAAAGTGGGCTAAAGTGCTTACCAACAGCTGGTGATCTTCCTTCTGCGGCGCGCCGGAAATGCTGATGCTGCCGACGCAGCCGAGGCCGGTCAGGGTGAGCGGGAAGGCGCCACCGTGCACCGAATAGTCGCGCACGCTCAGCCCGTAGCGCTCCTCCAGCGACGTTTGCCGCTGCTGCAGACGCAGGCCGATGGCGTACGAACTTTTGTGAAAATGGTTCACCAGATTGCGCTTGCGCCGCACCCAGTCGGCAATGTCCGGCGTGGCGCCCGGCAGGGCGTAATAAAACAGCGTTTGCCCGGCCAGTTGGATTTCGATGGCGATGCTCAGGCCGCGTCGCTCGGCGGCGGTTTTCAGCGCCGCGCCCAGCTCCCAGGCGGTGGTGGCGTCAAAATGGGTAAAGGCCAGCGTCGCTTCCTGTTCGCTGAGCGCCTGCAGTTCATCGTCGATATTCATGCGTTTCTCCCCCGATATACAAAGGACAGAGTAGCCTGAAGCGAGCGTCGTGAGATAGACGGCTTGGCGATAAGATAGAACTGCTACTCTATTAATAGACCGTGTAAAATGGCCGCCGCTGAAGCGGAGACGACAGGGATGCGTTATTCAACGTCTGTACATTACCCCTGGCGATCCCGAGGAGCGCGCTGACTATCTATGACTTACATTGCGTCCATTTCCACCCTTTACAGCGACGCTTGCATCACCTATGCCACGCTGTCGGTAAGCTATTTCGTTCTCAGCAAGAATGCCCCGTTTTCCTACCGTTCCGCACTGTGGAAGCGCGTCGTGTTCGGCCTGCTGGCCGGGGTGGCGGTGCTGTATTTGAGTCAGGATCGGCTGGTGTTGACCGATAAGGTACATTACAGCTTTGCGATGATCCCGATGATACTGGTGACGTTCTTCGGCGGCGGCGTCAGCGGACTGGTGAGTTTTCTGTTCGCCATGGCGCTGACCGGCGGTTTCACCGTCGATAACCTGTTCATCGCCTCGATCATCGCGCCGCTGCTGCTGTCGCAGGTGTGGCTGAAAAAATCCCACCGGACGTTTTACCTGACGATCGGCATTATCGCGCTGTATCGCATCGCGGTGGTGTGGCTGCTGGTGGACATGAGCGGGCTGTGGCCGGATGTGTTGCTGTACCAGGCGGTCTCCGCGCTCTGTCTGGCGATTTGCTATCATGCGCTGAATTTCAAAGAGCGCCACATCTACGCCTATTTCGCGATGCGTGCGCGTGCCACGACCGACAGTGTGACCCACATCAACAACCGCGCCAGCGTCGATTATCAGCTGATGCTGCAGCGTGCCGAGCGTCGCCCGTGCGGGTTGATGATCCTCGATTTGGATAACTTTAAAAGCATCAACGATACCTACGGTCATCCGGCCGGTGACGTGCTGCTGGCCAGCGTCGGTCGGCTGCTGCAAAACAGCGTGCGTAACGAGGACTTCGTCGGGCGCTACGGTGGCGAGGAGTTTATAGTGATCACCGCCAGCTACGATCCGCAGGTCATCGGCGGGGTGGCGGAGCGCATTCGCAGCGCGGTGGAAAGTTCGACGTTCTTGCTGAATGCACACGACGAAGCGCACATCACGATGTCCATCGGCGTGTCGCTGTATCTGCCCGGTATGACGTTGGACAAGGCAATCGCCATGACCGACGAAGCGTTGTACGAGGCGAAGCGCAGCGGCAAAAACCGGGTGGTGACCAGCCGCGTGATGCAGCTGGCGCCGCTGGGCGCCGGTTTTCCGCGCGGATAAGCCGCCCCCGTTGTAGCGACGGGGGCGTTGCCTTAGGCCGCCAGCGTGTGTTCGCGGAAGGCGTTCAGCAGCTCTTCGGTGAACGTCAGGCGTTTCTGGCGATCGGCCAGATCGAGCGTGAACTTCAGCTTACTCGGGCCGTCCAGGCGGTAAACCTGCGGATTGCCCTGCAACAGGCCGATCAGATAACCCGGGTCAACGCGGTTGTTGTCGCCGAACTCGATAAAGCCGCCGCGCTCGTTGCTCTCGATGCGTTTGATCCCCAGCCTCTGCGCATGCAGGCGCAGCGCCGCGCATTGCAACAGGTTGCGCGCCGCATCCGGCAGTTGGCCGAAGCGGTCGATCAGTTCGACCTTCAACTCGTCAAGCTCACCGTCGTTCTTCGCGCTGGCGATACGCTTATACAGCGACAGACGGGTATTGACGTCGGGAATGAAGTCTTCCGGCAGCAGCGTCGGCATGCGCAGTTCTACCTCCGTCTGGCTGCTGGTGAGATCTTCCAACGACGGTTCGCGACCGTTTTTCAACGCGTCGACGGCGCTTTCCAGCAGTTCCATATAGAGCGAGAAACCGACGGTGGTCATTTGGCCGCTCTGGTCTTCACCCAGCAGTTCACCGGCGCCGCGGATCTCCAGATCGTGGGTTGCCAGCGCGAACCCGGCGCCGAGATCTTCCAGCGACGCGATGGCCTCGAGCCGTTTATGGGCGTCGGTGCCCATGGCTTTCGGGTTTGGCGTCAGCAGATAGGCGTAAGCCTGGTGGTGCGACCGCCCGACGCGGCCGCGCAATTGATGCAGCTGCGCCAGGCCGAAGCGATCGGCCCGCTCGATGATGATGGTGTTGGCGCTGGGGATATCGATGCCGGTTTCGATGATGGTGGTGCACACCAGCACGTTGAAGCGCTGGTGGTGGAAATCGTTCATCACCCGCTCCAGATCGCGTTCACGCATCTGGCCGTGGCCGATGGCGATGCGCGCTTCAGGCACCAGCTCAGCCAGGCGCTGCGCCGCTTTCTCGATGTTTTCCACGTCGTTGTAAAGGTAGTAAACCTGGCCGCCGCGCAGCACTTCGCGCAGGATCGCCTCGCGCACCACCAGGCTGTCGTATTCGCGCACGAAGGTCTTCACCGCCAAGCGGCGCGCCGGCGGAGTGGCGATGATCGACAGATCGCGCATGCCGCTCATCGCCATGTTCAGCGTCCGCGGGATTGGCGTGGCGGTCAGCGTCAGGATATCGACATCGGCGCGCATCGCCTTGATGCGCTCCTTGTGGCGCACGCCAAAACGGTGCTCTTCATCGACGATCAGCAGCCCCAAATCCTTCCAGCGCAGATCGCTCTGCAGCAGTTTGTGGGTGCCGATGATGATGTCCACTTTGCCTTCGGCCGCGTCGTCCAGCACCTGTTGCTGCTCTTTGGCGCTGCGGAAGCGCGACATCATCTCGATGCGGATCGGCCAGGTGGCGAAGCGATCGCGGAAGTTGTCGAAGTGCTGCTGCGCCAGCAGCGTCGTCGGCACCAGCACCGCCACCTGCTTGCCGTTTTCCACCGCCAGGAAGGCGGCGCGCATCGCCACTTCGGTTTTGCCGAAGCCGACGTCGCCGCACACCAGGCGGTCCATCGCCAGCGGCTGGCACATGTCGCTCAGCACCGCGTTGATCGCCTGTTCCTGATCCGGCGTGGTTTCGAACGGGAAGCTCTGGCAGAACAGCTGGTACTGCTCGCGGTTGTGTTTGAAGGCGAAACCGGCCTTGGCGGCGCGCTGGGCGTAAATATCCAGCAGCTCGGCCGCCACGTCGCGCACCCGCTCGGCGGCTTTCTGCCGCGCGCGCGTCCAGGCGTCGCCGCCCAGTTTGTGCAGCGGGGCGTTTTCGTCCGCGCCGCCGGCGTAGCGGCTGATCAGATGCAGCGATGACACCGGCACGTACAGCTTGTCCTCACCGGCGTAGGAGAGGATCAGGTACTCGGCCTTGATGCCGCCGGCCTCCAGCGTGGTCAGGCCGACGTAGCGGCCGACGCCGTGTTCCAGGTGCACCACCGGCTGGCCGGGATGCAGCTCCGCCAGGTTGCGGATCAGGGTATCGGTGTTGATGGTGCGCCGGTTGTCCTGCCGGCGGCGGCTGACGCGCTCGCCGAGCAGATCGCTTTCGCAGATCAGCGCCCGCCGGCTCAGGCCGTCGAGGAAGCCGTGTTCGGCGGCGCCGACCATCATGTAACGGCCCGCCGTTTCCGCCTGATCGAGGCGCTGAATCAGCGCCGGCGCCAGCTTGATGCGGCCGAGCAGATCCTGCAGCGTTTCACGCCGCCCCTCGCTCTCGACGGAGAAAATCACGCTGCCGTCGAAGCCTTCGATAAAGCGCCGCAGATTATCCAGCGGGGATTTATGCTGCGCCTGCACCGCCAGATCGGGCAGGGTATGGTAGTCCAGATTGGTATTGCCGGCCTTGGCCGGCAGCTCATCGGTTTTCAGCGCGATGCGCGGCCAGGCCTTCAGCTCGCCGAACAGTGCGTCGACGCGCAGCCACAGCGTATCCGGCGCCAGCAGCGGGCGCATCGGATCGACGCGGCGGCTTTCGTAACGCTGGTTGACGTCCTGCCAGAAGCGCTCGGCGGCGCCCTCCAGATCGCCGATGTTGACGATCAGCGTATTGCCTGGCAGGTAGCTGAACAGCGACGGCAGCGGCTGGCTGAAGAACAGCGGCTGCCAGTATTCGATACCGGCGGGCCAGGCGCTTTTGCTGACCTGCTGATAGATGTGTTCGGCATCGCGACGCACCTCAAACTGCTCGCGCCACTGGCTGCGGAACAGCTCGATGGCGTTCTTGTCGGTGGGGAACTCGTGGGCCGGCAACAGATTGATGGCCTCGACTTCGCTCAGCGTACGCTGGGTATCGACGTCGAAGATACGCAGACTGTCGATTTCGTCATCGAAAAAGTCGATGCGATAAGGCTCATCGCTGCCCATCGGGTAAAGATCGAGCAGCGCGCCGCGGGTGGCGAATTCGCCGTGCTCCATCACCTGATCGACGCTGCGGTAGCCGGCCTGTTCCAACTGCGCGCGCAGCTTGTCGCGCGACAGGCGCTGGCCTTTCTTCATCACCAGCGCGTGGCCGTGCAGGAATTCGTGCGGGCAGACGCGCTGCATCAGGGTGTTGACCGGCAGAATGATCACACCACGCGCCATGGTCGGCAGGTGATACAGGCTCGACAAACGATCTGAGATGATTTCCTGGTGCGGCGAGAAGCTGTCGTACGGCAGGGTTTCCCAGTCGGACAGCGTGGTCACCATCTGGTCAGTGAACTGCTGGATCTCGTCGCGCAGCCGCAGGGCGTTTTGCATATCCGGCGCGATCAGCATCACCGGGCCAGGGTGGCGTTCTACGATCTCGGCGCATTCCACGGCACAGGCCGCGCCGGTCAGTTGCCCCAGTTGGCGCAGATCGCCCGCGCGATCGGGCAGAGAATAACGAGGGGATGAAGAACGGTTACGGCTATCGGAAGTGCTCATTCAGGTATCTTTAATCAATGTGTTGGATGGCGTCCCGGCACGGATAACCCAGCGCCTTTATGCTGTTTATAGTAGCCCAGCGGCCGGCAAACTGACACAGCAAAAAGCGCTGCTCATCAATTTTCTGCCGGTTATTTAACCGGTTAATACCGTCTGTTTTTTGCGGCTGAGGATAAATAACGCGCGAAGCTGCCGCCGTCTCCCTCTTCGCCGCCACGCAATAAAAGGCCGTCGGGTGTTCCCTAAACGAGGGAGAGCCTTTATTATCCATGATCACTTTGCTTAAGCCACGGCTATCAAACGGATTTCATGTATCAACCTGTCGCGTTATTCATTGGCCTGCGCTACATGCGCGGGCGAGCCTCAGACCGCTTCGGGCGGTTTGTTTCCTGGCTTTCCACCATCGGCATTACGCTGGGGGTGATGGCGTTGGTCACCGTGCTGTCGGTGATGAACGGTTTCGAAAAGGATCTGGAGAACAACATCCTCGGCCTGATGCCGCAGGCGTTGGTCACCAGTCCACAGGGATCGGTCAACCCGCAGCAGCTGCCGGCCTCCGAGGTGCAGAAGCTGCAGGGCGTCACGCGCGTTGCGCCGCTGACCACCGGTGACGTGGTGCTGCAAAGCGCCCGCAGCGTGGCGGTTGGGGTGATGCTTGGCGTCAATCCCGACGAGGCCGATCCGCTAACCCCCTATCTGGTCAACGTCAAGCAGCAACAGCTGCAGCCGGGCCAATACAACATCATCATCGGCGAACAGCTGGCGGGGCAACTGGGCGTCAAGCGCGGCGATTCGCTGCGCGTGATGGTGCCGAGCGCCAGCCAGTTCACACCGATGGGCCGCATCCCCAGCCAGCGCCTGTTCACCCTCATCGGCACCTTCCATGCCAATAGCGAGGTGGACGGCTATCAGCTGTTGGTCAACCAACAGGATGCCTCGCGCCTGATGCGTTACCCGGCCGGCAACATCACCGGCTGGCGCCTGTTCCTGCAACAGCCGCTGACGGTCGATACCCTCAGCCAACAGGCGCTGCCGGCGGGCACCGTCTGGAAAGACTGGCGCGATCGCAAGGGCGAGCTGTTCCAGGCGGTGCGCATGGAGAAGAACATGATGGGGCTGCTGCTCAGCCTGATCGTGGCGGTGGCGGCGTTTAACATCATTACGTCGCTCGGCCTGCTGGTGATGGAGAAGCAGGGCGAGGTTGCCATTCTGCAGACCCAGGGGCTGACCCGCCGCCAGATCATGTCGGTATTCATGGTGCAGGGCGCCAGCGCCGGCATCATCGGTTCGCTGCTCGGCACGCTGCTCGGCGTGCTGCTGGCCACCAACCTGAATAACCTGATGCCGATCCTCGGCGCCTTGATCGACGGCGCTTCGCTGCCGGTGGCGGTCGATCCGCTGCAGGTGACGATCATCGCCGTGGTGGCGATGGCGGTTTCCCTATTGTCCACGCTTTATCCTTCATGGCGCGCTGCCGCCGTACAACCCGCTGAGGCTTTACGTTATGAGTAACCATCTTTTGTTGCAGTGTGACAACCTGTGCAAGACCTATCAGGAAGGCAACCTGCACACCGACGTGCTGCGCAACGTCAGCTTTGCTATGCAGCAGGGCGAAATGATGGCGATCGTCGGCAGCTCGGGTTCCGGCAAGAGCACCCTGTTGCACCTGCTGGGCGGGTTGGACTCACCGACCTCCGGCGAGGTGATTTTCAAGGGCGAATCGCTGAACGCCATGTCTTCGGCGGCCAAGGCTGAGCTGCGCAACCGCCAGTTGGGCTTCATCTATCAGTTCCACCACCTGTTGCCGGACTTCACCGCGCTGGAAAACGCCGCCATGCCGCTGCTGATCGGCGGCGCCAAACCGGCGCAGGCGCAGGAGAAAGCGCGGGAGATGCTGGCGGCGGTCGGGCTGGAAAAGCGCAGCAAACACCGTCCGTCCGAGCTTTCCGGCGGCGAGCGTCAGCGCGTAGCGATCGCCCGCGCGCTGGTCAACAACCCGGCGCTGGTGCTGGCGGACGAACCGACCGGTAACCTGGATAAACGCACCGCGGACAGCATCTTCGATCTGCTGGGCGAGCTGAATGTGCGTCAGGGCACCGCGTTCCTGGTGGTGACGCACGATCTGCAACTGGCCAAGCGTCTGAGCCGCCAGCTGGAAATGGCCGACGGCCACCTGCAGGCGCAGCTGACCCTGATGGGGGCCGAGTAATGGCGGGAGCCTCACTGTCCTTCCTGACGGCCCTGCGTTTCAGCCGCGGCCGTAAACGCGGCGGCATGGTGTCGCTGATCTCGGTTATCTCCACCATCGGCATTGCGTTGGGGGTGGCGGTGCTGATCGTCGGCCTGAGCGCGATGAACGGCTTTGAGCGCGAGCTGAAGAACCGCATTCTGGCGGTGGTGCCGCATGGCGAACTCGAACCGGTCAATCAGCCGTTCAGCGGCTGGCCGTCGATTCTGCAACGGGTGGAAAAGGTGCCGGGCATTGTGGCCGCCGCACCGTACATCAACTTTACCGGCCTGATGGAAAACGGCGCGCAGCTGCGCGCGGTGGAAGTCAAAGGCGTTGATCCGCAGCAGGAGAGCCGGCTGAGCGCGCTGCCGCAGTATGTGCAGGGCGACGCCTGGGCCAACTTCAAGCCCGGCGAGCAGCAGGTGATCCTCGGCAAGGGCGTGGCCGACGCGCTGGGCGTCAAGCAGGGCGCCTATGTCACGGTGATGATCCCCAACAGCGACCCGGAAATGAAGCTGCTGCAGCCGAAGCGCATTCGCCTGCATGTGACCGGCATTTTGCAGCTCAGCGGCCAGCTCGATCACAGCCTGGCGCTGGTGCCGCTGGCCGATGCGCAGCAGTATCTCGACATGGGTGACAGCGTCACGGGTATCGCGCTCAAGATGAACGACGTGTTCGCCGCCAACAAATTGGTGCGCGACGCCGGCGAAGTGACCAATTCTTATATCTACATCAAAAGCTGGATCGGCAAGTACGGCTATATGTATCGCGACATCCAGATGATCCGCGCCATCATGTACCTGGCGATGGTGCTGGTGATCGGCGTAGCCTGCTTCAATATTGTCTCCACGCTGGTGATGGCGGTGAAAGACAAAAGCGCCGATATCGCGGTGCTGCGCACCCTGGGCGCCAAAGACGGTTTTATCCGCGCCATCTTCATCTGGTACGGGCTGCTGGCCGGGCTGCTGGGCAGCCTGAGCGGCGTGGTGATCGGGGTGATCGCCTCGCTGCAGCTGACCAACATCATCCGGGGCATCGAGAAACTGGTCGGCCATTCCTTCCTGTCGGGCGATATCTACTTCATCGACTTCCTGCCTTCCGAGCTGCACTGGCTGGATGTGCTGATCGTGCTGGCGACCGCCATCGTGCTGAGCCTGCTGGCCAGTTGGTATCCGGCGAGGCGCGCCAGCCGCATCGATCCGGCGCGGGTGCTGAGCGGACAATAAAACCCACGGGGAGGCAGCGATGCCGCCCCGTTTTTTTAGCCTGGGGATGGGTTATGTACTACGGTTTCGATATGGGCGGCACCAAGATTGAGCTGGGGGTGTTCGACGACAACCTGCGGCGCATTTGGCAAAAGCGGGTGCCGACGCCGCGCGACGATTATCGGCAACTGCTGGCCACGCTGTGCGATCTGACCCTGGAGGCGGATGCGTTTTGCGGCCGGCGCGGCAGCGTCGGCATCGGTATTCCGGGCCTGCCCAACGACGATGACGGCACGCTGTTTACCGCCAACGTGCCGGCGGCGATGGGGCGTCCGCTGCCGCGCGATCTGGCGGCGCTGATCGGGCGCGAGGTGCGGGTCGATAACGACGCCAACTGCTTTACGCTGTCGGAAGCCTGGGACGACGAGTTCCGCCGCTACCCGACGGTGCTGGGCATCATCCTCGGCACCGGCGTAGGCGGCGGCCTGATCGTCGACGGCAAGACGGTGCCTGGGCGCAACTATATCGCCGGCGAGTTCGGCCATTTGCGCCTGCCGGTGGACGCGCTCGAGGTGCTGGGGCGTGATGTGCCTCGCGTTGCCTGCGGGTGCGGCCATCAGGGTTGCATCGAAAATTACATATCGGGCCGCGGTTTCGAATGGATGTACGCCCATTTCTATGGCCGGCGCTTGCCTGCCACCGAGATCATTGCGCATTATCAGGCGGGTGAGCCGCAGGCGATGGCCCACGTCGACCGCTTTATGGACGTGCTGGCGATCTGCCTGGGCAACCTGCTGACGGTGCTGGATCCGCATCTGGTGGTGATCGGTGGCGGGTTGTCGAACTTCGACGCCATTTATCAGGCGTTGCCGCAGCGGCTGCCGGCTCACCTGCTGCGGGTGGCCCGGCTACCGCGCATCGAGAAAGCGCGCTATGGCGACGCCGGCGGCGTGCGCGGCGCAGCGTTTCTCAATTTGGCTCGCCCAACGTAATGGGCGTTGCGGCCAGGCGTGAATATATGCAGCCAACAACGCCGCAACGTCCAGTAAGAAGGGTAAACAGGGAAAAGTAAGGAGAGAGTTAATGCACACTCGCCATCGGCTGTGTCAGTTTCGCAAGAGTAAGCATGTGCTGCATCAGCGCTTTCGTTCACGTATTTTTCACCGTGACACCATGGCGGCGGCAGAGCTGAAAAAGCCGTTTGTGGTGGTGTTGACCGGGGCCGGCATTTCGGCCGAGTCGGGCATTCGCACCTTCCGCGCCGCGGATGGGCTGTGGGAAGAGCACCGGGTGGAGGACGTCGCCACGCCGGAAGGTTTCCAGCGCGATCCGGCGCTGGTGCAGGCGTTTTACAACGAACGCCGCCGTCAGCTGCAGACGGAGGAGATCGTCCCGAACGCCGCGCACCGCGCGCTGGCGGATCTGGAAGAGTGGCTGGGAGACAACTTCCTGCTGGTCACGCAAAACATCGATAACCTGCATGAGCGCGCCGGCAGCAAGCGGGTGTTGCATATGCACGGCGAATTGCTGAAGGTGCGCTGCACCCAGTCGGGGCAGGTGTTCGAATGGCCCGGCGATCTCAGCGTCGACGATCGTTGCCATTGCTGCCAGTTCCCGGCGCCGCTGCGGCCGCACGTGGTGTGGTTCGGCGAGATGCCGCTGGGCATGGACGACATCTACCAGGCGCTGAGCAAGGCCGATTTCTTCGTCGCCATCGGCACTTCCGGCCACGTCTATCCGGCGGCCGGGTTCGTGCATGAGGCGCGGCTGGGCGGCGCCTATGCGATGGAGCTGAACCTGGAGCCGAGTCAGGTGGAAAGCCAGTTTGACGAGAAACACTACGGTCTGGCCAGTGAAGTGGTGCCGCGTTTTGTGCACAAGTTTCTGGTGGGCAAGGTGGCGCGGGCCGACAGGCCCTGAGAAAGGCATCAGGGCGCACTGCGCGCCCTGATGGGATGGCGGGGCGTATTAGCGCCCGGCTTTCAACTTTTGGAAGTAGCTTTCGTACAGCGTGCTGGCGTCGCCGACGTCGTTTTGCCACTCGCCGTGCTCAATCACCGCCTTATCCGGATAGAGTGACGGGTCGTTGGCGATCTCCGGCGACAGCAGCTTCTTCGCCGCCAGGTTCGGCGTCGGGTAACCGATGGTCTCCGCCACCTGCACCGCGATTTCCGGCCGCAGCAGGAAGTCGATCAGCTTCAGCGCCCCTTCGACGTTGCGCGCGTTGGCCGGAATGGCCAGGCTGTCCATCCAGAAGATCCCGCCTTCCTTCGGCCAGACGATCTCCAGCGGCGTGCCGGCCTGGCGCGCCACAAAGGCCGAACCGTTCCACACCATGCCGACGTTGACTTCCCCTTCCATAAACGGGTTGCCCGGGTTGTCGGAGTTGAAGGCCAGCACGTTTGGCATCAATTTTTGCAGTTCGTGGTAGGCAGCTTCGATCTCCTTCGGATCGGTGGTGTTACCGGAATAGCCCAGCTTGAGCAGCGCCATTTGGAACACTTCGCGTGCGTCGTCAGTCAACAGCAGGCGGCCCTTGTACTGCGGTTGCCACAGATCGGCCCAGGCGGTAACGGTAGAGGGATCTTGCGCGTCGCTGTTAACGCCGATGGCAGTAGCGCCCCAGATGTAAGGAATGGAATAGTCGTTGTTGGGATCGAACGGCTTGTTCAGCAGGGTGGGATCGAGATCCTTGAAGTGGCTGAGCTTGCTCTTGTCGATTTTTTGCAGCATGCCTTCCTTGCTCATCTTGGCGATGAAGTAAGTGGAAGGCACCACCAGATCGTACGTGCCGTCTTTGTAGGTTTTCAGCTTGGCGTACATGCTTTCGTTGGATTCATAGGTGGAATAGATCACCTTGATGCCGGTTTCCTTGGTGAACTGCTCCAGCAGCCCCGGCGGGACGTATTCAGTCCAGTTATAGAAGTACAGTGTCTTGCCGTCAGAGGCGTTTGCAGAGCAGAAACTCAGCGCCATCATCCCGGCTGCGAGCAGATGTGACCACTTTTTCATGCAGCGTATCCTTCAGCAGTAGTGAGCCGAACCCGTATGGGCTGCCGTTTTCGGCCGCGCCATACCCCAGAAAGGGGCCATTATAGGGGCCGGGGCGGGGTGGGTAAAGGCGGTTATCCCGTTGGCAAATCAAGGGGTTCGGCGGCTTAAAGCGCATCACAATTTGTGTGTCTCGCGCTGGACAGGCGGTGAAGCGCGTGCGAAACAATAATTTTGGCGAATAAACGAGGGCGGCGATGAATTTCAAACAGGTCTTCAGCCAGGCGGAGCTCAGCAAGACGGATCTGACGATTTTGCACTGCATTCTCGACAACCCGGACGCCTGCATCGACGACGGCATCCGCGCGGTGTCCGCACGCTGCTACAGTTCCCCCTCGACGCTGGTGCGGCTGGCTAAAAAGCTGGGCTTTCGCGGCTATCTCGAACTGGTCTATTTCATCAAGTTCAACCTGACGATGGCGCCGGCCTACCAGGTGGAACGCCCTACGTCGGCGGCACCGCCGGCCCAGCAGGCGCAGTTTCTCGATCTGCTCGACAGCGGCAAGATCCTGATCCACGGCAGCGGTTTTTCACAGCTGGTGGCGCAGTATATGTACAACAAGTTTATGACGCTGGGCGTAGACAGTTACCTGTCGCTGTGGCCGGATTTCGACATTCTTGACCGCGAGACGCGCTTTCGCTTCGACATGGTGATCGTGATTTCAAAGTCGGGCAACAGCGGCTCGGCGCTGAGCTGGAGCGAGGCGGTGAAGCGTAATCACATTCTGCTGGCGGCCTTCTGCGGCGACGGCGACAGCCCGCTGGCGCAGCAGGCCGATATGACCTTTCTGTTTGAGGATCGGCAAAAATACGATCACGATATCTACTACCCCAACCCATTTTTCGGCCACTGTCTGTTGGGATTCGAGAATGTGATCACCGCCTGGTTTGAACGACGCGGCCGCTGACGGCCGCATCGCACCGTTTAGCGCCAGTGCCTGACATACTGACGGTGGGCCAGCAGGTACTCCTCCACTAGCGTTTTCGCCAGCGAGTAGGAGTTGACCAGCGGGTGCACCATCAGCGCCTTGATGGCCAGTTGGCGGTTGCCGGTCAGGATCGCCGCCACCGCCAGCCGTTCGTACTCTTTCACCTGCGAAATCAGGTTTTTCTGGGTGTCGGGAATATCGCGCATTTTGACCGGCTGAATGCCGGCGCTGCTCAATTCGCAGCTGATTTCGATCACGTCTTCCGGGTGCAGAAAATCGAGCGAGTCGCGGTTTTGCATCGATACCACCACGCGTTTTTGCCGGCCGCTGTTGACCGCCTCCAGAATGTCGATCGCCACCCCGGCATAGCCGCCGCTGTCCGGCTGCTCGATAAACTGTTGCAGCGTCAGCATCTCACGTTTTTTCACCTTGCCCTGGTTGGACTCGCGCTGCATGTAGGAGTTTTCGCGCTGCAGATAATGGCTGAAGTAGACAGAGAAGGCGTGTTCCAACTGGTGGGGGATGTCCAGCTCGCCTAACTCTGACAGCATTTGGCGGTTGATCGCCGCGATTTGTTCGCCGCGGGTCTCGCCGCCCGCGACGATGGCGGCGATCGCCTGCTCACGGTAGTAGTAATAGTAGAGATACTCGTTGAGCATCAAATTGTCCGACAGCGCCACCAGCTCCGGCGAGAAGTATTTCATGCAGGTATCGCGATACAGGCGCGGATCCGCCAGCAACTGTTCCGTGACCGGCTCGCCGTTGACGCGCGCATTGCGGAACCAGGAAAGATGGTTGAGGCCGAAGCAGTCGACGCTCAGTTGGTCTTCGCGGCAGTCCAGCAGCTCGGCCAGTTCGCGGATAAACTCGCTGGGGGCGTCGCAGATGCCGTAGACCCGGCGCTGGAAGCCGGATTTGATGATCGCCTCGGTCACCATGCCGGAAGGATTGGTGAAGTTGAACAGGACCGCGTCCGGCGAGGAAACCTGCTCGATCAGGCGGCAATAGTCGAGGATCGCCGGAATTGAACGCATCGCCATGGCGAAGCCGCCGGCGCCGGTGGTTTCTTGCCCGAGCAACTGGTGATTGAGCGCGATGCGCTCGTCATGGATGCGGCCTTCCTCGCCGCCGATGCGCAGGGTGGTGATGATGTAATCGGCGTCTTGCAGCGCCTGGCGCGGATCGCTGCTGAGGCTGAAAGCAATGTCGCCGCGAATGCGCTGGAATACGCCCTGCGCGAGGGCGCCGTAGATCGCCAGATGGCGCTCATCGGTATCCATAAACACCACTTCGGTAATGCCGATGCGATGGGCGTTATAGGCGATGGATTTGGCGAGGAACGGGGAACGCACGCCGCCGCCGCCGAGAACGGTTAATTTCATTCGATATCTCCCATTAATAAAGCGTCAGAGTGCCGCTAAATATTTCTCTACCTGATTTTTGACCTTGCCGACCGTGACGCCGTAAATCACCTGCACTTCACGGCGATTCTTCACCACGCCTTTGGCGCCGGTACTTTTCAACGCGGCCTCATCCACCCGCGCCATATCCTTTAATTCCACCCGCAGCCGGGTAAAGCAGTTATCGACGGAAATAATGTTTTCCTTGCCACCCAGCGCGCGAATAATGATGCCGCTTGGCTCGTCCGGGGTATTTTTACGGTTCCGGTAATCCTGTTTGGAATAGAGTTTGACGTCCTGATCATCTTCACGGCCCGGCGTTTTCAGATTGAGCTTCAGCACCAGCGTTTTGAACACCAGGTAATACACCGCAAACTGCACCAGCCCGATGACCACATACAGCGGCCAGCGGGTGAGAGAGACCGGCAGCGGCAGGTTGTAGGCCAGGAACTCGACCAGCCCGCTGGCGCCCCAGGGGCGCACCTGGAACAGGTTGCAGGCTACCTGCGAGAGCGCGGTCAACACGGCGTGGATCACCCACAACAGCGGAGAGATAAACAGGAAGGTGAACTCTATCGGCTCGGTGATGCCGACCAGGATCGAGGTGGTTATGGCCGGGATCAGAATCGCCTTGGCCAGCATTTTCTTTTCCGGTTTGGCGGTGTGATAGAAAGCCAATGCCGCGCCCGACAGGCCGAAGATGGTCACCATCCCTTGCTGCGAGAAACGCAGCGCCTCGTTCATCAGCGGCGAGATGCTTGGGTCGCGCATGTAGGCCAGGAAAATCGCCTGCGAGCCGGAGACGGTCTGGCCGTCTTGTACGATCGAACCGCCGATACTGGTGAGCTGGAACGGCGACCAGATAAAGTGGTGCAGCCCGGTGGGGATCAGAAATTTCTCGAAGAAGCCGTAGACGAATACCCCGAGCGAGCCGGCGCTTTTCATAAAGCCGGTAAGCGCGATCAGGCCCTGTGAGATAGCCGGCCACAGGTAGCTGAAGGCGACGGCGTACAGCATGATGATCGGCGTCATGGCAATCAGCACCAGCTTGGCGCCGCCGTAGACCGAGAACACGCCGTTGAGTTCGACGTTGCACAGGCGGTTATGCACCCAGGCAATCGTGACGCCGAGGATAAGACCGAGGAAAATGCCCATATCTACCACGGTAAATCCCAGCAGTTCCGTTTGCCCGGTGCCGTAATACTCACCGTTGATCTTGGCCGCGACGTGGCCGCTGAATTGCAGATAAGACGAATTGGCGCCGAGGAACATGATAAAGCACATCACCGCGACCAGCGCCGCTTCGCTTTTCTTGTCTTTGGCCAGGCCGTAGGTAATACCGATACAGAAAATCAGCCCGAGATTGCCGAATAACGGCCAGAAGGTATCGCCGATCATTTTACCGATAGAGAAGACGGCGGAATGTTCATTGATTAATGTGGCATTGGTAAGAATAGAACTGAGCGCCAGAATCAGACCGATTACCGGCAGGAAAAATATCGGCCCCATCATGGCTTTGGAGAAAAGCTGCAGCTTGTTTAAGATATTATCGATAATACCTTTCATGGCAGTTCCTTTTTATATTTTAATGGATGACGACGTTGCTGAATAAACTCCCTGAAAGCGAGAAAAATAAGGCACCTTGCCTGGATTCAGTTATAGGGGGAAGTTTTCGCCGCTGCAATCGGCGGGGCGGAAATAGGCACCGATGGTCACTGAGTGACAACCGGTGCCGGTTGTGAAGGGGATCACAACCGGGCGCGGCAGCGCCCGGCGGGAAGGATTATTCTGCCTTGGGCGAGCGATCGCGCATCACCCACTGGCTGGCGATCACCAGCGTCAGCGACAGCAGCAGCAAAATGGTGGCCAGCGCGTTGACCTCCGGTGAGACGCCGACTTTCACCATCGAGTAGATCTTCAGCGGCAAAATCTCGTAGCTCGGCCCGGTGACAAAGGAGGAGACGACCACGTCGTCCATCGACAGGGTAAAGCTCAGCAGCCAACCTGCCGCCACCGCCGGCATCGCCAGCGGCAGGATGATTTTGCGCAGGATGGTGAACTCGCTTGCGCCGAGATCGCGCGCGGCTTCCAGCATCTTCACGTCGAAGCCTTTCAGGCGCGCGTAGACGGTCACTACCACGAACGGCAGGCAGAAGGTGATGTGCGAGAACAGCAGCGACCAGAAGCCGAGCGAAATGCCCAGCAGCATGAACAGCACCAGCAGCGAGATGGCCATTACGATGTCCGGCGACATCATCACCACGAACAGCATGCCGCCGACGAACGGCTTGCCGCGGAAGCGGTAGCGGTACAGCGCCACCGCGGTCAGCGAGCCGATCAGGGTGGCGAAGGTAGCGGAAAGCACCGCCATGGTCAGCGAGTGCCCCGCGGCCTGCAGCAGGCTGTCGTTATTCAGCAGCGTGGCGTACCACTTGGTGGTGAATCCTTGCCAGTTGATGCCAAAGCGCGAAGCGTTGAAGGAGTTGACGATCAGGATGACGATCGGGATATACAGATAGGCGTATACCAGCGTCATAAAGCCGCCGCGTAGCAGACGTCCGATCATGCCAGATCCTCCTTCTTGTTCAGCAGGCGGGCGGCCCGGTAATAGACCAGCAGCAACAGCCCCATCACCAGCGTCAGGCAGATGCTGGTGGCCGCGCCGAACGGCCAGTCGCGGATATTGAGGAACTGGCTTTTAATCACGTTGCCGATCAATAGATTCTTGGCGCCGCCCATCAGATCGGCGACGAAGAACAGCCCCATCGCCGGCAGCACCACCAGCAGGCAGCCGGCGATAATGCCCGGCATGGTCAGCGGCACGATGATGCGGATAAAGGTCTGCAGCTTGCTGGCGCCGAGATCGCGCGCCGCCTCCAGGCAGGATTTATCGAGCTTTTCGATGCTGGAGTAGAGCGGCATCACCATAAACGGCAGCAGAATATACACCAGGCCGAGGATCACCGCTTCCGAGGTGTACATGATGCGCAGCGGCTTGTCGATGACGCCGATCCACAGCAGCGCGTCGTTGAGATAGCCGCGGGTGCTGAGAAACAGCTTCAGGCCGTAGATGCGGATCAGCGAGTTGGTCCAGAAGGGCACGATCAGCAGAAACAGCAGCAGCGGCCGCACCTTCTGCGGCAAGCGCGCCAGGATAAAGGCGAACGGATAGCCGATCACCAGGCAGCACAGGGTGGCGATCAGCGCCATGTTCAGCGAGTGCAGCAGCACCTGGGCGTACAACGGGTCGAACAAGCGCCGGTAGTTATCCAGCGTGAACACCATCTGCACCAGATTGGCGTCGTCGCGGGTCAGGAAGCTGGTGCCGATGATCATCAGGTTCGGCATGAACACGAACAACAGCAGCCAGGCGACGACGCCGACGATCACCACATTCTGGAAGACTTTACGCGATTTCTTCATCGGCCAGCACCACCTCCCAGCTTTCGACCCAGGTCACCGCCATCTTCTGGTTGAGCGAGTGATCGACGTCCGGATCGTCTTCGTTGAAGAACTCGCTGACCATCACCGTTTTGCCGTTCTCCAGCTCGACCACCGACTCCAGCGTCATGCCTTTGTAGTTGCGCTCACGCACGTAACCGATCAGCCCGTCGTGCTGCGCGCTGTCGTTCACTTCTTCCACCCGCAGATCTTCCGGGCGCAGCAGCACCTTCAGCTTTTGGCCCGGCTCCACCGGCAGATCGGCATAGATGTCGCACTCGCGGCCTTCGACGTTGGCGCGCACCCGCTGTGAATCGAGGCGTTCCAAAACCACCGCGTCGAAGATGTTAATCTCGCCGATGAAGCTGGCGACGAACAGATTCTTCGGCTCTTCGTAGATCTCACGCGGCGTGCCGTCCTGCTCGATGCGGCCTTCGCGCATCACCACGATGCGGTCCGACATGGTCAGCGCTTCTTCCTGATCGTGGGTGACGAACACGAAGGTGATGCCCAGCTTGCGCTGCAGCGCCTTCAGCTCGTTCTGCATCTGCTTGCGCAGCTTGTAGTCCAGCGCCGACAGCGATTCGTCCAGCAGCAGCACTTTCGGCTTGTTGACCACCGCGCGGGCGATGGCCACGCGCTGCTGTTGGCCACCGGAGAGCTGGCCCGGCCGGCGCTTGGCGAACGTATCCAGCTGCACCATGCGCAGCGCCTCTTCGACGCGCGGCGTCAGTTCCGCCGCTGGCACCTTTTGCATGCGCAGGCCGAAGGCGACGTTGTCGAACACTGACATGTGCGGAAACAGAGCGTAGCTCTGAAACACGGTGTTGACGTGGCGATGTTCGGCCGGAATGGCGGTGATGTCCTGGCCGTCGAGCGCGATGCGGCCCCGATCGGCGTCTTCCAGACCGGCGATCAGGCGCAGCACCGTGGTTTTGCCACAGCCGGAGGGGCCGAGAATGGTGAGGAATTCGCCGTGATTAATCGTCAGATCCAGATCGGCAATGATGGTTTTGCCATCGAACGCTTTGCTCAGGGCATGCAGTTCAACAAGGGGAGTCGGAGAGGATGTCTCAGTCATTTATCGTATTACTCTATCCCGTGGGCTAATGCAGATAGAACCGCAACTGGAAAAGACTGCCGGAGCTTGCGGGATGCCCGCTGATCAAATGAAGCTCAAACCAGTTACGCCAATGGAAATTTTTCGAGCGCGCATGATAGACGCTGAATGCCGGAATTGAAAGCCGATCCGGCCCAGATGCCGCGTTTTTCATCATGATAGCGACAAATGACCCTGTGATGACAGCATTATTCCTCTCAGAAATCATCACAAAGATTAATGATATTGGCGAATTCTGGTTAAAAATGACCTGACGCAATATTTGATCCTGATCGGTTCCGCATAATGAAACGCGATATTCTGAGGGGCCGCTACCATGGACAAATTACTTGACCGCTTTTTCAACTACGTCTCTTTCGACACCCAGTCCAAAGCGAACGTAAAGCATGTGCCGAGCACCGACGGGCAGTTGAAGCTGGCGCGTGCGTTGCAGCAGGAAATGATCGCGCTCGGCTTCGAGCGGGTGTCGCTCAGCGAACACGGCTGCGTGATGGGCACCTGGCCGGGTAACGTCGCCTGGCCGGTGCCGGCGGTCGGTTTTATCGCCCATCTGGATACTTCGCCGGATTTCAGCGGCAAACACGTCAATCCGCAGATCGTCGAGAACTATCGCGGCGGCGACATTGCGCTCGGCATCGGTGATGAAGTGCTGTCGCCGGTGATGTTCCCGATCCTGCACCAGATGCTGGGGCAGACGCTGATCACCACCGATGGCAAAACGCTGCTGGGCGCCGACGACAAGGCCGGCATCGCCGAGATCCTCACCGCCATGGTGCGCCTGCGCGCGCGCAAAATCCCGCACGGCGACATCCGCGTGGCCTTCACCCCGGACGAGGAGGTGGGCAAAGGGGCGCAGCTGTTCGACGTGGCGGCCTTCAATGCCGAATGGGCTTACACCGTGGACGGCGGCGGCGTCGGCGAGTTGGAGTGCGAGAACTTCAACGCCGCCTCGGTGACGATCAAAATCCTCGGTAACAGCGTGCACCCCGGCAGCGCCAAGGGCGTGATGGTCAACGCGCTGTCGCTGGCGACCCGCATTCATCAGGCACTGCCGGCGGACGAAGCGCCGGAGACCACCGAAGGCTACCAGGGCTTTTATCACCTCAGCAGCATCAAGGGCAGCGTGGAGCGCGCCGAAATGCACTATATCCTGCGCGACTTCGAGCGTGAGGGGTTTGAGGCGCGTAAGCGCAAGATGGTGGACATCGCTCGCGAGGTCGGCAAAGGCCTGCCCCGCGATTGCTATATCGAAGTGAGCATCGAAGACAGCTATTACAACATGCGCGAACAGGTGGCGGAGCACCCGCACGTGATTGCGCTGGCGCAGCAGGCGATGCGCGACTGCGACATCGAACCGGTGATGAAACCAATCCGCGGCGGCACCGACGGCGCGCAGCTGTCGTTTCGCGGCCTGCCGTGCCCGAACCTGTTCACCGGTGGCTACAACTACCACGGCAAGCACGAGTTCGTGACGCTGGAAGGTATGGAGCAAGCGGTGGCGGTGATCATGCGCATCGCGGCGCTGGCCGCCGAGCGGGCGCGGTAAACGGGACGCTTGCGATCGGCATAATCGCTTGCCGCAACAAGGCGTTGCTCATAGTGTGGAGGTACATTCCCCACGCATAAGGACCGCATGATGAGCACCGAATACCGTATCGCCAGCCCGCATTTGGCGCAGTTCGTTCAGGCGATTTGGCGCCAGGCCGGCAGTACGGCGCGCGAAGCCGAGCTGGTGGCCGATCATCTGGTGCAGGCCAATCTGGCCGGGCACGATTCGCACGGCGTCGGCATGATCCCCAGCTACATGGCGTCGTTGGCGCAGGGGCAATTACAGCTCAATCAGCACGCCGAAGTGGTGCGCGACGCTGGCGCGGTGCTGACGCTCGACGGCGCGCGCGGCTTCGGCCAGGTGGTGGCCAGCGAAGCGATGGCGCTGGGCATTGAACGCGCCGGCAAGCTGGGCCTGGCAGCGGTGGCGTTGCATAATGCGCACCATATCGGCCGCATCGGCCATTGGGCGGAGCAGTGCGCCCGCGCCGGTTTTATCTCGATTCACTTCGTCAACGTGGTGGGCGATCCGATGGTGGCGCCGTTCGGCGGCAGCGATCGCCGCTTCGGCACCAACCCGTTCTGCGCCATTTTCCCGCGGCCGGGCCGCACGCCGCTGCTGTTGGATTTCGCCACCAGCGGCATCGCCTTCGGCAAGACTCGGGTGGCCTATAACAAAGGCTTGTCGGTGGCGCCGGGCTATCTGATCGACGAACACGGGCAGTCGACTACCGAACCGAAAGTGATGCATGAAGCGCCGTTCGGGTCGCTGCTGCCGTTCGGCTTGCACAAAGGTTATGCGCTGGCGGCGATGTGCGAGATCCTCGGCGGCGCGCTCTCCGGCGGCCGCACCACCCACGACGCCACGCTGAAAGCCGACAGCGACGCCATCTTCAACTGCATGACGACCCTGATCCTCGATCCTCAGGCCTTCGACGCCCCGCAAATGCAGGCCGAGGCCGAAGCGTTTATCGGCTGGGTGAAGGCGTCGCCGCCGAGCGGCGAACAGCCGATCGCGGTGCCGGGAGAATGGGAAGAGGCCAACCGCGCGGCGCGGCTGGAGCAGGGCATACCGATAGACGCCAATACCTGGCGGCAGATTTGCGCGGCGGCGGAGCAGGCGGGCATGGCGAATGAAGCGCTGGCCGGCTTTCGCGCGCAGGCGCGGCAGGCATAAAAAAAGCCACCCGATAGGGCGGCTTGTTCGCGTACTCGCAATCAGTCGTTAAAGTACCAATAGCCGCTGTTGACCAGCGCGGTCAGCAGCGCCAGGAATGACGGGTCGTCCACCGCGTCGCCGAGCAGGGCGGCGTCGACGCTGAAGTGCTGGCACAGGGCATCTGCGGCCTGCAGCTGGTCGGTGTCGATCAGTTCGCCGTTGACGAAGCAGCGATCGCCGACCCGCAGCACGCGCAACCCGCCCAGGCGCTGCAGCGCTTCACCCTGTTGCAGCAGTTCGTAGATTTCCCCGGCCTGATACGGCGGCTCCGGCGGCGCCAGATCCAGCTCGTGGCGCGACTGGGAGATGAACTCGCCGAACCAGTGCTGGAAGTGTTCCGGCTGTTGCACCAGATCCAGCATCATCTGCCGTAAGGCGTCCACTTCCTGCGGCAGGATCTCCGCCGGGTGTTCGCGCAGTTTAACGTCCGGATCGCCGTAGCGTTTGCTGCCCAGCTCGCGCGCCAGCACGTAATCGGCGAAGCCGCTCACTAGCTCGCGGCCGTTCGGCGCGCGGAAGCCCACCGAGTAATTGAGCGCGTTTTCCAGCGCGTAGCCTTCATGCGGGAAGCCCGGCGGAATGTAGAGAATGTCGCCCGGCTCCATCTCTTCGTCGATGATGGCGTCGAACGGTTCGACCTGCAGCAGATCCGGGTGCGGGCAGTGCTGTTTCAGCGGCGTTTTTTCCCCGACGCGCCAGCGGCGGCGGCCAGTGCCCTGAATGATGAACACGTCGTACTGATCGAGGTGCGGGCCGACGCCGCCACCCGGCACCGAGAAGGAGATCATCAGGTCATCCATCCGCCAGTCCGGCAACTGGCGGAACGGGCGCATCAGCGCGGCGGAAGGCTCATGCCAGTGGTCCACCGCCTGCACCAGCAGCGACCAGTTGTTTTCGCTCAGGTGATCGAAGCTCTCGAAGGGGCCGTGCGCAACCTGCCAACGGCCGTCCTGGTGGCTGACCAGGCGGCTGTCCACTTCGTTTTCCATCGCCAGCCCGGCCAGCTCATCCGGGGAGATCGGATCGATAAAGTTTTTGAAGCCGCGCTTCAGAATCACCGGACGCTTTTGCCAATAGCGTTGCAAAAAATCGTTCCAGTCCAGATCTAATTGATAATCCATGTTCTATTCCAGGATAGAGGAGTGAGCCTGAGTGCGATTATAACGGAAGTTTGGCCCCGTGGATCGGGGCCGCAGCGGCATAATTTACTCGTTGTGGTGGGTGTCGTGCTGGCGGGCGAAGGTGACCTGCATGCGCGCGCCGCCGAGCGGACTGTCGCTGATGACGATTTCGCCGTCGTATTGCTCGATGATCTCCGCCGCCACCGACAGGCCAAGGCCCTGGCCGGGGCGCAGGGTATCCACCCGCTGGCCGCGCTGGAAGATCAGCTGGCGCTTGCTTTCCGGGATGCCCGGGCCGTCGTCGTCGATGACGATGGTGAGATTTTTCTCTGAGTGCAGCGAGGTGATTTCCACGAACTCCAGGCAGTATTTGCAGGCGTTTTCCAACACGTTGCCCATCACTTCCATAAAGTCGTTCTTCTCGCCCATAAAGGTCACTTCCGGCGAGATATCCAGCGTGATCACCACCCCTTTGCGCTGGTAAACCTTGTTCAGCGCCACCACCAGGCTGTCGAGCAGCGCCGGCACCGAGTGGATCTCGCGCGTCAGCACCGTCTGGCCGGAGTTGATGCTGGCCCGGTGCAGGTAGTAACCGATTTGCTGAGAGATGCGCCCGATCTGATCCAGCATGATCGGCTCGGCTTCTTCGATGGTGGTCTGCTTGCCGCTGCGCAGCGAGCGCAGGGTGCTTTGCAGCACCGCCAGCGGTGTTTTCAGGCTGTGGGTCAGATCCGACAGGGTGGTGCGATATTTGGTGTAGCGCTGGCGCTCGTTGCGCACCAGAATGTTCAGATTGCGCACCAGGCCGCGCAGTTCGCTGGGCGGGTTCTCATCCAACTGATCGCGTTCGCCGTTCTCCAGTTCGCCCACCTGATTGACCAGCGCCTTGATTGGCCGTAGGCTCCAGTAGGCCGCCAGCCACAGCAGCGGCACCACCAGCAGCAGGTTGGCCAGCAGCACGTAGCTGAACCACTCCCACACCACGTCTGAGCGCTGCAGCTCCTGCGGAATGCTGTCGACCACCACGATGGTCAACGCCGGCAGCCGCGCCGTGGCGGCATAGGTGTTGACCGCCACCGAGTGCGTCAGCGCGTTCTGATCGGTATCGTCATAATTCTTCAGCTGATCCTGTGCCTTGGGGTTATCCCCCAGCACTTCGCTACTGATGCGGGTATCGGTGTCAATTTCGTAGAAGCCGGACTCTTCCAGCCATTCCTTGTTGATCAGCTTCTCCAGCTCCGGCACTTTGCGCTGGCTCCAGAGCAGGTTGCCCTTATCGTCGTAGATAAAGACCAGCGTCGGGAAGTTGAGATCGATATCGGGGGGGATGGCGATGGTGAGCTTGTTGTCTTTCCACTGCGCCAGGCTGAAGAACAGGTTGCTCTCGCCGCGCAGCAGGCGGAAGGCGGTCTTGTCGAAGCTGACGATGTAGCCGACGACCGCCACCAAACCGTAAGAGAGCGACAGCGCCAGGATCACCCCGGCGGTCGCCATCAGGAAGCGGGCGCGCAGCGAAAACGGTTTTTTATTCTTGTTGAACATCATGTTCACTTCGCGTCAAAACGATAACCCTGGCCACGTACCGTGGTGATCACTTCATGCGGGTATTCCGCCTGCACCTTTTTACGCAAACGTCCCATCAGCACGTCGATGGTGTGGCTTTCGCGCAGTTCGGCGTCCGGGTAGAGCTGCAGCATCAACGAATCCTTGCTCACCACCTTGCCGGCGTTGCGGATCAGGGTCTCGATGATGGTGTATTCAAAAGCGGTCAGCTTGATCTGCCGATCGTTGACGCTCAGTTCGCGGCGCGACAGATCGATCTGGAACGGGGGCAGCACGATCACCTGCGAAGCCAGGCCGCTGTTGCGGCGCATCAGCGCCTGCATGCGGGCGATCACTTCTTCCAGGTGGAACGGCTTGGTGACATAGTCGTCGGCGCCGGCTTCCAGCACCGCCACTTTGTCCTGCCAGCTTTCGCGGGCGGTCAGCACCAGGATCGGCAGTTTGGTCTGGTGCGCGCGCCAACGGCGGATCAGGCTCAGGCCGTCTTCGCCCGGCAGGCCGAGATCGACGATGGCAATATCCGGCGCGTGTTCCTGCAGGAAATAATCGGCTTCCTTGGCGTCTTCGGCCGCGTCGACCTGATGGCCCATCTCGCGCATCTGAACGGAAAGGTGGTGGCGCAGCAAACCATTATCTTCAACAACCAGTACTCGCATGGCGAACTCCTGTGACTGTGCGGGTGAACGTCCTGTCACCCACGCGATAAAAGGGAACACGCTCTGCGGCGTGTCAGGGGATAACGCGGCCACCTGAACCATTTTGACAAAAAGTGCTGAGGCTATGGTAGGTATAACCCGCCCGGCTCGCAAGAGAACCGAAGCAATGTATTAAAATAAGCGTTATCAATTTGTTCGCCGACATTATCGACAACTTCTGATAAACGTCGGATAAACAGCGACGGGGCAACGTTAAACGCAACTTAAACGCGCCAGGCATTGTCGCGAAAGCAAAATGTGAACCGGGGCGCTTGATAAGCTTTAAAGGTACTAATAAGGTATTATCGAGGTATCGGCATATTTTCTCAGGAGCGACGGATGAAGCAGTTAACCCAGGCAGAACGCATAGCGGGCGCACTTTACGGACAGATGCTGGGCGACGCGCTCGGCATGCCTTCCGAGCTGTGGCCGCGCGAGCGGGTTAAGCGCCATTTCGGTTGGATAGACGGTTTCCTTGATGGGCCGGCGGAGAACTCGGCCGCCTGCTACTTCAAGGCCGGGCAATATACCGACGATACCGCGATGGCGTTAGCGCTGGCCGATGCGCTGCGGGAAGCGAAAGGCGAGGTGGTGCCAGAGTTGATCGCCCGCAATGTGATCCGCTGGGTGGACAGTTTTGACGCCTTCAACAAGAACATTCTCGGCCCCAGTTCCAAACTGGCGCTGAGCGAGCAGAAAGCGGGAACGCCGATCGCCGAGTTGGAAAACAACGGCATCACCAACGGTGCGGCGATGCGCATTTCGCCTTTGGGCTGCGTGCTGCCGTCTGCGCCGCTGGAGGAGTTCTGTCAGCAGGTGTGGCTGGCCTCCAGCCCGACGCACAAATCTGACATCGCCGTCGCCGGGGCCGTCGCGATCGCTTGGGCGGTTGCGCGGGCGGTGGAGGGCGCGGACTGGGCCTCGATTCGCCTGGCGCTGCCGGGCGTGGCGGAGTATGCCCAGCGCCGTCAGGAGACGACGTTCAGCCCCTCGTTGGCGGCGCGTATCGAGCTGGCGTTTCAGGTGGTGGATGAAGCCAGCGATCCCGAGCAGGCCTCCGAGCGGGTGTATCAACTGATCGGCGCCGGGGTCAGCACCATCGAGTCGGTGCCGGCGGCGCTGGCGATGGTGCAGCTGGCGCAAACCGACCCTACCCGGTGCGCCGTGCTGTGCGCCAACCTGGGCGGCGATACCGACACCATCGGTGCGATGGCCACTGCGATTTGCGGCGCGCTGCATGGCGCTGAAGCGATCGAAGCCGGGTTGCTGGCGGAGTTAAAACGGATGAATCCGCTGGATATCGAGGCTTACGTTCAGGCGTTCGTGCGCTTTCGCCGCCGCCGGCAGGGCGAGGCATAACGGATCAGCTTTCGCTGGTAAACTCGTACATGTCGCTGCGGCAGAAGCTTTCGCTGTATTCGATCGGCTTCTTGCTGTGGTCGAACAGCGTTTGACGCACGATCAGCAGCGGCATCGGTTCTGATAATTGCAGCGCCCGGCGGATGTCGTCGTCGGCCATCGCCGCGCTGACCTGGCTGCGCAGCGATCCCATTTCGACGTTATTGCGCCGGAAGTAGTCGTACAGCGAGATGCCGATCTCGTCGACGTTGGCAATCGCCGCCACCACCACGTAGGACACCGCCACCGACATCGGCCGCCGATCGATCAAGTGAATGCGTTTGAGTGTGTAGATCGGCGTTCCGGCCGCCAGCTGCAGCTTTTCCGCCAGTTCAGCGCTGGCGGGTACCCGCTCGCGGCTGATCCATTGCGTATCTGGCCGGCGCCCCTGCTGTAACACCTCGCTCGAGAATCCTTTGACGTCTGCCAAAGAATAGAACAGCTTCGGTTCGGGCCGTTGCAGTTGGATAAAGGTGCCGTAACCGCGTGAACGGCCGATGAGGCCGTCCTGCTCGAGGCAGGCCAACGCTTTGCGTACCGTGATGCGCGAGATGCCGAGCCGTTCGGTGAACAGGCGCTCGCTGGGCAAAAAATCCCCCGCATTCAGCAATCCTTGATCGATAGCCTGGCGCACCGAGGCGTTGAAGCACAAATACAGCGGCATCGCGCCCGCGCTGGCCAGATCCTGCTGCAGTTTGTCCAGCAGACGCTGGTTGGTCTCCTTGCTCATAGCCGACGGAAATCCTGTAGCCGCATTGCGATGGCTTATTTAAGGGGATTTCGCCGGGCAGCGCAACTGCCGCCGCCAAGAGGGGAAATGGGGTAGAGTAGTGTGCAATCGCCTTAAGCTCGGAGAAACAGACTGCCCATGAGTGATCACCCACCCTACGCGGATGACGCGGCAATCCTGGCCGCCTTCGCGCAGCAGCGGCAACAAGGCCTGACCCGGCGCTCGGCGCTGCATCAGGCTCTGTTGCAACTGATTGCCGCCGGAGAACTGCCCTGGCGGGCGAAGCTGCCGCCGAGCCGTGCGTTGGCTGCCCGGCTGACGGTGGCGCGCGACACGGTGGAACAGACCTACGCGCGGCTGGAGGCTGAGGGGTTCATCAGCCGAACGGTGGGGCGCGGCAGCTTTGTGCGTTATCGTAGTGACACGCTGCTCGGCCGTGAACTGCTGACGACGGCGACGGGGCAAGAGGCGCGGCTGGCGGAGCGCGAGCTGAGCGATCGCGGCCGGGCGCTGCTGGCGGTCAGCCATACGCCGCACACCTGCCGCCAGGCTTCGCTGACGCCTTCGCTGGCGGACCTGCGGGCGTTCCCCATCGAGCAATGGCTGCAGCAGGAAAAGCAGGCGCTGCGGCGGCACGGCGAGCGATTATTGGGGTATGCCGATCCGCAAGGGCTGCCGGAGCTGCGCGCGGAGATCGCGCACTATCTGCAGCGGGAGCGGGGCGTCAAGGCGACGGCGGAACAGGTGATCGTGGTCACCAGCTCTCAGCAGGCGTTGGCGCTGTGTACGCAGGTGCTGTTCGATCCCGGCGATGCGGTATTCGTCGAAGAGCCGGGTTACCAGGGGGCAAAAAAACTGGTGCAGTCGGCGGGGCTGCAGGCGCGGCCGATCGGCATCGATGAACAAGGGCTGGACGTCGGGCAGTTGATGCAGGCTTCGGGCGGCGGGCGGGGCGTTTACATCACGCCGTCCCATCATTACCCGCTGGGGTATTCGCTGAGCCTCGAGCGGCGGCTGGCGCTGTTGCAGTGGGCGCAGCGCTGCCGGGCCTGGATCATCGAAGACGACTACGACGCCGAGTTCAACTACGACCGGCAAACCAAGGCGGCGCTGCAGGGACTGGACAGCGGCGGGCGTACGCTGTACATCGGCACCTTCAGCAAGACGCTGTTTCCGGGGCTGCGCATCGGTTTCATGATCGCGCCGCCTCAGTTGGTGCGGCCATTGGTCGCCGCCAGGCAGTTTCAGGACGGCTACACGTCGGCGCTGGCGCAGATGACGCTGTTCCACTTCCTGCACGAGGGCGGCTACGCTGAGCATCTGCGCAATATGCGCACGCTGTACAAAGCGCGGCTGGACGTGCTGTACGACGCGGTGCATCGTCACCTTGCTGCCTGGACGCGTCCGGCGCTGCCGCAGGGCGGGCTGCAGCTGGTTTGCCCGTTGGCGGATGCGGCGACGGAGCGGCGGCTGGTAGTGGCGGCCGCCGAAAGGGGGATACGGCTGTACGGCCTGGCGGACTTCTACACCGGCACACCGCAGCGCGGGGCGTTGGTGCTCGGCTTCTCGGCCTATACGCCGGATGAGATCGTGCGCTTTATCGCCACGCTGGCGCAGGTGTTCAACGCGCTGCCGGTGGAAAGCGATGGCTAAAATTGGTCTGCTCGGCGTTTTGAATTGGTCCGTATTGTACCGCCGCCATGCGGTGTATTCTGCCGCTATCCGATTATTTCCCTAATGGAAATAATATCTTACACCGTGAGGCGCTATGAACCCATCAAACCCTGAAGTGACTATCCGCAGAATCAATGGCGACGACAAAGCGCAATGGCTGGCGCTCTGGCAGGGCTATCTCGACTTTTACCGCGCCGATGTGGCGCCGCAGGTGACCGATCGCACCTTCGAACGCCTGGGGCAGGATGAACAGGTGTACGGGCTGGTGGCGGAGGATGCCGACGGCCAGCTACTGGGGCTGATGAACCTGGTGTTCCACCCGTCCACCTGGAGCGCAGTCGGCTATTGTTATATCGAAGATCTCTATGTGTCGCCGCAGGCGCGTGGCCATAAGGTGTCGGAAAAGCTGTTCGAACAGGCGTACCGATTGGCAGAGACGCGCGGCAGCGATCGGGTCTACTGGATGACCCAGGAGTACAACGCGCCGGCGCGCTCGCTGTACGACAAAATCGGCAGAAGAAGCTCGTTTATCGTTTATACCCGTTAACCGCAGGAGGCGTGTATGGCAATGAATCGTTATGGTCAGCCGATTGGCGAACCGATGCCGGATTGGCAGCCGGCTCGCCGTCCGGGCGGCGCGACGCTCGGCGGGCGTTTCTGCTCGCTGGCGCCGCTCGAGCCGCAGCGGGATTACGCCGCGCTGTTCGAGGCGTTTCAACTGGCGCCGGACGGCCGCGACTGGACCTATCTGTCTATCGAGCGGCCCGATACGCCGGCGGCGATGCTGCAGCATCTGGAAACGCTGCAGGCCAACCCGACGCTGGTTAATCTGACGGTGTTCGACGCCGCCAGCGACGCGCCGGTGGGCACGGTGGCGCTGATGCGCATCGACGAGGCCAATGGCGTGCTGGAGATCGGCCACGTCAGCTGGTCGCCGTTGATGAAACAGCGCTCCAGCGCCACCGAGGCTATCGCGCTGCTGCTGCGCTATGCCTTCGACACGCTGGGCTACCGCCGCTGCGAGTGGAAGTGCGACAGCCATAACGCGCCCTCCCGCCAGGCTGCGCTGCGCTTTGGCTTTCGCTACGAGGGTAACTTCCGCTATGCGGTGATCGTCAAGGGGCGCAGCCGGGATACCGACTGGTTCGCCATCACCGCCGACCGGTGGCCGACGGTACGACAGGCGCTGGCGCGCTGGCTGAGCGCGGACAACTTCGATGCGCAGGGGCGGCAGATAGCTCGGCTGCAGGTGTTGCGCGGCGAATAATAAGCAAAAAGGCGGCCCGCGGGCCGCCTTTTTATCGGGCTAAAGCGCTTACTTCAGCTCGTCGACCAGGGTGGTGGCGCGGCCGATGTAGTTGGCAGGGGTCATCGCCTTCAGACGGGTTTTCTCTTCTTCCGGCAGCGCCAGGCCATCGATGAACGCCTGCATGCCGGCAGCGTCCACGCGCTTGCCGCGGGTCAGCTCTTTCAACTTCTCGTAAGGCTTCTCGATGCCGTAGCGGCGCATCACGGTCTGGATCGGCTCGGCCAGCACTTCCCAGTTGTGATCCAGTTCGTCCAGCAGGTGTGCCTGATTCACTTCCAGCTTGCTGATGCCTTTCAGGGTGGCCTGGTAGGCGATCAGCGCATAGCCCAGGCCCACGCCCAGGTTACGCAGCACGGTGGAATCGGTCAGGTCGCGCTGCCAACGGGAGACCGGCAGTTTGCCCGCCAGGTGGCCCAGCACGGCGTTGGCCAGGCCCAGGTTGCCTTCGGAGTTTTCGAAGTCGATCGGGTTGACCTTGTGCGGCATGGTGGAAGAACCGATTTCGCCGGCGATGGTCTTCTGCTTGAAGTGGTTCAGGGCGATGTAGCCCCAGATGTCGCGGTCGAAGTCGATCAGAATGGTGTTGAAACGCGCTACGCAGTCGAACAGCTCGGCGATGTAGTCATGCGGCTCGATCTGGGTGGTGTACGGGTTCCAGGTGATGCCGAGCGAGGTCACGAACGCTTCGCTGAACTGATGCCAGTCCACTTCCGGGTAAGCGACGATGTGGGCGTTGTAGTTGCCGACCGCGCCGTTGATTTTACCCATGATCTCCACGCGCTCCAGCTGGCGGTATTGGCGCTCCATGCGGTAAGCCACGTTGGCGAACTCTTTGCCGACGGTCGACGGGGTCGCCGGCTGGCCATGGGTGCGCGACAGCAGCGGGATATCGCGGTATTCCAGCGCCAGCCCTTTCAGCGCATCGATGATTTTACGCCAGTAAGGCAGCACCACGTCCTGACGGGCGCTTTGCAGCATCAGCGCGTGCGACAGGTTGTTGATGTCTTCGGAGGTGCAGGCGAAGTGGATGAACTCGGACACCGCGTGCAGCGCAGGCACCGCCGCCACTTTTTCCTTCAGGAAATACTCGACCGCTTTCACGTCGTGGTTGGTGGTGCGCTCGATGGTTTTGATACGCTGAGCGTCTTCTTCGTTGAATTCAGCGACGATTTTGTCGAGGAAAGCGTTTGCGTCGGCGTCAAAAGCGGGAACTTCCTTGATTTCTGCGCAGGCGGCCAGTTTTTGCAGCCAACGTACTTCAACCTGTACGCGGAATTTCAGCAGACCGTATTCGCTGAAAATGGGGCGCAGTGCGCTGACTTTATCACCGTAGCGTCCATCAACGGGGGAAACGGCGGTCAGTGAGGATAATTCCATCGGTAGCAACTCCTGGGATCGATTAACAATGAGCAACGATATTTTGCGCCTGCTTGAACAGACGATTACGGGAAAACATTAACTGCAGGCGGCTGCCGCCAACCTGTTGCCACAGCACGGCGGCGCGAATGCCGGCCAGCAGCGTGGCGCGAACCTTGGCCTGCACCTGCGGGTTCTGCAAGATAGCCGGCGAGCCGGTTACCTGGATACGCGGCCCGAGCGGGCTGACCACGTCGACGTAAATGCCGGCCAGCGCGCTGATGATGGTGTCTGACTCAAGATCGAAGTGCGCCAGCTGGCGTTCGAGTTGGCCGAGGCGTTCACCGAGCGTGTTCATCGCCTGTTTGTTGGCGTTGAGCTTGCGCTCCAGCACCATCAGGCTGATGGTGTAGCGGGTCAGTTCCGCGCCCGGCCCTTTGTTGTTGGCGTTAAGCACGCCCATCAGGGTTTCGAGGCCGACCATCAAATTGCGCTCCTCGCCGCCGAACACCGCCAGCGTGGAGGGCGGGTCCATCTGCAGCAGGCTTTTCAGCGAGGTCTGAAAGGCTTCGCGATTGCATTGCCCTTCGTGGGCCAGCTGCTGAACCAAACGCGCCGCCTGGCTGATGCCCGCCATGGCCAGCGTGATGTCATAATAATTCTTCGCCACGAATACTCCTGTAAACGCTGTGAACGGTACATGGCTTACTGCATAAGGTTGTGTGTATCGCCAGGGTAACGGCGGCGGCCGCGAACGGGAACGATCGGGCGTGGCTGTAACAACGATGACAACGAATGCCGCGGATCATGCCACAAAATCGAGGGTAAACCCAGCGTCTAATACGCCTGCGGCAAGGCGGATGCGCCGTGCGGCGCAGAACTGCGCAAATAGGCGGCGAAAATCGCCGGCGCGGCGGTGCGAACTTATTGTTGCGGCGACAAATAAAGTGCGGTGGCTGCATCTATACTGCCAACGTGAACCCTTAAATAAAGACCTCTATATGCACGTAAAAAACAAGCAGCCACTGCCGGCGGTAACGCTGGCGGCCATCGGCGTGGTGTACGGCGATATCGGTACCAGCCCGCTGTATACCTTGCGCGAATGCCTGACGGCGGAGGAGGGCATCACCCTGACGCCGGCCTCGATTTACGGCTTTTTGTCGCTGATTTTCTGGCTGCTGACGCTGGTGGTGTCAATTAAGTACATTTGTTTTGTGATGCGTGCCGACAACGACGGCGAGGGAGGCATTCTGACACTGATGTCGCTGGCGATCCGCAAGCTGGATGCACGCTGGGTACCGGCGGCGGTGCTGATCGGGCTGGTGGGCGGCAGCTTCTTTTACGGCGACGGGGTGATCACTCCGGCCATTTCGGTGCTCTCGGCCATCGAGGGGCTGCAGATTATCGCCCCCGAGCTGGACAGCTTTATCGTGCCGCTGTCGCTGCTGGTGCTAACCGCGTTGTTCGCGATCCAAAAGCGCGGTACCGGCAGCGTCGGCAAATTGTTCGCCCCGGCGATGGTTATCTGGTTCCTGACACTCGCGCTGCTGGGCATCGGCGGCATTCTGCATCACCCCGGCGTGCTGCGGGCGCTGAACCCTTACTGGGCGGTGAATTTCTTCCTCGAATACAAGGCGGTGTCATTCTTTGCGCTGGGCATGGTGGTGCTGTCGGTCACCGGTGCCGAAGCGCTGTACGCCGATATGGGCCACTTCGGTAAAAAGCCGATTCGTCTGGCGTGGTTTACGCTGGTGGCGCCGGCGCTGGTGTTGAACTACTTCGGCCAGGGAGCGCTGTTGCTGGCCAATCCGGCGGCGATCAACAACCCGTTTTTCCTGCTGGCGCCGACCTGGGCGCTGCTCCCGCTGCTGGTGATTGCCACGCTGGCGACGGTGATCGCCTCGCAGGCGGTGATCTCCGGCGTGTTCTCGCTGACGCGCCAGGCGGTGCGGCTGGGCTACCTGCCGCCGATGCGTATCATCTATACCTCCGATCAGGAATCCGGGCAGATTTACATTCCGGTGGTGAACTGGCTGCTGTTCGCAGCGGTGCTGATCGTGATTATCAGTTTCAAACACTCCAGCAACCTGGCGTCGGCTTATGGCATCGTGGTGACCGGCACCATGCTGCTGTCGTCGATTTTGCTGAGCATTGTGGCGGTGAAAAACTGGGGCTGGCCGCGCGCGTTGGGCGGGCTGATGCTGCTGGTCATGCTGTGCATCGACGTACCGCTGTTCGGTGCCAACCTGATCAAGCTGGCGACCGGCGGTTGGCTGCCGGTGGCGCTTGGGCTGACGATTCTGCTGATCATGCTGACCTGGAAGACCGAGCGTTCGCGCCTGATCCGCCGGTTGCGCGACAATCAGGAAGGGCTGAGCGCGCTGATCGAGTCGCTGGAGAAAGCGCCGCCGAAGCGGGTGCCGGGCACCGCGGTGTTTATGGAGCGCACACCGCATGCGGTGCCGCTGGTATTGTTGCACAACCTGAAGCACAACAAGGTGTTGCATGAGCGTGTGGTGCTGCTGACCATCGTCACCACCGACATGCCGTACGTGCACAACGTGCAGCGGGTGGCGATTGAACAGCTGTCGGCGAGCTTTTGGCGGGTGGTGGCAAGCTACGGCTGGCGCGAGACGCCCAACGTGACGGACATCCTTTATCGCTGCGGGCTGGAGGGGATGAGCTTCACCATGAACGAGACCTCGTTCTTCATGTCGCGCGATACGCTGGTATTAGGCAAGCGCCCCTGGTATCTGCGCGTGCGTGGCAAGGTATTCCAGCTGTTGCAGCGCAACGCGCTGAGGGCGCCGGATCTGTTCGAAATCCCGCCGAATCGGGTGATTGAACTGGGGGCACAGGTGGAATTTTGAATAAAAAAAACGCTGCGGTAAACGCAGCGTTTTTCTTGCGACAGACGAATTATGCCAGGCGCTGTTCGATAATGCCGCCGCCGAGGCAGATTTCGCCCTGGTAGAACACCGCCGACTGGCCGGGGGTGACGGCGGAGACCGGCTCGTCGAAACGCACTTCGATGCGTTCGCTGTCGAGTGGGGTCACGGTGCAAGGGATGTCCTGCTGGCGATAGCGGGTCTTCACCGTGCAGCGGAACGGGCCGGTCAGCGGCAGACGATCAACCCAGTGCAACTGCTGCGCGATAAGGCCGACGGACATCAGGCGCGGGTGATCGTGCCCCTGCGCGACCACCAGCACGTTGTTGGCCACGTCTTTATCCACCACGTACCACGGATCTTCGCTGCTGTCTTTCATACCGCCGATGCCCAGCCCTTTGCGCTGGCCCAGGGTGTGATACATCAGGCCCTGGTGTTCGCCGACGGTCTGGCCGTCGACGCTGACGATCGGGCCCGGCTGCGCCGGCAGGTAGCGGCCGAGGAAGTCGCGGAATTTACGTTCGCCGATAAAGCAGATACCGGTGGAGTCTTTCTTCTTGGCGGTGACCAGCTCCAGTTGCTCGGCGATGCGGCGCACCTCCGGCTTCTCCAACTCCCCGACCGGGAACAGGCTTTGCGCCACCTGCTCGTGGCTCAGGGTATAGAGGAAGTAGCTCTGATCTTTGTTGCCGTCGACGCCGCGCAGCAGGCGGCTCTTGCCGTCCACGTCCTGGCGACGCACGTAGTGGCCGGTGGCGATAAAATCGGCCCCAAGATCTTCGGCGGCAAACTCCAGGAAGGCTTTGAATTTGATCTCTTTATTGCACAGGATGTCCGGGTTCGGCGTGCGGCCGGCCTTGTACTCTTCCAGGAACAGCTCAAACACGTTGTCCCAGTATTCCGCCGCGAAGTTCACCGTGTGCAGTTCGATGCCCAGCTTGTCGCAGACCGCTTGCGCGTCGGCCAGATCGGTCGCGGCGGAGCAGTACTCTTCGTCGTCGTCTTCTTCCCAGTTTTTCATGAACAGCCCAGCGACCTGATAGCCCTGTTGCTGTAACAGATAGGCGGTAACGGAGGAGTCGACGCCGCCGGACATACCGACGATTACTTTTTTCTGGCTGTTGTCTGACATGGGGATCTCACGAACTTGAACACGAACCGTGCTGATAAAAACAAGCGCAGGATTTTACCACGTTGGCCGCGCCGGCGCACTGGTCATCTTGTGCTGCTCGGCGCCCTTAAAACGGCCAGGCGAAGCTGCCGACCAGCGACAGCGGATAGCGCTCCGGCTGCTGGTAGCTGCGAATGCTCTCCGCCACCAGCGCGGAACGCAGGTTGGGCGCCTGCAAAATCTCGTCGGCGCTCAGCCACAGGCAGCGATCGATGTCGCTGTCGTGCGGCTCGGTCGGCAGCGGCTGTTCCAGCTCGATAACGAAGCAAAAACGCAGAAACGGCGTGCGATCCGGCGCTATCCACTGGTGCAGGCGCAGGAACGCCTGCGGCGTGGCGCGGATGCCGGTCTCTTCCCACAGCTCGCGCTCGGCGGCCTGCACCAGCGTCTCGTCGGCCTCCAGGTGGCCGGCCGGCTGATTCCACAGCGCTTTGCCGTTGATGGTCTCTTCGACCACCAAAAATTTGCCGGCGGCGTGTACCACGCAGGCCACAGTGACGTGCGGTTTGAACATGCGGTCTCCTTACAGCGGTTTGTCGATGCGCCGGTAGATGTCGTCCAGCTCGGCGATGCGGGTGCGATAACTTTGCAGCAGGCAGGCGGTATCGCCGCCGCACCGCTGGCGTTTTGCCAGCCAGGCCTGCTGGCTGTCCTGCATCGCGCCACGCGCGCCCATGGCGAACAGGCCGCGCAGGAATTGGTACTTGGTGGCCATTTGCACATCCAAATCGTTCAGCGTGCGGTTGGCGCAGATGGCTTGCTCATCGCGGTTTGCTGCCTTGGCGCAGTCGAAGCTGGCGGCCTGGGCCGCGAACGGGGCCGCCAGAGCGGCGAGCAGCAGCGCGATCGGCGTGGATTTCATGGCGCCTCCATCAGTTATCGGTCTACAGGGAATCGATGCTTTTCCATTCACCAGGCTGCAGTGAACCCAGCGAAAGATTACCCATACTGTAGCGAATCAGGCGCAGGGTAGGGAACCCGATATGCGCCGTCATGCGACGCACCTGGCGGTTTCGCCCTTCGAACAGGGTGATTTTCAGCCAACTGGTGGGGATGGATTTACGCTCGCGGATCGGCGGGTTGCGCGGCCATAGCCACTGAGGCTCGGCCACCAACTCAACACCGGCGGGTAGCGTCGGGCCGTCTTTCAGCGTGACGCCGCTGCGCAATGGCGCCAGATCGCTCTCCTGCGGCGTGCCCTCGACCTGCACATAATAGATTTTGCCGGTGCGCTTGCCCGGCTGGGTGAGCTGCGCCTGCAGCTGTCCGTCGTTGGTCAGCACCAGCAGCCCTTCGCTATCGCGATCCAGACGCCCGGCGGCGTAAACGTCGGGGAAGGGGATGTACTCTTTCAGCGTGGCGCGGCCGGCTTCATCGGTGAACTGCGGCAGCACGTCGAAGGGCTTGTTGAATAACACAATTCGACGCGGCCCCTTCGGCGCGGCGGGTTTGGCGGCATTCGGCTTGCTGAATCGTTTAACGTTGTGATTTCTAACAGAGAATTTTTTCATAACAGTTGAGATTACGGATGATAAGCGCATTATAACCGAATCCGTTTCGGATTGGCGCGGACCGAATATTCAAGTAGTATCTACACGCATCTTACAAAGCATTAACAAAATTGCGCTTGAAGGAGAGGTTGATGGAAAGCAAAGTAGTTGTTCCGGCAGAAGGTAAAAAAATCACGGTTGACGCCCAGGGTAAACTGGTTGTTCCTCATAACCCGATCATCCCGTTCATCGAAGGCGACGGCATTGGCGTTGACGTGACTCCTGCCATGATCCACGTGGTTGATGCGGCCGTTAAAAAGGCTTACCACGGCGAACGTAAAATCTCCTGGATGGAAATCTACACCGGCGAAAAATCTACCCACGTTTACGGTAAAGACGTGTGGCTGCCGGACGAAACTCTGGACCTGATCCGCGACTACCGCGTCGCCATCAAAGGCCCCCTGACCACCCCGGTCGGCGGCGGCATCCGTTCTCTGAACGTGGCCCTGCGCCAGCAGCTGGACCTGTACGTGTGCCTGCGCCCGGTGCGTTACTACCAGGGCACTCCAAGCCCGGTGAAACAGCCTGAGCTGACCGACATGGTGATCTTCCGCGAAAACGCCGAAGACATCTACGCCGGCATCGAGTGGAAAGCCGGCTCCGCCGAAGCGGACAAAGTGATCAAATTCCTGCGCGACGAAATGGGCGTGAAGAAAATCCGCTTCCCAGAGCAGTGCGGTATCGGCGTGAAGCCATGCTCCGAAGAAGGGACCAAGCGTCTGGTGCGTGCGGCGATCGAATACGCCATCACCAACGACCGCGACTCCGTGACCCTGGTTCACAAAGGCAACATCATGAAGTTCACCGAAGGTGCCTTCAAGGATTGGGGCTATGAGCTGGCGCGCGAAGAGTTCGGCGGCGAGCTGATCGACGGCGGCCCATGGCTGAAGATCAAGAACCCGAACACCGGCAAAGAGATCGTGGTTAAAGACGTGATCGCCGACGCCTTCCTGCAGCAAATCCTGCTGCGCCCGGCGGAATACGACGTGATCGCCTGTATGAACCTGAACGGCGACTACATCTCCGACGCCCTGGCGGCCCAGGTTGGCGGCATCGGTATCGCGCCGGGCGCCAACATCGGCTCCGACTGCGCGCTGTTCGAAGCGACTCACGGCACCGCGCCGAAGTACGCCGGCCAGGACAAAGTGAACCCAGGCTCCATCATCCTGTCCGCAGAGATGATGTTGCGTCACATGGGCTGGTTCGAAGCGGCTGACCTGATTGTTAAAGGCATGGAAGGCGCTATCGCAGCCAAGACCGTGACCTACGACTTCGAACGCCTGATGGAAGGCGCTAAACTGCTGAAATGTTCAGAGTTTGGCGACGCTATCGTTAAACACATGTAATGGTGTTTTAGCGTTAAATGATAACGGGAGCCTGATGGTTCCCGTTTTTTATTATTCAAACTGCAACGGTTATCAAAACTCGGCCATTTTGGCGCTTTAGAGCGTATAGATCTAAAGGTTGAGCTGCGTCTAAACTTTGCAATGAAATGGACGATAAACTACCTGCAGCCGCATTTTTTTGCATGAGATAAAATTCTACAAGGAGTGTTAATGAGCTTTTTCTGGGTGAATATTGGTAGCAGTTTTAATGAGGTTAAAGAACAAAATTTCCTCTGGGCTCCACAATATGGGGTGAATAAGAATGGGAAAATGTTTAACCCTACTTCTTGGGAAACAGTGAAAGATGTAAAAGCGGGAGACATCATCTTCTGTAACAAGGACAGAGAAATTGTCTACATAGCAACTGCCGCATCCGATGCTAAACCAGCACCGCGGCCTCAAAATCGATCTTTTGATAAGTGGGAGCGTGAGGGCACTCGAGTAGATGTCGATTTGACTGTTTTGGAGCACCCGATCGATGTTTCGCTATTTAGTGAGATATTTATAGCAAAGTTCAATGAACAGAGTGAGCCAAGTGTTTTTGCAGAGAACGGTTTTTGCACACAAACATATATGTGTAAAATACCTGAGGTCGCAGCAAAAATGATAGCAAGTTTCATTAACGACAACATTTCAATAGATTTCAGAAATGAAAGCTTAAAAGTTAAAGAGCCAACGGGAAGAACGAAAGAAGTGATCGTTCAAGCTCGTGTCGGTCACGGACCATATCGAGATAAATTATTTAAGAAGTGGGGCGGAAAATGTGCGGTAACTGGTGTTGCTGTTGAGTCAATATTAACAGCTTCCCACATAGTGGCTTGGTCTATTTGTGATGAGATAGAAAAAGTAGATCCTTTCAACGGGTTGCCACTTATCCCGAATTTGGATAAATTGTTCGATAGAGGTATGATCAGTTTCACGGATTGCGGTAATTTAATATATCGTGAAGGTTTGGAACAATTACTGAACGATCTGGGAGTTCCTCTAAATTCAAAGTTAAAAATGGTTTTTGAAGGGAATGTAAAGTACTTGAAACGGCATCGAATTATTTTTGGCTTGGAAAACTAATATTTAACTATAAAACCGCACATAACGCATCGCATATAATTTATATAGGATTTAAATTTATTTTAAAGGAAGGGTTTGGTGCTATAGGGAAAATAAATAATTCGTGGTCGGTTTGGAATGGTATTTATAAGTTTAAAAATTAGGCATTCACATTACAGTTTGTTTATTAGAATGATGTTGGATATGAGAGGGTGAGATGAGAATTAAAAATGATATTATATGCGACGGTCTTTTTTGGTTGCCAGAAAATGAAGATAAAAAAATACCAGGAACAATTTTTATTAAAGAGAACGAAAAAATATACCTTGAGTTAAAAGGGATATTTAAAGAAGAACTAGGTGATTCTTCAGAATCAGAGTTTGGAGTGATTTTTGGATATGTGGAAAAACTAAATTCAATAACACTGAGTAATAGTTTTTATATCAATACAAATTTAAATTTTGGCGGTTATGGTACTAGCAGTGCAAAGTTATTAGTAAATCAAGTATATTCTGGTGCATTTTTAGCAAGTCCAGATGAGTGTTTATTTGATTCGATAACATTTAGCTGTGACCACCTAGATGATTGGATTGGCATCTCTGGAATAGATGTTAAAAGAGCTAAAGGTGATGAGCCTCATGCAATTTATTATAAAGCCCCTGAAAATATATTAATTAAGTTAGGTGATCGTATCAATCTATCTGTAATTTTTTCTTATGGGATGTCCGGTTTTAAATCTATTACCGAAGCTAAATTTACTCAAAATACTTATTTAAAATTGAACTCGGAAGTTCCTTTGAAGATTTCAGAGTTTGAAAGTTTAGCTTATAAGATTGTGAAATTTATTTCTTTGGGAGTCGGTTGTCCGTTAGTTTTGTCGGAACTCACTGGTAAGTTGTCCGATAATACAGTAGGTGAAAGTGTAAGCTTTTATCCAGAAAGTAATCAGATTAAAATATTCTATCAGAGTGCTGTTTATTGTGATAAAAAGAATATTCTATTAAATGAAATGAACTTTAATTTTGATAGGGTTCATTGTGATATCTCAGCCTATATTAACTCTTGGATTAATATATATGATAGACTGAAGCCGGCTGTAGAGCTATATTTCTCTTCGTTTTCGGGGCGGAGTCCCTTAGTCGAAGCGAGATTTCTATCTCTTGCTCAAGGGCTTGAAACGTTTCACCGTAGGATTAGTGATGAAAAATATATCGACGAGGAAAAATTTCATGAGTTAGTTGGTGATATATTAAAGCATTGTCCAGAGGAGCATATTAAGTGGTTGGATGGGAGGCTGAAGCATGGGAATGAAATTAATTTAAACACACGCTTGTTAAGACTCGTATCACAGTTTGGTTCAATTGTTGGAGACGAAAAAACCATAAATAAATTGACGAGGAAAATAACAACGACAAGAAATTATAAGACGCACTATAGTGATAGTAATGAGAAGGCTGCTTTGTCTGGGATTAAATTATATAAAATGGTGATCTTTATGGAGTGTCTTTTCATGCTTCTCTTTTTTAAAGAAATTGGTTTTAATAACGAACTCATCGAAAAAATATGTTCAATGAGAAATGGTTTATTGTCTAGGAATTTAAAATATGCACTTTCAGAATAAGTCGCGTAGGTACTGCTGAGTGTTTTGAGTTACTATTTCACATGGAGTGTAACACAGGTTCCCCATGTGAAATAAATGGGGAGTGTTATTCTGACGCAATGCGGCTAGGTTCTAATTCGACAAGTGCTTTTGCATTGAAAATCATGGTGTGCATAATTTCAGTAAAGTGTTATTTGAATTATTTATGGGTTGGTGATGTATTATTAAGTAAATGTAGGTTTAATTAACAGTTAAGGAACACGTAAACCTAGCAACTCAGTTTGATCCACTCTTTTCCTCTGTCATCATGATAGCGATCCGTCTGAAATTGCGTTTTGTGTCCAAGAAGTATCTGCGTGTTTATACCTTGAGACTTATATAATCTTTCAGCTAGTGAACGTTGCTCATGAAACGTTGCCGGTGTGCCGTCACCCCAATCAATATCAGTTTTATCCCTGGCTTTGCTAAAGTTGGTTGTCAGTGTATTTCCTGGCACTTTTGCACCACGTTGGGCCATTGATGTCGAATGGAAGTATTGAACAAGATATTTACTGACAGCATAATCTCGGCATCGTGAGATAACCTCGCGTAAACTTGTGTTCAAAGCACCACATCGAAGAGAAAGAGGTAATGCCAACTTTGCACCAGTTTTCTCCTGAGTAACATGTAAGTGATCATCCCAGATATCGCTGAATTTCATTGATGAGATGTCACCTAAGCGCTGTCCTGTAACTACGGCCAATAGCATCGCATTGCCCATGTACCGATGCTGTTTATCAGCAATATCGAAAATCTTCTGCCACTCCTCTAAATTCAAGCGCTGCCTCGTGATCTTCCTGCGAGGTTGCTTCGTTGCAAGCGCGGGATTGTAGCCAGACGGAACCTCACCAACATGTTGAGCCTCTTTAAACACATCGATCAGCACTGAGCGAACAACCTGGCCCATACGTGGCTGTCCGGCACCTGTGTAATCGTCTAGCAACGAAGCGATATCTTTGGCATCAACCTCGGGCAAGGATTTCATTGCAAATTTTTGGCGTAGAAGGTCCACAGGCTTACGTTTTTGTTTAAACGTATTGGGTTTGATATCACCGGTGCTCAGGCGTTCCTCCTGTATTTTCCAATAGCGGTCGAGCCAGGTACTAACAGTTATATCCTTACCCTTAATTTGTGCCACTCGATCGCTAAGAGCCAGGATCTGCCGGCTACGTTGCTCCGCTAGTCGGCTATTGGCTTCGATCGCAATCTCACGAGCTTCCCGCTCATTGTCACCAAGAGCGTGGTACTTCCCTGTAACCGGATGCCGGTATCGCCAGTAGACCTTATTGGCCTTGCGGCTAAATAGGGGATACAGGTTAGGAATATCAACATTGTTCTTACGCGGTCGGGCTGCCATCGTTCAATATCCTTCGAAGCTTCGGATTGTCGTTGTGCTTTATGACCGGAGTGGTGAGTGGGCCAACTAGCTCAGCATCTTCTCGCACGCGCCATAACTTGCCTTCTTTACGTGCGGGCGGGGCGAAGTGGCCCTCTTTAGCGCAACGCCGCAAGGTATTAAGAGAGGGCGGTTTGCTGCGGTATCGCTCCGCAGCCCATTCTTCAAGTGTCAACATCTGTAACATTAAGTACCTCCACACATCACCCGCCGCATTCGGGCATTAACTCAATCGTGACATGTCACACACTCTTAATTTGGTTTCATGCCATCCGTAGGGTTGCCAGCACGCATAGTTTTCAAGGAAATAACAATCTAGTGGGGCTCCTGGTTGCTTCATTTCATTTGCTGGCATCACTGGGTGCTCTTTCATTTTGCCTCCCGCAGCTCTGCAGCAAATGAGCGGGCCAGTCCCGCGTAAGCGCCAGGTGCAGTGTTGTCTGGCTTGACCGAGCACAAAGCCATGGCAGTTTTATGAAGGTCATCAGCAAACTTTTCCACTCCACGCGCTTCGATAGCTGCAAGAGCGGCGGAGGTGGATGGGATTTCAATATTGCGAGCTCTGTCGATTTCGAATCCAGCTGGTTCACCTTCGGTATAGGCCGAGACGATAAGGTCAACCGATGACTTCAGTGCCGCATTCTCCACAGCCAGCGCATTAACTCGAACAGTCAGTTCTTTGATGGTTTCAGCCATTGTCAGCTTTACCTGCAGCGTTTGGGCGTTGATCTGCCTGCTGCTGGCGAGTTCTGACACCAAAGCTTCATACTCGGAGAATTTAACGAATTCACCGTGCTCTGCTTCGCGTGCAAACGGCGCAAAGCGCGCCGCATGCATGACGTAATCAGGGTTATATCTCTGAACCATCGGGATTCTCCTTGCTGTTGGTGGAGCGGTATTCATCGAGAATGGCGAGCACATCAAGCTGAGTGCCGGCGGGAAGGATGTAAGCGGTTTGGCCGTCGATTTCGCGGACTTCGGCCTGAGCCAAGAGCGTGACGAGCTTGCAGGACTTTGGCGCACTAAATTGGGGCGCGATAAAGGATTTTGTGACCTTCTTCTTGCCCGCGGCTTTGGCCTTTTCGACGTCACCAGCCAGCACCTTTCCGGCTTGCTCGCCATGCTCTTTCACTCGCTCAACAGCGGCATCAACGGCAACGGCGCCATCTTTGACAAGTGTCTGAACATCGTGATTTGCCTGGGTGAGGGCAAGCAGCTTATCGACTGTGGCGCGGCTCTTGCCGACCAGCGCGGCGATCTCATCTGGTGACAGGTTGAAGCCTGCGAGCTCTTTTACCACCTGCGATTGCTCGTATGGGGTAAGCGCCAGCTGGCTATTACTATTCATGATGCGCGCTATGCGCTCCACGTCGCTACCAGTGAACGGTAGGATGGCTATCGCATGAAAGAAGTAACCATAACACGCCAGCAGTACCGGAACGTCTGCGACGCGCTGCTGAACACAGCCAATCTGAACGAGCAGTTTTTGCTGCTCTCAACCGCTGACAAGCGATCGGAAAGAGTTCATCGCCAAGCCAGCAAGCTATTACAAAAAATTCGCCAGCAACTTCAGGAAGCCGTGGGAGAAAAAGCATGAGAGATATGTACGAAATCTTGGAGCGCTGGGGCGTGTGGGCGCGTGAGGACAGTGGTATCGATTACTCACCAATTGCAGCTGGATTCAAAGGGTTGCTGCCGCCTACATCGAGCGGAAAGCTATCATGCTGCGATGACGATGGATTGGTGATAGACGGTTGCGTTAGCAGGCTAAAGAAGTATAAACCTGAAGAGCATGACCTTGTAATAGCACACCATGTTTATGGCATATCCCTACGCAAGATAGCTAGAAAGCGCAAGTGCTCAGATGGAACCATTAGGAAGGAAATGCAGACAGTCGAGGGATTTATTGGCGGCTGCCTGGCGATGCTCGATGTTAGTTTAACTATGGATATATAAATATTAGAGCCCGATTACTCGGGCTTTTCTTCAACATCACGAACATACAAAATAATGGCAGATTTTATTTCACCATCGACATGTTTAGCATTGATACTTAAGTGGACAGGTTTTCGTTCCCACTCAGCTCTTACTAAGGCATCTTTATTTCCCGACTCATCCAAAAACACATCTTGGACTAAGCAGGTTAGACGTTGATTTGTATGTATATTTCTGGCTTTTACTTTAAATGCTTCAGGATCAGTATTGTTAACTTCTTCTATGCGATAAACGCCGTCTATCCGCATTTCTGTAGACCTTCTTCGAGCATTAGTAGTCAGTTCTTTTGCCATTTCGGCATCTAGAGTGATACCGTCAATCTCAGCAACGTCTGCGCGGACAAAGGATTTAACCATTTCAGTTTTAGCGTCATGAGACATCCTTTCCATGTTATCCAGAAGAGGCGTTTTGTTAATGAATTTAGTCAATAACTCCATCCGCTTGGTTTCTTCTTGAGACATAGACTGCATGGTTTTCAAGTGTTCCTTATCACCATCCTTACTGATCTCAGAAAGCCGTACTTCTTTTCTGTTGTCGAGAAAACGTCTAAATATGGAGACGCCGCCCCATATCAAGGCTGCGCCCAGTAAAGTTACCATGATCTCCTGAGGACTCATTTTTCCGACTAACTCCTGACCAAGCTTGGTCAAAAAACCATCTATATCTACATTGAAAACCGACGACCCTTTTTCAACTTTGACTTTTATTTCAAGATCTTCACGCTCGTCTTTTGTCAGCCTACGGGGGTCGGGCACTCCATATTTAGCTAAAGCGAAAGATTTGTTGATCTGAGCCTGCATCTCGATAAAACCCTTCATAACTGAAGGTGTGATGCTCTGCTGGAAATTTTCGCCCTCTAACCTAAATGAAAGGCTAGGCCACCCATCAAATGATATGTGCTCAGGAAGCGGATAGCCAGAAAGATAGTTCTCGATGAGTGCAAAAGCCTCTTCTTCCGAGTTGATTAAAAGCTCAGCATTAGCCAAAGATACATCCTCAAATTCAGTAAGATTAGCTGCGTCTGTGGTGTCAGTTTTGACAGGGCCAACATCGCACCTTTCTTTTTATTGCTGTGTGTTTCAAAACATAAACGAAAATTAAGCAAAAATCATTAACGCGTACGCAAAAGTTGTTGTAACGTGATAAGAGTGGTTACGCAGTGACGTAGCTTATCAACTTTCAAAACCTCGCTTCGGCGGGGTTTTCTCGTTTTCAGCCCCAGCCAACGGGCGACACACACGGCACCCTCTTACCGGCATCGTTTACGGCTGGTGGCTGATATCTCACAGGATGACCTGTAAAACCCTATATCAACACCGAGTAATGTGCCAAAATACTGAATTGATTGAATAATAGAGAAACATTACGTGATTAATAGGCTTTTATTTGTTTTACTTGCAATTACTTCTGTGAGTGGGTGTGTGCAGGAAAGTACAGAACAGCGTATCGCCAAAGCAAAGGCAAAATATGCAGCTGAGGCGGAGGAAAGTTATCGCGCTCCATCTGCTGAGAAGGAAAACATTAATCCGATGCTCAGGTTGGAGTGCAGCACGAAGGCTGGCACGAGAATTTCTGCGCTGATGCATGGAACATCGCAAACGGTGACTATAAGCGGAGCAGTATTCCGTTTCATTGACAGGGTGGATGCTACCGAAGGTGGGGAAAGCCTAGTATTCGGTAGAAAGGTCGACGGAGAGACAAGCTTGATATTTATTCAAATGGATAGTAACCCTGTTTTTTTGAACATCTACAATCCAAAAATCACATTGGAATTTGTGTGTAAACCTTTCAGAGAGTGATAGAGCCTCTCAATCATTCAGGGCTGTGCTAATGCACGGCCTTTTTTATTTTAAGTCTACAGCACAGCCCGATAAGCGGGAGGTGGAGTCATGAAGATGCCAAACAATCCTCACCACTGGGCAGAGCTCAGCGACATTCTTGCGGCCTGGTGGCGCGGTGACGTGCCGATTGGTGGCGTCATCATGGCCGTTGTTATGGCCGTTTTGCGGATGGCCTACTCAGGCAGCAGCTTGAGAGAGACGTTATTTGAGGGGCTGATGTGCGGGGCAGTCGCGCTGACGACTTACTCAGCCCTGGATTACTTCGACGTGCCGAAAGCCTTAACGGTTGGCATCGGCGGATTTATTGGCTTTGTCGGCGTGAAGAAGCTCAGCTCGTTTTTGTCCGGTTACGTGGGTAATCGCTTCGGCGGGGGCAATCAGAATGCAGATAAGTAAAGACGGAATTGAGCTGATTAAGCGCTTCGAAGGTCTGCGGTTGAAAGCCTATCAGGATTCGGTTGGCGTCTGGACGATCGGTTACGGATGGACACAGCCTGTTGACGGTAAAAAAGTCGGCCCCGGAATGCAGATTGATCAGGCGACTGCCGATCGGCTGCTGAAATGCGGCGTTGAGCATGTCGAGCAGGGCGTTAATCAACTGGTGAAGGTGAAAATCACCCAGGGCCAATTCGATGCGCTGGTGAGCTTTGCATATAACCTCGGCCTGCGGTCGCTGAGCACATCCACGCTGTTGCAAAAGCTGAACGCTGGCGACACTCAAGGCGCTGCCGACCAATTCGGTCGGTGGGTAAATGCTGGCGGTAAACGGCTTGATGGTCTGGTTGCACGCCGTGCAGCAGAGCGCGAGATGTTTTTGTCATGAACACCTCATTCAGCTTCCGCACGATGGCGATAGGCCTGTTGCTGGTGGCGCTGATTGTTGCCGGCAGACTGGCGTTCTGCTTTCACAGCAACGCAGTAAAGGCTGCGGAGCAGGTTAAGCAGCAGGAAAAGACGCTGGCGCAGCAGTCAGGACTGATCTCAACCCTGCAAGCACAAGACCGGAAGAACAGAGCCTTGGCTGCGGAGCAACAACAAAGAGAGCAGCAACTACGCCAGCGCGAAGAAACCTACCAGAGGAAATTGCGTGATGCACTTAAAGGCAGTAAATGTGGGATTAGTCCTATGCCTGCCGCTGTTGTTGAGCTCCTGCAGCAGAACGCCGCCGGCACCTCTGCAAATCGTCCTGTTACCCCCTGAATCAGTTTTCAAATCATGCGAGCGGCCAAATCTGGAAGGTGACACCTGGGGATACGCGGTTAGCTACACGCTGAGACTACAAACAGCGCTCGGCATCTGCGCTGGGCAGGTAGAAATACTTCAAAAGTGGAGGCAAGTTATCCACAATGGCGAACGCTTGAAGTAAAACGTATTTTAGATATTATCTAACTGTTAGCCCACGGAATGTTCTTAGGAGGTCATTTTGACCAAACTTTTGAACGTCCCCTTAAGCAACCGCTGATCGCGACATCAGGGTTCCTGAGCCAGGGGTAACAGAACCGAGAGGATAGTGAGCAGGGAGATCGGCCAAGGTGGGTAACCATCTTGAGAGCATTACCACCCGCGTCTGGGACGCTGGAGTCTTCCGCCTTGTTGGTCGCGCGATAGGGTTAATACATGAAAAGCCAAGGGGCTCAGGTGACGCTGCCATTCTCGAACCCCATGCTGGCCACGGTGTCAGTAGGGATAATTTGGAATGACGGTAATCCGCAATTAGCTTGGCCTGCCTTTCACCTACACCAACCGCCTACGGGCGGTTTTTTATTGCCTATCACAGAGCAGCTTTACGAGGCTGCTGCGTGATGAAGAATTCCCCCGACAAGGAGTGAGACGGTGAAGCCCTGCAGTAGGTGATCACGTCTTGGCAGCCGGAAAGACGGAAGTGGCGAGGCAACCCCGCGAGGTGTGGCTGATACTGCGATTTGATAGACGGGTGATTAACTGACTGGGAACAGGTATTGAGAGAAGTGAAGTGCGATTTTGGCCAATGCGGTTAGAAAGACAAAAGCGGATGATATGGCGACATAAAACTCAGGTGGATAGTTCATAAGGCCTCCTTGGCTAGTTGGAACGTGTAGTTGCTATAAGGGTAACTAATCAGGCTTAGCCGGATGGTTATGCTGATTATCTATTGTGTCGGCGATTAGAATCAGAAATGAATTTTAAAATCTGCTGCCCGGTAGCCTTGGGTAATTCTCGGGTTTCACGTAGCGCTTCCGGTTTTTGGCCGTTCAGACGGGTATTGCAGGCCGGGGCGCTTGCCGGTGATTGGGTCTTTCAGCGCCACCGTGGCGCGCCATTTACCGTTAAGGAAACGGGTGGAATGCCGACAGTCTACTCCGAGTAGACTCCGCGAGCGCCTGCAGCATTACCGCAGTTAGAGCCACAAGTTCCCAGGGCCAAACGACCCGCGCTATCAGCCATCTGCTGAGGCCAACGGCAAGAAATGACTGAACCCGCTCCGGCGGGTTTTTTATTGGAGCGAATATGGCAGGTCTGACACCAAAGCAAGAGGCTTTCTGTCAGGCATACATCGAAACCGGTAGCGCATGACCAGGCCTTAGCGTTGCGAACGGCTGCGGATCGCCAGTATGAGCAGCAAAGGACAGAGGCACAATGGCAGCTGTTGAGCCAGCAAAGCCTTGGTTACAACATGTTGACGAGCGCTGTTGATGCTTTCTCGGGTAATGCCTCAAACGCTATTACAGGGCTGCTTACCGGCACCATGTCAGCACAAGAGGCGATGCGGTCGCTTGGCAACACCATCCTGAACAGCGTGATAAACAGCATCGTTCAGGTGGGTGTGGAGGCGTTGAAAAACTACATTCTCGGCCAGACGCTTGGCGCCGCCTCCGTGGCGTCATCTGTGGGTATGGCTGCAACAACGGCTTCAGCCTGGGCGCCGGCGGCTGCAATGGCATCACTGGCAACTCTTGGCGCTAACGCAGCTCCAGCGGCAGCAGGGATAACCTCAACCGTGGGGTTGGCTGGTGGTCTTGCCCTGGCAGGCGCGCGCAAGAATGGCGGCCCAGTTTCCGCAGGAAGCATGTACAGGATTGGTGAGGGGGGAGTGCCGGAAGTGCTTCAGTCCAGCAATGGACGAAATTACCTCCTGCCTGGTGACAATGGCGGCAAGGTGATCAGCAACAAGGACATGCAAGGTGGTTGTGGGATTGTCGTTTACAACAACATTCAGAACTACAGCAGCGCGATGGTTGATTCACAGACCACGCAGAATCCTGATGGGTCATTGACGATAGAAACCATCATTGCTGACATTAACAGTGGCGGCCCGATAGACCAAGCTTTCACCCGCAATCATCACGCACCAAGAAAGGCGACCGATTCATAGTAGAATAGGTGAGCTATGGATTGACTGGTTGCAGCGAGATAACAGCAGAGGGAAATAATGGACGAAAAATTCAATGAGCTAATGGGGAATGGTTTTGGCTCTGATTTGTTTGCTAGATACTACAAAATGCTTGAAGAAGAAAGTGACAGAGGTGCAGTGCTTATTGCATCTGGCCTTTTTGAAGAGGCGCTTCAAGAGATAATCTCAAAACGTCTATTCCCGTCATTTACTAACAAAGATCCTCTATTTGGCAGTGAGGGAGCTCCGCTTTCAACTTTTGGAGCAAAAATTGAAATGGCCTATAGGTTGGGGGTTATAAACGATGGTATCAGGGAGTTATTAAACAAATTCAGAAAAATGAGAAATGAATTTGCTCACAATATATATAAGGCGTCGTTCACTGAAACTGATGTGAAAGATAGGTTGCGAGCAATCTTCAAATCAGCAGAGGAAGTTCACTCGGCGATTCTGGATAAATTTGACACCCCACCTACGCCAAGGCAAGAGTTTAACGTATTTTTCGCCAGTCAGATGATGGCTCTAAAGATACAGGCTGAGGTGGTTAAACCACTGTGACAACAACCCGCTTCGGCGGGTTTTTTATTACCGGGAGAAAACCGTGGCAATACCTTATCCCGACTGGCTATCACTTCCCCAGAAGGCCAACAAGAGCCGCACGATTGATGCCGGGTTCCGCACCGATCAGCCGGCAGTGGGCGCGCCTATTTTCCAGCGCCTGACAGATGACCTCAAAACCACCTGGTCGCTGACGTGGATTTTCACGCTGCAAGAAGATCGGGCATTCGAGCAGTGGTATCGCAGCCCTCGTTACCTGGATAACGGCAATCAGTGGTTCACGATGCTTTGCAATCTGGGCGGCTCTGGCCTGCAAATGCAGGAACTGCATTTCGTGGCGCCACCGGTTCAAACGAGCATTAACGGCAACACGACGACGTGGACGGCGAGCGTAATCACCCGGAAGGTCTACAACCCGGATGACGAGTTCTCAGACGTCATTGTTGAGCTGCCGCCGTATCAGTGGGGGATCATTGATGAAGTGGTCAACCGCGACATGCCGGAGTATTGAATGCCTACCTTACGAGAATTTCAGTCACAGCGGCCCAACCGGATCATCTACGACACGATGACATTCAGTCATCCGGCGTTTGGCGCTATTCGGCTGGTGGCAAAACAGATATACCCAAAGACGTTCGCCGGCCAGGTGTTTTCAGCTTGCCGGATGGAGGTCGCAGAGAGTCAGCAGAGCAGCACGCCGGTGATCAACTCAACGGTGAAATTCGGGCGCTTGGCACAGGACTTCAAGCAGTAGCTGAAGCTGTGGCGCGCGCACTCACGCATAACGCCTATCTCTGCCACGTATCAGCGTTTCGATGCGGCGGACATGAACACGCCGCTGAAGTCTTGGACGCTCTTTGTTAAAGACGCCTCTCTCGATGAGGCTGACGTAACGTGCTCACTCACGCTGCAGAACCCGCTAAACAACAACATCGGCTTTCTCTACAACACCACGGAATTTCCAGGGCTCGCCAATGCATAAACCTGACTTCATTCACGCCATGGAGGGTAAGCCATGGCGCGATCGAGCGTGCTCGTTCGACGCGGCTGATTGCTGGGGGCTGGTGGTGCTGTATTACCGGCATGTGCTCGGCATAGAGATACACCAAACGCCGGACTACGAAGCTGGCAGCGACTTCCTGACGTGTTTTTCCGGTGATGTCGTGTTCTGGCATCAGGCCGAGAAAGCGGCCGACAGTAGCATTTTTATCGCGTATTACGGCGGTCAGCCAGCCCACGTTGGTTTAGTCATCGATGGGCAAGCATTCCATAGCCGCGGCGAAGCGGGGCATGTGCGCTTTGACAAACTGCGGACGCTGGAGCGAGTTTTCACCAAATTGGAGTTTTACGACTATGCCGTTGATCGAAGTTCAGCGCGTGCCGGGGTTACCCAAAGAACGTCATAACCTTCCCGCCGGCAGCATGTTCTATCCCTGGCTTAAATCGGCCAACCTTCACTGTGATGTTGAAATTCTGCGTAACGGCGTAAAGCTGCAGCCCGATGATGAGTTGAATTTCCCGCTCAACGACGGCGACGTGATCAGCGTGTTCGACCAGCCGAAAAGCGGCACCATCGGTAAAGTGCTAAGTCCTATTTTCGCTCCGATCAAGTTTGTTCAAAAAATCCTGACGTCATTGCTCGGCCAGCCAAGCGCGGGCGTGGCGACAAGCAGCAACGCAAAGACATCACCTAATAACAGCCTGAAAGGGCAAACCAATATTGCGCGCGACGGCGAGGCTAAGCCTGACAACTACGGCCAAGTGCGCGCGTACCCTGACCTGATTCAGGAGTCGCTGTTCGAGTACGACAACAACATCAAGAAAGTCACAGAGTGGATGAACTTCGGGCTGGGCCGGTATGACGTCACGTCAGTGAGGTATTCAGAATCGAACCTCGGCGCACTGGCCGGCGCCTCATACCGCATCTACCAGCCAGGCGAGAACATCCCGCTGATCAATGAGGGGTTCGCTTTCGACGACATCGACGGTCAAGAGTTGCCGGGGCCGAACGAGAGCGGTGATTTTCCTGCAGAGACAGCGACAACAACCACCGACATGGTTTCGGGTGAATTCATCGCAGGTCAGGCACTCGTCAAAATTAAGCAAAATAGCGACTTTGATTACTTCTGTGACCTGTCTAAGCCTCATTCAGTGTCGTTCGTTGTCAACGTCACCTACAGCACAGTGTCAGGGCCGGTAACGCGAGATATTACTGTATATGCCGACCTGATAAGCGCAACAACAACTGACGATGGCGCGCCGGTAGATCCCCAGTATTTCTATAATTTTACATTCTCAAATCTGAGTGGCAGAGATATCAGTGAGATCCCTGCTGATGCAGTGGTTAACACGTCAATATTCACGATTAATGATAATGAACCATTAGTCATCGGCCCGTCATTTTCTCCCGTTTCTGGAGAGCAATTATGGGTACATCTGCAGGCACAGTTAGGGGATAAAGATTACGCATATTGCGACATCACATTTTGGAAAGTTGATGATGACAACGTGCAAATACCGGGAACTACGGAGACGCACAACCATGGGCTTGATAACTATTCTGGGTTGAGTGACACGAAGTATGGCTCGTTTAAATTTACGCCCGCTGCCGGCTATGGCCGGTATGCCGTCCAGTTTAAGAGGACGAACGGGAGCAATGATCACTCAATCCTGAAAGTCGAAGCGATTCATGTCGTCAGGACTCGTACCAACGTTGCTTACCCGAATGACACGCTAGTAACCGTCACTGTTACCGCTACAGAGAGGGCTACCAGCGCGCGTGAGCGAAAATATAACGCGCTAATCACCCGTCGAGTCATCAGCTATAACCTGGCTACACAGACAGTCGATTACACAGAAAGGCCGTCACGCTCGTTTGCAGACGCGGTATTGCACACCTGGCTAAAGGTGGGCGGTCAGCCAGAGTCGAGTATCGACATCTACGAGCTTTACTCTATCGCGGCATCGTTGCCGGATCAGCGCCTGGGCTATTTCGATTACACCTTCGATGACGAAGATATCTCGCTGGGCTCTCGGATTCAGACGATCTGTGATGCGGCGACGGTGACCGCATTTTGGGATGGCGGGGTGTTGTCTTTCACTCGTGATGAACGGAAGCCAAGTGCAACAACGGTTTTCAACCGCGCCAACATGAAAGCGGAGGATTACAGCCTTTCCTACGACATGACGCTACCCGGTGGTTTTGATGGGGTAGAGATCAAGTATCGAAACCCGGTCACGAATAAACAGGCATTCATCCGCTACAGGATCGTCGGTAACTCGATAGAGGAAGGTGAGCCGGTAAAGGCGAAGAAGTTCGACATGCTGTTTATCCGCAATTCGTTCCAGGCGCGGGATAGGGCATTGAAAGAAGTTCGCCGGCTGCTGTATTCACGCCAAACGATGGCTATCCGCGCGCTGGCCGATGGTGAATGGGTGAACGTCGGGCAGATGGTGCAGGTACCCGAGATATTATTGCCGCCGCGATGCGCTGTCTTGACGCGATTTGGCAATCCGGTCATCGGTATCAGAAAGGTGGAGTGATGCTGCAGGACTTTTTCAGCCAGGGCGTGGCCCAGCTTGGCCTATTCGATGAATATCAGCCACGGCACAACAGTGAACAACTGATGGGCGTGCTTGACCGTATCAATAATTCGGGCAGGGCCCAGCTATGGTTCGCTGGGCAAGGGGCACATCAGTCATGGTCGATGAAGCGTGAGCTACTATCACCGGCATATACAACACGGCTAAGTGATCTGCCACGCGCTCGGGTGTATTAAATCAGCAGGTGGTAGGTTAAGAATCAACATGTGATGTGACTTTTTTCTTTACAGTTGTATAATCGTTGTATTAGTGGTATCTGTTATTTTTGGCAATACTTCAATTTTTATGGACAGAGTGATTTGTCTTTTGCTAAGAGTGAAAAATATTACGCAAACCTTCCGCGTTAATGTGAATTTTTTATGAAAATGTGATTTAAAAAGGAGTGAAAAGTGAACGTGAGTTTAAATGGTAGTTTCCCGCTTTATTCCAACTTAAAGAATGTAAACAATGTGAATAGTGATTGTTTTCATCCATTTTTAACATTTGATCGACAGTTAACCACTTTAGCAAAGCAGCTTTCTATTCTTGATGGCTTGCAGAAAAAAGTAGAGTTCTCAGGCAAACAGTGGGATATAGATAATAATTATCGTGATGCATTATTAGACTTCGTTGAGTCAATGGATAAATTGTATGATATAGCATATTTGATAGTAAGAAACGTATCTAAAGTTGTTGCAGATAAATCTCTTGCAAACGCTATCGAGTGGGTTAAAAAAAATGAGAAAATAAAATATGAAAGGCTGAAAGGGGCAATCGATAAGGACCATAACTGGATTCGACTTACTGCGAATTTAAAAAAACATGATGATGTTCGTGTTGGTTTTTTAAATATGACCGCTCTTTCAGGTAAAGTTGTTTATGGCTTCTTTTTCGGGGTCATCAAGGATGGCGTTTTTACACCAAATTCGGTTGTTCATAAGAAATACAAGGGCGATATGACTGCTTTTTCTTATAATAGTTTCATTAGTAAGATAGTCCTGCATCTATTTAATATAATTAAACAGTTAAATAAGGCGTTATTTAATGGCGCACGGGGAAAAGATGCCAATGAATATCCATGTAGTAGCATAATGGAGATCATTCAAATTGCTTCCCGAGTAGATCATGTCTTTTTTCCGGATGAATATACAAAAAAATAATCATAATTCAGAAAAACAAAAGCTCTTATACATTAACCGAAAATAAGGTGAGTTATATTGACAAGATAGAATCAGTTGACCATATTATCATGTTAGAAAATCAAGGGCCGAATGGTCAAAGCTCGCCTTATCATTCTATGATATTCGGTAATTCTTATTAGGAAAAATAGGTTTGGTACTGTGCTAGGTCATGTCTGTACTAACTAGTTAGTTATCAAAACCTGATGTTGATACAGCAAATTCAATAAGTTACAAACTAACAAAACTAATCGATAGTAATACTAAGAATGGTTTTATTATCATAACAATCAGCATGTTAGTGCGTATCGTGCAAGCTAAGTTGCGCCACATGGGCTGGTTCGAAGCGGCTGACCTGATTGTTAAAGGCATGGAAGGCGCTATCGCCGCCAAGACCGTGACCTACGACTTCGAACGCCTGATGGAAGGCGCTAAACTGCTGAAATGTTCAGAGTTTGGCGACGCTATCGTTAAACACATGTAATGGTGTTTTAGCGTTAAATGATAACGGGAGCCTGATGGTTCCCGTTTTTTATTATTCAAACTGCAACGGTTATCAAAACTCGGCCATTTTGGCGCTTTAGAGCGTATAGATCTAAAGGTTGAGCTGCGTCTAAACTTTGCAATGAAATGGACGATAAACTACCTGCAGCCGCATTTTTTTGCATGAGATAAAATTCTACAAGGAGTGTTAATGAGCTTTTTCTGGGTGAATATTGGTAGCAGTTTTAATGAGGTTAAAGAACAAAATTTCCTCTGGGCTCCACAATATGGCATGAATAAGCACGGGAAAAAGTTTAGTAATGCCTCCTGGGAGACAGTGAAGGATGTAAAAGCAGGTGACGTCATCTTTTGTAATAAGGATCGAGAGATTGTCTATGTAGCGACTGCTACAGCCGATGCTGATGATGCACCGCGGCCACCTAATCGATCTTTTGATAAGTGGGAGCGTGAAGGTACCCGAGTAGAAGTAGATTTGACCGTTTTAGAGCACCCGATCGATGTTTTGCAGTTCAGTGACATATTTCTGACTGTGTTTAATGAGTTAAGTCGGCCAACAGTTTTTGCTGAAAACGGGTTTTGTACGCAGACTTACATGTGCGAAATACCCGAGGCTGCAGCAAAAATGATAGCAAGTTTTATTAACGATAACGTTTCAATAGACTTCAATAAACAGACGGCCACGGTAAAAGAGGCGAGAGGAAGCACTAAAGCAGCCGTCATTCAGGCTCGCGTTGGTCACGGCCCCTACCGCGATAAATTATTTAAGAAGTGGGGCGGAAAATGTGCGGTCACCGGCATTGCGCTTGAGTCAATGCTAACCGCTTCTCATATTGTTTCGTGGTCTATCTCAAATGACAAAGAGAAAGTTGACCCTTACAACGGATTCCCCCTGATTCCTAACCTGGACAGATTGTTCGACCGGGGCATGATCAGTTTTGATGATAATGGACGCTTATTGCACAAGAAAGAATATGCAGGTTTGCTTCATGATTTAAAAATTCCCTTGGACTCAAAAATTGATGGGCTGTTTGGGGAGAATAAAAAATACTTAAAACGGCACCGCGTGACGTTTGGGTTCGAGAAAGAGTAAAAGCTTGAGGGGGACCCTCAAGTGTATTAGTTCAGACCTGATACGGTACAGAACCAATCCCAATCTGATGGGCAGTTCTCTGCCAGAAGCGGACTTTCGTTAGAGTGCGAACTGTATTAATCCATGGGGGCATGTCACTATGATTATGGCCGATAGTATCGCATTGACCATGTATCGATGTTGTTATCAGTAATGTTGAAAATCGCTGGTCATACACTCTAGATTCAAACGCTGCCTAGTAATCTTGCGATGCTATCATTAAACACATGTAAGCGTGTTTGGCGCTTGAATGGGAGCGGGAGCCTTAGGGCTCCCGTTTTTTATTGTTCAAATGAGTAAGAGATATCAAGCGTTAGCCGATTCACGCACGACCAGCACCGGGCAATTGGCGTGGCGGACGACGGCGGTGGCATTCGAGCCGAGGAGGTAAGTCATTGCAGAAGGGCGGTTGGAACCCATCACAATAATCTCCGCGTTAAGCGCATCAGCGAGTTCCAGGATCTGATCTTTGGGATCGCCGACGGCCACATGGGTGGTCACTCTATCCTCGGGAACGCTGAATTGTTTCGCCGCTTTTGCCAGCCCCTCGGTCGCTACCGCAATAGTTTCATCTTTGGTTTCCACCGCCGCGGTGGCGGCAAAGCCGAAGGCCGCGTAGGTGGCGCGCGACGGGATCACCGCCAGGAAATGGACGTGGGAGTCTTCGAGCCTGGCGAGCGCATTGACATGCGGGATGACCTGCTGTGTTAATTCCGGCTCGGTAATATCCACGGGAACCAAAATAGTTTTGTACATACTCCCTCCTTATCGTTATCAAATAACTCCACTTCTTGGATTATAGCCGTTCGACGCCGGGAAAGGGGAGATCCGTATGGCAAACCTGAGAGCGTTGTCTGCTGAAATGTCAGGTGGTTATCGACGTTCTCATTAAACGCGGGCAGGCACGGTTGGTGTTTGAGTTGGGAGGGAGCCATGGGCTCCCTAGGTTTTAGCGGGCTAAGATTATCGGAACCTTAATGAGGGATCTCTGAAACCTCTTTGACTTCCGTCTTGTTGATTTGCTGTTTAACGCCATTGGCATCGGTATAACCGAGCAAACCGGCAGAGGTTTCTTTCGGTTTACCGTCACTGATGAGCGTTCGGCCATCGTGGGTATGAATAGCGTAGCTGGTGCGTGTGCAGCCTGACAGTGTGGCGATAGCAACCAGGGCGATCGCGGGAAGAACAAGCGCTTTTTTCATTTGAAGCTCCTTTTAGTTATCCAACTCACTCATGTTTGCAATCTGGTCTCGATTGATCTGTTCCGTTTTGCCCGTTTCTGCATTTCGGTAGGAGACTAACCCGGTATCTTTATCGACTTGAGGCTTGCCGTCGGTGACAATAGTCTTGCCATCCGTTGTTTTAATCGCCTGATTGGAAGCGCAGCCCGCCATGAACATCACCGTGGTCGCAGTAAGAAGCGCGGCAAAGAGTCGTTTACTTTTCATACTTACCATCCTGGTTACTTAAATGAATTTAATGGCAGGAAAGTAAGTATAGGCAGAATCTCCAGATTGCTAGCGTTAAAAGTGCTTTTAATGCGATAAAAAATTAAGAATTTCTTAATTTATTGATGGAGTGATTGCCCATTCGAGGGGTGTCGATAAGTCATGGCCTTCAGGCGTACGGCCCGCCGATGGGGTTAGAGTTTCATATCATCATCTACTCACGATTTTCCGCGCGCCAGAGCTTGATGTCATTGGCGGTTTTACGTGAATTCTGTATAAGTATTGACCGGGGGTCTTGTCAAATACCACGTTGATTTGGCTGATAATCATCCATAAGGACAGGGATATGAAAATTACGCATTCAGGCTACAAAACCGGCGCCGCCATATTATTGGCGGGAATGTTCGCACTGGCATTAACGGGGTGTGCCAAGAGTACTGCCCCCAGCCAAAGCAATCCGGAAAATAAAAAGGTTGACGATCTTTTCGCCAATTTTGGCGACCCAAAGGCGCCGGCACCGGGAAAAGAGAAAGAACGCTATATCGCCCAGTTGCAGGCCGTGATTCAAAGCCATTTGAAAGATGCCGAAGCCTACTCGGGCAAGCGTTGCACATTGCGTATCACGCTGGCGCCGGACGGTATGCCAATCGGTGTTCGAACTGAAGGAGGCGATCCGGATCTTTGCCGCGCCGCCATGAAGGCAATTGCCGATTCGCGCTTCCCTAAGCCGCCGACGGCAGAGGCCCATAATGCGTTCCAAATTATCACGTTGCAACTGCGTCCTTAAGCAGCTAGATGAAATAAGGGGTTGGGATAACGCAGTGTTTTGCAGCGGGATCTTTTAGTAAAAAATTTAGGTGTTCACGTGACTTCCACCAGCCTGTGCGGCTGGTGGATTTAGATTTAAGTCTTTATTGTCCGTCTTAGTTTTAAGCAAGATGCTCCTTTGTATTCGCATTGGCCAAATATTTGGTAACCCAGATGTTGAGCTATTTTAACGGAAGGCCGATTGTTTTCACCGATAAGGCAAACTGTTTGAGCGGGTGATAACGTGCTGTCAATCCATTGATGCGCTGCGGCAGCCGCTTCTTGCGCGACTCCCTGACCTTGGGCCTCCCGGGCAATAATCCATGCGGCTTCAGGGCTCCCATCGAAGTCATTGCCCAGACCCCGATGAAAATCCGCCAACCCGGTCTCGCCCAGGAACTGTCCGTCCACTTTGCGAAATATGGCGAACAGCCCATAGCCGAAAACCGACCAGTGGCCAATATAGCGCAGTAGTCTATTCCAACCGTCTTCAGGTGAAAGAGTGGGGGCGCTGATAAATTTGAACAGTTCCTTATCTGTAAACATGGCATACCAGGCATCGAAATCGGCCAGGTTGTGAGGACGTAATATCAACCGTTCGGTTTCGATGTGCACGGCAGGGAGTAAAGGCATAACGGTTCCTTTTCTGCGTTGCAGCGTATCGTATTGTTACCCTGAGAGAACGAGCGATAATTTCCCGTCTTGGCGCGCAGATGACAAGGTTACGGCTAAGGTGCGGGCAAGCTCTTTGTCGCAAATCACTTTATCATTGGGTTTAACGCGCCGGCTACTTGTTTGGTATTACCGATACATCATCGCGCTCACGCGCTCGGCCCGATCTTTAAAACCGTTGCTGCGCATCGTTACCACATAGTAGCGATAGTGATGTTTCTGTGCGTATTCGCGCACCAGATCTTCGGCGAACAGGCCGCTGAAGGTGACGGTGGTGACGAACGTCAGCCCTTTCACTTCGTAGGTGCTGATCTCTTGCGGGGTGCCGATATACGGCGGCGGGAACACGGTTTTGTGGAACTGGCAGCCCGCCAGCAGCAGGGTAAACAGCAGGGCGGCGGAGATTTGCGGTATTCTCATCGGGAAAAGCTTTCCTTCCTTGGCGTGTGTTTTAGTAACTCTATAATAGGATTACAAAATTCGGCGGGGATGTAAAAGTTATCCCGCTTCGGTTGCCGTTTCGTTGAAGCGGTGTCGCCGTCACCCATCAGAATGAAGGGGTAAACATGTTTGTTCGTCTTGCCACTGAAACCGATGCCGCAGCCCTGATCGCCCTCGACAGCGTCGCCGAAGACGAGCCGCAGCGCGCGGCGCAGATCCGCTCCTGGTGCGCACAGAGTGTCTGCTATCTTGCCGAGGAACAGGGCATGGCGATGGGCTACGCTGTGCTGCACTATCACTTCTTCGGCTGCGGCTTTGTCGAGATGCTGATGGTCGGCGAGCGCTATCGCCGCCGGGGCGTCGGGCAGGCGCTGATTGCGGCGTTGAAGTCCCAGTGTCGGCACCCGAAGCTGTTCACCTCCACCAATCGTTCCAACCTGCCGATGCAGCGGCTGCTGTTGAACGCCGGGTTTGTCGCCAGCGGCCAAATTGACAATCTCGATGACGGCGACCCGGAGCAGGTCTTTTTCATCCCGCTGCGCTAATACAGCCGGACATCGACCGCCTGCTGTTGCAGCCAGGTGCTGACGTAACCATAAGCGGCATAGAAGGCCAGCAGCGCGAAGATCAGCACCGAAAGCGAGGCCAAAAACCTGACGTCACCGTGTTTTGACAGCTGATAGGCGCAATAGATAAAGGCTAACAGGCACAGCAGAGTGAAGGCGATGGCCAACGTGGCGTAAACAATAAGCATAATGAAACCCGTTCTTCCTTGTGAGCCGGGCAAGGATACCACAGACAAAAAAGGGGCCCAATTGGGCCCCTGTGTGATTCGCTGCGAGAGGGTTACTCCGCCGCCGCGTCGGGATGATTTTTGCCTTCCTCGATGAATTCTTCGTCGATCTCTTCGATGTTCTCCTCGCTGTCGCGGCCGGACAGGATGTTCCAGCAGGCGATGAACAGCGCGGCGATCAAGGGCCCGATGACGAAGCCGTTGATGCCGTAAATCTCCATGCCGCCCAGGGTGGAGATCAGGATCAGGTAGTCCGGCATTTTGGTGTCTTTGCCTACCAGCAGTGGGCGCAGAATGTTGTCCACCAGGCCGATCACCACCACGAAGAATACCACCAGGAAAATGGCTTTCCACAGCATGCCGGTGGCGAAGAAGTAGATCACCGCCGGTACCCAGATGATGGCGGAGCCCACGGCCGGGATGATCGACAGGAACGCCATCAGCGCGCCCCACAGCAGGCTGCCGTCGATGCCGGTAAAGTAAAATGCCAGCCCGCCGAGCGCACCTTGCACCACGGCGACCACCACCGTGCCCTTGACGGTGGCGCGGGAGACGGCGGCGAACTTCACGAACAGGTGGTGCTTCACGTGCTGGGAGAGCGGCAGCGCTTCGAGCGCCAGGTTCACCAGATAGGGGCCGTCTTTCAGCAGGAAGAACAGCAGGTAGAGCATCACGCCGAAGCCGACGACGAAGTTGAAGGTGCCTTTGCCGATCAGGAAGACGCTGCCCGCCAGATATTGCCCGCCCTTGAGCGCCACGTCGGAAAGCTGCTTTTGGATCTCGGCGGCGCTGTTGAGGTTATGCTCCGCCAGGAAGCGCTGCGCCCAGCCGGGCAGGTGACGCATAAAGTCCGCCAGCATGGTCGGCAATTGGCTGTTGTTGGTTTGCAGCTTGGTGTAGATCACGTTGAATTCCATCGCCAGCGATGAGGCGATGATCGCCAACGGCGTGAACACGATCAGACAGATCAGCGCCACCGTCAGCAGCGACACTACGCCGTTGCGTTCGCCGACGTACTGCTTCAACTTCTTTTTCACCGGATGGAAAATCACCGCCAGAATAACCGCCCACAGCACTGAGGAGTAATAAGGCCCCAGCACGTCGAGAAAGGCGGCGGTAACGATGAACAGGATCAGAATAAAGAATCCCTTGGAAATGCCTTTAGACATCATAGTCGTCCCTCAAAAGATGAATTTTCAGCATAGATGAACTGAATGAAAACAACACTATCATCACCTTTACTTAACCGGTAGGGGATTTTTAACGGCGTATACCATAGGGTTACTAAGGGAAAGGCGGGCGCTGCAGGGTGAACAGGCGGCGGCGCGAGAAAAGAAAGAGGGCTAAATAATTAACAAAATTTATCGATTGTGTTTCATTTTGTGAGCCGCGCTTGCCGCCTGCGCCAGGCTTTCCTAGTTTTTAGGAGGGCGGCCTTTCGTCCGATATCACGAAGGAGTATGCAAATGACTGAACACAAACGACTCGGTGTCATCGAGAAAACGCTACTGATCGCCTTTGCCGGCCTGCTGGTGTATTTCGCGGCCACTGGCGCCTTGTCATTGTCGGGTCTCGATCATCATTGGCCTTATCCTTCGCGATAGGCAGGCACCTGCACCAGGGAAAATTCAGCACCGCTTATAACAAACAGAACGACTTTTCTGCTTATCACCCTGCATTATGCCGCCTGCTGAGAAAAGCCAGCGCCAACAGTGCCCCCAACAGGGCCGCCGCCAGCACCAGCCACGCCGGCGCCGCCCAACCGGCTGCGGCCACGATGGCGCTCAGCGCGACCGGGCCGATCACCTGGCCGAGATAGTTCCCTTGCATCACCAGCCCCAGGCTCAGCGGCAACAGCGTGGGCTCCGGCGTCGCCGCCGGCGTGGCGGCCAGAATGGTGGCGGGCAGCATGCCAGCGATGGCGCAGAACAGGAAACACAGTGGGATCAGCAGGCCGTTGGGCGTCATCGGCAGGAAAATGCCGATGCCGAAGATGCCGATGACCAGGCTGCTAGCCGCGAGCAGGCTACCGGCCCGCAGACCGCGCGACAGCAAGAACCCGGCGGCGAGGTTGCCGATGATGTTCGCCGCCACCGCCGCTGCGCTGATGCCGCCGGCGGCCGCTAGCGACAGGCCGATGCGCTGCATCAGGAAGATCGGCAGAAAGGTCATCACCGAGAAAAACTGCAGGTTGTAAGTGGTGAACATCAGCGCCAGCAACAGCGGTTGGCGTGCCCGCAGCATCGCGCCCAGCGCATGCCGCAGCTGCAACGGCGGAACGCGCGTCTTGGCAGCGCGTCGGGGCGTGGTCAGCGGCAGCAGCAGGGCGGCCAGCAGCGTCAACGCCGCACCGGCCTGCCAACTCTGTTGCCAGCCGGCGAGATGGGGGCCGAAAAACAATGAAATGGCGATGCCCGCCGGCATGAAGGTGCTCCAGATGCCGAACACCAGGCTGCGCTGCGCCGGGGCGACGATGCGGTTCAGCACCGCCGGCGAGGCGACCACCACGATCACGAAGCCGAGGCCTTCGACAAAGCGGCTGACGATCAATCCGTTGAAGTCGTGCAGCGTGGCGCCGGTAAAGCTGGCGGTGCTGACGATCAGTAACCCCGCCGCCAGCAGGCGCCGATCGCCCCAGCGGCGCACCAGCAGCCCGGCGGCGATGCCGCCGAACACCCCGACGAAAGGAAAGGCCGAGATGACCCAGCTCAGCGTTTCGAGCGAACGGCCGAATTCGGCCTGCAGCGCCGGTAGCGCGATGGTGGCCTTACCTACGTGCAGCGCCGCGGCGATGCCGGCGAACAGCACGTTGATGACGGCTAGCCAGGGCGTAGCGGCGGGAAGGACGCGGTCGATGGCGTCCGGTTTAATCGCGGTCATAACACTCTCCTGAGGCGGTAACGCCCTCACTATGCGTCTGCGCCATGACAGACGTCGTTCAAATGCTGCGCTGTCACGCGGGGAAATTATTCATTTCGAGCTTTATTTTGCGCGCCTCGTTGTTTGGTTCGCCAGCGTACCACCCTGCGTGGACGCGGGTGTCCGTTCAGCGGTTTACTGTTCCGGCACGCAGCGAGCGTGCCCGATCAATTTTATTTATAAGGAGCAGTGTATGTCAGAGATGATGAATGAAAATGGAGCGCCGGTGATGGAGTGGAGCTATGGCGGCCGGGGTGATGATATCAGCAGCAGCCTGAGCCTCGACACGGTTGAGGAGCAACCGCAGGGTTTCTTGATGACGGTCGATCGGCCGGTGCAGATCTTTAAAGAAGCGCTGTCGCCGATGATGGCCTTTGTCACGCTGCTGCGCCCGCTATACGCCAAGACGGGCGAGGGCTTCCAGTACGTGCCGGTTTCCAACCCCTGGACCGACGTGCAGCGCCTGCCGGCCAGCGCAGGCTATCTGGGCGTGCAGGTTAACGCTGGCCTGTTTTTCCACGGCGCCAAACCGACGCACTATAAAGATCGCGACGGCCAGATGAAACCGATTGACGGCGGCACTATCCTGCAGAACATCACCGTGCTGCATCAGGTGGCGCAGCCGCTGGGCCCGGGCGAAGGCGGGATCTGAGGCTGAAACGTCATCACGGGGCCGGACGCGGCCCTTATCTCGCCTTGAAAACCGCCCTTGGCTTGGGTAAAAAGGGTTGTCTATTCAAGGAGAAGAGTATGTACAGCGACAACGAGAAAAAATTCTACATCATCCTCAACCGCAACCACGAACCGGCCACTCTGTTTAACGCCTCCTGCCATCTGACGGCGGGCATCACCGATCTTATCGAGCAGCGCGAGTTTCACCACTACCCGAGCAGCCTCGACGGCGTCAGCGCCAATATGAGCCACTACCCGATCGTCATCCTGCAGGCCAAGAACAGCAGCCAGCTCAGCAACCTGATCCTCAAGTGCAAGGAGGAGGGCGTGCTGTCCAACTTCTTCACCACCACCATGCTGTCGCACTCCGCCGAGCAGCAGATCGCCGACACCGCCAATACCCCCTACGAGCAGTTGGACTTCGTGGCGGTGGCGCTCTACGGCGACACTGAACAGCTTAAGCCGCTTACCAAGAAGTTCTCCGTCTACCGTTAATCGCGAACGGCATCACATCAGGGGCGGCAACGTCTATGATATTTTTCCATCAAATCGTTGATGGAGATGAACATGAGCGGCAAGAAAACCACCATGGCGGCCATCGCCAGAGAGGCGCGGGTCGGCATCGCCACCGTCGATCGGGTGATCAACCAACGCGCGTCGGTGCGGCCCGCCACCCAGCGCCGGGTGATTGAGGCGGCGAAAAAGTTGGGGTTCGCGTTGGAAAAGTCCCACTGCCTGTCGGCGGTGCTGGGCAGGCCGGAACGCCGCCTGAGAATGGGGTTCATCCTACTGCGGCGCGAACACTCTTTCTATGCGCAACTGGCTGATGAACTGATGGTGCAAGCGGCGCCGTATCATGAGCCGGGGCAGCCGCCGCAGTTCATCTTCCACTCTCTCAATGCCATCGGCGATACCGCCGCCGCCATTAGCCAATTGAGCCGCCAGGTGGACGCGATCGGCGTGTTGGCGCTGGATCACCCCCTGATCCACTATGCCGTAGAAGAAGCCACGCAGGCGGGCATCAACGTTTTCGCGCTGCTGTCGGATTTATCGGTGCCCAGCCGCGCCGGCTACATCGGTCTGGATAATCAAAAAGCGGGCCGCACCGCCGGTTGGGCGGTGGACCGTCTGTGCCGGCGTCAGGGAGATGTTGGCGTGATCATCGGCGACAACCGTTTTACTTGCCAGGAAGCCTGCGAGATCGGTTTTCGCTCCTACCTGCGTGAGCAGATGAGCGGCCAGCGTGTGCTGGAACCGGTGCGCAGCCTCGAGGACGCGGAAACGGCGCGCCGGGTCACGCGTGAACTGCTGGCGAACCACCCGGAGCTGGCGGCGCTGTACGCGCCGAGCGGCGGTGTAGAGGGCATTATTCAGGCGTTACGAGAGAGCGGCCGGCAGCGCGACATCACGCTGGTGTGCCACGGCCCGGTGCAGGGCGGTGAAATGGCGCTGCTCGACGGCACGGTGGATCTGTTGCTGTGTCACCGCATTTCTGAGTTGGCCGCCACGATTGTCGAGACGCTGCTCGCTGCCGATGAACAACCGGGATTACGCCACATCATTAATCGCTTCGATGTGATCACCAAAGAAAACCTCTGACGGCCGCTGAGTGGTGTTTGCCGAGGTCATGGCGCAGTCAGGCGTCGCCTCAATTTGATTAAAAACTATCAAATAATTTATCAAAAATAGCGCGATCTCTATCAAAAAATAAAATTTTCATTATTGATGGTTTTGGAATTTTTGTTTGATACTGCCGGCATTCCCCGCAAGAAAGGAGCCGTCGCCATGACTTTGCCTATCGCCAATGCGCCCTGCAGTTGGGGCGTGGATGACCCAAACAATCCCCATTTGCCGCCCTACGCCACGGTTCTGCAAGAAGCGTCGGCGGCCGGCTACCGCAGCATCGAGCTGGGGCCGTGGGGCTATTTGCCGACGCAGAGCGAGGCGCTGTGCGCCGCGCTGGAGCAGCATCGTCTGTCGCTGGTGGCCGGCACGATTTTTGACGATCTGGTCAGCGAGGCGAACATTGAGCGCCTGCTGGCCCTGACTCATCGGATATGCCGCAACCTCTCGCGGGCGCCCAGGGCGGAGCCGACCGAGGGCGATCGCGCCGCGCCGCCGTTCTTGGTGATTATCGATTTCGGCAATCCGCAACGCGCCAGGTTCGCCGGGCGTTCAGATTTAGCGCCGCGTTTGTCGCAGGCAGAGTGGCAGAGGATGATCGGGCACATTACGCGCATCAGCGAATTGGCCTGGCGGGAATACGGTGTGCGGCCGGTAGTGCATCCGCACGCCGGTGGCTGCATCGAGTTTGCCGACGAAATCGACCGGTTGGCGGCTGACATTCCGCATCACACCGCCGGATTGTGCCTGGATACCGGCCATCTGTATTACGCCGGGCTGGACCCGGCTGCTTGGTTGAGCAAGCACTTTGAACGTCTCGATTATCTGCACTTCAAAGACGTCGATCCGCAGGTGTTCCGCGAGGTGCTGGCGCGCGGCGTCGATTTTTTCACCGCCTGCGCCGAGGGCGTCATGTGCCCGTTGGGCAGCGGGGCGATCGATTATCCGCAGCTGCGCGCGCTGTTGGCCGAGCGCGGATACCGGGGCTGGATCACTATCGAGCAGGAACGCGATCCGCGCAATGTGCAGGGCAGCCTGCAGGACGTCACCGCCAGCTTGCGCTACTTGCGCGGCCTCGGCTTTTAATCAGGAGAAACACGATGATCAACGGCAGCAAACCTTTGGCCAGATCGTTGCGCTGGGGCATGGTCGGCGGCGGCGGCACCAGCCAGATCGGTTACATCCATCGTTCGGCGGCCTTGCGCGACGGTGCGTTTACTCTGTTGGCCGGCGCGTTCGACATTGACGCCGAACGCGGGCGTGATTTTGGCCGGAGTCTGGGCGTGGCGGCGGAGCGCTGTTATGCGGATTATGCCGAGATGTTCCGCGCCGAAGCCGCGCGGGCGGACGGCATTGAAGCGGTCTCGATCGCCACGCCGAACAACACCCATTACGCCATTTGCCGGGCGGCGCTGGAGGCGGGATTGCACGTGGTGTGCGAGAAGCCGCTGTGTTTCAGCGTCGATGAGGCGCAGGCGCTGGCGGCGTTGTGCGAGCGGCAGCGCAAAGTCATCGGCGTGACCTACGGCTATGCCGGGCACCAGATGATTTTACAGGCCCGGCAGATGATTGCCGATGGCCGTCTGGGGGAAATCCGGCTGGTGAATATGCAGTTCGCTCACGGCTTTCACGCCGCGCCGGTGGAGCAGGATAATCCCAGCACTCGCTGGCGGGTCGATCCGCGCTTTGTCGGCCCCAGCTATGTGCTGGGCGATCTGGCGACCCACACGCTGTTTCTGGCGGAAACCATGGCGCCGCAGCTGAAGATCCGGCGGTTGATCTGCAGCCGGCAAAGCTTTGTGCCGTCGCGCGCGCCGTTGGAGGACAACGCCTATGTGCTGATGGAGTATCACAACGGCGCCGTCGGCTCCGTGTGGTGTTCGGCGGTCAACTGCGGTTCGATGCACGGTCAAAAGGTGCGCATCGTCGGTGAAAAGGCTAGCCTGGAGTGGTGGGATGAACAACCCAATCAGCTACGCTTCGAAGTGCAGGGCGAGCCGGTGCGGATCCTGGAGCGCGGCATGCCGTATCTCGATGCGCCGGCGTTGGCGGACGATCGCATCGGCGGCGGTCATGCGGAGGGGTTGTTTGAAGCCTGGTCGAATCTCTACCGCCGCTTCGCGCTGGCGATGGACGCCACCGATCGGCGCGACGCGGCCTTCCTGGCCGACTTCTGGTACCCGGACGTGCAGGCTGGCGCACTGGGCGTGAAGTGGGTGGCGCGCTGCGTGCAATCCGCTGAAACCGACGCCGGCTGGGTTGCCTTCGACTGAGTGCGCGATTCGCTCAGACGCTGGCCCCGTCGTAGCGGTGGATCTGTAACGCATCCAGCGCGACGTCAGGCACGCAGCGCAGGTTAACGGCGCACATCGCGGCGCCGTCCGGCGCGGTACCGTAGGCGAAGGGCTGGGCACCGCAGGTCCGGCAGAACTGATGGCGGATCCTGTGGTGATTGAAAGTGTAAGTGCTGAGCTGGTCCTGACCGCTGTTGAGCGTGAAAGCGCTGATGGGGAAGAACGACAGCAGCAGCCCTTTGCGGCGGCAAATAGAACAGTTGCAGCTGAGGGCTTCAGTGGGCAGTTCGGCGTCTACGGAGAAGGTGACGGCGCCACAGTGGCAGTTTCCCTGGAATGACATGGCGATGATCCTGTATCAGGGGGGAGTGTTTGCCCAGTATAGTGCAATTTATCGTCACTCGGCCTCGCCCGGCTTGGTTTCCTTAGTAAATGCGCGGTTTTCTGGTAGGTTAGAGGTTAACGTCATCAAAAGGAGATCGCGATGTTAGAACATTACTATCCGGCCAATATGGGCGCCGAACCGGTCACGGACGAACAGCACAAACGGCTGGTGGCGGTACAGGCGGCGCTGGAACTGATCAAGGCCACGCTGTCGGATACCAACGACGGCAACGGCGTGGACTTCCAGCTGAAAGCGGCGGAAAAGCACATCGGCCCAATGGCCGACGCCATTCAGGAAGCTCTGAAGTAACGGTTCGCCGTCACCTCAACCGCCCGCATCGGGCGGTTTTTTTTGCGCTGATTACTGCGATTTTTTTAGTGGCGCATTGCCTTTTTCCCGGCTGGTGCCGTAAGCGGCGCGATCCTACTCTAGCGATCCGAGTCCTCATCAGGGTCATGCTCATGTTCCGCTTCAGTCTCTTGTCTTTCTTATTGTTGCGCCGCCGGCGCGTCACCCAGCTGGCCGGCGCCACACTGCTTCTCGGCGTCGTTATGCAGGCGCAGGCCACGCAACGCATCGAGTTTTCGCCGGATCCCGCCGGCGCCTACCCTGAGGGCATCGCCTGGGAGCCGCGCGCCGGTGCGTTCCTGATCTCCTCCCTGCGCGGTGGCCAGCTGGGCCTGGTCTACCCGGATGGCCGCTATCGGCGGTTTTCCACCGACAAGGGACTGATTACCACCTCCGGCATGCTGGTGGACACCGAGCGCAACCGGGTGCTGGTATGCAACGAAGACGTGGGCGTCTCCCTCCATTCAGCCCCTGGCACGCGCAATCGCGTGGCGCAGGTGCTGGAGTTCAATCTCGATACCGGCGCGCTGCAGCAGACGTACGATCTCTCATCGTTAAGCCGTGGGCCGACGCTGGCCAACGATCTGACGCTCGATGCGCAGGGAAATATCTACGTAACCGACAGCTTCCAGCCGCAGATTTACAAGATCGACCGGGCAACGCGCCACGTGTCGATCCTGGTGCGCTCATCGCTTCTGCTGCCCGCCGACGCACCCGCCGCTGCGCAGGGCACACAGCCTTATCTCAACGGCATCGTGTATCACCCGGATGGCTACCTGATTGCGTCGGACTACACCCGCGGGCTGCTGTGGAAGGTGACGCTGGATAACACGCCTGCGATAAGTGAAATCAGGCTGCCGCATCGGCTGAAAGGGCCGGACGGGCTGCGGCTCAAAAACGCCAACGAATTGGTGATCGTACAGTCTTTTCCGGCTGAAAAGGGGAGCATGTCCGGCGACGTGACGCTGCTCGCCTCGGCCGACGGCTGGGCCAGCGCCCATGTCGCCGCGGTCGCCACGCCGCCGGGATTGGATGGGCCGACCGGCGCCGCGTTGCGCGATGGCGAGGTGTGGGTGGTCAACTCCCGTTACCCCAAACTGTTTGCTGACGTCGCTCAGGCGGAGAGCATCAGGACGTTCAGCATCGTCAAGGTGGCGTTAGCACGGCCTGCAGCTGAGGCACGCTGATCGACGACGGTTGCCAACCTTGTCGGAATAGGATTAAATGCTGCCCTGACTGTATAAATAAACAGGGGTGTTGCAATGAGCCTGGCGCTGAAGGGTGAGAAGATCGAACGTAACCGCTTTACCGGCGAGAAGATTGAAAACGGCAGCTTTATGCTGTGTGATTTTTCGGGTGCCGATCTGACCGGCACCGAATTTATCGGCTGCCAATTCTACGATCGCGACAGCCGACAGGGCGGCAACTTCAGCCGCGCGATACTGAAAGACGCGAGTTTTAAAAGCTGTGATTTATCGATGGCCGATTTTCGTCATGCCAACGCGTTGGGCATCGAGATCCGCGAATGCCGCGCGCAGGGCGCCGATTTTCGCGGCACCAGCTTTATGAACATGATCACCAGCCGCACCTGGTTTTGCAGCGCCTATATCACCAAAAGCAACCTGAGCTATGCCAACTTCGCCAAGGTGGTGCTGGAGAAATGCGAGCTGTGGGAAAACCGCTGGCACGGCGCACAGGTGCTCGGCGCCAGCTTCAGCGGCTCCGATCTGTCCGGCGGCGAATTCTCCGGTTTCGACTGGCGTGCCGCCGACGTCACCCAGTGTGATTTGAGCAACGCGGAACTGGGCGAGTTGGATTTGCGCACTACCGATCTGCAGGGCGTCAAAATGGACAGCCACCAGGCCGCGCAGCTGTTGGAGCGGCTCGGGATCGCGATCATCGGCTGAGCAGCTGCCGCAGCCCCAGTACGATGATCAACGTGCCGCAGGCACGATCGATCCAAGCCTTGCTGCGGCGGTAGGCGCTGGCGATCGGCGCGTGCGACAGCACCAGCGCCACCAGGCCATACCACAGGCTAGCGACTACCGCGACCTCCAGCAGCATGGCGGCGAAGGTGGGCATGGAGACATGGGCAGGCGCCGCCGACGAAAACACCGCGGCGTAAAAGGCGACGGATTTGGGGTTGGCGATGTTGGTGGCGACCCCTTGCAAGAATGCCGATCTGAAGCCGGAGTTCACCCCACCCGCCGCGCCGATAACCCCTGAGCCGGGAGCTGCATGGGCGATCAGCCGATAACCGAACCAAATCAAATAACCTGCGCCGGCCACTTTTACCGCTAGCGCCAACCAGGGGAACAAGGCGAAAATTATACCGACGCCGAGCAGGGCGCTGCTCGCCCAGAACAGGTTGACCAAGACAATGCCCGCCACCAGAGCGAAAGCCTCGCTGCGGCGCGCGGAAACGGCTTTGTGGGCGACGGCGACAAAATTGGGGCCGGGGATCACCACGCCAACGATATAGACGGTGAAAACGGCGAGCACGGCTGGCATATCGATCATCGGTTAACGGCCTGTAAGCAGCGAGTTAGCCTTAGTTTTATAATGAATCGCCGATATAATCCAGCAGGGTGAAACCTTTTTTTACCGGCCCGTAGCGACAGGCGTCAGCGGCCTTTTGCGATAATAAATTTATGAGCCATATGAATATAATTTAAAATATATCTTGCTTAAATAAATTAGCTGTGTGTAAATAGCGTCATCGGTTTGTCATACAGACCTTATGAAAGCAGTTTTAGTAAAGCAGTTCTCAGTGTTAGTGATATCCCCCAGATACCTCTTCTTCCGCGAATTTTCTTCTCTAGTGCCCCATAAGTTTCCAATAAAAACAGACCTCTATCGCCCTATGGCGTCGCAAAAATAGAAAGGAAATATCTCTATGTCTACTAAAATGACGGGTTTGGTAAAATGGTTTGATGCAGGGAAAGGCTTCGGCTTTATCACCCCGGCAGACGGCGGCAAAGACGTGTTCGTACACTTCTCTGCTATCCAGAGCAACGATTTCAAAACGCTGGACGAAGGCCAACAGGTTGAGTTCACTATCGAAAAGGGTATGAAGGGTCCTTCTGCCGGCAACGTGGTCGCGTTGTAATTTTCGGTCGAGGTGCGGTTTCTTACGACAGCGATGAGGGTTTAAGCCGGAGCAGTTAAGAAATAACACCTTTAGCCTGAATAAACTCCGGGTTCGCCCGGAGTCTTTATCGATACGTCATTAGCTCAGCAGGAAGAGCGGCAGCGAAATATTCGTTGGCGGACTGGGGTTCGATTCCTCGATGATGTTCCAATAATTAATTATTATTGGCAACAGAAAAACAGATTATCGCATAAATAATAATGCCACTTTTCAGTCTTTTTTTCTGTTGTGAAAAAGTTGTGCTTAGGCTGCGTAATGTTGGAGTGTTGGATGGACGCTTACGCCATAACATGACAGCCGGGAAAGCCACCGGCACATGATCAATAGCCCCGGCCTTAGCCGGGGTTTTTTATGCCCGCGATTTTAACGCTGCGAGTCCAGCAGTTCGTTGTTTTTCACCACGTCCTGCGCCTTGAGGTAGCTCTCGATCAACAGCTGATAGGCCGGGAAGATTTTGGTGTAAACCTCGGCCCACTGCTGAGCGTCGGCACGATTCCAACTACCCTGCAGCTCGGAGGCGACGCCGGCGGTGTCGATCGGCACCACGCCGGCCTGCACCACGCGCGCCAGGGTGATTTCCTGCGCCATTTTCGAGTAGGTGCCGGAGGCGTCGATCACCGCGAACACTTTATAGCCTTCGGCCACCGCGCTGATGGACGGAAAGGCCATGCAGACGCTGGTGATGGTGCCGGCGATGATCAGGGTCTTGCGGCCGGTGGCCTTGACCGCCGCTACGAAGTCAGGGTTGTCCCAGGCGTTGATTTCCCCTTTACGGGCGACGTACTGCGCGTGCGGCGCATTCTGGTGAATTTCCGGGATCAGCGGGCCGTTGGGGCCCTGCGGCACCGAGGCGGTGGTGATCACCGGCAGTTTGCTGAGGGTAGCGATGCTGGCGAGGGCGGCGGCGCGGGCGCGCAGCTCGGTCATCGGCATATCGGCGACGGTCTGGAACAGGCCGCTCTGGTGGTCGATCAGGAGCATGACTGCGTCATTGGCATCAATAACAGGACGCTGGCCGTTGAAGTTGGCTGGAGTGCTCATGGTGTTTTCCTTTTCTCGTCGTGAGGTCAGTGGGTATCTTCTTTGATTGATAAGGCTGAAACTCAGCACTTGCCTATAGTGTAGGGAGAAGAGAGAAATCCGGTAGAGCCTGAAGTCGGGATACATCGTTCCATAAATGGAACGATTTTGACGCAGGCGAAGGGCTCGGCGCTGGGCTAAACTTAAGGTGCATAAGAAACATGCGGCAAGGAACGCCATCCTGTTCATGGGTTTGACGCGGAGGGCCACCGTCATGGCTTATCAGCATATCGTTGTCGCCACGGATCTCAGCGAAGACGCCGAGTTTCTGCTGGGCAAGGGCGCCAGGCTGGCTGCCGCGCTCCATGCCAAACTTTCCCTGATCTATATCGACATCCACCGCGCCGGCTATTACGTCGATCTGGGCGTGGGAGATTACAACTACACCGATCGCACCTTTTCGGAGCGGGTGAAGAATATGCTCAATGCGATCAAAGGGCAGTCGTCCTACCCGGTCGAAGAGGTGATTGTCAGCCGTGGCGCGTTGACGGAAGAGCTGAACCGGGTTGCGAAAGAGAAAGGGTTCGATCTGGTGATCTTCGGCCATCACCACGATGTCTGGAGCCGGCTGGTTTCTTCGGCGCGTCAGGCGATCAATGAGTTGAACGTCGATCTGCTGGTTGTCCCCATCGAGAAAAAATAGTCGCCGCCGCCTGCGGGCGGCGGCCTTTTTTCATTCGTATTGCTTATCTCTGAGCAGCCATAACCGCCTACCCGCAATAATCCCGCTAGCTGACAATCCGCCTGACGAATAGTGACTCACCGTGATTTTATTTTATCCATCAATATGTTGGCCAAAATCCGATAAAGGTTAATCCAGCGCATTGAAATCACTGACATACCTCCTTTTGATTAATAAACCGCACGTTTTGACTGGCTCTCAGGGGAGGGGCGTCTTATCCTCGGGGTAATGAGATTTGTATGACTTATATAAATACGTTCACATGGAGGAGGTCTCATGCGTTTTGACAATAAAGTCGTGGTTATCACCGGTGCGGGCAATGGCATGGGGGAAGCGGCAGCGCGGCGTTTCTCCGCCGAGGGCGCCATTGTGGTGCTGGCCGACTGGGCCAAGGAAGCGGTAGACAAGGTCGCCGCTTCGCTGCCGAAGGGCCGCGCGATGGCGGTGCATATCGACGTTTCCGATCACGTTGCGGTTGAAAAAATGATGAACGAGGTGGCGGAAAAACTGGGCCGCATCGACGTCCTGCTGAACAACGCCGGCGTACACGTGGCGGGCAGCGTGCTGGAAACCAGCATCGACGACTGGCGTCGCATCGCCGGGGTCGATATCGACGGCGTGGTGTTCTGTTCCAAATTCGCCTTGCCGCACCTGCTGAAAACCAAAGGCTGCATCGTCAATACCGCGTCGGTGTCCGGCCTGGGCGGTGACTGGGGCGCGGCCTATTACTGCGCGGCGAAAGGCGCGGTGGTTAACCTGACGCGCGCCATGGCGCTGGATCACGGCGGTGACGGCGTGCGCATCAACTCGGTCTGCCCTAGCCTGGTCAAAACCAACATGACCAACGGTTGGCCGCAGGAGATCCGCGACAAGTTCAATGAGCGCATCGCGCTGGGGCGTGCGGCAGAGCCGGAAGAAGTGGCGGCGGTGATGGCGTTTCTGGCCAGCGACGACGCCAGCTTTATCAATGGCGCCAACATTCCGGTCGATGGCGGGGCGACCGCCTCGGACGGCCAACCGAAGATCGTCTAAGCGTTAACCTACCGGCCCGGCCAGGATGACCGGGCCTGTTGTTTTTAGACGCCGATGCGGTCGCGCAGCGTGTAGTAGGCCGCGCCGATGGCGGTGAACGGGATCTGCAGATTGCGTCCACCGAAGAACGGCAGGTGCGGCAGCTTGGCGAAGGCGTCGAAGCGTTCGGCGTCGCCGCGCATCAGCTCGGCGATCAGCTTGCCCGCCAGATGGGTGCAGGTCACGCCGTGGCCGCTGTATCCTTGCATGTAGTACACGTTATTCTCCAGCCGACCGAACTGCGGCATGCGCGACAGCGTCAGCAGGAAGTTGCCGGTCCAGCGATAGTCGATACGCACGCCTTTCAACTGCGGGAAGGTCTTCAGCAGCTTCGGCCGGATCAGGTTATCGATGTCGTCCGGATCGCGCGCGCCGTACACCACGCCGCCGCCGTACAGCAGACGATGATCGGCGGTGATGCGGTAGTAATCCAGCAGGTAGTTGCAGTCCTCCACGCAGTAATTCTGCGGGATCAGCGCCTGCGCTATCTCCGGCGCCAGCGGTTCGGTGGTCACCACCTGGGTACCACACGGCATGCTGCGCTTGGCCAGCCGCGGCTCCAGCTTATCGCCCAGGTAGGCGTTGCCGGCGACGATGACGAAGCGCGCCTTCACCTGGCCGTTGGCGGTGCTGATGAGCGCCGGTTCACCGTGGCGAATGTTCGTCACCGCCGATTGCTCGAAGATGCGCCCACCCTGCAGGCGGATCGCCTCGGCCTCGCCCAGCGCCAGATTGAGCGGATGGATGTGGCCGCCGCTGTGATCGAGCAGCGCGCCGACGTAGCGATCGCTGGCGACCTCCTGACGCACCCGATCCGCATCGAGCAGCTCGAGCTGGGTATTGCCGTAGCGCTCCCAGTTGCGCTTTTGCTCGATCAGCGCATGGAACTGCTTGTTGTTCAGGGCGGCGAAGATGCCGCCGGGGCGGTAGTCGCAGTCGATGGCGTAGCGGCTGATGCGGCTGCGAATGATCTCCGCGCCTTCGAACATCATGCTGCCTAGCAGGCGGGCGCTTTCCGCGCCGTAACGCTCTTCAATCACATCGATGTCGCGGCTGTAAGAGTTGACCAACTGGCCGCCGTTGCGGCCGCTGGCGCCGAAACCGATGCGCGCCGCTTCCAGCACCACCACGTTATAGCCGGCTTCCACCAGGAACAGCGCGGAGGAGAGGCCAGTATAGCCGCCGCCGATCACGCAGACGTCGCATTCGATCGATTCATTCAGTTGCGGATAGGGCTGATGTGCGTTGGCCGTGGCCGCATAGTAGCTTTTTACGTGTTCAGTCATGAGATAAGCCCTTATTCCAGCGAGATCCAGGTGGTTTTCAATTCGGTGAATTTGTCCAGCGCGTGCAGCGATTTGTCGCGGCCGTTGCCGCTCTGCTTGTAGCCGCCGAACGGCACGGTCATGTCGCCGTCGTTGTAGTTGTTGACGAACACCGTGCCGGCCTTCAGTTGGCGCGCCATGCGGTGCGCGCGCGCCAGATCGCGGGTCCAGACCGCGGCGCCGAGGCCGTAGTCGCTGTCGTTGGCCAGCTGCAGCGCCTGTTGCTCGTCGTCGAAGGTGGTCACCGCCAGCACCGGGCCGAAGATTTCATCGCGCGCCACGCTCATGGCATTGTCCACCCGGGTGAGGATGGTCGGCCCCAGATAGCCGGCGTGGTCGCCCTGCGGATGGTCGCGCCCGTCGAGGAACAGCGCGGCGCCCTGGCTCAGCCCCCGATCGATATAGCCGGCCACTTTCTCGCAGTGGCCGCTGTCGATCAGCGTGCCCATCGCCGTGTCGGGATCGAGCGGATCGCCGGGCACGAAGGCCGCCGCGTGTTTGCGCAGCGCCTGCAGGAACGCTTGCTCAATGCTCGCTTCGACCAGCAGGCGAGTGCCGGCGATGCACACCTGCCCCTGATTGTAGAAGATGCCGGCGGCGGCGCTGCGGGCGGCTTGATCCAGATCCGGGCAGTCGGCAAAGACGATGTTGGCGCTTTTGCCACCGGCCTCGAGCCAGACACGCTTCATATTCGATTCGCCGGCGTAAATCATCAGCTGTTTCGCCACCAGGGTGGAGCCGGTGAAGGTGAGGGCATCGACGTCGCGGTGCAGCGCCAGCGCCTTGCCGGCGTCGTGGCCATAGCCGGGCACCACGTTCAGCACGCCGTCCGGCAACCCGGCCTGCTGCGCCAGTTTGCCGAGCAGGATGGCGCTCAGCGGCGATTTTTCGGAGGGTTTGAGTACCACGCTGTTGCCGGCGGCCAGCGCCGGACCGAGTTTCCAGCAGGCCAGCAGCAGCGGGAAGTTCCAGGGCACGATGGCGCCGACCACGCCGATCGGCTCGCGCTCGATCAGCGCCAGCGCCTCGCGGCCGGTGGGGGCGATTTCGCCGTAGACCTTATCGATCGCTTCGGCGTACCAGCGGATGCAGCGGATGGCGCCCGGCACGTCGTCGCGCAGGCTGTGGCGGATGGGTTTGCCGGTGTCCAGCGTTTCCAGCAGCGCCAGCTCTTCGTGATGCTGCTCCATCAGATCGGCGAAACGCAGCAGCGTGGCTTTGCGCTGCGCCGGGGCGGCCTGCGCCCAGTCGCCACGCTCAAAGGCGGCGCGCGCCGCGCTGACTGCCCGATCGATGTCGGCGGCTTCGCCGCGCGCGACCTGCGCCAGCTCACGGCGGCCGGCGGGATCTTCCACGGCGAAACATTTCCCCGCGGCGGCCGGCTGGTAGCGGCCGTCGATAAACAGCTGGTGCTCAATCTTCAGGGCCTGCGCCCGTTGTTGCCAATACTGCAAGTGGTGAAAGTTCATGCCTGGCTCCGTTGATCAGAATGTCGTCGGCGTATGGGCGCTGATAATCCGGCAAATGCGCGCCGACGTGTTGCTGAAACTGTGGGGGATGCCGGTATTGATGGCGTAGCTCTGCCCGGCCAGCAGGTGATAGCTCTGGCCGTTGACCTGCAGCACCACTTCGCCTTCCAGCAGCGTGCCGATCTCTTCCCCTTGGTGTTTGATGCGCTCGCCGGTGGTGGTGCCCGGTTCGTAGGTCTCGATCATCATTGCCAGCGTACGATTCGGGTCGCCGTTGTGGATCAGCTTCATCGAAACGCCCTGGCTGCCGATTTCGATCAGGTCGTCGCTGTCTATCACGATCTGCGGCTCAGCCGGTTTTTCCGGCTCGGCGAAAAACGCCGACAGCGACAGACCGTACACCGTCAGCAACTTTTGCAGCGTGCTGATGGCCGGGCTGACCTTATCTTGCTCGATAGTACTGATGGCGCTGTGGGTTAACCCAGACAGTTCGGCGACCCGGCGCTGCGACAACCCCAATTGTTGACGGATCTGCGACAGACGTTTTCCCGGTGCCAAGCTGACGTCGCTCATGGGCGTTTTTCCTTTTGATAGTTCCGACAGGCGGTGATGAAACCATCAAACAACAGGCGCGACAGGGCATACTCGTCGCTGTTCCACTCGGGGTGCCACTGCACGCCGAGCGCGAAAGGCTGATCGCGCACGCTGATCGCCTCCACCAGCCCGTCAGCGGCGTGCGCCTCGATGTGAACGCTCGCGCCCAGGGTTTTGGCACCCTGGCCGTGCAGCGAGTTCACCCAGAATCTGTTGCAATCCGGTATCAGTTGCGAAAGCAGCCCCCCTTCCTGAACGATGACTTCGTGGGCGGGGGCGTATTGCTGTTCCAGCGGCAGGTCGTGATCTTCACGATGCTCCAGCAGCTCGGGCAGTTCGTACAGGCGGCGATGCAGGGTGCCTTGAGTGGCGACCACCATTTCCTGCATGCCGCGGCAAATGGCGAAAAGGGGAATGCGCCTGTCGAATGCCTGGCGGATCAGCGCCAGGCTCAACGCGTCTCGGCCAGGATCGGCGTCAGGCTCATCGCCGTTTTCACCATAAAGGTGCGGCTGCACATTACTGGGGCTGCCCGGCAGCAAAATGCCGTCGAGGCGCGGCAGCAGCTCCGCCAGCATTTCCGGCTCCGCCAGCGCGTGCGGCAGGGCGATCGGCAAGCCGCCGGCGGTGATAACGGCATTCAGGTACTTTTCTTGCAAGGTCTGTGTGAGGTGCCCGTTTAACCTATACCTGCACATGACGACGCCAATGACTGGTCTGTTAAATATATTGTCCATGCTATCCCCTTGGTACGTTCGAAATTATGAACGATAAGCTTCTCCACCGCCGATTTCGTTCAATATTCTATAAATCTAGCAGTCGATTGGGCAATATTCAAACCAAAAGTAACACTTGCAAAACAAATTTGTTTCATCTACGTTTCATTTGTGGGCATTATATTGAACAAGACGGTCAATAAACATCGACGACAGCAAAACACAAACGGCGGGTGAACCATGCAGACCAACATCGTAGAAGTGGAAAACTTTGTTCAGCACAGTGAAGAGAGACGAAGTAGCGCGTTCCAGCGCGAAGTGAAGAAGTATCTGGAACGTTATCCGTTAACCCAACATGTCGACGTACTGTTGACCGACCTGAACGGCAGCTTCCGCGGCAAACGCATCCCGGTCGGCGGCCTGAACAAACTGGAGAAGGGCTGTTACTTCCCGGCGTCGGTATTTGCGATGGATATTCTCGGCAACGTGGTGGAAGAGGCCGGGTTGGGGCAGGAGTTGGGCGAGCCGGATCACGTGTGCGTGCCGGTACCGGGCACGCTGACGCCGTCGGCGGCGGACCCGCAATATATCGCGCAGGTGCTGCTCACCATGTTGGATGAAGATGGCACTCCCTTTGACGTTGAACCGCGCAATGTGCTGAACCGAGTGTGGCAGCGTTTGCGTCAGCGCGGGCTTTCCCCCGTGGTAGCGGTAGAGTTGGAGTTCTATCTCATCGATCGTCAACGTGACGCGGAAGGCTATCTGCAGCCGCCGTGCGCGCCGGGCACGCAAGAGCGCAACACCCAAAGCCAGGTGTACTCCGTCGATAACCTCAACCATTTCGCCGACGTGCTGAGCGAGATCGACGAACTGGCGCGTTTGCAGGGCATTCCGGCGGACGGCGCGGTGGCGGAGGCGTCGCCGGGGCAGTTCGAGGTCAACCTGCATCATACTGATGATGTGCTGCAGGCCTGCGATCACGCGCTGGCGCTGAAGCGGCTGGTGCGCATGGTGGCCGAGAACCACAACATGCAGGCGACCTTTATGGCCAAACCGTATGAGGAGCACGCCGGCAGCGGCATGCACGTGCACATCAGCATGCTGAACGCGCAGGGCAACAACGTGTTCGCCGACGATGACGGCGAAGATTCGGCGCTGCTGAAACAGGCGCTGGCGGGCATGATCGCCCTGATGCCGTCTTCGATGGCGCTGCTGGCGCCGAACGTCAACGCCTACCGCCGCTTCCAGCCTGGCATGTATGTGCCGACCCAGGCTTCCTGGGGGCATAACAACCGCACCGTGGCGCTGCGCATTCCCTGCGGCGATCGCGACAACCACCGCGTGGAGTATCGCGTGGCGGGCGCCGACGCCAATCCTTATCTGGTGATGGCGACCATTCTGGCCGGCATCGTTTATGGCCTGGAAACCGCATTGCCGCTGCCTGAGCCGGTGACCGGCAACGGTCTGGAGCAGGACGGGCTGCCGTTCCCGATCCGCCAGAGTGACGCGCTGTACGAGTTCGAACATCAGCCGGTGCTCAATGCATTGTTGGGCGAACGCTTCAGCCACGTCTATCTGGCCTGCAAAACTGATGAGCTGGTGCAGTTCGAGCGCCTGATCACCGAAACCGAAATCGAGTGGATGTTGAAAAACGCCTGATACCGCTCACCCTGCGACTACCGCGCGCGTCCGGCGCATTTCATCGGCTCTCCTGTGGCCGGCGAGGCTGCGCGCTGCGGTACAGAATTTCTTCTATCACGGCGTACAGGACGCCGACGAGGAAATAACCATGACTCAGTCAGCCCCCTGCGCAGACGTTTGTCTGTGCCGCAGTGCCTACGGGCCGGTCGCCGGCCGCCCGACAGCGATACCAACCCGTTTTTACCGCCGCCTGAGCAGCAGTTTCCCTGCGGCCTCTCTGAATGACGTTGCACGGTTGACAGCAGAGGACCAAGAGGGGAAATGCCATGACGATTAAAGCCATCGACGGCGGCCCGGCGGGCAAACCGCAGCTGCGCAAATCCCTCAAGCTGTGGCAGGTGGTGATGATGGGCCTGGCCTATCTGACGCCGATGACGGTGTTTGACACCTTCGGGATCGTCTCCGGCCTCACCGACGGCCATGTGCCGACCTCCTATCTGCTGGCGCTGGCCGGCGTGCTGTTCACCGCCATCAGCTATGGCAAACTGGTGCGCCAGTTTCCCACCGCCGGCTCTGCTTATACCTATGCGCAGAAGGCGATCAACCCGCACGTCGGTTTTCTGGTGGGGTGGTCATCGCTGCTTGATTATCTGTTCCTGCCGATGATCAATACGCTGCTGGCGAAGATTTACCTGACCGCGCTGTTCCCGGAAGTGCCGCCCTGGGTGTGGGTCGTGGGCTTCGTTATCCTTATCACCGCCATCAACCTGAAAAGCGTCAATTTGGTGGCCAACTTCAATACCCTGTTCGTATTGGCGCAGGTGGCGATCATTCTGGTGTTCATCTATCTGGTGGTGCGCGGCCTGCACAACGGCGAGGGGATGGGCACGGTGTGGAGCCTGCGGCCGTTCCTCAGCGAGAATGCGCATCTGCTGCCGATCATTACCGGCGCGACTATTCTGTGCTTCTCGTTCCTCGGTTTTGACGCGGTCACCACGCTGTGTGAAGAGACGCCCGACGCCGCCAAGGTGATCCCGCGCGCCATCTTCCTGACCGCGCTGTACGGCGGGGTGATCTTTATCAGCGTCTCGTTCTTCATTCAGCTGTTTTTCCCGTCCATTCAACGCTTTCACCAGCCCGACGCCGCGCTGCCGGAGATCGCGCTGTACGTCGGCGGCAAGCTGTTCCAGTCGATCTTCCTGTGCGTGACCTTCATCAACACGCTGGCCTCCGGCCTGGCGTCGCACGCCAGCGTATCGCGCCTGCTGTACGTGATGGGGCGTGACAACGTGTTCCCGGAGAAATTCTTCGGCTATATCCACCCCAAATGGCGCACCCCGGCGCTGAACGTGCTGATGGTCGGGCTGGTGGCGCTGTCAGCGCTGTCGTTCGATCTGGTGACCGCCACGGCGCTGATCAACTTTGGTGCGCTGGTAGCCTTTACCTTCGTTAACCTGTCGGTGATCAGCCACTTCTTCATTCGCGAAGGGCGCAACAAAAGCTGGAAGGATCGCTTCAACTTCCTGTTCCTGCCGTTGGTGGGGGCGCTGACGGTGGGGGTGCTGTGGCTGAACCTGGAGAAAAGCTCGCTGACCATGGGGCTGATCTGGGCGACACTGGGCTTCGGCTATTTGGCCTGGCTGACCCGACGCTTTCGCCAGCCGCCGCCGCAGTTGGAGCGGCAACCGCAGCAATAAATTCACAGGCGGGAGTATCCCGCCTTTCTTTTTGGCACGTGCGGCAGTAGAGTGAAAAACCTGATAAAAAATAACCCATTGGACCTGTCTTATGCCCGCTTTGCCCTCGCGTACCCGCGCCACGTTGTTCGGTTTGTTGGCCATTGTGCTGTGGAGCAGCGTGGTTGGCCTTATTCGCAGCGTCAGCGAAGGGCTGGGGCCGATCGGCGGCGCGGCGATGATCTACAGCGTCAGCGCGGTGTTTTTGCTGGTGGCGCTCGGCGTGCCGAAATGGCGCAGCTTTCCGCGGCCTTATCTGATCGTCGGCAGCCTGCTGTTCGTCAGCTACGAGATCTGCCTGTCGCTGTCGCTCGGCTACGCCAATACCCGCCTGCAGGCGATAGAAGTGGGCATGATCAACTACCTGTGGCCCTGTTTCACCGTGCTGATGGCGCTGGCGCTCAACGGCCAAAAGGCGAAATGGTGGCTGCTGCCGGGACTGCTGCTGTCGCTGTTCGGCATCGGCTGGATCATGAGCGGCGAGGGCGGCTGGTCACCGGCGCAGATGCTGGCCAACGTGCGCAGCAATCCGCTCAGCTATACGCTGGCGTTCAGTGGCGCAGTGATCTGGGCGCTGTATTGCAACCTGACCAAGAAGATCGCCCAGGGCAGCAACGGTGTGGTGCTGTTCATCGTGCTGACCGCGCTGGCGCTGTGGTTGAAGTATGCCTTCAGCGCAGAAAGCGGCATGCAGTTCAGCGCTGGCGTGACCGTAACGCTGCTGTGCGCCGGAGTGGCGATGGGGGCGGGGTATGCCGCCTGGAACGTTGGCATTTTGCACGGCAACATGACGCTGCTGGCCACCGTCTCTTATTTCACCCCGGTGCTGTCGGCGGTGTTCGCCGCGCTGGTGTTGCATACCTCGCTGACCGCCAATTTCTGGCAGGGCGTAGCGATGGTCACGCTTGGCTCGCTGATCTGTTGGCGGGCAACTCGCGGAAATTAACGGAAATTATCCGCCGTCGGCGCAATGTTGAACTAGAATTTAACTAGCCATGTTGCCTGAAGGAACGACGACGATGAGAAGCGACATTCAATTTATTCAACAGCCTGAAATCGACGTGCATCACTATGAGCGCGGCGATACCGTGCGCCTGACCACGGCGAATCTGCGGCACGAATATCAGCTCGACGTTTATATTTTGCGCCGCGACGACAAGCTGATTTACGGTTCGGTCGTCGCGGCGGCGCCCAAGACCGACATTCCGGTTGCCAACTGGGAGGTGAAAAACGGCGAAGAGGTGGCGTTCCGCCAGGAAAACATCGCCAAGGCGGTGCCGGCGGTAAACTGATCTCAGCTTTCGCGCCGCAGTTGTTTACCGAGAAACATTTTTCGATAGTCCGCCGGCGTTACCCCCAGCCGGCGGATAAATGCCCGCCGCATCAGCTCTGCACTGGAAAAACCGCAATGCGCCGCCACCTGTTTTGGCGCCAATACGCCGAGCTCCAATAACCTGCGCGCTTCGGCGATGCGGGCTTCCTCGAGCCATTTAGCGGGAGAGGTGCCGACCTCGTTGCCGAACAGCCTGCTGAAATGCCGCGGGGTGACGCCGGCGCGTTCCGCCAGGCTGGCTACGTTGTGCGGTAACCCGATATTGTCTATCGCCCAGCGTTGCACTTCCTGCAGCATTGAGCGCCCGGCCAGGGTCGCCTGTTCCCGATAGCTGAATTGCATCTGCCCGCCGGGACGGCGGAAAAACATCACCAGCTGGGCCGCGACCCGCTGCGCGATCTCACGCCCTAAATCGTCTTCCACCATTATCAGCGCCAGATCCAGCCCTGAGGTCACGCCAGCGGCAGTCTGCAGGCGCCCGTCACGCACATAAATGGCGTCTTTATCCACCGTGACCTGAGGATAGCGGCGACACAATTGATCGGCTACCGCCCAGTGGGTGGTGATTTGCCGCCCATCCAACAGGCCGGCCTCCGCCAGCAGAAAAGCGCCGCTGCACACCGAGCCGTAGCGGCGAGTGCGGGGTACCACTCTGCGTAGCCAGTCCAGCGTGCGTGTTTCGCTTTCGCCGTCGGCGATACCCGGTGCACCGGCGATGAGCAACGTGTCGAGCGCCTGTTCACGCCATTGGGTGATGGCGAGATCCGGCACGAGTTTGACGCCGGATGAGGACACGATCGGCGCCAGCGTCTTTCCGACTACCTGCAGATGATAGGCGGCATAGCCGGCTTGCAGATTGGCCTCGGCGAAAACATCCAGCGGACCGGAAACGTCCAGCAGCTGCACCTGTGGCACGGCGAGAATAGCGATGGTTTTACTCATGGCATGCGATATCCCGATGGATGGGGGATGTCCCTAATCGTTGATTAATGGCAATTGAGGACATTCAGTGTAACGCCTAATCTAACCGGGTTCCAGACAACGGGAGAATCAAGTTATGAGTTTAACCATCAACGGCATCAGCGTGCCGGATAGCGCGATGGCGCGTCAGGCGACCGAGTTAGTGCGCGACACCGAATCAGATCTGCTGTTTCACCACTCCAGCCGGGTGTATTACTGGGCGGCGCTGGCGGGGCAGCAGCGCAAGCTGGCTTACGATCCTGAACTGCTGTACGTCGGCTGCCTGTTTCACGATATGGGACTGACGCACGATCACTGCAGCTGCGACAAACGTTTCGAAGTGGATGGCGCCGATGCGGCGGCCGAGTTTTTACGCGGGCACGGGGTCAGCCGTCAGGATATCGATCGGGTATGGACGGCGATCGCGTTACACACCACGCCGGGGATCCCGGAATACATGCACCCGCTGATTGCGCTGGTGACCGCGGGGGTAGAGATGGATGTGTTAGGGATCAATTACCAGGGCTATGACGCGACGCTGCGAGAGCGGGTAGTGGAGTTGCATCCCCGCGGGGCAAACTTCAAGGAAGCGATTATTCAGTCGTTTTACGACGGGATTCGACATAAGCCGGACAGCACCTTCGGCAACGTCAAAGCGGACGTGCTGGCGGATAAGGAACCGAGCTTTGTTCGCGGTAATTTTTGCAGCCTCATTCGTCGTTCGATGTGGCCAGCGTGATCGGCTGCCGCTTCTCTCTCGCCGGCGAGTTTTCGCCGGCATTTCCCGCTTGAATGCCGTACTCCTCTTCATTGCCGGTTGATGACAGTTGGCTCAAAAACTGCGCTAAAAATCGATGTGCATGACAAAAATCACAGCGAATGTGAATTTGAATGAAACATAATTTGACAAATGTGAACGCAATCGATTACCTATTCGCGAAATGCGTAACTGGATCACAGATTCTTACAGTCAGTGGTTTCTATAATGCGCGCGTCATCCGAGTTTCTGTGTGAAGACAACGCCAGGTGTCGGCAGACTCATTGTCATCTTTTCTAAACGGGCAGGAAATGGCCCTTTAAGCATGTGGTAATAAAATGAAAAAAATAGCTCTCGCAGCAGGTGTACTGCTCGCAGCGTCTTACAGTGCATCATCAATGGCTGATAGCAAAGACAGTCAATATGTCTCCGACTGGTGGCACCAGAGCGTTAACGTGGTGGGCAGCTACCACACCCGTTTCGGACCGCAGCTGAATAACGACGTGTATCTCGAATACGAAGCCTTCGCCAAGAAAGACTGGTTCGACTTCTACGGTTACGTTGACGTGCCGAAGTTCTTCGGCGTGGGCAATACCCCGGATCGCGGCATCTGGGACAAAGGCTCCCCGCTGTTTATGGAGATTGAACCGCGCTTCTCCATCGACAAGCTGACCGGCACCGATCTGAGCTTCGGTCCGTTCAAAGAGTGGTACTTCGCCAACAACTACATCTATGACCTGGGCCACAACGCCGACGGTCGTCAAAACACCTGGTACATGGGTCTGGGCACCGATATCGACACCGGCCTGCCGATGAGCCTGTCGATGAACATCTATGCCAAATACCAGTGGGAAAACTACCAGGCTGCCAACGAGAACAGCTGGGACGGTTACCGCTTCAAGGTGAAATACTTCGTGCCGCTGACCCAGGTGTGGGGCGGCAACCTGAGCTATATCGGCTTCACCAACTTCGATTTCGGTTCCGATTTGGGCAAGGACAGCCATTGGGTTGACGGCACCGGCAAACAGGTGCGCACCAGCAACTCTATCGCCTCCAGCCACATTTTGGCGCTGAACTACGATCACTGGCACTATTCTTTCGTGGCGCGTTATTTCCATAACGGCGGCCAGTGGCAGGATGGCGCGGATATCGGTACCCCGCAGGGCCCGATCAAGTCTACCGGTTGGGGTTATTACCTCGTGGTCGGCTATAACTTCTGATTTTCCGTGCTATCAGAAACAGAAAACCCCGCCTGGCGGGGTTTTTTTGTCATCACTGTGCTTGTTCAACCGGGAGATGCTTCACCGGCATAAACAGCCTGCCTTTGATCACGTGACATTCATTATTTATCCAACTAATGATTTGTTCACGGCTGACGCCTTCCGACTGCGCGTAACGATGAAGATCGCCGTTAAAGTGTCGAGTGATGTATTCCATGAGGGTCATTTGCACGTCTTTTGCTCCTGAACGCCCACCCGTTGCCAGCCTGGCCACCGCGGGAGGTTGAGGTTTCTCAGACAGCGAATGTAAATTATCGGCAACCAAATCTCAACATAAAGCACCAGATTGGGGCGACGGCGGCGGGAAAAAGAATCCCGCACGGAGAGGCGGGAAGTGTTCGCTATTATCATTATGGATGATAAGAATAAGATTTGAGGTGCGACGAAAAAGAGCACGCTAACTCTTTTTTGTTACCTTCCCACGCTAGCGTAAGGCTTATTTTTCTTCAAGAAAAATCTGAGACAAGCATCGGCATTTTCGAGGCGTTTTGCGTTGAGACAAGGTTTGAAAGCGAATGCCGTAAAAGCGCGCCGTTATCTCGGAGTTTTCCTTATACTTTGTCTGGAAAAGGCTAGCTATAGTCAACAGAGTTACCCACGCAGGAATACACAACATGAACAAACGTCGTACGACTCTCACGGTGTTAGCGCTGATTGCATCGCTGGGGTTGTCATCCGCCCCGGCCTTGGCCGACAAAGGCGGCAATGGTAACGGCAACGGGAACGGCCATGGCAACAGCGGCAATAACGGTAACCATGGCAACAACGGTAATCACGGCAACAAAGGCAATAAAGATAAAGGCGGCTATAGGAACGACGATAATCTGGTCTCCGTCAGCCTTTCGCGCGACCGCGCCCGTTCGCTGGCGCACAACTACGGCCTGACCGGCTATAGCTCGCTGCCACCGGGCATCGCCAAGAATCTGGCGCGTGGTAAACCGCTGCCGCCGGGCATCGCCAAAAAAGTGGTGCCTTACTCGATGCTGCGTGAGTTGCCGCAGTACCCGGGTTATGAGTGGCGTATCGCCGGCGACGATCTGGTGCTGGTCGCACTCAGCACCGCGATTGTGGCCTCCGTCATCAACGGCGTGTTCGACTAACGCCGGTTGGGTCTCATCGGGCCTCGCTGCGGCGGGGCCTTTTTTATTTGCCGGCGCAGGGCTGACGTGGTGAACTTGGCGCCTGACCTTTTCACTGCATCATAAGGGAGGCGCCATGTTCAGGGCGTTATTGATAGCCTGCTGTTTGACCAGTTTTCCAGCGTTGGCAGACGGCGCTGCCGCCATCGGCGAACTGGTGAACCAACGGCTGTCGTTGATGAAAGACGTTGCCGGTTACAAGGCGCAGCAGCATTTGCCGATCGAAGACCTGGCGCAGGAGGCGAAGGTGTTGGCCAGCGCGCAGGCGGAGGCGGGGCGTTTGGGGCTGGAGCCGGCGTCGGTGCGGCCTTTTATCGCCGCGCAGATGGACGCCGCCAAGGCGATTCAGTACCGCTATCGCGCCGACTGGCTGGCGAGCCCGGAGCCCGGCTGGCAGCCACGCCCGTTGGCGCAGGTGCGCCCACAGATCGCGCAGCTGAGCAGCCAGATATTGCAACGGCTGGCGGAGCGACTGCGTACCGGCCCGCTCGGCGAGGCGGATCAGGCGGCGTTTATGGCGTCTGTGGATCAGGTGAATCTCAGCGCCGCCGACAAGCGGCGGCTGGCGGATGCGCTGCTGGCGGTCAGAACCGGCAGCGCACGCTGAGCGTCAGTCGCGGCCGACGGTGCTGCGGCGGAAGGTCAGCATCCGGCTGCGGTTGGCGATGAGATCCACGTTGTAACCGCGGAAATAGAGGCAAAAGCGTTTCAACCATGGGCCGTCCTGGCACTCCACCAGCATGCGGCCCTGGCCGAGCGGGCTGAGCGTGCCGGTCTGCGCCGCCGGGCCGACGCCAATATGCACCCGATTGCCGCGAATTTCAAAGGCGGTGCGATAGTGCGGGTGATACCACAACCCCTGCACATGCTTCAGGCAGTCGCCGTTGGCCGTGACCGGCAGGAAACGGCGCGCCACATGCCCGACTTCACCCTCGACCGCTTCGCCGGTCCACTTCAATTTGATTGGCATATGGGCGGACAGCGACACCGCGTAGCCGTCTTCGCCCTGATACAGCGGTTCATCGCTGCCCAGATAGGCCAGGTTGCCGTCTTTGACCTCCAGCCAGTGCGGCTCCGCCAGCGTGGCGTAGAGACCGTCGGGGATCGCCGTGCTGCGCTGCGGCAAAGGTTCGCCCAGCAGCGCTGCCATCACCTGCAAAGCCATCCCGAAACTGTCGCAGTCTTCGCGGTTGGCCACCAGCGCAACGCCGACCTGGCGATCGGGCGCCAGCAGGAAATAGGTTTTGTAACCGGCGTGGGAACCACCGTGGCCGAGCAAGCGGCGGCGGCCTAGCGGCGTCTGCGCCAGCCCCAGTCCATAGGCGCTGAGCTGACCCTGATTGAGGCGGCGCGGTGCGCCGAGTTGCGCCAGCACGCCCTGGCCGGGGCCCTGGTCGGCCAGCAGCGTTTGCAGCCAGCGGGTGAGGGCGTTGAGGCTGCCGGTCAGGCTGCCGGAGGCGGAAAGGTGCAGACCGGCGCTGGCGTGTTGCCAGCCCCGCGCCGCACGCCAGTAACCCGGCACCAACCCTGGCACCACGTCGAACCAGCTTTCCGGCGCTTGCATCTGCACCTGCAGCGGCCGGACAATGTGCTGTTGCACCAGTTGGTCGAAATCATACCCTTTGCTGCGCAGCGCGGCCTCCAGCAGCCGATAGCCGGTATTGCTGTAGGCGATCTCGCTGCCGGCTTCATAGTTCAATCTTTCCAGCCCCTCGACAAACTGCATCACCGGCTGCGCCTCGCTGACGGCATGCAGCGATATGCCCAGCAGACCGAGCGTCTCGCGCACGTCAGGCAGACCGCCGGTCATGTCCAGCGCCTGGCCGACGGTAACGTCCGCCAACGCGGGCTGCAGGGTGGGCAGCAGTTCGCCCAGGCGTTGTTCGAGTCGAATGGCGCGATCGGTGGCGTTCAGCGCCAACGCGGCGAAGATGTGCTTGGTCACTGAGGCGTAGCGCACCACGCTGTCGGCGGTGAAGGGGGTATTCTGCGCCAGATCGGCCAAGCCGGCACTGGCGGTGGCGCGGAGTTGTTCGGCGTCAAACAGGGTGATGGCGCCGCCGGGTTCGCCACGCCGTTGCCAGCCGGCCAGCAATTGTTCGGCGAGGGCGCCGGCAGCGCGCCAGTTTAACGGTGTTACAGACATAGGGCCTCCAGAGTGATGGTTCGAAACGGGCCAGCTCGGCCACACGCCGCCCAGCGCTGACGATGAGCGCGGGCTTTTCGGCTGATTGTGGCGCAGCGCGTTTTTCGTCGGCCGCTGTTTTGTGCGCTGTTTAGACCAGTCAGTAGGGAATCACGCGAAACTTTGATATAGCGCGCAGATTGCGGCTGACGTTACGGTTAAGGACAGGGAGAGGAACAGGCGCCCGGCGGCGCCTGTAAAGGGGATCAGTTCAGTCTGGCGGCGCTGTCCAACAGGCCTTCAATCATCTGCTTGAGCAGGCGCTGCAGCGAGGCGGCGCGCTGCGGTTCGAACGCGAAAGGATACTGTTCGGACATGTAGTTGACCTGCGCCAGCTCGAGCTGGATCGCATGCTGTTGCTGCTGCGGTTGGCCGTAGGCGCGGGTGATGTAACCGCCCTTGAAGCGGCCGTTCAGCACGTGGGTGTACTGCTGTTGCTGCTCGCAGCAGGCGACCAGCCGATCGCTCAGCGCCTGGGCGCAGCTTTCACCGCCGTTGGTGCCGAGGTTGAGATCCGGCAGTTTGCCGTCGAACAGCCGCGGGATCACCGAGGCGATGGAGTGCGCGTCGAACAGCAGCGCATAGCCGTGCCGCGCTTTGAGGCGTGCCAACTCGTCCTGCAGCTGCTGATGATAAGGTTGCCAAATTTGCTGCAGATAGCCGGCGCGTTCTTCGTCCGTCGGCGCTTTGCCCGGCAGGAAGCTTGGGCGGCCGTCGAACAGCACATCGGGATACAGACCGGTGGTGGCGGTGGTGTACAGCGGCTTGTCGTCCGCCGGGCGATTCAGGTCGATGACGAAGCGCGAATAGTTGCCGACCAGTACGCTGGCGCCCATCGCCCGGGCGAAGTCGTACAGCTGTGGAATGTGCCAGTCGGTATCGGGCAGCGGGCGGGCATCGTCGGTCAGCCCGGCCTCGACCGCCGGCGTCAGTTGCGTGCCGGCGTGTGGGATGCTGATCAGCAGCGGCAGGCTGCCGGTCTGGAAGCTAAAAGGATCGCGAATGGTCATTGACGTACTTCTCCTCGGAAAATCACCGTACAGGGCAGCTGGCCGCCCAACCAATAAGCCAGTTCCGCCGGCCGCGACAGGGGCCAGTGAACAAAGTCCGCCACCTTGCCGGTTTCCAGCGTGCCGTGGCTGTGTTGCAGCCCCAGCGCTTTGGCGGCGTGGGTGGTAACGCCCGCCAGCGCTTCTTCCGGCGTCAGGCGGAACAGCGTGCAGGCCATGTTGATCATCAGACGCAGCGACAGCGCCGGCGACGTGCCAGGGTTGGCGTCGCTGGCGATCGCCATCGCCACGTGGTGCTTGCGGAACAGCTCTACCGGCGGGCACTGGGTTTCGCGCAGCAGGTAGTAGGCGCCCGGCAGCAGCACCGCCACGGTGCCGGCGTCGCCCATGGCGCGGGCATCTTGCTCGGTGGCGTATTCGAGATGGTCGGCGGAGAGCGCGTGATGGCGAGCCGCCAGCGTGCTGCCGCCGAGGGCGGAGAGTTGCTCGGCGTGCAGTTTGACCGGCAAACCGGCGGCTTCGGCGGCGGCGAAGACTCGCTCCACCTGCGCCGGTGAGAACGCCAGGTGTTCGCAGAAGGCGTCAACCGCATCCGCCAGGCCGGCGGCGGCGGCCTGAGGGATGATGGTATCGCAGACCAGATTGATGTAGTCGTCGGCGCGGTTTGCGTATTCCGGCGGCAGCGCATGGGCCGCCAGACAGGTGGTTTTCACCTCGACCGGCAGCCGCTCGCCCAACTTGCGCGCCACCCGCAGCATTTTCAGCTCGCTTTCCGGGCTGAGGCCATAGCCGGATTTGATCTCCACGCAGGTGACGCCTTCCGCCAGCAGCGGACGCAGGCGGAACAGCGCCTGCTCCAGCAGCAGCGCTTCGTCGGCCTCGCGGGTGGCTTTCACGGTGGAGATAATGCCACCGCCCTGTGCGGCGATGTCGGCGTAGCTTACGCCGTTCAGCCGCTGTTCGAACTCGCCGCTGCGGTTGCCGCCGAACACCAGGTGCGTGTGGCAATCAACAAAGCCGGGGGTGATGATGCCGCCGTCGAATTTCACCGTTTCGTCCGCGATCAGGCCGGGCGGCAGCGCCGCATGTTCGCCAATCCAGACGATCTTGCCGTCGCGTACGGCGATCGCGCCGTCGGTCAGGGTGTGATAGTTGCCGTCGCGCATGGTGACGATATCGGCGCCGTGCCACAGGCTGTCGCAGTGAATCTCAGACGTCATTGCTTTCCTCCGCCGGAGCCGCAGCTCCCACATGGTTGTATATACAATTAAAAACAACCTAACGCATTCACCGGGATGTCACAAGAGGCGGGAGAGATTTTGTTATCAGGATGTGATCGACCGCGGAGATGCGGGCGCAGGGCGCGCCCGCCGGGGATCAGACTTCGCTGGTGAAGCGGCCGAACAGTTGATAACGGCTGCCGGGGTACAGCAGCCGGGCCGAGGTCACCACGGTTTTGCCGGACCAGGTGCGGCGATGGATCAGCAGGCCGGGTTCGTGGTCCTCCAGCTGCAGCAGCTCGCGTTCGCGCCGGGTGGGGATCACCGCTTCGACGATGTGTTCGCCGGCGGTCAGCGGCGCGGCCTGCGTCAGATAGGCGTAGGGCGTGACGCGGTCGAAATCCTGCTTCAGGTAATCCGGCGCCACCAGCGGATTGACGCAGCGGTCTTCCACCTGCACCGGCACGTCGTTTTCGTAATGCACGATCTGGGAGTAGAACAGCCGTTGGCCGGGCTGGATGCCGAGCGCCGCCGCCTCTTCCTCGCTGGCCGGGCGGGCCTTCAGCTCGAGGATCTTGCTGCTGTGGCGATGACCGCGCGCGGCGATCTCATCGGCGATGTTGTGCACTTCCAGCAGCGCGGTGTGCGCCTTGGCTTCGGCGACGAAGGTGCCGACGCCCTGCATGCGAATCAAAAAACCTTCGCTGGTCAGCTCGCGCAGCGCGCGGTTGATGGTCATGCGGCTGACGCCCAGTTCCGCCACCAGTTCACTTTCGGAGGGCACGCGCTGGTGCGGTTGCCAGTGCCCCGCACGGATTTGATTCACGATCGCCTGTTTGACCCGTTGGTAGATCGGGGCGGGGGCATCGCTCATTGCAGCCGCCAGTTGTAACACGGTCTGTTGTTCAGCCACGATGTTAACCTCGTCAAATAAAAAAATAATAACACCAGTTTACTGTTGATGTCGGCGTATGTATATGTATATACAACTAGTGGCCGTCGCGCCAGAAACTTGCCGGCGACCGCCAAAAATTCCTGAAGACGCGCCATCGCCGCGCCTTATTCGCCGTTACATTAACCGTGGAATACTGCCATGCCTGCTTATTTTGCCCCACGCGCTTTGCTCCCTGAGGGCTGGGCGCATAACGTCCGGCTGGACGTCGATGCGCAAGGTTATCTGACTCAAGTTACCGCCAACGCTGAGCCGCAAGGCTGCATTCGGCTGCATGGCGATGCGGTGCCGGGCATGCCGAACCTGCACTCCCACGCCTTTCAGCGCGCGATGGCCGGGTTGGCGGAAGTGGCGGGCAACCCGCAGGACAGCTTCTGGACCTGGCGCGATCTGATGTACCGCCTGGTGCAGCGCCTGACGCCGGAGCAGGTGGAGGTAGTCGCCCGTCAACTGTATATCGAAATGCTCAAGGGCGGATATACCCAGGTGGCCGAATTCCACTACCTGCATCACGACGCCGACGGCAAGCCTTACGCCGATCGCGGTGAGATGACCGGCCGCCTCAGCGAGGCCGCGCATCAGGCCGGCATCGGCATGACTATGCTGCCAGTGCTGTACAGCTACGCCGGTTTTGGCGCCCAGCCGGCCCAGCCGGGGCAGAAACGGTTTATCCAGGATGCCGAAAGCTATCTGCATCAGCAGCAGGTGATTGCCCGTCAGCTGGCGGATCGCCCGTTGCAGAACCAGGGGCTGTGCTTCCACTCGCTGCGTGCGGTGGAGCTGGGGCAGATGCAGCAGATTTTGGCCGCGTCGGATCGCACCTTGCCGGTGCATATTCATATCGCCGAGCAGCAAAAAGAGGTGAACGACTGTCTGGCGTGGAGCGGACAGCGCCCGGTGGCCTGGCTGTATGACCACCTGCCGGTCGATCAGCGCTGGTGTCTGGTGCACGCCACCCATCTGGATCGCGACGAGCTGGAAGCGCTGGCGCGCAGCCGCGCGGTGGCCGGCCTGTGCCTGACCACCGAAGCCAACCTCGGCGACGGCATTTTCCCTGGCGACGCTTACCTGCAGCAGCAGGGGCGCTGGGGCATCGGTTCCGACAGCCACGTTTCGCTCAACGTGGTGGAAGAGCTGCGCTGGTTTGAATACGGCCAGCGGCTGCGCGATCAGCGTCGTAATCGCCTGACGACACCGGAACAGTCGGCGGTGGGCGATGTGCTGTACCTGCAGGCGCTGCAGGGCGGCGCGCAGGCGTGCGGCGCGCCGATCGGCCGGTTGCAGAGCGGCTATCGCGCCGACTGGCTGGTGCTGGACGGCGACGATCCGTATTTGGCGGCGGCGCCGGATGCCTCGATCCTCAATCGCTGGCTGTTCGCCGGCGGCAAGGAGCAAATTCGCGACGTGTTCGTCGGTGGCCGGCAGGTGATCGAGCAGGGGCGGCACGCGCTGCAACAGCAGAGCAGCGCAGAGTTCCTGCAGGTGCTGAAAACCTTTCAGCAGGAGGCGTAATGAGCCTGACCCGTTTTAACTTCGCCGCGCTGCCGGTCAGCCCGTGGCGCAACGGCGGTGGGGAAACCCGTGAAATCGTCAGCTGGCCGCCGGGCGAGCCGGATTTCGACTGGCGCGCCAGTATCGCCACCATCGCGCAGGACGGGCCGTTTTCCGCCTTTGCGGGCATCGATCGTTCGATAACGTTGCTGGAAGGCGACGGCGTGCGGCTGTTCAGCGCCGGGCATGTCGACCATCAGTTGGCGCGTATCGGGGAGCCGTTCGCCTTTTCCGGCGACGTGGCGCTGGAAGCGACGCTGCTGGGCGGCGCCAGTCAGGATTTCAACATCATGACACGCCGCGGCCGGCAGGCGGCCGAGGTGCGGCGCAGCACGGCGCCCGTCACCCTGTCACCCAACCGGGCGGGCGTGCTGTATGTGCTGAGCGGCGTTTGGTCGCTGCCGGAGGGCGGCGAACTGCGGGCGCGCGAGGGTGTCTGGTGGACGGCGGCGGGCGGCGAAGTGGCGCCGCTGACGGCCGACGGCGCGATCCTGTGGGCGAACATCACAGCCTGCTAACGCAGAGTAGAGTCCTGCGCCCGGTTATGGGATTATTCACTTTTCCCCATTAATCATAAAGAAGGGCGCATGGCTTCGCTGAAAGACGTCGCAAAACTTGCCGGAGTCTCGTTGATGACGGTGTCTCGCGCCATCAATGAACCCGGCAAGCTGCGGCCGGAAACCTATCACCGCGTCAAACAGGCGATCGACCAGTTAGACTACGTGCCGGATCTGTCGGCGCGGCGTATTCGCGGTGACGGAAATCGCGTGCAGACGCTCGGCGTGCTGGCGCTGGACACCGCCACGACGCCGTTCTCGGTGGAAATGATCCTGTCGATTGAAAAAACCGCGCGTGAGCGCGGCTGGAACAGTTTCGTCGTCAACCTGTTTGCCGACGACAACGCCGAACAGACCGTCGATCTGCTGTTGGCGCATCGACCGGATGGAGTGATATTCACCACGATGGGGCTGCGTGAGGTGACGCTACCGGCCAAACTGCTGGACAAAAAGCTGGTGCTGGCCAACTGCGTCAGCCCGGCGCATGCGATCGCCAGCTACATTCCTGATGATGAGCAAGGGCAGTATGACGCCACGCGCGCGCTGATCGCCAAAGGCTATCGCGCGCCATTGTGCATTCATTTACCGGCGGATACGCTGGCGGCGGGCTTGCGCCGCCGCGGTCTGGAACGCGCCTGGCGCGAAGCGGGGCGCGATGTTGAACAGCTGCGGCAGTATCATCTCGATCTGAGCGCCGGCGATCAAAGCTATCGCGACTGCGTCGCGTTGCTGGAGCGGCATTTCTCAGCAGAACGGCGCGATTGCGATGTCGTGGTGTGCGGAAACGATCGGATAGCGTTTCTGGTGTATCAGATATTGCTGGCGCAAGGATGGCGGATACCGCAACAGGTGGCGGTGCTGGGCTACGACAATATGGTCGGCACCGGTGAGCTGTTCCTGCCGGCATTGACGACGGTGCAGCTGCCGCATTACGAGTTGGGCCGTCTTGCGGCGCTGCATGTGATTGAGCGGCGGGAACAGCGTGATACGGTGAAAGTGCCTTGCCCGCTGTTGGAGCGTGGTTCGCTGTAGCCACACCGGGCGCGCCGCTGCGCGCCCGGCGCTCATTCCCATTACCCCCAGATGCTCGCCAACTGCCATCCCGTGATGGGCTCGAACTGCGCCCGGCCGCCTTCGGCGAACAGGCGGAGACGGCGATCGCCCGCCGTCGGATAGAAGCGGCTGGTCAGGCAGGCCTCTCCCTGATTCACGAAGATTTCCAGCGATGAGCGATCGATAAAGATCCGCAGCGACAGGATGTCACCCTCCGGCAGCGGCACACTGCGGCAGGTGCACAGGGCGGGGTTTTCATGAAAACGCTCCAGCACCAGTCGGTGCGCCTGATTGTCGACAAACAGGCGCGCCGCACTCCCGATAGCCAGCCCGTAACGCTCGGCGTCGTTGTCGGCCGGCCTCAACGTCAGGGTGAGTTCCTGCACGTCGTTCGTCAGCGGCAGATGCTGATTGGTCAGCGTCTGCGCCAAAAACGTGTGTGGCTCTCGGCGCAGCGCCGCCAGTTCACGCGCCGGGTTCATGCGGACGCTGCCGTCGGCGGCCAGCGTCAGTTCGCGCGGCAGGGTGAGGGCGCCGGCCCAGCGATGCGCTTTGCTGGGCATTGGGGATTCCCACATATCCATCCAGGCAAACAGCAGCCGACGGCCGTCGGCGGCGGTGAAGGTTTGCGGCGCATAGAAATCGTGGCCGGCATCCAGCTCACAGAAGGGCTGGGTCACCGTAAAGTCGCCGTCCGGCCGCCAGTGGCCGAGCAGATAGCCGCTCTGGAAGCGATTGCGATAGCGGTAGCCCTGCGCCGCCACCCCCTGCGGCGAAAACAGCAGCAGGTGTTGCTCCCCCAGCGGGAAGAAATCCGGGCATTCCCACATATAACCCTGATGCGCCGTTTGCGCGCCGGCCAGCACCCGATCGAAGCGCCAGGCGCGCAGGTCGGCAGAGCGGTACAGGCGCACCTGGCCCAGGCCGTTTTCTTTGGCGCCGACCACCAGCCACCATTCGCCGTTTTCGCACCAGACTTTCGGATCGCGAAAATGCTGAATGCCGTCCGGCGGGGCCAGTACCGGCCCGTGTTTGATGAAGCGTATGCCGTCTTCGCTGGTGGCCAGACATTGCACTTCCCGCACCTGGCTGTCGTCACCGGATTCGCCCAGCCACACGTGGCCGGTGTAAATCAGCGTCAGCACACCGTTGTCATCTACGGCGCAGCCGGAAAAGCAACCGTCTTTGTCATAGGGCGCATCGGGTGCCAGGGCGATGGGCTGATGCTGCCAGCGTATCAGGTCGCGGCTGGTCGCGTGCCCCCAGTGCATGGGGCCCCAGTGTTCGCTATAGGGGTGATGCTGGAAGAAGGCATGATAGACGCCGTCAATACAGATCAGGCCGTTGGGATCGTTGAACCAGCCGGCGGGCGGCGCGAGATGGAACTGCGGGTAGTAATCGTCTCGGCGCTCTGCACGCAGGGCTTCGACCGCATGGTCGGCTTGAGCTAAGGCAGTGTTCATTGGACAGACTCACTTGATTTAATGGCGGATTGAAAGGGGGCTACGCTGGCGGAACGTTCGCCGCGCAGCAGGAAACAGGAGACAAGCGTCGTGGCGGCGACCGCGCAGCCCATCAGCAGATAGGTGTCGGCAAAGCCGATGCGGTCATAACCGTAGCCCGCCAGCGGCGACAGGAAGCTGGCCATCACCTGGGTGATGAACTGGAAGCCTACCAGGTACAGTGTGGAGGAGAGTCGGCTGTCAAAGCGGCTCGCGATGTATTTGAAGATAGCGATCAGCAGGATTGGCAATTCTACGGCGTGCAGCAGTTTCATGGCGGAGATCATCAGGGCGCCGCTGACTAAGCCGGAACCGAACATGCGCAGCGCCATCACGCCACCGGCCAGCAACAGCCCCTGTTTGGCGCCGATGCGGTTCACCAGCAGCGGCGCCAGGAACATGCCGCCGGCCTCGAGGAAGACCTGCAGCGAGTTGAGAAAACCGTACATCTCGTTGCCCTGTGCGCGAGAAGCGAACTGTGAAGCGAAGTAGACCGAAAATTGCTGATCGAAAACGTTGTATACGCTGATCCCCAGCACAAACACCACCAGTGCCCAGAAGCCGGGCATGCGCAGCAGCGCCAGCGCGTCCTGCAGCCGCAGGTTTTCCGGTTTGCCGAACGCCAGGCCGGTCATGGCGTTCGGCTTCAGCTCGCGTACCTGGCTGAGCAGCACCAGGAACACCACGGCGGCGGCGGAGGCCAGCCAGAAATTGATGTTCGGATTGATATTGAAGATAAAACCGGCCACAAAGGTGGCGCTGGCCCAGCCGAGCGAGCCCCACATGCGGGCGCGGCCGAATTCGAAACCGCTGATGCGGCTGACTCGCTCGGTATAAGATTCCAGCGCGCCGATACCGGCGAAGAAGGTCGCGCCGATGAACACCCCGCCGACCAAAGCGCCGAGCGGCAGGCTGCTCGCCAGCAGCGGGGCGTAAACGTAGATAAAGAACGGGCCGGTCAGCAGCAGCATCACGCCGAGAAACTGCAGCAGGTGTTTGCGCAGCCCAAGTTTATCCTGAATAAACCCGTACAGCGGCTGGGCGCACAGCGCCACCAACGAGATAGCGGAGAAGATCAGGCCGGTCTCGGCGCCTTTCAGGCCGATCTTCTGATTCAGCCACAGCGAGATCAGCGAAAAGCTGGAAGACCAGGTGAAGAAAAAGAAGAACAGCAGGCCGCTGAGCAGCACGTAATATTTTTTAGTTTCGCGGTTCATGGGTAGGGCCCCGGTGAGTGAAGTTAGCTCTATTGTTAACGTTAACTCGCGAAGGGATGAAGCGGCCAGATATCACGCATGAGATGTTAATCACAAAAGTTAACGTTAACATTTGTGCCTTGTGATCGAGGTCACGAGTTGGCAAGGGGGCGATGTGCCCCCGGAGGATTAACGTTCGTTCAGCGAGCGCAGATGATCGTCGCGGCGCAGCGTCATCAGCGCAAACAGGCTGACCACCGAGGTGGCGACCACGTAGTAGGCGGGAATGTCGATATTGCCGGTCTGTTTGATGAGGCCGGTGATAATCAGCCCGGCCGAGCCGGAAAACACCGCATTGGACAGCGAGTAAGCCAGCCCCAAGCCGGTATAACGCACCCGGGTCGGGAACATTTCCGCCAGCATCGCCGGGCCGGGGCCGGCCAGCAGGCCGACTACGGCGCCGGCGACCATCACTGCCAGCCCTTTGGCCCACAGTGAACTCTGCGCATCCTGCAACAGGTGCAGCAGCGGGAAGGTGAACAGGATCACCGCCGCCACCGCCGTCAGCATCACCGTTTTACGCCCCAGTTTGTCGCTGATGATGCCCGCCGGCAGAATGGTCAGGGCGAAGCCGACGTTGGCCAGCACCGTCGCCACCAGCGCCTGCTGGAAGGTGGCGTGCAACGAGGTTTGCAAATAGGAAGGCATCACCACCAGGAAGGTATAGCCGGCGGCCGACCAGCCCATCATGCGGCCGATGCCGATCAATATGGTTTTCGCCACGCCGCCCAAGCTCGCCTCCTGCGGTGCGGCGCTGTGTTCCGCGGCCTGTTGCGCCTGGGTAAACGTGGGCGTCTCTTCGAGCTTGAGCCGCAGCCACAGCGCCACAGCGCCCATCGGCAGCGCCAGCAGGAAGGGAATGCGCCAGCCCCAGTCATGCAGCTGCTGCACGCTGAGCAGCGCGGCCAGCAGCGCCACCAGCCCGGCCCCGGCCAGCAGGCCGAGCGCGACGGTCAACGATTGCCAGGCGCCGAACAGCCCGCGTTTGCCCTTCGGGGCGAATTCGGTCATCAGTGATACGGCGCCGCCGAATTCGCCGCCGGCGAACAGCCCCTGAAACATGCGCAGCAGCGTCAGCAGCAGCGGGGCGGCGATGCCGATCGAGGCATAGGTCGGCATGACGCCGATCAGTGCGGTGGCCAGCGTCATCAACAACAGAACCGCAATCAGCGTCGGGCGACGGCCGATGCGATCGCCGATGCGGCCGAAGATCACCGCGCCGATCGGCCGGCAGAAAAACGCCAGCGCGAAGGCGGCGTAGGTGAGGATCAGGCTGGTGACTTCATTTTCACCCTGCAGCGTGAAAAAATTGGCGGCGATGACGGTAGCCAGGAACCCGTACACCCCGAACTCATACCATTCGATAAAGTTGCCAACCGAGCCGGCTAGCAACGCCTGACGCGAACGGCGCGCGTCGAGAGTCTGTTGATTCATCCCCGTTCCCATACATTTGAATTATTGTTCGTCAGTTCTAAATTTATACGACAAAACAATCAATTGATTTCAGCGGGAACTGTGAGGCGCTCAGCGCATGCCGTCGATATGCCACCATTCGGGGCAAACATCGGCGAACGCGTGCGAGACCGGGCGCAGCTCCGGCAGATCGGCCCGATCGAAGCTGCCGGTGCTCAACGCCACCGTCGGCTCGTCGTCGATCGCCCCCAGCGTGCTGCCGCAGCGCGGGCAAAAGGCGCGGCTGGAATAGGGGGAAGAGCGGTAGAGCGTGGGCATGCCGCCCGGGCCGTTCCACTCGACGGCCTGACGCGGAAATTCGACCCAGCAGAGCGTCGGTGCACCGGAGTGGCGCCGGCAAAATTCGCAGGAACAGCTGTGTGGGTTACCGGGCAGGCCGTGCACCTGAAAGCGAATATGTCCGCACAGGCAGCCGCCGCTATAGCCTGGATTTTCCATGAGTTCTCCGTCATAAACGCGGGAATGGCGATGAAAATCACTATAGCGGCATCGCGAAAAAATAACAGGCCCCGCCGGTGGCTTACCAGAGTAACGGCGCCGGCTCGCGGCCGTTTTCGGCGTAGTACAGCGACGGCAGGAACTGTGCTAGATAGCTGAACTCGTTGTAGCAGTGGCGCATCAGGTTAAACCCGATGTCGTCCGAGAGTTCGTCGTGGGCGTTGGCGCAGGCTTTACCCAGCAGGAAACGGCTGCGCAGCACGCACCCGTACGGCGTATCGCGCGCCAGATGCAGCATCTCGCCGTCGCAGGGATCGCCGTTGTCATCCAACGCCACCTGATCGCCGAAGCCGATGCGCGCACACACGGCGGCGGAGAGCGCCTGCGCATCACGCGCCTGGCGCAGCGGCTGCGGCGCGAAGAAGTCCTCGGCGGCGTGAAACTTGAGGCGTGCCGCGATCGGCGGCAGTTCCGCCAGCCATTCGACCGCTTCGATGCTGGCGCCGACGTAGCTTTCCCCTTTTTTCCAATGGCGGTCCCAGCCGCGATGTTCGACGTGATCGTGTGGGTGCCACCAGTTGATGTGCTGCGTGTTCTCAAAGAAGGTGAACCACCAGTCCAGCATGCGCCCCTTGCAGCCGTGCATATCGGTACGGACCGCGACGGTCAGCAAACCGTCGGCGCTGCGACTCAGCCCCATCTCCAGCCGCAGCGGTTCAGGTTTGAGCAACTCGTTGATATCGTTAACGCCCCACGGCGCCAGCAGGGAAGGATGTGTCATAATGGGTTCCTGTTTTATTTTGGAAACGAATTGTGTTTCCAAAATAAAACTATGCCGGTATGCTGAGTCTGTCAATGCTTGTGAGGAATAAATATGGCGAACCCGAATGAAGAACCGCCGCGCGCTCGCGGCCGGCCGGCCACGCCGGAAACGGCGCTGCGCGCCGCGCTGGCGCAAGCGACGCTGGCGTTGCTGCTCGACGGCGGCTATGCCGCAGCAACGGTGGACGCGGTGGCGAAACGCGCCGGGGTGGCTAAAAAAACCCTGTATCGCTTTGCGGCCAATCGCGACGAACTGGTCGCGCAGGCGGTGAGCGGCTGGACCGAGGCGTTTCAGCCGGCCTTCGCCCAGGATGCCGGGCGGTGGGAGGCGGTGGCGCCGCTGTTGGAAAAGGGGCTGAAGGCCATCGCGCAGCAGGTATTGAGCGCCGAGGCGGTAGGGATGTTTCGGCTGCTGCAAAGCGAGTTTCCGGGGCGCGAGGCGCTGCTGGACAGCTATCAGCGCAACGGCATTCAGCGCGGCCGGGCTACGGTGGCGGACTGGCTGCAGCGCCAGCAGCAGTGCGGCTGGCTGCGTGCGCGTGACTGGGCGCAAACCAGCGACCTGCTGTTGGCGATGACCATCGCCGAACCGCTACGGCAGATGACGCTGGGACTGTTGCCGCCGGGCAGCGCGATCGACGAGCGCATCGCGGCGGCGGTGGCGCTGGTGATGCCGGGTTTGCTGGCGGAAGCGTGAATACAAAAAAGGGCCGACGAATCGGCCCTTGAACAACAGGATGCAAAACGTCTGCGTTACAGCTTCGGCCCGGCGTTCACCAGCTTTTCGCCCGCCGGGGTGACGGTATATTTGGCGAAGTTATCGATAAAGCGCTGGGCCAGATCCTGCGCTTTCTCCTGCCACAGCGATTCGTCGGCGTAGGTTTTGCGCGGATCGAGAATCGACGGATCGACGCCCGGCAGCGCGGTCGGCACTGCCAGCCCGAAGATCGGCAGCGTGAAGGTCTCGGCCTGCTCAATGTCGCCATTCAGAATAGCGTCGATAATGCCGCGCGTATCTTTGATAGAAATACGTTTGCCGCTGCCGTTCCAGCCGGTGTTGACCAGGTAAGCCTGGGCGCCGGCGGCCTCCATGCGTTTCACCAGCACTTCGGCGTATTGCGTCGGGTGCAGCGTCAGGAACGCGGCGCCGAAGCAGGCGGAGAAGGTCGGCGTCGGGGCGGTGATGCCGCGCTCGGTGCCGGCCAGCTTGGCGGTGAAGCCGGACAGGAAGTGGTACTGGGTTTGCTCAGGCGTCAGGCGCGATACCGGCGGCAGTACGCCGAAGGCGTCGGCGGTCAGGAAGATGATCTTGCGCGCATGGCCGGCTTTGGACACCGGTTTGACGATGTTCTCGATGTGATAAATCGGATAGGAGACGCGGGTGTTCTCGGTTTTGCTGGCATCGTCGAAGTCGATGCTGCCGTCGGCCAGCACGGTGACGTTTTCCAGCAGCGCATCGCGGCGGATCGCCTGATAGATTTCCGGCTCCGCCTGCGGCGACAGCTTGATGGTCTTGGCGTAGCAGCCGCCTTCGAAGTTGAACACGCCGTCGTCGTCCCAGCCGTGCTCGTCATCGCCGATAAGCTGGCGTTTCGGATCGGTGGAGAGGGTGGTTTTGCCGGTGCCGGACAGCCCGAAGAACACCGCCACGTCGCCTTGCTCGCCGACGTTGGCCGAGCAGTGCATCGAGGCGATGCCCTTCAGCGGCAGCAGGTAGTTCATGATCGAGAACAGGCCTTTTTTCATTTCGCCGCCGTACCAGGTGCCGCCGATCAGCTGCATGCGTTCCGTCAGGTTGAAGGCGACGAAGTTCTCCGAATGCAGCCCTTGCTGCTGCCAGTCCGGGTTGGTGCATTTGGCGCCGTTCATTACCACGAAGTCCGGCTCGAAGTCCGCCAGTTCGGCGTCGCTCGGGCGAATAAACATGTTTTTCACGAAGTGCGCCTGCCAGGCCACCTCGGTAATGAAGCGCACTTTCAGGCGCGTGTCGGCGTTGGCGCCGCAGAACGCGTCCACCACGAACAAACGCTTGCCGGAGAGCTGGTTGCCCACCAGCGTCTTCAGATGCTGCCAGACTCCCGGCGAGAGCGGCTGGTTGTCGTTCTTGCCGGTGCCGTTGTCCGACCACCAGACGGTATCGCGCGTGGTGTCGTCGCGCACGATGTATTTGTCCTTCGGCGAACGGCCGGTGAACTCACCGGTCGCGACGTTGACCGCACCCAGTTGGGTGAGGGTGCCGCGTTCCAGCGGCGGCAGGTCGGCGCGGGTCTCTTCGGCGAACAGCAATTCATAGCTGGGGTTATAGACGATATCGGCGGCCTGATGGATGCCGTAGCGAGCGAGAGTTTGTGGGGTAACAGCGCGTGAAGACATATTCTACTTCCTTATGAGTCATATTATGCCTCTTTCCCGAGCGGTGCCGCGCGCAGGATTAAGGTTCGGATCAAGCTGACCGGATTCAGCTACTGCGTTTCCGGTTCTTTATTAATAAAACAGGGGGCTTTTTCGCCCTCCTATAGCATAGCAGCGAATTTAAACCTGCTTACTTTAATTACAAAATGCTGACGATAATTAATTAAAACCAACCTTGGCGGAGGGTCACAATATTGAATTCCGTCGGTGTAATTTAGTTTTGCATTTTTATTTTTTATCATATCTTCAGGGCTGTCTACTGTTTTATTTCTTATTAGAAAAAGCGAAATCCACAATAGGATTTTTCGTAATCATTTGTTTTTGCTTGGCAATGGCGGGATGTTGCGCCAGGTGAATCTAACCGTACTGTACGCTTGTCAGCAGGGTGAATAATGAAACAGATAAATGCAGAACTGGCCTGTGATAAAAATACGGCATCGTCCGAATCCTCAGGATTAATTAATCAACTTCGTCAAATAGATATCGGCGCGGTACCGATCGCGTTGTTTATCACGATTTGCGCCATCGTGGCGATTTCCGCCTATGCCAACTTCCTGCCGAAAAATATGATCGGCGGCCTGGCAGTGATAATGACGCTGGGCTTTGCGCTGGCTCAGTTGGGAAAAAGCATTCCCGTGCTGCGCGATATCGGCGGGCCGGCCATTCTGTGTTTGATGGTGCCCTCGGTGCTGGTCTATTTCAATGTCTTCCAGCCCAACGTTATGGGCACGGTCCATCTGCTGATGAAAGACGCCAACCTGCTTTATTTCGTCATCGCCAGTCTGGTGGTCGGCAGCATTCTCGGCATGAACCGGGTGATCCTGATCCAGGGGATGATTCGCATGTTCGTGCCGCTGGTGGTGGGTACGATCACGGCGGTGATCACCGGGCTGCTGGTGGGCAAGCTGTTCGGCTTTACCTTCTATCACACCTTCTTCTTCATCATCGTGCCAATCATCGGTGGCGGCATCGGCGAGGGGATTTTACCGCTGTCGCTGGCCTATTCGGCGATCCTGGGCTCGACGCCGGACGTCTACGTCGCGCAGCTGGCGCCGGCGGCGGTGCTGGGTAACATCTTCGCCATCGTGACCGCCGGGGTGTTGGCGCGTATCGGCATGCAGCGCAAGGCGCTGAGCGGCGACGGCATGCTGATCCGTTCGGCGCAGGAGAACGCGATGTTCGCCATCAAGGAGCAAAGCGGCAACGTCGATTTCCAACTGATGGGCGGCGGGCTGCTGGTGATCTGCGCCTTCTTTATCGTCGGCGGCCTGTTCGAACACATCGTGCATATTCCCGGCCCGGTGCTGATGATCCTGTTCGCGGTGCTGTGCAAGTACTGCCGGGTGATCCCGGCCTCGATGGAAACCGGCGCGCACAGTTTCTACAAGTTCGTCTCCACGGCGCTGGTGTGGCCGCTGATGATCGGTCTGGGCATGCTGTACGTGCCGCTGGAAAGCGTGGTGGCAGTGTTCTCGGTCGGTTATGTGGTGGTCTGCGGCTCGGTGGTGCTGTCGATGGGGCTGGTCAGTTTCCTGATTGCGCCTTACCTGAAGATGTTCCCGGTGGAGGCGGCAATCGTCACCTGTTGTCACAGTGGCCTGGGCGGCACCGGCGACGTGGCGATCCTGTCGGCGTCGAACCGTATGGGGCTGATGCCATTCGCCCAAATCGCCACGCGCATTGGCGGCGCTTCCACGGTCATTGGCGCGACGCTGCTGCTCGGTTGGTTAGTCTGAGTCCAGAGTTTCTTATGGATAACCGGGGTTGGATTGCCCCGGTTTTTTTATGCGTTTTTTCCGCTCATCGTGATAATGCTGATGATTATCTTGAAAATCATTCGTATGGCGCAAATGCATAGTCGGACTTTATCTGAGAAAATTCTGTACTCGACGAAAATGTGTCTATTCTTTTCTCTTAAGGGATTATCGTTCTCATTCAGAGTGCCGAGGGAAGGCGCCACCGCATTACCGATATCCCCGTATTGATTCAACACCGGGCCGCTGCCGTTCAGGCAATCCGCCAGTTGGGGCATCCCCCCGATTGAATTGACGAATATGGAGATAAGGTTATGTCATCAAGCAATGCTTCCGTTAAGGCCGAAGGCGTATTAGCCCTGTTGGGCGCTTATAAACCCGATGAAGACGACACCATTACCGTGCTTCATCCGTCGAAAACGTTCGAAAACGCCGGCCTGGAGCTGGTGCGCGGCGATCGCAGTTGGCACGACAAGGGCGTGACCGACACGCCGGTCTCTCTGACCTACAGCTTCTGGGAAAAGGCGCCGGGCAACATGTCGAGCATGGGCATCAGCGGCTTCAGCAGCTTTAATGCCGAACAGCGCGAGCAGGCTAAACTGTCGCTGCAGTCATGGTCAGACGTGGCTAACATCACCTTCACCGAAACCAGCAACACCGCCGCTGCCAACATCAAATTCGGCCTGTTCGACTACAGCTCGCGCGGCTCCTATGCCTTTGCGTATAACCCGGACACCTCGCCTTCGGTCGCCGGGCAAACCTGGTATAACGCCAAGAACCATACCTTCGTCAACAACCAGATCCATGAGAACGAGTACGGTCGCCAGACCTTCACCCATGAAATCGGCCATGCGCTGGGGTTGCAGCATCCGGGCGACTATAACGCCGCGCCGGGCGTCAGCATCACCTACGCTAAAGACGCGACCTACTTTGAGGACAGCCGCGCGCACAGCCTGATGAGCTATTTCAGCGAAAGTAACACCGGGCAGGACTTTAAAGGCGCGTACTCTTCCGGGCCGTTGCTCAACGACATCACGGCGATCCAGCATTTCTACGGTGCCAACATGAACACCCGCACCGGCGATACGGTTTACGGATTCAATTCCAACACCGATCGCGACTTCCTCACCGCCACCGGCGCGCAGGACAAGATAATTTTCACCGCTTGGGATGCCGGCGGCAACGACACCTTCGACTTCTCCGGCTTCGGTCAAAATCAGCGCATCAACCTGAATGAAAAGGCGTTCTCGGACGTTGGTGGCCTGAAAGGCAATGTGTCTATCGCCGCAGGCGTGACGATTGAAAATGCCATCGGCGGGTCGGGTAACGATGTGCTGGTCGGGAACGCCGCCGATAACGTGCTCAAGGGCGGCGCGGGCGATGACGTGCTGTACGGCGGCAAAGGGGCGGATCAGCTGTGGGGCGGTGCCGGCAAGGACACCTTCGTCTACTTTGCGGCGGATGAGTCGACGGCGGCGGCGCCGGATTGGATCCGCGACTTCGTGCGCGGCGAGGACAAGATCGATCTGACGCTGTTCAACACCGGCAGCGCCGACGGCATCCGCTTCGTCGATCAGTTCAGCGGCAAGGCGGGCGAGGCGAAGCTGAGCTACGATGAGCAAAATCACGTCAGCGATGTGGCGATCAACCTGGGCGGCGCCTTTGACGGCAACGACTTCCTGGTGAAAGTGGTGGGGCAGCCGCTGGATGCCGGCGATTTCGTGTTGGCGTAATGCAGGCAACAAAAATAGGGCGTTTTGGGCAAAAACCCGACAATTCCTATTAATTACGTCATATTAGCGTGACATAGTAGCGCGCAGAAGGCCGGGCTTGCATACCTCGGGCTTCTGTCGAATCGCCAACCTTTTCGGTTGGCGATTCATTTTCCGCCTTTCAGCATGTTGATGGCGGCGCCGAGTAGGATGCGCCGTTCGATATCGTTGCTGTCCGCCAACTGCCGCGCCAGATGTTTTTCCAACGTTTCCACCGACAGCGCTTCACCGCGATGGCGCAGCTGCATCACGCCGTCGCCGATCAGGCGTGCGACCTCATCCCATACGGGTTTAATCTCCTGTTCCGAGAACGTCATGGTCTACACCTCGGTGGGTTGATTTTTGCCCAATGTAACAGCTGAACTGCGGCTTCGCTACCCGCCGCCTAAAACAGGAAGCATAAAAAACAAGCCATCAGTATTTCTTCTGGTTTTTACGCTCAATACTGACGGTGTCGAAAAGCAGGAGAAAACATCATGAACTGGGTCGTAACCTTGGCGGAGTACTACCGCCTGAGCCGCACGGGTGAAACGCAGCATTGGCTGTGTCGCCGCTGGTTGCTTCAGGGGGAGGCGCGTTTGGCCTATTTGCAGGAGTTGCTGGAGCCGACCGCGCCACGGCGGCGATGAACAGGGCGCCGGCGTTCGGCCGGCGTCGTCTCGCGGCATTAACCGAAGGCGATCGCCGCCCAACGCAACAGCAGCAAAGCCAGGCAGATCAGCAGCAGCACCACGACCATTTTACTGAGCTTGTTGCCCATGCGTTTTGTTGCCACGTTGCGCCCCTTTTAGCTGAAATACCACCCGCCGGCGAGGGTGATGAGGACAAGCGTCACTAACGCGACGCCGTTGAGTAAATCGCTGAAGGTATCGTCAGCATCGATGTCATTTTGCTGCATGTTACCGCCTGGCAGTCGCCATTGGGTGAATAATGTTCACAGTATGCGCCCGGCAGCGCGGCAGGCACAGCGAAGAAAGGTAAAAACGCGTAAAAGTGGCGCTGGCAAAACGCGCAGTCGCGCTTGCGACGGATGCAGACGGCCGGCAATACGTTGTACTATCCTGTCTGCATTGATGCATTTTTCCTAAAGGTATAATCATGGCGACGGCAATTCCACAGAAATACGAGCACCTTGAGCGCTGGGCGTTCGGCGATACCGAGCAGCAGGCCGATGAAGTCGTGCAATTGATCCTCAATGGCACCAAAACGGCCACCTGTTCTAACCTGGACGGCGAAGGGATCCCACAGGCCGGCGATCTGTTCCTGGTGGTGGACGGCAAGGGTGAGCCGGTTTGCGCAGTCGAGTTGACCGCGGTGGAAATGAAAACTTACGATCAGGTTGATGAAGCGCACGCCTTTGCCGAAGGCGAGGGCGATCGCTCGCTGGCGCACTGGCGCAAAGAGCTGCAGCGCTTCTTCGAAGAGTATGACCTGTTCTCGCCGGACATGACGCTGGTGCTGATGAATTTCAACGTCGTCGACAAATTTTAATCTTATGCGCGCCGTTCCCTACGAGTGCCAGTGGGCGAGCCCGGAGCTGGCCGCCGATCTGATCGCCGGCCGCGCGACGCTGGCGCAAGACGAAAATTGGGCGCGCAGCGGCGCCCGCGATCGGGCAGAGTACGTCGAGTGGGCCAACCACGTGTGCGGCATGGCCTGCCTGAAAATGGTGCTGGGCCACCGCGACGGCGAAGCGCCGCCGCTGCTGGAGCTGGCGCGCCGCAGCCTGCCCTACGGCGCCTATGTACGCGAAGGTGAGCGGATAAAGGGGCTGATTTATGCGCCGTTCGTCGAGTATGTGCGCGAGCAGTTCGCGCTGCAAGCGGAGGTGAAGGTGGGGCTAGAGGCCGCCGAGGTGCCGGCGCTGCTTCATGAATGCCGCTACTTTATCGCCTCGGTGCATCCCTCCATTCGCCGGCCGGAGAGTACGCCGCCGCAGCGGGGCGGGCATCTGGTGCTGATCACCGCCGCCGATGCGCAAAGCGTGATCTTCCACAATCCTTCGGGCGACAGCCCGGCGACGCGGGAGCGGGTGCACCTGCCGCTCAGCCGCTTCGCCCCTTTCTTTGCCGGCCGCGGCATCGCCATCGCATAAAAAAACGCGCTGTTTCCGATGAAAACAGCGCGTCGTCAGCAGTTCTGATGCATTTTCATGCCAGCCGCATCACCCAGGCGTCCGCTTGCCGATCGTAGTGTTGCTTGTACAGCAGCGACTGTTTGCCGTCGAGGATGGCCGGGATGCTGGTATGTTCATCCCAGCCGTCCAGCTGCATGCACAGATCCGGATCGGACTTGCAGGGAATGCTCAGGGTGCCGGTGCGGTCGGCGCCGGCGTGAAGATGCGCGTCATCGACCTCGAAGCTGCCAATTTTTACGACGGTTTTGCTCATGGGAACTCCTTGCTCAATGGTGTGGTAGGAGGTTAGACCAGTTTGGCCATTGGTAAGAGCATAGCCAAATGAGCAAAAAATGCCACATAAAAATTACATTTTGGAAACAATTTCCACGCCGGCAAAACACAACGCCTAGTACTCCACCACAAAACTGAGCGTGTCCTGATAGCTGCCGACCGCCACTTCCGTCTGCGCCGCATTGACCGCCGCCTTATACGGGATGCTTTGCGCCAGGCCGGTGCCGGCGCCGCTCTGTTTGTTGGTGCTATCCCAAACGGTCGTCGTATTAGGCAAGTAAATCTGGTACTGCATGAAATTACTGGTACCGCTTTTCATGCGTCGCCAACCGGAAACCGGGTTATTGCCGTTGGTGAAATAGGTGTTGTATCCCTCGGTTTTGGTGCAGGTCAGGGTGATGCTCTGATTGACAGGATTGAACTGCCCGACCAACGCCATGCTGCCGAAGTTGACGTTGGGCGCGGTGCCGATCAGGCAGTCTTTGGTGATGGTGACGCTGACGCTGACCGTGCTGGGTTTGTCGACGCCGTCCCACCAAACGCACAGGCCGAGCACGCCCAGGCCGCAAATATGGTAATTCCAGATCAGGTTGATGCTGTCGGTATAGGTGCCTGCGCGCACGTTGGCGCCGGCGGTGGTTTTGATATACAGCGGAAAGTTGACGTTGGAGGAAATCAGGATCAGCGACAGCAGGTTCAGCGAGCTGTAGTCGATGGTTTGGCCGATGCTGTAAGGATATTGGTAGTTGGCGTCGGGGTAGATCAGGTAAGCGATTTTATCGCCGGAACCGTCGGTGTTGGCAACCGCCATATTGTTGGTGGTGGAGGCGATCTTGACCGTGACGGTGTTTTGCGTGAGCAAATTGAGGCCGAGGCCGGTGCAGTTGAGGCCGGCGGTGCCCTGGGCGTTGATCTGCCCATTGTAGACCACGAAAGAGCTGCTCCCCGGTAAGGTGACGGTGCCGTTGGTGGTGGCGCAGTCGGCGAATGCGCGCTGACAGAGCAGCAGCGAAAGGGTTAACAATAAGGCTTTCAATCCCCGAAACATAGTGACTCTCCGTCGTTGAATTAGCGGCAGACAACCGGGCCGACGCGCTGGATGCCCTGAGGCTTCGCCAGACTGAATTCCGCCTGGCACGGCGGGCCGCCGTCGGCCGGGATCACGCTCAGGCGATTGTGTTGTTGCACCGGGTCGATATAGGTCATGCCATCCCAACCGACATAGCTTTGCTGATGGCCGCCAACCACCGCCACCTGGCTGCCGTTGGCCAGCGGTTTGCCTTGCTCGTCAACCAGTTCGACGTCGGCGGCGGAGATGGGTTGGATGGGGAACTCGACCAGAAAACCGCTGTGATCGCGAATGGCGACGGTTTTTTCCACCGTCGGCAGCGCGACGTCGGCGGGCAGGCTGAGCGGATCAATCTGGAATTTCGCATGGTAGTAAGAGGTGACGGTCGGCACCAGTAAATAGCCCTGGGCATCGGTCTTGCCGATCGGCTGGTTCTCATAGCTCACCGGAATGTCGGCGTATCCTTGCGTGGACACCAGCGCAAAGGCATCGTTGATGGTGTTGGTGGCATACACGCCGCCGTTCATCGCCACCAGCGAACCGCTGATTTCTCCCCAGTGGTTGGTTTCATCACGGGTACCGTATACGCCCGCTCGGGCTTCGAGCCTGCGGGTGCGCCAGGTCAGATCCGCCTGGCGGTAATCGCCGCCGCTCGGGTTATTGGCGTAGGCCAGATTCCAACCGAAACCGCCATCAGTCGGCGCGGCGCGGCTGTAGCTGACGCGTTCGCTCCAGCGGTTGTTGTTGTCGCGCGCGGCGCTGAAGCTGGCGGTACCCCAACTGTCGAACGGAATGGAGAGCTGCAGTTGGGCACTGTAACCGCTGCTGCCGATTTCCCGGTTCAGCGAGGCGTACAGGCTGCTGTTGCGCCAAAGCGACACACTGTAGGACAGGTTCATCAGGCGAGTTCGTTGGGCGATGGCGTCGCGTACGTCAAAATAACCGGCGCCGAGGCTGCCGAGCCGGCCCAGGCTGACGCTGCCGGTCAATTGATCGGTGCGGCGGCTCAGACGGTAGTCGCTTTTATACACGGAAATGTCGCCAAAATCGGCGCTGCGCAGGATACGTTGCGCGTTGAGGCTGAAGCGTGAGTTGCTGTAGGTGTAGCCAAAACTGCTCTGATCGCCGTGGTTGCCGGTGTAGCGATAGACGGGCTGGGGATCCGGCTGTTGCAACGGCCTGCCGGTCAGCGGGTCATAATACGTGGGGGATTGTATCGGCCGGCCACCGTTAAACGCTTCGTCGCCGGCCTGGCTGACGCTGTAGGACGCGTTGAAAACCCCCCATTGCCCGACGCGAATGTCGGCGCCGCCGCCGCCGACCGCCAATTCGGCTGCGCCTTCGGCGCGTCCTTCCAGGGTTAACCAATCAGTGACGCCGTAACGTAAACTGGCGCTACCAACCCATTGCCCGTAATCGGCAGAATTCAACCCGTAGTTGCGCCGCAGCAAACCGGTGGAAACGCTGAAATCGCTCATGCCGGTCTGCAGCAGGTTGCTGGCCACGTAGAACGGTACCGTGGTGCTGACCTGACGGCCGAGGGCGTCGGTGGTGACGACCGTGGCCTGACCCGCACCGTTAATGTAGGGCACGCTGTTGAGGGTGAACGGCCCGGGATTGATGTTGGTGGTGCTGTTTTTATAGCTGTTGATGTATAAATCGACGCTGCTGGGCAATGCTGCCTGGCCGGAAAATTGCGGTAGCGGATAGGTGATAAGATCCGGGCGTACCGCGAAATTGCGCGCCAATTGCAAGCCGCCGATGCGCACGGCGCTGCTCCAGGGGAGCGAGCCGGTGGTTAGGTCACCGGCGATCACACTCAGCATCCGCTGGTCATCGTTGAAGCGCCAGTAGCTGTCGTATCGAATATAGCGGCCGCCATCGTCGTTTGGCCCGCCGTTAAACCCGCTGCGGTAGATGCCGGTGTTGGCGATGACGCCGAAACCGTCGAACAGCCGCTGTTCGCTCCACGCCGACAGGTAGCCTGGTCGGCCATTGCCGTTGCTTTGGCTGGCATAGATGTCGTAGTTAAACAGCAAACCCAGGCTGCTTTGCGCCGGCAAGCGTTGCAGCGGTGAATGGGCGCCGATGGTTTGCTGCGGCAACCAGTCGTTGGGCACGTTGATCAGCAACTGCTGGCTCTCGCCGCTGTAGCTGACATCCACCTTCTCCAGCCGATCGACGGCGATGTCTTTCGCCTGTTTATCCGCTACCGGCAGCCCGGCGTCGAGCAGTTGCTGGGGCGTCATGTAGTAATGGCCGCCGCGATAGTTGACTGGCACGACGTTGCCGGTTTGGCGCCCGTTGACGACCGGCTCCAGATACAGCGTGGTGTCCGGCATGCTGACGGCACTGGGCGGTGGGGGCAGATCGTCGCCGAACGCAAACGGCAGCCAGCCGCCGGCCGCCATGCTCAGCATGGCAAACGCCAGCGGCTTGAGGTTGAAACGCCGCGTCGATAGCCTCTCTATCGGCTGCACCTGGGCCTCAATAAGACGGAATGGCTACGGGCTGTTTGTTGTCATTGACCGTGGCCATCAGCTTGCCGCTGCTGAAACCGCCGGCGGGCGGCAAAGCGAAGCGCATCTGTGAACCGGGCAGCACGTATCCCATCAGGCCGGGATTTAGGCTGCGCCCTTGCAGCGTCACTTTCGAGATTCGGGCATGCACTGCGCCTTGATTTCGCACCTCCAGCCAGCGTTCGCTGCTTTGCTGCTGTAAACGATAGCTGAGCTTGGGTTGGCTGGCGGTCGCGTAATCGCGCGGTTTTTCGCTGTCCTGTTTGGTCCAAATCCCCTTGCCGCTGACGAACAGCGGCACCGAGTAGCGCATCTGGAATTTCAGCCCCATCTCTGCACCGCCGGGGGCGGCATCCGATGATTGTTCTTTCACCGGCACTTCATCGACCAAAATGCGATAGGCGCGCTCCTGTCCCGCCGCCGGCGCCGACTGTTTGATCAGGCGTATCAGCTGGCGTTTGCCTGGCGCGATCGACGCCACCGGCGGACTGGCGATCACGTCGCTTTGGTTGCTGTAATCGTCTTTGCCGGCGGTTTGCTTCCAACCCAACACGCGAATTTGCATATAGACCGGTTTGCTGTCGCGATTTTCAAGCCACAGCGCGGTGGCCTGTTGTTGATCTTCAATCACCGGATCGATCGGCCAAATGAGAATGGAAGCCGCGGCCAGGGCGTGCTGCTGGCTTGCCAGGAGCAAGGCTGCCGTTAACGGCAGACGGAAGGGTATGCGCATAACTCAATCCTTATTGCAAAAAACTTAATAAGTGACCGTCAACAAGACCGTATCGCTGTAAACGCCACTGGTGGGCAGGGTACTGGTCGAAAACAGACGGGCGTAAACCTTGATTTCTTGCGTGCTGCCGGTGGCGGCGACGGTCTGCGCCGCGCCGCCGTTAGCGCCATCGCCCCAAAGGGTGGCGTAGTTGCTGTCTTGATAAAGTTGATACAGCAGCGTTTCCGACGTGACGGCGTTTTGTAATTTTCTGCCGCCGGCGATGGATCCGGTCACGTGATTGCCGACGCCGAGGGCCAGCGTGACGCTCAGCCCCGGGTTGCAGCGAAACAGCACCGAACCGGCGCCGCTGCTGGAGACGACGCTGACTGCGTTGCTCAGTGAGGACAACTGGCCGAAGTTCAGGGTGCCGAAGGTGGTCACGTCACTGACGCCGCTGCCCAATACGCAGCCTTTAACCACGGTTGCATTGACGGTGAACGGCTGGCTTTTGGTCAAGTCGTTGACGCCGGTATCGCTTTGGGCCGGGGAAAGCGGCAGGCAGAACAGCAAACCGCAAATTGAAGCGCGCATCGTCATTACCAATTGATCGTGACCTGTACCGTATCGGTGTAGCTGCCTGTCGGGGGTGTGGATTGCGCCGGAATCATGCCATAGACCGGCAGCCAGTTGTCCGAACCGTTGGCGGTTTGTGACACGCCCGTCAGATTATCCCAAATGGTGCTGTGGGCGGCGTTGGTATACAGGTTGTAATTCACCCGTTGGCCGGCCGCGCTTTGCAGGTAGCGGGCAGCGGTATTGCCGCTTTGCCCGCCGCCAAGCAGAACGCTGTAGCTGGTGCCGTTGGTGCATTTCACCCGAATGGCGCCGGCGTTTTGTTGCCCGGCGACGCTGGTTGCGGTGCTGAGAAAATACAACGTGCCGAAATTCAGCGTGCCGAAGCTGACATTGCCGCCTGAGCTGCTGCCGGCCTCACAGGCGCTGAGCAAGGTCGCGCTGACGCCGAGGGTCGCGGTTTTACTGTCGGCCTGCGCCAACAGGCTGCACGCCCATAATCCGCAGCAGCAAAGCGCGCGCCGCACCGTTACCAGGTGACCGTCATCGTGACGGTGTCGTTATAGGTGTCTGCCGCCGGGGTAGAACCGGCCGCCGGGACGCGGCCATACACGATCAGCGGAACGGCGGCGCCGGTGCCGGTGCCGGTCCGCGCGTTGGCGCCGCTGCCCCAGGCGGTAGTGCGTGCGGCATCCTGGTACAGGTTATAGCTGATGAAGGCGCCTGCCGTGCTGGCCATGCGGCGTTGGGTGCCTGAAGTGACATGGAGCCCGTTGTCCAGCGCCACCGTGTAGTCTGTGCCGGTAGTGCAGGTCAATGACAGCGTACCGGCCCCCCCTGCGCCGGTGGCGCTGGCGTCGATGATGTTGGCCAGTGAAGAGTAAGTACCGAAGCTGATGGAGCCGAAGTCGTTGACGGAACCGCTGCTGCTGCCGCCCCCCACGACGCAACCGGCGCCGATGGTCAGCGTCACGCCTAACGTGCCTTGAATGGTGCCTGCTGCGTTAGCCGCGCCGTTGGCGCACAGCAGGGTTGCTACCGAGGTCAATGCCATCAGAGTTTTTTTCATCTTATATTCCTTGCCGTATGAGAGAAAGCCCGCAAAGACGCCACCCAGAGGTGAGTTGAACGTATTCATTTAGCTGCACTTTAATTAATAGAATAAGAATCGGGAATTGTCTTGATGAAAACGAGAAACTTTTTATTCTCATTCCCCCCGGTTGACGGGGCTTGTAGGCGAGGTATACCGATAAAGTGAAATGATTAGAATAATAACGAACGGCGATGGGAATATTATTAGCGTTATTTTATTGCCGGGGAATTTCATTCCCCGGCGCGGTATCGTTTACAGGTGGAAATCCAGCACGCCGTCGCGCACCAGTTCGCGCGGCAGGTTATTCTTTATGCGGCTGCCGATGCGTTTGGCGATGCCCAGCGGTTGCCCCTGATAGGTGACGATGCACTCGTCGCCCGCCGGCGGCTGCTCAGGGTAGAGATCGCGGCCGTGATACCACTCCTGGGCCAGCGCGGCGTCCAGCTCGAAATGCTGTTTGCCGCCGGCACCCGCGAGGGCGATCGCCGCTTCGTGCTGCCAACGGAAACCTTTCGGGAAGCGCTCCGCCAGCTTGAGGCCGATACGCGAGAAGCGCACTTTGCCAAACAGCGGCTCCAGCTCGGCCGGGAAGAGCCAGATTTCCTTGTCGCGCTCCCACAGCCGGCTGTCATCGCCCCAGGTTAAGCCGGATGCGGCGGCGGCTTGGGCGACCAGCGCCGCCTCTTTGCCGGATAGCGGGCTGAACGGGAATTTACCGACTTTATAGGTCGGCTTCACCAACGGCGCCACGGCGTGTTTTTTACGCAGGCGGGCGACGAAAAACCCTTCGCTGTCGTAAATCTGCGGGAAGACGTGCAGGAAGCCTTCGGCGGTCAACGCCTTGTCGGCGCCGGGGAACAGCTCACCCAGCGGCTCGACGCTGACTGCGTCGCCATAGGTATCCAGCAGCCAGCGCACCACCTGCTGATTTTCCTGAGCATTGAGCGTGCAGGTGGAATAAACCATCACGCCGCTCGGTGCCAGCGCATGAAACGCGCTGTCGATCAGCTCGCGCTGGGTGGCGGCGATCTCGGCGACGCTGTCCGGCGACCAGTTGCTCATGGCGTCCGGATCCTTGCGCACCACACCTTCGCCGGAACAGGGGGCGTCGAGCAGAATGGCGTCGAAACTCTCCGGCAATGCAGCGCCGAACACCCGGCCATCGAAGTGGGTCAGCGCGGTGTTCTTCACGCCGCAGCGGCTGATATTGGCGTGCAGCACTTTCACCCGGCTGGCGGAGTATTCGTTGGCGACGATGCCGCCCTGGTTGCCCATCAACGCGGCGATCTGGGTGGTTTTGGAGCCCGGCGCCGCCGCCACGTCCAGCACTCGAGTAGGCGCCGCGTCGCCCGAGAACAGCGCGCTGACCGGCAACATCGAGCTGGCCTCCTGAATATAGAACAGACCGCTCAGGTGTTCGGCGGCGCTGCCTAATCGCAGCTCTTCATCGTCGCGCTCGATCCAGAACCCTTCCGCGCACCAGGGAATGGGCTCCAAACGCCAGTCGTAATCCTGCACCAGCGCCAGGAAGTCGGCGACGCTGATTTTCAGCGTGTTGACGCGCAGACTGCGGCGCAGGGGGCGCTGGCAAGCGGCGATAAAATCGTCCATCGCCAGCTCGGCGGGCATGATGGCGCGGGTGGCGTCGAGGAAAGCGGGGGGCAGAAAAACGGCGGTGGATTTGGCCACGGGGCGAACTCTCAGGGTGCAATAAAGACAAGGGCGAGAGTTTATCACAAAGCGGAAAAAAACAGGGCCCGGCATTGCCGGGCCCTGAGGAAAACGCGAAAGTTAATCGCGCGGAATGGCGGTGCCCCAGGTTTTCCAGTCCTTCGGCTCTTCCGGATTCAGCAGGAAGTGCTTGTTCGGCGTCGCTTTCGGCGCCAGCGGAATAGTCGGCGGGGTGGCGAAGGCGATACCGCCGCGAATGAACTGCTGGAAGGTGCCGCTCTTGATCACGCCGCCGGTCAGGCCGAACTGCAGGTTGTAACCCGACGCCAGCCAGAACACGCTGTTGTTGCGCACCAGATGTTGATACTTCTTGCTGATGCGCAGCGCAACGTGCACCCGGTCGGACATGGCGCCAAGGTAGAAACCGGTGATGGTGCCGACCTCTACGCCGCGGAACAGCACCGGCGTGCCGATCTGCAGCGAGCCGGTTTCGGCGGCGTCGAGCACGACGCTCAGGCCGTCGAGATAGCGCGAGTCGGTGATGCTGGCCTGCTGCAGTTCGAAAGTGCGCAGCTCGCGGCCGCGCCCCGGCTCCACGTTGATATAAGGCTGGAGCAGGGTATCGAGGTTGCTGACGCCGGCGGCGGAGATCTCCGGCGACACGATCGAGAAGCGGCTGCCGAGGCGCGCGAAGGTCTGCACGTATTCCGGATACAGCACCGCTTTAGCCAACACTTCGTTGCGCTCCGGCGCCAGCTGCAGCGACTCCACCTGGCCGACGTCGATGCCGAGGTAACGCAGCGGCATGCCCGCCGACAGCTTGCTGGCGTCGTAGGTTTTCAGCGTGATTTGGCTGCCCACCGCGCGAGCGGCAGTTTCGCTGGCGTAGAGCACGCGGTTGGCGCCTTTGTTCAGCGTCACGCCCTGCAGGTTGTCGAAGCTGATGGCGCCTTTCAGCGCGCGGTTGAGCGGGGAGGCCTGCACCGTCAGGCCGCTGCCGTTGAGCTGCACTTTGGCGCCGCCTTCGGCCCAGAAGATGCTTTCGCGAGTCAGCAACTTGCGGTATTCCGGGCTGATGTAGACGTCCACCTCAAACTCGTTGGCCTTCGGCCGGACGTTGACGATCTCGCCCACCTGGAATTTGCGGTACAGCACTACCGAGCCGGCCTGCACGTCCGGCAGGCTGGTGGCGCTGAGGGTCAGGGTGGTAGAAGGGGCGTTGCCGACGATGCCTTCCTCGGCTTTTTCGCTGTTGGCGTACAGCGGGTACTGGCCGCCTGGTTCCCCTTTGCTGCCGGGGATAATGCGCACGCCGCCGTCCACCCATTCCTGGGCGCTGGCGCCGAGCACTTCCATGCCGTCTATCCCGAGCTTAACGTCGAGACGGCTGTTGACCACGAATTTGCTGTCTTTATGCAGCAGGCCGCGGTACTGCGCGTCGATGGCGGCGGTGAACACCACGCCGCCGGCGGTCAAGGTGCGGCTCAGGATTTGGCCGACTTTCACGCCGTGCACCACCAGCGGCTGCCCGACGTCAATGCCGTAGCTTTGCGGCGCATTCAGCGTGACGGTCAGCACACCCGGCTGTTGCAACAGCGTTTCGCTGCTGTCCAGCACGTTGAAGCGCTGCTGCGGTTCGCCTTCACCCGGCACCAGTTCCAGCGTGGTGCCGGTCAGCAGTTGGCTGAGCTTGGCGTCGTTGAGGCTGATGCGCGGGCTGCGCATCACGATGCGGGTGCCGCTGCGCATCAGATCGACCACCGAAGGATCGATGGTCAGTTCACCGATGACTTTGCTGTCCTGTTGCAACGTCAGCTTGGTCAGGGTGCCGACCTGCAGTCCCTGGTACATCAGCGGCGTGCGGTTTTCACTCAGGCTGTTGCCGCTCGGCAGATCCAGCAAAATATTGACGCCGCGCTGGCTGTGGGCCAGATCCGGATACAGGGTATAGCTTTGATCGCCCTTGGCCTGCTGGCCATCGGCCGGCGAATCGAAGGCGATGGCGCCGTTGACCAGCGCCGCCAGGCTCTCCATTTGCACCGTGGCGCCGGACAGGCTGAAATCGCCCTTGAAGCCGGAGACATTCCAGAAGCGGCTGTTGCTCTTCACCAGGTTGGCGAAGCGGCGGTCGATCAGCACGTCGATGGTCACGCCCTTGTTGCCTTCGCTGATGGTGTAGTCATACACCTTGCCGACCGGGATTTTACGGTAATAGACCAGCGAGCCGCTGTTGAGCGAACCCAGGTCGTCGGCATGCAGGTGAATCATCAGTTCGCCGGTGTTCAGGCGGTACTTCGGCTGGGTATCGAGCGCGGTGAAGTGGGTTTGCTCCTTGCCGCTGCCGGGCATCATGCCGATATAGTTACCGCCGACCAGCGCATCGAGCCCGGATACCCCGGCCAGCGAGGCCTTGGGCGTCACTAGCCAGAACTGGGTGCCTTCGCGCAGCGAGTCTTCCAGATCGCTTTTGATGCTGGCTTCCACCACGATGCTGCGTAAATCTTTGCTCAGGCTGATTTTTTGCACCGTGCCGACCTCAACGCCCTGGTAGCGCACCGGCGTGCGGCCGGCGACGATGCCTGCCGCTGATTGGAAATCGATGGTGACGGTGGTGCCGCGCTCCTGGAAATTGTTATAGACCAGCCACCCGGCGATCAGCAGGGCGATGAACGGCAGTAACCAGAACGGTGAAATGCGGCGTTTGTTCTTGACCCGCGCTTCAGTCGGTGTAGTCGGCGTTTCCTGTTGCATGTGCATCCCAAATCAATCGGCTATCGAGCCATTCAACGGCAAGAATAGTCAAAATGACCGCCGAGCCAAAGTAAAACGCGGCCGGTCCCATAGTAAAAGATAACAGTTGATCGCGATTTACCAGCGACATCATCAAGGCGATAACGAACAGATCGAGCATCGACCAACGGCCGATCCAGGTGACCAGGCGCAGCAGACGAATGCGCGTTTTCAGGCTGTGCGAGGTTTTGAAGTGGATGCTCAGCAACAGCATGATCAGCACGATCACCTTGGTGAAGGGCACCAGCACGCTGGCGATGAACACGATAGCGGCGATCGGCACGTTGCCGGAGGTGGCCAATGAGACCACGCCGGAGAAAATGGTGTCTTCCAGCCGCGTGCCGTTGGCGTAAATGATGGAAATCGGCAGCAGGTTGGCCGGTATCAGCAGGATCATCGCGGCGATCAGCGCCGCCCAGGTTTTCTGCAGGCTGTAGGGCTGGCGATGGCACATCGGCACATGGCAACGCGGGCAGCGGCCGCGCGCGTCGGGATAGCCGGTATAGTGGCAGGACAGACAGATGTGCAGCGCCGTCGGCGGGCCTTCCGGCTGTTCCTGCGGATAGTAGCGCTCCCACAGCTGCTCCAGGTTGACGTGGATCAGCGTCAGGATGCTCAGCACCGTGAGCGACAGGTAAGCGATCAGCGCGCTGCCGGGCTGGATGTCGGCGTAATCCTGCACTTTGATCGCCGCCACCGCCATGCCGATCAGATAAATGTCCAGCATTACCCACTCTTTGAGCCGCTCCAGCATCAGCAGCACCGGGCGCAGGTTCATGCCGAGCGCATGGCCGACGCGCAGGTACAGCAGCGACAGCACCAGCGTCAGCGGGGCGCCGAGGGTGCAAAACGCCACCATGCTGGCGGTGAGCGGATCGCCCTGGCGGCTCATCTGCCAGATGCCCTCCAGCAAACTGGCGTCGATGCGCGTGCCGAGCAGACGAATGCTGATCAGCGGTTCGGTGAAGGCGAACGGCATCAGCAGCAGCATGGCGATCGCCATGGCGGTCAGACGCGTCATCGACCAGTCGCGGCCGTTCACCACCTTGGCGTTGCAGCGCGGGCAATAGGCGGCTTGATTGCCGCTGAGCGGCGGCAGCACGAACAGCAGGTCGCACTCGCAGCAGCGCTGGTGACGCGCTTTGGAAAGGGGAGCGGTGATCGCGTGTATTTTCATTTTTGACAAGTAGCTGCCCTTGAGCCCGCCGGAAGTGTCAGCGTAGCTGAAAAATAAACCGGCCGCGTCACCGGCGATCGGGCGCCGGACGGTAAAACGAGGTAAACCGGGATTCTGAGCGGCAAACATACCCCGAGCGACGGGGTTTTGTGAAGCAACAGATGATTAACCTTGTGGCTATACGCATTTAATGCTTATTTTATAGGGCCTAAGCTTTGGGCTTCTGGCCATCTTCACTGTTTCAATGGTTAACACATGACAAAAGAACAATTCTACGCGGAATTAAAACGTGACCTGAGCGCGTTGCTCGGCGGGGAAACCAACTTTATCGCGGCGCTGTCCAACGCCAGCGCGTTGCTCAACGAGCGTCTGGATGACGTGAACTGGGTCGGTTTCTATCTGATGGAGGGCGACCAGCTGGTGCTGGGGCCGTTCCAGGGCAAGATCGCCTGCGTGCGCATTCCGGTGGGCAAGGGCGTATGCGGCACGGCGGTGGCGGAAAATCGCGTGCAGCGCGTCGGTGACGTGCATGCGTTTCCGGGCCATATCGCCTGCGATGCGGCCAGCAACGCGGAAATCGTGCTGCCGCTGGCGGTTGGCGGCCGAGCGATCGGCGTTTTGGATATCGACAGCACGGTTTATCAACGCTTCGACGAACAGGATGAAGTGGGCCTGAAAGCAGTGGTGGCGGGGCTTTGTGAGCAACTGGAACAGTGTGACAGTGCGAAATATGTGACTGTAGCGGCAAGTTGATCGACGGTTAACGTGGCAATTACCGATGGCGTCATTATAATGACGCCTGTTCATGCCTGTGGCTTGTTGGCAATACCGTTGTAATCAGGAAATTTCATGGAAAATCAACCTAAGTTGAACTCTAGTAAAGAAGTCATTGCTTTTCTTGCCGAGCGTTTTCCGCTCTGCTTTAGCGCCGAAGGCGAAGCTCGTCCGCTGAAAATCGGTATTTTTCAGGATTTGGTAGAGCGCGTGCAGGGGGAAGAAAATCTCAGCAAAACGCAATTGCGTTCTGCCCTGCGCCTATATACCTCAAGCTGGCGTTATCTGTACGGTGTCAAGGTTGGCGCACAGCGCGTCGATCTGGACGGCAATCCGTGCGGTGAACTTGAGCAGCAGCATGTCGATCATGCTCGCCAGCAGCTTGAAGAAGCCAAAGCGCGCGTTCAGGCACAGCGTGCCGAACAAAACGCCAAAAAACGTGAAGCCGCCGGCGAATCTGCCGATGCCGCTCCGCGCCGTCCGCGTCCAGCCGGTAAAAAACCCGCTGCACGTCGCGAAGGCGGAGCCGCGCCGGAAAACCGCAAGCCGCGCCCACAAACTCGCCCACAGCCCGCTCGCCAACCTCGTGCAGCCAAAGAGGAAAGCCAGCCGCGTTATGCGCCAGTCACGGATATCTCTAAACTGCAAATTGGCCAGGAAATCAAAGTCAGAGCAGGCAAGAGCGCGATGGATGCTACCGTACTCGAAATCGCTAAAGATGGCGTACGTGTGCAGCTCTCTTCCGGTCTGGCGATGATTGTGCGCGCAGAACACTTGCAGTTCTGATACGGAGGCCAACCCAGGCATGAACAAATTCGTCAGATTAACAGCGATTGCAGGGCTGCTGTGGGCGGGTGTCAGTTACGGCGCGGAAACAGCCAACATCCGCATCGGCCAACTGCCCCAACTGCAACAGGAACCCCAGCACGCTACGGTGAGTGAGCGCGTCACCTCGCGCTTCACTCGCTCTCATTACCGCCAGTTCGCCCTCGATGCGGAGTTTTCAGGCAAGATCTTCGATCGCTACCTGAACATGCTGGACTACAACCATAACGTGCTGCTGGCCTCCGACGTGGCGCAGTTCGCCGGCAAACGCAATCAGGTTGGCGAAGAGCTGAAAACCGGCAAGCTGGACACCTTCTACGCGCTGTTCAATCTGGCGCAGAAACGCCGCTTTGAGCGTTACACCTATGCGTTGTCGTTGCTGGACAAGCCGATGAACTTCACCGGCAACGGCACTATCGATCTCGACCGCAGCAAAGCGCCGTGGCCGAAAGACAAGGCCGAGCTGGATAGCCTGTGGGATGCGAAAGTCACGTATGACGAGCTGAACCTCAAGCTGACCGGCAAGACCGACAAAGAAATCCGCGACACGCTGACCAAGCGTTATCAGTTCGCCATCAAGCGCCTGACGCAAAGCAACAGCGAAGACGTCTTCCAACTGGCGATGAATGCCTTTGCGCATGAAATCGACCCGCACACCAACTATCTGTCTCCGCGCAACACCGAGCAGTTCAACACCGAGATGAGCCTGTCGCTGGAAGGCATCGGCGCAGTGCTGCAGATGGATGACGACTACACCCTGATCAACTCGATGGTGCCGGGCGGACCGGCGGCGAAGAGCAAGGCGATCACCGTAGGCGATCGCATCGTCGGCGTCGGCCAGGCCGGCAAACCGATGGTGGACGTGATCGGTTGGCGTCTGGACGACGTGGTGTCGTTGATCAAAGGGCCGAAGGGCAGCAAGGTGCGTCTGGAAGTCCTGCCGGCCGGCAAGGGCACCAAAACCCGCGTGGTCACCTTGACCCGCGAGCGTATTCGCCTGGAAGACCGCGCGGTGAAAATGACCATCAAGACCGTCGGCAAAGAGAAGGTGGCGGTGTTCGACATCCCTGGCTTCTACGTCGGTCTGACCGATGACGTGAAAGTGCAGCTGCAGAAGATGGCCAAGCAGAACGTCAAGAGCGTGATCATCGATCTGCGCACCAACGGCGGCGGCGCGCTGACTGAAGCGGTGTCGCTGTCCGGCCTGTTCATTCCGAGCGGCCCGGTGGTGCAGGTGCGCGACAACAACGGCAAAGTGCGTGAAGACGCCGACACCGACGGCGTGACCTACTACAAAGGCCCGCTGGTGGTACTGGTCGATCGCTTCAGCGCCTCCGCCTCCGAGATCTTCGCGGCGGCAATGCAGGATTACGGCCGCGCGCTGATTGTCGGCGAACCGACCTTCGGTAAAGGCACCGTGCAGCAGTACCGTTCTCTGAACCGCATCTACGACCAGATGCTGCGCCCTGAGTGGCCAGCGCTTGGCTCGGTGCAGTACACCATTCAGAAGTTCTACCGCGTCAATGGCGGCAGTACCCAGCGCAAGGGCGTGACGCCGGACATTCTGATGCCGACCGGCGTCGATCCGGCGGAAACCGGCGAAGCGTTTGAAGACAACGCTATGCCGTGGGACAGCATCAATGCGGCGACCTACAGCAAGACAGGCGATATGACGCCGTTCGAGCCGGAGCTGCTGAAAGATCACCAGCAGCGCATTGCGCAAAATCCAGAGTTCCAGTACATCGCGCAGGATATCGCGCATTACAAGGCGCTGAAGGATAAACGCAACATCGTGTCCCTCAATCTGGCGGTGCGCGAGAAAGAGAACCACGATGACGACGCGACCCGTCTGAAACGCATCAACGAGCGTCTGGAACGCGCGGGCAAGAAGCCGCTGAAATCGCTCGACGATCTGCCGAAGGATTACCAGGAGCCGGATCCGTACCTGGATGAATCCGTGCATATCGCGCTGGACCTGGCTCATCTGGAAAAAGATCAGCCCGCTCAGCAGCCAACGCCGGCCAAATAAGGCCGCGTACGGCAGGATGAAAAACGCACCCTCGGGTGCGTTTTTTTATGGGGTAAAATCAACAACTTGCCATATAAAACAAAGGGTTGGGCGCGTTTAAAATCCGAATAAGTCCGCATTAATCCGAGTGTTTTGGGCAATATGTGGATCATCTGTGAACACTGGCAATGGTGATGTTATTGTATCTTTCTCTTGTTTAGTTAGTCCGCATCAGTCCGTGCAAGTCCGATTGGATAATCAAAAATTGATTATATACAACCGTAGTTGTACACTGCATGCAGCAGTAGTTTTCTACTATCTAGAAGGGGGCAGCTATGCCAGGAAAATTGGTAAATGCTATTAAGGTTAACGAAGTTTTCGCTCATTTGAACGAAAGCCAGGATAACCGCGCCCTTTATTCTGTGCTAGCCAATGGGCAAGAGATCAGCATCGAGGGCATCACTGTTTCGCCTGGTTATCGAATCGTACGTGTTGACGATCGTCTAAAAGACAAGATCAATCAAGCACACTTCGAGCTGGCGCTGATTAACGATGTTTCCGAAGATGTCGCATACTACAACCGGGTGGTGATCCAACCTGATTGTTTCCTCAATTGCCGTCCGGTAACACAGGTTCTGGTATGGAGAACTCAAAAGCGTGAGCACAGGAAAGAGCTGCATGATTTTGCTGGCTCCATTTTCTTAAGTTATCTGCTTGAAAAATATGATGTTATTGTGTCAGATATGAATCAAACACATGATGGTATGTCTTTCTGGCAAGCCCGCATGTATGACGCTTTAGCTTTTGGGCTTAAAGTTTATGCATATGACATGATGACATGCGATTTGCATGAAATTAAAACGGATGATGACGTTGGTCGCTATGAGCAATGGCTCTGGGGCGAGCCAGAGCACTATCAGAATAGATTAGCAATCATCTCCAAACAGGCTTTGCCGTTAAGTTAACAGGCGATAGAAAAACAAAAAACCACCTTTTTAGGTGGTTTTTTTGTTTTCAGAACAAGGGATTGATGGCCTATACCTTAATCAGCTTGTTCCGTTTTGAGGGTGTTGATTGCCATTGCGTGAGCGCGTTCTAACAGTGCCGCCTGTTCAGGTTCTGGAACATTTTTAAAGTTTACGGTGAGGCTAGAACCATCATTGTTAACCACTGCGATATGCACTTCTTTGTCTTTTTTTACAAACATAGTAAGCACCTTTTTCAACCTTTCTACTGCCATACTACCAATCTTGAATGAGATTGCGAGAAGGTCGGGGGCATTTTCTGAAAAGCAGTGAATAACGCCAACTTCAAGATCCGACTCTGTAAAGAGGGCTGATATTTCTTCTTTATAGGTTTTATCGCAATAAATTTTGATAATGTTAACTTTCTCAACTTGGCTCATAAAATCCCTTTATAGGTTGTTGTTCAATGGATTAAGCCGAACCGCATCATTCAGATAGTCCGGCGCAAAGTGGGCGTAAACCATCGTTTGGTTGATGGTCGCGTGCCCTAAAATTTTCTGCAGCGTGAGGATGTTCCCCCCGTTCATCATAAAGTGGCTGGCGAACGAGTGGCGCATAACGTGCGTTGCCTGGCCGTCCGGCAGGTCAGGGAAAAGCGTTTTCAACAGATTGCGCACGGTGTTGTAATTCACATCGGGAAACAGCTGACGGCTGTCGCCCTCTGTGATCATCGCGTGGATTTCTTCTGAGATCGGGACAGTCCTGTCCTTGCCGTTCTTTGTGTCTGTGAACGTGCATTTAAATTTAATCACGGCATCACGCGTAAGGTCGGCCGCTTCACCCCAGCGCGCGCCGGTGGCGAGGCACAGTTTGACTACCTTCAGGTTGTCGCCGGTCAGGTGTTCCAGAAAAATAGCAATTCGGGGCTTGTCCAACCAGGCCATTTCCGGGGTGTTGTCTTTCAGCTTTGCCAGGCCTTTCAGCGGGTGGGGGTTGTGGAAGTGCCCCAGTTTTATCAGCCTGGTAAACACGCCGCTCAGCATCATGTGCCGCCGATTGATGGAGCCGATTTTTAAACCGGCTTCCAGGCGTTCGGCCCGATAGTTTGAGAACGTCGCAATGCTGACCTGGTCGGCGCGTGGCGAGCCCAGGTCACTGGCAATGTTCAGCAATTCATTCCGGTTATTCTCGCCAGATTTCTGCGTACACCCGTAATGCTTCCACCATAGTTCTATCAGTTCGGTCAGAGGGCGGCGGTCTGGCGGCTTCTCGATCCAGTCTTTGCTATTCTGCGTAGCGATTACCCAGCGCTCATACTTCTGTGCCTCGCCCTTGGTGTCAAAGCGCTTGCGGATGCGTTTTCCCTTCCGGCCCTGCGGTCGAACGTCTACCAGGTATTGCCCGTTATCCTGTTTAGAAATGCTCATGGCCTTTAGAACCCCTAATTAAATTAGTCGCCAAGTTCTAACCCCTTAATTTTCTGCAATAATTCCATCAACTCTTTTTGGTTGGGGGCTTCAATTTCCTTAACAGGCCCGTCATTGAAAACAACCCGCACCCTTTTATTTTTTTGATTGTTGATGTAGGCCACGATTACGGCGGCTAAGAATGACAACCCTGCGGTTGTCACGGTCGCAACATTGACCCATTCTTGCGTGCTGTTAATGCCGTAGAACCTTGGCCCTCTTTTTGTCACTATCTCAGGGCTATAGAGTTCCTTGCCGAGTCGGTCTATAATTTGACCACGAGCTACAATCTGGAGATTGACAATGTTGTTATTAGTCATGCGCGGTAAAACTCCCTCAAGTAAGTTGTCCATTTTCGTAACTTTGATAAAAGCAGCTTTATCGGTGCTATTTTCACAGCAAATTTCTGCTCATCTTTCTTATCAGAAAGACTCGGAGCTAAATGACTTAGGTCAGATCTCTGAGGCTTTAACGGGCCGTAAGAGCTAACACACATCCCAATAATTCCGCTCGTAGCAAATCCCGCCGGTTTTCCAATTTTCCATTATCTTTAAAGCAGTTAACCAGCCTTCTGGCCTTTTTGGGGGTCGGATGTGCTGTCGTGCCCATTAGGGGAGAGAGGCGGAGAGATTTGCCCCGCTGCTTCTGACGTCTTATCAGTCATTAACCACAACGTGTATTTTTCGAACTGGGGATGCTGCGTGATCTTCAGCAGAGTTTCAGACCCCGGAGCCCGCCGCCCAGTCTCATAAAATTTTTGGGCACCTTCAGGAACCCCAGTTAGTTCAGCAAATTGCGAGCGGGAGAGGCCTTCAGCCTCCCGGACGTCTCTCAATTTTTTTCCTAGATCGGTTGACATGGTAGCAATTGCTCCCTATTCTCTCGTCATCGGTAGCAATTGCTACACAGTCCAAGTAAGTCCGGTTGAATCCGGTGCGTGATCTGGAAGGATAAACGATGACAGTCAAAAGACCCAAGCCCGCTATGGTGAAAATGCCTGATTGCCCGGTAGTTTTTTGTTTGCCATACCCGAAACTGACGCTTTCCGCCTACGCGGAGGTCACCGGGCAAACCGTCCGCACGGTTCAGCAGCAGGCCAACGAAAACAAGTTGACGCTGACCAAGAAGAAAAAGGGCAGGGAACGCGAAGTGAACATGGTTTACGAGTTCCTGGAAGCCTACGAAGAGGCGCAGGAAGCGCTACGGATGAAGGTTTGAGGGGCTCGGCATGAACCAGCAGGCGCATGCGTTGATCAAGGTCAGCGAGCATACCAACCTTTACCGAGGTTTCAGCATCACCCGGTTGCCCCGGAAGGCGTTGAATCCGGTTACCCGGTACCACGTCAGCCAGGGCGAGCAGTCTTACGGCAAGTTCGACGCGCAGGCCGAGGCCACCGGGTACATCGACGGACTTTATGAACAGAGCGAGGGGAAGGTATGAGCCAGCCATTCTATGAAGCAGCCAACAAGGTGCTGACCATGTACGCCTTGCGCCAGGAACGGGACAGCGCTCTGGCTCCGGCGCATTCAGATTCTGAGATTTTTTGGGCATGTGCAATTCTTGAGGGCCTCTCTTTGGCTGCAGCCTACGCCGGTAGCAAAGAAGCCGTCGCGATTCGTAATGCGGTAGATAGCTGGATCGCAAACGAGAAAATCCCCGAGCTGTTCATTTTAGAGGAAGCCGAGCAATGACAACCGCGCAATGTCCATCACTGGCCGCCATGCTGATCAACGGCCAGCAGGTCACACACCGCCGCCATACCCGCGGCTGGATTGAAGCCCCGGACGGTCGCCACTTCCAGCCGAAGGCCAGCGAAGTGCAATTCGTGAAGGGGTGCCGCACTCCATTCATGGCGCGCCCTCGGAATAAGGCCCGCTGGTTTGCCAAGTTGATGGGGATTTTCGCTTAAAAGGCAGAGTCCTTTCTAAAGTGAAGTTTCGGAAAGCACTTTGTAAACGTAATAAGGAGTAGAGCTAATGCAGTTCAAAAATATTTTCATCCATAAATTAAAACCGGAAGGTGCAACACTTTTCCGCCGTCGCTATGAAACGAATGGTTGTCATGCCGGTTATGTATATTACATCGGGGATTCTGCTGATTGTGAATGTGATGACCTGAAAATCGCTGAGGCTATGTTATTTAGAATTAGCGAGCGGGTTCGTGTAAATGTTTATGGTTCACCGGAAGTTATTGCGTGTGACATGGTTTTGCATGACGGCGTTGAAAACCGACAAAGTGCCAACCCTGCTAAAGCGTTTGGTGATGCTCCTTTTATTCATCCGGGCAATTTAACTAAGGATGAACTTTTCGAGTGGCTGGGTAAGGTTACCGGGGCGATTAATCAACTGGAACAATGCCCCGGTGTTTCAAGAATGCTTAATAAACAGTTGTCTGATAATGCTAAGGTACAATCCGAAACTGTTTCTTTTCTGAATACAGTGCTTTCTCAGCCGCTCCGAGAGGCCATTCCCCATCAAGGTTCCAATCTAATGGGGGCTGCTGAATCTCCTGCCCTTGAAGACGAGCCAGGTAAGGGTAAGTAATTTCCTCAATTGCTTTTTGAGGCAGTTTAAAACTTTGCACCTCGTCGGCGAGAATAAACATAACTTGCTGTGGTGAAAGATTAACAACTGATGTGAGCGGGGTGTTCAATTTGACTGAGATTAAATGGTAAGCCGCATTGATGCCATTTAATAGGCCCCATTCGTCTGATAGGGTATTGCGGTAAGAATGCAGCATTACTTCTAATTTAAAGTAGAAAAATGCCCTATGTGCAAGGCGTAATTTATCATATTGAGTTGGTTCCTTTTCAATATGGTGGATTTTAGCAACGTGCTCAATGATTGTGTCGAAGAGGTTTTTATATCGTTCTTCCATTTTCATTCCTTTGTGGTTGGTGGGGTTACGCCTGAGTCCTTTTGAGAGTGGATAGCAACAGGCGTAGCAACGATACCACAAAACCATGCGCCGGGCATGGCTAAAACCCGGCACCTATATGGGAGTGCATCCCGCCCGTTAACCTTTGGTGCGGGGCGTCAACGGGGTGCTCTCCCATATAGGTGGTGTGGAGGGTAGTTATATGAATTCGATAAGTGATATTGGCGTAGCGCCAACGCCAAGCCAGGTTAAAGCCGGGCTGGTGCATTCATATAAGTGCATGCAGATGATTGCAGCCGCGAAGAATGCCGGTAATGAAACGCAAGAATTTATCAATTCTTTGCACTCACGGCACCGGGGGCTAATTTATTTCACTGCCGAAATTCCAAGAGCGAGGCACAAATTGAAATTTGAGCATCTGACCGAGAGGGAACGGCTTGCCGTTATCGAGGCGATGCGAGAGTTGCGGGAGTTGGTAGGCTCATTCCCGCAGCGATTAAGCAATGTCGATAGTGTGTTAAGTGTAAGCGAGTAATTAGCAACTGGGTTAACTGGCGCTTTTATATATTGCGCCGGGCTTTCTATTGTCTGAATACGGAGTTTCGAAAGTGATTAATATATCTAACCACGCAGCCCCGCCAGAAGTTTACCGCAACGCCGTGAATATAATACGCGGTTTTCAACGCAAGAATAAATTGGCTAAGTCAGCCAAAGACACCACTGTTTTAAAAATTAATGTCGGCCCTAACTGGCGGCTCATGAGCCGCAATAGTGGGGCCGATTGGTGTTTGATGAGCAGGAAAGAATTCAAGCGGGAGTTTGCACGATGAGCATTCAACTGTGGAATCTGGGCGTCTATCGCCAATGGACTGAACGCGAGGACAACACCGTCATTGATATGGCGGGGAAGTATTCGACGGCCGAAATTGGCGAGGCTGTGAATCGTTCGCGTCGTGCGGTGTATTGCCGCGCGCAATTCCTGGACGTGTCACTTAAATGCCATGCACGGAAAAAATATGCGCCAGTGTGTCAGCAATTAAAACGGGACGGTAAGACGTTAACCGAGATTGCTAAATCACTCGGCATTTCTTGCGGTGCCGCTTCTTATTATCTCAATTCAAAGGTTTGATTATGAATGTCAATTTTAACAAATTAACCTGCCTTTTAAGTGAGGCGGTTATTGCCCTTAAACAAACGGGCCTTAATGTCAGTTTGGCCGCTGATCTGGAAAAAATAAAATCAGCATGTGAAGCAGCCGCCATTAGAGAAGACCTTTCGCAGCCGGTCGCTGAGGTGCGACTGGTTGATGATTTTTGCGGTTGCTGTCAGCGGCCTGATGTTGAGTGGCTCGGGCAGCAGGGGAGCCTTTTCCCTGTTGGCACGAAGTTCTACACCTCCCCACCTGCGTCGGTCTATCCAGAGCGGCTACCGTGCCCTGTGCGCCTCATGCCTGGTCTGCTTTTTGGAAAGGGCGTTCCCACGGAAAGCATGCTGAATGCTCTCAACAGGCGTGAAGATTATGAGGCCGAACTGGAGTCTATGACCCCAGAGCAACGAGCTGAAAATGACGCTCGATTGGAAAAGCTGAGGGCATTAATTTCCCTGCCTGCGCCTTCCGGGCTTCAGTTGGTACCGGTTGAGCCAACGCCGGAAATGATCGCCGCCGCGATGAACTGCGACGATGTGCAATTCAACGACGACGAAACCTTTTGCGTTAACTTCGGCAATATCTATGCCGCTATGTTGGCAGCAGCACCAGGGGAAACGCCTAAATGCTGATGCCTTCGCGTGTTATCTCATATTCGGCCGGTGCGGTTTTAATAGACAAGCGAGTCCTGGCGGCAGATGCCTTTAACGTGATCTCCGTTTCCGGCGGTAAAGACAGCCTGGCGCAGTGGCTGATTGCCTTAGCCGCTGGCGCGCGAATCCTGCCCGTATTCGCTGACACCGGGCATGAGCACCCGCAGACAATGGATTATTTGGACTACCTGGAAAATAAACTGGGGCCAATCCGCCGCGTTAGAGCTGACTTCACCGAGCGCATGGCCGGAAAGCGTAAGTTTATCGCAGAGCGCTGGCCGATTACTCTGGTGACTGAATGCGGTTTTTCCAATGATCAAGCCGCTGAAATTATCAAAGTGGCCTTGGAAACTCTTCACCCAACGGGCATACCGTTCCTTGACTTGTGCATGTGGAAAGGCCGATTTCCCTCGACTAAGGCGCGGTTTTGTACCTTTGAACTAAAGCACGCTCCCATTCGTGATCAGGTAGTCGCCCCGCTGCTGGATGAGTATGACGAGGTGATCAGCTGGCAGGGGGTGCGTGCGGAAGAATCACCGGGCCGGGCAAACCTGCCTGTGTGGGAAAATGATGCAGACAGCACACCAGGGTTAAGCATCTACCGGCCGATCCTGGATTGGAAACATGAGGATGTTTTTGCTATCGCTAAACATCACGGCATCAAACCTAACCCGCTTTACTTGCAAGGATGTGGGCGCGTCGGTTGCATGCCATGCATTAACGTAAACAAGGCGGAACTGGGTGAGATTTTCCAACGCTGGCCGGAAGAGATTGCCCGTGTTGCTCGCTGGGAACGGCTGGTTGCCCTGTGTTCGCGGTATGGTAATTCAACATTTTTCCCCGCCACGCAAGACCCAAGAAAAGCGGAACGGCGGATTAAATGTATTACCGTCGATTCCCACGGCATTGAAACCTATCGCGATTGGGCATTGACGACGCGGGGAGGCCAGCAATTTGACCTGATCGCCGCGATGAGCGATCACTCAACATGCAGTAGCGTTTATGCTGGGGTGTGTGAGTGAGTGACACCCGCGGCCGCTACGCACCGACCCCGCCAAAACCGTACCCCGGCAGCGCTGAAACGCCCGCCGGGGTTTTCGCTTGGAACCGCCCCCGCGAGGCCGTCAGCACCGAAGCGGCGAACCCGCCGATCGAAGAGTGGGCGTTTCGCCAGGGGCTGCATGCCGAGCCGATGCCGCGCGCGCGCCGGGTGCGCCGCCGTCTGGCGTCGCTGCCTCACTTCATCCGGCGTTACTACGCCCAGCGCGCCGACAGCATCGAAGCGCAGCACGGCACAACGCGAGCCAATAAATACTTAATCAATACGTTTGAAAAACACGTCCTACCCCGCATTGATGGCGTCAACGATCGGTATCGCCTGGGCGTTGTCCCCGGTGTGCTGATCGGCTTCCAGGATGATTTTGCCCGCCTGCCGTGGTACGGCAAACGCGAGCTCAAGAGGCTGGCGCACCGGCTGGCCGACTGCATCACCGCCGAGTTTATGAACTACTACCAAGGGCAGGTTGATGAGCACGGCGATGTTTCCTTTGCCGCGCTCTATGCCTACGGCCGCGCCGGTTGGGTGGTATCGCATCTGAACATGTTCGCGCCGGGCTGGCGCAGCTACTGCGAGATGGAGCTGAGCGACGTCGACGCCCTACGCTGTATGGCGCGCCTGGAGTCGCCAGCCTGGTGGCTGCGCAGGCTGAAACGCATGCATGACCAGTGGCGTGAACACCTGATGATCGCCGCCGGATACGTCAGCAAGAAAACAACCCCGTATTGCAGCGATCCGGCGTTGAAAGAATGGAAGGCCCAGAAGAAAGCCAACGTTGAATATCTCAAGGCGATGGAGCTGGAAGACCAAGATACCGGCGAGCGGATATCCCTGATCGAGAAGGTGGCCGGTAGCGTCGCCAATCCGGCCAACCGCCGCCGCGAGTTGATGACTCGCATGAGGCACTTTGAAAACATCGCCGACGATATGCAGATGGTTGGCGACTTCTACACGCTGACCGCGCCGTCCAAGTACCACGCTATGCACAGCACCGGCAAGCGTAACGACAAATGGAACGGGGCCAGCCCGCGGCAAACGCAGAAATACTTATGCCGCATCTGGGCGCGTGTTCGCGCTGCGTGGAAGAGGGCAGACATTCGCGCGTTCGGTTTTCGCGTTGTCGAACCGCACCACGACGAAACGCCCCATTGGCACCTGTTGCTATTCATGCGCCCCGAGGATATTGACGAGGCGCGCGATATTTTTTGCCGGTATGCCCGGTGGGAAGACTCGGAAGAACTGCAGAGCATCAAAGCCCTGGAAGCCCGCTTTTATGTGGAGCCAATCGACAAAGAGAAAGGCTCAGCTACCGGCTACATCGCCAAATATATCAGCAAGAACATCGACGGATTCGCCCTGGACGGCCAGTTGGATGACGACACCGGGTTACCGCTGCAGGATACCGCGCGGCGCGTCAGCGCCTGGGCATCACGCTGGCGCATCCGTCAGTTTCAGCAGATCGGCGGCGCACCCGTTACCGTCTATCGCGAGTTGCGCCGCATGCACGGCCGCGAGCTGCGTTTACACCCGGAGATCGCCCCGGCCCACGAAGCCGCCACCGTCGGCGACTGGGGCGGGTACACGATGGCCCAGGGCGGGCCGCTGGTCGCCCGCGATTGCATCCGGGTGCGCCTGAACTATGAAGTCACGCCGGACGGCAACGCCTACGGCGATGACGTCAGCCGCATTACCGGCGTCTATGCCCCGGCATCGGGGCCGGAGTCGGTCGTTTTTACCCGCACCGCCACTTACAAAATCGTGCCCAAAGCCAAGGCCGACGAGGGTTTGGCCGTTGACGTTCAGGGCGCACCGCGCCCCCTTGGAGTTCTGTCAATAACTGTACCCGTCGCCGACAGTACGGCCCAGGGATCGGGGCTGGCTGGTGCCCTCATAGATGAGGATACCAGCCGGATACCGGTTGATTTTGACCGGATGACACGCCAGGAACGGCGGGAATTGCTCGAAAGACTGCGCGCCACGGTGCCGAAACGAAGCCGCAGCGGTGATCTGCCGGATAAACCGCGCATTGTCACGCCGGAAATGGTGGCCGGGATGGACGATATCGCCCGCGAATTGCTGGCGTTCCTCCATTCCATCGGCCTGGAGCCTGAGCCCAGCGAATTCAGGGCGCTGTTATCCGGGGCGGTGGTGAATTTTGGCGATGGTCACGCCTTCCGATTGGACGGTGATCGACTGTTACCGGTGGGGCGTGTGCATTAAAATCATAACCTACTAACTTATTAAGTTATCGGCTTAATGGGTTGGTGGGTTGGCCCTGCGGCCAGCAAAAGAAAACCCCGCAATCGCGGGGCTTCTGTTATCCGGCCTGACCTTGCAGCAGGTCTAACGCAAACTGGCGCTCGTCGGGCTTGAGCCTTTCCAGCAGGGCTTTGACCAGATTGTTGCCGGTCAGGCCGCTGGGGCTGAGCGAGTGGGAAAAGGTAGCGTTAAAAACAAAGGTATGGCCGCATTCCACTTCGGTGCAGGCGCAATACAAATCGGCCAACTGCTTATTCTTCCATTCCGTCTTACGGATAATCGCCGGAGCGCCGCACTCCGGGCAATGAATTTTAAAAATGCGCATGTTTACTACCCCGCATGCCAATGCCACGTATTTAGCGGATTTTAGCGTATTTGTGCTCATTTTTCGCCCTTTTCATTACCGTTGCCGGATTCTTCCAGGTCAAACCCCAAATGCAGGCGCTCGGGGATCTCCGGGTCGTTGTTGACGGCGTTCATGATTTTGCGCTGCAGCGGGGTAACCTCGTCCTTACCGTAGGTTGTTCGCGCCGTTTCCGGGCTCCCCATGACCGCGCCGTTGGTGGGAATGATGCCCGCCAGGCCCGCGGGGAAGCGGTGGGCAGTGAGAATGTCCTGGGCGGTGATGCTTTTCACGTTGGCAAACTCATCTTTCGCGGCAACCTCACCGATCGGGATGAGTTTCACCCCCTCTGGGTTGCCCTTCGGGATGCTGATAAACATGTTGGTGAAGTTGCCGACGCCTTTGGACTGCTCAATTTTTTCCTTGATCTCCTGCTCCACTTCGCTGGTGATGTTCGGGTCATTGGCGTAGAGAATAAAGCCCATGTGCGCGCCGTTGTGGTAGTAGCGGCGGCGGAAAATGGTTGCTTCACTGTTGAGCAATACCGAATGAATGCCGCCGATGTAGTCCGGCAGGCCGTAAACCTGCTGGCGCGGGTCGTACATCTTGAGAAAAACGATATCCTCCGGGGAGTAAACCAGCGGCTCGCCCTCCTGCAGAATCACAAAATCATCGTTTTTGCGTCGGCGCAGGTAGAGCGACGGCAGTGGCATCAGGTCGATCACCATGCCAAAGACGTTGCGCACCTTCAGTAACGCCACGTCGCCGAACAGCAGATAATCAAACGTCGCCGCTTCCAGTTCATCGGTCGACAATCCTCCGCCCAGATAGCCGCTGACTACCATGTTGCGGCGTGCGTAGAGAACGCCGCCATGCTGGCCGTTTAGGTTGGGCAGCTGTGAGAGGGCCAGCCGGTCGATGGGTAGCCGCCAATGGTCGCTTTCGTTGTCATACCAGATGTTGTGATAGTCGGTGCCGGTGGTAAGGATCGGCTCCGGCTCGCCGAAGGTGATCACGCTACCGCGCCCCGGTGTCGGTGTGAAGTTCTTGTCCGTGGCCTGCTGCGGGCGCTTCTGCTGTTTGTTGCGTCGATTCTTTTTCATGCGGCTTTTCCAAAGGCCCAGGTGCTGGGGCGCTCATATTCGTAGTCGAGGGGTTCGTTGATCACTGCGTGCGCGATGGCAAAGAAAACATCGGCATGGCCGGTGGTTTCCGAGCGTTCGGCGACAAACGTCATTGCGTTACCGCTGGCGGTCGTGGTGCGGCGAATGGCCATAAAGCTGGGGATAATCTCGGCGCGTTCTTTGCTGACCTCGTCCTGGGCGTCTTTGCTCCATTCGATGCGCTGGCGCTCCACGGTGTCGATCATCTTCAGTACCAGGCGTGACTTGCTTTCCACGCTATACAGTATCGGCGTGGCTTCCCGTGGGGCGAATTTGGTCACCAGGTCATAGACGCCACGGCCGATGCCGGTCACGTCAATGCCGACATAGGTCATGTTGTAGCGGCGCATCAGCTGCTTGATCTGCTCGGCCTGCCAGCTGAAGTTAAGCCCTTGCCAGTGATAGACGGCCAGCACCCGGAAGCGCTCGCCTTCGTACATCGGCGGGGCCACTATCACAAACGTGGAGTTGTCGCCGGAGCGGGATGGGTCAAAGCCGCCCCAGACCTCGCGGTTGCCGAATGGGCGCGCTGCGGTGGGGTCAAAGTCCTGCCAGATCCCCGCCTCAACTTCGCAGCGGCTGAGCTCCGAGAACTTGAAAACGGCGTCCTTGCTGTCGACAAACTCGCACATATAGAGCATGGCGAACGCGGTCGCGCTGTACTTGTTGCGTAGCCGTTCGATATCGACCAGCACACCCAGCCCGCCCGCGATCGCGTCTTCCATCGTGATGACATAGCGCCAAATGCCATCCGGGCAGAGTCGGCCACCGTCGCGCAGTTCGCTGAATTTCGGGAATACAACGGCCTTGCGTTTGGGGTCGTCGCCGCGCCAGGCATCGCCCGTCCATACCGGGTACGCCTGGTGCGTTTTGGCGCTGGGCGTTGACAGGTAGGTGGTGCGGAATTTGTTGTGTGTCGCCATCGCGGAGGCGACTTCATGCAGCCGGGTGAATTTCGGGATCCAAAACACCTCATCGCCGTACAGATGGCCGTTAAAGCCCTGCGAGGTGTTGGCGTTGGTGGACAAGAAGCGCAGCACCGCGCCGTTGCTCAGGCGGATATCCTTACCGGTAAGCGTTACCCCGAAATGCTTCTGGGCGATCTGCACGATGTATTCGCGGAAAATCTCGGCCTGGGCGCGGGACGCGGAAAAGAACACCTGATTATCGCCGGTTAAAACGGCGTCTTCGAAGGCTTCCCAGGCGCAATAATAGGTGAAGCCGACCTGGCGACTTTTCAACAGGAAGCGGAAGTCCTGCCCCTTGTTGGCCCTGCAATGCAATTGATAGTCAAACAGGTGCTCGCGCGCGGCGGTGTCCAGCATTTCGGCTGTAATGCCCGACACGTCGTTTTTCTTGTAGCGGCGCTTGCCGCCCTCGCCGGGTTCTGCGTCAGCGCCGCCGCCGCCCTGGAACGTCGCCACGTTGCGCGCCTGGATTTCCGCCATCTTCTCGGCGTGTTTATTGCGCTGGGCCATCAGCTTGACGTGCTGCACCACCAGGTCGCGCATCTCTTCCAGTTCAAGCGCGGTTTTCTTCTCGCGGCGCGAGAGCTGATCGATACGCCGGGCCAGCGATTCTTCTACCGACTCCAACGGCATGAGGGATGCCCACTGACCTTTATCAGACCAATGGTAAATTGTGCGCTCTGGAATTGATAATTCTCGCGCAATATCTTTCGGCGTCCAGCGTTTAATAAATAGTGCGCGGGCCGCGTCTTTTGTTTCGTCGGAGTATTTAGCCATGAAGGCTATTATGCAGAGCGCATTAGTGAATAATCATAACTAAATATCGGTTGTGTTAGGTTAAGGCTGTATAACCGAATGCATCAAAATTAAAGCGGGTGAAGATAATTAAAAAAATGGCAATACTGAAAATCCAAATAAAACAGAATCCCTATCTAAAGGCCGAGTTATGCCGCAAGCGAAAATTACAACCGATTGGATTTGTATTGCTACCGCCGGGCCGACCGTTGACGGTCGCACTATCGAGGCCCAATGGTTGCACGATGCGGCGGAAACTTACAGCCGCAACACCTATACCGCCATGATTTGGCCTCACCACCCTATGTATGAGCTGGGCGAGCGTGAGTTTACGTGCAACCTGGGTGAAGTCGATGAGCTGAGAGTCGAAGAGGTAGACGATAAAACAAAACTCTATGCCAAATTAGTGCCCAACCAATTCCTGATTGAAGCCAACCGCATGGGGCAAAAGTTATTTACCTCGGCGGAGTTCTGGGAAGACTTCGGCGGGAGCGGGCGAGAGTATCTATTTGGCCTTGCTGTAACGGATATTCCCGCCAGCCTGGGGACTGAAAAGATCACGCTTGTATTTGACGGTGAACAATATAACGGCGCACGCGGCAATATTGAAACTTTCAGCCTGGGAAAAATGAAAACCAATAAGCCGTCCATGTGGGGGCGCTTATTTTCAACTCGCAAGAATAAAACCTTTGCGACAGACAACACCCAACAGGGCGAGGATGAAACCAAGATGGAAGAATTACGCGATCTGATTGAAAAAATGCTGAATCGCATTAAAGCGTTGGAAGATGCCGCCACCGGTGAAACCGTCGAAGACCCGGAAGCGGCAGCGGCCGAAGTGGGCGATCTGGCGGAAGAAATCGCCGAAGTGGCCGACGAAGTGGCGGAGCTTGCGGATGAAGTCGCCGAAAACCCGGAAGACGAAGTCCTGGCCGAAGAGTTCAGCGCCGCCAGGGCAAAAATGGCTGCGCTGACCAAGCGATTCAGCACCCAGGGTACCACGGAAAAAAGCACGCGCCGCGGTAGCCGCGCCGGTCGCCGTCAGGGCAAGCGCACCACTAACCTGGCTGCGAAGCAAAAGGGCGGCAAAGACGGCGGATTGGCTGGCTTGAAGGACGACATGAACGAGATCCTCAAGCAGTTCAACGCGCTGGCCGGTAAATCGGCAACCAAGGTACCGGGCAAGGCTCCGGGCGGCTCTGAAGAACCGTTCGAATTCCTGTAAGCGGCCAGTCACTTTCTGATACGGAATAAAGCACATGTTATTGACTCCACAAGCTGAAAAGCTGCTCCGCAAGTACACCGCGGGCCTGGCGAAATCCTACGGCGTGCCGGATACATCCAAGTTTTTCGCGCTGACCGATCCGCGCGATATCCAGCTGCGCAATGCCTTGCTGCAGCAGTCTGAATTTCTGCAGCTGATCAACACCCAAACCGTGGAACAGGTACAGGGGCAGGTGGTCGCCACCGGTAACCCTGGACTGTTTACCGGCCGTAAGAAATCCGGGCGATTCTCGCGCCGGATGGACAACAGCGGGAACAAATACGAACTCGCCGAAACGGATTCCGGTTCGTACCTGGACTACGTCACGCTGGTGACCTGGGCGAACGCGGGCAGCGAAGACGAGTTTTTCCAGCGCATTCAGGCGTTCAGCAATGAATCTTTCGCGCTGGATATTCTGCGCATCGCGTTCAACGGTACCCATGTTGCCGAAGATACCGACCCGGACAAGTACCCTCTGGGCGACGACGTTAACCGTGGCTGGCATACCATCGTCAAAGAGCGCAGCCCGGAGCAAATTGTTACCGGCGACGTCACAATCGGCGGGGCAAATGCCGATTTCATGGGGTTGGATGCGGCAGTCACTGACCTGATCCACACCAATATTTTCGAACCGTACCGCCAAGACCCGCGCCTGGTTGTGCTGGTATCGGCTGACCTGATCGGCGGCGATGCAACCAGCATGATGAACCGCATCGACAAACCGACCGAGAAAGTGGCGGCGCAGCTGATTAACCGCGAAATCGCCGGGCGCAAGGTCTACAGCCCGCCGTTCATGCCGGAAGGCCGTCTGATCGTGACCACGTTGTCAAACCTGCATTTGTATTCCCAGCGCGGAACGGGCCAGCGTAAGGCTGAATGGGTAGATGACCGCAAGCGGTTTGAGAACAACTATCTGCGCATGGAAGGCTATGCCGTGGAATATGACGAGCTGTACGCGGGTTACGACAAGCTGACCATGAAGGTTGAAGACCCAGGCAACGGGGGCTAACGCATGAAAATGACACCTTGCCAGCGCCACCGCGCCCGTATCCGGGCAGAGAAGGCGCTCAAGAACCGCGAGCCGATTTGCGATAGCCCGGTCAGTCTGCATGTGCAAATCAGCGAGCTTAACCGTGACGTTGAGCTGTTGCGTGAGCTGCCGAGAATTGCCGACCGCATCGAGATGAAGCGTGACCAACTGCTGCCCAAGTGGTTGCCGGTGGCTGAACGTTATCTCAGTGACGGCAAGGTGTTCAGCAATCCGGTGTTTGCCTACTGCACGATCTGGCTGTTCGATGTGGGCAGCTTTGACCAGGCGCTGGACTGGGCCGACATTGCCGTTGAGCAGGGGCAACAGACCCCTGACAACTTCAAGAGCTCATTTGCGGCGTTCGTGGCTGACACGGTGCTGGAATGGGCGGAAGACCAGGCGGCAAATGGTCACAGCATTGAACCGTATTTCGGCCGGACGTTTACCAACATCCGCGAGAAATGGCGGCTCCATGAAGAGATCAACGCCAAATGGTTCAAGTTCGCCGGGCTCTACCTGCTGCGCGACGATAAGGGGAAACCCCGCGCCACCGCGATCGCGGACGTGGAGGTGTTGCAGCTGGCTGACAGCCTGCTGGCACAGGCCGAGGCCTTTGATAAAAACGCTGGGGTTAAAACGGCCCGCGAGCGCATCACCGCGCGCATCCGGGCGTTGACCGCAGAGTAAACCGACTACCGCAAGCCGGGGCGGGCACAGTGGAGGCAGAGAGCTCGTAAGGCTTTCAAGGCCGTGGAAACTGGTTAGCCCGCTTCTCTTTCAGGGGGATTGATGCCATCACCAACACTGGGATTTAGCGGCCGAACGATTGGCTACAGTGATATCCCGATCATTAACGGCGTGGCGTTCTGGCCTGATCTCAATCTCAAAGAGTTCCAGCAATCTCGCTCTATTCCGCCGGATTTGCCGCCGGATACCGCCGGGTTGGCCGTGCTCGCGGCGATTGCCGAAGTTAACGACGATCTGGCCGGAGTCGTCAGCCGACACCAGGGCGCAGGGCATGCCACGGCGCGCGATGTACCCGGTGCAAAGATGGGCGAAGAGAACCAGCTTACCGCGCAGTACAAGAAGGCGATTTATGCCCGTGCTAAGGCGGATTTGCTCGGCGAGTTTCCGACCATCGGGCGGCGTGAAACGCACCCCGGCCAGGAAAGTGCCGAAACGCGCGAAACGCTGCTTGCTGAGGCGGCGCTGGTGATCCGCAACATGCAGGGTTACCGGCGTGTAGGGATTTATCAGGTATGAGCCAAATAGAGAGCCTGACCGTTTTTTTGGAACAGTACATGCCGACGCGCGCGATGCAGTTTTTTGAAAGCGCGATGGAGGACGCGACCCTGGTGTATTCGGTCAAGGCGTTGGGGCTGGGCCAGCGGCGCTTAGGCGTATTCCGCTATACCGCCCGGCTCAGTTGGGACAGGTTCCCATACCGCCTTTGCCCGCCTGCGCTGGTGTACGCGCTGGTGTTCGCCTGGATAGATGCGAGCCGAAACAACCTGTATGACGAGCTGGCCCTGGGTGAGCCCGCGGTTGATATCGAGTTTGACGAAGAGAAGACCGGCACGTTGTCGATCACCCTGGAGCTGGCCGACGAGATAACGATAACGCCGGACGAGGCGGGCGAAATCCCGCTTGCCGGGAAGCGCTGGCGACTGTCTTACCCGGAAATCCACACCGCAACATCCGGCTATTTGTACGCGGCGGCAGAGAACGGCGCGCCGCTGGGTGGTGGTGGTGATGGCAAGGGTTGAAGGCGGGCTGGATAAACGCCAGCTGAAACAGCTACGGCAGACGCTGACAGCGGCAGACCTGAAACCCCGGCAGCGCCAGCGCTTGTTATGGCGCATCGCCAAGCTGGGGATCATCGTTGCCGCCAAGCGTCACCAGCGCGAGCAGGCGACGCCGGACGGCCAGCCCTGGCCGAAGCGCAAGCGCGGCAAGGGCAAGATGCTGCGCCAACTGCCCAAATTGCTGCATGTGCGGGAAATGCCGGAAAGAGAGGCCGTGCGCATTTACCTGAAAGGCGGGAATTACCGCAACAACAGCGGGCCGGTTTCGGCGGGGTTGATCGGGGCGGTGCACCAGGATGGTGCCTCCATCCCGATGAGCGCGGACAAGATGCCGCGGCCAGACCAGCGCGGCAGGCCCGCGCTGCTGAGCCAGGCCAAACGGCTGCGGGCGCTGGGGTACAAGGTGTGGAAGGGCAAGCGGTACGTCAAGGCGACGTCACGCCAAATCATGGAAACCATGAGCATGGCGCAGGCCGGGCTACTGATTAAAAAACTCAGGGGCAAGCCGACGAAATCGACCTGGAAAATTGATATTCCCGCCCGCGTGTTCCTGGGCGTCAGTGATACCGAATTTAACAATATTCTTGCCCGTCAGCTGCAGGCCATTGGCTTTGGCTGGAACGTTAACGCGCAGGATATCAAGGGGAAACAGTAATGACATGGCCCAATGTAACGATTAATCAGCTGAACCAGCGCCAGGGCAGGATCAACGAGGTCGAGCGCACCGTTTTGTACGTCGGCCCGGCGGAATCCGGTGATGGCGATCTGGTGGCGCTTAACTCCCAGTCCGATATTGACACGGCGCTGACCGCTGCCAGCGAAGTGCTGCGCGAAGTGGTGCGCGTGGCAAAGGTTAACGCCGGGCAAAACTGGCAGGCTTATGCGCTGTTGGTAAAAAAAGACGCCGAGCCGGCGACGTGGCCGGCAGCAATCGAGAACGTGCAAGACCTGATTTCGGTTGAGGGCGTGGTTGCCGTCACGCAGCTGGTCGACGTGAAAGAGGGCCGCACCGCGATTGAGGCGTATTCCGCCCTGCGTGAAACCCTGGTCAGCAAGCTGGGCCGCTGGGTGTGGTTCGCGTTGACCGTCGCCGGGCCGCTGGCGCTACCGGGTGAAGGCGGAAAGGCCGGGGTGACCTGGGCCGATTATCTGAAGTTCCAGGCAGAGCTCGCCAAGGATATTGCCGCGCATGCGGTGCAGCTGGTGCCCGCCCTCTGGGGCAACGAGGCCGGGGCGCTGGGCGGGCGGCTATGCAACCGCAGCGTCACCATCGCTGACAGCCCGGCACGGGTGAAAACCGGCGCGATCGTGGGGCTGGGCATCGGCAGCAGCGATCTGCCGGTTGACAGCGCCGGAATGGAGCTGGAGTTAGCGCAGCTGCGTGCGATGCATGACCTGCGTTATTCGGTGCCGATGTGGTACGCCGATTACGAGGGGATTTACTGGGCCGACGGCCTCACGTTGGACGTGAAGGGCGGCGATTATCCGGTGATCGAATACCTGCGTATTGTCGATAAAGCGGCGCGCCGGGTGCGCATCCAGGCGATTGCCAAAATCGGCGATCGCTCGCTGAACAGTACCCCGGCGAGCATCGCCAGCCACAAAACCTATTTCAGCCGAACGCTGCGCGAAATGTCCCGCAGCACGCAGATCAACGGCGTGACGTTCCCCGGCGAAGTGAAGCCGCCGCGGGCGGGCGATGTGGAAATTAGCTGGGCTGACGCCGAGACGGTGCAAATTTTCTTAGTTGTGCGCCCGTATGGCAGTCCGAAATCGATCACCGCCAGCATCATGCTGGACACGTCACTGGAGGCGTAACTATGTCATCACGCATCGGGGGCATGGATTTTGATATCACCCTGGGTACCGAAATTATCCATGTGAAAACCATCTCTTTGGATATCACCGACAACACGGCCGCGGCGCAAACGCGCGGCGTGCCTGACGGCCACGTTGCTGGCGACGTCGCGGCCGAAGGTGAAATGGAGATGGACACCAAGAACTTTAAAAAGATTGGGGCCGTGGCGCGCGCGGCGGGCAGTTACCGCGCTATCCCGCCGACCGATATTTTGTTCTATGCCAACACCGGGGACGAAGAGCTGACCGTCGAGGCGTTCGGCTGCAAGCTGATCATCACCTCGCCGGTGGGGTTTGACCCGAAAGGCGGCGAGACGGCCAGCCACAAGGTGAAATATTTGGTCACCAGCCCGGACTTTGTTCACGTCGATGGCGTGCCGATCCTGTCGGAAAACGACGTCCGCGATCTGATTGGGTGAGCTATGCCGAACGGAGAAAGCACGTTTTTAAAGCTGCTGCTGCTCGGGGCCGTCATCGGGTTGGGCAAGGTGCTGGTCGATGACGCCAGGCTGACCCTCCGGCTGGTGCTGGGCCGCATGGTGCTGGGCTCCGCTGTATCGCTGATTGCAGGGGTGATCCTGATCCGATTTCCCGATATTGACGAGCTGGCCCTGGTGGCCGTGTCGGCGGCGTTGGGGATTTTGGGGCACACGGTGATTGAGTCAATGCTCAAACGCTATATCGAGTCGAAAACGAAAGGGGCTGATAAATCATGAAATTGAGCGAAAAACAACAGCTGTTCACCCAACTGATTGCCCAACTGATCACTTTTGCCGGTGACCACGGTATGCGGCTGACATTTGGCGAAGCGTACCGCACGCCGGAGCAAGCCGCGCTGAATGCCAAGAAGGGTACCGGCATCCGCAACAGCCTGCACACCCTACGCCTGGCCGTTGACTTCAACCTGTTTATTGATGGGGTGTACCAGACCGACAGCGCCGCATACCTGCCGCTGGGCGAGTATTGGGAATCCCTCGGCGGCTCCTGGGGCGGGCGGTTTTCTCGCCCGGACGGCAATCACTTCAGCCTTGAGCATGAAGGGGTTAGGTAATGATCTCGCGCCTGGTTGGGGTGTTTCTGAGCGGCATTGCCGCCGGGGGCTGGTTTGTGACGGTCACCACGGGCGAGGAGGAAGAGCGCCGGGCCGAGTTCCGCGACGAGCTGCGCGGGCTGATCCAGGGTGTTTCCTCTGAGTCGGCCCAGCGGCTGGAGGCCAAATTACAGGAATTGCACGGCAATGAAATCCACACGGAGCGCGTCATTCATACCGAAACCATTAAGCCGGTGTTTCGCAACGTTTGCGCTACTGACGAGTATGTGCGGCTGTTCAACAACAGTGTTGGCCAGGCCGAGCGAACCCTATCAGGCAAACCTGACGGCACGCTGCCCGGAAAACCTGCCGCGCCTGGCGGGGCCAACGGGAAGTGATTTTGACCAGGCGCTGCGGCAGTACAGCAGCCTGTATGTGTTCTGCGCTGCCAGGCATAACCAGTTAGTGACTGAAATTCAACAAAGAAGGGATGTAACCCATGAGCAAAGAAAATAGCGGCATCATTACCCTGGGCATCGGCGGCGTTGATGTGAAATTTGCCCCGACGCTGCAGGCGTACAACAAATGCCTGAATGAGTCGGCGCGCGCCGAAGACGTCGTGGGGGCTGTTGCCACCTACCTGAAACGCATCGTTGTACCTGAGTACCGCGACGCGCTGGCAACGCTGTTGCTTACGCCTGGCCTTGGCGCACAAATCGCCGAGAAGATTAATAAGGTATTCGCGCCGACGGTCGAGATTGAAGTAAAGGAATAGGCCAGTTAGTCGAGCACATTCGGGCCAGTAACTACGAACAGATGGTGACGCTACGGCGTCATTATCTGCCCTCACCGTCAGACCACGACGACGAGGCCGATCGGGGCGATAGCAGCATGAACCTGGCCCGCGCCCTCTGGCTGGCCGAGTATTTCCACGAAAGTAATATTAACAGCGTCGCGGCGGGCATCGCCTTTGCCTTCAGCGGCAGCAGGACATAACCCACATGAAAGAATTGGCCTTTTTGTTGAGCCTCAAAAACAACCTGAGCGCCCCGTTAGGGCAGGCGCAAAAGTCGGTTGAGAGTTTCGCCAAAAAGTCCGGCGACGCCTTTAAACAGGTTGCGACCGGCGCGGCCGGTTTGTGGGGTGTTGTCCAGGGTGTTAAGGGGCTGCTGGGCCCGGCCAACGAGGTGCAGCAGGCGCTTAACGAGCTCTCCACCCGCGGCGTCGGCGAAGACTCCCTGGAAAAAATGTACAAATCGGCCCAGCGCTTCAGCACCGCTTACGGCAAGTCGGCGGCGGAGTTTATCGCCTCCGGTACCATCATCAAGAGTGAGCTGGCCGGGCTGGCCGACAGTGAGTTACCTCGCGCCGCGATGGCGATCAACACCCTTGCGGTGGCGAGTAAATCCAGCGCTGAACAAGCGGCGGGGTACATGAGCGAGATGGCGAACAACTACCGATCGACCGTGCGCGCGATGGGTAACGTGCCGTTTGCCGACATGATGGCGTCGAAAGGCGCATACATGGTGAAGAATTTCGGCACCAGCCTGGACGAGATCCGCGAGCTGGTGAAGTCCAGCAAGGGCACTGGCACCCAATATGGCGCGGGCATGGACGAACAATTGGCCGTGCTGGGGCTGTTGAGCAAGACCCAGGGCACCGAGGCCGGAGGCATCTACGATTCATTCCTGAAAAGCGCCGTTGAGGGGGGCAAACAGCTGGGCATGGGCTTTACCGACGCTCAGGGCAAGTTGCTGCAGTTCCCTGACATTCTGCAGAAGCTGCAGGCCAAATTTGGCGACACCATCGAAGGCAACGTAAAAGCCCAGGCCACGCTCAATAAAGCATTTGGCGAGGGTGCCCAGGCACTGACCGCCGCTTGGGGCCAGGCGGACGCCCTGCGCAAACACATGCGCGACATGGGCAACACCCAGGGGCTGGACAAGGCCACGGAAATGGCGGCGAAGATGGCGAACATCTGGGAACGGGTGGATAAAGTCTGGGAGCGCGTCCGCGTGTCTATCGGCATGCGCCTGATCCCCGCAATTCAACCGATGATCGATTACGCCATCAATGCCGGTACCCAGTTTGCCAAGTGGCTGGACATGTTCCCGAATATTGCCCGCTGGATTGGTTACATCACGCTGGTCACCCTGGCGCTGGGGGCGGCAGGTGCTGCCGCGAATATAGTGGTTGGGGTATCAAAATTTGTCTGGATGGGGCTGACCGGCATCTGGAAAGCCGCGACCATTGCCGCGCGGGCGTTGTGGTGGGTTATCAACCTGAAGGCCCGTGCGCTGCAGATTGCGCGCATTGCCGCGATTGCGTACAGCGCCACCATGCGGGTGCTGCGCGTCACGCTGCTGGCGGTGACGATGGCCTGGCGTGTGTCTACCGCGGCGGCGCTGCTGCAGCGTGCCGGGCTGATGGCGGCATCTGTCGCCATGCGTGCTTATGGTATAGCGACGATGTTTGCCGCCGTCGGCATGCAAATCCTGATGAGCCCGATCACCCTGGTGATTGTGGCCGTGGCCGCGCTGGCGGCGGGCATCTGGTATGCCGTGCAGCACTGGGACGAGCTCAAAGCGGCGCTGATGGACACCCAGGCGTTTCAATGGGTGATGCAGATTGCCACCGTAGTGGGGGCCGTGTTCGGTGCTGTCTGGCGGCTGATTAAGGTCGGCTGGGGAAAAGTGGTCGATTATTTTGGCGGGACGTCGCCGGTTGAGGCATTTCTGGGGTTTGTCGACGCCATCGGCAAAGTGTTCAGCGGCCTGTGGGATTGGCTGATCCAGTCATTCGGCAAGACCTACAACTGGATTGTCAGCAAGTTGAACATGATCCCCGGCGTTGATATCGACCTTAAACCGGTCGGCGACGCCGCGCCGGACGTGTTGGGGCTGGCTGGCCCGGCCGGGTTGAATGCGCCGCAGCTGGAACGCGGCGGCATTAGCAAGACCATTACCAGCGGTGGCCAGAGCAAAGTCACGGACAACAGCCGGAAGATTGGACAGGTGAATATCTACCCGCAGAACGGGGAAACCTTTGACGCGCTGATGGAGTCGCGGGAGCTGGCAGCCGGATGAACACCGAACCGAAATACATCGACCTGCTGATCACCGATCGTAATTTTACGCTGGACTCAGGCAACGAGCCGAAGCTTTGCAACAACCGCGTCAGCATCGCGCAGGACGTGGTTCACATGATTATTGAGTCCGGCATCGTCAAAGAGCTGATCGCCGAGCGCAGCCCGGTGCTGCGTGCCGACATCATGATGCAGATGGAATTACTGGTTGAATCCGACGATCGGATTGTACCGGGTACCGTCAGCATCGCCGACGGCCGCAACGGTGACTACTTCATTGCGGCCGACACCTACGATTTCGGGCCGATATCACTGATGGATAAATTGGGGACAGATGAACAGCAAGCCTAATCCAGACTATGAAGCCATTTTGGCCGATCAGGGCATGCCGACGACGGAGGCCCAGATTCGCGATGAGTTTAACGCCATCGTGCGCGTAGAAGGTCTAATCACGAATACCTCGCGTATGTCGCCGTTCTGGCGTCTGATTACGGCCATTGTTACCGCGCCGGTGCTTTGGCTCAAGGACGCCCTGGTTAATACGGTGATGAAAAACCTGTTCCTGGCGACCGCCGGGGGCACGTTCGTTGACCTGTTCGCCTGGGCGGTCAACCTGGCGCGAAAGGACGCCACCGCCGCTGTCGGAGCCATCCGCTTCACCAAAGCGGATGCCGGGCGGGAAATCACGGTGCCGGTGGGTACCGTTATCCAGACCGAGCGCATCAACGGCACCATTTACCGGCTGCTGACCACTGCCGACGTCACCATCGCCCCAGGAACGGCCAGCGCGCTGGCGCCGGTGGTGGCCGAACTGGAGGGCAGCGGGTTTAACCTGGCACCGGGGTACTACCGAATTTTGCCGGTGGCAGTCGACGGCATCGCCAGCGCCGTGAATGAGGACGATTGGTTAACCCAACCGGGCGCTGATACGGAGTCTGACGACGACCTGCGCGACCGGGTGAAAAACCAGTTTAATCTCGTCGGGCAATATCACATTGATGCGGTGTATCGCGGCATGATCTCCGGCCTGGCTGGGCTCAACACCGACCGCATTTTCTTTGAACACGACGCGCCGCGTGGGCCGGGCACGGCCAACGTTTACCTGCTGCTGGACTCCGGCATAGCCAGTCAGCCGTTTATTGACATGGTGAATGATTACGTCATGACGCAGGGCAACCACGGCCACGGCGATGATGTGTTGTGCCTGCCGCTACCGGAAACCTCGCACGACCTCACGATCACAGTGCATCTGTACGCCAGCAGTCATCTGACCGACGAGCAGACGGCTACGTTGTTGCGCAATGCCGGTAACCTGGTGCGCTGCGCATTCCGCGAAAATACCGATTATGACGTCGCGAAGACCTGGCCGTTCAGCCGCTTCTCTATGTCGCGCCTGGGCGAAGAGTTACACGACGCCTTCCCCGATATCGAATCCCTTGAGTTTTCCCTGGGGGACATTCTCAGCGGGTTGGACGTGCCGCGACTGCGCACACTAAGCATGGTTCCTGTGGATGAGTAAATTTCCTGATATCAACCTGCCGGTCTGGATGAACAAGGGCGAGCCGCTCACCCTGGCGCACGCCTCAAAAATTTGGTGGGAGCGGGTATACGGGTGGCTGACGTTCCCGCTTGCGCAAATCGACGTTGATACCTGCGACGAGCAGTTACTGAGCTTGCTGGCGTACCAGCGTGATATCAACCGATTCCCCGGCGAGTCGCTGGCGCTGTTCCGCCTGCGGGTGAAACACGCTTTTGTCAACGCCCTGGACGCCGGGAGCCTGGCAGGATTTGCGCGGATATTCGAGCGGCTCGAGATCGGCCAGGTGCAGCAGCTGGAGCGCCAGCTATGGTTTGATTGGGACGTCATCTTACTGCGCATCAACGATGAGCAGTTGAGCCGCGATAACGTGCTGATGATGAACCTGGTGCGCCAGTACGGCCGCACCTGTCGCCGGTATTTCTTCGACGTGCTCAACCAGAACACTGTTAGCGTGCGGCCTGGTCGGTTTGACCTGGACGCTGGTTATCACAGTGCTGTTTTTGCGCCGACGTTCGAGATCGTCCGCTTTCATATTAATGGCTGGATGACAAGCGATTTCAGGCCAGTGACCAGCTTTACAAACGCAAATTATGTGATTGAAGCGCAAGGGGCTGTTGGCGGGGTGACGTGGTCTGTTGGAGGCCATGCAACCGTTGTCGCTTTGGACAATTTGGTGAGTGCGCCAATTGCTAAGGGATGCCTGGTAACGATAACCGGAATTGGCCCCGTTAGTGTTACGGGGATCGACGGTTTGGGGCGTGTAGTTACCCATGATATCCGCCCCAATATTTTCCTTATACCAACTCCTGAGCGTATGTATCAAACCGACATGCCCGCGTTTTTGGCTGCAAATAATGGGCGTTGGCCACATGCAACGGAGTTGTCACTAAAAAGCAATGAGTATGCCCCACGAGGCAACGGTGCACTGTGGAATGAGTGGGGTGACATGGGGGTATATGGATGGCTGCAAGATAACACTACCCGTCATTTGTATGTAACGGATACCCCTGGCTGGCCTCACCCTGAGGAAACTCATATAGCTATCAGTTTACAGTTCGGGAAAGGCCAAAATCTGGGTATTACAAATCCCGATAGATATTGCACCTCGGCGGTAATTGATCTCACACCTGGTGTTGGTTTTTTGACTGAGCAGGGAGAGAGGTTCATCACTGAAAAAGGGATGCGATTGATAGCTGAGCGCGCTAGCCAGCGGAAAAAGTAAGGTATGACATGAGCGAAGAAATTAGCTTTAGCGGCCTAACACAGGCAACAGAGTTAAAGGCCGACGATATTTTAGCGATCAGCCAAAAACAAAGTAATGGTGAGATGGAAAGCCTGAGCGCGACGGTACAGCAGTTTGCTGCAATGATGCCGCCAGGGCCACCCGGCAAGGATGGTACCGACGGCAAAGATGGCGTAAACGGGTTGGCAAACTGGGCCGTAAAGGGTGGTAACTGGTCATCTAACTACGGCCCTGATCTGGGGGCCGCAAGTGCTCACGGTCATATGGGCATCTGTGAGTATTGGAAAACTACCCTTGAACTAGACAAAGCGGCGAAGGATAGCCGCCCGCCTTTCAATTGTGTATTGCAGGCGGTGCCTTGCTCTGCGGGTGGGGAAATGCTGCCGTTTAACCTGCATGTGCAGTACAAGTCTTCCAGAACGGCCCCGCAAGTCATCATCGTGTTATTGGTCTTTGGTGAAGCTGCACAGGTACTTGATTTGGACTCAGGCAAATATAGTCCGCTTGGGTTGGTTGAGGGTATTCAATATGAACCTAAATACTCACTGACGTACTGGTATTAAGGGGCCGAATATGTCGCAAAGCATTGTTACAAAGGCATTTGAGCGTTGGCTGATCGATAAGACCGTTGCGGGTGAGCCTGCGCGGCCTGATCAGATGATTTTTGCCCTCATCCCCGGCCAGGATGAAAACGCGGAGATCGACCGTGACGAGGGTATGCCCGAGGCCGGGCAAATTAAGTCTAAGACGGACATTACCCAGTTTGGCGCGCTGAATGAAAACGCCGTAGTGTATTCCGTGGTGCTGGATACCACGATCGGCAACTGGGAATACAATTGGGTGGGCCTGGTCGACAGCGCCACCGGCACGGTGCTGATGATTGTGCATACGGCCACCCAGTCGAAAACCAAGACCGAGAACGGCCAGCAGGGCAACAGCCTGATCCGCAACCTGTCGATGCAGTTCGATGGGGCGGCAGCGGCGACGCAGATCACCGTCACCCCGGAAACTTGGCAGATCGACTACAGCGCCCGGCTGCAGAGCATGGACGAATCCCGTCGCCTGGCGAACGTGGATTATTACGGTGACGCCGCTTTCCGTGGCGACGGTTTCAAGGTCAGCGTGACCGGTACCACGGCCACCGTGGCCCCTGGTCTGGGGTATGTGGCTGGCCTGCGCGCCGTGCTGGAAAAAGCCCAGGTGCTCGATGTGACGTCGAAAACAGGGGTGTGGGTTGATATCAGTTGGCAAGGCACAGTAACTGGAGCCTGGGCCAATGGTTTCACCCTGCGCGCGGCCGACACGCTGGAAAACTACGTTGATGCCCAGGGCTACCAGCACCATGTCACCCGCATTGCGCGACGTGACAGCACCACCGTGACCGACGAGCGGAAGCCGTTCCCGCTGGATGCGCTGGAAAAAGAAGTGGAAGAGCTGGACGTTTACACCAAAGATGAAGCCGACACCCGATTCCTGCAGGTGGACAATAATCTGTCTGAAATTGCGGCTGCAGGCGTTGAGGCGCAGGATGCCGCCCGTAAAAATTTGGACATTCGCAGTAACGAAGAGTCGGATCAGCATTTTTTACAAAAAGCGGGTGACACGGCCACCGGTCAACTTATTTCCCCGTCGTTTGCTAGTACGCCGGAAGCCATGCCGACCGGCGCGGGCTCGTATGCTGACCAGTTAAGCACTCAGGCCCCTTTCTTCCAGCCTAATTGGCAATGGCCGGTGAATATCGGCGGTATTTTTGTTCCTATTGCCAAGGGAACATCAACACGCAAGGCGCAAGGCTACCCGACGGCGGTCAGCTACGGTTACCTGATGCCTGCAAATAACGAACACGCGCACCCAACTATCCATGCTCGTGGTGATAGCGATGTAGATTGCGCATGGGACTTCAACCCCTATAACGGCAGTATCCGCAGCAAAGCAGGCACATTTGCAACACAAGAATGGGTAAAAGTCTACTGCCCGTTCCCGGTGGGCTATGTGATGTTGCTGGGCAATGACGCCGATCCGCGCGCGGATTACCCTGGCACGGATTGGCAGGATATCACCGGTACCTTTGACGGCCGCGTGCTGGCACTGGGTTATGACCTTCTGGGCACCGGCGGTAACAACGAGGTGACCTTGGGGGCGCAGCATATCCCACCTCACGATCATGGTCTGAAGGCGTACCCGTCTAACACTGCACTGGATGGTGGCACATCGAACCGCTATAGCGTTGACGCCAGCCAAGGGGTTGTCAGCCAGGGATTGGTTACAGGGAGAGACGGCGGCACTGAGGCGTTTTCTGTTCAAAACGCCTATGTCCATGTGCGTGGCTGGATGCGGGTTGCCTGATATGTGGGAGAAAAAACGCCTGCATATCCCGGAAAACCTGCAGGGGGTTACCTGTTCCACTGTGGTGGCGCATCCGTGGGTGTTTGGGCTGGGCCAGGAAGAGGACTCCGGTTTTTACCTGAGCCCGCCGAATGCTGTTAACTACCTGGTCAGCCGACTGGCCGGTGCATCAGTGCGCCAGGATGTGACCGTAATTATGCTGACAGCGCCGACGCTGGCGGCATTTGTCACATTGCTGGCCACCGCCGCCGAAGTGTTCCCGATTGCCCCGTTGACGCAGGTACAGCGCCGGGCCACGGCGGCGATCAGTCTGGCAACCAGCCGTATGCAGTTGCCTGCGGTCGCCGCTGGACTGCCGCCCGCCGTATCGCTGTCGGTCAGCACCACCCGCCAGGCCACTGGCGCGCAGTCGCTGATCCAGGCGATTGCAGACGCTGCGGCACCCAGCACCCCGGAAGGCATCACCGCCGCCTTGGCTGAGTTTGCCCAGAGCCGCGCCACGTTGTTGGAGGCGGCAAAAGAGGGGCTGGCGCAGCTGCAGGCCGGAAGCGTGGACGTGTGGGCGGTTTCCGCCGTCGGCGACACGCAGAAGGCCGCCAGGATGATGCGTGAAGATGTGCCGGAGGCCGATCGGGTGTTTACGCTGGCGCTGATGTTCGTCGGTGACGATCTCGCGCCATTGCGTGCAATGTTGGGGGAGTTATGACGCAAATTATCGTCCTGGCGCTGGATGGCGAAGCCATTTTGATGAAAAACATCCTTGTCACGCCGTCGATGCAGATCCAGGACAAAGACCAGTCCGGGCAGGCCAGCAGCACCGCCAATGCTGAGCAGGGGGTAAAAGGCAAGGAGCTGCGCGTATCCGGGCTGATACCGTTCGAGGACAAGGCGCAGCTAACGCGCCTGTTTGCGCTGGCGGAGGCCAAGAACGCCAGCGGCGGCATGAAACGTTACCGTGTGGCCCACGAAGTCGCGCAGGCTATAAAGTTTCGTGAGGCGACTTTTTCCGGCAACGTGGACGCCGCGCCGCAAACTGACCGCATGGCCTGGCTGGTGAATTTCACCCTGAAAGAATATTTCAGCGTCGCCGAACGCAAGGCGATGCAGGCCGCGGCCGCTGGCGGCGGCAAGGCGACCGCGCAGACGGCGGGCGGCACAGGCAGCGCCGAGGAATCCCCCGAAAAGCTGTCATGGTTTGAGGGCGTGCTCAAAAAAATTGATACGGCCATAGGCCCGGCAGGGGGTGAACAGTGAAACCGGTTATCACGCTGCGCATCGGCACCGATGCCGTGCCGGTAGCCTCACAGCATGTTTTGCTTGAGCTGGCCGGGTGCGGCCGCGGCTTTATCACCGCGTTGACCACTGCCGACACCACCGGCCAACTGGTGCGCCTCGATATGGGGTATGACGAGACGGTTTACCGCTGGTTTACGGGGTTTGTTGAACGCAGCAGCCCGGCAGAGAACGGCGCACAGCGTATTTTTGTGCGCGAGCTGGTCGGCGTGTTTGATGGTCATTGGCCGGTATCGCTGCAGCACCCGACATTGCGCGATGTGGTTGCCGACGTTGCCCGGCATACCGATATGGTGTTTTCGCTGCCGGATAACGCCGATTATACCGACAAGCCGATCCCGCATTTCACCCACAGCGGCAGCGGTTACCAACTGCTGGCGAATCTGGGCCGTGCCTTTGGCATCGCGGATTACACCTGGTTTCAGCTGCCTGACGGCACTGTCTATGTGGGCAGCTATGCCCATTCCCGCTTTGCTGGCGCGCCGGTCGATATCCCCACCGAATTTATTCAGAGCGCGGCCGGTGGTAACAGCATCACGCTGCCCGCTATCCCGGCGATTCGCCCCGGCGTGATCGTCAACGGCCAGCGCGTCACGCAGGTGCGGATCCAGGATGACGAAATGACGCTGACCTGGACACCGCTCAACAGCCAGGGAAAACCGGCGCAGAAAAGCCCGGAGCAACGGCAGATCGATAGGGTTTACCCCGAGCTCAGCGCCGGGCTGCACCTGCCCCGCCTGGCGCGGGTGATGGGGCCGACTGACAGCGCCGCTTTGGGTGATCAGTCCGACCCGTTCCGGCCACGCTATGCGGTAAACCTGCAGCTACTGGACGAGAACGGCGCAGCGGCAGCGGATACCCCGGTATACAACGCGGTACCGCTGCCGGTACCGATGGCCGGGGCCGAAGGGGGATTGTTCCAGTATCCGCCCGAAGGGGCGCTGGTCGAGGTCGGGTTTGCCGAAGGCAGGCCGGATAAACCGCTGATCCGCCAAACCCTGGCGGACGGCCAGGCGCTGCCGGATATCAAACCCGGTGAGCAGCTGCAGCAGCAGCGCGCCGGGGTGAGCCAGCGCGTGACGCAGGCGGGCACCTGGCAGCGGGAAACCGATCAGGCGATCGAGGAATCCAGCAGCCAGCGAAGTGTCACCAGCGATCAGGAGAACCGCACCACGACCGCGCGCACCACGCTGGTGCAGGCTAACGACACCACCACGGTGCTGGGTACCGCCAAATTGCTGGCCGGGGCCGCGGTGCAGCTGGCGGACGGCGATTACACGGTCGGCGCATCGGGAAACCTGGTCAGCCGCTGCAGCAAAGACAGAATCGGCGATGTTGGCCGGAATGACAGCCTGAAGGTAGGCGGCACGCTCACCGAGCAAATCCAGGGCATCCGGCGCAGTGTGGCCGCGGCGCAGGAACTGCTTGCACCCACTATCCGGCTGGGTAGCGAAGAAGTGAACGTGTTAAGCCTGCTGACCGATACCCTGGACGTGCTCAGCCAGTTGGCCGAGCAGATGGCCCAGCATACCCACAGCAACACCGGCACGCCGACCAACAGCGAAGCCATCGCCGCCACCGGCGAGAAAACTAACGATCTCCGCAAAAAGTACGCCCCTTTCATTGCCTGACCTCCCCGGCCGGGCATTCTTCCCATAATTCCGCCTGTATCGCGCTCTAAGCCGTTTTCACCTTGCGCCACGCCACAGCATGGCGCTGAACCCGTTCGCATTACCACACCCCGCCACGGAATCCACAGCAGGCATACGGAAGCGCATACCAGACGGAAACGGCGCTACACCGCACCCGCCTGCACAATTTGGATCATAAAAATTTTGCAAAAGAATTTCGCCGCAAACCACCGCGCCAGCCCGCGCCCTGTCTGGGGTTCTGGCGGGTTAATGGTTTTGCAAACTGCGCAAGGTTTTGCAGACTTTTGCAAAAATGCGGGCGGGCCGTCCGGCTAACCGATTGGATAACATCATGTTTATAAAAGGATCCCGTAGCTTTCCGCGTGGATCCTTTCGGCCGTGGCGCTGGCCTGCGCCGCGTGGGGTGATCGTCGTCCGCGCTAGGCGTGGCGCGGGTTGTGGCCGAATTGCCAGCAAGCATGAACTTTGCAATTTATTGCGGAAAAGATCTCGGCAGGATCGCGCCGAGAATGGCGCGCAGGGACATGGGGGCAGGGCCGCGGAATGACTGGGCGGGCGATTACGTCAGCCAGATATAATTAGCGAGTCGATCGGTTTGAGCGATCAATTTGTATGTTATTGATCTATGCAATCAATTGGATGGTGAAGGGATATCTCAGTAGGATAAAAACCGTACAGACTCTACGCCATTACCCTGGCGACCTCGTATCAAGGAATAGATATGATTTTTTGTAAGACGTGCGGGCTATGGCTTTACCACCTGTCTGATGGTGGTGATTCAGGGTCTGATTATTGCGACAAGTGCAGGCCTCCGGGCGTTATACGCCGGGCCGCAAACAAAATTATAAGGCTCATCCGGGCCACCTTCAGCAGCAAAAAGAACTAACCCTAACACCAGGGAAAACCCAAACCCGCCGCGCGCGGGTTTTTTCATGCCCACAAAACTATGTGGGCAATATGTGGCATTTAAATTTATTTAATCATCTAATATCAATTAGATAGATTGATATATAACGCACCTTCGGGTGCGTTTTTTTATGGCGACGCGAAAGCCGGCTTCCCAGCAGGGTGAAGGGAGGTGGGCTGATGCATCGCCTGACAAATTTAGGGTAAAAAACCCTACGCCTTACGCAACAATCGTTTACAATTTGCCAAATCCCGGTCGCGCGCCGTTTTTGTAAAGTTTCGTATTTTTAGTAGGTTAATGACGCGCGACTCTTGAAACTGTGACGGATGCCCATACGATCTAGGGTATCTTAGACAGCGTTTTGTTAACATTTATGAGGAAGTAAACAATTTATGATGCGTATAGCTCTGTTCCTGCTCACCAACCTGGCGGTGATGTTGGTTTTCGGGCTGGTGCTCAGCCTGACAGGAATCCAATCCAGTAGCGTTCAGGGCCTGATGATCATGGCCGGTCTGTTCGGCTTCGGCGGCGCTTTCGTGTCGTTGCTGATGTCCAAGTGGATGGCGCTGCGCTCCGTCGGCGGGGAAGTGATTGAACAACCGCGTAACGAAACAGAAAACTGGCTGCTGGAAACGGTACGCCGTCAGTCGCAGCAGGCGGGCATCGCCATGCCGCAGGTCGCTATCTACCACGCGCCGGACATCAACGCCTTCGCTACCGGCGCACGCCGCGACGCTTCGCTGGTCGCCGTCAGCACCGGCCTGCTGCAGAGCATGAGCCGCGACGAAGCGGAAGCGGTCATCGCGCACGAAATCAGCCACGTCGCCAACGGCGATATGGTGACCATGACCCTGATTCAGGGCATCGTGAACACCTTTGTCATCTTCATTTCACGCCTGATCGCGCAGGTCGCCGCCGGTTTCCTCGGCAACCGCGACGGTGATGGCGAAGGGGAAGGCAACGGCAACCCGATGATTTACTTCGCCGTGTCGATGGTGCTGGAACTGGTGTTCGGCATCCTGGCGAGCATCATCACCATGTGGTTCTCGCGTCACCGCGAGTTCTATGCCGACGCAGGCTCTGCCAAACTGGTAGGCCGCGAGAAGATGATCGCCGCCTTGCAGCGCCTGAAAACCAGCTACGAACCGCAGGAAGCGGGCAGCATGATGGCGTTCTGCATCAACGGCAAATCCAAGTCGTTCAGCGAGCTGTTCATGTCGCACCCGCCGCTCGACAAGCGTATCGAAGCGCTGCGTTCCGGCCAGTACCTGAAGTAATCGGCTGAATGAAAGGAAAAACCTCGGCTTGCCGGGGTTTTTTTATGGCATGCCTGAACCGCTTTTTCAGCGGCGGCGGATTCAGCAATGAAATTCGGCGATGAATGGGGTAAAGCGCTTTACCAGAATTTACGGGCGTTAACGCGGTGCAGCAGCGTCCGAAGTCCCTGAAGCCCACCTGCAAACAGCGTCTTTCGGCCTCTCGGTCTGGGCCGGCACGGTGCCAGTCCACCCGGTGAGAGGGCAAGCCGCATCGGGCTCGGTCACGACCGCCTGTTTGGCTTTGGATGCGCATGTTATATGCTTTGGCGCAATGACATTTGTCCCTGAGGCCCTATGAAAATCAACCACCTTCCCTTACTCAACGATGATGAGGTGTCGGCGCGCCTGGCCGCATTGGCTGGCGGTGTCGCCGATGCGGTTGCGGAATTGTTGAACCGGCATGATGACGATGATGAACCGCCGGCTATTCGCTGGCATTCAGGCGATCTGCGCCTGCCGGCGTTTTTCCCCGACGAGCACGACGGCCACGATTACGATTACCTGATCGTGGACGGCGATGTGATCGTGGAGGGATGCCTGGCGGTGTCACCGCAGCGAGAGGACGGCGGCATTGTCGTGCTGGGGCGGCTGCAGGCGGATACGCTGATTTGCTGGGGCGGACTGGTCGTGCGTGACGATGTCCGCATACGCCATGCCTATTGCAGCTCAGGAAACGACAGCGCGTTCGTGGTGGGGGGAGACCTGACCGTGCTCACCCTGGTAGAAACGGGGGAGTTTATCCATGTCCATGGCGACCTCGACGCGCGATGTCTCGCGTCGTTGCAGAACTTCGTTCAGGTTGACGGAGAGACGCGCTGTGACTGTCGAATCGACAGCGCGCAGTCCGAAGATCTGATAAAGCGCATGTTCACCCCCGGCCTACTGAAAGCCTTCGAGGGGATGGATCACGACGGCCAACGCATTGTTGGCTGGTATCCGGATGACGACGCCTATTTAGCCTGTTTACGACAAGGCCGAAGCCCCTTGAGGCACGGAGACTGACGCCTGGCCTGCAATGCTCACGGCATTGCATCCGACGCGGCCCGGCTCAGGCCGGCCGTCAGTGCTGGCCCCGTCGGTTTTACAATCGATGGGAGCCCGGCTCGTTTATGCCCGCTATTTCACCTCGCGGCTTGGCTGCGCCGTTTGCGCCGTCGATTGGGTGATGCGCAGGCTGCTGACCGCCGCCGCCAGGGTGGCGAACACGCCGGCCAGGATCAGCGAAGCGTGGGTGCCGGAGGTGGGGAACAGGTTGAACATCAGCGCCACCAGCGCGGCCCCCGAGGTTTGCCCCAGCAGGCGCGCGGTGCCCAGCATGCCGCTGGCGCCGCCGCTGCGGTTGCGCGGCGCGGCGGAGATGATGGTGTGGTTGTTGGGCGACTGGAACAGGCCGAAGCCGGCGCCGCACAGCACCATGCGCCAGATAATGTCCCCATCCGACGGTGCCGCGGGCAGCAGCGCCAGCGAGAACAGCCCGAGCGCGAACACCGCCAGCCCAATACAGCCCAGCAGGCCGGCGTGCACGCGCTCCACCAGCCGGCCGGCGATCGGCGCCATCACCACGATCGCCAGTGGCCACGGCGTCAGCAGCAACCCGGTTGCCACTTCGTCACGACCCAATGCGCTTTGCAGGAAGAACGGCAGCGACACCATCGCCAGCATTTGCGCAGCAAACGAGCAGATTGAGGTGCCCATCGACAGGGCGAAGATCGGGATGCGCAGCAGGTCGACCGGCAGCAGCGGGAATTCCTGGCGCAGCTGACGGCGCACGAACACCGCGCCAATCGCCAGCAGCGCCGCGATCTCGCTGAAGATCAGCGTCAGGCTTTGGCCCTGGGCGAAACCGCTGATGGCGGTGATCAGCAGGCCGAAGGTCAACGCGTTCAGCACGGCGCTGGTGGGATCGAAACGGCGGTTATCGCTTTTTTGGCCGTTGGCCGGCAGGAATTTCATCCCCAGCAGCAGCGCGACGATGCCGATCGGCAGGTTGATGGCGAACAGCCATTGCCAGGATGCGACCGACAGGATCGCCGCCGCCACCGTTGGCCCGGCCGCCGAGGAGCAGGCGACGATCAACGAGTTGATGCCCATGCCGCGGCCGAGAAAACGCTGCGGATAGATGATGCGGATCAGCGCGGTGTTGACGCTCATGATAGCGGCGGCGCCAAAGCCTTGCAGCACGCGGGCGATGGTCAGCGTGAGCAGCGAGTCGGACAGGGCGCAGAACAGTGAGGTGATGCTGAACACCAGCAACCCGGCCTGGTAGATACGGCGGTAGCCGACCAGATCGCCGAGCGACGCCAGCGACAGCAGAGAGACGGTGATCGCCAACTGATAGGCGTTGACCACCCAAATGGAACTGGCCGGGCTGGCGTTGAGATCGCGAGCGATGGTGGGCAGCGCCACGTTGGCTATCGCGCCGTCGAGCACGGATACGGTAATGCCGAGGGCGATGGCGAGGATCGCCCCATAGCGTTGCGGGACGGGGAGGCCGTCGGAACAAGGACGCATGTTGGTCTCAGCGGTATTTATTCAGGGGAGTATTATCATGCTAATCATATTCGCCCGTGATTGCATGCCCCTTGTCCGCTTAATTGTAAACGGCGGTGAGCGGGCCAACGGTTATCCATTTGGCTTCAATTGCTTAGCGCTCAGCTGCGTTGCGCGCTGCGATCTGTTCCGATTATACTGAAACCCTTGTTTAAATTTCCTGAAACAAAACCGTTAAGTAGGGTATGCACCATGGCTAACGCAGATTCAGACAAGCAACCGGATGCCGTCTCATCCGTGATGAAAGTGTTCGGCATTTTGCAGGCGCTCGGCGATGAGCGCGAGATTGGCATTACCGAACTGTCCCAGCGGGTGATGATGTCTAAAAGCACTGTCTACCGTTTTCTGCAGACCATGAAAGCGCTGGGCTACGTTTCACAGGAGGGCGAGACGGAAAAGTATGCGCTGACGCTCAAGCTGTTCGAGCTAGGCGCCAAATCGTTGCAGAACGTCGATCTGATCCGCAGCGCCGACGTGCAGATGCGCGAATTGTCGAATCTTACCCGCGAGACCATCCACCTCGGCGCTCTGGACGAAGATGGCATCGTCTACATCCACAAGATCGACGCGATGTATAACCTGCGTATGTATTCGCGCATCGGTCGCCGCAACCCGCTGCACAGCACCGCCATCGGTAAAGTGCTGCTGGCCTGGCGCGAGCGGGATGAGGTGGCGCAGATCCTGTCGCAGATTGAGTTTACCCGCAGCACCGAACATACGTTGGCCAGCGCCGCCGAACTGTTGCCGGTGCTGGATCGGGTTCGAGCGCAGGGATACGGCGAAGATGCCGAAGAGCAAGAAGCGGGGATCCGCTGCATCGCGGTACCGGTCTTTGACAGGTTCGGGGTAGCGATCGCCGGGCTGAGCATCTCTTTCCCGACGCTGCGCTTTTCCGAAGCGGCGCGGGAGGAGTATGTGGCGTTGCTGCACGTCGCCGCCCGACGCATTTCCGAACAGCAGGGCTATCACGACTACCCGTTCTGACCCTTCGCTTCGAAGAACAAGGCGCCGCCATGGCAGCGCCTTGTTGCTATTTTGCGCCCGGCGTCAGCCGCTGAGCAATCCGCTCCAGTACTAACATCAGCAACAGCGTGGCCGCCACCAGGATCATGGTCAGCGTCGCGCCGTTGGCGATGCTGCCGCGATCGGTCAGGCTAAAAATGGTGACCGGCAGCGTTGCCCAACTCGGCGGGTAGATCATCATGGTCGCGCCCAGCTCCCCCATCGACAGCGACAGGCTGAGCGCGAAGGCGGAGATCATATAGGGGGCGATCATCGGTAGGGTGACGTGGCGCAGGCGAAACAGCGGCGACGCGCCCAGGCTGGCGGCGACGTTCTCGTAGTCGCCAGGTAGCCGGGTTAGCCCGGCCATCACGTTGCCGAAGGTAAAGGCGGAAATCAGCACGAAGTGAGCGGCGGGCACGATCAGGAAGGTGCCGTTCATCTGCAGCGGCCCCTGGCTGAACGCCACCAGCATCCCCAAACCGATAGAGACCGAAGGCACCGCGCTGGGAATGAAAAACAGCGTGCCCAGCAGCTGTCGGCCGCGTTCAGGCACGTGGCGCAGCGCCAGCGCCGCCCAGGTACCGCACAGCAGCGCGAACAGGCTGGCGCTGAAACCGATAGCCAGGCTGGCGACCAGCGCGTCCCAGGAGGCGCCGCTGAACGCTTGGCGGAAGTGGTTGAGGGTGAAACCGCTCGGCAGCACGCCGTTCCACTGCTCACTGAGGCTGGACATCAGGATCACCGCCAGCGGCAGGCAGAAGAACAGGGCGAACAGCGTGATCGTCAACGTGCAGGTCAGGGTGCGTCCGGTGCGGGACCAAATCAACATTGTCAGTTCCTCAGCCCGGCGCGCGCCGCGGCGTAGCGGTAAAGGGAGAACAGCCCAAGCGACAGCGCGATATTCACGACGGCGATCGTGCAGGCGACGGCGTAATCCGACTCCAGAATCGCTTTGGAGTAGACCATCATCGGCAGCGTGGTGACGCCCTTGGCGCCGATAAACAGCACGATGCCGAACTCATTGGTGGTCAACAACAGGCACAGGCTGCCGCCGGCCAGCAAGGCCGGCAGCGCGGCCGGCAAAATCACCTGGCGCACCACGCGCCCCGGCCGGGCGCCGAGGATGCTGGCGGCCTCGAGCTGGCTGCGATCGATCTGCGACAATGCCGCCATCAGCGGGCGCATCACCAGCGGCGTAAATACGGTGATTTCCGCCAGGATCACCCCCCAGATGGAGTAAAGAAAGTCTACCGGCGGCAGGGTGAAACCGAAGGTCGCCATCAGCGTGCCGTTCAGCAGGCCGGCGGAGCCGTAGATAAAGGTGAAGGCCAGCGTGATCAGGAAGGTCGGCATGGCGATAAAGGTATCGATCACCCGGGCGATCGGTCGGCTGCCGGGGAACGGCGTGAACACCAGCAGCAGCGACAGCAGGGTGCCGAGCACCAGGCAGCCCAGCGTCGCCAGCAGCGCAATCTGCAGCGTGTTGAGCAGGGCGCCGACAAAGCGGCGGGATTCGAACACCTGTTGCAGCGCGGCGGCGCTGAACAGCCCCTGATCGTCGGTAAATGCCTGTTTGACGATCAGCGCCAACGGGTAGAAAAACAGCGTCGCCAGCACCAGCAGCGGCAGCAGGATCCACAGGCGGCGCGGGAAACGCAGCCGCAGGGCCGGGCGAATAAGCGTAGAGTCGATCATGTCAGTCCTCGATCAGTACCGCATCGTCGGGGGCGAAATAGAGCGGCACGCGTTCGCCGATCTGCGGCATCCGGCTGCGATGGGTGGTGACCACGCGCAGAGGATGGCCTTGAACGTCGAACTGCAGGTGCGTCAGTTCCCCCTGCCAGTGAATATCGCGCAGCGTGCCGATGAGGTTGTTGCTGCGCTGGGCGTCGGCATCGAGCGCAATATGCTGCGGCCGGATGCACAGCAGCTTGTCGAAGCCGCGTTGTGCGCCGTAGGTGAAACAGCCGATCACTTTGCCGGCGCAGCTGACGGTGGTCATGCCTTGCCCGGTAGTGGTCTCCAGCGCGGTGGCCGGCAGCAGGTTGGCGCGGCCGAGGAACTCGGCGGCGAAGCGGTTCGTGGGATGATGGTAAAGCGCGCGGGTCTCGCCGTGGGCGATCAGGTGGCCGTCGCGCATGATGCCGATCTTGTCCGCCAGCGTCAGCGCTTCGCCCTGATCGTGGGTGACGTACAGGATGGTCAGGTCAGGCAGCTCGCGGTGCAGGCGGGCGATCTCTTCCACCATGCTGTGGCGAATTTGCGCGTCCAGCGCCGACAGCGGCTCATCCAGTAACAGCACTTTGGGGCGCACCGCGATGGCGCGAGCGATAGCCACCCGCTGCTGCTGGCCGCCGGAAAGCTGGCTGGGATAGCGCTTGGCGTAGGCGGACATGCCGACGATGGCCAACGCCTCTTCGACGCGCTCGGCGGTGAGGCCGCGCGGCTTGCCCTGGGCGCGCAGGCCGAACGCCACATTGTCTTCGACGCGCATATGCGGAAACAGCGCGTAGTTCTGTACCACCATGCCCAGGCCGCGCTCATAAGGCGGCACGTCGGTGACATCGACGTCACCGATGGCAATACGCCCGGCGGACGGCTGCACGAATCCGGCGATCGCCCGCAGCACGGTGGTTTTGCCCGAACCGGAGGGGCCGATCAGCGCCAGCACTTCGCCGGGGGCGATGGTGAGCGTCAAGGGTTTCAGCACCTCGGTGCCGCGATACGACACGCTGACGCGATCGAGCTGAATGCCCGACGGCCCGGCGATGTCTTGGCTACTATCCCGCGCCTCGGCGCGGGAAGAGAGGGTAGAAGGCATCGTCAGCGTCATTCGGTCACCTGGTGCCAGCGGGAGATATCGGCGGACAGGCTGCTCACCACCTGATTCCAGTCCGGCGCCCAGATGTCCACGCCTTTCAGCGCCGCCTGCGACTGCTTGAAGTTATCGTCGGTCGGGGTGACGTCCTTACGCACCGGCATGCCGTAGGAAATGGCGCTGACGCTGCTCTGCGCTTCTTTGCTCAGCAGGAAGTCGATCAGCTTTTTGCCATTGGCGCTTTGCGGCGCGCCTTGCACCAGGCCGACATAGTAAGGCAGCACCAGCGTGCTGCGCTTGCCGTCCGGCCCGGCCGGCCAGAACACCTTCACGTTCGGGTTGCTGCGCATCTGCGCCAGGTTCATCTGCAGATCGCCGTTGGCCACCAGCAGCTCGCCTTTATTGACCAGCGCGGTCAGCTTGCCGGTGGAAGCGGAAGGGCCGACGTTGTTGCTCTGCAGCTTGCCGAGGTAGTCGAAACCGGCGTCTTTGCTGCCGAAGCTGTGAAACGCCTGCAGCATCACCGCGGTGCCGTCACCCGCCTGGCCCGGCGTGGAGTACTGCAGCTTGTTGCGGAACTGCGCGTCCAGCAGCTGTTGATAGCTGGCGGGCGCCTGCGGCAACAGTTTGGCGTTATAGATGAAGCTCAGGTAGTTGTTCACCAGCGGCACGAACTGCGGCTGGGCGCCGGCGATCTGCGCCGCATCCTGCGGGGTGAAATCCTGCAGCAGTTTTTCCGCGGCGGCGCGCTGGATGAACGGCGGCAGCGTCACCAGCACGTCGGCCTGCGGGTTGCTGCGCTCTTTCGACAGCCGCTCGACGATGGCGCCGGAACCGCCTTCGACGTACTGCACCTTGACCCCGGTTGCCTGAGTGAAGGCGTCGAACTGGGTTTGATACCAGCTGTGATCGCCGTCGTGCAGGCCATCGGCGGAGTAGACGGTCACCACCGCGTCGGCGGCCCAGGCCGGCGCGGCGCCGAGTGCGATGGCAGTCATCACGACCAGACGAGAAAGTTTCATAGCTTCAGCCTCACTGTTGCGGGTTAATGCGAAACTGGTATACACCAGATATGCGGCCAAGCTAATCGGCGAATATGACAAACAAATGAAAGCGGCAAAATATATTTGCCGGCAACGGGGATTGGGCGTGGGAGAGAAACGGGGGCGGCAGGCACAGCCCCGTCATGCTGGGGGTTAAAGCGTATCGACCTCGATGCGCAGGCTGTCGTGGCGCCAGTATTCGATATCGAAATCGAGAATGCGGCCGTGCTGATCGTAATTCAAGCGGCGCAGCAATAAGGCGGGCAGACCGACCATGGCGCCGAGCGCGTTGGCGGCGCGGTAAGGCAGGGCGGTCGGGTAGAACGACAGGTGCATGTTGCTGTAAATCAAATCGTAATGCTGCTGATAAACCTCGGTCAAGCTGCCGTTGAGATCGTGGCGGAGCAGTTCCGGTACCCGCTGCGGCAGACAGTGGTTCTCGCAATAGCAGATGGCGCGGCCGTCGGCATAGCGCACGCGGCGCAGCAGATACACCTGATCGAACGGCTCAAGCGCCAGCGGCTGCATCACGTCGAGCGGCACCGTGGTTTTTTCGCCGGACAGCAGCGCGGTGCGCGGCGCGCGGCCCTGCTCCTGGCAGAGGCGGTGGAAGTTGGTGTTCTGCGTCGGATCCAACCACAGCCGTTCCGGCGTGACGAACCAGCCGCGGCGATCGGCGCGGTAGATGGCGCCGGTGGCCTCCAGCTGCGCCAGGCTCTCGCGAATGGTAACGCGGGTGGTGGAGAAGATGGCGCACAGCTCGCGCTCCGAAGGCAGCTTGTCGCCCGCCTGCAGCGCGCCGCGGGTGATGCGCGCCTGAAGCTGACCCTTGATCTGCAGGTAATGGGGCATATCGCCCTGATGTTCTTTCATTTCATCTCGCTATGGCATCGGCCCGACATTCCGGCACGCGCTTATTATACATAGCCAGATGAATTTTTTGTTTCACCGCGCTTTGTCGTTTGACCGGGGAAGGAATTTGCCGCCACAATGCCTGCAATCTGGTATAGACCAAATAGGTGAATGACATGTCCGATCGTAACTACCTGCTGTTGACCCCCGGCCCGTTGACCACGTCGAAAACGGTAAAAGAGGCGATGCTGTTCGACAGCTGCACCTGGGATGAAGATTACAACCTGGGCGTGGTGCAGCGCATCCGCCAACGGTTGGTGGCGCTGGCGACACCGTCCGCCGGGTACACCTCTGTGCTGCTGCAAGGCAGCGGCAGTTTTGCGGTGGAAGGCGTGCTGGGCACGGTCATCGGCCCGCAGGACAAGCTGCTGATCGTCAACAACGGCGCCTACGGGGCGCGGATGATCGAAATGGCGCGGCTGATGGATATTGACCACCACGCTTTCGACTGCGGCGAGGTCAATGAGCCGGACGTGGCGGCAATGGAGGCGGTGCTGAAAAGCGATGCGCGCATCAGCCATATCGCCATGGTGCACTGCGAAACCACCACCGGCATGCTCAACCCGCTGCAGAAAGTCGCCGGCCTGGCGGCGCGCAACGGCAAGACCTTCATCGTCGATGCCATGAGCAGCTTCGGCGGCATCCCATTGGATGTGGATGCGCTGGGCATCGATTTTCTGATCAGCTCCGCCAATAAATGCATTCAGGGCGTGCCGGGCTTCGCTTTCGTCATCGCCCGCCGCAGCGAGCTGGAGAAATGTGCCGGCCGTTCACGCTCGCTGTCGCTGGATCTGTATGCCCAGTGGCGCTGTATGGAAGACCAGGCCGGTAAATGGCGCTTTACGTCGCCGACCCACACCGTGCTGGCCTTCGCGCAGGCGCTGAAAGAGCTGGAACAAGAGGGCGGTATCGCCGCGCGCCACCACCGTTATCAGACCAATCAGCGTCGGCTGGTGGCGGGTATGCGCGAGCTGGGCTTTGAGACCCTGCTGGACGATGCGCTACATTCGCCGATCATCACCGCGTTCTATTCGCCTGAGGCCGACACTTATCGCTTCGCCGAGTTTTATCAGCGCCTGAAGCAGCAAGGGTTTGTGATCTATCCCGGCAAAGTGTCGCAGAGCGACTGCTTCCGCATCGGCAACATCGGGGAAATTTATCCGCAGGATATCGAACGCTTGCTGGCGGCCGTCGGGCAGGCGATGTACTGGAATCAATAAGGATTGACCATGAAACAGATCAACGCAGTGATCCTCGACTGGGCCGGCACCACGGTGGACTTCGGCTCTTTTGCGCCAACGCAGATTTTCGTCGAGGCGTTCAAGCAAACCTTCGATATCGACATCAGCCTGGCGGAGGCGCGCATTCCGATGGGGCTCGGCAAATGGCAGCACATCGAGGCGCTGGGCAAACTGCCGGCGGTCGACGCACGCTGGCGGCAGAAGCTGGGCCGCTCGATGAGCCATCAAGACATCGACGCGCTGTATCAGGCGTTTATGCCGCTGCAAATCGCCAAAGTGATCGATTTCGCCGATCCCATTGAGGGCGTGCCGCAGGCGATCGCCGCTCTGCGTGAACAGGGCATCAAAATCGGTTCCTGCTCCGGCTATCCGCGTGCGGTGATGGAGGTGCTGGTGCCTGCCGCCGCGCAGCGCGGCTATGCGCCGGATTATTGGGTCGCCACTGACGATCTTGCGGCCGGCGGCCGACCGGGGCCGTGGATGGCATTGCAGAACGTCATCGCGCTGGGCATCGATGCGGTGGCGCACTGCGTGAAGGTGGATGACGCGGTGCCGGGCATTGCCGAAGGGCTGAACGCCGGGATGTGGAGCATCGGGCTGGCGCTGTCCGGCAACGAGTTCGGCGCTACCTGGTCGGAGTACCATCAAATGGCGGCAGGAGAAATAGAGCAGCGCCGCACGGCGGCCGCCGATAAGCTGTACGCGGCGGGCGCGCATTATGTGATAGACACACTGGCGCAATTGCCGGGCGTGATCGCCGATATCAACCGGCGGCTGGCGAACGGCGAGCGGCCGTAACGACCGAACGCGGGGCATAAAAAAACCGGGGATAATCCCCGGTTTTTTCGTTCTGAGACGGCGTTAGCGGTGAGCCAATTCGACTTCGTCTTCGCTGTCCATCACGGCTTTGTCGGTTTGCTTCATCAGCTGGCTGGTGATGGTGCCTGCTGCCATGGAGCCGTTGACGTTCAGCGCGGTACGGCCCATGTCGATCAGGGGTTCGACCGAGATCAGCAGCGCGACCAGCGTCACCGGCAGGCCCATCGCCGGCAGTACGATCAGCGCGGCGAAGGTGGCGCCGCCGCCCACGCCCGCCACACCGGCGGAGCTGATGGTGACGATGCCAACCAGGGTGGCGATCCACACCGGGTCCAGCGGGTTGATGCCGACGGTCGGCGCAACCATCACCGCCAGCATCGCCGGGTAGAGGCCCGCACAGCCGTTCTGGCCGATGGTGGCACCGAACGACGCCGAGAAGCTGGCGATGGATTCCGGCACGCCCAGACGACGGGTCTGCGCTTCCACGTTCAATGGAATGCTGGCGGCGCTGGAGCGGCTGGTGAAGGCGAAGGTGATCACCGGCCACACTTTGCGGAAGAACTTCATCGGGTTAACGCCGGTGAAGGCCAGCAGGACCGCGTGTACCACGAACATGATGGCCAGGCCGATGTACGAGGCCACCACGAAGCTGCCAAGCTTGACGATGTCGTGAACGTTGGAACCAGCGACCACTTTGGTCATCAGCGCCAGCACGCCGTAAGGCGTCAGCTTCATGACCAGACGCACCAGCTTCATTACCCAGGCCTGCAGGGTGTCGATAGCCACCAGCACGCGTTCGCCTTTCGGCTTGTCGTCTTTCAGCAGCTGCAGCGACGCCACGCCGAGGAAGGTGGCGAAAATCACCACGCTAATGATAGACGTCGGGCTGGCGCCGGTCAGATCGGCGAACGGGTTTTTCGGGATGAACGACAGCACCATCTGCGGCACGGTCAGATCGGCCAGTTTACCCACGTAGTTGGTCTGGATCGCCGTCAGACGCGCGCTTTCCTGCGCGCCCTGCACCAGGCCTTCGGCGGTCAGGCCGAACAGGTTGGTGACCAGCACGCCCACCAGCGCCGAGATCAGCGTGGTGAACAGCAGCGTGCCGATAGTCAGGACGCTGATTTTGCCCAGAGAAGAGGCGTTATGCAGCTTGGCCACCGCGCTCAGGATCGAGGCGAACACCAGCGGCATGACGATCATTTGCAGCAGTTGCACATAGCCGTTGCCGACGATGTTGAACCAGCTGATGGATTCTTTCAGCACCGGGTTGTCGGAGCCGTACACCAGCTGCAGGCCCAGGCCGAACACCACGCCGACCACCAGGCCGACCAGCACTTTTTTCGCCAGGCTCCATTGCTTGTGGCGGGTTTGCGCCAACAGCAACAGGAGCGCGACAAACACCAGCACGTTAATCACGAGCGGAAGATTCATCCCCAATGTCTCCAATAATCTTTCTTATAAAAACGACAACGCATCACGTATGTCGCGATGTAAATATCGTAACAGTTTGCCGAGTGGCCTACTTATATCCAAATGGAATTTGATATAGCTTTTTGTGTGTTTTTGTTTGTTTTATATACATGAAGGTGATGGGTTGAGCGGGTTTTTGTGATCAGAGTCTGATATTTCTGATTTGCTCGACATAGGATTGCACCGGCAGGGTGAAATCACCTTGCCAACAGATGGCAAACGCCACCAGGCACAGGCACAGCACGCGCTCCAGCTGGTTGCCTTTTTGCGAGTTGAGCAGCGGCAGGCGAAAACGCCAGCGACACGGCCACAGCAGCGGAACGCCGGCGGGAGTGAGCATATCGGCCAGCAGATGGCTGAAGTAACCGATGATCATGGCGTGCAGCGCGTCGGCCGGGATCGGCCAGCTGCGCGGCACGTCCAGCTGGAACAGCGCCATGCCGCCGGCGATCGCCAGCAGGCTGTGGGTGAAGCCGCGGTGGCCGAAGGCGCGGGCGATGGGCAGGGCAATCCAGCGCAGACGCTGGCCCAGTACCGACTTGGGATGATCGATGTCCGGCAGCAGCGAGGTCAGCAGCGCGGCGGGTATGATGTGCCACCAGTCGCCGGTAGCCAGCTCTGGCGTGACTTCCGCCTTCTTGGCGAAGATCGCGCAAGCGACAGAGAAAATGAGATGTCCTTCCGCAGTCATGCTGTTGCGATTCCGGCTGGTAAACTGTTAATTTATCCAGTATATGGGAAAATTCCCAGTAGTGGAAGCAGTTACCCTGTAACCAATTGTTTATTTTTCCCGGTTTTACAACGGCTTGTTACGGCAATACGTAACAAATCATCGCTTTTGACGGGCGTGAACAAAAAGCGGGCAATGGGCTGTGCGGAACGGAGAGAAATAAGGGCGGTTTTCAGTACGCAGCGGCGGGAGGAAGCGGCGGCCGCGAAGAGCGCTGCGTGGCAGTGACAACGTTTCGCGGACCGTCGCTTTCCCTGCCACCCAGCATAATAACAACAGCATGCCGATTCAATAATAATGAAACGCTGTTTCGTTTGTTTTGCGGCACGGATCCCTTTTATGACGCAGAACGGAAAAGTCAGGGCGCCGGTGGCCGGCGCCGCAGGTCAGGCAAAGTGGGCGGGGGTGAGCTGTTCCAGGGTGTCCAGCTTGTGGTCCGCCAGCGCCCAACGCGGATCGTGGCGGTATTCGGCGGCCGGGATCACGATGGAACGCATGCGCGCGGCCTTGGTGGCAATCATGCCGTTAAAGGAGTCTTCCAGCGTGATGCAGCGCAGCGGATCGCTGCCCAGACGTTCGGCGGCAATCAGGTAGACCTCGGGGTGCGGTTTGCTGTACGGCAGGTATTCGGCGGAAACCAATTGATCGAAGTAACCTTCAAGATCGAACATCTTCAGCACCTGCTGCTGCATGTGCAGCGGTGAGGCGGAGGCGAGACCGATGTTCAGCCCCTGACTGCGGCACAGCTCCAGCGCCTGCCGAACGCCCGGCAGCAGCGGGCGCGTCTCGTGCACCAGCTCGATGGCGCGCTCGATAATCCGCGCCGACACCTCATCGAGCGAAACCCCTTGCCACGGCATCGCCTGGTACCACATCTTCACCACCAGATCGATGCGCAACCCCAGCGTGTCCGGCAGCTTGTGACGGTCGGACAGATCCAAACCCAGCGCGCCGAAGATATCCAGCTCGGCCTGCAGCCACAGCGGTTCCGAGTCGATCAACAAGCCGTCCATATCAAAAATTGCGGTTTCAATGCGTTGCGAATAAGCCATTAACGGTTAACTCCTGCCGGCGCGGGTGAATGTGCCCGACACTTTATCATCGCCGGTGACGAGACTAAAACCTTTGCCTGCGCGTTTGGCTTTTGCCAAAACGCAGGATATTCCACGCCTCGCGCAATTTTAGCCACCAGCGCTGATGTTGACGCTCGGTGACCTGTTGCAACATGCGTGCGTAGTCCAGCACCAAACCCGGCGTCCAGGTCATGCTTTCGCCGCGGCTGCGCAGTACCGCCAGCATCCACAGATTGGGATCCAACACCAGCAACAGAAAGCGGCGCCACAGGTGTTTATCGCCCAGTACGCCTTCCAACGCGCTGTCGAGCGCGCCGATGACCGTGGTGGAACAGTTGCGTCGGGTCAGATTGTAGGTGGCGTCTTGCCGATAACGCAGCCAGAATGCGCGCAGCGCCGCCGGGTTATAGCGGTAGAATTGAATTTTCTTGTCCGGTGGGCACCAGGCGGCGATCTCACCCGGCAGGTCGGGCAGGAAACGCCCGTCGACGTTGTTCTGCTCGCCGGCATGCAACAACTGGCGGAAATCCTGAACGGAATGGCTGATGTCGTTGAGCGGGTAGTGACTGATATACACATCCGGCGCGAGCGCCAGGGCGGCATGACCGGTGGAGATATTGCCGCCGCCGTCGACCGCCGCGATGTATCGGTCGACGATGTAACGTCGGCGTGGATCTTTAGCCGCACCAATCGGTGTCCAGACGTACACCGTGAGTGGCGCAGTCTCATCCTCCGGGTGCGGTGGCTGCCGCGCGGGGTGCTGATTCAGAGAGAAGCTTGTCAGTCTCCGGGCGATACGCAATAAGGCCCAGCCGGAAAGCACCATCATCACGCCGAGGCAAAAGGGCACCGTCATCCGATGCGGTGCCGGCCAGCCGACAAAAATCATCAACGAAAGCAGGATCTCGCCGCCGCCCGCCAGCGCCACGCCTTTCCATCGACTGTGTTGAATCACCGTGGAGGAGGCGATGCGCACGGCGCCGTCAAGCAGCAGCGCGCTGCCAAACACCACGGTGGCGACGATGTTATCGTCTGCGGGCACGTCCAGCATTAAAAAGGCCATAAACACGAAACCCAATCCCTTCAGCAACACCGGCCTGCTGGCCGAAGAGCCGATCACCAGCGCAGCGGATATCGCCACCAGCCCCTCCAGCGCCAGGATGACCGCCAGCGCATCCAGCGCCAGCACCGACCGGCCATCCTGCAGTATGTCGAACAACATCAGCGCCCCTGCGGCTATCCACAGCCAACCGAACAGCACCAGCAGGCGGCGCTGGCCGTGCAGCGCCTGGGCGCCCAGCAATAAGATAATCAGTCGAATCATGGCGGCCTCTGTCCGAATGGATAACGTTACCCCTTCAATGATAGTGTGCCGGCGCCGTTAAGTTTTTGATTTCGACGAATTCGGCTAAGCTTGTAGCACAGAGGGAGTGAAGAAAACGGTGGGCGAGTTTCGCCAACAGCAGGTAGACTTAGCCGATTCGGTTACGTCGCTAACAAGGGGAACACATGACGTATCAACAGGCCGGGCGTCTCGCCATTTTGAAACGCATTCTCGGATGGGTGGTTTTTATCCCGGCGTTGCTGTCGACGCTGATTTCCGTGCTGGGCTTTATCTATCAGCACAGTGAAAAAACCAAGGGCATCAACGCAGTGATGCTGGATTTTGTCCACGTGATGGTGGACATGGTGCGTTTCAACACGCCGTTCCTGAACCTTTTCTGGTACAACTCACCGGTGCCTGACGTGGATAAAAGCCTGTTCAGCGGCGCCAATCTGATGTTCATCATCATCTATATTATGATCTTCGTCGGGCTGGCGCTGCAGGCCTCCGGCGCGCGCATGTCGCGTCAGGTCAAGTTCATCCGCGAAGGGTTGGAAGACCAGATGATCCTGGAGCAGGCCAAGGGCAGCGAAGGGCACACGCGCCAACAGCTTGAGGAGCGCATTACGCTGCCGCACCACACCATCTTCCTGCAATACTTCCCGCTGTACATCCTGCCTATCGTGATTGCGGTGATCGCCTGGTTCGTGATCCGCCTGTTGGGGCAGTTGGCCGGCGCGGCCTGAACCATGATCGGGGCGCCGCACGGCGCCCCGGTACGTTACGACGCCTCGGGCTGCAGCAGCGCCTCCACCGCGCGTTGGGCAGCCACCAAATGCTGGCCGCCGAACAGGTTGCTGCGGTTGAGCAGGTAGTACAGCTGATACAGCGGCTGGCGTTCGATAAATCCGGCCCCCAGCGGCCACACGCTCTGATAGCCGTCGTAGATCTGCGGCGGCAGCTCCGGATGCAGCGGCAGCATCGCCAAGTCGCACTCTCGGTCGCCCCAGTAGCTGGCCGGATCGAACAGGATCGGCCCGTTGGCGGTCATCGCGCAGTTGCCCGGCCACAGGTTGCCATGCAGCAGCGAAGGCTGCGGCTGGTGGTGCTGCAAGCGCAGATACACCCGATCGACAATGTCGTCGATGTCGCCGAAGGTCATGCCTTTTTCCGCCGCCAGCTGCAGCTGCCAGCCGATGCGCTGTTCGGCGAAAAACTCCGACCAGCGGCGCTGCCAGGCGTTGGGTTGCGGGGTAGTGGTCAGATCGCTGTCGAAGTCGAGACCGAACTGCGGTTGCTCGCTCCACTGATGCAGGTGCGCCAACTGCTGGCCCAGACAGTAGGCGCCGTGGGCGTCGAGGGGTTTCAACTGCTGATACTCCAGCAGCAGGAAGCTGTAGTCGCGATCGCTGCCGACGCCATACACTTCCGGTACCCGCACGCTTTTGCTGCGCGCCAGCAACGCCAGCTGATCGGCCTCGGCGGTGAATATCGGCAGTTGTTCACGGGCGTCGCATTTCACGAACACCTCGTTGTCACCGTAACTCACGCGCCACGCCGGGTGAATGTCGCCCCCGGGCAGTTCAATCCTTTCGCGTATCTCTGCGCTGCCAAGATGTTCACTTAACAGACGGCTAACGGCTTGCCACATGGTATTTCCCCCTCTGTGCTGCCTGATAATTCATTAGGTTAGCGTCTTTCCCGTGGTGAAAACACGACGCGGCGCACAGCCGGCGTCAAAGGCGGCGATTTTTTCAGCGCCTCGCCAGCTCAAAGTATATACCCTATTGATTAATTTAAGCGCAATACCGATTGCAACTTGATGACAACGAATAAGCCAGCGGAGGAATAGGATGCGGCGGGGCACACCGCCGCATCAGAGGGGCGTTTAACTGCCCATCGGGGCGTTTTGGTTACCCTGTAACGGGCGCAGCTTGCTGTACAACAAGGCGACAACGAACAGCACGGCCTGCACGATGACGATACAGGGCCCGGTGGCGCCGTCGATGTGGAAGCTGATCAGGGTGCCGAGCACGCAAGAGAACACCGACACCACCGTTGCCACCATCAGCATGCGATCAAACCGGCGGCACAGCATAAAGGCGATGATGCCGGGGGCGATCAGCATGGCGATCACCAGGATCACCCCCACGGCCTGCAGCGAGGCGACGATGGTCATCGCCAGCAGGCAAAGCAGCCCGTAGTGCAGCAGCTTGACCGGCAGGCCAATCACCCGGGCGTGGTGCGGGTCGAAACAGTACAGCATGAAGTCTTTGCGCTTGAGCAACACCACCGCCAGGGTGATGCCGGCAATCAGCAGGGTTTGCTTGAGCTCGCCGTCGGTGATGCCCAGCATGTTGCCGAACAGAATGTGGCTTAGGTGTTGGTCGGTGTCGATGCGCGAGAACAGCACCAGGCCGAAGGCGAACATGCCGGAAAAGACGATGCCCATCACCGTGTCTTCTTTCACCCGGCTGTTCTCTTTCAGGTAGCCGGTGGCCACCGCGCAAAAGATGCCGGAGAGGAAGGCGCCGATCGCCAGCGGGATGCCGACCACGAACGCCACCACGATGCCGGGCAGTACCGCGTGCGAGATGGCGTCGCCCATCAGCGACCAGCCTTTGAGCACCAGATAGCAGGAGAGCACGGCGCACACTACGCCGGTGACGATGGCGGCGACGATCGCCCGCTGCATGAACGGGTAGGCGAAGGGTTCGCTGAGCAGTTGATACAGGGTGTCCATCAGCGGCCTCCGGTTTGCGAATGCGCCACACGGCGCCGGGACGCCAGCAGGCCGTGTTTCGGCGCGAAGAAGAACGCCGCCAGGAACACCAGCGTTTGCAGGGTGACGATCACCCCGCCGGTGGCGCCATCGAGGAAGAAACTCAGGTAGGCGCCGATGCCGCTGGTCAATGCGCCGATGATGATGGCGATGATCACCAGCCGGCTGAAGCGGTCGGTCAGCAGATAGGCGGTGGCGCCCGGCGTGATCACCATGGCGATCACCAAAATGGCGCCGACGGTTTGCAGCGCGGCGACGGTGCAGGCGCTGAGCAGGGTGAAGAACAGGATCTTCAGCTTCAGCGGCGACAGGCCAATCGATACCGCGTGGCTTTCGTCGAAGAACACCGCCAGCAGGTCTTTCCACACCAGACACAGGATCAGCAGCGAAACGCCGATGATGATTTCCACCTGCAGCACGTCTTCGTCGGCGATGCCGAGGATATTGCCGAAGATGATCGACTGTACGTTGACCGAGGTGGGGTTGAGCGACACGATCAGCAGGCCGACGGCGAAGAAGGTGGAGAAGATGAAGCCGATGATGGCGTCTTCGCGCAGGCGGGTGATGTGGCGCACCAGCGTCATCGCCAGCGCCGCCAGCATGCCGGTAAAGAAGGCGCCGGCGGCGTAGGGCAGGCCGAGGGCGTAGGCGCCGGCCACGCCGGGCACCACCGAGTGCGACAGCGCATCGCCCATCAACGACCATCCCTTCAGCATCAGATAGGCGGACAGGAACGCGCAGGCGGCGCCGACGATGGCGCTGACCCAGATGGCTTTCACCATGTAGTTATAACTGAAAGGTTGCAGCAGAAGGTCCAGCATCAGGATTGTTTCTCCCTGGCCTGGCTGTTGGCCGGCGGATCGCTCTTGGTGTGGCCGTAGAACACCGCCGGGCGCTCATCGTCGGTCAACACCGTAACGGTGCGCGGATCGTTGTCGTCGTGCAGGTCCGGGCCTGAGAGGTTGATATGGCGCAGCACGCCGCCGAATGCCTGCTCCAGGTTGCTCTGCGTGAAGGTGGTTTCGGTTGGGCCGGCGGCCAGCACCGTGCGGTTGATGAGGATCACCCGATCGCAAAACTCCGGCACGCTGCCGAGGTTGTGGGTGGAGACCAGGATCAGATGCCCCTCGTCGCGCAATGCGCGCAGCAGCTCGATAATGGCATTCTCGGTTTTCACATCCACGCCGGTGAACGGTTCATCCAGCAGCAGCACGGTGCCCTGTTGCGCCAGCGCGCGCGCCAGAAACACGCGCTTTTTCTGGCCGCCGGACAGCTCGCCGATCTGCCGACCGCGCAGCTCGCTGAGGCCGACCCGCTCCAGCGCCTTGTCAACCCGCAACCGGTCCTCTCGCGACGGAATGCGCAGGAAATTCATCTTGCCGTAGCGGCCCATCATCACCACGTCTTCCACCAGCACCGGGAAGTTCCAGTCGACGTCCTCGGTCTGCGGCACGTAGGCGATCAGGTTCTTTTTCAGCGCGTCCGCTACCGGTTTGTCGCTGAGCGACACCCGGCCGCTGGTGGGCCTGACCAGGCCCATGATGCTTTTGAACAACGTCGATTTACCGCTGCCGTTGACGCCGACCAGTGCGCAGATCGAACCGCCGCTCAGGGTAAAGCTGGCGTTGTGAATGGCGGTGTGTCCGTTGTTGTAGGTCACGGTGACGTCGTCCACGTTCAATTCAGGGCGGACAAACGGTTCATGGGTCATTGATCGAATCCTTTGGCGATGGTTTGCACGGTGGTGTTAAGCAGGTCGATATAGGTCGGCACCGGGCCGTCGCGGGTGGACAGCGAATCCACGTACAGCACGCCGCCGTATTTGGCGCCGGTTTCTTTCGCTACCTGCTTGGCCGGCTTGTCGGAAATGGTGCTTTCGCTGAACACCACCGGAATATGGTGGGCGCGCACCGCGTCGATTACCCGGCGCACCTGCTGCGGCGAACCTTGCTCATCGGCGTTGATCGGCCACAGATAGACTTCTTTCAGCTGATAGTCCTGCGCCAGGTAGCTGAAAGCGCCTTCGCTGGTCACCAGCCAACGCTGTGCGGTCGGAATGCGCGCCAGGCGTTCGCGCAGTGGGGCGTCCAGTGCGCCGATTTTCTCTGCGTAGGCTTTGGCGTTGCGGTTATAGGTTTCCGCATGTGCCGGATCGTGCTCCACCAGGGCTTTGCGAATGTTCTCGATGTACACCAGCGCGTTGCTTGGCGACATCCAGGCATGCGGGTTCGGGTTGCCGTTATACGGCCCTTCGCGGATCGGCAGCGGAGTGATGCCTTCGGTCACAACCGCCGCCGGCACCTGTTTGATGTTTTCGAAGAAGCGCTGGAACCAACGTTCCAGGTTCATGCCGTTCCACAGGATCAGGTCGGCGTGCTGCGCTTTGACGATGTCGCGCGGAGTCGGTTGATAGTCGTGGATCTCGGCGCCCGGCTTGGTGATGGATTCCACCACGGCGGCGTCACCGGCCACGTTCTGGGCAATGTCCTGAATGATGGTAAAGGTCGTCACCACGCGCAGCTTTTTATCCGCCAGCGCGTGTTGACTGACCAAGGCGGTGCCGAGCAGTAGGCAGGCGAGCGTAAAAGGGCGTAACAGTGCGGCAGCGCGGGAAGGGCGACTGCGACGAAAAGCGCAACTTATCAATGGCATGATGACGTCTCCTGGTTCAAATGAAAATGATTATCAATATCAATTGAAGCGAAGTCAAGCGTCACTTGCCCACCGCCGGCGGGGTATTTCTCCAACTGAAAAAATAATACCGTCCGGGGAGTTATAGCATTTTATGTATCAGTATGTAACCGCTGAAGGTAGTCCTCACAGGCGCATATCGTCACCTCCGGCTGTTTTCCCAATGCCAACTGCCCGAACCCCTGCGCCAGGCGCAGTACATCCTCTTGATCCAGCACGGTTATGAACGCGAAACTGTTGCTGCCGAGCTCATGGTGAACGCCATTTTCGTCTGTCACCGACGTGACAAAACCTTCGCGCGTCAATTGCCCGGTCAGCTTCGCCAGGTCGGTTAATCCCGCTTCCTGATAGCGAAAAGTCACCACAAAGCAGTTTGTTGCAGATTGACTCATAAATCACCTCTTGGTATATGGATAGCTTGAGATTAGCCCAAAAAATTACTGCAGGTGTCCTTACAAGTTGTATATGCTACGCAACTCATTGAAAGGAGTGAGGGATTCTGTGAAAACAAAAATAGGTTGCCTTACGGCAATTTTGCTTTTGTCGGGGTGCGCCAAAGACCCACAAACGGCAAGCAATATTTCAGGCAGTGGCACAACGCGCGGCGGTTGGTTAAAACCCCCTCCGCAGGCACCGGTAAACCGCACAGGCACCCCGGTTGCTTATAACGATTACATTCGTCAGGCCGCCAGCAACTACGGCGTTGACGAAACGCTGATTAAAGCGATTATTCAGGTGGAGTCCGGGTTTAACCCGAACGTGGTCAGCACCTCGAACGCAGTGGGATTGATGCAGCTTAAGGCTTCTACCGCCGGCCGCGACGCCTATCGCATGAAAGGACGAAACGGGCAACCCAGCTCGCGTGAGCTGAAAGATCCGGCGGTCAATATTGATCTGGGAACGGCCTATATCAATATTCTTCAAAGCCAGCAGCTAGCCGGGATCAACAACCCTCAGACTCTGCGTTATGCCACCATCGTTTCGTACGTGAACGGGGCGGGTGCCATGTTACGCACCTTCTCCTCGGACAAGCGTGTGGCGGTGAATCGCATCAATCAGATGAGTCCGGACGAGTTTTATCAGCACATCCAGAAAAAGCACCCGGCACCGCAGGCGCCGCGCTATTTGTGGAAGGTGACCACCGCCTACCAGGCGATGTCGCAGTAACCCTCTCTTTTGTCGAATCGGCCGCTGAACGCGGCCGATTTTGTTTATGGCGCCGCTTAAGAGCACGACGCACCTCTCATTTTTCGTTATTTCCTCGCCGGTTATCAGAAAAACCGCACAAAAAGTTAAATTTACGTTAGCAGATAAATCTTTACGTTCATTCAATAAGTTACCGGTAACATTTTTGCATTTGCTCGCATTCTGACCTTCAATAAATAGACAAATAAGTAACAAATTATTTTAAAAACCCGTATCGATCGCAAGGTTGCGGTTAAATAGTTGTGACTATCTTTGGATGGAATGTGACATGTCGAATCATAAAACCAACAATTCGCGGCGCGATTTCTTGTTGAAATCGATGACCTTAATTCCTGCGGCGGTAATTGGTGGCAGTGGCGTTGGCGCGCTGACGGCACCGGCACCAGCGGTCGCGGCCCCGAACACTTCAACGCAGAACGATTACCAACCGACCTTTTTCACCCCGGAAGAGTGGGCCTTCATCAGGGCCGCCGTCGCGCGCCTGATCCCGGCCGACGAACGCGGCCCTGGCGCACTGGAAGCCGGCGTGCCGGAGTTTATCGATCGCCAGATGAATACCCCATACGCCACCGGCTCCATCTGGTACATGCAGGGGCCATTCAACCCCGATGTGCCGAAGGAGATGGGTTATCAGCTGCCGCTGGTGCCCAAGCAAATCTACAACCTCGGCATCAGTGACGCCGACGCCTACAGCAAGAAAACCGCCGGCAAGCCCTTCGCCGAACTGGATGGCGCACAGCAAGACGCCATGCTGCAAAAGTTCGAGTCCGGCGAGGCGGAGTTCCAGCAGCTGCCGTCGAAACTGTTCTTCTCCTATCTGTTGCAAAACACCCGCGAAGGTTTCTTCAGCGATCCTATCCATGGCGGCAACAAAGACATGGTGGGCTGGAAGCTGATTAATTTTCCGGGCGCGCGCGCCGATTTTATGGACTGGGTTGAGCGAGGGGAGCGTTATCCCTTCCCGCCGGTCTCGATTCGTGGGGAGAGGGGCTGATCATGGCAACGGTAATGAAAAAAGTAGATGCGGTGATCGTCGGTTTCGGCTGGGTGGGCGCGATCATGGCCAAAGAGCTGACCGAGGCCGGCCTCAACGTGGTGGCGTTGGAGCGTGGCCCGATGCGCGACACCTATCCGGACGGTTCTTATCCGCAGGTGATCGACGAGCTGACCTATAACATCCGCCGCAAACTGTTCCAGGATCTGTCGAAAAGCACCGTCACCATTCGCCACAACAGCAGCCAGACCGCGGTGCCTTACCGCCAGCTGGCGGCGTTCCTGCCGGGCACCGGCGTTGGCGGTGCCGGCCTGCACTGGTCGGGCGTGCATTTTCGCGTCGATCCGATCGAACTGCGCATGCGCAGCCACTATGAAGAGCGCTACGGCAAAAACTTCATTCCGAAGGACATGACCATCCAGGACTTCGGCGTGACCTACGACGAGCTGGAACCGTTCTTCGATAAAGCGGAGAAAGTGTTCGGCACCTCCGGCACCGCCTGGACCATCAAAGGGCAGAAAGTGGCGCAGAAGGGCGGCAACCGCTTTGCGGCGGATCGTTCCAGCGACTTCCCGCTGCCGGCGCAGAAAAATACCTACTCCGCCCAGCTGTTCGAGAAAGCGGCGCTGGAGGTGGGTTATCACCCTTACAACCTGCCGTCCGCCAACACCTCGGACTCTTACACCAACCCGTACGGCGCGCAGATGGGCCCGTGCAACTTCTGCGGTTTCTGCAGCGGCTACGCCTGCTACATGTATTCCAAGGCCTCGCCGAACGTCAACATCTTGCCGGCGCTGCGCATGGAGAAACGTTTCGAGCTGCGCACCAACGCCAACGTGCTGAAGGTCAACCTGACCGACGACAAATCCCGCGCCACCGGCGTGAACTACGTCGATGCGCAGGGCCGCGAGATTGAACAGCCGGCCGATCTGGTGATCCTGGGCGCGTTCCAGTTCCACAACGTGCACCTGATGCTGCTGTCCGGCATCGGCAAGCCTTACGATCCGGTGACCGGCGAAGGCGTGGTCGGGCGCAACTTCGCCTACCAGAACATGACCACCATCAAGGCGTTCTTCGATAAAGACGTGTTCACCAACCCGTTCATCGGCGCCGGCGGCAACGGCGTGGGCGTGGACGACTTCAACGCCGATAACTTCGACCATGCCAAAGAAGGCTTCGTCGGCGGTTCGCCGTTCTGGGTCAACCAGGCTGGCACCAAGCCGATCTCCGGCCTGCCGACGCCTCCGGGCACCCCGGCCTGGGGCAGCAAATGGAAAGCGGCGGTGGCGGATGCCTACACCCACCACGTTTCGATGGACGCCCACGGCGCGCACCAGTCGTACCGCAACAACTATCTGGATCTCGATCCCAACTACAAGAACATCTTTGGCCAGCCGCTGCTGCGCATGACGTTCGACTGGCAGGAAAACGACATCAAGATGGCGCAGTTCATGTACGACAAGATGGCGCCGATCGCCAAGGCGATGAACCCGAAACTGATCGCCGGCAGCCCGAAAAACGCCAACAGCCACTTCGACACCACCAGCTACCAGACCACCCATATGAACGGCGGCGCGGTAATGGGGGAAGATCCGAAGACCAGCGCGGTCAACCGCTATCTGCAGAGCTGGGACGTGCACAACGTGTTCTCGATCGGCGCATCGGCCTTCCCGCAAGGGCTGGGCTACAACCCGACCGGCACCGTGGCGGCGCTGGCTTACTGGTCTGCCCGCGCCATTCGCGAGCAGTATCTGAAAAACCCAGGCCCATTGGTGCAGGCATAAGGACGGCGAACGATGAAAGCATTTGTACCGGCACTGGTTCTCAGTGCAGTGAGTTTTTCCGTTTGGGCGCAGGACGCCACCGTCAGCAGCGAGCTGATCAAGCGCGGTGAATACCTGGCGCGCGCCGGCGACTGCGTGGCTTGCCACACCGACGGCAAGAGCGGCAAAACCTTCGCCGGCGGTCTGGCGATGGAGACGCCGATCGGCACCATCTACTCCACCAACATTACGCCGGACAAGAAAACCGGCATCGGCGATTACAGCTTCGAGGATTTCGACAACGCGGTGCGTAAGGGCGTAGCCAAAAACGGCAGCACCCTGTACCCGGCGATGCCGTACCCGTCGTTCGCGCTGGTGAAAGAGGACGACATGCGCGCCATGTATGCCTATTTCATGCACGGCGTGCAGCCGGTGGAGCAGGCCAACAAGGACTCCGACATCCCGTGGCCGCTGTCGATGCGCTGGCCGCTGAGCATCTGGCGCGGCATGTTCGCGCCGTCGCCGGCGGATTTTGTCGCTGACGCCAAGGCCGATCCGGTGATTGAGCGCGGCCGCTACCTGGTGGAAGGCCTGGGCCACTGCGGTGCCTGCCATACCCCGCGCAGCATCACCATGCAGGAGAAAGCGTTGAGCAACAGCGAAAGCGACGACTACCTGTCCGGGAGCAACGCGCCGATCGATGGGTGGGTGGCTTCCAGCCTGCGCGGCGACCGCAAGGACGGCCTGGGCAGCTGGAGCGAAGCCGAGCTGACCGAGTTCCTGAAAACCGGCCGTAACGACAAAGCCATCGTGTTCGGCGGCATGAGCGACGTCGTGGAGCACAGCCTGCAATACCTGAGCGACGACGATCTGACCGCCATCGCGCGCTACCTGAAATCGCTGCCGCCGAAAGACGGCAAGCAGCAGGCGGCGCCGGTCGAAGACAGCGTGGCCAAGGATCTGTGGCGCGGGAATGACAGCAAGCCCGGCGCGGCCCTGTATGTTGATAACTGCGCGGCCTGCCACCGCACCGACGGCGTGGGCTACAAGCGCGCCTTCCCGTCGCTGAAGGGCAATCCGGTGGTGCAGACCGAGGACGCGACCTCGCTGATCCACATCGTGCTGACCGGCAACACCACGCCGGCGGTGCAGGGCGCGGTGTCCAACATCACCATGCCGCCGTTTGGCTGGCGTTTGAACGACCAGCAGGTGGCGGACGTGGTGAACTTCATCCGCTCCAGCTGGGGCAACAGCGCCAAACCGGTGAGCGCCTCCGACGTGGCTGACGTGCGTAAAGACCGCTCGATGATCCGCGATGAGAAGGAGATGGGCAGCGCCGAGGTGCCGGATCATCCGGACGCGAAGAAGTAAACCGCTTAAGGGCTCCGCAAGGAGCCCTTAGTTTTTCCTGCCCGTGCCGGTTTTTTCAGCATTTTCTGTTCGCAAATCATCCGTTCAGCCGATAAAACATAGACCCGCAGCGGATTTTTCATTATCCTTTGCCGTCCTTTCATCAGGCGTAAGTATGAAATATCGCTTTAATTCACTGATTACTATTAAAAAATTCGCGGAGAAGGATATCCCGTTAGGCGCAATCGTTGGCGCTGCAGATTAAGGTAGACTGTCTCATGAGTACGATTTCTCCCGATTCAGGCACGCTGACGGCCGCTCAGCCTGCCAAATGGAACAAAACCGACACCGTCTGGATGTTCGGTCTTTATGCCACCGCGGTGGGCGCCGGCACATTGTTCTTGCCGATCAACGCCGGTTTGAACGGCCCGCTGGTGCTGCTGTTGATGGCGCTGTTCGCTTTCCCGTTGACCTATTTGCCGCACCGCGCGCTCAGCCGCTTCGTGCTTTCTGGCTCCAGCCGCGACGGCAATATTCACGATGTGGTAGTGGAACACTTCGGCGTGCTGGCCGGAAAAATCATCATGATGCTGTATCTGATGGCGTTCTTCCCGATCGTGCTGGTGTACAGCATTTCGATCACCAACGCGCTGGACAGCTTCCTGATCCACCAGTTCCACGTGGCGCCGCTGCCGCGTATCTGGCTGAGTCTGGCGGTGGTCGTAGTGCTCAATCTGGTGCTGCTGCGTGGCAAAGACAGCATCGTGGCGGCGATGGGCATGCTGGTGTTCCCGCTGCTGGTGTTCCTGATGGGTATTTCGCTGTACCTGATGCCGAGCTGGAATACCGCCAACTTCGTGCACGGCCTGGCCACCACCCGCTTCGACACGCCGGGGCTGTGGCATTCACTGTGGCTGGCGGTGCCGGTGATGGTGTTTTCCTTCAGCCATGCGCCGATCATTTCCTCCTTCGCCTCGACCCAGAAGAGCCTGTATGGCGACAAGGCGGAGCGCCGCTGCGCGCGCATCATGCGCTACAGCTATGTGCTGATCTGCGTTACCGTGCTGTTTTTCGTGTTCAGCTGCGTGCTGAGCCTGTCCCATGAAGACATGCAGCAGGCGAAAGATCAGAACATCACGGTGCTGACCACGCTGGCCAACAAGTTTTCCAACCCGCTGATCGCCTATCTCGGCCCGGTGATGGCAATGCTGGCAATGGCTAAATCCTATCTCGGCACCTCGCTGGGGGTGACGGAAGGGGCGACCAGCCTGATCGATGGCGTCACGCGCGCGGTCGGCAAGCCGCTCAGTTCGCGCATGACGCACCGCATCTCGGCGGTGGCACTGTTCCTGCTCACCTGGGCGGCGACGGTGTGGAACCCCAGCGCGCTGCACATCATCGAAACCATCAGCGGCCCGCTGATTGCGGCGATCCTGTTCATCCTGCCGATGTACGCGGTGCGTGCGGTGCCGGCCATGCGCCAATATCGCGCGGCGAGCAACGTCTTCGTGCTGGTGATGGGCTTGATTGCGCTGTCGGCGCTGATCTACGGCCTGATGTGATCCCCTGGGCGCGCCGGCTCCGGCGCGCCTCTTATCCTTCCTTTACACATCCCTTTGCAATTAATCGCCGGCATGCTGGGCGTTATCTTTGATAATGCAAGCCATTCTCATTAGTATTTCCTGAATGTATTCATGACTAAGGAGTCTTTCGTGCACCGTCGAATCACTTTGCCGGCGCTGGTTTGCGCCGCCTTACTCGCCTCTCCGGCGATGGCCACTACCTATCCGTTGACCCTGACCGACACCTCCGGCCAGACGGTCACCCTCCCGCAGGAGCCGAAACGCATCGTGGTGCAGGACGGGCGCGACATTCTCACGCTGGCGCTGCTCGATCGCGCCAACCCGTTCGGCCGGCTGGTGGCCTGGAATAACCTGCTGAAGAAAAGCGACGCGGCGACCTGGGAAATCTTGCAGAGCAAATGGCCGGCGGCGAAAAACATCATCGACATGGGATTCAGCGATAAAGGCGAGGTGAATCTGGAGAGCGTGATCGCCAAGCGCCCCGATCTGATGATCGCCCAGCTGCGCTCCAAGCCTTCGCTGAGCCAAACCGGCGTGCTGGATAAGCTGAAGGCGCTGAACGTGCCGGTGCTGTTTATCGATACTATGCTCAAGCCGGTGGAAAACACGCCGAAAAGCGTGACGCTGTTGGGGGAAACCCTCAACCGTGAAAGCGAAGCCAAGCAATATACCGATTATTATCAGCAGCATTATCAGGCCATTCTGGCCAAAACGCAGTCGGTGGAACCCAAACCGTTGGTGTTCTTCGAAGCCAAGGCCGGCCTGAATGGCCTGGAATCTTGCTGCTTCACCCATGCGCACGTCGGCTGGGGGGCACTGGTCGAGGCGGTCGGCGCGCGTAACATCGGTTCTGCGCTGCTGCCGGGTGCGACCGGCGACGTGGCGCTGGAAAAAGTGATCAGTATGAAACCGGATGCGTATATCGTTTCCGGCTCGCAGTGGGCCAGCAAGACCAATGCCGCGGTGCCGTTCGGCTATGGCGTGACGCAGCAGCAGGTGGATGAGGCCTTCAACCGCATGAAGCAGCGCCCAGGGTTCTCGCAGGTGTCGGCGGTGAAGGAAGGGCGGTTCTACGGCATCTACCATAACTTCTACAACCACCCGTACAACATCGTCGGGCTGGAGTATCTGGCGAAGTTTATCTATCCGGCGCAGTTCCCGGATTTGGATCCGGCCAAGACCTACAGCGAGATCCTCAGTCGCTTTACCGAAGTGCCGGAAGGCAAGGGCATTTTGGGCGCGCAGGCGCCGGCGGGGAAATAACGGCAACGGGCGCGATGTCGCGCCCGTTTTGTATGATCAGGCGGTCGGTGTATAGGTGGAGATGATCTCCAGCACGCCGTTGATGATGAACTGAACGCCCATGCACACCAGCAGGAACCCCATCAGGCGCGAGATCGCCTCGATGCCGCTTTTCCCCACCAACCGCATGATGGCGCCGGAACTGAGCAGGCAGGCCCACAGGATCACCGCGACCGTCAGGAAGATGGCGACCGGCGCCACGGCCAACACCCAGGGTTCAAAGCCCAGCGAGTTCGCTTTGACGCTCGATGCCGAGCTGATGATCATCGCGATGGTGCCCGGCCCGGCGGTGCTCGGCATGGCCAGCGGCACGAAGGCGATGTTGGCCGACGTTTTGTGGCGCAGCTCGTGCGACTTGCTCTCCACCTCCGGCGCGTCTTCGGGGCTCTGCTGCGGGAACAGCATGCGAAAACCGATGAAGGCGACGATCAGGCCGCCGGCGATGCGCAGGCCGGGGATCGAAATGCCGAAGGTGTTCATCACCACCTGCCCGGCGTAAAACGCCACCGTCATGATGCAGAACACATAAACCGAGGCCATCAGCGACTGCTGATTACGCTCTTCGCGCGTCATATTGCCGGACAACCCGAGCAGCAACGCCACCGTGGTCAGCGGGTTGGCCAGCGGCAACAGCAGCACCAAACCCAGTCCGATGGCCTGGAATAACTGCAAAATACCCGTCATAAAATAGACTCCCTGTGCAACGTTCAAGCCGCCAAACGGCGGCCCATGAGCTGAACAGCCTAGCCTGCCGTACGCCTGGCGGCAATGGGGATAGCTCGTAACGTTAATTAACCGTCGGCCCGGGCGTTCAGCGTCGCCGGCCGGCGAAATTCGTCGGCGGGAGCCTCATCGTCATCGCCGCACTCGCCGGCGAGCTCAGGTTCATCCTCACACCCCAGCGGCGCCTCGTTGACCGCAATCGCGCGCGGCACCGAACGTGCGCCAAAATGCACCAGCCCATATAACGTCGCCAATGCCGCGCACGCCACGATGAGGGCTGCGAGTAACCGGTTCATGTTTTGCGCTAAGACCCTGTTCACTGGTGGATAGCGTAAGAATAGTGATGCTAAGACGGTCTGTCAGCGTATCGCCGCTGAGAGTAGACGCACTCTTGATGTTATTATCATTAATTATTTTTAACTGTTTTCACCCTTTAACCGCCTGATTGATGAAGCGAGTCTATAATGGTAAGGCTTTCTGGCATTTCTTTATAATCGAAAACTTAAAAGGAGTTTTACTATGGAAGTGGCAAAAGAATGGGTAGCGGCGAAAAAAATCTCCTGGGGCAGCGTCATCGGCGGCGTGATCACCGTATTGGCTGTTTCACTGCTGCTGTCGACGTTAGGCACCAGTCTTGGATTCTCCATCGTGGATCCGACATCAGACGATCCGATAAACGGCGCCGGTACCACCGTAGTGATTTGGTCCGCTGTTTCAATCATTATTAGTTTGGCCGCCGGCGCTTTTATTGCTGGGCGTTTGGCTGCTAATGACGGACTTATTCATGGCTTCCTGGTCTGGGCTACGTCACTGATTGTGGCGGCGGTGCTGGGTGGGATGCTGGTCGGGTCTGCAGTGAAGGCGACCGGCAATGCGCTGGGCGCTATCGCTTCGACCTCCGGCAGCTTGCTCTCCGGCGCCGGTTCAGCGATTGGCAAAGGGGCATCCGGATTGGCGGACGCCGGCGGTAAAGTGTTTGACAAGTTGGGCATTGACACAACCTTGGAACCTGAACAGCTGCAAGGCGATGTGGTTACGGCGCTTAAAAAAAGCGGTATCCCGTCATTGCAGCCTGAATTCATGCAACAGCAGTTGAATGCGGCCAAAACTGATTTGGCGGACGCAGTAAAAGCCCTGGCACTTCAGCCTGACAATAGCGACGCCATTATTAATCAACTGGTCGCCAAGCTTAAAAAACAGGGTGAGGTCATCTCGCAAGATGTGGATCAAGACGCCCTGAAAAAGGCCTTGGCAGAAAATACCGATATGACGCCGCAGGAAGTGGACCAGACGGTGAAGAATTTGGTCGAAGCCAAAAATAAAACTGCACAGCTGGTTAATCAGCGTTTGGATGACGCCGAAGCAAAAATCAATCAGGCAAAACAGGAGTATGTGGAGCTGAAACAGAAGGCGCGCGAACAGGCTGCCGCTGCTGCAGACGAATTGTCGCGGGCCGCATTATGGTCATTCTTTGCGCTGTTGATTGGCGCAGTGGTCAGTGCGTTGGCAGGCTTGTGGGGCGTTAACACCAATGCCCGCCGTATCGCGGTATCACCTGCGCAGGCGTAATCTTCGGGCTCCTTTGCGCGTCTCGATGATAGAGGGATGAGAGCCTGGAATACTGACGACGATGAAGTGACAGCCAGGAAAGACTGGCCCCACCCCGGCCCAGGTGCCGGGGTTTTTTTATTGTTTCGGCGTAATTAACGACCACCTTTCGCGTGGCTCAGGGCATTAGGCACCAATTGCCACGATCCCTGAGAACAGGTGGATACCATAGATGCGCTGTAAATAATAATGAGTGTGATTATGAAACAAGAACTGCATCTTTTACTGGGGAAAATCGGCGCATTCGCGCTTTCCGCCGCCTTCATGGCGGCATTGGTCGGCCTGGTGTTTATCGATGTGCACTGGCTGCATAACTTCGTTCATGAAACCTCGCTGACCGAAGCGGCACAGGAACTGTTGCTGCTCGCCATCTCCGGCGGTTTTTTCGCCGCGGCCCGGCGACAGGCTGAACGGCGTTCCGCCTGGCTGCTGGTTGGCGGCTTCTTTCTCTGCATGCTGATCCGCGAGATGGACTTCGCGTTCGATGCGTTGTGGCATGGCGCCTGGGTGTGGTTCGCACTGGCGGTCGCCTTGGCCTGCCTGTGGCATGCGGCACGGCATATTGCGGCCACGGTGCGCGGTCTGGCCTATGTCGTGTCGCACCCTGGCTACGGCATGATGTGCGCCGGCCTGCTGTGCATTCTGGTTTTTTCACGCCTGTTCGGCATGAGCGCGCTGTGGCAAACGCTGATGCTGGACGGCTACAACCGAGTGGTGAAAAACATGGTGGAAGAGGGGTGCGAACTGTTGGGCTACGGCCTGTGTCTGTTGGCTACCCTCAGCTATCTGAAAGGCGTTTTGGCATCGAATGAGGCGAAAGTGTGAGGGCGGTGGCACTTTATTTATCCGGAACAATTTTAGTGATACTATTCGCTTAGCCGAATGCGGCTGAGAAGGTATGCGTTCCATTCTGTATACCCAGTGAGGTTTCAATCTGGCAATTGTGGGCGAGATCTGAAACCTGGCTGACCAAACCCAAAATCCAATTTTCGTACTGCATGTGATCTGTCGTGTGGGTCACCACTGTAGATAAGGAATTATTAATGCCTGTTATTACCCTTCCTGACGGAAGTCAGCGTCATTTCGACCACCCCGTTTCCCCGATGGATGTCGCGCGCGATATCGGCCCTGGCCTGGCGAAAGCCTGTATCGCCGGCCGCGTCAACGGCGAGCTGGTTGACGCCGGCGATCTGATCGAATCAGATGCGCAGCTGGCCATCATCACCATCAAAGATGAAGACGGTCTGGAAATCATGCGCCACTCCTGCGCGCACCTGCTGGGTCATGCGATCAAGCAGCTGTGGCCGGATACCAAAATGGCGATCGGTCCGGTGATCGACAACGGTTTTTATTATGACGTGGACATCGACCGCACCCTGACGCAGGAAGACCTGGATCTGCTGGAAAAGCGGATGCACGAGTTGGCCGATAAGGATTACGACGTCATCAAGAAGAAGGTCAGCTGGCAAGAAGCCCGTGACACTTTCGCTGAGCGCGGCGAAATCTATAAAGTGGCGATCCTGGATGAGAACATCAGCCATGACGATCGTCCGGGCCTGTATCACCACGAAGAATACGTCGACATGTGCCGCGGCCCGCACGTGCCGAACATGCGTTTCTGCCACCATTTCAAACTGCAGAAAACCTCCGGCGCTTACTGGCGTGGCGACAGCAAAAACAAAATGCTGCAGCGTATCTACGGTACCGCCTGGGCAGACAAGAAGCAGCTGAACGCCTACCTGCAGCGTCTGGAAGAAGCGGCCAAGCGCGATCACCGCAAGATCGGCAAACAGCTCGACCTGTATCACATGCAGGAAGAAGCGCCGGGTATGGTGTTCTGGCACAACGACGGTTGGACTATCTTCCGCGAGCTGGAAGCCTTCGTGCGCATGAAGCTCAAAGAGTATCAGTACCAGGAAGTGAAAGGTCCGTTCATGATGGACCGCGTGCTGTGGGAAAAAACCGGCCACTGGGAAAACTACAAAGACGCCATGTTCACCACCGCGTCGGAAAACCGCGAATACTGCATCAAGCCGATGAACTGCCCGGGTCACGTGCAGATCTTCAACCAGGGCCTGAAGTCGTACCGTGATTTGCCGCTGCGCATGGGGGAATTCGGCAGCTGCCACCGCAACGAGCCTTCGGGTTCACTGCACGGCTTGATGCGCGTGCGCGGCTTCACGCAGGATGACGCCCACATCTTCTGTACCGAAGAGCAGGTGCGCGCCGAAGTGAACGAATGTATCCGCATGGTGTATGACGTGTACGGCACTTTCGGCTTCGACAAGATTGCCGTCAAGCTGTCCACGCGTCCGGAAAAACGCATCGGCACCGACGACATGTGGACCCGTGCGGAAGAAGACCTGGCCGCCGCGCTGACCGAGAACGGCATTCCGTTTGAATATCAGCCGGGTGAGGGCGCCTTCTACGGACCGAAAATTGAATTTACCCTGCATGATTGTTTGGATCGCGCATGGCAATGTGGTACCGTGCAGCTCGATTTCTTCTTGCCGGGCCGTTTAGGCGCATCGTACGTTGGCGAAAACAACGATCGCGTCGTGCCGGTAATGATTCACCGCGCCATTTTGGGCTCCATGGAACGTTTCATCGGTATCCTTACCGAAGAATACGCCGGGTTCTACCCGACCTGGATCGCTCCGGTGCAGGTGGTGGTGATGAATATCACCGATAGCCAGTCTGATTACGTCCAGCAATTGACCAAAAAACTGCAGGATGCAGGTATTCGCGTGAAAGCGGACTTGAGAAATGAGAAGATTGGCTTTAAAATTCGCGAACATACTTTACGTCGAGTCCCTTACATGTTGGTGTGCGGTGACAAAGAGGTCGAAGCAGGCAAAGTTGCCGTTCGTACCCGCCGTGGCAAAGACTTGGGAAGCCTGGACGTAAACGAAGTCGTAGACAAGCTGCTGAAAGAGATTCGCAGCCGTAGTCTTCATCAACTGGAGGAATAAAGTATTAAAGGCGGAAAACGAGTTCAACCGGCGCGTCCTAATCGCATTAACAGAGAAATTCGCGCGCAAGAAGTTCGCCTAACCGGCGTCGATGGCGAGCAGATTGGTATTGTCAGTCTGAATGAAGCTCTTGAAAAAGCTGAGGAAGCGGGCGTTGATTTAGTAGAAATCAGCCCAAATGCCGAACCGCCAGTTTGCCGAATCATGGATTACGGCAAATTCCTCTACGAGAAGAGCAAGTCGACGAAAGAACAGAAGAAGAAGCAAAAAGTTATCCAGGTTAAGGAAATCAAATTCCGTCCTGGCACCGATGATGGCGACTATCAGGTCAAACTACGCAACCTGATTCGCTTTCTGGAAGATGGCGATAAAGCCAAAATCACCCTGCGTTTCCGTGGGCGTGAGATGGCGCACCAGCAGATCGGTATGGAAGTGCTTAACCGCGTCCGTAAAGACCTGTGTGAAGATATGGATCTGGCAGTGGTCGAATCCTTCCCTACGAAGATCGAAGGCCGCCAGATGATTATGGTGCTCGCTCCTAAGAAGAAACAGTAAGGCTTACAAGTAATGGAACCCGCGCGGCGCTTGCGCTGTGTGGGTTTTATTCGCCCAACTGATTCGTTGTTTAACAATGCGAAGTGGATTTAATTAAAATGCCAAAGATTAAAACTGTACGTGGTGCAGCCAAGCGCTTCAAAAAAACCGGCAGCGGTGGTTTTAAGCGTAAACATGCCAACCTGCGTCATATTCTGACCAAAAAAGCAACCAAGCGTAAACGTCACCTGCGTCCGAAAGGCATGGTGTCTAAAAACGATCTGGTCCTGGTTACCGCGTGCCTGCCGTACGCATAAGCCATTTTTTTTGAATTTAGAATAAGACTTTAGGAGAGAGCATATGGCTCGCGTAAAACGTGGTGTAATTGCACGCGCACGTCACAAGAAAATTATGAAGCAGGCGAAAGGTTACTACGGTGCCCGTTCGCGCGTATATCGTGTTGCCTTCCAGGCAGTAATCAAAGCAGGCCAGTATGCTTACCGTGACCGTCGTCAACGTAAGCGTCAGTTCCGTCAGCTGTGGATTGCACGTATCAACGCAGCTGCTCGTCAGAACGGTCTGTCTTACAGCAAGTTCATCAACGGCTTGAAAAAAGCGTCGATCGAAATTGACCGTAAGATCCTGGCTGACATCGCAGTCTTCGACAAAGTGGCCTTCGGCGCACTGGTTGAGAAAGCGAAAGCAGCTCTGGCGTAAGTCAGTAGAAGAGGGAGCTTGCTCCCTCTTTTAATCTTTGTTTTCAGCGACAAATATTGACTTTCATTGCCCGCCGCTATATCACTGGTGGTCAATCATCGACAAGGTACCGCAATCATGCACGCAGCTATTTTTCGTTTCTTTTTTTACTTTAGCGCCTGATTTCAGGAGGCTTTGCGCGTAAGAAAAGAAACGAAAAGTAGCGCCTAAGCCTCCCTCGTGGAGGCTTTTTTGTTTTTGGCCATCGGCTCGCCTTGCAAAGCGTTGCGGTGAGAACGGCGGGTACTCAGCCGGCCCTGTGCCGCGCAGGTGAGCCATCCGGCCGACAACGCATTGAAAAGTCTTTGAAGATTGCTCAAAGGCGTGTTCGAATAATAGATAACAATTACTTAGGGCCATCCCGGCCAGAGGAAGAGGAAAGCAATGCCACATCTCGCAGAGCTGGTTGCCAGTGCCAAGGCAGCCGTAGAAGATGCCCAGGATGTTGCCGCGTTAGATTTGGTACGCGTCGAATATTTTGGCAAGAAAGGTCATTTCACCTTGCAGATGCAGTCTCTGCGCGACGTACCGGCGGAAGACCGCCCGGCGGCCGGCGCGGTGATCAACCAGGCCAAGCAAGAGGTGCAAGACGCCCTGAACGCGCGCAAGAACGCGCTGGAAAGCGCCGCGCTGAACGCGCGCCTGGCGGCTGAAACCATCGACGTCTCCCTGCCGGGCCGTCGCATGGAAAACGGCGGTTTGCATCCGGTGACCCGCACCATCGACCGTATCGAAACCTTCTTCGGCGAGCTGGGCTTCTCCGTTGCCACCGGCCCGGAGATTGAAGACGATTACCATAACTTCGACGCGCTGAATATTCCAGGGCATCACCCGGCGCGCGCCGACCACGATACCTTCTGGTTCGACGCCACGCGCCTGCTGCGCACTCAGACCTCCGGCGTGCAGATCCGCACCATGAAGAACCAGCAGCCGCCGATCCGCATCATTGCGCCGGGCCGCGTTTATCGTAATGACTACGATCAGACCCACACCCCGATGTTCCACCAGATGGAAGGGCTGATCGTCGATAAAGACATCAGCTTCACCAACTTGAAGGGCACGCTGCACGATTTCCTGAATAACTTCTTTGAAGAAGACCTGCAGGTTCGTTTCCGTCCGTCCTACTTCCCGTTCACCGAACCGTCCGCTGAAGTGGACGTGATGGGCAAGAACGGCAAATGGCTGGAAGTGCTGGGCTGCGGCATGGTGCATCCGAACGTGCTGCGCAACGTGGGCATCGATCCGGAAGTTTACTCCGGCTTCGCCTTCGGTATGGGCATGGAGCGCCTGACGATGCTGCGTTACGGCGTCACCGACCTGCGCGCATTCTTCGAAAACGATCTGCGTTTCCTCAAACAGTTTAAGTAAGGCGGGAATATCACATGAAATTCAGTGAACTCTGGTTGCGCGAGTGGGTAAACCCGGCCATCAGCAGCGAAGCATTATCCGATCAAATCACCATGGCCGGTTTGGAAGTGGACGGCGTGGATCCGGTTGCCGGCGCGTTTAACGGCGTCGTGGTGGGTGAAGTGGTCGAGTGCGGTCAGCACCCGAACGCCGATAAACTGCGCGTCACTAAAGTTAACGTGGGCGGCGATCGCTTGCTCGACATCGTCTGCGGTGCGCCGAACTGCCGTACCGGCCTGAAAGTGGCGGTTGCCACCGTGGGCGCGGTGCTGCCGGGCGACTTCAAAATCAAGGCCGCCAAGCTGCGCGGCGAGCCTTCGGAAGGCATGCTGTGCTCATTCTCCGAGCTGGGCATTTCCGACGATCATGACGGCATCATTGAGCTGCCGCTGGATGCGCCGATCGGCACCGACATCCGCGACTATCTGAAACTGAACGACAGCACCATCGAGATCAGCGTCACACCGAACCGCGCCGACTGCCTGGGCATCATCGGCGTTGCGCGTGACGTGGGCGTACTGAACCAGGTTGCGCTGACCGAGCCGGATATGAGCCCGGTGGCTGCCACTATCGACGCCACGCTGCCGATCCGCGTTGACGCGCCGCAGGCGTGCCCGCGTTATCTGGGCCGCGTGGTGAAAGGCATCGACGTCAAGGCGCCAAGCCCGCTGTGGATGCGTGAAAAACTGCGTCGTTGCGGTATCCGTTCTATCGATGCCGTCGTCGACGTCACCAACTATGTGCTGTTGGAACTTGGCCAGCCGATGCACGCCTTCGATCTGAGCCGCATCGACGGCGGCATCGTGGTGCGCATGGCGGAAGAAGGGGAAACCTTGACGCTGCTGGACGGTAACGAAGCCAAACTGAACGCCGACACCTTAGTGATCGCCGATCATCAAAAAGCGTTGGCGATGGGCGGCATCTTCGGCGGCGAGCATTCCGGCGTCAACGGGGAAACCCAGGACGTGCTGCTGGAGTGCGCTTTCTTCAGCCCGCTATCGATCACCGGCCGTGCACGCCGTCACGGCCTGCACACCGATGCTTCTCATCGCTATGAGCGCGGTGTCGATCCGGCGCTGCAGTACAAAGCGATGGAGCGCGCCACGCGCCTGCTGCTCGACATCTGTGGCGGCCAGGCCGGCCCGGTTATTGACGTGACCGATGAAAACGAATTGCCGAAGCGCGCCACCATCACGCTGCGCCGCGAGAAGTTGGATCGCCTGATCGGCCACGTGGTGCCGAGCGAGCAGGTCAGCGACATTCTGCGCCGCCTGGGTTGTCAGGTGACCGAGCAGGGCGACAGCTGGCAAGCGATCGCGCCGAGCTGGCGTTTCGATATGGAGATCGAAGAGGATCTGGTGGAAGAAGTGGCGCGCGTTTACGGCTACGACAACATCCCGGATGTGCCGGTGCGTGCCGATCTGGTGATGACCCAGCATCGCGAAGCCGATCTGACGCTCAAGCGCGTGAAGACCATGCTGGTCGATCACGGTTATCAGGAAGCGATCACCTATAGCTTCGTCGATCCGAAAGTGCAGGCGTTGCTGCATCCGAATGAAGAAGCGCTGATCCTGCCGAGCCCGATTTCGGTCGAAATGTCGGCCATGCGTCTGTCGCTGTGGACCGGCCTGCTGTCCGCGGTAGTGTACAACCAGAACCGCCAGCAGACGCGTCTGCGCCTGTTCGAAAGCGGCCTGCGCTTTGTGCCTGATAGTGCGGCAAATCTGGGTATCCGTCAGGACGTCATGCTGGCAGGCGTGATCGCCGGCCATACGCACGATGAACATTGGGATCTGGCGCGCAAGCCCGTCGACTTCTATGATTTAAAAGGGGATCTGGAGTCTGTCCTCGAGCTGACCGGTAAATTATCCGAAATTCAGTTCCGGGCGGAAGCCAATCCGGCCCTGCATCCAGGGCAAAGTGCGGCGATTTATTTGCACGGCGAACGCGTTGGTTTCATCGGTGTGGTTCACCCGGAACTTGAACGTAAACTGGATCTTAACGGCCGCACCGTGGTGTTTGAACTGGAGTGGAACAAGCTTGCGAGCCGCGCCGTGCCTCAGGCGCGGGAGATTTCGCGCTTCCCGGCAAACCGCCGTGATATCGCTGTTGTGGTGGCTGAAAACGTCCCCGCAGAAGATATTTTGGCCGAGTGTAAGAAAGTTGGCGCAAATCAGGTAGTTGGCGTAAACTTGTTTGACGTGTACCGTGGCAAGGGCGTGGCAGAAGGTGACAAGAGCCTGGCTATCAGTCTGGTATTGCAGGATACCGCTCGTACACTGGAAGAAGAGGAGATAGCCGCTACCGTTGCAAAATGCGTAGAGGCTCTAAAACAGCGATTCCAAGCATCCTTGAGGGATTGAACCTATGGCGCTTACTAAAGCTGAAATGTCAGAACACCTGTTTGAGAAGCTTGGGCTTAGCAAACGGGACGCCAAAGACCTGGTGGAACTGTTCTTTGAAGAGGTCCGTCGGGCCCTTGAGAATGGCGAACAGGTAAAACTGTCGGGTTTTGGCAACTTTGATCTGCGTGACAAGAACCAACGTCCGGGGCGTAACCCGAAGACCGGCGAAGACATTCCGATTACGGCGCGCCGCGTGGTGACCTTCCGTCCGGGGCAGAAGCTGAAAAGCCGGGTAGAAAACGCCAGCCCGAAAGGGTGAGTGACGTGACATCAAAAAAGGCCGCTTGCGCGGCCTTTTTCTTTTCTGGGACAAAATTCAGTTTATTCCTAATTCTCAAGGCGACTATTAAATTTGTTCGTTAAGTCGGTATGGGGGATTAATTTAACCTCAGTTGCGGAATATTCTTATATCTTATTATTGTTGATGAGTGAATCTATTTCTCTCCTCAGTAACGGCCATAATAATGGCCAGGGCCATCGCTGCGGTGGCCGCCGCCCCAGTGAGGGCCCCAGCAGCAGGCGCTGAGGCTTGAGGCCAAGGCTACAACGGCTAACAACCTACCTATACGTTTAATCATTTTATTATCCTCCGATGGGAATCCGGTTAATTATAATTGTCGCGTCGCTTAAGCGATGTCAGCAATTCATTAAGCCTTGTCAGTGGCTATGATAATTAAAGGCGGCGGCAAACAGTGTAGGGATTGTGTAAGGTCGTCGAAAACGATCTGAAAATAGGCATCGATGAGATAGTCGTTAAATAAATGCGCTGATATAACCACTGCAGCAAGAAAAATAGAGTGAGAAGGCAAAATGAAAAAGATCCTGTTGCTGGTGTGTTTCCCTCTGTTGCTGCCGCTGGCGGCACAGGCCGATGTCTCCGTCGATATCAACGTGCCGGGCGTTTCCCTGCATTTGGGGGATCAGGACCGCCGTGGTTACTACTGGGATGGCTACGACTGGCGTCCCCCGCAATGGTGGCATGCACACCAGGGCCGCGGTTTGGGGGAGCGCAATGCGCGCGGCCTGTACTGGGACGGCGGGCGCTGGCAGCCTTCGCCGCCGCGCGGCTATGAGCATCGCCAGCCGGTGCGCAGCGGCAATCCTTTCCACGGCGATCGCGATAATCGTGATCATGATGGCCGCCATGACGATCGCGGCGACCATGACCGGCGCGATGACGGCCGCGGTCAGCCTTATCCACCGGGCAACGCCGGCCCGCATCGTTAATCCCTGAGTTTATCGGCGGCTGGTTTTGCCATCATCCTGGCGATGACGGGCAGGGCCAGCCGCTGCTTTCCTGCGCCATCGCCTACGCAAGGCTTCCCCTTGCGGCGTTAACCTCCTAATATTCGACTCAGACGTCAATTATCCGGCCACGACAGCGGCCGGCAGGGAATCGCCGCGCCATGCCAACCAGCCGTACCTTCACCTTACTGTTGCAACATCAACGTTACTGCGATAAACGCCAGGTCAGTCTGTTGGCGCTGGGCGTGGCGGTGGCTTTACTGTTCAGCCTTTGCGCCGGCGACCAATGGATATGGCCGTCAGAATGGTTCAGCGAACGGGCGCAACTGTTCGTTTGGCAACTGCGCTTGCCGCGCGCGCTGGCGGTGATGCTGGTCGGCGCTGCCCTGGCGGTGGCGGGCGCGGTGATGCAGGCGCTGTTTGAAAACCCGCTGGCGGAGCCCGGTCTGCTGGGCGTCGCTAACGGCGCCGGTGTCGCGCTGGTGCTGACGGTGTTGTTGGGGCACGGTTTGTTGCCGGTGGCGCTGTTGAGCGCCGCCGCGATAGTCGGTGCGCTGGCGATGACTTTCTTGCTGTTGGGCTTTGCTCGCCGGCGACGCTTGACCAATGCGCGGTTGTTGCTGGTCGGCGTGGCGCTGGGCATCGTGTGTAGCGCGCTGATGACCTGGGCCGTTTATTTCAGTACCAGTCTCGATCTGCGGCAGCTGATGTACTGGATGATGGGCGGCTTCGGCGGCGTAGACTGGCGCCAAAAGTGGCTGGTGCTGGCGCTGCTGCCGGTGTTGCTGTGGCTGTGTGGCCAGGGGCGGGTGCTCAATCTGATGGCGCTGGGCGAGGTGCAGGCGCGACAGCTCGGGCTGTCGCTGCATCTGTGGCGCAATCTGCTGGTGCTGGCGATCGGCTGGCTGGTCGGTGTCAGCGTAGCGCTGGCCGGGGTGATCGGCTTCGTCGGCCTGGTGATCCCGCATATTTTGCGGCTCACGGGCCTGACTGACCAGCGCTATCTGTTGCCGGCCTGCGCGCTGGCGGGGGCCGGCGTGTTGCTGGTGGCCGATGTGGCGGCCCGCGTTGCGCTGCTGGCGGCCGAGCTGCCGATCGGCGTGGTGACCGCCACGCTGGGGGCGCCGCTATTTATCTGGTTACTGACCCGGACAAAGGGCGTAAGGTAGTTTTCTTTATTCACCTGCCATTAAAAAACCAAAGGATGACAACCGATGAGTAAGCCAATCTACAATCTGCCGTTACAGACCATCGAAAATCAGGCCACCACGCTGGGGAGCTATCAGGACAAGGTGCTGCTGGTGGTCAACGTAGCCTCGGAGTGCGGCCTGACCAAGCAGTACGAAGGGCTGGAAGCGCTGTACGAAACCTATCGCGATCGGGGGCTGGAAGTTCTGGGGTTCCCGTCCAATGAATTTCTGGGTCAGGAGCCGGGCAGCAACGAAGAGATCCTGGCGTTTTGCCGCGGAACCTTCGGCGTGCAATTCCCGATGTTCGCCAAGATTGAGGTGAACGGCGAAGGCCGTCATCCGCTGTATCAGGCGTTGATTGCCGCCCAGCCGGAAGCTGTCGCCCCGGAAGGCAGCGAGTTCCTGGCGCGGATGACCAGCAAAGGGCGTGCGCCGAAGCACACCGGCGATATTCTGTGGAACTTCGAGAAATTCCTTATCGCACGCGACGGCACGGTGATCCAGCGCTTCTCGCCTGACACCACGCCAGAGGATCCGGCGCTGGTGGCGGCGGTGAAACAAGCGCTGGCGGGATAATACGGATGCTGCAACTCGTTGAGGTTGGGGTGGCGGGGCGCCTGGCGCCTTTTACGGCACAGATTGACGGCGGATTGCAGGTTCACCTGATCGGCCCAAATGGCGCAGGGAAGAGCACCTTGCTGGCCCGGGCGGCAGGCATGCTGCCGGGGCAGGGCGAAGTCTGCCTGGACGGACGCGCGCTGTCCTGTTATTCGGGCGACGAGCTGGCGCACCGACGCGGTTATCTCAGCCAGCAACAGCCGCCGGTGTCGCTCATGCCGGTGTTTCAGTATTTGGCGTTGCACCGGCCTGCCGGCGCGGTGCAAACCGAGGTGGAGCAAGCCATTCTCTATCTGTGCCAGCGGCTGAAGCTGGTGGATAAGCTGTCACGCATGCTGACGCAGCTCTCCGGTGGCGAATGGCAACGGGTGCGACTGGCGGCGGTATTGCTGCAGGTGTGGCCCAGCGTCAATCCGCACAGCCGGCTGTTGTTGCTGGATGAGCCGACCAACAGTCTGGACGTGGCGCAGAAAGTCGCGTTGGATCGCCTGCTGCGTGAGTTCTGCCAAAGCGGGCGCAGCGCGCTGGTGTGCGCGCACGATTTGAATCATACCTTACAGCAGGCCGATCGGGTTTGGTTGTTGCACGCTGGGCAGTTGGTCGCGCAGGGCATCACCCGTGAGGTGATGGCGCCCGGGCTGTTGTCGCAGATCTATGAAGTGGATTTCCACCTGCAATGGGTGGGGGACCAGCGTTGGATCATGACCCGTACGGCTTAACTCGCCCCGGCGGCATAAATGTAAACGAAAACTAAACGCAGTGAATATAAATAGCCGGGTAATCATCGGTTAATATTGGGCTGCCTCTCACTTTCTTATCGATTTTCTTGAAAAACGTCGATGACGTGCTACGCTTGATTCGGCAAAAATAAAATACGTAAATAATTATTAATAAATATAAGAAATTGATTTTCATAATAATTTTAAATAGATGATGGCGACACCCACCAATCAGTTGACCCACTGATGACAAGTCTCGTCTTAAGGTTTAGTTAAGCTTGCGGCCTTACATTGGCAGTTAATCCACGGAAACGATTCTTCTCTGGCGTTTAATATCCGTTAAACGAAAGGGATTTACAGTGTCATCAAAAGCAGTTCGATACGTTTGGGGTTAACTATGGATCAATTTTTGCCTTTCTCTCGTCCGGCCATCGGCGATGAAGAAATCGCCGCGGTAGAGAAAGTGTTGCGTTCCGGTTGGATCACCACCGGGCCGCAAAACCAGCAGCTGGAAAGCGACTTCTGTTCCACCTTCGGCTGTAAACATGCGATCGCCGTCAGTTCCGCCACGGCGGGCATGCACATCACGTTGATGGCGCTTGGCGTCGGCCCTGGCGACGAAGTCATCACCCCTTCGCAAACCTGGGTCTCCACCCTCAACATGATCGAGCTGCTGGGCGCCACGCCGGTGATGATCGATGTTGACCGCGATACGTTGATGGTCAGCGCCGCCGACGTCGAGGCTGCCATCACCCCGAATACCAAAGCGATTGTTCCGGTGCATTACGCCGGTGCCCCCCTGCAGATGGATGCGCTGCGCGCCGTGGCCGAACGCCATGGTCTGCCGCTGATCGAAGACGCCGCCCACGCGGTCGGCACGCGCTACAACGGCGAATGGGTCGGCGCGCGCGGCACGGCGATTTTCTCTTTCCATGCGATCAAAAACGTGACCTGCGCCGAAGGCGGCCTGATCGCCACCGACGACGATGCGCTGGCGGATCGCCTGCGTTGCCTGAAGTTCCACGGTCTGGCCGTCGATGCCTTCGATCGCCAGCAGCTGGGCCGCAAACCGCAGGCCGAAGTGGTGGAGCCGGGGTACAAATACAACCTGTCAGACATTCACGCGGCGATCGCCGTGGTGCAACTGTCGCGCTTCGCCGAGCTGAACGCGCGTCGCAAGGCGCTGGCGCAGCGCTACCTGAGCGCGCTGGAAGGCTCGCCGTTCCAACCGTTGGGCGTGCCGGATTATCCGCATGACCACGCCTGGCACCTGTTTATGGTGCGCGTCGATCCCGAGCGCTGCGGCCTCGATCGCGACCAACTGATGGAGCGCCTGAAAGAGGTTGGCATCGGCACCGGGCTGCATTTCCGTGCCGCGCACACCCAGAAATTCTACCGTGAGCGCTATCCGCAGCTTTCTTTGCCGAATACCGAGTGGAACTCGGCGCGGCTGTGCACCTTACCGCTATTCCCTGATATGACCGACGCCGACGTGGATCGCGTGGTCAATGCCTTGTCTTCTGTTGTGGAGTCTTTACGTGTCTCGCGTTGAACCGATTAAAAAAGTGTCGATAGTCATCCCGGTATACAACGAGCAGGAAAGCCTGCCGGCGTTGCTGGAACGCACTACTGCCGCCTGTAAGCAGTTATCTCAACCCTATGAAATCATCCTCGTCGACGATGGCAGCAGCGACAATTCCGCCGACATGCTGACTGCGGCGGCGGAAAAGCCGGACAGCAACGTGGTCGCTGTCTTGCTGAACCGCAACTATGGCCAGCACTCGGCCATTATGGCCGGTTTCAATCAGGTGACCGGCGATTTGGTGATTACGCTGGACGCCGATCTGCAGAACCCGCCGGAGGAGATCCCTCGTCTGGTCAGCGTGGCGGAAGAGGGCTATGACGTGGTGGGCACCGTTCGCGCCAACCGTCAAGACTCCTGGTTCCGCAAAAGCGCCTCGCGCGTGATCAATATGATGATTCAACGCGCCACCGGCAAGTCGATGGGGGACTATGGCTGCATGCTGCGTGCCTACCGTCGTCATATCGTTGAGGCGATGCTGCACTGCCACGAGCGCAGCACCTTTATCCCGATTCTGGCGAACACCTTCGCCCGTCGCACGACCGAGATCGACGTGCGTCACGCCGAGCGCGAGTTTGGCGATTCCAAGTACAGCCTGATGAAGCTGATCAACCTGATGTACGACCTGATCACCTGCCTGACCACTACGCCGCTGCGTTTGCTCAGCGTGGTCGGCAGCATCGTGGCGCTGTCCGGGTTTGTGCTGGCGCTGGTGCTGATTGCGCTGCGTCTGCTGCTCGGCCCTGAATGGGCCGCCGGCGGCGTGTTCACCCTCTTCGCCGTGCTGTTCACCTTTATCGGCGCCCAGTTTGTTGGCATGGGGCTACTGGGTGAATACATCGGCCGCATCTATACCGACGTGCGTGCGCGTCCTCGCTATTTTGTTCAGAAAGTGGTCGGTGCACAGCAGGACCACAATACTCAGGAAGAAGAATGATGAAAGCTATTGTATTTGCTTACCACGATATTGGCTGCGCAGGTCTGAAAGCGCTGACTGAGGCGGGTTATGACGTGCAGGCCGTATTCACGCACACCGACGACCCTGGTGAGAACAATTTCTTCTCCTCCGTGGCCCGTTTGGGCGCCGAATTGGATCTGCCGGTCTATGCGCCGGAAGACGTAAATCACCCGCTATGGGTTGACCGCATCCGCGCACTGCAGCCGGACGTGATCTTCTCGTTCTACTACCGCCACATGCTGAGCGACGAGATCTTGTCGCTGGCGCCGCAGGGCGGTTTCAACCTGCACGGTTCGTTGCTGCCGCACTACCGTGGCCGCGCCCCGGTGAACTGGGCGCTGGTGAATGGCGAAACCGAAACCGGCGCCACGCTGCACAAGATGGTGAAACGCCCGGATGCCGGCGACATCGTCGGTCAGCAGAAAGTGACCATCGCAGACAACGACACCGCGCTGACGCTGCACAAAAAAGTGCTGGAAGCCGCGCAGGTCGTGTTGCAAGAGCAGCTGCCGAAGCTGAAGAACGGCACCGCCACCTTCACCAAGCAGGATGAGTCTCAGGCCAGCTACTTCGGCCGCCGCACCGCAGCGGACGGCGAGATCCTGTGGCACAAGTCCGCCAAAGAGATCAACAACCTGGTACGCGCCGTCACCGAACCGTACCCGGGCGCATTCAGCTACCTCGGCCAGCGCAAGCTGATCGTCTGGCGCTCCCGCGTGCTGGATACCCAACATGATAAACAACCGGGCACCGTGCTGAGCACCTCGCCGCTGGTCATCGCCTGTGGCGAAGGCGCGCTGGAGATCGTCGCCGGCCAGAACGACAGCGGTCTGTACGTGCAGGGCAGCCGCCTGGCGCAAGAAATGGGCATCGTCACCGACGTGCGCCTGGCCGCCAAGCCGAATGCCGTAATGAAACGCCGCACTCGCGTGCTGATCCTCGGGGTTAACGGCTTCATCGGTAACCACCTGACCGAACGCCTGCTGCGTGACGATCGCTACGACATCTACGGCCTGGATATCGGCTCTGACGCCATCAGCCGCTTCCTCGACAACCCGCGTTTCCACTTCGTGGAAGGCGACATCAGCATCCACTCCGAGTGGATCGAGTATCACATCAAGAAATGCGACGTGGTGCTGCCGCTGGTGGCGATCGCGACGCCGATCGAATACACCCGTAACCCGCTGCGCGTGTTCGAGCTTGACTTCGAAGAGAACCTGAAGATCGTTCGCGACTGCGTGAAATACAACAAGCGCATCATCTTCCCGTCCACCTCAGAAGTGTACGGCATGTGCGACGACAAAGAGTTCGACGAAGACCATTCGCGTCTGATCGTCGGGCCAATCAACAAACAACGCTGGATCTACTCGGTCTCCAAACAGCTGCTGGATCGGGTGATCTGGGCTTACGGCGCCAAAGAAGGCCTGAAGTTCACGCTGTTCCGTCCGTTCAACTGGATGGGGCCGCGTCTGGATAACCTGGACGCCGCGCGCATCGGGTCTTCCCGCGCCATCACCCAACTGATCCTCAACCTGGTGGAGGGTTCGCCGATCAAACTGATGGACGGCGGTGCACAGAAACGTTGCTTCACCGACATCAACGACGGCATCGAAGCGCTGTTCCGCATCATTGAGAACCGTGATGGCCTGTGCGATGGCCAGATCGTCAACATCGGCAACCCGACCAACGAAGCGAGCATTCGCGAGCTGGCGGAAATGCTGCTGGAAAGCTTCAACAACCACCCGCTGCGCGACCGCTTCCCGCCGTTTGCCGGCTTCAAGGACGTGGAGAGCAGCAGCTACTACGGTAAAGGTTACCAGGACGTCGAGCACCGCACGCCGAGCATCAAGAACGCTCACCGCCTGCTGGGCTGGCAGCCAACCATCGAGATGAAGCAAACCGTCGCCGATACGCTGGACTACTTCTTGCGCACTACCGTTCAGGAAGGGAACGGTGCATGAAGAAAGTCGGTCTGCGGGTTGATGTAGATACCTTCAGCGGCACCCGTGAAGGGGTGCCGCAGTTGCTGGACCTGTTCGACAAGTACGACATTCAGGCCAGCTTCTTCTTCAGCGTGGGACCGGACAACATGGGGCGCCATCTTTGGCGCCTTTTGCGTCCGAAATTTCTGTGGAAAATGCTGCGTTCGAACGCCGCCTCGCTGTATGGGCTGGATATTCTGCTGGCCGGTACCGCCTGGCCGGGGCGCAATATTTCACGTGCGCTGGGGCCGCTGATGAAGCGCACCGCCGAAGCCGGCCACGAAGTCGGGCTGCACGCCTGGGATCACCAAGGGTGGCAGGCCAAGGTTGGCAAGTGGAGCGAAGCGCAGCTGACCGAACAGGTGCAGCGGGGCGTCGACGCCCTGAGCGCCAGCACCGGCCAGCCGGTGAAATGCTCCGCCGTGGCGGGCTGGCGTGCCGATACGCGCGTGCTGGAGGTCAAGCAGCGCTTCGGCTTTCATTACAACAGCGATTGCCGCGGCACCCATCCGTTCCGTCCGGTGCTGAGCGACGGGCGCCACGGCACGGTGCAGATCCCGGTGACGTTGCCGACCTTCGACGAAGTGATCGGCAGCGAAGTCAGCATGGCCGACTTCAACGACTACATTCTGCGCGCCATCGAGAACGATCGCGGCGTGCCGGTGTACACCATTCACACCGAAGTGGAAGGCATGTCGCAAGCGGCGATGTTCGAACAGTTATTGCAACGCGCACGGCAGCAGGGCATCGAATTCTGTCCGCTTAGCGCGCTGTTACCACAAGATTTGGCGTCACTGCCGTTGGGCCGCATCAAGCGTGCTCCTTTCCCCGGCCGCGAAGGTTGGCTGGGCTGTCAAACCGATGTGAAGGACGTTACATGAAGGCGCTAAAAGGATCCTGGGCCATTCTGCTGGCCGTTTTTTTTGCTCTGGTTTACCTGATCCCGCTTAACGGCCGCCTGCTGTGGCAGCCGGATGAGACGCGTTATGCCGAGATCAGTCGTGAAATGCTGCAGCGCGGCGATTGGGTGGTGCCACACCTGCTGGGGCTGCGTTATTTCGAAAAGCCGGTAGCGGGTTACTGGTTCAATAACATCAGCCAGTGGCTGTTTGGCGAAAACAACTTTGCGGTGCGTTTCGGCTCGGTGTTCAGCACCGGCATGACCGCGCTGCTGGTGTTCGCGCTGGCGATGCTGATGTGGCGCAATGCGCGCCGCGCCAGCCTGGCGGCGCTGATGTTCCTGTCGATGGTGCTGGTGTTCAGCATCGGCACCTACAGCGTGCTGGATCCGATGATCTCGCTGTGGCTGGCGGCGGCGATGGTCAGTTATTACCTGACGCTGAAGGCCTCCTCGGTCAAGGGAAAACTGGGCGCTTACGCACTGCTGGGCTTGGCCTGCGGCATGGGCTTTATGACCAAGGGCTTCCTGGCACTGGCGGTGCCGGTGATCGCGGTGATCCCGATCGTTATCCAGCAACGCCGCATCAAGGATCTGCTGTGCTATGGCCCGGTGGCGATCGTGACCGCGACGCTGCTCAGCCTGCCGTGGGCGCTGGCGATCGCGCAACGCGAACCCGACTTCTGGAATTATTTCTTCTGGGTCGAGCATATTCAGCGTTTCGCCGAAGATAATGCTCAACACAAGGCGCCGTTCTGGTATTACCTGCCGGTTCTGTTGGCGGCGGTGCTGCCTTGGCTGGCGCTGCTGCCCGGCGCGCTGCTCAAAGGCTGGCGCGAGCGCGTGCAGCGCCCGGAGCTGTTCTTCCTGCTGAGTTGGGCGATGATGCCGTTGATCTTCTTCAGCATCGCCAAAGGCAAGCTGCCGACCTACATTCTGCCGTGCATGGCGCCGCTGGCGCTGCTGATGACCGCCTATGCGGAAGACTATGCCGCCACGCTGCGCGCCAAGCTGTTCAAGGCCAATGCCTGGTTGAACGGCCTGTTCGGGCTGATTGGCATCGTGGCGCTGGTGGTGTTGAGCTCCGGTCTGCTGCCGAAAGCGCATCTGTTTACTCCCCAAGAGTGGCCGAAAGTGGTGCTCGGCCTGATCGCCTTCGGTGGTTGGCTGCTGTTCGCATTGGTTTCCGCACGCGATAACGGCCGCCAATGGCGCTGGGCGGCGGCTTGCCCGGTGCTGCTGTGCCTGGTGATCGGTTACGCCATTCCGCAACAGGTGACCGATTCCAAACTGCCGCAAAACTTCGCCCGCGCCACGATGGCCGAGCTGGGCGACAGTCGTTACGTGCTAAGCGACAGCGTTGGGCTGGCGGCCGGCCTGGCCTGGGAGCTGAAGCGCAGCGACGTGCTGATGTACAGCCAGAAAGGCGAGGTGGCCTATGGTCTGGAGTATCCGGACGCCAAAGGCCACCTGATCAGCGATGCCGATTTCCCGCAGTGGCTGGCGCAGGCGCGTAAGCAGGGGAACGTATCGTTGGTGCTGCAACTGTCACGTGGCGAAGCGCTGCCGCAGGAACTGCCTGCCGCAGACAAGGTGGATCGCATGAACCGCCTGGTGCTGATGTGGTATAAACAGCAACCATGATCGGTTTTCTGTTGGTGATAGTGGTCAGTCTGCTCACCTGTGGTGGGCAGCTGTGCCAGAAACAGGCGGCGCACTGTTGGGAACGGGCGGGCGAGGCGCGGCTGAAACAGACGCTGCGCTGGCTGGCGCTGGCGGTGCTGCTGCTGGGGCTGGGCATGGCGGTGTGGCTCAATGTGCTGCAACGTCTGCCGCTCAGCCTGGCTTACCCGATGCTCAGCCTTAACTTCGTGATGGTGACGCTGGCGGCGCGCTGGCTGTTTCATGAGCCGACGACCGCTCGCCACTGGTGCGGCGTGGCGTCGATTATGCTGGGGATCCTGCTGATGAGCGTGCATTCATGAAGGGCTATGCCTGGGGCGCCGCCAGCGTACTGCTGGTGACGCTGGCGCAGTTGCTGATGAAGTGGGGCATGGTGCAGATCCCGCTGATGTCGTTCGCCGATGTCTCGTTGGCGTTGATCGGCAATTACTGGCTACCGCTGCTGGCGGTGGGCGGCGGCATCTTCGGCTATGCGCTGTCGATGCTGTGTTGGTTTTTCGCGCTGCGCCATCTGCCGTTAAATCGTGCTTATCCTCTGTTGAGCGTTAGCTACGCGCTGGTCTACCTGGCGGCGGTGATCCTGCCGTGGTTTAACGAGTCCGCTACGCTGCTGAAAACGTTGGGCACGCTGTTTATTCTGTTCGGCGTCGGGCTGATTAACAGCAAATCCGAGACAAAATCGCCGGAATAGGGGCTAAACCGGCGATCCTGCTATTATCTCCCTCATGGCGCTTGCCTTTTTCCCCGTGCGGGAGATAAATTAACGCCAAATAGCGCTCTCCTTACGTGGTGCCGGCTTTGCCTCGCAGGCGGTGTGGTGGTGTACCGGATGGCATAATGCGGCAACGTGTTCAATGAAGGGATATTATGCGGATGCGTGTGTGGTTTTTATTAGCCAGTTTGATCCTCGCCGGTTGCAGCAGCCATGCGCCGCCGCCCAGCGGCCGCCTGGCGGATTCTATCGTGGTGGTGGCCCAACTCAATGAACAACTGCGCCAGTGGTACGGTACGCCATACCGTTACGGCGGCCTGGATCGCGGCGGCGTAGATTGCTCCGGCTTTGTTTACCGCACGTTCCGCGATCGCTTCGACATGCAACTGCCGCGTTCGACCGAAGAACAGACCTCACTGGGTACCAAGGTCTCACGCGATGAGTTGATGCCGGGCGATCTGGTGTTTTTCAAAACCGGCGGCGGTGAGAACGGCCTGCATGTCGGCATTTACGATACCAATGACCAGTTTATCCACGCTTCGACCAGCCGCGGGGTGATCCGCTCCTCGCTCGATAACGTCTATTGGAAGCGTGTGTACTGGCAGGCGCGACGCATTTAACCTTAACCCGTTGATTTGGTGTATCATGGCGGCATCTCGTGTTTTGAACGGTGCCTGCCATGAACAGCCTGCGTTTACTGATCTCCGACTCCTACGATCCCTGGTTCAACCTGGCAGTGGAAGAGTGCATCTTCCGCGAAATGACCACGCAAAAAATTCTCTTCCTGTGGCGCAATGCCGAAACGGTGGTGATTGGTCAGTCGCAGAACCCCTGGAAAGAGTGCAATACCCGGCGCATGGAGCAGGATGGCATTCGGCTGGCGCGGCGCAGCAGCGGCGGCGGGGCGGTATTTCACGACCTGGGCAATACCTGCTTCACCTTTATGGCCGGCAAGCCGGGCTACGACAAGAGCGTCTCGACCGACATCATTCTGCAAGCGCTGCGGGAGCTGGGCGTGGCGGCCAGCGCATCGGGGCGTAACGATCTGGTGATGGAAACCGCCGACGGGCCGCGCAAAATATCCGGCTCGGCCTATCGAGAAACGCAGGATCGCGGTTTCCATCACGGTACGCTGCTGCTGAATGCCGATCTGGAACGGTTGGCGGACTATCTCAATCCGGATCCCAAAAAGCTGCAGGCCAAGGGGATTACCTCGGTGCGTTCGCGCGTCGCCAATCTGGCGGAGTTTTTGCCGGGTATCAGCCATGCGCAGGTATGCGACGCCATCGTACAGGCCTTCTTCGCCCACTATGGCGAGACGGTCGAGCCGGAGATTATTTCGCCGGACGTGTTCCCCGATCTGCCCGATTTTGCCGCGCAGTTCGCCAAACAGAGCAGTTGGGAATGGAATTTTGGCAAGGCGCCGGCGTTCAGCCACTTGCTTAACGAGCGTTTCGTCTGGGGCGGCGTAGACTTGTTCTTCGATGTGGAGAAGGGGGCGATTGTTCGCGCGCAGGTGTTCACCGATAGCCTGAATCCCGCTCCGCTGCAGCGGTTGGCGGACATGCTGGTGGGCTGCGCGTACCGCAGTGAGCCCGTCGCCGCCTGCTGTGACCGACTGATGGCGGAGTATCCTCAACAGGCGGCCGAATTAGCCGAGTTGCGGCAATGGCTGAGCGAAACGATCCGTTAGCCGGAGTGGGAATGGTGAAGGGGATGAGCGTGCTCATCCTTTTTTTATCGCTGAAATCGGCGTTTAGCAGGGGCGTAGCGCAGATTTTCTGAAAATCAAGATGGGCACTTTTTTACATTTTCAATGCCGAGAATAACGGGCGGAATTGATGCGTTATTAAATTTAATCAGTCGTCGTTAACGGTAGGAAAAATCCGCGTTAAGGAGGAAAGATTATTTTACTTTATTTAAGATTTTTCTTAAATAAAACAAGGGAGATAAGTCAAATTTAGCCGCCAATCCATTCAACTTAAGCCAAATACCTTTCCACATAACGCGTTTGGCGGTCGCTATGGCATAAGTCAGGTTGCTTTTCTTTGCGCCTTTCACGATTGTCGTATAGCTTTAATCTATCAATTAAATGATATTTCATGGGTATTTACATTGATATTTCCGATTAATCCCAGAGGGATTGATCGATAAAATATATTGATATACGATGATACGCTAGCCATTCATCCTGTGGCATTAAAATGAACATCCAACTCGAAGCTGACTTTATTAGTAGCTATGTTTTGCAACCTGTTTACTCAATGGAGGGCGGGCTGTTGGCGGTTGAAATGTTGAGCCGTTTCAACAGTCTCGACGGTGATTTAGCCATGCCGGCCGAAATTGGGATTAATTTATTGACGTCTGAACAAAGGATTGAGTTATTTAATGAGCAATTGAAACTTGCGGAGCAGCATTCGGCTTGGTTTACCGGTAACAACGTGCAGTTGACCATCAATATCGAAGAAACCATCGTCGAACTTATTCTTTCTGATTCGGCGTTATGTCAACGGATCGGGCAATATCCTTTTATTGCATTTGAAATCAGTGAGAGTTTTCCGAATCTTTCGGCCGGGAAGAACAACCCGAGCGTGCGGCGATTAAGCGAAATGTTTTCGCTGTGGCTCGATGATTTCGGTTCCGGTAAAGCCACGTTGACCGCGCTGTACGATGGTTTGTTTGACTATGTAAAGATAGACAAGCGTTTTTACTGGCAGCTGTTTACCCATCAGGGATATGACGTGGTCATCGACTCGTTGTTAAAGAATATCAACCTGTTATGTAAAGGCGTAATCGTCGGAGGAATAGAGAAAAAAGAGTACTTTAATAAACTCAGATACGCCGGTGTTTTAGGCCTGCAAGGTTTTTTATGGCCCAGCGTTGGTGTGGATAATCTGCAAGCTTTGCTGGCGAGGCCCAGCGAGTTCAATAATTAAGAAGTGATATAAAAAACTACACACAATGAGGTAAATAATGCACGGGGTGAGGTTACTGTGATCCCGTCGCCGTTATTCGCCATCGCTTTATGCTGATAACTGCGTTTGTCAGCCGACGTTAAAGCGCGTTTCCTCAGCTGAGGGGCAACGCCAAACTCCCCGCATCCGCCCTGGTGACAGGCGGATGCGTTCTCCCTGCATTCCTTCGGTGTTAATCCGCCCGTTCAGGCTCTACACTACGCTGAAACGGAGGGCCTATGCCGCAGTTCGATAACGCTTACTACCAACAGTTACCCGGTTTCTACACCGCCCTGAACCCGACACCGCTCAAGGATGCACGCCTGCTGTACCACAGCGAGCCGCTGGCACGCGAGCTGGGGCTGGATGAAAGCTGGTTTACCCAGGATAAAACCCCCATTTGGGCGGGAGAATCGCTGCTGCCCGGCATGCAGCCGCTGGCACAGGTGTACAGCGGCCACCAGTTCGGCGTGTGGGCCGGGCAACTGGGTGATGGCCGCGGCATTTTGCTGGGCGAACAGGTCATGGCGGATGGCAGCCACCGCGATTGGCACTTGAAGGGGGCCGGGCTAACGCCATATTCACGCATGGGGGATGGCCGCGCGGTGCTGCGTTCGGTTATCCGCGAGTTTCTTGCCTCTGAGGCGCTGCACCATCTGGGGATCCCCACCACCCGAGCGTTGACTATCGTCACCAGCCAGCAACCGGTATATCGCGAGCAGCCAGAACGCGGCGCCATGCTGATGCGGGTGGCGGAAAGCCATGTGCGCTTCGGCCACTTCGAACACTTTTATTACCGTAAACAGCCGGAGCAAGTGCGGCAGCTGGCGGATTTCGTCATCGCCCGTCACTGGCCACAGTTGCAGGATCTGGCTGAGCGTTACCTGCTGTGGTTTACCGACGTGGTCGAACGCACGGCGCGTTTGATCGCCCATTGGCAAACCGTCGGTTTCGCCCACGGCGTGATGAACACCGACAATATGTCGATTCTCGGTATCACCATCGATTACGGCCCTTATGGCTTCCTGGACGACTACCAGCCCGGCTATATCTGCAACCACTCCGATCACCAGGGGCGTTACGCCTTCGACAATCAGCCGGCGGTGGCGCTGTGGAACCTGCATCGCCTGGCACAAACCCTGTCTGGGTTGATGACCACCGAGCAGCTGCAGCAGGCGCTGTCGGCGTATGAGCCGGCGCTGATGCGCGCCTACGGTGAACAGATGCGCGCCAAACTCGGCTTCTTCACGCCGACGGCGCAGGATAATGACGTGCTCACCGGTCTGTTGAGCCTGATGGCGCAGGAAGGGCGGGACTATACCCGCACGTTCCGCTTGTTGAGCGAGACCGAACAGCAGCAGGCGCAGTCGCCGCTGCGCGACGAGTTTATCGACCGTGCGGCGTTCGACGCCTGGTATCAGCAGTATCGTCAGCGCTTGCAACAGGAACAGGTCAGCGATGCGGAACGGCAACGGGCGATGAAGGCGGTGAACCCGCGCCTGATCCTGCGCAACTATCTGGCGCAGCAGGCGATTGAGGATGCGGAGAAAGACGACGTGGGCCGTTTGCGGCGGTTGCATCAGGCTCTGCTGAGGCCGTTCGACGATGCGCCGGAGTATGACGATCTTGCTGCGCTGCCGCCGGATTGGGGCAAACATCTGGAGATTTCCTGCTCCAGTTGAGATGAAAAAGGGCGCCTCATGGCGTAATGCTGGTCAGTTAGCGTTTTTATGCAGGCGTTCGTGAAATTTTCGGTCGATAAAAGTGAGATGCCCCATGTGGCTCCCACACCTCGACCGAGCCAGGGGCCGAAGGCGCGGCCCCTGGCAACCCGCGCCTTTGCCCTATCAGACGGTTGGCTTTGCCAACTCCCCTCTCTCCGCCATACCGCATTGAGGCCGGTTGCGACAGGCGTCCCTGCCTGTCTCACCTGAAACCGCCGTCCATGGCGGTTTCGCCTAATGCGCTATGCCTGCGTTCGGCGTCTTCAAGGGCGCCCAACACCGCGCTCATCTCCAACTTCTCTACCAGAACCTCATAAGCGACAGATTTCCCGGTAGCAGCCAGCTCAGGTGTTGACCTTGGGCGCGCATCACCGGCTGCCGAGCAAGACGGCGTTGTCAGGGTCAACCGGCCAGGGAAGGCCAGTTGAGGCGAGACTAACAGGGACGTTTGTCGCAGCAGACCCGCCCGACAACGCAGACGCGGCGAGGACAAATCTGCCGGGAGCAGATTTGAACGCTGCTTGCAGCGGCCCCGAAGGGGCGAGGCCCAGGATGGGGCGAGTAATTTCCGCGTAGCGGACAGATGGTGTTAAGCGAAGGTGCGGGTGGAGGGGTCGCGCCATCGGCCCCTCCAATTGCCGTTCATATTGGCCACAGAGAAATGCGGACATTTACGGCAATTCCCCAGCACAGAACGCCCAGAGGCTGGATAAAAAAATGCCACTCAGGATTAACTGAGCGGCATTACGCCTCATGGCGCCCTTGAACGTTTCATTGTCGCAGATAGACCTGCGGCAGAGACACTTCGGGATGATGCACCACGCCGAGATCGGCCTGATACCAGCGGGTGAGGATCTCCGTCTGCAGGACCTCTTGCGGCGTGCCGCTCGCCACCAGACGTCCCTGATGCAACAGCAGGATCCGATCGGCATACAGCGCCGCCAGATTGAGATCGTGCAGCACGCAGCAGACGCCCAGCGGCTGTTGACGTGTCAGCGAGCGCAGCAGGCGCAGGGTGTGCTGCTGGTGATACAGATCCAGCGCCGAGGTCGGCTCGTCGAGAAACAGCCAGGCGGGAGACGGTTGCGGTTGCCACAGCTGCGCCAATACCCGCGCCAACTGCACCCGCTGCTGTTCGCCACCGGACAACCGGCGGTAATCGCGCTGCGCCAGCGCCAGGCAGTCGGTTTGTTCCATCACCTGTTGGATCGCCTGATGCTCGTCGCGTTTGCCGTGCGGCGATCGCCCCATGCTGACCACTTCTTCCACGCTGAAGGGAAACGCCAGATCGCTGTACTGGCGCATCACGGCTCGGACTTTGGCCAACTGTTGCGGCGCCCAGTGTTCCAGCGGTCGGTCGAGCAGCCGGCATTCGCCGCAATCCGGCGTCAGATAGCCGGTCAGCAAGCGCAACAGCGTCGATTTGCCGGCGCCGTTAGGGCCGATAATCGCCACCATCTCACCGCTGGCGAGGCTGAGCGAAACGTCGTTGATCAAGCGGCGCGTACCGAGGCTGTAACGCAGCTCTCGGGCTGTCAGGCAGGCGGCGTTATCCACCGGTTCGCTCCCGCTGGCGCATCACCAGCCACAAGAAGTAAGGACCGCCGATCAGGCTGGTCATCAAGCCTACCGGCATTTCGGCCGGCGCCACCAGTGTGCGCGCCAGCGTATCGCTGACCAGCAGCAGGCAGGCGCCGCCCAGCGCGGAGCAGGGCAGTAGCCAGCGGTGATCGCCGCCAAGGCGCATGCGCACCAGATGTGGCACCACCAGACCGACGAAGCCGATCACGCCGCTCATCGCTACCGCCGCGCCGATCAGCAGGGCGCTCAGCAACAGCAGCTGCAGCTTGGCGCGCTGGACGTTCACCCCGAGGTAGTGGGCCTCTTCGTCCCCCAGCTGCAACAGATTCAGCCGGCGCGCCTGCAACAGCGTCAGCAGCGCCGTAGGCAGGATCAGCGAGGCGGAAACGGCCAGCGTCGGCCACTGCGACTGGCTGAGGCTGCCCATCATCCACAGCGAGAACTGGCGCAGCTGTTGATCGCTGCTGATGTAGGAGAGCACGCCGATGGCCGCCATGCACAGGGCGTTGATGGCGATGCCCGCCAGCAGCAGCCGCGACAGATTGCCGTGCCCGCTGCGGCTGATGCCGTAGATCAAAAGCGATACCAGCAGGCTGCCGAGGAACGCCGCCAGCATATGGCCGTATAGCGCGATCGTCACCGGCAACGCCAGCGGCATCACGATGAACAGGGCGACAAACAGCGCGCCGCCGCTGCTGATGCCCAGAAGGCTCGGATCCGCCAGCGGGTTGCGGAACAGCCCCTGCATCACCGCGCCGGACACTGCCAATGCGCAGCCGATCACTACTGCCAGCAGCACGCGCGGCAGACGAATGTTCAGCCAGATGTGCCAGGCGGCGTCGCTGAAGGGTTCGCGCCACAGGGTGCGAAACGACAGCGTCAGCGCGCCCAGGTTGGCGGCGACCAGCGCCAGCAACGTCAGCAGCACCAGCAGGCCGATGATGGCCAACTGAGGCGAGGTGCGACTGCGCATTACTTTTGCTCCGCCGCGTGGCGCAGTTTGGCCAGCGCCGCCGGCGTTTCCAGACCGAAGCCCAGCAGCGCCATGTCATCGACGATCAGTACGCGGCGCTGCTTACCCGCCGGCGTCAACGCCAGGCCCGGCAGCGTCCACAGCTGCTGTTCGCCGCCGAGGGTGCGCACGCCGTCGGTGGTGACCAGCAACAGATCCGGCGCGCTGGCGATGACGCCTTCCTGCGACAGCGGACGGTAGCGGTCAAAGCCCTGCATGGCGTTTTTCAGTCCGGCGGCGGCGATCACCGCGTCGGCGGCGGTGTGTTGCCCGGCAGCCATCGGCGTAATGCCGCCGTGGCTCATCACGAACAGCACCTTGACCGGCAGCGGAGAGGTATCGACCGCCGCCAGCTGCTGTTGATAGCGCTCGCTCAGCTGTTTGCCTTGCTCAACGCGTTGCAACGCGGCGGCGATCGTAGCGATTTTCTGCGGCACCGCCTGCAGGGTGGTGTCACCCGGCACGCTGACCACGTTGACGCCGCTGTCCGCCAACTGTTTGAGCACCAGCGCCGGCTGCGCCAGCTCGGTCGTCAGCACCAGCGTCGGTTTCAGCGCCAAAATGCCTTCGGCATTCAGCTGGCGCATGTAGCCGACGTCCGGCAGCTTTTTCACCGCCGCCGGGTGCAAGCTGGTGCTGTCACGGGCGATCACGTCGTCGCCGGCGCCGAGTGCGAAGGCGATTTCCGTCACGTCGCCGCCGATCGAGACGATGCGCTGCGCCGCCGCGGCGGTGAGCGGCAGCGCCAGCGTCATCATCAGCGTCAGGCGGCGGATCAAGGAAGATTTCATGCGGCGATGTCCTTGGCGGCGAGCGCGGCAACCTGCTCGCGCCACTGGGTTTGTTCCGGCTGGCCTTCGGTACGCTGGCCATACAGCTGCGCGATCTGCGTGCCGTCGGCGGCGAACAGCTCCAGGCTGGTGACGATGCCGTCCTTGGTCGGTTTGCGGGTGATCCAGCTTTCGGCGATGGCGCCTTCAATCAGGTGCAGCGTGAAACGGCGGTTGAACACGTTGATCCAGCCTTCCTGCGGCATCAAACGTTCGATCTGGCCGGTGAAGATCTGCACGCAACCGCGGTTGCCGACGAAGATCATGATCTCGTTTTGCTGCTGCTGCGCCGCTTGCAGCAGCTGCGAGAGCGCGCTGTTGTCTACCTGATAGGCCAGATCGTCGCCGACGGCGCGGAAGGCCTGCTGGCGCGTGAGCTTATTGCGGCTCAGCAGCTGGAAGAACTGATGAACGTCGGTCATCGCGCGCCATTCACCGTCGATTTTGGCATGATCCTGCGTCGTTTCATCCGCGGTGCTCACCTCGGCGGGTTGCAGCGCCAGCGCCGGGTTTTCTTCGCTCAGGTGGCGCTCCACCAGCGCCATCCAGGCCGGCAGATCGGTCTCTTCGGTGGTGTAGACCTTGTGCAGCGCATCGCCCTGTTGGTCGAAGAACTGGATGCTATGGCGCACGCCGCGCTTGTTGGTTTCGCTCATAGCGAAAACGCTGGTCCAGTGGTTGAGGAACAGGCGCAGATCCAGCTCGCGCGGGTTGAGGATCAGCCCGGCGTGGCCGTTGAGGTGCTGGTTGCGGTAGCGGCCCATCTGCTCATGCACCGCATAGCTGTTGCGGGTGATGGACTTGGTGACGCCGACCTGCTCAAGCTCGGTCAGCAGGGTGCGCGCGTCGGCCTGCAGGCGGCGAGTGTCGTGGCCGACGCGGGCGTGCGTCAGCTCCGCTTCGCTGACGCCAAGGATCGCCGCCAGATCGCGGGCGTATTTGCCGGGGTGGTCGATTTTAGCCTGTTGGTAGCGTTCGTATAGGGTGTTGCTCATGCGGGATTCTCCTGCGCTGTAATGCGAACGGCGGACAACCGGGTTGTCCGCCAGATAGTCAAATGATTACCACTGGTAGCTGACCAGCAGTTTGGCGTTGCGGCCATCCTGCGGGACGCCCTGCGGCGAGTAATATTCTTTGTCGAAGGCGTTGCCCAGCACCACGGTGGTGGTTACGCCCTGCAGCCGATCGCGGCCCTTGTAGCTCAGATAGAAGTCGTTGACGCCATAGCCGCCTTGTTCCGGCGTCCCCGTTTGGACACGGGTGGCGCGTTCGGCGAAGGTGGTGACCCAGCCGGCGGACAAACCGGTTTCGCCCAGCGGCACGTCCAGCGAACTGGTGACGGTATCCGGGCTGATGTCGGCCAGCCAATCGCCGCTTTTCGCGTTCAATTCGCCATTGCGAGACTTGTCCTTGCCGCGTGTGCGGTTGTAAGCCAGATCCCAGTTAAACCACTTGGTCTGGTAGTTCAGCGAGGTGTCCCAACCCCAAATCTTGGCGCGAGAGATATTCGCTGAGGCGGTCTGCGTGCGAGTGACATACATGAAGATGTAGTCTTTGGCGTCGGTATCGAAGTAACTGGCCTTGAATTGCAGGCTGTCATCCGCCAGCAGCAGATCGTCGAAGCGCAAGCCGAAACCGGCTTCGGTGGTGCTGGTGGTTTCCGGCCGCAGATTCGGATTAGGCACCCAATAGTTGCCGGGGAAGTGACGCGAATCGTTGTACATCTCGCCCATGGTCGGGGCGCGGAAGGCCTGGGAATAGGAGCCGAACAGCATCAGCCAGTCGGTCGGCGAGTAGCTCAGGGCCCCGCGGGACGACCATTTGTCGGCCTTGACGTCTTCGTGGCCCTGGCTGCTGCCTTTGTAATCGTCGTAGCGCGTGCCGGCCAGCACGGTGATCGGAATGTCGCGCAGCGTGATTTCATCCTGCAGCCAGCCGGAGGCGAAGTTGATCTTGGCCTGCGGGAAACTGGTAGTGGCGCCGCCCGGCTGCTGTTTCTGTTCATACACTTCGGAGCCGTAGGTCAGCAGGTGTGACGCAAAGCTGTCGGCGAACAGACGTGTGCGGTTTTCCAGCTTGCCGCCGTTGGTGGTCTGCTTGCGGAATTCGTCGGTCGCACCGGCGTTGTGCGCATTGATTTTGACTTCCGAGGTGTACAGTTTCGCGGTGGCGTCCAGCCAATCCTGGCCGACCGGCTTGAGCTTATAGCTCAGAGCGGCATCACGCTGGAGGGTGGAGCGGTTGGTCATCGGGTTGCCGCTCGAGCTGCCCGGCGTCTGCGGGTTTTTCGGCTCCTGGGCGCTGTTGTTGTAGTAGCGCAGATCGCCGCTCAATGACTGATTGTCGTCGATTTTCCAGGTGCCTTTTGCCAGCACGTTGCTGATGGTTTCGTCGTTAGGCGCATCGAAGCCGTTGCCCTGACGCAGATTACCGACGTCGCGGGTACCGAACGACAGCAAACCGTCGAGGTTATCGGTCTTGCCGTAGGCGCTGGCGCCCATGCCCAGGCTGTGATCGCCGCTGCCGGCGGTGCCGTAGACGCGGAACCCGGTATCGTGGCCCGGCAGCAGCAGATCGGCGGCATCGACGGTCTCGTAGGCGATGACGCCGCCCAGCGCGCCGCTGCCATACAGCAACGCAGAGGGACCGCGCACGATTTCAATGCGCTTGACCAGCGCCGGATCGAGGAAGGTGCCGCCGATGTGGCCGGTATCGGTCCCCTGGCGGATGCCGTCGACCAGCGTCAGCACGCCGTTTTTGCCGTAGCCGCGCATCGTTACGTCCTGACCGTTGCTGCGCCCGGTGCCGTTCACGGTGATGCCCGGCACGCGGCGCAGCATATCGGCGGCCGAGGTGGCGGTCTGGCTTTCTGGCGAGTTGCCTTCGATGACCGTGACCATCATCGGCGCTTCAAAGCTGCTGCGTTGGTTACCGGTGGCGACCACCGTCATGGTCTCGTCGGCGGCTTTGGCTTTTTTAGCCGGCGCCGCGTTGGAAGAGGATGTTGTGCTGGTGTTTTGTGCCAAGGCCACCGTAGGCAGAGCGCAGGCAATCGCCAGACTCAAAGCGGAAAAACGCAGCCGGGTGGAAAATGTCAGAGGCATGGTGCAACTCTCCGTATGTAATAAAACATATCAATAGATTTGCTGGCTGCCTGGATCAACCGATCGGGGTGGCTGGCGTTTGAGGGTTCTATGGTTATTTGGTCAGGATCAATTTCCCGGCTTTGGTTTGCCGCAGCTGATAGCGCTGGCCCTGATGGGTAATGAACGCGATGCCGTCGGTGCCGAGCAGCTGTGCGCTGTCGTAGCTGGGCGGCGCGTTTGCGCTGTGCTCGGTCGGGGCCGCGGCGGCGGGGGTAGGCGTGTTGGCAGTATCCATCATCATTGTGCTTATAAAACAGACCATTAAATGGTAATTAATATCAAACTGAGAATCATTATCATGTGAAGGAAAGGTTACATCAAGGAAAATTTTCTTACCGATGGAACCTTTTTGTCGAACGGACATCCGGCGGCGGGCCGAGCGCACTCGGCCCGTAAAAAAGGGGCGTTATTTCAGCAGGGTTTCGATGCGGTCAAACAAACGCTCGGGCTTAGTGATCGGCGCAAAGCGCGTGATACGCTGGCCGTCGGCGGTGAGCAGGAATTTGGTGAAATTCCACTTGATGCGGCGGCTGCCCAGAATGCCGGGTGCCAGGCGTTTCAGCTCATTGAACAGCGGGTGCGCGCCGGGACCGTTAACGTCTATCTTGCTGAACAGCGGGAAACTGACGCCGTAGTTGAGGCTGCAAAAGTTGGCGATCTCCAGCGGACTGCCCGGCTCCTGAGAACCAAACTGGTTGCAGGGGAAGCCGAGCACCACCAGGCCGCGTTCGCGATAGTATTGCCACAAATTTTCCAGCCCACGGTATTGCGGGGTGAAGCCGCACTTGCTGGCGGTGTTGACCACCAGGTAAGCGCGCGCCGGGAAATCGCCCAGCGTTTTTTGCTCGCCCTGCAGCGTGACGCAGGGGATGGATAACAGAGAGTGAATCATGCCGGGGCTCCCAGTGCGTTTCGGCGGGCGCTAAAGCGTTGCAATCAGTATAGATGAGTGGGGCAGAAGGAATAAAGCCGGGGGCGTGGCCCCGGCCTCTACTGGGTTAGAAACGGCTATCAACCGCATCCGCCAGCATCGCCAGCAGCTGCTCGCTGTCGGACCAGCTCAGGCAAGGATCGGTGATCGACTGGCCATAGGTCAGCGGCTGGCCGGCGACGATTTTCTGCGTGCCTTCCACCAGGAAGCTTTCCGCCATCACGCCGGTGATGGCGGCGGAGCCGGCGCGGATCTGCTGGCAGACGTTGTCGGCCACTTCCAGCTGGCGACGGTGCATTTTCTGGCAGTTGCCGTGGCTGAAGTCGATCACCAGGTGTTCAGGCAGATCGAACTCGCGCAGGCTGTCACAGGCGGCGGCGATGTCGCTGGCGTGGTAGTTCGGCGTTTTTCCGCCGCGCATGATGATGTGGCCGTACGGGTTGCCGCTGGTCTGGTAAATGGTCATCTGGCCATGTTTGTCCGGCGACAGGAACATGTGCCCGGCGCGCGCCGCGCGAATGGCGTCGATGGCGATGCGGGTGTTGCCGTCGGTGCCGTTTTTGAAGCCGACCGGGCAGGAGAGCGCCGAGGCCATTTCACGGTGGATCTGGCTTTCGGTGGTGCGCGCACCGATGGCGCCCCAGCTGATCAGATCGGCGATGTATTGGCCGACGACCATGTCCAGGAATTCGGTGGCGGTCGGCAGGCCGAGCTGGTTCACTTCCAGCAGCAGGCGGCGCGCCATTTCGATGCCGCGGTTGACCTGGAAGGTGCCGTCCAGCGCCGGATCGGAGATCAGGCCTTTCCAGCCGACGACGGTACGCGGTTTTTCGAAGTAGGTACGCATCACGATTTCCAGACGATCCTGGTAGCGTTCGCGCAGGGCGTTTAACCGGCCAGCGTAATCGACGGCGGCGTCGAGATCGTGGATGGAGCAGGGGCCGATCACCACCAGCAGGCGGCGGTCTTCACCGGTGAGGATTTTTTCAATGCGTTTTCGTGACGCTGTCACGTTGTCGGCGACGGCCGCCGAGATCGGCAGCTTGTCTGCCAACGCTTGCGGCGTGACGAGGCTGTCGATGCGCGCGGTCCGCAGTTCATCTGTTTTGTGCATGTTGTTCCCTGGAAACTGTTCTTCTCTGCGGCAGGAGTGCCGGGAAGTGATGGCGATCACAATAACGCAAAAAGCGCTGAATTCAACCGTAGAGATTGTGTTCTGTTGATCAAAACCGCGAAAAAAAGCACAAAAAAATCAGCTGCTGTTGAAATAAACGGCAGGCGGCGGGGCACGGCGGCCCCGCGAGAAAATGATCAGAACATGCGGCGACTCATACCGAGGATGTCGAGGATTTTGGTGGAAATCTCTTCGACAGAATAATTGGTGGTATTGAGGTAGCGGATCTGATTTTTGCGGAACAGCGCCTCGACCTCGGCGATCTCCATGCGGCACTGGCGTAATGAAGCGTAACGGCTGTTTTCACGCCGCTCTTCACGGATCGCCGCCAGGCGTTCCGGATCGATGGTCAGGCCGAATAATTTATGCTGAAACGGTTTCAGCGAGGCCGGCAGGTGCAAATTATCCATATCGTCGGCGATAAACGGATAGTTGGCGGCGCGAATGCCGAACTGCATCGCCAGATAAAGGCTGGTGGGGGTTTTGCCGCAGCGCGACACGCCGAGCAGGATCACCTGCGCCTGATCGAGGTTGCGCAGCGAAATGCCGTCGTCATGCGCCAGGGTATAGTCGATGGCGGCAATGCGCGCGTCGTACTTGCCGAGGTTGCTGGCGGTCAGGCCGTGGGTGCGGTTCGGCACCGGCGTCGGTTCCACTTCCAGCTCGCCCTGCAGCGGGCCGACCAGCGCCTGCACGATATCCTGGCAGAAGCCCTGGCTCTGCACGATCACATCGCGCACTTCCGGCGAGATGATGGAGTAAAACACCAGTGGCCGCACGCCGGTTTGATTATAAATATCATCGATTTGCTGGCGAACTGCGCGCGCGCGCGCCTCGGTTTCGACGAACGGTAGGGTAAAGGTGGTCGCCGTGACCGGAAACTGCGACAGCACCGCGTGCCCCAACACTTCGGCGGTGATCGCCGTACCATCCGAAATATAAAAAACGCTTCTTTCCACCCGAGGCTCCTTACCTGAAAACGGTGTTCCTGCTGTCATCACTGTCAATATCATGGGCCGCGGACGATCCGTCGGTAAAGGGGGGAGGGAAAAAATTGTGACGGCGGGACGGTAAAGCGCTTTGCGCCGGCGCGTGAAGAAAAGCGCGTTTTGCCGGCGGTAAAAATTGTGGCGCAACGAGGTTTTTCGACCCGAAACGTAAATTTGCCGTTATTTTCACCAAAAACGGTAGCGTTTGCGCGGTCATTAAAACAGAAGTTTAAAAAGAACGTAATTTGTTGAGAACTAAGCTTTTCGTGCGATTGGGAACGGTTCCCTGCCAAATCAGCCGGTTAGGACATTCTCTTAAAAACCACTTTCTTCAGTGGGTTGATCGATTCACCTTTCCATTTTCCTCAGATCAGTGTGCTAGTCTGATTCGGCTCCGTGTTAGCGGCGCCGTAAAGCAAGCGAATTAAATCCGTCTTTACCCTACTGATAGCAATAAGGATTGTCTCGATGTCCAACAATGGCCCAGACTTGCGTAATGTGCTTTGGTACAACCAGCTTGGCATGCACGACGTTGACCGTGTCGGCGGCAAAAACGCCTCCCTCGGTGAAATGATCACCAATCTTTCCGATTTGGGCGTGGCCGTGCCGAACGGTTTTGCCACCACCGCACAGGCGTTTAACGATTTCCTCGAACAAAGCGGTGTTAACCAGCGCATCTATCAGCTACTGGATCAGACCGACGTTGACGACGTTGCCCAACTGGCCAAGGCCGGCGCCCAGATCCGCCAATGGGTGATCGACACGCCGTTCCACGCCGAGTTCGAGCGTGAAATTCATCAGGCTTACCAACAGCTCGCCGACGGCGAACCGGAAGCCTCCTTTGCGGTGCGCTCCTCCGCCACGGCGGAAGACATGCCGGACGCGTCCTTCGCCGGCCAGCAGGAAACCTTCCTCAACGTGCAGGGCATCGACGCCGTAATGGTGGCGATCAAGCACGTGTTCGCCTCGCTGTTCAACGACCGCGCTATCTCTTATCGCGTGCACCAGGGCTATGACCACCGCGGCGTGGCGCTGTCGGCGGGCGTACAGCGCATGGTGCGCTCGGATCTGGCCTCCTCGGGCGTGATGTTCACCATCGATACCGAGTCCGGCTTTGATCAGGTGGTGTTCATCACCTCCGCCTTCGGTCTGGGTGAAATGGTGGTGCAGGGCGCGGTGAACCCGGATGAGTTCTACGTGCACAAACCGACGCTGCAAAAAGGCAAGCCGGCGATCGTGCGCCGCAACCTGGGCTCGAAAAAGATCCGCATGGTGTACGCACCGTCGCAGGATCACGGCAAACAGGTGCGCATCGAAGACGTGCCTGAAGCGCAGCGCAGCCGTTTCTCGCTGACGGATGACGAAGTGCAGGCGCTGGCGCAGCAGGCGATCCTGATCGAAAAACATTACGGCCGCCCGATGGATATCGAATGGGCGAAAGACGGCCATTCCGGCAAGCTGCTGATCGTGCAGGCGCGTCCGGAAACCGTTCGCTCCAACGAACAAACCATGGAGCGCTACCAGCTGAATGGCACTAGCCCGGTGCTGGTGGAAGGCCGCGCCATCGGTCATCGCATCGGCGCCGGTCCGGTGAAAGTGATCCACGACATCAGCGAAATGGATCGCATCCTGCCGGGCGACGTGCTGGTGACCGACATGACCGACCCGGACTGGGAGCCGATCATGAAGAAGGCCGCCGCGATCGTCACCAACCGCGGCGGGCGCACCTGTCACGCGGCGATCATCGCCCGTGAGTTGGGCATCCCGGCGGTGGTAGGCTGCGGCCACGCCACCGATGTGCTGAAAGACGGCCAGAAAGTCACCGTTTCCTGTGCGGAAGGCGACACCGGCTTCGTTTACAGCGACATGCTGGATTTCAGCGTGCAGAGCTCCGAAGTGACCGAGCTGCCGGATCTGCCGCTGAAGATCATGATGAACGTCGGCAACCCGGATCGCGCTTTCGACTTTGCGCGTTTGCCAAATGAAGGCGTGGGCCTGGCGCGGCTGGAATTTATCATCAACCGCATGATCGGTGTGCACCCGCGCGCGCTGCTGGAGTTCGATCAGCAGACGCCGGCGCTGCAAAACGAAATTCGCGCGTTAATGCAGGGTTACGACCACCCGGTCGAGTTCTACGTTGGCCGCCTGACAGAAGGGATCGCGACGCTGGGTGCCGCCTTCTGGCCGAAGCGTGTGATCGTGCGCCTGTCCGACTTCAAATCCAACGAGTACGCCAACCTGGTGGGCGGCGATAAGTATGAACCGCACGAAGAGAACCCGATGCTGGGCTTCCGCGGCGCCGGCCGTTACGTGGCCGACAGCTTCCGCGATTGCTTCGCGCTGGAGTGCGAGGCGGTGAAACGCGTGCGTAACGAAATGGGGCTGACCAACGTCGAAATCATGGTGCCGTTCGTGCGCACCGTGGCCCAGGCGGAAGCGGTGGTGGCGGAGCTGGCGCGTCAGGGGCTGAAGCGCGGTGAAAACGGGCTGAAAGTGATCATGATGTGCGAGATCCCGTCCAATGCGCTGTTGGCGGATCAGTTCCTCGAGCACTTCGACGGCTTCTCTATCGGTTCCAACGACATGACCCAGCTGGCGCTGGGGCTGGATCGTGACTCCGGCGTGGTGTCGGAACTGTTCGACGAGCGCAACGAGGCGGTGAAAGCGCTGCTGTCGATGGCGATTCAGGCGGCCAAACGCCACGGCAAATACGTCGGCATCTGCGGCCAGGGCCCGTCTGACCATGAAGACTTCGCCGAGTGGCTGATGGAGCAGGGCATCGACAGCCTGTCGCTCAACCCAGACACCGTGGTGCAGACCTGGATCAATTTGTCGAAAAAGAAATAATGTCTCGGCCTCGCTGAGGCGTTAACGCCGGGCCGCAGTTAACGCTGCGGCCTTTTTATTTCCGAATGTAAATAACGGCGCGTAAAATAATCAATTCGACGAAAAAAGAATAAAAAAAAGCCCACCGTAGGAGATGGGCAAAGACTACACACAGCAATTCACATGTATGGCATTACATTGTTCAGAAAGGTTGCTTTAAAATCAGTGATTTGAAGCAATAGATGGCCATAATACTAGATTTTTGAACACGACTAGTCATTAAGAATCATCTTAATCGATAGCGCCATCACATTTTATTTGTGGGAGTTATCTCTTTTTGCCGCTTGCAACAAACAGGGATTTACATTGCACCTTTCATTCGCTGTACCGTAATCAATATAGGGCGGCATTATATTTGGCGGAGATATTACTCGAATGAGGTAGGAATAATGACCTGAGTGAAATGTTCCGCCCGACGATGCGGGCGGAAGGGGGGGATTAGCGTTTTTCCAGATCTTCGATGACTTGCTCCGGCGCGGTGGTCGGCTCTGGCGCTTCATCCATCCAGGCGGTCAGCAGGCGATAAGATACCGCCAATACCACCGGGCCGATGAACAGGCCAATCATACCGAAGGCCAGCAAACCGCCGATAACGCCGGACAGGATCAGCAGCAGCGGCAGGTCGGCGCCCATGCGGATCAGCACCGGGCGCAGCACGTTATCCAGCGTGGCTACCACGCAGCTCCAGACCAGCAGTACGGTGCCCCAGGTGGTGTCGCCGTGCCAGTACAGCCAGATGATGGCCGGCACCAGCACCAACAGCGGCCCCAATTGTGCCACGCAGCAGATAAAGATCAGCATCGTCAGCAGGGTGGCGGCTGGTATGCCGCTCACCGCCAGACCGATGCCGCCCAGCACCGACTGCACCAACGCCGTCACCACCACGCCCAGCGCGACGGCGCGGATCGCCTGGCCGCCCAGTAGCACCGCCGCATCACCGCGTTTGGAACCGAGGCGTACCGCAAAGTGACGGATACCCAGCGCCACCTGCTCGCCGCGCGCATACAACAAGGCGCTGAACAGCAGCATCAGCGCGCAGTGCAGCAGCAGACGGCCGATATGCGCCGCCTGCGCCACGAACCAGGTGGCGGTTTGACCGAAGTACGGCTGAACCTTCGCCAGCAGCGCAGCGCCGCCGGCGTTAACCAATGTGTGGTAGCTGGTATAGAGCCTGTCGCCGATCATCGGCACGGACTGCAGCCAGGCGAGATCGGGAATGTGCAGCTTGCCGGGTGAACTGGCCCAGGCGATCAGCGGCGCGCTGTTATCCACCACGCTGCTGATCAGCAGGGAAATCGGCAGAATGAACAGCAGGATCAGCAGCAGGGTCATGACCAACACCGCCAGCGAGCGACGGCCCCACAGCAGCTTTTGCAGTTTGAGCAGCAACGGCCAGGTGGCGATTACCACCATGCCCGCCCAGGCGAAGCCGAGAATAAACGGTTGGATCACCCAAAAACAGGCAACGATCATGATGGCGATAAACAGCACGCCGAAAATAATTCGCGGTAAGTCGTAACGCGATTGCGGGAGTGGCATCAGTGGCTTCTCATCCTGGTCAATTAAATCCCTGGCACCGGCGAATCGGGGTGCCTGTCGGTCGGTTTATCGCCGCCGGGCGGCCGCCTGTGGCGGCGCTCGCAGGGCGGTAATAATGTGAATGCCTTCACTAAACGAGTATGTTAGTTTTTAGTGTCACTAAAAAATAGGGTGGGTCTGAATTAAAGGCCCGATTCAGCGTACATCAGCGCATAAAAAATAGACGGACAGGGTCAAAAAAGCGAATGATCCCACAGATTTCTCAGGCGCCCGGCCTCGTTCAACGGGTGCTCGACTTTTTGGAAGCACTGAAGCAAAACGGATTCAACGGCGATACCGCCACCAGCTACGCCGACCGCCTGACGATGGCCACCGACAACAGTATCTATCAGCTGTTGCCCGATGCGGTGGTGTTCCCCCGTTCCACCGCTGACGTGGCGCTGATTGCGCGTCTGGCCGGGGAAGAGCGATTCAATACGCTGACCTTCAGCCCGCGCGGCGGCGGCACTGGCACCAACGGCCAGTCGCTCAATACCGGCATCGTGGTCGATATGTCGCGCCATATGAACCGCATTCTGGAGATCAACGTCGAACAAGGCTGGGTGAAAGTCGAAGCCGGCGTGATCAAGGATCAGCTAAATCAATACCTGCGGCCGTTCGGCTACTTCTTCTCGCCGGAACTGTCCACCAGCAACCGCGCCACGCTGGGCGGCATGATCAACACCGACGCCTCCGGCCAAGGTTCGCTGGTATACGGCAAAACCTCCGATCACGTGTTGGGCCTGCGGGCGGTGCTGCTGGGCGGCGAGATGATCGATACCCGCGCCATGCCGACGGCGCTGGCGGAAACGATTGCTCTGGAAGAGACCGCGGAAGGGCGCATCTACCGCACGGTGCTCAATCGCTGCCGTGAGCAGCGCGCATTGATCCTGGAGAAATTTCCCAAGCTCAACCGCTTCCTCACCGGTTACGATCTGCGCCACGTGCTGAGCGACGATCTGCAAACCTTCGATCTGACGCGCATCCTGACCGGCGCCGAAGGCACGCTGGCGTTTATCACCGAGGCGCGGCTGGATATCACGCCGCTGCCGAAAGTGCGCCGCCTGGTCAACGTGAAGTACGACTCCTTCGACTCGGCGCTGCGCAATGCGCCCTTTATGGTCGAGGCCAAGGCGCTGTCGGTGGAAACCATCGATTCCAAGGTGCTGAATCTGGCGCGTGAAGACATTGTTTGGCACTCGGTGAACGAACTGATCGCCGACGTGCCGGATAAAGAAATGCTCGGGCTGAACATCGTCGAGTTCGCCGGCGACGATCGGGCGCTGATCGACGGCCAGATGGAGGCTCTGTGCCAACGGCTGGATGAACTGATCGCGCAGCGGCAGGGCGGCGTGATCGGGTACCAGATCTGCGGCGATCTGGCTGGCATCGAGCGCATTTACAACATGCGCAAGAAGGCGGTCGGGCTGCTGGGCAACGCCAAGGGGCGCGCCAAGCCGATTCCGTTTGCCGAGGATACCTGTGTGCCGCCGCAACACCTGGCGGACTATATCGTCGAATTCCGTCAACTGCTTGACGACCACAACCTGAGCTACGGCATGTTCGGCCACGTCGACGCCGGGGTGTTGCACGTGCGCCCGGCGCTCGACATGTGCGACCCGCAGCAGGAAGTGCTGATGAAGCAGATCTCCGATCGGGTGGTGGCGCTGACCGCCAAATACGGCGGTCTGTTGTGGGGGGAGCACGGCAAGGGCTTCCGTGCCGAGTACAGCCCTGAGTTCTTCGGGGAAACGCTGTATGAAGAGCTACGCCGCATCAAGGCGGCGTTTGATCCGGATAACCGTTTGAACCCGGGCAAGATCTGTTCGCCACTGGCGGTAGATGCACCGATGATGGAGGTAGACGCGGTCAAACGCGGCACCTTCGATCGTCAGATCCCGGTCGAGGTGCGCACCTCGTTCCGCGGCGCGCTGGAGTGTAACGGCAACGGTCTGTGCTTCAACTTCGACGTGCGCAGCCCGATGTGCCCGTCGATGAAGATCAGCGGCAACCGCATCCATTCGCCGAAAGGGCGGGCGACGCTGGTGCGCGAGTGGCTGCGTCTGTTGGCCGAGCAGGGCGTCGATCCGTTGGCGCTGGAGAAACAGCTGCCGCAGCAGCGCCTCAGCTTGCGTGGCCTGATCGAAAAGACCCGCAACAGCTGGCATGCCGGCAAGGGGGAGTACGACTTTTCGCACGAAGTGAAAGAGGCGATGTCCGGCTGTCTGGCCTGCAAGGCCTGTTCCACCCAGTGCCCGATCAAAATTGACGTGCCGGGGTTCCGTTCGCGCTTCCTGCAGCTTTACCATACCCGCTACCTGCGCCCGGTGAGCGACTACATGGTCGCCGGCGTGGAGAGCTATACCCCGTTGATGGCCCGCGCGCCGAAGGTGTTCAACTTCTTCTTCCGCCAGCCGTGGCTGCGGGAGATGAGCCGCAACGCCGTCGGCATGGTCGATCTGCCGCTGTTGTCCAGCCCGACGCTGCGTCAGCAGCTGTCCGGCCACCGCGCGACCACGCTGACGCTGGAACAGTTGGAAGGGTTGAACGCCGAGCAACGCGAAGAACACGTGCTGATTGTTCAGGATCCGTTCACCAGCTATTACGACGCCAAAGTGGTGGCGGATTTCGTTCGGCTGGTGGAAAAGCTCGGCTATAAACCGGTGCTGCTGCCGTTCTCGCCGAACGGCAAGGCGCAGCATGTGAAGGGCTTCCTGACGCGGTTCGCCCGCACCGCGCGCAAAACCGCCGATTTCCTCAACCGCGTGGCGCAGCTCGGCATGCCGCTGGTGGGTGTCGATCCGGCGCTGGTGCTGTGCTATCGCGACGAATACCGCGAGATCCTCGGCGCCGAGCGCGGCGATTTCCAGGTGCAGCTGGTGCATGAATGGTTGCAGCAGCGGATCGCGGATCGCGCCGAACAGCCGGCGACCGGCGAGCCCTGGTATCTGTTCGGTCACTGCACCGAAACCACCGCGCTGCCGGCCAGCGGCCAACAGTGGGCGGCGATCTTCGCCCGTTTCGGCGCCAAACTGGAGAATGTCAGCGTCGGCTGCTGCGGCATGGCGGGGACTTACGGCCATGAAGCTAAGAACCTGCAAAACTCGCTCGGCATTTATGAGCTATCATGGCACCCGACGCTACAGCGTTTGCCGCGGCAGCGCTGCCTGGCGACCGGTTATTCCTGCCGCAGTCAGGTGAAACGCATCGAGGGCAATGGCGTGCGCCACCCATTACAGGCACTTCTGGAGATGATTGAGTGAAATTGTGGAAACGTGAAACATCGCTGGAGCAGCTGAACCGCGCCGGCGACGGCTGCATGGTCAGCCATGTGGGCATCGAGTTTACCCAATTGGGTGAGGATTTCCTCGAGGCCACCATGCCGGTCGATGGCCGTACCCGCCAGCCGTTCGGGCTGTTGCACGGCGGGGCGTCGGTGGTGCTGGCGGAATCGATGGGATCGATGGCCGGTTACCTGTGCAGTGAGGGCGAGCAGAAAGTGGTGGGGCTGGAGATCAACGCCAACCACCTGCGCGCGGTGTTCGATGGCCAGGTGCGCGGGGTATGTCGCGCACTGCACGTCGGCCGTCGCCATCAGGTGTGGCAAATCGAGATCTTCGACGCGCGCGATCGGCTGTGCTGCACCTCGCGTCTGACCACGGCGGTCATCGACTGATCCCCGCCGGTTTCCGCAGGCTGCCGGCCTGCGGAGCCTTTCGCTTTACAGCTGAAACGGTACGCGTTTGACGAAGTCCTTCTGAAACGCGTTCGCCTTCTCCCAGGTGCCTTCCATTGCATATTTTTGGCAGATCAGCGTCAGCGTGTGGCGGGCGAAGTGGTAGCTTTGCACCCGAAACAGCTGGCAGCGCTGCGGATTGTTGATCTCGACGATCAGCCGATTATGCAGTTTGCTGAGCGCGTGCAGGTAGCTGTCGTCATCGCCGTTCTCCAGGCACAGATTGGCCATGGTGAGGCTGACGCTGTTGTACCGCTTCAGGTGGTCGATATTGCATTCCGGGCGCCGCAGCGCCGCTTCGGCCATATAAAAGTCCACCGTAGCGTCGCGCACGCTGAATTTGTAGTCATCAATCTTGCCCAGCAACCATGCGTTGATCGAAAGAGTCATTGGCTTCGCGCTCAAATTCAAATTGAATGATAATCATTATCATATAAATTGCCGCGTTGCCGATCAATCCCCGGCGCGGCGTTTTTTCATCGTGGGGGTGTAAAAGGCCGCCGACGACCCAATTTAATCCTGAGCGACTAAACTTTAACCTGAGGGGCGCGCGCTGGTGCCGCGCCACGAAATGCCGATAAACGCACATTTACGACAGACAGAATGCAGAAATAGGTATTTTCTATGAATGTTTAGATCGGCAGTGTACCGCGGCACTGTAACGCTGACGGGCCACCGGGGAGTGCGGTACGGTGATGCAGGATAAAGAACAAATTCATAGGGATAGCATGCACACCTTGCCGCCAGATGCCGCAAGCCACCACGAATGTCCCGCTGGCTTGCCGCACGCCGCAGCGAAAAACCGCGCTCGCGGTGGATACCCCCGCAAAACAAACGGTTGAAGTGATAATCGTTATCACTAACATATAAGCAACCCAGATTGGCTGTGGCCAAACACGAGTGTGAGGTAGACCCTATGCAAACGGAAAATGTCGGCACCTTTTCTCTGGATGAAAATGTCTGGCAAGGCATTTCGCTCAGCGACAGCGCCGTACGACAAATAACGAAACTGATGCAGCAGGATCCGCAGGTGAAAGGGCTGCAGCTAGGGGTGAAACAATCCGGCTGCGCCGGCTTTGCCTATGTGCTGGATCTGACCCGCGAACCCGCCGATGACGATCTGCTGTTTGAGCGCGACGGTGCCAAACTCTATGTGCCGCTGAAGGCCATGCCGTTCATCGATGGCACCACGGTAGATTACGTCCGCGAAGGGCTGAATCAGATATTCAAATTCAACAACCCTAAAGCTCAGCATGCCTGCGGGTGCGGCGAGAGCTTTGGCGTTTGAGCGATGCAATCAACATGACACGAAGCAATGTAGAAATGCCTAATGAAGTGCAGGCTTGGGTCAGCGAAGGTCGCTACAAAGAAGGTTTCTTCACCCAGCTGGCAACCGATGAGTTGGCCAAAGGCATCAACGAAGAGGTGGTTCGCGCCATCTCGGCCAAGCGCAACGAACCCGAGTGGATGCTGGAATTCCGCCTCGAGGCCTACCGCGCCTGGCTGCAGATGGAAGAGCCGCACTGGCTGAAGGCCAATTACGAACGCCTTAACTACCAGGACTACAGTTACTATTCGGCGCCGTCCTGCGGCAGCTGCGACGATGCCTGCGGTTCGCAACCCGGCGCCGAGCAGCAACCGGGCGCGGCGACGGAAAAAGATTACCTGACCAGCGAAGTGGAGCTGGCGTTCAATCAGCTCGGCGTGCCGGTGCGCGAGGGCAGCGAAGTGGCGGTGGACGCCATCTTTGACTCAGTATCGGTCGCTACCACTTACCGTGAAAAACTGGCGGAGAGCGGGGTGATCTTCTGCTCGTTCGGCGAAGCGATTCAGGAATACCCGGATCTGGTGCGTCAGTACCTGGGGCGCGTAGTGCCGTCCAACGATAACTTCTTCGCTGCGCTGAACGCCGCGGTGGCCTCTGACGGCACCTTCGTCTATGTGCCGAAAGGCGTGCGCTGCCCGATGGAGCTGTCGACCTATTTCCGTATCAACGCCGCCAAAACCGGCCAGTTCGAGCGCACCATCCTGATCGCCGACGAAGGCAGCTATGTCAGCTATATCGAAGGCTGTTCTGCCCCGATGCGCGACAGCTATCAGCTGCACGCGGCGGTGGTGGAAGTGATCCTGCATAAAGACGCCGAAGTGAAATACTCGACGGTGCAGAACTGGTTCTCCGGCGGTGAGAGCAAGGGCGGTATCCTCAACTTCGTCACCAAGCGCGCGCTGTGCGAAGGCGCCGGCTCGAAAATGTCCTGGACCCAGTCGGAAACCGGCTCGGCCATCACCTGGAAATACCCGAGCGTGATCCTGCAGGGCGACAACTCGATCGGCGAATTCTTCTCGGTGGCGCTGACCAGCGGCCATCAGCAGGCGGACACCGGCACCAAGATGATCCACATCGGCAAAAACACCAAGTCGACCATCATCGCCAAAGGCATTTCCGCCGGCCACAGCGAGAACACCTATCGCGGCCTGGTGAAAATCCTGCCGGGGGCGGAAAACGCCCGTAACTTTACCCAGTGCGACTCGATGCTGATCGGGCCGGACAGCGGTGCCCACACGTTCCCTTACGTTGAAGCGCGCAACAACAGCGCTCAGCTGGAGCACGAAGCCACCACCTCGAAGATCGGCGACGACCAGCTGTTCTACTGCCTGCAGCGCGGCATCAGCGAGGATGACGCCATTTCGATGATCGTCAACGGTTTCTGCAAGGACGTTTTCTCCGAGCTGCCGCTGGAGTTCGCCGTCGAGGCGCAGAAACTTCTGGCCATCAGCCTGGAACACAGCGTGGGTTAATCGCCGCATTTTTAGCGCCGTCGGCGCTATCTGAGGACACAGCATGTTAAGCATCAAGAATTTGAAAGTCAGCGTGGAAGGCAACGAGATCCTCAAGGGATTGGATCTGGAGATCAAACCGGGCGAAGTGCATGCCATCATGGGGCCGAACGGCTCGGGCAAGAGCACGCTGTCCGCCACGCTGGCCGGGCGTGAAGAGTACGAAGTGACCGAAGGGGAAGTCACCTTCAAGGGCAAGGATCTGCTGGAGCTTGATCCGGAAGACCGCGCCGGCGAGGGCGTGTTTCTGGCCTTCCAGTACCCGGTGGCGATCCCCGGCGTCAGCAACCACTTCTTCCTGCAGACCTCGGTCAACGCGGTGCGCAAATACCGCGAGCAGGAGCCGCTGGATCGCTTTGACTTCGCCGATTTCATCGAAGAGAAAATCGCGCTGCTGGACATGCCGGCCGACCTGCTGACCCGTTCGGTCAACGTCGGCTTTTCCGGCGGTGAGAAAAAGCGCAACGACATTCTGCAGATGGCGGCGCTGGAGCCGGATCTGTGCATTCTCGATGAAACCGACTCCGGTCTGGACATTGATGCGCTCAAGATCGTCGCCAACGGCGTCAATTCGCTGCGGGACGGCAAGCGCGCCTTTATCATCGTCACCCACTACCAGCGCATTCTGGACTACATCCAGCCGGATTACGTACACGTGCTGTCCCAGGGGCGCATCGTCAAATCCGGCGATTTCTCGCTGGTAAAACAGTTGGAGGAGCAGGGCTATGGCTGGCTTACCGACCAACAGTAATTCAAACGCGCTGCAGCAGCTGTATCGCCTGTTCGAAGGCCGCGGTGGCGAGCGTTCGCCGCATGCGCTGGCGCACTGGCAGCAGGCGCTGCGCCTCGGCTGGCCGACGCGCAAGCATGAAAACTGGAAATACACGCCGCTGGAGAGCCTGCTGGAGCAGCAGTTCCTCGAGCCGCAGCCCGCATTGGTGAGCGCAGAGCAGCTCGAGGCGCTGGCGCTCGGCATCGATGCCTGCCGGCTGGTGTTTATCGACGGCCGCTACAGCGCCGCGCTGAGCGATGACGATCTGGGTGATTACCAGTTCGAGTTGACCGCCTACGGCACGCCACAGGCGCTGCCGGAGGCGATCCAACCGGAAATTTTCCTGCACCTGACCGAAAGCCTGGCGCAGGAAACCAGCCTGATTCGCCTGCCGGCCGGCAAGGCCCCGGCTCGTCCGCTGTACCTGCTGCATATCAGCAGCGGACGCGGCGCCAGCGGGGAAGTGAACACCGTGCATCACCGCCATCATTTGGATATTGGGCGCGGGGCCGAGGCGGAAGTGATCGAACACTACGTCAGCCTGGGCGAGGCCGCGCACTTCACCGGCGCACGCCTGACCGCCAACGTGGCGGACAACGCCGGACTGTTGCATTGCAAGCTGGCGTTTGAGAGCCAGCCAAGCTACCACTTTGCCCATAACGATTTGGTCATTGGCCGCGACGCGCGGGTGAAAAGCGACAGCTTCCTGCTGGGCGCCGGCTTGACGCGGCATAACACCAGCGCGCAGCTGAACGGCGAAGGCGCGAACCTGGTGATCAACAGCCTGGTGCTGCCGGTGGGTAAAGAGATCTGCGATACCCGTACCTATCTGGAGCACAACAAGGGCTATTGCGAAAGCCGCCAGCTGCATAAAACCGTGGTCAGCGATCGCGGCAAGGCGGTGTTTAACGGCATGATCAAAGTGGCCAAGCACGCGATTAAAACCGACGGCCAGATGACCAACCATAACCTGCTGTTGGGTAAGGTGGCGGAAGTGGACACCAAGCCGCAGCTGGAGATCTACGCTGACGACGTCAAGTGCAGCCACGGCGCCACCGTGGGGCGTATCGATGAAGAACAGCTGTTTTATCTGCAGTCGCGCGGTATCGACAAGCACGCGGCACAGCAGATGATCATCTTCGCCTTCGCCGCTGAGCTGACCGAAGGCATCGCCAACGACATCATCCGGGAGCGGGTGCTGGCACGCATCGCCCAGCGCCTGCCGGGGGAGGCTGCATGAGTTATCCGATTGAACGCGTGCGCGGCGATTTCCCGCTGCTGGCGCGTGAGGTGAACGGCCAACCGCTGGCCTATCTCGACAGCGCCGCCAGCGCGCAGAAACCGCAGGTGGTGATCGACCGCGAGCTGGATTTCTATCGCCACGGCTATGCCGCGGTGCATCGCGGCATTCACACCTTGAGCGCTGAGGCGACTCAGCAGATGGAAGCGGTGCGGGAACAGGCGGCGCGCTTTATCAACGCCGCCTCGGCGGAAGAGATGGTGTTCGTCAAGGGCACCACCGAAGGCATCAACCTGGTGGCCAACAGCTTTGGCCGCCACCTGCTGCAGCCGGGCGATGCGATTCTCATCACCGAGATGGAACACCACGCCAACATCGTGCCCTGGCAGATGCTGGCGCAGGAGCGTGGGTTGCAGCTGCGGGTTTGGCCGCTGCAGCCCGACGGCACGCTGGATTTGGCGCGGTTGCCGGAGCTGGTCGACGCGTCCTGCAAACTGCTGGCGCTGACCGAGGTCTCCAATGTGCTGGGCACCGTCAACCCGGTGCGCGACATCATCGCCCGCGCCAGAGGCCTGGCGCCGGATCTGACGGTGCTGGTGGACGGCGCGCAGGCGGTGATGCACCAGCGCGTCGATGTCCAGGCGCTAGACTGCGATTTTTACGTGTTTTCCGGCCACAAGCTGTACGGCCCTTCCGGTATCGGCATGCTGTATGGCCGCCAGGCGCTGCTGCAGCAGATGCCACCGTGGGAAGGGGGCGGCTCGATGATCCGCCAGGTCAGCCTGACGGCGGGCACCACCTTCGCCGATCCGCCGTGGCGCTTCGAGGCGGGTTCGCCGAACACCGCCGGCATCATGGGGCTGGGGGCGGCGTTCGATTACGTCGAAGCCCTGGGTCTGAATGCGATCCACGATTATGAACAGTCGCTGATGCACTACGCGCTCGAGGCGCTCACGCAGGTGCCGACGCTGAAAATCTATGGTCCGGCACATCGGGCCGGGGTGATCGCCTTTAATTTGGGAGAACACCACGCCTATGACGTCGGCAGCTTCCTCGATCAGTATGGCATCGCCATTCGCACCGGCCATCACTGCGCCATGCCACTGATGGCGTTTTATCAGGTGCCGAGCATGTGCCGCGCTTCGCTGGCGTTATATAATACCCGCGAAGAGGTGGACCGGCTGGTGGCCGGGCTGCAACGCATTCATCAGCTATTAGGTTAGGCCGGGGCGCGTCCCCGGCGGTACAAAAGGATCCCCATGGCGAATTTGCCGGACAAAGATAAATTGGTGCGTAATTTCTCCCGCTGTCTGAACTGGGAGGAGAAATACCTGTACGTGATTGAACTTGGCGCCAAGTTGCCGCCGCTGGACGAGGCCGAGCGGCAGGCCGGCAACCTGATTTCCGGCTGTCAGAGCCAGGTGTGGATCGTGATGCGTCTCGATGAGCAGGGGCAGGTCGAGTTTCACGGCGACAGCGATGCGGCGATCGTCAAAGGGCTGCTGGCGGTGGTGTTTATTCTTTATCGTCAATTAACGCCACAACAGATCGTCGATCTCGATGTGCGGCCGTTTTTCGGCGAACTGGCGCTCAGCCAACATCTGACGCCTTCACGCTCGCAGGGGCTGGAGGCGATGATCCGTGCCATTCGCAGTAAAGCGGCGCAGCTGGCCTGATCCTTAACGCCTTTCTCCTCAAGGCTCATTGATATATTCGCTTTGTCAATGAGTCTTTACAATCCGTTGTTTTCCCCAGGAACCATCCCCCAATTCAGTGATATTTCAGCAGCTTACCTATTGACGTTTCGTTGACAATCAACGATGGTGATTACGTTATAACGTGTTGATTTTTAGAGAACTTATTGCCTTTGATGCCAGCGTTGCTAGTATTAATCAGGTATTGTCTGATTTACCCACCGTCGGGCGCTCGTTAGCCTTGGGGGCGAACCGTCATAAAAAATATAGGGATGATAATGAAACGTGCGTTGAGTTTAATGGGCATGGTCTTCGCCACCGTACTGGCCGGCACGCAGGCCGCCAGTGCGACCGAGTACCCGCTGCCGCCGCCAGACAGCCGTCTGATCGGTGAAAACACCACTTATACCGTACCAAACGACGGCCGTCCGCTGGAGGCGATCGCCGCCGACTACAAGATTGGCCTGCTGGGCATGCTGGAAGCCAACCCTGGCACCGACCCGTTCCTGCCCAAGCCAGGCACGGTGCTGACCATTCCGACCCAAATGCTGCTGCCTGACACTAAGCGTGAAGGGATTATCGTCAATCTGGCCGAGCTGCGTCTTTACTACTACCCGAAAGGCGAGAACAAAGTGATCGTCTATCCGATCGGCATCGGCCAGACCGGGATGCACACGCCGCTGGAAGTGACCTCCATCAGCCAGAAGATCCCTAACCCGACCTGGACGCCCACCGCCAACATCCGCAAGCGCTATCAGTCCCAGGGCGTGACGCTGCCTGCAGTGGTGCCGGCCGGGCCTGAGAACCCGATGGGGCTGTTCGCCCTGCGTCTGGCGATGGGGCGCGGTGAATACCTGATCCACGGCACCAACGCCAACTTCGGTATCGGCATGCGTGTCAGCTCCGGCTGCATTCGCCTGCGTCCGACGGACATCGAAGCGCTGTTCAATCAGGTGCCGCGTGGTACACGGGTGCAGGTGATCAACGATCCGGTGAAGATTTCGGTTGAGCCGGACGGCAAACGCTATGTGGAAGTGCACCAGCCGCTGTCGCGGGTAGAAAGCGACGATCCGCAGACCATGCCGATCGCGTTGTCTAAAGCGGAGAAAGCCTTTGCTGCGGATGGTCAGACCGATCGCGCCGTGTTCGATAGCGCGGTTGTACGCCGTTCTGGCATGCCGGTGCTGGTCAACGTAGGGGAGAGTCCGTCTGAGGTGAGTTTAACGCCTGCAGCGGCGCCTGCGGCGAATAAGAGCCCATTCAAGGCAGCGCCAATCAGTTCGGTGAACTAAGTTTGCAAGATTGAGCGGTCGAAGAGGGGTTCAGCGTGCTGAACCTCTTTTTTTGCCCGCTATGCAGGAAAAATCAGTCCAGGATACAGGCGAAAAAAAACGGCGCACAATGTGCGCCGTTTTCAATAACCAAAGCTATCTTACTTTTTGTAAGCGTGAGCTTGGTTGTCCAGACGCTGGTTAGCGCGTGCTGCGTCGTCTTTAGCAGCTTGAACGTCAGAACGCATTGCGTTCACGTCGTTGCTCAGCTGATCAACTTTAGCGTTCAGAGTCTGAACGTCAGAAGACAGTTGATCGATTTTAGCGTTGCTAGAGCAGCCAGCCAGCAGAGTGGAACCCAGGATTACCGCGCCCAGTACCAGTTTAGTACGATTCATTATAACACCCTCTAGATTGAGTTAATCTCCATGTAGCGTTACAAGTATTACACAAACTTTTTTCGAAAGAGAATAATTTTTTAGTGTTGAGGTGCTTTATTTTGATCGTTCGCTCAAACTTGCATCTGGTTTTACAAATTAGTTAAAAAAACGAGGGAAAACAGCCGGCTTCCATGGGACTACTCCGATTCTTTATTAGCTAAATAATGAGCGGTCCGCGGTTGCGTTTTGAGAAAAATAGGTTACTGCTGATAAAAAAAACGCCGCAAAGCGGCGTTTTGATCAAGGCAATTATGTCACGTTTTATATTACAGCACGTGTACCGAGGCAGTGTTGGTGGTGCCGCTCGGCACCAGCGCGCCGGAAACCATCACCACGACGTCGCCTTTTTGCGCCAGGCCGCTGGCCAGCGCGGCTTCTTTACCGATGCGGTAGAAGTCGTCGGTAGAAGCGATTTCCTTGACCATCTGCGGGATGACGCCTTTGCTCAGCACCAGCTGATGCGCGGTAGTCTCATTGGTGGTCAGCGCCAGGATCACCGCGTTCGGGAAGTATTTACGCACGGATTTCGCTGACTTGCCGCCGCTGGTGGCGACGACGATCAGCGGCGCGTCCAGTTTCTCGGCGGTTTCAACCGCGCCACGGCACACCGCTTCGGTGATGCGCAGCTTGCGGCGATCGTTCAGGGAGTCGATGCGGCTTGGCATCACGCGATCGGTGCGCTCGCAGATGGTCGCCATGATGTTGACCGCTTCCAGCGGATATTTGCCCTTGGCGCTCTCGCCGGACAGCATGACAGCATCGGTGCCGTCCAGGATGGCGTTGGCAACGTCGCCGGCTTCCGCACGGGTAGGGCGCGGGTTTTTGATCATGGAATCGAGCATCTGGGTGGCGGTGATCACCACTTTACGCGCACGGTTGCATTTTTCGATCATCATCTTCTGGGCGAAGATCACTTCTTCGACCGGGATCTCCACGCCCAGATCGCCGCGGGCAACCATGATGCCGTCGGATGCTTCGAGGATTTCGTCGAAGTTGTTCAGGCCTTCCTGGTTCTCGATCTTGGAGATGATCTGGATCTGCTCGCCGCCGTGCGCTTTCAGGTGCTCGCGGATCTCCAGCACGTCGGAACGTTTACGGATGAAGGACGCCGCCACGAAGTCGACGCCTTGCTCGCAGCCGAAGATCAGGTCGCGTTTGTCTTTTTCGGCCAGCGCAGGCAGCTGGATGGACACGCCCGGCAGGTTGACGCCTTTGTTCTCGCCCAGATCGCCGTTGTTCAGCACCTTACAAACGACTTCGTTCTCGGTCACGTTGGTGACTTCCATGCCGATCAGGCCGTCGTCAACCAGCACGGTGTTACCGATCTTCAGGTCGGCGGCGAAGCCGGCGTAGGTGACCGCTACGCGATCGCTGTTGCCGATCACACTCTGGTCGGTGGTGAAGGTGAAGGTTTGGCCGGCGACCAGCGAGGCGTCTTTACCGCCTTCCAATTTCATGGTGCGAATTTCCGGGCCTTTGGTATCCAGCAGGATGCCGGCGTTGATACCGGTTTTCGCCATCACGGCGCGCATGTTCTTGATGCGGTTGCCGTGCTCTTCATAGTCGCCGTGAGAGAAGTTGAGACGCATCACGTTCATGCCCGCATTGAGCAGGTTGGTCAGCATTTCTTCCGATTCGGTTTTTGGACCGATGGTACAAACAATTTTGGTCTTTTTCATGGCGGAGTTTTCTACAAGTTGTGATGGATAAAAAAACGAATTTGACCGGCGCTATTTACGCCGATAGGGAATTTGAGCCGTGCCTGGTGGTGAAAAACATAGTTAAGGATAGGTGACGACAGTTGAAGTGGGGCGGAAAAATTCAGCCCGCGCGGGGGCGCGGAGATGCTGCGCAACGGGGTGAGATGAAATCGTGTTGTTATTGCGTTTTCGCAGATCAAGGGCTGAAACCATTCAACTGATAGACGTTGCGCATTATAAAGGCTAAGCGGCGGGAAACAAAATAAAAAACCGCAGCGGTGTGGCGGATATGTCAAAACGGGGGCAAATGTGGCGCAAATGCAACGCGTTGCGTACAGCTTGTTGCGCAAATAACCTTGCTGTAAATACGGCTTAGCGCGTTTGCGGGATTTCCAGCAGCACGCCGGCGCTCAGGCAGAAGCAGCCGCTGGCGACGTTGGCCGGCAGGATCAGGCTCTCGCCGGCCCGTACTATCCGCGTATCGCCGCCGAGGGTGAACTCGAATTCACCCGATATCACCCGGGTTTGCAGCGCATGCGGGGACTTTTGCAGTTGGCCAAAGGCGCCGGCCTCGAAACGCACTTCCGCCGCCGGCGAACCGTCGCTCATCACCCCTTCACGGCGGGCAAGGCCATTGTCGAGCGGTAAAAAGGCGGTTTTGGCGGTGAAGGTGGTCATGTGGCGTTCCTGATGGTGGATGGCGGTAGTTCGGCGCAATCGACATGAGAAATCGAGCGGTCGAGCAGAGACGAAACAACGGGAAGTATAACGCGATAGGGGGAGAGATAAATCAGCAATATGGTGCGTCCGAGTGGACTCGAACCACCGACCCCCACCATGTCAAGGTGGTGCTCTAACCAACTGAGCTACGGACGCACTGCACTGCTTCTGGAATTTGGTGCGTCCGAGTGGACTCGAACCACCGACCCCCACCATGTCAAGGTGGTGCTCTAACCAACTGAGCTACGGACGCACTGTACTGCTTCTGGAATTTGGTGCGTCCGAGTGGACTCGAACCACCGACCCCCACCATGTCAAGGTGGTGCTCTAACCAACTGAGCTACGGACGCATCTTTTCCTGTCTGTCATGGCTGACAGCGGGGACGAATATTAACGAGCTACCTGCGCGCTGGCAAGGGGAAAAGCGCAATTTTATTCGGTATTTCACGCGATTGCTGAGGTTGTGCGCAGTCCGGCGTTTTTTTCCGCAAACCGCAGCCCGGCCGGGGATGAAACCGGCCGGGAGCGGATTCAGCGCGTGGATCGCTGCAGGATGACGGCGGTCGGCTGTTTCTGCAGCCAGCGCATACGCAGCGCCATCATGATGGCGGCGAAGGTCAGGCCAATGATAAAGCCGATCCAGAAGCCGCTTGGCCCCATTGCCGGCACCACCACGTCGGTTAACGCCAGCAGATAGCCGCTCGGCAGGCCCAATACCCAATAAGCGATAAAGGTGATGAAGAAGATCGCTCGGGTGTCTTTATAACCACGTAGCACGCCGCTGCCGATCACCTGGATCGAGTCCGAAATTTGGTACAGCGCCGCCAACAGCATCAGCTGCGAGGCCATAGCCACCACCGCCGGGCTGTCGTTGTACAGCAGGGCGATCGGTTCGCGCAAGGTGGCGGTAAACAGCGCGGTGCAGACGGCCATGGTGATGCCGACGCCGATGGCGGAATAGGCGGCGACGCGCGCGCCTTCGACCGAGCCTTCCCCCAGACGATAACCGACGCGGATGGTGGCGCCGACGCCCAGCGACAGCGGCAGCACGAACATCAGCGCGCTGAAGTTAAGCGCGATCTGGTGGCCGGCGACCGCGACGATCCCGAGCGGCGAAACCAGCAACGCCACCACGGCGAACAGCGTAACTTCGAAGAACAGCGCCAGCGCCACCGGCATGCCGATGCCGATCAGGCGCTTCAGCGCCGTCCAGTCCGGGCCGCCGAGATCGCCGGCCTGGCGTTTGATGTCACGCTGCGACGGCGCGCGCTTCACGTACCAGCGCATCATCAGGAACATGATCCAGTAGACGCTGCCGGTGGCGACGCCGCAGCCGACGCCGCCGAGTTCCGGCATGCCGAACTTGCCGTAGATGAAGATGTAGTTGATCGGGATATTCACCAGCAGGCCGAGGAAGCCGATCACCATGCCGGGCTTGGTTTTAGACAACCCCTCGCACTGGTTGCGCATCACCTGGAAGAACAGGTAGCCCGGCGCCCCCCACATGATGGCGTGCAGGTAGCCGACGGCTTTATCCGCCAGCTGCGGATCGATGTTGTGCATCATGTCGATGACGAACTTGCAGTTATACAGCACGACGATCAGCAGTACGGAGACGCCGGAGGCCAGCCAAAAACCCTGGCGCACCTGATGGCCGATACGATCGCGGCGGCCGGCACCGTTGAGCTGAGCGATAACCGGGGTCAACGCCAGCAGCAGACCGTGGCCGAACAGGATGGCCGGCAGCCAGATTGAGGTGCCGACCGCCACCGCCGCCATGTCGGTGGCACTGTAAGCGCCGGCCATGATGGTATCCACCACGCCCATAGCGGTTTGCGATATTTGCGCGATAATGACCGGGATAGCGAGAGCCAATAAACTACGCGCTTCAATTAAGTACTTCTGCACGCATACACCTTTTCTATTTATATATGTGGGAGGGAGGGCTGCCGCGAGAGGACAACAATTAAAATAGCGGAATTTTGTCAAAAAGATTGTACCTGCTCGGCGTCGTTAAGCAAACGCCGCAGATAAATAGTTATTAAATGCGCAGCCATTCCTTTTTTACCGTCGCGGATTTGGTTTTCAGCGCCAACTGGGGCAAACTGCCGGTAGCGTTTTAACCTATTTAGCAAGAAGAGGCACATATGTTCACCGGTATCGTACAAGGCACCGCGCCGCTGGTCGCCATTGATGAGAAACCCAATTTCCGCACCCACGTGATCGAAATGCCTACCGAGCTGCTGCCGGGGCTGGAGCTGGGCGCGTCGGTGGCCCATAACGGCTGCTGCCTGACCGTCACCGCGGTGGAAGGCAACCGCGTCAGCTTCGATTTGATCAAAGAAACGTTGCGCCTGACCAACCTCGGCGATCTGGCGCTGGGCGACATCGTCAATATCGAGCGCGCGGCGAAGTTCAATGATGAAATTGGCGGCCATTTGATGTCCGGCCATATTATCTGCACGGCGGAGGTGGCCAAGATTTATACCTCGGAAAATAACCGCCAGGTATGGCTGCGCATGCCGGATGCGGAATTGATGAAATATGTGCTGCACAAAGGTTTCATCGGCATCGACGGCATTAGCCTGACCATCGGCGAAGTGGTGAATAACCGTTTCTGCGTGCACCTGATCCCGGAAACGCTGGAGCGCACCACGCTGGGTAAAAAACGCCTCGGCGACAAGGTGAACATCGAGATCGATCCGCAAACGCAGGCGGTGGTGGACACCGTCGAGCGCGTGCTGGCCAACCGGGAAGCGACGCTGGCGGCGGCGGTGGCGCCGGCGCACAAAGACTGACAGCGATTCGGGCGTTGCCGCCGGAATCGAATCATAAGCAGAGAGGAGAAACGCGTGAAGTTTTATGGGAAAACGTTGTTGTTAACCGCGTTGCTGGCGCTGAGCGCCTGCAGCAGTTCGCCTGAGCAGGGCGCGGGCGCGCAAATGGCCGATGCGGACGATACCTGTGGCGCATCACAGTATCAAAACTTCGTCGGCAAACCGATGAGCTCGCTGGAAGGCGTACGGATCGACGCCAAGGTGCGAGCCATTCCGTACAACTCTGCCGTCACCATGGATTTCAACCTGCGCCGCCTGAACTTCCTTGGCGACAGCGACGATAAAATCATCCGCGTTTACTGCGGCTAAGCCGTACGCTTCGAACGAGCAAAAAAGGCCCCGGCGATGTGACTACCGGGGCCTTTTTTGTCGGGCAAGTGGCTTAGCGGGCGACGCGGATGCCGCCTTCAACGCCTTTCGGGCTGAATACCACCTGCCACAGTTGCAGATCGCGCGCCCGGAACGCGCCGGCGCAGGCGTTCAGGTAATAGCTGAACATCCGCTCGAAGCGTTCGGAGTAGCGCGGGGCAAGCTGCGGCCACGCCTGTTTGAAGCGCTCGAACCAGGCCATCAGCGTGCGATCGTAGTCGGCGCCGATGTTGTGCCAGTCTTCCATCACGAAATGGCCTTCGCTGGCTTCGGCGATATGGCTCACTGAAGGCAGGCAGCCGTTCGGGAAGATATATTTGTTGATCCACGGATCGACGTTCATGTCGGTTTTGTTGGAACCGATGGTGTGCAGCAGGAACAGGCCGTGCGGCGCTAAATTGCGCTCTACCACATTGAAATAGGTGCGGTAGTTTTTCGGCCCGACGTGCTCGAACATGCCGACCGAGACAATGCGATCAAACTGCTGATGAAGATCGCGATAATCCTGCAGCAGGATCTGCACATCCAGCCCGGCGCAGCGAGCCTGGGCCAGCTTCTGTTGTTCGGCGGAAATGGTCACGCCGACCACCGACACGCCGTAATGCTTCGCCGCATAGGCGGAGAGGCCGCCCCAGCCGCAGCCGATGTCCAGTAAGCGCATGCCTGGCTGCAGCTGCAGTTTTTCGCAGATCATCCGCAGCTTCGCTTCCTGCGCTTCCTCCAGCGTGGTGGCGTCTTTCCAATAGCCACAGGAATACTGCATGTAAGGATCGAGCATCAGGGTAAACAGATCGTTGCCGAGATCGTAATGTTCTTTGCCGACGATCCAGGCGCGCTTTTTCGATTGCAGGTTGGTCAGGCGCGCGGCGGCGATCCGCAGGGTATCTTTCAGGTGGTGGGGAAGTTTCTTCTCCAGCCCGGCGCTGACCACGCGCTGGAAGAATATATCCAGCCGTTCGCACTCCCACCAACCGTCCATATAACTTTCGCCGAGGCCCAGTGACCCTTGTTGCAAAACGCGTTTAAAGAATTCGGGATTTTTAACCTGAATATCGAAAGGGCGCGATCCATTGATTTCGATACCGGCCAGACCGAGCATTTCGTGCGCGATGCGATACCACTGGTTATCCTGGATGCTCAGATCTTCTATACACGATGAACTCATAGCTTCTCCATCACCTTCTTCTGACTGATGACCCGTTAGGAAACAGCTTAGACAATTTCTGCGGGTGCATACGTATACCGACGGGAAATAAGCCCGCGGCGTCTGATATCCGACTATGAACAGAGGAAATTTAAAGAAACGACCCGACGCAAATGGCGCAGGATAAACGCCTCTTTAAAAAAGAGTGTGACGCAAGACGCGTACACAAGAGCTAATTGAGATATAGAGATTATAAGGTGTTACTTTATAAAGTTGTTTTTGAGTATAGGCGTGCCGAGGCGTTGACTCAACTGTAAATCGCACTCGGCGCGCATATTCTTTAAGTGATTATTAAGCTTGGCAATTATGACGCTGAGTTAGCATGTTTCCGCTGCGCCTTTTGCTGCGCATCGCCCGCTTTTCCCCGCTGGAGGAAATAGCCCAGCGCGGCGAGGATCACCGTAGACACCATCACCGTCACCGTCGCCAGCAGCGGCTGGGCAATAAACGCCGACACCAGCATGCTCGCCACAAAACACAGCCCCAACTGCAGCGTATTTTGCAGCGCGGCGGCTTTGCCGCTGCTTTCCGGGAACGGCATCAGCGCATTCGCCACCATGATCGGGTAGCCCGCGCCGTTGACCAGCGCCATCACGCAGAACGGGATCAGCAGCGTGGTGAGCGTCGGAGTGGTTACGGTCGCCACCAGATACAGCGCCACCATGCTGACACCATAAGCTACCAGCAGCCACGGCAGCAGGGTTTTGCCATTGATGCGTTTGAGCGCGGCGCGGCAGCCATAGCCCCCCAGCAGGAAAGCCAGCGTCTGCGGCACATAGCTCAGACCAATGTCGCTCGGGCCATAGCCCATATCACCAAGGATGAACGGCGAGCCGGTCAACCAGGCAAAGAAGCCGGCCGAGCAGGCGGCGTACATGGCGACGTTGCCGCTGAACACCGGGGATTTCAATAATTGCCAAAAACTGACGCTGCTTTTTGGCGCATCGGCGGCGGGTTGAGTTTTGGCGCGATCTTTGAGCAGCAACGTCGGCAGCAGCAGCAGGGCGGTGATAGCCAGCAACACGGCGAAGATCGCACGCCAGCTGGCGTGGTTAAGCAGCCAGGCGCCAAGCAGCGGCGCCAGCGCCGGCGACAGCGCGACCAGCGGCATGATGGTGGCGAATACGCGATTGGCCTGGCCTTCGCGATAGCGGTCGACCACCAGCGCTTGCCAGATGGCGGCGGCGGAACAGACGCCGACGGCCTGAATAAAGCGCAGTATCCAGAGCTGCACGGCATTTTCCACCCACAGCATGCCCAGGCAGCCGAACGCGAACAGCGTCAGGCCAATCAATAATACCGGTTTGCGGCCCAGCCGGTCGGAGAGCGGCCCCCACAGCAGCTGCGCGAAGGCGAAGCCGGCCAGAAATATGCTCAGGCTGGCGCTGACCGCGCCGGCGGATATTTGCAGTTCCTCCCGCATGGCGCCAAAGGCGGGCAGGTACATATCGGTCGCCAGATAACCCAGCATGCTCAGGCCGGCGAGATAGAACATAAAACCAAAGGAGTTTCGCATGGTATTTCTCGTTAATATTTTAGTGTCGCAGGTTTTTAGCGCCGGCCAGTGTATCCGGCTGGATCTCTGCTTGTGAAACGGTAATATTTGCAAAGTGCTGTTAAAAAAATTGAAGGCAAAGCGATGTGGTCTGAATATTCTCTTGAAGTGGTTGACGCGGTGGCGCGCACCGGCAGTTTCAGCGCGGCGGCGCAGGAGCTGCACCGGGTGCCGTCGGCGGTGAGCTACACCGTGCGGCAGTTGGAACAATGGCTGGCGGTGCCGCTGTTTGAGCGGCGTCACCGTGATGTGGAGCTGACACCGGCCGGCGCGTTATTTATCAAGGATGCGCGAGCTGTTATCAAAAAAATGCTCGACACACGCCGCCATTGTCAGCAGGTGGCTAACGGGTGGCGCGGTCAGCTGAATATCGCCGTGGACATCATCGTCAAACCGCAGCGCAGCCGCCAACTGGTGCTGGATTTCTACCGCCATTTCCCCGACGTTGAACTGATGTTGCAACCCGAGGTGTTTAACGGCGTGTGGGATGCGTTGGTGGACGGCAGGGCGGATATGGCGATTGGCGCCACCCGCGCGGTGCCGGTCGGCGGCGGCTTCGCCTTTCGCGACATGGGGGATATGAACTGGCTGTGCGTGGTCAGCCCGCAGCACCCGCTGGCGCAATTGGCAGGGGCGTTGAATGACGATCGGCTTAGGCCGTACCCTGCGCTTTGTCTGGAGGACACTTCGCGCAATCTGCCCAAGCGTGTCACTTGGACGCTGGATAACCAGCGGCGGCTGGTGGTGCCGGACTGGACCTCGGCGTTCGACTGTCTGTGCGCCGGGCTGTGCGTCGGTATGATGCCGGCGCATCTGGCGCTGCCGCGGGTGCAGCGCGGTGAGTTGAAGGCGTTGCAGCTGCAGCAGCCGTTTCCCGCCAGCCCGTGCTGCCTGACCTGGCAGCAGGATAAACCGTCACCGGCGATGAGCTGGCTGCTGGCGTATCTGGGTGATGGAGAGACGTTGAATCAGGAGTGGCTGAGTGAGGTGGAGCCGGAAGCTGCGCAGGCTTCCGGCGCGGGGGATTAGCGGCGGTAGTCGATGAACGGGCCGTCGGCGACCGAGCGGCGTTCGATCAGCTTCGGATGCACTTCGATCACCTGCGACTCTTCGCGCTTGCTGATGATGCGATCTAGCAGCATGGTGAAGGCCATTTCGCCCAGGCGCTCTTTCGGCTGGTGAATGGTGGTCAGCGCCGGGGTGAAGTAGCGGGCGTTGCGCACATTGTCGTAGCCGATCACGGAAATATCCTGCGGCACGCGCAGGCCCAGCTCGTCGGCGGCGCAGATGGCCCCCATCGCCATGATATCACCGCCGCAGAATACCGCGGTCGGTCGCTGTTTTTGCGACAGGATTTGGTGCATCGCCTTATAGCCGGACTCCGGCTCGAAGTCACCCTGGACGATCCACTCTTCGCGAATGTCGATATTCGCTTCCTGTAGCGCCTTCATAAAGCCCTGGTGACGGCCACCGCCGGTGTTGCGTGACAGTTGGCCGGGAATGGCGCCGATATCGCGGTGGCCGCGCTCGATCAGGTAACGGCCGGCCAGATAGCCGCCTTCGAACGCGTTATCGATGATGGTATCGGTGAAGTCGCCGCGCGCGGCGCCCCAGTCCATCACCACCATCGGGATGTTACGGTAGTCTTCCAGCATGCCCAGCAGCTGATCCGGATACTCGGAGCACATGACCAGCAGGCCGTCGACGCGCTTTTGCGCCAGCATCGCCAGGTAGGCGCGCTGCTTGTCGAGATTATTGTGCGAGTTGCACAGGATCAGGGTGTAGCCTTTGCTGTAGCAGCTGTTTTCCACCGCCTCGATCACTTCGGCAAAGTAGGGGGCTTCGCTCGAGGTGGCCAGCAGGCCGATCGACTTGGTGTGATTGACTTTCAGGCTGCGCGCCACGGCGCTCGGCGAGTAGTGCAGCTCTTTAATGGCGGCCCACACGGCCGCTTTGGTCTCTTCGGCGACGAAACGAGTCTTATTGATGACGTGCGAAACGGTGGTGGTGGAAACGCCCGCGCGTTTGGCCACATCTTTAATCGTTGCCATGTAAGGAATGACTCCTGAACTCACATGTTTACAGCATGTAAGTGTGATGTTAATCGTTTGCCTACGTAGATCCTTCTCCAGAGAAGCGAAAACTGAGTTTTTAGTGTGTTGAAGTCTTCAGCGCTTAATCAGGAGGGGCATGAATGCCGGTACGCAGTTGTGAACTGCGAATTTTGTCGCATATTGAACAAAAGTGGAAGAGGTAATCGAGATTATAAACCGGGAAATGATAACAAGATTTTATCGGCGAACTGTGGGAAAATGATTTGACGTACTAATTGTGCGCCTTTTATCCTTAGGAAAGCCCATTTTAAAGGAGTTGTCATGGATACCGAATTGAAGATGTCGCTGTTCACTACCGTCTGCGCGCTGGCGGTCATTATCGCTTTCAGCTTCGTTGCCGCGTTGAACTGATTTACCCCCGGTTATAAAAAAGGCGCAGCCAGGCTGCGCCTCATCACCTCAGAACCTGCGCTTACGCCAGGTTTTCCGCTGCGAAGGTCCAGTTGACCAACGCCCAGAAGTTTTCCAGGTATTTTGGACGCGCATTGCGGTAATCGATGTAATACGCATGTTCCCACACGTCAACGGTCAGCAGCGGTTTGTCTTCACCGGTCAGCGGGGTGGCCGCGTTGGAGGTGTTGACGATCGCCAGCGCGCCGTCCGGTTTTTTCACCAGCCAGGTCCAGCCGGCACCGAAGTTTTTCACTGCGGCATCGGTGAACTGCTCTTTGAACGCAGCGAAAGAGCCGAAGGATTTGACGATCGCTGCCGCCAGTTCGCCCTGCGGTTCACCGCCGCCCTGTGGTGACAGGCAGTGCCAGTAGAAGGTGTGGTTCCACACCTGCGCGGCGTTGTTGAAGACGCCGCCGTTAGAGGTCTTGATGATCTCTTCGAGCGATTTGCCCTCGAACTCGCTGCCTTTCACCAGGTTGTTCAGGTTAACCACGTAGGTGTTGTGGTGCTTGCCGTAGTGGTATTCCAGGGTCTCGGCGGAGATGTGCGGCTCGAGCGCGTTTTTCTCATACGGTAATGCAGGTAATTCAAACGACATTGCTTCCTCCTTTACAGCGCCATTCGCCTCTCGCCGGGCGAGAGTCATATGGGCCGTTTTTTATTGTGGTCATTCAATCTTAACAATTTTCATCATAAAAAACAGGAAGAAAAGCGAGAAATGCGCGTGGGGAGGTGCGATGGGCGATAGCTTGAGCAGGCGGTTGCGACCGGGGCCGCAACCGCACAGAGCAGGGAATTAACGGATAGTTTTCGGCGTTACTACGCGGCGTGCGCCGATGTAGTGGTTCTGCCAATAGTCGTTGTCGAGCTGGCTGATGCGGATCTCTTCACCGGTGCGCGGTGACTGGATGAATTTGCCGTTGCCGAGGTAGACGCCAACATGGTCCGCCACGCCGCGGTTGTTGATGCGGAAGAACACCAGATCGCCGCTTTCCAGTTCGCTTTTCTTGATCGGCGCCGCGTCGCGCAGGTGATACATCTCGTTGGCGGTGCGCGGCATTTTGATTTTCACCACGTCTTTATAGGCGTAATAGATAAGGCCGCTGCAGTCGAAGCCGGTGCGCGGCGAACTGCCGCCCCAGCGATAAGGCTTGCCCATCTGATCCATCAGCTTGGCCATCGCGGTCTGCTTGGCGTGTTGGTAGCGTTTTTTGTGCGCCGGGCTAAGTTTTAACGGCTTCTCGTCACGCACCAGTTTAGCGGTGGCCATACCGGCTTCGCGGTGGCGACCATAGCCTTTTTTATAGCCCTTCTTCGGCGGGGTGACTTTAATCTTGGCAGTTTTCTGCGCTTTGGCCTTGGGTTTTGCGCTGGCGATCTTTTTCGCGCTTTTCTCGCTTTTCGCCTTGGCGGTCTTGGTTTTTTTCGCGGGGGCCGTCACTTTGGCTTTTTTAGCGGCTTTGTCCGCTTTCTTTTTTCTGCGGTCATCGGGCCGCGCTTCATTAGCATGGCTTTTACGCTGCTCGGCGGCAACACGCGCCTGTGGCGCAGCGTGCGCCAAATTGAAGAAGAGCTGCGTAAACAGCAGCGCAAAGAGCGTAAGAATTAAACGCATGTCGACGTCACCAACCTTGGCCCCGAAGCGGATATCGAAAGAGTTACAGTATTCCCGAATTTCGCCATATAAAACAGCGAAGAACTCATAAATAATAATCCATATTGTGAGAAAACGTTAATGACATTTTTTTTGTTTCAAAATCAGCCTGTTGGTGTATAAAAAAGCGCCAGTCGGCGGTGGCGGATGTAATTAAGTCGCGCCGTCATCGCGGCGCAATATATTAGTGAAATGGTCGGATTAAAAATGTTATTCTCAACGTATGTTTTGACCGGAATGACGTGGCCGGTGAAACGCGATCGGCGGCGGGCGAATATCCTTGCAAAAGATGGCGTTTTCTTGCGACTGTTCCAGCCGCTACAATAGCCCGCGTGATGCATGTTGTAGCCATGAAATGTGGCTTGAGGAAGCAATAAATGACGACGACACTTGAAAAAATTCAGCACCAGATCGCTGAAAACCCGATTCTGCTGTACATGAAAGGTTCGCCAAAGCTGCCGAGTTGTGGCTTCTCCGCGCAGGCAGTGCAAGCGCTGTCCGCCTGCGGCGAGCGTTTCGCCTACGTGGATATTCTGCAAAACCCGGACATCCGCGCCGAATTGCCAAAATACGCCAACTGGCCGACGTTCCCGCAGCTGTGGGTAGACGGTGAGCTGGTCGGCGGTTGCGATATCATCATCGAAATGTATCAGCGCGGCGAACTGCAGCAGCTGATCAAAGAAACGGCAGAAAAGTATAAAGCGCAGGAAGACCAGCAGTCTTAATCGACAGGCTTGTGGTTATCGCGTAACGGGCGGCGCCAGTGCAAACTGGGCCGCCTTTTTTGTTGGGCTTATTCAGCGAGATCGCCGGCGGGCAGCGGCCAGCCGCCGAGACGTTTCCAGCGGTTAACCAGCTCGCAAAACAGCAGGGCGGTTTGCTCGGTGTCGTACAGCGCAGAGTGCGCCTGGCTGCTGTCGAACGGCATACCGGCGGCGATGCAGGCTTTCGCCAACACCGTTTGGCCCAGCACTAGGCCGCTCAGCGCAGCGGTGTCGAAGGTGGCGAACGGATGGAACGGATTGCGCTTCAGGCCGGCACGTTCGGCCGCGGCCATCAGGAAGCTGTGATCGAAGTTGGCGTTGTGCGCCACGATAATGGCCCGGTTGCACCCGCGCTCCTTGAGCCCTTTGCGCACCGCTTTGAAAATGGCGTGCAGCGCGTCGTATTCGCTGACCGCGCCGCGCAACGGGTTGTGCGGGTCGATGCCGTTAAACGCCAGCGCTTCCGGCTGCAGGTTGGCGCCCTCGAAAGGCTCCACGTGGAAGTGCAGAGTCTCGTCCTGCTGCAGCCAGCCATCTTCATCCATTTTCAGCGTCACGGCGGCGATCTCCAGCAACGCATCGGTATTGGCGTTGAAGCCGGCGGTTTCAACATCTATTACTACGGGATAAAACCCACGAAAACGACCACTCAGGGCGTTAAGATCACTTTTTTCGGCCATCAGTTTCTTATCTTCATCGAATGCAGCGCGCATTATGGCAAATTTTGCGCCCGGTTGCAGGCGCTATCGCGCGGAGAATCAGCAGGGCGCCAGCGCGCCCTGAAGGGGGGGCTTAATGGCCGAGGCCCTGACCGGCGTGTTTGTTTTCGATCAGCTCAATTTTGTAGCCGTCCGGATCTTCGACGAAGGCGATCACCGTGGTGCCGCCTTTCACCGGGCCGGCTTCGCGGGTGACCTTGCCGCCTGCGCGACGGATGCTGTCGCAGGTGGCGGCAACGTCGTCTACACCCAACGCCAGGTGACCGAAGGCGGTGCCCATGTCGTAGCTGTCGGTGCCCCAGTTATAGGTCAGTTCGATAACCGCGCCTTCGCTCTCTTCCGTATAGCCGACGAAAGCCAGGGAGTATTTGTACTCCGGGTTTTCGCTGGTGCGCAGCAGACGCATGCCTAATACCTTGGTGTAAAAGTCGATGGCACGTTGCAGGTCACCGACGCGGATCATGGTATGGAGTAAGCGCATAATTCCTCTGAATTGACTGTGCCGTGGCAGACGGCGGGTGGATTGAAGCACAAGCGAGTATAGCCTTGTCCTACAAGGGAATTCAATGTGACGAATGAGTGACAATGTCACCTGTCGGGTTTGGAGCGGTGGTGTTTAAATATTGATCGAGCTTACCGATCGATACGAAGTAATTGATCTGCACAATCAATTATCAATTCCCCACATAACCGTGTAGAAATTGAACTGCAGCATAAACAACACCAGGGAACCCCGGCCCGCCTTGTGCGGGCCTTTTTGCGCGCGACGCATAAAAAAACGGCCATGCGATTGCGTGGCCGTTGGGGTCAGGACGGGTTACTTCGCCAGAAACGGATAGTCGGTATAGCCTTCGGCACCGCCGCCGTAGAAGGTTTCTGGCTTAGGTTCGTTCAGCGGGGCGTGCTGACGGAAACGCTCGACCAGATCCGGGTTGGCGATATAGCTGCGGCCGAAGGCCACCGCGTCGATGAAGCCTTTTTCGATTAACGCTTCGGCTTTTTCGGCGGTGTAGGCGCCAGCGCCGACGATCACCCCTTTAAAGTGGGCGCGCACCGAGTCGCGGAAGGCGTCGGAATACGGCTTGCCACCGGCCCAGTCCGGTTCGGAGATGTGCAGGTAAGCGATGTTGCGCTTATTCAGCTCTTCCACCAAATACAGCGCCGCTTCTTCCTGATCTTCACCGTTGTCCAGCCCATTGAACGGCCCCAGCGGAGAGATACGAATACCGATGTGCTCGGAACCCCATTCGGCAATGGTGGCATCGACCACTTCCAGCGTCAGGCGGGTGCGGTTCTCAATGCTGCCACCGTATTGATCGGTACGTTGGTTGGAAGCCGGTGACATGAACTGGTGCAGCAGATAGCCGTGGGCCGCATGCAGTTCGATGAAGTCGAAGCCGGCGTCACGCGCGTTGGCGGCCGCCTGGCGGAAATCGTTAACGATGCCCGGGATCTCGCTGGTTTCCAGCGCGCGCGGCGTAGAGGTCGGTACGCGTACCCAGGCGCCGGTTTCATCACGCACGGTGGTGCGGGTGTCGGCGTTGATGGCCGAAGGCGCGACCGGCGCTTGCCCGCCCGGCTGCAGGCTGGCGTGGGAGATGCGGCCTACATGCCACAACTGTACGGCGATGTGGCCGTTTTTGTCGTGTACCGCCTGCGTGATGTGTTTCCACGCGGCGATCTGTTCCGGGGTATGCAGGCCTGGCGCACCGGCGTAGCCTTTCGCCTGGAAGGAGATCTGCGTCGCTTCGGTCACGATCAGGCCGGCGCTGGCGCGCTGCGCATAATATTCCGCCATCAGTGGCGTAGGAATATCGCCCGGTTCGATGCTGCGCAGACGCGTCAGCGGAGCCATAAACACGCGGTTGGGCAGGGTGACGGCGCCAACCTTCAGCGGAGAGAGCAATTTTTCAGTCTTCATAGTGCATCCTGTATTTAATAGACCGGTCGTCTAGTCATGGGCGATAAAAAAACACGAACTGCATTTTCACGAAAAAAGACGGTGGTGTTACGGCTGCGGCGGGCGCAGCAGCAACTCGATGCTTTCCAGCGCGCTGGTTAACGGCGCCAGCGAGTGACGGATCTTGGCGCGCAACGAGGCGCCGAGCCACAGTGAATACAGCGTTTCTGCGGTCGCCGCGGGGCTCATGGCCACCGACAGCGAGCCCTCTGCGATACCGCGCTCGATGGCCTCCTGCAAGTGGCCGATCACGCGAGCGGTGCCCGTTTCCAGCGCATGGCGCATCGGTTCCGACAGATCGCTCACCTCGGCCGAAAGCTTCACCGCCAGGCAGGCGTTATGGCATTCGCTGCGGCAGTGATAGCTGATAGCCTGGGCGTAATAGCCGAGCAGCTGGTGGCGGGCATCGCCGCGTCTGTCGGCAAACAGCGCCTGCATCTGTGCGTCATAATGCGTGAAATAGCGTTGCAGCATCGCTTCGCCGAAGGCTTCCTTCGAGCGAAAATAGTGGTAGAACGAGCCTTTCGGCACGCCCGCGGTAGCCAGCAGTTCGCTCAGCCCCATGCCGGTAAAGCCCAGGCGCAGGCTGAGGGTTTCGCCGGTGGCGAGCAGATGTTCACGTGTATCCACGTTGCAATGCGTTGATTTGGTCATCATGGCGCCGAGCATAATAGACCGATTGGTCTAGGTCAATGGGAATAAAAAAACCGGCGCACAAAACGCCGGTTGTCTGCAAACTATTGTGCCCCAGCGGCACGCGGAAGTTAAGCGCTACGCCGCGTTGCGGCAACGCTGCAGGATATCCAACTGGGATTGATATTCGCGGGTCTGTACGTTCAGCATGCCCAACAGGGTGTGGAACAGGTTGTCCTGCGACACGTCGTCCTTTTCCGCCAGCGTGTTCAGGCACTGGCGATCAATGCCGAAATTGCGCTGATAGTCGGCAGACATCCACATCAGGAAAGGCACGTGCGTTTGCTGACTCGGCGCGAAGACATAAGGCGTGCCGTGCAGATACATGCCGTTTTCCCCCAGCGATTCGCCGTGATCGGATAAATAGACCAGTGCGGTATTGAACCGATCGTCATACTGCCGCAGCAGCTTGATGGTGGCATCGAGCATTGCGTCGGTATACAGGATTGAGTTGTCGTAGGTGTTCACCAGCTGTTCATGGCTGCAATCCTGGATCTGATTGCTGTTGCAGGTTGGCGAAAACGTCTGGAATTCTGGTGTGCTGCGGCGGTAGTAAGCCGGGCCGTGGCTGCCCATCTGGTGCAGCACGATCACGCCGTCGTCATTCAGACTATTGATATAGTCGTTCAGCTTGTACAGCAGCACGTTGTCCATGCAAACCTCACCGTCACAGTCCTGCGGCAGTTTCAGCTTGGTCATGTCCACGTGCGGCACCCGGTCACAGGCACCTTTGCAGCCGCCGTCATTATCGCGCCACAGCACATTGACGCCGGCATGCGCCAGCACGTCGAGCATGCCTTCTTGATGCGTTGCCTGAGTCGCGTCGTACTCCTTGCGGGGCATGTTGGAGAACATGCAGGGGACGGAGATCGCCGTTTCGGTGCCGCAGGAACTGGCGTTCTTGAAGTAGACCACGTCGTCCTGCTTCAGGCGCGGGTTGGTTTCGCGCCCGTAACCTCCGAGGGAGAAGTTTTCGGCGCGGGCGGTTTCGCCCACCACCAGGATCACCAGCGTTTTCTTGGTCTGCTTGGCGATCAGCGGCCCTTTACGCGCGTCTTCACCGATCTTGACCAGCGGCAGATTGCGGGTGAAGTAACGCTGTTCGGTAAACTTGATGGTGCCGGCCACGAAGTTGGAAGGCGTCAACATCTTCACCACGCTTTTATTGTTGCGGATCAGCGAAGCGTAGTCTTTGTAGAACAGCGCGGCGACGATCAGGATCACCACCAACGACAGCATGACGTTAGCGGCGCGCAGCCCGACCATGTACCACCAGGGGCGAGTCTGGCGAATTTGGGTGAAGCAGACCGCTACCGCCGGCAGAATGCCGAGCAGCGCCAGCCACAATCCCATGCGCGGCGTCAGCAGCGCGGTCGCCTCCTGCGGGTTGGTTTCGAAGGCGTTTTGCATCATGTTGCCGTCGATCACCACACCATAGCTGAACATGAAATAGTTGGCTGCGGCGCTGCCGAGCAAGAAAAAGATGATCAACGGCTTACGCAGGTAGGGCACGGTCAACACGCTGAAGATAATATTCAGCGCACAGAAGATCACCACCGGCATGCTCGCCGCGAAAATCACGCTGTGGACGCTATCGAAGGTGATATACGACCAGGCGCGATGCAGGAATAACGCGTTTTGAAATAGAGTGAAGAACAGGGCGGTGGCGAGGGTAAAACCGAGGCTGTTGCACTGTAAGCGTTGACGTAACCACATTGCCAATGTCGGGATCCTGAAAGTAGATAATGTCGTGAAATCTACCGGATGAAACTTAAGAAAACCTTAGAAATTCAGAATACTGGCGACGGAGAATACGTGAAAACCGCCAGGCCTTATGGCCTGGCGGTGGGGCAGTTTAGTAGGCGGCGGTGAATTGCGCGCGAATAAACTGAGGTTTTTCAATCTCATCAACGATAGCGACCGCCAGATCTTCCACCGAAATGCTGGCCGGCGCGTCGCCGTTCATCAGCAGTTGCGTGGTGCCGAGGCGGAACTGGCCGGTGCGTTTGCCCGGCTCCAGCAGGGCGGCCGGCGAGAGATAGGTCCAGTCGAGTGCTGATTCGTTGCGCAGTTTATTGCGCAGATCGCGCACCGCCTGCGCGCCGGGGCGGATATTTTCCGGGAACTGCGGCGTATCCACCAGTTCAACGCCCGGCGCCACTTCCAGGCTGCCTGCGCCGCCCACCACCAACAGGCGCTTGACGCCTGCCTGCCCGACAGCGGTAAGGATCTGCTGGGCCCCGCTCGTAGTCTTCTCATACAGGTTGTCTTCGCCCCAGCCGGGATTGTAGGCGCTGATCACCGCATCCTGACCGTGCAACTGCCCCGCCAGCCAGGCGGTGTCGGCGACGTCGCCCAGTGCGATGGTCAGATTGGCGTGCTCCGGCAAATCTTTTTTCTGGCGGGCGATTGCCGTTACCTGAATACCGCGAGCCAGCGCTTCATCTACCACGCGGCGGCCAACAAAACCGGTTGCTCCAATAATGGCTACTTTCATCTGTATGCTCCTTCGGGGATAGGTTCAGTATCGTAAGGCAGGCCGATGTGCCTGCTGCGTGGTGTCTACTCTAGTCCTTAACAATAGCCGTGATTAGTGCCATATTCATGCTTTCTTGATTAAGTAAAACTTCATAATCGTGGATAAACTCAATCGAATGGCGGTATTCGCCACCGTGGTGGCGGAGGGATCTCTGGCCGGCGCGGCGCGGCGTCTGGGCATGACGCCTTCGGCGGTCAGTCAGCATATGCGCTCGCTGGAGAAGGCGCTCGGGGTGCCATTGCTGCATCGTTCCACCCGCCGTCTGGCGCTGACCGAGGCGGGAGCCGCGTTCTATCCCGGCTGCGAGGCGATGCTGCAACAGGCGAAGCAGGCGGAGCAGCGGCTGGCGGAGCTGCGGGATACGCTGGTGGGCGAGCTGCGCATCGCCACCCCGGTCGGCATCGGCGGCCGTTCGTTGGCGGAAGCATTGTCGCCGCTGCTGCAGGCGCACCCCAAGCTGACGCTGCGGGTGCTGGCGGACGATCGCATCGTCGACATGATAGAACAGCGGGTCGACATCGCGCTGCGGGCCAACCGTCAACTGGCGGACGCCAATATGATCGCGCATCCGCTGACGGCGTGGCCGATGGTGCTGTGCGCCGCGCCGCGTTATCTCAGCCAGCATGGGGTGCCGGAAAAACCGCAGGATTTGGTGCAGCACCGCTGGATCTCCAGCGGCTACAGCGGGGCCCATCTGGACTTGCTGCATCAGTCCGGCCAGCAGGTTAAGCTGCGGCTGGCGGAAGGGCAGATCGTCAGTGAGAGCATGAACGTAATGCGCGCCTTTACCCGTGCCGGGCTGGGCATTTCCGTTCAGCCGCTGTATGAAATTGGCGATGAGCTGCAGCGCGGCGAGCTGTTGCTGCTGTTGCCGGAGTGGCGGCCGGCGCCGCTGCGGCTGAACGCGCTGACGCTCGAACGCACTATGCCGGAGAAAAGCCGCCAGGCGCTGCGCTATTTGCGCGACTATTTTCGCCGCAATGGCGAAAAGGGACTTGCCAGCGGCGGCGATGGCGTCTTCAATTAGCAAGAGAACGCAGGAGGAGCCCCGTGGCGCAGCAGCTTGAGTTTTTCGACATTCCCAGCCCGTGTCGCGGCATTTGCCAGGCTGACGATCGCGGATTCTGCCGTGGCTGCCTACGCAGCCGCGAGGAGCGTTTCGGCTGGATGAACATGAGCGACGCGCAAAAGCGCGAGGTGCTGCGCCTGTGCCGTCAACGCTTCCTGCGGCTGCAGCGTGCCAATAAAGCGCCCGACGAGCCGCTGCCGGAGCAGCCGTCGCTGTTTTAACCTTTCCTGATCTGCCGCACGTTCGTGTGGCTTACCGCTTCCCTGTGCCTCACCGGCTTGTGTATGCTGACTGACAACTAATGTCATGAGGTTTTCGCAATGGTAGAACGTATTCGTCTCGCGCCGCAGGGGCCTGAATTTTCCCGTATGATTTGCGGTTACTGGCGGTTGATGGAGTGGGGCATGTCGCCGCAGCAGCTGCTGACGTTCATCGAACAGCATGTCGAACTGGGCGTCACCACCGCCGATCACGCCGATATCTACGGTGGCTATGCCTGCGAACAGGCGTTCGGCGATGCGCTGCGCCTGAAGCCGGCGCTGCGCCAGTCGCTGGAATTGGTGACCAAGTGCGGCATCGCCACCACCGCCAAGCCCGGCAACCCGATCGGCCACTACATCACCGACCGCGATCATATCGTACAGAGCGCGGAACAGTCGCTGCGCCATCTGCATACCGACTACCTGGACCTGTTGCTGATCCACCGCCCGGATCCGTTGATGGACGCTGACGACGTGGCCGAAGCCTTTGTCGCGCTGCACAAAAGCGGCAAGGTGCGCCATTTTGGCGTCTCCAACTTTACGCCTGCGCAGTTCCAACTGCTGCAGTCGCGCCTGCCGTTCTCGCTGGTCACCAATCAGGTGGAGATCTCGCCGATTCACCAACCGGCGATCCTGGACGGCACGCTCGACCAGTGCCAGCAGCTGCGCATCAAGCCGATGGCCTGGTCCTGCCTGGGCGGCGGCCGCTTGTTCAACGATGCTGAGTTCCAGCCGCTGCGCGACGAGCTGCAGCGGGTGGCGCAAGAGATCGGCGCCGAGACCATCGAGCAGGTGGTGTACGCCTGGGTGATGCGCCTGCCGTCTTCGCCGCTGCCGATTATCGGCTCCGGCAAGATTGAGCGGGTGCGCTCGGCGCTGAAGGCGCAGAAACTGGTGTTGAACCGCCAGCAGTGGTTCCGCATTCGCAAGGCGGCGCTGGGGTATGACGTGCCCTAAGGCGGAGCAGAAAGAGAAAAGCCGGGCGGCGAAAGCGCCCGGCTTTTTTTTATGCCGATCCTTAGGCCAACACCACCTGATCGGTATTGAAGTGATCGAGCGAGACGCCGATCAGCGTGACCTGGCTGTGCCCGAAGGCCAGCACCAGATCGTCGTTTTGCTGCGTGGCGTAGTCGCGAATATTCCCGCTGGCGCCTTCGGTACCGATAAACACCAGTTTATCGGTGGCGTTGAAGCCATACAGCTGGTCGCGGCCAAAATCCCCGCTGAACAGGAAGGTATTTCCGTTGCCGACGCCCTTCAGGATGTCATTGCCGCTGCCGCCGACGAAGGTCAGGTTGCCGCCGGCGTGGCCGATCAGCGTGTCGTTGCCGGCGTTGCCGAACAGCCAGGCGTCGTGGCCGCGAGCCTGCAGGACATCATCGCCGTCGCCGCCGGTGGTAGTGGCGGCATAGGCTTTGAGGCCCGCATCCGATTTCAATCCGGCCGCTGTCACCTGGTGATCCACCTCTTTGCTGAAAATCAGCCAGGAGGTTTCTTTGCTGCGCAGGGTGCTGATGTCGTCCGCCAGCGTAATGCCGCCCTTGGCATCGCGCAGGTAAAGCGTGTTGCCGTCGTAGGCGATCTCGGTGTTTTTCAACGCCTGCTGGGTATCGAAGATATTGTGGCCTTTGCCGCCGGCGATCAGGTTATAGCCGCCGGCGTCGCGGAAGATATCGTCGCCGTCGCGGCCCTCGAGATAGTCGTTGCCTTTGCCGCCCTTGATCAAATCATTGCCGTCGCTGCCGATGATAAACGTCGGTCCGCTGTGCGTTTCCGCGTTGCGGTTCAGGTCTTCCACCCAGGTATTGCCGCGCGTCACGTTCGACAGGTTGGAGACGATGATGGTCGAGTCCTTGTCGGTCAGCGAATAAAACTCGGAGTTCAGCACCCGCATCAGGCCGTCCTGATAAAAGAACGGCAGGTGCGACAGCCAGGTCGGAATGTTGAGAATGGAAAACGGCAGCAGGTTCCAGGCGTCCGACGCGTAGTGGTCGTTGAAGTTGACGATATTGTTGGTGGCGGAGGCGTGCGGCGCATCGTGTACGCCCAGTGACGGCAGGGTCAGTGAGGTGCCGTCGAGCGCGCGGAACACCGGGTCGTTCTCGTAGCCGATGTTGATCACCTTACCGCCGGCTTCGTACTGGGTCGGCGAGGCGAAGGCGACATAGTTGGACTGCGCGTAGAAGCCGCCCCAGTTGGCGTCGCTCTGCGCCGCCATGCTATTGACCGCCAGCCCGCCGAGGCTGTGGCCGCTGACCACCACGTCTTCACCGCTCAGCCCGTGGGCCTTAGCGAATTTCGCCACGTCGCCCAGCAAATTGCCGAAGGCCTTCAGCGTATAGCCGTCGGCATAGCCTTTCGGCCCGAACCCGGCCAGCAGATCGTTAATCACATCGCCGATGGTATCGCCGATCAACGACTCGCGCGGGCCGCTGGTGCCGCGAAATGAGATGCCAATGGCGGTGAGATTGCCTTCGCTGTCATATTTGCCCAGTACTTCGGCCTGCGCGGTGGTGTAACCGGCTGTCTCGCCGTAGTAGGTGCCGCGCGCATCGGTTTTGCCGGCGTAACCGAGCTGCGCGGCGCTGATCACCGACCAGCCGGCATTGTTTACCGCCTCCTGCGCGGCCTGTTCGGAGTCGGGGTTCCAAGGGAGGCCAGGCAGGCCACCCTGCGACTGGGTACTGCCGATCAGCGCAGTGACCAGCGTCAGCGGCAGACCGAGGCCGAAACCGGTCTGGTGATAGCCTTCATCGAAGCCGTTATCGATATTATGGTAAGCGTAGGTAGAGATGGCCAAGGCGTCGGAAAACAGCGCCTTCGACGCATTTTCGTCCAGATCCTTATAGCTAAAGATGCCCATATCAGTTCCTTATGAAGTATGCCGCCTGGCCGGGGAGTGAACTCTCATGCGTCGGCGGTGGAAACAGGGAAACAACGTTAGCCGAACGACAGCTGGTCAGAGGACCAACATCGGTAGAATTATTATTAGTGCTAAATATTAGGCCTGCGAATCAAATTAGCGAGATTGTGCGTTGGTTAACAGTGCCGACGCAGGCTCTCCTATACTGATAGCTCGATGTAGTCATTAAGGAGACTGATTGATGAAACGTTATTGGTATGCGGCGCTCGGCTTGATGGCGTGTGGCGCGGCTCAGGCGGCGACAGCTGACGTTGAGATGCATCTGGTGACCGGGCAGGGTATCGGTCAGGATATCGGCAAGGTAGTCATCAGCGAAACGCCGTATGGCTTACTGTTCACGCCGAGCCTGAAAGCGTTGCCGGCCGGAGTACACGGTTTCCACGTGCATGAAAAAGGCAGCTGCGAGCCGGGCATGAAGGAAGGTAAAGCGGTGGCGGCGCTGGCGGCCGGCGGACATTTCGACCCGCAAAAGACCGGGAAACACCTCGGGCCGTACGCCGACGGGCACCTGGGCGATCTGCCGGCCATCTATGTGACCGCCGACGGCATGGCAAACTACCCGGTGCTGGCACCGCGGCTGAAAAAAATCAGCGAAATAGAGGGCAAGGCGCTGATGGTGCACGCCGGCGGCGATAACCATTCGGATCATCCACAGCCGCTCGGCGGCGGCGGCGAACGCTTCGCCTGCGGCGTGGTCAAGTGATCATCCGCCGCTAACGGCCGGTGCGGCGGCGGGCTGCCCCATCGCCTGTTGCAATTGCTGCAGTGAGCAGTAGAGCCGCCAGATCAGGCCGGCCAGATCGCGCGCCGCCTGTTCCGGGTGGTGCGCCAACGCGTTGCTCATGCGCAGCAGCTCCTGCAGCGTGGCGTCCAGCGAACTGTGCTGCACGCCTTTCTCCGTCATAATGCCGCGCAGGCAGTGGATACAGACGTTGCGCACCGCCGACAGCGGATCGGAACGGGTCTGCCAGTCGCGCAGCTGCCAGACGATATGGCTGCAGTTGAGCAGCACCACGCCCCAGCGCAGCAGCCAGGTGCGGGCCTCCTGATCCTGACTCTGATTGAGTTGGCTGATGCGATGGTAGATCAGCGATTCGAACTGGCTTTCGCTCTGCTGCGGCTTTTTGCTCAACTGATCGATAAAATCGCGCCGCAGCGCGCGGATAATACGGCGGCTCTTTCGCTTGTCCGAACTGGGGCGTAGGATCTGAAACGCCAACCCGGCCAGCAATACACCGACGATTTTACCGATGTTGTCATTGATAAAGGACTGGTAGTCATAGCTCGGCGGGTTGCTGACGGTCAGAAACGAGCCCATGAAGACGATCAGCTGCCCCCAGAGCGCGGCATAAGGCGGATTCTGCAGCTTGAGCATTTGCATGGTCACCAGAATAGGGAACAGGAAGGCGCAGAACACCCAGAAGTCGTCAATCTGGATCATCAAACCGAATTTCACCACGAAGCAGGCGACCGAGAGCAGCAGCACCGCCTTGAGCAAGGTGCTGACGCTGTTGATCGGCGAAGGCGTGGAGGAGTAGAGCACGCAGCTGATGGCGGTGAGCGTTAGCGCCGCGCTGCCGGCGTCCCACTGCGTGTTGATCCAGTAGGCGCAGCCGATCACGATGCATAAAAAGGTGCGCAGGCCGTTATAGGCGGCTTCGTAGCTGTCGGTGTGGCGCGCCAGTGAGGTGACGTGCGGCGGCTGGAGATCGCTGACCGCCGTGGCGCTTTCCAACCGCAGCAGCCAGCGGTTGCAGCGCAGGTAAAGCCAACAGAAATCGCGCAACCGCAGCCAGAAGGCGCGATGGCGGTAGTCCGTCGCATCTTGCGGGGCGATCTGCTGGAGCAGACGCGCCAAGCGATATTTATCGGTGGCGGGATCGCGCAGCTCGTCCAGCAGCTGTGTCAGCACCGGCATCAGATTAGCAGGGCGATCCGGCCAGTTCAGCAGCATGCGGCGCAGGCTGGAAATGACGCTGGTAATGCGCAGCTGCTGGTGCAGCAGATAGTTGAGCAGGTTATTTTGCCGCCGCAGCCGGTAGTGGCTCCAGAATGCCTGAATGCGCAGCAGGTTCATGGTCAGGATCTGGCCGATGACCCCCTCGTGCGAGGTGCGCATCTGCGCGGTGACCTTCGGCTGCCACAGCATGGCGGCGTGCTCCAGCAGGCGTAGCTGCATGCGCCGCAGCGAGGTCAGCAAGGCTTCGCCGTCGGAGGTGCTGGGCAGGATCATCATCATCAACCCGCCGCACAGAATACCGGTGATCACTTCGCAAACCCGCGCCTGAGCGATATCGAATATCTGCTGGGTATCGGTGACGTTGACCGTACCGAAGGCGATGATGGCGGCGGTATAGCCCGCCAGCGCGAAGGCGTAAGAGACGTTGTTTTGGTAATGATTCGAGACGTAGGTGCACAGCCCGATCCAGGCGGCGATGAACAGCGTAAACAGCCAGGGATCGTTCAGGCAGTGGCCGGCGATCGCTACCGAGGCGGCGGCGCCCACCAGGCTGCCGAAGATGCGGCCGATGCTTTTGCTGATCACGCCGCCGATGGTGGGGAAACTCACCACCGCGGCGGAGGTGAGCGCCCAATAGGGTTCGTCGAGCTCGAGCACGAACGCCACCCACAACGCCAGACACATCGCCAGCGAGTTGCGCAGCGCATAGCGCCATTGGCCGCCGGTCGCCTTACCCCAGGGGGTACGGCTCCACTCCAGAAAAGGCAGGTTCACACTTTAGTTCCGCTGATGAATCGAAATGGTGCAGGTGGTACCGGCGACCAGCGTCAAATCGGCGGGCACGTTGAGCAATTTTATCCGCACCGGCACACGCTGGGCCAAACGTACCCAAGGAACATTGGGCTTAACGTCCATTAATAGATCGTTGCTGCTGTCGACGCTCTGATCGTAAATGGCGCGTCCGATGCTCTCTACTTCCCCCTGCAGCGGCGTGTTGCCGTTATATAAAACGATGTCCGCTTTATTGCCTTCTTTTATATGCTTCAGCTTGGTTTCTTCGAAATATCCGAGCACATAAAACGAATGCACATCCACCAACGCCACCAGGGGCGTGCCGGCGTTGGCGTAGTTTCCGACGCGTGCCTGCAGGTTGGTGATATAACCGTCGGTTGGCGCATAAATTTTGGTTTTGCTCAAATTCCATTTGGCCTGTTCCAGGTTGGCCAGGGCCGCTTTATAGGCGGCCTTCATTGCCTGAGCGGCTAAATTGGACTCGTCCAAGTCTTCAGCGGAAATAACGTTACGCGGTAAACCGCGGCGGCGGGCAGCCTCATGGTCCGCTTTGGCCAGATCGGATTGCGCTTTTGCCACCGCGGCCTCGGCATTGTCCAGCGCAATCTGGTAGGGCACCGGGTCGAGGGTAAAAATCAGACTTCCCGCAGGTACGAACTGATTGTCATTCGCGCTTATTTTCTCTAATCTTCCAGAGACTTCAGGGGTGATATTGACGAGTTCTGCGCGCACTTTTCCGTCACGGGTCCATGGGGATTGCATATAATAATTCCAGAGCCACCAACCGGCGCAGACGGCAATGGCGCAGACGATCACCGTAGAGAAGTATTTTAATGTTTTATGCTGCATGGGTTACCAACTCGCTAAAATCCATAAGGAACCGCTGACGGTCAGAACGAAAATGGACAGGTCCATCAACATGGGATGCCAGATTTCACCGGAATACATCCAGTCTCTCAGCAGCTGATGAATCAGCAGCCATAAGACCAGTCCTAGTAAAAAAGCTTTAAATATAGGTGGAAAATAAAGCGATGCCCCCAGGACCAAATCGGGTAAGGGGGATGAGGTGTGTAACCATGATGTATTCACATTAACAATCCCTAAGGGTGAATATGTTGAATATTTGCATAACGATTAAACAATAGCGGCTAAAAATAGTGGTTATTTCCACAATATACATTATATACATTTGTGTTTTTAATGTGAGTTACCCAAAATAGTCTAAGCTCTGGGAGGTAATGTTAGCATGCTAATTATAAGGAGGGGTAAGTGGAGTCAACATTAGGTTCAGATTTAGCACGATTGGTTCGTGTTTGGCGAGCGCTCATCGATCACCGGCTCAAGCCGTTGGAGCTGACCCAAACGCATTGGGTTACGTTGCACAATATCAATCGCTTGCCGCCGGAGCAGTCGCAAATCCAGCTGGCCAAGGCGATCGGTATCGAGCAACCGTCACTGGTTCGCACGCTGGACCAACTGGAGGAGAAGGGGCTTATCACGCGTCACACCTGTGCCAACGATCGTCGCGCGAAGCGCATCAAGTTGACCGAAGCGGCCGATCCGATCATCAGAGAAGTCGATAGTGTGATCACGTCTACGCGCAGTGAGATTTTAAGCGGCATTACCGCCGACGAAGTGCATCTGTTGGTAGGGCTGATTGGCAAGTTAGAACAAAATATCACCGAACTGCAGAACAAATAATAATATTCTTATTTTCTACGATTACAGTTTCACAGCATCAGAAATAAAACCGGAGGCGATTGCCTCCGGTTTGCCGTGTGCCGCCGGCTGACTTACAGCGGAGAGACGGTGATGGTGTCGCCCATGCGCGCCATGCGCACGCGCTGGCCCGGGCTGAACTTGGTGTCGCCCGCTTTCTGCACCACGACGATGTTCTCTTTCTGGTCGGTTTTGATTTCCAGCTCGTAGCCTGAGGTACGACCGGCCACTTCACCGATGCTGTTGCCCGCTGCGCCGCCGGCGATAGCGCCCGCCGCGGTAGCCAGCGTACGACCGGTACCGCCGCCAACGGTGTTACCCAACAGCCCGCCAATCACTGCGCCGCCGATCATCCCCAAGGCGTTGGAACCTTCCCCGCCCTGAATTTTCACCGGACGCACGGAAACCAGCGTCCCGTAGGTGACGTTCTGCACCTGTTTGGCCTGCGAGGACGAGTAGACATCGCCGGACATGGATTCATTGGCACACCCAGCCAACGTAACGGCGGCGACGGCAACGACGAGAAGACGCTTGATCATATAAAACTCCTGATGGTAGTAGTCCATAACCTGGCAATGCTCACCAGGCAAGATTCAGTGAAAATGATAGACAAAGTATGGCTGAAAGTTGATACAGCGCCATGCCTCATCGCTGCACGCAGCTTAACTTTTCTCTGTTCAACCAATAATAAACCGCGGTTTACCTTTATGACAGCCTCACCGACATTCCGTTGCCGGTTAACGCACGGTTTAACACATGAAATGTGCCACCGCGGCGCACCTGGCTCACGGCGTGTAAAAAAAGCATCATAATTCATGGCGTTAATCCGGCAATTCTGGTTTATTTGTCAGGATAAAATTTGCTTACCGCGCGGGTTAGAGGATGTTGCTATGAAGTCAGGCCGCTATATAGGCGTCATGTCCGGCACCAGTCTGGACGGAATCGATGTGGTATTGGCCGCGATCGACGATCGCATGGTGGCGCAGCAGGCCAGCTATAGCCATCCGATGCCGATCGCGCTGAAAAAAGAGATCCTGGGGATGTGCCAGGGGCAGCAGACCACGCTGGCCGCCGTCGGCCGATTGGACGCACAGCTGGGCACGCTGTTTGGCGAGGCGGTGCTTGGCCTGCTGAAGCAAACCGGCATCGACGCCGAGCAGATCACCGCCATCGGTTGCCACGGCCAGACGGTGTGGCACGAACCGGAAGGCGACGCGCGTTTCTCGATGCAGCTCGGCGACAACAACCGCATCGCCGCGCTGACCAATATCACCACCGTCGGCGATTTCCGCCGGCGCGATATGGCCTACGGCGGGCAGGGCGCGCCGCTGGTGCCTGCGTTTCATCAGGCGCTGCTGGGGCATCCCGTCGAGCGGCGTATGGTGCTGAACGTCGGCGGCATTGCCAACCTTTCTCTGCTGTTGCCCGGTGCGCCGGTGCGCGGTTTCGATACCGGGCCGGGCAATATGCTGATGGATGCCTGGGTCTGGCGTCACCGCGCGCAACCTTACGATCAGGACGGCGGCTGGGCGATGCAGGGGCGAGTCTGCTTGCCGCTGTTGCAGCAAATGCTGGCGGATCCTTACTTTGCGCTACCGGCGCCGAAAAGCACCGGCCGCGAGTATTTCAATATCGCCTGGCTGGAGCGGCAGCTGGCCGGATTGCCGGCGATCGCGCCGGTCGACGTGCAGGCCACGCTGACAGAGCTGACCGCCGTCAGCATCAGCGAACAGGTACAACTGGCCGGCGGGTGCGAGCGCCTGCTGGTCTGCGGTGGCGGAGCGCGCAACACGCTGCTGATGGCGCGCCTGTCGGCGCTGTTGCCGGGCACGGAGGTCGGGCTGACCGACGATTGCGGCGTCAGCGGAGACGACATGGAGGCGCTGGCCTTTGCCTGGCTGGCGTTTCGCACGCTGTCCGGCCAGGCCGGCAACCTGCCTTCGGTCACCGGCGCCAGCCGTGAAACGGTGCTGGGTGGGATTTATCCGGTTTTGCCGTTGAGGGGCCGTTAGCTCTGTTAGGATAACCTGTGAAGGATTTCTCTAAGGAGCAACAGCATGAAAAAAGTCATTTTCGTCGCCGGCGCGCTGGCGTTGTCCGGCTGCAGCTACATCCTGCCGCAGAGCAGCCAGACGATGCACTACCAGTGCGGCACTACGCCGCTGACGGTGGGGCTCGACGGCAAGGCGAGCGAAGTCAGCCTGCTGATGGACGGCGAGCAACTGCATCTTAAGCAGGTGCTGGCGCTGACCGGTGCCAAATACAGCGACGGTAAATACACTTTTTGGTCGAAAGATCGTAACGCCTATCTTGAGCGCAACGGCAAGGTAGTCATGAGCGACTGCGTGTTGACGGAGTGACGGTCACGGCGGCGTCGGAGCGATTGAGTTCCTGACGCCGCAGGCGCAGAATGTAACGACGGATTTTTTCAGTTGGTCGATAAACCAGATGATTGAAAAGAATGAGTTTGATGTTGCGGACCTGCGCCGTGAATATACCCGAGGCGGCCTGCGCCGCAACGATCTGACCGCCAACCCGCTCGAACTGTTCGAGCGCTGGTTGAAACAGGCCTGCGACGCGCGCCTGGCCGATCCTACCGCCATGTGCGTCGCCACCGTCGACGAACACGGCCAGCCGTATCAGCGCATCGTGCTGCTCAAGCATTTCGATGAGCAGGGGCTGGTGTTCTACACCAACCTCGGCAGCCGCAAGGCACAGCAGCTGGCGCAAAACCCGCATATCAGCCTGCTGTTCCCCTGGCACATGCTCGACCGTCAGGTGATTTTCCTGGGGCAGGTGGAGCGCCTGTCGACCCTCGACGTGCTGAAGTACTTCAACAGCCGGCCGAAGGACAGCCAGATCGGCGCCTGGGTGTCGCAGCAGTCGTCGCGCATTTCCGCGCGCGGCGTGCTGGAAAGCAAATTCCTCGAGTTGAAGCAAAAGTTCCAGCAGGGCGAAGTGCCGTTGCCGAGTTTCTGGGGCGGATTCCGCGTGAAATTTGACTCCGTCGAGTTCTGGCAAGGCGGCGCCCATCGCCTGCATGACCGTTTCCTGTATCAGCGGGACGGGAATGACTGGAAAATTGACCGACTGGCACCTTGAAGACGTAAAATCCCCTCTAAGCGCTGGTGCTGACGCCGCCGGCGCTTTATTCTATGCGCTACCCTGAATTTTTATTTCGCCACTGGGCGAAAGGCCGTGTACCGGCAAAGGTGCATTCGTTTATACATGGAGTCATTGATGGCAAGCAGCAACTTGATTAAACAACTGCAAGAGCGGGGCCTCGTTGCCCAGGTTACGGATGAGGAAGCGTTAGCGGAGCGACTGGCGCAAGGGCCAATTGCACTGTATTGCGGTTTCGATCCGACCGCTGACAGCTTGCATTTGGGCCATCTGGTTCCTCTGTTGTGCCTGAAGCGCTTCCAACTGGCCGGCCACAAGCCGGTAGCGTTGGTGGGCGGCGCCACTGGCCTCATCGGCGATCCGAGCTTCAAAGCGGCGGAGCGCAAGCTGAACACCACCGATACGGTGAACGAGTGGGTCGAGAAGATCCGCAAACAGGTTTCCCCATTCCTCGATTTCGACTGCGGCAGCAACAGCGCCATCGCGGCCAACAACTACGACTGGTTCGGCGGCATGAACGTGCTGACCTTCCTGCGTGACATCGGCAAGCACTTCTCCGTCAACCAGATGATCAACAAGGAAGCGGTCAAGCAGCGCCTGAATCGCGACGACTCCGGCATCTCCTTCACCGAGTTCTCCTATAACCTGCTGCAGGGCTACGATTTCTCCGAGCTGTACAACCGCCACCAGGTGGAGCTGCAGATCGGTGGTTCCGACCAGTGGGGCAACATCACCTCGGGTATCGATCTAACGCGTCGTCAGCACCAGAAGCAGGTGTTCGGCCTGACCGTGCCGTTGATCACCAAAGCAGACGGCACCAAGTTCGGTAAAACCGAAGGCGGCGCGGTCTGGCTGGCGCCGGAAAAAACCAGCCCGTACAAGTTCTACCAGTTCTGGATCAACACCGCCGACGCCGACGTTTACCGCTTCCTGAAATTCTTCACCTTCATGAGCCTGGAAGACATCAACGCGCTGGAAGAAGAAGACAAAAACAGCGGCAAGGCGCCGCGCGCCCAGTACGTGCTGGCGGAGGAAGTGACCGGCATGGTGCACGGTGCGGAAGGCCTGGCGGCCGCCAAGCGCATCACCCAGAGCCTGTTCTCCGGTGCGCTGCACGACATGACCGAAGCGGACTTCGCCCAGCTGGCGCAGGACGGTATGCCGACCATCAAACTGGATGGCGACGCCGATCTGCAGCAGGCGTTGGTGAATGCCGAACTGGTGCCGTCACGCGGCCAGGCGCGCACCATGATCGGCTCCAACGCGGTGACCATCAACGGTGAGAAACAGTCCGATGCCGAATACCGCTTCAGCGATTCAGATCGTCTGTTCGGCCGCTACACGCTGCTGCGTCGCGGCAAGAAACACTACTGCCTGGTGGATTGGCAGTAAGCGAATAATGACGGTAAGGGGCCCTGGCGGCCCCTTTATTTTTGCGCAGCCGCCCGGCTGCCGTATTCCGAACGAGTTCTGTCGATGAAAAACATTCTTTCTATCCAGTCGCACGTGGTGTTTGGTCACGCCGGCAACAGTGCGGCTGAGTTTCCGATGCGCCGCATGGGCGTCAACGTCTGGCCGCTGAACACGGTGCAGTTCTCCAACCATACGCAATACGGCCAGTGGACCGGCTGCGTCATGCCGGCCAGCCACCTGACTGAGATCGCGCAGGGTATCGCCAATATCGATCAACTGAAGCGCTGTGATGCGGTGCTGAGCGGTTATATCGGTTCGCCGGAGCAGGGTGACCATATTCTGGAGATCGTGCGTCAGGTTAAGCAGGCGAACCCGAACGCCTGGTATTTTTGCGATCCGGTGATGGGGCATCCGGAAAAAGGCTGCATCGTGGCGCCGGGCGTGGCCGAGTTTCACTGCCGCCAGGCGTTGCCGTGCAGCGACATGGTGGCTCCGAACCTGCTGGAGCTGGAAATGCTGAGCCAGATGGCCGTCGCCAACGTGGCCGATGCGGTGCAGGCCGCCCGCGTGCTGATCGCCAAAGGGCCGCGGCTGGTGCTGGTCAAGCACCTGGCCCGCGCCGGCTATCACGCCGACTGTTTCGAAATGCTGCTGGTGACAGCGGACGAGGCCTGGCACATCAGCCGGCCGCTGGTGGACTTCGGCGCGCGTCAGCCGGTCGGCGTCGGCGATTTGACCAGCGGTCTGCTGCTGGTGGATCTGCTGAAGGGCGAGGCGCTGGATAAAGCGCTGGAGCACGTGACCGCCGCCGTGTATGAGGTGATGCTGACGACTCAGGAGATGGGGGAATACGAGCTGCAGGTAGTGGCGGCGCAGGATCGGATCGTGCAGCCGCGCAGCGAATTCAAAGCGGTAAAACTGTAAGTGCAACGGGCCCCGGCGATAGCCACCGGGGCCGAGTGTTTACTTCAATCCTTCGGCGTTCAGCGCCGCATCTACCGCCGGGCGCGCCGCAACGCGATCGAACCAGGCCGCCAGATGGGCGTGCTTGCGCACGTCAAACTGCAGGGCGAATGCCCAGCGCAGCACGGTGAACAGGTAGGCGTCAGCCACGCTGAAACGGCTCCCCAACAGGAAGTGCTGCTTCGCCAGCACCGAATCCAGATAGCTGAACTGCTGCTCCAGCCTGGCGCGCGCGATGGTTTTGTATTCCTCGGGCGTCTTCGGGTTGAACAGCGGGCTGAACCCTTTGTGCAGTTCGGTGGCGATGTAGTTCAGCCATTCGATCGCGTGGTAGCGCGACAGGGTGCCCGCCGCCGGGATCAGGTTGCGGTCAGGCACGCGGTCCGCCAGGTATTGTACGATCGCCACGCCTTCGGTCAGCAGGCTGCCATCGTCCAGCAGCAGCGCCGGGACCTGTCCCTTGGGATTGATGGCGAGGTAATCGGCGCCGCTCTCGGTTTTCTTCTGCGCCAGATCGACCTTCTCCGCCGTAAAATCCAGCCCTGCCTCGCGCAGCACGATATGCGGGGACAGCGAACAGGCGCCGGCTTTATAGAACAGTTTCATCGGAAGCTCCTTGTTGATGACGAATGACGGGCATGCTTAACCTCTCATCGTAGTCCCATAGCGCCAAAATTACAGCGGCTTAGCTTACAAATTTAACCGATGAGCGCCTCGGCTGTCTGCAACTGCGCCAGCGTTGCGGCGATCTGCTGTTGCAGCGCCTGCGGCGCCACCTGCATGGGCGAACGTAACTCATTGGCGATCAGCCCCTGTTGGGCCAGTACCGTCTTGACCGGCGCCGGATTCGGGAAGCTGAACATCTGGTGGATCATCGGCAGCAGCTCATAGAAGTTGCTGCGCGCAGCGGCCAGATCGCCGGTGGCGACTTGCTGTACCAGCTGGACGAAACGTTCCGGGTGAACATGCGCGGCGGCGGAAATGGCACCGGTGCCGCCGAGGCACAGCGTGGTGAGGATCAGATTGTCCTCCCCGGTCATCACATCGATTTCGCCGTCGGCGATCAGCGCCATGGTAGCGTCAGGGTTGCCGCCGCAGTCCTTGATGGCGGTGATGCGCGGGTGACGTGCGAGCCGGCGCAGCGTGGCCAGCTCCATGGCGATGCCGGTGCGCTGCGGAATGTTGTACAGGATCACCGGCACGGTGGAGGCGTCGGCCAACTGGGTGAAATAGTCGATCAGGCCGCATTGCGAAGGGCGGATGTAGTAAGGCGCCGGGATCAGCACGCCGGCGATGTCGCGCAGCTGAATGGCCTGCTGCATCTGCAGCGTGGCGGCCATGTTATTGCCGGAAAGGCCCATCACCACCTGATGGGCGGGCGCCACCTCCAGCACGGCGTCGAGCACCGCCAGCTGTTCTTCCTTGCTCAGCGCGGCGGCTTCACCGGTAGAGCCGCAGACCACCAGGCCGTCGATGCCGGCGTCGAGCAGGTGCCGCGCCAGGCGTTTAACCGCCGGCAGATCGACGGCATCTTGATTGAAAGGGGTAACCATCGCCACCCAAATACCCGAAAATGAGGCCATAAAATATTCCTTCTGTGTGACCGACAGAGAAGCCAGATGAGAAAATTGAAGGCGGGGCGTTGCAGGCCATCCAGTCAGCTCATCTGACGGGACAGCTCGCCCCGGTCAAATGAGCGTCTGTTTCTTCGATTTAACCGCCGCCAAACCGCCAACGGACAACGCAGGTGTCATCAGAATATCAGCGTTGCGTGGGTAGGCCATGGCAGTCTCGTGAAAAGGGGAAGTGGGGTGATAATGAATATTCTTCATCAGGCTGTCAATTTACAACAGATTGATAACATTGTTATTCATGATTCATCAGCAGGGATGAGTTTGGCTAATAAATAAAATCCCCGCCGCGGCGGGGAGGGTTTGACTGGCTCAGCGCGGCGGGCGGGAGCCGATAGTGGCAGACCAACTGAAGGTGTCGCCGCTTGGCCGGTAGCGGTTGGCTTTGCGTTCTGCACGCTCTGCCTTAGCGAGCTTTGCTCTGGCGGCCATGATGCGCGCCACCACTTCATCCTTGACCTTGTGCTGTTCGGCGTTGGTCAGCGGCCGGCCGTGGCTTTTACGCGCTTTGTCCAGCTCGGTTTTGACTTCCCGTTGCTCGCTTTCCGTCATCTCTTTCAACGTCAACTTTTTCATCTGTGCCGCCCGTTCGGTGAAGTTGGCTTTCAGTTTAACGGTGTTATGTGACCGAAAATGTTATGGGCATAACGAAAATGCCCCGTAGGCCGGCATTACACCTCTTCCAGCAGATCATCGACAAAACGCCGCATGCGTTCGGTACGAAGCTCGGCCATGTGCCGCCCGGCGGCAGTCTGGAAGCCGTCTTGCAGTTTGAACAGCTTGGTTTCGAAGTGATCCAGGCTGAAACGTTTGTCGTCGTATTGGCGATGTTCGGCCCGCGGGTCGGCGGCGTCATACAGCGCACTGCGCATGCGGCCGCCGATATAGAAGCAGCGCGCCACGCCAATCAGGCCAATGGCGTCGAGACGATCGGCGTCCTGCAGGATCTTTGCCTCCAGCGTTTGCGGGGGGATGCCAGCGGAAAAACTGTGCGCTTCAATGGCGTGGGCTACCGCCGCGATGTCCGCCGGCGCCCATTCCAGCCGGGTCAGCGTCAGCGTGGCTTGCTCCGCCGCCATGCGCGAGGCCAGATGGCGCTGCGGCGAGTTTTTTTCCACCGCCACGGCGTCATGCAGCAGCACCGCCGCGCAGAGAATGCGCCGGTCGCCGCCTTCCAGCTTGCTGATGTGGCGGCAGTTCTTCCAGACTCGATGCAGGTGCGCCACGTCATGCGAACCGTCGTCCGACTCGAGGGTGAGCGGCAACAGCGTTTGCGCCAGCGTTTGGTAGGGGGAAAACGGTTGTAACAACTCTTGCGTCAGCGAGGGTAAAGACACGTTCAGCTCCTGTTGGGGAAAATCGGTCAATCAGCATAGCCGTGTCGGATGCCGGGAAAATGACAGAAAAATGGTTATTGTTTACTAAAGTGCAACCCACTATTGTCATAACTGCGGTTTTTGCAGCGAAACAAGCAACCTAGAATAGCCGCATTCCGCCGTCTCCGCTTGGTGAGAGCCTGTGTCCGCGGGGATGGCCGGAATATCCTCATCAGCCATTTGGAGAAGAGACATGCCAACCCCTCTTGAAATAGTGCGCGCAACCTATGAAGGCAGCTCCGAAGAAAACGGCCGCAATCTGCTGGCGGCGCTGGCCCCCGATGCAGAGTGGACCGAAGCCGCGGGTTTCCCTTACGCCGGTACCTATATCGGCCCGGAGAACATCATCAAGAACGTGCATCAGCGCCTGGGCAGCGAATGGCAAGGTTACCGCGCCGACGTCGATCACTTTTACGATGCCGGCGACAACGTGATCGCTCAGGGTTTTTATCACGGCACTTACCGGGCCACCGGCAAATCCTTCAGCGCCTCCTTTGCGCATATTTATACGCTTCGCGCCGGAAAAATCGTGAAGTTCGTGCAGATCGTCGACAGCGCTAAAGTGCTGGAAGCAATGCAGCCTTAATCGCCGCTGCGCTTGCCGAATTTGCGGTCGAACTCGCGCCGGTAACCCCGGGCCTTGTTGCGATCGCGGATCCACAAATAGCCGCACACCAGCGCAACCGCTCCCGAGAAGGTGACGTTGCGCATATCCCGGTCATACCAAAACACCAACAGCGCATCTAGCGCCGCAATCAGCGCGATCCATTTGTACATATGGGATTGGCGCCGCGTGGCGGCGTTGAGTCGTTTTAACTGTCTGGCTTCGTCCAACACCGGTTTTTGCTGCATAGCATTTCGTTATCATCAGGCTGTTCACGCTAAATTAGCAGAATTTCCCTAACCGCCGCAAAAATTAACGCGTGGCGTTATGCGGTTTTCATCGCCCCTGGCGCGGCGCAGAAAATTTATGCGCGGGCGCTTGAATTACCCATCGGGCGTGATAGGTTATTTATTCGCTATTTTTGGTTTTTTATTCAAAACTCGCCGTGTCATCAAGCTGCAGCACTGGGCGGTTAACGTGATGGGTTCGACGTATGCGGCGGTTAACTTCGGCAGGAGGATGTGATGAACGATAAAACGGCACGCCCGCAGGATGTGGTTCAACAACAGCTTGACGCCTATAACGCCCGCGACATCGAGGCCTTTATGGCCTGCTGGGCGGACGACGCGCAGTATTACGAGCATCCCGACACGCTGCTGGCCAGCGGCAAGGCGGCGATCCGTGAACGGCATCTTGTGCGTTTCCAGGAGCCGAGTCTGTATGGCGAACGGATAAAACGCATGGCGGTGGGGAATATGGTGGTCGATCAGGAAGTGGTGACGCGCAACTTCCCGCAGGGGCGCGGCAAAATGGATGTCATCGCCATTTACGAAGTGGAACAGGGGCAGATCGCCAAAGCCTGGTTCAAGATCGGCCCCTGCATGCCGGATGAAGGCGCGCTCTAGCCGCAATGCCGCTCACTTAAGCCTGAGTGGCATTTTTCTTATCCAGCCTCTGGGCGTTCTGTGCAGGGGAATTGCCGTCAATGTTCCGCATTTCTTTGTGGCCAACATGAACGGCAATTGTAGGGGCCGATGGCGCGGCCCCTACACCCGCGCCTTTGCTTAACACCGCCTGTCCGCTGCGCGGATACCCTCGCCGTGTCTGCATTGTCGGGCGGGTCGGCTGCGACAAACGTCCCTGTTAGTCTCGCCTCAACCGGCCTTCCCTGGCCGGTTGCCCCTGACAACGCCGCCTTGCTCGGCAGCCGGTGATGCGCGTTAAAGGTCAACACCCGAGCTGGCAGCTACCGGGAAATCTGCCGCTGATGAGGTTATGGCAGAGAAGTTGGAGATGAGCGCGGTGTTGGGCGCCCTTGAAGACGCCGAACGCAGGCATAGCGCATTAGGAGAAACCGCCATGGACGGCGGTTTCAGGTGAGACAGGCAGGGACGCCTGTCGCAACCGGCCTCAATGTGCTATGGCGGAGAGAGGGCAGTTGGCAAAGCCAACCGTCTGATAGGGCAAAGGCGCGGGTTGCCAGGGGCCGCGCCTTCGGCCCCTGGCTCGGTCGAGGTGAGTGAGCCACATGAGGCATCTCACTTTTATCGACCGAAAATGTCACGAACGCCTGCAGAAAAACGCTTAACTGAATCAGCATTGTGCTCTAGCCGCGCCTTATTGCAACGCCATCACCGCCTCTATCTCTACGCACACCTGCGGTGAGAACAACGCGCTGACCGCCATCAGTGAACAGGCCGGCAGCGCGCCGTCGAAATAGTCAAACAGCACCGGGCGCACGCCCGCCAGATCGGCGATGTCGGTCAGGAACACGCTGATTTTAATCAAGGCCTTGAGATTCACGCCTTCGCTGGCGGCGATGGTCGCCAATTGCTCGAGGATCTCCTGCGTCTGTTCCGGCGCGTTCAAGCCTTGCGCGTCGGTGGCGAAGGCCGTCAAGCCCGACACATACAGGCGATCGCCGTGGCGCACCGCATGCACATAGGGGCCGCCCGGCGTAGGCAACTGCGGATAATTCGTGCGTTTTAATGATGTCATGATCAAACCCCGCGCAAGACCGGTTAATAAAAGCGACAAACTTGGTTAGGATACTGAGGAAACGGCGGCCAGACGCCGCACACCGATGATATATGAGCGTATCATCCCTCTTTATTTTATACGTCGTCTCTCACCCGAATGTGACAGTGCGGCGCAGATCGGCCACAAGGACGCATGAGACGATGAACCCGCTTTTTACTCCCTACCTGCAACGCTGGCAACTGGAACAGGACGGTAAAGCCTTCGAAACCCACAGCAGCCTGCTGATGCCGGTGCGTTACCGGGGCGAGGCCGCCATGCTGAAGATCGCCCGCGAGCAGGAGGAGCGCTTCGGCGGCCAGCTGATGTGCTGGTGGCGCGGGGAAGGCGCCGCGCAGGTGTTGGCGTGGCACGAAGACGGCATTCTGCTGGAGCGCGCACAGGGCGAAAGCTCGTTGGCGCAGCTGGTGCGTGACGGCGACGATGAGCAGGCCACGGCGATCCTGTGCCGGGCGATCGCCGCCTTGCATGCGCCGCGCGCGGCACCGCTGCCCGAATTGATCCCGTTGCAAGAGTGGTTCAGCTCGCTGTGGCCGGCGGCGCAGGCGCACGGCGGCATGCTGCGTCTCAGCGCCACGACGGCGGCGGAATTGCTGAGTAGCCCGCGAGATGAAAGCGTGCTGCACGGTGATATCCACCATGACAACGTGCTGGACTTCGGCGAACGCGGCTGGCTGGCGATCGATCCCAAGCGTTTGTACGGCGAACGGGGCTTCGATTACGCCAATATCTTCTGTAATCCCAACTACGGCATCGCCACCGACCCGGCCATTTTCCAGCGGCGCGTGGAACAGGTCTGTCGCTTGGCCGGGCTGGAACGCCGGCGCTTGCTGCAATGGATCCTGGCCTGGGCGGGGCTCTCCGCCGCCTGGTTTATGGAAGACGGGCAGGCGGCGGATATCGACTTCCGCGTGGCCGAGCTGGCGGCGCGCGCGTTGGATCTCCCGTTGCCGGCCGGCGATTCAGGGTTCATCCTGCCAGTAATCGAGCGAGGCTGAAGGGCGTTGCAGATAACGCACCTGTTCGCCGTTATTGCCGCGCGCCATCGCCTGGTATTTGCCTGAGTCCGGATACATCACCACTTCCGGCTGTTCGCGCGTGCTGACGGACAGGTACTTCAGCGGCGCATCGGAGGTGTTGATGATCTGGTGCGGGTATTCCGGGCCAGGCGGAATGAAAATGACATCCCCGCTGACGATCGGCAGCATTTCTCCGGCCACGCGCAGCGTACCGCTGCCTTCCAAAATGATGAACATTTCCTCCTGAGCGTAGTGAAAATGGTAGGGGCAGGAGCGCATGCCCGGCGCCACACAATCGAAAGAAGCGCCCAGCTTGTCGGCGGCGGTGCCGGTGCCGAGGCGAGCGCCGACGCTGTCATACAGCGGCGGCCGCCGGTCATGCTTCATCTCTACCTGTTTGACATTGCGTATCAGGCGCTGGGCCAACAGCGCGGCTTTCTCGGTCATAAGCTTCCTTGGTGACAGCGTCACTTATTAGGTGGATTGACATTCAGACGACAGAGAAAGTGAAGGTGCCACGGCGCCGCTTGTCAATGTAGACCGCCCGTTACGCCTCGGAGGCTCGCCGCGGCAGCGACAGCAGCAGATGGGCGATAGCGCCGCCGACAATGCCCCAGAAGGCCGAACCGATGCCGAGCAGCGTGACGCCGGAGGCGGTGATGAGGAAGGCGATCAGCGCCGCGTCGCGCTGTTTTTCATCATGCAGCGCACGTTGCAGGCTGCCGCCGATGGTGCCGAGCAACGCCAGCCCGGCAATGGTGTGGATCAAGGCGACCGGCAACGCGCTGAACAGCAGGCCGATGGCGCCGCCGAACAACCCGGCCAGCAGGTAGAAGCCGCCGGCGGCCACCGCGCCCATATAGCGCCGCTGCGGATCGGGATGCACGTCCGGCCCCATGCAGATGGCGGCGGTAATGGCGGCGATGCACACCGAGAAGCCGCCGAACGGCGCCAGCAGCAGTGCGGTCAGCGCCGTCCAGGCGATCAGCGGTGAGGTGGGGACGCGGTAGCCCGCCGCCTGCAACGTGGCGATGCCGGGGGCGTTTTGCGAAGCCATGGTGACCACGAAGAAGGGCACGCCGATGCCGAGCAGCGTCGGCCAATTGAAATGCGGCGCGATAAATTCCGGCATGGCGAACGCCGGCGCTTGCTGCGTCAGCTGGATATTGCCCTGCAGCGCGGCGATCGCCAGCCCAACCGCCAGCGTCAGCACGATGGCGTAGCGCGGTTGATAACGGCGGCTGAGCAGATAGGCCAGCCCCATGCCGGCGCTGAGGGGGAAATTGAGCTGCAGCGAAGCGAAGGCGTCCAGCCCGAAACGCAGCAAGATCCCCGCCAGCATCGCCGCAGAAATCGCCTGCGGGATGTAGTCCATCAGGCGGGCGAACAGCCCGGTGACGCCGCACAGCAGGATCAGACCGGAAGCGAAGATAAACACGCCGATCGCCTCGTTGATCGGCGTGCCGGGCAGGCTGGTGACCAGCAGCGCCGCGCCGGGCGTCGACCAGGCGGTGAGGATCGGGGTGCGGTAGTAAAGCGAGAGCCCGAGCGAGGTGACACCCATCGCGATCCCCAGTGCGCTCAGCCAGCCGCCGATCTGCGCCGGCGTGGCGCCTGCGGCGGCGGCGGCCTGGAAAATGATCGCGGCAGAGCTGGTGTAACCCACCAGAACGGCGACAAAGCCGGCCATGATGGCGGGCAGGGTCAGATGGCGCAGGGAGAGGGCTGGGCGCATGAGGAGCTCCAATCGGTAATTGTGCGTTATAACGCACGACAAGAAATCAGCATAGCACCGTGCGCTATAGCGCACAAGCGGGTATAATCGGGCACGATACGCAGAGGAGAACAGGATGCAGGAACTTGCCGGCCATTTGGCGCACACCCTTCGCACGCTGCGCACACAGCGCGGCTGGAGCCTGACGCAGGCGGCGGAATACACCGGCGTCAGCAAAGCGATGCTCGGGCAGATTGAACGCGGTGAATCCAGCCCGACGGTGGCGACGCTGTGGAAGATCGCCACCGGCTTCAACGTGGCGTTCTCCGCCTTTCTTGAGGCGTCGCCCGCTCAGCAACAGGCGACGCTGCACCGCTACGGTGAACTGCCGGTGTACGATCAGGACAATGCTGATATGCGCGTGGTGCCGCTGTTTCCCTACGACCGCCAGCTGGGTTTCGATATGTTCGTCATCGATCTCGCACCGGGCGCGCTCAGCGAATCGTCGCCCCATGAGCCGGGCGTGATCGAGCATGTGATCGTGATCAGCGGCCGACTAGAATTGGCGATCGACGGCGAATGGCACAGCCTGGCGGCCGGCGAAGCGATGCGCTTTCAGGCCGATCGGCCGCACGCCTACCGCAACGCCAGTTCACAAACGGTGCGCATCCACGATCTGATCCACTATCCTCAATCCTGACTCAACGCGGTGCCCGCGGGCTTTGACTCCGCGCCGCCAAACGCCTACCTTGTTGAAAATGACTCTTATTTCACAGGCTGTCGCCCATGACGGGGCGGCGTTGCAGCCGACTCAAAAGGAGCTTGATTTTGCCGGTCACCAATCGACGTCAGTTCATTAAACTCAGTGCGCAAACCGCAGGAGCCGTATTCGCGATGACTTCATTACCTAACAGTATCCGCCTGGCGATGGCGGCGGAGGGCGGCGCGGCCGCCGGCGATGACTTCCTGTGGCTGGAGGAGCTGCAGGGTAAAAAAGCGCTGCAATGGGTGCAGCAGGAAAATCAGCGCACCGTGGCGCGTTTCGGCCAGGGTGAAGACTTTCAGCGCATTGAGCGCGAAGTCCTGGATATCCTTAATAAAGACACCCAAATCCCGTGGGTGAGCAAACGCGGCGAGTACTATTACAACTTCTGGCAGGATCGGGCCAACCCGCGCGGCCTGCTGCGGCGCACCACGCTGGACGAGTACCGCAAGGCCAAACCGGCCTGGGAGACGGTGCTGGATATCGATGCGTTGGGCAAAGCGGAGGGCAAGGATTGGATCTATCAGGGCTCGCAGCCGCTGGCGCCGGAATACCGCTATTGCCTGATGCAGCTGTCGCCGGACGGCGGTGACGCCACCGAGATCCGCGAATTCGATCTGGTGGCCAAACGCTTCGTCAAAGACGGTTTTAATGTACCGGTGGCGAAAAGTCGGGTCTCCTGGGTCGATCGGGATACGCTGTTCATCGCCACCGATTTCGGCCCCGGCTCGATGACCCAGTCCGGCTACGCGCGCATCGCCAAGCGCTGGCGGCGCGGCACGCCGCTGAGCGCCGCCGAAACGCTGTACGAAGCGCAGCCCGAGGACATGGCGGTCTTCGCCTATCACGACCGCACGCCGGGTTTTGAGCGCGATTTCGTCGGCCGCAGCCTGGACTTCTACCGCCGCGACTATTTCTTGCTGATGCAGGACGGCCGGCAGAAAAAAATCGATATTCCGGCCGACGCCGAGCTGGATACGCATCGGGAATGGCTGCTGATCAAACCGAGCAGCGACTGGGAGGTGGGCGGCAAGCGCTATCCGTCCGGCGCGCTGCTGGCGGCCAACTTCGATGACTATCTGGCGGGTAAGCGCGAGCTGCAACTGCTGTTTACCCCAACGGCGGAGCAGGCGCTGAGCGGCTACAGCGGCACCCGCGATCATCTGATCCTCAGTATCATGGATAACGTGGTCAACCGTCTGGAAGTGCTGACGCCGCAGGGCGGCAGCTGGCAACGTCGTCCGCTGGGCAACCCCGGCGCCATCAGCACCCTTTCCGCCGGCGGCATCGACGAAGAGAGCAACGCCTATTTCCTGACGGTCAGCGGATTCCTGCAACCGACCTCGCTGTATATGGGCAACCTCGATGGCGGTGAGGCGACGCTGCTGAAACAGGCGCCGCAGGATTTTGACGCGTCAGGCTACCAAGTGAGCCAGCATTTTGCGCGTTCCAAGGACGGCACCCGCGTGCCGTATTTCCAGATTGCCGCCAAAGATCTCAAACCGGACGGCAGCACGCCGACGCTGCTGTATGGCTACGGCGGGTTTGAAGTGCCGCTGCTGCCGGGCTATCTCGGCGGCAAGGCGCCGGCCTGGCTGGAACGCGGTGGGGTATACGTGGTGGCCAACATCCGCGGCGGCGGCGAATACGGCCCGGCCTGGCATCAGGCGGCGCTCAAGCAGAACCGCCATCGCGCCTACGAGGATTTCGCCGCCGTGGCCGAAGATCTCATCGCACGCAAGGTGACCTCGGCACCGCATCTGGGCGCGCGCGGCGGCAGCAACGGCGGCCTGTTAGTGGGCAATATGCTGACGTTGTATCCGCAGCTGTTCGGCTGCATCGTTTGCGAAGTGCCGCTGCTGGACATGCAGCGCTATACGCAGCTTTCTGCCGGCGCGTCGTGGATCGCCGAATACGGTGACCCGAGCAAGCCGGAGGAGTGGGCCTACATCAAGACCTTCTCGCCGTACCACAACATTCAGACGCAGACGGCCTATCCGCCGGTGTTGTTCTATACCGCGACCAGCGACGATCGGGTCAACCCGGCCCACGCGCGCAAAATGGCGGCGCGCATGCAGGCGATGGGATATCAGCAGGCTTATTTCTATGAAAATACCGAAGGCGGGCACAGCGCCGCCGCCGACAAGCAACAGGCGGCATTCCACAGCGCACTGGTAAGCGAATTCATGTGGGCCAACCTGAGCGATAAACCCAAATTAGCGTAAACCCGTTTATTGCGGGCATAAAAAAACACCGGGGCGTTAACCTCGGTGTTTTTATTTACGCCCAATCTACCGACGATCAGTGAGCCGCGGTGGCTTCCTGCGCTTTCTGATTGGCGTCTTCGGTGGTATCCAGCGTCATGCGGTACAGTTTCGGCGCGGTCAGCATCATCAGGATAGCAATGACGGCGGTGACGATGCCGATTTGCATAAACACATGGCTGTAGATGGCCAGCGAAGCGTGCGCGTCGTTGATGTCGCTTGGGACGGCGGTCAGACCGGCAACCTTACCGGCGATCAGCGCGGCGGCGGCGGTGGTCAGGAACCAGGAACCCATGATGAAGCCCATCAGACGCTGCGGCACCAGCTGTGCCACCATCGCCAGACCCAGGCCGGAAATCATCAGCTCACCGATGCTCTGCAGCGCGTAGCTCAGGATCAGCCAGTTGACCGACACAATGCCCTGTTCGTTGGCGAAGCTGGCGCCCCATGGCAGCACCAGGAAGGCGCAGGAGCACAGGATCATACCGAAAGCGAACTTGTGCGGCATCGGCAGGCGATCGCCCATTTTGTTATACAGCGCGGCCAGAATCGGGCTGGCGAGCATGATCCAGAATGGGTTCAGCGCCTGATACTGCTCAGGCTCGAAGGCGATGCCGAAGATGCTGTGTTCCACGTTGTGGATGGCGAAGAAGTTCAGTGAGGTTGGCATTTGGCTGTACAGCACGAAGAACACCACCGCTTCCAGCATCAACAGGAAGGCGACGATCATCTTACGGCGTGCGGCGCCGTGCAGGGCGAAGGTTTCCTTGGCGAACACCAGCACGATGCCGGCGGAAACGAGGGCCAGCGCCCAGCGCGCGATCACCTGGTTGTGCAGCAGCCAGCTGGACACGGCGATCAACGCCACGATGCCGACCAGCACCATCAGCAGTTTCGGCAGATGCAGCGGCTTGAAGTCAGGCTTGGAGCCGTTTTCCTTCACCCACTTGTGGCACATCATAAAGTTGACCAGGGTGATCAGCATGCCGACCACGCTCAGGGAGAACGCCACGCTCCAGCCGTATTTCGCTGCCAGCCACGGGGTGGCCAGCATGGAGAAGAAGGAACCGATGTTCACCGACATGTAGTACATGGTGAAGGCGCCGTCGAGACGCGGATCGTCTTTCTCATAGCAGGTGGACAGCAGGGAGGACGGGTTAGCCTTGAACAGGCCGCTGCCCACGGCGATGGTCGCCATACCCATGTAGACCCAGAAGATGTCGTGGCCGGAGTAGGCCACCATGGCGTAACCGGCGGCCAGCACCAGTGCGCCGAGCACGATCACGCGTTTGGCACCCAGCACCTTGTCGCCCAGCCAGCCGCCGATGGCGACGAAGCCGTATACCAGGGCGCTGAAGGAAGAGAACAGGGTGATGGAGTCGGCTTCGCTCATGCCGAGCATCTTGACCAGATAAACCGCCATGATGCCCTGCAGGCCGTAATAGCCGAAACGCTCCCACAGTTCGATCGAGAAGATCAGATAGAACGCTTTCGGTTGTTTGAACGCGTTAAGGCTAACGCTCTCCGGGTGTTGGTTGTTTGCTGTTGACACTGGTACCTCTGTTTTTTCGCAGCCCGTCTTTGGAGGACGGGAAAGTACAAAAGTTGATGCGGAACGGCATCCTTTTGCGTTGTTATAGGATGGGGACGGCGGTTAATGTTCACTATCTTTGTCAACGTGGCAAGCAGTTTGTCATATTCGGTTACATTTAACGCTCGCAGGATTATGCTGCGATGTTGCAAATGTTATGCAGTATTAACTTTCGGGTTTTAATGATTTGCCGATTTTTTGTTTTGATTAAAAGCTATACGGATTTTAAACAGGGATATATTCTGCTGAATTGCTATTTTTTAGCGCATCAGTGTATGTGTGGTTATTAATCCATTGGAATGTTGTGCATATGACGCATTTTGTAAAATTATAGAAATTTAAGAAAACGGGGCTGGCATTTGTGAACGCCTTGTGATCCTGAAAGCGTGACGTTCACCGCAATTTTCGACTAATTTTTCGCTTGAAAATAACACGGCACTGAGTTTTTCACTGAAAACCGCGATAACACCGGGGTTACTGCTGCGCGATATCACATTTCCGATAAAAAAGAGGCGCTGGCGGGGAGAGATGAAGCGACGGGTGCGGTTTGCCGCACCCAACAGGCTCAGGATTCCGGATAAACCTTTTCTTTATACTCGCACAGGTCTTCGATAATGCAGGAACCGCAGCGCGGTTTACGCGCGATGCAGGTGTAGCGCCCATGCAGGATCAGCCAGTGGTGGCAATCGACCTTGAATTCGGCGGGCACGACCTTCAACAGCTTCTCTTCCACCTGATCGACGTTCTTGCCCGGCGCGAAGTGGGTGCGGTTGCACACCCGGAAGATGTGGGTGTCCACGGCGATGGTCGCCCAGCCGAAAGCGGTATTGAGCACCACGTTGGCGGTCTTGCGTCCGACGCCCGGCAGCGCTTCCAGCGCGGCGCGATCCTCCGGCACTTCGCCACCGTGCAGCTCCAGCAGCATGCGGCAGGTTTTGATCACGTTTTCGGCCTTGCTGTTGAACAGGCCGATGGTCTTGATGTACTCCTTGACGCCATCAACCCCCAGCGCCAGCATGGCGGCAGGGGTGTTGGCGACTGGATAAAGCTTGGCGGTCGCCTTGTTGACGCTCACGTCGGTGGCCTGTGCAGACAGCAGCACCGCAATCAGCAGCTCAAACGGCGTGGTGTACACCAGCTCGGTGGTCGGATGCGGGTTGTTGTCGCGCAGCCGGGTCAGAATTTCCAGTCGCTTCTGCTTGTTCATCAGGCCTTCTCAGCACGTCCTTGTCCCAGCAGCGGTTCCACCGCCACGGCGCGGGCTTTGCGCGCCTTCATTTTTTCGTCGATCAGATATTTGACCGCCAGCAGCAGCCCCAGGCCGATAAAGGCACCCGGCGGCAGCATCGCCAGCAGGAACGGGCTGTCGAAATGCACCACTTCGATGCGCAGCGACTTGGCCCAGCCGCCCAGCAGCTGATCGGCGCCGTCGAACAGCGTGCCGTTGCCCAACAGTTCGCGCATCGAGCCCAGCGTCACCATCACGCCAGTGGCACCGAGGCCGATGGCCATGCCGTCCAGCGCCGAGAGGCCGACCGGCTTCTTGGCGGCCACCGCTTCGGCGCGGCCCACCACGATGCAGTTGGTCACGATCAATGGAATAAAGATGCCGAGCGACTGATACAGGCCGAAGGCATAGGCGTTGATCAGCATCTGCACGATGCTCACCACCGCGGCGATGATCATCACGTAGATAGGAATACGCACCTCGCTCGGCACCCAGCGGCGCACCGCGGAGATGGAGGCGTTGGTCAGCGTCAGCACCAGCGTGGTGGCCAGCCCCAGGCCCAGCGCGTTGGTGACGGTGGAGGTCACCGCCAGCAACGGACACATGCCCAGCAACTGCACCAGGGCGGAGTTGTTTTTCCACAACCCCTGGACGATCAATTCTTTGGCTTCACTCATTCGCTGGCTCCACACGCAGGTAAGCTTTCAAGTTTAGGCGGCAGCGTTTCCATATACAACGCCGTGCGGCGCACCGCATTGACCACCGCACGCGGGGTGATGGTCGCGCCGGTGAACTGGTCGAACATACCGCCGTCTTTCTTCACCGCCCAGCGCTTATCGTCCGGGCCTTCGATTTTCTTGCCGCTGAAGAAAGAAATCCAGTCGGAAATGCGCAGTTCAATTTTGTCACCCAGCCCCGGGGTTTCGTGGTGTTCAATCACCCGGGTGCCGAGCACCGTGCCGTTGAAATCGGCGCCGACCAGCAGTTTGATAGCGCCGGAGTAGCCGTCCGGCGCGGTGGTTTCCAGCGCGGCGGCGGTCGGCTGCCCGTTTTTGCGCGCCAGGTACAAACGGTGCGGCGCGCCGTCGCCCAGCGCCGGATCGCTGACCAGGAAGCATTCGTTCTGCATGATGTTGTCGTAGTTTTCCGGTGGCACCACCTGATCGAGCAGCGCTTTTTGCTGCAGCGCCGCCTGATGGGCGATGGTGGTTTTCGTCAGGGCGTAGACCACGGCGGTCAGGCCGGTGGTGACCGCCGCAAACACCGCCAGCGTGGTGCCGTGCTTTCTCATGGAATTCAGCATGGCGGCTCCTTAGCGATGGCCGTACACGCGCGGCTGCGTGTAGTGGTCGATTAACGGGACGGTGATGTTGGCGAGCAGCACGGCGAAGGCCACGCCGTCAGGGTATCCGCCATAGACGCGGATCAGCCACACCAGCACGCCGATCAGCGCGCCGTAGATCAAACGGCCCTTCGGCGTGGTCGAGGCGCTGACCGGATCGGTGGCGATAAAGAACGCGCCCAGCATGCTGGCGCCGGAGAACAGGTGGATCAGCGGCGAAGCCTGATGCGCCGGATCGATCCACCAGGCCAGGCCGGAACAGAAGGCGATGGCGGCCAACATGCTGAACGGGATCTGCCAGTGGATCAGGCGGCGCGCCAGCATAAACAGGCCGCCGGCCAGGAAGCCGAGGTTGACCCACTGCCAGCCGATGCCGGCCAGGGCGCCGCCGAACAGCGGCTGCTGCAACACCTGTTCCACGCTGTGGCCGCTGCGCAGGCCGGTTTTGAAGCCGTCGAGCGGCGTGGCCTGGCTGATGCCGTCCACGCCTATCTGCAGTTCGTGCAGCGTCGCGCCTTGCGAGGTATGGCCACTGAAAATGGTCAGCAGCGTGTCGTGGAGCGACAGCGCAGTGGCGCGCAGCTCATCCGGCGGCAGCCAGCTGGTCATCTGCACCGGGAAGGAGATCAGCAGCACCACGTAACCGACCATCGCCGGGTTGAACGGGTTTTGCCCAAGGCCGCCATACAGCTGTTTGGCGATAACGATGGCGAAGAAGGTGCCGATGACGATCATCCACCACGGCGCGAGCGGCGGCAGGCTGATGCCGAGCAGCAGCGCGGTCAGCAGGGCGGAGTTATCCGCCAGTCGGCTGCGCACCGGCAGCTTGCGCAGCCTGAGGATCGCGCCTTCCGCGGCCAGCGCGACGATCGCCGCCAGCGCCACCTGGATCAGCACGCCGTAGCCGAAAAACCAAATCTGCGCCGCGATGCCGGGAATGCACGCCAACATCACCCACAGCATGATGCGGCTGGTGCTTTGCTGGTTGTGGGTGAAAGGCGAGCTGGCGATGTGTAAGCCTTTGGCGGCTGTGGGTGATACCGGCCTGAACTTCATAGAGTAACGATACCTTCTGCGCCGCGCCTGCGGCAGTTTCGATGCGCCATATTGCGGGCGCGGCAAAAATGATAGCCGAGCATTCTACCTGATTCGATGCGAGGGTAATACGCCTTAATGATAGGGGTATTCGGCTTTCCGCACATCTGGCGATCGGGACGGCGCGATTTGATTTTTTTTTGGTCGGTAAATGGGCTAACGTGAGGAATTGTCAGTGGAACTTGTACCGCCATCGACCGCAGGAAATGGGGTAAGCGTCTGAATGAGATATCATTTTTCTCCAGATTTCCGCACAAAATAACAACTTTCACATAATCCGTGTAGGTTACTATCGCGAACATTATTGAGTCAGTGAATCCATAATAATGACAAATGAAGACATTTTTTTTATTGAAGAGCTAATTGAGTGGGTGGAGATACATCTGGAGAAACGGCCAAACCTGGATGAAGTCGCGCGTATTTCGGGCTATTCCAAGTGGCATCTGCAGCGTAAATTCAAGCGTATTACCGGCATTCAACTCGCCACCTATATCCGTTCGCGCATCCTGACGCGCGCCGCGGTGGCGCTGCGCATTACTCGCCGCTCCATCATCGACATCTCCGATGAGCTGGGCTTCGATTCACAGCAAACCTTCACCCGCATGTTCAAGCAGCGCTTCGGCACCACGCCTAATCGCTACCGCTCGATGGCGCACTGGGACGTGAAAAACCTGATGCCGCGCTTTAACTTCGAAGCCAGCTACGGTGCCGGTTATTATCCGGAAGTGAAGCGGTTGACGCTGCCCGACATGCAGCTGGTCGGCTTCACGCGCCGGCTGGATTTCGCCTCCGAACAGGCGCTGGAATATTCTTCCTGCATGGCGATGAAGGACGAGATTTTCAATGACTTCTTCAAGGGGTTGCACGTCGACTGTCGGCGAATTTACAGCATTTATTCCCCCCATGCCGGGGAGGGCGACGAGCTTTCATCCACGTTGGTGATGGCGGTCGACCCTGAACACAAAAAGGATATTCTTTCCAACCATCAGATCGACACCTTCCATCTGCCGGGCCGCGAGTTTATCTCCATCAACCATAAGGGGACGGCGAAAGAGTGTTTGCAGTTTTTCGGCTACCTGATTTCGCATGTGATGCCGGGGCTGAAGGATGAAGTGCGCGGCAGTATGGAAATGGAGATCATTCAAACCAAAGAGTGGAATCCGGAATCCAAACTGCGCCAGATTGAAGTGGATTACACCTACCTGATTTCTATCGATTAAACGGCGCCCGGCCTCGGCCAGGCGCCGCTGTCATCATTTGTCTTCCGTTTCCGCCGCCAGCGATTCCCTGGCGGTTTTTTTTGCTTTGGCGCGGGCGATAGCCGCCGCGACCGCCGCTTTGCGCGGATCTTCCTCGGCGGCAACCGGCGTCGGTTCCGCCGCTGCAGGAGCATCCGCCTGCTGCGCGGCTTTCTTGGCTTTTACACGTGCCAGTGCCGCGGCAACCGCTGCTTTGCGCGGGTCTTCCTCGACGGCAGCCGGAGCCGGTTCCGCCGCTGCAGGGGCATCGGCCTGCTGCGCGGCTTTTTTGGCTTTGGCGCGGGCGATAGCCGCTGCCACCGCGGCCTTGCGCGGATCTTCCTCGGCGATTGCCGGAGCCGGTTCCGCCGCTGCAGGAGCATCCGCCTGTTGCGCGGCTTTCTTGGCTTTTACACGTGCCAGTGCCGCGGCAACCGCTGCTTTGCGCGGGTCTTCCTCGGCGGCAGCCGGAGCCGGTTCCGCCGCTGCAGGGGCATCGGCCTGCTGCGCGGCTTTTTTGGCTTTGGCGCGGGCGATAGCCGCTGCCACCGCGGCCTTGCGCGGATCTTCCTCGGCGGTTGCCGGAGCCGGTTCCGCCGCTGCAGGGGCGTCAGATTGTTGCTCCGCTTTTTTGGCCTTCACGCGCGCCAAGGCGGCAGCAACGGCCGCTTTCCGCGGATCGTCCTCTGTTGCGGCCGGCGCTTCTTTACGCGCTTTCACGCGGGCCAGCGCCGCGGCCACGGCGGCTTTACGCGCGTCATCGCCGGTGGCCGCCGGCGGTGCTTTCGTTTCCACCTCGGCAGCCAGCTGGGCACGTCGTTCGCGCGCCTGCGCTTTACGTGCTTCGCGGGCAGCGATCATCTCGCTGTTGTCCGGCTGCTGGCCGTCGACCGGCGTAACCGCCGCTTCGGCATTCTTGCTGCGTACGCGCGCCAGCGCGGCCTGCACCGCGCCCTGATCGTCGTCGGTCAGTTTCACGGCGGCCTTTTTATGTCGCTCTTCGCGCGCCAGTTTCTCGCGCTCCAGACGGGCCTGTTTGGCTTCGAAACGGGCCTTGGCCTCGGCGGTGCGCGCCGCCTCCAGATCGATAGCCTTGATTTCGGCCTTTTCCTGCCGGTAGTACTGCACCAGCGGAATGTTGCTGGGGCAGACGAACGCGCAGGCGCCGCATTCGATGCAGTCGAACAGGTTATGGTTGCGCGCTTTGTCGTGCTCCTGCCCGCGGCTGAACCAGTACAGCTGTTGCGGCAGCAGCCCGGCAGGGCAAGCGTCTACGCACAGGCCGCAGCGGATGCAGGACTGCTCCGGTTCCTGCGGCGTCATTTCATCGACCGTCGGCGCCAGAATGCAGTTGCTGATCTTGACGATCGGCACGTTCAGCGCGGGCAGGGTGAAGCCCATCAGTGGGCCGCCCATGACCACCATCTGCTGCGCCTGCGGGCGGAAACCGGTGAAGTCAAGCAGGTGCTGCACCGGCGTGCCAATGCGCGCCCACAGGTTGCCGGGGCGCTCGATCGCCTCGCCGGTCAGGGTCACTACGCGCTCAATCAGCGGTTCGCCGTCGACGATCGCTCGCTTGATGGCGAAGGCGGTGCCGACGTTTTGCATCAATACGCCGATAGCGGAGGAGTGCTTGCCGTGCGGCACTTCCTTGCCGGTCAAAATTTTGGTCAGCTGCTTGGCGCCGCCGGACGGGTATTTGGTCGGGATGACGCGCAGCGCAATGCTGGACTGGCCGCGCAACGCCAGTTTCAGCGCCGCGATTGCCTCCGGCTTGTTGTCTTCGATGCCGATCAGCGTGACCTTGGGCTGCAGAATGTGTTGCAGGATCTGTGTGCCTTCAATGATCTGATCGGCATGTTCCTGCATCAGGCGGTCGTCGGCGGTGATGTAAGGCTCGCACTCGGCGGCGTTGAGGATCAGCGTTTCCACGCCGCTCATGCCGCCTTGCAGCTTGCTGGCGGTCGGGAAACCGGCGCCGCCCAGGCCGGCGATGCCGGCCTGATGAATACGTTGAATCAGTTCCGTGGCGGGCGATTGGCGATAGTCCGCCACCGGATCGCGCTCGCACCAGCGGTCTTCCCCGTCTGCCTCGATAATCACGCACAGCTCCGTCAGCCCGGACGGGTGAGCGGTGATGTGCGGGGTAATGGCGCTGACGGTGCCCGAGGTCGGGGCATGCACAGGCACGGTGCGGCCGCGGCCGACGGTCAGCGGTTGGCCTTTCAACACCCGATCGCCGGCGCTGACGCACAGCTCGCCTTCCGGCCCCAAATGCTGCTGCAGCGGAATGATAAAGGTCTTGGGCAGGGGCGCGACACGCAGCGGCGCACCGCTGGACTGCGTTTTCATTTCCGGTGGATGGATCCCGCCGTCGAAATCCCAGATCCGGTCTTTTTTAAAGGCGGCGAACAGATTAAGCATGTTGCTCCACGTGGATCACTTGCACCGGGATCGTCTTCATGTCCCACTTCCAGTTGGCGGTGGTGGTGGCGACCGGTCTCATTTCAATACAGTCGGTAGGGCAAGGGGCGACGCACAGATCGCAGCCGGTACAGAGGTCGGTGATGACGGTGTGCATGGCGCGGGTGGCGCCGACGATGGCGTCCACCGGGCAGGCCTGAATGCACTTGGTGCAGCCGATGCAGTTGGCCTCGTCGATATAGGCCACTTTACGCTCCGGCTCGGCGGCGGCTTCGCTGCCCAGCGGCTGCGGCTCTACGTTGAGCAGCTCCGCCAGTTTCAGCATCACCTGTTCGCCGCCCGGCGCGCATTTGTTGATCATCTCGCCGTTGGCCACCGCCTCGGCATAGGGGCGACAGCCGGGGTAGCCGCACTGCCCGCACTGGCTCTGCGGCAGGATCGCGTCGACCTGCTCGGCGACCGGATCCTCTTCCACCTCAAAACGGCGCGCGGCGTAGCCCAGCACCAGTCCGAACAGCAGCCCGAGCGCGCTTAAAGCCGCGATAGCTATCCACAACGCAGTCATTAGAATTTCACCAGCCCGGTAAAGCCCATAAAGGCCAGCGACATCAGCCCGGCGGTGATCAGCGCGATTGAGGAGCCGCGGAACGGCGCCGGGACGTCGGCGACCGCCAGACGTTCACGAATGGCGGCGAACAGCACCATGACCAGCGAGAAACCGGCGGCGGCGCTGAAGCCGTAAACGGCGGACTGCAGGAAGTTATAGCCGAGGTTGACGTTGAGCAACGCTACGCCCAGCACCGCACAGTTGGTGGTGATCAACGGCAGGAATATGCCCAGCAGGCGGTAGAGCGCCGGGCTGGTTTTGCGCACCACCATCTCGGTGAACTGCACGACCACGGCGATCACCAGAATGAAGGAGAGCGTGCGCAGATACACCAGATCCAGCGGAACCAGAATAAAGGTGTTGATCACCCAGGCGCTGACGGAAGCCAGCGTCATGACGAAGGTGGTGGCCATTCCCATGCCGATGGCGCTTTCCAGCTTCTTGGAAACGCCGAGGAACGGGCACAGGCCAAGAAACTTCACCAGAACGAAGTTGTTCACCAGTACGGTGCCGACAAACAGGAGCAGGTATTCGGTCATTGCGATGCCTAAAAAAATAAAAGCCGCCTATTATCGGGAATCGGCGGCCGGACGACAACATATGAATCGCAGGGGTATTGCCTTTTTTGGCGAAAATTTACACAAATCACCCAATAAAACGTGCTGCAACTCCCTTTAACGTTCGGTAAAGGTCCCTTTGACCCGCTGCGAACGCTTGATGTAAGGCACCAGCAGCGCCGCCATCAGCAGCGGCCAGCCGAGGCTGCGCACCGCCACTTCATCCGGCACCGGCGCAAAGGCGAAGGCTTTCACCGCCAGAATTACCGTGATCAGCAGCCATAACAAGAACAGCTTGGGGAAGCGCTGCGAGCGCTGGCAAAACAAAAACACCAGCCACAGGGTGAAGCACCACATCAAGAGCGTGGTCAGCACCGAAAAATACCACTGCAGGGTAAATGCCTGGGCGTTGGTCAACAGATAGTCGCGCGACTCGGGCATGAAGATCGCCATGGCGTACAGGAGCAGCATCAGGCTGGCGCTGAGCAGGGTGACGATCAGATAGGCCAACGGGGCCAGCAACCAACCGCCGATACGAGTGTATTCAGCTTGAGACATAAAGGCTTCCTGATTGAAACGGGGATCACAGGCGGCATAGCTTAGCGGGTAATATTGGCTTCGTCATCTCTATCAACCGGATAGCTCGGCATCGCGACGCCGGGCCGCACGTTTGGCTACGCCGGCCCCGCTTAGAATTAACATCTCATTTACTTCTTGTTCCATCCGGCCGCATGGTGTCAAATCGAAAGGGTCTGTCGTGAGCCAGCAAGAGGAAATCCCATGGCTGAGAAAATTCGTGTCGGGTTGGTCGGTTACGGCTACGCCGGCAAAACCTTTCATGCGCCGCTGATTGCCGGTACGCCGGGGCTGGAGCTGGCCGCCGTCTCCAGCAGCGATGCCGGCAAAGTGCACGCCGACTGGCCATCGATGGCGGTGGTGGGCGATGCGCAGGCGCTGTTCGCCGATCCGGCCCTCGATCTGATCGTAATTCCTACCCCCAACGATACCCATTTCCCGCTGGCGCAGCAGGCGCTGGCCGCCGGCAAGCACGTGGTGGTGGATAAACCGTTTACCGTGACATTGTCACAGGCGCAGGCGCTGCAACAGCAGGCGCAGCAGAGCGGTTTACTGCTGTCGGTGTTCCACAACCGCCGCTGGGACAGCGATTTCCTCACCCTTAAAGCGCTGTTAAACGACGGTTCGCTGGGCGAGGTGGTGTACTTCGAGTCGCACTTCGATCGTTATCGGCCACAGGTGCGTCAGCGCTGGCGCGAACAGGGCGGCGTCGGCAGCGGCATCTGGTTCGATTTGGGGCCGCATCTGCTCGATCAGGCGCTGCAACTCTTCGGCAAACCCGAGCGGCTGTTTGTCGATCTGGGTGAGCTGCGGCCGGGGGCGCAGGCGGTGGACTATTTCAACGCGCTGCTGAGCTATGGCGATCGCCGTGTGGTGCTGCACGCCAGCATGCTGGCGGCGGCGGAGAGCCCGCGCTATGTGGTGCACGGCACTCGCGGCAGCTATGTCAAATACGGCCTGGATCCGCAGGAAGACCGGCTGAAGGCCGGCGAACGCTTGCCGCAGGCCGACTGGGGCTATGACATGCGCGAGGGTGTGGTGACGCTGTCACGCGGCGATCTGCTGGCGGAACAGCCGCTGCTCAATATTCCCGGCAACTACCCGGCTTATTACGCGGCGGTGCGCGACGCGATTGCCGGCATAGGCGAAAATCCGGTGCCGGCCGCCGACGCCATCGCGGTGATGGCATTGATCGAACTGGGGCTGGAATCGGCCCGGCTGCAGCAGGCGCTGCCGGTGCTCTGATCCTGCCCACTTCTCTGTGGCCCGGCGCAACGTCGGGCCTTTTTACGACTCTACGTGCAAGGAAATCCGTTTCATGTCCTGGTTGCAGCGTTTGCGCATTGATAAATTTTTGCTGGTTCTGATTTTGGTGGTGATCGTCGCCTCGCTGTTCCCCTGCGAAGGCATCTGGAAAACCTTCTTTGAACACCTGACTACCGCCGCCATCGCGCTGCTGTTCTTTATGCACGGCGCCAAGCTGTCGCGCGAGGCGATCATCGCTGGCATGAGTCACTGGAAGCTGCATCTGCTGGTGTTCCTCAGTACCTTTGCGCTGTTCCCACTGCTCGGGCTGGCGATGAACCTGCTGGTGCCGGGCATCATGACGCCGACGGTCTATCTCGGCTTCCTCTATCTGTGCGCGCTGCCGGCCACGGTGCAGTCGGCCATTGCCTTTACGTCGGCGGCAGGCGGTAACGTGGCGGCGGCGATTTGCAGCGCCTCGGCGTCGAGCATTCTCGGCGTGTTCCTGTCGCCGCTGCTGGTGGGGGCGTTGATGCATACCCAGGGCGGCAATACCGACGTGCTGCACGCCATCGGTTCGATCATTCTGCAATTGATGGTGCCATTTGTGGTCGGTCACCTGGCGCGGCCATTGATCGGCAAGTGGGTCGATCGCCATCGCAAGTTGATCAACCTGACCGACCGTTCATCGATCCTGCTGGTGGTGTATACCGCATTCAGCGCGGCGGTGGTGGAAGGGATTTGGCACCGTATCGACGGTTGGTCGCTGCTGACCATCCTGGTGATGTCGCTGGTGCTGCTGACGGTGGTGCTGGTGATCAACACCTATGCGGCGCGCTGGCTGGGCTTCAACACCGCCGATGAGATCACCATCGTCTTCTGCGGCTCGAAAAAGAGCCTGGCGAACGGCATCCCGATGGCCAACGTGCTGTTCCCGGCCGCGGCGGTGGGCGCCATGGTGCTGCCGCTGATGATTTTCCACCAGGTTCAACTGATGGTGTGCGCGGTGCTGGCGCAGCGCTATGCGCGTAAAACCGCTAGACAGCGGGCCGAGGCGGAGGCGCTGGTGGCCAAATAGGCCGCAGGCCGCTAACGGTGGCTCAGCGCGTCGAGCAGAAAGTCGGCGCGCTCATCGGGTGAAACGCGCGGCAGCGCTTGCAGCCGATAGCCATAACGGCGATAGATGGCCACCATCGCCCGATAGGTCTGCTCGGCTTCGGCGAAAGACTGTTTCCTCTCGCTGTCCTGCGCATAAATCGCTCGCCACGGTGGGGTGATGAACACCGTATCGGCATAGCGAAAGGCGTCGATCGCCGCCGTTAAGGGGGCGGGGATCGATAATCCGCACAGCGTCAGGTAACCGGCGATATCCGGCAGGCCGCGATCGAAGAACCAACATGTTGCACCCGTCGCTTCGCGCCATGAATGCAGTTCCCAATCGAGCATCCGCTCGGCGAAAGCCTGACGATCGCCCCACGGTAGCGCATTACCCCCCATATTCACCTGATGCTGAATAATCGCCCGGCCCGCCTCCAAGGAGTGCGGGTAACCACGGTGATGAAGAACGTCGATGAGCGTGCTTTTGCCCGAACCCGGGCCGCCGGTCAGCACGATGCGGCGTAGTTTGTCAGACATACGGAATTCCTCTCTTGCCACAGAGTGATGGGGTGAAAACAGCGATAAAGACGAGCAGGCGGAAGAAAACGGGGGATGAGAAGAAGGCGCCGTTTGGCGCCTTGGGAGATTTAGCCCTGCACTTTGGCGCGCAGTGCCTGTTTTTCCTGTTCGCTGAGGAAAGCCAGCTTCAGGCCATTTTCCTGAGCGGTGCGGATTTCTTCCGGCGTCAGCCCGGCCTGCGGCGCGGCGACGCGGTATTCATGCTCGATCTCGATGCCCTGAACCGCCGGATCGTCGGTGTTGATCGACGCCAGCACGCCGTGGCGCAGGAAAGTGGCCAGCGGATGCTGCGCCAGCGACGGCACGGTGCTGGTCTGGATGTTGGAGGTCAGGCAGGACTCGATGCCGATGCCGTGTTCCGCCAGGAAGTCCATCAGCGCTGGATCTTCGACCGCTTTCACCCCGTGGCCGATACGTTCGGCACCCAGCTCGCGGATCGCCTGCCAGATGCTTTCCGGGCCGGCGGCTTCGCCCGCGTGCACGGTGATGCGCAGGCCGGCGTCGCGCGCGCGGTTGAAGTGGCTGAGGAACAGGCTACCGGGGAAGCCCAGCTCATCGCCCGCCAAGTCCAGCGCGGTAATGCCGTCGCGGTGCGCCAGCAATCCTTCCAGCTCTTGCAGACAGGCAGCCTCGCCGAAGGTGCGGCTCATGATGCCGATCAGGCGAATGTCGATGTCGCGATCGCGGCAGCCCGAGCGGATCCCGTCGATCACCGCTTCCACCACGCCGGCGACCGGCAGCTGATGCTTCATCGCCATGTAGTAAGGGGAAAAACGCAGCTCGGCGTAGTGCAGGCCGGCGTTGGCGGCGTCCTCGACGTTTTCGTAAGCCACCCGGCGGCAGGCGTCCAGATCGCCCAGCACCGCCACGCCCCAGTCCAGTTTCTGCAGGAAGCTGACCAGGTCCGGTTCGGCATGGGTGATCTGCACGTGCGGGCGCAGGCTCTCCAAATCATTGGCCGGCAGGGCGAGATTGAACTGGCGACCGAGGTCGAGAATGGTCTGCGCGCGGATGTTGCCGTCGAGATGGCGGTGAATGTCGGTAAGCGGTAGGCGGGGATCGATCATGCTGGGCACTCGCTAATTATCGTAGGTAAAGTGCAGAACAGTATAAAAACAAATGGATGAAACTTGCCATCGCGTTGCATAAAAAAGTGACGTGAATCACAAATAATGCGAGATATATCGCATTATCGTCGTGAATCAGGCTTTCAACACGCTGACGCCCGCCTGCTGCAACGGCGCGATCAGCGCGTCATCGGTAGCCCGCTCAACGATGATGGTGTGCGCCAGCGTAATATCGCCGATCGCATACTGCGAGGCGGCGTTAAGCTTGGCGGCGGAAGCCAGCACCACGGTTTCCGCCGCGCGGGCCGCCAGCGCGCGTTTGATGTAAGCCTCCTCCAGATCGCCGGTGCTCAGCCCCGCAGTGGGGTGTACGCCGGTCACGCCCATAAAATAGAGATCGGCGCGAATATGCGACATCGCTTCCACCGCGGCGGCGCCGACGCTGACGATCGAATGCTTGTACAGCCGGCCACCGATCAGAATCACCTCGACCGTGGGGTGATCGACCAGGCCCACGGCGACGCTGGGGCTGTGGGTGACGATGGTAGCGTTGAGGTTGGCCGGCAGTTGCCTGACCAGCTCTGCAGAGGTGGTGCCTCCGTCGATAATCACTACCTGGCCGGGGGCGATCAGCGCCGCTGCCGCTTTGGCGATCGCGCGTTTGGCGCCGGATTCCAACTGATTGCGTTCGGCAAAGCTGGCAATGGCGGAAGAAACCGGCAGGGCGCCGCCATGCACCCGCTGTAGCAACCCTTCGGCGTCCAATTCGCGCAGATCGCGCCGGACCGTATCTTCCGACAGCCCGAACATTTCGCTGAGCTGCTTGGCTAACACCTGGCCGTCCTGAGCCAGTTTTTCCAGGATGATTTTCTTGCGCTGGCTGGTCAACATGGCCATTTTCCTCTCAAATTTGGTTTGCACGAAATATCTTGATCATACACGAAACTGCACGATAGTATCAATTTCCTTCCTCTGGCGGAGTAAACCGATGATAGCCACTAAAGACAGGGTTCGCATTGTCGAAACCCGGGTGTTGTCCGATGACTGGTACCTGCTGAAAAAAACCACCTTTGATTTTCTGCGGCGCGACGGCGTCTGGCAGCGGCAAAGTCGCGAGACCTACGATCGCGGTGATGGCGCGGTCATTTTGCTGTTCAACCGGCAGGCGCAAACGGTGATCCTGACGCGCCAGTTCCGCTTTCCGGCCTTCGTCAACGGCCATGACGGCATGTTGATTGAGGCTGCCGCCGGGTTGCTGGACAACGCGTCGCCGGAGGCACGCATCCGCGCCGAAGCGGAAGAGGAAACCGGCTATTTCGTGCAGAGCGTGGAGAAAGTATTCGAAGCCTATATGAGCCCAGGCTCGGTCACCGAGAAGCTGCACTTTTTCGTCGGCGAATATCAGGCGGGCGACCGCATCAACGAGGGCGGCGGGTTGGCGGCGGAGGGGGAAGATCTGGAGGTGCTCGAGCTGCCGCTGGCGCAAGCCCTGCAGGCGATTCGCCAGGGCACGATCGTTGACGCCAAGACCATCATGTTGCTGCAGTTTGTCGCCTTGAACCGGACGTTGGAGGAAGAACGATGAAAGCACAACAAATCTTGATTGCCGGCCCTTATCGCAGCGGCACCGATGGCGATCCGCAGCGTATCGCCGCCAATCTGGCGCGCCTGGAACAGGCCGCGCTGGCGGTTTACCAGCGGGGGCACGTGCCGGTGATCGGCGAGTGGCTGGCGCTGCCTTTGGCGGCGGCGGCAGGTTCCACTCAGGTTGGCGATGCGGTGAGCGAGGCGTTTCTTTACCCGGTGGCGCATCGGCTGATTGCACAGTGTCAGGCGGTGTATCGCATCGAAGGGGCGTCTGCGGGGGCCGATAACGACGTGCGGCTGGCCAACGAGTGGGGATTGACGGTTTATCGTCATCTGGAGGAGATCCCGTCTGTTCAGGCGTAACGTCGGGGCGGGCAGAGGCTCGCCCCCTCGCGTTATTGCTCGTCCAGCACCAACCTCAATCCGGCGATCAGCTTGTCCATGCCGGCCTCCAGCTTGCTGCGCGGGCAGCCGACGTTGAGACGCAGGAACCCGCGGCCTTCCTCGCCGTAGGTAAAGCCCGGCATGATCGCCACCTTTTCACGCTCGATCAGCACCTGCTGCAGCGCCCGATCGTCCACGGCCAGCGGCCGCAGATCGATCCAGGCCAGGTAGGTGGCCTGCGGCGGGCGCCAGCCCAGCGCGGGAAACGCCTGCTCCAGCCGCTCGGCGACGTAGGTCAGATTATCCTGCAGGTAGTCGCGCAGGGCGTCCAGCCAGGGTTCGCCGTGGCGGTAGGCGGCCACGTGCGCCGCCACCGCCAGCACCGCCGGCGAGGAGAGGCCATCGCGGGCTTTGAGCTGCTGGAAATAGGCTTCGCGGCTGGCGTCGTCGCTGATAAAGCCGTAGGCGCCGGTTAGCGCCGGAATGTTGAAACTCTTGGAGCCGGAGGTCAGCAAGGCCCAGGCGCCGCTCGCCACCTGGCTCCACGGCGTATGGCGGTGTTCACCCCAGACCATGTCCATGTGGATTTCATCGCTGATCACGCGCACGTCATGGCGCTCGCACAGTTCGGCCATCTGCTGCAGCTCGTCGCGGCGCCACACTTTGCCGGTGGGGTTATGCGGGCTGCACAGCAGCAGGATCTTGGTTTGCGGCCGCGCCAGCAACGCTTCGAGATGCGCCATGTCGCAGCGCCAGTCGTCGCCGGCCTTGTGCAGCGGGCAGGCCAGCAGCTGGCGCTGGTTGGCGAGGATCACCTTATAGAAGGCATCGTAGGCCGGGGTATGGGTCACCACATAGTCGCCCGGTATGGACCATTGGCGGATCAGCTGCGCCGCCATGTAGATAACGGAAGGGCCGTACACCGCCGTTGCGGTGTCGATAGCGGTGTTGAAGCGTTGCTGATACCAGTGGCGCAGCGCGCCGAGAAAATCCTCATGCTGCCAGCGGCTGTAGCCCAGCACGCCGTGCTGCAGGCGTTGCTGCAACGCCTCGAGAATGCACGGCGCGGTGGCGAAATCCATATCGGAGATGGTGAACGGCAGCAGGTCGTCGCTGCCGAAACGATCGGCGATATAGTCCCACTGGGTGCACCAGGTGCCGTGGCGGTCGATCGGGGTGGAGAAATCAAACATGGGTGGCTCCCTGCAGCGCCGCGGCAGGTTGCGCCGTGGCTATCAGTGAGTCTAATTCATCCTTCACCGATTGCACCTGCGGACCGATCACCACCTGCAGATTATGGTCGTTGAGATGCACCACGCCGATGGCGCGGTGGGCCTTCAGCGCCGCGTCGTCCACCTGACTCATGTCGTTGACCGACAGGCGCAGGCGGGTGATGCAGTTGTCCAGCGTGATAATGTTGCCCGGGCCGCCGAGCGCCGCCAGAATCGCCGGCACGTTGTAGCCGGATTTGCCCACCGCGCCGCTCGGCGCGCTTTGACTGACGGCGCTGTCGCTCTCACGGCCCGGCGTTTTGATGTTAAAACGCTGGATGGCGAAGCGGAAAATGGCGTAATAGCCGACGAACCAGACGGCGGCCACCACCGGCACCAGATACCACTTGGTGGCGGTGCCGTGCAGAATGCCGAACACCACGAAGTCGATGATGTTGCCGTCGGTGTTGCCGATGGTCACGCCCAGCAGCGCCATCACGGTAAAGCCCAACCCGGTGAGCAGCGCGTGGATTAGATACAGGAACGGCGCGACGAACAGGAACAGGAACTCGATCGGCTCGGTGGTGCCACCAACCACGCAGGCCACCACGCCGGAAATCAACAGCCCTTTGATTTTATGACGGTTCTCCGGCTTGGCGCAGTGGTACATCGCCAGCGCCGCGCCCGGCAGGCCGCCGAGAAACGCCGGCATTTTACCCTGCGACAGGAAGCGGGTGGCGCTCTCGGCGAAGCCGGTGGTGGTTGGGCAGGAGAGCTGCGCCTGGAAGATGGTCAGGGCACCGCTGACGCTGTGGCCGCACACCTCCATGGTACCGCCCGCCTCGGTAAAGCGGATTAGCGCCACCAGAATGTGCTGCAGGCCGAACGGCAGCAGCAAGCGTTCGCCGGTGCCGAACAGCATCGGGCCAAAGGCGCCGGCGCTGTTGATCACCCAGCCCAGCCCGGTGATGCCGGCGGCGAACCACGGCCAGATCAGCGGGATCACCAGGCCGCACAGGCCCAGCACCACGGTGGTGACGATCGGCACGAAGCGCGTGCCGCCGAAGAACGCCAGTGCGTCCGGCAGGCGGATGGTGTGGAAGCGTTCATGCAGGCGATAGACGATGATGCCGACGATCACCGCGCCGAGGATGCCGGTATCGATCGACTGAATGCCGAGGATGTTCTGGATATTGTTGGCTTTCAGCACCAGCGGATCGCTGGTGGGCAGCACGCCGGCGGCGGTCAGGTAGAAGTTGGTGCCCAGATTCAGCACGGCGAAGCCGACGAAGCCGGAGAAGGCGGCGACGCCCTTGTTCTCACGCGCCATGCCCAGCGGAATGGCGATGGCGAACATCACCGGCAGGAAGCTGAAGGCGAAGGAGCCTACCTTGCTCATCCAGGTAAAGATCAGCTGGAAGATCGGGTGGCCGATAAACGGCATCAGGGTGATCACGTCGCGGCTGCTCAGCGAGCTGCCGATCCCCAGCATGATGCCGCAGAAAGAGAGCAAGGCGACGGGCAACATGAAGGTTTTGCCCAGGCTCTGGAAGAACTCCCAGAGGGTGATTTTGGGTTTGTTGGCTGCTGACATAACCGACTTCTCCTGGCGAAAAGACGAGCAAAAAGGGGACTTCTGATTAGGTAAAAAGAAGATAAAACGTTTTACCTAGCAAAAATGCGCCGCCAATCACAAATCTGCCGCCCGGTTTTTGGCGACAATGCGGCAGGCAGTAAAACGTTTTACTGAGCTAACGGATTCGGTATACCCTTGATCATTACGGCGCGGGTTGCCCAGGAACGGGTTCGCAGAGACTATGAGCATCAAAAAAATCACCATCACCGATGTGGCGCAGCAGGCGGGCGTGTCGGTCACCACGGTTTCCCTGGTGTTGAGCGGCAAGGGGCGCATTTCGCCGACCACCGTCGAGAAGGTCAATCAGGCGATAGAGCAGCTAGGTTATGTGCGCAATCGCCAGGCGGCGACGCTGCGCGGCGCGGAGTCCGGAGTGATTGGCCTTATTCTGCGCGACATCTGCGAACCCTTCTATGCCGAAATGACCGCCGGGCTGAGCGAGGCGCTGGAGGCGCACGACAAGCTGCTGTTTTTAACCCAGAGCGGGCGCGATGGCCAAGGCTTGCAGCGGGCGTTTGACGCGCTGCTGGCGCAGGGCGTTGACGGCATCGTGCTGGCGGGCGGCATCCGCGCGGCGGCGGGCCTGAAGGAAAAGGCGGCCGAGCAGGGCGTGCCGCTGGTGTGCGTGGCGCGCTCCAGCGGTCTCGAGGGCGTGGACGTGGTGCGGCCGGACAATATGCAGGCCGCCAAGCTGGCCACCGAATTTTTGATCAAACGCGGCCACAGCCAAATTGCTTACCTCGGCGGCCAGAGCGACTCATTGACGCGCGCCGAGCGGCTGGGCGGATTTTGCGCCACGCTGGTACAGTACGGTCTGCCGTTTCGCAGCGAATGGATCGTCGAGTGTGATTGCCGGCAGCGTGAGGCGGCGGAAGCGGCGGAACAGCTGCTGCGCCACTACCCGAACATTACCGCCATCGTTTGCCACAAGGCGTCGGTCGCGCTCGGCGCCTATTTTGGCCTGACGCGCAGCGGCCGCAGCATCGGCTCGGACGGGGTCGACGCCTACTACGGCCGGCAGGTAGCGCTGATCGGTTTCGGCGACGTGCCGGAGGCCGAGCTGACCGAACCGCCGCTGACCTTCGTCTCCAGCTCGGCGCGGGAAGTGGGGTGCAGCGCCGCTGCGCGCCTGCTGCAGCGTATCGGTGACGCCGACCTGCCGGCGCAGAACGTCATTCTGCCGCCGACGCTGATCCGGCGCGGCTCCGCCTAGTCCCGCCGCTGCTCCTCTTCCGCCTCCCGGCGGATCCAACCGATAAAGGTTTTCATCGCCGGCGTCAGATCCCGCGACTTCAAATGGGTCAGCCAATAGGCGCCGAGCGCGGCCTCGGCGGCAAACGGCCTTTGCAGCGCGCCGGCGGCCAGTTCGCGGCGGAACATGCTGACCGGCGCCAGCGCCACGCCATCGCACTGGATCGCGCCTTCCACCATCAGCCTTGACGAGTCGAACACCGGGCCGTTGATCCGCCACGGCGTCACCTGCGCCGCCGTGAACCAGCGCTCCCATTCATCCTTGCGGTAGGTGCGCATCAGCTGCTCGTGCTGCAGATCCTGCGGCGTGCTCAGGCGCGCGGCGACCGTCGGCGGGCAGAGCACCGTCAGCGGCGCGTCGAACAGCTTAATATTGCAGGTGGCGGGCCAGAGGCCTTCGCCGAAGCGGATGGCGAAATCCATACCGTCGGCCGACAGATTGACCAGATTGTTGTGGGTTAGCACCCGCAGATCGATAAACGGGTGCGCCGTGCGGAACGCCGCCAGCCTCGGCATCAGCCAGCCGACGGCGAAGGTGCCGACCACCGCCACCGTCAGCACCTCGTGGAAATGCCCGCCTTCGAACTGCTGCAGCACCGCCTCAATGCTGTCGAAGGCGTCGCTCAACACCGGCAGCAGCGCCTGACCCTCTTCGGTCAAATCGAGCCCGCGCGGCAGGCGGCGGAACAGCTGGATGCCCAGCTGTTCTTCCAGCATGCGTACCTGCTGGCTGATGGCGGCCTGGGTCACCCGCAGCTCCAGGCCGGCGCGGGTGAAGTTCAGGTGGCGGGCGGAGGATTCGAACGCCCGCAGGGCGTTGAGGGGAAGTCGATTGCGCATTGTCGATAGCCATAAGTTTTTCTTTATGCTGGCTGAAATTATTATCGCTTGTCAACCCGGCGGCAAAATCCGATATTTGGCGCGGCTGCTGAGAGCGTCGCGGCAGCCGTAAAGGAATGACATCATCAATCAGGGAAAGCGCCGTGTATAACGCCAACAAAAACTTTTGGCCGCGGCCGATGCCCTGCAACCTAAGAGCTTCTATCATGACGAAAATGAACCGCCTGGCGGCCGCGCTGATCGCCGCACTGATCCTGCCGACCGCGCACGCCGCGCAGCAGCAGGATATCGACGCCGTTATTCAGCCGCTGATGAAAAAATATGGCGTGCCGGGCATGGCGATCGCCGTGTCGGTCGACGGCAAACAGCAGATTTACCCGTATGGCGTTGCCTCGAAGCAGACCGGCAAACCGATCACCGAGCAGACGCTGTTCGAAGTGGGCTCGCTGAGCAAAACCTTCACCGCGACGCTGGCGGTCTATGCGCAGCAGCAGGGCAAACTGTCGTTTAAAGACCCGGCCAGCCGCTACCTGCCCGAGCTGCGCGGCAGCGCCTTCGACGGCGTCAGCCTGCTGAATCTGGCGACGCATACCTCCGGTTTGCCGCTGTTCGTGCCGGATGACGTAACCGACAACGCCCAACTGATGGCGTACTACCGGGCCTGGCAGCCGAAACACCCGGCGGGCAGCTACCGCGTCTATTCCAACCTCGGCATCGGCATGCTGGGCATGATCGCCGCCAAGAGCCTCGACCAGCCGTTTATCCAGGCGATGGAACAGGGGATGCTGCCGGCGTTGGGCATGAGCCACACCTACGTTCAGGTGCCGGCGGCGCAGATGGCCAACTATGCTCAGGGTTACAACAAAGACGATAAGCCGGTGCGGGTCAATCCCGGCCCGCTGGACGCCGAGTCTTACGGCATCAAGTCCAACGCCCGCGATCTGATTCGCTATCTGGACGCCAACCTGCAGCAGGTAAAGGTGGCGCAGCCGTGGCGCGAGGCGCTGGCCGCGACGCACGTCGGTTATTACAAGGCGGGCGCGTTCACGCAGGATCTGATGTGGGAGAGCTACCCGTATCCGGTGAAGCTGTCGCGTTTGATCGAAGGCAACAACGCCGGGATGATCATGAACGGCACGCCGGCCACCGCCATCACGCCGCCGCAGCCGGAATTGCGCGCCGGCTGGTATAACAAAACCGGCTCTACCGGCGGTTTCTCCACCTACGCGGTGTTTATCCCGGCGAAGAATATCGCCGTGGTGATGTTGGCCAACAAGTGGTTCCCGAATGACGATCGCGTCGAGGCGGCTTACCGCATCGTGCAAGCGCTGGATAAGCGCTGATCGTGGGGGGGCGCCGTCGGGGCGCCCCTGTTACCGGTGCTGTCGATCTCGCCGCTCGCGCATGAAATCGATAAAGGCGCGCAGCTTGAGCGGCAGATGCCTGCCGGCGGGAAAGTAGATGAAAAATCCCGATGCCTCGCTGGCATACTCCGGCAGCACTTCCACCAGTTGCCCCTGCGCCAGTTCTTGCACCACCGTGCCCTGAAAACGCTGTGCGATACCCAGGCCCGCCAATGCCGCATCCTTGATCAACCGATCCTCGTTAAAGATCAAACTGCCGCTGACGTCCAGCGCGCGTTCATCGTCGCCCAGGCTGAAATACCAGGGCTCCATTTTTCCGCTGCCGGGAAAGCGGTAGCGCAGGCAGTGGTGAGCTGGCAGATCGTCCGGCGTGGCCGGTACGCCGCAGCGCGTCAGATAGTCGGGCGAGGCGACCAGCACCCGGCGCTGGCCGTTGTCGATTGGCACGGCGATCATGTCCTTTTGCAGCATCGCGTGCATGCGAATGCCGGCATCGAAACTGCCCAGCACCAGATCGGAAAAGCGGTCTTCGGTAAACAGCTCAAGCTGTACTTCGGGATAGCGCCGTTGAAATTCCGCCAGGTGCGGCATCACCAGCAGCGAAGCGGCCAGTTGCGGCAGCGTGATGCGCAGCAGGCCCGCCGGCTGTGCGCCCAGGGTGCGCACGTCGTCTGCCGCCACGTCGATCTGGCTCATGGCCGGCGAGACCTTCTGATAGAACAACCGGCCCTCTTCGCTGAGGCGCACCGAGCGGCTGGTGCGGTGAAATAAGCGCACCCCCAGCTGATTCTCCAGCGCCTGAATGTTTTGTGACACCGCCGGCGGCGTGACGCCCAGTTGGTTGGCTGCGCGGGTAAAGTTGCCCAGGCGTGCGACGGCTTCGAAATAGGGCAGCAGTTGCAGGAGTGAACTCATCTATTAATAACCTGTGCTTAATGATTCATTAAATTATGCCTTATTTTAATTTATGACGAACGTTTTAGACTGGTTTTACTTTCCCTCAGCGAGATAAAAATCATGTCGGCAACACAACGGGCGTTAACAGAACGGATCGCGGCGATCGATCAACAGGCGATGGCCGAAGGGCGCATCGTGGGCAGCGTGGTGCTGGTGGCGCGGCAGGGCGAGATTTGTTACGCCGGCGCGGCCGGTTATGCCGATCGCGAAGCGCGGCGGCCGATGCGGCGAGAAACGCAGTTTCGGCTGTCGTCGGTTTCCAAACCCTATACCACGCTGGCGGCGCTGCGCCTGATTGAACGGGGCAAGCTGAGCCTGGACGATGCGGTCAGCGACTGGCTGCCGTGGTTTACCCCGGCGCTGGCGGATGGCCGGCGCCCGACGATCAAGATCCGTCATTTGCTGAGTCATACCGCCGGGCTGGACTATCGGCTGAACCAACCGCCGGCAGGCGTTTACCATCAGTTGGGGATCCAGGACGGCGTGGAGCTGTCGACGCTGACGCTGGAGCAAAACCTGCGGCTGTTGGCGCAGGCACCGTTGCTGTCGCAACCGGGAGAGCGCTTCAATTATTCGCTGGCTATCGACGTGCTTGGCGCGGTGTTGGAGCGGGTGACGGGCATGCCGCTGCCGCAGCTGTTTGTCGAATGGGTGGCGCGGCCGCTGGGGCTCGGCAATACCGCGTTTTATACGACGGACGCCGCGAATCTGGCGACGCCGTATTACAATACGCCGCAAGGGCCGCAGCGCATGCATGAAGGCCTGCGGGTGGCGCTGCCGGAGGAGATGGCGGGGGGCGAGGTGCTGTTTTCACCCGCGCGGGCGCTTAACGCGGAGGCTTATCCTTCCGGCGGCGCGGGCATGGTCGGCGATGCCGACGATGTGCTGCAGCTGGTGGAAGCGTTGCGCAGCGGTGGGCAGGGCATCTTGCAGCCGGACACGGTGGCGTTGCTGCGCAGTCCGCATGTGGGGGCGCAGGCGCAAACGCAAGGGCCGGGCTGGGGATTTGGTTTCGGCGGCGCGCTGCTGGTGGACGCAGAAGCGGCGCAGACGCCGCAGCATGTCGGCACGCTGACCTGGGGCGGCGTTTATGGCCACAGCTGGTTCTTTGATCCACAGGCGCAGCTGAGCGTGGTGATACTGACCAACACCGCGTTTGAGGGCATGTGCGGCCGCTATCCGCAGCAGATCCGCGATGCGGTGTATGCGGCGCTGCAGGGGTAAATAAAAAGGGCCCCGCAGGGGGCCCTTGTCAGGCTTTCAGGCGATTACTGCGCCGGTGCCGGAGCGGGTTCCGCTTCCTGCGCCGGTTCAGCGTCTTCCGCCGGGGCGCCCAGCATGGCGAACTGGCCGATGAACTCCTGCAGCGACATCTTGTTGCCGTTCAGGTCAACCTGATTGTCAGCGTAGTGGAACTTGCTCGCGATCACGCCGTCTTTCTGGGTGGTCAGCTTGAACATCTGGCCCATGGCCGCCAGGCCCTGCACTTGCTGCTGCGCCAGTTTCTGCGCGTCTTCCTCATTGTAACCCTGCAACAGAGCGGTCTTCGCGGTCACTTCGGTGGCCATCGCTTCCGGAATGGTCAGGCTGAGATCCAGCTTTTTAACCGCCTGAGCGATCACTTGATCCGGCGACTGTGCCGGGGAGGCGGCCTTGCTCGGATCGGTCATCGCCAGATCCAGCGTGAAGAGGCTCTCACCCTTGCTGTTTTTCCAGCTCAGCGGGGCGATGCTGAGGCTTGGGTTGCCTTTCAGCAGCATCGGCAGGTTCTTTTGCAGCATCTCGGAGGTCTGCTGTTCGTAGACGTCCGGATCCAGGTTCTCGCCCTGCTGCAGCAGCGCCATGGTTTGGCGGTTGTAGCTGTCGGAGAAGTCTTTCAGCGCCTTGCCGTCGACGTTGTCGATTTTCAGCGTCAGTTTACCGGCGCCGAAGTCGTTGCCCTGCACCTTGAGCGCGTCCATGGTGTAATCGATCTGGCCGCCGATGTTGCTGCTGCCTTGCTCGCCGAACTTGCTCACCAGATTGAAACCGTCCAACGCTACGGTGTCTTTACCGTCGATCGTCAGTTTGAACTGTTTCAGGGTCATCGTCTGATCGCCGAGCTTCACGCCGAACTTGCTTTCGTTGCTGTTGCCTTTCAAGTTGAAGCCCTGGAAGGTGATCTGCTCGTTTTGGCCGAATTCGTTCGGGCTGGCGAACACGATAGTGTCGCTATTGGCGTCCAGCGCGAATTTTTTCAGATCGCGGGACACGTCGGCGTCAATGGTGGCGCCGCTGAATTTCAACGAAGATTTATCCTTCTGGTAGTCCAGTGGGATAAAGTCGATGGTGGACGCGGTATCGCCGCTGTACGAGATGCGCGAATCGGCGGTAAACAGCGATTTGCCTTTGGTGGTTTCAAACAGGCCTTTCACCGCCGGGGTGTTTTCCAGCTCGGTATGCACCGACGCCATGCTCGGCAGCAGGTTGAATTTTTTCAGCTGCGCGAACGGGAACGGACCGTGATCGATGGTTTCCAGGAACGCCACTTCTTCACCGGCTTTCAGCGCCGCGTTTTCACTGGTATCCGTGCCGTCGGAACGCAGCACATAACGCACTTTACTGCTGAACAGGCCGCGCTGGTAATTTTCATAGCTCAGCTTGACGCCGGCTTTCGGCAGGTAGGCTTTCAGTTGGCCGTTGGCGTTGTCGACGACTTCGCCCATGTGCTGCTCGATCTGTTTCCCGGTGTACCAGGATGCCCCGGTCCATGCTGCGCCAAGAACGACAATGACGCTGACAGCGACTAACGATTTTTTCATAGCTCTGTTTCATCCTTTTTTCTTATCACCCTCCGTTGCGTGGGAGGGGCAAATAGGGGCCGCCAAAAAACGCCCGCAGGCGTTCAATTGTGGGGGCAGCTCTCGCTTTCAGCAAGCAATTTGCTGAAATTTATCAACGGTTAGGCCAGTTGGTTATAAACCCGGGCGATGCGGCCGCTGCCGCTGACGTTGACCGGGGATTCGAAGGCGCCGATAAAGCAGGATTCACCCGGTTTGAGCGTCAGGCGCTGCCCGGATTTTTCCAGCGTCGCTTCGCCGCTGACGCAGAACACGATAGCCGCGCTCCGCTGTGCCAGCGCCTGCGGCGCGGCGGTCAAATCGTGCAGTGAGAAGGCGAAATCTTCCACCGGGATCGGGAAGAACAGCTCGTTGCCGCGCCGCTCCGGTTGGGTCAGCAGGCCGGAAGCCGGCTGCGGGCGAAACTGCAGGTTGGCCAGCAGCTCGGGCACGTCGATAAATTTCGGCGTCAGGCCGGCACGCAGCACGTTATCCGAGTTGGCCATCACTTCCAGCGCCACGCCTTTCAGGTAGGCGTGCGGCGTTTCGGCATACAGGAACATCGCTTCGCCCGGCGCGAGCTGCACCACGTTCAGCAGCAGCGGTGAGAACAGGCCGCTGTCGTCCGGATAGAAACCGGCGATAAACCGCACGGTATCCCAGGGTTCACCCTGCTGGTTGTTGAGCGCGGCTTTCAGCACGCCGAGTGCCAGCGACTTCTGCTCGCCGCTCATCGTCAACAGGCTGGCGAACAGGGTAGACAGATGGGCGGTGTCCGGCTGCTGCAGGAAGGCGGCGATATCGTGGTGCGCGCCGGCGATAGGTTGCAGCAGGGAAACGATATCGGCCAATTCACGAAAACCGTTCATCGCTAGGAACGGCGTCAGCGCGAACACCAGCTCGGGCTTGTGATTGGGATCTTTGTAGTTGCGTTCGGCGGCGCTCAGCGGGATGCCGGCGGCGTTCTCTTTCGCGAAGCCGACCTCGGCCGCCGCTTTGCTCGGGTGGACCTGGATCGACAGCGGCTGATCGGCGCACAGCACTTTAAACAGGAACGGCAACTCGCCAAAACGGCTGGCGACGTTGGCGCCCAGCTGTTTTGGCTGGTCTTCGTCGATCAGATCGCGTAGCGAACGCAGTTCACCGTCGGCGCCCGGCACGCGGGAAGGGCTCTTGGGATGGGCGCCCATCCACAGTTCGGCCATCGGCTGATTATCCGGGTTGGCGATGCCGTAAAGACGGGTCAGCGCGTCGTGGCTGCCCCAAGCGTAATTCTGTACCGCGTTGGTCATTTTTTGCATGTCGATAAACGTCCTTCTACGTCATTGCCGCACTATTGGCAATTAACCTTCTGATTTTATACGGTTAACTCAATCTATGCCGACGACCATCATACCCTCGCGTCGGCAGGAAAAATCATGGGCGCGATCAAAACATCGCCGGATAACGTCGCGCCCGGCAACGGGGCCAAAGTATAGCGTGATAACGATCGGCGTCTCAATTGGTGCGCAGGTCTCAACGCGGCCCAGAAAATCCGTCGCAAGATTATTCTTTGGGAGAATGGGTTATTGCCGATAGCCCGCTTATCCTGCGTCATTATTTATTCTTCAACATGTCAAACTATGTCGGCTGAATTTATTTTTTACCGTCTGAGCCATTCCCTTATTATTATTTTCGCGCTGCGCCGGGCGATCACACGCCGAGCTTAAACCGGCGCGTCAGACCCCTTTACCGTAACGGCCAACGAGTCGATTTAACGAAACAAGAGGTCTGTTGCATGAAAAAACTGTTGTTGTTGTTGGGCTTTTGCACCGGCGCAGCTCAGGCGGCGGTGATTGTCGCCTATCCCTACGCGGCTCCGCGCGCCGTGGTGATCGCGCCGGCACCGATCGTCGTTGCACCCGCGCCGGTAGCGGTTCCCACCGCGATCGCACCCGTGGCGCACCCGCTGGCACTTACCGCCGGCGCGGTGGCGACCGGGGCGTATCGGCATAATGAACGGCAGGACACCTATGACGAGATCAATCATCTGCAGCAACAACGTATCGATGAGCTCAATCATTTACAGGCGCAACGCATCAATAATTTTAATTCGCGTCATCCGCGTTAATGGCTACCCACACTTTTATTCTCCGGACTCATTTCCGGCCATTTATTTCGGCGCGGGTTAACCGGCGGAAAATAACCGCGTCATTGATGGGTAAAAGAGATGAAACGTGCTGTGAGATAACTCTCTTAATGCGAATAGTTATTATGTCACTATACTGGGAGTGCATGCCGACGGGGGGTAGCGCGTCGGCCTAACCCTACAATTTTAGGAATTATGCTAAGGAGATCATGATGGCAGGCGTTCGTATCGAAAAAGACTCTATGGGCCCCATCGAAGTCGCGGCCGACAAGCTGTGGGGCGCGCAAACCCAGCGTTCGTTGGCACATTTCCGTATTTCCTCCGAAAAGATGCCGACCGCGCTGATCCACGCGCTGGCGTTGACCAAGCGCGCCGCCGCGCAGGTGAACGTGGATCTGGGGCTGCTGCCGGCCGAGCGGGGTGCCGCCATCATCAACGCCGCCGACGAAGTGCTGGCGGATCGTCATGCTGACCAGTTCCCGCTGTCCATCTGGCAAACCGGCTCCGGTACCCAGACCAACATGAACATGAACGAAGTGTTGGCCAATCGCGCTAGCGAGCTACTGGGCGGCGTGCGCGGTGAAGAGCGCAAGGTGCATCCGAACGACGACGTCAATAAAAGCCAGAGCTCCAACGACGTGTTTCCCACCGCGATGCACGTGGCGGCGGTGATTGCGCTGCGCGAGCACCTGATCCCCGAGCTGAAAGTGCTGCACAAGACGCTGAGCGACAAGGCCGAAGCCTACCGCGACATCGTTAAAATCGGCCGCACCCACCTGCAGGACGCCACGCCGCTGACCCTGGGGCAGGAAATCTCTGGCTGGGCGGCGATGCTGGCGCACAATCTGAAACACATCGAGGGCAGTATTCCGCACATCGCCGAGCTGGCGCTGGGCGGCACGGCGGTCGGCACCGGCCTGAATACCCATCCGGAGTACGCGGTGCGCGTCGCTAAAGCGCTGGCGGAATTGACCCATCAGCCGTTCGTCACCGCGCCGAACAAGTTCGAAGCGCTGGCGACCTGCGATGCGCTGGTGCAAGGGCATGGCGCGCTGAAAGGGCTGGCGGCTTCGCTGATGAAGATCGCCAACGACGTGCGCTGGCTGGCGTCTGGCCCGCGCTGCGGCATCGGCGAGATCTCGATCCCGGAGAACGAGCCGGGCAGCTCCATCATGCCGGGCAAAGTCAACCCGACCCAGTGTGAGGCGATGACCATGCTGTGCGCGCAGGTGCTGGGCAACGACGTGGCGGTGAACATCGGCGGGGCTTCCGGCAACTTCGAGCTGAACGTGTTCCGCCCGATGGTGATCCACAACTACCTGCAGTCGATCCGCCTGCTGGCCGACGGTATGCAGGGCTTCAACGAGCACTGCGCGGTGGGCATCGAACCGAACCGCGATCGCATTACCCAGTTGCTGAATGAATCGCTGATGCTGGTGACGGCGCTCAACACCCATATCGGTTATGACAAAGCGGCGGAAATCGCCAAGAAAGCGCACAAGGAAGGGCTGACGCTGAAAGCCGCGGCGCTGAAGCTCGGCTATCTGACCGAAGCGCAGTTCGATGAATGGGTACGCCCGGAGGCGATGGTCGGCAGCATGCAGAAGTAACCGCGTTCATCACCATCTCTTAACGGGGCGCGTTTGCGCCCCGTCTTTATCAGGCCAATCCTTCCAGCACCGACAACAGCGCCTGCGGCTCCGGCCGCCGGGTGTAATCGGCGTGCGCTTCGGCATAGGCAATACGGCCATCGGGAGTAATGACGAACCGCGCCGGCAGCGGCAGCGTCCAGCTGTCATCCTGGTTGAACTGCGCCAGATCGAGGCCGAGCCGCTGTTGATAGAGGGCGAGCAGCGCGTCCGGCAGGCGGTAACGCAGGCCGAATTGAGCCGCCAGGCGGTTGCCTGCATCGCTGAGTAGCGGAAAGGTGAGATCGTGATCGCGCGCGGCCTGGCGGTTATGCACCGCGCTCTGCGGTGAAATGGCCACGAGCTGCGCGCCGTGATGCGTGATGGCGGGGAGTGCGGCCTGCAGCGCCTGCAGATCGAGCGTACAGTAAGGGCACCAGACCCCGCGATAGAAACTGATGACCAGTGGGCCCTTCGCCAACAGCGCCGCGGAAGAGCATGGCCGGTTTTCGCTGTCCGGTAGGGTAAAGCCGGGCGCGGCGTCGCCGGCCGTCAGCGCGCGTTCGGTAATGCCCGACGCGATCTGCGCCTGGATCGCCTCACGCATCAGCGCGTGATCTTGCGCCGCGAGTTTGAACGGCAGTTGGTCGGTTTCGAATGCCACTTTGAAGGCATCGAGTTTGTCTTGCAGTGTCATGCGTTCTCCTGATGGGAATGAGGGGGAGCGCTCATCTTGCCCATTCCTAAATGGCGCGTGTAGACTGCAATAAATGCTAACCGTTATTCCATCAAGGAATGTCATGGGTAAATTTGCCGATTACGAAACCTATGCCTGCGTTTACGAGAGCGGTTCCTTTACCGCGGCAGCGCGGCGGCTGCACGTGGGGCAGCCGGCAGTCTCAAAAGCGGTGGCGCGGCTGGAACAGCAGCTCGGCACGCGCCTGATGCTGCGCTCGACCCACGGCCTGCAGCCGACGGATGCGGGACAGCAGCTGTATCAACGCACCCGACGTATCCTTAACGAGCTGGCGGAGACCGAAGCGCTGGTGCAGAGCGCTGGCGAGACCCTGAGCGGCCGGCTTCGGGTCGCTTCGGCGGCGGTGTTCGCCCGCATCGTTCCCTTGCCTGATTTGACGGCGTTTATGCGCGCCAATCCGCGGTTGAACGTCGATCTGCTGCTGGATGACGGCAATTTGTCGCTGATTGAAGAGGGCATCGATATTGCCCTGTGTATTGGCGAATTGGAGGATTCCGGCTTTACCGCCCGCAAGCTGGGTGAGGTAAAGCAATGCGTGATCGGCACGCCCGGCTATTTTGCCGCTGCCGGTATGCCGCAGCGGCCGGAAGATCTGTTGCAGCATGAGATGGTGATTTACCATCACCGTGGCGGCGGCGAGCAGTGGCGCTTCAGCCGTGGAGAGGAACAGCGCATGCTGCGGCTGCCAGGGCGCATGCGGGTCAACGCGGCGGAGTGCGTGCGCGAGCTGGTGATGGCGGACTTCGGTGCTACCGTCGCCAGCGAAGGCATGTTTCGCAACGAGCTGCAAAGCGGGGCGGCGATTGCGGCCTTAGCGGACTGGCAACTGCCGCCGCTGGCGCTGTGGGCGGTGTTCCCCGGCGGCCATTTCGTTTCGGCCAAGGCACGGGCCTTTGCCGATTTTGTCCAAATCGCGTTATGCAGGGAGCCGTGATATGTCGCGCGCACAACGTTTACTCGATCTGATGCAGCTGTTGCGTAGCCACCGTTATCCTGTAGCGGGCCATGCGCTGGCGCAGACGCTGGGCATCAGCATGCGCACGCTGTACCGCGATATCGCCACGCTGCAGCAGCAGGGGGCGGAGATCGCCGGCGAGGCGGGCGTCGGTTATGTGCTGCGCCCCGGCTTCATGCTACCGCCGCTGATGTTCTCGCAGGCGGAGACAGAAGCACTGGTGCTGGGGATGCGCTGGGTCAGCCGCCACGGCGACAGTCAGCTGGCGAGTGCGGCGGGCCAGGCGCTGGCCAAGATCGCCGACGTGCTGCCGCCGGCACTGCGGGAGGAGCTTGAGGCCAACACGCTGTTGATAGCGCCGGTTCAGGCGCCGCCGGTGGCGGATGAGCTGCGGGTGCTGATCCGTGACACCATCCGCCGCGAGCGCAAGCTGCATATCGACTATCTTGACCTGGCGGGGCAGCGCAGCGAACGCCTGCTGTGGCCCTTTGCACTGGGTTTTTTCGACCAGTTCCAGATGTTGGTCGCCTGGTGCGAGTTGCGCCAGGCCTTTCGTCATTTTCGCCTCGATCGCATCCAGGCCGCCACGCCGTTGGAACCGCGCTATCCGCGCGGACGGCGGCGGCTGCTGAAAGAGTGGCGCCTCAGCGAGGGCATTGCGGAGCAATAGCGGCACGCTGCTGCCATAAACTGTCAGTCGCGCGCCTTAGTCTGTGCCTATCGGGAACCGGCCGGTTCCCATCATCCAGAGGACAGACCGATGACCCTTCCCAGCATGACCCTGCTTTACGTCGACAATCCGCTGAACAGTGCCGCCTTTTATCAACGTTTACTGGGACAGGCGCCGGTAGAGCTTTCTCCCGGCTTCGCCCTGTTTGTGCTCAACAACGGCTTCAAGCTGGGGATGTGGGCCAAACAGGGGGTAAAACCCGCTGCCACGTTGACCGGCGGCGGCGGTGAGCTGGGCTTCTTGTGCCAGGATCCGCATGAGGTCGAAGCGCGCTATAACCAGTGGCGCGAACTCGGGCTGCCTATCGAGCAAACGCCGACCGAGATGGAATTCGGTTACACCTTCGTCGCGCGGGATCCGGACGGCCATCGCCTGCGAGTATATGCCCTCAGCGAGTAGCGTCATCGGCATACAGGTGCAAGCGCGGCACCAGCAGCCGCAGCGGTCGGGCGTCGGGTTTGTAACGGTGTTTCACCGCGTCGACGTCGTAGTTGAGCAGCTCGCCAATCTTCGGCACTGCGGCGCCGCTCTCTACCTGACACAGGGCGATCAGCGGCAGCGGGCAGGGGTGCTGCACCTGCTTTTGCTGCTGCTGATACCACACGCGGGCGATAGGTTGTACTTTGACCGGCCGCTTGATTTTCAGCGTCGCGTGCTGCGGCAGACGGCTGACATCGTCTATTTCGCGGCTGACCAGGGCGGCCCACTGTTCACGGCTGTGCGGCGGCACCGCGCGGCCGGCTTTCAGGCTTTTCTCCAGCTGCGCCAGGATGTCGTCCCGCTTGACGTTTTTGATGATGTGCTTGTTGGCCCAGCCGAAGTGCACCGAGTCGGGGTTGGTCAGGGCGGTGAGGGTGCGGTAGGCGCTGAGGGTAATCAGCCCGTGCAGATGGGTGTGTACGAACTCGAAACGCTGCTCCGGCGCCAGACCGGAATCGACGGTGATAATCTGCTCCAGTTCGCCCTTCAGGCGGTTGATCAGCGCCAGCTGCGCCTGCAGCGCCTGATACTCCGGTTGCTCCACCGCCAGACAGATAACGCCGGGCAGCCGCACGGCGGCCTTGCTGCTGACATTCTCCCGGTTATGGTGGATGAACAGCCGCTGATAATGCTCCAGCGCCAGATCGCGCGCCGCTTGTCCCACATGCTGTTCGACCGCGATATGCGAGATAGCCTGATGTTCCTGGCCTTTTTCAACCTCCGGCAGGCTGAACACTCGCGCTGCCAGCAAGCGCAGCGGGGTGATCTGCTGCTGCAATGCGCCCAGCGCCTGCTCTAGCTCGACAAAGCAGGCATTCATTCGGCCAATCACATCGTATCTGCTCATCGTACGCTCCTATTTTAGTTACAACATACTATAGGAGAGTAGTAGGCTGGGGGCAACATCGGCGATGGGGAAATACTCAGCTTAACTGCCCGCCCGGCTTACCAGGGGGAAATAGGGCGGGTAGCAGGGGGAATTCTCTCGCTCGTCTGCCGCACATGCGGGTAAGCGTGATTGTCGAAAATAAACCTGGTCTTCTTATGGTTTTGATTCATGGATGAATTTTTTCCCGCTCGTTTATTTTTTGTTTAGTCCATTTCTCGTTTGCCGTTGTCCAATCGCTGGAACAAACAGAATGGCAGGACGCTATGAGCCCTTGGGGTTATCTTTTCTTCTGTCATTAACGGGTGCTTTAACAGGAGGTTTACTGTGGATATTAAACAGAAAGTCAAAAACATGACGCTGGAAGAGAAGATCGGGCAAAAAATCATGCTGGATTTTCGCTACTGGGATCGGAACGGTAGCAGCAATCAGGATATGACCGTTCCCGATGAAGCCATTGGCAAGCTGATCGCCGATAACCACGTGGGCGGGGTGATCCTGTTCGCCAATAATCTGAAAGACAAGCAGCAGATCAAAACGTTGACGGCTTGGTATGCCGCGATGAAAACGCACGCCGGCATTCGCCTGTTTATCGGCACGGACAACGAGGGCGGTAACGTTTTCCGGCTGCCGCGCGGCGACTATGCCTCATTCCCCGGCAATATGGCGCTGGCGGCGGCGATTGAGGGCGGTGCGGATAAACAGCTCGCCGTTGAACAGGGCAAGCTGATGGCCCAGGATATGCGCGCGTTGCATATCAATACCAACTTTGCCCCGGTCGTGGACGTCAACACCAACCCGTTCAACCCGGTGATTAACGTTCGCGCCTTCAGCGATGATAAGAACACCGTGTCCCGCCTGGCCGAGAAAATAGTGGCGGGGATGAGGCAGCAAGGGCTGATCACCGCTTACAAACACTTCCCTGGCCATGGCAGCACCTCCACCGACTCGCATACCGGTTTGCCGCGCGTCGATCGCACGCGGGAAGAGGCTTTTGCCATCGATATCGCCCCTTATAAGCAAGCTATCGATCGCTGCGTGGCGCCGGACATGGTCATGACCGCGCATATTCAGTATCCGGCTCTGGACAACCGCCAGATCGCTACCCGCAGCGGCGAAAAAATCACGGTGCCGGCCACCATGTCGCATGAAATTCAGACACAGATTCTGCGCAATGAGTTGGGGTATGCCGGCGTAACGATTTCAGACGCGCTGGATATGGGCGCGATTGCTGAGCACTTCACCCAACAGGGGGCGGCTGAAAACGTCTTTGCCGCCGGGGTGGATATCGCCCTGATGCCTGTCAGCATCGCTTCGCCGGCCCAGGCTAACCTGCTGCCGGACCTGATTCGTTATCTTGCGGAAAGGGTGAAAACGGGGCATCTCAGCGAGGCTGATATCGATGCCTCGGTCGAGCGCATTTTGCGCCTCAAATTACGCCATCACCTGATGGGGCATCGCGAAGCCTCTTGTTCCAGCAGCGTTTCGTCCTCAGCACACAAGCTGGAAAAGCGCATTGCCGATCGCTCCATTACCGTGGTTATCAACCGTCACAGCCTGCTGCCGTTGAAAGACAAAGCGCTGTGCTATTTTATCCTGACCCCGTGGGGTGAGCAGGCCAAAGGCATCGCTAACGTGATGGCACAGGAAGGCTACCAGAACGTCGTTGCCGCGAAGGAAACGGAACTGAGCGATGCTCAGGTCAGGGCGCATATTGCCGATTGCGACGTGTTCCTGCTCGGCACGCTTTCGACCCGCTTTACGCCTGCTGAACAGGATGGGGTCATTACCTCCGCAACCGGAGCGAGTAATGACAGCAGCCCTTATCCGGGCTGGTTGAAATACGCCGCCGAACAGGGGAAAAAGCGCGTTCACCTCTCACTGCGCGCACCTTACGATATCGTGAACTATGCCGCAGACGTGGAGGCGGCCGTCGCCACCTATTCTTACTACGGGTATGACAGCGGCGTGTGGCGCGGTCCCTCGATGATATCTCTGGCACAGGTGCTGACGGGAAAAATCACACCGCACGGAAAACTGCCGGTCAACACCTGGCATGACTACGATGTGAAGACCAACACGGGCAAGATCGCATTCCCTCGCGGGACCGGGCTGAGCTGGTAATGGGACAAGTACCGGCGTCGTCAGAAAGGGCGACGCCGGCAGCTTGCTCGCGTTGAGAAAGCGGGCGGTTTCTTGCTCTGCACGAAACGACATGGGATAACCGTCACTCACGGAAGGAGAATATTTATGCCGACAGGCGCAACAAAACTAGGCGGATGGCTGTTGATGGCCGCCATGCTGGGCGTGAGCGGATGCGCCAAGCCCCCCGAACCGGAGAAACCTGCACAGCCGACACCGCCGGTTACACCGATGCGAGGCATCTGGCTGGCCACGGTCATTGGCTTGGACTGGCCGCCGGCGGCCTCCCTGAAAGCGGAAACGGCGCAAGAGCGGGTGCGCCTGCAGCAGCAGGGGCTGACGGATGCGCTGGACGACATGGTGAAAACCGGGATTAACACGGTGTATTTTCAGGTTAAACCGGACGGAACGGCCCTGTGGCGTTCTGAGATCTTGCCTTGGTCTGAGGTCTTGACCGGCACCGTGGGCCAGGATCCGGGTTATGATCCGCTGGCCTTTATGCTGCAAGAGGCGCACCGGCGCGGCATCAAAGTGCATGCCTGGCTGAACCCTTATCGGGTTTCCATGAATACCCGACAGCAAACGATTGATGCACTTAATCAGACGTTGCAGTCCCCACCGGCCAGCGTCTATGCGCTGCATCCTAACTGGATCCGCACGGCCAACGACCGCTTCGTGCTCGATCCTGGCTTACCCGACGTGCGCAACTGGATCACTGGCGTGGTGGCTGAAATAGTCAAAAACTATGATGTCGATGGCATTCAATTTGACGATTATTTCTATTACGAAACGCCGCAATCGCCGCTGGATGATGGGAAGACGTATCGCGCCTACGGCAAAGGGTTTGCAGACAAAGCCGCCTGGCGCAGGGACAACACGCTGCAATTGATAAAACAGGTTTCAGCCACCGTCAAAGCGTTGAAACCCGCGGTTGCGTTTGGCGTCAGCCCGGCGGGCGTATGGCGAAACAAAGCGGACGATCCTGCCGGCTCGGCGACGCGGGCAGGGGCGCCATCGTACGATACGGCCTATGCCGATACGCGCCAGTGGGTAAAACTGGGGCTGCTCGACTATATCGCACCACAGCTGTATTGGCCTTTTGATCGTGAAATTGTCCGCTACGACGTGCTGGCCAACTGGTGGGCCGAGGTGGTGAAAGGCACGCCGGTTCGGCTCTATGCCGGGGTGGCGCTGTATAAAGTGGGCACGCCATCGGCCAGCGAGCCGGCCTGGACCGTCGATGGCGGCGTTCCCGAGCTGAAAAGGCAGTTGGATCTCAACGAGAGCCTGCCGGGGATGGGGGGAACCATCCTGTTCCGGCAACGCTATCTGACCGAGCCGCAAACGGATAAGGCCGTGGAGTACCTGCGCACCCGCTGGAAAACCGGTCAATAATCACAGGCACTGGCAGGACGAGCCGCGGCAAATCGCCGCGGCTTTTTCTTTTCAAAGACGAGCGGCTTCCGGCAGGCGTTTCAGGTAATGCACCACCAGCAGCGCCAGCAACAGCATCAGGCTGATAAACGCCGCTACGCCATTCCAGCCGAAGCTGTGCCAGAACACGCCGCCGAGGGTGCCGGCCACGCTGGAGCCGACGTAATAGCAGAACAGATACAGCGACGACGCCTGGCCTTTGGCGCGGCGCGCACGGCGGCCAATCCAGCTGCTGGCCACCGAGTGGGCGGCGAAGAAACCGGCGGTGAACAGCATCATGCCGATAAAGATCGCCGGCACCTGCGGCAGCGCGGTAATCAGGATCCCGATCAGCATAATCACGATTGACGCCAGCAGCACCGGGCCACGTCCGAAGCGCGAGGTGAGCGCGCCGGCCTTGGGCGAGCTGTAGGAACCGGTGAGGTACACCACCGACAGCAGGCCGACAATCGCCTGGCTCAGGTGGTAAGGATCCGCCAGCAGGCGATAGCCGATATAGTTGAACAGGGTGACGAAGCTGCCCATCAGCAGGAAACCTTCCGCGAACAGCAGCGGCAGGCCCTTATCGTGCCAATGCAGCTTGAAGTTGATCAGCAGGGTGCGCGGGCGCAGCGAGCTGGCGCGAAAATGCCGCGAGGCAGGCAGGATACGCCAGAACATGCAGGCGGCGGCGAGGGCGAACAGGCCGATGACCCCGAGCGATACGCGCCAGGAGAAGAAGTCGGTCAATACCCCGGTCACCAGGCGGCCGCTCATGCCGCCGATCGAGTTGCCGCTGATGTACAGCCCCATAGAGAAGGCGACGAAGCTGGGATGGATCTCTTCGCTGAGATAGGTCATGCCGACCGCCGCCACGCCGCTCAGCGACAGGCCGATCAGCGCTCGCATCAGCAAAATGCCGTGCCAACTGGTCATAAAGGCGCAGATCAGCGTGCAGACCGCCGCCAGCAGCAGCGCTACCACCATCACCGATTTACGGCCGATGGCGTCTGACAGCGGCCCGGTGAACATCAGGCCGATCGCCAGCAGGCCGGTAGAGACCGAAAGCGACAGGCTGCTTTCCGCCGGCGATACGCCGAAGTCTTGCGACAGCACCGGCAGGATCGGCTGCACGCAGTAGAGCAGCGCGAAGGTTGCCAGCCCGGCGGAAAACAGCGCCAGCGTTACGCGCATAAACTGCGGCGTGCCGCGTTCGATATAGGGGAGTTTGTTGTTGAGGGTGGAGCGTTTTACGTTTGGCGCAGCGGCCGCGTCATCGTTGGCGGCCAGCGTCGACGGCATCACGGCCGCAGAACGCACAGGGGTTGTCACAGCGTTTCCTTACCGAACTTCGGGGAGATAAACAGACACTTTGCAGATAACAAAATGATAGGGAGTGGCGAATTTTTTGTCTAATATATTAATAATTCAAATTAAGACGTTTTAAATATGAATATCGAGCTGAGACACCTGCGTTACTTTATTGCCGTGGCGGAAGAGCTGCATTTTGGCCGTGCCGCCGAGCGGTTGCGGATCTCCCAGCCACCGCTCAGCCAGCAAATCCAGGCGCTGGAAGAGATGGTCGGCGCGCGGCTGCTGGCGCGCAACAACCGCAACGTCAGTTTGACCCAGGCCGGGGAAATGTTCCTCAAAGAAGCCTACCAGGTGCTCGATCAGGTCGGGCGCGCGGCGGAAAAGGCGGCGCGTCTGGATCGTGGCGAACTGGGGGAAATGACCATCGGCTTTACCTCTTCCGCGCCCTTTATCGGCGTGGTGGCGCGCAGCCTGCGCACCTTTCGTCAGCAGTCCCCGCAGGTGCATATCAAAATGCGCGAAATCAACACCAAACAGCAGATCGAACCGCTGCTGAACGGTGAGCTGGATCTGGGGGTGATGCGCAACACGCGGCTGCCGGAAGCGCTGCACTATCAGCTGTTGCTGCGCGAACCGCTGGTGGCGGTGGTGCCGGAGGGGCATCCGCTGGCGGAAACGCCCGGCGGCGCGCTGCGTTTTCAACACCTGGCGCAGGAGCCGTTCGTGTTCTTCTCGCGCGAAGTGGGCACCGCGCTGTATGACGAAATTCTGCTGCTGCTCGGCAAGGCCGGCATTACTCCCTATATCACCCAGGAAGTGGGGGAAGCGATGACCATCATCGGGCTGGTCTCCGCCGGGTTGGGGGTGTCGATTTTGCCAGCGTCATTCGCCCGAGTGCGGGTGGACGGCGTGCGCTATTTGCCGCTGGCGGAGCCGGACGCCACCACCGAAGTTTGGCTGGTTCATCACCGCCGCCGGCCGCTGACCGCTGCGGCGCAGGCGCTGATGGCGTTGATGCTGAAATGACGTTGAGGTTGGGCAAATAAAAATCAATTCACGCTGAAATTGCGAGGAATTTGTGCAGCAAATCACATAACGAATCAAATAGTTGACGCTGTATGACAAAAGCCCCACCATAACCCCTAGTCTTTATTTAGAAGCGCGAAAAATAGTAGGAGCCGGTTTGTGATTGCGGTTGGGCAGCCTGGGCATATCGATCAAATCAAGCAGACCAATGCGGGGGCGGTTTATCGGCTAATCGATCAACTGGGCCCGATTTCGCGTATCGAACTGTCAAAACGCGCACAGCTGGCGCCCGCCAGCATCACCAAGATCGTGCGCGAACTGCTGGAAGCCCATCTGGTCAAGGAAACCGAGTACCAGGAAATCGGCAGCCGGGGCCGCCCGGCGGTGGGGCTGGTGCTGGACACCGAGGCTTGGCATTACCTTTCCGCCCGTATCAGCCGCGGCAGCATCACGCTGGCGCTGCGCGATCTCAGCAGCAAACTGGTGGTGGAAGAGTTGCTGCCGCTGGCGGCCGAACACCCTGAACCGCTGCTGAAACGCATCCTGACCGAAGTCGACCAATTCTTTATCCGCCACCAAAGCAAGCTGGAGCGGCTGACGGCGATCGCCATCACGCTGCCGGGCATGATCGACGTGCAGTCCGGCGTGGTGCACCGCATGCCGTTTTACGACGTGCTGGAGATGCCGCTCGGCCCGGCGCTGGAAACCCGCACCGGCCTGCCGGTTTACTTGCAGCATGATATCAGCGCCTGGACCATGGCCGAGGCGCTGTATGGCGCCTCGCGCGGCAGCCAGAACGTGATTCAGGTGGTGATCGACCACAACGTCGGCGCCGGGGTGATCACCGGCGGCCACGTGCTGCACGCCGGCAGCCACAGCGTGGTGGAGATCGGCCACACCCAGGTCGATCCGTACGGCAAACGCTGCTATTGCGGCAACCACGGCTGCCTTGAAACCGTAGCCAGCATCGAGAACATCCTGGAGATCGCCCAGCAGCGGCTGAACGGTTCGATGAGCTCCAGCCTGCACGGCGCGCCGCTGACCGTTGAATCGCTGTGCGACGCCGCGCTGGCGGGCGATCAGCTGGCGCGGGACATCATTCTCGGCGTCGGCCACAGCGTGGGGCGCATTCTGGCGATCATGGTCAACCTGTTCAATCCGGAGAAGATCCTGGTGGGCTCGCCGCTCAACCGCGCGGCGGAGATCCTGCACCCGGCCATCGCGTCCTGCATTCGCCAGCAGGCGCTGCCGGCCTACAGCGAGCAGGTCAAGGTCGAATCCACGCAGTTCTTCAATAAGGGCACCATGCCCGGCGCCGCGCTGGTGAAAGAGGCGCTGTACAACGGTTCGCTGCTGGTGCAATTGCTGCAAGGCTAACATCAGAACTTCTTATTAATCCCGCAAAAGATTGAGCTACCTCAAGCCCCTACGTGGCAGCATCCCCTAGAATTTTTCCGAAAGACTTCTTCGCCGCCGATGCGGCGACACATTGTTAACGGGGCATTCTGGGGCATTTTATTCATGTTGAAGCGTTTATTTGTGACAGGCACGGATACCGACGTCGGTAAAACCGTGGTTTCCCGCGGGTTGATGCAGGCTCTGGCCGCCGAAGGCCGTTCAGTGGCCGGCTACAAGCCGATCGCCGCGCGCTGCCAGGAAACCAGCGAGGGCATCCGCAATAAAGACGCTTTGGTGTTGCAGGCATCTTCAACCTTGCCGCTGTCCTACGAGGAGATCAACCCCATCACTTGTCTGGATGAGGTGTTTCACGCGCATGCGACCGAGGATATCAACTATGGCCTGATGAGCAGCGGCCTGCGGGATCTGTCCGCCAAAGCCGATACGGTGGTGGTGGAGGGCAGCGGCGGCTGGCGCGTGCTGATGAACGATCTGCGGCCGTACGCCGAATGGGTGGTGCAGGAGCAACTGCCGGTGGTGCTGGTGGTGGGCATCAAGCTGGGCTGCGTCAGCCACGCGCTGCTGACCGCGCAGTCGATCATCAACGACGGCCTGCCGCTGCTGGGCTGGGTGGCCAACCGCATCAATCCGGGGTTGGCGCACTACGCCGAAACCATCACGGCGCTGCAGCAGCGCATTTCCGCGCCGCTGCTGGGTGAAATTCCGTATCTGCCGCGCGCGGAGCAGCGCGAACTGGCGCACTACCTCGATATTTCCACGTTGCTGTAGCCCATTCAGGCACAGAACGTCGCCAACAATCGGGCGGCGATCAACAGGCCCAGCCCATACACCGTGTGGGTGAGCAGGCTGAGGAGCCGCGCTCTGCGCGGATTGGCGGTTTTCGCCGCCGCCACGCCAAAGCCCAGCGCGGGCTGCATCACCAGAAACGGCGCCGCCAGGCTCAGCCAGCCGCTCAACAGCGCGATGCGCGGTTCCGGCGCCGCATACCACTCGATGCCCGCCAAACCGAGCGGGATAAAGGCGAACGCCAAGCCGATGGCGTAGTGCAGTATCCAGCCGATTTTTCTCTCACCCCGGCGCGGCGGCGCCGTGACGATGGTGGCGTGAAACCAGCGGCCGTCGAACATGCCGAGAAACCAGCGGCCCACCAGCGCGTAATCGAGGGAAGGGATGCCGAAGCGCCGCTTCAGCAGCAACGCCCACAAATCCATGCAGAGGGTGGCGCCGGCGCCGGTTAACAGGATGCGCACTAACATATCGGGGGTCATACGGGTGTCCTTAACTCAGTGACGTGATAATGTGCGCACAGTGTGCAACTTAAAGTCGGCTTCAAGTCAATGGCAAAAGAACTGGATATCGGCGCGGTGGCGCGCCTGAGCGGAGTCGCGCCTTCTGCGCTGCGGCATTACGAGAAAAAGGGGCTGATTGCGTCGATAGGCCGCCACGGTTTGCGCCGTCAATACGCCGCCGGGGTGCTCGATCAACTGCGGCTGATTGCGCTCGCGCGCCTGGCCGGCTTTACGTTGGATGAGATGAGTGCCTTGTTTGACGAACGGGGCCAAATCGCGATCGATCGCGGGCTGCTGGCGGCGCGGGCGGATGAGCTTGATCGCCATATCCAGCGCCTGATGCAGGTGCGCGACGGGCTGCGGCACATGGTCGATTGTCCTGAACCCGAGCACCTGCAGTGCCCGCAGTTCAGGAAAATATTGCAGCAGGGTGAGTTCTAAGCCTCGCGTTTGGGCGGCGGCGCCGTGTGGTACACCGACACCGGTCGCAGGCCGCGCGACACGGTGGTGGCGATCACGCAGGCCAGCAGAATGCCGGGCAGCAGCGCGTATTCGCCGGTCATTTCAAACACCATCAGCGCCGCCATGATCGGCGCATGGGTGGTGGCGGCCAGCAGGGTAGCCATGCCGGTCAGCGCCAGCAGCAGCGGCACCGCCGCATCCATGCCCGGCCACAGGCCAAACAGCTGACCGATGATCGAGCCGAGCGCGGCGCCGACGAACAGCGTCGGGGTGAAGACCCCGCCGGGTGCGCCCGACCCGCTGCTGGCAAGGATTGCCAACAGTTTACATACCAGGATCGCCCCCAGCAGCAACACCCCCGGTGGCGCAATCAGCAGCGCCTGTACCACGCTGTAACCGTTGCCCCACACCTGTGGGAACAGCAGCGAAAGCAGCCCGACGATCAGGCCGCCCAACGCCAGCTGCAACGGCGGCTTCAACCGCAGCGATCGGAACGCGCGGCCGGTGGCGGTCATCAGCCATAAAAACAGCGGCCCGCCGGCGCCGGCCACCACGCCGACCAGCGCCATCAGCAGGTATTGTGTCGGCAGAGGGGCGGATAGCGGCGTCACCAGGTAGAGCGGCGCCTGGCCGCCGTTGAGCAGGTTGGTCATCAGCAGGGCGCTCACTGCGGCGATCACCACCGGGCCGAGCGAGGCCAGCATCAGGGTGCCGAACAGGATCTCGGCGATAAACAGGCTGCCCGCCAGCGGCGCATGATAGGCGCTGGCCATCCCGGCGGCGGCAGCGCAGGCCACCCACAGTTTCCATTCTTTCTCGTGCGTAAAGCGCTGGGCAAACAACGAGCCCACCAGCGCCGCCAGCAGGATCATCGCGCCTTCGCGGCCGATGGCGCTGCCGCTCGACACCACCAGCAGCGACGCCAGACACTTCACCAGACTGGCGCCGGTATCCAGCTTGCCGTTGCCGGTCTCAATCGCTTCCATATAGTCGGTGGGCGCCGCCGGACGCTGGTGGCGGTAGCGCTGGTGAATATACAGCAGTAGGCCCGCCGCCAGACCGCCCAGCGCGGGCGTCAGCGCGCGTCGCCAGCCGGGCAGCGCGGCGGCGGCGGCCACCAGGCTGCCGTCGGCATTGCCGAGCAGCAGCCACTCGAGGCCAATCATCGAACGGTGGAACAGCCACACCGCCAGGGCGGCGGCGACGCCGATAAACACGGCGATAAGCAGGCTGCGCAGCAGGGCGCGATAGTGGTGCAGGTGGACCAATCTTTTCATGCGTGGGCGGCGTCGTGAGAAAAATCAAAGGGTCATCAGCGCATTGTGCTTGGCGCTCCGGCCGATGACCAGTGAATCTTTAGCAAACTGCGGCATAGGCGGGGCGGCGAGCGCCCCGGCGGGGGTTATTGCGGCGTCAACACCCGGCGCGTGCGGCCGGAGCTGAGGTAGTCGGCGATATAATCCTGCGAGATTTCGCCGCTGTAGCGGCCGTCTTCATCGACGATCGGCATCCAGGAGGTGTTGTGCTCGTACAGTTTCGACAGCACCACGCGCAGGTTCTCCTCCGCACGGGCGGTGACGCGGAAACGGTGCAGGCTGTCGGCGCAGACCCCGGGCGCGCCGCGTGCCTCACGGCGTTTGACGTATCCCAACGGTTTGCCGTCGGCATCCACCACTGTCACCGAGCGGGCGTCGATATCGTCCATCAGACCGAACGCCTCCACTAGCGGCGTCTCCCGGCGCACCGTCACCGTTTCCTGTTGATCGGCCACGTCGCCGGCCTGCACCAACAGCAGGCGCTTCAGCGTGCGATCCTGGCCGACAAAGGACGCGACGAAGTCGTTCGCCGGGCGCGCCAGCAGCTCATCGGCGCTGGCGTTCTGCACGATTTTGCCCTGACGGAACACCGCGATGCGATCGCCGAGCTTCAGCGCTTCGTCGATGTCGTGGCTGACCAGCATCACGGTCTTTTTCAGCTGGCGCTGCATGTCGAGAAACTCGTTCTGGATGGTTTCGCGGTTGATCGGGTCTACCGCGCCGAAGGGCTCATCCATCAGCAGCACCGGCGGATCGGCGGCCAGCGCGCGGATCACGCCGATGCGCTGTTGCTGCCCGCCGGACATCTCTTTCGGGTAGCGGTGCAAAAAGCGCTTGGGATCCAGCGCCACCATGCTCATCAGCTCCTCGGCGCGATCGTGGCAGCGTTTTTTGTCCCAACCCAGCATGCGCGGCACTACGGTGATGTTCTCCTCGATGGTCATGTTGGGGAACAGACCGATCTGCTGGATGACGTAGCCGATTTTGCGGCGCAGGCTGACCGTATCCAGCGCGCTGGTGTCCTCGCCGTTGATCAGAATGGTGCCGCCGGTGGGTTCGATCAGGCGGTTGATCATCTTCAGCGTGGTGGTTTTGCCGCAGCCGGAAGGGCCGAGCAGCACGCAGATTTCGCCTTCCGGCACGTCCAGATTGATGTTGTCGACGGCGTTGAACGGTGTGCCGTTCTTCTGCATGAACTGTTTGGTCAGATTTTCCAATTTAATCATGAACGGATCCCCTTGGGCGTTAGCGCAATTTGCAAGCGGTGCAATAACCAATCGAGGACGATCGCCAGCAGGCTGATCATCACGGCGCCGGTAATCAACTGGCGGATGTCGCTGCTGCTGATGCCGTTGAGCAGCAGCAGGCCAAGGCCGCCGGCGCCGATCACTGCGGCTATCGCCATCACGCCGATATTCATCACCACGGCGGTGCGAATGCCGCCGAAAATCACCGGCAGTGCCACCGGGATCTCTACCCAGCGCAGGCGTTGCCAGAACGTCATGCCGATGCCGCGGCCGGCTTCGCGCAGCCCGCCGGGCAGGTTGTCGAGCGCGGTGTGGGTATTGCGCACGATCGGCAGCAGCGAGTAGAGGAACACCGCGGTGATCGCCGGTACGTAGCCAATGCCGTGGCCGATTAAGGAAAACAGCGGGATCATCAGCCCGAACAGGGCGATGGAGGGCACGGTCAGCACCAGCGTGGCCAGGCTCAGCACCGGCGTCGCCAACCATTTGTGGCGGACAATCAGCACGCCGAGCGGCACGCCGATCAGGATCGCCAGGCCGACGGCGACGCCGACCAGCAGCAGGTGTTCCAGCGTCAATCCGGCGATATAGGCCCAGTTTTGCCAGGCGTAAAGTAAGGTATTCATCATGTCTCCTAAATCAGGCCGCGCTGCTTGAGGAACGCGTCGGCGACCTGTTGCGGCGTCTGGTAGTCGATATCTACCTTGGCGTTAAGCTCGGTGATGACCTGGTTATTGAACTGTTTCGACAGCGTGTTCAGCGCCGCTTCCAGCCCCGGCGTGTTTTGCAACACGTCGGCGCGCACCACCGGCGTGACCGCATAACTCGGGAAATAGCCTTTGTCGTCTTCCAGCACCTGCAGATCGAACCCTTTCACCCGACCGTCGGTGGTGTACACCAGCCCGGCGTCGACGAAGCCGTCGCGAATGGCGTTGTAGACCAGGCCGGGGTCCATCTGGCGGATTTGCGGGCGATCGAGCGGCATGTCGTACAGGGCCTGCATCGGCTTCAGGCCGTCCGAGCGGCCGGCGAACTCCAGATCCAGCCCCAGCAGCCAGTTGTGTTTAGGGTCGGTTTTACGCACCTGCTCCACTTTGGCCACCAGCTGCGACATCGTTCGGATCTGCTCTTTTTCCGCGCGCTGTCGCTGCATGGCGAAGGCGTAGGTGTTGTTCATGTCCGCCGGCTGCAGCCAAACCAGCCCGAGTTTGGCGTCGAGCTTTTTCACCGTGTCGTAGGTTTCCTGCGGCGACATGCGCTTATTGATGTGGTTAAAGATGATCAGCGAGGTGCCGGTGTATTCCCAGGTCATGTCGATCTGTTTGTTGATCATCGCGTTGCGGGTGATCACCGTGGCCAGATTGGTCTTGGGTTCGACCTGAAAACCTTTGGCCCGCAGGTATTGCACGGTGATTGCCGACAGAATGCGCTGTTCGGTAAAGTTCTTGCTCGCCAGCGTCAGCGGGGCGGCCCAGGCGGCCGCGCCGGTCATCAGCAAGGAGAGCAGCAGCGCGTGGCGGAGTCGTTGTAACCATCGAGTCATCGCGTTTCTCCCATCAGGATGCGGTGTGCGGGCTGAGCCGGCGGCCGAGACCGGCCAGCGCCAGATCGAGCAGCAGGGCGATCAGCGCGGTGGCGGCGGCGCCGAGGATCAGCGTCGGGAAGTCGTTCAGGTAGATGCCGGGGAAGATCAGCTCGCCGTAGCTGCTGGCACCGATCAAAAACGCCAGCGGCGCGGTGCCGACGTTAATCGCCATCGCGATGCGCACCCCGGCGAAGATCACCGGTAGCGCGTTAGGGAGTTCAACCTGCCGCAGTCGCTGCCCGGCGGTCATGCCAATACCGTTGGCGGCCTCGACCAGCGCCGGCGGCACCGAACGCAGGCCGGCATAGGTATTGCGCACGATGGGCAGCAGCGAGGCGAGGAACAGTGCCACTACCGCCGGCCGATCGCCGATGCCGATGATTACCATCGCCAGCGCCAGCACCGCCAGCGGCGGCAGGGTGTTGCCGACGTTGAAGATCTGCATCACGTGTTCCGCCCAGCGGCGGGCAAAGGGGCGGCTCAGCAGGATGCCGCTGGGAATGCCGACCAGCAGCGACAGCAGCATGGAGCAGGCCACCAGGAACATGTGTTGCTGGCCGAGGTAGATCAAATCTTCCCGGCGCGACTTGAGGGTGTCCCAACCGATGCCGTAAACCAGCAGCGCGATGACGGCGATAAACAGCAGGCTCCCGAGGAGCAGGCGCCGGTATGGCGCTGACTTGTGCATGATGTTGCGTCCTCCGTTGCGCGGAGCGGCCGACGAGACGGCGCATTCCGCTCTGATTGTTACCCACGGCCCGGCGGGCGTGGCGGTACAAAACGGGCGTTTCGCATGAGGTTAGCGACATTGAGCGAAGGGTGCGTTCGGCACAGCGTGCTGAACGTAGGCTCAATACGTGAGTTAATCAGCATAAGATACTGATATTTAAACCCGAGAAAGCACGAAGCCCAAAGGCGTCGGCTAGGGAAGGTATAGCACCCTGTCGTTGGTCGTGCCAAGTTTTATGAACAAAATCAGGTGATTGAGTTTACGCCGATCTGCGCCTCAGCCCGCGTCAGCGCTGGGATGCATGGAAAGTGAAAAAAATCCGCCGCATAACGTTACGCCGTAACAATGAGTCCAAATGGTGCGATTCGCCGCCGGCAAAGACAGGATGTGAGGGCGGATAGACTCGGCGCAGGCGCTTGCTGATATACTCAGAGAAAATAAAAACGCCAGGAAAGCTGCATAACGCCATGACAAATAACGTTTCACCCGCACCCATCGCCCACCGGCCGCTGATTCTGATCGCCTGTATGCTGGCGATGTTCATGTCGGCGATCGAAGCCACCATCGTCGCCACCGCCATGCCCACCATTATCGGTGACCTCGGCGGCTTCTCGCTGCTGGGGTGGGTATTCGCGGTCTATTTGCTGGCGCAGGCGATCACCATCCCCATCTACGGGCGGCTGGCGGATCTCTACGGCCGCAAGCGGGTGTTCTTCTTCGGCGCCACGCTGTTCCTGCTGGGATCGGTGCTGTGCGGCTTCGCCCCCGACATGTATTGGCTGATCGGCTTTCGTCTGTTGCAGGGGTTGGGCGCCGGCGCCATCATGCCGATCGCGTCCACCATCATCGGCGACATCTACAGCGCCACCGAGCGGCCGAAGGTGATGGGCTACCTGTCGAGCGTATGGGGCGTGTCGGCGATCATCGGCCCACTGTTGGGGGCGTTTATCGTCCAGCATCTGCCGTGGGCGCTGGTGTTCTGGGTTAACCTGCCGATCGGCTTGCTGGCGATGTTCTTCCTCTGGCGCTATCTGCCGGCACATCAGCAGCTGCGGCGGCACGCGCTGGATCTGGCGGGCACCGCCTGGCTGACGCTGTTCGTTTCGGCGCTGCTATTGGCGCTGTTGCAGATGGAAAGTCTGGGATGGTGGGTGGCGCCGCTGTTTGCGCTGGCGGCGGCGTCGCTGGCGCTGCTTGTCCGCCAGGAGCGGCGTGCGGTCGAACCGTTGTTCCCGCTGGCGCTGTGGCAAAGCCGGGTGATCGTCGCCGGCAACATCGGCGGGCTGGTGATCGGTGCGGCGATGATGGGCATCAGCGCTTTCCTGCCCACCTTCATTCAGGGCGTGATGGGCGGCTCGCCGCTGGAGGCGGGCACCACGCTGGCCCTGATGTCGATCGGTTGGCCGCTGGCCAGCACGCTGAGCGGCCGTTTGATGCTGATGACCTCGTATCGCGCCACGGCGCTGCTGGGGGCGCTGCTGTTGGTGGCGGGCGGCCTGATATTGCTGCTGTTGCAGCCGGCGGGCGGCCTGCTGTGGGGCCGGGTGGCGGCGTTTATGGTCGGCGCCGGTATGGGGTTGTGCAACACCACGTTTCTGGTTTCGGTGCAGAACGCGGCGCATTACAGCATTCGCGGCATCGCCACCGCCTGTACGGTGTTTACCCGCATGGTGGGCTCGGCCATCGGCACCGCTATTCTGGGCGCGACGCTGAATCTCAACCTGCAGTGGCGTTTGCCGGAGATTGACGATCCGGTGCAGCGTCTGATGGAACCGGCGGTGCGCCAGAGCATGGGGAGCGAGGCGCTGGCGCACTTGACCCAGCAGGTGGCGGCTTCGCTGCATTGGGTATTTCTGGTGTCGGCGTTGGTGTCGTTGCTGGCGCTGGCGGCGGCGATGCTGATCCCGGCGCGTTGTCGGCCGCAGGGCGAAGAAGAAGAGGCGGAGCAGGCGTAAGGGAGAAGGAAAGGGCGCTGCTGCAGAGCGCCCGGGATAGCCGGTGTGGCTTACTGCGTGTTGGAGGTATCCTGGCTGGAGCCGGTCTGCGCCGCGTCACCGCGATCGTCGCCGTTGTTCAGGCGGGTATAGACGATCTTCTGGGTGTCGTTTTCGCAGTGGCCGACCACCTGGCCACCCGCTTGATCGGCCTGATCGTTGGGCACGATCTCCAGTTTGAAGCCGGACTCCGGTACGCCGTTATTGACGATTTTTTGCGAAATGTCCGCTTTCACGCTTTCGCAGGAGGCCAGTGCCGCCAGCGGGGCGCCGGCCAGCAACACAGCGGTTAATATCAGCGTTTTTTTCATCACGTCATCCTTTTAGACAATGGACTTCCTGTAACAGGATAGCAGCAACGGCGACCGGGTTTCACGCTTGCCCGCCCGCCGCAGGCGGATTAAGGATTAATCCGACGGCCGGTCTGGCGATCCAGGCATTTACGGGTGTCCGGTTCCCAGTAGGCGTTGACGTTGTTGCTGTCGTTGCAACGGTCTTCGTCATCCGCGGCGCGATCGGCCTTGTCGAACTCTTTCTCGACGCGAGTGTTAACCTTGTGGCGCAGGGTTTTGGTATCATTCCACTGCTCTTTGCTCTGGCGCGCTTCTTCGGTGCTCATCGCGCCGCTGCCTTTGCCATCGACGGTGACGCAGGTGCTGCCCTGAGTGCAGGTGGCGGCCAGCGCCGGCGCCTGCCAGGCGCCCATAACGGCCAGCATGGCGACCGGCAGCATCCCGCGCAGCAGTCGTTGGGTCGAAAATGTTTTCATCGTTTCATCCTTATGAGTGAGTGCGCCTGATGATGGCGGCACTGGCGTTACCTCGCCCGCAGGCGTGGTGACAAATATACCACTGCGTTCCTGGAATTCACCAGCCAAGCGCCGATTCGTTTACTTTATCGAGAGAAAACTGCGACCGATGTTAAAAACCACGCTGTTGTTTTTCGCCACTGCGCTCGCCGAAATTATCGGCTGTTTCCTGCCTTACCTGTGGCTCAAGAAGCAGGGCAGCGCCTGGCTGCTGCTGCCGGCGGCATTAAGCCTGATGCTGTTTGTCTGGCTGTTGACACTGCATCCGGCGGCCAGCGGGCGAGTCTACGCGGCCTATGGCGGCGTGTATGTGGCGACGGCGCTGCTGTGGCTGCGGGTGGTGGATGGGGTGAAGCTGTCTGCGCTGGACTGGGTGGGCGCCGGGGTGGCGCTGGTGGGCATGCTGATCATCGTTTCCGGCTGGCGCGCGGCCTGAGGAAACAGGGCGGGAGTCGCCTCCCGCCGCCAGGGATCAGGCGCCGCGGTGGATGTTCAGCCCGGCGAAGGACTGGCTGACCGGCATCATTTCCAGCGTGTTGATGTTGACGCGCGCCGGCAACGTGGCGACCCAGAACACCGACTCGGCGATGTCTTCCGGCGTCAGCGCATCGGCGCCTTCGTAGGTTTTATTGACCTTGCCGTCATCGCCCTTGAAGCGCACGTTGGAAAACTCGGTGCCGCCCACCAGGCCCGGCTCGATATCGGTCACGCGGATGCGCGTGCCGTGCAGATCGGCACGCAGGCCCAGGCTGAACTGTTTGACGAACGCCTTGGTGGCGCCGTACACGTTGCCGCCGGCGTAAGGCCAGTTGGCGGCGGTGGAGCCGATGTTGATCACATGGCCGACGTTGCGTTCGACCATGGCCGGCAGCAGCGCGCGCGTCATGTTCACCAGCCCTTTGGCGTTGGTGTCAATCATGGTTTCCCAGTCATCGGCGTTGGCCTTGTGCGCCGGCTCCAGCCCCAGCGCCAGCCCAGCGTTGTTCACCAGCACGTCGATCTGACGCAGCTCGGCCGGCAGTGCTTCGATCGCCTGTTGAATGGCGGCGCGGTTGCGCACGTCGAGCCGCACGATGTGCAGCGCTTGCCCTAATTCGTCCTGCAGCTCTTCGAGACGCTCAAGGCGGCGCCCGGCGGCGATCACCTGGTGGCCTTCACGGATAAAACGGCGCGCAATGGCTTCGCCGAAACCGGAGGTGGCGCCGGTAACAAAAATAATCATGTTGCTGTTCCTCAACTGTTTTTACCCTACATGCCTCTATCATTAGCACAAACCCGCAGGCAGTGGCAGCGGTTATCACGGCGGAAAGCAAAAAAGGTCACACCGGGCCGGCGGCCCGATGCTGATTAGCGCTGAGGCGGTAAGTGGTACACTACGGCGTCATACTTGACGCGTTCGCAACGGCCGGCCAGCACGCCGCCCAGCGACTCGACGAGGCGGCGGCTGGCGGTATTCTGTTCGGCCACCGGGTAGATAAGGTGCTGCGGCTGAAAGCGTTCGCTGACCCAACGCGCGATGCTCTCAACGATTTCGCGGCCGTAACCCTGGCCATGCAGGCTCTCTTTGACCCAGATGCCCAGCTCCGGGGTGTGGCTGCGCAGGTTGTGTGCGCCGCCGACGCCGACGAACTCTCGGTCTTCGCGCCGGCGGGCGACGAAGATCACTTCTTCGCCTTCGCGCATCAGCGGCAGCCAGCCTTGCCAGACGTTGGCGAAATCTTCCGGTGACGCTTCCGGCTCAAAGGTCATAAAGCGCGTCAGAGTGGGGGTGATCGCCTGGTAAACATCGTCGGCGTCTGCTGCGGTAAAGGGGGCAATCAACAAACGGTCGGTGTCCACGCGGCACTGAGAAAGGTCATTATGATTCATCTTATTCCCTCGATTTTCAGGCCAGAACGGCAAAAAATCCGCGCCCATAAATCGGGGCGGATCGTCGATACTACGCGTATTGGCGTCAGAAGCGACTTATTTTTCGCCGTTGCGGCGGCGCGGAGGAGCGGTTTTATGTGACATCGTCACGTTGATGGGAAAGGCGGCGGGCACGGTTAACCGCACCCGCCGCTGAAGATCAGAACTTCACCGAACCTTGCAGATAGATCGTGCGCGGCTGGCCGATGTACAGACCTTTGTTGTTGTCGTCATAGGCGCGGGTGAAATACTCGTGGTTGAACAGGTTTTTCACCCCGACGCCCAGATTCAGACCGGCCATTTCCGGGCCGAAATCATAGGCGGCGCGCACGCCCCACAGCATATAGCCGGGAATGCGGCCGGTGCTGCCGTCGGCGCTTTCCGCCACGGTGTTGGCGTTGTCGGCGAACTGGCTGGACTGGAACTCGCCGTTAAGATTAAACGCCCAGTTGCCCGGCGTGTAGTCCAGCCCCAGCGTGCCTTTATGCTTCGGCGAGAACGGCACCTGGTTGCCCTTGTAGCCGCCGTCTTCGCGGATGGTGGCGTTGACGTAGGCGTAGCTGGCGTAGGCGGTCAGGTCGTCCAGTTTCGGCGTCAGCTGCGACAGATCGTAACGCAGGCTGCCTTCCAGCCCGGCGTGGCGGGTTTTGCCGCGCGCGGTCACGCTGTCGGTCACCTGGTTGGAGTCGTACTGGTTGTTGAAGTTGATCAGGAACAGCCCGATCTCGCCGGTCAGCGCATCGCCGGCGTAGCGGGTGCCCAGCTCCCAGGTGCGCGCCTTCTCCGGTTCAATCTTGCCGCTGTCGACCGCTTTGCCCATCTGGCTGTATTGCACGGTGCCGAAGGAGCCTTCGGTGTTGGCGTACAGGTTCCAGTATTCGTTCAGGTGATACATCACGTTCAACGCCGGCAGCGGCGCGTTATAGCTAACGTCGAGGCGGTTGTTCTTGATGTAGTTGTTCTGATACGACTTGATGTACTCGTAGCGCATGCCCGGCGTGATAGTCCAGTCGCCGATGTCGATGCGATCGTCGATATAGAAGGCGTGCGCCTCGGTGCCGGACTGGGTGTCGCGATCGTACGGGCTGGCGGTGGACGGCAGCCTGCCGGTGCTGGCCTTGCTGGTGTAGCGTAGCTCGTGGGTGGATTCGCTGACGTAGCGGTAGCCGACGCCGACCTCATGCGCCGAATCGCCCCAGCGGAAACTCTGGCTGTAGCGCGGTTCCACGCCGCGTACCCAGTATTCGCGCGGCGACAGCGTCAGGTTTTTACCCTGATCCAGATAGCCGCTGCGCAGGGTATAGGTGTAGAAGCTCTGCACGTCGAACTTATGCTGTTGATCCGGCTGATACTGATAGCCGAAGTTGGCCAACTGGCGGCGGCCCCAGAACTTGTCGAACGGGCGCGTCGACTGGAATGGGTTGGCGTTGTAGTCCGCCCGGCTCAGGCCGCCCGGCATGTCCGCTTCGCCTTCGTAGTATTGCAGCAGGCTGTTGAAGGTGTGCACCTCGTTCGGGGCGTAGCGGCTTTTCAGCATCACGTCGTCAATCTTGGTCGCGCTGTGCTCGCGCCAGTCGCTGCCGCGGGTGCCGGAGTAGAGCAGCGCCGCGCCGAAGCCGTTGTCGGCGGTGCCGCCGATCATCAGGTTGCCGGTGCCTTTCGGGTGATCCTGGCGCGAGGTCGGGCTGAGCTGCCCCTGCATGCCGGCCTCCATGCCGAAGGTTTTCGGGATGGCGCGGGTGACGAAGTTAACCACGCCGCCGACGCTCTGCGGCCCGTAGCGCACCGCACCGCCGCCGCGCACCACGTCAATCGCGTCCATATTGCCGAGCGAGATCGGCGCCAGCGACAGCTGCGGCTGGCCGTAAGGGGCGAAGGGCACTGGGATGCCGTCCATCAGCACGGTGGAGCGGCTGGCGAGGCGCGGATTGAGGCCGCGAATGCCGAAGTTCAGCGCCATGTCATGGCTGCCGGTGCCGTTGTTCTCCGGCGCCACTACGCCCGGCACTCGGTTCAACGCTTCGCGCACGGTGGTGGTGCCGGTTTTGACGAAGTCTTCTCGGCGTACTACGTCGCGTGCACCGGGATGTTCGAACACGTCGATCTGGCGGCCTTCCGCCAACCAGTCGCCGACCACGGTGATGTCCTCTTCCTTCTGTGGCTGCGGCAGTTTGGCCAGCGTGTAACCGTTGTTGCCGAGCGCTTTAGCCTGCAGGCCGCTGCCCGCCAGCAGGGCGTTCAGGCCGTCATCGACGCCGTAGCTGCCGCTCAGGCCCGGCGAACGTTTACCGGCGGTCAGCGTGCCGTCCACCGAGAGCGCGATGCCGGCGCGCGCGGCGAACGCGTTCAGCGCGCCGTCCAGCTCACCGGCCGGAATGTGATAGGCGGCAGCGGCGCTGGCGGCGCTCGCCATCTGCGGTGCAGCGAAGACCAAGCCAATGGCCACGGCCAGCGGCGTGGCCCGTTTTCCCCAAAGCGAAGCCGGAGCGACCTTTCCCCAAGCGTTGTTCATACCTTCTCCTGAATCATTTTTTATTTATTGCTGCAGTGTTTTCCTGGGAGTCGGATGAGCGAAGCAAAAGGGACAATCAAGAATGCGATTTTTTATCATTTTTATTTAAAAAGATTCAGGCAGGGACGATTTGCAGCCAATAGCGGGTAAAGCTCTGCAGGCGCACCGGCAGGGTCTGGCTGAGCAGGGCGAGGGCGCGATCGGTATCGTTGAGCGGGAAACTGCCGCTGACGCGCAGGCCGGCGACGGCCGGATCGCAGCTCAGGTGGCCGCGCCGGTAGCGCGCCAGTTCGGCGATCACCCGGTCCAGCCGCCACTGGCTGACGCTCAACACGCCGCGCAGCCAGCCGTCCTCCGTCGTGGCCGGTTGTTTGTCGCTGAAGGCCGTGGTGCTGAAGCTGATCTGTTCTCCGGCGTTCACCCGGCGCTTTTGTTGCGCGTCTTGCGCCAGCTGCGCCTCGACCGCGTGTTCCAGCACCGCCAGGCGAGTTTCGCCGTCGCTCTCGCGCACCAAAAAACGGGTGCCGAGCGCGCGCATCGCCCCCTGCGGGCTTTGTACCCACAGCGGCCGGGGATCGCGTCCGGTCACCAGGCTGATTTCTCCGGCGTGCAAGCGGATCAACCGTTGGCGATCGTCGTAATGCACGTCTACCGCGCTGGCGGTGTTCAACACCAGCTGGGTGCCGTCGCTTAACACAATGGGTTTGATTTCGCCGGTAGCGGTGCGGTAGTCGGCGCGCAGCTCCCGGCCGAGCGGCGACTGGTAGAAGAATCCGCCGCCGCCCACGCCGAGCAGCAACAGCAGACTCTTCAGCAGGGTGCGGCGATCGATCGCCGACTGGCGGTCGGCGCGATCGAGCGCACGGTAGCTGAACTTGCCCGGCACGCCCTGCAACTGACTCTGCAGCGCTTCGACGCGCTGCCAGGCCCAGCGGTGATCGTCATGCTGCTGGTGCCAGGCTTGCCATTGTTGGCGCTGGCGTTCGGTGACGTGCTCATCGCACAGCAGGGCATACCAGTGTGCGGCCATTTTCAGCGCCTGGCGCTGCTCGGGGGTGATGGCGTTGCTCATGAATAAATGTCGTTTTCGAGGCTGAACAGCAGGCAATGCTCGGTGGCTTTGGCCATGTATTTTTTAACCGAACTGACCGACACGCCGAGGCGCGCGGCGATGTCCGCATAGCCCAGACCGTCGAGCTGCGACAACAGAAAGGCCTGTTTTACCTTCGGCCCCAGGCCATCGAGCATGGCGTCGATCTGCTGCAGGCTTTCCAGCAGGCTCTGGCGCTGCTCCGGCGACGGGGCGTAGCCTTCCGGGATCAGCACCAGCATCTCCAGATAGGCGCGTTCCAGCGTTCTGCGGCGGAACAGATCGACCATCACCCGCTTGGCGACGGTGACCAGAAAATCTTTCGGCTCGCGCAGGGTCGCCGCGGCGTCGCTTTTCAGCAGGCGCATGAAGGTGTCCTGCACCACATCGTCCGCGTCGAACGCGCAGCCCAGCCGCCTGCGCAACCATCCCTGCAACCAGGCATGATGGGTGGCGTAAAGGCGCGACAGCGCGGTGTGCGGGGCGGAAGCGGTGGCGGACATGGTTTTCGCATTGCTGGTCAAAAAGATGCGCGGATGATAATTGAGAATGGTTATCGTTTCAAGTTTGTCGGGTGGCCTGCGGAATGGGCCAGACCGCTTTGCATCGTGTTGGAATAAACGTCACGGCCGCGAAATTATCCGCTTGCCCAATAAAGGTGCAGCGGCGCGGTGTTATTTCGGCAAGCAAACGGTTGCTATTCGTCTGCCGTTGAAGACCGCCACGCGTTTTATTCTTTTTCATCGGTTGGTTTTCTTTGGTTGAATTAGTATCAATCTGTTTTTAAATAAAAATATATTTTATGACCGCCTGTTGGCACACGGCTTGCTATGCTTAATCCGGTCTTTATGTTTGGGTAAAAAAGGCCTTGTTTCATCATCGCAAGTTATTACGCGGGTGGGCTTGGCCGGCCGTCACAAGGAAGAAAATAATGGCACTGCAATTCACCACGGCTATTCGTGGCAATTTTTTTGATATCGCCGCCTGTGTGGAGGCGCCGCAACAGCTCGAGGAACGCCTGCGGCATGTTCCCGACGGTTTGCTGCTGCTGAACGACGGCGTCATCGTCTGGTTCGGCAGCTGGCAGCAGGGCGAGGCGCTGCTGCCACCGGGCTTCGCGGTCACGGAGTATCGCGACAAACCGATCGTACCGGGGTTTATCGATACCCATATCCACTATCCGCAAACCGAAATGATTGGCGCCTATGGCGATCAACTGCTGGACTGGTTAAACAATTACACCTTCCCGACCGAAAGCCGTTACGGCTGCGAGCAGCACGCCGATGCGATGTCGGCCTTCTTTCTGCGGGAGTTGTTGAGCAACGGCACCACCACCGCGCTGGTGTTCGGCACCGTGCATCCGCAGTCGGTCGATACGCTGTTCAGCCAGGCGGCAGCGCTGAACATGCGCCTGATCGCCGGTAAGGTGATGATGGATCGCCATGCGCCGGAGGCGCTGCTGGAAACGCCGGAGCAGAGTTACCGCCAAACGCGTGAACTGATCGAACGCTGGCACGGCAAAGGCCGCCTCGGTTACGCCATTACGCCGCGCTTTGCGCCCACCAGTACGCCGGCGTTGCTGGCGCAGGTGCAGCGGCTGCGCGAAGAATTCCCCGACGTTTGGCTGCAGACGCACCTGAGCGAGAATCCGCAGGAAGTGGCCTGGGTAAAATCGCTGTTCCCGCAGAACCAAAGCTATCTGGACGTTTACCATCGCTACGGCATGACCGGCGGTAAAAGCGTGTTCGCCCACTGCCTGCACCTGGAGGAGCAGGAGTGGGACTGCCTGTGCGAGACCCGCTCGGCAATCGCCTTTTGCCCCACCTCCAACCTGTTTCTCGGCAGCGGGCTGTTTGACCTGCAGCAGGCCTGGCGCAAGCGGGTGAAGCTCGGTATCGGCACCGACGTAGGGGCCGGCACCACCTTCAATATGCTACGCACGCTGGGTGAGGCGTACAAGGTCGGCCAACTGCAGCATTACCGGCTCGCCGCCGTAGAAGCGTTCTATCATGCCACCCTGGGCGGTGCCCGCGCGCTGTCGCTGGACGACAAAATCGGCAACTTCAACGTCGGCAAAGAGGCGGATTTCGTGGTGCTCGATCCGGCGGTCACGCCGCTGCAGCAGTTGCGCTACGCCAACAGCGCCACGTCTGCGGAGCAAGGGTTCGTGCTGATGACCCTGGGAGACGATCGCAACATTTATCGCACCTATGTGAATGGTAAGGTGGTTTATGAGGCGTCGCGCTGACACAGCCGCGCCTGCAGCCAAACGCTGAGCGGTGCGACGGCGACGGCACTCAGCGCGCACAGCCATAACAGACGTTGCAAACTGAGCGGGGTGAGGCCGCCGCTCAGCAGCGTGGAGGAGAGCAAGAAGGCCACCGTGGCGCTCAGGTGTATCAGGGCGGTTTGCAGTACGCCGAAGGCGGCGCGTTGCCGATTGTCCGGCCAGCGCATGCTCAGGGAAGAGATCGCCACCAGCCGCGCATAGGCCGCCGCGAGAAACGCGACCATGAACAGTTCACCGCGATCGCCACCGCGCGCCACCAGCCACAGGCTGCCCAGCAGCAACAGCGTGGCGCCCACCGTCAGCGTCACGGCACCAAAGCGTTGCAGCCAGCGGCCTGCCAGCACGGTCGCCAGATAACCGGCCACGCCGCCGATGAAAAATAGCCAGGACAAATGCGCGTCTACCACCTGTAACCGCTGGGTGAGCAGCGGCGCCAGCACCGGGATCAGCAGCATTGGGCTGAACTGCGTCAGGCCGGCGGCGGCGGCGAACAGCAACAACCGGCGATCGAGCGTGACGGGCGCGGCAGCCTGTGGCTGCGGCGCATCCCTGGGAACGAACAGCGCCACCAACACCGCCGCCAGCAGACACAGCCCGCCGATAGCCGCCAGCGCAACGTGCCAGCTTGCCACTTCGCACAGGTACAGCATGCCCGGCATGCCGACAATGCTCACCAGCGAAAAAGACGCGATCACCGTCGCCAGCATTCTGCCGTGCAGCGCGGCCGGCGCGGCGTTGAGCAGCAAGCCGATCCCGACGCCCATCGTGGTGCCGCCCAACAGCCCGGCCAGCAGCCGCAGCGCTAACAGCCAGTAAAACTGCTGGGTTGTGGCGATCAATAAGGTGGTCACGCCCAGTAGCGTGACATTGAGCATCAGAAAGCGCTGCTTCTCAACGCCGCCGATCCAGAAAAATGCGCCGATGCCGGAAATCACCGCCGCCAGCGTATAGGCCGCGCTGACATAGCCGGCGTAACTGACGGGCACGGAAAAGTCGGCGGCCATGTAGAGGAATATCGGGTTGAATACCATGTATTCCAGTGCGTTGGTGAACTGAATAAAGGCGATGACCAGCGCTATCGCCGTCAGCTTTCTCGTGGGTGTCATAAGCATCTATCGGTTGCAGAGTCAGGCCGGCAGTGTAGCGCTTGGCGTTGATCGGGATTAGATGGTAGAAATGGCATGGTTTGTTATCAAATCAGGGATAATCATGCGCGATAAATTGGATTTAAACCTGTTACGCATCTTCGTGGCGGTGGTGGAGCAAGGCAGCTTCGTCGGGGCGGCGCGGGCGCTGGCGATGCCGACCTCCAACGTCAGCCGCTATATCTCTCAGCTGGAGCGCCAGCTCGAGCAGCGATTGCTCGAACGCAGCACTCGCTCGATGCGGCTGACGCCGAACGGCCAACTGTTGCATGAACGCACCCAGCCGCTGCTGGCGTCGCTGGAACACACCGCGCAAACCCTCAGCGAACGGCAGCAACAGCTGCGTGGGCCGCTGCGCCTGTGCGTGCCCAATGAAGTGGGGCCATACCTGTTGGGCGAGCCGCTGGCGGCGTTCGCCCTGCAGCATCCGCAGATCGAAATCAGCTGCGTGACTAACCTGGCGGGTATGACGTCGCTGCTCGACGATGTCGATCTGGCGGTGATGATCAGCCGGGGCATGCTGGACGACAGCGACTATGTCGCGCAGCCGCTGGCGTCTTTCCCCTGCATCGTGGTGGCCGCTCCGGCGTTGCTGGCGCAGTGGTCGCCGTTGTCGGAGATTGAACAATTCACGCAATTGCCCTGCATCAGCACGGTGGATGCGCTGAAGGGCATGCCGTGGCAGTTCGTCCGCCCGGACGGAACCTTCGTTACCGTCCCGGTCAATGCGCGCTATCGCGTCAATAGCGGGGAGATGGCGCTGAAGGCGGCCTTGGCCGGCGTGGGGTTCGCCATGCTCTCCGAGCTCGGCTGCCGGCCGTTTCTGGCCGATGGCCGTTTGGTTGAGGTGCCGCTGGCACTGCCGCCGGCGCCGCTGCAGCTGTATGCCGTTTACCCCGGTCGCCGCTATCTGCCGGCCAAAACGCGCGCGCTGCTGACCTTTCTGATACAGCAGGTCGGCGAGGCGGCTCACGTCTAATCACTTGTTTTTGCTCAAACTGCCAACTGCCCTAAGCTAGGAGGTGACTCAGAGGGAGCCATTCCCCGAGACCTTATTCCGTGGACATGGAGGCGTTTCGATTTGATGCGTTTATCCACATTGCTGCTCGATCCGGCGGTCACGCCGCTGCCTATTACATATGGCGAGAGATAGAATGAATAGAGTTATTTGATTAGGAGGCTCTTTATTGGTTTTTTATTGATATGCATAGTGATATACGGCTATGTGGCTGGGTAAGTGCGTAAAAAACATTGCATTTATTCGGAACGCCCGATATCATAATGAGAATAATTATCTTTACGATATCGCTAATTAAAAACAACAGATCTGTTTTAATCTCTGCTGCTGTTTTTCGATATGCTTCCGCATTTTACGAGCCAAGGCTGGCTTGAATTTTATTTCTGGAAAGGGATGTCATGCGTGATTTGTTTCGACAGGAAGCCACGGATCATCAGCGGGCGAAATGGGCGGGTAAGGCTTTATTGATAAACGGCTTGCCTGCCTGGTGCTTTGGTCTTTTATCGTTTTTATTTATTCTTGTTTTCCTCTCTTTTCTTATATTCAGTCATTATACACGCCGCATTAATGTTTATGGTGAAATCACCACCTTCCCCCGCTCAGTCAACGTGTTTGCGCCCCAACAGGGTTTTATCTCAGAACGCTTCGTCGAAGTGGGGGATGTGGTTAAAAAAGGCCAGCGTCTTTATCAGATTGATGTCAGCCGAGTGACGGATAACGGGAAAGTGAGCGCCAATACGCGCCTGGCGCTTGAAAACCAGTTAAAACATGTCGACAGCATCATTCTTAAGTTGCAAGACAACAAGCGTATGACGCTGGAAAATCTACGCGCGCAAAAAAAACAGTATGAATTGGCGCATATGCAGTCCAAACAGCTGTTGGATAATGCACGAGAGGGGGTGGCATTTGCTCAGGACAACATGCGTTCCTATAAGGAATATCAGCAACGCGGTCTGATTACCAAAGATCAGCTTAGCGGGCAAACCTATTCATTTTATCAACAACAAAGTCTGTTCCAAAACTTGCATAGTCAACACATTCAGGAGTCGTTGCAAATTACGAATTTGGAAAGTGACATCGTTACGCGCGCGGCAGATTTTGATAACCAAATTTCGCAGTACCAGTTTCAGCGCAATGATTTGCAACGGCAGTTAGCGGAAGCCGATGCCAGCGGCGCATTGATCGTGAACGCCCCAAGCGATGGCCGCATTGAGTCTCTCAGCGTTACGCCGGGTCAGATGGTCAATAGCGGTGACAGCTTGGTACAGATTATTCCACGTAACGGCGCGATTTATCAGCTAGTTTTATGGTTGCCGAACACCAGTGTGCCTTATGTTTCAGCGGGGGACGGCATTAACATTCGCTATGACGCTTTCCCTTATGAGAAGTTCGGTCAGTTTCCCGGCAGAATAGAAAGCATCGCTTATGTACCGGCCTCCATTCAAGAAATGTCAACTTACAGCAGTTCTCCCGTGCATCAACCCAGCGCGCAAACGGCATCTTTTTACAAGGTGACCGTTTCCCTGGATAAAACGCATGTCAGTTACCAGGGCAAAGCGTTGCAGCTCACTAACGGCATGCGGGCTCAATCCACGCTGTTTCTGGAAGAAAGGCCTCTATATCAATGGATGTTCTCACCTTTCTACGATATGAAAAACAGCCTGATGGGGCCAATCAATGACTGAATCTTATTTAGACGCGCTAAAGGGCAAACTCAATTTGTCGCTGCGCCGCAAAGTGCCGCAGATCCTGCAAACTGAAGCCTCGGAATGCGGGCTGGCCAGTTTAGCGATGGTATGCCATTACCATGGTTTGCAAATCGATCTGTTTAATCTGCGCAGCCGCTACGGCTTTTCTTCACGCGGGGCGACGCTCTCCGCGTTGATTGACATCGCGAGCGCCCTCAAGCTGCAATCCAGAGCGTTATCGCTGAATATCGATGAGCTTAAAGCGTTGAAAATGCCCTGTATTCTGCATTGGGACATGAAGCATTTCGTGGTGCTTGTCAGTGTCAGCCGAGGGCGGGCGGTGATCCATGATCCTGCCTTTGGCCGTAAAGTGCTGGAGTTGCATGAACTGTCGCGGCATTTTACCGGCGTAGCGCTTGAGCTATGGCCAGACAGTGAATTTCAGCCGATCAAACAGCAAAGCAGATTGCGCTTTCGTAAGCTGATGAGCAATGTGCGCGGCCTTAAGGGAGCCTTGCTAAAGATCTTCTGTCTGTCGATCGTGATTGAAGCGGTTAATCTGCTGTTGCCCGTTGGTACGCAGTTGGTCATGGACCATGTGATTTTGGCCGGCGATCATGATCTTTTAGCGCTGATATGTATAGGATTGCTGTTCTTTATTTTATTCCGCACCGGCGTATCCATGTTGCGCTCGTGGATCTCTATCGTCATGGGCGCGTTGATAGACGTGCAATGGAAGGCGGGAGTGTTTGATCATCTGATGAAATTGCCGCTTTCCTTCTTTGAGAAGCGCAAGTTGGGTGATATTCAATCCCGTTTCGGCTCATTGGATACGATAAGAGCGACTTTCACTACCAGCATCGTCAGCAGCATTATTGATGGCATCATGTCTGTCGGGGTATTTGTCATGATGCTGCTCTATGGCGGCTGGTTAGTTTGGGTGGTGCTCGGCTTTACGGCGATATACGTCATTCTCAGGTTGTCGACTTATCAACATTATCGGCAGCTGTCGGAAGAGCAGTTGGTGAAGGGCGCGCGGGCCGGGTCTCATTTCATGGAGACGTTATATAGCATCAGTACGTTAAAGGCGTTGGGGTTATCTGAAACCCGTTCACAGTATTGGCTGAATCTAAACGTAGAAACGATCAATGCGGGTATCAAGCTGACCAAGTTAAACATGATGTTTGGCGGTTTGGGGGCGTTTATTGCCACCTGCGATCAGGTGATCATCCTTTGGCTCGGCGCGGCATTGGTCATAGACAATCAAATGACGATCGGCATGTTTATCGCGTTTAACGCCTACCGTGGGCAGTTCTCGGAGCGTGCCAGCAGCTTGATCGACATGATGCTTCAGCTGCGAATGTTAAGCTTGCACAATGAAAGGGTGGCGGACATTGTGCTTTCGTCACCGGAACCGCAAATGCCCGCGCGTCAGCTCTTCACAAAAGGCAACGCCGCAGAGCTTCAGGTGCGGAATCTGCGCTACCAGTATGATCGTTTGGCGAAACCCATTATCACGGATTTGAATCTCAGCATTGCCGCGGGAGAAAGCGTGGCGATTGTCGGCCCCTCCGGCGTGGGTAAAACCACATTGATGAAGTTAATGTGTGGGTTGCTGTCGCCGGATGAAGGGGCCGTGCTGGTCGATGGTATGGATATCAGCAACATTGGCGTTAATAATTATCGCCAATGTATCGCTTGCGTGCTGCAAGATGACAAGCTGCTGGCGGGATCTATCGCTGAAAATATTTCAGGATTTGACGCCGAAATGGATCTGAAACGTATCGAGGCGTGCGCACGGCGTTGCAATATGCATGATGATATTCAAAACATGCCGATGGGCTACGAAACATTGATCGGCGAATTGGGGGGAAGCCTTTCTGGCGGACAGAAACAGCGTTTATTGATAGCCCGTGCGCTCTATCGTCGCCCCAGCATTCTGTTTATGGACGAAGCGACCAGCCACCTGGATCTCGATAATGAAACACATATTAACCGCGCTATTTCACAACTGAACATTACCCGCGTGATTATTGCGCACCGTCCATCGACGATTGCCTCTGCGGATAGAGTCATTCAACTCGGGTAACGTCAGCTTCGCTTCACCTGGCTTCTTCATCTCGACATTTTCGCTACGCCAACCGCGCTGCTCACCCTGTGGTGGGCCCATGACAAAAAGGGTTATCATAACGATAACCCTGGCATGAAATGACGCTTTAGGCGCTGAAGCCAACGTTAACCGGGGAGGTCAGCCGTGTGGCTTGCAGGGCCCCGATCAGTTCGAATCGGTATTGTTGTTGTTCCCCCACATGGTACCGCCGCCGTTGCTCCCGCCCCAGGGAATGCCTGATGGGCCAACAGAGCCGGGGGCACGATCGCCGGTGACATAGTTACCGACAGCACCACCGACAATGGTGCCGACAACGCCGCCCGCCACGCCACCGATAGAGCCGATGCCACCGCCGATCGCTGCGCCGACCGTTTCCGCGGAAACCGTCAATGTACCGCTGCGATCTCCTGCACCGGAAATGATTGAACATTCTTCAGAGGTAAGATTGCGCATATTTGCTCCTTAATCATTAAATTTTCAAATAAGCCACGTTTATCATGCCGAGCGTTGCCCGCGATCGCTATTGAGCAATTTATGCGTGCCGATAACGGCAACGGCGATAAGGGCGTATTTCAAGAAGCGATTGAGGGTGAAATAATCCGCAATCGTGCCAGCAACAAGCCCAATTAAAATGGCGAACAATACAATAAGTGACTTTTTCATATGATGAACACGAATCTTCCTGTATTAGTTACTGTCGGCAGGATTGTTCGTCGATGTTTGTTTATTGCCACCCAACATGGATTCCACCATTTTGCCTGCGGTATAGGCGGCACCACCGATAACGGCACCGGCAACAGCGCCTGGGCCGGCACCGACACCGCCAGCCATGGCGCCGGTCATCGCGCCACCAACCGCGCCGGCCGCGACGGCCCCGCCCAGTTCCGCATAGCTGAAATCCCCAGCGGCTGCGATAAAGTTCACTTCATTAATCGTAAGTTCTCTCATAACGACTTCCTTATATTATTGGTTTTTGGTTTTTGCAGTTTTCCGATACCAGAAAAATGCCACTAGCAAGGTTGAAAAGATAAAGGATTGAATGATTGTGCTGGTAAACCTCCTGTCTTCGGAAAAAAATAACGAATAAAAAATATCCATGAATGTGTAGTAAAAGCAGAACAAAAAAATCCAACTGCTGGGTAATTTCATCAGTGCCTCGATAGGTTTGATTGGCCAGGGGTATCTTCTCGCGTTATTCCAATGATGTGGACAACGCGCGCAGCATCCGCGTCAGCGCTCGAAGAAGTTGAGCGTTGTTTAAAATGCTGTAATGCGTTTCTGCACAATAATTGAGGTGAACGTCATGAGAGGATTGCCTCTCCCAGCGTTGTGCAAGATTGGGGTGTTTACGCTGACGTTGCTGGCTGAGCCAAAGCGTCAGCGGTATCGCTATCTGTGGCAGAGGGCCGGCGTTATTCGTCAGATCAAAGGATTTTTTCAGCGCCCAACAAAAGGCTTCGGCATGTTCCAGCGTGATCTTCTCCGCAAGCACGCTCTGATTCAGCGCATAGTGCATTTTTATCTCGTTGGCGAAGCTGTCTATCGCGTTCGTTTCTTGATGCCGACACAAATGGCGCGCAATACCGAGAGAGTCGAACAGGCTGAGGTAACTTTGCGCCACGCTGAAACCTCGATTCACTGAGGGGTGCTGGGTGGGCAAACCGCTGTCGACAAGCACCGCATGCGCAAAGGGCGCGCCTTGTTCCGTCGCCTGCGCCGCCATATGGACAGCTAATTGGCCGCCCAATGACCAGCCGGCGATAACGGCAGTGTCGCGTTTGGCACGCGGTATGGCCGCCAAATGGGAGGCGGCCAATCGCTGCAGGGTGAGTGTGTCGTCTGCGCCTGGCGCGGCCAACCCCGGGCTGGCGATGGTGATGATGTTGGCGCAGGCGTAAAGTTGTTTTGTCCACTTTGCATATTGATGTACCTGGCCACCGGCACCATGCACCAAATACAAGGTGGGCAGAGAGGGGCGATCGGCTGCGCCGGACAACATCGATAACGGCAGGGGCGCGTTATCGCGCAGACGCTCGGCAAGTTTATCGAGCTGTGAGTAGCCAAGGATTTCCGCCAGGGTTAATTCCACATTAAGGGCGCGCTTGATGTTACCCAAAAACGTAATGCCGGAAAGCGAGCTGCCGCCATTGCTGAAGAAGCTGGCATAGGGGTCGATCTTGTCTGGAGCACAGCCTAACGTATCCGCCAACAACTCACGTAGCAGCATGAGTTCCGCGGACGCGGCGGGAACAACATCGCTGGCCTGACTCCGTTCGGTGCCTGGCGATAGCAAGGTGCGATCCAATTTGCCGTTGCGTGAAAGCGGGAAACGTTCAATAAGATGATAGTGGGATGGCGCCATATATGCGGGCAATGCGGCCGTAACCTGCTCGCGTATTCTTTGCTCCGCCTGGACACTGGCTTTCCCCGCCTCGGTCAATGTGAAATAGGCTTCCAGATACGGTGTGCCGTTCCTGGTTTCATCGCGACAGACGACGCACGCTTCAGCGACCAGTTCGCTGCTTTTGAGCGCGAATTCGACGTCACCCAATTCGACGCGAAAACCCTGCAGTTTCACCTGTTGGTCTTCGCGGCCGAGGAATTCGATGTAACCGCTGCGATGCCAACGGCCACGATCGCCGGTGCGGTACACGCGTTCTCCGGTGGTTGGGAGAAGAATAAAGCTGCCGGCGGTGGTTTGCCTATCGCGCCAATACTCGCGGGCAACGCCAACGCCACCGATATAAATGTCGCCGGTAACGCCGAAACCGCACGGCTCGAGTTTTTCATTCAACACCCACATGCTTTGATTCGGCAATGCGGTTCCATAGGGGATGGCGTTTCTGTAGTGCGTATCTCGTGTAAGTGGATGATAAATTGACCATATTGCCCCTTCGGTGGCACCGCCAAGGCTGGTGATGGTGGCGTTGGGGCAAAGCCGATGTGCTTCGGCGATCAGCCGCGGAGAGATACGATCGCCGCTCAGCCAGATATGCCGCAGTTGAGGCAGCGACAGGATGTTTTCTTGTGCGCAGTATTGCACCAGCATTTGCAAGATGGCGGGAACCGAGTTCCAGATGCTGATTTTCCGCTGGCGTATCGCATGTAGCCATGCTGACGGCTCTTTAGCGTCGTGCGGCGATAACACGGTTACCGATGCGCCGGCTAGCCAACTGCCGAACAGGTCATAGACCGATAAATCGAAGGCCAGGTCGGCGAGCGCCAATACGTTGTCACGATGTGAAACGTTAAACAGTTGATTCATGGTCAGCAAGGTATTGGTGACGGCGCCGTGTTCCATCGCCACGCCTTTTGGCGTACCTGTCGTCCCCGATGTATAAATGACATAGGCGAGTGCTTCCGCTTCGCCTGATGGGAAGGTTGCTGTGCCTGTGGCAGAGGGAGAAAACAGCGCCTCCAGATCCTGAAGGCGGGTTGTCTGCGGATAGCGGGCGCGATGGTGAGCCCGATTGCTCAAAACCCAGGCGCAACCCGATATTCGCACAATGGCCGCTACGCGGGCATCCGGTAATCCTTCGGCCAACGGCAAGTAGGCGCGTCCGGCAAGGATCACGCCGAGCGCCGCAATAGCTTGATGAGCGCCGCGTGGAAGATCGATGGCGATGAGCGCGCCTGGAGCGGTATGGGCGTTCAGCCAATGCGCCACGAGGCCGGCGTGCCGCAATAGCCGATCGTAATGCCACACCTGCTCTCCCTCGAACAACGCCGGGCGATCCCCATGCTGGTGGGCAGCGCGTAACAGCCGATCGGAAAGAGGTTGCCGCAAGCATACCGGCATCGCCTGCCCGACGGAGAGCTGCCGCAATTGCCGGTTATCGGCCATTGGCGCCAGCGAATAGTGGTCGACGGCCCGCGAAGGATCGCAGGCAATTTGCTGCAACAGCAATGCGTAAGCTTGCGCCAATCCGTTAATACGCTCCGGCGTAAACAGCTTGGCGTTGTATTGCCACTCCAACTGAATGCCCTCTGCGCCAGAAATTACTTCCAGAACCAGATCAAACTTGGGCGGCGCATAGCGTCTTGGCAGGGTGTTAACCTGCGCACCGCCAAGATTTAGCTCGTTGCTTTTGCGATGTTGGCAGACGAACATGATTTGAAAAATGGGGTGGAACTTGCCGCGCGTGGGCTTGAGTTGTTCAACCAGGTAAGAGAAGGGCAATCCCTGATGTTTGAAAGCGCGCGCAAATTTATTGGCGTTCTTTTGCAGCAGCGCGGTGAAACTGTCGTCGCCAGTGATGATAAATTGGTGAGCGATCGTGTTGACGAAGCTGCCAACGGCGTCGTTTAACGTCGGCTCGTTCCTGTTGGCGATCGGGCTACCGATGACCACGCGATCCGTCGCCGATTCTCTGGCAATCAGTAACGCGAAGGCGGAGTGCAACAGCGTAAACAGCGTCGTACCGTTATGTTTGGCTAACTGGGCCAGGGCCGGCTGCAGTTCGTTCGTCAGCGATGTTCTGACGATATTCTGTGTTTTGCCTGCCGCGGTGATGGCGATATCGTATTCAAGCGCGTGTTTTTCCGGCGCACCATCCAGTTCATCGCGCCAAAACGCCATGCTGTCATCGACATTGGCGACGGCGAGGAAAGGGTCTTCAAGATAGCGGAAAAACGCCTGACCGTTGTCATAATGCCAATGCTCTTCGTACGCTTGATAGTCACGGCTCAGTTCATCCACCAGCAAATTGGCCGTCCAGCCGTCGACCACGCAATGGTGGAAGGTCAAGAACAGATAGTGGTGCTGCGCGCTCTTTCTCAAGATCCGGCAGCGCAGGGGATACTCAGCCGCGAGGTCAAACGGAATCGTACACTGGGCGTTAAGCGCCGCCAGCATATTTTCTTGCTGCTCTTCACTGTTCAGCCTGCTGATGTCCTCGAGGCTGTGTTCGAAAATGGTTTCATCAGGATGCACGATGTCAACGGTGATGGCTTCACCGTCTAGCCGGTAGCGGCCGCAAAGCGCACCGTGCCGCTTGAGCAGTTTTTTCAACGCGGCGAGCAAACGCTCGGGTTCAAAGGGCCCCAGGATCTCTTTAGCGATCGGAATGTTATACAGCGGGCTGTTCTTGGTGAAGTTTTCATACAGCCACAGGTATTGGCCCGCGTAGTGATTGACGGTGTAACAAGGCTTCTCGCCGGTGTGCCGCTCTGAATTGTCTGGCGTACAGACAGATAAAAATGCGGTAATGTCTTCCTGCACCGCACTGAGTGCGGCGGCGTCAACATGCTCGATGGTTTGGCGTCGAGGCGACAGCTCGCCGAATTTTGCTCCCTGTTTCGCCATTTCCATCAGATTGATCAAGCCGATGACGCTCATCAGTGCGCTCCTTCCATGTTGACGTCGATAGTTTTCGCTGTTCGACCGCTTTTATTCGGGCGTTTGTCGCTGTGGGCGGAAATCAAATTCAGCCAATGCGCTAAGCTACACAACTGCACTCCCGGGTTTCTCCGCTGCGCCATTGTGAAGGCGGCGCGATGGTCGATATTCTCGCCATCATCGAAACCGAAGATCCTCAGTACGCAGCCGTTCAATCGCTCATTGGCCGTATCGAACCGAATGTGCGGGAAATAACCCAGCCGCGCAGAGAGGGTTATCAACTCTGTAACGCCGGCGTCGACGGCTTGGCGGCGCGCATCGACTTTATGCAGCAACAGTAGTCGCTCATGCCGGAAATCGCGTAGCAGGCCCTGCGTGAGTCTGGCTCCGCCGGCCGTATCATGCATAAAGATCATGTGGTTAACTCGGCAGGGCAGGGTGTGCAGCAGGGCCGAAAGTGCATCGAGCCAACTGGCATATTGAGTGGCTTCGTTCGGTACGTTGAATATGGCCGCGTTCAGCGACCATTCAGCAGGCAACGGCAGCGCCTGCGGTGACAGAATGTCCACACCGCGTTTGTCGGCGAGGGCGGCCAATAAAAGCCGTTCATCTGTGCCTTCGGGAGATTGAATAAACAGCCTGCTGCTGGTCGGCGCCTCGGTTGATAGACAGCGGCCGATAGCGCAACGGATGTCCAGATGCTGCGGATCCAGACCATAGCGTGCATGGGCCAACTGCGTCAGGTGTCGGCAGAGATCGGCGAGTCTTGGATGTTCAAGAATGTCGCTCAGGTTCAGATCCAACCGACAGTGGGCGTTAAGCACGTTAATGATTTTTATGGCCTGCAGGGACTCGCCGCCGAGCGTGAAGAAGTCGCCATCGTCACTGCCCAGCGTCGCCAGCCAAACTTCATGCACCAGGGTGTTGAATGTCGTCGAACGCAACTCCCGTGTGGGTTCAGGCATCCGGGATTGTCTCTCCAGGGTGCGATAATCAATCTTGCCGTTAGCCAGTTTGACCAGCGGCGTTGGATGATGCACGAAGCGCTGAGGAATATGGGCATTGGGCAGTTCGCCGTACAGTGTGCGGCGCATTGCCTCACTGAGCGGCTGCCGGCTGTGATAATGCGCGTACAGTTCCGTTCCCGCGTCGCCGCTTTTGGCCAGTACGGCAATCTCGACAATGGAGGGCAAGCGGGCCAGACAGCTTTCTATCTCACCCATATTGACGCGCTGCCCGGCGATTTTCGCTTCACGAATTTTGCGGCCAAGGAACACCAACTGCCCATCTTGGCGCTGGCAGGCGATATCGCCGGTACGAAAGGCGGGCATGAGATGGCCGTTGGCCTCAAGGGTGACGAACTTTTCCGCGCTCAGCGTTGGTTGATGCCAATATCCCAGGCCGACGGTCGCTCCGGCTATCAGTAATTCGCCGCTGCAGCCGAGCGGCAACGGCCTGAGATCCTCGCCGACGATCGCCGTGTATATACCATCCAGCGGTGTGCCTATCGTCACGGCGGCGCCATCGTTTTTGATTTCTGCGGCCGTCGCCACCACGGTTGTTTCGGTTGGGCCGTAGGAGTTGAATAACTTCCTGCCTTTGGGGTAGTGCGCGAACCAGCGTTCTTTGGCTCGCGGTGAAAGGCTTTCGCCGCCGATGATAACGGTAGTGACGGCCGGCGGTAGCGTCTGTTCACCGCCGGAGGCGAACAGCATTTCATTAAAGTAGGCGGTCGGCAGATCCAACAGGCTGATTTGATGATCGTCGCAGAATGTGAAGAAAGCGGCAAAGCTGTGCTTGACGGTCTCGGGGGCGATACACAGGTGGGCGCCGGCCCCCAGCGTCATGAAAATTTCTTCGATGCAGGCATCGAAATGCAAGGGCGCAAATTGCAACACGCGTTCGTGCGGTTGAATGCCATAGCATTTTATCGCCGCATCGACAAAAACGTTGAGAGCATGTCGGGCGCCTATCACGCCTTTAGGCATTCCCGTCGAACCGGAGGTAAACATGATATAGCTGGTACCGACCGGGAACGCCGGCGCCTCAGTCGATGTTTGCCGGCGAAACACGGTGAAGTGTGCGAAATCCGTCGGCATATTGAGTGTCGATGCGCGCCAATACGCCAATGCGCCAGGCTCGGAATGAACGGAGGGACGCGTGCGATCGGTAATCAGGATAGCGTCGCTAAACTGTTCAAGCAGTTGACGGTAAGCCGCTCCATCCCCTTTGGCATTCAGGTTGACGAAGGGCATTTTCAATTGCAACGCAGCAAGCATGCAGATGATGGCCTCCGGCCCTTGCGGCAAGTCGAGCAACAGTACGGTATGTGCGGCGCGAACGGGAGCCAGGACATCGGCCAGCGCACGCCACTGCTGCTGCAAAACGGCATAAGACAGCGTTCTGAGCGATGACGAAGCGTGTTCAGGCGTGAGGATCGCCGTGCGTTGCGGCGCTTGAACGACGGCACGATCGATACGCTGCATGATATCGACCACGTTGTCGTTGGCTGTTTTACCCAGCAGCGAGAGCGGGAAACGCTGTCGCAATGCCGCGACGGAAAGATTTTCCGGATCGTCGTACAGCAAGGTGCACAAGGTCTGTATCCCCTGGCTGTGCCGCACCAGACTGGCCGCATCGTAAAGCCCTGAGTCGGCATCGATCTCCAGCCGCAGCGTTTGGTTATCGAGATCGGGACGCATGTTGAAGACCAGATCCTGCGCGCCTCCTGAGCGTAAGTTACGGATTTCACTACGCTGAGCGGGAGAGAATGAGGCTGCCGCTTCAAAGGGAATGATATTGACCACGATGTTGAACAACGGCGAGCGGCTGGCGACGCTCCTCAGACTTTTTATCTCTTCGTAACGAAACGCTTGATGTTTCTTGAGTTGCTTGAGCGCGTGTTCAATGGTTTGCGCCAACTGTCGGCATGAAGCGGTGTCCTCAATATCGAGAGTCAAAGGAACAACGTTGGTCTTGCAGGTTAGCGCCTGCCTCGACAGGGCGTCTGTTCGCGCCATCATAGGGACGCCGATCGTTTGCTGCTTCTCGCCGGTACATAGGTACAAATACGCCATCACCGCTACAAAAGTGCGCGCCAGCCAGGAAGGATGTTCGGTTTGCAGCGCAAGGCGCTCGGCAGGATAGGGCAACGACGTCACATGGCGGATGGTCTGTCCCGAGGGAATATTGGCGCAGGCTAATGTCATCGGGTCTGGCAGTGAGGCGCTGGCCGCTTGCCAAAAATGTCGGTCTGCTTGATAGGCGGCTGACTGTTTATACTCAGATTCAGCCCTGAGCAAGGCATCGATCGCCGGTACGTCTTGCGGTTGTTGTGTCTGGTCTCGGTAGGCCTGCGCCACTTGATGGATCAGCAAATAAGTGCCGTAACCATCAAGCAGCAGATGGTGGCTGCAGAAATACCACAGAAAGCGTTTCTCACCCAGCCTGATGATTTTTTGTCTGAATAATGGCGCTGCGTTCAGCGAGAAGGGGCGCTTAGCATCCGCTTCCATTAATTCGATAGCGGTGGCCATATCGTTGGCGCTCTGCGAAAGATCTACCCATTCCACTGAGATATTGGCGGTGACGGAATATTGATAAGGCGTGCCGTTATCCTCATCAAACAGAACGTGCAGCGTAGGGGTTTGGCTGATGACACGATGAATAGCACGTTTCATTCTTGCGATATCGAGAGTGTGATTTATTTCGACATATTCCGCGATATTATAGCTCGATTTATCATCGCCGATCTTGGTGCCATAGTAAAATCCTGCCTGTGAATCCAGTAATTGATGTTTGCTCATTGCCTCATCCCTGACAATTATTTTTCTTTATTTTTTACAGTCATCAGTCTGCCCGTTCGGCGGGAGCGCCACACAACCGTGCGGCGTTCTACGATGGGGTGAACTCTTTTAAGGTGTTCCAAACATAAATGCGCGCTGCCTGGCTTGCAGCAAAAATCTAAAATACACAGCGTACCGCCCTCATCCCATTCTGAGTTATGGAGAAGAAACTGCGGATCGTTAATAAATCGACTCAGCGTCTCATCTCTCAGGTAGGCCCAGGTTATATACCCTATCGGGTTATCCAAATGGTCGAATAATATTTTAAATTGGTTTTGATTAATCGCTTCCTGAGTCCATAGCTGCAACGTTTTTATATGGTACAAACTGTAATTTTTATTCATCAACATACAGTTAACGGCGAAGCCCAGGCTCTCGTATTGACTGAACCTACTTTTACCCTGCTGGTTTTCTTTGATAAAACTCACGAAATATCCTCAGCGTTGTTATTGTAATACGTTGATCGCCTGGCGCTCGAAACGGTCGAGATAGGTTTGCAATTGTTCGGTGATCTCGCTGACTTCGCCGCGCCAGCCGGAAATTTCTTGAAAAATCACTTCACGGCGCATGAACGTGCGGGAACCCAACCTTCTGGTGACGGTCTGCTTCATCGCCAGTTGTAATCCGGCGGAGGTTTGAGCTGCTGATGTTTCCTGAAGGTATTGCGCGTATAACCGACGGAACGCCAGAGAAAATCTCTCCTCCGCGGTCGTACCCTGTTGTTCGGCGGGAACCCTTACGGGTGCGTCGATGAGCCGGTGCAATAGGGCAATCGCCGGATGAGCATTCCCCAGGCCAAGACCTTGTCGACGGGTAAAGACGCCGGGAGCCAAATCGAACATTTTTTGCAAGCGTTCGCCTAAGGAGAACCACTCGGCGGTGAGAGGCAGGCGTTGTAAAAATGCAGGGTCAAAACCCGCCATACCGAGATTATCCAGCAGGCAGGCTCGTTTATAGGCCATGTTGAAGGCCGCACCGATGCCTTGGTGCGCTGCCGCGAGAAATGCCGGGCCGAATTGATGCTTGGCTAAATAAAAAGCGAGATCTTGCAAGCCTCTCAGCAACAAAGGGGCGTCTTCATTGAGCTTGTTGTGTTGAATGTAGCTGCGCCCGGGATCGCGACGTTCTGCGGGAAAAACACTGCGAACACCATGAAAGTCCAGCAGCCTACCGGCCATATCGCAATTGGAGGGTGAGGTCATCATCACCAAATGCCGGGTGCGGCAGTACGCGATCTGCGTCGCGAGACGCCGGGCAAGCTCGCAGAGCCCGTAGAATGCTTGTTCTTCCTGGGGCAATGCCAACCAGCTTGCGGCGTCAAACTCCGGGGGACGAGGCAGAAAAGCCGGCGCGGCGACAATCAGCTTTTCGACCCGCTGAATATCCGAAGGCTGCCTTTGCATCGCATCATGAGGATGATAGTAGGGTGCGCGGCAAAAATGTGCAGGGCGCACGACGGGCTCACGCACCAGCAACGCCTTGCGGTTATGGGGACTTCTCGCCGATTCAGGAGAGATGGCGGCTAAGGGGCTATCGGTCACCAAGATCGCCTTATTGGGCACGGCACCGTAAGGCAGCAGTTTGGCCATGACGTTCCCCCATAATGCCTCCAATACTGCGCCGGTCATCGTCAACTCGCCATCGACATGCTTTGCCCCTTGACCGACTAACGCATTAGCCCCAATACCTTTAACCTGCCAACGCCCATCAAAGCCACAGCGTGCTCCGCCGCCGTTGCGCGAAATAGCGCCGCCGCCATAACGTTCGGCGAAAAAGACTTTTTCATCATTTAAGCGCGGCGTACCATCATCAAAAATAGCATGGCGATTATTTTCTTCGATGAGATAGCTGGTCTCTTTTTTCAGTTCGTCTTGTTCAGCAGGGCTTAATGCATTGTGCCAGAGTAATTGAGAACCTGTCTTTTTTGCGACGAAAGGGATCAAGCTTTCGTGAAGCATGGCGAGCTTTGTCATTTTTTAATCGTTATTTTTATTGGTGCAGAGTAAGTTAAATCCCGGCCTTATTGCACAAGGAATAATAAGACTGTTTTTTTAATTTGATGAATCCGGTGTTGAAAGTGAAGACGAAGGTGAAGGGCGGCCACCGCCACTGCCATTCCAGGTTGGGCCCATAGGAACCTGTGGAATAGCAACGTTAACCGGCATGTGTGGTGCGGCTTGAATAGCTATTTCCGTCCCGACGCCCACGGCTAAGGATACGGGGGTGGGTAATTTCGCTATTGTGCTCAGGCTACCGACAATGAGCGAAGTCGGATTATAAGAATCGTTGCCGTCAGATCCGTTAATACATGACAATTCAACTTCCGTTAAGGCTCTCATTTAAACTCCTTCTTGCGAGAGGTGATAGATAAAACAAGCGAAAAAATAATCGCCATCGGCAAACCATAACTGGCCGTGGTTTTAAGGGCGGCCGTATCCAAAAGGATCGCCTGGCGCTGCAGGCAGTAGTCTAAAAATACGGCAAGGGGAAATATCAAGAACAGCATAACGATGTGGTACGTGCGCACGCCTTTTTTCTTCGCGTTTTTATAGATCGCACTGATAATGAGGATGAAAATGACAATAAGAACTATTTCCGTTATAAGATACAATTTGATTAGCTCCATTAATCAAAATTTACATCAAGTTACATTGGGTAACCTGATAAGTCAACAGGGTATTTTATGATTCCTCTTTATTTATCATGGTATTGAATTAATTAATCATAAAATGATTACCTTTTGTGACTATGTGTCGATGATGAAAAATAAAGATGTCAAAGAAGCGTTTGGCCGCGGTCGGCGAGGCGGTTAACTTCTAATCACTTGTTTTTGCTCAAACTGCCAACTGCGCCTAAGCTAGGTGATGACTCTGAGGGAGCCATTCCCCGAGACCTTATTCCGTGAACATGGAGGAGTTTCGATTTGATGCGTTTATCCACATTGGTGCTGGCGATCGGCATGGCGCTGGGCTCGCAGGCACAGGCAGCAGAAACCCAACCTCACGCCGACCATAGTGCCCTGCCCAGCGGCCAGGCGAAGGAGGCTACCGTGACCGGTGAAGCCAATCAGCACGACAAGCAAAAGACCCAAAACCCGTTCTTCTATCAAAGCCGTCTGCCGTTCCAGGCGCCGCCGTTCAACCTGATCAAGGAAAGCGACTACGCGCCGGCGATCGAGGCGGGCATCAAGCAAAAGCGGGAAGAGGTGGAGAAGATCGCCAACAACCCGGCCAAGCCCAACTTCAAGAATACCTTCGTGGCGCTGGAGCAGGCCGGTTCGCTGCTGACGCGGGTGATGAACGTGTTCGGCGCCATGACCTCGGCCAACACCAGCGATGCGCTGCAGAAGCTGGATGAAGAAACCTCGCCGATGCTGGCGGCGCTGAACGACGACATCATGCTCAACGGCAAGCTGTTCGCGCGCATCAAGGCCATCTATCAGGATCGCGATGCGCTGAAGCTGGATCCGGAATCGCGCCGGCTGGTGGAAGTGACCTACAAGAACTTCGAGCTGGCGGGCGCCAACCTGTCGGACGCCGACAAGGCCAAGCTGAAGGCGCTGAACCAGGAAGCAGCGACGCTGAGCACCCAGTTCACCAACAAACTGCTGGCGGCGAGCAAAAACGGCGCGCTGGCGATAACCGACCAGGCGAAACTGGACGGTCTGTCCGAAGGTGAGCTGGCCGCGGCAGCGCAGGCGGCCGCCGAGCGCAAGCTGGAGAAACAGTGGCTGTTGGTGCTGCAGAACACCACCCAGCAGCCGCTGCTGCAGAGCCTGAAAGATCGCGACACCCGCCAAGCGCTGTTCGACGCCTCCTGGACGCGCGCGGAGAAGGGCGACGGCAACGATACCCGCCAGACCCTTTCCCGTCTGGCCAAGGTACGCGCCGAGCAGGCCAAGCTGTTGGGCTACCCGAACTACGCCGCCTGGAAGCTGCAAAACCAGATGGCCAAGACGCCGGATGCCGCCTTGAGCTTTATGCGCAACATCGTGCCGGCGGCCACCGCGCGCGCCGAGCGTGAAGCCAAAGACATTCAGGCGGTGATCGATCAGCAGAAAGGCGACTTCAAGGTGCAGGCCTGGGACTGGCAGTTCTACGCCGAACAGGTGCGCAAGGCCAAGTACGACCTGGACGAATCGCAGATCAAACCTTACTTCGAGCTGAACAACGTGCTGAACAACGGCGTGTTTTACGCCGCCAACCTGCTGTACGGCATCAGTTTCAAAGAACGCAAGGACATTCCGGTCTACCAGCCGGACGTTAAGGTGTATGAAGTGTTCGACAAGGACGGCAAATCGCTGGCGCTGTTCTACACCGACTACTTCAAGCGCGACAACAAGGGCGGCGGCGCCTGGATGAGCAACTTCGTCGATCAGTCGAAGCTCAACGGCACCAAGCCGGTGATCTACAACGTCGCCAACTTCACCAAACCGGCGCCGGGGCAGCCGGCGCTGCTGTCGTATGACGACGTGATCACCATGTTCCACGAGTTCGGCCACGCGCTGCACGGCATGTTCGCCGATCAGGAATACCCGAGCCTGTCGGGTACCAACACCGCGCGCGATTTCGTCGAGTTCCCGTCGCAGTTCAACGAGCACTGGGTCAGCGATCCGAAAGTGTTCAGCCACTTCGCCAAGCATTATCAGACCGGCGAGGCGATGCCGCAGGAACTGGTCGACAAGATCAAGAAGGCCGACAAGTTCAACAAGGGCTACAGCATGACCGAGCTGCTGTCCGCCGCGCTGCTGGACATGCACTGGCACATGCTGACCGCCGACCAGCCGCAGCAAGACGTGGACAAGTTCGAGGCCGAATCGTTGCAAAAAGACAAGGTCGATCTCAGCTACGTGCCGCCGCGCTACCGTTCCAGCTATTTCCAGCACATCTGGGGTAACGGCTACGCCGCGGGCTATTACGCCTATCTGTGGACGGAAATGCTGGCGGACGACGCCTTCCAGTGGTTCACCGAGCACGGTGGCCTGACCGCCGAAAACGGCCAGCGCTTCCGCGACATGATCCTGTCGCGCGGCAACAGCCAGGATCTGGAGAAGCTGTACATCGACTGGCGCGGCAAAGAGCCGAGCATCGAACCGATGCTGATCAACCGCGGGCTGAAGGACGAATAGTTCCGAGGGTATGAACAAGGAGAGTGAGTAAACCAACGGCACGCCAAATGCTGGTCGCATTCCGACGTTTGGCGGTGCCGTTTTCTGGTCGACAGAGAGAAGACAAGCTACCTGGCCTGAATTTCATGCACCAAATCGATAAATGCCTTGAGCCCCGGAGGCACATGTCGTCTGCCGGGATAATAGAGACGCAATCCGCCGAAAGCTGGGCACCATTCGTCCAGTACGCTAATAAGACGACCTGATGCGATATCTTCACGGGCAAACCAATCTGAAACGAAGGCAATCCCCACACCGCTCAATGCGGCACGATGAATGGCGCGCATTTCATTCAATACAATGCGCGGCGGTACGTTGACTCGAAGTTTCTGCTGGTGGCGTTCCAATTCCCAATGGTAAATCCCTCCGTGTGACATACGCATCCCGACGCTTTTGTGCCGTAACAGATCCTCCGGCGATTGCGGTATGCCATGTTCAGCGAAATAGTCTGGTGTAGCGACCACCAACATGCGGATATCTCCCGTTAGCTCCACGGCGATCATGTCCTGCGGGACGGACTCCGCCAAACGGATCCCCGCGTCGTAACCTTCCGCCACAATGTCCACCATTCTTGATTCGCTGGTGATATCGAGCCGCATTTGCGGGTAACGCCGCAAATACGTTTCGATCAACGGTTCGTAGAGCAGGGAGACGCACTCCTGCGGTGCGCTGATGCGCAGCGTGCCGGTTGGCGCGTCGGGCTGGGTGGCGATCTCTTCTGATGCACGCCGAATCTCGGCCAGAGCGGGGGCGATTCGTTCTACATAACGCGCGCCCGCCGGCGTCAGCGCCACGCTGCGGGTCGAACGGTTAAACAGACGTATTTTCAGGCGGCTTTCCAACCCGGCCACCGCATTGCTGACGGCGGTGGCCGACATGCCTAATTGCCGTGCGGCGGCGCGAAAGCTTTGTCGCTGCGCCACCGCCAACACGACTTCCAACTCTGTCAGTCCACTGCGATGCATAGATTATCCCGATTATCGGTACAGTTCGTACAGGATAGACCCACTTATCGTATTGATCATCTGTTTCTATACTCGTTTGACTAATCGGAACATGTGGAGCGCACCATGCAAAAAATTGACAGCATTTATATCAACGGTGAATTCGTGACACCCCACGGTGAAGAACGCTTCACGCTGTTTAACCCGGCGACAGAAGACGTGATTGGCACTGTGCGTCTGGCGGACGAGGTGGATGCCGAGCGGGCGATTGCCGCAGCCAAGGCCGCATTTCCTTACTGGTCCAAGACCAGTAAGGCGGAACGCCTTGCCGTATTGCGCCGTATGCACAAAGCGGTTATGGCCCGTGAAGATGAGCTGATGGACGCCGTCGTGATGGAATATGGCGCGCCCAAAATTCGTGGGCGCTGGATGGCCAGCTACCCGGCGGACGCGATAGCTCAGGCGATCGACGCGCTGGAAAATTTCGAGTTTACGGAACAGGCAGGTAAGGCGCAGGTCATCATGACGCCTGTCGGCGTCGCCGGGCTGATTACGCCATGGAACAGCGATGCCGGGTTTATCTGCAACAAACTGGCGACGGCGATGGCGGCAGGGTGCACCGCGGTGATCAAGCCCAGCGAAATGAGCGCGATGCAAACGCGGGTCATCACCGAAGCGTTGCACGATGCGGGCATTCCTGCCGGGGTATTTAACATTATCACCGGGCGAGGCGAGGTGGTGGGTGAGGTCATTAATCGACATCCCGATATTGCCAAGATCTCGTTTACCGGTTCCACGGCGGTGGGCAAACATATCGTAGAAAGCGGTGCAGAATCGCTGAAACGGGTGACATTGGAACTGGGGGGCAAATCGCCGACGCTGATCCTGGACGATGCGGATGTCATGCAGGCCGTGCCTTTGGCGCTTGCCGCCGGTTTTATGAATAGCGGCCAGGCCTGCATTGCAGGCACGCGAATTCTGGTGCCGCGCAGCCGTCAGGCGGAGTTTGAACAGGCGATTGCCGACGCGGTAGGCAAAGTCCGGTCGGGCGATCCGCGCGATGAAAATACGGAAATCGGCCCGATGGTGAGCCAAAAACAGTGGCAACGGGTGCAGGATTATATCCGCTTGGGCGAGGAAGAAGGGGCGACATTGTTGGTTGGCGGCGTTGGCCGTCCATCGGGTATGGATAAAGGCTGGTGCGTGAAGCCTACGGTATTTGCGGGCAATAACCGGATGCGCATTGCCCGGGAAGAAATTTTTGGTCCGGTGCTGGTGATCATCCCTTACGACAATGAGGCCGAAGCGCTTGCGATCGCCAACGACACCGCCTACGGGCTGAGTGCGCTGGTGTTAAGCGGCGATCGCGAACGCGGGGTGCGGGTGGCGCAGCAGATTGACTCCGGGCGTGTTCTGCTGAACACGTTGGATCATGAACCTAAAGCGCCGTTTGGCGGTTTCAAACAGTCCGGGCTGGGGCGCGAGATGGGCAAATGGGGGATGCAGGCCTATCTGGAAGCAAAAACGTTGTTGGTGGGGTAACCCAGAGCCCATCGTCGTTATTGACATGCCGTGTTGTGGGGGGAGAAAACGGCGCAAGAATCAAAGCAGACAACGGTCCGTTATCATCATTTTCATTGTCTTGCGCCTTTTCCCTTTCTATTAACGCTCAGCGGTTCACCACCTTGGCCGGCAGGGCCACCACCAGCAGCGAGCTGAGCAGCAGGCAGCCGGCGAAGGCCCAGAGCGCGCCACCGCTCTTGCCGGTCAGATCCAGCGCCAGCCCCATCAGCGAATTGCTCACCAGCCCAGCGATGTTGGCCAGCGAACAGGCCAGCGCGAAGCCGGTCGCCGCCGCTGTGCCGCGCAGGAAGGTGGCCGGCAGGCTGAAGAACACCGGCACCGCGCCGATGATTGCCGCCTGGGCGATGGAGAACAGCAGCACCGTGGCCAGCGCATTGTGGGTGAAGAAGGTGCTGCCGGCCATCGCCAGCGCGCCGACGATAAACGGCACGATGATATGCCAGCGCCGTTCGCGCAGCCGGTCGGAACTGCTGCCGATCAGCAGCATGCCGAGCAGGGCGGCGACGCTGGGGATCGCCGTCAGGTAACCGATGGTGGTGATGTCGGTAACGCCGGCGGTTTTGATGAAGGTCGGCATCCAAAAGCCCATGGCGTAGGCGCTGAGCAGAATAGCGAAGTCGATGCCGCCGAGCATCCACACCTTCAGGTTGAAGAAGCCGTCGCGGAAGCTGTGCTTGCCGTGATCGGCCTCGGCGTCGTCGCGCGCCAGATCGTCGGCGATGCGCTGTTTTTCCTCGGGCGTCAGCCACTTGGCCTGCTGATAAGTGTTAGGCAATAGCCAGAAGGTCAGCACGCCCAACAGCACGCTGGGAATGCCCTCCAGCAAAAACAGCCACTGCCAGCCGTGCAGCCCGTGGCGCATGTCGAAATGGCCCATGATCCAGCCGGAGAGCGGCCCGCCGATCACGCTGGAGAGCGGCAGGCCGATCATGAACAGCGCGATGATGCGGCCGCGGCGATAGGTCGGGAACCACAGCGTCAGGTAAAAGAGCACGCCGGGCAGGAAACCGGCCTCCGCCACGCCGAGCAGAAAGCGAATGACGTAGAACTGGGTCGGCGTGGTGACGAACATGGTGGCGGTGGACAGCAGCCCCCAGGTGATCATGATACGGGCAATCCACATCTTGGCGCCGACGCGCTGCAGGATCAGGTTGCTCGGCACCTCGAACAGAATATAGCCGACGAAGAACAGCCCGGCGCCCAGACCAAAGGCCGCTTCGCTCAGCTGCAGCGCGTCGGCCATCTGCAGCTTGGCCAGCCCTACGTTGATGCGATCGAGGTAGGCCGCCAGGTAACACAGGCAAAGAAACGGGATCAGTTTCCAGGTGATTTTGCGGTACAGCAGCAGCGATTCTGCGTCCGCTTTCCCCGCCAGCGGGGTGTCGACAATGGCCATGATGTTGTCTCCAGGTGGTGCGTGTTGGCCTCCGCAGGAGGCGCCTGTTGTGTTTGCGTTGCATGGACGCCGCCCTGTTTCGGGCGGTCGCGTGAGGCGCTGTCTGCGCCTTCGTTATTGTCGTTGCAGGTGAATCGTTGACTCATAACCGGTTCAGGTAGTCGAGCGCCTCCCGTTTGTGCACCACGTCGCCGTATTTGCTGTCGATGTCGAACAGGTTGGCTTCGTGCGGGTCGGGGTGACGATCGCCGACGCACTCGCGCACCACCATGGCGCGGAAGCCGTGCTGCACCGCGTCCACCGCGCTGGCGCGGATGCAGCCGCTGGTGGAGCAGCCGATCATCAGCAGCGTGTCGATCCCTTGCGCCACCAGCAGCGGCGCCAGCGCGGTGCCGAAGAAGGCGCTGGCGTATTGCTTGCTCAGCACCACCTCATCGGCCAGCGGCGCCACCGGCGGGCAGAACGCCGCCAGCGGGTTGCCCGCCACCATGTCTTTCATCACCGGCGCTTTCTTCACCCACAGGCCGCCATCGGCAAAATGGCCTGCATGATAGCGGATATGGGTGTGGATCACCGGAATTCCCGTTCGGCGCGCGCAGGCCAGCAGCTCGCGGCTTTCCTCGACCGCGCTCACCACGCCCGGCGCGAACAGCGGCGCGCCTTCGGTGGTGTAGGCCTGCATAAAATCGATCGCCAGCAGCGCCGGGCGCCGGCCGAAGCCGATGCGCTGGCCCCAGACGCCGCGGTAGTTGTCGCTGAGGGTGTCGTTCATTCTGCCTCCTCAATAGGCGCCGGACAGCAGGGCGCCGGCGCCGGGGACGATCGGTTCCAGCTCCAGCGCGGTCAGCATCGCGTAAGTGGTGGCGATGGCGGCGGTGATCACCGGTTTGCCGGTTTGGGCCTCTACCGTTGGGACGGCCGGCAGAGAAGGCATCTGCACGCAGGCGGACAGCACGATAGCATCGACCTCGCGTAAATCCATCTCGGCGACGATCCCCGGCAGCCTGGCCGGATCGTGCCGGCCGACCTCGAGGTTGTCCGGGATCTCCAGCGCGCGCCACACCTTGACCTCGATGCCTTCGTGCTGGATGTAGTCCACCACCAGCTGGGTCAGCGGTTTCATGTAGGGTGCCACCAGCGCGATGCGTTTGGCGCCGATCACCTTCAGGCCGTTGACCAGCGCGCCGGCGCTGCTGATAACCGGCGCGGCGGCCTGATTGTCTTTCGTCACCTGCGCCAGCCGGGCCTGCGATTCGCGGTGATAGCCCAGCCCCATCGCCATGATGGCCACCAGGCAGGCGTAGCCGAGCACGTCGACCCGCGCGTCGGACAGCTCCAGCGCGCAGCGATCGGACTCGGCGTCCATCGCCGCCAATTCTTCTTTATTGACGTGTTTCATGCGCATGCGGCTGGAGTGAAAAGTGAAACGCTCCGGGCGTATCAGCTGGCGCGCGCCCAGCATCGCCGGGATCTCGGTTTCCATTGTGGTGTTGGAGCTGGGCACGATCTGGCCGATGCGGTAGTGGTTGCTCATGTCGGTGTTCCTCAGTTAATCCAGAAAAACGCCCAGGGCGCGGAAGAAGCCGTCGAAATCGTCCCACGGGATCATGTGTCCGGCGTTCTCGACCTCGACGATGGCGATCTCCGGCTGTAGCGCGCGGATCTCTGCCCGGTCTTCGGGCTGAATGACGCCGCCTTTGCCCGCGGCCATCAGCAGCGTCGGCATGGTCAGCAGCGGGTAGTCACGGTGGCTGTCCACCTGATGAAAATCGTCGTAGGCGCGTTGGATCGCCGGCTCGTAGCAGGTGTGCAGCCACTCGGCGCGCAGCCGGCGCTGCTCTTCGCTCCAGGTTGGGCAAAAGGCGCGCATCTGCTCGGCGCTCATGCCCGGCAGCGACTGCCGGATGGAGTCGGCGTACCACGGCCATTGGCCGGGATAGGCGCGGCGGCCGGGGCCGGAAACCGGCGGATCGACCAGCACCAGCCGCCGCACGCCGGCGGGCTGCAGAGCGGCGGCGCGCAGGGCGAAGCGGGCGCCCATCGAATGGCCGAGCAGGGCGTAACTGCCCAGGTTCAACGCAGCGGCGAAGGCGTTGACGTCCTGCGCGCAGGTCTCTGCGTCATAAGCCAGTTCCGGGCCGCTGGACGACAGACCGCGGCCGCGCACGTCGAGCACGTAGACGTCGTATTTTTCCCCCAGCCGCTCGGCGACGAAGCCCCAGGTGATCGCCGGGCTGGTGATGCCGGGGACCAGGATCAGCGCCGGGCCGTGGCCGCCGTAGCGCAGATAGTGTTGGCGAATGTCGTTGGCGTGAACGTGGGCGCCGTAGAGGAAGGTGCTCATGCGGCGTTCTCCGATTTCAGCGCTTGCGCGTACAGGTCGTAGCCGTAGACCCAGGCCGGATCTTCCTGGGTGCGCAGGAAGGTGTTGGCGTTGGACACCGCCTGCACCCGGGAGGCGCGCTCCTTGCGGTTGGCTTCATACAGCTGGAAGGCGGTGCGGTAGTCGCCGAGGCCGGTTTCCTGCAGGCAGCGGGTCAGCATGGCGGCGTCTTCGATCGCCATCGCCGCGCCCTGCGCCATGTGCGGTTTCATCGGGTGGCAGGCGTCGCCGAGCAGCACCAGACGGCCTTCGCTCCACAGCGGCAGCGGTTTGCGGTTCAGCAATGGCCATTTGGTGACCTGCTCGCTGGATTCGATCAGCGCCTGCACGATCGGGTGGTAGCCGGCGAAGGTCTCGAACATCTCTTCGCGGCTGCTGTCGATGAAGCTGCCCTGGAAATCCCAGGCCGGGTGCGGCACGCCGCTGACGTAGTAATACTCGTCGCGCCGTTGGGTGGTGTAGTAGACCATCAGATGGCGATCCGCCGACCACCACTTCACGCAGTCTTCGAACGTCAGGTTGTATTTCGCCAGCTTCTCGCCGCGGATCAGCGCGCGGTGGGCCACCCAGCCGCTGTAGGTCGGCGCTTCAGCGCCCAGCAGGTGCTCACGAATGCGCGAATTGATGCCGTCGGCGCCGATCACGATGTCGGCGTGGGCCGAGGTGCCGTCGACGAAGTTCAGCACCACCTCGTCACCGCGATCTTCAATTTTGCTCAGGCATTTGCCGAAGTGCAGGGTGCCGGGCTGCAGCGCGGAGAGCTGCAACGCCTGCAAATCGCCGCGGTGCACCGTCACATAGGCGGCGCCGTACTCCCGGCGGGCGAAGGCGCCCAGTTCGATGCGCGACAGGTAGTCGCCGCTTTCGGCGTCGCGGCTGAACCAGAAATCGGGATGAGACGCCATCTGCTCCAACCGCTGCTCAATACCGAGACGGCGGAAAATCTTCAGTACGTTCGGCCCCATGTGAATGCCGGCGCCAAGGCGTGAGAACGCCGGGCTCTGTTCATACAGATCGACGGTAAAGCCGGCTTTTTGCAGCAGCCCGGCGGCGGCGGCGCCCCCCAGCCCGGCGCCGACGACGGCGATGCGTGGTTGTTTGCTCATCATGTTTCCCCTGTCTGTTGGCTTTTTTCAGCGTAGGCCCAACGCGTGGCTGGACGATCGATTTATAGTGTATGCGCTAGATAACGCAAAGTTGCAAAAGTGTTAAATCAGATCTCGCTCACGCTAATTGACGGCGTATTACTGTTAAGCTCATGTTAATCACAGGATTGATGCGGGATGAAATAGGACTTTCTTATGGTGGATATTCGCAGCTTGCTTTCCTTTGCTTTTTTGACTTAGATGAAATGAGTGTGTTCACTTTAAATTGTTTGAAAAATCACCGCCGCCTTGCGGGCGTCGGTCACCCTTGACGAGACAGGAGACAGGCCATGGCGGTCAATGAAACCCAGTTGGTACAGCTGTTCGAGCAGGTGCTTACGCTGTCGAAGGTCGATGCTTCGCAGAGCGTGGCGATTTTGAAAAGCCATTATTCCGATGCGCGCACGGTGCGCGCCGCGACCGACGCAGCGCTGCGGCTGGGCGCCAAGGTGTATGCCGTCGAACTGCCGGCGTTCAACCATCCGCGAGCGATGGGCAACGACATGACCGCCTATTGCGGCGATACCGCGCTGACCGGCAATCTGGCGGCGCAGCGTGCGCTGGAGGCCGCCGACCTGATCGTCGATACCATGATGCTGCTGCATTCGCCGGAGCAGGAACAGATCCTGAAAACTGGCACCCGCATCCTGCTGGCGGTGGAGCCGCCGGAGGTGCTGGCGCGCATGTTGCCCAACGCGGAGGACAAGGCGCGGGTGCTGGCCGCCGCCGCCGTGCTGGAGCAGGCGAAGCTGATGCAGGTGACCTCCGCCGCCGGCAGCGATTTCCGCGCGCCGCTGGGGCAATACCCGACGGTGACCGAGTACGGCTATGCCGATGAACCGGGGCGCTGGGATCACTGGCCGAGCGGTTTCCTGTTCACCTGGCCGAATGAGGAGCAGGCGGAAGGGGTGCTGGTGCTGGAGGTCGGCGATATCTTGCTGCCGTTCAAAAGCTATGCGCGTGAACGCATCACGCTGGAGATCGAACAAGGGTTCGTTACTCGCATTCACGGCGGCTTCGAGGCGGAATACCTGCGCGAATACATGAAATACTTCGACGATCCGGAGGTGTACGGCATCTCGCACATCGGCTGGGGTCTGCAGCCGCGCGCCCAGTGGACGGCGATGGGTCTGCACGACAAGAACGACGGCATGTGCATGGACGCGCGCGCGTTCTACGGCAACTTCCTGTTCTCCACCGGGCCGAACACCGAAGTGGGCGGCACGCGCAAAACGCCTTGCCATATGGATATCGCGCTGCGCCGCTGCGACATTCGCCTCGACGGGCAAACGGTGGTGGCGGACGGTGAAGTGGTAGCGCCGGAGGCGTCGCGCGTGCGCCGGGCGTAATCGTTGCTGCCAACGGCGGGGGTTTGTACTATTCTCGTGGATTCCATAGATGGTGAGAGTAACGCAATGACGCCCCCCGAATACCCGTCAGCCGTGAGCGGCCAACCTGAAAATTATCATTTTACCGAGCAAGTCGGGCACCTGCTGCGCAAGGTTTATCAGCGCCACGTGGCGATTTTCCAGCAAAACGTCGGCGATTCGCAGCTGACGGCGGTGCAGTTCATCACCCTGTGCGCGGTGCGCGATATGGGGCCGAGCTCGCTGACCGAGCTGGTGCAGGTGACGGCGGTGGATCAGGCCACCATCCGCGGCATCGTCGAACGGCTGAAGGCGCGCGATCTGATCACGGTAACGCCGGATCCGATCGATCGGCGCAAGGTGGTGGTCGGCCTCACCGACGCCGGCGCCGTGCTGCTGGCGGAAACGGTGCCGCAGGCGGCGAAAATCACAGAACTGACGTTCGGTACGCTGAACCCGGCCGAACGGATAGCGCTGATATTCCTGCTGAATAAAATGCTGGAAGATCCGCCCACCGGCTGATTCGCCCGCGCAACGTCGGTTGCCTGGTGGTCGGTGGCGAAAGGCCAGCCCATAAGATCATCACGTGCAGGCGGAGACGCGAACAATGGTGATATCTGAAGTGCAATCGCCCAGGGACGGCGCGAAAACCACGCTGACGGAGCATCCGCTGATGCTGTCGGTGAACGGCGAACAGCTTCATGCGCAGGTGATGGCGGATACGCCGCTCTTGCTGGTACTGCGCAACGATCTGGCGCTCAACGGCCCGAAGTACGGCTGCGGCCTGGGCGAATGCGGTGCGTGTACCGTGTTGATCGACGGCGTGGCGGCGCGCTCCTGCGTGATCCCGGCGCTCGGCGTGTCCGGCCGGGCGATCGTGACCCTGGAAGGCCTTGGCGATCGCCAGCGCCCGCACCCGGTGCAGCGTGCCTTTATCGAAGAGCAGGCGGCGCAATGCGGCTACTGTCTCAATGGCATGATCATGACCACCAAAGCCCTGTTGGATCGTAATCCCGCCCCGAGCGAGGCGGAGATCCGTCAGGCGCTGTCCGGCAACCTGTGCCGCTGCGGCACCCATCTCGAAATCCTGCGTGCGGTTCAGCGCGCCATCATTCTCTGCCGCGATGAGGACGCCCACGCCCATGACTGATTCCCGTGTCCCATCGCCGAGCCAGGCCGACTTGCTGCAGCGCGACGGCGTGCTGCTGATCGTCGACAGCGTGCAACCGCCGCCGGGACTGGTGCCCAAAGGGCAAACGCCGGTGCTGAAGCCCAAAGAGCAGGGGCTGTTTATCGCCCTGTGCGGCAGCGGCGAAATCTATGCCTTTAACGGCCATGTCGATCTTGGCACCGGCGTGCGCACCGCGCTCGGGCAGATCGTCGCCGAAGAGCTGTACCTGCGCATGGATCAGGTGCAAATGGTGTTGGGCGATACCGAGCGCGCGCCGAATCAGGGCGCCACCATCGCCAGCGCCACGCTGCAGATCTCCGCCGTGCCGCTGCGCAACGCCGCCGCCGAAGCGCGCCGTTGGCTGTTGCGCCAGGCGGCGCAGCGCTTCGATGCGCCGGTGGAACAGCTGACGCTGGAGGTGGGCGTGATCCGCAGCCCGCAGGGGCAGGCGCTCAGCTACGCCGAGCTGGTGGCCGGCGGTCATGTCGAGCTGTCGATTTCCGGCGACGCGCCGCTGAAACCGCAGGCGGAGTATCGCCTGGTGGGCACCAGCACCGCGCGCGTCGATATTCCGGCCAAGGCGACCGGCGAAACCACCTACGTACACGATATGCGCCTGCCGAACATGCTGCACGGCCGGGTGGTGCGGCCGCCCTATGCCGGCTACGACAGCGGCGAATTTGTCGGCACCAGCCTGCTGGCGGTGGACGAAACCTCGATCGCGCATATTCCCGGCATCGTCAAACTGGTGGTGATCGGCGATTTCATCGGCATCGTCGCCGAGCGCGAAGAGCAGGCGATCAAGGCGGCACAGGCGCTGCAGGTCAGTTGGAAAGACTGGCGCCGCAATTTGCCGCAGATGACCGACGTGGCGCAGGCGCTGCGCGACAATCCGCACTCGACCCGGGTGGTGCACGATACCGGCGATGTGGACGCGGCGCTGGCGGCGGCCGACAGGCGCTTCACCCGCAGCTACCTGTGGCCGTATCAGCTGCATGCCTCGATAGGCCCTTCCTGCGCGCTGGCGGACTATCGGCCGGAGCGCCTGCAGGTCTGGTCAGGCAGCCAGAATCCGCACCTGCTGCGCGCCGATCTGGCCTGGCTGCTGGAATACCCGGAAGCGCAGATCGAGATCGTTCGCATGGAGGCGGCCGGCTGCTATGGCCGCAATTGCGCCGATGACGTCTGCGCCGACGCGGCGCTGCTGTCGCGGGCGGTGGGCCGGCCGGTGCGGGTGCAGCTGACCCGCGAGCAAGAGCATGTGTGGGAACCGAAGGGCACGGCGCAACTGATGGAGGTGGACGGCGGGCTGGACGCCGCCGGGCACCCGGTCGCCTACGATTTTCGCACCTATTATCCTTCCAACGGCGCGCCGACGCTGGCGCTGTTGCTGACCGGCCGGGTTGAGCCGCTGCCGGTGGCCTATGAAATGGGCGACCGCACCTCGGTGCCGCCATACGAATATCCGTCGCTGCGCGTCAGCATCGAGGACATGGCGCCGATCGTGCGCGCCTCCTGGATGCGCGGCGTTTCCGCCTTGCCCAACACCTTCGCCCACGAGTCTTATATCGATGAGCTGGCCCACGCCGCCGGCGTCGATCCGCTGGAGTATCGGCTGCGCTACATCCATGATGAACGCGCCAGTGAACTGATGCGCAGCACCGCAGAACGCGCCGGCTGGACGCCGCATACCGAACCGATGCAGACCCCGGCGGAAGACGGCGTGCTGCGCGGGCGCGGCTTTGCCTACGCCCGTTACATCCACAGCAAGTTTCCCGGCTTTGGCGCGGCCTGGGCCGCCTGGGTGGCCGACGTGGCGATCGACAAAGCCAGCGGCGAAGTGGCGGTAACGCGCATCGTGGTCGGCCACGACGCGGGCATGATGGTTAACCCGGACGGCGTGCGTCACCAAATCCATGGCAACGTGTTGCAATCGACCAGCCGGGTGTTGAAAGAGCGCGTGACCTTTGAGGAATCGACGGTCTCCGCCAAAGAGTGGGGGGCTTACCCGATCCTGACCTTCCCGGAGGTGCCGGAGGTGGACGTGGTGATGATGCCGCGCCCTTACGATCCGCCGCTGGGCGCCGGGGAGTCGGCGTCGGTGCCCAGCGCGGCGGCCATCGCCAACGCGGTGTTCGACGCCACCGGCATTCGTTTTCGCGAGCTGCCGATCACCTCGGACAAGCTGCGTGAGGCCCTGAACGGGCCGGATGCCGAGCGGCAGGCCGCGCCGCCCAAGAAAAAGAAACGCGGTAAATGGTGGTTCGGCGGCGCGGCGGGGCTGTTCGGCGCGGTGCTGGGCATCGCCGGCAGCGCCTTGCCATGGCGGACGGAGATCGCGCCGGTGGCGACGCCTGGCGCCGGCACCTGGTCGGCCGCCACGCTGGAGCGCGGCCGTCAGTTGGCCGCCGCCGGAGACTGCGCGGTTTGCCATACCGCGTCGGAAGGGGCGACCAACGCCGGTGGGTTGGCGATGGCGACGCCGTTCGGCACGCTCTACAGCACCAACATTACCCCGGACGTGGCAACCGGCATCGGCAACTGGTCGTTTACCGCATTCGATCGGGCGATGCGTCAGGGCATCGCCCGCGACGGCCGCCACCTCTATCCGGCATTTCCTTACACCGCCTTCAGTAAAATGACCGACGGCGACATGCAGGCGCTGTACGCTTATCTGATGTCGCAACCGGCGGTGCGCCAGAGCAATCCGGCCAATCAGATGCGCTTCCCGTTTAACCTGCGGCCGCTGATGGCGGGCTGGAACGCGCTATTCCTGCGCCAGGGGGAATATCAACCCGATCCGCAGCAAAGCGCGCAGTGGAACCGCGGCGCCTATCTGGTCAACGGCCTTGGCCACTGCGCCGCCTGCCATTCGCCGCGTAATCTGCTGGGGGCGGAAAAGGGCGGCGCGGCCTTCCTGGCGGGAGGGATGGTGGACGGGTGGGAAGCGCCGGCGCTGAATCAATTGGCCAATGCGGACAAGCCCTGGACTGAGGAGCAGCTGTTTCAGTACTTCCGCTCCGGGCATTCCGCCGAGCACGGCGTGGCGGCCGGGCCTATGGGGCCGGTGGTCAGCGAACTGGCGACGTTGCCGCAGAGCGATCTGCGGGCGATGGCCAACTATGTGATGTCGCTGAGCGCCAAGGCGACGCTGAATGTGGAACCGCAGGCGCAGTTGGCGGCCCGCGCGTTGCCTGCGGGTCAACTGGCGGGCGAGCGGTTGTTCCAGGGCGCTTGCCAGGCCTGCCACAGCGCCGCCGCCGGCGGGCCGCAGCTGTTCGGCGTCAGCCCGGATCTGGCCAATAACACCAATATCTTCAGCGATCGCCCCGATAACCTGATCAAGGTGATCCTGCAAGGGATCCCCAAGCCGGCCACCGCCGAATTGGGCTTTATGCCGGGCTTTAAGGACAGCTTTTCCGATCGGCAGGTGACGGCGCTGGTGAATTATCTGCGCCAACGCTATGCCGGCGACAAACCGGCCTGGCGCGACGTGGAGGCTCAGGTGGCGCGGCTGCGCGCAGAGCCGGGCACGCACTGAGCCGCCTCAGGCTTGGCGCAGGAACGCCACCAGCCGCTGCGCCGGCAGCGGCAGCTGCGCCAGGTCACGCACCGCGATTGACAGACGCCGGGTTGCCCACTCGTCCGTCAGCGGCAGGGCGCCGTGTCGGATCTCCGGATGGCGTTGGGCGCTCTCTTCCGGCACCACCGCCAGCCCGGCGCCGCGCAGCACCATGCGGCAGATGGCGTCGAAATTAGCCGCACGCGCCCGCAGCCGCATCGGGCCGCCGCTGCGTATCGCCAGCTGTTCCAGATGCTGTTGCAGCGCACTCTCTTCCGGCAGGCCGATGAAATCAAAAGGCAGGGCGTCCGCAAAGCTGAGCGTGCGGCGGCCGCTGAGCGCATGCCCCGGCGGCAGCGCCAGCACCAGACGATCCTGGCGAAAAGGGTAGCTTGCCAGCCCACGCAGATCGGCGTGGTCCGCCACGATGCCGATATCCGCCGCCCGTTCGGCGATCGCCAGCGCGATGGCCGGGCTGGGCAGCTCCTCCAGCGCGATGTCGGTGTGCGGGTGCAGCACCAGAAAATCCGCCAACAGCTCCGGCAGAAAAGCGTCGGCGGCGACGGTATTGGCGACGATGCGCAGCTGGCTGCGCTGGCCCGGCGCGAACTCGGCCATATCACCCCGCAGCCGGTCGCGCTGTTGCAGCAGCACGCGCGCGTGTTGCAACAGGCGCTCACCGGCGGGCGTCGCCTGGACGCCGCGCGGATTGCGCGTCAACAGCGCCACGCCGGCCTGTTGTTCCAGCCCGCGCATGCGGGCGCTGGCGGCGGCCAGCGACAGCCCGACGCGCTCGCCGCCGGCGGTGATGCTGCCGGTCTCGAGCACCGCCACCAACAGCCGCAGATCGATAAAGTCAAAATGCATGCGTTCTTCCTCTGTCTTTGCCGCAGGCAGGCTCTGCCATTGCCGCATTGTGCTGCGGCGCGGCGCTGGCCACAATCGAGCCGTTGATTCGCCATAAGGATAGACGCATGTCGCTGACGTTACTCGAGATTATCGCCCTGACGGGCATTTTTACGCTGGCCGGCACGGTCAAAGGGGCGATCGGTCTGGGGTTGCCGACGGTCTCGATGGGGCTGCTCAGCCTGATGATGCCGCCGGGGCAGGCCGCCGCGCTGCTGCTGTTACCCTCGTTGATCACCAATCTGTGGCAGTTGCTGTGCGGGCCGAGGTTGGGGGCGCTGTGCCGTCGACTCTGGCCGATGATGCTGTGCGTCACGCTGGGCACGTTGCTGAGCGCCGGCGCGCTCACCGCCACCGACGGCCGCCTGGCGCCGCTGGCGCTGGGCGTTTGCCTGATCGGCTATGCGCTGTTGGGATTCACCCGTTTCGATTGGCGCGTTTCCGCCACGGCAGAGCCTTGGTTGGGGCCGCTGTGCGGCCTGGTGACCGGCGTGCTGACCGGCGCCACCGGCGTATTCGTCATACCGGCGGTGCCCTATCTGAACGCATTGGGCCTGGCGCGTGACGATCTGGTGCAGGCGCTGGGGCTGTCGTTCACCGTCTCGACGCTGGCGCTGGCCGCCGGATTAGCCTGGCATCAGGCGCTGCCCGCTACGCTGCTCGGCGGTTCGCTGTTGGCGCTGTTGCCGGCGCTGGGCGGCATGTGGCTGGGGGAGAGGGTGCGTCGTCATTGTCGCCCGCAGCTGTTCCGCCGCCTCTTCTTTATTGGGTTATTAATCTTGGGCGTTGAGATTATTTGGCGATTCAATTAATTGAATCGATAGCATCTGCGTGTAATTAGGTTCGGTATATTATTCTGGATTTTATTCCAATATGATTATTTTCAGCAGTGAGAATACACCTTCAGTCATTCTTGTCAAAAAATAGCCCTTATGACAGCGGTTCCTGCGCCAGTGGTTTCTGGGGAATGGCAGTTCTACAGGAAATGGTTATGGCGGCAATGGCACTGGACCGAGAGAGGCCAGAGAATCCAGAACCAAACGCTAATTAACAGCTGCAATCCCAGCACAGAAGTAAAATTCTGTGCTTTTATGGGGTATATGATGAATAAATATGTTGTTTTTATAAAGAGCGATGAATCAAGGGGGCAGAGAAAGGAAGTGGTTACACGAGAAGTAATTAAAGATATGAAGCAGAAAGGGTTCAGAAAGCATCATATTGAAGTAGAAGCTGAGAACGAAAATGATGCCATTAACCAACTAAATAAGAACAGCAATGACTATTTGGACTCATTGAGAAATTTTTCCGGTGATTTATTGTTTTGCTCTGTTTGCGTCATTGTTATGGTCATGGTTTATTTATTCAATTGAGCCATAATCCAGTTTTGAATCATTCATTTTTTTATACTATCCGATTGCCCGCTAAAAACCCAATAAGGCTCAGGCCTGCGGGCCGCCCAAAATGGTCTCCCACATGCCGGCGAGAATGCGTTTGCCGATTTCGCTCTTCAGTCTTCATACCCGCCGTGGGTGATAGCCATGTCTTTGCCGTGCGCCACGTCGCAGCGTTTGCGTGCCTTCAGCACCAGATCTTGATAACGCAGCAGGGTGTCTTCGATGCCCTGCGAGTGGGTCTGAACGGCGATGGGGCAAGGCGATTTTTGCTGCCCGCTTCCGCTTTCAATTTACGGCGCGGCGCATTGCGCGATATTCTGGTTTTCTGATGGGCTAACGGCGGATGAGGGAACCATGATTGACAGCCAGGTGTTTGAACAACAAAGCCTCGACAATCTGCTGAGCTATTGGCGGCGCCATCGCCGCCTGCCGGGCGCGCGCTATCCGGCCGGGCCGACAGACAGCCTGTGTGACGTGCCGGGCGTCAGCGTCGGGCATCACACCTTGGCCGACGGCGAATGCCAGACCGGCATCACCGCCATCGTGCCGCCGGGCGATCTGTTCAACCAACCGTTGCCGTGCGGCAGCGCGGTGCTCAATGGCTTCGCCAAGCCGCTGGGATTGGTGCAATTGAATGAGCTGGGGGAGTTGCAAACGCCGATCCTGCTGAGCAACACCTTCGCCGTCGGCACGCTGTTCAACGCCATGGTGCGGCGCAGCTGCTTGCGCTACCCGCAGATCGGCCGCGGCAGCGCCACCATCAACCCGCTGGTGCTGGAGTGCAACGACGGCTACCTCAACGATATTCAGGCGATGGCGGTGCGTGAGGAGCACGTCTTCAGCGCGCTGGATAACCATTCCACCCGCTTTGCGCGCGGCAGCGTCGGCGCCGGGCGCGGCATGAGCAGCTTCGGCCTGAAGGGCGGCATCGGCACCGCCTCGCGTTATTGCCCGGGGCTTGGCACCACGCTCGGCGTGCTGGTGCTGGCCAACTTCGGTACCCTCGACTCGTTGACGCTGAGCGGCGTGCGCGTCGGCCCGGCGCTGGGCAAGCTGCTGGCGGACCCACCGCCGCAGGTGGACGCCGGTTCGGTCATTATCATCATCGCCTGCGATCGGGCGCTGGACAGCCGGCAACTGAACCGTATCGCCCGCCGAGCGGGCGCGGGTCTGGGGCGGGTGGGCAGCCATTGGGGGCACGGCTCCGGCGACATCGCGCTGGCGTTCTCCACCCGGTTGCTGGGGGCCACGCTGCCGGACGAACGGCTGGAGCCGCTGTTTGCGGCTGCCGCGGATGCCACCGAATACGCAGTATTGGATGCGTTGCTGAGCGCCGAGGGCGTCAGCGGTTTCCAGCAGCACGCGCGCGCAGCGCTGGGCCCGCTGCTCGATCGGCTGGCGGCAAATTGAATAACGGGAGTGTGATGTGAAAGTCTTTATCTCTGCGGATATCGAGGGTATTGCCGGCGTGATGCGGCCGGAGCAGTGCAACCCGGCCCATGCCGACTATGCGGTGGCGCGCGAGCTGATGGAGCAGGAGGTCAACGCCGCCATCGACGGCGCTTTTGCCGGCGGCGCCACCGAGGTGACGGTGGCCGACAGCCACGCCATGATGCAGAATCTGCGCGCCGATCGCATCGATGCGCGGGCGCGCCTGGTGCAGGGCAAGCCGCGCGGGCTGTCGATGGTGGAAGGGCTGCAGCATCAACGTTACGACGGCCTGATGTTTATCGGTTATCACAGCGCCTCCGGCGAACGCGGCGTGCTGGCGCATACCATCAACGGCCGGGCCTTTTATCGCGTCAGCCTGAACGGCGAGGTGGTAGGCGAAAGCGATCTGTATGCGGCGATGGCGGCGGAGTTGAACGTGCCGCTGTGGTTGGTGAGCGGTGACGACGAGCTGCAACGTTGGATCGCTGAACGTTATCCGCAATCTGGCTATGTTTGCGTAAAACGCGCCCTCTCGCAAACCGCCGCCGAATCGCTCAGCCCACAGCGGGCGCGGGCGGAGATCCGCGAGCGGGCGATGCAACAGGTGCGCCAGGGCGCCAGACTGCCGGTGGAGCGCCGTTTTATGCCGCCTTACCGGCTGACGCTGATGGCGGCCAAACCGGTGCTGGCGGATCTGTTCAGCCTGGTGCCTGGCGTGGAGCGCCAGGACGCGCTGACCGTGGCCTTCGACAGCGACAACATGGCGGCGCAAATCAACCTGCTCAGCGTTTTCTCCTATCTGGCGACGACGCAGAGTTGACCCCGGTGCGGGTGCCTGCCCGCACCGCACGATTCTCCAATAGAAAAACCCTCTTCAACATTAAGTCTACTGGATAATAGGCTACGCTAATTATTGCTCTGTTGCGCTATATCACCTGACGGGCGCAACAAGCCATTCCCATAACAAGATTTGTTTCGCCGAAGGCAGTGACGCCTTCGGTTTTTTTGGAGTCATGAGCAATGAGCATATCCCAAGTTCCGCTTTCGCGGCGGCGGTTTATCGTCGGCGCCGGGGCGTTGGTGATCGGCGCCTATCTGCCGTCCACCGGCGCGCTGGCGCGTTCGGCTGCCCCGATCGCCTCCGGCGCGGCGGCGTTAGACGCCAACGCCTTCGTTCAGATCGGCGCCGACGGCGTCGTCACCGTCATCAGTAAACACACCGAAGTGGGCCAGGGGGTCTATACCGGCATGGCGACGCTGGTCGCCGAAGAGCTCGATGCCGACTGGGCACAGGTGCGGGTCGTGGCCGCGCCGGTGGACACCAATGTCTACAAAAACCTGGCCTTCGGATTCCAGGGCACCGGCGGTTCCAGCTCGGTGGCCAATGCCTATGAGCAAATGCGGCGCATGGGCGCCATGGCGCGCGCGCTGTTGGTGCAGGCCGCCGCGCAGAGCTGGAAAACCTCGGCGCAGGAAATCACCGTGCAGGCGGGCAAGATCCGCCATGCCGCCAGCGGGCGCGAAGCGGGCTTCGGCGAATTCGCCGCGCTGGCCGCCACGCTGCCGCCGCCCGATCCCGCCAGCCTGACGCTGAAGGATCCGGCCAATTTCACCCTGATCGGCAAAACGCGCGGTTTGCACCGCGTCGATTCGCTGGCGAAAACCAACGGCAGCGCGCAGTTCTCGCAGGATATCCACGAGCCGGGCATGTTGACCGTCACCATCAAAAAACCGCCGCGTTTCGGCGGCAAGGTGGCGACGTTTGACGCCGAACGCGCGCTGGCGGTACCGGGCGTGGTGGCGGTGAAACAGGTTGCCACCGGCGTGGCGGTTTACGCCAACAATACCTGGGCGGCGATCCAGGGGCGGGACCGGCTGCGGGTCACCTGGGACGACGCGCAGGCGGAGCGACGCAACACCGAGGAAATCTACGCCGAATTCCGTCAGGTGGCGCAGAAAACCGGCGTGGTGGCGAAGAGTCTTGGCAAGCCGGACGAGGTGTTCGACAAGGCCGACAAGGTGATCGAGGCCGAATACACCTTCCCGTACGTCGCGCACGCGCCGATGGAGCCGCTGGACGGCTATCTGTTCTGGGACGGCGAGAGCGTCAAGGCGCGCTACGGCTGCCAAATCCAAACGCTCGACCACAAGCAGCTGTGCGATCTGTTCGAGTTGCCGCCGGACAAGGTACAGATTGAAACCATTCTGGCGGGCGGCAGCTTCGGCCGGCGCATCGATTTAGGCAACCCGACGCTGGGGCCGGATCTGGCGGCCGACATGGCGGCGGCGGCCAAAGGCATCGGCCCCGGCCACGGCGTGAAGGTGGTGTGGACGCGCGAGGACGACATCCGCAACGGCTGGTATCGCCCGATGATCCTGCACCGCCTGCGCGGCGCCATTCGGGGCGGCAAGGTGGTGGGCTGGACCGATACCGTGGTCGGCCACTCCTGGACGCGCCACAGCGCGATGGATGCGCTGGTGGTCAACGGCCTCGATCAGATGATGGTCGAAGGCGCCAGCGAGGTCTCATACACTTTCGAAGCCTTCCGCTGCGATGCGCATATCGTGCCCGGCAAGGTGCCGACCACCTCGCTGCGGTCGGTCGCCAGCACCCACACCGGCCATGCGGTGGAGAGCTTTATCGATCAGCTGTTGCAGGAAACCGGCCAGGATCCGGTCGAAGGGCGGCTGGCGCTGATGGGCGATGCGCCGCGCGCGGCGGGCGTGCTGCGGGCGGTAGCGAAAGCCGCTGACTGGCAGGGCGCTAAAGTGGTAGACGGACGCGCGCGCGGCGTGGGCGTCGCCAAGGCGTTCGACACCTATGTGGCGCAGGTGGCCGAGGTGTCGATCGGCGAAGGCGGCATCCCGAAAGTGCATAAAGTGTGGTGCGCGGTGGATTGCGGCGTGGCGGTGAACCCCGATGTGATCCGCGCGCAGATCGAGGGCGGCATCGGTTACGGCCTGAGCCTGGCGCTGTACGGCAATATCACGCTGAAAGACGGCGTGGTCGAACAGTCCAACTTCAATAACTTCCGCCCGTTGCGCATCGATGAGATGCCGGAGATCGAGGTGATCATTGTGCCCTCGACCGAGAAACCGACCGGCGTGGGCGAGCTGGGGGTGCCGACCATTGCCCCGGCAGTCGGCAACGCGCTGGCGCTGCTCGGGCGGCCGCGCACCTCGCTGAGCCTGCCGCTGCATAATCCCACTGCGAATCCGGCGTCTGACAAGGAGAGAACCTGATGATTCAATTAACCGTAAACGAGCAGCCGCTGACCTTCGAGGGCGATCCGCACATGCCGCTGCTGTGGTTCTTGCGTGACGAAGCCGGCCTGACCGGCACCAAATTCGGCTGCGGCATCGCCATGTGCGGCGCCTGTACCGTGCATCTGGACGGCGTGCCGGTGCGTTCATGCATGACGCCGGTCTCCGCCGCCGTCGGCAAAAAAATCACCACCATCGAAGCCGTGGGCGCCACGCCGGAAGGCAAGGCGGTGCAGGAAGCCTGGCTTGATCTGGACGTGGTGCAGTGCGGTTACTGCCAGTCCGGCCAGATCATGAGCGCCAGCGCGCTGCTGGCGCAAAGCAAGAACCCGAGCGATGCGGACATCGACGCGGCGATGGGCGGCAACGTTTGCCGTTGCGCCACCTATGTGCGCATTCGCGCCGCCATCCACCAGGCCGCCAAGGCGTTGGGTTAGGGAGAGATGCGATGAGCAATGCCTTGAAAGGGCTGTTATGGCTGATTATCGCCGTGGTGGTGTTGGCGGGAGGATACGCGCTGTATACGCTGCTGCGGCCCACCGGCGCTGAGCCTGCGGCGCCGATCGCCGGGGCGCCGGCCGGCATCACCGACAAACTGGCGCGCGGCGAGTACCTGGCGCGTGCCGCCGACTGCGTGGCGTGCCACACCGCGCCGGGCGGCGCGCCTTATGCAGGCGGCTTCGCCTTCAAGTTGCCGTTCGGCACCATTTACGGCACCAACATCACCGCCGACAAGGAAACCGGCATCGGCAACTGGAGCGACGATCAGTTCGTGCGCGCGGTGCGTGAGGGCATCGGCCCACAGGGCAACCTGTATCCGGCGATGCCTTATACCTCGTACACCGAACTGAGCCGCGATGACGTGCTGGCGATCAAGGATTATCTGTTCAGTCTGCCGCCGGTGAAACAGGCCAACCCGCAAAACGAGCTGTCGTTCCCGTTCAACCAGCGTTGGGGCATGAAATTCTGGAACCTGGCGTTCTTCCAGGAGCAGCGTTTCGCGCCGGATCTCAACAAGGATGAACAGTGGAATCGCGGTGCCTATCTGGCGACGGCGCTCGGCCACTGCGGCGAGTGCCATACGCCGCGCAATCTGGGGTTTGGTCTTAACCAGAGCAAGCACCTGAGCGGTGAAGTGGTGCAGGGCTGGTTCGCCGCCAACATCACGCCGGACAAACAGACCGGCATCGGCGGCTGGAGCGACCAGCAGCTGTCGCAATATCTGGCCACCGGCCATGCGCCGGGGCGTAGCAGCGCCGCCGGCCCGATGGCGGAAGCGGTGGAAAACAGCCTGCAGTTCCTGACGCCGGAAGATAATCTGGCGCTGGTGAAATACCTGCGCGACATCGAACCGATTGCCGGCGATGGCGCCGCTGCGGTGAATCTGCAGCCGAAGGGCGCGGGGGCTTCCACCCCGATCCTGCCGGGCGGGCAAGACAGCTCGCTCGGGCGGCGGATGTTCGCCAACGACTGCAGCGGCTGCCACCAGTGGAACGGGCCGGGCCGCCAGAGCGAGTACGCGTCGCTGGTGGGCAGCACGGCGGTGAACGATCCGCAGGGGCGCAGCGTGGTGCAGGCTATCTTGAAGGGGACGAGCATCAGCGTCGGCGAGCGGCATGAGATGATGCCGTCGTTCGGCAGCGCCTATTCCGACGAGGAAGTGGCGGCGGTCGCCAACTTCGTGGTCGGCCATTTCGGCGACAAACAGGGCAAGGTCACCGCCAAACAGGTGGCGGAGCAGCGCAAGCAGTAAAGAAAGCGGCGAGGGAGATTCTCCCTCGCCGCAGCGTCAGCGGCTGCGCCGCGACATCACCCGTTTGTCTTTCGGTCTATCCTGCCAGTCCTCAACCTGATTATTGAAGTTGTCCGCCAGCAGGTAAGCCGGGGTTTTCGCCAGCCAGTCGGACAACGAAATATCCTGATAAATGCCGTTGTCCATCACGATCAGTACCTTCAAATCCTCATCGCCGATGTTCTCGATGTAATGGCCGAAGCCCTGCGGCACGTAACCGACGTCTGAAGGGGCGTACTCTTCCGTCTGCGCGTGGCCGTGCGAGCTGAACACCGTCATCCGGCCTTTGCCGGCAATATAGTATTGCCATTCGTTGGCGTTGGGGTGCCAGTGCAATTCCCGGATCGCGCCGGGTTTCACGATCTCGATGATGCCGGTCATGGTGGTGGAAATAGGAAATTCTTTCGACGACACCAAATGGACGCTGCCGGCGTCATTTTCAAAGAACGGCTTTTGCTTCATTAATTCATAGCGGTGGGTCAGCGGGGCATTATTTAATCCGCCGTCGTTTTTCGGCAATGGTAATGTGGGCGGGACGGCGCCGCCGACAATATAAGCTTCACCCTGTTTGGCCTTGGAAAATACCGCCGCCGGCATGTCGATGCTTTTTTCCAATACCTCTTTCGGCATATGCGCCACCCAGTCGGTGATGCTGAAGGTGCCGAATTCGGAGAAATGCCCGTTATCGAATGCCAGAATAAAATGCGCGCCGTCCGCCAGCGCCTGAATGGAATGGCCATAGCCTTTCGGGAAATACCAGACGTCGCCGGGGCCGAAATCCGCCACCTCACATTTTCCCTCGGGATCGAGGATGGTGATGCGCGCATGGCCTTCCAGCATGAATGCCCATTCGGCGGCGATGGCGTGCCAATGCAGTTCGCGCACGCCGCCCGGCTCCAGCGTCATGTCGACGCCCGCCACGCCTTCGGAGATCGGGAATTGCTCGACGGTGGCTTCGCGTGCCCAGCCGTTGGGCAGGCTGCGTTTTTTGCTGTCGGTGAATTTGTATTTATAGAGATGCTGCGCATCGGCAGGCGGCTGATAGCTGCTGGGAGGCACGATATTACGATGGTCGTCGGCAGCGGCATTTTTGGCGATGCCGCCGATCATGCCGGCGGCGGCCGCGCTGACGGCGGAGACTTTCAATATATCACGACGCGATAGCATAGCATTTTCTCCAATATAAACCGTGCGCCTGCAGCAGCAGGCAACGGGGAAGGCGCGATCGCCATTGAAATGATTTTTTGTCATCGGCGGGAATAGGCTGTGACCCTTAAATCCTAGCGGCTGGAATGTATTGCGTAGGCGCTTATTTGTTTGCGTTTGTTACTAAGTGAGTGCAGGTTTAATTAATTGCCCGGAAGTTGAATAGTCATGGATCTGAATTAATCTTCCCCCGTAATTAAATAAACAAAGTGACAATAAAGCGCATTATTTTGGGTTATTTCCTTCCGATTGCGCTATGGGTGTGCGCAAAAAGCGTGCAGCGGCGACATTGCAGTGCATTTACGCTAAATCGTGACGCCTTTCACAACGCTGACGTATGGCTATTGCCGAGTATTCGCGAGTATGGTGATACTTTTAGCGCGGTCGAGAAGACCGCACACCATTTTTATTGCGGCGTGTTACTGCTAAAGCAGGCAAGACCAAAATAGGAATGCACTTCTCCTTGTGACGAGGCGCATTTCCATTTTGGTCTTTTTTTTTGCATTTTACCGGGGAAAACGATGGACTATCAGAAACTTGGCTTAGAAATATTGGCGCGGGTCGGCGGTAAAGGCAACGTCAGCAAGCTGACGCACTGCGCGACCCGTTTGCGTATGGAATTCAACGACGACGCTAAAGTGGATTCGAAGGCGATCGAAGCCCTGCCGGGCGTTATCAGCGTGGTGGTGCGCGGCGGCCAGTTTCAGATCGTGGTCGGCAATAACGTGCAGCAAACGTTCCGCGTGCTGCAAAAGGAGATTGGCCAGCCGCAAACCGGCGCTCAAAAGCAGCAGCCGAAAGGTGGCGTGGTGTCACGGATTATCAGTGTGATTTCCACGACCTTTACCCCGGTGATCCCGGCCATTACCGGCGCGGGGATGATCAAGGCGCTGCTGGCGATCCTCAAGCTGGCCGGGGCGATAGATCCCGCCGGCACGACCTATCGATTGCTGGATACCGTCGCCGATGCGGCCTTTTTCTTCCTGCCGGTGCTGTTGGCTTACGGTGCCGCGATAAAATTCGAGTGCAATCCCATCCTGGCGATGACCCTCGCCGGCGCGTTGCTGCACCCTAATCTGGCTCAGATGCTGGCGGCAGGCACCGCGATTGATTTTCTCGGCATGCCGGTGCGGCTGGCGGATTATGCCGGCTCGGTGCTGCCGATCATTTTTACCGTGTGGCTGATGTCCTATATAGAGCGGTTTGCCGAGAAGGTTTCGCCGACGATGATCAAGTTCTTCACCAAACCGATGATTGTGCTGCTGGTCACCGCGCCGCTGGCATTGGTGGTGGTCGGGCCGTTCGGCATTTTCCTCAATGACATGGTGGCCGCCGGTGCGGCGATCGTCGATGGTAGGGCTAGCTGGCTGATTCCTATGTTGATGGGCGGGCTGCAGCCATTTTTGGTGATCACCGGCACCGCCTGGGCGATGACACCGATAGCCACCGGCCAATTGACCAAGAATGGTTTTGAGATGATTAACGGGCCGGGCATGTTGGCGTCCAATATTGCGCAAGGTGCGGCGACGCTATGTGTGGCATTCCGCACCAAGAACACGAATTTGCGCCAGTTGGCTTCCTCTGCCGGTTTTACCGCGCTGTTGGGGATCACTGAACCCTCGCTGTACGGGGTGACGCTGAAACTGCGCAAGCCGTTAATCGCGGCGATGATCGGCGGTGGCTGCGCCGGCATTTACGCCGGGTTGAGCGGGTTGGTGCGCTATGCCTTCGTCTCTCCTGGCCTGGCTGCTTTGCCGGCGTTTATCGGTGAAAACCCGATGAATATCGTGCATGCGCTGATCACTTGCGCCATTGCCATCGTCGTGACCTTTGCCCTGACCTGGATCCTTGGCTTCGACGATCCGGTCGAGGAGACGAACGAAGAGACTCAGGTGGCGGCAGCCGACGAGGTATCGCCGGTTTTCAGCCCTCTGACCGGCAAAGCCGTGACGTTGGATCAGGTCAACGATGACGTCTTCTCACAGGGCTTGTTGGGCCAGGGCATGGCGATCATTCCGTCGGAAGGCGTGCTGCGTGCGCCGCTGGACGGCGAGATCGTGACTTTCCTGCCGTCAAAACATGCGGTCGGCATCAAGGGGGACAACGGTGCGGAGCTGTTGCTGCATATCGGCATCGATACGGTAAACCTGGGTGGCCAACACTTTGACTCCGGACTGCAGGTCGGCGACCGCGTGAAGGTCGGCGACGAGCTGGTGCGTTTTGACATCGGCGCGATCGCCGCATTGGGCTTCGATCTGACGACGCCGGTATTGATCGTCAACAGCGAAGCGTTTCAGGTTCAGGTGTTACCTAAGCCGCATGGCGTTCATGCCGGTGAGACGATTATGGTGCTGAAGACCAATAAGGAGCCGGCATGATTTATCAACGCTTGCACGATTTTCCCGCCGAGTTTCTCTGGGGCGCGTCGACTTCCGCCTATCAGGTGGAGGGCGCATGGAATGAAGACGGCAAAAGCCCGTCGATCGTCGATATGCTCGAACATCCCGCAGGCACGGCGGATTTTACGGTGGCTAGCGATCACTATCATCGCTTTCGCGAGGATGTGAAGCTGTTCGCTGAACTGGGGTTAAAGGCCTATCGGTTTTCGGTTGCGTGGACGCGCGTGTTGCCCGATGGCGTCGGCGAAGTCAATGCGCCGGGGCTGGCGTTTTACCGGCAGTTGATCGACGAATTGCTGGCGCACGGCATCGAGCCGGTGGTGACGCTGTATCATTTCGATCTGCCTTATGTGCTGGAGCAGCAGGGCGGCTGGTCCAATCGCGCCACCATTGACGCTTTTGTCACTTACGCCGGCGTGCTGTTCGACGCCTTCGGCGATCGGGTGAAGTATTGGCTCACCATCAATGAACAGAACACCATGATCCTGCACCCCGGCGCTATCGGCACGCCCAAAGGCGGTGCGTTGCCTGACAAACGGACGCTGTATCAGCAGAGTCATCATATGTTGGTCGCTCAGGCCAAAGTCATGGCATTATGCCATCAGCGCTGTCCCGGCGGGAAAATTGGCCCGGCGATCAATACCACCTCGATGTATCAGGAGACCTGCAATCCGCTGGATGCCATTGCCGCCCACAACTGGGAGACGTTGCGCTGTTGGAGTTTTCTCGATGTGGCGGTGCATGGCCGCTACAACGCCCTGGCCTGGCGTTATCTCGAGGATCGAGGGTGGGCGCCGGACAGGGAGCCGGAGGATGCGGCGCTGCTGTTGGCGGCACGACCGGATTATGTGGCGATCAATTACTATTCCACCGCCACGATCGCCGCCAGCCGCGGCGACGGTGCAGACGTGAGCGCACGCGCCGGCGATCAGCAAATCATGCTCGGCGAACCGGGCGTGTATCGTGCGGCGGAAAACCCGTTTGTCGGCAAGACGCGCTACGGATGGGTGATCGATCCGGTTGGCCTGCGCTTAACGCTGCGCAAGACCTTCGAACGCTATCACCTGCCGATACTGATCACGGAGAACGGCATTGGCGCGCCGGATGAATTGCGGGCGGATGAGACCATCGACGACGACTATCGCATTGAATTCATGCGGCAGCATGTCGAACAGATGCGGCTGGCGATCAACGATGGCGTCGAGCTGCTCGGTTACTGCCCGTGGGCGGCGATTGACGTCGTCAGTACGCATCAGGGTTACGCCAAGCGCTATGGATTTATCTACGTGAACCGCGGAGAACGGGATCTTAAGGATCTGCGGCGCATCAAAAAACGCAGTTTTGACTGGTATCGGCAGCTTATCGCCGCCAATGGCCGGTTGGGCAAATAAGCAAGGTGACGGCCGAGACGATGAAAGTCATTAAGGTGCTCAACAACAGTCTGGTGTTAACCGCGGACGACGATAACCGTGAGGTTATCGTCATGGGCAAGGGAATTGGTTTTAACAGCAAAACCGGAGACGAGATCAACTCGGCCGCCATTGAGAAAGTGTATGTGGTGCAGGAGGGGCAAAAGGGGCGGGATTACCTGCGGCTGATTGAAACTGCCCCGACGGAACACATCGAAATTGTGCAGATGATCCTCAGTGAGGCCAACCGCCAACTGAACGGCAACATTAATGAACAGATTTTCTTTACGCTGGTGGATCACGTCAGTTTTGCTATCGAACGTCATCACAAGGGTATCGCCATCCAAAACCGCCTGCTGTTCGAGGTGAAGCGTTTCTATCCGCGAGAGTTTGCGGTGGGGCTGCAAGCCTTGGCCTACATTAACCAGCGGCTGAATATCCATCTGCCTGAAGAGGAAGCGGGCAATATCGCCTTTCATCTGGTCAACGGCCAGACCGAAGTGCAAAACATGGAGCACACGTTGCTGGCGGTGAAGATGCTGAAAGATGTTTTCAATATCATCAAATACCACTTTCGCCTCAATATCGACACCGATTCGCTGAACTACGCGCGCTTTTTAGTGCATATGCAGTTCTTTATCCAGCGCATGCTCGACGGCAAACAGATGACCTCGAAGGCCGATTTTCTGTTTGCTCAGATGACGGCCGAGTACCCGCATGCCTATCGTGGCGCGCTATTGATCCGCGATTACGTGAAGAATCTGCTGCAAATGGAGATGTCGAACGATGAGCTGCTGTATTTGATGATCCACCTGACGCGCATCACCGATCAGCCCGAGGCCTGAACCGCCTCGGCGACCAGTTCGCGAAAGCGCTCGACGATCGGCGAGGCCGGGCTATGGCGCAGCGCCAGGTAAAGCGGGGCGCTGAGCTGCGCTTCTTCGGCGAGGGTGCGGTAGACAATGCCGTCGCCGCCCAGCCGCCGCATCGAGCCGGGCACGATTGACAACCCCAGCCCGGCGCCGACCAGGCTGAGGGTGGCCGGCAGGCGCGGCGCTTCCTGCACGATGCGCGGGCTGAAGCCGGCGCGGTGGCAGGCGGCCAGGATGGCGTCGTACAGCCCCTGGCCGGCCGGACGGCGATAGAGAATAAACGCCTCGTGGGCCAGTTCGGCCAGCGGCAGCGGTTGCTGCGTTTCTTGCGCCAGCCGGTGGCCCAGCGGCAGGGCGACGATCATCGGCTCGCTGAGCACCGGCTCGACGCTCAGGCCGGGAATGCCGTTGGCCGGCGAACGCACGAAGGCGGCGTCGAGGCGCTGTTCCAGCAACGCCTCCATCAGTTCGCCGCTGCCGGCTTCTTCCAACTGGGTGGTGATACCCGGCAGGATGTCGCGGTAGCGGCGCAGCAGGTTGGGCACGAACGGATGCAGCGCGGCGGAGCTGGTAAAACCGATGGCGATGTGGCCCTGCTCGCCACGGGCGGCGCGCTGTACCGCTTCGCGCAGGCGTTCGGCGCGCGCCAGCAGGGCACGGGCCTCTTCAAACAGCACGCCCCCCGCTTCGGTGACGCGCACGCCGCGCGGCAGGCGCTGCAACAAGGTTACACCCAGTTCGTCTTCCAGCCCCTGCAGCAGGCGGGTCAGCGGCGGCTGTTGGATAAACAGCCGCTCGGCGGCGCGGGTGATGTTGCCTTCTTCCACCACGGTGACGAATGCCCGCAGGCGACGCAGTTCGATCATAGCCATACCTCAAAGGTATTGTTAGTTTCTCCGGAATGCATTAGACATCATGGCACGGCGGCGCGCATGATACCAGACATCAAAACAAGCGATGTGGAACGGCAATGTCATGTCAGATATCAATACGTTAAAACCGCACCCGGCGGCAGCGCCGGGTAATGCGGAGCTGTTTTTGGGCTTTCTGTGGCTGGGGCTGATCGGCTTCGGCGGCGTGCTGCCGATGGCGCGCAGTATGCTGGTGGAGCGCCGGCGCTGGCTGAGCGGCGAACAGTTTACCGAACTGCTCGGTCTGTGCCAGTTCCTGCCCGGCGGCAATGTGATCAACCTGTCGGTGGCGGTTGGCATGGAGTTTCGCGGGCTGCGCGGCGCGCTGTGCGCCTTGCTGGGCCTCATCAGCGCGCCGACGGCGATCGTGGTGGGGCTGGGCGTGGTGTACGCCCGCTTCCAAAACGATCCGCATGTGCAGCATGTGTTCGCCGGGCTGGCCGCCGCCGCCGCCGGGCTGCTGCTGTCTACCGGGATCAAGATGCTGCTGCCGCTGCGCGGTAAATGGCCGGCGCTGGCGATCGTCGCGCTGGCGCTGATCGCCATCGCCTGGCTGCGCCTGCCGCTGTTGCCGACCATGCTGGTGCTGGCGCCGCTGAGCATTTTGCTGATGTGGCGGTGGCCGTCATGAGCGGGGTGTTGATTGCGTTAGCGCTGATCTTCACCGAACTCTCTCTGCTGGCGTTCGGAGGCGGCATGACCATTCTGCCGGAAATGCAGCGGCAGGTGGTGGAGGTGCATCAGTGGATGAGCGCCCAGGAGTTCAGCGCGCTGTTCGCCATGGCGCAGGCCGCGCCGGGGCCGAACATGATGATCGTGCCGCTGGTCGGCTGGCACGTGGCCGGCTGGGCGGGGCTGCTGGTGTCTTCGATCGCCAAGTTCGGGCCGTCTTCCATCGTTACGCTATTGGTGATGGGCGCCTGGCGGCGCTTTAAGGATCGCCCGTGGCGCCGCATCGTGCAGGCCGGACTGGTGCCGCTGACCGTGGGGTTGGTGGCGGCCAGCGGTATCTTGATCGCCGAGGCTTCCGCGCCCAGCTGGCGGCTGGCGGCAATCGTGGCGCTGGCGACGGGGTTGAGCATGAGCAAGCGCCTCCATCCGCTGTGGGTGCTGGCGGGCGGCGCGCTGCTCGGGTTACTGTTCGCCTGAAGGGTTAGCGCGGGATCAGTACAAAGCGCGAAGGGCCATTGCGGTCGATCAGCTCATAGCGCTTCGGCGCGGTCAGGGCCAGAAACGCCACCATGCTCCCTTCGGCGTCGGTCAGCGTCATGCCGTCCGGCGTCGGCCGCCAGGCGACCGGCAGCGCGTGCAGCGCCAGCGGCTGCAGGCATTGGGCGGAGGCGCTGAAACGGAAAGCGTTGGTGTTGGCCACCGCTTCGTCGCTCAGCTGCACCTCGCAGACGGTTTTACCGTCGCCGATGGCGGCGAGCTGCCAGTCGCCCTTCAGCGCGGCGGGTTCCAGCAACGGCAGTGAACTGCCCAGGGCACTGCTGCACAATATGCTCATAACGACTCCTGTCAGGCTGGCGCGGCGCAAGGCGCGCATAAGGAAATGGGTTGGCATCGGGTCACTCCTTTCGGCTGTCCGTTCACACTTTAGCACGTACCTATCTTGATGATGAGGGAAGGATTAGGTTTTTTAATCCTCGATTATTCTGATCTGATCGGTGATAAAATACGCAAAAAGACGAATAATTAACCCGTTAATGCGCTCATTTTTCTCATTAATATAGTGAGAATACAAATTGTTATGCGTATCTCCATCTCTATGCCCGGCGCGGTGAAGCCAGGCCGGGTGGGCTCGCGCCAGCGGGGTGAGTCACTATACTGGTCATTCCTAAGCCTTGGCTTAGATTAGAACGACTGATGAATAGTCTTACAAAGCGAGTGGGTTCCTATTGTGTAAAAGGAGAATACAATGCGCAGTCGCCACAACGACATTTTGCAAGATGACGATGAGTTCACCAGCCTGGCCGCCACATCCCCCAACGATCATAACTATCAGTTTTACTATCACCAGCCCGGCAGCCCCTATGACGGATTGGGCTACGGCGCGCTGTTCACGCTGGACAACGCTAACCTGTACAGCAACCAGCGCGGCGGGGCGGCGATTAATAATTTGGGTAAAATCCGCGATAACTTCAGCTTCGATCGCGCCGCCGATCAGCTGACGCGGCCGGGCCTGACGCACAACGGCGACCAGGTGTATCACCAGCCGGTCGCGCTGACCTATTCCTTCCTGACGCAGAGCGCGCTGAACCGCATCGGCCAGACCGGTGACGGCGACAAGGGGTTGCAGCCGTTGACCCAGGCGGCGCAGGCTCAGGCGCTGAAATCGATGCAGGCGTGGGCCGACGTGGCGAACGTGACCTTTACCGAGGCGGCGTCCACCGATATCAACCACCGAGCGGACATCACCTTCGCGTACTTCACCCAGCGCGCCGACGGTAGCACCGCCGCCGGCAGCGGCCCGAATGCCATCAACGCGTACGCCTATTACCCGCCGAGCGCCAAACCGGGCAGCGATAACGCCTTTGCGGGCACGGTGTGGTTCAACAAGAACTTTGCCACCCATCAGGCGCCGGTTAGCGGTGACTTCAGCAGCCAGACCTTCACCCACGAGTTGGGGCATGCCCTGGGGCTGGCGCACCCGGGATCTTATGACGCGTCGCTGGGCAACCCGAGCTACCAGAACGATGCCGCCTATTATCAGGATTCGTTGCAATACTCGATCATGAGCTATTTCAACGCCGGTTACACCGGCGCCGACACCAAAGGGGTGTACGGCTATGGCCCGATGGTGGATGACATCGCCGCGATCCAAAAATTGTACGGCGCCAACATGAGCACCCGCACCGGCGACACGGTGTACGGCTTCAACTCCAACACCGGGCGCGATTTCCTGACCGCCACGGCGGACAACGGCAAACCGGTCAACTTCGCGGTGTGGGACGCCGGCGGCAACGACACGCTGGACTTCTCCGGCTACAGCCAGCAGCAGATGATCAATCTGAACGACGGCGCGTTCTCCAGCGTCGGCGGCGGCACGCAGAACGTCGCCATCGCGCGCGGGGCGATCATCGAGAACGCCATCGGCGGCAGCGGGCGCGATGTGATCATCGGCAACGATCAGGACAACCTGCTGGCGGGCAACGCCGGCTCCGATATCCTGTACGGCGGCCTGGGGGCGGATCATCTGTGGGGCGGCAAAGATGCCAATAACTTCACCGACTATTTCGTCTACCTCAATGCCAAAGAGTCCACGGTGGCGGCGTTCGACGTGATTGAAGACTTCGAGCACGGCATCGACAAGATCGATCTCTCCGGCCTGCGCTTCAACAACAGCCTGAGCGAGCTGCGCTTTATCGACAGCGGCAGCGCCTTCAGCGGTCAGAAAGGCGAGATCCAGCTCAACTTCGACGCCTTCAACGGCACCACCGATCTGCTGATGAACACCCAGAGCAACAGCTACGCCGCCGACTTCAAGATCCACGTGGTCGGGCAGGTCGAACAGAGCGATATTTTGTTTGCCTGAGGTGATGAAGGGGAAAGAGAAAAGGGCCGAACGGCCCTTTTTTTACGGCTGGGCCGCCGCCGCGCTTTCCGCCACGAAGGAACCGGTCGTCACCTCGCCGGCGCGGCGGTAGTGGGCCACGATCACGCCGCCGGGCGAGACCACCGAGTGGGTCAGCGTGAAGGCCGCCGGCGCCGCGTTGTCATCGAACAGCCGCTTGCCGCCGCCGAGCAGCACCGGGTAGGTGAGCAAGCGCAGTTCATCCACCAGATCGTTGGCCAGCAGCTGTTGCATCAGCGTGCTGCTGCCCTGCACCAGCAGCACCGGCCCCTGGGTGCGCTTCAGCTCGCGCAGCCGGGCGAGGATGTCTTGCCCCAGCCACTGGCTGTTCTCCCACGTCAGCGTCTCGCCGTGGTGGGTGGCGACGTACTTGGCCGCCTGATTGAACGTGCGGGCGATGTCGGCGGAAAACGGATCGGCCTCGTCGGTGATATGCGGCCAGTAGCCGGCGAAGATATCGTAGGTGCGCCGCCCGAGCAGCAGATCGAAAGGCGCAGAGAAAAGATCGCTCATCGTTTCCGCGACGGCGTCATCCCAGTAGGGGGCGGTCCAACCGCCGAAGCGAAAGCCGCCGCTGCGGTCTTCGTCCTGCCCGCCGGGCGCCTGCATCACGCCGTCGAGGCTGACGAACGCGCTGGCAATAATCTGTCGCATGGCTGTCTCCTGCAATTGAGTGCCAGCTGAAAGTTTAGCCGCCGCGCGGCGGCTGCGCCAACCGGCCGCTCAGGGTTGCAGCGCCTTGAGCAACGCCTGATGGAAGCGCGCCGGCTCCTCCATTTGCGGCGCATGGCCCAGCCCGGCGAACTCGATCAGCGTGGCGTGCGGGATAAGTTTCGCCGCCTGTTTGCCCAGCACCGCGTAATGCCCGATTTTGGCCTTGACTGCCGGCGGGGCGATATCGCTGCCGATGGCGGTGGTGTCGGCGGTGCCGATCATCAGCGTGGTGGGGGTTTGCAGATCCTTGAACTCGTAGTACACCGGCTGGGTGAAGATCATGTCGTAGATCAGCGCCGAGTTCCACGCCACCAGGCGGTGGCCCGGCCCGTTGTTCAGCCCGGCCCGTTGTTCAGCCCGGCCAGCATATCCACCCAGCGATCGTACTCCGGCTTCCAGCGGCCGCCGTAGTAGGTGTGCTGCTCATAATTGCGGATGCCCTCGGCGGTGGTGTTCAGCTCGCGCGCGAACCATTGATCGACGCTGCGCCACGGCACGCCTTTCGCCTTCCAGTCCTCGAGGCCGATCGGGTTGACCATCACCAGCCGTTCCACCGCCTGCGGATACATCAGGCTGTAGCGCGTGGCCAGCATGCCGCCGGTGGAGTGGCCGATGACGATGGCCTTGCTGATGTTCAGGTTCTGCAGCAGGCCGTGGGTATTTTGCGCCAGCTGCTGGAAGCTGTACTGGTAATGCGCCGGCTTGGTAGAGGAGCAAAAGCCGATTTGGTCCGGCGCGATCACGCGGTAGCCGGCCTTGCTCAGCGCCTTGATGGTGTCCTGCCAGGTGGCGGCGCAGAAGTTTTTACCGTGCAGCAACAGCGCGGTGCGGCCGTTGGCGGCGCCTTCCGGCGGCACGTCCATATAGCCCATTTTTAACGGCTGCCCCTGCGAGGTGAAGCTGAACTGCTGCAACGGGTAGGGGTAGTGAAAGCCCTGCAGCTCCGGGCCGAACGTCGGCGTTTCGGCGGCGCCGGCGTTGAACGCGGCCAGCGCGGCGCACAGCAGCGCACTACGGGTGAATCTCAGCATCCTGATCTCCTGAAAACGGACGAGAGCCGAGTATAGCCATAATCGGCGCGGCGGCGCGCCAGTGGTTTCAGATAATTCTGTATATGACGGTTTGATTCCCGGCCAGATTCCGGGCAACGCTCTTTTTCACAGTGAACGCGGTCACGCCGCGCAACATTGGCGGCGCCTGATGGTTTTATTTCAAGGCTAAGTTATGCGATGCTTAAGCATTATTTATGCAAAAGGATCCTCGCATGTCCGCTTTATCCCGCTGCGCTTTCAGCGAAGGCAGCGTCGCTTTGCCGGAAGGCTATGCCGATCGCACGGTCAACGTCCTGTTGGCCGGCGATGATGTTTCCCCCTCAGTCAATATTTCCCGCGATGCGCTGCAGCCGGCGGAGAACCTGGAAGGCTACGTCACCCGCCAGCTCGATGCGCTGGCACAGGGGCTGAAAGGTTGGGCGTTCAAAAGCCGCGAGCCGGCGACGCTGGGCGATGGGCTGGCCGCCGGTGAATGGGTGCGCGCCAGCTACCTGCGCGACGGCAAACGCATCTGGCAGAACCAGGCGGTGTTCGCCCTGGCGGAAGGCCGGGTGCTGGTGTTCACCCTGGCGATGGCGCGCAAGCTGACGCCACAAGACGACGCGCTGCTGCAGCAGGTGCTGAGCAGCTACCGGGCGGCCTAACGATGAACTCTTTGCGTAAAAGGACCTTACGATGACCGAAGCGGCTCGCGTCGGCGATATTATCGGGCATTCCCATGCCCTGGCCGGCATGATTGCCGGCACCCTTGTCGGCGGCCTGATCGCCGCCGCAGGCGCGGTGGCGGCGGGGGCGCTGTTCGTCGCCGGCCTGGCGGCCTCCTGTATCGGCGTCGGCGTGCTGCTTATCGGCGCCAGCCTGGCGGTGGGGTATCTCACCGGGGAGGCGGCCACCGCGGCGCGCGACGGCATTGCCGACGCCGGTGCCGGTAGCCTGACCCCCAAAGGCAATATCGTCACCGGTTCCCCCAACGTTTTCATCAACGGCAAACCCGCCGCGCTCGCCACCAATAGCCAGGTGGCCTGCAGCGACGACGGCCCGAGCATGCAGATGGCGCAGGGCTCCGACAAGGTCAGCATCAACGGCCAGCCCGCCTCGCGCGTGGGGGACAAAACCAACTGCGACGCGCAGGTGATGGAAGGTTCGCCCAACGTGTTTATCGGCGGCGGCACCGTCACCACCTTGCCGATCAAGCCCGAAGTGCCGGATTGGCTGTACAAGGTCTCTGACCTGACGCTGCTGTTCGCCGGCCTGGTGGGCGGCGTGGGCGGCGCCGCCGGCAAGTTGGGGGCGCTCGGCAAACTGCTGGGCAAGCTGCCCGGCATCAACAAACTGGCGCGCATCGCCTGCCGTGCCGGCACCCTGATGACCGCGACCGCCGCGGTTGGCATTATCGCCCGGCCGGTGGATATCGTCAGCGGCCAGAAATTCCTCGACGGCGAAGACGATCTCGATTTCGTGCTGCCATCGCGCCTGCCGGTCGCCTGGCAGCGCTATTGGCGCAGCGGCAACCCCGGCGACAGCGTACTGGGCCGCGGCTGGAACCTGTTCTGGGAGAGCAGCCTGCAGCCGTATCAGGACGGCCTGGTGTGGCGCGCGCCTTCCGGCGACTTCGTCGCTTTCCCTATGGTGCCGCGCGGCCACAAAACTTACTGCGAAGCCGAAAAATGCTGGCTGATGCACAACGATGACGGCAGCTGGCAGCTGTTTGACGTCGGCGAACAGATTTTCCACTACCCGCCGCTGGCGGGCGAGCAGCCGAGCCGGCTCAGCATGATCACCGACGCCATCGGCAACGCCACCTCGCTGTTTTACGACGACGAGGGGCTGCTGAGCGAACTGGTGGACAGCGCCGGGCAGCGCCTGATGTGCCGCTATGCGCAGGGCCGCCTGCGCGAAGTGGCGCTGCAAACCGCCGAAGGCGAACGGACGCTGGCGCGCTACGGTTACGATGAGCAGGGCCAACTGACGACGGTGAGCAACCGCGCCGGTGAGGTGACGCGCCGCTTTGGCTGGCGCGACGGCCTGATGATCAGCCACCAGGACGCCGCCGGGCTGCTGAACGAATACCAATGGCAAGAGATCGACGGCGTGCCGCGCGTGACGGCCTACCGCAACAGCGCCGGAGAATCCCTTGAGTTCGGTTACGACTTCGCCGGCGGGCGCCGCAGCGCGGTGCGCGGCGACGGCAAGCGCGCGGAGTGGCGGCTGGATGACGACGACAACGTGGCGCAGTACACCGATTTCGACCAGCGCCGCTACGGTTTTATCTACCAACGCGGCGAGCTGTGCAGCGTGCTGCTGCCCGGCGGCGCGCAGCGCCAGAGCGAATGGGATCCTTATGGCCGCCTGCTGTCGGAGACCGATCCGCTCGGCCGCGTGACGCGCTATCAATATTCGCGCAACAGCGGCCGGCTGTTCGCCGTCGCGTACCCGGATGGCAGCAGCGAGGCGCAGCACTGGGACACGCTGGGGCGCCCGACGCGTTATGTCGATGCCCTGGGCAATGCCACGCTGTACCGCTATCCGGATGACGAAGAGAGCCTGCCGGCCAGTGTGATCGACGCGCTGGGCGGGGAAGTGAAGCTGGAGTGGGACGCCCGCGGCCAGCTGACGCGCTACACCGACTGTTCCGGCAGCGTCACGGCTTATACCTACGATGCGCTGGGGCAACTGACGGCGCAGACCGATGCCGAAGGCCACCAGACGCGCTACCTATGGGATAACGGCGGGCGCCTGCACACCCTGATCCACCCGGACGGCGGCGAAGAGCGTTTTAACTGGAATGCGCACGGCCAGCTGGCCGAACATCAGGACGCGCTGGGCAGCCTGACCCGCTGGCAGTACAACGCCCTGGGGTTGCCGGTCAGCATCACCGATCGCATCAACCGCACCCGGCGCTATCACTACAGCCCGCAGGGCTGGCTGACGCGGCTGGAGAACGGCAACGGCGGCGACTACCGCTTCAGCTACGATGCGGTGGGCCGCGTGCTGGCCGAAGAACGCCCGGACGACACCCGCCACTATTATCGTTACGGCGCGGCCGGGCTGCTGGAAGAGCACCGTGAGGTCGGCCTGCCGGGCGGCGCGGGCGAGCTGACTCAGCGCGAACAGCGCTTCCGCTTCGACGAGGCCGGGCAGCTGGTCTGGCGCAGTAACGCCAGTGCGGAATGGCATTACCGTTTCGACGCCATGGGGCGGCTGCGTGAGCTGAACCGCCTGCCGACGGCGAGCGGCGTGGCGTTGGGGATCGAGCCGGACAGCGTGCAGATGCGCTATGACGCCGCCGGGCGGCTGCTCGGCGAGCAGGGCGTGAACGGCGAGCTGCAATACCAGTGGGATGCGCTGGCCAACCTGCAGGCGCTGACGCTGCCGCAGGGCGATCGCCTGCAGTGGTTGTATTACGGCTCCGGCCACGCCAGCGCCATCAAATTCAACCAGCAGGTGGTGAGCGAGTTCACCCGCGATCGCCTGCACCGGGAAACCGGCCGCAGTCAGGGCGCGCTGCAGCAGCAGCGGCGTTACGACGCCATGGGCCGCCGCAGCTGGCAGAGCAGCGCCTTCGGCCACGACAAACTGACCCGGCCGGAAGACGGCGTGCTGTGGCGCGCTTATCGCTACACCGGCCGCGGCGAGCTGGCCGGGGTGAGCGACGCGCTGCGCGGCGAAGTGCACTACGGTTACGACGCCGAGGGCCGCCTGCTGCAACACCGCGAACCCAATCAGGGCAAACCGGGCGCGCGGCTGGTGTACGACCTGGCGGATAACCTGCTGGGCGAGCGCAGCCCGCAGAGCGATATCGACGCGCACCTGCCGCTGGCGCCGATCGCCGACAACCGCCTGACGCACTGGCAAAAACTGTTTTACCGTTACGATGCCTGGGGCAACCTGATCAGCCGGCGCAACGGTCTGTACGAACAGCACTACCGCTACGACGCCGACAACCGGCTGGTGCAGGCGCACGGCCGCGGCCCGCAGGGCGAGTTCGAGGCGCAGTACCATTACGACGCGCTGGGACGCCGCAGCCGCAAAACGGTGCACTACAAGGGCAAAACCGAACAGACGACCCATTTCCTGTGGCAGGGTTATCGGTTGCTGCAGGAGCAGCGCGACGACGGCAGCCGCCGCAGCTGGAGCTACGATCCGGCCAGCCCGTGGAGCCCGCTGGCGGCGCTGGAGCAGGCAGGCGACAGCCGCTCGGCGGATATTTACTGGTATCACACCGATCTGAACAGCGCGCCGCTGGAGGTGACCGACGCGGCGGGCAACCTGTGCTGGTCCGGGCAATACGACACCTTCGGCAAGCTGCAGGGCCAGACGGTGGCCGGCGCGGCGAAGCGGCAGGGCGCGCAATACCAGCAGCCGCTGCGCTACGCCGGGCAATATCAGGACGACGAAAGCGGCCTGCACTACAACCTGTTCCGCTACTACGAACCCGAGGTGGGGCGTTTCACCACGCAGGATCCGATAGGGCTGCGCGGCGGGTTGAACCTGTATCAGTATGCGCCGAACCCGCTGATGTGGGTGGATCCGCTGGGGTTATCTGTAGAAGGAGTTCCACATGGCTTTAATAGTTTCGGCCAATTTAAACAGTTCGGTGAAGCATTACAGGCAGGAATGAGTAAATTAGGATATCCCGGCACAGTTTCATATATGCAAGGAAGCTCCGTATCGGGGGTAAGTTTCTCTACAGGTCAACCATTTGATGTTGGCCGTGTTAGTGATTTTGACGTTGCTATTTCACATCCTGAGCTATATCAAAAAGCAGAGCAGCTGGGAATAGGAAAAGGAGGGCGCACTGGACCAATTGATATGGGTAGTGAAATGGCTAAGAAATTAGGTATTGATGATACATTGCAAAAATTATCCAAAATGTCAGGAGGTAGACCTGTGAACGCAATGGTCTTTGAGTCTGCTGCTGAAGTTAAGGCTAAAGGAAAGGGAACTAGAATACCTGGTAAATGTGGTGGATAAATTATGAAAAAATTATATTTTTTAAAATATGGCAGTATTATATCAAAAAAAGAAGCGAGCAAATTACTGGACGATAAATGGGATATAACTTGCTCGGAGTATGATAGCTCCTATTTTGGTGTTTACTTTGCATATACTGGCCTTTATGCGGACAAGTTAACCATTACTGATAATTATATTCCTCACTCTAATGAGTGGTTAGAGGAGGATAACAAAGAGTTTAGCACGATAATTAAGGTGTCTTTCACTAATGGGAAGAATCCAGAAAAACTCAGCAGGTACAAATTCTTGAAGAATGCGTTTAATCAACTTGATGGATTATCGATCATAAGTGATGAGTGCATCGAAGAAGAGTGACCGACAAGCTGTCGAAAGGATCCTTTCTTTGGGGCACTTTAGTGTGCAGCATTAAATATGAGATATAAGATCAAAGCTTGAAAAGGAGATATTAGGTTCTTTAAAAATAAAAAAGGAAGAGTAAAAACATTAGATTGTTAGTTGCATCAAAGGCCGCCTGCTGCAACACAGCGAGCCCCATCAGGGCAAACCGGGCACGCGGCTGGTGTACGATCTGGCGGATAGCTACGACGCCGATAATCGGCTGGTGCAGGCGCACGGTCGCGGCCCGCAGGGCGAATTCGAGGCGCAGTATCATTACGACGCGCTGGGCCGCCGCAGCCGCAAGGTGGTGCGCTACAAGGGAAAAACCGAACAGACGACCCGTTTCCTGTGGCAGGGCTACCGGTTGCTGCAGGAGCAGCGCGACGACGGCAGCTGCCGCAGCTGGAGCTACGATCCGGCCAGCCCGTGGAGCCCGCTGGCGGCGCTGGAGCAGGCGGGCGACAGCCGCTCGGCGGATATTTACTGGTACCACACCGATCTGAACAGCGCGCCGCTGGAAGTGACCGACGCGGCGGGCAACCTGTGCTGGTCCGGTCAATACGACACCTTCGGCAAGCTGCAGGGCCAGACGGTGGCCGGCGCGGCGAAGCGGCAGGGCGCGCAATACCAGCAGCCGCTGCGCTACGCCGGGCAATATCAGGACGACGAAAGCGGCCTGCACTACAACCTGTTCCGCTACTACGAACCCGAGGTGGGGCGTTTCACCACGCAGGATCCGATAGGGCTGCGCGGCGGGCTGAACCTTTATCAGTATGCGCCGAACCCGCTGATGTGGGTGGATCCGTTGGGGTTGAGTGGTGAAAGTGTCTTTATACATTATACGGATAAAAGCGGTTTTGAGAGTATAATGAAAACAGGAGTTCTCGAGGCTAATGCCAAGGGGAAGGTTTATATAACAGATATACTTATGTCACCTAACGATGTCATGCGGGACATTCTTATTAATGATCCTAAGCATGTAGGAAGAGGTGATTATGCTATTATCTTTAAAGCAGATCCTGTGCAAATGAGTAACATAAAACAGTCATCTGCCCTTGAATACATTCATAATGGAAGGTTGAAGTTAAAAGATGTCCTTTACTCTGGGGGGAATGCTTATTCCATAGTATCTAAAATGAATTATGAAACGAGAAGTAAATTAACCTTTAATCAGATTAAGGCAAGGGGGAGCTGTGGTGGATGAAAATGAAAAGAAAATAATTGTTACTCAGGCTGAAATTAGTGCACTGAAGAAGCTTATAATGTATGTTAAGTTTTCTTGTGATGATGTTGAATCAATAGAGTATGCTGGTAGTTATGCAATCAATAGTTTCTTTGATAAGTTGATTGCTATTGATTATCTTGGAGAGTTTGAGCGAAAATTTTATGACATACAAAACCCGGACAATGAGATTGCAGTAATGAACAAAATTAATAAATATCAACATGATTCTTTAAATAAAATGAGTGACGAGACTATGAGGGAAGTCTTTAAACAATGTCTTCATCCATTTAAACCAAGATAAAGTATCTTAATAGGAGGGTAATACTCTCTCTTACTAACCACATAGTTCGAAGAGTTTATAAGCCTCCTGTGGCAGCACCGTCGGTTGTCGCAGGAGTGATGTGACAACGGCGACTGTTCGGCGAATATTTTCTGGTGTTACATTGTTCGGATTAGTGCGTTATTGGAAGTAAGTGACACGGTGTATAATCTAGGTGGGTAATGATTAATATGTTTGAAAATAATAGATTAATTGACAATCTGGTATTTTTGAATGAATCTAGTAAAAATGAAAGTGTCATTATGAATTTTTATTCTTGGGTCCATATTATTTATGGAGTGATTATTTTTTATGGAAGAAAAAGTGAAGAGGAAGCAAGTTACATAATTAACAATACGCCTATGTTTACAACACCACCCAAGAATTTCATGGAGGCCTGTATGTTAGGTCATGAGGATGAATATTATTGGGGTATGGTAATGTCACATGGTGATAGATATTTTGAGAAGGGTTTTCCTCGTACAGCACCGAATGATTATTTTGAATGGGAAGATAGTTATATAAAAGATCACAATCTTGAGAGAAACACTCTAGTTTTTAATGATTAAAATAAGTGATGTTGCTAGAGCCGACAGTTCTCAGTCGGTTCTAAATGTCTAGAGTGAAAAGTATCTAAAAGATCAGGTTTAATAATTTTGAAATATCCATCTGTACACATCGATAAATCACTTAATATTACGGTATCTAACATGATTGATTTTAACGCTAGGATCGTGTCGGGTGCTTCTATAGGTAATATCATTCTAAATGAAAATATTTCACTATATATTAATGAAATGTACTCCAGATTTAGCATTACAGTTAAAAAACACTTCCTACCTGACGGGAGTGAGCGAAAGTCATATACAGTCGACAATACCCTGACCGTCGTAACTGATAAAGACGGTGTCATTTTGTCACTTGGATGTAATGCTCATTATCAAGGGGGCTACAATGGAATCATATTCCCAGGAATGAAAATAATAGATATAATCAAGCTGACGACATCACAGAAAATATATAATGGTTCAATCATTATTAATGATGACTTTGGTATTTCGTTTATCCTCCCACCTCCATATGATGAGATCGCCGATGCGATAAACTATATTCCTGCCGGGGTGATAATAAACGAAATTTTCATATCTGATTTTTCATTCTGGCGTTAGCTTATGGAGTATATGAGTAAGTTTAGTGGGCATGTAATTAAATTTGGGGTGAGTGATATAGTTGTCACTGGCTACATAGGCTCGGATACGCCGCCGGTTTTTCACCCGATGTATGACAGGATTTACTTTATATCAGATGAAGCTATATTTGAACTTTACATCAATGATGATGGGGTTGTTAACTCACATCTGGTTGAAAACATCGCTCCGTGGTTTGAGGTGGATGAGGATGATAAATTTTCCATGATGTCAATTTATTCTCAATCATTTAAAACTGAGCAAGAGGTTAGGATAGTTGGAGTAAATCATAGTGACGTTCCGTTCTCAGGGGTTTTCTTAGAATATAAGGAGGGTGACGATGAGTGGTTATTGACTTTAGAACCAAATAATTTTTTCGGCTTTCTTATTTCATAGCTTAAAGGATTTGGAGATTGTTAAATAAAATGGTAATTAACTGTTGGAAATGACTTATTCTATTTTCCGTGGGAGGAGGAAAAACTGTGGAATCCGATAAGAATTATTATAAAGGCACATGTGAACTCATTTCTGGCGAGGGGAGGATCTATACTGAGTTTAATGGCGATGTTGCAACAAGACAAATAACTATAATAAATGATTTGTATTATTCATCCTCATCTTTGGAAGATTGGCACGAAGATATAGGTTTTTTACTTTATGATGGTAAGAAAAGTGAGCTTGATCTTTCTGAGTCAAAGTTGATAACTAGTCTTGAATTTGAAAGTGAATGGGATAAGACAATCACCCCTGATGTTTTGAATAATTATGTCAGTTTTAGTTATGGTGATGCGTCTATTCCTTTGTCAAAATCTAAAATGATCATTCATATTGTGAATAATAAGGGGAAGTGGGGAAAAGGCTTTGTTGTTCCTCTATCAAAACGCTATCCAGCAGTAAAGGAAGGATATTTAAAGTGGTTCTCTGAAAAAAAAGGATTTTTTTCTCGGGAATGTACAATTCATCTGTGTGAACGGAAACGAGCGGATATATGTTGCAAATATGTTGGCTCAGGATGGACTAAAGAAAAGTAAAGATGATAATGCTCAGTATGTTTCATATGAAGCACTGAAAGAATGCCTGAGTCTGGTTTCTGATTATGCATTAAAAGAAAGGCTTAGTATACAATTGCCTATGATTGGTGCAGGATTGGGAGGTGGTGATTGGGATGCTATTTTTTCTCTAATTAAAGAGTGCTTGGCAAGAAAGAGAATAAAATGCAACATCGTTAAATTATGTTGAGTGAGAGTGACATGAACTTCTATACTTTCAGTAGCTTTACATTTGGCGATAACTTGATTTGTTTTCCCGATCCGAAATCAAGATTGTCCAGCTTTTTTATTTGGAATGAAGGTGATGGTAAGTTCCTATCCTACTCACTGCCAAAAGGGAAAGTGCCAAGCGCTTTGAGTAGCGACATTTTTAATTTGCATGACTATTTTCCTGCCAGTCTCGGAATTCCAATTTTTTCAAAAAAAGCTAAGGCTGTATTTGAACGCAAGGTTTCGTCTGAAATGTTATTCTATGAGTGTGCGGTAGAAAACGTAACTGAAACGATGCTTCTGTGTAAAGTGAATAATTATTTTTCAATTATTGATGAGGAAGCCTCGACGTTCAGAGAGCTTGGGGATGGAAGCAAGCTCATTGATGTGCCTGCTTACAAGTGTGACAGGGAGTTCTTTATTGCTAGGGATAGCATCTATTGTGAAAGGATAATTGTCTCTCAGCAGTTTGTTGACCTATGTAATGAAGAACAGCTAAACATAGGCTTTGAGAGTTGCTAATTGACGTTCCCAAAAGATGCTCACCATCCTCTTATTCCTCCCCCAAACTAAATACCCAATGTGCCGTTAATCAGGGTGCAGCACTGCCCGCCGATCCAGGGCTCACCGTCAATAAAGCGCACGCTCACGCGGCCATCTCGCTTCAGTTGGGTGCCCTGGCGCACCAGGTAGCCCTGTGCGGTCTGGCCGCCGTCGGGAAAGCGGTTGGCCTTCAATAAGCGCGCCAGGCAGGCGTTGGCGCTGCCGGTCACCGGATCTTCAATCAAGGCGCCGCATTCCACCATAAACGCGCGCATTTCGTAATCGGCCGGTTCGGTTGCGGAGCAGGGGCCATAGATCACCACGCCATCTACATCACACGCCGTTTGCAGCCGTTTAATCGTGGCCTGATCCGGCGTTATCGCCAGGCAGGATGGTGCGTCCGGCAGGCGCACCATCAGCCAGCGAATGCCCATCTCGGCAATCACCGGCAGGGGGTCTCCTTCAATCATCGCGGGCCGTAAAGCGGCCATCAGCCGTTCTGTTTCCTCAGCCGCCATTGGGCGAAACTCAACTTCGGGCGCGGCGAACGCCAAGGTGCCTTCCGGCTGGATATTGACCGCCACCAGGCCGACGCCGCATTCCTGCATCACCGTTCCAGGCCGTTTAGGTGCCAATCCGGCTTCCAGCAGGGCGTGGGCGGTGCCCAGCGTCGGGTGGCCGGCGAAGGGCAGCTCTTTTTCGGTGGTGAAAATGCGCACCTTATAATCCGCCGCCGGGTGCGTCGGTTTAAGCACAAAGGTGGTTTCCGAAAGGTTGGTCCAGCGGGCCAGTGCCAGCATCTGCGCGCTGCTCAGCCCCTCGGCCTCCAGCACCACCGCCACGGGGTTGCCCTGCAGCGGCGTACGGGTAAACACGTCCACCTGTTTGTAGGCGCGGGGTGTCACATCATCACTTCTGAGCATTGGCCATCATCCATTATCAACAAAACCTGATGATAACGATATTCGCCAATGGCTTCAAAGGGTTGAGTTTTGTTTTGAGATATCCGCCCGCCGCCATTTCAGCGTCGGCTTGGCGAACATCACCAGGTTGCCCAGCAGGATCAGGCACAGGCCCAGCACGGCGTTGAAGTGCCACTGATAGCCTTCGTAGATCGTTGAGATGGTCAGCGCCACCAGCGGGAACAACAGGGTGCTGTAGGCCGCCGCGCCGGCGCCGATGCGGCCGAGCAGGCTGAAGTAAGCGGCGAAGGCGATCACCGATCCGAAGATCGCCAGGTACAGCAGGGAGCCGATATAGCGGCTGCTGTATTCCATCTGGAACGATGCGCCCTGCGCCAGGGCGATCAGCGCCATCAACAGCGCGCCGTAGGTCATGGCGTAGGTATTGGTGGAAAAGATATCCAGCCCGCGGCGCTGATGGCGCGTGCTGATCATGTTGCCCAGCGAGAAACCGTAGGTACCGAGCGCGCTCAGGCCGATGCCTTTAAGCAGCTCCGGCGCCATGCGGGTGGCGGCCAGATCTTGCCAGAACAGCGCCACGATGCCGGTCAAACCCAGCAGCGCCGCCGGCAGCAGGTTGGGGCTGGGGCGCTGGCGGAAAAACAGCAGGCTGTTGAGGGCGTTGAACAGCACCGCCATCGAGAAGATCACCGATTCCAGCCCGCTGCTGATGTAGGCGGCCGCGTGGTAGAAGCAGAAGAAGTTGAAGCCGAATACGCAGCAGCCCTGCAGCACGCAGAACAGATGATCGCGCGGGGCGAGGCGGCGCAGGCGGCGCGTTAGCAACAGCACGGCGAACATCACCGCGGCGGCAATGGCGAAGCGGTAAGCGATTGAGACGGGAATGGCCACCGGCCCTTCCTGTTGCAGGGTGATCGCAATCCAGGTGGTGCCCCAAATCAGCACCACGGCGAGGTACAACAGCGCATTCATTCTATTTGTTACTCCGAAAAAACCGATGGCGCAGTATCCGCTTTGGCGCGCGGCGGCGCTTGCAGCGCTTTGCGCCCAGTTGCATATTCTTGCGCTTTTTTTGCCAAAAGCGCGGGGCGGCGGCTGGTATGCGGCGGCGCCACTCTTTACACTGTCGGCATGTCGAACAACGGGGCCGGCGATGTCCAACTATCAGGCGTTTGAAACACTGCGTGAGCACAAGGCGCGGCTGCACGGCAGCGTGCTGCTGGGCACCGGCGTGGAGCTGGCCGCCTGGTCCAACTGCAACGATCGCGTCACGCAGGAAAGCGCCGACCACCATACCCTGAGCCTGTACGTCGCCGACGGCTATGAGTGCTACCAGCAGGTGCCGGGCGGCTGGCGCAACGGCGGCGGGCCGGATCGGTTCTGCATCATGCCGCGCCAATACGCCTCCACCTGGGATGTGCGCAGCGATCTGTCGTTCGTGCATCTGTATTGCACCGATGGGCATCTGCGGCAGCTGGCGGAGCAGACCTGGGATCGCAGCCCGGCGGCGATCAACGTGGAGCCGCGCAGCTTCGGCGAAGATCCGCAGATCACGCTGCTGTATCGTCAGTTTTTGCTCAACTGCGATTGGCATGACAGCGCCAATCTGCTGGCGCTCAGCAGCGCGTCGAACCTGCTGATGTCGCATCTGATCCAGCGTTACAGCCAGCTGCAGTGGAAGCTGCCGCCGGTGCGCGGCGGCCTGGCTCCTGCGGTAGCCCGGCGGGTGCGGGAATATATCGCAAGCCACCTCGATCGGCCTTTGCTGTTGGCGGATCTGGCGGCGCAGGCCGGGTTGAGCGAATACCATTTCGCCCGCATGTTCAAGCACGCCACCGGCCTGGCGCCGCACCAGTTCGTGATGCGCGCCCGGCTGCAGCGGGCGGAACAGCTGTTGCGGCATAGCCAACAGCCGATCACCGAGATCGCGCTGGCGTGCGGCTTCAGTTCCGCCAGCCATTTCAGCAACCGCTTCAAGGCGGCCTATGGATTTGCTCCGCTGCAGGTGCGGCTGGGGCGCTAACCGAAAGGGAGTGCAGCATGGATCAACAGTTTGCCGGGCTGGGCGTGTTGTTTGTCGCCGGATTCGGGCCCATCACGCGTGAGAGCGACGAGAGTAAGGCATTTTATGTCGAGGCGCTGGGGCTGCCGCTCAAGCCGATGCCGGGCAACGAAACCTATCTGCTGTCGGAGCAAGGCGCGCTGGACGGGGTGAAGCATTTTGCCCTGTGGCCGCTGGCGCAGGCGGCGCAGTCCTGCTTTGGCGACGATCGCTGGCCGGCGGATCTCGCGGTGCCGCAGGCATGGATCGAGTTTGACGTGGCCGACATGGCGGTAGCCACCCAGGGGCTGGTCGATCGCGGTTATCGGCTGTTGGTCGCCAATCGCGAAGAGCCGTGGGGGCAAAGCGTTACCCGTTTGCTTAGCCCGGAAGGCTTGCTGGTTGGCGTCACCCATACCCCCTGGCTGCGTTAAATGCCGTGCCGTTCGCCGCCGTTTTGCAGCGGCGGGCGGCCTAAGAACAAATACGCATTAGCTTAAAGCGATCCGCGCTATAGACCTATCGAATCCCCGAGTTGTTTCCTTCCCTGAAAGCAGTAATCCCGTTCATTGCGTAAAAACCAAGGGCCAGAACGCGCTATTGCCATGCCATTTTACGGCGATTTTCCCCCGTCTTTTTTTGCCGCCAGGTGATTGATGGGAATAGAGATTATTCTTATATTTCCATCAATGCTTAAGAAATAATAATGATTCTCGTTTTCAACCACGGAAAGGAGAAGGAACGATGAAAACAGTGAAACGAACGGGCATCGCGTTGGCGATAGCCCTGACTTTCCCCCTGGCATTGCCTGCCGCTATGGCGGCGCAACCCTCCCTGACAAACAGTAAGGCGGCGACGATGACGGAAAAACACGGGCAGTTTATTGCGGTCGGTAAAGTGGTGCAGGTGACCTTCGGCGATTTCGCCTTCAAGCTGGATTTTACCGATGACAAGACCATGACCTTCACCGGTATCGGCGAGGCGTCGCAGGGCATTACCGACACGGTACAGTACACCGCAGTGGAGATTCGGCCGAAGGTCTACATGGTTTATTGGCACGAACCGCAGTCCGGCGACAACGTGACGCATATCGAGGACTTTGAGCGCGGCGAGGTGTACACCAACATTGCCGCCAAGGACGGCAGCTTCACCCATCTGAAAGGGCAGCTGAAAATCGTAGGTCACTCAGGAAACTAAGGAGCAGTTATGAAAAAGGCATTGATCGCCTGTGCGATCGTCGGCGGCTTGCTGGCGAGTTACCCGGCGTTGTCAACGGATCAGGCGGTGTCGCAAAAGTCGGCCGGCAAGGGCGGCTATCATCATGCCCAGCAAAAGCTGAAGGTGGTGGAAGATCTGTACGCGGGCTTCTTCAACCGCCACGACATCGGCGTGGCGCAGAGGCTGATTGTGGAAAACTACAAGCAGCATAACCCGTTCGTCGGCGACGGCATCAAGCCGTTCCTCGATTTCTTCAGCCAGACCTTTAAAGACAATCCGCAATACAGCGCCAAAATATACCGCAGCGCGGTCAACGGCGATCTGGTCTACGTTCACGTCAAATACCAAAATAACCCGCAAGATCGCGGCACCGCCAGCGTGGATATTTATCGGGTGAACGATCAGGGGAAAATCACCGAGCATTGGGACGTCAATCAGGATGTGCCGGAAAAATCGGCTAACGACAATACCATGTTCTGAGCCACAAGGGCCGCTGCGGCGGCCCTCTACGCGCCCGCAACACTTTATTTACTTACATAAATATTAAATGACCGCCGCGTCGAGTAGGCTACGGCCGCCTTTGGCAGTGGTGGTACGGTTGATGGGCGTCATTGTCCCGCCACTGCTTGAGGCGTTTCCCCACATTCCCCGTTATCCCGCACGTTGATTTTCCACTTTTTTGAACTGATGGCGCAGCTGCAGCGCATTGCAAAGCACCAAGACTGCCGTGACGGCGAACACCCAACGGAACCCCATCATCGCCGAAATGCCCGATCCCAGCAGCGGGCCAACCACGTTCCCCAGGTACATGAAGGATTGGTTATAGCCGAAGATGCGCCCGGTCACCTGATCGGAGGAATACTTCAGCAGCAGCGCCTGCACCGCCGGCATCAGCGCGCCGTCGGCAAAACCCAGCAGGAAGCGCAGAATGCCCAGCTGCAGCGGCGTATTGACCCAGGCCATCACGGCGAACAGGCCGGTGGTGAACAGCAGCGCGGCGATCAGGATGCGCGCGGTGCCGATGCGATCGCCGAGCCGCCCGAGGCGTGGCGCCGAGATCAGCGCCGCAATGCCGGGCACGGCGGCGATCATGCCGCTGACAAAGGCGATATTGCTGACGTCGCCCGATAGCTCGCGAATGAACAGCGTCAGGATCGGGCTGATGGACGAGTTAGCCAGCTGGATCATCAGGGTACAAACGAACAGGGTGACGATCAGCGTCGGATAGGGCAGCGAACGGAATACCGCCTTGCCGCTCAGCTGATCCGCTTTTTTCACCGTGATGCGCCGCTCTTTAATCAGGAACAGCGTCACCAGGAAGCTGACGAACATCAGCCCGGCGGTGACGAAAAATACCACCCGCAGCCCCAGATGGTCGGCCATCAGCCCGCCCAACAGCGGCCCGGCGATCACGCCGGAGATCTGCCCGGTAGAGAGCGTGCCCAGCGCCCAGCCGCTTTTATCACGCGGCGCCTGCGAGGCGACCAGCGCCATGGCGTTGGGAATATAGCCGGACGTCAGCCCCATCAGGGCGCGCAGCGCGAACAGCTGCCACACGTTAGTGGCCAGCCCCTGCAGCGCGATGACGATCGCCATGCCCAGCGAGGCGCGCAGCAGCATCAGCTTGCGGCCTTTGCGGTCGGCCAGGCTGCCCCACAGCGGCGAGACCACCGCCGAGACCAAAAAGGTGCCGCTGAACACCAGCCCGGACCACAGGCTGAGGGATTGGTGATCGCTGACGCCGAGCTGTTCGACGTACAGCGGCAGAAAAGGGAGGATTTGGCTCATCGCCAGCCCGGTGAAGAAACACCCGAGCCAGACCGAGATCAGATTGACTTTCCACGCTTCCATCGGCTTACCGTACCACGTTGAATAAGGAGGGATTTATTAAGCAAAATAATAATAACACTGCAAATTAATCGGCGAGGGGCAAATGCGTGAGCAAACGTAACCCTGCCGATGCAGTGTCTTTTTTGCTATATATTAATAGCTATATTATCATAGGTAACTAGGTTAAGCCAGAGCGGCGCGGTAGCCAGGCAGGGCACTGCGCGATCCGGCGGTGTGAAAGCAGGGATAAACTGAACGCTAGATTGATGCCAATGAAAAAAGATCACCCTGAAGACGTGACGCTGCTGCGCACGCAGTTAATGTCGCTGGTGCGCCGTTTACGGCGCGAGTCGCGTAGCGACGAAAAATCCTGGGCCCAGCTGATGCTGTTGGGGGCTATCGATCGCCACGGCGGCGAGGCGACGCCGTCGCTGCTGGCGGAATCGGAGCGCATGCGTTCCTCTAATCTGGCGGCCGCGTTGCGTGAGCTGGAGGCCGACGGGCTGCTGGTGCGCACGCCGGATGCCGAAGATAAACGCCGGGTGCGGGTACGCCTGACGCCCGCCGGGCTGGGCCTGCTGCAGCAAAGCCGCAGCCGGCGCGAGGCGTGGCTGCTGGCGGCGATGGAAAGTTGTTTAACGGAGCAAGAACAGGCGCTGTTGGTTGAGGCGGGGGCGTTGATGGCGCGGCTGGCGGCGGCGCCAACGGACGAGGAATAATCGCTGGGCGGCCGGTGCGCCGCCCGTGCAGCGAGGTTACGGCATCGGCCAATCGGCCGGCATGGTGCTGACCACGTCCACGTAGCGATCCCAGGCCGATGACCAGAACTGGGTGAAGGCTTCCAGGGTAAGGTGGATGCCCATCAGGCCCATCACGAACCAGCAGGCGGTAAACAGGCCCAGGCTGCTGAACATGAACGCCATGCCATTGCGGCTGGTTTTACGGCAAACGACGTTTAACTGGCTGGCGAAGAACATCATCACGGCGCTCAGCAACTCCCAGCGCATCATGACTAAACCGGTGGCAATGGTACTCATCGAACTCGATCCTATGTAACAAAAAGCCGCATCCGGCAGGGCGCCGACAGGGAAATGCGGGGGAATATCGGTAATAGTGTGATTAAGATCACATTGTAGCATTGGGGCGAACGGGGGCTCAATGGGGATCGCGGTGAAAAAATCGCCGCCGGTAACATTCCAATATGCTGAAACAGTTATGCCATTTCATTAGCAACCTTTTCATGGGGCGTCGCGCCCGATAACGCTATGCTTGCCGGCTTTTCAGCCCCCTGATTTTGCGGGGAAATGTGACGCAAAAGGTACCGGCACTGCATGGCCCTGTTAAAAGAAACAATTCGCGACCACTCTGCGGAAGAAAGACTGTTTATCCGCCGGGCAGGCGTGGCGCTGGCGCTGGTAGTGGTGTGCTTCGGCGTATTGATCGTCAACCTCTACCGGCTGCAAATCCGCCAGCACGGCTTTTACCAGACGCGCTCCAACCAGAACGACATCAAGATGCTGCCGCTAGCTCCCAGCCGCGGGCTGATCTTTGATCGTAACGGCACTCCGCTGGTGCGAAACGTGACACTGTATCGTATCGAGATCACGCCCAGCAAAATCACCGACATGGCGGCGCTGCTGCAGGCGCTGACGCCGATCGTCGACCTGACGCCGGAGGACATCAGCGCGTTTCGCGATGACATGCACCACAACAGCCGTTACAAGCCGGTGACGCTAAAAACCGGGCTGAGCGACACCGAGGTGGCGCGTTTTGCCGTCAATCAATACCGTTTCGACGGGGTAACAATCGATACCTATCAACAGCGTGAATATCCTTACGGCGCTCAGCTGGCGCACGTTCTGGGCTATGTGTCGAAGATCAACGACAGCGATCTCAAGCGCCTGGACAAGGCCGGCCTGAGCGAAAACTACGCCGCCGACCGCAACATCGGCAAACAGGGCATCGAAGCCTATTACGAGTCCGAGCTGCACGGCACCACCGGCTATCAGGAGGTGGAAGTGGATAACCACGGGCGGGTGATCCGCCTGCTGAAGGAGCAGCCGCCGAAGGCTGGCAAAAACATCTACCTGACGCTGGATCTGCCGCTGCAGCAGTACATTGAATCGGTGCTGAAGGGGCAACGCGCCGCGGTGGTGGTGGAAGATCCGCGCGACGGCGGCATTCTGGCGATGGTCTCCAGCCCCAGTTACGATCCCAATCCCTTCGTCAAAGGCATCGGCTATCAGGCCTATAAGGCGCTGCTCCGCAACCCGGATCTGCCCCTAATCAACCGCGTCACCCAGGGGCTGTACCCGCCGGCGTCCACGGTGAAGCCCTACATGGCCGTTTCGGCGCTGTTCGCCGGGGTGATCACGCCCACCACCACCTTTTTCGGCGCGCCGACCTGGACGCTGCCCGGCACGGAGCGCCGCTACCGCGACTGGCTGAAAACCGGCCACGGCATGCTCAACGTCACCAAAGCGATCGAGGAGTCTGCCGACACCTTCTTTTATCAGGTGGCGTATGAGATGGGCATCGATCGTATTCACCACTGGCTGAGCCAGTTCGGCTACGGCCAGTCCACCGGCATCGATCTGAACGAAGAGTATCGCGGGGTGCTGCCAAGCCGCGACTGGAAGCTGAAGGTGCACAAAAAAGGCTGGTATCAGGGGGATACGGTTTCGGTGGGCATCGGCCAGGGGTATTGGGTGGCGACGCCAATCCAGATGGTGAAAGCGTTGACCACGCTGCTCAACAACGGCAAGGTGAAAACGCCGCACCTGCTGTATTCGCTGCAGCAGGGCAACCGGGTGACGCGCTACCAGCCGCCGGCGCAAGCGGCGCAGATCGGCGATCCCCACTCGCCTTACTGGGGCATCGTGCGCAACGGCATGTACGGCATGGCCAACTTGCCGAACGGCACCGGTTACAAGCTGTTCCATACCGCGCCGTACCAGATCGCCGCCAAATCCGGCACCTCGCAGGTGTTCAGCCTGAAGCAAAACCAGACCTACAACGCCAAAATGATCCCGGTGCGGCTACGCGATCACATCTTCTATACGCTGTTCGCGCCTTACAAAAACCCCCGGGTGGCGATGGCGCTGATCCTGGAAAACGGCGGTGGCGACGGCGTGGTGGCGGGGCCGACCGCACGCGCGATCCTCGACCATATTTTTGACCCGGCCAACGCGCCACAGCCCGGTGATATGCCGCAAAGTAAACCGCAGTTAAACGACAGTGCAGATGTGCAACGGTGATGCGGTTTGTTTTTACTTTCTTACAAACTGCAATCTCCTGACCATTTCCGGCAAGGTAGACTGAAATAACACCATAAACCGAATAAAAACGTAGGGTTAACACAACAGTGGCGCCATCGACCAAAAAGAGCGGTAAAACCTATTCCACAGTTCGTTTCGGCTGGATTTGCGCCGGCATGCTGGTCTGTTTTTTTCTGTTGGCGTTCAGGGTCGGCTACCTGCAGCTGCTGGAACACCAGCAGTTGGCGGATCAGGCCGACCAGCGTTCGATCCGCACCCAGGTGGTGCCGACCAACCGCGCTATGATCACCGATCGCAACGATGAGGCGCTGGCGGTCAGCGTGTCGTCCAAAGACATCGTGCTGGACCCGAAGCATATTCTCGATACCCAGACCGATACCGGTAACGAACGCTGGCAGAGTATGGCCAACGTGCTGAAGATCCCGCTGGCGGACGTACAGCATCTGATCCAGAGCAACGCGCACAAACGTTTTGTCTACCTGGCGCGCAAGGTGGAGGACGACAACGCCGCCTACATCAGCAAACTGCACCTGACCGGCGTCAGCGCCGAGCAGGATTTCAGCCGCTTTTATCCGATGGGCCAGGATGCCGCCGGGCTGATCGGCATCGTCGGCCAGGACAATCAGGGGCTGGAGGGCATCGAGCTGGGCTTCAACCCGCTGTTGCAAGGCAAAAACGGCCTGCGGGTCTATCAGAAGGATGGCAGCGGCGCGGTGATCGGCGTGCTCAAAAGCGTGGATCCGGTGCCACCGCCGAACGTGACGCTCAGCATCGACAAATTTATCCAGTACGTGCTCTATGCGCAGATCCGCGACGGCGTGGTGGCTAACCAGGCCGACTCCGGCTGTGCGGTACTGGTCAAGATCGACACCGGCGAAATCCTCGGTATGGCCAGCTATCCGTCGTTCAACCCGAACAACTATGGCAGCACGCCGGCGAAAGATATCCGCAACGTGTGCAGCAGCGACAGCTTCGAACCGGGTTCGACGGTGAAACCGGTGGTGGTGATGGTGGGGTTGGAACATAAGCTGATCCGGCCGGATACCGTGTTGGACACCACGCCGTATCGGGTGAACGGTCACCTGATCAAAGACGTCGGCCACTGGTCGAAACTGACCATCACCGGCGTGCTGCAAAAATCGAGCGACATCGCGGTATCGCACATTGCGCTGGCGCTGCCGGCCACCGTGCTGCCGGCGGTCTACCGTAGCTTTGGCCTGGGGCGGCCAACCGAGCTTGGCATCGGCAACGAGAGCAGCGGCTATCTGCCGCAGCACCGTGAACGCTGGGCCGATATCGAACGCGCTACCTTCTCCTTCGGCTATGGGCTGCGCGTGACGCCGCTGCAGATGGCACGCGAATATGCTGCTATCGGTTCCTTCGGCATTTATCGGCCGCTGTCGATCACCAAGGTGACGCCGCCGGTGATGGGGCAACGTATTCTGCCGGCGGATACGGTACGGTCCGTGGTGCATATGATGGAGAGCGACGCCTTGCCTGGCGGCAGCGGGGTGAGCGCCGCGGTGCCGGGCTATCGGCTGGCGATCAAAACCGGTACCGCCGAGAAAATGGGCCCCAGCGGCAAATACGACGGCGGCTACATCAACTACACCGCCGGTGTGGCGCCGGCCAGCGATCCGCAGGTGGCGCTGGTGGTGATGGTCAACAACCCGAAAGCCGGCAAGCACTTCGGCGGTTCGGTGGCGGGGCCGGTGTTCGGCAAGATCATGGCCCAGGTGCTGGAGCACATGAATATCCTGCCGGATGCCCAACCGCTTAACGTGGTGTCGTCGGTCAAGGGCTGATGGGGATTAGCGCGATTCCAGCAGGCGCTTTAGCGCCTGCAGATCGGCGTTCACCAGCCCGGCGTCGCGGGCGAACAGCGCGTCGTCCATGTCCGGCTGGCGGAACAGGGTGAAGATCACCTCGGTGCCGTGCCGGTTGGCGAGCGCGCGCAGCGGCACGTAGACCACGCCGCCGTTCGGCAGCGTCACCCAATGATCCAGCACGCCGAAGGCATTCGGCGCGCTGAAGCGAATACGAAGGTTTCCCTGTGGGGTGTCTGCCACCCATTCTTCATCTTCCTGCCGTAAACTGTTGGCCAACCCTTTGGCCCACAAGGGGAAATTTTCCGGCTGGCTGAGAAAGGCGTACACCTCGTCACAGGGGCGGTTGATGGCAATATGCAGCGTTTGCGCGCTCAGCATCGTGGCTTCTCCGGTTGGCGGTGATACTTCAGTGTAGATCTCGCCGTGCTCAGAAGTAGTAACCGATGTTCACGTTAGTGCGAAAATACCATTTATTGCTGCCGGAGGATGGCGTGCCGGTCCAACCGGTGGCGTTTTCCACGCCGCCCCACGGGTTGGCATTCTGCGCCCAGGTCAGGTCCACCCACAGCATCACCGGCATGGCGAACACCTGCACCCCCAGCGTATTCATTTTGGAGTCGGAACCGCCGTGCTTATCCTTCCAGAGCACGCTGTAATCGTTGTAGAACCGCAGCTTTTTCACCTGCCCCCAAGGTACGTCGACGTCGCGCGCCAGGTTGATGGCGGCGGTGGTGGCCTGCGACGGGATCAGATAGGCCGGCGTCAGGCCGTTGCCGCCCATCAGGATCACCGAATTGTTGGCCCCGGCCGGGCCTTTGGCATCGTAACCGTAGCGGATCACCTGGCCGGACAGATGCCAGGGATCGTTATTCACCAGCGTATGCAGGCCCGCCGCCCAGAAGCTGCCGTTATCGCCGGTAGCCTGGTTGTAGAGCCGTGAGGCCGCCAGCGAACCGCCGAGCTCATTGTCCCAGCCGCCCTGGTGGAAAGCGCGCGTCAGCCGCAGGTTTATCTGATCGCGTTTTTCGTTGCGCTGCAGGTGCTGTGACGCATAGTTGGTGTTTTTCAAATCGTCGTAGCTGGCGACGTCGGGGGCGTAACGCACGCCGGTCGGCATCATGCGCGGGTAATAGGCGGCGTCGAAGGCCCAATCGTCATGCTGATATTGGTATTTGGCGCCCAGCCCGGTGTTGACGCCAAAGCCGAGGTAAAACGGAATGCCGTACGACCAGCCGAACTGCGGGTAGGGCATCAGGCCGAACGGTTTGAACGGCGCGCCCAGTTGCACGGCGGAACGTTCAGACAGGTGATAGCCGACATAGGCGCGGTCGATGGCGTATTTGCGCCGATCCTGAAACCAGAATCCGCCATCGAAAAATGCATCGTTTACCTGGCCGACGGCATCGATGCGAAAAGCGTCAAAGCGTAAATGCGGAGGATTCCGATAATTGCTGCTGTGCCAGTCTTCATAGCGATAATTGGCGCGCAGTGCACCGCCGATATCAATATTCTTTTTATTATCCTCGCTTTGCCAATGAATATGCGGAAATGCCGGGCGGCTTTTTTTTACCGGCGCCGCGGTGGTGGCAACATCGTTGGGCAATGCGGCGACGGTTGCATAACTCACTGGTGAAACAAGGAAAAAACAAAGCGTGATCTTGCGCATAGCAGGCCCCTGAAGAAAATAGACTGTTTATTAAGGCGAGCGAGTTTCACCTGTGAACAGGGCATTTACGCTCATCGGTTTTATATTTGAGACGATTTTATTGAGCGTTTCATATATTAAATGCCGCGCCGGTTAATATATGAAACTTTGTTTCTTTTTTAATGGAAAAACTATAAATCCGGTATTAAACAAGTCAAGAAATAAAAATGAGAGTTGACGGGCAATACCGATTATTGGGGGATCTTGGCCGGCGGGGGCGACGCAGAGCAGGCTGAAATAGTCGTGTCATCAATGCCCGTTAGACTCGCGGCATCCTGGTATGACTGACTAAAAATCATGAACATAAAACTGACACTGGGCCGCAGGGTAAAACCTGCGGCAGCGCTACCGCGTGCGTTTGGCTTCGGCAAGAGCATGGGCTTATTAAGCGGGGTAATTTGCGTTATCGCGCTATTTTCTCTGCTTCAATTGTTTTCCACCCTATTTATTTCCAATATTTTGCGCGACGCCAAGGTTAATCTGGTGACGGGCGATGCGTTGCATCGCCAGCAGGCGACAATGGATCGCGCCAGACTGTCGCTGCTGACGGCCAGCGATACCCTGAACCGTGCGGGCATCTATTATCTGCAGGATAAAGCCACCGGCTCCGAGGGCAGTTGGCATAGCCTGCTGGATGAATCGTTGGCGGCGTTGGCGGCTTCAAAGCAGGCCTTTGCCCGGTTCGAGCGCTTGAGCGCGGCTGCGCCCGAAGCGACGGGCGCCCTGAAAGACAGCTATCGTCTGTTCTATGACGGCCTGAAGGAACAGGCGCAAGGGTTGCAAAGCAGCGCCAGCGTCGATGCGTTTTTCGCCGTGCCGATCCAGGCGTTTCAGGCGGATTTCAACGAGAAGTATCTTGCCTACCAGACGCTGAACGAGCGGCGTGGCGATGACGTCAACGTGCGGCAATTGGCGGCGCTGGAGCAGGCCAAGATCTTTGCGTTTGGCGCGCTGGCGGCGCTGGCGCTGATCGCCGTGGGGGTATGGGTCGGCGTCTCTCGCTGGGTTATCGCACCGTTGCAGCGGGCAATCGCACACCTCAACGTGCTGGCCGCCGGCGATCTTTCGCGGCCGCTGCCGCCTGAGCGGGCGTTGAACCGCGAGATGCGTCAGCTGCAGACCAGCATTGGCCATATGCAAAACGGCCTGCAGCGGCTGGTGAGCGAGGTGCGCGATGCGGCGAGCGGGATCCTGAGTGGCGTCGGCCGGCTGGCGGACGGCAATCGCCAGTTGACGGCACAATCGGCGAAGCAGGACGGCGAATTGCAGTTGGCGACCGAGCACGTGCAGCAGCTGGCGGCGCGGGTGGAAGAAAACGGCCAATACGCCCAGCAGGCCAGCCAACGAACCGAACAAGCCCGGCAGTACGCCGGCGCCGGTGAGCAGATGATGGAAACCGTCAATGTTTCAATCCAAGGGATCGTCAACCAATCGGCCGAGATGCGTGGCATCGTCGCGCTGATCGACAGCGTGGCGTTCCAGACCCATATTCTGGCGCTGAATGCGGCAATCGAGGCCGCGCATGCCGGCGTTCACGGCCGCGGCTTTGCCATCGTAGCCAAAGAGGTGGGTCTGTTGGCGCAAAAGAGCAGCCATTCGACGCGCGATATTCAGCAGTTGATCAACCGTTCACTGCAGCAAATCGATCAAGGTTCGCAGGCGGTGGATCTGCTGACCGGCAACCTGCGCCAGATTATCGATCTGGTGAACAAATGCAGTGCCCTGATGGGGGAAATCTCGCAGGCGTCTTTCAATCAGGGGGAGAGCATTCAGGACGTGACGGCGCGCATTGCGGCGCTGAATCAGGTGGTGCAACAAACCGGCGCCGTGGTGAACGCGGTGACCGAAGCTTCTCAGTCGCTGCAGGGTGAATCGGAACGGTTGGAAAAAGCGATGGCGCGTTTCAGGCTGCCTGTGCAATAAATAACCCTGATGCAGGTTAATGAATAATAAAGCTGCGCTAAACGTTATTTATTATTTTCCACCGCTGAGGGACGTTATTTCGATAAATAAAAAACAGACCGGCGCTTATGGATTAAAAAAGTGCCGGCCTGCAGAGATTATTTTAACGCGATGATTAACGGCTGGTCTGGTGGCCGATAATGCCACCCAGCGCCGCGCCGCCGAGGGTACCCAGCGTGCTGCCGTCGGTCAGCACCGCACCGCCGACTGCACCGACGCCAGCGCCGATCGCCGTGTTGCGATCGCGATTGGACATATGCCCACATGCGGTAACGGAAAGCGTTGCCATCACCACCACCAACACACCTGCGGCACGTTTAATATTCATAATGAGTTCCTGGTAAATTGACTGATTAATGGATTAAAAATAATCCGATTAACCTGCCGGTAGAAGTTGGGATGAATGTATTCCTCCGTAAGAAAATCGAACAGGTAAAAATTCTTAATTTTGCGGCGGTGAAAAGCGATTGCTCGCCGAATGTGCGGCCGACGGTAAAATCGTGGGTCTATACTGGAAAGACGCCTCGCGGGGTGCGGGGCGCACACTCTGGAGGCCGCCATGTCCGATCTCGTTTCCGCATCCGGCAAACCGGTGAAAATCCCCGGCCCGGACCACCCAATCACCTTGACCCGCCATCCGGCGCGGGTTGTCGTGCGTGCAGCCGGTCAGACCCTGGCCGACAGCCGCAACGTGCTCATCCTGCAGGAAGCCACCTATCCGCCGGTGTTTTACTTTCCGCGTGAGGATGTGAATCGGGCGCTGTTGCAGAAAAACGAGCACGTCAGCTACTGCCCTTATAAGGGCGACTGCAGTTATTTCTCCCTTGTGCTTAACGGCGAGCAGGAGGCCAATGTGGCCTGGAGTTATGAAATGCCCTACAACGCCGTGGTAGCGATCAAGGATCATCTGGCATTTTATCCCGATAAAGTGACGGAGATCCGCACAGAAGCGTGAGCCGCCGCCGCCATCGGGCGGGGCAGGTTGACATTCTCATTATCCCTACTCATTATGTGTATTACCGTAAATTGATACGCTTTCCTTATGTTTTAATCCGACATAAACGAAACTCTGAGCAGGTGCCAAGGTGTCTACCTCTACGCGATTTGCCGTTGCCATCCATATTCTGACCAATATCACGCTGTGTCGTGGCCAGACGGTGCGTTCCGAAGACATCGCGCACAGCGTCAACACGAATCCGACGGTAGTACGGCGCATCCTCGGCGCGCTGGCGGAGGCCGGGCTGACCTATTCACAGATGGGACAAGGCGGTGGGGCGCTGCTGGCGCGGCCGGCGGAAACGATCTCGCTGCTGGACGTGTATCGCGCGGTAGAGGATCAACCGTATTTCATGCTGCACCGTACCCGGCCTAACGATGCGTGCTATATCGGCCACGCCATTACCCCGGTGCTGGAGCAAGAATTTGCACGCGTCGGTCACGCGCTGGAAGCCAGCCTGGCGCAAACCAGCATCGCCGAAATGGCCGGGCAGGTCGAACGGTGCGCAGGCTATCCTTTTGTCCCTTGTTCACCGCAATATCAAGCGGATACGCAATAAAAAACCACGCAAATTCCCGCTACGCGCAGAGCATTTTTTGCATTGCGTTAATGTAATTGTGTAAGTTACATTAGCTCGCATCAAGTGTGATGTAGCTCACGTTTTAGACTGCCTCCCCACGATAATCGATCGATTGGCCGGAAACCTTTTCTTCCGGCGTAGATTCGCTGTGCTTATAAACCAGGAGAGAACGATGTTAGAAATGATTGAAAGCTTGGCCACCGTGGTGGTCCTGGTGCCGGTAATGGTGGCCGTCTTGCTCGGCGCGATTTACGGCCTGGGTGAAGTGTTCAACGTCTTTTCCGCTATCGGCAGAAAAAATAACGGCTGAATTTGAACGTCAGGGGACGCAACGCCCCCTGACGGAGGGTTACAATACCGTCGCCAGGAAGTTGCGCGTCCTCTCATGTCCCGGCGCATCCAGAACCTGCTGCACGCTGCCCGTTTCAACCACCTTTCCCTGATCCATAAAGACAATCTGGTCGGCCACTTCGCGTGCGAAGCCGATTTCGTGCGTGACCACCACCATGGTCATGCCCGAATGCGCCAAGTCTTTCATCACCTGCAGCACTTCGCCAACCAATTCAGGATCGAGGGCGGAGGTCGGTTCATCAAACAGCAACACCTGTGGGTTCATTGCCAGCGCGCGGGCGATGGCGACGCGCTGCTGCTGGCCGCCGGACAGTTCACGCGGCCAGGCGTTGATGCGATGTTCCAGCCCGACGCGGGTCAGCAGCTGTTTCGCCCGTTCCTGCACCTCGGCTTTTTTTTCCTTTTTCACCCGCAGCGGCGCGTCGCTGACGTTTTGCAACACGGTGCGGTGTGCAAACAAGTTGAACTGCTGAAATACCATGCCAATGCTTTTACGCTGTTCGGCCACCTCGGCTTCTTTCAGCTCGTACAGATGCCGGCCTTTTTGGCGATAGCCGATCAGCTGTTCGCCAACACGAATGGTGCCGCCGTCCAGCTTTTCCAGGTGGTTGATGCAGCGCAACAGGGTGGATTTGCCGGAGCCGGAAGGGCCGAGGATCACCGTTACCGAACCTGCCGGAATGGTCAGGCTGATGTTTTTCAACACGTCGGTGCCGGAAAAGGATTTCCGCACCCGGTTGATGTGGATAGATGCGCTCATTGTTCACCTCCCTGAGGGGCTTTGCGGTTGAGGAAGAACCGGCCGCTGCGCGTTGCCTGCGTGCCGCGGCCAAAATAGCGCTCCACGTAGTATTGACCAATCGACAGAATCGAAGTCATGGCCAGATACCACAGGGTGGCGACCAGCAGCAGCGGGATGACCTCGTAGGTGCGTTGGTAAATGATCTGCGCCGAATACAGCACGTCCTGCAGGGCAATCACCGACACCACCGCGGTGGTTTTCAACTGCCCGATCACCTCATTGCCCGCCGGCGGCAGGATGGTGCGCATCGCCTGCGGCAATACCACGCGCCACAGGATTTGCCCACGACGGTAGCCCAGTGCTTTGGCGGCTTCCAACTGGCCGCTGCCGACGCTTTGGATGCCTGCGCGCACGATCTCCGCCGCATAGGCCGACTGATGCATCACCAGCGCAATCACCGCGGCGCTGAAGGTGCTGATAAGGGTATTGGTCGGTGCGCTGGCGACTTCGCCCAGAAACGGGATCCACAAGCTGATGCGAGGATAAAGCGCGGCGATGTTGTACCACAGGAACAGCTGCACCAGCATCGGCACTGCACGGAAGAACCAGGTGTAGAACCAGCTTACCGCCACCAATACCGGATTGGCCGACAGGCGCATCAGCGCCAGCAGCACGCCGCCGGCGAAGCCAAACACCACCGAAATCACCGTCAGCTTCAGCGTCATGAGCACGCCGTTGAGGATGGACGCCTCGGTAAGATTTTCCGCCACCACCGACCATTCAAAGCGCGGGTTGTGCAGCATGGAATTGACGATAACGCCGACGATCAGCAGCACAACCAGGGCGCTGAGCCAGCGCCCGTAATGCCGGTGGCCAACGATGCTCAGTTCCGCGTCGTCGACAGGGTATTGCCCACTCATTTTGCGATCTCTTCATTGATGCCGGCGGTTTTCACGGCACCAAAACCGATATCCCAGCCGTCGAGGATTTTCTGGTAGCTGCCGTCGGCGATCAGCGAATTTAGCGCCGCCTGCACCGGTTTCACCAGTTCGGAGCCTTTCGGCAGTGCGATGGCCACCGTGGTACCGTCGATGTTGATATCACCGGCCAGCGTCAGCGGTTTGACGTGGGTGGCCTGGTAGCGCAGCCCTTCATACGGGCCGAAAAACATCGGCACGCGGCCGCTGATCACCGCCTGCACCCCGGCCGGACGGTCCGGGAAGATCGGCATGGTGATGGCCGGCTTGCCGGCGGCGACGCATTGATCGCTGGCCTGCTGCAGGCGGGTGATTTGCGAGGTACCTGCGCCGGCGCCGACGGTCTGGCCGCACAGCTGGGCCAGCTCGGTGTAAGGGCCAAGCGCAGCGTCTTTGCGGGCGATCAAGGCCAGTTTGGAAGCGTTGTAATAGCCGACGAAGTCCACCTGCTGGAAGCGCTTTTTGTTGGCGTCAATGTTGGCCAGCGCGACGTCATAACGGCCGGACTTCAGGCCGGGGATGATGTTGTCGAAACCGCCGGTGTCCTTCCAGTGGATCGCCACGCCCAGGCGATCGGCAATTGCGCTCATCACGTCGATTTCACGCCCGGCCAGCGTTTTGTTGTCCGCCTGGTAAAAGGTGGTCGGCGGGGTGTTCGGGTTGGTGCCGGCAACGATATAGCCGGCCTTTTTGATAGCGTCAGGCAGGCTGTCGTGCAGCGCCGGATCGGCGGCAGCTTTCACCGCCGCCTTGAAGGGAACATCGCCTTCAGCGGCATGACCGGCGGCCAACGGCGCCAGCGTGGAGGAAGCCAACAGCAGGGACAGTACGGTGCGTTTGAATGTGTTTTTCATCATGATTTCCCTGCGGATTAAGCCGATTTTACGTTAGCGAAGTTGATTGCCGGTTCCGGCAGGCCCAGGTTTTCACGCAGGGTTGCATGCTGATACTCTTCACGGAACAGGCCACGGCGGCGCAGCTCCGGGATCACCAGCTCGACGAACAGTTCCAGTTGGTTGGGCAACACCGCCGGCATGATGTTGAAGCCGTCTGCGCCTTGCTGTTCCAGCCACAGCTGGAAGTCGTCGGCGATCTCTGCGGCGGTGCCTACCACCACGCGGTGGCCACGCGAACCGGCCGCGACGGCCGCCAGCTCGCGCAGCGTCAGGTTTTCCCGCGCGGCCAGATCGGTCAGCAGTTTCACGCGGCTTTGGCCGCCTTCGGTGGCGCCCACGTTCGGCACCGGGCCGTCCAGCGGGTAATCGCTCAAATCGAAGCCAAAGCGCGCCGACAGCTGCTCAATGCCGTTATCGATATCCACCAGTTGATTCAGCTGATACCAGGTTTCCTGCGCTTCTTCTTTGGTACGGCCGACAATCGGCATCACACCTGGCAGGATCAGCAGGTGGTCCGGGTTGCGGCCGGCGTCGGCCACGTATTTTTTCTGGCTGCGGTAGAAAGCCTGTCCTTCTTCCAGGCTGGCGGCGGCGGTGAACACCACTTCGGCGGTTTCCGCCGCCAACTGTTGGCCGGCCGGGGAAGAGCCGGCCTCAATGATCACTGGCCGCCCCTGCGGCGAGCGGGAAATATTCAGCGGGCCCTGCACCGAGAAATGCTTGCCCTTATGGTTGGCGGCGTGGATTTTCTCGTCGATGGCGTATACGCCATTTTGCTTATCGCGCACGATGGCGTCTTTTTCCCAGCCGTCCCACAGTTTGTAGCTGGCCTCGAGGAATTCCCGCGCCACTTCATAGCGTTCGGCGTGCGACGGCAGGTCTTCACGACTGAAATTGCGCGCCGCATCGCTGGAGAAAGAGGTCACCACGTTCCAGGCGGCGCGGCCGTGGCTGATATGGTCGATGGAGGCCATGGCGCGTGCCAGGTGGAAAGGTTGATCGAAAGTGGTGGAGGCGGTCGCCGCCAGCCCGATATGGCGGGTGTTAACCGCCAGCGCCGCCAGCAGCGTCAGCGGCTCCAGGCGTGACATCGTCGAGGGCAGGCGGTGCACGCTGGTTGCCAACGCGTCACCGACGAAGAACATATCGAAGGTGCCTTCTTCGGCTTTTTTTGCGATCCAGGTGAACCAGTCGATATCGGTCGGTGAACCGCTGGCGCCTTGTGCGCGCCATCCTCCGATGTGGTGTCCCAGCGCCTGAACGAACAGGCCGAGACGGAGTTGGCGCGATGGTGTTGAAGGTGAAGTACTCATAATTATTCCTGTTTTATTATTAATTTAACAATGCAATCAGTCGCGGCAGCGCGCCAGGGGACATGAGGGCGCAGTCGCGGATAACGCTTTCGCCTTCGAGGCCCGGAAGCAGCTGCAGAATGGCGTGCAGCTTGGCGTCGAGGTCTGTCGGCCGGGCGGCGGTTTGCTTTCTTGTGACCATGTCACTTATTTGCCTTCCGTCCTGCAGCGTCAGGGTCAGGCGATGGAAGCGCATCTCCGGATCGAGCGCGTCCGGCGGGGCTGCGGGATCGACATGGCGCTCAACTTTTGCCGCCAGGGCGGCGATAGCCGCATCGACCGGCTGTTCGCCGTAATGCGTCAGCGGGATCTCGCCGTGGTATAGCGCATCGGCTATGACGTATTCGAGGCTAAAGCGCGCTTCCACACCGGTGGCCGGCTGGCGAATATAGGGTGCGGTATCTGCGCCGGGCGGAAAACTGACCTCAACCAGTGCGATCTCCGCAAGGGCGTCGCCTTGTTCCAGCAGCCGCGCGCGCAAGGCGAGCGCCGCCTCGGCCGCGCTGTGAGTGCCACCGCAGGTCGGGTACCGCTTGAACTCCAGCCCTGGTTGCAGGATGCGCCAGGGCGTGCCCCAGTCGGCGGTCAGGCATTCCGGTTTTTGCCGGCCGTCGCCGTGGGAAGTCAGCAGGCTGTCCAGCACGCCCTCCGGTTGGCCGATGAAACCGGCCTGAGCCAGCAGGGCGGCATTGACCGCGTTGCGTGCCGCCAGCCCTGCGTGCAGCGGTTTGGCCGCCGAACCGAACTGGCTGCGCAGGCCCGCCGCCTGGGTGGCCGCCAGGCCGAGAGCAATTTGCGTTTGCCGCTGGTCAAGCTGCAGATAACGCGCCACGGCGGCGCAGGCGGCGACCGCGCCCAGGGTGGCGGTGCTGTGAAAACCCAGCACGTAATGTTGCGTGCCAGCGGCCAATCCCAGCCGGCCAGCGGCCTCTACACCGATGATATAGGCGGTTAACAGCTCAGTGACATTGTCACTCTCACCGTTCAGCGCCAGCAGGGCGGAGAGCACTACGGTGCTAGGATGGCCACGCAGCGCAGGATGGTAATCATCGAAGTCCAACGAGTGGCTGACATAGCCATAGCGCAGTGCACGGTTCTCACTGCTGGTCGGCGGAAACGTCGTGCCGATCGCTGCCAGACCGGCATCGCTCAACGCCCCGCGGGCAATCGGCAATGCGCAGGCGAAGTAATCTTTCACGCCGCGGCGAGCGGCTGACAGGGCGGTTTGATCCGGCTGGCTGTTCAATATCAGATGAGCGAATTGGGCGGTTATCGATAATGACAAGGCGTTAACACCTGAATTTATAGATGGTTATGCACGAGTGCGGGGTGAAAGGTATTGTGTGGCGGTTTTCTTTGTCCCGAAAGAACGAACGGCGCTTCTATATCGCTGAATGGAATATCACGACGGCACTGCGCCGCCGTCAGGGCTGCTGGCAGGCGCGGCAGGCTGCGCTTTAGCTATTTTTGTGCAAAACAAAGCTGAATTTGTTCTAACACGGTAGAGGACTTAGGCTGAGAAAAGGCGAACGCTCATGATGTCGATAAATGCCCTGAGACGCGGTGTAAGATGTTTGCTTGAAGGCCAGAGGATTTTGAGACTGCCACTGTGTCGGCATTGGTCGCCAAGCACGTGTTGGAGCCGCTGCTGCTCCAGCGCCTGTCGCACCGCGAAATCGGGCAGGCAGGCGATGCCCAGGCCCTGTTCCGCCAGGTAAATCAGCGTATCGACGGTGTTGCATACCGTGCGCTTGCCCAGGCCTTCGTCGAGCAGTTTATCTCCGCCCGCCACCGGCCAGGTCTCGACTTTGCCGGTGGTGGGGAATCTGTATAACAGGCAGGCGTGATCGCGCAGTTCTGCCGGCTGGCGGGGTATTCCCGCCCGGCGCAGATAGTCCGGCGCCGCCACTAGCTGTAGGTGAAACGTGCCCAGTTGGCGGCTCATTAAGCGAGAGTCCTCGGTATCGCCCACGCGGATCACCGCATCGAACCCTTCTTCAATCACCGCGACTCGACGGTCGGAAAAATCGGTTTCCAGCTCAATCTCCGGGTAACGCCGAACAAATTCCGCCAGCACCGGATTCAGCAGGCCGCCCACCAGCGGCAAACTGACACGCAGCTTGCCGCGCGGCGCGCTGTGCGTATCGCTGATTTCCCGTTCCGCCGCCGCCAATTCCTCCAGAATGCGTTGGCAGCGGTGCAGAAACAGCCGGCCTTCGGCGGTCAGGGTCATGCTGCGCGTGCTGCGGTGAAACAGGCGCGTGCCCAGCCGGTTTTCCAGGCGGGCGATGCTTTTCCCCACCGCGGAAGCGGAAATGCCGAGCACGCGCCCGGCCTCAACGAAACTCAGCGTCTCCGCGATCTGCACAAAGACGCTCACCCCAGACAGATTATCCATTGCTTGCCCCATTACGGACGTGAGTGTCCGCTATGAAAGGAAATCTAGCCTGTTTTTTCGTTAATCGCCACGCCCTATGCTCGGTGGCGACAGCATGGGCTGACTACCTGGGGTAATAAAGATGAATGAATACGGATCCACCGCCAACGCGATTGACGGCGCGATAGAGAAAGCCTTACGCGAAAAACGATTGGTTGGTGTGGTCGTTTTGGTGGCGCAGGGCGGTGAAATCGTTTATCGACGCGCGGCGGGCATGGCGGATCGCGAAGCCGGCCGGCCGATGGCGCTCAATACGCTGTTTCGTCTGGCCTCGGTGTCCAAACCGATCGTGTCCACGGCGGCGCTGGCGTTGATGGCGCAAGGCGCCGTGCGGTTAGACGATCCGATCACGCGTTGGCTACCGAATTTTCGTCCGCGACTGGCGGATGGCACCCAACCGTTGATGACGTTATGGCATTTGATGACCCACACCGCCGGATTAAGCTACCGATTTTTCCAGCCGGAAGGGGGATTCTACGCTCAGTCGGCGGTCTCCGACGGTATGGATGACGCGTCCGTCAGCCTGCAGGAAAACGTGCGGCGTATTGCCTGCGCCCCTTTGCTGGCTCCGCCCGGCGCGGCGTGGCGCTATTCTATCGCCACCGATGTGTTGGGCGCGGTTATTGAACAGGCGAGCGGCCTGCCGCTGGCGCAGGCAGTAAAAAAATGGGTGACCGGGCCGCTGGCGATGACGGATACCGACTTCCTGGCGGTGGACGCCGCGCGCCTGGCGGCCGCTTACGCCGACCATCCCGGTGGGCCACGCCGCCTGCGCCAACCGGATCGTTTACCGTTCATCGATGGCAGCGCCGGTTTTCTTCTGTCGCCGGCGCGAGCCTTGGATCCGCAGGCTTACGCTTCAGGCGGCGCCGGCATGGTCGGATCGGCCGAGGATTTCCTGCGCTTGCTGGAAGCGTTGCGCCAGGGAGGAAAGCCGGTACTGCCAACCGAGTGGGTGACGGCGCTGACCACCAACCAAATCGGCGATTTAACGATGCCGTTTTGGCCAGGGCGCGGGTTTGGCCTGGGCATCACCGTGCTGAAAGATCCCGTCGCCGCACAAACGCCGGAGTCCGTAGGCAGCTGGCGGATGGGGGGCACCTATGGCCACTCGTGGTTCGTCGATCCTGCCCGACAGCTCAGCGTGGTGGCGTTTACCAACACGGCGCTGGAGGGGATGTCCGGCGCCTTTGTCGGCGAGATTTGTCAGGCGGTTTATGCCGCGACGGGAGTGAGGTGATGGGTCTGATGCCACCGATTTTCTTCCTCGCGCTGGGGCTGTTCGGCGTTTACTGCATCGAGTTCGGCGTGGTGGGCATTTTGCCGCTGATCATTGCACGGTATGGCATCTCCACGGCGCAGGCAGGCTGGCTGGTCGGGATCTTCGCCCTGACCATTGCGCTGCTCGGGCCGCTGTTGGTGCTGTTGGCGTCGCAATTCAATCGCAAACGCATGTTGTTGATCGCGTTGACCGTGTTTGCGGCGGCCAGCGCGCTGTCCGCACAGGTGGACAGCTTCTCCATGCTCATGCTGCTGCGCATTGTGCCGGCGTTGTTTCATCCGATCTATTTTTCACTGGCCATGGTGGCGGCCGCGGCGCTTTATCCGCCGCATCAAGCTACCAAAGCAACCGCTTATGCGTTCATCGGCACCAGCATGGGCATGGTGCTGGGGATACCGCTGACGCAATGGATCGCCGGACAGTTCAGCTATGAAGCGTCGTTCAGGTTCTGTGCCTGGGTGAACCTTCTGGCGGCGCTGGGATTGCTGTGGCGTTTGCCTGATGCGGCCGTACAGCGCCTCAGCTATGGCAAACAGTTGGCGATACTGCGCAGCGGTACGCTGTGGCTGAATATCACTACCTGCGTGCTGATCTTTGCCGCCATGTTTGCCGTCTATGCTTACGCGGCCGAGTACCTCAGCCGCGAAATCGGTCTCAGCGGCGGCGTCATCGGCTTTCTTCTGGTGGCGTTCGGTGTGGGCGGTGTCGTGGGCAACCTGTTGGCCGGCAGATGGCTGAGCCGCCATCGTGCGGTGACGGTGCTGCTGCATCCGATAGCCTTGATTGCGGCTTATGCGCTGCTGTATCGCTATGGCAGCGTGAATATTGGCTCGATGACGGCGCTTTGCCTGTATTGGGGAGCGGCGCACACCAGCGGTTTGATTGTCACGCAGATTTGGCTGACCGCCGAAGCCCCGCAAGCGCCGGCGTTCGCCACCGGGCTGTATATCGCCTTTATCAATCTGGGCGTGGCGCTGGGCTCGCTGGCGGGCGGCGGGTTTATTACCGCGTGGGGGCTACAGGGCAGCCTGCTGTGCGGAGCCTTGTTCGCCGCGCTGGCGGTGATTACGATCGCCGCCAGGCTGCGGTTGCAGCGGCAGGCTACCGTTGCGTTGCGTCGATCATCGCCATCACCTGCCGGAACATCGCGCTTTCCGCATCCGCCAGCTCGTTGACCAGCGTAAAGTGATTGCAGTGACGGTCGGCCAGCAGCTGGACGTCGAGGCCATGCGCCAGGCAAGCGTCATAATAGGCCTGCGTCTGGTTTTTGAAACCTTGCGTTTCCCGCTGGCCGACGTCGAGCAGGATCTGCGGCGCATGGTCTTTCGCCGGCAGTAAAAACAGCGGGCTGAGGGTTTGCGCCTGCTCGGGCGTCAGGTGCAACCAGTCGTTGATGTAGATATCGCACAGCGGGCGCAGATCGTAGAGGCCGCTCAGCGCCAGCGCGCCTTTGATCGCGTCGGGCGGCAGGCGATAGCGTTGCTGCCAACCGTCGGCGATCAGCATGCCGCACAGGTGACCGCCGGCCGAACTGCCGCTGACGAAAATGCGCGCCGGATCGATGCCGAAGGGTGCCCCGTGATGATAGAGCCAGGCGACGGCGCTGCGCACCTCATGTACGATCTCCGCGAGCGTCGCTTCCGGCGCCAGCGTGTATTCCAGCGTGGCGACCGCCACGCCGCGGCGAGCAAACGCGGCGGCCATCGAACAGGCTTCCTCTTTGCGCTGTGAATGCCAATAGCCGCCATGAATAAAGATCAGCAGCGGGGCGGGTTGTGCGCTGGCCGGGAACAGGTCGAGGCGCTCGGCGGCGCTCATGCCGTAGCGCAGATCGTAAATGCCCGGCGTCTGGGCCTTGGCGCGCTGGGCCAGCGCGGCGTATTCCGCCATGCAGGCGTCAAAATCCTCCACCGAAGCGCGGGCATTGTATTGCACGGCGCGTGCGTTCAGGTGTTCAAACGTCAGATCGATGTTCATGCGTTTCTCCGGATTGTTATGCGTTATGTCTTCATCATCATCGTCCCACAGGCGAAAAGATGTTTGATCGCCGGTGCGCACAATTGCGGCTTCTCCATTGCTGTTATCTGCTGTATATTGCTGTTTTATGCTTTTTACGGCGGAATAAGCCCATGCACAAAGCGGCACGACAGCGCCATTTACTGGATTTGCTCAGCGAACGCGGGCAGGCGGCGGTGGCGGAATTGGCCGGCGCCATCGGCGTTTCGGTCGATACCGTGCGCCGCGATCTGGCCGATCTCGAGCGGCAAGGGTTGGCGCAGAAAAATCACGGCGGGGCGATCGCGCTCGAACCGTCCGGCATGCCACGTCAGGCGCGCGCGGCGCTGTTGCCGCAGATCAAGCAGCGGCTCGGCCGCGCGGTGGCTGCGCAGATCCCGCCCGGCAGCACCCTGATGCTGGATGCGGGCAGTACGCTGTTGGCGGTGGCGCAGGCGTTGCGCGGCCCGGCGACGGTGATCACCGCTTCGCTGGATATCGCGCAGTGCCTGAGCGACAGGCCGGAGATCAACCTGATCCTGCTTGGCGGTCAGTGGGATGTGCGTCAGCGGCTATTCGCCGGCAGCGCCACGCTGGCGTTGCTGGCGCGCTACCGCGCGGACATCGCCTTACTGGGCGCCTGTGCGGTGCATCCCCAGCTGGGACTGAGCGCCGGCGAAGAGGCCGATGCAGAGGTCAAACGCGCCATGTTGGCCAACAGCGGCGAGCGCTGGCTGGTGGCCGACCATATGAAACTGGACCGCTGCGAGCCGCATCACGTTGCGGATCTGGCGCAGATCCAACGTCTGTTTACCGATCGCCCGTGGGACAACCTGGACGAACAATCATTGATTGAACTTTGTGTCGTCGCCGACGACCGCTAGAGGAGAACACTGATGAACGATACTGCTCGACCGTTGCAGGTGGCGCTGATTGGCTACGGCTTTGTCGGCAAGGCGTTTCACGCGCCGCTGATTAACGCGGTGCCGGGGCTGGAACTGAGCGTGGTGGCTTCGCGCGATGCCGCCAAGGTGCATGCCGATCTGCCGCACGTGCAGGTGATCGCCGATCCGCTGGAGGCCATCCGCCGGCCGGAGGTGGATTTGGTGGTGATCGCATCGCCGAACGACACCCATGCGCCGCTGGCGCTGGCCGCACTGGAGGCGGGCAAGCACGTGGTGGTGGATAAGCCGTTTACGCTGGATTTGGCGCAGGCGCGTACGCTGATTGCGGCGGCGGAAAAACACGATCGCCTGTTGTCGGTATTCCAGAACCGCCGCTGGGACAGCGATTTCCTGGGCGTGAAGCAGGTGATCGAACAGGGGCTGATCGGCAAGGTGACGCACTTTGAGTCGCACATCGATCGTTACCGCCCAGAAGTGCGGGTGCGCTGGCGCGAGCAGAACCTGCCGGGCAGCGGGCTGTGGTTTGATCTGGGGCCACACATGGTCGATCAGGCGCTGCAGCTGTTCGGTTTACCGCACAGCGTGCAGGCCAACATCGCTACGCTGCGCCCCAACGCGCAGATTAACGACTGGGCCCACGTGGTGCTCAACTACCCGACGCACCGCGTGATCCTGCACGGCAGCATGCTGGTGGCGGGCGGCGTCTCACGCTTTACCGTGCACGGCGAGAAAGGCAGCGTGGTCAAAGCGCGCGCCGACGGGCAGGAGAGCCAACTGCTGGCTGGCGTGACGCCGGGCTCGGCGGAGTGGGGCAAAGACGACGATGCGATGAGCCTGTTTATCGGCACGGAGCCGGTGCGTACGCTGCCGACGCCGGATGGCGACCAGCGTCAATATTACGTCCAGGTGCGCGACGCGCTGCGCGGCGCCGGCAGCAATCCGGTTACCGCACCGCAGGCGCTGGCGGTAATGGCGGTGCTGGAGGCGGCCACCCTGGCGGCGGAAACCGGTGTGACTCAGCCGTTGCCGCTCACCGAGGCGGAAATCGCCGCCTGGTAACGGCTCGCGTCAGATAAGGCGTCAGGCGCATGGATACAGTGCACACCGTGCGTCTTCCGCCATCCTACCTCCTGACATAGGCTAATCCTCAGTCTATGTCAGGAGTGCTTATCATGTTATCCCATCCTTCGCCGCAGGGCGTCCGCGGCATACTGGCCGCACTGTCTTTGAGCATGCTGCTGTCATCGCTCGGCATCAGCATCGCCAATGTCGGGCTGCCGGCGCTCGCCACCGCGTTCCATGCCTCGTTCCAAGCGGTGCAGTGGGTATTGCTCTGTTATTTGCTGGCCGTCACCACCTGCATCATCGGCATCGGCCGCTTGGGCGACAGCCTCAATCGCCGCCGCCTGCTGCTGGCGGGCATCGCGCTGTTTACCGCCGCTTCGTTGGCTTGTGCGTTGGCTCCGCAGCTTTGGCTGCTGCTGGCGGCGCGCCTGGCGCAGGGGCTGGGGGGCGCAGTCATGATGTCAATCGCCATGGCGCTGGCGGGCGAGGCGCTGGGCACGGAAAAAATCGGCCGCGCGATGGGGCTGCTCGGCACTATGTCGGCCGTGGGCACCGCGCTGGGGCCGTCGTTGGGCGGCGCGCTGATCGTCGGTTTCGGCTGGCGGGCGATGTTCCTGATCAACCTGCCGCTGGGGCTGCTGGCGCTGTGGCTCGCCTGGCGATACTTGCCGAATGGGCCGCGCGCGGCAGCGCCCCCGGAACCGTTCGATCGCGCCGGTACGCTGCTGCTGGGCGGCGCATTGCTCTGCTATTCACTGGCGATGACCCTTGGGCGCGGCAATTTTGGCGCGCTCAACCTGGCGTTGATGCTGGGGGCGCTGTTGGCGGGGGCGCTGTTCATCGGTGTGGAACGCCGCGCCGTATCGCCGCTGTTGGCGCCGACGCTGTTCCGCCATCCGGCCCTGACGGCGGGGCTGGCGGCCAGCGCGCTGGTGATGACGGTGATGACCGCCACGCTGGTGGTCGGGCCGTTCTATCTGTCACGCGCGCTGGGGTTAAGCGCTGCGCAGGTCGGGCTGGTGATGTCGGCGGGGCCGGCGGTGGCGATCCTGACCGGCATACCGGCCGGTTATCTGGTGGATCGTTTTGGCTCGCAGCGCATCGCCCAGTTTGGGCTGGCGGCGGTGGCCGCCGGGGCGGCATTGCTGTCGTTGCTTAACCGCTGGGGCGTGCTCGGCTATATCGCCCCCATCGCGCTGCTGACCGCCGGCTATGCGCTGTTTCAGGTGGCCAACAACACCATGCTGATGAAGGATCTGTTTCCTGAACGGCGCGGACTGATCGCCGGCATGGTGAACCTGGCGCGCAATCTCGGGGCGATCACCGGCGCTTCGGCGATGGGGGCGCTGTTTTATCTGGCTTCGCAGCAGGTGGCGGGTACTGCGGCGGCGGCCGCGGTTGACGGCATGCGGGTGACTTACGGCGTGGCGGCGCTGTTGGCGCTGGCTGCGTTGCTCATCGCCTTCGGCGGCCGCCGACGGATGCTGCGTTACGATGCGCGCTGAACCGCGTAGCGTTCTTGCACGAAACCATTGTCCGACTGGGTGACGGCGAGCAGGCGCAGGCGTTGCTCCGGGCCATCGGCACCGAACAAGGGAATGCCGCCACCCAGCAGCAGCGGCACGCGGGTAATCGTCAGTTCGTCGATCAATCCGGCCTGCAAGAAACGCTGTACGGTCTGGCCGCCGTCGATATACAGGTGACCGTAGCCTTGCTCGGCCAACTGCGCCACGATGGCCGCCGGTTCGCCATTCATCCAGCGAACGTGGCCTGTCTCGTGCGGCGAGGGCGGCTGCGTCGACAGCACCACCATCGGCAGGTCACCATAGGGCCATTCGGGAAAGGCGCGGACTTTTTCATAGGTATGGCGCCCCATTACCAGTGCGTCGATGTCGGCGATAAATGCCTCATAACTCAGGCCGTTTAGCAACGAAACCGCGTACTCGGGGCGCAGCAGCCAGTCGATGTCGCCGTCCGCGCCGGCGATGAATCCGTCTACGCTGGTGGCGATATAAACCGAACATTTCATCAGGCGAGATCTCCCCGGTACACCACATGGACCTTGTTGCCGTCGGGGTCGCGCAGGTAAGCGCCGTAATAGCCCTTGCCGTAATGCGCGCGTTCGCCGGGCTCGCCTTCACTGCTGCCGCCCGCCAGCAGGCCAGCAGCGTAGGCGCGTTTAACCTCCAGCTCATCGGCGGCGAGAAAGGCCAGCATGCTGCCGTTGCCAGCGCTGGCTGGCTGCCTGTCGAAGGGTTGGTAAGCATAGAAACGCGGCAGCGTTTGGCCCGGCTTCACCCAGCAGCGGGCAGCGGGACCGCCGTCCGGCGTCACTTCCCGCCGCTGTAATCCCAGCGGCAACAGAATGGCGTCGTAGAAGGCGGCGGCGGCGTCCAGATCGCTGACGCCGACGGTAATATGGCTGAACATGGCGCTTCCTTTCCGAAGAGAGAGTATGAACGCAAACAGTAGCAGCGATATTGCAGAATGGACAGACCGTAACGGAGGATTCGGATTAGGGACGCGCGCAGGAGCAACGCGCGCTTCACAGTAGGCGGAACAGGCAGCCGCTCAATTGCTTTCGACGCGTGGATTGGCGTGAGTCGGCTGGCTGGGATAGTCAACCTGATGCTTGTGCAGATAATCGCGGATCAGCTGGCGTACCACCTGGGAAGGGGTGACGTCCTGCTGTAGGCACAGTTCTTCCAGAGCTTTCTTCTTGTCCGGGTCAATCAGCACCGTTAGCCGCGCCGTTTTCTTTTCCATCAGGATCCTCCAGAGAATGATAACTGAATGATAATACCACGTGGGCGAAGCGGCCAGCCAGACCGCGTCGCCTCTCGTCTTTAGCGGAAATGCAGCCGCTCTATTTTGCGTGACAGGTAGCCGAGTTCGCAGTTGAACAGCTCGCCGCTGTCGGCGGCCAGGTTGCGCAGCGCGCTCAGCGGCAATGTCACCTGGGCCGGCGTGGCGTAAATGATCACGTTGCCGCTGGGGGCGACGCAAAACAATACGGTGCCGAATATCCGGTGCAGGCTGTGGTACAGCAGGCTGTTTTCGTCGGGCAGATCGTGGTAATTCAGCACCAGCCAGCCCCCGTCGTTCAGCCGCGCGGCGCAGTTTTCCAGGAATGTCTGGGTGCCTTGCTGCGGATCCATGGCGAACGCCGAATAGAGATCGGAGAAGATCAGATCGTAACGCGTCTCGGCGGGCGGGCGCACAAAGTCCATGGCGTCGGCGGTGCGCAGGCTGATGGTGTCGGTGGCCGGCAGCGTAAAATAGCGGCGTGCGACGGCGATCACCGCAGCGCGCAGCTCGACGACGTCGAGGCGCATCGCCGGATCGAGCGCGTGCAGCGCACGCAGCAAGCTGCCGCCGCCCAACCCCAAAATCAACGCCGAGGCCGGCGGCTGCCAGGCCACCGCCATCAGCATCGCTTTGATGTAGTTGTGGATCGGCTGCGCGGGGTTGCTGAGGCTCATCTTGCTCTGTTCGCAGATGCCGTCAAACCGCAGCGTGCGGTAGTCCTTGTGGTCGGAAACGATGATTTCGCCCCAGGCGTCGGTTTCGCGAGCGATCACCTGGCCGCGCGGAGAGAAATCAAGGGTTTTGAGTAAGCTGTCAACCAGAGACATGGTATTCGCAGGGCTCCTTCGGCAAGCGGCCTATTTACGGGCGCACATGAAATCGGCGGTGCAAATGCGCTGGCCATCGATGCTGGCGCGGCCGGTAAAGCGGGCGATCGCCCCGCGGCGGCGCACAAAGGCCACCTCCATCAGCACCTGGTCGCCGGGGCGGGCGGCGCGATAAAACCGCGCACGCTGAATGGCCGCAAAATAGTAATGCTCCCCCTCGTTTAGCGCCCCGAGATAGTAATGCGCCAGCAGTCCGGTGCTTTGCGCCAGCGCTTCCACCAACAGCACGCCGGGAAAACCGGCGAAGTGCGCGTGGCCGTTCCAGAACGTCGGCTCATTGGCGGTGATGTTCTTGATGGCGCTCAGCCTCCCTTCGGCAATGCAGGTGCCGGCGGGAAGCACGCGATCGACCAACAGGCAGGGATAACGATGAGGCAAAATCGCCTGAATATCGTTGAATTGCAGGGGGTGACCAGTCAATGGCATGAGAGAGCGTGATCCTGTCTGCGGCGAAACCGGTGCAAGGGCCGGCGTTCAGTCCATGATGAGTGTAATAACATTATAATAAAATTATCATCAGATGTGCCAGATGAAAAAAACGACGGCGGGGAAACAGGCGAAGAAGGGCGCGTGAGGGAGGCACCCGATCATGACGACCGGGTGTGGCAGTACGTTTTAGTGCTTGGAGCGGGTCACTTTATCCAGGTAGCCCATCACGAAGGCGGACAGCACAAAGGTAAGGTGGATGATCACATACCACATCAGCTTGTTGTCCGGCACGTTCTTGGCGTCCATAAACACCCGCAGCAGGTGAATGGAGGAAATGGCGACGATAGACGCGGCGACTTTGTTTTTCAGCGAGGTGGCGTCCATTTTGCCCAGCCAACTCAGTTTTTCTTTCCCTTCGGTGATATCCAGCTGCGAGACGAAGTTTTCATACCCGGAGAACATCACCATCACCAACAACCCGCCCACCAGCGCCATGTCGACCAGCGACAGCAGGGTCAGGATCAGATCGGCTTCCGCGACAGAAAAAATGTTGGGCAGGACGTGCAGGATCTCTTGAAAAAATTTGATCGACAGGGCAACCAGGGCCAGTGAAAGGCCGAAATAAACCGGTGCGAGCAACCAGCGGGAGGCGTACATCGCGTTTTCTAGCAAGCGTTCCATCATAAAATTGTTTTAAATGCGTGGCAAAAAGGGCGCTCAGTATAGCGCAGGTGGCCCGGGCGAAATCAACCGGTTGCGTTATCCGAGCGCCTATCACGGCGCGGATCAGGCTGTTGCACGCAAAGAGTGGCGCGTCATGCGGATCAGCAAAGCAACACCCGCCGCGGCCGTCGTCAGCGCCACTACGCCCGGCCATCCCAGGTGTTCCAGTACGCGGCTGCCCAGTGCGGCGCCGGTGGCCATGCCGATGAATACCAGCGTGAACAGAATGGCGTTAAGGCGGCTGCGGGCAGCCGGATCGAGGCCGTAAATAATGGTCTGGTGCGCGATCAGCGTGGCCTGAATGCCGAGATCAAACCCGATGGCGCTCAGCGCAATCAGCCCCCATTGCGCCGATTGCGGTAGTAACGGCAGTAAAAACATCAGGGCGAAAGAAACCGTTACCAGCGCAGCGCCGATTTTAGTGACGGCGTCTGGGCCGTATCGGTCAGCCAGACTGCCCGCCAACGGTGCCGCCAGTGCACCCGCTGCGCCGGCCAGGCCGAACGCGCCGGCGACTGCGCTGCCCAGCTGATAGCGATCGGCCAGCATCACCGCGAGCGTGGACCAGAAGGCGCTGAAGGCGACGGACAAAAAGGCCTGAGACAACGCCGCGCGCCGCAATTCAGGGTAGGTGGCCCAAAGCCGGCTCATCGAACGCAGCAAGGCGGGATAACTCAGCGTGCTGTGAGGCTGAAAGCGCGGCAAAGCTCGCCCTATCACCAGCGTGATCGGTAAAACGGCCAGCGCGGCTAACGCATAAACACTGCGCCAGCCGAAATAATCGGCGACCAGCCCGCTGAACACGCGCGACAGCAAAATACCGGCCAGCAACCCGGTCATCACGGTGCCGACGATTTTACCGCGTCGGGCATCAGGAGCCAGAGCCGCGGCGGCGGGGATGATGTCCTGCGCGACGGTGGCGGCCAGGCCGAGCGTCAGGCTGCTGAGCAACAGCAGCGAAAAAGAGGAAACCAGGCTGCACAACAGCAGCATCATGGCCAGCAGCACGCCCTTCACCAGAATGATCCCGCGGCGATCGTGGCGATCGCCCAGCGGCGCCAGTAACAGAATACCCAAGGCATACCCCAATTGGGTCAGGGTCGGTACGAATCCGGTATCGCCAACGCCGACATGGAAGTCGGCACCCATGACGCTCAACATCGGCTGACTGTAGTAAATAGAGGCGACGCTAAGGCCGGCGCCGGTGGCCAACAGGAAAACGGTTTTGGCGGAAAGCGCACCGCCGGTGGGTGAGAGGCTCATTCGATAATTCCTGACAAGGTGGATGTGCGGCTATTTTTGTCTTGAATGCTATCGGCGGGTAGACCCGATATGGGTAGAACTGTTATACGTAATGCGTATGAATAAAATTAATTTACCCAACGGCGACCGTATAATCCTGCTGCAAACCCTGGTGCGTATTGTCGAGAGCGGGAGCCTGTCGGCGGCGGCGCAGCAGCTGGGCACCTCGCAGCCGACCATCAGCCGACGTCTGCGGGCGTTGGAACAGCTGTTGGGCACCAGGTTGATCCAACGGACGACGCATGCGCTCCATCTTACCGATGACGGCGAACGCTGCTATCAGCAAGCGCGCGGCTTGCTCGCGCAATGGCAAAGCCTGGAAGATGCGCTGCGCGGCGCGCGCGACGAACCGGTTGGCGCACTGCGCGTGCGCGCTCCGCACGCCTTTGGGCAGGATCAGCTGATCGGGCCGCTCGGGGAGTATTTGCGGCGCTATCCCCAAACCAGCGTGGAGTGGACGCTGAACGACCACTCTCCCGACTTCATTTCCGAAGGCGTAGACTGCGCCATTCACGTTGGCGCGGTGACCGATCCTTCGGTGGTGGCGGTGCTGTTGGCGGAAGTGCCGCGCAGCACGGTGGCGTCACCCGCACTGTTGACTGAACGACCGGCGATCGTCGATCTCGACGATTTGGCATCATTGCCGTGGCTGGCGGTAAACAGTTTTTATCGCAATGAGGTCGTCCTGACCCACGCGACCAGCGGCGAGCAGCGGCGTTTCGACATCGCACCCAGGTTGAGCACCGACAGCCTTTATGCGGCGCGTAAAGCGGCGCTGGAAGGGCTGGGCGTAGCGATCGTGTCGTCTTGGGTGGTGAAAGAAGAGTTGGCGCAAGGATCTCTGCAGACGCTGTTGCCCCTGTGGCGAGCCGAGCCACTGCCTATCTACCTGCTGTATCCTTACGCCAGCTATTATCCCGCGCGTTTACGCAAATTCATGGAAATGATGAAAGAAACGATGCCGCGCATTATCGGCGCGCAGCCGCCGACGGGGCGCTGACGGCCTTCAGTGCCTGGCTTTTTTACCGTCGCTGTGGCCGAGAGAGCGATCGGGGAAGCTGTGATCGCGCAGCCGCTGCTTTAACTGCGCCGCATCGGGGAAGCCGCCGTCAATCTTGCGATCCCAAATCATCACGCCATCGACGCTGATTTGATAGACCCCGCCGGTGCCCGGCATCAGGGTGACGGAGGCGAGATCGTCACCAAAGGTGTTTAGCAGCTCTTGCGCCATCCAGCCGGCGCGCAGCAGCCAGTTGCATTGCGAACAGTAGTGGATCGTCACTGCGGGGGCATTTTTCATCGTTGGCGGATCGAGTAGGAAGCGGTGCTTGCATCATCAGCTGCCGCACCGCCGTTGTCAATTTTCCTAACGGTAGGGGCCGAGGCTCGCGGCAGGGGCGCTGTCGGCGATGAATTCGCCGGTGGCCGAGTTGCCGAAGACGGTGCTCTCTGTCGGCGTCTTTGCGCCGCCGAACAGCCATTTTACGGAGCCGGCGCCGTGTGAAGAGGCCGCCCAGCCTTGCAGCGGCAGCGTTTGGCTGACGCCGATCTCCCCTACGGCGTGCCAGATCAGGCCGTCGATTGAATAACTGCCTTGTGCCTGGTGGCCATCGGCCCGAACCGTCAGCTTCAGCCATATCGGCGTATTGCTGCTGACGACGGGCTTGCCGTTGACGCCATTTGGCAGACGGGCATCGATTTTTTCCGTACCGGCGCCGTTATCCCGCCGGTACTGCATGCGGATTTCGTGAGCAGCGGTTTGAAATATTGCGATATAGGCGGCGTCATCGGCGGTCGTGGCCCGCGCCATCACTCCGCCTTTGATAAAGCCGTCGGTATGTGACTGCGGGTTGGCGACGAAGGCGCTGAGCGTGCGTTCGGCACCGATAGTGGCACGATCGAAACGAAAATAGCCGCTGTCGCGTTTATTCCAGATATCGCCGGAGTCGACCTTGATGGCGCAGAGTGCACCGGATTCGGTCAGATCCGGCGGTAGCGTGACGTCGATGCCGGTAAACGGATAGCCGGTCATCGGCAGATCGGTGCGCGCCCACCCGTCCCAATCGGCGTTAACCTTGTTGGTGGCCAGATGGTGCGCGCGACTGTTCCAGCCGGTAGCCCAACTGTTTGCGTCGTTCAGGCCGTAGGCGCGGCCGACAAAGCCGGCGGTAAACACCGCGTTCGCCAGGGCGGTGTGGGCGGCCGAGAGGTTGAACATCACGGCGCAGGCGTGTTGGTCGATTTGTTGCGCCTGGGTGATTTCCGGCGTGACGAACGCCAGCCGTTGATTGGCGGTGGCGCCGTTTTGCACATACTGATTGAGCACCGAATTCGGCGAGGCGAGATCGCCGGTGGTGCAGCCAACAATGAACTTGCCGCGCAGGGTGTCGAGCGACGGCCACCCATAGGCGGCGATCGCTGCTTGCAGATCGGTGCAGTCGCCGATCAGATCGGGTGGTCCCCAAATGTGTTCGCGCCCCAGGCGCTCGGCCAACAAACGATCGAGCGATTCGGGTGTTTGATCTCGGGCGGCGTTGAAGTCGTCTTTCAAATCCAGCCACAGGGTGACGACTTCGTGCTGCGGCACCGCGCGATGAAACGCCAACAGCGCGTCCAGTGCATCCGCCAAGGTGTTGACTGAGCTGACCTGATCGATGACCGCCAGATGATAAACGTACCAGTTGCCGTTTAACTGCGGCCAACCGGCGGCGTTATTACTGTTGTGGATATCGATCTCAAGGGAACGGATGCGCCAGTACAGCGCCTGAGCCGGGTAGCTTTCCGTGCGTTGATACGAGTTGTGGGTGCTCTTTTGCCGCACCTGATGGTAGCGAATCGTTGCATCATTCATGACGTTGCCTCTCATCAAGACGCAGGGACGGGACGCGCAGTCCCGCACCCTGCGTGGGTTATGCTTTGCCGTTGCTCCAGCCGGCGGGATCCAATACCAGCGCCGTTTGCAGCCCGATGCTGCCGGTCATCGCCGGGCTGTAGGCCTGTTGTCCATAGAAGGCCGTCGGCGGGGTTCCTGTCGCCGTGCCACCGCCGCTCGGCAGCAGCGGCGAGACGGCCTGCTTGGCCACCGCACCGCCGAGACTGCTGAAAGTTGGCAGGCTGAATTTCCCCAGGACGAAACTTTGCATTCCCCCGACCAGTGGCAGGTTGTAGTTGGGGATGCGGCTGACGAAGGCTGGCAACGGCACGATGCCCAGGCTACCGAAAGCGTTGTAGGCGTTGCTGACCTGGGTGAGCGAGGTCGGGCTGAAGGCCCAGCCGTTGCCGCCGGTCAGCTCGGCGAAACGCGCAGCCTGCTGGAAGGCGGCCGCACCGCCAACCCCTGCGGCGCCGCCACTGATCGCGCCGCCGACGGCACCGGTAACGGCGCCTTTCAGCAGCGACTGTTGCCAACTGCCGCTGTTGGCGACGCCAAAGGCGTCGTTGATGAAGAATTGGCTCACTCCCTGCGCCGCACCTACTGCCGCGCCTACGGTGGCTCCGACCCCTGCGCCGGCCGCCAGGCCCGCCGCAATGCCGCCGGCGGTGGTGGAAGCTGCCGCCGCCGCTGCCGACCCTGCGGCAAAGGCGCCGACTCCGCCGGCGGCGGACAGAGCCCCGGCGAGGGCTCCTATCCCTGCGCCGGCGAATACATAACCGGCTAGCGCGCCGCCGCGCAATCCGGACTGATAGCCGCTGTACAGGGCGACCCCGCCGCCCAGCACGGCGCCGACGGCGGCCCCGATCAGCAAGATGATAATGATTGGGGCGATCTCACCGGAAGGGTCGGTCTGATTAACCGGGTTGTTGCCGCAGTAGACGTAAGGGCCGCCATACTGGAATCTAGGATCGCAGGAGTAAAAGCGCCCCAATTGCGGATCGTAGAAGCGCGCCCGATAGTTATAGAGTCCCAAATCTTCGTCCAACTCCTGGCCGGTGTAGCGATAGCGCAGTAACGAGGACGTGCCGACGCCAGTCGGCAACGATTGGCCGAAGGGCATGTAGTCGAGCAATGCGTTGACCTGACCGTTTTCCGCCACTACGGCACGGATCGAACCTTGCTGATCCTTCAGCACGTACTGGGCCTCACCACCGTCGATGAGCAGCAGCAATCCGCCGACGCCATAGAGATATTGCGTCGTACGAGCGCCGAACTCCATCAGCGGCGCGTCGCTCAGGCCGTGTACGTAAGCGAGTTTGCTGCCGTCGGCGAACCGCTTTTGCACCCGCTGATTGATGCCGTTGTAGCACAGCGCAAGCTGGCGGCCGTCATCCAGTGCGATCGTTAACGGAAGATTATTCAGTGGGTTGTAATCGATACGCTGAATACCGCGACTGGCGGAGAGCGTGACGTTACCGACGACGTCATACTCGTAACGCTGCGCGACCGCGTCATTGGCGAGCACGGCGGCGACTTTGCCGCTGTTCGGCTGATACTCGTAGCTGAAGAGGGTGTCTCCCTGTTGCAGCCGGAGGATGTTGCCGCCGGCGTCGAAGGTCAGCGGCGCGCCGACGCCGAGGCTGTAAGCGGAATTGACGCTGTGCTCGGCGACCGTCAATTGGCCGCGCGGATCGTAGCGATAGCGATAAGCGAAGCTGTTTTCGGGCCTGACCGCATTGTCGTGCACTACGCCGGCGATATTGCCGTTGAAGTAACCGGCGCCCTCGTAGCCGCCGTCGGTGTAGCTGAAGCGATGTTTCAACAGCGGTGCGCCGTCGGCATAGTGGTTGTTGATTTCATTCAACCAGCCGGGAGAGTTATAACTCATGGTGCGTCGCAGCGCCCGCCCCCCCTGTGAATTCAACTGCTCTTCAGCCAGGCTGCCGTCGGCATGGTAACGGTAGCGAACGAACTTCTCCGGATCGTCCGGCGTGCCGATGGCGGCGGTTTGTCCCATGTCGTTATAGCGATAGGCCACGCTGGCGAGCGGCGCGCCGGCGGGATAATCGATGCGGATGACGTTGCCGAGGTTGTCGTAGGCATAGCCCGTGATGTAATCGCCAGCGTCCGGCAGACGCAGTTGCGACAGGGTCGCATTGCCTCCCGTATCGTAGCCATAGCAGTTTTCGACGCAGAGTCCGTCAGCGGCGCGACGGTACATTTTCCACAGGCGGCCGCGCAGAGTCGGCTCGTCGCCTTCGCCGTCATAGACGTTTTGCGTTTGCCAGTCATCATGGTGCGGGTAGTGCGGATCGTTATCGGCGATCGCCTGCAGCGCCGAACCGTCACCCCAGGCTTGCGCCACTTCGCCATCCTCGCTCAGGCGCCCCAGAACGTCATATTTTTTATACAACACGCGGTCTTTCGCGCGGCTCAGCGGCGTTGAGCTGAAACGCAGACGTCCGGCAGGATCGTAGATATACGTCGTTTCTCCGGCATCCGGCGTGACGCGTGCAGCGAGCTGACACAGGAAGTTGTAGCGATTGTGGCTGATGAAGGCGTCATCCGCCGGGGAAGACGACGGGTGGCGAACCTGCACGATATTGCCCGCCGCGTCGAAGATCTGTTGGACAGCGTCGCGAACAACGCCGCCGGCCTCGGTCTGCTTGCTCAGCGTCTGGCCACGGCGATCGTTGAGTGACAGCACGCCGGTGCCATCGGCATCGTACAGGGCGCTCACCCGCAATTCTCCAGGGCGACAGGCGATACCTGCCACCTGCGTGTGATCGGTGACGGCGTAAATGAACCGTGTAATATGCGGGTTGTCGCCGGTAATGGCGAAGATTTTGCCTGGCATGCCTTTGGCCACCGGGCGTTTCAGCGAGGAAGCCTCATAACGGGTGCCGCTATAGGGGTAACCTTCGTCCTGCGGGTAATAATCACTCACTTCACCGGTCATCACGCCGTTTGCGGCGTCCAGTGTGCGGACAAAGGCCGCCCGGTAGCCGAACAACGTGCGTTCAAAGGCGGCGATCTTGGTTTCGGCAACCGTATTGCCCAGCGCGTCGTACAGCGTTTCACGCACCAGGCATCGTCCTTCGTTCAGCACCTGGTGCTGCGTTTCCTGCCGGTTGGCGTTTTTATACGTGATGGCCAGCTGCGGCGATCGGAAGGTAACCGCATTGGCAAAATAGATTTCCCCCTGTGCCTGCAGGCTGAATTCACCGTCGATCCTTGCATCGGTCTGAAGGGCGAAAACCTGACGACCGTCGGCATATAACAGAACGGCATCGTCGCCCGGTACCAGCAGCACCGAGGTGGGCAGGCAGCCGTTGGTCGCGTCGTCAGTGTAGGTGTTGCCCGCCAGCGTCAGCCGCCATCCCGCGATGGCGTCCCACTGGGCGCTCAGACTGTCGCCGATCGTCAGGCCGAAGGCGAGGTTCTGCGTCGCCGGCGACGAAAGGGTGAAGCCCACCGCGTAGCGGCCGGCGGTGGCCAACCAACGCAGGCGGTTGAGCGTCGTACCGCAATGCAGTAGCCGGCCCTGGCTGAGACGCCAGGCGCTGTCGTCGTCGCGCCGCCAGCGCGTCCAGGTTTGTTCGCCCTGCGTGAAGGTTTCGTATTGCCCACCGTCGGCGGCCAGAATTTCGCAGCTGCTGGCGGGATCGTGCTGCGGGTAGCTGAATGGCAGCGTATCGTGCCAACTGCGTGGCGCATAGTTCACCACGCCTTTCTTGCTTTCGCCTTGTGGCCCGGTCTCAACGAACTTTTGCCGCAGCGGATCGTAGCCGCAGCGCAGGACATCGGCGTTGTTGCCCATAACGGCGATCTCATCCAGATACAGCGGATCGTAGCAGCGGGCCTCCATCTTGCTGGCCAACGGCGTGACGCTGACGGTGTTGAACAGCACATAGCCGACCGTTTTTTGGTTGTCGAAGGCGAGCGCGAGCGGACGCTCCGGATCGCCGCTATAGGGGATGACGCTTTGCCAGTAAACCCAAGCGCCTTCTGCCGTGGGGACGATCGGCGTGGTGTGCGGCGCGGCATTGCCACTACGGCTGATCAAGTTTGCCGCACCGGGCGCCGCGTTGAAACCGGGCGAGGTTTTGAGCCAGGCGGAGACAACGACCGGCTGCGTTTGCCGCAGCGGCGCCGTTCGGGTCAGGGTCGCACCGACGCCGAGTTTGAGGCTGCGGCTGCCGACATAGGCGTCGTCGTCGACGATCGCCGTATCGCCGTCGAGCCGCCAGGGATCGGTGCTGTGTTGATAGGGTTCGAAACCGATGAAATCGCACTCATCCGCCGCGCCGCTGACGAACGCCGCCACCGGCAGGATCTGGTTGTTGTCCCACAGCGTGCTTTCGACCTGGCTTTCGCTGTTTTTCTGGGAGAGGATCGCACCATAGAATGTTCTGGCCAGTATCGTGCCTACCGGCAACCACGCGTCACCCGGATCGCTTGCCAGCGCCGGCGGGCTGGGGGGCTGGGCGCCAATCGCGGCTTGCAGCACATAGGCTTGCGTGGCGGCCCACACTGTCGGCGCAGCTTCATCGGCAAGCGGCTGTTGCCGTTGCAGAGCGCCGTAGCGTTGCAGACTGCCGGCGTAGATTGGCAGCGCCTCTCCCAGCGCCGCGCTCCCCGCTGCGTCGAATTGGCTGAAGGGCGCGTCGATCGCATTTTTCAGTAAGAACCAGGGATAGGCTTCGAACGCATAGCCGTAGAGTTTGGCAACGCCCTGCGTTTCTCCGGTGGCGGTCACATTGTCAAAGCGCTCGCGGATCAATTTGCCGAAGCGTGAGTCATAGCGATAATCGGTACGTATCGCCAGGCCATCATTAAGGCTGTTGTCGGCGATGCAGCGCGTATAACCGCCGAACAGCGGTCGCTCGACGCCGTCGATCGCTACGGAGGTGAAGGCCATCAGGTTTTTTTGTTCGTGAACCAACAGATTGCCGTCGGCGTCAAACACCTTTTGCTCGATCAATTGGCCGTCCAACAGCCCGGATGACGCTTGATCTGCAGCGCGAACTCGCTCGCCGACCTGCGGATCCTGGCGCGTCAGGCCATTGAAGTAATAGTTCTCGCGATAGCCGAAGCGCGGCGCGGACATGCTCTCGCTGCCGGGATAGCTGGCACTCTTGTAGTACTTGAAGACCGCGCCGGTAGGGTCGCAGGTCGCTGTCGCAATGTCGAACACGTAGCAGGTGGTGCTGACGGCGTAGCCGTCATCGATGCTGACCGTGTCGACGCAGTAATCCACCAGTGCGCCTTGCAGCGTGTTGTCGAGGTAGCGATTCAGCGTCAGGCTTTCCGCATTATCGAAGTCTTTGTTCAGCGGTAGATAGGTAACGAACGCGGACAGGCCGGCGGGATATTGGCCGTTGATATTGGGTTTGACCATGCCGGAGACGCCAATCTGCGTGAAATAACGTTGCGTGAGCGTGTCATCGCCGGCGAAGGCCTGATTGCGGAAGGTTTTCACGGTGGTGTTTTTGGCTGCCGTGCCGTCCAGGTTCAGATAAGAGATAAAGCGCGGTCCCTGATTGATCATGGTGGTGCTGTCTATCGCGTAGGGCACTTCGGCATATCCAGCTGCCGCGTCCAACCAATTGCACCAGGAACCGCGGTGATAGACGCGGTTGCCCATGGTGGCGATATCCGCGCCTGCCGTCGGGAAGTAGTGTCTTTTTCTTTCCGAAGTCGGATCGTCACGGGTATAGAGATCGCGCGCCGCATCGTTCCAGGCGGTGATTTGCCGGTTGGGATCGTAGGCTACCATGCGCGCCTGAGCCGCGAATTCGCGGTTGCTGACGGCGATTGCGTAATCGGCGCCGTAGGCGAACCAGTTGATGTCCTGATCGCTGCAGGTACTGCGTAACAGCAGGCTGTCGTTACGCAGCCAGTCTGCGCCGTTATAGCGCAGCAGATAGGGGCCGGACGCAATCATGGCGTTGTTGACGAATTTTGCCAGGAACGGAATGGTGAGGGTTTGCGACGGCGCGCTTTTCGGCAGGCGGCAGGGAAAGTCAGTGCTGGTCATGGCGCCGAATGCCGCGTCCCATCCGATGACCTTGACGGTGTAATCAACGCTGAGCGAAACCTCCTGCGTGATGTAGGTCAGCGCGATAAACGAGGCGCCGGCGGCAAAACCGAAACGGGTGGCCGACGCATCGCCGCCGAGGGTGAACACCAGCGGGAGTGAGGCGCCGTTTCGCCATTGTTCTTGGCTATCCTGATAATAAAGCGCCAGCCGATTACGGTGTTCGCCGCCGGTGAGGGGGGCATAATCCAGGACGGCGTAATAGCCGTTGGCCGCCGCGATGTAGGGGCGGGCGGTGGCGTTGAGATCGCCAGACCTATCGGCGATCGCCCACCGTTTGGTGAAGTTATCCCAGGTGTAGCGCAGCAGCGTCCGTTGATCCTTGTCGCAGACCACAAAAAAGTTGTCGCCGGCGGCCAGCTGCAGTTGGGTGGTGTTGGCGGCGATTGGCGCGCTGTCGAACCACTCGCCCCATTTGCGGTTATCCTTGTGATAGACATGCGCATAGGATTTGCCGCTCTGCGGGGTGGCATAGGTCAGGCAGGCGAAATCACCGGCAGTGACGACGTTGACACTGTTGATGTCGAAAGCGGCCTTGATCGTTTGCTGCTCGGGAGCCCAGCATTGCCAGCGCCCAAGCCAGGTGTAAAACGTGACGTGGATTTGGTCGCTCGACTCGTTAAGCCACAGGCAGACCGCGTAATCGCCGCCGAACCATACGCGCGGTTTGGCGCTGCGCGGCCAGGGACTGACGATCTGCCGCTGGCGATCGCACAGCGGCAGCGTTTGTTGCTTATACCGGTAGGCGATTTTCGCACCGTCCGGCGTGACGGCGCCACTGAGCGCGCCGGCATTGACCGTACCCGCCGGCCAGTAGCTGAACTGCATCTGCGGCAGCGCACAATTTTCCGCATAGCGCCGCTGGACGCCGGTGAGCGTGCGTTTGACGGTATCACCGTAAAGCGGATCGCTTTGCGGGTAACCGCTGAAATTACTCTGCGTGTCATAGCTCAGCTGCACCGCATAGAGCAATGTGCCCTGCGAGTTTTTGACGACGATGTTGTCCAGATAGCGCGTTTCGTAGCGATCCTGATAGGCTGAAGCGGCGTTGCCGGGGGCCTTGCTGTAGGGGGTATCCCAATGCGGAGACAGGTATTCCCGTGGGCCTGCGGGCGACTGCGTGTCGTACCGCTTCTCCTGATAGCCAAAATCGACGGTGCGATCGAACATGTCGGTGATGCGCGTCAGGTAGCAGGCTTTGGTAAAACTTAAGCCTCGTTCGCCAACCGGCTGTTCAACGGCCTCGTAACGGAAGGCGATCCGATCGCCCCACAGGCTTTCCACCTGCGCCAGATTCCAGATTGCCGCAAAGCGAGACTGCAAGGCATCGCCCTGGGGCGAGTGGGTCAAAGCGGATTGTCCCGACCAGTTGCCCCAGCGCACTTTCCATTGAATGCTCTGATCATCCTGCGCGTTGCCGCCGTAGAAGTAGCTGACCCCGTTGTCCTTGACCAGCTCCCAGCGTTCGAACTGCGGATAATACAGGACCTTGCTGAAATCATAGTGGAAGCACTCAAACGCTTCACCGCCGGAGAAGACGGCGAGTTCGGCGTCCTGGCGCAGCACGTTGAAGGTGCGCTGATAGACTGGGTCGATAATTTCCCATTGTCGATCGTCGAACCGCGTGACGACCTGAGCATGGCAACCCAACTGCAGGCCGGCGGCGATGAAAGCGGATTGGATTTCGGTGTCCACTTTGCCGCTATTGAGCGCGGTGGTGGCGGCGATTGGTAATTTCGCTCTCAGCCAATCGTTGGGCGCGCGAATTAATTCTGATGAGGCGTTGTTGGTATAAATTCGATAAAGGTTGTCACCGGGTGTTGCATTATCCCGGTGATCGACTTCAATGCGTTCGAAAGGCAATTGCCAGCCTAATCCCATAATTCCGGTTGGTGCGCTAACATTTGATTGATAAATTTCATTTTTGATGTTGCTGCCATAAAATGCAGTGACTTTGACGTCGAGTTGATTCCTTCCGGTTAACGCAACCAAATCAAGCGATAAATTCACATCGCCGCGAAACAGATTGACGCTGTCTTCGAATATGTTTTTTTCATTGCTTTCGAATTGGCTTGGCCGTACTGGCGGGATCTGACCGTTGGTTTTGTCACTCATTTTTAAATACCCTCATCGATAAAGCGCAGGGAAACAAAATGGCTTTCAATCGCCAGGGGCGATTGAAAGCCAGGCGATGCGCCTCTGCGCCCAAACGGCGGGCCAGCGGCCGCTCAACGTCTCAGGATTCGCATTCGGCGATCACCAGCACTCTTACCGTACCTGAGGTTTTATTGTTGGATTTGTCCTCCATAAAGCAGGTGGCGGACACCGTGACACTGCTGCCGCTGAGGCCGGCGATCGCGCTGGAGACGTCGATTGTTTTCAGGTGGTGGTCGGTGTTGCCGTAAGAAACGTTAAACCCCTGAACGGCGACGGAAGCATTAATCACCCGTGAACCAAAATCCAAACTTTGAGTGGAGCCGGAACTGACGCTAATAACTTTAAATTGTGTCGTCGACATATATAACCTCGAATTTTTAGACAGCTGTGGGTAGCGCCGCTAAAAATAGCGGCGATGAAAAATAGAAGGTGAAGAAAAGTCTTATCAGAGATAAACAGCATAGTTAAAACTAGGGGAGGTAATTGATTCTGTCAATGAAAGTATAAATAAAATTAAACCATTTCAAAATCATGATGATAAATAAAATAACTTTTTTATCAATGATATTAAGCGTGTTAATTATAATCTTATTCAGTCGTTATTGAACTAAGGGTATTTCTGTGACAGGTGATGTTACATTAATTAGAGAGCGTTGTTTTTATTGTGTTAAGTGAATGGCACTCATGCTTCTGCAATGCCGTGCAATTAATTCAATAAAAAAAATTTCTCTGCTATATTTTAAAGCTAACCGTTTAGCGGAAAAAGAGAATGTGAATTGTCGCCCTGGGTGACAGTAACGACCGTGATCAAGACCGTTTTTATAATCCGGCTGGAGGAATACAGCATGAAAGCTGCCGTAGTGACGAAAAACCATACCGTAGACATTCAGGATAAAGTGCTGCGCCCGCTGAAGCACGGCGAGGCGGCGTTAAAAATGGAGTGTTGCGGGGTGTGCCACACCGACTTGCACGTGAAAAACGGCGATTTCGGCGAGGTGCCGGGCATTACGTTGGGACATGAGGGTATCGGCGTGGTCTCCGCCGTCGGTGAGGGCGTTACCTCGTTAAAAGTGGGTGACCGCGCTAGCGTCGCCTGGTTTTACCAGGGTTGCGGCCATTGCGAATATTGCGTCAGCGGCAACGAAACCCTGTGCCGCTCGGTGAAAAATGCCGGCTACAGCGTTGACGGCGGCATGGCGGAAGAGTGCATCGTGGTGGCGGACTACGCGGTGAAAGTGCCGGACGGGCTCGATTCTTTCGCCGCCAGCAGTATCACCTGCGCCGGGGTCACCACCTACAAGGCGGTGAAAATTTCCGATATCAAGCCGGGGCAGTGGATCGCCATCTATGGCCTGGGCGGGCTGGGCAACCTGGCGTTGCAGTACGCCAAAAACGTGTTTAACGCCAAAGTGATTGCCATCGACGTCAACGACGGCCAGTTGGAGTTCGCCAAACAGATTGGCGCCGATCTGACCATCAACTCCAAAACGCAAAATGCGGAGGAGATCATTCAGCAGCAAACCGGCGGCGCTCACGCGGCGGTGGTGACGGCGGTGGCGAAAGCCGCCTTCAACTCGGCGGTCAATGCGGTGCGCGCCGGCGGTAAAGTGGTGGCCGTGGGGCTGCCGCCGGAGAGCATGGATCTGAGCATTCCGCGCCTGGTGCTGGACGGCATTCAGGTGGTGGGGTCGCTGGTCGGCACACGCGAAGATCTGAAAGAGGCGTTCCAGTTCGCTGCCGAAGGCAAAGTGACGCCGAAAGTGACCAAACGGCCATTGGGCGATATCAACGCCATCTTCGACGAGATGAAGGCGGGCACCATTCGCGGTCGCATGGTGATCGATCTCGGCATGGCGAAATAAGCATCGCTAAAAAAGGCCACCCGCGGGTGGCCTTCTTGTCGCTATGCCCGGCTCAGAACAGGCCCAGCGGTTTGGCGTCGTAGCTGACCAGCAGGTTTTTCACCTGTTGATAGTGCGACAGCGCCGCCTTGTGGGTTTCGCGCCCGATACCGGAGTTCTTGTAGCCGCCGAACGCGGCGTGCGCCGGGTACAGGTGGTAGCAGTTGGTCCACACGCGCCCGGCCTTGATCGCGCGTCCCATGCGGTAGGCGCGGTTGATGTCGCGGGTCCAGAGCCCGGCGCCCAGTCCGAACTCGGTGTCGTTGGCCAACGCTAGAGCTTCGGCCTCATCCTTGAAGGTGGTGACGCCAATCACCGGCCCGAAGATTTCCTCACGGAAGAAACGCATACTGTTGTTGCCGGTAATCAGCGTCGGCTGCAGGTAGAAACCGTTTTGCACTTCGTCGCCGCGCTGAGCGGGTTCGCCGCCCGCAACGATTTCGCCTCCCTCGTTTTTAGCGATGTCGATGTACGACAGGATCTTGTCATACTGCTGTTTTGACGCCTGGGCACCGATCATGGTCTCGGTGTCGAAGGGATCGCCCTGGCGGATGGTGGCGATGCGTGCCAGCACTTTCTCCATAAACTGCGGGTAGATGGATTCCTGGATCAACGCGCGTGAAGGGCAGGTGCACACCTCCCCCTGATTGAAGAAGCCCAGCACCAGCCCCTCAACCGCCTTGTCGATAAACGCCGGCTCCGCCTGCATGATGTCTTCAAAATAAATGTTCGGCGATTTGCCGCCCAGCTCGACGGTGCTGGGGATGATGTTCTCCGCCGCACAGGCGAGGATGTGGCGGCCGACCGGCGTGGAGCCGGTGAAGGCGATTTTTTCGATGCGTTTGCTGCGCGCCAGCGCTTCGCCGGCCTCGGCGCCGAAGCCTTGCACCACGTTGAGCACCCCCGGCGGCAGCAGATCGCCGATCTCTTCCATCAGCACGCTGATGCCGAGCGGCGTCTGTTCCGCCGGTTTCAGCACCACGCAGTTACCGCCCGCCAGCGCCGGCGCCAGTTTCCAGGCGGCCATCAGCAGCGGGAAGTTCCACGGTATGATCTGACCGACTACGCCCAGCGGTTCATAGATATGGTAGGCCACGGTATTTTGGTCGATCTCCGCCGCAGTGCCTTCCTGCGCGCGCAGGCAGCCGGCGAAGTAGCGGAAATGGTCGACCGCCAGCGGCAAATCGGCATTCAGGGTTTCGCGGATCGGTTTGCCGTTGTCCCAGGTTTCGGTCAGCGCCAGCATCTCCAGCCGCGACTCGATGCGATCGGCGATCGCCAGCAGCACGTTGGCGCGTTCTTGCACGCTGGTTTTGCCCCAGGCGTCCGCCGCCGCATGCGCCGCGTCGAGCGCCAGTTCGATGTCTTTGGCGTCGGAACGTGGGAATTCGGCGATCGGCTGGCCGGTCACCGGCGAGGTGTTGGTGAAGTAGTTGCCGGATACCGGTTCGACGAATTTACCGCCAATGTAGTTGCCATAGCGTTTGCGGAACGAAACCAGCGAGCCAGGCAAACCGGGGTGGACATATTTCATGTGAAGCACCTCTCTGCAGATGATAACCGGCGCTATTGGGCTGCGCCTGTGAGTGCGGCATGTCGCCGCAGCACGGAGAAGCACGGCCCGTGCCAGATTGATGAATGGCGAAGATGATCGTTAAAAGATCTCATTTATTAACGCGTTAAAAATTGATATGACGTGACGAATCATGCGGTACCGCCGCCGGCGATGGGTTTTTGTGTTCCGTGTCGCAACGCCTGATACACATCTGTGATACATATTTGCAACACTCGTAAACGGGGGGAGAAACGCATGTTGCCTGATGACCGCTTGCCCACCGAGGGCGCCAGTTTGTTGACCCGCCCGCTGGCGGAATCCTGGCAGCGCAGCCGGGGCTACGGCCTGACGCGCGCCGATCAACATATCCCTTTTATCAAAGCCGGATTACTCGAAGAGCTACGCAGCCGCAATGACTGGGTGCCGCAACGGGTACAGCCGCTGATCGAGCAGCTGGGCGCGCAAATTACGCGCCAGCCCGCCATCGTGGTGATCGCCGATGCCGACGGACTGGTGCTGGAAACCCGCGGCAATACCGACTTTCTGCACAAGGCGTCGCGCTTTGCGCTGGCGCCGGGCAACCAGTGGGGCGAAGCGGATCGGGGTACCAATGCCATCGGCACCGCGCTGGCACTCGGCGCGTTCTGCGAGGTCCGAGGCGACCAGCATTTCCTCAACCAAAATGCCGGATTGAACTGCACTGCCGCACCGATCTATCGGCCGGATGGCCGCATTGCCGGCATACTGGATCTCTCCGCCCCCGCGCAGCGCCCGTACCGCGATGCACAGCGCCTGATCATGCAGGCGGTGCGGCATATCGAACACCGCTGGGTCAGAAGCGCGATCGCCGACCGTCACTGGACGCTGCGCCTGCACGCCAACGCCGGGAGCTTGGGCAGCGCGCAGGAGCTGCTGCTGGTGTTTCACGACGAAGTGCTGGTCGCCGCCAATCGGCTGGCGATGCTGGAGTTCCGGCTTTCACCGGCCGCATTAGGCTCGGTTGAGTTTGCCCAACTGTTTCCCGACCTGCTGCGACAGCCCTCCGGCGCACCGCACCAGACGCTGGCCGGCAATCAACGGCATTATTATTCGCTGCTCGAGGCGCCGCAGCGCCGCGTTAGCGCCCTGCGTTCGGTTCAGCCGCCGGCGGAAAGGCATGACGAACAGCATCAGAAGGCGCTACGCATTCTCAACGCCGGCCTTTCGCTGTGCGTGACCGGCGAAACCGGCTGCGGTAAAGAGCATTTCAGCCGACGCTTGTTTCAACAGAGCCGCTGGCGCAACGGCAACTTCGTGGCGATCAACTGCGCGGCGCTGCCTGAGCCGCTGATCGAATCCGAACTGTTCGGCTATGCGCCGGGGGCGTTTACCGGCGCCAACCCGAAAGGGTATATCGGCAAGATCCGCGAGGCGGACGGCGGCGTGCTGTTCCTCGATGAAATCGGCGACATGCCGGCGGGCCTGCAAACGCGCCTGCTGCGGGTGTTACAGGAAAAAACGGTCACGCCGCTCGGTAGCCGCAGCGCTTATCCGGTCGATTTCGCGCTGGTGTGCGCCACGCACCACGATCTGCATCGGCAGGTAGAGGCGGGGGCGTTTCGTGAGGATTTGCTGTACCGCATACAGGAATATAGCCTGTGCATCCCGCCGCTCAGAGAGCGGGCGCAGCTGGAGACCTTCATTTTGCAGTTGTGGCGTGAGCTGGGCGGCGAGCGGCGCGACATTCGCCTGTTGCCGGAGGCGCTGGCGATGCTGGCGCGCTATCCATGGCCCGGCAACGTGCGGCAGCTGTTGAGTACGCTCAAGGTGCTGCTGGCATTGGCGGACGATCATGCGGTGCTCACCCTGGACGATCTGCCTCAGTCCATCGCGGTGCTGGCGCCGCGCCAGGAGAACGCCGATACCGGCCAGGCGGATCTGCAGACGGCGATCGACAGGGCGGGCGGCAATCTCAGCCGGGCGGCGAAGGCGCTGGGCGTTTCGCGCAGCACGCTGTACCGCAAGTTGGGGAGGCAGAAAGCGGTGGCGGAATGAAACGTCATGATTGCTCATCAATAACCGGCCCCTCGATGCGGGGCCGGTTCATGCTCTAGTCCCCCAGTCCCGGCGGGTTAATCTCCGAATGGGCAATCTTCTCGTCGCTTTCCGCCCAGCGATCCAGCACCTGCAGATAGCTGCCGTTGGCGATGGCGCTGTTGAGCGAAGCCTGCACCGCGTCCACCAGACCGTTGCCTTTCTTCAGTGTGACGGCGATGTTGGCGGTCTTCGGCCAGCCGCCGGGCACAATGCCCACCAGCCGGGTTTTGCCGGTCAGCCGCGCCTGATAAGCGCCGGAGACGTTGGGCCCGAAGGTGGCGTCGGCGCGGCCAGACTGAATGGCCAACGTGGAGGCGGCCTTATCGGTGACGTACACCGGCTGCAGCGGCGCTAATCCCTTGGCGCGGTTCTCCTTGTCCCAGGCCAGCAGCACCGCTTCCTGATTGGTGCCGGAATCGACGATGATCTTTTTACCGGCGATATCCGGCGCCGTTTTGATCTGGGTGATTTTACTGTCGGACTTGACGTAGAAGCCCAGCGTATCCTGCCGATAGGTGGCGAAATCGAATTTGGTCTTGCGTTCGTTGGTTACGGTGATGTTGTAAACCGCGGCGTCATATTTGCCGGAGGCCACCCCCAGCGGCCAGTCTTCCCACGACGTGGGCACCAGTTTGAGTTTCAACCCCAAGCCGTCGGCCACCAGGCGTGCGATGTCCGCCTCGCTGCCGATCACCGTTTTATTGTCGCGGGCGTACAGGCCGAACGGCGGGCCGCTGCCCAGCAGGGAAATGGCCACCGTCAGCGTGCCGGGTTCCACGAACCGGAAACCGGCGGGGATTTTGGCCACGGCTTCGGCGCTCTTCACCGTGTGGATCGGCGTTTCGTTAGCGACGAGATCCACGCCCGGTGCGGCGGCGGCGGAAAAACTCAGCAGCGCCGCAATCACTATCATCTTTTTGCTATATATCATTATGTTAATTACCTTCATTATTATGGGTGTCACACGGTCGTTGCACTATCTCTAAAGGCTGCAGATCTGTGAACGAACAAAATCAACTAACCAATCTTGGAAAAATCATGAGGCGCCTCTGGCGGCGCTGAATCGATCGAGGATGAAGCATGTCGTCGCGTTTCGCTACGTTGGGCCGCATACCGCGCGGCGTGTGGGTATTGGGTGGCGTGAGCCTGCTGATGGACGTTTCCTCGGAAATGATCCATAGCCTGCTGCCGCTGTTTATGGCGACGACGCTCGGTGCCAGCGTGATCGTCATCGGGCTGATCGAAGGGCTCGCGGAGGCGACGGCATTGATCGTCAAGGTGTTCTCCGGCGTGCTCAGCGATTACCTCGGTAAACGCAAAGGGCTGGCGCTGCTGGGCTACGGGCTGGGCGCCATCAGCAAGCCGTTTTTCGCTATCGCATCGTCGTCCGGCATGGTGATGAGCGCGCGCCTGCTGGATCGCGTGGGCAAAGGCATCCGCGGGGCGCCGCGCGATGCCCTGGTGGCCGACGTGACGCCGCCGGAAATTCGCGGCGCGGCCTTCGGGCTGCGGCAGTCGCTGGATACCGTCGGCGCCTTTTTAGGGCCGCTGCTGGCCGTCGGCCTAATGCTGCTGTGGCACAACGATTTTCGCGCCATCTTTTGGGTGGCGACGGTCCCGGCGGCGCTGGCGATTGCGCTGCTGTTTTTCGGCCTGAAAGAGCCGACCGCCGCGATAACCCACAAGCGCACCAACCCGATCACCCGCGCCAACCTGCGGCTGCTGGGGCGCAGCTATTGGTGGGTGGTGAGCATCGGCGCGATCTTTACGCTGGCGCGCTTCAGCGAAGCGTTCCTGGTGTTGAAGGCGCAGCAGGGCGGCACGCCGCTGGCGCTGATCCCACTGGTGATGGTCGCCATGAATCTGGTCTACGCCTGCTCGGCCTATCCGTTCGGAAAACTGTCTGACCGCATAAGCCATGAAGGATTGCTGAAAGCCGGGTTGCTGGTGCTGATCGCCGCCGACCTGGTATTGGCGCTGAGCGATCATTGGGGCGGGGTGCTGTTTGGCGTAGCGCTGTGGGGGGTGCACATGGGCATGACCCAGGGGCTATTGGCGGCGATGGTGGCGCATACAGCGCCGGCTCATCTGCGCGGCACCGCGTTTGGCATGTTCAATCTGATCAGCGGCGTGGCGCTGCTGCTGGCGAGTCTTGGGGCTGGAACCTTGTGGGAGCTGTTCGGTTCCGCCTCCACCTTCTACGCCGGGGCACTCATCTGCGTAGTGACGCTTATCGGTATGCAACTGGCGCCGTTTGGCGCACGGCAGGGGGCTTAACGGCCCTCGACAGATTGCGGCACCGCTTGCAGCAGCTCGGGCACCCGCTGGGATTCCACCGCCCGGCTGAACAGAAAACCCTGGCCAATATGGAAACCGGCTTCGCACAGCGTTTGCCGCTGCTGCTCGGTTTCCACGCCCTCGGCGATGATATCGATCGACAGCTTCTGACCGAGGATACCGATGCTTTCCACGATCGCCAGGATCGCCGGTTCGGTGTTCATGCGTTGAACGAAATCGCAGTCCAGCTTAATGCAGTCCAGCGGGTAATCCATGATATGGCTGAATGAGGAATGGCCGGTGCCGAAGTCGTCCAGTGCGATGCGGATGCCCATCTCTTTGAGCATTTGCAGCGCGCGCAGCACGTACTTGGAGCCATGTTTGTTGAACGCGTGCTCGGTCACTTCCAGTTCGATCAGGTGGTGGGGAATATGGAATTTCAGCAGGCGCTGCAGGAAGGTTTCGGCGTAGTTGTCGCGTAAAAATTCGATCGGCGACACGTTCAGCGAGATAGGGCGTACCGCCACGCCGGCCGTGCGCCAGCGGGCGATATCGGCGAAGACCTTCAGCTGCATGGCTTCGCTGATCTTGGTCGCCAGCTCGTAGTCGTTGAAGGCTTCGCTGACCGTCGCCGGCAGCTGTATGCCGTTTTGCGGGCAATGCCAGCGCAGCAACGCTTCGAAGCCGACGATGCTGCCGTCGGAGAGGCTGACCTTCGGCTGGTAGCTGGGACGGATGCAGTTGTCGCGCACGATCTGGCGCGCGTAGTTGAGCTGGCTGGCGCGCGCGCGGGCCTTGTCCATCATCTTGCGATCGAACATATAGACGCCGCCGCGGCCGCCGTCTTTCAGCTCATACAGCGCGGTATCGGCGCATTTCATCAGTTCCGAAGCGTCGCGGGCATCTTTGGGGTAGATGGCGCCGCCGATGCTCATGCCGCAATGCAGCGTCTTGCCACCGTGGGTGATCGGCGTCTCCAGCTGCAGCAGAAACTTGTTGGCGATGCGGAAAATATCCTGCTCGTTTTCAACGTCGCTGATTACCACCGCGAATTCGTCCCCCCCGAGGCGGGAGACGAACGAATGCGTATTCATGCAGGCGCTGAGCCTTTTACCCAGAACCCGCAGCAGATGGTCGCCCGCCGCGTGGCCCAGCGTGTCGTTCACCAGCTTGAAGTGGTCAAGATCCAGCAGCATCAGCCCGAGGGACTTGTTGCCATGCAGGGCACGCTTCATCTCTTGCTTCAGCTTTTTCTTGAATAAGCGCCGGTTGGGCAGGCCGGTCAATTCGTCATATTCGCTGGCGAGCAACAGACGCTGTTCCATCACGCGTTGCGACGTCACGTCGCGCGAGACGCACAAGATCTCGGCCACGGCGCCGTGTTCATCGCTGACGGGCGAGAGAATGTTGTCCCAATGCTGTTTTTTTCCTTGCGGCGTCACGCTTAATCCCGCGAAGCGCGCATTTTTACCGGCTCTGACGCTGTGCAGCGCCTTGCTGCCACGGCGGCGGACTTCGGGCGACAACAGCCCCAGCCAGGGCATGCCAAACTCTTTTTGCGCCGGATCCAGGCCGAGCGCCAGGCTGCCGGAGCGGTTCATGTGCCGCAGCGTGCCGTCGCGATTGATCACTTTGATGCAGTCGACGCTGGCGTCCAGCATGTCTTGCTGGATAGAGAGCGCCTGAACGTTTTGCTGACGTTGCAGCATTTGCGGGTGGATGTCGGTAGCGGTGAGGTACCAGCTGGGCTCCAGTGCCATGCCGTCCTGACGGGCGTTAAACGCCAGCATAAACCAACGGTAGGCGCCGCTGCGATCGCGCAGGCGTGCCTCGCCGGCGAATGAGGAGAGGGCAACGATCGCCTGGCGCCATTGTGTGGCCAGCCGATCGCGATCGTCGGGGTGCAGGGTATCGAGCCAATCAGCGGCGCCGTGTTCACCGGCGATTGCGCCGGTATAGTCGCGCCACTGTTTATTGAAGTAGCCGCCAAGGCGGTTGCCGAAGCAAATCAGACCGGGCAAGTCGTCTACGATTTCGCTATAGAGATCAATCGGATTTTTGTTATTGGTCTGCTTGGGCAACAGGGTCATGCGGCATTTCCTCGGAAAATTACCCATATTCTCGCTCTCTAGCAGAGCCTCTTTCAATATAGTCTTGCCAATGAAATTGGGAATAGCCAGCGGGCGCGGCTAAAAATCAGCCCGCTAGCATGGAATACATCCAGCGTGAACGCATTAGGAATACTCCTGTTATTTATAAGCCCCCCTTATATTGCAACGAAAAATAAGTGATCGGACCACGATGGGGTTTTGCCATAAAAATTAATCAATCTGATGTTTCTATTTGATGAAATGTTCAGGTGTTTTTATGCTCTTCCACCGGTTGCTCTGCCGGCGCTATGCGTCTTCACTGACGAAAATCTCACTTATGGCGGCAATAACCGCCATTTTATGCACTCTTCAGCGGTTGTCGCGGCACCGTCGCCCGGCGTTTAGAGAAAAGTTATGATGCAAATAAAGAAATGTTTTGTTTCATCTGTTGACACTTTGCTTACGTATAAGATAGCCTCGCGAATGATAATCATTAGAAAAACTGGATGGTGAGGCGAAATGCACCCACAGCCTGATCCTTACGCCCGCACCCGATGGTCGGGGCATTTCGGCGCAACGGCGCCGGCAAGCGTACATTCGCCTCCTCTCCAAACGTCTGCGCCATAGGCGCCCGGCGCGATGGCATCTCTTTGTCAGTCTGCGCCCATTTGCATCTCTCAGCCTGTCTGTTCGCGCGGCCCGCGTCGGGCCCGCATGTGTTATCCGTCGTTTCACGATCATAGGAGGTTTCAGCGCGGTTAAAACGTAAGTTTTCTTCTGGGTATAAATAAACATGGAGCGTAAAATGATACTTAATAAAAGATTGAAGTTAGCGTATTGCGTTTTTCTGGGTTGTTATGGCTTATCCATTCATTCTTCTCTTGCCGCTTATCAGGATCCCGGTCGGTTGGGCGTACCTGACAGTTGGAAAACCGCGGAGTTTAATCGCCAATGGGGGCTTAAGGCTATTTCCGCCGAATTCGCCTATGCCAGAGGCTATACCGGAAAAGGTATAACCATCGGCATTATCGATAACGCCATTCTTTCCCATTCTGAATTCGCCGGTAAACTGACGCGCCTGGATAACGGCAGTTATAACTTCTCGTATGATAAACAAGATAATATGTCTTTCGGCGATCACGGCACGCACGTAGCCGGTATCGCGGCGGCTAAAAGAGATGGCGCAGGTATGCACGGCGTTGCTTTCGACGCGGATATTATCGGCACCAAATTGAATGATTACGGTAATCGCAACGGCCGTGAAGAGCTGATTCAGAGCGCAGCCCGCGTCATCAATAACAGCTGGGGGATCGCGCCAGATATACGGCGAGACGCCAAAGGCGATATCATCTGGTTGCCGAACGGTAGGCCGGACTACGTGGCATTTGTAAAAAACGAAGTGATCGCCGAGATGATGCGCAGCAAATCCAGCGTGGAATGGGGCAGCGAACAACCGGTGCCCACCGGCGGGCACAGCGCCATGTCGACGCTGCTGCGGGCGGCCAGGCACGGCAAGCTGATCGTCTTCTCGGCAGGAAATTACAACAACTACAATATCCCGGAAGCGCAAAAGTCACTGCCTTACGCTTTCCCGGACGTACTGAATAATTACCTGATTGTGACCAACCTGAGTGACGAAAATCAGTTAAGCGCTTCCTCGACCAGCTGCGGACAAACGGCCAGCTACTGCGTTTCCGCGCCGGGTTCTGATATTTACAGCACCGTTGGCCGGCTGGAATCCAATACCGGTGGCGCCGTGAATCGCGAAGCTTATAATAAGGGCGAGCTGTCGGTTAATCCCGGCTACGGCAATAAATCCGGCACCTCAATGGCGGCGCCGCACGTTACCGGCGTTGCCGCCGTATTGATGCAACGTTTCCCTTATATGAGCGCCGATCAAATATCCGCGGTAATTAAAACCACCGCCACCGATTTGGGTGTTGCCGGTATTGATAATCTGTTCGGCTGGGGACGTGTCAATTTACGCGATGCGATCAACGGCCCGAAAATGTTTATTACCCAAGAGGATATCCCGCAGGAATATTATGTACCGGGCTCCTACAGTGAAAAACAGTTCGTGGTGAATATCCCCGGCCTGGGAAATATCGTCGAACCCGGTACCTCTGTTGAGCGGCGCTGCACGTCGAGCGAATGCGACTTCGATTCGTGGAGTAACGACATCAGCGGGCACGGCGGCTTGACCAAAACGGGCGCCGGTACGCTGGCGTTGTTGGGTAATAACACCTATCGCGGTGATACCTGGGTGAAACAGGGCGTGTTGGCGATCAACGGTTCGGTGGCCTCCAACGTCTATATCGAAAATAGCGGCACGTTGTCCGGTGAGGGTACCGTAGGCGCCTTCAGAGCGGTTCGGGGCGGCAGCGTCGCGCCGGGTAACGGCATCGGCACGCTGCATGTGTTGCACGACGCCATTTTTGATCGCGGTTCGCAGTATAACGTGGAAGTGGCGGACAATGGCCGCAGCGATAAGATCGCCGCGCGGCGCGCTTTCCTCAACGGCGGCAGTGTGAATGTCAGCCTGGAGCGCAGCCAAAACCTGCTGTCGCAGAATGAGGCGCAGAGTCTGCTGGGCAACAAGTACACCATCCTGACCACGACGGACGGCGTTAACGGCCGGTTCGAAAACGCCAACCCATCGTATCCGTTTGTTAAAGTCGCGCTGGATTATCAGGGCAATGACGTCGGCCTTGGCATCACGCGCACCGACGCCAGCTTTGACAGCCTGGCCAGCACTGAGAACGAGAAAGCGGTAGCTCGTGCGGTGGAGACGCTCAACGCGACGGAGCCAGTCACGGAAACGGTGAAGCGCAGCGTGGCGGCCCCTACCGCTGAGGCGCTAAGCGCACTGCAAGGTGATGAAGGCAAAGCGCAAGCCGCTACCGAAGATGCGGGCGTCGTAACCGGCCATCCGGTGTATGAAAGCTTCCTCGGCTTCACGTCGGCCAGAGAGCTGCAACAGGCGACCCGTCAACTGTCCGGCCAGATCCACGCGGATATGGCTTCCGCCCAGATTAACGAAAGCCGTTACCTGCGCGATGCCGCCACCGAGCGCTTGCGCCAGGCGGAAGGCCGCCGTATCGCTTCCGATATCAAGGCGGATGATAATGGGGCCTGGGCGAAACTGCTGGGCAACTGGGGGCATGCTTCCGGCAACGACAACGCCACCGGCTACCAGACCTCTACCTATGGCGTACTGTTAGGTCTGGACAGCGAACTGTTTGACGACGGCCGGCTTGGGGTGATGACCGGGTATACCCGCACTTCGCTGGATGGCGGTTATCAGTCAGATGCCCACAGCGACAACTACCATCTGGGGCTGTACGGCGACAAACGCTTCGGCGCGTTGGCCCTGCGAGCAGGCGGCACCTATACCTGGCATCGCATCGACACCTCGCGCTCGGTGAACTACGGCGCGCAGTCGGATCGCGAGAAGGCCAAGTATAACGCGCGTACCGGTCAGCTGTTCATCGAAAGCGGCTACGATTGGTCGAGCGATGCGGTCAACCTTGAGCCGTTCGCCAACCTGGCGTATACCCATTACCGTAACGAGGAGATCAACGAGCAAGGCGGGGCAGCGGCACTGCGCGGCGACAAACAAAGTCAGTCCGCCACCGCCTCGACGCTGGGTCTCCGCGCCGACACCGAGTGGCAAACCGACAGTGTGGCGATCGCGCTACGCGGCGAGCTGGGTTGGCAGCATCAATACGGCAAGCTGGAGCGCAAAACGCAGCTGATGTTCAAACGCACTGATGCGGCGTTCGACGTAAACAGCGTGCCGGTTTCCCGCGATGGCGCGATTCTGAAAGCGGGCGTCGATGTGTCGATTAACAAAAACGCCGTCCTGTCCCTTGGCTACGGCGGGCAGCTGTCGTCCAACCACCAGGATAACAGCGTCAACGCCGGTCTGACCTGGCGCTTCTGATCGCGGTTAGCGTGCTTCGCTTTATTCAGCCCTCATCGTGACGATGGGGGTTTTTTTCGCGGCCAGCCGGCCTTCTTTGGCATGAGGTGATACTTTCTCCGCGTCCTATTCCCCCTGGCCGGTGTTCCCCGTCGGGTTAATCAATCAGAGGAAAGCAAACGCTGCTGCCAGTGCAACAGTTGGGTCAGCGTGACTGGCGCAGCGGCAGCCATGGCCGCGCGATCTTCCAAGGCAATTTCTCGGGCGCGCTGCAACGATTCGGTGCTGAGGCGCTGCAAGTTTTGTTGCGTCGCCTGTTGTATTTGCGCCAGTTCACCCGCGCTAACGTGCGGCAACTCATGACGCATCTGCAATAAGAATTCGTCGGTTAACTGCCTCAGCTGTTCAACGGTGAACGTCGGGGATTGCAGCGCGAACAGCAGGCCTTCGGCATCGGCGCAGCGGTGGAAGGCGCATTGCACCACGTAACCCACGTTGCGTTCCACGCGCAGCCGCTGAAAATAGCGCGGCGCGTAAAGCTGGGCCAGCACGCGCAGCGCCCAACGGCCTTCGGCTTCATCGTTTTGCAGCGGGTAAAACTGCAGTAAGGCACTTTCGGCGCCGCTTTCCGTCAGCGTGATGGGGCAATGATGTTGATGTGTCGGCAGCGGCGGCTCCGCGGCCACGAAATAGGGGAAGTCGTACAGCAGGTGCGACAGCTGCCGTTTTAACTCGCCATCGCCGCCGATCAAGGTGGCATGCCATTGTGCTGCTTCGGTTGGCGCACTGAGCGCCGCCGGCAATTGAGCTAACAGGCGGCGAATGGCGATATCGCTTTGTTCTTTCAGCTGCGTATGGCGCAGGTTTCTCGCCGCTTCGCTGAGAACGGTCGGCGGCAACACCGCCAGCGCTCGGTTCACCTCACTCAGCCCGTGGCAGATCAGCGCGTGGCTGCCCGCCAGTTGCAGCAGCCACACGCCCTGATGGCGCTCGAAGCTCAAATGTCCCTCCCGATGCGCCAGTTCTGCCGCCCCGGTGCGCAGCGCCGCCTGTAAGCCGTAGGCCTGTCCATCGCTGAAGCGGCTCGACGGCGCCGGCCGCAGCAGCAGCACAGGCTGCGCTTCGCCGGGGAGCAGATGCCGCAGCGGCGCCAGGCCGGAAGGCAAGGTCGGACTAAGCAGCGCCGCCGAGGTGGCGAAAAAGCGGAAAGGTTCCGCGGCAGACGTCAGCGCGGCGCCGGCGAAGGGGCCAAGCGCCAGCGGCAGCCCTTGAATTTCACGGGTTTCGCCGTGGCCATCAGGCCGCACGGCCAGGCGACGGCGCGGCGCGCTAATCAGCGCCGCAATATGCCGCGGCCAATCGTCGTTCGACTCCACCGGCGGTAGCCCAAGCGCTCTGGCCTGCAGCTGATCGAGCGGCGCCAAACGGTGGAAATCGCGATTTGCCAGCCGCTCGTAATGCGCAAGCTGAGCCGGTGTCAGCACCTGCAGCGCCTGTAGCCACGCCAGCAGGGCGCTTTCGATGTGGGCAGCTTCAGCGGCTGAACCGCGATTGACGGTAAAGATAAAACTCAGCAGGGCGTTGTTCTCACTGCAGCGCGAATAGTCCAGCCGAACGGCGTCACACCACGCCTGAGCGCGCAGCCGCGCCAGCAGCCCGCCGGGGGCTTCGTCCAACAGCAGGCGCTCCAGCCGCCGCAGCCAACCGCGTGAATGGGAACGCGACAGGGCAAATACCAGCCTCAGCTGCGGCGTGCCGGGAAGAGACAGGGTGTAATCTTTCGCGGCGGTTAGCGGCGGTGAGGCTTCGTGCGGTATGGCGCTGCCCGATGGCAAGCGGCTGCCGTAGCGCTGTGCCAGCGCATGCAGCTGCGCCAGCGATTGCGGGCCTTGCAGCCACAGCGTCATGTTTGGCGCGCGAAAATAGCGCTGGTGAAACTGCCGCAGCGCCAGCTGCAACGCGGAAATGTCGCTGCCGAAGGCGGCGCGGCTGCCGATATGAAAGCGATGCATTGCACCAAGGCCGCCGAACATCTGCCGCTGCGCCGCTTCGCAGCGAGTTTCACCATCTGCGCGCAGCAGGCGGTATTCGGCGTCGATGACCTCGATCTCCTGCTCAATCGCCTCGGTCGCCAGCTGTGGGGCGGCGAGCATATCGCTTAGCCGCGCCAACCCCTGCGCCAAATGTTCGGTGCCCACCTCGAAGAAAAACGCGGTTTGCGTAGCCTGGGTGGTGGCGTTCAGTCGGCCAGTGACCGACGGTACCCAGCTCATCAGGCCCTCTTGCGCGCTGAAGTTCGCGCTGCCGCGAAACAACATATGCTCCAGCAGGTGCGCCAGGCCCGGCCAGGCGACGGGCGCCTGAAAACTGCCCGCCTCAATGCGCACCAGCGCGGCGGCGCAGTCGGCAGCAGGGTCGCTTATCGCCTTGACGGCCAAACCGTTCTCGAGCTGCCAAGAGGCGCCGGCGAGTGCCATCGTCAACCCTTGAAGATCAGACGGGAGTTGGCCTGATTGCGAAAACGCAGCTGATCGATACCGATCTGCGAACGGTTCGCCGCTTCCCGCGCCGCCAGAATGGTGCCGTGGTGCGGCGATTTGCCGCACACCGGGTCGGCGTTGTCGGCGTTGCCGGTTAGCATGAACGCCTGACAGCGGCAGCCGCCGTAGTCTTGCTCTTTCTCCGAGCAGGAACGGCAGGGCTCCGGCATCCAGTCATAGCCGCGATAGCGGTTAAAACCGAACGAGTGGTACCAGATATGCTGCAGATCGTGCTCCAGCACCGACGGGAAGGCGATCGGTAACTGACGGGCGCTGTGACAGGGTAATGCCATGCCTTCCGGCGTCACGCTCATGAAGATGGCGCCCCAGCCACCCATGCAGCCTTTGGGGCGCTCCTCGTAGTAGTCCGGCGTGACGAACAGCAGGTTGGCCAGCTTGCCGTCGGCGGCCATGCATTCGCGGTAGCGTTTCACCACGGTTTCCGCATCGGCGATCTGTTCGCGGGTCGGCAGCAGACCTTCACGGTTCAGGTGCGCCCAGCCGTAGAACTGGCAGGTCGCCAGCTCGACGTCGTCGGCGTCCAGCTGGATCGCCAGTTCGATAATGCGGTCGATCTGGCCGATATTATGGCGATGCAGCACGAAGTTGAGCACCATCGGATAGCCGAGCGCCTTGACCGCCTTGGCCATGGCCAACTTCTGCTGAAATGCTTTGGCGGAGCCCGCCAGCGCGGCGTTCAACGTTTCATCGCTGGCCTGAAAACTGATCTGAATGTGATCCAGCCCGGCGTCGGCGAAGGTCTGCAGCTTTTTCTCGGTCAGGCCGATGCCGGAGGTGATCAGGTTGGTGTAAAACCCGAGATCGCGGGCGGCGGCGATCAGCTCGGGCAGGTCTTTACGCACCAGCGGCTCGCCGCCGGAGAAGCCGAGCTGCACGCTGCCCATCGCCCGCGCTTGGCGAAACACCTCGATCCACTGCGCGGTGGTCAGCTCTTTTTCCTGCGCGGCAAAATCGAGCGGGTTAGAGCAATAGGGGCACTGCAGCGGGCAGCGGTAGGTCAGCTCCGCCAGCAGCCAGAGCGGCGGATTCACCGCCGGCGCACGTGGTTCAGTCACGGAAGGTCACCCATTTTTGTTCGTAGGCGCGCTGGAAAAATTCCAGCACGTCGTCCGCTAACCCTTCGGCGCCGGGGAAGCGGGCGTTCAACTGGGCGATGATGCCGTTCAGCGTAGTGTGGCCGTCGACCAGTTGCAAAATGGCGGCGGCGCTGTCGTTCAGCTTGGCCATGCCTTCCGGGTAGAGGATCACATGGCTGTTTTGCACCTGCTCCCATTGCAGGCGGTAACCGCGGCGGAAGACGGGGGTGTGTTCAGGGTTCAGCGTCATTACACCAGCCTCTGGTTGTGCCATACCCGCGCGGCGGTCACGCTGTGGTAAGGCGGGCGGTTCAGGGTGTAGGCCATGCTCATGGCGTCCAGCATGCTCCACAGAATGTCCAGCTTGAACTGCAGGATCTCCAGCATGCGCTGCTGCTTTTCAACGGTGTCGCAATAGTCCAGCGCCAGCGCCAGGCCGTGTTCCACATCGCGGTTGGCCTGGCCGAGGCGGCTGCGGAAATAGTCGTAGCCGGCGGCGTCGATCCACGGGTAGTGCTGCGGCCAGCTGTCGAGGCGCGATTGGTGAATTTGCGGCGCGAACAGTTCGGTCAGTGAGCTGCAGGCCGCTTCCTGCCAGCAGGCGCGGCGCGCGAAGTTGACGTAGGCGTCCACCGCGAAGCGCACGCCCGGCAGTACCCGCTCTTCAGAGAGCAAAGTGTCGCGCTGCAGCCCAACGGCTTCGCCCAGGCGCAGCCAGGCCTCGATGCCACCTTCGCTGCCGCCGTAGCCGTCGTGATCCAGGATGCGCTGTACCCATTTGCGGCGTGTTTCCGGCTGTGGGCAGTTGGCCATGATCGCTGCATCCTTAATCGGAATGCTGGTCTGGTAGTAGAACCGGTTGGCCACCCAGCCCTGGATCTGCTCGCGGGTCGCTTCGCCGTTGTGCATCGCGATGTGGTACGGGTGGTGGATATGGTAATAAGCGCCTTTGGCGCGCAGCGCCGCTTCAAACGCCTGTGGGTCAAGGGGGAGTGGTTGCGTCATGGCGGTCCCTACAGTTCGATATTCATGCCGTCCCAGCTCACTTCAATGCCGGCGGCGGTCAGGCTTTGCCGCTCTGCCGAGTTTTCATTGAGGATAGGGTTGGTATTGTTAATGTGGATCAGGATTTTGCGCCTGGCGGGCAAGGTGGCGAGCAGGGCCGCCAGCCCATGTTCTTCCGCCAGCGCCAGATGCCCCATGTCCTTGCCGGTATTGCGGCCCACGCCGGCGTTGGCCAGCTCGTTGTCGCGCCACAGCGTGCCGTCGATCAGCAGGCAGTCCGCGCGGTGCAGCCACGGCATCAGCGCCTCGTCCGGCTCACCCAGGCCCGGTGCGTACAGCAGCCCGACCCCGCGTGCGGTATCTTCGATAAACAGCGCCACGTTGTGGCCCGGCAGCGGGCGATCGCGGTACGGCGAATAGGGCGGCGCGTTGCTGAGCAGCGGAATGGCGGTAAAGCGCACGTTCGGACAGACCGCCGTGTGGAACGGCTCACCGGGCGTCACCGGGTGGTGAATCAGCCCGCCGTTCCAGTGGGAGAGCATGGGAAACACCGGGAAGCCGGTGCTGAGATCGTCATGTACTTCAGGCGTGCACCAGACCTGGTGCGGACAGCCCTCACGCAAATTGAGTAAGCCCGCGCTGTGATCGATCTGGCTGTCGGTCAGCACGATCGCGCCGATGCCGGTGCCACGCAGCACGTCGGGGTTATTCAATTCGGGCGAGGCCAACAGTTGATGGCAAATGTCCGGGGAAACGTTGCACAGCACCCAGTTTTTACCGTCGTCGCTGATAGCGATGGAAGACTGCGTGCGGCGCGTGGCGCTGATGCTGTGGTCGCGAACGCCCCGACAGTTGTCGCAGTTGCAATTCCACTGGGGAAAGCCGCCGCCCGCCGCCGAGCCGAGAACTTTTATCTGCATGTCTAAACCAGAAAGAGAGGGAAAGAAATGCCCGCGCGAAGGGCGGGCAGACGGGCGATTAACGGTTGGAAATGTACAGCGTTACTTCCAGCCCCAGACGCAGGTCAACAAACTCAGGTTTAGTCCAGGTAGTCATAGCGGTGCTCCTTAGCATGCATCGTAATATGTCGAACCCAATGAGAAACGTTCGCATTCGGCCGGCCCAATGTTGGCGAAATGTGACGGAGATCGCAACCTTTAAAGCGTAACCGGGTTATTCACCCCAGGTGGCGGCGAGCACGTTCAGCCAGTTGCGCCAGGTCAGCTTCTCCAGCAGCCGGTTATCGAACCCGGCCTGCGCCAGCGCTTGCGTCAGGCGCGGCAGGCCTGCGGCGTCCTCCAACGGTTGCGGTACGTTGACCCCGTCAAAATCAGAGCCAAACCCCACGCGATCTTCACCAAGTTTAGCGATCAAATACTCAACGTGTTTAACAATTTCTGTTAAGCCGGTCGTTGCACTGTCACGTTTACCGTCCGCCCGCAGGAAGGCGGTGCCGAAATTGACGCCGACCATCCCGCCGCTCTGGGCGATGGCGTCCAGCTGCGCGTCGGTCAGGTTGCGTGGCTGCGGGCAGAGGGCATGGGCATTGGAGTGGGTAGCGACCAGCGGTGCGGTGCTCAACGCGGCGGTTTGCCAGAAGGCTTTCTCGTTCATGTGCGAGACGTCTATCATGATGCGGCGCTGATTGCAGGCACGGATCAGCGCCTCGCCGGCCGGCGTCAGGCCGGGGCCGGTATCGGGTGAGCCGGGGAACGACCCGCTGACGCCGGTACCAAAGGCGTTTGGCAGATTCCAGAATGGCCCGATGCTGCGCACGCCCAGCCGGTAGAAGGCCTCCAACTGCGTCAGTTCTGCATCGATCATGCCGGCGCCTTCGATATGCAGCACCGCGGCGATTTGCCGGTTGAGGCGGCACTGTTCTATTTCGGTGGCGGTGCGACAGATGCGCAGCTGCCCCTGAGAAGCCTGCTCCAGCTGCTGCAGGATGGCGATCTGCCGTTCGGCGATCGCCAGCGGATCGAAGGCGGCCTGCGCCTCGTCCTGCGTTTGATTACGCATCTGGGCGATATAGCTGACCGGAGGAATAAATACCGCGAACAGCCCGCCGAAAAATCCGCCGCGCCGCATGCGGGAGAAATCGAGGTGGCCCGGCGTGACGCGGGAATAAAAGGCGGCGACCGGATCGTCGTCATGCTGCAGCCACAGATTGAGCAGCAGGTCGTTATGGCCGTCGAAGACCGGCCAGAGAGGGGGAAGCGTCATGGGCGTTTCACTGAGTCAGGCATCGTGAACGCTATGTTCTCCCATCGAGCGAGGGGGAACAACCCTCGCTCGATGGGGATTTTAAAGCCGAATTGTCAATTCGACGTCATCCGCGAACGGCGTGGAGAGATAGCCCGTCGCCGGATCGCGCACCCGCGCCAGGTAATCCGGGCTGTCATCGGCGTTGTCCGCGACGATCAGCGCACCGGGCCGCAGACGGCTCTCAAGCAGGTCGAGAATATCGGGATAAAGTCCCTTGGCGCCGTCGAGCAGCAGCAGGTCGACCGTGGCCGGCAGATCGCCGCGCAGCGTTTCCAGGGCGTCGCCGACGCGGATCTCCACCAGGTCGATGACGCCGCCTTCGGTCAGGTTGTCACGCGCCCGCGCCGCTTTGCTCGGTTCAAACTCGCAGGTAATCAATCGGCCGCCGCCGTTATCGCGCAGTGCGGCGGCCAGGTGCAGGGTCGAAATACCGAACGACGTGCCGAATTCGACGATGTTTTGCGCCCGACAACCCCGCGCCAACATGTAGAGCAAGGCACCGGTCGCCGGCGACACGGCCAGCGGGAAATCCTTCAGGCGGTGGTAGAGTTCGCGGTACTCGGTTTTGCTCTGCATCAGCCGGCTTTGCTCTGCGTCCGGCACGTCGCGGAACAGGGCGGCAAGCGCCGGGGACCGGCGGGATGCCTGTTGGAACAGACGGGTTAGCAGCGGCGCTAAGGGGGCAGTGGTCAGGGTACTCATGGCAAATTTCCTGTCGTAAATGGAGCGCGTTAGCGCATGCCGTTATAATATGACGAACTATTCGCATTCCTCTATTCGCATTGGCCGCCCGCTATGACTGAACGCCGCAGTAAGCAAATTTCTTCGAGAAAACAACCGCAACAGGCGCGCTCCGCCGAACTGGTGTCCGCTATTCTGACCGCCGCTATTCAGGTTTTGGCGCAGGAGGGGGCGGCGCGTTTCACCACCGCCAGGGTGGCCGAGCGTGCCGGCGTCAGCGTCGGGTCGCTTTATCAGTATTTCCCCAATAAGGCGGCGATCCTGTTTCGTTTGCAGAGCGACGAATGGCGGCAGACCACGGATATGCTGAGCCGTATTTTGGCCGATCGCGAGAAAACGCCGTTCGCGCGCTTGCGGTTGTTGGTGCAGGCGTTTATCCGTTCGGAATGTGAAGAGGCGCAGATGCGCGTAGCGTTGAATGATGCGGCGCCGCTTTACCGCGATGCGCCGGAGGCACAGGCGGTAAAGGCAGCCGGCAAGGATATCGTGCAGGTTTTCATGTGCGAAGCGTTGCCTGGTGTTCCGCAGGTCACTCGCCGGTTGGCGGGCGATCTGATCGTCGGCACGTTGGGGGCGGCGGGCAAGCAATTCTCCGAAACGCCGCGAACCGATACCGAGATCGCGGCTTATGCCGATGCGATGGCGGACATGTTTTGCGCTTATCTGGCCGATTTAAACCGGCATCAGAGGCCGTAAACGCTTTTTAGGTGACATTGTCATTCACCGAGGGCTGCGCCTCCCGATGACAAACCGACAACACCAACTGCCGCAGCCAGCGGTGATCCGCCTCGGCGTCCAGGCGCGGGTGCCACATTTGCGAGACGGTAATGGGCGGCGTTTTCACCGGCAGCTCGAAGACGCGCAGCGGGCCATCGGCAGGTTGAGCCTGCAGGAAAGAGGTGGGCAGCAACGCCAACAGGTTCGAGGCTTGCGCCACCGCCAGCGCGGCGGGAAAGCTTGGCACCACGGCGGCGATATGGCGTGCCAGCCCCAGCTCCGCCAGCGCGGCATCTACCGGCCCGAGAATGCGCCCGCTGCGCGAGGCCACCACGTGGCCGCAGGCGGCGTAGTCGGCGACGCCAATCTCTGGCTGTTGCGCCAGCGGATGTGCGGTTCTCATCACGCCAACGAAGCGATCGCGGAACAGCGCCTGCAGGCGGATTTCCGGGCCCATGTCACCCAATACGCCGATCTCCAGATCGACCAGACCTTCACGCAGGGGGCGGTCGCTTTTCTCCGGCTTGGGCGCAAAGCGCAACCGCACCCGCGGCGCCTGTTCGGCGGCGGCGGCGATCAGCGCCGGGCCGAAGGCTTCAACGAAGCCATCGTTGGCGCGCAGCGTGAAGGTACGATCCAGCACCGCGGGATCCAATGCTCCCTGCGCCGGACGCAGCACCGCACGGGCTTCGAACGTCGCGTGCCGCGCCCGCTCGCGCAGCGTTTCGGCATAGGGCGTCAGCACCATATGACGGCCGGCGCGCACCAACAGAGGATCACCGGTGGCCGTGCGCAGCCGGCTGAGGGTGCGGCTCATCGCCGAGGCGCTTAAACCGAGACGCCGCGCCGCGCCGGCAACGCTGCCCGCCGTCAGCAGCGCGTCGAGTGCGATCAGCAGGTTGAAATCAGGGTCGGTCATGCGTGCGCATCCTGTCGTGCTGAATAGGGGGAAAGGCGTTCGATGCAGTTTGTGCGTGCGAATGCTGCATCAGTCGCCATGCATTATGCCTGAGCCTGTTTTCGCTGTGCCATGACTTACCGCTAAAAAACCGGAGGGGGACTGGCCCGTTTGCCGTCTGAACATGGCGATAAACGCGGACGGATCGTTATATCCCAGGGTAGAGGCGACATATTTGACGGCTTTCCCTTCCTGTAACAGCGTCATCGCCATGAGGGTTTTGCTTCTCAGCTTCCATTCATTGAAAGAGATGCCGGTAGCGGCGAGAAATCGCCGCGACAGCGTACGCTCACTCAAGCCCAGCATGCCCGACCATTGTGTCAGGGTGTTGAGATCGTGCGGCGCGGCGCTCATCTTTTCGGTCATGATCTTGACAACGTCATCGCTGCCGAGCGGCAGGTAGCTGTCAAAACGCTCCGACAGCGCCAGCTGCTCAAGCAACGCGGTAACCAGCGTCTGGTCCTGAGGCGTGTGCGGATAGCCAATAAGCCTTTCTGAAAAATCGGCCAGCACCGCTTTGACGATCTTATTCAGCCGCAGGGTTTGCGGTTTGCTCGGTAAGGATTGGCATAGCGAGGGGCTGACATGAAGAATGACATAGTCAATTGCACTCTTTGCTACGGATTCATGTTCGGTATTAACGGGGAGCCAAATGGCATATTCTGGTGTGGATAAATAAATATTGTTCTCAATATTTATTTCCGCCAACCCTTTCATGGAATACATCAGTTTGCCCCATGGCAACGCCTGTAAAGGGAATTGCGTTCCTGCCGGCCAGGATTTATTTCTGAACCAAATCGATATTGGGATTTCCCCGGTCAATTCTGACGGTTTCATGACGCCCTCCTGTCCGTTCATGGCTGCGTCTTCCTATTATAACAATAAGTTGTCTGATAATCGGCATTTCTATTCTATGGGGAAAGCTTACTCTGGGCAGGTCATTCCCCTGGATAAAGGTAACAATATGTACGGTAAAATCATTGATCTTTCGGTGCCGCTGATGAGCGGGATCGCTTCCGATCCGGAGCGGTTTCTGCCGGAAATCGAGTATGTTGATAACAAGCACGGAGCGTTGCAGCTGGCGGAATCATTCCCCGGTCTGGATCCCCGGGAGTTGCCGCGTCAGGAGGGCTGGGCGGTGGAGTTTGTCCGCATGAGCACCCATGCGGGGACGCATATGGACGCCCCTTATCACTACCATTCACATATGGATGACGGATCGGCGTCAAAGACCATTGATGAAATACCGCTGGAATGGTGTATCGGCCCTGGCGTCAAATTGGATTTTCGGCATTTTCCCGACGGCTATGTAGCCACTGCACATGATATTGAGCGTGAATTAGCGAGGATCGGCCATCCTATCGCCGCCGGCGATATTGTCCTGGTCAACACGGCGGCCGGCGGGCGTTACGGCAGCGAAGATTTTATTCATCGCGGTTGCGGCATGGGCCGCGAAGCGACGCTGTATCTTACTGAACGTGGCGTCAGGGTGGTGGGCACCGATGCCTGGAGCTGGGACGCGCCATTCAGCCATACGCGCACCAAATTTGAACAAAGCGGCGATATTTCGCTTATTTGGGAAGGGCACTATGCCGGCAGTCAATATCCTTATTGTCAGATTGAAAAACTGTGCAATCTTGAATTGCTGCCGCCCTGTGGATTTAACGTGATCAGTCTGCCGGTGAAGGTTTATAAGGCATCCGCCGGCTGGGCTCGGCCGGTTGCAATTATCGATGAACGCGCAGGGGAATAAACGATGGCCAGAATAAAACTGCCGGCAGTGAGTGAATTAACGGCTGAGCAGCAGCAGCAATATGCCCGTTTTCCCGCCAATCTTACGCTGGGTCTGTTGAAAACCAGCCGTTCGACGCAGGGATATCTGTCCCTGGGCGCTTCTTTTCCGGCCGGGCGACTGTGTGATAAAGATCGGGAAATGATCATATTAAGGGTTGGCGCGTTAAGCCACAGCGCTTATGAGCGTATGCAACACTATCCGCTGGCGATCCTTGCGGGGTGGCGCGATGACGACATCGAGAAAATAGAGCAGGGTGTGGGCATCGACGCCAGAGGGACGGCCATCTTGCATTTTGTCGATGAATGCGTGAAGCAGGTGAAGGTCTCTGCCGACACATTTAACGCGGTCAGGCGCTATTATGACGAGGTTCAACTGGCTGAACTGGCATTAATGATTGGGCACTACATGATGACGGCGCGCTTTTTGGAAACGCTGGAAATCGATCTGGACCTACAAGCGACATCCTGGGAAAACATGTCAACGGATTGAATACGCGCACGGCGTGAGCGCGATAAAAAAGCCGATAACCTGGGGTTGTCGGCTTTTAATGCGCAGTGGCAGAGGGTTACGCGGGCAGCTGCTGGGCGGTTTTCTCGACCAGCGCCAGCAACAGCTTGATGTCTTCCAGCGTCACGATCGGGTTCAGCAGCGTCATCTTCAGGCAGGTCACGCCATCGAACTCGGTCACGCCGACGTTGGCGCGGCCCGATTCCAACAGGGCGTCACCGATACGCTGGTTGAACAGCGCGACAGCCGCATCGCCGTTCGCCGCCAGCTGCGCCGGACGGTAGCGGAACAGCACGCTGGCCAGCTGCGGCTGCATCACCAGTTCCAGTGCTTCCTGATCGGCGATGTAACGTGCCACCTGTTGCGCCAGCGTCACGCCATGATCGATGATCTCGGCGTATTGCTTCTGCCCGAGTGCTTCCAGCCCCATCCACAGCTTCAACGCATCGAAGCGGCGGGTGGTCTGCAGCGACTTGGACACCAGGTTCGGCACGCCTTGCGCTTCGTCGAACTCGGAGTTCAGGTAGGCCGCCTGATAGCGCATCAGCTCGTAGTGGCGCTCGTCTTTCAGCAGGAAGGCGCCGCAGCTGATGGTCTGGAAGAACTGCTTGTGGAAGTCCAGGGTGATGGAGTCCACCAGCTCCAGGCCGTCCAGGTAGTCGCGGTACTGCTCGGAAAGCAGCAGCGCGCCGCCCCAGGCCGCATCCACGTGCACCCAAATCTGCTGCTCCGCCGCCAGCCGTGCGATGTCGCGCAGCGGGTCAATGGCACCGGCGTCGGTGGTGCCGGCGGTGGCGACAATCGCCATCACCTGCTCGCCGTTGGCCTTGGCCTGCGCCAGTTTTTCCGCCAGATCGTTCACGTCCATGCGGGCGAAGCGATCGGTTTTCACCAGGGTGACGGACTGATAGCCGAGGCCCATCAGCGCCATGTTCTTCTGCACCGAGAAGTGGGCGTTTTCAGAACAGAACACCTTCAGCTTGCGCAGATCGCCCACCAGACCGTCCTGCTGCACGGAGTGGCCCTGACGCGCGAAGAACGCGTCGCGCGCCAGCATCAGCCCCATCAGGTTGCTCTGGGTGCCGCCGCTGGTGAACACCCCGGCGTCGCCGGACGGGTAACCGACCTGGGCGCGGAGCCACTCGATCAATTTCATTTCGATCAGCGTGGCCGACGGGCTCTGATCCCAGGAGTCCATGCTCTGGTTGGTGGCGTTGATCAGCACTTCGGCAGCCTGGCTAATCACCAGGCTCGGGCAGTGCAGGTGCGCCACGCACTGTGGGTGGTGCACCGACAGGCTGTCTTTCAAAAAGTACTCGATGGCGCGCTCGATCGCCGCCTGGTTGCCCAGGCCTTGCGGAGTGAAGTCTAGCTGGATGCGCTCGCGCAGTTCGGCAACGCTTTTGCCCTGATACATCTCGGGCTGTTGCAGCCACTGCACAACGGCTTCACTGCTCTGTGCGATCGCCTGGCGGTAAGCCTCGGCGCTGTGCGCCGAGGAAGCCAGAATCGGGTTTAACTTGGACATCGCGGTCATTCGCTCCAATCAGACAGGCTTGACGCCGGCGGCCAACAGCGCCTGCTCAAATTTATCCAGGAAAATACCCAGCTCATCATTGGTGATCAGCAGGGAAGGCAACAGGCGCAGCACACAGCCGTTGCGCCCGCCGCGCTCCAGGATCAAGCCGGATTCGAAGCATTTTTTCTGCAGCAGCGCGGACAGCTCGCCATCGGCCGGGTAACAGCCCATGTGATCCTGCGCTTCGTTCGGCTTGACGATCTCGATGCCGATCATCAGGCCCAGACCGCGGACGTGACCGATCACCGGATAACGTTTCTGCAGCTCGGTCAGCTTGCCTTTGAGCCATTCGCCCTGAGCGGCCACTTTATCGGCGACCTTATGCTCTTTCAGGTACTGCAGGGTGGTCAGGCCGGTGGCCATCGCCAGCTGGTTGCCGCGGAAGGTGCCGGTGTGGTGGCCCGGTTCCCAGGCATCGAACTCTTTTTTGATGCCCAGCACCGCGAGCGGCAAGCCGCCGCCGACCGCTTTCGACATCACGATGATGTCCGGCTCGATGCCGGCGTGTTCGAAGGCGAACAGCTTGCCCGTACGGGCGAAACCAGCCTGAACTTCGTCGATGATCAGCAGAATGCCATGCTCCTGCGTCACTTTGCGGATGCGCTGCAGCCACTCGGCCGGCGCCGGGTTAACCCCGCCTTCGCCCTGAACGGCTTCTAGGATCACCGCCGCCGGTTTACGCACGCCGCTTTCCACGTCGTTGATCAGGTTGTCGAAGTAGTAGGTCAGCGCCTTGACGCCGGCTTCGCCGCCGATGCCCAGCGGGCAGCGGTATTCATGCGGATAAGGCATGAACTGCACTTCCGGCATCATGCCGTTGATCGCCGCCTTCGGCGACAGGTTGCCGGTGACTGACAGCGCGCCGTGGGTCATGCCGTGATAGCCGCCGGAGAAGCTGATCACGCCGGAACGGCCGGTGTGCTTTTTCGCCAGCTTCAGCGCGGCTTCCACCGCATCGGCGCCGGACGGGCCGCAGAACTGCAGGCAATACCCTTTGCCTTCGCCAGGCAACAGAGAGAGCAGGTAATCGGAGAAACGATCTTTCAACGGGGTCGTGAGATCGAGAGTATGTAACGGCAAGCCGCTGGTAATGACATTTTGGATGCTTTGCAGGACGTCGGGGTGATTATGTCCAAGAGCCAACGTTCCCGCCCCGGCCAGGCAATCAAGATATTGATTATTCTCAACATCAGTGATCCAAACGCCCTGGGCTTTCGCAATTGCCAACGGCAATTTGCGCGGATAACTCCTAACATTCGACTCAAATTCGGCTTGACGCGCCAAATAGGTTTCATTGTTTCCGTTTAATGAGTTTGCAACTAAAGTATCAATACGGACTTTATCCGTCATCATATCTCTCCTACAACCGAAGGTCTCAAGACGCAACGATTGAATTAATGAATTAGAAAAGTAACTGCCTTGTGAAAAGCGCGACCAATATATGGCTTTTTTGCCTGGGACTCAATAGCCGATTTTGTTTTGAATTGTTTAGTTTTTTCTTAGGCTCATCAATATGTTGTTGATTTGTTGACCGTTGGTTTTGCCAGCAAAAAACAACATTTCTTTAACATTGCGTAAAAATCCTTTTCTGCTTTCCTTTGGCTACTTCTTTAATGCATTTATTATTAAGGTGAATTTCCGATTAATAACATAAATAGAAAATAGCGGCTTATTTTCATCTATTCACCACCTTAAGTCCTATAGCGGTTATATACACAAAATTTGTGATGAATATAAGCGGTCGAGCGTTAAAAGCGCAGTACCCAGAGTGGTGATTTCTTGCAGATTTTACGTAGCGCGATCAAAAAAGCGGGATTTTTGTGCGGTGCCGGCGAGTCTGCCGGCACCGCGGTTATTAACGTTGCCGTAACCAGGCGTGATAGCGCCGCAGAGTGCGGCGGGTGCGCCACCGGTCGATGAGCAGCGACCACAGCGGGGAGTAACGCACGTTGCGCGTCCGATCGCGGCTCAGGGCGTGCATGCGGCGCTTGATCAGCGCCATACGGGCGAGCAGCGTCAGCGTTTTATCGCGCCATTTTACCGGTGCGGGCAGCGCATGAGGGGCTTCGCCGGTTTGCCAGCGGTGCGGCAGATCGGGAATTTCCGCCATGGCGGTGGCGATGCCGACCACCGCGATGCCGCTGTTCAGCACCCGTTGCGCCACCGACGGGCGGGCGATGCCGCCAGTAGTCATCACCGGCATGCGGGCCACTGCGGCGAGATCGCGGGCGAAGGTCAGAAAATAGGCTTCGCGCGCCAGGGTGCTGTCGTCCGCCGCTTCGCCCTGCATCGCCGGGCTCTCATAACTCCCGCCTGACAACTCCACCAGATCGACCGGCAGTTCGTTGAGCATCAACAATACCTGTCGGGCCTCGTCCGGCGAAAAGCCGCCACGCTGAAAATCGGCGGAGTTCAGTTTGACCGCCACGCAAAAGCCTGGCGAGACACGCTGGCGCACCGCGCGCACCACCTCCAGCAGCAGGCGGGCGCGATTCGCCAGCTCGCCCCCCCAACGATCGCTGCGCTGGTTGGACAACGGCGACAAGAACTGGGAGATGAGGTAGCCGTGCGCCGCATGGATCTGCACGCCGGTAAACCCGGCCTGTTCGGCGGCGTGCGCGCTGGCGGCGAAGCGGGCGATCACCTCGGCAATCTGCGCTTCGCTCATGGCCTGCGGCGGGGCAAACTGCTTGCTGTACTTGCCCATCGCCATTGGAATGGCGGAGGGCGCCCAGGCGTTACCGCCCATGTTGGCCATCACCTGACGGCCCGGGTGGCTGAGCTGCATCCATACCTGTGCGCCTTCTTGGCGCGAGGCCGCCGCCCAGGTTTTGAACGCCTCGAGCGGCGTATCCTGTTCCAACACTACGCCGCCGGGGCCGGTCATGGCGCGTCCGTCGATCATCACGTTGCCGGTGATGATGAGGCCGGCGCCGCCGATACCCCAGTGGCGATACAGGCGCCATAGCGCGGGGCCGGGCAGTTGGCCCTCATCGGCCAGATTTTCTTCCAACGCGGCCTTGGCCAGACGGTTGGGTAAGCGGCTGCCGTTGGGCAGAATCAGTGGGGTAAACATCGGGTACGTTCCTGTCGCAGGGGGAATGGCGCTATACTAGGGTTAAAGTTAACTTTAAGGTCAATAGGGCATGAAAATCGGAGAGTTGGCGGAGCGCGCCGGCATGGCCGCCTCGGCGATACGTTACTACGAACAGCAGGGTCTGCTGCCCAAAGCGGTGCGCGGCGTTAACGGATATCGGGTGTATAGCGAAAGCGCGCTGGAGCGGCTGCACCTGATCCAAATCGGCCAGAATCTGGGGTTTTCGCTGCAGGCGATCCGCGGGGTATTGGCGCTGCAGGGCAGCGCCTATCAGGATGGGTTGATACAGGGCGTCGACAGCCGGCTGGCGGAAATCGAGCGGATGATGGCGACGCTGAACGAGCAGCGTGAGACGTTGATGGCGACGCGGCGTATTCTGTTGGAATCCGGCGTGGCGGGATTATGCCGCGCAAAAAATGAAAAACAGGCCGGTGCGTGGCCGGCCTGCAAAGATTAACGGTGTTTAAAGGCGGCGCGCCCGGCATATACCGCCGCGATGCCCAATTGGTCTTCGATGCGCATCAGCTGATTGTATTTTTCGATCCGCTCGCCGCGGCACGGCGCGCCGGTTTTCACATGGCCAGCTCGCATCGCAACCGTCATATCGGCGATAAAGCTGTCGACGGTTTCGCCGCTGCGGTGTGAGATAAAGGCGCCCCAGCCATTTGCCTGGCAAAGCTGCACGGCGGCGAAAGTTTCGCTCAGCGTGCCAATCTGGTTCAGCTTGATCAGCGCCGCATTGGCCAATCTTTCATCAATCCCGCGCTGGATGTATTTCACGTTGGTGACGAACAGATCGTCACCGACCAGTTCCACCTGATCGCCCAGGGCGTCGCTGAGAATGCGCCAGCCCGCCCAGTCGTCCTCGGCCAAACCGTCTTCAATCAGCACGATGGGAAAATCTTGCACCAGCCGCTGGTAATAGGCCGTCATCTGTTCGGCATCCAGTTCAGCGTTTTCGCTGCGCAGGCGGTATTTGCCGTTGGCATAGAATTCACTCGAGGCCGGGTCCATGCAAATGGCGATATCGTCTCCCGGTTGATAACCGGCTTTCTCTATCGCCTGTACGATCAGCTCCAGCGGTTGCCGGTTAGAGGCAACCGCCGGCGCAAAACCGCCTTCGTCGCCAACGCCGACCGACAGGCCTTTCTCCAACAGAATTTGGCGCAGCGCCTGATAAACTTCACTGCCCCAGCGCACGGCCTCGCGCAGCGACGGCGCGCCCAGCGGCGCTATCATAAATTCCTGAAAGTCCGCACCTTGCCAGCGGGCATGCACGCCGCCGTTGATGATATTCATGCAGGGCACCGGCAGCAGGTTGGCGCCGAGACCGCCCAGATAATGATACAGCGGCAGCTGCGACAATTGCGCCGCGAGGCGGGCGGCGGCCAGAGAAACGCCGAGCAGGGCGTTGGCCCCCAATCGGCTCTTGTTCTCGCTGCCGTCCAGTGCGATCAACCGGCGGTCAATCTCCCCTTGTTGGCGTACATCCACCCCGCGCAGCGCTTCATTGATCGCCGTTTTGACGCTTTGCACCGCTTCCTGAACGCCTTTACCGCCGTAACGGTGCGGATCGCCGTCGCGGTGTTCCACCGCCTCGCGTGAACCGGTGCTGGCGCCGGAGGGAACCGAAGCCCGTGCCACGACGCCCGCCGCAGTCATTTCAACTTCGACGGTGGGGTTGCCGCGCGAATCCAGGATCTCTCTGGCGGTTACGTTTTCAATTTCATAGCTCATGGATGATCACCTCATTCTAGGGAGTGGGCACGTGCTTTATCAGCACGTCGATCGACAAATGGTTAATGAACTCGAAGCCGAAGGAGGCAAAGACGCCGAACGGACGGTTCTGATGGCCGAGCAGCAACAGATCGACGCCTTCACGGGCAATCAGGGCCTCGATGTCTTTGAAGCGGTGAATACTGACAATTGCGCGCACCTCCAGGGGGATTGTGCAGTCTTCCACCAGCCGGCTGAGCATGGCTTTGGCAGCGATCACCTCGCTGGACTGGCGATCTTTGGTTTGTGCATCGCTGAGGTAGTCCAGCTCGGCATAGTCGGCGCTGATGTGCGCCACGGTAATGCGCGTATTCATCTGCTGATTGAGGCGTTCGGCATGGCGCAACAGCAGCCGGCCGTCGCGTTCATCCTGCACCAGCAGTAAAGCATGTTGATAGAGCGACATGACTTATCTCCCTGCGTTAGCAATCTGTAGGGTTAACCACGGTAAAACCTCTTTTTTCCGGCTCGTCATGCCGGGCAGCGACACCTGCCGAATGGCGAGCACCCGGTTCGACGAGAAATACAGGGTAGAGCGGTGGCGGGTGATATCGGTAACCAGCAGCGCGGCCATCTCCAGCCCGGCCTCCTGCTTAGCCTGATCGAGCGCCTGTTGCAGCGCGGGCAACAGCGGATCGATATCGCTCATAGCCCGCACTTCTATCTGCGACAGCAGCAGCGAGACGCTATGGATGCGGTAATTCTTAGCGTCACGGTGCAGCAACTGCGGGGCGGATTGCCCCGAAAGATCGGTTTTGGCGGCAAGCAATCCGGCGGTGAAGGCGTCATAGTCAACGTGAGAGATTGCGCATAACCGCGCGACCGCCACCCGATCCTGTTCGGTGGTGGTCGGTGCGCTCAGCGCAACGGTATCGCTCAAAATCGCGCCCAGCAGCAGTGTGGCCTGGGCGGAAGAAAGCGGCATCGGCGTATCTGACGCCAGTATGGACAGGATCACGGTGGCGCAACAGCCAACGGCGCGGATCCAGACATCGGGCGGGTTGCGGGTGATCAAGGTGCCCAGCCGGTGATGATCGATAACGCCGACCACATCGCTGTCGGGCAATGAGGCCGGCCCTTGTTCGACGTCGGTAAAATCCACCAGCCAGACTTTGCGGTCACGGAGATCGTCTGTCAGCAGCGCAGGCGCTTGTACGCCGGCGGCGGCCAGTATGTAGCGGGTTTCCGGCGTCAATTCGCCAAGGCGGAAAGCGACGGCCGGTTTGCCGAGGTGATTGAGCCAGTCCGCGACCACCAGCGCGCTGCAGATGCTGTCGCTGTCGGGATTTTTATGGCCGAAAACGTACAGCGGCATTTCCCGCACGGCGAGATCAGGCTGGGACGGAAAAGGGGTAATACGTGAGATTTCATTCATAGCGACTCCTGACATACCTGCCTAAAAAATAAAGCGAAGTTGTATATCAGGCGTCATCATCCGGTTCGAGCGAACGCGGCGGTTGGGAAAGGTGGAACACCATCACCTTGTGAACGACTGTAGCGCAGCGCGGTGGCAAACGCAACGCCCGGCAAAGCTGGCGAGAATGCGCAATCGGATTGATACTGAGTGAGTCTATGATGGACAAGGATATTTGCCGCTAACCGACGGATAGGCTGAACGGAATCACGCAGGCTGGCTGCGCCGGATCCGTGGGTGACACAATGGGAGACAACATGCTTGAACCCTGCTTCCCCGAAAACGAAGCCGAACGTCTGTCGGTACTGAACTCGCTGAACGTGCTGGATTCGAACTCGGTGGAAAAACTGGATCGTATTACACGGCTGGCGGCGAAATACTTCGGCGTCACCATTGCGCTGGTGTCATTGATCGACCGGGATCGCCAATGGTTTCTATCGCGCTACGGTCTGGATGTCCGGGAAACGCCGCGTAACATCTCATTTTGTGGCCATGCGATCTTGCAACGTGAAGCGCTGGTGGTGCCCGATACCGCCAACGACCCGCGTTTTTTCGACAATCCGCTGGTGATCGGCGGGCCGCGAATCGGTTTCTACGTTGGGCAACCGCTGCTGTCGCTCGACGGTTTGCCGCTCGGCACCCTGTGCATTATCGACAGCCAGCCGCAGCCGTTTTCTCCGGAACAGGTGGCCGACCTGCACGACTTCGCCGCCGTGGTGGAAGAGTACCTGCAGAGCATTGAACGCCATGTCTATACCGAAAACCTGAAGTCCAACCTGCAACGCTCGGAAGCCTTGTTCGAACAGACCTTCGCCCAGGCGGCGGTAGGGATGGCGCTGGTGTCACTGCAGGGGTATTGGCTGCGGGTCAATCCGCGCATCTGCGAAATGTTGCACTATTCCGAGCGCGAGCTGATGGATCGCACCTTTCAGGACATTACCTATCCGCTCGATCTCAACACCGATCTGGAAAAACTGCAGCAACTGCTGAGAAACGAGATCAGTACTTACTCGCTGGAGAAACGCTATTTCCGTGCCGATGGCTCGATCGTCTGGGTGCAGCTGACGGTGGCGTTAAACCGGCTGCCTAACGGCAAACCGGATCATTTCATCTCGGTTATCGTCGATATCAGCGAGCGCAAGGCGGCGGAGGCCGATCTGTTCTCTCTGCAACACGAGCTGGAACAACGCGTCGAAATCCGCACGCGGGAGCTGAACGTGGTCGTCAAGAAACTCAACGAAGAGATTGAAACCCGGGTACTCGCCGAATATCAGCTCAGCACGGAGAAGGAACGCCTGCGGGCCATTACTGACAACATGCCGGCGTTGATCAGCCAAATCGACGGTAATGAACGCTACCTGTTCGCTAACAGCGCCTATAAAACCTGGTTTGGCCTGGAAGAAAGCCGCCTTAGAGGAATGACGGTGCGCGATTTTATGGGGGAGAACGTTTATCAGATAGCGAAACCGATGATAGACAGGGCCCTGGCGGGGGAAATGGTGAGCTTCGAAAATGAGCTCCAGACCCAGAAGGGGTTGCTGATGATCCACACTACGCTGGTGCCGTGCGAGGCTCAGGGGTTTTACATTCTGTCCATGGACATTACCGAGTTGAAGCGCCTGCAGCAACGGCTGGAGTACGATGCTACGCACGACATGCTGACTGGGTTGACCAACCGCCGCGCTTTTCTGCGTCGGTTGTCCAGCACGGTGCAGGCCTGTTGCGAACAGCGGCAAATGGCGCTGGTGTTCATCGATCTCGATGGTTTCAAAGCCCTCAATGACAGCTATGGCCATGACTTCGGCGATCTGATCCTCAAGACGTTCGCCAGGTTGCTCAGCGCCTGCGCCGGCGAGCGCCATAGCGTTTCGCGCCTGGCCGGTGACGAATTCACGGTCATCCTGTGGCCGTTGGCGGAACCGCAGCGCGAGGTCAGCGAATTTTGCGAAAACGTGTTGGCGCGGCTGGCTGATATTTCGCAGATCGGGCAGCAGACGGTGAGCCTGTCCGCCAGCCTGGGGGCGGCGATTTCCTCACACACTGACGTGACGGAGGAGATGCTGTTGACCCGCGCCGACGGCGCGATGTATCAGGCGAAATCGGCCGGTAAGGGCACTTATGCCATCTGCGAGTTATGAGCGTGAAACGGTGACCGTCTCAGGGTAAGCTGTTTTCTTCTTTCCTGTGAGCAGAACTCCGGACTGACTGCATGGCGTCTAATCATCAACACAAAGACTGGCTGGAACTGCGGCGCGATGACGAAACCGGCATCGAAAGCGTCAATGCCCACTTTCAGGGGCATGCCTACGATCCCCACGATCATGACGAAATGCTGGTGGGCGTGACGCAGCAAGGTTTACAACGTTTCAACTGTCATCGTTCCTTGCATACCAGCCGGCCGGGACGTGCCATGCTGATCGAGCCGGGCGCGGTGCACGATGGTCATGCGCCGCAGGCCGAAGGGTTTACCTATGCCATGCTTTATCTGCCGCAGCATTGGGTTTCCGATGCGATGAACCGCCGCGGATTAGGGGACGTTTCTGTGCTGGAAGGCGCCTTCCACAGCACGTTGACCGACGATCCGATGCTGGCGACCGCGATACAACAGGCTTTTTTTGCGTTGCATCAGGGGGAAGGCCGGCTGGCGCGCGATCAAAGCCTGGATCAACTGCTGACGCTTTTGGCGCGGCATATACGCGTCAGGCCAACGTCCCAAAGCGATGATGCTTTGATTGTGATGAATCGCTTACGAGACTACCTGCACGAGCACATGGCGGGTAACCCCAGCCTGGATGAACTTGCGCTTCAGTGCGGCCTGGACCGCTTCCGCCTGACTCGCCAGTTCACCCGGGCCTTCGGCCAGTCGCCGCATGCTTACCTGGTCCGGCTGAGGCTGCGGGCTGCACGCTTGTTGTTGGCGCAGGGGGAAGAACCGGCGCAGGTCGCGATGCAGGTGGGCTTTGCCGATCAGAGCCACTTGGGCCGCTGGTTCCAGCGCGCCTACCGTTTATCGCCGGCGGCCTATCAACGTCAGTGCACAAACGTTCTATACCGCTGATTCGCCCATCGCCGATGATGCGCTTTTATTTTAAGAGCACAACGGAGTAGAGCGAAACATGTTTGATACCAAGATAGCGTTTATCGTACGCGACGATCTGCAGACCTGGCAGCGGCTGAATGTGGTGGCCTTTCTGGCGACGGGCATCGCCGCCGCCGCCCCGGAAATCATCGGCGAGTGTTATGTGGATGCGCAAGGCAGACGCTACGGCGGCATTTCCGGGCAGCCGATGCTGATTTTTGCCGCGGATCTGCCGGGCCTGCAAAAGGTGCATCGCAAAGGGCTGGAGCGGGAATTGACGTTGGTTCCCTATGTGCACGCCATGTTTGCGACCGGGCACGATGCAGCCAACCGGCAGGTTTTTCTCGCTGAAGACGCGGACAATCTGGATTTGGTCGGCCTGGCGTTGCGCGGGCCGAAGAAAGCGGTGGATAAGGCGATAAAAGGCCTGACGCTCCACGCCTGAGAATGTCTTTGCCTGGTTTACCGACTGGACGCGCGAAACGCTCGCGCATGTCCAGGAGGGTGACGCGTTTCCGATACGGCGCTTACGCCTGGAACGTTTGCAGCCAGGCGGCGAATTGGCTCACGACCTCATCGTCCCGATCGCGCAGCAGCAGGGAATAAACGCCGGTTCGGATAGTCAACGCTGGGAAAGGCGACACCAGCCGGCCAGACGACAGATGTTTGGCGCAGAACAGGTAAGGCACGACGGCCAGTCCCAGGCCGTCTTCGGCCGCCTGAATGGCGGCGAAGGTATGGTCGAGCGTCAGCGGCGGCGGCGAGGCGTCCAGCGCCGTCGGATAGGTATTCAACCAGCTGTGCCATAAATCCTCACGGGCGCGGATGCGAATGGCGGTATGCTCGGCCAGATTGTCTGGCGCGCTGATCGGCATGGTGCGCAAATAGCTTTGGCTGCAGACCAGCAGGCTGTCTTCCTGCAAAAAAGGGATCGCTTTCAGTCCGGAGAAGTGCGCGGGATCGCGCCGGATCGCCAGGTCAAACGGCATATTGCGATCGACGGCCCCAGTGGCGGTGGTGATATCAATCGCGACCTCCGGATGAATCTCGTTGAACGCTGCCAATTTCGGCATCAGCCAGTGCATGGTGAACGTCGGCAGGCTGTGTACCACCAGCCGCTGCCGGCCGGCGCTCGCTTTCAGTGCGCTTTCCGCCGAAAACAATTCGCTTATCACTCGGGACGCAGTGCGGGAAAAATTCTCGCCGGCCTGCGTCAGCCGCACGGACTTGTGTCCGCGATAAAACAGTTTGAGCTGCAGCTGTTCTTCCAGGCTGCGGATGTGGCGACTGACCGCGCCGGTGGTGAGAAACAGCTCATCCGCAGCGGCGCTGAAGCTGCCGAGACGGGCGGCGGCTTCGAAAGCGGACAGGTGCGGCAGGGAGTGAATTTTTTTCATAGGTTGAGTCTAGCTCAACCAAGTGAGGGAGGAAAGATCGTTTGTCAGCCGTTGATTTTGCTCACTATGATGAGGCATCTCCTTCTGATTGCTGAGTTTATGATGCGGATCTTTTGGCTATCGGTCATGCGTGTTAATGGCGTTATCCTCACCCTGCGGTTGACAGGGAGGCGCCCCTGAGATGCGAGCTTTCTTTTTGCTTTGCGTGAGCCGGGCCGGCCTCTGCCTGGGCACCATGATGTTCGCCGGCGCGCTGCCGACCATCAGAAGCGAGTGGCAGCTCGGCGCCGCCTCCGCCGGTACAGTGCAGACGGTGTTCAGCCTGACCAACGCCCTGGCGTTGCTGGTGGCTTCCTGGTGGTGTGATTCGCTGGGCGCGCGTCGGGTGTATCTGCTGTTTTCCTGGCTGGGTGCCGGTGCGCTGATGCTGTTCGCCGTGTTTGCCCATTCGTATATCGGCGCTCTGGTGTTGATGGCCTTCGTCGGCCTGACGCAGGGCGGCGCCTATACGCCGGCGCTGCTGTTAGCGATGGGGATGAACGGCCCGGCCCGACGCGGTTACGCCATCGGCATGATCCTGGCGGCCAGTTCGTTGGGGTATTTTCTGTCGGTTTTCATCGCCGGTTGGAGCGCTATGCGCTGGGGCGCCGGCGTGGCGTTTGCCCTGTGCGCCGCCGGTGCGCTACTGGGGGCGCTGGCGGGTTCGTTGGCCCTGGTCGGTTATCAGGAACCGCAACCGCGCACGCTGGGGAGGAAGACGAAACGAGAAAGCTATGCTATCACCTATGCGACCCTGCTGTTGCTGATCGGGTATATCGCTCACAGCTGGGAACTGCTCGGTAACTGGGCCTGGGCACCCAGCCTGGTCAGCGAGGCGTTGAGCGGTTTCTCTCTGGATCCGCTCAGCGCCGGATTGATCGCCGCGGCGGTGATCCACCTGGCCGGCATGATCGCCACGCTGATTGTCGGCACCGTTTCCGACTATTTCAATCGTGCCTCGGTGCTGACGTTTGTGGGCGCCGCCGGTGCGTTGGGATCGCTGCTGATGGGGTGGTCGGCGAACTGGGGGCCGGGCTGGACGCTGCTGTTCGTCAGCATCGGCAGTTTCTTTATTCTTGGCGACTCCGGCGTGCTGTCGGCGGCGATGGCGGACAACGTGCCGCCGCAACAGCTCGGCAGCGTGATGGGCTGGCGATCGTTGCTGGGGTTCGGCATCGGTTCGTTCGCCCCGTTATCCTTTGGCATCGTGATGGATACCACCCAGAGCTGGGGCACGTCTTATGCCGTGTTGGCCTGCGGCGGCGGGGTAGCCTGCCTGGCGGCAGGATTGCTTTGGCGACAACACTTGAAATGAGGTTCGGACATCATTAAATGAATGGAACATCATCACGCATGGTTATCGTGGGCGCCGGGATTGTCGGCGCATCGATCGCCTATCATCTCGCGCGCCAAGGGCAGCACGTTATCGTGGTTGAGCAGGCGCATCCCGCGGCGGGAGCCACAGGCCGCTCGTTTGGCTGGATCAGCGAAGGCGTGCCTGAGGGCGCGCCCGACGCGTTTCTGCGGCGCGAGATCGTGGCTGACTGGATACGCCTGGCGCAGGAGATCCCGGATCTCTGGGTGAATTGGTCCGGCGCGCTCAGCTATGGTCAGGCGCCGGCGACGCAAAACCCCGATAATCGGCTTTTGCCCTCCGCCGAGGTGACCGCGCTGGAACCGGGGCTCAGGCAGCCCGATAGTCAAGCCTATTTTGCGGCGCGTGACGGCGCCGTCGATCCGCAAGAGGTGACACAGCGGTTGCTCGAATGCGTTCGCGCGTGGGGCGGGGAGTTGTTCCTGGGGCGAACCGTCAGCGGATTTTTGCGTGAAGACGGGCAGATAATCGGCATCGTTACCGAGGAAGGCGCGATTACCGCCGATCGGGTGGTGCTCGCCTGTGGCACGGGGATCTCGGCGCTGTTGGACGGCAGCGGATTCTCGCTGCCGATCGAGGCGTCGCCGGCCATTTTGTTACGCTATCACGCGGCGGCGCAGGTGGTGAACACGCTGATTGCGGGCGACGACATCGAAGTGCGTCATGCACAAAATGGCGATCTGCTGGCGGCGGAAGATTATCCTGCGCACGGCGATGAAAATCGCGTGGAGGGCGAAGCGCAATCGGCGATTGAAGGGCGCCTGCCAGGCACGGCGCCCTTGAAACTGCAGGCGTGTTCGGTGGGGATGCGCCCTCGGCCGCGCGACGGTTATCCCATCGTTGGGCCGCTGGGCGCCACCTGCCTCTATGTGGCGGTGATGCATCCGGCCGTGATGTGCGCACCGACGCTTGGCCGGCTGATCGGAGACGAGCTGCTGCATGGCGTCAATTCCGCCATTCCGCACGCTTATCGCCCGGCGCGATTTATTAATGATGGGGTGTGAAGGGGGAGACCATCGCGATCTCCGGCAGACGGCGCCTTGGTCTCGCCGTTCAGGTTTTCCGACTACGGATCAGCACCGTAATACGCTCAACCCTGCAGCGGTTTTTTGCGCCCTCGGCGAGGCTCTTATATATTTAGTAGCATGCCTGAGGCAGGTTAGGCATGAAACGGCGGTCGATCTGGCCGCTGCAAGTACGACAGTTAATCCGTTCGCCAAGAGGCTGCGAGCCGGTGCTTTCGGTAGGGACAGCCGCCAATCGTTTTTACGGCGACCGAAGGCGGAGCAGCTACTCACAGGTCACGAGGACACTTACCATGCATAAGAGAACACTGGCGTCACTGCATTACGAAAACATGCCTTACGATGGGGTACACTTTCACATTTTGAAACGGGAGACGCCTGGCCATACGGCGTTGCTGAAGCTCGATGCGGGCAGCCAACAACCGGCGCGTTTTCATCCGGGCTGGGTGAAACTGATGGTGCTGAGCGGTGAACTGAAGGTTGACGATCAGACGTTGCAACCCCATGAGATGTTAATCATTCCTGCCAAGACCGCCTATACGGTACAGGCCATCACGGAAGTGATTTGTCTGGCGATTTCCGAGCTGGACGGCGCCGAGTTGGCCCGTTGACGAGATAACCATTCTGGATGGAGGAGAGCCTAGGCGCTCTCCCTATCCCTTTAGCATTAAGCCGCCCCCCAGGCTGAGCTACCTGCTGATTGATGCGCATACCTCCTGATTTAAGCCACCGCGCTTTCCCTTTCCATCACTTTCGGCCGCGTCGCCCCCGCAACGAGCCGCCATTGCGCAGCGCATGCGCAACGTCATCGCCTTCGTTTTAAGCAGAACGATGAAATTTTGGTGTAAATAGTGAGTTTCTTCGCATAAGGCCCCTGGTGTGGCTTGCGAGAACGTCACTATATGGAGGATCATGCGGCCTCTCTATCAAATAAAAGACATTCGCGTTATCAAAAGGGACAAACGACCATGGGATTCGACGTCGACAACGCCGAAACGAAACGCATCGACCTCAGCAGCCACGAAAACTCTGCGTTCGAGGTGACGGGGCTGGTGAAACACTACCCGGCGGGCTTTGTCATTCCTTACCACTCGCATAAACGCTGCCATTTGCTCTATTCGCAACAGGGTGTTATGGCGGTCGAGGCGAGCTGCGGACGCTGGATCGTACCGCCTACCACCGCAGTCTGGCTGCGGCCGGGGGTAGAACATCAGTTGGTCATGCAGAGCAACATTTGCGTTTACGGGATTTTTGTTGATGAATTCACCGCCGCGCGGTTGCCGTTGCGCGACGGCGTCTTGCAGGTGTCGCCGCTGCTGCGCGAGCTGATCGCCCAGTTGGCGACGCTGGCGCCCGAGGGCGAGGAGACCAAACGCCACGCGTTGCTCAGAGCATTGTTCCTCGAGGAACTGAGCCTGCAGCCGCAGCTGGCGCTGCATCTCCCTTGGCCGATGGAAGCGAGAATGGCTGACATTTGCCGGCAGTTGGTCATCACGCCGGCCGACGATCGCGGCATTGAGATCTGGGCGGATTCATTGTCGATCAGCGCGAAAACCTTCCAGCGTCACTTCACTCAACAAACCGGCATCACCTTTGGTCAGTGGAAACAGCGTCTACGGCTGTTGTCGTCCATCCCGCTGCTGCTGGCGGGCAACTCGATCATCCACGCCGCCTTCGAAAGCGGTTATGAGAGCCACAGCGCCTATTCGGTGGCGTTCAAAAAACTGTTTGGCGTTTCGCCTTCGCGCTTTACGCTATAGCCTTATGGCAGTGATCCGCTTGGAGATTGTTGTTGCTTGCACTCAGGTGAGCATCGACTGCCGAGCGAAGATACCCGCCATCGCGCCGTGGTGACTGAGGGAGTATCAGAGAGGCTGTCCGCGCGGGCATTAACCATATTGATAGCAGGGCTGCGGCGAGACCGGCAAAGCTGCCGCCGATGATGATGACGTCATTATTCATGGTGAGATGTTCCGTTTTGTTGATTAAGTGGAGTGCCCGGGGGCGCTGTATCATCCGGCGAAAAGTCTGCCAGAGTGCAAGTGTATTTAGGGCAAACAGGAAGAAGCCTTGAACCGAATTTGAATTGTGACCATATTACCAATTGGTCACTCGTTGTCAGCCGGGCTTCATTGAGCTAGGATGGGAAAATGACTAAACAGATGAATGAAACCCCTTCCAGGGGACCTTCCGACCACAGTGTCCGCGATCAGGTCGTTGACGCGGCCACTGAGCATTTCGGTCACTATGGCTACGAAAAAACAACGGTTTCCGACCTCGCCAAAGCAATTGGTTTTTCAAAAGCTTATATCTATAAATTTTTCGATTCCAAGCAGGCGATTGGAGAAGTGATCTGCGCTAATCGGCTGGCGATCATAAGGGATATTGTCCACGCAGCGATTGCGGATGCGCCGACAGCTGCAGAGAAAATAAGGCGGTTATTCAAGGCATTGTCAGAATCTGGCTGCGATTTATTTTTTCATGACCGTAAGTTGCACGATATTGCGGCTGTTGCTGTGCGTGATAAATGGCCCTCAGCACAAGCTCATGAGCAGCACCTGCGGCAGCTAATCGAGCAGATCATTGTTGAAGGGCGCCAGGCAGGTGAGTTCGAAAGAAAAACGCCACTGGATGAGGCGGCGGATGCGATTTTTATGGTCATGCGTCCCTATATCAGCCCGGTTCAGCTGCAATATAATTTGGACACCGTCCAAGCAGCGGCGGTGTTGCTGCCATCACTGATCTTGAGAAGTTTGTCACCCTGACTTTGTGACCATTGACAATAATGGTCACAAGTATAAGTATGGGTTCCTGTCCTGTTAATTAATTAAGGGAACCCATGCTCGGACTTAAACCTGTCACCTTTGCTGTCTGTCTGTTGCCGTTTGCCCTTGTGGCCTGCGGTGAGGCTTCCGATAACCGCGATCCACGCAGTCTGCCACCTCTGGTCAGGTCTGCCGCAGCGATCAATGCAACCGACTTTTCCCGTGCTTTTACGGGGGTGGTGGTTGCACGAATTCAGAGCGACCTTGGTTTCAGGGTTCAAGGCAAAATCCTGGAACGTCTCGTCGATACCGGCCAGGCCGTGAAACGTGGCCAGCCGTTAATGCGTCTGGATCCGGTTGATCTGAGCCTACAGGCTCAGGCTCAACAGCAGGCAGTCGCCGCAGCAAAAGCGCGAGCCCGACAGACAGCGGATGATGAATCGCGTTATCGCGGTCTGGTCACTACAGGTGCTGTGTCGGCATCCGCTTACGATCAGGTTAAGGCTGCCGCAGAGACGGCCAGGGCTGACCTCAGTGCCGCCCAGGCGCAGGCGAATGTGGCGCAAAACGCCATGGGCTATGCAGTCCTGGTCGCTGACGCCGACGGAGTGGTGATGGACACGCTGGCCGAGCCAGGTCAGGTGGTCAGTGCCGGACAGCCAGTTATCAGGCTGGCGAGGGCTGGACAACGCGAAGCGGTCGTCCAACTGCCTGAGACGCTGCGCCCGGTAATTGGAAGCGTGGCACAGGCCTCTCTGTACGGCAGCGATACACCCTCTGTTTCCGCGAAGCTACGGTTACTCTCTGATGCAGCCGATCCGCTGACGCGCACGTTTGAAGCAAGGTACGTGCTCGACGGTCCATTGTCTGGTGCCCCTCTGGGGGCCACTGTCACCATCCATATTGCGCAGAGCAGAGCATCGCAGCCGTTGCTGCAGGTGCCTTTAGCGGCTGTTTTTGACGCGGGTAAAGGTCCGGGGGTCTGGAGCATTTCAGGAAATCCCGCCAGAGTGACCTGGCGGTCCGTACAGGTCGTGAGCCTCGGGGATGATGCAGCAAGCGTAACCGGCAGCCTTAAGCCTGGCGAACAGGTCGTAGCGCTGGGCGCTCATCTACTGCATGATGGTGAGACAGTCCGGCTGGCGAAGCAGAGCGATATCCGTGTCGCCGGGAGTCGTCCATGAGTCGCGGACGTTTCAATCTTTCCGCGCTCGCCGTACGCGAGCGTTCCGTTACGCTGTTTCTTATCCTGTTGATCACCGTTGCCGGTATTCTCTCGTTCCTTGGGCTGGGGCGCGCAGAAGACCCGCCTTTTACGGTCAAGCAGATGACCATCATTTCCGCCTGGCCTGGAGCAACGGCTAAGGAAATGCAGGATCAGGTGGCCGAACCGCTGGAGAAGCGTCTCCAGGAGCTCAAGTGGTATGACCGCACAGAGACCTACACGCGTCCCGGTCTGGCTTTTACCATGCTCTCATTGTTGGACAGCACTCCCCCCTCAGAGGTCCAGGAAGCGTTCTATCAGGCACGCAAAAAACTCAGCGACGAGGCTAAAAACTTGCCGGCAGGGGTGTCTGGGCCGATGGTTAACGATGAGTTTTCGGATGTCACGTTTGCGCTCTTTGCGCTGAAGGCAAAAGGCGAGTCACAGCGGCTACTGGTGCGCGATGCCGAGTCATTACGCCAGCGCTTATTACATGTTCCCGGGGTAAAAAAAGTCAATATTATCGGTGAGCAGGCCGAGCGGATATTTGTCTCATTTTCCCATGACCGTCTGGCAACCCTGGGGGTCTCTGCCCAGGATATCTTTGCAGCCCTGAACAACCAGAACGTGCTGACACCTGCGGGCTCGATAGATACCCGTGGGCCGCAGGTTTTTATCCGTCTGGATGGGGCTTTTGACACACTGGAAAAAATTCGTGAAACGCCGGTTGTGGTGCAAGGGAGGACGCTGAAGCTTTCCGATGTGGCGACGGTCGAGCGTGGCTACGAAGATCCGGCGACCTTTATGGTGCGTAATCAGGGCGAACCTGCACTTCTGCTGGGTATCGTGATGCGTGAGGGCTGGAATGGTCTAGAGCTGGGTAAAGCGCTGGATAAGGAAGCCGCCAGCATCAATGCGGACATGCCACTCGGCATGACATTCGTGAAAGTCACCGATCAGTCAGTTAACATCAGTTCCGCCGTAGATGAGTTCATGATCAAATTTTTCGTCGCGTTGCTGGTCGTGATGGTGGTCTGCTTTCTCAGTATGGGTTGGCGTGTGGGTGTGGTGGTCGCTGCTGCTGTGCCCCTGACGCTGGCTGTCGTCTTTGTGGTCATGGAGGCGTCAGGTAAAAACTTCGACCGTATTACCCTGGGCTCGCTCATCCTGGCCCTGGGGTTGTTGGTGGATGACGCCATCATTGCCATTGAAATGATGGTGGTGAAAATGGAGGAGGGGTACGACCGAATCAAAGCCTCGGCCTATGCATGGAGCCACACTGCTGCGCCGATGCTGGCAGGCACCCTGGTGACGGCCGTTGGCTTTATGCCCAACGGTTTTGCACAATCCACGGCGGGTGAATATACCAGCAATATGTTCTGGATTGTGGGAATTGCATTGATTGCCTCCTGGGTGGTGGCAGTGGTGTTCACCCCTTACCTTGGGGTGAAAATGCTGCCGGATATCAAAACGGTTCAAGGGGGGCACACAGCTATCTACAACACCCGCCGCTACAACCGTTTTCGTCAGTTGCTGGCGCAGGTCATCGCGCGAAAATGGCTGGTCGCGGCTTCTGTCGTCGCGGTATTCACCGTTGCTGTTCTCGGCATGGCGCTGGTGAAAAAACAGTTTTTCCCGACGTCTGACCGGCCAGAGGTCCTTGTGGACGTCCAGATGCCGTATGGCTCGTCCATTGAACGAACCAGCGCCGCCGTGACGAAAATTGAGGACTGGCTGAAGCACCAGAAAGAAGCAAAAATCGTGACGGCTTATATCGGGCAAGGGGCACCTCGTTTTTATCTCGCCATGGCACCCGAGCTACCTGATCCCTCTTTTGCGAAAATTGTTATCCTGACGGACAGTGAGGGAGCCCGTGAGGCGCTTAAGTTCCGTCTTCGCCAGGCTGCGGCTGATGGACTGGCTCCTGAGGCGCGAGTTCGCGTGACCCAACTGGTGTTTGGCCCTTACTCACCCTATCCGGTTGCCTTCCGTGTGACAGGGCCTGATCCGACGGTATTACGAGACATCGCGGACAAGGTGAAAATGCTGATGCAGGCCAGCCCGCTGATGAGAACGGTCAACACGGATTGGGGCTCACGCGTGCCAACACTGCATTTCACCCTGAATCAGGACCGCCTGCAGGCCGTGGGGCTGACGTCAAATGCCGTGGCCCAGCAGCTTCAATTCTTGCTTTCGGGTGTTCCTATCACCGCGGTGCGCGAAGATATCCGTTCGGTGCAGGTCGTGGGACGCGCTGCCGGCGATATCAGACTTGATCCGGCGAAAATAGAGGGTTTCACCCTGGTCGGTTCTGCAGGGCAGCGTATTCCGTTATCGCAGGTTGGCGAGGTCGAAGTGCGCATGGAAGACCCGGTCCTGCGACGTCGTGACCGTATGCTAACCATTACCGTGCGAGGCGATATTGCCGAATCCCTTCAGGCACCTGATGTTTCCACTGCGATTTTTAAACAACTGCAGCCCATCATCACAACGCTTCCGAATGGATACCGGGTTGAACAGGCAGGCTCTATTGAGGAGTCAGGGAAAGCTACCCAAGCGATGGTGCCGTTATTCCCTATCATGATAGCCATGACATTGCTGATCATTATCCTTCAGGTGCGTTCGATGTCGGCGATGGTGATGGTCTTTATGACCGCACCTCTGGGGCTGGTCGGTGTGGTGCCAACCTTGCTGCTCTTCAACCAGCCCTTTGGTATCAATGCGCTGGTTGGTTTGATTGCCCTGTCAGGGATCTTGATGCGTAACACGCTGATCCTCATTGGGCAGATCCATCACAACGAGCAGGAAGGGCTTGAACCCTATCATGCGGTCATTGAGGCAACGGTACAGCGCTCCAGGCCTGTACTGCTGACGGCGATGGCGGCCATTCTGGCCTTTATCCCGTTAACCCACTCGGTATTCTGGGGAACCCTGGCCTATACCCTGATAGGCGGGACACTGGGTGGAACCATTATTACGCTGGTGTTCCTGCCTGCTATGTATGCTATCTGGTTCCGGATAAAGAGCCCAACGGCAACCTTGCCAACCGAAAGCCATTCCACGTCTGAAGGATAAAAAAATGTCTGAATATAAAGCTGTTCTGATTGCCGGCGTTTCATCAGGCATTGGCAGGGCTGCCGCCTTGGCTTTTAAAGCCAGAGGTTGGTACCGTCAGGGATATCGATGGCGCTTCGCCGTTGAATGGCGTTGCGCTGACAGAAATGGATGTTCGTCATTTAAGCATCATGCCTAAGCTGGAATAAATTAAAGCCGATAGATATGCCAGTTGCGCAATACGGCGCAACTGGCATGATTTGGATAGTAACGTAAGATATTTTTCGTTTTCCAAGCGGACCTCGCGCATAGCGCGCTTCTCCTATAGATTGAAGCAACCTAATGACGTATAAAGCAAAGCAGTCAACCTCCGAGGCCGCCTCCCGTGATAAAAATTGTCGTGTATCTGATTATCGCCGTGACGATCGCCATTATTGCGGCAAGAGTCATCTTTCGTTTGCCGGATATTTCGCAGCGTCTGCCGCAGGCGGCATTGCCGGCTGATCCTACCGCGCTATTGCCGGCGCGGGCCGCCGAACAGATGGCGGCACATTCCGGCCTGAGCGGCGTGGTGCCGCTGGTCAGCGGCCACGATGCGTTCGCCAGCCGCCTGGCGCTGGCGCGGATGGCGGAAAGGTCTATCGACGCTCAGTACTACATCTGGCATAACGACACCTCCGGGCAGATCCTGCTGAAAACCCTGTATGACGCGGCCCAACGTGGGGTGCGCGTGCGGCTGCTGCTGGACGATAACGGCGTCGCCATGGATGAGACGCTGGCGGCGCTGAACGCCCAGGAAAACGTCGAGATCCGTCTGTTCAATCCGTCCACCGTACGTACGCCGAAGCTGGCCGGTTACGCCTTCGACTTTATGCGCATGAACCGGCGCATGCATAACAAGTCCTACATCGTCGACGGTGCCGTGGCGATCATCGGCGGCCGCAACATCGGCGACGAGTATTTTCAGGTCGGTGACGAAAACTATTTCCTCGATCTCGACGTGTTGAGCGTCGGCAACGTGGTGGCGGAGACCGCCGAGGTCTTCGATCGCTACTGGAACAGCGCCTCGGTGTTCGGCGTTGAGCAGATTATTCGGGGAAAAGGCGATCTTTCCGCCTTCCTGACGCAGGCCGCCGCCACCGAAACCAGCGAGCGCGCCCGTAAACTGGCGGTGCAGCTGGAAACCAGCGCGGTGCGCTTTCGCGATGGCGCCATACAGCCGGAATTCACCCAGGTAGAGCTGGTGGCCGACGATCCGGCGAAAGGGTTGGGCAAGGCTTCGCGCGATCGTTTGATGGTGACGCAACTGGGTAAGATCATCGGCGGCGTCAGCCAGCAATTGGATCTGGTCTCCGCCTATTTCGTGCCGGGGCGAGAAGGGGCGACTTTCTTTGAATCGCTTGCCAAACAGGGGAAATCCATTCGCGTGCTGACCAACGCGATGAACACCACCGACGTGCTGGTGGTGCATGCGGGCTACGCCAAATACCGACGTGAGCTGCTGCAGGCGGGCGTCGAACTGTTCGAGCTGAAGCTGCGCGCCGGTCAACCGACCGGGCGCAAGGAGCTCAAGCCGCTGGGGCTGTCCGGCGCTGCGCTGCATGCCAAAACCTTCGCCATCGACGATAAGCGGGTGTTTATCGGCTCGTTCAATTTCGATCCGCGCTCGGCGCACCTGAACTGCGAAATGGGATTCTTGATCGACAGCCCGGCGCTGGCGGCCGACACCCGCCAACTGTTTGATGGCCCGCTCGAGTACGCCGCCTATCGGCCGGCATTGACGCCCGAAGGCAAAATGGTGTGGAAAGAAGCCTTCGAAGACGGCCATACCGAGGTGCACCAGCAAGAACCCGGCGCCGGCTGGGTAAAACGCATCGTTCTTACCGTGGCCGGCTGGCTGCCTATTGAGTGGATGTTGTAACGCCGGCGAATGCCGCCGCCACCCGGTGAGATAGCCGTTGCAAGGGAACCTCGCCCGCAATGATCGCGATGAGGCACGCATCCTCAAACAGGGCGAGGGAGGGCACGGATTTAATACCGAATGCAGGGGCGAGCGTCGGCGCCTGCGCGACGTCAATGCTGCCGAAGGCGATCTCGTTGGCGTGACGGTGCAGCTGTTCAACGATCCCCTGCATATTCTGGCAGGGGCGACACCAGGAGGCGGAAAAGTAGAGGATGGCCCGCTGCCCCTTGGGTTTATCCGCATCATAGAGGAAATGGGCCACCTCATGGGGCTCTGCCAGGTTCGTTATCGTCATGGCAGGCTCCCGACGATCTCTATCCCCATCCAAAACATCGTGACGATTTGTGTGAAAAAGAAAGCGAAACGCCATGTGGCGACGTTTTCCGTCTGCTCGAAACCGATGTGAACCAGACTCTGCGCCATGCGCGCGCCGAGCAGCACCAGAGACAAGACATTCAGCGTCGTGCTTTCCACCTGAAATACGGCTATCGCCACGACGAGGGCCGTATAAACCGGCAAATTTTCAATGCAGTTGCGATGCGCCGCAATGGCGCGCTGGTAGCTATCGCTGCCCTGTGGTTTGTTCGCTTGCCATTCGCTCACCGTGGCACGGCCGGTTAAAATTCTGGACCAGCGATAAACGCCGACGGTGCCGAATAGAATCAATAAGGTCCAGCCGGCAAACGCCAGCAGTACCAGGGTTGGCATATTCATAATGCATTCTCACTTGTGTTGGGGAAGGCCTGCGGCCTCAGGGAGAGCCACTTGGCATGAATATAAGGTTATATTAGATTTATATAAATTAGCAATATCTAATTTAAAGAATGCTAATATAATGCTGTGCCAGCGTCTGAAAGCCGCTATAATGCGGCTGAATGATGACGGGGCCGTGATTGACCATGAATGCAAAAGCTAACCAAGATCCCTTTCTGATCGAAGGGGCGATTGAAGCCGCCAGGCTGTTGAAAGCGATAGGCAACGAACACCGCTTGCTGGTGCTTTGCCTGCTATTGAAACACGATGAGATTGCCGTGGGGGAGCTACAACAATTGGTGCCGCTAAGCCAATCGGCGCTGTCGCAGCACCTGGCGAAAATGCGCAATGAAGGTCTGGTGACGTACCGACGCGAAGCGCAAACCTTGTTTTACCGCATCGATAACCCAAACGTGGCGAAAGTGATCGCCACGCTCAGAGAGATTTACGCGCCGAAGTGAACCGCCGGCCGAGAGTCGCTTATCGGTTGGCTTCTGCATCACCAGAGAGTTTAAAAGTAAACAACGCCGTTTCATGAACACGGCCCGGTGTCCAGCAGCTGCGTGCGATGGCGCTTTTGGTGTCGCGATAGAACTCTGGGGTGCCCGTCAGCACGATATTTCTGGCTTTACCCTTATCATCAACATCAAACGTTGCGCTCACTTCGCCTTCGCGTTTTTCTGCCTTCGCAGAGGCGGAATAGTGCGGCCGCTCATAAAAAACTTGTCCGTCGCATCCCAAGTTAGGCGGTTGCTTTGCCGTTGGAACATCGCTGCCTGCACGCCAGGCATAAACGCAATCATTCACCGCACTGGCTTTTTCACAGCCATCAGGCTGCATTGGCACGCAGCCGGCAAATGCCAGGCTCAGCGGGAGGAGGGTGAGTCGTGACATGGCATTTCCTGCATGACTTATCAATCAGATAACGTATATTTTCGCTGAGCGTAGAGTATTTGGAAAGAGAAATGATGCAGCGTCTGTCGATATAAATCGACCGTGTTTTTCGGCAGCGTGACAAAGCAGATTTTATTGGATGTTATTTTATTGAATTATATTTTTTATATTATTTACCGATAAAGATTACTGGCGTGTTTAATTATTTCCCAAGGCGGTAAAATCGGAAAAAATGACCGATTGGATTATTCTTTTCTGTAGCCACTTCGGCAGAAACCAAAGGATCTTCCGCCATGCGCATGATGAAAGCCGCTGCCTTTATCGAAAAGGGGCGAATAGAACTCATTGAAAAACCTATTCCTTCCCCTGGTCCCAACGATGCCTTGCTCAAAATAACCACGACGACAATCTGCGGCACGGATATTCATATCCTCAAGGGAGAGTATGCGGTGCCGCGTAGGTTGACCATTGGCCATGAGCCGGTCGGCATTATTGAAAAGTTGGGAAGCAATGTTAAAGGCTTTCAAGAGGGGCAGCGGGCATTGGCTGGGGCTATTTGCCCCTCTTTTACCTCCTATTCATGTCAGGACGGCTTTCCCGCGCAGGACGGTTCCTATTTACCCGAATGCCGCTGCCATGGCTATAAAGCCACGGCGGGTTGGCGCTTCGGCAACGTTATCGACGGCACTCAGGCTGAATATGTCTTGGTGCCTGATGCGGAAGCTAATCTGGCGCTCATCCCCGACGGTCTGACGGATGAACAGGTGCTGATGTGCCCGGATGTGATGTCTACCGGTTTCAAAGGGGCAGAAAATGCCAACATTAACATTGGCGATACGGTAGCCATTTTCGCCCAGGGCCCGATCGGCTTATGTGCCACCGCGGGGGCTCGCCTGCGGGGCGCCAGCCTGATTATTGCCATCAGCAGCTCTCCCGAAAAGCTGATGATGGCGGGAAAAATGGGGGCAAACGTCTTGTTGAATTACAAGGAAACCGATGTGATTGATGAAATATTCAAGATTACGGCAGGGCGCGGCGTGGATGCCAGCATCGAGTGTTTGGGGACGCAGGCCACCTTTAATCAGGCGCTGCGAGTCTTAAAACCCGGTGGCACATTGTCCAGCCTTGGCGTCTATAGCGACGATATTCAATTGCCTGTCGAGGCGTTTGCCTATGGGCTTGGCGATCATACGATTCGGTCGGCTCTGTGCCCCGGCGGCAAGGAACGGATGCGCAGAATGATGAACGTGATCCAGCATGGCGGTTTGGATCTCACGCCGTTCGTGACGCATCGTTTTCAACTGGAGAATATTGCCGAGGCTTACCACCTGTTCTCCGAAAAGCGCGATGGCGTGATTAAGTTGGCGATAACCCCGTAACGTGATGAACTCTGCGCAGCGGCCGTGGCCGCCGCGCAGGGTGTTATTGGCTGATCGTCTGCTGTAGCGCCTGAACGGAAGAGACGATGCCGGCATCGACCGACATGGTCAAATCTTCCATTTCCAACGACACCCAGTCGTTGTAACCCATCATGCGCACCACCGAGAAGAATTCCTTCCACCACTGCAGATCCCGGCCGCAGCCGACGGCGACATAGTTCCAGGCGCGGCCGGCCACCTCATCGATCGGTTTGGTTTCCAGCAGTCCGTTAACTTCGACGACACCGCGTTCCAGGCGAACGTCTTTGCCGTGTACATGGTGAATGGCGGGGCCAAGGGCGCGAGCGACCGCGATGGGATCCGCGCCCATCCAGATTAAATGGCTGGGATCGAGGTTCAGGCCCACCATCGGACCAACGGCCTCGCGCAGCCGGAACAGCGTTTCCGGGTTCCACACCAGCATGGCGCTGAAGTTTTCCAGCGCAAAGCGCTCAACGCCGCACGCTTTGGCTCGGGCGACCAGCGCCTGCCAATAGGGGATCGCCACCTCATTCCATTGATAATCCAGACAGTTTTTCACCGTCGGCGGCCAACTGACGGTATAGGTGATCCAGTTGGGGATGGTGTCATGCGGGCTGGCCGGCGGCAGGCCGCTCATCATGACGATCTTCTTCACCCCCAACAGGCCAGCCAGTTCCAGCGTATTGTCGGTTTGGCGCAGATGGCGCTGCCCCAGCTCGCCCGGATCGAGCGGATTGCCGGAGACATTGAGCGCGGCGATCTCCATGCCGCGGCTGGCCAGCGCCTGTTGCAGCTGCCGGCGTTTGGCGGGATTGGCCAGCAGATCGTCGGCATCCAGATGGGGCGCCGGGGACCAACCGCCGGTGGTCATTTCCACGCCGCGCACCCCCAGCTCCAGCAGCCGATCCAGCATCGGCTCGAAGGGTAAATGGCCCAGGCTGTCGGTACAGAACGAAAGTTTCATGGTGCTTTCCTTATTGGTAATTGACCCAGGTGGCGCCGTTGTCGGCGGAGCGAACGCAGTTTTCAATCCAGCGTACGCCTTCCAATCCGGCATCGATATCCGGATAGATCAGCGCGGCCAGCGTCTGCCGATCGCCGCGCTGGCTGGCGCTGATCGCGATGGCGAACTTGAGGTAGATATTGGCCCAGGATTCGGCCAGCCCTTCGGTATGCAGCGCGCCGAGCCGCTCTTCGGCCAGCGCGCTGTCGTCCAGATAGGGCATGCCGTGGTGCAGCGTTTGGCTGGGCCGCCCCTGGATCTCATAGCGTAATTCGCCGGGCGTGGAATCGCTCCATTGCAGGCTGGCGCGTGAGCCCACCACGCGGATGCTTTGGCTGTCCATCGCGCCGGCGTTGATGGCAGAAGCCCACATGCGGCCGACGGCGCCGTTTTCGTAGTGCATGAGCACCATGGCGTTGTCTTCCAGCGGGGCGCGGGAAGGAATAAAGCTCTGGCGATCGCACAGCAGGGAGGCAATCTTCATATCGGGCATCACCAGCTGCGAGATGTAGAAGGTGTGGGTGGAGATGTCGCCCAGCACAAAAGAGGGGCCGGCGATTTTCGGATCGACGCGCCACTTTTGTGCCTCGAACGTGTCCGCGCTTTCGTTGGCATTGAAGCCGTGGGTGTACTGCAATTCGACCATGCGTATTTCGCCGATGTCGCCGTTCGCGATCATGGCGCGCATCTGCATCAGCAGCGGATGGCCGGAGAAGCCGTAGGTTACGCCGACGATAAGGCCTTTCTCCGCCGCCAGCGCCTTGATTTTTCTCGCCTCCGCCGTGGTGAAGAACAGCGGCTTTTCGCAGATGACATGCAGGCCGGCATTCAGCGCGGCGCGCGTGATTTCATAGTGGGTGCCGTTGGGAGTGGCGATGGTTACCACCTCAACGCCATCTTCGCGGTTAGCTTCTTGCTCCAGCAGCTGTTGATAGTTGTCATAGCAGCGTTCGGCGGGCACGCCGAGATTGACGCCAAACTCACGTCCGCGCGCCGCGTCGATATCAAAGGCACCGGCAACCAGCCGATAGGCGGTGTTGTCGCGCAGTGCGCCGGAACGGTGTTTGTAGCCCACCTGGCTGAGGCGGCCGCCGCCGATCATCGCCCAACGCAGCGGGCGAGGGATGCTTCTTTCACCATTTAACATGCTGACTCCTGATACTGTGGTTTTGCACTCGGGTGCAAAGTGGGTTGAAAAAGAGAGTGGCAACGGCTTATTTCTGATTCATCTGTGCAAATTGCGGGTAGTTTTCTCGCGTCACGGTGGCGTAGGGTACCCAGTTATAGGGCTCGGTTTTGGCGTGATCCAACATCGCTCGGGTCACCTGCACCGCACCGATCGCCTGGGCTTTGGCATCCTGGAAAATGGTCACCGCCAGGTCGCCATTTTTGATAAATTGCAGGCCGTCGGGCGTGCCATCGATACCGGCAACCAGCACGTCGCGCTTTTTGGCCTGTTTCAGCGCCATGATCGCGCCGATGGCCATCTCATCGTTGTTGGCGGCGATCGCATCGATCGCCGCGCCGTTCAGCAACCAGCCGGAAACCACGTCGACCGCTTCATTGCGTTGCCATTTGGCGGTCTGTTTCTCTACCACTTTCAGGTCTTTGTATTTGGCGATCACCGTTTCCACTGCACGGGTGCGTTCGCGAGTTTCTTCGTTGGAGAGGGCGCCCATCAGGATCGCCACGTTGCCGCGGTAATTCATTTTTTTCGCCAGGGCCTCCATCTGCAGGCGGCCGCTGAGCGCCGAGTCGGAGCCGACGTAGGCCGTCGCGCCGCTGAGCGGCACTTCGGGTTTGCGGTTGACGAAGATAAGGGGGACCGCGGCGCGTTGGGCGGCCGCTATCATCGGCTGGACGCCTTGCGTATCGACCGGGTTGAGGATAATGGCGTCCACGCCCTGATTAATCAGATCGTCTACCTGCTGCACCTGCAGGGCGACATCGCCTTTGGCATCGACGAACTGGCCTTGCAGCTGTTGCGCAGCCAGTTCTCGCGCCATTTGGCTGCGCAGGATGGAGACGAAGTTGAGATCGAAGTTGGCCAGCACCACGCCGACCTGGTAGGTCTTGGCCTGGGCGGTCACGACAAACAGCGAGCAGGCTAACATCAACAGCAGTCTGGTTTTTTTCATTACGGTATCCTGTTGAGAAGAGAGGTGTTATGTAAAAACAGTTCTTTTGCAACCGGGTGCAAAGCAGGAGACAAAACCGCGATGAGTCTCTGAATGACACCGTGAATGTCGGCCATGAAGAAAATTTGGTCAACAGGGGAAAGGTGAAAACAGCGCGGACGATCACAAACTCTTTACCTTTTGCACCCGGTTGCATAACAAATTGCAATCGGGTGCAAAAACGGGACATAATCGCAGCAGGTATGCCGGCAGGCGCTTAGGGGATCTGAGCGAGCAGGGTATAGTGTGACTTCACCGAAGCAGGGATCGACGCAACCATGACGAAACACCACAAAGCCACCGCCAGCGACGTCGCCGAAAAGGCCGGCGTCTCCAAATGGACGGTATCGCGCGCTTTTACGCCCGGCGCGTCGATCTCAGACAGCGCGCGTGAAAGCGTACTGGCGGCGGCGGCCGAGCTGGGCTATCGACCCAATCTGCTGGCGCGCAGCCTGTCGCAAAAACGCACGCACATCATAGGCGTAGCCATCGACGAGATGAAGAACCCGCATTCGATGATGATGCTCGATATGGTCACCAAACAGCTGCAAACCCGCGGCTATATGGCGCTGCTGCTGAACATCACCGCCGGGGAAAACTACCGGGCGGTAATGGCGATGGCCGACCAGCTGCAGGTCGATGGCATTCTGTTCCTGGCGACGGTGTTAACCCAAGAGTGGGCGGCGATTGCGCAAGATCTGCATCAGATCCCGCTGGTGCAGGTATGCCGCAATACGGAAAGTGAACACATTGATGTGGTGAACATCGACGGCTACCGCGCTGGCGAAGAGATCGCCACGCTGCTGATAGAGCAAGGTCATCGGCGCTTTGGCTACATGAAGGGGCCGGATACGCAAAGTAGCCATTTGCTGCGCATGGAAGGCTACCGCGACAAACTGATGGCCGCCGGTTTTCAGCTGGATCGGGTGCTCACCGCTGGCCACTACGATCGCCAGCGCGGTTTCCAACTGATGAGTGAATACCTGCAGGCAACGCCGGAAAGTGAGCGGGTTGAGGCATTGTTCTGCGAGAACGACGTGTTGGCGCTGGGGGCGCTCGAAGCGCTCAGGCAAGTGGCACCGTCGTCTTCGATGGCCGTGGTAGGTTTCGACGATATCGACGAGGCCGGCTCAGCCAACTGGGCGCTGACCAGCTACAGCCAACGTATTGACCGGCTGGTCGAAGAGGCCTTGAATCGCCTGATCGACAATCGCGCCACGGCGGACGGCGCCTGGCGGCACGGGGAATTGCGGGTTCGGCGGTCGCATTTGGCTGGGAAACCGGCGTAAGGATTTCTTTTTGTGTGACAATGTCACTATTGAGGCTTGATGAGAGCACATCGAGATGTAAAGAAGAAACTCTATAGAAGAGAAAGCGTTACATCCAGAGGGCCCATCGCCAGCGGTGGTAAGTACCGCTGGGAACGCCATGGCAAACAGGCAGACGATGAGCAGTTGCCACTGCGTGAAAGTATGCATGGGCAGATACAACATGGCATGGATTACACGCCGCTATTTCAATTTCTGCTCAGTAAAGTGGGCCAACCCTGGAATGAAGTACATAGCGAAGCGGTAAGTCGGTTGGATAAAGAAGCGCCTATTTTTTACCTGGTGGCGCTGCACCGTAAAAACTGGCAGAGCTATGTCCGCTGTGGTGAGTCGAGCTATTACAGCGGACTATGCATAGATGATCACGGGATACTGCAGAAAGTGAACCCGGCATTCACCGCAGAAGATGTGCCGGTGAGATGCCGCTGTTGTACCTATACGTTCAACGGGGAACTCGTACCCGTCACGGAAAAGAACTGGCAAAAACCCTATGAGAAGGAATCCTGGGAATAGTCAGGTTTCACGAGTGTCATTCTGGTGTAGATTGACTGCCGAAGTTTGCCAGATTTCACGTAGCGCGATCAAAAAAGGAGGGCATTTTGACCCATTTTGCACAGTGGCTTAGCCAAATTCAGGCGCTTGAGGTTGAACTGCACCAGCCAACAACGCGCTGCGATCCGAAACATGTCGCGGCATTGTTGCATGAAGACTTTGAAGAGATTGGTCGTTCAGGCCTACGTTATGACAAATGCCAAACCGTTGCGGCGCTGGAGATGGAAACGGATTATCCGCCGATTTTCGCCGAAGGGTTTAAGCTGGCGAAAATCAGTGAAGGCGCCGTGTTGCTGACGTATAAAAGTTTTCAGCGTGACGCGCAGGGCCGCGTCGTTCGTTGCACCGAACGCTCATCGATTTGGCTCCTGACGGAAAAGGCGGGTTGGCAGATGCGCTTTCATCAAGGTACGCCGACTAAGGGCTAAACTGAGATGGGTTGATAGATGGGCTTAAACATAAAAAAGGATGTCAGCCTGATAAGCCTTGAAGGTGAGGTGAGAAAGGACGGGCAGGATAATCCCGGTGCGTACCCAGTAATTCTATTTAACATAATATACATTATGCGCACCTAAGTAATGATATGTGGATTCTGCCGTTCAGGTTTGATCATGGGCTTTCTCCTGCGGTTAACCATATCAGCGCCAGCTGCTCATGCCGCTGAACAAATTCGTTTTTCAACCGGCCATAAGCCGCCGGGTTTTGCCGGCTGTCTTCTGCTGCCTGACGTTTGATTGCCGCATATTGCTGAGCAACACCATGATGCTTGCGCAGATAATCTCTGAACACCAAATGTCGGGTCGCCTGTTCACTTACTGCAGTAAATACATGATTGCCGTTTCCCGTGATGTAGTAACGCCTGCCGGCTATGCCGTTCTCGCCGCGCGGCGTAGCTCTCATATCATGTATCCTGTCATTCAAACCATCCAACGCCGCCAGGCTTTCAACTTCTAGCAAGATATCAATCGCTGGTTTGGCCGGCAGCGCCGGTCTGCTGATGAATTGCCGTTAACATGCCGGCCGGTATGCGCTCTGCCATTTCCCGCTCCAGTAATGATGACCGGACATGATTTTCTATGGCGGCTACCTGCCGGTATTGGCCAGAAATCCTCTGCTTTTTTGATCGCGCTACGTGAAATCTGATAAAACGTGGCAGCTACGATACTGCAGATTTCATCCAAACGCGTCACTTAAACGGGCAGTATTTGCCTGTTAAATGCGCATTGGCGTGCGTTTGCATCGCTTTCTACGTCCAACACGGCGTTGGCTATACTGAATGGGAACATTCTTTCACGCTCAAGGAGCCTCCCCATGTTTGATCATGTGAAATTTGGCGTCAGCGACTTTGCCCTCAGCAAAGCGTTTTTCCTCAATGCGCTGGCGCCACTGGGCGTAAAGATCGTTGCCGAAGGCGAACCCGACTATGGCGTTGAGCTGTGCCGCGATCGAGATAACGTGTCATTATGCCTGTTTCAGACCGATGAAAAACCGGCGCATCTGCACCTGGCATTTGCCGCAAGCAGCCGTGAACAGGTCGATGCGTTCTATCACGCCGCGTTAAACGCCGGCGGCAAAGACAATGGCGCGCCCGGCTTGCGGCCCAATTACCATGCCCATTACTATGCGGCATTTGTGATCGCCCCGGATGGCCACAATATCGAGGCGGTTTGCCATCACCCGATGGATTAGTAATTTTCCCTGTTAAAACAATCTATTAGTTAAGAATTGACACAATCTATTTAACATAATGTAATTGTGACGCGGTCACCTATAGTTACCCTGTCACGTCAATCCACTCCGCTCCGGTGATGCTGGCCAGACGTTGCGGCGCAATTCTCACGCCTGAGTTATCGCTGCCGCCTGCCGGAAGCACTTCACCGTAACTGCACAGGCTGCGGTCGCAGTAAATTCTCACCGTTTCCGGTGCGGCAAAGGGGCAAACGCCGCCGGGCGGATAGCCGGTTAATGCTTCAACCTCTTCCGCCGGCAGCATACGCGCCTTCACGCCGAAGAATTGCTTGTACTTCTTGTTGTCGATTCTGGCGGTTCCCGCCATCACCAGCAGCACCACGCCATCGTTCACGCGAAACGACAGCGTCTTGGCGATCTGCCCGCTCTCCACGCCAAAGGCTTCCGCCGCCAGCGCTACCGTCGCGGTGTTCTTTGCCAGCACCGTCACCGTCGTCTCCGGTGCGTGCTCGGCCAGAAATCGCTGAACGCGCTCTATACTCATGCCCTTCCTCCTGATATTGCTAAGCCATTGATAATGCCGCAGTGATGGTTTCGGTTTTAACATCGCATGCTAAAAATGAGAATCAAAATTGTTCAAATCGCTGGATCTGAACAAAGCTTTAAGGGGCCAATGGCCTTTTTACCCATCATTTTTCATGGAGATGCCTGCATGACCACGCAAACGACAGCAAGGCCCTCAGCGGCCGCAGTGGCCGTCTATGAATGGCTCAACCCGATACCTTATGGATTTTTCACCGCGGCGCTAATTTTCGACATCATTTATGCCTGCACTGCCAATATTCAGTGGGTTAATGGCGCCAGTTGGCTAATCGCCATCGGCCTGATTTTTGCCATCATTCCTCGCCTGATTAACCTGGTGCAAGTATGGTTCGGCAGCGGCCGGCTGCTGGGTTCGTCGGTCAAACTCCATTTCTGGCTGAACCTGTTGGCCATCGTTCTCGCCATTATCAACGCTTTCGTGCATAGCCGGGATGCGTATGCCGTGGTGCCCCAAGGCCTGGTGCTGTCTGCGATCGTGGTCGCGCTGCTCAGCCTGGCGAATATTCTGCTGGCCCTTGGCGCCCGCGCAAAATAAGGAGGTTTTCATGAAGCTCTCATCTCTGGCGCTCACCCTTTCCGCCGTATTGGCCTTGGCCGGCTGCGATAACAGCGCCGTCATTTCGCCAGAGCAACAAATGGGCCCGGACCCGACGTTGCCGGCGGCGCAAGACTTTCTGATGCCGCCGATGCAGGTGCCTAAGGGCGTTGGCTGGCAACAAGATCAGACGCCGAAAGTGGCGGAAGGCTTGAAAATCGATAAGGTGGCGGACGATTTGCTTCATCCGCGTCAGTTGCTCGCGCTGCCCAATGGCGATGTGTTGGTCGTGGAGGCCAACGGGCCGGGCACTGAAGCGGTGAGCACGCCCAAGCAGCTGATCGCCGGCCTGGTGAAAGGCCAGTCCGGTAAAGGCGGTAAAGGGGGCAATCGTATCACCCTTCTGCGCCCGACCGCCGGCGGCAACTGGGAAAAGCATGTCTTCCTCGAGGGGCTCGATTCCCCGTTCGGCGTCCAGCTGATTGGCAATACGCTGTACGTGGCCAACACCGGCAATATCATGCAGTACTCCTATCAACCGGGCGAAACGCGCATCAGCGATCCGGGTAAAGAGCTGGCCGATCTGCCGAACACGATCAATCACCACTGGACCAAAGCTCTGCTGGCCAGCCCGGACGGCAAAAAGCTGTATGTTGGCGTCGGCTCCAACAGCAACATCACCGAAAATGGCCTGGCCGTAGAGTACCGGCGCGCCGCGGTACTGGAAGTGGACACCGCCTCCGGCGCCAGCCGCATCTTCGCCAGCGGGCTGCGCAACCCGACCGGGCTACAGTGGGAACCGCACAGCGGCAAGCTGTGGGCCATCGTCAACGAGCGTGACGAGATCGGCGCCGATCTGGTGCCGGACTACCTGACCTCGGTGCAGGACGGCGGCTTCTACGGCTGGCCTTACAGCTATTTCGGCCAGCACGTCGATCGTCGGGTGCAGCCGGCGCGGCCGGATCTGGTGGCGAAAGCCATCAAACCGGACTACGCCCTCAGCTCGCACGTCGCACCGCTGGGGCTGCTGTTCTACACCGCGAGCGCTCTGCCGGCCGAGTATCGCGGCGGCGCCTTTGTCAGCGAGCACGGCAGCTGGGATCGCTCGCCGCTGAACGGCTACCGGGTCAGCTACGTGGCGTTTGAACAAGGCAAGCCGGTCGGCAAGCTCAAAGCCGTGGTGACAGGTTTTGTCTCCGATGATGAGAAGGAACTCTATGGCGCCCCTGTGGGCCTGGCGATCGACAAGACCGGCGCTTTGCTGGTTGCGGATGACGTGGGCAACACCGTTTGGCGCGTCAGCGCGAAGTAAGGTTACGGGCGGGTTCCGGTGAACTCGCCCGTGACATTGTCACTCATCCCTCTGCGCCAGCCAGATCGTCATAAAGCGGAATAATCGTGCCCGCCAGTTTTTCCGTCATTAATATTGTCCCCGTCATGTCATTGGCGCAAAAAAATAGCCTTTGGTCAGAATTAAAGCGCTTATCCGATAATATATTCATCAACAGAGCGTTGACCAGAAATAAAAGGTTTTAACATTTCGACATAAACCAGTACAATTCCCTACCCTGTGTTAACCCTTTTTTTAGGTTGATTGTGTCGTTAATTCAGCCCTCTGCATCGCGAAATCGGGCCGCCGCCTGGTTAGGGATGTTTGCCATTCTGATGCTGTTCATTGCGCCGGTGGTCTCGCGATCTCTGGAGCATGTACGCGCCGGAAGTGCTGGAACGACCGCCATGGCGGATTGCGGCATGGCGATGCCGATGCATCACGGGATGCATTCGCCGCCGCCTGAGCCTGAAAAAGCCTCACAGCCGCTGATGCAGCACGGCGGCGGCCACCATAACATGGCGATGATGATGGACGACAGCGCCTGCGGCTACTGCGTGCTGTTGCTGCACGCGCCGCTGCTGGACGTGAGCCACGCCCCGCTGTTCTGGTCCCAGTCGCTGGCTTCGCGCCCGCCGCCGATCCATTACCTCGTTCCCCTGTTTGCCCACGTCGTTCACACCGAATTACAGCCGCGCGCGCCCCCCGTCTCTTTCCTCTGATTTAACAATAAGCCCATTGCCGTTCTCTGTATTGCCGTTGATTGCTTCAACCCGGCGGAATTAACTCGCCCAACGGTTAATCATCGAGACGACATTATTAGTCCGGTTATTTCCACGTCGATGGAATTAACCTCCCGTATTTACCGATGGTGATTTTCGCCAGGCCGCCCTACGCCTGAATAATCCCTCGGCCAAGAACGGAATAGAGTTAGCTTAAGGAAAGATGATGTTTAAACCGACTTATAAAAAGAACGCCGTCACCCGCGCCATTACCACCGCCATGCCACTGTTCCTGCTGGCCGGCCACGCGGCGCAGGCGCATCAGCACCCTACCGACGCACAGCTTAATGATGGCGACGTGATCACCGTTACCGCACCGTTCTACTCTCCGCTGACCATCGTGACGTCACCGAAAACCCCGCGTCAGCCGGTGCCGGCCAGCGATGGCTCGGACTACCTGAAAACCATTCCCGGCTTTTCTCAGATCCGCAACGGCGGCACCAACGGCGATCCGGTATTTCGCGGCATGTTCGGTTCGCGGTTGAAGATCCTCACCGACGGTTCAGAGATGCTCGGCGCCTGCCCATCGAGAATGGATGCGCCCACCTCTTACATCTCGCCCGAAAGCTTCGATCTGCTGACCATCACCAAAGGGCCGCAGACGGTGCTGTGGGGGCCGGGTTCGTCGGCGGGCACCGTGCGTTTCGAACGTGAACGTCCGCGCTTCGACGAGCCGGGCGTCAAAGGCAACGCCAGCGTACTGACCGGCTCCAACGGCCGCTGGGACGAGAATATCGACGCCAGCCTCGGCGCCGAGCAAGGTTACTTGCGGGTGATGGCCAACAAATCTCGTTCCAACGATTATCAGGACGGCACCAATACGCGTGTGCCGTCGCGCTGGGACAAGTGGAACGGCGATCTGGCGCTCGGCTGGACGCCGGACAACGATACGCTGCTGGAAGTGACCATGGGCCGCGGCAACGGCGAAGCGCGCTATGCCGGCCGCAGCATGGACGGTTCGCAGTTCAAGCGCGAAAGCCTGGGCATGCGGGTGGAAAAATCCAACATCGGCGAGGTGCTGGATAAGCTGGAAGCGCAGGTCTACTACAACTACGCCAACCACGTGATGGACAACGTCACCCTGCGCTCGCCGGGCAGCGGTGGCATGGGGGGGCACGGCGGCCATGGCGGTATGAGCATGGGGGGCCACGGCGGGCACATGATGTCTTCCGGCATGACGATGCAGCTCGATCGCCGCACCGTCGGCGGCCGCGTGATGGGCACCTGGCAGTGGCAGGACGTGAAGCTTGAAAGCGGCCTGGACACGCAGACCAACACCCACCGCAGCATGAGCCGCGGCAGCTGGGAAAAAGACGCCCAGTTCAACAGCTACGGCGCCTTCAGTGAGCTGACCTGGTCCACCAGCGAGCAGGATAAACTGATCGGTGGCGCGCGTCTTGATCGCACCCTGGTGGAGAATTTCCGCAGCGGCAGCGATGGGGAGCGTTCAGACACCCTGCCGAGCGGCTTTATGCGTCTTGAGCATACGCTGGCCGACCTGCCGCTGATGTTGTATGCCGGCGTCGGTTATACCGAGCGCTTCCCGGATTACTGGGAGTTATTCTCGCCGAAGCTCGGCCCGAACGGCAGCAAAGATCCGTTCTCCAGCGTCAAGAGCGAGAAAACCACGCAGCTCGACATCGGCGCGCAGTACAACGGCAAGCGCTTCAACGGCTGGGTCTCCGCTTATGTGGGCCGCGTCGATGATTTCATCCTGTTCAAATACGATCCGCACAATGCGCGTCTCAGCCAGGCCGATAACGTCAACGCCAACATCATGGGCGGCGAAATGGGCATGGGTTACCAACTGAGCGAGCACTGGAAAACCGACGCCAGCCTGGCCTACTCCTGGGGTAAAAACACCAGCGACGGCCGCCCGCTGCCGCAGATCCCGCCGCTGGAGGCACGCTTGGGGCTGACCTATGAGTACGGCGACTGGAGCGGCACCGGTCTGTGGCGTCTGGTCAGCAGCCAGCACCGTGTGGCGATCAACGAAGGCAACGTGGTGGGCAAAGACTTTGCCGAAAGCGCCGGCTTCGGCGTGCTCTCCGCCAACGCCGCCTACAAGGTGAATAAAAACGTCAAGCTGAGCGCCGGTCTGGATAATATCCTGAACAAGACCTACAGCGAGCACCTTAACCTGGCGGGCAACAGCGCCTTCGGCTATTCGGCCAACAGCGCGGTGAATGAACCGGGCCGCACCCTGTGGGCCAAGGTTAACGTCACCTTCTAAGCCATCCACCGGGCGATGGGCAACCGTCGCCCGGTCATGCGATATGCGATCCGGTTCTTAGGATATGAGTTTTAAGTTTTTCCCATTCGGTTTAGCGGCGATTACTATCACCCTCAACGTAATCAACGATCCGGAGGGAATATGCAAAAGCTCACTCGTTTTCTGGCCCTGCTCGGCGAGCTGATGATCGAAAAAGCCGACGATGTCGCGCCACAGGCTACTCAGCCAGACGATCGCGACGACGCGTTGCCACCGCGCCTCGAACGCGGCGTTCCGCTGGCCGACCGCTTCCTGTTCATGTAATTTCCCGCGCTGTTTAACCCGCTTACACTGACCGCACGATATGTTCGCGCAGCCACCGGTGCGCGGGATCCCGATGCGATCTTTCGTGCCACAGCATGGTCATTTCAAAACCCGGCACCGCCAGCGGCGGCTCGAGTTGTTGCAATAAAGGCTGGTTGCGCACCAGCCGCTCCGGCAGCATCGCCACCAAATCGGACTGCGCCAGCACCGAGATCACGAAGAGAAAATGCGGCACGGAAAGCACCACGCGCCGCGTCAGCCCCACGTCCGCCAGCGCTTGGTCGGTGATGCCGTAGAAACCGGCGCCGTCCGGCGAAACCATCACCTGCTCCAATTGGCAAAATTGCGCCAGCGTCAGGTTTTCATGCAGCTTGGGATGGCCGACTCTGCCCACCAGCACATAGCGTTCACTGAACAGCGTGCGCTGACGCAAACCGGGCGGCGACCCCTCGCGGGTGTGAAACGCCAGATCGATCTCCCCCTGTTCCGCCAGTTTGGCGATGCGTGACGGCGCGGTTTCCAGCACCGCCAGCCGGGTGCCGGGCGCCGCCGTGCGCAAACCGTTCAGCGCCGGCAGGACGATGGTGGATTCGCCGTAGTCGAAGGCGGCCACACGCCAGGTATCGGTCGCCACGGCGGGATCGAACGGCGTCGCCGGCGTTACCGCCAACTCAAGCGCCGCCAGCGCCTGGCGCAGCGGTTCTCGCAGCTGCTCCGCTCTGGCGGTCGGACGCATGCCGCGCGGGCCGGGCAACAGCAGCGGATCGTCAAAGATCGCCCGCAGTTTGGCAAGATGCACGCTGACTGCCGGCTGAGAGAAATTGAGCCGCTGCGCCGCGCGCGTAACGTTGTGCTCCGCCAGCAGCGCGTCGAGCGTCACCAGCAGATTGAGATCCAGCCGCCTTAAATTATTCATGATTATACCTGGGATAACGGCAATTCATTTCTAATATACCTTGTGACGCCCTAACCTGCAGCTCTCACCCCAAGGAGAGTTGCTATGAATGTGCTGATTGTTTACGCCCACCCGGAGCCGCAGTCGCTGACCGGCTCACTGAAAAACTTCGCCGTTGAGCGTCTGACGCAGGCCGGTCATCAGGTACAGGTGTCCGATCTGTACGCCATGAAGTGGAAAGCGGCACTTGACGCCAACGACAGCCTGGAAGGCGCATCAGGGCCCCGTTTCGATCCTTCGCTGGATTCCCAGCGTGCGTTTGCCAACGGCGTGCAGAGCGCCGATATCGAACGGGAGCAGCAAAAATTGCGCTGGGCGGACGCGGTGCTGTTGCAGTTTCCGCTGTGGTGGTTCTCGATGCCGGCGATTCTGAAAGGCTGGTTCGAGCGTGTCTATGCCTATGGTTTTGCCTATGGCGTCGGTGAGCATTCCGATACGCATTGGGGCGACCGTTACGGCGAGGGTATGTTGGCGGGCAAACGGGCGATGCTGATCGTCAGCGCCGGTGGCTGGGAATCCCATTACGCCCCGCGCGGCATTAACGGGCCGATCGACGATATCCTGTTTCCGATCCAGCACGGCATACTGTATTACCCGGGATTGGAGGTGTTACCGCCGTTTGTCACCTATCGTGCCGGAAAGACCGACGAGACGCGCTTCGCCGCCCTGTGTGAACAGCTCGGACAGCGGCTCGATAATCTGTGGCACACTGAGCCGATTCCGTTTCGGCGGCAGAACGCCGGTGACTACCTGATCCCGCAGCTGACGCTGAAAGCACATCTCGCGCCGGGGCAAGACGGTTTTAGCATTCACCTGAAATAGCGCGAACCGCTCCTCTTATCGCGGCGCTGACGCAGCGCCGCCCCCGAGGAGGAGTTTGGCGCCCAATCCCATCATGACCAAGCCCGTAAATCTCTGCTGCCACACCAACAACCGAGGATTGCGGGCGAGCCATTGCCCCACGGTGCCGGAGGCCATAGCGACAGAGCCCAGCGAAAGGATCCCGGCCAGCTTCTGAATGGAACCTAAAACGAGCAATTGCAACCAAACCGGCCCGGTTTCAGGGTTAACAAACTGCGGGAGGAAAGCAAACATGAACAGCAGCGACTTAGGGTTGGTCAGGCTGTTAATTGCCCCTTCTTTCACCGCCTGCCACCCGGTCATCATCCGGGGTTTCAGCACGGCATCGGAACGCTGCCGGCTTACCTTCAGCATTTTTATCCCCAGCCAGACCAGATAGGCGGCCCCAACCCAACGCAATACGTCCAACGCCAGCGGATAACTATGCAACAGCGTGGCGAGGCCGAGCACCAGCATGGAAACCTGCACCATACCGGCGACAAAAACCATGCCGAAAACATTGAGCAGCGCGATGCGACGGCCTTGGCCGATACCCCGGGCCAGCGTGAGCATCATGTCCGGTCCGGGAGAGAGTTCCAGAAGGGTGAGTGCAACAAGAAAAGCAATAAACGTTTCGGCTGAAGGCATGGGGGTTATCACCGGCGAGTCAAAGGATACGGCAATCATATTCCTCCCCGGACATTCGCAACAGCACTATCAGACGCATCCGGGGAGTGTCGTTAACTCAGGGCGGCGAGAAATGCCTGATAGCCTTGCGCGCTGCTATCCAATTCGTGGGATTGCAGCGGTTCCACCGTCCCGTCCGAAGCGGCTTCCTTGCCGTAAAAGGCAAAGAACGAGGCATAATCAGCCCGCACGTAATCGGCGGTCACTTCAAACGGCCGGAAGATCTCCTCCAGCGAGTAGCGATAACGCCCTTCACGCGCGTAATCTTCTGCACGCACGCCCGCCGTGACCGCCAGCGCCAGTTTCTTGTTCTGCATCTTATAGCCGCTGCGGGAACCGTAGGCCCAGCCGTAAGTGAGCACGTCGTCCAGCCATTTTTTCAGCAGCGGCGGGCTGCTGAACCAGTAAATCGGGAACTGCAGCACGATGTTGTCATGCGCTTCAATCAACTGCTGTTCTTTGGCGACGTCGATCTGCCAGTCCGGATAGGCCTGATGCAATTCGTGCACGGTATACCGCTCCGGATAGCGACGCAGTTCCTCCAGCCAACGTTTGTTAACCACCGAGTTCGCCATATCGGGATGGGCCACGATCACCAAGGTTTTCATACTGATTTCTCCAGTCAGGTGTTTCGACGCATCTTAGGGTATGCTGACAGAATGTAAAATACGCACACTCACGACACATACTTACCTTGGAGAAAGTATAAAATGACCGCCGAATCTCACTGCAGCCCAACGGGCATCAGTCTCGAAGACACCGGCTATGGCTACACCCTGTCGGTGATCAACGGCAAATATAAAATGATTATTCTCTACTGGCTGGCGCTGTATAAGCCAGTATTGCGGTTCAACGAGCTGCAGCGCTGCATCGGCACCATTTCGTACAAAACGCTGAGTTCGACGCTGAAAGAGCTGGAAAAAGATCGCTTGGTGGTGAGAAAGGAGTATCCGCAGATCCCGCCCAAGGTGGAGTACAGCCTGTCCGAACGCGGGCGTTCGCTGATCCCGGTGATCGACATGATGTGTAACTGGGGGGAACAGCACCGGCCGGAACAGCCGGTGCCCTGAGGGGTTAGTTGTCCGCCGCCGCTGAGGTTGCCGGAGCGGGATCGTCGTGCTCAACCAACGCGTCCGCCGGCCGGCACTGGCGCAGCGTGCGTACGCTGAAAGCCACCAGCACGCCCAACAAGGCGGCGAATGCACCAAACGACAGCACGCTCATCAACGGGGTGAATACCCTGCCCAGTACGCCGAGCCCCAGCGCACCGATCGAGTCGCCGGTCACGTCCTGCGCGGTGCCCAGGCTGTTCACCCGTCCCAGCAAATGATCCGGCGTGTTGCTCTGGATCAGCATGAACTGCAGAAGTGAGGCGATAGCGTTGGCGTAGCCGTAGCACACCAGCGCCAGCAGCGCCGGCGCCAGGTGGCTGAACAGCCCCAGTGACGCGATGGCGGTGAACGCGACGATAGCGGCGATCAGGATCAGCACGCCAGGGCGAGCGTATCGCCCCACCCAGCCGCTGGTCAGCGCGCCCAGCATCGCACCGAGCGGCACCGCGGAGTACATCAGGCCGATAGAGGACGCGCCAACGTGGTAAGCGTCCTGCGCCAGCGCCGGGAACAGCACCCTGACGGCGCCGACGATGCTCATCAGCATCCCCAGCAGCACCACCGAGCCGACCACCTTATTGCGCCAGACAAACTGGAAGCCGCTGGCGAGCGCACGCAGCGGGTGTTCCGGCTCCTGCTGCTGCGGCAGCAGCGTCGGCAAGCGCACCAGCGGGACCAGGGTGCCCAGCGTCCCTGCCGCCGCGACGGCGAAGGCGAGACCGACACCCCCGAACACGATGATAATCCCGCCCAGCGCCGGTGCGAGGATCGCGCCGATGCGCACCGTCACCATGCTCAAGGCCCCTGCTGCCGCCAGGTTTTCACGCCCGACCAGCAGCGGGATCACCGCCATCAGCGCCGTCATACCCAGCGCGCCGAAGAAGCCGTCCCAGGCCGCCAGCAGGTAGAGCGCCCACAGCGACGGTGCCGGGGCGAAGGCGTTCAGGCTCAGGACGACAAAACCCAGCCCGCAGGTGCCGCGCGCAAACAGGATCAGCTTGCGGCGATCGTAGCGATCGGCAAGCACCCCGCCCAGCATCAGGCCGATAAACATACCTACGCCGTCCAGCGCCACCGCCACGCCCACCTGCAACGTGGATCCGGTCATCGCCTGGATCTGAATCGGCACCCCCACCGCCAACATGCCGAGGGAAAACACCGACAGCATGCGGGCGCAGAAAATCGCGCGAAAATGCGCATTGCTTCTCAGCAAACTGAAATCAAGAAAAAAAGAAGGTCTGGCCATAGTGTCCTGCATGTCATGTTTTAGTGCGGGCCGGGACGCACGCCCCCCGGCCCGGTTGCGTTATACCAACCCGTATTGCCGCGTCAGCAGCGAATGCAACAGCGGCCCAAGCGTCTCCAGCGAGGCCGGCGACAGAATGTCCGCGTGTTCGCAGCGCTGATGATGGCAGATCAATCCATCCAGATACGGCGCCCACACGGCGTCGATATCCATCTCCGGCGGTAGCGTCTGGTCGGCGACAAACAGCGTTGCCGTGCCGTGGAAGCGCCGGCTGCGCGCCTGAGACAGAATGCGCACCGCATCGCGGTAGTTGGCGACGATGCTGTCGAACATCGCCGCCTTCTCCGCCATCAGCGCCGGATCGCCATGATCTTCCGCCATAAACTCGGCCTGCTCCTGCGCCACCTCTTTCTGCGCGTCCTCCTCGCTGGGGCCGGTCCAATCCTGGCCTTCCGGCGGATAGGTATCCAGCATGCCGAGGAACGCCACCTCTTCACCCTGCTGCTGCAGGCGCGCGGCCATCGAGTGCGCCAGCGTGCCGCCGAGCGAATAGCCCAGCAGGTAATAAGGTCCCTGCGGCTGCAGGCGGCGCAGATTGGCCAGATGACGATCGACCATCTGCTCAATGTCCTCGCAGGTGGCGATAGCGCCATCCGGCCTTGGCGACTGTAGGCCGATGATCGGGTAGTTCCCTGGCAGATAACGGCTCAGCCCCGAGTACTGCCAGGCGAAACCGGAAGCCGGATGCAGGCAGAACAGCGCGGGGCCTTGACCCGCCCGCAGCTGCAGGCACTCGCCGACGCCACGGCTCTCGGCCGAGTTGGCGGCCTGTGCGTCATCGAGCAGGTGCGCCATCTTCTCTAGGCTACGGGCAAACATGATTTGCCCGACGCTCAGTGGCCGAGGGACGCGCCGACGCAGCTCCGCCGCCAGACGCATCGCTAGCAGCGAATGGCCGCCCAGCGCGAAGAAGTCGTCGTCGGCATACACCGTCTCACGCCCCAGCAGTTCCCCGAACAGCGCTGCCAGCAGGCGCTCGCTGTCGCTCTCCGGCGTGCGGCCGCTCTGGTGGCTCAGCTGCGGCCGTGGCAATGCCTTGCGATCCAGTTTGCCGCTGGCACTGAGCGGGAAGCTGTCGGTCATGACATAGCTGACCGGCATCATGTGCGCCGGCAAACGTTGCTCCAGCGCCTGATGCAGCGCGCCGGTATCCAGCGTCACGCCCGGTTGGGCGATCAGCCAGGCAACCAGCTGGCGCATATCGGCCCCGCCCAGCCCCGTCGCGCCCTCGCCCAGTTCGATGGCGTGCACCGCCGCTTGCGCTACCCCCGGCTGTGCCAGCAGCGCCTGCTCGATTTCACCCAGCTCGATACGCTGGCCACGGATCTTCAGCTGATCGTCGCTGCGGCCCAAATACTCGACGCTGCCGTCTTCCAGCCAGCGGGCGATATCGCCGGTGCGATACATGCGCGCGCCGTTGCCGGCGGGATCGGCGACAAACCGCTGCGCCGTCAATCCCGGCCGATGCAGATAACCATCGGCCAACTGAATGCCGCGCAGGTAGAGATCGCCGGCGCAGCCGACGGGTACCGGCCGCAGCATGGCGTCGAGAATGCTCAGTTGGGTGTTCCAGACCGGTTTGCCGATCGGCACGCCGGCGCCGTTCACCGCCGCCAATGCCGCGCCGGACGCCGGTTGATAGGTGACATCGACCGCCGCCTCCGTCGGGCCATACAGGTTGTGCAGCGGCGCGGTAACCAACGCCTGATAGCGGGAGGCCAGTTCACACGACAGCGCTTCGCCGCTGCAGAACACGCGTTTCAGGCTGGCGGCGGCGCGCTGTGGCGCCCGCTCGTTCAAGGCCTCCACCCAGATAGCCAACATGGATGGAACGAAATGCAGCGTGGTCACGCCATAGTCGTCGATCAACGTCGTCAGCGCCTGCGGATCGCGGTGCGCCTCCGGCGGCGCCATCACCAGGCGCGCGCCGACCATCAGCGGCCAGAAGAACTCCCAGACGGAAACGTCGAAGCTGCACGGCGTTTTCTGCAAGACCACGTCCTGCGCATCGAGCGCATACTCGTGCTGCATCCAGAACAGGCGGTTGACGATCGCCCGGTGGTTCACCACCACGCCTTTCGGCCGCCCGGTAGAGCCGGAGGTATACAGCACGTAGGCGGGATAATCGCCATTCCCCGCCGGTGGGCGCGGCGCTGGTTCGCGCCCGCTGTCGTCCAGCACATCGAACCGCAGCGTCGGCGCCAGTGCGGCAAAGCGGGCGTCCAACGCACTTTCGGTGATAATCAACCGTGGTTTGGCGTCCTCCACCATGTAGGCCAACCGCTCGTCCGGGTAGCCGGTGTCCAGCGGCAACCAGGCGGCGCCGGTCTGCACAATCGCCGTCAGCGCCAGGCTGAGGCGCACGGAGCGTGGTAACGCCACCGCGACAATATCGCCCGGCTGAATGCCGGCCGCCGTCAGCCGCTCGGCCAACAGCGCGGCCTGGCGCTGCATGTCACGGTAGCTGAGGCTGTGCCCGGCATCCTGCAGCGCGATGCGTTCCGGCGTGCGCCGCGCTTGATCGGCGATCGCCTGATGCAAGGTGGTGTCCGCCACCGCCTGTCCGGTGCGGTTGACCGCCGCGATCAGCGCCTGTTCCTGCGGGGTTTGCAACTGCCAGCGCGGCAGCGGCAGATCCGGCTGGGCGATCCACTGTTGCAGCAGCGCCATCAGCCGCGCGGCGAAGCGCTCAGGCTGCGGCACCGAGGCGCGGTACTCCATCAACAGGCGCAGACGTTCGCCCGGCAGCACCAACAGCGTCAGCGGATAGTGGGTATAGCCTTTGTTGCGGATGGCGTCGCAGCGCAGCGACCCTTCGCCGCCCAGCAGAGCGTCGTTGTCCGGGTAGTTCTCTACCACCAACAGCGTATCGAACAGCGTGCCCGCCCCGGCCAGGTGCTGGATCTCCCCCAACCCCAAATCGTCGTGCTCCAGCAGTTCAATCTGCCGGTGCTGCAGTTCGGTCAGCTGTTCCGTCAACGAACGGTCATGCTGCAGACGAACCCGCACCGGCAGCGTGTTGCTGAATAGGCCAACGTGTTCCTCGACCCCTTCTATCTGGCCAAAGCGGCCGGAAACCGGCGAGCCGAACACCACGTCCTGATGGCCGCAATAGCTGGCCAGCTGCAGCGCCCAAATGCCCTGCATCACGGTATTGAGCGTCAACCCGCGTTCGCGGCACAGGGTCAGCAAGCGTCTTTCCTCGGCCGGCGGCAGCGTCATTTCCAGCTCATGCACGCGATCGTCCTGCACTTCACCGAACAGCAACGTTGGGCGCACATCCTGCAGCGTATCACGCCAGATGCGGCGCGAAGCTTCAGCATCCCGCGCGGTCAGGCGGCGCACGATATCGGCGTAGTTCGAACGCAGCGTCGGCAGCGCCTGCTCGCCTTCACGCAAGGCCAGCATCAGATCGTTGAGCACTACCGGCGTCGACCAGCCGTCGACGATCAAGTGATGGGCATTGAGGAACAGCGTGTGGCGTTCGCTATCGCCGTGTTTGACCCACAGCGCATGCAACATTGCGCCCGGCTGGTTGAACAGATCGCGCTGCAGCTCTTTCTGCTCCAGCTCATTCAGCGCCTGCATTTCTTGCTCGTCGGACAGCGGCAGCAGCCTGTGGCTGTCCAGCGGCCAATGGCTTTCCTGCGGTATCAGCTGCAGCGGTTCGCCCTCGCGGTTGAATCGGGCGGCCAGCTGCGGATGGCGGCGGATCACCGCATCCAGCGCCTGCTGAAGGCGATGTACGTCCAATTCTCCGCAGAGGCTCAGGCGCGTCAGCGAGTTATAGCTGCCGCCCTGCTGCGCCGTCTGTGCATGGAACAGCAGGCCGTGTTGCAACGGCAACAGCGGCAGCGCCGCGGCTAACGGCCCGCACTCCCGCTCCCAGGCGCGCACCGCCTCATCGTCGGCGCCCGGCTGGGCGATCTCGGCCGCCACCAACGTTGCCGCCGCGCGATCGGGATGCCGTTCGGCAAATTCGCACAGTGCACGCACCGCTTGCTCGATGTCGCTGTGCAGCTGCGTAATGTCGCTCTCGCTGAAAATCCCCTCCAGCCAGCTCCAGTTGATCGCCAGGCAGGCGCCGTCGCGCCGCTCTTCGACAAAGATATTCACCTCCAGGCCATACGACAGCGCCTGCTGCGCATCCTGCGCCACGGCGAAGGCGTCGCGGAAGCGGGTTTGGCTGCGTTGCGGCGCCCAGTTCCCCTCGTCCTGGCTGAAGCGCCCGAGGTAGTTGAATAAAATCTCCGGCGCATTGCGCTGCGCCAGCGCCGCCAGTTCGTCACGCCGCGGATGCAGATAACGCAGCTGGCCGTAACCGATGCCGCGATCGGCTACCGCACGCGTCGCCCGTTTCACCGCGCGCACGGCCTCATTGTGCTCAGCGTCATGCAGTTCGATGCGCAGCGGATACTCCGCCGTCAGCCAGCCGACGGTGCGGGCCAGATCGAGGCCGTCGTCCAGTTCGGCGCGGCCGTGCGACTCCAGAGAGAAACGCAGCGAAGCGGCCTGGAAACGCTGGCGACAGGCCTGAGCCAGCGCGCACAGCATGATCTCTTCAACCTGGGCGCGATAGTTCTGCGGCAAGGTGCCGAGCAACGCGGCGGTCAGCCGGCTGTCGATCAGCGTGCGCCGTTCGCTCACCGAGGCGAGGCGATCGGTCTGCGGATCCAGCGCGCGCCGGCCCAAACGCGGCACGTCGTCCGCCAGCATCTGCCGCCAGAACGGCAGCTCGGCTTCGCGGCGTTCGACGTCGGCTCGTAGGCGTGCAGACCACTCATAGAGCGAGGTTTCTTCCGGCGGCAGCATGATCGGCTGCCCCTGCATGGCGCTGTCGGCCACTTGCCGCAGTTCGTCGAGCAAGATGCGCCAGGAAACGCCGTCGACCACCAGATGGTGGATCGCCAGCACCAGCCCCAGGCTCTGCTCGTCGCGCTGCAGCAGGATGGCTTGCATCATGGCGCCGGCCGCCGGATCGAGATGGTCAAGCGCGGCATCAAACGCCTGTTCTGCCGCTGATTCCAGCTCACCGGACACGGTATTAACCTGCATCAGTTCACCGGCGGCGGCAGTTTCAACCACCAACTGACCGTCGCGGATCCGCGCGCCCAGCGCCGGGTGTGCCGTGTGCAGCTGTTCCAACGCATAACGCAGCTGTTGCGGCTGCAGCTCGGCAGGTACACGCAGGAAAACGCCGTGCGCGAAGCGGCGATGCATATCGCCCGTCTCGGCAAACCAGTGCAGGATCGGCAGCCCGTCGATCGGGCCTTGCTGTACGCTGCGTGTAGCCTGAGAGTCTATGGCCAGCGGCTGCATCGCCTGCGCCATGCGCGCGGGGGTGTGCAGCGCGAAGATCTCGCGCGGCCGCAGCAGATACCCTTTGCGCCGCAGGGCGGTACCCAGCCCCATCGCCGAGATGCTGTCGCCGCCGAGCGCGAAGAAATCGTCGTCGGCACCGACGCGATCCATCCCCAGCAGCTGCGCCATGGCGCCGCAAATCAGCCTTTCCTGTTCGGTGGCCGGCTCGCGAATGCTTTGCGCCAGCGTTTCCTGCGGTTTGGGCAGCGCCTGACGGTCAATCTTGCCGTTGACGTTAAGCGGCAGCTCCGGCATCACCACCAGGATCGCCGGCACCATATAATCCGGCAGACGCTGCGCCAATTGCCCCAGCAGCTCGCTTTGCAACGTTGGCGAAGCGCGACGCGCGTCATCCTGCACCGAGCAGTAACCGATCAAACGATAGGTGGCGCCGATCGGCTCGGCGATCACCACCGCCCGCCCCACGTCCGGCAAGGCGGCCAAGGCGCTTTCCACCTCACCCAGCTCGACGCGGAAGCCGCGCACCTTGATTTGGTGATCGGTACGGCCAATGAATACCAGCTGACCCTCCGCGCTCCAGCGCATCAGATCGCCGCTGCGGTACATCACCTCGCCTTCGGCGAACGGGTTGGCGACAAAGCGCGCCGCCGTCAGATCCGGGCGCCGCAGGTAACCGCGCGCGATGCCTTTGCCGGAAATGTACAGCTCGCCCGCCGCGCCGATCGGCACCGGCTGCAGGCGGCTGTCGAGCAGCCAGACGGCGGTATTGGCGAGGGGGCGACCGATCACCGGCTGATCGGCGGCCGTGACCGGCGCGCCCAGGGTATCGACGGTATATTCGGACGGGCCGTAATAGTTGTGGATCTCCACCTCCGGATGCTGCTGCATCAGGTTCCACAGCGTCGGCGTCGCCGCCTCACCGCCGATCATCACGAACGCAGGCAGCGGGAACTGCCCCTTCAGCAGGCCGCAGTCCACCAGTTGCGAGAAGAATGACGGCGTGATGTCCAGCAGATCGATCGGCGTCTGTTGGGTTTGTTCCAGAAGCGCCCAGGGGTCGCGGCGCAGCTCCTCGTCGAAGATAACCAGTTCGCTGCCCATCATCATGCAGAACAGCGGTTCCCAGGAGGAGTCGAAAGAAAACGAGGCGGTATGGCCGGCGCGCAAGCGGCGCGCGTGGCGAGCCTGGAATTTTTCGATCGCCGGGCCAAACAGAGAGGCCTGGTGCGACAGGAACAGGTTCAGCAGCCCGCGGTGCGTGGACATCACGCCCTTGGGTTTGCCGGTCGAACCGGAGGTGTAAATCATATAGGCCAGATGCGCCTCGTTCAGCGGCGCACGCCGTTCGTCGTCCGTTATCGGCGTCGCCTCGGCAGCCGCGCAGCGCGCCAGGCACGCTGCGTCGTCCAGGCACAATACCTGCGGCAGATCCGGCATATTGAGCTGCGTCGCGCGGTGGGTCAGCAACATTACCGGCCGCGCGTCGTCGCACATCAGCGCCAGGCGTTCACGCGGGTAATCCAGATCGAGCGGCATATAGGCCGCGCCGCTGGCCAACACGCCGAACAGCGCGACCAGCGTGTCCACCGAGCGCGGAATGCCGATGGCCACCACGTCTTCAGCGCCGATGCCGCTTTCGATTAGCACTCGCCCCAACTGCATCACCCGTTCGGAGAGCTGCCGGTAGCTGAGGCGCTCGTCGCCGCAGGCCACCGCCAATGCCTCAGGCTGGCGCTCAACCTGGCGCTGGAACGCATCCAAGATTGACACCATGCCCGTCGGCGGCGTCAGATCGGCGCCGCGCCCCCAGGCCGCGAGTTGCCTTAGCTCCCCTTCGCCGATCAGCGCCAGTTGAGCGTTCGGCTGGTGCGGCTGTCGCGCCAACTGCTGCAGCCAATGGCCGATGCGCTCCGCGTGATGATGCAAGGTGCGCGGCGAGTATTTGGCCGGGTTGGCGACCAGAGACAGCGTCAGCACGCCGTTGCGAAAGCCGATCTCAAACTCCAGGTCATCGACCGGCCCCATCGCCAGCGTATGGGTAACGGCCGCTTGGCCGTCGAACGACAAGGCGCTGTGGTAGACCTTGACGTTGATCACCGGCCCGTACAGTTCCTGATGGCCACCGACCAGGCCGAGATCGCGCTTGATCTGCTCCGCCTCATAGCGTTGATGGCGGCGCGCCTGCTTGATCTCCGCCACGACGGCCTGGCAGACGTCCGCCAGCGACAGCTCCGGCGTCACGTTCAGCAGCAGCGGCAGCACGTTGACCACCGGGCCGACCGCCGCCAGCGCCTGCGACCCCATCCGCCGCATGAAAGGAAAACCGACTGAGAAGCGGGTTTCGCCGCTCATGCGCGCCAGATACATCGCCAGCGCCGCCGTGACGATGTCGGCCGGTTGCAGCGCCTGCAACGCGTCGTCGCGCAGCGCTTCGTCAAACAGTGACTCCGGCAGCACCAGCACCTGTTTGAGCGGCCGGGCGCCCGGTTCAACCTCCCGGCTTTCCGTCGATAATGACAGCGGCGACGGCAGTTCGCGCAGATGCTGGCGCCAAAATTCGGCCGCCCGCTCACGTGCGGGCGACGTTTGCCATTGCTGAAACTCTTCCACTACCTTGCCGAACGGGGTAAACGGCGAGGACACCGGCGACAGCCCGTGGCGCAGCGCGCGATAGATATCGGCGATCCGGCGGGTGATGGCTTCGAAACTGAAGCCGTCCAGGGTCAGATGATGAAAGCGCTGGTACCAAAACCAACGATCGGCGCTGACGCGGATTATCGCATGGCGATAAAGCGACCGTTCGCCGTCCGCAGGCAAATCCTGCGCCAGATCGTCGTTCATCAGCGCCAGCGCCGCCTGTTCGGCGTCCGGCTGCGCGCTGAAATCGAACCACTCCGGCGCCTGTACGCGCGCAGGGTCGGCTATCAACGGGAGACGCTGCACCGGCTGGCCGTCCTGCGCCTCAAAGAACCGCGCCTGAACCGTATCCGCTTCGGCCAGCCCCTGACGGATCGCGCGCTCCAGCGCCGAACGATCGATAGCGCCGTGCAATTCGGTGTAGTGCGCCACGGCGAAGCTGTTACGCCGCAGCGCGATTTGGTCGGCGATCCAGATCCCCGGTTGCGCAGCAACCAGCGGATAATCCCGATACTCGACCTGAGTATCCGGTAAAGAAAGCGTTTCTGACATGGTGTCTGTCCTTTCCCTCAAACGGAATGTATCGATGTGGCTGCCTGGCGCTTAACGCGCCGCATCCGCCGCTTTCAGCGCCGCCGGCCGCATGTCCTGCCAGTGCGTTTCGATGTAGTCGATGCATTCACCGCGTGACGCCGGCCCCATCAACACGCGCCATCCCTGCGGCGTATCGGCAAACTGCGGCCACAGCGAATATTGCTGTTGCGCGTTGATCAGCACGGAGAAACGGAGATTTTCGTCATCGAACGGGTTTTGTTGTTCCTGAGTCATTTGCCTTACCTGTCTGTCAAAATGTGTGGGTTATTCCATCGCGGAAAGCAGTTGGCGCACGCCGTCCACCAGGCCACCGCGCCAGCAGAGCGCATCGTGCCCGCCGGAAAACACGCGGTATTCGGCGCGGTGCCCTGCCGCCGTCAGCGCCTGATGCATCTGGCGATTGACGAATTCGATGTCCGCCTCCCGATCGCCGGCTTGCTGAATTACGGTGAGCGTGGCTGCCGCTGCGCTGCGTTGCCGAACCTGGCGTATCAGCCAGCCTTCCTCCAGTTCGTGGCGTTTTTCGAACTGGGTAACGAATTGCACCGTAGGCCACCAGAAGGAGCCGGACTGGCTCAGCACGTGGCCGAAGCGCTCTGGCCAGTGCAACCCGGCATATAACGCCGCCAGCCCGCCGTAGCTCTGGCCGGCGACGACGGTGCGCGCCCCTGCCTCGCTGAACGGTTCGCGCCGCTGCGCCTGCGGCAACAGTTCGTCGATCACCGCCTGCCAAAACGCGGCGTTGCAAGGCAGCTCGTTTTCCCGGTGTTCGCCGTCGATCGCATCGATCAGCAGCCAACATGCGGCCGGCAGGTGCCCTTGTGCGGTTTCGTGCTCGATCACCGGCAACAGCGCGTGCTTTTCGATCCAGTTTTGGCCATCGAGCAGCAGCACCAGCGGGCGATTCGCTTTCATCGCCGCGTCGCCGCTGGCATACAGCCAAACTCGCCGCTGGTTATCCAGCCGTTCGCTCTGCCACTGGAAAAGCTGCAGCCGCGCCTCCTCCAGTGGCCGATCGACGGCCTGCCAGGCGCTTTGATCGTCGGCATCCGGCCCTTGCGCCAGGGATACGGGCCGCGGGCGATGAGACGGTCCCAACGAGAGACGATTCAGCGGATCGGCAATCGCCAACGGGGACAGCGATACCCACCAGGCACGCTGCTGGCGGTCGCGCAACGTTTCGTCGTCGCTGAATGCGGGGGGAAGATCCCGGTCGGTAATGGGGATCAGGCTGTAGCTACCGCGCCAGCGGCGATCGACTACGGCCGAGCCGTACCAAACGTCGGTGCCGGGGAGCCGGGTCAGGCCGCTGGGGGACGTGCTGTGGTGATCGGTAATGCCGTTGATATCGGCGTAAACGCGGCATATCGGCGAGTGCCGTTCATCGCCGGCGGGATCGCGCCATAGCCAGGTCATTTTGACGTGACTGTCATCGTGCGGTTCGACGACAGGCGTGCCCTGAGCGGCAACCTTCTGCCACCACGCGGATTGCCCTGCCGCCTCTTCACGCAGCCACTGCGCCGCCAATCCCTCACGACCGTTTTCTGGCCTCTTTTCCGGCAAAAACTCCATAGCGCCCCTTACATAACATGAGTGTCTTTTACAAAACCTGACAATCGTATTGATACTCATTATCATTTTCAATACTATTTGTCGGATTTTTACCGTCGTGCAAACACGACGTCTCCACGTCGACGGGACAAGACCGCTTGTCGGCATTTCGGGGTTTATCAGGGTGGCATGACACACAAAAGTAGGTATTCAGGAGAGATAATGAAGATTAAAAACAAAGGGATAGAAAACGCGAACGCGGAGGCGATGTCCGCCAAGCGTCTGTTGCTGGGATCGGCGCTGGCCTTACTGCCCTTCGCGCCACACGCGTCCGCCGCAGCGGACGAGACGATTCTGGTGACCGCCGACGCACAAAACAGCGTGACCGCACCGGCCAAAGGGATCGTCGCTAAAGAGAGCGCCGCTGGCACCAAGACCGCCACCGCTCTGCGTAAGACGCCGCAGGCCATCTCGGTGGTCACGCGCGAGCAGATGAACGACCAGGAGCCGGCGTCGGTCGCCGACGCATTGAACTACACCAGCGGGGTGATCACCACCTACCGCGGCAACTCCAACCGCAATGACGAAGTGATCAGCCGCGGCTTCCGTTATGCGCCCAAGCTGCTCGACGGCCTGCACTTTGGCCTCTCGAGCCAAAATGGCGGCGCCGGGCAGATCGATCCCTGGCTGTTGGAGCGCGTGGAGATGGTGCACGGCCCGGCCGGCGTGCTGTACGGCCAGGTCAGCCCCGGCGGCGTGGTGGTGATGACCAGCAAGCGCCCTACCGCCCAGAGCATTCACGAGGTGAAATTCAGCACCGGCAACCGCCATCTGGCGGAAACGGCGTTTGATTTTGGCGGCAAACTTAACGACGACAACACCCTGTTCTACCGCCTGAACGGTATCGCCCGAACCGAACATGAGTTTGTCAAAGACAGCAAGCAGCAACGGGTGGCCATCGCCCCGGCCTTCACCTGGCTGCCGAACGAAGATACCAGCTTTACGCTGTTGACCAGCTACCAGAACGATCCGAAAGCCGGATCGCGTAACTTCCTGCCGCGTTCCGGCACGCTGTTCCCGACCAGCGCGGGCTACGTGCCTTACGACTTCAACGTCAGCGAACCCAGCTTCAACAAGTCGCGGCGCGAACAGGCGTCGATCGGCTACAGCCTCGAGCATAACTTCAGCGATGCGCTGTCGTTTACCCAGAACCTGCGCTTCACCCACCGTGATGAAGACTATAAATATCTGGTTTATAACGTAAACTCGACGGTCAACGACCACACCGTCACCCGCATGGCGCAGCATGAAACGCAGATGACCAACGAGTTTGGCGTGGATAACCAGTTGAAGGGTTTGTTCGACACCGGCGAGGTGAAGCACACGGTGCTGGGCGGGTTGGATTACCGCTACAGCCATATCGATTCGAAGATGTATCGCGATCGCGGTAACGATTACCCGATCGACTGGGCCAACCCGGTTCGCCCCAGCATCGATGGCAGCACGTTGGCGCTGGCTTCCAGCGATTTGAAGACGCTGAATCAGGTCGGGGTGTATCTGCAGGACCAGCTGGAGTGGAATAACTGGAACCTGCTGCTGTCCGGCCGTCAGGACTGGTCGCAGGTCAACACCCGCGATCGCACCAGCGGCGGCAAAGAGCAGACCTATAACGATGCCCAGTTCACCGGCCGCGCGGGCCTGCTCTACGCCTTCGACAACGGCATTTCACCGTATGTCAGCTACAGTACCTCGTTCGATCCTAACCTGTACCCAAGTGCCGCGGGCGCCGATCCGCTCAAGCCGACCACCGGCAAGCAAACCGAGGTGGGCGTGAAGTACCAGATCCCGGGCGGCAACACCCTACTGACCCTCTCCTGGTTCGACATTACCCAGCGCAATGTGGCGTCTTATAACCGTCTCACCTCCGCCTACGAGCAGATCGGTGAGGTGAAATCCAAAGGGATTGAGGCGGAAGTGCACGCTCAGCCTACGCCGGAGATCACGCTGACCGCCGCTTATACCTACACCGACGTAGTGACCAAAGACTCCAACTCGGCGGATGAAATTGGCCACAGCCCGGCGGGCATCCCGCGCCACGCGGCCTCCGCCTGGGGCAGCTACAGCGTCCTGAGCGGTGCGCTGAACGGCCTGACCGTCGGCAGCGGCGTGCGTTACATCGGCGATGCGCCGGCCGACGCCACCGGCCAGTACGACGTGCCGCACTACACGCTGTACGATGCCATGGTGAAATATGACCTCGGCCAGGCTTCGTCGGCGCTGCGCGGTGCGGCGCTCCAGCTCAACGTGCAGAACCTGACGGACAAGAAATACGTCTCATCCTGCAGCGGCGAGTACGCCTGCTTCTACGGCAGCGGCCGCAGCATCATCGCTTCGGTCAACTACCGCTGGTAACAAAAAGGGGTGGCCAACATCGTAATGTCTGTCAGTTAGCGTTTTTCTGAAGGTATTGATGACGTTTTCGGGCGATAAATGAAAATGAGCAAGGGGCCGTAAGATGCTGCCCCTTGCAACCCACGCCTTTGTCCAATCCCCATGCCGCACGCGGGTTAACTCGTGCGGCATGGTCATCAGGCGTTACGCCCCGCCATCACGCCGCCATCGATATCCCAGATAGCGCCGGTCACCCAGCCAGTCTTGTCAGAAAGCAGGAAAGTGATGGTTTCCGCGATGTCGACCGGTGAACCCACGCGTCCGATCGGATGAAAGCTGTCGAAGCTGTTCATCACATCCTTGACGTCGTCTTTCGGAATGAAGCCCTCATAAATCGGCGTGTGAACGACAGCTGGAGAAACCGCATTCACACGGATCCCTTTTTCACCCAGTTCAATAGCCAGGTTTTTGGTCAGCGCGTGCAGACCGGCTTTGGCCATTGAGTAGGCTGAAGACGGTGTGGCACCGATGGCCTGTCGTGCCCACATAGAGCCAATATTGACGATAGCGCCTTTGATATCGGCCTCGACCATATTGCGCACTACGTCGCGGGTGATAAAAAACGTGGCGCGGTTAATGCTCATGTACATGTCATAGTCTGACGCTTCATGTTCTGTAAACGGTTTCGGGAAGAACACGCCAGCCGCATTGACCAGCAGGCTGATATCTTTGTGTTCGGCGTTAATGATGTTCACTACATGCTGCAGACCTTCTTCTTTCATCAGGTCTGCAACGATGACGGAAACCTGGCCGTCTGCAGCCAGCGCCTGACGGGCCTGCTCGGCTTTGTCCTGACGATGGCCAACAAGCACCACGCTGCTGCCGCTTTTCAGGACCCGCTTCGCCGTTTCGAAGCCCATACCGCTTGTACCGCCGACCACTAACAGTTTTTTGCCAGCAAAAGATGTATTCATCGCTAACCTCTTTACATTCATCTGGTTGTCATTAATAAGAAGCCTGGCTTCTCATCGTGTGAAACCAGATTGCCACCCTGAAAACCGATTGACGACTGAGAAGAAATTGCGACACAGGAAAGAAAATCTTTCTCGCCGGCGTATACTGAGGAAAAGAATGAATCAGGATGATCACAATGCGATCGTTAAACCGACTTAAATGGCTGCACGCTTTTGAAGCCACCGCCAGGCATGGCAGTTTTACCGGCGCGGCACAGGAGCTGGGTGTCACACCCGCCGCCGTAGGTCAGTTGGTCCGTTCGCTGGAAGACTGGGTCGGACACCCGCTTCTTCACCGCACCCGTTCCGGCAAGGAGCGGCTGACGCTGGTAGACGAAGCGCAGGAGGCCCTACAAGATATCACTCAGGGTCTCGATAAACTGGAAACCGGTTTAAGTAAGCTTCGTGGTCGCCGGTCACGCTCGGTGGTCGTGGTGACGGCGTCCCAGGTACTGATGATGAACTGGCTGATGGACCGCCTGAACCGGTTTGCGGAAACGCATGAGAATATCGATCTGCGGCTTAACGTCACGGAAAAGCTGATGGACGTGTCGTATGGCGAGGCTGATATCGGCATTCGCTGTGGACAGGGAGAGTGGCCCGGCGTGAGTAAAACCTGGCTAATGGATGAGGAAGCCGTGCTGGTCTGCAGTCCACGCCTGGCTCCCCCCGAGAAAATGGCCTGCAGTGAATGGCTCGCCACGCAAAAACTCATTCACGATGACACGCCGCATCCTGGTGCGGATTTTCCATCATGGGGTGATGTACTGAGAGCGGTCGGTGCGCCCGAAACGCGGGAAAGCGGGCTGCATATCAATTCTACTTCAGCAGTGATCCTGTCGGCGCTGAGCGGCAGGGGCGTGGCCATCGTTCGAAACGCTCTGGTAAAGCAGCTTATCGAGACCGAGCAGTTGGTTCATCTCCATCCCGACCATCGCTGGCCACTTAGATGGTCCTACTATCTGGTCACCCCGCAGCAACATGTCATGCGTGATGAAGTGAAAATTTTCCACGACTGGCTTCTTCAGGACGTCGTCTCAGACCGTTCATAAACGATCATCGCAGCTATTGCGCTACCTCGGCATTCGCCCTGGGGCGTCGTGCCCTTTCCCGCCGCCTTTACTCCTGCTTCAATTCCCGCAAGTGCTTGTACACCGTGGCGCGCCCCATCGACAGCACATTGGCGATGTAGTCCGCGGCGCTTTTGGCCTTGAACGCGCCCTGATGGTAGAGATCGCTGACCAGTCGCCGTTTTTGTTCGCGGCTCAGCGCGCCGAGCGCGGCGTTTTCGCGCCGCAGCCAATCGTGCAGGAAAGTGTTGATCTTCTCCTGCCAGTCGTCTTTGAACAGCTCTTGTGGCTGAGGTTGCAATCGCGTGACCGACAGGAACATGTCCAGCGCGTTGCGGGCGTCCTCGAACATCGCGGTGCTCAGGTTGATGCACAGCAGATAGCTGGGCTTGCCCTGTTCGTCGCGTGCGGCAATGCTCACCGAACGCATCTTTTTGCCGTCCCAGTTCAGCTTCTCATAGGGGCCGGTCACGCCGGCGCCGCCATCGAGCTCGAAGTCTTCCAGCCCGGCGTCGTCGCCCGGTTTGCGCTTCGACAGGTTGTTCGCCAGATAGGCAATCTTGTTGGTGGCCAGATCGTGGATCACCACTTCCGCATTCGGGAAAAACAGCGCCGCGATGCCGTCAGCGACCGAGCGCAAAAGTTCGAGTTGAGAAGAAGAGTTCGGCACGCTGGGGGTCTCCGTATGGCCCGGTTTGGTTTGCTGTTCAGCCGCTTAGCATACCGCAGTTGCCGCCGCTTGCCGAGTGGAGCGGCGGCAAGCGGCGTATCCTTTGCCGGTTATTCCGCCTCGGCGCCACGCCGATAAAACACGTAGCTCTCGCGCGCCACGCTGTCGCGGACCCGATAGCGCCAGATCAGCCCGAGCGTGGTAAACCACAGCGGCATGCTGCACAGCGCGATCAGCGTCTCGCTATCGAACACCATCAGCACCAGCGTAAAGGCGAAGAATGCCAGCGTCAGCCAGGCCATCGCGACCCCGCCTGGCATTTTGAAATTGGAATCGGCGTGCAGATCCGGTCGCTTCTGGCGATACACCAGGTAGGCGACCAAAATCATGCCCCAGCTGTAAACCACCAGGATTGCCGCCACGGTAGAGACGATGGTGAACAGCGTCATGACGTTCGGCACCAGTATCAGCAGCAAGGTGCCGGCCACCATGCAGAAGCAGGAAAACAGCAGGCTGCGGATCGGAATGGCCGTGGTGCGAGACAGAATGCGGAACTGACCGTGGGCGTGCTTTTCCATCGACAGGCTGTACAGCATGCGGGTGCTGGAATACACCCCGCTGTTGGCCGAGGACATCGCCGAAGTCAGCACCACGAAGTTGATCACCGCGGCGGCAGCCGGCAGCCCCGCCCGATCGAACAGCATCACGAACGGGCTGCTGTCCGGCGAGATGTGGCTCCACGAGGTGACGGCGATAATGGTCAGCATCGAGCACACGTAGAAGACGATGATGCGCGCCGGGATCGCGTTGATCGCCTTCGGCAACACCTTCTGCGGGTTTTTGGTCTCCGCCGACATCGTGCCCAACAGCTCGATGCCGGTACAGGAGAAAATGGCGATCTGGAACCCGGCGAAAAAGCCGAAGATGCCGTGCGGCATGAAAATGGCGGGATCGGTGACGTTATGCAGCGAAGCGGTCACGCCGTCCGGCGAGGTCCATCCGCTGAACACCATCCAGGCGCCGGTGGCGATCAACGCGACGATCGCCACCACCTTGATCATCGCAAACCAGAATTCGGCTTCGCCGAACATCTTGACCGACAGCATGTTGAACAGACACAGAAACCCCAGCGTCAGCAGCGCTGGCAACCAGGGCGAGACGTTAGGCAGCCAATACTGCACGTAGCCGCCGCACACCACCACGTCGGCAATGCAGGTCACGACCCAGCTCAGCCAGTAGGACCAGCCGAGAAAAAAGCTGGCGCGCGGCCCCAGGTATTCGGAGACGAAATCGGCGAACGAACGGTAATCGAGCCGCGTGAGCAGCAGCTCCCCCATCGCCCTCATGACCATGAACATGAAAAAGCCGACGATGGCGTAAGTCAGTACGATGGAGGTGCCCGACAGCGCGAGGGTTTTCCCAGCGCCCATAAACAGCCCGGTGCCGATGGCGCCGCCGATCGAAATCAGTTGAATGTGGCGCGCGCTCAGCCCGCGCTGCAAGGTTTGGGCACAGTTTGGCCCCTCGGCTGAACCTGGGTTCAGCCGATCGCAGTGATTTTTTGTCATGGTGTTACCTGTCCGTCATTAAGGCGATTAAGCAACCGATATGCGGCTGCAGCAGGAGTGAAACGCCCGTGGGCGTTCTAACCGGCAAAAAAGTGAGACCGAACGCTGCCCGCCCTGTTGTGACAGGGAGGTAATAATAATGGGTACCGAGAAAATGCTCTCGTGAGCCGTCGTATCGCCCACGTTTGGCGAACATAGCCTGAGCGTGGTGGGTAAACACTACAATATCAAATGGTTATACTTTCCCTTGTGCAACAAAAAAACGACGCCGGAGTCGTTTTAACATTAATTTAACTCTGGCGAGGGGAAATGCCATTGTCAACATGGCAGTTAAATAAAATGAAACTTTTTGATCACATTCAAGCTTCTGAAAAATAGATAAAAAGGGGTTTTATGCGCTTTATATGCATAAAATATGCATGAACTCGCTCACCGTCGACAAAAAGTAATTAACTATTCATTTGCCGCCCTGCAGGCGGCGAAAAACCGTCCGCTGGCCCGATGAGAGGGGGGCTAACAACCGGCATAATTAGTGGTAAATTTAGCGTCGCAAAGTGTTATGCGCTTGCTAATCCACGGTTAAACGAAATAAATACCTCTAAAATATAAAGGTTGGTTATGGAAAAGCTATCCTACGCTTCAGACAGCAGCACCACCGCTTGGGCTACATATCTGCAACAAATCGATCGCGTCGCCCCTTACCTCGGCGACCTCTCACGCTGGGTTGATACGCTGCGTCACCCTAAACGCGCTTTGATTGTTGATATCCCGCTGCAGATGGACGATGGCACCATCCGTCACTTCGAAGGTTTCCGCGTACAGCACAACCTGTCGCGCGGGCCGGGTAAAGGCGGTATCCGCTTCCACCCTGACGTCGATCTGAACGAAGTGATGGCCCTGTCCGCCTGGATGACCATCAAGTGTGCCGCGGTCAACCTGCCGTACGGCGGCGCCAAGGGCGGCATCCGCGTCGATCCGTTCAAACTGTCTGAAGGTGAACTGGAGCGACTGACCCGCCGCTACACCAGCGAAATCGGCTTCATCATCGGGCCACAGAAAGACATCCCTGCGCCGGACGTCGGCACCAACGCCAAAGTGATGGCCTGGATGATGGATACCTACTCCATGAACCACGGCACCACCATCACCGGCGTAGTGACAGGCAAGCCAATCCACCTCGGCGGTTCCCTGGGCCGTGAGAAAGCGACCGGCCGCGGCGTGTTCGTCACCGGCAGCGAAGTGGCCAAGCGTCTGGGCGTGCAGATCGAAGGCGCCAAAGTGGCGGTACAAGGCTTCGGTAACGTGGGCAGCGAAGCGGCCCGTCTGTTCGTCGGCGTCGGCGCTCGCGTCGTCACCATCCAGGACCACTCCGCTACCCTGTTCAACGCCAACGGTATCGATCTGGTCGCGCTGACCGAATACCAGGCCAAGCACAAGCAGATCGCCGGCTTCCCGGGTGCCAGCGAGATCGAGAGCGAAGCGTTCTGGTCGGTTGACATGGACATCCTGATCCCTGCGGCGCTGGAAGGCCAGATCACCCGCCAGCGCGCCGAAATCCTCAGCGCCAAGCTGGTGCTGGAAGGGGCTAACGGCCCAACCTTCCCAGAAGCGGACGACATTCTGCGCTCCCGTAACATCACCGTAGTTCCGGACGTTATCTGTAACGCCGGCGGCGTAACGGTCAGTTACTTCGAGTGGGTTCAGGACATGGCGAGCTACTTCTGGAGCGAGTCCGAGATCAACGAGCGTATGGACAAGATCATGACCGACGCGATGGTCCACGTCTGGAACAAGGCCGCAGAGAAAGAGTGCAGCCTGCGCACCGCGGCTTACATCGTGGCTTGTGAGCGCATCCTGACCGCACGTAAAGAGCGCGGCATCTACCCAGGTTGATGCCGGCTTATTTGGCCTGCGAGCGGGCCATTGTTTCAGGGGGCGAAAGCCCCCTTTTTCGTTTCACCTATTTTTGAAACAAGGCCACGATTTCTGGCGAATACAGGTCGGGATATTTTTCTGCCGACCCGAGTATATTCTGACGAACCGTTTTACCTTTTACGCTTGGATCTGCTGCCACATACTCTGCCGGGAAAGCCAGCGCATCTTTATCGGCACCCGCAGCCAACAACGCCTTGACGCAGTCAGGATTATTGCTGGTCAGGCTTTCCAGCAGTGGTGTGCCAACAGGCCAGGCCTGTTGCTGGGGCGGTTGAGCATCGATAGAGGTTCCGGGTTTATGCAACAAGGCGATACGCTGTGCCGCTTGCGGGTCCGGCTGGCCGTCCTGGGAAGAGTCCCGCGTGCAAACAAAGTGTAAAGGCGTTGATCCTACCTTGCTGACGCCATAAGGGTCTGTTCCGGCGGCTACCAGCAGTTTGATGACCTCCAGATTAGCCGCCCCTTCCCCCATTATCGGTGAGAATCCTTGCGGGGTAACCTGCTTGGCATCCGCACCAAATTGCAGCAACAGTTTCACCAGCGCGGGCGCGGCTCCTTGGCTTTGGGCGGCGGCAATAAGTGGTGTATTAGTCCCCCCTTGCGCAATGACGTTGGTATTGGCACCTGCTTTTAGCAAGCTCTGTAAAATGTGAAGGTCATCATCGGATAATTCAGACTTGTCGGTATTTCCCAACGCTGACAACAATACGGTTTCTCCATTGTCACTGATGGCTTGATTCACATTCACCGACATATCAAGAAAACGATCGAGCAGCGCCGGCTGTTTGTAATAGGCGGCATACCATAACGTTTGAATAGTAGGGTGAGCGCCATTTTTTATCAGTTCATTAATGGTGTCCATATCGCTACTACTCTTAGAGTAAGCATACGTCATTACCGACTCATCGAGTTTTTGGGTGAGTTCCTCTTGTTCCCCAGCGTGTGCTGCAACCGAGCTCCCCAGCAGGCCCAGCGCCAGTGCGCAGGCTGTGGCACAGCGATTTAAAATAGGCATTTTTTTGTTCCTTCAAAATAATAAAAAAAATTAAACAAGTGCTTTCCATTATTACGCAATGGTCATAATCACAGAACTCTGAAGTATTCGTATGAAGCGTGCTAACAGATTTCTCTACCATTTTAGTGGGGAGCCGTTTTTCTACCATAGGAAACAAACGAAAATCAAATTCATTACTGATTAGGCCGCCAAGATAATTATGACCTTTATTCTTACCAAGAAAGTCAACTCAATTTTATGCTTTTTAATCGTGTATTCCACAGCACTTTGCGGTTCGCATTCCCAGGGGGGCTGGGCTATACCTTAGGCATTCCCCCTCCTGCAGGAGTTGTGATCATGAGCAAGAAAAAAATCCTGATGCTGGTCGGCGACTACGCCGAAGATTACGAAACCATGGTGCCGTTTCAGGCATTGCAAATGCTTGGCCATTGGGTGGACGCCGTGTGCCCCGGCAAAGCCGTCGGCGACTACATCCAGACCGCGATCCACGACTTTGACGGCGCACAGACCTACAGCGAGAAACCCGGTCATCGTTTCACCCTGAACGCCGACTTTGCCGCCGCCAAAGAAGAACACTATGACGCGCTCTTGATCCCCGGCGGTCGGGCGCCCGAATACCTGCGTCTGAACCCCGAGGTGATCGCGCTGGTGCAGGCGTTTGACGCCGCGAAAAAACCGATCGCCGCCGTTTGCCACGGCCCGCAGCTGCTGGCAGCGGCCGGGGTGTTGAAGGGCCGCACCTGCAGCGCCTACCCGGCTTGCGCCCCGGAGGTGCGACTCGGCGGCGGCCATTATGCGGAGATCGGCATCGATCAGGCCCACGTCGACGGCAATCTGGTCACCGCCCCGGCCTGGCCGGCGCATCCGCAGTGGCTGGCGAAATTCGCCGAGGTATTGGAGCAGTAATGCGGTACTAGCGGAGCTGCTCGATCAGGAAGTGGATGTCGTACAGCCAGCGTTTGGCGCGTGCGGAGCGTACCAGCATCGACACGCACAGCGGCCGGGGGTGTTCTTTGCAGGCGGAGGGGGAAAACCAGCGCCCGGTGTTGGCCGGCGGCTGGAAATACAGCTCGTGGTTGTAATTGCTGCTGTCGACGCCGAAGGTATCGAAGTAGCGGCGCATCAGCGTGTTGGAGTCGCTGAACGACAGACTGAGCGCGGTGTTGATCTCGGTTTCCGGGGTGATGACCACGCCCTTCTTCTGCCGCCCTGGCGCGTTGAATGCGGCGATAAGCGCGATGACCTGTTGCTGAATGTCTTCTGCCATGACGACCTCAAGCCGGTATGAATAAAGATGAATGCGGTTCTCTGTCTGACTCTGCTCGCCGCGGCGAGTTCGGGCCGCCGCGCGGGTTTTCTGTTTCTTTACACTTTCCATAAAAAACCGCGCGCAGCCACACTTCTGGCGCGCGCGGTCGATGGTTAGCGGCTGAGCGTCGTCTTGTCGGCGATGACGCCGTCCCCCTGCCGCTCGGCGGCAATGCCGCCGCCCAACACTTTATACAGGGTGGCCTGATTGTCGTACGCGGTCTGCTGCGCGGCGATCAGCGACTGCTGCGCCGTGTACAGCGTGCGCTGCGCGTCCAGCAGCGTCAGGTAGCTGTCCACGCCCTGGCGGTAACGCAACTCGGCCAGGCGATAATATTGCTGCGCCGCCGCCACATAGCCGGTTTGCGCCGCCAGCTGTTCCTGCAGAGTCGCTTTACGCGCCAACGCGTCGGCGGTTTCCTGAAATGCAGTCTGCACCGCTTTCTCATAGGTGGCGACATACAGATCTCTCTGCGCTTTGCTGTAGTTCAGTTGCGACGTGTTATAGCCACCGCTGAAGATCGGCAGGCTGATGCTCGGGGCGAACGACCAGACGCCCGCGCCGTGGCTGAACAGCGACGAGAGTTCACCGCTGCCCACGCCGCCGCTGGCGGTCAGGCTGATCGACGGGAAAAACGCCGCCCGCGCCGAGCCGATGTTGGCGTTGGCGGATTTCAGGTTATGCTCAGCCTGCAGCACGTCCGGCCGCGTCAGCAGCACCTGCGAAGACACCCCAGCCGGCAGATTGCGCATGATTTCGCCGAGCCCATCGATACCGCTCGGCAGCAGATTTTCCGGCACGCTTTGCCCCACCGCCAAATCCAGCGCGTTTTTCGCCTGCGCGGCGCTGGTCGCATAGCTGGCGGCGTCCGATCGCGCCTGTTGATAAACGGTCTCCGCCGACGCCACGTCAACCAGCGACGCAATGCCGTGCTGCTGGTTCTTACGCGTCACGTCCAGCGAACGTTTGGCGCTTTCCATCGTCTGCTGCGCCACCGCCAGATTGCTGCGCTCGGCCGCCACCGCCACCCAGTCGGTGACGATATCGGCGATCAGCGTCAGGCGAGTACTTTTCGCCGCCTCCGAATTGGCCAGATAGGTTTCGAACGCCGCGCGCGACAGGCTGGCGTTTTTGCCGAACAGATCCAGCTCGAACGCGCTGACGCCGGCCTGCGCTTCATAACTCTGACTGATGGCGGTGGCATTGCCGCTACCGGTCAGCGAACGCCCGCGGCTGCCGTCGGCGGTGGCGTTGATCGTCGGGAACAGCGCCGAGCGCTGCTCACCGTACAGGGCGCGCGCCGAGGCGATATTGGCGATCGCCTCGCGCAGATCGCGGCTGCTGTCCAGCCCCAGCGCCACCACCTGCCGCAGCCTGGCGTCCTGCACATAGTCGCGCCAGGCGACGTCCGGGTAGCTCAACGCCTGCTTGCCGGCGGCCTCGCCCTGCGGCAGGTTGGCGGGCACCGGCGCCGCTGGGCGCTGGTAGTGTGGATCCAGCGACAGACACCCGCTCAGCAGCAGCGGTAAAGTTAACATCATGACTCGTTGCAACACGTTATTCTCCTGCCTGAGACGGCGAGTTGGTGGGCCGGCGGGTAAACATGCGGCGCACCAACACATAAAACAGCGGTACGAAAAAGATGGCCAATGCGGTGGCGGTGATCGTACCGCCGATAATGCCGGTACCGATGGCGATTCGGCTGTTGGCGCCGGCGCCGCTGGATACCGCCAGCGGCAGCACCCCGGCGGTGAACGCCAGCGAGGTCATCAGGATCGGCCGCAGGCGCATGCGTGCCGCGTGGACCGCCGCGCCAATCAGCGTTTCCCCCCGCTGGTGCATCTCCTCGGCGAACTCGACGATCAAAATGGCGTTCTTCGCCGACAGGCCGATGATGGTGAGCAGCGCCACTTGGAAGTAGATGTCGTTTTCCAGCCCGCGCAGCGTGATCGCCAGCAGCGAGCCCACCACACCCATCGGCACCACCAACATCACCGCGAATGGAATCGACCAGCTCTCATACAGCGCCGCCAGGCACAGGAACACCACGATGAGCGAAATGGCGTACAGCGACGACGCCTGGCCGCTGGTCAGCCGTTCCTGATAGGACAGCCCGCTCCAGGAATAGCTGTTGCCGGCGGAGTATTTCGCCGCCAGTTTCTCCATCTCGCTCATCGCCGTACCGGAGCTGACGCCGGCGGCGCCCTGCCCGGTGATCTCGAACGACGACAGCCCGTTATAGCGCGACAGGTTCTCCGGCCCGTAGATCCAGTGCGAAGACGCAAAGGCGGAGAACGGCGTCATGCTGCTGGCGCCCGACGCATTGGTGCCGCGCACAAACCAGCGGTCGAGGTCTTCCGGCTTGGCGCGATACTCTACGTCGCCCTGCATATAGACCTTTTTCACTCGGTTGCGGTCGATAAAGTCGTTGACGTAGGTGCTGCCGAACGCGCTGCTGAGTGTGCTGTTGACGTCGCCGGCGCTCAAGCCGAGCGCCTGCAGCTTGCCGTTGTCGATCTCCACCTGCAGCTGTGGGGTGTCCGGCAAGGTGTTGGCGCGCACCGCCAGCAATGTCGGATTGTTGCCGGCGGCGGCGACGATCTGGTCGCGCATCGCCTGTAGCTCGGCGCGGGTGGTCGCTCCTTTGGCCTGCAGCTCGAAGGTGAAGCCGTCGGACTGGCCGAAACCGTCGATCGCCGGTGGGCTCATGGAGAAGACCTGGGCGTCGCGCAGCGAGGCGAAGTGCGCCATGGCGCGTTTGGCGATGGCGTCGGCGGTGTTTTCGCTGCCGCTGCGTTGGCTCCAGTCCTTGAGGCTGACGAACGCCATGCCGGCGTTTTGCCCGCTGCCGCTGAAGCCGAAACCGTTGATGGTGAAAATGGTGCTGACGTTGGCCTTTTCCTGGCCGAGGAAATAGGCGGTCACCGCCTCGCTCACCGCCGAGGTGCGCGCGTTGGTGGCGCCGGCCGGCAAGGTGTACTGCACCATCACCGAACCCTGATCCTCGTTGGGCAGAAAGCCGGTCGGCAAACGCAGGTACATCACGGCCGCGGCGATCAACAGCAGACCGTACAGCAGCAGATAGCGCGTCGGCCGGTGGATCACTGCGCCGACCTTGTCGGCGTACTTCTCCTGCAGACGGTTATAACCGCGGTTGAATTTACCCAGCAGCCCTTTGTCGGTCTGTTCTTCATGCGTCGATTTCAGCAATGTGGCGCACAGCGCCGGCGCCAGCGTCAACGCCAGCACCACCGACAGCACCATCGAGGAGACGACGGTGATCGAAAACTGGCGGTAGATCACCCCGGTGGAACCGCCGAAGAACGCCATCGGCAGAAACACCGCCGACAGCACCAGTGCGATGCCGACCAGCGCGCCGGTGATCTCGCGCATCGATTTCTCCGTCGCCTCGCGCGGCGGCAGTTTATCTTCACGCATCACGCGTTCGACGTTTTCCACCACCACGATGGCGTCGTCCACCAACAGCCCGATCGCAAGCACCATGCCGAACAGCGTCAGGGTATTGATCGAATAGCCGAACGCCGCCAGCACGCCGAAGGTGCCCAGCAACACCACCGGCACGGTGATGGTCGGGATCAGCGTGGTGCGCAGGTTTTGCAGGAACACGAACATCACCACCACCACTAACACCACCGCTTCAAACAGCGTTTTCACCACCTCCTCGATCGAGATGTTGATGAAGTCGGTGCTGTCTTTCGGGTAGGCCACCTTGTAGCCCTGCGGCATCGCGCTTTGGTATTCCGCCACCTTGGCCTTAACCAGTTTGGCGGTGCTCAGGGCGTTGGCGCCCGCCGCCAGCTTGACCGCGATCCCCGCCGCCGGGTGGCCATTGAGGTGCGCGCTGGCGGAGTAGTCTTCGTTGCCCAGCTCAACCCGTGCCACGTCACCCAGCCGCACCAGCGCGCCGCTGCTGTCGCTTTTCAGGATGATATTGCGAAACTGTTCCGGCGTTTGCAGCCGCGACTGCGCCTTTACCGTGGCGGTCAGCTGCTGATCGGCGGCAGCCGGTAGATCGCCGATCTTGCCGGCAGACACCTGGGTGTTTTGCGCTTCGATCGCCGTCTGCACGTCGGAAGGCATCAGCGCATAGCTCGCCAGCTTGGTCGGATCCAGCCAGATACGCATCGCATATTCCGAGCCGAACACCTGCACGTCCCCCACGCCCGCAATGCGCGACAGCGGATCCTGCAGGTTGCTGACCAGATAGTCGGAGATATCGGCCATTGTCGCCTTGTCGCTTTCGTCATACAGCCCGACGATCAGCAGGAAGCTGCTCTGGGATTTCTTGACCGTCACGCCCTGCGCAGTGACCGCGCTCGGCAAACGGCTTTCCGCCTGCTGCACCTTGTTTTGCACCTGCACCTGAGCGATATCCGGATCGGTGCCCTGATCAAAGGTGACGTTGATGCTGACCGAGCCGCTGGAGCTGCTGGTCGAAGAGAAATACAGCAGGCCGTCCAGGCCGGTGAGCTGCTGCTCAATCACCTGCGTGACGCTGTTTTCCAGCGTTTCCGCGTCCGCGCCCGGGTAAGTGGCGGAGATGGAAATCTGCGGCGGTGAGACATCCGGGTACTGCGAGACGGGCAATGAATTGATCGACATCAGGCCGCACAGCATGATGATGATGGCAATCACCCAGGCGAATACCGGCCGCCGGATAAAGAACTGCGCCATATCACTGCTCCCCGCGTTGGGTTTTGTCGACTGAAACCTCAACCGGCTTCACCGCGGCGCCGATCGTGACCTTGCCGGTGCCTTCGACGATCAGGCGATCGCCTTCGTTCAGCCCGCTGCCGATCAGCCAGTTGCTGCCCACCACCCGTTCGGCGCTGACGGTGCGCTGCGCCACGTTGTTTTGCTCGTCCACCACCAACGCGGTGGCTTCCCCTTTGGCGTTGCGGGTGATGCCCTGCTGCGGCGCCAGAATGGCTTTGGGATCGACGCCGTTATCCACCGTGGCGTGGACGTACATGCCGGGCAGCAGCTCATGCTCGGGGTTGGGGAACACCGCACGCAGCGTGACCGAACCGGTGGCCTCATCCACCGCCACCTCGGTCAACTCCAGCTTGCCGGCGTGGGCATAAGGCGTGCCGTCCTCCAGCTTGATGGCGACCGGCGTGACCGCACCGCGCTGCAAAGCGGCCTGCTGACGGCGCAGTTTAAGCAACTGGGCGCTGGACTGGGTCAGATCGACATAGATCGGATCCAACGCGCGGATGGTGGCCAACGCATCGGTCTGGCTGGCGGTGACCAGCGCGCCCGGCGTCACCGATGAGATGCCGATGCGGCCGGCGATCGGTGCCCGCACCTGGGTATAGGCGAGGTTGATGCGCGCCGTCTCCAGCGCTGCCTGATACTGGGCCACCGACGCCACGGCCGCCAAATAGGCGGCTTTGGCATCGTCCGCATCCTGCTGAGAAACGCCGTTCTCTTTCACCAGCGCCGCATAGCGCTGTGATTTGAGCCGGGTGGATTGCACCGTGGCCTGGGCGTTTTTCAGCTGGGCGGCGGCCTGATCGTAGCTGGCCTGATAGCTGGCGGGGTCAATTTGGTACAATACCTGCCCGGCTTTCACCTCGGCCCCTTCGGTGAACAGCCGCTGCTTGATGATGCCGTCGACCTGCGGCCGCACGTCGGAAGTCATGGTGGCGTTGACCCGGCCGGTCAACTCGCTGCTCAGGGTCACTGACTGGCCGCGCAGCGTGACGACGCCGACCTCCTGCTCACCGCCTGCGCCCGTCGGCGCACCGGCGTTTTGCCCATCGCAGGCGGACAGCAACAGCGACAGCCCAAGCACCAAAAGCGTTTTTCTCTGCATTGCAATACGATCCCATTGAGAATGACTATTCTCAATATATCGAATGCAGACATTCGCTTCTGAAAGGGTTGCGTAAGGATTCGGTAAAAGTCCGTCGGGCTGAGCCGGCCGGAGCGGCCGGTATCGGGATTATTTGTGCCGCAGCGGCACGTCTTTCAAGAGCCAGGTCAGCGCAAAAGCCAGCGCCATCACCCCGGCGGCAATTTGATACACCGAATGGATCGCCCCGCCGAAGGCCTGCAGGTAATCCTGCTGCAGCGCCGCCGGCAAATGGTGCACCGCTTCTGCGCCGAGCGAGCGCGGCAGCTGCGCGCCTTCCGGCAACAGCGCCACCAAACGGGTATGCAACACCTGCGTGAAAATTGCCCCGAACACCGCCACGCCTATCGAACCGCCGATAGAGCGGAACAGCGTGGCGCTGGACGTCGCGACCCCGATATGTCGGGGCTCCACGCTGTTTTGCGCCGCCAAAATCATCACTTGCATCACCATGCCCAGCCCCAATCCCAGCAGGCAAAGGTACAGATACAGTTGTTGCACCGGCGTGTTATTGGTCAGGGTGCCGAGCAGCGTCATCGCCCCCAGCGCACACAGGGTACCGACGATCGGGAACAGGCGATATTTACCGCGTTTGCTGATGATCCGCCCGCTGATGATCGAGCTGACCATAAGGCCGCCCATCAACGGCAGCAGCTGCATCCCGGCCTGCGATGGCGTCGAGCCTTTTACCACCTGCAGATACAGCGGCAGGAAAGTTACGGAGCCGAACAGCGACATGCCGACGATAAAGCCGATCAGGCCGCACAGCACGAAGGTGCGGTTGCGAAACAGCCCGAGGGGAATGATCGGTTCACCGGCCAGACGTTCCTCATAGATAAAGCCGCCCAGCGACACCAGGCCAAAGGCCAGAATGCACCACAGCTGGCCGTCCGACCAGGCCATTACCGTGCCGCCCTGGCTGGTGAACAGGATGATACAGGTGAGCGCCATCGCCAGGTAACCGGCGCCGAGGAAGTCGATTTCATGTCGCACTCGATTAACCTGCGACTGAAACACCGCGCCAATCACCAGCAGGGCGAACAGGCCCAGCGGCAGATTGATGTAGAAAATCCAGCGCCAGGAAAAATGCTGCACCAGTAAGCCGCCGATCAACGGCCCCACCACCGTGGCCAGGCCGAATACCCCACCGAACAGCCCCTGATAACGGCCGCGTTCCGCCGGCGGGATCACGTCGCCGACCACCGCCAAAGTGACCACCAACAGCCCGCCGCCGCCCAACCCTTGCAGCGCGCGCATCATAATCAGCTGTGTCATGTTTTGCGCTAGCCCACACAGTACCGACCCAAGCAAAAACAGCAAAATAGCGATTTGCAGCACAATCTTGCGGCCGAAAAGATCGCCGAATTTGCCGTACAGCGGCACCACAATAGTGGAAGACAGCAGATAGGCTGTCACCACCCAGGACAGTTTCTCAAGACCACCAAACTCGCCGACGATGGTCGGCAACGCGGTGGAGACAATGGTTTGATCCAGCGCCGCCAGTAGCATCACCAGCAGCAACGCGGAAAACAGCAACGGGAGCGAAGGCGCCTTGGCAGGCGCCCCGCCGTGATCGGGCCGGATTGTCGGGTTTTCAATCGTCATCGGAGTCAGTTCACTTGTAATTAATTAATCGCATAATTAATATATGAGTCATCCTTTTTTCCGGTCAATGGATCTTATCGCGATGACAGCACGAAACGTTCAAACTCCCGCCAAGCCTCGCCGCCCCGGCCGGCCGAGCGGCGGTGCCAAAGGGGCGGACAAACGCGAGCATTTGCTTGATACCGCGCTGAACCTGTTTGCCCGCCAGGGGATCGTAGACACCTCATTGAATGCCATTGCGCGCGAAGCAAACGTCACCCCGGCCATGCTGCACTACTACTTTCATAACCGGGAACAGTTGCTGGACGTGCTGATCGAAGAGCGCTTTCTGCCAGTGCGCAAGATGGCCGGCGAGGTGTTCGACGCCAACGCGGACGATCCCGTCACCGCGTTCACCCAGCTAGCGCAACGTTTTATCGACATCGCGTTGGAACACCCTTGGTTCGCCCCGCTGTGGCTGCGGGAGGTCATGAGTGAAAGTGGCGTATTGAAACAGAGAATGGATGAACGATTCGGTAATGAACGCCATCAGATCGCGTTGCAAGCCATCGCACGCTGGCAGGCGCAGGGTAAACTCAATTCCGATCTCGAGCCTGCCCTGCTGTTCTTTACGCTGTTCGGCATCACGCTGCTGCCGCTGGCCACCGCACCCAAATGGCGGCGCGAACGGGATAAAGGCCAGCTAAACGCCGAGGATATCGCCCGCCACGCCATTGCCCTGCTGCGCTACGGCATCGGCCCGGCGCGTTAACTCACCGGCACTGGGGGTTTAACCAGTCTAAACACCGTTTTGGTGTGCCAATAGTAGTCGATCGCCGCCGCGATATTCGGCATCCAGCCGTCCGGCTCATAGGGCACGAAGCCGGAAAAGCCCAGCCGGCGGGCAGAGACCTGGAATCCCGCGGCGGAGAAAATGCGCGCATAGTCGTCCAGAGCGCGATCCTGCACCACGGTATGCGTCTGTTCAGCCACCCTTTCGCGCCATTGCGGCCACAGCGGGTTGTCGGTGTGGCAACCGGTCACCGCATAATAAACGCCACCCGGCTTCAGCACCCGCAGCATATCGGCGGCATGCTGCGCGATATCTTCGATCAGGTAGATGACTTCATGACTGAAGGCGATATCGAAGTGGTTCTCATAACCCGTCAACCGCGTGTCGGTTTGATAACCGATCGGCAGGTTTCCTTTCAGGCGGTTGGCGTGTTCGACGGATTGGCGGGCGATATCAACGCCGAGCCCTTCACGAAATGGCCGGATTTGGTGCAACAGACGCAGAAAACCGCCCTGATTGCAGCCGAAGTCCAGTACCTTGACGCCGGACAATTCGTGTTCCGGCACCAGGCTCAGCAGATGCCGCCAGATGGGCGCATGGCCTTCGGCCATGGCCTGTTCTGCGTGCGGATCGCGATACCAGGTGGGAATGCTCAAGGGTGAGTCGTTCATTATGGCCTCCTTATGTTTCCACTCAGCCAATCACACCCTATGGCGACAAACAACCGCGTGCGCATTTTTTGAACATTCACTGGTCTGGCTTGCCATGCACCGGCAATTGGCTGGTCACGCAGTGAATGCCGCCGCCGCCGGCGGCGATGGCGTCGATCTCCAGCTGCACCACCTTGCGCTGCGGATAGAGCGCCGACAGCAGTTCAAACGCCGCCTTGTCCGCCTGCAGGTCGCCAAACTCCGGGGCGATCACCGCGCCGTTGATGACGAAATAGTTGATGTAGCCCGCCGCGAAATCGGGGTTGCGGCGACTGAATCGGCTTTCGCGCGGTGCCCGCGGCGGCGAAAGCGTATGTACCTGCAGCGTGCGGCCGTCGGCGTCGGTCGCTGCTTTGAGGATCGCCAGATGCGCTTGGGTAACCGCATGATCATAAGAGGCCGGATCGGTATCCAGGTTGGCCACCACCACGCCAGGCCGCACGAAACGGGCATAAAAATCGACGTGGGCATCGGTGATGTCCCGGCCTTTAATACCCGGCAGCCAGATAATTTTGCGCAGGCCGAGCATCGCCTTCAGCTCTTGCTCAACCCGGTCTCGGCTCCAGCCCGGGTTGCGGTTCGCATTCACCCAACTGCTCTCGGTCATGATGCCGGTGCCGTGCCCATCCACTTCGATGCCGCCGCCTTCGCCTACCAGCGCGCTGCGGCGCGGTTGAGCGACGCCGTATCGCCTGGCGACAAACCCTGCCAGACGCGCATCCCTGGCATGTTGCTGCTTATCGCCCCAGCCGTTGAAGTTGAAATCCACCGCGCCCAGTTCGCCGGCGTCATTGACGACGAAATTGGCGCCGATGTCGCGCATCCAGATATCATCCAGCTCAGTGACAACATAGCTGACGTTGTGACTGCCGCAGGTGGCCTCAGCCAATTGCCGTTCATTGCCGCGGCAAAAAACCGTCAACGGCTGAAAGTCGGCGATGGCGCGGGCGATACGCCCCTGCGCTGCCTGCACGTCCGCGGTGAACCCGCCCCAAATCGCACGCTGCGCGCCGAAAGCGAGAAACGCCCGCTGTTGCGGTTCCCCTTCGTCGGGCATCCGCCAGGCCGGATTAAGCGCAGCTTTCGCGTGACCGCGTAACGGGATGCCCAATGATGCCGTCAAGCTCACACCGGCCACCGCCGAAAGCTGCTTGATAAAGGTGCGACGAGTTGACATAAATAGCCTCTTTAAATTGATTTAAATTCAAACTGTTAGCCGGATTTCTTGCGCTCCGGCGCTTGAATCCCATGCTAGTCTTCCCCTGCCACCGCGACAAACGATATATTTAGCGGATATCTGATTAGACAGGCTTATCGATAATGTTAAAACACTGGCCCCCCTTGAGCGCCCTGCGCGGTTTCGAAGCGGCGGCGCGCCTGGGCAGTTTTCATCAGGCTGCCGAAGAGCTGCACCTGACTCAGTCGGCGATCAGCCAGCAAATCCGCAGCCTCGAGGCGTTTCTGGAGCAACCGCTGTTCTTCCGCACCGGCCGCAGCGTGGCGCTGACCGACGCCGGCCACGATCTGTTCAGCACCGCACAGGTGATGCTGCAACAGCTGGCCGTCGGCATTCGCCGTTTGGATCAGTACCGCAAACCCAACCAACTGAGCGTTAACACCACCCCGGCCTTTGCCCGCCACTGGCTGACGCCGCGGCTGGGCGATTTCAATCGGCAGCATCCGCAGATCGATCTGTGGCTGTTCACCAGCTTTGAACCGCCGGATATGGCGACGGACAGCATCGATCTGGCGATCCGTGACGATCTCAGCGCGCAGGCGGACTGCACCTTTAACGTTCTCTGTACCGACCGACTCTACCCCGCCTGCCACCCCAGCCTGCTGGCGTTGACGCCGGAGCAGCGCGTGACCTTGCACGGCGAACGCGAGATGGATTGGAGCCACTGGGCAGTGGCGGGCGGCGCGCACGTCGGCCAGCGCGACAGCGGGCTGAACTTCTCCGATCCTGGTCTGCTGCTGGACGCCGCCTGCAATGGCCTCGGCATCGCGTTGGTCAGCCAATTGCTGGCGCAACACGCGCGCGACGCCGGGCTGCTGCAACCGTTAACCGAGCAACGCGTGCGCGGCGCCAACTGGGCGTGGCTGCTGCACCGCGACAGCGAACACAATCCGCTCGCCCGGCACTTCTGCCAATGGCTGCAGTCGGCGCTGCCCGCCGGCGCATAACGCGCCACGTCACGATTTGCTACTCTGGTCAGGCGGCCCCGCCTGCCCGCTGCTACTTTCAATAAAGCGTCGCAACAGCCCGAAGAAAACGCGCTAACCTGCTGTTTCAAAATCATTAGTTGAATTCACCTGATAACTGAACATCGCTAAAAGGATCTTCTATGTCTGCCGGTTTATTGAAAACGATAGCTCTGAGCGTGGCCCTTGCCTGCACCGTTCCCGCTGCCTTTGCCGCCGAACTGACCGCCGGCGCGGTCGCCGCCCCGGATCAGTATGGCGCCAAGGTCGCCGCGCACATTCTGCAGGCCGGCGGCAATGCGGTCGATGCGGCGGTCGCCACCGCCTTTACCCTGGCCGTTACCTACCCTGAAGCCGGCAATATCGGCGGCGGCGGCTTTATGACGCTGTACGTCGACGGCAAACCCTATTTCCTCGACTACCGCGAAGTGGCGCCCAAGGCCGCCGGCAAAACTATGTATCTGAACGAGAAAGGCGAAGTGATCGAGAATCTCAGCCTGGTGGGCAGCCGCGCCGCCGGCGTGCCGGGCACCGTGCTGGGATTGTGGGAAGCGCATAAACGCTTCGGCAAGTTGCCCTGGGCCGAGCTGCTGACGCCGGCGATCGGTTACGCCCGGCAAGGTTTCACCGTGGCGGATCAGCAGTATCAGTACCGCGAAGATGCCAACAAGCTGTTCGCCGGTAAAACCAACTTCGGCGACTATTTCGGCGCCATGAAGCCCGGCACGGTGTTCAAGCAGCCGGAGCTGGCCGCCACCCTTGAGCGCATCGCCAAATCGGGCGCCGACGATTTTTATCACGGCGAAACCGCTCGCCTGCTGGTGGCGCAAATGCAGCGCGACAACGGGCTGATCGGCGCGGCGGATTTGGCCGACTATCGGGTGAAATGGCGTGAACCGATGCGCATCAGCTGGCGCGGCAACACCGTGTATACCGCCCCGCTGCCCAGCTCCGGCGGCATCGCGCTGGCGCAGCTGCTGGGGATCAAAGAAGATCGCGCCGCCGACTTCAAGGGCGTGCCGCTGAACTCGGCGCGCTACATCCACCTGCTGGCGGAAATCGAAAAACGCGTGTTCGCCGATCGCGCCGACTACCTCGGCGATCCGGACTTCACCCAGGTGCCGGAAGCGCAGCTGATCGCCCCCGACTACCTGAAAAAACGCGCCGCCGAGATCAACCCGACGGCGATCTCGCCGACCGAAAAGGTGCGGCCGGGGCTGGAAACCCACCAAACCACCCACTTCTCGATCGTCGATGCCGCCGGCAACGCGGTCAGCAACACCTATACGCTCAACTGGGACTTCGGCAGCGGCGTGGTGGTCAAAGGCGCCGGCTTCCTGCTTAACGACGAGATGGACGACTTCAGCGCCAAACCCGGCGTCGCCAACGCCTTCGGCGTGGTGGGCAGCGACGCCAACGCCATCGAGCCGGGCAAGCGCATGCTCTCCTCGATGAGCCCGACCATCATCACCCGCGACGGCGACGTCACTCTGGTGATCGGCACCCCGGGCGGTTCACGCATCTTCACCTCGATCTTCCAGGTGATCAACAACCTCTACGATTACCACCTGCCGCTGGCGCAGGCGGTGGCCGCCCAGCGCGTGCACCATCAGCTGTTGCCGAAGGACACCGTCTACTATGACAGCTTTGCGCCGCTGACCGGCAAACCGGCAGACGAGCTGAAGGCCATGGGTTACACCCTCGAAGACCAGGGCTGGAACATGGGGGATATTCAGGCTATCCGCATCGATGGCCGCACGCCGGAAACCGCATCAGATCCGCGCGGCCGCGGCGTCGGACTGGTGGTGAAAAAGTAACGCGCCGGCGGCCCGCTTCAGCCACGCCGGGCCGCCGTTCTCCCCGCACAGACTGACGTTGCTCCCTTTTTCACTCATCTATACTGAATCGACAGGCTCGCGTTTAACGGCGACGGCGCTTGCGTTCCATCTTGGACGATAAAAATAATATTTTCAGTAAATCAATCACCTGCATTTATCGTAAGCGATGTCGGAGGCAATCAACAATGGCGAAAAGACGAGCAGTACCCGGGGTGCATCCCTACGATGGGCCCGCCGGCGGTTGGGGCGCACTAAAAGCGACGGCCATCGCCGTGCGCACGCAGATGGACACCTTAGAAGCGCCGGTGACGCTGATGCGCACCAATCAACCCGACGGTTTTGATTGTCCGGGGTGCGCATGGCCGGATAAAGAACATCGATCTACCTTCCAGTTCTGTGAAAACGGCGCCAAAGCCGTGACCTGGGAAGCGACCAGCAAGCGCGTGACGCCCGAATTTCTGGCGCAGAACACCGTAACGTCGCTGCTGCAGAAAACCGATTACCAGTTGGAAGACTATGGCCGCCTGACAACCCCTCTGTGCTATGACGCCGGGACGGACACCTTGCGCCCGCTGGCCTGGGATGAGGCGTTTCAACGCATCGCCGCCGTTTTGCAAACGCTGCCGCCGGAGCAGGTGGAGTTTTATACCTCCGGCCGGGCGTCCAATGAGGCGGCCTATCTGTTCCAGCTGTTTGCGCGGGAGTTCGGCAGCAATAACTTCCCCGACTGTTCCAACATGTGCCATGAGCCGACCAGCGTTGGCCTGCCCCAGTCGATCGGCATCGGTAAAGGCACCGTGTCGCTGGACGACTTTGACAGCGCGGAGCTGATTATCTCCATCGGGCACAATCCGGGCACCAATCACCCGCGCATGATGGGCACGCTGCATGAACTGGCGCGTAAAAAGGTGCCGATTATCGTGTTTAACCCGCTGCGCGAGCGGGCGCTCGAGCGTTTCACCGATCCGCAAAACGTCATCGAAATGGCGACCTACAGTTCGACCCCTATCGCGTCCACCTACTATCAGGTCAAGGCCGGCGGCGACGCCGCAGCGCTCAAAGGCATCGCCAAAGCGCTGCTGCAGCTGGATGAAACACAAGGCAACGCCGTGGATCACGCCTTTATTGCCGAGCACACGCAAGGCTTTGCCGCTTTCGCCGCCGATCTGGCGGCCACCCATTGGGAGGCTATCGAAGCGGAGAGCGGCCTGGCGCGCCAGGACCTGGAACGGGTCGCCACCGCCTACGCGAAATCCAACGCCACCATCGTGACCTACGGCATGGGCATTACGCAGCACAATAAAGGGACGGCCAATGTGCGCCTGATCGCCGATCTGCTGCTGCTACGCGGCAACATCGGCAAACCGGGCGCCGGCATCTGCCCGCTGCGCGGCCACTCCAATGTGCAGGGCAACCGCACCGTCGGCATCACCGAAAAACCGTCGGCCGATTTTTTGGCAAAGCTGGAAACGGTGTTTGGCTTCACGCCGCCCAAAGCCCATGGTCACGATGCCGTGAAATGCATGCAGGCGATGATCGATGGTGCCTCGAAGGCGTTGATCTGCCTGGGCGGCAACTTCGCCGTAGCATTGCCGGACCCCGAGCAGAGCTTCCCGGCGATGAAAGCCCTGGAGTTAAGCGTGCATATCGGCACCAAACTCAACCGCAGCCATCTGTTGGTGGCAAAAGAAACCCTCATTCTGCCCTGCCTGGGCCGCACCGAACTGGACATGCAGGCCGGCGGGCGGCAATCGGTGACGGTGGAGGATTCGATGTCGATGGTGCATGCGTCATCCGGCAAATTAAAACCGGCGTCGGAACTGCTGCGTTCGGAACCCGCCATTGTGGCCGGCATGGCCAAAGCGGTGATGCCCGCCAGCAAGGTGCCCTGGGATGAGCTGATCGAAGATTACGACGTGATCCGCGAGCTGATCGAAAAAACCATTCCCGGCTTCGACGATTACAACGCGCGTATTCGCCAACCCGGCGGCTTCCGCATGCCGCTGCCGCCGACCGAACGCCAGTGGCCGACGGCGACGGGCAAAGCGATGTTTTCCGTGTTCAGCGGGCTGCATGAGGACGAGATAACGACAGACAAAGACACGCTGCGGCTCATAACGCTGCGCAGCCACGATCAGTACAACACCACCATCTATGCCCTGGATGACCGTTACCGCGGGGTCTTCGGCCGGCGCGACGTGCTGTTCATGAATGACAGCGATCTGCAACGTTTGGGGCTGGAACATGGCGACGTGGTCGATCTGGAAACGGCGCTGCCCGGCAGCACCCAGCGCCTGGAAGGCATCACGGTGATCGCCTACAACATCTCAGCCGGTTCGGTCGGCGCCTACTACCCGGAGGCCAACGTGCTGGTACCGCTGCATTACATCGATGAGGAAAGCGGCACGCCTTCGTATAAATCGGTGCCGATCCGCGTGAAGTTGAGATCCAAAGAGGTGCGCGCGGTTAAGATCGCTTAGTGGGAACGCTACGGCCCCCACTGGTATCTGAGTGGGGGCCATTTTTATCCGACTACGGGGCCGCGGCTTATTTGCCGTTGGCCAATTCGCCGTACACCACCTGGCCGCGGAAACCGCGCCGCACCTGCTGGAACAGCTCGCGGAACGCCGGGTAATCCTGCGCCTGGCACAGCGCTTCCTTGCCGCGAATGGCGTTCACCTGCAGGCGGTGATTGACGGTCACCTGCTGCCCGTCGCGCCGCCACGCCACGCGATAGTCGCCCGCCGCATTGCGGAACTGTCTGTCTTGCGGAATGGCAATGATCGGCACGTTGGCCGGCAGCTGCAGACGGTAGGTTTCGTCGTAGCGCTGCGCGCTGCAGTAGAACGGCGTTTCGTTGTCCGGTGCCGCCGTGGTGGTATACAGCGTGCGGAAAGATTTGCCACCGGGCGGATTAGGTAGCGTCATGCCGCCCACCACGCCGAAATCGACGTAGTCGTCCGCCTTGAAGCGGAAGCGGTAACCGAACTGTTTTTTGAGATCCAGCGGATCGCTGTTCATCGCCATTTCGCCGCTGCCGTCGATACCGGAGGCTGACATGATCGACGCTTCGGCCTGCGCCCGGTTCTGCCGGTTGATCTGCGAGAAATAGCCCCGCAGGTCAATTTCTTCCACTTCGCTCAGCCGACGCTCGGTTTGTCCGTGCAGATTGCCCGCTTTGTCAAACACGAAATCGACGCTCAGCGCGCTCTTGACCGGCTGCTCATCGCTGCCCGGCGTGCGCGCCAGCTTGGCGTCGCGCGTCAGCAGCACCGGCGCCCCCAGATCGCCTTGCGGCAGTTGCCCGAACCGCGCCCAGGGATTGGTGGAGTCCAGGTACAGTTTGAACTCCGGCACATAGGTGATGGCGTGATTAAAGCGGCTGAGCAGCGGCACTTTAGGCAGTAACGGGCCTTCATCCATACCGATCAGCACCGGTGAGCTTTCAATACCCTTGGCAGCGAGCAGCGCCTCCAGGATCACCACGTGGTCCTTACAGTCGCCGTAGTGGTTGTCGAGAATGCTCTGCGCCGAATTCGGCTCCAGCCCACCGTTGCCAAGATACACCGCCACGTAGCGAATGTTTTGCGCCACCCAGCGATAGAGGGCCTCCGCCTGCTCGCGCCGATCGCTGATGCCGGCGGTGATGTTGTCTGCCAGTGCCTGGATGCCCGGCGTCACCTTCGCCGCCGCACCGGCCTTCAGCTGATAGGCCTTGGCCAACTGCGGCCACTCGCGGTAGGTGCTCGCCATGATGGTCGGGCTGAAGGTCCAGCTGTCCGCTGCCCAGTTTTGTGATTTCATCGGCGCGCTGCGCGAATAATGCCAGCGCCAGTGCGCTTGGCCGTTGCGGATCTGCGGCTTGTCCCCGCCTTCCACGCCACGCGTGAAGATATGCATCGGCAGCTTGGCCGGTGCCTGCAGGGTCACTTCGGCGTCGTCGAACTGATCGAAAACGCTGAACGTCTCCCACAGGCCGAAATAGTCGGGGAAATACGGGGTGTTTTGCGTGCGGCGCAGCTCATACACCACCCGCGAGCCCGGCGCCAGGTTGGAGAACACGATGACGCGCACTTTGCGGTCGGCATACAGCGGGGCCGTGGCGCTGGAGTAACTCTCCTGGGTATAGATGCGATCGGGCGCCACGTCGTGCCGCTGGCCGTCGGCAGTCAGCGTGTAGGCGGCGACCACCTCCAGCGTTTCCATTTTTTCGCTGTAGCTCAGGCGGATCTGGCTGAATTTTTCGACCGCCGCCTTGGTCTTCAGCAGCACTTCGTAGCTTTCCGTCTTCACGTTGGTGGCGTTGGCGTTGACGCGGTAATCCGCGCGATAGCGCACGAAGCTGAAATCGTTGTTGGCCGTGTCGTTCTGGCCCTGATCCGCCGCGACGGGCGGTGTAGCGGCCAACACGGTGGCCGGGTGCGTTGCCGTCAAACCGGCGAATAACAGCAGGGAAGGAATAGCGATTTTCATCTTCGGTCCTTGAAGGGCAATAAACGGCGACGCCGGGCTACGCGCCTGCCCCGGCGTCAAAACAGGCGGGCACACTAATATAATTGAGAATCATTTTCAATAAACGGACCTTCAACGCCCGGGCTAACCCTGTTCTATCAACATCACGGCGGTGGTCTCCGGCTCCAGCGCTTCGAAAACGTGCTCGCGATCGGCGGAGTAGCTGATGTAATCGCCGGCGCTCAGCTCCAGCGGCTGCTCCGCCGGCCCGAGGCGCGCTCGCCCGCTGCTGATGATCACATGCTCGACGGTGCCGGGGGGATGTGGCCGGGAAAGTTTCGCCTCTCCGGGTTGCACCCGCAGCCGGTAAATGTCGCGCTGCGCGCCCGGCGGGCAGGTGGCCAGCAGCGTGGCGGCGTAGTTGCCCTGCTCCGACAGCGCCGGCGTTCCCTCATGGGCGCGGATCACTTGCACCGGCCTGCTGGGTTGCGAAATCAGTCGGCTGACCGGCACGTCCAGCGCCATCGCCAACGCCCACAGCGTTTCCAGGCTGGGATTACCGCTGCCGGCTTCGAGCTGCGACAGCGTGGACTTGGCGATGCCCGCGCGCTTCGCCAGCTCGGTCACCGACAGGTTCAATCGCTCACGCTCGCGGCGGATCGCCGCCGACAAGAGGCCGATCGGCGTAATGTTCTGCATCAGGTTATTGCTCATCGTTCGCTATATCATCCGCTTGTTCGACTTGACGAACAGCCGCATGCGTGTTCATCATAATGTCCAATTGTTCATTTTAATGATTAAGCGGCTTCACCACAAGTACGGTCAGGCAGCGAGGGCAACAACATGAAAACAAAGACGCGCGGCGCAGTGCAAATGATCCTCGCCATGACCATCTCAGGCACCGTCGGTTGGCCGGTACTCGTTTTAGGGCAGCCGCCCACAACGGTGGTGTTTTGGCGCTGCGCGTTCGGCGCGCTGGCCATGCTGGCGACCTGCGCCGCGCTTGGGCAGTTGAAACCCGGCGCAATCAACCGGCGGCAGCTGGCTGTCGCCACCCTCGGGGGTATCGCGCTGGTGCTCAACTGGACGCTATTGTTTGCCGCCTATCAGCATGCTTCGATCGCTGTCGCCACCGTGACCTACCATGTTCAGCCGTTTATGTTGGTGGCGCTGGGGGCGCTGCTGTTCGGCGAAAAACTAACGGCTAACCGGCTGGGCTGGCTTCTGCTGGCGTTCGCGGGGATGGTGTTGATCGTCGCCGGCCGGCAAAGCGGCGGCAGCGGCGATGACTACCTGCTCGGCGTGGTACTGGCGCTCGGTGCGGCCCTGATGTACGCCATTGCGGCGGCGATCGTCAAACGGCTGGCCGCGTTGCCGCCGCAGCTCATCGTGTTGATTCAACTGACCGTTGGCACGTTGGCACTGGCACCGTTCGCCGGCCTGGCCACGCCGCCTGCGGCCCCCATCGACTGGCTGCTGCTGGCAACCCTCGGCCTGGTGCATACCGGTTTGATGTCCACGTTGCTCTATGGCGCCATTCAGAAGATCCCCACGGCCCTGGTCGGCGCCCTGTCGTTTATCTACCCGGCGGTGGCGATCGTGGTGGACTGGGCAGTGTTCGGGGCAGTGTTCGGGCACCGTCTCAGCCTGCTGCAGCTGCTGGGCACGCTGGCCATTCTCGGCGCGGCAGCGGGCATGAACTTCGGCTGGCGATGGACGCTCGCCGCGCACCGGGCCGGTAAAATCGGTTAATCCCGCCCGACGGGCAAGCTATGCACAATAAGGCATTCGCCTTGTGTCCGGCGCGGTGCTATTTATTTAAACCGTGTAGGGTAGAAGGAGTTTTCTATGTGGCATCACCGCCTGCAACGGCGCATCCGTTTCAGCTACTGGAACGAACTGTGCGTCACCAAAAAATAAGGGAAGGCGCAAGCCTTCCCTTTTGTCATTCACCGCTCAGATCAGAAACGGTCGGTTTTCACCACGTCGTCGAACGGCAGTTTGCCGATGCGCGGATAAGGCTGCCCCGCCGCCTTGCCGATGGCGACCATCAGCGCGATCTGATAGTGCGCCGGCTTATTGATAATCTCACCCACCGCGTCGAAATCAAATCCGTCCATCGGGCAAGAGTCGTAGCCCTGCGCCTTGGCCGCCAGCATCAGCGTCTGGGCGAAGATGCCGCTGCTGCGCATCACTTCGTCGCGCTGCACCTGCGGCTTACCGCGATAATACTGATCGACGGCCGGGATCATGAACTGCTGTACCGGCTCCGCCGCCTCGGCCCAGACGTTTTTAACCTGTGACTCCCAGCTCGACAGATCGCCGCACAGCACGACCAGCATCGATGCGTCGGTCACCTGCGCCTGCCCCCACGCCGCTTCGCGAATTTTCTCGCGCTGCGCGCGATCTTCGATCAGCAGCGGGCGCCAGTGCTGCAGGTTAAACGCGCTGGGTGCGCCCTGCAGCGCAATGTTCAACAGCGCTTTTTTCTCTTCGAGCGTCATCACGTACTGCGTATCGAACTGCTTGGTGGCGCGGCGTTGGCGGATTGCGTCTAACGTATTCATTTTACTGCCTCTGTCCATGTGAAAAGGTCTATTGTCGTCACCGCGGCGCGGCTGTCCAGCCCCAGGCGGCTATTTCTGCGCGGTTTCGGCGCGCAAACGGCTGACCTGCGCCGCCAAGTCCGGCCACGGCGCCTGACCGGCGTAATGCTGCCGCAGGTAGTTGAGCAGAATGGCGATCTGCGCGTCATTCAGGTTATGGCGAAAACCCGGCATATAGCCCAGCTCGGCGTTCGCCGGCCGCTGTATGCCGTCCAGCACCACACGAATGGCGTTGTCCGGCGCATCGGCGAACAGGTTGGTGTTCAGCGCCAGAGACGGCCGCACCCCCGCCATCTGCGCGCCTTTTTCCTGCGCATGGCAAGCCATGCAGGCGCCGGAAAACAGCCGTGCCCCTTCCGAACTCAGAGGCTCCACCTGCCGTTCCGCCTGAGCGTTTAACGTTGCCGCCGTAGCGCCCGCCGCCGTTTCAGGATGATAGCTGCGCAGATAGACGGCGATCGCCTGCAGATCGGCCTGCGGCAAGCGCGACAGCCCTTCTTCGATCACCGGCGCCATCGGGCCGGCGGCGACGCCGTGGTTGGCCGAGTAGCCGGTGCGCATGAAATCGACCAGATCCTGCTGCGTCCAGGCGAGCGGCGCGGGTGAGAGGCCGGTCAACGCCGGCGCCGTCCATCCCTCCGCCACGCCGCCGGCCAGGTGCTCGCCGCCGGTTTTCTCGCCGAACAGCACGTTGCGCGGCGAATGGCAGGCGCTGCAGTGCCCCAGCCCTTCGACCAGGTACGCGCCGCGGTTCCAGTCGGCGCTTTGGGCCGCCTGTTCCGGCATCGCGCCCGGCGTCAGGAACAGCAGGTTCCAGGCAAAGATGCCCTGGCGAATATTGAACGGAAAGTGCAAATCGGTGGCCGGTGGCCGGTATTTGACCGCCGGCTGTGACATCAGGTAGGCGTACAGCGCCTGCAGATCCTCGTCGCGGGTGCGGGTAAAGGCGGTATAGGGAAACGCCGGATAGAGATAGCGGCCCTGGCGATCGACGCCGTGGCGCATGGCGCGTTCGAACGCCGCGTAGCTCCAGCTGCCGATGCCGGTTTCCACGTCCGGCGTGATGTTGGTGGTGTAAATGGTGCCGAAGGGGATCTCCATCGCCAGCCCGCCGGTGTTGCGCTCACCACCCGCACGGGTGTGGCACACGGCGCAGTCGCCGAGGTCGGCCAGCGTTTTGCCGCGCGCGATCTGCGCCTCGCTGAAACGGTGGGTCGCATCGGCGGCGAGTGGCGCGATTTCCGGCTGCCAACTGGCGACCACGCCGGCCACCACAACGGCGATCACCGTGACGCCGCCCCACCCGACGATTTTTTTCATCTTACTCATCTTTGCTGTCCTTGTTCGTTACGGGGGATTAATGGCCGGCCTGGGCGCGCAGCGCGGCGAGCACCCGCGCCGGCGTAAACGGCACCTCGCGCAGACGCACGCCGAGCGCGTCAAACAGCGCGTTGCCGATCGCCGCCGCACTCGGTACCGAGGCGGACTCGCCGGCACCCATCGGCGCTTCGTCCGGGCGGTCAATCAGCTGGATATCGATCTGCGGCAATTCGTCGAAGCGCAGGATCGGATAGCCGCCCCAGTCCAATGACGTCACCCCCGTCTCGTTAAAGGTCACAAACTCTTTCAGTACCCGGCTGGCGGATTGGATAATGTTGCCGTGCACCTGATGGCGCACCCCTGCCGGGTTGATCATGCGCCCGCAGTCATGCGCTACGAAGATTTTATCGAGCGTGATCTGCCCGGAAAGGCGGTTGACGCTGAGATCGCACACCCAGGCCGCCCAGGCGGCGCCAAAGCCGGGGAATTTGCTGTGGAAGTAGCGGGCATAGGCGAAGCCGCGACCGCTCACCACTTCGGCGCCGGCGGCGTGCGACCGGTACGCCGGGCCGTCTTGCCAGTTGGCTTGCCGCTTCAGGGCCTCAATCAAGGCCACCGCGCGCGGATCGCTCAGGTAACGCAGGCGAAACGCGATCGGGTCCTCGCCGGCGTGCCAGGCCAGTTCGTCGATCCAGGATTCATGGGCGAACACGTTGGGCAGCGCCGAAACACCGCGCATCCACGACGCCCGCACGATCGGCGCGGCGTCCTGACAGATCACCCGCATGTGCGGATACGCGTATTGCGGAATGGCGGTGCGATCGCCCATCTGTTGCACGTCGGCCCGGTTGGCCACCTTGCCGGTCAACACCAGCGGCAAGGTCACCGCATTATTGGAGGGATAGCTGGTTTTCAATTCGTAGGCCGCCACCCGGTTTTGCGCGTCGAGGCCGCCGCGCACCCGGATCAGCTGGCCGGTGCCCTTCGGCTCCCAGCCAGATTCCTGTTCGCGCATCAGCTGCACCCGCACCGGGCGGCCGGTGGCCCGTGCCAACAGCGCCGCGTCCGCCGAGACGTCGTCGGCGCAGTTGCGGCCATAGCAGCCGGAGGCCTCCATGCGGATGATGTGCACCTGCTCAGGCGGCAATTCCAGCAGCGTGGCGATGTCTTTGCGCAGATCGTGCGGGTTTTGCGTGCCGGACCACACCTGCGCCCGCCCGTCTTTAACCTCCGCCACCGCGCAGGAAGGGCCGATCGAGGCGTGCTGATGGTAGGGCCAGACATAGTCGGCCTGCACTTCGGTATGCAGCGCCGCCAACGCGGCGTCCGTTCCCGCATCGTCGCGCAGCACGCGGTCGGTTTTCGGATTGGCTTCCAGCGCGGCGGGCAGCGCTTCCGGCGACAGATCCGGCAACCCGGCCCAGGGTTTCCATTTGGTTTTCAGCTGGCGCATGGCGGCGATCGCCTGCTCCTCGCGCTCGGCCACGATGCCGATGAAATCGTTGATCGCTACCAGTTTCACGATGCCCGGCAGGTGCGCGATCGAATTTTCATCCACCGACAGCAGGCCGCCGCCCAGCGGGGCGCTGCTGTCGGCGCCTACGTAAGGCGGGCGCACCACCCGGCCATGCAGCATGCCGGGCAAGCGCAGGTCGTGCACGTAGGTCAGCCCACCGCTCACTTTGGCCGGAATGTCGACCCGGGCAACGGCGCGGCCGACGTAGCGATTCTGGTGTTCGCTGTTCAACTGAACGTTTTTATCCAGCATCACGTGCAGATTCTGCCCACTCGCCAGCTGCGCATAGCTCAGTGAGCGCCCCGGGTTTTTGGTCACAAATACCTGCCCCGCAGCCGCCGTCAGCTGGTCGGCCGGCAGTTCGAAGGCTTTGGCCGCCAACGCCGTCAGCATGTGCCGCACCTGCGCCGCCGCCTGTCGCAGCGGCACCGACGTGACCTGAATGGTGGCGCTGGCGATGGTCGGCCCCTGATCCGGCGTGCGCTGCGTATCGCCAAGGATCATCGTGACGTGCTCGAACGGCACGCAAATTTCTTCGGCGACGATCTGCGCCAGCGCGGTGCGAATGCCGGTACCCAGATCGACGTGACCATTGAAGGCCGTTACCCGGCCGTCGGCGGTAAGGCTGATAAAGCTGTCCACCCGATCCAGCGGCAGATCGGCAGGCGCTACAACCGCCTCTGCGGCGAAGGCGTTAAACGGCGCGGGCAGCAGGCTGCTGACCATCACCACCCCGCCGGCCTGCAACAACTGGCGGCGAGTCAGTTCGAGGCGGCTCATGCTTGCCTCCGTGCTGCCAACAGGTCGCGGGCGCGCTCGGCGGCGTGCAAGATCTCAAGGTGAGTGCCGCAGCGGCACAGGTTGTAGGCCAGCGCTTTCTTGATCGTTTGCTCGTCCGCCTCCGGCTCGCGTTCGAACAACGCGACCAGCGTCATGATCATGCCGTTGGTGCAGTAACCGCACTGCGCCGCCTGCTCATCGACAAACCCCTGCTGCACTGGATGCAGCGCGTCCGGTGTGCCCAAGCCTTCCAGGGTAGTGACGGATTTGCTTCCTACGGCGGACAGCGGCATTGAACAAGAGCGCGCGGCGACGCCGTCGATCAGCACCGTGCAGGCGCCGCATTCCCCCAAGCCGCAGCCGTATTTGGGGCCATTCAATTGCAGGTCGTTGCGTAAAACGTACAGCAGCGGCGTGTCGGGCGCGAGATTGCCGAGTGGAACCACCCGGCCATTAACATTGATTTCCATGGTGAAACTATCCCTTAAACAAACGGATTTAATCCGTAACATCACTGCGAAGAACAATTGAGCAGCGTGCTAATAATTATCATCAAAAGACATGATGATGTTAAGGGAATGTAGCCGCCATGGCTTTAACGAAAAGTGGGTATTTCCTATAAATTTCCTATAGATAAGCCCGGTTTTATGATTGCTGGCCGTGATTATTGTCGATCGTCAATTCGGCCTCGGCGCCGTCAACCAACAGCCGCACGCTGGCTTCGAACAGCGCGTCTGCGCCCTTATCCTGCAATGTTTCCCAGCCTTCGCACAGCAGCGGGTAACGCCGGCGATCGGCGTCATTCAGCGCATCGTCCGACTGCATTTGTTGCTCTTCCAGCACCCAGCCCACCACGAAACGTCCGACGGCGAACAGCAGATTAACGGCGCGTTCCGGCGTCAACCCCGCCCGACACAACAGCGCCACCTTGGCCTCAATGATGGCGAATTGCGGTTCCTGCGGCCGGGTGCCGGCATGCAGACGCGCGCCGTCGCGGTAAGCCAGCAGCGCCCGACGGAAATGGCTCGCATTGGTAACGACCCAATCCTGCCAGGGCATGTCGGCGGGCACCTCTTCACGGTGATCCAACATGATGGTTTCCGCCATCGCCTTCAGCAGTTCGGCCTTGTTCTTGAAATGCCAATAGAGCGTGGGAGATTGCACTCCCAAATGTTGTGCCAGGCGACGGGTGCTCAGGGCATCGATGCCGATGTCATTCAGCAACGCCAGCGCCCCGCGCAGGACGGTCTCTCGCGTTAAACGCGTCGCGGTATTTTTTTCGCTCATCTCTCTATCACTGATAGGGTTACTATGGAATACTCAATACTCTATCACTGTTAGAGTCGCAATTTTGAAAAAACCTATGCTGGTTATTTTGTTGACGGTATTGCTGGATGCGGTAGGCATCGGCCTGATCATGCCTATCCTGCCGGCGCTGTTGCGCTCACTGGGCGGCCTCGACGCCGGCAGCGTGCATTACGGCGCGCTGCTGGCGGCGTATGCGTTGATGCAATTCCTGTTTTCACCGATCCTCGGCGCACTGAGCGATCGTTTCGGCCGGCGTCCGGTGCTGTTGATTTCGCTCGCCGGCGCGGCGGCCGACTATCTGCTGATGGCGTTCGCGCCGACGCTGGCCTGGCTCTATCTGGGCCGGTTGCTGGCGGGCATCACCGGCGCCAACATGGCGGTCGCCACCGCTTACGTCACCGATATTACCCCCGCCGGCCAGCGCGCGCGGCGTTTTGGCCTGGTGGGCGCGGTGTTCGGCGTCGGTTTTATCGTCGGTCCGCTGCTCGGTGGATCGCTGGGCGAATGGCATCTGCATGCCCCCTTCCTGGCGGCGGCGGCGATGAATGCCCTCAACCTGATCATGGCGTTTTTCCTGCTGCCGGAATCGCGTAAACCCCGCGCCCGCGCCGCCGAGAAAATCCGCCTTAATCCATTTTCGTCATTGCGTCGGCTGCACGGCAAACCGGGCCTGCTGCCGCTGGCCGGTATTTACCTGATCATGGCGCTGGTTTCACAGGCGCCGGCCACGCTGTGGATTTTATACGGTCAGGATCGTTTCGGCTGGAGCATGATGGTGGCGGGCCTGTCGCTGGCCGGTTACGGCGCCTGCCACGCGCTGTCGCAGGCCTTCGCCATCGGCCCGCTGGTCGCACGGCTCGGCGAGCGCAAGGCACTGCTGATCGGCCTGGCGGCCGACGCGCTGGGTCTGGTGCTGTTATCGATCGCCACCCGCGGCTGGGCGCCCTTTGCGCTGCTGCCGTTCTTCGCCGCGGGCGGTATGGCGCTGCCGGCGCTGCAGGCGTTGATGGCGCACAAGGTGGACGACGATCATCAGGGCGAGCTGCAAGGGACGCTGGCCAGCATGGGCAGCCTGATCGGCGTCGCGGGGCCGCTGGTCGCGACGGCGCTGTACGCCGCCACGCGCGATGTCTGGCCCGGCCTGGTCTGGGCGTTGGCCGCCGCCCTGTATCTGTTGGTTCCGCTGTTGCTGGCGCGTTCGCGTGAGCGTGACGCGGCGTAGCGTCAAGCTCACCCTCTCCCGATTAAGCTCATTTATGGCTAAGCAAGGCATTATTCAGCATAAGCGGGCGCTTTACACGCCACTGCGCCGCTCATTATCATCGCCCTTATCCCGCCGCAGGAAAATTTAAATGCCGTTTCATGGCGTTACGCCCAGCGCGTCATCGCTACCGTTCACTTCGCCTATCGGAAAATCAGGATGAGAAAACTCACAACGCCGCTGATCGCCGCCCTGCTGCTCGGCCTGTTTGGCCTGCCGGCCGGCGCGCAGGAGAAACCGCAACAAATCACCATCGGTTACCAGAAAGCCAACATTTTTGCGCTGCTGAAATACCGCGGTACGCTGGAAAAAACCCTGGAGCCGCAGGGTATCAAGGTTCGCTGGATAGAATTCCCCGCCGGCCCACAGATGTTGGAAGGGTTGAACGTCGGCAGCATCGATCTGGCGGCGACCGGCGACGCTCCGCCGGCCTTCGCGCAAGCCGCCAAGGCCGATCTGGTTTATTTGGCACATTCGCCGCCCAGCCCGAAAACCGAAGCCATCGTGGTGCCGCAGGATTCGGCGATCCGCTCCGTGGCCGATCTGAAAGGGAAACGCGTGGCGTTGAACAAAGGGTCTGACGTCAATTACCTGCTGGTGAGCGCGCTGGAACAGGCCGGCTTGAGCTACAAGGACATCACGCCGGTCTACCTGCCGCCGAGCGATGCCCGCGCCGCCTTCCAGCGCGGCAGCGTCGACGCCTGGGTGATTTGGGATCCCTACTACGCCGAGGTGGAAACCCGTGCCAACGCCCGTCGGCTGAAAGACGCGGAAGGCCTGGTGCCGCACTACACCTTCTATCTCGCCAGCCGCCGCTTTGCCGAAACGTACCCGGACAGCGCCAAACAGGTGATTCAACAGCTCGGCGTGCTGAGCGACTGGGCCAACGGCCATCCGCAGGAAGCGGCGGCGATCCTCGCTCAGAGCACCGGCCTGGATCAGGCCATTTGGGCCAGAGCCATCGCCCGCATGCCGTTCGGCAGCCAGCGCATGTCGCCGGAGGTGTTCAGGCAGCAACAGCAGTTGGCGGATAAATTCACCGCCATCGGGCTGCTGCCGGTTAAGGTGGACGTCAACGCCGCCCGCTGGTCCGAAGATAAACCCGAGACGCCATAGCCTTTGCCGCGCTTTGGCTTTAGAAAGCAGAAACCGGCATTTTGCCACCGGAATAAGCTGACCTATGCTAACCCTGTGTGATGAAACGCGTTTTCATGGCATGTCTTCCGGAACGTTTTGCTTTAATTTGTTCGTCGTGAACCCTGGGCCGCGCCTGACTGGTGCGGCTTTTCTTTTTGCCCGGCAGTGCCAGCGGCGGTGAATTTTGCTATGTTAACCCGCAGATAAGCTTCCCGTTTTCAGCCGCCGGACCGACTCATGTTTACCCATAAAGCAATCGCCGAGCTCAACGCCCTGGAGCTGATGGTTTATACCTACGTCAGCAAACACAAGAATCAAGTGATGTACATGACCATCCGCGAGCTGGCCGAGGCCGCCGGCGTCTCCACCACCACCGTGCTGCGGTTTTGCAAGAAAATGGGCTGTGACGGCTATTCGGAATTTCGCATCCGTTTCAAGCTGTATCTGGAACAAACCGATGCGCCACCGGTCGATTCTGGCATCGGCGAAATCCTCAGCTTTTTTAAAAGCGTCAGCAACGAAGAATTTAATCAGCTGATCGATCAGGCGGTGCAACATATCGCCGCCGCCGAGCGAATTATTTTCGTCGGCATCAGTACGTCGGGCGCATTGGGGAAATATGGCGCGCGTTTCTTTTCCAACGTCGGGAAATTCAGCACCCATATCGACGATCCTTATTATCCCGTCAACAGCGATATGTATAAAAACGCGGTGGCGATCATGCTGTCGGTCTCTGGCGAGACCGAAGAGATCCTGCGTTTGGCCAGCCAGTTCAGCCTGCACCACTGCAAGATCATCAGCATCACCAACAACGAAACCTCTTCGCTGGCGCGGCTGGCGGACTTCAACCTCTCCTACCACGTTCCGCAGCATTTGATCGGCGGGCATCACAATATTACCACGCAGATCCCCGTACTTTACGTTATTGAAACCATCGGCAAACGGCTCGGGCATATTAATTCGGAAAAATAAAACAGGCTGTTTTTTTATTGTGACAAATCACTTTTCACGGTGATTTGTTATATCGTGACATTTCTTTCGGTCTTGCTACTCTGTTCTCAACGCAGCGTTATTACCCTTCATTAAATAAACCGATGAGACATTGACGATGAAACAGTTGCCGAAGGATTTTCTGTGGGGGGGCGCGGTCGCCGCGCACCAGGTTGAAGGCGGTTGGGATCGGGGCGGCAAAGGGCCAAGCATCGCCGACGTGCTGTCCGGCGGCTCACACGGCGTGGATCGCGTGATGACCGACGGCGTGCTCGACGGCTATCGTTACCCCAACCACGAAGCGGTGGACTTCTACGGCCGCTACAAGCAGGACGTGGCACTGTTCGCCGAGATGGGCTTCAAGTGTTTTCGCACCTCGATCGCCTGGACGCGCATTTTCCCGAACGGCGACGAAGCGACGCCGAACGAGGCCGGCCTGCAGTTTTACGACGACCTGTTCGACGAACTGCTGAAATACGGTATTCAGCCGGTGATCACCCTGTCCCACTTCGAAATGCCTTACCATTTGGTGAAAGCTTACGGCGGCTGGAAAAATCGCCGGGTGGTGGAGTTCTTCGTGCGCTTTAGCGAGGTGGTGATGCGTCGCTACCGCGAAAAAGTGAAGTACTGGATGACCTTCAACGAGATCAACAACCAGAGCAACTACCGCTACCCGCTGTTCGGCTACTGCTGTTCCGGCGTGGATTACACCCAGGAAGACAACCCGGAACAGGCGCTGTACCAGGTGTTGCACCACCAGTTCGTCGCCAGCGCGCAGGTGGTCAAACTCGGCCATCAGATCAACCCGGAATTCAAAATCGGCTGCATGCTTGCCTGCGTGCCGTTCTATCCTTATTCCTGTAAACCGGACGACGTGATGTACGCCGTGGAAGCGATGCACCAGCGCTATCTGTATACCGACGTGCAGATGCGCGGCTACTACCCAAGCTACCTGCTGCGCGATTGGGAACGCAAAGGGCTGAAGATCGAGATGCAGCCGCAGGACGCGCAGATCCTGCGCGAGGGCTGCACCGACTACATCGGTTTCAGCTACTACATGAGCAATGCGCTGCAGGCCAACGCGGTGGACGGCAGCGACGGCATGTTCGGCTTCCCGGGCAACGTGCCGAACCCGCACGTCAAGGCCTCCGACTGGGGCTGGCAGATCGATCCGGTCGGGCTGCGCTATTCGCTGAACGTGCTGTATGAACGTTACCAGAAGCCGCTGTTTATCGTGGAAAACGGCTTCGGCGCCTTCGACAAGGTGGAGGCGGACGGCCAGATCAACGATGACTATCGCATCGACTATCTGCGCGCCCATATCGAAGAGATGAAGAAAGCGGTGATTGAAGACGGTGTAGATCTGATCGGCTACACGCCGTGGGGCTGCATCGACTGCGTGTCGTTCACCACCGGTGAGTACAGCAAACGCTACGGGTTCATCTACGTCGACAAACACGACGACGGCACCGGCACGCTCGAACGTTCGCGCAAGAAAAGCTTCGACTGGTATCGCCAGGTGATCGCCAGCAACGGCGAACAGCTGTAACCGCACGACAGACAATCAGGGGCGATTTTCGCCCCTTTTTACTGTGCCTTACTCCGCCGCCTGCCCGGCGGCGAGGTACTTCGCCATTTCCGCCGACGGCACCATGCCGCCGCCGGTCGCCCACACCAGATGCGTCGCCTGCGCCAGGTGCTCGGCGCTGATGCCTTGCTCGCTGAGCGCCTTCGCATGGGCGGCAACGCGCCACGGTCCGGCCATGCCCGCCAGCGCGGACGGCTCCAGCTGAAGATGCTCGTGCTTGTCCAACAACCCGAGCAGCGCAAACATCTCTTCGTCGCTGAGAGTGTAAAACGCGCTCAGCAGGCGCTCCATCGCCCGGCCGACAAAGCCGGAGGCGCGCCCCACCGCCAGCCCGTCCGCCGCGGTGCGGTTATCGATGCCGAGATCTTGCACCGCAATGCCGTCATGCAGCCCGCTGTAGACGCCGAGCAGCATGCAGGGCGAATGGGTCGGCTCGGCGAAAATGCAGTGAACGTGATCGCCGAACGCCAGCTTGAGGCCAAACGCCACACCGCCCGGCCCGCCGCCGACGCCGCACGGCAGATACACGAACAGCGGATGCTGCGCGTCCACCACAATGCCCTGTTCGGCAAATTGCCGCTTCAGGCGACCGCCGGCCACCGCGTAGCCGAGGAACAGGGTTTGCGAGTTTTCATCATCGATAAAGAAGCAACTCGGATCGTCCGCCGCCTGTTTGCGCCCTTGTTCGACCGCCACGCCGTAATCGTCGGCGTACTCCACCACCGTCACGCCATTTTCGCGCAGCTTCTGTTTTTTCCACTCTCGCGCATCCGCCGACATGTGCACGCTAACGTCAAACCCCAGCCGGGCGCTGATGATGCCGATGGATAATCCCAGATTGCCGGTCGATCCGACGGCGATGCGGTACTGGCTGAAGAATTGACGGAACTCGTCGGAAAACAGCCGGGCGTAGTCGTCGCCGGTGTGCAGCAGCCCCGCCTCCAGCGCCAGCTTTTCCGCGTGCGTCAGCACCTCATAGATGCCGCCGCGCGCCTTGATCGAGCCGGAAATCGGCAGATGGCTGTCCTTTTTCAACAGCAGGCGTCCGCCCAAAGTCTGCCCATAGCGCCGATCCAACGCGAGCTGCATGACGGGGAGCGCCACCAGCTCGGATTCGATGATCCCCTTTGTGGGTTGGGTTTCCGGGAAGGCCGCGGCGAGATAAGGCGCGAAGCGCGCCAGGCGCTGCTCCGCGTCGGCGACGTCGGCGGCGGTCAACCCGACGTGGGGCAGCCCTGCGGCCAACGTTGTCGCGCGTGGATTGAACCAGGTGATCGGCTCTAGCGCGACTATGCGTTGCAACAGCGGATGCTGGGCGACCCACGATAGGATCTGTGATTTCTGCATAAGTGTCCCTGACTGAGGTTGGCGTTGCCGTCACCTTGCCGCGAACGCCGGCGGCTGACAAATGATAAATTCTGAGCTTGAGGTGCAATAGATTGATGCAAGTGCGACGTTAGCCGGCCGTCACGCCAAACAGCAGGCCGACGCCGGAAGAAACTGCCATCGCCAGTGCGCTCCAGATGAGGATGCGCGCCACGCCCGGCAAGATCGGCGCCCCGCCGGTTTTCGCGGCGATGCCGCCGAGAACGCCGAGGGAAATCAGCGCCGACGCCACTAACGCCGGCCGCGTCCAGGCGACCGGCACCCACATCGCCACCAACAGCGGCAACAGCGCGCCGAGGGAGAAACTCAGGGCCGACGCCAACGCAGCCTGCAGCGGCCGGGCGCGGGTGGCGGAGGAAATGCCCAGTTCGTCGCGCGCGTGCGCCTCCAGCGCATCATGCGCCATCAGCTTTTCCGCCACCTGCCGGGCCAGCGCCGGATCCAGACCGCGATGCACGTAGATTGACGTCAGTTCGCGAAACTCCCCCGGGTAGTCTTCAAGCAGCTCCGCCTGCTCTTCCGCCAGCGCGGCCTTTTCGGTATCCGCTTGCGACGAGACCGACACATACTCGCCGGTGGCCATCGACATTGCGCCGGCCACCCACCCGGCGACGCCGGCGATCATCAGCGCGGAATGCGAGGCGCTGGCCGCCGCGACGCCCAGCAGCAGGCTGGCCGTTGAAACGATGCCGTCGTTGGCGCCGAGCACCGCCGCCCGCAGCCAGCCGATGCGTTCAATACTGTGCCGTTCTCGGTGCATCCGTTCTCTCCCTCAGTGAGCGTTGCGCTACTCGCGCGCCGCCGCTTCCAACCCGGCGATGTCGATTTTGCCCATCAACAGCATCGCTTCCGTGACACGCCGCACGCGGGCGGCGTCGGGATCGTTCATCAACTCCGTCAGGCGCCGCGGCACGATCTGCCAGCACAGCCCCCAGCGATCGCGCAGCCAGCCGCACTGCTCCGCCTCGCCGCCCTCGCTCAGCGCGCCCCACAGCCTGTCGACCTCCGCCTGATCGTCACATTCCACCATCACGGAGAAGCTGTGATTGAACGGATCCAACGGCCCGGCTTCGATCGCCGCATAGCGCTGGTCGCCCAACGTGAAGGAAGCCAGCTTCACGCTGCCGGCCGGGCCGCTCGGCGTATCCGCCGGCAGCTCGGAAAACCAGTTCACGGACGAACCGGGGATCAACGCGACATAGCAATTCAGCGCCGCTTCCATGTCTTTTTCAAACCACAGATGTTGCGTAATTCTGGCCATCTGTGCCTCCTTTACGCATCGAGGATCGGCGCGAAACCGCCGAAGATCATGCGTTTGCCGTCGAACGGCATCTCGCCCAGCGCTTTCATGCGCGGGTCGTTCATCATTTTTTCGTTGGCGGCGTCGCGTACCGCCTTGGAGGGGTACTCTATCCAACTGAACACCACCACTTCGTCTTCCTGGGCTTTCACCGCGCCGCGAAAGTCGGTAAGTTTGCCGTCGGGCACGTCATCGCCCCAACATTCCACGATGCGCGTGGCGCCAAACTCTTTGAACAGCGGCGCCGCTGCGGCCGCCAACCGGTGATAGGCCTCCTTATTGGCGGCCGGTACCGCCACCACAAACCCGTCTACGTATTTCATTCTGGCATCCTCTTGTCTGATTAAGGACAGTCGGTTCGGCGCAGGCGGAAATGCCCGCGCCCCCTACCAGTTTAGACGGCCGGGGCAGAGCGCGGATCGGAAGTTCAGCGGCCATGAGCAGCCGGCGGAGACGATTCCGGTGTGGCAACCCGGTTACGGCCGGCGTTTTTCGCTTTGTACACCGCCAGATCCGCCAGCTTCAGCAGATCCGCCAGGCTTTGGCCGGCGCCGCCCGGGCAGGTCACCATGCCGATGCTGACGGTGATCTGCAGCGGATGCCCGGCCGGCATGAGGATAGACTCCGTTTCGATGCGTTGCCGCAGGCGTTCGGCCAATTGCCATCCTTGCTGCGGCTGGCCGAGCGTCGAAACGATGGCGAACTCTTCGCCCCCCATGCGGCCGAACAGGTCACCGACGCTCAGATCGGCGGCGATCGCGCGGGTAAAGGCCATCAGTGCCTGATCGCCGCCAGCATGGCCAAAACGGTCATTAATCGATTTGAAATAGTCGATATCGAGCATCATGACGCACACCAGCTCGCCCTTTTGGTCTATCAACCGTTCGCCGCGCTGCATAAACGCATTGCGCGTCAGCACGTGCGTTAACGCATCGTGATTCGCCACGTGCTCCAGCGTGCGCAGCAGCGCATTACGCGCATAGTTCATGCTGGCCACGGCGATGGGCCCCAGCGCCAGCAGCGCGATGCCCAAACGCATCGATACCGCGTTTTGCAACACCTTCATGTCGAGCGTCGTGCTAAGCAACCCGAAATCGATCGCCAGATGGCACCACAGCACATAAATCAGCACCGCAATCATGGTGCAGAACAATGAGAAGGACATCGCCAGCCATAGCAGCACCGGCATGGGAAAGATCACCGCCCCGGGGCCGCCGATCAGCACGCTGCACACCGCCGCCAGTAACAGCAGCGCCAATACCGTGAGTTTTCGCCCCGCCCGCGGCCAGTGGCTGCGCTGGGTGAACAGGGCGCCGGCCGCCGCAAGGCGACGTCGCCAATCGGCGGGAAACGCCAGAATAAACGGCATCAGCGTGACGTAGTTGGTGAATTCGGACGAGAACCACAGCGCCAGCGAGGTCAGATACGGTCTGCCGAACAGCCACTGCGAAGTTGCGGCGCCCACCGCGCCGGTCGCGGCGGCGGCAGCCAGGCAGATACCGAACAGGTACATGCTGGACGTGCCGCGCTGCAACGTGCGCGCCGGCGGCGACAGCCGCATGAACAACAGATACCCCACCACGACGCCGGTCAGATTGGCGACGTTCAGCAGCAGCGTCTTTTGCAGCGAACTGCCGGTCAACAGATCCGCCGCCAGATAGCCCAGCACCGCCATGCCCCAGCCGGCCCGCGTAGCCCACTGTGGCCGCCGCACCAAAACGGCCAGCAGTACAGCGTTCACCGGCCAGAATATCGCCAGAAAGCTGCCGGGGCGACTCACGATGCCCAGCAGACACAGGGTGAACACCAGCAAAAAAATGATGAGCGCGGGCCAGATTTTCCGGGTATCGGACAACGAGGTGGTTTGCATCTTGGATCCAGAGACTTCCGCTAGCATAAAGTGACCGTCTGTTCGCGTCACAACCGTCGGCGATGAGGCGAAGATAAACGGCCGACCCGCCTATTATTGCCAGTTTTGCCTGCCCGGACACCTGTTTATTCATCAAGGGAAAATATATTTGTGTATCAATATATTGACAGAAATCCCCCTTCCGGCGAACAAACTGCCGTGCCCCTCCCGTCACTACGATCGTTATTGCCACCCAGCCGATTTTTTACCGGAAAAATGGCCGCCTTTTACCGTAAAGACAAAATTAAATCGCGCAGTGAAGGGATACAGGCATTCCCCACTATTCAAAACGTATAAATGATAATTATAATGATAATCGTTACTATTTATTATTTTTTACGGAATTATATGCGCCACTCAGTTCTTCGCCACCCCAACAAAAACAAAAAAAATCACGTTTTTCGCTCGCTGCCCCTGTTCGCCGGCCTGTTCCCCGCCCTGGCGATCGCCGCCGCACCCGGCGCAAAAACGGAGGAATCCATTACGGTGACCGCCGCGGCCCAGCCTTCTGGCAGCTATAGCGCCGACACCGCCTCGACCGCCGGCAAGACCGCCGCGCCGATCGCCGAGGTGCCGCAATCGGTCAGCGTCGTCACCTCTCAGGTCATTGACGACTTCCAGGTCAAAAGCGTCAATGACGCGATGAAGTTCGTCAGCGGCGTCACCCAGGGCAACACGCTCGGCGGCACGGAGGATGGTTTCGTCAAACGCGGGTTCGGGGTTAACTCCGATGGCTCGGTCTTCATCGACGGCGTGCGCAGCAACCAGGGGTTGAGCATGGACGCCACCACCGATCGCGTTGAGGTCCTGAAAGGTTCCGCTTCGCTGCTGTATGGCATCCTCAGCCCCGGCGGCGTCATCAATCTGATCAGCAAAAAACCGCAGTATGACTGGAACACCCGCATCAGCGGCGCCACCAACAGTGTTGGCGGCGGCAGCGGCAGCGTCGATGTGACCGGCCCGCTGGGCGGCGGCTTCGCCTTTCGCCTGATCGCCGAACGCCAGCACGCAGATTACTGGCGCAATTTCGGCAGCGACGAACACACGCTGATCGCCCCCTCGCTCAGTTGGTTCGGCGACCAGGCTTCCTTTAACATCGCCTACAGCGAATACAAGTACGACATTCCTTACGATCGCGGCACCGCATTTATCGACGGCAAACCGGTCGATGTGCCCTATGACCGCCGCTTGGATGACTACGCGAACCATGCCTGGGGCAAGAACAAACGTCTGAACGCCCATTATGAGTACGCGCTGGATCCGATCTGGACGACCCGCTTCAACTACGCCTGGCTGCAACGCCGTTACGACAGCAACGAAGTGCGCGCCACCGCGGTCGACACCACGACCGGCATCGTCTCGCGCCGCGCCGACGCCAATCGCGGTTTCAATCATCAAACCCACTATTACTCCTGGGATCTGACCGGTTCGCCGCAGCTGTTCGGCATGCAGCACGACCTGCTGCTGGGCGTGGACTACGAGAAAAATCAGACCTACAAGGCCTATTCCTACCGCGGCAAGGTCTCGAAGACCTTCAACATGTACGATCCGGTGTATGGCGAAACGCCGGTCACCGACAGCACCACTTACAGTGACGCGTCAAGCAACCTGCGCGCCACGCTGTTCAGCCGTTCCCTGTACGCCAAGGACAGCATTCATCTCACCGATCAATGGATCGCGGTGCTGGGCGCGCGCTATCAGTCGTATTACCAGAACAACAGCAACGGTTTCCAGAAACCGAAAAATACGCTCAATGACAAAGACGACCAGTTTTTGCCGCAGGCGGGGTTGGTGTATAAGCTGACGCCGAGCCTGTCGCTATACGGCAATTACAGCCGTTCGTTCACGCCGTCCACCGCCATCGACGACAATGGCGACGTCGCCACGCCGGAAACCGGCACCACCTATGAGGTGGGCGGAAAATGGCAGATCACTCCGGCGTTCGACGCCACGCTGGCGCTCTATCGCATCGATGAAAGCAATATGTCGATCTTTATCAACGGCGTGACCCGCAGCATTCCCAAAGCGCGCTCCACCGGTGCGGAATTGGAGTTGAACGGCGAAGTGGCGCCCAACTGGGATCTCACCGCCAACTACAGCTACGACAAAACCGAGATCGTCGAAGACAACCTCAATCCGACCAACGTCGGCAATCGGCTGGTCAACGCCCCGACCAACATGGGCGGCCTGTACCTCAGCCACCGCATGACGCTGCCGGTGGTGCCCGGCGAGGTGCGCATTGGCGGCGGCGCGCGCTACGTCGGTCGCCGCGCCGGCGATCCGGAGAACAGTTTCACCATGCCGGCCTATACCGTGGCGGATGCCTTTGTCGCCTGGGACAGCAAGCTGCTGGGGAAACATACTCAGCTGAAACTGAATGTGAAAAACCTGTTCAACCGCGAATACTATGCTTCCAGCGCCGGTAATTTACGCGTGATTGAGGGTGAGCCGCGCAGCCTGAGCCTGCAGGCGACGGTCGATTTCTAACCTGTCACGCCTTGGGCGCCGTTTGGCGCCCGTTTTCTTTGCGGCGGCCCTCAAAACGCCTTGCGACACATCACATCGGCGAGAAAATCCAACAGCGCGCGGTTGAACACCGCCGGCCGCTGCAGCGGCGCGAAGTGGCTGACACCCGGCAGCATCACCAGACGGGCGCCAGGGATGCTGCGGCTCAAGTAGACGGCATGCTCGACGCGGATAAACTCATCGTGCTCGCTATGAACGATCGTCACCGGCACGCGAATGGCTGCCAATTCCTGTACGCGGTAGTCTGGCTGGCTGCTCATCATCAGGCTCACGGCAGCGACGAACGCGTCGAACTCCTCCGGCGTCGGCGACAAGGCGGCATAGTCCTGCGCATGACGCGCAAAACAGCGCTCCACGATGGGGTTGGACGCGGGCGGTTTAACGCCGCTGGCGTCCATATTGCAACCGAAGAAAAAAACGCCGTCCACCCGCTGCGGCGCCCGATGGGCAGCGATAAGCGCAACACAGGCGCCATCGCTCCAGCCCGCCAGCGCGGCGTGCGGGATCCGCAACGCGTCCATCACCGCCAACAGATCATCGGCCATGCGAGCGTAACGATACGGCCGGGCGTCGCGAGTGCTGCGCCCGTGCCCGCGGCTGTCGATGACCAGCACGCCGTACCCGGCGGCCAGCAGCGTCGGCAGCTGATACCCCCAGTTGCCGCTGTGGCCTAGGCCGCCGTGCAGCAGGATCACCGTCGGATCCGCGCCATAGGCCGCATACCAGATGCGCGCGCCGTCATGTTCGACATCACCCTGCTTGGTAAAGGGCGGCAACGGCGGCGCACCCTGCGCGGCAAAGTGGGTCAAATCGTCGTCGGTTTGCATCTTTCCCTCCTCGTTCGCCGCCGTTGTGCGCCGAAACGTTATCAAAGGAGTATAGATTGCACCGGTGAGCGGTGCCGTTCGCTTTCCCGACATATACTTAAGGGAGGAATCGCAATGGAGGACGGTGAGATGAAGAAGATAATTCTCGTGTTTTTGATGCTGATGCTGAGCGGTTGTATCGGCGGAGGCGGCGGCCCATCGAATGCGCCTTCGGCATCGCCGAATGAGCCTTACACCTGCACCAAATCCAGCGCCAACAGCGACTGCTCGCAATCGGTGGAGCCGTCGATGTACTAGCCACGTTCGGCGGGCCGTCACTTAACGGCCCGCCGCCTCAGGGCTGGATTAGGAGGAGTGTTCCTCTTCGTTGGCCTGATACCGCGTCGCCTGCTGTTTCATAAACACCACTTCTTGCGGGCTGGACAGGCTCACTTCCTGCGCGCGCAGCAGCTTGAGGATATTGAACAGCAGTTCGCTCTTGGTGGCGCCGACCATGCGCGGGCTCGGCACGTAGCCGGTCACGCTCAGGATAATACCGTCCGGCCCCAGCTGGCTAAAGCGCACATAAGGTGCCGGCGTCTCCAGAATGGTTTCGTACTCGTTATAGGCGCTGAGCAAGATATTGCGCACCTGCTCCGGATCGATCGAGGTCGGGAACGTCAGCGCGATGGTCACTACCCCTTGCGCGTTGCCCATGGTGGCGTTGCGCACGTTCTGCGAGATCAGCTGCGAGTTCGGTACGATCATGGTGGAGCGGTCGCTGAGCTGGATTTCGGTGGCGCGCACGTTGATGCGCCGCACGTCGCCTTCCACGCCGCCGATGCCGATCATATCCCCGACCTTCACCGGGCGCTCGGTTAGCAGGATCAGGCCGGAAATAAAGTTCTTCACGATCTCCTGTAAACCGAAACCGATACCGACCGACAAGGCGCTGACGATCCACGCCAGGTTGCTCCACTGGATGCCGAGCGCCGCCAGGGTGATCAGAATCACCAGCACATAACCGATATTGCTGAACAGCGTCACCAGCGAGGCCCGGATGCCGACGTCCGAAATGGTTTTCGGCAGCAGCTCAGAGCCCAGCCAGCGCCGCACCGCGCGCAGAATGTAGATACCGATCGCCAGACAGATCACGGCGTTGAGCAGGTTGCCGGGCACGATGTTGAAACGCTGCAAGCCTTCGCCGGTCAGGATCGAGACGATTTTCTCCATCAACGACCCCGGCGTGGTGCTGCCGAACGAGCCATTGAACAACGCGACGATCATCAACAGCAACAGCGAACATTTGGCCAGCGCGGTGGTGATGATCGCCACCTGTTCCAGATGGCGATCCTTGAAGCTGAGCGTTTTCTTCAGCATCTTGCCGCTGACGGTCTGCGGCGAAAACAGCGCGGCGCACAGGTCAGTGGCGAATAACACCATGAAGTAGAACGCCATCAGCACCAGCACCACCCAGATCAGCTGGTAGGTCAGGAAGCGGGCGAAGGCGATGTAACCCACAAGCAAGGAAAGCAGGATCACCACCGAACACACCAGGGTGACGATATGCACCAGCCCGCCGACCAGCGTGCGTTTTTCCAGGTGCGCGCCCTGCTGCTCCAGGCGGCGACGAATGCGCTGGCCGCGCAGCGGCGCCGCCAGCAGCACCATGCCGATCAATCCCGCTACCAGGCCGTTGCCGAAGATGGTGGTGGCCAATGAGGCGCTGACGACGTTGTTGATCAGCTCAACGGTGCCGAACGCCAGCGCCAGACCGGCCAGCAGCGGCGAGAAGTAACGCAGCCCGGCGGCCACTTCATTGTCCAGCGAAGCCAAACGCCACGACGGACGATTCAGCGACAGCGCCGCACGCCCCAGCCCGGCGATCAGCGCGCAGAAAATCCCCAGACGGTTAAAGCCTTCGGCGAAGTCTTCCAGCATCACCGGCAGCGGCTGCACGCGGATAAAAACGTAATACAGCAAATTCAGCGCGATCGAGGTAGTGAACACCGTCACGGCCACGGTGATGATCGCCATAAAGCTGCGGCGCAGGCGCCCGTCCGGCAGGAAGCGAATGCTGACCCAGGCGAGGAAACGCTCGGACAAATAGCGCCCCCAGGACCAGACGATCACCGCCAGCGCCAGCAACGCCAGCGTGCCGTACCGCCATTCGTCCTGCCAACTGGCGTCCCAGGCCGCTTTCATCTCGGCGTTGAACTGGTCCAGCCGCTGCACGTCATCCGCTGACGGCTGCACCACCGGCGTCCAGAACTTGACGCCCAAAATGCTGCCGGTGTTCAGCGCCAGCTGGGTTTTAAACGCTACCCGGCGCAGATCGCTGATCTGCTGCCCCAGGTCGAAAGCGCTGGTCTTGATGGCCTGCGCGCGTTTTACCGCATCGTCCAGCTGCTTCTTGCTGCTGTTCAGCGCATTACGCTGCTGGGCGACAGCCGGGGTTTCCGGCAGCGCGCCGGCCGCCGGGGCCGGCCCCAACACGTCCAACTGCGCCTGCAGCTTTTCCTGCAGCGGCTGCAGATCGGCAGACAATTTATCCATGCTGGCGACCAGATCGTCGGTCGCCAGCCGCAGCTTGCTGAGCTGGGTGTCGGTGGTAGCCTTTGAAACCAGCTGCTTCATGCTGTCCAACTGCTTTTGCGCGGCTTTCAGCTGCGTAGCGGGATCGGGCGCGCTTTCGGCGGTGGGATCATCCTGGGGGGCGGCGACGGCGCCGAGCGGCGTCAGCTGCAAACCCAACAGCAATAACAACAACAGCAGGAACGAACGGGGCTTTAACATAAATTCAGTGCTCAGCATCATTATCTGATAGACAGACGAAAAGGCGGCGGATGAACCGTCGCTTAACCATAAACGCTAATTATAATAGCTGCTTAATGTCGGCCGAAATACAGTAATTATTCCCATTGTGTGCCACGCGCCCGTGCTCGCCTTAGCCTGCTGATTATTCAGGCGCTTTTACACTGGCGATACGGCATAAAGCGCTCTATACTCCAGCCACCGATTAACCTGCAACGAATAAAAGGAGACTTACTATGCTGACGTGTGAATTGGTTTTTCACTCACACTTCTTTGGTAATCGTCGCCGCTCAAGCATTACCGGTATCGTGCTGCGATAACCCAGCTTGAGCGAAGCTTACTAAAATCCAGGATCTTCCCTCCGGCTTACCGGGTTGTCGTCAGCGATGTTTGACGATAGGCATTGTCATGCCTGTAACTCTTGAGTAAGCAATGAGCACATTACTGTCTGCACAATCTGTCGGTTACGACAACGCGTTCGGCGTCCTGCTGAGCGAGATATCCTTCAGCCTGAAAAAAGGCGATCGCATCGGTTTGATCGGCGATAACGGCTGCGGCAAAAGCACCCTGCTGCAAATTCTCAGCGGCGACCTACCTGCGCACACCGGTTCAGTGACATTGTCACACCAATGTCTGATGGCGCGCATCGAGCAGCACCTGCCGCCGGAGCTGCACACCTGCACCCTGCTGGATGCGGTGCTGGCGCGGCTGCCTGTGGGCCAACACCTCAGTGAACGCTGGCGCTGTGAAGCGTTACTGGCCGAGCTGGGGTTTGAACCGGCGAGCTGGACGTTGACCGCCGGCACCCTCAGCGGCGGCCAGCATACGCGGCTGCTGTTGGCGCGCGCGTTGATCCGCCAACCCGATCTGCTGTTGCTCGACGAACCCAGCAACCACCTGGACCTGCCCACGCTGCTGTGGCTGGAACAGTTCTTGCGCAGCTGGGCCGGCAGCTTCGTGCTGGTGTCGCACGATCGCTACCTGCTCGATCAGGTGACTAACTGCACCTGGATCCTGCGCGACAAAACGCTGCAGTTCTTCCGTTTGCCCTGCTCTGCGGCGCGCACCGCGCTGGCGGAACAGGACGCCGCGGACGAACAGCGGCGCTACGCCGAGCAGAAAGAGATAGACCGGGTGGAAAAAAGCGCCAAACGCCTGGCGACCTGGGGCAAGGTCTACGACAACGAAGATCTGGCGCGCAAGGCCAAGCAAATGGAGAAGCGCGTCGATCGGTTGAAGGAAGAACAGACCACCCTGACCGCCGGCAGCCCGTGGCGGTTGCGGCTGCAGGGAGAAGCGCTGGATGCCGATCGCCTGCTGGCGCTGCCGCACTGGGCGGTGCGCCCGGCGCCGGATGCGCCGGTGCTGTTCAGCCTCGAACATCTGCGCGTGAAAAGCGGCGATCGCATCGCCATCGTCGGGCGCAACGGCTGCGGTAAATCGTCGCTGCTGCGCCTGTTGTGGCGTGAGTATCAGCAACAAACGCAGCGCCCGGCGCTGTTCCATCCGCGCGTGCGCATCGGCTATTACGATCAGAGCCTGCAACAGCTGCGCGATGAAGACACGTTGAGCGACGCGTTGGCGCAGTTTGCACCGCTGACCGAGGAACAGCGGAAAATGGCGCTGATCGGCGCCGGTTTTCCTTACCTGCGCCACCATCAGCAGATCCGTTCGCTGAGCGGTGGCGAGCGTTCGCGGCTGCTGTTCGTCGGTCTGACGCTGGCCAACCATTCGCTGCTGCTGCTGGACGAGCCCACCAACCACCTGGACATGGCGGGCAAAGAGGAGCTGGCGGAAACGCTGCGCCAGTTCCCCGGCGCCGTCATGCTGGTTACCCACGACAGGATGCTGATCGAACAGAGCTGCAACCGCTTTTGGCTGATCGACCAGCAAAAACTGGAGGAGTGGCACGATCTGGCGCCGGTGTATCAGCGCCTGGCGGGCGAAGCGCCGGCACTGCCGACGGCGGACAGGGCTAATGCTGATGGCCCGACGCCGGACGATCGATTGGAAGGCGAAGAAGCGCTGTTGACCGCCCTGTTTGCCCTCGAAAGCAAATTGGAGGCCGACCAGGCGCGCAAGCCGAAGCACCAGAAACCGGAGCTTCAGGCGCGCTGGCGCCGCGAGATTGCCGACATCACCGCCCGGTTGCATCTGGGCTAACCTTGACAGGCCGCCATCCGGCGGCCTGTTTTTTGATGGAGTGCGACATGGCATTTTCCCTTGAGCAAGCCTCACTCTCGCAGCGGCCACTGCTGGCGGCCATGCTGTCCGATTGCCTTCGCGAGTTGGGCGCCGATGGAGATTACCCCTATCTGCCGCTCTACTGGCGCGAGGTCGGCCGCTACCCTTATTTGATGTTGAGCGATCGGCAAACCGCCGGTTTCGCGTTGGTCAGGCGTCTGGATAGCGCCACCGTCGAAATGGCGGAGTTCTACATCAAACCCGAATGGCGACGCAACGGGCTGGGACAACGGGCCGCTCATTCCTTGTTCGCGCAGCATCCCGGCGGTTGGTCGCTGTCGGTCAGCCAGGATAATCCGCGCGGGCTGGCGTTTTGGCGCTCGATAATACCGGCCGAGGCCAAGACCGAACCGCTTTCAGCCCACGACGCCCTGATACTGCTACGTTTTTATTATCCGCCGCGTTGAACGACACATTACGTTCATTCTTTTATGGCAGAGTAAGTCGATTCATTCTTTGTTATCGAGCCTGCCATGCCGTTACTTTCCCCACAGGATATCGAAACGCGCTACCGCTTCGCGCGTGAGATCGCCCGCGCCGCCGCCGATCTCGCTTTCAGTTTTTATCAACGGCGGCAAAGCCTGGCGGTCGACTTTAAACAGGGGCTGCAGGACGTGGTCAGCGAAGCCGACCGCCGCGTCGAAGCGCTGATCCGCCGCATGATCAATCGCCGGTTTCCCCAGGATGGCTTTCTCGGCGAAGAGAGCGGCAGCAGCGGCGAGCACGCCGCCTGCGTTTGGGTCGTCGATCCTATCGATGGCACCGCCTGCTTCCTGAACGGGTTGCATACCTGGTGTATCGCGATAGGCGTGGTGATCGACGGCGAGCCGACGATCGGTGTGGTCTACGATCCCAACCACCGCGAGATGTTCCGCGCCTGCCGCGGCGGCGGCGCCTTCCTCAACGGGGAACCGATAGGCGTGCATGCCGGGCGCAGCGTTGCGGATGGCGTGATGGGCGTCGGGATATCACCGCGCGCCTCGGCGGCGGAATTCAGCGGCTTTCTCTGTCGCCTGCTGCAGGCGGGAGGAATGTTTGTGCGCAGCGGCTCCGGCGCGTTGATGACCGCCCAGGTGGCCGCCGGACGGCTGCTGGGCTATTACGAACCGCACATGAATGCCTGGGACAGTCTGCCTGGACTGGTGCTGACGCGCGAAGCCGGCGGCGTGGCGAATGACTTTATGCACAACAACGGGCTGCGGCGCGGCAACCCGTTGCTACTGGCCAACGCGGTGCTCTATCCGCAGTTGGCCGAGCTGATTCAAATGCCGGGCTTGATCGGCTCGACGTGCCCTATCGCGCGCGTGATGGCCGGATAAAGCGCGCGCAGCCGCCGCTCGACCCGATCGACCGCATCGTGCGCGGCGGCGATGGTTACCGCCGGCGACACGCGGCAGTGGAAGTTTACGATGATGCCGCCGTCGGTCTTGCGCGCACGGATGTTGTGTACGTCTTGCACATTCTCCCCCTGCTCCAGCGCCGATTGCAGGATGCGGCGAATAGCAGCCAGCTCCGCCGCATCGACATCCTCGCTGGTCAGCCAGTGCGGCGTCTGCGGCTCCAGGTGCGTCTCTATTTCAGTGTCTTCGCCGATCGCCTGGCGCAGGATCCCTTCTATTTCCGTGGCGATGTCATGCGCCTGCGCCACGCTGACGTGGGCCGGCACCGCCAAATCCATGCCGATCGCCATACGCGTCGGCAACTGCTGCAAGGTCACATTCTGCACCTGCGCGCCGTGGTTGGCGGCAATCGCCCGAATGCGGGTCGCCATGTCCTCATCGCTGCGGGTCTGTGGCACCGCGATGACGGTAAACTCCGCCCTGGCGTATTGCTCCCGCAGTCGCTCAACAATTTCTCGCTTCAGCGCGTCGATGCATTCCAGCGGCAAGGTGCGGCACACCGCCACCGTGATCTCGACAAACATTACGGCGCCGGCGTTGCGAATGCGCACGCTGTCGCAGGCCAGCACCGCCGGAAAGCTGTCCAGCGTGGCGCGAATCGCTTCGGTGGCTCCGGCGGGCGCAGTATCCATCAACGAGTCGAAGGAGCGTTTACCGAGCTTGATTGCGGCGACAAAGATAAAACCGGCGACGATCAGCGCGGCGATGGCGTCCGCACGGCCAAAGCCTAGCAGCACAAACACCATGCCCAGCAGCACCACGCCGGATGAAAGCATGTCGGAGAAAAAATGCAGCGCATCCGCCTCCAGCGCCGCGCTGTCGGTGGCTTTGGCGACGCGGTTGAGCGCCCGCACGCGGAAGAAATCGACGCAGATGGAGATCAGCAACACCGCGATCACCACCGGCGCCGCGACGATCTCATGCGGTTGCCCGAGCAGGCTGCTGCCCGCCTCATAGACAATCCAACCGGCGGCGCCCAGCAACAACAGCACTTCGAACAGCGCCGCCAGGTTTTCCACTTTGCCGTGGCCGAAGTGGTGATCGTCATCGACGGGTTTATCGCTGATGCGCACCGCCAGCCAGGTGATGCTGGTGGCGATAAAATCGGTGAAAGAGTGGATCCCTTCGGATATCAGGCCAATACTGCCGGTAAAAATGCCGGCGACGAATTTGCCCGTGGCCAGCACCCCGCTGGCAATCATCGAGTTTCTGGCCACGGCCTGTTTTTCATTCTGCATGATGCTGCTCACATTCAGACGGTGATTTATTTTTTTACTTTAGCGGATAATTGCCAGACAAAGGCGATCAGCAGCATACTGCCAGAGAATGTCAGCATGAGGCTAGTAAGAAAATTGGATTTTCCGGTGGAATAAAAATAAATCTCATTAACGCCCACCGAGATCATTAAAATGGCGTAGAGCAATCCCAGAATAAGAATCGTCATTATTATCAACTCCCGTATCAGGCCGCGCGTTCAGCGCGCCACTAAATCCTCCCCATAATAAATAGCGGTTACGGGGAGGATGCATCTAGGCGGATCTTTAGCGTTCATCAATCATCCCATTTGGTGCTCATATAGGCCGCCAACAGGCCCAGCGAGCTGATCATTGCCAGGAATCCCATAAAAATAGTCATGTTTCCCATTATTTTGTCCTCAGGTTAAATGTTATCGATAAAAGCCCCTTGCGTTAAATATCGGGGTTGGTCGGTATCCATGGTTTTTTAACGTCCTCCTCTTTTTGGCAACATTCCCGCGCTTTCAAGCGCGGGACCCGTTTAAATTCCCAGGACGTGCTGGGCGATTTTGAAATAAATAATCAGGCCGGTGCCGTCGATAAAGGTGGCGATAAACGGCGCCGACACCACCGCTGGATCGATACCGAGCCGTTTCAGCAGCATCGGGATGATCGACGAAACAATGGCGCTCCATACGGTGATCGCCACCAGCGACAGGCTGACCACCAGCGTCACCTCCATGCCGACGCCCATGATCCAGGCGCGCACCCAGGCCGCCAGACCGATGGTGACGGCGATCAGCAGCGAGGTCGTGACCTCTTTGCGGATCACTGCGCCCAGATTGCGCAGGCTGACCTCGCCCAGCGCCATAGCACGCACCAGCGTCGAGGTGATCTGAGTGCCGCTGTTGCCGCCGGTGCCGATCAGCAACGGGATGAAGAACGCCAGCGCAATCGCCGCTTCGAGCTGATCTTCAAACGCTTTCAGCACGTTGCCGGTGTAAGCTTCGGCCACGAACAACATCAGCAGCCACACCGAGCGTTTGCGCCACAGCGCCCACGGGCTGGTCTCCAGATAAGGCTTGTCCAGCGGCAGGCTCGCGCCCTGACGCTGCGCGTCTTCGGTGTTTTCATCTTCGACCAGCCGAGCGATCTCGCGCTCGCCCAGCACGCCGACCAGCGTGTTGTTCGCCACGACCGGCACCACGTCCAAACCGCCTTTGCCCAGCAGATGCGCCACGTCATTGCGATCGTCGTCGGGTGAAACCTGGAAATAGCTGTAATCCATCATTACGCCGACCGCTTTATCCTCATCGTCGCACTGCAGCAGTTTTTTCACCGACAGCGTGCCGCGCAAATGATAGTCGTCCGCGGTAATAAAGACCCGGGTGGGAATTTCGTCCGTTTTTAGCTGCGAAAGTAAATATTCCCGGGCATGCGTGACCGTCATCGTCGCGGGAACGGTAATAAAATCGGCGTTCATATAACCGGCAACTGAAGTTTCATCGAGAGTTTCAGTCGCGCGCAGCGCCGGAGAAGAAGAGTATTGATGTGACTTGATCATTTTGTCAGTCCCTATTTCTGTTGTGAACTTCAACAGCGAATCGCATAGGGGCGTAACCACAGAGGGAGTGCAGACTGCCTATCTCCGCGTCCAGGTTTTAGCACTATACAACGTATCCGAATTGTTGCTCGGAAGTTACTTTGGGCTGAACCTTAATCCGATAAAGCCTGTCTTAACCTTGGGCATCTCTCGATGTCGTCAGATCAGTAACCTGTGTTTGTATAGGAGCCTCGCCAAACGAGATACTGCATATAAACTACCGGCGCAGTATAGGCGTTGTTTTATCCGGCGGGAAGAAAAGATTGCCCGTCGTTTATGGAGTATTTAGGATAATTTTATTAAATGTGAATCTATAAAAACGGCTGATATAAATCAGCCGTTTTTTTATTTCTCAGTGCGCGAGAATGTAGACGTTTTTATCGTATAGCGCGCCCTGACGGGTAAAGTCGATCCCCTTCACGTAAGGTTTGACCAGCGTGGCGTTGGCTTCGTAGTACACCGGCGCGACCGGCGTATCGACGGCCAGCACCGCCTCGGCCTGCTGGAAATACTGCTGCACCTGCTGCGGTGTCGGCGCCGCCGTCGCCTGATGCAGAATGCGATCGTACTCCGGATTGCGGTATTTGGGGCTGTTTTCGCTGCTGTCGGAACGGAACACGTTCAGGAAAGTAGACGGATCGTTGTAATCCGCCAGCCATCGAGTAAAGGCCACGCCGTACTGCCCGCGGTTGATATTATCCAGCGTCACTTTACGCTCCTGGCTTTGCAAGGTGGCCTCTACCCCGAGGTTCTTTTTCCACATGGCGGCGGCGGCGATGACGATCTTCTTGATGGTGGCGTCGTTACTGTACAGCACGGTAAAGCGCAGCGGATGCTCGGCGTTGAAACCGGCCTGCGCCAGCAGTTGCTTCGCCTGGGCGTGCCGTTGTTCCGGCGTCCAGCCGGCCGCGGCACCGGGCTGCAGGCGATAGCCGCCCGCCCCCGTTGGGGTAAAGGTCCAGGCCGGCTGCTGGCCATATCCCAGCACCTTGCCGGCGATGATCTCTTTATCCAGCGCCAGATTCAGCGCCTGACGCACCCGCACGTCGTTGAACGGCGCCTGGCGGTTGTTGAAGGCGAAATAGCTGGTGGAGAGCAGCGGATAGGTCACCAGCTGTTGCTCACCGAGCGTTTTTTTCAGCTGCTGATACAGCTCCGGCGGCGTGGTATACCCCAATTCCACCTCGCCGGCGCGAAAACGCGCCACTTCCGGGAATCCCTGTATCGGCAAGAACGTCACCTTGTTGAGCACGGTGTTGGCGTTATCCCAATACTGCGGATTGCGTTCCACCACCACCTTTTCGTTCACCACCCACTGGCTGAGGCGGAACGCGCCGTTGCCGACAAAATGCGCCGGTTGAGTCCAGTTTTTGCCGTACTGCTCCACCACCTTGCGGTTAACCGGCAAGACCGGAAAATGCACCAGTTGTTTGAGCAGATAGGAGTTGGGCTCCGACAGCGTCACCTGCAGGGTGTGCGCATCTAGCGCCTTGACGCCCAGCTCGCTCGGCGGCTTGCTGCCGGCGTTGATCGCCGCCGCGTTCAGCACGTAGGCCGAAGCCAGATAGCTGCCGTACGGCGACGCGGTTTTCGGATCGGTGAGGCGCTGCCAACTGTAGACGAAATCGTCGGCGGTGACCGGATCGCCGTTCGACCACTTGGCCTGCGGCCGCAGATGGAAAGTCCAGACGTTGCCCTGGTGCTCCCACTTCTGTGCCAGCGCCGGGATCACTTCGCCGTCTTTTCCGACGCGCAGCAAGCCTTCGAACAGATCGTTGAAGATGTAGAACTCCACATTGCTCTCGGCCAGGTTTGGATCCAGCGTCGCCGGTTCATACCCGTTGGCGCGCACCAGTTCTTGCGCCGCCGCCAGTTTAGCGCCCGCCGGCACCTCGGCCGCCTGTGCGACCGTCGCGTTAAAAGCCAGGATGATTAAACCAGCCAATTTCTTGCCATTGAATGAATATTTCACGTCGATATCCCTGATGAGTGTTTTATCGCGTTCAATATGCAATGAGGCAGTGGAATAAATTAAATCATTAATCGCTATGAGTCATAACCAAAAGCGGTGTTGAATTTCTTTCATTATCAAAGGAGTACTGGTGACGGAACGATAAAGAACACGAGGATAAACGCGGAGACCGGCATTGCCGCCGGGAACGCCGTGAATCGGCGGTGACATAAATTCAGGCAATCAATATAGATTATTCCAGCCGAAGCTTAACGTATCCTTAGGGCAATTCATTTTGTGAGCGATCGTCAAAAATAATTTAATACGAATCGTTTTCACTATCATTATTGATGTTCTTGGCTAAAATCGGCCTGCTTGCGCTTGCCAGGCGATATTCGTTTTCTTCATTCGAACGCTAAAAAGGATAACTGCATGAAGCTGCGTATTTCATCTCTCGGCCCCGTCGCCCTGCTCGCCTCCTCGATGATGCTGGCCTTTGGCGCTCAGGCGGCCTCCGCCGACCAGGGCATCGTTATTTACAACGCCCAGCATGAAAATCTGGTGAAATCCTGGGTCGACGGGTTTACCAAAGACACCGGCATCAAAGTCACGCTGCGCAACGGCGGCGACAGCGAGCTGGGCAATCAGCTGGTGCAGGAAGGCAGCGCCTCGCCTGCCGACGTGTTCCTGACGGAAAACTCCCCGGCGATGGTGTTGGTGGATAACGCCAAGCTGTTCGCCCCGCTGGACGCCGCGACGTTGGCCCAGGTAGAGCCGCAATATCGCCCCAGCCACGGCCGCTGGACCGGCATCGCCGCCCGTTCTACCGTGTTCGTCTACAACCCGGCCAAACTGACCGACGCGCAGTTGCCGAAGTCGCTGCTGGATCTGGCCAAGCCGGAATGGAAAGGCCGCTGGGCCGCTTCGCCATCGGGCGCCGATTTCCAGGCGATCGTCAGCGCGCTGCTGGCGCTGAAAGGCGAGAAAGCCACGCTGGAGTGGCTGAAAGCGATGAAAACCAACTTTACCGCCTATAAAGGCAACAGCACGGTGATGAAAGCGGTCAATGCCGGCCAGATCGACAGCGGCGTGATCTATCATTACTACCCGTTCGTCGACGGCGCTAAAACCGGCGAGAACAGCAACAACATCAAGCTGTATTACTTCAAACATCAGGATCCGGGCGCATTCGTCAGCATCTCCGGCGGCGGCGTGCTGGCTTCCAGCAAGCATCAGCAGCAGGCGCAGGCCTTCATCAAGTGGATCACCGGCAAACAGGGCCAGGAGATCCTGCGCACCAACAATGCCTTCGAATACGCCGTCGGCGTCGGTGCGGCCTCCAACCCGAAACTGGTGCCGCTGAAAGATCTGGACGCACCGAAAGTAGACGCCGCGCAGCTGAACAGTAAAAAAGTGGTCGAACTGATGACCGAGGCCGGCCTGCTGTAAGGCCCGCCGGCAAACCGAGAGTTTTTGATCGTTATGTCAAACCTGAGTACCCACGCCGCGCAGACCGCGCGGCGTTATTCTGTTGTCCCCCGTCACCCGCGGCCAGGGGCGATCGTGGTGGCCAGCGCTGTGCTGCTGTCGCTGCTGGCGCTGTTGCCGCTGGGATTCGTTATCGGCGTGGCGTTTGAAACCGGCTGGCAAATGGTCAAAGCTCTGGTTTTCCGCCCACGCGTGGCGGAACTGCTGTTGAACACCCTACTGTTGGTGGTGTTGACGCTGCCGATCTGCGCCGTGCTGGGCGTGGCCCTGGCCTGGTTGACCGAACGCACTACGCTGCCGGGCCGCCGTCTCTGGGCGGTATTGGCCACCGCGCCGCTGGCGGTGCCGGCCTTTGTGCAAAGCTATGCCTGGATCAGCCTGGTGCCGTCGATGCACGGCCTGGGCGCCGGCGTTTTCATCTCGGTGCTCGCCTATTTCCCGTTCATTTACCTACCGGCCGCCGCCGTGCTGCGCCGCCTGGATCCCGGTATCGAAGACGTCGCTACCTCGCTTGGTTCCCGGCCGCCGGCGGTGTTTTTCCGCGTGGTGCTGCCGCAGCTGAAGCTGGCGGTCTGGGGCGGTTCGTTGCTGATCGCGCTGCACCTGCTGGCGGAGTATGGCCTGTACGCCATGATCCGTTTCGATACCTTTACCACCGCGATCTTCGATCAGTTCCAGTCGACCTTCAACGGCCCGGCGGCCAACATGCTGGCCGGCGTGTTGGTGCTGTGCTGCCTGGGGCTGCTGTTGCTTGAGGCTCTCAGCCGCGGCCGCGCGCGCTATGCCCGCGTCGGTTCCGGCAGCGCCCGCAGCCAAACGCCGCGTCGCCTGTCAGCGCCGTTCGCCGCACTGGCGCTGCTGCTGCCGATCGCGCTGACCGCGTTGGCGCTGGGCGTGCCTTTCATCACCCTGGCCCGCTGGCTTTGGCTGGGTGGATTCGAGGTGTGGCGTAACGCCGAGCTGTGGCCCGCGCTGTGGCAAACGCTGTCGCTGTCCGCCGCTGGCGCATTGTTGATTACGCTGTGCGCCATTCCGATGGCCTGGCTGTCGGTACGCTATCCGGCCCGGCTGTATCGGGTGCTGGAAGGCTGCAACTACGTGACCAGCTCGCTGCCTGGTATCGTGGTGGCGCTGGCGCTGGTGACCATCACCATTCACAGCTTCCGGCCGATTTACCAGACCGAAATCACCCTGCTGCTGGCATATCTGCTGATGTTTATGCCGCGGGCGCTGATCAATCTGCGCGCCGGTATCGCACAGGCGCCGGTGGAATTGGAAAACGTGGCGCGCAGCCTCGGCAAATCGCCGGCGCAGGCGCTGTGGAGCACCACGCTGCGGCTGGCGGCGCCGGGCGCCGCTGCGGGCGCCGCGCTGGTGTTTCTGGCGATCGCCAATGAACTGACCGCCACGCTGCTGCTGGCGCCGAACGGCACCCGCACGCTGGCCACCGGATTTTGGGCGCTGACCAGCGAGATAGACTATGTCGCCGCCGCGCCTTATGCGCTGATTATGGTGGCGCTGTCGCTGCCGCTCACCTGGCTTCTTTACTCTCAATCTAAACGTACGGCGGGACTATGAGCACGCTCGAACTGCACGGTATCGGAAAATCTTACAATGCCATCAGGGTGCTGGAACACATCGACCTGCAGGTTGCCGCCGGCAGCCGCACGGCGATCGTCGGCCCTTCCGGCTCCGGCAAAACCACCCTGCTGCGCATCATCGCCGGCTTTGAAATCCCCGACGGCGGCCAGATCCTGCTGCAAGGGCAAGCCATGGGCAACGGCGGCGGCTGGGTGCCGGCGCATCTGCGCGGCATCGGCTTCGTCCCGCAGGATGGCGCACTGTTCCCGCACTTTACCGTTGCCGGCAACATCGGTTTTGGCCTTAAAGGCAGCAAACGCGAGAAACAGCACCGTATTGAGGCGCTGATGGAAATGGTAGCGCTGGATCGCCGCCTGGCCGCGCTGTGGCCGCACGAGTTGTCCGGCGGACAGCAGCAGCGGGTCGCGCTGGCGCGCGCTTTGTCGCAACAACCTCGGCTGATGTTGCTGGATGAGCCGTTCTCGGCGCTGGATACCGGCCTGCGCGCCGCCACCCGCAAAGCGGTGGCCGAACTGCTGACGGAGGCCAAAGTCGCGTCGATCCTGGTCACCCACGATCAGAGCGAGGCGCTGTCGTTCGCCGATCAGGTGGCGGTGATGCGCAACGGCCGGCTGGCGCAGGTGGGCGCGCCGCAAGATCTCTATCTGCGCCCGGTCGATGAACCGACCGCCAGTTTCCTTGGCGAAACGCTGGTGCTGACCGCCGAACTGGCGCAGGGCTGGGCAGACTGCGCATTGGGGCGCATCGCCGTCGACGATCGCCAACGCAGCGGCTCAGCGCGCATCATGCTGCGCCCGGAGCAGATTCAAATCGGTTTGTCTGATCCGGCGCAGCGCGGCCAGGCGGTGATCACCGGCATCGATTTCGCCGGCTTCGTCTCCACCCTCAATCTGCAAATGGCGGCCACCGGCGCACAGCTCGAGATCAAAACCGTCAGCCGCGAAGGCCTGCGGCCCGGTGCACAAGTCAATCTCAACGTGATGGGCCAGGCGCATATTTTCGCCGGCTGACTCTCTTGTGGCCGGGCTGCCCCGGCCTCCTCAGCGGCAAACCTTGTCGCGGCGCGGCTTTTTCGGCGCCAGCAGATACTCCACCACGCTTTCGTCAACGCAGCTGTCGATGCCGTTCAGCGCCAGCGTATGTCCGTCGCGTTCGCGGGTGATCAGCGGGCTTTTAAAGGCGGCGGCCATCACCTGGGCGTTGCGGTACGGCGTGGTCGGATCGTAGCGCTGGGCGACGAACAGCAGCGGCGGCAGCGCGGCGGACGCCACCGGGGTGTGCGGCCGATCTTTGCCGCGGTACGGCCATAGATCGCACATTTCCAGCGGATACTCGTGTAGCGGCAGGTAGTGAGCGTACAAAGCAGCGGTATTGATCTCCTGCCGCTGCCTGCGCAACTGCTGCGGATCGGCTGTCGGGTTGGCGACGTCGGCGCAGGTGATGACGTTCAGGGCGTCATCGGCGTCCGGCGAATAGCTTTCGTCAATCAGATCGGAAACCTGCTGCCCGGCGATGCCGGCATCGAGTTGACGCAGCACGGTCGCCAGCTCATGCCAGCGCTCCGGCCACAGCAGCAGCGAACGCGTGACCGTCAGCACATCGTCGGCGGAGATTTCATAGCCCGCCGCAGTGACGAACGGTTGATCGTGCAGCTTGCGCAGTAAGGCATGATAGCGCTGCAGCGCCTGATTAGCGCCGCCGCCCAGCTGGCAGCTGTCGGTTTTGCCGCAGTAGGCGGCGAAGCGCAGGAAGCTTTGCTGGAAGCCCCGCTCCTGGTTCATGCGCTGGGTGAAATCGTCCTCCGCCAGATCCACCACCCCGTCCAGCACCAGCGCGCGCGTTTTCTTCGGAAAACGTTCGGCATACAGCGCCGCCACCTTGGTGCCGTAAGAGTACGCCACCGCCGTCAGCCCCGGTTCGCCTAGCGCGTGGCGGATTGCGTTCAGATCGTTGACCGCCTCGTCGGTGCCGATGTGTTGCAACACGTCCGCGCCGGTTTGTTTGATGCAGGCGGCAATCAGGGTGCGCGTCTGATTCTCCGCACCGGCCACGTCGTTGTCGTCCGGCGTCGGGGTTTCGTCGCCTTCGGCCAGCTGGCAGGAGATTTTCGGCGTCGACTGACCGACGCCGCGCGGATCGTAACCGATGATATCGTAGGATTTTCGCAGTCTGGCGACGTGGGCGTCGTTGCCCAGATAGGGGTTGATGCCCGGCAGGCCTGGGCCCCCGCTGATCATCACTACGCTGCCCTTTTTCGGCCCGGTAGCGGGCTGCAGGGTCAGTGCCAGACGCACGGTCTGTTCGCCCGCCTGCGCCGCATGGGCGGGCGGCGTGGCGTAGGCTAACGGCACCTCGAGGTAACCGCAGCGCAGCCCCGGCGGTGGCGCCTCATCGAACCAGCGCTGAAAACCGCTGTTGAGACAAGATTGCCAACGAATGCCGTTCTCGACCGCCATGCCGTGAGCCACCGGCTTGGCCAGGGCGGGCAACGCGGCGGCAGTCGCGGCGAACAGCGCCAGAATACGCAGTACTGACATGGGGAGTCCTTTCAACTCAACGAATCGGTCAAAGGGTAAAGATTCTCGGTTAAACCGCTAGCCAATAGAACATAAAAAAACGCGCGGGTGAAGCCGACGCCGTGCGTATGGAAAGACTTTTCTTTGCTCAGATTGATCTTATAACGCACAGAATGCTGCAAAAAATGCCATTCACCTGCTAGGCTTAGTGTTCGTTAACCCACAAGGAACAGGAGAGCAGCATGTTTGGTAAAGCGGAAGACAAAGCCAATGAAGCCGCAGGCGCGGTACAAGAAGCGTTCGGCAAAGCCGTTGATTCGCCGGAGCATCAGGTGCGCGGCGCGGCGCGCAAATACGCCTCCCAGGCCAGCTATGCCGCCCGTGACGCAGCGGACAGCGTAAGAACGCAGGTGGAAGCCAACCCGCTGGCCGGCGTAGCCGTTGCAGCAGCGGTCGGCATCGTTTTCGGCTTCCTGCTGGGACGCAAATAAGCGGCGAATGCGCCCTACGACAACAGGCCCGTTACGGGCCTTTTTTTTCGCCCTTTTCTGCACCGGCGCCGTTATGCGCGCAAACTTTCATCTATCACAGCCATCGCTTAAAAAAACTAACGCCTTCAACTACGATTAGTTTGTGACCAGAGCGAGGCTCTGCAATCCGGCGGATAACCCTATGAGGATTATCATCATTATCCATGCTGTTTAAGCCGCTCTCCTTCATGCGGCTAAGAAAGGTTAATTATGGCTCGCACCACCCCTATCGAACGTTACCGCAATATCGGCATCTCCGCGCATATCGATGCCGGCAAGACCACCACCACCGAGCGGATTCTGTTTTACACCGGGGTCAGCCACAAGCTGGGTGAAGTGCATGACGGCGCGGCGACCATGGACTGGATGGCGCAGGAACAGGAGCGCGGCATCACCATCACCTCGGCGGCCACCACCTGCTTCTGGAACGGCATGCAGCATAATTATCCGCAGCACCGCATCAATATCATCGACACCCCCGGGCACGTCGATTTCACCATTGAAGTGGAGCGTTCGATGCGCGTGCTGGACGGCGCCGTGATGGTCTATGACTCGGTGGGCGGCGTGCAGCCGCAGTCGGAAACCGTCTGGCGCCAGGCCAACAAGTACAAAGTGCCGCGGCTGGCGTTCGTCAACAAGATGGACCGCATCGGCGCGGATTTTTTCCGCGTGCGCAAAATGATGATCGAGCGCCTGAAAGCCAACCCGGTGCCTATCGTTATCCCTATCGGCGCCGAAGATCACTTCAGCGGCGTGGTGGATCTGGTGCGGATGAAAGCCATTCTGTGGGACGAGACCTCGCAGGGCATGAACTTCAGCTTCGAAGAGATCCCGGCAGAGCTGCGCGACTCGGCACAGGAGTGGCGTGAAAACATGATTGAGGCCGCCGCCGAAGCGTCGGAAGAACTGATGGAGAAATACCTCAACCAGGTGCCGCTGAGCGAAGAGGAGATCGTTCACGGGCTGCGGGTGCGCACCGTCGCCGGCGAAATCCAGCCGATGCTGTGCGGGTCGGCGTTCCGCAACAAAGGGGTGCAGCGCATGCTGGACGCGGTAATTGAACTGATGCCCTCGCCGCTCGACGTGCCGCCGATGGAAGGCCACGGTGAACATGATGAAATCATCACTCGCAAAGCCGACGACAACGAAAAATTCTCGGCGCTGGCGTTCAAACTGATGACCGATCCGTTCGTCGGCCAACTCACCTTCGTGCGCGTCTACTCCGGGGTGCTGGCCAAAGGCAGCAGCGTTTACAACCCAATCAAGGGCAAAAAGGAGCGCATCGGCCGCATCGTGCAGATGCACGCCAACGATCGTAAGGACATCGACGAACTGCACGCCGGCGACATCGCCGCCTGCGTCGGCCTGAAGGACGTCACCACCGGCGATACGCTGTGCGACCCTGGCGCCATCATCACGCTGGAGCGCATGACCTTCCCCGAGCCGGTGATCGCCCAAGCGATCGAGCCGAAGACCAAGGGCGACCAGGAGAAAATGGGCATTGCGCTGCAGCGGCTCTCTTCGGAAGATCCGTCGTTCCGCGTGCGCACCGATGAAGAATCCGGCCAGACCATTATCTACGGCATGGGCGAGCTGCACCTGGAGATCATCGTCGATCGCATGCGCCGCGAGTTCGGGGTGGAGACTACCACCGGCAAGCCGCAGGTGTCGTACCGCGAAACCATCCGCAAACGGGTAACCGACGTGGAAGGCAAGTTCGTGCGCCAGTCCGGCGGTAAAGGGCAATACGGCCACGTGGTGCTGACCGTCGAACCCAACGACCCTGGCAAAGGCTTCGAGTTCTTCGATGAGATCAAGGGCGGCGTCATTCCGGGCGAGTTTATCCCGGCGGTGAAAAAAGGCGTGCTTGAGGCGCTGAATAACGGCGTGCTGGCCGGTTATCAGGTGGTGGACGTCAAGGTACACCTGACCTTCGGTTCTTACCATGATGTCGACTCGTCGGAACAGGCGTTCCGCATGGCGGCGATCTTCGGCTTCAAGGACGCCTGCCGCCTGGCGGACCCGGTGATCCTTGAGCCGATCATGTCGGTAGAAGTGGAAACGCCGGAAGATTATGCCGGCAACGTGATGGGCGACCTCTCCTCACGCCGCGGTCTAGTACAGGGTATGGAAGAGATCCCGGGCGGCGGCGGCAAGGAAATTCGCGCCAAGGTGCCGCTGTCCGAGATGTTCGGTTACTCGACCACCCTGCGTTCGATGTCGCAGGGCCGCGCCACCTACACCATGGAATTTAGCCACTACGCCGAAGCGCCGCGCAACGTGGCCGAAGAAATCATTCACCACAGCAAGCGTTAACCCTCGCGCCCGCCTTCGCGGCGGGCGTCACCTCGGCTTGTCCTCCAGCGCCACCACCACCGGCTGCGGCTTGATACGCATGGCGTACACCACGCCGGCGATCAGGCAAACGATGCCGGCCAATGTCAGCAGCGGCGGCCAGGCCTGGCGCAGCAGAAAGGTATAGGCCAACCCCGCCAGAATTTCGAACACGATAAGCGGCCCCACCAACACCGTCGGCAGCCGCTGGCTGGCTTCGTTCCAGCACAGCGCCCCCAGCCAGGAGCAGAACACGCCGATAACCAGCATCAGTGGGATAAATACCTCGGGGCGCGGGCCGAACGGCAAGGCAAACGCCGGTTCGCTCAGCGCCAATTGGCCGCAGACCGCCAGATAGCCCAGCAGCGCCAGCGGCAGCGTCACCAGCCCCTGCGCCGTGGCCCAGGTGGCCGGCCGCTGCGTCGGGTTATCCCGCAGCCAACGCGAATTGCGCAGCGGAAACCAGGTCCAGCACGCCACCGCCAACGCGGCCAACCCAAGGCCGCTGAGATAGCGCCAGCCGTCGATCGGCACCGCATTGCCGCGCAGTTCGGCGATGTTTACGCACGCTAACCCGCAGACGATCAGCAGCAGCGCCGGCGCCAGCTTGCTCCAGGCCAGCCGCCCGTCGTGCCTGCCGTAAAACAGATTGGCGCAGATGGCGATCACCACCGGCAAGGTGCCGATGATCATGGTCGATACCGGTGCGCCGGTACGCTGAATGGCGCTGGCCAGGCACAGGTAGTACAGCAGATTGCCGATGGCCGTCAGTTTGAGCGCTTCCAGCCAATCCTGGCGCCGCAGCTTGCGCAGGCGGCGGCGATCGAACCACGCCAGCGGCAAGGTGATCAGCCCGAAGGCCAGATAGCGCCCGGTGGACTGCAGCGCGGCGGGATAATCCGGCACCAGCAGCGGGCCGACGAAAATCAGTCCCCACATCAGCCCGGCGGCCAGGGCAAACACAACGCCAATGAACATAACGACTCCGACAAACGGCCGGCGCGGCCAATCCGCCCGACAAGACAGCGGCAGAGTAACGAAAACGCGGGGAGGAATTATTGTAGCAGGTTGCTGTTTTAGCCCAATTTCACCTGTTTCTGGAAACGCACTGGCGTGACGCCGTAACGATTGGCGAAGGCGCGCGTCAGGTGCGCCTGATCGGTCAGCCCCGCCGCCGCCGCCACCTGTGCGGCGGGCATGCCGCGCTCCAGCATGCGTTTGGCCTGCGACAGCCGGATCGCCATCAGCATCTGCTGCGGCGAAACGTGATATTCGGCCTTGAACTTGCGCAGGAAATGGTACGGGCTGAGCGATACCAGATCGGCCAGCTGGTTGAGGGTCACGGCCTCGGCGAAGTTATCGTGCAGGTAGCTTTTCACCACCTCGAAACGGTGCGCCGCCTCGGCTTTCTCTCGCCGCCCGGTACGGATGTGCGGGTGCAACAGCTCGACCGCCTCCAACAGCAGGCCGTCGAGCGTGAGCGGATCGTCGGTTTGCCACAGCGTGGAGAGAATGGCGGACAGGCGCTGCGCCGCCCGCGGATCGTGGCGCACCGCATCGGTAAACCACTGGCACCGATCGCCGGACAGCTGCTCCAGCGCCTCGGGCGCCAGGTAGAGCATGCGATAACACCAGCCGCCCGGCGTTTCGGCTTCGCCGGTGTGCAGCTCGTCCGGGTTCATCAGCACCAGCGCGCCCGGCGCCGCCAGGTGCTGCGCCCCGCGATAGCGAAAACGCTCCGCCCCGGTGTCCACGGTGCCGATGGCGAAGGCGTCGTGGGTATGCGGCTCGAAGGCATAGCGTTCGATATGCGCCTGATAGAGTTCGACGCCGGGCAGATGCGACAAATGCCGGAACTGCGCGCAGTCCTTCTCGAACGGAAACTGTTGTGGAACCCCTTGCACCCGACCTCCTCATCCGTGCTGACAATCTGCTCAGCATAGCCAAAACATCGCCGGTTGAGTAGCCGCCCTGCTCCTTTCGTGCCCCTCGCCTGGACGATCGCCGCCATTCGGCGTAGGGTTAAGGTCCCTGTCCCTTTCAGACGGGCCGCATCGCGAAGCTCATCGGCCCCTGACACTCCGCAAACAAGAGGCAACAATGTATCCGGATACTCAACTGTATATCGATGGACAATGGCGCAGCGCACTGGCCGGAAAAACCCTGCCGGTCACCAATCCCGCTACCGACGAGGTCATTGGTCAAGTGGCGCATGCCGCCGCAGAGGATCTCGATCTGGCGCTGGCCGCCACCGAGCGCGGATTTAACGTCTGGCGCGACACCGCCGCGCACCAGCGCGCCAACCTGATGCGCAAAGCCGCGGCGCTGCTGCGCGAACGCGCCAACGCCATCGCCGCCGTCATGACGCAGGAACAGGGCAAACCGGTGGCGCAGGCCAAAGTCGAAATTCTCAACGCCGCCGACGTTATCGACTGGTTCGCCGGCGAAGCCACCCGCACCTACGGGCAGATCATTCCTTCCCGCGCCCGCGATGTACAGCAGCAAACCCTCAAGCTGCCGGTCGGCCCGGTGGCCGCCTTCACGCCGTGGAACTTCCCGATCAACCAGATCGTGCGCAAGCTGTCCGCCGCGCTGGCGGCAGGCTGTTCCATCATCGTCAAAGGTCCGGAAGAAACGCCGGCCTCACCGGCTGAACTGATCAAAGCCTTCGCCGACGCCGGTATTCCGGCCGGGGTGATCGCGCTGGTGTATGGCACCCCGGCGGACATTTCGGAATACCTGATCCCCCATCCGACCATTCGCAAGATCTCCTTCACCGGCTCCACTCGCGTGGGCAAGCATTTGGCGGCGCTGGCCGGCCAGCATATGAAAAAGGCCACCATGGAGCTGGGCGGCCACGCGCCGGTGCTGATCTTCGACGATGCCGATCTCGACGCGGCGGCCAAAGAGCTGGCGCAGTCCAAGTTCCGCAACGCCGGCCAGGTCTGTATCGCCCCGACCCGCTTCCTGATCCAACAAGGCGTTTATGAGGCCTTCGTGGAGAAATTCACCGCCGCGGTGCGTGAGCTCAAGCTCGGCAACGGGCTGGAAGACGGCGTGACGATGGGCCCGATGGTGCTGGGCCGCAGCGTCGACAATATCGAGGCGCTGGTGCAGGATGCCGTCGCCCACGGGGCGAAGGCCAGCACCGGCGGCAAACGCGTGGCGGGCAAAGGCAACTTCTTCGAGCCGACGGTGCTACGCGACGTGCCGCTGAGCGCGCGCGCCATGTCGGAAGAGCCGTTTGGCCCGGTCGCCCTGCTGCGCCCGTTCGCTACCTATGACGAGGCGATCGCCGAAGCCAACCGCCTGCCGTACGGGCTGGCCGCCTACGCTTACAGCCGCAACATCGCCACCGTCAATGCGCTGGGGCGTGACGTGGAGAGCGGCATGCTGAGCATCAACCACATCGGTTTCGGCCTGCCGGAAACGCCGTTTGGTGGCGTGAAAGACTCCGGCCACGGCACCGAAGGCGGCAGCGAAGCGATCGAATCCTACCTGGAAACGCGCTTTGTCACCGTCGCCGGCCGTTAATCGCCCGGCGGATGAATAGCCAGAAGCCCCGCAATGCGGGGCTTTTTTTTACTCACCGGCCAGTTCGAACAGCTGCCGCGCCGCCGGGGTCAGCCCCAGCATGTGAATACAGGCATGCACCATGCCCGGCAACCGTTCGCAGCGCACCGGCACGCCCGCCTCACGCAGCCGCTGCGCATACTGTTCGGCCTCATCGCGCAGCGGATCGTATTCGCAGCTCAGGATGGTGGCCGGCGGTAACCCGCGCAGCGTGGCGGCATGCAGCGGTTCGGCGCTGGGATCGCGCCGCTGGGCCAGATACTGCTGCCAACAAAACACCATTGCGTCGCGCGTCAGAAAGTGCCCCTCGGCAAACTCGTGATAGCTCGTCGTCGTCATCTCGCGGCTGAGCGCCGGGTACAGCAGCAGCTGACGTTCGATGTACGGGCCGCTGCGATCCCGCGCCAACAGTGCGACCGCCGCCGCCAGATTGCCCCCTGCGCTATCACCGCCCACTGCCAGGCGCTGCGCGTCAATCCCCAACTGCGGCGCCCGTTGTGCCACCCAGCAGAGCGCCTGATAGACATCTTCCAGCGGCTGTGGAAACGGGTATTCCGGCGCCAGACGATAGTCAACCGACAGGATCACCCGGCCGGTGGCGTTAGCCAACGCCTGACAGGGCCGATCGTACAACGCCAGTGAGCCGAGGCACCAGCCGCCGCCGTGGGCGAACAGCATCGCCGGCTGCGCGGTCGTGCCGTTTTCCCCCACCGGTAGATAGGCGCGCAGTGCAATCCGGTGTCCATCGGCGGCGACCACCGTATGGTCCCTGACGCCGCCGCTCGGTTCCGCCTCGCCCTGCAGCTGGCGTAAACCGGTTTCCGTGGCCGCGCGCATTGCCGCCAGCGAAGCGGGCGGTGGCACGTCGGCCGATGCCGTCAAAAAGGCGGCGATGCGTTCATCAAGCGGCATACGGCTCTCCCGCCAGGAATGACGTAATCAGTGCAATAAATTCCTCATGACACTCCTCGGTGATGAAATGGCCGCAGCCGGCGACGGTTTCGCCCCGCAGATCGTGCGCATTGCCCTGTAGCGTCGTCAGCGGCGCGTCGCCGGTGGCGTGCTCCGCTCCCACCGTCAACACCGGCATCGTCAAGGGCGTAGCGGCGCGCAGCCGGTTCTGCCGCACGGTCTCCGGGATCGCCCGGTAATAGTCGAATCCGGCGCGCAGGCCGCCCGGTGCCGAATAGGCGGCGATATACACCTCCGCCGCCACCCGATCGCGCCGATAGGACCAGCGGTTGAAGATATAGCCAAGATACTCCCGTTCGCGCCCCTGGGTCAGGGTCTCCGGCAAATCCGCCAGTTGATTGAACATGAAATGCCACAGGAAGATGTTCTCCTCCGGCGCAACGAAAATCGGCGGCGGCGGCGCCAGCCCGGGGATCACGGCCTCCGTCAGCACCAGACGCTCCACCGCCTGCGGGAAATCGCTCGCCATGGCGTAACCGATCCACATGCCGATGTCGTGGCCAACCAGTTGGTAACGTCCATGGCCCAGTTGCGCCATCATTGTGTGCAACACCGCGCCGATGCTGCCGGTGTCGTAGCCGCCAGCGGGCTTGTCAGAATCGCCGATGCCCGGCGGATCGACGGCGATCGCCTGAAAACCGGCCGCCGCCAGCGCTTGCATCACATGGCGCCAGGTGTACCAGGTTTGCGGCCAGCCGGGGATCAGCAGCACCGGCCGCCCTTCACCGGCCACCACGCAGTGAAGGCGCCGGCCGTTCACCTGGAGATAGACGTGTTCCGCCGCGAGATCCGCCAACGGGACCTCGTTCTGTAGATATTGCATGGGGTGACTCCCTGAAAAGTTGGGCTCAGCGAATGCCGAGCAAGGCGTTGATCTGCTGCGGGCTGACCGGCGCACCGGCGAAGTCATCGAACACTTTGTCGGTGACGCGGATAATGCGATCGCGAATGAAGGCTGCGCCTTCGCGCGCGCCGTCCTGCGGGTTTTTCAGGCAACATTCCCACTCCAATGCCGTCCAGCCCGAATAGCCGTACTGCGTCAGGCGCGAAAAGATGCCGTTGAAATCAACCTGGCCGTCGCCCAGCGAGCGGAAGCGGCCGGCGCGATCGATCCAGGATTGATAGCCGCCGTAAATGCCCTGGCGACCGGTCGGATTGAACTCGGCGTCCTTGACGTGGAACATGCCGATAACGTCCTTATAGATATCGATAAACTCCAGATAGTTAAGCTGCTGCAGCACCATATGGCTCGGATCGAACAGCACCCGACAACGCGGGTGGTTGCCGACGCGCTCAAGAAACTTCTCGAACGTCACGCCGTCGTGCAGATCCTCACTCGGGTGAATCTCATAACACAGGTTGATGCCCTGTTCTTCGCAGGCGTCGAGCACCGGCAGCCAGCGTTTGGCGAGTTCGTCGAACGCGGTGTCGATCAATCCTTCCGGGCGCTGTGGGAACGGGAACAGATAGGGCCAGGCCAGCGAACCGGAAAAGGTGCCCAGCTCGCTGAGCCCGAGCCGCGCCGACGCCTTCACCGCCAGCAGCATTTGCTGCCGCGCCCACTCGCCGCGCGCCTGCGGATTGCCCTGCAGCGCCGGCGGCGCGAAGCTGTCAAACAGCGCATCGTAAGCCGGGTGTACCGCCATCAGCTGGCCGAAGATATGGCTGGTCAATTCACTGACCACCAACCCCTGCTCCGCCAACATGCCGGTCAGATCGTCGCAGTATGTTTGGCTTTCCGCGGCGGTGGCCACGTCGAATAAACGCCGATCCCAGGCCGGGATCTGCAAGGCGGTAAAACCGGTTTGCGCCGCCCACTCGGCGATGGCCGGCAGGCTGTTGAACGGCGCTGTCTCATCGCTGAACTGCGCGAGATGTAGGCTTGGACCTTTGAGGGTTTTCATCGTAAACTCCTATTAGTTGTCGATTAACAAACAATAGAGGCAAGGCGCGATGACCGCAAGCGAAATTTATAAAGACATTGGTATTCCCGCCGATTTAAGCGATCCTATGTCGCTGAATGGCAGGTAAATTGGAGCAGAGAATGGCTGGCAGACCGCGTGAGTTCGACCGCGAACAGGCGCTCTTGAAGGCGCGAAACTTATTTTGGCGGCAAGGTTACGAAGGCACCTCGATGTCGGATCTGGTGGCGGAATTGGGCATTGCTTCCGCGCGCATCTACAAGGCGTTCGGCTCCAAAGAGCAGCTGTTCCGCGAGGCAATCGCCAGTTACGAAACCGAGGAAGGCGGCTTCGCCGATCGCGCCTTCGCGCAGGAAAGCGGCATTCGCCCGGCGATCCAACGTATGCTGGAAGATGCCGTGCGCCTCTACAGCCGGCCAGATCTGCCGCAGGGCTGCATGGTGGTCTCCGCCGCCGCCAGTGTCAGTGCGGAAAACGATGGGCTCAAAACCTGGCTGGCAGAGCATCGGTTGCAGCGTACGCAGCAGATCATCGAACGGCTGCGGCAGGCGGTGCAAACCGGCGAATTGCCGGCCGATACCGACGCCGACAGCCTGGGTGACTATTTCGCCGTCTTCCTGCACGGCCTGTCGATTCAGGCACGTGACGGCGTCACTGAAGAGCGGCTATTGGCAGCGGTAAAGGTGGCGCTGGCGGTCCTGGGCGCCACTTAATCCTCCGGCAGATCGACAATCACCAGCGTGCCTTCGCTGCCCGGCAACACGCGATGCGGCACGCCGGCCGCGGCCTGATACAGCTGGCCGGCGCGCACCACCACCACTTCCCCCGCCACCTGCAGCCGCAGGTGGCCGCTGATCACCAGCAATCCTTCGCTGTAATCATGCACTTCATCCGCAATGCTGCGCGCGTCCATGCGCAGCACTTTGATATTGGCCGCACCGACGCGGCCCAGCACGGCAGAACGCCAGGCCTCGGGCAGTTCGGCCGCCTGCTGGTTTAAATCGAACAGCATCGTCATACCTTATCGCGACACAGGAACCCGCACTCTACTGCAAGCCGCCAGGTGCTGAAAGACGCGTTGGTTGTAGATTATGCCCCGACGTTCTGAGCCGCCGCCTCACGCCGCAGCCATTGCCGCAGATTTTCGCCTTCCTGCGACAGCTCGCTATCCAGTCGAGCGCACAGGTAATAATCGCGGCCGTCGTCGATCGGCAGATCGAACATTTTGATCAACTCACCGCTCTCAAGGTACTGGGCGATTAACGGTTCACGCATCAACGCGCACCCTAGCCCCGCCTGCACCGCCGCCAGTGTCAACAATCCGTCTTCAAACATCGGCCCGATGCTGCGCAGCGGGCGTTTAACGCCGGCCAGCTGAAACCATTGCATCCAGGTATTGCGCTCCTCGTCGTGCAGCAGCGGCAGCGTCGCCAGCTGATCCGGCGTATCCAGCAAACCGTGCAGTTTACTGAATGCCCGGCTGCACACCGGCACCATTTGGCCAGACATCAGCTTTTCGCTGCGATAGCCGGTCCACTGCCCAACCCCGAAGCGGATCGACAGATCGGCGGCGTCGCTCAGGTAATTGCGGTGGTTGGCGTAAACCACATTGATGTCGATATCCGGATTTTCGCGCAAAAAGCCACGCAGCCGCGGAATGAACCAGCCCATGCCGAACAGCGGGATCAGGCTGATGGTGACCTGCCGCGATGCGGACTGCTCGCGCACGTGTTCGGTCGCCTGGCGCAGCACGTTGAACGCCGAGCGAATCGAACGGTAATACTCCCGCCCCTCGCTGCGCAGCACCAGGTTACGCCCCTGCCGTTCGGTCAACGGCATCTGCAAAAATGCCTCCAGCGTTTTGAGTTGATGACTGACCGCCGAAGGCGAAATCATCAGCTCGTTAGCCGCCGCGCTGATGCCCCCCAGGCGCGCGATGGCTTCGAACGCCCGCACGGCGCGCAGCGGCGGATCGTTCGGCAGCATCGGCAATGGCTCATCGTACTGTTCTGTTTTTTTCATATATTGACTATTTTTGGGAAATCGACACTGAAGGGATGGGTTTAATATACATAAAAATCAACGTATTAAAATCACTCGTTTTTTGTATAAGAAAGTATTTTTCCGTATTTTACAATTTTTTTAAATTCTCTACTGTGAGCCTCCTGACTCATTATCTCCGGACTCTCCTTATGGATACGCTGGTACAGCAAACCGTCAACGGTTTGATGCTCGGCAGCATCTATGCGCTGATCGCGCTCGGTTACACCATGGTGTACGGCATCCTGCGCATCATCAATTTCGCGCACGGCGACGTGCTGATGGTCGGTGCGCTGAGCGCGTTGTCGGCGATCGGCGTGTTGCAACACCACTTTCCCGCGTTATCGCCGTACGCCACGCTGCTGCTGGCGGCCCTGTTCGCCATGGCGGTCTGCGCCATTACCTCGATGGCGATCGAGCGTCTCGCCTACCGCCGGTTGCGCACTGCGCCGCGCCTGGCTCCGCTGATCAGCGGCATCGGCGTCTCGCTGCTGCTGCAAACCCTGGCGATGCTGATCTGGTCACGCAATCCCCTGATGTTTCCGCAGCTGCTGCCAATGACCCCCATCGCCCTGACTGCAGGCAGCGGCGGGCATGCGCCAGCGGTGATCACCGGCACGGCGATCGTCACGCTGGTGGTGGCCGTGGCGGTCATGGCCGGCCTCTGGCTGCTGGTCGAACACAGCCGTTTCGGCCGCGCCATGCGCGCCACGGCGGAAAACCCGCAGGTCGCCGGCCTGATGGGCATCAGTCCTGACCGCATCATCGTTCTGACCTTTGCGCTCGGCGGCGCGCTGGCGGCGGTGGCCGGCATCATGATGGCCAGCAACTACGGCAACGCCGGTTTCTCGATGGGCTTTCTGCCGGGCATCAAGGCGTTTACCGCCGCCGTGCTCGGCGGCATCGGCAACCTGCGCGGCGCGATGCTCGGCGGATTGCTGCTGGGCCTGTTCGAATCGCTGGGCACCGGCTATCTCGGCGAGCTGACCGGCGGCGTGTTCGGCAGCAACTACCAGGACGTGTTCGCGTTTCTGGTGCTGATCGCCGTGCTGGTCTTCCGCCCCTCCGGGCTCTTGGGCGAACGCATCGCCACGCGCGCATAAGGACATCACCATGACCGTTTTGACTCCCCCCGTTCCTCTGGCCACGCCGCGTCGCGCCAGGCTGGGGCTGACGCTGTTCATTCTCGCGCTGCTGCTGGCGCCCTGGGTGGCGGGCGCCGCCGGCGGCAACTACTGGGTGCGGGTCGTCGACTTCGCCCTGCTGTACCTGATGCTGGCGCTCGGGCTGAACATCGTGGTGGGCATGACCGGGTTGCTGGACATGGGCTTTATCGCCTTTTACGCCGTCGGCGCCTATTTGGCCGCGCTGCTGTCGTCACCGCATCTGACGCAGCAATTTCCGCTGTTGCTGCAGTGGTTCCCCGACGGGCTGCACCTGGCGATGTTGGGGCTGATCCCGCTGGCGGCGCTGCTGGCGGCGGCGTGCGGCATCCTGCTCGGCGCGCCGACGCTGCGGCTGCGCGGCGACTATCTGGCGATCGTCACGCTCGGTTTCGGCGAAATCGTGCGTATTTTGATGCGCAATCTGGATCGCCCGGTCAACCTCACCAACGGCCCCAAAGGCATTTCCGGCGTCGATCCGGTCAGCCTGTTCGGCCTGAAGTTTTCCGGCATGCACGAGTGGTTCGGCGTGCGTTTTTCCGGCCTGTACCTCTATTACTACCTGTTCGCCGCGCTGCTGCTGGCGATCCTGTTCATCAGCCTGCGGCTGCAAAACTCGCGCATCGGCCGCGCGTGGACGGCGATCCGCGAAGACGAGGACGCCGCGCGGGCGATGGGCATCAACACCCGCAACTTCAAGCTGCTGGCCTTCGCCATCGGCGCCACCTTTGGCGGCGTGGCCGGCGCGTTGTTCGCCGCGTTTCAAGGCTTCGTGTCGCCGGAATCGTTCACCCTGCAGGAATCGATCGCCGTGCTGGCGATGGTGGTGCTCGGCGGTATGGGGCACATCCCCGGCGTGATCCTGGGCGCGCTGCTGCTGGCCGCCCTGCCGGAGCTGCTGCGCAGCAGCATGGGGCCGCTGCAGCAGGCGCTGTTCGGTCAGGTGCTGATCGACCCGGAAATCATTCGCCAACTGTTTTACGGCCTGGCGTTGATCCTGGTGATGCTGTATCGCCCGGCGGGCCTGTGGCCGGCTCGCCATGCTGGGAGGACCGCCGCATGACGCCACTGCTCGCTTTAAATCACGTCAGCAAACGTTTCGGCGGCCTGACGGCGGTGGATGACGTCAGCATGAGCATCCGCCAGGGGGAAATCTACGGCCTGATCGGGCCGAACGGCGCCGGTAAGACCACCTGCTTCAATCTGATCACCGGCCTGTATCGCGCCGACGCGGGCGAATTCCGCCTGGCGGGCCAGCGCTATAAGCCCCAGGCGATCGACAAAGTGGCGCAGGCCGGCATTGCCCGCACCTTCCAAAACCTGCGGTTGTTCAATGAAATGAGCGTGCTGGAAAACGTGATGGTCGGCTGCCACGTGCGCACCCGCAACGGCCTGTGGGCGGCGATCGCCCGGCACCGTCGCGCCAGGGAGGAGGAACAGGCGGTGCGCGATAAATCTCATGCGCTGCTGGAGTACGTCGGCATCAGCCAATTCGCCCATTACCGCGCCGGCGATCTCGCCTACGGCCATCAGCGGCGGCTGGAGATCGCCCGCGCGCTGGCGACCGAGCCCCGGTTGCTGGCGCTGGACGAACCGGCGGCCGGCATGAACGCCGGAGAAAAAGTGGCGCTGCGCGAACTGCTGCTGCGCATCCGCGACAGCGGCAAAACGCTGCTGCTGATCGAACATGACGTCAAGCTGGTGATGGGCCTGTGCGATCGGCTGACGGTGCTGGATTACGGCAAAGCGATCGCCGAAGGCGAACCGGCGCAGGTGCGGCGCGAACCGGCGGTCATTCAAGCCTATCTGGGAGGCGGCGCGCATGTCTGAAGCCCTGCTGAGCGTTAAACGACTCAAAGTGTCTTATGGCGGCATTCATGCGGTCAAAGGCATCGATTTCACGGTGAACGCCAGCGAACAGGTGACGCTGATCGGCGCCAATGGCGCGGGCAAAACCTCCAGCCTGCGGGCGCTGACCGGCCTGCAGCCGTTTGAGGGCGACATCCTGTTCGACGGCCGTTCGATTCGCGGCATGCCGCCGCACCGCTTGCTGCAACAGGGGCTGGTGATGGTGCCGGAGGGACGCGGCATTTTCACCCGCCTGACGGTGCGAGAAAACCTGCAGCTGGGCGCCTATGCGCGGCGTGACGCATCGGCGGTGCGGCAAGATTTCGAACGCGTGTGCGCCACCTTCCCACGGCTGAGCGAGCGCCTGCATCAACCGGCCGGGCTGCTTTCCGGCGGTGAACAACAGATGGTGGCGATGGGCCGCGCGCTGCTCAGCCGCCCGCGGCTGCTGATATTGGACGAACCGTCGATGGGGCTGGCGCCGATTGTGGTGGAGGCCATTTTCTCGGTCATCAAGCAGTTAGCCCGTGACGGCGTCACGCTGCTGTTGGTCGAGCAGAACGCCCGCCTGGCGCTGGCGTCCACCGATCGCGCCTACGTATTGGACAGCGGCAGCCTGAGCCACAGCGGCCGCTCCGCCGACATGCTGGACGATGAAAAAATCAAACAGATCTATTTGGGTGAATAACCGTTGTTACCTTTAACCGCACCAGGAGTATGACATGCAGCAGAACATTCGCATCAAGCCGTTGGCGCTGGCCGCCATGACAATGATCCTGAGCCTCCCGGCGCTGGCGGACGACACCGTGCTGATCGGCCTGGCCGGGCCGCTGACCGGCCCTTCCGCGCGCATCGGCAAAGATCTCGAAAACGGCGCACGGCTGGCGATCGCCGACGCTAACGCACAGAAACCGACGCTGAACGGCAAACCGGTCACCTTCAAATTACTGTCCGAGGACGATCAGTCCGACCCGCGCACCGCCGTGGCCGTGGCGCAGCGCTTGGTCGACGAAGGCGTCGCCGGCGTGGTCGGCCACTGGAACACCGGCACCAGCATCCCGGCGGCGCGCATCTACCACGACGCCGGCATCGCTCAGGTGGCGCCGGTGGCGACCGGTCACGGCTACACGCAGCAAGGCTTTGACACCAGCTTCCGCGTGATGGGCCACGACGACGACGGCGGCAACTACGCCGGGCAATATGCGGTGAAAACGCTGAAAGCCAAGCGTATCGCGGTAATCGACGATCGCACCGCTTTCGGCCAGGGGCTGGCGGACGAGTTTATCAAATCGCTGCAGGCCCAGGGCGTGCAGCCGGTCACCCGCGAGTATGTGGATGACAAGACCGTCGATTTCAGCGCCGTGCTGACCACCGTGCGCAGTAAAAACGCCGATCTGATTTTCTTCGGCGGCGTGGATTCTCAAGCGGCGCCGTTGGCACGCAAGCTGAAACAGCTGGGCATGAACGCGCAGCTGATGGGCGCCGGCGGCTTCGTCAGCCAAACCTTCCTGACGCTGGCGCAGCGGGAAGGCGAAGGCGTCGTCGCGCTGGAGCCGGGGCTGCCGCTGGAACAGATGCCGGGCGGCAAGGCGTTTGAACAAGCCTACCGCGATCGTTATCACACCCACATCGAACTGCATGCGCCCTTCGCCTACGACGCCACCCGGGTGCTGATCGCCGCCATTGAGCAAGCCGATTCGGCCAATCCGGCCGATTATCTGCCGAAACTGCGCGCCATACATTACCAGGGCGTCACCGGCGACATCGCCTTCGATGCGCAAGGCAACCTGCAACAGCCGAGCTTCACCCTGTACCGGGTGGTTGACGGCAAATGGCAGCCGCAAACCGTGTTGGGCGGCGCCAAGTCACAATAAATCAAGAGGAGCAAGGCGATGAGCTGTGCAAAAAACGAATTGGGCATTTTGGCCCGCAGAAAGATCGAGGCGGAGATCATCAAGCCGATCTACCAGATTCTGGTGCGTGAAATCGGCAAGGCGCGCGCCCAGGCGGTGATCGGCGAAGCCATCGAGAATGCCGCCATCGAGGCGGGCAAACAGTTCGCCGCCCAGGAACCGAACGGCGCGGATCTGCGCAGCTTCGCCGCCTTGCAGTACCTGTGGGAAAAAGACGATGCGCTGCGCGTCGAGGTGATCAACCAGGATGCGCAGCACTTCGACTATAACGTCACCCGCTGCCGCTACGCCGAGATGTATCACGAGATGGGGCTGGGGGAGATCGGCCACCTGCTCTCCTGCGCCCGCGACAGCCAGTTCATCGTCGGCTATGCCCCAGAGGTTGACCTGCAGCGCAGCCAAACCATCATGTCCGGCGCCCCCTGCTGCGATTTTCGCTACACCGCCAAAACGTCGGGAGAAGAACAATGACGTATCGGGTCAACGGCGAGCGCCTGTGGCAAAGCCTGCACGCGATGGCGCAGTTCGGCGCCATCGCCGATAACGGCGTCACACGGCTGGCGCTGAGTGAAGAAGATCGCCAAGCGCGCGAGCAGCTGCGCGCCTGGGCGCTGGAGGCAGGTTGTAACGTGCGCGTCGATCGGATGGGCAACATGTTCCTGCGCCGTGAAGGCGCGCGCCCCGAATTGCCGCCGGTCGTCACCGGTTCTCACGGCGACTCGCAGCCCCGCGGCGGCCGTTTCGACGGCATCTACGGCGTGCTGGCCGGATTGGAGGTTATTCGTACCCTTAACGATCGGCAGATCGTCACCGAACGCCCGATTGAAGTGATCAACTGGACTAACGAAGAAGGCGCACGCTTTGCGCCGGCGATGATCGCCTCCGGGGTGTTCGCCGGGGTATTCGACCTGGAATACGGCCTGACGCGCCGCGACGAGCACGGCGTCAGCCTTGGCGACGCACTGGAACGCATTGGTTACGCCGGCGAGCACCCGGTGGGCGGCACGCCGATCCACGCGGCCTTCGAACTGCACATCGAACAGGGGCCGATTCTGGAAGCGGAACATCTCGACATCGGCGTGGTGACCGCCGCACAAGGGCAGCGCTGGTATGAGCTGGAGGTCGTCGGCTTCAGCGCCCATGCCGGCACCACGCCAATGGATCGACGCCGCGACGCCCTGCTGGGCTTTACGGCGCTGGTCACGGCGGTCAACCGCATCGGTTGGGATTTTGCGCCCGATGCGCGCGCCACGGTGGGCATGGCGCAAATTACCCCCAATTCACGCAACGTGGTGCCGGGGCGCGTCTTTTTCAGCGTCGAATTCCGCCATCCGCAAGAGTCTACCCTGGAGCAGATGGAGCAGCGTCTGCTGACGGCGGTAAACCACGTCAACGGCGACGGTCTGACCGCCCGCGCCGACCGCATCTTCCAGTATCCCCCTATCGCTTTTGATCGGGGCTGCATCGACAGCGTACGCCACGCCGCGCAAGCATTGGGCTATCGCCATCGCGACATGATTTCCGGCGCCGGCCACGATGCCTGTTACCTTAACCGCGTCGCCCCGACCGCCATGATTTTCATTCCCTGCGTGGACGGCATCAGCCACAACGAGCGGGAAGATATCACCCCCTCCTGGGCCGCCGCAGGCGCCGACGTGTTGCTCAACGCCCTGCTGGCGCACACCTGCGCCTGATCCTCGCCCCGGTTTCTCGCCGGGGCAAAAAAATATTCAACAAAACGGTTGAATATTAGCCCACCTGTTCTATATTCAACCATATGGTTGAATTATCTTCCTCACAGCTGGACGCCATTTTTCATGCGCTGGCCGACCCGACCCGCCGTTCGATGTTACGCGCGCTGGCCGGCGGTGAGCGCAGCATCGGCGAACTGGCCGCGCCGTTGCAGATGTCGTTCGCCGGCGCCTCCAAGCACGTGAAAGCACTGGAACATGCGGGCCTGGTGCAACGCACCGTGCAAGGAAGAAACCATATCTGCCGGCTCGAACCCGAGCCTATGGCGCAGGCCATGCACTGGCTGCAAACCTATGAACATTTCTGGACTGAACGGCTGGATGCGCTCGAACAGGCGCTGCTACAGCCCGAACAGCTTCCTCCCAAGGAGTGAACCATGAATGATTACGGCATAATTATCGAACCCGGCACGCTGCGCATCCAGCGGCTGCTGCCCGGGCCCATCGAGCGGGTGTGGGCTTACCTGACCGAATCCGACAAGCGCGCCACCTGGCTGGCGTCCGGCGCCATGAAGTTGGAAAACGGCGCACCGCTGGAGCTGGAGTTTCGCAACTCCGATCTGGCCGGCGAGCACGAGCAACCGCCGGCCAAGTACAAACAGCACGGCGGCTGTGTCAGCAACCGCGGCCACATCACCTGCCTGTTCCCGCCGCGCCTGCTGAGCTTTACCTGGGCCGAACAGGATCAGGGGCGCCCTTCCGAAGTGACCTTCGAACTGACGGAGCAGGGAAACGCGGTGCTGCTGACGGTCACCCACCGGCGCTTGGCCAACCGCGACGAGATGCTCAGCGTCGCCGGCGGCTGGCACACTCATCTGGATATTCTGCTGGATCGCCTGCACGATCGGGCGCCGCAGCCGTTCTGGAGCACCCATGCCCGGCTGGAAGAAGAGTACCGCGCCCGCCTGTAATTACGACTCGTCCCTGCGCCTGAACGCCAGATAACCGGCGATCAGCGTGAAACTGCCGACCAGCAACACCAGCAGGATAAAACCGTGGTGATTGCTGGCCAGCGGGATCCCCCCCACGTTCATGCCAAAGAAACCGGCGACGATATTGATCGGCAATGCCAGCACGGTGATCACCGTCAACGTATAGAGCGTGCGGTTATTCTGCTCCATCAGCTTGGCGCTCAGCTCCTCCTGCAGCAGCCGAATGCGTTCGGTCAGGCTGGCGAGATCGTTCAACACCACGGTGAACTCTTCGGTAAACTGCCGCAGATCCTGCACCACCTCACGGCTCAGCCAGCTCGGCGGCCGGTTCAACAGGCGAAACAGCGCGGCCGGCTCCGGCGCCAACAGGCGCTGAAAGCGCAATAGCATGCGGCGCATGCGCCCCAGCTCGGCGCGGTTGCGTTTAACGCGGCTCGTCAGCAGACGATCCTCGATGGTATCGACATACTGGTTGGCCTGCCGCACCACCTGCTCCAGCACGTCCTCCTGCTCTTCCAGCAGGTGCGCCAGCAGCTCGGTAGACGACGCCAGCTGCAGCGCCGTCAGGCGGCCGAGCAGCCGTTCAATCAGTCGCACCGGTTTGTGACGCACGGTGACCACCAGCCCACGGCAGCAATAGAGCCACAGCGTCGCCGTTTCCGGATTACTGTCCTCGGGGTGGAAAATCACGTCGTTGAGTACGGCGAACAGATCGTCGCCCTGGCGCTCGATGCGCGTGGTGTGGGAGCCGTGGCGGATCTCGTGAAAGAAAAAATCGGAAATGGCGAAATGGTTTTTCAACCACTTCTCCGCCGCCGCGTGGTTGAGATTGAGGTGCAGCCAGACAAAACCGTCGCCGGGCGGCAACGCTTGGTAGGCCTGACAAACCTGCTGCGAGTTCAGGCGCGCCGGCGCCTCACCGGAGCGGAACACATGGCCGTAGATCAGCCCGGTCACCTCATCATCAAAATCCAGCTTGTGCATCTTTTCCGCTAACCGTTGCACCATAACGCCATATCCTGCCTGTTGCCGTTAACCCAAGACCTTCCCCGCTGTTATAACAATCTTTATTTATCGGCGTTAATGATTTTCGCCGTTCCCGATGATTAATATTTTCGTCATAAAAAGGCCACATTCATTCAGAATACTTTTCAGGCGACAGCTACCGCATTCAATCCTTTCAGGAAGGTCATTATGAGCGATAACAGCGCCGTTCAAACGGGTGTGCCGGCCGCATCCAGCCTGCCCAAGCTGCATCAAAAGAACAGTCGACTCACTGTTCTTTTTTTTGTTTTCTTATTAATTCTGGGGATCGCGTTTGCCGGAGTGAACTTATTTAACGACGTCAGCGATGCCGGCGCCGTCTATACCAGTTACATTCCGTTTTTATTATTGGGGCTGGCGCTGCTGATCGCGCTGGGCTTTGAATTCGTCAACGGCTTCCACGATACCGCCAATGCGGTCGCGACGGTGATTTACACCCACTCGCTGTCGCCGATGGTCGCCGTGGTGTGGTCCGGTTTCTTCAACTTTCTCGGCGTGTTGCTCTCCAGCGGCGTGGTGGCCTTCGGCATCATTTCACTGCTGCCGGTCGAGCTGATCCTGCAAGCCGGCACCGGCAACGGTTTCGCCATGGTGTACGCCCTGCTGTTCTCCGCCATCATCTGGAACCTCGGCACCTGGTGGCTCGGGCTGCCCGCCTCGTCGTCGCATACGCTCATCGGCTCGATTATCGGCGTCGGCGTGGCCAATGCCCTGATCCACGGCCGCACCGGCACCAGCGGCGTGGACTGGGGCCAGGCGATCAAGGTGGGCTATGCGCTGCTGCTGTCGCCGGTGATCGGCTTCGTGTTCGCCGGCCTGCTGCTGCTGGCGCTAAAGCTGTTCGTCAAGAACCGCCAGTTGTACAGCGCGCCTAAAGGCAATACCCCGCCGCCGCTGTGGATCCGCGGGCTGCTGATCCTCACCTGCACCGGCGTTTCCTTTGCCCACGGCTCCAACGACGGGCAGAAAGGCATGGGCCTTATCATGCTGATCCTGGTGGGCACCATGCCGATCGCCTACGCCCTGAACCGTTCGATGCCGCCGGAGCAGATCCCCCGGGTGGCGGCGCTGGCGGAGGTGACCAAAAACGAGCTGCTGCGCCAGTTCCCGGCCGGCGGCCAAACCCCGCCGCGTGAGGTGTTGACCGGCTATGTGCGCACCAGCGAACTGACGCCGGAAGTCGTACCGGCGCTGGCGCAGCTGGCCGGCGCGATCGGCGATCAAATCCGTCAGTACGGCTCGGTCGACAAGATCCCGGCGCAGGCGGTGTCGAACACCCGCAACGACATGTACCTGGCGTCCGAGACCATCAAGCACCTCAAAGCAGAGCGTCAGCTGCAGATCAATCCCGATGCGCAGCGCAACCTCGACGCGCTGAAGGGTGAACTCGATAACGCCACCCGCTTCATTCCCTTCTGGGTGAAAGTGGTGGTGGCGATTGCACTGGGGCTCGGCACCATGGTCGGCTGGCGCCGTATCGTGGTGACGGTGGGCGAAAAGATCGGTAAATCGCACCTGACCTACGCCCAGGGCGCCAGCGCCGAACTGGTGGCGATGACCACCATCGGCGCGGCCGACGCCTTCGGTTTGCCGGTTTCGACCACGCACGTACTCTCGTCCGGCATCGCCGGCACCATGGCCGCCAACCGCTCCGGCCTGCAGATGGCCACCCTGCGTAATCTACTGATGGCCTGGGTGCTGACGCTGCCGGCCTCGGTGCTGCTGTCGGCGGTGCTGTACTGGATCTTCAACCATTTCTAACACCGGGCTGATACGGAGAAAATCTGATGACCATGCATGAATTCAACCGCGATGACGGTTTCAACCAGCGCCTGCTGCAAGAATTTTACGACAGCTACGATGAAGAGCTGGAAATGGAGCTGGACGACCTGCGCTTCGACGCGGCAGAAGTCGACAGCGACGCGAAAAAAGCCTGGCGCAAACAATACTTCCGCGAACTGCTACGCCTGCAGGGCGAACTGGTGAAGCTGCAGGATTGGGTGATGCGCACCGGCCACCGGCTGGTGATCATCTTCGAAGGCCGCGACGCCGCCGGCAAGGGTGGCGTGATCAAACGCATCACCCAGCGCCTCAACCCGCGCACTTGCCGCGTGGCGGCGCTGCCGGCGCCAAACGATCGCGAACGCACCCAGTGGTATTTTCAGCGTTACATCGCGCATCTGCCCGCCGCCGGCGAAATGGTGCTGTTCGACCGCAGCTGGTATAACCGCGCCGGCGTGGAACGCGTGATGGGCTTTTGCAGCGACGAAGAGTATGAGGAGTTTTTCCGCAGCGTGCCGGAATTCGAAAAAATGCTGACGCGCAGCGGCATCCAAATCGTCAAATATTGGTTTTCGATCACCGATGACGAGCAGGAGCTGCGGTTCCTCAGCCGCATTCACGATCCGCTCAAACAGTGGAAGCTCAGCCCGATGGATCTGGAAAGCCGCCGCCGCTGGGAAGACTACACCGAAGCCAAAGAGATCATGTTAGCGCGCACTAACATTGCCGAGGCACCCTGGTGGGTAGTTCAGGGCGTCGACAAGAAAAAGGCCCGCTTGAACTGCATCACTCACCTGCTGCAGCAGGTGCCTTATGAGGAGGCCGAAGGCAACGTCATCACGCTGCCGCAGCGCAAACGCAGCCCGGAATACCACCGTAGCCCGGTGCCGGACAACATGGTGGTGCCGGAAATCTACTGACCTTAGCGCAGAGAAGCGGTTGCCGCTTCTCTGTACGAAGACAACGCTTTGATTTCTCTCACGCTACTGTGCCAAACCCCATGTTAAAGTGGTTGTTTTCCATTTTGACAGGAGTCTTCCATGCGCCAACGCATCATTGTCTGCCCGCTGATTGAAAACGATAACGCCTTTCTGCTGTGCAAGATGGCGGCGCACAAGGGCGTGTTTCCCGGCCAGTGGGCGCTGTCCGGCGGCGGCGTCGAGCCGGGTGAACAGATAGAACAGGCGCTGCGGCGTGAAGTGCGCGAAGAGCTGGGCGCCGCGCTGATCCTCGACAACATCACGCCCTGGACCTTCCGCGACGACGTGCGTATGAAAACCTACGCCGACGGCCGCCAGGAGCAAATCTACATGATTTACCTGATTTTCGACTGCCATGCCGCCAACCGCGACGTAACGATCAACGACGAGTTCGACGACTACGCCTGGGTGCCGCGCGAGCGCCTGGGGGACTACGATTTGAACGAGGCTACCCGCTTCACGCTGCAGCAAAAGGGATTGTTGTAACAGTTTGAGCGATTATCGCCCTATTTCCTTCACATTTGCCGGGCAGACTCTTTTGATATTTTTTAATCACTTAGGGTCACTATTTCCGCCGTTATGCTTTTATCTCACGCTTTTCTCCGTCTGCCTGTCCGGCGCTTCGGCGCCGCCCTTCTGTTCAGCCTGCTGTTCGTTTTGGCGCCCGTGTATGCCGCTGCGCCACCGCTGGTGCTGAATGCCAAATCGGTGCTGGTCGTCAATCAACGCACCGGAAAGACCCTCTATCAGAAGCAGCCGAACCGCGTACTGCCGATCGCCTCGCTCACCAAGCTGATGACCGCCATGGTCGCCCTGGACAGCAAACGTCCGATGGGCGGCAAGCTCAAAGTCACCGCCGCCGATCGCGATCTGCTGAAGAAAACCCATTCGCGGCTGACCATCGGCTCGGTGCTCAGCCGCCGCGACATGCTGCACATCGCCCTGATGTCTTCGGAGAACCGCGCCGCCGCGGCGCTGAGCCGCAGCTATCCCGGCGGGCGCAAGGCCTTCGTGGCGAAAATGAATCAGAAAGCGCGCGCCATCGGCATGAAACGCGCCCGCTTCTACGATCCGACCGGGCTAACGCCGCGCAACGTGGCGAGCGCCAACGATCTGCTGAAGATGGTCAATCACGCCTATCGCTATCAGTCGATCCGCCGCTTCAGCACCGACAAGCAGCAGATCGTACGCCCCGGCCGCGGCCAACTGGTCTACCGCAGCTCCAATGGCTTAATCAATAACCCGGCCTGGAAGATCCAGCTGCAGAAAACCGGCTTTACCGACGAGGCCGGTCACTGCCTGGTGATGCGCACCACCATCAAAGGCCAACCGGTGGTGATGATCCTGCTCGGCGCGCAGCCGCGCTACGGCCACTACCGTGACGCCATTCGCCTGAAGGCCTGGCTCGAGGGGTAACACCGTGGCGCTTTACCGTCCCACGCATATCCAAATCCGTTTTGGATCAATGGAATATCCTATCGCCAATCAGTATTAAGCCTCACGCCGCCCGCATGGTATTTGTCAGGCATATCTGATGATCAAAGGAGCGGGAAAATGGCTTATGCCTTGAGCATATTGGAAAAAAGTCCGATCGCCGACGGGGAAAGCGCCGCGCAGGCGTTGGCGCGCACGCTGCATCTGGCGCAACAGGCGGAACGCTGGGGCTATCGGCGTTTCTGGCTGGCGGAACACCACAACACGCCGCAGCTCGCCTGCCCGTCGCCGGAAATACTGATCGGCTACCTGCTCGGCCAGACGTCGCGCATTCGCATCGGCTCTGGCGGCGTGATGCTGCAACACTACAGCGCCTACAAGGTAGCCGAAAACTTTAACCTGCTGGCGGCGCTGGCGCCGGGGCGCGTCGATCTCGGGGTAGGCAAAGCGCCCGGCGGGCTGCCGCTCGCCACCCAGGCGCTGCAGGCCGCCCATGACCGACAAAACAAACCGGCATTCCCGCAGCAGCTGTCGCAGCTGACCGCCTACCTGAACGACGACGCCGAACCGGGCCTGAGCGCCACACCGCTGCCGCCGCACGCCGCCCAGCGCTTTCTGCTCGGCGCCAGTAAAGAGAGCGCGACGCTGGCGGCCGAATCCGGCTGGGCCTTCGTGTTTGCCGCGCATCTGAACGGCAATCCGCAAGATATCCGCGAGGCGCTGGCGCACTACACCGCACTGAGCGGCGGCCGCAAGGCGCTGCTGGCGGTGGCGGCGATCGTGGCGCAGAGCCCGGAGCAGGCCGCGACGCTGGCGGCGGATATTCAGCAATACCGCGTGCACGTCGCCGGTGAGCAGAGCGTGACCGTCGGTAGCCTGGCGCAGGCAGAGAGTTTCGTGCAGCAGGCCGGCGCGACCGACTACCGCATCGAGCCGCGGGAAAGCCATATCCTGCTTGGTACCGCGCCGCAGGTACATCAGCAACTGGCGCAGCTGCAGCAGCGGTACGACGTGGACGAGTTCATCATCGACACGCCGATCGGCGAACCGAGCGCCCGGCTCACTTCGCTACAGCTGCTGGCTGAGGAGAGCCTGACGCCGGCCTAGTTGATCGCCGCGCTGGCCCGCATGGCGTCGGTCAGATCCTGCGCCAGCGGCGCCAACTGCGCCGGCGTGACGTTAGCCAGGCTGACGCGGAGCGCCGGGCCGCCCTTCAGGCGGAAAGGTTCACCGCCCTGCACCAACCACCCCCGCTGCGCCATCAGCTGCGCGGCGGCGGTTTCTGATCTCACCGGCAACCACAGATGCAGCCCTTCACCCGCCGCCAGCGCCGTGTGATTCAACGTATTGAGCCGCTGTACCAGTTCATCCCTTCTGGCCTGATACGCCTGTTGAGCCCGCTGCAGTTGCCCTTCCTGCAACGCCTGTCCCCACAGTCTGGCGGCGATCTGCTGCAAGATATGGCTGACCCAGCGTTCGCTGATGTACTGATCGGCGCGCATCGCCTGCAGCAACGTCGGGTCGCCGCAGGCCAGCGCGATACGCAGATCCGGGCTGAGAAACTTGCTCAGCGACAGCACGTACAGGCCGCGATCGCCGTCGAACGGCAGATGCAGCGGCTGCTGCGACAGCGGCCCCCAGAAATCGTCGACGATCGCCAGACACTGCGGGTTGTCGTGCAGAAAACGCCGCCACTGCTGCGCGCGTTGCGCAGAGAGCGAGGCTCCGGTCGGATTGTGGGCGCGCGGCGTCAGGATCACCGCAGCGGCCGCCCCGCTTTCCGGCAACCGACAGCCCTGTTCATCTACCGCCAGCGGCAGCGGCCGCAGGCGCAGGTGGCGCAACAGCGTCAATAGCGGCGGCCAGCAGGGATCTTCCACCCACACCGCCGCGCCCGGCTGCACATGGCAGCGCAGCGCCTTTTCCATCGCATCCAGCGCGCCGGAGAACACCGCCGGCTCCCCCAGCGCGACGCCCTGGCGGCCGAGCCACTCTCGACCCAGACCGGTCAATATCGGCAGATCGCCGCTGATGTCATAGCCGTTTTGCTGCGGGAACACCTCCGCCGTGCCAAGCGCCAGCACCGGCAACAATGCGGCATCCAGGTTACCGCTGGCCAGATCGCACATCCCTGCAGGCACCTGACGCGGCACATAGGCCGCCCTCACCGCCGCCAGCGGCGGCTCCAGCACCACCGTTCCGGCCCGCCCGCGCGTCGCCACCAGACCGGCGTCGCGCAATCGGGCGTAAGCGCTGGCGACGGTATTCGGATTGACCTCCAGCTCCGCCGCCAGTTGGCGTACCGGCGGCAACAGCTCACCTGGCCGCAGCGCGCCGTCTTTGATGCGTGCGGCAATCTGCTCGGCAATCTGGACAGCGCCGCCGCCTTTTGCATACAATGAATTCATACATAAATCCTTTTGTACTAGTTCAAAATAGATTACCCGTTTCCGCGGCCAAAAGTAAGGGGTTCCATGGATAAACATTACGTGCTCGACATTCAGTATGCAGGAAAAGCCTTTGCCCGCCTGCAGATGTTCACTCCCTGGGCAGCCGATCAGCTGGAACAGGCGTGCGCGCTGTTCCCGGCCGCTCAGGGTTATCAGGTGCAGCTCAGCCAGGTCAGCGAACGTCGCATCGTCTACCAGAGCGGTGCGCAAGGCATCACTGTGCTGGGCGAGTCGCTGGCGCTGACCCCTTTCACTCACGCTAGCGAGGTTGAACAATGAAAAAAGCCGTCGCCATTCGACACGTCAATTTTGAAAACCTGGGTATCCTTGGTTCTCTGCTCTCGCTGCGCGGCTATCAGATCGACTATTACGATGCCGGCCGCGATGATATTCGTGCTATCAATAATGAAGAGACCGATCTGTTGGTAGTGCTCGGCGGGCCGATCAGCGCCGCCCAACACTTTTCCGGTGAGCAGCGCTATGATTTTCTCGACCATGAATTAGCGCTGGTCAAACAGCGCCTGGCGCAGCAGCGACCGACCCTCGGGGTTTGTCTCGGCGCGCAGGTGATCGCCCAGGCACTGGGCGCCGACGTGATCTCGCTCGGCGTCAAAGAGATCGGCTTCGCCCCGCTGAGCACGCTCGCGGCGGAAGACGACTCGGTGCTGGCCCCGCTGGCCGATACGCCGGTGCTGCATTGGCACGGCGATATGTTCATGATCCCGGACGGTGCCCGCTGCCTGGCCGGCACGGCGATTTGCCCACATCAGGCTTTCGACTATCAGGGGTTCGCGCTCGGCCTGCAGTTCCATCTGGAGGCGGATCATCGCGATATCGAACGCTGGCTGATTGGCCATGCCTGCGAGCTGGAACTGGCCGGCGTTGCGCCACAGAGCCTGCGTGAACAGGCGGCGTGCCACGGCGCACAGCTGGAACAACGCGCGCGGCAGGTGTTCGCACGCTGGCTGGATAATAACGAACCAAGGATGTAACTCATGCAACAGTCTTCACCCTTGCGGTCACCGTCCATCGACGTGATCAGCATTCAATCTCAGGTGGTCTACGGCAGCGTCGGCAACGGCATCGCCTACCGCGCCCTGCTGAAAAAGGGGCTGGAAGCGCTGCAGGTGCCGAGCGTGCTGTTCGGCTGCCCGCCCTATTACGGCAAGCCGCACGGCGGCGTCATTTCCGGCGAGTGGTTCGGCGGCTTTCTCGACGATCTGATTGCCCGCGGCGTGATGAAGCGCACCCGGGCGGTGATTGTCGGCTACCTGGGCGATGTGATGCAGTGCCATATTCTGGCCAACTGGCTGCAGCGGGTGCGCTCGCTCAATCCTCAGATAAAAATCTATATCGATCCGGTGATGGGCGATTACGGTGAAGGGATCTACGTGGATGAGCGCATCGTCAACTGCTATCGATCGCCGTTCCTGCGGCTGGCCAACGGCCTGACGCCGAACGGCTTTGAACTGGAACAGCTGTGCGGCCGACAACTGAGCAGCCGGGAGCAGACGCAGCACGCCGCGCAGGCGCTGTTGAACGACACCACCGAATGGGTGCTGGTCACCAGCGCGCCGGGCGTCGCGCAGCACGAAGACGAGGTGGGATTGATGCTGGTCACCCGGCAGGAAACACAGTGCTTTACCCATCCGAAGGTTAAATCGGCGGTCAAAGGCACCGGCGATCTGTTCGCCGCATTGCTGGTCAGCCATCTGCTGCACGGCGCTGCGCTCGACGCGGCCGTGGTCGCCGCCGGGGGTGAAGTGTGCGACGTGCTGGCCGAAGCGGCACATTTCGGTTGGGAAGAAATCGGCAGCCTGCGGGCGTTAAAGCCGTAAGGCCGGTGGAGAGTCAGGGGCAGCGTGCCGCCCCTGATCACTATCAGCGTTTTTTCTTTTTGTTGAAATCCAGCTCGAAGGCGAACACGGCGCTCTGAATTTTGCGCTCCATCGCCAACCCCAGCTTGAGGAAACGGCATGACAGGCGCGAGAAGTGCACCACCTGATCGTTATCGTCGGTTTCCTGATCGTCGTTGACCACCACCAGCTCCATGTTGACCTTGAAGCTGCCGTAGCTGCCCAGATCCAACTCCGCTTTCTTGAACTGCAGGCCCGGCTGGAAGAAATCCGGTAGCGGCCCGTCGAAGCGCAAACCGACGCCGCCGGCAGACAGATCGTGGATCCGCAGCTCATAAGGCGTACCGTCCGGGTATTCGCCGGTACAGAAGAATTGGCGCCAGTGTGGCGTGGTGATGCGGAACTGACGGCGGCGCTGGATGTAGACCAACTCCTGCGGCAGCCGGGTCGAGCAGGCCTGGACGCCTTGATGTTCGGTCAGTTCCGCCTGGCCGACGGAAAACTCGATTTTGGCGTCGTTGCTTTCAATCACGATGGTGCAGGCGCCGTCGATGGCATTTTCCGCTTCCTCACCGCTAAACACGATATTGTCCGGCCCGACGCTCAATAACAGACTTTGAAACCGGTGCTGCTGATTTTCTACGCGCAGCGGCGTGCGTTGTTTGCAAATTTCACGCAGAATCGCCAGAACTTCAAAACGCTCCCGTTTGATAAACAGTCCGTTATCGCTGTGCTCCACACGTCTCTCCTGACTTTTTTTCTAATGACGTATTACGTATTCCTTACGGTTATCATCTCTGGGAATATTCCTAAAGTCAAATTTGCCAACGCTGCCAGGCCTGCGGCAGCAGGCGTGCGAAACGTTTCGCCCACGCCTGCTGCCCGCGTTCATCGGCGATCAGATCCTGGCGGATTTCGATGCCGACATAAGGCAAACCGCGACGTTCCGCATGCACCGGCAACGTGTAGTCGGTGGCGTCGGTCATCGCATAGGGTTCGTTGATCCCCACCTGCAAATCCCCCTCTTCGCGCAGCAGTTCGGCCAGCAGCAGCGCAAATTCCGGGTAGCGGTTAAACAGCAGGCCCACCTGCCAGGGGCGCGATTCGCCCTTGAACACCGGCGTGAAGCTGTGCATGGCGATCACCGCCGTCGGCAGTTCGCGCAGTTGGCGTTGCCCCAGATGATCGTCGATGGCGTGGTGATACGGCAAAAATACCTCACGCTCGCGCGCCAGCGCGTGTTCGCCGTCGATGCCGATATTGCCGGGGATGGGCGTCAGTTCGGACAAAGGCGGGATCGAGCTGGCGATGCCGGGCGCCCGGTTGCAGTCGATCACCAGCCGTGAGTAACGCTGATGGATCAGCGTGGCGTCCAGTTGGCGGCTCAGATGGCGCGACACGCTCAGCGCGCCGATATCCCAGCCGATGTGGCGTTCAATCTCCCCCGGCGGCAAACCGAGGTCGCCAAGGGACTGCGGTATCGCCTTGCCGGCGTGATCGCACAGCAGCAAAAAAGGCGCTTTGCCGCGCGGGATTTCAACGGCAGCTGCGGGCGGTTCATCGGCGGACAATAACGGCGGGATAAACGAATGGGGCATGACGGGCTCCGGCGGTGGAAAGCAAAACGTTTATCGTAGCGCTATCCCGTCGCCGGCCCCAAGGTCGTGCTTAGATCAAAAAGGCATGAGTCAGACTGTAGTCATGCCGTCTCGGCTGGCTGCGGCTGGTGCACCGCGATATAACGCTGATAGCGCGACGGCTTGAGCCGCGTGGTATCCACCAGCACCAGTCCGTCGATACAGTTGTTGAACGCCGGATCGGTGCCGAAGTCGATGAACTGCACCCCACCCGGTTCGCACAGCTCGGTGTATTGCTTGTACAGCGTCGGGATCGAGCAGCCGATGTTGCTGAGCAGGCTCTTCAGCCGTACCAGATCTTCCTGGTAGTTGTCTCCGGCAAACTGCGCCAACACCTGCGGCAGCGACGCCGGATAAGGCCGGCGCGACTGCGCGAAGGCGTGATCCGGCGAGAAATAGAGCCGGTAGAAGGCGATCAGCAAATCGCGCGCCGCCAGCGGCATGCCGCCGGAGATCGACACCGGGCCGAACAGATAGCGATATTGCGGGTATTTCGACAGATAGGCGCCGATGCCCAGCCACAAATAGTCCAGCCCGCGCTTGCCCCAATAGGCCGGCTGAATGAAGCTGCGCCCCAGTTCGATGCCCTGCGCCAGGATCGGTTCCATATCGCGGTCATAGTGGAACAGGCTGTTGCTGTAGATGCTCTCCAGGCCCTTACGCGCGATTTGTTCGGCGGTGGGAATAAAACGATAGGCGCCGACGATCTCCAGCTCCTCCTCATCCCACAGCACCAGGTGGTAGTAATCGTCGTCGTAGCTGTCCAGATCGCGGCGGCGGCCGGATCCTTCCCCCACCGCGCGGAAGGCGATCTCGCGCAGGCGCCCCAGCTCGCGCAGGATTGGCGTACGCGCTTCGTCACGGCGGCGATAGAGGTAGATGGTTTTACCGTCCGGCGTTACCCCCAACCGTTCGCAGTTCGCCAACGCCTTTTTCAGCTCCAGACGCTCTTCCGGCAGCGCGATCGGCGACTCGCTGGCGAACAGCCCCGGTTTGCCCTGGCCCAGGCGATAGACGTGGCGGCGAAAGCGCTCCGCCAGATCCTTGGCGCTGGTGTGGCCGTCGTGCCAGCTGGCGAACGGCACACGGCCGCCGACGCGGATCTTGATGCGCCCGCCCCGCTGCTGGAACATTTCACGCACCAGCAGCAGCGTCGACAGCGGCCGATAAACCAGCGAGGTAAAGTAGAACAGGTTGCTGTTGCGCGCGCTGATGTGGATCGGCACGATCGGCGCGCGCGCCTTGGCGGCCAGGCGCAGAAAGCCGGTATGCCAGTGGCCATCGCGGATGCCTTTCGGGCTCATGCGCGACACTTCGCCAGCCGGGAACAGGATCAGCGCGCCCTGATTGTCCAGTTGCTGCTGCATCCCTTCAATCTGTTTGCGGCTGGTTTTATAAGCGACGTTATCCACCGGCACGAACAGGTTGCGCAGCGGTTCGATATAGGTCAGCAGCTGGCTGGCCACCACTTTCACATCCGGGCGCACCGCCGCGACGGCGCGCAGCAGCACCAGGCCGTCGAGCGAGCCGATCGGGTGATTGGCGACGAGCACCACCGGCCCCTGGCTCGGGATGTTTTCCAGATCGCCGTCCACCAGCTCGCAGCTGAGGTTGAAGTAGTCCACCACCTGCTCGATCAGATCGAGCCCTTTCAGGTGGGGATAGTCGGCAGCGAACTGTTTGAATTCTTTTTCGAAGAGAAGGGTTCTTAGCAGGCTGCGCTGCCAGGCAGGGGTATTGCGGTGTGGAAATGCATCTTGCAACAGAGAATCCAGGCTGAACATCGCGTTATCTCCTGACGTAGTCGCTGCAAACTTAAGCCAGAGCCGTGACTCTGACGTGTCAGTTACATGACAATAAAATGAATCCATCGACTATCAGGTATAGCAAAGTAATGACGAATTGGGAGCGAAAGACGCATTTTCGCCCCCACTTGCCCTCACATCGGCGCCAGCAGCGCTTCGATGCGGCGGTTCACCGCTTCGCGCAAGCGCAGCAGCGGCCCGGCCTGGTGCGGATAACGCTTGAAGGTAATGCGCATGCCCAGCTCGCGTTCGAGCAGCGCCTCAACCGTCGCTCGGTCGGTCAGACTCTCCAGCAGCTGCAGCGCGCGCATGTCCTGCAGCCCCTGATGCAGCACCCGCAGGCGCAGCGACTCCACCGGCTGCAGATCCTCGCCCGGATAGACCACGAACGGATCGCCGGAGGGAAACGCATGGCCGCTGTCGGTCACGGCGTAAGGGTTGATGCGCTCGCGCGAATGAGCGCTGTTATAGAAGTTGAATCCCCAATGCAGGAAGCCGGCGATGCGGTACAGATAGAGCTGCACGCCCAATATGCGGTTGCGCGCCGAAGGCTGGGCGAAGAACCGGTTGGCGACCTCGGTCTTCTGTACGCAGCAATAATAGGCCCACAGGCCAGGCACCCGGTGTTCGATAAAGGGTTCGATATGATCGGTGGCAGCGACCGGGATTTCCACCAGGCCTCGCTGATAGAAAGCGAAATCCGACAGCGCATCGAAGGTGCGAAAGCCATCCAGCAATGGGCGTAGCGCGGCGCTGGCGCGCTGGTAGGCCGCCAGGTTGTCCAGCGTCGGCTCATCGGAAACATGGAACCACACCTGCCGTTCCAGCCCCCGTTCGCGGAACCAGGCGGTCAACGCCGGCAGCAGCGCCTGCAGAAAACGCTGGTACGCTTCGCCCTGCGCATCGGTGTGCCAGCCGAAAAGCGGTCGCGCCTCGCCCTGCTCTTCCACCACGATCTTCGGCGCATGTGCCGCGCCCCATTGGGTAAACAGCGGCGCGATTTCGAAGTGCTCGATGCCCTCTTCCTGCGCCAACGCTATCCACTGCGCCAGGAGACTGAAATCGAAGTCATACCCCTGCGCCGAACGCGACACCCTCACCAACTGCACCGTGGTGCGTTCACCGCCGACGGCGGTATCCAGCGGCGGCGTAAACAGCGGCGTCAGCAGCATATTAACCCCGGCCTGAACCGCACAGCGCACAAAGTTGCGCACCGCGCGCCAGTAATCCGGGCTGAACACCGCCAGACGGTAGTAATCCGCCAGGCAGTCGGTGTGCAACCACTCGGTGTGCAACAGCGTTTGCGGCGGCAACGCCGCCGGCACCAGATGCAGCGTCAGCGTGGCCTCGGCCAGCGCCTCGCCGCTCTGGGCATCCCGCAGCCGCAGGGTCAACGGAAAGTCACCAGCCAGTTGCGCGTCGGCCGGCGGCGTCAAGGTCAGCCACAGGCTGCCATAATAGCGGCAGGCGGCAAAAAAACGCCGTTGCGGCAGCGGCATCAGCGGATCGGGAAATAAGCCCGGCTCGGTCGTCAGGTAATTCTCATCGGTCTCGCGATAACAGGGAAAACCGCTCGGTACCGATTGCACCTGGCGCACGCTGATATACGCCGCCAGCGGTCCGTCAAGTTGATAACTGAGCTCATGGCGAGTCTCGTTGCCCGGGGTTTGCAAACAGTACACCGCCTGCCAGGAAAGCACCTCGTTATTTAACCCGCTCAGCCGATTTTCTACGGCAACGGGCGGCATATTTTGGCAATGAAATACTTTCTCCAGGCAATGCGTAAATACCAGAGACAGGCGCATGATAATCGGGCCTCTTTATTTTGGATAAGTCAATATTGTGAAATTCAGGCTAACGTCTTTTATCGCCACAGACAATAGCCGGCAATAAAAAACGTTCCTGCACCTTCCTCTGACAGCCACAGCAAGATTTTTTTTGTTTATTTGCATCACAAAAATGAAAGAAGCAGAAGCTTGCACAATAAAAATGTTTTTAATCCCCATTATGGTGCAAGGGTTATCAGTTATTCCTATGCCTGCGAAGGCCGCTAAATGCCGCGCCACCGGGGAAAAAACCCGCCAAAAGGTTAACGAATTGTGAATAAACACACCTTTCACTTGGCCGTCAAAGCCTTTCGATTTTAACAACAATGAAACATCAACGCCCCATTTTTGGGCGTTTGGGGGTGTATTGACACATTGAAAGTTAAGGGATAGAAAGAATTTACGTTGCGAAAAACGCTATTCGTCGCTCACCGAGGGGAAAGCAATGTCACCGATAAAAAATACCGGCCGCCTGCTGGCGCACTCTATTCTTGCCAGCGCATTATTATTGCCCACACTGCTCCACGCCGCAGATAAAATAACATTGCGCTATGCCGTTTGGGACAGAAATCAATTATCATCCGAACAGGAGATTGCTAAGCGATTTGAGCAGGCCAACCCGGATATAAAAATAGAAATAGAATTAACCCCCTCGGCGCAATATTTCGTTAAATTAGATTCCGCAGCCGCCGGCGGCGTGGCGCCGGATATATTCTGGATCAATATGCCTTATTTTGTGCAGTACGCCAAAAACGGCATTATGGAGCCGCTGGCACCCTATATTAAAGACAGCGGCCTTAAGCTGGACGACGTGGTCGCCAGCTCGGTGAAAGCCTACCAGTACGACGGCCAGCAGATGGCCATCCCGCGCGACGTCGATTCCATCGCCGTGTGGTACAACAAAAAACTGTTCGATCAGGCCGGCGTCAGCTACCCCACCAGCGACTGGAACTGGGACGATCTGAAAAGCAAGGCTACCGCGCTGAAAAACGGGCTGAAAGGCACGGCCTTCCCGCTGGTGATGGATCTCAGCATCGACGGTCAGGACAGCTACATGAACCTGCTGTTCCAAAACGGCAATCACATCGTGCCGAAAGACGGCCAGCCCACCGACATCGCCAACGACAAATCCCTCTGGGTCTACCAGCAGCTGCAGGGCATGATGAAAGACGGCCTGATGCCAAGCGCCCAGCAGATGAGCGAAGTCAAAACCGAGAACATCTTCCAGTCCAACCGCGCGGCGATGGTCTATGCCGGTTCCTGGCTGGCGGCACCGTTCGCCAATAACCCGCTGATCAACGACCACATCGGCGTGGTGATGATGCCCAAAATTGAACGCCAGTCCGGCGTGGCGCACAGCCTCGCCTTCGCCATGTCGGCCAAAAGCGCCCATAAGCAGGCCGCCTGGAAATATATTGCCTTCATGAGCAGCGAAGCCTCACAGGCTGAGCTGGCCAAGGTGGTGATCCCGGCCAACAAGACGGCGGCCAAGGTCTGGGCACAGCAGATTCAGAAAGTCGACGTTTCGCCTTATATTCAGACCCTTGAAGTGACCCAGGCTTACCCCACCGCCGGCACCAATACGCCGAAGTGGCAGAACATGTGGATCGCCAGCCTGAAGAAGATCTTTATGGGCGCGGACGCTAAGCAGGAAATGGACAAATCGGTCAAGAAGATCGCGCGCGTCATGGAGCAGTAATCGCCCCGCCGCGGCGCGCAGCCCCGAGCGCGCGCCGCGGTGGACCCACGCTGAACGTCATAGGTGAGGAATGGCAACATGTCGCTGGCAGAAACGGCTACGGTCACCCTAAAACCATCCCGGCGCACCGCCCGCCCCGCGCTCAATCGGCTCGAACGCGCCGAACGCTTCTGGGGCTGGGTGATGATCCTGCCGCTGTTGTTGGGGGTGACGGTGTTTTACCTGATCCCCTTTTTGCAAAACATTTTTTACAGCTTTACCGATCTGAACCAGTTCATGCGCTGGAGCAGCATCAGCGTCGATAACTATCTCAACCTGTTCGAAGACGACGACTTCTACACCGCCGCCGCCAACACCTTGTTCTACGTGGTGGTGTGCGTGCCGATCAGCCTGAGCCTGTCGCTGCTGCTGGCGATCGGCCTCAATCAGAACATCCGTGGCAAAGGCCTGCTGCGCACCCTGCTGTTCCTGCCGGCGGTCACCATGCCTGCGGCGGTGGCCATGGTGTGGCAATGGCTGTTCAACAAGGATTTCGGCCTGATCAACCAGGCGCTGGGCCTGCTGCACATTGCGCCGGTCGCCTGGCTGTCCGATCCGGACGTGGTGCGCATCAGCGTGTCCATCATCATCATCTGGTCGTCGCTGGCGCTGAAGATCATCATTTTGCTGGCCGGGCTGCAGAGCATTCCGCGCCAGCTGTACGAGGCGGCGGATATCGACGGCATCGGCACCCTGCGCCGCTTCTTCTGTATCACGTTGCCGATGATGGTGCCGACGCTGTTTTTCGTGTCGGTGATGAGCTTTATCGAGATCCTGCAAATCTTCGACGTGGTGTTCCTGATGTTCGACCGTGCGCTGGTGGAAAACGACGTGATGACCGTCACCAACCTGTTCTACAAGTACGCGTTTTACCTGCAGGAAAAAGGCTACGCTTCCGCCATCACCGTGGTGCTGTTCGCCGTCACGCTGGTGATCACCCTGATTCAAATGGCGATCGGCAAGCGCCTGAAAGTCAGCTGAGGAGCTGCACATGAACGCAAGCAAGAAAACGCTGGTGTACCTGTTTATGGGGCTGGCGGCGCTGGCCTCGGTGGTGCCCTTTATCTGGATGCTGGTGACCTCGCTGAAAACCCAGGCCGAGAGCATTCAGATCCCGCTGACGCTGCTGCCGGCGCACCCTAGCCTGCAGGCCTACGGCCGGGTGATGCACGAAATCCCGTTCGCCGGCTTTTACCTCAACTCGCTGCTGGCGACTTTCTTCACCGTCACCCTGCAGATGGCGATCGCTACCCTGGCCGCCTATGGCTTCTCGCGCCTGCATTTTCGCGGCCGCGACGCGGTGTTTCTGGTATGCGTGTCGATCCTGATGGTGCCCGGCCAGGCGTTTCTGATCCCGCAATTCCTGGTGGTACAGAAGCTGGGGCTGGTCAACAGCATCACCGGGTTGGTGCTGCCGGGCATTTTCAGCGTTTACGCCACCTTCCTGCTGCGCCAGTTCTTCCTGGCGGTACCGAAGGAAATGGAAGAAGCGGCTTTGATCGACGGCTACAGCTACTTCGCCATCTTCTGGCGCATCATGCTGCCGCTGATCCGGCCAGGCATTATCGCCTGCGTCATCATCAATGGCCTGTGGAGCTGGAACAACCTGATGTGGCCGCTGATCGTCAATACCACCACCGAGAAGCTGACGCTGCCGGTTGGCCTCGCCTCGCTCTCCAGCCGCGCCGGGGTGGAATACCCGTTGCTGATGGCCGGGGCGCTGATGGCGGTGATCCCGATGTTGATGCTGTTCATTATTTTCCAACGCTATTTCATCCAGGGCATCGCCAGCGCCGGGGTGAAAGGCTAACGCGCAGACAAGGTAAACGACATGGCCGGAATTCAGTTAAACAGCGTTAAAAAAGTCTACCCCAACGGTTTCCACGCGCTGCACGGCGTCGATCTGGAAATTGAAGACGGGGAATTTATGGTGTTCGTCGGCCCGTCCGGCTGCGCTAAGTCTACCCTGCTGCGGATGATCGCCGGGCTGGAGAGCGTCAGCGAGGGGCAGATCCTGATCCACGATCGCTGCGTCAACGACAGCATGCCGAAGGATCGCGGCATCGCCATGGTGTTCCAGAACTATGCGCTGTACCCGCACATGACGGTGTACAAGAACATGGCGTTCGGCCTGATCGGCAAAGAGAGCAAGGCCGAGATCGACCGCCGGGTGCGCGACGCGGCGGAAAAACTGGAGATCACCAACCTGCTGCAGCGCAAGCCGGGCCAGCTTTCCGGCGGCCAGTGCCAGCGGGTGGCGGTCGGCCGAGCCATCGTGCGCAAGCCCAAGGTGTTCCTGTTCGATGAGCCGCTGTCCAACCTCGACGCCAAGCTGCGAGTGTCGATGCGCGTACAGCTGATCGAACTGCACAACCAGCTGAAGCAGGAAGGCGCCGCCGCCACCATGGTGTACGTCACCCACGATCAGGTCGAAGCGATGACCATGGGCGATCGCATTTGCGTGATGAATCGCGGCGCCATCATGCAGGTGGATAAACCGATCAATCTGTACCACCACCCCGCCAACCGTTTCGTCGCCGAGTTTATCGGCAGCCCGTCGATGAATTTGCACGATCTGGCGATCGTGCGCGACGGCCAAACGGTGCGGCTGCGTATCGGCCTGCAGCACCAGCTCGATCTGCCGCCGGCGCTGCAACGGCAGTTGGCCGACTACCCACATGCGCGGGTGTGTCTTGGCATCCGGCCGGAGTCCCTGCGGCTGTGTGCGCCCGGCAGCGCCAACTGTTTCCCGGCGCAGATCGTCACCATCGAGCGCATGGGCAACGAAGAGTTGCTGCACTGCGAACTGGCTGACCTGCGCTTCGTGCTGCGCATGGCGTCGCTGCCGGACTGGGAGCCGCGCCTCGGCGAAAGCATTCATCTGGCATTCGATCTGACGCGCGCGCATTTGTTCGACGAGCTCAGCGGCCAAAACCTCAAATAACAACAGCGGAGTATCAGCAATGTCGTCAACACAACCCAACAACGTTGCCCAGCGCCCGGTGCGAGTGCTGGTCGTCGGCGCCGGTGCGCGCGGTGAAATCTACTCGCGCTATGCGCTGGCGCACCCCGATTTGATGCAGGTGGTGGCGGTGGCGGAACCGCGCGATGCCTACCGCGAGCCGTTCGTGGTGCAGCACGCCATCGCGCCGGAAAACATCTTCACCGACTGGCGCCAGGCCGCCGACGCCGGCAAGCTGGCCGACGCGGTGCTGATCTGCACTCAGGATCAGATGCACCTGGAGCCGGCGCTGGCCTTCGCCCGTCAGGGCTACGCCATGCTGCTGGAAAAACCGCTGTCGCCGGACGCCGACGAGTGCCGGGCCATCGTCGCCGAGGTCGTGCGCCAAAAGCTGATCTTCTCAGTCGGCCACGTACTGCGCTATACCCGCTATACCCAAAAGCTCAAACAGCTGCTGCGCGATGGCGCGATCGGCGACATCGTCAGCCTGCAACACTTAGAACCGGTCGGCTACTGGCATCAGGCGCATTCCTTCGTGCGCGGCAACTGGCGCAACGATCAACAAGCCGCGTTTATGCTGTTGCAGAAATCCTGCCACGACATCGACTGGATCCGCTACGTGATGGAACAGCCCTGCGAACAGGTCAGCTCCTTCGGCAACCTGCACCACTTCCACCAGGAAAACCAACCGGCCGGCGCGGCGGACAACTGCCTGGATTGTGCGGTGGAGGCAGCCTGTCCCTATTCCGCCAAACGCATCTATCTGGGCGACGACCACAAGGCCACGCCCGGTTTTCTGCGGGTGCTGACGCCGGAACCCGACCAGACGACGCTGCGGGCGGCGCTGCGCGACGGGCCCTACGGCCGCTGCGTCTACCGCTGCGACAATAACGTGGTCGACCATCAGGTGGTCAACATGCAGTTCGCCGGCGGCCGCACTGCGTCGTTCACCATGACGGCCTTCACTCGCCACGAAGATCGCCACACCCGCATCTTCGGCAGCCGCGGCTGCCTGGAAGGCGACGGCCGCCATATCCGCATCACCTCGTTCCTCGACGACGGCGAAACGCATTACGACACCGACGCCGGCCAGGATCTGCACGCGATGGGTGGCCACGGCGGCGGCGACTACTACCTGATGCAGCACTTTATCGCGGCCATTCGCGCCAACGATCCGAGCCAGGTGCTGGCCGGCCCGGCCGAAGCGCTGGAGAGCCACCTGATGGTGTTCGCCGCCGAACGCGCACGCCGTGAAGCGGCGGTGATCGCCCTGAACGGAGCCTGAAGCATGGCCACGACAGAGATGCGTTACGGCTTCGACATCGGCGGCACCAAGATTGAAATGGCCGCTTACGATCGCCGGCTCAATCAGGTGCTGATCCAGCGGGTGCGCACCCCTACCAGAGATTACGGCGAATTCGTGGCCTGCATCGCCGGGCTGGTCGAGCAGGCGGATCGCGAACTGCATACGCGCGGCAGCATCGGCATCGGTTTACCGGGGATCACCGATCCCGTCAGCCGCCGCCAGCTGGCGGTCAACGTGCCCTGCCTGACCGGGCATTGCCTGGCGGATGATTTAACGCGGGCGCTGGCGCGGCCGATCGCCATCGAGAACGATTGCCGCTGTTTCGCGCTGTCGGAAGCCAGTACGCCGCAAACCGCACACCTGCCGCTGGTGTTCGGCGCCATCATCGGCACCGGCGCCGGCGGTGGCCTGGTGGTGAACCGGCAACTGCATAAGGGACGCAGCGGCGTGGCGGGTGAATGGGGCCATATGCCGATCTCGGCCCAGTTGGCGCAGCGTTACGATCTGCCGCTGTTCGGCTGCAACTGTGGGCTGACCGGCTGCTTTGAGCGCTACGTCTCCGGCAGCGGACTGCTGGCGCTGAGCCGCCATTTCGCCCATCCGGCCGCCGACGTGCCAGCGCTGGTCGCCAGCTATCGTGCCGGTGATGCGCTCGCGCATCGGCTGATGACGATTTACGTCGACATTCTGGCCAGCGCGCTGGCCGGCTTACAGCTGCTGCTGGATGTTGATGCCTTCGTGCTGGGCGGTGGCTTGTCCAACGTCGGCGAGCTTTACCGGCTGTTGCCGCCGGCGATGCGGCGCTGGCTGCTGCCGGGCGTGGAACCGGCGGCGGTGTTCCCGCCGGTGCACGGTGACAGCAGCGGAGTACGCGGCGCGGCGCTTTTACGCGCGCCGGCATAAAAAAACAGTGAAAGCCTGGCGGTTGTCGAGCGATCGTTGCGGCTTTCGGCCTCGACGGGCTGAATAATTAAATGCCGGGAATTGGCGACTGAAAAATAACGAATTTGCCGTTTTCACTTTGCGTTAACACCGCTTTCGGTTGGCATTAAACTGAAAGCAAAATTAAATATAACCATCTGATAGATATAGATATTTTAAAATTAATCGATTGCATTTCAGTGTTTCGTTTGCTGTAATTCGCCACGAACTACTGAAAGCGCTCCGGTCGGTATCGCTGCGGCTTATTAAGCCGCGGTCGGGCACGGCTACAGGTAAATCAGGAGTCTGCGTTAATGATCAATACCGCAAAACGCCGGGAATTAATTATCGACCAGCTGTGCCGCGAGGGCACGGTGCGCGTGGAGCAGCTCAGCCAGCAGTTTTCGGTGTCCAGCGTCACCATCCGCAGCGATCTGCGCCAGCTGGAAAAACACGGCTGCGCGGTGCGCGCCTACGGCGGCGCCATGTTGAACAAACAGTTCGCCTTCGACCGCCCATTGCAGGACAAGGGCCGCCTCAATCGCGACGTAAAACACGTCATCGCCTGCGCGGCCGCGGCGCTGATTGAAGACGGCGATGCCGTCATCCTCGACTCCGGCTCCACCACCAGCCAGATGGCGCCGCAGTTGGCGGGGAAAAAGGATCTGGTGGTGATGACCAACGCGCTCAACATCGCCTTCGAATTAGCCAGCAACGAGCAGATCGATCTGATGGTGGTCGGGGGCAGCGTGCGCCGCAAAGCCTGGTCGCTTTACGGCCCTGCCGCCGAACAGCAGCTGCGCCAATACCGGTTCGACAAGCTGTTTCTCGGCGTCGACGGTTTCGATCTCACGAGCGGCATCACCACGCCGGATCCGGGCGAAGCGCAGCTGAACCGCGTGATGTGCGAGGTGGCGCGTGAAGTGATCGCCATCGCCGACGCCAGCAAATTCGGCCGCACCAGTTTTTGCATGATCCGCGAAATCGGCCAGATCCACCGTCTGGTCACCGACAGCCGCATTCCGGCGCACTACCTGCAGGCGCTGCACCATTTAGGGATCGACGTGATTATCGCCGACCGTTAACCGAGGCTTTTTAAGGAGCTGTCATCATGAACGCGTATTTCTCTTACGAGGCGGATTGGCTGAAGCAGCGCAACGCCTGGCACACCGCCGCAGAAATTTGGCAACAGCCGGATCTGTGGGCAGCGCTGCACCGGCAGCTGCAGGATCAACAGGCGCAGTGGCAGCCGTTCCTGGCGCCGCTGCTGGCCAATCCGCGCCTGCAGATCGTCCTGTGCGGCGCCGGCAGTTCGGCATTTGCCGGCCGTGCCCTGGCGCCCTGGCTGCGCGAACGCACCGGCCGCGACGTGGTAGCCTACGGCACCACCGATATCGTCGCCAACCCGCTGCAGTATCTCGACCCTGATCGGCCGACGCTGCTGGTCTCTTTCGCCCGCTCGGGCAACAGCCCGGAAAGCGTGGCGACGGTGGAGCTGGCCGACCAGCTGCTGCCGGAAAGCTATCACCTAATGCTAGTGTGCAACCCGGACAGCCGGCTGGCGCAGTACGCGCATCGGCGTGACAACGTCTGTTCGCTGGTGATGCCGCAAGGTTCCAACGATCAGAGCTTCGCCATGACCTCCAGCTTCAGCTGCATGATGCTGAGCGCCGCGCTGCTGCTCGGCCCAACGTCGCTCGAGGCCGCCCAGGCACCGCTGAGTGCCATGGTGCAGCGCTGCCGAGAACTGCGTGAAACGCTGCAGGCGCAGGTGAAAGCGCTGGCCGCCAGCGGCTTCCGCCGCTACATCACCCTCGGCGGCAGCTGCTTTACCGGCCTCGCCGAAGAAGCCTCACTTAAGATGCTGGAGCTGACCGCCGGCCGCATCGTTACACGCTACGACTCGCCGCTCGGCCTGCGCCACGGCCCGAAATTCATGGTCGACGGCCAGACGTTGGTGGTGCTGATGTTCTCCCACGACGACTACGCCCGCCAGTATGACCGCGATCTGTGGAACGAGCTGCAGCGCGACGGGCTGGCGATGCAGTTGGTCGGATTGACCGGCGAACGCCAACCCCTGTCCGACGCTCTGCTGAATATGCACGACGCGGCTGACGATATCTGGCTGCTGTTCCCGTATCTGCTGTTCACCCAGATGCTGGCCTTCGAGAGTTCGCTGGCGCTGGGGCTGACCCCGGACAACCCTTGCCCGACCGGCGAGGTCAACCGGGTGGTGAAAGGCGTGACGATTTACCGTTTTCCCTCCCCTGAGTTGTAAGGAGATCCCATGTATCTGATAGCCAATCGAGAAATGCTGCTCAAGGCACAGCGCCAGGGTTACGCCGTTCCGGCGTTTAACGTCCACAATCTGGAAACCGTGCAGGTGGTGGCGGAGACCGCCGCCGAGCTGCGCTCACCGGTGATCATGGCCGGCACGCCCGGCACCTTCAGCTACGCCGGCACCGACTACCTGATCGGCATTTGCCAATCGGCCGCGCACCGCTACGATTTGCCGCTGGCGCTGCATCTGGATCATCACGAAGAGCTGGACGACATCGAGCACAAGGTGAAAAGCGGTATCCGCTCGGTGATGATCGACGGTTCCCATCTGCCGTTCGAGCAGAACATCGCCAAGGTGGCCGCCGCAGTGGCCCTGTGCCACCGCTATGGCGCCAGCGTGGAGGCGGAGCTGGGCCGCCTGGGCGGGCAGGAAGACGATCTGATCGTCGATACCGCGGACAGCTTCTATACCGACCCGATGGCGGCACGCGAGTTTGTCGCCGCCACCGGCATCGATTCGCTGGCGGTGGCGATCGGTTCCGCCCACGGCCTGTATCACGGCGAGCCGAAGCTGGACTTCGAGCGCCTGGCGCTGATCCGCGAACAGGTGGACGTGCCCCTGGTGCTGCACGGCGCCTCCGGCATTCCGGAAGCGATGGTCAAGCGCGCAATTTCGCTCGGCGTCTGCAAGGTCAACGTCGCTACCGAACTGAAAATCGCCTTCGCTGATGCGGTAAAAAGCTACTTTTCGCAGCACCCGGATGCTAACGATCCGCGCAAATACATCGTCCCCGGCAAGCTGGCGATGAAAGAAGTGGTAGCGGAAAAGATCCGCATCTGCGGCAGCAGCGGCATGCTGTAAGCCCGCTCTCGCCCCCGGTTCCTGCCGTTACACCACGGGGGCGAAAACATCCCGCCATTCCCCGCTTTCCTGAGAGAACGATCACAGCCTTTTACCCTGCCCGCACCGGAAACCATTAACCGGTCTTCACTATGATCCAAATCATGGTTTTGCTCACCCTACCTCCCTATTATCAAACCCATTGGATGAAGGCAGTAGGAATTTTGCCCATTCGTTTTTATTTCGCCACACGAAATAGCTTATTTAATGAAAACAAGCATGCTTGTTTTTAATTGGCGGCATTCTTTACTCTAAGAGGAACAGCGTATGAACCATTACTTAGCCGTATTAAGCGCATTGGTCATTCTGCCCTTCGCTCTGCAAGCAAAACCGCTTTCCGGAAGCCAGGTCGCCTCCGGCGTCGTGCGCTTCACCGGCGCCATTACTACGCCAACCTGCGCCATCACACATCAGGATGAACAGCTTATCTCCAACTGTTTCGGCAAAGTGACGGAATATCAGAACGGGTATATTTCTTCTTCGTTAAAAGAGATGCCAAAAGAATTAGTCTCTGCCGTCACCAGTGAAATGGTGAATAACAATCCCCATTTAAAGCGTGTGACCATCAGCTATAAGTAACCCCAATGTGTCAATGCTTGATGAAATAATAAACAAGAAACAACTTGTCTTGATAACTTATAAATTTATTTTATAAATTCGTCGAACAATGATTCTCTGGCTTCCCCTGAGCCGCCTATTTGGGTAACCCTGCGGTTGCCCATCAACATGTCCGAAATCCGCCATCGTCTCCCTCCGTTTCATGCGATAATCCCCACACTAAACCGAGGAGTGATCCAGATGCAGACTTTTTTGATTGATCGTACCGCTACGCCGGTGGGTGAACTGGTGCTGATTGCCGATGAACAGGGGCGCCTGCGGGCGATTGACTGGACCGATCACGAAGCGCGCCTCATGAAGCTGCTGAATACCCACTACCGCGCCGATCGCTTCACCCTGCGCGAACAGCGCGATCCCAGCGGGCTGACCGACGCCATGCAGCGCTATTTCGCCGGTGAACTGAGCATTATCGATCGGTTGCCGGTGATGACTGCCGGCACCGAGTTCCAACGCACCGTGTGGCAACAGCTGCGCCAAATCCCCTGCGGCGAGATCCTGACCTACGGCCAACTGGCGCAACGCATCGGCCGTCCGACCGCCTCGCGCGCGGTCGGCATGGCCAACGGTTCAAATCCGATCAGCATCGTGGTGCCCTGCCACCGAGTGATCGGTTCGCAGGGCGCGCTGACCGGCTATGCCGGCGGCGTACAACGCAAGCAGTGGCTGCTGCAGCACGAAGGCTACCTGCCGAAAAATTTGCTGTAGCCACCTATCCAGCGCCATTGTTTGGCGCTGCTTAATAAAACACATTGCTCTACGCCGCGCGCGTGACCACTTGGGTACTATTAATAGCTTGTGTGAATAAAACGCATAAGTCACAAATAATACTCATAACTTCAGTCCCATACAGAATAATCGGCGGCATGTGTGCGCAAAATTCGCACACAATACCCCTATTCATGCTAATGCCACCCTTATCAGCTGCAGCAAAAGATGTTAAAATTGACTCATATCAATTATTGAATGAGCGTAATCTATGATCCCGGAAAAACGCGTGATTCGTCGTATCCAGTCTGGTGGTTGTGCGATCCATTGCCAGGACTGCAGCATCAGCCAGCTGTGCATTCCTTTCACCCTTAATGCTCACGAGCTGGACCAGCTCGACAACATTATCGAGAGGAAAAAGCCCATCCAGAAAGGCCAGACCCTGTTCAAGGCCGGCGACGAGCTGAAATCGCTGTACGCGATCCGTTCCGGGACCATCAAAAGCTACACCATCACCGAGCAAGGCGACGAGCAAATCACCGGTTTCCACCTGGCGGGTGACCTGGTGGGCTTCGATGCCATCGGCGGCCTGAAGCACCCGAGCTTCGCCCAGGCGCTGGAAACCTCGATGGTGTGCGAGATCCCGTTCGAGACCCTCGACGATCTGTCCGGCAAAATGCCGAACCTGCGTCAGCAGATCATGCGGCTGATGAGCGGCGAGATCAAAGGCGACCAGGACATGATCCTGCTGCTGTCGAAGAAAAATGCCGAAGAGCGCCTGGCGGCGTTCGTTTACAACCTGTCGCGTCGCTTCGCGGAACGTGGCTTCTCACCGCGCGAGTTCCGGTTGACCATGACCCGTGGCGACATCGGCAACTACCTCGGCCTGACGGTGGAAACCATCAGCCGCCTGCTGGGCCGCTTCCAGAAAAGCGAAATTCTCAGCGTGAAAGGCAAATACATCACCATCGAAAATGCCGACGCCCTGTCGGTGCTGGCCGGAACGCCACGTATCAACGTGACCGTCAACGCCTGATCCCCCTGCCGGATCAACATTTCCCCGAAATTGTTGATCCGGCACGCTTCTGTTGTTGTTCTGTTTTTCAATGTTGGGTTACTCTGTAAATTAACAGACTGTTGATTTCAGCTGTAAGGAGGCCCTATGGCGAAGTATCAGAATCTTCTGGTGGCTATTGACCCCAATCAGGACGATCAGCCGGCATTGCGCCGCGCCGTGTACCTGGTAAAACGGAACGGCGGGCGCATCAAAGCCTTCCTGCCCATTTACGACTTCTCTTACGAAATGACGACCCTGCTCTCCCCGGACGAAAGAACGGCGATGCGGCAAGGTGTGATCAGCCAACGCGCCGCCTGGATCAATGAACAGTGCCGCTTCTACCTCAACGACGGCGTGCCGATCGAAATCAAAGTGGTCTGGCATAACCGCCCCTTCGAAGCCATCATTCAGGAAGTGCTTTCTGGCCAACATGACCTGCTGCTGAAAATGGCGCACCAGCACGACCGGTTGGAGTCGGTGATCTTTACCCCCACCGACTGGCACCTGCTGCGCAAATGCCCTTGCCCGGTGTGGATGGTGAAAGACCAGCCCTGGCCGGAAGGCGGCAAAGCGCTGGTAGCGGTCAACCTGGCCAGCGAAGAACCCTATCACGACCCGCTCAATATCAAACTGGTGCAAGAAACCGTCGAACTGGCGCAAAACGTCAACCAGACCGAGGTTCACCTGGTCGGCGCCTATCCCGTCACGCCGATCAACATCGCCATCGAACTGCCCGACTTCGACCCGAGCGTCTACAACGACGCCATTCGCGGCCAGCACCTGATCGCCATGAAGGCGCTGCGGCAGAAATTCTGCATTAAGGAAGAGTTCACCCACGTAGAAAAAGGCCTGCCGGAAGAGGTGATCCCCGATCTGGCCGAACACCTGCAGGCCGGCGTGGTGGTGCTGGGCACCCTGGGCCGCACCGGCATTTCAGCCGCCTTTATCGGCAACACCGCGGAACATGTGATCGATCATCTGAAATGCGACCTGCTGGTGATTAAACCGGAGAACTTCAACTGCCCGATCGAGGCGGATGAAGACGATGAGCACGACGACGAAGATTAAGCTTCGCGCATAAAGAAAAACGGGCCGCTTTTCAGCGGCCCGTTTTTCTTTGGTTACCCAATTTTACTTCTGCAACGCCCGCAGAATCGCTTCCACGCTGTCTTTGGCGTCGCCAAACAGCATCTGAGTGTTCTCCTTGAAGAACAGCGGGTTCTGCACGCCGGCGTAGCCGGTGTTCATCGACCGTTTGAACGCGATCACGTTCTGCGCTTTCCACACTTCCAGTACCGGCATGCCAGCGATCGGGCTGCGCGGATCTTCCAGCGCCGCCGGGTTCACCGTGTCGTTGGCGCCGATCACCAGCACGGTGTCGGTATCCGGGAAATCTTCATTGATTTCATCCATCTCCAGCACCACATCGTACGGCACCTTCGCCTCCGCCAGCAGCACGTTCATGTGGCCCGGCAAGCGCCCGGCGACCGGGTGAATACCGAAACGGACCTTCACGCCGCGCGCCCGCAGTTTCTCGGTGATTTCCGCCACCGGATATTGCGCCTGTGCCACCGCCATGCCGTAACCCGGGGTGATGATCACCGAGGTGGAGTTCTTCAACTGCTCGGCCACCTCTTCCGCCGTGGTTTCACGGTATTCGCCCATCTCTTCGGCATCGCCGGTGGATGAACCGTCACTGCCGAAACCGCCGGCGATCACGCTGATAAACGAACGGTTCATCGCCTTACACATGATGTAAGACAGGATAGCCCCCGAAGAGCCCACCAGCGCGCCGGTGACGATCAGCAGATCGTTGCTCAGCATGAAGCCCGCCGCGGCCGCGGCCCACCCTGAGTAAGAGTTGAGCATCGACACCACCACCGGCATGTCGGCGCCGCCGATCGAGGCAACCAGATGCCAGCCGAACGCCAGCGCGATCGCCGTCATCAGCAGCAGCGTCACCACCTGCCAGCCCACGCTGTCGGCGCGCACGAACGCCACCAGCAGCAGGAACGAGATCACCAGCGCCGCCAGGTTCAGCTTGTGGCGATTCGGCAGCATCAGCGGCTTGGAAGAGATGATGCCGCGCAGCTTACCGAAGGCGACGATCGACCCGGTGAAGGTCACCGCACCGATAAAGATGCCGAGGAACACTTCGGTCAGATGGATATTCGCCATCACCGGTTCCATCGGTGCGCCGTGATCCAGGTAGCTATTGAAACCGACCAGCACCGCGGCCAGGCCAACGAAGCTGTGCAGCACCGCCACCAGTTCCGGCATTTCGGTCATCTCGACCTTCTTCGCCAGATAGACGCCGATCGAACCGCCGATGATCATGGCGATGATGATCCAGCCGACGTTGCCGGAATCCGGCCCCAGAATGGTGGCGATCAGCGCGATCGCCATACCGGCGACGCCGAACAGGTTGCCCTGCTTCGACGTTTCATGACGCGACAGGCCCGCCAGGCTGAAAATAAACAAAATAGCGGCAACAATGTATGCAGCTGTAACCAATCCTCCAGACATTTGTTACCCCTTAGTTCTTGCGGAACATCTTCAGCATGCGCTGAGTGACGGTGAATCCACCAAAAATGTTGATGCTGGCGATCAGCACGGCGATAAAGGAGAGGAAACTCACCCAGCCGCCGTGGCCAATTTGCAGCAGCGCACCGACCACGATAATCCCTGATATCGCGTTGGTGACCGACATCAACGGAGTATGCAGCGCATGGCTGACGTTCCAGACCACGTAGTAACCGACCACGCAGGCCAGCGCGAACACGGTAAAGTGCGACAAGAACTCTTTCGGCGCCGCGTCCGCCAGCCAGCCGAACAGCAGGATCGCCAGGGCCATCAGGCCGTACTTCAGCCACGGCGAGGTCGGTTTGGCTTCGGGTTTGGCGACCGGTGCAGCGGCAGGTGCCGCTTTCGGCTGGGCGGAGACCTGGATTGGCGGCGCTGGCCAGGTGACTTCACCGCTGCGCACCACGGTAACGCCGCGGATCACCGTATCGTCGAAATCGATGTCGATCTCGCCGTTTTTCTCTTTCGATAGCAGCTTCAACAGGTTGACCAGGTTGGTGCCGTACAGCTGCGAAGATTGGGTCGGCAAGCGGCTCGGCAGGTCGGTATAGCCGATGATTTTCACGCCGTTGCCGGTCACGGTAATGGTGTCGGCCACGGTCAGTTCGCAGTTGCCGCCGGTTTGCGCCGCCAGATCGACGATCACGCTACCCGGCTTCATCGACGCCACCATCTCTTTGGTGATGAGCTTCGGCGCCGGTTTGCCTGGGATCAGCGCGGTGGTGACGATGATATCAACCTCCGCCGCCTGTGCGGCAAACAGCGCCATCTCGGCCTTGATAAAGGCTTCGGACATCACTTTGGCGTAACCGTCGCCGCTGCCCGCTTCCTCTTCAAAATCCAGCTCGAGGAATTCCGCGCCCATGCTCTGCACCTGCTCTTTCACTTCCGGGCGGGTGTCGAAGGCGCGCACGATGGCGCCGAGGCTGCCCGCAGCGCCGATCGCCGCCAGGCCGGCCACGCCGGCGCCGATGATCATCACCTTAGCCGGCGGCACTTTGCCGGCGGCGGTGATCTGGCCGGTGAAGAAGCGGCCGAACTCATGCGCCGCTTCGACGATCGCGCGGTAGCCGGCGATATTGGCCATCGAGCTCAGCGCATCCATCGACTGGGCGCGCGAGATGCGCGGCACCGAATCCATCGCCAGCGCGGTGACGTTGCGCGCCGCCAGCTTGGCCATCAGCTCGGGGTTTTGCGCCGGCCAGATAAAGCTGACCAGCGTGCTGCCTTCGCGCATCAAGGCGATCTCGTCGTCTTGCGGCGCGTTGACTTTCAGGATCAGATCCGACTGCCACACTTCGTTTTCGTCGACCAGCGCCGCACCGGCGGCTTCGTAGGCGACGTCGTCAAAACTGGCCAGTTTGCCCGCCCCGCGTTCAATCGCGACGGTAAAACCCAGCTTCAGCAGTTGTTCCACCGTTTTCGGCGTGGCTGCGACCCGGGCTTCATTGGCCAACCGCTCTCTTGGTACACCAATACGCATAATGTTCCCTTCTCACCTGTCTTGGATGATGTTTATTATTTTCCTGCCCATAGCACGACGCCACCGGCGAGCAAGGCGTTAACTTGCCCGCACTGATTTCAGACGCCAACTATAACCTACTGAAAATAAGGTCGATGATCCATAATTGCTTACGCATTCAGCTCTGTTTTTACATAAAAATGCCGCGCGTGATATGACAAATCGCAATTTACTGTGAAAAAATCCATACAGAACAGCACATTCTGCGTGACAAGAGGTTTACGCCCGGCGTAACGATTGATGGCCACACGCGGCGAAAAAGCATAAAAGTTATCATTTTGTGAATAATTAACATTAATGACACCAAAGCCTTTATTATGGAAACTTATGATGATGGCGCCATCCGTGCGGCCCGCGTCACCGTAAGCGATTTGTCGCACGGGATAACATAAAATGCTGAGACAGTTTTCAGAATTACATGTAATAATCGACGGCTGAATTACACTTAAACAGTTCAGTACGTTATAAACGTTAATGCGCTAGGCGAAAGGATTTTTTATGAAGCTGAAGACCACGATCATCGCGTCAGCCTTGTTATCACTCACCGCGCTGTCTGCTCATGCGGCGCAAGAGTTAACTCCTGAGAAAGCAGCGGCGCTGAAGCCGTTTGATCGCATCACGATTACCGGCCGCTTCAATGCCATCAATGAAGCCGTCGACGCCGTATCCCGCCGTGCAGACAAACTGGGTGCCGATTCCTTCTATATCCAGGACAGCAACAACAGCAACAACGGCGGCAACTGGCGCGTCACCGCAGACCTTTATCATAAAGATGCGCCAGAAGTGAGCAAAACACCAAAATACCGCGTATTTAACGGCGTGAATGAACTGCCTAAAGAGGAAGCCTACCTGCTGGAGCCTTACGATACCGTGAGCGTCAGCGGTTTCTACCGCAGCCAGCCGGACATCAACGACGCCATCTCCAAAGAAGCGCAGAAAAAAGGCGCCGCCTCGTTCTTCATCGTGCGCCAGGTTGACGCCAACTCCGGCGGCAACCAGTTCGTCACCGCGTACATCTATAAGGCCGATGCGCCGAAACGCCGCGTGCAGAGCCCGGACGCTATCCCGGCTGATTCTGACGCCGGCCGCGCCGCACTGGCCGCCGGTGGTGCCGCAGCCGCGAAAGTCGAAATCCCTGGCGTCGCGTCTTCCGGTTCGCCAAGCCGCGAAGTGGGCCGTTTCTTCGAAACGCAGTCCTCTACCGGCCAGCGCTATACCGTCACGCTGCCTAACGGCACCAAGATCCAGGAAGTGAACAACGTGACCGCCGCGCAGATGGTGCCGTTCGATTCCGTCACCTTCACCGGCCACTTCAACAGCATGACCGACGTGTCCACCGAAGTGGCGAAACGCGCGGCCGAGAAAGGCGCCAAGTACTATCACGTCACTCGCCAATGGCAGAACAAGAGCGGCGGCAACCTGACCGTCAGCGCCGATCTGTTCAAATAAAACCCGCTTTTCGGTTTACCATCGGGCAGCCCTTGAGCTGCCCGTTTTTATTGCCGTTCTTTTCGCCACTCGTTGAATAGTTTTTTGTAAATTCCGCATATTCAATCATTGCATCTCTAATCATCCCTCCGTAGAATTTGCGCCAATTTTTAGGGCTATTGTCTATTCGTGCAGTGGTTGTTAACACATTGTTGCCGCCAAGCAGTTCCCTTCCAGTTGTTTATTCTGCGTTCAGGATCCGTCATTGGAAAAAAAACTCGGTCTTACCGCGCTAACCGCTTTGGTGCTCAGCTCGATGCTGGGCGCCGGCGTGTTCAGTCTGCCGCAAAACATGGCGCAGGTCGCCAGCCCCGCCGCGTTGCTGCTGGGTTGGGGGATCACCGGCGTCGGCATTCTGTTTTTGGCGTTCGCCATGCTGTTGCTTACGCGTCTGCGCCCGGATCTGGACGGCGGCATCTTCACCTACGCCAAAGAAGGATTCGGCGAGCTGATGGGCTTCTGCTCCGCCTGGGGTTACTGGCTGTGCGCCGTGATCGCCAACGTCTCGTATCTGGTGATCGTGTTTGCGGCGCTGAGTATTTTCACCGATCGCGGCGGCAACGTGATTCTCGGTGACGGCAATACCTGGCAGGCGCTGATCGCCGAATCCGCCCTGCTGTGGATCGTGCACGCGTTGGTACTGCGCGGCGTGCAAACTGCCGCCAGCATTAACTTGGCGGCCACCCTCGCCAAGCTGCTGCCATTGGGGATGTTCGCCGTTTTGGCGGCGATCGCCTTCAAAATGGACGTGTTCACGCTGGATTTCAAAGGTGTCGCCCTCGGCAAGCCGGTGTGGGAACAGGTCAAGGATACCATGCTGATCACCCTGTGGGTATTTATCGGCGTGGAAGGCGCCGTGGTGGTTTCTGCTCGCGCCCGCAATAAGAAAGACGTGGGCCGCGCCACCATGCTGGCAGTGCTGTCGGCGCTGGCGGTGTACCTGATGGTCACCTTGCTGTCGCTGGGCGTGGTGCCACGCAGCGAACTGGCCGACATGCGCAATCCGTCGATGGCGGTGCTGATGGTGGAACTGATTGGCCCGTGGGGAGACGTGATCATCGCCGCCGGTCTTATCATCTCCGTGTGCGGCGCCTACCTCAGCTGGACCATCATGGCAGCGGAAGTGCCGCTGCTGGCCGCACAGCACGGCGCGTTTCCGCGCGTGTTCGGCAAGCAGAACCGCCATCACGCCCCAGCGTCTTCGCTGTGGCTGACCAACATCGCGGTGCAGCTGGCGCTGGTGCTGATCTGGCTGACCGGTAGCAACTACAACTCGCTGTTGACCATCGCGTCGGAAATGATCCTGGTGCCTTACTTCCTGGTCGGCGCATTTCTGTTCAAGGTGGCTTACCGCCGCCGCGACAAACGCCTGATCTTCGCCGCCACCGGCGCCTGCGTCTATGGTTTATGGCTGCTGTACGCTTCCGGTCTGATGCACCTGCTGATGTCGGTGCTACTGTATGCGCCGGGCCTGTTGGTGTTCATGTACGCCCGTCGCGGCCATCAGGATATCAATCTGCTGAATCGCCTGGAAAAAGGCAGTATCTTACTGCTGCTGGTGGCCACGCTGCCCGCCGGCTGGTTTATGCTGCACTAAAGTGCCCCGTCAATGCGGCTGCCCGTCAGCCGCATTTTGCTTCCTCTTTTTCCCCTGCTACCGCGTTCCCCCCTTTGCACAGTCAGCCATGCGCCACGCTTGCGATCCCAAATGCAATTAATTATCATTATCACTTATTGGTTAGTGGTAAGACGCGAGTGCCCCTGGCGAGAGGCGTCAGGCGGCGGATGAAGACAGGCTGAAAATGGAAGGCATTTCATGGCTGAGAAACTGCTGCACGCATTACCTTTGTTTGCCGCCTGGGAGACGCTGATCGCCGAGGGCAACACGGCGTTTAATCAGCGGCACGATCGCCAGGCGATGACCAGCTATCAACAGGCGCTGGAGGGGGCTCAGGCGATCATCGCCGAGAAGCCTTGGCTGAATGCGGACTATACCGCCAGATTTGAAGCGCTGAATATTTTCGAGTCTGCCCTTGCCGCGCTGATCGTCACGTTCAACAACATCACCCATCTGCGCCTGCGGCAGAAGCCTCTGCGCGGCGTCGAGCTGCATGTTCATCAGGCCCGAGTCGCTATCGAGCAACTCTTGGCCGATTCGTCGCTGTGCGAACAGATGCAGCAGCTCGCTGAGCGGCACCTGCTGCGCTTCAGGATTGAAACCCTGCACTTACTGCGCGAGCACCGTCTGCCGGAAACCAGCATCTGCGCGCCCGCTACCCATCATTCCGCCACCGTGCATTAACAGTGACACATCAACCTGAGGGGTAATCTGCCCATGAATGAATTGAATGACGAGATGAAGAAGATGCTGGCTAAACAGCTGCCAGTGCAGGCAACCAGCAGCCCGAGCGGCGTGCCCGATATCGGCCCCAAGCGTTCTCTGCGCCTCTATGATGACCGTACACTGATTTACAACGAAAATACCGGTGGCCAAACGCTGCAAAACATCAAGGAAGGCTCGAAAATGGCCGTTGTGGTCATCGACCGCGAGGCACTGGACGGCTACCGCTTCGTTGGTACACCCGAACTGTTTCTGACAGGCAAACCGTTTGACGAGGCGCTGGCATTTGCAGAAAAAAACGGGATGAATCCGCCGAAATACGCGGTGTTAATACATATAGACAGTATTTACACCCTGCGTTCCGGTCCCAATGCCGGGACCCGACTTTAGACAGCACGCGTCACGCGGCGTGAGATTTCACGTTCATGGTTAGGCGATCGCAGCAGGTCAATTGCCTAACCATGAACGGGCGGCCGGGTTGATTCCCGGTCAGCTTTTAGGGGGAATGGTGACGGTCATACGCTCACCCACCAGGGCGATCGCAATGCCTTCCGCGCACTCTTTTTGAATGGCCGCCAGCTGTTGCGCCTCCAGCGCATAGGGCAGCTGAATATCAAATACCGTCAGGCCCTGCTGCTGCGCCAGGTCAATCAGGCGCACGATATTGGTTTCATCGCTAACCTGCGTTGACACCACCTGCAGCGCCAGCTCTTTCAACTGCTCTTTGCGCGTTTGTGACGTGGTCACGCGCGATTTCAACACCATGCCGAAGATCGGCATCACACCATAAATAGCATCAACAAAGCGCCAGTGCTTCCTGCACGATGCGGACAGAAAATCCATGTAGTCAAAACAGATTTTCTCACTGCGCGCGATGGATGCAAGGTGATTGCTGTTCATCCCCTCATTCCTCTCATGGCCAGTGTTAACCCGTGGTCTTTCAAGCCGCCGCCGGACGGCAACCTGAAATGCATTGGGGATCTTACATCCAGAAATGGATAATCATGCGAAGCTTTAACGACTTTCCGCCGTATGATGGCATAATTCCCCTATTGTTTGCCAGTCTGTCCAGGAGCTTTAATCAATGGAACACCCCAACTCCGCCCCGGTGCTGATTACCGGCGGCGCGCGGCGCATAGGGCTGGCGCTCGCCAGAGCGTTTCTCCAGCGCGGCGTTCCGGTCATTATCGCCTATCGCAGCGAATATCCGGCGATGGCCGAGTTGCAGGCCTTGGGCGCCCGCTGCATTCAGGGCGACTTTGCCACACATGAAGGTATCTACCGTTTCGCCGACCAGGTGCGGCAAGTGGCGCCCAAGCTGCGCGCGATGATCCACAACGCCAGCGCCTGGCAGGCCGAGTCACCGGAGGTGCCGCCGGAACAGGTGATGGCAGCAATGCTGCAAATTCACGTTTACACGCCCTATTTGCTCAACCAGCTGCTCGAATCCTGTCTGACCGGCCAGGGCCAGGCTGGCGCCGACATTATCCATCTCACCGACTACGTGGTGGAAAAAGGCAGCGACAAGCATATCGCCTACGCCGCCAGCAAGGCTGCGCTGGACAATATGACTCGTTCGTTTGCCCGCAAGCTGGCGCCGGAGGTCAAGGTCAACGCCATCGCGCCGGCGCTGATCATCTTCAATCCGGGCGACGACGAAGCCTATCGCCAGCAGGCGCTGGCGAAATCGCTGATGAAGGTCGCGCCCGGCGAAAGTGAAGTGGTCAATCTGGTGAACTACCTGCTGGAAAGCCGCTACGTCACCGGCCGCACCCACGGCGTCGACGGCGGCCGGCCGCTGCGCTGACGCCAAGATCCGCATGGCGCAACGTCGCGGGCCGCGCTATGCTCAAATCCGCTTTTTATATTAAAACACGGGCATATGCATAAAATTGTTTTTGTGGAAGACGATCCTGAAGTCGGCAAACTGATCGCCGCCTATCTGGGCAAACATGACATCGAGGTGCTGATCGAACCGCGTGGCGACAGCGCGCAGGCGCGCATCGAGCGCGAGCAACCCGATTTGGTGCTGCTGGACATCATGCTGCCCGGCAAAGACGGCATGACGCTGTGCCGCGATCTGCGCCCTACCTTCCCCGGCCCGATCGTGCTGCTCACTTCGCTCGACAGTGACATGAACCATATCCTGTCGCTGGAGATGGGCGCCAACGACTATATCCTGAAAACCACGCCACCGGCGGTGTTGCTGGCGCGCCTGCGTTTGCACCTGCGCCAACACAGCCAACAGCCGAAAGAAGAGTCGGTTCAGCCGCTCACCCAGCATAACGCGCTGCATTTCGGGCTGCTGTGCATCGATCCGGTCAACCGTCAGGTTACGCTGGGCGAAGAAACCATCACCCTGTCCACCTCGGATTTCGATCTGCTGTGGGAGCTGGCGACCCACGCCGGGCAGATCATGGATCGCGAGGCGTTGTTGCAAAACCTGCGCGGCGTGAGCTACGACGGTATGGATCGCAGCATCGACGTGGCGATCTCCCGCCTGCGTCGTAAGCTGTACGACAATGCGCTGGAGCCTTTCCGTATCAAGACGGTGCGCAACAAGGGCTATCTGTTCGCCCCTAATGCCTGGGCTTCGGTGCAACAATGAGAAAACTTTTCGTCCAGTTCTTCCTGCTGCTGTTCGTCTGTTTTCTGGTGATGGCGATGCTGGTCGGCCTGGTGTACAAGGTGACCGCCGAGCGCGCAGGCCGCCAGTCGATGGACGATCTGATGAAAAGCTCGCTGTACCTGATGCGCAGCGAGCTGCGCGAAATCCCGCTGAAGGACTGGAACAAGACTATCGCCACGCTGGATCTCAATCTGTCGTTCAAGCTGCATATCGAACCGCTCGGCAAACAGGAACTGAGCGAGGATCTGAAAAAGCGGCTGCGGCTGGGTGAAATCATCGCCCTCGACGATCAGTACACCTTTATGCAGCGCATTCCGCGCAGCCACTATGTGTTGGTGGTCGGCCCCATTCCTTATCTGTTCTATCTGCACCAGATGCGCCTGCTGGATCTGGTGTTGCTGGTGTTTATCGGCATGTCGCTGGCGCTGCCGGTGTTTCTGTGGATGCGGCCGCACTGGCAAGACCTGCTCAAACTGGAAAACGCCGCCCAGCGGCTCGGTGCCGGGCATCTGGATGAACGCACCCACTTCGATCCCACTTCCAGCCTAAGCCGGCTCGGCGTGGCGTTCAACCAGATGGCCGACAACGTCAACACCCTGATCGCCAGCAAGAAACAGCTGATCGACGGCATCGCGCACGAGCTGCGCACGCCGCTGGTGCGCCTGCGCTATCGGCTCGAGATGAGCGATAACCTGTCCGAAGGCGAACAGCAAGCGCTGAACCGCGATATCGGCCAGTTGGAGTCGCTGATCGACGAGCTGCTGACCTATGCCCGCCTGGACCGGCCGCAGGTTGCGCTAAACATTGAACCCATCGATCTGCCAAAGTGGCTGGAGGACAAGGTCGACGATATCCGTCTTATTCATCAGGAACGCGACATCCAGCTCGATATCCCGCACGTCGGCGACTTCGGCGGCGTCGATCTGCGCCTGATGGAACGCGTGCTCGATAACCTGGTCAATAACGCGCTGCGCTATTCCGAGCAGCGTCTGCGCGTGGGTCTGTGGTTCGACGGCGACCTCGCCTGTTTGCAGGTCGAAGATGACGGGCCGGGTATCCCGCCGGAAGAGCGCGAGCGGGTATTCGAGCCTTTCGTTCGCCTCGATCCCAGCCGCGATCGCGCCACCGGCGGCTGCGGACTGGGGCTGGCCATCGTCCATTCCATCGCCGTCGCCTACCAGGGACAGGTGTTCGTAGAGAGCAGTTCGCTCGGCGGCGCCAGTTTCCGTTTCTGTTGGCCGGTGAAGCCGACATTCAGTTTAAAAGCCGATCTGGCGTAATACCGCCGGACCCTTCTCATTGGAGTCGAATAATAATGACATCTGCACATTCCAACACGTCTGCTTACGATCACCTGCGCGCGCTTTTTAGCCGTCTGTCGCGTTTCGGCCACCTGTCCGCCATCGCCGGTTGGGACATGCAAACCATGATGCCGCCGGGCGGCAGCAAGGCGCGCTCCGAAGCACTGGCCGAGCTGAGCGTGCTGCAGCACCAGCTTTTAACAGCGGAAAGCACCGGCGCGCTGTTGGATCGCGCGCAGCAAGAGACGCTGGACGAGATCGACCGCGCCAACCTGCGCGAAATGCGCCGCCAGTATGAAGACGCGGTGCTGCTACCGGCGTCGCTGGTCGAAGCCAAATCGCTCGCCGGCGCGCGCTGCGAACACGCCTGGCGCGCCCAGCGCCCGGCCAACGACTGGGACGGCTTCGCCGAGAACCTGCGCGAAGTGGTCAAACTCAGCCGGGAAGAGGCGCAGATCCGTGCGCAGGCGACCGGCACCAGCCGTTACGACGCCCTGCTCAATCTGTATGAACCGGGCATGCGCAGCAGCGATCTCGACCGCATCTTCGGCGATCTGAAAACCTGGCTGCCGGATCTGCTGCAGCGCGTGGTGGCCAAACAGGCTAATGAGCCCTGCCAGGCGCCACAAGGCCCGTTCAATGTGGACACCCAGCGTCAGCTGAGCCTGAGCGTCATGAAACTGCTCGGTTTCAACTTCGACAACGGCCGTGTCGACGTCAGCGCCCACCCGTTCTGCGGCGGCGTGCCGGAAGATGTACGCATCACCACGCGCTACAACGAGAAAGAGTTTTTGACCGCGCTGCTCGGTATCGTGCACGAAACCGGCCACGCCCGTTACGAACAGAACCTGCCGCGCGATCTGCTCGGCCAGCCGGTCGCCCTGGCCCGCTCTACCGCCATCCACGAATCGCAGAGCCTGCTGTTCGAAATGCAGCTGGCGCGCGGCAATGAATTCCTGAAAATCTTGCGTCCGCTGGTCACCGCGCAATTTGGCGAACAGCCGGCGCTGGAAGAAGCCAACTTCATTCGCCTCAACCAGCGCGTTAAACCGGGCCTGATCCGCGTCGACGCCGACGAGGTGAGCTATCCTGCCCACGTCATCCTGCGCTACGAAATTGAAAAAGCGCTGATCGAAGGCGAGGTCGAAGTGGAAGACATTCCGGCATTGTGGAATGAAAAGATGCACGCTTACCTCGGCCTCGACACCATCGGCAACTATCGCAACGGCTGCATGCAGGATATCCACTGGACAGACGGCGCGTTCGGCTACTTCCCGACTTACACCCTCGGCGCGATGTACGCCGCGCAGCTGTTCCACAGCGTGCGCCAGGCCCTACCTTCGCTGAGCGAGGATATCGCCGCCGGCAATCTGCAGCCGCTGTTCCACTGGCTGCAGCACAACATCTGGCGCCACGGTAGCCGCTTCCCGACCGAGACGCTGATCGCCAACGCGACCGGCGAAGCGCTCAACCCACGCTACTTCCGTCAGCATTTGGAAAACCGCTACCTGTAATCTCTCCTGGCGCGGCCCTGCCGCGCCCTTTTTTCCTCTGGTTGACCTGACACTGTTCCATAGTGCACTTTCCTGCGGGTAACGCCTTGGCTACAGAGTGGCGGGTGGCCACCCACCATTAGTATGTTGTAACTAAAAAAGCAAAAATACCGAACCAACCGGCCTCTCATCCCAATGCATGGCGGGCGATCATCGCCGCCAGCTGCGGCCTCAACGCGGCGGGCAGGTCATGCCCCATGCCCGGCATAATCTGCAATCTGGCGTTGGCGACGGCCCGAGCGATCGCCACCCCGCCGGCCTTGCGCACCAGCCGATCGCGATCGCCGTGAATCACCAGCGTCGGCGCGGCGATGCGCCGGCTGTAACGCCGCAGATCGCCGCTGCCGAGCAACGCGGAAAGTTGCCGCTGCATGCCTGCCGGATCCACACCCCGCTTCAGCAACCGCGTCACCAGGACATCCAGCTCCGCCTCCTCCGGTGGATAAGTCGCGGTGCCAAGCGCGCGCAGAAAGGCCTTCATCCCTTCCTGGCGCTGCTGCAGCGTCATATCGGCGGCAGGCCGGCGCACCAGCAACCACAGCAGCGAAGGCGCCGGCGGCGGCAACAGCGGCTGATTGGTGCTGGAAAACAAGATGCATAACGAGGCGACGCGCTGCGGGTATTCGGCGGCCAGCACCTGGGCGATCATCCCCCCCATCGAAGCGCCCAGTACGTGAGCCTGCGGAATGCGTAAATGATCGAGCAGATGCGCCGCGTCCGTTGCCATGTCCGCCAGGGTATAAGGCACCGGCGTTTGCCAGCCAAGCTGGGCGCGCAACATCAGCAGCCACAATGGCTGTGAGCGTTGTGCCTGCGTTTTTCCTGAAAGGCCGACGTCGCGGTTGTCATAACGGATCACCCGAAACCCCATGGACACCAGGGCGCGGCAGAAGTCGTCAGGCCACAACAGGAGCTGCGCGCCGATGCCCATGATGAGCAACAACGGCGGGTGCGTCTCATCGCCCCAGTCCTCATAGGCCAGCGGCACCTCGCCCTGTTCAGTCACGCCACAACGAATCGTTATCTCGTTCATTTTAAATCCCTTTTTCCTTGTCTGGCGGTCATTATAGCAGCAATCCCCCTCGCCACCGCCGCCCTGTACATTAGGTTACATGCCGAAACCAATCACTCACGGAAAGCCGGACGCCGTTTGCCTACTATCATCTCAACGGCCCCGCAGTGGGGTTGGTACCCAAAAGTCATGTTGAGGATTCTGCGATGAAAAAAGTATTAGCTCTGGTTGTTGCCGCTGCAATGGGTCTGTCTTCCGTGGCTTTCGCTGCCGAGGCTGCCACCACCGCACCTGCGGCTACCGCAACCACCGCCACCGCTGCGCCGGCTAAAGCTCAGGTGAAACACCACGGCAAGAAAGCCCCGGTTCAGAAAGCTCAGGCGACCAAAAAGCATCACAAAAAAGCCGGCAAGAAAGCCCCGGCGCAAAAAGCCCAGGCGGCTAAAAAGCACCACAAGAAAGCCAGCCACAAAAAAGCGTAATGTCGTGAGGGTCCCCTCACCGTTTCAGGCTTGACGTGTACGACACCCGGTTCACCGGGTGTTTTTTCATCGGGGGGTTCTCATTGATGCTGCGCCGCTACCTGTTCGAGATCGTTCTGACCGCCCTGATCCTTTGCGGACTGATCGCCGTCTTTTTTTACCTGTAGCCTGCCGCATCGCCGGCGGGAAATTATTGAAAAATCAATTATTGCCCATCCACATGGCTGCTAAATCAGTCTATAGTTAGCATTCAGTGTGTTTATGGATGATCCGTATTTGTCAGGCAAGAGATCTATGCGCATATCCGTTTTACTGTTGCTGTGTTCACTCCCGCTCATCGCTTCTCAGGCGGCACGCGCAGACGGCCCGTCCAAGGCCGAGCAAACGCGTCTGTTTTTCGGCAAAGATGAACGAATCAAGGTCACGGATACCGCCGCCAAGCCGTGGCAGGCCATCGGCCAGGTCGAAACCGCCAGCGGCAATCTGTGTACCGCCACGCTGATCTCCCCACACCTGGCGTTGACCGCCGGCCACTGCGTGCTGGCACCGCCGGGGCAATTGGATAAAGCCATCGCTCTGCGCTTCGTGGCGGGTGATAAGTCGTGGCAGTATCAAACCGACAATATCGAGACCCTGGTCGACAGCAAACTGGGCAAAAAGCTGAAGCCGGACGGTGATGGCTGGATCGTCCCGCCCGCCGCGGCCGCTTATGACTTTGCGCTGATCCGTCTGAAAGACAAAAAACCGCTGCCGATCGCACCCTTGCCGCTGTGGCAAGGCGACAGCAAGGCGCTGACTCAGGCCCTGAAACAGGCCAAACGGCTGATAACTCAAGCGGGCTACCCGGAGGATCATCTGGATGACCTCTACAGCCACCAAAACTGCAAGGTCACCGGCTGGGCCCAGCAAAGCGTACTGTCGCACCAGTGCGATACTCTGCCCGGCGACAGCGGTTCGCCGTTGCTGTTGAAAACCGCCGACGGCTGGCAACTGATCGCCATCCAAAGCTCGGCACCGGCGGCGAAAGATCGCTATCGCGCCGATAACCGTGCCCTGGCGGTGCCCGGTATCCGCGAAGCGCTGGACGCGCTGGCGGCAGGCAACTAACCCTCTCTCAACGGCGCATTATGCGCCGTTGCTGTTTCTCTGCTCTGCGAATTTCAACTTGCGCTGCGCCGGCCGCTTGCCGGCCGGTGCACCCGAGCTTAGCTCGAAAGCTGCTCGATAGTTTGCAGAATGCGCTTATCGGAGATCGGGTAAGGCGTGCCCAACTGTTGCGCGAACAGGCTGACGCGCAGCTCTTCTATCATCCAGCGCACCGCTTTTACTTCTTCCTCCTGCTGTCGCTTCGGCGGCAGCTTGTTCAGCCACTGCTGCCAGGCCTGCTGCACCTGCTCCACCCGCAACATCTGCGCGCGATCGCGGTGCGGATCAATAGCCAGTTTTTCCAACCGCCGCTCGATCGCCTGCAGGTAACGCAGCGTATCCGGCAGGCGTTTCCACCCGTTGCCGGTCACGAAGCCGCGGTAGACCAGCCCGCCGAGCTGGGTCTTGATGTCCGACAGCGCCAGCGCCAACGACATGTCCACCCGGCCTTTCAGCCGTTTGTTGATGTTGAAGACCGCCGTCAGGATCTGTTCAACCTGCTTGGCCACCTCGACGACCGTGTCGTTCAGCTCGGCGCGGATCTGCTCCTGCAGCCGTGCAAAGTCTGCTTCTTGCCAGACCGGGCCGCCGTGTTCTGCGATCAGCTTGTCGATGCCGCACGATATGCAGTCGTCGATCAGCTCCAGCACCTTGCCGTACGGGTTGAAATAGAGCCCCAGCTTGGCTTTGTTCGGCAGTTTCTCATGCAGGTATTTGATCGGTGAAGGAATATTCAACAACAGCAGACGACGCGTGCCCTGCCACATCGCCTGTTGCTGCTCGCTTTCGCTGTCGAACAGGCGGATCGCCACGCTGTCCTTTTCATCCACCAGCGCCGGGTATGCCTTCATCGAATAGCCGCCGCGCTTCTGCTCGTAAAACGCCGGCAATTGGCCAAAGCTCCAGACATGCAGATTGCTCTGCTCCAGTCCGTCATCGGCCACCGCCGACAGCGTCTCCTGCACCTTCTCTTTCAACTGCAGGCGCAAGGCGGCCAGATCTTTGCCTTCGCGCAGCGTCTGGTTTTTCTCGCCCACCACGCGGAAGGTCATCTTCAGATGATCGGGCACCTGATCCCACTGCCAGTCATCACGTGACACGGTCACGCCAGTCATGCGCCGCAGCTCGCGCTCCAGCGCGTCCAGCAGCGGCAATTCCAGCGCCGTTACGCGGCCAAGGAACGCCTCGGCGTAGTTCGGTGCCGGCACGAAGTTGCGACGCACCGGTTTCGGCAGCGACTTGATCAGCGCAATCACCAGCTCACGGCGGATGCCGGGGATCTGCCATTCGAAGCCCTGCTCCTCCACCTGGTTGAGGATCGGCAGCGGGATGTGCACCGTCACTCCGTCAGCGTCGGTGCCCGGTTCAAACTGGTAGCTCAGCCGCAGCTTGAGGTTGCCCTGATGCCAGAAGTTCGGGTAATCCAGCGCGCTGATCTTGTTGGCGCCGTCTTTGATCAGCATCTCTTTTTCGAAGTTCAGCAGATCCGGCTGCTGCTTGGCCGCGCTCTTCCACCAGCTGTCGAAATGACGGCCGGACACCACGTCGTTGGGGATGCGGCGATCGTAGAACCCGAACAGCATTTCGTCATCCACCAGAATGTCGCGGCGGCGCGATTTATGCTCCAGTTCTTCCACCTCGGCGCGCAGCTTTTGGTTTTCGCGGAAGAAGGCGTGGCGCGTCTGCCAGTCTCCCTCTACCAGCGCATGGCGGATAAACAGCTCACGGCACAGCAGCGGATCGATGGCGCCGTAGTTGACCTGGCGCGCCGCAACGATCGGCAGACCAAACAGCGTGACCTTTTCGCTGGCCATCACCGCCCCCTGCGACTTCGACCAGTGCGGTTCGCTGTAGCTGTGTTTCACCAGGTGCTGAGCCAGCGGCTCGATCCATTCCGGTTCGATGCGCGCGGCGATGCGTCCCCACAGGCGGCTGGTTTCCACCAGTTCGGCCACCATGGTCCACTTCGGTGGCTTCTTGAACAGGCCGGAGCCGGGGAAGATCGAGAAGCGGGCGTTGCGCGCGCCGGTAAATTCCTGCTTGTCCGTATCCTTCTGGCCGATGTGCGACAACAGGCCGGTCAGCAGCGCGGTGTGGACGCTGCGATAATCGGAAGGCGTGCTGTTGATCGGCAGCCCCAGTTCTTTCACCACCTGGCGCAGTTGGGTATAGATATCCTGCCACTCGCGCACCCGCAGGTAGTTGAGAAAATCGTTGCGGCACAGCCGGCGGAACTGACTGGAAGAGTTCGCCTTTTGCTGCTCCTGCAGATAATCCCACAGGTTGACGAACGCCAGGAAGTCCGAGTCTTTGTCGGCAAAACGGCGGTGTTTTTCATCCGAGGCCTGCTGCTTATCCATTGGGCGCTCGCGCGGATCCTGAATCGACAGCGCGGCGGTAATGATCATCACCTCGCGCACGCTGCCGCTCTTCTGCGCTTCCAACACCATGCGCGCCAGACGCGGGTCGATCGGCAACTGCGCCAGCTGCCGGCCCTGCGGCGTCAGCTGATAGTGGCCGTTATCGGCGGTGGTGATCGCCCCCAGCTCTTCCAGCAGGCGCACGCCATCCTGAATGTTGCGCTTGTCCGGCGCCTCGACAAACGGAAACGCGGCGATGTCGCCCAGCCCCAGCGAGGTCATCTGCAGAATGACCGACGCCAGGTTGGTGCGCAGAATTTCCGGATCGGTAAACGCCGGCCGCGAGAGGAAATCCTGTTCAGAGTACAGACGGATGCACACGCCCTCCGACACGCGGCCACAGCGCCCTTTACGCTGGTTGGCGGAGGCCTGCGACACCGGCTCGATCGGCAGGCGCTGCACCTTGGTGCGGAAGCTGTAGCGGCTGATGCGCGCGGTGCCCGGATCGATGACGTATTTGATGCCCGGCACCGTCAGCGAGGTTTCCGCCACGTTGGTGGCCAGCACGATGCGGCGGCCGTGGTGCGACTGGAAAACCCGGTTCTGCTCGCTGTTCGACAGGCGCGCATACAGCGGCAGCACCTCGGTGTGAGGCAAATTGAGGCGGTTCAAAGCGTCGGCGGTATCGCGGATCTCGCGCTCGCCGCTCATGAAGATCAGAATGTCACCCGGCCCTTCGCGCCCAAGCTCGTCCACCGCATCGAAAATCGCCTGCAGCTGGTCGCGGTCGGTATCATCGCCGTCGTCCACCACCGGGCGGTAACGCACCTCCACCGGGTAGGTGCGGCCGGAAACCTCGATGATCGGCGCATTGTTGAAGTGGCGCGAGAAACGCTGCGGATCGATGGTCGCCGAGGTGATGATCACCTTGAGATCCGGGCGCTTCGGCAGCAGTTCGCGCAGGTAGCCGAGAATAAAGTCGATATTCAGGCTGCGCTCGTGCGCTTCATCGATGATCAACGTGTCGTACTGCATCAGCAGGCGATCCTGCTGTATCTCCGCCAGCAAGATACCGTCAGTCATCAGCTTGACCAGGGTGTTTTCCCCCACCTGATCGTTGAAGCGCACCTTGTAGCCGACGCTGCCGCCGAGCGGGGTTTCCAGCTCGTCGGCGATGCGGTTGGCGACGGTGCGCGCCGCCAGGCGGCGCGGCTGGGTATGGCCGATCAGCCCTTTCACCCCACGCCCCAGCTCCAGACAGATCTTCGGCAACTGGGTGGTTTTTCCCGAGCCGGTCTCCCCGGCGACGATCACCACCTGGTGGTCGCGGACAGCATTTAAGATGTCCTGCTTTTTCTGGCTGACCGGCAGGCTTTCCGGATAGGTAATGCGCGGGCAAGACGCGGCGCGCGCCTGCACTTTTTGCCGCGCCGTCGCGATGTCGCTTTCCACGTCGGCGGCGACCGCCAGCTGGGCATCGGGATTTTTGATTTTTCGTGCGCCCTGCAGGCGACGACGCAGGCGTTGTTGATCGCGGAGCATCAGCTCGCCCAGTTGGGCCGGCAGTGCCTCGAGCGGAGATTTCACGTTCGGTGTTCCTTGTTTCTTCGCCGCCAAGGCCAGGCTTGGCAACGGTTTAATGTTTTTTTAGCGATTTTTTTGCTTTAGCCGCACAGCCTATCACAAACGGCTTTCTCCCCCTACTTCCGCGAGTAAAGCGTCGCCATGTCATTCAATAAAATTGAACGGAGATCTCGAAATATTGCGCTATCACTGTTGGGGGAATGTGAATAGCATGTACTTCATGCAAGGGACGCTGAGTCCTGATGTCACTGTCACAACGTAAGGAATTATCGATGAGCAACGTATTGGTTCTGAAATCAAGCATCCTGGCGACCTACTCTCAGTCTAACCAACTGGCCGATTTCTTCGTAGAGCAATGGAGCAACGCCCACAGCGGCGACACCATCACCGTGCGCGATCTGGCCGCACAGCCAATCCCGGTGCTGGACGGTGAACTGGTCGGCGCGCTGCGTCCTTCCGATGCTCCGTTGACTCCACGTCAACAAGAAGCGCTGGCCCTGTCGGACGAGCTGATCGCCGAGCTGCAGGCCAATGACGTCATCGTGATTGCCGCACCAATGTACAACTTCAACATTCCGACCCAGCTGAAAAACTATTTCGACCTGGTTGCCCGCGCCGGCGTGACCTTCCGTTACACCGAAAACGGTCCGGAAGGCCTGGTGAAAAACAAACGCGCCGTGATCCTGACCAGCCGCGGCGGCATCCATAAAGGCACCCCGACCGACCTGGTAGAACCTTACCTGCGTCTGTTCCTGGGCTTCATCGGCATCACCGACGTGGAGTTCGTCTTCGCGGAAGGCATCGCCTATGGCCCGGAAGTGGCGACCAAAGCACAGGAAGACGCCAAGGCGGCCCTGTCTCAGGTGGTTGCTGCCTAAGACCCTGCGCAGGGGCGCCGAGCCCCTGCCGGACAAGAGGCAAGTCCTGTCAAACCTGCACTACCCTCATAATAATCATCTATCCGTATCTTTTGGCGCGCCAGACGGCGCGCTTTTTTTATTTCTTCAGCCACTGCCCGTTGATGCCGCGCACATACTCGCCGCTCTGCGCCCGCGTCACCAGCTTCTGCCCGGCCATGCGCGCCACTTCGTCGACGGCGATATGGTTGCCGTCCGCCACTTCCTGATACTTCTCGGCGCGGCCGGCGTTGATGCGTTTCACCAGCGCCAGGGTTTCCGCGTCCTGCTTCACCGGCGCGATGTAGCCGCTCAGGGTTTCACCTACCCGCCCTTGCTGCTTCGCCTCATCCAGCGTCAACGCCATCGCCATGCCACTGAACAACCAGGCGGCGCCGGCCAGCCACAAATAACGTTTTTTCATGTCGGCTCCTAGAACAGACCGCTTTGGGTTTTCAGCAGGTTTTCGACGTCCTTATCCACCTTGATATGAATTTCATGCTCGATCTTGACGTTCATATTGATGGTGATCGGATCCTTCGGCGTCGCCACCTCGATGCGCGGCACGCAGCCGCTCAGCAGCGAAACGCACAGCACCGCTGCCAGCGTCGACACACTCATGATTTTCATTGTTGCTCCCCAGGTTGTGAGAGGGCCTGCTCCAGCCACTCCTGTAAATTGTCGCCGAAGCGCAAACTGCGCCACAGCTGAAACACGTTTTCCTGATGGCGATAGTTCAGGATCACCTCGCGCTTGGCGCTTTTCTGCGGGTTGATGCCGTCGATGCGCGCGCTCAGCGTCAACTCGCCCAGGTTGTCGAGATCGACCCGGGCATGCGAACGGTTGATTTCCATGTAGCGCAGCCAGTCGATCGCCGCGCCGGTCGCCAGGTTATTGCTGCCGATGGCGTCGGCCATGTCTTTGTCCAGGCGCAGCGTCAACGTGCCGGCGTTAGCGATCCAGCCGTTTTGCACCAACCACTTCGGATGGTTCAGGAACAGCGGCAGCTCGCCGTCGACCCGGCCGGACATGGCGAACTGCTTCGGTTTCAGGGCGGTAAACAGCGCGCTGAGATCGACCTTATCCAGCTTCAGCACCGCGGCGTCATGCTGCGGCAACCGCAGCGCCGACAAGCTGATATGCCCGTTGAGCATGTCCACGCCGACGTTGCTCAACGTCAGTGGCTGCCCTTCGCTATAAGGATAGGTGCCCTGCAGATCGGCGGAAATGTTCTGCATCTCGAACAGGTTGGTGAAAGACTTGATGCGCAGCGATACCGGCTGTTTAGCTCCCAATTGCCAGTGATGCTGCTTGAAACGGTACGACAGGATGAAATCCAGGCCGCTCATTTCGCCGTCTTTCAGCCACATGCCGCCGTTTTTCACCACCCAGTGGCCACCGGCCTCGAACCCTTGTTCACGGGCGGCGGAAAACGCCGACTGCGCGTAAAACTCGCCGTCGCGCAGCGTGAGATTGAGATCCGGTGCCAACAGCGGTTGGAAGACCTTCAGCGACTGTTTCGGCCACCAGCCTTCGCCGCGCAGACGTTCGCCGTCCCAACGGCCGCGCAGCGCGATCGGCCCGATCTGTTGCGCCTGCAGCTTGCCCTGCATCTGGAAACTGTCCGGCGAACGGCCGTTCACCTGCAGCGCCAGCACCGGCGCCGGCAGATAGCCACCGTCGCTGAAGCTGACCTTATCCGCCGCCAGCTGGAATTCGCCGTTGAACTGCGGGCTTTGTTCATCACGCTGCCAGCGCAGCGGCTGGTTGAGGCTCAAGCGCGGCGCGGCGACCGTCACCAGACCGTACTTCAATTTGTCGAAACCGGTGGAGAGCTTGTCGAGCACCAGCTCGCTGTCCTGCCAACGACCGCTGCCGGCGACGTCCCAGGCGGCCTGCAGCGGCGGCAACCGGCCGTTGCCCCAGTAACGCCACTGCCAGTCGCCCTTGTCCGGCCAGAAATCCTGCGCCTGGCCGTCCAGGTGGAGCTTGAAACGCCCCCAATAACTGTCGCTGGCGCTCAAAATCGCCTGCAGGCGGCCGGTGATGCCGGCGGCGGTCACCTTCACGCCGGCCAGCGGTAGACGCGCCTCTTCCAGCGTCATTTCCGGCGTCACTTTGCCCCACAGACGCAGCAGCGAACCTGGCTGCAGAACCAGCGTCGGGTTAAGAATGCTGCCGCCGATCACGCCCGGGATCGACGCGGTGGTGGAGAAATCGGCCAGATTGGCCTGCCCGGTCAGTTGGAAGCGCAGATCGCTGTCGGTCAACCCCACCTTGCCCGGCCCGAGGGTGAGCACCGCATTACCCTTGCCGTTGTGGCCGGCGGTGATCACGTTCAGCCGCGCGCTGATCTCCGTTTCATCCAATCCCTTGCTCCAGTCGTGCAGCGCGATGCTGAGGCCGCCGTTCAACGGCTGTCCGCTGTAGGGCCAACGCCACTCGCCCTGCTTGATGCTGACCCGCTGCGGGGTCACTTCCCACGGCAGCACCGCCAGCGGCCGATCGTCGCCTTTCTCGCTCACCGTCAACACGCCCTGCTGCTGTTGCCAGCGCATATCCAGCAAAACCGGTTTTTCCAGATAGGCCGTCTGCATTTCACCCTGCAACGCGCCCTGCTTCGGCAGGCTGGCCAGATCCAGCGGGAGAGTTATCTTACCGGCTAGGTGCAGCGGTTGCGCGCTGTTGGGCGGGACGACGGTCAGACTCTGCAACGTCAGCTGCTGTTTTTCATCCAGCCGCGCCTCGGCGCTGAGATTCGGTCCCCGATAATGCAGACGTTGCCCGTCGGGGCCGGAGGAAATCTGTAGCTTGCCGGCATAGCGCTGCCAGGGAATAAGCGTCAGATCATTAATGGTGAGATCCAGCGCCGGCAGTTGCCGCTGCAATTGATCGAGCGCCAGCGGCGCGCTGTTGGCGTCGCCGCCCGGCAGTTTTGACAAACAGGCGCTATCGACGCTGACCTTATCGCTCGACAGCTGCCAGCGGCCTTGGCGGTAAGCCAGCCGCGTCGGACCGACGTTGGCCAGCAGGCAATCTTGCGCGGTGAAACGTGCCCCCGGCAACGCCAGGCCGCCTTGGCGCCAATACAACTTGCCCTGTAACTCAAGTCGGCTTCCCGCCGGCAACCAATGCGATAACACCCCCGGCAGCCAGCGCGGCAAAGTTTGCCATAACGCCAGCACCAGAATTGCACAGCCCGCCACGGTCCCTATGAATACTTTCAATCGCCTGGTCATTAAATGATTGCTTCGTTCCTGAGTTAGGCATTGGTTAAGTCTATGCCTGAATTGACAATAATGATGGCACGAATTTGACATAGGGTGAAGCTGAGCGGGGTCGCAAAGGCGATTTGCACCTTTTTAGCGCAAACGTGTGCGAAGTTGTAGATTTTCGTTACATATACATCACATAAATAGGACGGTTTTCAGACTTTTGTTATTGTCGTTACCGTTGATGATTAATAGTCTTGCAACCATTCTAATAAAAGTTTAGCTGCTAGCTAACTGTGTACTAGAGAAGCCATTCCCCACACCCCCGTGGGGATTTTTTTGCCGCTAATTTCAAATCACGGCCTCAATAAAAGCCTGTACTATGCGGCTGTCGCTCGCTTTACGCCAGATAGCATAAATATCGCTGCGCATTTCATTCCCGCACTCGGTATACGCAACCTCCCGCTGTCGCGCCAGGCTCTCAGGGACAAACGCATACCCCAACCCCGCGCTTACGCAGGCGAATATCACGTCATAGCATTCCACCTCCAGCAGCGCGGCGGGGATCACTTGCTGCTTTTGCAGCCAGGCGTCCACCAGATGGCGATAGTGGCATTGACGCGAATAAACATAGAGATCGCTTTTTGCCAACAACGCTGGCTGATACGCCCCGCCAATGAAGACCAAACGCTCCTGAAAAGCACGCCGGCTCTGCAGCTGCGGATGTTCTATCGGCCCATCTGAAAACACCACGTCCAGAGTTCCTTTTTGCAATTGAAACTCCAGATCCAGCGAATAGCCCTGCACCACACTCAACTGAACGCGGCGGTTCTGCGCACGGTAATGCGCCAACTTTTGCGGCAGATGATGACTCAAGGCGATATCCAGCGCGCCAAGCTTCAGTTCACCCTGCACCGGATCCTGTTCAAGCTGCGCTCGCGCCCGCTCTTCGATAGCCAAAAAGCGCTTGGCTTTATGGTAAAGCGCCCGACCTTCCGGTGTGAGCGACAGTCGATTGCGCTCACGATCAAATAGCGTAACGCCACACGCCATTTCCAACTCTTTTAATTTCTTGGTCACGTTAGAGGGCACGCAAAACAGCCTCTCAGCCGCTGCCGTGAGACTCTCTGACTCAACCACCATGCAAAAGGTCACCAACTGAGCACGTTTCAACATCACAAACCTTCACCAAAAATGAATAGCAACGGAACTTTATTTCACTTTTAGTCAACCATCAAGTCCGTAGAATCCTCGCAGTCAGCACATTGCTGCCACCTGGAAATTCCAGTTTCATTATCGACTGAGGAAATAAACCATGATCACGCTCAATGTCTTTTTTCAGGTCAATCCGGCCAAACGCCCCGCGTTTCTCAGCCTGCTCAACACCATGGTGCAGGAATCCAATAAAGAAACCGGCTGCTCTTTTTACCAGCTTTGGCAATGCCAGAACGATGAAAACAGCTACGCGCTGATCGAAAACTGGGACGATAAGGCGGCGCTTTCGGCACACCAGAAAACCCCGCATTGGGTCGCCTTTAACGATGCCGTCAACGGGTACTTGACCCATGACTACGATGAGCATCATTACACGGAAATCGCTCGCTAACATCGCGTGAACCGGCCCTATGGGGCCGGTTTCATCCTCTTGGTTGACCGAACAAACCCCACGCTGGCCAAACCGCTAACCAATTGTCGAATTTACTAAAATCTGTTAAATTGATCACAAAATCACGGTGGAGAAACCACGATGAAATTGGCGATATACAGTACCAAACAGTATGACCGTAAATATCTCGAACTGGTGAATCAGCAGTTTGGCTATGAGCTGGAATTCTTCGACTTTTTACTCAGCAAAAAAACCGCCAAAACGGCCGCCGGTTGCAAGGCGGTGTGTATCTTCGTCAACGACGACGGCAGCCGTGAAGTGCTCGAAGAACTGGCGGCACTGGGCGTCGAGATCCTCGCCCTGCGCTGCGCCGGTTTTAATAACGTCGATCTGGACGCCGCCAAAGAACTGGGCATCAAGGTAGTGCGCGTGCCGGCCTACTCGCCGGAGGCCGTGGCAGAACACGCGGTAGGCATGATGATGTGCCTGAACCGCCGTATTCACCGCGCTTATCAACGCACTCGCGACGCCAATTTCTCGCTGGAAGGGCTGATCGGTTTTAACATGCACAACCGCACCGCCGGCGTGATCGGCACCGGTAAAATCGGCGTGGCGACGATGCGCATTTTGAAAGGCTTCGGCATGAAGCTGCTGGCCTACGATCCGTTCCCGAGCGAGCAGGCGCTGGCGCTGGGCGCGGAGTATGTCGACCTGAAAACGCTGTACGCGCAATCCGACGTGATTACCCTGCACTGCCCGTTGACGCCGGAAAACCACCATCTGCTGAATGCCGACGCCTTCGCGATGATGAAAAACGGCGTAATGGTGATCAACACCAGCCGCGGCGCGCTGATCGACTCTACCGCCGCCATCGACGCGTTGAAGCAGCAAAAAATCGGCGCGCTCGGGATGGACGTCTACGAGAACGAACGCGATCTGTTCTTTGAAGACAAGTCTAACGACGTGATTCAGGATGACGTGTTCCGCCGCCTGTCGGCCTGCCACAACGTGCTGTTCACCGGCCATCAGGCTTTCCTGACCGAAGAGGCGCTGACCAGCATTTCGCAAACCACGCTGCAGAACATCAGCCTGTTGGATCGCGGCGAAGCCTGCCCGAACCAGCTGAACGCCTGAGCGTAACTTCGGGGCGCCCTTGCGGCGCCCTGTTTATTTGAGAGAACGCAATGAGAAAAACCACGGTGGCCGCCCTTGCGACGCTGGTCCTAGGGGGATGCAGCATGAAACCACAGTCTACCGTCACACCCGGCGATCTGTTGCATCACAACTTCGTGTTGCAGAGCGTAGATGGTGAAGCGGCACAATCACGAACGGATGGCGGCCTGCTCAATTTGGAATTTGGCGAGAACCTGCATGTCTCCGGCGCGATGTGCAACCGCTTCTTCGGCCAGGGGCAGTTACGCGACGGCGTGCTGACGGTAAAACCGTTGGCCTCGACGCGCAAGCTGTGCCCTGATGAGCAGCGCAACCGCTGGGATCGGGTGATCGGCACCGTGCTCGAAAACGGCGCCGACGTGATGCTGAACGCGCAGCAACTGACGCTCAACGGCAGCGGCCACACGCTGGTTTATACCCTGCGCGACTGGGTGTATTGATCCGGGCCTGTCGCTGCGGGCTTACCCGGCGCAGCTGCCCAGGCCCAGCGTGCGTTCTTCGCACTGCTTGCCATTCGGCATTTGGCACATGCGCAGCGCTTCACCGTTCAGGTTATGCGCGATGGTAGTAACGCCGCCGACCGCCGCGCAACCGGCGCTGGTCTGCAACGTATTGATTCTGGCACTGTTGCCCTGCTGTACTGGCTCTTCGTTATTGCTGCTGCAGGCGGCTAAAAGCAGCACGGCGCTGGCAAGCAACCATTTTGATGTCGTCATTATCCCACTCCTGAACCCGGAACTGCGCTGTGTAAAATCGCCATTGCTGATAACGCGCGTCACTTAGCGGACACGTTTCGCTATCTTTGATGCAAACTTGTTTAATCTAGCTCGATATATAAATAATGAAAATATATTCCAGCCATTATTTGTCATTTTTTTGCACCGGCCGGACATTTATTTTGTTTGCAGAATATTTCCGCCCCGGCGCGATACGCCAAACGTGACAGCGCCACCCTGTGCCTGGCCCCGGCCGCACGCAGAAAGTGATAACGTCACCGCTGCTGACGAAGAGATTTCTCCCGCGACATCGGTATTCATTATCTTCACGTGCTTTCAGTGAGACGACGCATTTTTTGCTACCGGAGAGGACGATATTTACGTCTATGCTGGCGGCGCTAAGTAATTAGCATTCCACTATTTTCAGTGAATGATGGCTGAATTCTTCAACCGGCGCGACTTGCTGTCACGCCGGCCTTTTTTCACATTAAAATAACACTCAGTGCACCGAGGCTTTAGACAGTAAATTAATCACCAGCACGCCGGCAATAATTAATCCCATGCCGACAATCGCTGGCCAATCCAATTTTTGCTGGTAAACGAATACCGCGGCGATCGACACCAGCACGATGCCCATACCCGACCAAATCGCATACACGATGCCCAGCGGCATGCTCTTGACCACCATCGACAGCCCCCAAAAGGCCACGCCGTAACCCAGCACCACCAGCAGCGACGGCCACAGGCGGGTAAAGCCCTCGGAGGCTTTCAACATGGTGGTGGCGATCACTTCCGCGACTATCGCCATCGTCAAATACATAAATGCGCTCATGATTTTCTTCTGTCAGTTTGCCGATGCGCAATTATGACGCGCCGGAAATAAATTGTCTTTAAACGGTCAAAACAATTTATTGCCACTGCATCTCATTCGGCGAGGAAATACGCCATTGACGATTTATCACCCGCCACACAAACGCGATAAAGCCACGTTCAAACCCTCTGTTAGACTTTTTCCCATTACTGCGAAAGTGTGCTTTCGCGGCTTTGTGAGCAATGAAAAGGTAATGTCGATGATAACTACAGATGGTAATAACGCAGTCGCTTCCGTGGCCTATCGCACCAACGAAGTGATTGCCATCTACCCTATCACGCCAAGTTCCACCATGGCGGAGCAAGCAGACGCCTGGTCCGGCGATGGCCGGCAAAACATCTGGGGCGACATCCCCCGGGTGGTGGAAATGCAGTCTGAGGGCGGCGCGATCGCCACCGTGCACGGCGCCTTGCAAACCGGCGCACTGTCGACTTCGTTCACTTCATCGCAGGGTCTGCTGCTGATGATCCCGACGCTGTACAAACTGTCCGGAGAGCTGACGCCGTTCGTGCTGCACGTCGCCGCCCGCACCGTAGCCACACACGCGCTGTCGATCTTCGGCGACCATTCGGACGTGATGGCAGTGCGCCAAACCGGCTGCGCCATGCTGTGCGCCAGCAACGTGCAGGAGGCGCAGGACTTCGCGCTGATCTCACAGACCGCCACTCTCAACGCGCGCGTGCCGTTTATCCACTTCTTCGACGGGTTCCGCACCTCGCACGAAATCAACAAGATCGTGCCGCTCAGCGACGATACGCTGCGGCAAATGCTGCCGCAGGCGGCGATCGACGCTCACCGCAGCCGGGCGCTGTCGCCCGATCATCCGGTGGTGCGCGGCACTTCCGCCAACCCGGACACCTATTTCCAGTCGCGCGAAGCCACCAACCCGTGGTATGACGCCACCGGCCAACACGTGATCGACGCCATGGCGGCCTTCGCCGCCCTCACCGGCCGCCACTATCGGCCGTTCGACTACTACGGCCACCCGCAGGCCGAGCGCGTGGTGGTGGTGATGGGATCCGCCGCCGGCACCTGCGAAGAGGTGATTGACACCCTGCTGGCCCGCGGCGAGAAAGTCGGCGTGCTGAAAGTCCGGTTGTTCCGGCCGTTCTCCGCCAAATACCTGCTCGGCGCGCTGCCGGACAGCGTGCGCAACGTCGCGGTGCTCGATCGCACCAAAGAACCGGGCGCGCTGGCCGAACCGCTGTATCTGGACGTGATGACCGCGCTGGCGGAGGCCTACAGCCGGGGTGAGCGCGCCACGCTGCCGCGGGTGATCGGCGGCCGTTACGGCCTGTCGTCGAAAGAGTTCAGCCCGGACTGTGCGCTGGCGGTGTTTCGCGAGCTGGCCCAGCCGCAGCCGCGCCCGCGCTTTACCGTCGGCATCTTCGATGATGTCACCGGGCTTTCACTGCCGCTGAGCGACGAAATCCTGCCGCAGCGCGCCTCGCTGGAAGCGCTGTTCTACGGTTTGGGCAGCGACGGTTCGGTCTCGGCCACCAAGAACAACATCAAAATCATCGGCAACGCCACGCCGCTGTATGCGCAGGGCTATTTCGTCTACGACTCCAAAAAGGCCGGCGGCCTGACGGTGTCGCATCTGCGCGTCAGCGAGCAGCCGATCAATTCGGCCTATCTGGTCAGCCAGGCGGATTTCGTCGGCTGCCACCAGCTGCAGTTTATCGATAAGTATCAGATGGTTGAACGTCTCAAACCCGGCGGTACCTTCCTGCTCAATACCCCTTACGGCGCGGACGAGGTCTGGTCACGCTTGCCGCAGGAGGTACAGGCGCTGCTGCATCAACGCCAGGCGCGTTTCTATATCATCAACGCCGCCAAGCTGGCGCGCGAATGCCGGCTCGGCGCGCGCATCAACACCGTAATGCAGATGGCGTTCTTCCACCTGACGCAGATCCTGCCGAGCGACGTGGCGCTGCAACAGCTGCAGGATGCCATCGCGCGCAGCTACAGCAACAAGGGCCAGGAGATCGTCGAGCGCAACTGGCAGGCGCTGGGCGCCACCCGTGGCGCACTGATTGAAATTCCACTGCAGCCGGTCGACGACAGCAGCCCGATGCGCCCACCGGTGGTCTCGGACGCCGCGCCGGACTTCGTCAAAACCGTTACCGCCGCGATGCTGGCCGGGCTGGGCGATGCGCTGCCGGTTTCCGCCTTCCCGCCGGACGGCACCTGGCCGGTGGGCACCACCCAGTGGGAAAAGCGCAACATCGCCGAAGAGATCCCGGTCTGGCAGCCCGATCTGTGCACCCAGTGCAACCACTGCGTCGCCGCCTGCCCGCACTCCGCCATTCGCGCCAAAGTGGTTCAGCCGTCGGAGATGGAACACGCCCCCGCTTCCCTGCAGTCTCTGGATGTCAAATCACGCGATATGCGCGGCCAGAAATACGTACTGCAAGTGGCGCCGGAAGATTGCACCGGCTGTAACCTGTGCGTCGAGGTCTGCCCGGCGAAAGATCGCCAGAACCCAGAGATCAAGGCCATCAACATGGCTTCGCGCCTCGATAATCTGACGGCGGAAAAAGACAACTACGACTTCTTCCTACAGCTGCCGGAAATCGATCCAGCGCAGCTGGAGCGCATCGACATTCGCACCTCGCAGCTGATCACGCCGCTGTTCGAATACTCCGGCGCCTGCTCCGGCTGCGGCGAAACGCCGTACATCAAGCTGCTGACCCAGCTCTATGGCGACCGTTTGCTGATCGCCAACGCCACCGGCTGTTCGTCGATCTACGGCGGCAACCTGCCGACCACGCCGTACACCACCAACGCCGAAGGGCGCGGGCCGGCGTGGGCCAACTCGCTGTTCGAAGACAATGCCGAATTCGGCCTGGGCTTCCGTCTGACGGTCGATCAACATCGCGCACGGGTGCTGCGCCTGCTGAATTCGCTGGCGACGCAGCTGCCGGAGCAGTTGGTCAATGCCCTGCAGATGGAAGATGTGGCGCCGGAGCCGCGCCGTAAGCAAATCGCCGAACTGCGCACGCTGCTGGCGAGTATTGAAGGTGAAGACGCACGCCAGCTGGCGGCCGACGCCGATTACCTGGTCGATAAATCCATCTGGCTGATCGGCGGGGACGGCTGGGCCTACGACATCGGCTTCGGCGGGTTGGATCACGTCCTCAGCCTGACGGAGAACGTCAACGTGCTGGTGCTCGACACCCAATGCTACTCCAACACCGGCGGCCAGCAGTCGAAAGCCACGCCGCTCGGCGCGGTGACCAAGTTCGGCGAGCACGGCAAGCGGAAGGCGCGCAAGGATCTGGGCGTCAGCATGATGATGTACGGCCATGTCTACGTCGCGCAGATCTCGCTGGGGGCGCAGCTTAACCAAACGGTGAAAGCGATTCAGGAGGCCGAGGCCTATCCGGGCCCGTCGCTGATCATCGCCTACAGCCCGTGCGAAGAACACGGCTACGATCTGGCGCTCAGCCACGATCAGATGAAACAGCTGACCGCCACCGGCTTCTGGCCGCTGTACCGCTTCGATCCGCGCCGTAGCGCCGAGGGCAAGGCCGCGTTAGCGTTGGATTCGCGGCCGCCAAACAGCAACCTGTCGGAAACGCTGCTGAAAGAACAGCGTTTCCGACGCCTGAACGCGCAGCAGCCGGAGGTGGCCAGCGCGCTGTATCAGGCCGCCGAGAAAGAGCTGAAGGAGAAATACGATTTCCTCAGCCTGCTGGCCGGTAAGGCGGAAAAGTCCGCTGCTGAGTAACCTCCCTCAGGGCGCGAGCGATTCGCGCCCTGTTTTTCACATACCGTTTGAATCAGCGGTGGGCCTCAATGCTCAGGGGTTTCACACTTAGCGAGCCGCACTTTTTTCTTTTATCCATTGGGCCATGACGCGTGCTGAGAACGGCTTATCCGTTTTAATCTCCGCTAAAGCGCAAACCTTGTCTTTGAACGTGGCGCCCAGCGAGAATAATTTCCCGTCATAATAACAATAAAGTGCATCTCCCTTATCCTTGCCATCAAGACGCTCTTTTTGCTCGCGCGGTACCAGTACCACGGTTTCGGTCGGTTCGCTCAGACCAACAGGTATCGTGTCAAACGCCAGTGCGTTTTCTGCGTAGGCAAAAAACGATGCGTAAAATCCAACAACAGCGATTCCTTTCATGCTCTCAGTGCCTCTCGAAGTAAGTTCTGTCTGAGATGAGACCTGCACCGCGAAACAACGTTCCCTCAAGGCCTTCGTTCAAATGACGGCGAAGGCTTTTAAGGGAAACCGATAAAGCGGCGAGCTGAAAAACCTGCTGGTATTCATCGCTACAATCCGTACCATACAGACCTCGCGTCGGGTGCGTGGCGGCTGGATGATGAATAATGATCAAAATCGGCCGGTTGAATGGTAAACTCGCGGTCTACAACGCCATGCCCCTAGTGCCCCCTATTGAGAATGAGCACGATTTAAATGTCAGAAAAGCAATCCGTTAGCCAAAAAGAGCAGTACAACCTGAACAAATTGCAAAAGCGCCTGCGCCGCAACGTGGGCGAAGCGATCGCCGATTTCAATATGATTGAAGAAGGCGACCGCATCATGGTCTGCCTGTCCGGCGGTAAAGACAGCTACACCATGCTGGAGATCCTGCGTAACCTGCAGCAGAGCGCGCCGATCAACTTCTCGCTGATCGCGGTGAATCTCGATCAGAAACAGCCCGGCTTCCCTGAGCATATTTTGCCTGCCTACCTGCAAAGCCTGGGGGTGGAATACAAGATCGTCGAAGAGAACACCTACAGCATCGTCAAAGACAAGATCCCGGAAGGCAAAACCACCTGTTCACTGTGCTCGCGCCTGCGCCGCGGCATTCTGTACCGCACCGCCACCGAACTGGGTGCCACCAAGATCGCGCTGGGCCATCACCGTGACGACATTCTGCAGACGCTGTTCCTCAACATGTTCTACGGCGGCAAGATGAAAGGCATGCCGCCCAAACTGATGAGCGACGACGGCAAGCACGTGGTCATTCGCCCGCTGGCCTATTGCCGCGAGAAAGACATCGAGCGTTTCTCGATCGCCAAAGCGTTCCCGATCATTCCATGCAACCTGTGCGGCTCGCAGCCTAACCTGCAGCGCCAGGTGATCGGCGATATGCTGCGTGACTGGGACAAACGTTATCCTGGCCGGCTGGAAACCATGTTCAGCGCCATGCAAAACGTGGTGCCTTCGCACCTGAGCGATATCAATCTGTTCGATTTCAAGGGCATTCACCACGGGAGCGCCGTGGTAGACGGCGGCGATTTGGCCTTCGATCGCGAAGACATCCCGATGCAGCCGGTCGGCTGGCAGCCGGAAGACTCGGACGACGCGATACCTGCGCCAGAACGTTTGAACGTGCTGGAAATCAAATAAGCCCCCTCGCCGCTTGCCATCCTGCGAGCGGCGACATTTCCCTTTCTCGACGATCTCGATCCTGTTCACAGTTTGCGCAAAATTTACTGGGCAGTGCCGTTTTTACCCTATACTGTTTATTTATACAGTTACATGGAGATCGCGCAATGAATATTACCCCCTGCCTGTCCCACATCTCGCTGGGCTCCAACGATTTCGAGGCCGCCGCCGCCTTTTACGATCGTGCGCTGGCCGCCTTGGGATGCCGACGAGTGCTGGAGCATCCCGGCGCCATCGGTTACGGCCGCGACTACCCGGAGTTTTGGCTGCAGGTGCCGATCAACGGCCGCCCGGCCTCACCCGGCAACGGTACGCACGTCGGTTTTTTCGCCACCAGTAAGCAACAGGTGGATGAATTCCATCGCCAGGCGCTGCTGGCCGGTGCCGTCGATGAAGGCGCGCCCGGTTCGCGGCCGCATTACGGTGAGGCTTACTACGGCTGCTTTGTCCGGGATTTGGATGGGCACAAGATTGAAGCCAGCTTCTGGGATGAAAGCGCGGCCTGAAGAAGAAGGGAAGCCGAATAAAAAAATGCCGGTGATTAAACCGGCATTGTACGAATCAAATGTGCTATGCAGTAATTCAAAAATAAGAAAGTAAGACAATTATGGAGCGCAACGCCCATCGCTTGACGTTGCATTCACCTGCGAGAGAGATCATGCCCCATTTCCCCCGGCTAAATGTTGATTTTGCTCAATGTTAACCGGGTTTTCGTCATTTTCACCTACAGCCAGCGGCTGCGCTTCAGCCACCAGGCGACGCCAAGCACCAACCCGACCAACATCAGGCAAAATGCCGCGAAACCGAAGGGGTTACCGCCGCCCGGTATGCCGCCAAGGTTGACGCCAAACAGCCCGGTCAGGAAGGTGGTAGGTAAAAAGACCATCGCTAACAATGACATGGTGTAAGTGCGGCGGTTCATCGCGTCGGCCATCACCGTGGTGATTTCGTCGGACAAGATAGCGGTGCGCGCGATGCTGCCGTCCAGATCGTCCAACCCGCGCCCCAGGCGATCGGCGATGTCCTGCATGCGGCGGCGATCGTCGTCGCTCATCCACGGCAGGCGGTCGCTGGCCAGCCGTGCGAAAACGTCACGCTGCGGCGCCATGTAACGGCGCAGCACGATAAGCTGTTTACGGATCAACGCCAGCTGACCACGCTCCGGCACCTGCTGTTCCAGCAAGGCGTCCTCCAGATCGATAATCTTGTCGTGCAGATCCTCAATGAATTCGCTGGTGTGATCGGTCAACGCATCGGAAATCTCCACCAGCCAGTTGCCGCTGTTGGTCGGCCCGGCGCCGCTTTGCAAATCGTTCACCACCTGATCGATGGAATACACCTTGCGGTGCCGCGTGGAGATAATCAGTTTATCGGTGATGTACACACGGATGGTGACCAACTGGTCCGGCCGTGAGTTGGCATTGAAGTTGATGCTGCGCAGGGTGATCATGGTGCCTTCGCCCTGGCGGCTGACGCGTGGCCGAGAGCTTTCGCCGGAGAGCGCTTCGCGCACCGAGTCCGGCAGCAGCGGCGTGGTGCTCAGCCATTCGGCGCTGGCCGGGTGCGCGTAATCAAGATGCAGCCAGCACGGCGCGTCGCAGGTGATCTTGTCATCTTGCTCGATCGGCGTGACGCCGCCCTTGCCGTCCAGCTGGTAGGCGTAAACCGCATCGGCGATCTGCAGCTCGCTCCCCTCAATCACATCCATTCATTTATCCCCTCAGTCTTACTTATGTTGCTGAGTCTAGCCTTAACGCCTTGGAGATCAAAGGCCAAGCTGTAACGCCAGTTTTCACGCCAGGTGAAAAACGTGCTCTATACTTCTGGCCTTAGGGAACACATCGCAACGACAGGAAGCCCCCATGTTTGAGATCAGCGCCGCAGATATTCTCAAAGTCAGTTTGACCGTTATCACCCTGTTTATCGCCGTTGTTAAAACGCCATTTCGTATTCGGCGGGAAAACCATGACAAGCTGCTCAAGCTACTCGAATCCGTCGAGAAGCCCCACAGTGAGCGCATGCAGCTCTTACTGTTTAGGGATTACATCGGTAGCAAAACCGTCGGGCTGGCGGAGTTGCAGCAATTGCTGGCACTGCCGGACGGCGTAACGGCGCTGGAGCGCTACAGACCTACTGGCGGCCGACAGCAGATCCTGCGCACCACGTCCAAGGGTTTCGTTTTGCAACGACGCGCCGACAGTGCGTTAAAACGCTCGCTGCTTTCCTGTCGCTATCTGTTGAAATACCTGCTATTCGTCACTCTGTTGGTGCTAATGCCTGTGCTGGCGCAATGGGGCTTGCGGCAGCTTGGCGTGCTGGTTATCGCGCCGTCGCTGGTGTTTATGTCCGGTGCGCGCATCACCGACGGCTGGCAGCTGCTGTTCCCCGGCTTTATATTTATTATCATCATGCTCAGTCTGACATACTTAATCTTCAGGCAACTGGCGCTGGCGGGTAACCTCAGTTCGGAACGCGCCTTTTATCGCTACTATCAACGAGCGCGTGAGGAACAACGATGCCGGGAAGTCCTGAGACAACTGCGCACTGCGCTGCGCCGAACCTGACGAGGATGCGCCGCCTGCGCTACATCGCAATGGCCGCCCTGCTGCTGTTCGGCCAATCGGTTCGTGCAGAGCCGGTATTAGAACGCCTCGCCACGCCCTATCACGCGCCGACGGCGGCGGGTTCACTGCCTTATTTTGTCGCTCACGCTCACTCCCGCCAGCCGCGCACCGCACTGGTGGTGATGCACGGCCGCCCGCGCGATGTCGCCAAGACGTTGCAAGCGGCGATCGATGCCGCGCAGGAAGCGGGAGACAATGGCTTATTGGTCGCCCCGCTGTTCCAGGTGCCGGAGAAACTTGCCGTTCATTGCCATTCCGCCGGGCTCCCGTCACCGCAAGACGGCGATGCCCTGTGGCGCTGCGGCTCCTGGATCGCAGGCGATTTGGATAATAGCGGGAAAACCGGTTCGTTCAACGCCCTGGATAACCTGCTGGCCGATCTGAAACGGCGCTGGCCATCGCTGCAGTCGATAACCGTGGCCGGTTTTTCCGCCGGCGCCCAGTTCGTGCAGCACTATGTCGGCTTTGCCCATCCGCCAAACGGGGTGCGTCTGCGCTATGTGGTGGCCGATCCCGGCAGCTGGCTCTACTTTGAGAATCTGCGTCCTCAGCCCACAAGCTGGGGAAGCTGCGGCAGTGAAAAAACCTGTCGATTCCGTTGGCAAACGGTGAATGGCGGCCAGTGCCCACAGGCTAACCAGTGGAAATACGGTCTGGAAGCGCTTCCCGCTCATCTGCAACGCACCGCAGACACGGCACGCCGGCGTTACGCCGCCGCCGATATCACCTATCTGGCTGCCGCCGAGGATACCGGCACCGCGCCGGGCGCCTACTATCGGATACTCGACAAATCCTGCGCCGCCCAGCTGCAGGGCCCCTACCGGTTGCAGCGCGCCCTGGCCTATGCCGACTACGATCGGCGTTACCTGGCGCCGAAGAAGCCGCATCGGTTAACGATCGTTCCCGGCTGCGGGCACAACGTCGCCTGCGTCTTTCCCGCCCCGGCGGCCAGGCAGGCGCTTTTCCCGATTAATGCAGACTAATAATAACGGTAATGAAATAAACCATTGCCGATAAATCGGGCAATATCGCCGATAAAGCACTGGTAATGCCGTTATTATTATGACTTAACATATTGCTATCACTTTTAATTCAAAATGATAATAATAAATCAACATAAAGCTGTTTCAGCGCAAATTTTAGGGGCATATACTTTTCTCACTACGAGGAGGTAGTTATGTTACGCGACCATTTAAAAATAAACGCCAGCGATACGCTGGAAAAAATCAGCAATATCCATTTGCAAAACCAGGGGCAGGAAGAGATCAGTGAATTCGTGGTAAAAAACGCCGCTGGCCTGCAGATTGGCAAGGTCTCCGTCCACGATCGTTTCAGCACTCGCCGCTCTTATCCCACCAGCTATCGCATCACCCAAACCGACATGAGCGGCCGTGTGGTGGTGGATGCCATGCGGGACTGTCTATAAGCGTAACCGCTCTCTGAAATAGCAAAAAAATAATGTGATGATGGCAACCCTGTTTATTATTAAACGGGGTTTATCGCGTGGATAAATTAATTACCTTCTTCATTTAACCGTCAATAAAAATAAATCCCCCGCGTTATGCGGGGGTGAAAAATAAGCCCAATCAGTGTTTGATAATATACATCGTTTGGCTATAGGCCACGTCTTCCGGATTGGTGATCGGGTAGCCTTTTACCCACGGTTTGATCAGGCGGCCGTTGGTGTACTGGTAAATCGGCGCGATCGGTGCCTGATCGGCAATGATTTGCTCCATCTTGTTGTAATCGGCGGTCACCGCCGCCGGGTTGGTTTCCCGCCCCGCCTGCGCCAGCAGCTTGTCGTAGTCCGCGTTCTTGAACTTGGCAATGTTGCCGCTGTGGGTAGAGGTCAACAGCGACAGGAAGGTCGACGCCTCGTTATAGTCACCTACCCAGGAGGCGCGGATCACGTCGAAATTACCGGTATTACGGCTGTCGATATAGGTTTTCCACTCCTGGTTTTGCAGCTTGACGTCAATGCCGAGCTTTTTCTTCCACATTGAAGCCACGGCGATGGCGATCTTCTGGTGGCTTTCCGAGGTGTTATACAACAGCGTCAGCTTCAGCGGGTTGTTCGGGCCGTAACCGGCCGCCTGCAACAACGCCTTGGCCTGCGCATCCAGCTCCGCCTGCGATTGCTGTTGCAGCAAACTCGCCTCCGGTTTGAACCCGGCAGTCACGTCCGGCGTGAAGTGATAGGCCGGTTTTTCGCCGGTGCCCAGCACTTTTTCCGCGATAATCTTGCGATCGATGGCGTAGGACAAGGCCTGGCGCACCCGCACGTCGTTGGTCGGCGCGCGCTGGGTGTTGAACGCGTAGTAATAGGTGCCGAGCTGATCCGGCGTGTACACCTGCCCCGGAATATCTTTCAGCAGCTTCTGATACATGTTTTTCGGGAAGGATTCGGTGATGTCGATATCGCCCGCCAGGTAACGCTTGGTGGCGTTGGATTCCTGATTGATCGGCACGAAGGTCACTTTGGTCAGCACGGTTTGCGCATGATCCCAGTAATGATCGTTAGGCGTCAGCACCAGCTTCTCGTTCACCACCCGCTCTTGCAGTTTGAACGCGCCGTTGCCCACCAGATTGCCGACCTTGGTCCAGTCGTTGCCGTATTTTTCCACCACCGCCTTATTCACCGGGAACAGGCTGAAGTTAGCCGTCAGGCTGACGAAGTACGGCACCGGCTTGTCCAGCTGTACTTTAAGCGTATAGTCGTCCGGCGCCGACACGCCCAAGCGATCGGCCGGCAGTTTGCCGCTGATGATCTGCTCGGCGTTCTGGATCCCCGCTAACTGCGCGAACCAGGCGAACGGCGACAGGTTTTTCGGTTCGACCAGCCGCTGCCAGCTGTAGACGAAATCCTTCGCCGTGACAGGGTCACCGTTTGACCACCGCGCATCTTTGCGCAGATGGAAAATATAAGTCTGGTTATCGCTGGTCTGCCAGCGCGTGGCGACACCGGGGATCACTTTCCCATTGGCGTCCTGATTGACCAGCCCTTCGAACAGGTCGCGCGCCAGCTGGGCCTCCGGCAGGCCTACCGCTTTAATCGGATCGAGCGAGGCCGGTTCGTCTTTAATGTGGCGCACGATTTCCTGTTTGGCCGCCAACGCGGTGCCCGGGGGAACCTGCGCCGCCATAGCGCTGCTCATACAGGCGCCGATCGCCGCCGCGCAAAGCGCCAAACGAAAACCCCGTTGCATTTTTCTTCCCGTCATTATGATTTACCCCCGTTAACCATCTGAATTTTTTATCATATAGCACAAGATCCGTCCGGCCTAGCGCTCACGGCCGAGAAGTTGCAAAAAGTGCGATTCAGGCAATAAAAAACCCGTGCGGCGCAGGGCGGCACGGGCGGTGTTTGCAGCGGCGACCGTCAGTCGTACAGGTGGATGCTGTTGATGCGGTAGCTGAACTCTTCACCCTCTTCTTCATCGAACACGGTGAAAAAGCCTTTCTCGGCCAGCGGACGGGCCGAGATATCGGTTTTTTGCAGCTGGCGCGCGTCGGCGTCGTCGTAGCCGTAGTCGAGGTAGAAGACATCTTTTTGGTAATCGATATGCAGGGTGAACGGATAGTTCGATTCGTCCCCGCGCCCGTCGTCATTTTTCACCACGCCGAACCATTCCCCCTGACGGATCTGGTTTTCAGCATCCACGCCGCACAGCAGCGTGATGGTGTCATTTTCATTTTCGCTATAGCTGGCGATGATTCTGGCTACTGGCATGTTAAATCCTCTTGCGGGTGATTGGCTTAGCTCTGCCGTTAGTATAACAACAGCGTCAGGCCAGGTGCGGTTTAATTGGCGTTTTCACCGCCGCGGCGTCACAGATTGCGCAAACGTCGCACAATTGCGATGGGAAAGATGCCTCAAAGCGTAATACACTGAATAAAATGACAATGACTCTCGACCTTTAATCCAGGGACAACACCATGACCGAACATCGACCACGCAGTGAACGTGGCCAGTTGGCCATCGCAGGAGAGAACTACGGCAGCTCGCTGCTGGGCGCGCCGCTGCTCTATTTCCCGGCGGCGATCAGCGGCCCGGAGACCGGGCTTATCATCGCCGGCACCCACGGCGATGAGAGCGCCGCCATCGTGACCCTATCTTGCGCGCTGCGCAGCATCGCCCCCGAACAGTTGCGCCACCACGTGGTGCTGGCGGTCAACCCCGACGGCTGTCAGCTGGGGCTGCGCGCCAATGCCAACGGCGTCGATCTGAACCGCAACTTCCCGGCTGCCAACTGGCGCTCCGGCGACACCGTCTACCGCTGGAACAGCGCGGCGCCGGTGCGCGACGTCAAGCTCTCCACCGGTGGGCGCCCCGGTTCCGAACCGGAAACCCAGGCGCTGTGTCATCTGATCCATCGTCTGAAGCCGCACTGGGTGGTGTCGTTCCACGAACCGCTGGCCTGCATCGAAGATCCCGCCAGCTCGCGGCTCGGCGTTTGGCTGTCGCACAAGTTCGAACTGCCGCTGGTGACCAGCGTCGGCTATGAAACGCCCGGTTCGTTCGGCAGCTGGTGCGCAGATCTGTCGCTGCCGTGCATCACCGCCGAATTCCCGCCGATCTCCGCCGATGCCGCCAGCGAGCGCTACATCGACGCGATGACCGAGCTGCTGACCTACCCGAATTAATCCCTACGGGGCGATATCGACGATCGCCCCGCATTCGAACGCCAGACCCGGTTCGACGTCCCGCGCCAGCCAGGTCGGGCCGTCCAGATCGACGAAGCGCGCCGCCGGCGCCAGCGGCAAGGCGGCGGATATCGCCCGTGACGTGCACAACATGCAGCCGAGCATGATGGCGAACCCTTGTTCGCGCGCGGCCTGCGCCAGCGCCAACGCCTCAGTCAAGCCGCCGGTTTTGTCCAGTTTGATATTGACCATCTGATAGCGTTGCGCCAGCCGCGGCAGATCGGCACGGGTGTGGCAACTCTCATCGGCGCAGATCGGCAGCGGATGGATAAAGTGCTCCAACGCAGCGTCGTCACCGGCCGGCAGCGGCTGCTCCAGCATCGCCACGCCGAGATCGGCCAGCAGCTGGCAGCGCGCCACCAGCCCTTCCGCCTGCCAGGACTCATTGGCGTCGACGATCAGCGTCGCCTGCGGTACCGCGGCGCGGATCGCTACCAATCGTTCGCTGATATAGTGATCGTCGAGTTTGATCTTCAGCAGCGTGGCGCCCTGCTGCTCCAGTTCACGCGCGGCGAAGGCCATCGCTTCCGGCGTGCCGATGCTGACGGTCTGCGCCATACGGATATGCGCCGGGGCCGTCACACCGCTGCGCTGCCACAGGCTCTGCCCGTGCAGGCGGCACTCCAGATCCCACAGCGCCGAATCCAGCGCGTTGCGGGCGGCGCCCGCCGGCATCTGCACCAACAGCTGTTCGCGGGTCATGCCTTGTGCGATCGCCGGCGCCATCTCTGCCAGCTGTGCCATCACCGATTCCTCGCTCTCGCCGTAACGCGGGTACGGCGTACATTCACCGGTGCCGCGCACGCCCTGCTGTTCGATTTCGACCACCACCACCCGGGCTTCGGTGCGGCTGCCGCGCGCAATCACGAAGGCAGTATGCAGCGGCCAGGCTTCCGGGTAAAAACGCATGTCTCTCATAACGGCTCCTGAGCGAAAACTGCGCATTCAGCCAGGCTGATGCGCCGGTGATGTTTTATAGAACAGCCTAATATATACAACTATTTAGCAAACTTTGATATCCAATCCGCCCCGGTTGTCATAAACTGGCGCCAGGGTGTGAACCTGATGTTAAATGCCGTTGCCGGCGCGCCGTTTCATCAGGTTCATACCCTTTGTATAAACACCTGTAAAAGGAATCTAGCAATGACTCAGACAGTACATTTTCAAGGCAATCCGGTCAGCGTAGCAGGCAAACTGCCACAGCAGGGCGAACAGGCCAAGGCCTTCTCGCTGGTTGCCAAAGACCTGTCAGACGTGGCGCTGAGCAGCTTCGCGGGTAAACGCAAAGTCCTGAACATCTTCCCAAGCATCGATACCGGCGTCTGCGCGACGTCGGTGCGTAAATTCAACCAGCTGGCCAGCGGCCTGGATAACACCGTGGTGCTGTGCATCTCCGCCGATCTGCCGTTCGCGCAGTCTCGCTTCTGCGGCGCGGAAGGCCTGAGCAACGTGGTTACCCTGTCTACCCTGCGCGGCGCCGAGTTCAAGCAGGCGTACGGCGTCGAAATCGCCGAAGGCCCGTTGGCAGGCCTGACCGCGCGTGCGGTCGTGGTGCTGGATGGCCAGGACAACGTGCTGTACAGCGAGCTGGTGAACGAAATCACCACCGAGCCTGACTACGACGCGGCGCTGGCTGCGCTGAAATAACAAAGCCGGCGTTCGCCGGCTTTGGATACCCATTAAAGGCGCCGCAAGGCGCCTTTCTTATTCTTCGCCCTCAGCGCCGCCTTTGCGGCTGCTCAGGCCATACTCGCGCAGCTTGTTGGCGATGGCGGTATGGGAAACGCCCAGCCGCTTCGCCAGCTTGCGGGTGCTGGGATAGGTGCGATACAGGCGCGTCAGCACCGAGCGCTCGAAACGCTTGCTGATGTCGTCCAGCGAACCGTCCAGCACCTCGTCGCCCAGCGACATCTCCACCTCAAACTCCGGCAACACGATATCCTGTGGCCGCAGTTCGTAGCCTTCGGTTTGCGTCAGCGCGCGGTAGATAGCGTTTTTCAGCTGACGCACGTTGCCCGGCCAGCCGTACTTGCTGAGGAAGCCGCCCAGATCGTTCGCCAGCTTGGGCCGCGCCACCCCCTGCTCATCGGCGAAGCGCGCCACGAACAGCTCGGTCAACGGCATGATGTCCTGCGGACGTTCGCGCAGCGGCGGGATGGTGATGGTCAGTACGTTGAGGCGATAATAGAGATCTTCGCGGAATTCGCCGCGCTGCACCAACTCGGTAAGGTTTTTCTGGGTGGCGCAGATCACGCGCACGTCGACGTGCACCTCATGCTCTTCGCCAACGCGGCGGAACGTGCCGTCGTTGAGGAAACGCAGCAGCTTGGTCTGCATACGCGGCGACATTTCGCCGATCTCATCCAGCAGCACCGAACCGCCGTTGGCCTGCTCGAAGAAGCCCTTCTTGCCTTCCAGCGCGTTGGGATAAGCGCCCGGCGCATGGCCGAACAGTTCGCTCTCCACCACGTCATCCGGCAGCGCGGCGCAGTTCAGCGCCAGGAACGGCTGTTTGCCACGCGGGCTGCGCAAATGGCAGGCGCGGGCCAGAATATCCTTGCCGGTACCGGTATCGCCGACGATCAGCAGCGGCGCATCGAGCATCGCCAGCTTGCGCGCCTGCTCCAGCACGTGACGCATCTTGGCGCTCACCGCCACGATGTGGTCGAATTCGGTATCGTCGTTCACCGACAGATTTTGCAACTGGCGGCCCATGCGCGCGGTGGACTTCAGCATCACCACCGCGCCGACCGCGGCCGCCTGCTGCTGTTCGTCTTCCAGATAGATGGGCGTGATGTCCATCAGGAAGTCCTGGCTGCGGATCACCACCCGCTCAGCGTGCGGCGCCGTATGCTCGCTCTCCAGCCAACGGCTGAAGTTATAGCCGCCGATCAGCGCCCCGGCGGTCTGGTTGCGGATCTTGTCTTCGTTCAGGCTGAACAGCGCCTGCGCCGCCGGGTTGGCCAGCTCGACCTTGCCCTTCATGTCGATAGAGAACACCGGTTCCGGCATCGATTCCAGCAGCGCACGCAGCGCGCGATGTTCGCGTTCGGAAGGCATAAAGCTGACGGTGCGCACGTCTGTCACGCCGGCGATGCGGCGGATCTCCGCCATCAGCGCGCGGAAAGTATCGAAATCCAGCTGGGAGAAATTGAGGTAAATGCGGCCGATGGGATCGATTTCGATGCCACGTAAGTCAATGCTGCGCGATACCAAAAGATCGAGTAATTCTCGAGTGAGACCGAGGCGGTCTTCGCAAAATACTTCCAAACGCATCAGTGTTGGCCTTATCTCTGCAGGTGCGGGGATCGTTGACGATGATGATACTCCCTCGCACCGGGCGGTAGAAGCGATCTGTCAGCAAAAGTTGACAGAACTCTGATTTATTGCCGTGGTTGCTGATTTTAAACGCAAGCGGATAACAGCATCGGCGTCATTTTAGCCTACAAACAGAGAGTTATCACAACCAGAATTAATTTTGCAGAGATTTATCACGCAATCACAGGGGGATCGACTGTCGTCAAGTCTCGATTACGTCCGGCGTCGGTGCCGTTGAGAAAACGGCGCTCCTGGGAGCGCCGTCGCGGGGTTATTTGGCCTTGCCGTCGCTCTTTTTCAGCGTGTCTTTCAACTGGCCGATCAGCTGGCTGCGGAAATCGCCAAGCTTCGGTTTTTCCCCTTCCAGCCACGGCAGCGGGCGACACAGCTCCATCGCCTTGATGCCCAACCGCGCGGTCAACAACCCCGCGCCGATGCCCTGCGCCGCGCGCGCCGATAGCCGCGCCGCCAGATCCTGCGACATCCAGTCCATGCCCACTTCACGCACCAGTTCAGAGGCGCCGGCGAAGGCGATGTTGAGCAGCACCAGGCGGAACAGACGAATGCGGCTGAAGTAACCCAGTTCGATGCCGTACAGCGCCGCGATGCGGTTAATCAAACGGATGTTGCGCCAGGCGATAAACGCCATGTCCACCAGCGCCAACGGGCTGACGGCAATCATCAGCGTCGATTCGGCGGCGGAGCGGCTGATTTCGCGCCGCGCCTGGTTGTCGAGCACTGGCTGTACCAGCTTGGCGTACAGCTCCACCACTTCACGGTCATTTTGGGTTTCATGCAGCGAGGCCTGCCAGCGCTGCAACGCCGGATGCCCCTGATCCAGCCCGGCCTGACGCGCCAGCTTCTCGCAGAATTCGCGCCCTTGCCCCAGCCCGTGGCTGTGCAACAGCTCGCGCGCCACGTCGCGCTCTTCTGCGCGCTGGCGCAGCCGATACAAACGCCGCCATTCGGTGACCACCGAACCGACGCCGGCGAACACGATCAGGCCGCCGGCCACGCCGCCGCCCATGGCGATCCAGTCCTGTTGCACCCAAGCGGTATGCACCCACTGCACGCCCTGCGCCACCACGCTGACGCCGAACAGCGCCAGCCCGGCAGTGACCATTTTGCGCCACAGGCTGCGTTTAGGTTTCAGCGCGGCGTTGATGATGCCTTCGGCGCGCCCTTCTTCCTCTTCCTGCTGCAGTTCCGGCGCCGCCGGGAAAAAGCTTTCTGCCTGTTCGGCATCGAAAGCGACGCCGGCGCGCAACGCCGGCTCCTGCGGCGGCTGCAGCGGCTCGTCAAAATCGATACGCGGTTTGATCGGCTCGCTCATCGCAATTTGTCTCCCAATAAAAACTCCATCACCGCATCCAGACGGATGTGCGGTAACGGGCTGTCCACGCTCATGGCGCGCGGACGAAACTCATCGAAGTGGAACCCCTGGTTCTGCCAGAACGCCGGTCCCGGCAGGCGGGCGGGCACTTCGCCGGGGAACACCGTCAGCGGCGCGCCGTCGCTCAGGCGGTTGCCCTTCAATGCCGGAATGCGTTGCCCCTGGTGATCGACGATGCCGCTCTCGGTCGCCTGCACCGAGGCCAGGCCGACGCAATCCATGCTAATGCCCTCGAACGCCGCGTTCTGCCACGCCTCTTGCACCAGCTGCTGCAGCAATGACACCAGATTGGCGTGCTGATCGGCGGTGATATGGTCCGCCTTGGTGGCGGCGAACATCAGTTTGTCGATGGTCGGCGAGAACAAGCGGCGAAACAGCGTGCGCTTGCCGTAATGGAAGCTCTGCATCAGTTGGGTCAGCGCCAGGCGCATGTCGTTGAACGCCTGCGGGCCGCTGTTGAGCGGCTGCAGGCAGTCAACCAGCACGATTTGCCGATCGAAACGAACGAAGTGTTCTTTGTAGAAGTTTTTGACGATCGACTGGCAGTAATAGTTGAAGCGAGCGCGCAACATGCCGATGTTGGTGTGTTTGTCGGCCTGCGCCAGCTTCGATTCGCCGATCGCGGCCACGTCGGGCCACGGGAAAAACTGCAGCGCCGGCGCGCCGGCCATGTCGCCCGGCAGCACGAAACGCCCCGGCTGAATGAAGTGCAGCCCTTCGCTTTTGCAGCGCAACAGATAATCGGTGTAGGCCTGGGCGATCGCCGCCAGCCGGTTTTCGTCGGCCGGGGCCAGCGGATCGCAGGCCTTGCACAGTTCAAGCCAGGGCTTGGCCCATTCGGCGCGTTCGCCCTGCAGCAGCCCGGTCATCTGGCGCGACCAGGCCAGGTAATCCTGTTCGAGCATCGGCAGATCCAGCAACCATTCGCCCGGATAATCGACGATCTCCAGGTACAGCGTGGAGGTGTCTTTGAAGTGCCGCAGCAGCGAATCGTTGGAGCGGTAACGCAGCGCCAGCCGGATTTCGCTGACGCCGCGCGTCGGCGTCGGCCAGGCCGGCGGCGTGCCGTACAGCTGCGCCAGCCCTTCGTCATAGGTGAAACGCTGGATGCCGAGATCGCGTTGCGGGATGCGTTTGACGCCCAGCAGGCGCTCTTCGCGCACCGGTGAAAACAGCGGCATGCGCGCGCCGCTGTGCACATGCAGCAGTTGGTTGACGAAGGCGGTGATAAAGGCGGTTTTGCCGCTGCGGCTCAGGCCGGTCACTGCCAGGCGCAGATGGCGATCCATTCCGCGGTTGACCAGCGAGGTTAACTCATTTTGCAGTCGTTTCATTGCTCTCCTTGACGTAACGCCCGAATGCCTTGTTCAGGCCTTTACGGAACAGCGGTTCCAGCACCAGCGCCAGCACGACGCGCACCGGTTTACGGCCGACGGTTTTCAGCAGCCAGCCGGCGGCGCCCGCCGGGCCATAGTTCAATAACGCTATGATGATGACTTTAGCCAATGTCTTCAACATTGCCGCCGCTCCTCGTTTAAATCCACCCGTTCTGGCGGTGTTTGCAACATCGATTTTATTCATGACAATGCCCTCCGGCACAAGAGATTAAGGTTACATTCAACGGGATAACGGCGGCGAAGATGCCCGGCCTGCGCAGGCCGGGTATCGCAAGAAGGGTTACAGCTTGCGGAAACGGCTCTGTACGCCGAAGGTATCGGACGTCACGTAGCGCTCGACCTGACGCAGCTGCTGCTCGCCGCTGCCCAACTCATACTCCAGCTGATCGAGCAGCTGGCGCGGCGTCTTCTGATGCTCGCCTTCGAAACGGCTGGCCGGCGCTTCATCCAACACGAACACCAGCGCGATATAGGCCACCAGCGTGAAGAAGAACAGCCCGAAGAACAGCGACAGCACCACCATCACGCGGATCAGTCGCACCGGTACGTCGAAATAGTGCGCCAAACCGGCGCAGACGCCTTTCACCATGCCTTCTTCGGGAACGCGATAAAGCTTTTTACTGCCCAGCGTCGTGCTCATCAGGACTGTCTCCAGTTCGGGTGTTCCGCATCGAGGATCTCTTCCAGCGCCTGAATGCGTTCACGCATGCGTTTGGCATCTTCCGCCAGCTGCGCCAGGCGCTGCATTTCTTGCTGACTCAGCTGTATGCCGGTCTGTTGCCGATTGCTGTAATGCAGCCAAAGCCAAATCGGCGCGACAAACAGCACGAAAATTGTCAGCGGAATGGCAAGTAATAAAGCACTCATTGTTGTTCCTTCTTATCGGATCCTGGATAGGCGGCCACCTCCGGCGTGTGGCCGCGGCTCGCCTTACTCGGAGCGGTTCATTTTGGCTTTCAGCGCCGCCAGCTGCTCACTGATGGCGTCGTCGGCTTTCAGCTCGGCAAACTCCTGGTCCAGCGACTTCTTTTTACCAATGCTGATGCTTTCCGCTTCGGCTTCCATATGGTCGATGCGACGTTCGAACTGTTCGAAACGCGCCATCGCCTCATCCAGCTTGCCGCTGTCGAGCTGGCGGCGCACGTCACGAGAAGAAGATGCGGCCTGATGACGCAGCGCCAACGCCTGCTGCCGCGCACGGGTTTCGGTCAGCTTGTTTTCCAGCTCGCCGATTTCGCTCTTCATGCGCGCCAGCGTTTCTTCTACGGTCGCCACTTCCTGCGTCAGCGTAGCGATCAGATCGGCCACTTTTTGTTTTTCGATCAGCGCCGCACGGGCCAAGTCTTCTTTATCTTTGCGCAGCGCCAGTTCGGCTTTTTCCTGCCAGTCACTGACCTGGTTTTCACCCTGCTCGATGCGACGCAGCAGCTGCTTTTTCTCCGCCAGCGCACGCGCCGACGTAGAGCGAACTTCAACCAGCGTGTCTTCCATCTCTTGGATCATCAACCGCACCAGCTTCTGCGGATCTTCCGCCTTGTCCAGCAGGGTGTTGATGTTGGCGTTCACGATGTCGGCAAAACGAGAAAAAATACCCATAATTCACTTCCTCTTGGTTCTGATGGCGTCTGAAGCGCCGCGTTAAGTCGTACAGCTTGCCCAAAGAGACAATCAAAACCCGTGCCAACTTTTATTTCATTGAAAAACAACAACTCTTTATTTTTGACTCTCTGCGCGCTTGCTGTAGAGTGATTATTTTCACCAAACATTGGCGAATTTCATCATGAACGAACAGCCAGAGAATTTGTTGGGCGAAGCAAACGCCTTTGTCGAAGTCTTGGAGCAAGTCTCCCAGGTGGCAAAGCTGAACAAGCCGGTGCTGGTGATCGGCGAACGCGGCACCGGCAAGGAGTTGATCGCCCACCGTCTGCACTACCTCTCCAACCGTTGGCAAGGGCCGTTCATCTCGCTTAACTGCGCGGCGCTGAATGAAAACCTGCTGGATTCCGAACTGTTCGGCCACGAGGCCGGCGCGTTTACCGGCGCCCAAAAGCGCCATCTGGGCCGCTTCGAACGCGCCGACGGCGGTACGCTGTTCCTCGATGAGCTGGCGACCGCACCGATGCTGGTGCAGGAGAAATTGCTGCGGGTGATCGAATACGGCCAGCTGGAACGCGTGGGCGGCAGCCAGCCGCTGCGGGTGGATGTGCGCCTGGTGTGCGCCACCAACGACGATCTGCCGGCGCTGGCGGCGGCGGGCAAATTCCGCGCCGATCTGCTAGATCGGCTGGCGTTCGACGTGGTGCAACTGCCGCCACTGCGCCAACGGCGGCCCGATATCATGCTGTTGGCCGAGCATTTCGCCATTCAAATGTGCCGCGAGCTGGCGCTGCCGCTGTTTCCCGGCTTTACCGAACGTGCCAGGCAAACGTTGCTCGAGTATGGCTGGCCGGGCAACGTGCGCGAACTGAAAAACGTGGTGGAGCGTTCAGTCTATCGTCACGGCGACAGCGACAGCCCGCTGGATGAGATCGTCATCAACCCGTTTGCGCCACGCGAGGCCACGCCGGTCGCGCCCATTCCTGAAGACGCCGGCGCGTTACCGCCGCTGCCGTTGGATTTGAAACTCTGGCAGCTTGAGCAGGAGAAGGCATTGATCGAAGCGGCGCTGCAGCAGGGGCGGTTCAATCAGCGCAAGGCGGCGCAGCTGCTGGGGCTCACCTATCATCAGCTGCGCGGTATGCTGAAAAAGCATGCGCTGCTGCAAAACGGCGAAGCGGACGAGGAATAACAGGCAAAAAAAAAGCCAGCACCCGAGCTGGCTTAAAAAACACTGGAAGCAATGTGAGCAATGTCGTGCCTTCCACATCAGAGCCGCAAACTGTGGCCTTCCGTGAACTGCCAGGCGATGATAATAGTTATCAGTATCGTCTGTAAAGCACTTTGTTGAGAATTTTTCTCATCTCCACACGAAGATTGCGCAATTACCACTCAGGGAACGGGTCTGCCATGTCCAGCCAATAGTCCACGCCGGCGGCCATTTCATCGTCGCTCAACAGGCAGTCGTCCAGCAGACGCACGATCGTCGCCTGCTGTAAATGCTGGCCGATAAACACCAGCTCCTGGCGCATGTCGCCGAACGGTTCCACCCATTTCTCCTGAATATGCGCCCGCGTTTCGGGATCCTGTGGCCAGTTGTCTTGCGGGATGGCGCGCCAAAAGGTGCCCGCGAGGCCATAATGGGCGATGCCGCCCGCCTGGCTCCACTGCCCGGCCTGCCGCGGCCGCGTCGCCAGCCAGAAGAAGCCCTTCGACCGCAGCAGCTTGCCGCCTCCCCAGTCGCCGTTGATCACGCGGTAGAACTTGTCCGGCGCAAACGGCCGCCGCGCCTGATAGACAAAGCTACTGATGCCGTAGCTTTCCGTTTCCGGCACGTGTTCGCCGCGCAGCTCTTTCAGCCAGCCGGGTGCCTGCTGAGCCTTTTCAAAGCTGAAGCTGCCGGTATTCAGCACTACCTCCAGCGGCAGTTTGCCCGGCGCGATCGGCACAATGCGGGCGTCGGGGTTCAGGCTGGCCAGCAGCGCCATCACTTCGCCCTGCTGGGTTGGCGTCAATAGATCGGTTTTGCTGACCAGGATCACGTCGCAGAATTCGATCTGCTCAATCAACAGGTCCGCCACGCTGCGCAGATCGTCCTCGCCCAGGCTTTGACCGGCCTCCTGCAGGCTTTGCGCCTGCTGATATTGCTGGATGAAATTTACCCCGTCGACCACCGTCACCAGGGTATCCAGCCGGGCGAACTGCGACAGGCTTTCCCCTTCTTCATCCTCGAAAGTAAAGGTTTCCGCCACCGGCAGCGGTTCGGAGATGCCGCTCGATTCGATCAGCAGATAATCGAAGCGCCCGTCCTGCGCCAGCTCGCGCACCGACACCAGCAGGTCTTCGCGCAGCGTACAGCAGATGCAGCCGTTGCTCATCTCCACCAGCTTTTCCTGCTGGCGATCGAGGTGCACTTCATTCTCCACCAGCGCGGCGTCGATATTCACCTCGCTCATGTCGTTGACGATCACCGCCACGCGCATGCCATGCCGGTTGTTCAGGATGTGGTTCAGCACCGTGGTCTTGCCGGCGCCGAGAAAGCCGGAAAGCACGGTCACGGGAAGTTGTTTCATGAGAGCCTCACTAAAATTCATTGCGTAATGCCTGGTAACCGCGCACCAGCTCGACGTTGGTGGCGGCCACTTCTTCCGAAAACTGCAGCGCGCCGCGGTCGACCTGGCGATAGCGCGACAGGTCGCTGTCCGGCCCCACGCGCTCGGTCGAGGGGATATAGCGGTTTTCCGGCAGCGTCACGCCATCCACCACCGCGTTATAACGCACCACGCAGCCGGACTGGATGTGGCAGTTGAACAGCACGCTGTTGAAACCGATAAACACCCGATCGTCGATGCGACACGGGCCGTGAACGATGGCGCGGTGGGCGATCGAGCTGTAACGGCCAATGGTGACCGCCGCCCCGCTCTTGGAATGGATCACCACACCGTCCTGAATATTGGAGTGCGAGCCGATGACGATAGGTTCCATGTCGCCGGCGGCGTTCAACTCGTCGGCGCGAATTACCGCATACGGCCCGACGTAGACGAAATCTTCGACGATCACCCGGCCGCAAATAATGGCGGTGGGATCGATGTAGGCCAGCGGCGAGACCTGCGGCAGATGGCCGCTGGGATTTTTACGCAGCATGGTGTTCTCCCCGCCAGCTCAGCTCCGCCACCGCATTGTGGGCATGCAGGCTCTCCTGATGCTCGACGCGCAGCGAAAAAGCGCGGTAGTCGCACTGGCTGCGCAGCATGCCATACAGACGGCGCGCCGCGTCCTCGCAAAACATCAGGTTCTGACCGTTGGCTAATGCGAAGGCCTGCTCGTCGCGGCGTTTCACCAGCGTTTGTACCGGCGTGCCCAGCGCGTGTTCGATGCGGTCAATCAGTTTCACCGGTTCGAACGCCCGTTCATTCTCGGGCGTCACGGTGATCCAGGCCCAGCTGCGTTGGCTGTGGGGCGTGGCCGGCATACCTTGCTCCAGCAGCCACTCGCTCACCTGGCGTTGGCTGACCCGCTCCGCCGCCTGTTCAAAATCAAACTGAAACTGTTGCTGCGCCAACTGACGGCTGAGCGCCGCCGAACTCGGGCAGGTAGAGGAGTAAGGCACGCCGACGGTCAGCGCCAGCGTCAGCGTGCCTGCCAGGGTGGCCTCGATGCGCAGCGGGTAAGCCTTCCAGCCACGCTGTGGCGACAGCAGCGCCGGACGTGACAGCAACAGCTCGCCGCCGATCGACAAGCTGGCGCGATCGCTGTGTTCTGGCTGCGAATCCAGAAAGGCCTGCAGCGTCCGGCCGATGCGCTGCGGCGTCAGCTCGCCCTGCGTCAATTCGTCCAGCGCCAGATACAGCCGCGACATGTGAATACCGCGTTCGCCCGCCGCTTCGGCGCGCAGGTTGATGCCGGCGTCGACCTTCGCCATCAATGGCTTGCCAGCCAGTTCCAGCGGCAGCGCGATCCCTTGCATCCCGACCCAATCGAGCCCGACATCACTCATTTCGCCGCGCCATGCCTGAGCGTCCGGCAGCGAACGGCGTGGTGGAAGTGCAACTTCGTTCATACATCCCCTTGCGTTATTGTGACTTTGCCGGGGAACGGTAACACGGTTTTGTTATATTATAACATAACATGAAAAACTTTTTTCTTGCCGCTGAACGGCCTGATTAATCAAGTCGCAGAAAACTCAGCGATTTTGTTCAATGGATTGGGCTGCTGGTCAGAGTACGATACACTAACGCTATTGCTGATTAACCCATGAGCCTCTATGCGTGGTTTACCCTTTTGGATACTGTCGTTGTGCCTGACGGGCTCTGCCCTGGCCGCGACAACACCGCCCGTGCCCAGCGCGGCGCCGCTGCCGGACATTCGCCAGAGCGGCTTTGTTTATTGCGTCAGCGGCATACTGAATACCTTCAACCCGCAAATGGCCAGCAGCGGCCTGACGGTGGATACCCTGGCCGCCCAGCTGTACGATCGCCTGCTGGACGTCGACCCGTACACCTACCGGCTGATCCCCGAACTGGCGCAAAGCTGGGAGGTGCTGGACAACGGCGCCACCTACCGCTTCCATCTGCGCAAGGACGTACCGTTCCAGACCACCGCCTGGTTTACGCCCACCCGCAAGATGAACGCCGACGACGTGGTGTTCAGCTTCGCGCGCGTATTTGACCAAAAACACCCGTATCACGACGTCAACGGTGGCGAATACCCCTATTTCGACAGCCTGCAGTTCGGCGATTCGGTGCAGAGCGTGAGAAAGCTCGACGACTACACGGTGGAGATTCGCCTGCAGTCACCGGACGCCTCGTTCCTGTGGCACCTGGCGACCCACTACGCGCCGGTGCTGTCCGCCGAATACGCCGACACGCTGACGCGCCAAGGCCATCAGGAGCTGATCGACCGCGAGCCGGTCGGCAGCGGCCCGTTCCTGCTCAACGAATACCGCTCGGGGCAATATATTCGCCTGGCGCGCAACGCCGCCTACTGGAAAGGCCTGCCGCGCATGCCGCAGGTGGTGATCGATCTGGGCGCCGGCGGCACCGGCCGCCTCTCCAAGCTGCTGACCGGCGAGTGCGACGTACTGGCTTATCCGGCGGCCAGCCAGCTGTCGATCCTGCGCGACGATCCGCGCCTGCGCCTGACGCTGCGCCCTGGGATGAACATCGCCTATCTGGCGTTCAACACCCGCAAACCGCCGCTCGACAACCTCAATGTGCGCCAGGCGATTTCGCTGGCGATCAACAACCAACGATTGATGCAGTCGATCTATTACGGCACGGCGGAAACCGCCGCCTCAATCTTGCCGCGCGCCTCCTGGGCCTATGACAACGACGCGCACGTCACCGAGTACGATCCGGCCAAATCGCGCGAGATGCTGCGGCAGGCCGGCGTCGGCCAGCTGAACCTGAAGCTGTGGGTGCCGACCGCCTCGCAGTCTTACAACCCGAGCCCGCTGAAAACCGCCGAGCTGATCCAGGCCGATCTCGGCCAGGTGGGCATCAACGTCACCATCGTGCCGGTAGAAGGCCGTTTCCAAGAGGCGCGCCTGATGGAAATGAACCACGATCTGACCCTGACCGGCTGGGCCACCGACAGCAACGACCCGGACAGCTTCTTCCGGCCGCTGCTGAGCTGCGCGGCAATCCGTTCGCAAACCAACTATGCTCACTGGTGTGACCCAGGCTTCGACGAGGTGCTGCAGAACGCGCTGTTGTCGCAGCAGCTGTCTCAGCGCATCGACAACTACCGCAAGGCGCAGAAAATCCTCGAGCAGCAACTGCCGGTGCTGCCGCTGGCCTCTTCTTTGCGTCTGCAGGCCTACCGCTACGACATCAAGGGATTGGTGTTGAGCCCGTTCGGCAACGCCTCGTTCGCCGGGGTGTACCGTGAATCCGCGCCGGAGGTGAACAAGTGATTATCTTTACCCTGCGCCGCATTCTGCTGCTGCTGATCACGCTGTTCTTCCTGACGCTGGTCAGCTTCAGCCTGAGCTATTTCACGCCGCGCGCGCCGCTGAACGGCGCCGCCCTGCTGGACGCCTATCAGTTCTACTTCGTCAGCCTGCTCCATTGGGACTTCGGCGTCTCCAGCATCAACGGCCAGGCGATCAGCGAACAGCTGCGCGAAGTATTCCCGGCCACCATGGAACTGTGCCTGCTGGCGTTCGCCCTGGCGCTGTTTATCGGCATTCCGCTGGGCATCATCGCCGGCGTGCTGCGCGGCAAGTGGCAGGACACCGCCATCAGCACCTTCGCGCTGCTGGGCTTTTCAATGCCGGTGTTCTGGCTGGCGCTGCTGCTGATGCTGTTCTTCTCGCTGCATCTCGGCTGGCTGCCGGTTTCCGGCCGTTTCGATCTGCTGTATCAGGTGAAGCCTATCACCGGTTTCGCGCTGATCGACGCCTGGCTGTCGGACTCGCCGTATCGCGCCGAGATGATCGGCAGCGCCCTGCGCCACATGATCCTGCCGATCGCCGCGCTGGCGGTGGCGCCCACCACCGAAGTGGTGCGGCTGATGCGCATCAGCACCGACGACGTGCTGAGCCAAAACTACATCAAGGCCGCCGCCACCCGCGGCCTGTCGCGCTTCACCATCATTCGTCGCCACGTGTTGCACAACGCGCTGCCGCCGATCGTGCCCAAACTGGGGCTGCAGTTCTCCACCATGCTCACGCTGGCGATGATCACCGAAGTGGTGTTCAGTTGGCCAGGCCTCGGCCGGTGGCTGATCAACGCAATTCGCCAGCAGGACTATGCGGCAATTTCCGCCGGCGTCATGGTGGTCGGCACGCTGGTGATCACCATTAACGTTCTGGCCGACATTCTGGGTGCGGCAACCAACCCGCTGAAACATAAGGAATGGTATGCCCTTCGATAACGTATACCGCGAGAAAAAGATGCCGAGCCCGCTGCGCTACACCTGGCGGATTTTCTATGGCGACGCGCTGGCGATGATCGGTTTTTACGGGGTGATCGCCCTGCTGCTACTGTCGCTGTTCGGCAGCCTGCTGGCGCCCTACGCGCTGGATCAGCAGTTCCTTGGTTATCAGCTGCTGCCGCCGTCGTGGTCGCGCTATGGCAACGTGTCGTTTTTCCTCGGCACCGACGATCTCGGGCGCGACATCCTCAGCCGCCTGTTGACCGGCACCGCCGCCACCTTCGGCTCCGCGCTGGCGGTGACGCTGGCCGCGGCGTTCTGCGGGGTGATCCTCGGCGTGTTCGCCGGCGTCACCCACGGGCTGCGCTCGGCGGTGCTCAACCACATCCTCGATACCCTGCTGTCGATTCCCTCGCTGCTGCTGGCGATCGTGGTGGTGGCGTTTATCGGCCCCAAACTTGAACACGCCATGCTGGCGGTGTGGCTCGCCTTGTTGCCGCGCATGGTGCGCACCATCTACAGCGCGGTGCACGACGAACTGGAGAAAGAGTACGTGGTGGCGGCCCGGCTTGACGGCGCTTCCACGCTGCAGATCTTGTGGTACGCGGTCATGCCGAACATCGCGGCGGTGTTGGTGACCGAATTCACCCGCGCGCTGTCGATGGCCATTTTGGATATCGCCGCACTCGGCTTCCTCGATCTCGGCGCGCAGCTGCCTTCGCCGGAATGGGGAGCGATGCTCGGCGATTCGCTCGAGCTGGTGTACGTTGCGCCCTGGACGGTGATGCTGCCCGGCGCGGCCATCCTCGTCAGCGTGCTGCTGGTTAACCTGTTAGGCGACGGTATGCGCCGCGCAATCAATGCCGGGGTGGAATAATGCCGTTACTCGATATCCGCAATCTGACGATTGAATTTATGACCGCCGAAGGGCCGGTCAAGGCGGTCGATCGCGTCAGCATGACGCTGACCGAGGGCGAGGTGCGCGGCCTGGTGGGTGAATCGGGCTCCGGCAAGAGCCTGATCGCCAAGGCCATCTGCGGCGTGACCAAAGACAACTGGCGCGTCACCGCCGATCGCTTTCGCTTCGACGACATCGACCTGCTGCAGCTAAGTCCGCGCGAGCGGCGCAGGCTGGTGGGCCACAACGTCTCGATGATCTTCCAGGAGCCGCAGTCCTGTCTCGATCCTTCCGAAAGCATCGGCCGCCAGCTGGCGCAGGCCATACCGGGCTGGACCTACAAGGGCCGCTGGTGGCAACGCTTCAACTGGCGCAAACGCCGCGCCATCGAACTGCTGCACCGCGTCGGCATCAAGGATCACGACGACATCATGGGCAGCTTCCCGTACGAGCTGACCGAGGGCGAGTGCCAGAAAGTGATGATCGCCATCGCGCTGGCCAACCAGCCGCGCCTGCTGATCGCCGATGAGCCGACCAACGCCATGGAGCCGACCACCCAGGCGCAGATTTTCCGCCTGTTGGCGCGTCTCAATCAGAACAACAACACCACCATTCTGCTGATCAGTCACGACCTGCAGATGATGAGCAAGTGGGCCGACCGGGTGAACGTCTTGTACTGCGGGCAAACGGTGGAGAGCGCCCAGTGCGAAGAGCTGCTGGCGGCGCCGCACCACCCTTATACCCAGGCGCTGATCCGCGCCATGCCGGACTTCGGCCGCTCGCTGCCGCACAAAAGCCGGTTGAACACGCTACCGGGCGCCATTCCTTCGCTGGAACACCTGCCGATCGGCTGCCGCCTGGGGCCACGCTGCCCTTACGCGCAGAAGAAGTGCATCGAAACGCCGCGCCTGCGCCCGGTCAAAAACCACTTCTTCGCCTGCCACTTCCCGCTGAACATGGAGGAGCAATAACATGGAAACGCTGTTGGAAGTGCGCAACCTGAGCAAAACCTACCGCTACCGCACCGGGCTGTTCCGCCGTCAGCACGTCGAGGCGGTGAAATCCGTCAGCTTTACCCTGCGTGAAGGTCAGACGCTGGCGGTGATCGGTGAGAACGGCTCTGGCAAATCCACGCTGGCGAAAATGCTCTCCGGCATGGTGGAACCGACCGCCGGCGAACTGCTGATCGACGATCATCCGCTGGCGTTCGGTGATTATCGCTACCGCAGCCAGCGCATTCGTATGATTTTTCAGGATCCGAGCACCTCGCTCAACCCGCGTCAGCGCATCGGCCAGCTGCTGGATGCGCCGCTGCGGTTGAACACCGATCTGGAACCCGCCGAGCGCGAGCAGCGTATCAACCAGACGCTGCGCCAGGTCGGCATGCTGCCGGATCACGCTTACTACTATCCGCACATGCTGGCTTCCGGGCAAAAACAGCGCGTCGCGCTGGCCCGTGCGCTGATCCTGCAGCCGAAGGTGATCGTCGCCGATGAGGCGCTGGCCTCGCTGGACATGTCGATGCGCTCGCAAATCATCAACCTGATGCTGGAACTGCAGGAAAAACACGGCATTTCCTATATCTACGTCACCCAGCACCTCGGCATGATGAAGCATATCAGCGACCAGGTGCTGGTGATGCACGAAGGGGAAATCGTCGAACGCGGCAGTACCGCCGAGGTGTTGGCGGCGCCGCTGCACGAATTGACCAAGCGCCTTATCGCCAGCCACTTCGGCGAGGCGCTGACCGCCGACGCCTGGCGACGCGACGGCGGCCGTTTCTGAGCCCCGTCCTGGCCTGCAACAAACCCGCTGCGGCGGGTTTTTTATTGCTGCGCGCCTCGGTCGCTTAGCGAGAAAACGCACATACAAATTACATTCTTGTTATATATCCTTATATTTTATTCCTTTCAGTTATTGATTAGTCCGTAACATTATTTTATCTCGCCAGGGCGATCGGTGAGGATATCCCCTACGTTGAGCCTCTCATACGACAGGATATCGCACTGATGAACAGCCTTCGCCATCGCCGCCTCACGCAGTTTCTGCTCACGCTGGCCGCCGGTTTCTCTGTTTACGGCCACGCGCTGTACTGCGATGAGCTGCGCTAAATCCGCCTTTCGCCCCGCTTGCGGGCATGTTGCCTCTTTGTCCAGCCGCCGCTGCCGTACGCAGCGGTGGCTGTTGATCATGATTAAGGATTGACCCTATGGAACGACTCCGTCGACAACATAATGCCCAGTGGTATCACGAAACCCAAAGCAGCGTGCGGGGCGATGCGCCGTTGGAGCCGCAGGCGGCTACCCTGCGCGATCGTTTTCTGCTGGGGCTGGGTGCCTTCGCCGATGAAGCGTTAAACAGCGCGCTCGGCGCCCGCGCCGGGGTATTCAACGCCTCACTGGCCGGTTACCACGCCCTGTTTCCCGACCAGGTGTCGCTATCACGATACGTGACATTGTCACCCTACGATCGCCTCAGCACCGCACTGACCGTCGCGCAGGTGACCGGCGTGCAGTCCCTCTGTAGCCACTATGCCGCCCGCCTCGCCCCGCTGCACAGCCCGGACGCCTCCCGGGAAAGCAATATCCGGCTCGCCCAGATCACCCAATATGCCCGCCAGCTTGCCAGCCAACCCACGCTGATTTGCCGCAAGGCGCTGCAACAGCTTGTCGACGTCGGGCTGAGCCCTGCGGATATCGTCACCTTTTCGCAAATCATCGGTTTTGTCAGCTATCAGGCGCGTGTGGTAGCTGGCATCGCGGCGTTAGCCGGCCGACCGGCGGTAGTGGTGCCCGGCTTCCCGAATGTCGAAGACGCCGATGGCGTCGCTTTCAGTACCGAAGAATTGAGCTGGACTGCGCGGCTGTCGCCGATCGACACGGAAACCGCCGCCGCCGAACAGCTTGACGTGTTGGATCAGAGCCACCCGCAGGCGCGCGCCGAATCTTATTATCTGCTGTTAGCGCACGATGCCGCCGCACTGCGCGAACGCAACGGCGTGTTCAATGGCATCAATGCCGAAGGGTATGGGTTATCGAGCCGCCTGAAGGCGCTGGCGACGCTGGTGGTCTCGCGCATCAACGGCAGCCGTTACTGCGCGGCCACGGTGGCGCATGAAATGCAGGATGACGGATTGGTACAGGCGCTGTTCACCGGGCTGCCTCAGGGATTGGCCTCTACCGAGGATACGGTCAAACGCGCGGTGATCCACACCGCCGCCGAGCTGACGCGCGCACCGGAGAAATTTACCCCGCAGAGCGTGCAGCCGTTGTTCAACAGCGGTCTGAATCAGGCGCAGGCGCTGGAAGTGATCCTCACCGCCGCACTCTACGCCTGGGAAAATCGCCTGCGCCAAACGTTGGGCGATGCAACATCTTCCATCACCGCCGACTGAATACCGCTATGCGACCTTATTACCGGCCGCAATACGGCGCGTTTTAGACATTCTGCTGACGCAGCCACTCGCTGGCGGCATCGAAGAACTTTTGCGCCAACGGCGTAGCGCGCTCCGCCATATCGACGACCACCGCCGCATGACGCGGCATGGCGCCGATGGCCACCGGACGCCGCTGCAACGCCGGCATCAACGGCGATTGCAGCTGGCCGCGCGGGAACAGTCCGCAGCCCAAACCGACGAAAATACCTTCGAGCAGTTGGAAGATCGACGCGGTCTCAAGCCGCGTGTGCAGCGTCAACCCGGCGTCGCGAAAGTGTTGATCGAGATAGCGGCGGAAATAACGCGTCGGCTCGGCGAGACACAACGGCAAGGCGGCCACCGCCTCCAGCGGCAACGGCGTATCGCCCACCAGCTTCGGGAAATGTTGCGGATGAAATACCAGCTCGACGCCGGTTTCCACCAGCGGTTGCGATTGGAAATGCAGCTCCTTCAAGGTCGACAGCTCGAAAAAGCCGATGCCGATGTCGACGGTGTGCGCCGTCAGCGCCTCCAACAGCTGATCAGCGCTCAGCACCGCCAGCCGGTAATCGAGATGCGGGTAACGTTCGCTGACCGCCTTGAGCATTTCCGATACCGAGATACTGCACTGCGGCACCACGCCGAGGCGCAGCGTGCCGTGCAAACCGTGCTTGAGCGACTCCACTTCCAGCTTCAGCCCCTGATAAACCGAGACGATCTCACGCGCCCACGCCAACACCCGCTCGCCTTCGGCGGTAAAACCGCCGAAATGGTTGCCGCGGTTAATCAGCGAAACGCCCAGCTCTTTTTCCAAATTTTTCAATCGCATGGATAGCGTCGGCTGGCTGACGAAGCTGGCCTCCGCCGCCCGGCCGAAGTGGCGCTCTCGTTCCAGATTGCACAAATAAATCAGTTGTTTAATATCCATAGCGCAGCTCAATGATCGGCATTCGCACCAGTATACCACCGGGGGCCGCCGCCCGCCCGACGAGTCAGAGCCTCAGCTTCACGTAATCCACCAGGCGCGAGAACACGCCGCCCTGCGGTACCGCCTGCAGCGCCACCAGCGGTAGGGTTTTCACTACCTGGCCATTGTTGCTGATGCGGATCTCGCCGACGGTTTGCCCTTTACCAATCGGCGCTTCCAGCCGCGCGGTATTGATCACGTACTGCGCCTTCAGCTTGTCCGCTTCGTTTTTTGGCAGGCTGAGCGACTGCTCTTGCACGCTGCCGACCGGTAACCGGTGATTCTCGCCGTACCAGACTGGCTCTTCCCCCAGGCTCTGGCCGGCGCTGAACAGGTGTACCGTGGTAAAGTCGCGCAGCCCCCAGCTCAGCAGCTTGCGCGCCTGTTCCTCGCGGCCTTTGGAACTTTTGCCGCCCATCACCACGGCAATCAGGCGGCGATCCCCTTCGGTGGCGGAGGCGATGATGTTGAAGCCGGCAGAGGCGGTGTGCCCAGTTTTCAACCCATCGACGTGCAGCGTCTTATCCCACAGCAGGCCGTTGCGGTTCTGCTGCGTGATACCGTTCCAGGTCAGCGATTTCTCGCTGTACATGTGGTATTCCGCCGGCTCACTCATGATGATGGCGCGCGCAATCACCGCCAGATCGCCGGCGGTGGTGAATTGCCCCGGCGCATCCAGCCCGTGTACCGTTTCGAAATGGGTGTTCTGCAGGCCCAGCTGCGCGCTCTTCTCGTTCATCAGCTTGACGAAGTTGGCCTGGCTGCCCGCCACATAGTCCGCCATCGCCACGCAGGCGTCGTTGCCGGAATCGATGATGATGCCGCGGCTGAGATCGCGAACCGTGACCCTGTCACCAGGCTTCAGGAACATCAACGAAGAGCCTTTGAACACCGGGTTGCCCTGCGCCCAGGCGTCTTTCCCCACGGTGACGACATCGTCGAGGCCAATCTTGTGCTGATCGAGCGCGTGGTCGATCACCAACCCGGTCATGAGTTTGGTCAAGCTGGCCGGGTTGCGCCGTTCGTCGGCATTGCCGGCCGCCAGTACCTGGCCGGTGGTGTAATCCATCAAAACGTAAGAGGCGGCGTCTATCGCCGGTGGGGTCATGGTGGGAAAATGGGGCGTCGTTTCCGCCGCCTGCGCCGCTAAAGGCAGTAATATACCGCCGATCACCACTGATACTGAACGCTTCACGCTGTGTTCCTCAGGCCCGCAGGCTGAATAAAATGCCAATATAATCCGCGAGATAGACTGCATGAATTCACTTTCAGACGAAACCATTACTCTTTTGCAGCGGGTGTCTTTATGCAACCATTTGTTTAGGTCAGCGTCCGCCTGCGATAGATACGCTCTATGCCGCCATTGCCCCATTCGATTAGACGCCTGCCTGCCACGCCCCTAAACTTGTGACATAAATACGCAAGACGCATAAAAAAGCGTTTACTTTTTAGCTACAACCACCTGCGAAGTGTCACCATGAAATTCAAACCGTCAATCAAGCCTTATACCGGCCCAGCGGGCGGCTGGGGTTCGCTTGAAGCCACCACCCGCTTTGTCCTCGACAGTAAACAAACGCTAAAAAACATGCGCAACCTGATGCGCGTCAACAAGGCACGCGGCTTCGACTGCCCCGGTTGCGCCTGGGGCGACGACAACCACAGCACCTTCAGCTTCTGCGAAAACGGCGCCAAAGCGGTCAGTTGGGAAGCGACGCGCAGCGCCGTGGAGCCTGAGTTCTTCGCCGCCCACAGCGTCAGCACCCTGCAGCAGCAGAGCGACTATTTCCTCGAATACCAGGGTCGCCTCACCCATCCGATGCGCTACAACGCCGAAACCGACCACTATGAGCCTATCCATTGGCCGGACGCGCTGGCGCTGATCGCCAAGCACATCAACGATATGGACAACCCGAACCAGATCGAGCTGTATACCTCGGGCCGCGCCAGCAACGAAGCGTCGTACCTTTATCAGCTGTTCGGCCGCATGCTCGGCACCAGCAATTTCCCCGACTGCTCCAACATGTGTCACGAAGCGAGCGGCGTCGGGCTGAAGCAGAGCATCGGCGTTGGCAAAGGCACCATCCGCATCGATGACTTCGAAAAGGCCGACGCCATCTTCGTGTTCGGTCAAAACCCCGGCACCAACCACCCGCGCATGTTGCACAGCCTGAAAAACGCCGCCCGACGCGGCGCGCGTATCGTCAGTTTCAACACCCTGCGCGAACGTGGGCTGGAAAGGTTCGCCGATCCGCAGGATCCGGTACAGATGCTGACGCCAAAATCCTCGCCGATCAGCTCTTCCTATTACCAACCAAATCTGGGCGGCGATATGGCAGCGGTGCGCGGCATGGTGAAAGCGCTGCTGGAAACTCACCGCCAGCGTATGGCCGCTGGTGAACCCGCCCTGTTCGACCTGGCATTTATCGAACAGCACAGCGTCGGCGTGGAGGCTTACCTGGCGCAGGTGGACGCGACCGAGTGGCAGACCATTACCGCGCAATCGGGCCTGAGCGAAGCGCAATTGCGCCAGGCGGCGGCCACCTACCAGGGTGCCGAACGGGTGATCTGCACCTGGGCGATGGGCGTGACTCAGCATAAACACTCTATTGCGACGGTGCGTGAAATCACCAACCTGCAGCTGCTGTTCGGGCAACTGGGCAAACCGGGCGCCGGTCTGTGCCCGGTGCGCGGCCACAGCAACGTCCAGGGTAACCGCACCATGGGGATTGATGAGAAGTCGCCGAAGGCGCTGCTCGACAGCCTGGAACGCCACTTTAACTTCACCGCCAATCGCGCGGTGGGGCACAACACGGTGGAAGCGATCGAAGCGATGCTGCGCGGCGAAGTGAAAGTGCTGATCGCGCTGGGCGGCAACCTGGCCGCCGCAGCGCCGGACACCGAGCGCACCGCCCGCGCCCTGCGCAACTGCGATTTGACGGTGCATATCAGCACCAAGCTTAACCGCAGCCACCTGGTGACCGGCAAAGACGCGCTGATCCTGCCGACGCTCGGCCGCACCGAACTGGACATGCAGGCCAGCGGCTCGCAGTACATCACGGTCGAGGATTCATTCAGCATGGTTCACGCTTCGGAAGGCATCGGCAAACCGCTGGCGGATACTCAACGTTCAGAGACGGCGATCGTCTGCGGCATCGCCGACGCCGTGCTAGGTACGCAACAGCTGGACTGGCTGGAACTGGCCGACGACTATTCGCTGATCCGCGATCATATCGCCGCCACCATTCCCGGCTTCGAAGATTTCAACCGGCGCTGCGACCAGCCCGGCGGTTTCTACCTGGGCAATGCTGCCGCCGAACTGCGCTTCGCCACGCCGAGCGGCAAGGCGGAATTCAGCGCCGCCGCGCTGCCGACCACCCTGTTCCCGCAGCTGGGCGACGAGCAAGCGCCGTTTACCCTGCAGACGCTGCGCTCGCACGATCAGTACAACACCACCATCTATGGTCTGGATGACCGCTATCGCGGCGTTTACGGCCAGCGCGAAGTGTTGTTCATCCATCCGGAGGATCTGGCGGCACTGGGCCTACAGGATGGCGAACGGGTAGAGATAGAAACCCTGTGGAACGATGGCGTGGTGCGTAAAGTGGACGGGTTCAAGCTGGTGAGTTACGACATTCCGCGTGGCAACCTGGCGGCCTACTACCCGGAAACCAACCCGCTGGTGCCGCTGGCCAGCTTCGGCGACGGTACCGGCACCCCGACCTCGAAGTCGATCCCGGTGGTGATTCGCCGCAGCGAGCAGCAACCCTCGCTGCGTATTGCCTGAACATGCGCGCCCGGTTCACGCCGGGCGCGCCAATATTTCCAGGATAGTCTGCAACTCGTCGGACAGCTGATGCCGTCGCCAGACGAAGTACAGATCGCTCACGCCCTCCTCACCCATTTCCACCACCTTCAACCCTGGTGCCGGCAAGATCAGCGGCAGCAACGAACCGGGCACGCAGGCCACGCCGCAACCGGCCTGCACGCAGGCCGCCATCGCGGCATAAGACTCCATTTCCAGCGTCATGCGCGGTTTCAGCCCGCGCGAGGCCAGCCAGTGATCCACCTTCAGGCGAAACGAACATTCGCGGCTGAACGTGTAAAACTCCAGCGGCACCAGCGTGGCGGCGTCGGGTTCCCCGACATCGGCCGGCATCAGCAATACCAGCCGTTCATCGAATGCCTTTTGGCTGGCCAGTAACGGATGCTCAATCGGGCCGTCGGTGATCGCCAGGTCGAGATCGCTGTCGATCAGCATGCGTTCCAGCACCAGCGAGTCGCGGCTCAGTACGTTGATGTGCAGATGAGGCTGTAAACGGCGCAGCCGGGCAATACGCGCCGGTAAATGACTGACCAGCGAGAAATCCAGCGCCCCGAGGTTCAGCAGCCCATGCTGATGCTCGCCGGCGAACAGCTGCTTGCTGCGCTCCGCCTGCGCCACGATGTCGCGCGCCTGCTGGTAGAACAGCCGCCCTTTGGGATTGACGTACAGCCGGTTCTTGTCGCGGAAAAACAGCTCGCCGCCCAGCGACTCCTCTAGTTCGCGCAGCCGCAGCGTGACGTTGGAAGGCACGCAGTGCAGCTCGCGGGCGGCGGCGGCGATGGTTTTGTGTTCCACCACGGTGCAGAAATACTTCAGCTGGCTCAGCTTCATCTATCATTCACTTTTAGTTAGTGTTTTAGTTAAAAACAATTACTTTAGATTAGCATCGATTTCACCTACAGTCTGCCGACACCCTGAGGAGGATCACTGATGCCACTGAATGATTTACTGACGCTGCCCGGCGTGGCGGCCCAACCGGACGCGGTTACCGACGGTTACGTGTTCAACCACACCATGATCCGCGTGAAGGATCTGGCCAAAGCGCTGGATTTCTATACGCGCGTGCTGGGCTTTACCCCGGTCTATCTGGAAGAGTTCAAAGAAGCCGCTTTCACCATCTGCTACCTGACGCGCAGCCCGCGCGAGCAGATCCCGCAGGATGACGACGAACGCAAACGCTGGGCGCTGAGCCAGCCGGGTATTCTCGAGCTGACCCATAACCACGGCACCGAAAATCAGGCGGATTTCCACTACCACAACGGCAACAGCGAACCGCGCGGCTTTGGCCACCTGTGCGTCACGGTGCCGGACGTGCGCGCCGCCTGCGAGCGGTTTGAGCGCCTGGGCGTCACCTTCCAGAAACGCCTGCATGAAGGCCGCATGAACTACGTGGCGTTCATTCGCGATCCAGACGATTACTGGATTGAAATCCTGCAGCCGACGCCGCTGCGGGACTGATTGTCCCACGCCCTTCACCCCGGCCTGCGCGCCGGGGTTTTTCATCGTTCGCCCTTCGATTGACCATTCTTGCGCAAAATCGCGCGGCAACGCGGGGTTCCGTGACGTTAGGCTTGCTCGCAGCGGGTGATTCGCGTAAAACTGTCAGCCGCAAATCTTGCCACTCACAACCCATTCACTGGACGATATGTTTCAAGATAACCCGCTGCTGGCGCAGCTTAAACAGCAACTTCACTCTCAGACCCCGCGCGTTGAAGGCGTCGTGAAAGGGACCGAGAAAGGCTTTGGCTTTCTTGAAGTAGACGGTCAAAAAAGCTACTTCATTCCACCGCCGTACATGAAGAAAGTCATGCACGGGGATCGCATTATCGCCACCCTGCACACCGAGAAAGAGCGCGAAATCGCCGAGCCGGAAACCCTGGTCGAGCCGTTCCTGTCGCGCTTTGTCGGCCGCGTGCAAAAGCGCGACGATCGCCTGTCCATCGTGCCCGATCATCCGTTGCTGAAAGATGCGATTCCGTGCCGCCCGGTGCGTGAACTGACCCACAATTTCCAGGCCGGCGACTGGGCGGTGGCGGAAATGCGCCGCCATCCGCTGAAAGGCGATCGCGGCTTCAACGCCGACCTGACCCACTTTATCACCGAAGGCGAAGACCATTTCGCCCCGTGGTGGGTGACGCTGGCGCGTCACAACCTGGAAAAAGAGGCGCCGGAGATGCAGGCCCTCAGCGAGCCGGACGCTGCGCTGGTGCGTGAAGATCTGACCGCGCTCGAATTCGTCACCATCGACAGCGCCAGCACCGAGGACATGGACGATGCGCTGTACGTGACCGACAACGGTGACGGTTCGCTGCAGTTGACCATCGCCATCGCCGATCCGACTGCCTACGTCGAACAAGGCAGCAAGCTGGACGATATCGCCCGCGTGCGCGCCTTCACCAACTACCTGCCGGGCTTCAACATCCCGATGCTGCCGCGCGATCTGTCGGACAACCTGTGCTCGCTGCGCCCTAACGAGCGCCGCCAGGTGCTGGCTTGCCGCGTGACCATCGCCGCCGACGGCGCGCTAGGCGACGATATTCAGTTCTTCGCCGCCGAGATCGAATCCAAAGCCAAACTGGTGTACGACGAAGTCTCCGACTGGCTGGACGGCATTGCCGGCTGGCAACCGCCGAGCGACGCCATCGCGCAACAAATCACCCTGCTGAAGCGCGTTTGCGATGCGCGCAATGCCTGGCGCCACCAGCATGCGCTGGTGTTCAAAGATCGTCCGGACTACCGCTTCGTGCTGGGTGAAAAAGGCGACGTGCTGGAGATCGTTACCGAGCAGCGCCGCAGCGCCAACCGCATCGTTGAAGAGTGCATGATCGCCGCCAACGTCTGCGCCGCCATCGTGCTGCGCGATCGCCTGGGCTTCGGCGTGTACAACGTGCACACCGGTTTCGATCCTGCGCTGGTTGAACAAGCGGTCACCGTGCTGCAGGCCAACGGCGTGGAAGCCGAAGCCGAGAAGCTGCTGACCCTCGACGGTTTCTGCGAACTGCGCCGCCACCTGGATGCGCAGCCGACCCAATTCCTCGACAGCCGCATCCGTCGCTTCCAGACCTTCGCCGAGATCAGCACTACGCCGGGGCCACACTTCGGTCTGGGTCTGGAGGCTTACGCCACCTGGACATCGCCGATCCGTAAATACGGCGATATGGTCAACCATCGTCTGCTGAAGGCGATCATCAACCAGCAACCGGCGGAAAAGCCACAGGATGACGTCACGGTGCAGCTGGCGGAGCGCCGCCGCCTGAACCGCATGGCGGAGCGCGACGTCGGCGACTGGCTGTACGCCCGCTTCCTGCAGGACAAGGCCGGTACCGATACCCGCTTCAACGCCGAGATCATCGACGTGACCCGTGGCGGCTTGCGTGTACGCCTGCTGGACAACGGCGCGGTTGCCTTCATCCCGGCACCGTTCATTCACGCGGTGCGTGACGAGATGCAGTGCAGCCAGGAAACCGGCACCGTGCAGATTAAAGGCGAAGTGGTTTACCGCCAGAGCGATACCTTGCAGGTCACCATCGCCGAAGTGCGCATGGAAACCCGCAGCGTGATCGCCCGCCCGGCGGTCTGAACGCCAGCCTGAAACGGTCGCAACGCAAAGCGCCGACGGTGAAAACCGCCGGCGTTTTTTTTCGGCTAGCGCAGCGGCTCTCCGCCGGTTTCACGCAGCAATGGCAGCACCGCCAGCGAAGCCAGCGTAGCCACCATCAGATAGACGGCGGGCGCCAGCAGCGAACCGCTCAGCGCGATCGACTGCGAAGCGATGTACTGGGCGAAGCCGCCGAAGATCGCCACCCCGAGGCTGTAGACCAACGCAAACCCCAGCGCACGAATGCGCTGCGGGAACAGCTCCGAAATCATCAGCATGGTCGGCACCGAACCGAGCGTGGTCAACCCGACCAGCACCGCGACGATCAGCAGCAGCACCGCAGGATGCGGCACCGCGCTCAGCCACCAAAACGCCGGCAGGGCCACGATCAGAATCGCGACCCGCGACCCGCGGATCAGCGGCAGACGGCCGTAACGATCGCACCAGTGCCCGACCAGCAGACTGCCGCCGAAGGTGATGAGCCCCGCCAATAGCATCGCGGCATAACCGTAGGCCTGCGCCATTCCCAGGTATTTCACCGCGTAGGTGCCGAGATAATACATCGAGATGTAAGTGGCGACGGTGGCGCCGATGGTCAGCATCACACCGAGCACTACCGCCCGCGAGTGCTGGCGCAGCTGAGCAGGCGGCTCGTGAGCCCGCGCCACCGACGGCCGATCGCTTTCCAGCCCGAGACGCAGCCAGCAACCGAGCGGCGCCAGCGCCACGCCGATAAAGAATGGAATGCGCCATCCCCACTCGGCCATGGCGTTCGGTTCGCCGGAAAGCACCGGCAAGGTCGCACTGAGCGCCAGCGCGGTGACGCCGCCAACCACGGTGGCGATGCCCTGCGTCGCCAGTGACCAGCTGGAATAGAAACCGCGCCGATTGGGCGGCGCCGACTCCACCAGCAACGACATCGACGCCCCCACCTCGCCGCCCGCCGCTACGCCCTGGATCAGACGCGCGGCCACCAGCGTGGCGGTTCCCCAATAGCCGGCGCTGGCGTAGGTCGGCGCAAAGCCGATCATCGCCGTGCCCAGGCTCATCAAGGAAATCGTCAGGATCATCGCCGGCTTGCGGCCACAGCGATCGGCATAGGCGCCAATCAGAATGCCGCCCAGCGGCCGCATGAAAAAGCTGACGCCGAACGTGGCAAACGCCAACAGCAACGCCAGATGCGGATCGCTAGACGGGGGAAAAAACAATACGCTGATATAAATAACGAAGAAGTTATAAATACCGAAATCGAAAAACTCCAGCGCATTACCGAAGGAGGCGGCGAATATGACCTTTTTGCCACCGACCTTCGGGGCCGATATTATTTCCGTTTGGGTTTCAGCCGTATTTTCACTCATCATTATCTTCCCTGTTATTATTTTTCGCGTTTATTTTAAATACGCTTCCGCCAACGCTCCCCAATACTGGCTGCCGGCCGCCAGACAGCCGTCATTGAAGTCATATCCCGGGTTATGCACCATGCAGCTGCCTTCGCCATCGCCGTTGCCAACGATCAGGTAGCAGCCCTGCGGATGTGCATCGAGCATGAAGGCGAAATCTTCGCTGCCCATCAGCGGCCGGGCACCGTAGTGCGCGCGGGCGGCGCCGAACTGCTGCTCCGCCACACGGTGGGCAAAGCGGGTCATCGCTTCGTCGTTGACCAACACCGGCGTACCGTTAACGTGCTCCACCACCGCGTGGGCACCGAAGCTTGCCGCCTGCGCCTCGATCAGCGCCGGAATGCGCGCCAGCAGGGTTGCGCGCGCCTGACGATCCAGAGAGCGTACGCTGAGCTTCATTTCCGCGCTGTCCGGGATCACGTTGGCCGCCTCACCGGCCTTGATGCTGCCGACGGTGATCACGGCCGCCTCCAGCGGATCGATATTACGCGAAACGATGCTCTGTAGGGCGACCGTGATATGCGAGGCCACCAGCACGGGATCGACCGCCAGCTGCGGGATGGCGCCGTGGCCGCCACGCCCCTGCACCCGCACGTTGAACTGATCCATCGAGGCCATAAACGGACCGTGTTGGAAGAAGAACTCGCCGAGCGGCATCCCCGGCATGTTGTGCATGGCGAAGATGGCGTCGCAGGGGAAGCGCTCGAACAGCCCCTGTTCCACCATGCGCGCGCCGCCGTTCAGCATCTCTTCCGCCGGTTGGAAAATCAGGTGCAGCGTGCCGTTGAAGTTGCGCGTTTGCGCCAGATAGCGGGCGGCACCGAGCAACATAGTGGTGTGACCATCATGGCCGCAGGCGTGCATGCGGTTGGCCACGCTGCTGCTCCAGGGCTTGCCGTTGTTCTCTTCGATCGGCAGAGCGTCCATATCGGCACGCAATCCGAGGCGTTTAACGCCGTCGCCCACCCGCAACGTACCCACCACGCCGGTGCCCGCCAATCCGCGGTGCACCTCATAGCCCCACGAACTCAGATAATCCGCCACCAGATCGCTGGTGCGAAACTCTTCGAAACCCAATTCAGGGTGCTGATGAATATCGTGCCGAATGGCCGTGAGCTGCGGTAAATACCCTTCGATGATTTTATTTATCATAATTAAATTCCTTTCGTAGCTTTATTATTTATTTGATGAATGATTAAGCCTGCGGGTGAAAATAAAGGTATAACACGGCATGAATAATTTTATTTCGGCACGCCTCGACAGATAAAATAATAATCCGCCAGACACTGTGCCCAGATAAAAAACGACGATAATTCGCTGTGCGCGCCGTGAAAATGCAGAATGAATAACTGCTCAGGATGGTGTGGGCGACAGCCTGCGCCAACGCGGTTTCATCACGTTGTTTTTACACTAAAACCCCACCTGCTTCACATTTCTCATCCGACCTGCCGCGGTTCGGCGGCAAAACTTCTACTGTTAAAACGTCATTCCTAATAACAACGTTGATTTTTACCTCTGCACGCCAAGGAGTTGTTTCATGAAAAACATCAGGTCCGGATTTATCTGGCTGCTGGTGGCGTTGGTCGGCGCCTTCGCTTTCGCCATGCTGGCGCTCAGCCGTGGCGAGCACGTCAACGCCGTCTGGCTGGTGGTCGCCGCCGTCGCCTGCTACAGCATCGCCTACCGCTTCTACAGCCGGTTCATTGCCGACAAGGTCTTTGAACTGGATGACCGTCGTCTGACCCCGGCAGAACGTCACAACGACGGCCTGGACTACGTGCCCACCAACAAATGGGTGCTGTTCGGCCACCACTTCGCCGCCATCGCCGGTGCCGGGCCGCTGGTGGGGCCGATCCTGGCCGCGCAGATGGGCTTCCTGCCGGGAACCATCTGGATCCTGGTCGGCGTCATGCTGGCCGGCGCGGTGCAGGATTTCCTGGTGCTGTTCATCTCCACACGCCGCGACGGCCGTTCGCTGGGGGAAATGGCCAAGCAAGAGCTGGGCGCATTCGCCGGGGTGATCACCATGCTCGGCGCACTGGGGGTGATGATCATCATCCTGTCGGCGCTGGCGCTGGTGGTGGTAAAAGCGTTGGCCGACAGCCCGTGGGGGCTGTTCACCATCGCCGCCACCATCCCGATCGCCCTGTTCATGGGCATCTACATGCGCTTTATCCGGCCGGGCAAAATCGCTGAAATTTCGGTGATTGGCTTCGTGCTGATGCTGCTGGCGATCGTTTACGGCGGCAACGTGGCGCAAGATCCCTATTGGGGGCCGTTCTTCACGCTGCACGGTACCACCCTGACCTGGGTGCTGGTGATCTACGGCTTCGTCGCCTCGGTGCTGCCGGTGTGGCTGCTGCTGGCGCCGCGCGATTACCTTTCCACCTTTATGAAAATCGGCGTCATCATCGGCCTGGCTATCGGCATCGTCTTCGCCATGCCGGAGATGAAAATGCCGGCGGTCTCGCGCTTCATCGACGGCAGCGGCCCGGTGTTCGCCGGCGCCCTGTTCCCGTTCCTGTTCATCACCATCGCCTGCGGCGCCATTTCCGGCTTCCACGCGCTGGTCTCCAGCGGCACCACGCCCAAGCTGGTGGAACGCGAAAGCCACATTCGCTTTATTGGCTACGGTGCCATGCTGATGGAGTCTTTCGTCGCCATCATGGCGCTGATCTGCGCCTCGGTGCTGGATCCGGGCGTTTACTTCGCCATGAACTCGCCGGCGGCACTGATCGGCACCACGGTGGAAAATGCTTCGCAGGTGATCAACAGCTGGGGCTTTATCGTCACGCCGGAAACGCTGGCGCTGATCGCCAAAGAGGTGGGCGAGAACTCCATCCTGTCGCGCGCCGGCGGCGCCCCGACCTTCGCCGTGGGCATGGCGCACATCATCAGCGAGGTATTCAACAGCCGGGCGATGATGGCCTTCTGGTACCACTTCGCCATTCTGTTCGAAGCGCTGTTCATCCTGACCGCCGTCGACGCCGGTACCCGCGCCTGTCGCTTTATGGTGCAGGATTTGGTGGGCGTGGCGGTACCGCAGTTGGCCAACAACCGCTCCTGGTTCGGCAACCTGGCGGGCACCACGGTGGCGGTGGCCGGTTGGGGCTTCTTCGTGTATCAGGGCGTGGTCGATCCGCTCGGCGGCATCAATACCCTGTGGCCGCTGTTCGGTATCGGCAACCAGATGCTGGCGTCGATGGCGCTAATCCTCGGCACCGTGGTGCTGTTCAAGATGAAAAAACAGCGCTACGCTTGGGTCACCATTTTACCGACCGCCTGGCTGTTCGTGACCTCCATGACCGCCGGCTGGCAGAAGATCTTCCACGAAAAACCAAGCATCGGCTTCCTGGCGCAGGCGAAGAAGTTCTCCACCGGCATCGAGCAAGGCACGATCATTGCGCCGGCCAAGTCTTTGAAAGACATGGAAACCATCGTGTTCAGCAACCAGATCAACGCCGCGCTGTGCGGGTTCTTTATGCTGGTGGCGGTAACCATGCTGATTGCCGCCTTCTTCGCGATCCGCCGGGCGCTGCGTTCCGAACAGCCGACGACGCACGAGGTCGGCGCCGCGCTGCGAGAGGAGACCGGCCGCGGCTAAACGAACCGAGCATCAAGCAAGGGCGCCGCGGCGCCCTTTTTACTGGCTTTAGCCTAACAGCGTGGAGCCGAACGCCCCCTGCCAATCCTGCTCGAACTTCTCGACCGCGGCCTGCACCGCCGGCGCACTGAGGAACTGCTCCGCCACATCCACCGGCAGCGTGATGGCCTGGCAGCCCGCCAGCAGGCATTCCAGCGCCTGGCGCGGTGTTTTGAAGCTGGCGGCCAGCACCTGCGCCGACGGCGCGTGCAGGCTCAGCAGCTGCTGCAGCTCGTGCACCATTTCAATACCGTCGCCGCCCTGCGCGTCAACCCGATTGACGTAAGGCGCCACATATTCCGCCCCGGCCAAGGCGGCCAACAGCCCCTGCCCGGCACCGTACACCGCGGTGCCCAGCGTCGGGATGGACATCGTTTTAAGCTTCTTGATCGCCGCCAATCCCTCCGCGGTTGCCGGGATCTTCACCACCAGCCCCGGTACCCGCTGGCTGAGCAGCGACGCCTCCGCCACCATGCGCTCCGCATCGGCCGCCATCACCTGCGCGAATAGCTTGCCGGTGCCGCCAAGGGCGTCGCGCAGCGCAGGCAGCACTTCCCAGATCGGCTTGCCTTCCTTCGCCACGATGCTCGGGTTGGTGGTGACGCCGTGCAGCGGCAGAATGCGCGCCAGGCGTTTTACCGCGGTCACATCGGCGGTATCGAGATAAAGCTCCATCACGGACTCCTGTGTCATGTTCTGTGGGCGGATTCAAACTCTGATCATCATAGGGCAAAAACCCCGTCAACTTTTGATCAAAATCAATTCAACTTTCATTCGAAAGATCTTTAATGGCGAAAGATTCAGCAACGCCAAACGGGTGATTCATGTTCTTCAATCTGCAGCGCTACTCGACCCATGATGGCCCCGGCATCCGCAGCGTGGTCTTTTTAAAAGGGTGCCCGCTGAGCTGCCGCTGGTGTCAGAACCCGGAAAGCCGCTCGCGCCACGCGGATCTGCTGTTTGACGAGCGCCTGTGTCTGAGCGGCTGTACGCTGTGCACCGAGCGCTGCCCACAAGGCCTGCTACGTGACGAGGGCGCACTGACGCTGCGGCGCGACGTCATCAGCGCAGACGACTACGCGGCGCTGGCCGCCGCCTGCCCAACCGGCGCGCTCAGCCTGTGCGGCAGCGTGGTCAACCCCGACGATATCATGGCCGAGGTGATGCGGGATAAGCCTTTCTACCTGCGCAGCGGCGGCGGTTTAACGCTGTCCGGCGGCGAACCCTTTATGCAGCCGGAAGTCGCGGCGGAGCTGCTGCGGCGCGGTCGCGAAGCCGGCATCCACACCGCCGTCGAATCCTGTCTGCACGTGCCGTGGCATTACATCGCCCCTTCGTTGCCCTGGCTGGATCTGCTGTTGGCCGATCTCAAACACACCGATGAAGCGCGTTTCAAAACCTGGACCGGCGGCTCGGCCCGCCGGGTGATGAACAATTTTCGCCGGCTGGCGGCGCACGGCGTGCCAATGACCGTGCGCGTACCGCTGATCCCCGATTTCAATGCCGATCGCCACTCTGTCCGCGCGATTGTCGACTTCGCCGCCGACGAGATCGGCGTATCGGAGATCCACTTTCTGCCGTACCACACGCTGGGCATCAACAAGTATCACCTGCTCGGCGAACCCTACCGCGCCGCCCGCACACCGCTGGACGCGCCCGATCTGCTGGCCTTCGCCGAAACGTACGCCGGCGCCAAAGGCCTGACCGCCATTTTGCGAGGATAACGCCATGACCACATTGGATTTGACCACCCTCAGCGCCCGTATTCAGGCGCATAAGAACGCGCTGATCCACATCGTCAAACCGCCGGTGTGCACCGAACGCGCGCAGCACTATACCGAGGCCTATCAGCAGCATCAGGATCGGCCGCTGCCGGTGCGCCGTGCGCTGGCGCTGGCCAACCACCTGGCGAAGCGCAGCATCTGGATCGCCAACGACGAGCTGATCGTCGGCAACCAGGCCAGCGAGCTGCGCGCCGCGCCGATCTTCCCCGAATACACCGTCGGCTGGATAGAAAACGAGATAGACCAGTTGGCAGACCGGCCGGGTGCCGGCTTCTCGGTCAGCGAAGAGAATAAGGCGATTTTGCACCGTCTGTGCCCATGGTGGCGCGGCCAAACGGTGCAGGATCGCTGCTACGGCATGTTCACCGACGAACAAAAGGCGCTGCTGGCCACCGGCATCATCAAGGCCGAGGGCAACATGACCTCTGGCGACGCCCATCTGGCGGTCAACTTCCCGCTGCTACTGGAACAAGGCCTCGACGGCCTGCGCGAAAAAGTGAACGCGCGCCGCAGCCGCCTGCGCCTGACCGAGTGGGAAGATCTGCACAAAGCGCAGTTTCTCAACGCTATCGATATCGTGCTGACGGCGCTGAGTGAGCACATCCTACGCTTCGCACGCCTGGCGCGCGATATGGCGCAACGCGAAACCCGCGACTGGCGTCGCACCGAGCTGCTGGCTATCGCAGACAACTGCGACCTGATCGCCCATCGCCCGCCGCAAACCTTCTGGCAGGCGCTGCAACTGTGCTATTTCATCCAGCTGACGTTGCAGATCGAATCCAACGGCCATTCGGTTTCCTTCGGTCGCCTCGACCAATATCTTTATCCCTGGTATCGGCGCGACGTGGAGCTGGAGCAAAACCTGGCGCGGGAAGACGCCATCGAGCTGCTGCACAGCTGCTGGCTGAAGCTGCTGGAGATCAACAAGATCCGCTCCGGCTCGCACTCCAAGGCCTCCGCCGGCAGCCCGCTGTACCAAAACGTCACCATCGGCGGGCAAAAACGGGTCGATGGGCGGCCGTGTGACGCGGTCAATCCGCTGTCCTACGCCATTCTCGAGTCCTGCGGCCGCCTGCGCTCCACCCAGCCCAACCTCAGCGTGCGTTACCACGCCGGGATGAGCGCCGATTTCCTCGACGCCTGCGTACAGGTGATCCGCTGCGGCTTCGGCATGCCGGCATTCAATAACGACGAAATCGTCATTCCCGAGTTCATCAAGCTGGGGGTCGAGCCGCAGGACGCTTACGACTACGCCGCCATCGGCTGTATCGAGACCGCCGTCGGCGGCAAATGGGGTTATCGCTGCACCGGCATGAGCTTCATCAACTTCGCCCGCGTGCTGCTGGCGGCGCTGGAACAAGGCCGCGACGCCACCTCCGGGCAGATCTTCCTGCCGCAGGAACAGGCGCTGTCCAAAGGAAACTTCGCCGATTTCGAACAGGTCTTAACCGCCTGGGATCGGCAAATTCGCTACTACACGCGCAAGTCGATCGAGATCGAGTGCGTGGTGGACAGCGTGCTGGAGGAGAACGCCCACGATATCCTCTGCTCCGCGCTGGTGGATGACTGCATTGAACGCGGCAAAAGCATCAAGCAAGGCGGCGCCAAATACGACTGGGTTTCCGGCCTGCAGGTCGGCATCGCCAACCTGGGCAACAGCCTGGCGGCGGTGCGCAAACTGGTGTTCGACCAAGGGGCAATCGGCCAGCAGCAGCTGGCGGCCGCGCTGGCCGAAGACTTCGCCGGACTGGATGGCGAACAGCTGCGTCAGCGGCTGCTCAACGCCGCGCCCAAATACGGCAACGATGTGGACGAGGTCGATCGGCTGCTGGTGCGCGCCTACCAAACCTACATCGAAGAACTGAAACAGTACCGCAACACCCGCTTCGGCCGCGGGCCGATCGGCGGCGGCTACTACGCCGGCACCTCGTCGATTTCGGCCAACGTGCCCTTCGGCGCCGCCACCCTGGCCACGCCGGATGGGCGCAAGGCGCACCAGCCTCTGGCGGAAGGCGCCAGCCCGGCGTCCGGCACCGACCACCTGGGGCCAACGGCGGTGTTCAATTCGCTCGCCAAGTTGCCAACCGAGGCGATCCTTGGCGGCGTGCTGCTCAATCAAAAGCTGAATCCGGCGACGCTGGACAACCCGCGCGATCGGGAAAAGCTGATGCTGATGTTGCGCACCTTCTTCGAGAGCTATCGCGGTTGGCATGTGCAGTACAACATCGTGTCGCGCGAAACGCTGCTGGCGGCGAAGCAACACCCTGACCAATATCGTGATTTAGTGGTTCGCGTAGCTGGCTATTCCGCTTTCTTTACCGCATTATCCCCTGAGGCGCAGGATGATATTATTGCGCGCACAGAACATACTCTTTAAACCTTTGACTCTTAGCGGCCGCGCCTTGGCGGCCGCATCATCAGGCCGATATGAATTTACGACAACAGACCATATTGCAGTTGGTTAACGATCGCCGGCGGATCAGCGTCAATGAGCTGGCGCGGGCCTCGGGCGTATCGGAAGTCACCATCCGGCAGGATCTCAACCTGCTGGAAAAACGCAGTTATTTGAAGCGCGTACACGGTTCCGCCGTGGCGTTGGAAAGCGACGACGTCGACGCTCGCATGATGTCCAATTTCACCCTCAAACAACGATTGGCACAGTACGCTGCGGCGCAGGTCAACGACGGTGAGACGATCTTCATCGAGAGCGGCAGCGCCAACGCCCTGCTGGCGCGCTACATCGCCGAACGCAAGCGTATTACGCTGATCACCGTCAGCCACTATATCGCCAACCTGCTGAAAGAAACCGACTGCGACGTGATTGTCCTCGGCGGCATGTATCAGAAGAAAAGCGAGACCGTGGTCGGCCCGCTCACACGGCTGTGCATTCAGCAGGTGCATTTCAACAAGGCGTTTATCGGCATTGACGGCTTTCAGGCCGAAACCGGCTTTACCGGCCGCGACATGATGCGCGCCGACGTGGTCAGCGCGGTGCTGGCCAAGGGCGTGGAGAATATCGTGCTGACGGACTCCAGCAAATTCGGCCAGATCCAACCCAACCCGCTGGCGCAGCCGGGGCAAATCAGCCGAGTGATCACCGATTCACGCCTGGCGCTGGAGTATCAGCATCAGCTGAAACGCCAGGGCGTACAGGTGGAGCTGGTCAACGAATAACGCGGGCCGCCACCGCACCTCTCGCGTCGCGCGGGCCACGCCGCGCGCCGTTTCCCTTGTGCAACGGGATTTTAAGACTATTTACCTGTTTATCCTTTCAGAGAAACCTATACTCAGTTTCGGTCACTTTTGGGCCGTAACCTGCTAATTATTCGGCCGTTAACAAAAAGTGCCATTTTTTATATCGATACTGTACGGGAATCAACAGCAGGCCTGATTTATGGTTAGCGCCTATACTTAGAGGGCACTTCCATATAGCCAATGCTAAGGAGAAGTCATTATGATGATTATCAATAAACGTTTCGCCACCGCCGCTCTGGCTCTGACTCTGGCGTTTTCACTGAGCGCCTGTTCCAACATGTCCAAACGCGATCGCAACACCGCTATCGGCGCCGGCGCCGGTGCAGTCGGCGGCGCAGTGCTGACAGACGGCAGCGCGTTGGGCACGCTGGGTGGGGCTGCGGTAGGGGGCATCATCGGTCACCAGGTTGGCAAATAACCTTTCCGATGTTCCTCTGCCGACAGGCGGGCAAAAGCGCCGAGGCGCTTTGACGTATTAACCAGAATAACGATGATTTCAGGTCTGCTTTACTTTAAGTCTATGGTTCTTTCGCCGTTAACGGGCTAACCCCCGGCAGCAACAGCCTCAAGCCATGCCGCAGCATTGCACTGCGGCATGGCGATTCGCCTCAACCGCCCGCCAGTTTGACCTTCATGCCTTTGGCTTCCAGTAGCTGTTTGAGCAGATCGCGTTTATCGCCCTGGATCTCGATGATCCCGTCTTTCACCGAACCGCCGCAGCCGCATTTCTTTTTCAGTTCGGCCGCCAGTTTGTCGAGCGCAGCGTCATCCAGATCGACGCCGGTAATCAGGCACACGCCCTTCCCCTTGCGGCCGCTAGTCTGACGCTGGATGCGCACGATGCCGTCGCCCTTGGCGCGTTGCGGTTTAACGTCTTCCTGCTTGATGCGGCCGGTGTCCGTGGAATACACCAGGCGGCTGTTATCGTCATTCATCGGCGGTTCCTCAGGCCAAAGAGGCGCGGATCGCGCGCAGCGTCGCGGCCGGATCCGCAGATTGGGTGATCGGACGCCCAATCACCATGTAGTCCACGCCAGCGGCCTGCGCCTGCACTGGCGTCATAATGCGGCGCTGATCGCCCGCCGCGCTGCCTTCAGGGCGGATCCCCGGCGTCACCAGCTGGAAAGCCTGCCCGCAGGCGGCCTTCAGGCGCTGCGCTTCATGAGCCGAACACACCACGCCGTCCAGCCCGCAGTCGCGGGTCAGGCGCGCCAGGCGCTCGGCGTGTTCCGCCGGGCTGGCTTCGATACCAATGCCGCGCAGGTCTTCCGCTTCCATACTGGTGAGCACCGTCACGGCGATCAGCAGCGGCGCATCCGCCCCGAATGACGTCAGCGCTTCTTTAGCGGCGGTCATCATGCGCGCGCCGCCGCTGGCGTGGACGTTGACCATCCAAACGCCCAGCTCGGCCGCCGCCGCGACCGCATGCGCGGTGGTATTGGGAATATCGTGGAATTTCAGGTCAAGAAATACGTCGAAGCCACGCCCGTGCAGATCGCGCACCAGCTGCGGCCCGAACAGCGTGAACATTTCTTTGCCCACTTTCAGCCGGCAGTCTTGCGGATCGATACGGTCGGCGAACGCCAGCGCGGCATTCTTATCGGCGTAATCTAACGCCACAACGATTGGAGATGATTTTAAGTCATTGTTATTAGCGTTATTTTCAGACTTCATTTCTTCTACCTTCTGTAAAATAGACATAATCAGGGACTCACCCGCGAAACTGACCGCCGCATTCTACATGCCGGGGGCCAGAAATCCCAGCCGCAGCGCGCACCGGCGCTCTGTCATGCTACCTCTCACCTTTGTCATGGCGCGTCAACGAAAGCGCGCCAGCGATAAACCACGCAGCGTAAAACGCCGTAAAGATGCGTAAATTATCAATCAAATATTTTGAATAAATTACTCAGCATTATCAGATTTTCAATCGGCCAAGATGCTTTATTATTCACCACATCGGAAGCGAATGGCTTCCTTCCTAAATAAACATACTGGAGTCACCTATGAAAACCATCAAATATTTTGCAGCCGCTGCCGCTATCGCACTGACCTCTTTCGCCACTTTCGCCGCTGAGCCGATCAGCAGCCAGCAGGCCGATAGCCTGACCGCCACCGGCGTCGTTTCCGCAGGTCATGCGACCACCCTCAGCAGCCTGGAGAAAAAACTGGCCGCTAAAGCGGATGCCCAGGGCGCCAGCAGCTACCGCATCATCTCCGCCGGTGGTAACAACATGCTGAGCGGCACCGCGGTCATCTACAAATAATGTTTCCGGTACAGGGCCCGCTCGCTCGGGCCCTGCCTCTGTTTCCCGCCTGAAAAAACCGCATCTTGCTCGCCTTACACTGTTACAAAAATATTAAATTTTTATTACACACTAGACACCCGATCGCCAGTGGCTTAGCTTGAAGGCATCTTCCTGCAGAAAGGCTTTCAAAATGAGCGAGATATCGACACTTACCATTAAAATTCCTCTGGCACTGAAGGAAAAAATCCGCGCCGCCGCCGCTGAAAACGAGTTTTCATTGAGCGTGGAAGTGTGCCAGCGCCTGGAAAGCAGCTTCAGCGCCCCCGCCGCCAAGGCAGAAAAACCGACCAAAAAGGCGGATGAGCTGCACCACGGCGAGATCGACAATCAAAGCACTGAAGAAGAGATTGAACAGCCGCTGAGCCAGAAAGAGCTGAAGAAACTGCGTCAGCTGTTGAAAACCGGCGCCAAAGGCGGCAAGAAAAAGTAAGCGATGAACGTAGAAAAACGGGGCGATGAATCGCCCCGTTTTATTTTGTCGCGCCGCCGCGTTATTGTCCGTCCAGACCGCGGATCGGTTTGACCGATGACCAGGCGCGGCACGACGGACAATGCCAATAGAGCGAGTGTGCGGTAAATCCGCACTTGTGGCAGCGGTAACGCGGCTTGGTGCGAATTTGCTCGCCGACCATATCGCGCAACAACAGCAGACTCTCTTTCGCACGGCCGTCTTCGGCGTCCGCCAGGTGATAATCCATCAACCGATAAAACACCCGCATAGTAGGATGACGCTGTAGCTGACGGTTGATATAGACCTGCACCACGTCGCGCCCTTCGTGCTGCTCGATGATCTCGGCCAACATCAGATCGGCGGTAGCGCCGGTGTTTTCTTCTACGCAGCGCTTAAGGAATTCAGCCCAGTTGTGCTGTTGTTCCGGCAGATGCGTGTAGCATTCCTGCAGCATCGGCAGCGTTTCGCTGACCAATTCTTTGTCCTGGCTCAGTACGCGCTGCAGCGACTCTGCCGCTTTGGCGTAGTCGTTTTGCGCCATGTAGATGCGCCCGAACATGATAGATACTCGTGCACACTGTTTATCGGCCGCGTCCGCACGCTTAAGTAAGCTCATCGCCCGATCGAGATCGTCACTGCCCATCGCCTGCAATGCCAGCTCACAGTAGAAATGCGCAATCTCGACGCGCTGTTTCTCTTTGCCCAGCTTGACCAGCTTTTCCGCCACGTCGATGGCTTTCTGCCAATCGCTGGTGGCCTGATGGATCACCAGCAACTGCTGCAGCGCCGATACGCGGAAATCCGCTTCGTCAGTCAACTGGCTGAACATGTCTTCCGCGCGATCGTACAGCCCGGCCGCCATATAGTCGCGGCCCAGCTGCTGTACCGCCAGCAGGCGCTGTTCGAAGGTCAGGGAAGCGCTTTCCATCAAAGCCTGATGGATGCGGATGGCGCGGTCGACTTCACCGCGCGAACGGAACAGGTTACCCAGCGTCAGGTGGGCTTCAACGGTGTTGCTGTCCTCTTTCAACATATCGAGGAACAGATCAACCGCCTTGTCCTGCTGGTTGGAAAGCAGAAAGTTCACCCCTGCCACGTATTCGCGCGACAGGCGGTTGGCTTCTTGCTGTTTATCCTGCTGAGCGCTTCTGCGCCCCATGTACCAACCGTACGCGGCAGCCACGGGCAGCAACAGAAACAGCAGTTCTAACATAGAGGGTTATTCCTTGCTGACAACGGCCTGAGCCGCCGGTTCAGCGGGCTGCTCAAGCTGCAGCTCCAGCCTTTTGATCTTGCGCTCGGCGCGGCCCAGCGCAATGCGCGTGCGCAGGTAGAACAAGCCGCAAATGATCCAGCCGAGAACGAAGCCGGCGCCAAACAGCGTGGCCAACAGGGTCGATACGCGATAATCGCCCTGCGCAACCAGATAGTTAAAATTGACCACCTGATCGTTATGCGCACCCAAAGTGACGGAAATCACGAAGATCACCAGAACCAACAAAAAAATCAGCAAATATTTCACATTCTTTCCCGCGATGCCGAGTGAATCGGATGAACGATGCCAAAACGTGGCGTCCCTAACCCTTAAGTTAGCATTTCCCGCTGCGGCAGGGAAACCCTGCGGCACGATAAAACCACATATCTGCTGGCATATTCGGCAGTAAACGGCTTTAGCGAACAAATTGATGAGAAAGCTTCTCAAAACGTCGAATTTATAAGGATATGGGGGCAACCGCGTGGATTGCAATGGCGGGAAAATGTAAGCGATTGATGCGGCGCCGATCCGACGCCGCTTTGTTTGTGACGCGGTCACATAACGTTCATTTCTCCGGCTTGCGCGCCGCGATTTCCTGCTGCTCTTGCGGCGGCGGCGTCAGCGGACCGAACCAACGCTGCGCCAGCCAGCAGGTGATCACCACCAGCAACCAACTGATCAACGTGGCCATTGCCAGATCGCGCGGCCAGTGCATGCCCAGCAGCAGACGGCTGCCCATCACACCCGTTGCCCACACCATCAGCAGCGCAACAGTTTTATAATGGCGGCGCGGCCACAGCAGCCCTACGCCCAACAGTGCCCAGGTGGCGGCGAACATCGTATGCCCCGACGGGAAAGCGAAGCCGGTTTCAAACTGCCAGTGCTTACGCAGCCAGTTCGGCACCAGCGTCTGGTCTTGCAACTGCTCGCGCACCAGCGCGCTGCGCTCTTTGCGGTGCAGCGAATAGAAATATTTTCCGTCCACACCGTGGGTTTGCTCGAGCCATACCACAAACGGTCGCGGTTCTTGCACCCGATCCTTGATCAACGATTTGACCCCCTGCCCAATCACCAACGCGGCGGAAAGCAGGATTGCCAGACCGATGGCCGCCTTCAACCGAAAGCGCAGGCACCACAAAAACCAGCCGCAAAGGATAGCGCTGGTCAGAATACCCCACGGCGAGGTCACGGTTTCGGTCACCCAGTACAGCGCTTTGAGCAGCCGATCATTGCCGCCAGGCTGCCAGTGCCAGCCGGATGCCCATACTATCAGCGGCATCAACAGCAGCAGCAGCGCGCCGCCCGCCGTACGCTTCGCTATCTCATACATTCCCGTTTTCCTCTGCGTGAATCAGTCTGCAGTGTAACAAGAGTGCAATATTGATAACACGCGAAAAATTAAACAGATAGGCAACCTATCGCAATAATAGGTGGTCAGAAAACGTCATCTGCTGGTTTGCTGAGCACCGCCCGGCAAGAAGTTGTGGCAAAATAGCCGATAATTAACGAAATAGAGATCGGCGTAGCACGTTTTAGTCTTGGTCAATTCACTGAACCGGACTTAGGATGCGCGACAATGATTGAATCGTAGGTTTTTGTGGAGAATGACATGCAGCTTAAACGGGTGGCAGAGGCTAAACTGCCGACACCTTGGGGCGATTTCCTGATGGTAGGATTCGAAGAACTGGCGACCGGGCATGACCATCTGGCACTGGTATTCGGTGATATTTCCGGCGAAGTGCCGGTACTCGCACGCGTGCATTCCGAATGTCTGACCGGTGACGCCTTATTCAGCCTGCGCTGCGACTGCGGTTTTCAACTCGAAGCCGCACTGGAACAGATCGCCGAAGAAGGCCGCGGCATCCTGCTTTATCATCGCCAGGAGGGCCGCAATATCGGCCTGTTGAACAAGATCCGCGCCTATGCGCTGCAGGATAAGGGCGCAGACACCGTGGAAGCCAACCATCAGCTCGGCTTCGCCGCCGACGAGCGCGACTTCACCCTGTGCGCCGATATGTTCAAACTGCTGGGCGTCGACGCGGTGCGATTGCTGACCAACAACCCGAAAAAGGTCGAGATCCTGACCGAAGCCGGTATCAATATCAGCGAGCGCGTGCCGCTGATCGTCGGCCGCAATCCGAAGAACGAACGCTATCTGGCCACCAAGGCCGCCAAAATGGGCCATTTGCTCGACCAGAAGTGATCGCTACCGCGGTGGAAACAATCAGGGCGCCTCGCGGCGCCCTTTTTATTGCTTAATTACAGCATTTTCCTGATCACATAGTGCAGGATACCGTCGTTTTCGTAGTAGGTCAGCTCATTGCCGGTATCGATGCGGCAACGGGTGTCGACCACTTCCTTGCGCCCGTCGGCATAGGTGATATGCACCGGCACCGTCTGGCCCGGCTGCAGCTGCTGCAGGCCACCAACGCTGATCTGCTCATCCCCGGTCAGCCCCAGCGTTTTGCGAGTCACCCCCTGCGGGAACTCCAGCGGCAAAATCCCCATGCCAATCAGGTTGGAGCGGTGAATGCGCTCGAAGGATTCGGCTATCACCACCCGCACGCCCAGCAGGCGCGGCCCCTTCGCCGCCCAGTCGCGACTGGAGCCGGAACCGTACTCTTTACCGGCGATCACCGCCAGCGGCACTTTCTCCTGCTGGTACTGCATGGCGGCGTCGTAGATAGACAGCTGCTGTTGCGACGGAATATGGCGGGTATAGCCGCCTTCGACGCCCGGCACCATTTCGTTGCGAATGCGGATGTTGGCGAAGGTGCCGCGCATCATCACTTCGTGGTTGCCGCGGCGTGAACCGTAGGAGTTAAAATCCTGCGGCGCCACGCCGTGCTCGCTCAGATAACGCCCCGCCGGGCTGTCGCGCTTGATGTTACCCGCCGGCGAGATGTGGTCGGTGGTCACCGAGTCGGCCAGAATCGCCAGAATGCGCGCGTCCTTGATGTCCTGCACCGGATCCGGCTTCACCTTCATGGTGCTGAAGAACGGAGGATGGCGGATATAGGTAGAATCCTCCTGCCATTGATAGGTCGCCGAACCGGTCACCTGGATCGCCTGCCAGTTGGCGTCGCCGTCGAACACTTCACCATATTCCTTGTGGAACATCTCGGTGCGCACTTCTTCCACCGCCTGAGCGATGTCCTGGCTGCTCGGCCAGATGTCCTTTAAATAGACCGGCTGACCGTCATTACCCTCGCCCAGCGGCTCTTTGGTCAGATCGATCTTCATGCTGCCCGCCAGCGCATAAGCCACTACCAGCGGCGGCGAGGCCAGCCAGTTGGTTTTCACCAGCGGGTGGATGCGCCCTTCGAAGTTACGGTTGCCCGACAGCACCGCGCCCACGGTCAGATCGCCCTCTTTGATCGCCTGCTCGATGGGATCCGGCAGCGGCCCGGAGTTGCCGATACAGGTGGTACAGCCATATCCCACCAGGTTGAACCCCAGTTCTTCCAGATAGGCGGTGAGTTTGGCACTGTCAAAGTAGTCGGTCACCACTTTGGAACCCGGCGCCAGCGAGGTTTTTACCCAGGGTTTGCTGCGTAGCCCTTTCTTGACGGCGTTTTTCGCCAGCAGGCCGGCCGCCATCATGACGCTCGGGTTGGAGGTGTTGGTGCAAGAGGTGATCGCCGCGATCACTACCGCGCCGTCGCGCAGTTCGTGCTGCTGCCCGTCCAGCGTGAAGGTTTTGCTGTCGGTATTGGCCTTGTGTCCCCCGATATCCAGCTCGGTGGCGGCCTTGAACGCCTGCGGCACATTCGGCAGCGCAACGCGATCCTGCGGGCGCTTTGGCCCGGCGAGGCTGGCTTCCACGGTTGACATGTCCAGCGCCAGCGAGCTGGTGAAGACCGGTTCATCACCCGGGTTGCGCCACATGCCCTGCGCTTTGGCGTAGGCTTCCACCAGCGCGATTTGTTCGGCGCTGCGGCCGCTGAGCTTCATATAGCCGAGCGTAACGTCATCCACCGGGAAGAAACCGCAGGTGGCGCCGAACTCCGGCGACATATTGGCGATGGTTGCCCGGTCCGCCAGCGGCAGATCGGCCAGCCCATCGCCGTAAAACTCGACGAACTTGCCGACCACGCCATGCTTACGCAGCATTTGAGTCACCGTCAGCACCAGGTCGGTGGCGGTAATGCCCTCACGGAGCTTGCCGGTCAGCTTAAAGCCGACCACGTCCGGGATCAGCATCGACACCGGCTGGCCCAGCATCGCCGCTTCCGCTTCGATACCGCCGACGCCCCAGCCGAGAATGCCCAGGCCGTTGATCATGGTGGTGTGGGAATCGGTGCCCACCAGCGTATCCGGATAAGCCACGCGGCGGCCGCTTTCGTCGCTGTGCCAGACCGTTTGGCCGAGGTATTCGAGGTTGACCTGGTGGCAGATGCCGGTGCCCGGTGGCACCACGCGGAAGCGGTTGAAGGCTTTCTGCCCCCAGCGCAGGAAGGTGTAGCGCTCGTGGTTGCGCTGCATTTCGATACGCACGTTGTCTTCGAAGGCGTTATCGTCGCCAAATTCATCGACGGTAACCGAGTGGTCAATCACCAGATCCACCGGCGACAGCGGATTCACCTGGTCGACGTTGCCGCCCAGTCGCCGTACCGCTTCGCGCATCGCGGCCAGATCTACCACCGCCGGAACGCCGGTAAAATCCTGCATCAGCACGCGCGCCGGACGATAGGCGATCTCACGGTCAGCATGGCCGGTTTGCAGCCAGGCGACGATGGCCTTGAGGTCGTCAACCTGCACGGTATCGCCATCCACATGGCGCAGCAGGTTCTCCAACAGCACTTTCATTGATTTCGGCAACCGGTCGATATCACCCAGCTGCTTCGCCGCCAGCGGCAGACTGTAGTAGTAATATTCGCTATTCAGCGCAACCAGCTTATCCAGACTTGTTTCACGAAGATCGGACGACATAGCTCCTCCATTTCTTATTGTGACTAAAACAGGGTAATCAGTGAGGTCTTGTTTAAAGATACCACAAAGATAAGTTAACGTTTTGATAACAACACGATTTGATCACAACGATAGGTGGGAACAATCAGCCGAAAGGAAGTGCGAGCCCAGCCAAGGGGTTAGGCAATACGCCAACAAAAACGCCGCAACGATGCGGCGCTTTGGCAGGGAAAGGTTAGCTACAACAGCTCAGCGGGGAAATCCATCTCCACAACCGCCAGCTGATTCTTACGCCCCTTCTTTACCTTGATGTCCATCCCTTTGCGCAGTAGATGCATCTGGCCTGGTTGAACCAGGGCCTTGGCAGTGTGGAGTCGGGTGTCGCCCGGGAGATAAAAATCAACGTCAAAGAAAAAGTCATTGCCATATCGAGTGTTGGTTTGCCGACAGGATTCGAGGTGTGAGGCGATAATTTCACCTTGCCAGCTGTCCTTGTTGAGATAGTTTTTAACTGCAGACATCTCGGTCGAGTTACCGCCGTTGTTTTTAAAAATACAGTAAAAGAAAATGCCCATCACGACAGGGGTGGCGATCCCCGCATACAGGAAGTACTTCGACATATCAGCCAGAGACATAAGCGTGCTGCTCCATTTTATGTAATTATAAACAATGAGTTATTCGTTACATTCAGCGTTCTGTTGCTGATATTGGTCACCTCGACATTCACCACCACCCCGTTCGTTTCCGTTTTGAACGCCGTCTTTGAAAACTCTTTCAGCTTATAAGAATTGGATAGCCCCGTCAGGCCGTTGGACACGCCAACGATGCTGCTGGCTATCGCCGATGCCGATACGCTATTACCGGTAATGCTTTCACTGAAGGCAGTCACGGTCAGGCTGTGCAGCTTGGGATTGAACACGGACTCCGGCGCTTCGAGGTTGATCTTTTCGCCGCTGACAATTTTGATCTGATGCGGGCTGTAAATCGTAATGGTTCCCGCGTTGACGTTTTGCGTCCAGTCGCCGCTATTGATATTGGTGGTAACGCCGTCTTTGATCGTTTCGTTGACGCCGCCCTTGATCTCGCTGGTAACGCCCCCCGTGATGTTCTCTTTATGGCCGCCAGCGCCGATCGTAACGTCCCGCCCTTTATCCAGGGTCTCAGTCAGTTTGCCGGAGACATGGTGGCTTTCATTCCCGTCGATATCGCTGGTACGGTCGCCTTTGATCGTTACCTTGTCACCGCCGTCCTTAATGTCGAACGTCCGCCCTGCCTTGATCTCCGTAGCGACACCGCCATTAAAATAGCCGGTTTCTTTTTTATCCACCGTGGTGGTGCGCTGGCTCTTGTAATGGAAGGTGGCATTGCCCGTCACTTCGTCTTGCTGTTGCTTGAGGATAGTTGTCGACCGGTTACCGTCAATATTGACCTGCTGGTCATTTTCCACCGAAACCTTCATATCCTTTTCGGAGTGCAGTTCCACGGCCTCGCTGCCCACCTTATCTTCGAAAAACAGATAGCTGGCATTGTCCCGGCTTCCGTCCTTACTGCGAGTCATAAAGCCCATTTGCGTAGCCGCCGCCGGCAACACCCACGGCGGCATGCTCGCTTCATTGTAGACGCGCCCGGTGACAATCGGCCGATCCGGATCGCCATTGATAAAGTCCACCACCACTTCATCACCGACGCGCGGTATTTGTACCGAACCGAACCCTTGCCCCGCCCAGGCACTCGAGACCCTCACCCAGCACGAACTGGTATCATCCCCTTTGGCGCGGCGATCCCAGTGAAACTTCACTTTTATCCGGCCGTATTTGTCCGTCCAGATATTCTCGCCGACGGGCCCCACCACCTTGGCCGTTTGCGGGCCATAGGTGCGCGGCCACGGCGTCACCGTCAGCGGACGAAAGACGGTAGCAGCCGGGATAACCGTAAAGTCGATGCGATGAATCGTCTCTCCTTCTTCGCCGCTGGCGTAGCGGTTCTCGGAGAACGTGTAATCGGCGGCCGTCGTCAGGTATTCGCCGTTATCGCTGAAAAACGGGGCGTTGATCAGGGTAAAGGTATAGCCCGGCGCGATTCCGATCGCCGTTGCTGTGCCGTGTACCTGCTGATGTTCCACCTGCCAGCGTTCCTGGCGCACGCGTGCGTAGAATTCTCCATCGGCGTGCTCGACATAGCGGCCCGGCCAATCGTAGACGTCGATGCTGCCCGGCATCGGCGAGGCCGGGTTTTGGCGAGCCTGGAACAGCCAGGCGTTCGGTTTGCGAAAGTCATAGTCGTCCAAACCGTAAATGCCCGGCGTTACGCTGTCTTCCGGTGCCCATTGGCCGATGCCCTGCTCGAGGGTGCTGCCGCCAGACGGAGTCTGATGGTAAGGAATCGTCTCGTAGCCGCTAAACGGCTGATACTGCCCTGCCGCATCCGTCAGCACCAGCGTGTGGCGGCCCGCCTCATGGCGAAAATGGTAAACAATACCCTCCAGCTCCATGAGGCGGCTGATAAAATCGAGACTGCTCTCCTGATACTGAACACAGTAATCCCACACCCGATAGCGACCGGTGAGTTTATCCTCTACGTTCACCTGATATTCGCTGAGCAAAGCATGCACCGTTTGCGGCACCGTCTGCCCCTGGAAGATGCGCAGATTGCGATCCCGCTTCATCGGCCATAGATCCGATTCCACCGTCAGCGTATACACAGCATAACGCGTGCCACTTAACTCGACGGCACTGACGGCAACGCGGGTCACTTTCCCATTGATATGGCGATCCGCAGACAGCAGCCCCGTCGGTAGATTCACCGTGACCGGTTGTCCCAACAGCTCGCTGCGATTAATGCGGGCATCCCGGCCCAGCAAGGTCAGCGTAAGCGCAAACGGCTCGGACAAGGCCTCACGGCCCGCCAGCTTCCAAAAAAGCAGGCCCTCAACGGGCAATTGGACAGAGATACGGCTGGTCATGAGATAAGCGGCTCCGGTGGTAATTGGTTAGCATTACTTTAACTTCCGAGAGAAAAAAAACTCTTTGCCAGAACAAAAACACTTTGTTTTCAGATGATTCCTAACAAGGAAGACATAAGCTGTCTTAAGGCAGAATGGGCGTTATTCAGAAACTTAGTGGAAATGACAGAGGGAGTCGGTCTGACGTTAAAGCGCCATTACGCGTTCCCCCAACCAAGATTGGATTAGCGCAGCTTGCGAATGGGGTGTGTTATGGCGCAGGGTTTTACGCATAAAAAACCCGGAGAGGCGCAGGCCTGTCCGGGTGTTGTTTGATGTCGTCAACGCTGGCGGCTATTTAATCGGCAGCTTGATGTCCTTGAACATCGCTTCAATCTCTTCGTTGGAACGCAACGCCACCGCGCTGTCGACCACGTCGCGCGTCAGGTGCGGCGCGAAGCGCTGAATAAAGTCGTACATGTAGCTGCGCAGGAAGGTGCTGCGGCGGAAGCCGATCTTGGTGGTGCTGTAGGTGAAGATATCGCGCGCATCCACCGTCACCAGATCCGGATCCTGCACTGGATCCACCGCCATGCTGGCGATCACCCCCACCCCCAGTCCCAGACGCACATAGGTTTTGATCACGTCGGCGTCGGTGGCGGTAAAGACGATGCGCGGCGTCAGGCCGGCGCGGTTGAAGGCGGTGTCCAGCTCCGAGCGGCCGGTAAAGCCGAAGGTGTAAGTGACGATCGGGTAAGCCGCCAGTTCTTCAATGCTGATGCTGCTTTTCCCCGCCAAAGGATGATCGGGCTTCACCACCACCGCACGGTTCCAGTGGTAGCACGGCAGCATGATGAGATCGTCGTACAGGTGCAGCGCTTCGGTGGCGATGGCGAAATCGGCGGTGCCCTTGGAGACCGCTTCGGCGATCTGCGTCGGCGACCCCTGGTGCATGTGCAGCGAGACGCGCGGGTAACGCTCGATAAAGCCCTTAATCACGTTGGGCAAGGCGTAGCGAGCCTGCGTATGCGTGGTGGCGACGTACAGCGAGCCTTTGTCCGGGTAGGTGTGTTCACCGGCAACGGCTTTGATGGCGTCCACTTTGGACAATACTTCACGCGCGATGCGAATGATTTCCTGGCCGGCGGGGGTGACCTGGGTCAGGTGCTTGCCGCTACGGGCGAAAATCTGGATGCCCAGCTCATCTTCGAGCATGCGCACCTGTTTACTGATGCCGGGTTGCGAGGTATAGAGCCCTTCTGCCGTCGAGGAGACATTCAGGTTGTGGTTAACCACTTCCACAATGTAACGAAGCTGCTGCAATTTCATATCTTATACCATCCTAGGTTAAACACTGCGGCTTACCCGCAGCCAGGTATATCGGTGTCGCCCCGGTATGCTGAAACTCACAAGCCATAAACACCGTGTTCTACCCTGATGGTGAAGAAAGCGCCGTTGTTAATAAGCTTTAATAATAAAAAAACTTTTTATATAACCACTATACCACGTTGCAGCTTCAAGTATAGATCCGCGTCACACTATGATAACGATTATTTTGCATGGGTATCAACGTGAAACGGCGGTGTCGGAGGGATAAAAGCAGCAAAGGATAGATCCGTTTGCCCCTTTTCACCAATAAAAAACCAGCCGCCAGGGCTGGTTTTTCATCTTGCAGGCAGGACATCGGCCTTACTTCTTGCCTTCGACCCACTTGCCGTCCACGTAGAACGCGGACCAACCGGTCGCCTTGCCGTCTTTTTCAGAGGAGACGTACTGCTGCTTGGTTTTACGGCTGAAACGCACCAGCGTTTTATTGCCTTCGGCATCCGCGACCGGCGCATCGGCCAGATAACGCAGTTTCTCCGGCAGACGATCCTTGAAGCGAGCCAGCTCTTCCACCAGCGGCGCACGGGTTTCGCGCGATTTAGGGAAGGTATTGGCCGCCAGGAACACGCCGGCAGCGCCGTCACGCAGCACGAAATAGGCGTCGGACTTCTCGCACGGCAGCTCTGGCAACGGTACCGGATCTTCCTTCGGCGGCGCGACATCGCCGTTACGCAGGATCTTACGGGTGTTTTTGCAGTTCTCGTTGGTGCAGCCCATGTACTTGCCGAAGCGCCCCATTTTCAGGTGCATTTCCGAGCCGCATTTGTCGCACTCCACCACCGGGCCGTCATAGCCTTTCAGACGGAACTCGCCCTCTTCGATCTCATAACCGTCACACGCCGGGTTGTTACCGCAGACGTGCAGCTTACGCTGGTTGTCGATCAGATAGCTGTCCATCGCCGTACCGCATTTCTGGCAGCGGCGGCGTGCGCGCAGCGCGTTGGTTTCCGCGTCGTCGCCTTCGAGGATGTTGAGCACTTCCGCTTCAGGCACCAGGTTGATGGTGGTTTTGCAACGCTCCTTCGGCGGCAGCGCGTAGCCGGAACAGCCGAGGAACACACCGGTGCTGGCGGTACGGATGCCCATCTTGCGGCCGCAGGTCGGGCAGTCAATGCTGGTCATCACCATCTGGTTAGGCCGCATGCCGCCTTCTTCCGGATCCTTCTCCGCCGTTTCCAGCTGCTCGCTGAAGTCGACGAAGAATTCGTCCAACACCGCTTTCCACTCGGCCTGGTTGTTGGCGACCTCATCAAGGCCGTCTTCCATGCGCGCGGTGAAGTCATAGTTCATCAGCTCGCGGAAGTTCTCTTCCAGGCGATCGGTAACGATCTCGCCCATTTTCTCGGCATAGAAGCGGCGGCTTTCCACCCGCACATAACCGCGATCCTGAATGGTCGAGATGATGGAGGCGTAGGTGGACGGACGGCCGATACCGCGTTTTTCCAGCTCTTTCACCAGTGAGGCTTCGCTGTAGCGCGCCGGCGGCTTGGTGAAGTGCTGGCTTGGGATCAGTTTCTGCAGATCAAGTTCGCTGCCGATTTCGACGTATGGCAGAGTGCGATCTTCATCGCCCTTGCGCAGCGCCGGCATCACCTTGGTCCAGCCGTCAAAGCGCAGCGTACGGCCCTTGGCGCGCAGTTGATAATCGCCGGCTTTCACCGTCAGCGTGGTGGAATCGTATTGCGCCGGTGTCATCTGGCAGGCAACGAACTGGCGCCAGATCAGCTGATACAGCTTCTGCGCGTCCGCCTCCATGTCTTTCAACTGCTCGGCGAGCACGTTCACGTCCGAAGGACGGATCGCTTCGTGCGCTTCCTGCGAATTCTCTTTGCTGCTGTACTGATTCGGCGCCTTCGGCAGGTATTTGTCGCCGAAGTTGTCGCCGATGTAGCCACGCACCATGTTGAGCGCATCCTGGCTCAGGTTGGTGGAATCGGTACGCATATAGGTGATGTGGCCGGCTTCATACAGCCGTTGCGCCATCATCATGGTTTTCTTCACGCCGAAGCTCAGGCGGGTACTGGCGGCCTGTTGCAGCGTGGAGGTAATGAAAGGCGCGCCCGGCTTGCTGCTGGTCGGTTTGTCTTCGCGATCCAGCACCGTATAACGGGCTTTTTCCAGCAGCTTGACCGCGGCGTGAGTCTGCTCGCGGTTGACCGGCTTGAACGGTTTGTCGTGCGCATGGGTCACTTCCATCTGCAGCGCGGTTTCACCCTTCGCCAGCAGATCGGCATGCAGTTCCCAGTACTCTTCCGGCACGAACGCCTTGATGTCTCGTTCGCGCTCAACCACCAGACGCACCGCCACCGACTGCACGCGGCCGGCGGACAGGCCGCGGGCGATTTTCTTCCACAGCAGCGGCGAGACCATATAGCCCACCACGCGGTCCATAAACCGGCGTGCCTGCTGCGCGTTGACGCGGTCAATGTTCAGCTCGCCCGGCTGTTTGAACGCCTGTTGGATTGCGTTTTTGGTGATTTCGTTAAACACCACGCGGCTAAAGCGTTTGTCATCCCCACCGATCACTTCCCGCAGGTGCCAGGCGATGGCTTCCCCTTCGCGGTCAAGGTCGGTTGCGAGATAAATGTGGTCGGCGTTTTCCGCCAACGATTTTAACTCGGCGACCACTTTTTCTTTACCCGGCAGGATTTCATAATGCGCTTTCCAGCCGTGGTAAGGGTCGACGCCCATGCGATTTACCAGCGCCGCCTTCTCATCTTTTTTAACTTTTTTCTTGGCTTTGTCTTCGGTTGAGTCAGCGCTCTTTTTGCTGGCTGAGCCACTGGTCGGCAAATCACGGATATGACCGACGCTGGACTTCACCACGTAGTCACTTCCTAAATATTTATTAATAGTTTTGGCTTTTGCCGGGGACTCAACTATTACGAGAGCTTTACCCATATTTACCTTTACCTAATTTATTTCTTCTAAAAAGAAGTCTTTTATCTCGCCGTGCCGCGGCAATTCGTGTCTCTTTTTTTATATTGCGGCAGTCTGGCAAGAGATCAACAGATTTTTTTCTTTTGGTTGCCCAATTGCTCAACCTGAACGCAAGTTGTTGATCCTGCCTGCTATTCACCCATGCCCCAGAAGTATGGCTGTGTGAGTTTTATTCATGGCGTAAACAAAACCTTCCACCCGACGCCGCAAAATCCCACACTGTACCTGATAAAAAGCGTCACGCAACCTAATTAGCACGGAAAGGCAGATTTCGCCAACCGGCGGCCGCCCATGGCCATCCAGACGGCAAATAAACCTTAGTCGGTTTGCGGATAAAAGCGAACCGGCGTTAGAATATGCGCAGCGTTTTTTGTTTGGAGTCTAATAAATGCACAAGAATACTGCACCTATCGGCCGCGAGGCCCTACTGGCGGAAGCAAATAACATCATCCGCCAACACGAAGATTATCTGCACGGCATGATCGCCACCGACGTTGAACAAAAAAGCGGCGTTTTAGTTTTTCGAGGCGAATACTTTTTGGATGCCGACGGATTGCCCACCGCCAAAACCACCGCGGTATTTAATATGTTTAAACATTTGGCCCATCTGCTTTCGGAAAAATACCACCTGGTCGATTGAGTAAAGAAAACGGGGGCACCTGGCCCCCGTTGATTCCTGCTCTCATCGCCGTTACAACAACGGCTTTTCCCCACGCTGCCACCAGCGCAACAGCAAACGATCGACGCTTTCCGCCGCGCTGCCGGTGAAGCGATCCATCAGGCGTTTGCGGCGCGTGTAGCGCACGGCGATCACTTCGTGGTTATCCAACTCGGCGATCAGCAAATCGTCGCTGGTACCGATGGCGTCGATCAGCCCCTTTTCTTTGGCCTGAGAACCGAACCAGTGCTCACCGGTGGCGACGCTATCGATATCCAGCGACGGGCGCTGCTCATGCACGAAGCGCTTGAACAGTTCGTGGGTTTCGTTCAGATCTTCGCGAAACTTCTCGCGCCCTTGCTCGGTGTTTTCACCGAACAGCGTCAGCGTGCGTTTGAACTGCCCGGCGGTGTGCAGCTCCACGTCGATGTCATTCTTTTTCAGCAGGCGGTGGAAGTTCGGGATCTGCGCCACCACGCCGATGGAACCGATGATGGCGAACGGTGCCGCCACGATGCGATCCGCGACGCAGGCCATCATGTAGCCGCCGCTGGCCGCCACTTTATCCACCGCTACCGTCAGGCGAATGCCGCCCTTGCGCAGGCGCTCCAACTGCGAGGCCGCCAGGCCATAGCCATGCACCACCCCGCCAGGGCTTTCCAGGCGCAGCAGGACTTCATCCTGCGCCGACGCCACCGCCAGCACCGCCGAGATCTCTTCACGCAACGACGTCACCTCGTGCGCGTCCATGCTGCCTTTGAAATCCAGCACATACAGGCACGGCTTGGCCACTTCCACCGCGCCGGACTTGGCGCGCTGCTTCTTCAATTTGTCATCAGATTTGGTCTGCTTCTTGAACTGTTTCAGCCAGACCTTCTGCTCGGCGGCATCCATGCGCGCCAGGCGCATATCACGCTGCATCTCGCGATACTGTTCACCGAGATCGGTCAGCTGCAGCTCCCCTTTCTGGCGGTTCTTACGTTGCCCCAGGCTGACCGCCAATATGGCCAACGCGGCGATGGCGAGCATCACCGTGGCGACCTTGGCCAGAAACAGGCCATAAACAGATATAAACTCCACAGATTCCGCCTTTATTTACAGGTTGTTAGTATACTTCTTTCCATTCTAGCCAACCGCAGCGGCTGCTGTCGCGGCTAAATGAAAATTCATTGCGCACGGAGCATCACTATGGGGACGATTTACGGTCGAACCAAGCCGCCGCTGCCGCGCTTTTGTTACAAAAGAATGCCATTTCAGCCTGCTACGCATTGAAAATGCCCGCGGATTAAGGCATATAACACCCATTATTCATCAATACGATGAGACGGATTCGCTGCGCGGCCCGCAGACGGTCGAGCCTTTGCTCCCGCCCCGGCCGCGCGTTTCACCCTTGCTCCCCGATATTCGCGGGAGAACAGCCACCCAGGCGAGGATGTATCGTGCATTACCAACCCAAACAAGACCTGCTCGAACAACGTATCATTTTAGTTACCGGCGCCGGTGACGGCATCGGCCGTGAAGCGGCGCTGACCTACGCGCGCTTCGGTGCCCAACTGGTGCTGCTGGGCCGTACCGAGAGCAAACTGCTGGCGGTACAACAAGAAATTGCGGCCCAGGGCGGCGCCCCGGCCTTGGTGGTGACGCTGGACTTGCTGCACGCCACTCAGGAGCAATGCCGGCAGATAGCCGACGATCTGGCTAGCCAGATCCCCCGCCTTGACGGCGTGCTGCACAACGCCGGCCTGCTCGGCGACATCGCGCCGATGGCCGAGCTGTCGATGACCATGTGGCAAGAGGTGATGCAGGTTAACGTCAACGCCACCTTTATGCTGACCCAGGCACTATTGCCACTGCTGCTGAAATCCCACGCCGGTTCGCTGGTGTTCACCAGCTCCAGCGTCGGGCGTACCGGCCGCGCAGACTGGGGGGCCTATGCGGTGTCGAAGTTCGCCACCGAGGGCATGATGCAGGTATTGGCCGACGAGTACAAAACTCGCAATTTGCGGGTGAACTGCATCAATCCGGGTGGCACCCGCACCAAAATGCGCGCATCCGCCTTCCCACACGAAGACAAGAACAAACTGAAGACCCCCGCCGATATTATGCCGTTGTACCTGTATCTGATGGGCGAGGACAGCCGCCGCAAAACTGGCATGAGCTTCGACGCGCAGCCGAACCGTAAACCCGGCGCGGCCGAATAATAAGGAGCGTTTCATGGCGGAAGATCGTCATCAACAGCGCCAGCAGCGCCTGAAAGAACAGGTCGATGCGCGCATCGTCGCGGCGCAGGATACCCGCGGCCTGCTGCTGGTGTTTACCGGTAACGGCAAGGGTAAAACCACCGCCGCCTTCGGCACCGTCACCCGGGCGGTTGGCCACGGCATGCGCGCCGGGGTGATCCAGTTCATCAAGGGCGAATGGCCCAATGGCGAAAAGAATCTGCTACAGCAACACGGCGTTGAATTTCAGGTAATGGCCACCGGTTTCACCTGGGAGACGCAGAACAAGGCCGGCGACACCGCCGCCTGCCAGGCGGTGTGGCAGCACGGTAAACGCATGCTGGCCGACAGCAGCCTGGACCTGGTGCTGCTGGACGAAGTGACCTACATGCTGACCTACGGCTATCTGGAACTGGACGAGTTGAAGGAAGCGCTCCTACGGCGCCCTGTGCACCAAACGGTGATCCTGACCGGGCGCGGTTGCCATCGCGATCTATTGGAACTGGCTGATACGGTCACGGAGATGCGACCGGTGAAACACGCGTTCGACGCAGGCGTGAAGGCGCAACAAGGGATCGATTGGTAACAAAAAGTTCTGGCCCCGAACGGGGCCAGAATGAGGGATTAGCTGCGTTTGCTTGGCTTGCCCGGTTTACCCGGTTTGCTGCCAGGCGCGCTGCGGCGGCCGCTGCCGGCTACCTGCGAGTGGCGCTTGACCGCACGGCGGATCTGGTTAGCCTTCACGCGGCGGCGCTCACGCTCCACCGGCATTTTGCTGACCGTTTCCGGCTTCAGTTCCACCAGCTCGCGCAGGTAGTTGATCGCCGGCAGATCCAGTTCCGCCCAGCCGCCGCGCGGCAGGCCTTTCGGCAGATCGATGTCGCCGTAGCGCACGCGGATCAGGCGGCTCACCTGCACGCCCACCGCTTCCCACAGGCGACGCACTTCACGGTTGCGGCCTTCGGTCAGGGTCACGTTGTACCACTGGTTGAGGCCTTCACCGCCCTGGAAGCTGATAGTGCGGAAGGCGGCCGGGCCGTCTTCCAATTGCACGCCCTTGCTCAGCTGCTTCACTTTCGCATCGTCAACCTGGCCGAACACGCGTACCGCGTACTCACGTTCCACTTCACGGCTTGGATGCATCAGACGGTTGGCCAGTTCGCCATCGGTGGTGAACAGCAGCAGACCGGAGGTGTTGACGTCCAGTCGCCCTACCGCCACCCAGCGTGAACCGCGCAGCTTCGGCAAGCGATCGAACACCGTCGGGCGGCCTTCAGGATCGCTGCGGGTACACAGCTCGCCTTCCGGTTTGTAGTAAGCCAACACCCGGCAAACCACCTCTTCGGATTCTTTGATCGACAGGACATGGCCATCCAGACGAATTTTCATCGCCGGGGTCACTTCAACGCGGTCGCCCAGCTTGGCGACCTTGCCGTCGACGCTGACGCGCCCGGCTTCAATCATGGTTTCGATTTCACGACGCGAGCCATGCCCGGCGCGCGCTAATACTTTCTGTAACTTTTCGCTCATTGAGCAACCTCTAATGTCGCCTTCACAGGCGTCGGGGGGATACCGTCGTGGCCAACAGCCACAACGGTCATAATACGTTTATCAGGATCGAACCGTGTATTATACAGGCTTTCTAAGGTGTTGAAACCCACTTTATCGGCGGTGTCCCCCTTCAGACGGCGTTCACGGCGCCAAAAAATCCTCCACAGCCCACAGCACCGAGTCAGGCCGTTCCAGAATGCCGAGGTGAGTACGGGCCTCCCCGAGACGCACCACGGAGAAAAACGGCTGCTCGGCGGCAAAGGCCTGCTGTTGCCGCAGATAGTCGTCACGGCGATCCAACGAGTAGATGTGCCGGCACGGCGGCGGTGCGCTCATTCCCGCCAGGCGTTGCAGCGGTGAGCCGAATTGCCGATAGGCCTGTTCGATGGCCACGCCGGCGGCACGCCAGAGCCGGTAATCTTCCTGCGCCATCTCAACCTCCAGATGGCGTTTGACCCGATCGTGGCGGATGCCGCCCTGCCAGAAGTCGAACAAGGCGTCGCGCGCCGCCAGCCACTGCTGCGGCTCCTGCATGCGGCTCACCGCCGTAAAGAACGCCGGTTCCGGCTGCGTCATGATCCAGTCGAGAAACACCATGCCCTGCACCCTCTGCGGCAACGCTTCAGCCAACGCTACCGCCAGCCAGCTGGCGTGCGCCACCGACAGGGTGACCACGTTATCCAAACGCAGCGCCGTCAGCAGTTGGCGCACATCCTCCAGCAAATCGTCCGCCGTCAGCGACATCTCCGCGGCTTTCGACGACAGGCCATGGCCCCGCCAGTCGATGTTGATCACCCGATAACGTTCGGCCGCCAAAGCAATGAACGGCTCGAACACGGTTTTCGGTTCGCACCAGCCGGGCAACAGCACCAGCGTGAGCGGCCCTGAGCCGATATCCTGATAGTCGAGCATCATGTTGGCACTGTGAAATGCGGTCATATTACCTCCTGCGCGTCTCTCCCCGACCCGTTCGGGAAATACCGACGGGAATAAGGTGACAGCGCAGCAGGCATTGATCTATTGAAGTTCGTGCGGAATGCGCCCCGAGCGCATCTTATGAAAAAATGCGCACTAATTGGAACGGGAACTTAATGGCGCACGCAGGGATAGGCAGCGCTTAATGCCAGCATGATCACCGACGGAGCGGAATAATGCAGTTGCTCTGGGTGCTCGTTCAAATACTTCATCACCGCGTCGGCGGCGACGCCGATGCTCATCCCGGCAGCCGGACAGATATTGCGATTGCCCTGCATAGAATAGGTATCGAATACGCCGGCGACGTATCCCATAAACATGCCACCATTCAGCGCTTCGGCCACGGTGGCTTCACCGCTTTTATTTTTTACGTAACCGCCGGATTCCGCCAGCAAACCGCTGCCTGAATAAAAACCCGCATTTGCCATTGAGGAAAATAATAAGGCCGCTAAAAAAGAAACCTGTTTAATCATTGCTGCGCATCCTGCCCATTATCAATTCTGAAGTAATCAAGAATAGCGGCTTTCACGCGAAATAGCCTCGCTTCAGCCGATTTTCAGACAATGGGCAAGGTGGCAACCTTTTACATCAGCGGAAAGGCGCCGCGTCGCCCGCCCCTTCGCGCACCACTTCCGGCGTGGATTCGGTCAGATCGATAACCGTAGTCGGCTGTTGGCCGAGGAAGCCGCCGTGGATCACCAGATCGACCACCTTGCCCAAATGATCGCTGATCTCTTCCGGATCGGACTCAGCAAAATCATTGCCCGGCAGCATCAGGGTGGTGGACATCATCGGTTCGTTCAACGCCTCCAATAGCGCCAGCGCGATCGGGTTTGAGGGCACGCGCAGGCCGATAGTTTTACGCTTTTCATTCATCAGGCGGCGCGGCACTTCTTTGGTCGCCTTCAGAATGAACGTGTAGTGGCCCGGCGTATTGTTTTTGATCAGGCGGAAGGCCGTGTTATCGACGTGCGCATAGGTCGATAATTCGGACAGATCGCGGCACATCAGGGTAAAGTTGTGGTTGCCGTCCAGTTGACGGATGCGGCAAATGCGCTCCATCGCCGCCTTCTCTTCCAGCATGCAACCCAACGCATAGCCGGAATCGGTGGGATAAACGATCACTCCGCCCTTGCGTAGCACGTCGACCGCCTGGTTAATCAAACGCGGTTGCGGGTTGTCCGGATGAATATAAAAAAGCTGACTCATGACTTGCTCCTAAAATGATGCCCGCGCGCGTTGCCACGCGCGTAAAATCAGACCGCCTGGCCCGGTTGCGGCCAATCGCGCCACACTGGCTCGACACCGCCCGGCAGCCACAGCTTGCGCCCCAGTTCGATCCACGAACAAGGTTGATGGAAATCAGAGCCTTGCGAGGCCAACAGGTGGTAGTCCTGCGCGTATTTCGCCAGCTGCGCGCGCTCATGCGGCGCCTGCTGACACTGCGCCACTTCCATGGCGTCGCCGCCGTGTTCGGCGAAATGCGCCAGTAAACGTTTCAACCACTTCGCGGTCAGATCGTAACGGCCGGGATGCGCCATCACCGCCTGACCGCCCGATTGATGAATCGCATCAATGGCTTGTTCTATTGTACACCACTGCGGCGGCACGTAGCCGGTTTTGCCCTTGGCCAAGTATTTCTTGAACACCTGCGCCATGTTGTTCGCCACGCCAAGCTCCACCAGGTAACGGGCGAAATGGCCGCGGGTGACCGCGCCGGCGCCCGCCAGCCGTTGCGCGCCGGCATAGGCGTCAGGGATCCGCGCTTTACCCAGGCGCACGCCAATCTCCTGCGCCCGCCAGTTGCGGCGTTCGGTTTGTTCCGCCAACAGTGCCACCAGCGCCGGATGCGTGACGTCCATGCCCAACCCAACGATATGAATTTCATGATTTTCCCACAGCGTCGAGATTTCCACCCCGTTGACCAACCGCAGCGGCAACGCCTGCTCCGCAATGGCCGCGGCGGCCTCGGCCAATCCGGCGGTGGTATCGTGATCGGTGATCGCCAGCACGCCTACACGCATCTCGACCGCCCGCAGTACCAGCTGCGTCGGCGTCAGGTAACCGTCGGAGGCGGTCGTGTGGCTGTGGAGATCGTACAGAGTAAAAGCGGTGGATGGGGGGTTACTGTCTGTCAAAACGGCTATCCGGCAATGGCTTGGTTTTCTATCATACCCGCGATCGACGGCCGGACGGAAATCTATTCTGCCCTGGCCGCAGGCGCCAGGCGGATGATGAATAGAATTCACGCTGGCCGCTAAAACATTGTGCAAAAAGAGGGTTGACTTTGCAGCCACGAACCAGTTAACTAGTACACAAGTTCACGGCAACGGCCGTGTCAGATGAGCGTTAACAGAGAGAGTCGGCAAATGAACAACTATATTTCTCTTCACGGTTGGTGGCGTACCTCCCTCTTGCGGGCGGTGTAATCGCGCATAGCTGTCATCTGACAATGCAGATTTCCTGAGCCCGCACTTGATGCGGGCTTTTTTATGGACAGAATCCACTGGAACCACCGATGATGAACACCAAACCACAACTGACATTGCTGAAGGCGCAAGCCAGCTATCGGGGCGACCCCACCACCCTTTTCCACCAGCTGTGCGGCGCCCGTCCGGCCACCCTGCTGCTGGAATCGGCGGAAATCAACAGCAAACAGAATCTGCAGAGCCTGCTGGTGATCGACAGCGCGCTGCGCATTACCGCACTGGGCCACACCGTCAGCGTGCAGGCACTGACCGCCAACGGCGCGGCGCTGCTGCCGCTGCTGGACGAAGCGCTGCCGCCTGAGGTACGCAACCAGGCACGCCCCAACGGCCGCGAGCTGACCTTCCCGGCGATCGACGCGGTGCAGGACGAAGATGCCCGCCTGCGCTCACTGTCGGTGTTCGACGCGCTGCGTACGCTGCTGACCCTGGTGGACTCTCCGGCGGACGAGCGCGAAGCCGTGATGCTGGGCGGCCTGTTCGCCTACGATTTGGTCGCCGGTTTCGAAGACCTGCCGGCACTGCGCCAGGATCAGCGCTGCCCGGACTTCTGCTTCTATCTGGCGGAAACGCTGTTGGTGCTTGATCACCAACGCGGTACGGCCCGTCTGCAGGCCAGCGTCTTCAGTGAACAAGCGAGTGAAGCGCAGCGTTTGCAGCAACGTCTGGAACAACTTCAGGCCGAGTTGCAACAAACCCCGCAGCCGATCCCGCACCAAACGCTGGAAAACATGCAGCTGAGCTGTAACCAGAGCGACGAAGAGTACGGCGCGGTGGTCAGCGAGCTGCAGGAAGCGATCCGCCAGGGCGAGATTTTCCAGGTGGTGCCGTCGCGCCGCTTCACCCTGCCGTGCCCGGCGCCGCTGGCGGCCTACCAGACGTTGAAAGACAACAACCCCAGCCCGTACATGTTCTTCATGCAGGATGATGACTTCACCCTGTTCGGCGCTTCGCCGGAGAGCGCGCTGAAATACGACGCGGGCAATCGCCAGATCGAAATCTACCCGATCGCCGGCACCCGCCCGCGCGGACGCCGTGCCGATGGTTCGCTGGATCTGGATCTCGACAGCCGCATTGAGCTGGAAATGCGCACCGACCACAAAGAGCTGGCCGAGCACCTGATGCTGGTCGATCTGGCGCGCAACGATCTGGCACGCATCTGCCAGGCCGGCAGCCGCTACGTGGCCGACCTGACCAAGGTGGATCGCTATTCGTTCGTCATGCACCTGGTTTCCCGCGTGGTGGGCACCCTGCGCGCCGATCTCGACGTGCTGCACGCCTATCAGGCCTGCATGAACATGGGCACCCTCAGCGGCGCGCCGAAAGTGCGGGCGATGCAGCTGATCGCCGCCTCAGAAGGCACGCGCCGCGGCAGCTACGGCGGCGCGGTGGGCTACTTCACCGCCACCGGCGATCTGGATACCTGCATCGTCATTCGCTCTGCCTACGTTGAAGACGGCATCGCCACCGTGCAGGCCGGCGCCGGTGTGGTACTGGATTCCATCCCGCAGGCGGAAGCCGACGAAACCCGCAACAAAGCCCGTGCCGTGCTGCGTGCCATCGCCACTGCGCACCATGCCAAGGAGGTGTTCTGATGGCCGATATCCTGCTGCTCGACAACGTCGACTCCTTTACCTACAACCTGGTCGATCAGCTGCGCGCCAGCGGCCACCAGGTGGTGATTTACCGTAACCAGATCGCCGCCGAGGTGATCATCGAACGCCTGGAGCACATGACCCAGCCGGTACTGATGCTGTCGCCCGGCCCCGGCACGCCGTCCGAAGCAGGCTGCATGCCGGAACTGCTGCAGCGCCTGCGCGGTCGGCTGCCGATTATCGGCATCTGCCTCGGCCACCAGGCGATCGTCGAAGCCTACGGCGGCCAGGTCGGCCAGGCGGGTGAGATCCTGCACGGCAAAGCCTCGGCGATCGCTCACGATGGCGAAGGCATGTTCGCCGGCATGGCCAACCCGCTGCCGGTGGCGCGCTACCACTCGCTGGTCGGCAGCAACATCCCGGCCGATCTCACCGTCAACGCCCATTTCGGCGAGATGGTGATGGCGGTGCGCGACGACCACCGCCGCGTGTGCGGCTTCCAGTTCCACCCGGAATCGATTCTGACCACCCATGGCGCGCGCCTGCTTGAGCAGACCCTCGCCTGGGCGCTGGCGAAGTAATATAAGGAACACGACGATGCAACCTATTCTTGAGAAACTGTACCGCGCCGAGTCGATGAGCCAGCAGGAAAGCCAACAGCTGTTCAGCGCTATCGTGCGCGGCGAACTGGAACCTAGCCAACTGGCGGCGGCGTTGATCAGCATGAAAGTCCGCGGCGAGCGCCCGGAAGAGATCGCCGGCGCCGCCAAAGCGCTGCTGGACGACGCTCAGCCGTTTCCGCGCCCTGACTACCCGTTCGCCGATATCGTCGGCACCGGCGGCGACGGCACCAACAGCATCAATATTTCCACCGCCAGCGCCTTTGTGGCGGCGGCGTGCGGCGCGAAAATCGCCAAACACGGCAACCGCAGCGTCTCCAGCCGTTCCGGCTCTTCGGATCTGCTGGCGGCGTTCGGCATCCGTCTGGATCTGCCGGCGGAAGAAGCGCGCAAAGCGCTGGACGACCTCGGCGTGTGCTTCCTGTTCGCGCCGCAGTACCACACCGGTTTTCGCCACGCCATGCCGGTGCGCCAGCAGCTGAAGACCCGCACGCTGTTCAACGTGCTGGGCCCGCTGATTAACCCGGCGCGTCCGCCGCTGGCGCTGATCGGCGTATACAGCCCGGAACTGGTGCTGCCGATTGCCGAAACCCTGCGCGTGCTGGGTTATCAACGTGCGGCGGTGGTTCACGGCGGCGGCATGGACGAGGTGGCGATCCACGCCCCGACGCACGTAGCGGAATTGAACAACGGCGAAATCAGCAGCTACCAGCTCACTCCGCAGTCCTTCGGATTGGAAACCTATCCGCTGGAAGCCTTGCTGGGCGGCACGCCGGAAGAAAACCGTGACATTTTGGCGCGGCTGTTACAAGGTAAAGGCGAGCCGGCGCACGCCGCGGCGGTCGCGGCCAACGTCGCGTTGCTTCTGAAGTTATTCGGACATGAAGACCTGCGCCAAAATGCGCGGCAGGCACTGGATATGATCAACAGCGGGCAGGCCTATGAGCGTGTCATCGCACTGGCGGCAAGAGGATAAATGATGCAGGAAACCGTGCTACACAAGATTGTCCGCGACAAAGCGCAATGGATCGCGGCGCGACAACAGCAACAGCCCCTGGCCGGCTTTCAGAATGACATCGTACCGAGCGAACGCAGCTTCTACCACGCGCTGCAGGGCACCCGGACGGCTTTCATTCTCGAATGCAAGAAGGCCTCGCCTTCCAAGGGGCTGATTCGCGAAAACTTTGATCCGGTGGAGATCGCCACGGTCTATAAAGATTTCGCCTCGGCGATCTCGGTGCTGACCGACGAGAAATACTTCCAGGGCAGCTTCGATTTCCTGCCGCTGGTCAGTAAGACCGTCAGCCAGCCGGTATTGTGCAAAGACTTTATCATCGACCCGTATCAGATTTACCTGGCGCGCTACTATCAGGCCGACGCCATTCTGCTGATGCTGTCGGTGTTAACCGACGAGCAGTACCGCCAGCTGGCCGCGGTGGCCCACAGCCTCAATATGGGCGTGCTGACCGAAGTGATCAGTGAAGAAGAGCTGCAGCGGGCGATCGCGCTGGAAGCGCGCGTGGTCGGCATCAATAATCGCGATCTGCGCGATCTGAGCATCGATCTGGACCGTACTCGTCAACTGGCGCCGCGCGTGCCGCATGGCGTGACGGTGATCAGCGAGTCGGGCATCAACAACTATGGGCAGATCCGCGAGCTGAGCCATTACGCCAACGGCTTCCTGATCGGCAGCGCGCTGATGTCTGAACCCGATCTGCGCGCCGCCGTGCGCCGCGTGATCCTGGGCGACAACAAAGTGTGCGGCCTGACCCGCCCACAGGACGCCGCCGCCGCGTATCAGGCGGGCGCCATCTACGGCGGGCTGATTTTCGTCGGCCGCTCCCCGCGCTACGTGGATATCACCCGCGCCCGCGAAGTGATTTCCGGCGCGCCGCTGAAGTACGTCGGCGTATTCTGCGACGCCCAGGTCGAGACCGTGGCGTTGACCGTTGAGCGCCTCGGTCTGCACGCGGTGCAATTACACGGCGCGGAAGACCAGGCTTATATCAGCGCCCTGCGCGCCCGCTTGCCGGCCGATTGCCGCATCTGGAAAGCGCTGAGCGTGAAAGATCGGGTGCCGGCGCGCGATTTGCAGTATGTCGATCGCTACCTGCTCGACAACGGTGCCGGTGGCACCGGCCAACGCTTCGACTGGTCGGTATTGCAAGACGAAGATCTGACTAACGTGATGCTGGCGGGCGGCCTGCGCGCCGACAACTGCGTCGAAGCGGCCAAGCTCGGCTGCGCCGGGCTGGACTTCAACTCCGGCGTGGAAAGCGAACCGGGCATCAAAGATCCCGCGCGCCTGGCCTCGGTCTTCCAGACCCTGCGCGCCTACTGAATACGGCTCAACATTAATAACGGATAATAACGGGAACTCTCATGACGCTGCTTAACCCCTACTTCGGCGAATTTGGTGGCCAGTATGTGCCGCAAATTCTGATGCCGGCCCTGAAACAACTGGAAGAAGCCTTTGTCAGCGCTCAGCGCGATCCGGCGTTTCAGGCCGAATTCATCGATCTGCTAAAGAACTACGCAGGCCGCCCGACGGCGCTGACGCTGTGCAAAAACCTCACCGCCGGCAGCAACACCAAGCTTTATCTGAAGCGTGAAGACCTGCTGCACGGCGGCGCACACAAGACCAACCAGGTGCTGGGCCAGGCGTTGCTGGCCAAGCGCATGGGCAAAACCGAGATCATCGCGGAAACCGGCGCAGGCCAACACGGCGTCGCGTCGGCGCTGGCCTGCGCACTGCTCGGCCTGAAATGCCGCATCTATATGGGCGCCAAAGACGTCGAGCGCCAGTCGCCGAACGTGTTCCGCATGCGGCTGATGGGCGCGGAAGTGATCCCGGTGCACAGCGGCTCCGCCACCCTGAAAGACGCCTGCAACGAAGCGTTGCGCGACTGGTCCGGCAGCTATGAAACCGCGCACTATATGCTCGGCACCGCCGCCGGCCCGCACCCGTACCCCACCATCGTGCGTGAATTCCAGCGCATGATCGGCGAAGAAACCAAAGCGCAGGTGCTGGAGCGCGAAGGCCGCCTGCCGGATGCGGTCATCGCCTGCGTCGGCGGCGGCTCCAACGCCATCGGTATGTTCGCCGATTTTATCGATGACGCCGACGTTGGGCTTATCGGCGTGGAACCTGCCGGCCTGGGTATCGAAACCGGTCAGCACGGCGCGCCGCTCAAGCACGGCCACGTCGGCATCTACTTCGGCATGAAGGCGCCGATGATGCAGACCGACGAAGGCCAGATTGAAGAGTCCTATTCGATTTCCGCCGGGCTGGACTTCCCATCCGTCGGGCCGCAGCACGCCTACTTGAACAGCACTGGCCGCGCCGAATACGTGTCGATCACCGACGACGAAGCGCTGGAAGCGTTCAAGGCGCTGTCGCGCCATGAAGGCATTATCCCGGCGCTGGAATCCTCACACGCCCTGGCGCACGCGCTGAGAATGATCCGTGAAACGCCGCAGAAAGAGCAAATCTTGGTGGTCAACCTGTCCGGCCGCGGCGACAAAGACATATTTACCGTTCACGACATTTTGAAAGCTCGGGGAGAAATCTGATGGAACGTTATCAGCAACTGTTCACGCGTCTGGAAAGCAGCAAGGAAGGCGCCTTCGTCCCGTTCGTGACGTTAGGCGATCCCAATCCGACGCTATCGCTGCAGATTATCGACACCCTGATCGAAGCCGGTGCGGACGCGCTGGAGTTGGGCATCCCCTTCTCCGATCCGCTGGCGGATGGCCCCACTATCCAGAGCGCGACGCTGCGCGCTTTCGCCGCCGGCGTCACGCCGACCCAGTGCTTCGAGATGCTGGCGGCCATCCGCCAGAAGCACCCGACCATTCCCATTGGGCTGCTGATGTACGCCAATCTGGTGTTCCATAAAGGCATCGATGCGTTTTACCAACGCTGCGCCGAAGTGGGCGTGGATTCGGTGCTGGTCGCCGACGTGCCGTTTGAAGAGTCTGCGCCGTTCCGCGCCGCGGCCATTCGCCACGGTATCGCACCGATCTTCATCTGCCCGCCGAACGCCGATGACGATCTGCTGCGTGAAATCGCGTCGCACGGCCGCGGCTACACCTACCTGCTGTCGCGCGCCGGCGTCACCGGCACCGAAAGCCGAGCGCAGCTGCCGTTGCATCACCTGGTGAACAAGCTGCGCGAGTATCACGCCGCGCCGCCGCTGCAGGGCTTCGGCATCTCCGAACCCGAGCAGGTGAAGGCGGCGCTGCAGGCCGGGGCCGCCGGCGCGATCTCCGGCTCGGCAATCGTCAAAATCATCGAACAGCACCATGCCAACCCGGCGGAGATGCTGACTAAGCTGGCGGCCTTTGTCAGCAATATGAAGCGCGCCACCCGGGCGTGATCCTCTTTAGCGAGCGCCCTGCCGGCGCTCGTTTTAACAGCTTGTTTCCCCTCAAAGTTTGTTCCATTTATTTACAGCAAAAATTTGAACAAAACCCAGTCTTGTCTCACAATGAACTTTGTTCGCTATGCATTTCTTCGTTTGATTTGGGGAATGCGCTCGCTGCGGCGAAAAACCGTAGCGAATTTCAACCATAACATTGCATGGAGAGTAATTTATGAAGCTGTTTAAAACCCTTTCGGCCTTGTGCATGGCAGCCGTTGTGTCGGTCGCGGTGAGCGCTTGCGCGCCGACGGCAAAATCAGAGGGAACAGGCGGTTATATCGATGACACCGTGGTCACCACCAAAGTGAAATCGGCGTTGCTGGCGGATAAAAACATCAAGTCACGCGAGATTAGCGTGGAAACCTTTAAAGGGCGCGTACAGCTGAGCGGCTTCGTGACGTCCAGCGATGACGCCAACCGTGCGGTGCAGGTCACACGCGGCGTAGCCGGCGTGAAATCTGTTGAAAACGTGATGCAGATTAAATAATACTGACACAGGGAGGCGCAACGCCTCCCTGCTTGAAGCCTTCATCAGAAGCGGTAACCCGCCCCGAACATGAACACCCACGGATCCAGACGCGTATCGAAGCTATGGTGCCCACCATTCGCATCGTTGAAGCGAGTTTTGGTTTCGATGTTCATCCACCACACCGACATGTTCAGCATCCAGTGCTCATCCAGGTTGTAATCCAGGCCGGCCTGCGCCGCCACGCCCCAGGAATCTTTCAGATCGAGGTCGCTCAACCCGGCGCTTTTGCCGTAGTCGTTGAACTTCTCGTCGAAGAAGGTGGTGTAGTTAACGCCAACGCCCAGGTAAGGACGCAGTTTGTCCTGCTTGTCGCCGAAGTAGTATTGCGCCATCAGCGTAGGCGGCAGTTGGTGAACGGTCGCCAGATCGGTACCGCCCAGCGTCACCTTGTGGCGGAATGGCGTTGCGGCCAACAACTCAACGCCGATGTTGTCCGTCACCATGTAACCGAAGGTCAGACCGAGCTGGGTGTTGTTTTTCGCATCCAGCGAGCCCAACCCCAGTACGTTGTCTGAACCCGCATTTGGACGCACGGTCGCGGTTCCCGCGCGGAACAGGAAATCACCGGCCTGATGCGCACTTGCCAACATAGGCGCCATCATCGTCGCCAATACCATCAGAGTTGTCTTTTTCATTATCCATTCCATTTGTGTGGTTAATCGCTCGAGGGGGAATATACCTACTTTCGGGTATTTGTGATCCCATCGAGATCACATCTTATGTGTAAAAATTTAAAATCCCACTAAAAACAAGGTTACCTAACCGTCTAATAAATCAAGGATTGATCTGCATCAAAAAAACGATTTTGTTGCAAATTATCTACATGTTCAAATTTCAGTTGCGGAGAAAAATGCGGCTGAGGTAATTTCATTTTCCGTGTTGGTTTTGGTTGGTGCCGTGAGGAGTCGGCGGGCAATCAAGATGAGCGAAATCCTTAATCCCTGTGTCAGCTGCGGCGCATGCTGCGGTTATTTTCGAGTGTCATTCTATTGGGCCGAAGCCGAAGACGGCGGCGGCACCGTCCCCCTTTCCCTGACGGAGCCTTTGAGCCCGTTCCTGCGCTGCATGCAGGGGACCAACAGCAAGTCCCCCCGCTGCACCGCGCTGGACGGCGAGATCGGCAAAGCCGTGTCCTGCTCGATCTACCTCAATCGACCCAGCCCGTGCAGAGAGTTCGATCAGTCCGGTGAAAACGGCCTGCGTAACGAAGCCTGCGATCGCGCCCGGGAACGCTACGGCCTGCCCCCCTTGCCGGTGCCCTTGCCGCTATCGCTGCCTGAGACGACGATCGTTGAAGAAATAGGCGTAGTGCAATTCGCGGGGTGCCACAGCGGCGTGGAACAGGGTACAATCACCCACTGATTTATCTCTGTTTTCCCGACGCCAAGGAGTCTGCATGCCTATCACGGCCAACGCTTTGTACCGTGACAGTTTTAACTTTTTACGCAACCAACTGGCCAGCATCCTGATGCTGGCGCTGTTGACGGCGTTTATCTCCGTGCTGCTGAATCAGGCCTTCAGCCCCGATGCCGAACAGTTGGCGACGCTCGCTGCCACCACCAGCGATTTCGCTTCCTCTACCGGCATGGGCATTCAGGAAGTGATCCAGCAGATGACGCCGGAACAGCAGATGGTGTTGCTGAAAGTGTCGGCGGCCGCCACCTTCTCCGCGCTGGTCGGCAACGTGCTGCTGGTCGGCGGGATGCTGACGCTGATCCGTCTGGTGTCGCAAGGGCAACGCACCAGCGCCCTGCGCGCGCTCGGCGCTTCGGCGCCCGATCTGCCGCGCCTGTTGTTGCTGCTGTTTATCTGCACCCTGCTGATCCAACTTGGCCTGACGCTGTTTGTGGTGCCGGGCGTGCTGATGGCTATCGCCTTCGCACTGGCGCCGGTGATCGCCTCCGTCGACAAAAAAGGCGTCTTCGCTTCGCTCAAGCTGAGCAGCAAATTAGCCTTCGCCAATGCGCGCGTGCTGGTGCCGGCGATGATGCTGTGGCTGGCGGCCAAGCTGCTGGTGCTGTTTTTGGTGAGCCATCTGTCGGTACTGACGCCGAACGTCGCCAGCGTGGTACTGACCGCGTTGAGCAACCTGGTGTCTGCTCTGCTGCTGATCTACCTGTTCCGTCTGTACATGCTGCTGCGCGGCTAACGCCGGCGCAAGCAAAAACCAAGGGGCACGCTTCGGCGCGCCCCTTTTTTTGTTTACCCCACCACGGCGGCTTCCGCCTGCTCCTTACTCTGAATCAGTTTCAGGGCCAGATACAGGTCCGGCACCAAAATCAGCTCTTTGTCGCGCCCTAAGCGGTTGATGCGGAACCAACGCGTCAGCTCGGTGCGGCGCCCCGCCAGCACCAGCCTTACGTTACGCTGTAACAGGTCGCGTTTCAGTTCGTCGATGGCCGCCAGCACGCTGATATCGGCGTGGGTGAAACTGGCCACCGCATCCACCACCACCCAACGTGGCTGGAACGGCGTGCCGTCGACCAAATTGAGAATACGGCGTTTGAAATACGCCACGTTGAAATAGGTCAGCGGCGAATTGAAGCGATACATCATGACGCCAGGCACCGCCTTCACCCCATTGTTATTGCCCATGGAATGGATCATGCCTTCGTCGTTGACGCCCAGCAGCTGTTCCGTCGGCCGGAAGACGGTGCGCAGAAACTGCATCAGCCCCAGCAACACCGCCAGCCCAATGCCGCTGATCACTCCCACCAGCAGCACGCTGAGGAAGGTAAACAGCGCCAGGCGGAACGCCTGCGCGTTGCGACGGCGCAAGATCCAGATGCCGCGGATGTCCAGCAGCGACCAGGCCGCATACATCAGCACCACGCCCAACCCGGCCACCGGAATAAACTGCAGCGGCGCCATCAGGAACAGCAAGACAAAGGCAATGACCGCGGCGGCGATGATCGACACCAGTTGGCTCTTGCCGCCGTTGGCATCATTCACCGCGGTGCGCGAATCCGCGCCGCTGATGGCGAAACCTTGCGACAGCGCAGAGACGATATTCACCAGCCCCAGCGCGCGAAACTCGGCGTCGGCGTTCACCTCATAACCGTTTTTGGCGGCGAAGCTGCGGGCGGTGAGCATCATGCTGACAAAACTCACCACCGCCAGGTTAAGCGCCGGGATCACCATGTCGCGCAGCAAACCGGGCTGGAAGTCCGGCCACTGGACGATCGGCAGCACGCCGCTGAAACCGCCCACCGTCACCACGCCATGCTGCTGCAGGCCGCCCGCCCAGGTCACGAACGCCGCCAGCACGATAGCGAACAGCGGCGCCGGCCAGTTAGGCCGCCATTTTTTAAATCCGAGCAGCGTCACCAGCGTCAGCAACGACACCGCCATCGTCAGCCAGTCGCTGTGCAGCAGGTTACCGGGCAGCGCGTAGATGCGCTCGATCAGCTGTGCCGGGCGCATCGTAAACCCCAACACCTTGCCGATCTGATCGACAATAATGGTGATCGCCACCCCGTTCAGCAGCCCACTGAGGATCGGCCGCGACAGCAAATCCGCCAGCGCCCCCAGCTTGAACCGGCTGGCCAGCAGGCACCAGCCGCCCATCATGGCGGTCATCATAATGGTCAGCTGCCAATGGCGTTCCATATTGCCCGCTGCCAGCGGCGTCACCACTGCGGCGATCACCGCGCAGGTGGCAGCGTCGGGCCCGACGATCAGCTGGCGCGACGAGCCGAACAGCGCGTAGGCCATCATCGGCAAGATACAGGAGTAGAGCCCCACCACCGGGCTGACCCCGGCCAGTTCGGCGTAGGCGATGGCCACCGGGAGGGCGACGGCGGCGACGGAAAGGCCGGCGCGAATATCCGGCTTGAGCCAACTGCGTTGATAGCCCAATAAATGCGTCAAACCAGGCGTCAGGGCCTGGAGAGATTTCCACTGCATGCTTGTTTTCCGCGGTAAATTATCTGGTTATTATGACACTTACTATGCGGCCTGCGGCCCGCGCTGGCAATGTACCGGCACTTTCTTGCGTAAGTTTATGCAAATTCCTGCTTTCGCGGCAGAAATCCGCCGGCCAAACGCCGATAATCGGCAACGCCCGGCGGTACACAGAGCTCGCCGAATCCGGTATAGTCGGCCGATGAACAGATGATGGATTGATTTATGAAGCAGTTTCTTGATTTCCTCCCGCTAATTGTCTTTTTCGCTTTTTATAAGCTGTACGACATTTACGTTGCTTCCGGCGCGTTAATTGTCGCCACCGCGCTGGCGCTGGTGTTCACCTGGGTGAAATACCGCAAGGTCGAGAAGATGACGTTGATCACCTTCCTGATGGTGCTGGTATTCGGCACCCTGACGCTGGTGTTCCACAACGATTTGTTCATCAAATGGAAGGTCACGGTGATTTACGCGCTGTTCGCGCTGGCGCTGCTGATCAGCCAATGGGTGCTCAAAAAGCCGCTGGTTCAGCGCATGCTGGGCAAAGAGCTGACGCTGCCGGACAAAGTGTGGAGCAACCTCAACCTGGCCTGGGCGATCTTCTTCCTGGCCTGCGGCCTGGCGAACATCTATGTCGCCTTCTGGCTGCCGCAAAGCGTCTGGGTCAATTTCAAAGTCTTTGGCCTGACGGTACTGACGCTGGTCTTCACCCTCCTCAGCGGTATCTATATTTACCGGCACATGCCGGAAGAACAGAAAAAATAGTTACAAAATTGTTAATGCCTGCGGCGCTTGCCGCGGGCAGTATGATGTTATTCCCTCCTTTTAAAAGCAGACTGCTATGACACAACAACGACCTTTACCCAGCGGCGAGCTGGTGCTGCGCACGCTGGCGATGCCGGCTGATACCAATGCTAACGGTGATATCTTCGGCGGCTGGCTGATGTCGCAAATGGATATCGGCGGCGCCATCCAGGCAAAAGAAATCGCCGAAGGGCGCGTGGTGACGGTGCGCGTAGACGGCATGACCTTCCTGAAACCGGTGGCGGTAGGCGACGTGGTTTGCTGCTATGCGCACTGTATCCGCACCGGGCGTAGCTCGATCACCATCAATATCGAAGTGTGGGTAAAGAAAGTTTCTTCCGCCCCGATCGGCCAGCGTTACCGGGCGACCGAAGCGGTGTTCACCTATGTGGCGGTCGATGCGGAAGGCAACTCGCGCGCGCTGCCTGAGGGCAAAATGAATTTCCGCGTCGGTTTCGAAGAATAAACTGACGCTACACCGCAAATGCAAAAAGGGTCGCCGAGGCGACCCTTTCTTTTTGGTGTTGACCGACCTCAGTTCAATTCGGTCGAGCCATCCAGCTTGAAGCGAATGTTGACGATGAGGTCTTTCGCTTCTTTGGCTTCATAGCGCCATTTGCGTAGCGCCTGCTTCACTTCGCGCTCGAACATATTGCGCGGTTCGGCCGACAAGATACGCACGTTACTCAAGCGACCATCGCTGTCGACATCAAACTGGACCCTAACACTGCCTTCAATCTGTAAGGCCAGCGCGCGCGGCGGATACATCGGTTTGGACTGCACCAACGCCTTCGGCACGACCTCGCGCGAATTGCCCTGCACCGGCGCGGCAGGCGCCTGTTTCACCGGCGCTTTGTCGATCGGCTTGGCCGGCGAATCGTTGTTGAACGGTGACGGTTCGCGCGGCTCGACTTTTTTCGGCTCCGGTTTGACCTGTTTTTCGACCTTTGGCTTCGGCTTAGGTTTTGGTTTCGGCTTGACCGGCTCCGGCTTCACGATCGCCTTCGGCGGCGGCTCCACAATAGGTTCCGGTTCTGGCTCCGGCTCAGGTTCGACCTGCGGCGGCTCCGGCTCGGCCGGCGCCGGCGGAGGCGGTTCGGCCATCGTGGCAGTATTGACCATCATGACGCTGATCGGCGCGTCCTCTGGCTTCGGCAGCTCCACTACTTCGTTTACCGAAGCGTAAAGCAATCCCGCCACCAGGGCGCTGTGCAGGCCTACGGACAAGACGAAAGGCACGGATATACGGCGATTAAGGAACATCTTTTTTAGCGGCATAATGATTCTGTTTCCTCTGGTTCGCCAAGTTTAAATGCAAATAGCAATCATATTCAATAACGAAAGGCAAACTATCGCTTTAATCGTCAGTATGCGCGGCTAAAACCAGCAAACTCATAAGGATATTAACCTGGCCGTTGCTTTTTTACCGCCGGGGCGACACGCTTCATTAACGTTTGGCCAGGCGTCAAAAAGTAAAAAACCCGCCGGAGCGGGTTAATTGCGGTGAGTCAGCGCTATTCTTCATCACCATAGTAAAGCACGCCCAGTTTGATCAGCGGTCGCCCTTGCGCCTTACGGTGCAGGTTGGTGTCGCGCAGCGAATAGACGCAGCCGCAGTATTCCTGCTGATAGAAGCGTTCGCGCTTGCTGATCTCTATCATGCGCGACGAACCGCCCTTCTTGCGCCAGTTGTAATCCCAGTACACCAGATCGGGATACTTTTCCGCCGCCCGGATGCCGCAGTCGGTGATCTGCTGCATATTCTTCCAGCGCGAGATGCCCAGCGAACTGGAGATAGTGTCATAACCATGCTCATGCGCATACAGCGCCGTGCGCTCGAAACGCATGTCGAAACACATGGTGCAGCGGATACCGCGCTCCGGCTCATTCTCCATCCCCTTGGCGCGGGCGAACCAGTTGTCGGTGTCGTAATCGGCATCGATAATCGGCACCCCGTGCTGCTCAGCGAAACGGATGTTCTCTTCCTTGCGCAGCAGATACTCTTTTTGCGGGTGAATGTTGGGGTTATAGAAGAAAATGGCGTACTCGATCCCGGACGCCTGGATCGCTTCCATCACTTCGCCGGAACAGGGCGCGCAGCAAGAGTGCAGCAGCAGTTTACTTTTGCCCGCCGGCAAATCGAGTTTTTCCCTTACCAGTTCCGTCATGTCCTCACCTCAATGGCATATCAGTTTAAGCGCGCCGCACTATACGAATAAAAAGTAGCGGCTTCAAGGCATAAGCGCCAATCCGCGGGGAAATTCGCCGCGTACCGTTCCCCTGCCGCGCCTTTTGCGCTACCTTGGTAGCACCGTTTTATAGCCATGATTTTAAAGGTGAAACATGCTTTATCTGATCTACGCGCAAGACGTCCCCAACTCGCTGGAAAACCGTCTGGCGGTGCGCCCGGCACACCTGGCGCGCCTGCAGGCGCTGCGCGACGCCGGCCGCCTGGTGGTCGCCGGCCCTAACCCGGCCATCGACAGCAACGATCCCGGCGCCGCCGGCTTTACCGGTTCAACGGTGATCGCCGAATTCGCCTCGCTGGCGGAAGCCCAGGCCTGGGCGCAGCAGGATCCCTATATCGCCGCCGGCGTCTATGCCGACGTGACGGTGAAGCCGTTCAAACAGGTGTTCTGATCTCCAGCCCTCGAATACCGGGAACGCCCCGCGATACAGCGTTCCCGGCGCTAGCCACATCTCTCCGTCACCGTCATGCTCGATTCGTCTTCCCCACGCGGCCGATATTCATGTTCCCCCCCGTAAATACTCACCGATGACGCTTTCCAGCATCGCCACCGCCGGTTGGCTGGCGGCCGTGGCAGAACGGAGCAGTTGCACTTCATGTGGTGCGACCGAAGGCAATTCGTCGAGTATCCGCATCGCCGCCGAAACCCGTGCGCGGTCAAGCAGCGTGACGGCCAATCCTGCCTCGATGGCAGCTGCCACCACGCTGGCCGAAGGGCTGCTCACAACCACTCGCCAATGCCTTCCCGCCCTGGTCAATGCATCGATCATAGCCTCACGATAAGGGCAATCGGCGGCATGCAATGCCAGCGGCAGCGGCCGGTTAGCCTGCAGCGCCAGCGAACGGCCTCCAACCCACACTGGTACTGTCACCGCGAGCGGTGTCTGACTCTGTCTCTTCGAGGGTTGAACCACCAGCGCAAGATGCAGCCGATTACGGCCAATTTGTTCCACCAGCGCCTGACTGGCAGCGGTAGAGACCTCCAGCTCCACCGCGGGGAAACTGTCGGCAAACCGCGGCAAAATATGGCGTATCACATGAGAAGCGTACTCATCAGGCAATCCCAATTTGATATGGCCGCTTAGCGGCGCGCCCTGCAGTTCCCGCAGAATATCGTCATGGGCGCTCAGCAGCCCGAGCGTCGATGCCAGCAGCTTGCTTCCCAGCGGCGTCAGCACCACGGCCTGATTGTCACGCTCCAGCAGGCGGCCGCCCACCACCTGTTCCAGGCGCTGGATATGCACGCTCACGGCGGCGGGGCTGCGATTGACAAATGCCGCCGCCGCGCGAAATTGCCCCAAACGTGCAATGGCGTGAAAAGTGCGCAAGAGATCGATATCCAATGTCGGCCGCATGATTTAACTCCATTAAACAACTGAACGAAAATTATTCGATTTATTAAATTATAGCCACACACTACCATCGGGCGGAAAGGAGGTGACCATCATGTCCCTGCCATCATTTCGCCCCTCGTCCCACGGCGGCAAACATCGCGGCAAAGCCGCCCTCTGGCTGGCTGCGGCCGAGGTTCTGCTGATCGTGGCCTGGAGCTCCGGTTTCGTCGGCATCCGCTTCGCCGCCGATTACGCGCCGGTGTTGCTGGTGGCGTTCTGGCGCTGCGTGGTCGTCGCTCTCGCGTTGCTGCCGTTTAGTCTGAACGCCATCAGGCGTGCATCTCCTCTGACGATAGCGGTTCACGCCGGGATTGGGTTGCTTGCCATGACCGGTTACCTGGCCGGCGTCAGCAAAGGCATCGAATATGGCGTGCCGGCCGGGTTGGCCGCACTCATCGCCGATTTGCTCCCTCTCGGCACCGCGCTGCTGAGCATGCTGTTGCAACGCCGTCTGCCCGATGGTCGCGTTTGGTCCGGCTTAACCTTGGGGGTTAGCGGGGTAACGCTGGCGACCGGCAGCGCCATCTCATGGGGAGAAGCCCCATTGTGGAGTTACCTGTTGCCGCTGGCGGGGATGCTCTCGCTCGCGCTGGCAACCCTGTGGCAGGAACGGCTGCCGCGGGCGCACGCAATGAGTTTGCCGGCCTCGCTGGGGATACAAAGCGCGGTTTCGGCGCTGGCTTTCGCCGCGCTGGCCGGCAATGAAGGCCCGCTGCTGCCCACGGTAACGACGGGGTTTGCGATCGGCGTGCTTTGGAACGCGCTACTGGCGACGCTGGCCGGTTACGGCCTGTACTGGTTGTGTCTAAAGCTCACTTCTGCGCTGCGCGTGACGAGCCTGCTGTTTCTCAGTCCCTTCGTTACCTTCTGCTGGGCCGGGTTAATGTTCAATGAACCCCTTTCCTGGCCCATGCTGCTAGGCGCGGCGACGGCAGGAAGCGGTTTGTGGCTGCTCATCCGTCCCGCCGGGCGGGATGAGCCAAAAACAGCGCAACACGCTGAAAAATGACGGATAAGCCGAACGGCGGCGCCGTTACGCGACGAGTTTTCCTCGCACCACCACTTTGCCCGGCTTGATCTCGGGGTCGGCAATACGACGGATCGCCAGATTCAAGGCTTGCCAGGCGATCTCTTGCAAATCATGCGACACGCAAGGGAAATGGAAACCGTAGATCTCGGCATGCGAAACCTCATCGATGCTGAACAGCGACACGTCCTGCATCAACGGCAGCCGATGTTCGATACAGGCCTTGATGATACCCAGGGAGATCTGGTTATTGCAGCCGACGAAAAAGTCCGGCGCGCGGTGATTGGCCAGCCAGCGGCTCGTCTCTTGCCAGGCGACGTCCATAAAGAAATCGGCATACAGCACTTCAAACGACGCCACTTTCCCTTGCAACGCCGCCTGCAGCCCTGTGACCCTGTCCCGTGCAACGTTGGAGTTCTCCGGTCCGGACACCACCACCACCCGCTGCGCTTTCTGTTCCAAAAGCCAGCGCCCCGCCTGGAGACCGCAGTCCAGGTTATCGATATACACGCCGCTGCAGTGGCGATTGTCCAGTTCCCGGTCGATCAGCACCACCGGGATATTCAATGTTTCCAACCGTTTTAGATAGGAAGGCTGGTACAGATGATCGTTGGAAATGACCGAGAGAATGATCGCATCGACGTTGTAGCCAATCAGTTTGTCGATGATTCTGTCTTCGCTTTCCTGAGACTCATAGGAGTCGAACACCAGGGTGTCGTACCCCATTTTTTGCGCTTCAAGCGTCATCAGGCGTGTCAGGCCGCCAAAGAACGGGTTGGCCATATCCGGGTTGACGATGCCAATGGTTCTGCTGCTTTTCGCCCGCAGGTTGCGCGCCGCGGCATTGACCACATAACCGAGTTCGGCAGCCGTCTCCCGAATGCGGCGCAGCGTTTCCGGATGAACCTTGTCCGGCTGTGAAAATGCCCGCGACGCGGTGATTTTACTGACGTTTGCCTGTGCGGCCACGCTAGCCAGCGTCGCTTTCCGTCCTCGACCCACTGCCAAATGCAGCTCCTTAGCTTAAAGTATCATTTTGTACCATTGGCAACATCATGACAGAACTTTCATCGTGGCGCTAATGGTTTACGCCTGCTAGGCGGTTAATCCGGGGATCGGTAAAGATATCCAGCTCGTCACGACTCTCGGAAGAGAACTCGGACACCACCGCTCCCCGCTTTCCAGCCTGAAACCAGTGCCGGGTATTGGGTGCGATGGTGTATTGTTCGCCAGGCCGCAAGAGAATATAGCGATTGCAGGTGTACCAAGGTTCTGCGCCCTCTGGCACCCGACATACCGGTTCGCCGCCGGCATCATTAAGCGTCAGGTTTTCATCATCGACAAACAAAAACACCTCTCCCCAACGGCAACGGAACGTCTCTTGCTTGCCGGGTGTGCCGGCAAAGGGAGGATGTAAATGTTCCGGGCAAGTCTGACCAGGAAACAGCACCAGCTCTTTCGCGCAATACCGAGGTGAGTTGACATAGGTCAGCAGTTGCAGCCCTGAGACGGGATAGTCAGCCAAGCCAAACGTCGCAATTTCAATACGTTGCTGTTCTTCCTCAGTCAAAACAATGTCCGCCTCACGCAAGTATTCCAGCGTAGCGGCTATGGCACGTTGTTGTTTGTTCATCATTTCCCCTGCAAAGTAACGGTATCGATATCAGCATGCTGATATTAAAACCGTCATTGCATCGCCGATTTTGTGATCTTCATCCCTATATTGAATAACAACCCACCAGCAAAATTAACTCCCGTCGAGTAATTCCAACATCGATCACAGTTTAACCCCCCGCTTTAGCCCACTATCGCCGCATTGAAATGATACCGTTACCATAAAAATGATTCACCAGGAGGCAATATGAAAGCATTAGTGTTGGCCAAAGCGGGGGAAATCGCTATCGAGGACGTCCAGCTTGCCGAAACGCTGGGGCCCGATGATGTGCAGATAAAAATTCATTCCGTGGGCATCTGCGGCAGCGATGTGCACTATTACCAACATGGCCGCATTGGCCCGTTCGTGGTTAACGCCCCGATGGTGCTCGGCCATGAAGCCGCCGGCGTGGTGCTCGCGACCGGTAAAAACGTCACTCACCTCAGCATCGGCGATCGCGTTTGCATGGAGCCCGGCATTCCCGACCTCAACTCGGCGCAGACGCGCGCCGGGATTTACAATCTGGATCCCGCCGTTCGCTTCTGGGCGACGCCACCGGTGCACGGCTGCCTGCGCGAAACCGTCATCCACCCCGCCGCCTTCACGTTCAGATTGCCGGACAACGTCAGTTTCGCTGAGGGCGCCATGGTGGAACCCTTAGCCATCGGCATGCAAGCGGCCACCAAAGCCGGGATCAAACCCGGCGATATCGCACTGGTGATCGGCGCCGGGCCGATCGGCGTGGTCACCGCCCTCGCGGCGCTGGCGGGCGGCTGTTCGGACGTCATTATCTGCGACCTGTTTGACGAAAAACTCGCCGTGGCGGCCAGTTATGAGGGGCTGCACGCCGTCAATATCAAAACCGGCGACCTGGCGGGGAAAGTGGCCGCGCTCACCAGCGGCAATGGCGCCGATGTCGTGTTTGAATGCAGCGGCGCCAAACCGGCTATCGCTACGCTGGCCGAGCATGCGGCGCCCGGGACGACCGCCGTGCTGGTCGGCATGCCGATCGATGCCGCGCCGATGGATATCGTCGCCGCGCAGGCCAAGGAAATCACCTTCAAGACCATTTTCCGCTACGCTAACATGTACCCGCGCACGCTGCGGCTGTTGAGCAGCGGCAAATTGCGCGTCCAGCCGTTGATAAGCCAAACCTACAAGTTTTCCGACAGCGTAGCCGCTTTCGAGCGCGCGGCGGCAGGACATGCCTCGGACATCAAAATCATGCTGGAAATGGAGTGATCCTATGGCGCTCTATGCTGGCATAGACTGCGGTACGCAAGGCACGAAAGTCGTGATTGTCGACAGCACACAGGGCGTGATCCTCGGTGAGGGCAACGCCCCTCACCGTCTCATCAGCCAAGCCAATGGCCGGCGCGAACAAGAGGCCGACTGGTGGATTGAGGCGTTAGTCATCGCTTTTCGCCAAGCCGTGACTAACGCCGGCGTTGATGCACGGGAGATTCATGCTCTGGGGGTCTCGGGCCAACAACATGGGTTTGTGCCACTGGACGCAGACGGCAACGTGCTGCACAGCGTCAAGCTGTGGTGCGATACCGAAACCGCAGAGGAAAACGAACGGCTCCTGCAACAGCTCGGCGGAGCCAACGGCTCGCTGGAAACACTCGGCCTGCGGATCGCCACCGGTTATACCGCGTCAAAAATCCTTTGGTTCAAAACACACCATCCGGCGCTCTGGGCAAAACTGCACACCGTGTTGTTGCCTCATGATTATTTGAACTTCTGGCTGACCGGGGAGCGCGTAGCGGAATATGGCGACGCTTCCGGCACCGGGTTGTTCGATGTACGCACCCGTCGCTGGAGCAAAACCGCGGTCGATCTCATCGACGACAGCGGCCGCCTGTGGCAGGCTCTGCCGCCGCTCAAAAGCGCGGAGTGCTGCATCGGCACGGTGCGCCCCGCCGCCGCGGAAAAACTCGGCCTCGGCCCGGCAGTTCGGGTATCGACCGGCGGCGGCGACAACATGATGGCGGCCATCGGTTCCGGCAACATCGAGGCCGGCACCCTTACCCTGAGTCTGGGCACCTCCGGTACGCTATTCGCCTGGTCTGCCGCCCCCGTCACGGCGGAATCGGACATGATTGCCGGCTTCTGCTCCAGCACCAATGGGTGGCTGCCATTGATTTGCACCATGAATGTCACCTCGGCCACCACTGCGGTACAAACGCTGCTGGACGAAGACCTTGCCGGCTTTAACAGTTTATTGGCGCAGGCCTCGCCCGGCGCAGGCGGTGTCGAGATGCTGCCGTTCTTCAATGGCGAACGTGTTCCGCCGCTGCCTCACGCACGCGCCAGTCTGCATAACCTCGATAGCGACAATTTTACCCGTGCCAATCTCTGCCTGGCGGTAGTCGAAAGCGCTACGTATGGGTTGCGCTATGGCATCGAGCTGTTTCGCCGTCAGGGCATTGAAGCGCGCGAGATCCGCCTCACCGGCGGCGGCGCCCGCAGCGCCGCCTGGCGACAAATCGTCGCGGACGTGATGGGGTGCCCGGTAGTCTGTCTGAAAGCCAAAGAGACCGCCGCGCTGGGCGGCGCCATTCAGGCGATGTGGGCGACGACGTTGGCCGACGATCCGCAGCGGAACGCCGGCGCGTTGCTGGCCGAACTGTGCCAGCGTTTCGTTGCGCTGGATGAGGCCACGCGCACACGGCCACATGCTGGCAGACAGGCGCAATACGAGACGCTTTATCAACGGTACCTGCAACGCTTGCAGCAGACCTATCCGGAGGTGCAACTGTGACGCGAGATCCCCAGACGCAAGCGCCCGCCTACCTGCTGGAGGTCAGCGGCGTCAGGAAAGCTTTTGGCCCGGTCGTGGCGCTCAAGAATGCGGAGTTTTGCCTGCGGCGTGGATCCATCCATGCCCTGTGCGGCGGCAACGGCGCGGGTAAATCCACCTTTCTCAGCATTCTGATGGGCTTTATTCAACCCGATGGCGGCGACATTTTTATCAATGGCCAACGCTGTGAGTTTCATCATCCCCGGGAAGCCCTCAACGCCGGCATCGCCATCGTGCAGCAGGAGCTGAGCGCGATCCCGGATCTGACGGTGGCCGAAAACATTTGGCTGGGCCGCGAGCCGAGACGCCTGGGATTCGTCGACTTCGCGACGCTCAACCAGCGCACGACCCGCCTGCTCAAAGAACTCGATTTCAAGATCGACGCCCGAGAAAAAATGCGCAACCTGAGCGTCGCCGAGCAGCAGTTGGTCGAGATCGCCAAAGCGCTGTCGCATGCCAATGCCGACATCATCATCATGGATGAACCCACCTCGGCGATTGGCGAGGAGGATGCGCAAAAAATCTTTCAGACGCTTCAGCAACTGGCGGCGAAAGGTAAAGGCATTATCTACGTATCCCACCGTTTGTCAGAGATATTCCAAATCGCGGACAGCTACACCATTTTCCGCGACGGCGCCTATATCCATGAAGGCTATATCGCTGACATTACCCGTGAGCAGCTGATCGAACACATTATTGGCGGCGAGTACGACAGCGAGTTCGCCAAATTCAATCAGCCCGGTGAAGAGGTCTTGTTGGAGGTCAACGGCCTGTGTTGGCGCAGCAAGATAAAGGATATCAGCCTGCAGCTTAAGCACGGTGAGATCCTGGGCATCTACGGCCTGGTGGGATCGGGCCGCAGCGAGTTTCTCGATCTTATCTTCGGCATTCAGCATGCCGACAGCGGCACGATCCGCTTGGGTGACAAGACGCTGAACCGCCATTCTCCGCGCAAGGCCATCGACAGCGGTATTGCCTACGTGACGGAAGATCGCAAGGAAACCGGCCTGGTGCTGTGCCGTTCCGTCAGTGAAAACATCAATATCGCCTCTTTTGCCGGCATCAGCCGGATGGGGTTTGTCAGCGAGAAACGGGAGCAGGCGCGAACCCGCGACATGATCCAGCGCTTCAACGTTAAAACCCACGATGGCGAACAACCCGTGGGTAACCTGAGCGGCGGCAACCAGCAAAAAGTGGTGCTGGGCCGTTGGGCACTGCTGGATCCGGAGGTTTTGCTGCTCGACGAGCCGACGCGCGGCATCGACGTCGGCGCCAAGAAAGAGATCTACCGATTTATGTCGGAGTTCGCCTTGCAAAACAAAGGGATCATCATGGTTTCCTCCGAGCTTTCGGAAATTATCGGCATGAGCGATCGCATATTGGTGTTTCGTGACGGGCAGTTGGCCGGCGAGCTTTCGGCGGCCGATGCGACCCAGGCAGCACTGATGAAACTTGCGGTTTAACAGAGAGAGAAAAAAAATGAGCAGCGCCCACTCCTTATCACCAGGAATTTCATTTTTCACCCGCAATAAGCGCCGTATGCACAAATACGGCATTATCATCGCCTTTTTCGCCCTGTGCCTGATCGTGGCGCTGATTGGCGAATATCAGGTCGCTCAGGGGGCCTGGAGCAGCAATTATTTTCTCAGCAATGAAAACACCCTGATCGTCCTGCGCCAGGTCTCGATCAACGGCATTCTAGCGATCGGCATGACCTTCGTCATCATTACGGCCGGCGTCGATCTCTCCGTAGGCTCGGTGCTGGCGCTAAGCGGGATCGTTGCCGCCCGCTTCGCCACCAACAACAGCGGATTGGCTATCGGCGACACCGCGACCGCCGTCATGGCGCCGCTGATTGTGGCGTTGGGCATCGGCATCGTTTGCGGCCTGGTGAACGGCACCGTGTTAGCCCGTTATCGGCTGCAGCCGTTTATCGTCACCATGGGCATGCTCTCCGCGGCGCGCGGGTTAACCATGTTGACCACCAACGGCAATCCGGTATCGCAATTGAACAGCGATTTCCGCTGGTTAGGCAATGGCTATGTCGGCGGCGTTCCGGTGCCGGTCATCATCTTCATCGTGCTGTTCGCCCTCGCCTGGCTGGTGCTGAATAAAACCCTCTTCGGGCGTTACATCTACGCCGTCGGCGGCAACCCAAAAAGCGCGCGCACCTCGGGGATTAACGTCACCCGCATCAAAATACTGGTGTATACGCTGTGCGGCGCACTGGCCGGCATCGCCGGCCTGATCCTCACCGCACGCACCGGTTCGGCGCAGACCAACGCCGGCGCAGGGTATGAGCTGGACGCCATCGCGGCGGTGGTGATCGGTGGCACCAGCATGGCCGGCGGCGTCGGTACGCTGGTCGGCACCTTCTTCGGCGTGCTGATTATCGGGGTGATGAATAACGGCCTCGATCTGCTCGGCGTGCAATCGTATTACCAACAAATTATCAAAGGCGCATTGATCGTTCTTGCCGTATTGCTCGACCCATCGCGTAAGCAACAGCGCGATTAATAACATCAGACCCAACTCTACCAGGAGAAAACCATGAATAAGACCAAGATAGCGTTGTTTGCCTCTGCCATGATGCTCGGTAGCCTGTCGGCAGCTCAGGCCGCCCCGGTAAAAATCGCGGTATTGATGTACGGCAACAAAGCCGAGTTCGTGCAATTGATGGAAAGGTTCGGGAAGGAACACCCGGCGGTGAAAAGCGGCGAAGCCGTGCTGACCTTCTACGATGGGCGTTATGATGCATCGGTGCAAAACGATCAGGCCGCCACCGCTATCCAAACGCGCGCCGATGCCATTATCGTCAACCCAATGGATTTTGAGGCCAATATCGATATCGTCACTAATGCCAACGAAGCCAAAATCCCGGTGGTGGTCACCAACGCGCGCCTGAACACGGACGCGATGACGTCTGAAGTGGTGTCTAATGACGAGTTGGGGGGGTATCTGGAAGCCAAAGCCGTCCTGGACAAACTCGACTGCAAGAACCAGAAGGTGAATGTGGTGATTATCGAAGGCCCGAAAGGCGGCAGCGGCGAGATCCAGCGCGGCAAGGGTAACGATAAAGCGATTGCCGAGTGCGGCGCCGGCCAGGTCACGGTACTTGAGCGCAAAACGGCCAACTGGTCACGCGCGGAAGCGCAGCCGCTGATGGAAAACTGGCTGCAGAAGCACCGGGGTAAAATCAACGGCGTGATTGGTCAAAACGACGAGATGGCGCTGGGCGCTATCGAAGCGATCAAAGGCGCTGGCCTGAATGTGAAGGACTTCGCGATTGCCGGCGTTGACGGCGTCTCCGACGCGATTCATGCGGTGCAGGCCGGTGAAATGGTCTCTATTCTGCAAGATGCCAAAGGCCAGATGCAGGGTTCCATCGACGTCGCGCTGCGCGCCGTGAAAGGTGAAAGCTATCAACCACAGTCGGATATCTGGAAACAGTACGCCAAGGATCTGAAATGGGAGGGTGGCACGCAGAAGCATTACTACATTCCGTGGACCGTCGTTACCACAGAGAATGCCCAGCAACTGTTGGACGCGCGCAAGTAATGTCCGGAGCCCCCTGCACGCAGGGGGCCTTTGCTCCGAAGCTTGCCGCAGGCAAAAAAAAGCCAGCACGGAGTGGCTGGCTAAAAAGTTCTTCGAGGGAATATCTTGTGCGATAAACATACGCCTTTCACTGCGGGCTTTACTAGCTATCAGTGCGATAGGCACCCTCAGTTAAAATCAACGCCTGCATATCGGTGAACATCGTTTCCCATTCCGCCTGGTCGATATCCATTAAACCAAAGTAACGCAGCATAAAGGCGCCTTCGGTGGCGAGAAACGCCAGGCGCGCGCGCTTGCCTTCTTCCGTCGTCAAATCCAAACCGGCGATGCGGCTGCGATACCATTCACGCGTGCTCGCCAGATGCTCCGGCGTTTGAATCAGCGTCGCCATTAGCCCGGCGGCCTTGGCGCTGGCGGTCTGATCCGAGCTTTGCGTCGCCAACATATGCGCCCGCACGCTGGTCTGCGGCGAAGGATCGTCACCGGCGATAGCGGCGAACAGCGTCTCGTAGGCACTGCCCCAGCGATCGAACATCGCGTCGATCAGGGCGTCTTTGCTGCCGAAACAGTACTGCACCCCGCCCTTGGAGATCCCCATCGCTTTGGCGACGGCGTCAATGGTCAAGCCGGCGGCGCCCTGGGTGGCGACGATCTCTTCGGCGGTGTCCAAAACTTTGTCGCGATCGATGCTGCGTTGACGTCCCAATAAGAAACCCTTCTTTTCAATACGAACGTATGGATATATATTATCGCCAGTATACCACCCGGCATCGCCGGAGGGTTACCACAATGGCGGCGCCTTCGCGCCGCCCACGTTAACTGGATTATGACTTATGTACGCCAAGAACCGCTGGTTAATCCTGACAATGGTCGCCAGCGCCCTGTTCCTGATTGTTATCGACATGACGGTGCTCTATACCGCTCTGCCACGCTTAACCCAGGCGCTGGACGCCAGCGCCTCGCAAAAACTCTGGATCGTCAACGCCTACCCGCTGGTGGTCGCCGGGCTACTGCCCGGCGCCGGCATGTTGAGCGATCGCATCGGCCATAAGCGGCTGTTTCTCGCCGGGCTGCCGGTGTTTGCCGTCGCTTCGCTGTGCGCCGCTTTCTCGCCCACCGCCGAGTGGCTGATCGCCGCGCGGGTATTCCTCGCCGTTGGCGCGGCAATGATGATGCCCGCCACGCTGTCCATCGTGCGCCACGTCTTTACCGACGAACGCGAACGCGCGCTGGCGATCGGCATCTGGGCCTCGGTGGCCTCCGGCGGCGCGGCCATCGGCCCGGTGGTCGGCGGCCTGCTGCTGGAGTATTTCTGGTGGGGATCGGTGTTCCTGATCAACGTACCGGTGGTGTTGCTGGTCTGGCCGCTGGCGTGGAAACTGATCCCGCGCTGCGGCGGCGATAACCCGCGCCCCGCCGATATCGTCGGCTCGGTGCAGATCATGATCGGTCTGGTCGGCGCTATCTATGCGCTGAAGGAACTGAGCAAGCCGGCGCCTGACCTCAGCGCGTTGCTCGCAGCGGCCCTGATCGGCATCCTGTTCCTGGTGCTGTTTGTGCGTCGTCAGCAGCGCAGCGCTCACCCGATGATCGATTTCTCCCTGTTCCGCAACCGGCTGTTCGCCGGCGGCATCGGCGTGGCGTTGCTGTCGATGGTGGCCCTGATCGGCGTCGAGCTGGTGCTCAGCCAACGCTTGCAGCTGGTGCTCGGCCTCAGCCCGCTGCAGGCTGCGCTGTTCATCTTGCCGATCCCGCTGGCCTCGGCGCTGGCGGGGCCAATGGCCGGTTTACTGTTGCCGCGCTACGGTGAGCGCAGCATCATCCTCGGCGGTTTCGTCCTGACCGCCTTCGGCATCGCCGGCCTCGCCCTGTGGTATCAAAGCAGCATGGCACCGCAGCTGGTGAGCCTGGCGTTGGTGGGCTTTGGCCTCGGCGGCGTGATCACCGCCGCGTCCACCGCCATCATGCTGAACGCGCCGGAGGAGAAATCCGGCATGGCGGCATCTATCGAAGACGTCTCCTACGAGCTGGGTGGCGTGCTGGGCGTGACGCTGCTCGGTGGGTTGATGACGGCGGTTTACAGTCACAGCCTGGCGCTGCCGGCGGCGCTGCCGGTCAGCGATCTGGCCTACGACAGTATCGACGAAGCCCTGCGTCTGGCCGCCGGAATGGCGGCCGATCGCGCGCAGCAGCTGACGCAGCTGGCGCGTTTGGCCTTCGATCGCGCCTTTATTACGGTGCTGATCGCCGCCGCGCTGTTAATGGCGCTGGGCGCCGGCGTGGTAAAACTGGCGCTGCGCAAGTAACCGATAAAAGCGGCTTTTTTCGCCGGCGGATCCTGCGTAAACTGATTCGGCAATTTGCTCGACGGATTTATCGTCATCGGTTTAAGCGATGGTAATGATGCCTGTTATCGTGTTTAACCCTGCGATAAATCCGGTTACTGTAACAGCTATGGAAATTGATTCTGTCTACCCTTGGAACGAATAATCAGGAGAAGATTATTATGGCAACGGCGAAGAAAGCAGCGAAAACCCATATCGGCCTCGACAGTAAACAATCGGCAAAACTCGCCGAAGCGCTGAATGCGCTGTTGGCGAATTATCAGGTGCTGTATATGAACGTGCGCGGCTATCACTGGAATATTACCGGCCCGCAGTTCTTTGAGCTGCACGCGAAATTCGAAGAAACTTACAACGATCTGCTGACCAAGGTGGATGAGCTGGCGGAACGTATCCTGACGCTGGGCTCACAGCCGCGTCACGCTTTCAGCGACTATCTGAAAACCGCCGACATCAAGGAACACACCAACGTGACCGATGATAAGGGCACGCTGCGCGGCCTGTTGGAAGGGTATTCAATCTTGCTGCAGCAGCAGCGTGAACTGCTGACGGTAGCGGCAGACGCCGGCGACGAAGGCACCGCGTCATTGATGAGCGATTATATCAAAGAGCAGGAAAAACAGGTCTGGATGCTCAACGCCTATCTGGGCAAATAACCCTGACGCCATAACAAAACAGTCCCTCTCGGGACTGTTTTCGTTTTACCACTCGCAGGATACCGCAAACAGCAGCGCACGCCGATGCTGATCGTCCAGGCGGCGCCGCACCCGGATAATATGGCGATTGCTGCACGACTGGCGTTCCAGCCAGCGATGCCGGCGACGTTGGCTCTGTCGCAACATGCGCCAACGGCCCACTTCATTTCTACTGCGTCTCATAATTCCGTCACTCGTTCGTCTAATGCCAACCGCGGGCATTATAGCCCTTTCCGCCCGTGATCCAAGCCGCCGTTATCGGCAACATACCGGACGTCGCACCGGCAAAAACCCCCCTTTCAATTTCGGCAAGTGCCTTAACTTCATCATATTTATGTAACATAAGCGCCGATAAAAGGTTTCGCCTTGCCCGATCTGTGCGTACACTCATCATTGGTGGTTTGCGAACGGGATTTTTCGCCTTTATGACAACATTTTATACCGTAATCAGTTGGCTCATGGTGTTCGGCTACTGGCTGCTGATCGCCGGCGTGACGATGCGCATTTTGATGAAACGCCGTGCGGTTCCCTCTGCCATGGCCTGGCTGCTGGTTATCTATATTCTGCCGCTGTTCGGCATCGTGGCCTATTTATCGTTCGGCGAGCTGCATCTGGGCAAGCGCCGGGCCGAGCGCGCCAAGGCCATGTGGCCGTCGACCGCGCGCTGGCTGAAGGAACTGAAAGAGAGCCGTCGCATCTTCGCCACCGAATACAGTAAAGTCGCCGAACCGCTGTTCCAGCTGTGCAACCGCCGCCAGGGCATCGACGGCGTCAAGGGCAACCAGCTGCAGCTGCTCACCACCACCGACGACACGCTGAAAGCGCTGATCCGCGACATCGAGCTGGCGCGCCACAACATCGAAATGGTGTTCTATATCTGGCAGCCCGGCGGCCTGGTCGATCAGGTGGCCGAATCGCTGATGGCCGCCGCCCGGCGCGGCGTACACTGCCGCCTGATGCTGGACTCCGCCGGCAGTCTGCAATTTTTCCGCAGCCCCTACCCGGCGATGATGCGCAACGCCGGCATCGAAGTGGTCGAAGCGTTGAAGGTCAACCTCTTGCGCGTGTTCCTGCGCCGCATGGATCTGCGTCAGCACCGCAAAGTGGTGCTGATCGACAACTATATCGCCTATACCGGCAGCATGAACATGGTCGATCCGCGCTACTTCAAACAGGATGCGGGCGTCGGCCAATGGATCGATCTGATGGCGCGCATGGAAGGCCCGGTGGCCACCACCATGGGCATCGTCTATGCCTGCGACTGGGAAATTGAAACCGGCAAGCGCATTCTGCCGCCGCCGCCGGACGTCAACATCATGCCGTTCGAGCAGGAAAGCGGCCACACCATTCAGGTGATCGCCTCCGGCCCCGGCTTCCCCGAGGAAATGATCCACCAGGCGCTGCTAACCGCGGTTTATTCCGCGCGCGAGCAGCTGATCATGACCACGCCGTACTTCGTGCCGAGCGACGATCTGCTGCACGCCATCTGCACCGCCGCTCTGCGCGGCGTCGAGGTCAGCATCATCGTGCCGCGCGACAACGATTCGATGATGGTGCGCTGGGCCAGCCGCGCGTTCTTCTCCGAGCTGCTGGAAGCCGGAGTGAAAATTTATCAGTTCGAAGGCGGTCTGCTGCACACCAAGAGTGTGCTGGTTGACGGCCAGCTTAGCCTGGTCGGCACCGTCAATCTGGATATGCGCAGCCTGTGGCTGAATTTCGAAATCACCCTGGTGATCGACGACGACGGCTTCGGCAGCGATCTGGCCTGCGTGCAGGAAGATTACATCGCCCGTTCCCAGTTGCTGAACGCCAAAGAGTGGCTGAAGCGGCCGTTCTGGCATCGCCTGGTTGAGCGCCTGTTCTACTTTTTCAGCCCGCTGCTGTAAAAGCCGCAACGAGCGTGCTTTAATAGCGCCAAATCATTTGTTATCAGGATTTTTTTATGGATTTGAATAACCGCCTTACCGAAGACGAAACGCTGGAACAGGCCTACGACATCTTTCTCGAATTGGCCGGCGACAATCTGGATCCGGCGGATATTCTGCTGTTCAATCTGCAGTTTGAAGAGCGCGGCGGCGCAGAACTGTACGATCCCTCCGAAGACTGGAGCGAGCACGTGGACTACGATCTGAACCCAGACTTCTTCGCCGAAGTGGTGATCGGTCTGGCGGACAGCGACGGCGAGCCAATCAACGACGTGTTCGCCCGCGTGCTGATCTGCCGCGAGAAAGACCACAAGCTGTGCCACATTCTGTGGAAAGAGTGATTCGCCGCCAGCGCATCGGATAAAAAAGCCCCGCTTATTCAGCGGGGCTTTTTGTTGCCGGCTAGCGGCGCATTACAGCGGATCGACCTTCAGGCAGGATACCGCGTGGCGGAAGCTGCCCTCCAGCAGCGGACGCGTCTTGGCGCACTCCGGCCCGGCGATCGGGCAGCGGGTGCGGAACACGCAGCCGGTCGGCGGGTTGATCGGCGAAGGCAGCTCCCCTTCCAACAGCTGGATCTGTTTTTCCTTCTCCTTGTCCGGATCCGGGATCGGCACCGCCGACATCAGCGCTTTGGTGTAAGGGTGCTGTGGGTTGTGATACACCTCGTCATAGGTGCCCAGCTCCACCGCATGGCCCAGGTACATCACCAGCACGCGATCGGAAATGTGCTTCACCACCGCCAAATCGTGGGCGATAAAGATCAATGACAGCCCCATCTCGCGCTGCAGCTGCTGCAACAGGTTCACTACCTGCGCCTGAATCGACACGTCCAACGCGGAGACCGGCTCGTCGCAGATCACCAGCTTCGGTTCGAGGATCAGCGCGCGCGCGATGCCGATACGCTGGCACTGACCGCCGGAGAACTCGTGCGGGTAGCGGTTGATCAGGTTAGGCAACAGGCCGACCTTCAGCATCATCGCCTTGACCTTGTCCTTCACTTCCTGACGCGGCATTTTCGGGTAGTAGGTGCGCAGCGGCTCGGCGATGATCTCGCCGATGGTCATGCGCGGGTTGAGCGAAGCCAGCGGATCCTGGAAGATCATCTGGATATCGCTGCGGGTTTTACGCCAGTCAGCGTCGCTCATGCCCAGCAGATCTTTGCCCAGCCAGGCGACGCGCCCGCTGGTGGCCTTCACCAGGCCGATGATGGCGCGCGCGAAGGTGGATTTGCCGCAGCCGGATTCGCCAACCACGCCCAGCGTTTCCCCCTCGAACAGCCGCAGCGTGACGCCATCGACCGCCTTCAGGGTTTTCGGCGGCTGCCAGAACCACTGTTTGTCATCATGAATGTCGAAGTGCACTTTCAGATCGGCGACTTCGAGCAGCACTTTCTTGTCGGTTACCGCTGTCATACCAACGCCTCCACCGGTTTAAAGCAGGCGCGCAGGCGCCCTTCCCCAAATTGCTCCAACGGCGGAGCGCTCGCGCACTGTTCCATGGCGTACGGGCAGCGCGGTTGGAACGGGCAGCCTTTCGGCAACCGCAGTAGGTTCGGCGGGTTGCCGGGAATGGTCAACAACGCTTCGCCTTCGGCGTCGAGACGCGGCACCGCATTCAACAGACCAATGGAGTACGGATGGCTCGGCTGGTAGAACACCTCGCGTGCGCTGCCGTATTCCATGGTGCGGCCGGCGTACATCACCAGCACCTTGTTGCAGATGCCGGCCACCACGCCCAGGTCGTGGGTGATCATGATGATGGCGGTGTTGAACTCGCGCTTCAGCTCGTTGAGCAGCGTCATGATCTGCGCCTGGACGGTCACGTCCAGCGCGGTGGTCGGCTCGTCGGCGATCAGCAGCTTCGGCCGGCACAGCAACGCCATGGCGATCATCACGCGCTGGCGCATACCGCCGGAAAACTCGTGCGGGTACATGCGCATGCGCTTGCGCGCCTCCGGCATTTTCACCGCGTCGAGCATGCGGACCGACTCTTCGAAGGCTTCGCTTTTGCTCAGTTTCTTATGCAGCATCAGCACTTCCATCAGCTGTTCGCCAACGCGCATATAAGGGTTGAGCGAGGTCATCGGGTCCTGGAAGATCATCGAGATCTCCTCGGCCCGCAGCTTGTTAAGCTGATTTTCCGGCAGGTTGAGGATCTCGCGGCCGTTGAATTTGGCCGAGCCGCCGATGCGGCCATTGCTCGCCAGCAGCCCCATCAGGGCGAACGCGGTCTGCGATTTGCCTGAGCCAGATTCACCGACGATGCCCAGCGTTTCGCCGGCGCGCAGATCGAAGTTCAGATCGTTTACCGCCGTCACGTCGCCGTCCGGCGTGGAAAACGTGACGCGCAGGTCTTTCACGTCCAGCAGCGGCGACGTTTTGACGCCGGCGCCGGTTTGCAGTTGAGGATGTTCAATGGTGCTCATGGTTGCACTCCTTAACGATCTTTCGGGTCGAGGGCGTCACGCAGGCCATCGCCGATAAAGTTGAAACAGAACAGAGTGACTACCAGGAAACCCGCCGGGAACAGCAGCAACCACGGTGAAACTTCCATTGAGTTGGCGCCGTCGCTGAGCAATGCGCCCCAACTGCTCAGCGGCTCCTGCGTGCCCAGCCCCAGGAAGCTGAGGAAGGATTCGAACAGGATCATGCTCGGCACCAGCAGCGACGCGTACACCACTACCACGCCGAGCACGTTAGGCACGATATGCCGCAGCACGATGTTGCGCGTGGAGACGCCGCACACCAGCGCCGCTTCGATGAACTCCTTACGCTTGAGACCGAGCGTTTGGCCGCGCACGATACGCGCCATATCCAGCCACGACACCATACCGATCGCCACGAAGATCAACAGGATATTCTGGCCGAAGAAGGTCACCAGCAGGATCACGAAGAACATGAACGGGAAGGAGTTGAGGATCTCCAGCAGACGCATCATCACCGAGTCGATCTTGCCGCCCAGATAACCGGACATCGCGCCGTACAGGGTGCCGACGATCACCGCCACCAGCGCCGCCGCCACGCCGACCATCAGCGAGATACGCCCGCCAATCGCCACGCGCACCAGCAGGTCGCGCCCGGAGGAATCGGTGCCGAAATAGTGCCCCGATTCCAGGCTTGGCGCGGCGGACATCATCGCCCAATCGGTATCGTCGTAGGCAAATTGCGACAGCATCGGCGCCAGCACCACAAACAGCGTGATCAACACCAGGATGAACAGGCTGCTGACCGCCGCACGGTTATGCATAAAGCGCCGGCGCGCGTCTTGCCACAGGCTGCGTCCTTCCACTTCCAGCTTCTCGCTGAAGTGTTCCAGAGCTTCGCTGTTCTTTTTAGTCAACATCATTCGCGTGCTCCAGATTAATAACGGATTTTCGGATCGATGACCGCATACAGCACATCGACGATCGCGTTGAACAGAATGGTCAGAGCGCCCACCAGAATGGTCAGGCTCAACACCAGGGAGTAGTCGCGGTTCAGCGCGCCATTAACGAACAGCTGGCCGATCCCCGGCAGGCCGTAGATGGTTTCGATCACCATCGAACCGGTGATGATCCCGACGAACGCCGGGCCCATATAGGACAGCACCGGCAACAGCGCCGGCTTCAGCGCGTGGCGGAAAATGATGCGGCGCATCGGCAAGCCTTTAGCGCGCGCGGTGCGAATGAAGTTGGAGTGCAGCACTTCAATCATCGAGCCGCGCGTGATACGGGCGATGCTGGCGATATAGGCCAGAGACAGCGCTACCATCGGCAAGATGATGAACTTAGGCGCGCCGCCGTTCCAGCCGCCGCCCGGCAGCCATTTCAACGTGATGGCGAAGATCAGCACCAACAGCGGCGCCACCACGAAACTGGGTATCACCACCCCGGTCATGGCGAACCCCATCACCGTGTAGTCCCATTTGGTGTTCTGATTCAACGCGGCGATCACGCCGGCGCTCACGCCCAGCACCACCGCCAGCAGAAACGCGGCCAGGCCGAGTTTGGCGGAAACCGGGAAAGAGCTGGCGACCAGATCGTTGACCGAATAGTCCTTGTATTTAAAGGACGGGCCGAAGTCTCCCTGCGCAAGCTGCGCCAGATAATGACCGTACTGTTTCCAGATCGGGTCGTTCAAATGGTATTTGGCTTCGATATTCGCCATAACTTCCGGCGGCAATGCGCGTTCCCCGGTAAATGGACTGCCGGGCGCCAGGCGCATCATGAAGAATGAGATGGTGATAAGGATAAATAGTGTCGGGATCGCTTCCAATAAGCGACGAAGTATAAATTTAAGCATTGCCCTAACCCTGTGCGACAGCCTGATGACGGCTTATTATTCTCAACATGGGCCGGCGGCCTGCGCCGCCGGCTCTTACCGTATCAATGCTTGATGATGTACAGGTTTTTGTCGTACACGTTATCAAGCGGGTCTTTGCCGGTGTAGCCACCGACGTAAGGTTTCACCAAACGGGCGTTCACATAGTAATACAGCGGAACGATGGCGGAATCTTTATCCAGCTGAACTTCCGCTTTCTGATACAGATCGGCGCGCTCGTCTTTGCTCTTCGCGGTCAACACGTTGGCCATCAGCTTGTCGAACTCGGCGCTCTTATAGTGCGGGGTGTTACTGCTGCTGTCGGACAGCATCATGTTCAGGAACGAACTCGGCTCGTTATAGTCGGCGCACCAGCCGGCGCGCGCCACGTCATAGGTCCCCTGATGACGGGTATCCAGGAAGGTTTTCCACTCCTGGTTCACCAGCTTCACGTCCACGCCCAGGTTTTTCTTCCAGATGGAGGCGGCGGCGATCGCCAGCTTCTTGTGCAGATCGGAGGTGTTGTACAGCAGGGAGAAGGTCAACGGTTTATCCGGGCCGTAGCCGGCTTCCGCCAGCAGTTTCTTCGCCACTTCGTTGCGTTTTTCCTGCGTCCAGCCGAACCACTCCGGCGGAGTCAGCTTGGCGCCGTCGGTGTATGGCGGCGTAAAGCTGTAGGCCGGCAGATCGCCCTGGTTTTTCACCTTGTTGACGATGATGTCGCGGTCCATGCCCAGCTTCAGCGCTTCACGCACGCGCGCATCGGTGAACGGCGCCTTCTGGTTGTTGATTTCGTAGTAGTAGGTGCACAGGTAAGGATCGACATGCACCTCTTTCGGGATCTCTTTCTTCAGCTTCTGGAACAGTTCGATCGGCATGTTGTTGTAGGTCATGTCGATTTCGCCGGTGCGGTAGCGGTTAACGTCGGTCACTTCCGACGAAATAGGCAGGAACGTCACTTTATTGATGATGGTTTTGGCGTTATCCCAATATTCCGGGTTGCGTTCCAGTACGATGCGTTCGTTGACAATCCAGTCTTTCAGTTTGTAAGCGCCGTTGCTGACGTAGTTGGCTGGCAGCGTCCACTTCTCGCCAAACTTCTCCACCGCGTCTTTGTAAACCGGCTTCATGGCGTAGTGTGGGGTCATTTCAACCAGATAAGGCACCGGCTCGCTCAGGGTCACCTGGAAGGTGTGGTCGTCGATGGCCTTCACGCCCAGCGTCGACTTGTCTTTTTTACCGGCGATAATGTCATCGACGTTTTCCACATGGGCGTACTGCAGGTAGCTGGCGTAAGGCGATGCAGTTTTCGGATCCACTACGCGCTGCCAGCTGTAGACGAAATCTTGCGCCGTCACCGGCTTGCCGTTGGACCATTTGGCGTCTTTACGCAGGTGGAAGGTCCAGACTTTGAAATCTTTGTTATCCCAGCTTTCCGCGACGCCCGGCACGATGGAACCGTCCGGGCTGTTGTTCGCCAAGCCTTCCATCAGATCGCGGGTGACGTTGTTTTCCGGCACGCCCTCGATTTTATGTGGGTCAAGCGACTGCACTTCGGAACCGTTATTTTTGACAATTTCTTGCTTGTCGGCCAGTTGCACGCCGGCAGGAACGTCGGCGGCAAAGGCGGAGGTGGTTGCTGTGATGCCCAGCGCGGCGATGACGCCGGCGGCAATGAGCGTTTTCTTCGTGATGTTGGTCATACTTATCGACTCCAGTTTTTATTATCACAGGCTCTTCGTGGAACCTGCGTTGCCCGTAAGCGGACTCTGTTTTCCCGCCGCCGCGGAACGAATGCGGCGGCCGGCCTTCCCTATATTCCTCCGCGAGTTAGCGCAAGGAATACCCCTTTACTGCTTGATAATGTACAGATTTTTAACGTCGGTATAGTCCAGCGGGTCTTTGCCGGTGAACCCGCCTACCGTCGGCTTGATCAACCGTGCGCTGACGCGGTAATAAACCGGGACCAACGCGGAGTCTTTGTCCAGCTGAGCTTCCGCCTGCTGATAGAGCGCGGCGCGCGCGGCCTCATCCGGCGCCTTCAGCGTAGCGGCCATGATGGCGTCGAACGCCGGGCTCTTATAGAACACGGTATTGATACTGCTGTTGGACAGCACCAGGTTCAGGAACGCACTGGGTTCGTTGTAATCGCCGCACCAGGTGGCGCGCGCCACATCGTATTGCCCCTGATGGCGGCTCTCCAATGAAGTCTTCCACTCCTGATTGCGCAGCGTGACCTCCGCACCGAGGTTCTTCTTCCACATCGATGCGGCGGCGATCGCCTGCTGTTTGTTTTGATCGGAGGTGTTGTAGAGCAACGAGAACTTCAGCGGTTTGGCATCGCTGTAGCCCGCCTCAGCCAGCAGCTTCCTGGCTTCGGCGTTGCGCTGTTCCTGGCTCCAGCCGGCCCATGCGGGCTGCGTAAAGTTCGCGCCCTCCGTAAAGGTCGGCGTGAAACTGTAGGCCGGGATCTGTCCCTGGCCCATGATCTTGTTGGCGATGATGTCGCGATCCAGCGTCATCTTCACCGCCGTACGCACGCGTGGATCGGTAAACGGCGCCCGCTTGTTATTGAGCTCGTAATAGAAGGTGCACAGATAAGGGTTAACGTGCAGCTGTTCGGGCATTTCGCGCTTCATCTTGACGTACAGGTACGGCGGGATCGCGCTGTTGGTGATGTCGATCTCGCCGCTGCGGAAGCGGTTGACGTCGCTGACTTCCGAGGTAATTGGCAGGAAGGTCGCCTGATTGATCACCGTCTGCTTGTTGTTCCAGTAGCTCGGGCTGCGCTCCAGCACGATGCGCTCGTTCACCACCCACTCTTTCAGGCGGTAAGCGCCGTTGCCGACGTAGTTGGCGGGTAGCGTCCATTTATCGCCGAATTTCTCCACCACCGCCCGTTTGACCGGTTTGAGCGACGTGTGGCTCAGCATGCTGATGAAATACGGCACCGGTTCGCTCAGCGTCACCTGCAGCGTCTGGTCATCCAACGCCTTGACGCCGAGGGTCTGCGGAGGCTTCTTGCCGGTCAGGATGTCGTCGATATTGTCGACTTTGGTGTATTGCAGATAGCTGGCGTAAGGCGAGGCGATTTTCGGATCGGCCAGGCGCTGCCAGCTGTAGACGAAGTCCTGCGCGGTCACCGGAGTACCGTCGCTCCACACCGCGCCGGGGCGCAGGTGGAAGGTCCATTGCTGATAATTCTGGTTTTCCCAGCTCGCCGCCGCCGCCGGCACCACATGCCCGTTGGCGTCGGTGCTCACCAGCCCTTCAAGTAGGTTAAGAATGATATTACTTTCCGGTACGCCCTCGACCTTATGCGGATCCAATGAAGCCACTTCGCTGCCGTTGTTGATCACAATATTCTGTTGCTGCGCCAACTGAACGCCGGCCGGCACTTCCGCCGCCAAACTGTTATTTATGGCGCCGACGCTCAACGCGCCGCTAATCAACAAGGTCAAAGAAGTACGCTTCAGGGTTTGCTGCATAATCGAGGCTCCTTTTCACCGACAAGCATCGCTTATCGAAGTTTGTGAAGTGTTTATAAGAATTCTAAATAAACGGATACCAGCAAAAATCATTCCCGTTTTTATGGCGCATTTCAGTTAATTGACCACGGGAAAGTTGCTCGGAAATTAGCAGAAGCCAAATTCCATAGCCAATAAATTTTACGAAAATGTTAAGCAATTCTCTTTTATCGCACGAAGCCCGATCCGCTCCCCGAGAGCGGGGCAACGAAAAAACAAAATCATCACTTTGATTTTAAAGATAAAAAAACCAAAATCATTTCGTTTGAAACCGTCAGCGTCATCTCACCGCCGCACAAAGAAACATTCAGTTAACAATCCAGCCATTCAAAGAACAAACACCTGCCTATGGTCGGTTAATCACTAATAACACCTGGATGAAAGTGAGACAAGCCCCACAGAATGATGTGATTAATTTAACAACAGCTTTACCGTTGAACGGGGACAAAACGCGCGGAAATGGGGGAAGAAAAGTATCTGAAATAACGCTTAGCGTTTTTTTTGCACAGCAAGATGAGATTTATGCAACATAAGGGTGCAACCGAATAAATTTTATTCATCCTCTGCACTATAATAATGCGAACCAATAAATAATTTAAATTTTAAAATTAATTTTAGCCGCGCCAACGCGAAAGGTGCGCGGCTAAACAAAGGGTATTACAACAGGCCGGGGAATATCGCCTTAATGCCGGTAACGATAAACTCGATCCCGAGCGCCATCAGCAACAGGCCCATGATTCGGGTGATCACGTTGATGCCGGTCTGCCCAAGCAAACGCACCAACAGCGGCGCGGCGCGGAACAACAGCCAGCAGCAAAAGGCGAACAAGGCGATCGCCACCGTAAAACCGAGCAGGCTTTGCCAGTTGTGATAACGTGAACTCCAGACGATGGTAGAACTGATCGCCCCTGGCCCCGCCATCAGCGGCAGCGCTAACGGCACCACGCCGATACTTTCGCGGATCGCGCTCTCCGACTTCTCTTGTTTGTTCTGTTTGTCTTCCCCCAGCTTGCCGCTGATCATCGACATGGCGATGGTCACCACCAGAATACCGCCGGCGATGCGGAACGAATCGATAGAGATGCCGAACATCCGCAGGATCCCTTCGCCCAGGAACAGCGAGGTCCACAGAATGATGGCGACCGACAGGTTGGCGGTCAGGTTGGTTTTGTTGCGCCCCGCTTCCGCCTGATAGCTGGTCATACTGATAAACACCGGCAAGATGCCCACCGGGTTGACCAGCGCAAACAGACCGACAAAGAACTTGATAAAGCCGGAAAGATCCAACAGAGATTGGCCCACAGATGGCTCCGCATTAAGTACTATAAAAAGGTGTGCTGCCTATGCGCGCTAATGTAATGGAATTGCCGCGGGTAATCCATCCGGCCAGAGCAGCATTTTTGACTACCAGCAGGTTATGCAACAAAACAAATGCCCTTTGTTAAAGTGATGTATGGCCTTTTGATTTTTTATGTTGAAAAAAGAGTCACCGCTCACAGTTATCGAGAATAATTCCCAACACCAGCAAGCTGAAAGGTGTCAGCTTGCAGTTTTCATGATTTAGATCACAAATCAACTACCCAACTGTGGGTAAGCTCTTAGTCGTAGTCAGGGAGTAGAACAAAGTCGGCAGCTGCATCGCCGGTTCCGTTCTCCTCACTGCCTGCCCCTCCGGTTGGCGTAGGGTGAAGCTCTTTAAGCAAATCAGCAGCATGCGAAGAAATAACGCGGGAAGACCCCGGTATTCTCATCACCGCTTATCCCCGTTACGACTATACTAGTGGCTCGCACGGCTTATTTACTGAAAGAGTTTAACATTATCAGGAGAGCATTATGGCTGTAACGAATGTCGCTGAACTGAACGAGCTTGTCGCACGTGTCAAAAAAGCCCAGCGCGAATATGCCAACTTCACTCAAGAGCAAGTGGATAAAATCTTCCGCGCTGCCGCCCTCGCCGCTGCTGATGCCCGTATCCCATTGGCCAAAATGGCCGTGGAAGAATCCGGAATGGGTATCGTCGAAGACAAAGTGATCAAAAACCACTTCGCTTCCGAGTACATCTACAACGCCTATAAAGATGAAAAAACCTGTGGCATCCTGTCTGAAGATGACACTTTCGGTACCATCACCATCGCCGAGCCTATCGGCCTGATTTGCGGTATCGTGCCTACCACCAACCCAACTTCTACCGCGATCTTCAAAGCGCTGATCAGCCTGAAAACCCGCAATGGCATCATCTTCTCGCCGCACCCGCGTGCGAAGAATGCCACCAACAAAGCCGCCGATATCGTGCTGCAAGCCGCTATCGCCGCCGGTGCGCCGAAAGACATTATCGGTTGGATCGACCAACCTACCGTCGAGCTGTCCAACCAGCTGATGCACCACCCTGACATCAACCTGATCCTCGCCACCGGTGGCCCGGGCATGGTGAAAGCCGCCTACAGTTCCGGCAAACCGGCAATCGGCGTCGGCGCCGGCAATACGCCGGTCGTGGTAGACGAAACCGCAGATATCAAACGCGTGGTCGCCTCTATCCTGATGTCCAAAACCTTCGACAGCGGCGTTATCTGCGCTTCCGAACAGTCGGTCATCGTTGTTGACGCTATCTATGATGCGGTACGCGAGCGCTTCGCTTCCCACGGCGGCTATCTGCTGCAGGGTAAAGAACTGAAAGCGGTGCAGGACATCATCCTGAAAAACGGCGGCCTGAACGCGGCCATCGTCGGGCAATCCGCACCGAAAATCGCCGAAATGGCAGGCATCAAAGTGCCGGCCAACACCAAAGTGCTGATCGGTGAAGTGAAGCTGGTCGACGAGTCTGAACCTTTCGCACATGAAAAACTGTCGCCTACCCTGGCGATGTACCGTGCCAAAGACTTCGAAGACGCCGTCGCCAAAGCCGAAAAACTGGTCGCCATGGGCGGTATCGGCCACACGTCCTGCCTGTACACCGACCAGGATAACCAAACGGCTCGCATCGCCTACTTCGGCGATAAAATGAAAACGGCTCGCATTCTGATCAACACCCCGGCTTCTCAGGGCGGTATCGGCGACCTGTACAACTTCAAACTTGCGCCTTCGCTGACGCTGGGTTGCGGTTCCTGGGGTGGTAACTCCATCTCTGAAAACGTCGGACCTAAACACCTGATCAACAAGAAAACTGTAGCGAAGCGAGCAGAAAACATGTTGTGGCATAAACTTCCGAAATCGATCTACTTCCGCCGTGGCTCACTGCCTATCGCGCTGGAAGAAGTGGCGACCGACGGGGCGAAACGCGCCTTCATCGTGACCGACCGTTTCCTGTTCAACAACGGCTATGCCGACCAGATCACCAAGGTTCTGAAGTCTCACGGTATCGAAACTGAAGTGTTCTTTGAAGTGGAAGCCGATCCGACGCTGAGCATCGTGCGCAAAGGCGCCGAGCAGATGAACTCCTTCAAACCGGACGTCATCATCGCGCTGGGCGGCGGTTCGCCGATGGACGCCGCGAAAATCATGTGGGTGCTGTACGAACATCCTGAAACCCACTTCGAGGATCTGGCGCTGCGCTTCATGGACATCCGCAAGCGTATCTACAAGTTCCCGAAAATGGGCGTGAAAGCGAAGATGATCGCCATCACCACCACCTCAGGCACCGGTTCGGAAGTCACGCCATTCGCCGTCGTGACCGACGACACCACCGGACAGAAATACCCGCTGGCCGACTATGCGCTGACCCCGGACATGGCGATTGTCGACGCCAACCTGGTGATGAACATGCCAAAATCCCTGTGCGCCTTCGGCGGTCTGGATGCGGTAACCCACGCGCTGGAAGCCTACGTGTCGGTGCTGGCGAACGAATACTCCGACGGCCAGGCGCTGCAGGCGCTGAAACTGTTGAAAGAGTATCTGCCGGCCAGCTATAAAGAAGGCGCGAAAAACCCGGTTGCCCGTGAACGCGTGCACAACGCCGCCACCATCGCCGGTATCGCTTTCGCCAACGCCTTCCTCGGGGTTTGTCACTCCATGGCGCACAAGCTGGGTTCGGAGTTCCACATTCCGCACGGCCTGGCCAACGCGATGCTGATTTCCAACGTCATTCGCTACAACGCGAACGACAACCCGACCAAGCAAACGGCCTTCAGCCAGTACGACCGCCCTCAGGCGCGCCGCCGCTACGCTGAAATCGCCGACCACCTCGGCCTGAGCGCACCGGGCGACCGCACCGCGCAGAAGATTGAGAAACTGCTGGCCTGGCTGGACGAGCTGAAAACCGAGTTGGGCATCCCAACCTCCATCCGTGAGGCGGGTGTGCAGGAGGCGGACTTCCTGGCGAAAGTCGACAAGCTGTCGGAAGACGCATTCGACGACCAATGCACCGGCGCCAACCCGCGCTACCCGCTGATTGCCGAACTGAAGCAAATCATGCTGGATACCTTCCACGGCCGCGAATTCAGCGAAGCGGTCGACGAGGAAGCGGCGGCTCCGGCTGCAGCCAAAACCGCGGTAAAGAAGCCCAAGAAATAACGGTTCCGTGAACCGATAAAAAAACCCGCCAAACGGCGGGTTTTTTATTGCGCCTGGCGCGCGGTTTTTCTTATCCCGCCGCCAAAACGCCTCAGCGGGCGCTGGCGGCATTTTCGCTCCTACTCCAGGGAGTGAATCGCCTCTTTATAATGCTTGCGACAGACGGAGACATAGCTCTCGTTACCGCCAATCACCACCTGTTCACCAGCGTGCATCGCCTGGCCGTTTTCATCCAACCGCAACACCATGTTGGCTTTGCGCCCACAGTGACAGATGGTTTTCAATTCCACCAGCTTATCGGCCCAGGCCAGCAAATATTGGCTGCCGGTAAACAGCTCACCGAGAAAATCGGTACGCAGGCCGTAGCACAATACGGGAATGTCCAGTTGGTCCACCACATCGCACAATTGCTCAACCTGCGCCTTGGTCAGGAACTGGCTTTCATCCAGCAGCACACAATGCACCGGCTGCTGTTGATGCTCTTGCTGAATCATGGCGTACAGCATCGAGTCGTTGTTATAGAGCTGGGCCTGCGAGGATAAACCGATGCGCGAGCTGACTTTACCGACGCCAAAGCGGTGATCGATCTCCGCGGTGAACACCAGCGTGCGCATACCACGTTCTTGATAGTTATATGAAGACTGTAGCAGCGCGGTGGACTTGCCGGCATTCATCGCAGAGTAATAAAAATAAAGTTGAGCCATGGCCCCGCAACTCCGATGGTATAAGAAATATTCAAATGTTGATTAGGACGGTAAGTGTACCATAAGCCGCCCCCCGGCTCAGCCCAAAGCGAACGAATATTGCGTTCGCCGTAATAATGCGCTTTCAAGCGAAACATATCGTTCTGTCGGCCCGTTCTTTTTACAGCTATTTACAGGATAATGTATGCCTGTCATCACTATTAATTCTTGCTAATGGTTAACCCCGAACATTTGCCCATTAATGCATAATCCTCTTTCACTGCGGCAGGCACCGCAGCCGCGGGAGAGTGCTTGTCTATTATACGTGAGGCCAATACAGGGCATTTAATCACCTTCGCTATCCCCCCGACGTTTCCTGACGCAACCTTTACCTATATACCCCTATTGTTTACAATGTCTGCCTTACCATGGCGTGATTAAGCCCACAGAACTCATTGTAATATTGATATAAATTACGACGATAACTTATCGATGAAAGCCTTGCGACACGCGCCTTTTAAAGCATGCCTGCTGAAATTTTGACTTAAGTGCGGTGAGGATAATAGTTAACAGCCCTTCCTATATTAGTCGGACAGATCCGATTAACGGTTTTTTAAAAGGTAAATTTGAGTATTCAAGTCAATTTGGCTATTGCAGAAAAGAAAATAGCACTCTATTATTATCGAGACGCCCCCCACCAATATAATTTGAGACTAGGACAATGAGCGAAGCATTAAAGATTTTGAACAACATCCGCACTCTGCGCGCCCAGGCAAGAGAATGCACACTGGAAACGCTGGAAGAAATGCTCGAGAAACTGGAAGTTGTTGTGAACGAACGTCGCGAAGAAGACAGCCAGGCTCAAGCAGAAATCGAAGAACGCACTCGTAAACTGCAGCAATACCGCGAAATGCTGATTGCTGATGGTATCGATCCAAATGAGCTGCTGCAAACCATGGCTGCCAACAAGGCTGCCGGCAAAGCAAAGCGTGCAGCACGTCCTGCTAAATACCAATATAAAGATGAAAACGGCGAACTGAAAACCTGGACCGGCCAAGGCCGTACGCCTGCGGTGATTAAGAAAGCTATCGAAGAGCAAGGTAAATCTCTGGACGATTTCCTGCTGTAATAGCGATTCAGTCCGTATCTGAAAGGCTCCCTCCGGGGGGCCTTTTCATTTTAAAGCTTATCGACGTGATCCCACCTCACCCCTCTCCTTTTAGTAAATATCCTAATTCGCATTTTCTTCCCTGCATGGAGCCCCAATGAAAAAAGGGGCCCTAAGGCCCCTTTATCGCATTTACCCTCGTTCAATTATTGAACCTGGTAGAATGCCTTATACCAATCAACAAAGCGCTTTACACCCTCTTCAACGCTGGTTTCCGGTTTAAAACCAATGTCACGATAAAGCTCTGCGGTGTCCGCACTGGTATCCATCACGTCGCCAGGTTGCATCGGCAGCATATTCTTGCGGGCAGTTACCCCCAAAGCCTGCTCCAGCGCCGTGATATATTCCATCAGTTTAACAGGGGTGTTATTGCCGATATTATAAACATGATACGGTGCGGAACTGGTCGCTGGCGATCCCTGTTCAACGCTCCATGACGGATCTGCCTGCGGAATAACCGCCTGCAGCCGCACAATCGCCTCGGTGATATCATCGATGTAGGTAAAGTCACGGTGCATTTCACCGTGGTTATATACATCGATGCTCTCCCCCGCCAATATGGCCTTGGTAAACTTGAACAGCGCCATATCCGGACGCCCCCAGGGACCATATACGGTAAAGAAGCGTAACCCCGTCGTCGGGAGACCGTATAAATGAGAGTAGCTGTGTGACATCAGCTCATTGGCTTTTTTGGTGGCCGCATACAGTGACACAGGGTGATCGACAGAATCTTCGGTAGCAAACGGCAACTTGCGATTGAGGCCATAAACAGAGCTGGAGGAAGCATAAAGTAAATGCTCGACCTTATTATGGCGGCAGCCTTCCAGAACGTTCAAATGGCCGATCAGGTTGGCGTCCGCATAAGCCAACGGGTTAACCAACGAATAACGCACGCCGGCTTGTGCCCCCAAATGAATGACTCGTTGGAACTGATGCTCGGCGAACAATGCCGCCATCCCTTCACGATCGGCCAAATCCAGCTTGATAAAGCGGAATCCCGGCTTATCCGCCAGTCTGTCCCGACGGGCCATTTTCAGGCCCACGTCATAATAGTCATTCAGGTTATCGATGCCGACAACCTGATGCCCGGCGGTCAACAAACGCTCTGCAACGTGATAACCAATAAACCCTGCGGCGCCTGTAACCAGGAATTTCATGCCCACTCCTTAAATAACCGGTTTAATCGAGGCGCCGCGGCCAATCGCGTAATAGATAAAGCCGCGATTCTCCAAACGCTCCGGATCGTACAGGTTACGTCCATCGAAGATCACCGGCTGCTTCAACGCACTCTTGATCACATCGAAGTCCGGTGCGCGGAAATTCTGCCATTCGGTGCAGATCACCAGAGCATCGGCGCCGTGCAATGCAGCCTCTTTGGTCCCCATCAGCTTCAAGTCGTCGCGCTGGCCATAGATGCGCTGAACTTCGTTCATCGCTTCAGGATCGTAGGCTTGAACGGTGGCGCCGGCAGCCCACAATTGCTCCATCAGCACGCGGCTGGACGCTTCACGCATGTCATCGGTATTCGGCTTGAACGCCAGGCCCCACAGCGCAAAGGTTTTCCCCTTCAGATCGCTGCCGAAGTAATCTTTGATAAAGCTGTTCAACTTATCTTTCTGTTGGTAGTTGACCTGCTCTACCGCCTGCAGCAGCTTCGGTTGGTAACCGATCTGCTCCGCCGTGCGGATCAACGCCTGGACATCTTTCGGGAAGCAAGAACCACCGTAGCCGCAGCCAGGGTAGATAAAGTGATAACCGATGCGTGAGTCGGAACCGATGCCCTGACGCACTTTCTCGATGTCCGCACCCAGCATTTCCGCCAGATTGGACATTTCGTTCATAAAGCTGATTTTGGTCGCCAGCATGCAGTTGGCGGCGTATTTGGTCAGCTCTGCGCTGCGGATATCCATCATGATCATACGATCGTGATTGCGGTTAAACGGCTCGTACAGTTCGCGAATCGGTTCGATTACCTCTTTATTATCGGTACCGATCACGATGCGTTCAGGGCGCATGCAGTCAGCTACCGCAGCGCCTTCCTTCAGGAATTCAGGGTTGGATACCACGTCGAACGCCACGTTGCTGCCGCGTTTAGCCAGCGTTTCCGCCATCACCTGACGCACCTTGTCCGCCGTACCGACCGGCACGGTGGATTTATCGATCACCACTTTGCGATCGATCATGTGTTCAGCGATGGTACGTGCAACCGCGGTGACATATTTCAGATCGGCGGAGCCATCCTCATCCGGCGGCGTGCCGACGGCGATAAACTGGATATTCCCGTGCGCCACGCCCGCTTTGGCATCGGTGGTGAAATGCAGGCGCCCAGCCTCATAGTTTTTCTGCACCAGCGGCGTCAAGCCCGGTTCAAAAATCGGAATATTGCCCTTTTTCAGGTTTTCGACTTTTCGCTCATCGACGTCAATGCACATAACGTCATGGCCAACTTCAGCCAGTACGGCGGCCTGCACCAGCCCTACATAGCCAATACCAAAAACTGTTACTTTCATGTGAAAATCCTAGTTTTTCAAATTAAGACGAAAGATCAAATTACTTCTTGTCAGCGGCAACAACCTGTTGCAGCCACTGAGAAAATTCTTTGCCCAGGCTGGCATGACGCATGCCGTACTCTACAAAAGCCTGCATGTATCCCAGCTTGTTACCACAGTCATGGCTTACGCCCTTCAGGTGATACGCTTCCACCGTTTCCTGCTGCATCAACATTTCGATACTGTCAGTCAGCTGAATTTCGTCGCCGGCGCCAGGGGGCGTTTTAGCCAACAGCGGCCAAATATCGGCGGATAACACGTAACGACCGACAATCGCCAGGTTGGAAGGGGCTTTATCCGGCGAAGGTTTCTCAACCACACTCACCATCGGCGCACTTTCGCCCGGTTGCAAAGCAACGCCCTTACAGTCGGCTACGCCGTAGTTTCCGACATCTTTATGCGGCACGGGTTCAACCATGATCTGGCTGACGCCGGTAGTTTCGAAGCGCTGCAGCATTTCGCAGAGGTTGTCTTTTTTCGGATCGGCGCTGTATTCGTCGAGGATCACGTCCGGCAACACCACCGCCACCGGTTCATCGCCCACCATCGGGTAGGCACACATAATCGCGTGCCCCAGGCCTTTGGCATTGCCCTGACGAACCTGCATCACGGTAACGCCTTTCGGGCAGATCGACTGCACTTCATCCAGCAATTGGCGCTTGACGCGTTTTTCCAGCATCGCTTCAAGTTCGAAACTGGTATCAAAATGGTTTTCGATCGAGTTCTTGGAGGAGTGGGTGACCAGCACAATCTCGTTAATCCCCGCCGCAATGCACTCATTAACGACGTATTGGATCAGCGGTTTATCAACCAGCGGCAGCATTTCTTTCGGAATGGCTTTGGTGGCCGGCAACATCCGCGTACCCAAGCCTGCAACCGGGATCACGGCTTTTCTGACTTTGCGATTTACAGCAGGCATTATTTCCTCTCTTGAAGCTAAAGCGCTCATTTTATGAGCTTGGGCTCAATATAAAAAACCTTCGGAGTATACCAGCTTATGCGCGCCTGGCATTAACCAGAACACAAATAGAAAACATTTAGGACTATTACCCGTTCGGATAATCGGGAGAATAAATAAACGGTTTAATTACCGATAAGTGAATAGCTTAAGATCTCGCCGTTCGTTGCCTGTTATTCAGCGCTGAGCATCAGTCGCAACCGACCACCGCTTCCCCATACCTGACACTGCCAGGCAGTGCAGCGCTGGCTGATCTGATTCATGTAGGTGGCCCCCAGCGTCCCCAGTGGCACGCCATTGCTCAGCTGGATTTGATTGTCACCGGTATTGACGTTGGCATGCAGCCCGGCAGAAACCAGAATCAGATTTTTATTTTCGGCGTGATAATATCCCAGCAACAGCGGGAATTGACCGTCTAATTTCCCCTGCCGCAATAATTGATTAACCTGCTTTAACAATGCCGACATTTGCGGCAGACGATGCTGTTGATTAGCCAGATGGTCTTGCAGCAGCCCATTAAATAATGCACGCAACAGCAATGCCGCCAATACGCCATTATCGCCGGCGCGCGTGACGTCCAGGCAATAGAATGCCAGATCCTTTTCTGACAAAGCGGCGATATCCAGCACCAGGCCAGGATTTTCGCCGGTGGTTAACTGCCGATAGTTGATCCGGCAATGCGCAATAGTCTGCTGTACCGGCGGTTGCAATTGTTTAAGCAGTTTGACGGCTTCGGAGGGATTTTTGCTCAACGCATCCCAGTCCTGAAACAGTTCAACCTCTTCAATCGCCTGGGAAGTGAACATATTGGGGTATAAGCATGCCAACACCGCTTCACGCAGGCGATTGAGATCGGTCAGCGGCTTGAGCAGCACATCCTGCACGCCCAACCTCAGCACCTTGGCGATGTCAGCCATCTTGTCGGTGGCCGAGATCACCAGCACCGGGATTTGCAGCCCCTGCAAACGCAGGTGCTCTACGAATTCGATCCCCCCCATTTCCGGCATCGCGAGATCGCACAGGATCAGATCCGGCTTGAAGTCATCGACGGCACCCAGCGCCTGTATACCGTTGGTCGCCTCGCCGGTTTCAGCACCCAGTGAGGCCAAATAACCGACCAGCACTGAACGAAAAACCTGTTCGTCCTCAACGATCAAGATGCGCTTGTGAGTAAGTGGTAATGCCATCAGCCGAGCCTCGTCCCTTTCCATAGTGTAATAGTGGCTCAAAAAGGTCACTTATGCTCGTCTGAAACAGACTGACCGCGCATTGCCAACCGAGAACCGAGAATTATCTATTTTTTATCAACGGCAACAACCGATCCAGTTGTTTTTCCACCGCCAGCACCCCCGCTGCGATCGCTTCATCGGCGCGGTGGAAATCCAGCGTCGAGATTTGCGGACAAAAAGGTTGAATCAACACATCCGGCGGATCGCTCGCCATCCGATTACGCTTCAAACGATTTTCCAGCATTTGAATCGATGTGCTCATAATCTCCATCGCCGTCGGCGCCGTCGCCGGTTTGCGCTTACGCATTCTGCCGACGCGTTCCCGCAGACGCCCGCGCCAGGTCGCCGCAGGCGCATCGTTCGGGCTTTCTTCCTCGATACGTATCGAGAACAGATCCTGCTGCATCAGATGCGCATCATGCTGCAGATCGACCGCGATGACGATATCGGCGCCCATGGCGCGGCAAAGCGACACCGGCACAGGATTGACCACCGCGCCATCCACCAGCCAATAGCCGTCGGCCCATACCGGCGCCAACAGGCCAGGCATACTGCAGGAGGCGCGTATCGCCTGATGAATATCGCCTTCGGTCAGCCACAGCTCGCGCCCGGTGCTGAGATTGGTGGTCACGGCACCGAACTTCAACGCACAATCGGCGATATCATTGACCTTCAGCAGCTGTCCGACGGCGTTAAACACCCGCTCGCCGCGCAACAGGCCGCCGCGCTGCCAGGAAAAATCCATCAGGCGAATGACGTCCCAATAGCTGAACGATCGCACCCACTGCTCCATCGCCGGCAGACGATGGCTGGCGAACGCCGCGCCCACCAACGCGCCGACAGAACAGCCGGCAACGACATCAACCTCAATCCCCAATTTCTTTATCGCATTGATCACGCCGATGTGCGCCCAGCCTTTGGCCGAGCCCGCTCCCAGCGCCAGTCCGATCTTGATTTGCCGCATCGCGCCATCCTCAGGGTGAAAGGTGTTCTCTGCTTTCAGGGTAGATTGTCACTGACGAATATTGTTAGGTAACATATGCGCTAAATTCATTTTCTGCCTCGTGTTCTCAGGAGTTATTTTGCCCGAATTATGCCCATGCGGCAGCGGACTGGCGTATAACGCGTGCTGCGCCCCTTTTATCAGCGGCAATCAGCCAGCGCCGACGCCCGGCCAGCTGATGCGTTCACGCTTCACCGCCTACGTGAGTCATAACGTCGACTATCTGATCGCCACCTGGCACCCCGACTGCGGTGCCGAAGCGTGGCGCAATGCAATCGTCGACAGTTTTAAGAATACCGAATGGCTGGGCCTGACGGTCGTGGAAGAGAAAGCCGGTCATGAGCCGGATGAAGGCTTCGTCGAATTCATCGCCCGTTTTACCGATGGCGAAAGCGGCGAACCGCAAGCGATGCATGAGCGCTCACGCTTCCTTCGTCGCGATCAACGTTGGTATTATATCGACGGTACCAAACCCCAGCCCGGCAGAAATGCGATGTGTCCCTGTGGCTCAGGGAAAAAATATAAGAAGTGCTGCGGGCGCTAACCGGCCGGCGCTTCACGTTTACGCCTGCGCAGACAGGCCGTTCAGTATCAGACAGGATCCTCAAACCCATGCCACACCAAAATGTACAACGAAAAGTGTTACGCACCATCTGCCCGGACGCCAAAGGGCTGATCGCCAAGATCACCAACATCTGTTACAAGCACGAACTCAATATCGTCCAGAATAATGAGTTCGTCGATCACCGCACCGGGCGTTTCTTTATGCGCACCGAGCTGGAAGGCATTTTCAACGACAACACGTTGCTGGCCGATCTGGACAGCGCGCTGCCGGAAGGTTCGCTGCGCGAGCTGCACAGCACCGGGCGCCGGCGCATCGTGGTGCTGGTCACCAAAGAGGCCCACTGCCTGGGCGATCTGTTGATGAAAAGCGCCTATGGTGGCCTCGACGTTGAAATTGCCGCCGTGATCGGCAACCACGACACGCTGCAAACGCTGGTGGAGCGTTTCGATATTCCTTTCCATCTGGTGAGCCACGAAGGCTTGACGCGGGAGCAGCATGACCGCGAAATGACGGCCAAGATCGATCAATATCAGCCGGATTACGTGGTGTTGGCCAAATATATGCGCGTGCTGACGCCGGCCTTCGTGCAACATTATCCGAACCAGGTGATCAACATTCACCATTCGTTCCTGCCGGCGTTTATCGGCGCACGCCCTTATCACCAGGCCTATGAGCGCGGGGTAAAAATCATCGGCGCCACCGCCCACTACGTTAACGACAATCTCGACGAAGGCCCGATCATCATGCAGGACGTGATCCACGTCGATCACACCTATTCCGCCGAGGATATGATGCGCGCCGGCCGCGACGTAGAGAAAAACGTGCTCAGCCGCGCGCTTTATCAGGTGTTGGCGCAGCGCGTCTTCGTCTACGGCAACCGCACCGTTATTCTGTAATCGCTCAATAAATCGGTGCATTTCGTTCAGGGATGCACCGCCAAGAATAAAAAAACGGCAAACGATTCATTTTCTGCATTTCAATGCTTTACACATCCGCTTCATTTGATATGATGCGCCCCGCTTACCGAGACAGCGCTCTCGCAAGCAAGGCCAGTTAAATAGCCATGTATATGGTGGGGTTCCCGAGCGGCCAAAGGGAGCAGACTGTAAATCTGCCGTCACTGACTTCGAAGGTTCGAATCCTTCCCCCACCACCATCTTTTCGTTGCTGATACGCACTGAGTTTAAGCGAGTCAGAAAGGGAAGGATAACGCGCTTTAGCGCGGCCCAAAGGGTGAGGAACGAAGTGACGAATAATCCTTCCCCCACCACCATCTTCTCTCCGCCAGGAGCGAAGACGCAGTAAAGAAACCGGCCAGGTTTCTTCTGGATAAAACCAGAACAACAATTTGTAAATCCATGAATACCATGGTGGGGTTCCCGAGCGGCCAAAGGGAGCAGACTGTAAATCTGCCGTCACAGACTTCGAAGGTTCGAATCCTTCCCCCACCACCATCTCTTGCAAAAATCCCCAAACCGAATTAAAAACACATCGCCTCCATAATATTCCGTATTGGGGAAGGATGAGAAGCTTCGACCAAGGTTCGAGTCTCACGCAGTGAGACAACGCGCTTCAGCGTGGCCCGCAGGGTGAGTCGCACAGCGACGAATCATCCTTCCCCCACCACCATCTCTTGCAGAAATCCCCAAACCGAATTAAAAGCACATCGCCTCCATAATGTTCCGTATTGGGGAAGGATGAGAAGCTTCGACCAAGGTTCGAGTCTCACGCAGTGAGACAACGCGCTTCAGCGCGGCCCGCAGGGTGAGTCGCACAGCGACGAATCATCCTTCCCCCACCACCATCTCTTGCAGAAATCCCCAAACCGAATTAAAAGCACATCGCCTCCATAATGTTCCGTATTGGGGAAGGATGAGAAGCTTCGACCAAGGTTCGAGTCTCACGCAGTGAGACAACGCGCTTCAGCGCGGCCCGCAGGGTGAGTCGCACAGCGACGAATCATCCTTCCCCCACCACCATCTCTTGCAGAAAAATCCAAACCCTACTTAAAACTCGTTGCATCCAATGTTCTCGTATCAATAAACTCAATTTATCTCCCCTTATCGCCGCTTTCACCCAGCCGTTTTATTCCTCTCTCCCAGCCGTAACTTGAACTCCGGCCGACAATTCGCTATACCACTGGCTTCTTTAGTGCAGTAAGGAACAGGTGGATGCGAAACAATATTTGCGTTTTTTGTGGCGCCAGTGAGGGCGTCAATCCCGCTTATGCCGAGCAGGCTCGTCAACTGGGGCAGCTGCTGGCCGCTCAGGGGCGCCGTTTAATCTACGGCGGCGGCAAAAAAGGATTGATGGGGATCGTGGCAGACGCGGTGTTGGCAGCGGGCGGTGAAGCTGTCGGCATTATCCCCGAGCGCCTGGTGGAAGCGGAAACGGCGCATCGCGGCCTGACCGAACTGGAAGTGGTACCCGATATGCATACGCGCAAAGCCCGTATGGCGGCGCTGGCGGACAGTTTTATCGCCCTGCCCGGCGGCATCGGCACGCTGGAAGAGCTGTTTGAAATCTGGACCTGGGGGCAAATCGGCTATCACAACAAGCCGGTCGGCCTGCTGAACGTCAACGGATTCTACCGCCCACTGAGCCAGTTCCTCGAGCACGTCGCCGATCAGGGTTTCATGCGCCACGACTATCTCGGTACCCTGCACATCAGTGAATCGGCACAAACGCTGCTGCAACAGTTTGACGACTATCAACCTAAAAATTACGACCGCTGGGCGAAATAAACCCGCTGCGCAGTCAGCGGTCCCGCCGCTGTCTGCGTTACATTTCCCGCCAAACTCTGCTACTATCACAGCACATTTTTCTCGTGAAAACGGCACCGCTCATGAAGTTTGTCTCTTTTAATATCAATGGACTGCGCGCGCGTCCGCATCAGCTGGCGGCAATTATCGAACAGCACCAGCCCGACGTGATCGGTCTGCAGGAAACCAAAGTTCACGATGACATGTTCCCATTGGAAGACGTCAGCCAACACGGCTACCACGTATTCTATCACGGGCAAAAAGGCCATTACGGCGTGGCGCTGCTGACCAAAGAGGAGCCTCTGGCCGTGCGCCGCGGTTTCCCGACCGATGAAGAAGATGCGCAGCGTCGCATCATCATGGCCGATCTGGCTACGCCACAGGGCACGCTGACGGTGATCAACGGCTACTTCCCGCAAGGTGAAAGCCGCGACCATCCGATCAAATTCCCGGCTAAAACGCGGTTTTATCAGGACCTGCAAAATTACCTGGAGCAACAGCTGTCGGCAGAATCCCCGGTGCTGATCATGGGCGACATGAATATCAGCCCCAGCGATTACGATATCGGCATCGGCGAAGACAACCGCAAACGCTGGCTGCGCACCGGTAAATGCTCCTTCCTGCCGGAAGAGCGTGAATGGATGGACCGCCTGCTGAACTGGGGCCTGGTGGATACCTACCGCCACGCCAACCCGGGGCGCAGCGACGAATTCTCGTGGTTCGACTACCGCTCCAAAGGGTTCGACGACAACCGCGGCCTGCGTATCGATCTGCTGCTCGCCAGCACCCCGCTGGCTTCGCGCTGCATCGCCACCGGCATCGATTACCAAACCCGTGGTATGGAGAAACCTTCCGACCATGCACCGGTCTGGGCGGAATTTACGCTGTAACCCCATCACCCCGGCGCTCGCCGGGGTTTTACTCTGTGAAGCCAATGAAAATTATCGACGTGGTGGCCGCCATTCTGGAAAAAAATGGCCGCATTTTGCTGGCCCAGCGCGGCGCAGACAGCGATCAGGCCGGTCTGTGGGAGTTTCCCGGCGGCAAAGTTGAGCCGGGTGAAAGCCAACCGCAGGCGCTGGCGCGCGAACTGGATGAAGAATTGGGGATTTGCGCCCGTATCGGCAACTATGTAGGCAGCAATCAGTGGCGGCAAGGCGAACGCCTCATCCGGCTACACGCCTGGCGAGTCGCGGAGTTCTCCGGTGAATTGCAGCTGCATTGTCACTCAGCGCTGGTGTGGGTCACGCCGCAACAGGCGCAGGAATATACCCTGGCCCCGGCCGACATTCCACTGCTGGCGGACTATATCGCCGCGCAAGGCGATGCGCGCTGAGCGCGGCGATAGGTTACATGGTCACTTCTTTAATCGCACCCAAATCAAGGGGTTGGTGCCGATAGTGTTAGGCTCACGCACACACTGCAGCACTTCGCCTTCGACTTTGAGCACCGCGCCTTCGGAATAGTTTTGATTCTGGTAGACGCAACAGCGGTTGCAGGGTTGCGCCGGTGGCGAATTGGCGCCGTTTTTCGCCGTCCCCCAAATCTCCGGCGAAACCGGCAACACCACGTCCACATCGCCCCGGTTGGCGGCCGCCAGGCCGCAATACGCCAGGGCAGCGGCAGCCAGCACCCCATTGAGTCCACGCTTCATTCACTTTTCTCCTGCGCCTTGCCGGCGCTTTTCCTGCGTTTTTTGCCCCCGCTGGAGGGCGGCGGCGGCAATCCACGAAATGCCATGCTCGCCCGGCTCTGCTTGGCCTGATAAATCAGCTCTTGCAACGTGCCGACCAACGGCTGCATAAAGTCCTGATAACGGCAGGATTTCTCGCTGATTTGCGTCAGCGTGGCTTCCCAGTTTGCCGTCATATCAGGACGCGCAGCAAGATCCGGCAGCGAGTGAATCAACGCGCGCCCGGTTTCGCTGGAGTGAATATAGCGTCCCTTCTTGTACAGAAACGCCCGTTTGAACAGCAATTCGATGATCCCCGCTCGCGTCGCTTCCGTACCTAAACCATCGGTCGCCCGCAGTATTTTCTTTAGCGCTTTATCTTGTACGAAGCGCGCGATGCCGGTCATGGCCGACAACAGGCTGGCGTCGGTAAACGGCCGCGGGGGCTGCGTCTGGCGCTCCACCACTTCACCGCGCTCACACAGCAGCTCATCATCTTTAGCCACCACCGGCAACGGTGCGCCCTCATTTTCCTCGTCGCGTTCCTTGCTGCCCAGCAGCGTACGCCAACCGGCCTCCGCCAGGAAACGCGCCTTGGCGATGAATTTGCCGCCGGCGATATCCAGCTCGATCACGCATTTGCGGAACACCGCATCCGGACAAAACTGCATCAGATACTGGCGCGCCACCAGCCCATACACGTTCCGTTCATCCTGCGTCAGGTTAATCTTGCCGGCACGGGCGGTAGGAATGATAGCGTGGTGCGCATCGACCTTTTTGTCGTCCCAGCAGCGGTTGCGGCGATCGCTGTCGATCACCGGCTGCGGGTACAGTTCAGGCTGGTGCACGCTGATGGCGTTCAGCACCGCATGGCGGCCAGCGAAATGTTCTTCCGGCAGGTAGCGACAGTCGGAACGCGGATAGGTGATCAATTTATGGGTTTCGTACAGCCGCTGGCAAACGTCCAGCACCTGTTGGGCGCTGAGGTTATAACGCCGGGCCGCTTCAATTTGCAGCGTGGAGAGCGAAAACGGCAGCGGCGCAGTATCTGATTCCCGTTTATCGTTATAGGACGTGACCAGCGCCGGCTGGCCCTCGATGCGCTTGACCACGTGCTCCGCCAACGGCCGGTGCAGCAAACGCCCCTCTTCATCCTGATAAGGTTCGCAGGAGTCGCTGGGTTGCCACAGCGCCACGAAGCGTTCTTCTTTCGGCGTAACGATGTGCGCCTTGACCTCAAAGAAATCTTTCGGCACGAAGTTTTCGATCTCTTCATCGCGCCGCACCACCAATCCCAGCACCGGCGTCTGCACCCTGCCCACCGACAGCACACCGTCGTAACCGGCGTTGCGGCCCAGCAGCGTATAAGCGCGGGTCATATTGATGCCGTACAGCCAGTCGGCGCGCGAACGTGCCAGCGCAGACACGCACAGCGGGATAAAGTCTCGGTTGTCGCGCAGACGCTCGACCGCGCGCTCCACCGCCTGCGGGTTGAGATCGTTGATCAGACAGCGGCGCACGTTCTGGCGCTTCTCCGCCGTCAAATCCAGGTAGTCCAGCACCTCATCCACCAGCAGTTGCCCTTCGCGATCCGGGTCGCCGGCGTGAACCACTTCATCGGCTTCAAGCAGCAACTTTTTAATGGCGTTGAGCTGTTTACTGACCGAAGGACGCGGCTGCAACCGCCATTTTTCGGGAATGATCGGCAGATCCGCCAACGACCAGCGCGCATAGCGGCTGTCATAAGCGTCAGGCTGAGCCTGCTCCAACAGGTGGCCGACGCACCAGGTCACCACGTCGTTGTTACCGCAGGCGATATACCCGTCGCCGCGGCGATGCGGCTTGGGCAAGACGTCGGCAATGGCGCGCGCCAAACTCGGTTTCTCGGCTATGAACAGTCGCATTATTCACCGTTTTTCTGGCTGAACGTCATCAAGAATTCTCTTACTTCTGCATAGTTCCCACGGAAGACAATCCGCTGGGCTTTCTTTTCCAACTGATAGCAATACATCGGATCGTAGTACTGCTGCAACAGGGGCGCCAACCATTCACGGTGCGCCTCGCCCTGGCCGCTGAGCCGCTGTGCCCGCAGCGCCGCTTCCAGTCGTTGCGTCAGCTGCTGGAAGCGTTCCAGCCCCAGGCGGCGGCGTATGGCGAACAGGCCGTGGTGCAGATAGTCGTCGTACTGTCGCCAGCCGTCTTCCACACCATAGGCCTGTTCGAACTGTTCGCGCATGCCGTCGATATATTCCGCCTGCAGACGCGCCAGACGAATGTCGAACGGATCGTCGATCACCGCCACCGGCGCCTGCTGCATCCCATTGAACAGCGGCAGCGGCAGATTGTTGCTGCCGATGATCCGCCCTTCGTCTTCCAGCACCCAACGGCGGCTGCCACCATGCTGTTTTTTCAGCAATAACACAGCCAGACGATTCTCAAAATCGATCTGCGAGCTCTGGCCCGCCAGCGTTCGACCAAAAGATGAACCGCGATGGCGCGCCACGCCTTCCAGATCGACGCCGTCGGCCAGTTCGTTGACCAGCAACGTCTTGCCGCTGCCGGTATTGCCGCCCACCAGGGCCATCGGCAATGCCGCGCTTTGCGCCAGCACGCCGAGCAAATAATTGCGCAGCGCCTTATAACCGCCAATGATACGCGGGTACTCGACGCCGGCCTCATGCAGCCATTGCTGCACCAGCTGCGAGCGCAGCCCGCCGCGGAAGCAGTAAATATAGCCTTCGGGCCGCTCTGCGCAGGCCGCCAGCCAGGCGGCGGTGCGCTGTTCGCGCAGTTTGCCGTTCACCAGGCTGTGGCCGAGCGCGATCGCCGCTTGTTGCCCATGCTGCTTATAGCAGGTGCCGACCGCCTGGCGTTCGCTGTCGATCATCAGCGGCAGATTCAGTGCCTGAGCGAAGGCGCCCTGCTGAAACTCGATCGGTGCGCGCACGTCAATCAGCGGCACGTCCTGCAGGAAAATGCGTTGGTAATCGTCGCTGTCCGCCCTTCCTTGCATGTTGGACACTACGCGACCTCGATCAGCGGCTTATCGGCCGATGCCACATGCAATTCACCGATAGCATTGAGCGTGATACCGTGCTGTTCGGCAATCGCCAGCACCTGCGCTTCCGCCTCCGGCAATACCGCCAACAGCAAGCCGCCGGAGGTTTGCGGATCGCACAGCAGCTGGCGCTGCAAATCGCTCATCTCGCCCACCAGATGGCCATAGCTGTCGAAGTTGCGCCCGGTGCCGCCCGGCACACAGCCCTCGGCGATATACGCCTCAACGTCCGGCAGTTTCGGCACCCGATCAAACCAGACCGTCGCCTGCAGACCGGAGCCCTGGCATACCTCGCTCAGGTGGCCCAGCAGGCCAAAGCCGGTGATGTCGGTCATCGCCGTGACGCCCGCCACCTCGGCAAAATCAGCACCCGGTTTATTCAGGCGACACATCACTTCAGTCGCCAGGCCCTGATGCTCAGGGCGCAGCTTGCTTTGCTTCTCGGCGGTCGTCAGCACACCGATGCCCAACGGCTTGGTCAGATAAAGTTTTGATCCGGCCTGTGCCGCGCTGTTTTTCTTCACCCGCTCGGTATTGACCACGCCGGTCACCGCCAGGCCGAAAATAGGTTCCGGTGCATCGATAGAATGGCCACCGGCCAGCGCGATCCCCGCCTGCTGGCAGGCGAAACGGCCGCCGTCGATCACCTGCTGCGCCACCTCCGGCGGCAGCTTGGCGATCGGCCAGCCGAGAATGGCGATCGCCATGATCGGTTTGCCGCCCATGGCGTACACGTCGCTGATGGCGTTGGCAGCCGCAATGCGGCCGAAATCGAATGGATCGTCGACGATCGGCATGAAGAAGTCGGTGGTGCTGATGATACCGACGCCGTTGCCAATGTCGTACACCGCCGCATCGTCGCGGGTTTCATTGCCGACCAGCAGGCGCGGATCGACAAACTTTTCCCGCTCGCTATGCAGGATGGTTTCGAGAACTTTCGGTGAGATTTTGCAGCCGCAGCCAGCGCCATGGCTGTACTGGGTTAAACGGATCGCTGGCGATGTCATAGTCCACTCCCTTCGGTAACGGCACTCAAGATAACATAGGGTAGCGCTTGCCGAGGGGATTGATAAGAGCGGGCCGCCGATAAGCGAACGGCCTGCTCAGAAACCATGCAATTTTGCGGGGTTTGGCGCATTTTCACCGCGCCCCGTTGGAAAAAACTCAGAAATAGCTGACGAAAGGCGTGCTGTCCGGCGGCGTCACCTTGGTGGCAGCCTTCAGCTGCGGCGTCCCCAGATAGAGGAAGCCGACGATCTCGTCCTGCGCGCGGCAACCGAAGGCTTCACGCACCAGCGCATGCTCGGTCCAGGCGCCGGTGCGCCAGATGCCGTTAAAGCCCTGCGCCAGCGCCGCCATCTGCATCGCCTGCACGGCGCAACCGGCGGAAACCACCTGCTCCCAGCGCGGCACTTTGGTCTCTTCCGTGCAGTGCGCGATGACGGTGATGATCAGCGGTGCGCGGAACGGCGCCTTGGTGGCTTTTTCGATCGCCGCCTCGTCCAGCTGATCCTGCTTCGCCGCCGCCTGCAGCAGCTGACTGAAGCGTTCCAGGCCCTGATTCTCGATCATCACGAAACGCCACGGCTGCAGCGCGCCGTGATCGGGTGCACGCAGGCCCGCGTTGATGATATTTTGGCGCACTTCCCCCGCCGGCGCCGGTTCCGCCAGGCGCGAAGCCGAGCGACGATTCAATAAAAGATCCAGAGCATCCATCGTAAACTCCTGATAACAATTTTCATTCCGGCCACGTTAACATAGCTAAACGACGAGTTACAGCCTCGGCGATAGCGTCTGTGTGCCACGATTTAAAGCTGACATTTACCCGGCCGCTCATTAGGATAGCGGAACATTCTCGACTCTTGTTGGAGAGCACATGCGCACATTGTGGCAAATTATTGCCGGCATTTTCCGGTGGACATGGCGTCTGCTGAATTTTATCAGGGAACTGATCCTTAACCTGTTCCTGGTCTTGCTGATCCTGGTTGGGGTCGGCATCTATCTGTCCTTCCAAAGTTCCTCCACCTCGACGGCCCCGGCGCGCGGCGCGCTGCTGGTCGATTTAAGCGGCGTGGTGGTCGATCAGCCTTCGGTAAACAACCGAGTGCGGCAATGGGGCCGCGAACTGTTGGGCGCCTCCAGCAGCCGCCTGCAGGAAAACTCGCTGTTCGACGTAGTCGACAGCATCCGCAAGGCCAAAGACGACAAAAACATTACCGGCATGGTGTTGCAGCTGAATGACTTTGCCGGTGCCGATCAGCCGTCGCTGCGCTATATCGGCAAAGCGCTGCGCGAGTTCCGCGACAGCGGCAAACCGATCTTCGCCATCGGCGACAGTTACAATCAAACGCAATACTACCTGGCCAGCTACGCCAACAAGGTCTACCTGTCGCCGCAGGGCGCGGTCGATCTGCACGGTTTCGCCACCAACAACTTGTATTACAAGTCGTTGCTGGACATGCTCAAGGTCACCACCAATATCTTCCGCGTCGGCACCTATAAATCGGCGGTCGAACCGCTGATCCGCGACGACATGTCCCCGGCGGCGCGTGAAGCGGACAGCCGCTGGATTGGCGGCCTGTGGCAGAACTATCTGGAAACCGTGGCGGCCAACCGGCAGCTGACGCCGCAGCAGCTGTTCCCCGGCGCCGCCGGCGTGCTGAGCGGCCTGCAGGCGGCAGGCGGCGACACCGCCCGCTATGCGCTGGACAATAAGCTGGTGGACGAGCTGGCGTCGCGCACCGCGATCGAAAATCAGCTGGTCAAAACCTTCGGCTGGGACAAACAGGCGAACGATTTCAACGCCATCAGCATCTACGACTACCAGCCGAAGCCGGACGCCAACCAGGGTGGCAAGATCGCCGTGGTGTTCGCCAACGGCGCCATCATGGACGGCCCGCAGACGCCGGGCAACGTTGGGGGCGACACCACCGCCGCCGAGCTGCGTCAGGCCCGTCTGGATCCGGCCGTCAAAGCCGTGGTGTTCCGCGTCAACAGCCCTGGCGGCAGCGTCAGCGCGTCCGAAGTGATCCGCTCCGAGCTGGCCGCCGTGCGCGCCGCCGGCAAACCGGTGGTGGTGTCGATGGGCGGCATGGCCGCGTCGGGCGGTTACTGGGTCTCGACGCCGGCCGACTACATCATCGCCAGCCCGAGCACGCTGACCGGCTCCATCGGTATTTTCGGCATCATCAATACCTACGAGAAAACCCTGGATACGCTGGGCGTGCACACCGACGGCGTGGCGACATCGCCGCTGGCCGATATCGCGGTCACCAAGGCGTTGCCGCAGGAGTTCTCGCAGATGATGCAGCTGAATATCGAAAACGGGTATAAGAACTTCCTCGATCTGGTCGCCAAATCACGCAAGATGACCCCGCAGCAGGTTGACCAAATCGCGCAGGGCCACGTGTGGCTCGGCAGCGACGCCAAGGCCAACGGCCTGGTCGATCAGTTGGGCGATTTCGACGACGCGGTGAAGAAAGCCGCTGAGCTGGCGAAACTGCAACAGTGGCAGCTCGACTGGTTCGTCGACACCCCGAGCCTGAGCGATATGGTGCTCAGCCAGTTCGGCGTTTCCATTCACGCCATGCTGCCAGCGGCGATTCAGGCCATGCTGCCTGCCCCGCTGGCCTCGGTCGCCAATGCGGTGAAAGAGCAGCCGGGTTTGTTCAATAACTTGAACGATCCGCAGAACCGCTACGCGATCTGTCTGACCTGCGGAGAAGTCCGCTAACAAATAATTCTACAGCCCGGCCATCGCCGGGCTTTTTTTCTGCCGCCATGCCCCTATAATTCAGCCCATCTTATCTTTGTTAAAATCATGACCATGCAAAAGAAATCCATTTACGTCGCCTACACCGGCGGCACCATCGGCATGCAGCGCTCCGATCACGGCTATATCCCGGTTTCCGGCCACCTGCAGCGCCAACTGGCGCTGATGCCGGAATTCCATCGGCCGGAAATGCCGGATTTCACCATTCATGAATACGCGCCATTGATTGACTCTTCGGACATGACGCCGGAAGACTGGCAGCACATCGCCGACGACATCAAGCAGAACTACGATCGCTACGACGGCTTCGTGATCCTGCACGGCACCGACACCATGGCGTTCACCGCCTCGGCGCTTTCCTTCATGCTGGAGAACCTGGCTAAGCCGGTGATCGTCACCGGCTCGCAGATTCCGCTGGCGGAGCTGCGCTCCGATGGCCAAACCAATTTGCTGAATGCATTGTACCTGGCAGCCAACCATCCGGTGAACGAAGTCAGCCTGTTCTTCAACAACAAGCTGTTCCGCGGCAACCGCACCACCAAGGCGCATGCCGACGGCTTCGACGCTTTCGCTTCACCCAACCTGCCGCCGCTGCTGGAAGCCGGTATCCACATTCGTCGCCAGCACGGCATCGACAGCCCGACTTGCAACGGCGGGTTACGAGTGCACGACATCACGCCGCAGCCGATCGGCGTGGTCACTATCTATCCGGGCATTTCCGGCGCGGTGGTGCGTAACTTCCTGCTGCAGCCGGTCAAGGCGCTGATCCTGCGTTCCTACGGCGTCGGCAACGCGCCGCAGAAGGCCGAGCTGATCGACGAGTTGCGTGCGGCCTCCGAACGCGGCATCGTGGTGGTCAACCTGACGCAGTGCATCTCCGGGCGCGTCAATATGGAAGGCTACGCCACCGGCAACGCGCTGGCGCACGCCGGGGTTATCAGCGGTTTCGACATGACGGTGGAAGCCGCCCTGACCAAGCTGCACTATCTGTTGAGCCAGCCGCTGACGCCGGAACAAATCCGCGCCCTGATGCAGCAAGATCTGCGCGGCGAGCTGAGCATCAACGGTTAATCGACTGAACTCTGGAGCGGCGATGAAAACGGCCCTGTTGTTGATCGATCTGCAAAACGACTTCTGCCCCGGCGGCGCGCTGGCGGTCACGGCGGGCGACGCCGTCATCCCGGTCGCCAATCAGGCGATCGCCGCCTGCCTGGCGCGGGGAGAGCCGGTGGTGGCCAGCCAGGACTGGCACCCCGCCAATCACCGCAGCTTTGCGGTGAACTCCGATGCGCAGGTCGGCACTCTCGGTGAGCTGGAAGGCCTGCCGCAGGTGTGGTGGCCGGTGCACTGCGTGCAAGGGAGCCACGGCGCCGATTTTCATCCCCAGTTACAGCGGCAACACATCAATGCCGTCTTTCGCAAAGGGCAAGATACGAACATCGACAGCTACAGCGCGTTCTTCGATAACGGCCACCGTGCGCAAACCGAACTCCACGGCTGGCTGCAATCGCAGGGCGTCCGGCGGTTGGCTGTCATGGGCCTGGCGACCGACTACTGCGTGAAGTTCAGCGTGCTGGATGCGCTGGCTGCCGGCTATCCGACGCAAGTGATCGTCGACGGCTGCCGCGGCGTGAATCTGCAGCCGGACGACAGTGAGCGAGCGCTGCAGGACATGGCGCGCGCCGGCGCGCAGCTAGTTACCCTGTCACAGTTTCTCGCCAACTAAATCCGCTCGTGCGCCACCGGCGCCCTCTCTGCGCGGCGGCGAAATTATCGACGCTGCTCACAATACCGCCTTTCTTCTTCCCCAACGGCTTGTGACCGGCAGGCGCTTTTGCTGTTATGACTGCGACGCTTTTGGCGTCAATCGGTTATACGCATCCGGGGCCCACTGAGCCCGGCTTTATTGTGCCCGCCCCTGGCGGTACGGTCGGCCTTGCCGACCACAAGGAGACTGACATGAAAATAACCCGAAAACTGCTGCCTTTGCTGGCGGCGGTGCAATTGGCTATGGCTGGCGCAAGCACGGCCCAGGCGGCCTATCTCTCCGTCGGCTACTTCAACGGCGGCGGCGACGTCACCGCCGGCCCCGGTGGCGATATCGATAAGCTGGACGTCACGCAAATCACCCACCTCAACTATTCGTTCGGCCTGATCTACAACGGCGAGAAAGACGAAACCAATGCGGCGCTGAAAGACCCCGCTCGCCGCCACCAGATCTACCTGTCGCCGAAAGTCACGGCCGATCTGCAACGGCTGCCGGTGCTGCGCAAACAGAACCCCGAGCTGAAAGTGCTGCTGTCGGTCGGTGGCTGGGGCGCACGCGGTTTCTCCGCCGCCGCCGCTACCGCGGAAAACCGGGCGATATTCATTCGCTCCGCGCTGCAGGTGATCGCACAGTACCGGCTGGATGGGATCGATCTGGACTGGGAATACCCGGTGAACGGCGCCTGGGGGCTGGTGGAAAGCCAACCGGCGGATCGCGATAACTTCACCCTGCTGCTGAAAGAGCTTCACCAAGCGCTGGGGCAAGGCAAGCTGTTAACCATCGCCGTCGGGGCCAACGTCAAAAGCCCACAGGAATGGGTCGATGTGAAAAGCATTGCCCCTTACCTCGACTACATCAATCTGATGACTTACGACATGGCTTACGGCACACAGTACTTCAATGCCAACCTGTACGATTCAACGCGTTGGCCAACCGTGGCGGCCGCCGACCGCTACAGCGCCGATTTCGTGGTAAAGCATTATCTGGCTGCCGGACTGAAACCGGCACAGATGAACCTGGGCATCGGTTTCTACGGCCGGGTGCCGAAACGGGCGACCGAGGCGGGCATCGACTGGGACAAACCGGACGCCGCCAAGCATCCGGTGACGCAGCCTGACTTCAGCGCGCGCGAAACCGCCCTGTTCCGCACGCTGGGATTGGATCTCAGCAAAGACACTTACTTTAAATACCACGATATCGTCAGCAAATTGCTCAACGATCCGCAGCATCGTTTTCGCGAACACTGGGATGACGACGCCAAAGTGCCATACTTGACGCTGCAATCCGCCGAAGGCAAGCCGCTGTTTGCCATCTCCTACGAGAACCCGCGTTCGGTGGCCATCAAGGCCGAATACATCAAAAGCCAGGGATTAGGCGGTGCGATGTTCTGGGAATACGGCGCGGACGACAACAACCGGCTGGCACAGCAGCTGGCGGAATCGTTGGGGATTAAGGGCGAAAAACGTTGAGTCGACGGGGCGATGGCGACATCGCCCCGCTTTAGGGTCGCGTTACTGCGGTTTGAGTTTGGCCAGCGGCTCGGCAACGAACTGCTGTTTCAGCTCTTGCTTGCTCTTCATCACAATCTGCCCGTCGGTACCGATGCTCATGTGCTGCGGATCGACGTTGTGCATCGACTGCCACAGCATCACCGCCTGCAGGCTATTTTCTTTCTGCTCCGGCGTCAGCGCCACGCCGTCCGGCCATTTACCCAGCTCAACCGCCAGTACCAGGCGCTGGTATATCTCGGGCGTCATCGCCGCAATCAGATCTTTCACGTCCATCAGAGCCCTTCTCGCTTACGGATGAATAATTAGCTGAATCGATTTTGTTAGTTAAATTACCACTTAACCGGCCGTTTGGTCGCCATTTTCGCCATCGGTGAAACTCAGCGAGGCGGAGTTGACGCAGTAGCGGTCGCCTGTCGGCTGCGGGCCATCGGGGAAAACGTGCCCCAGGTGCGCGTCGCAGTGGCCGCAGCGGATTTCAACACGATGCATATTATGCGAATTATCATCAAGATAGCGGATTGCATCGGCGGAAACCGGCTCATAAAAACTCGGCCAACCGCAGCCGGAATCGTATTTGGTTTCGGAATAGAACAGCGGCTGGTTGCAGCACAGGCAATGGTACACGCCCTCGCGCTTGTTGTGCAGCAATTTGCCGCTGAACGGCGCTTCGGTACCACGCTGTTGCGTCACATAACGTTGGATTTCATTCAGTTCCGTGACCGGATGACCGGGGGTTGTCTCTTTAGCCATTTGTGCTTATCTCTGAATGTGGATAATGTCAACGAAAACAATGATTAATAATAACAAAAAATTAACACCGCTGCAGGGGTTTTTGGCCTAAACTGTAGCCCATAAAGGCTACGTCACGATGATATGTGATAGCGATCACACATCTTGCGTATGCTGACTTTATACTTGGCGGCTTGTCCCCATATAACGGATGAGGCCAAGCGCAAATGGACTGTGCAATAAGCGTGCAAAACCACCCTTCTGGTTTGACTTGCCGCAAGAATTGACACGATTCCGCTTGACGCTGGGTAAGGTTTTTGTAATTTTACAACCAACCTTTTATTCACTAACAAATAGCTGGTGGAATATATGACTATCAAAGTAGGTATCAACGGTTTTGGCCGTATCGGTCGCATTGTTTTCCGTGCTGCTCAAGAGCGTTCTGACATCGAGATCGTTGCAATCAACGACCTGTTGGACGCAGAGTACATGGCTTACATGCTGAAGTATGACTCTACTCACGGCCGTTTCAACGGTACGGTAGAAGTTAAAGACGGCCACCTGGTTGTTAACGGCAAAACCATCCGTGTTACCGCAGAGAAAGACCCGGCTAACCTGAAGTGGAACGAAGTAGGCGTTGACGTGGTTGCTGAAGCGACCGGTATCTTCCTGACCGACGAAACCGCGCGTAAACACATCACCGCCGGCGCTAAAAAAGTGGTTCTGACTGGTCCATCCAAAGATGCGACCCCAATGTTCGTGCGCGGCGCTAACTTTGACAAATATGCCGGCCAGGACATCGTGTCCAACGCCTCTTGCACCACCAACTGCCTGGCGCCACTGGCTAAAGTCATCAACGACAACTTCGGTATCGTTGAAGGTCTGATGACCACCGTTCACGCGACCACCGCTACTCAGAAAACCGTTGATGGCCCGTCCCACAAAGACTGGCGCGGCGGCCGCGGCGCATCCCAGAACATCATCCCTTCTTCTACCGGCGCAGCGAAAGCGGTTGGCGTGGTTCTGCCAGAGCTGAAAGGCAAACTGACCGGTATGGCGTTCCGCGTACCGACGCCTAACGTATCCGTTGTTGACCTGACCGTACGTCTGGAAAAAGCGGCTACCTACGAAGAAATCAAGAAAGCCATCAAAGACGCCGCTGAAGGTTCTATGAAAGGCGTTCTGGGCTACGTTGAAGACGACGTGGTTTCCACCGATTTCAACGGCGAAGTGCTGACTTCCGTGTTCGATGCCAAAGCCGGTATCGCACTGAACGACAACTTCGTGAAGCTGGTTTCCTGGTACGACAACGAAACCGGTTATTCCAACAAGGTTTTGGATCTGATCGCTCACATCTCCAAGTAATGGCATGATGTTAAGCTGATAATGAGGGCGACATTTTTGTCGCCCTTTTTTATTTGTCTCTCCGGCAAACAATAGGTCATGAAATGAACGAGAAAATTTTCACCCTGCCCGTTTCCGAACAGATTTCACCTTACATCAGCCAACGTCAGCTCGATGAGCTGGGCGTGGTGGTGGTCTCGCACCCGAAAGTGCGCGCGGCCGTCGCGCTGCAGGGCGCCCATTTGCTGGCCTGGCAGCCCAGCGGTGAGCAGCCGGTAATTTGGCTCAGCAACAATACCCCGTTTGCCAAAGGCAAGGCCATCCGCGGTGGGGTACCGATCTGCTGGCCGTGGTTCGGTCCAGTGGCGCAACCCTCCCACGGCTTTGCCCGTAACCAGCCCTGGAGCCTGACGGCGCACGATGAAGATGACAACGGCGTCATTCTGACCTTCACGCTGAAAGACAATGAGCAGACCCGAAAACTGTGGCCGCACGCCTTCACGCTGATTGCCCGCTTCAAACTGGGTGCAGAGTGCGAGATCGAACTGGAATCGCACGGCGATTATCAGGCCACGGCGGCGCTACATAGCTACTTCCAGGTCGGCGACATCGAACGGGTCAGCGTGGCGGGTCTGGGCGAGCCTTATATCGACAAGGTGGCGGGCGGTGCAGAGGCACGTCAGGCAGGTGAAGTGACCTTCGTCGGCCAAACCGACCGTGTCTATACTCGCCCGGAGGCCTTCAGCCAGATCCGCGATCCGGCGCTCGCACGCACCATCGAGGTTCACCACCATCATATGAGCGACGTCATCGCCTGGAACCCCGGCGCAGAACTCTCCTGCAGCATGGGGGATATGCCGAACGACGGTTACAAGACCATGGTTTGTATCGAGACCGGGCGCGTCAGCAAACCGCTGATCGCCGCCGGCGAGCAACCCGCCCGTTTGGGAGTCACCTTCCGCAGCCGTAAAAAAGCCTGAGGGATCGTGCGCGGCAGCGCACTGCAGATGTGCAAAAGGGGCGCTTGCGCCCCTTTTTAATGCACGCCATGCACGATAATCGTGCAATGCGTGATTAGAAGGTGTAGCTCACACCCGTCATCAACAAACCGGTGTAGGATTTATCCACCATCGGACTGTCTTTTACTTCATCCGACAGCTTCACATAGCGGCCGACGAAGAAAGCGTTCCAGCTCTTGTTGATCTGGTAATTGGCGCTCAGCTCGAGATACGGTGCCCAGCTATCGCCTGGGGTGTAGCTATCCAGGCCGCTGCGGCGGGATTCATTGGCGCTGACGCCGTAGTAATATTTGTTCTGGTTCTTGCTGTTCCACATTACGCCCACGCCCGGGACCAGCGTCAATGCGTCCAGATCAAACTTGTACAGGTAAGCCACATCGCCCACCAGCCCGTTGCTGTTGTTCAGCGTGTCGCCGGTGAAAGTAGTACGGATAGTGCCCCACTCCGCGTTGTGCGAATAGGCCAGGCCGGCCATCAGCGTGCCGCGACGCTTGTCGAGGCGCTTCATGCGATCGTCGTCGCTGTCGCCCGGACGGTAGCCCCATGGCGTGTAGTAACCCATGATGCTCAGCTGGTTTTCTTGATCTTTCCACAGGTAGTAACCGGCGGTCAGAGTACGGAAGTAGAAGTCATCACCTTCATAGTCGATGACGGGCACCGGATAAACGCGGTCCTGATAACCGCGATACGCGTCCGGGCTAACCAGCGCGGCAGCGCCAAGTGACCAGGTCCCCGCCTGAGCACTTTGCGCACAAACCATTGCGGAAGCGATAATTGCTAGCGTTTTGAGTTTTGAAATCTTCACTGGTTCTTTTTCCATAAATTACAGGGTTAATAGCCGCAATAGTTTATGTGAAAATTTAGTTGCGCGCCTAATCTTTACAATAGAAAACGACCAAGATCGAATAACTTATAGCGGAATTATGAATTAATCATGGCGGAACGATGACGTTTTATCCCGCAGGCCGCGCCAGACAAGGCATTTGGCTAACACGGTAATAACTGAGTCATTGATATGACTTAAAAAAAGCTTTTTCTGCGGCAGGAAATTTTCCGGCAAGCAAACTAAGCTTAAATCAGAAGGCGAATTTATCCTGGGCCCAGTGGCATACAGCGCAACTCGCGATAATAAGCGCACCAAGTTGGCATACGGGTTGCTGTACTCAGGCGTATTCTCATCTTCCGGGGGCCAGAACACTATCACACGCTCTCTTTAACCTGTGCTAATAACGAAAGGACGGGCATCATGAACATATTTGACCACTATCGCCAGCGCTACGAAGCTGCCAAGGACGAAGAGTTCACACTGCAGGAATTTCTTACCATTTGCCGGCAAGATCGCAGTGCCTATGCCAACGCGGCCGAACGTCTGCTGATGGCTATCGGTGAACCTGTGATGGTCGACACTGCGCTAGAATCACGCCTGTCGCGCCTGTTCTCCAATCGCGTGATCGCACGCTATCCGGCCTTCGAGGAATTCTATGGCATGGAAGAGGCCATCGAACAGATCGTCTCTTACCTGAAACACGCCGCGCAGGGCCTGGAAGAGAAGAAACAGATCCTTTACCTGCTGGGCCCGGTGGGCGGCGGTAAGTCCTCGCTGGCAGAACGTCTTAAGGCGTTGATGCAGCGCGTGCCCATCTACACCCTCAGCGCCAATGGCGAGCGCAGCCCGGTCAACGATCATCCGCTGTGCCTGTTCAACCCGCAGGAAGATGCCTCGATCCTGGAGAAAGAGTTCAACATCCCGAGTCGCTACCTCGGCACTATCATGTCGCCGTGGGCGGCGAAACGCCTGCATGAGTTCGGCGGCGACATCACCAAATTTAAAGTCGTGAAGGTGCGCCCTTCCATTCTGGAACAGATCGCCATCGCCAAAACCGAACCGGGCGATGAAAACAACCAGGACATCTCGGCGCTGGTCGGTAAAGTGGATATCCGTAAACTGGAGAACCACGCGCAGAACGATCCGGACGCCTACGGTTACTCCGGCGCCCTGTGCCGCGCCAACCAGGGGATTATGGAGTTCGTCGAGATGTTCAAAGCGCCGATCAAGGTGCTGCATCCGCTGCTGACCGCGACCCAGGAAGGCAACTACAACGGCACTGAAGGCATCTCCGCCCTGCCGTTCAGCGGCATTATTCTGGCGCACTCCAACGAATCCGAGTGGGTGACCTTCCGCAACAACAAGAACAACGAAGCGTTCCTCGACCGCGTGTACATCGTCAAAGTACCTTACTGCCTGCGCGTGTCTGAAGAGATCAAAATTTACGACAAGCTGCTGGATCACAGCGAGCTGACTCACGCGCCTTGCGCACCGGGCACCCTCGAAACATTGGCGCGGTTCAGCGTGCTGTCGCGGTTGAAAGAGCCGGAAAACTCGAGCATTTACTCGAAAATGCGCGTGTATGACGGCGAAAGTCTCAAGGATACCGATCCGAAAGCCAAGTCCTATCAGGAGTACCGCGACTACGCTGGGGTTGACGAAGGCATGAACGGCCTCTCCACCCGTTTCGCCTTTAAAATCCTCTCGCGGGTATTCAACTTCGATCACGCCGAGGTGGCGGCCAACCCGGTACACCTGTTCTATGTGCTGGAGCAGCAGATCGAACGCGAACAGTTCCCGCAGGATTTGGCCGAGAAATACCTGGAACACCTGAAAGGCTATCTGATCCCGAAATACGCCGAGTTTATCGGCAAAGAGATCCAGACCGCCTATCTGGAATCCTACTCGGAATACGGACAGAACATTTTTGACCGTTATGTGACCTACGCGGACTTCTGGATCCAGGATCAGGAGTATCGCGATCCCGATACCGGCCAGCTGTTCGATCGTGAGTCTTTGAACGCCGAACTGGAAAAAATTGAAAAACCGGCCGGTATCAGCAACCCGAAAGATTTCCGTAACGAAATCGTGAACTTCGTGCTGCGCGCTCGTGCCAACAACAACGGCCGCAATCCGAACTGGACCAGCTACGAGAAGCTGCGCACCGTGATCGAGAAAAAAATGTTCTCCAATACCGAAGAGCTGTTGCCGGTGATTTCGTTCAACGCCAAAACGTCGACGGACGAGCAGAAAAAACACGACGACTTCGTTGACCGCATGATGGAGAAAGGCTATACCCGCAAGCAGGTGCGCCTGCTGTGTGAATGGTATCTGCGGGTCAGAAAATCCTCATAACGCCTCAGGTAAGCGGCATTATCAGGGCCATGTCCACAGTCATGGACGTTGCAGCGCAGCCCACGGAGGGGCTGGCACATTGCGCTGCCGCGGCCGGGACATGAAGAGTTGGCAACGTCGTTTGGGGGAAGTATGGCCTATTTCATTGACCGACGGCTGAACGGCAAAAACAAGAGCATGGTGAACCGCCAGCGCTTCTTGCGCCGTTACAAGTCGCAAATCAAACAGTCGATTGCCGAAGCCATCAACAAGCGTTCGGTCACCGACGTAGACAGCGGGGAGTCGGTCTCCATCCCCACTGACGATATCAACGAACCGATGTTTCATCAGGGGCGCGGCGGCACTCGCCATCGCGTTCACCCGGGCAATGACCACTTCGTGCAGAACGATCGCGTTGAGCGGCCTCAGGGCGGCGCAGGCGGTGGCGGCGGCCAAGGGAACGCCAGTCAGGACGGTGAGGGCCAGGATGAATTCGTCTTCCAGATATCCAAAGATGAGTATCTCGATCTTTTGTTCGAGGATCTCGCCCTGCCCAACTTGAAGAAGAATCAGTACAAGCAATTGACCGAGTTCAAAACCCATCGCGCCGGCTATACCGCCAACGGCGTGCCGGCCAACATCAGCGTCGTGCGTTCGCTGCAGAACTCGCTGGCGCGGCGTACCGCCATGACCGCCGGTAAAAGACGCGCGTTGCACGAGTTGGAAGATGCGCTGACCCAGTTGGAAAACACCGAACCCGTGCAATTGCTGGAAGAGGAGCGGCTGCGCAAAGAAATTGCCGAACTGCGCAAGAAAATCGAAAGCGTGCCGTTTATCGATACCTTCGACCTGCGCTACAAAAACTATGAGCGCCGGCCGGAGCCCTCGAGCCAGGCGGTGATGTTCTGCCTGATGGACGTGTCCGGTTCGATGGATCAGGCGACCAAAGACATGGCCAAGCGTTTTTACATTCTGCTTTATCTGTTCCTGAGCCGAACCTACAAAAACGTTGAGGTGGTCTATATTCGCCATCACACCCAGGCAAAAGAGGTGGATGAACAGGAGTTCTTCTATTCACAGGAAACCGGCGGCACCATCGTCTCCAGTGCGCTGAAGTTGATGAACGACGTCGTCGAAGAACGTTATGACCCGGCGCAATGGAATATCTACGCCGCGCAAGCCTCGGACGGCGACAACTGGGCCGACGATTCACCGCTGTGCCATGAACTGTTGGCGAAGAAGATCCTGCCGATGGTGCGTTATTATAGCTACATAGAGATCACTCGCCGCGCTCACCAAACGCTGTGGCGTGAATATGAGGATCTGCAGGCGAAGTTCGACAACTTCGCCATGCAGCATATCCGCGAACCGGACGATATCTATCCGGTATTCCGCGAACTGTTTCGCAAGCAGACCGTGTGAATAACATCGCGTGAATGTCACCACAGCCGGAAAACGCCGTTTTCCGGCTGTTTCTTTTCCGCATTATATTTACATCATCCGTGTTTGTTTTTTACACAATAACAATGTCAATAATAAGTCGCGTTCCCCAGAACGACCCTCTCTATTATTTGTTCTTCTGAGGTTATTCCTAAACATTCGCCTCCACGTCCACACGGCTTGATAGGAATATTCCCATTCAGTTATCGTTATCCCATCGCTTAAGACCTTTCCTAAGCGAAATTTGCCTCATTTTATTTTTCTATGGCTTCTCAGCCCGCTGCGGCGGGCATCTACCTGTCAGCAGGTTAAACATCATGATCGACTACACCCTCTATGGCCTCAACAAACACGACGTTGATGAATACCATAAGCAAATATGCTGCCTGCTCGGCAAAAACGTGCTTCTGGTGCTGACCGCCAACAAGCCGATAACCAAACAGAACCTGCTCGCCAGCCTTATCCAGGAGATAGAAAAACAGCCCGATGATTATTTTCAGAGGCTGCATCGTGCGGCAATAGAAATGATCGGGGTTAACGGGCGTTAAGGCGATATGCGTAAGGCAGACATCTACGCCATTATTGCCACCGCCGTCGTGCTGATGATGCTGTTAATCATTAATATCGATAGCGATATCAGCGTTTATCCTTAATGGGCCCCTATTACGCCGGCTCTTTAGCCCGGCGTAATAGGCAGCGGAGGAATAGTCTGTCACCTTTTATTCCGAAGAACCTTTCGGCTCTTGCTTTATTGCGAACCGGCCGCTTCGTCAATCAAACTCGCCACCTCCTCGGCGTGAGAGACCAGCGAGGCGTGGCTGGCATTGAGTACCATCACTTTCTTAGGCTGCAGCCGCTGCGCCATACGTCGCTGATTCTCCGGGGCTATCATGCGATCGTCGCTGGAGAGTTGATACCATGACGGTTTATGTTTCCAGGCAGGTTCACCGAGGGTGTTACCAAAGGTATCAGCCAGCGGAGCCTTCTGCGCCACCGCCATCACCAGCGCCTCGTCGGCGGTCAGATCCTGGCAAAAGCTTTCGTGAAACTTGTCGGTTTTGATCCACAGATAACCGTCGCTGTCCGGGGTCAAATTCTCGACTGCCGCAGGAGGATGCGCTTGCGTAATACCGCCGGCACTTTCACCGGCATCCGGCGCAAACGCGGCGATGTAGACCAGGCCAACCACGTTAGGCTGGTTGCCCATTTCCGTGATCACGGCACCACCGTAAGAGTGCCCTACCAACACTACCGGTCCCGCTTGCTGCGCGACCATCTTACGCGTACGTTCCGCATCCTCAGCCAACGAGGTCAACGGCATTTCTACCGCATGAATCGCCGAATAGCCCCTGCGTGACAACTCGATGATAACCTTACTCCAGTGCGCGGCGCCGCCCCAGAATCCATGTACCAGCACGATAGTGGGTTTTGTGCTCATTGCCGACTCCTCATCTCATAGGAAAGCGCCGTAGACAGATGAACGGCCCCCCTTAAGAGACACGCCTGGCTGCCTTCGACGTCACACAGTCCCTATTTTATATAGTCAGCCCCACAGCGTTCAGCAATAGCTACGACGAGTTAACGTCCCCTGCTTTTCCGGCGTCGCCACGGCCTATCGACGCGGCTTACGCCGCAATGCCAGAGAAAAAAACGGGATTAAAACTAGGATTTTTACCCATGACGATCTAAAATTTCGCGCAAAAACAAAGAGAAGTAAATTTGACTCACGGGAAAAGGAATGAAGTTGTGAAGGAAATGATCTCCATCGTTTTTATGGCATGCCTGCTGGCGCTGCTGTTTTCGTGGCTGTTCGTCTACGGTCTTAACATTCATTAAACCTACAACGACAACAATCCCTCTTCCCGACTCATCAGCGGCGCATCGTTACGATGCGCTAAAACCGACGCTTAAAGGGCTCGCGAACGGACAACGGCACTTCACCTCAGCCTTTTTGCCGCAAATACATCATTAATTTTTATGAATTATAGACTCATCGCTTTTCCCCCCCTCACAGGCCCTTTTACTGCTCAGCGGAGTTCCTCCAAAACGATGGCTTGCCTGACGCAGAATGTTACCGGTAACTATGCTGTTGATTTCTTTTGGTAATAAACGTAAAGCCGTTAATAACCCCACGTTCTTTATAGAAATGAATTATGCGTCCTTATGAATAAAGGTTTGAATAAACGGCCTTTGGTCATTGATTATCCCCCGCCAAGCTCCTAGAATTCGCGCGTAAAAATACAATTGGGATCGGGTTTCATGTCGCCGCTGTGGGTTGCAACGCAATACTGTTATTTTATTGGTCTTTTAGTTTCTATGGTTTTCACCTACCTGGTTAGCCGGGACACCGTCAAAATTCGCTGTATCAGCGCAGTGACCATCGGGTTAACCTGGCCGTTGAGCCTGCCGGTCGTGTTGCTGTTTTCGCTGTTCTAATGCCCCCATGCCGCGCGGTGGCTTTTAAGCAATCGTGTTAATGAAATGAGGCTGACCACCGACGTCGTGGTTTTGGGCGAGGGATAAAAAAACGCCAGCGCAAGGCTGGCATGAAAACTGGAAGCAATGTGAGCAATGTCGTGCCGGAGCGGGGGGCACAGAAGGAGACAACCCTTTTCCCCTCACCGGCGAAACAAATGATAATACGTCTCATTATTGAATGTAAAGTCATTTCCCCACGCAACTTTTTCCCTTTGGAAAACTATCAGCCGCGCGGCGCTCGCCAGCGCTGATACAGTCGCCCTCCCCCCCACACCAGCAGCCAGAGCAAAACATTGAACCCCAACCATAGCATCAGCAAATAGAAGAAAGTCTGATAGCTGGGTATGCCCCGATCGGCCAAAAACGGGTTAAAGTGAAAAAATTTGACGATCGCGAACGGATTAAGATTGAAACGGTTGAACACGGCCGTCGTCAACAACGGTGGCAACAGTGTGTAAAATGTCAGGCTGAACAGCAGCAGGATTTTTGTGCCAGAAGTGTTTTTATAATCTCTCATATCAATGTATTACGTCTTCCATTGTGGTGGGAAAACCGCCAGACATTCGCACGCTAATCGACCCCGCAAGCGCCAAAGAGTTCCAGGTCAACGCGGAAATAAAGCCGTTCATGCGTTTAATTGTCATTTAGCGCACGGGTGATATATACCCAGTGGATTTAAAATTACGATGTCGCCGCGTCGTCTTCAACCGCAGCGTTTGCATGGCATCATCAGGAGGCATTAATGAAACCGGACGCACTCTCCCTGCCGCCGAACCCGAAAAAGCTCAAAGTCATCTACGGCTGGTATATTTACGTGATCTATATCCTGCTGGTTTTCAACATTTACATGGCGGTCTACAACGTCTGCGTTCGGCATCCGATCGAGGCCCCGCTACTGTCGCTTTTTCACAGCCTGTTCATCGCGTTGATGCTGCAGCAGGTACTCAGGAAGAACGTCGTTTTCGCCTGGATCTTGCTGAGCTATTTTATTCTGATGCGCCTCTATTACGCCAATGTGCTGCATGTCGAGTTCACGCTGGTGAGCCGCGGCCTGGTGCTGCTGATTCTGACGCTGCTGCTGACCGGCGGCGTGGCCGTCGGGCAGTTGGCCACGCCGCCGCAGCGACATGACTGGCTGGCGCGGCTGGGCTGGCGGCAATGGGGAGCGCTCATGGCGCTGGCGGCCATCCTGACCCCGTTGATTACCACCGACTATCTGGGGTAAACAGACTGCTACTTAGGGATGTGAGGTTCGGAAATGTCTACGACGCGGCATATTTTAGTGAAGTTGCCCGCCTTCTCACAGATCTTGTCCGTGACGAACATGCTAAGGTAGCCCAGCAACAGCAAGTAGCCGACCATGCACAGAATAAAGATAAGCGTTCTCACCGATAACGACCAACCTGATAAGAGTATCCCGAGCATCATAACCTGAACGCGGCGCTTTAAAAGGATTTCATGTGCGCATCGGCCCGCATCGGCGCACGTTCTGTAGTAATATTAAGCCACCACGCCTACCACCGGAAACGCCGATGCACCATCTGATGTTAGACATTGAAACCCTGGACACAAAACCCAGCGCCGTCATTCTGGTGGTTGCGGCGGTGTTTTTCGATCCCCGAACCGGGGAACTGGGCGCCGAATTCGAAGCCGCCGTCAGTTGCCAGAAAGAGCAACCGGGCCGTACCATCAGCCTGGATACGGTTGCCTGGTGGGCGAAACAGTCCGACGAAGCGCGCAAACAGGCCTTCGGCGGCACCGAGAGCCTGAAACGCGTGTTGAGCAGCCTCAGCCGCTTTATCCATATGAACAGCACCGATACGGTGAAAGTCTGGGGCAACGGCAAAGAGTTCGACTGTGCGATCCTCGAACACGCCTTCCAGCAGCTGGAAATGCCCTGCCCGTGGAAATTCTGGGATACTCAGGACGTGCGCACGGTGATCACGTTGGCAGAACTTCACGGCTTTAACCCCAAAAAGACACGCCCGTTCGAAGGCATGCCGCACCGTGCGTTGGATGATGCTCGCCACCAGGCCCGTTACGTGGCCGATGCCGTCTCGGCGCTCTATTACCGCCAGGGGGCGTAGCGCTGACCCGCTTTGCCCCTTTTCATTTGTCGCCGGAGTCTCTACTCTAGCCCTCTTTGTCACTCGGACGTGCCTTTCCTGTTATGCAAAAGTTTCTGTTTATGCTTCTCAGCCTGGTGCTGCTCGGCCCATTAGGCATCGATCTTTACCTGCCGACCATTCCCGCCATTGCCGTCGGCCTGGGCAGCAGCGAAGCGCTGATCCAATCCACCATTTCACTGTTTATTCTGGTGCTCGGCCTCGGCCAGGTCATCGCCGGCCCGCTGGTGGATAACTATGGCCGCAAGCCGGTGGCGCTGGCCGGCATTATCCTCTACATGATCGGCGCCGCGATGGCGGCGCTGGCTACCAGCCCGACGCTTTTCATCGCTTCGCGTCTGCTGCAAGGGGTGGCGGTTTGCTGCACCGCCGTCGTCGCCTTCAGCGGCGTGCGCGACCGCCTGAATGGTGACGACGCTGCCCGCGCCTTCGGCTTTCTCAATGGCACGCTGAACATCATCCCCGCGCTGGCGCCGCTGCTCGGCGGCCTGCTCGCCGAAGCCTTCGGCTGGCGAGCCCCTTTCTGGTTCCTGGTCGGTTATGCGCTGCTGGTGTTGGTGCTCATCGCGCTGCGCCTGCCGGAAACCCGCCCTGCCGACACCGTCCCGGTCAAGGGGCTGCCGGTACGCCAATATGCGCGCATCCTCAGCGAACGGCGTTTCCTTTCCTTTGCGGTAGTGAACTCCGGGGCGATGGGCATGGCGCTGACCTACGTTTCCCTGGCACCGAACGTGCTGATGGGCACCGCCGGCCTGACCCCGCTGCAATTTTCGCTGGTGTTCGGCGCCAACGGTTTCTGGATCATGCTGGTCAGCTTCTTCGCCAACCGCATCATCCACAAGGTAGGCCGTCCGGTTTGCCTGGCGACCGGCGGCATTTTGATGGGGCTGGGCTGTCTGGGGTTGCTGCTGGGCGTCATGCTGCTGCCCGCGGCGGCGCAAGCGCACTGGCTGGCGTATATGCTGCCGGTCGCCAGCGCCTGCGCCGGGTTGGCGTTCGTGATGGGTCCGGCCACCAGCTACGCGTTGGAGCCGTACTCCAATGAGGCAGGCGTCGCGTCCGCGCTGGTCGGTTTCGTACAGATGGCCGGCGGTGCCGCACTGGGGCTGGTGGCGATGGCGTTGCCGTTGCAGCCGAAGTTGTCGCTAGCATTGGTCATGCTGGCGGGCTGCCTGCTGGCGCTGCACGCACGGCGGCTCAGCAAGCAGATTAAAGGGCAGATAAAAAAAGTCGCCTGAGCCGCGGCTCAGGCTTCGGTGACGACCGGCACCCGCGCCGCTAACGCCGACAGCAGCTCATAACCCAACGTTCCTGCCGCCGTGGCCACCTCGTCCACCGGCAGGCGTTTCCCCCACAGCTCCACGTCGGCGCCCAATTCGACTTGTGGACAGGGCGTCAGATCCACCGCCAGCATATCCATCGACACTGTTCCCAGGGTGCGCGTCAGCACGCCGTCAACCCACACCGGCGTACCGGTCGGCGCATGACGCGGATAGCCGTCGGCGTAACCGCAGGCCACCACGCCGATACGCTGCGTGCCGGCGGCGCTGTAACGGCCGCCGTACCCCACGCGATCGCCAGACTTCAGTTGCTGAATGCCGATGATCTCGCTGCTCAGCGTCATCGCCGGCTGCAGCCCCGTCCCCGCAACATCATTCCAGCAACCGCTCGGCGAAGCGCCATAGAGAACAATCCCAGGGCGGACCCAACTGCCGTGGGTCGAAGGGTGCCACAGCGTGGCGGCCGAGTTGGCCAGGCAGCGCGGCAACGGTATATCGACTGCCGCTGCCTCGATAGTGGCCATCTGCTGGGCCACGCCTTCCGGGCCGTCGGCGGTGGCGAAATGGCTCATCAGCGTAAGCTCGCCGATATTGGCAACCGCCTGCGCCCTGCGCCACACCTCATGCAGCCGATCGGGTGCGAACCCCAACCGATTCATGCCGCTGTTCACTTTCAGATAGACATTGAGCGGCGCGTTCAGCGTGGCGTCGGCGATCGCCGACAGCTGCCAGTCGCTGTGCACCGCCGTCGTCAGGCGATAACGGTCGAGCAACGCCAGATCCTGCGGCTGGAAGAATCCCTCCAGCAGAAGAATCGGCCCTTGCCAACCCGACTCGCGCAGCAGCACCGCTTCGGCCAGATCCAGCATGGCGAAGCCGTCGGTTTGCGCCATGCTGCGCCAAACGTGTTTGATGCCGTGGCCATAGGCGTTGGCCTTGACCACCGCCCAAACTTTGGCGCCGGGAGCGAAACGGCGCACCACCTGCAGGTTATTTTCAATCGCGCCGAGATGCATCGTGGCGGTTATCGGACGGGGCATCGGTTCTCCTTGGGGCAGCGTACAGCGGCCACGCGCGCCTGCGCGTGGCCGGAAAAGTCTATGACAACGTCGACGATTAACGTGCGGGATGCACGTCGTTCAGCGGAACCGCGTGTTGCTGGCGAAACCCGGCGCTGTAACGCGCCACCGCCAGGTCATCGGAAGGGATCGCCGGCGTAATGCCGGACATCAGATCGGACAACAACTGCCCGGAGCCGCAGGCCATCGTCCAGCCCAACGTGCCATGCCCGGTATTGAGATACAGGTTCTTCAGCGAAGTGCGGCCGACAATTGGCGTGCCGTCCGGCGTCATCGGCCGCAGGCCGGTCCAGAACGTCGCCTCTTCCACTCTGCCGCCGTTCGGGTAGAGATCGCGCACCACCATCTCCAGCGTTTCGCGCCGTTTTTGCTCCAGCTGGGTATTGAAACCGACGATCTCCGCCATGCCGCCGACGCGAATGCGCTGGTCAAAACGCGTGATGGCGATTTTATACGTCTCATCCAATACCGTAGAGAACGGCGCCGCCGCTTCGTCGGTGATAGGAATGGTCAACGAATAGCCCTTCAGCGGGTAAACCGGAATGGACACCAGGCCGCGCAGCAGCGCCGTGGAGTACGAGCCGAACGCCACCACATAGCTGTCGGCCTTAAACACTTCCTCGCCGCACTGGACGCCGGCGATCTTGTCGCCTTCAACCAGCAGACGATCGACGCCGCGGTTGAACAGGAAGGTTACGCCCGCCTGCTCTGCCATCTTCGCCAACTGTTGCGTAAACAGCTGGCAATCGCCGGTCTCGTCGTTCGGCAACTGCAGGCCGCCGGTCAGCTTGTGCGCCACCTGCGCCAACGCCGGCTCGACGCTACCGAGTTGGCCGGCTTCCAGCAATCGGTAAGGCACGCCGGCATCTTCCAATACCGCAATGTCTTTCGCGGCGTTTTCGAACTGTTGTTGAGTGCGGAACAGCTGCAGCGTGCCGCCCTGGCGACCTTCGTACTGGATACCGGTTTCCTGACGCAGCGCCTTGATACAATCGCGGCTGTATTCCGCCAGACGTACCATGCGGCCTTTGTTGGTCATGTAGTGTTCGGTGTTGCAGTTTTTCAGCATCTGCCACATCCAGTTGAGCTGGAAGCTGCTGCCATCGAAACGGATGGCCAGCGGCGCATGGCGCTGGAACATCCACTTGATGGCCTTAAGCGGCACGCCCGGCGCCGCCCAGGGTGCGGCATAGCCCGGTGAGATCTGCCCAGCGTTCGCAGCGCTGGTTTCCAGTGCGGGGCCTGGCTGACGATCGATCACCGTCACCTCATGCCCCGCCTTCGCCAAATACCAGGCACTGGCTACGCCCACCACTCCACTACCTAAAATTACCACTCGCATCGCTGACTCCAGCCTAAGGCTTCACAAAGCATAATCTTCTGCTCACAGGAAATTAACTCAGTGAAAAAATCCGTCCAACAACTTCGTCATCAAACGTGACAATATTCACAATTAATTTATCGTCGATAGGTCATGCATTTGCAATAGCCACCTGAAAATAGCGATAAGATGCGGTTTAGAGGGGCCTATGGCGTCAAACCGCCGCTGAATAGATAGCAACGCTATCAATGATAGCAATCAAAAAAGGCGTAATAAGCAACATTGATTTAACAGAATATAAAAATACCAGCCAATACATAAGCAGAATAAAAAACCAATAAAATAAAAAATTCCAACATAACAAACAAAGAGAGCCCCCTCCCTCCGCAGCAGAAAAATCGCGTAAAATTACAGCTACCGTTAACCTTGCTTTCAGTGCTGGAATAAAACACCCGAGCCCTTAGCCCGCCCGTTTACATTAACGCTGCAGCACGATATGAACGTTAACGCCAGAAGCAACGCCTAAAGTTCACACTGTCGCTATCGTGGAGAACGCCTTATGTTCATCGCCATCTACCAATTTTCAGTCAAAACCGGGCACGAACACGCCTTTCGCCAGGCCTGGCTTGAATTGACCCAAGGTATCTATCTGCAGCGCGGCAGCCTGGGCTCGCGCCTGCATCAGGATGTGAGCGGGCAGTTTATCGGCTATGCGCAATGGCCAAGCCGAGTCGCATGGGAAAGCGCCGGTGATATTCAGTTGGATGAACGCTACCGGCAAGCCCGGGAACGAATGCGTGCGACCTTGCTGGCGGATAAAACGCTGTTTGAAATGGAAGTGACGGACGATTATCTGCAAGTCAGACCGTTTGACTGAGGACAAGCCCACCTAAGCGGGCTTGGGGTCGCGGGAGCGGGGGCATCAATGATGCAGCATCTCGTCCACGACTTCTTTGGTCTGCAGTTGGAATGGGTAGTAAGTCGGCCAATTATCCATTTCTTTCAGCAACGCTTCCTGCGAGGTGTTGCCCATGAAGATATGGAAATGCGCCGATTTGCGCGGGCCGATAATGTGATCGCTGAACTGCACGAATTTCGGCGCCAGGCTGCCGGCTTCCTGGCATTCGAACAGATAACGCACGCCCTTTTTACCAGAGACATAGGTCAGGATCTTATGCCCGGCGTACTTATACTGACAAGCGCTGGCTTGGTCGCCGCGGTGAAACTCCATGACGCCGTTTTCAATGCCGATAATATCCACATCGGTGGCGTACCCTTTACGGTAATACGCCTTCACTTCTGCGAAGGTCTTGCTCTTATCCTGCGCCGCTTTCTTCTTGAACACCGGATCGAGATCCCCATTGAGCAGGTAAGGGTACACGGATTGCCACACACCCTCCCAATCCGCCAGGTCGCGATCTTTGACGTCCTTATCGTCGAACACGCCCGCCTCGGCCTTTTTTTCCACTTCCGTCAGCGGCTTGCCATGTGAATGATGCCCGTGGGCAAACGCCTGCCCGCTGATAAACAGCGCTGCCAGCGCCACCGCCACTTTGCCAAAATGCCTCGCCAAAATGCGCTCCTTGTCCGTTATTGAGAAAATTAAAAGTTACAATATAACATAACAATTTTCAATCCCTGTCGTACAACAGGCATGTGTTGCACGCCCTTGCCGCAGGGCTATACTCGGAGAAGACGCGCGGTGCTGTGCCGCCTTCTGCCAGGACGGGCGTCGAATTGAGCGCCGTTCGCGCCTTTGCGTACCGGCATTTTTATTTCACTGATTTGCAATGATTAATTATGACTTGAACTATGCTTGTTACAGGGTCTGCCGTTTGAGCAAGACCCGTGAATAATGAGGGTGCGCTGATGACTACTTCAACACATGAAAAGGTTAAGGATGATAAACGTCTGAGCGATGGACCGGACTGGACGTTCGAACTGCTGCAGGTGTATTTGGAGCAGATCGACCGCGTCGCCAAGCATTACCGGCTCGACACCTACCCCCATCAGATCGAGGTGATCACCTCCGAGCAGATGATGGACGCCTATTCGAGCGTCGGCATGCCGATCAACTATACCCATTGGTCCTTCGGCAAGAAGTTCATCGAAACCGAACAGCGCTACAAACAGGGCCAGCAAGGGCTGGCGTATGAAATCGTCATCAACTCCAATCCCTGCATCGCCTACCTGATGGAGGAGAACACCATCACCATGCAGGCGCTGGTGATGGCACACGCCTGCTATGGCCACAACTCGTTCTTCAAGAATAACTATCTGTTCCGCAGCTGGACCGACGCCAGTTCCATCGTCGATTATCTGTTGTTCGCCCGTCACTACATCAGCCAGTGCGAAGAACGCTACGGCGTAGAAGAAGTGGAACGGTTGCTGGACTCCTGCCACGCACTGATGAGCTACGGCGTCGACAGGTACAAACGCCCGCAGAAAATCTCCTTGGTGGAAGAGAAAGCGCGCCAGAAAAGCCGCGAAGAATATCTGCAAAGCCAGGTGAACACGCTGTGGAAGACCCTGCCACGCGTCGAGCGCGAAGAGTCGCCGGAGCAGGCTCGTCGCTATCCAAGCGAACCGCAGGAAAATATCCTCTATTTTATCGAGAAGAACGCACCGCTACTGGAACCTTGGCAGCGTGAGGTGTTACGCATCGTGCGCAAAGTCAGCCAGTATTTCTACCCGCAAAAACAGACTCAGGTGATGAACGAGGGCTGGGCCACCTTCTGGCACTACACCATCCTCAACCATTTGTACGACGAGGGCCGTGTGACCGAGCGGTTTATGCTGGAGTTTTTACACAGCCACACCAACGTGGTGTATCAGCCGCCTTACAACAGCCCGTACTATAACGGCATCAACCCTTATGCACTGGGCTTCGCCATGTTCCAGGACATCAAGCGCATCTGCCAATCACCGACCGAGGAAGACCGCTACTGGTTCCCGGACATCGCCGGAAAAGACTGGTTGGAGACACTGCACTTCGCCATGCGCGACTTCAAGGACGAGAGCTTTATCAGCCAGTTCCTGTCGCCCAAAGTGATGCGCGACTTCCGCTTGTTCACCGTGCTGGACGACGATCGCAACAACTATCTGGAAATTGCCGCGATCCACAATGAGGCCGGCTACCGGGCGATCCGTCAGGAGCTGTCTGCACAATACAACCTGAGCAATCACGAGCCGAACATTCAGATCTGGAACGTGGACCTGCGCGGCGACCGCTCGCTAACATTGCGTTATATCCCACAGGAGCGTGCGCCGTTGGATAAAAGCCGTCGCGACGTGTTGAAGCACCTGCACCGCCTGTGGGGCTTCGACGTGATCCTAGAACAGCAAAACGAAGACGGCAGCGTGGAGCTGCTCGATCGGTGCCCGCCGCGACCAACGCCGCTGTAATCCGCCATAACGACAAAGGGCGCCAAAATGGCGCCCTTTCTTAATTTCATTAATACGCAATCAGCGACGCGCTTCGGTCAGATCGCTCGGCATGGTGCCCTGCATGCTCTGCCAAATCGCCCCGCTGTCTTTACCGTAGTTGCGCACGGTGTCCATCACCTGGTCGTACAGCTTCTCATGGCACAGCGTGGACAGCTTGCTGTAGAAGGTCAGCGCCAGCTTGCGCGCTTCCGGGTTGGAGAAGTAGTAACGGCCCACGCGGGTGTACAGCCCTTTCAGGCCGTTGAAAATCAAGCCGTAGATCGGGTTGCCAGAAGCGAACGCCAAACCACGGAAGATCTCGTAATCGAGCAGATTGAACGCGTCTGCCTGATCTTCTACCTCGGCGGCTTTCGCCAGCACTTCCTGGGCCTGTTCCGGATGATTGCGCACCGCGGCGCGAATAAAGATCGACGCGATATTGGTGCGCACGGACAGCAGGTTATCGATCAGCTGCGGGACGCTTTTGTGATCGAGACGGGCTACGGTCTCAAGGATATTGAGGCCGGACGTTTCCCAGAAATTGTTCACTTTGGTCGGTTTGCCATGCTGAATGGTCAACCAACCATCGCGGGCCAGACGTTGCAACACTTCACGTAACGTAGTGCGCGTGACGCCAATCAACTCCGAAAGCTCACGCTCCGCGGGCAAAATAGAGCCAGGGGGGAAGCGATTATTCCAAATACTCTCAATAATGTACTCTTCCGCGAAACCGGCAGGACTCTGCGCCTTTATGACCATGTGTTTGACGTTCCGTTGCGACGATAAAATCAGTAAAAGTAATCAGCTCATCATACCAGATCGTGCTGACATGACATAGCGTGAGCGAAAAACAATAAACGAAAGTGTGCATAAAGTGGCAAAAAACGCGCAAAAACACCGGCCGAAGGAAATTTGCCGCCGTAAAACAAGCTCCGGTTGCACACGCCCCCACCGCATTGTTAGGGTACGTGCTACGACTGATTAAGGATGCATAGAGGACAATGGAAACAACCCTGCGCAGCGCCCTGCTCAAAAATTTTCTGGGGCAATCTCCCGACTGGTACAAACTGACCATTCTCATTTTTCTGGCGATCAACCCCCTGGTGTTCTTTTTCGCCAGCCCGTTTATTGCGGGTTGGCTGCTGGTGGTCGAGTTCATCTTTACCCTGGCGATGGCGCTGAAATGCTACCCGCTGCTGCCGGGCGGCCTGCTGGCGCTAGAGGCCGTGGCCATCGGCATGACCAGCCCGGCGCAGGTTTCGCAGGAAATCGAACATAATCTGGAAGTGTTGCTGCTGCTGATCTTTATGGTGGCAGGCATCTACTTTATGAAGCAGCTGCTGCTGTTCGTGTTCACCAAGCTGCTGCTCAACATCCGTTCGAAAACGCTGCTGTCGCTGGCGTTTTGCCTGGCCGCCGCCTTCCTTTCTGCCTTCCTCGACGCGCTGACGGTCGTGGCGGTAGTGATCAGCGTGGCCACCGGTTTCTATTCCATCTATCACAACGTGACGTCAAACCGCCCTGACGGCGACATTGGCGATGACAGTGATTTTACCGGCGAAGAGCGCAAACAGACGCTGGAGCAATTCCGCGCCTTTCTGCGCAGCCTGCTGATGCACGCCGGCGTCGGCACCGCGCTCGGCGGGGTCATGACCATGGTGGGCGAGCCGCAAAACCTGATTATCGCCAAAAACGCGGGCTGGGGTTTTATCGATTTCTTCCTGCGTATGGCGCCGGTCACGCTGCCGGTGTTGGTGTGCGGCCTGCTGGTGTGTTGGCTGGTAGAACGTTTTCGCCTGTTTGGCTACGGCGCGCAATTGCCGGGAGCGGTGCGCGACGTGCTGAAAGAGTATGACCGCAAGGCCAGCGCAGGCCGTAGCAAACAAGAACGGCTTAAATTGGTGATGCAGGCGCTGATCGGCGTTTGGCTGGTGCTGGCGTTGGCCTTCCATCTGGCAGAAGTTGGGCTGATCGGCCTGTCGGTCATCGTTCTCGCCACCTCCCTGTGCGGCGTGAACGACGAGCACGCCATCGGCAAAGCGTTCCAGGAAGCGCTGCCATTCACCGCTCTGCTGACGGTGTTCTTCACCGTGGTCGCAGTGATCATCGAACAGCACCTGTTCAGCCCGGTGATCCAGTTTGTGCTGCGCGCCGAGCCCTCCTCTCAGCTTTCGCTGTTCTACCTGTTCAACGGCCTGCTGTCGTCGGTTTCCGACAACGTGTTCGTCGGCACCGTTTACATCAACGAGGCGCGCACCGCGCTGGAAACCGGCGCGATCGGGCTGAAGCAGTTCGAGCTGCTGGCGGTCGCCATCAATACCGGCACCAACCTGCCCTCGGTCGCCACCCCTAATGGGCAGGCGGCGTTTCTGTTCCTGCTGACGTCGGCATTGGCGCCGCTGGTGCGTCTGTCGTATGGCCGCATGGTCTGGATGGCCCTGCCTTATACGGTGGTGTTGACGGTAGTTGGCCTGCTGTGCGTCCAGTTCACTTTGGAGCCGGCGACCGAGCTGTTGACGCAGTGGCATTGGCTGACGCTGCCGCCCATCGACACCGTCAGCCACTGAGACGGCGCCGGCAGGGTGAACCGATATTTTTACGCTGAAACCGGCCCAAGTGGCTGGCAGCGAGGGGGAATTGGTTTACACTGCCGGTTCAATTGCTTACTGCATGGAAGAATCTAGATATGTTGCAATTCTTTAACCGCTGTTCACAAGGACGCGGCGCCTGGCTGCTGATGGCCCTGACAGCGTTGGTGTTGGAACTGGTCGCGCTCTATTTCCAGCACGTTATGCTGCTGCAGCCGTGCGTGATGTGCATTTACGAGCGTTGCGCGCTATTCGGCATCCTCGGCGCCTCGTTGGTAGGCGCTATCGCGCCGAAAACCCCGCTGCGCTACGCGGCGATCTTGCTGTGGATCTACAGCGCCTGGGAAGGCGTACAGCTGGCGTGGAAGCACACCATGATCCAGTTGCATCCTTCGCCATTCAATACCTGCGATTTCTTTGTCAGCTTCCCGTCCTGGCTGCCGCTGGACAAATGGCTGCCGGCGGTGTTCCACGCTTCCGGTGACTGTTCCGTGCGTCAATGGCAGTTCCTGACGCTGGAAATGCCACAATGGCTGGTTGGTATCTTCGGCGCCTATCTGCTGGTGGCGCTGATTGTACTGATCGCACAGTTTGTCCGCCCACGCCGCCGCGATCTGTTCGGCCGCTGAACGGCAGACAAACAAAAAACGGCGCCACCAGGCGCCGTTTTTTTAGGGTATTACTGTCAAATTCAGAGATAACCCCATTTCAGGTATGTGTAAGGAAGTAAACGAGCACGATTAGCGCTCCAGCTACGGCAAACAGACGGACCATTTTCATTGTTATGCTCTCGAACTTGCGGGAGAGCGGCCAAATTACCCAACTTATCGTTTAAAAAGAAGCATCCCGGCTCAGTTCAGCACGTAATTTACATAACATTAAACTTCTGCAATACCTGCGGCTAAAACCGGCCCTTCCTTTCAACCTTCGAGCATCAATAAATTACCGTTACTTATGAACGACTGCGCCTTTGTCACATTCAGAGCACAATATTTTGGTGAAGTTTACCCATAAAATCCTTATAGTATCGGCAACGTGAGTACTACCGATTTCCCTGGTGTTGTTGTGTGTCTTGCCCCTCATCTTTGCAGGGGCTTTTTTCCCCCTATCCCCCATCACGCAACCCCTTACCCGCCTTAAATAAATTGTTGGAATTTCCCTCTATCCGGCACCAAGCATCAACGCCATTCGCGCATTAAAGATTAAAATCGTTCGCGATGCTTTCCCTATGCTGAATGACGTGTTGACTTTCACCCTTTCTTCCTGTGAGCCAGGCTTTGGCTGACTACTGCACATCATATGACATCAAGGACACGATACTATGCCGGATACCACATTGCCCCCTTCGTCTCAGCGCCCGTTCCTGCGGCGCATGCTGCTCAAAGCAGGGAAAACATTCCTGCGCTGGAACGGCGATTTTCAGACTCGCCATTCGCTGATCTCCACCACACCGCGGATCGGTAATCATGAATTTAATTGGGTCACGGCGCTGGAAGCCCGTTGGCCTGCCATTCGCGAGGAGTTGGATCGGTTGCTGGAGCACCCGGAGGATATCCCCGCGTTCCACCAAATATCACCGGATCAGCAACGCATCTCCAAAGGGGATAATTGGAAAACCTTCGGGCTGTTTGTCTACGGGCAGCGGGTTGATGAGAACTGCGCCATTTGCCCGCAGACCGCACAGGCGGTCAGCGAGATCCCCGGCATGCGCACCGCCATGTTTTCGATCCTTAAGCCGCACTATCACATCGTCCCCCACAAAGGCCCGACTCGTGCCGTGGTGCGCGCGCATTTGGGATTAATCGTGCCAAAGGATCGGGAAAAGCTCTGGATCCGCGTTGACGACCAAATTCTGCACTGGGATGAAGGCAAGGTGATTTTGTTTGATGATTCCTACGAACACGAGGTTCGCAATGATACCGACGAACTGCGCGCTGTGCTGTTTCTCGATATCGACCGGCCAATGGACAAAGTAGGTACGGCGGTGAATAAACTGCTGTTCAGCCTGATCAAGGCCAGCCCGTATGTGAAGCAGCCGCTGAAAAATCTGGCTAACTGGCATCGCCGCGACAAAAAAGCGTGAAATGGCGGCTTATGCCATGAGCCCCACACCCGTTGGTTAGCTCAATAACGCAGAGGGCGGCATGTCTGAACACGCCGCCCTCTTGCATGAAAACGCGTATTGCTCTGCAGGCGCCCGCCTTTATCTGGCCCAGTCCGGCTTGTTAAGGATATGGTCCTGCCAGTCCACCACCTCGCTTTCACGCACCGCGATATGCCGCACCGTAATGCGCTCGCCGTGCATTGCCGCCTTGGAACCGCTCAGCAGCGGATGCCAGGGGAACAGCGGCTTGCCTTCACCGATCAGGCGATAGGCGCAGGTCGGTGGCAACCACTCAAAGGTGGTGAGGTTCTCGCGCGTCAGTTTGATGCAGTCTTCTTCCAGCTCGAAGCGCCGCTCATAGTTACGGCATTGGCAGGATTTGATGTTGAGCTGGTTGCAGGCTACGTTGGTAAAATAAATCTCGTCGGTATCTTCGTCGATCAGCTTATTCAAACAGCATTGCCCGCACCCGTCGCACAGCGATTCCCACTCTTGTTCTGACATTTCCGCCAGCGTTTTCTGTTGCCAAAAAGCGAGTTGTGACATGTTAGCGTCCGGTTTCGGTAAATGGATAAGTCACCTGCGCACAGGTTCGAGGGGGGACTATATAGACATTTTAGCCACAAGATGCAAGCTTTGCCGCCGACACCGCCGGCGGCAAGGAGAAATCAGATCACCCGGGTGCTGAGCGTTTTGCCGTTCAGGCTGATTTTCAGCATGTCGCCGGAAGCCATCGGGCCCACGCCCTGCGGCGTGCCGGTCAGGATGATGTCGCCGGCGCGCAGCGTGAAGAAACGGCTCATATAGCTGATTAGCGGCAGGATCGGCGTGATCATGTCGCGCGTATTGCCCTGCTGGCGCAGTTGATCGTTGACGGTCAACGACAGCTCGGCGTTTTGCGGATCGCCGAATTCCGCCACCGGAATAAACCCCGACATCGGGCAGGAACCGTCGAAGGCCTTGGCCTTTTCCCACGGTTGGCCGGCTTTTTTAAAGCCCGCCTGCAAATCGCGCAACGTCAGATCGAGCGCCACACCGTAGCCGGCGATCGCCCGCGCAACGCGGTCTTCGTTGGCCTGTTTCAACGGCGTGCCGATCAGTACCGCCAGCTCCACCTCATGATGCACCGCACCGAACTCTTTGGGGATGGCCACCGGCTGACGAATATCGCACAGCGCCGTTTCCGGTTTGATGAATACCACCGGCTCGACGGAAACCGCGCTGCCCATTTCCTTGATGTGATCGGCATAGTTACTGCCGACGCAAACCACCTTGTTCACCGGGAAATCGAGCAGCGAACCCTGCCAGTCTCTATGTTGATACATACCGCTTCTCCCAAACTGTAGAGGCTTGGCGCGCCAAGCCGATTATTGGTGTGCCGGATCAATGTCCGATCGCGTCCGCCATCATACCCACGGCGATAGCGAAATAGTAAGAGCGATTCCAGTGCATGAGGGTGCGGAAATTATCATAGACCAGGAACGTCCGGCCCTGCAGATCATCCGGCGCAATGATCCAACCGCGCTGAACGGCATGCGGCAACGCACTGCCATCCGCACGACGTACCCCGCGTTGTTGCCAGGCGTTGACGCTGCGCGCTTGCGCGTCTTTCAACCCCAGCTCGGCCCGATTGAAACCGGCGGGCAGTTTGACCTCACGCCCCCAGCCGATGCCGGGCTGCCAGCCCTCTTTGGACAAATAACTGGCCGTAGACGCGAAGACATCATCAATGTTGTTCCAGATATCGATGCGCCCGTCACCGTCACCGTCCGCCGCATAGCGCAGGAAAGAGCTCGGCATAAACTGGCATTGCCCCATCGCGCCGGCCCAGGAACCTTTCAGCGGTGTATCGCCGACGTGCCCCTGCTCGACTATCTGCAGTGCCGCCATCAGCTCCTGGCTGAAAAAGGCTTCGCGGCGCCCTTCAAACGCCAGCGTCGCCAGCGCGGACACCACATCTTCCCGCCCCTGAATCTTGCCGTAGGCGCTCTCCATGCCCCACAGCGCGATGATATAGCGCCCCGGCACCCGGTAGCGCTCGCCGGCGCGCGTCCATTGCGCGTGGCGCTGCCGGTACAGTTCGCGCCCCTGGCGCACTTTAACGGGCGTCATCACCCGCCGCAGATAGTCGTCCAGGGTTACCTTCTGCTCCGGCTGATTGCGATCGGCCTTGATCACCCGATCGACGAAATGGATTTGCGCAAAGGCGCGGTCGAGGGTGGCCTGACTGATGCCCTGCTCCCGCGCCCGGCGCTTGAGCTGTTCGACATACGCCGGGAACTGCGCCGGATCCCGGCCGCTCGTCGCCAGCGTCGTCTCCTGCGCCGCCTGCGCTGCGCCCGGCATCAGCACCCCGCCCAACGTCAGCCAGGCGGCCAATACAATTCTTCTTGCCGAAGGTGTCATCGCGCCTCCCCTGGCCGTGGCCACTGTCTCAGGCCTTGTCGCCCGCCAGATGCTGGTTGAGCAGGTTTTCTACCGGCGGCGGGAACTGCAGGTAATAGCCTTCGTCTTTCAACGCCTGCTTCACCTTTTCGATATCCGCCGAGGCCAATTTCTTGCGCTCATCGAGCGACAGCATCATGGCGAATTGCGGTACACCGAAACTTTTCAGCAGCGCTTCCGGCACACGAGAGAAATCGTCTTTTTTTTCGACATAAAGATAAGTTTGATCGCGTTTCGGGCTTCTATAGATCACACAAAGCATTTTTTTAACTCTATTTAATTGAGGGAGCGTCTTGCCTGGATATAACTCTGACTATAACATGCTTATAGTACATCGGAATATCGCACCCCGAGTGGTATTCCGGGGATTTAAAGTTGCTGAGACTGAGTCAGGATAGATGTCACAATCGCCAATTGAGCTAAAAGGCAGCAGTTTTACCCTATCGGTTGTTCATTTGCATAATTCACAGCCCGAGGTAATACGTCAGGCGTTACAGGAAAAAGTTGAGCAAGCGCCCGCTTTTCTGAAAAACGCCCCTGTTGTTATCAACGTCGCAACGCTGGAAGGCGATGCGAACTGGAAAGAACTTCAACAGGCTGTCGCGGCAGCAGGCCTGCGCGTTGTGGGTATCAGCGGTTGCAGAGATGAGCGTCAAAAGCGCGCGATAGCCCGTGCCGGGCTGCCGCTGCTGAGCGAAGGCAAAGGCCAGAAGATGGCTGCGCCGGAGCCTGCACCTGCGCCCGTGGTGGCGGATAACGCCCCCGCCAAAACGCGCATCATCAGTACGCCTGTCCGTTCCGGCCAACAGATTTACGCCCGCAACTGCGATCTTATCGTGACCAGCAGCGTCAGCGCCGGCGCCGAATTGATTGCCGATGGCAATATTCATGTCTACGGCATGATGCGCGGTCGCGCACTGGCAGGCGCGTCAGGCGACACGCAATGTCAGATTTTTTGCACCCACCTGGCGGCTGAGCTAGTCTCTATCGCAGGGCAGTACTGGTTGAGCGACCAAATCCCGTCCGATTACGTCGGGCAGGCCGTACGACTCAGCCTGTTGGATAACGCTTTAACCATACAACCTTTAAATTAAGCCCTTTTGACAAGGAATCCATTTCATGGCACGCATTATTGTTGTTACATCGGGTAAAGGGGGCGTTGGCAAGACCACTTCGAGCGCGGCCATCGCTACCGGCCTGGCCCAGAAAGGCAAGAAAACCGTCGTGATCGATTTCGATATCGGCCTGCGTAATCTTGACCTGATTATGGGCTGCGAACGTCGGGTAGTGTATGATTTCGTGAACGTGATTCAGGGCGATGCCACGCTGAATCAGGCGTTGATCAAAGACAAACGCACTGAAAACCTCTATATCCTGCCGGCTTCGCAGACGCGCGACAAAGACGCGTTGACCCGCGAAGGCGTTGAAAAAATCCTCAACGATCTCGGCGAGATGGATTTTGACTTCGTGGTGTGCGATTCACCGGCCGGTATCGAAACCGGTGCGCTGATGGCGCTGTATTTCGCCGACGAAGCTATCATCACCACCAACCCGGAAGTGTCTTCGGTACGCGACTCTGACCGTATCCTGGGTATCCTCTCTTCCAAGTCACGCCGCGCCGAGAAAGGCGAATCGCCAATCAAGGAACACCTGCTGCTGACCCGTTACAACCCGGGCCGCGTCAGCCGTGGCGACATGCTGAGCATGGAAGACGTGCTTGAAATTCTGCGCATTCCGCTGGTGGGTGTGATCCCGGAAGACCAGTCCGTGCTGCGCGCTTCCAACCAGGGTGAGCCTGTCATTCTGGATGCCGAGTCAGACGCCGGTAAGGCGTACGACGATACCGTTTGCCGCTTGTTGGGGGAAGAACGCCCATTCCGCTTCATTGAAGAAGAGAAGAAGGGTTTCCTGAAACGCCTTTTTGGGGGATAAACCATGGCCTTATTAGACTTCTTTCTGTCCCGCAAAAAACAGACAGCCAATATAGCCAAGGAACGGCTGCAGATTATCGTCGCAGAGCGTCGTCGCGGGGACAGTGAGCCCCCGTATCTGCCTGATCTGAAACGCGATATTCTGGCGGTTATTTGCAAATACATTCAGATCGATCCTGAAATGCTGCATGTGCAGTTCGAGCAGAAAGGGGACGATATTTCGGTACTTGAACTTAACGTGACATTACCGGAATCGGAAGAAGCAGCTAAATGATTGCGACGCATTAATTACCCCCTGTATATTTTATGCAGGGGGTAACTGTATGTGTATCCAGTTATTAAGCATTATCGGCAGCAAAAAATTGATTTTTCCCTTTGGGACAATTCCCAATTAACTTTGCCGCCACCTCGTTTAAAGTAAATTCTGGCCAGATTTACCTTCAACGCATTATTTCCTGCCTATATTCACCCGAGCAGAGTTTCCCTACCCTGCCCTGGTGATAACCAGCGATTAATAATCTTTCAGGATGTCCTGCAACGGCGCCATTAATAAATCGCCGCGCCAGCCGCTGATTAATTCAGGGCGACTCTCGCCGTCCTTCAGTTTCCAATGCCAGTTCAACAATTGGTTAATTTGGCGACGGGATGCCAGCAGCTCGCTGCTCAACCCGCTTTGCTCGCTGACGGTAGCGATAGCGGCCTTGATGTCCTTAAACACCTTCTTGTAGCCCGGCTGATCGATAAGGTTAGCCAACGGCGCGGGCAACTCGGACTCCTCCAGCGCTTCGGCTTCGGCCACCAGCGCCAGCAGCGTTTTGCCGTGATAACGGATCTCCGGCCCGCTCAGCCCCAGAGAATCCAGTTCTCCCAGCGAAGACGGCATATAGCGCGCCACCTGCCATAGGTTCTCCTCACGCACCACGAAGTTCACCGCCAGATCGCGCTCACGCGCCTGGCGCAACCGCCATTCTGCCAACTTCTGCAAACAGCCGAGCTGACGCGGGCGCAGCTGCCAGGCATTGCTGATTTCGCGATAGGCCACTTCCGGCGCCAGCGTCTCGCTACGGCGTTGGCACAGCAGCAGGCACTCGTTATGGGCCGCAGCGGTCCAGCCGGCCTCTTCGGTCTCCTGCACCAGCTGTTTGGCCATCGGCAGCAGGTAGAACACGTCGGCGGCCGCATACACGCACTGTCTTTCGGTCAGCGGGCGCGCCAGCCAGTCGGTACGCGACTCGCTCTTGTCCAGTTCAACCTTCATGTACTCCGCCACCAGCGTCGCAAAACCGCAGGAGAGCGGCCGACCGGTAAAGGCCGCCAGGATCTGGGTGTCGATCATCGGCGTCGGCAGCGTTTTAAAGGCGTTGAGAAACACTTCAAGATCTTCACTGCCGGCATGCAGGAACTTCACCACGGCGGTGTCGGCCAGCAGGTCGACAAACGGCTGCCATTGCTTGATCGGCAGAGGATCGATGAGGGAGAGTTGTTCACCGTCGTAGAGCTGGATCAGGCCCAGCTGAGGATAGTAGGTGCGCGTTCTGACAAACTCGGTGTCCAGCGCAATCTGGGCATGCTTTCTCGCCTGCTCGCAGACCTGCTGCAATCCGGCATCGGTAGTGATCAACTGATAATTCAAAACATCATTCTCTTGTAGGATTCAAACACAACAACGCCGGCATTCACCGGCGTTGTTGATAGTCAGACGCGAAAGCGACACCTAGGCGGCATCGGCCGGCTTCGGCGTTTTTAGCTCATCGCGCAGTTCTCGCCGCAAAATCTTGCCGACGTTCGACTTCGGCAGTTCATCGCGGAACTCAACAATTTTAGGCACTTTATACCCGGTCAGGTGGCGACGGCAATGGGTCAACAGCTCTTCCTTGGTCAGCGAGGCGTCTTTCTTCACCACGCAGATCTTCACCGTTTCACCGGAGGCCTCGCTGGGCACGCCGATTGCCGCACATTCCAGCACTTTCGGGTGCTGGCTGACCACATCTTCAATCTCGTTCGGATACACGTTGAAACCCGAGACCAGGATCATGTCTTTCTTGCGGTCGACGATGCGCACAAATCCCTGATCGTCCACGGTCACCACATCGCCGGTCGCCAGCCAGCCATCTTTAAGCACTTCATCGGTGGCTTCCGGACGCTGCCAATAGCCTAACATAACTTGCGGCCCTTTGACCCACAGTTCGCCCGGTTCGCCCGGCGGCACGTCATGGCCGTTGTCGTCCACCAACCGAATGTCCGTCGACGGCACCGGCAGGCCGATGCTGCCGCTGTAGTGTTTCAGATCGTAAGGGTTACCGGCCACCAGCGGCGCGCACTCGGTCAGACCATAGCCTTCCAGCAGGTGTTTACCGGTGGTTTTCTCCCACTTCTCGGCCACCGCTTTTTGCACCGACATACCGCCGCCGACCGAGAAACGCAGCGTAGAGAAATCGAGTTTGTGGAACTCTTCGTTGTTCAGCAACGCGTTGAACAGCGTATTCACCCCGCTCATGGCGGTGAACGGATATTTACCCAGCTCCTTCACTAGCCCCGGAATATCGCGCGGGTTGGTGATCAGCAAATTGCGCCCGCCCAGATCGATAAACAGCAGGCAGTTCACCGTCAGCGCGAAAATGTGGTATAGCGGCAACGCCGTCACCACCAGTTCCTGCCCTTCACGGAACAGCGGGGAATAAGCGGCCTTGGCCTGCTCAAGGTTGGCCTGCATGTTACGGTGCGTCAGCATCGCGCCCTTCGCCACGCCGGTGGTACCGCCGGTGTATTGCAGGAAAGCCAAATCGCTATTAATGATGTCCGGTTTTACATATTGCAGACGGCGGCCGCGTTGCAGCGCGCTGCGGAATGAAATGGCGTCCGGCAGGTTGTATTTGGGCACCAGGCGCTTGACGTATTTGACCACGAAGTTAACCAGCGTGCCTTTGGCGGCCGAAAGCTGGTCGCCCATGCGCGTCAGGATCACGTGTTTGACCTGGGTGTTGAACACCACTTTTTCCAGCGTATGGGCAAAGTTGGAAACGATAACGATGGCGCTGGCGCCGCTGTCGTTCAACTGGTGCTCCAGCTCGCGCGGGGTATACAACGGGTTGACGTTGACCACCACCATGCCGGCACGCAGAATGCCGAACAGAGCGATGGGGTATTGCAACAGGTTAGGCATCATCAGCGCGACACGGTCGCCCTTCTTCAGGCCCAGTTCATTTTGCAGGTAAGCCGCGAAAGCCCGGCTGCGTTCTTCCAGTTTGCGGAAGGTCATCACCTCGCCCATGTTGATAAAGGCGGGCTGATCGGCATAACGCTGCACGGCATGCTCAAACATTTCGATCAACGACGAATAGCGATCGGCATCAATCTCTGCGGGCACATCTGCCGGATACCGTTTTAACCAGACCTTATCCAAGGTATTACTCCTGAAATCATTACTAATTATCATCGCAGCCCTCAAACTCGCAGCCTAACCATAACAATATTTTAACTCAGCAGACCAGTTCGGGTTTTAAACATTATTCAGGTTGCGATGTACGTCACTAATTGTCGGATATTCCCTATCCCAAAAAGCAAAAGGGCGGCCTGAGCCGCCCTGTCAAATATGTTCACATCAAGCGTATGCTACTCGGTTACGATGGTTTGCACCTGTGCCGGACCGGGGTTGTACCAGCCATAGCCTGCGCCCCAGCCGGGCCCCCACGGACCACCGCGCCAGCCCCAAGGGCCCATCGGCGCAGGCGGCATCACCACCTGCTGCACCAGATGCCAGCGCTTGAAACCGGTCACGTTCATCGTTACGAAACGATATGGCGTCATGCCGATCCGCCCCTCTTTCAGGCCGGTGATAGGGCCGACGACGGTCACCAGTTGGCCTTTGAAATCGACCGGTTCGAGGAAGCCGTTCACCGTGGCCAGCAAGCGGCCGTTCGACGGTTCACCCAGTATCGGCCGCGCACCGCTGTCGAGCGGCACCGCCGCGATCTCCAGCAGCGTACGCCCTTGTTCGTTGGCGACGTTCACCACAGTGCCGCCGAAGCGGGCTTCCGCGCCAGTAAACAGGTTCGGTGCATTTTGTACCGAGGAAAGCTGAGTCACCGGCGAAGGGCTGGAGCCTTTGATCGCATCCGGTACGGTGACGCACCCGGTCAGAACCAGCGCGCCGCAGGCGACGGCCAGCAGCGACAGCTTTTTACTTGCAGTGCGGATTAACATGGTCGCAATCTCCTGAAATGCCTGTAACTTTGACCGCGTTTCGTCGTTCAAGTTGCAGGCCTTCATCGCCCGGCATCAACAACAGCACAATACGCCGCGATTACTCGCGGCCCGGCAGTTTTTTCCAGGTGACTTCATTGCGCAGATAGGTCGGCTCGGCGTTTTCCACCGCCACCGCCAACCCCTGTTGCCAGGCGTGCAGCGCCAGCGGCAGCATGTCTTGCGCCTGCGGCAGCAGCATTTGGCCGTCACGCACGCTCAGCGTAGAACCGTTGACCAGGTCGGGATAGGTTTGCCAGCCGGTGCCGACGTGGGCCCATTCGCCCTGCAGACGCTGTGCACGCTCGAGCGCCTGCGCCGGCGACAGCACCGCCTCGCCTTCGCTTTCCAACCAGCTGCCGTCCACTTGGCGTTCGAACTGCCCCCAGTAGACTTCCCCCATGCGCGCATCGATCGCTGCCAGCACGCGCGCCGCGCCGCTGACGCGCCAGGCGCCCTGCGCCATGGTTTGCAGCGTGGAAATGCCAATCATCGGCAAATCGGCGCCCAGCGCCAGGCCCTGAGCAATGCCGATGCCGATGCGCACCCCGGTAAAACTGCCGGGGCCGCGGCCGAAGGCCAGCGCATCGAGCTGGTTGAGCGCCAGACCGGATTCCGCCAGCACCTGCTGCACCATAGGTAAAATTCGTTGCGTATGCTCGCGTGGGCACAGCTCAAACAGGGCGTGGATTTCGCCTTGATTCCAGACGGCGACGGAACAGGCTTCCGTCGCGGTATCGATCGCTAAAATTCGCGTGGACATGCCAACCTCTGGCGGGAATAAAACTGGTTTTTTCATACAGGGCGCGCATTGTAGCACAGCCCCGTAAGCCCTTCATCTTTCACGTGGCCGACGTATCGGCGGCCTGCAGGAAGGCGATGGCCTGTTTCAGATCGCGGGTACGCGGCGTAGGCGGCAGGCTATTGAGGAACACCTCGCCATAAGGGCGCATCACCAGACGGTTATCGCAAATCACCAGCACGCCACGGTCGTCGGTATCGCGGATCAAACGGCCCACCCCCTGTTTCAGGGTGATGACCGCATCCGGTAACTGTACGTCATTGAACGGATCGCCGCCGCGCAGGCGGCAATCTTCAATGCGCGCCTTCAGCAGCGGATCGTCCGGTGAAGTAAACGGCAGCTTATCGATGATGACACACGACAGCGCATCGCCACGCACGTCCACCCCTTCCCAGAAGCTGCTGGTCGCCACCAACAGCGCGTTACCGGCGGCGACGAACTGCGCCAACAGCTGCCCTTTGCTGGTTTCCCCTTGCAATAAGACCGGCAGCGTCATCGTGGCGCGGAACTCTTCCGCCAGCTCGCGCATCATCTGGTGCGATGTGCACAAGAAGAAGCAGCGGCCGTTGTTGGCTTCGATTAATGGGCGCAGCATGCGCGCCAGCTGGCGCGCCCCGCCGGGCTGATTCGGCGAAGGCAAAAAGCGCGGCACGCACAGCAACGCCTGTTTGGCATAGTCGAACGGGCTCGGCAACAGCAGCGTTTTGGCCTTGGTCAGCCCCAGCCGTTCGGTGAAGTGGCCCAACTGATCGTTGACCGACAGCGTGGCCGAGGTAAAGATCCAGCTGCCCGGCTTCTCGTCCAGCATTTCGCGGAAACGATCGGCTACCGTCAGCGGCGTCAGCGCCAGCACGAAGTGGCGCGAATTGCACTCATACCAATAGCTGTAGCCCGGTTCCGTTACCGCCTTGAGGCGTTTGAGACGCGCGCGGTACAGCGTGGCGCGCTCAAAGGCGGCGTCCAGCAGCGCCGAACGCCCCAGCGACAGCTTCATCACGTCATAACACAGCTCCAGCGCGTCATCGAGCAGCAACAGAGCGCGCTGCACGTTGGGTTCGCCGAGCACGTCACGCAGATTACCGCGGAACCCCGGTTCTCCCAGATTCAGACGGAAATCTTGCGTGCTCAGGCTGAGACGGTCGGCGCTCTTTTGCAGCTGAGCGGCATCGCGCACCTCGGTGCGGTAGGCGATGGTGATGTCCTTCGCCAGATCCAGCAGCTGGCGGCTGGTGAGCTGCTGGCCGAAATACTGGCTGGCGATGTCGGGGATTTGGTGCGCCTCGTCGAAAATCATCACCTCGGCTTCTGGGATCAGCTCGGCGAAACCGCCCTCTTTCACCACCATATCCGCCAGGAACAGGTGATGGTTTACCACCACCACATCTGCATCCATCGCGCGGCGGCGCGCCTTGACCACGAAGCAATCCTGATACAACGGGCAGTCGCTGCCCAGACAGTTGTCATTGGTGCTGGTCACCAATGGCCAGACGAAGCTGTCCTCCGCCACTTCGCTACAGGTGCTGATATCACCCTCTTTGGTCTGCGACGACCACTTGCGCAGCTGCACCAAATCGATCAGCGTCTGCCCCGCCAGCTCCCCGCCGGCCATCGACTGTTGCTCAAGACGCTCCAGACACAGGTAGTTGGAGCGCCCCTTCAGCAGAGCCAGCTTGCCTTTGTACTTCAACGCCTTGGCGACGGTGGGCAGATCGCGCGCATACAGCTGATCCTGCAGCGCTTTCGAACCGGTGGAGATGATCACTTTGCGATCGGCACGCAGCGCCGGCGCCAGATAAGCGAAGGTTTTGCCGGTGCCGGTGCCGGCTTCCACCACCAGTTCCTGCTTGAAATTGATCGCTTCGGTAACGGCTTGCGCCATCTGCCGCTGCGGCTCACGCGGTTTGAATCCCTTGATAGCCTGCGCCAATGCGCCGTCTGTTGCAAAATCGTCTGTCACGCTGTCTCTCTGCCGGTGTCATTCAGCGGTGATTATGCCAAGCCTGCCGCCCGGCTACCACCCACTTTATCGCCGCGCTTTTTTATCACCGGCTGTGCTACCCTTAGCGCGACTATGATATGGAGATAAGCAAATGAATATCGAAAGAATTGATCCCGATCAGCGCTGGTCCGAAGCCGTAGTGCACAACGAGACCGTTTACTACACCAGCGTGCCGGAGAACCTGGACGACGACGCGACCGCGCAGACCGCCAACGCCCTCGCCGCCATCGACGTGCTGCTGGAACGCGTAGGGTCGGACAAAAGCCGTATTCTGGATGCCACCATTTTCCTGGCCAACAGCGCCGACTTCGCCGCGATGAACGCCGCCTGGGACGCCTGGGTGGTCGCCGGCAGCGCGCCGGTGCGCTGCACGGTGCAGGCGCAGCTGATGAATCCGAAGTACAAGGTGGAAATCAAAATCATCGCCGCGCTGTAAGCCTGAGCGCAGACGAAAAAAAACCGCAGACGGCGACGCCTGCGGTTTTTTATTGCCCGCTATCAAGACAGTTTAAGGATCACCATCCCCGTCAGCAACAGCGCCAGGCCAATCCAGCCTTTGGCGTTCAACCGCTGGCCGAACATGATCCAGCCTGCGGCGATGGTGGCGGCGATACCGAAACCGCCCCACAACGCGTAAGCGATCGACAGATCGATACCCTTAACCGCCTGCGCCAGGGCGCTGAACGCACCGAGCACTGACAGCAGCGACAGCAATCCCAGCCAAATTTTACGGAAGCCGTCCGACATCTTCAGGAAGATGTTGGCGATAATTTCCAGCACGATGGCCAGCCCCAGGAACCCAATGTGGTACAACTCAAACTGTTGCATGGTTGTCACCTCGCGGGCTGACCTGTTTTCGCTCTTTGCGGGTACCGGATTTCACCAACATGATGCCGGCGATCAGCGTAGCCAAGCCCAGCACCTTCAGCGCCGAGATCGGCTCGTCGAACCACAGCACGCTGAACAGGGTAATGAACAGAATGCCGATGCCTTCCCACAGCGCATAGGCCACGCCGAGCGCCACGCGTTTTATCGCTACCGACAACAATACATAAGACGCGGTGATCATCACGTACATCACGATATGCCCGATCATGCCGCCATTGACGCTAGCGTATTTCATCGACAAGGTGCCGATGATTTCGGTCATGATGGCCAAACCTAAAAAGATCCAATAAATCATAATTTTTCTCCCAAACGGCGAATAACGCGCGCCAAGGCATATTTATCCCGATTTATCTCGTCGGACGGCCGCAATGCGGCGCGCAAGACGCAGAGATCCCTGGGGATAAACTGACCCAAACGCAAAAAGAATGTTTGCCCGGCTGAACGGTAATGCGAAGGCCTAAGCCCGCTACCAGCACCGGTTAAGGGAGAAAGACGCTATAGCTCGCTGCACCAGTGATGCTCACTGGCAAGGATCGCAGACAGGAAGAGTTGGCACGTAGAGGTTCTGAGGGTAGTTCCGTTAATAGTCATCATAATAGTTCTCTATTATCAGCCGCACACCGTGCGATTTGCCCAATATCCTCATAAAAGTAAAATTTTCAACTGGGATATTTTTACCACAGCCAAAATTAGAAAGCAAACTGCCGTTTTCATAAAAAAGCAGAAAAAAACGGGTTAAAAATAAGAAAGTTAATCGCGATAAAAATTAAAAAAGGCCCAACGGAGCGTTGAGCCTTGCGATATCCGCGGGTGAGCAAATAAGCGCCACCCCCAGGCCTGGCGCGGGTTACAACGCGGCGCCACTGACCGCGCTGCGCGCCAGTTCAGTGATGCGCGCATAGTCGCCGCTTTCGAGCGCATCGGCCGGCACCAACCAGGAGCCGCCGATGCACAATACGCTTTTTAGCGCCAGATAATCGCGGTAATTGTTCGGCGTAATGCCGCCGGTCGGGCAAAAGCGCACCTGCGGGAACGGGCCACCGATCGCCTGCAGCGCCTTCACGCCGCCGTTGGCTTCCGCCGGGAAGAATTTGAATTCGCGCAGGCCGTAATCCATGCCCAGCATCAGTTCAGATACGGTGCTGATGCCCGGGATCAGCGGGATTGACCCCGCCGTCGCCGCCTGCAGCAAAGCGTCGGTCAGCCCCGGGCTGATGGCGAACTGCGCCCCCGCCTCGGTCACCTCCCGCAGCTGCTGCGGATTGATCACCGTACCGGCGCCGATGATCGCCTCCGGCACCTCTTTGGCGATAGCGCGGATAGCCTCCAGCCCGCAGGCGGTGCGCAGCGTCACCTCCAATACCCGCACGCCGCCGGCAACCAACGCTTTCGCCAGCGGCACCGCCTGCTCCAACTTGTTGATCACGATAACAGGCACCACCGGCCCTGCCGTCAGGATCTGCTCGGCGCTGGTTTTCCAGTTTTTCATCGTTATTTCTCCATGACTCGCGGTTAACAATGGCACGCCCCTGCCACAGGGCTCCGCGCAAGCGCGCGAACGTCCGGCCGTACCGTAAGTGATGTGGCCCACGCGCAGATCGCAGGCAAAAAAAAGCCGGCAGACAGGCTGCCGGCATTGCGCATTATTCGAACTCGTTCCAGGAACGGCCGTCGCGGGTGATCATTGCCACCGAGGCCACCGGCCCCCAGGTGCCCGCCTGATAAGGTTTAGGCGCCTCGTTGTCGGCTTTCCATGCATCCATGATGGAGTCGACCCACTTCCAGGCCTCTTCCACTTCATCGCGGCGCACGAACAGCGCCTGAATGCCTCGCATGGTCTCCAGCAGCAGGCGCTCGTAGGCGTCCGCCACGTGCTCCTGGTTGAAGGTTTCCGAGAAGCTCAGGTCCAGCTTGGTGGTCTGCAGACGGTGCTTGTGATCCAGCCCCGGCACCTTGTTCAGTACCTGAATTTCGATGCCTTCGTCCGGTTGCAGACGGATGGTCAGCTTGTTCTGCGGCAGCTGCTGGTACGAATCGCTGAACAGGTTAAGCGGCGGGTTTTTGAAGTACACCACCACTTCCGAACATTTGGTCGGCAGGCGTTTACCGGTACGCAGGTAGAACGGCACCCCGGCCCACTGCCAGTTGTCGATATCCACGCGGATGGAGACGAAGGTTTCGGTGCTGCTGCTCTTGTTCGCGCCTTCCTCTTCCAGATACCCCGGCACTTTCTTGCCCTGGACGAAACCGGCGGTGTACTGCCCGCGCACGGTGGTTTCCCGTACATTGGTCTGATCGATGCGGCGCAGCGAGCGCAGTACCTTCACCTTCTCGTCGCGGATACGGTCGGTCGTCAGGTCCGCCGGCGGCGACATGGCGATCATGGTCAGGATCTGCAGCAGGTGGTTCTGGATCATGTCGCGCATCTGGCCGGCCTGGTCGAAGTAACCCCAGCGCCCTTCGATGCCCACCTCTTCCGCCACGGTGATCTGCACCGAATCGATGGTGCGGTTATCCCAGTTGGATGCGAACAGCGAGTTGGCGAAACGCAGCGCCAACAGGTTCAGCACCGTCTCTTTGCCGAGATAGTGGTCGATGCGGTAGACCTGGGACTCGTTGAAGAACTCCGCCACCTGATCGTTGATCACGCGGGAGGACGCCAGATCGGTGCCCAACGGTTTCTCCATCACCACGCGCGCCGGCTCATGGTTCAGCTTGGCTTCGCCCAACCCTTTGCAGATGGCGCCAAAGGTGCTTGGCGGCATGGCGAAGTAGTTGATGGTGGTGCGGTGTTTCTGATCCAGCATTTTACCCAGTTTGGTAAAGTTCTTGCTGTCGTTGACGTCCAGGTTGCAGAAGTCCAGGCGTGCGCTCAGCGTGGCCCAGAGTTCGTCATCCAATTTTTCCTTCATGAAGGTGCCAAGCGCTTCCTTGACCACTTCGGTATACGCTTTTTTATCCCACTCCGCGCGGCCGACGCCGATAATCCGCGTATCCGGGTGGATGTGTCCGGCTTTCTCTAACTGGTACAGGGAAGGCAGCAGCTTACGGCGCGCCAAATCACCTTTCGCGCCGAAAATAACCAGGTCACACGCCTGGGCTGTAGAGGTTACCGCCATGTTCATCTCCTCGTTGCAGGATATTTGTAATTTTCTTACATTACTAATGTACTCTGTTTGACTACGGCCAGCAAACCCGGTGCAGAAGCAGGAAAAAAGACCTCAAGATTCCAGCGGTAGCGCCAATGCGCGCCAGAGCCCGCACAGGCGGGCAAAACTGTAATTTTTCGTCTTTTTTGACGCTCTGTTACCATTATGAAAGTTAGACACAGGTCATATTCTGGTGAAAAAAGCCTGCATACGCCCTGTCGAGACTGCCAACGGTTACCAGCACGTAGTATATTTTCACTAAACCGGCATTGATTTCTCCTTTGTTTGAAATCGACATACCCTATCGATTCCAGGTTACAGCCGCTCGTTTGGCGTCTGCGTGCACGGCGAACACGGGCGAAATTCGGCGCTGTTGCTTGAAAGCCACAGGGATAAAACCATGAGTGACTCTCGTTATATGAATACGCTGGACAAAATCCAGAACCATCTGGAACGCCTGAGCAAATCTGAAAGGAAAGTCGCCGAGGTGATCCTGGCCTCCCCACAGACCGCCATTCACTCCAGCATTGCCACGCTGGCGCGCATGGCCGACGTCAGCGAACCTACCGTCAACCGTTTTTGCCGCCGCCTTGATACCAAAGGCTTTCCCGATTTCAAACTGCATCTCGCCCAAAGCCTGGCCAACGGCACGCCCTACGTAAACCGTAACGTTGAGGAAGACGACAGCGTCGATTCCTATACCAGCAAGATCTTCGAATCGGTCATGGCCAGCCTGGATACAGTAAAGGCAAATTTGGATATTGCCGCAATCAATCGTGCGGTTGACCTGCTCACCCAGGCAAAAAAGATCTCTTTCTTCGGCCTGGGTGCCTCCGCGGCGGTGGCGCACGACGCGATGAACAAATTTTTCCGCTTCAACATTCCGGTGGTCTACTTCGATGACATCGTCATGCAACGCATGAGCTGCATGAACTCCGGCGAGGGCGACGTGGTGGTGCTGATCTCACACACCGGTCGCACCAAAAATCTGGTGGAGATGGCTCACCTGGCGCGGGAGAACGACGCCACGGTACTGGCTATCACCTCGCGCGACACCCCGCTCGCCCAAGCGGCGACCCTCGCGTTGCTGCTCGATGTGCCCGAAGACACCGACGTTTACATGCCGATGGTGTCGCGGATCGCGCAATTAACGCTCATTGACGTGCTTGCCACCGGATTTACCTTGCGCCGAGGGGCTAAATTCAGAGATAACTTGAAGCGGGTCAAAGAAGCGCTCAAAGAATCGCGCTTTGATAAAGGCGTGGTCATTCCCAACAGTTTTGATTCGTGACCCGACGAAGAAAAAAATCGCCGTTCAACAGACATTTGAATGACGGCATCAGAGGCGGTACCCTGTTAACATGCTCATGCGGGTAACCCGGGTGAAATATCAGTGTTGTAAAATTACATTTCACGCCTGGTTTCGTTATCCGACGTTATCGCAACACCAATATTTGCTTCACCAGTCAACGGAGTAATACATGTCCAGACGGCTCAGAAGAACCAAAATCGTTACCACCCTGGGTCCGGCTACAGACCGCGACAATAATCTGGAAAAGATCATTGCCGCCGGTGCCAACGTAGTTCGGCTTAACTTCTCCCACGGCAGCCCGGAAGATCACCAGGCTCGCGCAGACAAAGTGCGCGAAATCGCGGCCAAACTGGGACGTCACGTCGCTATCCTCGGCGATCTGCAAGGGCCGAAAATCCGCGTATCCACCTTCAAGGAAGGCAAAATCTTCCTCAACGTGGGTGATAAATTCCTGCTGGACGCCAACCTGTCAAAAGGCGAAGGCGATAAAGAAAAAGTCGGTATCGACTATAAAGGCCTGCCTGCCGACGTCGTGCCGGGCGATGTCCTGCTGCTTGACGACGGCCGCGTTCAGTTAAAAGTGCTCGAAGTTCAGGGCATGAAAGTGTTTACCGAAGTGACCGTCGGCGGCCCGCTGTCCAACAACAAGGGCATCAACAAGCTAGGCGGTGGCCTGTCAGCCGAAGCGCTGACCGAAAAAGACAAGGCGGACATCGTGACCGCCGCCAAGATTGGCGTCGACTATCTGGCGGTCTCCTTCCCGCGTACCGGTGAAGACCTGAACTATGCCCGCCGCCTGGCGCGCGATGCGGGCTGCAACGCCAAGATCGTGTCCAAGGTTGAGCGCGCCGAAGCGGTTTGCACCGACGAAGCGATGGACGACATTATTCTGGCCTCCGACGTGGTGATGGTTGCCCGTGGCGACCTCGGCGTCGAAATCGGCGATCCGGAACTGGTCGGCATTCAGAAGAAACTGATCCGCCGCGCCCGCACCCTGAACCGCGCGGTGATCACCGCGACCCAGATGATGGAGTCAATGATCACCAACCCGATGCCGACCCGCGCCGAAGTCATGGACGTGGCCAACGCCGTGCTGGACGGCACCGACGCCGTCATGCTGTCGGCGGAAACCGCTGCTGGCCAATACCCGGCGGAAACCGTGGCGGCGATGGCGCGCGTTTGTCTGGGCGCCGAGAAGATCCCGAGCATCAACGTTTCCAAACACCGTTTGGACGTGCAGTTCGACAATATCGAAGAGGCGATCGCCATGTCTTCGATGTATGCGGCCAACCACCTGAAAGGCGTCACCGCGCTGATCGCCATGACTGAGTCCGGCCGCACCGCGCTGATGATGTCACGCATCAGCTCCGGCCTGCCGATCTTCGCCATGTCGCGTCATGAGCACACGCTGAACCTGACTGCGCTGTATCGCGGCGTGACGCCGGTATATTTCGACAGCCACAAAGACGGCGTGATCGCCGCCAATGAAGCCGTCAATCGCCTGCGTGACAAAGGCTTCCTGGTCTCCGGCGATCTGGTGATCGTCACCCAGGGCGACGTGATGGAAACCGTCGGTACCACCAATACCAGCCGTATCCTGCGCGTCGAGTAATTCACGCCGCAGACGAAATGCCGGCCGGCTCACGTTGGCCGGCATTTTTTTGCGCTGACATCGCCATAAACGACGGAGAACGCCATGCTCCACCAACACAACCCCGCAGCGAGCGCTGATGAGCTCGATCTCGACGGCCGTAGCCTGACGCAGCTCGACGAATCGCAGCTTGCCGGCCGCGCGCTGCGCAAGGTCAGCCTGTACGACAATCAGCTGACGGCCTTCCCCACCCCAATCTTCCGGCACCAGAATCTGCAGGTGCTGAATATCTCCTGCAATCAGCTCGACCGTCTGCCGCCGGAGATTGGTCAGTTGCAACAGCTCGAGATGTTCGACTTTGGCCACAATCGCGCGAGCGAACTGCCTGAAGCGTTGGGGCAACTGCACCGGCTGAAATACCTCTATCTGAGCGATAACGGTTTTAGCGACCTGCCCCATTCGCTGGCACAGCTGCAGCAGCTCATCTATCTCAACGCGACCGATAACCAACTGACCGCCTTGCCGCAGGCAATACCGAGGCTGGCGGCGTTGCAGGAGCTGCGTTTATACAACAATCGCATCCGCAGCCTGCCCGCCGAAATCGGGCAGCTGCGCGCGCTGCGCGAACTGCATATCATGAAAAATGCCCTGACCACGCTGCCGGCGGAAATGGCTCTGCTCGGTGAGTTGGAGATACTCGACGCGGCCAACAATGCTATCACCGAACTGCCGGCAGCCTTCTGCCACCTGCCGCGATTGAGCGAGCTGAACCTGCGTTTCAATCAACTGACGCGCCTGCCGGAAAATATCGGTGAGCTGACGGCGCTGAGAAGTCTGGATCTGCGCGCCAACCGCCTGAGCGAGCTGCCGGAAAGCCTCGGCGAACTGAGCCGGCTGCGCAAGCTGGATCTGCGCTGGAATGATTTCACCCGCACGCCTAAAGTCATCGACATCCTGCGAGCGCGCGGCTGTATGGTGCACATCTGAAGTGATACCGGCCGGGTTATAGCCCGACCGGCGTTAACGTTAGGAAGGATTAGCGATACAGATCGTCGCGCGAGTAAGGCTCAATCTCCCCTTCCTTGCGCGTCTTCAACAGTTTTAGGATCCAGGTGTACTGCTCAGGGTTCGGGCCCACCAGGTTTTCCACTTCTTCATTCATGCGGCGCGCAATCCGTGGGTCATCGGCTTCGGCCAGATCGTCCATGGGCTCGCGAATATAAATATCCAGCATGCTGGTTTTGCCATCGTACACCGGGAACAAAGGCACGATCGCCGCACGACACACTTTCATCAACCGGCCTACCGCCGGCAGCGTCGCCTTATAGGTCGCGAAGAAATCGACGAACTCACTGTGCTCGGCGCCGTGATCCTGATCGGGCAGGTAGTAGCCCCAGTACCCCTGCCGTACCGAACTGATAAACGGTTTGATGCCGTCGTTGCGCGCGTGCATGCGGCCGCCGAATTTACGACGCACGGCATTCCACAGGTAGTCGATCAGCTGATTGCGCTGGTTGTGGAACATCGCCGCCATCGGTTGGCCGCGCGCAGCCATCAGCATCGCTGGCACATCCACCGCCCAGCCGTGAGGCACCAGGAAAATCACGTTACGCCCTTCCGCCCGGATCTTGTCCAGCACCTCTTCACCGTGCCAACGCACGCGCTTTAGCACTTTCTCCGGCTTGGTGCAGGCCAGTTCCGCCATCAGCACCATCGACTGCGGCGCGCAGGCGAACATCTGGTCGATAATGTGCTCGCGTTCGCTTTCAGGCAGCTCAGGCAAGCAATACAGCAGGTTGATGCGGGCACGACGGCGCGCGCCCTTCGCCAGCTTGCCGGCCAGTTTGCCGACCGCACCCAGCACCGGATCGCGCAGGCGCGCAGGCACCAGCGAAATGCCGGCCATCAGACCGGTTCCCAACCACACGCCCCAGTAGCGCGGATATAAAAAGGCTTTTTGAAACTGCGGGATGAACTCTACGTTCGATTTCTTCTCGTTTTGCATGCACGTGCTCTTCGCTTAGCGATTCGGCTAATCATAATTGCCATCACCGATTTTGCAATTAACAACCGCGAACCACCCAGATAAAACAGCATCGGCCCGCAATCAGGCCGATGAAATTAACGGCGCCGGAGCGCCGGAAAAAGGGGGACGTTAATCCAACTGCAGCTGAGGAACCACTTCCTTCACCTGTGCCAGATAATCGCTGCGGTCTTTGCCGCCCAGCCCTTCGGAACGCGGCAGTTTGGCCGTCAGCGGGTTCACCGCCTGTTGGCCGGTCCACAGTTCAAAGTGCAGGTGTGGCCCGGTGGAACGGCCGGTGTTGCCGGAGAGCGCAATGCGATCGCCGCGTTTCACCTTCTGGCCTGGTTTCACCAGCAGTTTTTTCAGGTGCATATAGCGCGTGGTGTACTGACGACCGTGGCGGATCGCCACATAGTTGCCCGCTGCGCCGCTGCGTTTGGCGATCACCACCTCACCGTCGCCGACCGCCAGCACCGGTGTGCCGACCGGCATGGCGAAATCGACGCCCTTGTGCGGCGCCACGCGGCCAGTCACCGGGTTCACGCGGCGCGGGTTGAAGTTGGAGGAGATGCGGAACTGTTTCATGGTCGGGAAACGCATGAAGCCGCGCGCCAGGCCAGAGCCTTGGCGATCGTAGAATTTGCCGTCTTCGGCGCGGATCGCATAGTAATCTTTGCCGCCGGTGCGCAGACGCACGCCCAACAGCTGGCTTTGCGATTTCTTACCGTCGAAATGCTCGCGCGACATCAGCACGGAGAACTGGTCGCCTTTGCGCAGCTTGCGGAAATCGAGCTGCCACTGCAGGGCTTTGATCACCGAGTTGATTTCGTTACGGCTCAGCCCGGCGTCGCCGGCGCTGCTGACGAAGCTGCCGTTAACCCGGCCGCTGATCACGTTGTTGCGCCATTCGCCCTGCTGCGCCTCTTTCGACTCTTTGAAGCTGTTGCCGACGCGATCGTAGGTGCGGGTTTCGCGGCGGGAAACTTCCCAGGTCAACTGCTGCAAATCGCCCGCATCATTCACGGTCCACGACAGCTGTTGGCCGATCTTAAGGTTGCGCAGATCGCGGTTTTGCGAAGCCAGCAGCGTGACATCCGACATATCGATGCCGTACTGCGTCAGAATGCTGCCGAGGGTATCGCCGGTGGAAACCACATATTCATGCACGCCATCATCGCCGGCATCTTTTTGATCCAGCTCATCCTGCGGGATTTCGTCATCGGGGGTGGGTTGGTCGACATCTATCGGTTCACTGGCTTCGGGGAGCAATGACCGCATCTGGCTGGATTCTAACTCGACGCTCTTGGCGATGGGGTTGTGTTCTGGGTGGTAAACAAAAGGCCGCCAAACAGCGACGGCCAATGTGACGACTGTCAGCGACCCCAGCATGACGCGATGGGGCCGTGGCAGGTTGTTATACGCCAGAGCGATAGTTCGGACTATCTGCTGCACTCGATATTATCCTCATAAGCTTTACTTCAGGCAGCTCACGTACTGGTTTGACAGCTGAGTCAGGAATTTCCCGTAGCTGTCCTTCCCCAGCGCGATGCCGATGCCCAGCGGGTCCAGCGTTCCGGAACGCACTTTGGTACCCTTGGCGACGGCATTGATTACGGCCGGCCTGAATTGTGGCTCAGCAAAAACGCATACCGCTTTCTGCTCAACCAACTGTGTTCGAATTTGGTGTAGGCGCTGTGCTCCAGGCTGAATTTCGGGATTGACGGTGAAATGGCCCAGCGGACTCAAACCGTAGTGTTTCTCAAAGTAGCCGTAAGCATCATGAAAAACAAAATAACCCTTACCTTGCACAGGCGTAAGCATGTTACCAACATTTTTGTCAGTTTGCGTCAGCAGATTCTCGAACTGGCGCAGGTTTGCGTCTAATTTGTCCTTATTTTGCGGCATAAGTTCCAACAATCTGTCGTGAATCGCGATCGCGGTCACTTTTGCTATCTCCGGCGACAGCCAAACGTGCATATTGTACTCGCCGTGATGATGCCCATGATCGTCATCGGCATGGTTATGCGCTTCACCTGCATGATCATGATCGTCGTCATCTTCGCCTTTCATCAGCAATGGCTTCACCGCCGGCAGTTCGCTGACAGCCAGCTTTCGGGTTGCCGAGATAGGCACCAGCGCCTTGTTCAGGAACGCTTCCATGTCCGGCCCAACCCATAGCACCAGGTCCGCAGAGCGCAAACGCTGGATATCGGAAGGACGCAGCGCAAAATCGTGCGGTGAAGCGCCGTCCGGCAGCAACACCTCGGTCGGTGTCACGCCGTCGGCGATCGCCGAAGCGATAAAGCCCAGCGGACGAATCGTGGTCACCACCGCCGCGGAAGCGCTGCTCAGCGGGCCGGCCATCAACAATGCGCTGGCCAACAGCGTACGCTGCAGCCATTTATTTTTCTTTGCCATCATCAGTAATCCCATCGTTTTCATCAACAAGGCGTGATATTATAACATTCGCTTCGTTCTGCAACCTGTAATCTCGAGATGTCTACACTGATAACGCTAAAAAATATCTCCGTCGCCTTCGGCAGCCGCAAGGTGCTGTCGAACATTTCCCTCAGCCTGCAACCCGGCCGTATTCTCACGCTGCTTGGCCCGAACGGCGCGGGCAAATCCACGCTGGTGCGCGTGGTGCTGGGATTGGTCAAACCGACCGCCGGCACGCTGGAGCGTGAGCCCGATCTGCGCATCGGCTATGTGCCGCAAAAGCTGCACCTCGACGCCACCCTGCCACTGACCGTCAGCCGCTTTATGCGTCTTAAACCTGGCGTAAAGAAAGCCGACATTCTGCCGGCGCTCAAACGCGTGCACGCCGCCCACCTGCTCGACCAGCCGATGCAAAAGCTCTCCGGCGGTGAAAACCAGCGCGTGCTGCTGGCGCGAGCGCTGCTGAATAAACCGCAGCTGCTGGTGCTGGACGAACCCACGCAAGGGGTAGACGTCAACGGCCAGCTGGCGCTGTACGATCTGATCGATCAGCTGCGCAAGGAGCTGGGGTGCGCCGTGCTGATGGTCTCGCACGATCTGCATCTGGTGATGGCGAAAACCGACGAGGTGTTGTGCCTCAATCAGCACATCTGCTGCTCCGGCGCGCCGGAGGTGGTCTCGATGCATCCCGAATTCATCGCCATGTTCGGCAACCGCGGCGCAGAGCAGCTGGCGGTGTATCGCCACCATCACAACCACCGCCACGATCTGCAGGGAAGAATTGTCTTGAAGAAAACCGGGAGCCGCGAAGCATGATTGAACTGTTACTTCCCGGCTGGCTGGCCGGCGTGTTGCTGGCTAGCGCCGCCGGGCCGCTGGGTTCCTTCGTGGTCTGGCGCCGCATGTCCTACTTTGGTGATACCCTGGCGCACGCCTCGCTGCTCGGCGTCGCCTTTGGTCTGCTGCTCGACATCAACCCCTTCTATGCGGTGATCGCCATTACGCTGCTGCTGGCTCTGGCCCTGGTTTGGCTGGAACGTCGCCCGCAGCTTTCAGTGGATACCCTGCTCGGCATTCTGGCGCATAGCGCCCTGTCGCTGGGACTGGTGGTGGTGGCGTTGATGTCTAACGTGCGGGTCGATCTGATGGCCTACCTGTTCGGCGATCTACTGTCGGTTACGCTGAGCGATATCGTGATGATTGCCGGCGGCGTCGCCGTGGTGCTGTTGGTGCTGTGGTGGCAGTGGCGCGATCTGCTGTCGATGACCATCAGCCCGGAGCTGGCGCACGTCGACGGCGTTAATCTGGTGCGCGCACGCACCGTGTTGATGCTGGTCACCGCCTTGACCATCGGTCTGGCGATGAAATTCGTCGGCGCGCTGATCATCACCTCACTGCTGATCATTCCGGCAGCCACCGCTCGGCGCTTCGCACGCACGCCGGAGCAGATGGCGGGCGTCGCAGTGCTGCTCGGCATGGTGGCCGTCACCGGCGGCCTGACCTTCTCGGCATTTTACGATACGCCGGCCGGCCCTTCGGTGGTGCTGAGCGCCGCCGTGCTGTTCACGCTGAGCCTGTTCAAAAAACAGCAGGCTTGATTAAAGCCGGGATATGACAAGGGCCGCATCTGCGGCCCTTTCTTATTGGCGGATTAAAAATTTACTCTTCGCGTTCGAGGCCGAAATGCCGGTAGGCATGCTGCGTCGCCAAACGGCCGCGCGGCGTGCGCTGGATAAAGCCCTGCTGGATCAGGAACGGTTCGATCACATCTTCGATGGTTTCACGCTCTTCGCCGATCGCCGCCGCCAGGTTGTCCAACCCGACCGGGCCGCCGGTAAACTTGTCGATAATCGCCAGCAGCAGCTTGCGATCCATATAGTCGAAGCCTTCGGCATCGACGTTGAGCATATCGAGTGCCTGCGCCGCCACTGCGCCGCTGATCACGCCGTTGGCGCGCACTTCGGCGAAGTCACGCACCCGGCGCAGCAGGCGGTTGGCGATACGCGGCGTACCGCGCGCGCGGCGGGCCACCTCATGGGCGCCCTCGTCGGACAGCTCCAACCCCAGGCACCCGGCGCTGCGTGAGACGATATGCTGCAGATCCGCCACCTGATAAAACTCCAGCCGCTGGACAATGCCGAAGCGATCGCGCAGCGGCGAGGTCAGCGAACCGGCGCGGGTGGTTGCACCCACCAAGGTAAACGGCGGCAGATCGAGCTTAATCGAACGCGCCGCCGGCCCTTCGCCGATCATGATATCCAGCTGATAGTCTTCCATCGCCGGATACAGCACTTCTTCCACCACCGGTGACAAACGGTGGATTTCGTCGATGAATAACACGTCGTGCGGTTCGAGGTTGGTCAGCATCGCCGCCAAATCGCCCGCCTTCTCCAGCACCGGGCCGGAAGTGGTGCGCAGATTCACGCCCATTTCGTTGGCCACGATGTTGGCCAGGGTGGTTTTCCCCAGCCCCGGCGGGCCAAAGATCAGCAGGTGGTCGAGCGCGTCGCCGCGCTGCTTGGCCGCCTGGATGAAGATCTCCATCTGCTCGCGTACGTGCGGCTGACCCACGTATTCAGTCAACAGCTTGGGACGAATGGCGCGATCGAGGACTTCTTCCTCGTTGATCGGTTCGGCGGAGATCAGGCGATCGGCTTCAATCATTATCTACCTCTTAGCGGCCTTACAAAGCAGCGCGCAACGCGTCGCGGATCAGGGTCTCGCAGTCGGCGCCCGGTTTGGCAATTTTGCTGACCATGCGACTCGCTTCCTGTGGCTTGTAGCCCAGCGCCACCAGCGCCGAAACGGCTTCGGCTTCCGCGTCCGCTTCCGGCGCGTTGTCGGCGGCGGACGGCAGGCTGATCTCGCTGCTGCTGTTGAACAGGTCGCCGTTAAGCCCTTTGAAGCGGTCTTTCATCTCTACCACCAGGCGCTCGGCGGTTTTTTTGCCCACGCCCGGCAGCTTGACCAGTGCGGTGATCTCTTCACGCTCCACCGCGCTGACGAACTGCTGCGCGGACATGCCTGACAGGATCGCCAGCGCCAGCTTCGGCCCGACGCCGTTGACCTTGATCAGCTCGCGGAACAGCGCACGCTCCTGCTTGTCGTTGAAACCGTACAGCAGCTGCGCGTCTTCACGCACCACGAAGTGGGTAAACACGATGGCCTCTTGCCCCAGTTCAGGCAGCTCGTAAAAGCAGGTCATCGGCATGTGTACCTCGTAGCCCACGCCGTTCGCCTCCAGTAACACCAGCGGCGGCTGCTTTTCCAGAATATTTCCTCTGAGACGACCTATCATTTACCCTCCTGCAGAATGACCGGGCATGGCGCCCTGCCATGCCGTTGCTGGTAAAGCTTATAACATAAAAAAGGCTGGATGAATATCCAGCCTGAGCAATCATCGCTTTGCGTCAGCGCAAACGCCCGCGCGCCAGGTTCAACCGCCCTTCGCTCATCCGCAGCACGTTCTGGCTGAGGTGGCAGTGGGTGATGGCGATAGCCAGAGCATCGGCGGCGTCCGCCTGCGGGTTGGCCGAGAGTTTGAGCAGCGAGCGCACCATGTGCTGTACCTGCGCCTTTTCGGCCGCACCGGTGCCGACCACGGTCTGTTTGACCTGCCGCGCCGCATACTCGAACACTTCCAGATTCTGATTCACCGCCGCCACGATCGCGACGCCGCGTGCCTGGCCAAGCTTGAGCGCCGAATCCGGATTCTTAGCCATAAACACCTGTTCGATGGCGAAGAAGTCGGGCTGAAACTGGGTGATGATCTCACTGACGCCGGCGTAAATCAGCTTCAGCCGCGTCGGCATGTCGTCCACCACCGTGCGGATGCAGCCGCTGGCGATATAGCTCAACTGACGCCCCTGCTGGCGGATAAGGCCATAGCCGGTGACGCGTGAACCGGGATCGATACCGAGTATGATCGCCATATCTACATCCACCTTGCATGCACGGCGCCGCCGAACGGCGGCGCCCGTTTTACCGGATTACAGCGTCGCCGCCACTTCGTCGGAGATTTCACCGTTATGGTAAACTTCCTGCACGTCGTCGCAGTCTTCCAGCATATCGATCAGACGCAACAGCTTAGGCGCGGTTTCCGCGTCCATGTCGGCCTTGGTCGATGGGATCATCGACACTTCCGCCGCTTCGGCCTCGAAGCCCGCCGCGGTCAGCGCGTCTTTCACCGCGCCCAGGCTTTCCCAGGCGGTGAACACGTCGATGGCACCATCGTCATAGGTCACGATGTCTTCCGCACCGGCTTCCAGCGCCGCTTCCATCACGCTGTCTTCATCCAGGCCCGGTGCGTAAGTGATCACGCCCTTCTTGGTGAACAGATAAGCTACGGAACCGTCGGTACCGAGGTTGCCGCCACACTTGGTGAAAGCGTGACGCACTTCCGCCACGGTGCGGTTGCGGTTGTCACTCAGGCATTCGATCATGACGGCGGTGCCGCCAGGGCCGTAACCTTCATAGATGATGGTTTCCATATTGGTATCATCATCGCCGCCCACGCCGCGCGCGATCGCACGGTTCATGGTGTCGCGCGTCATGTTGTTCGACAGCGCCTTGTCCATCGCCGCGCGCAGACGCGGGTTGGAATCCGGATCGCCGCCGCCCAGCTTCGCGGCAGTGACCAGCTCACGAATAATCTTGGTGAAAATTTTACCGCGCTTGGCGTCCTGCGCCGCTTTACGGTGCTTTGTGTTGGCCCACTTACTATGACCTGCCATAAAAAATCTCCGAAAAAAACTACTGGACTGAATTGATCACGAACTCTTCAATCGCCTGCTGATTGCTCCATGACTTGGTCAACTTCACGGCTTCGGCCGCCTCAAGCCATTGGTAAGCGTGGTGCTCGGTAATCACCGGATCGCGCTCCTCGGGCAACGCCAGACAGAACCAGTGCTCTTTATTGCGCGTGGTTCCCGGCGCATAGCGATGTCGCAAATGGACAAAGAGTTCAAACTCCACGCAGCGTTGGCAATCGAACAACGGCAGGTGCTCTGCTTCGATATCGATGCCGACTTCTTCCATGACTTCACGCCGCGCGGCATGCGGCGGTGACTCATCCTGTTCCAGGCTGCCGGTGACCGACTGCCAGAACTCGGTATCGTCGCGCCGCTGTAACATCAGCACCCGACCACTGGATTTCGCGTAAATCACTACCAGGATAGATTCAGGGCGCTTATAACTCATCACTCGCTCTCTTGTTCCGCACCGGCTTTCTTTACCACGCTGATCGCCAGCTCCTGCAGCGACGCCGGGTTGGCGAAGCTCGGTGCGTCGGTCATCAGACAGGCCGCCGCGGTGGTTTTCGGGAAGGCGATCACGTCGCGGATGTTGTCGGTGCCGGTCAGCAGCATCACCAGACGATCCAGGCCGAAGGCCAGGCCGGCGTGCGGCGGCGTACCGTACTTCAGCGCGTCCAGCAGGAAGCCGAACTTCTCGCGCTGTTCATGTTCGTTAATGCCCAGAATGCTGAATACCGTCTGCTGCATTTCGCTGCGGTGAATACGTACCGAACCGCCGCCCACTTCGTAACCGTTGATCACCATGTCATAGGCGTTGGCGATAGCGTTGACCGGCGCTGCCGCCAGCTCTTCCGGGCTCATGTCGCGCGGCGAGGTGAACGGGTGGTGCATCGCCGCCAAGCCGCCCTCTTCGTCTTCTTCGAACATCGGGAAGTCGACCACCCACAGCGGCGCCCAGCTGTCGAGTTGGGTCAGCCCCAGATCGCGACCCAGCTTCAGGCGCAGCGCGCCCATCGCGTCGGTGACAATCTTGAAACTGTCTGCGCCGAAGAACAGGATGTCGCCGGTCTGCGCGTTGGTGCGCGCCAGGACAGCTTCCAGCACTTCCGCGCTGAGGAATTTGGCGATCGGGCTCTGCACGCCTTCCATGCCGGCGGCGCGGTCGTTGACCTTCAGCCAGGCCAGGCCTTTCGCGCCGTAGATGTTGACGAAAGCGCCGTACTCGTCGATCTGCTTGCGTGTCAGCTGTGCGCCGCCCGGTACGCGGATTGCCGCCACGCGGCCTTTGGCGTCGTTAGCCGGGCCGGAGAACACTTTAAACTCGACGTCTTTGACCAGGTCGGCCACGTCCACCAGCTCCAGCGGGTTACGCAGGTCCGGCTTGTCGGAGCCAAAGCGACGCATCGCTTCGGCGAAGGTCATGACCGGGAAATCGCCCAGATCCACGCCCTTCACGTCCAGCCACAGCTCGCGCGCCAGTTTCTCCATCACTTCACGCACCTGATCGGCGGTCATGAAGGAGGTTTCGACGTCGATCTGGGTGAATTCAGGCTGACGGTCCGCACGCAGGTCTTCGTCACGGAAGCATTTGACGATCTGATAGTAACGATCGAAGCCGGACATCATCAGCAGCTGTTTGAACAGCTGCGGAGACTGTGGCAGCGCGTAGAATTTGCCCTTGTGCACGCGGCTTGGCACCAGGTAATCGCGGGCGCCTTCCGGCGTCGCCTTGGTCAGCATCGGCGTTTCGATATCGAGGAAGCCATGGCTGTCCATGAAGCGGCGTACGAAGCTGGTGATTTTGGCGCGGGTCTTCAGACGCTCAGCCATTTCCGGGCGGCGCAGATCCAGGTAGCGGTATTTCAGGCGCGCTTCTTCACTGTTGACCTGGTTGGAGTCCAGCGGCAGCGGCTCGGAGCGGTTGATGATCTCCAGCGCGTGGGCAAACACTTCCACTTCGCCGGTGGCCATATCTTTATTGATCTGGCTGTCCGGACGCGCACGCACGGTGCCGACGATCTGGATGCAGAACTCATTGCGCAGGTCGTAGGCCTTGTCGAACGCCACTTTCTCGTCCGGATCGAAGAACACCTGCACGATGCCTTCGCGGTCGCGCATATCAATAAAGATCAGGCCGCCGAGATCGCGACGACGATTGACCCAACCACACAGAGTGACTTCCTGGCCCACGTGGGACAGATTCAACTGTCCGCAATATTCAGTACGCATACGCTATCCTTTTACACAGCCGATGCCGCGCCGGGCTACTGCGCCCCTGTCGCGCGGCTGTTATCTGATAAATTCTACTTGTTACCCGGTTTAAAATCCGTCGCATACCACCCGGTGCCCTTAAGCTGGAAGCCGGAGGATGAAATCAACTTGGTCAACGCGGGCTGCCCACACGCCGGGCAGTCTGCCAGCGGCGCATCGGAAAATTTTTGCAATTTCTCTAACCGATGGTTGCAAGCACCACATGCATATTCATAAATCGGCATAGGTCGTTGGATTAAAGAGTGTTGAAAAAAGGGAGTCATTATAAAGGAAATTCATCCGCCCGATAAGTGCGAACACAGCATTGTTACTGCACTAAATGGCGCGTTTTTGCTCGAATCAACACATCGGTTAACAAATTTCCCATTAACCTGCGACAGTTTTTTCACGTAGCCTGATTCTCCCCCGGTTTTGCGCCGAACGCAGCTCGCCCGACGCGCCGAACAGTTTTTATCCACTTCGCAACGAGATGAAATCCATGCTGAAACTTGACGCCCAAACCACCGCTCTGGTGCTGATCGATTTGCAAAATGGCATTCTGCCCTACGCCGGCGGCCCGCACGGCGCCGAGCAGGTGGTGGCGAACGCCGCCCTGCTGGCCGCGCGTTTTCGTCTGCTAGGCGCGCCGGTGCTGTTGGTGCGCGTCGGTTGGTCAGACTCCTTCGCCGAAGCGCTGAAACAACCGGTGGATAAACCGGCTCCCGCGCCCGCCGGCGGTTTGCCGGCCAGCTGGTGGGAGTTCCCCGCGCCGCTGGCGGTCTGCGACAGCGATATTCTGATCACCAAGCGCCAATGGGGCGCCTTCTACGGCACCGATCTGGACTTGCAGCTGCGCCGTCGCGGCATCAAGTCTGTGGTGCTGGGCGGTATTTCCACCAATATCGGCGTGGAATCCACCGCCCGCGCCGCCTGGGAACACGGCTATGAGCTGGTGATCGCCGAAGACGTCTGCAGCGCGCAGAACGCGGAAATGCACCGTTTCGCGTTCGAACACATCTTCCCGCGTTTGGCGCGAGTGCGCGACACCGGCGAAATTCTTGCCGCGCTCGACCGGTAACGTTAAGTTGTAGCCTGATAAGCCAAGGATAAGTAAAGGAAGACGACGCCGTGATCTACATCGGACTGCCCCAGTGGCAACATTCAGCCTGGAATCGTATCGGGCTGCGTGACTTGGCGGATTACAGCCGCTACTTCAACTGCGTGGAAGGCAATACCACCTTCTACGCGCTGCCAAAGCTGGACATCGTGCAGCGCTGGCGCGACATGACCGGCGACGATTTTCGCTTCTGCTTCAAATTCCCGTCGGACATCAGCCATAAGGCCGCCCTGCGCAACTGCGCCGCCGAGCTGCAGGCGTTTTACCACTGCCTGAGCCCGGTGCATCAACGCATCGGGCAATTGTGGCTGCAGTTGCCCGCCGCCTTCGGCCCCGACGAGCTGCCGCGCATGTGGCAGTTCTTCGAAAGCCTGCCGCAGGAATTCACCTACGGCGTCGAAGTGCGTCATCCGGCTTTTTTCGCCAAAGGCGAGGAAGAGCGCGCGTTGAATCAGGGGCTGCATCAGCGCGGCATCAATCGGGTGATCCTCGACAGCCGCCCGGTGCATCACGCCGCCCCCCATACCGCCGCCGTGCGCGATGCCCAGCAGAAAAAACCGAAGCTGCCGGTGCACGCTCTGGTCACCGCCGACCAACCGCTGGTGCGCTTTATCGGCGGCGACCAATTGGCCGACAACCTGCGCTGGTTCGAAGCCTGGCAGCAAAAACTGCCGCTGTGGCAGCAACAACATCAACCGTATCTGTTTATTCATACGCCGGACAACGGCGATTCACCCCAGCAAGCGCAAAAAATTTGGCAGCAGCTGCGCCGGGCGATCCCCGATTTGCCTGCGCCGCCGGACTGGCCAGAGCAAGATGCACTGTTTTGACCTATTAATCTGACCAATAACATCAAATATTTCCCCGCGACAGTGAATACAATGACGGCTATGATGCTGGCTGCCAGTTTTGGTTAGGGAACGGAGTTAAAAATGGTAAGCGCGCTTTATGTAGTGCTCGGCGCATTGTTGTTGATCAAACTCTCTTATGACGTAGTCAGATTAAGGATGCAGTACCGCGTAGCCTACGGCGACGGCGGTTTTTACGAATTGCAGACCGCCATCCGCGTGCATGGCAACGCCGTTGAATACATTCCTATCGCTGCCGTATTGCTGGTGATCATGGAGATGAACGGCGCGGAAATCTGGATGATTCACCTTTGCGGCCTGATGCTGATGGCCGGGCGACTGGTGCATTACTACGGTTTGCGCAACCGCGAGGTTCGCTGGCGTCGTTCAGGCATGGCCGCGACCTATATCTCTTTGTTGTTGATGGTTCTGGCAAATATCTTCTATCTGCCCTGGGATCTAATTTTCAGCCTGCATTGATCCCGTTTTATCATCAGGCGGCCGCGCCGCCTGCTTCCGCTCCGCTTTTTTACGCTTTTCTGTTAGACTACGCAGCTTCGAATTCTGAACTGATTTGCCGCTATGCCAAACCGCGATACCCTTTTCTCCGCCCCCATCGCCAAACTGGGCGACTGGACCTTCGACGAACGCGTCGCCGAAGTGTTTCCCGACATGATCCAACGCTCCGTTCCCGGCTATTCCAACATCATCTCGATGATCGGCATGCTAGCCGAACGCTTTGTGCAACCCGACAGCCGGGTGTATGACTTGGGCTGCTCGCTGGGCGCGGCGACGCTGTCGATGCGGCGGAATATCAAGGTGCCAGGCTGCACTATCATCGCCGTCGACAATTCGCCGGCGATGGTGGAACGTTGCCGCCGCCATATCGACGCCTTCCGCGCCGACACGCCGGTCGACATCATCGAAGCCGACATTCGCGACATCGACATCGAAAACGCCTCGATGGTGGTGCTGAACTTTACGCTGCAGTTCCTCGAGCCGGCCGATCGCCTGCGTCTGCTGGAGAAAATCTATCGCGGCCTGCGCCCAGGCGGCGCACTGGTGCTGTCGGAGAAATTCAGCTTTGAAGACGCCGAAGTCGGCGAACTGCTGTTCAACATGCATCACGATTTCAAACGCGCTAACGGGTACAGCGAGCTGGAGATCAGCCAAAAACGCAGCATGCTGGAAAATGTGATGCTCACCGACTCGGTAGAAGCGCACAAAGCGCGACTGCAACAGGCCGGGTTCGAGCATGCCGAAGTGTGGTTCCAGTGCTTCAACTTCGGTTCGCTGATCGCCCTGAAAGCGGGAGAGGCGCAATGATCGAGTTCGGTGATTTCTATCAGCATATTGCCAAGAGTCCCCTCAGCCATTGGTTGGATACCCTGCCCGCGCAGCTCAGCGCCTGGCAACGCGAATCGCTGCACGGCAAATTCAAACAGTGGTTCAACTCGGTAGAACATTTGCCGACGCTGACCCCAACCCGCCTCGATCTGCTGCACGGCGTGCGCGCCGAAATGGAGCCCGGCCTGTCGCCGGGCCAGCTCGAAGGCATCGAGAAAATGCTGCGCACCCTGATGCCGTGGCGTAAAGGGCCGTTCTCGCTGTATGGCATCGATATCGATACCGAATGGCATTCCGACTGGAAGTGGGATCGCGTGCTGCCGCACATTTCTCCGCTGGCCGGCCGCACCATTCTCGACGTTGGCTGCGGCAGTGGTTATCACCTGTGGCGCATGATCGGCGCCGGTGCCCACTTCGCCGTAGGCATCGATCCCATGCAGCTGTTCCTATGCCAGTTCGAAGCGGTGCGCAAGCTGTTGGGCGGCGATCAGCGCGCCCACCTGCTGCCGCTCGGCATCGAGCAGTTGCCAGATTTGGCGGCGTTCGACACCGTGTTCTCGATGGGGGTGCTGTATCACCGCCGCTCGCCGCTTGATCATCTGTATCAGTTGAAGAACCAGCTGGTGGCTGAAGGTGAACTGGTGCTGGAAACGCTGGTGGTGGAAGGCGATCGCCACCAGGTGCTGGTGCCGGGCGATCGTTATGCGCAGATGCGCAACGTGTATTTCATCCCTTCCGCCGAAGCGCTGAAATGCTGGCTGGAGAAGTGTGGCTTCGTCGACGTGAAGATCGCCGATATGTGCGTCACTAGCCTCGAGGAGCAGCGCCGCACCGACTGGATGACCAGCGAGTCGCTGGCCGACTTCCTCGATCCGAACGATCGCAGCAAAACGGTCGAAGGCTATCCGGCGCCCCTGCGCGCCGTACTGACCGCCAAAAAACCCTAGTACTCGCTAATCAGGCCGGCCTGCGCCGGCCCGAATTCACCCGTTACTGACATCGACAATTCGCAGCTCATAGACCATCGTCGCGTTCGGCGGGATCTGCGGCGCATAGCCGGTTTCACCGTACGCCAACGCCGGCGGCACCACCATCGTCAGCGAGCCGTGATTTTTCAGGTGGCCGATCGCCTCGCGGAACAACGGCGGATAGGCGGAGAGCGGCTGGGACATCACCTTCCCACTGCGATCCATATCCTGAATCACGCGACCGTCGGTTAAACTTTCTTTCACCACGATGTCCACCCGCGCGTTTTCCTTAATGGCCTCATCACCCGCATAATCGATGCGATACCAGAAACCGGCAGGCGACTTCTGCGTACCCTTCTTCTTTTTAAACTCAGCGACGAACGCCTCACCCTTGCTGGTCTGCGTCTTCGCCGCCTGGTTTCTGGCGTCATTTACCGCTTTTTCCGACTCCGCCAGTGCGCTGGTCAACTGCGCATCGCTCAACTGGTAATGGCCGCTGAAGGTATCGATCACGCCCGCCAGCAGCACGGTTTTGTCGGGCGTGATACCCCAATTTTTACGTTCCGCCAGCATCGTTTGAATATCGCGCCCCAAAGCGACACCGGCGGCGTAGCTCTGTTGCTCCGGCTTTTTCTTGAGCGTCTGACTCTCCGGCAGCCATTTAGCCCGCGATCTCAGCCCATCCAGTTCCTCGCGCAAGGCTTGCTGTGCCTGTTGCGCGGCCGCCAGCTCCGTCGCCGTTTTATCCGCCTGTTGCGCCGCTTTATTCCGTAGCTGCACTGTCTGCGCGTTTTCCGTCGTCAGCGCCGCCAGACGCTGTTCCAGCGCCTTAGCCTGCTCGGTTTGCGTTTTGTTTTTTCCCTGCAGCGTTGCCAGCTGCTGTTGAAGTTCACCCGCAGCCTTGGCGGCTTCCGCCTTTTGCTGCGCCAGCGCCGTCTTCAGGCTTTTTTCTTGCCGCTCGGCCTGTTGGCGTACGATATCCCTCTCTTTTTGCACCTGCGCCAGCTGCTGCTGAAGTTCACCCGCAGCCTTGGCGGTTTCGGCCTTTTGCTGCGCCAGCGCCGTCTTCAGGCTTTTTTCTTGCTGCTCAGCCTGTTGGCGTACGATATCCCTCTCTTTTTGCACCTGCGCCAGCTGCTGCTGAAGTTCACCCGCAGCCTTGGCGGTTTCGGCCTTTTGCTGCGCCAGCGCCGTCTTCAGGCTTTGCTCTTGCTGCCCCCCCTGCTGCCGTTGACTCTCCTGCTCTTTTTGCAGTTTCGCCAGCTGCTGCTGCAGTTCGCCCGTTAGCCTTGCAGCCTCGGCCTTCTGCTGTTCCAGCTCAGCGGCGGCCGCTTTTTTATCCTGCTCATAACGTTGGCGCGCTTTATCGTGGGCGGTCTGCACCGCGGCCAATTTCTCCTGCCAGGCGTTATCCGCCTGGCCAGGCAGCACCGCCAGCCGTTGTTCCAGCAAGGCAATACGCCGATCGCGCTCCGCGGTTTGTTGCTTTTGCCGCGCTAACGCCGCTTGCGTTTCGGCGATCTGCGCCTGAGCCTTACGCTCCTGCGGCGTCAGGTTCAGCGCCTGCCGCACGCCGCTGGCGAAGTTGCTCAACGCGCTCAGATCGGGCGCCGGTGACGGTTTGTCGGCAGCCGTCAGGGTGGACGCGACGCGCAACGCGGTCAGCTCCTGCTGCAGTGATTGAATTACCGCCTGCTGTTGCTCCAATCGGGCCTCTTTCTCGCGCAGCGCCTTTTGCCACTGCGCCAGCTGCTTCTTATGCGCCGCCGTCTCACGCGTTTGAATCGGCCGGGATGCTGACTTTTGTGGGGCCTGGGATTGAGTGACTGCGGTATCCGCTGCCGGTGCATCTTGCCGCTGATAGCGCTCGGCAAACTGCAATAACGCCGGCACGTCGTCATCCGCAGCGACCACCGCCGGCGCAAACGCCAACGCTATCATCAGGCTCAGTAGCGCCTTTCTCGCACGGAGAGTCATTGGGCGCGTTCTCCGCGCTCAGCCAGGCCGGTCATCATGGCAGAACTGATGTCTGCGCACAGACGGCTGGTGCGATAACGATACAGGGCGTCAACGGTTTCCTGCGTGCCCGTGTTGACCCGCTGGCGTACCCCGGCATACTGCGCCGCGCCGCCCATCAAAGTATCGAACTCGCGTTTGAATTTTTGGTATTTTTCGTTATCCATACCGCGCATGGCATCCAGTTCGCGCTGGCACTGCTGCATGCGCTCAGCTTCACGCTGCCGTTTGTCTTGCTCGGCAACTTCTTCCGCGCTGGGCGGCTTACTTAATGTAGAAACAGGCCGCTTGGCGGTCTGGCAGCCGGTCAGGGCCAACGTCAGCAAAAGTGCAGCGGTCAAACAGTGTGCCGTTCGGGTCATTATCGTTATCTCCTTGTAAAGTCCGCCGTCGGCGTGTTCTGTGGCTGCGCCGACGGCTCTCCTCAATTGATGCTGTGATGTTCCGGCCATAAAACCGGCGGTGAGCAGGTATAAAATGCAGACGCGATAATGAGCGGCAGAGCGCAAATCATTCACCACGCAAATAAATACCAAAAAATCATTTAATATCATGATATTTAAAGGATTTTAACTCACAAATTTATCAGCAGGGCATAGCGAGCGCAAGAAGAGATGGGGCCGCCGACCGAATAACAGCGTTGAAACGGTGCTGCGTCTTTACAAGGTACCAGGCCAATCCATGCTCCACTTTTCGCGACCTGAACTTCACGCTGTATCAGCACCCAGCAAACCTCATCGACTTTTTGAAACGTCCAGCCTGATTGAGAATAGTGTTGCCAACCAACAGGAGAAATTTCATGAACAATATGATTAGTGTTAATAACATCAGTGAATTGCGTAATCTGACGCCAGTTACAGATGACCAGATTGTCTTTTTAGTTTCTCATACCGCTGGACACTTCACCGGAGGCGGCGAATTCTATTATGCGAAAACGGATACAACCAGTGCGGACAATAACGGTACCGTGGTGGTTACAACGGGAGGAGCGCGTTGGAAACGACTGGATCAGAAACTGACTTTCGATCACTTCGGTGCCGATCCTAGTGGCACTTCCGCCTCTGACGCAGCAATCAGCGCGACATTAAACTATGCCGCGAGTTTAAAAAACAAAGTGGTCTATGCTTCGGAAAATGCTCAATATCTGCTGACCAGCACTCAACCTATCAACGTCGCAAATGGCGTCACAGTCAGAGGATCCCGCCGCGGTATTGCTCAAGGCCCTGCAAGTCTTACAAACAATGGCCCTAATCGGGCAGGCCTTGCTGACGATAGTGCTTTCATCATCAAAAAGCCGGCAGGTACGGTTTGTTTCGCCTGCGATAAGAACGTTGTCTTTGATGGTTGGTCGTTCCTCTATCCAGATCAGAAATATACTGCCACCCAGCCTGAGGCGTTTGTTCCATACGGAGCCACCATTACCGCAACCGGCGCTCTGTCAGTCGCCAACTGCCGTTATGTAGGCGCCTATGATTTTGTTGAAGCTCGTGGAGAAGCCAACAGCTTTGAGAATATCTACGGTTGGGCAGTACGCTGCGACTACAGGGTTTATGAAAGCAGGGACATCAACAGATTTACCAATGTTCACGTCAATGCCAACGTCGTGCGCCCGACAGAAAACGCGGTGACTGCCTCTATCGCCGTAGCCGGTTCTTGTGCTTTCAATCTCGATCGCCACGACAATACGTTTATGGTGAATGTGTTCTCTTATGGCAAAAAGATCTTTATCAAAACTACAACACAAGGAACCTCCTATTTAGGCGGCCTTAGCCTGAGCAATTTCATGGCAGACAGAAATGGTACCGGAATTGATATCGACTCGGATTCCTCCGCCAATATTCAAATCGCCAACGGTTCTTATATTAATGACTATGGTGATACCGTTGGAGGGTTCCTGGTATTAAGAAAGTCTACTGGCCAATCAAATATCACCCCAGTGCAAATCAGCAATGTTAACTTCGCTACCGCTAATGGACCGAAGGGTTCACTCTCCCCTCAGGCCATTCGCTTCGAAGCGAACGGCGGGTATCAACTTTCATTCAGCAACACCGTCATGCCAATGTGGACGAACGGCAGTCTGAACAATGAAGCGGGTTACAACATTCTTAGAGGCACACTGAGCATTGCGCAACGCAGCTATCAGCTACATGCGGCTCCGCTAAATTGTTTGACGAACAGCAACATGATCGCCATCGGTGCTGACAAACAGCCTGTTGGCTGGTTTATTGACGGGAATCTGACGGCGGATAGCAATATCCTGACCGCCAATGGAGACAACCCGGCTTATAAAGGTTTGGGTCAACGTATTCATCGGAGCATGGGATTGAGAACATTCTGGGCCATCGCATCCTCTATCGGCGATCAATCTACCGCGCAAGCTTCGACTGGCATTTGGGCCCGCTCGTACAACGATAATTATACCGACACTGTCGAGAGCAATGAAGCTATTCCCTGGATACGCATCGGCAACCTCTACTACGCGCGTTTTGTCATGAACAACAATCGCACTATCCACGATATCCTGGTCAATCCCGGAAGTGGCAATAATGCGGTGCGCGTTTTAAACTGCGGCATTACTCCGGGCGAAGTCTTCAACTTCTCGCCCGATGCACAGCACTAATCATCCGCAAAATAAAAAAAGCCCCGGCAAAACGCCGGGGCCTGGTACTTGCGTGATCGCCGAGGGCTCGGTGACACGCAAAGGGGTCTTACGGCCCGGAAACCGGTTATCAAACACGGTTAGCTGCGTGTTTATGCGCTTTGCGCCAGGGGATCAACCAAGGCCAGCGCGTTTTTCATCGCCTCCACCATTTCGCCATCCACGCAATAATGGCTAAATTCGTCAAACTCGTTATCGGAGCACATGGTGACACCCGCCTTGCGATAACGCATGGTCGACGGCGCTAGATGGCCGGAAGAGCTGTGCAGTTCATGCAGGCCGATATCGACGAACTTGTGCAGATTGCTGAGGCGCACACCGGCACCCGCCATGATCACCGGGCCCTGGCTGGCCTGACGCAAATCACGCAGCAACGGCAGGCCAAGTTCGGCGCTCTGCTGTTGGCCGGAGGTCAGAATGCGCGCCACGCCCAGCTCAGTCAGTTGCTCCAGCGCCACCATCGGATTCTGGCACATGTCGAACGCGCGGTGGAACGTCACCGCCATCCCCTCGCACAGCCTCATCACTTCGCGCATGCGCGGCAGATCGATGTGCCCTTCTTCGTCCAACATGCCTACCACTACGCCGGGGAATCCCATCTCGCGGATGTGGCGGATATCTTGCTTGATCACCTCGAAATCCACCGCGCCGTAGCAAAAATCACCACCGCGAGGGCGAACGATCGGATGCACCGGGATCGCAACCCGCTCGCGCGCCAGACGCAGCGTGCCATAGCTCGGCGTCAATCCCCCTTCGCTCTGGCTGGCGCACAACTCGATGCGATCGGCGCCCGCCCGTTCGGCCGTCAGCGCACAGTCGACGCTAAAGCAACAAACTTCCAGTTTTATCATTGTCACCCCCAGATAACGGCCAACATACGGCGGCAATTGTTCATTTCTTCATTTCTCACGTAGGCTCATGCATAGGCATAAACCGGTTCAGGGTTGTAACTATGGCATTCAATTTTGATCAATGGGTAGACCGCAGTCACAGTGACAGCGTTAAGTGGGATAAATATCGCGGCCGCGACATCCTCCCGCTTTGGGTCGCCGACAGCGATTTCGCCTCGTCGCCGGCGGTGATAGAAGCCTTGCAGCGGCGCGTAGCGCACGGCGTATTCGGCTACACCCACCCATCCCCTGATCTTCTTGAGGTTTTTATCCGCCGCATGGTAGAGCGCTACGGCTGGCACATCAAGCCTGAATGGATCATTTTCCTGCCTGGGTTGGTGTGTGGCCTGAACCTGTGCGTGCACGCCTGCACCGAAGAACATCAGAGCACGCTGGCTCCCTCCCCCATTTATCCGCCGTTTCGCAAAGCGGCCAAATTCGCGGGGCGTAAACACCTCTCGGTGCCGCTAACGGCGGCAGGCCAACGTTGGGTGCTGGATTTTTCCGCGATGCATGATCGGCTCAGCGGCAATGAGAAGCTCCTGCTGCTGTGCAACCCGCAAAATCCCGGAGGCACCGTTTATCGCCGGGATGAACTGTTGCAGCACCATCAGTTCGCTCGCGAGCACGATTTAATCGTCTGCTCCGATGAAATCCACTGCGAGCTGCTACTTGAACCCGGCGTGCGACACATCCCTTTCGCCACCCTGAATGAAGATGCGGCCCAACGCAGCGTGACGCTGATGTCACCGTCTAAGACATTCAATCTCGCCGGGCTCGGCGCCTCGATGGCGATCGTCCCCAACGAAGCGTTGAGACAAAAGCTGAAACGCGCACGCAGCGGCATTGTCCCGGAGGTTAATCTGCTGGCGCTGGTCGCCGCCCAGGCGGCCTATCAATACGGGCAACCCTGGCTGGATGAGCAGTTAATTTATCTGCGCGCCAATCGCGATCGGTTGACAGAGCGCATCAACGCTATGCCGGGATTGACGTTGTTACCGATCGAAGCCACCTATTTGGCCTGGATCGACTGCAGCGCTTTGCCGGTGGATAACCCGCATCAGTTCTTCGAGCGCGCAGGCGTTGGGTTAAGCGCCGGTTTGGATTTCGGCGATCGGCGCTTTGTACGGCTGAACTTCGGTTGCCGGCGGGCCCTGCTCAATGAAGCGCTCGATCGCATGGCGCAAGCCTGTGCGGCACTGGCTGGCTAGCCTTGTTCGCTGGCGACGATGTCTCTAATGGAATAAGGATGAAACTTGATCGTAACCGTTCCATCGGTGATGGCCAGCGTCGGGTTCGGCAGCCGTTCGCCTTCGCCTTTTGGCGAACTTTGCTTCAGCTTGATCCCCGGCGCCAACAACGCTTCATCAGCAAGGTGACTCAACGCCCGTGCATGCAGCGTCTGCGGATCGCCGCTGAGCACCAATTCGACATGTTCCCACCCTTCATGCGGATAGCGTTTCTCCCCGGGGTACGGCAGCTCAACGCAATCTATGCGCCACGGCCCCACGGCCAGCGGCTGCTGTAAATCAAACAAACAGATAGGCCGCCCGTTGATCATCGATTCGGACAGCAGTGTCCCACACTGCATCAATCCCTGGCGCCAGCGTTCGGCGGTAGCGTTCTGGTGACAACGCAGGGAGATGTGATCGGCGATAAAGGCAGACAGATCAAGCCGCAATCTGGCGGCAAATTGTTGCAACGCCTGCTCGAAACGCGGCAGGTCGAGCTTCAGATCGTCAAGCTCGGCAATGGCCTGCAAGGGAGTGGTCATAGGAACCTCAAAACAACGGAGCACAAAGTTAAACGCCGTAATTTACACGGTGGCGACAGCGCTCGCCAGCGTTGAGAGGGTTTTCAGCAGTCATTCAGAATGATTTTCGGTTGCGTGCGGAGAGAGCAAAAAACCAACTTTTTATTAAGAAGGCAGCTTATCAAGTCAACAGAAAAATAAAAATTAAGAATTTTCGCAAGCCATTATAACCCTTCATCATGACGTTATGATTTAAGTTATTTTTCACAAAACCATTCGTGATTCACGGGTTAAACCGATTGAATCGCTTCACTTAATCACACTTTAGCCACTTATCAAATCCATAAAAAAACAACAATCAACCCATTGTAAACAAAGACAATAAAATTAGAATAATTAATAAAAAACTAAGGATTATCTTAATTTTAATCTAGGTAATTGATTCACCAACGCAACTCAGCTACTTTGGAGAAAATTTAAATTCGAGATGACCATTATGTTATTGCTGACGATATCCTTGGTGTTGATAATTATCGCCGTATACGCCATCTACCGTCATTTTAAATCACGCAGTACCAACACGCTGGATGCCAGGCGTCACAATAAAAAGCGTTAGCCTCATAACTTTCCCCTCCGTACATTCTGGTCAGGTCATTCTGCTTTTCACCTTCAGGCATTCTACGCGCCGCACCCGGCAACTGTTTCATCGCAGCGGCCGCGCCAACTGCTGACGGGCTCCGTCAGATCGGTTACAATGGCAGGCTGTTTTGTGGAGGTCGCCCGTCGCGCCCGCCACCGTTGAATTCCGCAGGGGCTGGCTTCAGCTCCTCGTTCGTCATTAAGGTAACCCGGTGAATATTCAGGTTCTTCTTTCAGATAAAGTCAGCCAGGCGCTGATCGCCGCTGGTGCGCCAGCCGATTGCGAAGCGCAGGTCCGCCCTTCCGCCAAGGCGCAGTTTGGTGATTACCAGGCCAACGGTGTGATGTCAGTCGCCAAAAAGCTGGGCATGCCGCCCCGTCAGCTGGCGGAAAAAGTGGTGCAACTGCTGGATCTCGGCGATGTCGCCAGTAAAGTGGAAATCGCCGGTCCCGGCTTTATCAACATTTTCCTGAACAGCGACTGGGTCGCCCGCCAGGCCGACCAGGTGCTGAATGCACCGAAGCTGGGCATTGCCCCGGTTGAACCGCAAACCATCGTTATCGACTACTCTGCGCCGAACGTGGCGAAAGAGATGCACGTCGGCCATCTGCGCTCCACCATCATCGGCGACGCCGCGGCACGTACCCAGGAGTTTCTGGGCCACAAAGTGATCCGCGCCAACCACGTCGGCGACTGGGGCACCCAGTTCGGCATGCTGATTGCCTACCTGGAAAAAATGCAGAATGAAAACGCCAGCGATATGGGCCTGTCCGATCTCGAGCAGTTTTACCGCGAAGCCAAGAAACATTACGACGAAGACGCCGAGTTCGCCGAGCGCGCGCGCGCTTACGTCGTGAAGCTACAGGGCGGCGATCAGTACTGCCTGAAAATGTGGCGCAAGCTGGTCGACATCACCATGGCGCAAAACCAGCTGACCTATAACCGCCTGAACGTCACGCTGACCGAAGACGACGTGATGGGCGAAAGCCTGTATAACGCGATGCTGCCGGGCATCGTCGCCGATCTGAAAGCCAAAGGGCTGGCGGTGGAAAGCGAAGGCGCCACCGTGGTGTTCCTCGACGAATACAAGAACAAGGACGGCGACCCGATGGGCGTCATCATCCAGAAAAAGGATGGCGGCTACCTCTACACCACCACCGATATCGCCTGCGCCAAATATCGCTACGAGACCCTGGGCGCCAACCGCGTGCTGTATTACATCGACTCCCGCCAGCATCAGCACCTGATGCAGGCCTGGACCATCGTGCGCAAAGCCGGTTACGTGCCTGAGTCCGTCTCGCTGGAACACCACATGTTCGGCATGATGCTGGGCAAAGACGGCAAGCCGTTCAAAACCCGCTCAGGCGGCACCGTGAAGCTCTCCGATCTGCTGGATGAGGCCATCGAACGCGCCGAACAGCTGATCGCCGGCAAAAACCCGGACATGCCGGAAGAGGAAATGAAGACCGTGGCCCGCGTGGTCGGCATCGGCGCGGTGAAATACGCCGATCTGTCGAAAAGCCGCACCACCGACTATGTTTTCGACTGGGATAACATGCTGGCCTTCGAAGGCAATACCGCGCCTTATATGCAATACGCCTATACCCGCGTGGCATCGGTATTCAAACGCGCCGGGATCGACGAAAGCAGCCTGACGCTGCCGCTGACACTGACCGAAGAGCGTGAAATTGCACTGGCCACTCGCCTGCTGCAGTTCGAAGAGGTGCTCACCACCGTTGCACGTGAAGGCACGCCGCACGTCATGTGCAGCTACCTGTACGATCTGGCGGGCTTGTTCTCCGGTTTCTACGAGCACTGCCAGATCCTCAACGCCGACAGCGAAGAAGCGCGTCAGAGCCGCCTGAAGCTGGCGCTGCTGACCTCTAAAACGCTGAAAACGGGTCTGGACACGCTCGGCATCGAAACCGTCGAACGTATGTAAACCGCACTGCGCGTGACTAGTCCTGATATAGGTTGACACTTTTCAACCGGATAACGCCCGATGAACCTCATCGGGCGTTTTGTATTTCAGTGACAAGTGCGGCCGCCGCGTGTTGTAGAGGTTCACCGACTCCCTGACCATCTTTCTTGCCTGCGCGATATCTTCTGGCCTGCCGAGCAGGTATTCCGTTTTGAGTATCCCGTTTATCCGTTCCGCCAGCGCGTTCTGATAACAGTCATACCCGTCCGTCATCGAGCAGATGACGCCATACTGCTGATGTAACGCCTGATATTCCTGCGAGCAGTACTGGATACCCCTGTCCGAGTGATGCACCAACGGCAACGCCGTGCGTCTGCCGGCCAGTGCCATTTTGAACGCGCAGGCGACATGCCGGGTATGCAGACTGTCATGCACGTGATATCCCACGATTTTTCTCGACCAGGCATCCGTTACCAGGCTGACATACGCCGTCCCCGTTCTCAGCGGCAGGTAGGTGATATCCGCCACCCATACCTGTTCCGGACGGCTGGCTATTACTTGATTGTCTCCCGCTTTTAGCAGGTTGGGATGGCGATAAAAACGATGATGGCTGTGCGTCGTCTTGTGATATGCCCGTTTAGGCATCACCAGTAACCGCGCGCAGCGCAGGATACTGAACAGCCGGTCACGGCCCACATGCAACGCCGGTTCGGGGTGTTGCCGCAACAGGTGATGCAGCTTACGTGTCCCCAGTCGGGGTTGGTGCAAGCGGATGGCCGTCACCTGTTCGACGAGATGCCGGGCCTGCTCCTCTTTGCCTGCTTCACGCTGCAGGGACTGATACCACGCTTGTCGGCTGATGCCCATCCATCGGCAGGCCCGCGTTACTGTGAGTCCCGGTACTTGTGTTTGCGCGATAAGGCGGTTAGCTGCTTTTTTGTCAGCGTGGCGCCAAAGTCGGTGTTCATCACTTTGACGACAGCTTCGAAGAACTGGGCTTTGACTTCAGATTCAGCCAGTTGCTGCTCAAGTTCTTTAATACGCTGTTCGGGCGTCAGGGGGAGTTTGGGCATGTTGTCTCCGCACGTTCTGGTGGAAGGAGAAGTTCGCCAGTCAAGTTGACCGTATTTGCGCAGCCAGTTCATAACAGTCTGGCTGCCCTGGATACCGTAGCGATCTTGCGCCTGGCGGTATGTCATCTCGCCTTTTTCGACCTATTCGACGACAGCCAGTTTAAAGGATAGAGAGTAATCGCGTTGTGTGCGTTTAATATACTGGTTCATCACATTTTCCTCTGTGCGTGAGTAAAATGTGTCAACGCTATTCAGGACGGGTCAGCGGAAAGCAAAAAGGTCGCCAAGGCGACCTTTTTTATTCTTGCATTCGGCTCAGGCGACGCGGCGCGCAAAATCACGCGGGCGGAAACCCAACCCGGCCAGCACGCCGAAGTAGGCCACCACGCCGGCCACGACCACCGCCGCCAAGCGCAGCAAACGCTCCAGCATATTGCCCTGATCCCAGGCCGGCATCAGCCACATCACACCAATCAGCACCGCCGACATCACCAGCACGGCGATCACCAGCTTGGTGAGGAACAGTGCCCAACCCGGCTGTGGCTGGAAGATCTTCTGCTTGCGCAGCTGCCAATACAACAACGTGGCGTTCAGGCAGGCCGCCAAACCGATCGACAGCGCCAGACCGGCATGCTTAAGCGGACCAATAAACGCCAGGTTCATCACCTGTGTCATGATGAGCGTGATGATGGCGATCTTGACCGGCGTTTTAATGTCCTGCCGCGAATAGAAGCCTGGCGCCAACACTTTAACCACGATCAGCCCCATCAGCCCTACCGAGTACGCCACCAACGCGCGTTGCGTCATCGCTGCGTCAAAGGCGCTGAACTTGCCGTACTGGAATAACGAGACGGTCAACGGCTTGGCCAAAATACCCAGCGCGATGGCGCTCGGCAACGCCAGCAGGAAGCACAGGCGCAGCCCCCAATCCATCAGGCGCGAATACTCGTCGTGGTTGCCGCTTGAGAAGCTTTTGGCCAGCGACGGCAGCAGGATGGTGCCCAACGCCACGCCCAACACGCCGGACGGAAACTCCATCAGGCGGTCAGCGTAGTACATCCAGGACACCGAGCCGGACACCAGGAACGAAGCGAAAATGGTGTTGATGATCAGCGAGATTTGGCTGACCGACACCCCGAGGATCGCCGGCCCCATCTGGCGCATCACGCGCCAGACCCCGGCATCACCCAGTTTGAGGCGCGGCAATACCAGCATGCCGATCTTGCGCAGGTGCGGCAGCTGATAACCCAGCTGCAGCACGCCGCCCACCACCACCGCCCAGGCCAGCGCCAGCACCGGCGGGTGGAAATACGGGGCGGCGAACAGCGCGAAGCCGATCATGCTGACGTTAAGCAACGTGGGGGCAAAGGCCGGGATCGAGAAGCGGTTCCAGGTATTGAGAATAGCCCCCACCAGCGACGCCAGTGAGATCAACAAAATGTAGGGGAACGTGATGCGCAGCAGCGCCGAGGTCAACGCAAATTTGTCGGGCGTGTCGGTAAAGCCCGGCGCAGTAATGTAGATCACCCAGGGCGCGGCCAGCATCCCCAACACCGTCACCACCGCCAGCACCAGCGTCAACAGCCCGGAGACATAGGCGATAAAGGTGCGCGTCGCTTCTTCACCCTGCTGGCTCTTGTATTCGGCCAGGATCGGCACGAAGGCCTGCGAAAACGCGCCTTCGGCAAAGATACGGCGCAGCAGATTAGGGAGTTTGAACGCCACGAAGAAGGCGTCCGTTGCCATGCCGGCCCCGAACACGCGCGCGACGATCGCATCGCGGGCAAAGCCCAACACCCGCGAAAACATCGTCATCGAGCTGACGGCAGCCAAGGATTTGAGTAGGTTCATGTGGTTGTCTGATAGGTACCGTAAATATCAACGCCTGCAACAGCAGGCGTCAGTGAAACAATCGGCTCAGTTTACGCATCCGGAAAAGAATAGCTACCGCCATATGTTACATAGAGTTATCCCGCAGCAAACGCTCGACCACCCGCTGGGCGACCAGCGCCTGTTCGCCGCCGGTTTCCGGCGCGCTCTGGTTGGCGACGGCATCAAGGAAATGCCGTACCGCCCCGTCGAAGCCGCGTTGCACCAGCGTGCTTTGCCAACCCGGCACCGGCTGTTCCAACTCACCCTGTACATCTTCACGCAGCCAGTGGCGCATATCGGTCAACTGATACAGCGCGCCGTCGGTCACCGCCTGCACGCTTTCGCGCTGGCTGCCACCGCGGCGATGCATACTGGTCGTCACCTGCGTGTCGCCGCAGGCGAAGTGGTGCTCGGCGTACAGCATTTCGCCTGCGGCGCTGGCCCGTAAGCTGCCGCTCAACAGTTGCTCGCGTCCGCCCGCCAGCCACAGCGCAGTGTCTACCACGTGCAGGTAATCATCCAATAGGGTAAAACGCAGATCGTGCGGACCTACGCTGTCCGCCCGATGTTTATCCATACGGATAGAGGCCGGCTGGTTCATTTCCAGCTTGAGCTGCCGGTAAAGCGGCGCGAAACGGCGGTTGAACCCCACCATCAGCGTTTTGCCTCGCCGCTCGGCCAACTCGAGCAGCTGCTCGCCCTGCTCCAGCGTTTCCGCCAGCGGCTTATCGACGTAAACGTGCACGCCGCGGTTTAGCAGCTCGCCAATGACCGAAAAATGGCTGGCGGTGCTGCTGTGGACAAATACGGCGTCGCACTGTTCGGCCAGGCTGTCCAGCCGGGAGAAACAGGCCATGCGGTAGCTGTCGCACAGCGGCTGCGCTTTTTGCTGATTGGGCGAAAAACCGCCCACCAGCGTCCAATCCGCCGCTTGGCCGAGGATTGGCAGGTAAGCCTTCTGCGCGATACTGCCCAATCCCACCACGCCTACTCGTAATTTAGTCATTCGCATCCCTCGCCAACAGGTGTTGCAGCTGCCGTTTCAGCTCCGCCACTTCGTTTTCCAATGCGCTGACCCTGGCGCTCAGTTCGCTGTCTTCCTCGGATTCGAACGCCGCCGGCGGCGCTTCATCAATCTGGCCGCTGAACAGATGCATGAACCGGCTTTCGCGCTTGCCCGGCTCACGAGCCAGGCGCACCACGAACGGGCCATCTTCCCGCGTGGCCAGCTGTTGCAGCACCTGCTCGACCTCGCTGACATCGCTGAACTCGTGCATCCGATTGGTGCGGGTGCGTAGCTCGCCCGGTGTTTGCGCACCGCGCAGCAACAAAGTGGCGATCACCGCCAGTTCGGCGGGTGAAAGTTTCAGCTGGCCAAACTCGGAATTGCAAAACCGCTGCTCGTATTTCACTACCCGATTGCCGAATCCGCTGAGGGTGCGCAGGAAATGTTTGCGCAGCAACAGATCGAGGAGTTGCTGCACCTCACTCTCGCTCAGATCCATCACCGGCTCGCGGTTGGTCTTTTGGTTACAGGCCAGGGTAATGGCGTTAAGCGAAAGCGGGTATTGGTCCGGCGTCGTCACCTGTTTTTCCAACAGGCAGCCGATGACCCGGGCCTCTTTGGCGTTCAATTCATATTTCATCGTTTGGCCTCAACGTGGGGGGAGCCACTCTTTATTGGTGTATGCCGTCAAAACGTGGTCTTGCCACTGGCCATCGATCAGCAGGTAATCCTTGGCGTAACCTTCGCGTTCGAATCCCAGACGCGTCAGCAATGCGCCGCTGCGCTGGTTGTGCGGCATATAGTTGGCCATGATGCGGTGCATGCGCTGTTGGCGCAGCATATAGCGGATGGCGGACTGCAAGGCTTCGAACATCAGCCCTTGCCCCTGCCATTTCTCCCCCAGCGAATAGCCGAGGAAACAGGCGTGAAACGAACCGCGCAACACGTTACTGAAGTTCGCCACACCGCGCACTTCCTGCTCTTCCGGATCGAGCAGGATAAAATAGTAGGCGCTGCCCTGCTTTTGCATTTCAGCGATCATCCCCAGGCGCGCCTGCCAGCCGGACGGATAACAGTGGCTTTCATCGCGCACCGGCTCCCAGGGTTTGAGAAAGGTCCGGTTCTCGGCATAATAGTCCGCCAGACGATAGGCGTCCCGTTCATGCACTAAACGGACCACCATCCGGTCGGTAGTAAGACGTACTTTTGGCGATGCAGAGCGGTAGCCGAACATCATTTCCCCCGCAGTCAAAACGGTTCGATAAGAAGTATTTATTGGGAAGTCGCATGGTGAATTATCCGGCGCCGATCTAATGCCATGACTTTATTTAGCCAATAGCGCCTCAGAACCGCACTTCCCTGCATTCAATATAACCGTAGCCCGCCCCCGAGGTAAAATCCCGGTCGCTCAGTAAATCGCCGAACACGCGTTTTACGGCGTTTTTCCGCCCATTTTGCAGCGCAGGTAACACCTTGACGATAAAAAAATATTATCTACTCCGCCCCTGTCGCCGTCTGGCAATTGGGTAGAGAATGGTGGGGTTGCCTTCCCCTCTCTCTTAATTGCTCATGGTGATGCATGTCTCTGGTGTCGCAAGCGCGCAGCTTGGGTAAATATTTTCTGTTGCTCGACAACCTGCTGGTGGTTTTAGGCTTCTTTGTCGTGTTCCCGCTTATTTCGATCCGCTTTGTCGATCAATTAGGGTGGGCGGCGCTGATCGTCGGCATCGCGCTGGGTTTGCGTCAGCTGCTGCAACAAGGGCTCGGCATCTTTGGCGGCGCCATCGCCGATCGCTTCGGCGCCAAGCCGATGATCGTCACCGGCATGCTGCTGCGCGCCGCCGGTTTCGCTACCATGGCGATGGCGGATGAGCCTTGGATCCTGTGGTTCTCCTGCGCGCTGTCCGCCCTCGGCGGCACGTTATTCGATCCGCCGCGCACCGCTTTGGTAATCAAGTTGACCCGCCCGCATGAACGCGGCCGTTTTTTCTCGCTGCTGATGATGCAGGACAGCGCGGGGGCGGTGGTCGGCGCGCTGATCGGCAGTTGGCTGCTGCAGTACGATTTCCACTTTGTCTGCTGGGTTGGGGCGGCGATCTTCGTGCTCGCCGCTGGCTGGAACGCTTGGCTACTGCCGGCTTACCGCATCTCTACCGTGCGTATACCGATGAAGGAAGGCATGTTGCGGGTACTGCGCGATCGCCGCTTCCTCACCTATGTCCTGACGCTGACCGGTTACTATATGCTGGCGGTACAGGTGATGCTGATGCTGCCGATCGTGGTCAACGAAATCGCCGGTTCACCGGCGGCAGTAAAATGGATGTATGCGATTGAAGCGGCGCTGTCATTGTCGCTGCTCTATCCGTTGGCGCGTTGGGGAGAAAAACACTTCCGGCTTGAGCAGCGCCTGATGGCGGGCCTGTTGCTAATGACGCTCAGCCTGTTGCCGATTGGCCTCGCCACCAGCCTGCAGGGGGTGTTCACACTGATCTGCTGCTTCTATCTGGGATCGATTATCGCCGAGCCGGCGCGCGAAACGCTAAGCGCTTCGCTGGCGGATCCGCGTGCACGCGGCAGCTATATGGGCTTCAGTCGCCTTGGCCTGGCGCTGGGTGGCGCGTTGGGTTACACCGGCGGCGGCTGGATGTACGATACCGGACGCACGATGAACATGCCGGAGCTGCCCTGGTTGCTGCTTGGGGCAGTAGGCTTCGCTACGCTGCTGGCGCTGTACTGGCAGTTCAGCCCACGACGCAGCGCCCCGATGATGCTGCGCGGCGGTTAACGCCATAGAAATCCGGCCGAATCGGCAACAGCTGCTATCCTGTTAGTAAAAACACCCACAGGAGCCCGTCGGCATGAGCGAAGAAGCAAAATTACCGCAACTACTCGAACATATGATACTGAACTTGCGCATGATTTATGCGCGTTCCACCCTAGTGGAAAAAGCACTGGCCCACATCCTCGCCAGCGACGCCGGCCTGAAGGACGATATTATCAAGCAGCTGCAGGTCGTCACCGCCGCCAACGAACGTGACAGAATCGACCTCGAAGAAGCTCGCATTCACCTGATCGATGTGCTCAACTCGGTACCGGCCAAGAAATAACGCCCTCTAGCCCGTGCCGGTGCGCGGGCAATATCGCAATAACGCACCATCCAACACACGCACGTCAAGACAGCCTCGATAAGCTGTGGTAACTATTGCTGTTAAAACCTGACAACCCGGAGCAAGCATGAAACTGTTCATTTACGATCATTGCCCATTCTGCGTTAAAGCCCGCATGATTTTCGGCCTGAAACGTTTGCCGATTCGCCTGGTCACGTTGCTCAACGACGATGAGACGACCCCGTTCAACCTGATCGGCAAAAAAATGGTGCCGATTCTGATTAAAGACAACGGTGAAGCGATGCCGGAAAGCCTGGATATCGTACGCCATGTCGATGGGTTGGACGGCAAGCCGGTCCTGACCGGCCGCACCAACCCGGCTATCGCCGAATGGCTGCAGCGGGCCGGCAGCTACAGCGCAAAATTGCTGCTGCCGCGTATTGCGCATGCCGATTTCGAAGAGTTTGCCACCGCCAGTGCGCGCCAGTACTTTATCGATAAAAAACAGGCGTCAATCGGAGATTTCGCCGAACATCTCGCCAACAGCGCCGATCTGATCGCCCAGTTGGAGGCCGATCTGCAAACCCTGTCACCGCTGATCGTCTCCACTGACGCGGTGAACGGCGAGCTGTCCGAGGACGACATTCACCTGTTCCCGCTGCTACGCTCGTTGTCGATCGTCGCCGGGGTTGCGCTGCCGGATAACGTGGAAGCCTACCGCAACCGCATGGCGCAACGCAGCGAGGTGCCGTTGCTACTGGATATGGAACAATAACGTTCGAGAGTCACAAAAAGGACATGGCGTATTGATGTTGAAAATGGTGCTCGCCACCGCTCGCGATCGGGCGCGGCTGAAGGAAATTACCTCCGTTCTGATTCGTTATGGTCTGCAAGACGTTCTGCGCTTGCTGGGCCTGGGGGCATTGCTGCGCGGTGTCCGCGGCGAGCCCGCCCTGCAGGACACACAGACCCTGCCTGAACGGCTGCGGGAGGCGCTCGAGGCGCTGGGCCCCACCTTCGTCAAATTCGGTCAGATCCTGGCCACGCGTTCTGACCTCCTGGATCCGGCCTGGACCGACGAACTGGATCGCCTGCACAGCCAAGCGGCGGTATTGCCATGGGAGACACTGGCGCCGCAGATCGTTGCCGATCTGGGGGGCGAGCCCGAGCACCTGTTTGCCGAGTTCGATCGCACGCCGCTGGCGGCAGCGTCGATGGCGCAAATTTACCGCGCCCGCTTGCACAGTGGCGAACAGGTGGTGGTGAAAGTGCTGCGGCCCGGCCTGGCGAAAACCATCCACGCCGATCTGCGGCTGCTGGCCTCGCTGGCGGAAACCGTGGAGCAGCAGAGCCCCACGCTGGCACGCTATCGGCCGCGGCAGATGGTCCGAGCGCTGGCGACGGCGCTCAATCACGAGCTGGATTTGACTCACGAAGGGCATAACTGCGATCGCGTCGCCAAGATGTTTGCACGAGAACCCGACGTGGTCGTGCCGAAAATCTATTGGCAATGGTCGTCTCCGCGTCTGTTAGTGCAGGAATACTTGCCCGGTACCGCGCCGGAGAACCCTCAGCAATTGGCGGCGGCAGGCTTTGACGGCCCGCTGCTGGCGCAACGCGGCGCCCGCGCCTTTATGAGCATGGTGCTGGAGCATCGGCTGTATCACGCCGATCCCCACCCCGGCAACGTCATGGCGCTGAGCGGTGACCGCGTCGGTTTTATCGACTTCGGTATGGTGGGCCAGCTGTCCGAGCGGCGGCGCAACCAGTTGCTCCTGCTGCTGCAGGCCATCGCCGATCGCCAATCCGAAGGCATCGTTAACACGCTGATCGCCTGGTCGGACAGCGAACCGTTGGACCTGCTGGATCTGGAGTTGGCGGCGCAAAACTTTCTCGACAAACAGGCCGCCGCCACCCTGACGCTGGGCAAAGCCTTGACCGACCTGCTGGTGATGGCGCGTGAACACCAGCTGGCGCTGCCGCCCGATCTGGTGCTGCTGTTCAAGGCGTTAATCACCGCCGACGGCGTGCTGCACCGATTGGATCCGGCCTTCGACATCGTCGCCACGCTCAAGCCGATGCTGCAACAAACGGTGCTGCAGCGCTATGCCCCCGACGCCGTGCACCAGCGGTTGTTGGCCCTGGGCGGGGAAGCGCTCGACGCCGGAGAGGAGCTGCCGCAAACCCTGCGGTTGTTGGTACGTCGCCTGAAGCGGGGGCAGCTCAATGCCGAGATCAACGTCAAGAACCTCGGCCAATTGAGCAAAGCGCTGGAACGCGCCGCCGTCACGCTGGCTATCGCCATCGTCACCGCCGCTTTTGCTCTGGGCCTGGCGCCTTATCTGATGCATTCTTCGCTGCGGCTGTGGGGCATCCCGCTGTTCCCGCTGTTGGGGAGCGCGGCCTGCGTGGCCGGCGTAATTCTCTTGGCGCTACGATTGCGGCGCTGATGCTTTCGGCGTTATCCGATAGGTCTCACCCGCTTTTGCGCGCACTATCCTTTGCACATCGCCGCCTGTCGTTTTCACGCGCAGGCGGAACGTTTATAATGATTAATCAATTATCTGCAGCACTTTTCGCCAGCAGTCGCAATGAGGCATTAATGAAGAAGATCCTGATGGGCGCAGCCGCCCTGCTGTTCGCCGGCGTATTGGCCGGTTGCAATCAACTGACCCAGTACACCCTGAGCGAGCAGGAAGTGAATGATTACCTGCAGAAACACAACGACTATCAGAAGCAGATCGGCGTGCCCGGCTTGGTGGACGCCAATATCGTGCTGACTCAGCTGCAAAGCCAAATCGGCCGCAGCGAACCGGGTAAAGTTACCCTTTCCGGCGACGCCAAGGTCAATATCACGTCGATTCTCGGCCCGCAAACCGCGGATCTGAAGCTGACGCTGAAGGCGCAGCCGGTTTACGACCGGGCGCAGGGCGCCATTTTCCTGAAGGACATGGAGCTGACTGATTACAGCGTGCAGCCGGAAAAAATGCAGACGGTAATGAAAGCGCTGACGCCGTATCTTAACCAGTCACTGAAGTCTTACTTCGACCAAAAGCCGGCTTATGTGCTAAATCCTGACAACAGCAAAACCGAAGCGCTGGCGAAAAAACTGGCGAAGGGGTTGGAAGTGAAGCCGGGTGAGTTGGTGATCCCGTTCAGCGACTGACCTCGTCTTGATGCATCAAGCCCGCCACCAGGCGGGCTTTTTATTGCAAAACAGTATTACTGCGGCGCGCTGTAGGCGATTTCGCCGGTGTTGCAGTTGAGCGTCACGTTGTAGGTTTTATCTGCCTTGGTGCCACGCACCGTCAACGGTACCTGCCACACCTGATCCTTGCCGGTGATGGCATCCGGGCTCACCCAGGCGATCGGGGTTGCGGTGCCCAGCAGTTTTTTGTCCGCCTCCCAACGCGTGATGCGGTTCTGCAAGAAGTCGCGCTTGACCTGGGCGGCGATATCCGCCGGCTGCAGGCCTGCACACTGCCCCACCTTGGCGGTGCGTTGCTCGTGATCCTGCGCCCACACCGCGGTTGATGCTCCCATCATGGCCAACAAGGCGATAGCCAAACCCATTTTTTTCATATGTCCTCCCGTTGTGATTAGCGCTATCCGGGCGCCCATCCCTGGCTCACAACAGGGTTTCGGCAAAGAGTTACCGTTTGACGAACTCGATGACAAACAGCGCATCCAGGCCCGGATAGATTTCCTTGATCACCTGCTTCAGTTCGCCGAGCGACATGTTTTCCTGCTGTGCGTGGCGTTCGGTCAGCGCATCCAGGCGCACCGGCGTTACCGACAGCACTTCGATAAAACAGAAAAAGACGCCGTCTTCATTGCGGCTTACGCGCAATACCTCGCCCGGTTCGAAGTGCGACTCACTGGCATCCCGAATGGTGATGGTTTTACGCCCGGCCAGAATGTCTTGCTCAAAGCGGCTGAAGAAAGTTATTTCACGGCTCATTTTAGATCCTTTTTCATCACAACACCGCAACATAAGTCATTATGCTGCTTGCTTTTCTGACGCAGATCCCTCTTTTGGGTTAGATGTCGCTTTTTTCGCTTTGCTTTCCGCCGGTTTTTTGAGGGTTTCCACCGGCGATGCGCCGCGCAGAATCAGGCCCAGCGCATCCTTGTTTTCCGCCAGGAAGAAGCTCAGCCCTTCGCGCTGTTCGTCATCCAGGTTCAGCGGCGCCTGCTGCAGCCACTCCCCGAGATTGTCCGCCAGGTCCAGCATTTTGTCGTAGGCGTCGGCTTCTTTCTTGCTCGCGAAAGTCATTTTTTCCTCACCGTTTCTCACCACCACATATTTAACTTCAACCGCCATGCGTGCGTCCTCAAAAACTCAAATTACTGTAATTATGTACAGTATAAATAGATCGTGGCGGGAAGGCAAACCGCCGCCCGCCTTCGGCTTATTTCAGCAGCCGCACCTTGCAGCTTTTGCCTTTGATTTTGCCCTGCTGCAACTGTTGCAGCGCCTTGCGCGCGCTGGCTTTGCGGATTGCGACATAGGCATGCACTGGGAACATGTCAATCTTGCCCACTTCCGCCGCTGTCAGCCCGGCATCACCGGTCAGCGCCCCGAGAATATCGCCGGGACGGATCTTCGCCTTGCGGCCGCCGTCGATGCACAGCGTCACCATCTCCGCCTCCAGCGAGCCGTTGGCCGCCCCGCTCAGCTCGGACACCGGCGACCAGTCGACGCTCATCTGCAGGTAGTCTTCAATCGCGTGCGCCCGCGCCATTTCCTGCGGCGTGCACAGGCTGATCGCCAACCCGCTCATGCCGGCGCGGCCGGTACGGCCAATACGGTGCACATGCACTTCGGGATCGAACGCCAGTTCGTAGTTGACCACCAGCTCCAGCTCTTTAATATCCAGCCCGCGTGCGGCAACGTCGGTCGCCACCAATACCCGGCAACTGCGGTTGGCGAAACGCACCAACACCTGGTCGCGGTCGCGCTGTTCCAGATCGCCATGCAGCGCCAGCGCGCTGATGCCGCGGGCCTCCAGGGCCTCAAGCACCGTCTGACAATCGCGTTTGGTATTGCAGAACACCACGCAGGACGCGGGTTGATGATAGCGAATAGCCGACACCAGGAGCGCCGGGCGCTGATCGCGCGTAGTCTCATAAAAGCGTTGTTCGATGGAGGCCTGCGCTTCTCCATCGTCCACCTCGACGCTCAGCGGCTGGCGTTGAACGCGCGCGCTGATGCGCTCGATACCTGCCGGGTACGTGGCGGAAAACAGCAGCGTCTGACGTTGCGGCGGCGTATAGCTGATCACATCGTCGATGTCGTCGGCGAACCCCATGTCCAGCATGCGATCGGCCTCATCCAGCACCAGCACCTTCAGCTCGTCCAACTGCAGCGTTTTCTTGCGCAGGTGTTCCTGGATACGGCCCGGCGTCCCCACCACGATGTGCGGCGCATGCACCAGCGAATCGAGCTGCGGCCCCATCGGCTGACCGCCGCACAGCGTCAGGATCTTGATGTTTTGCGTGAAACGCGCCAGGCGGCGCAGCTCTTTGCTCACCTGATCGGCCAGCTCGCGGGTGGGACAGAGCACCAGCGCCTGCGTGGCGACCTGACCGACGACGATACTGTTCAGCAGACCAATGCCGAAGGCCGCCGTTTTACCGCTGCCGGTTTTCGCCTTGGCGCGCACGTCCCGCCCTTGCAGGATGGCGGGCAACGCGGCGGCCTGTACCGGCGTCATTTCGGCGTACCCCAGTTCGTTGAGGTTGGCCAACTGTTCGGCTGGCAGCGGCAGGGAAGAAAAAGAAACTGTGCTCACGGCGATAACTCTTATATGACGAATGGAATGGCGGCGCGCCCGCAGGTTGGCGCCGAATCAGGGGTAAATGATAACAGAGATGGGCGGCGTTACGGGGTGCGGGCATAAAAAAACCCGCCGGCGGCGGGTTTCTTGGCAACGCAGTCGTTAAATCGCAACGACGTTGGCTGCAGCAGGGCCACGTTGGCTGTCCTGGATGGAGAATTCAACCTGCTGGCCTTCAGCCAGGGTTTTGAACCCATCGCTAACGATAGCGGAAAAATGAACGAAAACGTCTTTAGAACCGTCGGCAGGCGTGATGAAGCCGAAACCTTTGCTTTCGTTGAACCATTTAACGTGACCAGTGATCTTGCTCATTTGTGTTTCCTTTACTTGATAAACCTGCCTTAACGGCACGAGACGCGAAAACCCTGTGATATGTAGGCCTTCTTTCGCCGTCGGTTATTAACGCATAATCGCTCATGCAGGGCAAATATTTCTGTTTGTTATAAAAACAGTCAGTTAGCAACAAACTTGGCGCAGCGGCTGTGAACGCAATCGTTTTCGTATATACTGCCCGCCGATCATCAATCCGCTTACTTTCACCGATCCAGGTACGACACTATGTTAACGATTGGAACCGCCCTGCGCCCTTCCGCCACCCGCGTTATGTTGCTCGGCTCCGGGGAGCTGGGTAAAGAAGTCGCCATTGAATGCCAGCGCCTCGGTCTGGAAGTGATCGCCGTCGATCGCTATCCCGACGCCCCCGCCATGCATGTGGCGCACCGCAGCCACGTCATCAATATGCTGGATGGTGACGCGCTGAAAGCCGTTATCGAACAAGAGCGGCCTGACTATATCGTTCCCGAAATCGAAGCGATCGCCACTGCCATGCTGGTCGAGCTTGAACGCCAGGGCCACCGCGTGGTGCCCTGTGCCGAAGCCACCCGCCTGACGATGAACCGTGAAGGCATCCGCCGTCTGGCGGCGGAAGAGCTCGCTCTGCCCACCTCCAGCTACCGCTTTGCCGACAGTGAAATCGCCTTCCGGCAGGCGGTCGAACACATCGGCTACCCGTGCATCGTCAAACCGGTGATGAGCTCCTCCGGCAAAGGCCAAAGCCTGATCCGCACGCCCGAACAGCTGCAAAGCGCCTGGGATTACGCCCAACAGGGTGGCCGTGCCGGTGGTGGCCGGGTGATCGTCGAAGGGCTGGTAAGATTTGATTTTGAAATTACGCTGCTGACCATCAGCGCCGTGGACGGCGTGCATTTCTGCGAGCCGATCGGGCACCGTCAGGAAGACGGAGATTATCGCGAATCCTGGCAGCCTCAGCGTATGTCGGCTACGGCGCTGAGCCGTGCTCAGGCTATCGCGGAGAAGGTGGTGAAAGCCCTGGGTGGCTTCGGCCTGTTCGGCGTGGAGCTGTTCGTCTGCGGCGACGACGTGATCTTCAGCGAAGTGTCGCCACGCCCGCACGATACCGGCATGGTTACGTTGATCTCACAGGATCTGTCTGAGTTCGCCCTACACGTGCGCGCGTTTCTCGGTTTGCCGATCGGCGCTATCCGCCAGTTCGGCCCTTCCGCTTCGGCGGTGATCCTGCCACAGCTCACCAGCACCGATGTGCGCTTCAGCGGATTGGAAAACGCGCTGCGCGGGCACAACCAGCTGCGTCTGTTCGGCAAGCCGGAAATCGCCGGCCAGCGCCGCCTGGGTGTAGCGCTGGCGACGGCGGACACCACGGAACTCGCGGTGGAACAAGCGAAACAGGCCGCTGCCGCCGTGGCGGCCAACGGTTGACACTCACGGGGCCGCTTACGCGGCCCCGATAACATCAATAGTCTTCGTCTTCTTCAGCATCGTCGTCCCGCGACGCCTCCGGTGCGGCATCCTGCTGTTCGTCTTCGTCATCAAACAGCACCGCAACCTGAGCGCCCTGATGCTGCTCACGAATTTCCTGCGCAACGCGAGCAATGGCCTCACCGCTGCTCATGCCCTGTTCCATCAGCTGATGGATACGATCCGCCGCTTCCTGCTGCTCCGCGTGGCTCAGTAATGGCATACCTGCATGCATGTGTCGTTCTCTCCGGCAAAAGGGAGAGCGAGTATACGCGCTAACGCGGCGGATCCCAACGTCTTGTGGCTCAGGCCGGTTGCGAACAGCCGTTATCGCTGCGCCACTGCTTCAGGCGATGCCGCCACAGCATGACATGCCACCCCTGCTTCAGGCCGCGCGTATTGGCGAACATCGCTCTGTCGATGCCGCGCTGATAGAACTCTTCGGTAATCTGACTCTGGGCGGCCGGATCCGGCTCACGACGGATACTGTGACAAATGCCCAACGCCTCACGGGTGATTTGCCAATGGAAAGCGGGACGAATGGCGACAGTGCCCGCATAGCGCCGGTTGAGCCGCTCCAGCATTTCGACGATTTTCATATAGTGACGCTGATACTCTACGTTCGCTTTGCCGGTGCGACGACGGTTACTGATCGACTTGTCGTGCACCCGTTGCCGGTACAGCGGCGTGCTTAAATATTTGACCCGTTTGGCATTAAACATGACTTCCGTCGTCCAGGGAATATCCTGGTGATGCAACCCCGGCTCAAAATAAAGCCGATGCAGGCGAATAAAATCGAGGCGATATATTGCCAGCCATACAACATGAATAAACTTTCGCGACTTCAATGCACGTTCGAACCACTGAACGCCAGTGATAACGTCGGTAGTGCGTAAACGCGCCTCGGGAAAAATCGGCTGTAATTCGTCTTGGCTGGTAAAATAGCGTTCACCATTACATTGCATCACGTCTAATTGGTGTCGTTCTGCCTGTTCCAACAGCGTGGAATACATCTCGGGCGCCAATAAATCGTCGGCGTCCGGAAACGCCACATATTTACCTCGGGCAACGGCGAGCCCGGCATTACGTGCATTAGAAACGCCGGCATTGGCTTGATCGATCACGCGAATATGCGGATGCACCGCCGCGTAACGGTGCGCAATCTCTCCCGAACCGTCGGTGGAACCATCGTTGACGATGATCACCTCCAACCGTTGCTCGCGCTGGGCCAGCAGCGAGACCAGGAACGGCTCCAATAACTCCCCCGCATTGTGCATCGGGACGATGACGCTCAGCATTAACGACATAGGTAGCTCTTCAATAATAATGTAACAAAATGATAATTTTATTTTTTTAAAAAATAGAAACCGCTTCAGCGCACGAGCGAAATAAAACGCGAACCTTCACATTTCCGCCGCAGGCTAAATAAGATTAATCTTGTTTGTCTTTTCATGCTTTCGACAAGAAAAGCGTTCCACAACAAGGGATAACTTTCACAAGACGGCCACCATGAAAAAACACAGGCAAAACCGTTTCGCATCGCCAGCTTAATAACAGCAAGCAACAATAAAAGTATGAAATTAACGAACCTTTTTTATATTTCTCGGGTCTTGCGCCCTCGATGAATAAACGTCCAGTGCATTTGACGTTAAATTTTTAACATATCGAAGTATAATCAATGGCGCAAAAAATGCCTTATCTCAGGTTTATTGAACTGCCGTTTATGTGAACTGTGCTCCATGTCGCGCGTGGCAAAACATGCATGACGTGACCGTCTATGGCACACTAGCCGCCAGATATCGCCGTCCTCACAGCCAGGTTTATTGACGTTCATGAGCGTAACCGCCCCAAACATAAAATCTTTGCCCTACAGCCGCAGTGCCCTGATGACGCTTTTCGCCCCGATTTCAACCCACCCGTGGGCGATGCTGCTGCATTCGGGCTTCGCCGACCATTCGCATAACCGCTTCGACATCCTGGTCGCGCAGCCGTGCGTTACGCTCACCACCCAGGGCGCCAGCACGAAAATAGAAAGTGACGGCGTCACTATTCAGTCGAAGGAAGATCCATTCTCCCTGCTGCAGCAACACCTGGTGGCGCAAGGTTGGCAACCGGCGTTTAACCCGGATCTGCCATTTCAGGGCGGCGCACTGGGGCTGTTCGGCTACGATCTCGGGCGGCGGGTGGAAAGCTTGCCGCAGTTGGCCGCAGCCGACCTCGCCTTGCCGGACATGGCGGTGGGCATTTATGACTGGGCGCTGATCGCCGATCACCGTCTGCAAACCCTGACGCTGCTCAGCTATGGCGACGTGGAACAGCGCTGGTGCTGGCTCAATAGCCAAACCGCGCCGACAGAACGCCCTTTCACGCTGCTGAGCGACTGGCGCGCCAATATGAGCCGGCGGCAATACGGCGAGAAATTCCAACGTATTCAGCGCTACCTGCGCAGCGGTGACTGTTACCAAATTAATCTGGCGCAACGGTTCTCCGCCGACTATCAGGGAGATGAGTGGCAGGCTTTCTGTCGATTGAGCGCCTGCAACCGCGCGCCGTTCTCGGCCTTCCTGCGCCTGCCGCACAACAGCGTACTGAGCGTCTCTCCCGAGCGCTTCCTGTGGCTGGAGCAGCAGCGCATCCAAACCCGCCCGATCAAGGGCACGCTGCCGCGGCTGGCGGACGCGGAACAGGACGCCGCTCAGGCTCGCCGTTTGGCCGATTCCCCCAAGGATCGCGCTGAAAATCTGATGATCGTCGATCTGCTGCGCAACGATATCGGCCGTGTCGCCCAGCCTGGCAGCGTACGGGTGCCGGAACTGTTTGCCGTGGAGCCGTTTCCCGCCGTGCATCACCTGGTGAGCACTATCACCGCAACCCTGCCGGAACAGACCTCGGCGGCCGAACTGCTGCGCGCCTGCTTCCCCGGCGGCTCGATCACCGGCGCGCCCAAGGTGCGGGCGATGGAAATCATCGAAGAGCTGGAGCCGCAGCGCCGCAATGCCTATTGCGGCAGTATCGGTTACCTAAGCGCCTGCGGCACCATGGACACCAATATCACCATCCGCACGCTCGTCACCGAAAACGGCCGCATCCACTGCTCCGCCGGTGGCGGCATCGTGGCGGACAGCCAGGAGCAGGCGGAATACCAGGAGACCTTTGACAAGGTTGGCCGTATTCTGCCGCAGCTTGGGGAGTGTGCCCTGTCGTGATCCCATCGAACACACCGGCCTCACTGCACGCCTTTATCAGCCGTTTTCAACTGCAGCTGCCCCAGGCGGCGCAGATCTCGCACAATGTGCGCCCGGCGGCGGTGCTGATCCCGATCGTCTGCCGCGCAGAGCCGACGCTGCTGTTGACCCGCCGCGCCGACTCGCTGCGCAAACATGCCGGCCAGGTGGCCTTCCCCGGCGGTAAAACCGATGCCGAAGACGGGTCGGCGATCGTCACGGCGCTGCGAGAAGCGCAGGAAGAAGTGGCGATACCACCGCAGGCGGTGACCGTCCTCGGCCAAATGGCGCCGCTCGACAGCAGCACCGGATTTCAGGTCACGCCCATCGTCGGCCTGGTCTCGCCGGATGTGCAGTTCCACGCCAATGAGGGTGAAGTGGCGGACGTGTTCGAGATGCCCTTGAGGGAAGCGCTGACCCTGTCGCGTTACTATCCGCTGGATATTCATCGCGCCGGCCATACGCACCGCATTTACCTCTCCTGGTATCACAGCCAGTTTATCTGGGGGCTGACCGCAGCCATCATTCGGCGTCTGGCGCAGCAGGTCAGTATTTAGCCCATATTACGTGATCTGACTCGCAATCTGGCATGGCCGACGGCCTCCGCTGCCGGTAAAGCGATCGAAATCACTTCATTTGAACGCTTTTTCAACTACCGTTCCGATTGAATGGTTTTAAAAAAACTGTAAACCCTCTCTTAAACCTTACGAAATACCTGTAAAATACCACCGTCCGAGATAAACCACTGTAGAAACAGGGATTAAGCCGGCGGCGTTCAGCACGGAAAGCTGGCGCGATTACCGCTAATGGAGCTTGGGCGAAAGCGGATACCTCGCATAAGGGTTCGCCCCGGGTAATCAGTAAAAAAAGCGACACCACGGATTATTTAATTTCATGCGAAAAAGGCAGCCGAACCCGCACGGCCCTTTTACAATATCGCTGTTCCCTGCGCGGTTTTTAACCGCCGCAGCCATAACAATACGTCTCTTTAAGGAGTTTTAGCGTGATTAGCGTTTTCGACATGTTTAAGATCGGCATCGGCCCGTCCAGCTCTCATACGGTTGGACCGATGAAAGCCGGCAAACAGTTTGTCGACGATCTGGTAAATAAAGGCCTGATGCCTTCTATCACGCGTGTTGCCGTAGACGTTTACGGCTCACTCTCATTGACCGGTAAAGGTCACCATACCGATATCGCCATCATTCTCGGCCTGGCCGGCAACATGCCGGACACCGTCGATATCGATAGCATTCCTGGCTTTATTCGCGATGTAGAACAACGTCAACGCCTGATGCTGGCCAACGGCCTGCATGAAGTCGATTTCCCACGCGACGGCGGCATGGTCTTCCGCAGCGACAACCTACCGCTGCACGAGAACGGCATGCAAATCCACGCCTTCGCCGGCGATAAAGAAGTGTACAGCAAGACCTATTACTCCATCGGCGGCGGTTTCATCGTCGACGAGGAGAACTTCGGTAAGGACGCCGAGCAAGAGCTGCAAATGCCTTATCCATTCAACTCCGCGCGCGAAATGCTCGACCACTGCCGCGAGACCGGGCTGTCACTGTCCGGCATGGTGATGCAGAACGAACTGGCGCTGCACAGCAAGCAAGAGATCGAAACCTACTTCGGCAACGTCTGGCAAACCATGCGTGCCTGTATCGATCGCGGTCTGAACACCGAAGGCGTGCTGCCGGGGCCGCTGCGCGTACCGCGCCGTGCTTCCGCGTTGCGCCGCATGCTGGTGGCGTCGGACAAACTGTCTAACGATCCGATGAACGTGATCGACTGGGTCAACATGTTCGCGCTGGCGGTGAACGAAGAAAACGCCGCCGGCGGCCGCGTCGTCACCGCGCCGACCAACGGTGCCTGCGGCATCGTGCCTGCGGTGCTGGCTTACTACGATCACTTTATCGAGTCCGTCAGCCCGGATATCTACATCCGTTACTTTATGGCAGCGGGCGCCATCGGCGCGTTGTACAAGATGAACGCGTCCATTTCCGGCGCCGAAGTCGGGTGTCAGGGCGAAGTCGGCGTGGCCTGCTCCATGGCGGCCGCAGGCCTGGCTGAACTGCTGGGCGGCAGCCCTGAGCAGGTCTGTGTGGCGGCGGAAATCGGCATGGAACACAACCTGGGGCTGACCTGTGACCCGGTCGCCGGCCAGGTACAGGTGCCGTGCATCGAGCGCAACGCCATCGCCTCGGTCAAGGCGATCAACGCCGCCCGCATGGCTCTGCGCCGCACCAGCGAACCGCGCGTTTCGCTGGATAAGGTGATCGAGACCATGTACGAAACCGGCAAAGACATGAACGCCAAATACCGAGAAACGTCACGCGGTGGCCTGGCAATCAAGGTGCAATGCGACTGACAGACAACCCCGCCGCCCGGCGGGGTTTTTTATGGGCAATCAATTCATTGACCGTTTTTAGTGACAATGTCACCAGAAAATATCCTGCATTTTTCTCATCGATCCAGCGGTTAGCCTGCAAATTGACCTTCTGTTTTGCCAAATCGAAATAATTTACTGAGTTACCATCAATCTTGTATAACCTCAGGCTAGAATTAGCCGAGCGCAACTTAAGGAGCTGTGGCCTGACTGTGACTCGGAGCTGGATTACCGAACAAGGATTTACCGGATGTTGATGACCCACCTCGCCGCGTCCCAATATCGTTACTACCGTTGGCTGCTGGCCGGAGCGGTGGGCGTGGCTATTCTGTTGGTATCGCTGTATACCCGTTACTATCAAGAGGTCAAAAGCATCGAGCAGAGCCAGCAAACGTTGGCCACCCGCACCGTCGGCAAAATTGACCAGCTGTTGTCCCCCGCGCAGCTGCAGGCGGAACGCAGTATGGACATGCTGGAACAACCCTGCGAGAACGTCTCATCGACCCTGCGCTTTCGCGCCGCGCAAAATCAGGCGCTGCGCGCCATGCTGCTGGTAAAAAATGGCATCATCTACTGCTCCAGTCTGTTTGGCGCCCGACATTATCAGTTGGCTGCAGTGCTGCCGATTTTCGTCAACAGCAACGTCAGGCTGGCGCTGCGCCCTTCGTTGGCGGTGAGCAAAGGACTGCCCACGTTGGTGATGTGGACACCCTCCCCCGGCGATAGAAGCAGCGGCGTGCTGCACGTCTTCAATATCGAGCTGTTATCGAACTTTTTACTCGAACCCCAGGAGCCTTATGTTCAGCGCATGGTGCTGAACGTAGCCGACAGCAGCCTGGAATACGGGCGCCGCGAAATCCTGCGCCGCGACACCCTGACCAACGATCTGCGTTACACCACCGGTTCCGAGCGTTACCCGTTCTCGATTTCGCTGTTCGGCCCGCAGGTCGGCATGTTGGCGTTTTCCGCACTGCCGCGCCATATCCCGCTGGCGCTGCTGATCAGCCTGCTGGCGGCCTATGTGGTCTACCTGCTCACCGCTAACCGCATGAGCCTGTCTTACCACATTGGCCATGCCATTACCCATCGGGAGTTCCGCGTTTACTGCCAACCGATCATTCACAGCGATACCGGGCGCTGTGCCGGCGTCGAGATGCTGCTGCGTTGGAAAAAGAAGCGGCAGGGGTGGATCTCGCCAGACGTGTTTATTCCGTTGGCCGAGCAGCATGACCTCATCATTCCGCTCACTCGCTATCTAATGAACACCGTGACGGAAAATCTGCAGCTGTTCCCGCCACGACCGTCCTTCTACATCAGCATTAACGTTGCTGCCGAGCATTTTAAAACGCTCAACATCATCGACGATATCCGCCAGATTTGGCTGCCGGCACATCCGATGCCCTCATTGATGCTGGAGCTGACCGAACGCACCGCGCTGTCGGCGATCCAGTATGACCAGATTCGCACGCTGAAAGACATGGGGATCATGCTGGCTATCGACGATTTCGGCACCGGCCACAGCTCGCTGAGCTACCTGAAAAACCTCAGCCCGGACGTATTGAAGATCGACCGCGGGTTTACCGCGGCCATCGGCACCGACGCGGTCAACGCCACGGTGACCGACACCATCATTACGCTGGCGCAGAGGCTGAAGCTGAAACTGGTGGCAGAGGGGGTCGAAACGGAGGAACAGGCCGACTATCTGCGCTCACGCGAGGTCAATGCCCTGCAGGGGTATTATTTCGCCAAGCCGATGCCGATCCACGTTTTCCCGCTGTGGTTGCAACAGTACGAATCGCGCGTCAGGAAAGCGGAAGAGGATCCGCCGGAGGCCTGAGCCCCCGGCGGGAGGGTTACGACTGCGTCGGCTCGTCAAAGACGACGCGGGTAACACGCACCAATTCGATGCGATAGTCGGAGACCTCGACGATATCGAAACGCAGGTGGTTCAGTTCAATGGTGTCCCCCACCACCGGCATCTGGCCGTAGTGAGCCAACAGCAGCCCCGCCAGGGTGGCGTAGTCTGCGGTTGGGCTGACCAGGTCATCGCAGGCCAGCGCCTGTTCCAGCGAGTGCAAATCGGTTCCCCCCTTCACCAGCCAGCCGTCGCCTTCCGCCACGATATCCGGCGTTTCATCCTCGTCCGGGAACTCACCGGCAATCGCTTCCAGCACGTCCAGCGGCGTCACCAGCCCCTGCACGACGCCAAATTCATTGGTGACCACCACCAGACGCCCTTTGGCGCGGCGCAGCACCGCCAGCAGTTTGATGACGTCCATGGTTTCCGGCACCACGATCGGCGGCGTGCGGGCGGCAAACTCGGCAATATCTTCACCCTGCTCCAGCGCCACCAGCAGATCCTTGGCGCGTACCACGCCGACGATCTCATCCACCGAGTCGCGACACACCGGGAACAGACTGTGTGGCGTATCCAGCAACTGGGCGCGCACCTCCTCGCGGGAGCGCTCGCAGTCGACCCAGGAGATGTCCGTGCGAGGCGTCATCACACTGCGTAATGAACGCGAGGCGAGCGTCAACACGCCGCTGATCATATAACGCTCTTCCGCCGCAAAGGTTTCATCCCTCGGCAAAGCGACCTCATCGTCCGACTGCTGCGCGCGCTGCTGCCCCATCAGGCGCATGATCGCTTCCGCGGTGCGCTCGCGCATCGGCCGACGCGCTTGATGCTTGATGAAGTTGCGACGCGCGATCTGGTTGAACAATTCAATCAGGATCGAGAAGCCGATCGCGGCGTACAGATAGCCTTTCGGAATATGCAAACCGAAGCCTTCGGCGATCAGGCTCAGGCCGATCATCAACAGGAAGCTCAGGCACAGCACCACGATGGTCGGGTGCGCATTGACGAAGTTGGTCAATGGCTTGGATGCCAACAGCATCACCGCCATCGCGATCACCACCGCCGCCATCATTACCGGCAGATCGTTCACCATGCCTACGGCGGTAATCACCGCATCAAGCGAAAACACTGCGTCCAGGATCACGATTTGCACCACCACCGCCCAGAACTTGGCATAACCGCGGTTGGCGCCATCCTGGTGCGTCTGCCCTTCCAGCCGCTCATGCAGCTCCATGGTGGCCTTGAACAGCAGGAATACCCCGCCGAACAGCAGGATAAGATCGCGGCCAGAGAAGCTGAAATCGCCGACGCTGAACAGCGGTGTGGTCAGGGTTACCATCCAGGAGATCACCGACAGCAGGCCCAAACGCATCAGCAACGCCAGCGACAGGCCGATAACGCGCGCCTTATCGCGCTGCTTCGGCGGCAATTTGTCGGCCAAAATGGCGATGAACACCAGGTTGTCGATGCCCAGCACGATTTCCAGCACCACCAGCGTAAGCAACCCCGCCCAAATAGAGGGGTCCATTAAAAATTCCATATCAGACTCCAGAAAAAAGTGGGAATGAGCGCTCGCCGCTCAGACGTGACGATGCCGCCGCTGCATGGGCGCAGTCGACAATAGCAAGGTGACGGGATGGGGTTACCGGGAGATGGCCGAAGGGCCGAACAGCATATACAACGCCAGCAGGTGGCGGGTGAAACCTGGAAAAACAGTAACTTCGGTGACAGTCCATAGGGAGGGCTGAGGCCCTTCACTCCTTAGTGATGAAAGAAGAAATTACTGTATCAGGATTTTTCTGGGGGACAAAGCGGCTTTTTCAACGGCGGTTTAGGGTGGCGCCACACCATATCGTCTGCGACAGCTAAGATTTCCCCGAGCATTCAATAGCGGAGCAGCGTCACAAAAAATATTTTTTCACTCACTAAAATAAATCTCGCGTTCGTGAAGTATCACGCACAGGCATTTGAAACTGCGTGAGAAATGTTAGGCGTGCGTTTCTTTTTTTCTACCATAATGTATCTGAACCGCGGAAGTGACTGCCAAGACGGCGCGGAGAAACGACACACACCGCGTCTGGAGTTCAACGAGGAGGTAGCGAGTGGCAATAGCTATTATCATCGGCACACACGGGGCTGCAGCGGAACAACTGCTGAAAACGGCGGAGATGCTATTGGGCGAGCAGGACAACGTCGCCTTTATAGACTTCGTTCCCGGTGAGAATGCCGAAACGTTAATCGTCAAGTACAACGAAAAAATCAGTGGGTTGGATACCAGCGGCGGCGTGCTGTTCCTGGTGGATACCTGGGGCGGCAGCCCGTTCAACGCCGCCAGCCGCGTTGCGGTCGACAAAGAAAACTATGAGGTCGTCACCGGGGTCAACATCCCGATGCTGGTGGAAACCTTCATGGCGCGGGACGACAACCCCGCTTTCGATGAACTGGTGGCGCTGGCGTTGGAAACCGGCCGTGAAGGCGTGAAAGCGCTGAAAAAACCGCAGGAAGAACCCGCAGCACCCGTCGCCAAAGCCGCTGCCCCTCAGGCGCCGTTGGGGCCGAACGACCACATGAAAATCGGCCTGGCGCGCATCGATGACCGCTTAATCCACGGCCAGGTCGCTACCCGCTGGACCAAAGAGACCAACGTCAGCCGCATTATCGTCGTCAGCGATGAAGTCGCCGCCGACCATGTGCGCAAGACCCTGCTGACCCAGGTTGCCCCGCCGGGCGTCACCGCCCACGTGGTGGACGTGGCGAAGGCCATCCGCGTCTGGAACAACCCGAAATACGCCAACGATCGCGTGATGCTGTTATTCACCAACCCGACCGACGTCTGGCGTTTGGTGGAAGGCGGCGTGGAGATTACATCCGTCAATATCGGCGGCATGGCGTTCCGCCAGGGGAAAACCCAGGTGAACAACGCCGTTTCCGTCGATGAAAAAGATATCGAAGCGTTTAAGAAACTGAACGATCGCGGTATCGAGCTGGAGGTACGTAAGGTCTCGTCCGACAGCCGGCTAAAAATGATGGACCTGATTAACAAACTCAATTAGTGGCGCCAGCCGCTAATTATTTTACTCAGAGCTTTTTTGGTCATAGGAGAAGTGCAATGGAGATCACCACTCTTCAGATTGTGCTGATATTTATCGTTGCCTGTATCGCCGGGATGGGTTCCGTCCTCGACGAGTTCCAGTTCCACCGTCCGCTGGTCGCCTGTACCCTGATCGGCTTTATCCTCGGCGATATGAAAACCGGCATCATCATCGGCGGTACGCTGGAAATGATCGCCCTGGGCTGGATGAACATCGGTGCGGCCGTCGCGCCGGATGCTGCCCTGGCGTCCATCATTTCGACCATTCTGGTCATCGCCGGCGGGCAAAGCGTCGGCGCCGGTATCGCCCTGGCCATTCCGCTGGCGGCGGCCGGCCAGGTGTTGACCATCATCGTGCGTACCCTCACCGTGGCGTTCCAGCACGCGGCGGATAGCGCGGCGGAGCGCGGCAGCCTGCGCGCCATTAGCTGGATCCATGTCGGTGCCCTGCTGCTGCAGGCGATGCGTATCGCCATCCCGGCGGTCATTGTCGCCATCTCGGTCGGCACCGCCGGGGTACACGCCTTGCTCAACTCGATCCCGGAAGTGGTCACCAGCGGCCTGAACATCGCCGGCGGCATGATCGTCGTGGTCGGTTACGCAATGGTGATTAACATGATGCGCGCCGGCTACCTGATGCCGTTCTTCTATCTCGGTTTCGTTACCGCTGCCTTCACCAACTTCAACCTGGTGGCGCTCGGCGTCATTGGCGTGGTGATGGCCGTGCTGTATATCCAGCTCAGCCCGAAATACAACAAGTCTCAAGTTGTACAGGCCGGCCCGGCTAACGCGAACGATCTCGATAACGAACTCGACTAGGAATAGGTGAGAGAAATGGTTGATACAACTGCTCAAAAGAAACTCACGCCGGCCGATATTCGCGGCGTATTCCTGCGTTCGAACCTGTTCCAGGGTTCATGGAACTTCGAACGCATGCAGGCGCTGGGTTTTTGCTTCTCGATGGTGCCGGTGATCCGCCGCCTGTATCCGGAAAACAATGACGATCGCAAACAGGCGATCAAGCGTCACCTGGAGTTCTTCAACACCCACCCTTACGTGGCGGCGCCGGTGCTCGGTGTGACCATGGCGATGGAAGAGCAACGCGCCAACGGCGCGCCGATCGATGACGCCGCAATCAACGGCATCAAGGTCGGTTTGATGGGGCCTTTAGCGGGCGTCGGTGACCCGATCTTCTGGGGCACCGTGCGACCGGTGTTCGCCGCGCTTGGGGCGGGCATCGCCATGAGCGGCAGCCTGCTTGGACCGATCCTGTTCTTCGTGCTGTTCAACCTGGTGCGCCTGCTGACCCGCTACTACGGCGTGGCCTACGGTTACCGTAAAGGGGTCGATATCGTCAACGACATGGGCGGCGGCTTCCTGCAGAAACTGACGGAAGGAGCGTCCATTCTCGGCCTGTTTGTCATGGGGGCGCTGGTCAACAAGTGGACGCACGTGAATATCCCGCTGGTGGTGTCCAAGATAACCGACCAGACCGGGCATACCAACGTCACCACGGTGCAGACCATCCTCGACCAGCTGATGCCGGGCCTGGTGCCGTTGCTGCTGACCTTCGCCTGTATGTGGCTGCTGCGCAAGAAAGTCAACGCGCTGTGGATCATCATCGGCTTCTTCGTCATCGGTATCTTTGGCTATTGGATTGGCCTGCTGGGCCTGTAATCGTTCGAAACGGCCGGGGGGCAACCCCCGGCTTTTTTATGGAGCAAGAGATGTCACTGACCGACGCCGTACTGATGCTGTTTATCGCCCTGCTGTTGCTGTATTCGCTGTACGACGAATTCGGCATGGATCTGCTGAAAGGTAAAACGCGGCTCAAAGTACCGCTTAAACGCCGCCACCGCCTCGACAGCCTGATTTTCGTCGGCCTGATCGCCATTCTGATTTACCGCAATGTCACCGACAACGGTGCGGTATTAACCACCTATCTGCTTATTTCTTTGGCGTTGCTCGCCATCTATATTTCTTATATTCGCGCTCCCAAGATGGTGTTTAAAGCGCACGGTTTTTTCTTCGCCAATGTGTTTGTCGAATATAACCGCATTAAAGCCATGAATTTATCGGAGGACGGCATTCTGGCCGTCGACCTGGAACAGCGCCGGCTGTTGGTTCAGGTGACCCACCTGGACGACCTGGAGAAGATTTACCACTTTTTTGTTGATAATCAATAAATAAAGAAAAATTAACGTTATTTTAGCTCAAACCTTGCGCTGCTTGTGGGTAATTAATCGGCAGCGCAATCTCCTTTCTGACTATTATTTCTGCAACATTGTTACCCCTGGCTACATTATATTCCCGCATGAAATTAGATTAATGAAAACGAGTCTCAATTAAGAACAAACATTGCCATAGAATAAGGTTGTCCGTGGCGGAAATAATATGATATGGTTGCGCCGTCATTGGGGAGTAGCCGGTTTCTGGAGAATAAAAAGCCAGAAACGCCCGTATCAACATACTCGTTTCGCCGTAAGAAACGTGGTGCGGGCAGCCAGGTAAGGTTGGCGAGACCATAGACACGTAACTCCGTCGTTTGGTTGGGGGTGGGTTACGTGTATATGGAGCCACCCGGCCGAGGCTATTTCACATGAACCTTTCAGCAACGCTTATTCTCGCTTTTGGCATGTCCATGGATGCTTTCGCCGCGTCGATCGGCAAAGGTGCCAGCTTGCATCAACCCCGTTTCCGCGAAGCGATCCGCACCGGCCTGATCTTCGGCGTGGTCGAAGCGATCACCCCGCTCATCGGTTGGGCCATCGGCCTGTTCGCCAGTCAATACATCATGGAATGGGACCACTGGGTCGCCTTCTCGCTGCTGTTCATTCTCGGCATGCGCATGATCGTCGAAGGGGTACGTAACAAGCCCGATGAAGAAGAGAAGGTCAAACGTCATGGTTTCTGGTTGCTGGTCGCCACCGCCATCGCCACCAGCCTCGACGCGATGGCCATCGGCGTCGGTCTGGCTTTCCTGCAGGTGAACATCGTGCATACCGCGATGGCCATCGGCTGCGCCACCATGATCATGGCGACGCTAGGCATGATGATCGGCCGCTTTATCGGCCCGCTGCTGGGCAAGCGCGCCGAAATCCTCGGCGGCGTGGTGCTGATCGGTATCGGCGTCAACATTCTGCTGGAGCACCTCGGCTACCTGGCCTGAAGCGCTCGCTTTGAAAAAAACCTGCCGCGGCAGGTTTTTTTGTTTTTGAGTTCAAGGCCCCTTAAGCGCGACGTCGGTACAACGCCAGCACGAAGTCCGTCTCGCACACAAACTCGCCGCTCTCGGCCAACCGCTGTTGCACCTCCGGCGTGGCGCGCCAGGCGAACGGCGTCATCTGCAGCAGATTGGCGGCCTGCGTGCCCGGTAGGGTCATCGTATAGGCCAGCGCCTCTTTGCGCTCGCAGTCGAATCCGTCGAACTGTTCATCCTGTTCGGCATGCAGCTGCACCTGCTGGTACACCTGCTCTTTCAGCTGGTACAGATGACGCGGGCCCGGCGACACCGTCAGCACCACGCCGCCCGGCTTCACTACCCGTGCCAGCTCCTCCGCCTTGCAAGGTGCATAAATGCGCAAGACCGCATCCAACGCCCCATCGGCGAACGGCAAACGGTGACTGGAAGCGACGCAGAACGAGACCGCCGGATAACGTTTAGCGGCGTAGCGGATCGCCACCTTGGCGACATCCAGCCCATAGACCGCCATATTGCGCTCCTGGGCCAGCCTGGCGGCCACCGCGGCAGTGTAATACCCTTCCCCACAGCCTATGTCCAACAACGCGCCAGCATCGGCCGCCAGCGCCAAATCCAGCCACTCGGCCACCTGCTCTTGCAACGGCTGATAATATCCACCGTCGAGAAACGCTCGCCGCGCCTGCATCATTTCCGCGCTGTCTCCCGGCTGCTTCGATCGCTTGTGCTGTACCGGCAGCAGATTGACGTAGCCCTCTTTGGCCTGATCGAACTGATGATTGCCGTCACAACGCCAGTGTTGTGATGAAAAATGCAGCGATTGATGACACAGGGGACATTGATAAGACATGAATGGGCTTCCAGAGAGACAGGGCGCGGCTAGTCTAAAGAAGGCGCCGGTTTGATGCAAGGCGCATCCCCACTCGCTTTCGCCGCCAACAACACCTGGCCAAGCGGGGAAAAAGCTGGCTACACTGAGAGTCTGTTTTCTCACGCAGGTGAACATAACTTATGAGCGATCGTTCCGCGCTGCTCGATGCGGTGCCCCACATTCAGCACGGCTTCGGCAGCAAACTCGCGCTGCTGCCAGGGCATCTGCTGCCCTACAGCGCCACGCTGCCGGAAAAAAAGCAGGTACACGGCACCCGCATCGTCGACGTGCTGCAACCGGCGCAGGCGTGCGGCGAGGCCGATGGTTTTTATACTCGCCAGCCCGGCATTCTGATCAGCGTACTGACGGCGGACTGTCTGCCGGTGCTGTTCAGCCGCCGCGACGGTGGCGCTATCGCGGCGGTACACGCCGGCTGGCGCGGGTTACTGGACGGCATTCTGGAGCAGATGGCGTCCCGCATTCGCCAAGATGGCGACACCGCCGATTGGGTGGTGTCTATCGGCCCCGCCGCCGGCCCATGCTGCTACGAAGTCGATGAAGCGCTGGTGGAGAATTTTAAACAGCGCCTGCCGCTGCCCGCCACGCTGATCAGCCCGCATTACCGGCATCTGGATCTGGCCGCAATTGCCGAATACAAGCTGACGGCGCTCGGTTTCGCCGCCGTTGACCGCGCCGGCAGTTGCACCATCTGCACGCCGGACGTCGACCCGCAGCGGCCGCAGCGCTTCAAATACACCAGCTATCGCCGCAACAGCCATCGGCGCGCGCAGGATCCGACGCATCCGGGGATCAAAGGCCGCAACCAGTACGCAGGCATCGTCATCGCCGCCGGATGACGGAAACGAAAAAGCCCGCGCGAAGGCGGGCTTTTTGTACAGCTGACGCTGATTAGATAGCAGTAACGTTTACTGCAGATGGGCCTTTCTGGCCATCTTGGATTTCGAACTCAACGTTCTGGCCTTCAGCCAGGGTTTTGAAGCCGTTACCCTGGATTGCAGAGAAGTGTACGAACACGTCTTTGCTGCCGTCAGCCGGGGTGATGAAACCGAAACCTTTAGACTCGTTGAACCACTTAACTTGACCTTTGATCTTTGCCATCTTGAGTATTTCCTTTGGATTGTTTAAACCGCCCGTGGGCGTTACATAGACAAACTAGAGTCGTTACTGCTTGAGGCACTAAGATAAGGATCGGCAGAGAAGCGGTATTCAACGCTAACGTCTTTACTCAGAACTTCTTTACTGAAAATGCCACACATATACAGAACTGTACCTCGTTTTACCCAGATGCGTTATCACATACTCTGTATGCGATGGCAAGCCATTTTTAATCACTGAACGACATGTCGCACATATTTGAAACGGTCGAGAGCCACATTTGCTTAAATAGGCCAAAAGATGTTGAAGCATCGGCTATTTTCTGCTTGCTAAAACCACCGCACCAGACCCCGCATTCTGGTGGAGTTTTAACAAAACTTTCATCGTTTTGTCGCATGTCCGTCTCGTCATTTCCGCTTTTTTGCCGCTTATAGCGTTAAAAAATTTGAATCTTTATGGAATTTGATATGCAACATTTGAATATCGATGAACGGGGGCCAATTTATTCATCGCTGCTCCGACCCTTTACCGTCGAAAACGCATCATCATCAGCCTTCAGCCCTGCCGCCACACCGCGCGAGCAGGAGCAGCACACAGGCGGGCGATGATGTTACCGTCCTGCACAACGGTTGCATAAGCATGCAACGTCCAGACGCCTCTCCCGCTGGCCAGTGGCTTCATCCTAAATAATCCGAAAACCATGAGTCCGAATAGCCGGAATAATCTTATGAATAGCAAAAGTGTGGCGTTGAATTAAATCCTGAAGATCGGGTGGTTATTTGAATCACCACCCGCACTTATCAATTTTGCTAATTACTGCCGCGCTTTCAAACCGTTGCTCTTATTCTTTCCTCTGTACCGCAGGGCGAAGAGACCACGCTTGCTGAGAATCCTGCAACGCGATGCGCTCGCCAATCTTCAGCGGGTGGAATTGATGCTGTTCAAGCCCCGCCTCACTCAGCGCCAGATTCAACTGCTGCGGCGGTTCGTCCAGCGACTCATCCGCCAATTCGAATACCCCCCAATGGATGGGAATGGCGCGCGGCTGATTGAGTTGACGGTACAGCGTCACCGACTGCTGCGGATCCATATGCTGCTCCTGCATAAACCAGCGCGGTGCGTAGGCGCCGATGGGCAGCGCCGCCACGTCGAACGGCCCCAGCCGTTGACCAATCTCCGCCAGCCGTTCCGAATAACCGCTGTCGCCGGAAAAATAAAACCGCAGCCCCGGATGGTGGATCACCCATCCACACCACAGTGAGCGATTGCGATCCCACAGCGTGCGCATGCTCCAGTGCCGCGCCGGCGTGGCGTAGACCGTCAGCTCGCCCAACGGCAGACTTTGCCACCAGTCCAGCTCATGCACCTTCAGCCGATAACGGCGGAACCAGCGCTTCAAGCCGAGCGGCACGATGAACTCGGCCTGAGGGAAACGCCGCGCCAATTGCCGCACCGTGCGCCTGTCAAGGTGGTCATAATGGTTATGGGAGATCAGTACCGCATCCACCGCCGGCAGTTGCTCCACCGTCAGCGGCGGCGGCGTTCTGCGCTTCGGGCCGTAAAAGCTCAGTGGCGATGCACGTTCGGACAACACCGGATCGATCAGGATATAGCGCCCGCTCAACCGCAGCAGCATCGAGGCATGCCCCAACCACCAGACGCTGTCGTCGTTGCCGCTGAGATCGGCAGGCTGCCACCAGCGTTCGGTAAATTGTGCGTAACCCTGCTGCGGCGGCTTGGGCAATCCCTGGCGCTTGCGTTCATCTTGCCAACGTTGAAGGTCCCCCTCCTGACGCCGCGAAGGTTCCAGGTTGCGAAATCCCTCCGGCGTATGATGCGCCTTGGCCGCGTCGTAATAACGGTTGATTCTTTTCATCCAGCCTTTTCTCCCGACCACTGCGCCCTGCACGGGCATGACTTTCAGTGTAACAAACCCGATGAAGCTCGCACTTTGTCAGCCGTGCGCTGCATCTCGGGACCTTTTGCCGTATGCTGTTGTCTCACTCCGGTGAGACAGCCAGGGCCGCCAAGAGCCCGTTAAGACTCTCTTAAGATCTTTGTGATTGACTTGTAGGGCATACAGAAAAGGAGAAGTTATGAGTCGTTCTACATCCCGCAAATCAGGCTCAAGCCTGGGGCGCCGTATTCGCAGCGCGCTGCTGGCGCAGAAGCAATACTGGAAAATGTATTTCGCCATGAAGTTGCGCCGTCTGCGCGTACCTGCACCGCTGGTGCTGCTGGGCGGTTCACTGCTCGGATTCTTCATGTTGACCCTGCTGATGCTCAGCGTGGTGGCCATCGACGTGATCAGTACTCTGCTGTTGCTGTGCCGGAAACTGCTGGGGCGGGGGCACGGAGAGGGGCGCGCCTTTATGCCGCGCGGCTAACGAGAAGAGAAGCGGAGGCGCGCCATACGCCTCCGCAGCACACAGATTAACGCTTGGCGTCTTTGCGGCGCGTCAGCATAAACCCGCACCACAGCACCGCAACCCACAGCGGCATCAAAAGCACCGAAATACGGATCCCTTCGCTGAAATACATAATCACCAGAATCAGGCCGAGGAACGCCAGACACAGGTAGTTGCCGAACGGATACCACAGCGCCTTAAAGCTGGGAATGACGCCCTGGCGGTTCTTGGCAGCGCGGAATTTCAGGTGCGCCAGGCAGATCATCACCCAGTTGATGACCAACGTTGAAACCACCAGCGCCATCAGTAACTCGAACGCCTTACCGGGCATCAGGTAGTTAATCAGCACACCGATCGAAGTAATCAACGCCGACAGCGCGATGGACAGCACCGGCACGCCGCGCTTGTTAACGCGCGTCAGCGCCTTCGGTGCATTGCCTTGGCTGGCCAGCCCAAACAGCATGCGGCTGTTGGCGTAGACACCGCTGTTGTAAACAGACAGCGCGGCGGTCAATACCACCACGTTGAGCACGGTTGCCACCAGATTGCTGTTCAGCGCATGGAAGATCAACACGAACGGGCTACCGCCCTCCACCACTTGCCCCCACGGATAGAGCGACAGCAGCACAGTCAGCGAGCCGATATAGAAGATCAGAATGCGGTACACCACCTGATTGGTGGCTTTAGGAATGCTGCGACGCGGATCGGCGGCCTCCGCCGCGGTGATGCCGACCATTTCCAGGCCGCCGAACGAGAACATGATCACCGCCATCGCCATCACCAGCCCCGAGAAGCCGTGCGGCATAAAGCCACCCTGCTGCCACAGGTTGGTGATGCTGGCCTGTGGCCCGCCGTTGCCGCTCGCCAACAGCCAGGCGCCGAACACGATCATGCCGACAATCGCCACCACCTTGATAATGGCGAACCAGAACTCGGTTTCGCCGTACAGGCGCACATTCACCAGGTTAATCAGGTTGATCAGCACGAAAAACAGCGCGGCGGAGGCCCAGGTGGGGATCTCCGGCCACCAGTACTGAATGTAGATGCCGACGGCGGTCAATTCCGCCATGCCGACCAGAATGAACATCGCCCAATAATTCCAACCGGAAAGAAAGCCGGCGAAGTCGCCCCAATACTTATAGGCAAAGTGGCTGAAAGATCCGGCGACCGGCTCCTCCACCACCATTTCGCCCAGTTGGCGCATGATCAAAAACGCGATAAAACCGCCGATGGCGTAGCCCAACAGCACGGCGGGGCCGGCCATCTTGATGGTTTGCGCAATGCCGAGAAATAAACCGGTGCCAATGGCGCCCCCGAGGGCAATAAGCTGTATATGTCTGTTTTTTAAGCCGCGTTTTAGCGGAGTATCCTGATGCTGACCGCCCATCTTATCCTCATATGGCGTACACCCTTGCCGTTATCGGCCAAGATTTCACCAATCAATAAATGTATCTGCGGGCGGCTTTTTAACACTTAACCCCGTGAGCATCAAGGAGAAGCGCCCCGAGACGGCGTAGCGGAGCGCGATTTTTTAACCGTGAGAAAGCGTGAAATGGCGGCGTTCAGCCAGGCATGCCGCACAGTTTGGTCAGGTTGCGCGCGCCTATCATCAGCGTGGCGACATAAGATTGGCGACGCGTGACCACTTCCACCGCCACGCGATCGTTTTGATATTTTATCAGGTAGGTCGAGGGCCACCCCTGACGACGCTGGCCAAAGCTTTCGGCATGACGATCGATCGCCGCATGGGCAATCACCAGATGAGACAAGTTTTTATCACCTTTGATAATGCGCTTCATAAACAGCCTCCGCCAACGACAGCTCTGTTATTAGAAAAAGGAGAAACTCTTACCAATCACCGGTATTGTTCGACTCAGTTAGCCTGCCGGCTCATCAGGAAGCAGATCATCGCCGCGCGCAGCGGGCTGGCGCTGTCCGCCTGCCATTCACCGCCCTGGGTGCTCATGCGCGCCTGCCACTGCGGGCTGTCGCTTTGGTTGTCGGGGTTCAGACTGATTTTGTTGGCGCAAATGATCGGCCAGGCATCGGAGGGATTCTTGCAGTAATCTTTACCTTTCACGCCACCGTAGGGATACCACTTGTCCGGGTTCTCTCCGGTCAGCAGCGCGATGCTGCGGTTCACTTCGGCATCGCTTTCTTCGTACCATTTAATCATCGGCTTCATCCATCTTTCGTAAGGTTCGCGCTACATTACGATGTCTGTAAGACAGTTTTATGACAGTGCCGCCGGTTTTCACATTATCTGAACTAATGTTTTGCTCCCTTTAACTTTTCTCCCCTTCTGCGTACACTTTTCCTCTGTTTAGCGCCCAGGAAACGCACGCATGTTGACCGGCCTCAACCACCTGACGCTCGCCGTCAGCGATCTCGATCGCAGCTTCGATTTTTATCGTCATCTGTTGGGGTTTACCCCTCACGCCCGCTGGCAAGGCGGCGCCTATCTGTCGTTGGGGGCGTTGTGGCTGTGTCTGTCATTGGATGAGGCCCGCATGCAACCACGGGAGCGTGATTACACCCATTACGCCTTCAGCGTCGCGCCGGAATACATTGAACGGGTCAGCGAGCGGCTGCGCCAGGCCGGCGTCGAAGAGTGGAAAAGCAATCGCAGCGAAGGCGAATCGCTCTACTTTCTCGATCCCGATGGGCATCAGTTGGAGATCCATGCCGGCGATCTGGCCAGCCGCCTGGCGGCATGCCGGGAAAAACCGTATCAGGGCATGGTGTTTTACTGAAACGCCCCGGCGACGCTGCCGCCGGCCGGAGCATCATGTTCAACGTTCGGGGATAAAACCTTTGAAATCCAGCGCGGGGCTGAGATCGTCGTCGTCAGCCGCAGCGGCGCCGTCAGCGCCTGCGCTGTGCGCCAAACGCTTCAACAGCGCCGTTTGCTGGCGTTGTTGCTCGGCAATTTCCTGCAGCAGGCGAATCTGCTCGTTGGCGCGCACACTGGCGCGGTTCACCAGGAACCAAACCCACAGCCCGGCCAACAATGCCACAACGGCGAGCGCCAGCGACAACAGGCCGTTCTGGCCAAAACCTAAATCGTACATGGACAACCCTATCTACTGCGAAATTCAGGCCGCCATCTTAGCACTCGCGGCGGCCGTGCGAACATCCCTACCGAAAATTGCTTACCAGGGCACGAAGCGGGTCACCGAACAGATGCCCAACGCAAAATTTCCACCGTCGTCGCAATAGCTATCCAGCGCCAGCAGGTAGAAAAACAGGCAGGCAGCGACGGCCGTCATTATCACGAGGATTTTTTTTCGCAACAAATTTAGCAGCCTCATTGTTATCTGGGTAATCTATCGCGCATGTTATCACAGCGAAGTTAAACGAAGTTTAACTTTCCGTTTAGATTTCTGGCTATTGCCCGGTTTTCAGACTGTTACCCTTGTCGTCGCGCGGCAGTCATGGCTAGATGAACCCTCAGGGATAATGAGGAAGCGCAATGAGCAAATTGATTAAGTGGGTACTGGTGCTAGCGGTCATTTACGGCGGTTTTTTGATCTCGGGTTACGGCGTGCTGATCGGCAGCAACAAAAACGTTGGCGGGTTGGGATTGCAGTGCAAATACCTGACGGCGCGCAACGTGGCGATCGCCCAGTACGTGAATGGCGACAACGGTTTCATCGGCGTAGCCGACTGCCCGTTGTTCAAGAAAATCGAAACGGTGGTGGATTAACCGCCACCGCCCGACGCCGTCGCTTTGCGGCGGCCCCGCCTCAGCTGCGGGTGAATTTCATCTCGATCAGCGCAATCGCCTTGTCAATCGCTCGGCGTGTCACCGGATCGGCACCTGCCGGGTGCGTGGAGAAATCGATGCTTTTTAGCTGACCCGCCATCTTGTCGCGCACTTCGGTCGGCGCAATCACGTCGATAACGTCCAAAATCTGTTTGATGACCAGTTGGCAAGCGACCAGATCGGAAGCCAGTTCCTGCTCGTTGCTCAGCATGTCAGACATAATAACTTTCCCTCTTGATTCAAACGCCGCACAGAATAGCACGGCGTCCGCGCCATTGCCCGCTCTCCCCGTTTTTTTCCCCTTCTGCGCACCGCCGGGCAAAAGCCCGCGTCGGATTAGCCTATACTTGCAACATGACGGTGGCAAAAAACCACCCATAAGCCACAACCAACAGGAGAAAGTTATGGCGAATCACAATGTGAAATCCTGGGCGACAGTGCGTGAAACTTCGGTGGAAATCGCCGAAGCCATTTTTGAGCTGGCAGGGAACGACGAAGTGTTGGCGCAGAAAATCTGGGAAGAAGGCAGCGATGAAGCACTGGAGAAGGCGTTTGCCAAAACCACCGCCGACCAGCTTTATTGGGGAGAAGAAACCGTCGAGCGGAAAAACGTTTGAGCGCCCGCGCAACAAAAAGCCCGGGTTTCTGACCCAGGCTTTCCCGATTAGCGAACGCCCCGCTCAGCGGCGTGCAATGTCTCTTGCTCTCACGGCTCTTCACCTCCCACACTTTCCGCATTTTTCATGCTCATCACCGGCATCGCCATAAAAGCGCCGACGCCCACGATTACAACCAGAGTAATAATCACTGTCATTAACATGCGATCACCCCATCAACGTTGAGTTGTTACGGCTGACTCTGTTTTGGCGGTTACTTGCTGTGGCCTTCTTTCCGTCCCCCACCGCGGCGGCGACAGTCTCAGATTAGCCGTTTTTCCTTTCGGCTGACAAGCGGCGGTTCAACGGTTTTTCCGAATAATCCCCCCCGGTCATCGGTGGCGTTTTTGTCCACGGCGGCAAGTTGTGTATACTTCACCGCTATGTAGGTCTCACACTGACGCACTGATGATACAAGAACACCACCTCTCATTGGTCTGCGCCCTCAGCAAATGGGTCGAAACTCACCTCGGACGAGTGATCCATCTCGAAGAGTTGGCCGAGTACTCCGGCTACTCGCTGTGGCACATGCAGAAGCTGTTCAAAGAAGCGACAGGGATTTCGCTCGGCAAATACATTCGCGAACGCCGTCTGGCCGGCGCGGTCTATCAACTGCGCAGCAGTGAAGCGTCGATCTTCGATATCGCCCTGGACTTTGGCTTCGGTTCACAGTCCCACTTCACCTACATGTTCAGAAAGCGTTTTAATATCACGCCCTATGATTTTCGCCAGGATTTGAGCGTCGATCTGCACATCGATCCGCCGCTGCACGTCATTCATCAAAAATCCGCCTGAAGCCCGCCGTAAACCGGCGGGTTAACGCGTTCCCCAGACCGCCAGTATCGCGATCGCGGCCGGCAGAGCCTGCACCCAGAGAATTTTACGGCTGGCGCTCAGGCCGCCGAATACGCCGGCCGCCAGCACACACCCGAGAAAAAACAGCTGCAGCGCCATATCCTCACGCCAGTAGCTCCATGCCAACCCCAACGCCAGAAAGCCGTTGTACAACCCCTGATTGGCGGCCAACACCCGCGTGGCTGCAGCGAACTCCGCCGTCGTGCCAAATGCGCGTCTGCCGAGTGGCGTACGCCACAGGAACATTTCCAACACCAGGATATAAAGATGGAGCGCTGCGATGAGCAGCAACAAAATATCGGCAAAGAGCTTCATGATGATCCCTGTCGTTTATTGAAGATGTCGTCAATTATAAACGCCGCCTCTCACCTCCCCATCGATAGAGATAAAAAAACCCGCCGAAGCGGGTTTATGCAGGAGTCATTTTTTGAGGTTAGTTTAATACGGCGACCAACAATGCCGCGACAGAGACCCAAAACAACGCCGTGGCAACCACGACATGGGACAGTCTTGCACGATAGAGTACCTGGCTCATAATGACCTCACTGACATCTGACTAACGGGAGACAACCTGACTTCCTGAGGATTATCCTAAACTTCTTCTCGTTGTCATTATATGCGCCAGATCACTTTTCCGCCGAGAAACCTTATATTGTCCTAAAGCTGGAGCCGCGATCACATTAATTACGCCTTATTAGAGCGAAATAAGCCGAATAACCGCGGCGATTATATCCTAACGCTATCAAACATCGCTCCAGGGCAGGCGTGGCGCGGTCATGCGCTCACCAGAATAACCGTCAACCGCCGGGAAACGCGGCGCCTCTTGCTCCCAATCATGCTGAGCCTGAGTAATTTCAGCTTTGGTATGGCCAACGAAATTCCACCAGATAAGGATCTCTTCGTTTAGTGGCACTCCACCGATTAATAATCCCCGGCTGCCCTTCCGTGCATTTAACCCAATAGAGTTATTCTTCATGCCCAAATAGGCAAACTCATCAGGTGAAAAAGTTTCACCATTAAGTTCAAATGCACCAATAAGGGGCAAAAAGCCGATTTCATAATCATCGCGCAGCGGCAATTCTATCCTCGCCGCTTCCTGCCACTCCATATCAATGGCAATTAGTGGCGAGAAAGTAAACACCGGTGAACGATAAGCGCCAAATTCCCCGACCAACAAACGGTGATTCACGCCGTTATTCTGCCATTGTGGCAAGTCCGGATAGTGATCGAAACGTGGCGCCATGTCGGCATGTTCGGCCGGCAGCGCGATCCATAATTGTGCGGCATGCAATCGCCGCTGCTCGCCCACCGACTGTTCCGTATGCGCAATGCCACGCCCTGCGGTCATCAGATTAACCTGCCCTGGGCGAATCACTTGCTCACTGCCGAGGCTGTCACGGTGCAGCACTTCACCCTCTATCATCCAGGTGAACGTTTGCAGCCCGATGTGCGGATGCGGCCCCACATCCATGCCGGGCGAGGTGCCGTTGAATACCGTCGGTCCAGCGTGATCGAGAAAACACCAGGCGCCGACGGTGCGCCGCTCCCGAGTTGGCAACGCACGATTGATCGGGATACCTCCCACTTCGGCATTACGCACGGCAATACGTTGTATCTGGCGCACGCCGTCAACGACAGGGCATTCGCGTGAAGATGAAGAGAGCGTAGGACGTGACTGACTCATCGCAAAGACCTCCTGAATGGCGCCGATTCGCCAAGGGTACCCCCAATCTTAACACAGGGTAGCCCCCACAGAGCGGCGACGCTCAGCGCGTTCGCGCGATTCAGGACGCTTTGATATAGCAGCTCTTGATGTCTATATCGTCATGCGCGTGCCTGAGATCGGAGAAATAGGTCACGCCAAAGAGAATTGATACCACCAGCAGCACGGACACCAACAGGCCGATGATCGCCAGCAGTTTGGTTTCATCATGGAGATTAGGCTCCATTTTATCTCCCCTAGTTAATCGCGTCAGGTCACCCACAGCGTGACCGCCAGCGTAAAGATAATCAGTGAGCAGGACGCCACCGCCAACACGACGATCGCAAATTGCGCATCACCCAAGGTTTCTCGATAATTTTTATCCGTTGAGGCGTTACGCTGTTGTTTCACTAAATCGGTTTTCACTCGTTCAACTGCTGCATTGCTGTTTGACGGGGCAAAATATCCCCTCAGAATAAGGCACGCACGTTGGCGCCTTGGTCGTTCCGGCCTCAACCGGGAGATGACGCTATCAATTTTCCCCATCAGGGTCAACACCGCCCCTGCCGGCGAGCGAGCAGGGACACAGGGGAGATGTAACTGGCATGGAGATCGCAGGGAAATAAGAGACGCTTATTGCAGAGGACAAAAAAAAGCCCGGTACGCAACCGGGCTATGGCAGACCGATGCGTTATTGCGGGATACGCAATACCTGCCCCGGATAAATCTTGTCCGGGCTCGACAGCATCGGCTTGTTGGCTTCAAAAATCTTGTTATACAGATTGGCGTTGCCGTACATCTCTTTAGAGATCGCGCTCAGCGTATCGCCCTTCTTCACGGTATAGAAGCGGCTCTCGGCGTCGGGTTGCGTCACCGCCACCTTGTCTTCCACCCCGCTGATACCCGCCACGTTGCCGATAGCCACCAGGATCTTCTCTTTTAACTCCTGGCTGACGGCATCGCCGGTCACTACGGCTTTACCATCGACCACCTGCACATCGACTTTGTCGGTGCCCGGCAAGCCGCTCTTATCGAGATGCTCCTTGAGTTTGGCGCCTTGATCTTCGGCGGAGGCATTGCCGGTGACTGTGTCCCACAGTTTTTCTCCCGCTTCTTTGACGAAGTTAAACAAGCCCATATTCACTCCTTTTGATGGTTGCATTAATGCGTTTAAGTAAGGCTTGTTAAGCTTAGCATCGTCAAAAGGATATGCCATCCGCTCACGGCGCCAGAAACGGGTAGAGTATTCCGAAAGTGTCGTCAGCGGCGTTTCAACGGTGATTAATTGCGCAATGATGCTGAAAAATCGTGCTTTTTTACCTACACTGTTGCAGACAAGGCAACTCGACGAAGGAGGCGTGCAACGATGTACGCATTGGTGATGTTTGTCTGTTATCTGGATGGTGGCTGCAGTGAAATGGTGGTCGACATATTGCGCGACGAGCCACAATGCCTGGTCGCGATGAAGGAACAGAACTTGCGACACGCCGGTTGTTATCCCATGGAAGAGTTCATTGACGGCTTCTGGTTGCCAGCCAGCGAATATTCGGATTTTTAATTCCCTCCCCGCGCGATGCTGAGGAATTTCTGATTTCATCAGAAACTTCGCCTTCCTCCGAGGCATAAGGCCGCTGTTTTGCTAAATTGCGGCTCCCGAAGAAGAGAGAGACAGAGAAAGGTCATGCCAGCATCAGCTCATTCCAACGAGCAATATGAAACTCTGCTGCGCGACGTCAGCCTGGCGTTAGGCGACGCAGTGTTGCAGTTAATCAAAAACCATAAAAAAGTATCCGGCGGCAATATTCTTTCACAGCTGGTGACCGAAATAGAGCGGGAGCAGGATCAGCAACGTTTCGCCGCGCTGCGTTCCGCCATTGAGCTGGTCGGGTTGGCACCCAAAGGCTGAGTTCCCGATAAAACAAAGGCAGGGCTTGCGCCCTGCCTGAGGTTAATGACAAACCTGATGACATTACCAGGTTTACCGAAGACAACCTTTAAAATAAGGAAAATCAATTCATTGATTTTCGACTGCTCACCACAAAGGAGGAAAAACCACGCTTTTTCCTCCTTTGTCAGCAAGCTAAGGCAGGGCTTACGCCCTGCCTGATTACCACTCCCGACACAGGATGAAGGTAATGAAATTGCCGCTTAGAAGCGATACGTCAAGCTGACGGCAACGATATCATCGTTGGCCAGTTTCAGTTTGTTATTGTCGCTCAGCTGGTTGATTTGATAATCAACGTAGGTGTACATATTTTTGTTGAAGTAGTAAGTCGCCCCCACTTCCACATATTTCACCAGGTCGGCATCACCGATCCCTTCGATATCCTTGCCTTTGGACTGCACGTAGCCCAAGGAAGGACGCAGGCCGTTTTCGAATTGATACTGGGCCACCACTTCGAAGTTTTGCGTTTTATTGGCGAAGCCGGAGGTGCCACTGACGCTGATCGGCGTCATGTTACGGGTTTCGGCATACATCGCGGCCAGGTAAACCTGGTTGGCGTCGTATTTCACTGCGGTGGTCCATGCAGTGGCGCTGTCGCCCTTACCATACTGCAGCTCTTTTTGCTTGCTGGTGCGGTTAGAATCAGAGAACGCCGCCGCTACGCCGATGCCGGAACCGCCGATGTCCTGGTAGTCCAGGGACAGGCCGTAACCGTCGCCGTTTTGCTTGGTCACGCTGCGACCGTCGCCGTCGTTTTTACCCTGATACTGCACCGCCAGATTCAGGCCTTCCACCAAACCGAAGAAATCACGGTTACGGTAGGTAGCCAAACCGTTGGAACGGGCGGTCATAAAGTTATCGGTATAGCTGTAGGAGTCGCCGCCGAATTCTGGCAGCATGTCGGTGTAAGCCTCGGCGTCATACACCACACCGTAGTTACGGCCGTAGTCGAAAGAACCGTAGTTGCCGAATTTCAGCCCCGCGAAGCCCAGACGCGTTTTGGTGCCGGCGGTGCCCTGCGCTTCGTCGTGATTGGCCTGGACGTTGTATTCCCACTGACCGTAACCGGTCAACTGGTCATTGATTTGCGTTTCGCCTTTGAAGCCCAGGCGAACATAGGTCATATCGCCGTCATTGGACTTACTGTCGCTGAAATAATGCTTGGCGTTAACGCGGCCGTACAGGTCGAGTTTATTACCATCCTTATTGTAGATTTCAGCCGCGTTGGCGAAGGAGGTGATCGCCCCGAGGGCGACAGCTAAGGCTAATACACTGCGTTTCATCATTTATTTTCCTAGATATTATAATTAGAACCCTGCCCGTCACGCCCAATTTATAGTTTGGGCTGTGATTTTATCTTTTGGTATTTTATGAGCCCCCCTAATGTGGGGTGATGTGACATTAGCATCATGAATCAAAACTTAAAATCAAAAAGTTCATGAAACAACGAGGAGAAAGCATGTTTATTTGTAACTAAATATTTCAAAAAAGAAAGAATATAACCTATTGAATATAAGAATTTTTTATCACATAACTTATAACCAAAATGGTGCATCGCACTATTTTGGTGCATTTTGGTTTCGTTTTGCGTGCTTTCTGCGCGATTCAAAAGTAACAACAAAATTAGCATGGTTATTAAAAACGTTACTTATTTCACATTTTTATCTTAACAATCTCACCAGGCAATTAAGGCTTTCAGATAACGACCTTATACAGCCTTTTATTCACGTGTATAAAAGGAGGTATTAGGAACGAATAAAATTCGCCTTAGGGCAATTAAAATAGCGGGAAATAGCAGAGCAAAATAATGAACGGAATAACGGCGGCGCGCTGACGGCGCCGCCGAGGATAAATCAATAGAGCGTAGAACGGGAAACTTCGCTCAACAGCATGCCAGCGCGCAGGCCCAGCGCCACAGTGGGGTTAGGGAACAGTATCCACGCGCCCTCTTGGCCAACGCGATAGTCCTCCTGCGGCTGCTCGCACAGCAACATCCCCGGTTTCAACTCGGTGAAGTTAGCCGTGTCATCATCCAGGTGCAGCTTGAAATCCTCGCTGTGTTTGATCAACGAATGCATCACACGGAATACCCGGATCGCCTCGCCCTCGCGCTCCGGCAACGGCCCCTCGCTGACCGCCGCCCGCAAAGCGCGATCGATGGCAGCAAACTGCTGTAGATCGTTGCTGCCAAACGGTCGCGCCTTGCCCAGCTCGAGCGTACAGCTCGCCGCATTGAGATGCTCGCTGGAATAGTGGCTAAACGTCCCGCCTGGTGCGCTGTGCACCACCAGCGCATCCAAATCGGCGGCATCCAGCAGCTTCAACATCGGCTCACTGTACGGGCGTTTCTGGAAAGGCAGAATGCCGAAACGTGGCAACCGCGATTCACGGATGGCGGTGTGCAGATCGTAATGGAAACGCGCCGCCAGTTCCCCATCGAAAAAGGCGGCGAGCGCACGCTCCAACTGCTGCGCACGCACGGTCTCGCCGCTGGCGGCGAAGTTGCGGTAGCGGCCGCCGAACATGCGGTTCATGTCGCTGTGCAGATAACGCTTGCCGGCCCGCATCGCCGCCGGGTTGCCCAGCACCACCAACAGCCGCACCGTCAGCGGCAACCGGCCGATCAGCAGATCGCCAACCAGCTGATTGAGCAGTTCAATCGGCGCGGTTTCGTTGCCGTGCACGCCCGCCGACATGACCATCGCCTGGCGGTAAGGCTGCCGCGGCATGAGCTCCAGCACGCCTTCCCCCTGCCAACGCCAGCGCAGCTGCGGCGTTTCACCTTGCCATTCGACGGGTTCGTTCCCTTCCAGCGTCAGGGGCAGTAGATCGATCATGCCGCCTCCCTTAGCGTTGGAACGGATAAATGGCGCCGAGACCGAGGATCGACGTCAGCGAATCCAGCGCCTCACGCCCTTCGCGCAGCAGCAGCGGATCGGCCAGGTCATCCTGCGTCAGGCGATCGCGGTAATGGCGATCCACCCACTCGTTCAGCGTCGCGAACAGCCGCTCGTTCATCATCACGCGTGGATTCACCGCCCGCAGCTCCTGCTCGTTGAGCGCCACCCGCAACCGCAGGCAGGCCGGGCCGCCGCCGTTGCGCATGCTTTCGCGCAGGTCAAACACGCGAATTTCATCGATCGGGCCGCCGCTGCCGACCATGTCGTTCAGATAACGCCACACGCCGGCATGTTGGCGCGACTCTTCTGGCACCACGATCATCATCTTGCCGTTCGGCTTGGTGAGAATTTGGCTGTTGAACAGATAGGTCGCTACCGCGTCCGCCACCGAGACGCGCTCTGTCGGCACCTCGATTGCCACCAGCTCGCTGTCCAGCGTCGCCATCTTGCGGCGCACGTCATCCAACGCCTGTTGCTGGCGGTAAAACGCCTGCTGGTGGTGGAACAGCACGTTCTGGTTACTGACCGCTATCACGTCGTTATGGAATACGCCCTGATCGATCACCGCCGGGTTTTGCTGTACGAAGACCGTATGCTGCTCGTCCAGTTGGTGCAGGCGAGCGATTGCCTCGCCGGCTTCGCGCGTTTGGCGCGCCGGATAACGCGTCGGCGCCGTTTCGCCACCGAATTCCTGACGACCGTAGACGAACATCTGCACGCTGCGCTTGGCGTAGTCGCCGCCCAGACGGTTATGGTTGGCCGCCCCTTCGTCGCCGAATAACGCCACCTGCGGCAGCGCCTCGTGGTGGGCAAAATGCCGATCGTCGCTGAACATCGCCCGCAATACGGCGGTGGTGGTTTCCGCCTCGATGGCGCGGTGGAATTTATTGTTCAGGTTGGCGGCAGTGAAGTGCACCTTGCCGTCGGTGCTGTCCGCCGAGGGCGACACGGTGGCCGCATTGGCGGTCCACATGCAAGACGCCGAGCTGAGCGCCGACAGCAAACGCGGTGATTGACGCATCACCTGCGCCAGCACCGTCTCATCGCTGCCGCTGAAGCCCAGGCGACGCAGCATCGGCAGATGCGGCCGCTCCTGCGGCGGCAATACCCCTTGCTGGAAACCGAGATCGGCCAGCGCCTTCATTTTCAGCAGACCTTGCTTCGCCGCCAGCTTCGGGTTCGATACGCTGTTTTGATGCTGCGTAGAGGCCTCGTTACCGAACGACAGCCCGGCATAGTGGTGCGTCGGCCCCACCAAACCGTCGAAATTGACTTCATATCCTGACATGGCTATCCCCTGGGGATGGCCTGCGGCAGCGCCATCGCGCCGCCGCAGACGATTAACGGAACGACAAGCCCGGCGAGAGCGTCGCCGGCAGCGACAGGCTTTCGCTTTCCAGCGACGCCATCGGCCAGGCGCAATAGTCCGCCGCATAGAAGGCGCTTGGGCGATGGTTGCCGGAGGCTCCCACGCCACCGAACGGCGCCGCGCTGGACGCTCCGGTCAGCGGCTTGTTCCAGTTGACGATGCCGGCACGCGCTTCCAGTAGCAACCGCTCGAACAGCTCACGCTGCGGCGATACCAGCCCCACCGACAGGCCGTAGCGCGTCCGGTTGGCCAGCTGCAGCGCCTCGTCGAAATCGCGGTAACGCACAATCGTGGTCAACGGCCCGAAGTACTCTTCGTCCGGTACGCCGGCCACGCCGGTCAGCTCGATGATGCCCGGGCTGAGCAGCGAACTGCCCGGCTCCAGCAGGCGCATGGTCAGCAGCGATTTGCCGCCCAGCGCCAGCAAGTTTTGCTGCGCTTTCAGCATGTTCTCCGCCGCGGCTGCCGACACCACCCCGCCCATGAACGGCTGCGGTTCGGCATCCCAACGGCCAACGCGCAGTTCGCCCGCGACCTGAACCAAACGCGCGATAAAGGCGTCGCCTTCCGCCCCCTGCTTCACCAAAATGCGGCGTGAACAGGTGCAGCGTTGGCCGGCGGAGATAAACGCCGATTGGATAGCCAGGTTGACCGCCGCGTCGCGATCCTCGAAGCCATCGACGATCAGCGCGTTGTTACCGCCCATCTCCAGCGCCAGGATCTTCTCCGGCTGCCCCGCCAATTGGCGATGCAGGTGATAGCCGGTGCCGGCGCTGCCGGTGAACAGCAGGCCGTCGATATCCGCACTGGCCGCCAGCGCTTCGCCGGTTTCCCGGCCGCCTTGCACCAGATTGATCACCCCGTCCGGCAGGCCGGCCTGCTGCCACAGCTTCAGGGTTTCCTCGGCGGTCAGCGGCGTCAGCTCGCTCGGTTTGAACACCACGCAGTTTCCGGCCAGCAGCGCCGGCACGATATGGCCGTTCGGCAGATGGCCGGGGAAGTTGTAAGGCCCAAACACCGCCAGCACGCCGTGCGGGCGATGACGCAGCACCGAAGCGCCGTCGGCCATCGCCGTCTGGCTAAAACCGGTGCGCGATTGGTAGGCCTGCAGCGAAATGCCCACTTTACCGATCATCGCCTGAATTTCGGTCAACGTTTCCCAACGCGGTTTACCGGTCTCACGGCTGATGGTTTCCGCCAGCGACTGTTTGTGCTCTTCCAGCAAGGCGGCGAAGCGTTTCACCAGCTGTTCGCGCTGTTCAAACGGCGTACGCGCCCAGGCGGGAAACGCGGCACGCGCGGCCTCGCAGGCGGCGGCGACGTCGTCAGTATCGGCGGCGTTAGCGCGCCACAGCGGCTGGTTGCCGACCGGATCGGCTTTGCCGAACTCGGCGCCGCGGCCCTGCCGCCAGACGCCATTAATCAACAGAGCAGGATGGGACATCATGCTTTCTCCTGTGCAATAAGGGGGAGCACCCGCACCGGGCTGCCCTGCTCGACGCCCAGCGCCGCAGCGGTGGCGGCGTTGATATGCAGGCGGTCGTCATACAGTTCGGCATTGACCAACAGTGCGCGGTAGTTCTGATAGTTGTCGTTGGCCACCAGATGCACCGGCGCATCGGCGCGCATCGGCGTGTCATCCAGCACCACTTTCACCAGGCGGCTCTGCTTCACCGCGCGGATATGGTCGATCTCGGCTTCCAGCGTCGGGCCGCCGTCGAAGATATCGACGTAGCCCTGATAGCTCAGGCCTTCCGCCTCCAGCAACCGGCGTGCCGGCAGGGTTTGCGGATGCACTTCTCCGATCACTTTCTGCGCGTCTTCGGCCAGGAAATCGACATACAGCGGATGTTTCGGCATCAGTTCAGCGATAAACGCCTTTTGTCCGGTGCCGCTCAGGTAGTCCGCCTTGGCGAACTCGATGGAGAAGAAACGGTGGCCGACGCTCTCCCAGAACGGCGAACGGCCGTTTTCATCTGAGAAGCCGCGCATCTCAGCGATCAGACGGCGGGAGAAACGCTCGCGGAATGCGGCAATAAACAGGAAACGCACCTTCGACAGCAGTTTGCCGTTCTCACCGTGGCGATAGTCCGGATCGAGGAACAGCGTGCACAGCTCCGAATGGCCGGTATGATCGTTGCTGAGGAACAGGGTCGGTACCGATTTATAGACATTCAGCTGTTTGGAGGCATGTACCTGCGTGCCGACGCGGAAGCTGTACCAGGGTTCTGCCAGGCCGACGGCCACTTCGATCGCGCAGACCCCCACTGCTTTCCGGCGCTCGCTGTCCTCCAACACGAACAGATAACACTGGTCACTTTGCGGAAGTTCGCCTTGCCAGGTTTTTAACGCCCGCTCAATGCGTGCCGACAGGGTATCTTCATTTTGCGGCAGTGAAGTGAGACCGATGCCAGATTTACCGGCAAGCGTCAACAAATCCGCCAGATCGCGACGCTCTATAGGGCGAATAATCATCATAATGCGAACCTCTTCTGAATCAGGCTGCGCCGGTGAAGGCGCAGCCCGCTGATTAGCTGCAAATGCGCGCCACGGCACGCGCGAATCGCGCCAGCCCCTCTTTCACATCCTGCTCAGGGATGATCAGCGACGGCGTGAAACGCACCACGTCCGGACCGGCGATCAGCGCGATGACGCCTTCTTCGTTGGCCAGTTGGGTGATCTGCTTCGCTTTGCCGGCATAGTCCTTCGTCAATTGGCAGCCGATCAGCAAACCGCCGCCGCGAATGTCGGCGAAGATCGGGTACTGGCGATTGATGTCGTTCAACCCGTCGATGAACCACTGGTGACGCTGCTTGACGCCTTCCAGCACTTCCGGCGTGTTGATGATGGAGAACACTTCCCCCGCCACCGCCGTCGCCAGCGGGTTGCCGCCGTAGGTGGTGCCGTGGGTGCCGACACCCAGCGTTTTCGCCAGCGCATCGGTGGTCAGCATGGCGCCGATCGGGAAGCCGCCGCCCAGCGCTTTCGCGGTGGTCAACACGTCCGGCACCACGCCGTACTGCATATAGGCATACAGGTGGCCGGTGCGGCCGACGCCGGTCTGTACTTCGTCGAAGATCAGCAGCGCGTTATGACGATCGCACAGTTCACGCAGCCCCTGCAGGAAACTGGCTTCCGCCGGCAGCACGCCGCCTTCGCCCTGGATCGGCTCGACGATCACCGCGCAGGTGCGATCGTTGATAAGCTCGGCCGCTGCGGCCAGATCGTTATACGGCGTATGAGTGATGCCGCCCGGCAGCGGCGCAAAGTCCTGCGAATATTTTGGCTGGCCGCCGGCGGACACGGTAAACAGCGTGCGACCGTGGAACGCGTTGTTGAACGCCACAATCTGATCTTTACCAGCGCCGTGCTGATCGTGCGCATGTTTGCGTGCCAGTTTCAGCGCCGCTTCGTTAGCTTCGGCGCCCGAGTTACAGAAGAACACCTTGTCGGCGAAGGTGGCGTCGATCAGTTTTTTGGCCAGGCGCAGCACCGGTTCGTTGGTATAGCCATTGCCCAGATGCCACAGCTTGCCTGCCTGCTCCACCAGCGCCGCCTTGACCGCCGGGTGCGCATGCCCCAACGCGTTAACCGCGATGCCGCCGGCGAAATCGATATAAGACTTACCCTGCTGATCCCACACCTGCGATCCTTCGCCCCGCACCAGAATAAAATCGGCAGGGGCATAAACCGGGACCATCCAGTCATCGAAAGACTGGCGGGTAACTGCGATTGGCTGTTCCATAGTGACCTCATAATCTCAGCAAAGGCTGAATTTTGACTGTAAGGGTCGCTCAAGCCCGGTTAGGCCGCCACAATGCAAAAAAACCGTTGTTCAAAACCGACTTTCGCGGCGGAGAAAATACTGTCCCTTACCGCTGATTTAGAAACAAATCTGTTACATAAAATCGATTTTTCACTATTTATGGCGTATATCCGGTCCCTGAGCGGGGAGTAAATGTTAACGAGCAGTTAAAATACATGTCGTTTGATAAAGAGTGTAGAGCAGCTATCGTGCCAAAACGGGATTTTTGCCGGATTTTGCTATTTTTTACGTTAAAACAACGGCTTATATTGAATATTTATTCATTTTCTATGCATTGGTAATGCATAAATTAAAAAATAAGGCCTAAAATCACCATTGCGCGCGAAATCCTATTCAATTACGAAAAACTTTAGAATTTCTGATCGGGCTCGCAAAAATAATTTCACCCAATTTGCTCGCCCTCACACTTTTTGCCCCAATTGGGTGCAGCGGTGCGTCAGGATTGTGCAAGACGGCAGTGACGCGGAGATCCCACCTGCAACATCCCCAATACACGGGCCGCGCTGACCGCCGTCAGCCTCCACTCCCGCTTTGTTTGCCAGCGGCTACACTGTGATCCTGACCGCCCCTTCTCTTCTGCGCCCAAGGAGTCACCATGCCCAAGAAAACCGTCGATCTCAGCCAGCCACACGCCCAGCACGACATCCGCGTATTTCTCGACGCGCTGAATGCCGCCGGCGGTAAACCCATGGAACAGATGAAGCCTAAAGAGGCACGCAGGGTCTTGGAGGACGCGCAACGCAGCGTCGAGGTGCCGCTGCGCGAGGTCGAGATCAGCGAAAAAACGATTCACGTAGAAGGTCAGGATATTCTGCTGCAGCTGGTGCGGCCGGCCAGGGTCAACGAGGCGCCGCCGGTATTCATGTTCTTTCACGGCGGCGGCTGGGTGCTGGGCGATTTCCCCACCCACGAGCGCCTGGTGCGCGATCTGGTTTACAGCTCCGGCGCGGCGGCGGTGTTCGTCAACTATCCCCGCTCACCGGAGGTGCGCTACCCCGAGGCGATCAACCTGGCTTACGCCGCCACCGAATGGGTGGCCGAGTACGGCGAGAAGATCAACGTCGACGGTTCACGGCTGGCGGTGGTCGGCAACAGCGCCGGCGGCAATATGGCGGCGGTGGTCAGCCTGATGGCCAAAGAGAAAGGCATACCGGCGCTGCGTTGCCAGATCCTGCTGTGGCCCGTCACCCGTGCCCAGTTTGATACCGACTCCTATCATCAGTTCGCCGAAGGCCATTTCCTGACCCGCAACATGATGAAGTGGTTTTGGGACAGCTACGCGCCCGATAAGGCGCAGCGCAAAGATATCTACGCTTCGCCGCTCAACGCCACGCCGGAACAGCTGCGGGGCTTGCCACCGGCGCTGGTGCAGACCGCCGAGCTGGATGTGCTGCGCGATGAAGGCGAAGCTTACGCGCGTCTGCTCGATGCCGCCGGCGTCGAGGTCACCGCCACCCGCTACAACGGGCTGATCCACGACTACGGCCTGTTGAATCCGCTCGCCCACGTCCCGGCGGTGCATTCGGCGATCCACCAGGCCGGGCGCGCGTTGAAGCACTACCTGTCCTGACGCTAGCCGACCAGGTGGCAAGCCACCTGATGGCCGGGCGCCACGCTGCGCAGCTGCGGCGCCTGTTCGCGGCACTGCGCCGTGGCCAGCGGGCAGCGGGGATGGAAACGGCAGCCGCGCGGCGGGTTGGCGGGGTTCGGTGGCTCGCCGCCGGCCACCCACGCCGGCGCGCGTTGCGCATCCAGCGTCGGCACCGCTGCCAACAAGGCCTGCGTGTAGGGATGCAGCGGTTGGCGAAACAGCGCGTCGCGATCGGCGCTCTCAACGATCTGCCCCAGATACATCACTGCCACATCCTGGCACAAATGCTCCACCACGCCGAGATCGTGCGAGATAAACAGCAGCGTCACCCCTTGCCGTTCCTGCAAATCGGAGAACAGATTGATGATCTGCGCCTGAATCGACACGTCGAGCGCCGATATCGGTTCGTCTGCGACGATAAACTCCGGCTGCAGGATCAGCGCGCGCGCGATGCCGATGCGCTGGCGCTGGCCACCGGAAAACTCATGCGGAAACCGCCCATAATGCTGCGGCGACAGCCCGCAGATCGCCAGGGTATCGAGCACCCGTTCGCGCAGTTCCGCCTTGCTCGCCAGGCCGTGTTGCAACAGCGCTTCCCCAATGGCGTCGCCCACGCGCAGGCGCGGGTTCAGCGAACTGTACGGATCTTGAAACACTAACTGCATTTTCGGCCGCAGGGCGCGCAGCGCATCTTTACTCAGGCTATCCAGTGCCAGCCCTTTGAACATTACCTCACCGGCGGTTTTGTCGTGCAGGCCGAGCAGCGTGCGGCCGACGGTGGTTTTTCCGCTGCCTGACTCACCCACCAGCCCGAAAATGCGCCCCTTGCGAATGCTGAAGCTGACGTCGTCCACCGCCTTCAGTTGACCGGTGGTGCGCCCGAACAGTCCGTCGCGCAGCGGAAAATATTTCTTTAATCCTTTCACTTCCACCAAAGGTTCAGTCGACATGCGGGCGCCCTCCGGCGTTGAGGAAACAGGCGGACTGGCGCTGCGGCGTGCCGTACAGCGGCGGAATGCCATCGCGGCAGCGCGCGGTGGCCTGCGCACAGCGCTCGGCAAACGCACAGTGATCAGGCAAGCGCGCCAGATCCGGCACCTGGCCGGGAATGGAGTATAAACGGCGGAGCCGCTGGCCCGGCACCGGCCGCGAGGCGATCAGCCCCTGAGTATAAGGGTGCCGCGGTTCGGCCAGCACTTCCCGCGTCGTGCCCTGCTCGACGACGCGCCCGGCGTACATCACCGCCAGCCGATCCGCCATCTGGGCGATCACCCCAAGATCGTGGGTGATCAAGATCATCGCCATGTTGTGTCGCCGGCTCTGCTCACGCAGCAGCGCCAGGATCTGCGCTTGCACCGTAACGTCGAGCGCCGTGGTCGGTTCGTCGGCAATCAGCAGCGCCGGACGGCACCCGATCGCCATAGCGATCATCACGCGCTGCAGCATGCCACCGGAAAGCTGATGCGGATAGCAGCGCATCAGTGCCTCGGCGCGCGCTAACCCCACTTCCGTCAAGAGTTGAATCGCCTGACGCCAGGCCGCTTTCGGCGACAGGGTCAGGTGGCGAATCAGCGGCTCCACCAGCTGTTCGCCGAGGGTCAACACCGGATTGAGCGCGCTCATCGGTTCCTGAAAGATCATCGCCAGTCGGTTGCCGCGCAGATCGGCCATCTTGGAGGCCCGCAGCGACAGCAGGTTTTGCCCTTCAAAGCGAATTTCACCGCCGTCTACCTGCGCCAGCGGCTGCGGCAACAGCCCCATCAGCGCCATGGCGGTCACGCTTTTGCCGCAGCCCGACTCACCGACGATCCCCAGCGTTTGCCCGGCCTGCAGCTCAAGGCTGACCTGCTGCACCGCCCGCACCGGCCCTTGTTCCCCCTGAAACGACACCGACAGTCGCTCGAACGCCACCAGCGGTTGGCTCATCGTGTTACCCCGTTCATTTTCGGATCGAGCGCGTCCCGCAGGCCGTCGCCCAAAATATTGATCGCCACCACGGTGACGAAGATCGCCAGCCCGGGCGGCATCCACAGCCAGGGGCGGCGCTGAAAGTCGATCAGGCTATTGGCGGCGTCCATCATGTTGCCCCACGACGGCGTCGGCGGCACCACGCCCAGCCCAAGGTAGCTCAACGCCGACTCGCTGAGGATGGCGTTGGCCACCGCCATGGTGGCGACCACCACCAAAATCGGCACGGTATTGGGCAGCAGATGGCCGAAGAGACGCCGCCGGGTAGAGAGCCCCAGCACCTCGGTAGCCAACATGAAATCCCGCTCGCGCAGCGACAGGATCTGGCCGCGCACCAGCCGCGCCAGCGACGGCCAGCCCAGCAGGCTCAGCATGATCATCACCATGTAGATGCGGTAGTCCGGCGACACGTCGAGTTCGGTCAGCATCGCCCCCATGATGATCAGCAGCGGCAGGCCGGGAATGGTCATCAGCAGATCGGCGAAGCGCATGATCAGCCTGTCCGCCACGCCCCCCAGATAACCGGAAAGCGCCCCCAGCACGTAGCCCAGTGTCACCGACAGCAGCATCGACACCAGGCCGATGGTCAGCGATATCCGCCCCGCCAGCAGCAGCCGGGTGCAGATATCGCGGCCGAGAAAGTCGGTGCCCAGCCAGTGCGCGCCGCTCGGCGCCTGGTTGATATTCAGCACGTCGCCGGCATCGTCGCGCCACGGCGAAAGCGACGGCCCAATCAGGCACAGCAGCGCCAACAGCACCAGCAACGCCAGCGAAATCATCGCCGGTCGGTGGCGGCGCAAACGTCGCCAGGCCTGAGCGGCGGGCGGTGGCGACAGTTGCGCCAGCGCAGGCAGCTGTGCCTGTCGCCAGCGGCGACGGCGGCCGAAAAACAGCGTAACCAACATCGTGTTACCTCAAGCGAATGCGCGGGTCGGCGTAGGCGTACAGAATATCCGCCAGCAGATTGCCGAGAATGGTCAAGGCGGCCAGAAACAGCGTGAACCCCATCAATACCGGGTAATCACGCGCCGCCAACGAATCGATATGGATATGTCCGGCGCCCGGCCAGTTGAAGATTTTTTCGGTGATCAGCGCGCCGGAGAACAATCCCGGCAGCTCGAACCCCAGCAGGGTGATGATCGGCAACAGCGCATTGCGCAGCGCGTGTTTGAGGATCACCGTTTTCTCCCTGAGCCCCTTGGCGCGCGCGGTGCGGATATAGTCCATGCGGATCACCTCCAGCATGCTGGCGCGAAAATAGCGCGTCAGGCTACCGGCCTGCAGCATCACCAGCGCCAGCACCGGTAACAGCAGGTGCGCCGCCACCTCCAGCGCCCAGGCCAGTCCGCTCGCTTCGCTGCCGGTGCGCAACATACCGCCCGCCGGTAGCCAGTGCAGGTCGACGGCGAACCATTTGATCAGCAGCAGACACAGGAAGAACGTCGGAAACGACATAGCGGCGAACACCGCCACGGTGATCAGATGATCGAACAGCGAATAGGGTTTCATCGCCGAGATCACCCCCACCGCCAACGCGATGCCCCAATACAGCACCATCGCCACCGCCGCCAGCAGGAACGAGTTCCAGATGTATTGATTCAGCAACGTGCTGACCGGGATCTGATACTGCAGCGAAAAACCGAGATCGCCCTGCAGCAAGCGGCCGAGCCAGTGCAGGTAGCGGCTGAACAACGGCTGATCCAACCCATACAGCGCCCGCAGCTCGGCGGCGCGTTGCGCGGTCAAATTGATGTTGCCGTCGATAAAATCGCCGGGCGCCAGGGCGAAAATGCAAAAAATCAGCAAGGAAGCCAACAACAGCATCGGGATAGTCTGCAACAGACGGCGCAGGATAAAGTTTCTCATCGCGGGTTCCATCGCCGCCGCCCGGAATGGCGCGGCGGCGTCAGGGCGTTACGGCGCCGGTTTGACGTTCGGCAGGCTGCCGACCAATCCGTTGTAGATATCCGGTTTAAAGCCGGTGACGCGCGCGCTGCTGGCGCTCAAAATCTCGCGGTTGCCGAGCAGGATCACCGGCGGATCGTCCGCCAACACTTGATACAGCTGGTGATACAGCGGCTTGCGCTGGGCGATATCCAGCGTGGCATTGGCCCTGGCGATCAGCGCGTCTACCTGCGGGTTGTGATAACCGGTCTCGCTCTCGCTGCTGATGAAATCGCGTACGCCGTCGTGCGGATCGTTCAGCGTACTGGTGCTGAGGGACGCCAGGTCGTAATTGCCCGCCTTGCGCTGCGCCAACAGCGCGTTGAAGTCCAATACCTGCGGTTTCAGCACCACGCCGAGCCGGCGATAGTTATCCTTGGCGATCGGCACCAGCGCGTCGTTGATCAGCTTTTTGGTTACCAGCAGCGTCAGCTCCAGCTTTTTACCGTCTTTCTGCCGGATACCGTCAGCGCCCACCTGCCAACCGGCCTCGTCCAACAGCTTTTTGGCCTTATCGAGATCGTAAGCGTAGGGATTGATGCCGTTCGCGTCATAGGACCAGGAGATCGGCGAAATCGGCTGGTTGGCGACCTTGCCGTACCCCTGGTACACCACGGCGATCAGCTTTTGCCGATCGAGGCCGTAGATCAGCGCCTGGCGCACCCGTTTATCCTGCAGCGCCGGGCGTCTGAGGTTGAAATCAACGCGGCTATAATCGCTTGAGCTGTAAAGGTTGATATTGGCGAAGCCGAGCAGCTTGAGCTGTTCGATATCGTCCGGTTTGGCGGTAAAGGCGTCGTAGTCGGTCTCACCGGTCTGGAACAGCTGGAAGTTGGTGGCCGGGTTGGTGACGCGGTAGATAAAGCGCGCCATCGGCGGCGGGCCGAGGTAAAAGTTCGGGTTGGCGTGGAAGCGGATCTCCTGCCCCGGCACGTACTTGTCGTAAATATAGGGGCCGTTGCCGAGCGGCTTGCCGTTCAAGGCGCGCACGCTGTCGAGCTTGCCGCGCTGATAGTCTTTGCCGTAGTAAGCCCGCGACAATACCGGCCCGCCAATCAGTTGCAACGTGGTCGCGCCCGGCTGGGTGGTGACGATCTGAATGGTGCGATCGTCGATCACCTTCAGCCCGCTGATGCCGGCGGCGGTACCGTTTTTATACTCGGCGCCGCCCTGGATGTGCGCCGGCGTGATATCGGTGTCGCCGTCATAGGCCGGATCGTGCAGCAGCGTCAGGGTAAAGGCGATATCGTCGGCTTTCAGCGGCGAGCCGTCGCTGTAGACCAAATTCGGACGCAGCTTAATGGTGTAGGTCAGATTATCGGGGCTGACCTGCCAGGACTCCGCCAATCGCCCTTCTGGCTTGCCCTGGCTGTCCAGGCCGATCAGGCGGCTGAAGATCACGTCGGTTACGTTCTCGTCCCAGCCGTTGGTGAACAGATACGGGTTGAAAATCCCCTGCGGTTCCGAGATGCCCGCCACCACGGTGTCTTTACGCAGTTTGGCGGCGGCCGGCACCCGAGCGGTGTCGCTGGCCGGCGTGATACCTTCGGCCAGCGTTTCCGCCTGAACGACGCCGCTCAGCCCCAGCGCGCAGACCAACGCCAGCGGTGTCAGGCGATATCGCAACAGTTTGTTTAGCTTATTTTTTATTCTTCTCACCCACAGCCCCTCGTCTTCCCGTTGATAAAAATGTGACAAAATTTATCGCAGAGTAATGGGCGGCTGGAGGGCTGTCTAACAACGAAACCGGCATTCCATTGCCGAAAAAAGCATTATGAATTTTTCTGGGGCAAAGCCCGCTGCAAATCGCGGTTCAACCGGTCGCAGCCAGCCCCCGGATAAGTTTGGCTAAGGTTTTGATCGCCTCTTCAAAACGGTCATTCCATTCAAAAGAGGCGTTGAGGCGGAAGCAGTGGTTGAAATGGTCGCCGGTCGTGAACATGCGCCCCGGCGCGATGCTGATGCCCCGGGAAAGGGCCCGCCGGTACAGTTCCATCGACGACAGCGCCGGATCCAGCTCCAGCCACAGGAAATAACCGCCGTCGGGCTGGCTGACCTTCACCGTCGGCGGGAAATGGTGGGCGATCGCCTGACGCATCGCGCTTTGGCGTTGAGCCAGCAGGCGCCGCAGCCGCCGCAGATGGGTATCGTAGCCGCCGTGCAGCAGATAATCCGCCAGCGCCATCTGGGTCGGCACGCTGGTGGAAACGGTGCTCATCAGCTGCAAACGCTGGATCTGCTGCGCATAACGCCCCGCCGCTACCCAGCCGACGCGAAAGCCCGGCGCCAGGCATTTGGAAAACGACGAGCAGTGCAAGATCTGGCCGCCGCTGTCGAGCGCCTTGGCCGGCAGCGGCCGTTCGGCGCTGAAGTACAGCTCACCGTAGACATCGTCTTCGATCAGCGAAATCTGCCGTTCGCGCAGCAGCTCCACCAGGCGCTGCTTGTTGGCCTCCGGCAGGGTGGCGCCCTGCGGATTTTGGAAGTGGGTCATTAGCCAGCAGGCCTTGATCGGATACTGTTCCACCGCCTGCTGCAACGCGTCCAGATCGATACCGTCCTGCGGATGCGTGGCGATCGCCACCGCCTTTAACCGCAGCCGTTCCAGCGCCTGCAGCGCGCCGTAAAACGCCGGCGATTCGATCGCCACATAGTCGCCCGGCTGGGTCACCGCCTGCAGGCTGAGGCTGAGCGACTCCATCGCCCCGGCGGTGATGACGATTTCGTCCGGGGCAACCTGCATGCCGCTCAGCGCATAGCGTTGGGCAATGTGCCGCCGCAGCGCGTCGTTGCCCGGCGGCAGGTTGGCCAGCGAACTGTGCGGCGTGAACTTGCGCGCTACGCTGCTCAGCGCCCGCGCCAGCTTCGGCTGGGCGAACAGCGTGGCGTCGGGAAAGGCCGAACCGAAAGGCACGATGTCCGGATCCTTGCAGGCCTGCAGCACGTCAAAAATAAAGGCGTTGATGTCCACCTGCTCGCTCAGCAACAGTTTCTCGCCGCGCGAAGGCTGAGGCAGCGGCTGCGGACGCGCCGCCACATAGTAGCCCGACTGCGGGCGGGCGACGATCCACCCCTGGCTCTCCAGCAGTTGGTAAGACTGCACCACCGTCATCAGGCTTAATCCGGCGCGTTTGCCGCTCTCGCGCAGCGAAGGCAGCTTGTCGCCCGCCCGCCACACCCGGTTCTGGATCTGTTCTCTAATCTGCTGCGCAAGCTGCTCGTATCGGGTCATAACCATTAACTGTTATATGAAAAAGTAAAATAACTGTCACTATTATAGTCACTGTACTTCGTGATTAACTTAACGCCAAGCTTTTCACATAAAAATGACAGCTATACTCAAGAGGTTAATTTATGTTCAACCCTAGGAGGCGCCATGCTGGGTCTTGATGCACTGGAACTCGCCAGAATACAGTTCGCCTTCACCGTGTCTTTCCATATCATCTTCCCCGCCATCACCATCGGTTTAGCCAGTTATCTGGCGGTGCTGGAAGGGTTATGGTTGAAAACGCACAATGAAGCCTACCGTGAGCTTTACCATTTCTGGTCAAAGATTTTCGCCGTTAACTTCGGCATGGGCGTGGTGTCCGGGCTGGTGATGGCCTATCAGTTCGGCACCAACTGGAGCTTCTTCTCCGAGTTCGCCGGCAGCATTACCGGGCCGCTGCTGACTTATGAAGTGCTGACCGCCTTCTTCCTCGAAGCCGGTTTCCTCGGCGTGATGTTGTTCGGCTGGAACCGCGTCGGCCCCGGCCTGCACTTCTTCGCCACCTGCATGGTGGCGCTCGGCACGCTGATCTCCACCTTCTGGATCCTGGCTTCCAACAGCTGGATGCAGACCCCGCAGGGGCATGAAATCATCAACGGCCAGGTGGTCCCGGTCGACTGGCTGAAGGTGATCTTCAACCCGTCCTTCCCGTACCGCCTGCTGCACATGTCCACCGCCGCCTTCCTCTCCTCGGCGTTCTTCGTCGGCGCCTCCGCCGCCTGGCACCTGCTGCGCGGCCGCGATACCCCGGCGATGCGCAAAATGCTGTCGATGGCGATGTGGATGGCACTGATCGTCGCGCCGGTGCAGGCGATGATCGGCGATGCGCACGGTCTGAATACGCTGAAACACCAGCCGGCGAAGATCGCCGCCATCGAAGGCCACTGGGAGAACCCGCCGGGCGAAGCCACGCCGCTGATCCTGGTCGGTTGGCCGGACATGCAGCGCGAAGAAACCCGTTTCAAGCTGGAGGTGCCGTACCTCGGCAGCCTGATCCTGACGCACAGCCTGACCGAACAGGTGCCGGCGCTCAAATCCTTCCCGCCGGAAGATCGCCCCAACTCCACCGTGGTGTTCTGGTCGTTCCGCATCATGGTCGGGCTGGGCATGCTGATGATTCTGGCCGGGGTGTGGAGCCTGTGGCTGCGCTGGCGCGGCGGGCTGTATCAGTCGCGTCCGTTCCTGTACTTCATTTTGTGGATGGGCCCTTCCGGGCTGCTGGCGCTGCTGGCGGGCTGGTTCACCACCGAGATCGGCCGCCAACCGTGGGTGGTGTACGGCCTGCTGCGCACCAAGGATGCGGTCTCCGCGCACGGCGACCTGCACATGAGCATCAGCCTGCTGGCGTTCATCATCGTCTACTGTTCGGTGTTCGGCGTGGGGTATTCCTACATGATGCGCCTGATCCGCAAAGGGCCGCAGCCGCATGAACACCAAGAAGACAATACCGAGGGCCGGCCGGCGCGTCCGCTGTCCGCGGTCAACGACACTCTGGACGACAGGAGCTGAACATGGGTATCGATCTTCCGCTGATTTGGTTTGTCATCATCGTGTTCAGCACCATGATGTACGTGGTGATGGACGGTTTCGACCTGGGCATCGGCATCCTGTTTCCGTGGGTGAAAGAGAGCGGCGACCGCGATCTGATGATGAACACCGTCGCCCCGGTGTGGGACGGCAATGAGACCTGGCTGGTGCTGGGCGGCGCCGCACTGTTCGGCGCCTTCCCGCTGGCCTATTCGGTCATCCTTGACGCGCTGGCGATCCCGCTGACGCTGATGCTGATCGGGCTGATTTTCCGCGGCGTGGCCTTCGAGTTTCGCTTCAAGGCGACGCCGGAGAAGCGCCATATCTGGGACAAGGCGTTTATTTGGGGCTCACTGTTCGCCACCTTCAGCCAGGGTGTGGTGGTGGGCGCCGTGATCAACGGCTTCCCGGTAGAAGGCCGCACCTACGCCGGCGGCGCGCTGGACTGGCTAACGCCGTTCGCGCTGTTCTGCGGGCTGGGGCTGGTGGTGACCTATGCCCTGCTCGGCTGTACCTGGCTGGTGATGAAAACCGCCGGTGAACTGCAGGCACGCATGTATCACCTGGCGACGCCGCTGCTGGCCATCCTGTTGCTGGTGCTGGCTGCGGTCAGTGTCTGGACGCCGATCGCCCATCCGGAAATCGCCGCCCGCTGGTTTACGCTGCCTAACCTGTTCTGGCTGCTGCCGGTACCGCTGCTGGTGCTGCTCAGCGCCTGGGGAATTCAACGCGGAGTGAAACGCGGCGCGCACTACTCGCCGTTTATGCTGACGCTGCTGCTGGTGTTCCTCGGCCTGAGCGGGCTTGGCATCAGCATCTGGCCGCACCTGATCCCGCCGGCCATCAGCCTGTGGGACGCCGCAGCACCACCGCAGAGCCTCGGCTTTATGCTGGTGGGCGCGCTGTTCATCATCCCAATCATTCTGGTCTACACCTTCTGGAGCTACTACGTGTTCCGCGGCAAGATCAGCCATGAACACGGCTATCATTGAGAAGGGAGGACGCTATGCAAGATAAAACGGCAACCGCCGCTCCGGCGCCCTGGTGGAAACGCATCGGTTGGCTGGTGATCATCTGGAGCGCCAGCGTGCTGGGGTTATTCGTGGTTGCCTCACTGTTCCGCCTGCTGATGACCGCGGCGGGCATGAAGTCGCATTGACGCGGCGCCTTATCTGGACGCGCTGTTGGGAAAGTAAAAAGAGACCACCAGCGTGACCAGCGGCAAGGCGCCGATCTTCACCAGCTCAAACACCTGATTCAGCGCTTCGTTTTTCTCCCAATACGCGTGGGCGGCGAATACGCCCACGCTGACGGCGAATATCCCGCACAGCACCTGGCGTGCCAGGCGCAGCCGCTCCATTTCGTCGAAGACCAAGACCTGCTCCAGATAAACCTGGCTGGCCTCATCGCGCAGATTACGGCTTTCGATGTTCATGGGAAGATCTCCACGACCCGCCCCACCGCTTCAAGCTGTTCACCCTTCTCCCGAACAATGCCAAGAGAAGTACCATCCTGTTTCATCCAGTACTTATCGGCAAGGGTAATCAGTGCAAACGCCATTTTGATTACCTCGGTTTTTTCCATCCCGTGACGCCGGGCGATATCGTTCAGATCATCATCAATTTTGTTCGATAACCGAATCGGCAAGCTGCGCATAGTCCACCTCCTGTGGCCGTTGATTCACAGAGGGAAAGTCTACTGGAAGGGCAAATATCGTTCAATTAGTGAACTGCGTAACGCCTCGCACAATCCGCATGCAACGCTAGTGCGGCTTGCGGCCCATCGCGCTGAGGAAGCGTTGCTGCAGACGCAACAGCTCCTCCAGTTCCAGCAGGCGGTAGTCGATGCCGAAACGCGGCGCCACCTCGCCGATGATGAGGCTCAGCGCCGGGTAATGGCGGTGGCTCCAGTGCGGGAACAGATGATGCGTCAAATGCAGGTTCGCCCCGCCGAGCCAGTACCCCAGCCAACGCGGCCGGGTCAGCCAGTCGAAGGTGGTGGCGAACACGTGGTGATACCAGCCGTGCGGCATCGTGCCCTGCGCCGGCGCCTGATAAAAGTTGGCCTTGGCCCAGTGGGTGCCGATGATCAACATCACGAACAGCAAGGAAGAAAGCATCTGGCTCAGCAAATAGACCAGCAGAATTTGCCCGATGCCGATAGCCGGCGGCAACAGCCAGCATGGGATCGCCAGCGCCAGCAGCAGGTGTGCCGCCTTACCCGCCAGAAACCCGCACCAGCCACGCACGCCCTGCTGCGCCATGCGCGCCGCCACGCGGGTGCGGCCCGCCCTGTCCAGCCAATCGAACAACCAGATGTAGTACGGGAACGTCAGCGCCGCCACCAGCGGCCAATAGTAACGCTGCGCGCGCATAAAGGGGCGCCAGCGCTGGAACGGCGTTTGCCGCAGCACGCCGTTGGCGTCGATGTCGGGATCGTAATGTTCGATATTGTTATGGGCATGGTGGAACAGCACGTGCCGCACGCGCCAGCAGTCGGGGTCCAGTCCCAGCGGCACACTCACCAGGGCGTTCAGCCAACGGTTGGCCCAGGGCCGACGGAAAAACGCGTTGTGCGAAGCATCGTGCACCACGTTCACCGTCAGGAACATGCCGATAAAGATAAAACCGAAATAGCAGGCGAAAAACGCCCAGCCGTTTTGCTGCTGCAGGCTCAACCCGTAACACAGGCCGCACAGCGCCAGCAGCAGCGCGACCTTCGCCAGCATGCCGCCGTCGGCGAAACGGTGATCGCCGTTGGCCGCCAGATAATGCTGGGCGGCCTGCATCAGCGCGCGGTGCAACCCGTTGTCGTCGCGCCGATAGGCTAACGGACGCAGCGGTTTCATGGCTGCCCCATCCGCCGCAAGAAGCGCTGTTGCTGCGCCAGCAGTTCGCGATAGCCGATGCAGCGGTACGCCATGCCGTGCCGCTGTGCCACTTCCGCCACCGCGGCGGCCAGCGCCGGATAGTGGCGGTGATTCCAACCGGGAAACAGGTGATGGGTCAGGTGATAGTTCAGCCCGCCGGTCAGATGCTCCAGCCAGCGCGGTTCGGGCTGCCAGTCGCAGGCGGTGGCGAAATTGTGCCGATACCAGCCTTGCGGCATGCTGTCGCCCGTCGGCGCCGGGTAAAACTCGGCCTGCGCCCAATGGGTGCCCAGCAGCAAGAACACCACCAGCAGCGAGGCGCACATCTGGCTGAGCGCGTAAGCCAGCAACACCCAGCCCCAGCCGATGCCGTGCAAGTGGCCCACGATCAGCGGCACCACCAGCACCAGCGCCAGATGCGCGAGCTTGCACAGCACGAACAGCGTCCAACCGCCGCGCCCCGCCAGCACGCGTTTTTCCCGCAGCGGCGTTTTATCGAGCCGATCGGACCAATCGAAAATCCAGGCGATATAGGGCAAGGAGAGCGCGGCGATCAGCGGCCAGTACAGATGCTGATAGCGCATATGGGGCCGCCAGCGCTGGAAAGGCGTCTGGCGGAAAAAGCCGTTCTCTTCGGTGTCCAGATCGTAATGCTCCACGTTGGCGTAAACGTGGTGGTAATCCACGTGCCGCGTACGCCAATAGTCCGGATCGACGCCCAGCGGCAGCGTCACCACCCGCCCCACCAGGCGATTGGCCCAGGGCGCACGCAGGAAGGCGTTATGCGAAGCATCGTGGTTGACGTTGACGTTGAGCAGCATACCCATGGTCACGAACAGGAAATAGCAAAGGAAAAACGCCCATGGCTGATGCTGCATCAGGCTGAGCGCGTAAAACCCGGCGCACAACACCAACAACAGCGCGGCCTTGACCAGCCGCGCGGCATCGGCATAGCGATGATCGCCCACCAGGCAGGCGTGCGCCGCGCGCTTGAGATCGCGATGAAACGTCTGCTCGCCATCGGCGGGAAAACGCAGCGGCGGCAATGACTCAGCCATGCGGTTCCTCCACGGCGGCCGATGCGGCCACTCGCCCCCAGCCCAGCGCGATGCACAGGGCATGCAGCGCCACGGCGGCCATGGCGATATGCCAATAGCGCTGTGGCCAGCCAAGATAGCCGATAAACAGCAGCGGCATGCCCAGCGCGATCAGCAGCCAGACGGCGCTCGCCCACGGTCGCCCTTCCGTCATGCCGCCCAGCGCTACCGATCCCAACGCCAGCAGCACCAGCAGCGCCATTTGCGGCCAGCTGATGTCGCCGTAACCATAGCCGTATTGGTAGACGTAGCCGACCACCAGCGTGAACAACAGCATGGCGCCGCTGAATACGCTGAGTGCCGAACGGCGGTCGCGTGGTCGGCCCGGCGCCGGGCGCCATGTCAGACGCAAATAGCGCAGGAACGGCAGATTACTCGCCCAGAACGGGTTGGCAGACGGCCTGTCACCGCTGACGCCATAGCTGAACGGCGTGGTCGGCAACGCCGGGCAGAAGGTGCCGAACAGCTTGTCCCAAAAGATAAAGCTGCCGCCGAAGTTCTTATTGGAATACGCCATGTCCTTGATGTGGTGCACCCGGTGGTGCGCTGGCGTGACCAGGATTTTTTCCAGCACGCCCAGCTTCGGCGTCAGCGCATTGTGGTTAAACAGCTGAATGCTGTAGTGAAAAATCGACACCGCGACGAACACCGACAGCGGCACGCCCGCCAGCGCCAGCAGCAAAAAGAACGGGATCGACGTCAGCGACGAATACCAGGAGTTGCGCACCCCCAGCGACAGGTTGAAGTGCTCCCCCTGGTGGTGCACCACGTGTACCGCCCACAGCACGCGGAAGCGGTGGTGCAGGCGATGCAGCCAGTAGAAACCGAAGTCCCACGCCAGCAGGGCGAACAGCCACATCAGCAGCGGCGGCCAGGCGTCCAGCAGCCCCAGGCTGAAATGCGCGGCCACGTAGCCGTAGCAGGTGATCTCCAGCCCGCGGAACAGCCACAGCATGATATGGCCGGAGTTCAGGTTGAACACCAGATCGTGCCAGTTGACCGGCTCACGGCGCCCCCACTGCAGCGCCACCGCCTCGGCCACCACGATGAACAGCATGAACACTATCGGCAACGCCAGATCGCTCATCCCATTTCTCCTTTAACCACGCGCCTGCGCAGGGCCTTTATACGCAGCGCCAGCCCACCGGCGCATAGCGCCAGCAAGGCGCCACCTGCCAAATCGACAAACAAGTGACGGCGCAGCTGCAGAATGGAGAACGCGATCGCCACGCCCCACAGCATCCACAGCGCCGTCCGCATTTTGCGCTCGCCGTCGCTCAGCGCCCACACCGCCAGCACCGTCAGCGCCATGTGCAACGACGGCAGGCAGTTCTGCGCCGAATCCACCTGCGTTAACGCCGCCAGCAGCTGCGCGCTGATCCCAACGCCATCGTTCTGCGGATAGGCCATGGTGGTCGGCCACAGCAGGTAAACCGCTCCGGCGCCCAGCGCCGTCAGCTGCATCGCCAGCGTCAGCCATTTGATTCGCCGCAGCGGCGCCAGCAAATAGCCAGCCGGGACGATGAGGAAGAACGACAGGTAGAGCCAGATGGCCGTCGGGTTGAACGGGATCGCCCGATCAAGCGCCGACGGCGGCAACAGGGTTCCCGCCCCCTGCAGGCGATCGGTCAGGCTATACACGACCCCGACCGTCCCCCAGCCGAGCAACATGTGCCCTAGCCTGAACAGCGTATTTTTCATGCTTCCTCCGCCTGGCGCACGATGCGCCGCCGCTTGCGATCGAACTGCGGCAGCACCGCCTGCGTCGTCAGCCGCCATTCGAGCCGCTCGGTGGCGATGCCCTGACGGGCGAACAGTGCGATCAGCTGCGCCTGGCAGTGCGCCAATTCCGCTTGGCTGCAATCGGCAATCAGCTCCAGCCGCTGCTCGCCGCGCTGGATCAGGCGGTAATCGCTGGTCAGCGGCAACGCATTGGCGATCGTCCGGCTGCAGGCATCGGCGAACACCGCCTGCGGTTGCCGCTGCGCATCGGGTAACATCAGCTGATCGTCGCGCCGCCCTTCGATACGCGCAATCGCCCGCGTCGATTGCCCGCATGGGCAGGGTTCCTGGCGCAGCACCAATACATCATCCAGCCGATAGCGCACGATCGGCTGCGTACTGCGGGTAAAGTCGGTGATCAGCGGCGTGAAGCGCAGTTCGTCGATCCACTGCGGTTCGATATGCAAAAACTCTTCGTTCAGATGTAGCGTGCCGTGCGCGCAGGTGGCGGCCAGGAACCCCTCGGTGGCCTGATACACTTCGCCAACCGCCGGAAACACCTGCAGCAGCAGGCGGCGATCCTGCTCTTCCAACACCTCGGCGACCGAGATCGCTTTTTTGACCGGCAGCGTCACCTGCCCGGCCAGCACCGCCAGCGCCAGGGCGCGCAGCACCTGCGCCGGCGCCACGATGATGCTGGGCGCCTGCCGTTCCAAGGCGGGCAGATGCGCATTGAACGGCGCGAGCAGATCGTAAAACGCCAGGCTCAGCCAACGGTTGTTCACGCTGTGATAGAGGTTATTGTCCGCCCGCAGAAACAGCGCAACGCGCTCGCCGGCCAACAGCCCGTCCGGCAGCATTTTCGCCAGCATGCCGCCGGCCCACACCTGCTGTTCGCGCGGGCTGACGACAAACACGCCGCGCTGCCCGGAGGTGCCGGACGACAATCCGACGCTGTAGCGCCCGATCTTCGGCGTGAAATCGCGATCCGCCTCGCTGCGCTGCGCGCAGGCCAGCACCGCATCGCGCTGCAGCCCGGCGGTATTCATCCGGTCGAACTGCGCCATCATCAGCACCTTGTCCATCTGCGGCCATTCGGCGAACGGCCGGCGGCTGAAACACTGAAAATAGGGGCTCTTGCTCAGCACCCGGCGGGCAAAGCCCGTGAGCTGCCGGGCCTGATACGCCTCCAGCGCCGCACGATCGCCAAAGCGCAGGCGTCGGGCGCGAAAATAGTGCCAAAGGGTCATGAAGGGGATCACAGGTCCCCCTCATGACACAGCAAAATGTTGACCTGGCCGCCCGCCCACAACTGGTTGAGCCGCTCCAGCGTGCGGGTGTACGCCGCCGCGTCGTCCATCACCAGATTGGCCAGGCGCGAAGGCCCGCGCAGCGTCTGGTAGCTCTGCGGCGACCAGGCGGCGTCGCTGGCCAGCAGTGTCCAACCGGCATCGGTGAGGATAAAGGCGCCGATATGGCCGGCCGCATGCCCCGGCAGCGGCACCAGCACGATCTGCCCTTCGCTGCCCGGCAGCACGTAACCGCGATCGAACGGCGCCAGCAGCGCGGGCAACGCCACCGAGGGAAAAGCCTCCATAAACTGCAGGCGGCTCTCGAAGTCCGCCGGGATCAGGCCGGGAATAAAGGCGCGCTTCAGCGCCGCAAAACCGCGCAGCCCACGGGTTTGCTGCCAGCCTTCGCCAGAGCAAATAAAGTCGAGTTGGCTGAAATCCTGCAGCCCGGCGATGTGATCCGCGTGAAAATGCGAGACGATCAGCGCCTGGATGTCACCTTCGGTGTAACCGGCTTCGCGCAGCTGGTGCGCCAACGACTCGGCGGGATCGAAATAGACCGGCGTCATGCGGCGGTAAAGGCTGAACAGCCCCGACTGCGTGTGCTGCTGAAAATAATGCGCGTAGCCGGTATCCCACAGCCAGCGGCGCTCCCCTACCTCCAGCAGATAGGCGCGCGCCGGGAATTTGCACACCCGGAACCCGGCACCGCGCAGCGCCATGCAGCCGATATGCGTGCAATAGCCCACTTCAAAAACGGTGACTTTAGCCATGTTGTCCGCCTCCTTGCTGCCGCAGCCACTCGCCGGTCAGGCGGATCCCCTCTTCCATCGAGTAACGCGGCCGATAGCCCAGCTCTTCGATCGCGCGGGTCTGGCTCAGGGTCATGTCGAAGTGCACCGCCGCCACGCTGTAGCGCGTCAGCATCGGTTCCTTGCCGCTCAGGCTTGCCCACAGCTCCATGCCGCCGGCCAGCGTATGTAGCAGCGGATAGGGCACGGCCTGCAGCCGGTAACTCAGCCCCAGCGCCTGACGCAGCAGCGCATCCAACATGTCCGCCAGCCGCTGGGGTTGGTGGTTGGTGATGTTGTACACGGCGCCGGACGACAATCCGCGCTGCCGGCTGGCCAGCTCCATGGCGTGCACCACATTGGGGGCAAAGGTCAGATCCAGCAATGCCTGTCCGCCGCCGGGCAATCGCAATACGCCGCGATCGCGTTCGAGCTGCTGCAACAGCCGCGGCACGATCACCCGATCGTGCGGGCCAAACAGGCCGCGCGGCCGCAGCATAATGTAGGTGGTTTGCGGATAGATCTTCGCCTGCGCCAACAGGCGCTGTTCGGCCGCATACTTGCTGGCGGCATAGTGATTGGCGAAGCGCCGGGCGCGGTAACCCTCGTCAAGATCGTAATGCGGCTGAAAATCGAAGTAGATTGCCGGCGTGGAGATATGCACGAAGCGCCGCACGCCGCAGCGCCCCGCCGCCTCCGCCAGCTTCTCCGTCGCCGCGGCGTTGATGCGGTGAAATTCCGCCTTGCTGCCCCAGGGCGAAGACTTGGCCGCACAGTGCCACACCCACTCGCAGTCGGTCACCAGCTCCCGGCACTGCTGCGGCGTGGCCTGCGCCAGATCGAGCGCGCAAAACTCGGCGCCCAGCCGGCGCAGCGTTGCGCCGGCCCGCTCATCGCGGCCGGTGGCGCGCACCTGATGTCCGGCCTCCAGCAACCACTGCGCCGCGTTGCGTCCCAGCCCGCTGGTCGCCCCGGTGACCAGCACCCTCATGGCAGCAACACCATGCCGGCCAGCGCCAGCCCGGCGGCGGTGCCGATCAGCATCACCGGCTGACCGGGATTGAAGCGCCCGGTGGTCGCAGCGGCATGCAGCGCCGTCGGGATGGACGCCGCCACCTGATTGCCATGATGGCGGTAGATGTCGACCAGCGCCTCGCTGGAGACGTGCAGCCGCTTGCGCATATGTTCGAGCGACAGATGGCTGGCCTGATGCGGCACCACGGTGGCGATCTGGGCCAGGGTCAGGCCGCTGGCGTTCAGCAGCCGGTCGAGGTAGCCCTCAATCAGCGCCGACGCCTGACGGAACAGCGGCTTGCCCTGCATATGGAACAGGAAGTCTTGCTCACACATGCCGGCGCGCGGGTTACGACGCGTACCGCCGGCGCGGATCTCGCACAGTTCGCTCCCGGCGGGATAGGTTTCCACCAGGCTGGCGAGGATACCGCTGGCGCCGTCGCCGCACTCCACAATGGCACAGGCGGCGCCATCGCCGAAAATCAGCGACGACTCTTCGTGCTGCCAGTCGATGCCGCGTGAAGCGAGATCCGCCGAAACGATGGCGATACGCCGATACGTCCCGGCGTTCAACAGCCCCGCCGCTACCTGCAGCGCAGAGATAAAGCTGACGCAGCTGCTGTTGATGTCGAAGCCCGGCGTGCCCGCCGCCAGCCCCGCCACCTTGAGAATATGCGCGGCGGTGCATGGCAGCGCCTGCACCGATATCGCCGAGGCGGAGATCAGCAGGTCAATGGAAGCTGCCGGGATGGCGTGGCGAGCCAGCGCATCTTGCAGCGCAGCGGCAGCGAGTTCGGCCTGGCTGGCATCGTCGGCGGCGTGATAGCGGCAAACGATGCCCGAGCGTTTTTCAACGTAGCCGGCCGGTTTCCCCAGGCGAGCGTCGAGCGTAGAAGACGCCACGCGGTTGGGCGGCAACGCGGCCCCGGTGGCAATGATTTTCAGAGGCAACAGCTCGGGTGAGCGACATTGTGTGGTCATTATTGTTATTGATTAACCTGACTATCCATAAAGCGATTCTCCCGCACGGCACGAAGGCCACGCGGATCATCCCCGGTTTTTATGTCCCAAAATGCCTTTCATCAAGGCGGTATCTCTTGTTATCGGCTACCACGGGCCGACGTCCGTCGGCGGAAGCATAAGCGTAACATGACTGAGATAATTAGTTTACGACAAGGCGGCGAGAATGGGCAGACGGCGGGGGAATTATCGGAATAGCGCCGCCGCTGGCGATCGGCGGCGGCGGGGTCAGGCTCAGCGGCGGTTGCGCACCAGCTGATAACGGCGGGTCAGGTACTCTACCGGCGCACTCCAGATATGCACCAGGCGGCAGAACGGGAACAGCACGAACAGCGTCATGCCCAGCACCATGTGCAGTTTGAAGATAATCGCCACCCCTTCCAGGTGCGCAGAGGCGCCGGCGTGGAAGGTCACTACCGCCTGCGCCCAGGCCACCAGCTTCATCATTTCGCTGCCGTCCATATGCTGGGCGGAGAACGGAATGGTCAGCAGCCCCAGACACACCTGCACCACCAGCAACGTCAGGATCATGATGTCGGCGAAGCTGCTGGTGGCGCGCACCCGTGGGTTGGTCAACCGGCGCTTCAGCAACAGCGCGCCGCCGATCAGCGTCATCAGGCCGCAGGCGCCGCCGGCGATCATCGCCAGCTTCTGCTTCACGTCGATCGGCAGGAAGGCCTCATACATCCAGTGCGGCGTCAGCATGCCGAGGAAGTGGCCCGCGAAGATGCCGATAATCCCGATGTGGAACAGGTTGGACGCCAGCCGCATGCCCTTTTTATCCAGCATCTGGCTGGAGCCGGCGCGCCAGCTGTACTGCCCGTAGTCGTAACGCAACCAGCTGCCGATCAGGAATACCGCGCCGGCCAGATAAGGGTAGATATCGAAGAAGAACTGATTCAAAAATTGCATGATTAGCGTCCTTTGGTTCCGGTTAACGCATCCGTCAGATCCAGATACTGTGGCGCCACCGCGCCGGCGAAGCGCCGCTGGTGCGCCGTCTGCTGGGCGGAGGCGCAGCCCTGTTCGCCGAGAAACTTGACCTGCTCCTCTTCCCACACCGCATCCAGCGCCTGCGGCGTATCGTCGCGCGCCTCTTGCGCCACCTGGGTCTCCAGCGCCTGGGCCTGCACCTCGCTGCCGGACAGCGCCAGCAGCAGATCGAACAGCACCGCGTACGGGCTTTCACGCTGTTGCAAGCGCGCGCCCAGCAGCGCCAGGATCGGCGCGATGTCCTGCAGCCCTTCCCGCGCCTGCGCCGCGCTGCGGCTGGCCAAATACTCCAGGTACAGCGGCAGGAAGTCCGGCAGCTCGCGGCTGTCGATCTCCAGCCCGGCGGTGCGGTACTGCGCCATCAGGTCAACCATCGCCTGGCCGCGATCGCGCGACTCACCGTGCACGTGCTCAAACAGCAGCAGCGAGGTGGCGCGGCCGCGATCGAACAGCTCGCAATAGTCAGCCTGAGCATCCAGCAACGGGCGCGCGCACAGGCGGCGGATAAACAGAATCAGCTGCGCGCTGTGGTGCAGATCCAGCTCGCTGGCCGGCTCCAGCGCTTCGATCAGCGCCTGCTGATGGTCAAACAGCACCTGCTCCGGATAATCCAGCAGGCGGGCGATCACTTTCAGGCTGATCATGAGGCATCCTCCGGCCGCGCGGTTTTCGCGGTCACGTCGATGGCGTCGATACGGCGGCTGTTGAACAGATTGAACTTGCCATCGCTGCCGTGGCAGCCGTCGCCGAAGCTGAAGCCGCACCCCTTGCTTTCCGGGAAGGCTTCGCGCGCCAGTTCGCGGTGGCTCGACGGCACCACAAAGCGATCTTCATAGTTGGCGATCGCCAGGTAGCGATACATCTCCTGCGCCTGCGCTTCGCTCAGGCCAACCTGCTCCAGCGCGCTGGTGTCCACCACGCCGTCGACGGTTTCCGCCCGTTTGTAGTGGCGCATCGCCAGCATGCGCTTCAGCGCCAGCAGTACCGGTTCGGTATCGCCGGCGGTCAGCAGATTCGCCAGATACTGCACCGGAATGCGCAGGCTCTCGACGTCCGGCAATACGCCGCTGTGCGCCAGCTCGCCGGCGTCGGCGGCGGACTGAATCGGCGACAACGGCGGCACGTACCACACCATCGGCAGCGTGCGGTATTCCGGGTGCAGCGGCAGCGCCAGCTTCCAGTCCATCGCCATTTTGTACACCGGCGACTGCTGGGCGGCTTCAATGACGCCCTGCGGCACGCCGTCCGCCAGCGCCTGAGCAATCACCTTAGGATCATGCGGATCGAGGAAGATATCGAGCTGGCTCTGATACAGATCTTTGTCGTTCTCCACCGCCGCCGCCTGCTCGATGCGATCGGCGTCGTACAGCAGCACGCCGAGATAGCGGATGCGGCCCACGCAGGTCTCCGAACAGACCGTCGGCTGCCCGGCTTCGATACGCGGGTAACAGAAGATGCACTTCTCGGACTTGCCGCTTTTCCAGTTGAAATAGATTTTCTTGTACGGGCAGCCGGTCAGGCACATGCGCCAGCCGCGGCACTTGTCCTGGTCGATCAGCACGATGCCATCTTCGCCGCGTTTGTAGATCGCCCCGCTCGGGCAGGTGGCGACGCAGGCCGGGTTGAGGCAGTGCTCGCACAGGCGCGGCAGGTACATCATGAAGGTGTTTTCGAACTGGCCGTACATCGCCTTCTGCAGGTTATCGAAGTTCTTGTCCTGCGAGCGTTTTTCGAATTCCCCGCCGAGGATCTCCTCCCAGTTCGGGCCGCTTTCGATCTTGTTCATGCGCTGGCCGGTAATCAGCGAGCGCGGGCGGGCCACCGGCTGGTGCTTGCCCTGTTTGGCGGTGTGCAGATGCTGGTAGTCGTAATCGAACGGCTCGTAGTAGTCGTCCAGCGCCGGCACGTCCGGGTTGGCGAAGATTTTCGCCAACACGCCGACGCGGCTGCCCATGCGCGGCTCCAGCTTGCCGTTGATTTTGCGGATCCAGCCGCCCTTCCATTTTTCCTGATCTTCCCAGGCGTGCGGATACCCGACGCCAGGCTTGCTTTCCACGTTGTTGAACCAGGCGTATTCCATACCTTCACGGCTGGTCCAGACGTTTTTGCAGGTGACCGAACAGGTGTGGCAACCGATGCACTTGTCCAGATTCAGCACCATGCCGACTTGCGAACGAATTTTCATTTGCTGTTCTCCTGCTGACTGCCCTGCGCGTAGTCGTTGCCTTCGTCGTCCAACCAATCAATGCGGTTCATCTTGCGCACCACCACGAACTCGTCGCGGTTGGAGCCGACGGTGCCGTAGTAGTTGAAGCCGTAGGCCAACTGCGCATAGCCGCCGATCATGTGGGTCGGCTTCGGACAGGCGCGGGTCACCGAGTTGTGGATGCCGCCGCGTTGGCTGGTGATCTCCGAGCCCGGCAGGTTCACGATGCGCTCCTGCGCGTGGTACATCATGGTCATGCCGGCCGGGATACGCTGGCTGACCACCGCGCGCGCCGTCAGCGCGCCGTTGGCGTTGAAGGCCTCGATCCAGTCGTTGTCCGCGATGCCCAGATCTTTGGCGTCGTCTTCGCTCAGCCAGACGATCGGGCCGCCGCGCGACAGCGTCAGCATCAACAGGTTGTCGCTGTAGGTGGAGTGAATGCCCCACTTCTGGTGCGGCGTCAGGAAGTTCAGCGCCTTCTCCTTGTTGCCGTTCGGCTTGCTGTTCAGCAGCGGCTGCGCGGCACGGGTGTCGATCGGCGGCCGGTATACCAGCAGGCTTTCACCGAAGGCGCGCATCCACTCATGGTCCTGATACAGCTGTTGACGGCCGCTGAGGGTGCGCCACGGGATCAACTCGTGCACGTTGGTGTAGCAGGCGTTATAGGAAACATGTTCATCCTCCAGACCGGACCAGGTCGGGCTGGAGATAATTTTGCGCGGCTGCGCCTGAATGTCGCGGAAGCGAATTTTCTCGTCTTCCTTGTTCAGCGCCAGATGCCGGTGATCGCGGCCGGTGACGTTGCTCAGGGCCTCCCAGGCTTTTACCGCCACCTGGCCGTTGGTTTCCGGCGCCAGCGACAGGATCACTTCCGCCGCGTCAATCGCGCTCTCGATCTTCGGCCGCCCTACCGCCGGGCCGTCGGCCTTGACGTAGTTAAGCTGCTTGAGGAAGTCGACCTCGGTTTGGGTGTTCCAGCTGATGCCCTTGCCGCCGTTGCCCAGTTTGTCCAGCAGCGGCCCCAGCGAGGTGAAGCGCTCGTAGGTGGCCGGGTAATCGCGTTCCACCGCGATGATGTGCGGCGCGGTTTTGCCGGGGATCAGATCGCATTCGCCTTTCTTCCAGTCCTGCACGCCGTAAGGCTGTGCCAGTTCGGCGGCGGAGTCGTGCTGGATAGGCAAGGTCACCACGTCGGTTTCCTGGCCCAGATGGCCGACGCACACTTCGGAGAAGGCCTTGGCGATGCCCTTGTAAATCTCCCAGTCGCTCTTCGAATCCCAGGCCGGATCGACCGCCGCCGACAGCGGATGGATGAACGGGTGCATGTCGGAGGTGTTCATATCGTCTTTTTCGTACCAGGTGGCGGTCGGCAGCACCACGTCGGAGTACAGGCAGGTGCTCGACATGCGGAAATCGAGCGTCACCACCAGATCCAGCTTGCCTTCGCCGCCCTGCTCGCGCCATTCCACTTCCTGTGGCTTCACGCCGCCCTGCTGGCCGAGATCTTTCCCCTGGATGCCGTTTTCGGTGCCCAACAGGTATTTGAGCATGTACTCATGGCCCTTGCCGGAAGACCCCAGCAGGTTGGAGCGCCAGACGAACAGGTTGCGCGGGAAGTTCTGCGGATTGTCCGGCTGCTCGGCGGCGAAGCCCAGCGTGCCGTTTTTCAGGCCGTCGACGGTGAACTCGACCGGTGACTGGCCGGCGGCGCGGGCCTGCTCCGCCAGGCGCAGCGGGTTGGTGCCCAACTGCGGCGCCGACGGCAGCCAGCCCATGCGCTCGGCGCGCACGTTGAAGTCGATCAGGCTGCCGCCGAAGCGCGTCTTGTCCGCCAGCGGCGACAGCAACTCGTCGGTGCCGACAGTTTCATAGCGCCATTGGCTGGAATGGTTGTAGAAGAACGAGGTGCTGTTCATGTGGCGCGGCGGGCGCTGCCAGTCGAGGCCAAACGCCAGCGGCAGCCAGCCGGTTTGCGGCCGCAGTTTTTCCTGGCCGACGTAGTGCGCCCAGCCGCCGCCGCTCTGGCCGACGCAACCGCAGAAGATCAGCATGTTGATCAGGCCGCGGTAGGTCATGTCCATGTGATACCAGTGGTTGACGCCGGCACCGACGATGATCATCGAACGGCCGTGGGTCTTCTCGGCGTTTTCCGCGAACTCGCGGGCAATGCGGATGATGTTGTGGCGCGACACGCCGGTGATCTGTTCGGCCCAGGCCGGGCTGTAGGCCTTGACCTCGTCATAGTCGGCGGCGCAGTTGGCGTCGTCCAGCCCGCGTTCCAGGCCGTAATTGGCCAGCGTCAGGTCATACACGCTGGTCACCAGCGCTTCGCTGCCGTCCGCCAGCCGCAGGCGTTTCACCGGCAGCTTGTGCAGCAGGATCTCGTCCAGTGCCACGCTGTTGAAATGCTCGCTGTCGGCTCCGCCGAAGTACGGGAAGCCCACCTCGGCGACGTCGTCATGCATGCCCAATAGGCTGAGCTGCAGCTCGACTTCCTGTTGCGATTTGCCCTCGCGCTGTTCCAGGTTCCACTTGCCCTTCTCGCCCCAGCGGAAACCGATGGAACCCTGCGGCGCCACCAGATCGCCGCTGTGGCTGTCGATGGCGACGGTTTTCCACTCGGGGTTGTTTTCCTGGCCCAATCCGTCCACCAGATCGGCGGCGCGCAGCAGGCGGCCGGCGGCGTAGTGGCCGCCTTCACGCGGCTCCAGCAGCACCAGCATCGGCATGTCGGTATAGCGGCGTACATAGTCGCGGAAGTAGCCAACTTCGCGGTCGAGATGGAACTCTTTCAGCATTACGTGGCCCATCGCCAGCGCCATCGCGCTGTCGGTGCCCTGCTTCGGATTCAGCCAGTGGTCGCACAGCTTGGCGACTTCGGCATAGTCCGGCGTCACCGCCACGGTTTTGGTGCCCTTGTAACGCACTTCGGTAAAGAAGTGGGCGTCCGGGGTACGCGTCTGCGGCACGTTGGAGCCCCATGCGATAATGTAGGAGGAGTTGTACCAGTCGGCGGATTCCGGCACGTCGGTCTGCTCGCCCCAGGTCATCGGCGAGGCCGGCGGCAGATCGCAGTACCAATCGTAGAAGCTCAGGCAGGCGCCGCCGATCAGCGACAGGTAGCGGGCGCCGGCGGCGTAGGACACCATCGACATCGCCGGGATCGGCGAGAAGCCGATAATGCGGTCCGGGCCGAAGGTTTTGGCGGTATAGACGTTGGCGACGGCGATCAGTTCATTGACCTCTTGCCAGCTGGAGCGGACGAAACCGCCGCGGCCGCGCGCCACCTTGTAGCTTTTGGCTTTTTCCGCATCGCCGACGATAGAGCCCCAGGCCGCGACCGGATCGCTGTGCTGCGCTTTCGCTTCGCGCCACAGTTTGAGCAGACGCTTGCGCATCAGCGGGTATTTCAGCCGGTTGGCGCTGTACAGGTACCAGGAGTAGCTGGCGCCGCGCGGGCAGCCGCGCGGTTCATGGTTAGGCAGATCGGGACGGGTGCGTGGATAATCGGTTTGCTGGGTTTCCCAGGTCACCAGACCATTCTTCACATAGATCTTCCAACTGCAGGAACCGGTGCAGTTCACGCCGTGGGTGGAACGCACCACTTTGTCGTGTTGCCAACGGCTGCGGTAGCCGTCTTCCCAGTCGCGGTTGGTGTTCAAGGTCTGGCCGTGATCGCCAGAAAAAGGCTCCGCCAACTGCTTGAAATAGCGGAAACGGTCTAAAAATTTGCTCATCCGGAATGCTCCTGAAGGCTCTTGTCGTTATAAGAAGACATGCTCAATCTGCCGCCAGCCTACTGACGGCCAACCGGCGGCAAATTGATTGCGATCAAGAGAAAGCGGGAGGCGACGCGCGCGTCGGGGATGAAATACCACCAAAGTATAGGTGCGAGACTTAACTTTAATTAATTGAATTTGAATGAATAAATCAGGAATTCATGACAGAGACTGACGGGCGGGGGGCAAGGTGGGGTATTTGGGGGTAGGACGCGGGAGAAACCTCCCGCGTGATGCTAACTCGTCGCTTTCAGCGTTGAAGCCACAGCGTCGCGGTGCCCACGGCGGGCAACGCCAGCTTGACCTCCGTGCCCTCTCCCTGCCGCCGCCAGCCCGCCGGAAGGCGCAAGCGGGTGCTTCCCTCTCGATAGTAGGGGTTGGCTACCAGCAGCAAGGCGCGATCGCCCAGAATAAACATCCGCGCCGGCATTTGCGGGTCGCTTCCCGCCAGCGGCGTCGATTTTCCCGTCAGCAGATAAGGGGTGAAGGCGGCAATTTGCTGCGACACGGCAGCCACGCCACGCCAGGTGGCGTCAAACTCCCGTTGGTCGAAGCGGCCGGTTTTACGCTTGTAAAACAGATCGGTATAAGAATAAAACAACAGCCCCTTAGCGCCGCCGATCAGCGCCTGCCAGGCCTGGTTGCGGATTTCCGCCTCTGACGGCGGATGTGGCTTGCGGCGGGCGTCATAAGCGGCGTGATCCATGATTTGCATCACCACCCAGGCCCCGCGTGCCTGGCGGGCGGCCTGCACCGTCAGTTCGGTATAACGCGTGGTGCGCGTCAGATCGCGATCGTTCCCCACCGGGTAAGGGTCGGTCGCCAAAATGTCGCTGCTGTTAAAGTAGGCGTCCAACTCCCCGGTTTTGTTCAACACCTGGAAGGTGGGATGATCGCCGTCAAGCCGCTTTATTTGCAGGTTTTTTTCCTCGATCTTATCGAGATATTCCGGCCCCAGTTCATCGTTGATGTACCAGGCGAGCAGGTTGGGCTGAGAGCGCAAGCGCTGCACGTACCAGGCCGTCATCGCCGCGTAGTCGCCACCGCGCACGGCCGGCGCGAAACGGCTGCCGCGGTACTGATCTTTGACGGAGTAAATGACCAGCAGCCCGCGCTTGCGTGCGTTGCGGAAAAAGGCGTAAGGATCTTTCTTTTCCCCATAATCATAGTTCAGCACCGTGTTGAATCCCGCCGAGGCGATGCGCGCCAAATGTTCATCGGTAGCCACGTTGGCGTAAATGCCCAACGGGAAAAGCCGTTGACCATCGCGCAGGGTAAAGCCTTTGCTGTCGATCGCCACTTTGGCCGCAGGCTGGCCAACGCGAAAAGACAGCTCGCTGCCCTGTGCCGGCTGGGATTGCTGACCGGTGACCTGCTGACGCAGGCGGTACTCCCCCTGGGCCAGACCGGTCGGCAGTGGGTATTCGATACGGCGCTGCCCTTCAACTTGATAACGGTCGCGGCTACGGTGAACAACCTGCCCCTCGGCATTAAGCAATTCGCTATCGACCTGCAAATGCTGCGGCTGCGCAGTGACTATCAGCGTGTCGACCTTTCCCTGCGACGACGCGCCGAGCTGATACAATGCCGGCTTAGGCGCTCGAGTACACGCATAGGCGTCGTCAAACCAGACGGTACCGGTGCTCCCCTTACGCAGGTAAACGCCAAAAGTGATTCGCGCCGCCTGCGGCGGCACGGTATAGCTGGCGTTCACCTGCCGCCAACCGCTGTCGCCGGTCACGCCAGCCGGATAGCTGCCTTCCAGAAAGCGCCCCTGCGCATCAAAGCTTTGCAGATAAACCCCGGCGCCGCCGTCGCGGCTTTGCCCGCGTACGCCGCGGGTCTTGAGCCAGACGCCGAAATCTATCGTCTGCCCGGGCACAACCTGCAGCGCCTGGTTGAAGGTACGGTACTGCGCTGCATCTGCATTGTCATAACGCAGACTGCCACGGCCGCTGTGCGTATCGCCGTCGCCCTGTGCGCCCTGCGCGCGCCAGCCGCTGAGCCCCTGCTCAAAGCCGGGGTTGGCCAACAGATTGGGTTGGCAGCTCTGCGCCAGAGCCGAAGCGCTCCACAAGGCGCAACAGCCCAGAGCCACCCTCTGATACATCCCCCTCATGGTCACTTCCTTTTCACCACGGCATTGAACAGATAGGTGGCGAACAGATAGCAGGATTTCTGGTAAGACAGCCCCAAATGCTGACGGTAAATCCGCCATTGCCAGTCCGCGGCGCGGATTTTGTTGCCCGACAGCGAATGGGTAGACAATCGGTAACAGGCCAGCGGTTCGGGAATGCAGTAGGCCAGGCCGTTACGCGCCTTCTGCAGCACCGCCAGCCACATCAAATAGTCCTCATGGCCCACTTTTTGCTGATACACCTTACCGATGCGCTTCTGGTTGTAGATGCCGGTGAGATTGCCAATCCAGTTGCTTTTCAACATATCCTGATAGCCAATAAGCTCATCCGCACCACGGGTGTTTTTGATCAATTTCAGGTCGTCTTCGAAGGTGTAATAATGGGAGCACACCACGTCGTAGCGGCGGGTTTGCAAAATGCTCGCCTGGCGCGACAGCTTGTTGGGCAGCCATACGTCATCACTGTCGCAGAAGGCGATATAGTCGCCTTTCGCCGCCTCAATGCCGATGTTGCGCGTTTCCGCCACGCCCTGGTTATGCTCATTACGGATATAGGTGAGGCGATCGTGGATAAACGGCCGTACCACCTCGGCAGTATCGTCGGTAGACGCATCATCGATCACATACAGGTGATAATCGGTAAATCGCTGATTCAGCACGCCTAGAATCGACTCTTTAATAGAGTTCGCAGCATTGTAGGCCGGCATTATCACGGATATCTTTTCCATTCTGTCCTCACTCGGTGAGCTGTTGCCACTGGGGATAAATACGTTCGGGAGAAAAACGACGAGACTTCTCTAACGCGGCGATAGAGAAGTGCTCGCGCAACCCCGGATCGAGCATCAGTTTGATCACCCCTTCGCTGAAGGCGGCGGCGTCGTCATCGGGCACCAGATAGCCGTTGACGCCATCGTCTATCAACTCGGCCGGGCCGGTCTTGCAGTCGTAGGCCACCAGCGGCAGGCCGAAACTCATGGCTTCGATCAGCACCATCGGCAATCCCTCATAGCGAGAGGTCATCAAATACAGGCTGGCCTGGCGATAATAGTCCGCCACGTTAGCGGTGGCCGGCAGCAGACTCACCTGCCGCTCCAGCCCGGCGTCTTCAATCTGTCGCCGCAATGCGTCGCGCTCCGGACCGTCGCCAATAATCAGCAGACGCCAATCCGGCGCCTGTGCCACCACCCCTCGCCACAGTGCGATCAGTCGATCGAAGCCTTTCTGATTGCTCAATCGCCCCACCGCCAGCGCCACCTTTTTTTGCAGCGCCGGCGTCGGCGCCTGTGCGCCGAATGGCGAAACGTTCTCGATCACCCGACATTTTCCGGCCCCCACCCAGCGAGCGATGGCGTCGCTATCTTGCCGCGTCAGGAAAATCACGCGATCGCTCAGCCGGTAAACCAGCAACTTCAGCCACTTAAATACGCGCGGATACTGGTGAAAGCTGACGTGCTCACTTAATAGCAACCGGCTGCGGGCACAGAACAAACGCAGAAAAGGCGTCATCACCACCGACAGTTTTCCCATAGAAACGGTAATGATCACGTCCGCGCGTTCACGCCGCAGCGCCAATGCCAGCCGCCATGGCCAGAACAGCGAATCGCCACCGCCGCAGCGCAACCGGACGTCACTCGCCAGCGGAAAGAAGCTCCGCTCGCCAAACAGCGAAAACACCGCCACCTCATAACCCGGCAGACGCGCCAGCGCGTTGGCCAAACCGCTGGCGACCCGTTCAGTACCGCCCTTGCCCGCGATATTTTCGATAACGATGATTACCTTGCGTGCTTGCATATCATCTCCTGAATCCCTGGCGCACATTGCGCAGCAGCCGGCCGCCAACCGAGAACAATCCCAACCGCGCCAGACAATCGCCATACCATTTGATCACCTTGAACTTGCCGCTCAGGCTGTGCCGCACGATGCGCGACGAGTAATAATTGAACGCCTGGGCGTTTTCCGAATACAGCGAGGCCAGCAGATGCTTGCAGGCGAATCCGCTGATATGGCGATCGCTGGGGCTGAGGAAGGTATTGATAAAGCGGTCGCTGGCCTCCAGATTGAGCTTCGCCGTCATGCGCCCATAGCGCCCTACGTCGAGAAACACCCCTCCGCCGGCGTCGTGCGCCACATGCGCGCCCAAATTGGTGGCATTGACCAAAAAACCCCAGTCCTGATGCTTATTGAGGAACTCGGGAAATAAAAAGCGGCGATCGCTTTTTTTACGGATGCTGATGGTGGATGAACGAATATCGCCCATTTCCAGAAAAAGAAAATCCTCGCCGGAGGAACCGGATTTATAATGGAAGTTGAAATCACGCACCGAATCGCCGCTCACCTCCGCATAGTTGCCGAAGATAATATCAATATGGCGATCCTCATGTTTATTCATGCGACGAATAATATAGTTGGTCGTGAAGTAATCATCAGAGTCGAGGAAAAACACGATCTCCGATTGCGCTAACTTGGTACCTAAGTTGCGCGACACCGCCGCATTGCTCTTCTGTTTTTTCTCATGCAGCATCACATTGCTATTCGTCGCCGCTATCTGACGAATATATTTGATATCATCCTCGTCAGAGCAATCATCAACCAAAATCACCTGATAGTCGAATCCTTGACAAGCGTTGAAAATCCGCTTCAGCGTTTTCGGCAGGTAGCGTGCACTATTATAAATAGGGATAACGATCGAGAAATCCATTTCTTAACCCTCCAACTTAGAATTTATCATTTCTTTTCCACGGCAAAGCAACAATAACGACACGTTAAATACCGGGACCAAAAAATAGGTTTCCGTAAAGGTTGTCAGCAGGAAAACAACCACCACCCAGCGCATGAACCGACTCAGCCTGCGCATATTGCCCAACAGGTGAAAATAACAAAAAAGCATGACGACAGAAGCGATGCCACCGGCCGAATAAAACATGGCGATGAAGAAGAAATCGACGGGCTTATAAGGCTCTATATTCATGCCGAACAGCGGATTGGGTAGCCCCACCGCCTGAAACATCTGCCAGGAGAACCAGATTCGCCCGGTCAACGCCTGGTTCAAGAGGACGTCCAAGGCCGGATTACTCCCCCAGCGTATAACGCTGGCGAATTGAAAGCCTACAATGGCCAACGTCAGCGCGATGCAGACTTTTCTGTTCGGCGCGACACGCAGCAGCGGCGCCAGCCAAAACAGCAACAACATCAACAGCGCCAACATAAAACAGGTGCGAGAATAGGAATACATCAGCACCGGGAGAATTAACGCCGATACCGCCAGCGAAGCGATATTTTTCATTCCTCGCGTTAATTTCGCATGGTCGATCAGGCACAGCAGTGTGGCGAACAAGGCAAAAGAATAATACGCCAGGGTATTCGGATTATCGAACCCCAGCGTTAATCGATTGCCGTAACGCTCATCAAGGTAAACAAACCCATCGGTGTAAAAGATATAGGGAATAACCACCAGTAACCCTGCCACCACAAAGGTGATGGCAAACATTTCAGCGCCACGCCCCATTTCGATGCGACGGAATAAAATTATCACCGCCGTGCTGAATACCGCACCGAACAGATAATCACCATGACCGGTGGCAATATTAACAAGAAACAGCAGAACCAAAAAACCCGCAACCGCCTTTTCCGCCAGCGTAGCGATAAAAAATGCATAGCCAACATAGAGCAACATCAAGCCATTAAGCCCCATGACCGCTTTATTAATCAGCTCGCTATTGAACGATCCCGAGGTCAGGAACGTTTTCACGAAAAACATCAGCAGGAAGGTCAATACAATTGATTGATTGACTAAATCTCGCGACTGATTATAACCCGCATTGGCATGCATTTGAAAATTGGAGGCGACTCTTTGCATAAGCGTTTACTCAGTAAAATAACTGCCCCATTCCTGCTCAATGTTTTTCGGCATCAGCTTGCTTAACCCCGCGCCAGGCGTAAACGTCAACTCACCGAAATACACCTTCTCACCGACCTGGTAGAAATCCACACGGACATAAGAGAACTGCTGCGCGGTCTGGCGAGCCAAACGTATCATTTCCTCCAGCCGTGTAGGGCGCGGCATCGGTTCGTCTGCATTCGGCAAGTTGATACGAATTTCGGTGCGGTTCCAGTCGATATCAAAAATATCGCGCCGATGGGTGCCGAAACGCTGGTAATCCACCTGGATGAACATACGAATTTCATGATTGTCGTTGAAACAATGAAACTTGATATCGTTCGGCACCTGTTCGCCATCCAGCAACAGGCGCTCCACCATGATGCAGGGTTCGATATCCAGATAATGCTTTTCGCGGCTCTGCTCATAAAAGTTGCTGCGCATCCACGCGTTGCTGAGATCGTACAACTCCGCGTAGCTAATCTGCTGCTTGTCGAACACCAAGCGGTTATAGCCGCTGCCGTGGTTGGCCTTCAGCACAAAGGCGTTAGGCAATTGCCTGAACATGTCGTAGCTAAGTTCAGTGCCATGCGCATACAGCTCCACCAGATACTCCTCGCCCCACAGGCCGGCGATAAATTCACGCACCTTGAACTTGTCCGACAAAGTGGTGTAGATGCTGCGCGGATAAATTTTGCGGCGCATGATCTTTTCGCTGAAGCCGGTCGGTTTTGACAGGTGCGGCAGCTTCTTGAAATAGAGCGCGTATTTAACCTGATGGTGCCAGGCATCGGGCAGGCGCTTGGAAATATTTTTAACCAGGATGTTTAACATGCTCTCTCCTTAATTTGCTGACAAGACGCGGCAGGCAGTAAAAACAGGTCAGCTGCAGTCGGGTAATTTTTCCGCCACGGAATAAACTGTTCAGCACGAAGAACGAAATGAACTCCGCCAACAGCGTAGATACCGCCGCACCGATCAGGCCGTAGCGCGGGATCAGCAGCAGATTCATCACCACGTTCGCCACCGCCACCAACGGCATCTTGATGGCGATAAAACGATAGCCGGCGAACAGCACGATGCTGCGGTACGAAACCGTCCCCATTACCGAGAACAGCGAGGTCAGCGTGCAAATAGCCAGGATATTGGCGGCCGGTTGGAAAGCGGCGCCGTACAGCAGCGCAATCGCCGGGTGGGCGAACCACCATAGGCCCAGCAACACCGGCAACGACAGGCCCAAGACCACCAGATAAAGCACCCGAATACGGTACTCCTGCTCCAACGGATCGCGACAGCTGGCAATGCCCGGCATCAACGAAGTGATCAGCGCCATCGGCACGAAAACCCAGCCTTGGCTGAGGGTGGTGGCGGCACTGAACCAGCCTACCGCCTGCTCGCCGACCAGATTGCCCAGCATGATTTGATCGATGCGGGTATAGATCACTATCGACAGGCTGGAGATGGCCAACGGCAGGCCCACCTTTAGCAAATAACGGCCATAGCGCCTGGCCTGGCGCGGCGTAACCCGCGGCGAGGCCGCCGCTTCCGCACGGAATAACCAGAGGCGCGCCAGGTAAGGTACGGCGCTGCTGAGGATGTAGGGTACCGCGAACCACACCAGCGGCAGCGCCGCGCTCACCAGCGCCAGCCGCAGCCCGATCGACAGCAGCAGCGCCAGGTTGTTGATCAGCGTATTGCGTTTCGACTGCAGGCGGGCATCGTAATAAATTTTGTACACGTCCTGAATCGAGAAATAGGCGCTGATAAGCAGCAACAGCGTCATCAGTTGGCTGGCGGGCGATTGGCTGAAATAGCTCCATATCAGCATCGGCAGCGCCACCACCAGGAACAGCCAACGACGCAGGCGTACTGACGCCAGCATCAGGCGAATGCCGCTCGGCTGTCGGCGGGCGACGCGGTTGAAAATGATGCTGTCGGCGCCCAACTGCACCAGTGGCACTACGATGGCGATCGTCGCCAACAGATAGTTGAGGGTGCCAAACTGCGCGGGCCCCAGATAGCGCGCAACGTAAATGGAGACGAAGATGCCGGACAGGCTGAGCGAAACGCGTTCAAGCATCAGCCACAGGGCATTGGTGATAATGGCCTTCACCCGCTTATTCCCCTGCCTGCGGGTGATCTTCCCGATGGCTTGGGTAGGCGAAGTTGTAATAGCTCATGTCGGTTGCCGCCTTCTTCACCATCCCGTTGAGGATCACGCCCTTGATCGCCACGCCATTCTGTTCGAAACGACGCATGCTGGTTTCGATCTGCTTGACGGTATTCACCTCAAAGCGCACCACCAGCAGTGAGGTACCCGCGTGATTGCCGACGATCGCCGCGTCCGTCACCGCCAGAATCGGCGGCGTGTCGATCAGCACCAGATCGTAGTTCTGCCCGGCCCAGCGCAGGAAGTCGGCGAAACGGCGGTGCATCAGCAGTTCGGACGGGTTCGGCGGCACCTGACCGCGCGGCACGAAGTCCAGATTGGCGATGGCGGTTTTCCGCACCGCCTGTTCCGCCATCACGTTGCCCACCAGCATGTCGGACAGCCCCTGATGCCCATCATCCGCCAGCCAGCGGTGCAGGAAGCCTTTGCGCATATCGGCGTCGATCAACAGCACCCGCTGCCCGGCCTGCGCCACCACCACTGCCAGGTTGGTGCTGGTAAAGCTCTTGCCGCTTTCCGGGCTGGCGCCGGAGACCATCAGAATGTTGTTCTTGGCCTCCATCATGGCGAAATGCAGGCTGGTGCGCAGGCTGCGGATCGCTTCCACCGACAGGTCCGTCGGTTCGGCCACCGCCAGGATCGGCAAGCGCCGCCCCCCGGACCTTGGCAGCAGCTGACGTTGCTCGCGGTTGCGCTTCACCTGCCACGGCGACAGCGGCACGGTGGCGTAGACGTTGATGCCCCGCTTCTCCAGGGTATCGATGTCATTGATGCCGCGATGGAAGGCCGCACGCAGCAGCACTACGATGGCGCCGCCCCCGGCGCCAAGCAGCAGCGCCAACAATACGATCAGCATCTTTTGCGGCTTAATCGGCCGCAGCGCGGTTTCCGCTTCGTCGATGATGCGCACATTGCCCACCGTGCCGGCCTTGCTGATGCTCAGTTCCTGCTGCTTGTTCATCAGCTGCATGTAAACCTGCTGATCCACCTGCACGTCGCGGGTAAGACGCAGGATCTCCTGCTGCATTTTCGGCAACGTCTGCACCTGTTTACCCAGCCGTGCCTTTTCCGCCTCCAGCGTGGCGCGCTTCTCCAGCAGCGCCCGGTAAGCCGGGTGCGCGCGGGTGTAGAGTTTGGAGATTTCCGCTTCCTTGAAGGTCAGCTCGTTGAGCTGGGCCTCGAGCTGCACTTGAGTATCCAGCACCGATTTGGCTTCAAGCGACAGATCCACCGAGTCATTTTGCTGGCGGAACTGATTAAGTTGGGTTTCGGCGTTGTTCAACGAGGTTTGCGTTTGCGGCAGCTGCTCTTGCAGGAACGCCAGCATTCGCTGAGCTTCTTCCGTTTTGCGATCCACGTTCTGCTGCAGGTAGTTGTCGGTGATGTTCTTCAGCATTGCCTCGGCGCTCTGCGGATCTTCGCTCGGCAGCGTAAAGGTCATGATGCCGCTGTCCTTGCCACTCGGCACCACGTCCAGGTATTTACGCAGATCGTCCACCGCTTCTTGACGCGCGACTTTGACCACGGTAAAGCTGGCGCCCGGCGAAGCGTCCAGCGCCGAGACGGTCATGTTCCAACCGCCTTGCGCCACCGGCTGCCCGACCACGCCGCTGAACAGTTTGCTGCCGTCATAACTCAGCTCGTAATGCTGCCCATCGCGCACCGTCAGCGTCAGCGCTTCGCCCTCCATGTCCGCCGGCGTCGTCAGCGTGGCAATGCTCAGCACCGGCGGCTTTTCACCGCTCAAGCGGGCAAAGCCTTTGCCGAACACCGGGAAATAGTCCGGGCTGACGCGCACCGTCAGACCGAGGGTGTCCACCGTTTTTCCCAGCACGTAGCGCGACTTAGCCAGCGTCACCTCATCCTGTGTCGCCGAATTTTGCCCCATCATTGAACTGTCCAACGTTTCACGCAGCAGCGAATCGCCGGACAGCTGCTTCTCCACCTGCACCACCGCCGTAGCCTGGTACACCGGGGTGGCCAACAGGGCGTAGGCGACGCCCAACATGCCAGCCACGCCGGTCACGACGGCGATCCGCCAGCGGTTATCCCACAGCGGCCCAATCAGGCGTTCCCACTCCAGCTTTTCGTCTTGTTCGGCCACCATCACGGACAGCGCATTATTTTTCATCTTCTGTTCCTTATTCACCCTGCGGAGTTACCAGTTGCGCACGCGCAAGGTCGCCTCGCTGAGATCGTTAAAGCTGCTGATGGTCGGCACCAGCTGGCTGATCAAACGGTTCCAGCGCGCGACCGGCGCCGCAGTGACGTACACGACGTCGTAAGGTTGCAGCTGAAATTCAGCGCCCATCGCCAGCGCGCTGGCGTCGGAGAGATCGAACTGATACAGCGTCGCCAGTCGCTGCGGTGTTTTACCGCCGCTCGGCCGGATCACGAACACCCCGGTCGCATCCGCCACCGTCTGGCTGATCCCTTCGGAAGATCCGAGGGCCTCGGTCAGGGTCATGCCGCTGCGATCCATCTTCAGCGTCGCTTGCTTGCCCACCTCGCCCATCACGAACACTTTCAATTCGTCATTGCGCGGGATGTAGAGGATGTCGCCCGGCTGCAGCAGCGCGTTCTGGCTGATGTCGCCGCGCTGCATCAGCGCCTGCAGCGAGATAGCCCGCTCTTTGCCCTGATGGGTCAGCACCACGTTGCGCCAATCGGCGTTGTCCGTCAGGCCGCCGGCGGCGTTAATCGCATCCAGAATGGTCAACGGCACGTTGGTGATCGCCTGTTGGCCGGAGGTTTTCACTTCGCCGGTCACGTAAGCCTTCTGCGAACGGAAAGCGGCGATACTGACGTCCACCTGAGGGCTTTCCACATACTGCGCCAGACGGCCGGCGATCAGGCTGCGCACTTCGGTGACGGTCTTGCCCACCACCGCCACTCGCCCGATATAGGGATAAAAAATCGTGCCATCCGCATGCACCCAGTTGCCGGTGTCGCTGGCGCTGCGGTATTGCCCGGCCGGCGTGGTCAACTCGGGGTGATCCCAGACGGTGACGTTCAACACGTCGCCGACGCCGATGCGGTATTGATAGCTCTGCAATCGCTGATCCAGCGCCGGGTTCGGCCGGGCGACCGGTTCTACGCGCCGCATTTTCTGCAGCAGCATCGGCGACATGCGATAAACCTGTACCTGGTCATTCAAATCGAAATCGTCGTCCTGTTGCACGACGATGGCTTTTCCGCTGGTCGGTAAATGTGAACCGGGAACCACCGTACATCCACTCAACAGCGCGGAGGTGAAGGCCAATGGCATCAAAAGAGGCAAATGAAAATTCATGGAAGTACCGTGATAAACGGGCTGCTGCCGCAGCCCGTGAGGGGATTAACGGCCGACGGTCGGATTATCGCTGAACACCGTCGCCTGACGCGGTTCGCGCAACATGACGAAATAACCGCAAAAACAGAACAGAAACGCCACCAACATTTGGCTTTCCTGCAGCTGCAACACTTCACTGCAAATGCCAATGCAGGCCAACGTCACCGCCAGCATGGTGCTCATCGCCAGCGCCTGACGCGCATTGAGCCCACGACGCATCAGAATATGGTGCAAATGATCGCGGCCCGCTTTGAAGGGGCTTTGGCGACGCAACAGGCGACGCACCATCACAGTCACCATGTCCATCAGAGGAATGGCGATCAGCCACAGCGCGGTGACCGGACGCATTACCGCCTGTGGCCCCTGCGTCGCCAGCAACACCAGCCACAGCACGCTGAAGCCGATCACCATGCTGCCGGCGTCCCCCATAAAGATCTTGTTGCGCGCGCCGAACAGGCTCAGGTTGAACAACAGATAGGCCGCCAGCGCGACGATCAGGCCCAGGCACCACAGCGCCAGATCTTCCCTGCCGCCCAATCCGAACACGATAGCCAACGCGACGAAGGTCACGCAGGACAAGGCGCCCAGTTGCCCATCGATGCCATCCACCATGTTGTAGGCGTTGATCGCTCCCCATACCGCCAGCGGCGTGAGCAGCAACGCGCCATAACCGAGCATCACTTCCTGATGCCCCCAAACATAGCCCAATGAGGAAAGCTGCATCCCTGCCGCCAGCATCATCGCCAGCGCGATCCCTCCCTGCACCATGACGCGTGGCGCCACGGGCAGATCAAAGCGGTCATCCAGCACGCCCAACACCACCAGCGCCGTAATGCACAGCAGATAGACGGTGCTGTCAGGCAGCCAGGCGGGTTGCCACAGCGTCATCAGCATCAGCGTCAGGTACACGGCGATACCGCCGACCAGCGGAATGTGTCCCAGATGTTGCTTACGCGCATTGGGCTTATCCACTAATCCCACCGTTAAGGCGGCCCGGCGGGCAATAAGGACCCACGCTACCGCCAGCACAAATATCACGCTCAGTTGATATAACATCGTTCCTCCAGCGAATAAGCACGCTACCGCCCTTGAGTTACAGCTCCCAATGCGCTATTAACAAAAACAAAATTGATCCTGCCAGGATATAAGTCAGCATGAATTAATCCTGAAAAATACAGATTTATCCGCTTGTCGGCGGAAATAAGTAAATAACGTCAGCGTGCGGTTAAGTTATCTATCAGAAAACTCATGTTTAATGGTTCTTTCGATTGCCGAATCAAGTTCAACCGGCGCCACGAAATTATTTTGCACATTACTTTTAAATTGCGTTCTGGCGCAGAATTTCTGCACTCTGACGCGACTGATTGGGAATTTTTTACGACTTATTTTACTCACGACATCCAATGCGGTCGCCCCGCATATTCCCACCACATAAGGAATGCGAATCGTCTTATTTTCTCTGCCCAGCGAGGAGGAAATAACGTCGACCAATTGATTCATCGTAAAGTCCGGTTTATCGACGTAGTTGCTGACCTGATAACTTGACTGCTGGTCCAACGCATGCTCCAGCCGCGCGGCAATATTTTCAACGTAAGCCATCGACTTCATATTATTGCCACTGCCAATCATCACGAATCGGCCGCTGGCGATCTGGCGGAACAGGTTATACACATTGCCGCGGTTGCCTTCACCGAATACCACCGTCGGGCGAATGATGGTCAATTTGTTGGCGCTATCCGCCTTGCGCCACGCTTCATAAACGTATTCCGCTTCGAGCTTGGATTTGCCGTAATGATTGAAAGGATCGAAACGCCCTCCTTCATCGGTTTCCTGCTCGACGAACCCATAAACGGCAACCGAGGAAGTGAAAATGACTTGGTGGATATTCAACGCGGAGGCGGTCATGCAGACATGCCGTGCACCTTCTACATTGACCTGATAATAGAGCGAAATGGGATCGACGTTGTCCTGATGTTCCGCCGCCAGATTAATGATGGCGTCGCAGCCCGCCAGCGGCTCTTGCAGGGTCTCGGGTTGCGTCACGTCGCCATACTGATAGAGCGCCGGAAAATGTGCGCTAGGTTGTTTATCAACGATGACCAACGTCAGATCATCGCGCACACTGAGACGTTTCGCCAGGCGTGTTCCGATAAAACCGGAACCCCCGATAATAGCTACTTTACGCTTATCCATAATTTGTCACTCAGCAGGTTCTCATTATTCCTGTCACCTCGATGGAAACAGGACGCTAATATGCGTTAGGTAATGAGTTCCAGACTGGACAAATCGAACCCGGCTTTCAAATAACAAATAATGAAATAAAATATTTCATCAAATGTAAAATTATCGCTAAAGATAAAACCTCATTTAGCACTAATTTTTAACATCGTAAGCAACTTGATATTGCAAGGTTTTATTCGGCAATATGAGATTAATCCGACCTTTACCCGGCGTAGAAGAGGTCTCATATTTTACCGGTAATTTAAGCTGCCCCTGCTTAGGGTCGACACATTCGATGGTCGCCTGCTCCATGCTCTCCCCCTGGTACAGGCAGAACAGGGTTTGTGGGCTGTTGGTATGGGGGTTATTCAACGTCAGCGTCAACACGACGCGCGTATTGTTCTGAATATCATTGATCACCGGCGGGCGAGTTTGGTTGCCGAGCACATATGAAAAATGTGAAATAACCAGCAAAGAAGCAAATGCCGTCAGGTATTTCACTACGCGACTGGCGGGCATGCTGAAAAATCGGCGCACCGTCGCCGACTTTTTATCACGAGTGGGTTCCTGGGAGGGTTCTACCGTTGCAACAGGCGCTGCAACAAGCGTCGTTTTACGCGGCTTATCTATTTTTTCATCGTGTGCCTCAGGGGACTCACTTTCACTTTCAGAAAGTTCCGCTTGAATATTAACACCAATATCCTCACCGCTATTTAATATATCATCATCAGCGTAGTCTTCATCCTCGGATATAAAGTGAAAAGCCGCTTGATTTTCCACCTTGTAACCCAGCCGAGGAATGGTTCTGATAAGCGTATGTTCCGAGTCGCTGATTTTTTGGCGAATAGATTTAATTGTTTGATTTATCGTTGAATCTGAGCAGTAAGTTCCTTTCCAGATATTTTCTATAATTTCCGTTCGGGTTACCAGTTCTGGTGATCTGGCGACAAGCAGCGAAAGAATTTGATACTCCTTCCAACGCAGACGAAATTTCTCCCCGGCAGGAGTCAGAACATCGAGATTCCTAATCTTTATTCTTCTATCAAGATTCACTTTTAATTTCCTTAGCGTGCCTGTCCTGCACACTTTGTATAGAAATATCAAAAAATGTTCAAGAAATTAAATGTAAACTCAACAGGTTGCATTCATCGGATATTGGCCTTTATAAAAATTTTCTGATTTCATTTTTTACATTAGGCCTTATTAAGGATGTTCCGTTTATCCAAATGACTCTTTTTCCCTGTTGGCAACATGGATTTCCTTCATGACTACCGTAAAGTTCAAATGATCACCTCATTGATTTAAAAAGAAAAAAATAACAATCCTGTTCAGTTGTTAACCGAATGAAATTGTGAAATTTCATTCTTCTCCGTGAGTTCATTGTGTTTTTCCACCTAATCGGATTGTCAGATAGACTACAAAAAGCCGGAAAAAACAGAATGAGAGTTATCTGATTTAACCCTGTCACACATTCCACACGGCGCGTGCAGCATCTAAGACAAAACCCTATTGCTGATTTTATAACAATCGCACTAATTATGCCTTACCCTCCCAGAAATTTCATTTAACCTGCGGGAAAGACATTAATCTTTTAATGTAAGAATACTCTCAACAAAACGAAAAAACCGTGCAAATAATATAATACGCTTGGGAGAAGACATTCCCATATTGAGAGATATAACTATAAAAAAAGAAAAAAACGGCAAGCGGAGATGAGAATTTTACCTAAAGGCAGAAAATTTCACTGAGAGAGCGAGGAGAGATGACTCGGAATGAGCGAAATATCCCTCCCCTGTCGGGAGGGATTGAGAAAATCGTTTGATACTCAGGCCTTTTTCTTGCGGCCATACACCGCCCAAGTGATGACCACACACAAGATATAGAACACCAGGAATACTTTCATTGCCCCCGCCGGGGAACCGGTCAGCGCCAGCGAAGTGCCGAATGCCTGGGGAATGAAGAAGCCGCCTGCGGCACCGATCGCCGAGATAAAACCCAATGCGGCGGCGGAGTCCGTCACCGCTTCACGCTGCGCGCTCTCGTCGCTGCCGCCGGCCGCTTTCACGCGATCGACAGTGATTTTACGGAAAATGACGGCGATCATTTGGAAAGTCGACCCGCTGCCCAGCCCCGCCGTGAGAAACAGCACCATAAAGATACCGTAGAAGGCGATGAACGAACCGCCCTCACCCGCCATCGGCAAGGTCAGGAACAACAGCGCGGCGAACACGGCCATCACTACAAAGTTGATCAACGTCACCCGCACGCCGCCGAAACGGTCAGACAGCGCGCCGCCGACTGGCCGTGCCAGCGCACCGAGGAATGGCCCGAAGAAGGCGTAATGCAGGATCACTACGTCCGGAAATTGCGTCTTCGACAGCATGGCGAAACCGGCGGAGAAACCGATGAAAGAACCAAAGGTCGCGAGGTACAGCAAACTCAGCATCCATAAATGCCCACGCTTGAGCACCGGCAGTTGCTGGCGCAGCGATGCCTTGGCCGCGGCCAGATCGTTCATGCCGAACCAGGCCGCCAGGGTGGCAACCAGCAGGAACGGTACCCAGATCCAGGCGGCGTTTTCCAGCCACAGCTGCCCCCCCTCTGCCTGATTTTGCGCCGTGCCGCCAAACAGGCCAAACAGGCTGAAAGAAATCGCCAGCGGCGCGACCAGTTGCATGACGCTGACGCCCAGATTTCCCAGACCGCCGTTGAGCCCCAACGCACCGCCCTGACGCGCTTTCGGGAAGAAGAAGCTGATATTGGCCATGCTGGAGGCAAAGTTCGCCCCGGCGAAACCGCACAGCAGGGAAATAATGACGAACACGCTGTACGGCGTGCTGCTGTCCTGCACCGCGAACCCCAGCCACAGGCACGGCACCAGCAGGAAGCAGGTGCTGATGGCGGTCCAGCGACGGCCACCAAACAGCGGGATCACGAAGGAATACGGCACGCGTAAAATAGCGCCCGAGACCGACGGCAGCGCGGTCAACAGGAACAGTTGGTCGGTGGTGAAGTTGAAACCGACCTTGTTCAGGTTGACCGCAACGGCGCTGAACAGCATCCAGACGCAGAAGGCCAGCAGCAGGCAGGGAATGGAAATCCACAGGTTGCGGGTGGCGATGCGATGGCCACGCTGCTGCCAAAAGGCGCTGTCTTCAGGACGCCAGTCCTGAATCAGCGCACCGGTTTTCTTTGATGAAGGCGTTGCAAGTTGCGACATAAAAACCTCAGACACGGGGGATCATTCCGCACACCCTAGGGGGCGGCCCCGGCGGCAAAGTTGATGTATATCAACCCGAATGCAAGTAGTTGGCGGCACAAATAGCGCCTTCATCCCCTTAGGGGTACACCCCGAATAAAAATTAAATCACTTTTAATCAATGCATTAGAAAGCATCACTCCGTCATTTTTACCGCTTCACCGTCCTGCTGGAAACTAATGGGTACTTCATTCGAGGTATGGGGTTATGCTCAGGGATAATCAAAAATACGGCTGAATCGTTACTTATTTACCTCGTCGCCGCCTTCGCCCCTGAGCTTCAGCGGCGCCAAATGCCAGGAACCCGCGCTTATGAAACGCCTGTTGGCCCCGCTTTCGATCGTGAATCAGGTCGCCCTGCTGATGTTGCTGTCGGGCATTCTGGGCGTGGCCGGCATGGGGATTTCCGCCTGGATGTCGCAAAGCATTCAGGGCAACGCGCATGCCATCAACAAAGCCGGCTCGCTGCGTATGCAAAGCTACCGACTGCTGGCGCAGGTGCCGCTGGATGAACGGCATGAAACGTTGATCCGCGAACTGGAGCGCGACGAAAACAGCCCCGATCTGCAGCGTTCGGTGGAGCAGGAAGGGTTGACGCAACCGTTCGACGCCTTGCGTGATTACTGGCAACAGACTCTGCAACCTCGCCTGCGCAGCGCGCAGCGCCCGGCCGATGCCGCCCCGCAGGTGGCGCACTTCGTGCAGCTGCTGGACAAGCTGGTCTCGGATATCGACAGGCAAACCGAGCGCCGCCTGCTGATGGTGACGCTGGTGCAGGCCGGCTTCATCGCGCTGACCCTGCTGCTGTTGATCGGCACCACCTGCTACCTGCGGCGCCGGTTGCTGCATCCGTGGCGGCAACTGGTGGAGATGGCCTTGGCGGTAGGCCGCGGCGATTTTAGCCGCCGCTATGCACAACGCGGCCACCAGGATGAAATGGCGTCGCTTGGCGGCGCATTGAACACCATGTCCGACGAGCTGTCGGCGACCTACAGTGGGCTGGAGCAGCGCGTGGCCGAGAAGACCGCCGACCTGCAGCAGAAAAATCAGGTGCTGAGCTTCCTCTACCGCGCCAGCCGCCAGCTGCACGCCAGCGAGCCGTTGTGCAGCCGCCTGACGCCGCTGCTCAACCAACTGCAAACCCTGACGCCGTTGCGCGCCATTCAGGTGCGGCTGTATGAAAACGACAGCCGGGAACCGCTGCTGCAGCTGAGCGGCAACCAACCGCTAAGGCCGGAGCATTGCCATAACCCGGTGTGCAGCGCCTGCCTGAACGACAGCCACCGCCAGCATCCCGACAATCCGTCGCTGAGCTGGAGCCTGAGCGACAAGCTCGGCGACTACGGCGTGATCGTGGCACAGCATGCGCCGCAGCAACCGCTGAACGATGAACATCGCCAACTGATCAATACCCTGGTGGAACAGCTGACCAGCGTGCTGGCCATCGAGCGTCAGGTCGACCACCAACAGCAGCTGATGCTGATGGAGGAGCGGGCGGCGATCGCCCGCGAGCTGCACGACTCCATCGCCCAATCGCTCTCCTGCCTGAAAATGCAGATCGCCTGTCTGCAGATGCAGGGAGAAACGCTCTCTTCGGCCAGCCAGGCGCTGGTGCAACAGATGCGTGAAGAGCTGAACGGCGCCTATCGCCAGCTGCGCGAGTTGTTGACCACCTTCCGCCTGCAGCTGACCGAACCGGGCCTGCTGGCGGCGCTGCAATCGACGGTGGCGGAGTTCAATCCCAAGCTGGGCCTGACCATCAGCCTCGATTACCAGCTGGGGCCACGCACGGTTCCGGCCTATCAGGCCATTCACCTGCTGCAGATCGCCCGCGAGGCGCTCAGCAACATCCTTAAGCATGCCGCCGCCAGTGAGGTGAGCATTCAGGTCATCAATAAACGGGGCGAAGTGACCCTAAGCGTCTGCGACAACGGACGCGGCCTGCCGGCCGAGACGTCTCGCCCCGACCATTACGGCTTGATCATCATGCGCGATCGCGCCAAGAGCCTGCACGGCCGCTGCGACATTTTACCGCGCAGCGGCGGCGGCACTGAGGTGCGGGTCAGCTTCACGCCAGATAACCACGCCATCGACTAACGGAGACACCATGACGACAGAAACCGCCGCCACCATCTTACTGATCGACGACCACCCGATGCTGCGCAACGGCGTAAAACAGCTGATTGGCATGGACGCTCGTCTGCAGGTCATTGCCGAAGCCAGCAACGGTGAACAAGGGGTCACGCTGGCGGAGCAGCACGATCCGGATCTGATCCTGCTCGACCTGAACATGCCCGGCATCAACGGGCTGGAAACGCTGGATCGTCTGCGCCAAACCGACCTGTCAGGGCGCATCGTGGTGTTCAGCGTGTCCAACCATGAAGATGACGTCGTCAGCGCGCTCAAACGCGGCGCCGACGGCTATCTGTTGAAAGACATGGAGCCGGAGGATCTGCTGAAGGCGCTGCATCAGGCGGCAGCCGGGCAGATGGTACTGAGCGAAGCGCTGACGCCGATCCTCGCCGCCAGCCTGCGGGAAAACCGCCCCAGCGCCGATCGTGATATTCAGCAACTAACGCCGCGGGAACGAGATATCCTGAAGCTGATCGCCCAAGGGCTGCCAAACAAGCTGATCGCCCGTCGCCTGACCATCACTGAAAGCACCGTCAAGGTACACGTCAAACACCTGCTGAAAAAGATGAAGCTAAAATCCCGCGTCGAGGCCGCCGTATGGGTGCTGCAGGGCAAAAACGGTTAATCGCCGCCGTACAGCGGCCCGGTTTGCGCCGGGATCGGCGGTGGCGTCAGGGTTTTGATCGGCGGCAGGCCCGCGTCATCGCCGGCGGTTGCCGTCAGCGGCGGCGCCACTTTCAGCTCTATCCAGTTGGACGTCACGCGCTGCTGTTTATCATCCTCCAGCGTGACCGATAGGCGGTAGCTGTTGGCGGCGCCCGGCGCGTCGTCCCACGGCGGCACGATCGCTGTCCAGCCCTGCGGATCGTTGGCGTTGTGCGGCGGCGTCAGGCTCAGCGCCTGCGTATCCCCCTGCCAACTGACGTGAGTGATGCCGTTCAGCGCCTTGATTTCCAGCACCAGCGGCACGGTTTCCCCCGCCTGCAGGCTCCAGGGCGGCGTAGCCAGGAACACCTGCAGCGACTTGCGCTGACGGAACTCCAGCACCGGCACGTTCTTGCGTTCGATAGGATCGTAGCGGCTGCCGCGCAGCGACTTGGCCTGCGCCACATACTCCGGCGAAATCTGCTTCACCAGCGGTACCCCGAGCCGATAGCTCAGCGCCAGTTCGACCTGATCCTGGCTCTGCCCGCCCGCGCCAATCTTATGCAGTGCCTTCATCGTCACCAGCGGCACCGGAGTGTAATTGAGCCCCAGCTGCATCGCGCGCGGATCGTTTTGTTTTTTGCCGCTGCCGAACAGATCGACATTATCGCCCAGATACTGCTCATAACTGAGCGAACCGCCGATCTGGCGATAAAACGGCAGATAACCTTGCGTCGTGATGTCGTAACCGCGCGCCGGACGGCTGAAAAATACCCCATCGCCGGGCTGTTGCGACAACGCCGACAGCGGGTAGTAATAGTTGGTGGAGAAACGCAGATAATCCCCCCAGGCTTCCGCACCGACGCTGCCTCTATTGCGCTGCCGAGCAAAATCGCTGTCGAGCGCCGTGTTGTACCCCAGCAGCCAGTCGCCGGCGATCCAGCGTTGCCCCAGCGCGAAATTGCCAAGCGCCCCGGCGCTTTGCTGCAGCCAGCCGATCTGGCTGTAGGTCAACAATCCGTCGACGTCGTACAGCGGGCTGAATAACTGCCCGTTGCTGCCGGTAAAGTCCCCCTCGCCGCTCATCTTCAGCGATAGCCTGGCGGTACCCAACGGCGACAACAGCTCCTGCGCCTGTTGCTGCAGCGCACCGGTCGCCTGGCCCAGCAAATAATCTTCGGCGCGGCTGCGCATCTGTTGACGTGAAACGTTGTTCAACTCTTTTTCGCCGAGTTGCTTGGCCATCTCGGCCCACTGCTTCTCGCGCGCGGCATCGTCGGGCGCACCGCCCAACTCCGGCAAATTCGCGGCTGGGTCCGCGGCGGCCTGTTCAGAAGAGATGACGCTGTCCGGCGCCGGCGGGGATTCGGCGCACGCGGCCGCTGCGCCGGCCAGCCACACCAGTGGCCCGGCCAGCCACGCCGTCTGGCGTCGGCGCCAGAATCGTTTTTTGGTCTTGATAAGTATTGCCTGAATCACGTCTTTCATGACACCGTTGGCCTCCCTCCCTCCTGGAGCATGCCAACCCACTGCTTTGCTGCCGCCTTTCCCACGGCAGATCTGAAAAACCTTACGTCCCGGCCTGGCGGGGACACCTCTCTCTTAAAGCCTAACGGCTTGACGAGCAGAAACAATAGGATAAACCCCAATCGCGCTTCAGTGACAGCGTCACTTGCACCATTTACCGATCCATTCCCGCCGCCAAATGAACTCACCGCATTTTAGCGTCGATTTTGCCGATAAAAAGCACAGCACACCACTGCTGAGCGCCACCGCGCAAGGCATTGTATCACTCTGCAATACGTAAAGTGGCGATGCGTACGACTGCGCATTCCTCACAATCCACCGCATTTCACCCCGATGAAATATGCATTTTGCCGTTATTTTAAACATCTGTTTCACGACTGGCGGAGCCTTGATGTTTATTTCCTCACTGTGGCACGCGCTGTTTTTCACCGCGCTGCTGTCGGCGGGTCTGGTCGCCTTCGCGCTCATCACCCGCTTGGAGCGAACGGCGGCCGTGCGCGCCAGCCCGCCGAGATTGCGCCGCCGCAGACTGCTGCTAACGGCCCTGGGTTTGGCGTTGACGGCGTTGCCCTTCGACCTGCCGGCAGCACACCGGCTGTGGTTACCGCCGGCCGCGGCACTGCTGATCGCCCTGGCCTGGCTAGACGGGCGTCACCGGTGGCTGCCGGACCGGCTAACCCAGCCGCTGCTGTGGGGCGGGCTGCTGTGCAATCTTGACGCTCGCTGGGCAACGCTTGACGACGCGGTTCTCGGCGCCGTGGCCGGTTACGGGGCATTGTGGCTGCTCAACGCGCTTTATCGGCAGGTGCGGCGGCGTAACGGCATCGGACAGGGCGATTTCAAACTGTTGGCCGCGCTGGGCGCCTGGCTCGGTTGGACAATATTGCCGCTGCTGGTCTGCCTGGCGGCAATGTTCGGATTAGGCATGGCATTGGCGCGCGGCCGACGCAACCGTCGCGCCTGGCGAACGCCGCAGCCTTTCGGCATCGCCTTGGCGGCCGCCGGCTGGTTGCTGCTCTTGATGGACGCCGGCCAGAACGCGCCGGCGTTATTCGGTTAATTCTTCAGTGTCTCGATCAGCCGATTGAGCAATCCGGCCACTTCCGCCGTGCTGGCCGTTGTCGGATTGGCCAGTGGTTGGATCACCGCGAGTCTGGTCGTGGATAACACCTCATCGCTGCGGATTTCCAACGCATCGGAGGGCGGCGTGCTCAACGAAACGCCGTCCGGCCGCCAGTAGCTGCCGCGTGTAGTCTGCACCTGATAACTGCCAAAGCCGAAATCTTTCTCGACACGGTAATATATTTCGCAGCTCAACGGCCCAGTGCGACGCAACATAAAGGCGCCTTTCGCGCTATAGCTGCCTTTATTGACGACAAAGGCGGTCGCCTGCGAGGTCAGATCGAACGTGATATATAAATCGCACGCCAGCACCTTGGTGCTTACGCCCTGTTGAAGAGTAATGCGCGTTGTAGGTTGCCGATCCGGCGCAGTCAGGGTGCCTAAAAAAGTCCACGATGGCTGTTTCGATATATTGCGCGGCAAATGGTTGCTGGAGGCGGAAGGGGCAATACCCCGCTCGCCCAGACTGTACATCGCTTCAACCCCGCTTAAAAACGACGTCACATCGACGGTGCTTTTGCCGGCCACCGGGACGCCGCCGTTGTATACGTTACTGAAGGTTACCTCGGTATTGTTGCTGCAGGCGGCGATCGCCACCGGGAAAGGCGTCTTAGAACCGCTGTAAAGAGTCAACTGACCGATATCCCAACGAGATTCGTTGATGAATCGGCACAACACGCCCCCGCTCTCCACATTCTGCGCGTCCTGGATATTGATATTGCCTATCGTGCCTTGGGCAAAGTTGGTGGACAGCACGCTGACATTGGCGGCGCGCTGCGTGTTGCGGTTCTCGCAACCCAACGAATTGATCGTGCCGTTAAAATCTTTGAAAGAGTAGATATCGCCGATGCAGTCATCCGCAGCCAACGAGCCGATAGTAGAGTAAAACCCTGAAATTCTGAACGCCGTACCCTTCGCGCGAGCGGCGTAGAGGCCGTCTATAAAATTGGTGGTGCCAGACTTGTCCATCCACAGCACCCCATCGCCCGGGCGATTGGCGTTTGCCTCCATCTGCACGTTCACCAGCCAGTTGATGAACATGTCGCCCGAGACAAATAGCGAATAACCGCCGACCTTGGTGTAAATGTCGCGAATATCAAACTTCGTCATATTGCGGTCGCTGAACCACACGCCGTGGGTGTCGTCTACGCCGGTATCATCCCGCAACGTCAAGCCGTGCAGCGTCAGATTGGCGAAGCCTTTTACCACGATCACCGCTTTCTTCGTTTCGCCCTGTTCGTTGGTGTAACTGCTGTCTGCCGTCTTGACAATTTTGGTCGCCCGCCCCAATCCGACCACCCGTAAACCGATGCCGCCGTAGATGTCCGTTGTCGTCTGAATGAGTACGTGTCCGGCGACCGTATACACCCGCTTCCCCAGGGACAACGTACCGCCGGCTTGCAGCGCCGCCGCCGCCGCTTTGTTGATCGCCGGCCCCCAGTTGCTTCCGTCGCTGTCCTGATAAAACTGTTCCGGCGTAACCACCTCACCGGTGGCAAGCAAGGTTGCTGCGCGCGCTGCTGAAGCCTTTTCGTTATTGTCCATAATCTCTCCTGACGTGATGTGTCCGCATCATTGCGGACGACCGCGGTGAAAGGCGTAAACAACGCCGCCTTTCGAAGCCAATCTACCACCGTCATATGAGCACGTTATGAAATTTCATTTTATTTCACCCTGACACAACATTTCACGATTCGTGGTGGCAACAGCAAGCGATTTCACGCGCTGTCGGCCTATGGCGCGACAGAAAGCTCGGCCAGGCGCACGGCGTTGCCGTCACTTACTGACCCGATCCAGATACAACATGCTGTTGGCGATATCCAGCCGGGCACCTTCGACATTGTCCCGCAATGCCACCAGCGTTTGCCCCTGCAGCGCCACCACATAGGGCGAACTGGCCTGTAATTCCCGTTGCAACGTGACGTAGCGTGCGCTGCGCGCGGCGCTATTCCCTTCCGCAGCCGCGGCACGCGTTTCCGCGCTGATGGCGGGAATGTCCCACTGGGTGCGCCAGGCCAAGGTTTTCGGCCCGCCTGACACGTTGTAAGCAAAGGCACTGGCGTTGGTGTTCGGATCCAGGTAGTCGGCGCCCCAGTAGGTGAAGATCGCCTGAAAATCGCGGCCGCGCATCTTGCCCCACAGATCGCTTTCCACCACCGGATGGATATCCAACCGCAGTCCGGCCTGCGCAAAACTGGCCTGCAGCGCCTGCGCGATGTCGGTATACGGCGGTTGGTTGATGACGATAAGATCGATGCGCGTACCTTCAGCGATGCCGGCATCGCGCAGGATCTGTTTGGCTTTGTCTACGTCGAGCTTAAATGGCCGATCGTCGAGCGCGCCGTCCAATCCCTGCGGCAAGAAGGCCTGATGCACGCGATATTGCCCTTTCAGCAGCTGCTCGGCGATGCTCTGATAATCCACCAGCCAGCGCGCGGCCTGCCACAACGCCGGATTGCCCAGCGCCGGATTGTCTTTGCTGCCGGTGTTGAAACCGAGGTAATAGATCCGGGGCGCATCGGCCTGTTCGATGCGCACGCCCGGCGCGTTGCGCAGCGAGTCGAACTGGTCGGCGCCCAGATCGTAGGCCACGTCGGCATCCCCCTTCAGCAACAGCAAACGGCGGGTGCCGGCGTCGCTGACGTTCTTGAATAGCACCGTTTTCAACCTTGCCGGCGACGGCGCGTAATCGTTGCGGCCAAACAGCAGCGCCTCATGCGGCACATAGTTATTTACCCGATACGGGCCGCCGCCGGCGGAATGGCTGCGCAGCCAGGCGTTACCGTAGTCCCCCTGCTGCGCGTGCTCGTTCAGCAGCTTCTCATCCACGATCGAAGCCACGTTCGCCGTCAGCAGCCGCAGCGCCAGCTCGCTGCCGATGTTGGCGGGCCAAGTGAGTTGCACCTGGTTATCCCCCACCTTCTTCAGCTGCTGCTCAACGTTATCCGGCGTCCAGCCAAACTCACCGAGAATAAACGACGGCGCCTTGTTCAGCTTTACCGCACGCACCAGCGAGAAAATCACGTCTTCAGGCCGCAGCGGATTGCCGGAAGCAAAACGTTGCTGCGGTTTCAGGGTAAAGGTCAGGCTGTGGCCATCGGCGCCCGCCTGCCAACTGCCTGCGGCGTCCGGCGCCAGCTTTTGCGGCGCGGCGCGATCCGGCGCCACCAGGCGCTGATAGAGGTTGACCAGATTGGCCGAGCTGACGGTTTCAAAGCTCTCCGCCGGATCGAGGCTGATAATGCCCTCCAGCGAACTGACCACCACCAAGGTATCCTGCGGGGTGGCGGCCTGCGCACCGAAAGCGGCCGCCAGCGCGCCATACAACAAGGTTGGGATTAACCGTTTCATCGATACACTCTCCACAATCACGCGGTTGCGCTGTTTGACGAGTGTAGAGGGTAAGAATTAACAGAAGAACGACGATAAATTGCTTTATTTATTACCAAGATGGATATGCCCGCCACGTTGGCGGGCATAGGGTTAAACGATGATGCGGCCGTGCGCCATTGCCACCGAACGATCGCACATGTGGTCAATCACGTCCGCATCGTGGCTGACCAGCACCATAGTCAGATCGCCCGCCTGTTTCAGCTCGTTAAGCAGGTTAAGGATTTCCGCCTGCACCGACATGTCCAGCGCCGAGGTCGGCTCATCCAGCAGCAACAGCTTCGGCCGCAGCAGCAATGCGCGCACGATCGCCACGCGCTGCCGCTGCCCGCCCGATAGCTGATGCGGATAGCGATCCAGCAGGCGCGGATCCAACCCCACCTGGCGAAAGCCCGCGCCGATTTTGCGTTCGATGTCGCTTTCCTGCAGCAGTTTTAGCGGTTCCGACAGCGTACGCAACAGCCGGTGTTTAGGGTGTAGCGAAGCATAGGGATCTTGAAACACCATCTGCACCTCGCGCCGCAGTTCGCCGGTAAATGCCTGCCCCGGTTGTAGCTGCCGCCCGAGCAGTTCAAAACCGCCGCGCCAGCTGTCGTTCAGCCCGGCCAGCACCCACAGCAACGAGGACTTGCCGCAGCCGGAAGGCCCCACCAGGCCGAAACACTCGCCCGGTTCGATGCGCAGGTTAACGTCGTGCACCACGGTGCGCTGTTCATAGCCCTGACGGTGACTGACGCTGAGGTTCTCCAGTGCAATTACGCTCATTTCAACGTCTCCAACAGCGCGCGGTCCAGTACCGGCAGCGGTTTGCCGCGCGTCTCGCGGCTCGGCCGACACGCCCACAGCGTGCGAGTATAAGGGTGCGTGGCCTGCGCCAGCTCTGCTGCCGGCAGTTGATCCAACAGCTCGCCTTTGTACATCACCAGCACCCGCTCGCAGTGGTGCGCCACCTGCTGCAAATCGTGGCTGATCAGGATCAGCCCCATGTTGCGTTGCGCCACCAGATTGTCTATCAGTTGCAGCACCTGATCGCGCATCTGGTGATCCAGCGCCGACGTGGGTTCATCGGCAATCAACAGCTGCGGATCGTTGATCAACGCAATGGCCAGCATCACCCGCTGCCCCATCCCGCCGGAGAGCTGATGCGGATAACGGCCACACAGCGCCGCCGGATCGGGCAACCCCACCGCCGCCAACATATCCAGCACTTTTTCACGCCGCTCGGCGCGGCTTAGCTTGGCATGCAGCACCAGCGGTTCCTCCACCTGACGGCCGATCGGCTGATTGGGATTCAGCGCATGTTTGGGATCTTGCATCACCATCGCCACCCGGTCGCCGCGCAGGCGGCTCCACTGGCGTTCGCTCAGGCGCGTCAAGTCTTCATCGCCCAACGTCAGGCGCTGCGCCTGCAGCTGCAACGGCGGCGGCAATAGCCCCATCAGCGCACGCGCGGTCAACGATTTGCCGGAGCCGGACTCACCGACCAGCGCCAGTCGCTCCCGCCCCATGCTGAACGAAATATTCTTCACCAGCGCCACCGGCTGCGGCCCCGGCACGCCGATCGCCAAACGTTCAACGGTCAATAAGGTGTTATCAGTGCCCATGACGAGGATCCATTTTGTCGCGCAGGCCATCGCCCAGCAGGTTAAACGCCAGGCTGGCGAACAGGATCGCCCCGCCCGGTGCGGCGGCGACCCACCATTGGTCGAAAATCACTTTACTGCCTTCGGCCACCATCGATCCCCATTCGGCGGTCGGCGGCGCGACGCCCATGCCGAGGAACCCCAGACCGGCGGCGGACAAGATGATGCCGCCCAGACTCAACGCCGCGCGCACCACCGCGCTCGGCAGGCATAAAGGCAAAATGTGGCCGACCATCAGCCGCAGCCCGTTGATGCCCTGCATACGCGCTGCCGCCAGGTAGTCGCTGCGGCGCAGCGCCAGGGTTTCGGCCCGCGCTTGGCGGGCAAAGGCCGGCCAGCTGGTCAATGCCAACGCCAGCGCGCCGTTCATCAGCCCCGGCCCCATGACCGCCACGAACGCCAGCGCGATCACCAGGCTCGGCAACGACAGGAAAATGTCGGTCAGACGCATCAAAATACGCTCTACCCAGCCGCCGAGATAACCGGCGCAAATGCCGACCAGCAGACCAATGGGAATGGTCAACACCAGAATCAACGACACCAGGATCAACGTCGGCCGTGCGCCGTAAATCACGCGGGAGAGCAAGTCGCGGCCGAAGCCGTCGGTGCCCAGCCAATGTGCGGCGGAAGGCGGCAGTAACCGCAGCTCGATATGCTGCAGATTGGGGTCGAAAGGCGCCAGCCACGGAGCCAGCAGCGCGGTGACGATCAGGATCGCCACCAGCGCCGCGCCCAGCGTCAGCGTGGTCAGGCGCCGACCGCGGCGGTAACCGACGGCCGGCTCGCTTTGCGGTTCGTGTTCAGAGAGATATTGGCTCATCGGGTTCGCGGATCCACTAAATAGGTCAAGGCGTCAGCCAGCGCATTCAACAGCACGAAACAGGTGCCGATCAGCAGCGTGGCGCCGAGGATCGCCGGCGTGTCGGCGGCAAACAGCGCCGAGGTCAGGTAACGCCCGACGCCGGGCCAGGCGAACACCGTTTCGGTCAATACCGCGCCCTCGAGCAGGCTGGCGTAGGAGAGAGACAGTACGGTGATCAGCGTGCCCAGCACGTTGGGGAACACATGACGCAGCAGAATGCGCAGGCGGCCGGCGCCCTTGGAGCGCGCCAGCGTCACGTATTCCTTGTTGCATTCTTCCAGCATCGCCGCGCGCAGCAGCCGGGTGATACCCGCCATCGACAGCAGCGCCAGCGCCACCACCGGCAGCCACAGGTGGCTGATGGCGTTGTAGAACATTTCGCGATCGCCGGACAGCCAGCTGTCAATCAACACGAAACCCGTACGCGGCTCCATGCTGTACAAGTAAATGTCATCCAGCCGCCCCGGCCCCGCCGACCAGTGCAGCGTGGCGTAGAACAGCAGTAGCCCGAGCAGGCTCAACCAGAAAATCGGCACCGAATAACCGATCAGCGACAGCAAGCGCGCCGCGTTATCCAGCCAACTGCCTGGTTTGAGCACCGCCAGAAACGCCAGCGTAATGCCGCCGAGAGCGCCGAGGATAATGGCGCAGGTGGCCAGTTCCACCGTCGCCGGGAAGGTACGCAGCAGATCGCTCAACACCGGCTGGGCGGTGATGCGCGAAATGCCCAGATCGCCATGCGCCAGGTGCACCAGATAGCGCCAAAATTGCACCGGCAGAGGCTGATCCAGCCCCAGCTCGTGCCGCACCTGCGCATAGGTGGCTTCGCTGGCGTGATCGCCCGCCACCTGCAGCGCCGGATCGATCGGCGCCAGGTGCGACAGCATGAAGGTGAACAGCAGCAGACCGAGCAGCGTTAACGCCAGCGACAGCGCGCCGCCGAGCAGCCGCCCGCCCCTGCGCCAATACCGCCGGGCCGCCCCGGCGCTGGCGGACAGGTCAGCAGCCATTACTTGCTGACCTTGCTGTAGAACACCATGTCAGGGTTGATGCCCTGCACATAGCCCTTAAGGTTGTCACGCACTGCGATCAGGCTGCGCGCCTGCAGGCCGATGACAAACGGCGAGCTTTGCTGCACCTCTTTCTGCAGTTGCTGGTAGTCGGCCACCCGTTTGGCGGTGTCGTTTTCTGCAGTGGCGGCCAGCGTCAACTTGCTCAGCGCCGGGATCTGCCAGTTGGCTCGCCAGGCCAGCGTCTTGCTGCCGTCCTCCGGGTTGTAGGCAAAGGCGGCCGCGTTGGTGTTAGGATCGAAGTAATCCGGTCCCCAGGAGGTCAGCGTCGCATCGTAGTTAAGCGTTTTCACCTTAGTGGAGACCTGCGAGCTGATGCCCGGCACCAGTTCGACCTTCACGCCGCCCTGAGCAAAACTGGCCTGCAGCGCCTGAGCGATATCCAGATACGGCGGCTGGTTGTTGACGTCCAGACGGAAACTGACGTTGCTCAGCCCCGCTTTGGCCAGTATTTCTTTGGCTTTCTGTGGATTGAAGCTGTACGGCTGATCCTTGAGCGCGCCCAGATAACCGTCCGGCAGGAATGCCTGATGGCTCTGGAACTGCCCTTTCAGCAGATCGTCGGCGATGCCTTGGTAATCGAACAGCCAGCGCGCCGCCTCCCAAAATGCCGGGTTGCCGAGCGCCGGCGACGCCTTGGCGTTGAACTGCAGGTAATAAAGCGAGGCGTAAGGAATGGCCAACGGTTTGACGCCCGGCTTGCCCTTCAGGGCCGCCATTTGGTCCGCCCCCAGGTTGCGGGCGATATCGGCATCGCCCTGCTCAATCAGCAAACGGCGCGCGGCCGGATCGGGCACGTTTTTGATCAGGATGGTTTTCAACGTCGGCGCCCCTTCCGGCGAGCCGGGGTTCGCGTCCAGCACCACCACTTCGTGCGGCACATAGGTGCGAATTTTGTAAGGGCCGCTGCCGGCGGAGTGGCTGTTCAACCATTGGTGCCCCAGATCGTCGCCCTGCTGGTGCGCCAGCGCCTCTTTGGCGTCGACAATCGAGGATACCGGCGCCGACAGCAGGCTGAGCACGAAGGCCGGGCTGACGTTTTCACTCCAGCTGATTTTTACCGTATGGTCATCCACCTTGGTCAGGTGTTGATCCACGTTCTTCGCGTTCCAGCCCAGCTGCGTTAGGATAAACGACGGCTCCAGATTCAATTTCACCACCCGTGAAAGCGAAAAGATCACGTCCTCCGGCCGCAGCGGGTTACCGCTGGCGAATTTAGCGTCCGAGCGCAGGCTGAAAGTCAGGCTGCGGTTATCGGCGCCGGCCTGCCAGCTGCTGGCCAGAGTCGGCTTGAGATCGATGGGGTTGTGCGGATCGGACTGGATCAAACGTTGATACAGGCTGTTGAACGACTGCACCGTGGTTAACTCAAATCCCTGGGCCGGGTCAAAGCTGACCACGTCATCGATAGACTGTGCGATCACCAACGTGTTGGCCGGCGTCGCCGCCTGTGCGTTAACGCTGGCCGCCACGGCCAAAAACAGCAAAGAAGGAACGAGCGCTTTCATCTGAAACTCTCCAAGCGGATGGAATTTATAATAATTTTGCGAGTGTATGCGAGCGCGATCGGCAGCTGAAGGTACTTAAATCACTATAGATATTCTTTTTATGTATATAGATGGGGTTTTGATTATTAGGCGGGCAATGCAGAATGCGCGGCAGGAATTGCCTGCCGCTTATCGGTTAAATCTGGTAATCAATCACCGCGTCCAGCTGCGACGAGAAGACCTTGTCTTTGATTTCGGTCAGCGACAGCGTCGGGTTGCACAGTTGGATAAAGCGCCAGGCATAGTTGCGCTGCAGCTGGCTGCGTTTCAGGCCCAGCCATACCGTATTGGGTTCAAACAAATGCTCGGCATTGAGGCTGACCAACCCGCGATCGCGCTCTTTTTCATACGACATGTCCGCCAGCACGCCCACGCCCAATCCCAGTTCGACATAGGTTTTAATCACGTCGGAGTCTTGTGCGCTGAGCGCGATGTCCGGGGTCAGGCCCGCCGCTTTGAACGCCGCATCCAGCTTCGCGCGCCCGGTAATGCCCTGCCGGTAAGTGATCAGCGGCAAAGTGCTGAGCATCTCCAGCGTCACCTGCGGCTGACGCGTCAACTCGTGCCCTTCCGGCACCAGAATGGTGTGATGCCAGCGGTAATATGGGAACGACGCCAGCGATTCGTCGCTCATCAGCCGTTCGCTGGCAATGCCGATATCGGCTTCGCCGGCGGCCAACATCGAGACGATCTCTTCAGGGCTGCCCTGATTGAGCACCACCCGCACCCGCGGATAAAGCGCGCGAAACTCTTTGATCACCCCCGGCAGGCTATAGCGCGCCTGGGTGTGCGTCGTCGCGATATGCAGCTGGCCCGAGTCGTTACTGCTGAAGACATCCGCCAGGCGACGGATGTTATTGGCGTCGTTGAGAATGCGCTCCGCCACCACCAGCAGCTCTTTGCCGGGCTCGGTCATGCCCAGCAGCCGTTTGCCCCGGCGAATGAATATTTCGATGCCCAGCTCTTCTTCCAGCTCGCGAATATGCCGACTGACGCCGGACTGCGAGGTAAATAACGTATTGGCGACCTCGGTCAGGTTGTAGTTGCAGCGCGCCGATTCACGAATAATTTTTAATTGTTGAAAGTTCATCCCCGTCTCCCTGTTTCTTCCAGTAGCGTTAGCCATATTGATACGGAGTCCCGCGGGGCTGAACAAATAAGAAATAACCTTTACTTATGCAATTTAATACTAAGTCGATCATTCTGCTTCGCATAGGGGATGGGAAACTGACAAAAAACAGCGAATGACTTTAAAAATAAAGGGATAGATAACCACAATAAAAACATGCCTTCAATCACTGTGCAAATTAAAGTTATTAAATATAGGCATTAGATATAAAAAAAGGGCTCAGCATGCTGAGCCCCTCACCGTTCGCATTCCCGCAGCAGCCTCAGGCGGTGGCCTCACTGCCGATGCCGCCGGTGCGGTTCTGCTGCAGCCATTGCTGCACGCAGCGCACCAGATCGCCGATGCAATCATCCTGCATGCCGTGGTGCTTCAACTCGTTATCCAGCGCAAACAGATATTGCGCGTTGGTGCCCAGCGGGCCGCTGGCGCTGGCGATCAATGGCGCGATCACCTGGTAGCTGGTGTCTTCTTCAAACAGCGGATGCTGCGGGTTCATCACGAATACCAACGCAGTAACCTTCTCGCCGCCATCCAACTGCAGCTCGCACCAGGTCGGCACGTAGCAATCGGTCACCATTTCGCGCTTCCAAAGCAGCTCCAACTCTTCACGCAGTTTGCTTTCCGGCAAGCGAAAGGCCAGGCCCGTAGTGTGGCCGCCGGCCTTCAACGCCAGCATGCGCCCCGGCTGATGCAGCGTGCCGCGCCCGGCGGTCAAGCGCATACAGAACGCCCGGTGCCAACCCTGCAGCTTGGCCGGCCGCACTTCTTCCGATTCGAAAACCGGGTTCCACATCAGCGAACCGTAACCGAATATCCATACGGGGCTGTGACCCGGCCGGCGCGATAAGGTGCAATCCAACGAGGCTGCACGCTGTTCAGGCGTCAGCAACAACGACTCCTCAATAGCGCCGAATGCAGTTTTGCAATCCGCTTTTTGCAGAAAATCTCGCGTTAACACTGATATTACCTCCCGGGAATACGATTTCTCGCCTTCCCTCGCCACTGCTGAACCTTTGATGTTTTATTTTCGGCTGCGGATTTTTATTAATTCAATCACCGCGCCTTATAAGAATGACCTTATTCTTTTCCTGACGTGCAATCAAGTTACAAAGCGGCGTTAAAGTGAAAAAGTATTTGTACTGAGCAGCAATAATATTAATTGCCGGGCTCCACATAATGTCTGCGCGATTTTTGCTGCGTGATAATTCGTTACTTTTTATGCCAACGTTCGTCATCGCCCTTACGATAGCTTTGCTTGACCGCCGCCCAAGCCACCTTATGCGCCGTCTCTTCACGGCTGTCGTCACCGCGCCGGTCATCGGGATCGCGGTATTGTTGCCAGGCGCTGTTGAACGCTTCTTTATAGATCGCCTGCGCATGTTCCGGCAGCACATGCTTCACATTGTCCGGCAAGTCGTTCGTGCTGTGGTAGGGCATATGGCCTCCCCTTTCAGGATGAGTGAACCTTAAGCCTAGCCCACATGCGGTTTCGTCTCAATTAGCAAACAATTCTCATTATCAAACGACATGTTATACTCACCGCCAAACGAACTATAAGGAGATCCCCGTGACTACCGAAGCCCCTCGCTCACGCGCCCCCTACCTGATCGCCGTCAGCCGCGTACAGGACATTACGCCGCACCTGCGCCGCATTACCTTTACCGCCCCCGATCTGCGTTACTACCCGGCCAATGCCGCCGCTGCACACATCAAAGTCTTTTTGCCGCTCGCCGGCCAGACGCAGCCGGACCTGCCGACGCTGACCGAAAACGGCCCGCGTTGGGCCGCAGATGCCGTACGCCCGATCGTGCGCACCTATTCCATCCGCGCCGTGCGCCCGGAACTGGCGGAAGTGGACATCGAGTTCGCCATTCATGACCATCAGGGCCCGGCGGTCGACTTTGCGCGCCAGGCGAAAGCCGGCGATAAAATCGGCATCAGCAACCCAGGCGGCCCCAAACCGATGCTGCCGGCCGCCGATTTCTACTCCCTGGCGGGCGATCCCTCCTCACTGCCTGCGCTGGCCGCGCTGTTGGAAAACCTGCCGCCGCACAGCGCCGGACGCGCTTTCGTCCGCGTCGACAGCAACGCTGACGTCATTGACCTGAAAAAGCCTGCCGGCGTTGAGGTGAATTGGGTTGTCGGCGGCACAGAGAAAACCGACGAATTGGTCGCTCGGTTCCGCGCGCAATCCGTGCCGCAGAGCGATACCCACTTCTGGCTCGCCGGTGAAGATCGCCTGGTGGTAGAGCTGCGCCGCTACCTACGCCGTGAACGTCAATGCGATCGTAATCGTCTTTATGCTGTGCCTTACTGGCGTGAGGGGCTAAATGAAGAGGGTTACCACAATAAACGGCATGAAATCATGGATAATATTGACGACTGATCGTCTCATTTTCCTTGATTAACCGAGTACTAAACAAGTAAACGTGACTTTTCTCAAATCTAACGTTAAAACTTGGCGTTATTGCGTAAAAGTAAGTAAATAAAACCGCACCCCGTGCGGTTTTTTTGCTACCCTGATCACATAAAGCAAGCAATTGCTTTCTCAGATAAAAACAACATCACACCGGCGCCGTGGGTGTATCCTAATATAAAATACCTACTGGAAACGCAGAGTTGCCGTATCACGGCAACCGGCGCTGACGGGCTACGCTGTTTGAGAAGGAGTGCCACCCTCATGAAGTCGCAACACGATCCTGGCCGATCCACCAAATCTCGCCACACCGAATACTCTCTGATCTTCCCTATCGCCGCGTTGGTAGTGCTAAATCTATGGGGTAGCACCGATAACTTTCCGCTAATCGTCGGCATCAATATTCTCGCGCTGGTGGGGATCCTCAGCAGCGCCTTCAGCGTGGTGCGCCACGCCGACGTGCTGGCCCACCGATTGGGCGAACCCTACGGCTCGCTGATCCTCAGCCTGTCGGTGGTGATCCTCGAGGTCAGCCTGATTTCCGCGCTGATGGCCACCGGCGACGCCGCACCGGCGCTGATGCGCGACACGCTGTATTCCATCATTATGATCGTTTCCGCCGGCCTGGTCGGTTTCGCGCTGCTCCTCGGCGGGCGCAAGTTCGCCACCCAGTACGTCAACCTCGGCGGCATCAAACAGTATCTGATGGCGATTTTCCCGTTGGCGGTGATCGTGCTGGTGTTCCCGAGCGCGCTGCCTGGCGGCAACTTCAGCACCGGGCAAGCGCTGCTGGTGGCGTTGATATCCGCCGCCATGTATGGCGTGTTCCTGGTGATCCAGACCAAAACCCATCAGAGCCTGTTCGTGTACGAGCATGAAGACGACGATGGCGATCCGCATCACGGCAAGCCCTCTTCGCACAGCAGCGCCTGGCACGCCGCCTGGCTCATCGTGCACCTGATCGCAGTGATCGCCGTCACCAAGTTCAACGCCAATCCGCTGGAAGGCCTGCTGACCAAGATGAATGCACCGGCGCAGTTCACCGGTTTCCTGGTGGCGCTGTTGATCCTGTCGCCGGAAGGTCTGGGCGCGCTGCGCGCCGTGTTGAACAATCAGGTGCAACGCGCCATGAACCTGTTCTTCGGTTCGGTGCTGGCGACCATCTCCCTGACCGTGCCGGCGGTGACCATCATCGCCACCCTGACCGGGCAGACGCTGATCTTCGGCCTGCAAACGCCGCATATCGTGGTGATGCTGACGGTGCTGCTGCTGTGCCAGCTGTCGTTCTCGACCGGACGCACCAACGTGCTGAACGGCACCGCCCACCTGGCGCTGTTCGCCGCCTACATGATGACTATCTTCGCCTGATCAAAAAGGGGCGCACTCTGTGCGCCCCTGCCTTCGTTATACCGAGAAGAATATCGCCGCGGCGATCCCCCCGAACAAAATCCACTTGATGATGTAATAACCGGTGCGGTTCCAGGCCTTCAAGCGTTTCCCCACCCGGCGTATCGCATAGATGTATTTGAACATCTTGTTGACGCCGCCGGTACGATCGCCCTCTTCGTTCGGCGCGGTGGCGGCGCTCATCAGATTGCGCCCCAGCCAGTGGTTAACCGCCTGTGCCCAGCGGTAGCGCATCGGCCGTTCGATGTCGCAGAACAGGATCAGACGATTCTGCCCGCTCTGATTTTCCGCATAGTGCAGATAGGTTTCATCGAACATCACGCCTTCACCGTCGCGCCAGCTGTAGCGTTCGCCGTCCACCTCAATGAAGCAGCGGTCATCGTTGGGAGTAATCAGCCCCAGGTGATAACGCAGCGAACCGGCGTAAGGATCGCGGTGGCGCGGCAACCGGCTGCCGTCCGGCAGTTCGGCGAACATCGCCGCCTTGACCGAAGGCAGGCTGCGCAGCAGTTCCGTGGTCTGCGGGCACAGGGTCATGGCGGAAGGATGGCTGTCTTCATACCATTTAAGATAAAAGCGTTTCCAACCAGTCTTGAAGAACGAGTTGAAACCGGCATCGTTGAATTGATCGGACGCTTTGATCTGCTGGATCTCCATCAGCTTCTGTCCTTCGTCGCGGATGGTTTCCCAGTTCTCCCGCAGTACCGCCAGTTCAGGGAACTGCTCCGGCTTCAGATACGGCGTAGTCGGCACACGGGAAAACAGATACATGAAAACGTTCAACGGTGCGGTAAAGGTAGAATGGTCAGACAGCTGTCGCCACACGTTGTAGCGCACCCGTCCGCGGTAATGCACATAGACGACGCATAAAATAAGCAAAATCAGAATGATGTATTTCATGTTTGAATCGCATCAAGGAACCCACACGCTATGCGCCGCGCGGCGCACACCCCAGATAATGTCCTTTTGGCGGCACAGGCAAATTGCGCGCCAATCTGGAACCCATTAATCATTAACGCTAACTCAACGAAAATCTATACAGAAAACCACAATAATTTACACAAAGGTTAAACGAGAGAGGAAATTGCGGAGATAAAAAAGGCCGCCGAAGCGGCCTTTCCATTAGCGGATAGGTTAACTGTAAGCGTTGAGCGTGCGCTGGCACAAAGCGGAGCGTACGCAGTCCTGTTTTTCAAAGCGGATAACGCCGATCATCTCGTCCTCTTCGAAGCGTTCCAGGGCATCGCTGAGGCCGGATTTCACGCCGCGCGGCAGGTCGCACTGGGTCACGTCGCCGTTAACGATAACCGTCACGTTTTCCCCCAGGCGGGTCAGGAACATTTTCATCTGGCTGGCGGTCACGTTCTGGGCTTCATCCAGGATAACGACCGCATTTTCGAAGGTGCGTCCGCGCATGTACGCAAACGGTGCAATCTCTACCTTGCCGATTTCCGGGCGCAGGCAGTACTGCATAAAGGAAGATCCTAAACGACGTACCAGAATGTCATACACCGGGCGGAAATAAGGGGCGAACTTCTCGGAGATATCCCCCGGCAAGAAACCGAGGTCTTCATCCGCCTGCAAAACAGGACGGGTAACGATAATCCGATCCACCTCTTTATGGATCAGCGCCTCCGCCGCCTTGGCGGCGCTGATAAATGTTTTGCCACAGCCCGCTTCGCCGGTGGCGAAGATCAGCTGCTTATTCTCTATGGCTGATAAGTAATGACCCTGAGCTTCGGTTCTAGCCTCGATGGGTGAGCTATCGCGCTTGTCTCGCGCCATGCCGATAGACTCGACTCCCCCCATTTGCACCAGCGAGGTCACAGACTCTTCTTCCAGCTGGCGATGACTACGAGCGTCACGACGAATAACGCGTTTCGCTTCACGACGTGCTTTGATCACTGCTTTCTGTCTACCCATAGTGGCACCTTACAGTTTGTTTCACCTACCGCAACGGCCAGGCCGTGCGATTATGTTTCACACACGTATTAGGTTTTGGCCTCCTCCGAGCCAATGAGAGCCAAGGGACAATGTGAATTGACGGCAACGCTTAAGCGCCGTTTTTTCACGGGACAACGCGGACTGCATCAATAAACGTGGAGTAAAAAGTGGTGAGATTCGGTAGCGATAAGAGTGCGGAGTTGCCGGTAAAAGAGAGTCGGAGAGAGAACCCTCGTTACAACGAGAAATCAGGGGAGATGTGTTATTTTTTCTTTCCAGCCCAACCAAGGACTTTACCATTAGCGATCCCCGCAGTGATATTTACAGCTTCAAGCTGTGCACCGTGTGAAAACTACCGCCAGATGATTACAGTATAATGACATTCAATCCTGTCGCGTTACTAAAATGTAAAAAAATTTTATATGTTTTGTTTTTAGTTATCGTTAAAACACTATATCACGCGCGACACGTCATTCCATAAAAATTTTTAACATATAAATTTCAACAAATTACAATTAAAAACCGCGAATGACACTTTGGTTTCCTGATTAAATTTTGCACAACCAAAAAACGCGGCGGTGCGTGTTTTTTAATCCATAGGCCAGGTGTCGAATTGACTTTCGACGCTCAATCTTCCTTACGGCAGGCAAAACAAAGTAAAACGAGGCAGGCGATCCCGCCTCGTCATTCCGGGTTCAGGCCTTAAGCAGGCCGCTGGCCAGATAGTCACCGTTCTCTTTCACGCCCGGCAGCACGAAGAAATATCCGCCGCCAATCGGCTTGATGTATTCCTCCAACGCTTCGCCGTTCAGCCTTTTTTGCACCGTCAGGAAGCCTTTCTCCAGATCGGCCTGATAACAGACGAACAGCAGCCCCATTTCCAACTGCCCGGCATTGGAGACGCCAAGGGAATAGCTGTAGCCGCGCCGCAGCATCAGGTTGCTTTGGCTTTCCGGCGTGCGTGGGTTAGCCAAGCGAATGTGCGCGTCCATCGGGATCACCTTACCGTCGGGATCGTTCGCGTAATTCGGCTCGTCATGTTCATGCTTCATGCCGAGCGGCGCACCGCTGTGCTTCTCGCGGCCGAAAATGGTTTCCTGCTCCTGCAGCGGCGTGCGATCCCAAAACTCGACGCGGAAACGAATAATACGCGCCGCCTGATAGCTGCCGCCCGCCGTCCACGCCGGTTCGCCGACGCTGTCGCCGACCCACACCACCTTATCCATCAGCGGTTTGTCGTCGGTTTTCGGGTTGGCGGTGCCGTCTTTGAACCCCAACAGGTTAATCGGCGTCTCTTTGCCTTTGCTGCGCGCCGCGTGCGCGGAGATGAACCCTTCCCGCTTCCAGCGCACGCTGAGCAGATCCGGCGAGTGCTTGATGATGTCACGCAGCGCGTGGAGAGCGGTTTCGTTGGTGTTGGCGCAGATCTGCAGCAGCAGGTCGCCGTGGCAAAGCCCGGCGTCCAACGCATCGTTGGGGAAGCGGGTCATTTTCTGCAATTTCAGCGGTTTGTGCGCCTGCAGACCAAAGCGTTCGTCGAACAGCGATGCGCCGACCGAGACGGTGATGGTCAGGTTGTCCGGGTAAATCTCCGGCCCCATGATGCCGGAATCGAGCGGTGGTAGTTTGGCGTCCACCTCCGGCGCCTTGCCGCCGTGAGTCAGGAAGGCGATGCGATCGGTCAGTAGCCGGAACAGGCGCTCCAGCCCCGCTTTGTCGGTCGCCAGCACATCGAACGCCACCAGCATCATCGCCGCCTGTTGCGGCGTCAGCACCCCGGCCTGATGGCGGCCATAAAACGGCTGCTTCTGCCAGCGCTCATCCTGCGGCGTCGCCAACGGCTCCGCCGCTTTGTCCGCCGCCTGCACCAGACGGGTGCCGCCCAGTGCCAGTGCGCCCAGCCCCAGCCCTTGCAGCAAACGGCGCCGCGAAGGCGATGCCGCCCCCTGAGAGTGCGGATGAGGCCCGTTATTCGGGCCTGCCTTGTTGCTCATAACCTTATGCCTCAGTCCAGACCCAACACGCCGCGCAGTTGGGAAAGATCTTCCGCCAGCGTGGTGATCGGCCCTTTCAACGCATTGCGATCGGCATCGGTCAGCTTCTCATAGGACTCATAGCCGTCTTTGGTTTGGTACTTCGCCAAGATGGTGTCCACGGTTTTGAAGTTGGCGTCGATCTTGTCCAGCAGCGGCTTATTGGCCTTGACCAGCAAAGGACGCAGCAGGTTGACTATCTTCTGTGCGCCGTCGACGTTGGCCTGGAAGTCCCACAGGTCGGTGCGGCTGTAGCGGTCTTCTTCACCGCTGATCTTGCTGGCTGCCACCTCTTCGATCAGCCCGGCTGCGCCGCCCACCACTTTGCTCGGCGGGAAGGTCAGTTCACTCACGCGCTTTTGCAGCTCGACGGTGTCGTGGTACAGGCGATCGGCGTAGGCGCCCATGTCTTTGGTTGAGTTGTCGGCAAACAGCGCCTTCTCCAGACGGTGGAAACCGGTGAAGTTAGGGTCCGCCGATTTCTTCTCGTAGTCGTCTTCGCGGGCGTCGATGCTGCCGTCCAGATCGGAGAACAGCTCGGCGATCGGCTCGATGCGCTCATAGTGCTGGCGGGTCGGCGCGTACAGCTTGCGCGCTTGCTCCACGTTACCGGCCTTCACCGCGTCGGTGAACAGCTTGGTCTGTTTCACCAGCCCATCGACTTCTTTGGTGACGTAGACTTTGTATTCGGCGATCGGGCCAACCAGATCCAGCGCGCTCGGCTTGCCGTCGGTAGCGCCGTTGGCCGCCGCAGTGACAATCAGTTTGCCTTTCGGATTGCTCAGCAGCCCGCAGGTCATGTCATATTCGCCCGCTTCCAGCGTGGCGGTCATTTTCTGGGTGAAACCCGGCGCGATGTTCTCGCGCTCTTCCACCACCATCACCCCTTTCAGGATTTCCCATTCGACGTTTTTCTGGCTGGTGTTGTGCACCACAAACTGCGTCTTGCCGGCCGGCACCGTCAGCTGCATTGGTTCGCACTGCTTGTCGTTGACCGTGACCTTGACCTGCGGCACGTCCGCCGCCAAGGCGTCGATGCTCAGCGCAAACGCCGGGATAGCCAGTAATGCTGCGTGCAACGCCTTACGGCGAAATAACGGAGTAGACATACGAGATTCCCTATTAAACATTAATGATTGATTTTACGTTGCGCCGGGGCCGCTGCCGGCTCCGAGCGCTGCGGCAGGAAAAAGAAAATCAGCGCCGGGATCAGATACAGGAAGTAGACCGCCACTTCGCTGACCGTTGGGGCTTCCTGATAGCCGAGAATGCCTTCCAGCAGAGTGCCGAACAGCGAATGGGTCGACAGGGTGCCGCTGAAATCGAAGGCGATGTCCTGGAAATGGTTCCACAGACCGGCTTCGTGGAAGGCGCGGATCGCCCCGGCGGCCAGGCCGGCGGCGACGAACAGAATGAACAGGCTGGTCCATTTGAAGAATTTGGCCAGGTGCAGCTTCACCCCGCCCCAGTAAATCATCATGCCCAGCACGATGGCGGCCACCAGGCCGAGCACCGCACCGATCGGCGCCGCGGCACCCACGTCTTGCTGAAACGCCGCCAACAGGAAGAACACCGACTCCAGCCCTTCACGCGCTACGGCGAAGAACACCATCGCCACCAACGCCCAACCCTGCCCTTTACCGGCGTTAAGCGCCTGATCGATCGCCCCTTCCAGATGCACCTTGACCGATTTGGATACCTTACGCATCCAGAACACCATATAGGTGAGGATCAGCACCGCCACCACCGCCACGATACCTTCAAACAGCTCCTGCTGTTTTTGCGGGAACTCGCCGGTGGTCTCATTGATGAAGATGCCGAGCGCCAGACACAGCGCCGCGGCGACAATCACGCCGATCCACACCGCACCGAGCCATTGGCTGCGCTGCGTGCGTTTCAGGTAGCTGGCGATCAGGCTGACGATCAGCGCGGCCTCCAGCCCCTCGCGGAACATGATAAGAAAGGGAACAAACATAAATAAACACCCCTGAAAAGACCGCGGCGGCAGAGAAAACTGACTCAAAATGAGCGGCGGCAACTCTGTAAAGAAACGTAAAAACCAACGAGAGTGATTATCATTCTGCCAAGAAGAAATACAAGAGGCGCAAGCGTGATTTTTTCTAATCAAATGTCGCCAGGTGTTACAGCTGAGTGACAGTGGCGAACAGGCAAAAAGAAGGGGCGCTCTGCGCGCCCCTTGCTGACTGACATCGAACGGCTTTATACCGTTTTGTACTCGGCTTCCGCCTGATCGAAACGTTCGGTCATGGTGGCGGAAGGTTGGCGGCCCATCAGGCTCACAACCACGATGGCGAAACAGCCCAGAATAAAGCCCGGGATGATTTCATACAGGCCCAGCCATTCATACTGTTTCCAGACGATCACCGTCACCGCACCGACCAGCATCCCGGCCAGCGCGCCGTTGCGGGTCATGCGCGACCACATCACCGAAATCAGCACCACCGGGCCAAAGGCGGCGCCGAAACCGGCCCAGGCATAGCTCACCAGGCCCAGTACGCGGTTTTCCGGGTTGGCCGCCAGCGCGATGGCGATCAACGCCACCACCAGCACCATCACGCGGCCGACCCATACCAGCTCACGCTGGCTGGCGCCTTTGCGCAGAAATGCCTTGTACAGGTCTTCAGTGATCGCACTAGAGCACACCAGCAGCTGGCAGCTCAGGGTACTCATGACCGCCGCCAGAATCGCCGACAGCAGCACGCCCGCCACCCATGGGTTGAACAACAACATCGCCAGTTCAATGAACACGCGTTCGCCGTTCTGCGACACGTTACCGGCTTGATCCGGGTTATTGGCGAAGTAAGCAATGCCGAAGAAACCGACGGCGATGGTGCCGGCCAGGCACAGGATCATCCAGGTCATGCTGATGCGACGCGCGCTGCGGATGGTGCGGTGAGAATCCGCCGCCATGAAACGCGCCAGGATATGCGGCTGGCCGAAGTAGCCCAGGCCCCAACCCAGCAGCGACAGGATGGCGACGAAGTTCAGCCCCTTCAGCATGTCAAGGTTGGCCGGGTTCTGTGCCTGGATCACCAGCATCGAGGTATCGATGCCGCCAACGGCGAAGATCACGATCACCGGGGTCAGGATCAGCGCGAAAATCATCAGGCTGGCCTGCACGGTGTCGGTCCAGCTCACCGCCAGGAAACCGCCGATGAAGGTATAGAGGATGGTCGCCGCGGCGCCGGCCCACAGGGCGGTTTCGTAGCTCATGCCGAAGGTGCTTTCGAACAGGCGCGCGCCGGCCACGATGCCGGAGGCGCAGTAAATGGTGAAGAACACCAGGATGACGATGGCCGAGATCACCCGCAGCAACTTGCTGTTGTCTTCAAAGCGGCTGGTGAAATAGTCCGGCAGCGTCAGGGCGTTGTTGTTGGCTTCGGTATGTACGCGCAGCCTTCCTGCCACCAGCTTCCAGTTCAGGTAAGCGCCAATGGTCAGGCCGATGGCGATCCAGCTTTCGGAGATGCCGGAGAGGAAGATGGCGCCCGGCAGGCCCATCAGCAACCAGCCGCTCATGTCGGAAGCGCCGGCGGACAGCGCGGTCACCACGCTGCCCAAACTGCGACCGCCGAGAATATAGTCATCAAAGTTGTTGGTTGCCCGGTAGGCAAGCAGGCCGATCAGCACCATCCCGAAAATGTACACCAGGAAGGTCACCAGCATAGGTGTGCTCATTGTCATTTAATTCTCCACTTTCATTATTATTCGCGTTTCGCTCCGGCCAAGCCGGCGCCGGTAAACCCACGCGCAATGCATTTCACTGGCCGCCGCGCCGGAACGTGGCGCAGCCTGCGAGCAAGTGCAGGTAAAATAGTTTCTGCCCGTAATTGTTGACCGTCGGTTATCCTAGATGAGCCTTTCATCAACCAACAAGATATTTAACAACAAAGTTACACAAAGTTTACCCTGCGTCACATTTACCGGGCTCAAAGGTTGCACTCACGACAAACAAAATGAGTTGCACCCTGCTATTACCCTCATATACCGCAAGGTAAAGCGCCTACGGCGTAATAAACCCCGCCGCGTTCGCTCAATAACGCAACATTCGTGCCAACTGCCTGTGTTAAAAAATCGATGAAACTCACACTTCGTTCATCCGCCTGATTTAACAAGGTTGCACAAAGTTGCAACATGCAGGATATTGTCTGCATTCTTGACACCACACATCACACGAACCTATCCCAACAGGCTTTCCAGCCTGCTGTTTGTCTAGCCTGATGGGATAGGTTCTAAACACAGGAGTTGGATAGGCATGGGCACTACCACAATGGGCGTGAAACTCGACGAGGCAACACGCGACCGGATCAAGAGCGCCGCGCAGCGCATCGATCGCACGCCGCACTGGCTCATCAAGCAGGCCATCTTTAATTACCTCGAGCGTCTCGAGAGCGGTACCGATATTCCTGAAATTCCAGCGCTGGCCGCTGTGGGCCAGCCTGAAGCGGACGACATTATGCCGCAAGCGCAGGAAGAGTCACACCAGCCATTCCTCGATTTCGCCGAACAAATTCTGCCGCAATCGGTGACCCGCGCCGCCATCACCGCCGCCTATCGTCGCCCGGAGACCGAAGCGGTGCCGATGTTGCTCGAACAGGCGCGATTACCTGCCGATCTTGCTCAGGCTACTCACAAAATGGCCTACGGCATCGCCGAGAAGTTGCGTAACCAAAAAAGTGCAAACGGCCGCGCCGGCATGGTGCAAGGCCTGCTGCAAGAGTTCTCCCTCTCCTCGCAGGAAGGCGTAGCGCTGATGTGCCTGGCGGAAGCGCTGCTGCGCATTCCGGACAAACCGACCCGCGATGCCCTGATCCGCGACAAGATCAGCAACGGCAACTGGCATTCGCACCTCGGGCGCAGCCCGTCGCTGTTCGTCAACGCCGCCACCTGGGGCCTGCTGTTCACCGGCAAGCTGGTGTCGACCCATAACGAAGCCAATCTGTCCCGCTCGCTGAACCGCATTATCGGCAAGAGCGGCGAGCCGCTGATCCGCAAAGGCGTGGACATGGCGATGCGCCTGATGGGCGAACAGTTCGTGACCGGCGAAACCATCGCCGAGGCGCTGGCCAACGCGCGCAAGCTGGAAGAAAAAGGTTTCCGCTACTCCTACGACATGCTGGGCGAAGCCGCCCTGACCGAGGCCGACGCCCAGGCCTACCTGGTTTCCTACCAGCAGGCGATCCACGCCATCGGCAAAGCCTCCAACGGCCGCGGCATCTATGAAGGTCCCGGCATCTCCATCAAATTGTCCGCCCTGCACCCGCGCTACAGCCGCGCGCAGTACGAACGCGTGATGGAAGAGCTTTACCCGCGCCTGCTGTCGCTGACCCTGCAGGCACGCCAGTATGATATCGGCATCAACATCGACGCCGAAGAGGCCGACCGCCTGGAAATCTCGCTCGATCTGCTGGAGAAACTGTGCTTCGAGCCGCAGTTGGCCGGCTGGAACGGCATCGGCTTCGTGATCCAGGCCTACCAAAAACGTTGCCCGTTCGCCATCGACGCGGTGATCGACATGGCACAGCGCAGCCGCCGTCGCCTGATGATCCGTCTGGTGAAAGGCGCTTACTGGGACAGCGAAATCAAACGCGCCCAAATGGATGGCCTGGAAGGTTATCCGGTTTACACCCGCAAGGTGTACACCGACGTATCCTACCTGGCCTGCGCCCGCAAGCTGCTGTCGGTGCCGAACCTGATTTATCCGCAGTTCGCGACCCACAACGCCCATACGCTGAGCGCCATTTATCACCTGGCCGGCAATAACTACTACCCTGGCCAGTATGAGTTCCAATGCCTGCACGGCATGGGTGAACCGTTGTACGAACAGGTAGTGGGCAAAGTGGCCGACGGCAAACTGAACCGCCCTTGCCGCATCTATGCACCGGTCGGCACCCATGAAACGCTGCTGGCTTACCTGGTGCGCCGCCTGCTGGAAAACGGCGCCAACACCTCGTTCGTCAACCGCATCGCCGACGCCACCCTGCCGCTCGACGAGCTGGTGGCCGATCCGGTCAGCGCCGTGGAAGCGCTGGCGGCCAGCGAAGGCCAGATTGGTCTGCCGCATCCGCGCATTCCGCTGCCGCGCGAGCTGTATGGCGAGAAACGTACCAACTCCAGCGGCCTGGATCTGTCCAACGAACAGCGTTTGGCTTCGCTGTCCAGCGCCCTGCTCACCAGCGCCAGCCATCCATGGCGCGCGGAACCTATCATCGATGCCGAGTTGGATCAGGGCGTCGAGCAGCCGGTGATCAACCCGGCAGAGCCAGGCGATGTGGTCGGCTACGTGCGTGAAGCCACCGAAGGCGAAGTCAGCCGTGCGCTCGACGCCGCCGCGGCCGCCGGCCCAATCTGGTTCGCTACGCCGCCGACGGAGCGCGCCGCGATCCTCGAACGCGCCGCCGAACTGATGGAAAGCCAGCTGCAAAGCCTGCTGGGCATTCTGGTGCGTGAAGCGGGTAAAACCTTCAACAACGCCATCGCCGAAGTGCGCGAAGCGGTCGACTTCCTGCACTACTACGCCGGCCAGGTGCGCGACGACTTCGCCAACGACAGCCACCGCCCGCTGGGCCCGGTGGTCTGCATCAGCCCGTGGAACTTCCCGCTGGCGATCTTCACCGGCCAAATCGCCGCCGCGCTGGCGGCGGGCAACAGCGTGCTGGCCAAACCGGCCGAGCAAACGCCGCTGGTGGCCGCGCAGGCGGTGCGTATCCTGCTGGAAGCCGGCATTCCGCAAGGCGTGCTGCAGCTGCTGCCGGGCCAGGGTGAAACCGTCGGCTCGACGCTGGTTAACGACGCCCGCGTCCGCGGCGTGATGTTTACCGGCTCCACCGACGTCGCCGGCATTCTGCAGCGCAGCATCGCCGGCCGTCTGGATCCTCAAGGCCGTCCGACGCCGCTGATCGCCGAAACCGGCGGCCTGAACGCCATGATCGTCGACTCCTCCGCCCTGACCGAACAGGTGGTGACTGACGTAGTGGCCTCCGCCTTCGACAGCGCCGGCCAACGCTGCTCCGCGCTGCGAATCCTGTGCATTCAGGAAGACGTGGCCGAGCACACGCTGCAAATGCTGCGCGGCGCGATGGCCGAATGCCGCATGGGCAATCCGGAGCGCCTGTCGACCGACGTGGGCCCGGTGATCGACGCCGAAGCCAAAACCGGCATCGAACGCCACATCCAAGCGATGCGTGCCAAAGGCCGCAAGGTGTACCAGGCCGCCAAAGGCAGCGCGCAGGATGAGAAAGAGTGGGCGCGCGGCACCTTCATCAAGCCGACGCTGATCGAGCTCGACAGCTTCGACGAGCTGCAGAAAGAGATCTTCGGCCCGGTGTTGCACGTGGTGCGCTTCCAGCGCAACAATCTGGACGCGCTGGTCGATCAGATCAACGCCGCCGGTTATGGCCTGACGCTGGGCATTCACACCCGTATCGATGAAACCATCGCCCGGGTGACCGAACGTGCCAAGGTCGGCAACCTGTACGTCAACCGCAACATGGTCGGCGCAGTGGTCGGCGTGCAGCCGTTCGGCGGCGAAGGCCTGTCAGGCACCGGCCCGAAAGCCGGCGGTCCGCTGTACCTGTACCGTCTGCTGGCCAACCGCCCGGACGACGCGCTGCAACGTACGCTGCACCGTCAGGACGAAGAGCGCCCGATGGAAGCCACCGCACGGCCGCAGCTGCTGGGTGCGCTGCAATCGCTGGAGAAATGGGCGGTCACCAGCCAACACGGCGAACTGGCGGCATTGGCGCAGCGCTATGCGGAACTGGGCCAGGGCGGCACCGTACGCCCGCTGCCGGGCCCAACCGGCGAGCGCAATACCTATGCCCTGTTGCCGCGTGAACGCGTGCTGTGCCTGGCGGATAACGAAACCGACGCGCTGACCCAACTGGCCGCCGTGCTGGCGGTTGGCAGCTGCGTGCTGTGGCCGGAAGCGGAACTGCAGCGCAATCTGTTCCGCCGCTTGCCGAACGATGTGCAGGCGCGCATCGCCTTCAGCAAAGACTGGCAGCAGGATAAGGTCGAGTTCGACGCCGCCATCTACCACGGCGATGCCGACCAGCTGCGCACCCTGTGCGAGCAGATCGCGCAGCGCGGCGGCGCCATCGTTTCGGTGCAGGGCTTCGCCCACGGTGAAACCAACATCCTGTTGGAACGCCTGCTGATCGAACGTTCGCTGAGCGTCAACACCGCCGCCGCCGGCGGTAACGCCAGCCTGATGACCATCGGTTAACGCATCGCCAAGGCGGCCATGCATGGCCGCCTGATTGGCTCACCGCTACGCAAACCCTGCACTCGTGCAGGGTTTTTTATTGCCCGCAGGCGGATCAGCCGTTAGCGCCTTATTATCCTTACAGGGTGGGGCGTCGCTCTTGGACGATAACAACATAGACGGATTATTCTGTTTGAAAGCCGCGTCAGAGCGCTACGAGACGCATTGACTTTCGGGATCGGCAATATTCGGAATACGGCAGTCGCAGCGGATTTCTCGCCGCCGCCGCGCGAAACGAATGGTTGAAAGCGGAGTGAATGCGGTCGGGGGAAACGCCCCCGACGCCTTATTGATTCCGGAACTTGTCAAGGAATTGCTGGGTGCGCTGATGCTGCGGATTGGCGAACAGCGCTTTGGCCGGGCCCTGTTCAACAATGCGGCCGTGATCCATAAAGATAACCCGGTCGGCCACGTCGCGGGCGAAGCTCATCTCATGGGTGACGATCACCATGGTGCGTTTCTCTTCCGCCAGTGAGCGCATGGTATTGAGCACTTCCCCCACCAGCTCGGGATCGAGCGCCGACGTCGGCTCGTCGAACAAAATCACCTCCGGCTGCATCGCCAGCGCGCGCGCGATCGCCACCCGCTGCTGCTGCCCGCCGGACAGCCGACGCGGATAAGCCGCCTCTTTGCCGCTCAGGCCCACTTTGGCCAGCAATGCGCGGGCGCGCTGTTCAGCGCTGGCTTTCGCCTCGCCTTTAACGATAACCGGCCCTTCGATGATGTTTTCCAGCACCGAACGGTGCGGAAACAGGTTGAAGTTCTGGAACACGAAACCGACCTGCTGACGCAGCGCGCGCACCTGATTTTTCTGTTTGCTCAGCGGCTTGCTGCCGTCGATCTGAATATCGCCGACGCGAATAGTGCCGGAATCCGGCTCCTCCAGCAGATTGATGCAGCGCAACAAGGTGGTTTTCCCCGAACCGCTCGGCCCGATGATCGCCACCACTTCACCGGCGTCCACCGCCAGATCGATCCCATGCAGCACCGTCTGACCCTTGAACTGCTTGGTCAATTGCTTAACTTCAATGGCACTCATGCGTTACTCCTGATCCTGGCGATTAACGTGGGCTTCCAGACGGTTTTGCAGTGCGGAAAGCAGGGTCGCCATCACCCAGTAAATCAGCGATGCCGCCAGGTACATGGTGAACACTTCCAGCGTGCGCGAGGTGATCAGCTGCGCCTGGCGGAACAGTTCCGGCACCTGAATGGTGGCGGCCAGCGAGGTGTCCTTCACCAGGCCGATAAAGCTGTTGCCCAGCGGCGGCAAGGCGGTGCGCGCCGCCTGCGGCAGGATCACCCGGCGCAGGGTTTGCCAACGGGTCATGCCGATGCTGGCGGCGGCTTCCCACTGCCCTTTATCGATCGACGAAATCGCCGCGCGCAGCGTTTCCGAGGTGTAGGCGGCGGTATTGAGCGACAGGCCAATCAGCGCCGCCGGGAAAGGGTCGAATTCGATGCCGAACTGCGGCAGACCGTAATAGATCATAAACAGCTGGGCAATCAACGGCGTGCCGCGGAACAGCGACACGTAAATACGCGACAGCCACGACAGCGGCCACAGCGGCGAAAGGCGCATCAGCGCCAGCAGAAAACCGAGCAACAAGCCTAGCGCCATACCGCCCAGGCTGAGCTGAAGCGTCAGTATTGCGCCCTTCAATAAAAATGGCGCTGAATCCAGCGCCAGTTGAATACTTTCGTGCATTATTTAGTTACGTCCGCGCCAAACCATTTCTCGGAGATCTTCGCCAGCGTGCCGTCTTTTTGCATCTCGGCGATCGCCTGGTCAATCGCGGCCAGCAGCTCTGGGTTGTTCTTGCGCAGCGCCACGCCGGATTCCTGGCGAGAGAACGCCGGGCCGGCTACCGCCAGCGTATCGCCGGTTTTCTTCACCAGATCCAGCGCCGCCAGGCGATCCACCAGAATGGCGTTGATGCGGCCAACGCGCAGATCCTGATACTTGGTCGGATCGTCGTCGTAGGTGCGCACGTCTACGCCCTGCACGTTCTCGCGCAGCCATTGCTCATAGTTGGTGCCCAGGCCAACGCCGACCTTCTTGCCCTTCAGGTCTTCCGGCTTGGTGATGGTGCCTTCGTTGCCCTTTTTCACCAGCGCCTGAATACCGGAAACGGTATACGGAGTGGAGAAGTCATATTTCTTCTTGCGCTCATCGGAGAGCGTCACCTGGTTGATAACCACATCGATACGTTTCGAGTCCAACGACGCCAGCATGCCGTCCCACTTGGTCGGGTTCAGCTTGGCTTTCACGCCCAGATGTTCCGCCAGCGCGTTGGCGAAATCCACTTCAAAACCGGTCAACTTGCCGTCTTCACCCTGGAAGCTGAACGGCGGATAGGTGCCTTCCAGCCCGACGATCAGCGTGCCGCGCTGTTTCACCTGCTGCAGCAGGTTATCAGCGGCGTAGGTTTGAGTCGTCACACCGGCGGCCAACGCAATACCCACCACGCCCAACAACCATTGACGACGAACTTTCGCAAACATCATAAACACCCCTGTGTGTTATTTATCTTTTTTGATATCAGCACTTTAACAGTGCGACCGCCCGCATAAAGGAATATAACTTTATAAATATAGTTCAAAATGGAATAACAAGCGGTTTTTACACCTGCGGATGGTAGGCGAACAGCGCCGGCGCACCACCGGTGTGAACGAACAGAATAGGGCCCTCATCGCGGAAGCGCCGCTGGGCGATGCCGTCGATCAAACCGGCCATCGCTTTGCCGGTGTATACCGGATCCAGCAACACGCCCTCTTGCTGCGCCAGCAGCTGAACCGCCGCCATGCCCTCTTCGTTCGGCATGCCGTACTGCGGCGCGAAATAATCGTCCCACAGCGCGATCGGCGCCAGCTCGTCGATATTCAGCGAACAAGCCAGGGCTTTCTGGATCTGCTCCACCTTCGGCAGTTGATCGATCACGGTGCGCGAGACCGTCACGCCGATCAACTCGGTTTCCGGCAGCAGCTGTTGCAACCCCACCGCCAGCCCGGCGTGAGTGCCGGCGCTGCCGGACGCCACCACCACAGAACTGAACGCCACGTTGCTGCGTTGGCTCTGTTCGGCGATTTCCAATGCGCACTGCACATATCCCAGCGCGCCCAGCGCATTGGAACCGCCCACCGGCACCACGTAAGGCCGGAACCCCTGCGCCTCAAGGCGCGTCGCCAGTTCAGCCAGCTGTTGCTGCGGATCGTGCAGCGCTTCGCACATCACCACCTCGGCGTTGAACAGGCCGAGCAACAGGCGGTTGCCGTTGGTCAGATAGTTTTCCGCGCGGGTGTCGATAGGGTTTTCCAGCAGCGCGACGCAGTGCAGGCCCAGCTTCGCCGCCACCGCCGCCGTCTGGCGCACGTGGTTGGATTGAATGGCGCCGGCGGTGACCAGCGTATCGGCGCCTTGCCTCAGCGCATCGGCGGCCAGAAACTCGAGCTTTCTCAGCTTGTTGCCGCCCATGGCCATAGGAGTGACATCGTCACGTTTAAGGTAGATTTCGCGGCCGAGGTAATCGGAGAGACGGGACAGCTTTTCGAGCGGTGTGGCGGTGCCAACCAGATCCAGACGCGGAAATTGCGCCAGTTGTTGTTGCAGGTTCACTACTTCCCCCCAGGGAATCGAATATCAACATCTGATAACCGATAGATTTAGCAGATGTGAACTGAATAATCATCCTTTATCACGGGGGGATCCGCAGACCCCGGCCCAGCGGCCGGGGAAAATCTCAGTAGCTGCGCTGCCAGGCGAGATACTGATCGTATTTGCGCAGCGCAATGCGGTAGTTGTTGTGCGCCGCGGTAGGCAGATCGTCGATAATGCGCTGATGGCTGGCGCTGCTGGCGAATTTATCCGCCGGATAGTTGCGCGCCACCAGCATTTCGTCCAGCCGGCGCAGCCGCACCACATACTCGCGGATGGTGCTGTGGCTCATCTCGGTCTGTTCGAACAGATACTGCTTGAACGCCATGATGTCGAAATAGCTCGGGTGGCTGTTACAGGAGATCTCGCTGCAAAAGCGGCACAGCGCGGTCAGCTCGTGCTGCACGTTTTGCCAGACCGCATCGTCGATCGGCTGATCCATGCGCGCGATGGCTTCTTTATTGATAATCTTGCCGCGAAACACCAGCGCCATGCGGTCCAACAGTTTGCCGCACTGGGAGCAATGGGTCTGGCTGTGCTTGTAGTCTTTCAGGTAACGGCTAAGCGGCCGTTTCTTTAACAGTATTCCTTGCATAAGGGGCAGTCCGGTTGTCGCATGGGTCATCAAGTTGAGGGGCGGCGGGCCGCCGTCAGGTATCGTTCGCCAGCCGCGCACGCAGCCGTTTGATCGCCTGACTGTGCAGTTGGCTGACGCGGGATTCCCCGACGTCCAGCACGGCGCCGATCTCTTTGAGATTCAACTCTTCCTGGTAATACAGCGTCAGCACCATTTTTTCGCGCTCCGGCAACGCCTCGATGGCGTCGATCACCCGCTGGCGCAGGCTGCCTTCCAACAGGTGATGCAGCGGGTTGGCCTCTTCATGCCCTTCCAGCACCGGTTCCGCGTTTTCGCCATGCTCCTCGCGCCATTCGTCGTAGGAGAAAAGCTGGCTGTTATTGGTGTCCAACAGAATTTGACGGTACTCATCCAGCGAGATATTCAGCGTCTGCGCCACTTCCGTCTCGCTCGCCGGGCGGCCGTAACGCTGTTCCAGTTGCCGCATCACCTGCGCGACCTCGCGCGCATGGCGCCGCACGCTGCGCGGCACCCAGTCGCGGCTGCGCAGCTCGTCGAGCATCGCGCCGCGAATGCGCTGCACCGCATAGGTGGTAAAGGCGGTTCCCTGTAGGGCGTCATAACGCTCAACGGCGTTCAATAGCCCGATTCCCCCGGCCTGCAGCAGGTCGTCAAGCTCCACGCTGGCGGGCAGCCTAACCTGCAGGCGCAACGCCTCGTGGCGCACTAACGGCACGTAGCGCAGCCAGAGAGAATTTTTGTCCATCACGCCTTCGGCGGTATACAGATCGCTCACTATGTCTTAAACCTGCGGATAAGAGAGTCAGCGCTATTATGCGTAGGGGGCGAAATGCCAATCGGCTGAACAGTCGCACAAAACAGGCTTTATTTGCGCCATGTAATAACCGCGCGGTGCGCGAGCATAAAAAAACCCCGCCTAAGCGGGGTTTCTTTGCGACAGTTAATCGGGAGAGACGATTAACGCAGCAGGGACAGAACGTTCTGAGTAGACTGGTTAGCCTGTGCCAGAACAGAGGTGCCAGCCTGTTGCAGGATGTTGGCACGGCTCATGTTGGACACTTCGGTCGCGTAGTCAGCATCCTGGATACGGGACTGAGAAGCGGACAGGTTGTTCACGGTGCTGTTCAGGTTGTTGATAACAGAATCGAAACGGTTCTGTACCGCACCCAGAGAAGAACGCAGGCCGTCAACCTGTGCCAGCGCTTTGTCCAGAGTGTCCAGTGGCGTTTGTTTCAGATCGGCATCTGCACCAGCAGTCACTTTACCATCATCAGCGATGGTTGCGGCTTTATAAGTTTTAGCACCATCTGAAGCGGTGGTTTGGACATAGAAAGCTTCCTTGCCGTCTTTATCTTTGGCAGTTACTAAAGCTTCGCCATCTTTCAGACCCGATGTTTTAGAATCGTAAGTGATGTCTTTAGTACCGTTATTGATTGTAGCGCCGTCAGCGATAGCTACTGGTTTTGCAGTTACATCAAATTTTTCCAGGCCCAGTTGCTTAGCGTCGATTTTTTTCAGGTCGATATCGATGGTTTCACCGTCGTTAGCGCCAACCTGAATGGTCAGTTTCTGATCGCTGCTCAGCACTTTCACGCCGTTGAAGTCAGTTTGTTCGGAGATACGGTTGATCTCTTTCAGGCGCTGAGTGATTTCGTCCTGGATAGAGTTCAGGTCGCTGGTGGAGTTGGAACCGTTCTGCGCCTGTACGGTCAGACGACGGATGTTCTGCAGGTTGTCGTTAACTTCGTTCAGTGCGCCTTCAGTGGTCTGCGCCAGAGAGATACCGTCGTTGGCGTTGCGAGAAGCCTGAGTCAGGCCTTTGATGTTCGCGGTGAAACGGTTGGAGATCGCCTGACCCGCAGCATCGTCTTTCGCGCTGTTGATACGCAGACCGGAAGACAGACGCTCAATCGCAGTGCCCAGAGAAGACTGAGATTTGTTCAGGTTGTTCTGCGCCATCAGCGACAGGCTGTTAGTGTTGATTACTTGTGCCATTGTTTGCTTTCCTTACGAGTCAGTTGCGTTCTTCGCAACACGGTTAAAAGGTTCGGGCTTGTTTGCCCACGGCGTCAACCACCGTCCCCTCAGGTATCGGCCCTCCCCTAACAACCTTTAGCAATTTTTTAAAATTTTTTGCGTCTGCGGCAATGGCAGAAATAACGCGGTTTTTCCCTCCTCTATTGCGCCATCGGTTTTTTGCTTTTATCGGTAAACTTTTTCATCACTGGGCCGATAACGCGTAAAGCGAATAAAGTCATCATCAAGGAGAATTACTCATGGCAACGATCAGTTCATTAGGTCTCGGCTCAGGACTCGACCTCAACGGCTTGCTGGATAAGCTGACCAAAGCGGAACAACAGCGTCTGACCCCTTACACCACCAAGCAATCCAGCTATAACGCCCAGTTGACCGGTTACGGCACGTTGAAAGGCGCGCTGGAAAAATTCGACAACCTCAGCAAAGAGATGGCGAAGGAGGATTTCTTCAAGGCGACTACCGCCACCGAACACGACGCCTTTAAAATCACCACCAACGCCAAGGCGGTGCCGGGCAACTACGTGGTGGAAGTCAAGAACCTGGCGCAGGCGCAAACTCTGACCACTCAGGCGAAAGTCAGCGACCAAGGCGCTAAATTAGGTACCGAAGGCGCCACCGACCGCTCGCTGACCATCACCGCCGGCAACCCGCCGAAAGAAACCAAAATCCCGCTCAGCGACGATCAAACTTCGCTGGTTGAGCTGCGCGACGCCATCAACGGCGCCAAGGCCGGCGTCACCGCCAGCATCATGCGCGTCGGCGACAACGACTACCAGTTGGCGATCAGCTCCTCCACCACCGGTGAAAACAACAAGATTTCCCTCCAGGTCGATAACGACGATAAGCTGGGCGATATCCTGAACTACAACGCCACGCGTGGCACCTCCACCGCCATGAAGCAGACGGTCGCGCCGCAGGATGCGGAGCTGATGGTGAACGGCACGGCCATCAAACGCAGCACCAACTCGATCAGCGATGCCCTGCAGGGCGTCACCATCGATTTGAAAACCAAAACCAAAACCGATGAACCGCAGCACCTGGTGATCAGCACCAACACCGCCGGCACCACCGACAAAATCAAAGAGTGGGTCGACAGCTATAACTCATTGCTGGATACCTTCAACGCGTTGTCCAAGTTCACCCCGGTGAAAACCGGCGAAGCGCCAAACCCCAGCAACGGTCCGCTGCTGGGCGACAACACCCTGCGCGGCGTTCAGTCGTCGATCAAAAGCGCCCTGAGTGCAGCCCAGGACAACCCGGAGTTGAAAGGCCTGGGCAACCTCGGCATTTCCACCAACACCAAAACCGGCAAGTTGGAAATCGACAGCGCCAAGCTGAAGAAAGCGATGGATGAGAAGCCGGATCAGGTCAGCAACTTCTTCGTCGGCAACGGCAAAGACACCGGCATGGCCACCGAGATCCACAACCAGATCCAAAGCTACATCAAATCCGGCGGCATCATCGAGAACTCGACCAAAAGCATCAACACCAACCTCGATCGCCTGAACAGCCAGATCACCACGGTCACCGCCAGCATTCAGAACACCATCGATCGTTATAAACAACAGTTCGTTCAGCTGGATACCATGATGTCGAAAATGAACGGCACCAGTAACTATTTGGCTCAACAGTTCAAGTAACCCTTTAACAAGGTAAAGAAAACAGCATGTATAACCGTAGCGGCACTCAGGCCTATGCGCAGGTCAGTCTGGAAAGCGGCGCCATGAGCGCCAGCCCGCACCAGTTAATCGTGATGTTGTTCGACGGGGCGCTCAGCGCCCTGCTTCGCGCACGCATCCTGATGAACCAGGGCGATATCGCCGGCAAAGGTATGGCGCTGTCCAAAGCCATCAATATCATCGACAACGGTCTGAAAAGCGGCCTCGACCCTCAGCAGGGCGGCGAGATCGCCGAAAACCTGGCGGCGTTGTACGACTATATGAAGCGTCGGCTGATGCAGGCCAACCTGCACAACGACGAAGCGGCGATCGCCGAAGTGGTCAAACTGCTGGAAAACATCGCCGACGCCTGGCGCCAGATTGGCCCTAACTACCAACCTTCGCAGGACGCCATGTAATGGAACGTCAACAGCAGCTGTTAGCCGCTTATCAACAAATTTATAGCCTGAGCAGCCAGATGATCGCGCTGGCGCAAACCGGGCGCTGGGAGGAGCTCGTCGAGCTCGAATTCGCTTACGTGACGGCGGTGGAAAAAACCGCCGCCTTCACCGGGCAAGCCGGCCCGTCAATGGCCTTGCAGGAGATGCTGCGCAATAAGCTGCAACAGATCCTCGACAACGAAACCGAGCTCAAACGTCTGTTACAGCAGCGGATGGATGAGCTGAAGATGCTGATCGAACAGTCCACGCGCCAGAACGTGGTCAACAATACCTACGGCCAGTTTCATGATCGTGCGCTGTTGCTGGGGGAACCACAGGTCCGATAAGATCGACAATACTGACGAAAATGGATTAAATAGCACTATGCGCTATTACTCTCGGGTTACGTTAGGATATTAATCTATGGCATTTGAATTATTCAGTTTATGGGTAATTGGTAAAATGCGCGCTTCGAGCCTGGCTCTCACTTTAATGGATAAACATTATCCCGACACGGACGTTTTCTGTTCAGCAGGAAATTGATTTTTGATAGATAAAACACGCCGCTGTGTTTCACGGCCCATGGAAAAATGTTGCTCCAACGCGGATCAAAGCGTAAAGATATTCTCAGATAATGGCTGCGAAATGAATATCGATGGAACGTACAATTAATCTCTGTCCAGGAATTGGCGCCTCAGCGCACATCATTCAGCATACTGAATTATTATTCCCTTCAGTCTATTTTGAGCAACCACATCTGTATCTGATACAACAAGGCCATAAGCGCGTACGCTGGCAACAACACGAGGTGGTGGCTCATGCCGGCGAGCTGTTGATTATCGACGGGGGGCAAACGGTGGATATTATTAATGGCCCATCCGCAGAAGGTGTTTTCAGCTGCCAGTTGCTGACCTGCGATCCACGGCTGCTCACGATTCAGCCTCCGGCTGAGGAAGCGCCGACGCCAATGCCGTTCGATGCCGTCCTGGCGCTGCGCAACCTGCCCTGCGCCCTGAAGCACAGTTTTGAGACGACCAGCCTGGCGCTGGCGCTCCGGCAGCGGTTTCCCACCATCATCGTGCGGCACAAAATGCTGGAAATTCTGCTGTGGCTGGCCCAGTTCGGCATTCGCTTCATCCACAACGAAGCCAAAGACCTCACCCAACGCGTGCGTCGCTGCCTGGCAACCGATCCGCACAGCATTTGGACGGCGGCCAAAGTGGCGGAAAGCCTGTCGATGAGTGAAGTGATGCTGCGCCGCAAACTGTCGATGGAAAATACCGCATTGCGTAATCTGATGATCGACGTGCGCATGAGTAGCGCGCTGGCCCTGCTGCAGTCGACCGACTGGCCGATCTCCGCCATTGCGCAACATGTCGGCTATGAAAGCGCATCACGTTTCGCCGAACGTTTTCGCAAACGTTTCGGTTTCGCCCCTACCGCTATTCGCGGTCATCAAAGGATTATGGAACCCGGCTCTCAAGGCATTGAGTCGCTGGTCGCCGGAGAAACCTAAATAGACGCGTAACAAAATGGCTTTATTTGACACAGATCCCTAACGATTGTCACACCGCCGAGATACGCTACGCAACGTTCATCCGCCGAAGAGCGAAATAAATGATGCGTAATGAAAAGCGATTATTTTCTCTAGCAATCACGTTGTTGGGGCTGTGGCTGTTGGTATTGTTGTATGAAGAAGACATGATGCGTTTACTTGCCGCACAATAAAACGGCCAGGCTTTTTATCGCCTGGTCAGACTTCAGTCCAGTTTAACCAGAACGCCAATTAATACGGCAAGTACCGTCAGCATTAAAATACTGATCAGACGCCATCTGGATTCGCTTTTCGTGCTCATTGACCTGCCTCGAATAATAACCCTACTAATCAGGCTATAATAAACGGTCACCTGCGTATTCAATAAGCCTGACAGCACCGTTTTCGCCCCTCTATTCGGTAGATTAGCGCCCATTCCTTGTCGGTTGCGACACCGGCCATTAGCACGGCAATACCGGTGGTGCCACAAGCGCCAATTTCCCCGGTAGCTCCGCCACCAGTTTTTCCACCGCCAGCCGCACCTTGAGCGGCTGGTAAGGCATATAGGGCCACACGGCATTCACCGGAAAACTGAGGCTGGATCCACCGCGCATGATTTCCACCAGCGTCCCTGCCATCAGCCGCTCGCGTACCAGCCACTCCGGCAGCCAGGCAATACCGGCTCCGGCGGAAACGGCATCGACGATCCCCTGCATGTCATCCATCATCATCTTGGCCGGTGGCCTGAACGACTGCAGCTCACCGTTTTCGCCGCGAAGTTGCCAGGGCAACACGGCGCCGGCGTGCAGATACCCCACCGCCTGGTGTTGGCTTAACGCGTCCAGCGTGCTCGGTTCACCACTGCGCCGCAGGTAGTCGGGCGAGGCGCACAGCAGCATGCCGTGTTCGCCCAAGCGCCGGGCAACCAAACTGCCGCTGTCCGCCAGTTCGCCGATGCGAACCGCCAGATCGAACCCCTCATCGATCAGATCGATCCTGCGGTCGTTGAACGAAATTTCCAGCGTCAGTAAGGGATGCTCATTCGCCAGTGCCGTCATCAAGGGTGCAATGCACAGATGGCCGAACAACACCGGCATCGAGATCCTGAGCCGGCCTCGGACCTGCATCTTGCCACTGTCCAACTGGTTTTCCGCCGCCTGAACGTTCGCCAACGCCTGCCGGCAGTGCTCGTAGTACAACGCCCCTTCATCCGTCAGGCTCAGGCTGCGCGTCGTGCGCATAAACAACATCACGCCGAGCCGCGCCTCCAGACGCGACACGATTTTGCTGACCGCAGAACGTGTCAGATGCAGTTTTTCTGCGGCGGCGGCAAAACTGCCGCCTTCCGCTACGGCAACAAACGCCGGCAGTGCGCTGAGATCGCTTTTCATTTTACTGCTTCCAAATTGGAATCAATTAAGTGAAAACCTATCACCACTGGTGAGCATCAGGCAATGGTAACCTGCAGTCATTCCGGAGTCCCGGTGAAAACCACAGATTACCGTCAGAGGACAACAGCATGAAAAAAATACTGGTACTCAAATCCAGCATTATGGGAAACGACTCGCAGACCAATAACCTGATTGACCACTATCTGGCGGCGCGTCGGGCCAAAGGATATGAAGATCAGATCGTCGAACACGATTTGGCGGCCTTGGATCTGCCGGCATTGGACGGCGAGCTGTTCGATGCGCTGCGAGGCGCAGAAAACATCAGCCCACGCGCCAAAGCGACGGTAGCGCTCTCCGACCGGCTGATTGCCGAACTGAAAGGGAGCGATCTGCTGCTGATCGGCGCGCCGATGTATAACCTCAACGTTCCAACCCAGCTGAAAAACTGGTTCGATCTGGTGGCCCGCGCCCGGGTGACGTTCAACTATACCGCCACTTACCCAGTGGGGCTGGTAGAAGGCGTCAATGCGCTGGTATTCAGTTCACGCGGCGGCATACACGCCGGCCAGCCGACTGACGCCGTGACGCCGTACCTGCGCTCGGTGATGGGGCTGATGGGGATCGGCGACGTGCAGTTTATCTATGCCGAAGGGCTGGATATGAAACCGCACGGCCTCGCTCAGGGGTTGGCGAACGCCCGCGAGCGGATCGCAGAATTGGCAGGCTGAAGCAAACGCACAGCAGCATTGATTTGTTATAACATAACAAATATGATAACCACGTCGGCACCATTTCGAGCGGGCGTCGACGCTCCTACATCACATACATAAATGTTTTATCGCACCTTCAGCCAGCTATTTCGATAGCTGGTTTTTTTTGCCTATTGGCTGAAGTCGTGACTTCAGTATTGCCGGGCAACGCGTTTCATTTCTCGCTCGCCGGGCGACTGCGTTTTCACCGACAGTGGCGCGACAAACGCTTTCCATTCTTTGCCGGCGTCCTGATGAGCCGCATTTTTTTGTGCCGATGAATAGTCATCGTTTTGCCCGGCGCATCCAGACAACGCCATGATACCCAGAGCAAGATACAGCGATTTGTACATCATCCTATCCCGATAAATGACCGTCGCTATAGGGTAACAGCGCCGACCCAAATTTCACTGAAAAATGATCGGCACGTTCATCACACCGGCATATTCATAATATCCTGGTAGGCCGCCACCAGCTTGTTGCGCACCTGTACGCCCAGCTGTAAAGACACCGACGATTTCTGCAGATCGACCATCACATCGTTCAGGCTGATGCCCGGCACGCCCAGTTCGAAATCCTGCGCCTGTTTGCGCGCCGTTTGCTGGGTCTCGCTGATCTTGCCGAGCGCCGCGGTCAGTTCGCTGGCGAAGCTGACGCCCTGCGGCGCCGCATTCTGCCCCATCTTGCCGGCCTGAACCGCCATGGTCTGCATCTGCTGCAGTACCCCTTCAATGCCCTGAATCGCCATCTGATCCTCAATCATCTCGTCTCGCCGGGTGACGTTTTCACCCTGCACTTCTCCAATGATGCACACCCTAGCACAGCGTTTTGAGACCTAAAGCGGTTAATTAACTGCAAAAAACCCGGTTTATCGGGCAATCGGAATCGTCTGATAAGGCGAATAATGGCCTGCCCAGAAATGGGAGCGCCGCTATTTAGAAGATATGTGTATCAGGGAGTCTGTTTTGTCACACAACGCTAACCATACCGTTCATCAGCCTGGCAGGGAGCTGCTCAGCGGCCCATACGGGATCGTGAGCGCCATTGAAGGACGAGACCTAAAATGAGTGCTTCGATAACCGCCGGCGAAAGCCGCGACAACGGCCTGCAAGCCATCTGGAATCGTCTGCGCGCCAACCCGAAAATTCCGTTGCTGGTCGCCGCTTCCGCCGCGATCGCGATCGTCGTCGCGCTGCTGTTGTGGGTGAAAAGCCCCGACTACCGCGTGCTGTACAGCAATCTGAACGACCGCGACGGCGGCGCCATCGTCACCCAGCTGACGCAGATGAATATCCCTTATCGCTTTGCCGAAAATGGCGCAGCGCTGCTGATCCCGGCGGAAAAAGTGCATGAAACCCGTCTGCGCCTCGCGCAGCAAGGGCTGCCGAAAGGCGGCGCCGTCGGTTTCGAACTGCTGGATCAGGAAAAATTCGGCATCAGCCAGTTCAGCGAGCAGATCAACTATCAGCGCGCCCTTGAAGGCGAGCTGTCGCGCACCATCGAGTCGCTGGGGCCGGTGCAAAACGCCCGCGTTCACCTGGCGTTGCCGAAACCTTCGCTGTTCGTACGCGAACAGAAATCCCCTTCCGCGTCGGTGACGCTGACCCTGCAACCCGGCCGTGCGCTGGACGACGGCCAGATCAACGCCATCGTTTATATGGTGTCGAGCAGCGTCGCCGGCCTGCCGCCGGGCAACGTGACCGTGGTCGACCAGGCTGGCCGCCTGCTGACGCAGTCCGACGGCACCGGGCGCGATCTCAACGCCTCGCAGCTGAAATACGCCAACGAAGTGGAAAACGGCTTCCAGCGCCGCATCGAGGCGATCCTCGCCCCGGTGGTCGGCAGCGCCAACGTGCGCGCGCAGGTCACGGCGCAGATCGACTTCGCCACGCGCGAGCAAACCGATGAACAGTACCAACCTAACCAACAGCCTGACAAAGCCGCTATTCGCTCTCAGCAAACCAGCCTGAGCGAGCAGATCGGCGGGCCACAGGTGGGCGGCGTGCCAGGCGCGCTGTCCAATCAGCCAAGCGCACCGGCCACCGCGCCGATTGAGACCGTCAAGCCGGCCAACGCCGCAGGCAACAATGCCAATGCCACCGCGCAAAACGCCGCAACCACCCGCAGCGCGGCGGCCAACGGCGTACCGCAAAACACCCGTCGCGACGCGACTACCAACTACGAACTCGACCGCACCATTCGCCACACCCAGCAAAAGGCCGGCACCGTGCAGCGCCTGTCGGTCGCCGTGGTAGTCAACTACCTCGGCGTAGATAAAGACGGCAAACCGCAGCCAATGAGCAAAGAGCAGTTGGCGCAGATCGAAGCGCTGGTGCGTGAAGCGATGGGCTACTCCAGCAGCCGTGGCGATACCCTGAACGTGGTCAACACGCCGTTTACCGACAGTCAGGTGACCGGTGGCGAACTGCCGTTCTGGCAAAGCCAGTCGTTTATCGATCGCCTGATCGACGCGGGCCGCTATCTGCTGGTGCTGCTGGTGGCCTGGCTGCTGTGGCGCAAACTGGTGCGGCCACAGCTGCAACAGCGCCAGGCGGCGCAACAGGCCGCCATCGCCGCCGCCAATGCCCCTGCCGCCAAACCGGCCGACAGCGGCAAACCGAGCAACGAGGAGCTGGCGCAGCGTCGTAAATCGCAGCAGCGCGTCAGCGCAGAAGTCCAGAGCCAGCGGATCCGCGATCTGGCTGATAAAGACCCACGCGTGGTCGCTCTGGTAATCCGCCAATGGATGAGTAACGAGATATGAGCCTGACCGGAACCGACAAAAGCGCCATCTTGCTGATGACGCTGGGTGAAGATCGCGCGGCGGAGGTGTTCAAGCACCTCTCCTCGCGCGAAGTACAGCTGCTGAGCGGCACCATGGCCGGCATGAGCCAGGTTTCGCACAAACAGCTCGGCGAAGTACTGACCGAGTTTGAAGACGACGCCGAGCAATACGCGGCGCTGAGCGTCAACGCCAGCGACTATCTGCGCTCGGTGCTGGTCAAGGCCCTGGGCGAAGAGCGCGCCGCCAGCCTGCTGGAAGACATTCTCGAATCGCGCGAGACCACCACCGGCATGGAAACGCTCAACTTTATGGAGCCGCAGAGCGCTGCCGATCTGATCCGCGACGAACACCCGCAGATCATCGCCACTATTCTGGTGCACCTCAAACGCGGCCAGGCGGCGGATATCCTGGCCCTGTTCGACGAACGTCTGCGCAACGACGTGATGCTGCGTATCGCCACCTTCGGCGGCGTGCAGCCGGCGGCGTTGGCGGAGCTGACCGAAGTGCTGAACAACCTGCTCGACGGCCAGAACCTCAAGCGCAGCAAAATGGGCGGGGTGCGCACCGCCGCCGAGATCATCAACCTGATGAAAACCCAGCAGGAAGAAGCGGTCATCGACGCGATGCGCGAATACGACGGCGAGCTGGCGCAGAAGATCATCGACGAGATGTTCCTGTTCGAAAACCTGGTGGAAGTCGACGATCGCAGCATCCAGCGCCTGCTGCAGGAAGTGGAAGGCGAGTCGCTGCTGATCGCGTTGAAAGGCGCCGAACAACCGCTGCGCGAGAAGTTCCTCAAGAACATGTCGCAACGCGCCGCCGACATCCTGCGCGACGATCTGGCCAACCGTGGGCCGGTGCGCATGTCGCAGGTGGAGAACGAGCAGAAAGCCATCCTGTTGGTGGTAAGACGCCTGGCGGAAACCGGCGAAATGATCATTGGCGGCGGCGAGGACACCTATGTCTGATCGCATTAACACCCTGCCCTGGCAGCCCTGGTCGCTCAACGATTTGGGCGAACAGAAACCGGCGTTCGACCTGCCGCCGCTGCCGGATCTCGAACAAAGCGATCCGTCGCCGGACGCGCAGGCCGAATTGCAACAGCAGCTGGCGACGCTGCGGCTGCAGGCTGAGCAACAGGGCCAGCAGTTGGGCTATGCCGACGGCCAGCAAAAAGGCTATGAAGCCGGTTTTCAGTCCGGTCTGGAAGAAGGCCGTCAGCAAGGGCTGCTGGAAGCGCAGCAGCAGCAACAGCCGCTGACCGCCCACTGGCAGCAGTTGGTTACCGAATTCCAGCACACGCTGGACGCGCTCGACAGCGTGATCGCTTCACGGTTGATGCAGCTGGCGTTGACCGCCGCCAAACAGGTGCTGGGCCAGCCGCCGGTGTGCGACGGCACCGCCCTGCTCGCGCAGATCCAACAGCTGATCCAGCAGGAGCCGATGTTCAACGGCAAGCCGCAGCTGCGGGTCCACCCGGACGACTACCCCCGCGTCGAGCAACAGTTGGGGGTTACCCTCAGCCTGCACGGCTGGCGCCTGTTGGCGGACGGCGAACTGCATCCGGGCGGCTGCAAAGTCAGCGCAGAGGAAGGCGATCTCGACGCCAGCCTGGCGACGCGCTGGCATGAACTGTGCCGCCTGGCGGCACCGGGAGAAGTCTGATGACCGCGCGTCTCGGCCGCTGGCTGAGTTCTCTGGATACGCTGGAAAAACGCATCGCCCGCGCGCCGACGGTGCGCCGCTACGGCCGCCTGACCCGCGCGACCGGGCTGGTGCTGGAGGCTACCGGCCTGCAGCTGCCGCTCGGCGCGACCTGCCTCATCGAACGGCACGACGCCGGTGAAGTGCAGGAAGTGGAAAGCGAAGTGGTCGGCTTCAACGGCCAGCGGCTGTTCCTGATGCCGCTGGAAGAAGTCGAAGGCATCGTGCCGGGCGCGCGGGTTTACGCCCGCATCGCGCCGGAAGGCCAAAGCGCCGGCAAACAGCTGCCGCTCGGCCCAGCCCTGTTGGGACGGGTGCTGGACGGCAGCGCCAAACCGCTCGACGGCCTGCCTTCACCGGAAACCGGTTACCGCGCGCCGCTGATCACCGCGCCGTTCAACCCCTTGCAGCGCACGCCGATCGAGCAGGTGCTGGACGTGGGGGTGCGCACCATCAACGGTCTGCTGACCGTCGGTCGCGGCCAGCGCATGGGCCTGTTCGCCGGCTCCGGCGTCGGCAAGAGCGTGTTGCTCGGCATGATGGCCCGTTATACCCAGGCGGATGTGATCGTCGTTGGCCTGATCGGCGAGCGCGGCCGCGAGGTCAAAGACTTTATCGAGAACATTCTCGGTGCCGAAGGCCGGGCGCGCTCGGTGGTGATCGCTGCGCCGGCGGACGTATCGCCGTTGCTGCGCATGCAGGGGGCGGCCTACGCCACCCGCATCGCCGAAGATTTCCGCGATCGCGGGCAGCACGTGTTGCTGATCATGGACTCCCTTACCCGCTACGCCATGGCGCAGCGTGAGATCGCCCTGGCCATCGGCGAACCGCCGGCGACCAAAGGCTATCCGCCTTCGGTCTTCGCCAAACTGCCTGCGCTGGTGGAACGCGCGGGTAACGGCATCAGCGGCGGCGGTTCCATTACCGCCTTCTACACCGTATTGACCGAAGGGGACGATCAGCAAGACCCGATCGCCGACTCGGCGCGCGCCATCCTCGACGGCCACGTGGTGCTGTCCCGGCGCCTGGCGGAAGCCGGCCATTACCCGGCTATCGACATCGAAGCGTCAATCAGCCGCGCCATGACGTCGCTGATCGACGAAGAGCATTATCGCCGGGTACGCACCTTCAAGCAGATGCTGGCCAGCTATCAGCGCAACCGCGATCTGATCAGCGTCGGCGCCTACGCGGCCGGCAGCGATCCGTTGCTGGACAAAGCGATGACGCTGTACCCGCAGATGGAAGCGTACCTGCAACAGGGCATCTTTGAACGCAGCGGCTACGATGAAGCCTGTCAACAGCTGCAGCAGTTGATTGTTTAACGTCACCAGAGGCGCACAGCGATGAAATCACAATCTCCCCTGATTACCCTGCGAGATCTGGCGCAGGATGCGGTGGAACAGGCCGCGCAACAGCTGGGCCAGGTACGGCAGGCGCAGCAGGCGGCAGAGCAACAGCTGTCGATGCTGCTCAACTATCAGGACGAATACCGCCAGAAGCTGAATCATACGCTTTGCGACGGCATGGACAGCTCTAGCTGGCAAAACTACCAGCAGTTTATCGGCACGCTGGAACAGGCCATCGACCAGCACCGCCAGCAGCTGCTGCAGTGGGGGCAGAAAGTGGATCATGCGGTGAAGCAATGGCAAGACAAACAACAGCGGCTGAACGCTTTCGAGACCCTGCATACCCGCGCCTTAAATGCGGAGCAGCAGCAGGAGAACAAACGGGATCAAAAACTGATGGATGAGTTCGCTCAACGCAGTGCACAAAGGAATATCAACCCATGAATCTGAACGCCCTGCCCGGCCTGGCCTTACCCGGCGACGCCGGCGGCCTGGCCGAACTGACGTCGGCGCTGGATGAGAGCCAGTTGTCATCGGCCTTCGCCCAGCTGCTCGGCGCACGTTTCGCGCCCGCCGCCGATGGCAAACAGCCGCCGGTCGCGCTGAGCGCGGACGAGGAACGCGCCCCGGCCCTGAGCCGCAACCAGCTCAATCAACTGCTAGCCACCTTCGGCGAGCGCGGCGGCCTGCTGCAGAACCCGGCCACCCCAGCCGATGCGCTTTCACCTGAAGGCGCCGAAGCCGAGGCACCCACCGCCGGCGACAAACCGGCGCAACCACCGATCGCCGCCGCCAAAGAGCTGGATGCCGCAACGCTGCAGGCGCTGTACGCCATGCTGCCGGCCGCGCTCGTCGCCCAGGCGCAACCGACCGAAGGCCAACGTTCGCTGCCGGTGGAAAACGCTGACGAGGCGACTGCACTGCAGCCCGGCAATGGCCTGCTGAACATTGCGGCGGCCGGTGATAAAACCGCCGCGCGTTCATCGGCATCCCCTGCTCCGTCGCTGATAGGCGCGAAAACGCCGGCCACCGGCGACGATAATGCCAAGGCGGCGCTCCCGCAACCGACCAGCGGTGAGCGCGCAAGTACCGCACAGCCGCTGCCGGCGAGCGATGCGCAGCAGCAACCGACGCTCAACCATGCCGTCGCCCTGGCCGCCGCCAGCCCAACGCAAACGGCCGCACCGGCCAGCGCACTGGTGACCGCACCGCCTACGCCGCAGCTCAACGCGCAGCTGGGCAGCCCGGAATGGCAGCAGGCGTTGAACCAACAGGTGCTGATGTTCCACCGCAACGGCCAGCAAAGTGCCGAGCTGCGCCTGCACCCGCAGGAGCTGGGCGCCTTGCAGATCACGCTGAAACTGGACGATCAGCAGGCGCAATTGCACATTGCCTCCGCCCACGGTCAGGTGCGCGCGGCGGTGGAAGCAGCGATGCCGCAGCTGCGTCACGCGCTGGCGGAGAGCGGCATCAACCTGGGGCAAAGCAGCGTGGGCGGCGAGTCCACCCCGCAATGGCAACAGGGGCAGCAGCAGGCGTCCAACGGCCAGGGGCGTTCCAGCTATGCTGAACATGCTGGCGGTGAGGCTGCGGCCGCCGACGGCGTCAGCGCGCCGGTGGCGCTGCAGCGCATGGCCAGTGCGGTCAACGGCGTCGATATTTTCGCCTGAGCCGCCGCAAACGCCCAAGCTGGCACCCATTTGCGCGTCTATTCAGGCTATTGCACGCCGTGATAGACGCGATAATACCTTTACATGTCATGCGTGCGGCTTTGCCGCGCGCCATGCCCGCCGCCTCGCAGGCTGCGGGTGGAACAACAGGAATTAGATTTGGCTATGTCTCAGAACACCCTTCCGGCAGCACCGAAACGCTCCCTTCTGGTCATCCTGCTGGTATTGATCAGCGTCGTCGCCTGTGGCGCCGCGGGCTACAGCTGGTGGCTGCTGCAACAGCATAAAAACGGCGCCGAACCGGCCGCCGTCAAACAGCAACCGCCGGCCGCGCCGGTGTTCATGCCGCTCGACACCTTTACCGTCAACCTGGTGACGCCGGACAACAACCCGGATCGCGTGCTGTATATCGGACTCACGCTGCGTCTGCCGGACGAAAGTACCCGCCGTCAGCTGAACGATTTTCTGCCGGAAGTGCGCAGCCGCTTGCTGATGCTGCTCTCCCGTCAGGAAGCGGGCCAGCTGGCCAATGAACAAGGGAAGCAACAGCTGGTGGCGCAGATTAAGGACGTGCTCAGCCCGCCGCTGGTTAAGGGACAACCGAAGCAGGTGGTCAGCGACGTGCTGTTCACCGCCTTCATACTGCGGTAATCACTATGGGCGATAGCATTCTTTCACAGGCAGAGATCGACGCCTTGCTCAACGGCGACAGCGCGGGTGATGAACCCGAAGCGATAGTCGGCAAAGAGAGCGAGGTCAAGCCTTACGATCCGAACACCCAGCGCCGCGTGGTGCGCGAGCGTCTGCACGCGCTGGAAATCATCAACGAACGTTTTGCCCGGCAGTTCCGCATGGGGTTGTTCAACCTGCTGCGCCGCAGCCCGGACATTACCGTCGGCCCGATCAAAATCCAGCCGTATCACGAGTTCGCCCGCAACCTGCCGGTGCCGACCAACCTGAACCTGGTGCATCTGAATCCGCTGCGCGGCACTGCCCTGTTCGTGTTCGCGCCGAGTCTGGTGTTCATCGCCGTCGACAACCTGTTCGGCGGCGACGGCCGCTTCCCGACCAAAGTCGAAGGCCGCGAATTCACCCCGACCGAACAGCGGGTGATCAAACGCATGCTGCGCCTGGCGCTGGACGCCTATGGCGACGCCTGGAGCGCCATTTACAAGATCGACGTGGAATACGTGCGCGCCGAAATGCAGGTGAAGTTCACCAACATCACCACCTCGCCGAACGACATCGTGGTCACCACGCCGTTCCAGGTGGAGATCGGCGCGCTGACCGGCGAGTTCAACATCTGCATTCCGTTCGCGATGATCGAACCGCTGCGCGAGCTGTTGACCAACCCGCCGCTGGAAAATTCGCGGCAGGAAGACAGCCACTGGCGCGAAACGCTGGTGAAGCAGGTGCAGCACTCCGAACTGGAGCTGATCGCCAACTTCGTCGATATCCCGATGCGGCTGTCGAAAGTCCTGAAGCTGCAACCGGGCGATGTATTACCGATAGACAAGCCGGAACGCCTGATCGCCCATGTGGACGGCGTACCGGTTCTGACCAGCCAATACGGCACGTTAAACGGGCAATATGCCCTGCGTGTTGAACATTTGATTAACCCTATTTTGAATGCTCTGAGTGAGGAACAGCCCAATGAGTGATCCTAAGCAACCGTCTGGCGAAGGAAAGGAATCCGTAGACGATCTGTGGGCTGATGCGTTTAACGAGCAGCAGTCGACAGAGAAATCCGGCGCGAGCACCGAAGGGGTGTTCAAGTCGCTGGAAGCTCAGGATGCGCTCGGCAGCCTGCAGGATATCGACCTGATCCTGGATATTCCGGTCAAGCTGACCGTGGAACTGGGGCGCACCAAGATGACCATCAAAGAGCTGCTGCGCCTGTCGCAAGGCTCGGTGGTGGCGCTGGACGGCCTGGCCGGCGAGCCGCTGGACATCCTGATCAACGGTTACCTGATCGCACAAGGTGAAGTGGTGGTGGTGGCCGACAAGTTCGGCGTGCGCATCACCGACATTATCACCCCGTCCGAACGCATGCGTCGACTGAGCCGCTGATGACCGTTGCGGCGCCCGTAACCGTTCAAAGCAGCCAATCCCCCGCCGCGCCGGCCCTGCCGGCCGGTTCGGTGTTGATGCAGGTCAGCAGCGCGCTCGGCGGCATTCTGCTGCTGATCCTGCTGGCCGGTTGGCTGTTCCGTCGGCTGGGTTTCGCCCCGCAGGCGCGCAACAACAAACTGCTCAACCTGCGCGCCAGTTGCCAGGTCGGGCAGCGCGAGCGCGTGGTGGTGGTGGAAGTCGATGACACCTTGCTGGTGCTGGGCGTCACCGCCCAGCAGATCACCCCGCTGCACACCCTGCCCGCCCCGCCGAAAGACGAGGGCGCGGCCGACGTGGCGACGCCGGCGGACTTCCGCCAACTGATGCAAAAAGTTCTGAAACGCCCGGAAAAATCGGCATGACCTCGACTCTTCATACCCTCGTCCGCCGTCCGGCGGTTTGGCTCCCTGCCGCCCTGCTGTTCATCAGCCCGGCGGCTTTGGCACAACTGCCGGGGCTGATCAGTCAGCCGCTGGCCAACGGCGGCCAAAGCTGGTCGCTGCCGGTGCAGACGCTGGTGCTGTTGACCTCGCTGACCTTCCTGCCGGCCATGCTGCTGATGATGACCAGCTTCACCCGCATCATCATCGTGCTCGGCCTGCTGCGCAACGCGCTGGGCACGCCTTCGGCGCCGCCGAACCAGGTGATGCTGGGGCTGGCGTTGTTCCTGACCTTCTTCATCATGTCGCCGGTGTTCGACAAGGTTTATCAGGACGCCTACCTGCCGTTCAGCCAGGACAAAATCGGGCTGGAAGTCGCGCTGGATAAAGGCGCGCAGCCGCTGCGCGAATTCATGCTGCGCCAAACGCGCGAAACCGATCTCGCGCTGTACGCCAGATTGGCCAATCAGCCGCCGCTGGCCGGCCCGGAGGCGGTGCCGATGCGCATCCTGCTGCCCGCCTACGTCACCAGCGAACTGAAAACCGCCTTCCAGATCGGCTTTACGGTGTTCATTCCGTTCCTGATTATCGACCTGGTGGTCGCCAGCGTGCTGATGGCGCTGGGGATGATGATGGTGCCGCCCGCCACCATCTCGCTGCCGTTCAAGCTGATGCTGTTCGTGCTGGTCGATGGCTGGCAGCTGCTGCTCGGCTCGCTGGCGCAGAGCTTCTATTCGTAACCCCTGACCGGAGAACGCGAGATGACACCTGAATCGGTTATGGCGCTCGGCACCGAAGCGATGAAAGTCGCGCTGGCGCTGGCCGCCCCGCTGCTGCTGGCGGCGCTGATCAGCGGCCTGGTCGTCAGCCTGCTGCAGGCCGCCACCCAGATCAACGAAATGACGCTGTCGTTCATCCCTAAAATTCTGGCGGTGGTGGCCACCATCATCATCGCCGGTCCCTGGATGTTGAATCTGTTGCTGGACTACATGCGCACTCTGTTCAGCAACCTGCCCACCCTGATCGGCTGACCGTGCTCACCTTCGACAGCGCCCAGCTCACCGTCTGGCTCAGCCACTACTTTTGGCCGCTGCTGCGCATTCTGGCGCTGATCAGCACCGCGCCGATATTCAGCGAAAAACAAATCAGCAAAAAGGTCAAAATCGGCCTTGGCGGGCTGATCGTCATTCTGATCGCGCCGACGCTGCCCGCCAGCAATATCCCGATCTTCTCCGCCGCCGGCCTGTGGCTGGCGGTTCAACAGATTCTGATCGGCGTGGCGCTGGGATTGACCATGCAGTTCGCCTTCGCGGCGGTGCGCCTGGCGGGCGAAGTGATCGGCATGCAGATGGGCCTGTCGTTCGCCACCTTCTTCGATCCCAGCGGCGGCCCGAACATGCCGGTGCTGGCGCGCCTGCTTAACCTGCTGGCGATGCTGCTGTTCCTCAGCTTCGACGGCCATCTGTGGCTGATTTCACTGCTGGCGGACAGCTTCCATACCCTGCCTATCCAAACGCAGCCGCTGAACGGCAACGGCTTCCTGGTGTTGACCCAGGTTGGCTCGCTGATTTTCATCAACGGCATGATGCTGGCGCTGCCGCTGATCTGCCTGCTGTTGACGCTGAACATGGCGCTCGGCCTGCTCAATCGCATGACCCCGCAGCTGTCGGTCTTCGTGATCGGTTTCCCGGTCACCATGACCTTCGGCATCATGACGCTGGGTATGATGATGCCGATGCTGGCGCCGTTCTGTGAACATCTGTTCGGTGAAATCTTCGATCGACTGGCGGCGGTAATCGGCGGCATGACCTTCTAAGCCCCTGCAACGCCCCTCCCTTTCCCCCTTATCTGCCTGAGACAAAATGGCAATAAAAACGCTTTCTTGGGACAAAAGCCTGAGAAACGCCTTTTATCCGGATTAAGGTTCAAATGTCTCCGGCGGCTTGAATAAATAAAACCCCGACCTAGAATAGACCCGGCAACAGAAATATCGCTTGTACCACGCTAGCCATCAGCGGCGATAAAAACGCTGGCTCCCAATTGGAAATAAAAAATAACGCAGTCACGCAGGGTAAAATGCGCGACAGATAACTTACACCCTGAATAAATGCGTCCGGCGCCTACCGGCTGCAGGGCGCAGCATCGACCTTTGCTAACCACAGGAGCGAGAAAATGATTAAAGCGAAAAGCAACCGCAAAGCACGCCGGTTATTCGGTCTGACCCACTGGAAAAGCAACAAGTTTAGAGTTTCGTTTACCGAGACGGCCGACGGCGGAAAATGGAAAGTGGAGAAGAAAAAGAAATAGTAGCGCTATTTATCGTCAGGGAAATAATATCCATCGCGATTCTTCCACCGCTGATTTCAATAATGCCATTGCGCATTAAACAGGGGTGACAATCGTATTATTTCTTTCCTGATGAAAAAAAGGCGCGTCACTCAGTCAGTAGTGGGAGAACGAGCGACGCGCCAAACGAGTGCACCCGGTTTCAAGAAGCCTCCCTCCCCGCGAGGCGGAGAAGGCATTTTCTAAGCGCACTAAAGGGAAACCCGTCGCGGTCAGGCAACGGGGTATTGCTCTTAACGATTCATCTGGAACAGCGACATGCCCTGCATATCGCTGAAGGTTTTATACGACGCCTGCAGTGCTGCCTGCTGCATGAAATAAGACGAGATAGACTCGGCCAGATCGGCATCCGTCAACGCGCTCATCTGGATCTGGTTGGTCATGTCACGCTCTTTACCGATGCTGTCCAGCTGATCCATTTCCTGCAGCTGACTGCCCAGCTCGGCGCGCACGCTCAACACGTTGTTGTAGGAGTTGTCCAGACCGCGGTTGGCTTTCGCCAAGGCATCGTTCACCTGCTGCTTGGTGGCCTCGTCGGCGCCCTGCAGCGGGGTTTTCAACGCGTTCAGCGCAATATCGATGCTCTCGAATACGTTGCTGACCGGCGCGCTGCCGTCCGGCTCGGGCTTCGGATTGCTGGTCAACGACATGAACACCGCGTTGCCGGTATGGCCGATGGTCATGGTGCGGTTGGCGTCCACTTTCTGCTGAACCGTCTTGTCCCCGCCCTGATAACTGACGGTGCCGCCGTTATCGACGAACGGCGCCTTGTCGTTCACATATCCGCCGAACATATAGCGGCCGTTGCCGTCGGTGCTGTTGGCCTGGTTCAGCAGCTGATCTTTCAGCCCCTGCAGTTGGGTGGCCAGCGACTGGCGATCGTTATCGCTTTCGGTGCCGCCGGCGTTGACGATCAGCGCCTTCATATCCGCGATGGTGGAGGTCGCGCCGGCCAATACCGTTTCTTCCATCGACACGTTCTGACGAGCGAAGGTGCGCGCCAGCGTGTACTGGCTGTTTTCCGCCTGCGACTGCGACAACATCACCGCGCGCGACGCCGCCAGCGGATCGTCGGACGGGTTGATCACCCGCTTGCCCGAGGAAAGCTGCTCGGCCGCCTTCATGAACAGCGACTGGTTGCCCGTGATGCCGTTCATGTTCTGTTGGTACATCATGCTGGTGCTCATGCGCATGCTGTGGGTTCCTTACTCTGAGCGACCGGCGCCGTTATCGGCGCCGATTAACAATGAAATCAACGAATATTCAGCAGCGCGTCGAACAGCGAGCTGGCGGTCTGAATCACCTGCGCGTTGGCCATGTAGTACTGCTGGAAACGCAGCAGTTCACCGTACTCTTCGTCAAGGTTGACGCCGGACATCGACTGCTGTTGCGCACCCAGCTGCGTGACGATCTTGGCCTGCGAGGTAGCGATGGCCTTGGCGGCAGCGGTCTGGTTGCCGACGCCGCTGACGATGCCGGCGTAAGCGCCGCTCAGGGTCGCTTTGCCGTCCACCAGGTTTTTGGTTTGCAGATCCAGCAGCTTCTTGGCGTTCTCGTTATCGCCGCGGCCGCTGTCGTCTTTACCGGCGGCGGCGATCTTGGACGAATCGGTGATGGCCACTTTCAGGTTGCCCGCCACGTCGCTGACCGGCTTCACGGTGAAGCTGTCTTTGGCCTGCGCATTGCCGTCGATGCTCACTTCCAACCCGTCGAAGTTCAGCGTCGGTTTGCCGTCGGCGCTGGTGCCCGGCGTGGCGTTGACTTTCACATTGTCCGGCAGGCGGCTGACCTGCCAGTTGCTGCCGTCGAACTCAACGCGATAATCGTTAGCCTTCACCTTGCCGGTATCGGTGTAAGAAACCGACAGCGACGCGTCGCCGGTGTTGCGGGTGTTATCCACCACCCGTCCGCCGCTGAAGCTGAAGAAGTCGCCGCCTGCGTCACCGTTCAGATCGAAGCCGGCGCGATGCTGTTGGTTAAAGCTGTCCGCCATCGCCAGCGCCAACTGGCCCAGCTGATTGCGCACGCCGTCCAGCGTTTCGCTGCGGAATTTCAGCACGCCGCTCAGCGTGCCGCTGGTGATCTGGCCTTCTGGCACTTCGCTGGCGCCGTTGCCGCGGTTATAGCCGATAGTCAGACGGGAAGGATCGCTGCTGGAAGGCACGGCTTCCACCTGATACGTATTGCTGCCCTGCACCAGCGTCAAGCCGTTGGCGAAGGAGACGGTATAGGCGTCGCCGTCCTGTTGCGTGACCTGTACGCCCACCAGTTGGTTCAATTCGGTGACCAGCTGATCGCGCTGATCCAGCAACGCATTTGGCTCGCCGCCGGCGCTGCCGCGCAAACGGGTGATCTCGTCGTTCAGCTTGGCGATCTGCTGGCCGTAGCTGTTGATCTGCTGCGCCGTATCGCTGATCTGCTGATTGACGCCGTTGTCCATGTCGCGCAGAAATTTGTCGGTGTTGTTGAACTGGTTCACCAGGCCGTTGGCCTTGCCCAGCACCGTTTGGCGCGCGGCATCATCACCGGCGTTGCTCACCAGGTTCTGCAGGTTGGTGAAGAAATCCTGCATGTTGGTCGACAGCGGGTTGGTCTTGCTCGCCAACAGATTGTCGATCTGCGAAATCTTCTCGTAATAGGCGTTCTGCGCCCCGAACGCGCTTTGTGCGCCGCGCAGCTGGTTGGTGATGAACTGGTTGTACTCGCGGTTAACGCTGGTGACGGTCACGCCGTTGCCGATAAAGCCGCTCATGGTGGCCATGCCGCCGTTCTGCGCCAGGATCGCGGTCTGGCGGTTGTAGCCCGCCACGTTGTAGTTGGAGATGTTGTTGCTGACGGTACTGAGCGCCACCTGAGCCGCATTCAGCCCGCTCATCGCGGTATTGATTAAGCTATTGGACATCGGAATTCCTTATGCTGCGGCGCCGGTGGCCCACAGGGTTCTTAATTGAGCTGCTGAGCCTGTTCGCTCAGCCTGTTTCGGTTATCGGCCAAAATGAGAAGAACTTGAGGAAAAAAAGCGGCAACGCGGTCAGCATCCAGCTAGCCTTCGTTACCGCCTATCCCCTAAATAATTGGCGTCGCAGCAAGGCGACAAGCAAGGGCGTCCCCGGGCGCTTGGTTAAGCCAAGTGACCGGGGCGAGCTTGTGCAGTCAACGCCGCTGCGGCGTCAAGAATGACGGGGATTTAGAACAAATCTTTCAGATCGTGGGTATAGGCTTTCACCGCCTGTTCCCCCGCGTTCTTCATCTGCTGAATCACGCTGACCAGTTTGCTGGCGTACTGCGGATCGGTGGCGTAGCCGGCGCGTTGCAGCGCATGCGCCGCCTGCTCCGGGCTGCGCGCGGCGGCCACGTCGGCATAGCGCGGGTTGTTGGTCAGCAGTTTGACGTAGTCGGCAATCGCTTCGACATACGAACCGTAGACGCGGAACTTCGCCTTCACCTTCTTCGCCGCGCCCTGTTCGAACTCGGTGGTGGTGATCTCCGTCACCGGCCCGTTCCAGCTGCCGCCGGCCTTGATGCCGAACAGGTTGTAGCTCGGCGTGCCGTCTGAGGTCGGGATCTCGCGCTGCCCCCAGCCGGACTCCAGCGCCGCCTGCGCGACGATCAGCTGATGCGGAATGCCGCTCTGCTGGCTGGCGACCTTCGCCGGGATCGACAGACGAGCGACGAAGTTGCCGTTGTTGAGCGACAGTGGCGCGGCGGCCGGCGGGGCTTTCGGCATCGCGCGGCGCACCATCTGCTCCAGCGCCTGGTTCGGCAGCGTTTGCAGCACCTCGTTGTCCAGCGCCATCGGCGACAGGCCCGCCGTTTCACTCGGCACCGCGTTGGCGTTGCTCATCTGCTTGACCATCATGTCGGCCAGCCCCAGCCCTTTTTGCGACATCTGCTGGGCGATTTGCTGGTCATACATCGAGGTATAGAGCCGCGTTTGATCGCTGCTCAATACCCCGTCCTGCGGCAAGGCGGATCGCATGCTTTTCAGCATCATCTGCACGAACATGCCTTCTACCTGCTGGGCCACCTGCTTGAGGTTGCCCTGCGGGTCGGCCGCCGCATCGCGCTTCAGACCGTTCAGCGCCTGGGCGTCATAGGCCGCACCCGACATTGCCATCAGATCGCCGGCCATCAGATGATTTCCAGCTTGGCGCGCAGGCAGCCGGCGCTCTGCATCGCCTGCAGGATCGACATCAGATCGATCGGCGTGGCGCCCAACGCGTTCAGCGCGCGAATGACGTTGTTCAGGTTGGCGCTGGCGTTCACCTTCTGCAGCGATCCGCCCTGCTGTTGCACCGAGATCTGGGTGTTTGGCGTCACCACCGTCTGGCCGCCGCCGAACGGCGTCGTCGGTTGGCTGACGGTGTTCTGCCGATCGACCACCACCGACAGGTTGCCCTGGGCGACGGCGCAGGAATCGAGGATCACATCGCGGTTCATCACCACCGACCCGGTGCGCGAGTTGATGATCACTTTGGCGTCCATCGCGCCGACGTTGACGGTGATGTTTTGAATCTCCGCCAGGAAACGCACCTGAGAGCTGTTGCCCTGCGGCACCAGCACCTGGATCGTGCGGGCGTCGAGCGGCGTCGCGGTGCCGCCGCCGCGTTGGCGGTTGATGGCGTCGCTGATCTGCTGCGCCAGCGTGAAGTCTTCGTCGTTCAGCTGCAGGTTGAGTACGCCGCCGCTGCCGAAGGTGGTCGGCAGCTCGCGCTCAATGGTGGCGCCGTTGCTGATGCGCCCGCCCGCCAGCTGGTTGACCTGCACGCTGCTGCCGCCGGCCGCCGCGCCCGCGCCGCCGACCAGCACGTTGCCCTGCGCCAGCGCATAGACCTGGTTATCCACGCCTTTGAGCGGCGTCATCAGCAAGGTGCCGCCGCGCAGGCTCTTGGCGTTGCCCATCGATGAAACCACCACGTCGATGTTCTGCCCGGCGCGCGAGAACGGCGGCAGTTTGGCGGTCACCATCACCGCCGCCACGTTTTTCAGCTGCATGTTAGTGCCCGGCGGCACGGTGATGCCCAGCTGCGACAGCATGTTGCTCAGGCTTTGGGTGGTGAACGGCGTCTGCATGGTCTGGTCGCCGGAACCGTCCAGCCCCACCACCAGGCCGTAGCCGATCAGGGCGTTGTCTCGCACGCCCTGCACCGTCACCAGATCGCGGATGCGCTCCGCCGCCGCCGGCAAGCACACCAGCCCGACGCACAGCGCGATAAACCATTTTTTCAGCATCAGTCAATCCTTAGAACGGTGAAACATTTAAGAAGAAGCGCTGCAGCCAGCCCATGGTCTGCGCTTCGTTGATATAGCCATTGCCGACGTATTCGATACGCGCGTCCGCCACCTGCGTCGAGGTGACCGAGTTGTTGCCGCTGATGGTGCGCGGGTTAACGACGCCGGAGAAGCGAATGAATTCGGTGCCCTGGTTGATGGCGATCTGCTTTTCCCCCACCACGTGCAGGTTGCCGTTGGCCAGCACCTGGTTGACCGTCACCGTAATGGTGCCGTTGAAGGTGTTGTTGGCGTTGGCGCCGCCCTTGCCACCGAAGGTACTGTCGCCGGAAATGTCCATATCGGCGCGCGCATTGCCCAACAGACCGTCGAGGTAACGCGGCGAGGTGGCGACGCCGAACTTGCTGGCGCCGTTGCGGCTGGCGTTGGCGGAAGAGCTCTTGCTGGCGCTGACGTTTTCCTGCAGCACGATGGTCAGGGTGTCACCGACGTTGCGCGGACGGCGGTCTTCGAACAGCGGCTGATAGCCGTAGTTCATCGGCTGCACCGTCTGGAAGATCGAGCCGTTCGGCATCGGCGCGCTGGCCGGCGCGGGCTGCGCCGTGGTCGCACCGTCCACCAGCGGTTTATGCGGAATATAAGCGCAGCCGCTCAGCGTCAGCATCACCATTCCCGCCAGCCAGCGTTGTCCCTGCCGCGGCAGGATTGCCATCGAATATGTGGTTACCACGGGTATCGCCTTTGTTTCACGAAAGAGAATGACGGGCCCGGCAAGCCGGGCCCGTCAATGACAGATTACAGTTGCGTCAGCTTTTGCAGCATCTGATCGGAAGTCGAAACCGCTTTGCTGTTGATCTCGTAAGCGCGCTGAGTCTGGATCATGTTGACCAGCTCTTCCGCCACGTTAACGTTGGAGGTCTCCACGTAGCCCTGATACAGCAGACCGGCGCCGTTCAGCCCCGGCGTGCTCTCGTTCGGCGCGCCCGAGCTTTCGGTTTCCTGATACAGGTTCTCGCCCACGCTCTCCAGACCGCTGTCGTTGACAAAGGTCGTCAGCGTCAGTTGACCCACCTGCTGGGCGGCGGTTTGCCCCTGCTGGGTGACGCTGACGATGCCGTCGCGGCCGACGGTGATGGACAGCGCGTTCGCCGGAATGGTGATCGCCGGCTGCACCTGGAAACCGCTGGATGTGACCAGCTGGCCGTTCTGATCGATCTGGAACGAGCCGTCGCGCGTGTAGGCCTGGGTGCCGTCCGGCAGCATCACCTGGAAGAAACCCTGCCCCTTGATGGCGACGTCTTTACTGTTGTTCGTCTGCGACAGGTTGCCCTGGCTGTGCAGACGCTCGGTCGCCACCGGACGCACGCCGGTGCCGATCTGCAGACCGGAAGGCAGCGTGGTCTGCTCGGAAGACTGTGCCCCCGGCTGACGCATGGTCTGGTACAGCAGATCTTCAAATACCGCACGCTGGCGTTTGAAGCCGTTGGTGCTGACGTTCGCCAGGTTGTTGGCGATCACGTCCATGTTGGTCTGCTGCGCGTCCAGACCGGTTTTGGCAATCCATAAGGATGGAATCATCGGTTATTTCCTTGCTGCTTAACTCATTGAGAGCAGTGAGTTGGCACGCTGTTCGTTTTCATCCACGCTGTGGATGACTTTCATTTGCATTTCAAAACGGCGGGCGTTGGCGATCATGTCGACCATGGTCTCCATCGGCTTGACGTTGCTGCCCTCCAGCACGCCCGGCATCACCCGCACCTGCGGATCGTTTTGCAACTGATTGCCGCGCTGCTGTTGAGTTTCCGGCGTCAGGCGGAACAGCCCGTCGTCACCGCGCATCACTTCGCGCGCATCGGCGTTCACCAGCTTCAGACGGCCGATCTGCGCGATGGTGTTCGGCGGATCGCCGGCGTTCAGCGCCGAAATGGTACCGTCGGCCGCGATGGTGATCTCCGCCGACGGCGGCACCTCGATCGGGCCGCCGTCACCCATCACCGGCAATCCCTGCACCGTCAACTGCCCGGTGGAGGAGATCTGAATGTTGCCGTTGCGGGTATAGGCTTCCCCCCACCCGGCAGGCTCACCGCCAGGAAACCGTCCTGCTGCAGCGCCACGTCCAGCGGACGCGCCGTGTAGTTCAGCGCCCCCTGGCTCATATCGGCGCCCGGCGTCGACGCGGTCACCAAGGTGCGCGTCGCCAGGCTCGGCCCGTCGACCGGCACCGCGCGCAATGCGGCGAGCTGGGCGCGAAAGCCCGGCGTCGACGCATTGGCCAGGTTGTTGGCGGTAATGGACTGCTGTTCCAGCGTTTGGCGCGCCGCGCCCATCGCGGTATAAATCGCGTGATCCATAACTCGGCCTTATTAGCGCAGGCTAACCAACGTCTGCAGGATGGAGTCCTGCGTCTTGATGGTCTGGGCGTTGGACTGGTAGTTACGCTGTGCGACGATCATGTTCACCAGCTCCTGGCTCAGATCGACGTTGGAAGACTCCAGCGCGCCGCTGGTCAGCTTACCGAAGCCGCCGCCGCCCGACAGACCAACGCGCGGCTGACCGGACGCACCGGTTTCCTGCCACACGTTATCGCCCTGCGACGCCAGCCCTTCCGGGTTGGAGAAGTTGGCCATGACGATCTGGCCCAACAGCTGGGTCTGCTGGTTGGAATAGACGCCCACGATGGTGCCGTCATTGTTGATCTGGTAGCCCGTGTATTCACCGGCGGCATAACCGTCCTGCGATACCTTGCTCACCGAGTCGCTGCTCACGTTCTGCTGCATGCTGCCGGCGAAGCTCAGGGTAAAGTTTTGCGCCGGAGCACCGTCTTTGGCGGTCATCGGGATCACCATGCTGAACTCGCCCGGTGCGCCGTTGGTGCTGGTGGTTTTCACCAGGTTGCCGCTGGGGCTGAACTCCATGGTGCCGGCGTCAACCGGCGCGGCGCTGCCGTCCTGGGTGTAGACCTGCCATTTATTGTCTGCTGTCTTCACAAAGTAGGCGTTGATGTTGTGCGCATTACCCAGCGAGTCGTAAGCGGTGATGGTGTTGACGTAGTTGTAGCTGTCCTGCTTGGTCGGATCGAAGGTCTTGTTCTCCGGCACTTTATGGGTGGACTTCAGGTTGGCCACCATCTCGCCGGAGGTGGACGCCTTGGCGTTCATCATACCTTCAGGAATGCTCAGCGGCACCGGGTTGGCGCCCTGCTGGATGGTCGGCGGAGAGCCGGCCGCCGGGTAGCCGGTCAGCTGTAGCCCCTGCATGTTGGTCAGGTTGCGGTTTTCGTCCAGCTTGAACTGACCGTTGCGGGTATAGAAGATGCCGCCGTCTTTATCCTGCATGCGGAAAAAACCGTTGCCGTTGATGGCCACATCCAATGAACGGCTGGTGCCGGTGGTGGTGCCACCCTTGAAGTTCTGAGTGATGCCGGACACTTTGACGCCCAGACCGACCTGTGAACCGGCGAACATATCGGCAAAGGAGACGCTGCCGGATTTGAAGCCCGCAGTCGCGGAGTTGGCGATGTTGTTACCGATCACGTCCAGGTTGGTTGCTGCCGCGTTTAAGCCGCTGACTGCCTGAGAAAAGGCCATGTTATTCTCCGAATAGTGGTCAGGCTATCGTCCGATTGAGCCTGATGCTTAGGGTTATAAGATCTGTCGCACGTCTTCCAGGGTGGCGTTGCCCGCCAGACCGAGATCCAGCTTGGCGCCGTTGCCGTCGCGGATCACGCCGTTCACCAGGCCGAAGTGCAGGCTGCGCGCCACCAGTTGCTCGCCATTGCCTTTGGCGTTAATCGCCACTTTGTAGGCGCCGTCGGGTGCGGTAGAGCCGTCATCCAACGAACCGTCCCAGGTGAAGGCATGCACACCGGCGGTCAGGCCGCCGATTTCGATGGTGCGCACCACCTGCCCACTGGCGTTGGTGATGGTAGCGGTCACCTGATCGGCAGCGCGCTCCAGTTCCACGCCGAACGGCGTCGTGCTGACCTTGCCGTCCTTGCTGCCGACCAGAATGTTATTGCCCGGCACCATCACGCCGTGGCCGATCAGCGCAGTGGCTTGCAGCGACTGGTTGCTGTTGATCTGGCCGGAGATCGACCCCAGCGTGGTGTTGAGTTTTTCGATGCCCTGCACGGTGTTGATCTGCGCTAGCTGCGAGGTCAGTTCGTTGTTCTGCATCGGATTGGTCGGATCCTGGTTTTTCAACTGCGCCACCAGCAGCGTCAGGAAACTGTTGTGCAGATCCTGGCTGTTGGTATTTTTGCTGTTGTTACCGATGACGGTGTTGTCCAACGACTCGTTCGTGGTTGCGGCGATAGCCATGGGAACCTCCGGTTACTGACCCAACGTCAGGGTTTTCATCATCATCGACTTGGTGGTGTTGAGCACCTCGACATTGGCCTGGTAGCTGCGGGAAGCGGAGATGGTGTTGACCATTTCACCCACCACGTCGACGTTCGGCATGCGCACGTAGCCCTTGGCGTCCGCCAGCGGGTTGCCCGGTTGATAGACCAGACGCTCGGGCGCCGGATCGTCCACCACCTGAGCGACGCGTACGCCGCCGGTCGGCTGCCCGGGGGCCGCCGCGACCTGGAACACCACCTGCTTGGCGCGGTAAGGCTCGCCGTCCGGGCCGGTCACGCTGTCGGCGTTGGCCATGTTGCTGGCGCTGACGTTCATGCGCTGGGATTGCGCCGATAACGCCGAGCCGGAGATATCAAAAATATTCAGTAAAGACATGCGCCTTATCCTTGTTGCAGCACGGACATCATCCCTTTGATCTGACCGTTGAGCAGCGTCAGGTCGGTCTGATATTTCAGGCTGTTATCGGCAAAGTTGGTGCGTTCGCGATCCATGTCCACCGTGTTGCCGTCCATCGAGGGCTGATCCGGCACCCGGAACAGCAAATCGAGCTGCGGCGGCTGCAGGGTCTGCGCCGGGATGTGGCGCGCCGCCGTCAGGTTCAGCGACATGCCGTTGCCGCTGACGCGCCCCTGCTCCATCACTTTGTTCAATTGGCTGGCGAAATCGATATCCCGCGCCTGATAACCCGGTGTGTCTGCGTTGGCGATGTTGGCGGCCAGAATTTCCTGCCGCTGGGCGCGCAAGTTCAGCGCCTCTTGGCCAAAGCGCAGAGCCGCGTCCAGTTTGTCGAGCATGCTCCCTCCGCGAGGTTAGAATTTGGAGTCGACAGCATAAACGCCCCCCGCGCTACCCTATCGCGGGAATAAACGCAAAATGGGGCGCTATTTATCTGCTTAGCCTGCGCGCGCTGCGGGTACACTTACGCGTATCCCGATGAAGCTTGAGAAGATGACGATGAAAGGTAAAATGCTGCTGCTTATCGGCCTGCTGTGCAGTCTGAACGCGCGCGCCGACGATCTGGCGACGCAAATCGAAAGCTTCATCCAAGGCAAGTTCAGCGGCGAACCGGTACAGGTAAAAGTGCGGGTGCGCACGCCGCCGAACCAATGGCCCGCTTGCGAACTGCCGCAGCTGTCGCTGCCGCCCAACGCGCGGATCGGCGGCAACGTCAGCATTTCGGCGCGCTGTGGCCAGGAGCGGCGTTTTATCCAGACGCAGGTGCAGGTGTTTGGCCGCTATCTCGTTTCGGCGCGCGGCATCAGCGCCGGCAGCCGGTTGACGGCGGCGGATCTGACGTTGAAAGCAGGCCGGCTCGATACCCTGCCGCCGCGTGCGCTGACCGAAGCGAGCAAAGCGTTAGGCGCCGTCAGCCTGCGCAACATTAGCCCCGGTCAGCCGCTGACCCTCGCCATGCTGCGCCGCGCCTGGATTATCAAGGCCGGGCAATCGGTACAGGTCAATGCACAGGGCGAAGGATTCAGCATCAGCGGTGCGGGTAAGGCGATGAACAACGCCGCCGCCGAAGACAGCGTGCGGGTGCGCATGGCGTCCGGGCAGATCGTCAGCGGCGTGGTCGGGGACGACGGCGCGATCCGCATTACGTTATAAAAAAGTAAAGGTTCCGCAAACCTTGCCGATAAGACAAATCAAGCAGCATTTTATTGGCCACCAGGGCCGCAAAACTTTCATTGCAGCGTCGTCGCCCCCGAGCGGCCACGGCGTAAACGGAGATGGACCATGAGTATCGATCGCACCCAGCGGTTACAGCCGGTTTCCACTGTGCAACCGCGTGAAACCCCGGCCGACAACCCGCTCCAACCGCGCAAGGCCGCCGTGGCCGAAACCGCCGTCAGCGGCACGCAGGTCAAACTGAGCGAGGCGCAGGCGCGCCTGATGCAACCGGGCACCCAGGATATCGATATGGGCCGGGTCGAGGCCATCAAACAGGCGATCCGCAACGGTGAACTGAAGATGGACGCCGGCAAAATCGCCGACGCACTGCTGCAAGACGCGCAGAGCGATGTTCAATGGATCGCCGGACGCGACTGACAACGCGGCGGCGGGTAGCGATAAAGGATAAGTCATCACTATGGAAAAGCTGGTACAACTGCTGGACAAACTGTTGGAAACACTGCAGGCGCTCAATGGCGTGCTGGAGGAAGAGCACGACTTGCTGTGTTCCGGCCAGTTGCCCGGCGTGGCCTTGCAGCGCGTCACCGATGCCAAAAGCCAACTGCTGGCGACGGTCGCTTACCTCGAGCAACAGCGCCTGGGGCAGGAAAAAACCTGCGGGCAACGCGCGCCCTATGCCAGCCATGCGCCTCTGGCCGATCGCTGGCAACACGTTCAGTTGCTGAGCCAAACGCTGCGTGAGAAGAACCAGCACAACGGCCTGCTGCTCAATCAGCAGATCGACCACAACGCTCAGGCGCTGGCTATCCTCAGTAAGAACAACAAATCGCTGTATGGCCCGGACGGCCAGTCGCACGCCGGCAGCCTGCTCGGCAGAAAAATCGGCGTCTGACCTGACTCATTTCGCCCGGTGAGCCTATCACCGGGCACGCGTTAGCCGACTTTTGCGCATCCCCTCGCATTTTCACCTCATCACCTCCTGAGTTCCCTTAACGTTATGCGTCAGGCTGCGCAGAACGTGAATTTGGCTGTTTCTTTCCCTTTGGCCACTTGTCACCCTGTGGTGATTTTTAAATCACTTGAAATATACCCTTAACGGGTATAGATTCGCAGGGAGAGCGAATGGCTGATATCTATCTCACCAAAACCTTTCAGGGTTTTGCCGCACGCGAGCGCATTAGCGACGCCACGATAGTGAAAGCGGCGCGAGAAATGCAGCATCAGCGGTACGACGCCAATCTTGGCGGTTGCGTATACAAAAAGCGCATCGCTCGGGCTGGTGCGGGCAAACGTGGCGGCTATCGGGTGCTGATCGTTTTTCGCGATGAAGACCGCCTGTTTTTTATGCGCGGCTTTGCCAAAAGCGAGAGAGAAAACATCAGTGCGGATGAGTTACAGGGATTGAAACATCTGGCTGCGCTGTATCTGGATTATTCGCCATTCAGACTCTACCAGCTGGTCAACAACAGGGAGTTACGGAGGCTAAGCGATGAGTAAAATTCTTGCCGAGATCCACCAGGAAGTTCAGGGCCTGCACCGCGCCGGTTTCGTCGACGACGTGACCATGCGCACTTTCGACATGCTGTGCCTGCGGCCGGTGAAGCAGTTCGGGCCGGCCGAGATCCGCGCGCTGCGCGAACGGGAAAACGTCAGTCAGCCGGTGTTTGCGCTGTATCTCAACGTCAGCAAAAAGGCGGTACAGAAATGGGAGCGCGGCGAAGCGCAACCGAACTCCGCCGCGATGAAGCTGCTGACGCTGGTGGAACGCAACGGCCTGCAAATTCTGGCCTGATCTTACTGATAATTGACGATCACCTGATTGCCAATCACCCGCAGCGGCGGGTTCAACCCGCCTTGCGACTGCACGTAATAGACGAAACGCAATTCCGCATTGGCCGGCTCGCCCTGCAGACCGTTGCTGCTGCCGCTGCCGCCGCCCAGCGGAATGCAGCGGTTGACCGTGCAAAGCTGCGCCTGCAGCCCCACGGGCTCTGGCCCCAGCAAACGGTAGCGCCAGCTGACGCTGGTGATGCGCGCATTGGCATCCGGCAGCGCGTTCGGCGGCCGCAAACCGGCGGATTCATCGCGCATCCCGCCCTGTTCCAGCGTCACGCCCGCCCCTTCGGCCACCCAGGAGCCGGACACCGCGCCGGCGGCTAGCGGCGCCAGCAAACACAACAAGGACAGACAGCGTTTCATCAGGCGGCTCCAATGGTCGAGGTCATGCGAATCTGGCGATCGTCGTTGATCTCCAGGTTGGACAGCACCACGAGCTGCGGCAGGCTGCGACGCAGGAAGCGCGCCAGTAAAGGACGCAGAGCATGGTTAACCAACAGTACCGGCGGCGCGCTGAGCATCTCTTGCCGTTGCAGCGCCTGACGCGCCTGCTCCAGCAGACGGTCAGCCAGCCCCGGCTCCAGACCGCCGCCGCCCTGCAACGCCTGCAGCAACAGGCGCTCCAGCTGGGTATCCAAGCCGATAACCTGAATCTCGCCGTTGCCCGGGAACCACTGCTGCGTGATCGCCCGGCCCAGCGCCACCCGCACCACGGTCGTCAGCTCATAAGGATCGCTTTGCGCCGGGGCATGTTCCGCCAGCGTTTCGACGATGGTGCGCATATCGCGGATAGAAACGCGTTCGGCCAACAGGTTTTGCAGCACTTTGTGCAGCGTCGTCAGCGACACCACGCCCGGCACGAGGTCTTCGGTCAGCTTCGGCATCTCTTGTGAAACACGGTCCAGCAGCTGCTGAGTTTCTTGGCGGCCAAACAGCTCGCTGGCGAACTGGCCGATCAGGTGATTAAGGTGCGTCGCTACTACGGTACTGGCTTCCACCACGGTAAAGCCCTGGATCTGCGCCTGCTCGCGCAAGGCGCTGTCGATCCATACCGCCTCGAGCCCAAAGGCGGGATCGACGGTTTTGTCTCCCGCCAGCTCGCCCACGGCATTGCCGGGGTTGATCGCCAGCCAACGGCCCGGCTGCGCTTCACCGCTGCCGATCTCAACGCCTTTCATCAGGATGCGGTAGCTGGCTGGCGGCAGTTCCAGATTGTCGCGGATGTGTACCACCGGCGGCAAATAGCCCATGTCCTGCGCGAATTTCTTGCGGATCCCGCGGATACGCCCCAGCAGCTCGCCGTTCTGTTGAAAATCGACCATCGGAATCAGCCGGTAGCCCACTTCCATCCCCAGCGGATCTTCCAACTGAACGTCGGCCCAGCTGGCCTCGGCGGCCTGCGGATTCTCCGGCATCGCCGGTTCTTCCACCGTTTTCGGTGCCTGTTGTTCACGGCCACGCAGCCACCAGGCCAGGCCCAGCAAAGCGGCGGTAAACAGCAGGAACACCAGGTTCGGCATGCCCGGCACCAGGCCCAACAGCCCCAGTACCCCGGCGCTCAGCAACATCACGCGCGGATTGTTGAACAGCTGGCCCACCATCTGCTCGCCGACGTCCTGATCGGTCGCGACGCGGGTGACGATGACGCCGGCGGCGGTGGAGATCACCAACGCTGGGATCTGGGCCACCAGGCCGTCACCGATGGTCAGCAGCGTATAGCTTTCCGCCGCCGCCCCCAGCTCCATGCCATGCTGCACGACACCGACCAACAGGCCACCGACGACGTTCAGCACCATGATCATCAGGCCGGCAATGGCATCGCCACGCACGAATTTACTGGCACCGTCCATCGAGCCGTAGAAATCGGCCTCCTGGGTCACTTCAGCGCGGCGTTTCTTCGCTTCGTCTTCACCGATCAGCCCGGCGTTCAGGTCGGCGTCGATCGCCATCTGTTTACCCGGCATGCCGTCCAGCACGAAGCGCGCGCCCACTTCGGCGATACGCCCTGCACCTTTGGTAATTACCATAAAGTTGATCAGCACCAGGATGATGAACACCACGATGCCGATGGCGAAGTTGCCCCCCACCAGGAAGTGGCCAAAGGCTTCCACCACGCGCCCGGCGGCGGCGGAACCGGTGTGGCCCTCCAGCAAGATGATGCGCGTCGACGCGACGTTGAGCGACAAACGCAGCAATGTGGAGAACAGCAGAATGGTCGGGAAGGCGGCGAATTCGAGCGTGCGCTGGGTGAACATCGCCACCAGCAGCACCATGATTGACAGCGCGATGTTGAAGGTAAACAGCAGATCGAGGATAAACGCCGGCAGCGGCAGCACCATCATCGACAGGATCAACAGGATCAGCACCGGGCCGGCCAACACCTGCCACTGCGTATCTTTAAAATTGCCCGGCAAACGAAGCAGGGAGGCCAAATTAGCCATCAGAGTCACTCTCTCTTGCAAAATCCAGTGCTTCCGGCACCGGTAAACGTTCAGGTTTTTTCGGGATCAGGCCGCCCTCGCGCCGCCAGCGGCGCAGCTGGTACACCCAGGCCAGCACTTCGGCGACGGCGGCATACAGGGTGGCCGGAATATGTTGTCCAATCTCGCTGTGCCGATACAGCGCACGCGCCAGCGGCGGCGCCTCCAGCATCGGAATGCGGTGCTCCGCACCGAGCTCACGAATGCGCAAGGCGATTTCGCCGGCCCCTTTGGCCAGCACTTTCGGCGCACTCATTTTTTTGTCGTTGTACTGCAACGCGACGGCGTAGTGCGTCGGGTTGGTGACGATCACGTCCGCCTTAGGCACGTCGGCCATCATGCGGCGCCGGGCGATCGCCCGCTGCTGCTGGCGAATGCGTCCCTTGACGTGCGGATCCCCCTCCTGGTCTTTGAATTCGTCGCGAATATCCTGCTTGGTCATCTTCAGCTTTTTGAAGTGGCTCCACAGCTGGTAGAACACGTCAAACGCCACCATCGGCGTCAATCCCAGCACCACCAGAAAACCGCAGAACAGGATCATCTGCAGCGCATTGCCCAACGCGTCGAGCGGCTGCTGAGTCATCAGATGCAGCATCGCCGCCCAGTTGTGCCACAGATAAAGACCGGTCACCCAACCGACCAGCGTCGCTTTGAGGATCCCTTTCAGCAGCTCGGCCAGCACCTGGGTGGAAAAGATGCGCTTCAACCCGGACAACGGGTTCAACCGCTTCAAGTCGAATTTAATCGACTTGCCGCTGAACAGAATGCCCCCCAGCAGCATCGGCGCGGCGAGCGCCACCAGTACCAGCCCCGCCATGATCGGCAACAGCGCCAGCACCGCCTGACGCAGCAACATGCCGAGTTGGCGTACCATCTGTTTATCGTTGCTGACCATGCCATGGTCGAAGTTCAACCCCTGCGTGAGCATCGCCGCCAGCTGTTGCGCCATGTTGCTGCCGGACATCAGGATGATCGCGAGGCCCGAGAGCAGCATCAGTACCGAGGTCAGCTCGCGGGAGCGCGGGATCTGGCCGTCTTCACGCGCCTTCTCCAGCCGGTGGGGCGTGGGGGCCTCGCTTTTTTCCAGATCGCTGTCTTCAGCCACGAAACGCCGTTCCTGTGTCGGGAGGGTAAAGAATGGCGGTCAGCATGCCAAAAAATTGGCGATGTCATTGGCGGAACAACGGGGAAAAAGGCGGGTTATTTAGGGGATGAGACCATCAGGGAGACGTTACAACCAATTTTCCAGCCGCAAACCCTCAACGCGCTCAAGTTCGCGTCGATTATTGGTCACCAGGATCAATCCTTCGCTGCGCGCATGCCTGGCGATATGTAGATCGTTTACGCCAATAGGCGTTCCCTGGCGTTCCAGCGCAGCCCGGATATTGCCATAGTGCGATGTCGCTTTGGCGCTGTAATCGAGAATGTCCAATCGGGAGACAAAATCTTCAACGACTCTGGCGTTCACCGCTGGACGAGCGCTTTTCTCCACCCGTGAACCAATTCGCCATAGGTGATCGACGAAATGACCATTTTACCTGCATAGCGATTGAATGCCTCCAGCACTTCCAGCGGCCGGCGCTTGATGACATAGATAACAATGTTGGTGTCCAGCATATGACTGAACATCAAAAATCTTCCCGCTCACCCTGGTGCTGTCCTGCACGTTCATTGAGGAAATCATCGCTCACCTCATTTGCCGCACAGAAGAAACTGTCCCAAGTATTCTCCAGGGGGGCAAGAATGCGCTCTTTGCCCACTACGCGAACGGTCACTTTAGAAACGGTATCAGGGAAACGCACCTCTGCGGGCAAGCGTACAGCCTGTGTCCGATTATTGGTAAAGACAGAACCTAACGTCATGGCGACCTCCTTAAATTGGAGTACAAATTATAACCGCCATGATGTATATAGTAATGCTATATACATTAATCTTTGCGGGACACCGCGCAACTTTCGGGGCGCGCCGTCGCGCGCCCCGAAAAGCCTTAGAAACCGAGGCTGTCGAGCAGATCGTCGACCTGCGCCTGGTTGGCGATGACACCGACGCCGTTCTGGTCGAGCTGCGGGCCGTTCAGCAGGCTGTCGTTCGGCCGTTTTTCCTTCACCGGCTGCTCCGGCATGTTTTCCATCAGCACCATCAGCAGCTGCTTTTCGATCTCCTGCACCACATCCATCATGCGCTTGATCACCTGACCGGTCAGATCCTGGAAGTCCTGCGCCATCATGATTTCCAGTAGCTGGGCATTGGTGAAGGCTGTATGGCCCGGCACCTGATCCAGATACTGGCGCGTGTCGTTGACCAGAGAACGCGCATCGTCCAGTTCGATGGGATTGGCGAACCACTCGTCCCAGCGCCCTTTCAACGCGTTGGCGCCGGATTCCAGCTCCGCCTGGCGCGGTTGCGCCGCCTCCACGCAGTTCAACGCCCGTTCCGCCGCCTGCGCCGTCATGGTTACGACATAGTCAAGACGGTCGCGCGCATCCGGGATCGCCTCTGCCGCCTGGGCGATCGCCTGATCGAGCCCCAGTTCGCGCATGCTGTCGCGCAGCATTCGGGTCAGTTGGCCGATGCGGGAGATGATCTCTCCCGCGGTCGCTGCATCGCTGGCAGGCATTGGAATGTCTCTCATCGCCCTCTCCTTACATGCCCAATTTTTCAAAAATCTTGTTGAGCTTTTCTTCCAGCGTCGCCGCCGTAAATGGTTTCACTACATAACCGCTGGCGCCGGCCTGCGCCGCCGCGATGATATTTTCTTTCTTGGCTTCCGCCGTCACCATCAGTACCGGCATCGCGGCCAGCGCGCTATCGGCGCGAATGGTCTGTAACAGTTCGAGTCCGTCCATGTTCGGCATGTTCCAATCGGACACCACGAAGTCGAAACCGCCGGCGCGCAGCTTGTTCAGCGCATCCGCGCCATCTTCAGCTTCTTCGACGTTGTTGAAGCCTAGCTCTTTGAGCAAATTTCTGACGATGCGGCGCATGGTGGAAAAGTCGTCCACAACCAGAAATCTGAGGTTCTTGTCTGCCATTGTTACTCCTGAAATAGTTAACCGTTTAATAATGCAAAACCGCAGGCCGCCGCGCGGCGAACCAGGGTCATATCGCCGCCGGGTAAACCCTGCGGACTAAAATCAAATACGCAATGCCTGGCCGCCGGAAATCTGCGCCAACATGCGCTGGCTCATCCTGTCCAACTCGACCACTTCGCTGACGCCGCCGCTGGCGATCGCCTCGCGCGGCATGCCGAACACCACGCAGCTCGCCTCGTTCTGCGCCAGGGTATACGCCCCGGCGCGGTGCATCTCCAGCATCCCCGCCGCACCGTCGTTCCCCATGCCGGTGAGGATCACCCCCACCGCATTGCGGCCGGCATATTGCGCCACCGAACGGAACAGCACGTCGACAGACGGACGATGGCGGTTGACCGCCGGGCCGTCATGCAGCTTCACCTGATAGTTGGCGCCGCTGCGCGCCAGCTCCAGGTGGCGGTCCCCCGGTGCGATGTAGGCGTGGCCCGGCAGCACGCGCTCGCCGTCCTCCGCTTCTTTCACCGTGATCTGGCACAGTTTGTTCAGCCGTTCGGCGAACGAACGGGTGAAACCGGGCGGCATGTGCTGGGTGATCAGCAGCGCCGGGCTGGTGGCCGGCAGCGGCTGCAGTACCTGGCGGATCGCTTCGGTACCGCCGGTGGAAGCGCCGATGGCGATCAATTTTTCACTGCTCAGCAGCGGCGCGTGGCTGAGGATCGCCGGCGCCGGGCTGTTGGAACGCTGCGGCAGGCGCGCTCTGGCGGCGGTGCGGATCTTCTCGGCAATCAGTTCGCTGTAGGCCAACATGCCCTCACGGATACCGAGCTGCGGTTTGGTGACGAAATCCACCGCGCCCAGCTCCAGCGCGCGCAGCGTGATCTCAGACCCTTTACCGGTCAGCGAAGAGACCATCACCACCGGCATCGGCCGCAGGCGCATCAGCTTCTCGAGGAAATCCAGCCCGTCCATGCGCGGCATCTCGACGTCCAGCGTCAGCACCTGGGGATTAAATTTTTTGATCAGATCGCGCGCCACCAGCGGATCCGGCGCGGTCGCCACCATTTCCATGTCGGGATGGCCGTTCACGATTTCCGTCATCAGCTGACGCATCAGTGCCGAATCGTCTACGCATAACACTCTGATTTTACTCATTACCTCTCCTTGGTCAGCCCATACACGGTCTGCCCACGCAAGTAGAAATCCCGGCTGATCTGGCTGAAGTTCTCGGAGTGGCCAGCGAACATCAGCCCCCCCGGCTTAAGCAAGGGAACGAAGCGGCGCAGAATGCGCTCCTGCGTCGCCTTATCGAAATAGATCATGACGTTGCGGCAAAAAATGGCGTCGAATTGCCCCGGCAGCGCCCACTCTGGCGCCAGCAGGTTCAACGGCTGGAAGTTCACCCGCGCCGCCAGTTCCGGCCGCACGCGCACCAGCCCCTGATGCGGCCCGGTGCCACGCAGGAAATAGCGCTGCATTTGGGTCGGCGTCAGGGTGCGCAGATCTTCCTGGCGGTAAACGCCCGCTTCCGCTTTTTCCAGCACCTGCGTGTCGATGTCGCTGGCCCAGACCTGGCAACTGCCGGCCCGCTGGCCCAATGCATCGCTCAGCGTGATGGCGATCGAATACGGCTCTTCACCGGTCGAGGCCGCGGTGCTCCAGACGCTGTAGCCGTTCGGCCGCGAGCGCGCATGCTCCGCCAGGATCGGGAAATGATGCGCCTCGCGGAAAAAGGCCGTCAGGTTGGTGGTCAACGCGTTGATGAACGCCTGCCACTCCGCGCTGTTCGGATCGCTTTCCAGCAGCGCCAAGTAGTCGCCGAAATCGTGCAATCCCAACAGCCGCAGCCGGCGCACCAGGCGGTTGTAAACCATCTCGCGCTTATGCTCCGCCAGCACGATGCCGGCGCGTTGATAAATCAACTGGCTGATACGGCGAAAATGCACGTCCGACAGCGGCAGACGCTGCACCATTTGCGTCAACATCGACGCTGTATCCCGGTTAGAAGTTGACGGCGCCTGTTTCATGCCGCTTCACCGGAGAAAAACGTGCTGCTTATGCGGTTTAACAATCTTGGGCTTCCTTTACCACGGGTGAAACTGCGTTGCTGCTGTTACCTGGCGCGACGAAGTTATCGTCCGCCAGACGGAATACCGCGACCGCATCGGCCAGGGTAATGGCCTGCTCTTCCAGCGCGGTGGCGGCAGAAGCGGACTCTTCCACCAACGCGGCGTTCTGCTGGGTGACCTGATCCATCTGGGTCACCGCCTGCGTCACCTGCTCGATGCCGCGGCTCTGTTCATCCGACGCCGACGCGATCTCGCCCATGATGTCGGTCACGCGGGTCACCGAACGCACAATGTCCTGCATGGTGGCGCCGGAGTTTTCCACCAGCACCGAGCCGTGTTTGACGCGGCTGACCGATTCGTCGATCAGCCCCTTGATCTCTTTCGCCGCCTGCGCGCTGCGGCTCGCCAGGTTGCGCACTTCGCCGGCGACCACGGCGAAACCGCGTCCTTGTTCACCGGCGCGCGCCGCTTCCACCGCCGCATTGAGCGCCAGAATGTTGGTCTGGAAGGCGATGCCGTCAATCACGCTGGTGATGGCGCCGATTTTCTGCGAACTGTTGGCGATATCGTGCATGGTGGTGACCACATCGCCGGCCAGCTCGCCGCCCTTGGCCGCGGTGGCCGAGGCGTCACGCGCCAGCTGAGAGGCCTGCCGCGCATTGTCGGCGTTCTGCTTCACCGTCGCGGTCAGCTGTTCCATGCTGGCGGCGGTCTCTTCCAGCGAAGCGGCCTGCTGCTCGGTGCGGGAAGACAGATCGTTATTGCCTTCGGAGATTTCCTGCAGGCCGATCAGAATCGACTCCGCCCCGTCGCGCACCGCGCCGACGGTGCCGATCAGCGACTGCTGCGTGCGTTGCAGGCTGGCGAACAGCATGCTGATTTCATTGCGGCCGTACACCTGAATCGGCGTCGCCAAATCGCCGGCGGCGATGCGTTCAAAGTGGCTGCGGATTTGGTTCAACGGCTGTACCAACATGGTGCGCAACCACCACATGGCGCTGCCGGTCACCACGATCAGCATCAAGACCGCCCCCGCCAGCATCAGGCCCGCCAGCGTGAAGGAGAACTGGTTGGCGTCCCTGGCTTCGCTGATGTCGCCGTTGACCAACTGCAGGTACTGCACGAAGTCGGCCTCGAACAGGTCCTGGGTTTTCTGCGTCGGCTGATCCATAAACGCCTGCAGCTCGCCCTTTTCCAGGAAACCGATCAGTTCACGCAGCGCGCCGCGCAGCCGCTCGTAGCTGGCCTTGGTGGTGGCCGTCTGCTGGCTTTGCTGTTCACTGCTGCGTTCAACCGCCATGAACTGATTGAAATAGAGATCGGCCTTCTGCAGCGAACTGCGGGCGCTGCTCATCAGTTCGTTCACCTGCTCCTGCGGCAGCTTCAGCGCCGCGCGGGTGCCGGCGCGGTTCAGCGTATTGCGCGCCTGCAACAGCGACACCCAACTCAGGCTGAGCGAATCGCGCTGCTGGCTGCCGAGGGTGATGATGTCGAGGTTGTGGTTATCGGAGCGAAACGCGGAATACGACAGGCCGCTGCTGGCCAACTGCAGAACGCAGAAGGTCATCAACAACAGGAATAAGCTGGTAGAGATACGGATTCGGTTAAACACTGTGAACCTCCTTGCAGCCGGCCGGCGACCGGCCTACGTAGGGAAAAGGGCCCCTGCGAGAGAGGCCCGATACCGGTCAGAACGTTTCCCAGTTATCCTGCAGATCGCTGGCGTTCATTTTCTTATGATTGATTACCGGTGTTACCGTCGCCTTGTTGGTGACAGGCGCTTTAAACTCTTCCTGGCCTTCCGACCTCAGGCGGAATACCGCCACCGACTGGGTCAGCATGCTGGCCTGTTCTTCCAGCGCCGCCGCCGCCGAGGCGGATTCTTCCACCAACGAGGCGTTCTGCTGGGTGACGCGGTCCATTTCCGCTACCGCCTGGCCAACCTGATCGATACCGCGGCTCTGCTCGTCCGACGCCGAGGCGATTTCGCCCATGATGTCGGTCACGCGGGTGACGGCATTGACGATGTCGCCCATGGTTTCACCGGCGCTTTCGACCAGCACAGAGCCCATATCGACGCGGCTGACCGAATCTTCGATCAGGCCTTTGATCTCTTTCGCCGCCTGCGCGCTGCGCTGCGCCAGGTTACGCACTTCGCCGGCCACCACCGCGAAGCCGCGGCCCTGCTCGCCGGCACGCGCCGCTTCCACCGCGGCGTTCAACGCCAGGATGTTGGTCTGGAAGGCGATACCGTCGATCACGCCGGTGATATCGGCAATTTTCTGCGAGCTGCCGGCGATGTCATGCATGGTCTGCACCACGTTGGCCACAACCTTGCCGCCTTTCTGTGCGGTTTCGGAGGCGCTCAACGCCAGCTGTGAAGCCTGACGGGCGTTTTCGGCGTTCTGTTTCACCGTCGCGGTCAGCTGTTCCATGCTGGCGGCGGTCTCTTCCAGCGACGCGGCCTGCTGCTCGGTGCGGGAGGAGAGATCGTTGTTGCCCGCAGCGATTTCTGACGCGCCGCTGTAGATGGCATCCGCGCCCTGACGTACGCCGCTGACGGTTTCAATCAGTTCGCCTTGCATGTGTTTCAGGCTGGCCGCCAGCACGCCCATTTCGTTGCGGCTGTTGACGACGATTTGCTGAGTCAGGTCGCCGGCGGCGATCTGTTTGATGTGATCGATCATGCGGTTCAGCGGGCGCACCAGGATGTGATGGATACCGGTCCAGACCAGTACGATCACCGCCAGCACCACCACCAGGATCACGATCAGCGTCCAGATGGCCGAGTTATAGGAGCTGTTGCTGCCGTCGACTGCGATTTGATAGAGCTTGCCGTTTTGCTCCAGGTAAACGTTGTAGCTCTGCTCAAAGTTGTCCTGGTAGCTCTGCGTAGGCTGATCGAAGAAGGCGTTGATCTTGCCTTCGCCCAGCAGTTGGATCAGCTCGGAGAGCGCGCCGTACAGAATGTCGTATTGCTGTTTAACGCGTTCCGCCGACTGGGGGTCCTGACGCGGATCCTGCGGGATTTTTTCGTAAGCGGCATAGTGTCTTTCCGCTTCGCCCAGCTCTTCTTTCGCCTTGGCCAGCAGTTCATCAATGGTGGCGCCGCTGCCGATCTTGTTGGTATCCATCATGTAGCGAATACCGGCACGGTTCAGGGAGTTGCGCGCCTGCAGCAGGTCAACGCGGCTTTCACTCAGCTGCAGCTGCTGCTGGCGGATAGTTTGCAGGACGGTAAAGTTTTCCTTATCGCTTTTCAGCGAGGAGAAAAAGAGTCCGCCCGAAATCAACTGCAAGGCGCCAAACAGCACCAACACCAGCAACAGGCTGGTGACCACCTTCATACGATTTAACATGATTTCCCTTGTTGAAGCCCGCGCAGACAGGCTCTGATGACGTTGAATGTGAGAGTTATCGGCGCCGCGCGGCAAAACTTTATGCGGGAAAGTAACTATTTTTAGTGGGGGTTACTGGTACGGTCTGCGGCATCGCGACAGGTCAGGAAGAGTGATGGATGAAGGGAGCAGCGCCCTGCCCCCTGGGATCATGAATCAGACGCTTTTCGCCACGCTGTCGACCAGCGACATCTCTTCGCTGCTCAGCAGCTTTTCGATATCCACCAGGATCAACATGCGCTCGCCCAGCGAACCGAGGCCGGTCAGGTATTCAGTCGCCAGCGTCACCGCGAACTCCGGCGCCGGACGGATCTGCTCGGCGGTCAATGACAGCACGTCGGAGACGCCGTCAACCACGATGCCCACCACGCGCTGGCCAAAGTTCAGTACGATCACCACGGTGTTCTCATCGTAAGACACGCTTTGCTGCGAGAATTTCACCCGCAGATCGATGATCGGGACGATCACGCCGCGCAGGTTAGTGACCCCCTTGATGAACGCCGGGGTGTTGGCGATGCGGGTCACCTGATCGTAGCCGCGAATTTCCTGCACCTTGAGGATATCGATGCCGTACTCCTCGTTGCCCAGGGTGAAAATCAGAAACTCTTGCCCTACCGTTTCGCCAGCCAATTTGCTGACGGCTGCCAATCCTGCCATATCATTCACCTTTTAAATCAATAAACTCATTATTATGCGGCGGCGTCCGTCAGACGCTTTTCACGGTTCAAGGTTTGCAACGCCGAGACATCGACGATCAAGGCTACGCTGCCGTCGCCCAAAATGGTCGCGGCGGAGATGCCCGGCACTTTGCGGTAGTTGCTTTCCAGATTCTTCACCACCACCTGATGCTGGCCGATCAGCTGATCCACCAGCAGCGCATAGCGGCGGCCGGCGCTTTGCAGGATAACGACGATGCCCTGCGTGGCGTCGGTTTTGGCGCCTTCCACTTCAAATACCCGATACAGCTCCACCAGCGGCAGGTATTCGCCGCGCACCTGCAGCACGCGTTCGCCGCCGGCCAGCGGGTGCAAGTCTTCCGCCTGCGGCTGCAGCGATTCCATCACCGCGTTCAGCGGCAGGATAAAGACTTCGTCGTTCACTTTGACCGACATGCCGTCAAGGATCGCCAGCGTCAACGGCAGCAGGATGCGGATGGTGGTGCCCTTACCGGCCTGTGAACGGATCTCGACGTGGCCGCCCATCTCCTGAATATTCCGTTTCACCACGTCCATGCCGACGCCACGGCCGGAAACGTCGGTCACCTGCTCGGCGGTAGAGAAGCCCGGAGCAAAGATCAGCATGCCGACCTCTTCGTCGCTCATGCTGTCGCTCACCGCCAGCCCTTGCGACGCGGCCTTGGCGAGAATTTTTTCGCGGTTCAGGCCGGCGCCATCGTCGATGACCTCAATACAGATGTTGCCACCCTGATGTTCGGCCGACAGCACCAGATTGCCCACCGCCGATTTACCGGCGGCGATGCGGGTGGCCGGTTCTTCGATACCGTGATCGAGGCTGTTGCGCACCAGGTGCGTCAACGGATCGATAATCCGTTCGATCAGGCTCTTGTCCAGTTCGGTGGAGCTGCCCTGCAGCGTCAGTTCCACCTGTTTGTTCAGCTTGCCGGCCAAATCGCGCACCAGGCGCGGGTAGCGGCTGAAGACATATTCCATCGGCATCATGCGGATCGACATGACCGACTCTTGAAGATCGCGCGCGTTACGCTCCAGCTGGCTCATGCTGTTCAGCAGATCGCCGTGGTTCACCGGATCCAGCGTGCCGGAGCGTTGCGCCAGCATCGACTGGGTGATCACCAGCTCGCCCACCAGGTTGATCAGCTGATCCACCTTTTCCACCGCCACGCGAATGCTGGTGGATTCGCTCGCCTTGGCGCGCGCTTTCGGCGCTTCCGCCGCTGCGGCCGCCGGTTTGGCGGCAGGCGGCACGGCGCTGGCGACCGGCGCAGGTTCCGGCACGGCGACCGCTTCCGGTAAGTTCGCCTCCGCGACGGCCGGCACGCTTTGCGTCGGCGTCGAGAAGCTGATTTGTTCCGGTTCCAGCACGAAGCACAGCACGGCGCTGATGTCGTCTTCGCTGGCGGAGGTGAGCAACGTCACGTCCAGACTGTGTTCCGTCTGATGCGGGTCTTTAACCTCGCCGAGGTTACCCAGCTCTTCCAACATCAAGGGGATTTCACTGGCTTTTAGCCCGTTCAGGCTGATGCGCATGCCGCCTTCGATCGCCGCCGGCGCGGCTGCGTGCTGAACAACGGGCTGCTGAACGGCCGGTTGAACCGCGGGTGCCTCCTGCTGCTGTTGCGCTTCCAACGCCAGCTGGCGCAGCGCCTGGCAAATGTATTCAAAGCTTTCGGCGTCAGGCTGTTGCGAGGTTTTATAGGCGTCCAGTTGCTCCTGCATAATGTCTTTGGTTTCCAGAAACAGGTTGATAATCTCGGTGCTCAGGCTCATTTCCTGGCGTCTTGCACCGTCCAGCAGGTTCTCCAGCAGGTGGGTAGTTTCCTGCAGCACCGAAAAGCCAAAGGTCGCCGCACCGCCCTTGATCGAGTGTGCCGCGCGGAAGATGGCGTTCAACGGCTCGATATCGGGGGCCAGCGGATCCAGCTCCAGCAGGTGTTGCTCCATGTCGGCCAGCAACTCGTCCGCCTCATCAAAGAAGGTCTGATAAAAATCGCTAATGTCCATGCTCACGGGGTCACCTCTGGCTGTGAGTCGCGGTTAGTCGGTGCGGGCGCAGCCGCCGATTGTTCCGGCGTTTGGCCGGCCGGGGCTATCGCCGGGGATGTCTGCGATTGGGCGACAGGGTCCATCGCCGGCGGCGTCGCTTGATCGGTCGGCGTTACCGCCTGGGGTTCCGGCGTTTGGCTGGCCGGCGCAGTCGCCGACGGCGCCAGCTGCTTCAGGCTATCCGGCTGGGCGATATCCATCGCGTTACTTTCGGCATTTTCGTGTTCGATGCCCTCTTGCGTTTGCTTGTTCAGCACCAGCACGGTGATACGACGGTTGATCGCATCATCGGCGCCGTGCTGTTTCAGGCTCATGGTGGCCGCCATGCCCACCACCCGCAGCACCTTGCCTTCCGCCAGGCCGCCGGCAATCAGCTCGCGTCGGGAGGCGTTGGCGCGATCGGCCGACAGTTCCCAGTTGCTGTAGCCGCGCTCGCCGGTGGCGTAAGGGATATCATCGGTGTGGCCGGACAGGCTGATCTTGTTCGGCAGGTCGTTGAGGATCGGCGCTATCGCCCGCAGAATATCGCGCATATAACTCTCGACCTGCGCGCTGCCGGTTTTGAACATCGGCCGGTTCTGGCTATCGATAATCTGAATGCGCAGCCCCTCATCCATCATGTTGATCAACAGATGCGGACGCAGCGCCTTCAGGCGCGGATCGGACTCAATCAACTCATCCAGCTTTTCGCGCAGCTTGTTCAGGCGCAGCTCTTCGGCGCGCGAGTCCGGTGAGTCGACCTGCTTTCTCACCAGGCCATGCTGTTGCGTAGGATCGTCGCCGCCGCCCGGGATTGGGCTGCTTTCGGAACTGCTCTTGTCGCCGCTGGTCAGGGCAACCTTGAGCGGCGTGCGGAAATATTCGGCGATTTGCGTCAGCTCCTGCGGGCTGGCGATCGCCAGCAGCCACATCACCAGGAAGAACGCCATCATCGCCGTCATAAAGTCGGCATAAGCGATCTTCCAGGAGCCGCCGTGATGGGCGGCATGATGCGACTTGCGCTTTCTGACCAGAACGACCGGATGATTCTGTTTCATGCTTCTTCTTCTTCCGTCGCCTGCTGCGCCGGCGCTTTCACGCGGCGCACGTGTTCTTCCAGCTCAACGAAAGAAGGACGTTCGGTGGTATACAGCGTTTTGCGGCCAAACTCGACCGCGATCTGCGGTGCGTATCCGTTCAGGCTCGACAGCAGCGTGACCTTGATGCACTGCATCATCTTGACGTTTTCGGCGCTCTTCTGGCGCAGCAACGTGGCCAGCGGCGAGATGAAGCCGTAGGCCAGCAGAATACCGAGGAAAGTACCAACCATGGCGTTAGCGATGAGCGCCCCCAGTTCCGCAGCCGGCCGATCGGCCGAAGCCAGGGCGTGTACCACCCCCATCACCGCCGCGACGATACCGAACGCAGGCAAGGAGTCACCCACCATCGCCAAACTGCCGGCGGGCACTTCGCTTTCCTGCTCGTAGGTTTCGATCTCTTCGTCCATCAGCGCTTCGATCTCGAACGCATTCATATTGCCGCTCACCATCAGCCGTAAATAGTCGGTAATGAACTCCACCAGGGTGTTATCGGCAAGGATGCGCGGATAATTAGAGAAAATTTCACTTTCTTGCGGATTATCGATGTCGAACTCGAGCGACAGCATGCCTTGCTGACGCGATTTGGCCAGCAGGCGGAACAACAGCGCCATCAGATCCATGTACAGATCTTTGTTGTATTTGGAACGGCGCATCAGCCGCGGCAGCGCGCGCAGCGTGGCCTTGATCGCCTTGCCGTTGTTGCCGACGATGAAAGCGCCGACACCCGCCCCGCCGATAATCAGAAACTCCGCCGGTTGGTATAACGCACCGAGATGACCGCCCACGATCAGGTAGCCGCCAAACACCGCACCCAATACCACGAGATAACCCAAAATAACTAGCACACGCATTCCTTAAATTAACAATGTGGATGGAAGGTGGGGCAAACGCGCCCTGGCGCGACAGACCAGGCTGCGTGTCTGGGGGCGGCATGCCGCCCCTGCGTATCACACGTCGGTATTCATTGCCGAGAGCCGGCAACGTGGCGGCTCAAATGGCGCGTTTGACCTGCTCGTCCAGCAGTTGAGGAATAATATCGGCCAGTTGCGGCGAAAGTTTACGTCTTTTTACGGCGCGGGATGGAGGTTGGCATAAACTGCAGATGAAACCATTCAGCGGCTGATGCGCATGAGTGATAAATGCGCCGCCGCAGCAGCTGCAGGCGGAGAGCTGCAACATGCCGCTATCGACGAAACGCACCAGCGTCCAGGCACGGGTCAGCGCCAGCAGCGGCGCCTCGCCGGCCTGCTGCGGGCACTGTTCCAGGTAGAGGCGATAGGCTTTGATCACCGCCTCCACTCCGCTGCACTGCCCGCTTTTCATCAGAAACAGGTAGGCGTTGTAAAACATCGACGAGTGAATATTTTGTTCCCAGGTCATAAACCAGTCGGTTGAGAACGGTAACATTCCTTTTGGCGGCGGGCTGCCGCGTAACTCCTTGTAAAGTTTAATCAAGCGCCCGCGGCTGAGCTGAGTTTCACTCTCCAGCATCTGCAGTCGGGCTCCCAGCGAAATCAGCTCCATAGCGAGCTGAATGTCCTTGGCTTCTTGAACGATACTTTTCTCAACCATCATCAGGCTCTTTTCTTCGTCGGGCTAGCGTCTTTACTCGATAGCTCTTGCAGTAAATGGCTTGATAGCAAAATGCCGGTATGGATTTGTTGCAGATCGTCGACGCGCGACTCTTTGGTCAGGCGTTCGATGGTCTGGCTTTCGTTAAAGCGGAAGTGGCAAACTAGCTGGTTGGTCTCGGCCAGTTTGACCATTTGCGGCAAAGTCAGCTGCGCCAGCGCATCGGCCATGGTTTCATCAATACCCAGGCGGAACATCGCAGACGCTTTTTCATCGTTGATCAAACGCTGTGCTAAAAGTAAATATGACAAATTGATGTCATAAATATGCTTAAGTAATTCAGACGTACCCATATTCCCCATCCCGACAGACTATGTTTAAAAACATACGCTGGGTGATAAATTTTATCGCCCGTGACTTGGGTTGTTTCCCAAAGTTGGCAAATTAATCTCTCAAAAACGACTGCTATAATTTTCTACAATCGCTAAATTCGACCACTGTTCAGTATTTGCTACGAGCGTAAACCTACGTGTATGGATGTACAGCATTCTGCTTCGATAGTGTTTAGTCACCATGAAACTATTTTTACAAATTTAATAAGATTATTCCTAAAGCAGCGCAACTCTACCCCCGAACCATTAGCACACACAATGTAAGTGAGAGGCAATTTTAAATACAATGTGACATAGATCACAAAAATAAAAAATAATTAAGCCAAATACCCCCAAATACGCTCACTTATTGACCGCCATTTTGTACACAAAACAACCATAGGTAAAAAAACGTCTTAAAAACAATGTTTATCCGCCAAAAAATTATCTTTTTTAGATCAATTCGAACAAAAGCATCACCAAACCAAAATAACAGAACAAAAATCTGTATATAGGCAACAAACTCAGTATAAATAACCATTTGAGTTACTAAAAAATATCCAAGCTGAAAAATAACCAGTGTAAACTATAAGGTTATTAGCTATCGGATTTGACTTAAGCCCCCAGCCTGAGGCTGTTTTAATTTTCAACATCAGGTGATTATGGCTTATCAATGATTCGCGGGCGTAGTGAACAAGCTCACAGACGTAACGATATGTTTCCGTATTAGCACGATGCAAGAATACTTTTTTTGCGTTAAATTCCGCCAAAACGATATATCGGCAGCACGCCATAAAACTTTAATGCTTTTTATTTCTTTTTTGTCGTCGTGATAATTTCCCCTCATCCCCAGATGATTATTTACATGGCTTACGATTTCATCCCCTTATGGTCATAAAATAAAACGCAGTTTTGTTTTACTCTTCATATTTCTCCATCGAGAAAAACGGCGTTTTAACGTCAGCGGCGGCGAAAAACACCACCCAATGCCGCGGCCGGGTGAAAAAATCACTGCAGAATGAGGCCTGGCACGGCAGCGCGTGCTTGTGCACAGCAGCGACGACGACGCGTCTGCCGTCAGCCGCCCTGAGACTTTCCCTATTTCTCCATTTATCAGCAGGATGAGATTGCTGACGGCGCACGGGCATATTATGATTTATCAAAGCGCCGCTACGGGCGGCGTGACATCATTACCCAGTGCAATTTATCTACTTGAAATGATTTTTGTCAGGTCGTACATCGCTACCTCGACGGCGTCGCCGTGAGCCGCCGATGTGTTATTCACCCGGCTTTAACTATTAACAGGCTATATTTTAATCATGACCGATACGCTCGAATATCTGCTGACATTCCGTAAATGCTCCTCTTTGGACAGCCTGGAGAAGGTGTACGACAAACTGAACTACTCCATTGAAAATGATACAGAAATGAGCAATATGTACCGCGCTGCCGACCACCGTCGCGCTGAGCTGGTTGCCGGTAAACTGTTCGATCTGGGCAAGGTGCCGAAAACGCTGTGGACGCAGGTGCTTTAATTCAGTGAAATTACGTGCGGCAACGGTTTTATCTTTTATTGCTATATAACCGGTGCAAATTCAGCTTTTATTGCCGCGCGTGATGCGAAACACATTTATTCCACCCGCCAGGTTCTACCCTTTATCCGACGCAAGACTTCCACCAAGGCCACCGATGCGGCAGCCTGAAACACGATGGATACAACAAGGAGTAGGATATGGGGTATCAAAACGTTCTGGTCACCGTTGCCGTTGCCCCTGACAGCCACCGTCTGGTGGAAAAGGCCGTCTCCATCGTCCGCCCTTACAGCGGCAGCATCACCTTGCTGAGCACGCTCGCCAACCCGGAAATGTACAATAATTTCGCCGGGCCAATGCTGGGCGATTTACGCACGTTGATGGAGGAGGAAACCCGGCTGTTTATGGAGGAACTGCGTCAACGCGCCGGTTACCCGATCGCCGATACGTTGATCGTGCACGGCGAGCTGGGTGATAGCCTGGAATACGCCAGCCGCCGTCAGCCGTTCGACCTGCTGCTCTGCGGCAACCATCGCGACGGCATGATGAATAAGGTCTCCTGTTCCGCCGCCCGCTTTATCAATATCAGCCATATCGACGTGCTGATCGTTCCGCTCTAAGGCTAAGCACATTCGGTAACGTTGCCTTGCCGCCCCTGGACTAGGCTTAACGAATCTTGTTTGTCGCAACGCAAAGGAGCTTTCGATGTCCCCTTCTCAACAGAACCGCCGCTTCCTGCTGGCTTCGCGTCCGCACGGCGAACCGACGGCGGCCAACTTCCGTCTCGATACCGTCCCCGCACCGCAGCCCGCCGCCGGGCAGCTGGTGCTGCGCACTGTTTATCTGTCGCTGGATCCTTATATGCGCGGGCGCATGAGCGATGCCCCCTCCTACGCGCCGCCGGTGGAGATCGGTCAGGTCATGGTGGGCGGTACGGTATCGCGCGTGGCGGCTTCACAGCATCCCGATTTCAACGTCGGCGATTGGGTGTTGGGTTATGACGGCTGGCAGGATTACGCCCTGTCTGACGGCAGCGGCCTGCGCAACCTAGGCCCGCACCTGCCGCATCCTTCCCGCCTGCTGGGCGTGCTGGGCATGCCGGGATTTACCGCTTACATGGGGTTGCTCGACATCGGCCAACCGCAGGCAGGTGAAACGCTGGTGGTCGCCGCCGCCAGCGGTGCGGTCGGTTCGGTGGTCGGCCAAATCGGGAAGCTGAAAGGCTGCCGCGTCGTCGGCGTCGCCGGCGGTGCGGAAAAATGCCGCTATGTGGTGGAAGAGTTGGGTTTCGACGCCTGTCTCGATCACCGCGCCCCTGACTTTGCCGAACAGCTGGCGGCCGCCTGCCCAAAAGGCATCGACATCTATTACGAAAACGTCGGTGGGGCGGTGTTCGACGCCGTGCTGCCGCTGTTGAACACCAAAGCACGCATTCCGGTGTGCGGCATCATCGCCCATTACAATGCCACCGGATTACCTGCGGGGCCGGACCGCTTGCCCCTGCTGGAAGGGCTGATCCTGCGCAAACGCATCCGCATGCAGGGCTTTATCATCTTCGACGACTACGGCTCACGCTTTGACGAATTCTTGCAACAAATGAGCAGTTGGGTCGAACAGGGGAAAATCAAGTTCCGCGAGGACATCGTTGATGGGCTGGAGCAGGCGCCGCAGGCGTTTATCGGCCTGCTGCAGGGCAAAAACTTCGGCAAACTGGTGATCCGCGTCGCCGACGAATAACCCGTAGCAGGGCGTGGTACACCACGCCCTGCTTTTAATGTACGGCGCCGTCGCCGAATCGCACATCTTCCTCTACCGTCAGCGTCACCTGTACGACCGTGCGCACCGCTTCCACCATCGTCGCCAGCGCCATGCTCGGCTTGCCCGGATGGGACGCCGCCAGTTCATGACTGTACGGAATATGTACGAATCCCCCCCTGACACTCACGTGCTGCGTCTCCAGATAGTGCCGCAGACCGTAAAAAATATGGTTGCAGTTATAGGTACCTGCCGTATAAGAGACCGCCGCCGGGATCCCCTGTCGGCGCAGCTGCTGCACTGCGGCCTTCACCGGCAACGTGCTAAAATACCCTACCGGCCCGCCCGCCACCACCGGTACGTCGATCGGCTGTTTACCGGCATTGTCGGGAATGCGGGCATCGATCAGATTGATGGCCACCCGTTCCAGCGAAATCTCGGCCCGGCCGCCGGCCAGGCCCAGACAAATCACCGCCAGCGGCTGCAGCGCCTCAATCGCCGCGATCAATTGCTGATTGGCCACGCCCAATACGCAGGGCAGCTCGAGCACCGCGATCTCCGCGCCGGCAATATGTTCACCGGCCAGCGCCTGCGCAATTTGCCAGGAAGGATTCACCGCATCGCCATCGAACGGCTCAATGCCGGTGACCAAGACTTTGTTCATCATTTCCCCTGATTGAAGGCTAAATTTGTGTGCTTTCAGCCTAAAGAACACAGTATGATTCTGGAAATGGATTATCTGTATATAGAGTATTCATAAAATGAATTTAGCCAGCGTCGATCTCAACTTGCTGGTGGTGTTTGAGGCGTTGTATCAGACGCGCAACGTCACCGCCGCAGGCCGGCGTCTAAACCGCGCTCAGCCCTCCGTCAGCAATGCATTGGCGCGGCTGCGCATTCTTCTCAACGATCCCCTGTTTGTGCGCAGCGGCGGCGGCATGTCACCCACGCCGCGCGCCCACCAATTGATGCCGCAAATACAGCAGGTGCTTGAACAGATCCATCTGGCGTTGGCCCCCCCTGCCCGTTTCGATCCGGCCACCGCCGGGCAGCGGCGTTTTACGCTGGCGGCCGGCGACTATGCCGATATCTTGCTGCTGCCCACCCTCATCAGCCGGTTGCGTCAGACCGCCCCCGGCATCGATATTCGCGTTTCGCGTCTGGATCGCCACAATATTTATCGGCAACTGGATCGCGGCGAGGTGGATATCGCGCTGGGAGGACATCTTTCCGGTGCGGAAAGCCACTATGTGCGCACGTTGTTTGAAGAGCACCTGGTGTGTATCGCCAGCCGTTCACACCCCCAGCTGGCGGATGGCCGCTGGGATCTGGCACGCTACCTCAGCCTGCCGCATGGGCTGTACGCACCGGCAGACGATGGCTCTGCCAGAGGGCTGGTCGACCGGCGTCTGGCGGAAATCGGCGGTCAGCGGCGAGTCGCCGTGACCTTTTCACATATTGCCGCTCTGCCGGCCGTGGTCGCCGACAGCGATCTGATCGCCACGCTGGCCGCCAGCGCGGCCCGGCATTTTTCCGATCCGCAACGCGTACGCATTCTCCCGCTGCCTGACGAGTTGGCCATCGCGCCTTTCCCCATTGAGCTGATCGCCGGCCGGCAGGCGCAACGCGACCCGGCTTTAATCTGGCTCTGCGAGCTGGTAGGTCAACTCTCCTTCGACTCCTCTCCACGTTAACGACGGCATTCGCTGCATTTTCAACCGTTCAAACGCATGTTCCCAGGCCCGTCGGTGGGCCCTGGGACGCCCACCAAATAGGAATCATCCGAATTAACATTCGCCAAATTTATATATTTGATCATCTTTAACTGGCAAATGGTAAGGATAAAAAACAGTCAGCGACTTTTTTTACGTAAAAAAAGAGTTGTTTTATAAGCACGTTGACTTATGTGTTACACATTTATTCTTTGGTATTACCAATTTCCCAATAATTTGAGATAAAAAATGATTTGCTCGCATCTATATGTTTTAGATAATAAAAAACAAGATCGTGAGCAAGTTAACGAATTGAGCATTGATCCACAAGGCTATTTTGCAAATGCAGAGCTCTATTGTAGACTGCACAAATCGTGCCTTTGTGTAAACTTTGTTAAATCTTTCGTCAGTTCCTGTCTCTATTCGTGACAGATACGCCATCGGGATCGCGCGTCAATTCTCGTGCGGTAGCTATGCCTAAAGCGGGGAATAGTATGGATCGTCTTATCATTGCGCACACGCCCTTGCCCTCCCATCAGCTGTTGTTCAGAAGCCTTTCCGGCGAGGAAAAACTGGCCGGATTGTTCGAGTTCGACGTCGAGTTGCTCAGCCCCGACAATCGGCTCGATCTGAAAGCGCTGCTGGGACAAAAAATCACGCTGGAGCTGCGGGGCAATCCGTTGGCACCGCGTTATCTCAACGGCAATATCACGCGCATGACCCTCTCCGGCCGAGAAGCTGGCGGCAACCGTTACTATATCTACCGCGCCGTGCTGCGCCCCACGCTGTGGTATCTGACGCAAAACCGCGATTTTCGCATCCACCAGGAAAAAACCGTTCCCGACATCCTGACTCAGGTGCTGGGGCAGTATCAGGTGAAAATCGATAACCGCCTGAGTTACGACTACCGCATCTGGGGATACTGCGTGCAGTATCAGGAGAGCGATTTCGATTTCATCAGCCGTCTGATGGAACACGAAGGCATCTATTATTATTTCACGCACCAGCAAGACGGCCATACGCTGGTGCTGGCTGACGCGCCGGCGGCCCATCAGGAACTCGCCGGCTACGCCAGCATTCCCTACCAGCTCGCGGAAGGCGGCCTGGTGGAAAACAAGGACAGCATCAATAGCTGGAGCGTTTCTGACGCCATCACGCCCAGCCTCTATAGCCTGGATGACTACGATTTTCGTAAGCCGCGCGCGCGGTTGCTGGAGGCCCGGCAGAATCCCGCCTCGTTCGCGCAGGACAAAGCCGAGGTGTTCGACTGGCCCGGTCGCTATACCGATCACGCCCACGGCCAGTTTTACGTCAAGGTTCGCCAACAGGAGTTCGAAGCGCAGCACGAGCAGATGAGCGGCGAAGGCAATTCGCAGGGCATTGCGCCCGGCTACCGTTTTCAACTGACCCAGGCGCCGCGTATGGAAGACAACCGCGCCTACCTGGTGGTCAGCGCGCAGTACTTCATGCAGGAAAACAGCTACGCCAGCAACGATAATGATGTTGGCGAGCAGCGAACCGAATTTCAGGTCGTTCCGGCGGACATCAATTGGCGCCCGGCGCGCACCACGCCTTGGCCGAAAACCCACGGCCCGCAAACTGCCGAAGTAGTGGGCCCGGAAGGCGAAAGCATCTGGACCGATAAATATGGCCGGGTGAAACTCAAATTCCGTTGGGATCGCCACGGCAGCGGCAATGAAACCAGTTCCTGTTGGGTGCGCGTCTCGAGCGCCTGGGCCGGCTGGAAATACGGTGGGATCCAGATCCCGCGCGTGGGTGAGGAAGTGGTGGTCGACTTTATCAACGGCGATCCGGATCGCCCTATCATCACCGGCCGCGTTTACAACGAAGACAGCATGCCGCCGTGGGATCTGCCCGGCGACGCCACTAAAATGGGCTTTATGAGCCGCAGTAAAGGCGGCGGCGCCGACAACGCCAGCTTCCTGTTCCTGGAAGACTCGCCCGGCAACGAATCGTTCGACATGCATGCCGAACGCAACATGAACATGACGGTGGAAAACGACAAGAACGTCAATATTGACGGCAGTCGCACCACCACCATCGGGCGCCAGCAGGACGACACCGTCACCGGCGACGCCACGTTCCTGTACAAAGCGAAACGCACGACGACCGTCAATGGGCTGGACACCGCCAACCTGAACGCTCACCAGACGGTGAACATCAAAGGCGGCCGCGACCTGACGATTATCGACGGCGGCGATAAAATCGACATCACCGGCAATCAGTCTTTCAAGCTTGACGGCGCGCAGACGCAAAACATTACGCAAACCCAGCATGTCACGGTGAAAGGCAACCAGACCCTCGACATTACCGAAGGGCAACAGACCAGCACCATCAAGCAGGGGCAGACCGTCAACATCACCGCCGGCGGTCAGCACACCACCATTACTGCCGGCGGGCAAGTCCTGACGATTGAAGCGGGCGGCCAGACCGCTACCGTGACCGGGGATGTCACCGAAACCTATAATAATAACCAGAACACGACGATCACCGGCACGCTGACCATCAAGGCGAAAACCATTGATATCACCAGTGCGGACGGCGTCTCGGTACAAACGCCGAACTGGAAAGATAACTGCCACGGCTGGAAATGGGTGGCGACCGGGGCCAATTTTGCCTTCTACGGCTCCAATCTTTCGTTGACGGCGACCAGCCTTAAACACACGATGCTGGATATCTCGCATAACCCGCTGTCGATCAGCAAAACCAATTTCAAGCTCAGTAATGATCCCATGACGTTCACTCAGCTTGGCGCGCTGGTCACCAACGGTGCCTTACGATTGAGCACCAAGGCGCTGGCGATCTTCTTGTAAAGGGACTCCCATGTCGAAGGCCAAAAATGTTTTCACCGTTATCGGGTTGATTTTATTGGCTCCCATCCTCAGTCTGGTGGGTTTTTTCAAATTCATCACGGTCGATATCTGGGGTTATTTCAAACATATCGGTTCTTCCCTCAGCGTGATGGAGAACGGTATTTCCGCTTCCGGGCAAATCGTCAGCATTCGCCAGACCAACCTGTGGGACGGAAATCGGCCGGTCTGCGAAGTCGAAGTCAAGTACATCGCCCAAGACGGAAAAAACCATACGGCCGTGGCGAAAGGCCCGATCAGCGTCGTGGATCTGCCGCGTTATCAGCCGGGCCATTTCACCGCGATAAAGTACGATCCGAAGAACCCCAAAAAAGCGGTGATCGAAGAGCTTTCCCGGCTTTGAGCGAAAAGGATCCCTTCAATTACGCGATCCGATTTCAACGTTCTGCAAACGGCTTATCGTTCATCAGTTCGCTAAATCATCTTGCATAAGGAAGTGTCACGATGGGCGCGTTCATTGCCTTTTCGACGCAGGACAGCCTCTGGGGACAGATCCTGTTTACCGTCTTTGGCATCCTGGTCGGCTGCGTATTGCTCGCTGCGATCGGCAAAACCTTTTTGTCGGCAAGCCGAGCGGCCGCCTTACCCATGCGGTTGCTGATCTTTGTCGCGCTGATGCTAGCGCTCCTGAAATACAATCAGCAGGTGATGTCTGCGGTGAATGCTCCCGCAGAGCTGATCGGGTTCCTGATTTTGCCCGGTTTTTTGATGCGTTACCTCGGTGCGGCGACACCCGGCAGACTGACGCTGGCGATAGAGCTGCCCTGTTTTGCGGCGCTCGTCGCGCTGCTGGTTCTGAGCACCGCCGGCGTCGGATTTTTTGCGCCCTATCACCTGGAGAGCACCGGCCAATTTACCGCCAAGGCGATCGCCGCGTCATTGTCCGTCGCCGCCGTGCTGCTGGTTCGCGGAATAAACGGGAAGGACAACGCACTGTCCTCTTGATCATCCATTTCGAAGTGGGACTCTCCCCGCATTAGCGATCGGCGCTGAACGCCGCATCGTTTTCTTCATCTGTTGTGACGTAGCCTGATATCTATTAAACCGAAAAACGGATTGTTTTTGAGCAAGCAGCCTGGCTGCCAGCTGATATCCACAGGAAGCTTTACACACACAATGAAAGTCGTAAAACCTCTGCGCCTCAGCGCGCTTCATCGCCCCTTCTCTTGGCAAGGGCAAAATCATCTGGGCGTTTCCGTTTTGGCCTTGGCCGACATGGGGGCCTCCCCGCGTCTGCGCCCCGAACCGGAACTGTGGCAGTTGGCCGCCGACGAACTTACGTTAAGTGGCGGCGTGCTCGATCTGGCTATCCCAAAAGCCTGTGCGGAGTTTCTCGCCACTGGCAACGCCTACACCCACCATCAACAAGACAAAACCGCCTGCGCCGTGAAGATCCAGTTTGATTCGCTGGAGAAAACGCTGGTGGTTTTCGGCGATCGCCATTGGATCAACGATCGCCCCTCCACGCCTCTTCCCTTTGCAGAAATGCGTCTGGACTGGCGCCGGGCTTACGGCGGCACCCAGTTCGCCGATAATCCGCACGGCATCGGCGCCACTCCCGAAACATTTCCGCAGGGCCGCATCCATCGCCTACCCAATGTTGAACCGCTGCAGGGACGCCTTGCGTCTCCTCGGCAAAGCGCCCTGCCGGCAAGCTTTGACGCGCTGGATATCACCTGGCCGCGTCGCTTCTCCCGCATCGGTAAAAACTACGACGCCGACTGGTTGAAGCACGGCTTTCCCGGCTTCGCCAACGATATCGACTGGCGCCTGTTCAACATGGCAGAAAGCGATCAGCAGTTTCCTCAACGTGATAGCTTGCCGCCGCGGGCTGCCTATCGGATTTGGAATATGCACCCTTCAGAACCGGTGCAGCAAGGGCATTTACCGCCGTGGCGCGCGCGCTGCTTCATCAACCGACTGCGCGGCGGTGAAACGCATTTCGAAGAGATCGCGATGCGCCATACCACCGTCTGGTTCTTCCCGCATCGGGAACAGATGCTGTTGATCTATCAGGGTAGCGCGCGCATCAATGAGGACGATGCCGCCGACGTGATGCAACTGATGCCGGCCCTGGAAACCGAAGGGGAGCCCCGTTCCACCGCGCATTATCGGCAGGTGTTGGCCCAGCGGCTGGATAAAGAACAGGGTGCTTTGCACGCTTTTCGCGAACAAGAATTGCTGCCGGAGGCGTGCATCGGTGCCTGGCTGGATACGGAAACGCCGACGCAGCAAAGCCCAATGGCGGAAAATATCGCCGCCTACGAGCACCAGCAGCGCGAAGAGCATCGCCAGCGCCTGCTGCGTGAAGGCCAGGACATCGATGAACTGTTCCCGCTACCGTCGCAAGAAGCGCCGCCGAAGCTGGACCAACTCGCCGAATTCGTCGAGCGTCTGGAAAGCCAGGCCGAGGTGCAGTATCAGGACATGCTCAAGCTGGCGCACGCCGAGGGTATCGATCCGCTTAACCCCGGAGGGGATCACGTGTCGCCCTCCGGTGCGGAAAGCTACCAGCAGCAGCGCGATCTGCTGTTCCAGGAGGCGCGCCAGCATCCCGACGCGTTCAGCGAGAAGCAACTGGGGGAAAGCGAGCGCGCGCTGCACCAAATGTATTTAATGTCAGCGCAGGCGCAAAGCCCTGCACTGCGCTTAAGTGGCGATCTGGCGCAAATCATTCGCCAACGCGTCGCCGCCGCCATGCTGCGCGATAAAGATCTCAGCGGCCTTGATCTCACCGGCGCCGATCTGTCCGGCATGGATCTCTGCCAGGCTAACTTACGCGGCGCGTTATTGGAAAACGCCAATCTACGCCAAACCCGACTGGTGGGTTGCGATCTTCGCGAGGCGATGTTGGCGCGCGCCGATCTCAGCGGCGCCGTCTTGCAGCAGGCCGATCTGAGCCACGCCTCTTTGGCCCTGGCGAAATGCGAAGCGACAGATTTCGGCGGCGCGCAGCTGCATGAGACTAATATTCAGCAAACGTTGTTTCAACGCTGCGATTTCACGATGGCGTCATTACGCGATTTGCTGGGATACGAAACCTTGCTCGGACAATGTGATTTCAGCCGCGCCACGCTGGCCAACATTACCCTGATGGAACTGCAGCTGGAGCAGTTGACATTCAGCCACGCCCGGCTCGACAAAGTCAGCTTCGTCAAATGCCGGTTGCTGGCGGTGAACTTCAGTCAGGCGCGGCTGGAAAGTTGCGCCTGGGTTGACACCGAGACGCAAAGCCTCAGCTTCCACGCCGCACGTCTCACGGCCTGCGCCTTTGCAGCGAAGACACTGTTGCCGCAGGCGGATTTCAGCGACGCGACGCTAAACCAGTGCAATTTACGCCAGATGCCGTTGCAGCGGGCCAATTTTAGCCGGGCGCGTCTCAATAATTGCGATCTGTCGGAAACCCGATTGAACGAGGCCGATTTCCGCCAGGCCAACGGCAGTGGCAGCCTGTTCATCCGCAGCGATTTGTCTCGCGCCAGCCTGCGCGATGCCAATTTCATTGCGGCTATCCTGCAAAAATGCGTGCTGTCAGGCGCCGACCTGCAGGGCGCCAATCTGTTCCGGGCTGACCTGTCGCAGTCGCAAGTGGATCAGGCAACCCGGCTCGAGAGCGCCTATACCGCCAGGGTGAAAACATTGCCTCGCCACAACGGGAAGGAAGTATGACCTCAAAACCAGAGCAGATACGCCAGCGCGTAAAACGCGGCGAGCCGATCGCCGGAGAGGACTTGCACGGCCTGTCATTCGCCGGTCTGGATTTGGCCGGCGGCATGTTCAACGAACTGAACCTGAACGGCGTGAACTTCTCTGACTGCGATCTGCGCGACAGCGTTTTCAGCGATTGCCAGCTCGAACACGCACAATTTACGCGGGCGGATCTGAAGCAAACGGCCTTCAATCAGTGCGCCATGTCGGCCAGCCGCTTCAGCGAGAGCCATATCGAACTGACGATGTTCAACGATTGCCGGCTTGAACAGAGCGACTTCAGCCGGCTGTCGCTCAACCAAAGTCACTGGATGTCGTGCCAATTGGCCGGCGCGAATTTTTCCGCCACTCAGCACGATCGCACTACCTTTTACGAAAGCCCGCTCGACGGCGCCATGTTGAATCAGGCGCGCTTATGCCTTGTCACGTTCTTTCGATTAAATCTCTGTAAAACGCAGTTTGAAGGCGTGAACTTCGACCGCGTCACGTTTTTCGAATGTGACCACCGCGGCAAAAGTTACGCCGGGCAGAGCCTGATCGCCTGCCAGTTTACCGATAACCAATTGGACGACGTCGACTTCAGCCAGGCGACGCTGCGCCAGAGCAATTTCAAGGGCGCTTCGCTGCGGCGCGCCAACCTGACCAGCGTACAGGCGCAGCAGTCGCTGTGGCTGGAGGCCAATCTGACTCAGGCGCAGTGTCGCGGCGGGCAGTTCGATCAGGCGATCTTCAGCGAAGCGACGTTGGATGCCGCCAACTTCAGCCAGGCGCGCCTGTATCAATGCGTATTTCAGCACAGCCGATCGGCGCGCTGTGATTACAGCGACAGCGACCTGACCTACGCCGACTTCTGTTATGCCGACATTGGCGCCGCCGATTTCCGGCGCGCGCGCTTTATGCGCACCCGTATGCATCGCGCCCACCAGCAGCAAACGCGCTGGAGCGATCGCAGCGGGATCCTCGAGAGCGACGAAGAGCTGTACGCCGCCGAAACCTGGAGCGCACAGCGCCAGAGCCGAATTTGAATGCATTGACCACTTCACGAGGGGATCACCATGAGCGTTGCCAACACAACTCGCGCCGTCAACATCGCACCGCCCCAACAGGCCGCTGGCCAGGTCGTCAACCTGTTGCCGGACGGCAGTCTGGTGGTGGAATGTGAAGGTCGTGGCTGGCATTGTCGCCGGGCGGCGAGCTGCCTGCTGACGCCGGCCCTCGGCGATAACGTGCTGGTCGCCGGCTGCGGCCACCAGCTGTGGGCGATCGCCGTCCTCGAGCGGGCAGAGCCGCAAAGCACGGCGCGGCTCTGCGTCGCAGGCGATCTGCAGATTGAAACGCCGAACGGCTCGCTGTCGTTGCACAGCGCGCAGGCGCTGAAACTGAGCGGCGACGCCATGACGCTGCAGGCGAACAGCGGCGACTGCCACGTCGACAAGATGAAATACAGCGGCGAAGAGCTGTCGGCCTTCGTCAGCATCAGCCGTTTGGTCGGTAAACGCTGCGAGTCGCTGTGGCATTCGGTCAGCCAGATCAGCCATTCGCTGTTCCGCAAAGTGCGCCAAACCGAGCACGTGCGCGCCGGGCAGCTGGATTATCAGGCGGAAGATTACGCCCGCATTCATGCCCGCAACACGCTCATTACCTCAAAAGACATCACCAAGCTGGATTCAGAACAAATCCACGTCGGATAACCTGCGGAGGCCTTTTATGTTTGCCAACAGCCAAATGATCGGCGTGGACCTGGCGTTTCCCGACGTCTGTCTGACGCCAAGCCCGGCGCCGGTGCCCGTACCCTACCCGGATATCGCCCTCGCGCCGACCGCCATCCCGAACGCGTTCAACATTCTGTTCGTCGGTACCCCGGCGCACAACATGGCGACGGTAACGCCCCTGACCAACGGCGACAACCCCGGCGTAGCCACCGGTGTCGCTTCCGGGACGGTGATGGGGCCATCCCGCCACCTGACCGGCGCCTTTACCGTGTTGCTCAAAGGCACTCCGGCCACCCGGCTGACCAGCCTCAGCCTGCAGAATTCCACCAACGCGCTCGGCATGCGCATCGTGCCGAGCCAATTAAAAGTGTTGCTGCTTGCGCCCTGATGACGGCGCCTTATTACACAGCCATTCAATCAAGAAAAAGAGGACATTGTGAAAACACGGATTACCCTGACGCTGCTGACCGCCCTGACGCTTGCCGGTTGTTCCACCCCGCCGCCACCGCCGCCGGCGCTCAATAACGACGCCCTCATCAGCAGTGAAGTCAACGGCGTCACCCTGCAGCACCGCGCCGCGGTAAGCGCGCCGAAACAGTTCAAGCCGATCGGTGAGCAGTACCGCAGCCTGTATGCCGCCAGCATCATGAGTAGCCCGAATTATACCGGCACCGCCGTCGGCAGCCTGGACAACGCCGCCGCGTTCTACGCGCTGGGCGAAGTGGAAAACAACTGGCTGGCGATCTCCGCCATCCGCGGGGGCGATCTGATGGGGTATATCCAGGCCAACGCCGGCGTGCCGGAAGCGCGCTACAAATCAACGCTGCGCAAAGATCTGCCGCGTCGCGCGCGCGCCGCCAAACAGGACTGCGTCAAAGTCGGCGGCGACAGCAAGGCGTGTAAAAACGCCGGCTCAGCCACCTGGATCCTCCAGTAGTCAGCACGCCTGCGGGCGACGAGATTCCTATGATGACGACCCCTATCGCTTCCCGCTGGTGCGGGATGCTGTTTCTGCTGCTGGGCGCGCTGGCGCTCGGCGGCTGCATGTCTTCCGCCAAAAGCGTGCCGTCGCGTTACAGTCTGGTGTTTGACGCTGACCGCCAGGTCAACGCCGCCGCCGGCGCGCAACCGGCGCCGATCAAAATTCGCGTGCTGCTGCTGCGCTCGGATGCGGAATTCATGGATGCCGACTTCTTCAGTCTGCAAAACGACGCCAAAAGCGTGCTCGGCAACAGCCTGCTGGACAGCGATCAGTTCTTCCTGACGCCGGGCCAGACCGGCAAGAAGCTCGGTGGGCAAAGCGCATTGGACGCACGTTACATCGGCGTGATCGCCGAATATCAAAATCTGGACGGCAAGACCTGGCGCATGTCACTGCCGCTGCCGGAACCTACCGAAACCAATTTCTACAAGGTATGGCAATTCTCGCCGGATGAGCTGGAAGCGCATATCGTCGCGGGCGTGAGTGGCCTGCGCCCCGTAAAAAAGGTCGACTGACCTACCGCTGCGCTGAAGCGAAGTAACTATAGGTGTGATGATGAAAGATGCTCATAAGGTTGTCTGGACTGAGGGGATGTTTTTGCGCCCTCACCATTTCCAGCAGGCGGAAAACTATCTCGAAGGCTATATGCGCAACTGGGGCCAGGCCCACAGCGGCTGTTTCTGGGGGTTCCTCACCCTGGATCTGGACCAAACGCTGCTGCGCCAGGGCAAGATTGCGCTCAACGCCGCCAGCGGCATCATGCCGGACGGCACGCCGTTTCGCTTCTCCGGCGCCCAGCAGGCGCCCGCGCCGCTGACCATCGCTGAAAACAAGACCGGTGAAAACGTGGTGCTGGCTCTGCCGACCTACCGCGCGGGGCGTGAAGACGTGATCTTTCAGGAAAGCCCGGAGGCGCTGGCGCGCTATCTGGCTTATGAGAACGAAGTCGACGATCTCAACGCCGTCTCGGTGGGCAGCGCGGCCTTGCAGTTCGGTCGCCTGCGCCTGCGGCTGATGCTGGAGAGTGAGCTCAACGCCGAATGGACGGCGCTCGGCGTTACCCGCGTGCTGGAAAAGCGCGGCGACAACAGCCTGCGTCTCGATACCACGCAGATCCCGCCGATGCTGAACTGCCAGGGCAACCCGGTACTGAAAACCTTCATCAACGATCTGCAGGGCCTGCTGCAACAGCGCAGCCAGCAGATGAGCCAGCGCCTGCTGCAGCCGGGCCGCGGCGGCAGTTCCGAAATGGTCGATTTCATGCTGCTGCAGCTGATCAATCGCCATCTTGGCCAGGTGAGCCACGCCTACCACCTCGACCATCTGCACCCGGAGCGCCTGTTCGCCGATTGGCTGCAGTTCGCCACCGAGCTCGCCAGCTTCTCGGCGCAGCGCACCCCGGAAGGCCGCCTGCCGGTGTATGACCACGACAACCTGGCGCTGTGCTTCGGCAAGCTGATGCTGCTGCTGCGTCAGGGGCTGTCGGTGGTGCTGGAAGACAACGCCATTCAGCTGACGCTGGTCGAACGCTCCCACGGGCTGAACGTCGCCACCGTGCAGGACGCCAAAATGATGCGCGATTTTGGCTTCGTGCTGGCAGTGCGCGCCGACGTGGCCGCCGAGGTGTTGCTGACCCATTTCCCGGCGCAGATGAAGATCGCCCCGGTCACGCGCATCCGCGATCTGGTGCAGCTGCAGCTGCCGGGCATCGGTCTGCGCACCATGCCCGCTGCGCCGCGCCAGATCCCCTATCACGCCGGCTACACCTACTTCGAGCTGGAAAAAGGCGGCGACCTGTGGAAACAGATGGAAAAATCCAGCGCCTTCGCCCTGCACCTGGCCGGCGAATTCCCGGGGCTGGACATGGAATTTTGGGCGATTCGCAGCCATACGGACCGGTAACCTATGACTCAGGAAAATAGCATGGCGCCGGCGGCCAACCCGCTGGTAGACGCCGCCAACCCGCTGCTGAACGCCATTTCGCAGATCCGCCAATCGGCCACGCACGCCAACCCGGCGCAGCTGCGCCAACAGCTGATTGACGAAATGCGCCGCTTCGAGATCCGCGGCCAACGCGCCAACCTGCCTTACGAGGTGATCATCGGCGCGCGTTATTGTCTGTGCACCGCGCTGGATGAAGCGGCGGCGCTGACCCCGTGGGGCAGCAACAGCGTGTGGTCCGGCAGCGGGCTGCTGGTGACTTTCCATAACGAAACCTGGGGCGGCGAGAAGTTTTTCCAGCTGCTGGCCAAGCTGTCGCAAAGCCCGCGCGAGCACATCAACCTGCTGGAACTGATCAATTATTGCCTGCTGTTGGGCTTTGAAGGCCGCTACCGGGTGATGGAAAACGGCCGCTCACAGCTGGAAACCATGAAGCAGCGCCTGCTGCAGCTGATCCGATCGGTGCGTGGCGGCTATGCCCCGCCGCTGTCGCCTCATGCGCTGGACCTGCCGGTACAGCAGAAACTGTGGCGCCCGCTGGTGCCGCTGTGGGCCTGCGTGGCGTTGACCGGCTTCCTGGCTTCGCTGCTGTTCATCGCCCTCAACTGGCGACTGGGCGACAACACCAGCCCGGTGCTGGCGGCGATTTACCAAACCAATCTGCCGCAGGTGGCGATCGGTAACCCGGCGCCGGCCGCGCCGCCGACGCTGAGCCTGAAAAGTTTCCTGCGTAAAGAGATCGCCGAGGGGTTGGTGGTGGTGCGCGACGAAGCGCAGCAAAGCGTGGTGATCCTCAAAGGTGACGGGCTGTTCGACTCTGCCGCCACCACGGTACGCGCCAACTATATTCCGGTCATCGACCGCATCGCCGCCGCCATGAACGGCGTCAGCGGCAAGATCCTGGTCACCGGCTACAGCGACAACGTGCCGATCCGCAGCGCCCGTTTCGCCTCCAACTGGGAGCTGTCGCTGGCGCGCGCCGAAGCGGTCAGCGCCCGCTTGCAAAAACACCTCGCCAACCCGCAGCGGGTCAAGGCCGAGGGCCGCGGCGAGAGCAACCCCGTCGCGCCGAACGATAACAAAGTGAACCGCGCGTTGAACCGCCGGGTAGAAATTACGCTGTTGGTCGCCCCTGAAAACACCCAGGCGGAAATCAACGGCTTGCCGCAAGGAACCGGAAAGTAATGCTCAGTACGTTATTCTCCATCATCACCAGCCGCCTGCTGTGGGGCTTTGTCGGCATCACCGCGCTGGCGTTCATCATCTGGACGATCGGCCCGCTGGTGGCCATCGGCGACTATCGCCCGCTGGAGCCGGAACTCAACCGCCAGATCGCCATCGGCGTGATTTACCTGATCTGGTTCCTGTGCCGCCTGATCCCGCGCCTCTACAGTGCCTGGTTCAACAGCCGCCTGCTGAGCAATCTGCGCGCCGCCGAAGCGGTGCCGGCGGAAGACGGCAAGCCCGAGGTCAAACAAGACGATCAGTTGGCGCAGCGTTTCGACGAAGCGGCGCAGCTGCTGAAAAAGGCGCGCTTCGCACCGGGCCAGGGCGACGGTAAACATCGCTGGATGACCCGCTTCAGCCGTCAATATCTGTACCAGTTGCCGTGGTATGTGATCATCGGCGCGCCCGGCGCCGGCAAAACCACCGCGCTGGTCAACTCCGGCCTGCACTTCCCGCTGGCGGATCGCTTCGGCAAAGCCGCGCTGCGCGGCGTGGGCGGCACCCGCAACTGCGACTGGTGGTTTACCAACGACGCCGTGCTGCTCGACACCGCCGGCCGCTACACCACCCAGGAAAGCCAGCGCGAAGAAGACGCCGGTGAATGGCAAAGCTTCGTCGCGCTGCTGAAAAAATACCGCACCCGCCAGCCGATCAACGGCGTGATGGTGACCATCAGCGTCGCCGATCTGCTGAGCGACAGCGCCGAAGCACGCGCCGCCCAGGCCAGCGCGCTGCGCAAACGCCTGATTGAACTGCACGAACAGTTGGGCATTCACTTCCCGGTCTATGTGCTGGTGACCAAAACCGACCTGCTCAACGGCTTTATGGCCTACTTCGGCAGCTTCGATAAAGCGCAGCGCGACCAGATCTGGGGATTCACCTTCCCTTACGAGCGCTCACGGCAGCCGGACTTCAACCTGAACGCCGCCTTCGAACAACAATACGCCCTGCTGCAACAACGGCTGGATGCGGCGCTGCCGGATACGCTGCTGATGGAGCACGACGCGCGCCAACGCGCCGAAAGCTACCTGTTCCCGCAGGAGTTCGCCGCGCTGCGCCCGCTGCTCGGCCAATATCTGGAACAGGTGTTCGCCACCTCCAGTTTTGAAACCCGCTTTACCCCGCGCGGCATCTATTTCACCAGCGGCACGCAGGAAGGTCTGCCGTTTGACCGGGTGATGGGCGAACTGAACCGCTACCTGCAGCTGCCGACGGCCAACTCAGGGGTGCAGGCCAACGCGGCCTGGGACAGCGTGGGGCAGGAAACGCCGATCCCGGCAGCCAAAGGCCAGAGCTTCTTCCTGAAAGAGACGCTGGAATCGGTGGTCTTCCAGGAGTCCGGGCTGGCGGGCAGCAACCGCTGGTGGGAATACCGCAACCGCGCCCTGCACTGGGCAGGGTACATCGCGCTGGCGGTGATCCTGGCGGTGCTGGCGATGTTGTGGTTCACCAGCTACGGCAACAACAAGGCCTATCTGGCGGAAGTGGCCGCCAAGGTGCCCGGCGTCGAGCGACAGGGACAAAGCCTGACCCCGTTGGGCAACGGCGACATGTTCTCGCTGCTGCCGTTCCTCAACAGCCTGCTGCATCTGCCGGACAGCCAGAACTTTTCGCTGGACGATCCGCCGTTCACCTACCGCATGGGGCTGTTCCGCGGCGATCAGGTGGGCGACGCCGGCAATGCGTTGTACCAAAAAGCGCTGAAAGAGCTGCTGCTGCCGCAGGTGGCGCAACAGATCGCCACCACGCTGCGCAACGACAACCACGGCGACGCGGACTTCAGCTACGAAGCGCTGAAGGCCTATCAGATGCTGTATCTGCCAAAGCAGTACGACGGTAAATTCCTGCGCGCCTGGGTGATGCTCAACCTGCAACGCAACCTGCCGCAGGGCAGCACGCAGAAACAGCTGCAGCAGATCGAATGGCACCTCAGCCAACTGCTGGATGCGCAGATCCAGGCCTCGCCTTACGCCAAAGACGAACAGCTGGTGGCGCAGGCGCAGGCCGCACTCAATCGGGCGCCGCTGTCGCAGCGCGTCTATGGCCGCCTCAAGCGCCTGCTGCTGAAACAGACCGACATCAAGCCGGTCAGCCTGGTCGATTTGGCCGGCCCGCAGACCGAACTGGCGTTCAGCCGCAAAAGCGGCAAACCGGTCACCGACGGCGTACCGGGCCTGTTCACCTCACAAGGGTACTGGAAAGCGTTCAACGACAACATCGACCCGGTGACCGACACCTTGCGCAAGGAAGACGTCTGGGTGTTGAACAGCCAGACGCCGGAGCAGAAAAGCGCCGATCTGACCAAGACCATCCGCCAGCTGTACATGCAAGATTTCATCAGCGCCTGGGATGAGCTGCTGGGGGATATCCAACTGGCCAACATCGGCAACCTGACCCAGCGCATCAGCAGCGCGCGCCTGCTGTCCGGCAACCCGTCGCCAATGCGCAATCTGCTGGTCAACGTCAGCAAAAACGTCACCCTGCGCGACGAAAAAAACGACGCCGATTCGCGCTCGCTGCTGGCAAAAACCGAAGATAAGCTGAACCAAAATGCCAACCGCACGCTGGAAGCGCTGTTCACCAACCGACCGGCCAACGCCGACGGTGACGTGTCGGCCCAGCCGGAACAGCTGGTGATGGCGCACTTCGCGCCGCTGCTGGAGCTGGCGCAAAGCCAGGGCGAAGGCAATAAGGCGATCCCTTTCGACAGCGTGCTGAAACAGGTCGATGAACTGTACAGTTACCTGACGGCGGTGCAGGGCGCGGCCAACAGCGGCATGTCGGCGCCGCCGAGCGACATTATCCCGCGTCTGCAGGCCGAATCCGGCCGCTTGCCGGTGCCGTTCAAACAGATGCTGCTGTCGCTGGCGATCGGCGCCAGCAGCGATACCCAGCGCAAAGAGATGGAGAACGTGAAAAAGCGCATCAGCTTCGAGGTCGGTAGCTTCTGCCGCCAGGCGATCGCCGGCCGTTATCCGCTGGTGGCCCGGGCGCGGCAGGAAGTGACGCCGGACGATCTGGCGCGCATGTTCGCGCCGAACAGCGGGCTGATGGACAGCTTCTTCCGCGACAATCTGCAGGGCAAGGTCGATACCACCCGCGCCAACTGGCGTTTCACGCCCGGCGTGGACGGCAAGACGCTGCCCGGCGGCGAAGGCATCCTGCGGTCGTTCCAGCAGGCGCAGCGCATCCGCGACGCCTTTTTCGCCAACGGCACGGCGACGCCCTCCTACCGCGTGACCGTGCGGCCGGTGCGGATGGATAACGACATCCTCAACCTGACGCTGGATATCGACGGGCAGCTGTTCAAATACAGCCACGGCCCACAGGTACCGCTGGTGGTCAGTTGGCCGGGCACCCGCAATACCAACCAGGTGCATCTGCAGCTGGCGCTGGCCAACGGCACCACCGCCAGCCTGGTGACCAGCGGACCATGGGCGCTGAATCGCCTGGTCGACATGGCGCAATCGTCGGGCACCGGCGGCCTCGGCCGCCAGGCGACGTTCAATCTCGACGGCCACCGCGTCACGCTGGAGTTCACGCCCAACAGCATCCGCAATCCGTTCCAACTGCCGGCCTTCTCGTGCCCGTAGCCCCGAAAGGACATGACCATGAGCACTGATTCAAGCGCCCCGACGAGCATCGGCTGGTACGGCAAACTTCCTTCCGCCGGTGACTTCCTGCAACGCCGTTTGCCTGACCCGGTGGTCAACAACTGGGCCCACTGGTTCCATAACGGGCTGGTGAATTTACAGCGCGATGCACAGGGGCCGAACGGCCACCCGTTCAGCAACGCACCGGTGTGGAACTTCGTGATCCCCGCCACGCTCGGCAGCCCGTACGTGCAGATGGGTTGCCTGTTGCCGGCGCGCGATCGCGTCGGGCGGCGCTACCCCATCTGCGCACTGCGCCTGTTCAGCCTGCAAGAATGGCGCCCGCAACAGCTGAACATGGCGGCGAGCTGGTATCAACAGCTCGGCCATACCCTGCTGAACGGCGTGCGCAACGGTTTCTCCGCCGAGCAGATCGACCGCACGTTGCAGGCGATCCCGGCGCTGCCCAGCCCACCGGCGGAAGCGGATTCCGAGATATTGTCGATTATCGGTTTCCAGCATCCGGACGTACCGGGCCTCGGCTGGCAACAGGCCGCCGACTGCTTCGATCCGGCGCAGTACACCAGCTTCTGGTGGACCAATCAGGCCGACGGACATCCGCTCTACACCCACGTGCACAGCGGCAACCTCACCGTGCAGCTGTTTTCACTGCTGTTCGAACCCAACGGCTGGGCGCGCCCCGGCCGCGGCGGCCAGTACCCGCAAATGTTTGATTAACATCGTTCGTTGAAGGAAATTCTATGGCTATCGATACCGATACCCTGCTGGCCCCGGTTGACGCGGACAATCCCTGCGGCGACAACCTGGAATACGACGCCGACTTTCTGGCGATGGAACAAGCCGCCACCGGCAAGGCCGAACAACAGTTCGGCAGCACCATCATTCCGGAAGAAGCGCCGGATTGGGTGCAGGTCGAGCGCCTCGCGACCTCGCTGCTAACGCGCACCAAAGACCTGCGCGTCATGCTGTATCTCACCCGCGCCTGGACCCAGCTGCGCGGGTTGCCGGGCTACGCCGACGGGCTGACGCTGGTCCACCAGTCGATGACCCGTTACTGGAACACCCTGCAGCCGCCGCTGGAGTTCGATGGAGAAGCCGATCCGCTGTTTCGCATCAACGCGCTGGCCGACCTTGGCGACAAAGCGGCGCTGGCCGCCAGCGTACGCGCCGCGCCGCTGCTGAAAAGCGCCGCCGGAGAAATCTCGCTGCGCGATGCCGGTGCCCTGCTCGACGGCAGCAAACAGGAGTGCCCCAACTTTCCCGGCGGCCGTGCGCGGCTGCAGGATGAACTGGCGCAGCAGGATCGCCCCGAAGGCGCCCTGGTGACGCGCATCGCCAACACCCTGAGCGCCATTCGCAGCGAAGTGACCCGCCATCTGGGGGAAAGCGCGCTGCCGGAAATGAGCGCGCTGACCAAGGTGTTTTCTCTGGTGGCGCTCGCCGGCCAGAGCGATGCCCCGGCCGCCGACGAACCAGACGCGACGCCTGAAGCGGCTGCCATGCAGCAACCGGCCGCCGTACAGAGCGCCACCGCTCCACTCAACTGGCGCAGCGCGCAGATCCAGTCGCGCGACGACGCCCAGTTAATGCTGGACAAGGTGAAAAACTATTTTCGTCTTCATGAACCGAGCCACCCGGCGCCACTGATGATCGATCGGGTCCAGCGACTGATTACGCTGGACTTTATGCAAATCGTCCGCGATTTGGCGCCCGATGGGCTTAACCAACTGGAGACCATTCTCGGTCGCCCCGACAACGAGGAGAACAGCTAGCCGCCGACCTTTGTTCTCTTGACGCATCCGATACCGTCTGCCCTGCGCAGACCCGAATCAGAACCTGACTCTCCCAGCCGGACGAGGCGCGTTCCCAATCGCCATTAGATGGAGTAAATCATGTCAAACTCGAAATCCCGCAGCGGGCAGAAATTCATCGCCCGCAACCGCGCGCCGCGCGTACAGATTGAATACGATGTCGAAATTTATGGCGCAGAGCGCAAAATCCAGCTGCCGTTCGTGATGGGCGTGATGGCGGATCTGGTGGGGAAAGCGGTCGACCCGCAAGCCAGCGTGGAAGAGCGCAAATTCATGGAAATCGACGTCGACAACTTCGACGAGCGTATGAAATCGCTGAAGCCGCGCGTCGCTTACCAGGTCGACAACACCCTGACCGGCGAAGGCAAGCTGAACATCGATCTGACCTTCGAAAGCATGGAAGACTTCTCCCCCGCCGCTATCGCCCGCAAGGTCGACGCGCTGGACAATCTGCTGGACGCCCGCACCCAGCTTTCCAACCTGCTGTCCTACATGGACGGCAAGAACGGCGCCGAAGAGCTGATCTCCAAGATCCTGCAAAACCCGGCGCTGCTGCAATCCCTGACCGACGCGCCGAAGCCGGCGGTTAACGACGACAACAACGAGCGTGAGGATTAATCGATGAGCAACTCGCCTCAGCAACAGAATGCGTTGCAAACCACCGAGACTTTTTCCAGCGATGAGTTCAGCGCGCTGCTGAACAAAGAGTTCCGGCCGAAGACCGATCAGGCCAAAGAAGCGGTCGAGAACGCGGTGAAAACCCTGGCGCAGCAGGCGCTGGAAAACACCGTCACCGTTTCTTCCGACGCCTATCGCACCATCCAGGCGCTGATCGCGGAAATCGACGAAAAGCTGTCGCAGCAGATCAACCAGATCATTCACCACGACGACTTCCAGAAGCTGGAAGGCGCCTGGCACGGCCTGCATTATCTGGTCAACAACTCCGAAACCGACGAGATGCTGAAGATCCGCTTCATGAGCATTTCCAAGCAGGAGCTGGGCCGCACGCTGAAGCGCTATAAAGGCGTGGGTTGGGACCAGAGCCCGATCTTCAAGAAAGTCTACGAAGAAGAGTATGGTCAGTTCGGCGGCGAACCGTTCGGCTGCCTGGTGGGCGACTACTACTTCGATCACAGCCCGCAGGACGTGGAGCTGCTGGGCGAAATGGCCAAGATCGGCGCCGCCTCGCACTGCCCGTTCATCGCCGGCACCGCGCCGAGCGTGATGCAGATGGAGTCCTGGCAGGAGCTCTCCAACCCGCGCGATCTGACCAAGATTTTCCAGAACACCGAGTACGCCGCCTGGCGCAGCCTGCGCGAATCGGAAGACGCGCGCTACCTGGGGCTGGTGATGCCGCGCTTCCTGGCGCGCCTGCCGTATGGCATCCGCACCAACCCGGTAGACGAGTTTGACTTCGAAGAAGACACCGACGGCGCGACCCACGGCAATTACACCTGGACCAACGCCGCCTACGCCATGGCCGCCAACATCAACCGTTCGTTCAAAGAGTTCGGCTGGTGCACCGCCATTCGCGGGGTGGAATCCGGCGGTGCGGTGGAAAACCTGCCGTGCCACACCTTCCCGAGCGACGACGGCGGCGTGGACATGAAGTGCCCGACCGAGATCGCCATCAGCGACCGCCGTGAAGCCGAGCTGGCCAAAAACGGCTTTATGCCGCTGGTGCACCGCAAAAACTCCGACTTCGCCGCCTTTATCGGCGCGCAGTCGCTGCAGAAGCCGGCGGAATACTACGACGCCGACGCCTCCGCCAACGCCCAGCTTTCCGCGCGCCTGCCGTACCTGTTCGCCTGCTGCCGCTTCGCGCACTATCTGAAGTGCATCGTGCGCGACAAAATTGGCTCCTTCCGCGAGCGCGACGACATGGAACGCTGGCTGAACGACTGGATCATGAACTACGTGGACGGCGATCCGGCCAACTCCTCGCAGGAAACCAAGTCGCGCAAACCGCTGGCCGCGGCGGAAGTGCAGGTGGAAGAGATCGAAGACAACCCGGGCTATTACAGCGCCAAGTTCTTCCTGCGCCCGCACTACCAGCTGGAAGGCCTGACCGTCTCCCTGCGCCTGGTGTCGAAGCTGCCTTCGCTGAAGCAAAACGACGCGTCCTGATGGACTGAAGTCAGGCCGCGGTAGTGCGGCCTGGCTGATACATTAACCTCATCACAGGGAAAGAAAGATGAAGACAAAACGGTTTTATCTGGCATCGCTGTTGGCAGTCGTCTGCTCGCTCTCCGCCGCGCCGCCAGCTTTCGCAGAGCAGACATCGATAGCGCATTTGACGTCCGATGATGTCAATCTGCCAGGCAGCGACTTTTTCCGTTTCTATCGCAGTGCAGATAAACAGGAAAAAGAGAAAGCGCGGATTTATTTGCTGGGCGTGCTGGACGCGACGGAAGGAAAAAGCTGGTGCCAATACAGCCAGCTACAAACCGTCACTCTGCAGGAGTTTGTGTTCGAATTCTTTAATAAACTTCCCGCTGCGCGCCTGCACGAAAGGGCTGCCCCCCTGATTGAAGAGGCTCTGGCGACTCGCTTCCCCTGCAAAGGAGGCAAAGCATGAAACCTTTATATCGTCAGCTAAAAAGCAGCCATTACTCCTCTGATTACTCTAGCCCGGGATATTTGGCAGCAGAAGCCGTTTACGCTGAGATTGGCTATGAGCTTGATACGCTTCTAAAGCAAAATCCTGGTTATGCCAATACCTGTGCCGTCCGCATGAGCCTGGCGCTGTTGAAAACCGGTATCAGCTTCAAAGGCCGCCTGCCAATCAAGAAAGGCGCCTATAAGGGTAAAACGATTGAACCGGGAGCCAAATTGCTGGCCGATCAGTTGCATCGCTCCAGTAGTTTTGGCAAAGCCAAAATTTTCTTTAATGCTCCAGATGCAGAGAAAGGTATTGGCAATAAAAAAGGAGTCGTGTTCTTCAATAAGATCACCAACTATGATGGCGGACACATTGATCTTATCGAACCAGAAAACTCGCTATTAACCTGCCATTCCCATTGCTATTTTAACTGCAAAGAGGTCTGGTTTTGGGAGTTGAGCTAGTGTTCCATCGGCTTATCAGTAAATGCATGAGGTTTGGTTTAACTGCATGCTTGCTTATCACCTCATTAAGGCTGCAAGCAGCGCCGATTCAGGATCCGGTGGCATTTATCAAACAGATGCCTTATCACCAGGTCGTAAAAGAACTGGCATTGTCACGCTGCCTGGCACAGGTCTCCGATTCGGATAAAGCATTCTCTCTTGATGCAGCCAGAACGGCGAATGCGATGAGAGAATGGATGCCATTCGATATCGAATCAGGTGATGAGAAAATCAATGTTCTCATCGACAAATATAAATCCAGAATCAATGATTTTCACAGCGAAACTAAAGACAAGAGTCAAGGTGTCACCCTAAACTGCCTGCGGTTGTACCATAGCCCTGAATTGGACAAGCTTTCTCGACAGCTCATAGCAGGCAACCCAGATCGCACGTGGAATCAAGATAACGCGAAATAATTAAGCATTGAGCCATTAGCACTTAATAGTGGCTCGGTAACCCGTACCGATAGTTTTCGGTATTTAAGAAGGTGCATGGCACAAGGATATAAATTGGTAATGCATTACCACACTTGCAATTCCTGCTGCTATTACCTGAGTTTTTCAACGTAACGTTAATACTACTGTTAACCCTTAATAAAGAGTGAAGAAACTATGGCTATTGATATGTTCCTGAAAGTTGAAGGTGCCAGCGGCGAATCCAAAGATTCGAATCACAAAGGCTGGACCGACATTACTTCTTTCTCCTGGGGCGCTTCTCAACCGGGCAATATGGGCGTTGGCGGCGGCGGTGGTGCCGGCAAAGTGTGCTTCAACGATCTGCACGTTAACGCGCTGGTCGACAAATCAACCCCGGCGCTGCTGAAGCACTGCTCCAGCGGTAAGCACCTGACCAAGGTTGAGTTGTCTGTCTGCAAGGCGGGCGGTACTCAGGTTGAGTACGTTAAAATCACCCTGGACGACGTGCTGGTCACCGCCGTGCAGTACACCGGCGCAGGCGGCGAAGACACCGTGGGCGTCACCTACTCCTTCCAGGCGGCGAAAGTGAAACAGCAATACTGGGAGCAGAGCGACAAAGGCGGCAAAGGCGCCGAAAGCAGCGCAGGTTGGAACATCAAGGAAAACCGCGAAGCTTAATCTTCCCACACAGATGCCCCGACTTAGGGGCATCTATCAACAGAGGACGTTATAATGAGTCGCCCTTCATTCCAACAAGCGTGGCAACGATTTAGCGAAATCAACGTAGATATTACTGACGTTGGCAAAAAGATAGGTGGAAATGTAGGTCTTAACATTGAGCTTGGCGTCAATGACCCATTGCAAGGATTCACCAATGCCTGCGCAATACGCATGAGTTACACGCTCAATTATTCTGGTTTTAAAGTTGAACGAGGAGCATGGAAGACCGTTTCAGGCAAAGATAAAAATTGGTACATTTATCGCGTCAGAGATATTATTAACTTTTTGAATTATAAGTTCGGCAAACCTGATAAAACGATTAAAAACCCTACCCCTAGTGATTTTTCAAAAGACAAAGGGATATTGGTTTTCACTGTTCCAGGATGGAATGATGCCAGCGGACACGCAACATTATGGAACGGTACAACCTGCTCAGATCATTGTTACTTTCCAAAATCCAACGAGGCATCTATATGGTTACTAAAATAAAATCCCTGTGTGTTGCAAGCATGATATTTTTGGGATGTATTCAATCGGCTCAAGCCAAAGAAACCTATACCCCCGAAGAGTACCTCAAAAACTACGCGCTTAGCGTTTGCATCGCCGAGGGGTACTCAGCAAAAGAAGTCAAAAACGATGCCGCCGCCGCCGCTCGGGGTTACACGGAATTCGGCGATTATTCTCTGGAAGCGCATACCGCCGTCAGGGCGCTGGCAAAAGAATTTCTGGCAAAGCCCTATGACAGTATGTCAGGGGAGCCGATGACGATGGCCAAGTGCATCGATCTTGTACACAGCCAAGCGCTGCAAGCCATCATCAAGAAATACCAAGGAAAAGACGACAACTGATATCAGAGTTGCTCAAACGACGGCTCATATCAAAGGTTATCTCGGATGAGAAGATACACGTACTTTTTAATGTCTCTGCTGCTCGGAAGCCATGTAGTCCTTGCTGAAAACTCGCTCAATGCTTTATCGCAAGAGGCACTTTATAAAAATTGGTTAACCAGCCGCTGCATTGGGAAGTCCACTGACTCAGAAAGAACCAAGCAAGACGCCTTCCGTTCCGCTTCCGCCTATTTAGAATTGAGTAAACTGCCGATGGATGCATTTGAACAAGGTGAAAAACTGGCTGAACAGTACGCAAATAAAAATAGCCAAGGCTCAGTTCAAGGGACTTACCATACTTTAGATTGTCTTTCACTGCAGAACGCCAGTGAAGCTGAAACCATTTTTGAACGTTACTCTAAGTAATAGTCAGGATTGTTGAATCCAATTTCATAAAGTTATCAACTCAAGAGAATCAAAACTTATTGATTATTAACATGACTCCAGACGTCACGCTATCAACTTACTCATATGGATTCTTACCTTCCTATTTTTCATTGTCACTCATAACTTTAGTGGCATTATATTACTTAAAAAAATTATCGGCTCGCAAACACAATTATCCATTTTTTGTTTTCAACTGTCTCATTGTAGTTGTCATGGGCGTCATACAGCTCTCAATTTTTGCATACGGGAATGATTTTCTTAATCTCTTCTACCCACTAGGCAACTATGACTATGACTCTATACACTATGGCAGTTTGATATTCACCTTTATCTACTTAACTCAACTACCAAAAAACACCTATTACAAAAAAGAACAGAATAGAAGTTAGCCATCAGATTAGATGACTAAATCAACATACGCCCAAAGCAGTCTAAAATCCCCATCAGCAGGAATGCCTTATGCGATTTTCCATTGTAAAAAATAAAAGCGGCCAGGTTCCGCCGCAGAGCAGTTGCGATTTTCTGCCGCCGGGCGGCACCATCGGCCGCAGCGTGGACAACAACCTGGTGCTGCCGGACGAAGAGCGCGCCATTTCCCGCCTGCAGGCGATCGTGCACATTTCCGCTGACGGCGAATGCCGCATCACCAACCGCGGCAACGTTACCCGCGTGCTGCTGAACGACATTCCGCTGGAACGCGGCCGCCAGGTTGAACTGCAGGATGGCGACGTACTCGGCATCGACGATTACCAGATTGAAGTCAGCGCGCTGCACCAGCACGCCGCGCCACAGGCTCAACCGGTGGCCAAGGCCGCCGCCGTTGCCGCTGCTGCGGCCCCAACAGCCGCCGCCAAAGAAAAATCTGCTGCACCAATCCCCAACGAAATCTGGGACAGCCTGGTGGAAGAATTTACACCGAATGCACCGGCCGCCGTCACGCCGCCGCCAGTCGCCAATCCAGACAGCCATCCACTGCTGGAGACCCCCGCTCGCGAGCTGAACCCGGCCGATCCGCTGGCGCAGCTGGCGGGCGATGTCGATCTGCGCCAATTGCAGCAACAGCAAACCGATCCGGCCGCCTTATTCAACACCGACACCACCTTTGAGCGTGAGCATATCCTGGCCGACACCACCCCCAGCGCGCTGCTGGCGGAGCAGGCTGCGCCACCGCGCCCTGCTCCCCCCGTCCAGAATGCGCAGCAACCGGAACAAGAGCTGGATCCACTGGCGCTGTTCGGCGGTTCATCCGCGCCCGCTTCGCCAGAGACGTTAAACAGCAACGATCCGCTGGGGCTGCTGATGGGCGGCGCCGTGCCGCTGGCCCAGCCGGAGGAGCCGGTACAGCCGCCCGCACCGCCGTCGCCGTCACCGGCGCCGATCGCCGCACAACCGGCGGCGCCGCGCCCACAGCCGACGCCGCCGCCCGTGCAGACGCCTGAGCCACAGCCCCAACCTGCGCCGCAGTTCAGCCAGCAGGAACCGCCTGCACAGCCGCCGCGCCCGCGCCAGGGCAACCGCCTGGGCATCGATCCAGTTGCCTACCAGTCTGCCCAGCGGCAGCACGCCGCCGCGCCAAGTGGCGACGCATTGGAAGGGCCGTTGCTGGCGGCGCTGCTGCAAGGCATCGGTCTCGACGATCTGCAACCGCAGCCGCACTTTGACGAACAACAGATCCGCCAGGCCGGTCGCCTGTTGAGCCTGTTCTCGCAAGGCACCGTCGCCCTGCTCTCATCCCGCTCGATCCTCAAGCGCGGCGTGAAGGCCGAGATGACCATGATCCTCGACGAAGCCAACAACCCGTTCAAGCTGCTGCCTTCGGGAAAAACGGTGCTGATGCAGATGTTCGGCAGCCAGATGCCGGGCTTTATGCCGCCGGAGCAGGCGGTGCGCGACGCGCTGATCGACCTGCAGGCGCACCAGCTGGGGATGATCGCCGGTATTCGCGCCATCATCGCCGCCATGCTGCAGTCGTTTAACCCGGAGCGTCTCGAAGAAGAAGCGCGCAAGGAAGGCGTGGCGCCGCGTCTGTCGCTGCCCGCCAACCGCAAGGCCGCGCTGTGGGACTACTTCGTAAAGAACTATCAGCAAACCTCCGGCGAAATCGAGGACGATTTCCACACCCTGTTCGGCGAAGCCTTCCTGCACGCCTATGACGTTGAAGTGAATCAATACAAAGACTCACAGACCAAACCGGACGCGTAATGAATATCACCATAGCCTCTACCTCCAACCAGGGCGGCCGCGCCTCCAACCAGGATCAGACCGGCGAGGTGCTCGGCAACCGCGCCGCCTGCTTCGTGGTGTGCGACGGCATCGCCGGTTTTCCGGGCGGCGATATCGCCGCCAAACTGGCACGCGACACCATTTTGCAAAACTTCGACGGCGAAAAGCACCTGAACGCCCAGAGCATTCGTCAGCACATCACCAGCGCCAACGCCGCCATCCACCAGCAGCAGCGGCAGTCGGACGAATACAGCAAGATGGGCACCACGCTGGTCAGTCTGTTTATCGATCGCGATTACCAGCTGGCCTACTGGGCGCACGCCGGCGACAGCCGCCTGTACCTGTTCCGCCGCGGCTACCTGCATACCGTCACCACCGACCACAGCCTGATCCAACAGATGCAGGACGCCGGCTACCAGACCAACGGCATCAACAGCAACCTGCTGTATTTCGCGCTGGGGCTCAACGAAGAGCGCGACGCCACCTACAGCGACGTGCTGCAGCTGGAAGACGGCGACGTTTTCCTGCTGTGCACCGACGGCTTCTGGCACAGCTTCAGCCAGGCCGAACTGGAACAGTCGCTGCATATGGTCAACTCCCCCAGCGAGTGGATCGCCCTGATGCAGCAGGCATGGAAGAAAAACAATAACAGCGATAACTACAGCGCTATCGCCGTCTGGATTGGCTCACCGCAGGAAACCACCCTGCTGCATTCGCTGGCGGATGCGGAGCGGTTTCTGAGCCGCGACTGAGCAGCGCACATTCACAGCAAGGTTCACTATGAAATATTGGATGCCGGGGCTCGTCGCCCTGATGGCGGTGCCGACCGCGCAGGCGATGAACTATCGCCTGGTTTACTCCCCCAGCCAGAAGCTGGAAGTGTTTATCGATGACGTCAAAAACAGCAATCCGGCAAGCTGGTGCGGCAAGAGCATCCCGCTGCGCATCGTCTCGGCGCAAAGCCAGGATCCGGCGGTGCTGAACGACTTCCTGCCGCGCGTCGGCAATCTGTTGGAAAAGCAGTGCCCGAAAGCCGGCCACCTGCCCTGGACGCTGACCGACAAGCGCGGTGAGAAGCTGGCCAGCGGCGAAGCCGCCAAAGCGCGCGGCTGGAAACCGGTGGTCAAACAGGAAGCCGTCGAGCAGCCGGAAACCCCGCCGCAGCCGGCTATCCCTGCTGCAGTGGCCGTGACTTCTCCGCAGGCGGACACCGCGCCGCCTCAGCGTTTCAGCCTGCCGCAGGGCTGCCACTTCCGCACCTTCTGGGGTGACGAAGCCAACGGCGGCGCGCTATTCATTCCCGCTGGTGAGGCGCTGCGCTGCGGCGAGGACGGCTGGCTGCAGGGCAGCGGCGCGGTCACGCTGCAACAGGGCGGCCAAACCCTCTCGCCGACGCTGTGGTTCCTGCAAGGTTACCCGCTGGCGAAGGTGAACGGCGGCGATCGCGCGCTGACCGTCGTCAGCGCCAACGCCCAACGGCTGGTTTTGGGCGGCAACCCGCAGGCGCCGGGCAGCTTCCTGCTGCTGAGCTTCGAACCGAAGCTGCACGCCTGGGCGTTCAACGGTGAAGCGATCGTTGAAATGCCGCGCGTCGATGCCGCCGACGAGAACAAGGTCAAACAGCGCGTACAGCAGGCGCAAACCGCCTGGCAGCCGCTGCTAAGCGCCCCCGCCCCGCTGACCTTCAAGCTGGTGGAAAAGCTGGCCGCAGACCGCGTCGATCCCGCCAGCGGCAGCTACCTGTCGGTTAACGGCGCCACTCACTGATTATAAGGAAAGCCTGTGAAATCATTAGCAAGCATGCTGCAAGGCCAGTCGATCGCCGCGGCCATCACCGCCGTCGAAAACGATATCAAGGCGAAACCGGCGGATGCCGACCTGCGCGCTGCGCTGGTGCAACTGCTGTGCCTGAGCGGCAACTGGACGCGCGCCAACGCGCAGCTGAAATCCTGGCAGGCGCTGAAACCGATCGCTCAACCGACCACGCTGCTGCTGATGCAGTCGGTCAACGCCGAGCTGCAACGCCAGGCGGTGTTTGCCGGCGCGGCCGCGCCGGCTCTGCTGCGGCAGGATCAGCCCTGGCTGCAACTGCTGGTGCAGGCGCTGCATCAGGATGCGCAAGGGGCGGCCGAACAGGCCCAGGCGCTGCGTGACGAAGCGCTGGAGGCCGCACCGGCCGGCGCCGGGCAGTTAACGCTGGCCGAAGGGGACCAAGAGCGGCAGCTGAGTTTCGACTGGCTGACCGACGGTGACGGCCGCCTCGGGCCGGTATGCGAGCTGGCGCTGAACGGCGTTTACTACTGGCTGCCGTTCGCCGATATCGCCGCGATCCAGTTCCAGGCGCCGCAGAGCGCCATCGATCTGGTGTGGAGCCATGCACTGGTGCGTCTGACCGACGGCCGCGAACAGGTATGCCAACTGCCCGCCCGTTACCCGCTGGCCGAAGGCAGCGACGACGCGCTGCTGCTGGGCAAACGCACCGAATGGCAACCGCTGGGCGACGGCACCCACTATGCGGGGCTAGGCCTGAAGACCTGGCTCAGCGAAAGCGACGAATTCCCGCTGCACAGCCTGCGGCAGCTGAGCTTCGACGCGAGCGCCTGAACATGAACGATAAACGCCCACCCCACTACGACGGCGGCGATCTGCGCCGCCAGGGCTATCGCAATCGTCAGGACAGCGAGCGCCTGACTTCACGCGACAAAATGCAGCCGGTGCTGCTCGACATGCTGACCGACGACGAACCGCAGAAAAAACAGGAGGCGCAGGTGCGCAACCTGGTGTCGCACAGCGAGTTGCGCCGTCGGGTGCTGCGCGATTTGCAGTGGCTGTTCAACTGCGTCAACAGCGAATCCAATCTGGATCTCGGCGATTTTCCGCAGGTGCGGCGCTCCACGCTGAATTACGGCATCGCCTCGCTGGCGGGCAAGCGCATGTCGGACATCGAATGGCTCGACATTCAGCGCGCGCTGACCGATTCCATCCTCCATTTCGAACCGCGCATTCTGCCCGAAGGGCTGCAGGTGCGCTGCATCTCGGACACCGGTTCGCTGGAACTGCACAACGTGCTGTCGATCGAAATCAAGGGCCGCCTGTGGTGCGTGCCCTATCCGCTGGAGTTTCTGTTCCGTACCGACGTGGATCTGGAAAACGGCCACTTCGATCTGAAAGACATAGGGTAAGGCGATGGACAGTAAACTGTTAGACTATTACAACCGCGAGCTGGCCTATCTGCGTGAGATGGGCGCCGAGTTCGCCGAACAGTACCCGAAGGTCGCGGGCCGTCTCGGCATGCGCGGCATCGACGTGGCGGACCCTTATATCGAGCGCCTGATGGAAGGCTTCGCCTTCCTCACCTCGCGCGTGCAGCTGAAAATGGACGCCGAGTTCCCGCGCTTTTCTCAGCGCTTGCTGGAGATCATCTACCCCAATTACCTGTCGCCGACGCCGTCGATGGCGATCGCCGAGCTGCAGCCGGACAGCAGCAAAGGCGACATCAGCAACGGTTTCGTGGTGCCGCGCGGCACCATGATGGACAGCCAGACGCTGAAGAAAAGCGGCATCACCTGCAGCTACACCACCGCCCATGACGTCACGCTGCAGCCGGTGCGCATCGCCGGCGTCGAGCTGGGTGGCATTCCGGCCGATATCCCGCTGGCCTCGCTGGGGCTGCAGCACAGCGGCTGCGTCAGCGCGCTGCGCATTCGGCTCGAGTGCTACGAAAGCGTAACGCTCAACAACCTGCAGTTGGACCAATTGATGTTTTACCTGGCCGGGCCGGACATGCAGGCGCAGCAGCTGCTGGAGTTGCTGATGCAGCACAGCGTCGGGCTTGTCTGCCAAACGGTGGAGGCGCAACCGCAGCGGCGGGCGCTGGCGCTGGACGGGCTGCGGCAGGAGGGCTTCGCCGCCGAGCAGGCGCTGCTGCCCAACGACCTGCGCAACTTTGAAGGCTACCGGCTGCTGCAGGAGTATTTCGCCTTCCCGGCGCGCTTCCAGTTTTTCAGCGTCAACGGCCTGCGTCCGCTGCTGCAGAGCGTGCGCGAAGGGAAAAAGGCGCTGCGCCAGTTCGAGATCGTGGTGCTGCTGGATCGGCACGACGCCGCGCTGGAACGGGTGGTCGACGTTGCCCATTTGGCGCTGCACTGCACGCCGGTGATCAACCTGTTTCCGAAGATCGCCGAACGCATCGCGATCAACGAAAAAAACCACGAATACCATCTGGTGGTCGACAATATCCGGCCGCTGGATTACGAAGTGTTCTCGGTGCAGCGGCTCGGCGGCAGCGCCAGCGAAAAACGCTACGAGCAAGAGTTTCGGCCGTTTTACAGCACCCTGAGCGCGGACGACGGCAACTATGGCGCCTACTTCTCGCTGCGGCGCGAACAGCGCACCCTGTCGGAACACGCCCGCCGCTATGGCACCCGCACCGGCTATGCCGGTTCGGAAGTGTTCGTATCGCTGGTGGACGAACGGCAATCGCCGTGGCACAGCGATCTGAAATACCTCACCGCCGACGTGTTGTGCACCAGCCGCGACCTGCCGTTGATGTTGCTGCAGCAGGATCAGGGCAACTTCGTGATGCCCGATTCAATCCCGATCAAGCAGGTCTCGCTGCGCAAAGGCCCCACCCCGCCACGCCCGGCGCTGGCCGAAGGGATGATCACCTGGCGGTTGATCAGTCAGCTGCAGCTGAATTACCTCAGCATGATGGACGGCGATCCGGAACAGGGCGCCGCCAGCCTGCGCCAGTTGCTGGGGCTGTATGGCAACCTGAGCGAGCCGGCGATCGCCAAACAGATCCAGGGCGTGCGCCACTGCAACCTGCGGCCGGTCTATCGGCGAGTGCCTGAACCCGGCCCCATCGTGTTCGCGCGCGGCATCGCCATCGATCTGACGGTCGATGAGCAGGCGTTCTCGGGCAACAGCCCTTACCTGCTCGGCAGCGTGCTGGAGCGCCTGTTCTCGCGCCTGGTGGCGATGAACACCTTCACCGAGATGACGCTCTCCAGCCAGCAACGCGGCGAAATCGCCTACTGGCAGGCGCGCATGGGCAAAAGGACGCTGATATGAACGCGGAGATGATCGCCACCGAACTGGCGCCGCCGCAGATCAACGCGCTGTATCGCCTGCCGGACGACTTTTGGCCGCGGCTGCGCAGCGCGCCTTACAAGCACGATCTGTTTCAGCTGCTGCGCCGCATCGACGCCCAGGGCGGCCAGCCCTACCTGCTGGGACGCGCACCGCTGCCGCGTCACGAGATGCTGCGCCTGGGGCAGGAACCTTCGCTGTCGTTCGCACCCTCCACGCTGGCGCAGGTGACGCCGCGCGCCAACAGCCCGCTGCACGACGTTTCGATCTTCAGTTTCGGTCTGTTCGGCCCCAACGGGCCGCTGCCGCTGCACCTGACCGAATACGTGCGCGAACGGGTGTATCACCATCAGGACACCACCCTGCTGGCGTTCACCAATCTGTTCCATCACCGGCTGACGCTGCTGTTTTACCGCGCCTGGGCCGACGCGCAACCGACGGTATCGCTGGATCGCCCGGACAACCGGCGCTTCGACGAGTACCTGTCGAGCCTGATCGGCCTCGGCCAGCCGGCGCAGCAGGAACGCGACAGCATCAACGCCCACGCCAAACATTTTATGGCCGGTCATCTGATTCGCCACAGCCGCGATCCGGAAGGCCTGAGCAAGATTTTGCAGCAGTATTTCAAGGTGCCGGTGCGCATCGTCGAGAACGTGCCGCACTGGCTGCGGGTGGAGCCGCGCGAGCAGGCGCGGCTCAAGGCCGGACGCGGCGCGCCACGGCTAGGCGAGTCGGCTTTTCTCGGCATCGCGGTGCGGGATATCCAGCACAAGTTCCGCATCGAGCTGGGGCCGATGCCGCAGCGGGACTATGACCGCTTCCTGCCCGGCGCCGATCTGTGCCGGCAACTGCGCGACTGGGTGCGCCAATACCTGGGCATCGAGTTCGTCTGGGAAGTGCGCCTGATCCTGGCGAAGGAACAGGCGCACGGCATCCAGCTCGGCGGCGCGCAGCGATTGGGCCTGAGCAGTTGGCTGGCCGACCATCGGCGACAGCGCGATCTCGACGATCTGATCTTCAGCCCTGAACCGCTGGAAAACCCGTTCTGACCCTATTTCGGCCGACGCCCTGCGGCGCCAGGCCACTCTGAGACCTGAGGAAAACCATGTCTGAAATCAGCCGCTCGGTATTATTTGGCAAACTGGATAGCCTGTTATTCACCTCTCTGGAAAGTGCGACGGCGTTTTGCAAGCTGCGCGGTAACCCCTACGTCGAACTGGCGCACTGGCTGCATCAGCTGATGCAATCGCCGGACGGCGATCTGCAGCAAATCGTTCGCCACTTCGCGCTGGACGAGGCGCAATTGGCGCGCGACATCGTCGAGGCGCTCGATCGCCTGCCGCGCGGCGCCAGCGCCATTTCCGATCTGTCCGAGCACATCGACAGCGCAGTAGAACGCGCCTGGGTCTATGGCTCATTGAAATTCGGCGCGGCGCGCATCCGCGGCGGCCACCTGCTGCTCGGTATCCTGAAAACCTACAGCCTGCGCCATCTGCTGAAGGCCATTTCCCCGCAGTTCGAGCGCATCAACGCCGATCTGTTGATGGATCAGTTCGCCGCCATCACCGCTCACTCGGCGGAAAACGCCCAGGATGCGCCGGCGGAAAGCGGCGCCGAGAACGTATCCGGCGCGCCGCGCAACGGTGAAAGCGTGCTGGCGCAGTATGCCCAGGATCTGACCGCCAGAGCGCGCAACGGCGAGATAGACCCGGTGGCCGGCCGCGATGAGGAAATCCGGCAAATCATCGATATCCTGATGCGCCGCCGCCAGAACAACCCGCTGCTGACCGGCGAGGCCGGCGTCGGGAAAACCGCGGTGGTGGAAGGCCTGGCATTGCGCATCGTGGCCGGTGACGTGCCGCCGCAGCTGCGCGACGTGAAACTGTGCCTGCTGGACATCGGCATGCTGCAGGCCGGCGCCGGCGTCAAAGGTGAGTTTGAAAAACGGCTGCAGGCGGTGATCGACGAAGTGCAGTCCAGCCCGACGCCGATCATTCTGTTTATCGACGAAATTCACACCCTGATCGGCGCCGGCGGCGCCCAGGGCACCGGCGACGCCGCCAACCTGCTGAAACCGGCGCTGGCACGCGGCCAGCTGCGCACTATCGGCGCCACCACCTGGTCGGAATACAAGAAATACATCGAGAAAGACCCGGCGCTCACCCGACGTTTCCAGGTGGTCCAGGTACAGGAGCCGAGCGAAGACAAAGCGCTGCTGATGCTGCGCAGCACCGTCAGCCCGCTGGAACAACACCACCGCGTGCTGCTGCTGGATGAAGCGGTGGACGCTGCAGTGCGGCTGTCGCATCGCTATATTCCTGCACGCCAGCTGCCGGACAAAGCGGTGGCGCTGTTGGATACCGCCTGCGCGCGCGTGGCGGTCAGCCAACATGCCGAGCCTGCCCAGGTCGAAGACTGCCGCCACCGCATCGATGCGCTGCAGATAGAGTTGGATATCGCCCGCCGCGAGACCAAGGTCGGCATCGGCGATCCTCTGCGCCCGCAGGAGATTGAAAACCAGCTGACCACGCTGCGCCAGGAGCTGGAACAGCTGACCGACCGCTGGCAGCGGGAGCTGGCACTGATCCAAGAGATCATCACACTGCGCGCCCAGTTGCACCAGCAGGAAGCGGTGGAGCCTACCGGCGAAGAAACGCAGGCGACCCCTGACGCCGACGCGCTGCGCGCCCAGCTGAGCGAACTGCAGCAGCAGCTGGGCGCGCTGCAGGGCGAAGCGCCGCTGATCTTCGCCGCCGTCGACGCCAACATCGTGGCGGCGGTAGTGGCCGACTGGACCGGCATCCCGCTGGGCCGCATGGTGAAAAACGAGATTGAGGCGGTGCTGCAACTCTCCGACACCCTGAACCAGCGCGTGATCGGCCAACGCCATGCGCTGGATCTGATCGCCCGCCGGGTGCGCACTTCGCGGGCGCGGCTGGACGATCCGAACAAGCCGGTCGGGGTGTTCCTGCTGGCCGGGCCGTCCGGCGTCGGCAAGACCGAAACCGCGCTGGCGCTGGCGGAAACCCTGTACGGCGGCGAGCAGAACGTCATCACCATCAACATGAGCGAGTTCCAGGAGTCGCACACCGTTTCGACGCTCAAAGGCGCGCCCCCCGGCTATGTCGGCTACGGCGAAGGCGGCGTGCTGACCGAGGCTGTGCGCCGCCGCCCATACAGCGTGGTGCTGCTGGACGAAATCGAGAAGGCGCACCCGGACGTGCATGAAATCTTCTTCCAGGTGTTCGACAAGGGCTGGATGGAGGACGGCGAAGGCCGCCATATCGATTTCCGCAACACCATCATCATCCTGACCTCCAACGTCGGCACCGATCTGATCGCCGGGCTGTGCAGCGATCCGGAGCTGCTGCCGGAACCGGAGGCACTGAGCGGCGCGCTGCGCCAGCCGCTGCTGTCGGTGTTCCCGGCCGCCTTGCTCGGCCGCCTGCTGGTGGTGCCGTATTACCCGCTGACCGACGCCACGCTGGGCAACATCGTGCGCCTGCAGCTGGGGCGCATCCAACGTCGCCTGGCGGAGAATCACGATATCGTCTGCACCTTCGACGACGCGGTCATCGAGCAGATCGTCAGCCGCTGCACCGAGGTGGAGTCCGGCGGCCGCATGGTCGACGCCATCCTGACCAACACCCTGCTGCCGCAGATCAGCCACACCCTGCTGACCGGCAGCGCCAACGACCAGCGCTATCGCCAGCTGCATATCGCGCTGCAGAACCACGAATTCATTTGTCAATTTCAGGCATAACGCCGCGGCCGCCGAGACGGCGGCCCTTTGAACACAGAGAGTCATCACTATGTCGGGAACCGGGATAACCAAACCGAATTCGAACAGCCTGCCGAGCGGCTATCGATTCAATGAATTCGAGATCCAGGAAGCGATCGGCGAAGGCGGCTTCGGCATCGTCTACCGCGCCTACGATCACCAACTGGAACGCACCATCGCCATCAAGGAGTACATGCCAACCTCGCTGGCGAAACGCAACGACGATCTCAGCATCGGGCTGCGCGGCGAGCGCTTCGGCAAAACCTTCCAGGCCGGGCTGAACAGCTTTATTCAGGAGGCGCGCCTGCTGGCGCGTTTCTCACACCCCGGCCTGTTGCACGTACTGCGCTTCTGGGAAGAGAACGGCACCGCCTACATGGGCACCCAGTTTTACAGCGGCACCACGCTGAAGAACCTGCAGGCGCAGCAGCCGGAGAAGATCGACGAGGCGTGGATCCGCCGGCTGCTGCCGCCGCTGTTCAGCGCCATCAACACCATCCACCAGGAAGGCTATCTGCACCGCGACATTTCGCTGGATAACATCCAAATCCAGGAGAGCCAGCTGCCGGTGCTGCTGGACTTCGGGTCGGCGCGTAAAGAGATCGGCAACCTGTCGGACGAAACGGAGATCATGCTCAAACCGGGCTTCGCGCCGATCGAGCAGTACACCGAAAACAGCGACGGCGAACAGGGGCCGTGGACCGATATCTACGCGCTGGGCGCCGTGCTGCACACGTTGATCGTCGGTTCGCCGCCGCCGGTCAGCGTGGTGCGCAGCATCGAAGACAGCTATCAGCCGCTGGCCGAGCGCCGCCCCGCCGGTTACTCGCCGGAGCTGCTGCGCACCGTCGACCGCGCGCTGGCGCTGAAGCCGGAAGACCGCCCGCAGACTATCGATGAAATGGCCGAGCTATTGCATCTGCCGATCGCCGATGAAAACGAAATCATCAGCACCCCGGCCGCCGCGCCGGAGAGCCTGCTGGTGGCCGCCAACCCGGCTGCTGCTGCCGCGGCCGCCGGTGCCGTTACCGCGCGCAGCACCCAATTCTCGCGGCCGATGATGGCCGGCGCCAGCGTCGCGGCGCTGCTGGTGATCGGCGCCGTCGCCTGGCTGAGCGGCGGCAAGGACGATACCCAGGCCGTGGCCCAAAATACCGAGGCGTCACCGGCGCAGAAAACCCTGACGGAACAGCCGAGCGCGCCGCAAACCGCACAACCTGTGCCGGCGGAACCAGAAAAAGCGCCGCCGGCCGCGCAGCCAGTGGCGTTGGTGTACTTCAAACTGCAGCCGGGCGAGCAGGTCAGCCTCGACGGCAAGCCGCAGCAGGTAACGCCGGGCGAAAATGGCTTCGCCAGCCTGAATCTGGCGCCAGGCCGTTATCAGCTGGAGATCCGCCACAACGATCGGCTCCGCCGGCAGCAACTCAGCATCGACACCGTCGGCACCTGGCTGGTCAATCCGGCCACCGCCGGTTAATCCCGTTCTGAAACTCCGCCTCGGCGGGGTTTCCCTATTTCATGAGACTGACGCACCGCTGCCCATCCTCATTGGCCGCGCGGCAAGGCCGCTGCAACGCCGGAGTATGCAGGGCATGACGTCAATCACAGAGGACGTTCTCATGTTGGACCGCATTATTGCGCACACGCCGCTGGGCCAGGAGCAGCTGCTGTTCCGCTCACTGGACGGCATCGAAGCGCTTTCCACCCCTTTTGACTTCTCTATTGAATTGCTGAGCACCGACGCGCGGCTCGATCGCAAAGCGCTGCTCGGTCAACCGCTGACGCTGGAGATCCCAACCCAGGGCTTCCTCAGCGCCCCGCGCTACCTGAACGGCAAGATCACCGCCATCGCCGTCAGCAGCGAAGAAATCGGCGGCACCCGTTACGCGGTGTATAACCTGCACGTGCAGCCGGATCTGTGGCCGATGATCAAAGACCGCAATTTCCGCATCTTTCAGGAACAGACGGTGCCGCAGATCGTCAAGACCCTGCTGGCGGAGCACAACGTGCAGCTGGAAGATCAGCTGACCGGCGACTATCGCCTGTGGGGCTACTGCGTGCAGTACAACGAAAGCAGCTTCAACTTCATCAGCCGCCTGATGGAGCTGGAAGGCATCTATTACTATTTCAAACACGAGATGGGCAAACACACGCTGGTGCTCGGGGACGCCCCCCACCATCACCAGCCCTATCCCGGCTACGAGATGATCCCCTACCACCTGACGCCGTCCGGCGGCAGCACCAGCGAGGAAGGCATCAGCCAGTGGACGTTGTCCGATCGCGTCACGCCGGGCATCTACAGCCTGGACGACTACGATTTCCGCAAGCCGAACGCCTGGCTGTTCCAGGCGCGGCAAAACCCGGTCTCGCCGACGCCGGGGCAGATCGACGTCTACGACTGGCCGGGCCGCTACACCGAGCATCAGCAGGGGGAGTTCTACGCCCGCGTGCGCCAGGAGGCCTGGCAGGCCGAGCATCAGCAGATCCGCGGTACCGCCACCGCGCTGGGCATCGCTCCCGGCAGCACCTTTGCGCTGTATAACGCCCCGCACGCCGACGACAACCGCGAGTACCTGACGCTGCAGGCCAACTACCATCTGAAAGAGAACCGCTATGCCAGCGGCGACGATCAGAGCAGCGAACACCGTATCGACTTCATCGTGCTGCCGGCGGACGTGCCCTGGCACCCGCCGCAGCAGGCCACCTGGCCGAAAACCCACGGGCCGCAGACCGCCCGGGTGGTCGGCCCGGCCGGCGAATCGATTTGGACCGACAAATACGGCCGCATCAAGGTGAAGTTCCACTGGGACCGCTTCGGGCCGAAGGACGACGGCAGCTCCTGCTGGGTGCGCGTCTCCAGCGCCTGGGCCGGTCAGGGCTACGGCGGCGTGCAGATCCCGCGCGTCAACGACGAAGTGGTGGTGGACTTTATCAACGGCGATCCGGATCGGCCGATCGTCACCGGGCGCGTTTATAACGAAGCCAGCATGCCGCCGTGGGCGCTGCCGGCCGCCGCCACCCAGATGGGCTTTATGAGCCGCACCAAGGACGGCACCGCCGACAACGCCAACGCCCTGCGCTTCGAAGACAAGGCCGGCGCCGAACAGGTGTGGATCCAGGCGGAGCGCAACATGGACACCCAGGTCAAAAACGATGAGAGCCACACCATCGATAACGACCACACCCACCTGGTGGGCGGCAACCAGATCAAACGGGTGGTGCTCAATCAGGCCACCGGCGTCAAAGGCGACGCCTCCGCGCTGACCGGCAAAACGCGCAGCGACGCCGTGGTTAACGCCTTTACCCTCGGCTCCGGCGAATCGCTGCGGCTGGAGTGCGGCGAAAGCGTGATCGAGCTGCTGGCGAACGGCCAAATCAACATCACCGGCACCAGCTTCAATATCACGGTGAAAGAGGACGGAGAGATCAATACCGGCGGCCAGTTGGATCTCAACCAGCCTGGCGGCGCCGCACGCACCGCGGCACCGGGCGGCGGCCATCAGGCGGCGATCCAGAGCGCCGTCGATCAGCTGTTCCCGAAATCCTGATGCCGACGCGGCCCTGCGCCGCGTCCTTTCCCCTGATTACTTGCAAGGACATCCATGGATTACCTTTTCCAGGAAGGCCATTTCACCCTCCCCGCCATCGCCTGGCAGGACTGCACGGTCAATATTCTCAAAAACCCGCAAACCGGCGCCTCGCTGGTCATCACCCGCGGCATCATTCCGCAAGGTGCCACGCTGGAGGACGAATTCGAGAAGCAGTGGCAAGCACTGCTGCCACAGATCAGCGATTTGCAACAGTCGCCGCGCCGGCGCATCAGCGCCGGGCCGCAGGGCCATCTCAAGGCGATTGAAGTCTCCAGTCGCTTTATCCGCGCCGGACACCACCATCATCAGCATCAGTTGGCGGTGCAGCCGGACGAGAGCCAGACGTTACTGATCGTCACCTATGCCGCCATGCGCCCCTTCACCCCCGAGGATGACGCTCACTGGCAGCAGGTGAAAGCGTCGCTGGTCTTGACCGAACACAGTGAACAATAGCCATGGCTGAGATCTGGGCAGCAAGAAAGGATGATGAACTGATCCACACCAGCGCGTTGGCGGACATCGCCAGCGCCGTCGCCGAAGTCGCGGTGTATGCGGTGGCGACCGCCGCCGTGTCCGCAGCCGCCGCCGCCGCAGCGCCGGCATTGGCAGGGGTGGCGGTGCTCGGCGCAGCGGCGACGGCGGCCTCCGGCTGCGTCGGCGCCGGGCTGATCGTCGGTTTTGCCACCAGCCTGACCGGCGTCGGAGAACATATCAGCAACGGCTGCGACGCCGTGGCCAACTGGCTCTTCCCGCCTTCCGTCTCCGGCGTCATTCTCACGGGCTCCCCCAACGTCTTCACCAACGCCAAACCGGCGGCACGCGCCGCAGGTCGTTTACTCACGCCCGCAGAGATCAAAGCGTTACCGGCGCCACAGCCGCCGCAAAGCTTCTGGGATTATGGCGCCGAGCTGCTGGCCGCCGGCGGTAATATCCTCTCGCAGCTATGGCAGCCCGGCGTCGCCGGCCCCAGCCAGCCCAGCCAACCGCTGGAAGAAGATAAAATCAGCTGCGACAAACACCCGCTTCCGCAATACCTGGCGGAAGGCTCCAGTAAAGTATTTATCAACGGCCAACCGGCCGTACGCAGCAATGACCGTTCAACCTGCGAGGCGAAAGTCTCGACCGACGTCTCCAAAAATGTGCAGATCGGCGGCGGCACGGTGGTGGTACGCGACATCAAGAGCGGCAAGCTGCCGGGTATCGGTTTGGCGCTGACCGTGCTGCCGCTGCTGCTCGGTAATCCGGCCAAGCTGGTTAAGAACCTGCCTTGCATGATCGGCGGCGGTCTGGCGGCGGCGGGCGTTAACGCCCTCGGCGAAGCGATCCACGCCGCCTTTAACCCGGTGCATGCCGCCACCGGCGCCAAGGTATTGAACGACGAAGAAGATCTGGACCTGTTGCTGCCGGCGCGCTTTCCGCTGATCTGGCAGCGCAATTACAACAGCCGCAATGGCTATCAGGGACTGTTTGGCCACGGCTGGCGCACGCCTTTTGAAATTTGGGTCGATCTTAACGACCGGGACGGCGTCATTGAGTGTTGCCTGCATGATGAAACCGGTCGTGAGCTACGCTTCCCGCTGCCTGAGGTGAACCAGCCGAGCTTCAGCGCCGGTGAAGGGCTGATGTTCCGCCGCGGTGAAGAGGGACAGCTGCTGATCGCCGACACCGACGGCAGCGTCTGGCGGCTGTTCGTGCCGCTGCCGCAGACCCCTTCCCGCCTGAGGCTGGTGTCGTTGAGCGATGAGTACGATAATGCGCTGCTGCTGAACTACGACGAACGACAGCGCCTGAGCCACATCGTCGACAGCGCCGGCACCATGACATTGCGGCTGGAATACGGCGATCCGCGCTTCGACGATCGCGTCACCGCCTTGCGGCATAACGACGAACCACGCGTGCGCTACCGTTATGACGACGGCGGCGATCTGCATCAGGTGATCGACGCCGGCGGCCTGGTCACACGCGAATTTCACTATAACGCCCAACACCTGCTGACCCGCCACCAACAGGCCGGTGGGCCCAGCTTCGAGTATCACTGGGCGATGTTCGACGACTGGCGCGTGGTGGAACACCGCGACAGCGCCGGCGGCGGCTGTACAATCGACTACGATTTGGCCGCCGGGTTAACGACGGTCACCGAGAATGACGGCTTGCGGCACCAGCACCGCTGGAACGCCCAACGGCTGATCGTCGAATATACCGACGAGCGTGGTGAGGTCTGGCATTACCAATGGAATGACGAAGACATGCTGATCGCCACACGCGATCCGCTCGGCCACGGCTGGCATTTCCGCTACGATGAAGCCGGTAATCTGGTCGAGGAAGAGGATCCGCTCGGCCATATCCGCCTCACCGGTTGGCTACCGCAGCGCGCACTGCCGATCAGCGTCAAGGAGCCCAACGGCGCCACACAGCATTTCTACTACGACGAGCGCCATGCCTTGATTGCCGAGATCGATGCGCTCGGCCATACCCAGCGCTACCTGCGCGATGGCTATGGCCAGGTGGTGCAAGCCGTCGACGCCAACGGCGGCATCAGCCATTTCGCTTATGATGAGCACGGGCAATTATTGCGCGCCCGCGATTGCTCCGGCAAACAAACCCTCTACAAATATACGGCTCAAGGCTGGCTCAGCGAGGTGACCGACGCCGCCGGCGAACGCGTCCATTACCGCTACGATGCCGCCGGCCGCCTGACACAGCTGCAGCGCGCCGAGGGCTGGCAAGAGACGCTGAGCTGGAACGCGCAGGGCCAGCTGGATCGCTATCAGGGGGCCGATGGGCGCCTGACGGATTATCGCTATGACGCAGCCGGCCGCCTGCTGGCCACGCGCAATCCGCTCGATGGCGAGGTGGTGCGCCACTACGACGCCCGCGGCAGATTAACGGCGCTGCGCAACGAGAATGCCGAAAGTTACCTGTTCCATTGGACGGCCTGCAATCTGTTGCAGGAAGAAATCGGGTTGGACGGCGTCAGCACCCGCTATCGTTACGACGAATGCCGCCGGGTCGTCGAGCGCCGCTTCGCCGCCAATACCTCCGCCGCCTTCTCGCACTATTTCAACCATGACGGCGCCGGCCAACTGGTGAGCAAACAGACGCCCGATGGAGAAACCCGCTACCGCTACAGTCCGCTCGGCCAACTGCTGCATGCCGCCAGTGACCGCGGCAACGCATGGCATGACGAGCCGACAACGGCTCAGAGCGAGGTCAGTTTTGACTATGACTTGCTGGGGCGGGTAACCCGTGAACAAGGTGCCAACGGTACGCTGCGCTATGATTACGATCCGATGGGTAACCGCACGCAAACCACCTTGCCCGACGGACGCGCGCTGCGCGCGCTGTACTACGGCAGCGGCCACCTGCTGCAGCTGGCGCTGGACGATATCACCCTCAGCGAGTTCGAGCGTGACAATCTGCACCGCGAGCTGAGCCGTACGCAGGGTCGCCTGACCAGCCGAGTGCATTATGATCGGCTGGGGCGCAAAGACCGGCGGGAGATCTTCAATGACAACCGCCAGCGCCCGGCGCCGGCCAGCAGCTCGCGCCAGTGGTCCTACGACTATCAAAACAACCTGACGCGCGAAGAACACAACGCCAACCCGTTCTCCTACCAGCGTTATCAGTACGATGCCACCGGTCGATTGCTGAGCCGGGACGGCACGCTGCCGGATACCGAGCGCTACCGGTACGATCCGGCATCCAACCTGCTGGATGAGGGGCAATTCCGCCAGCGGCACAACCGCGTACTGCATTATCAGGGAATTGATTACCGATACGATGTCTTTGGCCGCACGGTGGAAAAACGCAAAGGCCACTACCGTTGGCAATATCTCTACGACGCCGATCATCGCCTCTGCGAGGTGGTGCGCTACAGCCAACATCGCAGCGAAGCCCAGCAGCATGTGCAGTTCCACTATGATCCGCTCGGGCGGCGCACGCAAAAGCGGGTGTGGCAGCAAAGTCAGGATCTGCGCCAACCGGCCGGCAAATGCCAAACCACCACGTTTTTGTGGGAAGGTTTCCGGCTGCTGCAGGAAACTCGCGACGGCATGCCCCTCACCTATGTCTATGCCGATCAGGGCAGCTATGAACCTTTGGCGCGCATCGACGGCCACACGCCGGCCCAAGTATTTTACTTCCACACGGCGCCGAACGGCGAACCGGAAAGCCTGACCGACAGCGACGGAACGCTGCGCTGGCAGAGTCACAGCAGCGCCTGGGGCCGCATAAAGTATGAGGAAAATCAGCAAGATCTGGATTATTCCCAAAACCTGCGCCTGCAGGGGCAATACCTGGATCGGGAAACGGGATTGCACTACAATTTGTTCCGCTATTACGATCCGGATATCGGCAGATTTACCCAGCACGATCCGATAGGTTTGGCCGGCGGGATCAACCTGTACCAATACGCGCCGAATCCGCTGGGTTGGGTGGATCCTTGGGGATGGAAGCCACGATGCGCAGCAACCAAAGCCAACGATCATAATCAGGCAGCTTTTGGTCGACAATGGCAAGGTCGAGGTATCTACAAAGGACGAGACTCTTGGTCAAATATCATGTTGAAAGAAGGTGACATTGTTTATGGCGGCGCTCCAGGGCAATCTGGTTTTTACTTCAACAAGGCGACGCTAGATGCTGCAGGTGGCAGTAGAGCCAAGCTATGGGAAAGTTTGCAGGTGCTTCCACATGAAAAATTTGGTTATAGATCTAAAATACAAGCATATAGAGTAAAAAGAGAAACGATTGCAGGAACAGGTAAAGCGATATCTCAAGACCCAACGAGATTCGGCGAAGGCGGAGGAACTCAATTTTTCCTTTCTAACTATAAAACTGTTCTTGAGCCAATTGATAAGCCTTTTGAAATTGGATTGTAAAATGCAACTAGATACTTATGACGGAACACTAGAACTCGCGGGAATAACGCTAGGTACAGCGACAACCCGAGAAATGCTAATAAAAGGCTCCAGATTGTGGGAGGGTTGGCCAGAAAAGTCAGATGGTAGGACTACATCATACAGAACAATAATCAGTACAAAAAAAGAAAAAGCCGGCGATATATATATAATTGCCGACTTCTCCGGGGCCTTCATTACAGATGCAGTGCTTTGCAGTTGGCGTTTTGCGCCTGAAAAACTCATGATGGGAATACAAAAAAAAGTAGAAGGTGCTATTACCAAAAATCTTCGAACATGGTTTTATGAAAAAACTCATATACAACTTCCAGTTAGTGGTTCATGGGGGCATATTGACGCTGCTTATGACCCACATAATTTAACGGGAACAATAGTGTGCAACTATCGCAGTGCATTTCATACTGAGGATGAATGGCGAAAATATTGCAAAAGGAATAACATAATTTATTAAAAAAGAGGAAACTCATCCACATTATTATATAAAAATTCACACACTCACTCCATAATGCAGAGTGTGTGTGATTTTTCACCCCCCCCCTCGAATATCGCAAATAACTACATCTTCACTTCGCACACTAACAATCAATAAAGGCATGAATCATTTATTCACTAGATCTATTTAAATATTATGAACAAAGAGAAAATTGTCATTACCCCATCAAACAGGCAACTATTTGATGGTAACGAAGAGCAGTTTCGTTTATTTAAAAAAGAAGTATCCATCCCTAACTCTAACGAAAAAGTACTTTATGATAACAGCTCTGCGATACCCATATGGGATATAGATGAAAACATCAGGAAGGCGATCGCAGAAAAAATAAGCGGGATAAAAGTCATAGAGTACCCATATGACCCAATACCTTCATATAAAAATGAAAATCTGGATATCTACATTCAGAATGTAGAGTCGGAAATGCACAAAAACAGAATAACAATAATCACGGCGACGGGTGAATCACAACCAGCAAGATATAAGATAAAGTTGCTGGGTTTCATTTTTCACTAGCGCTCTCTTAGAGGCGACCCCACTGAAATCTTTATAACACTCTGAGGTAACAGATGATGAATATTTCCTGGGATATCGCCAACTTTAATATATCAATGAAAAGCCAGTACAGTGATATCTATGAGTTAGAAAATGATATCAGTAATTTCTTTGGAAGCAGTAATTTTAGTGAAATGGACTCCCTTGACTGGTTTTTAATCAACAAGAAAACAAACGAGCTTTCTTTTTTGTTGTTGAGCGTTCCTTCTTTTTTTAAAGCATCAAGCGAGCGTCATGCCCTTGATGTTGACTCATTACGAGAAATAAAATTATCAGAATGTATCGGTAGCTTCGTATCTCACGTCACTATTCAAGACGAAGCAGTTTTCCAATCCAAAGAGAACATTTTAATTGTCGCATCGGATACATCGGTCATCGTTTATAAGACACCAATCAAAGAGGGTCTTTATTTCTTGTTGGGCTGTGATTTTTCGTATCATGGGTTTTTATTGCTCAGTGCGACCCATCATATCCCAGGGGAAACACCACCATCAGATGAGACAATTTCCGATTCGTTATTCTTAAGAATGCTAGATTTGTGCAACCAAGATTTTTATGATGCCATGGACGAGCAAGATGAAAGATGTTTATCCATAATAAACCAGTTAGAGAAGGATTGTTTGGCATATCAAAAGATAGACGTTCGCTTACTGCAAACAATAGATTTTATAAAAAACCTTAAATATACATTCTATGATATAGACATGGAATAATTATCTTATGACTGTTCCTCTTTTAAATGAATCTTTAAATATCCCATCAAAAGGCTCCCAAAGAGCCTTTTGATATGCTACCGCGCCGTTAGCCCCCTCACCACTTCTTCACCGTCTGGTAAATCTCGAGGTCGAAATAGCCGTCGGCCTCGCAGTCGTTGAGATAGTGCTCATAGCTCACCCCCTCAACCGGCTGGTAGCCGCTGGCCGGTAGCAGCTTCTGATAGAACTCGCCCCACACCCGCTCGAAATCGCCATCGCTGATGCGCACGTGGTAGACCGCATACTGCCCGGCGGGCAGCGTCTGCACGGTCACGCCCTCGCTGCCCGCCGGCAGCGCGAAATCGTCCGCCACGCTTATCACTACGTCGGCACGCAGCTTTTCCGGCGCCACTTCCGCCGGATCGTCCCAATACAGCACCAGCCATTTGCCAAACGGCACGCCTTGGCGTTTCCGCCATGCCAGCAGTTGCTGCGAGCCCTGCGGGATGGTCTGCGGATACGGCCCCACGACTCTCACTCCCACCACCTTCTCCGCCGCTTTATCGATAATCCTCACGCTCATCGCCCTTATCCTCCCACGTTATTTCAGGCACCGATTTCGGTGCGCACGTCCAGCAGCTCGGGGAAAAAGGTCAGATCCAACGCCTTTTTCAGGAAGCTGACGCCGCTGGAACCGCCGGTACCTGACTTAAAGCCAATGATCCGCTCCACCGTTTTCATATGGCGGAAACGCCACAGATGGAAACTCTCCTCGATATCCACCAGCTTCTCCGCCATTTCATAGGCTTCCCAGTAGGTCTGCGGGTTGTCGTAGATCACTTTGAACGCCGGCAGCAGATCCGGGTTGCGCTGGTAGGGCTGCGTCCAGTCACGCTCGAGGCACTCCTGCGGGATCGGCAGGCCGTGGCGTGCCAGGTACAGCAAGTATTCGTCGTACAGGCTCGGCGCTTCGAGGATCGCCTTCAGCGCGGCGTGCTTTTCCGCATCGCTGCTAAACACCGCCAGCATGGCGGCGTTCTTGTTGCCGAGCAGGAACTCGATCGATCGGTATTGGTGCGACTGGAAGCCCGATGAGCTGCCCAGCACGTCGCGAAACTCGACGTACTCCGACGGCGTCAGCGTTTCCAGCACCGCCCACTGTTCGAACAGCAGCCGCTGGATCTGTTTGACGCGCGCGAGGATTTTGAAACAGTGGCTGAGTTTGTCCTGCTGCACCAGCCGCACCGCCGCCTGCAGCTCGTGCAGCATCAGCTTCATCCACAGCTCGGAGGTTTGGTGCTGTATCACGAACAGCATTTCGTCATGATGCGGCGGGTTGGAGAGTGGGTGCTGGCAGTCCAGCAGCGAGTCCAGGCACAGGTAGTCGCCATAGCTCATGCGTTTGGAAAAATCGGTGACAATCGCGCTTTCTAATTCCCGTTTGTTCATCTGTTCTCTCCGTTGCGCCCAGCGCCCCATCGGCCTGGAACGTGCCGCAAAGAGAAAACAATAGTACAGAACCCGCCGCCCCGAAGGGCGATAAACGAGAGGTGCTTCGCAGATCTCACTCATCTGCGTTAACACATTGCCCCTCTCCCCCTGTGTTGTTTAGTAAACAACACGGCTGCCGCCTGACGATTCTCACAAATGCGCAATCCCATGTGCGCAGCGCCCCGGTTCCAGCTTGCCTGCGGCCGGCTTCCCTTATAGATTGCAGGCTAACGGCAGGCAGCAAGGTATCGGCAAATGGCAAATATTCGTGATGTGGCGCGGTTGGCCGGCGTGTCCATCAGCAGCGTGTCGAACCTGCTGAACAATCGCAGCCACCAGATGAGCGCGCAGACCCGTGAGCGCATCGAACGGGCGATGGAAACCCTGGGATACCGGCCGGCCCGAGCGGCGGTGCCCGCGCCGCAGGCGAAGATCATCGGCCTGCTGCTGCCGTCGATCGTCAACCCGAGCTTTTCGGCGCTGGCGCATGCGGTCGACGGCGCGGCGCGGGTTCACCGTTACCGCGTTTTGCTCGGCAACGCCTACCGCCAGGAACAGGAAGAAGCCGCGTTTATCGACGATATGTTCCTGCACGGCGTGCGCGGCATCATCGTAGCGGCGAGCGACATTCGCCAGACTCATTTTGTTCGGGCCGCCGAGCGAGGCATGAAGATTGTCAGCTACGACAGCCCGTTCGCCGAGCCGATGGCCACCGATACCCGACTGTTCGACAGCGTGTCGATGGACAATATCGCCGCCGGGCGCCTGGCCGCGCAGCACCTGCTCGAGCGCGGCTGCCGACACATCGTGTTCGCCACCGAAGCGACGCTAACCGTCGGGCGCAGCCACAAGATCGACGGTTTTCTGAGCGCGCTGGGGCACAGCCTGAGCGAACGCCAACGGGTGATCGAAGGCAAAGCCAACAGCGCCTACGGCGACACGGAAATGTTCGAATTGGGGCTGACGCTGGCGCCGCGCGTTCTCGCGTTGGCACCGCGCCCGGACGGCATCGTGGCGATTAACGATGCGCTGGGCATCGGGCTGATGGTGGGCCTGCGCGCCGCCGGCATCCAGGTGCCCGCAGACATCTCGGTGATCGGCATCGATAATATCGCGCTGGCCGGCCTGGCCGAACCGGGGTTGACGTCGATTGGCCCACCGCTGGCGGAGATGGCGCAGCTGATGGTCGAACGCCTGATCGGCCGTATCAACAATGATTTGCAACCGCCCGGCGAGTTTCTCTTCCCGCCGTCGGTCATCAGCCGGCGCTCGGTCAAAACCGCCGGTTAATACGGTAAAAACGACTTTCCCAGACGATGCGCAGCCGGCATCGTCCGGATCGTCGCAGCTAAAAGCAGAAAAAATAGAATCGTCGCAATAAATAAACGGCGCGACGCTTTTATGCACGCAACGTCGTTATTCAGCACGCCGCTCATGACTTTGGGCTGGGCCGCTATTATTCCGATTAACCACATGGGAAAAACCATGATGAAAAAAACAATGCCAACGGATATTGAACGCAGCGCCATCAGGAAATTGACGCTGCATATTGTCCCCCTCATGATCTTATTGTATTTCCTGGCCTTTCTCGACCGCAACAATATGGCCTACGCCGCTAAAGCGTTGGAAGATAATCTGGGATTGACCGCCTCGGCTTTCGGCTTCGCCTCCGGGATTTTCTTTATCGGCTATTTCTTGTTTGAAATACCCAGCAACGCCGGCACCATTAAATTTGGCCCGCGCATCTGGTTCGCCAGAATATTAATTTCCTGGGGCATCTTCGCGACCCTGCTCGGTTTTGTGCGCACGCCGCTGGAGCTGTATATTTGCCGTTTTATGCTGGGCGTGTGCGAAGCCGGTTTCTTTCCCTCGGTGGTGTATTACTTCACGGTTTTCTTTCCGGAGAAATACCGCACCAAAATTCTCGGCATGTTTATCATCGTCCAGCCGCTGTCCAACGCGGTCGGCTCGCCGATTTCCGGCTTTATTCTCAATATTCAGCATGACTGGTTCGGGTTCGCCCCCTGGCAGCTGCTGTTTATCCTCGAAGGGCTGCCGCCGATCGTCATCGGCCTGCTGATCCCGTTCCTGATCAAGAACTCCCCCAAAGACGTCGGCTATCTGAACGTGGAGGAAAAAGCCTGGCTGATGAGCAACGCCGGCCGCTCCAAATCCGGCTCTAAAATCACGCTGGCTGACTTCCTGAAGGGGATTAAAAACAAGAAATACCTGCTCTACGCGCTGCTCAACTTCGGCATGGTGTGCGGCATTTATGGCTTCGGCACCTGGCTGCCGTCGATCATCAGCGCCCTCTCCGGCGGCGATATCTTCCGCGTCAGCCTACTGGCGCTCATTCCCTACGGCCTGGCCGCGCTGCTGGTCTATCCGTGGAGCCTGTGGGCCAGCAAAACCAAAAAGCTCGGCGTATTTGCCGGCCTCAGCATGGTGGTTGCCGCCATCGGCCTGATGGGGGCGGTGACGTTTTTTAAATACGACCCGCTCGTCGCGCTGTCGTTCCTGTGCATCGCCGCCATCGGTATCTACACCGCCGTGCCGCCGTTTTTATCCATGCCCGCCAATATCTCCACCGGCGCGGCTGCGGCCGCCGGGCTGGCGGTGGTCAGCTGCATCGGCAATATCGGCGGTTTTGTCGCCCCCTATGCGGTGGGCGTGCTGAACGATCTGACCGGCAGCAGCGCGCCGGGGCTGTTTTTCCTGGCCTCGTGCCTGCTGGCCACCGGGCTGATCTGCATTTTCTACTGCGCCAAACAGCGTGAAGGCGTCATCAATTCTTAACGAACCAATAAGGAGTCAATCATGGGCGATCTTGCGGGCAAAAAGGTCTTTATCACCGGAGCGGAACAGGGCATTGGCCGCGCCACTGCGGAGCGGCTGATCAAGGCCGGTTGCGACATCTATTTTCACTATCACAGCGACGAAAGCGGCCCCAAGGCGCTGGTGGCGCTGGCCCATTCTCTGGGGCAAAAAGCCGCTTACGGCTACGCCGATCTCATCGATACCGACGAAACGCTGCGCTGCGTCGCGGCCGGCGCCGAGTTTCTCGGCGGCATCGATATTCTGGTCAATAACGTCGGCGGCATCGTCGGGCGCAAATGGCTGGGCGAGATCGACCGCGCCTTCTGGCAAACCGTGATCGACGTGAACATGACCACCATGCTGAACGTGACGCAGAGCGCGCTACCGTTCCTGAAGGCGGCGGCAAACGGCGCCAGCATCGTCAACCTGGCCTCGCAGGCCGGCCGCGCCGGCGGCCACTCCGGCTCGCTGGTCTATTCCGCCACCAAGGGCGCGGTGCTCACCTGGACGCGCTCGCTGGCGGCGGAGCTGGGCGAGCACGGCATCCGGGTAAACGCGGTGGCGCCCGGCCTGATCCTCGGCACCCGCTTCCATAATCGCCACACCACCCAAGAATCGGCGGAGGAAACCGTTCGCGCCATCCCGCTGGGCCGCGCAGGCACGCCGGACGACGTGGCGCGCGCCATCGCCTTTCTGGCAGCGGAATACGACGGCTTCATCTCCGGCGCCACTCTTGATATCAACGGCGGCATCTACCGCATGTAATTCAGCTGCGGGCGGCACGGCTGCCGCCCCCTATTCAGGTATCGCCTTATGATTAAATCCGCCATCACCCACCCGCCGCTGCTCGCCGCGCTGGCGCAATGCGGGCATAAAACCCAGGTGCTGATCGCCGACGGCAACTACGCCTGCATGACCCACGCGCCGAAAGACGCCACCGTGGTCTATCTGAACCTGGCGCCCGGCACGCTCGCCGCTCCGCCGATCCTGGAAAAACTGCTGGCCTGCATCAACGTGGAAAGCGCGGCGCTGATGGCCTGCCCGCCGGACTTCACCAACACTATCGAAGCCGAATACCGGCAGCTGCTGCCAGAACATTGTCCGATCGAATACCTGCCGCGCGAGGCGTTTTACGCCGCGGTCAAATCGGATCGGACGTTGCTGGTGATCGCCTCCGGCGAACAGCGCCGCTTCGCCAACCTGCTGCTGACGGTGGCGCCGGTGGTGTGATGACGCCATTGCGTTAATGGCGGTTGTGCCCCAACCGCCATACCTGCGCTTTACGCCAGCTGCTGATTCACGATATCCGCCACTTCTTTCGGCTGATGATTGATGAAGAAATGATCCGACGAAACGGTGTGCAGACCGATATGCGCGCTTGTATAGCGCGCCCAAGCCGCCATGTCCGTCTTGGAAACAGTGCTGTCGCGGCTGCCGTGAATCAACACCAAAGGATAATTGATTGTCTTCTCCTTCAACGCCCGTTTCATATGAAAATTAATCGACAGCTCGTTGCGTATAATAGGAAAAAATAAGCTTCTGAAATCAACGTCATCCAAAATATCAGGTTGAGTTCCGCCATAACGACGCAATACTTCGGCCATTTCATCATCATCTGAATGCATCGGATCATGCTTAAAATCCGTAATGTGCGGCGGTGCTTCTGCGGCGATAAAAATTCGCGCCGGCGGTTTATCCTTAGCGATAAAACGACTCGCCAATTCAAAGGCGAATAATCCGCCATTGCTGTGACCAAGAAATGAGTACGGTTTTCCCGACATCAGGCTCGTGGCTTCTCGTTCAACCTCATCCAAAATTTTGTAGACATCATTGCACAACGCCTCTGAAAAGCGGCGCCCATTGCCGGGCAGTTGCATGGCGTACACGGACGTATTGCTATTGACGTAGTGAGAGAATGGCACGAATACCTCGGCATTTCCGGCGGCATAAGGGAAACAAAATAAAATATGCTCATCATCCCCACCGGTACCCCTTTTTATTTGCTCAAACCACATACGGCTTCCTCTGCTTTGCAAGAATATGACGCTATCCGCCACCGCGGAGAACGGGAGCGGCGTAATCAAAATCAATACCGTAGCGGGATCAGCGGGATAGTTTATCCCGCTGATTTCCCCTCAGGTATAGCGAACACGCTGCGCCATCAAGCCAGCGTCCAATGCCCTAACCACGAAGTCATTTTTTCCGCCATCATTGCCGCGCCTTCTCCCGCGTTCATCGTCAGGTGGTTCCCCGGAATTACCTGCACCTCGAAGCGGCCCAACACCCAGGGATGCCAGAACTTGCTTTGATTTTCAGGAAAATCTGCAATCACCTCACGGTGAGAGAAAAACAGCACATCACTCATCAACGCATGCGGGTGGTAACGCTGCATCATCACGTTATGCCGTTGCCAGGTGCTCAAGTAACGAGGTAAGAACGCCGAGGAAAAGAGCGTTTCGGCCGCAGTTCCTTTGGTGATCTCAGATAAATAATGGATTTTATCCGCCATTTGGGTCATCGCCTTCCAGGCATCCCAATCAATGTCCAGTGACACCAGGCCAAATGAAAGCAGGTAGTCCAAAATCTGTTCATCCGTCATGGCCGCAGGCAGATTTCCCTGTCCTGGGGAATCAATCATCACTACCGGCAGAGACACATGTTTTCCCTCTTGGTACTGCCGCGCCATTTCAAACGCGATAATACCGCCGAACGAAGAACCGGCCAGGCAACATTCGCCTCGCTCAAGATGCGGCTTCAGCAAAGCCAGATACTCTCCCGCCAATTGTTCGATGCTCTCGAAGGCGCCCGAGCCATTGAGCAGAGGTGAACGTATGGCATAAATCGTTCTGCTGCTTCCCAAGCATTGAGCCAACTCCCGGTAGAAATAGATGTCGCCGCCGATGGGGTGGATCAACACAAGTGGCATCATCCCCTCATCCTCACCGTCGCGCAGCTTCACCAAACCGCTTTCGCCCTGAGGCTTCGCTGTCGCATGAGCCTCCAGCGATTGCGCTATTTGCACGACGCTCGGCTGTTCCATGGCCATAAGCTCAAGACGTATACCGGTCATTTTTTGCAGGCGGCCAATCAGTTGCAATGCGCTCAGCGAGTCGCCGCCCAGTTCGAAGAACCCGCGCTGTGGATCGACCGACTCACACCCCAGAACCTCGTTGAACAACATTGCCACCCGTTGTTGCATATCTCCTTGGTGCACGGCTGCCTCCGCCGGAACCGGGGCCGGCCGCGAATGAGCGGGTGCATTCATCACACCGAACCAATGCCGCTGAGGCGCGAAAGGATATGCCGGTAGACGCAAAGACGCTTGCCCCGTACACCGCCAGAAACGCTCCTGGTTGATTTCCACACCTGACATATGCAGCACGCCAACGGAACGCCACAGCATCTGCGCAGCCTGCCGCTCATCCGTAGCGTTGCGCGGTGAAGAAACGACAACGGCCGCATTCCCCAATGCCGGATGGCGCGACGCCAGCGTACTCAGAATTTGACGCGGCCCTACTTCCAGCAATACCCAGTTGTCATCGGCACGGCGTTCAAGCAAGGTACGCAGGCCGGCGTCATATTGCACCGTATGCCGCAGGTGCTGCACCCAATATTCGGGCTGACAAACCTGTTCCGCCGTTGCCCACTGGCCGGTCAAATTGGAGATAAACGGTAACTGCGGCTCGTTGAAGGCAATTTCTTGCAGCGCGGCCTTAAACTCTGCCAACACAGGCTCCAATAAACGCGAATGGAACGCGTGCGAAACCTTAACCGGATGGCAAGATACCCCTTGGGCGATCAAGCTCGCCTGCAAAGAGGCGATTGCCGACGCCGCGCCGGAAATGACACAGCTTCCCGAATCATTAACGACGGCGATATCGACGCCCAACGCGGCAGCCTGTTCGCTTACGCCCTCCGCCGACTGTTTGATAGCCAGCATCGCCCCCGGTGCGGTGTGCGCCAATAGCGCACCGCGTTTGAGCATCAACTTGAGCGCATCCTCCAGTGAAAATACGCCGGCGATACATGCGGCAACATATTCGCCCAGGCTATGACCAATCATCACCGTCGGCTCAACACCGAGGAAGCGATACCACTGCGCCAACGCATATTCATACACAAACAGCGCCACTTGAGTGATTGCGGTGTGGTGTACGCTCTCCCCGTTCGCCAATACGTCTTCCCGCGTTATTTCACCGCCCATCATCGGCTCGAGCAATGCGAGGCAACGATCGACCTCCACTCGGAATTGCGGTTCGGCGTCATATAACGCCTGTGTCATGCCGACGAATTGTGCGCCCTGGCCCGGGAACATAAAGGCCACCTGCGCCTCGAACGCAGGTCGGGCCATCGTTTCGCCCTTCTCGCGCAACCGCGCGACGACCGCTTCCCGTGAATCTCCGGATACCCACCGTTGGCATGCATAGCGGTGTCGCTGCGCCATCAGGGCATAGCCAACCGCCTCCATCGAATGCTCAGGATGCGTTGCCAAATGATCGGCCAAAGCCTCACTCATCCGTTCGAGAGCTGCGTCATCCGCCGCAGAAACGCAAAGCATATTGCGCTGAGCGGACTGAGGTGCGGTTGTCGGCGTGTTCGGCGCCTGCTGAAGGATAACGTGCGCGTTGGTGCCGCCAATGCCGAAAGCGCTGACGCCGGCGGTGCGGAGCCCTGTGGCGCTTTCCCAGTTGCGGGTTTCAACATTCACATAAAACGGCCCTTCAGCCAGTTTTAATGCCGGATTCTCACGCTGCATATGTAGCGTGGGAACCAACGTGCGATGCTGCAGGCACAACGCCGTTTTAATCAAGCCGGCGATGCCTGCCGCGACATCCAAATGCCCCAGATTACTTTTCACCGAGCCGATTGCGCAGGCGTGTTCCGCCTGTTGTCCGGCGAAGGCCGCTTTCAACCCGGCAATTTCAATAGGGTCGCCCAATGGCGTGCCGGTGCCGTGCGCTTCGACATAGGAAATGTCCGCCGGCGTGACATCGGCATCGGCCAATGCCTTGGCAATCACCGCCTGTTGACGGCTCTCGCTTGGCGCAGTGAATCCCATTTTATCCCGCCCGTCATTATTTACGGCCGACCCTTTCACAACGGCATACACAGCATCACCGTCCGCCAGCGCTTGCGCCAAAGGTTTCAGCACGACAACACCTACCCCTTGTCCTTCAATGGTTCCCGCCGCTTGCGCATCAAACGGACGGCAGTGACCATCAGGTGAGAAGATCATCCCTGGCTGGTACAGGTAACCACCGCGCGCTAATTGACCAATGGAGATGCCGCCTGCCAATGCGACCTGACAGTCGCCCGCCTGCAAGGCGCGACAAGCCTGATGAACAGCGACCAGCGAGGATGAACAAGCCGTTTGGATCGTCATCGCCGGCCCGGTCAAATTCAACTTGTACGCCGTTTTTGTCGCCAGGAAGTGGGATTGGTTATGAATCATCAACTGGTAATGATCGATCAAATCAGCCTGAGGCATGTTCGGTAGAACAACGTCTCTTTCGTAGTTGCTGTTGCCGATGGCCGCATAGACGCCGATATCACCGGCAAAGCGCTGCGGATCGCAGTTCGCATCTTCCAAAGCATGCCAGGCGCATTCCAGGAAAATTCGCTGCTGCGGATCCATCAGACGCGCTTCCTGAGCCGTACAGCCGAAGAAATCGGCGTCAAAGCGATCGATATCGTCGAGCATCCCCTGGGCGCGAACATAATGCGGATGATCCAGCAGTGCGGAGTCAACCGATGCCGCCAGCGCCTCGCGCGAGTAATGCGTAATAAACGCCTCGCCATCGCATAACCGTTGCCAGAATGCCGCCAGCGTTTGCGCGCCTGGGAAACGGCCCGCCATCCCCACAATGGCGATATCGTCCCGGGCATTGATCGGTCCAGTCGTCGGTGCCGGCGCCGCTTCATGTTGGCGACCTTCGATATGCGCGGCAATGCGGGCAATGGTCGGCAGACGGAAGAGATCTATCAGACCGATTTTTTGCTGAACCTGGTCGGGTAACATGCCATAGAGCCGGGTCAACATGATGGAGTTCCCACCCAGTTCAAAGAACGAGGTATTGACGCCCACCGCCTCGCAACCGAGCAATTCTTGCCAGATAACCTGCAACTGCTTCACCAGCGGCGTAGCGATTTCGCTCTGCGCCGCTGGAGATGCCTCACCGGCGTCAACCGACGGCAACGCACGCACATCCAGTTTGCCGTTAGCGTTCAGCGGCAAGGCAGACAACGCAATCCAATAGGCAGGCACCATATAATCCGGCAGTTGTCGACCGACGTGTTCATTCAACTGCCCGGCGTTAATTTCGCCCTGCGCCACATAATAGGCAACCAACGCCTGACCGACGTTCCCATCCCCCGCCACTTGGCATATTTGCACGGTAACCTGCAAGATCGACTCGTGCTGCAATATAACCTGCTCAATCTCGCCCTTCTCAATACGATGGCCGTGCAACTTGACTTGCTGATCCTGCCGCCCAAGGAATGCTATTTCACGATTTGGCAAAATGCGCGCGCGATCGCCGCTGCGATACCATATCCCCTCAGCAAACGACAGTGAGACAAAGCGTGAGGCGGTCAGCTCAGGCTGGTTGTGATAACCCTCGGCCACGCCGCTGCCCCCGATATAGAGCTCGCCGATGGCCCCGACAGGCAAAGGTCTGCCGGCCGGGTCCAACACCAGACAACGTTCTCCCGGCAAAGGGCGGCCTATCGTTAAAACGCGATCCGTCGCGGCACGCCGATAATGTTTACCGGTTGACCAAATGCAGGTTTCCGTCGGACCGTAGACATTGACGAGCGCCGTGAAAACAGCCAGGGCCTTCTGCGCCAAATGCGGCTCAAGCTTTTCACCGCCGACCAGAAGTAAACAATCCTCGTCCCCCTGCAATACCGGTAGGACAATTTCCAGCATGCTGGGCGTTGACTGGATGAAATCGAACTTACGGCAATCCAGCCCAGTGACATGGTGAGTTCCCAAGGTAACGCAGCCGCCGCTCAATAACGGCAAACCGTATTCAAGACCGAAAATGTCGAAAACGGGGTTGGTCATGCTGTACGTTTTCAGCGCTTCCCTGCCCTGGAAGTACTGCTGCCAGAAACCTCGCAATGTGGCGAGCAGCGCCCCATGCCCCACGCTAACCCCTTTGGGTTTACCCGTCGTGCCGGACGTGTAAAGTATGTAGGCGGTCTTCTCCGCCGCAGGTGTGAACGTCGGCATCGTGGCCTGTTTGCGCCACAGCGCTTCTCCCGCGGTGCCGAACAAGGGAATAGACGGAATACCGTACTCGGCCCCTTCATCCCCAGACATCGTCAATACGGCGATAGCCTGGCTGTCACGCAGAATGAAATCGATACGCTCCTGCGGATAGTCTTTGTCCAGCGGCACATAAGCTGCGCCCAGTCGTCCTATCGCCAACAAGGCCATGACCGTCAAGACTTTGCTGTGCAGTCGCAAGGCAATAGGCGCGTGCGGCGTCTTCTCAAGGCGGCCGGCGATGAGATTGGCGAGTTGCGTCACTTCTGCGTCAAGCTGGGCGTAGCTCCAGCTGCGCTCGCCGTCACTCAGCGCCGGAGCGTCTGACCGGCTGCATGCGTAGTGCGCCAACACTTGCGATAAGGTGGCGGCATTCCCCGGCGCAGGAAGCAACAAGGGTTGCTCCGGCTCACAATAAACCGGAGCTATCGCCACCGTCTCCGTACTCGCGTCTTTCGCCATGTGGCCGACGATGTCCTTTAACAGTGCCATCGCTTGCCGCATCATCGCCGCATCAAAGTACTCTGCCGCATATTCCAGCTTAATCAGCAGAACGTCCGGCTCCTCCTCCACGCTGACGACCAATGGATAATCCCTCTGCTCATTGCGACCGACGAATTGATGACGCAGTTCGCGGTGGCGGTCTTCATCAGGCTGCGGGTAATTTTCATAAATGAACAACGAGTCAAACAGGCGCTGGCCCGCAGGCTGCAGATGAGCCAGATCGACCAGGCATCGGGTATTGGCTTCATTAATATCTTGCTGCAACCGATGTGCCTGCTGAATCAGAGGCACATCGCTTTGATGCTCCACCTTCAACGGTAGCGTATTGAGGAACATGCCCAGCGTGTTTTCGATACCATTCAACGGCAGCATCCTTCCCGCCACCACGGTGCCCACCACGGTCACGGCAGCACCGGAGTAGAGTGCGAGCACCTTGTGCCAGGCGTATTGCAGCAAGGCGTTCAGGGTCATGCCTTGGCGCTGGGCAGCTTCGAGCGCGCACCGGCGCTCTTCGGCGCTCAGTTCACAGCGGCAAATCCCTGCAGCAGAGACGCTCTTAATGGCTGCTAACGCCGATGACTCCGCATCCGGACGGCGCCATCCGCTCAGATCCGGCGAGGTGTCGACCGAGCTCAGGTAGTCGCGCCAGAAATCCGTGTCCCTATCGCGATGCCGTTGAATGTAGCGCTGCACTGAAGCAAAGAGATCCGGTCTGTCCGCCGGCTCACGTCCGTGAGAAAACGCCAGGTAAGCGTCATGCAGCGCCCCCACCAGCAGCGGACTGCTCCAACCATCGAGGATGGCGTGATGTACACAGAACAGGCAAGCGAAGTGATCATCCGCCAGTTTGACCAGGCAGACACGGTACAGTCCGCTTTGTTGGAGATCGAAGCTGGCCTGCTGCTCACTTTCCTGCAGCCTGTGCAAGGCGTGTTCCCGCTCTTCAGGCGACAGATGGCTGATGTCATGGACGTGCCAAGGGAAGCGCCCTTCATGATCCACGACCTGCACGATTTCACCGCGCCAATCGAACCGCAACCGCAGGCAGGAGAACTGCTGTTGCACCCATTGCCACGCCCGCTTGAACGTCTCGGGCTCGATCGCACAGTGATAATCCCAGCGCGTAGCCACGCGATACACCCGATCGGCGTCGCCAAAGGCCAGCGAATGGTGCAACATCCCTTGCTGCAGACTATTGGCCATGAAGACCGCATCAACCGCCTGCGCATGTTGCAGCCGATCCAGATGGGGTTGCGGGAGGGCGAAATCGACATCCGATTCGGTTAACCAACGCCAGGATGGCCAATTCATTGATACCAGGCCATCTTCCAACTCTCGAATAAGCCGCTGCGTCAACCAGGCCGCGTCATGCTCCCGCAGCCGGCTTTCGACCCGCAATTCAAGACGATCGCCAACGTTCAACACGACGATATCGATCAGATGCGTCCCTTCCTGGGAGGCATGGCGATGCAGCCCCACAAAGTGGTGATCCAGCGCCCAGTCTCCCGCCGCCTCCATCTTGCCCAGGTAGTTGATGCTGATGCCGTCCTCTCTCACCACGGGCAAACCACACAGGACACCGAAGTTTTCCGCCCGCTGCGACCAACGTCTCAGATTATTTTTCACCGCGAGCAAATGCTCCCTGGCATCGCGTTGATAGCTAAAACGCACGGGATAACGACTGGTGAACCAGCCCATCGTCCTGGAGATATCCAGCGTTCGCTCATCCGCTTGCCGACCGTGCCCCTCAAACCATAGGCTAAAGGCGGTTTGTCCGGTCAAATCATGCAAAACGCGGCCAACCGCCCAGGCCACCATGTCCTGCGGCTGCATGCCGAACATGGCGAGGTGCTGCATCAAGCGACAGGATGGCCCTTCTCCCCACGCAAGGGCATGACGCGTCGTCGCGGTTCCGCCCAGCGCTTGCAACGCATGAACTTCGCTGCCCGGCAATTGCCCCAGCCACTCTTCACGTTCATGAGAGGTAATTTGCGCACGTTGCCGCAGATGGTTCACCCATTGGCGATAGCTGCTGGCCTTCTCCGGCAGCGTTTCCTCTTGGCTCAGGCGTCGTAAATCGTCGACGATCACCTGCAGACTGACCGCATCGACAATCAGGTGATGGCAAGCGACGAACACCCTGGCCTTGCCGTCCGCGTACCCTTCAAGAACGGCGAACGCGGCCAAAGGCCCGCTCTGCAGATCGAACGCCTGCTGCCAGTCGGCAAAACGCTGCAACAGCGCGGCGTCAAAATCCGGGTGGTCTTCCGGCAGCGACAATGCGCGAATGTCCAAAGCGTGGCATGGCGGCAGCGCAGCCTGCGGCTGGTAGCATTGACGCCATTCTCCCTGGGTATCTTTTTCGAAGCGCAGATTGAACGCGTCGTGCTGCGCCACGAGGCGCGGCAACAGGCATTGCAGACGGGCCATTGTCATGCCAGGCGCCACCAACAGCCCGTACTGGTTCCACTGCTGCGGATGCGGCAGATCATGTGCCAGGAACCATTGCTGGATGGGCAGCAGCGGAACTGCGCCGCTCAAGGCCCCTGTTTCGCGCTGCACGGTCTGGATGCCGCCAACGGTTTGACGGCCGAGCAGAGTGTCGTAGAACGATGCGATGGTGCGATACGTCAGCAACTCTTTCAGCGTGACATCCAGCTGCAATTCGCGCCTTAACCGCCCCGCCATTTGGATACTGGCGATACTGTCGATGCCCAACTGGAACAAATCCGCCTGGGTACTGAGTTCATCCGCCGGCACGTGCAGGATCTCGCCCCACAGCCGACACAGTTGATGTTCACGGTCGTCACGCGGCGGGCAATAAGTCGCCTGCTCTTCGGCTGCGGGTAGCGGCAAGGCGTTGCGATCCAGTTTACCATTCGCCGTCAGCGGCAAGGCATCCAAAGCGATAAGATGCGCCGGTACCATATACTCCGGCAATTGTTCAGCCAGTCGCGAACGGAGCATTTTCTCGTCAGCGTTCGCTTCGCCGACGTAATAAGCCACCAGCATCGGTGCCGGCTGCGCCATCACCAGTGCCACGGCCTGGTGGATCCCGCCGCATTGCAGAAGCCGGCTTTCAATCTCCCCGAGCTCAATGCGATGCCCGCGCAGCTTGACCTGGAAGTCGTTGCGCCCCAGGAATTCGACATAACCTGCCGCATGCCAGCGCCCTAAATCGCCCGTCTTGTAGAGACGTCCGTGACGAGGGTGCGAAATGAAACGCTCCGCCGTGAGCTGTGGATTTCGCCAATAATTTAATGCCACCCCCATCCCGCCAAGATAGAGCTCACCGGTCACGCCAACCGGACACATCTGTCCCTGCGGATCCAAAACATAAAGCGCCTGATGAGGCATCGCGGTGCCATAAGGGATGGAGCGCCAGGCCGGATCGATCGCCTCTATCGGGTACCAAACGGACCAAATGCTGCCCTCAGTCGCCCCGCCCAGACTGATGCAGTCAGCGTGCGGCCAAAGTGTGCGCAACGTCTCCGGCAGATTCAGCGGGATCCAATCACCGCTCATTAAAAATGCGCGCAGCCTTGGCAGTGAGCATCCCTGCCGTGCCACGGTATCGGCCAGCAGCCCGGCAAGCTGTGGAACGCTGTTCCAGACGGTGACTTCACGCTCAGCAAGCAGCGGCAACCACCGCTCCGGATCTTTTACGCTCTCTTGAGCCGGTAAGACGATCTCCGCACCGACGCTAAGCGCGCCGAAGATGTCATAGACGGAGAGATCGAAGCTCAATTCAGACAGCGCGAACAGGGCATCTTCAGCGGTCAGCGAGAGGCGTCGATTTACCGCTTGCAGCGTATTCACTGCGCCACGGTGATCGATGGTGACCCCTTTTGGCCGCCCGGTGGAACCGGAAGTGAAAATGACATAGGCCACATCGGCGGCGCTGACGTGCGGCAAGCTGAAACACGGTGGCAAAGCGGTCGCCTCATCCAGCATATCCTCGATGACCAGCAGTTGATAACCCGCTTCGCTCAGTGTCCGGATATCCACACGCGCCGACTGTGCCCGGGTCAGCCAGAGCTGTTCTACACCGGCCTGTTGTAAAATATCGGCGATGCGCCCCGCCGGCCACTCCACATGCAACGGTAGATAGCCCTTGCCGGCCTTCATGATCGCCAGACAGGCACAGACCTGGGCGTAGCTTTTTTCCGCCAATACGGCAATCAGCGGCGCAGATGAGCCCATCCCCTGCTGCGCCAACGCATCGCTGTCTTGTTTCAATTGGCCATAGGTCATGCCGATCGCCGCTTCCCCGTCATACACCGCGATCGTTTCTCGATGCCGTGCTTGCGTCGCCAACAGATCGAACGCGCTGAACAGGGTTTCTTCACTGAGAGGCTGAGTGACGGCATTTGCCCGCTGCATCATTTCTCTTTGCGCTTCAGGCAAATAGTTTTCGCATCCCACCGGCGTTTCCCAAGGCTGCTGCGCTAATAGCGAGATCAGACGGCAATAGGCGCGATTCAGATGCGCAATGGTTTCTTCATCAAACAGCTGTTCGACATAAAGCCACTTGCTCATAAAGCGGCCATCGACTTCAATAGCCTGCAGGTCGATCCAAGCCTGAGAGGTTTGCGCACACCAATATCGCTGCTCGCGCACCTCGCTGTCTTCCAGATACGCCTGTTTATCCCAATCGCCGGTTTGTTGCCCTACGACGCCAGTGAAGACCAACGGCGACACCGCCGAATGGCGATCCAGGCCGTGCAGTTTCACCAGATCGCGCTGCACATCCAACCCACTGTACAACGCATGCTGAATGTCGTCCCACATGCGCTTATGCGTCGTCTCGATGGTGGTGAACAGATCCTCGCCGGCATCGCGAAAGTGGAACAGGTTGGTCGAGGTAAAATCACCTAAAATGTCGTTTACGTCCTCGCAAACCGCGTAGCGGTTGAACAGCGTCATGGTAATGAGAAACTCGCTGTTGCCGGAATATCGCGCGATGAGGTAGCCATAGAGGCTCAGCAATACCGACGAGTATGAGACCTGATAATGCTGCGCTTGCCGTTTGAAATCCTGCCAAATTTGTTTGTCTATATATAGCGTATGCTCTGCAAAGCGCGGGTGTTCAACCGTGGCCGACGGTACCTTGAGCGGTAAGTTTGGCCGCAGCGGCATATCGACCAGCTTGTCCTGCCAATAAGCGCAATCTCGTTGATACCAACGGGAGGCCTTCAGATGGGCCAGATGCTCCTGGTAGTCTTTGAAGTTCACGGTTGCCAGCGGCGGCAAGACATTTCCCCGATACAGCGCATTAAGCAGTTGATACAGCGCCAGACGGCTTTGCACATCCAGCAAAATCAGATCGAGACTGATATGCAGCACGTCGCGCTCGCGCAGCCGGCTGATTTCAAAAGTGAACAACGGGAAACGGTCGACCTGATAGACCTGATGGGACAGACGCTTGCGCACGCGCGCCAGCGCGGTAGCCTCATCGTCGAGGCGCAGGTCATTCACCGCCAAGGCATAATGGCCGGCCTGCGACACCGAAATGAAGCGCTGAGTCATGCTTTCCGCGTCATACACGGTGCGCAGCACCGGACAGAGGGCGATCAATCGGTTAATCGCCAGCTCCAGACGTTCGTCATCAAGGCGCGGATACACGAACTCATTGTAGATGTGGTTGGCGACGTTGCCGATCTCATAGTTTTCAAAGCGCCCAACCAGATAGGCTTTCTGAATCTCGGTCATGGCAAAGCAGTCGCCGTTTTCGGCACCGCCCTGCAGAGGTAAATGCTGTAAGTCGCGTTCATCCGCAACATTGATGAAATCGCCAAGGCCGTATTGGGTTCTTCCCTGCCGTTCACAGCACGCTATCAGCGTGTCTATAGCCGCCTCCCAGGCCTCCAGCAACTGTTGATTTTGCTCACCGGACAGACCGCTGACGACTTCGAGCTGCAACCGACCTTGCTCTATGTAGCTAAAGAGCGTAATACCGAAAGGCAAGCCGTTGTCAGGATGGCGCGTCTCACCGACCGGCGACATGACCAGCGCCCAATCCTTTTCATCCGGCGAAGTCAGCTGTCCCAGGTAGTTGAAACAAACATTGGGCAGCGGCAACCCTAGCTCACGGGCAAACGCGCCAAATCCTACGCCTTGATGAGGCACGCCGCGCAGTTGCGCTTTGGCCGCCTGCAAACGCATTGCCGGATCGGGAGAGGATGAGAGCGCACAGGGATAAAGTGACGTGAACCACCCGACGCAACGATGAACGTCCAGAGTGGCATCAATCTCTTCGCGTCCGTGCCCTTCAACGGTGACATGGGTCAGCTCTCCGTTAAACCAGTGAGCGAGCATGCCGTCTGCACACGCCAGCAAACATTCGTCGACTTTCGCATTGAAGGCACGTAAACCCTCGGTTTGCAGCGCCTGCGTCACTTTTATTGATAACGCGAGGCGGCTGCATACCATCGTAGCGCCGCGCGCAGCCGGCAACGCAACGGGGCGGTAGTCCGCCATCCTGGCCCGCCAGTAAGACGCCTCTTCCGCGTGATTGGCACAATATTGCTCGAAGTGCTCAGTCCACTGACGATAACTCGTTCCCTTATCTCCAAGGCTTTCACCGTGGTAGGCGTTCGCCAGATCGCGGGCCAGAATGCCCCAGCTGACGCTATCGAGCACCAAATGGTGGCAAGCGCAGAAAATACGGGCTCGCCCCTCGTCGAACCCCGTGACATAACCAAAACGATAAAGCGGCCCGTCGGCCAGATCGATATCGCTTTGCCATTCGGTCAGCACGGCGGACAGGGCCTCTTGCCATTGCGGTGCCGAGCGTTCGACATGATGACACCGCAGTTCGATGGCGTCCGGCATCGGTTGATAGCCTTGGCGCCAATGCGACGAATCCTCAGACGTAAACGTCAGGCGTAGCGCATCGTGATGTTGAATCAATGCGTGCAGCGCTTCGCGCAGGCGTTCGACGTCCAGCGCCGGCACATCCAGCAGAAACGCCTGGTTCCAATAATTCGGATAAGGGAATGCGCAGTCAAAGAACCAGCGTTGGACAGGCAGCAGCGGCAACTCGCCAACCAATACGCCCTGCTCCCGTTTGCCTTCAATCATCACCTGCTGCTGATGCTGAGCGAGACGTAAATGGAGTGCATGCACGGTTTTGCTGGCGAACACGTCTTTCACCCGGATCGATACGCCCATCGCCTGGCGCAATTTGCTCACCAGCTTGATCGCCATGATGCTGTCCAGCCCCAACTGATACAGGTTAGCCTCACAGCTGAAATGCGCTTCATCGATCCCCATCATTTCCGCAACAATGGCGGCGATCTGCGCTTCCCTCTCCGACTGCGGTGCGACACGTTCCTGTACGACCGGCAGAGACGGTTCAGGAAGCGCACGCCGATCCAGTTTGCCATTCACCGTGACGGGCCATTCTTTCAACCAGATAAAGGTCTCCGGCACCATGTACTCGGGCAAGGCGGCGGCAAGAAAGTGTTGTAGCGTCGCCTCCGGCAACGGTGCCTGCGCCGTGTAATAGGCCACGAGGCGGGGATGGGGCTGTTGATAAACCAGCGCCACCGCCTGGCGCACCAAGTCAAACGCTTCGAGACGCTGGGCGATTTCACCCAACTCAATGCGATATCCGCGTATTTTCACCTGAAAATCATTGCGGCCAACATAAACGATTTGCCCATCATTCCGCTGATACACCAAATCACCGGTTTTATACAAACAGGCATAGTCATCCGCCCGCTCATCCCATTCGGTGCAATACGGATTGACGATGAATTTCTCCGCCGTCAGCGCCGCTTTATTCAGATAGCCGCGCGCCAGTCCGACGCCGGAAAGGTAGAGTTCACCCACCGCACCGGGCGGCAAAAGCCGCTGCCCTTTGTCCAGGACCAACACTTTCATGTTATCAATCGGCCGCCCGATCAGGACGTTATCTATATCCGGATCGTTACAGTCGAAATACAGCACATCGATGGAGGCTTCGGTTGGCCCATAAAGATTGTGCAGGGCGATATGAGGCAAACACTGCTTAATCCCTTTGACCTGAGTCAGTTTGAGCTCTTCACCGCTGCAGAACACGTAGCGCAAGCTCGGCAAGCTGACGTTTCGATCGCGTTGAATGCCCTGTAATGTCTCGGTAAAAGCCGCCAGCATGGATGGCACAAAATGCAGTACGGTGATGGTTTCGCGCTCGATCAGCTCAATCAGATAATCCGCGTCCTTGTGGCCATCCGGATCGGCAAAAACGATGTTGGCGCCGTAAAGAGAGGCCCAAATCAGTTCCCATACGGAGACGTCAAAAATGTACGGCGTTTTTTGTAACACCCGATCGGCTGCCGTCAGCGGATAGGATTTATTCATCCATTGGATACGGTTGATCAAACCGCGGTGCGTGCACATCACGCCCTTGGGCTGCCCTGTGGTCCCGGAGGTATAGATGACATAGGCCAGATCGTTCGGTGATATCTGACGCGCCATGTTTTCATCGCTCAACAACTCAAGCTCGTGGCGCAGCGATTCATCATCCAACACCACCAGCCGCCGCCCTGGCGCCGCCACCCGGTGTCGGTAGGCCTGATGGCAGATAATTACGTCGGCCCGGCTATCCTGTAGAATGTAATCGAGACGATCGTCGGGGAATGCCGGGTCGACAGGCAAATAGGCGGCCCCCAATTTCAGGATCGCCCAAATACCGACCAACAGCTCGACGCTGCGATCCAGACACAGCGCAACGCAGGCGCCATGCCCCACCCCACGTGACGATAAGGCGGCCGCCAACTGATTGGCTTGTAGATTCAACTGGCGATACGTCAATTGCCGATGCCGATCCGCACAGGCGATATTGTCCGGCGTCAGCGCTACCTGCGCTTCCAATAAAGACGCGATATGCTCATCTTCTGAATAATCGCAGCGCGTGTCATTCCATTCAGACAGCACCTGCCGACGCTGGGCTGGCGTGATTAAATCGATTTGTTCAAGCGGCGTCTCCCAGGATTGCCGATCAAACTGGCCCAGCGCATAAACTAACGCCTCGAGAATATTGCGAACGTAGTCCTCTTCGTAACGATTCTCCGCCGCGGTTAACGTGAAATCGATTTGACCGTCTCGTTGAGCGGCAAATAAGGACATGCCAAACTTTTCCGCCAGATCGGGATAAGACTCCAGACGATATTCCACGCCGGGGACGGCGATATCGCCGTTTTCAAAGTTATGGAAGGTAAATAGCAGCTGAACCAGTTCATTGATGCGCACCGCGCCACCGTCGATCTCCGGCGCCAAGTGCCCAATGTTCACCCACGGATGTTCCTGCAACTGCAAAATATCGTGCTGAATGCTTTTGACATTGCTCAACACGCTTTGGTCTGCGCGCAATGCGGCGATGACCGGCAGGGTGCTGATAAACGGCCCAATGGCGCGGCTGAACGCCTCGGGGCGATTCATCACTGTCAGTCCAATAGGGAAATCGCTGTCCTGGCCGCTAAAGGTCCGTAATACATGGGCGAACGTCGTAAACAACAGAGAATAGAGCGTCAGTCCCCGTTCGCCGCATGCCTGCGTCAAACGCTCGACAACCTCCGACGTCAATCCTGCCTGCACGGCAAAGGCACGATTCTCCACGCCAGAGAGATGGCGCTGTCGCAATGCCGGCGGTTCCGCCTGATTCAAACGGGCGGCCAACGATGTTCTGAACGCCTGAACATCATCTTGCCGCACCCGCCACTGTTGATATGCGGAGTAATCCAGGTACCCCGCTTCAGGCTGCGCCGATACAGACGGTGTGGCGTACGCACTCAACAGTTGATGAGCAAAATGCTGGACGGAAGGGGCATCAGACAGCATATGATGGTGAACGCACGCCAAAACGGCCTCTTGCGTCTCAGCCCGCACCAGCAGCACAAAGCGCGCAAACTGCCCTTCCGGCATAGGGAAGGTTTGTTGTGCCAACGCCCGTTTCTTACTTTCCAGCTCGGACCAGGAAATCCTTTCTACTTCCAGTGCAAACTGCTCAGGCGCCAGAAAAACGCGCTTCATATCGCTATCAATCGACTGACGCAACAGGGGCTGATGCCGTAAAAAGGTTTGCAGCGCGTTTCGCAACCGCGCGATATCCACCTGCGGCAATCCAATGAACAACGGTACCGTATAGGTATACGGCAAGCCGTCGATGTCGCTTTGCAGATACATGCCTTGCTGAATTGAGTCCAGCGCAAGTGGCCAGCTACTTGGCGGTAGCCTCAGAAAAGACGTTTCCTTCGCGAGTTGTTCGCTGGTCACGCCATTGTCCTGTAACAGCGTCAACAATTCGTCTTTGCGTGCCGCCACTTCAGCCTTCAGATCGGCATCAAAGCCGATATCCTTGTCGACAGAAAAACCCAACCGATCGTCCGCTTTAGCCCACAATAAAATGTTATTTTTTTTCAGGTTGTTCAATAAATCCGTCAACATCATTACAGCGCCCCTTCTTCTCTGCCGTTGCCACAAGGTTGCCCGGCGACCCACGCCGCCATTTCCTGAATCGTATTGTTGTTGTAGAGGTCTTCCAGACGCATCTCGGTTCCCGTCGCGAGGTTGATCTTGCGTACCAGTCGCATAGCCAGAAGCGAATTCCCCCCTTGAGTGAAGAAGCTTTGGTCACAACCGATTCGCTCTTCACGCTTGTCCAGAAGCTCCGCCCAAAGTCGGCGCATCCGTATCTCATCATCGCTGCGCGGAGCCAGACATTCGCTGTGCTTGACGACTTTCGGCAAGCGTGATGTATCGACCTTACCGTTGTTAGACAAGGGGATTTCCGGGATCAAAGTAACGTGCTGCGGCAACATATAGTCCGGCAAACGACGCGCCAAATGCCGTCTGATCGCCTGGGTCATCGAGACAGTGAGCGCAGGAACGTCAAAGGCCGGTTCATCCTCGGCCCGCGCATACCCTATCGCCATGCTGCACAACGTGTCCTCGGCCGGCGTGACGCCAAGAATGCAGCCGCCAATTCGCCGCTGGGCGGCGAGCGCGCCAAATCGCTGCATCATCCAGCCACTGGCCTGATAATGGCACGCGTTCTTAGCGCCATGGGCCTGCAACAACACCTGAGACGACTGCAACACCCCGTACACGTCTGATGATTCGGCCAGCACGGAGGTCTCACCGAGGCAATAGTGTCGCCCTGACGCGCGAGCGACATAGGTTCCCCCCTCGTTTTCCATCACGCTGAAATCGACGCTGACTTGCGGTGGTGAAGTGACGGCGCAAACGCCGAGGTGGATCCGACACGCTAATGCCCCCTCGTCAGGTGAAACGGCGTCAGCGGGCTTGACGTAATAAGCGACGCCCAAAGACTGGAGATGCTCAGTCAGCAAGGCCAACATGTGGCCGACTTCTATCTGCGCCAAAGCGAATGCGCGCTCGGCATATAACGCGGTGATGGTTTCCCACCGAACCACCAGGTCCAGATAAGGCCCGGTGTGTTCTCCCGACGCTTCTGCCTGGTACAAATGCTGTTCCAGCGGATGGTAGTAGTAATAACCCGCGGCATATTCTCCCATCGCCGCCGGGAGCCCGAGATACACTTGCACCGCATAGAGGCTGCTGGCCGAAGGATAGCGATATTTTGGCAACGCGCGCTGCGGCGAACGGAAAGCGGCGCATACGGCCAACAGCCCGGCCAAAGACGCAGGCGGCAGCGCGCTTCCCTCTTGCGCCATCTGTTGCGTCAACCACCCCGGCAGCGCTTCGTACAGACTGCTGATGGTTTCGGCGGATAACGCCTCCGCGGTAAACTGGCGAGTGCTCTTGCGGGCACGGTAAACCGCTTCATCCAACGGATAGGGTATCGCTCGCGAAGGTTGCAGATCTTGACGTAACGCCGGCAGCGAAAGCACGAATGCGTCGCGGTTAGCAAAATAGAGCGGCACCGGCTGTTGCGCCTCGGGAACAACGTAAGCCATGAGGTCACCCTCGCTGAGCCGCACGATCGTCTGCCGGACCCCAGGTAATTGGCTCAAGTTATTCTCGATATCCTCCAGCTCCACGCGATAACCGTTAAGCTTGACCTGGGCATCTCTTCGGCCGAGGAACTCGATATAGCCTTCCGCCGACCAGCGGCCCAGATCGCCGGTTTTGTACAGGCGTCCATAGGTTGGATGATAAATGAAGCGTTCTCGAGTCAGCGTTTCAGCCTGCCAATATCCCTGAGCAACGCCGAGCCCACCGATATGTATTTCTCCGGTTACGCCGAAAGGACAAGCACTCCCCCACTCATCCAACACCCACATCTGTTGATTCGGCATGGCGACGCCATAAGGAATGCTTTTCCACCTCGCGTCTACCCGATCGATTTCATGCCAAATGGACCAGATGCTGCCCTCCGTCGCGCCCCCCAGGCTCACCATCTTGCTGTCTGGCGATTGGGTTTTCAGGCGATGAGGCAAATTGAGCGGCAACCAATCGCCGCTCAACAGGAACAGCCGTAACCGGGTTAGCGCCTGCGTCGCAGGTTCGACTTCGTCAACCAGCAGGCCCGCTAATTGCGGCACCGAGTTCCAGAGGGTCACGTTATGTCGGCGCAGCGCGGCCACCCAAGCTTGCGGCGCTTTGGTCTCTCGCTGGGAAGGGATCACCACACCGCCCCCCACGGCCAACAAGCCAAACAGATCGTAAACGGACAGATCAAAGCTCAGCTCGGACAGCGCCAGTATCCGGTCTTCCCGGCCGACCGACCAACGTTGGTTAACAGCCAGGATGGTATTGACCGCCCCCTGGTGATCGATCGCTACCCCTTTCGGTTTACCGGTAGAGCCAGAGGTAAAAATAATGTAGGCCAGATCGTCAGCCCTGACGATCGGCCAGGCAACCTCCGTCGACGCACGTTCCTGCGCCGGCGCCACTATCTCGTCGAACACCAAAATCGTGATATCCGAAGGCAACGCCGACAGCTCATGTGCCAGGTCATGACGCTGCTGAGCAGAGAGCAGCAAGATATCGCACCGGGCTTGCTGCAGAATGTCGCGTATGCGCTCCCATGGCCATTCGATGTGCAACGGCAGATAAGCGCCGCCGCTTCTCATGATCCCAAGGGTTGAGACGGCCTGCGCATACCCTTTCTCCAGCAGAATAGCGGTAATATGTCCCTTTTCGCCCTTGGTATGCCGCAATAGCGCACGCCCCAGCGTGTTGCTGTCCTGTTCCAGCCTGGCGTAGGTAAAGTGGCGTTCGCCTTCGGTTTCGATCACCGCAATGCGCTCGGCCGTTTGCGGCGTTTCCAGACTGGAAAGGAACAACCCGTGCAGCGTTTGCTCCGACACCGTACTTTGCGTGGCATTCCAGCGCATGACCGCTTCCGCATGTTCCGCCGGCAGTTCAGGCTGCGGGAATGACATGGTTTCCCAATCGTGTTCTGCCACCCATCGAATCAGAGAACAATAGCCTTCGTGCATGGCCTTGATGGTTTTCTCATCAAACAATTGTTCGACATAATCCCACTCGGCAACGAACCCTTCATCGTTTTCGTAGGCTTTATGGTCGAGCCACACCTGAGACGTTTGGGAGATTGCGTATTGAACGCCGCGATATCCTTCATTAAGCGGCAATTCAAACATGCTCGCTTTATTGTTCATGCCAAGCACGCTGGTCAGCACCACCGGCGCGATAACCGTATTGGCGGGCAGATTCCGCCGCTGTTTCAACAAACGCTGTACGTCAATGCCGTCAAATAAATTATTATCGACGTCATTAAGCAAGGTGCGGTGGATAGCCGATAGCTGTTCGCTCATCGCAACGCCATTTTGACGTTGGTAATTGAACAGGCTTAAAACGGTAAAATCGCCAATAATTTGCTCGACCTGAGAATGTAACGGCAAACGGTTGAACAGCGTTAAATTAAGGCAAAGGCTCTCTTGACCAGACCAATAACATAACGTTCTGCTGTAGAGCTCAAGGATCAGAGCGGTCGGACTAATATTGAAGCGCTGGCACTTGTCGACGATCTTTTGCCAACTCGACATGGGTATCGTCGCAGACAAACGCCGGAAGCTCGGCTTATCGATCCTGGCGGGATGCGCGGCCAGCGGCAATCCGACCTCCAGCGTATAATCATCGATTTTCTGCAGCCAATATTGCTGCGCCCGCTCAAATAATGCGCTGCCGCGCAGGCGCTCGTACTGCAGCTGATAATCGCGGTAGCTGATATCCAGCGGCGGCAGCGCCAGATTTTCGTCGTGATATAACGCAATCCACTCGCCGAATAATATTTCAAAACTGGTCATGTCAATGATAATGGCATCAAAGCTGACATGCAGAAGGTATTTCCCTTGATACTCGCTCAGGAAAATATCGAACAGCGGATAACAATCCGGTTTGTAAACCTTGTGCGAGTACTCGGCGCGCAAAGCCAATAGCTCGTCTTCATTTCTCAGGGGGTGGTAGCCTATTTTGTAATGCGCTGCCGCACTTAAAAATCGCTGTTCTCCCTCTTCAAATACGGTGCGCAACGCAGGATGGCGTGCAATAAGTTGATTATAGGCACGCTCCAATTTTTCGTGATCAATATGGTCGAAAACAAATTCATTATAAATATGGGTAGAGACCTCGCTGAGATCGAAACTTTTCATTCGTCCCAGATAATAAGATTGCTGAACATTATTCAGCGGGAAAGGATGGTACAGATGGGTCTCATCACATTGTGCAATCTGGTAGTCTTGGTAAAGAAAACTGCCGCGCCCGGCGGCCACCAATGGCGTTAACCTGGCCACATTTTTTCTTTCGAAAATATCTTTAACTTTCAGATCGCACTGAAGCGTACCGTTTATGCGATTTACCAAGCGAATGGCCGACAGGCTGTTGCCTCCCAAAGCAAAAAAGTCGTCGGTAATGCCGATTCGTCCGCTTTCGCTCCCCAATACATCCTGGAATAGCTGGCACAGGCATCGCTGGAACTCGTTTCCCGGCGCTACGTAATGCGCTTTATCTTGCGCTTGTACCTGCGGCAAGGCTTTACGATCCACTTTGCCATTCATATTCAAGGGGATCTCAGGCAGGTACATATAAGCGCTGGGGAGCATGTAGTCCGGAAGCAGCGTCACCAGATAATCCTGCAGTTGCTGGCGTGCCACCGGCGATTTGGCCTGATAATAGGCAACCAGGAACGCCTGTTGTTCTTCCTTGGCCGGCTGTAAATTTACAACAACCTGCTGCATCCCGGGGTAGGTTCGCAAAACCGACTCTATTTCACCCAGTTCGATCCGATGTCCCCGCAATTTTATCTGGTTATCCCATCGGCTGAGGTATTCAAATCTGCCGTCGGGCAAACAACGCACGCGATCGCCCGTCTTGTACATGATGCGACCGAACCAGGCTGACGGCGTGCTGGAACATATGTTCGGCAAAAAGCTTGCTTGCGTCTGACGCGCATTGCCGTAGTAACCGCGCGCAACGCCCAACCCCGAAATATACATTTCCCCGATCACGCCGGGAGGAAGTAAACGCCGCCGTTCGTCCAAGATAAAGCACTGGGTATTCGCCAGCGGGCGCCCAATGGTGACGCTATCAACCCCAGGCAACAGTTCATCCGCGGTAGACCAAACCGTCGTTTCGGTTGGCCCATACACATTCCACGCACGCTCGGTGTTTTCTGACAACCAACGCGCCACCGCATGCGGCACCGCTTCCCCACCGCACAATGCCCGAACGGGTAGCGTTGTCTCGGCATATTGCTGCGCGACCTGATGCCAAAAAGAAGGCGTCCCCTGCATCAGGCTCACGGAATGACTCGCGATAAAGTGCGGCAAGTCATTATTCGCCAACAACGTCTTCTGGTCGGTTAATACCACCGTGGCGCCAAACATGAGCGGCATAAATATTTCCAGAGTTGAAATATCAAATGCCAACGTCGTGATCGCCAGAAAACGATCCTGATGCGTCACAGACATGCGTCGAGAAATATCGCTGGCGATATTCACAAAGCTGCGATGTTCTACGGCAACCCCTTTAGGCTTACCTGTCGTTCCCGAGGTGTAAATAATATAGGCCAATGCTGAAGCCTCAGCCTGGGAGGGGAATTCGTTGCAACCGTCGGCCCCAGCGAAAGGAGAAGCGGCATATTCACGCCAATCCAAATAACTCAGCCCTTGCGGCAGGCTGCCAGCTGACTGAGCATGCGCACCGATGATTAACGCCGGCTGGGCATCGGCCAAAATAGAATAGGTCCTCACTACGGGCGCATTTTTGTCGATCGGAATATAGGCGCATCCCAGCTTAAGCACGGCCATCAGGCATACTGCCAACTCCGCCTCACGCGGCATCATCAAGGCAATTTTGTCGCCTGCCGCTACCCCATATTGCCGTTGCAGATAGTCGGCCAGGCGACTGGCCTGTTGCTGCAGCATTCGATAACTGAGCGTTTCATTTTTCGTTATCACTGCAGGGTGATCGTTAAGCGCCCGTGCCTGTTGTTCAAACATCCCGACGATAGTCTGTCTCGGATATTCACATTGCGTGGCATTAATTTTCGCATAATAACGTTGGTAGCTATTTTCAGACACGCCGGTCAACGCATCTATATCCCCTTCATTACGCATGAATGTGGCGAGCGCCGCCATAAACTCATCGATATTTGCGGCTACAACGTCGAAAAATGGGTTTTCGCCGTAAAATTGCAAACTGAGCGTACAGCGCGTGCTGTTCCATACGATCCTGATCGGGGCCGCTGCCGCGTCGACCTCCCCCTCATCCATGATGACATCTACACCAACCACAGATAAAAAACGGCCGTCATGATGGGATTCGTAGAATGGGTTCGCCGGGTCCCCCTGCAGTACCCGCACTAACCAAGGAGAGAGCTCGGCGTATGTTTCCGTTCCGTTGAGTAACCGTAATACTTTGCTGCTGCGTTGCCTATCTTGCAATTGCAGAGCATAAAGCCCAGGCCGCCGTGCGTTGAGCAGAAACTGCAACTGGAAAGCCAACAGCAAAGCCTGTTGCGGCTGCGCAACGCCATCGATGGTCCGTTGAACCACTGCAGCATCGTTAACGGCAGACACTTCATCCCTCAGGTTGAAGCAGCCATAACGCGGTTCATCGTTTTCCAGCGCTCGCTGCTCTTGCTGTACCCTCTGCTGGGCAACCAGCCAATCCGTAACTCGGTTTGGCCCTTCGGGCAGAGCAATATCCAGATCTTTCGCCTCACGGCTGAGCATGACCACGCCATCGATGAACAACTCGCCCACCACCGTCTGCGACAACGCTCGGCGGGCTTCCCGCCACGGCAGCTCACGCTCAGCTAACGCCCTGATATTCCCGTCTTCTTCAGCATGAATCTGGAACAACACATTTTGTCGATCGGCGAAAACGGCTAACCGGACGATGGGGCCTCTCACCGAGGCGCTTTCTTCGAGACAGAGCTCATAGTCGATACGCTGATCGCCAACGTCGGAATAGCAAAAGAGGTTGTGCTGCGAACCTGTCCAGCGCGTTCGCTCAGCGTCGCTCAGACCGATTAAGTAGACAAAGTGGCCGGCATCCAGCAAGTAACGGACAATATGGCTGCGCAACGGTTCTACGGTGTGGTTGACAAGAATGTTCAGAATCTTCATGGATATTACTCTTTTGGGTTATCAGGGTTTTACCGCCACGAGGATCGGCAACACGCCGCGTGAGCTGTAGTTGATATCTTTAACCGTGAACCCTGCCTGGGTTATCTGTTGCCTGATCTCTGCTTCTGAAGTGAAATTAAGGTAGGTAGCCTGAATAATGTCGCCAAAGATCGCGAACTCCTGCAAAAGGTCCGCCATTGGCGTTTCATATTTATCCCACTCCCCGGTGGGCGCGTTCTTTTCCGGCGGTGGCGTGAGGAAACTGAGCAACAAGGTTCCCCCTGGTTTTAATGCCTCGAAGAACCGACGATACAAAGCCACCAGCCTGTCCGGGTCAGACTCATACATATTCAGGCCGTTACTGGTAATCACATCGAAAGCGTTTTTTTCTTTTAACTCCCAGGCATTCTGCTGCGAGAATCGGCAACGGTTCGCCATGCCAACGCGCTTGGCCTTTTCGTTGGCGTGATAAAGTGACTCCGGGTCAAGATCAATGCCGGTCAATTGCACCGCGCCATGGCCGCTGTAATCCAAATCCAATAAATCATCCATCACCCCGCACGGGATTGAAGCCAGCGTCTCCGCCTGCGTAATCAACTCAGCCAGCAAGGTCTGATAACGGTAGTAACGCTCGCGCGCCCGGCACAGCAACGAGCGATTCAGAAGCCAGTCTTCCAAAACATGTTCGGCGGGTTTTCCGGCGGGATGCTGGAAAATGTAAGACGTCCAGTAGCCATTGAGGCCGCGGTTATGCAGGAGGAAACGACCAAGCTCAAACTCCGTCAATTGATCGACCAGTTCAAGATTTCTCTCTAATGGAAGAATAAGCGAATTGCTATTCCGTAAACGCGCTTTTATTTCATCGGCCAACATCTTTGTTTCAGTCAAATAGGCCAGTTTAGAATGTGTTTTATGCGAGGCGAAACTATCCATACCCATCTCCATGATTAAATTATCCAACCAATATTTTCGAATCCCTGGCGCACTATCGGCGAATTCAGAATGCCGGTTCGTTTCAAAGCCATTAGCACGTTTTTAACAATGGGGACATCAGGCGTCACTTCAAAACCGCGATAAACCTTATTGATTGACTCCCGGCTGGCTTCGCAATCATGAGTTATCTTCGATAACAGCTCAATGTTAAACTGTTTCTCTGATTCAACATTCAAATACATTTTTACGAAATCAGCGATCTGCCCGCCGATCATCGCCTGATCGTTTTCATCCAACCTCGTCCAGATATAGCCAAGTAATTCGAGAAAGAAAATATAGTGTCTGGACTCATCGTTCATATGGTCATTAACATAGTATTTAATCGATGGATGAACGCCGTCACTATTAAAGAACTCCACCAGCTCTCTCACCAGGGTCGTTTCGAAAATGCACACCGCAATGATCTCGAAAATGTCATGGCAGCGCTCAGGTAACCGTTTCATCACCTCTGTAACGGCCACATAGGCGTCAGAATCCGGGTAACTCAGCGCACCGAGATCGGCATCATGCTCTCTAAGTTGATTGATCATATGTCTGGCGATATAAACATGGTAATACTCATCGATGATGACGGTATAGGCATTCAATTTAATCTGTTCGTCAAATTTGACAGCGAGATCGCCGTAGATAATTTTATTGCATGCTGAGTTAATGAGTTTGATCTCAAGATTAACGATATCATTGAGGTATTTAAACAATGACTGAGTAAGTATTTTTGACTTCCTCTCATTGTCCATGCCGCTCATCATGTCAGCCAAAAATATCGGCTGATTCTCCTCGGGGAAAAATGCGCCAGGAATAGTAAAGTCGATAAATTTACCGGGGCGAGTTCTTATTGATGCGCGCTGTTCCCATTTATCAGTATAGGCGGCAGACAAACCGCCCTTCGAAACCATGGTTTCATTTTCCATAGATATTCTCCAGATGAAGGAATACATGTATTTAAAAAAGTCATGCCGATCCCGGCCAAATATAAATATTTAGCCGGGGGTCACGCGAAAACTATTATTTATTCTTCAGCTTTGCTTGGGGATGCCACGATACTCAACATAGACAACAACACGACAACGCCTATCACACTCGCCATCACATAGCTCATTTCCTCCGGCCGCCCGATAAAGACGTAGCTGGCCATCCCCGTGATAGCCACAACCAGCAGCGAGCGCATGCTCATGATATAGGAGGCCGCCACACCATAAATTTCCGGGTAGACACTCATGGAACGTGCGAACAGCGTCGGATAGCAGATAGAAAAACCGAAGCAGAACAGGCTCATCAGCAGGGTAATAGCCCAAGGCGTTGTCGCCGTCAGTAGAGCGAGAATGCTGACGATGGCTAACGCCATACCGATTTTCTCAGCGCGCCGATCGCCACCAAACGCGGCGATAATACGGGCGGAAAAGAGACTGGGGATTGAAAATGACGCCACGATAATAAAAAAGTGAACGACAAATGCCGACAGCGAGAACGCAAAGGTTTCACGGTAAAGAAAAGCGCTGGAGGCGATGAATACCATATAAGCAGCAAAGAAAAGTGAAGGAATCAACGATAATCGCATGAATTGGAAACTCGCCGTCAGCCGGGCATAGCTTCCCACAATGGCTTTGAGATCGAATGGCGTTTTTTCTTTCTTCGTCTCCGGCAGGAACAACAATTCCAGCAGTACCGCCGCTGCGGTGATCACCGCGACAACCGCATAGTTTCCTCTCCACCCCCAATGCTCATTAATCCAACCACCGGCGATCGGCGCTAGCGACATGAAAATCGAGATACAGGCATTAACCAGACCGATCATGCTGTACATGGCCGCCCCTTGATAACGGTCTGCGATGATCGCGTAAGCCACTACCACCGGCGTGCAAGCCCCCAACCCCTGAATAAAGCGGGACAACATCAAAAGATCGATTGAAGTGGCGTAGGTACATCCCAGAGCACCTAACAGCATGATAGCCCCACCGATCAACATGGTTTTGCGTCGACCAATCGACTCTGACAGTGGGCCATAAATCAACGCGCCAAACACAAATCCCAAGAAGTTATAGGTGATCGTACGCTGAATATGCCCTTCAGAAACACCGAAACTGGCAGCCATATCCGGAAAGCTGGGAACGGACATATCCACTTCAATACACCCAGCCAATAAGGAAACCACAAGGATAAAGGGCAGAGGCACCCACTTTCCTGTCAACATATCCATACTCCAACAGAACATTAATCCGAATGTTAATAACCATGAACAAACTAGGAGAACAATTGTTATATGTAAATATCACTAATGAATAAAGGATGATAAATAGTGTTTTACGTGAAGAAAATCACATAACAGGAAGAAAAATAATGAAATTATCCGATGACGGGGAGATGGCTACATAAGACGAACTACACAGATAAAAATCATCAACTTAAGAACTACATGAGACATGCTAATGCATTGTTCAGGGCGCGTTCATACCCCATAAAAGAGGGGGCATGCCCCCTCTTCTATCATGAGCTTGTTACATCTCGAGGATGAATTTTTCCAGTTCTCCTGCAAGGGCCGCATCGATATAGCTGGTGGCCCAGCCAAACAGGTAAGCGAAGGCGAAAATGCCCACCGTCGACGACACCAGCGTCGGCGCGAAAAACGCGGCGATAACGGAGAGCGTATACCCTGCGCCGATCGACAACCCGAGCGCTTCGAGCTGGTTGCGGAACGCTTTCCAATTGCCGGTAGAGAAACCTTCAATCGTGGCGTTTACCAGATCCGCGCCCTTGATCGCCCAGTCCACCCCGGTGAAGACCTTGCCCAATACCCGCGCATTGCGGGCATACTGTTCCGCATCGATCATTTTCAGCCAGGCGACAATCGCCGCTTTGTCCTGCGCCTTGAGCTTTTTGTTCAGGCCCTTCGTCAATTGCTCGTAGGTTTTCTCCGCATCTTGCACGTTGCGGATATATTTTCCTTGAATTCCCGCCTCCAAATCCTTGGCGAGTTTGGCGTATTTCGCGCCGATCTTTTCCGCGATATCTTTATTGATACCTGCGGCCAGGCTGACGCCATCCTTGATGGCTTTTAATTCCGCATTTTGATATTCGACGAAGTCCTTAACGATCGTTTTTACCGAGCCGGGCGATTTTACCGGCTTGCCGTTGGCATATTTCACCTCCATGGCATTCAGGTTATCCCCTCTCACCACGGCGATAAACGCGGGCCGGTTCTTATTGGCCTTATAGTAGAGGCTGTAGGTCGCCACTCCGTCTTGCTTTTCCACCTTCAAATGATGAAAACCGTAGTAACTCCCGGTCGTGCGGGTCGTCGAGAATTCGCCGGTTTTGCCGTTGCCATGCCAGCCGCTGACAGGCCGATCGCGATGCGAGTCTGTCACGAAACTGCCTAACGAAGAGGCGCCGATCTGCCCGGCATTCAGGCCATTGTTGTCGCCTTTGCCAGGGGTTGAGGGCTTTCGCGCATGGCCGGTTTCGATATCCCCGATCGCCACTGTCACCCCCTTGGCGTTGACTCCCATCACCAGTCCCCCCAGGCCAATGTGCTTCGCCTGATCGGCCGTCAAACCGGTGGCGGAAAGGCTCAGCGTGCCGGATGGGCTGACGCTTTCAATATGCAATTTCGCATCCGGGTTAATTCTGCGCGCCGCCTTAATCACCGCCGCCAGCTTCATGCGCAGCGCCGGATCGTTTTGGATCGCCGCTATCTGTTGCTGTTCCGGGCTGTTGCCAACGCCGGCGCCGCCGCGATCGCGATCGCCGGAATGGCCTTTATCGCCACCCCCCGGCTCTGGGCCCGTACCGCGTTCAGAACTCCAATTAGTCCCATCCCCTTTGCCACCATAATTAAATCCAGGCATATGCTTTCATCCTTATTTCGTTTTATTTTTAAGATGCCGATATCCTCGTTTAGCGTTCACTAACGCGTGCCTGAGTAATATTGGCAAACCGTTTTTAGCTGCCCGCCATTTATAAAAAAACGCAGAAATAAGGACAACGGATGACGGCTGTCTGGTCGGTGAAACAAATAGGCTCCCTTCCGCAGAACCTGAATATACCGCCGCAGGTCACGCCTGGACGGCGGCGGCCTGTTCAGAAGTCATTGGCATACGCCATGAATTGCAATTACAATCATCGCACTTGCAACTAAAAAAGGGTACTCCGCATGTCGCCTCAACGTATAACACTGCCCGCCGCCTCGGCCAGAACCCAAACCCTGGCCGAAGCCTGTATCCGCAAGATGACCTCCGTCAGCCAAAAAGCCGGCGCCTCGCGCCCTTCTTCCAGCGCCTGGACGGCGCAAACGCTGGACGAACTTAACGCCAGCGGCGACATCTGGCTTATCGACGGCAGAAGGCGCACCGAGCCACCGAGTTCCCACTACGCCACCGCCTGGCCGCTCTGGTTTGACCATCAATCAGAGCGTTATGAGAAGCCGCTGTTTTACTTCGTCAACACGCCCTCGGTGGACATGCTTCGCGGGCTTGAGCCGGAAACCAATCGTAAAGGGATTTTCATCAGCGATGCGGATACTGGCAGTGCCGATTTGCCCAAAGGCGTTCAGGCCTGGTTCCCGCTTCAGCTCACGGCCATGCCGGGCTGGTTGCCTTTCGATCCGGCCAATGCCCGAGAAACCGGCGCGATACTCCATCACGCCCTCCACGCGCTCTATCTGGAGGGAACGAGGAAGATGGTGTATCTCGCGACCAACGCAGACAATGGCCCCCTCTCTTCAGGGGAACCGTTTGTCGCAGAACAGGCGTTCAAGGGAATGTATCGTGTCGCCGCCGCGGCAGACTCGCCGTTGCAGGTTCGTCTGTGCGGCGCTGGCCGAGCGCTCGCCCGCGTTCAGCAGGCGGCCAAGGTCTTGAAAAACTGGGGGATTGCGTCTGAAATCTGGAGTTGCCCCAGCTACACGCGGTTGGCGCAGGACGCCGAACTCGCCGACATGCAGCGCCAGGACAGCGGCGGCGAATGCCATCTGAAAACGTGCCTGGGTACCGGGAATGCCCCCGTCGTCGCCGTTACCGACTACTCGCACCTGATTGCCAATCAGCTCAGGCGATTCATTCCCGCGCGCTTTGCCGCGGTGGGCTCAGATTCACGGGTGCGCGGCGAAATCCACTACCCGCAGGCGGAATGGATTGCGCTCTGCGCCCTTAAACTGCTGGCCGACGAGCAGAAAATCCCTTCGGCGCTGATCGCCGATGCGCTGCGCGTTCTGCACATCACGCCCGATGCCTGATCACTCTCTGGCCAGCTGCATCGCATTGTTCAACGCGTCGGAGAAGCGTGCGACCTCTTCTTCGCTGAACTGGTTGAGAAAGTGGGTGTTGACCACCGAACGGTAGATCTCCCACATCTTTTTCCGCAGGGCCTTGCCTTCCTCGGTGATAGTCGCGAAGGAGGCCCGGCGATCGTCATCCGATCGAAAACGCGTGACCAGCCGCTCTTTTTCCAGGCGATCCATCAGGCGGGTCAGGTTGTAACGCTCAATCACCAACACGTCCGCCAGCTCATGCATGCGGCGTGTGCCGTTTTCCCCGCTTTCCAATCCCCATAACACGTCATACCAGGCGTAAACCGGCAGCCCCGCTTCCGACAACTTCGCCTCTATCTTTCTGATCATCGCCCGATGCGCGCGCACAAAGGAGAACCACAGGTCGGGTTGTTTATCTGTCATGTCATTTTTCTCGTCAAAACCGGTGAGTTGCAATTGCAATTGTAAAGGGATAGAGTGGCTTTCGCCATTGTTGCATTTGCAACTCTTGCACTTGCAATTCACTGAATCCCTGTATCGCTCAGCGCCTTATCAGGTAAGTACATTTGGAGCTTTTATGAACCAACCTGCGGTAAAAGCAGATCTCGACCCACAAGAGACGGCTGAATGGCTTGAGGCATTTGAAGGTGTCACTGACATCGACGGCCGTGAACGCGCGCATTTTTTGTTGGAAAGAATGGCCGAAGCCGATCAGCGAAAACACGGTGATTTCTTCAGCCTGGTCACCACGCCCTACGTGAATACGATCCCGGCCTATAAGCAACCGACGTATCCCGGCGATCTGGCCGCTGAAGCGCGCATCAATGCGTTTATTCGCTGGAACGCCATGGCGATGGTGCTGCGTGCCGGCAAACATTCTAACGTCGGCGGGCATATCGCCACCTACCAATCGGCCGCGGTGCTTTACGATGTGGGGTTCACGCACTTCTTCCGTGGGCGCACCGATGATTTCGCCGGCGACATGGTGTATATCCAGGGCCATTCCGCCCCCGGCATTTATGGCCGCGCCTATCTCGAAGGCCGCATCGACGAGGAGCTGCTCGACAACTTTCGCCGCGAATCCGCGCGCCGCGGCCTCTCCTCCTACCCGCACCCGCGGCTGATGCCGGATTTCTGGCAATATCCCACCGTTTCGATGGGGTTGGGGCCGCTGACCGCCGCCTACCAGGCGCGCTACATGCGCTATCTGGAATACCGCGAGTTGAAACCGCACCAGGGGAGAAAGGTGTGGGCGTTTCTCGGCGACGGCGAGATGGATCAGCCGGAATCGCTGGCGGCGATTGCGCTGGGCGGGCGAGAAAAACTCGATAACCTGATCTTCGTCGTGAACTGCAACCTGCAACGGCTGGATGGCCCCGTGCGCGGCAACGGCAAGATTATTCAGGAGCTGGAAGGCACCTTCAAAGCCGCCGGCTGGCAGGTGATCAAGGTGATCTGGGGCAGCGGCTGGGACAAACTGCTGCAAAAAGACCGCTCCGGGCTGCTGATGCAGCGCATGATGGAGTGCGTCGACGGCGATTACCAAACCTTCAAGTCGCAAAGCGGCGCCTATGTGCGGGAGCACTTCTTCGGCAAGTATCCGGAATTGCTCGAGCTGGTCGCCGACCTGAGCGACGATGAGATCTGGGCGCTGCACCGCGGCGGCCACGATCCGCAAAAGGTGTACGCCGCCTACCATCAGGCGGTGCATACCCCGGGCAGGCCGACGGTGGTGCTGGCCAAAACCGTCAAAGGGTTTGGCATGGGGGAAGCCGGTGAAGGGCAGAACATCAACCACCAGCTGAAAAAAATGAGCCAGGATGCGGTGAAAGCCTTCCGCGACCGTTTAGGGCTGACCATCTCCGACGCCCAACTGGCAGAGATCCCTTACCTGAAGCCCGAACCCGACAGCGCGGCGGCGAAGTACATCACCGCGACGCGCACCGCGCTGGGCGGCTACATCCCTGCCCGCTTCGGCCAATCCGCTCCGCTGGCGATACCGGAACTATCGCGCTTCGACGGCCTCCTGAAGGGCAGCGGCGAACGCAACATGTCGACCACCATGGCTTTCGTTAATATCCTCGGCACGCTGCTCAAAGACGTCAACATCGGCAAACTGATCGTGCCCATCGTGCCGGACGAGTCGCGCACGTTCGGCATGGAAGGCCTGTTCCGCCAGATTGGCATCCATTCCTGGCTCGGCCAGCTGTATACCCCGCAAGACGCCGGGCAGCTCAGCTACTATAAAGAGGCCAAAGACGGCCAGATTTTGCAGGAAGGCATCAACGAATCCGGTGCGATATCGACCTGGATCGCCGCCGGCACCGCCTACAGCAACCACGATGTCGCGACGATCCCGTTCTATATCTTCTACTCCATGTTCGGGCTGCAACGGGTGGGCGATCTCGCCTGGGCGGCGGCCGACGCACGCACCAAGGGTTTCCTGCTCGGCGCCACCTCCGGCAGAACCACCCTGATGGGCGAAGGCTTGCAGCATGACGACGGCCACAGCCACGTGCTGTCTTCGGTGATCCCCAGCTGCGTCTCCTACGATCCGACCTATGCCTATGAACTCGCGGTGATCGTCCAGAGCGGCATGCGCAGGATGTTCGTTGAACAAGAGGATATTTACTACTACATCACCTTGCTCAACGAGGGCTACCCGCAGCCGCCGATGCCGGCGGGCGTGGAGGACGGGATTATCCAGGGCGCCTATTTGCTCAAACAGAGCGAAACGACAAACCAAGAGAGCCCGCGCGCTCAGCTGGTCGCCAGCGGTGCCATCATGCGCGAGGCGCTGGCGGCGGCGGAGCTGTTGGCGGCGGACTTTGGCGTCGCCAGCGATATCTGGAGCGCCACCAGCCTGAGCGAGCTGCGCCGCAACGGCATGGCGGCCGAACGCTGGAACCTGCTGCATCCGGAAGAACCGCCGAAAGTTCCTTATATTCAGAGCCTGCTGGCGGCGCATCCCGGCCCGGTGGTGGTGGTGACGGACTATATGAAGATCGTCGGCGATCAGATCAAACCGTTCTTGCCCGACCGCACCTTTATCGCCTTGGGCACCGACGGCTTTGGTCGCTCGGACACCCGCGAGGCGCTGCGTGAGTTCTTCGAGGTCAACCGCCATTTCATCGCGCTCGCCGCGTTGAAACTGCTGGCTGACGAAGGCCGTATCGCCCGCAGCGAGGTCAACCGCGCCATGGCGCTGTATGGCATCGCCCCCGATAAGCCGGATCCGGCGGCGGTGAAGTAACACTCAGCCTACCCACGCCGCCGGTTGTCACCCGCGGCGTTTTTCTTCCTTCGATTCGGCGGAGCACGGCGCCCGCTCCCCCAGCCGCACCACCGGAATGTCCGCCAGCCGGGTGGTGTAGGCCGGCGACAGCATGTCGCGCTTCATTTGCCACGGCTTGACGATCCCCTGCCCGGCGAACCACACGCGCCCGCGCCCTTCCTGATTCAGGCGATCGAGGGTCGCCATCAGCCGCTCGCTGTTGCGGCGCGGCGGGCACTCGTCGAACAGATCGATCTGTGCCATGGCGGCGGCGCTGAAATCTCCCAGCACCACGCCGCCCTTCAGGTAACGTCGCCCCTCCTGCCAGATGCTTTCCAGCGCACGTACCGCCATGGCGATGATGTCGCGGCTGTCATTGCTCGGGGTTTGCAGCCGGGCGGTGCCCATATTGCTGTAATACCCTTCGCCCGCCGAATGCGGGCTGGTTTTGATAAATACCGACACGTTGCGGCAATAGCGCTTTTCCTGCCGCAGCTTTTCGGCGGCGCGTTCGGCGTAGCTGCAGATCGCCTCGCGCATGTGTGGGTAGTGCGTCAGCCGCTGGCCGAACGAGCGGGAACAGATGATCTGCTCTTTGGCGGCCACCTCATCTTCCCACTGCAGGCACGATTCGCCGCGCAGCTCGCGTATCGTGCGCTCCAGCACCACGCTGAAGGTTTTACGCGCCAGCCGGGTATCGCAGTCCGCCAGCTGTAGCGCGGTGTGAATACCCATCGCCTGCAGTTGGCGAGTCAGGCGGCGCCCCACGCCCCACACCTCTTCCACCGGAAGCAACGCCAGCAGTTTGCGCTGGCGCGCCGGATCGGATAAATCCACCACGCCGCCGGTGCCGCGCCATTTCTTGGCGGCGAAGTTGGCCAGCTTGGCCAGCGTTTTGCTCGGCGCAATGCCGACCCCGACCGTCAAATGCAGCTCGCGCCGGATGCGATCGCGCACCCGCTGGCCGAATGGCTCCAGCGCCTCGCAGTGCGCCACGCCGTCCAGCCGCAGAAAGGCTTCGTCCAGCGAATAAATCTCCACCGCCGGCGCCATCTCTTCCAGCGTGTCCATCACCCGGCGGGACATGTCGGCGTACAGCGCGTAGTTGGAGGAGAACACCGCAACGTTGCGGCGGCGCATTTCCTCTTTGATTTTGAAATAAGGCGCCCCCATCGGCACGCCCAATGCCTTCGCCTCGGCGCTACGGGCGATCACGCAACCGTCGTTGTTGGACAGCACGATCACCGGCCGCCCGCGCAGATCGGGCCGAAAGATGGTCTCGCAGGAAGCATAGAAACTGTTGACGTCTACCAGGGCGAACATGGCTACTGCCCCTTCATCGCCAGAGGCCAGACTGGCGTTATCGTCAGTGGGTTGTTATTCATAACGGCACCAGGTTACTGTTCATGCATACAGTATTTGTATTTTTCTGGCGACGATCAAGTAGAAACCACCTCATCGCTGCTATCCGTTTGATGCACTTTGGCTTTTAACTCAGCCCTCCGTTTACCTGGAGCCGAGTTTTTCATTAACGGCGAACTTCACGCAGATCGAAACGAATCGGAATGGTCACGCTGAATTCCGCCTGCCCCGCTGCGATCTCGTTGCCGGGTGCGGGCAGTGGAGAAGCGCGCTGCGGTAACTGAAGCGCCTCCCGATCGAGCGAAGCAACGCCGCTCGATCGCAATAGCTTCACGCCCAGCACGTTTCCCTGTCGATCCAACGTCACGGCAACCTGAACAATACCCTGGCGCTGCTGGCGTACCGCCAGGGCGGGATAGCGTTTGAAACGGCTCAAATGCGCCAACAGCAGGCCGCTCCAGACCGAGGCATCCTGACTCGGCTGCGACGCCACGCTGGTTTGCGGCGCGGCAACACGCTTTCCATCCAGAGACGGCGGCGCGCTGGTGCTTGATGCTCTTGAGTTTGCAGACGCCATTTTTTCCTGTTCTTCTTGCCTTGGGCGCGGCGGTTCCGTCTTCGGTTTGATGGGGTCGTTCCGTTGCCCTTTGGCCTTGCTCTGCCGCTCCGTTGCACGCGGTGCATGAATCAGCGGAGGCATCGCCGCCTCCGGTTCCCGATTGGCCTGCCGTTGCGCCACCGCCTGCACCTGGCGCACGCCGGTTGGCATCGGTTCCGTGTTGGGTGTCGATTCAGCCGGCTCGGCAACCATCATCAACACCATCGGTTGTGCCGCAGGCAGCAACGGTGGCATCAGGTGATAACCGAGCCCAAACCACAACGCACCATGCAGACCCAACGCCAACACATTGGCGGTAGCCCAGCGCCATCGCCCGCCTGTAGGGGGTAAAGAGAAATCGCCAGATAATACGTTGTGATTGAACATAGGGAACGGTACTCAGGTTAAGCGTAAAACAGACCAACGTACGCAGCGGTCAACGGCAGTCGGGGTATGTCAGAAAGGTCGTTTAGGCACGCGGCACCGGGCAGGTAACGAAAAAGAACAGGTCAATAGAAAAGGAAATGCCCTAATGGCAGAGTAAAAAACTTTAGGATACGGTGATGAAGTATTTTGACAGCATATTTACCCTAACCGGCAACGCGCCGGGCAGCGCCGCGATGACGCGCTCGGGGTCAGCCAGCGGGAACGCACCGGAGAGCCTCAGGCCGGCGACCTCCGGCCGGCAGCGAATAACGCCCTGACGATAACGCCCCAGTTCCATCAGGAAGTCGTCCAGCCGCATGTTGTCGGCCAGCAGCATGCCTTGCCGCCAACCGGGCTCTTGCGTCACGCGATACGGTTCGCCAATGCCTTGCCGGCTTAACCTGCCGCCCTGACCGGCGTTGAGCACCGCGTTCCGATGCGCCGGTGAAAGGATCGTGACCCGGCCAAGATAAACGGCGATATCACTGTAAGTTTCCCACAGGCGAATGCTGAAGCGAGCAGCCTGCACCATGAGCTCGCCCTGCGGCAATCTCACCGTCAACGCACCGCTTTCCGGCGGCAGATTCACCATCATTTCGCCTTCCAGCAATGTGGCCTGCTGACGGCTGACGTTGACCGCCGTTTGCGTGTTCAGCATCAACTGCGCGCCATCCGCCAACGCGACGGTTTGCTGTTCCCCCACCGCCGTACGGTAATCCGCCAGCCAGGGGCGCCATGGCAGCGCGCCCGAACCGACACCAACCGTCCCCACCACGCCGATGGCCGCCAGGCTTCTCAATAACCGGCGACGTTGCGGGTTCGGCAACTGCGACAGACTACGCTGCGCCGCCGCCCCGTTAAGCAGAGAAAAACGGGATGAAAACGCGGCGATATGCCGCCAGGCGCGTTCATTTTCCGGTTTCGCCTGATACCAACGTCGCCAGTTTTCCCTATCCGCGTCGCTTGCCTCTTCCGACATCAGCTGCGTTAACCACGCGGCGGCCTCTCGCGCGCTCTGCCGATCGATATCCGATTCCATCATGGGTTCCGCACCTGCCGTTACGCCGCCAATGCAAAGAAACAGTGCAAATTAGCGCGCTGCAGATATTGTTTCACCGAGCTGGTCGACACCCGTAAACGTTCAGCGATGTCGCAATAACGCATGCCCTGCAGGTGCGCCAACAGGAAAGCCTCGCGGACGTGCGCCGGCAATCCGTCCAACGCCTGATCCAACTGTTCGAGCATTTCGAGGGTTTGTTGACGAACTTCCGGCGAGGGCGCCTCGATCGCAGGCAACTCGCTCAAGGCCTGCAGATAGCTCTCTTCGATTGTTTTACGCCGGTAATAATTCGCCACCAGCCGGCGTGCTACGGTCGCCAGGAAGGGGCGTGGTTGCCGAATGGCGAGCAACTGCGGGCTCAGTAAAATACTGATGAAAGTATCCTGCGCCAGGTCTTCGGCGTGATGCGCACACCCAACCTTCTGTCGCAGCCAATGGCATAGCCAACTGTGATGCTCAAGGTAAAGCTGTTGAGCAAACCCGTTGGCTGCCGCGGCCTCTTTCCTTGCCATTCGGTGACACCAATTGATAATGAGATTGAAAATGATAATTATTATTATTTTAAAATTGTAACTTCTGTGTCAAGCGATTGCTGATGATTTATAAACGGCGAAAAAGTAGGGAAATACGGGGGAGGAAACGTGAAAAGGGGCCTAAATGGCCCCCTGCAGACAGGATCGTCAAAAACGCTGACTGACGCTGAACTTGATGTTGCGCCCTACGCCAGACACCGATTCGCCCAGGTAAGGGTAATAATCGCGGTTGAACAGGTTGTCCACCGCCACGCGGGCTTCGAAGCCGTGCAAACCGCTGGGCTGCCACGAGGCGAACAGGCCGTGCAATGCATAACCCGAGGTTTTCGGCAGGGCCCAGACAACGGCCATCGGATCGCCGTCGGCCGGTGAACGATCCTGTTTACGTACGAAATCGCCGGTCCAGCCGAAGGCCATGTCCCACTGCGGCACTTTCATGCCCAGCATCGCGTGTGCCGTAACGGGTGGAATTTCGGCAATCCAGGTTTCGTTGCCCCACGGATCGCGCGGTGAAGCGTCGCGTTTGCCGCGGATCGAGGAGAACGACAGGCTGCCGAACAGGCTTTCGCTGTCATAAAACGATTCGAGCTCCACGCCCTCAATGGTATAGCCCGGCAAGTTGCGATAGTTCGACAACGGTTGCCCACATTGGCCCCCGTGCCGTGCGGCGTCACACACTACGCCGCGACGATAGAAAATCTCGTCCTTGCCGCGATTGCGGAACAGCGTAGTGCGGATCTGCAGGCTGTCCCGCGCCATCAACACATCGTTGAAGTCCAGCACCGCGCCGAGACGAACGCCCGTCATGCGTTCCACCTGCAGGCCGCGGCTGGTACCGGGCACGCTGGAAGCAGCGTATTGCACTTCGTACTGTTCGTCGATCACCGGGGCGCGCCAGGTGCGGCTAACGTCGGCAAACAGGGACAGATTCGACGTCGCTTTCCACATCACGCCCAAATGCGGCGACCAGCCGGTATAGGTCACGCTGCTGTAATCATGGCCCACGAGCGGATCGCTGTCGTTATAGCGCGGCGCCCGGTTCGGTTGCCCGGTATTGGTCACATGATCGTAACGCACGCCCGGCGTCACGGTCAGGCTGCCGAAGCTGACCGCATCCTGCAGATAAACGCTGCGGGTTTCCTGTTCGCCCGCCGGCATGTAGTACGGCTGGAAATAGCCGTAGTTGTAACTGGCGTTTTTCACCTGCGAAGGGTAATACATCAGGGTATCGCGCTGATGTTTATGCCAACGCGCACCGAGCAACAGCTTGTGCTCCAGCGGACCGCTGGCGAAACGGCTTTCATTGCTGACGTCAAACTGCCGATCGGTATAGTTCACCCAACTTTCATTGCCCAGCGTACCGAGATAGCTGAACTTTGAAGCGGAATCCGGCCGCTTGTCATGCTGCTCGGTCTTCGAATAGGCGTAAGACAGCGTCAGATTCAGCAACGGCTGCGCTTCCGGCGCCAGATTCCATTTCACCGAGTAATTGGTGTCTGTCTGGTCGCGATACACCAGAATGCGGCGCCACGCTTCTTCCCGGCCATATTTATCGATATCCGCCTGGCTGGGCGCGGCGATATCGTCCCGCTTGGCGGCAAAAGGCTGCCAGCCATCGGAATCGGATCGCATCGCCGACAGCGTCAGCGTTTGCGCCTCGCTCAGATAAATATTGGTTTTTAACAGGTAGGAAGCCTGATCGTTGGCAGAATAGGCAAAACGCGTGCCGTCCGGCCGCTTCAGGTTGCCGCCGTCACGCTTGCTCATGTAGAGCAAACCGTCGGCGGATCCTTCCGGCGTACGACCGTACAAGGCACCGCTGTAAATGCCCTGACGATCGTTGGTGTGGTAGCTGTACTTCAGCAAGCCGCCAAAATCTTCGCCCGGCAGCAGCATGTCCCCAGCATCTTTGGTCTCCAGCGTAATGGTCCCGCCAAAGCCGCCATTGCCGTTCAACAGATTGTGCGGCCCCTTATCGACCTCAACCTTTTTCAGCAGTTCGGGTTCGATGAATACCGAGCCCTGCCGATATTTCTCAAATCCCTTCGGCGCCCCGTCCAGCACGACCTTCACATCTTCCATGTCCCCCATGCCCCAGATATTCAGGCTTTGGCCACCCGGGCGCGGCGAGCCCGCCATCCCTACGCCAGGCAAGCGATCAAGCAAACTGGCGATATTGTCAGCCTGCACGCGTTCGATGTCTTCTTTATCCAACACCGAACGGCCGGCGGCGACGCTGTCGGACAAACCGCCGACCACCGACAGTTCCGGTATCGTCAACGGCTGAACCGGCCCGGCGTCGACCAACCGATATCCCTGTGCGGTTTGCTGAGCGCGCAATCCGCTGCCCGCCAACAGCGTATCGAACGCGTCGGTGAGGCGATAATGCCCCTGCAGGCCCGCGGTGTTTTTTCCACGCGTCTGTTCGGGCGTGAAAATCACTATCACGCCGGCCTTAGCGGCCGCCGTCTGCAAGGCGGGCGCCAGGTCACCGGCGGGAATGGCGAAAGGCAGGATAGCGGACTGCTCGACCGCCGCCGGTGGCACCGACGCACCGGGCGCCGCCATCGCGGAGGTGAGCATGCCCGATAATGCGCACCCTACCCCGATAGCGACCCGCTTCCCGGCGGTACGTTTGGCTGATGTGAACGTACGCCCTGCGCCGTTCTTGTTTTTTATGGCCATGAAGGATTCCCCTGAGTGTAATGAACTGGAAACTCAGTAGAGAGGTCACGCCAACGAAAAGATCGGGCAGAAAAAAAATGAAAAAAAGGGCCGAAGTCACCGGGCCGCGTAGACGATAAAGGTCACCACGCCGAAGATCTCCAGTTGCGCTTCGTCGTCGAACACGATCGGCGCGTAGGCGGGGTTCATCGGCAACAGCCGCACATCGGGGTGACGCTGCAGTTTTTTGACGGTGAATTCGCCGTCCACCGCGGCGATCACGATATTGCCGTGCTCCGGCGTCAGGGCGCTGTCGACAATCAGCAGATCGCCATCCCGGATATTGCCGTCGATCATCGATTCGCCGCTGGCGCGCACGAAATAGGTGGCGTTGGGGTGCCGCACCAGCAGCTTGCCGATGTCCAGCCGACCTTCGACATAGTCTTGCGCCGGGGAAGGAAAACCGCAGGCCACGCGATCGGCAAACAGCGGTAACGTTAGGGGTTCACCTGGTGAAAAAGCATACAACCTTGAATTACTCAGCATAATCACAACCAAACTGTATATTTATACAGTAAAGCATAAACAAAACGCGAACGCGTGCAACCCCCTATCCCCCTGCGGATCGCGCTTTCCCGCGTAATATAATAATTTTCTGAGCGATTTTTTTTTACGCCTGCTAAGTGTTTTACTGCCCCTTGCACACACGTTATCCACCAAAACTGTGGATAATGCGGCACTCAGACCGTTGGCGTATCGATGGGCAGGATGAGTGAGGGATTGTCATTGCGAACGGCGCCGACGGCGGGCGATACCGGTTGCCAGACGAAATCCTCTGCCTGCAGGCTGTACACGTCAGCCTGCATTTGACCAGAGGGCGGGACTAAGCGGGTGTCGAGCCAGTCGCGCGCGGCCGTCGGTCTCTGCTGCGTACAGCGCCGCAAAGAACAGCGGCAGGCCTTGCCTCAGCAAGAGCCCACAGGAGGAACGGCGGACGGCCTTACAAAATGACGCCAATAAAATTGCGACTGGCAATGGCATCAATGGGACGGCCAGAGACGAAAGTCAGTACGTTATGCCAGGAGCTTGGGATAACCCGACAAACGCTGTACCGCCACATTTCCCCTGATGATCCACTGCGAGCTGACGGTATAAAGCTGCTCAACCGGGGATAATTTTAGCGGACGGAAAAATCTGGGGTTCCGGCGTAGAACCCCGAATAAGGAATAATCCTTAATTCATTTCAGGATTATTAATTCCATCTAAAACCTCTCGGCAATATTCTTTTTTATAGGCTTCATCATTACTTAATGACTTAACCAAAAAATCAGCATTTTTCCAACCATTATCCCAATGCGTATCGAATCCTGACTGTTCATACTTTAATGTTCTAGTTAATGAGTCTTTTATTTGTTTTTTATATTTATCAATTTTCTCATTGGTTGCCCCACAAACATCATGTGCAACACGAGCATTTGAGCCAGAAAAACCTATTGCTGAAATTGCCATCGCTTCATTTGATTTGTCGAAATCATTCGCATATGCCACAGCATTAGATAAAGCGAATATGACAAGAGCAGGTATGATTTTTTTGTATGAAATCATCTTTCACCTCTAACTCATTGATTGTTCATGGGGTCAGTTGGGATATCGAAAATTATTGTACATTAAGGCTGCTTTTTAATCAGTCTCAACTTCTTTATAGAAGGCCTGAATGCGACAAACTTGGGAAGTACTGTAGCCTGTCGCGTCTGCTGTTTCTCGGATGCTCAGTTTCTTAATCTGTCGGTAGTACAGGACTTTCTGATGTCGTTCCTGATCTGCCTGCTTTCCCCGGTATCTACCCAACGTATGCGCCCGTTCAATTCCCTGCTTTTGCCGTTGGCGGCGACTCAACCAGTCCTTATGTGACATCGCGGCCATCAGGTCGATTAGCATGTTATTGATGGCGGTTATTACTGCACGGGTGATCGGGCCCGCCTGTGCAGGATCTTTCTCTGACAGCGCCTGCCATGAGGTAGGGACATCCAGGCTGACAATCCGTAACTCATGCTGCTCAATCTGCTTTTTCAACGTCATCCAGTCACTGTTGCTGAGACGGGTCAGGCGGTCTATCTGCTCAACCAGCAAAATATCAGTTACCGTTTGGGGGCGGCCAGCACAATCAGCATCCGTCGCTGCAGCGGCGACGGCCGGCGGACGTTAACCGTTGCCACGATGTCACTCCTCTCTCTTATAGATGAGGACATGCAGGCGCAGCCGGTCGGCATCAACACGTTCATCCATTATTGTGCCCGGATAGCCCTGCAGCGCCAGACCGTACCAGAAACTCAGAATGACAGAAGCCTTACCCAACTCTAGGGTGTAACCCATCCCGCCCTGGTTCAGATTGCATTTTTTAATCGCATCTTCTGCTTCCCGGGTCAGCTGCGCATAGCTGAGTGAAAAATTCAGTGCCTGATCCATCCTGCTCGCTCCATCTCTCCGCTGGCGCGCACGAAATAAGTGGCATTAGGATGCCGCACCAGCAGTTTGCCGATATCCAGCCGGCTCTCGACATAGTCCTGCGCCGGGGAGGGAAAACCGCAGGCCACGCGATCGGCAAACAGCGGTAACGTCAGGGGCTCAACTGGTGAAAAAGCATACAACCTTAAAGTACTCAGCATAATCATAACCAAGCTGTATATTTATACAGTAAGGCATAAATAAAACGCGAACGCGTGCAACCCCCCTATCCCCCTGCGGATCGCGCTTTGCCGCGTAATATAATAATTTTCTGAGCGATTTTTTTTTACGCCTGCTAAGTGTTTTACTGCCCCTTGCACACACGTTATCCACCAAAACTGTGGATAACCTGGCACTCGCCCCCACGGCATATCGATAGCCATGGTGAGTCATGCACTGTCATGGCGAACGGTGCCGAAGACCGTGATATTCAGCGATTAATCGGCGTGTTATCCCGTACCGCGCCCTTCTTCGTAAGCCACGGTGCGAGCTGCTCGGTTATCCAATCCATGAATACGTTAACTTTACGGGACAAATTATGACGATGCGCGACGACGAACCAGAACTTCATCGGCTCAGGCTCACAATCAGGCAGAATCTGCAGCAGCTCGCCACGCTCGACGTGGTTATGCACGCCAAGCATCGGTGACTGGATTAAGCCAATCCCCGCCAACCCAGCAGCAATAAACGACTGCGCATTGTTCAGCTTCAGCGATCCTGGCAGATTTAAATATTCATATTTACCGTTTTTCAGGTAGTCCCAGCCCATCGGCTTACTACCAATATTCGGCGTATAGTGCACGGCCACATGCTGATACTTGAGAAGGTCATCGATACTGTATGGCGTGCCTTTTCTCGCCAGATAATCCGGGCTGGCGAGGTTGAATACGGGCATTTCTCCAATCAGTTTCGCCACCAGGTTCTTATCGTAAACGGCACCAGCCCGGACAACGCAGTCGAAGCCTTCCTGTACCAGATCCACCCGCCGGTCGGTGCAAGATAATTCCAGCGTAATGCCGGGATAGCGGGAAAAAAAATCGGGGAGTTTAGGGATAATAATGCTGTTGGCTATATCCGTAGGCATATCCACCCTCAGCTTGCCTTTCAGTTCCGTCCTTTCGACAAACATCGTCTGCAGGTCATCTACCGAAGAGAGTATTTCTACTGCGCGTTCGTAAAACGCCAAGCCGTCTTCCGTCAGATGCACTGCCCTGGTGGTTCGATGTAACAGGCGTACGCCAAGCACGTCTTCCAGCTGGCGGATAACAATGGAAATTCGACTCTTATTCACCCCCAGATCGTCTGCCGTTTTTGTGAAGCTGCAGGTCTGGGCCACACGCAAAAAAATCCTCAGATTTTCCAGGGTATTCATGCGATATCTCCTAACGTTTTGCATATTCATGGGGAGGTCCAGACGTTATGCCACCGCAAAATATTATCCAGAACGACTATTCCGTCACAACCAGAAATAAATATATTAATTGAATAACAAAAAAAAGAAAGAAAAGCACCGCCAAAACGAGCGATGCCCTAGGAGAATTCCGTGAAATAAAAAGGTGATGGCGAAATGCAGTTTTTATAACTCCATGTGGACACACTCACTTATTCATCACATTAAAAATAAATACTGCTTAAAAGATCCATTCACCCTCAGTTCATGTAATTATTGAACCAGTCCAACATCAGCTTTGGCTCGCGTTGGAAGTACAGATAACCATCCCAGCGGTGGGTGGTATTACGGATCCAGTGCAGCTGTTTCTCTTTAACCGGCATGCTGTCGAAAATGTTCTGCACATCGGATGGCCGGGTCATCACGTCGTCATGTACCTGATAGATGAAGGTGGGAACGCTGGTGTTGGTCCGCGCAGGCACGGAAGGATCCATGTCATCCAGATGGAAACTGGTGACCATCGCCAGACGTTCGTCAATTTCATCAAGACGGTCCGGGATACCGGCCAATTCCGTCGCGACGCCGACGGCGGCACGCATGGAAATCGGCTGTGGCATAACCACACAACGGACATCATTGAACTGCTCCGGATATTTCGCCATCGCAAAGAACGTCGCGTTACCGCCCATGCAGCGACTGAACAAACCGATTTTCTTTCCTTTCAGGTCAGGACGGCTGCGGACATAGTTCAATGACCCCACGACGTCGCGCGCTTCCAGCACGCCGATGCTGCCGATACCGCCGTTAGCTTCGCCGCTCAGACCCAGATTGCGCAGGTCGTAAGCCAGTACGTTGTAGCCTGCATCGTGCAGAATTTTATAGTCCGGCAGGAAGCTGAAAGCAAAATCGTTACCGCCTGCAGCGCCGATGGAACGCCACGGCTCGCGGTCGGCAGGCAGGCCAGTCCGGCTGCACCACACAGGGTGGTTACAGATGATGACCTTGTCGGAACCTACGCAAGGGATGAACCACGCTTCCAGCGGCACGCCGTCCAACGCTGGGAAAAAGACGTCTTCATACTGCAAGCCGAAGTCAGTGGGTTTGCCGATGACCGGAGAACGGATAGGTTTACTGAAAATAGCAACCATGCTTTCAACGATGGCATCGGCTTCTTCACGGCTTGGCGTAGACGTTGTCTGTGTCATGATATTGTGCTCCATTTATAATATATTGGTTAAAGTGCATATTAGTTAATCAATAGTTCGCAGATGCGCTGTATTGCTTAGCTGAGATGGATACTAGTAAGGATATTGTTTGCGATAAATAGCAAAAATATAAACGTATTGTTTCACTAAACAACAACAATAGGGGGCGATGAGAAAAAGACAGAAGCAGCAATCAAACAGAGGCTGACCTCAGCGATAATAAAAAAAATCACTTACACCAATAACAAGTCACAAGTCACAAGTCATTATTAATAACGCCAAAAAATTCCATGACGTAAAAACCCACATAAAATGCCGACAACGTTTCAATTTGATAAGTCAGCGGCTCATTTGAAATCACGGTGACTATATCGATAGGGTTATGTTCACTCTGGTGGCTTGTCAGAAGAAAAAGTGCCGCGGCTGTTCAAGCGCAGACTCGCCGCAATGCCGCATCGTCGAGTACCAATTTTGACATTTTTGCACCGGCGCTTAATCACGTAAGGCTCATTGCCAGAGCAAACGACGACAGGATAAACCTGCTGATTAAAAAATGCGCCTCTCCTCCATGCCCCCTGACTTTCTAAAGCACTGTATTTTAATACCGTCATTGTGTTCGTGGCGCAAAGCGGCATCCATCGCCAAAAGTCGCCATACGCTGCAGTCCTCTGCGTAATATAATAATTTTCTTAGCGATTTTTTTACGCCTGCTAACGGTTTCACTCTGCCTTGCACACACGTTATCCACCAAAACTGTGGATAACCTGCAGGGCGTGATTCCCTACGCGAGCGGGATCAGAATCCTGTATAATCCCCACACCTGCTAATAAGAATTCATCCCCGTCGGCGCCTCGTCACCGACAGTCACGAGAACGTTATGAACAAGCACCTACTCCTCGCAGAAACCGACGATATCAAACAGGAATGCCTGTCGCGCCACGCGGTCTGGCAGCGCAACGATCTGGCTCAGGCGCAACAGGATTGGCTGGCGGAAGAAGTACCGGTCGCCCTGGTGTACAACGGCATTTCCCACGTGGTGATGATGGCGACGCCGAAAGATCTGGCGGCCTTCGCCATCGGTTTTTCGCTGTCCGAAGGCATTATCGCCTCCCCCGACGACATCTACGACATCCGCCAGCAACCGGCCTGCAACGGCATTGAAGTGCATGTAGAACTCTCGAGCCGCCGCTTTATGCAGCTGAAAGAGAAGCGCCGCAGCCTGGCCGGCCGCACCGGCTGCGGCGTCTGCGGGGTGGAACAGCTGCAGGAGGTTGCTCAGCCCATCGCACCACTGCCTTTCACGCAACGTTTCGATTTGGCGCTGCTCGACCGGGCGTTAGCGCAGCTGCAGGAGGTGCAAACGGTAGGAAAACTGACCGGCTGCACCCATGCGGCGGCCTGGATCCAGCCGGACGGCGCGCTCAGCGGCGGATGTGAAGACGTCGGCCGCCACGTGGCGCTCGACAAGCTGCTGGGCTACCGCAGCCAACAGGCGTGGCTGCAGGGTGCGGCGCTGGTGTCGAGCCGCGCCAGCTATGAAATGGTGCAAAAATCCGCCATGTGCGGCGTCGAGATCCTGTTCGCCGTTTCCGCCGCCACCCGCCTGGCGGTGGAAGTGGCCGAACGCAGCAACCTGACGCTGGTGGGCTTCAGCAAACCGGGGCGCGCCACCGTTTATACGCATCCGCAGCGGCTCTGGCAATCGACAACGGCGGCCTAACGCCGCCGGATAAGAATCGACTATTCTCAATAGCAGGACACCAGGAAGCACCCACGTCATGATAATTCGCCCGAATCAGAACTGGTTTTTTCGCCTGTTCGCCTGGCACGGTTCCGTGCTATCAAAGATCACCTTTCGCCTGTCGCTGAACGTGCTGATGTCGATAGTGGCGGTGATCAGCTACCAATGGTACGAACAGCTCGGCGTGCATTTAACCATCGCACCGTTCAGCCTGCTGGGCATCGCCATCGCCATTTTTCTCGGCTTTCGCAATAACGCCGGCTACAGCCGCTTTGTCGAAGCGCGCAACCTGTGGGGCTCGCTGCTGATTACCGAGCGCTCCCTGCTGCGCCAGATCAAAAGCCTGCTGCCGGACGAATCGGCGGTGCAGCAAAAGGTTGCCAAGCTGCTGATCGCCTTCAGCTGGAGCCTGAAGCATCAGCTGCGCGGCACCGACCCGACCGCCGATCTGTACCACAATCTCAGCAGCCAAGAGCTGGCCGAGGTGATCGCCAGCCCGATGCCGACCAACCGCATCCTGCTGATGCTGGGCCAGGAGATCGGCAAGCTGCGCCGACAGGGGCTGCTGAGCGACATCACTTTCGAGCTGCTCGACAACAAGCTGAGCGAACTGTCCCACGCCCTCGGCGGCTGCGAACGGCTCGCCAGCACGCCGGTGCCGTTCGCCTATACCCTGATCCTGCAGCGCACCGTTTACCTGTTCTGCAGCCTGTTGCCTTTTGCCCTGGTGACCGATCTGCATTACATGACACCGTTTGTTTCAGTGTTCATTTCCTATACCTTCTTATCCTGGGACTCACTGGCCGAAGAGCTGGAGGATCCGTTTGGCGTGTCGGCTAACCATCTGCCGTTAAACGCCATCTGCAACACCATCGAGCGCAACCTGCTGGAAATGAACGACCAAAGCCCGCTGCCACCGCCGATGAAACCCGACGAGCACTTTAATTTGATCTGACCGATTTCACCCGAACACACTGGAGCCGAATGCAATGAATGCAAATAACCCTCTGCCGCAAGCCGTATTCACACCGGTGACGCGCCATGCCATCTTCATCGTCGCTACCCTGTCGCCCGTTCCCGCCCATCTAGCGGCGGTGCGCGCCTGGTGCGGCGACATTGCCGCCGTGGTGCGTTCGGTCGGCAAACGCGCGCCGGCAGGCAATCTCACCTGCGTCTGCGGCTTCGGCTCCGAAGCCTGGGATACGCTGTTCGGCGCACCGCGCCCTCGCCAGCTGCATCCGTTCAGCCCGATCGGCAGCGGGGAGCGCGTCGCCGTCGCCACGCCCGGCGACATCCTGCTGCACATCCGCGCCGATGAAATGGATCTGTGTTTTGAGCTGGCCTCTCAGTTGACCGCCAAGCTCGGCGACGCCGTGACGGTGATAGAAGAGGTGCACGGCTTCCGTTATTTCGATCAGCGCGCCATGATCGGCTTCGTCGACGGCACGGAGAACCCGGAGGGGCACGAAGCCTTCGACTACACGGTGATCGGCGACGAAGACGCGGCGTTCAGCGGCGGCAGCTATGTGCTGGTGCAAAAATACCTGCACGACATGCAGGGCTGGAACTCGCTCAGCGTGGAAACGCAGGAGAAGATCATCGGCCGCCATAAGCAGTCCAACATCGAGCTGGATGAAGCGGTCAAACCGTCGTCGTCGCACAGTTCGCTGACCACCATCACCGACGAGCAAGGCAACGAGGTGAAAATTCTGCGTGACAACATGCCGTTCGGCCGCCCCGGCCTGCGCGAATTCGGCACCTACTTTATCGGCTATGCACGCTCCCCGCAGCCGATCGAGCAGATGCTGGAAAACATGTTCATCGGCCGCCCGGCCGGCAACTACGATCGGCTGCTCGATTTCAGCCACGCGGTGACCGGCACCCTGTTCTTCGTGCCTTCTGCCCCGCTGCTGGAAGCGCTGGCCGACCGCAGCGGCGCCGAACTGCACTGATTGAATGAAATGCGGGGCCACAGCGATTAGCCATTGGTTATCCTGTGGCCCTGCGCATCAATCACCGGCTCTCCGTCCTCTTTGCTGAAAGCGCCACGCTGCGGATCCGGCAGAATCTCCAACACCGCCTCCGACGGACGGCACAAACGCGTACCAAGCGGAGTCACCACAATGGGGCGATTGATCAGGATCGGCTGTTGCAGCATGAAGTCGATCAGTTGATCATCGTTCCAACGAGTCTCGTCCAGTTTCAACTCGGCGTAAGGCGCGACGTTTTTACGCAGCAACGCGCGCGGCGTCATGCCCATCTCGGCCAGCAACGCAATCAACCGTTCGCGGCTGGGCGGCGTTTCCAGATACAAAATCACCTCAGGCTCAGCGCCGCTGTTGCGGATCAGCGCCAACGTGTTGCGCGACGTGCCGCAGGCCGGGTTATGGTAAATCTTGATACTGCTCATGACGGTTTCTCCGGTTAGGACAAAACGGACAGCCGCAGCGCCAGCGCGGCCAGGGTGACGAACAGGATCGGCAGCGTCATCACCAGTCCCACGCGGAAATAATAGCCCCAGGTAATGACGATGTTCTTTTTTGCCAACACATGCAGCCACAGTAACGTCGCCAGGCTGCCAATCGGGGTAATTTTGGGGCCGAGATCGCTACCGATAACGTTAGCGTAAATCATCGCCTGTTTGATGACGCCTTCCGCACTGCTGCCGTCGATAGACAACGCCCCCACCAATACCGTCGGCATGTTATTCATGATGGAAGAGAGAAATGCGCTCAGGAAGCCGGTGCCAAACGTCGCTGCCCACAGCCCCTGCCGCGCCAATGCGTCCAGCACACCGGAAAGCCAATCGGTCAAGCCTGCGTTGCGTAGCCCGTAGATCACCAGATACATGCCCAGTGAGAAAATGACGATCTGCCAGGGCGCTCCGCGCAACACCTTACCGGTATCGATCGCTAGCCCGCGTTTCGCCACCGCCAACAGAACCAGCGCGCCGCAGGCAGCGACCAAACTTACCGGCACACCGAGCGGTTCCAGGGCGAAGAAGCCAATCAGCAACAGTGCCAATACCGCCCAGCCGGTTCGGAAAGTCGCACGATCGCGAATCGCTTCCCGTGGCACCGGTAAACGCGTCAATGCGTAGCGCTGCGGAATATCCTTGCGGAAGAACAGATGCAACATCACCAGCGTCGCCGCGACGGCGGCAAGGTTGACCGGCACCATCACCGCCGCATACTCCGTAAAGCCCAGCCGGAAGAAATCCGCTGAAACGATATTTACCAGGTTGGACACCACCAGCGGCAGGCTGGCAGTATCGGCGATAAAGCCCGCCGCCATGACGAAAGCCAGCACGGCAGCAGGACGAAAACCGAGCGCCGACAGCATGGCGATCACGATCGGCGTCAGAATCAACGCAGCGCCATCGTTCGCGAACAGCGCCGCCACTACGGCCCCCAGTAGAAGCATATAGGTAAACAGCCATCGACCTTTGCCGTTGCCCCAACGTGCGACATGCAAGGCGGTCCAGGTGAAGAAGCCGCTTTCATCCAGCAACAGGCTAATGATGATGACGGCGATAAAGGTCGCGGTCGCATTCCAGACTATCTGCCACACCACGGGAATATCGCCGACGTGCACCACGCCGCTCAATAATGCCAATCCCGCCCCGAACGACGCACTCCAACCGATGCCCAGCCCTTTCGGTTGCCAGATGACCAAGATCAACGTCAGAATAAAGATCGCCCCTGCCACTATCATCGCTGCTCTTTCGCCCTTTTAAGTTTACATATTCGATTTTTCATATGTATTTACGTAAATTTTTTTACCGTTACGGACAACCTTTCGCCACACGTTGCGCTAACTTCGTCATCTGTTCTGGCCGACACTGATAAGCCTGCTCAATAATCGCCGCGGCCCAAGCCGGCATATGTGGCGACAGGCGATAATGTATCCATTTACCATCGCGCCGATCGAGCAACAGCCCGCTTTCGCGCAGCATCGCCAGATGCCTTGAGATTTTGGGTTGCGGCAGCGCCAGTGCGCCCGACAACTCGCAAACGCACAGCTCGCCGGCGTGGCGCAGCAACAGCACCAGCGTCAGACGCGTCTCGTCAGACAGGTTTTTAAACAGCTTCAGCGGCGTCAATGACGTCATGTCGCACTCCCGTTAACCTTTATCTTCTCCACAAATCGCTCGTGAAGATACCATCTTCATATTCGAAAAAACAAATATAAAATGCAAAACGTTGCCCTCCTCACCGAGACATATACTTATCTTTATGCCGTTCTTGCAGGAAGGAGGTACCATGCCGCTCACATTCAAACGTTCGGAAAGGCTCTCCATCGGCACCGAAATAGAGTTACAGCTGGTCGATGCCGAGCACTACGATCTGGCGGATCGGGCCGACCGGGTGGTCAGCGCGGTCGGCGACCGCCGGCGCGTCAAGCATGAGCTCACCCAATCGATGGTGGAGCTGAACAGCTCGGTGCACCGCGATCTCGATGAGCTGCACGCCGAGCTGCGCGCCCTGACCCATACCGTCCGGCGCAGCGCGCAGCGCCTGGGCTGTGACGTCTGCGGCGGTGGTCGGCACCTGAGCAACGACTGGCGCAAGCAGGTCATCAGCGACAGCGCGCGCTACAGGCAGCTGGCCAGCCGTTTTGGCTATCTCTCCAAGCTGGCCTGCGTATTCGGCCAACACATTCACCTCGGCGTCAACGACGGGGACGAGGCGATGTACCTGTGCCATGCGCTGACGCCCTATTTTCCGCAGCTGATCGCGCTCAGCGCCTCGTCGCCGCTGTATCAGGGGGTCGACACGCGCTTTGCCAGTTCCCGCTTCAGCGCCCAGAATTCTTTCCCCAACTACGGGTGCCTGGAACACATCTACAGCTGGCGCGAATTCAACGCTTACTACGAACGGTTGAACGCCGCCGGCGTGATTGAAAGCGTCAAGGATATTTACTGGGATGCACGGCCGAAACCGGAGCTGGGCACGGTGGAGATCCGCATCTGCGATACGCCGCTGCGCCTCGCGCACGCCGTGCTGCTGGTCGGTTACTGCCGTCTGCTGGCCGATTTTCTGTTGCAACGCCGGACGCCGATCGCGCCGGAATACGATGCCTTCACCCACTACAACAAGATCAACGCCTATCGCAGCGGTTTCGCCGCCGAATACGTCGATCCCACGACGCTGCGCCGCAGCAGCCTGACCGCCCACATCCTGCACACCCTCGAGGCGCTGAGCGATTTCGCCGAGCGGCGGGAGGATCGGGCCGTGTTACAGGCCGTCGAGCGCCATGTCCGCCAGGGCATCAGCGATTCGGAGCATATCCGTCAGATGTTGCACAACGGCCTGCCGCAGGCTCAAGTGATCAAACGCCTGTGCGATGAGCTGTTGCAACCGGCAAGTTAAGTTTCGGCTATCGATTCCATACGCCAAAGCCACTGTTCATTATGTGCTCTTTCGCTACAATCGTGAGCACTGACATTCACCGTATCGAGGACACCATGTACAACTTCTCCCGCTATCAGGCAAAAGAACTGGCGCTGGCTTACATGAGCGGCAAAAAACACGATCTGTCGCCGCAGGAGTTTTTGCAACAGCTGAAAAGCAGCGAACGATCGTTTGAGCACCTGCTGAAGCACGGCAGCGAAATGCCGCGTGAAGTGCTGGTTAAAAGTTTCTGAACGGCCGGTTGCCGGCCATTTTCCCTCTACACCGCCGGTGGCGAGCCTGACAGGCCCGCGCATTCCCGGCCGTTCGTCCCCTTTCCTCACGCCACCGCATTTCGTTCTCACAGGCGAATTCCCTACAAATTCGTATCCAAAGACGAATTATTGACATATTCGTATCCAGGTGCGAATTTATAGTCATCCCTCGGTAAGCAACGGAACACGCTATGTCGACGCCAATCAGCGTAATCAGCGGCGATCTGGTCGATTCTCGCCGATCAGACACCGTCAACTACCTCAACGAGCTGCACAGCCTGCTCGATCGGCTGCAGCGCGACGGGCAGCTTCATCAGGTGGAAATCTTTCGCGGTGACGCCTTCCAGGCGCAGGCCGCCCCGGAGGACGGGCTGCTGCTGGCGGTATATATTCGCCTCGCGCTGCGAGCGATGGGCGCCGCGCACTGGGATGCGCGCGTCGCCGTCGGGCTGGGCAGCCAACGGCCCGACGCCGCGGGTTACGGCAGTGCCTTTATCAACTCCGGCAGCGCGCTGGACGCCATGGCGAAAAATTGCCGCCTGGCTCTGAAAACCGACAACGATCGGACAAACGCCATTGTCAGCGATCTGCTGCCAATGTTAGATCATGTGATTGGCCGCCTGTCGCAGACCGAAGCGCGCATCGTCCAGATGAGAATGTTCGCCGACAGCGGCGCCGCCGTGGCGGACCAGCTGCAAAAAGCCGCCTCCACGGTCTCCGCCGCACTGAAACGCGCGGCCTACGAGGAAATCATGCGGTTTATTCACGCCATTAACAGGATCGTCTGACTATGGATCTGACCTATGCGCCTTTGCTGGCCTGGCTGTTGCTCGTCCATCTGCTGGCGGATTTTCCGCTGCAGCCGCTGAGTTGGGTGGAAGACAAAATCCAACATCGCGCGCGTTCGCGTTTTCTGGTATTGCACGCGTTGCTGCACGGGGTGCTGGCCGCCTGGGTGGTGGCCGGGTTCGGCCTGCTGCACGGCGGGCTTTCTTCACTTCAGGTGCTGGTCAGCCTGCTGGTCATCGCCGTCAGCCATTACCTGATCGATTTGCTGAAAGTCACCGTCATGACCCGCCTGAGCCCGGCCCGCAGTTTCCTGCTCGATCAGGGGTTGCATCTGGCGGTGATCACCTTGCTGTGGCTGGGGCTGACGCCGAATGCCGGTGAACTGCTCGCCGCGCTGGGGCAGCAGTTGGGGCGTTGGCAAATTGGCCTGGTGCTGGTGGCCTACAGCCTGATTTATCTGCCGATGAGCCTGCTGATCGGGCAACTACTGGCGCACTGGACGCCGCAAATGCCGCCTTCGGCCAAGGCCGACAACGATTCGCTGCTGCGCGCGGGCAAACAGATTGGCTATCTGGAGAGAACGCTGATCCTGACCTTCGTGCTGCTGGGGCAAATTCCGGCGATCGGTTTTTTGCTGGCGGCCAAATCTATCTTCCGTTTCGGCGATCTGCGCCAGAGCGACGATAAGATGCGCACCGAGTATGTGCTGCTCGGCACGCTGTTTTCCTTCACGCTGACCATCATGCTCGGCCTGCTGGTCAACAAACTGCTGTAGTAGTGCAGGGGCGAAGAATTTCGCCCCCGAAGTGAACGCCGAGGCGGCTTACAGCCACTCGCCGAAGCGGCGGATGTAGAAACGCTTCATCAACTGCGCGACCACGCAGTAGCTGACCAGCGTAGCGGCCAACCACGGGAAGTATTCCCACGGCAGCGGCTGCAGGCCAACCAGGGCGCCGAGCGGCGAGAACGGAATGTAGATGCCGAGCGCCATCACCAACCCGGTGGTCAGCAACACCGGCAGCGCCGCGGTGCTCTGAATGAACGGGATCTTCTGGGTGCGCAGCATATGCACCACCAGCGTTTGCGACAGCAGCCCCTCAATGAACCAGCCGGACTGGAACAGCGCCTGGTGTTCCACGCTGTTGGCGGCAAACACGTACCACATCAGCGCATACGTCGTGATATCGAAGATTGACGAGGTCGGCCCAATCCACAGCATAAAGCGCCCGATGTTTTTGGAGTCCCACTTGCGCGGCTTGCGCAGGAACTCTTTGTCCATCTTGTCCCACGGCAGCGACAGCTGGGAAATGTCGTACATCAGGTTTTGAATCAACAGGTGGATCGCCAGCATCGGCAGGAACGGGATGAAGGCGCTCGCCACCAGTACCGAGAACACGTTGCCGAAGTTGGAACTGGCGGTCATGTTCAGGTACTTGATGATATTGCCGAAGGTCTCGCGCCCTTTGATCACCCCCTCTTCCAGCACCATCAGGTTCTTTTCCAACAGGATGATGTCCGCCGATTCCTTGGCGATATCGGTACCGGTGTCGACCGAAATGCCGACGTCAGCGTCGCGCAGCGCCGGCGCATCGTTGATGCCGTCGCCGAGGAAACCGACGGTATGGCCGTTGGCCTGCAGCATTTTCAGCACCCGCGATTTTTGCAGCGGTGTCAGCTTGGTGAAGACCGTGCGCTGTTCCACTTCGCGCGCCAGTTCTTCGTCATCCATCTGTTCAATCCGCAGCCCGGAGAGCGGCTCGCCCGGCTCCAGCCCGACGTCGCGGCAAATCTTGCAGGTGATCACCGGGTTGTCGCCGGTCAGCACCTTCACCGTCACACCGTTTTCCTGCAGCGCGGCGATCGCCTGCTGCGCGCTCTCCTTCGGCGGGTCGAGGAAGGTCAGCAGCCCTTGCACCACCATATCGCGCTCGTCGGCCACGCTTAGCGGTTCGGCCGGGCGCTGCGCATCCAACTCACGCGTCGCCAGCACCAGCACGCGGAAACCGTCTTCGTTGTACTCGCGGGCCAGCGCCTGCAACGCCGCACGGCGCGCGTCGTCCAGCTCCAGCATCTTGTCGCCTTCACGCACGTGGGTGGCGATCTCCAGCATCTCCTCCACCGCGCCCTTACAGATCAGCTGCTGCTTGCCATTCTCATCCGCCACCACGATCGACAGACGGCGGCGCACGAAATCGAACGGCAGCTCATCCACCTTGCTGAAACGCCCCAGGGCTTCAATCCCCGGTTTGCCGCGCCCGAAACGGATCACCGCCTGATCCATCAGGTTCTTCATGCCGCTCTGATGGAAGCTGTTCAGCCAGGCCAGGTGCAACACTTCGTTATCCCTGGCGCCAGTGACGTCGATGTGGTGCTCGAGAATGATGCGGTCCTGGGTCAGCGTGCCGGTCTTGTCGGTGCAGAGCACGTCCATAGCACCGAAGTTCTGAATGGCGTTCAGACGCTTCACCACCACCTTGCGACGCGACATGGCGATCGCCCCTTTCGCCAGATTGGAGCTGACGATCATCGGCAGCATTTCCGGCGTCAGGCCGACCGCCACCGCCAGCGCGAACAGCGCCGCCTCGCTCCAGTCACCTTTGGTGAAACCGTTGATCAGCAACACCACCGGCACCATCACCAGCATGAAGCGAATCAACAGCCAGCTGACGCTGTTCACCCCGCGATCGAACGCGGTTTGCGCCCGCGAACCAACGATTGACTTGGCCAACGAGCCGAAGTAGGTGCGCCCGCCGGTCGCCACCACCACCGCCGTAGCGGTGCCGCTGGCGACATTGGTGCCCATCAGGCAGATGTTGGAGAGCTCAAGCAGCGCGTTCTCGCTGGACACTTCCCCTTCGCTCGACTTCTGCGCCACGTTGCCCATGGCATCGTATTTCTCGATCGGGATCGCTTCGCCGGTCAAAATCGCCTGGCTGATGAACAGATCGCGCGAGGCGATAAGGCGTACGTCGGCCGGCACCATATCACCGGCGGAGAGCTGGATGATATCCCCCGGCACCAGTTCGCGGATCGGCACTTCCAGCGTCAGCGGATGCGCGCTGTAGCTGCTGCGGCGCAGCACCGTGGCGGTGGTGCGCACCATCGACTTCAACGCTTCCGCCGCTTTGTTGGTGCGGTATTCCTGCCAAAAACGCAGCAGCCCGCTCAGCGTGACCATGGTCAGGATGATAATGACGCCGGTGAGTTCAGTTTCTTCACCGCTCTGGCGCGGCAGCCAATAATCGGTAAAGAAACTGATCGCAGCCAGCACCATCAGCACGAAGATAAACGGGTTGTTGAAGGCCTTGATCAGCTGGATCAGGGCATGCGGCGCCTTGTCATGGGCGACCTGATTGGCGCCGAACTGTTCCAGCCGCTCATCGGCGTCGTCCTGGGTCAAGCCGTTGCGGTTGCACTTCAGGTTCGCCAGCGTTTGAGCGATGCTGTTGGTCGCCTCTTGCGCAATGGCGTAGGTCACCGCGTCTTTATCACGGCGACGCGTTCTTTCATTAATCTGAGTCATAACGCTATTCTCTTATTTTCGTTCTGCGCACAGCGAAGCCCCGCCCGATAAACAGGTGACTCTGCGCAGCTTGGAATTTTTTATTAGCGTGACTAAATGGCGGAATTACCCTGTCAGCCACGCTGGAATCATTTTCCTTCCGGGGTCATCGTCCATAACGCCTCCTTAATGCTCCGCGTTATTCAGGCGAGCCCGAATAACCTGAGCATATAATCAAGTTAATAAATATTTATATAATTAATCAGACCGGTAATGCGGACGCGACGCGCCAGCGAACGGCACTCACGCTTTTCTCCAGGCTGACGCGGCAGACAATACCCTCAATTTCTTTTTGCGCGGCCGGCGTGGCGGTAATTTCCGCGCACACTTCCAATTGCCCCGGGCTGGAGATATCGGCGCTGCGCAAGGATTGCAGCCGCAAGGCCACGCCGTTCAGCGCCTGCAGAATCAGGGTGCGCACCAGAATTTCGTCCTGCTCGCCGCAGGTCACCTGAATGCGATAGCACAGTTCCAGATCGGTTGCCTGCTGGTGCGGCTGCAGATTGATACGCTGCGCGGCTTCGCGCAGCAGGATATTGGCGCACAGGATCACCAGCGTAGCAACCACCGCATCCCAATGCTGGCCCAGGCCGCACAGGACGCCGATCCCCGCCGAACACCACAGCGTAGCGGCGGTGTTAAGGCCGCGAATGTTCAGCCCTTCACGCATGATAACGCCGGCGCCGAGGAAACCGATACCGGATACGATCTGCGCAGCCACCCGGCCGGCGCTGGCCGGATCGGTGGACATGGAGCTGAGAATAAAGACCGCCGCACCGGTCGCCACCAGCGCATTGGTGCGCAGGCCGGCCATGCGTTGGCGCCACTGGCGCTCGGCGCCAATGACCGCACCCAGGCACATCGCCAGCAATAAATTTAAAACGAAAGGAGTCATAGCCATGACTGTCCCCTTAATTAACCGCAGGAGATAAAATCATGTGCTGTTTAGCACACGCGAAAGCGCGCTGAAAATAAATCAGCGAATCAGCGTGTCGTGCCTGGAGGGAAAAGGCTGTGGCTGCAAAATACCATAATAACGTCCAACTCGATTCAACTGAAACCGTCAGGCATCAGGAAACGTTTATTACTCGGGTATGCACAGCTCAGAAATAACTGGAGAGGGGTGCTGCCCGCCGATAACGGCAAGCAACAAATCAGAAGAGAATTGGTCAGCTTGCCTTATTTGTTTTATTACAACTACAACTGTCCAATTGGGTTTCTCCACCGAAATTTTGGCTGAGTATAGTGACGTCGGATAATGAAGTAAAGGCTAATTTATTAAACGAAAAATAAACTGGAATACGGCGATTATATTTCGATGTCACAAATAGAAGGTGCCAACATTGGGCACCGACGCCGCCTTCCGGCCGCTGCATCAGGCTCTGTGGGACAAAGCGTTGTTGGACTTCCGCTGGCTCGATCGGGACGGCTGGGTGCAGCAGACGACCTTTAGCGACGGTTCGACGCTGGCCGCCAACTTTACGCGCAGCCTTTCGCTGTCATCGCGGCCCACAGCCTGCGCGCCAAACTGGCCGACGGCCGCACATTCGACGTTACGCCTTAGCAAGGTCGCCGGCGGTGGGCTACGCTAGGCTATATTTCCGACGATCCGCAAGGAGTGGCCGATGACGCCTCTGATCCACACTCTGCTCGACGAGATTTGGCAAAGCCTGGGGCAGCGCCCCGCCCCTACCGACCGGTTAACCGTTAGCGGCGTCGGCGCATTGCCTTCGGCTTTTCCCGTCACAGAATTGGCGACCGCCGCCTGGAGCGCCGCCGGTTTGGCCTGCGCCGAGTTGCTTCGCTACGAGGCCGCCGACGCGCCGCAGGTCTGGATCGATCAACGCCTGGCCTCGCTCTGGTTCGGCTGGACGCTGCGGCCGCTGGGATGGACGCTGCCTGCGGCCTGGGACGCACTGGCCGGCGACTACGCGACGGCGGATGGCTGGATACGTCTGCATACCAATGCGCCGCACCATCGGCGAGCGGTGGAACAGGTGCTGGGTTCGGCATCGGATAAAGGTACGCTGGCGAAACGTGTGCTGGACTGGAAAAAAAGCGAGCTGGAGGAAGCCGTGATCGAGGCCGGCGGCTGCGCGGCCCAAATGCGCTCGGCGGCCGCGTGGCGACAACATATTCAAGGCAAAAGCGTAGCGCTCGAACCGCTTATCCACGCCTCGCTGCAGCCGGAAGCGCCACCGCCGGGCTGGGCGCTACCCGTCGCCCGGCCGCTGCACGGCGTGCGGGTGCTGGATCTGACGCGCATTCTCGCCGGGCCGATCGCCACCCGTTTTCTTGCCGGTTTGGGCGCCGACGTGCTGCGCATCGATCCCTACGGCTGGGATGAACCCGGCGTCGAGCACGAGGTGATGCTGGGCAAGCGCAGCGCACGCCTCAATCTGACCAATGCGCGCGATCGCCATACGTTTGAACATCTGCTGAAAAACACCGACGTGCTCGTGCACGGCTACCGTGCCGGTGCGTTGGAGAAATTGGGCTATGGCGCGGAGGAAAGACGCGCGCTGGCGCCGGGCCTGATCGACGTCTGCCTGAATGCCTACGGCTGGAGCGGGCCGTGGCGGACCCGGCGCGGTTTCGACAGCCTGGTACAGATGAGCTGCGGGTTGGCGGAGGCGGGTATGGTTTGGCGCAGCGCCAGTTTGCCGGTGCCGCTGCCGGTACAGGCTCTGGATCACGCCACCGGCTATTTGATGGCGGCAGCGGTGCTGACCGGTATGACACAGCGCCTGAGCCGCGGTACCGGCTACCACGCGCGGCTGTCGCTGGCGCGCACGGCGCAACTGCTGCTGGCGCACCCCTGTTCGGCAGATTATCGACCGGAACCGCTGGCACCGGCCGGCCCCGCCGACGAGAACCCGGAAACAGAACTGACTTACTGGGGGGCCGCGCAACGCCTGCGCGCCCCGTTAAGCCTGCAGGGTACGGCGCTGCAATGGGCGCTGCCGGCGACTACGCTCGGCACCTCGCAACCGGAATGGCTACGCCGCTAAATCGCCGCCAACTGTCGCTGAAGCCACTGCAGCAAGCGGGTAACCGCCGGCGTCAACCCGGCGGTCTGCGGCCACACCAGGTAAACGTCGTCATCGCTCAGACGACGGGGCGCGGCCAACGCCACCAGTCTCCCCGCGTCAAGCGCATCCTGCACCAGCAGCTTTTTCGCCAACGCGATGCCAAACCCTTGCTCCGCCGCGCGAATCAGCAATCCGGCATCGTTGAATAACGCCTGTTGTCGCCCGCATAACGGCCGCCCCTGCGCGTTGAACCAGTCGCGCCAAGGACTGACGTCGTGCTCGAGCAACGGAATATCGCCACCGTTCTCGAACGCCGCCCTCCATTCTCGCGCCATATCCGGCGAAGCGACCGGCAGCACGTCACCCGACGCGATGCGCTGCGCCTGCAGCCCCGTCCATTGACCGCTGCCGATACGGATCGCCGCATCGAACCCTCGCTGCGACAGATCCTGCAGCGCCAGCGACGCATCAATATCCAGCGCAATATCGGCGCAGGCCTCATGAAAAGCAGGCAGACGCGGCAACAGCCAATAATGGGCAAAAGACGGCAACACGCTGATACGCAGCGTCTGGCTTGTCGCCGCACGCCGGGCGCGGGCGACGCCCTGCTGCAGTGCCTGCAGCGCCGGCTCTACCGCCGCCAACAACTCTCGCCCGGCGGCATTCAGGCGTACACCGCGCCCGCGCCGTTCAAACAGCGGATAGCCGACCGCCTGCTCCAGCAACTGAATTTGCTGGCTGACCGCGCCGTGCGTCAAATGCACCTGTTGCGCCGCAGCGCGCAAATTTTCCAACCTGGCGGCGATCGCAAAGGTCGGCAAGACATGCAAGGGAATGCGTTCATTCATCATTGGTTAACCAGGCTATCCAAAAAGGTTATTTTTCATCGATTTTGACCGGCAGGCAAATGCTCTATGTTTACCCCATCATCCCTGACGCTTTCGGAGCCACCATGCACCCACGTTTACAACAGGACCTCGCGCAGTTTCCGCAGATCCTCGACCACACCCGCCAGTTGGCGGAGGATTTCCTGGCCGGGCTGCAGCAACGCTCGGTCTGCCCACCGCTCGAGCATCAGCAGCTGCAACCGGGCGACGATCGGCTGGAGGAAAACGGCGAAGGCGCCCTGGCAGCGCTGGAGCGCTTTTGGCAACGTTATCAGGCCGGCATTTCCGCCAGCGCCGGCCCGCGTTATTTCGGCTTCGTCACCGGCGGCGGCACCCCGGCGGCGGTCGCAGCGGACTGGCTGGTTAGCGTGACAGACCAAAATAGCCTGCTCAGCCATGATACCATTGCAGCCACGATCGAGCTGGCGGCCGTGACGCAGTTGAAATCCCTGCTGGGTCTGCCGGAAACGTTCAGCGGCAGCCTGGTCAGCGGCGCGACCATGGCCAATTTCACCGGGTTGGCCATTGGCCGGCAGTGGCTGGGACAACAGCAAGGCGTGGATATCGCCCAACAAGGCCTGGCGGCGCTGGGCCCCATCCGGGTATTGGCGGCCAATCCGCATTCCAGCAGCGTGAAGGCGCTCAGCATGCTCGGCATCGGCCGCGAGGCGTTGACGATCGTCGCCAGCCTGCCGGAGTCTGAAGCCATGGATATGGAAGCGCTGGCGCGGCAGCTCGCCGCCGGCGCTGGCCAGCCAACGTTGGTACTGGCCAGCGCCGGTACGGTCAACACTGTCGCTTTCGACGATCTGCCGCAGCTGCTGGCGCTGCGGGAGCGTTATCCATTTTGGCTGCATGTCGATGCGGCATTCGGCGGCGTGGCGGCCTGCTCACCGCTATACGCCTCAAAGCTCGAGGGCTGGCAGCATGCCGATTCCATCACCGTCGATGCGCATAAATGGCTGAATGTGCCTTATGACAGCGCGATCCAATTTACCCGCCATTTGGATCTGCAAATGCAGGTATTTCAGAACCATTCGGCTTACCTGGAAGCACCGACGCTGCGGCCAGACAACTATCTGCATCTGACGCCAGAAAATTCGCGCCGCTTCCGCGCCTTGCCGCTTTGGCTGACGCTGAAAGCCTATGGTCGCAGCGGTATACGAGATATCGTCGAGCGCAACGTCGAACTGGCGCAGGCGCTGGGGGCGGCGTTAGCGGCCGATGACGGTTTCCATCTGCTGGCGCCGGTGAATTTGAACGTGGTGTGCTTCGCCCTCAGTCATCCACAGGGTGAGAGCGAAGCGGCGCGCGATCGCTTTCTCGAACGCCTTAGCCGGCATGGCGTGGTGCGTTGCACCCCTACGCGTTACAACGGCCAGCCGGGGATCCGCGCCGCGCTGGTCAACTGGATGACAGAGGAACAGGACATCCGCTTGACGTTGGACTCGCTGCGCCATTGCCTGGCGGAAACGGCCTAACGCGCGCGGCGATTACCCGAGTTGGAAGGCCTGCAAACGACGTTCTTGCCGCCCGTCTTCGCTGATGTTATCCGGCGACAGCCAGGCGGCAAACGCCGCGTATCGTGCCGGCCATTCTCCATCAACGATCGACAGCCAGTCGGTGTCGCGCGAGCGTCCTTTAACAACGACGGCCTGGCGGAACGTGCCTTCATAGCGGAAACCCAAGCGCTCGGCGGCCTGGCGTGAAGGCAGATTGAGGCTATCGCATTTCCATTCGCAGCGCCGGTAGCCAAGATCGTCGAAAAGATGCCGCAGCATCAAGAAAATCGCCTCGCTACCCAGCGCACTGCGCTTCATCAGCGGCGACCAGTTGATGGTGCCCAGTTCGGCCACGCCGTTGCCAGGATCGATGCGTAAAAAAGCGCAGGTTCCCACGGCGTGCCCGTTCGTCTGATCGATCACCACCATCGTGTTTCTGTCTGCGCTGGACACCTGCGCCTGAAGATAACGCTGGAAATCTGCGTGCGACTGCGGCCGTTCCCAAAACAGATAGGTCCAGTCACGATCGTCCTCAGCGGTTTGGTAAGCCTGATAAAGCGCATCCCCCCAGCGCGCGAGGTTAAGCGGTTCGAGGCGGCAAAACCGCCCTTGCAGCGGCGTGTGCCCGGGTATGCCTGCCGGCTGCCAATGAGGAAGGGCCTCACCTATCGGCTGCCCATACTGATTCTGTCTCACCGCGACATCCTGTTTTTGAAAGGTGGAGAGGCAAGTTAAAACCAACGCGGGCCAGAGACAACTCCGACCTGCCATTCCTCCCCGTGGATCGGACTGCAGGATGATAGTTTAGAGAAATCACTCAATCACCGTTAAACATTCACGAAAACTATTTCATGCGAAATAAATATCTATATAACTCATTGTAAAACGGTGATTTATAGCAACAATTAAGCTACACATTCCGGTCATAATGTTAACTTTTGTTTGTTGTTATGATAAAAAAAGAAGTACTTATCATTAGCATAGAGAGCAAAAACATCTATAAGATAATGATTTTTATATGTAAAAAGTCAAAAACACCAGAGGGAGCGATTTTTGACCACTCAAAAAACGCGCTGAAAGACATCAAAAAAACGACACATGAATTTTTTTTAAGACTTTTCCTAGCAAACTAAAATTTTGTTTCGTGACATGATGAACAGATTAGCGGCAAGCAATGCAGACAGGCACGGGCGCCAAGCGCAAATCAGGCTCAACATGCCTAAGCTGGACGAGCAGCAGATCGCCCTGACTTAAGCCAAACTTATAGATTCATGCAATTAATAAGTTTAGTATGAAAATATCATTGAGTGCCGTCGTGTTTATTGATAGAACACTCGCTACACTGAATTATTGTTCCATTTTGCCTTTCGGCTTTTTAGGCTTTTTCTCATATTACCGCAGTAAAACGGATTTAAGTGGGGGTGCGATATGCCAACGATTATCATGGATTCATGTAGCTATACCAGATTGGGGTTAACCGACTATCTGACTTCGCATGGCGTGAAGAGGCGCCATATTAATGCCATCGAGGACATTGACAGCCTGCATGAAAAATGCAGCAAGTTAAATCCGAGCCTGGTGTTTATTAACGAGGACTGCTTCATCCACGAAGCAAACGCCACCGAGCGAATAAAACGGGTGATTTCACTGCACCCGGATACGTTATTCTTCATCTTCATGGCCATTACCAACGTACATTTCGACGATTATTTATATGTTCGCAAGAACGTCATCATATCGTCAAAATCCATCAAACCAGAGACTATGAATCAGCTACTTAGTCACTATCTCGAGAGAACGTCCCTCCGTACGGAGAAATCCTCTCTGGATCAAACGCCGGTAACGCTGAGCCAGACTGAATCGAACATGCTACGCATGTGGATGTCCGGTCAAGGTACCATCCAGATATCAGACCAGATGCAAATAAAGGCCAAAACGGTCTCTTCCCACAAGGGAAACATCAAGCGGAAAATAAAAACGCACAACAAGCAGATCATTTATCACGTTGTTCGTTTGACCGATACATTGACCAGTGGAATATTCGTCAATAGCCGCTGAACCACAGAGAACGCCCCCGCTCTGTTTTACCAGCCGTTAAATACCCGGTGATAATGTCATCTGGATAGCAGCCGCTGGAACCACAAAAAAATACCTGCTGCGTTATCCCCCGCTAGCGCAACGGGTATTTTTTTGCCGCCGATAAAAAAAATCTTACCGCAATGAAATAATCTCAAAATGGACAATTTCATTAGCAAATTAATGAGATTAACCTAAGTTACTGCCCGTGCTCGCGGCAGGGCTCCACAAACGTGCCGTCACGGCTGTCGATTTCATTAAAAAACCATACGCCCGCCGGGTAGTCGTCAAGAGAAACCAGATACATGGTGCCTTCGTTGAACACCTCTACGGCCAAAATCACGCCTTCACGCCGCGGGCCTCCGTCTGTTTTTACCGTCACTCGATCGTTAACCTGCATACCCTTCCCCATTATTTGCGATTGCCGTCAGTGTATTACAAAAGCGAGGGCGATGGACACCACTCCAGCCCTGCCGGCCTCTGCTATCAGCGTAGCAGCCGCCTGGATTTTCACTTTCTTAACGGTTTGGCCGCAGAATCTTAAGCCGGTCTCGCGTAGCCTGTCTTCAGGCGTTTCCCCCCAGAGAAGCGCTCGCAAATGAAGTAACAAGGAACTTTTGCCCGCAGACTTGCGGGCTTTTTTTACGCGCTGCCAAATTGCAGGCATAAAAAAACCCGCCGCAGCGGGTTCTTTTCAATCAGCGGTAGACGCCAATTAGATAGCGGTAACGTTAGCCGCAGATGGACCTTTCGCACCGTTCTCGATAGAGAACTGTACGTTCTGGCCTTCAGCCAGGGTCTTGAAGCCTTGATCCTGGATAGCAGAGAAGTGTACGAATACGTCTTTGCTGCCGTCTGCTGGGGTGATGAAACCAAAACCTTTAGCTTCGTTGAACCACTTCACTTGACCTTTGATCATGTTGGACATGTCTAATTTCCTTCAATAATAATGTTAGCCGCCATGGGCGAGATAGCCGGTCATCAGTTACTTATGGAGGCACTGGAAAGGAAATTCGTCAGAGAAGGGCTATCCGGGATAACGCTTTAAATTTGAACTACTTTACTCAAAATGTCGTGCATAAATAGGTCTGTACCACAGGCCGACATCATTAACTCATGAGCGAGCGGCAATAGCAACCTTTTTCGCCGTGATGGGGCGTGAATCTCGGCTAAACGCACAGGATTTGACCCTGTCGGTCGATAGAATCACCGCCTGGCCCCCCGTAACAGCCAAGGTAAATGATAGTAATTCTCGTTCTGCTGTTTTATAGTTGCCTACAGAAATCATTCAGGGAGATTCATCATGCCGAGATGGCTTACCTTACCAACTGCCAGTGCCGCCGCCCTGCTGGCCTTTGCCGCTTACAGCGCTCCGCAGAGTGCACTGGAGCTGAATTATCAAGCTCCAGAACCCAGTGTGACTCCCGCTCCCAAGCCGACAGCACCGTCAGGGCCAGCCCCTAAGGCGGCGAAACCGCCGATTACTTGGGCAGAGGCACGCGACAAGAACGGCTTTCGCGTCGATATCGAATGCGATCATCCGGGCTGCAGCAAACCGCGCACCAAACCTTATCCCGCGTATGAAGGCCCGGTGATGAAAACCGATCGCCGCCGCCAATCCGATCCTTACTCCACCAACCAGGATCCCGATTACAACATCCAGTTGGGCTATGAGTGGTAGCGCCGCTTTCGGAGTAATACCTATATCAGCCGCCCTCGCCGCTGCATAGAATAGCGCCAGTTCACCACTCCTCCTGGTGTTGAACACAACAAGCTGTGTTGCAAATCTTTATGCGCCTCCCTATAGGCGCTTTTTTTTGCTCCTCCCTCATGCCAGTTTCCCGATTACAGATTGCTATCATTGCCCCGTAAAGTGATGAATGTCACAAATACGCCTCCTTGCCATTCTTATTCGGAGGTGATGTTCATGGCCACAGGATCCCTTGCCCTCTTGGCTGTCTTAGCCGGCATTGCGGGCTATTCGCTCTATAAGCATTTCAAATCTCAGAAAAAAAGCACATTCGTTCGCCCGCACGATCGGTAATCGATAACGCATTTTCACCGCGAAGGCGCGGCACGCCGCACGCCGCACCTTCGTGGACCGTCATGTTTTCATCACAAAATTGTCACACTATGGCCATATGATGATTCGCGATTATCCGCTCTGGCTTAACACCAAGGATTTCGCCCATGACCATAATTAAAGCTGCAAACCATCAGGAAGCAGAAAAGCTCATCCGCGCCGGCACAGCCAAGAAAATCGAACTGGCCTACGATATCGGCAGCGATGACTTCTTCCAGCTTGCCAGCCTGTGGTGCGATAAAGGCGCCAAGATCTCCAAAGGGAAAGAACATTTTATCGTCTCGTTGAAAGGCTTCCGCATCCCCCCTAACGATTGATATCCAGCCGCCCATCGCGGCGGCGTCCTCTCCTCCTCGCAAAACCGCTCTATTCGACCACGCGCACCTCCTTCGATTTCGCTAAGCTAATAGCAGACTTTATTGCGGGCGTTCAGCCTGATAACCACGTCCGCCACGATGAGGAGAGTGACCATGTCAACAAATGCAGCGCAGCCCGGCACGATGAAAGCGATTGAGATTAGCCAACCGGGCGCCCCCGAGGTTCTGGTTGTCACCGAACGCCCGGTACCCGAGCCACAGGCGGGCGAACTGCTGGTGAAAATCGCCGCCGCTGGCGTTAACCGTCCCGACGTGCTGCAGCGCCAGGGGAACTATGCGCCACCGCCCGGCGCCTCGGATATCCCCGGCCTGGAAATTGCCGGCGAAGTGGTGGCCATCGGTGAAGGCGTGACCCACTTCGCGCTCGGCGATCGGGTTTGCGCCCTTATCGCCGGGGGGGGCTATGCGGAATACTGCACCGTGCATGAAAGCAATGCGCTACCGGTACCGGCGGGTCTGAGCCTGACCGAGGCCGCCGCACTGCCGGAAACCTTCTTTACCGTCTGGGTCAACGTGTTCCAGCGCGGTCATCTCAAAGCCGGCGAAACCGTGTTGATCCATGGTGGCACCTCCGGTATCGGCACGGTCGCCACCATGCTGGCGAAAGCCTTCTGCGCCCAGGTGATCACCACCGTCGGATCCGAAGAGAAACGTCAGGCCAGCCTGGCGCTGGGCGCCGACGTGGCGATTAATTACCGCAGCGAAGACTTTGTCGCACGTACCAAAGACGCCACCAACGGCAAAGGCGCCGACGTCATCGTCGACCTGATCGCCGGCGATTATGTCGCCAAAAACTATCAGGCTGCGGCGATGGAAGGCCGCATCGTGCAAATCGGCACGCAAAACGGCGTGGTAAAAGAGCTCAATCTGATGCCGCTGCTGTTGAAACGCCTGACCCATACCGGGTCGACGCTTCGCTCGCGCAGCGTGGCGGACAAAGCGCAGATTGCCGCCGAGCTGCGCGAGAAGGTTTGGCCGCTGCTGGAGCGCGGCGTGCTGAAACCGCAAATTTTTAAAACCTTCCCGCTTGAGCAGGCCGCCGCCGCGCATACGCTGATGGAGTCCAGCGAGCACATCGGCAAGATCATGCTGACGTTCTGAGGCCATTCCCCGCAGCCTGTGCTGCGGGGAAACCGATGCCACGCTCAGGGAATGATGCGGCGGCGGCGGAACTCCTCGAACAGCGAGAAAAACATGGCTTCGGTTTCGACAAACTGATGGAAACCGAAACGCCGCGCCTTGCTGCCATCCGCGAACATGTCATAGTCCCAGGAAAAGACGAAGTCGGCGAAACGCCAGCCGGCCACCGCGCGATAGTCTGGTTCGGTCAATTGGTGCCGTTGCACCAGCTCTCGCCACAGCGGCGCTTTGTCCGCCATCGTGCTCTCCAGCGGCATCGGCAGCGGCGGCGCGCATTCCAGCCCGAAGTAAGCGGCGATTTTCGGCCACATCTCGCTCCAGCGAAAGAGATCGCCGTTGTTGATATTAAACGCCTGATTGGCCGCCGCCGGCTCGGTCGCCGCCCAAAGCGTGGCGCGCGCCAACAGCCCGGCGTCGGTCATTTCCAGCAGACTGTGGTAAGCGCCTGGCTTACCGGGAAAGCGCAGCGGCAGCCCGAGCGCTTTACTGATTGAGGCATAAACCGCGATGCTCAACGCCAGGTTCATCGGATTGCCAAGAGAGAAGCCCCCCACCACGCTCGGACGAATGGCGCTCCAACGCCATCGCTTGCCTGCCTGGCACAGCGCCAGATACTGCTGCTGCGCCACGTTAAACTCCGGCGGCATATGCCCGGCGTCGCTTTCGCGCGCCGGCGTTTTAAACGGCCCCAAATGCGCGCCATACACTTTGTAACCTTGCATTAGGCTGATATGCTCCAACGCCGGCGCGACCGGCTCCAGCCCCTCGACGACGTGTTGCAACATCTGCAGATTGGGCGCCACCAGCCCCGCCCAGTCCGGCGCATCCTGATAGGCGGCATAGAAAACGTGGCTAATCGCGCTCAGCGGCCGCAGCGCGTCCCGCGTCGCCGCCGCATCCAGCAGATCAACCTGAAGGTGGCGCACCCCAGACGCCGGTTCGCCCCCCCGGCGCGAGACGCCCACCACTTGCCAACCTTGATCAATCAGCTCCTCAATCAATCGGCGCCCAATCACGCCATTGGCGCCGATCACCAATGCCTGTCGCTTTGCATTCATCTTGCCACTCCTCAGGTTATCGATACCCTGAGTGTTATTGATTAGTAATACTTGCGGTAGAAGAGGATTTCCACTAACACTTATAAGAAAAATCTATAGGCAAGATCGACATGGATAAGCTGAACGCAATGAAAACCTTTATGCGAGTGGCCGAACTGGGCAGTCTATCGGCCGCCGCTCGCGATCTGCGTTTGACGCAGCCGGCGGTCAGTCAGCAAATCGCCGGCCTGGAGCAGCAACTGGGGGCCCAGCTGCTGTTTCGCAGCACCCGGGCGGTCACGCTGACCGATGCCGGCAGCGGTTATTATCAGCGCCTCAAACCGATTCTGGCGGCGGTCGACGAAGCGGAAGACGCACTGCACGACCAGCACCACCAGTTGCAGGGCAATCTGCGCATTCACGCCCCTACCGGATTCGGGCAGTTGCACGTCACACCGCTGGCCATCGCTTTCCAGCAACGTCATCCGAACCTCGCCATCGAACTGCTGCTGGACGATCGCCGCGCCGACGTGATCGGCGAAGGCATCGACGTGGCGCTGCGCTTCGGTGAACTCCATGCGCCCGGTATGGTGGCGAAACGTTTGGGCGAGCTGCAACGCCTGCTGGTGGCATCGCCGGCCTATCTGGACAAGCATGGCACGCCCCGTTCGCCGGCGGAGTTGGCGAAACATGCGCACATTCGTTACAGCGGCTTGAACGACGGCGATACGCTCACTCTGTTCGGGCCGCATGGCCCCGAGATGGTTGCTCTGCGGCCCACGTTCCGCGCCAACAATACGCTATCGCTGCTGGCCGCCATCGAGGCTGGAGCCGGTATCGGCGGCGCCCAACGGCCTTTAATCGCCGAGCAGCTGGCGACGGGGGCGCTGGTGCCCGTTTTGCCGGAATACCGCTACCCGCCCATGGCGCTGCACGCGGTCTATCCCGCCTTACGATTTATTCCGGAGAAAGTGCGCGCCTGGGTGGCGCATCTGCAGCAAGCGTTGACGGCGATCGAGGGAATTAGCGGAGTGAATGCTCCCGGCCAGATGCCGGGAGCCTAATCATTATTTGAACAGTTTGCCGACCATGTCGCCCAGTTCGTTGCTGTCTTGCTGCACTTCACCATTTGGCGAGGCGGCATCCGCGACCGTTGGCAAGAACTGTGCAATGGTGCTGGAGGCTTGTGCAGGATCGATGCCCAGCTTTTCAGCCAGTTGGTTGATCGCATCGCTACCCAACGCCTGCTGCACATGATCGCCGGTAATCTGCTGATTTTCGCCATTGCCGAGCCAGGAACCGACGATATCGCCGAACTGCCCCTGACGGAATTTGTCCAAAATGGCCTGTAGGCCGCCTTGTTGCTCAACCCACTGCATAATGGCGATGTAGTCGATGCCTTTACCGTTGGCGCCGCCACCCAGAATGTTACCCAATACGCTATCGAACAGACCCATGATATTCCCCTTTCAGCCGGTACGGCCCGCGCCGCACCGCCGGATTGATTTCACGAAAAAGGGCCGCCGCGGCGACCCTGTTGAGCAACGGCTGCTTAGCCTTTGATCTTCCTGTAGACAAAAAGCACCACCAGGGCACCGATTACCGCCACCACAAAGCTGCCCAGGTTAAAACCGTCAACGCGGCCCATACCGAAGAAGGTGCTGATATAGCCGCCGACGACGGCGCCCACGATCCCCAATATAACGGTCACAATAAAGCCGCCGCCGTCTTTGCCCGGCATAATCCACTTGGCCAGGATACCGGCGATTAAACCAAAAATGATCCAGGAAATGATGCCCATCTTTACTCTCCCTATTACCTTTTGCCTAACAGAAATCCTATTACCAGGCCCACGACGGCGCCGGCGCCTATCCCCGCCCAAGGGTTATCCTTAAGGCAGGCACATGATTGCTCGAGCGCCGCTTTTACACCGCTGCGCACTTCGCAGGCGGTGGCTTTCACGTAGTCGCTCGGTTGCTCAACACCGTTTAGTTCGTCATTTTCATATGACATGTCAAATCCTTACAGACCAACCCTCTGAGAATCTCGTCACATGTTTCGCGCCAGGCGCCGTCCGCTCCGCGATCTTGCTCTGGGCAACCTGCCCGCTGCCGCTCAATGCAGAGGCGTACGCCGACAAACGCACAACTTCACACTATGACTATAGTAAAAAATCAGCGGTTTACCCATTTCCGTCCGTCTGAATTTCACCGTACAAAAAACGATCTAACTTCATCCTACCGTCATCTCGAGAGGCTAAACTTTAAACAAATCCTCATGGAGGAAACATCCATGTTCAATGCCCCCTTTGTCCTGATTCTCGCGCTACTGTACGCACTGGCCGCCGTTTGGGACGGTTCCGTCGCGTTACTGTTTCATTAAGGTTACATAGCAGTTGTCACTTTTGCGATGCGCTTAATTGTGTCTTTATTTTTCAATTGCACCAGCCGGTTGAAATAGCGGAAAATATCTTCCCTTCCCTCGGTAAAAATCCTATCTCACTCCATTTTTCGCCTGCGCTTAAATAAAGTGAAAAAAAAGCATTAATGGAAAATCCTATTTAGCACGAAATGTTCTACTATTCGCCTTATAAAAATTTGGGTTAAGGTCCCATTGGGAAAGAAAAGGAATCATAGAAAAAATGCTTTCTAACCAACGCTTTGAGCGCAAATTCTTGCGCCCTCGTTATTGGTTGCTGTGGATAGGGCTGGGAATACTCTATCTCTTGGTGTTACTGCCCTACCCGCTCATTTATCGACTCGGACACGGCCTTGGCAGAATAGCCATGCGCCTGATGAAACGCCGGGTACAAATAGCACGCCGCAATGTAGAACTCTGCTTCCCTGAGATGCTCGCCGCCGAGCGCGAGGCGCTGATTGTCAAAAATTTTGAGTCCGTCGGCATGGGCCTGTTCGAAGTCGGCATGGCCTGGTTCTGGCCTGACTGGCGCATCGCCCGTTGGTTTAAGGTGAGCGGCATGGAAAACATGCAGTTGGCGCGTCAGGACGGGAAAGGCGTGCTGCTGATCGGCCTGCATTTCCTCACTCTGGAGCTGGGTGCGCGCATCTTCGGCATGCAAAACCCCGGCATCGGCGTGCATCGCCCGCACAATAACAAACTGATGGAATGGGTGCAGACCCGCGGCCGGCTACGCTCGAATAAATTCATGATCGATCGTAAAGATATCAAAGGCATGATCCGCAACCTGAAACAGGGTGAAATCCTGTGGTATGCGCCGGACCACGATTATGGCCCGCAAAGCAGCGTGTTCGTACCGTTCTTCGCCGTGGAAAACGCCGCCACGACGACCGGCACCTATATCCTGGCGCGCATGGGGCGGCCGTCGATCGTGCCATTCGTGCCGCGCCGCCTGCCGCATGCGCAAGGTTATGAGCTGATCGTACAGCCACCGCTGACGGACTTCCCGCTGGACGATGAAACGCGCGCGGCGGCCATGATGAACCGCGTGGTGGAAGAACAGGTGCTGCTGGCACCCGATCAATACATGTGGTTGCACCGCCGCTTTAAAACCCGCCCACCCGGCGAACCTTCGCTGTATTAACCGCCTTCGCGCCTTCGCCCGCCCTGCCGGCGGCGAAGGCGCTCACCTCGCACGAGCATTCTGCGTCAGGGGAACTACACTAATAAGTCACCGACGGCAATTATTGCCGCCAGCAACCATTTCTTCCTGCCCGAGGGCCGGTCGTTGCCTGTCGGGCCACAACCGAGGTCAATGTCATGCTGGTACAACCCTATTTGTTTTTCAGCGGTAACTGTGAGCAAGCGATTAACTTCTATGTACAGCAGTTGAATGCCAAAATTGAAATGGTCATGCGCTTCAAAGACATGCCCGAAGAAGCCCGCCAAGGCGGGCCGCAGGACGCCAATCCTGAAGCGATCATGCATGCGCGTCTGCTGATCGGCGACGGTGTACTGATGGCCTCCGATGGCTGCCCACAAGATGACAGCGGCGGCGCTTCTCACAAAAGCTTCTCGCTGTCGCTGAACCCCAGCGATGCGGAGCAAGGACGCAAACTGTTCGACAATCTGGCGCAGGGCGGCCAGGTGACGATGCCTTACCAAGCCACCTTCTGGGCCAAAGGCTTTGGTATGCTGACCGACAAATTCGGCGTCAACTGGATGATCAACGTCGAATAACCCGTCATGGCGCCGCTAGCTGTAGCGGTGCCAGTCATACGCCACCTTGGCGAACAGCACGAACAGCACCGTCAACAGCACCAACCCCAACCGCCAATAGGGCGACCGGCGCCGCCGCCAGGCGAAGAACATCATCACCGCCAGCCCCCCCAGCGTGAGGGGGTAATACACCGCCAGCGTCAGTAAAGCGATAATGATGTAATCCGACATGGCCCTTTTACTCCTTCGCGTTCACGCCGCCGCAAATGCGGGTTGCGATCGCCCTTTCGCCTTATCGCCTCGTTAAGGGCTAGAGGTCTGGCGCGTTTATGCATAAAATATAAGATTGCTCTTAACTCGAACTAAATAGTAATCAAACAACAAGGGTGACATGACTCAGCAGCAACCCATACAGGATGCCGTGCCGCCGCGCAGCGTTAAAAGCTCCCCATTATTATTTCAGGCCGGCGTGTTTGTCATCATCGTTGCCGCCACGCTGATCCTCTTTAACAGCTGGCAAATCTGGAACGCGCACCAGCGCGATCTGCGCAGCGCCGAGCATGAATCCGCCAACCTCGCCCGTTCGCTGGCGCAGCATGCCGACGATACTTTCATGCAGGTGGACGGCAATCTGCTCGATCTGACCGAACGTCTCCAGAACGACGGGCTGGGTCCATCGCAGCTGACGCGGCTGCAGCGCGTCATGCAGACGCAGGTCGGCAACCTGCCGCAGCTGCATGGGCTGTTTCTCTACGATGCGCGCGGCCGCTGGCTGGCGACCTCCTCGGGCAAATTCATCAAGAACGCCAACAACGCCGATCGCGATTACTTCAAATACCATCAAAACCGCGACGGCGGCGGCCTGTACATCGGCAAGGTGATCCGCAGCCGCACCACCGGCGATCTGATCATTCCCGTTTCGCGGCGCTTCAACCACCCGGATGGCAGCTTTGGCGGCGTGGTGCTGGCGACGCTGTACGTCGATTATTTCCGCCAGTTTTACGACAGCTTCGCCCTCAACACTGACGCCTCGCTGAACCTGCTGCTGGCGGACGGCACCATCCTTTACCGCCGCCCCTACTCGGCGGCGTCGATCGGTAAAAACATCGCCAAGGGCGTGCTGTTCAGCGAAATTTTGCCGCATTCGGAATTCGGCAACGCCACCATCACCTCGCTGTACGACAAAGTGGAGCGCATCTACGGCTATTCGCGGGTCAACCGCTTTCCGCTGGTGATCGCCGCCGGGCTGTCGAAACGCGACGCGCTGGCGGACTGGCGCACCGACGCCGGGCTGTTCGCCGCCGGTGGCCTCTCGCTGCTGATGATCCTGTTGGCGATGGGCATGGTGCTGCTGCGGCAAATCAAGCACAGCATGCAAACCGAAGCCGAGCTGATGCGCACCCGCGATCAGCTGACCAGCATCAACCAGATGCTCGAAGAACTGGCGCTGCTGGACGGCCTGACCGGGCTGGCCAACCGCCGCCAGTTTGATATCGCGCTGAAGAACGAGCTGGCGCGGGCTTCGCGCAACTACCGCAGCGTGGCGCTGCTGATGCTGGATATCGACTATTTCAAACAGTACAACGACAGCTATGGCCACGTCGCCGGGGACCAGTGCCTGCAGCAGATCGGCCAAACGCTCAAAGGGTTGGCGTGCCGCAGCAACGACGTTTTAGCGCGCTACGGCGGCGAAGAGATGGGGATTATCCTGCCGGATACCGACATTCAGGGCGCACTGATTTTCGCCGAACGCGTCATCCAGGCGGTACGCGATCTGAAGATCCCGCATCAGGGCAACCCGCACGGCATCGTCACCATCAGCATCGGCATCTGCGCCAAAGTGCCACATATGTATAACGATACGCCGATCAGCTTTATCAATGAGGCGGACAGCGCGCTGTATCAGGCCAAGAAAAAAGGCAAAAACTGCATTTACGGTGCTTAATCAATAATCGGGTCTCCAAATTTGGCGGCCCGATTTATTCCCGACAAGATGAAATAATTCCACTCCGCAACATTATTTCCCCGGTTTGCCCTGCTATTTGAATGAAATAACGCCAATAAATAAGCAGCATATTTATTTCCATTACAATTCAATAAGATAAAAAATACACCATTCCGCAGACAATTCGTGCCATTTTTGATTATTCGTGCCTACGCGCAGCCCCGTTTAGCCCTCGTTTACTTTTCATTGGTATTGCCGGTGATATCCTTATTGGGAATATTCTCTCTATCAGGAAGCCATCGCACGCTTCGGCGCACTGCGCCCTGCTGATACATCCATAATAGAACCCACAAATTTCACGTTGCAATTGAGCGGCCTGCTGACGCCGCTCCAGCCAGCCACTGCGCAAGCCAGTGCAGCCAATCACGCGGCAACCTGAAAGACGGGAATAAAGCGATATAGATTTGCGAGGAGATCTCATGCCTACTGGCGATATTATGCGTGAACAGGCCGTCCTGACGCTGCCGTTGCGACAATGGGCGGCAGCGGAAGCATCCAGCGCGGTCAGCGAACTGGAACAGGGCAAGGTACTGTTTCTGCCCGAGCTGGCCTTCACCCTGTCTGAACAGGAAATGCCACTGCTGGATCCGACGTTGGTCGATCCGAAGCGCAAAAACATCAGCTATCAGCCGCTGTCCGGCAAGCTGACCGGCGTCGCCGTCGCGGAACGCCGGCAGCAGGTTCAGCAACTGCTGGAGCGCTATTACCAGTCGTGCCGCCAGCTGATCGCCGGGCTGTTGCCCGAGTATCAGGAGGCGCTGCACCATCCGACCGGCAGCCTGCGTTTGCACCCGGTTTCCGCCTGGCGGGCGACCAGTTCCTGGCGCAAAGACGACAGCCGCCTGCACGTTGACGCTTTCCCGTCGCGCCCGAACTACGGCGAACGCATTCTGCGCATTTTCACCAACATCAATCCGCACGGTGAACATCGCCAATGGCGCGTCGGCGAACCGTTCCCTGAGCTGGCGCAACGCTTCATGCCGCGTCTGGCGCGCTACTCCGCCTTCAGCAGCTGGCTGCAGCACCGGGTACGCATCACCAAAACCCGCCGCAGCCATTATGACCACCTGATGCTGCAGTTGCATGACGCCATGAAGGCCGACGGCGATTATCAGCAGCAGGGGCCGCAGCTGGCGCTGGCGTTTCCGCCGGGCAGCAGTTGGATTTGCTTCTCGGATCAAACGCCGCACGCCGCGATGGGCGGCCAGTTTATGCTGGAACAGACCTTCCTGTTGCCGGTGAACAAGATGCAGGATCCGCAGCGCTCGCCGCTGAAAGTGCTGGAACAGCTGCGCGGTCAGCCGCTGATCTGAATAGATTGCCGCCGCCGGGCCTGCCGGCGGCGGCAAACGCGTATTACGCCTCGAAGTCCCCCTGCTGGCGCGCCACCAGCGTCAGGATGCTGTACAGCGCCACCGGCTGCTGTTCCTGATTCAACACCTGCACATCCCACACCACCACGCCGTGCGGCCGATCCTCGGCGGTTTTTTGCGGCTTGCGGATTTTCTTCTTGCAGGTCAGCCGCACCTGAATGGTGTCGCCGATCTTCACCGGTTCGATAAAGCGCAGATTCTCCATGCCGTAGTTGGCGATCACCGGCCCGACGGCGGCATCGACAAACAGCCCGGCCGCGGCGGACACCACAAAGTAACCGTGCGCCACTCGCTCGCCGAACAGGGAATCGGCGGCGCCGATCTTGTCCATGTGCGCGTAGAAATGATCGCCGCTCAGGCAGGCGAAGTTGACGATATCCGCTTCGGTCACGGTGCGGCGCGCGGTCAACAGGCTGTCGCCCAGCTGCAGCTGCTCGAAGTATTTACGGAACGGATGTACCGGATGCTCGGCGACCGGCGCGCCGCGCACCCATTCGCCGCCGATGGCCGCCAGCATCGCCGGGCTGCCCTGGATCGCCGTGCGCTGCATATAGTGCTTCACCGCACGCAGTCCGCCCAGCTCTTCCCCGCCGCCGGCGCGCCCCGGGCCGCCGTGTACCAGCATCGGCAGTGGCGAACCGTGGCCGGTGGACTCCGCCGCCGCCTGTTCATCCAAAATCAGCATTCGGCCGTGGGCGCAGGCCGCCGCGCGAATGAAGCGCTTGGCCAACGCCGGATCGGCGGTCACCAGCGATCCCACCAGGCTGCCCTGCCCCAGCAACGCCAGCGCGATCGCCTGCTCGGTATCAGCATACGGCATCAGCGTTGCCACCGGCCCAAAGGCCTCGGTGCCGTGCACCGCCTGATGGGTGAACGGATCGGCGCAATACAGCAGGGTCGGTGGATAAAACGCCCCACCGCGCGCGCCGTCGCCCAGGATCTCCAGCTTATCCAGCGCCGCGCCACAGAGCGGTTCGCAACCATTGCGCAGCAGGAACTCTACCTTGCTTTGCACATCCTCACGCTGCTCGTGGCTGACCAACGCCCCCATGCGCACCGGCTCCAGCTGCGGGTCGCCCACCGTCACCCCCGCCAGGCGCTGCAACAAGGCCTGACGCACCGCCGTCACCTGCGCCGCCGGCACGATGATGCGGCGGATCGCAGTACATTTCTGCCCCGCCTTGGCGGTCATTTCACGGCACACTTCTTTGATGAACAGCGCAAACTCCGGCATCTCCGGCGTCACGTCCTCCGCCAGCACGCAGCAGTTGAGCGAATCCGCCTCCATGGTGAAGGCGATCGATTTTTCCAGCAGGCGCGGATGCGCACGCAGCCGCTGCCCGGTCTGCGCCGAGCCGGTGAAAGTCACCGCATCCTGATAATCCAGGTGCGCAAACATGTCGCCGACGCCGCCGCAAACCAACTGCAACGCCCCTTCCGGCACCAGCCCGCTGTCGACGATCAGCCTGACCATCGCCTGCGTCAGCTGCGCGGTGGCGGTGGCCGGCTTGATGATGGCCGGCATGCCCGCCAGCCAGGTCGGCGCCAGTTTTTCCAGCATGCCCCAGCACGGGAAGTTGAAGGCGTTGATGTGCAGCGCCACGCCAGGGCGCGAAGTGAGCACGTGGCGGGCGGCGAACTGCGCCTGTTTCGACAGCGGGATCAACTCGTCTTCCGGCCACAGCGTATCATCCGGCAGATCGCGGCCGGCCATGCCGGCATAGGCGAACAGCGTGGCGATGCCGCCTTCGATATCGACCCACCCGTCGCTGCGCGTCGCACCGGTTTGATAGGAAATCTGATACAGCGCCTCTTTATGCGCCAGCAGGTGTTTCGCCACCGCTTTCAGCATCTGGGCGCGCTGCTGGAATGTCATGTTCGCCAGCGCCGGGCCGCCGTGGCTGCGGGCATAGCTCAGGCTCGCCGCTAACGGCAGGCCGTCGGAGCAGACCTGGTACAGCGCTTCGCCGGTCACGGCGTGACGGATCTCGCGGCCCTCTCCCTGCCCATACACCCAGGCGCCAGATAGATAACTGTGTAACTGCTGCATGTGCCCTCCAAAATTCATAAATTTTCACCCTACAGCTTAATTACGTATCACATAAATGCCAGTCAACGCCAAATCAAATTTTAACAAAAACAGAACAAAACCCGTTTTCAAGCCGCTTACCCTGTCATTAATACGGAATTGATGGTTTTATTTATCAAATTAAATCAACAAAATAACAAAAAACCTTGTGAGTGAACTCGCAAAACCACATGAATCTCGTTTGATCTTTTTGTTATCAGTTTGTAGCCTTATGGTTAGTTAAAGTGATTCACATTTTTATATCTAATGTGAAAAACACGAATCACCAAGAGGCGAGCATGACAACTGACGCACAATATCAGCAGCATTTCGACGACAAGATCGCGGCGGATATCGCCATTGAGGCCAAAGACTGGATGCCGGACGCCTACCGTCAGAACCTGATTCGGCAGATCGGCCAACACGCCCACTCGGAAGTCATCGGCATGCTGCCGGAAGCCAACTGGCTGACGCGCGCCCCCACGCTGCGCCGCAAGGCGGTGCTGCTGGCCAAAGTGCAAGATGAGGCCGGCCACGGTCTGTACCTCTACAGCGCCGCCGAGACCCTCGGCTGTTCGCGCCAGGACATCTACCAAAAGATGCTCGACGGCAAGATGAAGTATTCCTCCATCTTCAATTACCCCACGCTCAACTGGGCGGATATCGGCGTGATCGGCTGGCTGGTCGACGGCGCCGCCATCGTCAACCAGGTAGCGCTGTGCCGCGCCTCCTACGGCCCCTATGCGCGGGCGATGGTGAAAATCTGCAAAGAAGAAAGCTTCCACCAGCGCCAGGGCTACGAGGCGGTGATGGCGATGGCCCACGGCAGCGATTCGCAGCGCACGATGTTGCAAGACGCCATCGATCGCTTCTGGTGGCCGGTGCTGATGATGTTCGGCCCGAGCGACGCCGACTCCCCTCACAGCGCCCAGAGCATGGCGTGGAAAATCAAACGCCACAGCAACGATGAGCTGCGGCAGAAATTCGTCGACAACACCGTGCCGCAGCTTGAGGCGCTGGGCATGACGGCGCCAGACCCGAGTCTTACCTGGGACGAGGCCGCCGGCCACTATCGCTTCGGCGAGATCGACTGGAGCGAACTGCATGAAGTGATCAAAGGACGCGGCCAATGCAACCACGAACGTCTGCAGGCCAAACGCCGCGCCTGGGAAGACGGCGCCTGGGTGCGCGACGGCGCCATGGCCCACGCCGCGAAAAACGCCGCTTCCGCCGCATAGCCAACATAAGGAACCGAGATCATGAGCCACGTTGAATGGCCGCTGTATGAAGTGTTTATCCGCAGCAAACAAGGGTTGGCGCATCGCCACGTCGGCAGCCTGCACGCCGCCGACGACCAAATGGCGCTGGAAAACGCCCGCGACGCCTACACGCGCCGCAACGAAGGCTGTTCGATCTGGGTGGTGCAATCGCGCCATCTGATCGCCTCGCAGCCGGAAGATCGCGGCGCGTTCTTCGATCCGTCCGAAGACAAGATCTACCGTCATCCGACGTTTTACACCATCCCCGACGGCATCAAGAACATGTAGAGGCGACCATGACGGTTAACGATCCGCGCATCAGCTATTTGCTCCGCCAGGGCGACACGCCTCTGATCCTCGCCCAGCGTCTGTGCGCCTGGTGCGGCCACGCGCCCGAACTGGAAATCGATCTGGCGTTGGCCAACATCGGTCTCGATCTGCTCGGCCAGGCGCGCCACTTCCTGGGCTACGCCGCCGAACTGGCCGGGCCGCCCTGCAGCGAAGACAGCCTGGCCTTCGGCCGCGACGAGCGCCAGTTCCATAACCTGCTGCTGGCGGAACAGCCGAACGGCGGTTTCAACGACACGCTGGTGCGCCAATTCCTGCTCGACGCCTACCACGTGCAGCTGCACCAGGCGCTGAGCCGCAGCCGCGATGCGCAGATCGCCGCCATCGCCGCCAAATCGTTGAAGGAGGCCGATTATCACCTGCGCTTCAGCCACGGCTGGATGATCCGCCTCGGTGACGGCAACGACATCAGCCACCGCAAGATCCAACAGTCGCTGGATAACCTGTGGCGCTTTACCGCCGAGCTGTTCCACGCCGACGCGTTGGAACTGGCGTTGGCGGAACAAGGCATCGCCGTCGATCCGCGCACGCTGCAGGCCCCCTGGCTAGCGCAGGTGGAAGAGACGCTGCGGCAGGCGACGCTGGCGCTGCCCGCTGAGCAGGCGTTCCGTCACGGCGGCAAGCAAGGTCAGCACAGCGAACACCTCGGCCCGTTGCTGGCGGAGATGCAGTTCCTGCAGCGCGCCTACCCAAACAGTCAGTGGTAGGAGGCCGCGATGAACGTCACTCGTTTGCAACCCGCCGAAATCCCGCAGATTTGGCACTGCCTGCAGCAGATCAGCGATCCCGAGCTGCCGGTGCTGTCGATCACCGATTTGGGCATGGTGCGCGACGTGGTACGCGACGGCAGCGGCTGGCGCGTGACCTTCACCCCAACCTATTCCGGCTGCCCGGCCACCGAATTTTTGCTCAACGCTATCGAGCAGCGGCTGGCGGCCGCCGGTTTCAGCCCGGTGCAGGTGGACATTCGCCTCAGCCCGGCCTGGACCACCGACTGGATGAACGCCGACGCCCGCGAGCGGCTGCGGCAATACGGCGTAGCGCCCCCGCAGGGCCACACCTGCGATCGGCCGCATGCCCACGGCCCGGTCGCCTGCCCGCGCTGCGGCAGCACCCACAGCGAGAAGATCAGCGAGTTCGGATCCACCGCCTGTAAAGCGCTGTACCGCTGCTGCGACTGCCGGGAACCGTTCGACTATTTCAAATGCATATAGGAGCGCTGACACCATGACGGTCTTTCATCGCCTGAGCGTCGCCGCCATCGAGCGCGAAACGCCGGACGCCGTAGCCATCACCCTGCGGGTGCCTGAAGAGCTGCAAAACCAATACCGCTATACCCCCGGCCAGCACCTGACGCTCAAGGCGCTAGTCAACGGCGAAGAACTGCGGCGTTGCTACTCCATCTGCAGTTCGCCGCAGGAAGGCCTGCTGCAGATCGGCGTAAAAGCGATTGATCAGGGCCGTTTCTCCGGCTTCGTCAACCGCATGCTGAAAGTCGGCGACGCACTGGAGGTGATGGTGCCGCAGGGGCGCTTCGGCTACCAGCCGCAGGCAGAGCGCCACGGCAACTACCTGGCGATCGCCGCCGGCTCCGGCATCACGCCAATGCTGTCGATCATCAAGGCGACGCTGCTGCTCGAACCGGGCAGCAGCTTCACCCTGATCTACGGCAACCGCAACAGCCGTTCAATGATGTTCAAAGAGGCGCTGTCGGATCTGAAAAACCGCTACCCGCAGCGTTTTCAGCCGCTGTACCTGTTCAGCCAGGAAAGTCTCGACAGCCCGCTGCTCAGCGGCCGCATCGACCGTGAACGCCTGACGGCGATCGGCGGCGCGCTGCTGGATTTCCGCGACTATGACCACGCCTTTATCTGCGGGCCGGAATCGATGATGGACGACGCGCAAACCGTGCTGGAGCAGGCCGGCGTACCGGCCAATCACATCCACAGTGAACGCTTCAACACCGGCGGCCTGGTCGCCCGCCCGCGCCACAGCGGCGATCGCAACGCTACCCGGGTGGCCATTCTGCTCGACGGCCGCCGGTTGGATATCGAGATCGGCGAACAGGACGACAGCATTCTCGATGCCGCGCTGCGCCAGGGCGCCGATCTGCCCTACGCCTGCAAAGGCGGCGTGTGCGCCACCTGCAAATGCCGTCTGAAGGCCGGCCAGGTGGAGATGGGCGTCAACTACAGCCTGGAGCCGGATCAGCTGGCGGCGGGCTACGTATTGAGCTGCCAGTCGTGGCCGAAAGGCGACGGCGTGGTGTTGGACTTCGACGTCTAGGAGCCGCGATGGATACCCCCTTTATTTTGCATCAGCAGCAACACCGCGTGGTCACGCTGACGCTGCACCGCCCGGAGGCGCGCAACGCCCTGAGCACGCCGTGCCTGGAACAGCTGGTTGCCCGTCTGGAGCAGGCAGATGCCGACAGCGGCGTGGGCGCCGTGGTGATCGCCGGCGCGGCGCGCTTTTTCGCCGCCGGCGCCGATCTGCGCGAACTGCAACAGCAGGATCTGCCGGCCGCGCTGGCGGATCGCCGTCCGCAGCTGTGGCAGCGGCTGGCGCAGTTCAGCAAGCCGCTGCTGGCGGCGGTGAACGGCTATGCCCTGGGCGCCGGCTGCGAGTTGGCGCTGGCCTGCGACATCGTTATCGGCGGCGAAAGCGCCCGCTTCGGCCTGCCGGAGATCACCCTCGGCCTGATGCCGGGGGCCGGAGGCACCCAGCGCCTGATCCGCTGCGTCGGCAAGGCGCGCGCCAGCCAGATGGTGCTGACCGGCGAAGCCATCGACGCCCGCACCGCGCTGCAGGCTGGCCTGTTCAGCGAAGTGTGCGTCGATGCCCTGACGCTGGAACGCACGCAGCAGATTGCCGATCGCATCAGCCGTCAGGCGCCGCTGGCGCTGCGCGCCGCCAAACAGGCGCTGAAACAGGCCGAGGAAATCGGCCTTAGCCAGGGGCTGGCGATGGAGCGTCAGCAATTTGTCACCCTGGCCGCCACCGACGATCGCCGCGAAGGCATCGCCGCCTTTTTCGAAAAACGTACGCCAAACTATCAGGGGCGCTGATTTATGGATAACGCATTGATTCTCAGCCATCTCGACGCCGGCGTGTTGACGCTGACCCTCAACCGGCCGGATCGGCTCAACAGCTTTAACGACGAGATGCATCGCCAGCTGAGCGAAGCGCTGACGCAAGCCGAGCGCGACGACAGCGTGCGCTGCCTGCTGATCGCCGGTGCCGGGCGCGGTTTCTGCGCCGGGCAGGATCTCAACGATCGCAACGTCAGCGCCGATCAACAGGCGCCGGATCTCGGCCTGTCGGTCGAACGTTTCTACAATCCCCTGATCCGCCGCCTGACCGCCCTGCCGAAACCGGTGGTATGCGCAGTCAACGGCGTGGCGGCCGGCGCCGGCGCCGCGCTGGCCCTGGCGTGCGATATCGTCATCGCCGCCGACAACGCCAGCTTTATTCAGTCGTTCTGCCGTTTGGGGCTGGTGCCGGATTCCGGCGGCAGCTGGTTCCTGCCACGGCTGGCCGGCCACGCCCGCGCGATGGGCATGGCCTTGCTGGGTGACAAAATCAGCGCCCAGCAGGCGCTGGAGTGGGGCATGATCTGGCAGGTGGTGCCGGCGGATGAATTGGCCGACCGCACGCAAACGCTGGCGCGCCATCTGGCCACCCAGCCGACCTACGGTTTGGGGCTAATCAAGAAAGCCCTCTACAGCTCGGCCACCAACAGCCTCGATCAACAGCTCGATCTGGAGCGCGATCTGCAGCGATTGGGGGGCCGCAGCGACGACTATCGCGAAGGCGTCAGCGCGTTCTTCGCCAAACGCACGCCAAATTTCAGCGGGAAATAGCCATGAACGCGCCCCTTCTTAATGGCCAGGTGGCGGTGATCGGCGCCGGCACCATGGGCATCGGCATCGCCCAGGTGGCCGCTGCCGCCGGCCATCCGGTGCGGCTGTTCGACATCGCGCCCGCCGCCGCCCAGCGCGCGATCGACGATCTCGCTCGCCGCCTGCGCCAGCGGGTCGACGGCGGCAAGGCCGACGCCGCGACCACCGAAGCGCTGCTGGCGCGCCTCGAATGCGCCGATTCGCTCGAGCAGCTGGCCGACTGCGCACTGGTGATTGAAGCGGTGGCGGAAAATCTGGCGATCAAGCAGAGCCTGTTCCGCGATCTGGAAGCGGTCTGCTCGCCCACGGCGCTGTTCGCCAGCAATACCTCCTCGCTGTCAATCACCGCCATCGCCGGGGCACTGCAGCGCCCGGCGCGCATGGCCGGGCTGCACTTCTTCAACCCGGCGCCGCTGATGAAGCTGGTGGAGATCGTCAGCGGTCTGGAGACCGGGGTAGAGACCCTCGCCGCGCTGCAGGCCCTGGCGCAGCGCTGGGGTAAGCAGAGCGTTGTATGCCGCTCGACGCCGGGATTCATCGTCAACCGCGTGGCGCGGCCATTCTACGCCGAAACCCTGCGCGCGCTGGAGGAACGGGTGGCCGACGCCGCCACCCTGGATGCAGTCATGCGCGACGCCGGCGGCTTCGCCATGGGCCCGCTGCAGTTGACCGATCTGATCGGCCAGGACGTCAATTACGCCGTGACCGACTCGGTGTATCAGGCCTTCTACCAGGATCCGCGCTTCACCCCCTCACTGGTGCAGCAGGAGCTGGTGGCCGCCGGACATCTCGGCCGCAAATCCGGCCGCGGCTTCTACCGCTACGACGCGCAACGGCCCGCCGCAGAGATGATCGCCTTTGCGCCGCCGGCGCAGGCCGCGCCGCCGCAACGCGTCACGCTGCACGGCGACTGGTCTTCGCTGGCCGATTTGGCGGAACTGTTGATCGAAAATGCGGGGGCGATCAAACAACCTGGCCAGACCAGCCCGTACCTCACGATCGACGACGTTACAATGATGTTAACCAATGGTAAAACCGCCGGCCAACTGGCCGACGAACGTGGAACGCCCGTGGTGCTGTTCGATCTCTGTGCCGACTATGCGCATGCCTCCGCCATCGCCATCAGCTGCGCTGCGCAAAACGGCGCGCAACACAATGCCAACGCGATTCGCCTGCTGCAGTCCCTCGGCAAGCAGGTCATTCAACTGCCGGATTATCCCGGCCTGCTGACGATGCGCACTCTGGCCATGCTGGCCAACGAAGCGCTCGACGTGGTGAACAAAGGCGTCGCCGGCGCCGAAGATACCGATCTGGCGATGCTGCGCGGCGTCAACTATCCGCGCGGCCCGCTGGCCTGGGGCGCCGCGCTCGGCTGGCGCCACATTCTGACGACGCTGGAAAACCTGCAACGCTATTACGGCGAAGCGCGCTATCGCCCGATGCCACTGCTGCGCCGCTACGCTTCCCCCGCCTCTTTCTCAGGAGCCGAACGATGAACGCCAATACGCCGCGCGCGCTGGCTCAGCGCTGCGCCGAACAGATGTTCCAGCAAGATACCTGCGCTCAGGCGATGGGGATGCATATCGACGCCGTCGATGCAGGGTACGCACAGGTCAGCATGACCGTCGGCCCGCAGATGCTCAATGGCCACCAGACCTGCCACGGCGGCCAGCTGTTCAGCCTGGCGGATACCGCCTTCGCCTACGCCTGCAACAGCCAGGGATTGGCGGCGGTGGCCTCCGGCTGCAGCATCGATTTCGTCCGCCCGGCACTGGCCGGCGATCGCCTCACCGCCAGCGCGGCGGTGCGCCACCAGGGCAAAGCCACCGGGCTGTACGACGTCGAGATCGTCAACCAACTGGGCAAAACCGTCGCCTGGTTCCGCGGCCGCGCGCACCGCCTCGGCCACAGTATTTTAGGAGATCAGGCATGAATCAGGCATTTATCTGCGACGGCGTGCGCACCCCGATCGGTCGCTATGGCGGCGCGCTGGCCCAGGTGCGCGCTGACGATCTCGCCGCCCTGCCGCTGCGCGTGCTGCTGGAACGCCATCCGCAGGTGGATTGGGCGCAGTTGGACGACGTGATCCTCGGCTGCGCCAACCAGGCCGGGGAAGACAACCGCAACCTGGCACGCATGGCGCTGCTGCTGGCCGGAGTGCCGATCGGCGTTTCCGGCACCACGGTGAACCGCCTGTGCGGTTCGGGCCTGGATGCGCTGGCGATGGCGGCGCGCAGCATCAAGGCCGGCGACGCCGGGTTGCTGCTGGCGGGCGGCGCGGAATCGATGACCCGTGCGCCGCTGGTGATGGGCAAGGCCGACAGCGCCTTCAGCCGCCAGGCGCAGCTGTACGACACCACCCTCGGCTGGCGCTTCGTCAACCCGCGGATGCAGGCCGAGTTCGGCACCGATTCGATGCCGGAGACCGCCGAAAACGTCGCGGCGCAGTTCAACATCAGCCGCGCCGATCAGGACGCCTTTGCGCTGCGCAGCCAGCAGCGTGCCGCCCGGGCGCAGGCGCTGGGCCACCTGGCGCAGGAGATAGCGCCGGTCAGCCTCACCGGCAAAAAAGGCGCGGTCACCCTGTTCAGCCAGGATGAACACCCGCGCGCCGACACCACCTTCGAGCAGTTGCAGGCGCTGAAAACCCCGTTCCGTCAGCCCGGCAGCGTCACCGCCGGCAACGCCTCGGGCCTGAACGACGGCGCGGCGGCGCTGATCGTCGCCTCTGAAGCGATGGCAGCACGCCAGGGGCTGACGCCGCGGGCGCGCATCGTCGCCACCGCCACCTGCGGCGTAGAGCCGCGGCTGATGGGCATCGGCCCGCTGCCGGCCACCCGCAAGGTGCTGGAGATCGCCGGGCTGAGCCTGGCGCAGATGGACGTCATCGAATTGAACGAAGCGTTCGCCGCCCAGGCGTTGGCGGTGATGCGCCAGCTTGGCCTGCCGGACGATGCCCCACAGGTTAACCCCAACGGCGGCGCGATCGCTCTGGGGCATCCGTTGGGCATGAGCGGCGCGCGCCTGGCGCTAGCCGCCCTGTTTGAACTGGAACGGCGAGCCGGCCGCTACGCCCTGTGCACCATGTGCATCGGCGTAGGCCAAGGCATCGCCATGATCATTGAGCGTGTCTGACCCCTGAGGCTAACCATGACAATAAATCCACAGCCCCTCGAAACGATCGAATTCGCCTCGCGCGATGAGATTGAAGCGTTGCAGTTGGCGCGTCTGAAGTGGACGCTGCACCACGCCTACGACAATGTGCCGATGTACAAACGCAAATTCGACCAGGCCGGCGTACACCCCGACGATCTCAAACAGCTGAGCGATCTGGCGCGCTTCCCCTACACCACCAAGCAGGATCTGCGCGACAACTACCCGTTCGACACCTTCGCGGTGCCGATGGAACAGGTGGTGCGCATCCACGCCTCCTCGGGCACCACCGGCCGCCCGACGGTGGTCGGTTACACCCAGCGCGACATCGATAATTGGGCCGATATCGTCGCCCGCTGCCTGCGCGCCGGCGGCGCCACCGCCAAAGACAAGGTGCACGTCGCCTACGGCTACGGCCTGTTCACCGGCGGCCTCGGCGCGCACTACGGCGCAGAGCGGCTCGGCGCGACGGTGATCCCGATGTCCGGCGGCCAGACGGAGCGCCAGGCGCAGCTGATCCTCGACTTCAAGCCCGACATCATCATGGTGACGCCGTCCTATTGCCTGACGCTGATCGACGAACTGGAGCGCAAAATGGGCGGCGATGCGCGCGGCTGCTCGCTGCGGCTCGGCGTGTTCGGCGCCGAACCCTGGACCGAAGCCCTGCGCCACGAAATCGAAACCCGCATGGGCATCAAGGCGCTGGATATTTACGGCCTGTCGGAAGTGATGGGGCCGGGCGTAGCGATGGAGTGTCTGGAGAGCGGCGGTGGCCCGACCATTTGGGAAGACCACTTCCTGCCGGAGATCATCTGCCCGGAAACCGGCATTGCCCTGCCGGACGGCGAGCACGGCGAACTGGTGTTCACCACCCTGACTAAAGAGGCGCTGCCGGTTATCCGCTACCGCACCCGCGATCTTACTCGGCTGCTGCCGGGCGACGCGCGCCAGATGCGCCGCATGGGCAAGATCACCGGCCGCTCCGACGACATGCTGATCATTCGCGGTGTCAACGTCTTCCCGTCGCAGGTGGAAGAGCAGATCATGCAGTTCGAGCAGCTGTCGCCGCACTACCAGCTGCAGGTCAGCCGCAGCGGGCATCTGGACACGCTGGCGGTGCGCGTCGAGCTCAAGGAGTCGGCGCTCAGCCTCAGCCACCAGCAGCGTTGCGATATCTGCCACCAGCTGCGCCACCACATCAAATCGATCGTGGGCGTCAGCACCGACGTCAGCATCGCCAACTGCGGCGATATTCCGCGCTCGGAAGGCAAGGCGCAGCGCGTGGTCGATCTGCGGCCGCGCTGAGGCGCACGGCGTCACGGATGACGCCGCCCCAAATTAGGCGTAATGTTATGGCTCATCGAAGGCTAACCCATGGAAAAATATGGAACATAAACTGGATGAGTTCATTCGCCATGCCGTCGACGCGCAGCCGATCAGCGGCACCTCGCTGATCATTTCGCTGTACGGCGACGCGCTCAGCCACCGCGGCGGCGAAGTGTGGCTCGGCAGCCTGAGCGCGCTGCTGGAGGCCTTCGGTTTCGGCGATCGCTTCGTGCGCACCTCGGTGTTCCGCCTGCAGAAAGAGGGTTGGCTGGCGGTGGAGAAAATCGGCCGCCGCAGCTTCTACCGCGTGACCGAGCAGGGAATGCGCCAGTTCCGCCACGCCGAATCGAAAATCTATCTGCGCGAGCAGCCCGCCTGGGACGGCAAGTGGGAGCTGTTGCTGCTGGAATGCGCCGAAAAAAACGCGCGCGCGCGGCTGAAAAAAGAGCTGGGCTGGCTCGGGTTCGGGCAGATCGCCAACAATCTGATGGCCGCCCCCACCCATGCGCAAACCGACGTGACGGCGCTGCTCGGCGAATTGAACGCCAGTGAGCAGGTGATCTACTTTCGCGCCGATTACCCCTACAACCGCTCCGAGCAAACGCTGCAGAAACTGGTGGCCGACTGCTGGTCGCTCAGCGATGTGGCGGCCGGCTATCACGAGTTTATCGTCTCCTTCCGGCCGCTGATGGCGCTGCTGCGCGAAGTCGACCCGGCGGCGCTGACGCCGCTGCGCGGTTTCCAGATTAAGCTATTATTGATTCACTTCTTCCGTCGCGTGGTGTTGAAAGATCCGCTGCTGCCGGACGCGCTGCTGCCCGCGCAGTGGGAGGGCCAGATCGCCCGCAACCTGTGCATCAACCTTTATCAGCAGGTCGATCGCGCCGCGACGGAGTACGTCAGCGCGCTGGCGGAGACCACCATCGGCGCCCTGCCCGCACCGGCCGCCGGCTACTATCGGCGCTTTGGCGGCCTGCCGCGCGACCCTACATATTAAGGAACTCACGCTATGCCTGTGTATCAGATTGACGGCCTGACGCCGGTCGTTGACCCCAGCAGTTACGTGCACCCGACGGCGGTGCTGATCGGCGACGTGATCGTCGGCAAACACGTGTATATCGGCCCGAACGCCAGCCTGCGCGGCGATTTTGGCCGCCTGGTAATCTGCGACGGCGCCAACATTCAGGACAACTGCGTGATGCACGGCTTCCCGCAGCAGGACACGGTGGTGGAAGAAGATGGCCATATCGGCCACGGCGCCATCCTGCACGGCTGCCGCATTCGCCGCAACGCGATGGTGGGCATGAACGCGGTGGTGATGGACGGTGCGGAGATCGGCGAGAACACCATCGTCGGCGCGATGGCGTTCGTCAAAGCCGCGGCGGTGATCGAAGCCAACAAGCTGGTGGTCGGCAGCCCGGCGCGCGTGCTGCGCGATCTGACCGAACAGGAGCTGGCCTGGAAGATCGCCGGCACCCGCGAGTATCAGGATCTGGTACAGCGCTGCAAATCCTCGCTGCACGAAGTGGCGCCGCTGACCGAAATCGAACCGGGCCGCCAACGCCTGAGCTTCGGCGACCACCTGATCCCGAAAAGCCAGCTTTAATCCCCGGGGCTGAGATGCGCCTCAGCCCCTCCCCTTATTACTCCACCTCATTACTCCACCTCCGGCGCCTTGAACGGCGACGGTGTAGCCGCGCGGCGGCTCTGGAAGTGATAAGCCACCACCAGCAGCAAGGTGAACGGAATGCCGAACCACAGCGTCATGCGGAAGAATTCGGTAAACGCCGTCGAGATCATCAGCGCCGCCATCAGCCCGGCGCCGAGCAAGGTGGTATAGGGAAAGCCCCACATGCGGAACTTCAGGTGGGTCTGCCGATGCCGGCGGCGGAAGAACAGGTGGGTGACGAAAATCATCAGCCAGGTAAAGCAGGCGCCATACACCGAGATAGACATCATGGCGGCGAACGAGGTTTCCGGCGCCACCAGGCTCAGCACGATGGACACCACGATACCGATGCACGACATCGCCAACGCATTGACCGGAATGCCGCGCCGGCTGACGCGCCCCAATGCCGCCGGCGCCTGCCCGGCACGCGACAGCGAGAACATCATGCGGGTGGTGATGTACAGCTGGCTGTTCATTGCCGACAGCGCTGCCACCAGCACGATAAAGTTGAAAATACCGGCGGCGGCGGGCAGATGGATCACGTTCATCGCCATCAGGAACGGGCTTTCGCCGGTGCCGGACTGGCGCCAGGGCACGATGGCCAGCATCAGGGCGATCGACAGCATGTAGAAGATGAACAGCCGCACGATGGTGCCCTTGAACGCCGCCTTCACCGCAATCACCGGATTTTTCGCCTCGCCGGCGGCCACCGCAATCATTTCAATGCTCAGGTAGCTGAAGATGGACACGATCACCGCGAACCACATGCCCTTGACGCCAAACGGCATGAAGCCGCCGGCGGTCAGGTTGCGCAGGCCGTAGGCCGGGTTGCCCGAGAATGCCAGAATGCCGATGCCGATCAGAATAAACGCCACGATCGCCGTCACTTTGACGGTGGACAGCGCGTATTCCACCTGGCCGAACGACTTCACCCCGATCACGTTGACGACGATCACCGCCGCCGAGAACAGCAGCACCCACGGCCAGGTCGGCGTCGCCGGGAACCAGAACTGCATGTACATGCCGATGGCGGTGACTTCGGTACCCACCGCCAGCACCACACAGGACCAGTAAGAATAACGCACCAGAAAACCGAACAGCGGGCCGAGATAGAATTCGGCGTAGTCGCCGAACGAGCCGGGCGTCGGGTGTTCGGAGGTCATCTCCGCCAGGCTGCCCATCAGCAGCAGCGCAATGACGCCGCCGATCAGGTAGCTCAACAATACCGACGGCCCCGCCATCTGAATGGCGTAGGCGCTGCCGAGAAACAGCCCGGTGCCGATGGCGCCGCCGATCGCCAGCATCGACATCTGCCCGGCGGTAAGATGCTTGTTCAACCCGCCCTGACGGCGGGCGATATGCTCAAAATCATTCATCTGTGGCATGGCTGGGTTCCCGAGCGGAGTTAGGCGGTACGGGTGACGTCGAGAATGGCGGCGGTCACATAGTCAATGTTGCCGGGATTGAGCCCCGGCAGGCACATGCGGCCGGGCGAGACCAGATAGATGGCATAGCGCTGCCGCAGGGTCTGCAGCTGCGCTTCGTTCAGGCCGGTATAGCTGAACATGCCGCGCTGATCGCGAATACGCCGGTGATCCAGCGAAGAGCCACCCTGCGCCAGCCCGGCGGCCAGCTGTTCACGCATTTGCTTGATGCGCGAGCGCATTTCTGCCAGCTCATTGCGCCAAAGCTCGCCAAGTTCGGCGTCGCCGAGCAGGGTTTCCACGATCTGGCTGCCGTGCGTCGGCGGGCAGGAGTAGCTGCGGCGGATCAGCGTTTTTAACGCCCCTTTGACGTTGGCGGCATTTTCCGCGTCGGCGCAGCGCACCGACAGCGCGCCCAGACGCTGGCCGTACAGCGCGACGTTTTTGGAAAACGAATTGCAGACCAAAAACGGCAGATCGGTTTTCAGCGCTTCGCGCAACGCAAAGCAGTCCTCCTCCAGCCCGTCGCCGAAGCCCTGATAGGCGATATCGAACAGCGGCAGCAGGTTACGCCGCTGCAGCACGGCGAGCGTGGCGCGCCACTGCTCCGCCGTCAGATCGGTGCCGGTCGGGTTATGGCAACACGGGTGCAGCAAGACCACGCTGCCGGGCGGCAGGCTGTCCAACGCGTCGAGCATGGCGGCGAAACGCAGGCCGCCCGCCGCTTCATCAAAGTAGGGATAGGTATTCACCCGCAGCCCGGCGCCTTCGAAAATCGCCCAGTGATTGGCCCAGGTGGGATCGGACACCCAGATTTCGCCGCGCGTTAGAAAGTGGCGCAAAAAATCCGCCGCCAGCTTCAACGCGCCGGAGCCGCCGACGGTCTGCACCGTGGCGATCTCGGCCGCCTGTTGCTCACCGAACAGCAGCGCCTGCACCTGGCGGGCGAACTGCGGCGAACCTTCGATCGGCGGGTAGCCGTGCGGGCGGCGCAGCGCCAGCAACCGCTGCTCGGCGGCCTCAACCGCCTGCATCAGCGGAATATTCCCCTGTCGGTCGTAATACAGCCCAATGCCTAAATTCACTTTTTGCGGATTGGGGTCCTGCAAATAGGCTTCCATCAGCGACATAATAGGATCGGCCGCGGAAGGTGCAATCTGTTTAAACATGACACATCCTTAACTCGTTATTGAATTAATATAAAGGCGAACTTAAGAAGAAATTAAATCAGGCGATGGCGCTGACGGTAATTTCTATTTTCATTCCCGGCACCACCAATTTTTCGACAATGACCGTGGAGCGATTGGGATAAGGATAATTAAAGTATTTCCGGTAAATATCATCGAGACATTTAACGTCGTTGACGTCGGTGAGATACACGATCACCTGCAGAACCTTATCGCTGTGGCTGCCCGCCGCCTTCAGCGTCTGCGCCAGATTATCGAAGGTCAGCGTAATCTGTCGCTCCGGCGCGCCGGTGTCGATGCTGCCGTCCGCCCGCACCGGGCCGTGAGCGGTAAACAGCATGCCGCCGCCCCGGGTGGCCCAGGAAAAAGGCTGGCCGATCTCCGGCAGCCCGGTATCTACGATCTCGCGCATGTCAGTGGTTCCCGTGGTGGTTAAGTTGGCGAAGCAGCGCGCCGTCGGCGGCGAACAACGCATCCAGAATGGTGAAATGATTGGCGCCGGGCACCACGACCAGTTCTGCCGACAACCCGCGTTGGCGCAGCGCCGCATGATAGTGTTGCGACTGGCCTCTCAGTTCCGGCAGCTCCAATGCGCCGTAATACAGCGTAAGCGGCTTGCCGCGCGTCGGCAGGTGGCGCGCCGGGCTGAGCGTTTCAATTTGCCGCGCAGTCAGCTGCAGCGCCCGATTGACATAGCTTTGTTGCAGCGGCGCCAGCTCGAACAGGCCGCTGATGGGAAAGACCGCATCCACCAACGCATGCTGCTGCCAAAACGCCGCCAGATGGCCGCCGGCGGAATGGCCACACAGATGCACCGGATAGGCATAGTGCGGCGGCAGGCGGCGCTGAATGGCATTCAACGCCATACCGATCTGCCGGCATATTTCGTCGAGATCCACCGCCGGCGCGAGCGCATATTCCACCAACACCACGTCAAAACCCAACGCCAACGGCCCGGCGGCGATAAAGGCGAAATCTGCCTTATCGCAGAATTGCCAATAGCCGCCGTGAATAAAAATTAACGTCCCCTGATGCTGCTTTGCAGAATAGAGCCAATCCAATGTTTCGCGTTCGCCGTTGCCATAAGCAATATTGTTTTCATGGCGCGTCTGTTTATAAACAGCCGCACTGCGGGTTTGAAATGAAGTCAAAATAGCCGCTTCATTATCCACCGTGGCGCCGTTGTCATAACTCCCCGCAAGTGGTTTCATATATTAAACTTCGTTTATTATTTAAGATGTGAATTAACTATTAGCACCGGCAACATTATTGTCAAGACGGGCGCATCAGCAATGCGCGCCCGGTAAAATAAAACCTGATGAATAATGAAAAAGTTTAACCCATGAAACTTTTTGCGCTTATTTCCCCCGCCCACCCGGATGAATTTGCGGCAAGGCGCTGAGCCGTTCAAATGCATAATCCCAAAAGGCGCGCACCTTCAGCGGCATGTGCTGCGCCTGCTGCGCCACCAGCTGTACCGGCATAGGCAACGGCTCGTGATCCGTCAACAGCCGCACCAGCGTACCGGCGGCCAAATCGTCCGCCACCTGATACGAGAGCAACCGGGCGACGCCCTTGCCGGCGCGCACCGCCAGCAGTTGCGCTTCCACGTCGTTGAGCAACAGCCGGGGAGCCAATCGCACCCGCTCGCCGTTTTCCTGCGGGCCGAAGCGCCATTCGCGCAGCGACGGCCGCTGGGTGCCGACGATAGTGGCATGTTCCGCCAGCTGCGCCGGTGAGCTCGGTTTCCCCCAACGCGCCAGGTAATCCGGGCTGGCGACCGTCACCCGGCTGACCTGCCCCAGCCGCCGCGCCACGCGCGAAGAGTCCTGCAGATGACCGATGCGCACCGCGATATCCAATCCTTCGTCAATCAGATCGAGATTGCGATCGTTCAATACCATTTCGATCTGCATCTGCGGGTAATCATCGAGAAACGCCATCACCACCGGCGCCACATAGCGGCGGCCGAACTGCACCGGCGAAGTGACGCGCAGCAAGCCGCTCAGCTGCGCTTCGGCGGTATCCTGCACCACCGCCTGATAATCCTGCAGCAGCTGTTGCGCGCGTTCCAACAGCCGCATACCCGCTTCGGTGGGCGCCAGCCGCCGGGTCGTTCGCTCCACCAATCGGGTACCGAAACGCTGTTCCAGCGCGGCGATCGCCCGGGTGATCGCCGGCGCCGAACGCCGCAGTTTGCGCCCGGCCGCCGCCAGGCTGCCTTGCTGCACCACCGCCACGAAGATCGCCAACTCGTCTAACCGATCCATAGATTCTTCCGAAAAGTGAAATTATCAATTTCCACATTGCCGGATTTCGCTCGTTCAACGCAAGAGTATGCTGACAAAAAGCACTGAGGAGAAACGCCATGTCCACCATCACACTCTACGGCACCCCGCTTTCCGGCCACGTTCATCGCGTGGCGTTGCTGCTGCGTATGCTGGCGCTGCCCTATGCATGGGTCGAAGCCTCGGCGGACGTACGGCAGAGCGCAGCCTTCCGCCAGCTCAATCCGTTCGGCCAGATCCCGGTCTTACAGGATGGCGATCTGACGCTGGCCGACAGCAACGCCATTCTGGTCTATCTGGTGAAGCGCTATGCGCCGGACAGCCACTGGCTGCCGGAACAGCCGGCGGCGGCCGCGCGGGTGCAGGCCTGGCTTTCCAAAGCCGCCGGTGAAGTTCGCTACGGCCCGGCCTCTTGCCGACTGATCGCCCAATTCGCGGTGCCGGAGGATTATCAGGCGGCGCGGGCGGTCAGCGATCGTTTTCTGCCGCAGATGGAACAGCATCTGAGCGAGCGGGACTACCTGGCCACCGAACAGCCCACCATCGCCGATCTGGCCTGCCACAGCTACGTAGCGGTCGCGGCCGAAGGCGGCATTTCGTTGGCGCCTTACCCTGCGATACGGCGCTGGGCGGCGCGCATCGTTGCACTGCCCGGCTTCTTTGCCATGCCGGCCCTGCCGGAACCGGCGGCGAGCTGACGCCATGATCCCGCAACTGTTCCATCCGGATGAGCTGCGCGCACAGACGCTGGCCGGGTTTGGCGGCGTAGGCGGCGGCATCTACCCCGCGATGCCGGATCAGCACCGCGCGTTTTTCGCCGCGCTGCCCTACCTGTTCGTCGCCACGCTGGATGAACAAGGCTGGCCCATCGCCACCCTGTTTACCGGCCCGCCCGGATTTTTACGCACGCCGGACGACACGCATTTACGCATCAGCGCGCCGCGCCGCAGCGACGATCCCGCCCAGGCGCTGTTGCTGCCCGGCAAGCCGGTCGGCGCGCTGGGGCTGGATTTCAGCAACCGGCGGCGCAACCGCGCCAACGGCGCCGTCAGCCGCACCGACAAAAACCGGGTGGAAATCCTCGTTCAGCAAAGCTTCGGCAACTGCCCGCAGTACATTCAGCGCCGAGAACTCTACCCGGTGGACAGCCGGCCGCAGCCGGTTGAGCATTTAGCCTCGCTGGATGCGGCGGCGCAGGCGCTGATCCGCGCCGCGGACACCTGCTTCGTCGCCAGCGGCGCGCACCTGGCACTGGCGCAGGGCGGCGTGGATATTTCCCATCGCGGCGGCCGCCCCGGCTTTATCCATCTGGAAGGCGACACGCTGTGGATGCCGGATTTTCGCGGCAACCGCTACATGAACACGCTGGGCAATCTGCTGGCCGAACCGCGGGCGGCGCTGCTGTTCATCGATTTTGAACGCGGCGACGTGCTGCATCTGCAGGGGGAAACGCAGATCCTCTGGCAAACGGAGGGGCATCCCGCCGTTGAAGGCGCAGAACGCTATTGGCGGTTTGACGTGCGCCGCACCTGGCGTTTTGCGGCAGCGCTGCCGTGGCGGGGACGAAATCTGGAGTATTCGCCGGCAACGCTGGCGACCGGGGTGTGGCACCGCTGAAATGAAAAGCCCCGCTGCGGCGGGGCTGGATCGGAAATTACAGGCTGTGTTCGGCCGCCGATGCGGCCTGATAAAGCTGACGAAAATAATTCAACCGCGCAAAGAACAGGCGGCTTTGCTGCTCCGACATATTGCCGGCCACCTGCCCGGCGTCAATCTGCCGCCCTTGCCATTCCATCAGAGCGATGCTCGACGCCAAAAAATCCATTTCGCTGCCGTAGGCCGCGAGATGTCTGTCCACTGATTTCATCATTCGCACACTCCTTTTAATTACATCGAAAAGGGTCATATGCCTGCTCTTTCAGTATCGGCCCGACGGAGGATATTTTTTGTACAGAAGGTGCGCATAAAGAAAACGACCATCTTGTTGCCGCGCGGGCAAACGGCGGCGGCAAAATTTGCTAGGGTAAAGGGTAGCCGTATGGGATAGACCACTCTGTTGAACTCAGGAAAGAAGGAAGAGACTCATGAGCACCAGCATCTGCGCTACCCTCAAGGATCCCACGCTGTTCCGCGAGGCCAACTACATCGACGGGCAATGGTTGCCGGCCCAGGAAGGCCGTTCGATCGCCATTCATAACCCCGCCAACGGAGAACGGGTCGGCCACGTACCGGCCTTCGGCGCCGAAGAAACCGCTCGCGCCATCGCCGCCGCCAGAAAAGCGCTGCCCGCCTGGCGCGCGCTGACCGCCAAAGAGCGCGCCGGCAAGCTGCGGCGGCTGTTTGAATTGATGATGGAAAATCAGGAAGATCTGGCGCGCATCATGACGGCGGAACAGGGCAAACCGCTGGCCGAAAGCCGCGGTGAAATCGCCTATGCCGCCTCCTTTATCGAATGGTTCGCCGAAGAAGGCAAACGGGTATATGGCGACACCATTCCGCAGCCGCAGGCCGGTCGCCGCATCATCGTGCAAAAAGAGCCGATCGGCGTGTTCGCGGCCATCACCCCGTGGAACTTCCCGGCGGCGATGATCACCCGCAAAGCCGGCCCCGGCTGGGCCGCCGGCTGCACCGGGGTGATCCGCCCCGCCAGCCAGACCCCGTTCTCGGCGCTGGCGATCGCCGTGCTGGCGGAGCGCGCCGGGCTGCCAGCCGGGGTATGCAACGTGATAACAGGCCCCAGCAAAGGCATCGGCGGCGAACTCACCGCCAACCCGGACGTACGCAAACTCTCCTTCACCGGCAGCACCGAAGTCGGCGCGCAGCTGCTGGCCCAGTGTGCGCCCACCATCAAGAAAACCAGTATGGAGCTGGGCGGCAACGCGCCGTTTATCGTGTTTGATGACGCCGATCTGGACGCCGCCGTGGCCGGCGCGGTCGCCTCAAAATACCGCAACGCCGGCCAGACCTGCGTCTGTACCAACCGTTTTCTGGTGCAGGACGGCGTATATGATGCGTTCGCCGCCAAGCTGAAAGCCGCCGTCGCCAAGCTGAAAGTCGGCAACGGCCTGGATGATGGCGTCACCATCGGCCCGTTGATTAACTCGGACGCGGTGGAGAAAGTGCGCGAGCATATCGCCGACGCCGTCGAGCACGGCGCCTCGGTGCTGTTGGGCGGCAAGCCTGACGCGCTGGGCGGCAATTTCTTCACCCCGACTATCCTGACCGATGTGCCGCGCACGGCGAAAATCTTCCGTGAGGAGACGTTCGGCCCGGTGGCGCCCTTGATCCGCTTCAGCCAGGAGGCCGACGCCGTCGAACTGGCCAACGACACGCCGTTCGGCCTGGCCGCTTACTTCTACAGCCGCGACATCGGCCGGGTGATGCGCGTGGCCGAAGCGCTGGAGTACGGCATTGTCGGCATCAACGAAGGGCTGATCTCCACCGAAGTGGCGCCGTTCGGCGGCATGAAACACTCCGGTTTGGGCCGTGAAAGCTCAAAATACGGCATCGAAGACTATCTCGAGATCAAATACCTGTGCCTCGGCGGTTTGGGCGCCTGATGTGAGGGCCCCCGCGCCTGCGGGGGCCCTGTCTGGCGGTTTTGGGGAGCCTTTGCTACCTTTAGGCATCTTTTCAGCGGTTAAAAGGAATTGCCTCTATGCAGCCCCTCTCGGTACACCTGCCCGATTTTTACGTCGCCGGCCAGACAATCAGAACCACCAATCAGGACGAAACCCAGCCCGAGACGGCTAAAATCCCCGCGCTGTGGTCAGACTTTTTCGCCACCTCGCCCGCCATGCCGGTTTACGGGGTCTACTCCAACTACGCCTCCGACGCCAGCGGGCCGTTTGATGTCACCGCCGGCAGTGAGGCACAGAGCGGTTTGCACATCCAACCTGGCCGCTATCTGGTGTTCCAGGCCCGAGGCGCCATGCCGGCGGCGGTCATCGAAGGCTGGCAAGCCATCTGGGCCTACTTCGAGCAACACCCGGAAATCGAACGTCGCTTCCTGACCGACTTCGAAGCCTATACCGGCCCCGACGCGGTCGATATCCATATCGGCTGCCGCTAACGCGACAGTGAGGTCAACAATGATGACGCTCTCCCCCGCCATTCCGATCCTGCGTATCTTTTCCGTCGACAAGGCCAAAGAGTTTTATCTGGATTTTCTCGGTTTCACGCTGGCGTGGGAGCACCGCTTCAGCGAAGACCTACCGCTGTACATGCAGGTGACCCGCACCGGGCTGACGCTGCACCTGAGCGAACACTACGGCGACAGCACGCCCGGCACCGCCATTTTCATCCCGGTGCACGATATCGACGCGCTGCACCGGGAGCTCACGGCCAAAAACTATCGCTATGCCCGGCCGGGCCTGGAGATTGTCGACTGGGGCAAAGAGCTGAACCTCACCGATCCGTTCGGCAACCGGCTGCGGTTTTGCGAACAGAGCCCCTCGGCCTGATCGGCGTTATGGCCGATATTCCGCCTCGCTGACCGGCTCAAGCCAGGTCACCGGGCTGCCGTCCACCGCTTCGGCGATGGCGATATGGGTCATGGCGGTGTCCGATGTCGCACCGTGCCAGTGTTTGACGTCGGCCGGTATCCAAACGATATCGCCGGGATGCATCTCCTGCGTCTTCTCGCCCCACATCTGGATCCACCCGCGCCCCTGAGTGACGATCAGCGTCTGGCCGAGCGGATGCGTATGCCAGGCCGTGCGGGCGCCGGGTTCGAAGGTGACGGTCGCGCCGCCCACCCTGGCCGGCGCGTCACCGGCGAAGGGGGCATCGATGCGTACCTGCCCGGTAAAGTAATCCGCCGAACCGCACTGTGATGGGATAGAACCGCTGCGTTGTATTTTCATCTGTCGTGTCCTCCACGTCGGCTTTCCAACCGACGCTGATAGTTATAAGTCAGCGATGCCAAGATAGCGCCATGCTTTTCCGGTGACTAGCGGGTAAAATGCGCAAGGAGCTATGAGCTCAATTCATAAATCTACGCGCGGCAGCGCCCCAACTTTGCTCTCCGGTGCCGGTATGTTGAAAGAAAACTTTAACGATCTGATCGCTTTCCTGATGGTGGCCAGGGAGCGCAGCTTCACCAAAGCGGCGGCGCAGCTTGGGGTTTCCCAATCGGCACTCAGCCACGCTATTCGCGGCCTGGAAGAACGCCTGGCGCTGCGCTTGCTCACGCGCACCACTCGCAGCGTCGCCCCCACCGAGGCCGGTGAGCGGCTGCTCAACAGCATTGGCCCGCGCTTGGCGGAGATTGAAAGCGAGCTGAACGCGCTGGGTGAAATGCGCGATCGGCCCGCCGGCAACATCCGCATCACCGCCGGCGAACACGCGGTGGATGCAGTACTGTGGCCGGTGCTGCGCACTTTTCTCGTCGATTACCCGGATATCAACGTGGAAATCACCGTCGACAACAGCCTGACCGACATCGTCGCCGGGCGATTCGACGCCGGAATCCGGCTGGGGGAACAGGTGGCGAAGGACATGGTCGCGGTGCGCATCGGGCCGGACATGCGCATGGTGCCCGTCGCCTCCCCTGACTATTTCGCCCGTTACGGCCTCCCCGCTACGCCGCAAGCGCTGCAAAACCATCGCTGCATCAACATGCGCCTGCCCACCCTCGGCGGGCTGTACGCCTGGGAATTTGCCCGCGATGGCCGGGAGATTAAAGTGCGGGTGGAGGGGCAACTGACCTTCAACAGCCTGCGCCAGCGAATCGACGCCGCGCAGCTCGGCCTCGGCATCGCCTTTGTGCCGGAAGATACCGTCGCCGAGCCGCTGGCCGACGGTCGGTTGCTGATGGCGCTGGACGACTGGTGCCCGCCGTTTCCCGGTTATTACCTCTATTATCCAAGCCGCAGGCAACACACTACCGCCTTTGCGCTGCTGATTGAGGCGCTGCGGCGCGGGGCTTAACGCCCGACGTTCTTCTGCAGATGCGCCGGGTAACGATCGCCGATCACGTCGATAGCGGAGAGCGCACGCTCGATCGCGCCCAGTTCGTCCGCCGCCAACACCACCGACGCCGCCGCAAGGTTTTCTTGCAGCCGATGGCGTTTGGTGGTTCCCGGGATCGGCACGATCCACGGCTGTTGCGCCAGCAGCCAGGCCAGGGCGATCTGCGCCGGCGTCACGCCTTTGCGCTGCGCTATCTGCCCCAGCACGCTCACCAGCGCCTGATTGGCCCGGCGCGCTTCGGCGCTGAAGCGCGGCACCAGGTTGCGAAAATCGCCGCTGTCAAAGGTGGTGTCCTCGGTAATGGCGCCGGTGAGAAAGCCTTTGCCGAGCGGGCTGAACGGCACCAGACCGATACCCAGCTCTGCCAGCGTCGGCAAGATTTCACGCTCCGGCTCGCGCCACCACAGCGAATATTCGCTTTGCAGCGCCGTGACCGGCTGCACCGCGTGAGCTCGCCGAATGGTTTGCGCGCCGGCTTCCGACAGGCCGAAATACTTCACTTTCCCTTCGCGAATCAGTTGCTGCACCGTACCGGCCACCTCCTCGATAGGCACCTCAGGATCGACACGGTGCTGATACAGCAAATCGATCGTCTCTATCCGCAGGCGCTTCAACGAGCCTTCCACCGCCTGGCGAATATGCTCCGGACGGCTGTTCAACACCTGTTGCCCCGCCGGCTGCGGCAGATCGAAACCGAACTTGGTGGCGATGACGACCCGGTCGCGCACCGGCGCCAGCGCTTCGCCCAACAATTCCTCGTTGGTGAACGGACCATAAATCTCGGCGGTATCGAAGAACGTCACGCCCTCGTCAACCGCGGCACGGATCAGATCGACCGCCTGCCGTCTGTCGGTGGCCGGGCCGTAGCCAAAGCTCAGTCCCATACAGCCCAACCCCAACGCCGAGACTTCCAGCCCTTCGCGCCCCAATTTGCGTGTTTGCATCTTCACTCTCCCACTGATTGATACCGGCCCCGCGTGACGCGGAGCCGTTCCGGTGTGGTGACTGTAAAACGCGACTGCCGCCATGACTATGGGGCGAAATACGCTTGAGCTTATGAGCCAGGCTCATGAATCCGTTAACCGTCGCTGGGACCGGAGTTTTTGCGGGAACGTTCCTGCCCGAGATACTCTATACTGATATCAGGATGCCTTACCCTTTTCGTTTAGCGTCATGTAGATGGAGCGACAGATGGCTAACTCTGAATCGACTTGCAATTCCCTTTCAATACCAGTGGCAGATTTATTCCATGACCAATAAGAAAAGCGCCGTGCTTACCCCGGCTGCAATGCTATTGCTACATCCCATGTTTGCCAGTCAGGCACTGGCGGCAGAAAATAATGAAGAGAAAAGCGACACCCTGGTGGTGATGGCGCAACCCACCGGATTGACCGAGCTGGGATCGCCGGTGTCCGTCAGCGTGATCGACGGCCAGGACCTGCGCAACGCCGCACCGCAGATTAACCTGTCGGAAAACCTCGGCAGCGTGCCGGGCCTGCAGCTCCAAAACCGGCAAAACTATGCGCAGGATCTGCAGCTGTCGATACGCGGATTCGGCAGCCGATCGATGTTCGGCGTGCGCGGGGTGCGCATGTACGTCGACGGCATTCCCGCCACCATGCCCGACGGCCAGGGACAAACCTCCAACATCGACATCAACTCCGTCGAGCGCATCGAGGTGCTGCGCGGCCCCTATTCCGCGCTGTACGGCAACGCTTCGGGCGGGGTGATCAACGTTGACACCCAGACCGGCACCCAGCCGCCAACGCTGGAGGCCGGCGGCTATTTCGGCAGCGACAATACCTGGCGCTATGGGGTGAAAGCGACCGGCGCCACCGGCGACGGTACCCAGGCCGGCGACGTCAACTACGCCATCTCGGGCACCCGCTTCACCACTCAGGGCTACCGCGATCACAGCGCCGCGCGGAAAAACCTCGGCAACGGCAAGCTCGGTGTGCGGCTGGACGACGTCAGCACCCTGACGCTGATGTTCAACAGCGTCTCAATCGATGCCGGCGATCCGGGCGGCCTGACCGAGGCAGAGTGGAAGGAAAACCCGCGCCAGGCGCCGCGCGCGGATCAATTTAACACCCGCAAGTCGCTCGATCAGACCCAGGCCGGCCTGCGCTATCAGCGCCAGATGAGCGAGCGCGACGAACTGACGCTGACTGCCTACCACGGCGAGCGCCACACCACGCAGTACCAGTCCATCCCGATGGGGCCGCAGCTCAACCCCACCCACGCCGGCGGGGTGATCGTGCTGGAAAGAAAATATCAGGGCATTGACACTCGCTGGAAGCATGAGGATACTCTCGCATCGTTACCGGTAACACTGATCGGCGGTCTGGATTATGAAACCATGACCGAACGCCGCCAGGGGTTCGAAAACTTTATTCTGCGAGACGGCACTGTGGACTACGGCGAGAAAGGCGACCAGCGGCGCAACGAGAAGAACCGTATCTGGAACCTGGATCCTTACCTGCAAACCTCCTGGCAACTGACGCCGCGCTGGACGCTGGACGCCGGCCTGCGCTACAGCACCGTCAGCTTCGACTCGACCGACTATTACATCACGCCGCGCAACGGCGACGACAGCGGCAGCAAACGCTACCACCAGTGGCTGCCGATGGGCTCGCTCAACTACAAGATCAACCCGGCGTGGAACGTTTATCTCTCCGCCGGCCGCGGCTTTGAAACCCCGACCATCAACGAACTCTCCTACCGCCCCGACGGCCAGACGGGCCTCAATATCGGCCTGCAGCCGTCCACCAGCGATACCGTCGAACTGGGCAGCAAGCTGCGCCTCGGCAACGGCCTGGTGAGCGCTGCGCTGTTCCAGACCGATACCGACAACGAGCTGGTGGTGGCGGAAAGCAGCGGCGGACGCACCAGCTACGCCAACGCCGGCAAAACCCGGCGGCGCGGCCTGGAGCTGGCGCTGGATCAAGAGTTCGCACTGGACTGGCGCCTGCATATGGCCTGGACGCTGCTGGACGCCACCTACCGCAGCGAAATGTGCGGTAAATCCGGCTGTACCCCCGCCGGCAATCACCTGCCAGGCATCGCCCGCAACATGGGCTACGCCTCGCTGGCCTTTGCACCGCCGGAAGGCTGGCACGCCGGCGCGGAGCTGCGCTACATGAGCGACATTCAGGCCAACGACGCCAACAGCGCGCAGGCCCCCTCTTACACCGTGGCCGGCGTAAACGCCGGTTATCGCTTTACCTGGAACCGCTGGGCGCTGGACGTGTTCAGCCGGGTGGACAATATTTTCGACCGCCGTTACGTCGGTTCGGTGATCGTCAACGAAGGCAATGGCCGCTATTTCGAGCCGGCGCCGGGTCGCAACTGGGGTGGCGGCGCCACCTTGTCTTACCGCTTTGAATAAGGCAAAGCACCTTAAGGTTAAAAGACGGGATGGGTTTTACGTCACCCTAGCGGCTTCCCGCTGAAATAATAGGGAGAAACCGCGTGTTTTTTCCGATTTGGCTTAATCTCTAAATCGGGGACTTTCATTTTTGGTAAGGGTATTGCTATGCAAAATAAAGCGTCACTATCGCCGCTTATCGTCATAACGGCGCTGTTTGCCGCGCTGAGCGGGCTTTATCTGCTCGGCGGCGGCATCTGGCTGGCCAAGTTGGGCGGTTCGCTGTATTACATCATCGCCGGGCTGGTGCTGCTGGCGACCTCCTGGCTGCTGTTCCGCCGCCGCGCCACCGCGCTGCTGCTGTACGCGGTGTTCCTGCTGGGCACCACTATTTGGGCCCTGTGGGAAGTCGGCCCGGACTTCTGGGCGCTGACGCCGCGCCTGGACGTCACCTTCTTCTTCGGCCTGTGGCTGGTGCTGCCGTTTATCTACCGTAAGCTGGTCGCCAACGGCAAATTCGCCTACGGTGCGCTGAGCGCGGCGCTGGCGATCACCGTCATCGCACTGGCCTATGCCGTATTCAACGATCCGCAAGAGATCAACGGCACCCTTGACGCCGCGCAGGTCCAGCCGAAAGACGCCACCGGCGCCGACTGGCCGGCCTATGGCCGCACCCAGGAAGGCACCCGTTACTCGCCGCTGAGCCAGATCAACGACAAAAACGTTGGCCAGCTGCAAGAAGCCTGGCGTTTCCAGACCGGCGATCTGAAGACCGCCAACGATCCGGGTGAGATCACCAACGAAGTCACGCCGATCAAGATCCGCGATACCCTTTACATGTGTACGCCGCACCAGAAGCTGTTCGCGCTGGATGCCGCCACCGGTAAAGAAAAGTGGAAATTTGATCCGCAGCTGAAGTACAACCCGACCTTCCAGCACATCACCTGCCGCGGCGTGTCTTACCACGAAACCGCTGCAGCCGCGGGCGCCGCCGGCGATGCCGCACCGGCGATGTGCGCACGCCGCATCATTCTGCCGGTCAACGACGGCCGCCTGTTCGCGCTGGACGCCGAAACCGGCAAACCGTGCCCGGACTTCGCCAACAACGGCGAGCTGAACCTGCAGAGCAACATGCCGTATGCGACGCCGGGCCACTACGAGCCGACCTCGCCGCCGGTGATCACCGATAACGTGATCGTCGTTGCCGGTGCCGTGACCGACAACTACTCCAACCGTGAGCCTTCCGGCGTGATCCGCGGCTTCGACATCAACAGCGGCAAGCTGCTGTGGGCCTTCGATCCGGGCGCGAAAGATCCGAACGCCATCCCGGCGGACGAGCACCACTTCGTGCCGAACTCGCCGAACTCTTGGGCGCCGGCCGCCTATGACGCCAAGCTGGATATCGTCTATCTGCCGATGGGCGTCGCCACGCCAGACATCTGGGGCGGCAACCGCACCCCGGAAATGGAGCGCTACGCCAGCGGCCTGCTGGCGCTGAACGCCTCCACCGGCAAACTGGCCTGGTTCTATCAGACGGTCCACCACGACCTGTGGGATATGGACGTGCCGGCGCAGCCGACCTTGGCCGACATTACCGACAAGAGCGGTAAAAAAGTGCCGGTCATCTATGTGCCGACCAAAACCGGCAACATCTTCGTGCTGAACCGCACCAACGGCGAGCTGGTGGTGCCGGCGCCGGAGAAACCGGTACCTCAGGGCCCGGCCAAAGGCGACCGCCTGTCACCGACCCAGCCGTTCTCCGAGCTGACCTTCCGTCCTGAGAAGAAGCTGACCGGTGCGGACATGTGGGGCGCGACCATCTATGACCAACTGGTCTGCCGCGTGATGTTCCACAGCCTGCGTTATGAAGGCACCTTCACCCCGCCTTCCGAGCAGGGCACGCTGGTGTTCCCGGGTAACCTGGGCATGTTCGAATGGGGCGGCCTGGCCGTCGATACCGATCGCGAAATCGCCATCGCCAACCCGATCGCGCTGCCGTTCGTCTCCAAACTGATCCCGCGCGGCCCAGGCAACCCGATTGAGCCGCCGGAAGGCGACAAAGGCGGCAGCGGCACCGAGTCCGGCGTACAGCCGCAATATGGCGTGCCGTTCGGCGTTACCCTGAACCCGTTCCTGTCACCATTCGGCCTGCCGTGCAAACAGCCGGCCTGGGGTTACATTTCCGCCGTGGATCTGAAAACCAACGACATCGTGTGGAAAAAACGCATCGGCACCGTGCGCGACAGCTCACCGCTGCCACTGCCGTTCAAAATGGGCATGCCGATGCTGGGCGGCCCGGTAACCACCGCCGGTAACGTGTTCTTCATCGGCGCCACCGCAGACAACTACCTGCGCGCCTTCAGCGTGACCAACGGTGAAAAACTGTGGGAAGCGCGCTTGCCGGCCGGCGGCCAGGCGACGCCGATGACCTATGAGGTCAATGGCAAGCAGTACGTGCTGATCTACGCCGGCGGCCACGGTTCCTTCGGCACCAAGCTGGGCGACTATGTGATCGCTTACGCCCTGCCCGATCAGAAGTAACCACCGCCGTTAGTACCTCGCAAAGCACGCCGCAAGGCGTGCTTTTTCTTTTCCCTCCCCGCTGACACCCCTCTCGCAATACCCTTAATTTTTTCACTTTCATTATTGATAATGGTTATCATTCGCAATATTATGAATGCATGGCCCCGGCAGCGGCCTGCAATCCTACTCCAGCTTAATGGTAATACTACGATCAGCCGCCTGCGGGCGGCCTTATTCGGAGGCGCATGGTCGACCATACTCGGAAGCATAGAAAGAAAATTCTGCAAGCGGCGGTGAACACGCGGCGCGCCGGCCTGCCGTTCGCAGCGGATCCCCCTGTCGCCCCGCCCTTTATTGGCTTAGCCCATCAGACGGAGGCGGTGCTGGTGCACCTAGTCGGCCATGATGACGTACAGGAGAAGCATAAATGAACCTGCAACCCTTTACCGCCATGCTGATGTTCGCCTACGTGCTGCTGATGGTGCCGCTGCTCTACGTCATCGACAGCCGACTGAGCGCCAGCAGACTGGTGCGCAAAGCCACGCAAAACGTCATCATTATCGCGTTGACGCTGTTGTTCTTCAGCGCGATGACGCTTTTATACTGAGGCCATCTCGCCGGTGCCCCGCGGCCGACGTTACTCGGCCTCCCGGCGTTTGGCCCGCGGATATTTCCACAGCCAGCGCCCGCTGATCATGCGCCAGTAGAACAAGGCGCCGCGCACCGCCCAATCGAAGAACATCCCCAACCAGACGCCCACCACGCCCATGCCCAGTTCGATACCTAGCACATAGCCAGCCACCACGCGGCAGCCCCACATGCCGAGCATCGTCACCCACATGGCAAAGCGGGCGTCGCGCGCGCCTTTCAGCCCGGCAGGCAACACCCATGAAGCGGCCCAGATCGGCATAAAGGCGGCGTTGAGCCAAATCAGGGTTTTCACCACCGTTTTCACATCATCCTGCGAGGTATAAAACGCGGCGAATACCCCGGCCAGCGGTGCCGTGCCCCAGGCGATGGCGGTCAGCCCAAGGGTCGATAGCCAGAAAATATGGCGCAGTTGCCGCTCCGCCTGACCGATCTCGCCCTTGCCGAGCCGCCGACCGACGATGATGGTCGAGGCCGATCCCAATGCGTTGCCCGGCAAGTTAATCAACGAAGCGATGGAGAAGGCGATGAAGTTGCCGGCGATAACGTTGGTGCCCATGCCGGCGACAAACATCTGCGTCAACAGCTTGCCGCCGTTGAACAGCACCGATTCGACGCTGGCGGGAATGCCGATCCCCAACACTTCCCACAGGATGCTCATCTTGAGCGGCGTGAAATAACTTTTCAGCGTAATGTGCAGCGCCGGATTAAAGCCGATCGCCAGCACATAGAGGATGGCGATGGCGCCGATATAGCGGGAAATCGTCAGCCCCAGCCCGGCGCCGACAAAGCCCAGCCCGTGCCAGCCGAGCATGCCGTAAATCAGGATGCTGCTGATGATGATATTGAGGATATTCATACCACCATTGATCAGCAGCGGGATCTTGGTATTACCCGCGCCGCGCAACGCGCCGCTGCCGATCAGCGCAATCGCCGCCGCCGGGTAGCTCCACACCGTGGTCTGCAGGTAAGAGAGCGCCAGCGCTTTCACCTCCGGCGACGCCGCGCCGGCGATCACATCGATGATCGATTCGCCCGCCAGGTGAATGCCCGCCGCCAACAGCACCGCCACGCCGGTCATCAAGACCAGCGACTGACGCGCCGCCGCCCGCGCACGCCGGCGATCGCGCTTGCCGAGGCTGAAGGCCACCACCACGGTGGTGCCGAGATCCACCGCGGCAAAAAAGGCAATGATCACCATGTTGAAGCTGTCCGCCAGCCCCACCCCGGCCATCGCCTCTTTGCCGAGCCAGCTCACCAGAAAGGTGCTCAGCACCCCCATCAGCAAAACGCAGGCATTCTCCAGAAAGATCGGCACCGCCAGCGGCGTGATTTCGCGCCAGAACAGCACGCGGTAGCTTTTCCGTTTGGCGTACCAGGGCGTATTTTCCACGCGCTGACGCAGTGCGGCATACAGATTCAAGGTGGGCTCGATGGATAAAAGTGAAACATCATTTCAAATGATGATCGATAAATCGTTATCCTGCAAAGAATTTTTAGGCGCCCGTAACGAGCGCCCGACAGGCTTACCCAACGCTACTCCATGTAGTCTTCCTGATCGGCCTGCGCCGCCGCGATAAAACGCGCGGTACTGCGGCTGAGCGTGGCGCATTTGTCCGTCAGCAGCTGATTGTCCTGCTGCAGAGTCAGGTAACGCGCCTGGGTGAGCGTCGGCAACTGTCGATACCCTACCGCATGCGTATCCCAGCCGCGATGCTGCGCCGCACGCATCGCGGTGCGTTGCAATTTCACGTCGTCCGGCACGTCGCTGCGCCCGCAGTCCACGCGCAGGAAATGCCCGCCGGCCAGCATCAGAGCGATGTGATCCAATTGCGCCTGCAGCGGCGGCGCCGGTCGATGCGCCGTCTGCTGACAACCCGCAAGCAGCAGCAACGCCACCGCGCCGCAAAGAAACGTGCGAAACAGAGTAGACATGGGCGCTCCCGGAAACCTGTGGGTGATGCAATGATCTTAGGTGAGCGGATGCCGGGCGGCAAGGCGGGCAGCGCGCTTAGCGCCGGCCGCTGCTGACCTTGGTGGCGCGAGCGGGGTTGCCGGCGACGAATTCCAGCGTAGGGGAATAATAAAACGGCAGCCAGGCGTTATAGCCGCTCTCCCACTCCCATTTGACCGGGCAGGGCCACAGCATGTCTTCATGCAGGATGTAATAAATCCACCGCCCGGGCGGACGACGGGGTTTGCGCATTTTCATAGCGAGTACGACGGCCTGATGACGTGCGATAAGGTGAACTGCTGCATTTTACCCCGATTTGGGTCGCGGGGACAGCAGCTAAAACTACCATGACACCTAAGCATCTGTACCTGTACAGCGAAAATACTGTTTGTAAATACAGTACTCAGTATGGCATTATTATTTAAAACCCAAGGAGGGAATATGAAGATTATTGAGATAATTTTATATACTTTAAAACCTAATAGTGGATTACGATTTCATAACATCATGAAAGATATTAGTATACCGCTACACATACGCTACGGAATAGATGTCATCGATTATGGGAATTCCCTACACGCTACTGATTCTTATTATTTAATACGCGCTTATGACAGTTTGGAGCATCTCAAATCCGCCCAAGAAGAGTTCTATAATAGTTCTGAGTGGAGAAATGGTCCGCGAGAATCCATCATCGAATTGATTGTCGTCAGTGTTAAATCAGTGATGGAGTGGGAAGATAGAGTTATCAACCAATTACGAGCCGATCAATAGAGTCACTTTACCCACTAAATATAGGAGATAGTCTGATGGAGACAGGCCCAGAGAATTCATTCGAAAAACTAATTAACATAATAAAGAAAAACTATGGATGGATTATAGGTATCTTGTCACCGATATCAATTCTACTATGCTTCCTAACCTTGTGGACTTACACCCGGTACATTGGCAGACCTGATATATTTGATGAATCTATTGAGGCAACCCCACAAACGATATTAATACTTTTCACTGCAACACTCTCTTTGATGGCTTTTACTTTCTTGATTTTCGCCCCCTCTATCTTTCTTGTACAAGGCAGATTAGGATTGGTCATAAGCAATAATAACAGAAAAAAATCAGTCTGGTATATTTTAGCTATTACAGTAGTAAATATGATTTTACTCGCCCTATCTTTGTTAAACTCCTGGACATCAAATAACTCTGCGCTCTGGCTAGCTCCAGGTGCCATATCATCGTTACTTTTAACTTGGTTGTTATTGAAAAAAAATCCTTATCTCACCACTGGATTTTGGACAAGCTTGTTTATCACGGGAAGTTCTTTATTTATATCAGCCGCCTGTTCTACGTCTTCATTACTACTGATATATGCCGACAATCAAGATAGCGCCCCCTTCTTACTGATATTACTGTGGCTTTCCATTATGTTCCTGTCTCTTACACCTGGACTGATCTATCTTTATTCCGAAAGCAATAGCACTGCCATTAAAATGAAACGAATCTCTCTTGGTATAAGCACCGTCACAATGTTGATCATTTTATTCGCGCCATCATTAATTAATCATGTTTCTCATAGGGCTATGAGCATTGCCCGGTTAATTGACCTTCAACCCAGATATTATCAAGTATCTCAAAGTAGCTATAACACCTCCAACCTTGACAAAGTAGAATGGAATATTGACAACATCAATAAAAACAGCTATCGAATTATAGCGTTTAGTCTATATAGTTTTGGCAGCAAACGTTTATTATGTCCATTCCCCTTGAATAAAAAACCCATACCAGAATTGAGAAAATATACTCACCAATGCATACTCTTTGATAAATCCGCACTTAAAACGTTGAATAGATTTATATAAAAATAGAATAAAAGGTGTTTAAACAAAACGTAAAAAAACCCAAATAAATTATTAACCAGCCACCAACCACATGTAGTTAAATAACGGCTACAACATCAGCTTTGATATTTTTATCGCCAAGCTTATTGGCTTTGCTTCGCATAAATAAATGCGAAATAAAGTATTTAACTTCTGAACAAGTAACCAACCAGTCATCAACTCTCGGCCAGGCGGTACACTGGGACCTTGCGCGTCGTGCCGGTCAGGGTGTCGAAGATCTCCGTTTCCGCCGTCACGATCGCCATGCCAGTTTTTCTTAGCCTGCGCACCTCGGCAGCAATGCGCTGGATGCCGAACCAAAACAAGCCATCCAGCGCCGTCACCGGCAACCCTTGCTCCAGCGCCAGCTTAAGCCGCTCACGCGGCGCCTTGAGCGCTTTGGCAATTTCCCGGTAAGGCAGCGCATCCACGCCCGACGCAGATGTTCGGTGAATACGGGTCGACAGGCCGTATTGGAAAGCCTCCGGCACGCCGCTCAAATCGCTTTTCAGGCTGTAGACACAGCCAAAGCGCTTGCCGTTGAACACCACATTTTTTTGACTGATCGACAACTCATCACGCAGGCCGGCAATCAGCTGCGGTGCCCGCACCAGCAATAAGCGAAATGGCAATTCAAAACTGGTCACGTAGTCCACATTGAGCAGCGCAATGCGCAGACGCTCTTCCGCCCCGGCCTGCGTCTCGCGGCACTCGTTCAACACCTCGCTCCACTGGTGCGCGAGCCGCGGGGCTTCATCCAGCGGCGCGAAATGGTATTTCTCGATGTGGTAGTCGATTCTTTCGTTCATGTCCGTTGCCCCCGCGTCAGTCATCATTGCCATCAGCAAATTACCTTACCTGCGGTCAACAGTACAACACCGCATCGTGCAGCAGAATGCGGTCAAGCGGGATAAAACGGCGCCCCCGCCACCGAGCGTTTTCTCCGCAACTGGGACCGGAATAGCTAAGGGGTATCGATAAACAACATCATGCGTTGCAAAGCGTCATCCAGGGCACTGAGCCCCGCGTCATCCAGGCAGGCCATCAGTTGGGCGTCATAATCCGCCACCCATTGCCTCGCCTGGTCAAAAATGGGGCGAGACGCCGGCATGACGCGCAGATATACCGCGCGCTTATCTTCCGGATCGGGGAAGCGCGCGACCCACCCCCGATTAACCAGTTGGGTGATCGTACGGCCTAGCGCGGTGCGATCGGTCTGCGAATGCGCTATCACCTCGCTCATGGCCACGTCGCCCGGAAAACTGTAGAGAATACGCAACGCGCGCCACTCATGGAGGCTGAGCCCTTGCAATGCGAGTAACGCAGACAGCCGTTTTTCGCGGTGACGCACCACCTCCGTCATCCTGTAAAGCGCACCGTCGGGCAATCCCATTCCCCGTCGGCCGCTATGCCTGTCTTTTTTTTCAGAACCCATACTGTTTCCAATTAGCCTCGACTTTTACCCTGACCTGTTCCGGATACGAGTGCCTGAAAGAGGCGGTACCCGCACGTGTTACGCCGCTGAACTGCTCGGGGAACAGGCAGTTGATGATGGCTTTGCCGCCGCTGCCGCGCGCCTTGTCTTCTTCCGACAGGTACGGCACCATCGGGAACTCGCGTACGTCCGGGAAAATAAAATGATCGCGCGCCGGATGTGAGCGCGTAGCCAACGCCCAAACCACCTGATTGATATCGACAATATCAATGTCATTGCCGACCAGAATCAGTTTGGGGATCAGGTAGCCCGCATGCGAACCGAAGACTACTTCCGCCACCTTACCGGCAAAATCCGCCGCGTTGGTCCTCATGTCGGCCAGTTTTTCAATATCGACGGACACCACCGCCCAACAGGTTGCCGCCTCATAGGAACACCAGACAAAGTCGACGGGCAATGCCGCGCTCTGCAGGGTTTCCAGCAGTTGGGCCGATATCATGGTGCCCCAGATCGTATGATTTTCTTCCGGCGGCGTGCCGGCGACGCAAATCGGCAAAATGGGGTCATCGCGAAACGTCATCGCGTGCACATGGAACACCGGCTGTTCATGGCCCTGCTGGTGTTGATAGCCGTGATACTCCCCCATCGGCCCTTCCAGCGCCGTCTCCGTCAGGCTGATTTCACCTTCCAGCACAATTTCCGCATTGGCCGGCACCCAGAGATCGTTGGTTTCCGCTTGGGTGAGCGTGACACTTTTACCGAGCAACGCGCCGACATAGTCAGGCTCACTGACGCCGGCCGGCAACGGCATCCCCGCGACCGCCACCGCGGCAGGCGGCGCCCCGAGCACCATCGCCCACGGCGTAGGTTTCCCTTCCCGACGCCACATTTCACGGATCATGCCGATGTGCTGGGTGGGGATTGCCGGGCCGGTGAGACGATTGCGATCGAGCATCATGAGCCTGCCGATGCCCCAGCTGTGCCACTTCCCGTCCGGGGATTGCACGACATGGAACCCGTAGGTGCCAAAATAGCGCCCGCCATCCCGTTCATGCAGCAGAGGCACCGGGAAGCGTGCCAGATCAACCTCGTCACCTCGCCAAATATTCTCTTTCACCGGGCCGGTCGAACAATAATCGGGGGCAAGCGGTTCCGCCTTCACCGCCCGGCGAATCGCCGCCACGATATCTCGCGGGGAGCTCTCTGGCGGTAGGCCAAAATGGAGGGCGAGGCGAGAATAGGCATGTTCCGCAGAAGCGAGCATGCCGGCCGGCGCGCCGAGAATGCGAGCCCCCGGCATCGCGCCCGCCACATGATGAAATAGCGGAGCCGAAAGCCGTTGCTCATAGACCCGGCGGCAGACAGCCGCTATCTCCAGGTCGGCGGAAACTTGCTGATGCACGTCGACCAAATCGTTTCTGCGACGCAACTCCTCAATGAAGTGACGAAAATCCAGTGCGCAATCGAGCAAACTCATGGCAAATCCTCCAGTTTCCGGGCGTTCAGTCCCTTCTATTCCCATCGCGGCGGAGAGGAGACCGTTTTTATGTGCATGTGCACACATATTAGTGCACGAAAAATCGCGTGTAAATACACGCTACCCTGGAGATGTGGGGCATGTTGTCAGTCTGGCAAACGCTTCAAGGGATAGCGGAGTCAGGCCATGCACGCCCCTGCCGGCAGGCATTATCATCGTGGCGGTTTCACACCTTCAGCATGATTGGCCTGCGCCTAGCACTGGGCTTACCACAAGCGCCGCACCGGGTTTAAGCGCAACATGGCTCACAAAATGAAGAACATAATCGCAAAATGCTATTCGTTGATATTGCACGGGTTATAATGCGGAAAAGGATCTCGGCCAACGCAAACCGGTTTCAGATCGAACGGTTTACAAGCATTAGCGAAAGAAAAGGATTTTGATTCGATAGGGAACAACGAGGGGTAAAGTGGCGGAGAGAGGGGGATTTGAACCCCCGGTAGAGTTGCCCCTACTCCAGTTTTCGAGACTGGTCCGTTCAGCCGCTCCGGCATCTCTCCTAACAACGCTTGCTATCATGCCCGCTTTTACGGCATTTTTACAGCATTAGCACACCGCTGAACGTTCAAGTGACGACTTTACGAGCAACCTGATGATTAAATGGCCGTGGAAAGCGACTCAACCCTCTCAACCCCAGGCAGACACTCAGGCCCAGTGGCAGGACGCGCTGGCGATCCCGCTGCTCTCGCCGCTGAATGAGCAGGAGCAGCAGCGGCTGGTGGCCGTTGCCGGGCAGATCTTGCAGCAAAAGCGCATCGTGCCGCTGCAGGGGCTGCAGCTCACCTCGCAAATGCAGGCGCGCATCGCCCTGCTGTTCGCCTTGCCGGTGCTGGAACTCGGCGCGGAGTGCCTCGACGGCTTCAACGAAATTCTGCTCTACCCCACCCCGTTCGTGGTGGAAGACGAATGGCAGGACGAGATCGGCCTGGTGCACTCGGGGCCAGTGGTGCAGTCTGGCCAAAGCTGGGAACAGGGGCCGATCGTGCTCAACTGGCAAGACGTGCAGGACTCTTTCGATCTCTCTGGTTTCAATCTGGTGATCCACGAAGCGGTGCACAAGCTGGATATGCGCAACGGCGGCGTCGCCACCGGCGTACCGCCGATCCCACTGCGCGAGGTGGCCGCCTGGGAGCACGATCTGCACGCCGCGATGGAAAGCCTGCAGGACGAGATCGACATGGTCGGTGAAGAGGCCGCCAGCATGGATGCCTATGCCGCCACCGATGCGGCCGAGTGCTTCGCCGTGCTGTCGGAGTATTTCTTCAGCGCTCCCGAGCTGCTGGCCGAACGCTTCCCGGCGCTGTATCAGCACTTTTGCCGCTTCTACCGCCAGGATCCGCTGGCGCGCCTGTTGCGCGGCCAGGTGGAAAACGACGCGCAATGGGCTGATTGACGGGCTTATTGCTCAGATACCGAGCAGTCGCACCGCCTGGGGCAATTTAGCGTTGACACACCCGGGGCCGCTGGATATCATGCGCCCCGTTCACACGATTCCTCTGTAGTTCAGTCGGTAGAACGGCGGACTGTTAATCCGTATGTCACTGGTTCGAGTCCAGTCAGAGGAGCCATATTTAGAGAAGCCCGCTTAAGGAAACTTAAGCGGGCTTTTTGCTATGGGGCGTTTACAGCCCGCGTTTTTCCATCAGCAGCGCCAGATCGACCAACCGATTGGAGAAGCCCCATTCGTTGTCATACCAGGCGAGCACTTTCACCAGATTGCCGCCGATCACCAGCGTGGACAGCCCGTCGATGATCGACGAACGCGCATCACCCCGGTAGTCGCTCGACACCAGCGGTTCATCGCTGTAGCCCAGGATCCCTTTCAGCGGGCCGGATGCCGCCGCCGCGCGGAAAGCGGCGTTAATCTCTTCCACCGTCGCCGGGCGTTTCAGCGTCACCGTCAGATCGACGATCGAGACGACCGGCACCGGCACCCGCAGCGAGTAACCGGTCAACCTGCCGTCGAGATCCGGGATCACCTTGCCGAGCGCCTTGGCCGCGCCGCTGGAATAAGGCACGATCGATTCCGCCGCCGCCCGCGCGCCGCGCAGATCTTTTTCCGGCTGATCGTGCAGCGCCTGGCTATTGGTATAGGCGTGAGTAGTGTTCATCAGCCCGTATTCGATGCCGAACGCCTGATGCAGCACCTGCGCGGCGGGCGCCAGCCCGTTAGTGGTGCAGCTGCCGTTGCTGACCACTTTATGCAGCGCCGGATCGTAGAGCTGGTCGTTAACCCCCATGACGATGGTGATGTCGTCGTTCTTGGCCGGCGCCGAGATAATCACCCGCTTGGCGCCGCCGTGCGTGATGTGCACTTCCGCCTTGGCCTTGTCGGTAAAGAAGCCCGTCGCTTCGATCACCACGTCAACGCCCACGCTGCTCCAGGGGATCTCGGCGGGGTCGCGCTGCGAAAACACCTGAATCGGCCGGCCGTCCAGCAGCAGTTGGTTGTCGCCGGCTTCCACCCTGGCCGCCAGCGTGCCGGAAAGCGTGTCGTATTTCAGCAGGTGCGCCAGCGTTTTGCTGTCCGTCAGATCGTTGATCGCCACCACTTCAAAATCGCTGCGCCCCAGCGCCGCGCGCAGCACGTTGCGTCCGATCCTGCCAAATCCATTAATGCCTACTCTCACCATGATGCACTCCTCGTTTTGGGCTTTGCCTCGACTCTAGCCCTGCCCCGAGGCGGCGTAAATGACGTTTACCGATCAATTTACGCCAAATTGCGCGCATGGAAGCGTTCGCGGTATTCGCTCGGGGTCAGCTGCAGTTTGCGCTCAAACACCCGCCGTAGGTTAAGGCCGTTGCCAAAGCCGGTGGCCAGGGCGATCTGCTCGATGCCTTGCGCACTCTGCTCCAGGCGCTGCCTGGCGGTATGCAACCGGCCTTCTTCGACGAATTTGGCGGGAGAAATGCCCGTCTCGCGGGTGAATACGCGGGTAAAGTTGCGCGGGCTCATCGCCACGCGTTCGGCCAACCGATCGACGCTGAGATCGTCGGCGAGGTTTTCCAGGATCCAGGACTGCAGGTCGCGGATCGGGCCCGGCGATTTGGCCTGGTTGAGCGGGTAGCGGCTGAACTGCGCCTGCCCGCCGGGGCGGCGCAGAAACATCACCAGATCCTGCGCCACTTCGCGCGCCTGCACGAAGCCGTAATCATCCTCCACCAGCGCCAGCGTCAGATCGAAGCCGGAACTGACGCCGCCGGAGGTCCAAATCGGCCCGTCCTGCACGTAGATCGGGCCGTTTTCAACCTGCACCCGCGGGAAGCGCGCCTGCAGCGTTTCCGCCAGCCGCCAGTGGGTAGTCGCCCGCCGCCCGTCCAGCAATCCGGCTTCGGCCAGCAGCAGAGCCCCGCCGCAAACCGAGGCGATACGGCGCGTCTGCGGCGCCGCGCGGCGCAGCCAATCCGCCACCAGGGCGCCCTCTTCTTCGGTTACCCCCTTGCCGGCAACAATGACGGTATCGCGCGGCTGGGCCGGATCGAGATCCGCCAGGCGATGGTCAGCCAACAGGCTCAGCCCGGACAGGCCGTGCACCACCCGGTGAGATTGCGTAGTGGCGACCGCGATCTGATACAGCGGCGTCTCGGCGGAACTCAGGCGATTAGCCTGCATCAGGATATCGGCGATGCCCGCCGCTTCGAACAGCATGCCCCCTTCAGGGACGATAATCAGGAATGTATGCATGGCGATAATTACAAGAAAGAGCAAAACAGGCCAGACAACCACTGTATAAGAAAAGCGCCACGGGTTCACCCTGCGGGCATAAAAAAGCCCGCCGATAACCTCGACGGGCCTGGAAGGAATAACCATTCAAACCTGCGGCAAGCTCACCCCGCCAGCGCGCGCCAATTGCGCCAACAGCGCCGTTTGAAACACCTCGTCGTGTACCGCCGCGTGGGGTTCGAGGCGCTGCTGATGGTGCCAATATCCGCCGGACGCCAGGGCCTGCGGTTCATCGCTGCTCACCAGCCACGCCTGCGTCACATGCCCCAGCGCCAGATCGTCGGGCGCGTCCGCGCCGCCCATTTTTGTCGGCACCCAACCGGGATCGACCGCGCTGCTGATCACGTCAGGCCACAGGCGCGCCACGGCGGCGGCCAGCGCGGTGACGAACAGTTTGCTGTCCGAATAAGAGCCTGCGGCGCCGCCAAGCCAATCCACGCCGTTCAGTTCCGCCACGCCGTCAAAGTGCATACTGCTGCTCAGATAGACGATACGCTTGGGGCGTTCGATCAGGGCCGTCAGCAGGTAGGGCGCTATGACGTTCACCGGCATCACCTGCGGTCCGGTAAACATACCGGCATTGTGGATCACCGCGTCCGGGCGACCGAGGCGATTGACCTGCTCGGCGAGCTGCCGGATCTGCTGCACATCGGACAGATCGCCGATCGTCGCCTGTGCACCGCGATCCAGCAGATCGCGCACCGCGTCCAGACGGCCGGGCTCACGCGCATGCAGAATCACCTGATGTCCTTCGTCCAACAGCGTTTGCGCGGCGGCGCGGCCCAGCCCGTCCACCGAGCCGGTAATGAAAATGCGTGACATGCAGCTCCTCCGTTTAGCGCCAGCCGAGCGCCGGCGCGACATGGGTTAAAATCGATTCGATAACGTGGGCGTTGTAATCCACGCCCAGCTGGTTAGGCACGGTCAGCAGCAAGGTATCCGCTTCGGCGATGGCCTCGTCCTGCGCCAGCTGTTCGATCAGCGCGTCAGGTTCTGCGGCGTAACTGCGGCCAAAGATCGCCCGGGTTTGCGCATCGATATACCCCAGTTGGTCGCCTTCCTTACCGCTGCCGCCGAAGTAGTTGCGATCCCGCTGATCCACCAGCGCGAAGATGCTACGGCTCACGGAAACCCGCGGCTCATGCGTGTGGCCGGCCTCTTGCCAGGCGGCGCGGTAGGCGCGGATCTGCTTGGCTTGCTGGATGTGGAAGGGTTCGCCGGTCTCGTCGTTCTTGAGCGTCGAGCTTTGCAGGTGCATGCCGAGCTTCGCCGCCCAGACGGCGGTGGCATTGGAGCCGGCGCCCCACCAGATGCGGTCGCGCAGCCCGGCGGAAAACGGTTCCGGCCGCAGCAGCCCGGGCGGATTCGGGAACATCGGCTGCGGATTGGGCTCGGCGAACCCTTCGCCGCGCAGCGCTTCCAGGAACACTTCGGTATGGCGGCGGGCCATGTCCGCATCGGTTTCGCCGTCGGCCGGGGCATAGCCGAAATAGCGCCAGCCGTCGATCACCTGCTCCGGCGAGCCGCGGCTGATGCCGAGCTGCAGCCGCCCGCCGGCGATCAGATCCGCCGCGCCAGCGTCCTCCACCATGTACAGCGGATTTTCATAGCGCATGTCGATCACGCCGGTGCCGATCTCGATGCGTTGGGTTTTGGCGCCGATGGCGGCCAACAGCGGGAACGGCGATCCCAGCTGGCGCGCGAAGTGGTGCACGCGAAAATAGGCGCCGTCCGCCCCCAGATCTTCGGCGGCGACCGCCAGATCGATGGACTGCAGCAGCGCATCCGCCGCGGAACGGGTGCCGGACTGGGCGGAAGGCGACCAGTGGCCAAACGAGAGAAAACCAATCTTTTTCATCGGGCATCATCCTCAGAGGCAAAACATGGGCCTACAGTGACAAAAACCGCGCGCCTTGCGCCAGCAAAATCACCCTCGATCGCACTAAACGAACCGATTGCCGCCGCACCGCCCGGCGATTGTAATCAAAAAACAAATGTCGTATAACAAGCAGCTCCGAGGGGTGTCCTGTTACGGGCTGAGATGGCGCAAGCCGAACCCTTTGAACCTGATCTGGGTCATGCCAGCGAAGGGACGGTTAGGCAACAACGCTCTCACCCGTTGCCTGTTCATGCCCCAGCGTGCCCGGATCTCCACTGACTCAAGGAGGTCCCATGTCCATCACCACCCTGTTCGAAAGCGGTCTTTACGGCCGGCTGCGCCACCATGCCGGCAGCCACTGGCAAGATTATGTCGATCATCCATTTCTGCAGCAGCTGGCCGCCGGCACCTTGCCTGAACGCGCTTTTCGCCGCTACCTGACCCAGGACTATCTGTTTCTGCTGCACTTCGCCCGCGCCTACGCGCTGCTGGTCAGCAAGCTACGCACCCTGCCGGAGATGCGCGCCGCCACCGCCTCGCTCAACGGCATCGTCGCCGAACTGCCGTTGCACGTGGCCTACTGCGCCGAATGGGGGCTGAGCGAAGCGCAGATCGCCGCCCAGCCGGAAGCGGCGGAAACCATGAACTACACCCGCTACGTGCTGGATATCGGCCATGCCGGCGACGCCCTCGATCTGCTGGCCGGCCTGCTGCCCTGCGTGGCCGGCTATGCCGAAATCGGCCTGCGGCTGCTGCACGATCCCGCCACTCAGATGGAGGGCAATCCTTACGCCTCCTGGATCCGCAACTACGGCGACGAGGGCTATCTGGCCGGCGTGCGTGCCGCCATCGAACTGCTGGAAACCGTCGGCCACCAGCGCGGCGCACAAGGCCGCTTCACCGAGCTGGCGCAGATTTTCACCACCGCCACCCAGCTGGAATCGGCATTTTGGCAGATGGGGCTGAACGCCTCATGACCTCCCCGCTTCTCCCACCCGGCATCCAGGTGCGGGATCTCAGCCTGCGTTTCGGTCAGCAAATCGTCTTCGACCGGCTGAGCTTCGACATCGCCGGCGGCAGCTTCGTCGCCCTGCTCGGCGCCAGCGGCGCCGGCAAAACCAGCCTGCTGAAGATCATCGCCGGCCTGGCGCAGGCCAGTTCGGGTACGGTGACCGGCAGCGACGGTTTGCCGATCGCCGGGCGCATCGCCTACATGGGGCAAAAAGACCTGCTCTACCCGTGGCTGACCGTCGAAGAGAACGTCGCCCTCGGCTCGCGGCTGCGCGGCGAAGTGGCGGATCGGGCGTGGGTGGCGCATCTGCTCGAACGCGTAGGCCTGGCCGCGCATGGCCGCAGCCTGCCCGCCGCGCTGTCCGGCGGCATGCGCCAGCGCGCCGCCATCGCCCGCACGCTCTACGAACGCCAGCCGATCGTGCTGATGGACGAACCCTTCTCCGCATTGGACGCCATTACCCGCGCCGAGATCCAAAGCCTGGCCGCCGAGCTGCTGGCGCAAAATACCGTACTGCTGATCACCCACGATCCGATGGAGGCCTGCCGCCTGAGCCACCGGCTGCTGGTACTGTCGCCCTGGCCGCTGGGCCTCGACGATACCCACCGTATCAGCGGGCAACCGCCGCGCGCGCCGGATGACGCCGACCTGCTGAAAAGCCAGGCCGAGCTGCTGCAACAGCTGGTGAGGGCCGCGCAATGAAGATTGCCGAAGAGCATGGCCTCACCCGCCTGCGGCGTGGGCTGACGGTGTTTGCCGGCCTGCTGCTGCTGTGGTGGCTGGCGGCGCAAAGCGGCATTCCGGCCTTTCTGCTGCCCACGCCGGGCGCGGTGGCGCAGGCGCTGTGGGACGGGCGCGGCTATCTCGCCTGGCACACGCTGGTCACGGCTTCGGAGATCGTCAGCGGGCTGGTGCTGGGCGTGCTGCTCGGCGCGGCGCTGGCGCTGTGCATGATCTTCTCGCCGCGGCTGCAGCGCTGGCTGATGCCACTGGTGCTCACCAGCCAGGCGATACCGGTGTTCGCCCTGGCGCCACTGCTGGTGCTGTGGTTCGGCTTCGGCATGAGCGCCAAGGTGGCGATGGCGGTGCTGGTGATTTTCTTCCCGGTAGTGTCGGCCTTTTTCGACGGGCTGCGCCGGGTCAACAACGACTATCTCGATCTGGCGCGCACGATGCGCGCTTCGCGTTGGGCGCAGCTGCGGCACGTGCGGCTGATGGCGGCGCTGCCGGCCTTCGGCTCCGGCCTGCGCATGGCCGCCGCCGTCGCGCCGATCGGCGCCATCATCGGCGAATGGGTCGGCTCGGCCGAAGGGCTGGGCTACGTGATGCTGAACGCCAACGCGCGCATGCAGACCGACGTCTGCTTCGCCGCGCTGTTTATTTTGGTGCTGATGACCGTGCTGCTGTGGGCCGCGGTGGATGCGCTGCTGCGGCGTCTGATCGCCTGGGCGCCGGAAAACGACTGATGATTGCAACCATAACCAGGGATAAAGGAACGACCATGATCAAACAAACCGTTTGCGGGCTGCTGCTCGGCGCCGCCCTCACCGGCCAGGCCGGCGCGGCCGACAAGCTGACGCTGGTGCTCGACTGGTACATCAACCCCGATCACGCGCCAATTATGGTGGCCGAGCAGATCGGCGCCTTCAAGGCCGCAGGGTTGGACGTCAAGATCGTGCCGCCGTCCGATCCGGCGCTGCCGCCGCGGCTGGTGGCCGCCAAACAGGCCGACCTCGCCATCACCTATCAGCCGCAGCTGCACTTCTTCGCCGATCAGGGCCTGCCACTGATGCGCGTCGGCACCCTGATCAACACGCCGCTGAATACGGTGATCGCGCTGGACAAAAACATTACGTCGCCGGCGGATCTCAAGGGCAAAACGGTGGGTTACTCGGTCAGCGGCATCGAACAGGCGACGCTGGCCACCATGGTCGAACACGAGCACCTCAAGCCGCAGGACATCAAGCTTATCAACGTCAACTTCCAGCTGACCAGCGCCCTGCTGGCGGGCCAGGTCGATGCGGTGATCGGCGGCTACCGCAACATCGAAGCGCTGGAGCTGAAGCTACAGGGTAAAGAACCGGTGGTGTTCAACGTCGAAGACTACGGCGTGCCGGCCTATGACGAGCTGATCATCGTCGCCAACCGCGATGCGGTGAACGAGCCGAAAATCCGCAAATTTCTCGCCGCGCTGAAGCAAGGCAGTGACTACCTGCACGCCCACCCGCAGGACACCTGGCTGGCGTTCGCCAAGGCGCACCCGGAGCTGAATACCGAGCTGAACAAACAGGCGTGGCAAGCCAGCCTGCCGCTGTTCGCGCGCGATCCGGCCAAGTTGGATCGGGCCCGCTACCAGGCTTACGAACAGTTCCTGTTCGACAACAAGCTGATCAAGAAAATCACCCCGGTAGACCAGTATGCGGTGGAGCTCGACTGATCACGCCGAGGCGGCCGGCGGCGCCACCGTCACCTCGCCCTGGCCGCTGCGCTGCAGGGCCGCCTTCACCAGCCCGTTGGCCTTGCAGCGTTCGATAAACGCGTTCACGTAGGCAGCGCCCTGCGTTTTTTGCCGCGGCACCGCCATCGCCTGGCGAATGGCGGTGAAATGCCCATCCAGCACTCGGTAGCCGGGATGGGCGGCCGCGGCGGCCAGCAGCGGTTGACGCACGCCGGCCGCCGCCTCCAGCCCGCGTTCGAAAAACAGCGCGATCGCCTCGGCGGAAGTTGCCGCCCGCACCAGCTGCGCCTGCTGCAGCGTACGCGACAAAAACAGATCGTACGCGGCACCCTGGCCGACCGCAATGCGCACCTCCGGCCTGTCGAGCTGCGCCACCTCAAAGTAAGGCGCGTCGTTCGCCACCAGGTAAGTCCCCTCAATGATCACGTAGGGTTCGCTGAAGGCGATTTGCGCCGCACGTACCGGCTCGATAGCCATAAACGCCAGGTTCCAGGCGCCGCTGTCCAGGTCGGCGAACACCTTGCCGGCCGCGTCATAGGTGACCAGTTCGAGCGCCACGTCCAGTTCGCGAGCCAGCGCGGCGGCCAGCTCCACCGAAGCGCCTTGCGGTTTACCGCCGGGCCCGGCCTGCGCCAGCACCGGATTGCCGAGATTGATCGCCGCGCGCAACACGCCTTGCGGGGCCAGATCGTCGAGTACCGCTGCGGAAATCGTCTGCATACTTCCTCCTGAATGGCTGATGGACGCGCCGTCGTGGCGCTCATTAAGCGTAGAGCGAAACCTCCGACCAGCAAGCTTTCGCCGCCGAGGCCGCCGTCGGCGTGATTAACGTCACACTATTGTCATAAAAATGTACAATAGCCGCCGTTCGTCGGCCGTAGCGGGAGATCGCGCGTTGTTCCGCCGCCGGCAATAGGCTATACCCTTCACTTTTCGCGCCGCGGCACGGTCAGCGGCGCAGACCAGGGCAGCAACGTTTTTTCAATCAGACAGGGTTTGGCGGATGGTTTTAGCAGTCGTTTCTTTTGTTCTCTTCTTGGCGTCGATTTTGATTTATCGCACCCGGGCCGCCGCCAACCGCTGGTGGTTCGCCATTTTGCTGACGCTGCTCGGCAGCTATCTGGTGCTGAACGTTATTCTGATCGCCAGCAACTACTTTACCGGCGACGGCATCACCGACGCGGTGATTTACACCGTCACCAGCAGCCTCAAAGGCGCGGGCATCAGCAAATACGTGCTGCCGTTCATCGGCCTGCTGGCGGCGTTGGGGCTTATCTTCGCGGTGCTGGCCCGCAGCCTGCTGCGCCGCAAAGCCAAAGGCAGCAGCGTGGCCTACAGCCTCGTCGCCGTGCTGCTGGCGCTGTTTTCGGTCGGCACCACCCCGGCATTTCAGGACATCTCGCTGCTGGTCAAGAGCCAGATCGTCGGCGATACCGCCGATTTCACCACCTACTACAAGGCGCCGAAAAAGACCGTGCAGGGCAAGCGGCCGAACCTGGTGTACATCTATGCCGAGAGCCTGGAGCGCACCTACTTCGATACCGAGCTGTTTCCCGGCCTGGCCGACGAGCTGAACGCCCTGCGCGCGGACAGCATCGATTTCAGCAACACCCAACAGCTGCCGGGCACCGGTTACACCATCGCCGGCATGGTCGCCTCACAGTGCGGCATTCCGCTGTTCGCGCCCTTCGACGGCAACGCCTCCAGCGCGGTCTCCACCTTCTACCCGGAGAACGTCTGCCTGGGCGACGTGCTGAAGGCCGCCGGCTACAGCAACTATTTCTATCAGGGCGCCGAGCTGGCGTTCGCCGGTAAAGACACCTTCCTGAAATCCCACGGCTTCGACCACGTTTACGGCTTCAAAGAGCTGCGCGAACAGGTCGCCGATCCGAGCTACAAAAACGACTGGGGCTGGTACGACGACAGCGTGCTGGACGTGGTGTACGGCAAGTTCGTCGAGCTGTCCAAACAGCGCCAACCGTTCTCGCTGTTTACCCTGACCGTCGATACCCATCACCCGGACGGCTTTATCTCCGCCGGCTGCAGCAAGAAAAGCTACGCCTGGCAGAACAAGGAAAACCGCTCGCTGAGCGCGGTGGCCTGCAGCCAGCAACACATCGCCGCGCTGATCGACAAAATCAAACGCTCGCCCTATTTCAGCAACACCGTGATCGTGGTCTCCTCCGATCATCTGGCGATGAACAACACCGCCTACGACATCCTGACCAAACAGAAGCGCCGCAACCTGTTCTTCATCATCGACGGCACCCGGCCGCAGGCGGAGCAGCGCAACGAGAAGCGCAGCACGCTGGACAACGGCGCCACGGTGCTGGACGTGATGGGCGGCGACAACTACATCGGCCTCGGCCGCAGCAGCCTGTCGGCGCCGTCGCTGTCTACGGTGTTCCTGAATATCGAAGAGAAAATTAACGGCTGGAAACCGGCGGTGATCAACCAGTGGGGCCTGCCGAACCGCATCAGCGACTACAGCGTGGACACGCGCCAACGCAGCTTCAGCTTCTCCGGCGTCACTTACAAGGTGCCGTTCATCCTGCGGGTGGGCGACAACCGCATCGAACCGATGTTCAACGTCTACCTCTCCACCCCGCTGCGCAAACAGCTGGCCGGGCTGGGCGCGGGGGAGAAATTCGTCTGGGTCGATAAATGCTACGAGATCGGCCGGGTCTGGGCGCCGCAGCTGGCGCTGAGCACCGACATCTGCGTGGCCTCCGGCACCCTGGCCTCGCCGCCGCAGATCGCGCAGGCCAGCGGCGAACGCTTCAACGGCAAGGTGAACTTCACCGGCCCGGCGACGGACAGCGTCGCCGATTACCAAAACGCCGTCGCTCGCCTGCAGGTGGACGATGCGGCGGTGAAATACCGGGCGGACGCCATCGAGTTCATGCTGCCCGGCCTGCCGGAGCAGGTGAAGGCCATTACCGGCGTTTCCGCCGTCGAGGAGTGGGGCCGCTGGTCCGACGCCAACCTGGCGCCGGCGGTCGACATCGATTACGTCGACCCGCTGCCGAAGACCTTTGATCTGGTGCTGCGCGCCCGCGCCTACGGCAACAACGTCGGCGAACCAATTTCGGTGCGCGTCGGCGACGAAGAGCGCTTCGTGTCGCTCGGCGAGCAGGACAGCACCGTCACCCTGCGCTTCGACAACCCGCGCGGCGCGCAGAAGATCAGCATTACCCCGCCGGCACCGACCGAGCCGAAAGAGAGCGCCAGCGGCGGCTTCACGCCGAAGAAGCTGGGCATCGGCCTGGTATCGCTGAAGGTCGAAGCGGCCGCGCCCGCCTCCTGATCCCCCCGCCTTCACGGGCGCGGTAATTTCTTTGCCGTGCCCGTCATTTCGACCAAGCTTTTACGCCCTGCTTCGGCTAACCTGTGACGGTGAAATGCCGCCAATCCCGCCCCAGAGCCGGGACATCGAAGGAGAAAGTATGAGCTATGCCCCACCTCGCAGCGGCCTCAGCGCCGATCAGGCACTCGATCAACTGGAAGCCCTGTATGACGCCGCGGTAGACGCGCTGCGGCAGGCGGTCAGTGACTTTATCAGCCACGGCACCCTGCCGGACCCGCAGGCGCGCACCGCCGGGCTGTTCGTGTATCCCGAGCTGCGCGTCAGCTGGGACGGGCAGCAGTCCGGCCCGAACAAAACCCGCGCCTTCGGCCGCTTTACCCATCCCGGCAGCTACAGCACCACCGTGACCCGGCCGCAGCTGTTCCGCCACTATCTGGCCGAACAGCTGGCGATGCTGGAACACGACTACGCCGCCCATATTGAAGTGGCGCCGTCGCAGCAGGAGATCCCGTTCCCTTATGTGATCGACGGGTCCAGCCTGGCGCTCGATCGCTCAATGAGCGCCGGTATCGCGCAGCATTTCCCCACCACCGAGCTGGCGCAGATCGGTGACGAGACCGCCGACGGTCTGTATCACACCACCGACAACCATTTCCCGCTGTCGCATTTCGATGCGCTGCGCGCGGATTTCTCGCTGGCGCGTCTGCGGCACTACACCGGCACCCCGGTGGAGCATTTCCAGCCGTTCGTGCTGTTCACCAACTACACCCGCTATGTGGACGAGTTCGTGCGCTGGGCCTGCGCGCAGATCGCCGATCCGGCTAGCCCGTACATCGCGCTCTCCAGCGCCGGCGGTACCTACATCACGCCGGAAACCAGCGCGCCCGAGCAGGCGGTGTCCGATCTGGCGTGGAAAAACCACCAGATGCCGGCCTATCACCTGATTTCACGCACCGGTCAGGGCATCACGCTGATCAACATCGGCGTCGGGCCGTCCAACGCCAAAACCATCTGCGATCACCTGGCGGTGCTGCGCCCGAGTGCCTGGCTGATGATCGGCCACTGCGGCGGCCTGCGCGAAAGCCAGAAGATCGGCGATTACGTGCTGGCCCACGCCTATCTGCGCGACGATCACGTGCTGGATGCGGTGCTGCCGCCGGATATCCCGATCCCGAGCATCGCCGAGGTGCAGCGCGCCCTGTACGACGCCACCAAGATGGTCAGCGGCATGCCCGGTGAAGAGGTCAAACAGCGTTTGCGCACCGGCACCGTGGTCACCACCGACGATCGCAACTGGGAGCTGCGCTACTCCGCTTCGGCGCGGCGCTTCAACCTCAGCCGCGCGGTGGCGGTCGACATGGAGAGCGCCACCATCGCCGCCCAGGGTTACCGCTTCCGGGTGCCGTACGGCACGCTGCTGTGCGTCTCCGACAAACCGCTGCACGGTGAAATAAAACTGCCGGGCCAGGCCAACCGCTTCTACGAAGGAGCGATCTCCGAGCACCTGCAGATTGGCATCTGCGCCATCGATCTGCTGCGCGCCGAGGGCGATCGTCTGCACTCGCGCAAGCTGCGCACCTTCAACGAACCGCCGTTCCGGTAACGGTGCTCAGGCCCGCTGCGGCGGGCCTTTTTTTCCTCAACGCACCAGTGCCAGTGCGCGTTTTTCCTGGCTGCGGCCGCCGGCGATCGACAGCAGCAGGTCTTTGACCAGCAGCGCCGGGGCGGACAGCGCCTGTTGACCCGACATGCACAGCGCCAGCGGCACCGACATCGTCGGCGCATTGATGCGCGCCATCCAGGCCTTGGCCGGGCCGATCATCGCGCGCGCCACCGATTCCGGCAGCACGGTCGCCCCCAGCCCGCTGGCGATCGCGGCGCTCAACGCACCCGAGGATTCGATCTCCCCCACCACGTTGGCAGCCAGCTTGCGCAGCGCCATCGCCTCCTCCAGCTGGTTGCGCACCGCATCGCCCTCGCGCGGCAGGAACAGGTTCAGCCGCGCCACGTCCAGCAGCTCGACGCTGTTGCCGGGATGCGGCACCGCGCGCGTCGCCACCAGATAGAGATCTTCCCGCATCAACGCGATGGCGTGCAGCCCGGCGGGCATTTTGGCGCCGTAGACCATCGCCATGTCCAGCGTCTGGTTAGCCACCTGCCCGGTGAGCGTCGTGCCGCCGTTTTCATGCAGGCTGAGCAGGATGCCCGGCTGCTGATCGCGCAGAGTCTGCAGCAACGGCAGCGCCAGCTGCGCCGCGGTGCTACCCGACGCCAGCCCGAGCGACACCTGGCCGCTCATCGCCTGTCCGGCGCTGTTGACCGCGCTCTGCGCCTGCTCGCACTGGCGCAGAATGGTCTGCGCATGGGCATACAAAATGTTGCCGGCCTCGGTCGGCTGCACGCCGCGCTTGGTGCGGATCAGCAGCTGTTGCTTCAGTTCCCCTTCCAGCGTCGCCAGCTGCTGGCTGAGCGCCGGCTGGGCGATGTGCAACACTTCCGCCGCCTGGGTCAGGCTGCCAATATCGACGATTTTCACGAAGTACTTCAGACGTCTGAAATTCATAGTGCCTCCAGCGAGCCGCTAAATTGAGAATGCCGAAATCCGGTCATGCAATCACAGCAAGATCCAGGCCAGAGTCGGTAAACGGCCGTGGAAGCGGGGTACAAAGCGGTAAATGGCCGTTCGCCGGGCGGCGCGCGCCACCGCGCAGGGCAGGCGTTGCACCATCGGCAGGCAAATGCGCCAAACAACGGGCAACCCGGCGGCGCTGCGCGCGGGATAAGCAATAAAAGCGAGAAAAAGCAGCAGGTTGGGTAATCTTGCAGCAAACGGACGCATCGGGCATTTTCGCGCTTTACAAGCCGCAACCGCCCCGCTATTATTCGCCCCGTTCACACGATTCCTCTGTAGTTCAGTCGGTAGAACGGCGGACTGTTAATCCGTATGTCACTGGTTCGAGTCCAGTCAGAGGAGCCATATTTAGAGAAGCCCGCTCAGGGAAACCTGAGCGGGCTTTTTGCATGTCAGCCGCCCTCAAAAGCTGCGTTTCGCCACCAGATAAGCGCCCGCCACCAGCAGCAGGGCGCCCAACAGCGCCGGCAGATTCTCGCGCAGCGCCGCCGGGCCGGCGCGGTAGACGTCCACCAGCAGCCCCATGCACAGCTGGCTGGCGACCAAGATCGAGATGGTGGCCGCCGCGCCCAGTTTTTGGTAGCCCAGGATGCCGGCGAACACGAACAGCGATCCCAGCAGCCCCGGTAACAGCATCCACCACCTGGCGGCGCCGGTCACTTCCGCCACCGCGCCGAGGCCGTTTTTGGCCAGCAGCAACCCCACCAGCAGCAACAAACCGACGCTGGAGTTGATCACCAGCGTGATAAGGATGGTCGAAACGCTTTCGGTAATACGCACCATCAACAGATTCTGCACCACCAGCCCCATCCCGGCCGCGATCAGCAGTAGCAGTAACAGCATATTCATCGCCCTGCCTCCCGGGGTCAGCGCGTCGGCGGTGCCGCCCGCTCGTCAAGCGTCAGCTGCAGGAACGTCAGATCCAGCCATTGGCCGAATTTGGCGCCCACTTGTTCCATGCGCCCCACGTCGCGGAACCCCAGCGCCAGATGCAGCTTAATCGACGCCTGATTGCCGGATTCGATGCCGGCCACCATCACATGCTTGCCGATCTCCCGCGCCCGTGCAATCAAGGCGATCAACAGCGCCTTGCCAATCCCGGCGCCGCGATGCGCCTGATGGACATACACCGAGTGCTCTACGGTATGGCGATAGCCGTCCCAGGCGCGCCAATCGCCGAACGACGCGTAGCCGATCGCCTTGTCCGCGCCGTTCACCGCCACCAGCACCGGGTAACCTGCCGCCTGCCGCTCGCCGATCCACGCCGCGCGGTTGGCCGCATCCACGGTTTGTTCATTCCAGATGGCGGTGCTGTTCAACACCGCGTCGTTATAGATAGCGGCAATCGCCGCGCTATCGTTGAGCGTCGCATTTCGTATAATCATGGTTTACCCCGGCCAATTGTCCACTATAATACTACGATATGAATATTAAATTAGACAATCTAAATCAGCTGATCGGCGCACGCATTCGCATTGAGCGCGAGGCGCGCCACTGGTCGCTGTCCGATCTGGCCGAACGGGCGGGCGTCTCACGGGCGATGGTTCATAAGATCGAGCGCGGCGAGAGCAGCCCGACGGCGATGCTGTTGGGCAGGCTGGCGGGGGCGTTCGGCCTCAGCATGTCCAAGCTGATCGCCCGGGCGGAAACGCAGGAAGGCCGGCTGCTGCGCCGGGAAGATCAACCGGTCTGGGTCGATCCGGAGAGCGGCTACGTGCGGCGCCACGTGTCGCCGCGCACCGATCTGCCGCTCGATCTGGTGCGCATTGAACTGCCGGCCGGCGCGACGATCCCGATGCCGGCTTCGGTGTATGCCTTCAAGCGCCAGCTGATCTGGGTCTTATCCGGTGAGTTGGTCTTTGTGGAAGGTGACGCGCGCCATGACATGGCCGAGGGAGACTGCCTGGAGCTCGGCCCGCCGGCGGACTGCCGCTTTGAAAACCAGAGCGACCAACCGTGCGTGTATATGGTGGCGGTGCTGAGCGCCGCCTGACACCCCGCCCGCGCTAGCCCTGCGTCGGCCGGTTATAGCCGGCGCGGAAAAACTTCGCCGCCAGCCGGCTGTCGCCGCCGGAAAAGAACTCGCTCATCGGCTCACTGCCGAGGCCATAGGCGCGGCTCAGCTGCCCGGCCTCGAACGCCGCCCGGTTTTCGTCGCCGCAGCGCTGCGCCAAATGGTGCGCATAACCGAGCACAAAGCCGCGCTTGTAGTCGGAGCAAAAGCGCGACAGCTCCGTCTCCGGCTTCAGGCTCTCTGCCTTTAGCCCCGCCAACAGCCCTTTGCCAAAATGATCTCCCACGGGTTCCTCCTCATTACGCAATCGCTATATAACAAAATATACAGCGAATAAGCGAACGCGAACATACTCCCAAAGTTTTACTCGCCGCATAAAAAAGGCCCGCAAAGCGGGCCTCGGCGAGAACGCGGGCAATCACAGCGTGAAATTCAGCCCTTCGCTGACGGTCTTGCCCAGCGGCAGGCGGCCCGACGGCGCCTCTTTTTCCTGCAGGAAATCCGGCAGGCGGGCTTTGTCGCCCGGTTTGCCGATCGCCACCATGGCGTGCACCGCATAGTCGTCCGGCAGCTGCAACGCCGCTTTGATCTTGTCGTGGTGAATGCCGCTCATGCAGTGGGTCAGCCAGCCTTTCAGGTGCGCCTGATGCGCCAGGTTGGCCCAGGCTGCGCCGGTGTCGAACGCGTGGGTCGGGTTGTCCACCAGCCGCTCGCCGTTCAGGCTGGTGGTTTTGGAGACGATCACCACCAGCGCCGAGGCGTGCTGCGCCCAGCCGCGGTTGAAGTCGATCAGGAACTCCAGGTAGTTCTCCCAGCTGTCGGAGCCGTGCTTGCTGTAGGCAAAGCGCCACGGCTGAATGTTGTAGGCCGAAGGCGACCAGCGCGCCGCTTCAAAGAAGCTCAGCAGCGTTTGATCGTCGATGGCGTCGTTGGTCATCGCGCGCGGCGACCAGCGCTCGATAAATTGCGCGTCAATCGGGTAATCGGAGGTTCTTGGCTGGCTCATGATAGGTTCTCGCAGTGAAGTAAAAACAAAAGTTCGCTGATATTCCCACAGCTTAGGACGGTAAAACTTTTATTTCGTGCCATTGCCTTGCGGCAGTTCCTGCTGCAGCCAGGCGAGAAACGCCCTGACCGGCGGGTGCCGCTCGCGTCCCGGCGCGCACAACACGCTGTACGCGGCACCCGGAACGCGCACCTCCGGCCGGTACGCCACCAGCAGACCGTTGTCCACCATCTCGGACACCATCACCGAGCTGGCGAGCACCAACCCCTGCCCGGCCACCGCCGCCTGCAGGGCGTAATGTTCCTCGTGATAGCTGCGCATCGCCGCATGGCGCTGCCACCAGTCCACGCCGGCGGCCCGGCACCAGTCATGCCAACCGCTGTCGTACAGCGCAGAATCCCCCCACTTCACGGTGATCAGCACCGGATTTTCCGGTTCGGCGGCAGCCAGCCCCGGCGCGGCGTAAACGCCAAAGCTCTCCTCCAGCCGCGCCGTCTGATGCAGCGAGGGATAGTGTGCGCGACTGTAACGCACCGCCACATCCACGCTGGCGTCCTGCTGCAGATCGATCACCTCGGCGCAGGCCTCCAGGCGCACCAGATAGTGCGGGTACGCCTGGTAGAAACGCCCCAGGCGCGGCACCAACCACAGCGCCGCGAACGAGTGCGTCACCGAGACGCATAGCGAGCCGCTGCTGGGCTGCGGCCGCAGGCCTTCGAGCGTGGCGGCGATGTCCAGCAGCGCGCCGTGCACCCCGGCGAACAGCGTTTCTCCCTTCGCCGTCAGCCGCACGCCGCGCGGCACCCGCTCGAACAGCGCAAAACCCAGCTGCTGTTCCAGCGCCTTGATCTGGTGCGAAATCGCCGTCGGCGTCACCGCCAGCTCGGCCGCCGCCAGCTTGAAGCTGCGCAGGCGAGCGGCGGATTCAAAGGTGCGTAACGCGTTGACGGGCAGCGTAGCGAACATGGTGAAGCCTCTTGGGATGAGTTGAGTTCATCCTGGCAGAAAAACCGTCATTTGTCGCCTGCAGACGTTCGCTTCTAGATTAAGGCTGAGTTCACTTCACACCAAGGAGTATGACATGAATACAGCTCATCAATCCAAGCGCCTGGTGGTGCTGATCGGCAGCCCGCGCCGCGACGGCAACAGCGCCACGCTGGCGCAGGCGATCATGGCGGGCGCCGCCGAAGCCGGCACGTCCGCCAGCCTGCATTTTCTCGACGATTACCTGAGCGGTTTCCTGAGCGATGAACGCCATACGCCGCCGCCGGCCGATCGCTACGCCGAGCTGTTCCTGGAGCACTTCCTGCCGGCCGACGGCGCGGTATTTTGCACGCCGATTTACTGGTACGGCATGTCGGCGCAAACCAAGGCCTTTTTCGATCGCTCGTTCAGCTTCTATTCCAACGCCTACCCTCAGGCGGAACAGGTGCACCAACGCATGAGCGGCAAACGCATCGGGTTGGCGGTGGCGTCGGAAGAAACTTATCCCGGCGCGGCGCTGGGCATCGTGCATCAGATCCAGGAGTTCAGCCGCTACACCCATTCCGCCTTCGTCGGACTGGTGCACGGCGCCGGCAACCAGCGCGGCGAGATCGCCCGCGATCCGCGCAACCCGCTGCGGGCCGCCCGCGAGTTGGGGCGCGAGTTCTTCACCCGCCCCTACTCGGATTATCAGATGGACAGCCCGCGCAGCACGCAGGTTTGGACGGAATAGCCACGGCCTCAACCGCCACTGCCGATTTGCCAGATAAAGGTCGGCGTATGGCGGTTAATTTCCCAGTCACCGATATTGCGCGCCTTGTAGATCACCGGATTATGTGAAGAGAGCGTGCGCGCATTGCGCCAGTGGCGATCCAACGCCTTGCCGGTACGGGTATCTGAAGCGCCGAGCGCATTGAACAATTCACCGGCGGCGCGCTGCACCCACTCCCCGGCGATGACCTGCGCCCTGGCGGCGTCCAGCTCCGCCGTCACGTTAAGCGCCTGCAGCAGCGCTTCATCGCCGGATCGATGCGCCTCATAAGCCTGCTGCAGCGAGGAAGTCGCTTTTAGCACCGTCGCCTCGACCGCATAGGCCCAGGCGCTGATTTGCCCCACCACCTGCTGGATCTGCACGTCGTCCTTCACCCAACCGGCGTTGCCGTGGCTATAGATCCTTTTACGTTGCCTCACGCCCTCGCCGACGTCTCGCAGCACCGCGCGGCCGATCCCCGCCAGCGTCGCCAGCAACACATGCTGATAGAACGCAGTTTGGTAGCGGAAGCGCTCGGCAAAGTCATAGACGTGCGCCTGCTCGACCTGCGCATCAATAAAACGCGTGGTGCCGCTGCCGGTAGTGCGTTGGCCAAATCCGTCCCAGTCGTCGTCGCGCTCTACGCCCGGCTGGGCGACGTTAACCAAAGCGATCACCGGGCCGCCGCTGTCGCTGCGCTCGGCATACACGTCGATCCAATCGGCAAACAGACTGCCGGTGCTGTAAAATTTCTCGCCGTTGAGCGACCAGCCGTCGGCCTGCGGCGTTACCCGGGTATTGACCTGCCCCAGCTTCACGCCGCCGATCTCGGTCCAACCGCTGCCGACCAGCTCGCCGTCGAGAAAGCGTTCGAACCAGCGATCGCGCTCCGGGCCGTCCGGCGCGTTCAGCCGATCTTCCACGAAGGCGAAATGCGCCCGCAGCGCCTGCGGCAGGTTAGAGTCCGCCTCCGCCAGTTCGGCCAGCAGTTCGAACAGCTGCGGCAACGAAGCGCCGTCGCCGCCCTTTTCACGCGGGATGCGCACCCTGCCGAACCCCGCCTCTTTCAGCCAACGGATCGGTTCATGCGGCAGCGTGCGCGACAGCTCGCGCTCCACCGCCCCGGCGGCGATTTCGGCGAAGATCGGCCGAAAACGCGCGGCCAGCTGTGCGTAGTCTGCTCCGGTGGATAACAGGTGTTGCGTCATGTCAGTGTCCTCTGTGGTTAAGCGCGATCGGCCAGATCGTCGATATCGCGCGCCGTCGGTTCGAAGCGAATGATCAGCAGGAAGACGATGGGGATCGCCGCCGCCAGTGAAACAATCCAAAACATGTCGGTGCCGAAGCGCGCCTGCAAAATCGGCAGAATAAACAGCGCCAGCGCGCTGCCGATACCGGACAGCGAACGGCCGAAACCGACGCCGGTGGCGCGGATCGCCGTCGGGTAAGAGAGCGCCGGGTAAATCATCATCTGCGCGCCGGGGCCGAAGCCTTCGGCGAACAGCCATAGGCCCAACATCAGGATCGCCAGCCCAACGCCGAACGCCGCCTGCGGATGCCCGATCAACGCCAGGGCAATCAGCGCGATAAACTGCAGCGCAAATCCGGCGATCGCCACGTGGCGCGACGGATACTTCCATGCCAGACGCATGCCGAGCAGGCCACCGGTAAAAGCGAACAGCACGTTCAGCCCGAGCGAAGCGGAGATAGTTTCAAACACCCCGGCGCCGAGAAACTGCGCCAGAATCGACGGCAGAAAGAAGGCGATGGCGGTGTATTCAAAGGAAATGCAAACGTTCATCACGCTGGCGACCAGCGTGCGCTCGCGGTACGGCTTGCGGAACAGCACGCGGAAGCTGACCTTCGGCGGCGCCGCCGGTTGGGCGGCGTCAGGTTCCGCCTCATGGGCGGCAATGCCGTATGACTCGCGCAGGATGCGCGCCGCCTCTTTCAGATCGCCCTGGTTAGCGGCCCACAGCGGCGACTCGTTCATAAACTTGCTGCGCACCATGATGATCAGCAACGCCGGCACGGCGCCGAAAATCAACGAGGCGCGCCACAGCCAGTTCGCATATTCGGCCGGCAATAGAAAATAGAGCGCAAAGATGATCAGAAAACACACCGACGAAGCGGCGTACCACATCGGGCACCAGGCCGCCAGGCGCGACGCCTTGTTGGCCTTGCCGGTGAATTTGGAGAATTCGGCCAGATAGGCCATCGCCACCGGCAAATCAATGCCGACGCCGATCCCCATCAAAAAGCGCGCGCCGATCAGCACCCAGACGTTGGGCGCCAGCCCGGCGGCGATGGCGGAAACCACAAAAAACAGCATATCGGCCATAAACACCTGATAGCGGCCGTACTTATCGGTCAACCAGCCGCCGACCAGGTTGCCGAGAATGGTCCCTACCATGATCGAAGAAGTTACCACCCCGGTCAGCAGCGGGCTGAGGCTGAATTCACGCACCACGTCATCGATGCCGTAAGACAGCGTGGTCAGGTCATAGGCATCGAGAAAAACACCGCCCAGCGCCAACAGCACGATCATGCGCGCATGGGTATTTTTCTCGCTGCGCTGGTTAATCAAACGCGCCACATCGCTGGCCGAGCCGATGGGCGCAGATAACGGCGGCGCGGTATCGATATTTAAGGTACTCATAGCTTCCTCGTTGTAATTGGCAGGTGACACCTCGTTTATAGGGTGAAAAAATTACGCCGACAAACAACAATTTCTTCTATAAATATCATTAATATCAATAAATTAAACATGGTTGCAGCGTAACAAAAACGCCGAATTAACGCGCGTTAATCCGGTCTTTATCACGGTCATTTCGGGCGGGGATTATTCTGCCGATACCGGCACCAGCACGCCTTTCACCAGCGGGTCGTCGGTGCTTTTCAGCCACGCCTGCAACCTGGGATCGGCAAACGCCCGCTGCAGCTTGCGAATATTTTCGTCCTGCAGATAGGGCGTGCCAATCACCAGCTGCGAGGCGAAGGTCTTTGGCGCCGGTGGGAACAAGATGCCCTTCTCACGCGGCACCTTGCCGGCGTCGAACTGCGACACATAGCCAATGGCCGCATCTACCGAATTCAGCGCGCGCGGCATGGTCAGCAAATCCAACTCCTTGAAGTTAAAATGGCGTTTGTTCTCGCGAATGTCTTTCAGCCTGGCGGTGCGCGCCTCAATCGCCGGATCCAGCCCGATCAGTCCAATGCGCTGCAGCAGCCACAACGCCTGCCCCTGATTGGCGCCGTCGTTGGGCACCACGATCTCCGCGCCGTCCGGCAACTCCGCGATCGACGTATAGCGGTCGGAATAAATGCCAAACGCCCACTGAAACACCGGCAGCGTCGGGGTCAGCTTAAAACCATTGGCATCTACCACCTGCTTTAGCCACCATTGGTGCTGGTAGATCGTGGCGGCGTACTGCCCCTGCGCCACCGCACGATCGGCCTGCACCGGATCCTGCAGGCCAACCGCCTCCAGCCTAAGGCCGTAATCCGGCGCGATATGGTTGCCGACGTACTCGATCACCCGCTGCTCTCCGGCCATCGCCGGCTCAAAGTGCACTTTCAGCGTGCTGCCGAACTGCACCGTCTGCTGCTGGCCGGCGCTAAAGTGCCAAACCGCGGCGGCGATAATTGCCACCGCCGCGATACCCACCGGCCACGGCCAGCGTTTCTTCTTCACTATCTCAAAATCGTGATTAGGCATGATTAAAAGGTTTCCTGATGATGACGCAACGCGGCGACCAGGCGGTCACCAATAAACTGAATCAGTTGAATCGTGGCGATCAGCACCACAATGGTGGCGATCATGATGTGATTGTCGAAACGCTGGTAGCCGTACACCACCGCCAGATAGCCGATGCCGCCCGCGCCAATGGTGCCGGCGATGGCCGAATACTCGATCATCGAGATGACGTTCAGCGTGATGGCGGCGACGATCGCCGGCAGCGCCTCGCTGAGCTGCGCGCGGGTGACTATCTGCCAGATCGAACCGCCGGACACCAGCCCCACCGCCGTCACCTCCGGCGGCAGTTCGCGCAGCGCGTTCTCCACCAGCCGGCCGAAGAACGGAATGCCGGCGACGATCATCGGGATCACCGCCGCCGGAATGCCGATGGTGGTGCCGGTCAACCAGAAGGTGAACGGAATAATCGCCGCCATCAGCACCAGAAACGGCAGCGAACGGCCCATGTTCACCAACCAGCTCAGCGCGCGATTCAGCGCCGGGCGCGGAAACAAGCCGCGCGATGAGGTGTTGAACAACACCACGCCGACGGCGCCGCCGATCGCCACCACAAACAGCATCACGATGCCGACCATCAGCCAGGTTTCGCCGTAGGCCGGCAGCATCAACCGATGGATCTCGCGCCAGGGTGTGTCCTGGCTCATCACGCTGTCAGACAGATTTTTCATACCGCCTCCTGCAAGACCGCCGGCTGTTCCAGCACCTCGGCGAGAATGCCCAACCGCCGCAGCTCGCCCTGCAGTTCAGCCACCGAATGCGAACCGCCGCCAAAACGCACCGCAATCTCCAACCGCCCGGCCAGGCTGCCGCCCACCACTTCAACGTGGCCGCCCAGCAGATCGATCTGTAGGTCGAGTTGGCGGCTGATGCGGCTGATCCAGTCGGTGGCCGCCGGCTGACGGGCGGAATAGGTCACCTGCAGCCGCAACGCGGCGTCAGACGCCAGCGTCTTCAGCGGGAACAGCTGGCGGCCCAGCGAGGAATCGGGCGCCGCCAACAGCTCGCGCACCGGCCCTTGCTGCACAATCACGCCGTCGCGGATCTCGGCCACCGCGTCGGCGGCGTCGCGCACCGCATCCATCTCGTGGGTGATCAGGATGATCGACAGGCCATACCGATCGCGCAGCTGTTTAAGCAGGCTGAGAATGGCCCCGGTGGCGTCCGGATCCAGCCCGGAGGTGGCCTCATCCGCCAGCAGCACCGACGGATTCAGCGCCAGCGCGCGGGCGATGCCGACCCTTTGGCGCTGGCCGCCGGACAGCTGAGTCGGGTAAAACGCCGCCTTGTCCGCCAACCCTACCGCTGCCAGCAGGCTCTTTACCCGCTTGTCGATATCGCGCGGCACCACGCCCAGATAGGTCAACGGCAGCGCCACATTCTGCCAGGCGGTTTTACGCTGCAGCAGCGCGGAAGACTGGAACACCGTGCCTATCGCCCGCCGCTCCCTGCGCAGCGCCTCGCCCGCAAGCCGCGACAAGTCCTGGCCGTTCACCCGGATACTGCCGCTGCTCGGCCGCTCCAGCAGGCTGATGCATTTCGCCAGCGTCGATTTGCCCGCCCCGCTGGGGCCGACCACGGCGGTAATCGATCCGGCCGGCACCTGCAGCGAAACGCCCTTCAGCACCTCAATCCGTCGCCCGTCCGGCGCGCGGTAAGCCTTGTGCAATCCTTCAATCTCTATCATCGCATCCTCACTTGACGCTCAGTGCATCGGCCAAGAGCGCGCCGGCCGGCCAGCGGTAGCCCACCGCCGGGTGCGGCTCTGCCAGGCGCGGCCCCTGATTGAACAATTTTTCTCGCAGAGTGCCCGCTGTGTAGTCGCGCTTGTACACTCCGCGTTTTTGCAGCTCGGGGATAAGCAGTTCCACCACGTCGGTGAAGGTTTCATGGGTAACGGCGTAGGCCAAATTGAAACCGTCAACATCCGTTTCCTCCACCCACGCCTGCAGTTCGTCGGCCACGGTTTGCGGGCCGCCCACCAACAGCGGGCCGAAACCGCCGATGCCGACCCATTCGGCGATGCCCTGTACGGTCCATTCACGGCTGGGATCGGCGCTGGAGAAAGTTTCCACCGCCGACTGAATGGCATTGGTGTGCAGATGCTTCAGCACCTGATCCGGCTGATACTGACCGAAATCGATGCCGGTCCAGCCGGACACCAGCGCCAGCGCGCCTTCGTAGCTGGTATAGGATTTGTATTCCCGCCATTTTTCCTGCGCCTGCCGGTCAGTTTCACCGACGATCACCGTCTGCAGGTTGAAGATCAGGATGCTGCGCGGGTCGCGCCCGGCCTCGGCGGCGCGGCGGCGGATATCGGCCACGGTTTTTTTCAGCAAGGTTTTCGAAGGAGAGGCGACAAACACGCATTCGGCGTGCTCCGCGGCAAATTGCTTGCCACGGCTGGAAGCGCCGGCCTGATACAACACTGGCGTGCGCTGCGGCGAAGGCTCGCTCAGGTGAATGCCCGGCACCTGGAAGAACTCGCCTTTGTGGTTGATCGGATGAATTTTCGCCGGATCGCTGAAGATGCGCCGCTGACGATCGCGCAAAATCGCGCCGTCTTCCCAACTGCCCTCCAGCAGCTTGTAAACCACCTGTAGGTATTCATCGGCGTAGTCGTAGCGCGCATCGTGATCGGTCTGCGCCCGGTGGCCAATATTGCGCGCGCCGCTCTCCAGGTAAGAAGTGACGATATTCCAACCGATACGCCCCTTGGTCAGGTGATCAAGCGTCGACAATCTGCGGGCGAAAGGATAAGGGTGCTCAAATGACAGCGAGGCGGTCAACCCGAAGCCGAGATGTTCGGTAACCAGCGCCATCGGCGTCACCAGCGCCAGCGGATCGTTAACCGGCACCTGCGTCGCCTGGCGGATCGCCGCGTCGCCGCTGCCGTTAAGCACGTCGTAAATCCCCAGCACGTCGGCGATAAACAATCCATCGAACTTGCCGCGTTCCAGCAGGCGCGCCAGATCGGTCCAATATTCGAGATCCTTATACTGCCAGGAACGGTCGCGCGGGTGCGCCCACAGCCCCGGCGACTGATGGCCGACGCAGTTCATATCAAAAGCGTTAAGACGAATTTCACGTTGCGATGACATAGCGAGCTCCACAATTATCTGCCGGCCACGGGCGGAGCCGGGCCGGATGGGGGGTCTTAGGGTGTTAAAAACGGGAATGGACGATCAGTTTGCAGCCGGACATCGCGCCAGCAGATATTGCGCGACGCTTTGGGCGTGTTCCGCCACCTGCGGCAGCCCCATCAGTTCGCCGAAGCGGCCGCGCGCCGCCGGGCCGGCCACCAGCAGGCGCGGGTTGGCAAGGCCGTCGCCGCCGATCGCCTGGCTGTCGGCATTGACCCACAGCCCCAATCCCAGCGGATCGGCGCGCAGCGCCCCCTGCTCCGCCAGCGAGCTGAGCAACGGGCTGGCGGCGATCAGGCCAGCATGGGCCGGACCCGTAGCGATCAGCAGCCGCTGCGCCTGCAGCGCCCGCTCTGCGCCCTGGCGCGGCAGAATCGTCAAACGCACGCCCTGCGGCGTGGGTTCTGCCCGCCGCAAACGAGCGGCCAATACCTGCAGCGTGCCCGCCGCCTGTTGCTCCGCCAGCAACGTGCTCACCTGCGGCGCAATGCGATAGCGGTGCACGTCCCAATAGGCGCGCAGATGCCGCAGAAAGCGCTGCTGTTCGGTCGGCGTCAATGCTTGCCACAGACGCTGGCCCTGGGCGCGCACCTCGTCCAACACCGCCTGCCACGGCACCCGTTGCCCAGCGGCGCGCGCCACCTCAAGGCGCACCTGCCGCACCCCGTCACGCAGTCCGGATGGCGGGGTAAACGACCACGTCGGGTACTCCCCTTCGGCATTGGCACGCGGCAACAAGCCATGACGAGAGAACGCGGTAATCGGCCCACGATGCCCGCGGCGGTGCAACGCCGCCACCGCATCGGCCATCGTCAGCCCGCTGCCGACGATCGCCAACGATTCATCGGGTTCAATCTCATCCAGCGCCCCCTCCGCCCAGGGATTGGCGATTAACCGCGCGTCGCGCGCCAGTTCCGGGGCGATCTGCCGCGGCAGCGCGGGCGGCGGATGGCTGGTCGCCAACACCACATAATCGCCCCACAGCCGTTCGCCGCCGGCGGTGATGACGGACGCGCCCTGTGCCTGCGGCTGCAGGTACTGCGCCCGATCGCGCAGGTGCCGCAAGCGGGCCTGGCCCGACTGCGCCGCCTGATGAAAACGCTCCTCGACATAACGGCCGAAGGCGCCGCGCTGCGGATAGGCCTTACCGTCGCGCCATAGCGCCTGCGGATCGGCCGTCAGCCCGCCGCCCTGACGGAACCAGCGGTCAAAATCCCCCGCGGGCTCATCCGCCAGCTGCATCCTATTGGCCGGGACGTTGATGCGGTGGGTCGGCTCGGTGGTCGAATACGCCACGCCATAGCCCGGCGCGGCGCGCGGTTCGATCACCGTGACATCCACCGCTCCGCGCGCCAGCTGGATCGCCAGCGCCGCGCCGGTGAAACCACCGCCGATAACGATAATATGGGCACGCTTCGCCATCAGCCCTCCCGCTGCGCCGGGCCGGGACGACGATCGCCGCCGATGGTTTCGCCAAACGGGCCGGTATTGATCGTGCGAGCCGTCTGATGAGCCGACTGCGCCAGCGGCAGCAGCGGCATCACCAGCTCGGCGAAGCGGTGAGCCTCTTCCAGATGCGGATAGCCGGAAAGGATGAAATTGTCGATGCCCAGCGCCTGATACTCGCGTATGCGCGCCGCCACCTGCTGCGGATTGCCCACCAATGCGGTGCCGGCGCCACCGCGCACCAGGCCGACGCCGGCCCACAGGTTGGGGCCGATGCGCAGACTCTCGCGCGAGCCGCCGTGCAGCTCGCTCATGCGGCGCTGGCCGGTGGAGTCCATGCGCGCAAAGATCTGCTGCGCCGCCGCGATGGTGTCGTCATCCAGATGCGCGATCAGTCGCTCGGCCGCCGCCCAGGCTTCGTCTTCAGTTTCGCGCACGATAACGTGTAGGCGAATGCCATAGCTGAGTTTACGCCCCTGCCGCTCGGCGCGCTGGCGCACCGCCGCCAGCTTTTCCGCCACCTGAGCCAGCGGTTCGCCCCAGGTCAGGTAGGTGTCGATCTGCCCAGCGGCGATGTCGATCGCTTCCGGCGATGAGCCGCCGAAATAGAGCGGCGGGCCGTTTTCCTGCACCGGCGGGAACAGCAATTCGGCGCCTTCGACGCGAATATGTTTACCGCTGAAATCCACCTTCTCCCCTTGCAGCAGCCGTTGATACACCGTGAGAAATTCCTGTGTCACTTCGTAACGTTCGGCATGGCTGAGGAAGATGCCATCCCCTTTGTTTTCCACCGGATCGCCGCCGGTCACCACGTTGATCAGCAGGCGTCCGTCCGACAGCCGATCCAGCGTCGCCGCCATGCGCGCCGCCAGGCTCGGCGGCTGCAGGCCGGGGCGCACCGCCACCAGGTAGCGCAACCGGCGGGTGATCGGCGCCAGCGCCGCCGCCACCAGCCAGGAATCCTCGCAGCTTTTACCGGTTGGGATCAGCACGCCGTAATAGCCGAGGTTGTCGGCAGCCAGCGCCACCTGCTGCAAATAAGGCAGGTCCACCGGGCGCCCGCCCTGCGCCGTGCCCAGATAGCGGCCGTCGCCGTGGGTCGGCAGAAACCAGAAAACGTTGATGCGCTCTTTCACTGACTCAGTCATTTATGCCTTTCCTATATAACTATTTTCAGTATTTATCGATAGAAAAACTTTGCTTGGTTATAAAAAGAAAAGCAGGATGCATGCCACATTGCAGATTTTAAAAAACCAATAAATATCAATATATTGATGAAATATCGACATCAAAACACTGCTGCATTGGCAGCAGGCAGCGGCGGAAAGCTGTTGCCAATGCAGCACCGTGCGCCTTTTATCCTCTCGCGGCTGCCCATTGGCTGGGATAAGATTTTTTTCCCATCGTCGTAGACAGGAGACGCCCATGTACGATCCCCAACCGTTCGCCGCCGACAAGCCGGTGCTGATCGATCCGGCGTCGCTCGCTCTGCAAAGCGTGCTCGATCGGCTGGCTCCCACCGACGCCACCGTGCTGATCGTCGGTGAAACCGGCACCGGCAAAGAAGTGGTGGCGCGCTATCTGCACCACCACAGCGCGCGCCGCCATCAACCTTTCCTGGCGGTCAACTGCGGCGCGCTGACGGAAAGCCTGGCGGAAGCCGAACTGTTCGGCCATGAGAAAGGCGCCTTCACCGGCGCCGTCGGCACTCATCAGGGCTGGTTCGAAGCGGCGGAAGGCGGCACCCTGCTGCTGGACGAGATCGGCGAGTTGAACCTGTCGCTGCAGGTCAAGCTGCTGCGCGTGCTGCAGGAACGGGAGATCACCCGCGTCGGTTCGCGCAAACCGCTGAAGATCGATGTGCGGGTCATCGCCGCCACCCACGTCGATCTGGCCGGCGCGATTCGCCAACGGCGGTTCCGTGAAGATCTCTATTACCGCCTGAACGTGGCGGCGGTGACTTTACCGCCCTTGCGCCAGCGGCCGGAGGATATTCCGGTGCTGGCCAGACATTTTCTTGCGCTGTACGCCCGCCGTCTGGAACGGCCACTGCCGCGGTTGACGGCGGAAGCGCAGCAGGCGCTGCTGGACTACCCTTGGCCTGGCAACGTGCGCGAGCTGGAGAACACGCTGCATAATGCGGTCTTGCTGAGCCAGGAGGGGGCGATCGCACCGCAGCAACTGCAGCTCACCCATCGCCTGACGGATAACGACGGCGGCAGCGACGACGCCATCGACCGCTTTGTGCAGCGGCAGTTGCAAGGCGACAGCGCACAGCTTTACCAACGGGTGCTGGATGCGCTGGTGCGCAACGCCTTCGAAAGCAGCGGCGGCAACCAGCTGCAAGCGGCGTCGTTGCTTGGCGTCAGCCGCAATACCCTGCGCACCCATTTGGCACATCTTGGTCTGATCAAACCGCGCCGTCGCAGCGCCGGCGCACCCGCACATTCACCGGCCATCGCCGCAGCGTCTCTGCCCGAACGCGAACTGCGCATCGGCTATCAAAAGTTCGGCAACCTCGGGGTGCTCAAGGCGCGGCAAAGCCTGGAACAGCTCTTCGCCACACAGCGCATCAGCGTGTTGTGGAGCGAGTTTCCCGCCGGGCCGCAGCTGCTGCACGCGCTCGACGGCGATGAGATAGACTTCGGCACCACCGGCGAAGTGCCGCCGATCTTCGCCCAGGCACAGGGCAATGCGCTGGTGTACGTCGGTTTTGAGCCGCCTGCGCCGCAGAGCGTGGCGATGGTGGTGCCGCAAGACAGCCCAATACGCAGCGCCGCCGATCTGCGCGGCAAACGCATCGCGCTCAACAAAGGCTCCAACGTGCACTATTTATTGTTGCAGATGCTGGACGAACAGGGATTGACGTTGAACGACGTGCGTATCGTCTACGCGCCGCCGAAGTATCCGCTGTCGGCGACCGACCTGCAGGCGGTAGACGCCTGGATGATGTGGGATCCGCTGCTCAGCGACGCGCAGCGCAACGGGGAACTGCGCGTGATCGCCGACGGCACCCAGCGGGTGCTCAATCAGCAATTCTACCTGGCGCGCCGCGGCTTCGCCGAGCGTTCGGACGATCTGTTGCGGCCGCTGATGCAGGCGCTGCAGCACACCGGCCGCTACATCGCCGCGCAGCCGAGAGAAGCCGCTCGTCACCTTTCCAACGAACTGGGGCTGGCGAGCGCCTCACTGGAACTCGCGCTGTCGCGCCGCAGCCACGAGGTTCGCGCCATGGATTTACAGGTGATCCGCCAGCAGCAAAGCATCGCCGACCGCTTCTACGCCCTCGGGCTGCTGCCCAGAGCGATCGCCGTGCGCGAGGCGGTTTGGCTGATGTGACTCCCTCTCGCCGGAGGCTCCGGCGCGGCGAGATCGGCCGCCCCGCGCAGGCCCGGGCGGAATAAACGCGACCGTAGACCTAGCTTAGCCGCAACAGGTAAGGCGGCAAGGCGGGTTCCGGCAATACCGAAATGACCTTCAGCCGTTGCAAGGTACGCATCTGTGCGCGGCGCAGATGCTCCTGCAACCCCAGCGCAGCCGCGTCGTTAGCGCCCTGCAACAACATCTGCAACACCAGGCGGTGTTCATTCAACATCGCTTCCTCAATCTTAATCCCCAGCATATCGTAGAAAATACGCGTGACGATGAGCGGCGACTGGCTTTGACGCAACACCCCCAGCAGGGTTTTATTCCCCGCCGGCGCCAGACAATGAATATGCAAGTCTTCCTCTACCCGCTCCAGGCTCGCCAGGGAAAATGTGCCTTGTTCCAGCTGAGTCAGGCGTTCCAGGCTGTCTAACACATGCTGGCGCGAGAGATGGGGTGCCGCCTTGAGCAAGGCGGCGGGCTCCAGACAGGCCCGAATTTCATAATGATCGGTGATTTCTCGGGCGGTGAGTGGCCCGGCCAGCCATTGCGCATAGGGCTCTTTCTCTACCAGCCCTTGATCGCGCAGTCTCATCAACGCTTCGCGAATGGCGCTGCGGCTGACATTATAAAATTCCGCCGCGCTGGCTTCATTGACCTGGTAGTGACCAAACACCATGCAGGTAGACAACGCCTCCTGCAAATCGCTGAATACCTTCTCACTCGTGCTACGGGTATCCACCAATTCTTCCTGCGGGCACAATCCCAACACGGCTCGGTTAAGCGGCAAACGCTGCGGCTCTACTTCACCCCCTTCAGGCGTCACGATGAAACCTCGGCCTTCGAAACGCGCTATCAGCCCCTCTTGATGGAGCAGCCCCAACGCTTTGCGAACCGGCACCCTGCTGGTACCGAACATGTCCGCCAGCGGCCCTTCAAGCAATACCAACCCTGCGGGCACCGACCCCGCACGAATGGCCTCATCCAGGGTTTGTCGGATCATTTCATAACGCGCGCCGGCGCGTGTTTCACCGCTGCTTTTCTCCACTCTCGTTTTTTCCATTAGCTCGTCACTCAACCACCGTTCCCCATGGAGTGACTGGCATTATGGCACACTCCCCCCACCAAATTGGCGCTCACTCGTTCTTATCCCGTCATTGCCCTTTCTAAGGGCAATTGCCCCCCGGTATGCACCATAACGGCTAATTTAAATAAAAATACATTTTCAATACCGTGCTAGACCAACGAAAAACGTGCCCCACATCACCATTTTCAGCTTAAATAACACGTTATTTATCATTTCCATCACAACTCAGCACGAATTTTAACCAAGGGTAATGACAACCTGGCATCCAGCTTGCTACCTTAAAATGTATATTTTAATAAAAGATACATTTTAAGGTCATCCTATGAATCACACCCCTGGGCATGCCTTCCCTGATGCCATCCAACTGACGAGCGCGTTTCGCGAAGGAACGCTGACACCGAGCGAACTCGTGGAACACGCTTTGTCATCAGCCGCCGAAGCGCCAACGGTTTTCATCTGCCTGACCCCGGATCGCGCCCGTCGCGAAGCGGCTGAAGCGACCCGGCGTTGGCGCAGCAATGCGCCGCTCAGCGAGCTGGACGGGATTCCCATGGCCGTGAAAGATCTGCTCGATATGGCCGCAACGCAAACCAGCGCCGGTTCCGCGACCCTAGCCACCGCCCCGCCGGCGACACACGATGCGGCGACGATCGCGCAGCTTCAGAAGGCCGGGCTGGTCAGCATCGGCAAAACCAATCTCAGCGAGTTCGCCTATTCCGGTCTTGGCCTCAACCCACATTTTGGCACCCCTGCGCTCTTGGATCGCCACGGCACGGCTCGCGCACCAGGCGGATCGTCCAGCGGTTCGGCCAGCGCGGTCGCACGCGGTATCGTCCCCATAGCCATGGCGACCGATACCGCCGGTTCCGTTCGCATACCCGCCGCCTTTCACGGACTGATTGGCTACCGCAGCAGTAGCCAACGCTATAGTCGACGCGGCGTTTTTCCGTTATCCCCCAGCCTGGATACCCTCGGCCCCCTCTGCCGCAGCGTTCGCGACGCGATCGCTTTCGATCGGGTGCTGGTACCCGCGTCCCATCCGCTGTCGCCCTATCCGCTCACGGGCATGACGCTGCGGGTCGATCCCGATGTCTTGCACGATCCGCACGTACAACCTGCAGTCCGTCAAAATTTGCAGGCTGCTCTGGCGCGCCTGAGCGCGGCCGGCGCACATATTGACGAGCGCCCGGTCGCCATGCTGCGTCAGGCGCTCATCTGGGTAGCCGAACGAGGGTGGCCGGGCGCCGCAGAAGCGCTGGAACAGCATCGGGAACGTCTGCACAGCCCCTTGGCCGAGAGTATGGATCCGCGCGTGCGCAGCCGCTTACTGGCGGCGGAAACGCTCCCCGCCGATCTGCTGGCGCAGTTTTTGCGCCAGCGCGCCGGCTGGCAGCAGCAAATGCACGATGAATTGGCCGGTGCGCTGCTGATAACGCCGACCGTCGCCCACGTTGCCCCTCCGCTGGCCGCACTGGAAAACGACGCTGCGCTGTTTGCCCAAGCCAATCTGGCCACGTTGCGGCTCACCATGCCCGGCAGCCTGCTGGACATGCCGGGGATTGCCATGCCTACCGGCCATGATGGCGATGGTCTGGCGACCAGCGTACTGCTGTCGCTGCCGGCCGGCGACGATGAGCGTCTGCTCCGGATGGCTCTCAGTATCGAATATCGGTTGACGCAACAGAATTAACCCACGCAGGCCGCTGCTGTTGCGGCCGGCTCTCGCGATTGTTCGCACACTCAGGAGATAACAACATGGCTAAAGAAATACTTTGCGCATTCGGCGTCGATGTGGACGCCGTTGCCGGTTGGCTGGGGTCTTACGGCGGCGAAGATTCACCCGACGATATTTCACGCGGTATGTTTGCCGGTGAGGTAGGTGCGCCGCGCTTGCTTAAGCTGTTCGCCGATCACAACCTGCGCACTACCTGGTTTATTCCCGGCCACTCCATCGAAACCTTCCCGGCACAGATGAAAGCGGTCGCGGATGCCGGGCATGAAATCGGCGTGCATGGCTACAGCCACGAAAACCCGATCGCCATGACCCCGGCGCAAGAAGAGGCAATCCTCGATCGCTGTATTGAGCTGGTGACACAATTATCCGGCAAGCGCCCTACCGGCTATGTCGCGCCCTGGTGGGAGTTCAGCAACGTCACTAACGAACTGTTGTTGAAGAAAGGCATCAAGTATGACCACAGCCTGATGCACAACGACTTCCACCCTTATTATGTCCGCGTCGGCGACAGCTGGACCCGCATCAACTACAGCCAGCATCCCGACAGCTGGATGAAACCGCTGGTGCGCGGTGAAGAGACCGATTTGGTGGAGATCCCAGCCAACTGGTATCTGGACGATTTGCCGCCCATGATGTTCATCAAAAAATCCCCCAACAGCCACGGCTTCGTCAACCCTCGCCATCTCGAAGAGATGTGGCGCGATCAGTTCGACTGGGTCTACCGCGAGCACGACTACGCCGTCTTCACCATGACCATCCACCCCGACGTCTCCGGCCGCCCGCAGGTGCTGTTGATGTTGGAACGCTTGATCAAACACATCCAGAGCCATCAAGGGGTTCGCTTCGTGACCTTTGATGAAATCGCCGACGACTACCTGCGCCGCATGCCGCGCAAAGTCTGAAACTGCCGCTTTCCACCGCATGAGTGACAGCAAACATGAGCCTCTATAAAAAGACAACGGTCAACGGCTGGCAACCCCAGCAATTAACCATCAGGGACGCCAAATTCGCAACATGGATCGCTTTCTTCGCCTGGGTCTTCGCCGTCTATGATTTCATTCTTTTCGGCACATTGCTGCCGGAAATCGGCGATCACTTTGGCTGGAGCGAAGTAGAACAGGCCGAACTGGCCACCTGGGTGGCGGTAGGCGGCGCGATCATCGCGCTGGCTATCGGCCCGTTGGTCGACAAACTCGGCCGGCGGCTGGGCATCGTCGTTACCGTCGGTGGAGCCGCCGTTTGCTCGCTGCTGACTGCGATCGGCGGTGCCTGGGGGAAAGGCGCGCTGATCGGCATCCGTTCCGTCGCCGGGCTCGGTTACGCGGAACAAACCGTTAACGCCACCTACCTCACCGAGATCTACGCCGCTCTCGACGATCCGGCCCTCAATCGCCGCAAGGGATTCATCTACAGTCTGGTCCAGGGCGGCTGGCCGGTCGGCGCGCTGGTCGCTTCGGCGCTGACGGCATTGCTGATGCCGATCATAGGCTGGCAAGGCAGTTTTATTTTCGCCGCGCTGCCGTCGTTTATCATCGCGTTGCTGGCGTTGAAACTGAAAGAGACTCCGCAGTTTCAAATCCACCAGCACATTCATCAACTGCGCCATCTCGGTGATATCGAGCAAGCTCGGCAGGTCGCTCGCGATTACCAGGTCGATTATGACGCTCATCAGCAGGCCGGGCTGTCAGCCGCATTCCGCGGCGCTTCGCTGCGCGCCACATTGGTGCTGGGCGGTGCCGTGCTGATCAACTGGTTCGCTATCCAAATCTTCAGCGTGCTCGGCACTACGGTTCTTACTAAAGTGCACAGCGTCTCCTTCGCCAACTCGCTGCTGATTCTGGTGCTGTCCAACCTGGTGGGCTATTGCGGCTACCTGACGCACGGCTGGTTGGGCGATCGTTTCGGTCGCCGCAATACCATCGCCGTCGGCTGGATGATCGGCGGGGTGTCATTCGCCGTGATGCTTTTCTGCCCCAGCAACCTCCCGACGATCGTCGCGCTGTACAGCATCGGTTTGTTCTTTCTGATCGGCCCCTATGCGGCGGCGCTGTTTTTCATCAGCGAAAGCTTCCCTACCGCCATCCGCGCCACGGCCGGTGCGCTGATCGGCGCGATGGGGCCGATCGGCGCCATTATCGCCGGCATCGGTACCACCACCGTACTCAGCGACGGCGGCCACTGGCAAACCGCCGCGCTGTGGTTCGGCGCCGTACCCTGCTTCGCTTCCGGCGTCATCATGCTGTTCGCCCGCCATGTGGCGCCGCACAGCGTGCACTAAGTGCTCGAGGGGGGGAGCCCCCTCATGTTCGAGGAATCGTTTATGACTGAAAAATTATCTTCATCTCAACCGGTGGCGCTGATCAGCGGTGCGGCCAGTGGCATAGGATTGGCCCTGGCGGAAGAGTATGCCCGCCGTGGCGTCAGGATCGCCGCCGGCTATTTTCCCCAGGATCCGCACGACTATCGGCAAGCGGCCGAGCGCGTCGCCAACGCCGGCGGTGATGCCTTGTGGCTGGAATTGGACGTGGCCTCCACCGCCTCGGTGGAGGCCTTTGCCCTGCGCGCGGCAGAACACTTCGGCCGCGTCGATTATGCGGTGGCCAACGCCGGCCTGCTGCGCCGCTCACCGCTGGAAGAGATGAGCGACCAACAGTGGCATGAAATGCTCAATGTTGATCTCAGCGGCGTGATGCGACTGTTTCGCGCGGCGATCGGCCAGATGCGCGGCGGCGGCAGCCTGGTGGCGGTATCTTCCATCGCCGGTGGGGTCTACGGCTGGCAAGATCATGCTCACTACGCCGCCGCTAAAGCCGGCATCCCCGGCATCTGTCGTTCACTGGCGGTGGAATTGGCCCCACGCGGCATTCGCTGCAACGCGGTGATCCCCGGTTTGATTGAAACGCCGCAGTCGCTGGATGAAACCCACTCGCTGGGGCCGGCGGGCCTGGCCAAAGCCGCACGAGGCATTCCGCTGGGACGCGTAGGACGGCCGCAGGAGGTCGCCGCCCTGATACGTTTCTTGACCAGCGACGAGGCCTCGTACATCACCGGACAAAGCCTGATTATCGACGGCGGCCTGACGGTTCGCTGGCCAGAGTGAGCGGGGAGGAAAATATGATGCTGAAACACCGCCGCGCAACGATCACCGGCGCCGCCAGCGGCATAGGCGCCGCGATTGCCCTGTTGTTTGCCAGGGAGGGGGCAGCGCTGATGCTGAGCGACCGCGACGGCACCGGGCTGAACGTTATCGTCGAACGCTGTCGGGCTGAGGGCGCAACCTGCCATGGCACCGTCGCCGACGTCGGCAAACCGGACGGCGCCCGACGGGGCGTGGAGGCCTGCCTGCAACGGTTAGGCGGTATCGACATTCTGGTTAATAACGCCGGCATGCTTACCCAGGCGCCCTGCAGCGAACTGACGCTGGAGATGTGGGACGAGATGATGGCGGTCGATCTGCGCAGCGTTTTCCTCGCTTCGCAGCACGCACTGCCTTATATGCGCCGACAACGCTGGGGCCGCATCATCAATATCGCGTCGCAATTGGGCATTAAAGGCGGCGCCGAACTGAGCCACTATGCCGCCGCCAAGGCCGGGGTGATCGGCTTCACCAAGTCGCTGGCGCTTGAAGTCGCCTGCGACAATGTGCTGGTAAACGCCATTGCACCCGGCCCGATCAAGACCCCGTTGGTGGCCGGCATCAGCGATGCCTGGAAAGAGGCCAAAGCAAATGAGCTGCCGCTGGGACGATTCGGCCTGGTCGAGGAAATCGCGCCGGTGGCGCTGCTGCTGGCCAGTGAGCCGGGCGGCAACCTGTTTGTCGGCCAAACGCTGGGGCCCAACGCCGGCGATGTGATGCCCTGATAGGAGAACCCCGAACGATGTGCGGACTCTGCGGACTATTGAACGACACGCCGCAATGGAGCGATCCGTTGCGACATTCTGACCTGCCCATGCGCCAGCGTCGGCTGCAACAGCTGGCGATACTGAATCGCGCTCTGGCCCCCTTAAAGCTGACGCTAAGCGATATCCACGGCAGCAGTTGGCTACTGGCCGGCGCTACCGGACAGCAGGCGATCGTTACCCGCCTGGATCAGCTTTGGCAAGAGGCCGAACGGCTGCTGAAACGGCCGATTGACCCGCTCGATGAACGCTATCTCACCGCCCTCATCTCTGCGGAGGCACCATGAGCCCAGAAGATAAACTGCCGGTACACGTGTTGAGCGGTTTCTTGGGCAGCGGCAAAACCACCTTGCTTCAACGTTTGCTGGCAGGGCAGAACCTGGATGATGTCGCTCTGCTGGTCAACGAATTCGGTGAGGTCGGCATCGACCATTTGCTGCTGGGGGAGATCGCACCGGACACCGTGCTGTTGCCCGGAGGATGCGTCTGCTGCGCGATCCGCGGCGAGTTGAAACAGGCGCTGTTGGCGCTGTATGAACGCCGTCAACGTGGCGAGGTGCCGCCATTCAGCAAAGTGATCCTGGAAACCACCGGCCTGGCGGATCCGGCACCGATATTTGCCACATTGCTGCAAGACCGGCAGCTACAGTACCATTTCACCCCCGGTACCATGGTCACGCTGATCGACAGCGAACATGCCTGGCAGCAAGCCAACCATCATCCCGAATGGTTGGCCCAGGTCAGCGCCGCCGACTGGCTGGTGCTGAGTAAGACCGATCGTGTGCCGGCCGGCGAAGGGCCTGCGTTACTGGCGTACCTGCAGCAATTGAATCCGCTCGCGCAAACCGCCATGAGTCATCAATTGGCCAATGGCGATCTCAGCCTGTTCGATACCCCATGCTCGCCTCAGGTGCCTACGCGTTTTCGGCGTTGGCCGGCCGTTCCGGCCAAACAGGGGGCAGCACCTTACAGCAAGCCTGGGCAGCAGACGCACCCTACCACCGAGACCTGTATCATCACCTTCGAGCAACAGATAAACTGGTCGGCTTTCACCGTCTGGCTGTCGATGCTGCTGCATTGCCACGGACAATCTATACTGCGGATAAAAGGCATGCTGAACGTGCTGGAAAGCGATACGCCGGTGGTGATCCACGGCGTGCAGCACAGTCTGCATCCCCCGGAACATCTTGCCGCCTGGCCGGACGGCCGGCGGCGCACGCAGTTGGTCTTCATTCTGCGCGGCCTTGACCCCAAGCGGCTGCAGAACGCTTTTCAACGTTTTCTACACCCTTTTACGCAGCCATCCTTCTGATGGCTCCCCTTTGACGGAGCTGCCACCTCATGACCTCGACACCTTCACCCCGCGGTCGCCCCACGTTACGGGTATTGGGTACTTCGGTGACCTTGCTCGAACTGTTGCGTCAACGGGCAGAGCAGGATCTGGGATTGCATATCGAATATCACATTCACGATGTGCAAGACGCCCAGCGTATCGCCGTTATGCACCCGGAGCGTTACGATCTCTACGACCAATGGTTTCACAACGTGGATTTTGTCTGGCCGGCGCGAGCCATCCAGCCGTTGGAGATTAAGAGGTTGGCTTACTGGGACGAGATTAACGATTTACCTAAACTCGGCGCCCTGTTTCCCGGTGGGCGGTTGGGTGACGGCAGCGTGCCGGTAAACCGCCTGTATGTGCAACATGACCGTAGTCTGAACAGCCGGCCCACCGATCACATCAGCATGCTGCCGCTGACGCATAACGCCGACAGCTTCGCCTATCATGAAGCTCGCTTGCCGCCCGCGCTGCACGAAGAAGAAGAAAGCTGGGGATGGTTGCTGCACCCGGCATTTTCCGGCCAGTCGGCGCTGCAGGACGATGCGGCGATGGGCGGACTGGATGCGGCTCTGGCTGCGCAAGGCGCAGGGCTCGCGCGTTTCGCCAACGTTGGCAACCTCAGTCTGGAGGAGATAGACAGCCTGACCGACGCGCTGTCCCTGCTGCATCGCCAGGGGCACTTCGCCGCATTCTGGACCAGCCAGGACGAAGCCTGCCGATTGATTGACGATCCGCGCGTCAATATCCAAAGCCTGTGGGCGCCAACGTATTTTCGTCATCACTCGCGGCAAAAAGATTACCGGCTGGCGACGCCGCGTGAAGGCTACCGCGCCTGGTATGGCGGTCTGTCGCTTTCACGCTGCGCCACCGGTAAAACACTCGACGCCGCCTATGCTTACCTTAACTGGTGGCAATCCGGATGGCCGGGCGCAGTGATGGCCAGGCAGGGATACTATATTTCCAATCCTCAGCGCAGCCGGCCTTACCTGTCTGCCGCCGAATGGGATTACTGGTATGCAGGCAAAGCCGCCAGTGAAGATTTGCCGGACGCTTACGGCAACCCGCTCATCGCTAAGGGGGAAATCCGCGATGGCGGCAGCTATGAGCAGCGCATGAGTCACATTGCCGTCTGGAATTCCGTGATGGATGAACATAACTATCTGGTACGACGCTGGCAGGATTTTCTTCGCGCCTGACCGGCGGCGCCCGAAGGCAATTGCAAGCATAACGTTAGCATCTGTCGCAATCTGTTGCGGGCCATTGGCCTGCCGTGGCCGCGCTTGTATGATACGACGCGGCGCCAGATGATGGCCACCGAACTCAAGCGGAAGCGAACGGCAATGTCTAAACAGTGGAAAATAGCGGCGGCCAACGCCGGTTTGCGTCTCTATACCCGCATCGCGGGCAATTTCCGGCCCGCAGCGAGCTTCGATCCGCAGCAATCCTTTGAACGCATCGTGATTTTCTCCACCAGTGCCCTCGGCGATCTGATGTTCAATACGCCCGCCATCCGCGCACTGTGTGAGCGCTATCCCGGCGCGCAAATCACGTTGGTCTCCAGCCACAAAAACCGGCAGCTGGTCGAAGGCAGCTCCTGCTTTCATGACGTAATTTACTGGGATCACAAGGCTAAAGACATGTTGGGCGTTATCCGGCGCCTGCGAAAAAACCGGCCGCAGCTGGCGGTCATCCTGCACTCGAAGGCGCCTTATGACGTGCTGGTCGCCATCACCGCCGGCTGCCAATACCTGTTCAAAGACATTTATGGCAACAAACCGAGCGGCATGGAACGCTGGCTGACCGGCGTCAGCCGCAGCACCGGCGGCCATTTGATTCAGCGCAAGCTGGATATGGTGGGGCAATTGGGATGCCGTACCGACAATCCTGACATGTTCATCCCGGTCGCCCTACCCGCACTGGCGAAACCGACGGGCAAGATCCCGATCGGTTTTCAGATGGGCGCCTCCGAAACGCTGCGTCGTTGGCCGGTCGAACGCTTTGTTCAGCTGGCGCAACGGCTGCTGGCGCACTCCCCCGACTGCCAGATCGAGTTGATTGGCAGCAAGGCGGAGCGCAGCCTCGAGCGGGAATTTATGGCGGGTTTGAGTGAGGAACAGCAACAGCGGGTGGTAAGCCATATCGGCGCGACCACGTTACCGCAACTGCTGGCGACCATCGCCAATCTGCAGGTGCTGGTGACCGGCGATACCGGCCCGCTTCACCTCGCCGTGGCGTTGAAAACCGCCACCGTCAGCCTGTTCGTCACCGCTAACCCGCGGCATACCGGCCCCTATCAGGACAGCGAGCGGCATCAGGTGATGCACGTGCCGGTTGATAGCGCCGCGCTGGATACGGCCCAGCGCAGCCAACCGCTCAGCCTCATCGCGGCGGAACAGGTGCTGGAGAAGACCCTGGCGGCGTTACCGCCGGTACACCCCTGATCGGCAACCGCTTAGGCTGCGACAGCAGCATCGCCAGCGGCAGCCAAAACAGGTACCAAAACTCCGCCGGATTGGCGATCACAAACATGCCCTGCGAACTGTAGAACACCAGCATAAACAGAAACATGGCCGCTTCCCAACGCCGCCCTGCGCGCCAGTGCGCGATGGCGAGCCGCGCGCCATATCCCAGCAGCGCCAGCAGCAACAGGAAACCCACGCAGCCGCCCTTCAGCAACGCGCCGAGGTACAGGCTGTGCGTGGTGTGGTTCAGCTCGCCGGTGTAATTGAGAAAGTTAAGCTGCTTATCAAAGCCGTAGCCGAAGAACGGCGCCTGTCCGATCAGCGCCAGGCTGTGGCGCCAGATGCTGATGCGAACAAAGCTCTGTTGATACAGCTCGCCAAAACGCGTCAGCAACATTTCGCCGATCGCGCTGTAAACGACGACAAGAACCACAGCCAGCACACCGGGCAACAGAAACCACAGCCACCGTCCCGGCCGGTGTCGATAAGGCATCGCCACTACCACCGCGAGCGCCAGTGCGATCAGCGGGCCGCGGCTTTGCGTCAGCACCATGAATGCCAGCAGCGGCGGGATAAAGCACAGCGCCGCTTTTTGCCCGGTATCGCGGAAAATCATCAGGCTCAACAAAATGGCGATGGCGGCGTAACCGGCCAGATCGATCACGTTGCTCGGCCCCGGATTGCGGGCGGTGGTTTCCCGCAGATGATAAATCGACGGGGCGTCTACCAGCGTCAGATACAGGCACAGCGCCGTCATGCCGGCCAGCATCGCCCACAGCAGTTGATGACGCCGCTCACCGTCGAGCAGCGTCACCAGCCAGGCGAGATAGAGCAGAATATAGGCGCTGTGGGTCAGGGCCGACGGCATGTCGCCCGGCGTCTCGCCCCACAGCGCACTGAGGGAATAATAAAGCAAAAACATCAGCGCCAGCCCGCCGCCCCAGCGCGCCTGACGATTGGCCCACAGCTGCCGCCGCAGCGGCGGCCAGGTGAACACGGCGGCCAGCCACAGCAGCGCCGCCAAATGAAACAGGTTGTTGACGCGGGTCTGCCCGCAAAAGATCGCGCTGAAAAACGCGAAGGCTAAAAACAGCGCGCTGCCGAAGCGATAACACCGCTCAGGCTTGCTGAAAGTAAACATTGCCGTCCACCTTCTCGAAGATATCGCTGCCGATAGCGCTGTGCAGGGAGAGGTTTTTAATCGCGATCTGCTGCTTTTTCATGATCGCGCCGGCGTGTCGAAAAGCGGGGATCACCAGCGACGCCACCTTGTCCGCCAGAAACGTCGGCAAGCGATCCTGCTCGGTTTCGTAAAAGCGCGGCTGGTGGAAGTTGTTCATGTCCAGTCCGGCGATAAACAGCTGCCTGAAGCCGAGATAGGCGATGATTTGCAGCGCCCAATAGGCCACGGTGCCGGCATCGAAAATGCCGCAGCGGATATCCTGGCTAAAGCCGAGCATGCGGCTCTCGGCGGCAAAGACCACGCCGTTTTCCCGGCAGTAGTGATCCCACAGCGCGCCGCTGTCGATCCGGGGGCGGTAAATCTTGCAGGCCGCGTCTTCGACGATCGCCAATCGGCAACCGATCGCCGCCGGGCCAAAGCGATCGAGAATGCGCGCCACGCCGTGCACGGTGGTGAACAGCGTCAGCTCAGGCCGTTGAATGACGTCGCGCACGATCTCTGGGCGGCTGTCGATAAACCCCATGTCCACGATGACGTAGAAGCGAAAATCCACCTGCCGATGCAGAAAATAGGCGCCGTTGACCCCGATGGCGGGCATGGCGGGAATATTTTCGAAGCGCAGCGCCTTCACCGACGGGCCGGTAGCCGTCAGCAGCACCTCTCCCCGGCAACTGCTGCGCAGTTCGCTCAGCGGGACGATCGGCACCGCCCGGTGCTTGTACCATAAGGCGGCGATTTCACCGCCTTCGCCGCGCGCGATCTTCACGTAGGGCCAGAGGTTTTCGTTATGCCGATAAGGGCGCGCGTGGGAATAGCGGTAGATCTGCTTAAAAAAAGAGCCCATGGTGGCGATGTCCTGTCCAGAGTGCGTGACGATACCTACAGAGGCATCTTTCTGTATGCTCAGAATTTAAAAACGTGTCAGCACTGGCCAGGCTGCCCAGCGAGTATCTAAATATTCGTTTAGTCGGGCAATTTTTGTAATTTGAATTATCTGTCTGCGTATCGGCAAAAGATGCGTCAAAATGTTAATCGGGTGAGAAACTGTTACAGCGCGTAACAATAACGTCAATGGCAATACCCGAGCGCGTTCAGGCGGCAGCCAACGGCGCTGCCGCCTGAACGGTTAAGAGGATCAGAGATAAGGTTCGCCCAGCGTCAACATCAACCGGTTGGCCCAGGCAAAAAACGCCGTCGCCTGCACCAAATCCAACAGCGCCAGCTCATCCAGGCCCTGAGCGCGCAACGCCGCCAGCTGCCCGGCGTCGGCCTGCGGCGGCGTTGCGGATAGTGCGGCGGCAAAGGTTATCTGCGCTTGCCAGGCGTCATCCTGCCCCTGGCTCAACGCGCCGCCCGGCGCCACCGCCAGCAACCGATCTATCTCGGCTTCGCGCTTCGACAGCTGCGCCGCCTTGCGCGCATGCACCGAGGCGCAGTAGATGCAGCCGTTCACCTTGCTGGCGACCGTTGCCACCAGCTCGCGATCCTGCCGCGCCAACCCGCCGGAGGTATAAAAAATCGCCCGGTCCGCCAGCGTGCGTTGTTCCAGCACCGGATGGTTGCGCGCCAACAGGCGGAAGTAATCGGAATCGGCGTGGCCAAACCGCTCTAGCAACGCCCGGCCGGCGTCATCGAATTCCGCCAACGGTTTGGCGGCGATCCACGGCTCCCACCCCAGTTCTTGCCGGGTAAACGCCGGCGGCGCGTGACGGCCGCCTCGCGTCGTGCGCTCCGTACGCCAGCGGCCGGCCGTTACCGGCTGATGCGCCGCAGCGTCGTCCGTCTTGCCGCCCAACAGCCGGTAGCCCCGCAGCAAGCGGCTTTGGAAACTGACAAAGGCGATTAACTGCGACAATGTGACGATGGCGTCCAGCGACCAGCCGGCCTGCCGCAGCGCCTGCAAGTGCTGGGCGTTGGCGTTGGCCGGTTGAAACGCCAAACGTTCTGCATGCGCCAACGCCACCGGCAGCCGCTCGTCTTCCGGCGCGTCGCCCTGACGTTCCAGCAGAGCAGCGTAGTGCGCGGCCAAGCGCGGCTCGCCGTGCCATTCACTGATGCGCTGAGCCAAGCGCAGCCGCTGCGCCAGCGGAAAATCGCCGGCGTCCGCAGGCGCAAACAGCGCCAGATAGCTGGACTGAACGGCATCGGTCGCCGCCTGACGGGTGGCTCTGGCCTGCGCCAGCGTGGAATCCAGCGCAATCTCGGCCAGTTCGGCCAGTTCGGCCAGCAGATCGACCTGGTGCGATAATGTCGTCATAGCTTTTCCTCAACGTGATATTCATAAGCAGCGGCAGGCGTGCCGCGCCGCCAGCCCAGTTCAGGGGCCACGTGGCGGGCGATAAGATCGATAGAACGCAGAATATGGGCGTGCGGTGGATCGATAGAGTGCACCTGAAACGCCAGATCGGTGACGCGCGCCAGCGCGCTGTCCCGTTGTAACGAGGCTATCACCTGATCTGGCGTGCCCAAGTGCACGTCGAAAGCGCGGATCAGGCCGTCGAGCGACGTATCGGCCAACCGGTGGCCGCTGGCGCGCATACGCTCCAGCCCACGGCTCAACCCGGCCGTGGCGAAGTCGCGCGCCTGCTGGCCGTTCTCGCTGACAAACGCGGTGCGCGACCCCATGATGCGCGGTGCCACCCCTGGCGGCAGCGCCGCCAGATAAGCGTCAATGATCGGATTCTGCAGTTCGTCCAGCGGCAGGTCAGGCGCGTCCGCGGGGCGCGGCTGCGTGCGCGACAGCATCAGGCCGTCACCGGCGCGGCCGGCCCGTTCCCCCCCTCCACCGAGAACGTGGCCTGCCAGACACGTTGCGCCAGCTGCGGCGCCGCCGGGTACAGCCGGTTGTCTTCGCCGCCCAACGCCTCTGCGCGCCAGGCACTCAGCAACGTGCGCAAATTCTCGGCGAATGCCGTGTTGCGCTGACCGGCGTCGAGACCGAAAGCGGCGAAAGAAGACGGCGTGCCGCCGCCGGCCACGCCCACCTCCAGTCTGCCGTCGGACAACAGATCCAGCACCGCAGTGTCTTCCGCCACCCGCAGCGCCGACTCCATCGGCAACGTGATCACCCCGGTGCCCAGCCGGATACGGCGGGTGCGTGCCGCCGCCTGCGCCAAAAACACCAGCGGTGATGGCAGACCACCCTCATCAGCATGAAAGTGGTGCTGCGCCACCCAAGCGGTGTCGAACCCGGCTCGTTCGGCGTGCACGATCTGTTCGATCGCCAGCCGGTAGCGCTCCTGCGCGCTGCCCTGATCCAGCAATCGGGTGAAGAAACCGAGTCTTTTTCCGCTCATATCGCCTCCTCAAATTTTGGCTGTCCGGCATGCGATGCGCGGCCGGGAATGGCGGCGATCAATTGACGGGTGTAATCGCTCCCCGGCATGGCGAACAGCTCGGCGGTGGCGCCGCCGTCCACCCGTTCACCGCGGTGCAATACCGAAACGCTGTGCGAAATCCGCCGCACCGTCGCCAGATCGTGAGAAATAAACAGGTAGGTCAGGTCCCGCTCCTGCTGCAACTCTTGCAACAAATGCAGGATCTGCGCCTGCACCGTGACGTCGAGCGCCGACGTGGCCTCATCCAATACCAATATTCGCGGTTGCAGCACCAGCGCGCGGGCAATCGCCACCCGCTGACGCTGGCCGCCGGACAACTCGTGCGGCCTGCGGTTCAGCAAATCGGGCGGCAGCGCAACCCGTTCGAACAGCTCACGCACCCGCCGATCGCGCTCCGGTTTGCCGATCGGCGCGAAATTCAGCAGCGGTTCTTCAATCACCCGATAGAGAGTCTGTTTGGGATCGAGCGAGCTGAACGGATTCTGATAAACCAGCTGAATGCGCTGCCGAAACTGACGCAGCGCTTCGCCCCTGAGACCGATAACGTTGACGCCGTCGATCAGGATCTGCCCGGCATCCGGCCGCTCGAAGCCCAGCAGGCAACGCGCCAGCGTGCTTTTGCCCGACCCGGACTCTCCTACCAACGCATGGGTGGTGCCGCGCGGCACGCTAAACGACACACTATCCAGCGCGCGGAACCCCTGGCCGCCGGACAGCCGAAAATCCTTCACCAGCGCCTGAACCACGATCGCCGGCGGCTGCCCGCTGCGTTTCGGCGGCGGCGCAACGGCGCCGCTCAATGAAGGCACATCGGCAAACAGTTTGCGGGTGTATGCGCTGGCAGGCGCGCGCAGCACCTCGGCGGTAGCCCCCTGTTCCTGCACCCGGCCGTGGCGGAACACCAGCAGTCGATCGGCGCGTTCCGCCGCCACGCCCAAATCGTGCGTCACCAGCAACACTGCAGTGCCAAATTCGCGCCGCAGCTCGTCGATCAGATCGAGAATGCGTTTTTGCACCGTCACGTCCAGCGCGCTGCTCGGTTCGTCGGCAATGATCAACACCGGCTGCAGCGCAATAGCGATGGCGATCAATACCCGCTGCTTCATGCCGCCGGAAAGTTGATGCGGAAACTGGCGCGCCCGCAGTTCCGGGTGCGTCAGCCCGACGCGAGTCAACAGTTCCGTCACCCGCTGTTGTACCTGCGCGCGCGGCAACCGGCGGTGAATATTGACGATCTCCGCCACCTGCTCGCCGATGGTTTTTACCGGGTTGAGCGAGCTGGCGGGATCTTGCGGGATCAGGCTGATTTGCGCCCCTCTCACCGCATCCAGACGCCGCGATGACCAGCCGGCGATATCGGTACCGTGCAGCCGGATGGTGCCCTGTTCAAGGTGGCCGTTGTCGGCCAGCAAGCCGATGATCGCCTGCGCCGTGGTGGTTTTGCCGGAACCGGATTCGCCAACCAGCGCCACCACCTCGCCCGGCTCAATCGTGAACGACACCTCATGCACCACCCTTCGCCTGCCTTCGTTGCCCTCATAAGCGATGGAAACCTTGTCCAGCGCCAGTACCGGCGGCCGCGCCGCCCGTTGCCATGCCGCTTGCATGCTCATCGCGCTTTTCCTCCCAGCGAACGGCTGATGTGGTTAGCCGCCAACACTACCGCCACCACCACAATGCCCGGGAAGGTGGTCAGCCACCAGGCGGTGGAAATGTAGTTGCGCCCTTCGGCGATCAGCAGCCCCCATTCCGGGGTTGGCGGCGGAGTGCCGTAACCGAGGAAACTCAGGGTGGCGATCGCCAGGATCGCGCTGCCGAACTGCAGCGCCGAGAAGGCGATCACCGAAGTCAGCGAGTTCGGCAGGATATGCCGCCACAGCACCGTCCAAAAGCTACCGCCGCTGCCGTAGGCCGCTTCAACGTAATCGCTGTGCCGCACTCGCACCACTTCCGCCCGTGCCAGACGGGCAAAGTTGGCAACTGAAGTGACACCCACCGCGATGGCGGCGTTGACCGTACCGAAACCAAGCAGGATGATAATGCTCAGCGACAGCAGCAGGCCGGGGATCGACAACAGCACATCGACGACGCGCATCACCGCGTCGTCCGCCACGCCGCCCAACGCACCGGCGATCAGGCCGAGCGCGGTGCCGAACACCAACCCCAGCGCCACCGCCACTACCGCGCCGGTCAGGGTTTGCGACGCGCCGTACACCATGCGCGCATACAGGTCGCGTCCCAGCTGATCGGTGCCAAGCCAATGGTCACCGCCGGGCGCCAGCCGCTGCGCGCCGGCAATGCCTTCGGTGCCGCTGTAGGCGGTAAACAGCTGCGGCGCCAACGCCCACAGCACCACCAGCGCAATGACCGCCCAGGCCAGCAAAAGCGTCAGGGGGACACGGCGGCGGCTTGGACGACTGGCGGGCAGCGCGCCTTCACTTTCAGCGCCGGACAGATCGCGCTCAGGAACCGTGGCTTTTTCAAAGGAGATACTGCTCATAGGGATGCTCCTGCCTGGGTTTTCAGCCGCGGATCCAGCAGTGGGAACAGCAGATCCACCAGCAAATTGATGATGACGAAAGCGGTGGCCGAGATCAGCACTATCGCCTGCAGCACCGCCACATCCTGGTTGACCACCGCTTGCTGGGTCAATTGCCCCAGGCCGCTGCGGCCAAACACGGTTTCGGTGATCAGCGCCCCGGCGATCAGTTCGCCGAACAGCATGCCGGCGATGGTCAGCGCCGGCAGCATGGCGTTGCGCGCCACATGCCGCCATAGCACCCCGCTGCGGCTGGCGCCCTTGGCCCGCGCCACCGCGACGAACGGCTGGGTTTGCACCGCATCGATGCTGCGGATCAGAATTTGCGCCAACGGCGCAGAGATCGGCAGCGCCAGCGTCGCGATCGGCAAAATCACCCCCTGCCACTCGCCGGGGTTAATGATCGGGATCAGCTTCAGGCGGAACGAAAAGAGCTGAATCAGCACAATGCCCAGCCAAAAGGTGGGCACTGAAACGAACAGCGACGGCAGCATCTGCAGCGCCGAACGCAGCCAGCCGAAGCCGGTCAGGTTGGAAGCAAAAGCGATAATCAGCGCCAGCAGCAACGCCACCGCAAAGCCCAGTACCGCCAACTGCAGCGTGGCGGGCAGATTAGCCGCCAGCAGCGCGGTAACCGGCACCCCGGCCTGCATTGAGAAGCCCAAATCGCCATGCAGCACGCTGCCCAGGGTATGCAGATACTGCCGCCACAAGGGGACATCCGCGCCATAGGCCGCGCGCATGTCAGCGATCTGCGCCGGGCTCAGCCCCATGTCCGGGTTCTGGAATTTGATCAGGATCGCATCGCCCGGCAGCACCTGCAGCAGGAGGAACGACAGGGTAAAGGCCGCCCACAGCACCAATGCCGCCTGCCCGATGCGCCCCGCCAGATATCGCTTCATTGCGCCCCCTTAATGTTTCTCTAACCAGGCGCCGTAGAAGCTCGGGCGGCCGACCGCTTCGAAGCTCACCCCCTTCAAATAAGGCGCGCCGGCGAACACCTGCGGCTCCTCAAAAAACGGGATCACGTAGGCCTGGTCAATCAGGTAGTTTTGCGCCTCACCGGCTGTCTGCAGGCGCTTTTGCGCGTCAACCTCGGAGGCAATGCCGAGCAGCAGGGCGTTCAGCTTGTCATCGCTAAAATTGCTGTTGCTGCTGGTACCGCCCTTCTGCAGCAGCCCATCGCGATTGGTTGGATAAAACTGACTTTTGATCACGTCCGGATCGGCGCGCCCCACCTCCACCACCGTCGCCGGGGTTTTCTGTGGGTCGAGATTATCCGCCACCCGGCTGCCGGCGTCGCCCGCCAGAATGTTCAGCCGCGCGCCGACCTTCCCCCACTGCTGAGAAACCAGCTGCAACACCGCCTTGTTCTGCGGCTGCGGCAACGATTCATACACCGTCAGCACCAGCTTCTTGCCGTCCTTTTCCCGCAGCCCGTCGCCGCCCTTTTTCCAACCCGCTTCATCCAACAGCCGGTTAGCCTGCTGCGGGTCAAATTTCAGCTTGTCGGACAGATCGACAAAGCTGGCGGCCGAGGAGGCGATCACCGATTTGGCCTGCGGGTAGTTGACGGAAAACAGCGTATCGACGATCTGTTTGCTGTCGGTGGCATGCAGCAGCGCCTGACGCACGCGCAGATCGGCCACCAGCGGGTTATCCGGCCGGAAAGCGATGCTGTCGTTGACGCCGCGCGTCGGTGCGGCATAAATGATAAAGCCCTGATCCTGCGTTTGCTTCTCGTCATAGGCCTGGATCTGGCGGATAAAATCTGCCTGCCCGGCCTGCAGCGCACCGATGCGCACGCTGTCCTCACCGGTGACGATCACCTTGATGCCGTCCAGATTAGCTCGCCCTTGTTGGGGCGATTTGGCCGGCCCCCAGTCATAATCCTTGCGGGCGCTGAGCTCGACCTCACGCCCCAGCGTTTCGCCGCTGACCACAAACGGACCGGAACCGATGATATGGCGCGCATCGCCCAGTTCGTCGTAGCTGCGGTTCAACGTGCCGAGCGATACCAGCCCGGAGCCAATAGTGGCGGTGCCCTGCAGGAAACCCGGCGACGACCGCGTGAAGTAGAATTTAACCGTCAGCGGATCCACCACTTCGCTGCGCTGGTAGTTATTGATTACCTCGGAAACCGGCAGGCGTTTCTCCTTGTTGCCCAGCCCGTAAGTGTCGAAGTTCTTCGCCACCGCGTTGGCGTCCAGTGGCGTGCCGTCGGAGAAAGTCACGCCGGGGCGCAGCTTGAAGGTATATTCGGTTTTGTCGGCGTTGCTGCTCCAGGACTCGGCGATCCAGGGTTCAATTTCCAGCGTCTTGGGGTTCTGGTAAGTCAGCTTATCGGTGATCTGATTGAGAATACCGCCGTTGGGGTAAAACCCACCGGAAGGCGGATAAAGATTGGTGTGCGCCTGCTGTTCGAGGTAGATCAGCGTGCCGCCCTGCACCGCCGCCAACGCCGGGCTCATCGCCGCCGCCCCTCCTAACGCCACCGCTATTCCACCGGTTAATACCTTGAAAGAAAACTTAAACATTCGCGCCGCACCCATATTATTTCTGAAAGTTATGGGTTAGATAACAAACCAAATCGGCGGGGAATTGAACGAACTAATTTCGCTAACCAATGGTGTAAATCGCACAAGACGCGTCGCTTGGCGACGAATGCATTTTGTTATAAAGTATCAAAATCTCAGCCAAAGGAAGACGACGATGAAAATCCAGCTGTCGCTGCTGTTTCTCAGCCTGTTGGCCGGCAAGGCCGCGGCGTTTCAGTCAAAAGTGCCCGAACCGCGCCCGGAACAGGCGCGCGCGGCGGAACAAAACATCGAAAATCTGTTTTACGGCTTTCACGCCATGGACGCCCAGCCGGTGAACATCGGCAGCTGCGCGGCAGTGCCGGTAGCGGGATGTCAATGCGCATTCTGCACCCAGCTGCGGCAGGCCGGGCGTTGAGCCGCTCTCCCTTATTCAACCCAGCTCATACTGCACATTCAACTGCCCTTTCTTCATCTTTATGCCGGTGATCGCGATCGCGCCCACCTCGCCCAGCGCGGCGACATGGGTGCCGCCACAGCCGTAGGCGGGCAGCTCGCCGAAACCGATCTGGCGCAAACCGGCCACCGCCTGTTGGCGGCGCGGTAAATCGGCAGCAATCAAGCGCGCCAGCTCCGCCTGCAAAAAGTCCGCTTCTATCGTCTGTGCATCCGGTCCCGGCGCGAAAGTGATGCGCCCTTCCCCCGGCCAATGATGCGCCTTGACCGGCCGCCACCCCCGGGTTTCCCCCAGCCAGCCGATCAGATGCCCGCCGGAGTGCCAACGGGCGTGCAGCCGACGCTGCGCTTCATCGATTTGCATCGTGACCGGCCCGATCGGCAGCGGCGCGGCGGTAAAGTGCACCACGGAATCCCCCTGCTGTTGCACTCGCAGCACGGCGACGCCGTCTAACGCTCCCACATCGGACGGCTGGCCGCCGCCCTGCGGGTGGAACAGCGTGGCGTCCAGCTCCACGGCGTAAGCGCCCGCCTCGGCCGGCGCGCAGCTCAACACCCGTGCCTGGCCCTGTAAATCGTCGCTGTAGTAATAACGTCGTTCGGTCATCATTTTTCTCCTCGGTTCGAAGAGCCATTATATTCATGTCATAATCGGAGCATAATCCGCCGCCATCACAATGGACCTTTGCGTCATGAGCACAAATCTTTCTTACGCGCTGTTGCCCGAAATGGCCATTTTCGTTCAGGTGGTAGAGAGCGGCAGTTTTTCCGCCGCCGCCCGCAAGCTGGGCACTTCGCCTTCCGCCGTCAGCCGCAGCGTGGCGAAGCTCGAGCAGGCGCTGGCGCTGCAGCTGCTGCACCGCACCACCCGCAAACTGCGGCTGAGCGAAAGCGGCGAAGAGGCGTTTGCGCACTGCCGCACCCTGCTGGCGGCGGCCGACGCGGTCATGGCGATCGGCGGGCGCGGCGCCGTGGAGCCCGAAGGGCTGGTCAGCGTCAGCGTACCCAAAGCGGTGGGCCGCTTCGTGCTGCATCCGCACATGCCGGAGTTCCTGCGCCGCTACCCAAAGGTGGACGTGAGGCTGCGGCTGGAAGATCGCTACATGGATTTGATCGACGATCGGGTCGATCTGGCGCTGCGCATTACCGATCGCCCGTCGCCCGGGTTGATCGGCCGCCAGTTGATGAGAATAGACCATCTGCTGTGCGCCACGCCGCACTACCTGGCGCAGCACGGCACGCCGCAGCACCCGCACGATCTGGCGGCGCACAGCTGCATCTATCTGGGAGAGACGCCGAGCGATGCGCAATGGAAGTTCCGCCGCAGCGGCAAAACGGTGACGGTCAACGTGCGCGGCCGCTACGCCGCCAACCACACCGGCGTGCGGCTGGACGCGGTGAAACGGCATATCGGCATCGGCAGCCTGCCGTACTTTACCGCCCGCCAGGCGCTCGACGACGGCGAGACCGTGCAGGTGTTGCCGGAATGGGATTTCCTCAGCAGCTATCACGGCGGCCTGTGGTTGCTTTACGCGCCCAACCAGTATCTGCCGCCCAAACTGCGGGTGTTTATCGACTATCTCGTCGCCTGCCTGGCGCAGGAGCCGCCGTTAAAGCGCCTTGCGTAGCGTGATGTTGATGCGGTGCGGCCCCACCAGCGAGTGGTAGCCTTCTTTGACCGGCAAAATGCCGTGAAAACAGAGCCGCGATGGGCCGCCCCACACCACCACGTCGCCGTGCGCCAATGGGATGCGCCGCGCCCGGTCGCTGCGTTGCAGCCCGCCGAACTGAAATACCGCCGGCAGCCCGAGCGACACCGAGACGATCGGCGCACCGAAGTCGTGTTCGTCTTTATCCTGATGCAGCGACAGCTTGCTGCCCGGATCGTAACGGTTCATCAAACAGGAATCCGGCACGAAGGGGCCAAAGCCCGCCTGCTGCGCGGCTTCGTCCGCCAGCGCCATCAGGATCGGCGGGATCGGCGGCCAGCGTTTGCCGCTGCGTGCATCGCGTTCCGAATAGCGGTAGCCGCGGCTGTCGCTGGTCCAGCCGTTGCCGCACCAGCTCATCGCCACCGACATCACGTGCCCGCCGGGCGTGGTCAAATGCCGCCACGGCACCTGGGCCACCACGCCCTGCACCGCCGCCAGCAGCTCCGGCCCGTGATCGCGCACAAAACCGTGCATCACCACCGCGCCGGGGGCGATCTCTTCGCGCCACGGCGGCGGCAGCGCGTCTTCAAAAAGATCGATTGTCATCGCCACAACCTGTATGAATACACAGTATTCATTGTAACCCGCCGCCGCCGATTGTCCAGCGCCCGGCAACGCCATTGTCGTTGGCGGCAAATTTCTCTACAGTAGCCGCCATAAAATCAATCACTCACCAGGAATGCGTGTGATTAAGGGCATCACTCTTTCGGTCGTCGCCTCCATCTTGTTCGGCGCGATGTATTACTTCACCTCTACCCTCACCCCGCTGAACGGCGAACAGGTCTACGGCTGGCGCACGCTGCTGACGCTGCCGTTCCTGACACTGTTCATGGCGCTGTCCGGCGATTGGCGCAAAGTGGGCGACACGCTGGCCTGGATCGGCCAACGGCCGCAGCGCCTGCTGGGGCTGCTGCTCACCTCGGCGCTGCTGGGGGTGCAGCTGTGGCTGTTCCTGTGGGCGCCGCTGCACGGCAAGGCGCTCGACGTATCGCTCGGCTATTTTCTGCTGCCGCTGACCATGGTGCTGGCGGGCCGTTTGATCTACCGCGATCGGCTGTCGCTGCTGCAAAAGCTGGCGGTGGCGTGCGCCATGGTGGGGGTGGGCAATGAGCTGTATCAGGCGGGCGGCGTATCATGGCCGACGCTGGTGGTGGCGCTGGGCTATCCGCTCTACTTTATTTTGCGGCGGCGTTTCGGCACCGATAATCTCGGCGGGCTGTGGTGCGAGCTGGCGCTGATGCTGCCGGCGGCGGCCTGGTTCGCCTTCGGCGACGGCGGCGCGGCGGCACTGTCGATCAATGCCGAGCTGTATTGGCGCATTCCGCTACTCGGCGTCATCAGCGCCGTGGCATTGGTGTGTTATATCCTCGCCAGCCGCCTGCTGCCGTTCAGCCTGTTCGGCCTGCTGAGCTATGTGGAACCGGTGCTGCTGGTGATCGTCGCGCTGCTGCTCGGCGAGAGCATCAGCCAAAGCGAATGGCCAACCTATCTGGCGATCTGGCTGGCGGTGCTGCTGCTGGCGGCGGAAGGCGCGCAGCACCTGCTGCGCCGCCAGCGGGTCTGACTCAGGCGGCCAGCGTCGCGCCGCCGTCGATCACGATGTCCTGCATGGTGATGTGGCTGGCCAGGTCGGAGGCCAGGAACAACACCGCGTTGGCGATCTCGTCCGGACGGGCGATTTTGCCCAGCGGGATCCCCAGCTTGAACATCTCGGGGAAGCCGGCGATGGTGCGTTGCTGCGCATCGTCGGTCTGCCACATGCCGCGCTGCATCGGCGTGTCGGTCGAGCCCGGCGACACCAGATTGCACCGCACGCCGAACGGCGCCATTTCCAGCCCCACGCAGTGGTTCAGGCTGGTCAGCGCCGCCTTGGAGGCGCAGTAGGCCGCCATCTGCGCGCGCGGTACGTGCGCGGCGTTGGAGCCGATGCTGACGATCGCCCCGCTGCGCTGCGCCTTAAAGTGCGGCAGCACGGCGCGGAACAGGTAAAACGCCCCCGAGGCATTGACGTTGATGCACTGGTGCCAGTCATCCACGCTCAGATCTTCGGTATTGCCCATGCGCAGAATGCCGGCGGCGTTGACCAACACGTCCAGTTGCGGGTTCTCCGCCAGCTGTTGGCGGCACACCGCCTCCACCTGCTCCGGCCGGCTGATGTCCAGCGTCACGCAAGGGTAAGGCAAGTCCGGGTTGGCGAACTCGCGGTCAAACCCCACCACCTCGGCACCCTGCGTTAAAAAATGCCGGGCGATCTGCTCGCCGATGCCGCGCGCCGCGCCGGTCACCCACACGCGTTTGCCGGTGAAATCCATCTGAATGCTCATGCGCACACCGCCATCCGGGCGCACAGCCGGGTCATGTTGTTGTTCATCGTTGTCTCCTGCGAAAAGGATAGGATGCGGCGCGCGCTGCGCCGCAAAGTGGCCCTACAGCGCGCCGCTGTTCAGGCCGAAAGCGTTAAGCATGGTGCCCAGTTTGGCGGCGGTTTCCAGCCACTCGGACTGCGGCGTCGAGGCGGCGACGATACCCGCGCCGGCGAACAGCCGCACCCGGTTGCCGCGCAGCAGGCCGCTGCGGATGACGATCGCCCACTCGCCGTCGCCGTTGGCGTCGCACCAGCCGACGATGCCGCTGAACAGGCCGCGATCGTACGGTTCCAGATCGGCGATCAGTTGGCGGGCGCTCTCGGTCGGGAAGCCGCACAGCGCCGGCGTCGGATGCAGCAGACAGGCCAACTGCATCACGTTGAGATTCGGGTTCAGCAGCTCGCCGCGAATGCGGGTGGACAAATGCCACATGGTGCCGGTACTGAGCAGCGACGGGCCGCTGGGCACGCTCAGGCTGGCGCACAGCGGTGCCAGGTGCCGACGGATGTCGTCGATCACCAGCTTGTGTTCGTATTTGTCTTTGGTCGAGCGCATCAGGCGCTCGCTGCCGAGGCGATCCTGTTGCGGATCGTCCTGACGGCGCGCCGAGCCCGCCAGCGGGTTGGTGTGGATCTCGCCGCCCTGCTTGCGGATCAGCAGCTCCGGGCTGGCGCCGATCAGCACGCCGCCATCGGCCAGCGGCAGGGAAAAGTGGTAACCGGTCGGGTTCTGCACCATCAGGTTATTGAGGATCTGGTGGCCCGCCACCGGCTGCTCCAGCTCGATGTCGAGGATGCGCGACAGCACCGCCTTGTCCAGCTTGCCCTGTTTAAAGCGGCTGACCGCTTCCGCCACCGCATGCTTGAAGCGCGGTTCGTCCGGAATGCTGGTGCAGGCGGCCAGGCGATGCGGCTGTTGCAGCATCGGGCGCGCGGCGCGGGTAAAGCTGTCGTTGGCGACAAACTGGCAGTTTTCAGGCACGTACAGGCAGGAAGGCCGGCGCGTATCGAACGGAATGGCGCCCACCACCACCGGCGTCTCTTGGCCGGCGGCTTTGGCGCGCGTCAGCGCCTGGCGAATATGCTGCGTCAGCGCGCTGCCTTCCTGCTCGCCGCCGAACGCCGGCGTTTCGATACGCTCAAACACACCGTCGGCGGAGAGGGACCGGAATTCGGACCGGTACAAAAAGGTCGATTGTTCGGCGTACACAAACCCGGGGAAGGTTTGGTTTTCTGTCGTCAGTGTCGCCACAAGACCACTCCTTTGTTGCGCCTTACCAATGATAATGTTTATGCGAATAATTATCATTAGCTATAAAAAGGAGAATAAACTACACCGGAACCCCACCGTGGGTCAATCTCCGATGAATGAATCTTTCCGCCCGCCGCGGCACATCCGCGTTACGGTGCCGCAAGAAATAACACACTGTTATTATTATGTTTTAGCAAAAAATAAAAGTCGTGACATCGTCACCTTCACGCCAAAAACGCCCGTTAAACCGGCGGCCGGCGGGGCAATTTGGCGTCAAGGTCTTAAGCAACGCTAATACAAACGTCTGCCGCTGCGTATCCACGGCGACCATGCGCGCATCGAGAAAATCGAAGTAACAGCGCACCTGCGGATAAAGCGCCTTGAACAGGCTCTCTTTGGCGGAAAACGTCAGCGTCAGCAGTTCGTTGAACGCCAGCGCCTCGCGCAGTAACGCCTCGCGCTCCCCCGCCGAAACGATCGCCCCCCACAGCTCCTCCGCCCGCACGTCGGAGAGCAGCGTCTCCACATCCAACCCAACGCCACCCAGCCCGCTCTCGCGGTGTACGGCGCACAACGCGGTATCCGAATTATGGCTCAGCGCCCCGGCGATACCCGGCGGCCACTGCGGCGCGCGATCTTCGCCGCGCGCCAGGGTGAAATCGGCAAAACCGAGCGGCGCCAACAGTTGCCGCGCCAGAACACGCCCGGCCAGATACTCCGCACGGCGCTTCGGCACCGCGCGCGCCAGATGATCCGGCAGCGCAAAGCCCGCCTCGGGAAAACGCTCGTCGCGATACTCCGCCAGTGCAAAATGGCAGCACGCCACCTGGCCCGGATAGCCGTCCGGCGTGAAAAATTCGATATTGCGGATAAAAGTGGGGCTCCGGCAGGAACCAGAGTCACTGTCCAAAGAAAGCTTAATCACCGTCGTTTAACTTCTCAGCATCCTGGCGTACCGCCAACAGCTGTGTAAGCAGTTCCGGCAACGCCGTTTGCACCGTCGCCCAGACCACTTCAAGGTTGATATCAAAATAACCGTGCGCAATGCGATTACGCATGCCGCGCATGTTTCGCCAGGGGATTTCAGGATGGCGTTGCGTAAACGCGGGGCTGCCATCCATGATTTTCGTCACGGCTTCACCGATAATAATCAGGCTCATAATGACCGCCTGCTGAGTGCGTTTATCTTCGATAAAATCTGCCGCCGCCAAGCCATCAACGAAATCACAGGCATCCTGCGCCGCCTGTTGCATGTGGCTCAGATAATCGACCAACCGCGCATCTTTCATACCGGTTGGGCCTCCGCCAAAACCTGCTGACGAAAGGTCGGCGGCAAATCGAGCGGCGTCAGCAGATCCACCTGAATGCCCAGCAGCGCTTCCAGTTCCGACTGCAGCCCTCCCAGATCAAACAACGTGGCACCCGGCAACGCATCGACCAACAGATCCAAATCACTGCCCTCCCGATCGGTGCCATGCAGCACCGAGCCGAAAATCCGCGGATTGGCCGCAGGGAACAGCCCAACCGTTTTTCGGATCGCCTGGCGATGTTCTGCAAGAACAATGGATGGTCGCATGGTTTTCTCTCCCCGTTACACCTAACGAAATGCTAGGTGATCGGTTGAGGGGATTCAAGCACAATCCCCCGGCAGCCGCGCCTATGCCTCTCCCCCGCGATCGGAAGAGAGGCCGGGCATTACAAGATGCCTTTCATGGTCTTTTCGAAATCGCTCCAGGCACAGAAGCCGTCTTTGTCGATCGGGCAGCCTTTCAGCGCCAGCGTCACGCGCTGCGGCGGGGTTTGCAGCGTCAGCGGCGTCGCCTTGCGCAGCTGTTCGGTGGACTGATAGACGTACTCAATCTTCAGCAATTCACGGTCGCTCTGCGCGTCGCGCCAGCGCTGGAACACCAGTTTGCCGCCGATCGGCGTTTTCTCGTACTGCTGCGGCAGCTGATACGGCTGGAACTGCATGGCCGACAGCAGCGAGGCGATATTGGAGTCGTGGCCGACCAGCACCGTCAACTTCGGCGCGTCCGGTTTGCGCTCGCCCAGCAGCGCGTTGTTGATGTAGGTCAGCAGCGGTTTGGCGACGTTTTGCGCCACCACCGGCGAGGTGAACAGCGAATCCTGATAGCCGTCTTTCAACTGCGCCAGCTGCTTCCACTGATGCGGGGTGGCGATTTTGCCCCAGGCCACCTCTTTCATCGGGAAACCTTCGTAATACTGCAGCATAAAGGCGTCCACCAGCGAGTTGCCCACCCGCAGCGGGCCGGAGACGCCCGGCTCTTTGCCCGGCACCGCGCTCATCACGCTGGCTTCTTTGGTCAGGTCACAGTGTTTGTCGGTCTTGCAGGCGGCGGAATCCTTGTAGTCGATGATCTTCGCCAGCTGTTGGTAAGAGGCGTCCAGCTTCAGCGATCCCAGCGCGGCGTTCATCGCCGCCAGCGCCTGCTGGTTGAAGGCTTCGCTGGTGTCAGTGATGATCGGGTTGAAGGTCGGATCCATCTCGCCCATCTTGTCCTGATGGTGCACGCTGACGTCGCAGCCAGGGAACGCACCGTTGCTGAAGAACTGCGCGGTGGCCACCGTGCGCTGCAGGCTGTTGGCGTAGACGTACACGCTGCCGGCGGTCGGGCAGCCCTCTTGCGGCAACAGGCCGGTCTGCTTCAGCCAGGCGTTGAAGTAGTGCCCCATATACACTTCCAGCACCCCGCCCTTGGTGGTCAGCTGGCCGCCCGGCGTTTCCCAGGCCGGCCAAGCCTTCGGCGTGGACTGCGCCAACACGCTGCCGTTGTTGGCCAGCGGCGCGCGCAGGTTATGGCGGCTCATCACCAGCACCTGCTCCAGTTGATAACCGCCGGCGTCCGCCAGCGCATTCCCGGTGAATAACAAAGGCAGGCACAGCAATAACGTTTTTTTTCTCATCCGCAGAGGCTCCCGGAAAATGATTATTTTTAAGGTGTTAGCGTTTGCCTGCGTATGATGGCGGGGTTAGTGTGACAAGTGTGTGACAGGGTTCACGGGAAAGGATCGTAACCGCGGCCACCGGGCGGTGGCCGCGTGGCTTCAACTCAGTACCACAGGCTCATGATCGGCCAGCCGATCAGCAGCAGCGCGGCGATGTACACCACGCCGAGAATGCCGCCCAGGCGCCAGTAGTCTTTCGATTTCACGTAACCACAGCCGTAGATGATCACCCCCGGCCCGGTGGCGTACGGCGTCAGCACGCCCATGATACCGATCGACAGCACCAGCAGCATCGACAGCTGTTCCATCGGCACGCCCGGCAGCCCTTTGCCGACCGCCAGGATCACCGGCAGCATGGTGGCGGTATGCGCCGACAGGCTGGCGAACAGATAGTGGGCGAAGTAGAACACCAGCACCAGCGCCACCACCGTCATGTTCGGCGAGAAGCCGTCCAGGTGGGTGCTCATGGTCTGGGCGAACCAGTCGATAAAGCCGGAGCGCGTTAGGCCGTTGGCCATCACCACCAGCGTCGCCAGGTTAACCAGCGTGTTCCAGGCGCTGGAGTATTTGGTGATCTCTTTCCACGACACCACGTGCAGCGCCAGCATCAGCGACACCGCCAGCAGGCATACCGCGGTGGCGTCCAGCATTTTGCCGCCGAACACCCACAGACACAGGCTGAGCAGCACCAGGCCGATCAGGGTGTACTCCTTGCGCGTCAGCTTGCCCATTTCCCCCAGCGCGGTATCCGCCCAGGCGGCCACTTCGCTGCTGTGGGTCACGCCCGGTTTGTACAGGTAGTAGGAGATCAGCGGCGCGATGATCAGCAGCAGCAGGCCGACCGGCAGGAACGCCAGGAACCACTGCATCCAGCTGATGTGCACCCCGGCAATCTTGCCGACGAACTCGATGCCCAGCACGTTCGGCGCGGCGCCGGTGACGAACATCGAGGAGCTGATGCTGGTGCCGACCACCATCATCCACATCAGGTAACCGCCGATGCGGCGCGAGGAGGGATCGTTAGGGAAAGAATCGAACAGCGGCGGCAGGTTTTTCACCACCGGGAACACCGTGCCGCCGGTGCGCGCGGTGTTGGACGGCGTGAACGGCGCCAGCAGGATATCGATGATCACCACCGCATAGCCCAGCGTCAGCGTGCGCTTGCCCATGAACTTCACCAGGAACAGCGCGATGCGCCGCCCCAGCCCGGTGGCCTCGTAGCCCAGCGCGAAGATAAAGGCGCCGAACACCAGCCAGACGGTGGTGCTGGAGAAGCCCGCCAGCCCCCATTTCAGCGCCTCTTTACCGGCCTTGAAGCCCGGCTCCGCCAGCTCCTGCGCGCCGAACAGCACCCAGTTGGCGCTGAGCACGCTGACGGTTACCGCGATAAAGCTGATGGCGGTGGCCGGGATCGGCTCCAGAATCATGCCGACGATCATCGCCACAAAGATGGCGAAGTAGTGCCACGCCTGCGGCGGCATGCCGTCGGGCACCGGTATCAATAACAGGATCGCGAGCACCGCCAGCGGCGCTATCGCTTTCCAGATCTTTTCCTGGGTTTGGGACATAGGGACTCTCCTGAAGGCTTGGTTATTATTCTTGGGCACCCAGCTGCGCCAGCAGCCAGGTCACTATCAACAGGTCGGCGCTGCCGCCGGGGCTGAGGTTGCGGGCGATGCAGTCAGCATCGAAGCGCCGCAGGCGCGCCAGGCCCGCTTCCCCCGCCGAGCCGCCCTGCGCCAGCAGCAAGGCCGCCCGGCGCCGCAGCCAGCGCAGCCCGTGCAGGCCGCCGCGCGAGGCGACGTTGGTGTCGTCGTTGTGGGCCATCAGCCACAGCAGGCTGTCCAGCAGCGCCCGCTGTTCGTCGCCACCGGCGGCCAGCCGTTGCCGATACAGCGGCAGCGCGCCGTCAAGCACCAACCGAAAACCGGACTCCGCCTCGCCGCGTGCGCCGCTCAGCCCGTGCGCGGCGAACAGCCGCTGGCCGGCGGTCTGCCCGGCGTTGTTGCGCCGCAGCTCACGCTCCACCAGCCCCCGACACATCGCCGCCACCTCGGCGCACAGCGCTTCTGCGCCGATGGCGCGGCCCTGCTGCTGCAGGCGGCCGAAGGCGGTACACAGCAACCCGAGTGAGAACACGCTGCCCTTGTGGGTGTTAATGCCGCCGGTGGCGCGAAACATCTGGTTTTCGCAGGCCAGGCCAAGCGGCCGCAGCCGCGCCAGCTGCTGCTCTGCCGGCAAAGCCGCGTCTTCCCGTCCGCGTTGGATAAAGCGCGGCAGCCACACGCCGATGGCGCGGGCGCTGCGGTAGAAGTGCCCGAGATCCATGTCGCGGTGGGCGCCGGTATTATGGCGATCCACCAGCCCCGGTTTGGGCGTGAGGTTGACCTCCACCAGCAGCGCGCGGAAAGCGGCGCGGGCGAAGCCGCAGGCCGGCTCGATGCGGCGGGCAGGCAGATTAATCGGCAGAGATCGCATCGTTGAACATCCTTTCCATTTCATGCAGCAGCTGCTCGCTGCTATGCCTCCGTTGGCGGGCGCAGATCTTGGCCGGTTGGCCGCACAACAGGCAGCGCCGTTCCGGCAGGCCGATGTCGCGGCGCGACAAAATGCGCCCCTGCGTATCCAGCACGTCGATATCCCACAGTCGGCCGATCGGGCGGCTCACCTCCAGCTGCATGGCGCAGTCTTTCACCCGCTGGGCATCGGCGCGCAGCGCCACAAACCCTTCGCAACCGGTGGCGAGCGCCAGCGCCTCGGCCTGCGGGCTGGGCCAACCCTGTTCGGCGCACAGCCGCAGCAGCGCCGCCCACCCCAGGTTGAAGATGCCGCGCGTCAACGCGCTGTCCTTCACCGGGCCGGGCACCACCAGCGTCAGCACCAGCAGCGTGCACTCGTGCTGCGCCAGCCACGCCTGCTGGCGCGCTTGGCGGCATTCGCGGCTGGTGAGCAGCGCCGGCAGGCTGACCGCGCGTTCGGCGGCCAGTTGGGGATCGACGGCGGCCATCGCTTACTCCGCCACCTGATGCACCACGTCGATCACCGAACCGTCGCGGTAGCGCACCACCGCCACCACCTTGTCGGTAAAGGCGATCGGCTGCGGTTCGCCGGTCAGCTGCAGCGCGCGGGCGCGCAGCCAGTCGATGCTCACCACCTCGAGCCCGGCCTCCCGCAGGCGCTGCGCCAGCTCCGGCCGCGCCGGGTTGACGGCGATGCCATGGTCGGTCACCAGAATGTCGATGCTGGAACCCGGCGTGACGCAGGTGGTCACCTGCTCCACCAGCGTCGGGATGCGCCCGCGCACCAGCGGCGCGACGATGATCGCCAGCCGCGCGGCGGCGGCGGTGTCGCAGTGGCCGCCGGACGCGCCGCGCAGCACGCCGTCGGAGCCGGTCAGCACGTTAACGTTGAAGCCGGTGTCGATTTCCAGCGCGCTCAGCACCACCACGTCGAGCCGATCGACCGACGCGCCCTTGGAGCTGAAGTTGGCGTACTGGTTGGCGCTGATTTCGATATGGCGCGGGTTGCGCGCCAGCGAGGTCGCCGCCGCCCGATCGAAGCTCTGCACGTCCAGCAGCTTGCCGATCAACCCTTTCTCGTGCAGATCCACCATGGTCGAGGTGATGCCGCCGAGGGCGAACGCGGCGCGAATGCCGCGGGCGCGCATCTTATCCTCCAGGAACCGGGTCACCGCCAGCGAGGCGCCGCCGGTGCCGGTTTGCAGCGAGAACCCTTCGGTGAAGTAGCCGGAACCGGCGATCACCTCGGCGGCGCGGCGGGCGATCAGCAGCTCGCGCGGGTTCGAAGTCATGCGCGTGGCGTCGGCGCCGATCTTGTCGGCATCGCCCACCCGCTCCAGCTGCACGATCAGATCCACCCGATCCTGCGCCAGGCTGGCGGGATGATGCGGATACGGCACCAGCTGCTCGGTCAGCAGCACCACGGTGCCCGCCGCCTCGGCGTCCACCCGCGCATAGCCGAGCGAGCCGCAGCAGGCTTCACCGCTGTAGCCGTTGGCGTTGCCGAACTCATCGCAGGCCGGCACGCCGAGGAAGGCCACGTCTATCTTCAGCTCGCCGGATTCGATCAGGTTGACCCGGCCGCCGTGCGAGTGAATTTGCACCGGCTCCGCCAGCAGCCCGCGCGATACGGCGTCCGCCAGCGGGCCGCGCAGCCCGGAGGTGTAAATGCGGCTCACCACGCCGTGGCGGATATGCTCAACCAGCGGCGCATGGCAGTCGGTCAGCGAGCTGGAGGCCAGCGTCAGGTTGCGGAACCCCATCGCCGCCAGCGTCTCCATCACCTGATTGAGCGCCAGATCGCCGCCGCGAAACGCATGGTGGAAGGAGATGGTCATGCCGTCTTGCAGCCCGCTGCGGCGCACCGCTTCCTGCAAGGAATCGCACAGCTTGAGATCGCGCGGTTTGCGCGCCTGCAGGTTGGCTTTGGACACGTCCTGATAGCCCGGCAGATCCGCCGGGTTGGCGAAGGTCATCAATCGTTGTTGGCGGTTCATCATGCTTCCTCCCCGTGCTGCGCCGGTTCTTCCCGCAAGCCGGACAGCGCGGCGCGCTCCAGCACCAGCCGGGCGCGTTCAATCACCGGGCTGTCGACCATTTTTCCGTTGAGCGACACCACGCCGCGCCCTTCCCGCTCCGCTGCTTCAGCGGCGTCCACCACCCGCTGCGCGTGCGCCACCTCTTTAGCGGTCGGCGCGTACAGGTTGTGCAGCAGCTCAATCTGGCGCGGGTTGATCAGCGATTTGCCGTCGAAGCCGAGCTGTTTGATCAGCGCCGCTTCCTGCAGGAAGCCGGCCTCGTTGTTGGCGTCGGAATACACGGTGTCGAACGCCTGAATGCCGGCGGCGCGCGCCGCCTGCAGCAGCGAGCAGCGGGCGAACAGCAGCTCAATGCCCTCCGGCGAGCGTTCGGTGCGCAGGTTGCGCACATAGTCTTCCGCCCCCAGCGCGATGCCGATAAGCCGCGGCGAAGCGTGCGCGATCGCCACCGCGTTGGTGATGCCCTGCGCCGATTCGATCGCTGCCAGCAGCCCGGTGCTGCCGACCGGCCGCCCGCAGGCTGCTTCGATGGCGGCAATCTCGCGCTCCATGTCGACAACGTCCTGCGCGCTGTCGGTCTTCGGCAGGCGCACAATGTCCGCGCCGCCGCGCACCACGGCCTGCAAGTCCGCCAGGCCGTAGGCGGAGTCGAGCGCATTGACGCGCACGATGGTTTCCACCTCCTGGTACAGCGGATGCTGTAGCGCGTGGTACACCAGCCGGCGCGCCGCGTCTTTTTCACGCAGGATCACCGAGTCTTCCAGATCGAACATCAGCGCATCGGCCTGGTAGATAAAGGCGTTGCTGACCATCGCCGCGTTGGCGCCGGGAACGAACAGCATGCTGCGGCGCAGCCGGGTTTTATTCAGCGTTTTCATCTTTCGCCTCCCACGGCAGTTGGCCGCCCTCGCAGGCGCGCATCAGCGCGGTTTCCAGCCGGGCGCGCAGCACGCAGTCCAGCGCCCCCTTGTCGTCGACGATCACCTGCACCGGCTCCACCTCATAGCGCTGCAGCACCTCCAGCAGGGTGCGACGGATCGCCGCGCCGAACTGTTTTTCCACGCTGCTGGCGATCAACAGATCGTGCTGCGGCCCCTCGGCGGGCGCGATGCGCACCATGACATCGCTGGATTCCAGCGTGCCGGCCATTGCTTCTCGGATAATTTTCATCATTCACCTGATTGTGCGGACTCAAAAGGATGCGGGGCCGCCTTGGCCCGGCGCTGCGTTTGCAGATCCTGCAGGTAGTACAGGGTGTCCGGCGGCACCAGCGGCGCGGCGGCGTGGAAGTCCCCCGCCGCCAGCAGCTTGCGCACCCAGGAGGCGGAGATCGCCGTGCCCTGATATTGCAAACGCTCGATTTCCACCAGCGCGATCGGCGGGCTGGGCAGCGCCGGCGTTTCCAGCCAGTAACGCATGTCGCGGTTGTATTTCGCGGTCACCGCGCAGAACGGCTCGTTGCCGACGAAGCGGTGGGTGATGCCCAGCGCGGGCGCCAGATACTGGCGGAAGATCTTCAGATCGATTTCGGTGTAACAGTCGTCGGCCACGCCCTGATCCTTGATGAAGTAACAGGGGAAGGTGGCGCGCGAGATCACGTACTGCGAGCCTTCGTGTACCGTGAGGTTGGGGATATCGGCGGTGCCGGCCAGCACCAGCCGGCGCCGGTCTTCATAGCTGAAGCGCGAGGTGTTTTCCTTTACCAGAAACAGGTGCAGCCAGTCGCAGCGTTTGGCCGCCTGACGCACCAGATACTGATGCCCACGGGTGAAGGGGTTGGCGTTCATCACGATGCTGCCGATGGTGTCGCCCGGCCGGCGCTGGCTCGCCAGTTGGGCGGCGTAGCGCTTCAGGCGGCACGGGCTATTTTCCATCAGCACCACGATGCCCGGCACGGTGGCGATCGGGTAGAAACCGCACTGGCGGAACAGCGGCTCGTTCTGCACCTTGGTGTAGATAAACAGCTGGGTGTGATGGCGCTCGTAGGCCAGGTTCACCAGCTCGGTCGCCAGCGCCAGCGCCAACCCTTCGCCACGCATCAGCGGACTGATGGCGACGCATTTGATAATATTGTCGGCGATACCGCCGCAGGCGACCAATTTGTCGTGCTGGGTAACGGTAATAAATATTTCAACCGTGGTGTCGATATTCAGATCGTTACTGCGCAAGAAGGCGCTTATTTCCGAAATCGCTTTATGATCCGATCGCTTTACCCGATTAAATACGGCATCGCCTAACATAACACGCTCTCTGGGTTAACTGACAAACAACAAATTAAATACAAAAAAGCATTTTAATTAACATCAACAAGAATAATTAAAACCTTAAAAACCATGGAGATAAACGCCATCTCGCGTTCGATAAATCAATGGTAAACAGAAAAAAAACGCCGATTATTGACCTATTTCACAAACCGATTCCGGTTAATAAGTTATTTAATGTTCTTTATTTACTTAATTAATCTTATGGTGTTTATTATTGAGATAATCTTTATTTGGCGCCGCAATTTACTTACATTCATTTAGCATCTTGATTGCAATAGTAGGTTTCATTATGGAATGGCTGAACATCCTGATCGTTGAAGACGAAACGCCGCTGGCGGAAATGCACGCGGAGTTTATCCGCCAGAACGGCGGCTGCCGCCAGATTTGGCTGGCCGGCACCCTGGCGCAGGCGCGCGCCATGACCGAGCGCTTCAAGCCGGACCTGATTCTGCTGGACAACTTTCTGCCGGACGGCCAGGGCATCACCCTGCTGCGCGAACTGACGCTGAGCGGGTATCGCGGCGGCATCGTGTTCATCACCGCCGCCAGCGACATGGCCACCGTGGCCGAGGCGTTGCGTTACGGCGTGTTCGACTACCTGATCAAACCGCTGGCCTATGACCGGCTGAGCCAGACCCTGCAGCGCTTCAGCCAACGCCGCGAAGCGCTGAAGGACAAAGCGCGCCTCAACCAGCGCCGCATCGACGAGATGTTCAACACCTACGCCCGCGGCGAACAGCAGGCGACGCTGCCCGCCGGCATCGACGAGCTGACGCTGGGCAAGATCCGCGCGCTGTTCGCCGAACCCGCCGCGCGCCACACCGCTGAAAGCGTTGCGCAAAAAATGGGGCTCAGCCGCACCACCGCGCGCCGTTATCTGGAGTTTTGTACCGCCGCACAGCAGCTGCGCGCCGAGATCATTTACGGCAAGGTCGGCCGCCCACAGCGGATCTACCGCGCCGGCGAACCGCATTAACGGTTATTTGATCGCCCTTGCAAGGTTGCGTGTAACCGCTTTACTTTTTATGCGCCGGTCAGCATCTTGGTGAGCATCACCTAGCCGACAGGACGATCGCCGATGCCCGCTGCGCCCCTTGCTTCCCTGACCGAAATCCTCGCCCGCCGTGACTGGCAAAACCCGGCCTGCCCCCACTACCGCCGGCTGGACGCTCACCCGCCGTTCGCCAGCTGGCGCACGGTGGAAGACGCGCGCGACGATGCCCCCAGCGCCAGCCGCCGGTCGCTGAACGGCGAGTGGCGCTTCAGCTATTTCCCGCGCCCAGAGGCGGCACCGGAAGGCTGGCTGCAGCAGGATCTGCCGGACGCCGCCCCGCTGGCAGTGCCGGGCAACTGGCAGCTCGCCGGCTACGATGCGCCGATCTACACCAACGTGCGCTACCCGTTCCCGGTCGATCCGCCGCGCGTGCCGGAAGACAACCCGACCGGCTGCTACTCGCGCACCTTCAGCGTCGATCCGGCCTGGCTGGCCGCCGGCCAGACGCGCGTTATCTTCGACGGCGTCAACTCGGCGTTCTATTTATGGTGCAACGGCCACTGGGTCGGCTATTCGCAGGACAGCCGCCTGCCGGCGGAGTTCGATCTCAGCCCGTGGCTGCGGCCGGGTGAAAACCGGCTGGCGGTGATGGTGCTGCGCTGGTGCGACGGCAGCTATCTGGAAGATCAGGACATGTGGCGCATGAGCGGCATCTTCCGCGACGTCAGCCTGCTGCACAAACCCGCCGCGCACCTGAGCGATGTGCGCATCACCACGCCGCTGCATGACAGCTTTACCCGCGGCGAACTGGTGGTGACGGCGCGCGCCAACCGGCCCGGCCCGCTGCAGGTGCAGGTTCAGCTGTGGCGCGACGGCACGCGGGTGGCCGAACGCACCCAGCCGCTCGGCAGCGAGATCGTGGACGAGCGCGGCGCCTATGACGATCGCGCCACGCTGCGCCTGCCGGTGGAACGCCCGGCGCTGTGGAGCGCCGAAACGCCCGCGCTGTATCGCGCCACCGTCGCCCTGCTCTCGCCCGAGGGGGAGATTATCGAGGTGGAGGCCTATGACGTCGGCTTCCGTCAGGTAGAAATCAGCGGCGGGTTGCTGAAGCTCAACGGACAGCCGCTGCTGATCCGCGGCGTTAACCGCCACGAGCATCATCCGCGCCACGGCCAGGTGATGGACGAGGCGACGATGCGCCACGACATCCTGCTGATGAAGCAGCACAACTTCAACGCGGTGCGCTGCTCGCATTACCCCAATCACCCGCTGTGGTACCGGCTGTGCGACCGTTACGGGCTGTACGTGGTGGACGAAGCCAATATCGAGACCCACGGCATGCAGCCGATGAACCGGTTGGCTGACGATCCGCTGTGGCTGCCGGCGATGAGCGAGCGCGTCACCCGCATGGTGCAACGCGATCGCAACCACCCTTGCATCATTATCTGGTCGCTGGGCAACGAGTCCGGCCACGGCGTAAACCACGACGCGCTGTACCGCTGGGTGAAAAGCCAGGATCCGACCCGCCCGGTGCAATATGAAGGCGGCGGCGCCGACACCGCCGCTACCGACATCATCTGCCCGATGTATGCGCGAGTGGATCAGGATCAGCCGTTCCCGGCGGTGCCCAAATGGGCGATCGGCAAGTGGATCGGCCTGCCGGAGGAACAGCGGCCGCTGATCCTGTGCGAATACGCCCATGCGATGGGCAACAGCTTCGGCGGCTTTGAGCGCTACTGGCGCGCGTTCCACCATTACCCGCGCCTGCAGGGCGGCTTTGTCTGGGACTGGGTCGATCAGGCGCTGATCAAACGCGACGAGCACGGCCAAGAGTTCTGGGCCTACGGCGGCGACTTCGGCGACACCCCCAACGATCGCCAGTTCTGCCTGAACGGGCTGGTGTTCGCGGATCGCACCCCTCACCCGGCGCTGTTCGAAGCGCAGCGGGCGCAGCAGCTGTTCCGCTTCACCTTCGACGCCGCCTCGCTGACGCTGACCGTCACCAGCGATTACCTGTTCCGCCACACCGACAACGAGCAGCTCAACTGGCGGCTGGAGCTGGACGGCGTGGAGCGCGCCAGCGGCAGCTTCGATCTGGCGCTGCCGCCGCAGGGCAGCACTCGCTTCACCCTGCTCGATCGCCTGCCGATGCTGCATCAGCCCGGCGAGCTGTGGCTGAACGTGGAGGTGGTGCAGCCGCAGGCCACCGACTGGTCCGAAGCGCACCACCGCTGCGCCTGGGATCAGTGGCGGGTGCCGCGCGCGCTGCATCCCGCACCGCCGCCGGCGCAGGGCGTGCCGCCCACGCTGGCTGAAGACGATCAGGGGCTGACGCTCACCCACGGCGACCAGCGCTGGCGCTTCGAGCGCAGCAGCGGCCACCTGACGCAGTGGTGGCAGAATGAGCAGCCGCAGCTGCTGACGCCGCTGCGCGACGGCTTTGCGCGCGCGCCGATCGATAACGACATCGGCGTCAGCGAAGCGGATCATATCGATCCCAACGCCTGGGTCGAACGCTGGAAGCTGGCGGGCCTGTACCGGCTGGAGGAACGCTGCACGCGGCTGCAGGCCGATGCGCTGCAAAACGGCGTGCAGGTGGTGAGCGAACACCAGTTCGGCGTGGACGGGCAGATTTTACTGATCAGCCGCAAACAGTGGCTGTTCGACGCGCTGGGCGCGGTGAGCGTGAACGTGGAGGTCGAGGTGGCCGACGCCCTGCCGCCGCCGGCGCGCATCGGCCTGCACTGCCAACTGGCGACGGTGCAGCCGCAGGCGGAATGGCTGGGCCTGGGCCCGCACGAGAACTACCCGGATCGATGCCTGGCCGCGCAGCACGGGCGCTGGCGCCTGCCGCTGGCGGATCTGCACACGCCGTATATTTTCCCCGGCGAGAACGGCCTGCGCTGCGATACCCGCAGCCTGCGCTACGGCGGCTGGCGCATCGACGGCCGCTTCCACTTCTCGCTCAGCCGCTACGGCCTACAACAGCTGATGGCCTGCAGCCACCAGCATCTGCTGCAGCCGGAAGCAGGCACCTGGCTGCATCTGGACGGCTTCCACATGGGGGTGGGCGGCGACGACTCCTGGAGCCCGAGCGTGCACCGGGATTACCTGCTCACCGCCGGCGTTTACCGCTATCAGCTGCGCCTGCAGCGGGCGCCCGAGGGCTAAATCTGCCAAAAAACTCAACGGGTTGCGCATTCTGTAAGCAAACAGTCACAGAATGTGTAATCCGCCTTTGACATGCCGACGGCGCCTCGCTATTATTCGCCCCGTTCACACGATTCCTCTGTAGTTCAGTCGGTAGAACGGCGGACTGTTAATCCGTATGTCACTGGTTCGAGTCCAGTCAGAGGAGCCATATTTAGAGAAGCCCGCTCAGGGAAACCTGAGCGGGCTTTTTGCTGTTGGGCGGATCATAATCGGTGATCCCCTGAACTCTCGCTACCCCAAACCGTTCAGCCATCCGTTGAACGGGTGAGCTTCTCCCATTGTTCAATTTCCTGACCTAACGCCTCGAGCTTTTGCCGCACCAAACTTAATGCGTCACTGCCTAACAACAGATGCGTGGGTGGGTTCCCACTCTCGATCAATGCCAGCATGGCGTGAGCCGCCTTAACCGGATCGCCGAGTTGCTTGCCGCTTTTTTCCTGACGCGCCTGACGAACAGGTTCAAATAACGCGTCATAGTCAGGGAGACGGCGAGGGCTACGTACCATTGAACGCCCGGCCCAGTCCGTTCGAAACGAGCCGGGCGCCACGGCGGTCACGTGTAGGTTGAACGGGGCAAGCTCTTTACTTAAGGTTTCTGATATTCCTTCCAGTGCAAATTTGCTGCCGCAGTAATAGCTGATACCGGGCAAGGTAATGAAACTGCCCATTGAGGTGATATTGATAATGTGGCCCCGACGGCGCTGGCGCATGCCCGGTAGCACGGCTTTGATCATCGCCACCGCGCCAAACACATTGACGTCAAACTGGCGGCGCAGCTCTGCAAGCGGGGATTCTTCCAGAATGCCTTCGTGGCCGTAACCGGCATTGTTCACCAGCACATCTATCGGACCGACGGCGGACTCTATCTCTCCAACCACCTCATCAATACGTTCATCGTCCGTGACATCAAGCAGATAGCCAAAAGCCCGCTGCGTATCGAGCGCGGCGAAAGCCTGCAGCGCTCCGCTGTTGCGCACCGTCCCTACAACCCGATGCCCTACGGCGAGGGCTTCCCGCGCCAGCGCCTGACCAAAGCCACTGCTGACGCCGGTGATTAAAATCGTTTTTGCAGATGCCATAAAAAGAACTCCCATGAACCAAGAAGGTTGCATGGTATTCTCTGTTCTGCCGCATTTTTAGGCCGTATTTTCTCTTTTTCTTGCCTGATTTTATGAGGTGGTGGGATGTCCGACATGATTGCCCTGATGAATAGACTTGCGGTGCAAGAGGGATACAACCTCACTGCCCTACCTGATGTGCGAATTTTGCGTTCCGATCGCCCGCTTGCCAGAACGCCGGTGCTGTACGATCCGGGGATCGTGATCGTCTGCCAGGGCAGCAAACGCGGCTATTTCGGTCAACAGACCTATTTATATGATGAGCAGCACTACCTGGCGGTTTCGGTGCCGGTGCCGTTTGTGATGGAAACCGACGCGTCGGCAGCACATCCGCTGCTGGCGATTTATATGCATCTGGATTTTCAGCTTGCCGCGGAACTGATGTTGCAGATTGAACAGCATGGCGCCCCGCATCCTCCCGTCACGCCGCAAAGCATGATGTCGAGCCCCATGGACAGCGCGGTAAAAATGGCCGTACTTCGCTTACTTGAAGTCCTGGCTAACCCACTTGAGGCGGCGATCCTCGGCCCGGCGCGGGTGCGTGAGCTTTATTTTCGCGTGCTGACAGGCGCACAGGGCAACGCAATGCGTGCCGCGCTGGCCTTGCAGGGGCAATTTGGCAAAATCGGTAAAGCGTTGCAGCACATCCATGCCGCTTACGCGGAGCCGTTAACGCTGACGCAGCTGGCGATGATGGCCGGCATGAGCGTGCCGACCTTTCATAGCCATTTCAAAGCGATAACGCAGATTCCGCCAATGCAGTATGTGAAATCGGTACGCCTGCACCAGGCACGAATGCTGATGGTGCGCCAACAAATCACCGCCGCCGCCGCGAGTTACGCCGTTGGCTATGAAAGCCCATCGCAATTTAACCGCGAATTCAAGCGTCTGTTTGGCCTGCCACCGGCAGAGGAGATAAAGCGTATGCAGCATCACTTCGCCATTCCGCCCGCGCAGCCTGCCTCGGCATTTGTTTCATCGCACTGAGGCTTATTCGGTATGGCACACTCTACCTTGAGGTATGGGGCGAGGAACGGACGTTGAGCACTCTGCTCAACGTCGCCAAATTGAGCCTTAATCTCCCAGTTTTTCGCGAGTGGGACCTTCAAAGTAGATGCTACTTATATGGCAACTACGCGGTTGACCTAACACAAAACGAATGGTTTCCCAGATCGAGCGCCCATTCATTAAACGTTCCCCCATTTTGGATTGGCTATCGATAAACATATCTAACCCTGTCAGTTCGAAATCCGGGGGGTACAACCCGGTCACACGTATATTCTCTTCGGACAGCAGGTGAGAAAGTTTATTTGTAAACCCGCTAAGCCCGTGTTTACTTGCAAAAAAAGCGGGATGCGCAATTGAATCCGTAAAATTTGGAATCCCTCAGGAAGATATAATTGAGACAATATCCGCGCTTTCTGAACGCCTTAACCCAGGCAGTAATGCCTGAGTCAGTAAAATCGAACCTGTCAGTCCTGAACTTATAGTACTGATGATTTCTGTGTCTGGTTGATCGTCTAACGATCCTGACAGCCACTGAGCAGCATTGAGAATCAAAATGTCTATGGATTTGTCTGAAGTTAATAACTGTGAAGAAAACTGAGAAATGGCATCAGGCTGGGTTAAATCGCAGACATACCCTTTTGCAATCCCGCCTTCAGCCGTGATGATGTTACAGGTTTTTTTAATATCATCAGCACGCCTCGCGCAAAAATCCACCTCGACGCCTTCTCGCGCCAACCACACGCACAGCGCCTGACCAAATCCACCGCCGCCACCGGTAATCACAGCTCTTTTGCCTCTCAGCATCTTCATCCATCCTTATTAATGACTATGTGTGGAGGTAGATATACATGAGGAGGTGGATTGCCATCTTTCAGTTAGTGCCATTTTTACATAAGAGGGAAGAATAAGCTGCACTGCAATCTGTTTAATAGCGAACCAGGGGGAAGACAACGTCCGCTTCTGGTACAAAGCCGACCGTCAGATAACAATTCCCCACAAACACCAAAAGACCCACCCTGTCCCCCAGGCAGGCCTTTGGTCCTCCGCAATGTCTCAGGCCCCATCCCGCTCCGCAACCCGCGCCATCAATGCCCCCAGCAGCGCCAGGTCGACAAGCAACGCCAGCGCGAAACAGGCTCCCTTTATCCCCGGCGCGGCATAGGTTTGCACCAGCGAAGCGGCAATCACTACGGCCACGATAGTCACCACCGTCGTCAGCCTGCACGCCACGGCGAACGCCGCTTTCTCCCCCACTGCCGTGCGGTAGGCGACGCCCTGCCCCAGACCGCCGAGGACGATGCCCGCCAGCAGGGCCGGCCAATCATGGCCGCCGAACAGCATCAGCAGCGTCAATAGCCACCCCACCGCTGCCAGTAAAAAGCCGTAGCGGAGAATCGCCAGCGCAGGCCGGTTCCGCAGCGGCCGTAGACGGGCCAGTGCGGCGCCGCCGAGAAACGCCAGCGCCAATGCCGTTAGCAGCATCAGGGTCGCGCCGATGCCCAGCAGATTTTCGGTCTTCAGCAGCAAGGCGCCTGCCGCGGCCGGCACGCTGAGCGCCAGGGCGCTCGCCGCCGCTCCCGTGTGTGCCATGGCGCCCAGGGCACCGTTGTTGATATAAAGGCTCATCGTTCACTCCCGACATGATGGAAATGATGAAATAAATTCATTTCCCTGTTCACATGTCAGTAGCCTATCTCTTGTATAATCGCTCAGACAAACTCATAGTTTTCAGCCTTGGATGAGAATAATTCAGCCATGAGAAAAACCCGTTTGCCGCCGCTGGGCGCGCTGCGCGCCTTCCACGCCGTGGCCGGCTGCCGCAGCTTCAAGCTGGCCGCCGAGGCGCTGGGCGTCAGCGCGACGGCAGTCAGCCACCAGATCAAGCTGCTGGAGTCGGTGCTGGAATGCCGGGTGTGCGAGCGCAGCGCACAGGGCGTCAGCCTGACCGAGACCGGCGAGATCCTGTATGCCGGCACCCAGCGCGCCTTCGCCGCACTGGAGCAGTCCGTCGCCCAAATCACCCGCGCCCAGCAGCCGCCGGCGCTGACCGTCACCACCACCTCCAATTTTCTCACCCACTGGCTGGTGCCGCGCCTGGCCGATTTCAAGGCGGAGTTTCCCGCCATCGATCTGCGCCTGCACACCAGCGTCGAGCGGGTCGATCTCAGCCAGCGCACCGTGGACGTCGCCATCCGCTACCGCGAAACACCGGAAAGCGATCTGCACTGCACCTTGCTGCATGAGGATCGTTTTATCGTGGTGGCCAGCCCGGCGCTGGCGCTGGAGCGCATCGAAGATTTGCAGCGGGTGACGCTGTTTCACGTGGAACATCGGCAGGTGCCCGCCGACGCGCCGACCTGGGAAAACTGGCGACGGCGCTACGGGCCGGAAGGGTTGAACGTGGAAGCCGGGCTGACCTTCAGCGACGAAACCCATGCGCTGCAGGCGGCGGTGGCCGGCCAGGGGGTGGTGATCGCCAGCCGGCTGCTGGCGCGCGATTTGTTGCAGCGCGGCGTGCTGGCCGCGCCGTTCGAGATGTCGTTACCCGGCGCCAACTACTATCTGGTGGCCACTGAAGAAACTGCGCAGCGCCCCGATATCATTGCGCTGCGCGAATGGTTGCTGCGGCAAATGGCGACGGGCTAACGGCGCTCGGGGGCGATCTCCCCCAGGCGGATCGCCACGCCGATCGCCTGCGCGGTGGTGGCGGCGCCGAGGCGTTGGCGAATACGCCGCAGGTGGTTTTCCACCGTGCGTTCAGACAGGCCGAGCATCGCAGCGATATCCGCCTGCCGCCGGCCGATGGCGGTCCAGCTCAGCACTTCGCGCTCACGCGCCGACAGTCGGCCCTCTCCCTCGCCGGCCGCCGGTGCGAACAGCCGCCGTGCCGCCTGAAAGGCCGCCGTACCCACCAGCGACAGCGCCAGCCGCACCGGCGGCGAGGCATCGATGCGCTCGCCCCCCAGGCTGACGGCCCCCTCCAAACCGGCCGGGCCAAACACCGGGATCTGCACGCCGTGCAGGCCGGCGCCGCGCGGCGTGCGCACAATCCGATAGCGCTCGCCCTGCTGCGCCCGGGTTTTAGTCCAGAAGAACGGCTCGCTGGCCCGCAGCATGTGCCGGGTCACCGGGCAGTGCCGCACGTAGGTCAACGCATCGACGGCCTCGCCGTCGCCGAACCAGTCGCCCTCGACCCAGTAGATATGCTCGATCCCCGCCTCCGCCGTGGCGGAAGCGGAAAACAGCACAAAGCGATCGAAGCCGAACGGCGCGGCGAAGGCGCGAACCCGCCCCTGAATGGCGGACAGGGTTCGCTCGTGGTCCATCGCCAGCGCCGTCTGGAAAGCGCGCTGCGCGATCTCGTCGCTCATCGCGTGGCGACGTCGGCCAGCAGCGTCTCTGCCGCCAGTTTGCCGAGGTTGTTGGAAGCCAGCGGGCTGTCGCCGGTCAGCAGGCGCCGATCTTTATGCACCTTGCCGGTGATGTCGGCGTTGACGATCTTAACGCCCCGCTCGCGCAGGCGTTCGCCCACCAGCCAGGGCATCGGACCGGGAATATAGCCGATGTCGATGTTGGCGCCGGTATCGAGCGAGTCCGGGAACACGCACATCTCATAGCCACGATAGAGGAAATCCTCTTTGTTCTCGCCGATGCCCGCCGCCAGCAAACCGGCCGGCCCGTGGCACAGCGAAATCACGTAGCGATCGTTGTCATGCGCCCAGTGCAGGGTCTTTTTCACCTCTTCGCTGAACGGGATATCATTGAGCACGCCGTGGCCGCCGGGAATGAAAACGCCGAGGTAGTTGCCGCCATCCAGATCCTTCACCACTTCCGTCAACTTTTTCGGCTGCTTGAGCTGGCTGCGGTACTTCTCGTAGGTGGCCTTGACTGCTTTATCTTCATGCGGGAACGCCCACATCTCCAGCTTCACCGGATCGCCGGACGGCGTGGCGATGTCGATCTCGAAACCGGCCAGATCCAGGTGATACATCGGCAGCAGCATCTCGACCGGGTGGTTGCCGGTGGAGAAGAACTTGCCGTTTTGCATCAGCAGGTAACGCTCCTGCGAGGCGATCATCAGCACCTTCCACTTGCCGCCGCGATAGGCGTTCGGGTAGCTGGCGCCCGTGAAGTCGGTTTTGGACGAGGTGTACTGGCTGAGGGAGTAAGGGGATGGGAAGAACGCGTTGTCTTCCGCCACATCCGGGGTGGGATTACGATCGTTGGATACTGAATCAGTCATGATTATCTCCATATTCACCGTTGCATTTCTCTTTCAGCTTAAATAACCGCCGGCGGGGCCGCAATGAGGGATATCCCTTAATCACCCTCGCGCTGGCGGCGCTCAAGCGGGGTGCGGTAGCGCGACAATGAACGTTTCTTCGCTGACGCCGGCATATTCGTACCGGCACTTTCTCACCGGTACCTGGAAGTAACGCTCCAGGATATCCTCTTGCAGCAAGGCGTTTTTATCGCCAAACATGCACTGTCGCTTATTCATCAGCAGGCACTTGTCGGAGATGCGGTCGGCATAATGCAGAAAATGCGTATTCAGCACGATCGTCATCTGCCGCTCTTTGGCGAGGCGCCAGAGCATCTCGATCATTTTAGCCTGATTGTAAAAATCCAGGTTCGACTCCGGTTCGTCGAGGATCATGACGTCGGGGTCCGCCGCCAGCGCCTTGGCGAAATAACACATCTGCAGTTCCCCGCCGCTGATCTGGTTGATATTTTTCTGCGCCAGCGGCGCGATCTCCAGCGCATGCAACACCGCCTGCGCCCTGGCGACATCTTGCCGCCGCGGCCTGGCGAACCACCCCGCCTGGCGAGCACAGCCGAAAGTGACAAAATCGAGCACCCCATAAGCGAAATGCGGCGTTTTCGCCTGCGGCACATAGGCCAACCGGGCGGGCCGATTGTCGATGCGGCCGATCTTGCACCCGCCAGACAGGGGCCGGCACAGGCCCGCGATGTGTCTCAGCAACGTGGTTTTACCGGCGCCGTTCGGCCCGAGCACGCTGAGGATCTCGCCCCGCGCCAGATTAAAACTGACGTTGTCGAGAAGGGGTTCTCGCCCCTTGAAACCCAGGGTCAGCTGGTTAACTGTGATCATGTTTGCTGCTCATAACAAAAAGGAGAGCGAAAAGTGGCGCGCCGATCAGCGCGGTCAGGATGCCGATCGGGATTTCAGCATAGGTGGCACCTCTGGCGATATTGTCGATCACCAGCAAAAACAGCGCCCCGCTCAGCGCCGAAGCGGGGATCAGGCGGCCGTGGTTATACCCCAACACGCTTCTCACCAAATGCGGGATCACCAAGCCGACCCACCCCACCACGCCGGCCAAGCTCACCGAGGCGGAAACCAGCAGGGAGGCGGCGATCAGCAGCAGGATCTTCAGCCGAGGCGGATTCAGGCCGGCGATGCGCGCCTCGTCGTCTCCCAGCGAGAGAATGTTCATGTTCCACCTGAGCCGGTAGATAGTCAGGTAACACGCCGCAAACAGCGGGATCAGCCAATAAACCTGCGCTTTCGCTACCGAAGCGAAGCTGCCCATCAGCCAGAAGACGATCGCCGGCAAGGTATCCTGCGGATCGGCGACATATTTTATGACCGAGACAAACGCGATAAACAGCGACGCGATAATCATGCCGGACAAAATCGTGGTGAGTGCATCCTGCCGGCGTTTGAGGCGGCAGATGCCCAGCACCAGCAGCAAGCTCACCACGCCGAAAAGAAACGACAGCAGGGAACTCAGGGCAAAAGGCAAACTCAACAAAATGCCCAGCGCAGCGCCAAAGGCGGAGGCGGAAGAGGTGCCCAGCACGTCCGGGCTGGCCAGCGCGTTTTTCAGCACCGCCTGAAAGGTCGCGCCGGCGACCGCCAACCCGCCGCCCACCAGCATCACCGCCACCACCCGCGGCGCGCGCAGGTTAAAAATCACCGAATAGCGGGCCTGGTTTTCCCCCGGCATGTTCCCCTGCCATAAAATCTGCACCACGTCATGGGCCGACAAGGCGTAGCGGCCGGCAAACAGCGATGCGAAGGCGACCACACAGAGCGAAATAAACAATCCCGCCATGATCGCCACATATTTTCCTCTGCCCGGCATCCCCAAGCTCCTCCAACGAACTCACGCTATTCAACCGTGGCACTAGCGTTGCGCCAGCACCTCATCCAGCAACCGGTCCGGGATCGCATAAGAGAACATCGTCTGATAATAGCGACGCGTCTCCTCCCGCAGCGTTTTGTCGCTAATGTCTTCAGGGGCATACCGGTTGATCATAAACAGCGGCAGCAGTGACGTTTCCGCCGACAGGCCCCCCCAGTTGTGAATGCCCACCGGCGTCGAGAAAACCTTGCCGTTTTTCACCGCCCTGAGCGTCTCCCACGCCTGGCCGGGGATCCCCCCGTGCAGCAGCGCTTTGGCGCTGCCGAACACCACGAAAATCACATCCGGGTCCCAGGCCATGATTTGCTCCATCGAAACGTTGATGTACCTGCCGGCATCCCCTTTTACCGGCAAATCCCCGGCGACGTTGTCCATGCCGGCCATTTTCAGATAGGTGTCGCCGTAGGTGTGTGGGCCGCTCACCTTCAGCTGCCTGCCGTCGCTTTCTTCCAGATATAACGCCCTGACGTGCTGCGCGCGGATGGCGGCGGCATAGGGGCGGATCTGTTTCAGGGTCTTTTCCCAGGCGTCTTTGAATTTATGCGTACGCGGCAGGCCGAGGGTGTCGGCGAAGGTATTTTCCCAATACACCTGGGTAACCATCGGCTGGTATTTGGTCTTCCCGCCGGCGTCCAGATCGACCGTCATCACGCCCGCCCTTTCCAGCCGATCGTCCTGGCTTTTGCCGTAGTAATAAATGATGTCGGGCCGCAGATTCATTAACGACTCCATGTTGACCCGATAGTCCTTATTGATGAAATCGGACGTGATCCTGCCGATATCCGGCTTCATGTCCTTCAACACATGCCTATCGGCATGCATGAACGCCCAGGGCCCCACGCCGACGACATGCCGATAGGCCGCCTCGTTCGCCAGGATCACGCCGAAGGGGCAGTTGCCGGTGATGACGATCCGCGGGTAGCTGCCGGGCAGCGTTTGCGTCGCCGCGCTTTGCAACGGCTCGGCCGCCGCCGGCAGGCTGGCGCCGGCGCAAGGCACCGTCGGCAAGGCAAATAGGGCCAGCAGCGCGGTGGCGATAAATTTCACTGTTACGCACATGGTGCCTCCTGCGCGCACGCTCGGCGGCGCGCGTCGATGGGCTGTATTAGGCCGACGCGGCGATGCCTGCTGCCATAATGGTTATCCCGGCCACAAAGACGATTGCCGTGGTGGCTACCGCGCCGCCGCCAACCAACGCGGCGGTTTTTCCCGTGGAAAGGTCTTTTCGTTGCAGGAAAGAAAGCTCTGCCAGGGGAATGATTTTTCCACTGTCGGCGACGATGTCTTTAGGTTCAACCTTCGCCACCGTCAGCTCGCCGCCGCTGCCGTCCTTCAGGCCATATTTCAACTGGTCGCCGACATAGACCGGCGGCTGCAGCAGGTAATACGGGCTATTGAGCCCCGCCTCTTTTTGTTGCAATGCCACGTCGTGGTAGGTCGTACAGCCGGCAAGGGAAAACGCCGCCATCCCGATAACCAACGGCACTAATGGGATAAATCGCATGGGAAACCTCGTGCTTCTATTTGCTGGTTTTTAACGTAACGGCGGACTTGAAGCGCATATAGCTCACGACCAGAGAAAGGAACGAGAATGCCGCCCCCGCCATTAAACTGATATTCGTCGCTTGCGCGCCGCGCATATTGAAGAAAATCGCCACTAACGCCGAACCGACGATTTGCCCGATCAATCGGGAGCTGCCCAACAGGCCGCTGGCGATGCTGCTGTTTTCATGGGACACAGAGGTCATGATCAGCAGGTTGTTCGGTGATTGAAACAGGCCGAAACCGATGCCGCACAGCGCCACGCGCCATACGATCGCCCCATTCGACGGATCGCTGGGCAAATTGGCCATCAGCAGCATGCCTGCCAGCAGACAGGCGAGGCCCGAGAGGGCAACAAGATTGGAATCGTATTTCTTGGCCAAATCACCGGAAATCAGCGAAGACGCCATGGTGGCCAGCGGCCAGGCGGTCAGCAGCAGACCGATGTCCACCACGTTTCTTTGCAGGACATTGTGGAAATAGAAAGGCAGCGATACAAAAGCCAAAAGCTGGGTGCTGTAAGACAGCATCGACATCAGCAAAGACAATGACAGCGTCGGGTTATGCAGCATCGCGACCGGGATCAGCGCGGCGTTGGCCTTTCTTTTCTGATTGATGTACAGCCACCCGGCCAGCCCGGCGAATACCGCAAAGCTGAGCGCCGCCGCCGGCAGATGGTGGGTGGTCATACTCATCGTGCTGAGCGAGAAAGCGATGAACAGCACAAACACCAACAGAGCCCCGCCGCTGTCGAATCCACCGCTGCGCCGCTCGCGGGGGGGCAGGAAGATCAGGCTCAGCAGCAGCGACAGGCAGGCGATGGGAACATTGATGGTAAACAGCCAGTTCCAGCTCGTCTGAGAAAGTATCGCCGAGGCGATGGACGGCCCGGCGGCGGCGGAAACCGACACCACCATCACATTAATCCCCAGACCGCGCCCCAGCAGCCTTTCCGGGTATATCTCCTTGATCAGCGCCGCATTGACGCTGAGCACCGCCGCCGCACCGAAGCCCTGTATCACCCTGAATGCCGTCAGCATCGACAGCGTCGTGGACAGCGCGCAGCCCAAGGATGAAAAAGCGAACAGCACCACCCCGGCTATAAAGATCTTTTTATTGCCCACCGCGCGGCCCAGCGCCGCGAAGGGCATCAAAGAGGCGACAACGGCAAACTGGTAGGCATTAATAATCATGATGGAGGCCGATTCGGAAACGCCGAAATCTTTGGCGATAACCGGCAATGCCACGTTGGCGATGGTACTGTCGAGCATGGCGATGACCGTGCTTAACGAGACCGCGAGAACGGCGAATATATTTAGTGTCTCTTTTTCCTGGTGTTTAAAAGTCATGTTAACGCTCCAAAAACGTGAGTAGCTTCATGCCGGCGGCAAAGACCCCGTTTTTTATCCGTTTTAATGTTTACGTTATAACATATCAATTAAAGAGGAGAATAAATCTCATTTGAAATATTAGATTAAATAGTGTGTCAAAATAAGAATTAACAAATGCAAAACAAATTTATATCAATATAAACATTCAATAAACAAAATAAATGCAGTATAAAAAACCAGTGAATTTAAGGAATGACATTAAAAGTAACAGCCGCTAACAGACAACCCCGCCGGCGCGTGAAATTGTTATGTTATAACAAAAACACCCTTTCCTTTTATGCTGGTTAACCTTATGGCTAAGACGGACCTTTTGAACACCCGGTTATCTCGCCGCAGAATGATGTTGGCAGGGTTGGCGGCCCTGGCGCTGAACGGCGCCGTTTCCCCGCTGGCTCACGCCCACGGCCTGCCACGTCCCAAAAAGCAGAACGGCCCTCAGGGGGCGCGAAAAAGATTCCTGGTCATGTTGGATCCCGGTCATGGCGGCATCGACTCCGGCGCCATTGGCCACACCGGTTCGCTGGAAAAACATGTCGTTCTGGAGATCGCCAGAAATGTGCGTGCACAGCTTGATCGACACGGCATCGATGCCCGCCTGACGCGCGACAGCGACGTTTTTATTCCGCTGTACGATCGGGTGGAGATCGCGCACCGGCATGGCGCCGATCTTTTCATGTCCATCCACGCCGACGGCTTTACCTGCCCCAGTGCCTGCGGCGCGTCGGTTTTTGCGCTTTCCAATAAAGGCGCCAGCAGCGCGATGGCGAAATACTTATCGAACAGTGAAAACGCGGCGGACGATCTCGCCGGCCCCAACGTCATCAAGAAAGATCGCTATTTGCAGAAGATACTGTTTGATTTGGAGCAGACGGAAACAATCAAAGAGAGCCTGGCGCTGGGCTCGCACCTGATTCAGCATATTGCGCCCATCCATCATTTGCATGCCAAAAATACCGAACAGGCGGCCTTCGTGGTCTTAAAGTCCCCGTATATTCCTTCCGTCTTGGTGGAAACCTCTTTCATCACCAACCCTGAGGAAGAAAGGCTGCTCGGCACCCCCGCCTTCCAAAATAAAATTGCCACGGCGATCGCTCAGGGGATCGTCAGTTACTTTAAACGCGAAACGCACGCTTAAGCTTCGCCAGGGCGGCAAGCACACGGGCTTGCCGCGCACAGGGACGGTGCCATCATGATAAAACGCAATCCTCGTTATTTTTCGGTGGGCATGCTGTTCCCCCTGCTGGCCCTGTTGCCGCGCGGCGCCTTCGCCTTGTCGTTGACGGGATCGCAGCAAAACAGCCTGAATTTCTACGGCACGATTATCGCCAGACGCTACAGCGGCCAAAACGAACGCGACGACGGCGACCGCAGCTACCTCTATTTCGGCCTGATAGGCAAAAAAAAGATCGCGCCGCGCTGGCAGGCCTACGCCCACTGGGAATATACCGTCAGCTTCGCCGACGCGAGCCGAAACAGCACCCGGCTCGCCTATATCGGCGTGCAAAACGCCACCCTGGGCAGCCTCGATATCGGCCGTAACTGGGGCGTGCTTTATGATGTGACCGCCCTGACCGATCGCTCCCCGCTGTTTAGGGAAATGGCGTACAACTACATCGATAACTTTATGCGCGGCCGGGCGCATAACCTGCTCACCTACCGCCAAACTTTCAGCCTGTTTCAGCGGCGCGCCGCCCTCGCGTTGCAATATCAGTTCAAAGACGGCGACGATCGGCAAGCGCCGGGCAAACAAAACGGCAACGGCTTCGGCGCCTCGTTCCGTTATGCGCTGACGCCGACGCTCAGCCTCATCGCCGCCGCCTCGGCGTCTCAAACCACGCAGCGGCAGCAACACGCCGCCGGCTATCGCCGACGCATCGATACGCTGGCCGAAGGGGTTCTCTATGCGTCGAAAAAAATCTATCTTGCGGCCGTGTTCACCCAAAGCGACAACGCCATCAGCCCGCAACAAACCGCTAACCGCGGCTCGGCGTCAAGTTATGAAGCGCTCGTCAAATACCGGCTGACGGACCATATTCAGCCCAACATCGGCTATACCCGTTTAATACAGGCCCGGGCAGGCCGCAACACCGACTTATTGAACTACGAAGAGTTGGGGGTGACTTGGTTGCTCAATAGCAACATGCAGGTGTTTATTAACTATGAATTCAATAACCTTTCGCAGCACGCGGCCGGCGTCGATGCGTCGGACAAGCTCGATATGGGCATCAGCTATCACTGGTGATCCGCTTTCGCGCAGCCAATAAAAAGCCCCGCCCGGTGAGGGGCGAGGCTCGCTTAATGGCTCGAGTGGGCCGGCAGCCCAGCGTAGCGCGCTATGGCTAGCCCTGGCGCGGCGGGCATCTTAACGCGGCGCTTGCGCGTTCTTCCACTCCCGCCAAATCGTTTCCAGCCCGGCGCGATACGTCGTGACGGCGAAGTCGGGAAAGCGCTGCTTGAACTTGGTCGAGTCGAACAGGTTGTCGTACTCGTAGCGCGGCAGCAGCTCGCGCATCTCACGCGCCCCGGACGAAACCAGCCCTGCGGCGATCAACGCCCATTTGCCGATGACGGAATATGAAATGTCCTTCCCAAACACCTCGCAGGCCAAGGCGGCGAACTGCGCATAGGTGAGCCGTTCGTCGCAGCACGGGAGATGCCACGTCTGGCCGAACGCGTCGGGCGTATTGCCGAGCCGGGCTAACCCGCGGCTGGCGTCGGGCGTCCAGATCAGCGTGCGCAGCCTGTCGTCGCGAACCGGCACGCGCGGTTTTTCCCCCGCTTTCAGCCTGTCGACGATCAGCGCATTGGTGAAGCTCTGCGTTTTTCCCGGCCCATAAAACTCGGGCGCACGGCCGATCAGCACGGGGATCTGCTTGCGCTCCATCTCGTTGAGCACCTTCTCGGTCATCAGGGCACGCACCCGTCCCTTGCGCCCCCGAGGCGCGAACGGCGTCGATTCCGTCTGCAGTTCGCCGTTCTGCGGATACATGTAAGTATTGTCGAAATAGACGAAGGGCACGCCTGCGGTACGGCTGGCGTCCAGCGCATTCTGCAGCATGGTCGGAAATTGCCGCTCCCACAGCGCCGAATCCGGCGGCAGGCCGGCGGCGAAATACACCACGTCGCTGCTCTTCACCGCCGCCAGGGTCTGCTGTGCATCGAGCAGGTCGGCCGCGACCAGCGTATCGCTGTCGTTGACCTTCCTCGGGTTGCGGCTGACCAATCTTAAATCATCGGTGTACGCGCGCTTCAGTTCACGCGCCAGCTCTTGGGCGATCTGGCCACTGGCGCCCAGGATCGTTTGCATTGGCGTTCCTCATCGCAATCAAAAAAACTCCGCCCACTCAGGGCGGAGCAAAAGTGCTTGTTCGCGCTTAACTGTTCACGAACGCCAGCAGATCGGCGTTGACCTGATCGGCATGGGTGGTCGGGATGCCGTGCGGCGCGCCCTTATAGGTATGGAGCGTGCCGTTTTGCACCAGCTTGGCCGAGAGCACGCCGGAATCCTGATAAGGCACCACCTGGTCGTCATCGCCGTGGATCACCAGCACCGGAATGGCAATCTTCTTGAGATCTTCGGTGAAATCGGTCTGCGAGAAGGCGACGATGCCGTCATAGTGCGCCTTGGCGCCCCCCATCATGCCCTGCCGCCACCAGTTCCAGATAATGGCCTCCGACGGTTTGGCACCCGGGCGGTTATAGCCATAGAACGGGCCTGCGGGCACGTCGTAATAGAACTGCGCCCGGTTGGCGGCCAGCTGCGCCTGGAAATCATCGAATACCGATTTTGGGGTGCCCTGCGGATTGGCGTCGGTTTTCACCATCAGCGGCGGCACCGCGCTGATCAGCACCGCTTTGGACACCTTGTCCTCGCCGTGGCGCACGATATAGCGCACCACCTCGCCACCGCCGGTCGAGTGGCCTACGTGCATGGCGCCCTGCACGCCCAGGTGTTTTACCACCGCGGCGACGTCATCGGCGTAATGATCCATGTCGTGCCCTTCCCACACCTGGCTGGAGCGGCCGTGGCCGCGGCGATCGTGCGCAACCACGCGGAACCCTTTGTTCACGAAGAACAGCATCTGGGCATCCCAGTCATCGCTGGACAGCGGCCAACCGTGGTGGAAGTAGATAACCTTGCCGTTTTTTGGGCCCCAATCCTTGTAGAAAATCTCGACGCCATCGCTGGTCGTTACATAACCCATGTCGTTTCTCCCATTTACACTATGGTTAAAAAAGAAGGTTTATACTGCGCGCGGCGCCGGGATCTCTGGCTCCCTCATCCCGGTTGGCCGACGATCTTGCGTTGATCGTTTAACGAGTATAGGTTTAAAGTTCACTTTAAGGTCAATAGTGGCCCGGCAAGCGGTATTTCCCTCAGTAACGCGATCGGCATCAGGAGTATTCAAGTGCAAGGAGATGACACCGCCACGACGATGGAGCCGTGGCTTGCCGCCCAGCGCCACGCCTTCCTGCGCGACGGCGCGCCGACGATGCAACAGCGCAAGGCCGCCCTGCGCCGCTTGCGAAGCGCCATTCTGGCCCAGCGCGCCGCGCTGGCGGCGGCCGTCAGCGCGGACTTCGGCCACCGTTCGCCTTACGAAACCGACATTCTGGAGATTCTGGTTACCGTTCAGGCGATCGATTACCTGCTGCGCAACCTGAAACGCTTCATGAAGCCGGAGCGCCGCCACGTCGCCCTGCCGTATCAGGCCGCACGCGCCTATGTGCAATATCAGCCCAAGGGCGTGATTGGCATCATGGCGCCGTGGAACTATCCCTTCTCGTTGACCTTCATCCCGCTGGCCACCGCGCTGGCCGCCGGCAACCGCGTGATGCTGAAACCTTCGGAGCTCACGCCACATACCAGCCGCCTCATCGAAACGATGCTGGCGGCGCTGTTTCCTGTCGATGAGGTCGCCGTCGTGACCGGCGGGCCGGACGTCGGGGCCAGATTCAGCGAGCTGGCGTTCGACCATCTGGTGTTCACCGGCAGCACGGCGATCGGCCGTCAGGTCATGCAGGCGGCCGGCAAACATCTGGTGCCGTTAACGCTTGAACTGGGCGGCAAAAGCCCCGCCGTCATGGCGCGCGGCGCGGTTAATGCCAGAAACGTCAAGAGCGTGGCGTTCGGCAAGCTGTCAAACGCGGGCCAAACCTGTATCGCGCCCGATTACCTGCTGGTTCATCAGGACGATCTGGCAAGCTTCATGGCGCTCTATGACGCGGCGGTTAAAAGCTTTTATCCCGACGGGCCAACCGGCGACGACTACGGCGCCATCATCAACGACAGGCACTACCACCGCTTGCAAGCGCTGCTTGCCGACGCACAGGAGCGCGGCGCGCAAATCCATCCGGTCGGCCACCGCCCGGACTCGGCGTCTGAACGGCCGAACACGCTGGCCCCTACGCTTATCGTCGGCGCCCCCGACGACAGCCGGATCATGCAAGAGGAGATCTTCGGGCCGCTGCTGCCGGTGTGCACCTACGCCGCCTTTGATGAAACGATCGACGTTATCAACGCCGGGCCGCGCCCGCTTGCGCTCTACTACTTCGGTCCGCCGGGCGAGGATCGGGACCGGCTGCTGGCGCGCACCACCTCCGGCAACGTCAGCGTTAACGCCACCCTACTGCATTTCGCCCAGGACGATCTGCCGTTCGGCGGCATCGGCCCCAGCGGCATGGGGGCCTGTCACGGCATCGAAGGATTTCGGGCGCTGAGCCACGCCAAAGGCGTCTTTATCCAGAGCCGCTGGCGTTTTACCGACCTCCTGCGCGCGCCGTTCGGCAAGCTGGCGGACGCGGTGCTCAAGGTTATGCTGCGGCGCCGATAACACGGCGTGTTGACTATCAATAGCACACCCATAAATCGCCGCAAGCTATCACAATATTCACTCATTCCTATTTTATCTCTCCGCCACCGCTGACTAAGCTTAGCCATGAGTCGCCTTTTGCCCGTTAGCGGCCGGGGCGATGCGAATCCATTGAGTTCAGTTATTTAGCGCAACACCCGACGCAAGCCTTACCCGCATGCCTTGTTAACCGCTCCACGCCCGGCGGCTGGAGCACCTTTATGGAAGCAGAGAGCGCATTATGACAACTGAAAGCAAATGCCCGTTTTCGGGCGGCAAGCAGCCCGCACCGCAGAACGGCCCCACCAATCAGGATTGGTGGCCTAATCAGCTCAGCCTGAAACCGCTGCACCAACATTCCCCCCTGTCCGATCCGATGGATAAAGACTTCAACTACGCCGATGCCTTCAACAGTCTCGATCTGGCGGCGGTCAAACAGGATCTGCACGCCCTGATGACCGACTCGCAGGAATGGTGGCCGGCAGACTTCGGCCACTACGGCGGCCTGTTCATCCGCATGGCCTGGCACAGCGCCGGCACCTATCGCATCGGCGACGGCCGCGGCGGCGCGGGCGAAGGCCAGCAGCGCTTCGCCCCGCTCAACAGCTGGCCGGACAACGTCAGCCTCGACAAGGCGCGCCGCCTGCTGTGGCCAATCAAACAGAAATACGGCCGCAACCTCTCCTGGGCAGACCTGATTATCTTGACCGGCAACGTGGCGCTGGAATCGATGGGCTTCAAAACCTTCGGCTATGCCGGCGGCCGCGCCGACACCTGGGAGCCGGACGACGTCTACTGGGGTTCTGAGAAGATCTGGCTGGAGCTGAGCGGCGGGCCAAACAGCCGTTACTCGGGAGACCGCGATCTGGAGGACCCGCTGGCGGCAGTGCAGATGGGCCTGATCTACGTCAACCCGGAAGGCCCGGACGGCAATCCCGATCCGGTGGCCGCCGCACGCGACATCCGTGAAACCTTCGCCCGCATGGCGATGAACGACGAAGAAACCGTGGCGCTGATCGCCGGCGGCCACACCTTCGGCAAGACCCACGGCGCCGGCCCGGCGTCTAACGTCGGCGCCGATCCGGAAGCCGCCGGGCTGGAGTCGCAGGGCCTCGGCTGGCACAGCACCTTCGGCACCGGCGTTGGCAAAGACGCCATCACCAGCGGCCTGGAAGTCACCTGGACCACTACCCCGACCCAGTGGAACCACGACTTCTTCCGCCACCTGTTCGAATACGAATGGGAGCTGACCCAAAGCCCGGCCGGCGCGCACCAGTGGGTGGCGAAAGACATCGGCGAAACCATTCCCGACGCCTTCGATCCCAACAAGAAACGCCGCCCGACCATGCTGACCACCGACCTGTCGCTGCGCTTCGATCCGGCCTACGAGAAGATTTCGCGCCGTTTCTATGAGCATCCGGAAGAGTTGGCCGACGCCTTCGCCCGCGCCTGGTTCAAGCTGACCCACCGCGATATGGGGCCGCGCGCGCGCTACCTCGGCCCGGAAGTGCCGCAGGAAGAGCTGATTTGGCAGGATCCGATCCCGGCGGTCGATCATCCGCTGATCGACGAGCAGGACATCGCCGCGCTGAAAAACGCCGTGCTGGCTTCCGGCCTGCCGGTGTCGGTGCTGGTCTCCACCGCCTGGGCTTCCGCTTCCAGCTTCCGCGGTTCCGACAAACGCGGCGGCGCCAACGGCGCGCGCATTCGCCTGGCGCCGCAAAAGGACTGGGCGGTCAACCAACCTGCGCAGCTCGCCGCGACGCTGGCCAAGCTGGAGAGCATCCAACGCGCCTTCAACGACGCGCAGACCGGCGGCAAGCGCGTCTCGCTGGCGGATCTGATCGTGCTGGCCGGCGCGGCGGGCGTGGAACAGGCGGCGAAGAACGCCGGTTTCACCCTGACGGTGCCGTTCGCCCCGGGCCGCATGGACGCCTCGCAGGAACAGACCGACGTGGACTCCTTCGAGGCGATGGAGCCGCTCGCCGACGGATTCCGCAACTTCCTGAAGGGTAAATACCGCGTGCCGGCCGAAACGCTGCTGGTCGACAAGGCGCAGCTGCTGACCCTGACCGCGCCGGAAATGACGGTGCTGGTCGGCGGGCTGCGCGTGCTCGGCGCCAACGTTGGCGGCACGCAGCACGGCGTGTTCACCCAGCGGCCGCAGGCGCTGACCAACGACTTCTTCGTCAACCTGCTCGACATGGGCACCACCTGGCACCCGATCGGTGAAGACGGCCTGTTCGAAGGCCGCGATCGCCGCAGCGGCGCGGTCAAGTGGACCGGCACCCGCGTCGATCTGGTGTTCGGTTCGCACGCGCAGCTGCGGGCGCTGGCCGAAGTCTACGGCAGCGCCGACGCGCAGGAGAAGTTCGCCCACGACTTCGTCGCCGCCTGGAACAAAGTGATGAACCTCGATCGTTTCGATCTGGCGTAACGTCCCCCCAACGGCCTGCTTTGGCAGGCCGTTTTTTCCCCTGAGATCAGCACCACCTCTGCTCCACGTCAGCCCTGTCAGGCGCCGCGATATTCTCTTTCCCCGCTTATTCGTATTTACTCAACAAGTCATATAAAAATTTGATGGGCGGCAATTCTTTTAATGCTGTATTTATATTTAGACGGCAATGAAGACCGTAAACTCAGCTGGCTCATGCGATATATCCCATCTAGGAGAACACCGTTATGGATTATCCTCGATTCACCTCAACACGCGGCGAAGCGGGCCTCATGACCACCGCCATTCCTTAGCGATAGCGGGCTGAGCCGGCAAAGGCGCCCCACCGTTCCACGCCCATAAAAAGAGATATTTTGCACCTGCGCGATATTCGCTTAGGCGCCAGAACATCGCCCTTATTTAATGTTTCACGACGCACATTGCGTTTTTCGTTTTTATTTTTCAGCCGACGGGAAAGCTCATAGGGAATTACGCTTCACTCAGGAAAATAACCGCTACCTGGAGGTCATCATGCAACATATTATCGGCATTTCTTCTCGTCGGCTGAGGATATCGGCCCTTGCGCTACTGCTCCCTGCCGTATCATGGGCGGCCGATACGGCGCCTCTTGCCGTGGGGCCGCAATATGACACCACCCATGTCTACGTCGAACGCGGCAAGATGGACGCCTTTGTCGACAGCATCCTGAAAACCTTCGGCGGCACCAGTACCGAACGCGTGCTGGTCAACGTCACGCCCACCCCCAGCGAAACTTACTCCCAGCTGATACTGACGCCGGCCGGCAGCTTCTCGGTGTTCGATTTCAAAACGCCGATCCCGTACCCGTTCGGCGCCGAGCGCAACGGTTTTCTGGTCAGGGATATGGACGCCGCCATCCGGCAAGCCAGGGACGCCGGCGCCGATGTGCAGGTTGCGCCTTTCGACGATCCGATCGGCCGCGACGCGGTGATCCAGTGGCCCGGCGGCGTCAACATGCAGCTCTATTGGCACACCAAGGCGCCTGACTACAAGCCGCTGCTGAGCGTGCCGGAAAACCGCCTGTATCTCTCCGCCTACCGCGTCGACGATTTCCTGAAAAGCTACCAGGCGTTCTCACACGGCAAGGTCGTGAGCGACGAACAGGTCAGCGACACGGCGATCGGCCGTAACGGCAACGGCAAGATCCGCCAGATCGAACTGGACTCCCGCTTCGGCAAAACGCGCATTTTCGTCACCGACGGACATCTGCCTTATCCGTTCGGCCATGAGCGCACCGGCTATGGCGTCGACGATCTGTCGGCCACGCTGGCCAAAGCGACGGCCAGCGGCGCGCAGGTGCTGTGGCATTCGACGGCGGCGGAACGCCGCGCCTCGGCGCTGGTGCGTTTCCCCGGCGGCTATATCGCCGAAATTCACCAGACGGCTAAATAAACCCAAGGCGCGCTGCGGCGCGCTTTTTTCTTCGGATATTCATGATGAAACGCACGCTACCCGCACTGTTGCTGTTCTCCACGCTCCCCGCGCTGGCGGCGGAGCCCGCCGCTTCCCCCTGGAAAAACATCCCGTTGGGCGATGCGGCCACGTTGTCTTTCGACGGTTCACTGCGCGAGCGCTATGAATGGACGGATCAGCGGGATCTGAACGGCGGACGCGACGACACTTTCATGCAGCGCTTGCTGGTTGGCGCGCGCCTCGACTACGGCGACTATTTCGGCGCCTATGTGCAGGTGGGATCGTCGCTGGCCACCCCGCGCGACCGCGGGCGCAAGCCGACTGACGAAGATCATGCCTACCTCGGCCAGGGCTATGTGGACTTAAAACTGCCCACCGCCTACGGCCTCGGCACCCTGCGGATCGGCCGCCAGGAGATTGCGCTGGGCTCGCTGCACCTGCTGGGCACCCGCGACGGCCCCAACGTGCGCCGTTCCTTCGATGCTATCCGCGCCAGCTGGGCCAAGGATAAAAACCGCCTCGACGCCTTTATCGGCCATCCCGTCACCCTCAAAACCGGCAGTTTCGACGACGATACTGACAACAGCCAAAAGGTCTGGGGGCTGTACGGCACCACGCCGCTGGCAGCGCTGGCCTCCTCGCTCGATCTCTACACCTTCGGCTTTGAGGATAACGACGTCCACTACGCGCAGCTCAGCGGGCAAGAGCGGCGCTATACCGTCGGCGCGCGCATTTTCGGCGCGGCACAGGGGTTCGACTGGGATAATGAAGCCGCCTGGCAGTTCGGCAGCGCAGAACAGCGTGACATCCGCGCCTGGTCGGCGTCGGCGCACGCCGGCTATACGGTCAACGACTGGCGCTGGCAACCGCGCTTCGGCGGCAAGATTGGCATCGCCAGCGGCGATAAAAACGGTCACGATGGGCAGCTCAACACCTTTAACGCCATGTACCCCAAGCTGCCCTACCTGACCGAGAACGGGCTGGTGGCGCCGGCTAACCTGATCGCCATCCATCCTTCGGTCACGATTATGCCGTGGCAAACCCTGGCCATCGACTTCAGCTGGGACGCGTTGTGGCGGCAACGCCGCGAGGATGCCTTCTACCTCGGGCCAATGCGCCCGGTGAAGGGCAGCGCGCAGGGCTCGCGCTTTATCGGCAACCAGTATCAGGTTGAAACGACCTGGACACCGCGCAGCGATCTTCAGTTCAAGGTGGCCTATGTCTACTTCGACGTCAGCAACAGCCTGCAGCAACATGCCGGGCTGAAAAACATGAACTTCGTGCTGGCGCAGGGCACCTACAGTTTTTAAGTATCAGGTAAGTTAATCGGTGTACGCGGACGCCCTTAATAATCCCGTACTCAATTAATGCCGAGCGCCGGCGAGTAGCCGCCCATATGCATTGCGGCAATGGCGGCTACTCGCCGCCATTCACAGATAAAAGCTAAATAAAAGCAAAAAGATAAATCAATCACGTAAACTCCGCGAGCCAATTACAGTGTAATATTAAATAAACATTTAATTCCACCTGGTTATTTAAGCACGCCTTTTACGCATATCTTATGTAAAAGATTCATATAAGAATAACTCATTAATGAAATAATTGTGTTTATACTGCTTTAACTCAATCACAGTGCACAATTAATTCCTCACCGTGATTAATGATAAGGATATATTCCGCTTGAACGCAATATTCAAGCCAGACCAAGGAGGCAAACCAATGATATCACATTAATTACCCCTGATTTTCAAACCTGTGTACGAGCATATAGAGCGTTAGCTGCAATATTGTCAACGTCCAAAGGAGTTTGATATGTCATTAGCGACCGATAAGATTTCCGATTATTTAACCCGTTATGAAAGAGGCGATCACGCGGGGAGCAGTAAACCGTCATATACCACGCAAGAGGTTTCAGATCTGCTGCTGAGGAGCCATTATTCCGCCAATGGCAAAGGCGTGACCGACCATGCGGCTACCTTGACCTACTCTTTCCCCGTCTATACCGACAGCGACAAGACGGGCGCCGCGCAGCTTACCGCCGCCCAGCAAGCCCAAACCAAGCTTTCATTGCAATCCTGGTCGGATGTGGCCAACATCACGTTCACCGAGGTTAAAGGCAACGACGCGAAAAATGCAGATATAAAGTTTGGTTTTTATAAGGCGGCCAGCGGGGGCAATTACACCTCGTATGAAAGTACGCAGAGCAATCTCAAAAGCACCATTTGGATCAGCGGCAATAACGGCTACGACGCCTCCAATCCGCAAACCAATAACTACGCCAGGGATACGCTGACTCATGAAATAGGGCATGCGTTGGGGCTTTCTCATCCCGGCAATTATGATGCGTCAAATGCCACCTACCCCACCTACGCCAACTCGGCGAAGTATTATGAAGACGACCATCAATATTCTTTGATGAGCTATTTTAACGAACAATACACCAGCGCTGACTATAAAGGCGTTTGGCCATCAGGGCCGCAGCTGGATGATATTACCGCCATACAGAAGCTTTACGGCGCGAATACCACCACGCGCACCGGCGATACCACCTATGGTTTCAACTCGAATACGGACAGAGACTTTCTGAGCGTTAAGGCGTCCACGGACAAAATCGTGGCGGCTATCTGGGATGCCGGCGGCAATGACACGCTGGATTTTTCAGGCTACAGCCAGGATCAGCGCATCAACATTAACGAAGGCGCATTCTCTGATGTGGGCGGCTTGAAGGCAAATATCGCCATCGCCTACGGCGCGCAGATTGAAAATATCATCGGCGGCAGCGGCGCAGACATTTTAGTGGGCAACGCGCTGAACAATACGCTAAAAGGCGGTGCAGGCAACGACATCATTTACGGTGCCGGCGGCGCCGATCAGCTCTGGGGCAATGCAGGCGCGGACACCTTCGTCTTCCGCGAAGCCGGCGACAGCCAAGCCGCCGCGCCGGATTGGATCCGCGATTTCCAGACGGCGGTGGATAAAATCGATCTGTCGTGGCTCAACCAGACGGCTAAGGCCGACGGGAGCGAGCTGCACTTCGTGGATAGTTTAAGCGGCTCGTTGTATGAAGCGGCGCTGAATTATGACGCGCAGCAGAATGTCACCGATCTGGCCATCAATCTCTCCGGCAATCACCTGCCTGATTTCCTGGTTAAAATCGTTGGGCATGTCGACGCTTCCGCCGATATTCTCGTCTAGCCAAGGCAAACCCGCAGTCCGGCCTTTACGCCGGACTGTTCATCTCTTCTCAGGCCTCACCCCGGCGTCTTTTTACATTGCCATAGCAATAAATCGCGCAGACGAGCTCACACCGCTTCCAGCTCCGCCGCCAGGGTGGCGACCAGCTCCGCCGCCGGCATCGGCCGCGCCAGGCCCACGCCTTGCCCGGCCCACAGCGACATAAACTCCGCGCGCCCGGCCTTGGCCGCCGCCTGGCGGATATCGCCGGTGAGCGCGTTCTGCACCGGATAAGGCAGGATCTGCGCCTCTTCCGCGCGCATCTGCCGCATAAAATCATTGACGATGCCGCGCGCCGGGCGGCCGCTGAAGGCCCGCGTCAGGCGCGTGCTGTCATCGCCGGCGTTGCTCAGCGCCGCCCGCCAGGCTTCGGCGATGCCCGACTCCGGGCTGCACAGGAACGCGGTGCCCAGCTGCGCCGCCTGCGCGCCCAGCAATTGCGCCGCTGCGATGCCGCGCCCGTTCATGATGCCGCCTGCGGCGATCGCTGGGATCTTCACCGCCGCCACCACCTGCGGCAGCAGAGCCATCAGGCCGACGCAGGATTGCTCAATGTCGCCGAGGAAGGTCGGGCGGTGGCCGCCCGCCTCCGAGCCCGAGACGCAAACGAAGTCGGCGCCCGCCTCTTCCCAGGCGCGGGCTTCCGCCACCGTGGTGGCGGTGCCGATCACCCGCGAGCCGGCCTTCTTGAACTGCGTGACCGTGGCGCGCGGCAGCACGCCGAAGGTGAAGCTGGCCACCGGCGGCGCCGCCTCCAGCAAGGCCGCGATCTGGTCGCGGTTGTTTTCGGCGAATTGGGTGGGGATCGGCGGCTCGCTCAGCCCCAGCGCTTCGCGGAACGGCCGCAGCAGGTGCTGGGCGCGCTTGAGCTCGGCGAGATCCGGGTGCTGCTCATCGAGCAGAAACAGATTGATGTTGAACGGCGCGGCGGTCTGCGCGCGGATCTGCTGCACGCGCTCGAGGATCACCGCCGGTGAAAACAGCGCCGCCGCGCACGAGCCCAGCGCACCGGCGTTGCTCACCGCCACCGCCAACGCCGGCGGCGACGCGCCGTTCATCGGCCCCTGAACGATCGGATAGCGCAGCCCAAGCTCGCGGGCAAAAGCAGAAGGTGCCGTCATCAATGTGTCTCCCTGTGCTGACTACATTCGTCTTACGGCGGCCGCGCCGCCGAACCGACCAAAAGCATAGCACCTTCTCGCCGCCTGGCCGTGCAGTTAATGCTTCACCTGATGCCGGTCGAGCGACAGGAAGTGATGCACCACCGGTTTCTCAGAGCCAATGTGGAAGCGCAGCGCCTCCTGCTGCAGATCGGCGTCGGCGTGCGACACCCGCTGATGCTGCCGCAGGTGCTCCGCCCAGGATTCCACCAGGAACCACTCCATGATGCATTCCGGATCGCCGGTGTGCTCGGTGATGCCCCAGGCGTAAGCGCCATCGCGGCGACGCGCGCGCTCCAGCATCAGCAGCGTGCGCAAGAACTGCGGCCGATCCTGTTCGCGGATGCGGTACTCCACCTGAATCATCACCGGGCCGCGATCGTTTTCAACCGGCGTGTTGACCAACGGCTCCGGCCAATGGTTCGACGGCTGCAGATCGGCTTCACCGGTCGGCAGACGCAGGCGGTGGAACAGCAGCCCCGCCGCCAACAGGCCGACGCCGCCGACCAGCAGCGTGGCGGCCACGCCCAGCTCCTGCGCCACCAGCCCCCACAACAGGCTACCCGCCGCCATCGCGCCGTTGAACACCATCAGATAGATGGCCAGGCCGCGGCCGCGCACCCAGTTAGGCAGCACGCCCTGCGCCGCGCCGTTGAGCGTGGTCAGCGCAATGATCCAGCCGGCGCCCAGCACCAACAGCAGCACCACCGCCAGCCACTGCGGCGGCGCCAGCGACAGGGCCGCCATTACCGCCGCCGTCAGCACCGCCGCCAGCAACACCAGCCCGTCGGCATTCAGCCGCTGGCGCAGGCGCGGCAGCACAATAGCCCCGAGGATCGCCCCGGCGCCCACCGCCCCCAGCAGAACGCCGTAAAAACCGGCGCTGCCGCCCAGCATGCGGCGCGCCACCAGCGGCAACAGCGCCCAGACCGAGCTGGAGAAGGCGAAGAACACCGCCGCCCGCAGCAGCACCACGTGCAGCTCGCGGCTGGAACGGGCATAGCGCAGCCCGGCGCGGAAGGCGCCGAAGAAGTGTTCCGACAGGCCGCTGTCCTCAACCTTCGGCCGCTTCCACCACAGCAGCGCCGCGATCACCAGCACATAGCTCATCACGTCCGCGCCGTAGGCCGCGCCGGCGCCGAAGCTGGCCAGCAGCAAACCGCCGGCCGCCGGGCCGATGGAGCGGGCGATGTTGATGCCCAGCGAGTTCAGCGCCACGGCGTTTTTCAGCTCGGCGCGCGGCACCAGCTCCGGCACGATCGCCTGCCAGGTCGGCCCCATCAGCGCCGCGCCGATACCGCCGACGAAGGTCAGCGCCAGCAGGTATTCCACCGTCAGCGCGCCGGTCTGCGACAGCAGCAACAGGCTGCCGCTGACGCAGGCCAGCAGAATTTGCACGAAGATCAGAAAGCGCCGCCGATCGAGGATGTCCGACAATACCCCGGCCGGGATCGCCAGCAGGAACACCGGTAGCGTAGCGGCGGTCTGCATCAGCGCCACCGCCGAAGGGTTGCTCGACAGGTCGGTGATCAGCCACGAGCTGGCGACGTCGCGCATAAAGCTGCCGACGTTGCCGAGCACCGTGGCGCCCCACAGCACCGCAAATAATGGGATTTTCAGCGGCGCGAAGCCGCCCGCCGCCGCCTTGTTTTCCGTCTGTTCAGCCATCCGTTCGCTCCTTCAAATCGTTAAATGCCACCAGCAACAGCGCGCCGGCCAGCCCGAGGTGTTCAAAAAATCCGTTCATCATCTGGCCGCGCTCCGCCCCGTCGAACTGCCAGAACGGATTGGCCATCAGCGTCGCCATCAGGGTAAAACCGGCCAGCGCCAACGCGCCGAGCCAGCGATAAAAGCCGCTCAGGATCAGCGCCGACGCGGCCAGTTCGAGCAGCGTCACCAGCACGGCGAACAGCGCCGCCGGCTGCAGGCCGAAGTGGGTCATTTCGGCGATGGCGCCCTCAACGTTCAACGCCTTGACCAATCCGCCCTGAATATAGGCGGTACAAATCGCGAGCAGCAGCAGCCAGCGCACCGCGGGCGCATGCAGCCGCTGTACGCAGCGGGCGGCGATAGCAGTCAGGTTCATCGCGCCCCCTTAAAACGGCGAATTCTGGATGAAGGCCAGCAGATCGGCGTTGAAGCGATCGGGATCGACCTGCGCCAAACCGTGAGAACCGCCGGCGTAAACATTCAGCTCCGCCTGTTGCATAAGCTTAGCGGCTTTCAGCGCCGAGGCACCGATCGGCACGATCTGATCGGCGTCACCGTGCACCAGCAGCGTCGGCTTGTCGATCGCCAGCAGATCGGCGGTGTAATCCACTTCGGAGAACGCGCGCACACACTCGTACTGCCCTTTCACGCCGCCCTGCATGCTCATCAGCCAGAAGTGGTCGATCAGCCCCGCATTGCTCTCCACCTCGTCGCAGTGGAGGCCATAGAACGGCACCGCCAAATCTTTGAAGAACTGCGAGCGGTTGCCCGCCACGCCGCTGCGAATGCCGTCGAAGGCCGCCATCGGCGTACCCTCTGGGTTGACCGGCGTTTGCAGCATCAGCGGCGGCACGGCGCCGACCAGCACCACCTTCGCCACCCGATCGCTGCCGTGACGGCCGATGTAGCGCGCCACTTCGCCGCCGCCGGTGGAATGGCCGACCAGGATCAGATCGCGCAGATCCAGCGTTTCGATCAGCAGGGCCAGATCGTCAGCGTATTGATTGATGTCGTTGCCGTGCCAGGTTTGATCGGAACGGCCGTGGCCGCGGCGATCGTGGGCAATCACGCGGAATCCGCTCTGGCCGAAAAACAGCAGCTGGTTGTCCCAGGCGTCGGCGGACAGCGGCCAACCGTGGGAGAACAGGATCGGCTGGCCGCGGCCCCAATCCTTATAGAAAATGCGTGCGCCATCGGGCGCGGTAAGGGTGCTCATGACGTGTTCCCCGCTCGGTATCGAATTGGATTTTGTACGGGTTAACAGTACGGCAGGCGCAAAGGCAGTGATAACGGAATAATTTTCGCATGATCGCGAATTTTTTTGCTGAAGCAGCCGGCGTCACCGCCGGCGCAAAACGTCAGATGTTTTCCAGATCGATGCCGCGCGTTTTCGGGCCGAACAGCCCGATCACCAGCATCACGATCAGCATGCTGGCGACGATAAACGCGATCACCCCCAACGAACCGCCGTACTGCAAGATAATGCCGATGATGATGCTGCTGAACACCGTCGACAGCCGGCTGAAGGAGTAGCAGAAGCCGACGGCGCGGGCGCGGATATGGGTCGGGAAAATCTCGGACTGGTAAGAGTGGTAGCTGTAGGTCAGCCAGGCGTTGGACCAGGTGATGAAGAAACCGCACAGGATCAGCCACAGCGGGTTGTTCTGCAGTGCGAACAGCGAGCCGAAGATCACCGTCACCAGGCAGGACAACACGATCTGCCACTTGTTCTCCATCTTGTCGGCGTAGAAGCTGCACAGCAGCGAGCCCAGCGGGTAAGCCAGCGTGATGAAGAAAGCGTACAGCAGGCTGTGGGTGACCGAAGCACCCTTGCCCGACAGCAGCGCCGGTAGCCAGTTGCCGAAGCCGAAGAAGCCGATGGCCTGAAAGAAGTTCATCACCACCAGCATCAGCGTGCGATCGCGATACTGCGGCGCCCAGATGTCGCGAAAGCGGCCGCGCAGCGGCGCCCCCTCGGCATCGTCCACCGGGCGCGACGGAAAATCCGTGACCGCCACGCCGCAGCGCCGTTCCATGTCCCGCATCACCTGCCGGGCCTGCGCATAGCGCCGCTGCTGCACCAGCCAACGCGGCGACTCCGGCAGCCCCTTGCGCACCAGCCAGATCACCAGCGAAGCCAGCGCGCCGGCGATCACCACGTAGCGCCAGCCGCTCAGGCCCCAAATCGTCTGCGGCACCAGCCACCAGGACATCAGCGCCACCGCCGGCACCGACAGAAACTGCACGAAGAACGCGAAGGCGAAAGCCCGGGTACGCAGGTGCGCGGGGACCCATTCCGTCAGGTAAGTGTCGATGGTCACCAGCTCGATACCGAGCCCAACGCCCACCAGAAAACGCAGAAAGATCACCCATTCCGCCTGCTGTTGAAACGCCAGCAGCAGCGAGAAAGCGCCATACCAGATCAGGGCGAACATAAAGGTGGCGCGCCGGCCGAAGCGATCGGCGTACGGGCTCAGCAGGCTGGCGCCGACGAACAGGCCGAGAAAGGTGGCGGAGGCAAAGGCCGCCTGATCCGATACGCCGAAGACGCCCTGCGCGCCGGTGTGGAAAATGCCGTCGGCGATAAGGCCGGTGCTGATATAGCCGGTCTGGAACAGATCGTAAAGTTCGAAAAAACCGCCCAGCGACAGCAGAATGATAAAGCGCCACAGGCCGGCCGACGCGGGCAAGGCGTCGATTCTGGCCGCCAAATCCCGCGCATGGATCGGCGACGCCGCTACAGATTCACTCACCGTTAACCTCGCATTAACATTTTTGATGACTTTCTATGCTAGCGAAGCGGCGTCGGAGTTAAATTTTTAATTAGCAGACTATGAAAAAAAGTTAAGCATAAAACGCTGCAGCAGCCTGTTTTATAGCAGGAAAATGCAGCGCGGGATGCCGCAGCGGCATCCCGAAGCGGTGGATTAACGACTGTGGTGCTGCTGCAGCCGTTCGCTGCGATAGACGCTCAGCAGGCACCAGCCGAGAGCGATCAGCGCCAACGGCGCGGCGACGAAGCCGATGTTGCCCATGCCCAGATGCAGGCTCACCTGGTTGCCCAGCAGCGCGCCGCTGCCGATGCCGAAGTTGTACAGGCCAGAGAAGATCGCCATCGCCACGTCGGTGGCGTCCGGCGCCAGGCTCAGCACTTTGGCCTGCATCGACAGGCCGATGGCCATGATCGCCATGCCCCAGAAGATGCACAGCACCGTCAGGTGGCTTTCGCTGCCGGCGGCCGGCAACAGCAGCAGCAGGCTCAAGGCCAACAGCACGATGGCGCCGATAAAGAAGCCGGAAGGAAAACGCTCGCTGTAGCGGCTGAACAGCAGGCTGCCGACGATGCCGGCGGCGCCGAACAGCAGCAGCATCAGCGTGGTGAAATTCTCCGACAGCCCGGCCACGGTCTGGATAAACGGCTCGATGTAGCTGTAGGCGGTGAAGTGCGCCGTCACCACGATGATAGTCAGCATGTACAGCGCCACCAGCGCCGGGCGTTTGAACAGCAGCGGCACGCTGGCCAGCGAGCCGGAATGTTCGCTTTTCAGTACCGGCAGCAGGCGCCACAGCAGCACCAGCGCCAGGGTGGCGCACACCGCGATGCCGATAAAGGTCATGCGCCAACCGAGCAACTGCCCCACCACCCGCCCGAGCGGTAGGCCGAGCACCATCGCCAGCGCGGTGCCCCCCGCCAGCAGGCTCAGCGCCTGGGCTTTCTTGCCCGGCGGCGCCACGCGGATCGCCAGCGAGGCGGTGATCGACCAGAACACCGAGTGCGCCAACGCCACGCCGGCGCGCGAGATAACCAGCGTGGTGAAGTCCCAGGCCACGGCGGTCAGCACGTGGCTGGCGATAAACAGCATGAACACGCCGATCAGCAGCTTGCGGCGCTCAATTTTGCTGGTCAGCAGCATGCACGCCAACGAGGCGGCGGCGACGATCCAGGCATAAATGGTAATGATCAGGCCGACCTGTTCGGTTTGCATCGAGAAGCTGGCGGCGATATCGCTCAGCAGACCGACCGGGATAAATTCGGTGGTGTTGAAGATAAAGGCCGAGACGGCGAGGATAACCACGCGCAACCAGGCGGTTGAGCGCGAAACGGGAGCGTGTTCCATGGTAAACAAAATCCGGACAGGTGCGGGCAAGTAGCGATATTTTAACCAACCGGCCCGCTAAATGCGATACGCGTCACACTTTAATTGTGTGGTTTTTTTCGCCGCATTTCGACACATTCGCAGACACACGGTTGCACAAATGCTGTGCTAATCTCTTGAAGCGTACCAATTTTTCCTGCCGCTCTTCCCCTCCGGCCGCCACACACGACGCGCCGCGCCGAAGAACCGCGCGCAGTGTCCCTTTGGCGTTTTCTGAGGCGAGGTCATTATGTCTGCGATTTATGATTGGTCCGTGCTCGCATTGCGCAATGTTTACGATCGCCGCATTCAGGGCAAGCCGGTGCTCGACAGCGCCGCGCTGTTCCCCGACGCCGAACGTTTCACCGCTCAATGGAGGCAGATCCGCGAAGAGGCGCTGACCGTCGCCCACGATCTGCACAATATTCCCCGTTTTCACGAGATCATGATCCAGCAGGAATCGATCTCCGCCAACGACGCGCGCGACTGGCGCATGTTCATCATGAAGGCCTACGGCCAGCCGATTGACCGCAACCTGGCGCGTTGCCCGACGCTGGCGGCGCTGATCGCTTCGTCGCCGGACGTACTGTCCGCCTCGCTCTCCTTCCTCGCGCCCGGCAAGCAGGTGCCGCCCCACCGCGGGCCGTTTCGCGGCATTCTGCGCGGCTATCTGGTGCTGGACATGCCCAAACGCGCCGACGGCGTACCCGCGGCGGTGCTGAAAGTGGACGGCCGCGAATACCGGCTGCACGAAGGGGAGTTCATGCTGTGGGACGATACCTTCGAACACGAGGTGTGGAACGACAGCCCGCAGGTGCGCACCGTGCTGCTGCTGGACATCCGCCGCCGCGACATGCCCGGCGGGCTGCGGCTGCTCTCCAGCGCCATCATCGCCCTGGTGCGGCTGAACGTGCGCTGGATGCAGCGCCAGTTCTGATTCCGGCGCTCAGGCGACTAACCGTCCTGAGAGATCGGCCATTGCTGCGCCAGCCACTGCTCGGCGGTGGTGGTGGCTATGCCCTGGCGCGCATTGAAGGTTTTCGCCTTATCCCAGGCCACGCCGTCGGGGCGGGCGAAAGCCAGCCGGTATTTGGCGCCGACGTCGCGCGGATGGTTCCGCACCTCCTCCTGCAGCCGCTCTTTGTCCAACAAGACTCTGTTGACCTCAACGCCCCAGTGCGCCTGCATGACATCGGCAAGCTCGCGGTAGGTCAGCGTGTCCCCAGCGATATAGACTACCTGGTTGCGAAACGCGGGCCGATGGAAAAAAATCGCGGCCGTCAGCCGGCCAATGTCCTCAGGGGTGGTCAGCGTCACCGCGTAGCGCCAGTCGCCCAGCGCGCGCACCGTTTTGCTTGCCGCGTCCACCACGCCAAAGCCGGGGTCAAACAGGTAGCTGGTGAAAATGCCCGTGGAAACAATCACCCACTCCGTCGCCTTCTGCGCACGCAGCAGGTGGCGCACCTCAAGCTGTTCATCCCACACCTGTTGCCCGCTGCCTTTACCCACGACATCGTAGTCCACGCCGAACTGCCACGGGAAGTAGCGCGCCACGCCCGCCAGCAAGACGGCCTGGGTGATCTTTATCTGCGTGCCCGCCCCGCCGACAAAGCCGCTGCAGTTGATCACCGCGTCGAAGGAACGGAATAGCGCGCTCAGCGCCTCCACGCCGTTTTGCTGCAGATCGCCTTCCACCACGGCGATGCCGAGCCGCGCCAGCGCATCCCGCCGCGCCCGGAGCGGGCCGCTGACGGCGCGTGCAGCCTCCGGCCGGAGCAGCACGCTGATTTTTAAAGATGGAGATAACCGAGCCTGCCGGCTCATCGCACGCAATACCGGCAGCCCCAGTTCACCGGCGCCGAGTATGAGCACGGTATTGATAGATGGATTTGTGGATTTCATTCTTGCCTCCTGTCTTGACACTGCGCCATCCTGACAGCTGACAAAAACGGGTTCAATTAGGTACACGCGTGATACCGGAGAGGAATATGACGAGCGATCGGGAAGCGCTGCTGCAATTTTCGCAGGCGTTCTGTGAAGAACTGAGCAACGACGATGAAGGATTGAAGCGTGAGATCCTCGCGCATGCGGGCAACCGTTGGTCGCTGGGGGTATTGCATATCCTGGGCACTCACGGGCCGCTGCGCCACGGCGAGATAAGCCGCCAATTAGCGGGCGTGACGCAGAGAATGCTGACGCGGACGCTGCGCCATCTCGAGCGGGACGGGTTGATATCGCGCTGCGATTATCAGGAAAAACTGCCCCGCGTGGTTTACACCATCACCGACGCGGGGGAAGAGATGCTGCTCAACATGCTGCCGCTCTGGTCGTGGATTATCGCCTCCGCCGACGCCTTCAGAGCGGCCCGCTCGCGCTACGATGATCAAGAACGAAGCGCCATCGAGGGATGAACGCGGGCATCCCTGCCCGTGGGGCGGCGCTCAGCCGCCGCCCAGATAGGCCTTTCTCACCTCCGGATCGTTCAACAGCTCCTGGCCGCTGCCGGTGAGGCGGATCTGGCCGTTGACCATCACATAACCGCGATCGGACAGCTTCAGCGCGTGGTTGGCGTTCTGTTCCACCAGAAACAGCGTCATGCCGCTGCGGGTCAGCTCGCGCAGCACGCCGAAGATCTGCCGCACCACGATCGGCGCCAGCCCCAGGCTCGGCTCGTCCAACAGCAGTAGCTTCGGCCGGCTCATCAGCGCGCGGGCGATCGCCAACATCTGCTGCTCACCGCCGGACATGGTCATCGCCCGCTGGTTGCGCCGCTCTTTCAGGCGCGGAAACAGCTCGAACATGCGCGGCAAATCCTCCTCCAGGTAGCGATTGCCGACGGTGATGGTGCCCATCAGCAGGTTCTCCTCTACGCTCATGTCCGGAAAGATGCGCCGCCCTTCCGGCGCCTGCGCGATGCCGCTGCTGGCAACAAAGTGCGTGGAGCGGCGGCTGATGTCCTCGCCGCCAAACAGGATCTGCCCGCCGGCGATGCGCGGCTGGCCGAAGATCGACATCAACAGCGTGGATTTGCCCGCGCCGTTGGCGCCGATCAGCGCCACCGTCTCCCCGGCGTTAACCTGCAGCGACACCTTGCGCAGCGCCTGGATCGGCCCGTAAAACACGTCCACTTCGCGAAATTCCAGCATCGCCTCGCTCATCCCGCCAGCTCCTCTTCGTCCGCGCCCAGGTAGGCGGCGATCACCGCCTCGTTGTGCTGGATCTCCTGCGGCGTGCCGCGGGCGATCACGTCGCCGTGATCGAGCACGATCACCCGATCGGAGATCTCCATCACCATGCCCATATCATGCTCGATCAGCAGCACCGTGATGCCGTGATGCTGGCGCAGGAAGCGGATAATGCGGCTCAGCGTGGCCGTCTCCACCGGGTTCAGCCCGGCGGCAGGCTCGTCGAGGCAGATCATCTCCGGCGCGGTGCACATGGCGCGCGCGATCTCCAGCCGCCGCTGCTGGCCGTAGGACATCTCCCCCGCCAGCCGGTTGGCGCAGTCCACCAGATCTACCACCTCCAGCCAGTAGAAGGCGTGATCGAGCGCGGCGCTTTCCGCCCGGCGGTAGCCCGGCGTATTCAGCACCCCGGCGATCAGGTTGCGGTTGCTCTGCATGTGCTGCGCCACCAGCAGGTTCTCCACCACCGACATTTCGCGGAACAGGCGGATATTCTGGAAGGTGCGCGCCAGCCCGGCGCGGTTGACCAGGTGGGTGCCGCCGAACATCTTGTAATAGAGGCGCGAACCGAGCCGCTTCGGGCGTATCCAATCACCGGCGCGAAACTTCTGCCCCAGCACCTGGATCACATCGGTTGGCCGCTTGTGGGTATTGAGCAGGATCGCGCCGCCGGTGGCGCGGTAAAAACCGGTCAGGCAGTTGAACACCGTGGTCTTGCCGGCGCCGTTGGGGCCGATCAGGGCGGTGATGGAGCCGCGCTCCACCTCCAGATTGACGTCGTTCAGCGCCTTGATGCCGCCAAAGCGCATCATCAGGTGTTCCACCCGCAAAATGGCGTCGCTCATGGCGCCACCCCCTTGCGTTCCGCAAAGCTGGCGCGGCTGATGCGCACCAGCCCGCGCGGCCGCCAGATCATCATCGCCACCATCAGCACGCCGAACAACAGCACCCGGTATTCGGCAAAGCTGCGCAGCAGCTCCGGCGCCACCGTCAGCACGAAGGCCGCCAGCACCACGCCAAGGGTAGACCCCATGCCGCCCAATACCACGATCGCCAGGATCAGCGCCGACTCGAAGAAGGTGAACGAGGTCGGATTGACAAAGCCCTGATAGGTGGCGAAAAACACCCCCGCCAGCCCGGCGGTGGAGGCGCCCAGCATAAACGCCGACAGCTTCACCAGCACGTGGTTCAGCCCGAGAGAGCGGCAGGCGATCTCATCTTCGCGCAGCGCCTCCCAGGCGCGGCCGATCGGCATGCGCGTCAGCCGGTGCTTGATGTACAGCACCAGCAGCACCACCAAAAACAGCACCGCGTAGATGAAAATGAACTTGAGATTCGGGTTGTAATCGATGCCGAGAAACTCGTGGATCGGCACGCCGCCGTCTTTGGCGCGCCGGCCGAATTCCAGGCCGAACACCGTCGGCGCCGGCACCGAAATGCCGTTCGGCCCGCCGGTGAGCGACATCCAGTTGTTCAGCACCAGCCGGATGATCTCGCCGAACCCGAGCGTGACGATCGCCAGGTAGTCGCCGTGCATGCGCAGCACCGGGAAACCCAGCAGCGCGCCCGCCAACGCCGCCATCAGCGCCCCCAGCGGCAGCATCGCCCAAAACCCCAGCCCGAGATACTGGTAGCCCAACGCCAACCCGTAGGCGCCGATGGCGTAAAACGCCACGTACCCCAGATCGAGCAGCCCCGCCAACCCGACCACGATGTTCAGCCCCAGCCCGAGCAGCACGTAGATCAGGCCGAGGATCGCCACCGTCAGCAGGTATTTGGTGGCGACGAACGGGAACAGCAGCGCGATCGCCGCCATCAGCGGCAGGAACCAGCGCAGGTTGGATTTATCGCCCAGCGGCCGTACGTAGACGCCGTCGTTGCCGCCGTCGAAGCGCGCCAGCACTCTGCGCCCCGGCGCGGTTTGCAGGAACAGGCTCAGCAGCAGCCGCCCGACCATCACCGCGACGATAATCCACACCAGCCGGTGCGGTTCGAAGTTGAAGCTGTAGCCGTTCAGCACGATGCCGACGATCGGCCCGAACACGATCAGGGCGATCAGCCCGGCCAAGACGGCGTCCAGCAGGCTGCGTTTAACGTCCAGCCCGCCGTTGATCACGGATTGCGACATGGCGTTCTCCTTAAACCTTGGCGATCAGCGGCCGGCCGAGCAGCCCCTGCGGACGGAAGATCAGGATCGCCACCAGCAACCCGAAGGAGAACACGTCCTTGTAATCCGAGTTCACCATGCCGGCGAACTGCGCCTCCGCCACCCCGAGCAGCAGCCCGCCCAGCATCGCGCCCGGCAGCGAGCCGATGCCGCCCAGCACCGCGGCGGTGAAGGCCTTGATACCGATGATAAAGCCGACGTAAAAATCGAAGGTGCCGTAGTTCATGGTGATCAGCACCCCGGCCAGCCCGGCCATGGCAGCACCGATCACAAACACCAGCGAGATCACCCGATCGGTATTGATGCCGAGAATCGAGGCCATTTTGCGATCCTGCTGGGTGGCGCGGCAGATGCGCCCTAGCCGGGTACGCTGAATGATGTAGGTGAGGATCGCCATGCCGAGCAGTGACGCCACCAGAATGAACACCTTGGTGTAGGTGATCTGCACCACGCCGCCGTCGAACTCCAGGCGGAACACGCCGCTCAGCAGCGTCGGGATGCCCTGCTGGCGCGGCCCCTGGCTTATCTGCGCGTAGTTTTGCAGGATTAACGACATGCCGATGGCGGAGATCAGCGGCGCCAGGCGGGTGGAGTTGCGCAGCGGCTTGTAGGCGATGCGCTCGATCACCCAGCCGTACACCCCGGTGATGACGATGGTGAACACCAGCGTGCCGAGGATCAGCAACGGGAACGAGTGCAGCCCGAAGAACGACAGCAGCGCCAAACCGATGGCGCACAGGTAGGCGGAGATCATGTACACCTCGCCGTGAGCGAAGTTGATCATACCGATAATGCCGTAAACCATGGTGTAGCCAATGGCGATCAGGCCATACACCGCACCGAGGGTCAGGCCGTTGATCAGCTGTTGCAGAAAGAATACATCCATAATGAGCAGTCTCGCCTGGTAAGGCCGCCAACGCCGTCCGACGCGGCCCAAAGGTCATCGCGGAACGGGCTCGCCAGGGCGGCGAGCCCGTCTGTCATAGAGTCACAACGTCAGTATTGGGTTGTTCAAAGCTGGTGATATTTGCCCTTGTCATCCCACTGATAGACCACGTAGTCCGAGACCTTCAGGTCGCCCTTCTGATCCCAGGCTTTTTTGCCCATCACGGTGTCGACATCGTGCGACTTCAGCCATTCGGCGGCCTTGGCGCTGTCTTTGCCGCCGGTGGCGTTGAAGGCGGCGGCGATCGCCTGGATCGAGGCATAGGAGTAGAGGGTGTACCCTTCCGGTTCAAAACCGCTGGCGCGGAACTTGGCGATCACCGCCTTGCCTTCCGCGATCTGACGCGGATCGTTGCCGAAGGTCATCAGCACGCCGTTGGTGTACTGCGGCCCGCCGGCGGCGGTCACCAGCTCTTCGGTCACCACGCAGTCGCCGGAGAAGAACTTGGCGGTCACGCCCTGCTCGCGCATCTGGCGCACCAGCGGCCCGGCTTCCGGATGGCAGCCGCCGAAGTAGACCACGTCCGGCTTGACCGAGGCGATCTTGGTCACCAGCGCGTTGAAATCTTTCTCACCGCGCGACAGCCCCTCATACAGCACTTCCTTGACCCCGCGCTTGTTCATTGCCGCCTTCGCTGCGTCCGCCAGCCCCTGGCCGTAGGTGTCTTTATCGTGGATCACCGCGATGCGTTTGGCCTTCAGGGTATCCAGCATGTAGTTGGTGGCGATCACCCCCTGCTGATCGTCGCGCCCGCACATGCGGAACATCGTCTTCATGCCGCGCTCGGTGATCTGCGGGTTGGTGGAGCCGGGGGTAATGGCGATGATGCCGGCCTCGTCATACACCTCGGAGGCGGGCATGGTGGAAGAGGAGCAGAAGTGGCCGACCACCGCCGAGACCTTGTCCTGATCCACCAGCCGGTTGGCGACCGCGACCGCCTGCTTCGGTTCGCAGGCGTCATCCCCCTGCACCAGTTTGATTTTTTCCCCTTTGATGCCGCCGGCGGCGTTGATATCCGCCGCTGCCTGCGAAGCCCCGCGCCAATACTGATCGCCGTATGTGGCGTTCGGCCCGGAGAACGGCCCGGCGACGCCGATGACAATATCGGCCTGCGCGGAAAACGCCGTACCTAAACAACCGATGAGCAAAGCAGCGAGCGGACTTTTTATCAATTTCGATGACATTGTTATCTTCCTCAGCACTGTTGTAGCGAAACGCCCTGGGGCGCGGATCAGTCACTTTATGTGTAGACGGGGAAAATAATTTTCTTGAGAGCGCAGTCGCATTCCCCAAAAATGGGTAAGCAAAAATCCAGCCATTGTGACGACGAATACATATTGTTTGCTTATTCATCCTACATATCAGTTGCGGCGCGGCGTGTGGCGGCGTTAGCCGGGGACTGGGCAATACGGCTAACGCGAGAGGAAGTATGGGAGGGAGAACGGCCCTGCACCATCGCCGTGCAAAGGCGTGTGCAAGCGGCGTCAAAACGATTTGGGATGCAAAAATCAACGCATAGCGATGGAAAATGCCGAAAAACAGCGCAAGGTGCTCATTCCCTCAGCAAACGCACTTTTTTTGCAGTTTAGCGCTTTGACAAACCCCAGGCGCCCCGCTATTATTCGCCCCGTTCACACGATTCCTCTGTAGTTCAGTCGGTAGAACGGCGGACTGTTAATCCGTATGTCACTGGTTCGAGTCCAGTCAGAGGAGCCAAATTCTTGTTTTCATGCATCTTCACGAATCTTTATACGATTTAGATTCAACAGGTTAGCGTGAAAAGTCTTCCCGATGCATTTTCATTTCCCCCTCCGCATCGGGCAAGATTGGTGGTCTGATTTGGGGTCATTTCAGTTCGATTATGGAGTGACCACCATATGTCTCTGAACGACACTAAAATCCGTAGCTTAAAACCATCCGCTAAACCTTTCAAAGTTTCCGATTCTCATGGACTGTACCTTTTAGTCAATCCAGGCGGTTCACGTCTCTGGTATCTCAAATATCGTATCAATGGTAAAGAATCCCGCCTCGGCTTAGGTGCCTATCCCGATGTTTCTCTGGCTTATGCTCGTCAGCAACGTGATGGCATACGCAAGCTGCTGACGCAGAATATCAATCCATCACAGCAACGTATCGCAGAGAAAGCAGCCCGCTCACCGGAAAAAACATTTAAGCACGTTGCATTGAGCTGGCATAAAAGCAACAGAACATGGTCAGAGAACCACGCCTCCCGTCTGCTTGCCAACATGAACAATCATATATTTCCTGTGATAGGACACTTGCCAGTAGCTGAACTGAAACCTCGTCACTTTATCGACCTGCTGAAAGGCATTGAGCAAAAAGGTCTGCTGGAAGTCGCAGCACGTACCCGGCAGCATATGTGCAACATCATGCGTCATGCCGTGCATCAGGGAATGATTGAGAGCAATCCGGCGTCGAATCTCGAAGGTATCATCACAGCACCGGTTAAACGACACTACCCAGCCCTTCCCCTTGAACGACTACCCGAACTATTGAGTCGAATTGATGGTTATCGTCAGGGATGGGAATTAACCCGGCTGGCTGTTTGTAGTGGCACAGTGAATTTGGCCACCTGATTAAAGGTGATATTCTCACCTCAACATAAAATAGGTGACTTAATGAACAAGAGAACTAAGCGTACTTTTACCCCTGAGTTCAGGCTGGAATGTGCACAGCTGATTGTTGATAAGGGTTACTCATATCGACAAGCCAGTGAAGCGGTTAATGTTGGTTCTACCACGCTTGAATCTTGGGTACGCCAGCTCAGACGAGAGCGTCAGGGTATTACGCCTTCTGCCACCCCCATTACCCCAGAGCAGCAGCGTATCCGCGAGCTGGAAAAGCAGGTTCGCCGCCTGGAGGAACAGAATACGATATTAAAAAAGGCTACCGCGCTCTTGATGTCCGACTCACTGAACGGTTCACGATAATTGCCAGGCTGAGTGACAGCCACACGGTAGTCAGACTTTGTTCCGCTCTGGGAGTACACCGTAGCAGTTACCGGTACTGGCAGAAACGATGCGATACTATTAATCCGGCGCGAGTCAGGTTGTACAGCGAGATACGTCGGGCATGGAACCAGAGCCGTGGCTCTGCTGGCGCGCGCACTCTGGCTGAAATGCTGATCCAAAACGGCATTCCGATGAGCCGTTACCGTGCCGGGCGTCTGATGAAATCCCTGAACCTGAGCAGTTGTCAGCCCGGAAAATATCAGTACAAAAATGCCCGTCAGGAGCATACATGCCTGCCGAATCTGCTCGAGCGCCAGTTCGCTGTACCGGAGCCAGACCGGGTATGGTGCGGAGATATTACTTATATCTGGGCAGGAAATCGCTGGTGCTATCTGGCGGTCGTAATGGATCTTTTTGCCCGCAGAGTTATCGGCTGGAGTCTGTCAGCGAATGCCGATACAGCATTGATAAGCAACGCTCTGCGGATGGCATATGAGACGCGTAGCCAACCGCGTGATGTCATGTTCCATAGCGATCAGGGAAGCCAGTATACAGGCCTGAAATATCAGCAACTTCTCTGGCGTTACAGAATAAAGCAAAGCGTCAGTCGGCGGGGAAACTGCTGGGATAACAGCCCGATGGAACGCTTCTTCCGCAGCCTGAAAACAGAATGGGTACCAGCGAATGGCTACGTGGGCAAAGACGAAGCCCGGCGGCAAATCAATCGCTATATATTGAATTACTACAATAGCGTCAGACCACACCACTATAACGGAGGGCTGACGCCGGAAGAATCAGAGAACAGGTACCGTTCTTACTGTAAAACCGTGGCCAATATTACTTGACCACTACATCCCAACTCCGCCACCAGTTCTTCCTCTGCATAATCCGCACTGCCAAACTTCCCTTTCATTTCACGGTTCAGGCGTTTTTTACCCCCGCTCCAGTGAACCAGCTCATGCAGACCGGTAGCGTAGAAGTTAGCTGCATCCGAAAACAGATGGCGCTCCGGTAACCAGACTTCATCAGTTGATGGGCTGAAAAAGGCGTTTTGTCCTTTCTCGATGATGTTTGCGCCACTCTTCCGTAACAGGTTCTCAGCCTGCGGCAACGGGTTAAAGGTTGCTTCCGGGCTTACGGTTTCCGTAGTCAGGGGCAAACCGTCGATTTGCTGAACGTTAAACACGGTGAAAGTTTTCAGCATCGGGATTTGTTCAACGTCTCCGGCGGCGTTTTCCTTCTCCAGCGTAGTGTAGAAAATGGCTGTTGTGCCATGCTCACCCTTGCGAACCTGTCCACCTGCTGCCTGTGCCTGTTTGTAAGTCATCCAGCGGGAATCGCTGAAACCCTGTTTAGATGCGCTGCACCACAGCAACATGATATTCATGCCACTATAAGCCGCACCAGTGGCGTAATTGGAAGGCAGACCAGACATGCCATCTACACGCTGCCACGGGCAGGACCACGGTTTTACACCGCCTTCAAGTGCTGCAATGATGTTGTCGGTAACGGTCTGATAAATGTCGGCTCTGGTTTTAGAAAATTTCGTTTTTGAGGAGCCTGACGGGTCCAGCGGGGATACGCTGGTTGCCGCTGCGGTGTTAGGGGCGCTAGTCTGGGTATGCAGGGAAATCGTCATGGTTTTCTCTCCGTCAGTGTGTGATTTTCGTCTTCGTATCGCCTGACGGTTCGCTTTCCCGGCAGCGTTCTGTCTTGCAAGGGCGCAGAATGCGTGCCATTTACCCTTGCAGGACGGGTTGTGTTGGGAAACGATTAACCGGAAGCCGATACGGGAACGGAAATCACACGGGAGAAAAAACTTGCCCCTGCATAGCCGGGTGTAGCGCCCCTTCCTCCGTAGGGGGAAATGTTCTTGCAGTCATCAGTTGGAGATTTAGATAGGCGGGACTTTAACTTCTCTTGACTAGCACAAGATTAATACATTATTAACATATTGATTTCTTTCTTTTAATCTCTTATCATGAAGAAAATGTGCATTGATTGCGGTAGCTATAGCCAAAATCATCTCAGCTAATTATCTTTAATAACCAGAATTATCGTTAATCCTCTATTTATCCAAGTAACTTAGATTAACACATTGGAAAAACAATGAATTTAAATATTGATGAGCGATATGATTTCTTAATTGAAAAGTCCTTTGAAAATGCCAGAGGCATGATTAAATACAAATACATAGACAATATAAACATTCGAACATTAAATAAATGGATTGATAATTTTCAAAGTCGAGACGAAAAATACTTAAGCGCGGCCATTTTAAACTCCTTGATATTCAGAAATGAAGAGTCAATTAAGTCTATAGGCGCTGATATATTTCAAATCATGTTGCCTCAACTGCTCGAGCAAGAAGGAATATATAAAGTAAGCAATATAAAAGACTGGATGAAACTCTTGAATGGTCGCAATTGTAGAAGTATTCCAATTAGATTTACAGCCATTGATGATGTGGATAACAAAGCAGTTAAAAGTAGTAGCATCATCCTGAATACATTACAAAAATTGTTTTTTGATAGCACTCTAGGAATCAACTCACATAGTGTCACACAAAATCAAAATAACAATATAAAAGCTATCATTTTGTTTGACGATATAATCGGAACGGGATCACAACTCGAAAATTTCTTCACCAAAAGAAAATTTCATGAAAGTGATATTAAATTTATTTACATACCATTCTCAGCCGTAAATAAAACATATCAAGATCTTGAAGGTAAATTTGATAACCTAGTAATTAAGCCAGTAGAAATAATAGACGAATCACATAGTTTTTTTACTAAGGAAAATAAAATGCTAGGAGCAGTTGAAGGACTTACAGAGGAAGACTTCAAAAAATTCTATCTTCATGTGTGCAAAAGCAAAGGTATAAGTATTAATGGAAATCTTGGATATGGCGGTTTTGAGTTAACCTATTTATTTTCAAAATCAACACCCAATAACAATATTTCCATGATAGTACATAAAGATGAAAACTGGAACGAATTATTTAAGAGGTAAAAATGGCTAACATGTTAAGCTCCGTATTTGCCAAAAATCGTACAGAAGAGTTTCCTGATGACGTATATTCAAAGTATGTTCTTCCTATAAATAATCATGAAATTGATATTAGTGATGCCTCAAAGGCCTGCGTGATCGTAGGAGGGAGAGGGTCGGGAAAGACGATGTATTTAAAATACTATTGCTTTCCAACAATTTTGAGTTCAAATAGATCTGATATTGATTTAAAAAATTTGAAGAACCTAGGGCTTTATTGGAGACCTGATACATCATTTACACAACATATATCACAAAATTGGCTTGGACAATATTGGTCAAGTGCATTTAACAGCTATATGACGTTGTCTATATTAATAGAATATAATAAGTTACTCCAGACGTTGATTAATCATAATCAATTATCAGAAAATTCTAAAATATCGATAAAAAATATCGAAATTCCCGAAAGCATAACAAACCAATTATCTGTTAAAAGTGATAAGATTTATTTATTTGAAGCAAAGAAAATATTACAAAATTCATTATTCACATTATGCAACTGGATCAATTCTCCATTCACAGAAACACCTCCTTTTTCGTTAAACACAAAAGGAACTTTGTCACTTATTGCTAATGAGCTAAATACAGCTGTTAGTGAACTTGAAAACATAACATATCATATATTCATTGACGAATTTGAAAATCTTACAGAATCGCAGCAAATAATAATTAATACATTAATGAAACATGGGGAAAAACAGTTAATTTTCAGCATAGCTCATAAGAAAAATGCCATAATATCTCATGATACTTTAGGCAATGAAAAAATTGTTGAAAGGAATGATTATAGAACAATTGATTTGGAAAAACATTATAATAATAATTTTGATGTATTTGCTGGAGAAGTATTGGCTTTAAGACTGGAGGAATTTTTTGATCAGAAGCAACTTAATCTTTTTGTTCGTAAAGAAGAAAACCTAGAATACAGACAAACTCATGATTATTTGAAAGAAATAAGGAATTTAGCTGAAAGATTTTTGCCAAGCTTAACATATAGTGAAATGGCTCAAAATATTTTCAGCGATAATTCACTTTATGATAAGTTATTAGCAATTATAGCCGATGGGCTGGTTTTGCATAAAAAATCAAAAGTATTAAATGCAGAACAATTTATTGACATAAAATTTCCTGAGGCCAGTTTAGTTAATGCTGCCATATTAAATAGAAGCAATACATTACCTCATGTTTTGCTAGAACAATTCGAGGAATACAAAGGAGGAACTTCAAATAAATATCAACAGTGGATTCATAATTATTTGGTAGGTGTAATTCTTTTAATATATAAAAAATCACCTTCAAAAGATTGTCCTTTTTATTCCGGTTACAAACAATACGTTTTACTCTCAAGAGGTAACATAAGACATTTTCTGGAGTTATGTCATCAATCTGTATTGTTGAATGAGCAATTTAATGCCAAGACTTCCTCGAGAAGGCTTGACAAAATCCCCGTAAATATTCAATCTAGGGCAACAAAAAAAACAAGCGGACTAGAATTAGAAAAAATATCTGATTTAGGTTCACATGGTTCTCATTTAAAAAAAATAGCAACTAGATTGGGGAGAATATATTCATATAGCCAAACTAGAAAAAGTCAAAGTGAAGTAGAAATTAATCATTTCTCTCTGGATCTATCTGATGAAACAGAACTAAACGAAGATACTCGCACGTTACTTAATGAAGCAATAATCTGGTCTGTCCTTATCGAAGAACATAGTACTAAACAAAAAAACTCAGAATCTTTAGAAGTTAAGGATTATGTACTTCACCCTGTATTATCCGCACATTTTGGGATAAGCTACAGGAAGAAGAAAAAATTAAAATTAAACAAAGAAAGTTTAACTATAATATTTACTGCTGATGATAATAAATTCAATAGATTATTAAAAAGCTTTATTACCAAGTGGGATTTAGATGAAGAGCCTTTAGAAAATACAAATGATGTGGTAAAACAACTGGGGCTTTTATGATCACAATAAATAGAATAAGACAAAACCCAACTATAGATTCATGTTGTACTGAAGAATATGATGTTTTCTTTTGTGGTAAAGCAATTGATGAACGAACAAATACTGTTTTAAATCAAATAAAAGTTACCCCAAATTATGCGATTACGTTTGATAAGACAAACTATTCAATAACGATAGGTTCAACGCAATATAAAATATTCAGATTACAAGAATTCTTCATTTCATCCGATATCAGTAGAGTTTTAATTGATTCAACTTCACTAGGATTCCCTGAACTTCTATACCTATTGGATTCCATGAATAAGTCAGGAAAACATTTATATTGCACTATAATATATGTAGAGCCGAAAGAATATGCAAAAGAAGTATCTAAAGAAGGTGATGACGAATTTGTACTGAGTGACAAACGTTATCCATTTATTGCATTACCGGCTTTTGCTCTAGATAATCAATCTAATTCGGATGATAAAGCAACTCTAGTATCTTTTCTGGGATTTGAAAATTCTAGGTTAGGTCACATTTTAGAGCATGATGATGGTGCCAGTTATAAACAACTATTGGCTCACCTTGCTATTCCCGCTTATAAAGCAGGATGGGAAAACATTTCATTAAAACGGCATATGAAATATTTTAATATGTTGAACTCAGAATTAATAACATACCCAGGCTCTAATCCCTATGCAGTTAATGAACTTCTTAATGATATTATATCTGAACATAACAAAATTGTTATAACATCTTTAGGAACAAAACCTACTGCTATCGGAATTTGTGTTTTTCTAATAAATAACATATCAAAAAATAACGTGGATAATCAAATAGGCGCAATTTACGACTTCCCCGAAAAATCAGCTAATCGAAGTAAAGGAATTGGGCAAATTTACTCATATGAATTAGAAATATATAATTAGCTAGATTAGAAAAAGAAGCAGAGTATTAGTCATTCTTTGCTTCTTTTTTCTAACCGAATTTCATATCTGATGAAAAATATTTTCTCAATTTAATTCTAATATAGCTTTTGAAATTTTCCAGACTAATATGCTTAGCACACGTTCCTGTTGCATAATAATCTAACCATTGAGCCTTATCTTTTTCCCATGCTTGGAAAATATAATCTCTTAGAGCCGAGTCATTTATCCTCAAACAAAACACGCAATCACTTAATATCGCATCTGTGCCTGCATACAAAATGGTTCTCCCGAGAACTCTACTTCCTACTCTAGCGATCAAAATATCTCCAGATTTAACCAAGCATTCGTTTACTGGCGGCTCCCCTCTTTGATACTCTGATGGATTGCTATATGATGAAGTGTGGAAGAATGATTTTTTAGACGCCCGACATTCTTTACCCGTTTTCTTTCCTCTAAAAAGATGGAAATAATTATCAATACTATCATTCTGAGGAATTATTTTTTCATTTATAAACTCCTTATAACTTAATGAAATTGTAGTACAATTCCTCACTAAAACTAATCTTTGTGATTTTGAAGGTACATTTTTCTTAATGTGGTAGATATGTGTTTTAGCTTCTGTTTTTTTAAATGACTTATGATTGCATTCGATAATTTTTTTAATTTCGAAATTCGAAATTAAAAACGACCTTAGCCAAACAAAAGACTTTGAAGAGAAAAACATATCCGGAAGAATTATAGCTAATTCACCTCCTTTCTTTATCTTCATAATATTTAAGATTAAAAAAACTATTTCCGCCCTAATTTTTTTTGCATTAATAACCTTCGATGTCATCTTTGTGATTAAGGACAATAAATAATCATTAACTTCTATGAATTTAAATGGTGGATTGCATACAGCAACATCAAATGATTCACATGGCACAAGAGCAAATAGCTCTGGAGTGGTCGAATCGATATAATAACAAACAGCATCAGGATGTTTATTATTGAGAAACTCTACATTCTTTGCATCAATATCTGCAGCCGTTATTTTAATATCTGGAAAACGTTTCACCAATGCATCGATTAGAGCCCCCTCTCCTGCACTTAACTCTAGGCAACTTTGTGGGTACGACTGCTCAATCATGGATGCAAGCATCTCACTGACGTTGCTCTCTGTATAAAACTGTTTAAATTCAACCACTTATTTATAATTCTACTGTTTATTAAATCCTTGTGTTATCTTAACTAAATTCCTGTTTACAATCAAAGAGATTGTTTATGACTACAAACCATATCGAAAATCTCCCAGACGATCTTGACAGCTTTGAGTTTGAGGAAAGAGCCGACTACCTTCCGGACGATGTCCTTGTACGTTGGTCTCCAAATAATAGCCATTTTTACTCAGTACAAAAAAAACTAACGCAAGTTGGAGCAAAACTCTTGGTGGGACCGAGAGGCTCTGGTAAAACTCATTATATGCGACACGCTTATCTTGAATGCAGGAAAAATAAATCACTCCCTCTTCCACTATATGTGTCGTTTAATCATTATCTACGTCTAGAAACATACATTCATGAAACTTCAAATGCTATCGAGATTTTTCACACATGGGTCCTCGCCAAGATAATAAATGCATGTCATGAGGATTATGATATTTTCCCTTTTGATGATATTTCTATAGATGATATTAAAAACTTCATTATAGATATTGAGAAGCAGAATTATTTGCCAGAGCATAACAATATAATTACATCACTAAATATTGATATTGTTCAATCAATAATTGATACCTGTGCAAATTCACAAAACAGAAAAAGATCCGTTCTGTTCTTTGATGATGCTGCACTTACCTTAACAAAAGAATATATGGTTGAGTTTTTTGATATTTTCAGGAGCATTAAGACTTCAAGAATATCACCTAAGGCATCAGTATATCCAGGCACGACACAATATGGTCCAAGATTTCATTTAGGTCAAGATGCTGAACCTGTATTAATATGGCAAGACGTTGAACAAAGTGAATACATAGATTTTATGTATGCGCTCGTCAAGGAAAGATTTAACAACCAAGTCGTTGAAGATAAAGATATAAACACCCTTCTTATTTATGCATCATTCGGAATCCCAAGAGCTTATATTAATTTGATAAGAGCTTATTCTGAGTCAAAATCTAAAACTAAACAAGCAAAATTCAATCATGTTATTGAAGACAGATGCAAGTACACCTATGACGAGTATATTTCAATTATTGATAAATTACCTCAATATGGTGAATATATTAAATCTGGATGGGAACTTTTCAATAAAATATTGATGGATTTAAAAACAATAAATTATGAAAACATACAAAAGGATAAGGCTAATTATAAAAAAACAGTTTCAGTCGGTATTGAAGATATGGATTCTGACAAAATAGAAAGAATAATTAGTTTCTTAATCGAAGCAGGTCTCCTTTATGAATATACTAGCACCTCGCATGGCCGCGAGAGAAAATTACGCCGCTTTACACCACATTATGCTTTCCTTATAAAGGAAAAAACGTTTTCAATTAGCCGAGGATTTAGTGCAACGAGACTGGTTGAAATATTAACATCTCGTTCTGAAAAACATCCCTTGCGAAGGTCTGTTTTTTCGTTATTGTCTAAGGAACATTTTGAAAAAATATCGTTAACATTACCAAACTGCTCTAATTGTGGTGAAAAACGGTTATCGGACAATCAGAAATTCTGTCATAACTGCGGTAAAGAACTTATCGATGAATCATCTTTTCGTTTGTGTATGAAGAAAAACTTACTTGAACTACCTTTAACAAAATTCCAAAAGGCAGTAATCCAACAAACTAATTTCAAAACAGTTGAGGATGTTATTTCATCTAAAAACACTGCGACAGAATTTATGAAAGTTAGACAGGTCGCGCAGAAAAGAGCTGCAGCATTAGAATTTAAAGTTCGCTCATGGGTTAACGAGTTTTTAGCTTAAATGGCAGAAAAAATCATGAATAATAATAAATTTTCATATAATATATCTGGGCAAAAAATCACGCCAAACATTAATACAATAAATTTTTTTGATCAAAGTTATCAAGAACCTCAGTTTTCTGCTATAGATATTTACAATAGCAAAAAAAACATTCATATCAGATTACTAGGTGAACCAAGCGAATCAGATGAATGGAAATTGCTTGTAAACCTCATCATGCTGGGATTTATATCATTAGTTGAAAGCTATTGCCGTTGTATTATACGCAGAGTATTGATTGTTGATAAACAAGCAAGGTCATTCAGTTTCAAAAATAACGTAAGCTATGCTGCAGCTGTTTATCATGAAAAAAGTATTCTACCAGAAGCTTTATTAGAAGATGCCACATTCATCTCTGAATCAAATATACTTGACACCATTAAGATATTTACCGGATTACGTATAGATAGACAAAAATCACCATCTGTAATATCTGCTTTGCAGAAGTATGAACAAGTATGCCAACTACGGCATTGTATAGTTCATCGTTCAGGTTTATTAGGTACAAAGAATGCTTTAAAACTTGGCCTTGAACAACATTATACTTTTTTAGAAAAACCAATTATTATTAGTTATGATGCAATACAGTCTATTATTTCAGTATGTGATAATGTTGTAAAAGAATTAAATGATGAAATTTTCAACCTCCTTCTTGATGGGATTGCTCAACAATTTGAATGGACTGGAGATCTTAGAAAAGATAAAAAAACATTCTCAAAATATTTTGATGTTTTTTATTCTTCAAGCGCGAATGCTAATAAATCTGCTGAATTAAAAAAATGTTATCGCTCTTTTTGCAGCCATTATGGTTTTTAGACATTCCGTCCATCTATATGCCAAAACATAAAAGAGGGGTGAGTTGAGAAAATGTTTAACACTAATATGCTAAGGCTATTTATGAGCAACCTTCAAGATTAGTCATTAATTTTTTCGTATGTATAGGATGGTGTCGGTAGTATTGAGAGTTGATAACTTTAGGTGCTTACTATTACCAGCAATCTTTATGTTATTCATATGTACGCATCCATGTACATTTATGGTGGTCATTCTGGTGGTCTTGACAGAAAGGTAATTCAGGTTTAGCTTACTTTTTAGCCAGTTACTGGCAAAGGCGATCCCAGTCAGAGGAGCCATATTTAGAGAAGCCCGCTTAAGGAAACTTAAGCGGGCTTTTTGCTTTAACGCTAAATGCATCGACAGGCAGCGTTACTCTTTGGCTATCGGCGCGTCATTCTCTTCAATTTTTACCTTGCCCTGAATATCCGCAATCTTCTTCTCCAGATCCGCCACCTGCGCTTTGCTGTGCAGCAAGGTATAGGTCAGATCAAACTGCGCACTGGCGCCAGGCTGCAGCTGCTTAACGCGTTTTTGTTCACGCTCAATAGTGACCGGGTAGGCATAGCTGGTGCCCGGCTCAATCCCCGTCACATACCCCTGTTTTAACGTATCGGTATTCTTCCACAGCGTCAGGACGGGTAATTGGCGGGTATCGAACTGAATCGCCACCCCTTTGTCGCCCGCGTTATTGACCAGCGCCGCCAGCGTTTGATGATTCGGATCCGATAATGGCTTAATGTTAAAGACCATTTCATCGAACCCTTTGGTTCGGCCGGCATAGGTTCCCCAGGTCTTCAGCCCGGCTTTGGCATAGTCGTTAAACGGGCTGATGCTGGCCATCGGCGCCAGGAAGCGGGCGCCATTTTCCAGAATCGGCGCGCCGAAATTGCTGTGATAAATAATCTGGTAGTCATGGGGATAATCCGCCCGATTGGTTAACACATCATGCAGGCTGAAACTGTTGCTGCCAGGCACATAGCGCAATTCGGTCAGGGTTTGCAGATCGGCTTTTTTGAATGTGCTCTCTTTGATCAGGCCGCGAATACGAATTTCATACGGCGCCGTATCCGCTACCTCAACCTCAACCCGCGAGGCCGGCGTATTGCCCGCTTTGCCGTGCAACGTGTAAATTTGCCCTGCGTCGGTCACCGGATGCCCGGTCCACTCATAGCCACAACGCACCATCATCTCATTGAAACCTTCCAGCCAGCCGAGCCCATTGCGGCTTTCCAGGTTGATAAAGGCGGGGTTGACCACCTCTTTGACCGGGGAATCCCATCCCATTTTCGCGCCAAAGCCTTCTGCCCGCAGGAGGTTCATGCCGCGGGTGGGGCTCAGCGTGATGGTCAGGCCATCCTCGCTGCGGATAATGACGACTTTGCTGCCTTCTTGCTTGCCGCCGTGCAACACCTTCTGCTCAATGCTGAACGTTTTATCCTTAATCTTCAGCGCCTCGCTCGAAATCTTCCAGTTTCCTTTCTCCACGCCATCTTCAGCGCTGGTCAGCACCCAACTCTGCGCCGCCGCCTGCCCTGAAATCAGGGCCGAAAACACCGCCATCACCCATGTCTTTTTCATTTCCCTTCCCCTTTAGCTGAATCGATTTTTTATAAACAAGGAAAATCTACTGTTAAGCAGGTTAAAGAAATGTGATGAGCTTCACCGGGTGAGTATTTGACGAAATAGCGCGATAAAAATACGAATTTCATCGCAGTTTTAATGAAAGACGTTGACTTTTTGCACATGAAACGAGCTACTTATCAATATAATTTGTATCGTTTCAGCTAAGGAGCAAGGAGACAGTTACGGGCAAGCAAGACATCGCGAAGGGAGTGTGGGTGGCTTGTTTAACGCTATCCGGCCCAAACGAAAGCGCTCAGACAGCCTGCCCGTCTTGCGCCTCTTTGCTTTCACGGCCGCCTGGTTGTTTCAAAGCATCCCAGGTACGCAAAGCCCGCTCGGGGAAACCTGAGCGGGCTTTTGCTTTTCTGCCGTTAGCGCTTACAGCACAAATTCGTAGTGCGAACCGTCCGGCAGTTCGATGTCCAGGCGCAGTTTGCCGCCGGCCGCCTCAACATAGCGTTTAAGCGAAGACAGTTTCAGATCGCGGCCCGGTTTTTCCATCACGGCAACGGTCGGCTGCCTGATCCCCAGCGCCTGCGCCATTTCAACCTGCGTTTTCTGTACTTTTTCACGCAGCTCGGCAAGGTGAATGTTCAGCATGATGTCCGCCGCCAGCGCCTGCGCTTTGGCCACGACCTCGGGCTTTTCATCCGCAATAAGCTGTTCCAACGTTCTGCCCATCGCGTCACTCCTTCTCGTTTAATGTGTTCAGCCAGTTCGTGAATTCCCGATCGGCAACCTGGATCATCCGATCGTAAAAACGCTTTTCATTACCGGCTTTATTGCCCGCGCAAAGCACAATGCCAATACGGTACGGATCGAAAGCGAAGAATGCCCGCAACGGTTCGCCTCGGCACTGAATGCGCAACTCTTTCATATTGCTGTAACGTGAGCCTTTAACCGTATCGGCATAGGGTCTGGGCAGCCCCGGCCCCTTTTCCCGCAGGACCATCAATGCGGCAAGTACGCCGGCCCGATCGGCATCGCTGAGCGATCTGTACCAATGATCAAATGCATCCGTTGTTTTAATTTCCCACACGGGACCTCCCTAAAATATAGATCAGTAACTATATAGATGTAAAGCTATAGCAGAGAGGCGCAGGGATAACATGCAAAGGCATACGTGGATACTGCAAGGCTGAACGTACATCCACGTATTTTGCAAACGCAGTGCGAGGTATTCATCTTTTTACGTACGGTATCGAACAATCGTTCAGAGGCACGGGGCGCTTCCCCGCCGCCCCTTTATGAACCCTGCCACAAAAAGCGCATAACGTTTTCGGCGTTCTGCGCAGCGGGCAATGAGCGACAAACTTGTTAACGCCACGTTACATCGGGTTAGGCAACATTGTTAACGCCGATTGATGCGTCAAACGCATCGCGCCATGCGTTTATTGCGCTTATTTACTTTATTTTCCTGAGCGAGTCTTCAGCAACAGGCGCGGCGTCAAGCGCCAATAACAAACTGGAGATAAAGATGCATTCCTCTACCTCACCCATGACCACCCGGGCCAGAACCGGCGCGATACTGCGCGTCACCTCCGGCAACTTTTTAGAGCAGTTCGATTTTTTCCTGTTCGGCTTTTACGCTACCTACATCGCACACACCTTTTTCCCGGCCAGCAGCGAGTTCGCCTCGCTGATGATGACCTTCGCGGTATTCGGCGCAGGTTTTCTGATGCGCCCGATCGGCGCTGTCGTGCTAGGTGCTTACATCGATAAAGTCGGCCGCCGCAAAGGGTTGATCGTGACCCTGTCGATCATGGCCGCAGGCACCTTCCTGATCGTGCTGATCCCCTCTTACCAAAGCATCGGGCTTTGGGCGCCGCTGCTGGTGCTGTGCGGGCGTCTGTTGCAAGGCTTTTCGGCGGGCGCGGAGCTGGGCGGCGTGTCCGTCTATCTGGCTGAAATCGCCACGCCGGGCCGTAAAGGCTTCTACACCAGCTGGCAGTCCGGCAGCCAGCAGGTGGCTATCATGGTGGCGGCAGCCATGGGCTTCGCGCTCAATGCGGCGCTGGAAGAAAGCGCCATTCGCGAATGGGGCTGGCGCCTGCCTTTCCTGTTTGGCTGCCTGATCGTTCCCTTCATCTTCTTCCTGCGCCGCAAGCTGGAAGAGACGCAGGAATTTACCGCTCGCCGTCACCACCTGGCGATGCGCGACGTGTTTAAAACCCTGCTGAAAAACTGGCCGGTGGTGATCGCCGGCATGCTGATGGTCGCCATGACCACCACCGCGTTTTACCTCATCACCGTCTATGCGCCGACCTTCGGCAAAAAGGTGCTGCTGCTCAGCGCTTCAGACAGCTTGCTGGTCACCCTGCTGGTGGCGATCTCCAACTTCATCTGGCTGCCCATCGGCGGCGCGCTGTCGGATCGCTTCGGCCGCAAACCGGTTCTGGTCGCCATGACGTTGCTGACGTTGGCCACCGCCTACCCGGCGCTGAGCCTGCTCGCCGCCGCCCCCAGCTTCAGCATGATGCTGGCCGTGCTGCTGTGGCTGTCCTTCATTTACGGCCTCTACAACGGCGCGATGATCCCGGCCTTGACGGAGATCATGCCAACGGAAGTGCGGGTGGCCGGGTTCTCGCTGGCCTACAGCCTGGCGACGGCGGTGTTCGGCGGCTTTACGCCGGTAGTCTCCACTGCGTTGATCGAATACACCGGCGACAAGGCTTCACCGGGCTACTGGATGAGCTTCGCCGCGCTGTGCGCCCTGCTGGCGACGCTGTATATGTATCGCCGCATCGCCATGCCGCTGCAAACCGCGCGCTAAGCCGCCATCTCAAAAGGAATGATGTCATGCTAAAACTCACTCGTTCGATCCTCGCCGCGCTGGTGTGCGCCTCCTGCAGTACGGCGGCGCTGGCCAAAGACGTGACCGTGATGATCTCCGGCGGCTTCAAAGCCGCGCTGGAGAAGCTGGCCCCGGAGTATGAAGCCCAAAGCGGCGATAAAATCATTCTGGTGTCCGGCCCCTCGATGGGCAAAACGCCGCAGGCGATCCCCGCGCGGTTAGCGCGCGGAGAGCAAGCCGATGTGCTGATCATGGTGGGCGACGCGCTCACCCAACTGGAAAAAGAGCGCTGGACCCAGCCGGGTTCGCGCGTGGAGCTGGCCGATTCGCCGATCGGCATGGTGGTCAAACAGGGCGCGCCCAAGCCGGTGGTAAAAACGGATGCCGACCTGCGCAATGTCCTGCTGCAGGCGGACTCTTTCGCCTATTCCGACAGCGCCAGCGGCCGCTATGTCAGCGGCCAACTGTTTAAAAAGCTGGGTATCGAGGAACAGGTGAAAGGAAAGGCGCATAAGGTTGAGCGCATCCCGGTGGCCTCTGAAGTGGCGCAGGGGAAATACGCGCTGGGTTTCCAGCAGGTCAGCGAATTGCTGCCCGTGGCGGGCGTGACCTTTATCGGCGAGCTGCCGGAAAACGTGCAGTACATCACCCGCTTCGCGGGCGCGGTGACCGCCAAGGCGGAGCACCGCCGCGAAGGCAAAGCGCTGCTGGACTTCCTCACCTCCTCTCAGGCGCAGCCGACCATTCGTGCGACCGGCATGCGAACCGTGCCGGCGCCGCAGCCGGTCAGGCAGAGTGATACTGTTCAGTAATCAGCTTTTCCAACTCGGCGGCGACGAAAGACTGCATGCGGCCGCCGCGTCTGATGAGGCCTACGGTGCGTTTCACCACCGGATCGACCAGCGGTACCGACGTCAACACCGAATGCTCTGAAGCGGGCATCGACATGGCGGGCACGGCGGCAATGCCGATGCCCGCCTCAACCATGCCCAGCATGGTCGTCACATGGCGAGTTTCACACACGCTGGGGCGTTCCGGCACGAGGTGTTCCAGGCGCTGATCGAGCAGATTGCGATTGCCGGAGGTTTTATCCAGCGACACGTAATCCTGCTGATAAAACTCCCGCCAGGTGAGAGTCTTTTTACCGGCGAGCGAATGGTCACGCCGGCAGGCGGCCACGTAGACGTCCCCCACCAACGGCACAAACTCAAGATTAGGCTGCAGCCGCCCGGCGAAGCAGATGCCGAAATCGGCCTGGCCGCCGGTGACCGCCTCGATGACATTGCCTGCGCTGCCGTCGATCAGCTTAACGCGCACGCGCGGATAGCGAAGCCGGAAACGGCGTATCACGTCGGGCATGAAATAGTAGGCCGCCGATGGCACCGTGGCGACGGTGACCAGCCCCACCCGCTCCTGGCTGACCTTATCGATATCGGCCATCACCGCTTCGACGTTCATCAGTAACTGCTCCGAACGTTCGGCGAAGGCCTGCCCGTACAGCGTCAAGGTCACGCGCCGGGTGGTGCGGTCGAACAATTTGATGCCCAGCGCGTTTTCCAGCTTCTCAATCCTGCGGCTCAATGCCGACTGCGACAGGCAGATGGACTCTGCGGCCAGCCGAAAATTGCCGTACTCCACCAGCGCGCGAAACGCATAAAGATCGTTGAGATCAAAATTCACGGGCATAACGGCCAACTCTCCTTGCTGAAATGGCAGAGGACGCAAAACAACGATGATAACCGCTTATATCGCCACGGCAACCGGCTTGCTGGTTGAGCCACCAAAGCCCCTATCGCCCCAGCAGCACCATTCCCCAAATAATGATAGTCATCACCACGGCCACCAGCTGCGCTGCGCCGCCCAAATCTTTGGCGCGTTTGGATAACGGATGTAATTCCAGCGAAATGCGATCGACCACGGTTTCAATCGCCGTATTAAGCAGTTCAACCACCAATAGCAGAAAACTGCAGGTGATTAATAACAGCCGCTCTATATTTGTAATATCTAAACCAAATGTAACAACCAGTAAAATGGCGTTAATAACCAATAATTGGCGGAACGCATCTTCGGTAAGCACGGCGTCAATAAACCCGGCCCAGGAATTCCTTATGCTGTAGGTTAATCGGCTTATTCCTTTTTTCTTTTCCACAGGCATACAATCTGCTCTCGTCAAGACTGCGACAATCACTCGCGAATAAATAACGCGGCGTGAATTTATCACGAGTTTATTAATTAAGGACCTTAACTGTTCTCTTCCAGGAGGCGATGCATTCCCTCACGCGCCGTCACCCTGCCCCTGAAACGGCACCGCCCGAAAATACCCTGCCGCGGTTATTATTCTGAGAACGTGAAAAGGCGATGCGTTATCAGCCGGTTAAAGCGTTTTCTCGAACAAGCGGTAGCGCTTATAGGGAACTGCGCCGATGCGTTCTAAAATCGTCCGCATGCCGGTATTGGTTTCCAGGATCCACGACATTTCCAGCGCGTCGATATTGCGCTTCGCGAAAGGCTCGCGCAGCGCCTCAATAAGCAACAGCGCAATAATCGGCCCGATGCGGCTGAATTGATATTCCTGACGCACGCCCATCAACGGCACGCGCGCGGTGCGCACGCCGCTGACTTTCAGCCGCCACAAGAGCTTCGCCCAACCGAACGGCAATAACCGCCCCTGCAGATCGGCAATCGCTTCGTTGATGTTTGGCAGGCCGACAATAAAGGCACAGGGGGCACCATCCACCTCGGCGATATGGATCATATCGTCGGGCACCAGAAACTTCAGCTGATCCCCCATGGTGGCGAACTCATGCTCGGTGAACGGGACAAACCCCCAGTTATGCTGCCACCCGGAGTTGAACACCTCGCGCAGCACCTGCATCTCCTCGCGAAAGCGCTTGCGATTGAGGCGGCGCACGGTCACCTTTTTGCGCACCTGATCCATCATCCGGGTCAGCGACGGCGAAAAATGCAGATCGGTTCTTTTCATCCAATAGGCAAGCAAATCAATCCCTTCGCTGTAGCCCTGTTGCGCTATCTGGGCCGCGTAGTAGGGTTTCGCGTGCGTCATCAGGGCGGAAGGCGGGGTATCGAACCCTTCGACCAACAGGCCGCTTTCCTGATTGATATTGAGGCTGAATGGCCCGGTGATTTTACGCGCGCCTTTCGATCTCAGCCACTCTTCCGCGACCGTGAATAAGGTGCTGAAAACGGCGGGATCGTCAACGGCGTCAATCATGCCGAAGTGGCCGGTATCCTCGCCATGCAGCTCCCGGTGCAGAGAATCGATTTGCGCCGTGATGCGCCCAACGACTTTGCCATGTTTTTTGGCCACCCATGCCTGCCATTCAATATGGTCGGTGCCGGGATTCTTCTTTGACAGGTGCTCTTCGCGCTCGATATGCAGCGGCTCAATCCAGTTCGGATCATCGCGAAACAGTTGCGAGGGGAAAGCAATAAATTCTTTAAGTTCGCGTTTATCCAGAACTTTCTCAATACGGATCATAAATAGCCTTACGTTTTAATAAAATAATTAAATGAGCGCGCGACAACGCCTTTAGCATTTTTTATGCTGTTCTCTTTTATTGGATTGTGTATTGCCTCCGGTTCAATGATAAGAAAAACCGAATATTACCCCCTGTGAATCAGCGCATTATTGGCTCTACATTCACCCTGTGATGTCCATAATTGATAAAAAAAGGAAACAGAAAGCGGCGCAGCCAGGCTACGCTAATGGTGCTCTTTTATTATTTCGTGCTGTTATGGCAAAAGAAACTCGCCGTTTTTAGTGTACCGACTTTAATCAGGAGGTGTGCCGCCATCTTTACCACTTAATGCTCTTTTTAAGATTAGCCTTAAATGAATCGTTCACTTTTGGATTTCTTGCGGCATACTGTTTAGGAAGTGTTTAAGTTCCAAGATAGCCATGCATGAGGTCATAACCTATGAGCCGACAGTTATTTCCTGCCCGACAGATGCAGACTAAAGAACGGCGAAACCCGGATATTACAATAGCCTCTCGTATATCGCCGGGGTGCCGTTCAGGCTGATAGCACGGGCTACTCGCGCTCTGACCGGTTAATAACCGGCGTGCCGCTCAAGCACGGCAATATACGCTGTTCGCGGAATGAAGATGGTTGAATAACAAACTTATTCAAAAACCTATTCATAGTAAAACATCAATTACCTCGCCAAGAGTGATTTTTCTCTTTTGGTGATTTTTAATCTATGGCTAAGTTTGTCTATGTCTGAAACAAGTTCCGTTCATTCTCTTCCTATGCGCTATGCGGACTTCCCCACTTTAGTGGACGCGTTGGATTACGCGGCGCTGGGCAATACGGGAATGAATTTTTACGACCGTCGCAATCAACTCGTGACCGTTCTCGAATATCGCACGCTGCAGCAAAAAGCGATCTCGGGCGCGCGGCGCTTATTGTCCCTGAAGCTCAAGAAAGGCGATCGCGTGGCGCTTATCGCCGAAACCAGCGCGGGATTCGTCGAAGCCTTTTTTGCGTGCCAATATGCCGGCCTGGTGGCGGTACCGTTGGCGATCCCGATGGGCGTGGGCCAGCGCGACTCCTACACCGCCAAACTGAAAGGGCTGATCGCCAGCTGCAACCCGGCGGCGATCATCAGCAGCGAAGAGTGGACACCGCTCATCGCGTCAGCCACGGAAAACACGTCGGCGATGCACATCCTCAGCGACGAGGATTTTAACGCCTTGCCGGAGCCGGAGATCGCGTTGCCCGCGCCTTCGCCCGACGATATCGCCTACCTCCAATACACCTCGGGCAGCACCCGCTTCCCGCGCGGCGTGATCATTACCCAGCGGGCGGCCATGGCGAACCTGAACGCGATCAGCCGCGACGGGATCAAGCTGCGTGCGGGCGATCGCTGCGTTTCATGGCTGCCCTTCTATCACGACATGGGCCTGGTCGGTTTCCTGCTGACGCCGGTGGCGACCCAGCTGTCCGTCGATTATCTGCGCACGCAAGATTTCGCCATGCGCCCGATGCAGTGGCTGAAACTGATCGCCAAGAATCGCGGCACGGTGTCCGTCGCCCCGCCGTTCGGCTACGATCTGTGTCTACGCCGCAGCAACGCCAAAGAGCTGGCCGATCTGGATCTTTCCAGCTGGCGGGTTGCCGGCGTAGGCGCCGAGCCGATCCCGGCCGAGCTGCTCGGCCAGTTTGGCGAACACTTCAGCAGCATCAACTTCGACAGCAAAGCCTTCATGCCGTGTTACGGCCTGGCCGAGAACACCCTGGCGGTGAGCTTTTCCGATCCTTGCTCCGGCCCGCAAACCAACGCGGTCGACCGCGATATTTTGGAGTACGAGGGTAAAGCGGTCGCGCCGGGCAAAAAAACCCGCGCCGTCTCGACCTTCGTCAACTGCGGCCGTGCGCTGCCCGGCCACCGCATCGAGATCCGCAGCGAAACCGGGCAACCGCTGCCGGAGCGCCAGGTCGGCCATATCACGATTTCCGGCCCCAGCCTGATGAACGGCTATTTCTGCGACGATGAATCTCAGAAGCAAATTCAGGTGACCGGCTGGATGGATACCGGCGATCTGGGCTACCTGCTGGACGGCTATCTGTACGTCACCGGCCGCAAGAAGGACTTGATCATCATTCGCGGCCGCAATATCTGGCCACAGGATATCGAGTACGTCGCGGAATCCGAACCGGAAATCCGTTCCGGCGATGCGATTGCCTTCGTGACTGAAGAACACGACGAAGCGGCCAGGATCATTTTGCAAATCCAGTGCCGAGTCAGTTCGGAAGAACGCCGGGAACAAATCGTGCATTCGCTGAGCGCGCGCATTCAAAGCGAGTTCGGCATTGCGGTGGACATCGAGCTGCTGCCGCCGCACAGCATTCCCCGCACGTCATCGGGCAAACCCGCCCGTGCGGAGGCCAAAAAACGCTGGCTGAGCGCTTCGCTCTATCCGCAAATGCCGCAGCTGGCCGGTTTCGCGCAATGAGCGGCACCGTCGCAGTGACGGGCGCGACCGGCTTTATCGGCCGGCATATCGTCCAGGAACTGCTGGCGCAAGGGTTTAACGTGCGCGCCCTGACGCGGCAAGCCGGAAAAGCCGCTGCGGACAACCTGCAGTGGATCCCCGGCGCGCTGGAAGATCGGCCCTCGCTCACCGAGCTGGTGCGCGGCGCAGAATACGTCGTGCATTGTGCGGGCCAGGTGCGCGGGCATGCGGAAGCGGTGTTCACCCGCTGCAACGTCACCGGCAGCCTGAACCTGATGCAGGCGGCCAGGCAAAACGGCCGCTGCAATCGTTTCTTGTTCATGTCGTCGCTGGCGGCCCGCCATCCGGCGCTGTCCTGGTACGCCCATTCAAAACAGGCCGCCGAGCAGCAACTCATCGCCGCCTCCGGCGATATCGCGCTGGGGATTTTCCGCCCAACGGCGGTTTACGGGCCGGGCGATAAAGAGCTGAAACCGCTGTTCAACGGCCTGCTGCGCGGCGTACTGCCCCGGCTGGGCGCGCCTGAGGCCAAGCTCACTTTTCTGCACGTGAGCGATTTGGCAAAGGCGGTCAGCCAATGGGTGCAGGCCGAACCCGCGCAGCCGAATATTTACGAACTGTGCGACGGCGTGGCCGAAGGCTATAACTGGCTGCGCCTGCGCGACATCGGCGCCGCCGTGCGTCACGGGCCGGTGCGTCTGGTGGGCATTCCGCTGCCGCTGCTGAAAGCCCTGGCGGATATCAGCGTGGTGTGGAACCGCCTGGTCAAACAAGAGCCGATGCTGACGCGCAGCAAAATACGCGAATTAACGCATCACGACTGGTCCGCCAGTAATCACGCGCTGTCGCAACAGATTAATTGGTTTCCACAGGTAAGTTTGGAGCGCGCACTGCGCGAAGGGCTGTTTTAATTATTCCAATTAGAGGTGTGTCAACGTTCTTATGCTAAATCGCGATGCTGTAATGGATTATATCCTGACGTGTTTGCAAGGTATCGTCGAAGGCGGAGTGGAAATAAAACCTGATAGCGATCTCGTCAATGATCTTGGCCTGGAATCCATCAGGGTCTTGGATCTGCTGATGATGCTGGAAGATGAATTAGATATCTCCATTCCTATCAATATATTGCTTGATGTCAGAACGCCTGAGCAACTGCTTGACGCGCTGCGCCCTTATCTGGAGAAAAACCATGGGACTGTATGATAAGTTTGCGCGGCTCGCCAATGACCGTGAGCAATTTCAAACGTCCGGTCTGAATCCGTTCGGCACCTGCATCGACGAAGTCTATTCCGCCACCCAGGGACGCATCGGCGATCAAAAGATTGTCCTCGCCGGCACCAATAATTACCTTGGCCTGACGTTCGATGCGCAGGCGATCGCCGCCGGCCAAGCGGCCCTGGCCGCGCTCGGCACCGGCACCACCGGCTCGCGCATGGCGAACGGCAGTTACGGATCGCACCTGACGCTGGAACGGGAGCTGGCGGAGTTCTTCGATCGCCCAAGCGCCATCGTTTTCTCCACCGGCTATACCGCCAACCTGGGCGTCATCAGCACCCTGGCGGGGCCGGGCGCCGTGGTGTTGATCGACGCAGACAGCCACGCGAGCATTTACGACGCCTGCGCCCTCGGCGGCGCGGAGATTATTCGCTTCCGCCACAATGACGCCGCCGATCTGGAGCGCCGCATGGTGCGCCTGGGCGAGCGGGCCCGCGAGGCGATCATTATCGTGGAAGGCATCTACAGCATGCTGGGTGACGTCGCCCCGCTGGTGGAAATCGTCGATATCAAGCGGCGGCTCGGCGGCTATCTGCTGGTCGACGAAGCGCACTCCTTCGGCGTGATGGGCGAGCACGGCCGCGGCCTGGCCGAAGCGCTCGGCGTCGAGCAAGACGTGGATATTATCCTGGGCACCTTCAGCAAAAGCCTGGCTTCAATCGGCGGTTTCGCCGTCGGCGGCAAAGGGATGGACGTGCTGCGCTACAGCAGCCGGCCGTATATCTTTACCGCTTCGCCGTCGCCGTCCAGCATCGCATCGGTGCGCACGGCGCTGCAAAAAATCGCGCGCCATCCCGAGCTGCGGGAAAAGCTGTGGAGCAACGCGCACCGTCTGTACCACGGCCTCGCCGAACTGGGGTATACCCTGGGGCCGCGCATCAGCCCGGTGGTGCCGGTGATGATCGGTTCAAAAGAAGAAGGATTGCGTTTCTGGCGCGAGCTGATCGCCCACGGGGTGTATGTAAACCTGGTGCTGCCACCGGCCGCGCCGGCGGGCATCACCCTGTTGCGCTGCAGCGTCAATGCCGCGCACAGCGATGAAGAGATAGACGCCATCGTGCGCGCCTTTGCGGCGCTGAAAAAATAAAGCCTTCCCTCTCGGCCGCGGCGGCGGTGCCAAAATGGTATCGCCGCCCTGCCGAATCGCTGCGCACCTCAGTGCGCAGCCGTTGATACCCCATCAGCCGAATAGCGATAACCCTGCGCCGCCATAAATTCCCCGATGGCTTTTTCCGCCGCCGAAAGCACCTCCTCGATCGGCCGATCGGCATCGAGATCCACGATGTCGGCGCCTTCGAACGTCAATAACGGCGTGACGGCGATCTTCTTCTCCAACGCCGCTTTGCGGTGATCGGGTTTACGCGCGCAGGCCACGTCCAGACTGACATTCAGCTTGAGTACCAGATCCGGTTTTTGCCCCGCCATCCATTGGAACGCCGCCCGCTCGCGCGCCGCCAGCCAACGGACAAAACGGCTCCCTTCCACGTCGACGGGAAAAACCGTACCGTCGTAAGCGCCGGGGATTTGCGCCTGCGGAAAACGGTCGGTCAACACGATGAACCCTTGCCGACGGTACGCCAGCATGCGGCGGAAACGCAGCAGCCGCCGCCCCACGAAAGCGATGATCACCGCCGACGGCAACAGGCCGATGCGGGATTTTTTCGTTTTGACTTTTTTGGTATTACTCTCGATAGCCTTGCCCACCGAGCGCCCGAGCAGCGGCAATTTCGCCGCCGCGCGGCCGACGTTGCCCGCCTGTTTGCCCAGATGCACTTGCACCGCCGGGCCATAATGTTTCATATACGCGATCAGATGTTCACAAACGGTGGACTTACCCGATCCGTCGCTGCCGATAACCGCAATCAGCGGCGGAAATTTTGCACTCATAATAAGACTCTCTTTCAATACACCAGAAACGGCGTGCCATATTTGAAGCGACCTATCGCTTATCATTGCCGTGGCGGCTACGTGAAAAAATTTACCGTAGCGCGGCGCCAAAAAGCACAAAATATTAAGCGAAAATGGAAAACCTCTGCTCTTTTTTCACCGTGAGCCCTGCCGGAAATTAACATAAAAAGCGAAACCGGCGCACGCACGAACAATTAGCACAAAATAACAAGAACGAACGCCATAAATATCAATTCAAATAGCGAACAAGAATACCAATCTCATTATTTTATCGCAGCAAAGCACAATAAATATCTTGAACCCAAGGCGTATTGGAATACAATAGTTTTTTTCGCATTGGATCAATTATTGTGAGTCAGCAGATAAGACCTTCATCTGATCGCTCGCCCGTGCGCGTAATAGCGATAACCGGCTGTGACGGCTCGGGAAAATCCACGTTAGCTGCCAGCCTGGTCAACGCCTTATCGGCACAAGAACCTGCCGAACTGCTGTATCTCGGCCAGTCTTCCGGGCGCATCGGCGAATGGATCAGTTCGCTGCCGATTATTGGCGCGCCCTTCGGGCGTTATTTGCTGAAGAAATCGGAACGCGTGCATGAGCGCCCTTCCACACCGCCGGATAATGCCACGGCGCTGGTAATTTTTTTACTCTCCTATTGGCGCGTTTATAAATTCCGTCGCATGCTGAAGAAAAGTCGCAGCGGCGCATTGCTGATCACCGATCGTTATCCGCAGGCCGAAGTGGCAGGGTTTCGTTTCGATGGCCCGCAGCTGGCGAAAACCGCCGGCGGCAATCGCTGGATCCGCGGGCTGAGAAAGCGCGAACAAAAGCTGTACCAATGGATGGCGTCTTATCAGCCCTTATTATTAATTCGGCTGGATATTGACGAACAAACGGCCTATTCACGTAAACCCGATCACTCGCTGGCGGCGTTGCGTGAAAAGATCGCCGTCATCCCGCACCTGACGTTTAATGGCGCTAACATATTGGATTTAGACGGCCGCGAGCCGGCTAACCGTATTTTCGATGCCTCACTGCGCGCCGTTAAAATATCGCTGAGGGCCGCCAATGCCTAGCCGCCAAATAACCTTTTCGTACCGAAACAGATGAAAAAAAATAAACTCACCGCCGAACAGGATACCTCTCCCACCTGCATCACCGGGCTGATTGCCGTGGTGGGCAGCGACGGCACGGGCAAGTCCACGCTGACCGCCGATCTGGTGAAAAACCTGCAGCAACATCGCCCCACGGAGCGCCGCTATTTGGGGCTGATCTCCGGCGAAGACGGCGACAAAATCAAGAAGTTGCCGTTCATCGGCGTGTGGTTGGAACGGCGCCTCGCGGCCAAATCCGATAAAACTCAGCGCATGAGCAACAGGCCGCCGGCGCTGTGGGCGGCGCTGATCATGTACGGCTTTTCGCTGTGGCGCGCCGCCAACCTGCGCAAGGTGCGACGGCTGGCGCAGAGCGGCGTGCTGGTGGTCAGCGATCGCTACCCGCAGGCGGAAATTTCAGGTTTTTACTACGATGGGCCCGGCATCGGCGTGGAACGCGCAAAAGGCTGGCTATTGAGCCGCTTGGCGGCGCGCGAACGCCGTTTATATCAACGCATGGCCGTCTATCGGCCGGCGCTGATCATTCGCCTTGATATCGACGTCGATACGGCATTTTCCCGTAAGCCCGATCACAGCTATGAAGAGCTGAAAGACAAGATCGCCGCCATGGTGCGCCTGCAGTACAACGGTGCGCGCATCATCGAGCTGGACGCCAGAGCCCCTTACGACGAGGTGCTGAGCAACGCGCTCAACGCCATTTCCGCCGTAGTGAATCCCGCGAAGCACCCACAGAGCGATATCGGGCAACCCGGCGAAAACGCCGGCGAAGAAACTCAGGTTTATTAAACGCATACAGGGCAAGCGCATGACGGCGGAACAAAAAATGCAGCAAAACAACGATAACGGCTGGTTTTGGTTATGAAACGGTGGTTTTCCGATGGCGCGTTTCGCTCCATTTTACGTAATGCCGCCTATTTAGGCTCCGGCAGCGTTGCCAGCGCGCTGCTCGGCCTGCTGGCGCTCTCCTGCGCCGGGAAAGGCATGTCGCCTGAAATGTTCGGCGTGCTGGTGGTGATCCAGGCCTACACCAAAGCGGTCAGCGATTTCATCAAATTCCAGACCTGGCAGTTTGTGGTGCAATTCGGCACCCCGGCGCTGGAGCATCAAAATACCGGGCGCTTCCGCGACGTCGTCGCCTTCTCCTTTGGCCTGGATATCGCCAGCGGCGTCATCGCCGTGCTGGGCGGCATGATCATGCTGCCGTTCTTGTCTCACGCCCTGGGGCTGGACAGCGAAAGCTTCTGGCTCGCCATGCTGTACTGCACCCTGATCCCGTCGATGACCTCGTCCACGCCGACCGGCGTGCTGCGCGCCTTCAACCGCTTCGATCTCATCGCCATCCAGCAGGCGATCAAGCCGTTCCTGCAGGCAGTGGGCAGCGTCATCTCCTATTATTTCGATCTGGGGTTCCCCGGCTTTATCGTCACCTGGTACGCCTCTAACCTGATCGGCGGCACGCTGTTTTGGTGGTTCACCGCGCGCGAACTGCGCCGCCGCGATATCCACGGCGCGCTGAGGCCACGCCTGTTCAACGTCGCGCGCCGCATCGAGGGCGCCTGGAACTTCGTCTGGACCACCAACATCGCCCATACCATCTGGGCCGCGCGCAACTCCTGCACCACCGTGCTGGTGGGCGTGGTGCTCGGGCCGGCCGCCGCCGGGCTGTTCAAGATCGCCATGACCTTCTTCGATGCGACGGGCACCCCGGCCAAGCTGCTGGAAAAAAGCTTCTATCCCGAGATCATGCGCCTGGATCCGCGCACCAAGACCCCGTGGCTGTTGGGCCTGCGCTCCTCGCTGCTGGCCGGCGGCATCGGCCTGGCCGTCGCGGTGTTGATGTTGCTGGTGGGCAAACCGCTCATTTCCGCCGTCTTCGGGCAGCAATACCTGGAAGCCTATGACCTGATTCAAATCATGCTGGGCGCGATCATCGTCTCCATGATGGGCTTCCCGCAGGAATCCTTACTGTTTATGGCAGGCAAGCAGCGCGCTTTCCTGATCGCGCAGGCGACGGCCTCGGCGGCCTACATTGCGCTGCTGGTGTCGATGGCGTATGCCTTCGGCGTGCAGGGCGCCGCCTTCGCTTATTTACTGGGGCAATGTTTAGACGTGCTGTTATCCCTGATACCGACGATCGGCGCCTACCGCAATCGCTTTATGTTGGGGCTGAATGTGCCCAAAGAGAGTAATCAATGACCGCTATCACGAATTGGAAGAAGTTCTCCGCCGAAACCACCCAGGCGCTGTTTGTCGCGGTGGAAGAGGATGACCTGGTCGAGGCGAATATCAGCCTGCCGCAGCAGATCGATCTGGAATGCTCCCCCGAGAGCATTCGGGACAACTACGCGCTGTGCCTGCAGTTTTGGGAAGACGGTTTTTCCCGCCGCGAGCTGCTGCAATTGGTGAACGGTTTCCTGCAAGACCCGCAGTTGGCGGCGGCTACCCGCATGCGCTACAAATATATCCGCGCCCGCTACAAGCACCTGCGCTTCGCTCAGCAGCTGTACGGTGCGCCCCACCGCGCCAACCGCCTGTTCCACACCACCACCGTGGTGCTCGGCCATTTTCAGGACGCGTTTCGCAACGGCAACCAGAAGAACCTCACGCTGTACGGCAACCTGCTGCGGCTGCTGCTCAGCAAGCCGGTATGGTCTTACGTGCGCTATGCGCTGCGCCACACCCGCCTGGAAAGCGCACAGGGCTTTATCGCCTACCGCCAGGAGCAGATGCGCCAGCTGCAGACGCTGATCGCCGGCCCGGCGCTGACCGGGCATCAGTTCCACGACGTGCGCAAAATCGTCAGCCGCCAGGTCTCGTTTTACGACACGCTGAGATCGATCGATCCGGACAACCGCGAGGCCCGGCAGATCTCGCGCTTCCTGGCGGCGATTAACGGCCTGATGGGTGACCGGCATGACGTGATGGTGGCGGACAAGCTGGCCGGCGGCGATATCTATGATCGGCCGGCGATCCTGGATATCGACATCCGCCAGCGCCTGGAGCTGCTGCTGGCGCGCTTTCCGCTGTCGTTTTCCCAGCCGGCCATCGCGGCGGGCAGATAAGCGGGTTGTACGGAGCCATGATGACGTTACCTCGCTTGCTGGCCCTTGCGCTGCTGCTGTCGCCGTTGGCGGCATCTGCGCATAACTTCGTGCATGGCCGGCCGGTGGCGCCGATCGCCATCGCCGATCGCGGCGAGCTGCTGCTGCGCAACGGCGATTTCAGCTACCGGCCGTGGGACAGCGCAAAACTGGCGGGCAAGGTGCGGGTGATCCAGTACATCGCCGGGCGCACCTCAGCCAAAAAGAAGAACTCGCTGCTGATCAACGCCGTTAAGGACGCGAACCTGCCGGGCGATCGCTTCCAGCCGACCACCATCGTTAACACCGACGACGCGATACCGGGTTCCGGCTTCTTCGTGCGCGGCAAGATCGAGAAAAACAAACGCCATTACCCCTGGGCGCAGTTCGTCGTCGACAGCGACGGGCTGGGGCGCATGGCCTGGCGGCTGCCGGAGGAGAGCTCCACCATCGTGGTGCTGGATAAGGCCGGGCGCGTGCAGTGGGCGAAGGACGGCGCACTCACCCCGCAGGAAGTTGACCAGGTGATCGCCCTGCTGCGCACCCTGATCGCGCAGGAAACGCCATGAAGCGCACGCCGCCGGGAGCCGATGACGCATGTCTTTGATTGAACGCTATATCACGGTTGAGATCCGCCGCCTGGTGATGATGATCGCCGGGTTTCTGATCTTCATGTTCGCCAGCTACTCCGCCCAGCGCTACCTGACCGACGCAGCCAACGGCACGCTGGCGCTGCGGGTGGTGGCCGACGTGGTTTTCTATAAATCGCTGATCGCGCTGGAGATGATATTGCCCGTCGCGCTGTATGTCTCGGTGGCGGTAGCGCTGAGCCAGCTGTACAGCGATGCGGAGATCACCGCCATGCTGGCCGCCGGCGCCAGCCCGCTGCGGCTGTACAAGGCGGTGCTGCTGCTCGCCGTACCGCTGGCGATCGCGGTCACGCTGCTGTCGCTGTATGGCAGGCCCTGGGCGTACGCCAATATTTATCAGCTGCAGCAACAGTCGCAATCGGTGCTGGACGTGAGCCACCTGCAGGCCGACAAATTCAACGTCAGCGGCAACGGCCGCATGATCCTCGCCAATCACGTCGACAAAACGGCCAACCACCTGACGGACGCCCTGATTTATGTGCGCGGCGGCCATCACACCAACCTGTATCGCGCGCAGTCGGTGGAGGTGCTCGACGCCTCCCCCGCCAGCCCCGCCGTGCGGCTGAAAACCGGCACCGCCTATGTGCTTGATCGTGAGGGCGCCGACGACAACGGGCAGAACTACGACAACTTTGATATCGCGCTTAAACCGTTCGTGCCCAGCGCCGAAAGCCGGCACAAGTCGGCCTCGCCGGCGGAGCTGGCGCGTTCCGCCGATCCGGGCGACGCCGCCGAACTGCAATGGCGCGAGAGCCGCGGGCTGACCACCGTACTGATGGTGCTGCTAGCGATCCCCTTTAGCCGCATCAAGCCGCGACAGGGGCGCTACGCCGCGCTGTTGCCCCTGACGGTGCTGTTTACCGTGATTTTCTATGGCGGCAACATTTGCCGCACGCTGGTGGCCAACGGCTCTCTGCCACCGATCCCCGGCGTTTGGCTGGTGCCGATAGCAATGGCTGTCGGCATCGCCCTGCTGCTGGCGCGCGACTTATCACTGCTGCGGAAACCCTCCCGATGACCATTTTTAGCCGCTACCTAATGCGCAACGTGTTCATCGGCTTCGCCGCCGCGGCCGGGTTGCTCATCCCGCTGTTCACCACCTTTACGCTGATCAACGAGCTGGAGGACGTCACTCCGGGCGGCTACCGCTGGCAGCAGGCGCTGCTGGTGACCGTGATGACCCTGCCGCGCAGCCTGGTCGATCTGGGGCCGTTTATCGCGCTGCTCGGCGGCATCGTCGGGCTGGGGCAGCTGTCTAAAACCCTGGAGCTGACGGCGATCCGCTCCGCCGGGATGTCGATATTCCGCATCGCGCTGGTGATGCTCGCCGCCGGGCTGCTGATGAACCTCTCGCTCGGCGCCCTCGATGAATGGGCCGCTTCGCCGCTGCAGCAACGCGCGCTGCAGATAAAGAACAACGCGCTGGCGCAGTCGAACGATAACGACGTCACCGTTAACCCGCTGTGGGCGCGGCGCGGCAATGAGTTTGTGACGGTCAAAACCGTCGATGAGAACGACCAGCCCCACGGCATTGAGATCTTCCGCTATCAGGCCAACCACGCGCTGGAATCTTACATTTACGCCGACAGCGCCAGCACCGCCGCCGACGGCAACTGGCTGCTGCACAACGTGATGCAAAAAAGCTGGCAAGGCAGAAAGGAGACGATTCAGCGGCAAGACAGCCTGCTCTGGCGCTCGCTGTTCGCCGTGCCGAGCCTGAAAGAGCTGACCCTGCCGGCCGGCAGCTTCTCGCTCCAACAGCTGGATCGCTATATCGATTACCTGCAGGGCTCGGGGCAGCCCAGCACCGAATACCGCCTGGCGCTGTGGAAAAAACTCGGCCAGCCCCTGCTGGTGCTGGCGATGATTTTGCTGGCCATCCCGTTTACCTTCACCGCCCCGCGCGCGCCCGGCATGGGCAGCCGATTAGCGCTCGGCGTCATCATCGGGCTGCTGACCTACATCGCTTACCAGATCGTCCTCAATCTGGGGTTGCTGTTCGCCCTCAACGCGCCCTTCACCGCCCTCGCCCCGCCGCTTTTACTCCTGGCATTGTCGCTGGCGCTGGTTTATCGGTTTGATCGGCGGGGTTAGGCATTTTCCGAGGTTGATAAGGGATAAGAAGAGAATCGCAATTTCCATTCCAGAGAAAACATTACGCGCTCACCTGCTCAGCGATTTTTAAGGATGTTAGTTAATGGCAAAGATAGCTGTTTGTATACTGACTTTTAACTCCTCTCGTTTATTACACGAGGTGCTTTCTCCACTCATGGGCATTGCGGATGAGTGGATTGTGGTGGACTCCGGCAGTACGGATAAAACGCTGTCTATTTGCCAAAGCTTTGGAATAAGCCCTATTTACCATCGTTTCGAAACGCATGGACGACAAATGAACTTTGCGATTTCTCAATCTCACCATGATTGGGTACTGTGCCTGGACAGCGACGAAATCCTTGATGCCGAAACCATAGCGTCCATTTTAACATTCAAATCGCAGGCAAACCCGCCACCACAGCAAGCCTATAGAATAAAAAGGAATTGGTTTGTACTCGGGCAGCCAGTCAGAACGATTTATCCCATCTCCTCACCGGACTACCCCGTTCGACTGTTCAATAGAACACAGGTCAGGTTCAATGATGCTCCGGTAGATGATGCCGCTGAAGGCTATATTCACACGTCGGTCATTCCCGGCAATGTTAAGCACGATACTTTTTATTCTCTCCATGAAATACTCAATAAGCTCAATAGCTATACGACAAGGGTAGTCAAATACCGAGACATCAGGCCCTCGATATTTCGTGGCGTCGTAAGCGCGATCGGCGCGTTTTTCAAATGGTACGTACTGAGCGGCGCATGGAAGGAAGGCAAAGTCGGCGCCGTTACTGGGTTTTATGCCGTGGCCTACAGTTTCCTAAAGTATTTTAAATCCTGGTATGGCAAAGATTGATAGCGTTAAGGACAGATAGAGACACACATCCCGGCCGCTACTGATCCTGGCGTTGGTTTATCGATTTGAGCGGCGGAGTTCCCCCCTCTGGCAGCCTTCGGAAAACAAGAACTTTCCGGTTAATAATTGGCCGGCTTTACAAATTGGCCTGAGCCGTTATCATCCCTTATCTGGTGTCCTATGCGCCGTTAGCTACTGCTGACTGCCGTTCGATAACATGCCCCCTCAGGGCGCCATCGAGTGCAAGGAGTGCGAGCGCCCGCCTGAATTGGCCAAGACGCAGCAAGCAAAGGAAGAGACACACTATGTTTTCCCGTTTGAAACTGCTGTATATCGCCGATGATATTATTTCACCTGATGAATTCCCCCGTATAGTCAGCCCTTCCCGCGCCTGTCACGGCCTTTCATACATGCCGGACAAAGACATTCTGTCGCTTTTCTCTGGTTTTCGCGGTGGTGAACGGATCCGCCGTGAAGTTGGCGTTACGCAAAACGGAATAAGCTCTAACTTGCGCGCAAGAGTGCAGAGCGACCTGATGAGCGGCGTTGTCGTAGCGGTCGAAACCCGGCCCGGTGTGTTGGCGACGATGGGACCATTTTACGCCGACATCGACGGCTACCTGATACCGCAGGGGAGACAAGAGCCCAACTACCCGGTGGACAGGATAGTGAGGCAGTACGAGGAGGCCGTGAAGTCTTACGGTGGCCGCCGGGCGCGCCCGTCCGTCTTCCCCGCACAAGTCACGCGGGCCAAACCGGCTCTTCGCCCGGATATCCCGGTGCAGGGCGGAAGAGTTTCACAGCAGGTCGTGTCTGAGCCCTTGACCAAGGCGCAGCGTTGGCAGGAGCGAAAATACCTCATTGGCCGCGGGCAACGGAGTATCTATCCGGACGCCCGAATCGCCTCGGAACGCCTGGCGGCAAACAATGTCGCCGTCGAGAAGGCAAAGCTGGCGGAGAATATCTACAAGACCACGAATCCACTAAAGGATACACCCGGCGTTCCTGAAGGCTGGAAAGATATCAGTAACGATAATGCGGCCCTGAGTAAAATTGGGTTAAATAGAAATATGCTCTTCGACAGAGATGAATCTCCGGATTTTTTGGCAAGGGTATATCAACCTGATAGCACCGTTTTTGGTAAAGAGATGAACCCAACGGTCGTGTTCAGAGGATCAAGAGCGCCAGAGTTCCCGGAGGGAATCGGCAGCGCCGCCAAAAAGGCCCTTAGGGCGATTTGTCAGGAATTAAAAATGTGAATGACTGGATAAATAATGGTGCTCAGGGGATGGGGGCGAGCTCTGATTATTATAAACAGGCGGTTAAAATAGGATTACAAGTAAAGAACTCCTCCGGCGTCGATATTTCTGGTCATTCATTGGGCGGGGGAATGGCCTCAGCTGCATCAATGACCAGTGGGAAACCCGCCTGGACGTTTAATGCAGCCGGACTCCATCATGGAACTGTAGGGAAATACGGAGCTGAGATGATTGGTTCAGCCAAGAACATACAGGCCTATCGAGTTGAGGGAGAACTGTTAACCACGTTACAGGAGGTTAATAACGAAAGTGATTATGAGCTTTTAAAAAATGCCCTACCCGATGCTTTGCAAAAACCCTGGGGCGTAGCATTGCCTTTCACCTTGAAAGAGTGGTCATCGCTGGTGGTGCCTGATGCCGTTGGCATACCGCACACGCTTGCCGGTGGGACAGGAACCCTGCTCGATAAACACGGTATTGACCAGACAATAACGTTGATTGAAGATCAGAAAGACGAGGACGTCGCCACTATCAGGGGGAGAATATGAGCAAGTTGATAATGGCCATGGCGTTACTGTTTACTGTTCTCATGATGCAAGGATGCAAAAAAAACATGGAATATGAGCCACAGGATTTTTTTGAAGGCCGTCAACTGGACATCGCACAGCTGATTTATGATGGCGATGAAGTGAAACTGAAAGAGAAACTTCCCTCTGTCAGCAAGGAAGAACTGAACCGACAGGTTAAGGCGGACATGACCCTGCTGTTTTGGTCGGTGTTGAACTCAATCTACGATAAAAACACGCCGGAAAGGCTGAAAATAATAACCGACCTGGTAAAAGCTGGCGCAGACCCGCTGCAGCCCAGACCAGAAGGGGGAAGCAGCCCAGCGGAGTTCGTCATGAAAGCCGACAAGGGGATTTGGGTCAAAGCCATGCTCGACGGCGGTTTACCGCCAAACGCAAAAGATAAGGTATTCAATGAGCCCATTGTATTCCAAACAATCAAAGCCAAAAACACTGAAACGTTAAAGGTGATGCTGGATTACGGAGCGGACATTAATATCAGAGACTCCTTGCAACAAACCTTATTAATGGATGCTTTTTTTAGCTCAGCCTTTGAACACATGGCCCTACTGCTCAATCGGGGTGCGAATCCTAATCCGGTAAATATAAATAATCTTTCGCTGTTAACAGCAGTAAACCGGCAAATAAAAGACAGCCAAGATGGCTCAGAATACAATGAACAGTGTAAGAAAATACTCGAGCTCATGCTTTTGAAAGGGGCAAAGGAAGCGCAGTAATTTCATCAACGCAGATCTGACAGCTGCCTGTTATTTATATGGGGCTGTCAGATGGCATCTGGCTAAATTTTCTCAGCCCAGATGTATGTTTCACCAAGTAACGTTTCCATTGGCACCCGCTCACAACAAGAGCACTTTCCCGCGATCGCCAAAGAACCTAACTATGTATTCCACATCTTTGAGCAGGTGCTGAATGGCTGCTCACCCCGCCGCTACTGATCCTGGCGCTGGTGCAAAGGCGATCTTGGCAAGGTTTGCGAGAAAAGAAGAGTACCAAGAGGCCCGCAAGTTGCACCCTATCCGCTAAGGTTGAGGGAGCGCCTACGCCGCCACTCATCGACCACATCACCTAACGTCTTTGGCATGTCATTGCGTATCCATGCCATAAACTCACGATCGAAGCGAAAATCTTCTCCGCACGCCTCAACCATGAAACGACGGACGTTTTGCGTATTTTTGTAGCTTTTATCCACGATCGTAGCGCGTGTTAGCAATGCGCTATGCCAATCGATTTTCAATTTAACCACTCCTGTGAAGAGCCGTTCGATAAAGAACTTCAACCTAGCCTGACAAGTCGCACTTTTGTCACGCCCGTTTCGGCGCAAAGTAGTGTGGTGAAAAGCATAGCCCAGATCGCCATTTCCGCGCTGTTATATGCACGAGCGCATTTATGCCATCGCCTTCGAACAGGGGCGAAATGGCAACCGCCCCTGCTTGCTACGTAGAGTTAACGCAGTTCCTTCGCTATCGCGCTAAACATCAGCGACGCCTCCAGCGGTTGCGCGCTGAAAGAAGGCTCCGCCTGCGGCCAGGTGGACCACTGGACGATCACCAGATTCTCCGCCTGATTGACCATGATCATCTGGCCGAAGATCCCCAGCGCCCACAGGGAATGCTTGAGGGAGGCCTGTGGAACAGGCTCCACGTTGGTCGCATTCACCGGCACTTCGTTGTTCCACCACTGGTAGCCGTAAATGCCGTTGGGGTGCGCCGCCGACACCGAACCCGCCGCCCGCGTCCAGTTGGCCGACTGGGCTACCCAATCAGCCGGCAAGATCTGTTTGCCGTTCGGCAACGTCCCGTTATGCAGAATGAACTCACCGAAACGCCCCCAGTCTTCCAGCGTGGCGTTAAAGCCGTGCGCGCCCACGTCGTGCTGGCCTTTGGCGTAGGCATGCCACACGCCGTCGCTCGCCATGCCGTACGGCTGCCAGATGCTTTGCTGCAGATAGGCCGCCAGCGGCATGCCGGTGGCGCGCTCCAGCACGTCGCCCAGCAGCCACGCGCCGCCGGAGGAGTAAGACCAGTTCTGCCCGGCAGGGTGCGCACGCTGCAAGCCGGCCACCAGCTTGCGCACGCAGGCGTAGGTGCCGGGCCTGGCTTCACACTCGGTCAGCTGCGCGAAGTCCGATTTCGGGTTGGTGTAATCCTCATTCCACGCCACGCCGGAGGTGTGGGTGATCAGCTGCCTGAGGGTCACGCCGTCCCACGCGGTGCCTTTCAGATCGGGTTCGTATTGCGTGATGAGATCGTCGAGCGAGCGGATTTTGCCCTGTTTAATCGCCACGCCCACCAGCGTGGCGACCACGGATTTGCCCACCGAGCGCGACGTCCACAGCGTGGCGTCGGTATTGCCCTCCCCAAGATATTTCCAGGCGATTTTGCCGTCTTTCAATACCAGCATGCCGCTGACGTTCTGGCGCTGCAGATAGTCCTGCAGGCTGTAGGTTTTGCCATTCACCCGATAACTGGCGTCCTTTAACGGTTTAGCGGCAGCCGGCAGCGGTGCGGCATTGCCGTGATGAAACACATCCCCGGCATAGTTGCGGTAGTCGTTACGAAAACCGATCACCCGATCACTCTGGCTCCAGGTGAGCATCTTGTGCGTGTCCGGCAATTGCGCATCGAAAGGCGCCGGACAGGCGCTGAGTTCGGTGCCCGCACAGGCGGCCAGCGCGGCGGGCGCCAACAGACCGCTGCAGAGACTGATGACAACGCCCGCCAGCAGGCTGCGGTTAAACACTTTGCTTTTCATATTTTTTCTCGCTTAGCTCAGGAAGGCGTTCAGCTTAAAAAAACGCGGCCTATAATAAAAAACGCCTAATGGGGGAAAATCCCCCGCAAAATCGACGGGGGAACCGCGTGCCGAGCCTGATTTATTCCTTTGCCCAACTGGAAGCCTTCACCGCCGTGGCCGAGCACGGCAGCCTGGCTAAGGCCGCGCTCAAACTGGGCAAAGACCGCACGACGCTGCGCGATTTGATTGATTTTCTCGAGGATGGCTTGGGCTATGCGCTGTTCCTGCGCGAGGGGCGCAGCCTGCACCTGACACCGGAAGGCGAACAGCTGCAGCGCCAGGCGCACCTGCTGATGCGCCAGGTGAAGGCGTTTGAGGCATTTGCCAAAGACGTGCCGAAGAGCGCGGCGCAGGAAATCTCGCTGGTCTACGATCCCTTTACGCCCCGCACATTACTGCAGGCGTTGATTGCCGCTATGGCCCAGCGCCACACGCGGCTGAGCCTGATTAACGCCTCGCGCGACGAAGCGGAAAGCCTGCTGGCAAGCGGCCAGGCCGATCTGGGCATCTGCCAGGCGCGCAACCGCAGCGTGGGCGACACCATGGAGTGGCGCGCCTTAGGGGCTATAGAGATGGATTTCTACGCCGCCGAAACGCTTTTCCCCGGCGCGGAACAGCCGCTTTCGCTGCTGGAGCTCTCGCTCACGCCGCAGGTGATCATGCACCCGGACTCTGACGAGCCGGTGGCGCGCCGCCTGCAAATTTCGGGGCATACCATTTTCACCAACGAACTGGAGATGCTGCGCGCCCTGCTTGAACAAGGCTGCGGCTGGGGATTCTTGCCGACGCACATGCATGCCGAACGGTGGAAAAACGTCAACACGCTGCGCACCGAAGTCGGCAGCCAGGGGATCAGCCAAACCATGGTCACCATCTGGAAGCCGGGCAGTGACCGACGGGCGCTGATTGATGAGACGTTGGCGCTGTTGCCGGGATTGTGGCGGGGGGTTGGTGGGTGAAAAGTCGCAGCTAGATTAGCGGTGTGTTTGGATTGGCGGTGGAAAATCACTGGCAAATTAGCGGTGTTGTTACGGTAGTCGAGCGTAGAGCTCATCACCTATGTTGTTTTTTCGTTCTTAAGCGGAGCTCGTTGTTTTCCCCCAGTGACCCCTTCCCCACCTTTGCTCCATCGCTGTTAGCGCTAGTTGAGTGCTTTGACTGATGGCATTTAGAGCGACAGCTTTGAGCGAAGAGCGGAAGTAGTCACTTTTGTGGTCTGCTCTCACGAAAGTGACTACAGGAACAGTTGCAATTCATATTAACCATTCAGTTGGCAGACAATTAGCTAGGGTGTAACCTGTCTAACTCAGAGAAAAGGAAGAGCTATGAGCTAAGCTATGAAAAAATACAAAAGCACCGGAGTAACAGGAAGAGCAGGTGAGCTATATTTTGCTTATTGGATAGTTCGCTATTTTAATTGGCCTTGCCGATTGCTTGATATTGATGTTGGCATAGATGCTCAAGTTGAAATTTTTGAAGATGAAATATCAACTGGGGACTTTTTTGCGGTTCAAATTAAATCAACGGTTGGAAACACCCCTGATATACAGATCGATCTATCTGACTTTATGTACTGGCAACAGTTGGAAACTCAAGTTGTTTTGGTCTCCATCGTAATGGCGGATAGCCATAATGATCCTGAGATGTTCTGGAAGCCATTTTCAAAACAATGTCTGGATGAAATAGTTCAAGAAATAACCTCAAAAGGACACCAGTCCAAAAAAGTCACCTTCACAGATTCAGATAAATTATGTGTTGAATCCAAAAATTCCTGGAGGATGGCAATGCTTTCAGAATCCGACAAAGATCTGATAAGGCTCGCCAAATCATTATTAGATGATTTAGAACAACATGACTTAGATAATTTTGTAGAGGAAGACTATTACCTCCAAGATGAACACAAGGACTATATAACTTTTAATAGCGAAATTGACATATTCAACCATCATTTCATCGATTATGAAAAGCTGAAAGATGCTGTATCTCATGATAGAAGGCTGGTGCTAAGAGCTCCCCTTATAGAAGAAGCTATCGATTACTTTGAGAATAACGAGGCGATATTGCTTTATATGTTCAATCATGCTTTTAATTGGATTAAGGGCGACCGAACTCCAAATGAAATACTGCCCCAAACATTGAGTCGTGAAATTAGACGGCAGACAAAAGATTGGGTTTATCACATGACGGGTTATTAAAGGGCGCAGTTGCGCCCTAATTAATTAGGCCGCGTTCTGCATCATTATTTCAGCAATCTGATGTCGATATTCACTTACACCACTAAATATTTGACACATGTTTACCAAACATGTGACCAGCTCACCATAAATTAATATATCGCGAGGTAAGTAACGTCTGTTCCTGGCACAAAACAGCCATTGATACCTAACCTCGAACATAAAACACACCTTACCAAACTCTCCATCAATAAAATATAGCCACATGAAATGATTAAGCCCACAATTAATAAACCAGCAACATTATTACCCCTGATTTCATTCTATTATTTCCCTTCCCGCCACTCCCCTCCCCCCAACTCCCCCCTAGCACCGCCCCCGCCCTTTCCCTACAATAAGGGATCTGTTGAGGCATAACGCAAGGAAAGACGGTGTCGAAAGCCAATCCCAATGCCACTATCGTGGATATCGCCCGCCGCGCCAGGGTGACCAATATCACCGTTTCCCGCGCCTTCAATAAGCCCGAGCTGGTCAAGCCGGAAACCCGCGAGCGCATTCACGCCATCGCCAAAGAGCTGAACTATGTACCCAACGCGTTCGCGCAGGGGCTGAAAAGCAGCAGCAGCCAGATTATCGGCATCGTCACTAGCAGCATGTACAACCCGTTCTATTCCGGCCTGATCAAGACCGTGTCGCGCATTGCGCGTCAGCAGGGCTACCAGATCATGCTGTTCGACACCGACGGCAGCGAAGAGGCGGAAATGCGCGCCATTCAGGCGCTATTCGGCTACAAGGCGCGCGGCATCCTGCTGTCGGCGGTGCGCGACGACAAGCGCTACCGCCCCGCCTATCTCGAGCTGGCCGAGGTGTACGGCGTGCCGCTGATCCTTATCGACCGCGATCTTTACGATCAGCAGCTGAGCGGCGTGTTCCTCGATAACCGCGAGATCGGCGTGCTGGCCGGGCGTTATCTGGCGGAGCAGCCGGAGCAGAAGCTGCTGATTATCGGCGGCCCGGCGGATTCGGAAATTACGCTAACGCGCACCGCCGGCATCGTCGCGGCCTTGCAGGGCAGCGGGCGTGAGATTCATATCATCAACGGCGATTATGATTTCACCTCGCAAGAGAGCGAGGTGCGCGCCTATCTGGCGCAGCCGGAGAATCGCCCGGATTACATCATCGGCCTGAATGGCATCATCACGCTGGGCGCCATCGCCATCTGCCACGAGATGGGGCTTTATGAGCAAGTGAAATTCTTCTCGATCGACGAGCCGCCGCGCGCCGGCGCTTACGGCCTGCACATTCCGGGGGTGTATCACGATACGCAGAAACTGGGGGAGATCGCCGCGGAGCTGCTGTTCAGCGCCATTCACAGCCCGCGCGGCGAATTGCCGGTGCGCAGAGAGTTCTTCACCGGCTCGCTGTTGAATCGCTGACGGGCGCTATTGCCCGTAGTAGGCGTGTTTGCCGTGCTTGCGCAGGAAATGTTTATCCAATAGCTCCGGCTGCATCGGGGCGATGGCCGGCGCCAGCTGGCGCGTCGCCATCGCCATGATCGCCACCTCTTCCAGCACCACCGCGTTGTGCACCGCATCCGCCGCGTCCTTGCCCCAGGCGAACGGGCCGTGGGAGTAAACCAACACTCCCGGCACCTGCTGCGGATCGCGCCCCGCCTGATTGAAGGTCTCGATGATCACCTTGCCGGTTTCCCCTTCGTAATCGCCGGCGATCTCCGCCTCGCTCATCGGCCGGGTACAGGGAATGTCGCCGTAAAAGTAGTCGGCGTGGGTGGTGCCCAGCGCCGGGATCGGCTGCCCGGCCTGCGCCCAGATGGTAGCGTTGCGGCTGTGGGTGTGCACCACGCCGCCGATATCGGCGAAGGCGCGGTACAGCGCCAGGTGGGTGGCGGTGTCGGATGAGGGTTTGCGGTGCCCTTCGCGCACCTTGCCCTCCAGATCCACCACCACCAGATCCTCCAGCGTCATCGCCTCGTAGGCGATGCCCGAAGGTTTGATCACCACCAGCCCGCTTTGGCGATCGATCGCCGAGACGTTGCCCCAGGTAAAGGTCACCAGCCCGTATGCCGGCAGGCTGAGGTTGGCGGCCAGCACCTGCAGTTTGAGTTCGTTCAGCATGCGATGCCTCCCCCATTCATCTGTTGTTCGATCCAGGCCTTGGCCTGGGCGATGCGTTGCTTGTCCTGCCCGTCTTCGCGCGCCCACATCTCCAGCAGGTAGGGGCCGCGATAGCCGAGCGCGTTGAGCACGGAAAAGGCGTGGGCGAAGTCCACGCAGCCCTCGCCGAACGGCACGTCGCGGAACTGCCCGGCGCTGCCCGGCCCCACCGCGACGGTGTCTTTGAGGTGCACGGCGGTGATGCTGCCGATGCCCAGCGCCAGCTCGGCGGCGACGTCGTTGCCCCAGGCGCTGAGGTTGCCGAGATCGGGATACACCGTGAACCACGGGCTGTTGACGTGGCGCGCGATGTCGCGCCATTTGCTGATGCTGTTGATGAACGGCGTGTCCATCACCTCCACCGACAGCATCACCTGCGCCCTGGCGGCCTGCGCCGCCGCCCACTGCATGCCCTCGATAAAGCGCTCGCGGCTGTGGCGATCGGCGGGTTCGTAATAGACGTCGTAGCCCGCCAGCTGGATGTTGCGGATGCTGAGATCCGTCGCCAGTTCCAGCGCCTTGCTCATCAGCACCCGCGCCCGTTCGCGGGTGGCGGCGTCGGCGCTGCCGAACGGGTCGCGCCGGTGCGCCGACAGGCACAGGCTCGGCACCGTCACCCCGCTGTCGAGCCGCGCCTGGATAAACGCCAGCCGCTGGCGGCGATCCCAGTCCAGCCGTTGCTGGCGCGCCGGCTGTTCGTCGATCGACATCTCCACAAATTCAAAGCCCAGCTCGGCGGCGGTGGCCAGCCGCTGCGGCCAGCTCAGATCGGCGGGCAGCGCCTTTTCATACAGCCCCAGACAGGCGGCGTTAGTCGTTTGCATCAGTCACCTCACTCAAAGCCTGAGCGACCGCCAGATAGCGCGCCTGCTGGGCGCGCAGGCGCCGGTGGGCGGCGGTCGCGGGATAATAACAGCGCAGTTTGGGCGGCGCGGCAGCGATCGCCTCTGTGAACCCGGCGTACTCCCCGGCGCCGACGGCGGCGCACAGGGCGGCGGCGCGGCAGCCTCCTTGGCGGGTTTCCACCACCTCAAGCGGCAGGTTGCCGGCGTCGGCGTACATCTGCATCCAGACCTCGGACTGCGTCGGCCCGCCGGTCATGCGCACCCGCTCGATGCGCGGATTCAGCTGCACCATGCGCTCCTGATGGATCAGGTGCGAGAACACGATGCCCTGGTAGATCGCCTGCACCACGTCCGCCATCTCGTGGTGGGCGCTCAGGCCGATCAGCCCGCCCGGCGTGTTGCCGCCGAGGTTGGAGCCGTACAGATAAGGCAGGAACAGCAGCCCGCTCGGCTGCTCGCGGCGCTCGGCCACCCAGGCGTTGAACTGGGTGTAGCGCTGCCGGTCGTCGGCGCAGAACTGGCGCAGGAACCAGGCCAGGTTGCCGGCCGAGGTCGGGCTGCCTTCGTGCACGAAATAGCGGCCGTCGATGCAGTAGCGCCCCCAGGCATAGGGGTAATCGGCGGGAATGATGCGCTCGGTCACGCAGGTGGCGATCGACCAGGTGCCCGCCACCGCGCTGAGCGTGCGATCGTCGGCCACGCCGGAGCTGAGCGCCGCGCCCACCACGTCGAACAGGCCGCCGTACACCGCAGTGCCCGTTCGCAGGCCGCACTGCGCCGCCGCAGAGGCCGTCACCCGCCCGGCCAGCTGCGCCGAGCCGATCGTTGGCGCGGTCTTCTCCTGCGCCTCTTCGATGCCGAAGGCCGCCATCAGCGCCGGATCGTAAGCGCCGCTGTGCTGGTTAAACAGGTTGCTGCCGGAGATGTTGGTCACCTCGGCCGCCGCCTCGCCGGTGAGGCGAAAGCGCAGGTAGTCGTGCGCCATCAGGATGCGATCGACAGCGGCGTACTGCGCCGGTTGCTGCTGCTTCAGCCAGCGCAGCAGCAGCGCCGGGTGGCTGGGCCACAGCGGCTGCAGGCTGCGCGGGTAGGTCTGCGCGTCCACGCCGGTGCGGCGCAGCTCAGCCGCCGTGGCCGCCGCGCGGTTGTCCGAAGAGAGGATGCCGTTGCCGACCGGTTTGCCGTGGCGGTCGATGGCGTACAGCCCTTTGCCGTGCGCCGAGAAACTGACGCCGCGCACCTGCCCGGCCTCCAGCCCCGCCGCGTGCAGCGTCTGGCGGATCGCCGCGCAAACATCATCCCACAGCGCGTCCATATTGCGTTCGCTGAAGCCCGGCTGTGCGGCAATCGCCGCGCCGTCGCGCTCGGCGATCGCCAGCTCTTCACCGCTTGCCCGGTACAGCCCGGCCTTGATCACCGTGCCGCCGACGTCTATGCCAAGAAAGACTGACATCGCGCCTCCTATTTGCGCCGCACGGAGCTGAGGTAGATGGCGGCCAGGATGATGCCGCCCTTCACCACGTTCTGGATATATGGCGACACGTTCATCAGATTGAGGCCGTTGTTGAGCACCCCGAGCATCATCGCCCCCACCAGCGTGCCGACGATGGCGCCGCGCCCGCCGGAGATCGCCGCACCGCCCAGCACTACGGCGGCGATAGCGTCCAGCTCGAAGCCTTCGCCGGCGTTAGGCTGCCCGCTCATCAGGCGCGAGGTCAGCACCAGCCCGGCCAGCGCGGCGGTCAGTCCGCTGATCACGTACACCAGCATCTTGTAGCGCGGCACGCGGATGCCGCTCAGGCGCGCCGCCTCTTCGTTGCCACCCATCGCGTAGACGTAGCGGCCGAACGGCAGCTGGTTGAGCATCAGCCAGGCCAGCACGTACACACCGAGCATGATCAGGATCGGCACCTGAATGCCCAGCACCGTGCCGCGGCCAAAGAAGGAGAAGACGTCGGGCAGGCCGGAGATTGGGTAGCCGCCGGTATAGAGCAGCGCCAGGCCACGGGCGATGCCCATCGACGCCAGGGTGACGATGATCGGCGGCATGCGCAGGTAGGCGATGCAGGCGCCGTTGGCCAGGCCGAACAGCGCGCCGACCGCCAGCGCCGCCACCATCGCCAGCGGAATCGGCACCGCCGCCAGCATCAGCCCGGCGGCGACGGAGCCGGCCAGCGCCATTACCGGCCCCACCGAGAGATCGATGCCGCCGGTCAGAATGGCGCAGGTCATGCCCACCGCGATGATGGCGTTGATCGACACCTGGCGCGCCACGTTGGTCAGATTGTTGACGCTGAGGAAGCTGTCGTTCAGCAGGCTCATCAGCACGAACAGGACAGCGAAGCCGATAAACGGCAAGACCGCCGGGTGATGCAGCAGTTTTTCCCAGCGCTTGCCGAGACTGGGGCCGGCGGCGCGGCGCGCCACGGCGGGTTGTTCAATTCCGATCATAAGGCACTCCCGGTCGCGTGAAGCATGATGTGGTTGGATTCGATGTCATCGCCGGTCAGCTCGGCGACGATGTGGCCGCCGCGAAACACCAGCACGCGGTCGCACACGCCGATGATCTCCGGCAGTTCGGAAGAAATCATGATGATGGAGATGCCCTGCTGGGTCAGTTGCTGCATCAGCTGGTAGATCTCGGCCTTGGCGCCCACGTCGATGCCGCGCGTCGGCTCGTCGAAGATCAGGATGTTGCAGTCGTTGTTGAGCCAGCGGGCGATCACCACCTTCTGCTGGTTGCCGCCGCTCAGGGTGCTGACGGCGGTCTCGGCGTCCGGAGTTTTCACCCCCACGGCGCGGATCAGCCGCTGCACCACGTCGCGATCCTTGCGGGCGCTGACGAAGATCTTGCCGCGCCGGTGGTGCCGGTTGAGGGTGACGTTCTGCGCCACCGAGAACGGCAGCACCAGGCCCTCGGTTTTGCGGCTCTCCGGCAGCAGGCCGATGCCCTGCGCCAGCGCCTGCGCTGGGGAGCGCAGCGCCGCCGGTTGGCCGCCGAGGCTGACGCGTTTGCGGTGGCAGCGGCTGGCGCCGATCAGCGCAGAGACGGTCTCGGTGCGCCCGGAGCCCACCAGCCCGGCAAAGCCGAGGATCTCGCCCTTGTGCAGGTGAAAACGGTCGGTCGCGCCGTGCTTCTCGCGCTGGATCTCCGCCTCCAGCAGCACCGTCGCGGTATCGACCGGGTGCTGTTTCACCGGGAAGGCGTTCTCGATTTTGCGCCCGACCATCAGCCGCACCAGCTCTTCCACGTTGGTGTCGCCGGTGGCCAGCGTTTCGATGTAGGCGCCGTCGCGCAGCACAGTGATGCGATCGCAGATGGTGAAAATCTCGTCCAGGTGGTGCGAGATAAACACCATGCCGACGCCCAGCAGCCGCAGATCGTTCATCACGCTGAACAGGTGCTCGGCCTCGCCTGGCGTCAGCGTGGCGGTCGGCTCATCCAGCACCAGCACCCGCGCCTCCAGCGACAGCGCCTTGGCGATCTCAACGAACTGCTGCTGCGCCACGCTCAGCTGCTCCACCGGGCAATCGAGATCGATAGCCACCGTCAGCCGCTTGAAGATCGCCTCGGCCTTGCGCCGCATCGCCCGCCGATCCAGCAGGCCCCAGCGGTTCCTGATCTCCCGGTTGAGGAAGATGTTGTCGATGGCGCTCATGTAGGGAATCAACGAGAATTCCTGAAAAATAATGCCGACCCCGGCCTCGATCGCCTGGCGATAGTTGTTAAAGCGGCGCTGCTCGCCGTCGATAAAAATATCGCCCTCGTCCGGCTGATAGATGCCACACATGATTTTCACCAGCGTCGATTTGCCGGCGCCGTTTTCGCCCAGCAGGGCGTGCACTTCGCCGCGTTGAATGGCCAGATCGATGCCATCCAGCGCCTTCACGCCGGGAAAGCTCTTTTTTATTCGCTTCAGTTCCAGTAAAGGTGTCACCGCATTGCCCTCCGCACCGAACGCCCCGCCGCAGCGGGGCGAACCCGGCTGCTGTTACCAGCTAAAGCCGGCCGCATTGCTGCGGTCGATCAGCTTCACTTTGACCGGCACGGTTTTCGGCACCGTGGCGCCCCAGTAGCGGGCCAGCGCAATGCCGAGCGCGATGCGCAGCTGGTCGCGCGGGAACTGCGCTGAGGTGGCGATGAACGGCGAATTCGGCTTGAGGATCTCTTTGATGGCTTCCGGCTGGCCGTCGACGCTCACCAGCTTGACCTTGGCGCCGTTGCTTTCGATCGCCGCCAGGGCGCCGAGCGCGCCGACGTCGTTGACGCTGAAGATGCCCGCCAGATCAGGCGCCGACTGCAGCATGTTTTCGGTCACGGTCAGCGCGGTGTCGCGCTCCTGCTTGCCGTTTTGCTTGGTGACAATCTTGATGTCGGGGTATTTTTTCATCGCCGCTTCAAAGCCGCGCACGCGCTCCAGGATCGGCACCACCGGGATGCCGTCGAGGATCGCCACCTTGCCTTTGCCGCCCAGCGCTTTCGCCAGGTACTCGCCCGCCTGGAAGCCGGCGTCGTAGTTTTCCGAGCCGACGAACGAATCCAGCGGCCCTTCCGCCTGGGCGTCGATCGCTACCACCACCGCGCCGGCCTTATGGGCGGAGATCACCGCCGACTGCACCCCCACCGAATCGGTCGGGTTGATCAGCAGGATATCCACCTTCTTCTGCAGCATGTCTTCCACGTCGCCGATCTGTTTGGCGACGTCATGGCGCGCATCGGCCACGTACACCTTGGCGCCGATATCCGCCGCCGCCTGATCCAGCGCCTGCTTCATGGTGACGAAGTAGTCGTTGTTCATTTCCTGGAACGACATACCGATAGTGATTTGCTTGGCCAGCGCCCCATGGCTGGCCGCCAACATTCCACCGGCGACGATAAAAGGCAGGGTCTTTTTGAATAATGAAAACATAGCCAATTCTCCTGTAGGGAAGCTTCTTGTTGTGGTTATCAGAGCAACAGCATGTCTTTACGTTTGGCCGACCGGCCGGCTCCCCATTGCGGATGGGCCGGCGATCGTGACTGCAACAGCGGTACGGCGGGAGGGTCAGGGAACCAGGATCACCTTGATAGAGTCGGTCGAGTCCGCCAGGGCGAAGGCTTCATCCCAGTCGTTCAATGAATAGCTGTGGGTAACCACGCCGTTGGAAGTCACCAGCCCGCGCTCGAACAGATCGATGGCGATTTCATAGCTGTAGGGCGCCAGGTGCGCGCCGCGAATGTCCAGCTCCTTGCGATCGCCGATGATGGACCAATCGACGGTGGTTTCCTTACCGAACACGCTGAACTCCACGAAGCGGCCCAGCTTGCGGATCATCTGCAGCCCCTGGGTGACGCCGATCGGCGCGCCGGTGGCCTCGATGTACACGTCGCAGCCATAGCCGCCGGTCAGCGATTTGACGATCTGGTCGGCATCTTCCTTCAGCGGGTTGATCACCACGTCGGCGCCGAACTCCTTCGCCAGCGCCAGCCGCTCGTCGATGGCATCGATCACGATCAGTTTCTTCGGCGTTTTCAGGCGCGCCACCTGCACCATGCACAACCCGAGCGGCCCGGCGCCGGCCAACACCACTACGTCGTCCAGCTGGATGTCGCCGCGCGCCACGGTGTGGATGGCGCAGGCCATCGGCTCAATCAGTACCGCGTCTTCATGGCTCAGGCTTTCCGGGATCTTGTGCACGATGGCGTTCTCGGAAAAACGCATGTATTCCGCCATGCCGCCCTCCGCCACGTCTTTCTGGAAGCCGTAAATGTTATGCGTCTCACACATCCAGTAGCTGCCGGATTTGCAGTAGCGGCACTCCCAGCACGGCACGATCTGCTCGGCGATCACCCGCTCGCCGATCCGGTATTTGCCTTCCGCGCCCTCGCCCAGCGCGGCGATGCGGCCGTAGAACTCATGCCCCGGCACCACCGGCGGTTTGACCCACGGGTTCTCCCCCCAAAACATCTGCGCGCCGTTCTTGCATTTGCAGTCGCCGGCGCAGATGCCGCAGCCTTCCACCTTGATCACCAGCTCGCGCGCCTTCGGCAGCGGCGTAGGCACCTGTTCGAAACGATAATCCTGCGGGCCGTGGCAAACGACCGCGCGCATTTTTTCCGGCAACTGGCTCATCTCTTCCTCCAATACACTCGTTAAACGCTTGAATTTTCTTAATGTTGACGTTGTCATTTTTATCCAACAAAAAACAAGTAACGAAACAACATGATAAATTTCAATGAATTAATCATCACACATCCCAGAAACTCAAAATGACAACGTGAACATTGATCGACATATAACCAAAGCTGCAAAAATAATTGTTTGAGCAAAATCACAGTTCGTTAACATTGCGGCTAAAAATGCTACAAATGCGGATCGCGATCCCATTTAAAGGATCGATGAGGATCGGGAGATGATCGAAACGGCGGGAAGAAGATGATTGGCAGGAATGCGGGCCAGGCATCGCACCCGGCCCGATAAAGCGGGTTACTTCACTTCGCCCATCGCTTTCAGCTTTTTGGACAGCTCGCGGCGCTCTTTGGACAGATCGGCATTTTTGATGATGTAGTCATCAACGCGATCTTCGTAGTCGCTGCGCATGTTGGCGATGATGCCCTGAATGTCTTCAATGCTCATGCCGGGCTTGATGTACTCGCTCAGGTTGTCGAGCAGCAGCACGCGCTTCTGGTTATCACGAATTTTCTTTTCGTTGTCGACGATCTCGCGTTGCAGTTTGTTTTTGCGGCGGAACATACGCACAAACTCCAGCACGTCCTGGAAACTCGGCTTATTTGCATTATCCATCTTTATACCCTTGCTTTAGTAATACACAGATTCATTTGCTTACGGCCACATGGCACCAAGATACAGGTTTGTGGCGGTCCGGCACAACAGTGATTGCCTTATCTTACCCACTTTGCCCCGGCGGCCAAAACCCAAAGCGCCGCCTTCATGATCTGACCCCCTATTCACGCTCGGCGGCGGTACAAACCTGGAGCAGATCCCCCAACTCTTCCAGCTGCTGCGCCAGCTCCATGCTGAGCCAAACGTAGCCGTAAATCGGCGCTTCGCCGTGCTGGCCGAGGCTGACCTCCTGCATCAGCGTTTTCAGCTCGCCGGCGATCTCCGCCAACTGCCCCGCCACCGCCTGCCGCTGCGCCTGCGGCCCTTCGCGCATCAGCACCGCCAGCGATTCCAGCGAGCTCAGCGTCAGCAGTTGGGTACTGCGCAGCGTGCGGGCGTTCAACATGATGAAGTGCGTTTCGCGCGAGGCCCAGTAGGCGTCGGCCATCAGCTCCAGTGTACACACCAAATTGCGGCTGAGGGTTTGCACCGCCTCGAACACCGCTTTGGGGATGCGGGTTTCCTTGCTGGCGGGCACGATCAGGCTGCGCAGCTTCACCACCTGATTCAACAGATCCTTGAGCTGCGGCTCCAGCCGCGGCCGCTCGATAACGTTCGGCGAAAAATACGCGCCGTAGAGGCGGGCGGCGGTTTGCAGGCAGTCCGCCATTTGCATGCGCCACAGAATGTAGGCGCGCTGTGGGTAGATGCTGGTGAACAGCAGCGCCAGCAGCGAACCGAAGATCACGTCGCCGCTGCGCCACAGCGCGGTGTGCATGTCACCGGCGCCCGCGCCGCATACCACCGCCAGCGTGATCCCCACCAGCAGCGCCATATACGGCCGTTTGCCGAGCGTCAGGTAACCGCAGACGAACATCACCACGCCGCACCAAGCCAGCATCAGCGGCAGCGAATAGAGTTCCAGATACAGGGCGATCAGGCCGGACGCGGCGCCGAACACCGTGCCGGCAATGCGTTGCAGCGCCCGCTGCAGCACGTTGCCCCAAAACGAGATCGGCCCCATCACCACCACCAGGGTGATCAGCGGCCAGGTGCCTTCGGGCACCGCCAGCAGGCGGATCAGCAGAAAGGTCAGAATAAACGCCAGCCCGATGCGCACGCCGTGTACGATGCGGTAGTGGCGATAGGTCAGCAGTTCAAGGGAAGAGATTTTTCGATCGAGGCGCACAATGCCTCCGATAAAGACCAGCCAGGCCGCTATTTTAGCGGAGGAAGCCCGGCGAGGAAAAGGCGAATGAGGCGTCCCCCATTCGCGGTCAGGCTCAGGCGGCGTACTTGTCGACCAGCGCGCGCAGAACGGCGGCGGTTTCAACATCCATCACGCCGTCATACTTCTGCTGACGGAAGTGCAGCTGGAACGCGCGCACCAGCTGGCGATAGCCTTCTGCGGTGTTCGCCGCCGAGGTGTCGTAGCCATATTGGGCGAACAGTTTCAGCAAATCGGCCTGCGCCGGCAGGCCCTGGCTGCAGTATTCCTGCTGGCGCTGCTGCTTGGTCGCTTCGTCATACCAGGCGCCGACGCCGGCCTGATACAGCTGCTGCCACGGGAACTGCGGGCCCGGATCGCTCTTGCGGCCCGGCGCGATATCGGAGTGCGCCACCACGTTCACCGGCGAGATGTCCGGATAACGCTGCAGGATGTTCTGCGCCAGCTGGGTGACCGCCTCGATCTGCTGCGGATTGAACGGCGGGAAGGTGATGTTTCCACCGTCGCCGCTCGCCAGGTTAACGATCTCGATGCCGATCGAGGTGTCGTTGATATTGCTGCGGGTGCCCCACTGGCTGGTGCCGGCATGCCAGGCGCGCTCGTTCTCGTCCACCAGGTTGAAAATGCGCACGCCGCTGAAGCCGGCGGCCTGATAGGTGGCCTCGGTCGGATCCGGCACCAGATAGTGCGCGCTGACCGATTTTCCGGTCAACGACTTCACCGAGTCGGCGAAGTTTTGCGCCGTGTAGTGCAGCACCAGAAAGCGCACGCGGTGGCCGAAGCTGGCGACCGATCGGTAGCTATTGTAATCAATCTTGTACATCGTAAAGTCCCTCTCTCGTTTGATTTCACTGAGCGGCCCCTCATCATGACAGGCCGCCCCGCACGGGTGAACCTTTGGCTCACTCTTTTTGTTTTAGCTAATTGCTAAATCATGCGCAAGTATTTTTTAGCAAAATCGTTATTTACCTTTTTGCTAAAGAGTGCGATCATTGCACGATGGAAACTAAAGAAATCAGGCGCAACAATCTGCGCGAATTGATGGCCCGCTACGCCCGGCAAGGCGTCAACCAGAATGAATTCGCCACGCTGGTTGAGTCTTCCGCGCCGACGCTGAGCCAAATCATCGGGGAGAAATCCTCCCGCAATCTTGGCGACAATCTGGCCAGGCGGATCGAGGCCAAGCTGAATTTGCCCAAGGGCTGGTTCGACGTGTTTCATGAAAAGCAGCTGGTGCGCCCGTTTGACAACGTGGCGGCGGAGTCGGACTTCCAGCCCGCCCGTTTAAAACCGGTGGTATGGGAAGATACCGAACAGGACAAGGAAGAGTTTGTGGAGATCCCGCTGCTGGATATTGATTTTTCCGCCGGCGACGGCTGCTACGAAATCGTCGATCGCGAGGAATTTTCGCTGATCTTCCGCCGTTACTATCTGCACAAGATGGGGGTGGCGGTCAACGCCGCGCGCATTATCCGCATCTCCGGCTCCAGCATGGAACCGCGTCTGCAGGATGGCGACGTGGTCGGCATCAACACCGACGACACGCGCATCCGCGAGGGCAAGACCTACGCCATCCGCCACGGCAATTTGCTGCGGGTGAAGGTGCTGATCGAGCAACCGGACGGCGGCGTCATCATCCGCTCCCTCAACCGTGAAGAGTACCAGGACGAGCATCTCAGCTATCAGCAGCGCAAGGAGCAACTGGTGGTGCTCGGCCGCGTCTTCTGGTCCTCTTCGTCCTGGTAGCAGAGCAACCTCGGGCGCCCGCTGCGCCCGGCGGTTATTTGAAGTCCACCACCATCTGCTGCTGGATAGACAACCCGCGAGTCGACTGCACGCAACCGGCGATGTAGTCGGTGAAGCGCGGCGGTTTCGGCATGCCCAGCTTGAGGATCTTCTCGTTGCTGAAACGCACGTTGAGCATGGCGAACGAGCCGTACAGGCGCATCGCCTTCAGCATCAGCCGCTCGTTGCACGGGCCGAAAATGTCTTTCAGCTGACGGCGCATTTTCACCAACGCGTCATACGTCACCTGCGCATACTCATCGCCCACCGGCGCTTTTTCCAGCGCTGCCGCCATGGCGCGGTCGATTTCGGCAAAGCTGACGCTGCGCTCTTCACCGGCGGAGATGTGATAAACGTCGTTCTCCAGCGTTTCGCTGTTCATCAGCATCACCAGCGCATCCGCACAGTAGTCCACCGGGATCACGTCGATATTGTCCTGCAGCGAGCACATAAACTTGCGCAGCATCAGCGCCATGCCAAACACCCAGAAAATGCTGCTGGAAGGCTGGCAGCCCAGGCGGGTGTGGCCCACGACAATCGACGGACGAGCGATGGTCAGCGGCATTTGCGGGCAGCGTTGGCGCATCAGCTGTTCGATGGTGGATTTGGAACGCGTATATTCCACCAGATGCTCGGCATCTTCCTCAAATTCGCCGCTCTCCGCCACCAGCGAACCCGGTTCCGGGGAACAGGACATGGCGGTACCGACATGCAGAAAGCGTTTTAATCCCGGCACCTGCGCCATTCTTTCGGCAAAGGCCAGGGTGCCTTCTACGTTTACCTTCCAAATGAGCGGGTTATTACCAAATGAAGCAACGGCCGCACAGTTAATAACGTGCGTGACATTGTTAATACGTGCGTCAGTTAAAAATTCGGCCGGCTCGGAAAGGTCGCCCAACAATATATTTTCTATCGTAATTTTAGACAGCAGATTCGCGTCGATATTAAACTTTTCCATATTCGTGCGAATACGAGCCAATCCTTGCTGCGCATCATCGGCGCGCACCAGTAAAAGATAATTAATAGACTGATTTTCAATCAATAATTTTTCAAGAACTGCACCACCGAGAAAGCCGGTAGCGCCGGTTAACAGTAGCGTTTTCATCATTGTCACCCACATTGGTATTGAATGTGGGAGATTGTATCTGCGGGTATTTAAACAAATATTAAATAGAATTACGGCGCCCAGAATCACTTTTCTTAATATTATCTTAAGGAATCTTTTGAAACATCCATCGTGGCTTTAGTAACAAAAGAAGCGCGTAGATTGGATGATTAATCTCTGCCGTTTAAATACCATTGATGTAGTGCCTGATTTAATTTAACGGTCAATGTTATTTCTCTTCTCGTCCGTGGAGGACCTATGACCTATAACCAAAAAATCTGGTTGGGGGTTTTACTGCTGTGCGCCCTGTTTTGGGGGGCGGTGATAAGCGGCGCCTGTTCGCTGTATAACCGGGCAGATCGCCTCAATGCGCACCAGGCGCAGAACGAGTTCGCCGCGCGCCACAGTCTGGCCCCCAGCTCGCAGCAAAGCGCGCAGGCGTCCACCTCCCCTCGGAATGGGTAGGGACAAGACCCGCTAACGATCCTATTATACCCTAAGGTTAACAGGGAGATAACGATGGTTCGAAAGCTGGATAGCTTACCGCAGGCGCAACGCGAGAAAATAGAAGCCGATTTGCTGGCCATCAGCGTGATCTACAACGAGCGCTACGGCATCGCTTCGACCCAGGCGGAAACAGAACGACAGATCCCCGACCACCTGCTCCCCTACTTTCACCAGCGGCTGGATTTCTATCGCCGTGCGTAATTGCGCGCATTTCGCTAACCGCCGCTTGGCATCGCTCCCTACGCCGTTACAATAGAGGCATATTGTATCCGCCACTGAAGAGACGCGATTTTGAGCAGCAAGGCACCGGCCACATTTTATATCCACGATTACGAGACCTTCGGCAAGAGCCCGTCGCTGGACCGCCCGGCGCAGTTCGCCGGCGTGCGCACCGATATGGATTTCAACATTATCGAAGAGCCGCTGGTCATCTACTGCGCCCCGGCCGATGACTACCTGCCGGAACCCGAGGCGGTGATGATCACCGGCATCACGCCGCAGGTGGCGCGTGCCAAAGGGGTTAACGAGGCCGAGTTCACCCGCCAAATCCATCAGGCCTTCAGCGTGGCCGGCACCTGCATTCTCGGTTACAACAACATCCGCTTCGATGACGAAGTGAGCCGCAATATCTTCTATCGCAACTTCTACGATCCCTACGCCTACAGCTGGCAAAACGGCAACTCGCGCTGGGATCTGCTGGATGTGATGCGCGCCTGCTACGCTCTGCGCCCGGACGGCATCGTTTGGCCGGAAAACGAAGACGGTTTCCCCAGCTTCCGCCTGGAACATCTGACGCGCGCCAACGGCGTCGAGCACACGCAGGCTCACGACGCGATGTCGGACGTTTACGCCACTATCGCCATGGCCAAGCTGGTCAAACAGGCACAGCCGCGGCTGTTCGATTTCCTGCTGCAGCACCGCAACAAGCACAAGCTGAACGCCCTGATCGACGTCGCCGACATGACGCCGCTGGTGCACGTCTCCGGCATGTTCGGCGCGGCGCGCGGCAATACCAGCTGGGTGTCGCCGCTGGCCTGGCACCCGGACAACAAGAACGCGGTGATCATGTGCGATCTGGCCGGCGACATGACGCCGCTGTTGACGCTGAGCGCCGAGCAGCTGCGTGAACGGCTGTATACCCGCCGTGACGATCTGGCGCCGGATCAGGCACCGGTGCCGATCAAGCTGGTGCACATCAACAAATGCCCGGTGCTGGCGCCGGCCAAAACCCTGCTGCCGGAGAATGCCGAGCGGCTGGGCATCGATCGTCAGGCGTGTCTGCAAAATCTGCAGCTGCTGAAACAGCATCCGGAAGTGCGCGAGAAAGTGGTCGCGCTGTTCGCCGAAGCCGAGCCGTTCAAAGGCGCCGACGACGTCGACGCCCGCTTGTACGACGGTTTCTTCAGCGACGCCGACAAGGCGGCGATGAGGATTATCCAGCAGACCAAACCGCAGAACCTGCCGGCGCTGGATCTGGCCTTCAGCGACGGCCGCATGAAAGAGCTGCTGTTCCGCTTCCGCGCGCGCAACTACCCGAATACGCTGGACGACGCCGAGCAGCGTCGCTGGCTGCAACACCGCCAGGAAGCGCTGAGCGCAGAGCGCGTGCAGAGTTACCTGCTGCAGCTCGAATCGCTGTATAACCTGCACGAAGGCGACAAAGAGAAAACCGCCCTGTTGAAAGCGCTGTTCGATTACGGCAAAGAGTTGGTGGGATAAACCCCGCCGCAGCAGAAAAGGAAAAGGCCGCGAAAGCGGCCTTTTTTGTGGCTGAGGAGACGGCTCGCGCTTAGGCGGCGTCTTCGCTCGCTTGCGGCACCGGCAGACGGAAGCTGCGGGTGACGAAGGCCAGGTAGATCAAACCGATGGCCGCCCAAACCAGGCCCAGCGTCATCGAGCTGGCTTCCAGGTTGATCCACAGCGCGCCGACGGTCAGTGCGCCCATCACCGGCAGGATCAGGTAGTTAAATGTGTCCTTCACGGTGCGGTTCATCTTGTCGCGAATATAGAACTGCGAGATCACCGACAGGTTAACGAAGGTGAAGGCCACCAGCGCACCGAAGTTGATCAGCGCGGTCGCGGTCACCAGGTCAAACGACACCGCGGACAACGCGATGGCGCCTACAAGCAGCACGTTCAGCGCCGGGGTACGCCACTTCGGATGCACATAGCCGAAGAAGCGAGTCGGGAACACGCCGTCGCGGCCCATCACGTACATCAGACGCGAAACGCCCGCGTGCGCCGCCATGCCCGACGCCAATACCGTCACGCAGGAGAACACCAGGATCACCGACTGGAAGAACTTGCCCGCCACGTACAGCATGATTTCAGGCTGTGAGGCGTCCGGATCCTTGAAGCGCGAGATGTCCGGGAAGTACAGCTGCACGAAGTAAGACACCACGATAAAGATGATGCCGCCGATCAGCGCCGTCAGGAAGATGGCTTTCGGGATCACTTTTTCCGCGTCTTTGGTCTCTTCGGACAGCGAGCTGATGCCGTCGAAGCCCAGGAACGAGAAGCACAGGATGGTCGCGCCGGTAATCATCGGCACCACGTGGGCGTTATCGGACCAGAACGGGCGGCTGCTGACCAGCGTACCGGCGCCTTCGCCGTGGTAAATACCGTTGATCACCAGGCCGAGGAACACGATCATGATCGCCACCTGCACCACCACGATGATGGAGTTCAGGTTAGCCACCAGCTTGATGCCGCGCAGGTTGAAAATCGTCATCAAGCCGACCAGCACCGCCACGAAGATCCAGGACGGTACGCCCGGGAAGATCGCTTCCAGGTAAATCTTGGCCAGCAAAATGTTGATCATCGGCATGAACAGGTAGTCCAGCAGCGATGACCAGCCCACCATAAAGCCGACGTGCGGGCTGATGGCTTTCTGGGCGTAGGTGTAGGCGGAACCGGCGGAAGGGAATTTCTTCACCAGCTTGCCATAGCTCAGGGCGGTAAACAGGATCGCCAGCAGAGCGAAGGCGTACGCGGTCGCGACGTGACCATCGGTCAAGCCGGATACGATGCCGAAGGTATCGAAAATGGTCATTGGCTGCAGGTAAGCCAAGCCCATCATCACTACCGGAACTAATGTCAGGGTTTTACGCAGCTGAGTGCGCTGAGCCGGAGCGGCGTTGATGGTGTTATCGGACATTGTTCAGCCCCCCCTTACCTTGAGCCTTGCGGATGGCGGACACGCCAAGACTTAAGGTTGCGGGGAAACTTCGCAACGAGCGACTTAATTCTAAAAGAAGGGGGTTGTAAGCTGGATAACGGGTCGAGGTAACCTCGGCTGCTCCATAGTCGCTGCGGCCACAGCGGAAACCGGCGGGCACCGGCGCTAAAGTGAAAAATTGCCCCATCTTTCTAATCCTCATGAGTCACGACCATAAAGTTTTGTTTGATCGTGCACGAAACTATTTATCTATCCGGATCGGTGTCCGGCCTCGCTTGGTGTATGAAACGCTACGTTGGTAAAACATAATGCAAAAAAAATAACCGACGCTTTCAAAACGTCGGCTATCTGCATTTGAGATATTTTGCACCAGAATGCCTCCGAATGACAAGATCCGGAAACCCTCAAATACAAATTCTTTTTGTCGATCGCACGGAAAACCAGCCCGGCAGGCGAATTAATCCGCTGCCGGCAGGCCAGTCACCCGCACATACCTCTTACTTTATACGCCCATTCAGGCATTTTTCAACATCCAGTCGATCTCGGTTTCCGTCACCCGCCGTTCAAACTGCAGCAGTTCGTCGGTCTTGCAGGCGTGATACACCTGGGTGAAACGCTCGCCCAGATAGTGCGTCAGCGCGTGCTGATGTTCAAACTCGTACAGCGCGTCGCTCTGGCGGATCGGCAGCGGCAGCCCTTCCTGCTCCAGCCCGTTGCCGGTCACCGGCTCAGGCAACGGCAGTAGGTTGTCCAGCCCGTACAGCATGCCGGCCAGGATCGCCGCCATCACCAGATAAGGATTGGCATCGGCGCCGGCCACGCGGTACTCCACCCGGTGGTTCTCCGGTTCGCCGCAGGGAATGCGCAGCGCCACGGTGCGGTTGTTGTGGCCCCAGGCGGCCTGGATCGGCACATACATCCCCGGCTGGAAGCGCCGGTAGGCGTTGACGTTCGGCGCCAGCAGCGCCATCGACGCCGGCATCAGGGTGATCATCCCGGCCAATGCCTGTTTCAAGAGCGGCGAATCCTCGCCTTCGGCGTCGGCAAACAGGTTGTTGCCCGCACTATCCTGCATGCTGACATGCACGTGCATGCCGCTGCCGGCGTAATCCTCATAGGGTTTGGCCATAAAGGTGGCGTGCATGTCGTGGTTCTCGGCGACCAGCCGCACCAGCCGCTTCAGCGCCAGCGCGTGGTCGCAGGCCAGCAGGATGTCGTCGGTATGACGCAGGTTGACCTCGAACTGCCCCGGCGACGCCTCCGCCACCGCGCCGTCCGCCGGCAGCCCCTGCAGCTTCGCCAGCGCGTCGATATCGTTCAGCACCTCGGCGAAATGGTTCAGGTTATCGACGGAATACACCTGGCTTTGGGTGTTGCGTTCCTGAGTGCCGGGCGCACACGGCGGCTGCAGATCGCCTTCCGCGTCGCGCAGCCTATCGATGAGATAAAACTCCAGCTCTACCGCTGCCACCGGAAACAAACCGCGCTGGCGCAGCGCCTGCCACACGCGGTTCAGCACATTGCGGGGTTCAACGTCAAAGGGAGTGCCATCTTCATCCAGCATGGTGAGCAGCACCTGGCCGATGTGCTCCGGATCGGCGGCCGACGGCGTCAGCGAACCGGGCACCGGCAGGCAAATGCGGTCCGGTTCGCCGAGCTCCTGCCCAAGGCCGGTCTCCTCCACCACGTTGCCAAGGATGTCCATGGCGAACACCGACGCGGGGAAGTAGCTGCCTTTTTCCAGTTTTTTTAACCCAGAGACGGGTATGCGTTTGCCGCGGAAGGAACCATTAAGATCGGTGAGAAGGATATCGACATACTGCGTGGCGGGATGGCGTTCCAAATAATGAGCAACCTCATTTTGGAACGCGCTACTTCGCCTCTCTTCATGATGCTGTGCAAAATGTTCAACTGCTGCGCTATTGGTTTGCATACGTCACCCGCCATTATGCTCTGAAGGCGCGTTGGCGCCCGTCCACCGTTCGATTCAACACATGATTGGATTTCTCGTCAGGCCGCGCCGCTGCCGGGCGCTCAAAATAACATCCACAATATGAAACATAGTATTAACAGAATGGGTTTGCAAATGTTACAATCCTGTTTGATTATTCGCCAGCGGCTGCTAAATTGATAAAATATTGACCGAAAAGGCCTTACTGCCATTTTCACGTCAACTATTTTGTCCAACGCACCAAGAGTGAACATGGGCAATATATTTTCCAAACCCACCCTAACTACCGATATCATGCAGTATCGTTATCGACCAGACAGGCACCCGATAGCGATCTTCATTTCTGCCTGTCGCCCTTACCAGAAGGAAGTACCGCTATGAGCGAAGTCAGCTTGGCACCGGGCAAACGCCTGTCGCAGATCCGTCAGCAATTGGGTTTGTCACAGCGCCGGGTCGCCGAACTGTCCGGGTTAACCCACAGTGCGATCAGCACCATCGAACAGGACAAGGTCAGCCCGGCCATCAGCACGCTGCAAAAGCTGCTGAAGGTGTATGGCCTGTCGCTGTCTGAATTCTTTGCCGAACCGGAAGCCGCCGACGAACCGCGCGTGGTGATCGACGCCGAAGATCTGATTGAGATCGGCAGTCAGGGGGTGTCGATGAAGCTGGTGCACAACGGCAGCCCGACGCGCAACCTGGCGATGATGCTGGAAACCTACCAGCCCGGCACCACCACCGGTGAAAAGATCAAGCACCAGGGCGAAGAGATAGGCACCCTGCTGGAGGGCGAGATCGTGCTGACCATCAACGGCCAGAGCTACTGCCTGACCGCCGGCCAGAGTTACGCCATCAACACCGGCATCCCGCACAGCTTCAGCAATACTTCGGCGCGCATCTGCCGCATCGTCAGCGCACATACCCCCACCACCTTCTGACCGCTTATCGCTCCGGCGCAGCCTGACAGGGTTGCGCCCCCTGCCTCTCGACGTTTTTCATCGTCGTTATGCCATTTTGTTGGTTGCCAACGGCGCAATCTGTGTTACAACAGAGCAAAACAGCCATCTAAACATCTAAACGGCCTTACTACCCTATGTCAACCGCAACGCCTTCACGCCTCGAGATGCGCAATATCTCGATCGCCTTCGCCGGCTTCAACGCGCTGCAGGACGTGGACTTCACGCTGCAGGGCGGTTCAATCCATGCGCTGGTCGGCGCCAATGGCGCGGGCAAGTCGACACTGATGGCGATCCTCTCCGGCGCCCACGATCACTACCGCGGCGAGATCCTGATCGACGGCCGGGCAGTGGAAATTCATTCCCCGCTGCAGGCGCGCCGCCACGGCATCCACGTGGTACAGCAAGAGGTCGACGTCGCGCTGATCCCCACGCTGTCGGTGGCGGAAAACATCATGCTGGACTGGCTGAACGAACCGGGCCACTGGCTGAACTGGGCGGAACTGCACCGCCGCGCCGCGCAGCTGCTGCAGCAATGGGCGCTGCCGCTCAACCCGCGCAGACGCCTGGCGGACTGCACGCTGGCGGAAAAACAGCAGGTGCTGCTGGCGCGCGCGCTGTCGCACCGCTGCCGTTTTTTGGTGCTCGATGAACCGACCGCGCCGCTCGATCGCGCCGAGAGCGAGCGCCTGTTCAACGTGGTGCGCCGCCTGCAATCCGAAGGCATCGGCATCGTGTTCATTTCTCACCGCATCCACGAACTGAGCGACATTTGCGATCGGCTGACGGTGCTGCGCGACGGGCGGCGCGTCAGCGAAGACGCCATGCGCGGGCTGAGCGGCGAACAGATCGTCGAGAAAATGCTCGGCCACCGGCTGGACGACATTTTCCCGCCGCCGCGCCCGCCGCACGCTGGGCGTAAGCTGCTGCAGGTGGAGGGCTTGCGCGATCGCCATAAGCTGCGCGACGTTTCGCTGCGGCTGCATGAAGGAGAGATCCTCGGCATCGCCGGGCTGGCCGGAGCGGGCAAAACCGAACTGTGCAAGGCATTGTTCGGCGCCAGCACCGTGCAGCTCGAGCGCGGCGAACTGCGCGGGCAGCCCTGGGCGCCACGCGCGCCGCACCTGTCGGTCGAACAAGGATTGGCGCTGGTGCCGGAAGAGCGCCGCAAAGAAGGCATTTTTATCGATGAGGCGATCCCGATGAACCTGAGCGTCAGCGCCGACGACAGCTTCTCGCGCTGGAGCCTGTTCAGCCGGCGGCAAGAGCTGCGCTGGGCGCGCGAGATCATGCAGAGTCTGAACATTCGCGCCTCCGGCCCGCAACAGCGGCTGGCGCGCCTGTCCGGCGGCAATCAGCAAAAAGTGGCGATCGGCAAGTGGCTGCGCGGCAACGCCGAGGTGCTGATCTTCGATGAGCCGACCAAGGGCGTGGACATCAAGGCCAAGCAGGAGCTGTTCAGCCTGATCGACGGCCTGGCTCACGCCGGCAAAGGCGTGATTTACGCCTCCGGCGAGTTCGCCGAGCTGATTGGCCTGTGCGATCGCATCTGCGTGCTGTGGGACGGCCGCATCGTGGCGGAGTTGAACGCCGCCGACATCGACGAAGAAACCTTATTGCTCTATTCCACCGGAGGAACCCCTGCGTGAGTAAAGAATTTGCCTTGCGGCCTGCGCTGCCCTGGCGCCAACAGCTGTTTGATTTCCTCTACAAGTGGGGCATGCTGCTGACCGTCGCGGCGCTGATCGCCCTGTTTGGCCTGGCGTCGGACAACTTTCTCGATGCCAATAACATCATCAATATCCTGCGTTCGATCGCCATCGTGACGGTGATCGCCATCGGCGTCTCTATCTCGCTGTCGGTCGGCGGTTTCGATCTGTCGGTCGGCTCGACCGCCTCGCTGGCCAACGCGCTGGTGATTTCACTGTTCGTCTGGCACGGGTTCGGCACCACCGGCGCCATCGTGGTGACGCTGCTGCTGTGCACGCTGGTCGGCCTGTTCAACGCCCTGCTGATCGTGGTGTTCAGAATTCCCGACATGCTGGCGACGCTGGCCAGCCTGTTCGTGATCCAGGGCGTAGCGATGACCTACAGCTACGGCGGCTCCATCACCCAAAACATGGTGCTGCCGAATGGCGACATGGCGGAAGGCCTGATCCCAGAGGTGTTTTCCGCCCTCGGCCAGGTGCCGGTGATCGTGCTGATCATGTTGGCGGTCACCGTGGCGGTACAGCTGTTCCTCTCGTTGACCAAGCACGGCCGCCGGATGTACGCCATCGGCGGCAACCCCGAGGCTGCGCGTCTGTCGGGTATCCGCACCGTACGTTACAGGGTTGCCGCTTACGTCATTTCTTCCTGGCTGGCGGCGCTTGGCGGCATCTTGCTGGCGTCACGTATCGGCTCTTCGCAGGTCAATGCCGGCGGCGGCTATCTGATGGACGCGGTGGCGGCGGCCTATATCGGTTTCTCGCTGGCGGGCTCCGGCAAACCCAATGCGCTCGGCACCCTGATCGGCGCAGTGATCCTCGGCGTGCTGCAAAACGGCCTGGTGATGCTGTCGGTGCCCTACTACGCCATGGATATTATCAAAGGCCTGGTGCTGGCGCTGGCGCTGGCCATCACCTACATCCAGAAACGCTGATCCTCCCCGGCGCACGCCCGCTGCGCCGCTTTTCCCTTTAATTCATCCGGTTACCCTTTCCCGTCAGTAGAACAAGCATACAAATGATATGAATTATCATTAGCGTTTACATTCAGTAAAAAATCCTTACAATACCCTCACGCAACGCTGACGAAGCGAAGTATTTCTCAGCGAACGATGAATAATTTCATTAGAAATTCAATTGGTTAATTACTTTCACTTCAATCCAGGAAAGGTTCACCTCATGGAAACGCCACGTTACAGCAAGCTCGCCGCTCTGGTGATTGCCTCACTCAGCGCCACCGCCGCACTGGCCGCGCCGCAGGACGACACCCAGGACACCATGGTCGTCACCGCCTCCGGCTTCCAGCAAAAAATTCAGGACTCCGCCGCGTCCATCTCGGTGATCCCGCGCCAGCAGATCGAAGACAAGGCCTATCGCGACGTGACCGACGCGCTGAAAGACGTGCCTGGCGTGGTGGTCACCGGCGGCGCCAGCAGCAGCGACATCAGCATCCGCGGCATGTCCTCCAAGTACACGCTGATCCTGGTGGACGGCAAGCGCGTTGACACCCGCGGAACCCGTCCGAACAGCGACAACGCCGGCATCGAACAGGGCTGGCTGCCGCCGATGGAAGCCATCGAGCGCATCGAAGTGGTGCGCGGCCCGATGTCTTCGCTGTACGGTTCCGACGCCATGGGCGGCGTGATCAACGTCATCACCCGCAAGACTTCCCGCACCGAGTGGAAAGGCTCGCTACACGGCGACGCCACCCTTCAGGAAAACCGCGATTCCGGCGATCTGTTCCAGACCAACGCCTACGCCTCCGGCCCGCTGATTGAAGGCCTGCTCGGCGTGCGGGTCAACGGCCTGCTGTCGCGCCGCGCCGAAGATAAAATCGCCAACGGTTACAACGAACAGCGCATGCGCAGCGGCACCGCGGTGTTCACTCTGACACCGGACGAGAAGAACGAATTCGACTTCGAAATCGGCCGCTCGCTGCAGGATCGTAACAGCACGCCGGGCAAATCGGTGGTGGCGGAGCGCTGCAGCAAAGGCAAGTGCAAACCTACCTCTCGCAGCGAAGATCTCTACACCCGCACCAACTACTCGCTGACCCACAACGGTTATTACGACTTCGGTAACTCAACCAGCTACGTTCAGCGGGAAGAGACCAACAACCCGGGCCGTAAGATGAAGATGTACAACACCATCTTCAACACCCAGAACCAGTTCGAGCTGGGTTCCCACATGCTGAACCTCGGCGGCCAATACCGCTATGAGAAACTGGGCGACAGCGGCAACCAGCTGAGCTCGGCGAAAGACGTCAACCAGCTGACGCGCTGGAGCTGGGCGCTGTTCGCCGAAGACGAATGGGCGCTGACCAACGACTTCAGCCTGACCAGCGGCATCCGTATGGACCGCGATCAGAACTTCGGCAGCCACTGGTCGCCGCGCATGTACGGCGTCTGGCACCTGACCGAGCAGTGGACGATGAAAGGCGGCGTCTCCGCCGGCTACCGTTCGCCGGATCTGCGCCAATCCTCCGCCAGCTGGGGCCAGGTCACCGGTGGCGGCGTGCGTAACGGCATCATCGTCGGCAACCCGGATCTGCAGCCGGAGAAGAGCCTGAGCGAAGAGATCGGCCTGATGTGGGATAGCCTGAAAGGCGTCAACGCCGGCGTGACCGTCTTCAACACCGATTTCAAGAACAAGATCACCGAAGTCCGCCGCTGCGAAGACACGCCGGACTGCAAGATCGGCAACGAGGTCTATGACTTTATCAGCGATCGCGTCAACGTCGACAAAGCCAATATGCGCGGCGTAGAAGCCACCTTCGGCTGGCAGATCAACAAAGACTGGAAGTGGAACACCAACTACACCTACACCGCTTCCGAGCAGAAGAGCGGCGAGTTCCAGGGCAAGGCGCTCAACCAGATGCCGAAGCATATGCTCAACACCGTGCTGGACTGGCAGGCCACGCAGGACCTCAGCCTGTGGTCGCGCGTTAACTTCCGCAGCCGCACCTCAGACTACCTGAGCCGCACGTCGATGGAGACCAGCACGCCGTCCTACACCTTTGTCGATGCGGGCCTGAGCTATCAGGCGGCGAAAAACCTGCAGTTGACCGGCGGGGTTTACAACATCCTCGACAAAACCGTGGATTACGATCACTACCGCACCACGCTGGACGGCCGCCGTTACACCGTCGGCATGACCTACAACTTCTGATGCCCCTGGGCGCGCGCTGCGCGCCCTTTTCATTCCATCACCGTGAGGAAGCTCCATGAGATTACGCCGCTCCCCCTGATGATCGCCCTGCTGGCCGCGATGGCGCTGGCGGGTTGCCACAGCAAAACCGATACGCCGATAGCCGCTACTCCGGCCACCGTCAACGTCCAGCACCTGAACGGCAGCACCGAGGTGAAGAAGCACCCGCAGCGCATCGTGGTGCTGGATTACGCGTCTCTGGAAACGCTGCAGCTGCTGGGCGTCGAACCGCTGGCGCTGCCCGGCAACCGCAAGAACTTGCCGGATAGCCTGAAGCGCTATCAGGATGACAAATACCTCAATGCCGGCACCCTGTTCGAACCGGATATGGCCGTGCTGCGCGCCGCCAAGCCGGACCTGATCCTGATCGCCGGCCGGGCGTCCAAAGCCTATGACGAGCTGAACGCGCTGGCACCGACGTTGAACATGTCCGTCGATCAGCAGGATCAGTTGGGCAGCCTGAAACAGCGCACCCTGCAGCTGGGCGAGCTGTTCGATAAGCAGCAACAGGCGCAGGCGGCGATCGATAAGCTGGATGCGCAGATCGCCGCAGTCAAACCACAGGCCACCCAGGCCGGGCGAGGGCTGGTGGTGCTGTTCTCCGGCGGCAAGATCAGCGCTTACGCGCCCAAGAGCCGTTTCAGCTTCGTCTATGACGCCCTCGGCTTCTCGTCCGCGCTGCAGTCCGACGAAAAAGACGTGCGCGGCAACAAGCTGACGCCTGAGCAGGTCGCCAAACTGAATCCGGACTGGCTGTTCGTCATCGACAGAGACGCCGCGACCGGGCGGCCGAACGCGGTGGCACCGCAGAAAATCCTCACCGGCACCGCGCTGAAGAAAACCACGGCGGTGAAAAAAGGCCAGGTGGTCTACCTGCCGGCAGCCGAGGTGTATCTGTCCGGCGGCATCGTTACCGCCCAGCACGTCGTCGAACGCGTGAGCGAGGCCCTGAACCACGCTGCGCGATAAAGAAAGCCCGGCGATGCCGGGCTTTTTCTTGGGTTAAATCGTCGGCTGGTTCACCAGACCGTCTATCAGCACCTGCGGCGTGCCCTGCGAGCAACGCTCGATGCGCCCGCGCACGCCGTAGACCCGCGCCAGGCTCTGCGGCGTAATCACCTGATCCGGCGCGCCATCGGCGATCAGATCGCCATCCTGCAGCATCAGCACGTGGTCGCCGTGACGCAGCGCGATGTTGATGTCATGCACCACCACCACCGTCACGATATTGCGCTTGCGGGTTTCGCGGCGCACCAAATCCATCACGTGGAACTGGTAGTTGAGATCGAGCGCGCTCAGCGGCTCATCCAGCAGCAGCAGCGACGGCTGACGGATCAGCGACTGCGCCAACCCCACCAGCTGTTTCTGGCCGCCGGACAGCTGATCGAGATAGCTCAGCGCCAGGTGGGCGATGCCCAGCTGTTCCAGCAAAGCCATCACTTCCGCTTCGCTGCCGGCGTTGCTGCGGCCGCCCGAGGCGCGCTGCGCCACGATGATCGACTCCAGCACGTGCAGATGCACTCCGGCGGGCAGCGACTGCGGCAGGTACACCACTTTCTCCGCCCGACGGGCGAACGGCATCTGCATCAGATCGCCGTCGTCCAGCCACAGCTTGCCCTGCGCCGGGTTCAGCCCGGCCAGCGAGCGCAGCAGCGTCGATTTGCCGCTGCCATTCGGCCCCAGCAGCACGGTGATTTGCCCGCGCGGCAGCATCGGCACCGAGAGATTGTCGATCACCTGGCGTTTCGGGTAACCCGCCGAGAAGTTTTCTATCCGTAAACCCTGGCTCATACGTTCCCCCGGTGGCGCAGAATAATGCTCAGGAAGAACGGCACCCCGACCAGCGACGTGACGATCCCCACCGGGATGATTACCCCAGGCACCAGGTTTTTCGACGCCACCGAGGCCATCGACAACACCAGCGCGCCAATCAGCGCACTGGCCGGCAGGTAGAAACGGTGATCTTCGCCGAAGATCATGCGGGCGATGTGCGGCGCCACCAGACCGATAAAGCCGATCGGCCCGACGAACGCCACCGCCAGCGCCGAGAGCATGCTGATGCGCAGCAGCGTGGTCAAACGCAGCCGACGCACGTCGATGCCGAAGCTCACCGCCCGGTCTTCACCCAGACGCAGCGCGGTCAGTTTCCACGAGCTCATCATCGACAGCGGCAGCAGCACGGCGAACACCCCGAACAGAATGCCCAGTTTGTCCCACGAGGCGCGCGCCAGGCTGCCCATGGTCCAGAACACCAGCCCCTGCAGCGTGTCCTCGCTGGCGATGAATTGCATCATCGAGACCAGCGCGTTGAAGGTAAACACCAGCGCGATGCCGAACAGCACCACGCCGGAGGTGGCGACCCGCGTCCAGCGCGTGATGCCGTCGAGCATCAGCGCAGCGAACAGCGCGAAGATAAAGGCGTTGGCGGAGATGAACCACTGGTCGGGAATCCCCGGAATGCCGATGCCAAGCACGATCGCCAACGCGGCGCCAAAGGCCGCGGCGGAAGAGACCCCGAGGGTAAAGGGGCTGGCCAGCGGGTTATTCAGGATGGTCTGCATCTCCGCCCCGGCCAGGCCGAGCGCAAAGCCCACCACCACCGCCATCAGCGCGTAAGGCAATCGGATGTCCCAGACGATCACCCTCGTGCCGGCATCGGCCGCGGCGGGGTCAAGCAGCGTCTGCCATAAGGACGACAGCGACAGGCCGGACGGCCCCATGGTGAAATCCAGCAGCAGCGAGCCCAGGATCGCCAGTGCCAACACGCCCATCATCATCAGGCGATGGCGAAGAATATGCTGATAACGCCCCATCACGCCGGCGTTGGGTTGCCCCTTGGCGTCAGTCATGGGATCGGTGGATACGCTCATTCGTTAAGATACCTGTTACAACCATCATGACAGCGGCGCGAAGGCGTCCGCCGTGAACCGGAAAGTGTGCGGCAGCAGCCTGCGCGCAGCCGTCCACAATAAAGCAAACGATAATACTTATCAATCATATCAATCGGTGAAAACAGCGTTATCGAAATGTAACAATTTGTTTTTACACGCCATTTTTCAAACCACCACGCTTACCCCCGCCAGCGGCCAGTAGGTTCATTATTCTGAAAGTGATCCCTGATCCGACCAGACTCTGACAAATAACGGCAAAACCACATAGAATCCAAAGCCACAGCACCGCGCGTGCAAAAAACCTTCAGGCCGCCGCAAGAGCGGCCTTATTGACGAGGCTGTAATGAGAAGTCCATCTCCGGCGACAACGCCCAAACGCCCGGCGCTGCTGAACTGGCTGTTATACAGCCCGCTGCAGGCCGATGACGAGCCGTTTCAACGCCAGCTGCGTCTCACGCTGACGCCCTCTCCTCTCACTCCCTGGCTGAATGCCGCAGGGCCGGTCGCGCTGTTGGTGGGGTACGCCTGGCTGAACCGACCGCTGGTCGGTATCGGCCTGCTGCTGCTGTTGCTGCTGTTGACCTCCGGGCGAGCCTGGCTGGCGCGCCGGCGTCAACCCGCCTGGCCGGACGCCATGCTGGTGACAGTGTTGCTGTGGACGCTGCTGGTCGGCGCCAGCGCCGCGCTGGCGATGCTGTCGGGCCGCTTCGTTTTAATACTTTTCGCCGGCCTCACCATCACCGCTCTGGCCTGCTGGCTGATGCAGCGCCACGCCGCCGCGCCACGCTTCGCGCTGCTTGAGGTGATCGCGCTGACGCTGCCTTACCTGCTGGCGGCACCGCTGTCGCGCGTGCAAAATCTGTTTGTCCTGGCGGACCTCGCGCCGCTGTGGCTGGTGCTGGCCCATGGCATGATCGCACGCTACCACCGCCAACTGGTGCAGCACGTCACGCTGGCCTGGGAGAAACAGCAGGCGTCGCACCGCGATCGCCTGACCGGCTTCCTCAACCGCGCGGGCGGCGAGGTGGTGATGCGCAGCATCTGCCGCCCCGCAGCGGCACAGACGATCTCCCACCTGTTCATTCTTGAGTTCGGTCCGCTGGCGGCGCTCTACCAAAGCCACGGCGTCCAGATCGGCGACGACGTACTGCGCACCGTCGGCGAGCGTCTCAAGACGCTGATCCGCCCGAGCGACTACGTCTGCCGCTATACCGGCGGCCTGTTTTTGATTCTGGTGCACGATCTGCCCTACGGCGCGGAAAGCGAATTCCTGGCGCGCATCGTGCCGCCGCTGGAGGCGCCCTACGATTTTGGCGCGTTCGGCGAGGTGAACATGCAGCTTAACGCCGGCATTGTGGCGCTGACGCAGCATTATGCGACGGTGGAAGATTTGATGAGTTCGGCGCAGCGGGCGCTGGCGGAAGCCAAAGGCGGGAAAAAGTAAAACCAAACGCGGCGGGAACCCCCGCCGCGTATCACTCACCGAAAATTACTTCACGTCCATCTTCGGGAATTCCATTTCGCTGTACTTCACGACACGGGTGCCTTGCGACAGCTTGTAACCGAACCAGATCAGCAGGAACAGCGGAATGCCGATGTAGGTCGCGGTCACGCCGTACCAGTCGATCTTATCTTGCAGGAAGGCCTGGTAGTTCTGCCCCAGGGTAATGATCAGGCACAGCACGAAGGCGAAGATCGGCCCCAGTGGGAAGAACCCGGAACGGTACGGCAAATCGTTCAGATCGCGCCCCTGCAGCATGTAACCGCGACGGAAACGGTAGTGGCTGATGGCGATGCCCAACCAGGCGATGAAACCGGTCATGCCCGAGGTATTCAGCAGCCACAGGTAAACCGACTGGTTGCCGAACATTGACGTCAGGAAGCACAGGCCGGCCACCACGCAGGTCGCATACAGCGCGTTACGCGGCACGCCGCCTTTCGACAGCTTGGCGAAAATGCGCGGCGCCTTGCCTTCCGATGCCAGGGTGTACAGCATGCGGGTCGATGCGTACATGCCCGAGTTACCGGCCGACAGCACCGCCGTCAGGATCACCGCGTTCATCACCGCCGCCGCCGACAACAGGCCGGCATGCTGGAACACCAGGGTGAACGGGCTGACGCTGATGTCTTTCACGTCGTTGCGCAGCAGGCTCGGATCGGTGTACGGAATGATCAGGCTGATGATCAGAATGGCGAAGATATAGAACAGCAGGATACGCCAGAACACCTGACGCACCGCGCGCGGGATGTTTTTACCCGGATTCTCCGATTCGCCGGCCGCGATACCGATGAGCTCGGTGCCCTGGAACGAGAAGCCGACGATCATGGCCACGCCGATCATCGCCGAGAAGCCGCCGGCAAACGGCGCGTCTCCTACCGTCCAGTTCTGCCAACCGGCATGCTCGCCGCCCTTCAGGATGCCGACGATCATCAGCACACCGACGGCGATGAAGATAATCACCGTGCTGACCTTGATTAACGCGAACCAGTATTCCGCCTCGCCGAACCCTTTCACCGAAATGTAGTTCAGCAGGAACATCAGGCCGAGGAACAGGGCGCTCCAGATCCAACCAGGGGTGTCCGGGAACCAGTAGTTCATTACCAACTGCGAGGCCACCAGGTCAACGGCGATGGTCACCGCCCAGTTGTACCAATAGTTCCAGCCCAGCGCGAAGCCGAAGCCTTCTTCCACGTATTTGGCGCCGTAAGTGGAGAATGAACCGGAGACCGGCATAAAGGCCGCCAGTTCGCCCAGGCTGGTCATCAGGAAGTACACCATCAAACCGATCAGAGCGTAAGACAGCAGCGCCCCGCCGGGGCCTGCCTGAGAAACCGTGGCCCCCGAGGCCACGAACAGGCCGGTGCCGATGGAGCCGCCGATGGCGATCATGGTCAAATGCCGGGCTTTCAGCTCGCGGCGCAATCCGGGTGCTTGCTGCCCCGATGTTTTTATATCCTGCTGAGCCATTCGTACCCTATCTGCTCTTTGAAAAAATGAGGGCGGATTGTAACAAATACCCGCCGGTGAACTAGCAACATTGCACTGATATAAGATAGCTTCATAATTCAGAGGCAATTATTAGCCGCGGCCCTTATGGCCTTACTTACTCTCATTAATGTGAGCGCGCGCAGGTTTTTATGCTTTCTTCGGCCTGCGCAGCAGCAGAGGACGTGACGCGCTGTCGATTACAGCGCGCAATAGCTGAGAAAACGCTGCAAGGCGTTGGAAATGTGCTTTTGCCGATGGCGGATCAGGTACAGGGTGCGCCGCAGCGGCGGCAGCGGCACCGGCAGTTCTACCAGTGCGCCGCTGGCCAGCTGTTCTGCCACCACGCGCCGCGACAGGCAGCTGATGCCGATACCGTGCCGCACCGCGTGCTTGATCGCCTCCGAGTTGCCGAGTTCCATCACCAGCTGGAAGTGCGGCAGGTGCGCCAACAGCAGATGATCCAGAACCTCGCGGGTGCCCGAACCACGCTCGCGCAGGATCCAAGGCGCATTGGCCAGCGCCTCCAGCGTCGGCGGTTGGTGGGTCAAGGGATTGTCCGGCGCGGCAAACACCACCAGCTCGTCCTCCAGCCACGGCTGCGTCACCAGCTCCGGCATATGGCAAGGCCCTTCGATCAGCCCCAAATCGACGCGAAAATCCGCCACCGCTACGATCACGTCCTGGCTGTTGCCAACGTTCAGCTCCAGCGGCGTGGCCGGAAAATCCCGACGGTAACGGGCGATCATCTCCGGCAGCATGTAGTTGCCGATGGTGCTGCTGGCGGCGATGCGCAGCGCCCCGCCGTCATGGCGGAACAGCTGCTCTATCTCCCCCGCCTGTTCCAACAGCGCCAGCGCCTTGGGATACAGCAACCGGCCGTGCTCGTTGATCACCAGCCGTTTGCCGACGCGATCAAACAGCTGCACGCCCAGCTGCCCCTCCAGATCCGCCAGCGCCGCGCTGACCGCCGACTGCGACAGCGCCAGCACCACCGAGGCCTGAGTGGTCGAACCGCTTTTCAGCACTTCGGTGAAGACTTCCAGTTGACGCAACGTGATATGCATAGCCGTCCCGGTATTGAAAAAGGGTTCTGCAAGAGAACCACAAAATGAAGTGGGTAGCCCGGCGAGGCTACCCTGTTTGCGGCCAATTCGGCGCGCTACCTGCCCAAGGCGACCAGCTGCGCCGCCGCGGCCAGCACCGCCTCGCGCGGCGTGCCGGTTTCGTCCCGCTGTATTAATTGCAGCATCGCCACCAGGTGATCGCGATCGACCGCCTTGTTTTCTTCAATCAAACGCCGCACCGCACGCCCCACTTCTTGATCTATCTGCTCTCTGCGTTGATCGTCGGTATCCATCGCCTGCTCCTGTTCAGTTGGAAAGTTGACGGCGGCTTGCCGCTCCTCCTCACCCTAGCCGCAATGCGGCTTTATGCCAATGCCTGGCTCAATACCACTTATTCAGATAGGTTATAAATATATAATCAATTTCTCTTTTATTCAGCCCAAACGTACTCTTAGCAGCAAGAAACAGACTGAAGGACTGACTTTTATGGCGACTGATACCACTCACACTTATCCCGAGCGACGCTTTCCGCTGTTCGGCCTGCCGCGCCTGGTGCCGGGGCTGGTACTGACCGGCGCGCTCACTGCGCTGGCCGTCTGGGCCGGCGACATTCCCTGGGTGGCGGAGCTGGGGCTGGGAGCGCTGACGCTGGCGATCCTGCTCGGCATTCTGGTGGGCAACACGCTGTACCCCCGCTGGCAAACCGTTTGTCACAGCGGCGTGCAGTTAGCCAAACAGCGCCTGCTGCGTTTGGGGATTATCCTTTACGGCTTCCGGCTGACCTTTCAGCAGATCGCCGACGTGGGCGCCAGCGGCATCATCATCGACGCGCTGACCCTGATCACCACCTTCCTGCTGGCCTGTTGGCTCGGCAAGAAAGTGTTCGGCATCGACAGCCAGACCGCGATACTGATCGGCGCCGGCAGCAGCATTTGCGGCGCGGCAGCGGTAATGGCCACCGAGCCGGTGCTCAAGGCCGATTCCAGCAAAGTGGCGGTAGCGGTCTCGACCGTGGTGGTATTCGGCACCCTGGCTATCTTCGTTTACCCCTGGCTGTATCAGTTGAATGAACACTTCCAGTGGCTGCCGTTCAGCCAGGAAACCTTCGGCATCTACGCCGGCTCCACCATCCACGAAGTGGCTCAGGTGGTCGCCGCCGGGCACGCCATCGGGCCTGACGCCGAAAATGCGGCAGTGATCGCCAAGATGATCCGCGTGATGATGCTGGCGCCGTTCCTGCTGCTGCTGTCGGGCTACATCAGCCGCGGCAGCGCAGGCAAGGCGGAAAAATCTGCCATCACCATTCCGTGGTTTGCCGTGCTGTTTATCGCCGTCGCCGGGCTGAACTCTTTCAACCTGCTGCCGGCCACGCTGGTGCGCCATCTGATCACCGCCGACACCTGGATGCTGGCGATGGCGATGGCGGCACTGGGGCTGACCACCCACATCAGCGCCGTGCGCCAGGCCGGGATGAAACCGATTCTGTTGGCCACGCTGCTGTTCGTCTGGCTGCTGGTCGGCGGCGGCGCGATAAACCAACTGGTGCAACACCTGCTGTAATCCCCCTCGGCGGCCCGCTTCGGCGGGCCGCCGCTTTTCGCCATTCAATCCGCCCGCCATCAATGCCATAATGTCACCGATAACACAGGAGAATGAAGATGAAGTTTGTCGGTGCACATGTCAGCGCGTCAGGCGGCGTGGATCAGGCGGTTATCCGCGCGCACGAATTGGAGGCGACCGCGTTCGCCCTGTTCACCAAAAATCAGCGTCAATGGAAGGCCGCACCGCTGGCCGCCGACGTGATCGATAAGTTCAAGAGCGCATGTGCCCAGTACGGCTTCGGGCCGGGGCAGATCCTGCCGCACGACAGCTACCTGATCAATCTGGGCCACCCGGTGGCCGAAGCGTTGGAAAAATCACGCGAGGCGTTTATCGACGAGCTGCAGCGCTGCGAACAGCTGGGGCTGACGCTGCTGAACTTCCATCCCGGCAGCCACCTGCTGCAAATCGATGAAGACAAGTGCCTGGCGCGCATCGCCGAATCGATCAACATCGCGCTGGATAAAACCGCCGGCGTGACGGCGGTGATCGAGAACACCGCCGGCCAGGGCAGCAACCTGGGCTTCAAATTCGAACACCTGGCGGCGATCATCGACGGCGTGGAAGATAAGAGCCGCGTCGGCGTTTGCATCGACACCTGCCACGCCTTCGCCGCCGGGTACGATCTGCGTACCGAAGAAGACTGCGAGCGCACTTTCAAGCAGTTGGGCGACATCGTCGGCTTCAACTACCTGCGCGGCATGCACCTGAATGACGCCAAGAGCGAGTTCAACAGCCGCGTCGACCGCCACCACAGCCTGGGGGAAGGCAACATCGGCAAAACGGTGTTCAGCTACATCATGCGCGATCCGCGCTTCGACAATATTCCGCTGATTCTGGAAACGGTAAACCCGGATATCTGGGCGGAAGAGATCGCCTGGCTGAAAGCACAGCAGTAACCCTCCCTTGGCCGCTCGCCTATGCGCGAGCGGTTTCCCCCACCGTGTGCTCCGCCGCCAGCATGGCGCTGAACTGGCGCAGCGTCTCTTCATCCAGGCCCGCCGCCCTAAACACCGCGGTGGTAAAGCTGACCGGCGCCGAGCCCGGTGCCGTAATGACACGGTCATCCACGACGGCGGCGGCGCTCGCAACGTAATGGCGCTGCCCGCTGTAGCCCTCAACATTGCCCGTCAAGAACTCGGCAGCGTTGGAGGTATGCGCCCTGCCGTTCAACAGGCCAGCCCGCGCCAACGCCAACGTCCCGCCGCAAATGCCCGCCAGAGTCGCGCCGCGTTGAGACTGCTCGTTGAGCAACGCGCGGATATCCGGCGCCCGTTCGGTTTCCCACAGGGTGCCGCCGACCACCACCAGCACCTCGGGGCGCCAATCCGCCAGTTCGGCCACGCTTTTTTCAACCTCGACCGTCAGCCCGCCCTGTGAGCGAAGCGTTCCGGCCTGCGGCGCAAAAAACGCCACCTCCAGCCCATAAAACGGGCCGCCAACGCCGGCAATCAGCGCGTATTCCCAATCGGCGAAACCGGGTGTGAGTACGATCGCCACTTTTTTAGCCACGGATGAATCTCCTTGAGTCATTGCTTGTTCGCAGGAACAAAGTCGCGCTATCAGCTTAGAAAGCGTTGTGGTTTCTGACCAGGGGTAAATCGTGCTAACTGCCTAAGGCACAAACAAAAACGCGCAGCTCGGGGCTGCGCGTTTTGCGGTATCGCGAGGCTTACGCCGCGGCGGTAACCGGTACTTCAGCACGTTTCAGCAGGGCATAAGCTACGCCCGCCAGCAGCGTACCGGCGGCGATCGCCACCAGGTACAGCAACACCGGCGAAATCGCGCCCGGGATCAGCAGCACGAACAGCCCGCCGTGCGGTGCCATCAGTTTGGCGCCGAAGGCCATCGACAGCGCGCCGGTCAGCGCCCCGCCGGCGATGCAGCACGGCAACACGCGCATCGGGTCGCGGGCGGCGAACGGAATCGCCCCTTCGGTGATGAAGCACAGCCCCAGCACCAACGCCGCCTTGCCGCCTTCCTGTTCGGATTTCGGGAACTTGCGGCGCGCCAGCAGTGTCGCCAGACCCATCGCCAGCGGTGGCACCATGCCCGCCGCCATGATCGCCGCCATCGGCGCATACACCGAAGAGCTGAGCAGCGCCACGCCAAACGCATAGGCCGCTTTGTTCACCGGGCCGCCCATGTCGGTACACATCATGCCGCCGAGGATTGCCCCCAGCAGTACGGCGTTGGCGGTGCCCAGCGATTGCAGCCAATGGGTCAGACCTTCCATGATTTTCGCCACCGGCGTGCCGACCACGTAAATCATGATGAGGCCGGTGATCAGGCTGGCGACCAGCGGAATGATCAAGATGGGCTTCAGCGCTTCCATACTTTGCGGCAGGCGCAGCTTGCTGCTGATCGCCTTAGCGACATAACCCGCCAGGAAGCCGGCGATGATGCCGCCGAGGAACCCGGCGCCGGTGCTCACCGCCAGCATGCCGCCGATCAGGCCCGGCGTCAGGCCCGGACGATCCGCGATGGAGAAGGCGATAAAACCGGCCAACACCGGCACCATCAGCGCAAAGGCGGAGCCGCCGCCGATCTGCATCAGCGCCGCCGCCAACGTGCCTTTGACTTCAAACGCCTTGATGCCGAACACGAACGACAGCGCGATGCACAGACCGCCGGCCACCACCATCGGCAGCATGTAGGACACGCCGGTCAGCAGGTGGCGATACGGGCCGCTGCCCTCTTTCTTTTTCGCCGCCGGCGCCGCGCTACCGCGCTGCTGCGGCTGGAACACCTCCGCCTCGGCCTGCGCCTTGTCCAGTTCCTGCGCGGTTTTCTTCAGCGCCAGACCGGTGGAAGTACGATACATCGGCTTACCGGCAAACTTGTCCAGATCCACTTCGATGTCCGCCGCGACGATCACCAGATCCGCCGCCGCCACTTCTTCCGGGGTGATGGCGTTGCCGGCGCCGACGGAACCGCGCGTTTCCACCTTCACCCACCAGCCGCGTTTCTTGGCTTCACTTTCAATGGCTTCGGCCGCCATAAAGGTATGCGCCACGCCGGTTGGGCAAGCGGTGATCGCCACGATGCGTTTTTGCCCATTGGCTTTCACCGGTGCCGCCGCCTGCGGCACCTGATAGGTTTCAGCTTCGGCCTTGGCACGCGCCAGAAAAGCATCCGGTTCCCGCACCGCCTGTTCGACATCGCCCACATACACCAATTTGCCGTTCAGCCCGGCGTCAGCAGGAGCAGCCTGCCCCGCCACCACCACCAGTTCGGCGTCCTGCAGTGACTCGACCAGCGTCAGGCCAGTTTTGGCCGCGGCGGCCTCCAGCATGCGTTTCGCCAGGTGGCCACGGGCCTGCCCCAGCGAACTGTCTACCATCAGCAGCGTTTTCATTCTGCCTCCTGCTATTGATTGAAAGGTTTCAGATCGACGCGCGCCATCATCGCGGCCAACTGGGGACGATCGGTCACGCCGACGTTGCTTTGGCTGACCGCCAGCGCCGCTACCGCCGTGGCCAGACGCAGAGTGTGTTCGCTGGATTCGCGCATCAGCAGGCCGTAAATCAGGCCGCCGACCATCGAATCGCCGGCGCCCACGGTGCTGACCACCTCACAGGACGGCGGTTTGGCGATCCAGGCGCCGGAGGCGTTAACCCACAGCGCGCCTTCCGCGCCGAGGGAGATGACCACGTGGGCGATGCCCTGTTCACGCAGCGCATGCGCGGCCTCGACCACGTCCGCCAGCGTCGGCAGCGGGCGACCGGCCCAGATTTCCAGCTCGCGGCGGTTCGGCTTCACCAGCCACGGCGAGGCCTTCAGCCCGGCGACCAGCGCTTCGCGGCTGCTGTCGAAAATGATGCACGGGCACTTGGCGCGCAGCTGGGTCATCCAGTCGGTAAAGGCGTCGGGATCGACACCGGCCGGCAGACTGCCGCTCACCGCCACCATGTCGAACTGGCCCAGCCAGCTCAGCGAGTCGCTGACGAAGCGATCCCAGTCCTGTGATGTCACTTCAAAGCCGGAGAAGTTGAAATCGGTCACCTCGCCGTCTTTTTCCGTCAGCTTGACGTTGATGCGGGTGCGGCCCGGCACCACCTGAAAGCGATTGGCGATCCCCAGATCGCTGAACAGCAGTTGGAAACCGTCCTGATTGTCTTTGCCCAGGAAGCCGCCGACGGTGACGTCGATGCCTAAATCCTTCAACACTTTGGCGACGTTAATGCCCTTACCGGCGGCGTGCAGGCCGGCGGTTTTTACCCGGTTGACTTCCCCGCGCTCGATCTGCGGGCAGAAACCCACCAGATCGTACGCCGGGTTCAGGGTGATTGTTGCTACTCTTCTGCTCATGCTGCGCCCTCGCCCAGTCCTTCATTAATCGCTTCGCCAATCGCCTTCAGCGCGGCTTCAGCATCTTCTCCATTGGCGGTAAAGCGCAGGTGATGCCCTTTCTTCACGCCCAACGCCACCACCTTCATCAGGCTGCGCCCGTTGGCCGGCTTGCCGCTGCCGTCCAGGTTGGTGACGGTGATGTCACTGTTGAAACTTTTGATCACGTTGACCAGCGCCGTGCCCGGCCGCGCGTGCAGGCCATGCTCGTTGCGGATCACGAATTCGGCGCTCAGCACGCTGCTCTCTTCCGCCACGTCGCTGGTCAGCAGCGCCAGCACCCCGGCGGCATCCGCCTTCAGCAAGCGTTCAGCTTTGTTGGCCAGCAGCAGATCGCTGAGGTAGTTGAGCACCGCCAGCGGCTGCGCGTCGGCGACCGACACCGTCAGCAGCAGCGCCACCGGCTCGCCGTCTTCCACGAAAGCCTGCGCCGGGCGGCTGACGGTGGCCGCGCTGGCCAGGTTGCCTTCAACGCTGTCGCTCAGCCAAATGCCCTGCCCCAGATTCAGCGGCCTGCGGGTGATGACATCGCTGACGAACTGCGCGTTGACCGCCCCAATTTTTTGCAGACGGCCGGCGTTCAGCGCCTGCAGCGTCATCAGGCTGTCGGCCGCGACGTCGAGCGCAATCAGCGAAACGTCGAACTGGAATTCAGCGCTCTGCTGTTCGCCCATCAACAGGCTGCGCAGCTCTTCCGCGGAGGTGGTTTTCGCCAGCCGCTCCGCCACGCTGTCATCACTCAGCACGTGGGTGAGCTGACGCAGCAGTGCCAAATGCTCGTCGGAACGGGCGGCGATGCCGATCGCCACATAAGCGGTCTGGCCTTCCCCCCACGCGATGCCCTGCGGGAACTGGAACACCTGCACGCCGGTTTTCAACACCAGATCGCGGGTATCGGTGGTGCCGTGCGGAATGGCGATGCCGTTGCCCAGGTAGGTGGACGTCTGCAGTTCGCGCTGCAGCATGCCGTCCACGTAACCGGCGCTGACGCAGCCGGCTTCGGTCAGCGCGGCGGCCACCTGACGGATGGCCCCCTGCTTATCGGCGGCAGCGGCGCCCAGATGAATGTCTTGCGGTGACAACTGGAACATGATTCTCCTCTCCTGCTGAATTGAATCGTTTCAGCTTTATTGAGAAAAAGGAGCGTTACCCGCTGCCCACAAGCGGTCGGATAACGCTGAAACGTTTCAAGGAGTGTGTAAGCAGCGCAAGATGAAAGCAAGCTTTCTCCCTTTCGCCATTGCAGATTTTTGAGCTTACGCACACTTTCATCGGCGCATTGGTCAGCGCCGGGGCAAAATGACATACTGTGCTGAAACTTTGCTGACGGAGAAAAGCATGAACGTAGTGACGGGCGTCGGGGTGATCATCGTCAACCCACAAGGTGAGATTTTGTTGGGCAAACGCTGCGGCTCCCACGCGCCCTTTTGGTCGATCCCCGGCGGACATCTGGATGCCGGTGAAACCTTCGAGCAGTGCGCCCAGCGCGAAATCGCCGAAGAAACCGGGTTGATCATCGATCCGCCGCGCTTCGTTGGCGTCAGCAACAATCTGCAAACCTGGCACGCCGAAGGCAAACACACCGTGTCTATCTGCCTGCAGGTGGATCACCCCGGCGGCGAAGCCGAGCTGAAAGAACCCGAAAAATGCGCCGAATGGCGTTGGTGCGCGCCAGACTCTCTGCCGGAACCCCATTTCGAAGCCAGCCGCACAGCGATCCGCCTGTGGCTGAGCGGCCAGGCCTATCTGCCCACGGCCTGACCCATCGCGAGCGCGTGCTGCGCCGCCCCACCGCTATATAAATTAGAATATAACGCTATTTTTTGCGATATAAACCATTTTTTTGACTACGGATAACCCCATGGGGTTAACCCTCTTCTATTATTACCCCTGCAATCGACGTGGCATTCTGACCTCCGGTCGGTGGCCTTTTGGCAAGATTTTATTTTAAATTCATAATTATAAGCGGGTTTACCATGAGCAAAAAACTGACTGGCTTTGAAAAAAAGCGCCGGTGGGGATGGTTATGGCTTTTGCTGCTGGGGATTATCCTCGGCGCGGCGCTGTTGGCCGGGACTGCCACCGTATTCCATAAAACCAGCGATACCGCCTTCTGCGTTTCCTGCCACACCATGCAACAACCGCTGGCCGAATATCAGGGCAGCGTCCACTTCCAAAACACCAAGGGCATCCGCGCCGAGTGCGCCGACTGCCACGTCCCCCATCAGCCGATCGATTACCTGTGGACCAAGATCCGCGCGGTAAAAGACATCTACGGCGAGATGGTCGGTACCATCGATACGCCGGAAAAATACGAAGCGCACAAGCTGGCGATGGCGCAGTCGGTCTGGAAGACGCTGAAAGAAAACGATTCGGCCACCTGCCGTTCCTGCCACAGCTACGACGCCATGGACATCACCGCCCAGCGCCCTGAGGCGCGCCTGCAGCACCCGGTGGCGATCAAACAGGGCGAAACCTGCATCGACTGCCATAAAGGCGTGGCCCACATTCTGCCGGACATGAGCGGCGAAACCCAGGCCGGTGCCGCCGAGCTGGCCAAGGCCGCGGCGCTGACCGCACCGGGCGCCACCACCCTCTACACCATCGCCACCGAACCGTTCTTCCTCGGCGCGGACGACAGCCATAACGCCGGCAACCTGATGCCGTCCACCGAAGTGCAGGTGGTGAAACAGGAGGGCGACAAGGTGCAGGCCACCGTGAGCGGCTGGCAGCAAGACGGCGTCAGCGAAGTGTTCTACGCGGCGCAGGGCAAACGCATCCTCAGCGTGCTGTTGGGCGAAGACGCGCGCAAACAGCTGAAGACCGCGTCCACCCAGACCGATGCGGAAACCGGCCTGGTCTGGCATCAGGTCTCTCTGCAGGTGTGGCTGCCGCGTAAACAGTTGATCGACGATCAGCAAAAAATCTGGCGTTACGCCGCGGACATGATGTCGGCCAACTGCACCGGCTGTCACGGGCTGACCGCGCTCGATCGCTTCAACGCCAACCAATGGATCGGCGTCATCAAAGGCATGGCACCGCGCACCTCGCTGACGCAGGAACAGCTGCGCGTGCTGACACAATACGTACAAAAACACGCCAGCGACATGCCACCTGCCGCACCGGCCAAGCTTTAAGGGAGAAGCGCAATGAGCAACCAACAACCGTTAACCATGAGCCGCCGCCGCTTTCTGACCGGCGCCGCCGCGCTGACCGCCGCCCCGCTGCTGGCGGGCTTATGGCCCAAAGCGGCACTGGCGCAGGCCATCAGCGAAGCGCTGCCGCAGTTCATCGTCTTGCGTCAGGCGCAAAAAGGCATCCTGACCGGCGCCCACTGGGGCGCGTTTGAGGCCATCGTGCAGGACGGCAAGATGGTCGGCGTGCAGCCGGTGCAGGACGATCCGTATCCCAATGAGCTGATCACCATGGCGCCTTATCAGGTGCACGCCGAGAACCGCATCAAATACCCGATGGTGCGTAAAAGCTGGCTGGAAGGCGGCCCCGGCAGCCGTACCGAGCTGCGCGGCCGCGACGAGTGGGTGCGCGTCAGCTGGGACAAAGCGACCGAGCTGGTGTGCAATGAGATCACCCGCCTGCAGAAAGATCACGGCCCGCAGTCGATCTACGCCGGTTCCTACGGCTGGAAAAGCGTCGGCATGCTGCACAACAGCCGCACGCTGCTGCAGCGCCTGATGAACCTGACCGGCGGCTTCCTCGGCTACGCCGGCGACTACTCCACCGGCGCGGCGCAGGTGATCATGTCGCACGTGGTCGGCTCGATGGAGGTCTACGAACAGCAGACCGCCTGGCCGAACGTGATCGAAAACAGCGAGCTGGTGATCCTGTGGGGCTGCAACCCGATGGTCACGCTGAAAAACAGCTGGAACGTGCCGGATCACGTCGGCCAGACCGGTTTCGAAGCGCTGAAGAAAAAAGGCACCCGGGTGATCAGCATCGATCCGGTGCACAACGACAGCGCCAAGTTCGTCAATGCGCAGTGGATCGCCCCGCGCCCTTACACCGACGGCGCCATGCTGATCGGCATCGCCCACACGCTGCTGACCGAGAAGCTGCATAACCCGGACTTCCTGAAAACCTACACCGTCGGCTTCGACAAGTTCCAGGCCTACCTGCTGGGCGAGAGCGACGGCGTGGCGAAAACCGCCGAATGGGCGGCCGACATCAGCGGCGTCGATGCCGACACGCTGCGCGCGCTGGCGCGCGAGATGGCGAAGAGCCGCACCATGATCATGGGCGGCTGGGGCATTCAGCGCCAGCACCACGGCGAACAGCAGCACTGGCTGCTGGTGACGGTGGCGGCGATGCTCGGCCAAATCGGCCTGCCGGGCGGCGGCTTCGGCTTCAGCTACCACTATTCGTCCGGCGGCAGCCCAACCGCCAAGGGTGGCATCATCGCCGGCATCTCCGCCGGCAATGCGCCAAAAAACTCGCCGGCGCCGATCCCGGTGGCGCGCATCGCCGAATGCCTGAGCAACCCGGGCAAAACCATCGACTTCAACGGCGCCAAGGTCACCTACCCCGAGGTGAAAATGGTGTATGTGGCGGGCGGTAACACCTTCCACCAGCATCAGGACACCAATAACCTGGTCAAAGCCTGGCAGCGGCCGGACACCATCGTGGTCAACGAACCTTATTGGACCGCCACCGCCAAGCATGCCGATATCGTGCTGCCGGCCACCACCAGCTACGAGCGCAACGATCTGGAGATGGGGGGTGACTATTCGCAGCTCTATGTGTTCCCGATGCATCAATGCGTGCCGCCGCAGCACGAATCGCGCAGTGACTTCGACATCTTCTCGGCGATGGCGGCCAGGCTGGGCGTGCAGGAGGCCTTTACCGAGGGCAAGGATGAAACCCAGTGGCTGAAAGGCATGTATGACGACATGAAAAACCAGGCGCGCGCCGCGCGGGTGGCGCTGCCGCCGTTCGACATGTTCTGGCAATCCAATAACTACGTGCGTTTCCCGGTGCCCGAGGCCAATAAGCAGTGGGTGCGCTTCGCCGATTATCGTGACAACCCGCTGCTGAACCCGCTGGGCACGCCGTCGGGCAAGATCGAGATCTACTCCGACGCGATCGCCAAAATGCATTATGCGGATTGCCCCGGCATCCCGACCTGGATGCCGCCGCACGAGTGGTATCGCGGGCCGGAAGCGGCCAAGTATCCGCTGTCGCTCAATACCGCGCACCCGACCAACCGGCTGCACTCTCAGCTCGACAACACGCCGCTGCGCGAGAAATACGCGGTAGCGGATCGTGAAGCGATCCTGATCCACCCGCAGGACGCGCAGCCGCGCGGCATCACTGGCGGCGATCTGGTACGGGCGTACAACGATCGCGGCCAGATCCTGGTGGGCGCGGTGGTCAGCGAAGACGTGCGGCCCGGCGTGGTGCGCATCAGCGAAGGCGCCTGGTTCGATCCGGCCGATCCGGCGCAGCCCGGCTCGCTGTGCAAGAACGGTAACGTCAACTGCCTGACCTTCGACATCGGCTCTTCCAGCCTGGCGCAGGGCAACTGCGGGCAGATGGCGCAGCTGCAGATCGAGAAATATCAGGGGCCGGCGCTGAAAAATACCGCGCACGCGGTGCCGCAAGGCGCCTGATTTACCGGCAAGCAAGGGGGCGCAACGCGCCCCTTTTTCTCGTCGCCGCGCGACATATCCGTTTACCCTTCGCCGCAAAGGAGCGGTTTGCGTTTCATTTCAACGGGCGTATGATGCGCGCGACCTTCCTTTTTCGACGAATTCTCAACCACCATGCCGACTTCATCCGCAGTAACGCGACGCGCGCCCGATCTCACTTCGCTGGCCTTTTTGGCGGTGGCGTTTCTTACCGGCATCGCCGGCGCCCTGCAAACCCCGACGCTGAGCCTGTTTCTGGAAACCGAGGTCAAGGTGCGGCCGGCGCTGGTCGGGCTGTTCTTTACCGGCAGCGCGGTGATCGGCATTCTGGTCAGCCAGTTTCTCGCCGGCCGCTCGGATAAAAAAGGCGACCGCAAATCACTGATTTTTCTCTGTTGCATGCTGGGTGCGCTGGGGTTCACGCTGTTCGCCTGGAGCCGCAACTATTACCTGCTGCTGCTCGTCGGCGTACTGCTCACCAGCTTCGGCTCCACCGCTAACCCGCAAATGTTCGCTCTGGCGCGCGAACACGCCGATCGCACCGGCCGCGAGGCGGTCATGTTCACCTCCATCATGCGCGCCCAGGTCTCGCTCGCCTGGGTCATTGGCCCGCCGATCGCCTTCGCGCTGGCGCTGGGCTTCGGCTTCAAGGCCATGTATCTGGCGGGCGCGGCGGCCTTTGTGCTGTGCGGCCTGCTGGTGTGGAAACGGCTGCCTTCCATGCCGAAAACTGCCGCGGCGAGTGCGCCCCTGGCCGCACCGCGCCAGCATCGCCGCGATGCGCTACTGCTGTTTGGCGCCAGCACTTTGATGTGGACCGCCAACAGCATGTACCTGATCAACATGCCGCTGTATATGGTGCACGAACTGCGGCTGCCGGAGCGGCTGGTCGGCGTGCTGATGGGCACCGCCGCCGGGCTGGAAATCCCGATCATGCTGATCGCCGGTCTGGTGGCGAAACGCTGCGGCAAGCGTTGTTTGATGCGCGGCGCCGCCGTCGCCGGCGTATTGTTCTATTGCAGCCTGCTGTTTATCACCGGCAGTTGGCAACTCATCGCCCTGCAGCTGCTGAATGCGGCGTTTATCGGCGTGCTGGCGGGGATCGGCATGCTCTACTTCCAGGATTTGATGCCCGGCCAGGCCGGCACGGCCACCACGCTGTTCACCAACACCATTCGGGTCGGCTGGGTAATTGCCGGCGCCATCGCCGGTGCGGTGGCGGAAATCTGGAACTACCATGCGGTATTTTACGCCGCGCTGGCGATGGCGGCAGGTGCGACGCTGTGTCTGTGGAAGCTGAGGGAAGTTTAGGGCGCGGTGTCCGCTTCCAGCCTGGCGAGGTAGATCAGCGCCTGATCGCGGTGATCGTGGCACATATCGCGGCTCGGCTGCAGGCTGCCGCACACTTTCGGCCGCAGCGGCGAATGAAACAGGCCGCAGCGCAGCTGTTCATCCAGATGAATGCAGCGGGTATTGGCGGGCTTGCCGTTCGGCATGCCGGGGATCGGGCTGGATATTGACGGCGCGATACAGCAGGCGCCGCAGTCGCTGCGACAGTCCATCAGCGCTACTCCTGGTGGGCTGGGGAAAAGAAGCGCGACAATAGCAGCCGCGCGCGGTGGCCGCCAGCAGAATCCCTGCGCCCCTGCGATCTTTACACTCGTCCCGCAACCGTCTTACCCCGCCTGATTCGCCGCCTGGCGAGTAAACGCCCAAAAAGCCGCAATTTAAAGACAAAAACGCGTGAAACGTGCAATCCCCCCGCTTTACATGCGCCATGCACCAATGTACCATTGAGCTAGTACAAAAGAACTTCTTCCATCAGGAGCACGCATGTCTACGGACACCATCCAGAAGCTGGCCCGCCCTTCCGTCCTCGGCGGCGCGATGATCATTGCCGGAACCGCCGTTGGCGCCGGCATGTTTTCCATTCCGATCGTCACTTCCGGTGTCTGGTTCAGCGGCTCCGTCGCGCTGCTGGTGTATACCTGGGCCTGCATGTTGCTTTCCGGCCTGATGATCCTCGAAGCCACGCTGCACTACCCGAGCGGCGCCAGCTTCAACACCATGGTCAAGGATCTGCTGGGCAAAGGCTGGAACGCCGTGAACGGCCTGTCGGTGGCGTTCGTGCTGTACATCCTGACCTACGCCTATATCTCCGCGGGCGGTTCGATCATCGCGCATACGCTGGAGGGCATCGTCGGCGTCGGCCAGACCACCGCCGGTTTGGTGTTCGCGCTGGTCGTGGCGTTTATCGTCTGGCTCTCCACCCGCGCGGTCGACCGCCTGAGCACCATTCTGATCGGCGGCATGGTGATCACCTTCGTGATGTCGGTGGGCGACATGTTCACCCACGTGCAGCCTGCGGTGCTGTTCAATACCGGCGATAGCCAGGCCAGCTATCTGCCTTACGCCCTGGCGGCGTTGCCTTACCTGCTGACCTCGTTCGGCTACCACGGCAACATTCCCGGGCTGGTGAAGTACTACCACAAGGACAGCGGCTCCGTGGTGCGCAGCCTGGTGTACGGCACCCTGCTGGCATTGGCTATCTACATCCTGTGGCAGTATGTGATTCAGGGCAATATCGCGCGCGACGCCTTTAAGCAGGTGATCGCCGAAGGCGGCAATATCGGCAGCCTGCTCAAGCAAATGGGCAACGTCTCCAGCAGCCAGACCGTCAGCCAACTGTTGAACGCCTTCTCTTATATGGCGCTGGCCAGCTCGTTCCTCGGCGTGTCGCTGGGCCTGTTCGACTACCTGGCAGACTTCTGCAAGTTCAAGGATGACGCCGTCGGGCGCAGCAAGACCGCGCTGGTGACCTTTGTGCCGCCGACCCTGGCCGCGCTGCTGTTCCCGAACGGTTTTCTGTACGCCATCGGCTTTGCCGGGCTGGCGGCCACCATCTGGGCGGTGATCGTGCCGGCGCTGATGGCGCGCGCCAGCCGCCGCCGCTATCCGCAGGCGGGTTACCGCGCACCGGGCGGTAACGGCGTGATCCTGTTCGTCATCCTGTTCGGCTTGATCAACGCCGCCGCGCATATTCTGTCGCTTTTCGGCCTGCTGCCGGTCTTCCACTAATCCCCGACGGGAGGGCGGCCGCCCTCCCTTTCCCGCACTGTTTTTGCGCCGGGCTATTGCCTGAAATCGGTGGCGCGAGTACCTTGTCGCAACTTCTCTAATACTCTTCATTGCGGATGAATTGAAATGGCAAGAGCTAACGAAATTAAACGCGGCATGGCGATCAGCTACAACGGCAAGCTGCTGCTGGTAAAAGATATCGACGTGCAGAGCCCGAGCGCCCGCGGCGCCAGCACCCTGTACAAAATGCGCTTCTCCGACGTGCGCACCGGCCTGAAAGTGGAAGAACGCTTCAAGGGCGACGATATCCTGGACACCATTTCCCTGTCGCGCCGCAAGGTGAACTTCTCCTATATCGATGGCGAAGAATACGTGTTTATGGATGACGAAGATTACACGCCGTACATCTTCAAGAAAGACCAGATCGAAGACGAGCTGCTGTTCATTCCGGAAGGCGGCCTGCCGGGCATGCAGGTGCTGACGCTGGATGGCCAGGTGCTGGCGCTGGAGCTGCCGCAGACCGTGGATATGGAAATCGTCGAGACCGCGCCGGGCATCAAAGGCGCTTCCGCCAGCGCCCGCAACAAACCGGCCACCATGGCGACCGGTCTGGTGATCCACGTGCCGGAATACCTCAGCGCCGGCGACAAAATTCGCATTCATATCGCCGAACGCCGCTACATGAGCCGCGCCGACTAGTCGGTGCCAACGGGGCCGAGTCTTGGCCCCGTTTCATTTTCCGCTACGGCAACTCCGGGAAAAAACGCCGCTTGAGCGCCAGCTCGACGCCGCGCAACTCCGCCAGCCCTTTCAACCGCCCGATGGCCGAATAGCCCGGATTGGTTTTCTTTTTCAAATCGTCCAGCATCTGATGCCCATGATCGGGGCGCATCGGGATCGGCCGCCGATCGCCGGCCCGTTGCCGACGCAGCTCTTCGGTCAGGATCGCTTCGATCACCGCCACCATGTCCACATCGCCCTGCAGGTGCGCCCCCTCGTGGAAGCTTTTCGGGTTCTCCTCGCGGCAGGTGGCGCGCAGATGGGTGAAGTGAATGCGATCGCCGAAGGTTTCAATCATCCGCACCAGATCGTTGTCGGCGCGCACGCCGTAGGAACCAGTGCACAGGGTGAAACCGTTATGAAGGCTGTCGACGGTCTGCTTCAGCCACTGCATGTCTTCAATCGTGGAGACGATGCGCGGCAGGCCGAGGATCGGCCGAGGCGGATCGTCGGGATGCACCGCCAGCCGGATGCCGGCCTCTTTCGCCACCGGCACGATGGCGCGCAGAAAGACCGCCATGTTTTCGCGCAATTGCGCCTTGTCGATGCCGTCGTATTCCGCCAGGCGGCGGCGGAACTGATCCAGCGTATAGCCTTCTTCCGCTCCCGGCAGGCCGGCGATGATATTGCCGGTCAGCGTGGCTTTCTCCTCCTCGCTCATGGCGGCGAAATAGGCTGCAGCCTGACTGCGCTCTTGCGGCGTATAGTCCGCCTCGGCGCCGACGCGCTGCAGGATATGCAGCTCGAACGCGGCGAAGGCGATCTGATCGAAACGCAGCGCTTTGGCGCCGTCCGGCAGCGAATAGGCCAGATCGGTGCGCGTCCAGTCGAGGATCGGCATGAAGTTATAGCAGACGGTATCGATGCCGCAGGCCGCCAGGTTGCGCAGCGTCTGCTGGTAATGGGCGATATGCCGCTGCCAGTCACCGCTGTGAGTTTTGATTTCCTCATGCACCGGCACGCTCTCCACCACCGACCACACCAGTCCTTTTTCCGCCAGTAACGTCTGGCGCGCGCGGATCTCATCAATCGGCCAGACTTCGCCGTTCGCGATATGATGCAGCGCCGTCACGACTCCGGTCGCCCCGGCCTGACGCACATCATCCAAAGAGACCGGATCGTTCGGGCCATACCAACGCCATGTTTGTTCCATGTTTTGTCCTTATGCCTGTCTCGCATCGCGATGCTGTTATACCAGTTTAACGTAGATGTCAGTTACCTTTAAGGTACTCTTTCGCAACGCGCTGTCAAAAGTGAACCGCGCATTGGTTGATCCACTTCACGATTTTGGCTTATTTTGGACTGACCAATTCCTTTAACCTGTCGACAGACCTACACTGGTCGCAGTTTTTTATCGCCGGCGCCACCCTGCCCATACGGCGGCAAACTGGTCCGCTAACTTGATGCAAGTGGCCCGCAAGCTGTCCTACACGCTTTGGAGATGAGATGAAAACGATCGCCAACACCCCGCTACCGGGCACCGTCCGGCAACCGAACTATGATCGCCGTGCCCTGCGCAGCCGTATCGTGCACCTGGGTTTCGGCGCGTTTCACCGCGCACATCAAGCGCTGCTGACGGATCGGGTATTGAACGCCCAGGGCGGCGACTGGGGCATTTGCGAAATCAGCCTGTCTGGCGGCGTGCCGCTGTTTGAGGCGCTGCGGCAGCAGGATCATCTGTACAGCGTGCTGGAGAAAGGCGCGGACGGCCATCAGGCCATTGTGATCGGCGCGGTGCATGAAAGCCTGCACCGCAAGCTGGAGGGCATCGCCGCGGTGCTGAAGAAGCTGGCAGAGCCGCAGGTGGCAATCGTCTCGATGACCATCACCGAAAAAGGCTACTGCATCGAGCCCGGCAACGGGCAACTGGATTGGCAGCATCCGGGGATCGTCGCCGATCTGGCGGCGCCGCATCAGCCGCAGACCGTGCCCGGCATTGTGGTAGAGGCGCTGCGGCTGCGGCGCGAACGCGGCCTGCCCGCCTTTTCCCTGCTCTCCTGCGACAATATTCCGGAGAACGGCCACGTGCTGCGTCGGGCGGTGCTCGATCTGGCGCAGGCGCGGGATCCGTCGCTCGCCGATTGGATCGCCACCGCCGCCACCTTCCCCTGCACCATGGTGGACCGCATCGTGCCGGCCGCCACGCCGACCACGCTGGATGAGATCGCCGCCGCGCTGGGCGGCGTGCGCGACGAATGCGCCATCGCCTGCGAGCCCTTCATTCAATGGGTGGTGGAAGACCACTTCGTCGCCGGACGCCCGGCGTGGGAGCTGGCCGGCGCCCAGTTGGTCAGCGATGTGCTGCCGTTTGAACACATGAAGCTGCGCATGCTGAACGGCAGCCACTCGTTCCTGGCTTATCTCGGCTACCTGGGCGACTACCGCTATATCAACGAGTGCATGGCGGATGAGCACTACCGTCGCGCCGCCCTGCGATTGATGCTGGACGAACAGGCCCCGACGCTGAGCGTCACCGGCATCAGTCTGGCCGACTACGCCGCACAGCTTATCGCGCGCTTCAGCAATCCGGCGCTGCAACACCTCACCTGGCAGATCGCCATGGACGGTTCGCAGAAGCTACCGCAGCGTCTGCTGGACGCCGTGCGCTGGCATCTGCGGCACGGCGGCGACTATAGCGGGCTGGCGCTGGGCGTGGCGGGCTGGATGCGTTACATCGGCGGCGTCGATGACGCCGGACAGCCGATCGACATTCGCGATCCGCTGGCAGACGTGCTGCAACAGACTGTCGCCGCCACGCCGGACGATCGGCGGCGCGTAACGGCGCTGCTGGCGCTCAAACCGGTGTTCGGCGAAGCGCTGGCGACGCATGGGGGGTTTACCGACGCAGTGACGCAAGCCTATTTGTCACTGCGCGATCGCGGTGCGCGTGAAACGGTAAAGCATTGGGTGATGCGGTGAGGAGCCTGCAGGCTGAGAATAACCATGCCGACGTAACGTTACGCCGGCATGGCGGAACGACTTAACGATAAACGACCGTCATAACAGCAAGTTTCTTCTGTTGGTCTACCCACTTCATTTCGGTTGTGCCAAGATTCAGCGGAAGTTCTTTGCGTGTAGTATCAAAACCTGACAACGCTTGCTGGGCCTGATAATGCTGGCCGTTACGGTAACATTGCGTATTCGCCTTAGAATCTGCAATCTTGACCGTGCAAGGACTTTCAACGATAGAGCCGACGAAGCGAATTACCCCGCCGGCCACTCCTGCCTGACTCACTGCCGTCCATGAAAACAACATTCCTACGATCAAAAATAACCGAAAGGTATTCATGGCAACCTCATTTTTAGTTAAGCCAATTTAACCATAGAGGATCTTGTTAGGAATAATCGCAAGGAAAGGGACAGGATTTGATCGTTAATCGCGTCATTAACAATGTAAAAACAAGCTACTAACAAAAGTTAACCGTATCTAATACAGGGTTTTATCTAAGAATTTTCTTGCAAAGAAAGGTGGATTTTATCGGTTGAAAAGCGCAGGGTGACGTGCAAAATTTGCGAGATAGAGCACAAATTAAATCGCGGTCGTTTCACCGATACGGCTGCGTAACTCATTTATTAAGCAGGTTAATTTTTGCGCCAGGAATGATTAATGACCAAAACCAATTTGATTACCGGTTTCCTCGGCAGCGGTAAAACCACCACTATCCGCCATTTGCTGGCTCATAAACCCGAACATGAACGCTGGGCGGTATTGGTCAATGAATTCGGCGAGATCGGCATCGACGGCGCGCTGCTGGCGGACAGCGGCGCGGTGCTCAAAGAGATCCCCGGCGGTTGCATGTGCTGCGTCAACGGCCTACCGATGCAGGTGGGCTTGAATATGCTGTTGCAACAGGCCAAACCGGACCGGCTGCTGATCGAGCCGACCGGGCTAGGACACCCGAAGCAAATCCTGTCACTGCTGACCCAGGAGAGCTATGCCGGCTGGATCGATCTGCAGGCCACGCTGTGCCTGCTGGATGCCCGCCAGCTTAGCCAACCCCGCTACCGCGACAACGAAAATTTCCGCGATCAGCTGGCCGCGGCCGACGTTATTCTGGCCAGCAAAAACGACACCTATCAACCGCAAGACAGACTGGCGCTGGAAGCCTGGAGGGCGCAAGATTCGCTGCAGCGGCCCTGCTACGCCATCGCGCAAGGCGAAGCAGATGTCGCGCTGTTGTCACTTCCTCGCACAAATCGTACAGAATTGCCGGACGCGCAGCATCATCATGGTCAGGCGAAAAAGCAGGGGCTGGCGGCGCTGCGGCTGCCGGAACACGCCCGTTGGCGGCGAGCGCTGAACGAAGGGCAAGGCTTCACCAGCTGCGGCTGGATTTTTGACGGCGACACCCGGTTCGATACCGTCGGTTTCATGGAGTGGGTGCGGCTGGCGCCGGTCGAACGAATCAAAGGCGTGGTGCGCATCCCCGAAGGCACATTGCTGATCAATCGCCAGGGGCAGGATCTCAACATCGAAACCCGCCCGCTCGCACCGCTCGACAGCCGAATTGAACTGATCCACAGCGAAAATGCCGATTGGAACGCCCTGCAATCCGCCTTGTTTAAGATTCGTTTAAGTTAAACCCCGTACCGTTGCCCCCCGGTTGTCGCAGGGCAACCGGGTTTTGTTTCGTTTTCATTTTTCCAACAGGTTTATGTCATGACACGCCGCAATTTACCCTTCATTCTCTTCTTCAATTTACTGGGCGTTGCGCTGTTTCTGTCCTGGTTCCTGCCGGCCAATCACGGCGGCTGGTTTACCCTGGATTCGGCGATCTTCTTCTTCTTTAACCGCCATCTGGCCACCGACCCGGCGTTTTTGCACCTGGTCGCCATCACCAACAACCGCGCGTTCGACGCGATCTCGCTGCTCGCCATGGGGCTGCTGTATCTGTACTTTTATCTGAAGCAGGACGCCGCCGGCCGCCGCCGTCTGGTGATCACCGGCGTGGTGATGCTGCTGACCGCCGTGGTGCTGAACCAGCTTGGCCATCTGCTGCCGGTGAAGCATCCGAGCCCCACCCTGACCTTTGACAATATCAATCGCGTCAGCGAACTGACCGGCATCCCCACTAAGGACGCTTCCGGCGACAGCTTCCCCGGCGATCACGGCATGATGCTGATTATTTTTTCCTGCTTTATGCTGCGCTATTTCGGCCGCGGCGCCTTTGCCATCGCCCTGCTGATTACGCTGGTCTTCTCATTGCCACGCGTGATGATTGGCGCCCACTGGTTTACCGATATCGCCGTCGGCTCGCTGTCCGTGGTGCTGGTTGGTGCCAGCTGGGTGCTGATGACGCCTTGCAGCGACTGGATCGTCGATCGGTTGAACCGCCTGTTGCCCGGCAAGCACCGTCCCAGCCAACCATAATATGCATTTATGACTCATACCGGGAGGTGCCCGCCTCCCGGCCTTTCCCCCTTCGCCGAGCGCAAAATGTCGCCACCAGTCGTTAACGCTTTTTCAACCTGATTTCACGCCAGATTCATACATCGGACAATTGGCGTTTTTTATATGAAGATTTACATTATGTTACATCACAAATTCATATAAAAAAGACGGGAAAAAGGCTCGCAATCCCCTATTTGTTCCGGTAATCTCAGATGCGTTTGTGCCTGGTTTAAGTCGAATCAGTATGGAATCCGATAAAAATGTGCGTTCTCGCACGTTTTCAACGGTAACTGGTTGTCGATGCAACAGGTGCGGACTAGGCTCGTTCCGTTTGGCATTTTTCAGGTAGCGACTTTCGTCGTTAAGGACTTCAAGGGAAAACAACAACAATGGTCAAATCTCAACCGTTTCTGAGATATTTTTTGCGGGTAGTCCCTGCAATTGCCGCTGCGGTTATGCTGTCAGCGTGCAGCTCGACTCACACTTCGAACTTGAATAACGCACAAACTGAGATGCGTGCAGTTAATGACAAAGACGGTCTTTTACTGCAAGCCTCTCAGGATGAATTCGAAGCGATGGTCCGCAACGTTGACGTCAAGTCAAAGATTATGGATCAGTACGCGGACTGGAAAGGTGTTCGCTACCGCTTAGGCGGTGACACCAAGCGCGGCATCGATTGCTCGGCGTTTGTACAGCGCACCTTCCGCGAACAGTTCGGTATGGATTTACCGCGTTCTACCTATGAACAGGAAGATCTCGGCAAGAAAATCCAGCGCACCAAGCTGCGCGCCGGCGATTTAGTGCTGTTCCGCGCCGGTTCTACCGGGCGCCATGTCGGCATCTATTTAGGTAACGATCAGTTCGTTCACGCTTCTACCAGCAGTGGCGTCATGATTTCCAAGCTGACCGATAACTATTGGAATAAACGTTATCGAGAAGCACGCCGAGTGTTGACCAACGGCTGACGGCGCAACGCCCTGAAGATCCTGAATACCAAACGAGCGATAAGCGCCGCCTACGGGCGGCGTTTTTTTTGGCTGTCGAATGGGTATCATCAAGATTGATCCCTGCCTTATCGTCACCGTTCCCCACTTAACACTGCCGCACGTCGTTATTTTGATAAACTGTTGGCAGGAAATCGCGCCATCGAGGAAAAACTCGCCTATTATCGTCAGATGACGGCAACGGCGCCCCGGCGTTATTTAAAACGTTTCCGCTTAAAATAGGCGCATTATATTTCTGTCGGCGACGCCGCGTATTTAAACGGCGCCGCCGGTTGGTTCGGGATAAAAAGTCAAAAATGAAAAAAAAGCCGTTGGCACAATCCATTAACTGGCTGTGCGACACCCCTGACGCCCGGTTGCAGAGGACTCGGTTATGGGCTTGAAAAGAGCTTTTGCCCGCAGCGTGTCTCACCGACAGCGCAGCCTGGCTAAAAGCGGTGTCGCTGCCCTGGTATTTTTTACGCTCTTCACTGCGGTCACGCTTTCTTTGATCAACCACCAGCGCACGCAATATCAACACAAGGTCGAAGCGCGTACGCAAAAATTCACGCTGGGTTATATCTCGCACCTGACGGCAGTGATGCAGCAAATGATGCCGCTACTGGACAAGCCTTGCCTCTCCAGCCAGTCGGATATTACCTACCAAGCGGCCTTTACCAGCGGCGTGCGCACCTTCCTGTTGGTAAAAGGCGGCTACGCCTATTGCTCTTCCGCCACCGGTGACATGATGTTGCCGATGAAAAATCTCTACCAGGAAATCGACTGGGATCTGCCTTTGGATCTGAAGCTGCAGCAGGGCACGCCGATCGTACCGAACAAACCGGCGGTTGCGGTTTGGCTGCGGCATCCCGGCGAAAAGGCCACCGGCATCCTCGCTACGCTGGACATCGATCTGATGCCCTATTTACTGTTCACCTCGCATGACGAACAGGCGCCGGGCATCGCCATCGTGATGGGCAACCGCGCCCTGACCACCTTCAGCCCGAACCTGATGCCGGTCGATCAACTGCCGAAAGGCAAGGCGGATACCCTGACGCTGCCCAATCTGCCGCTGACCATCCTTTTCTACAACGAGAAACTGACGCCCAATGACATTCGCCTGACGCTGCTGGGCAGCCTGGTGCTGTCACTGATGATTGGCGTGCTCTGCTACTATATGCTGCTGTTGCGGCAAAGCCCGGAGCGCGCGCTGCTGCGCGGCATCAAGCGCAACGAGTTCTTTATCGAATACCAGCCGGTGTTCCATACCGACAGCAACAGCATTGGTGGGCTGGAAGCGCTGATCCGCTGGCAGCATCCGCTCGAGGGCCGCATCCCGCCCGATGTCTTTATCCCCTACGCCGAAAGCAACGGGCTGATCGTGCCGCTTACCCGCCATCTGTTCAGGCTAATCGCCGAAGATGCGCCGCAGCTCGCCAAAGCGCTGCCACGGGGAGGCAAAGTCGGTCTCAATATTTCCCCCGCCCACCTTAGCGCGCCGTCGTTCCATCAGGACGTGTATGAACTACTGACGCAGCTGCCGGGCGATTACTTTACGCTGGTGTTTGAAATCACCGAACGCGGCATGGTGGAAGAAGAGAGCGCGCTGGCGGAGTTCGACTGGCTGCACAAACAGGGTATCGAGATCGCGGTGGACGATTTCGGCACCGGGCACAGCGCGTTGATCTATCTTGAGCGCTTCACCATGGATTACCTGAAGATCGATCGCGGCTTCGTCAACACCATCGGCCAGGATACGGTCACCGCGCCGGTGCTGGATGCGGTGATCTCGCTGGCGAAAAAGCTGAAAATGCTGACGGTGGCCGAGGGCGTGGAAACCGCCGAGCAGATGCAGTTCCTGCAAGAACACGGCGTCAACTTCATGCAGGGCTACTACTTCAGCAAGCCGCTGAGCATCGATGATTTCGTCGCTTACTGCAATGCTAATCAGGTCTTTGATTATCAGGAAAAAAATAGTTAATCTTTAGGCAACTTTACCCTGCGCCCACCCGAAGAATGTTATGCTGGGCGCAGGTTGTACCTTATTCCACAGCAGGAGCTTACCGTCCGATGTCCGTGCGCATTTTCGCTGCTCTGGTGCTCTCGGCACTGAGTTTCGGTCTGCAGGCCGAAGCCCTCAACGAAAGCTACGCTTTCGCCCTGCTCGGTGAACCGAAATACGCCACCGACTTCAGCCATTTCGACTACGTCAACCCGGCGGCGCCCAAAGGCGGCGACGTACGGCTGGCGGCCATCGGCACCTACGACAACTTCAACCGTTTCGCTACCCGCGGCGTACCCGGCGAGCGCACGATGGAGCTGTACGATACGCTGTTCACCAACTCCGACGACGAACCCGGCAGCTATTACCCGTTGATTGCCGAATCGGCCCGTTTCCCGGCCGACATGCGCTGGATGGAATTGGATATCAACGCCCGCGCCCGCTTCCAGGACGGCAGCCCGATCACCGCCGCCGACGTGGCCTTTACTTTCAATAAATTCATGACCGAAGGCGTACCGCAGTTTCGCTCCTTTTACAAAGGCGTCACGGTCAAGGCCATTTCCCGGCTGACGGTGCGCATCGAGCTGCCTAAGGCAAATCGCGATCAAATCCTCAGCCTGCTCAGCCTGCGTGTATTGCCGGAAAGCTTCTGGAAAAACCATAAGCTCAACGAACCGCTCAGCACCCCGCCGCTCGCCAGCGGCCCGTACAAAATCGGCGATTACCGCCTCGGCCAGTACATCACCTATCAGCGGGTGCGCGACTACTGGGCCGCCAACCTGCCGGTGAATCGCGGCCGCTATAACTTCGACAGCATTCGCTACGATTATTACCTGGACGATAAAGTGGCGCTGGAAGCCTTCAAGGCCGGCGCTTATGATTTCCGCATCGAGCCGTCGCCCAAGAGCTGGGCCACCCAGTATCAGGGTGGTAATTTCGCGCGCAACTACATCATCAAACAGGACGAAACCAATCAGGCGGCACAGAATACCCGCTGGCTGGCGTTTAACCTGCAAAAACCGCTGTTCGCCGATCGTCGGGTACGGGAAGCGATCGGCCTGGCTTTCGACTTCAACTGGATGAACAAAGCGCTGTATTACAACGCCTATCAGCGCGCCGACAGCTATTTCCAAAACACCGCCTACGCCGCCCGCGGCTACCCGGACGCCGCTGAACTGGCCTTGCTGGCGCCGCTCAAAGGCCAGATACCGCCAGAGGTGTTTACCAGCATCTACCAACCGCCCTCCTCCGACGGCAGCGGCAACGATCGGCAAAACCTGCTGAAGGCGACCCAACTGCTGAAAGAAGCCGGTTGGGTGGTCAAAAATCAAAAGTTAGTCAACGCGAAAACCGGCCAGCCGTTCACCTTTGAATTGATGCTGCTGAGCGGCAGCAACTTCCAGTACGTGTTGCCGTTTCGCCACAACCTGCAGCGGTTGGGCATCGAGATGCAAATCCGCGAGGTCGACGCCTCGCAATATACGCGCCGCATGCGCGAGCGCGATTTCGACATGATGTCGACGGTGTACATGGCGATGCCGTTCCCCAGCGCCGATCTGCAAATTCTGTGGGATTCACAGTACATCGATTCCAGCTACAACAAGGCCGGCGTCAAGGACCCGGCGGTTGACAGCCTGGTCAGGCAAATCGCCGCCCATCAGGGCGATGAAAAAGCCCTGTTGCCGCTCGGCCGCGCGCTGGACCGGGTGCTGACCTGGAACAACTACATGCTGCCGATGTGGTACTCCAACCACGATCGCTATGCCTATTGGGACAAATTCTCCACGCCGTCGATCCGCCCGGCCTATGCGATTGGCTTCGACAACTGGTGGTACGACGTCAACAAGGCGGCGCGCTTACCGGCTCAGCGGCAATAAGGAGTCGGAATGGCGGCCTATCTGATACGCAGACTGTTATTGGTGATCCCCACGCTGTGGGCGATCATCACCATCAACTTTTTTATCGTGCAAATCGCGCCCGGTGGCCCGGTGGATCAGGCCATCGCCGCCATCGAGCTGGGGCACGGCAGCGGTTTTGGCAGCGGCGGTGTCGGCGAAGGCCTGGGCCATGCCCGGACGGGCATCGCGGCAGGCGACGGCCAATATCGCGGTTCGCGCGGCCTGGATCCGGAGGTGATCGCCGAGATCACCCAACGGTACGGCTTCGACAAACCGCTGCACGAACGCTACTTCACCATGCTGTGGAACTATATGCGCTTCGACTTCGGCGACAGCCTGTTTCGCGGCGCTTCGGTGATGCAACTGATTAGCCAGAGCCTGCCGGTCTCCATCACGCTGGGCCTTTGGAGCACGCTGATCATTTATCTGGTGTCGATCCCGCTCGGCATCCGCAAGGCCGTCCACAACGGCAGCGCATTCGATACCTGGAGCAGCACGCTGATCATCATCGGCTACGCCATTCCGGCTTTCCTGTTCGCTATCCTGATGATCGTGCTGTTCGCCGGCGGCAGTTACCTCGACTGGTTCCCGCTGCGCGGCCTGGTGTCCAGCAACTTCGACACCCTCTCGTGGCCGGCGAAGATCGCCGACTACCTCTGGCACATCACATTGCCGGTGCTGGCGACGGTGATCGGCGGCTTCGCCACCCTGACCATGCTGACCAAAAACGCGTTCCTCGATGAGATCCGCAAACAGTACGTCACCACCGCCCGCGCCAAAGGGTTGGACAAAAAAAGATCCTGTACCGCCACGTGTTCCGCAACGCCATGCTGCTGGTGATCGCCGGTTTTCCGGCCACCTTTATCAGCATGTTCTTTACCGGCTCGCTGCTGATTGAGGTGATGTTCTCGCTCAACGGCCTAGGGCTGCTGGGCTACGACGCCACGCTGCAGCGCGACTACCCGGTGATGTTCGGCACGCTGTATATCTTCACCTTGATCGGCCTGCTGTTGAACATCCTCAGCGATGTCACCTACACCCTGGTCGATCCGCGCATTGACTTCGAGGCCCGCCAATGAGCCGCCTTAGCCCAATCAACCAGGCGCGCTGGGCGCGCTTTCGCCGCAACCGCCGCGGCTACTGGTCGCTGTGGATCTTTCTGGTGCTGTTCACCCTGAGTCTGGCCGCCGATCTGATCGCCAACGACAAACCGCTGTTGGTGCGTTATGAAGGCCGGTTATACCTGCCGTTTATGATTAGCTACAGCGAAACCGCCTTCGGCGGCGAGCTGAACACCGAGGCCGACTATCAGGATCCGTTTGTCCAGCGGCAGATCGAACGGCACGGCTGGGCGGTCTGGGCGCCGATCCGTTTCAGCTACGACACCATCAACTTCGCCACCGAGGTGCCCTTCCCTTCGCCGCCTTCGCGCCATAACCTGCTGGGCACCGACAGCAACGGCGGCGATGTGCTGGCTCGGGTGCTGTACGGTTTTCGCATCTCGATGCTGTTCGGCCTGGCGTTGACGCTGTTTTCCAGCCTGATCGGCGTGTGCGTCGGCGCGACGCAGGGGTATTACGGCGGGCGTTTCGACCTGTGGGGGCAGCGATTTATCGAAGTGTGGTCGGGCATGCCGACGCTGTTTCTGATCATCCTGTTGTCGAGCATCGTCCAGCCCAATTTCTGGTGGCTGCTCGGCATCACCATCCTGTTCGGCTGGATGAGCCTGGTGGGCGTAGTGCGCGCCGAATTCTTGCGCACCCGCAACTTTGACTACATCCGCGCCGCGCGCGCCATGGGCGTGCCGGATCGCGTGATCATGTCCCGCCATATGCTGCCTAACGCCACGGTGGCGACGCTGACCTTCCTGCCGTTTATCCTTTGCGGCTCGATCACCACCCTGACGTCGCTCGATTTCCTCGGCTTCGGGCTGCCGATAGGCTCGCCGTCGCTCGGCGAATTGCTGCTGCAAGGCAAAAACAATCTGCAGGCGCCGTGGCTCGGTATCACCGCCTTCTTGGTATTGGCAGTGCTGCTGTCGTTATTAATCTTTATCGGCGAAGCGGTGCGCGACGCCTTTGACCCCAGCAAGGCGCATTGATATGGCCACTCCTTTGCTCGCAATTCAAGATCTCAGCATCGCCTTCCGCCAGGGCGACACCGTCACGCCGGTGGTCAACGAACTCTCGCTGCAAATCGCGCCGGCGGAAACGCTGGCGCTGGTAGGGGAATCCGGCTCCGGCAAAAGCGTCACCGCCCTGTCGATACTGCGCTTGCTGCCCGCATCGCCGGTGGTTTACCCTGCCGGCGATATCCTGTTCAACGGCGACTCGTTGCTGCATGCGCCGGAAGCGGCGCTGCGCAAGGTGCGCGGCAATCAGATCGCGATGATCTTTCAGGAGCCGATGGTGTCGCTTAACCCACTGCACACCATCGAAAAACAGCTGGCGGAAGTGTTGATGCTGCACCGCGGCCTGCGGCGCGAAGCCGCGCGCGCAGAGATCGTCGAGTGCCTGGAACGCGTCGGCATCCGTCAGGCCAAGAGCCGGCTGCAGGATTACCCGCATCAGCTGTCCGGCGGTGAGCGCCAACGCGTGATGATCGCCATGGCGGTGTTGACCCGCCCAAAACTGCTGATCGCCGACGAACCCACCACCGCGCTCGACGTCACTATCCAGGCGCAGATCCTGACGCTGCTGCAAGAACTGAAGCAGGAGATGGGCATGGGGTTGCTGTTTATCACCCATAATCTGAATATCGTGCGCCGCCTGGCGGACAACGTGGCGGTAATGCGTCAGGGGCGCTGCGTGGAGCAAAACGCCCGCGCGCAGCTGTTCAGCCGCCCGCAACATCCCTACACGCAGCAGCTGCTGGCGGCCGAAGACGTCGGTGAGCCGCTGCCGTTGCCTGCCGCGGCCAAAGCGCGCCCCGGCGACGAGCGGCCGCTGCTCAAGGTGGAAGATCTGCAGGTGCGCTTCCCTATTCGACGCGGCCTGCTGCGCCGCACGGTGGATTATCACTATGCGTTGAAGTCATTGAGTTTCGAGCTGCGCGCCGGGGAAAGCGTGGGGCTGGTGGGAGAATCCGGCTCGGGCAAAAGCACCACCGGGCTGGCGCTGCTGCGCCTGCTGGCCTCTCAGGGCGCCATCTGGTTCGACGGCGAACCGCTGCACCCGCTCACGATGAAGCAGATGCTGCCCTACCGCAGCCGAATGCAAATCGTCTTCCAGGATCCCTATTCCGCCCTGAACCCGCGCCTGAACGTACAGCAGATCATCGCCGAAGGGCTGGAAGTGCACCAGCGGCTTACCGCCGAGCAGCGGGAACAGCGCGTGATCGCGGTGTTGCAGGAGGTCGGGCTGGATCCGCAGCTGCGCCACCGCTATCCCACCGAGTTCTCCGGCGGCCAGCGCCAGCGTATCGCCATCGCGCGCGCACTGATCCTGCAGCCACAGTTGCTGATCCTCGACGAGCCGACCTCTTCGCTGGATAAATCGGTGCAGGCGCAGATCCTGACGCTGCTGAAATCGCTGCAGCAACGCCACCGGCTGGCTTATCTTTTCATCAGCCATGACCTGCAGGTGGTGCGTTCGCTATGTCACCAGGTCATCGTGTTGCGACAGGGAGAAGTGGTTGAACAGGGAGACTGCCGGGCGATTTTCGCGGCGCCCGCCGCCGACTATACCCGTCAACTGCTGCAGTTGGCGGACTAGCGGCGAATTTAGAAAGGGTATTGCGCGCTGAGCGGTTCGGCGATCGCGGCGCCGACGTTTTTCAGGCGGCACATGGTGGCGCTCTCGTCGCTGCGCTGCACGAACAGGCAAGGTTCCCCTTCCCATTCAACAATCGCGCAGTCGACCTGAATCTCCTGCAGCGACAGATTGAGCTGTTGCATGACCTGCCAGGCCTCGGCCCCTTCATGGCTGAGTAACTTCAGACCAATCAGGTTGTTATCTTCGTCTATTCCGTTAAACGGAATCGGTTCGACCTTCACGCCGGTGAAACCAGATAGCCAACGATAACTTTGCGGCAAGCGATGCACTACCGAAAGTTGGATACTCTCCACATGAAATCCCTAGATTGAAAAGGTGAAACACTTTTACCTGACAGGGTTACTAAGTTATAGCCGCTGACTCCCGACTCTGCCGCGCACAAATGTTATTTAAATGTAAATTTTGCCGCTAGCCATTAACCTGACCCCGTGCTTGCCGATGCCGTGCCATTTTTTGGCGCGCCGTGCGGTGTTATTTCACGGCATTTTGCGACTCAGCTCGCATTTTTGCGTTATATGTAACCCTTTCCCGCAGCGATCTCAACTCTTTTTTCTTGCAATGCGACTACTTTTCAGACGCCATATTTTTACAATGAAGAAACATTTAGCCCGCCACGTTGGCGCAGCCTCCCCTGCTAATGCCTTGATTTACATCAATCCTAATACAAACCATCCGCAGCACTCAGCCGGCAGAACGCTGCGCCTCCCGAGGAATATTAGGCGATGCGGCGGTGGAATTTTTTAACAAAAAACACACAGAGGGGAAAACGGCCAATTAATTAGCTTGCGTATATTTAGCAACAAATTTTTCATTGCCAGTTGCACCCTGAAATGGCAAGGCGCAACCCTAAGGCGATGCGGGGCAAAACGCCCCGAATCGGGAGAACGTCAGGCTGCGCGATCGCGCGGCCGGCTGGCGTAAACATAGAACAGCACCGCCACGATGCTGCACAGCGCCATCGAGGTGACCATGGGCCAGGCGCTTTTGCCCGGCGCCATCGACAGCACCGCTCCCACCAGCGCACCGATGCTGAAGCGCAACGTACCGGCCAAGGAAGAAGCCGTGCCCGCCATATGCGGGAAATCATCCAGGATCACCGCCATGGCGTTGGAGGAGATCATCGCGATGCACCCCAGATAGACCGCAACGCCGATCACCAGCGCCCAGAAACCCAGACCGACAGCGCTCACCGCCAGCAGCCACAGCCCCATCGCCAGCTGTACCAGCAGCCCCAGCTTGAACATCTTGACCGCGCCGAACCGCCGCACGTTGCGGCTGTTAATCAGCGTCGTCAGGAACAGGAACACGATGTTCAGCGCAAAATAGTAGCCGAAGTGTTGCGGCGAAACGTGGTTCAGTTCGATGTAGACGAACGGCCCGGCGCTGAGGAACGAGAACATGCCGGCGAACGAGAAGGCGCTGGCCAGCATGTAGCTCAGCACCCGTTTGTGGCGGAACAACGAACCGAAGTTGCCCAGCGTGGTGCGCAGGTGGAACCGCTGTCGCCGTTCTTTCGGCAGCGTCTCCTTGATGAACAGGGCCACCAGCAGTGAACCGATCAACGCCGCGGCGCCCATGGTCCAGAAGATGGCGTGCCAACTGAACCACAGCAGCAGCGCCCCGCCGATCATCGGCGCCAGCAGCGGCGCGATGGTCATCACCAGAATGACGAACGACATCATGCGCGAGAACTCGTCCTTGGTGAACATGTCGCGCATCAAGGCGTTGATCACTACGCTGGCGGCGGCGGCGGCCAAACCGTGCAGGAAACGCAGCCCGATCAGCTGATCGATCGATTGCGCCATGGCGCAGGCGCAGCCGGCGATGGCGAAGATCAGCGTACCCCACAGGATCACCGGCTTGCGGCCGATGCTGTCCGACATCGGCCCATAGAACAGCTGCCCGAAGGCAAAGCCGAGCATATAGGCGCTGAGCGTCATCTGCACGCTGCCGGACTCGACGCCAAACTGGGCGGCGATCACCGGCATACTGGGCAGGTACATGTCGATGGCCAACGGCATCAACATGGACAACAGGCCCAGAATGAAAATCAAACCGAGATGAGAGGTTCGGTTCTGTTGCACGTTCCACGACTCCTTAATCGGCCGCAATCGATGATCGGTTATCAGTCCTGCAGGTGCGGCGCGCCCACGCTGGCGATCTCTTCTTCGGTCAGTGGGCGGTATTCGCCCGGCGCCAGATCGTCATCCAGCACGATGGCGCCGATGCGCTCGCGGTGCAACTCGATCACCCGATTGCCGACGGCAGCGAACATCCGCTTCACCTGGTGGTAGCGCCCTTCGCTGAGGGTCAGGCGCACCACGTGCTCGTCGACCTGCTCCAGCGTCGCCGGCCGCGTCAGATCTTTCTCGTTGTGCAGTTGCACCCCTTCGGCGAAACGCTGCGCGGTGTCTTCCGCCAGCGGGTGCTCCAGCGTCACCAAATAGGTTTTCTCACAGTGGTGGCGTGGCGACGTGACGCGGTGCGACCACTGGCCGTCGTCGGTCATCAGCACCAGCCCGGTGGTGTCGATATCCAACCGCCCGGCGGCGTGCAGCTTGTACGCGACTGGCTCATCGAGGAAGTACAGCACCGTCGGATGATCGGGATCGTCGGTGGAACAGACGTAACCCTGCGGTTTGTTGAGCATGAAATAGCGCGGGCCGTTCTGCTGCTGCAGCGGATTGCCGTCGAACGCCACTTCTTGCTCCGGGGTCAGTTTGACAGCCCCGCTCTTCACCACCTCACCGTCCACGGTGACGCGTTTAGCCCGAAGTTCGCGCGCAACCAGCGCACGGCTAATGCCTAACTGCTGAGATAAAAACTTGTCCAATCGCATGGGATCTGCTTTGCCTGTCGTTGTTATGATCGCATTGATCGTATTGCCAAAATATGACGCCCGCCGTTGCACCGGGTGCAAATGGCAGGTTCAGGGGGGAAATCGCGTGGGGGAACAGCGATTGCTGTCACACGAGTATAGCGGTACAACGCGTTGCCCGACAGGGGTAATTTTCACGCTTCTCGCACCGCGCGCGCGCAGAAGGCATAATAATAGAAATTTTTCGGCCGCCCGGCACGTAAAATGTCACGGTTTCTGTGGGAACAGAGGTGACAAAACCGGTTCCCGGCGGCCCATTCCAACCTACGGCGTTCATTTATGGCCTTTACCCTACGCCCCTACCAACTGGAAGCGGTCGAAGCCACCATCAACCATTTCCGGCGGCACCCCGAACCGGCGCTGATCGTGCTGCCGACCGGTGCCGGCAAAAGCCTGGTGATCGCCGAGCTGGCGAAGCGCGCCCGCGGGCGGGTGTTGGTGCTGGCGCACGTCAAGGAACTGGTGGCGCAAAACCACGCCAAATACTGCGCCTACGGCCTGGAAGCGGATATCTTCGCCGCCGGCCTGCAGCAGAAAGAGAGCGCCGGCAAGGTGGTGTTCGGCAGCGTACAGTCCGTCGCGCGCAACCTGCCGCTGTTCGACGGCGCCTTTTCGCTGCTGATCGTCGATGAATGCCACCGCATCAGCGACGACGACGACAGCCAGTACCAGCAAATCATCCAGCATTTACAGAAAACCAACCCGCAGCTGCGGCTGCTGGGGCTGACCGCCACGCCTTACCGACTGGGCAAGGGCTGGATTTACCAGTATCACTACCATGGCTTCACCCGCGGCGACGGCGCCAGTCTGTTTCGCGACTGCATCTACGAGCTGCCGCTGCGCTACATGATTAAGAACGGCTTCCTGGTGCCGCCTGAGCGGCTGGATATGCCGATCGTGCAATATGACTTCAGCCGGCTGGAGGCCAGGAGCAACGGCCTGTTCAGCGAAGCGGATCTGAACCGCGAGCTGAAGCGGCAAAACCGCGTCACGCCGCACATCATCAGCCAGATCGTGGAGTACGCAGAGGATCGCAAAGGCGTGATGATCTTCGCCGCCACCGTCGAACACGCCCGCGAGATCCACGGCCTGTTGCCGAACGGCGAAGCCGCGCTGGTCAGCGCCGAAACGCCGCCCGCCGAGCGCGATGCGCTGATCGACGCGTTCAAACAGCAGCGGCTGCGCTATCTGGTCAACGTCGCGGTATTGACCACCGGTTTCGACGCGCCGCACGTCGATCTGATCGCGATCCTGCGCCCCACCGAGTCCGTCAGCCTGTACCAGCAGATCGTCGGGCGCGGGCTGCGTTTGGCGCCCGACAAAAAGGATTGCCTGATCCTCGACTACGCCGGCAACCCGCACGATCTGTTCACGCCGGAAGTCGGCGTCAGCAAGCCGCACGGCGACAGCCAGCCGGTGCAGGTATTCTGCCCGGCCTGCGGCTTCGCCAACCTGTTCTGGGGCAAGTGCACCGAGAACGGCGATATCATCGAGCACTACGGCCGCCGCTGCCAGGGCTGGCTGGAGGACGACGACGGCCACCGCGAGCAGTGCGATTACCGCTTCCGGTTCAAGAGTTGCCCGCACTGCGGCGCGGAGAACGATATCGCCGCACGCCGCTGCCATCAATGTCAGGAAGTGTTGGTCGATCCCGATGACATGCTGAAGGCGGCGCTGAAGCTGAAAGACGCGCTGGTGCTGCGCTGCGGCGGCATGGAACTGCAGAGCGGCCGCGACGACAAGGGCGAATGGCTGAAGGCCACCTATTACGACGAGGACGGCACCAGCACCAGCGAGCGCTTCCGCCTGCAGACGCCGGCGCAGCGCAAAGCGTTCGAGATGCTGTTCCTGCGCCCGCATCAGCGCGCGCCGGGCGTGCCGTTCGCCTGGCACACCGCCGCCGACGTGCTGGCGCAACAGCAGGCGCTGCGCCATCCGGATTTCGTGGTGGCGCGCAAGCGCGGGCAGTTTTGGCAGGTGCGTGAGAAAGTGTTCGATTATCAAGGCCGTTTCCGCCGCGCCAATCAGTTGGCCTGAGCGAACTGTCCCCAACCTGGGCAGGTTTTCGTTGCCCTGCGGGCGGCTTTCCGTTAAAATGCCGCGCGCTTTACCTGGGCCTGCCCAGCGTTAAAGCGGGTTTCCGAACTTGCTACTTGGGTCGCCTGTAGCAGGGTAAATTTTCTTTTAAGAGAAAAAACAATGTTCACTATCAATGTAGAAGTACGTAAAGACCAGGGTAAAGGTGCGAGCCGCCGCCTGCGTGCAGCAAACAAATTCCCAGCTATCGTTTACGGTGGCAAAGAAGCTGCAGTTTCCATCGAATTGGACCATGATTCTGTTAAGAACATGGAAGCTAAACCAGAATTCTACAGCGAAGCAGTAACTCTGGTTATCGACGGTAAAGAAACCAAAGTTAAGGTTCAGGCTGTACAGCGTCACCCGTTCAAGCCAAAACTGGCTCACATCGACTTCGTTCGCGTTTAATCGCTACGTTTTCGAACCTTTCGGGACGCCGAAATAAAGAACGCCGCAATTGCGGCGTTTTTTATTGTCTGCGATTCGGCACGCTTACTTGCCGCTGCCGGTCCGGCGCTGCAGCTGATCGCGCAGGTTCGGCGGCGTGCCTCTGATGGTCAGCGTGTCAGTGGCCGCATCCCAGAAAATGCGTTCGCCCAGCAGCATGGCGTCGAAGTTCAGGCTGATGCCGCCGCCGCTGCCGGCAAATTTGGTCAGTTGGCGCAGCGTGCCGCGATCCGCCGGGAAGCTCTCTTCCAGCTCATACCCTTGCTCGCTGGAGAACTGCATGAAGTCTTTCTCGCCGAGCGGCGACAGCTCCTGCGACAAGGCCTGCAGTTCAATCTCTTCGCCGGCCTGCAGCTGTTCGTTGCAGTAGCTGTACACCTGCTGGCGCACCGACTGGCGCTCGTTCTTGTCCAGCTGCGCATCGGCGCAGTAGTCGTCTACCGCCTGCAGCAGCCCGCGGTTTTGCGCCTTGGTGTCCAACCCTTCGGACGCCGCCAGGAAATCCATGAAGAAGTCGGCGACCTTACGGCCTACGCGCCCGCGCAGGAAGGTCAGATAGCGGGTCGATTCCGGGTTGGTTTCCCATTCGGTCAGATCGATGCGCGCGACGATATCGGCGTTGTTGATGTCCAGATAGTGCGTGGTGTTGATATCCAGCTCTTCGTTGACGCGCATGCTGTTACGGCTGTTCAGCACCGCGATCAGCAGGTACTCCACCGCCAGATAACGGTATTGGCCGAACAGCACCACGCCGCCTTCGGCAAACGGATACTTCGCCAGTTCGTCGCGCAGGCGGCCGGTCGCCGCGCGGCTGAAGGCCAGAAAGTCCTTATCGTCCTTGCGGCAGGTGCGCAGCGCTTCCGCCAGCTCGCTACCTTCGTTGAACAGGCCTAAGGCCTTGCTCTTGGCGCTGTAGACGCGATGCAGTTCCGTCATCATTTCTTCCACCGCCGCGTTGGTAGGAAGCAAGGAATCGCGCAGCACCACGTCCAGCGTTTGCTCGTCGCGTTTCACCAACTGATGCAAAGCGATCTGGTCGATATCCAGACTCATGGTAAATCCTCCTGTTCTTTAGGCGCGTATTCAAACACTGAAGGCCCCGACCTGCAATACTAAAAACCGCGGCAAACCGGAAAGGCGCTGCGAGGAGCAGCCCCGCCACGGGCGCCCCCTTCCCCAAATGACAGGAAGTGATAAAAGAGCGGAAAATCACTGCCCTATACGGTAAGATAGGGCACTTTGCAGATTACTAAGCGCAATTTTATGCCACAATCATCCCGTTACAGTGACGAACACGTTGAACAACTGCTCTCAGAGCTGGTCAATGTTCTGGAAAAACACCATACCCCCACCGATCTTTCCCTGATGGTGCTGGGCAACATGGTCACTAATTTGATCAACACCAGCGTTGCCCCCGCGCAGCGGAAAACCCTGGCAAGATCGTTCGCGGAAGCCCTGCAGGCTTCTGTCCGTGAAGACAAAGCACATTAATATTGACTTATGGTGACAAACCGTCAGCGTTATCGTGAAAAAGTCTCCCAGATGATCAGCTGGGGGCACTGGTTCGCCTTATTCAACATCCTGCTCGCCCTTGGGCTGGGCAGCCGCTACCTGTTTGTTACCGACTGGCCCGCATCCCTGCTGGGCCGGGTCTATGCCTTTGTCAGCCTGCTGGGGCATTTCAGCTTTATCGTGTTCGCCGGCTATTTGCTGGTGATCTTCCCGCTCACCTTCGTGGTGATGTCGCAGCGGCTGCTGCGATTTATTTCCGCCGCGCTGGCCACCATCGGGCTCACGCTGTTGCTGGTCGACAGCGAAGTGTTCTCCCATTTCCACCTGCACCTCAATCCGGTGGTGTGGGATCTGGTGGTCAACCCGGACCAGAGTGAGCTGTCGCGCGACTGGCAGCTGATGTTTATCTGCGTGCCCGTGATCTTCCTGGTGGAGATGTTGTTCGGCACTTGGAGCTGGCAGAAGCTGCGCAGCCTGAACCGCCGCCGCTTCGGCAAACCGCTGGCGGCGCTGTTTATCAGCGCCTTTTTCGCGTCGCACCTGATTTACATTTGGGCTGACGCCAACTTCTATCGCCCGATCACCATGCAGCGAGCCAATCTGCCGCTCTCGTACCCGATGACCGCGCGCAAGTTCCTCGAAAAACACGGCCTGCTCGACCAGCAAGAGTATGAGCGCCGCCTGATGCAACAGGGCAACCCGGAAGCGGTGGCGGTGGAGTATCCGCTCAGCGATCTCAGCTACGGCGATAAAGGCAGCGGCTATAACCTGCTGATGATCGTGGTGGACGGCATTCGCGCCAAAGACGTGGCGCAGGACATGCCGGCGCTGACGCGCTTCGCCCAGGAAAACGTGCGCTTCAGCGATCACTACAGCTCGGGTAATCATGCCGACACCGGGCTGTTCGGCCTGTTCTACGGCATTTCTCCGACCTATCTGGACAGCGTGCTCGCCGGCCGCAAGCCGTCGGCGCTGCTCAACGCGCTCGGCGATCAGGGCTACCAACTGGGGCTGTTCTCTTCCGACGGTTTCAACGCCAGCCTGTACCGCCAGGCCCTGTTGACCGACTTCTCGCTGCCGACGCCGGCGCCGCAAAGCGACGCGCAAACCACGCAGCAATGGCAGCGCTGGCTGACGGATCAAGGCGGCAAAGAGCCGTGGTTCTCCTATATCAACTTCAGCGGCGCCGAGCCGGCCGAAGGCGACAAAACCCCGGCGCCGGCCGATTTTATCCAACGCTATCGCACCGGCGCGCAAGACGTGGATGCCCAGATAGCCCAGGTGCTGGATACCCTAAAACAGCGCGGTCTGCTGGACAAAACCGTGGTGGTGATCACCGCCGAACACGGCGTCGAATTCAACGACAGCGGCAAAGGCCAATGGGGCGCCGGCACTGCCTTCAACCAGGCGCAACTGCAGGTGCCGTTGGTGATCCACTGGCCGGGCACCCCAGCGCAGACCATCAGCAAGCTGACCGGCCATAACGACGTGATGCGCACCTTGATGCAACGGTTGCTGCACGTGAAAACCGCGCCGAAAGACTATTCGCAGGGCGAAGATCTGTTCACCGCCCAGCGCCGCAACGACTGGATCGCCACCGGCGATGGCAATCAGCTGGTGATCACTACGCCGACGCAGACGCTGATGCTGGACAACAGCGGCAACTATCGCGTCTACGATCAGAACGGCGAAGAAATAAAAGACGAGAAACCGCAGCTTGCTCTGCTGCTGCAGGTGCTGACCGATGTAAAACGCTTTATCGCCAACTAACTGCTTAAAACTAAAGCAATCAAGTGGCGAGGCGCTTGCATTAACATCGGGAATCGGTAGTATGATTTTTCATAGCGTCGGCATGTAGCGCAGCCTGGTAGCGCACCGTCATGGGGTGTCGGGGGTCGGAGGTTCGAATCCTCTCATGCCGACCAAATTTAAGAAAACCTGCTGTTACAGCAGGTTTTTTTTCATCTATACGTCGAGAGGATGAGAATCTCCGAAGGAGGTTTGAGCCGAACGTAGTGAGACCACGTTGCTTTAGCAACGGCCCGCAGGGCAAGCATCGAAGATGCGCATAATCCTCTCATGCCGACCAAATTTAAGAAAACCTGCTGTTACAGCAGGTTTTTTTTCGTCTGCATATTGAGAGGATTAGGCCGCACCGGTTTGGCCCATGCGCTAGCGGAGGCCTGGGCAGGGCCTCTCTCTCAGCGCGGCTGCAGGCAGTTTTCTTCTTTCCAGCCGTACAGCCATTCCATTCCGCGATAAAATTCCGCCTGAGATTTGCCTTTCCATAACAGATTACGCACCTGGCGCTCAACGCCTGCGGCGTGATAAACACGGCCCATCTCACGGGTTGACCAGACGATGCGCGCCGTGCGTGGAATACGTACCGACTCGTACAGGGCAAGCGCTTTTGCCGCATCCCCTCCATGCTCTTCCAGCGCTTTACCCAGCGTTACCGCATCCTCCAGCGCCATGCAAGCTCCCTGTGCCATATACTGTGCCACCGGGTGCGCTGCGTCTCCCACCAGCGTGATACGGTCGTTGCCCCATTTCTCCACCGGTTCACGATCGGCGGTTGACCAGCGGCGCCATGAGGTCGGCTTATCCAGCATCTGGCGCGGACGCGGGTGAATACCGGAAAAATAGGAAAGTACCTCCTCTTTACTGCCCTCCTTCACACCCCATTCCTCCTGCTGACGGCTATGGAACGTCACCACCAGGTTATACTGCTTCCCGCCGCGCAGCGGGTAATGCACCAGATGGCAATGCGGCCCCGCCCACAGTACCGGCGCGTTAATGCGTAAATCCTCCGGCATCTCATCGCAATTAATCACGGCGCGGTAAACCACATGTCCGGTCACCCGCGGCGCATCGCCCAGCAGGTACTGCCGCACCACCGACCTCACGCCATCGCAGCCGATCAGAATATCCGCCGTCCAGCGATTGCCCTGCTCATCAAATACCGTCACATCGTCCACCGTTTGGCTGATACCCGCCACCTGCGTTGAGGTACGGTATTCCACATCCGGATGGGTCAATACCGCTTCCCAAACAGAGGTGTGGATATCCGCCCGATGGATAACCGCATAGGGACCGCCAAAGTGATCGCGAAATGCTTGCCCGGTCTCAATATGCACCACCTCCTGGGCATTGACCGCATCCATCAGGGTAATGTGATCGGTAAAGACGGCGCGCTGACGCGCTACGCCGCCCACACCCAGGCTATCCAGCGCGGAAAAGGCGTTGGGGCCGAGCTGAATACCCGCCCCAATCTCACCAATCTCGTGCGCCTTTTCCAACAACATCACTTTAATGCCCTGGCGAGCCAGCGAGAGCGCAGTCGCTGCGCCGCCAATGCCTCCCCCGACGATAATTGCGCGCATCACTTTAGCCATTGTTTTCCTCCTTTCGGGCTCAGGCTGAGATTTTGTCTTGTTGGTTTTCGGGCGCCGCGGCGATGAACGCCGGGAGACGAGTACAGGCGTCGTAAACCGCTTTACAGCGCGGGTACCCGCTCAGATCGCACCCCATCCGCAGGGCATTCGCCCACTGAGGGATCAGGCAGCAATCCGCCAACGTCGGGGTATCGCCAACGCAGAAGGGTCCTGGCGGCCTCTGGAGCAACAGCTGTTCTACGGCGCTCAGCCCTTGTCGGATCCAGTGCGCATACCAGCGTTTTTTCTCTTCCTCACTCACCTTCAGCTCTTCACTCAGGTAGCGTAAAACCCGCAGGTTATTTACCGGATGAATATCGCAGGCAATAACATAAACGATTTCCAGTATCCGGCTGCGCGCCGGATCGGCCGTCGGTAACAGCGGCGACTGAGGAAAATGGCGATCCAGCCAGTCAATAATCGCCAGCGACTGGCTGAGAGACTCACCGTCGTCCGTGAGCAGCGTCGGCACCAGTCCGACCGGGTTCATTCGCCGATATGCCAGCTCATTCTGCTGCCCGATGCGAATATTGACCCCCACCGTCTGGTAATGGATGCCTTTCAGCGCCAGCGCAATGCGCACGCGGTAGGACGCTGAGCTATTAAAGAAACTGTACAGCTTCATCATTCACCTCTGAATCGGCTCAGACAATCTTCACGGCGATTGGGGTTAGCCCCTCTACATTGCCGGTAATCACATCGCCTTTCACCACCGCGCCCACCCCTTCCGGCGTCCCGGTAAAAATCAGATCGCCGGGCTGCAGCTCAAAAAAGCCGGACAGATAGCTGATGGTTTCATTCACCGACCAGATCAGATGGCGGATGTCGCTGCGCTGGCGATCGCTGCCGTTGACCTGCAGCCAGATAGGCGCGTTGTTCACGTCGGCGCTGTCGCCGGCTTTATGCAATGGCGCGATGGGCGCAGAAAGATCGAACGACTTGCCGATTTCCCATGGGCGCCCCATCTGACGCATGTCCATCTGCCGATCGCGGCGGGTCATGTCCAGGCCTGTGGCATATCCCCAAATGTATTCATGCGCCTTTTCCAGCGGAATATCGCTCCCCCGTTTGCCAATCGCCACCACCAGTTCGATTTCGTAGTGATAGTTGTCGGTTTGCGACGGATACGGCAACGCCAGCGTTTCGCCGGCCGCCACCGGCACCACCGCATCGGCAGGCTTGCAGAAGAAAAACGGTGGCTCACGATCCGGGTCAAAGCCCATTTCGCGGGCATGCGCAGCATAGTTACGCCCGACGCAGTAGACACGGCGCACGGGAAACTGTTTATCACTCCCCACAACAGGAACCGTCACAGGGGCTTGCGGTGCAAATACGTATTGCGTCATTTTGTCTCTCCCAAATTAATAACGTGCTTCGCGGAACAGTCCCAGGGCTTCCTGAACCGGCCTGTCCGAGAAACTGAATAACACGGTGTCTTCGTCCGCCTGAAACGACACGTCGAACCAGGTCGGCGCCACGAAGATATCTTTTGCCGAAAAGTGAAGGGTTTCGCTGCCGATGCTGACCTGGCCGCGCCCTTCCACCACGTGGTAAATGGTGCTGTCCGTGGTGCGCGCCTTCCGTGAGGAAAAGCCTTTCGGCAGCAGCTGCAGGAAGGCGCCCATCGAGGGCATGGGATAGCCGCCGGTCACCGGGTTGGCGTAGCGCATCTTGTAGCCGTCCCACTCGTCGGCGTCCCCCATGCGGGTGAGGTCGTGCAGCGCTTCCCGGCTGCGATCGTAGCGGTAGTTGAAAATGGGCGATGAGTTGCCTTTCTGATGGCGCAGCGGCAGCATATTGGCTACATAGCGCGGTAAATAATCCCCCTCCTGGCGCGTCACGGGCTGCTGCTCTTGCGGATAGTCTTCCGCGAAACCGCAACCCAGCAGGTTCACCAGCGGCAGATCCAGCCCGTCCAGCCATACCACCGGCTCCTCGCCGGGATTACCGTGATCGTGCCAGCGCCACTGCGGCGTCAAAATGAAGTCGCCTTCATGCATTTGCGTACGTTCACCGTCAACGGCGGTAAATGCCCCTTTCCCCTCGACGATAAAACGCAATGCCGACTGATTATGGCGATGGCTCGGCGCGACTTCGCCCGGCATGATCAACTGCAATCCGGCATACAGCGTCGGGGTGATGGAGGACTGTCCGCGCAGCATCGGGTTTTCCAGCACCAGCACGCGGCGAACCGCCTCTTTGGCGCCAATCAACTCGCCGCTGGCCAGCAGGTGCGGGCGAATCGCCTGATAGTTCCAGTAAGCCGGAGCGCAGTTTGCATTCGGCGTTTGCGGCACCAAATGGTGCAGCGACTCCCACAATGGGGTCAGGTTCTGCCCGGAAATATGCCGGTAGAACTGCTGGCGGCTGGGATTAACATCCTGATTGCGTTCAGGCATAGGGATTCTCCTTTTCATTCACGACGCTGCGCGAGGCAACGTATCAGGGGCTGGAGCAGACTGGCGAACAACAGCCGTCAGCAGCATTAACATCACCGTACTGATCGCCGCCGGCACGGCAATAATGAAAAATAGCGTATCGAATGAGAAATTCATCGCCATCATCACGCCGCCGGCAAGCGAGCCGACAATCGCGCCGCAGCGGCCAATGGCATTGGACCAGCTGACGCCGGTCGCCCGGCTTTGTGTCGGATAGAGCGTGGCGGTCAAGGCATTCAGCCCAACCTGCGAACCGCTGATGCCGATGCCGGTGCCGAAGATGGCCAGCGCCATCAGCCACAGGCCGTTCTCGCTCAGACCAATCATGACGATACACGCGGCGCCCAGGGCGTAGCTCGCCGCCAACACCCGGAAGGGATTGTATTTGTCCATCAACGCGCCCAGCCCCAGCGCCCCCAACGTTCCGCCCATCTGGAAAGCGGCGGTCACCCAAGAGGCATGCTGCAGATCTATACCGCGATGGTTAAGCAGCGTCGGCATCCAACTGGAGAGCAGATAGATAATCAACAGGCTCATAAAAAAAACCGCCCAGAGCATGAGAGTAATGCGCAGCTGGCGGCCGGCAAACAGCGGGCTGATGCTCCCTTTGGCCGCCGTAGCGGCTTCGTTGAGGTAAAAATGGGTCTCTTCATCGCACTCTCGGGTGATGCCGCTGACCGTTTTGGCAATCACCTTGCGCGGCAGTTGGCGGCGGACCTGCCAGCGCGGGGATTCCGGCAGGGCAAACAGCAGCACCACAAAGAGCATCAGCGGCAAAACGCCTCCGAGCACCAAAATGCCGTGCCACCCCATCACCGGCACCAGTTGGGCGCTGACGATCCCGCCCAGGGCTGAACCGAGCGTGAAACCGCAGAACATCAGCGTGACCAGCGCACCACGGCGGCGAGCAGGCAGATATTCAGAGGTCATCGTGATGGTGTTCGGCATCGCGCCCCCCAACCCCAGGCCGGTGAGAAAACGTAAAATGACCAGCGTTGGCATATCAGGGGAGAAGGCCGAAATCAGGCTCAGCGCGCCAAACAGCGCCACGCAAAGTTCGATGACGCGCTTGCGGCCAAAGCGGTCAGAAAGCGGGCCGCAAAGCAGTGCGCCCGCCGTCAATCCCAACAACCCCGCGCCAAACAGCGGCGCCAGTTCGCCGGCGGTCAGTTGCCATTGGGTACGGATGTCGGGTGCGATGAAACCAATGGCGGCGGTGTCAAAACCATCGAACATCACCACCAAAAAACAGCAGATGATAACGCGCCACTGCGTCTTACCGATGGGAGCAGCATCGATCAGTGCTTGTAAATCACGCCGTTGAGTCATAGTGAGCGCCTCGGTGCAGGTAGGGGGATGTCTGTCTTGTTTTAGGTATGTTACGAATTTGTATCCTTAGCGATAAAATGTACAATGGCTTTTCAGGCAGAGACATAACCGGAGGGTTATAGCAAATGGCGAACTGGGCGCAGAAAATGAAACTTCACCATCTGCAAATGTTGGTGGCGTTGGGTGAGCAGGGAAATCTGACCCACGTTGCCCGGATGATGAACATCTCCCAACCCGCTCTGTCAAAATGGTTGTCACAGCTCGAAGATGAGATTGGGATCACGCTGTTTGAGCGGCATAGCAAAGGGCTGCGCCCCTCCGAGGGGGGGAAACTGCTGCTTCAGCATGCGCAGCGCTTGGTCAACGATCTCGAGCGTTCGCAGTCTGAAATCGCCCGCTTTAAGCAAGGCGGGCTGGTGGGAAGCCTGAAAATCGGCTGTTCGCCGGTCGCCACCGACTGCGTTTCGCAGGCCATATTGAGCCTGCTGCAGGAAATGCCGACGCTGCATCTCAATATTGAGGAAAAGGTGATGACCCCGCTGCTGCACGATCTGATCGCGGGCGCGGTGGACGTCGTCGTGGGCCGCGTTGGCGGGCGGGCGCTGCAACTGCCGCTCAACTATCAAGTGCTCTACACCGAACCGGTATGCTTTGTTGCCCGCCCTCACCATCCGCTGGCGGAATCCGCCTCCCTCACCTGGCGCGATCTCACCCACTGGCGCTGGATTGTCTGGCCGACCGGCACGCCCATCCGCCTCAGCATTGATAATGCGCTGGCGGATAACGGCGTGATGCTGCCCGAAAACACGGTTGAATCGGCATCCATGAACGTCAGTACCAACCTGCTGCAAAGCAGCGATATGATCTCCATTCTTTCCCTACGGCTGGCGCAGCGTTATGCCAGCCAGGGGCAGCTGGCGATCCTGAATCTGCCGAAGATAGAGCAGAAAGGCAGCGTGGGCGTCTTCTGGCGCAACAGCGAACCGCCTTTTACCGCGCTGAGCCGCTTTTTGCAGCTGCTGACGCAGGCTTAACACCCCCACCTGCAGCCACAGCAGATTTACGGCTGCGCCTACGCGGAAAGCTTGACGATGGTCGCAGGGATCCCCTGACGCACCGCCGCTCCGGTCACCCAATCCAGCCAGGTATTCGGCACTTCACGCGTCGGATCGGCAAAGCCCAAATCGTTGAGGTTGATGCCGGCGGCAATGCGCTCATCCATCGCCAGCGGTTCACCGTCCAGGTAGTGCTGACTGGCCCCCATCTCCCGGTGGCCGTAGCCGTGTTCCACCGCGATCACGCCGGGCATCACGCCTGCCAGTAAACTGATCCGCACCTCTCGACTGCCGCCCGGCGTGCTGATACGTACCCGGTCGCCGTGTTGAATGCCGAAACGAGCCCCGTCTGCCGGATTCAGCGCCACCAGGTTCACCGGTTTCACGTCGTGCAGGCGCCGGATCACCGCGGTGGAGCTGCTCATCACGTTGGATTTGAAGGACATCAGGCGCAGTGGCCACTGCTGCTCAGGGTAGAGCGCTTCCACCGCGCGGCCGTCCGACAAACGCGCCGGATAGCAGGTGGGGCAGCCGCTGAAACGCTCACCGGTGATCGCATGCCGGTGCTTCGCCACTTCCGCATTCCAGATCTGCAGCGGTTTCTCCCAGCGGTTGCCCACGCTGCCGTCGCGGCGGCCGCTGTCGTGAACGGCGAACCGGCCGCCGCGGCTGTAAATAAACGCCACGCGGTCGATTTCATCGGCGCGCAGCGTCTGCGCAAGCTGCGGCAACAAGCGATCGACACCGCTCAGCGTCAGTTCGTCCGCCCTCGCGGCCGGCACCGGCGCCTTGCCGGCAAACGCCACGTTGGCGGCGGCGCGCAGATAATAATCCTCGGCGCAGTTGAGCGGCAGCAGCTCGCCCTGGCCGTCGCCGATAGCGCGATCGCCGAACCCCGGCAGCGCCAGGCGTTTAGCGACGGCGATGCAAAACGCCTCCATGGAAATCGGCTGCCCTTGCGCCGTTTTCGCGGTCGCCGGCGTCACTATCGGCCAGCGCGCGGTAGTGGCCTTGCTGGCGACGCCGCCCCAGGGGGCGCTGAACCCCCAGCTCTCAAAGTTATGGGTGTCCGGGACGATATAGTCGGCCAGCGCCGTCGTTTCGTTGATAAACGCATCGATAGCGATAAACAGCGGCAAACGCGCCGGATCTTTCAATCGTTCCTCCGCCACGCTACGTAACCCGGCGATACCGTACAAGGGGTTGGTCATGTTCGAGATCCAGGCTTTCAGCCCGTACGGATACCCTGCCAACGCCGATGTCAGCAGCTCGGTCAGTTGCCCGGCGACGAACGGATACCAGGGCGCCCTGGCCGGCCAGGGGGAAACGCCCGCCGCCACTTTTTCGCGGTATTCGTCGGAGGTTTCATAGGCGGCCTTGCTGCGCGCGATATTCAGGCCCTTCGGTTTTACCAGGCCGGGAAACTCGACCAGGTTATAGCGCGGCCCCTCAGCGAAGCCGTTGAATTTTCCGCCGCCGACGAACACGCCTCCCGCCAGGCTCAGGTTGCCGATCAGCACGTTAAGCATCATCACCGACCAGGTATTGTAAAACCCGTTTGCCGCCATCATCCCGCCATGGGCGATCACCGCCGCCTTGCGCCCGTGGGCGGTAAAGGCCTCGGCCAGTGCCGCGATGCGTGCCACCGGCACGCCGCATTGCCGGCTGTACGCCTCCGGCGACAGCTTGTCGGCGGCCTCTTTAAAACACTGGAAGCCGCTTTTCACCCCCACCTGCACGCCGTCGTGCAGCGTCACCGTACGGCTTACCCACAGCTCAGCGCTGTCGCACGCCTCGGCCGCCACCAGTTCCCCCGCGCCGTTGACCACCAACGGCGACGCCGACCCGGCGCCATTCAGATCGGCCAGCGTCAGATGCTGCCCCGCCCGCGGATGCTCGCTCTCGGCGATCACCAAATGCGTGGCGTTGGTCCAGCTCTTCTCGCCGGCGCGTTGCATGGCGGCCTCCGACGGGATGGCGAGATAATCGGCCTGATAACGCCGGTGGTCGAGGATCCAACGGATCATTGCCATCGCCAGCGCCGAGTCGGTGCCCGGCAATATCGGGATCCAATGGCCATGATCGTCCGCCAATGTGGTGGTCAGCGGCAGCGCCGGCGCCACTACCGCATAACGGAACTCGCTGCGCAATCTGGCGCTGGCCAGTTGCCGAGCCTGCCGCTTGAATGGGTTGCCGGACTGCGCGGGCGAGGTCCCCATAAACAGCGCGAACTCGACCTGTTCCCAGTCGGGCTTTACATGCGGATTTTTGTCCAGATCGTTCATCAACGCACCGGAACCAGCACGGTAGGCCAGCCCGCAGTAAGCGCCGTGCGCGCCGAAGTTTTTGCTGCCGAAACTGTTCTGGGCGAAACGCCGCAGGAAGCTGTCGCGCCCGTCGTCACCGGCGTTGGTCACCAGCAGCTGATTGGCTTTCGGCCCCAGCCCCGGCTGTCGGGCATCGATCGGCGTCTCCAGATCGCGGATCGCCCGCAGGCCGTCCACATACCCCTCGCCGAACAGATCGCCGCCCTCCACCACTTCAGCGATCAACTGCTCGAAGCTGATGCGCTGCCACTTGCCCTCGCCGCGTTTGCCGACGCGCTTCATCGGCTCCAGCACGCGCAGCGGGCTGTAAAGCCCTTCCAGCAGCGTGGCGCCGCGCGCGCAGGCGGTGGAGCGGGCGTCGAGGCCGCTTTCGCCGCCCAGCTGCGCCAACGCGTCCTGCAGCGGCAAGGCCGAGTCGACGTGCCGTTCCTGAGACAGCGGATGATACGGGTTGCCGGCAATGCGCAATACCCGGTCGGTCTGCCTGTCCACCCGCACCCGCACGCCGCATTGCGTCCAGCAGCCGAAACACTGGGTCATCGAGATGGCCTGCTGCGGATTGCCTTGCCATTCCGGCCTTGCCCGCCCTTCGGGCGGCAGGGAGTTGCCGTTGATGCGATCCAGGGTCACCCGCCCTGAAGTGCCGTGAATCAAGCCGTCGATCGCCCGTTTGGCGACCTCGCGATAGCTCAGGCCAAAGGCGGACAATCCGCCGAAGGCCAGGCCCACTTTCAACCACTGACGCCGGGTGAGTTTAGCCATGTTGTTTTCTCCGCAGTAAAAACGCCTGTGCTTCACGCACCATGATCATTAACGCCAGCCACAACCCGAAAGTGCCGACGATCGCCAGCAAGCCATCGGTGCCGAGCGGCAGGCTATAAGGGGAATACGTCGCGTTGTATTTCTGGATGGTTTGCACCTCGATCAACAGCGTCCAGCGCATCAGCCAACTCAGCCCCAGTGCGCCGGCCACCAGCAGCGTCGTACCGCCGCGCGGCAAGCGCCGAGAACCGGCCCAAGCGGCGCACGCCAGCGTCAGCCCCCACAGCGCAATCCATCCCACGGCATACCGGCGCGCCATCGCCTGCGTCTGCAGCCAGTGGCGTACCGCCGCGCCGGATAACGTATCGCCGCATGCCCACAGCAGGATCGCCCCGCCGAGCAGCAGTAACGTCAGCAGCATCCCGCGCGCCAGCGGCGTCTGCAGACCGGGCCGTTCGCGCAATGTCAGCAGCAGCAAGGCCAAGAGCGCCTGCAGCGCGCTGAGGAACATCACGATCGGAAATCCGTAGCTGAACCAAATGGGGCGGGCACGCACGACGGAAACCTCACGCCCGGTGTACAACAGCAGGCCGATAGCCACCAGCGCGCAGGCGGGCGCAATCCCACGCAGCAGCGCAACCGGCCTGCCCGTCAGCCGCGCAAATTCGAGAGCGAGAAACCACAGGCCGATCAGCAGGGTAAAGAGCGGCAAGAACAGCGCGCCCCACGGCATCCACGACCAGGGCGTCGGGTAGGCGTAGAAATGCCAGAAGCGGGCGGTTTGATGCAGGTCGGCGGTCAGCGCCAGCGGTGCGGTGATGGCGCACGTCAGCCCGATAAACAGCGCCATGCGCTCCAGATGCGCGGCGTTATCTCCACCGCGCCAGCGCCACACGCAGGCCAGCAGCGCGGCGCAGGCGGCGATGCCGATAAAGAAGAAATATTGCACGGCCCACGGCAGCCAGCTCACCGCCTGCGGTTGGCTCAGCACTTCTGCGATCATCAGTTGGCGACTCATCGTCCCTCCCCCCATAAGGCGACCTGCGCCCGCCCCGGCAGCGGCGTGACGAAGGCGTCATCCAGCCCCAGATAGAACACATGGGGCGCGGTTTGGTTCTCCGGCTTGAGGACGTTGATCTCGGCCTCATGGCGCCGCAGCATTTTGCTCAGCGTGCTGTGCGGATCGCGCATGTCACCAATGATCCGCGCCCCGCCCACGCACGACTCCACGCACGCCGGCAACAATCCCGCCTCCAGCCGGTGTACGCAGAAGGTGCATTTGTCCGCCGTTTGGGTGGCGTGATTGATAAAGCGGGCATCGTAGGGGCAGGCCTGCACGCAATAGGCACACCCCACGCAGCGCGTGTTGTCGATCACCACGATCCCGTCCTCACGCTGGAAAGTGGCCTGTACCGGGCACACCGGCACGCAGGGTGGGTTGTCGCAGTGGTTGCACAGCCTGGGCAGCAGCACGTTGGTCGCCACCGCTTCACCTTCGAGGCTGACCTGGTACTGGTTTACCGTGGTGCGAAACTCGCCGTGCGGCGTCTGGTTTTCAATGGCGCAGCTCACGGTACAGGCCTGGCACCCGACGCAACGCCGCAGATCGATCAGCATCGCGTAGCGGCGGCTCGCATCCCCCTCGCGCCGCGTCGGCGCTAACGTCAGCCCGGCCTCCGCCACGGGGATCAGCGAAGCCCCCGCCGTCAACACGCCCAGCTGCTGCAAAAACTGCCGTTTACTGAAGTCCATGCGCCTCTCCCACGCCCTGGGCATCACCCCGATCACGCTATTGATGCCCGTTAGATGAATAAACAATGTCGATGATTTACAGTGTAAAAATGGCATCGATGGCGCTCTATTGTGGTTAACCACATACCGGCCCCAACGTTGATCTAAAACAAGTGGCTGCAGGCAAATTGCCCATCAGGAGGGGCTGTGAGGGTCGTGTTATTACTGCTGTTCAGTCTCGGTTGGGGGATGGCGGCACAGGCGGGAGAGTGGTCGATCGGCGTGCTGGCGATGCGCGGCGATGCGGCGACCGCGCGTGACTGGCAGCCGCTGATCGACAGCCTCAACGGCAGTGTCGGCGGTGAGCGCTTCCGCCTGCAGCCGCTCGATCTGGCGCAGATGCGCGAAGCGGTCAATCGGGGCAGCGTGCAGTTCGTGGTCACTAATCCGGCGCAGTTCGTGCAGTTGAACAGCCGCTATCATCTGCGCTGGCTGGCATCGTTGCGCGCCGCCAACGGCGATCGGGCAACGGGCAACATCATCGGCAGCGTGATTCTAGTGCGGCGCGACAGCGGCATCACGACGCCGCAGGCGCTGATGGGCAAAACGGTGGGCGCCATCGATCCGCAGGCCTTCGGCGGCTATCTGACCGGCTATAAGGCGCTCAGCGATGCCGGTATGCGGCCCGATCGCGATTTCCACCTGCGCTTTACCGGTTTCCCTGCCGATGCCCTGCTCTATCTGTTGCGCGAGCGCGCCATTCAGGCCGCCATCGTCCCCGTCTGCCTGCTGGAGAAAATGAATCGAGAAGGCCTGATCAACCCGGCGGATTTTCGCCCGCTGTTGCAACGGCCCACATCGGTTCCCTGCGTCAGCAGCACGCCGCTTTACCCCAACTGGTCGTTCGCCGCCCTGCCCGGCCTGGATAACTCACTGGTGGATGCGGTGGCAAGAGCTTTGCTGACCGCACCTCCGCAGTCTCCCTTTCAATGGGGCGCACCGGTCTCGACCAGCGAGGTGGAAGCCTTGCTGCGCGCCGTCAATCAACACCCGGAACAGCGGCGGCTGTGGCTGGATATCAAGAGCTGGCTGATCCAGCATCAGACGGCCGCCGGCCTGTCGCTGGCGGTGCTGGCGCTGTTGATCGTCAACCATATCTGGATCGCGCTGCTGGTACGCCGGCGCGGGCGGCAGTTGCTCCATGCCGGAGAGCAACTGCGGCGGCAGGAGCAGGCGCTGGAGAACGCCAGGCAGCTGAACGTGCTGGGGGAAATGGCCTCCGGCTTCGCGCACGAGCTCAATCAACCGTTGGCGGCTATTCGCCTTTATGCGCAGGGATGCCTGATCCAACTGCGCAAAACGAACGCCGGGCATCCGCTGTTGGGTCCGTTGGAAAATATCGACCGACAGGCGCAGCGCGGCGGCGAGACGATTCATAACCTGCGCCAGTGGGTGCAGCCCACCGCTGAGGCGATAGACCAAACACGCTGGCGACCCGCGGCGGTAAGCGAAACCGCCGAGCGGGTGTGGACGCTGCTGCGCCTGACGCAGCGCTATCCCGACCTGAAACTGTTCAACAACGTGGCGCCTTCGCTGACGCTAACCCTGCCGCCGGCGCTGCTGGAACAGCTGCTGGCAAACCTGCTGCTGAATGCGGCGCAGGCCGGAGCCAACGCCGTCTGGCTTTCCGCCGTCCAGAGCGAACGGGCAATCGAGTTGCATCTGCAGGACAACGCGGGCGGCATGACAACGGCCGGGCTGGAACAGGCTTTTCGCCCCTTCAACACCACCAAAGCCGGCGGCATGGGGCTGGGGTTAGCCATTTGCCGGCGCCTGGCCCGCTACGGCGGCGGCGAAATCCGCCTGGCGAACCGCCCCGCCCCCGACAGCCGCAATGGGCTGTGCATAACGCTGCATTTCATATTGAACGATGAGGAAAACCATGTCGCTAATTCATCTGGTGGACGATGACGCCGCCGTCACCGACGCCTGCCATTTTTTGCTGACCAGCCTCGGCCACGACGTGCAGTGCTGGAATGACAGCGCCGACTTTTTAGCGCGGGCCGACCTGTTTCAGACCGGGATCGTCTTGCTGGACATGCGGATGCCGAAACTCGATGGGCATCAGGCCTACGCTGAGCTGCGCCGCCGCGGTAGTACGCTGGCGGTGGTGTTCCTGTCCGGCCATAGCGACGTGCCGATGGCGGTGGAGCAGATGAAGTACGGCGCGGTGGATTTCCTGCAAAAACCGATCGCCGCAGAACCGCTGATCGCCGCCCTCGAACGGGCACAGCAGGTCTCGGCCAAAGCCCAGCAGCGCCATGAAACTTGCGGCCGCTACCGCACGCTCACGCCGAAAGAACGCGACATCGCGCAGCTGGTGGTGCGGGGCATGATGAATCGGGAAATGGCGGAGCGGCTGAATATCGCGCTGCGCACCGTAGAGGTTCACCGGGCGAAAGTGATGGAGAAAATGCAGGCCGCCAGCCTGGCGGAATTGGTGATTCAGCTGCAGGCTCTGCCGCCCACGCCCCGGGAGTGAATGCATAAAGCCCTCATCAAGCTAACGTCCCGTATTCCTCTTTCCTTGATTGACACAGCGCGATCCAGGCAATATATTTATTAGAAATATTAATGAATTACGGTGAGATCATCTTTTCTCAACCAACAGGCTATCAGCATTCTCCGCAAAACCCAGCGTAGCGCTCTCGCCTTCAGGAACCCCGTGAGGGAAAGGAGAGGCGTTGTTTTGAATAAAGAGAGATGATGTCCATGTGACATGGCTCGAGCATCATTACGCCACTATCTGACCGCCCGGTTGACGTTTTAAATAAGTATGGATTATGAATAACAGAAGAACACGGACTAAATAAGGAATAAAAATGCAAGGAAATCTCAAGCTCTATGGCCTTTTTGTTGGCCTGACGGTGACCATTATGATCACCTGCGACACGTTGGTTTATAAGGTCTTTGATATCTATGGTTTTAAAATAACGGCAAGCGGCATTGTATTCTCCTTGTGTTTCTTGATATCCACATTGCTGACTGAGGTTTATGGCTATAAATTGTCGGTAAGAGCAATATGGATCATGGTGTTCTGCCAAAGCTTATATGTCATAATACTTAATCTCTCAGCCGTTATTCAGCCAGAAAATAACGATATCGCCACACACTATTATTCTTTATACCATGAATTCTGGCGAGTCATGATAGGCACCTGGGTGTCCGTTCCGGTCGCTTATTTCGTCAATGGTTTTATTATTTCAAAGATGAAGATTATCTTCTCCGGCAAATACTTCTTTATCCGATATATTGTGGGCTCCATGTCTACACAGGCCGCCCTGTTGCTGACAGCCTATCCGATCAGTCTTTCAGGAAAATACACCTTCATGGAGTTGGTTAATATCATAAGCACGACGTGGTCTTATAAAGTTGTCGTCTCTATTGTATTACTGCCGCTCGCCATCGCCTTAGTCGAGTGGGTTAAGAAGATAGAAAACACCGATCATTATGATTGGGGCACCTCATACAATCCATTTAAGTAATATCAACAGGGTCTCGCATGAAAGTAATTCAGATTAGCGACATACATATTATGCCTAATGAAAGCGCGCTGGCTTCGAAGCATCTTGCTAATTTCGACAGGGCCATTGACTTCATTAATGCCAATGCCGATAAAATCAATGCCGACTTAATCATTGTGACGGGTGACATCTCTCATGATGGCGATATCCCCTCTTATGAGCGCTTCTTTAAGATAATGAACCGTACTTCCTTACCTTTCTATTTTTTCCCAGGCAACCACGACAACAAAAAGAACCTGGACGATACAGCCCGTAAACAGGGCGGCAGCTACGATATAAACTCGTTTGAAGATGACGAATGGCGCATGCTCAGCATCGACTCGGTGGTCGATAACGAAGATTTCGGCAGGGTCTCGACGCATGCGCTCGACACGCTTGAAAAAGCCATCGTCGCAAGTGACAATAAAAAGGTCGCCGTCTTCTTGCATCATCACCCTATTCCGGTAGGCACCCCGATTGTTGATAGCTGTATGTTAAACAATGCCGAGGAGTTTTTGAGCCTCTGCCAACGATTAAACGTTAAGTTTATCGGCTCAGGCCATGCACATACGCTATTCCAAAGAAAGCTGGGGGAAACCTTAGTCTCTGTTTCCCCGGCGATTTGTTCGCAATGGAAGAACGGCACAAGCGCTGTCAGTAGCATAGACAATTCGGCTTTCAGCGTGATTACGTTCGATGAGCATATTCACGTCGAACCCTGGTTTATTTAATCAACGTCAGTATTGTTTCTTTAGACCTGTCGCTTTTCTTAGCATTTTTCAATGAGGCAGAGAGTGCTCTGCCTTCCTTTACCCCGGCATAAAAGGCTATTTTCGTCGCATCCAAGGACTCGGTTTTGTCGACAAGATCGCGATCCCTTAGAAAATCCGCCCCTGATATTGATATCGAGTCAACATCGTTTTTCAACGTCCACATACAGTTTCGTTTCTCTTCATGAATCGACAGTTTGGCCGAGGCGATTTTTATTTTAGATTCGGTCTCGGCGATAAAAGCGATATCTTTCGGGTTAACATGCCTGAGAAAATCGCCCTCGATGAGTTGCCCCCAGTTTTTTTTCACGAAAGTATGGGTGCCAAACTCTTTGAAAAGCCAATATCCATCCGCCGTTCGGATCACACTACGATCTAACGTATAGAGGTAACTGGGAGAGTATATTTTTCTTAACCTTCTCATTATGTTAAATAAGTCCATTTATTTCAGCCTCTTTATCGTTTTCAATAGAACACCGACGATCGCATAATCGCTATAGGACTTCACACTGCTATCTGAATCTAATGAGATGTTTGTAAACAACAAGTCGCCGTCGGAAACAAAAACTCGCCTTAAGCATATTGGGTAATTTTTCAGCTTAACCAGGACGATATCGCCATCGCAAAATGGCTCCTTGAGCGAGATCACACAATACGTTCCACGGTCTAATTCAGGCGACAGTGAATTATTCGTTATCTCTACCACAAACAGCGAATCGTCCATCATGTCATCGACTTCTGTCGTATAGGTATCTGCCGTTCTGATCGTGTTGGCCAGAAAACGTTCTACATCGCTGTAGCTAATGAGTGGAAGCGATCTCACATTGTGTTTGGCCTCTCCCGTGACGCTTAAATCCTTGTCAGTCAGCTCCCCTACTTTTACGCTGAAAAATTCACCAATGGACGCAAGCGTAGAGATCGTGGGATTCCCCACGCCTTTCCTCAGATTATTGATCGTGGCAATACCTATCCCTGTTTCGCTGCTCAACCGACTGGCGTCAATCCCGTGCATGCGCATGAGGTAAGTAAGGTTTTCACCTATCATTTTCAATGACATACCATTTTCTTCTGATATTTTAATGTTGTTTGGTTGCATTATAATGTTTTAAACCTATACTTTAGTGTCATTAAAGTGAATTAAAAACATTAAACCACTTCTAGGGTGGCTATGACAATGACTCGGGGCCTTTGGTATACGAAATATAAATACAATACATTGTAATATAATAATTTTATTGTAAATCACCGGTCTTGCCGAACATGACTGGCTGCCTTTTAAATGATTCAATTTACTTATAAAAATGCTGTCTGCACAGGCTAACTCATATGCCCGTTCATCAAACATCAGAGGCGCTTTACAACGCCCGGGATATCTTCATCGCATTCACGCCATAGCCGACGCGGGAGAAACCCAAAATGCTAAACATTAACCCCGCAGCAATTTAACGCACAGAAGCCAACCTGGAGAGCAAACCGCATCCCGGTTCGATAATTTTAAAGGAAATGAGATGAGTGCTTTATTCATCGCTCTTCGAGCGACCATTGGCCAACACTCGGGATTTTTTCTCTGTCAGAACGCGAAGAAGCTGCGTCAGCGCCCGTAGCGCCGAGTTCCGGCGCATACCTGCGTTGATCGATATTATGCCAAGAACGGCGACCAGAAAGGTGGCGTCGGGCCCCCAACACCAGGGAGCCCCCAGCCCGACGCCACCGCCTTACGTACTGATTAGTAAGGGAGAAAAATGTAGGTTGCGGAGGATAATCGTGCCCTTTGAATATTCACGCACGAAGTGAGCGAGGAAAATGCAGACCACTGACCAGACGTAAAGAAAAGATTCAGTGGCAGGCTTGGCAGCCCGCTGCGCAAGTAAGAATAAACGCCTTATGCAAAATTGCGCCCCCCTCTTGCCAACCCACCTTCCTCAGGCCAGAATACTGTACATTAAATCAGTGTTTACAGGTGAGTCATGTTTGTAGAATTAGTGTACGACAAGCGCAACGTCGCTGGGCTACCCAACGCCGCCGAGATTATTCGCAACGAGCTGGAAAAACGCGTGCATGTGCTGTTCCCGGAGGCGGAGGTGCGCGTGAAGCCGATGCAGGCCAACGGCCTGAACTCCGACGCCAGCAAAAGCGATCGTGAGAAGCTGAACCGAATGTTGGAAGAGATGTTCGAAGAAGCGGATCAGTGGCTGGTCACTGATATTTGAACCCTGTCTGATAGCCGGGCTCGCCCACCGGCTATATTTCCGCCAGTATATGCAAACGTTCAGCCCTTGGCTAATGGGATTGACGCGGTGCCTCCCCCATCCGGTTATCGGTTGGTTAATGTTAATATCGATGCTATTCGAAGCGCGCACTGCTGCAGTGTGCACTTTTCTAGCGCACCAATACCATAACAAAAAGCCCCAGCATCGCTGCTGGGGCCTCTGTCATGGTGCCGGCTACCGGAATCGAACTAGTGACCTACTGATTACAAGTCAGTTGCTCTACCTACTGAGCTAAGCCGGCTGAATTTGGCGGAAGGACAGAGATTCGAACTCTGGGAGCTGTTACACTCGACGGTTTTCAAGACCGTTGCCTTAAACCACTCGGCCATCCTTCCAATGGGCGCTGATATTAGCGATACCGTTATGAAATGTCTATCGTTTTGATGCAAAAAAATGGCACAACCGGTGCAGTTGCCTAAACTTCAGGCCTTAAACGCTTAAAAAATGAAAAGCCCCGCGCAAGCGAGGCTTTTTTGGTCGGCCGAAACGCGATTATTTCGGCTGAGAATCGTAGTCTGAACAGGTTTGATAGCCCTTGTTCATGACATGGCCCGTGTCGTTGTAGCTGACAAAGTAGGTTTGCACCTTGCCGTCGCGCGGCGCCACCGCATAGGTGTCGCAGGTGCCCTGCGCATGAACCAGTGTGGCAGTGGTCGACGGTGGACCCGCGATAGCCCGCACCTGCTGCTTGGTCATCCCTACTTTGACATCGCTGACCACCGGCTCATTGACATAGCTGGCTGCGCGATCATAGGTGGTACAACCGGCAAGAATGGAAAATACCGCCGCAGTGCCGACGGCCAAAACCAACTTCTTCGTCATAGCTTGTCCTCTTGGAGTGCATTTGTTGTTCCCTAAGTCTAGAAGCGGGAAGGATTTTCTACAAATTCCCCTTTGTCGATCGGTGCGCTTTTGCTCTCAAAAGGCCATCGCCAGCATCCCATCAGATTCAAAAACCGAAATCGCTCAGGGCTGGGACATCGTCCGGGCGCCGGCCGAGCGGCCAATGAAAACGCCGATCCTGTTCGCGGATCGGCATGTCGTTGATGCAGGCGTGACGGTTGATCATCAGCCCCTCCTGATTGAACTCCCAGTTCTCATTGCCGAAGCTGCGATACCAGTTGCCGGAATCGTCGCGCCATTCATAGGCAAAACGCACCGCGATGCGCGCGCCGTCAAACGCCCACAGCTCCTTAATCAGCCGATACTCCAGTTCTTTCGCCCACTTGCGTTGCAAAAAGCCGACCACCGCCGCGCGCCCATCGACAAATTCCGCGCGGTTACGCCAGTGGGTATCGAGGGAATACACCTGCGATACGCGTTCGGGATCGCGGCTATTCCAGGCATCCTCCGCCAGCCGCACCTTCTCGATAGCGGATTCGTGGGTAAAAGGCGGCAATGGGGGTTTAATGCTCATGTTTATCTCCTAAGTGAAGGCGTGTAGACAACTCTGTCTACATCATTACGCTAGCGCATGTAGACAGAGTTGTCTACAATCACTCGGAAATACCCAGGGAGAAAATGATGACCGCCGATCTCAACGCCTTACCCGCCCGCCAGCGCATCCTGCTGACGGCGCACGATCTGTTTTATCAAGAAGGGATCCGCGCCACCGGCATCGATCGCATCATCAAAGAATCGGGCGTGACCAAGGTGACCTTCTATCGCCACTTTCCCAGCAAGAATGATTTAATTACGGCGTTTTTGACCTATCGCCATCAGCAGTGGCTCACCTGGTTCAGCACATCGCTGGCCCATCATGTGGCGCAAACCGGTGGGCTGCTGCCGGCGTTGGCGCCCTGCCTGGCGGAGTGGTTCGACGAACCGCGCTTTCGCGGCTGCGCATTTATCAATACAGCGGTGGAAATCGCCGATCTGCTGCCGGAAAGCCTGCACATCGCCAGCCGGCATAAGCGGCAAATGGCGGAGGAACTGGCACGTCACCTGCCCGCCGGCCCACAGCAGGAACAGCAGGCAGCAATGCTGGCGATGCTGATCGACGGCGCCATCGTCAGAGTGCAGATAGAGCGGCAACCGCAGGCGGCGCTGCAGGTGCTGAATGCCGCTCTGGCGTTGCTGGCACAAGGCGGGTTCGATCAGTAATTGGCCCAGATGCCCGGCGTCACCAGTTCTAACAGGTGGGCGTCGGGATCGCGAAAATAAATACTCTCCCCGCCGTGTTCCCAGCGCATCCGCCCCTCAATCTCCACGCCGTTGGCCGTCAGATGCCGTTCCCAGTGTGGCAGTTGCGCTTTCGCCACCGCCAGCCCGATATGCGCCGGCCCCACGCCATCGTGCGCAGGAATAAACCCGGTAGGATAGTGCGCCCCGCGCAGCGAGTCGCCCTCGATAAACAGCAACAGTACGCTTCGATCGCCGACGTTATAGGCGCGAAACCGTTCGTTAGCGACCATCGCCGGCAGTTTCAGCACCTCCCGGTAAAAAGCGTCCGCGCGTTCAATATCGCTGACGTAGAGCACCGTTTCGATCACCTTGTCGATCTTGAGTTCCATATCATCCCCCTCTTTTTCTGTACTGACAGCGTAGGCTTAGAGGAGGAAAACCACGGTGCTTCCCGTGCCGATAGCGGATCAATCCGTGCTTTTTTACCGGCTTACAGGCAAAAAAAACGCGGCCCGAAGGCCGCGCGATGACGTTCACACTGAGGTGCTTAGAACTGGTAAACCAGGCCCACGGCAACCACGTTGTCGGTGTTGATACCGGCAGCGTCGGTGAAGTCGTTGTTGTCCACCAGGTTGATTTTGTAATCAACATAGGTGGACATGTTTTTGTTGAAGAAGTAGGTCGCACCCAGGTCGACGAATTTGACCAGATCTTGATCGCCGTAGTCCTTGCCGTTGCCGGCGCGGCCCAAGTCTTTACCTTTGGTCTGGTTATAACCCACGAACGGACGCAGACCGAAGTCGAACTGGTAGTGCGCGTAGGCTTCGAAGCTCTGCGCCTTGTTGGCGTAGCCATAAACGCTGCTGTCAGAACTACCGAAACGCGCCGCATTGTAGGACTGGGTGAACATCACCGCCAGGTAGACGTCGTTGGCGTCATATTTCAGACCGCCGGAGTACCCTTCGGCCTTGTCGCCGCGACCCATGATGTTCTGATGACCGTTACCGCCGTTCTGCTCGCTGGTACGACGCGAGTTGAAGAAGGCACCTGCGGCGCTGATGCCGTAGCCCATGTCATAGCTCATGGACATACCGTAGCCTTCGCCGTTTTGACCCAGAACGTCACGACCGTTGTTGGTCTCTTCGCCGTTGCCGTTTTTACCCTGGTACTGCAGGGCGAAGTTCAGGCCGTCAACCAGACCGAAGAAGTCGTTGTTACGGTAGGTCGCCAGGCCGCTGGAGCGCTGGAACATGAACTGGTCGGCGCCGTAGGTCATACCGTCGAACTCAGGCTGCAAGTCGGTATACGCCGCGACGTCGTACAGCACGCCGGTGTTACGGCCGTAGTCGAAGGAGCCATAGTCGCCGAATTTCAGACCGGCGAAGCCGTAACGGGTGAAGTTCTTGTTGTCCTGGCTTTCAGCGTGATTCAGGTTCGCCTGATATTCCCACTGGCCGTAACCGGTCAGCTGATCGCTGATTTGCGTTTCGCCGCGCAGGCCAAAACGCATATAAGACTGATCGCCGTCCACGCCGTTGTTGCTGGAGAAATAGTGAAGACCGTCGACTTTACCGTACAAATCCAGTTTATTACCGTCTTTGTTGTAGATTTCCGCCGCGCCTGCTGTGCCTGCAACCAGCAGTGCGGGTACCATCAGAGAGAGTACTCGAAGTTTCATCGTTATTATCCTCGTTAATTATGTCGAGCTACGGCCACTGCCCTTTTCGAGCATTATTAGCACGACTGTGCATTACCATTCTGGTAACAAGGGTTATATTAATCCAGAAAGAAAATGATACCAAGTATCCGATAGTGTTTCAGTGTAATTAATAAAGGTTTCCAAATGTAAATACGCGCGAACTTTCACAAAACATTACAGACAAACAAAATAAAGCACTTAAAGACAAAGAATAGATTAATTGATAAAAAATCATGTAGTTATACATATCTTTAAGAAAAAAAAGCCAACCATACAATTGAGCCAGACAATAAGCACATTGTGCCAAAACGCCGTCCGCACGCAGCCGCTATAATCACCTCGCTATCATCATTATTTTCATTATTACCTTCATTATCCGAGATCCGAGGATAATTTCTGCACTCCTTTAACCGGCTTCTGGCCGGTTTTTTATTTTTCTCCATACTCTCCTCACAATTCCGACTCGTACAAATAGCACGCAAATAAATAACCTAATGATATAGTTTCATTAATTTACTTTCGCACTAATTGCTAATCTTTTCCCTTATTTTAGTCTACAAATTGAAATTACTTTTCATTTCGTGCTTTATCCCACCGATTATTTCCCGCCACAGGCACAATTAGCCGCAGAGTTTCAATTCTGATAACCTGAAAAAAGTGCACCTCCAGCGAGTAAAATTCATGATGCCCTTTCAACCCGACGTGCTGTGGCGGCGGCTACAAACCTCCCCCTTCCGCGCTCGCTTCCGTTTAAATGCCAAAGACCAGACTTATCTCGACGGCAAGGGATTGCCGCTGATACTCAGCCATGCCCGCGATTTTATCGACCGCCGCCTGGCCGCCGCCCATCCTAAGAATGACGGCAAGCAAACACCGATGCGCGGCCACCCGGTGTTCGTCGCCCAGCATGCCACCGCTACCTGCTGCCGCAGCTGTCTGGAAAAGTGGCACGGCATACCGCAAGGCGTCGCACTGAACGAGCAGCAAAAGGAGTATATTGTCCAAGCTATCGCGCTGTGGCTGGTGCGCAGAGGCGGTGCCAGGGAGATGTCAGGCGCGAATATTTTCGATCCGGATCGCGGATTGTGATAAAAACTGTCAGTAACTTTCACCATTCTTTTGACCCAAGATCCTGACGCTTACATGACAGCTACCTTGTGCAATGAACAGCAAACGCCCGGCATTCCTCAACAGATCGCCACCCGTCTGGCCTTTTTCGTCGCCGGTCTCGGCATGGCCGCCTGGGCGCCGCTGGTCCCCTTCGCCAAAGCGCGCATCGGTATCGATGACGGTTCGCTCGGCCTGTTGCTGCTCTGTATCGGCGCCGGCTCCTTGTTGGCGATGCCGCTGACCGGTTTCCTGACCGGCAAACTGGGCTGCCGCGCGGTGATCCTGATGGCGGGTCTGGGATTGTGTATTGATCTGCCGCTGTTGGCACTGATGGATTCCCTCGGCGGCATGGCCGTGGCGCTGCTGCTATTCGGTGCGGCAATCGGCATGATCGACGTAGCGATGAACGTTCAGGCGGTGATCGTCGAACGCGCCAGCGGCAAGGCGATGATGTCCGGCTTTCACGGTTTCTTCAGCATCGGCGGCATTGCCGGCGCCGGCGGCGTCAGCGCGTTGCTGTGGTTGGGGCTGACACCGCTGCAATCCACCCTGCTCACCGTGCTGGCGGTGATAGTCCTGCTGGCGCTTGCCAGCCGCCATCTGCTGCGTGAGAGCGGCGCCGACGACGGCGGGCCGATGTTCGTCTTGCCGCGCGGTTGGGTGATGTTCATCGGCATTCTGTGCTTTATCATGTTTCTGGCGGAAGGATCGATGCTCGACTGGAGCGCGCTGTTCCTCACCACGTTGCGCGGTGTCGAACACAGCCAGGCCGGTCTGGGCTATGCGCTGTTTTCCATCACCATGACGCTCGGCCGCCTCAATGGCGATCGGGTGGTGAACTCGCTGGGCCGCTACCGGGTGCTGCTGCTGGGCAGCCTGTGTGCCGCTTTCGGCCTGGGTCTGGCCATCGCCTTCAATCACGCCACCGTTTCGCTGGCCGGTTTCATGTTGGTCGGCCTGGGCGCCTCGAACGTCGTGCCGATCCTGTTCAGCGCCGCAGGCAACCAGCGCGACATGCCGGCCAATTTGGCGATCGCTTCCGTCACCACCGTCGGCTATGCCGGTATTCTGGCCGGCCCGGCGCTGATCGGCTTCATCGCTCAGTTTTCCAACCTGACGGTGGCCTTCGCCTGCGTAGCCGCTCTGCTGTTGGCGGTGACCGCCAGCGCCAGGGCCGTCACTCGCTGATTCAGGAATGCGCAGCCACTATGCAAAATAAACAACTGACCATAAGCTCCAGCAACATTACCCGCTGCTTCCTGCTGTTTATCGTGCTGCTGACGATCGGCATCGGTCTGTATGGCTACAACTACACCAATGCCTGGCTGGCGGAAAAGAAGTACACGCTCAATAGCATCGCCGGTTCGCTGCAAAAGCGTATCGATACCTACCGCTATATGACCTATCAGGTCTATGACAAATTCGGCAATGCGCCGGCGCAGAATGTCGATCCTGGTTTGCAGGAAACCCGCCTGCGGCCCGACGTCTATTATGTCGAGAAACCGCACAAGAAAACCGACGCGGTGATCTTCGGCAGCCATGACGAGAACACGCTGGCGATGATCGCCAACATCTCGGACTACCTGGATACCCGCTGGGGCGCCAAGACCGAGAACTACGCCATGTATTACCTCAATGGTCAGGACAACAGCCTCAGCCTGATCACTACCCAGCCGCTCAAAGAGCTGGCTTCGCGCTTTCGGGAAAGCTACCTGACCACCTCGGCGGACGAACGCCGCGCCGAGATGCTGCAGCAGGCCAATATGCTCGACGAACGCGAGAGCTTTTCCGATCTGCGCAAGCAACGCTTCCAGAACGCCTATTCGTTTTCGATTCGCACCACCTTTAATCAGCCGGGGCATCTGGCGACGGTGATCGCCTTTGATTTGCCGATCAACGACATCATTCCGGCCAATCTGGCCCGCGCCAATTTCCTGCTGCTGCCGGATGATGTCGATCTCGACGACAGCACCATCCCGTCGGAAACCGTCCTCGGTACCCATGCAACGATGAGCGGGGGCTGGGTGGAGTTCAGCGCCGCCCTGCCCAATGCGCCGCTGAAGGTGGTGTATCGCGTTTCGGCTATCAATCTGGCCATCGATCTGCTGCGCAACAACATCTGGCTGATCGCAGTCAACTTGCTGCTGCTGGCGCTGTCGATGCTGAGCATCTACTTTATCCGCCGCCAGTACATTCGCCCGAGCGAAAACATGGCAGTGGAACTGGAGGCCGAGCGCGCGCTGAATCGGGAGATCGTCTCCAGCCTGCCCTCCGGCCTGCTGGTCTACAGCTTCGCCAACAATACGGTGATCGCCAGCAACAAAATCGCCGAGCACCTGCTGCCGCATCTCAGCCTGCAAAAGATCGCCCATATGGCCGAACAGCATCACGGAGTGATCCAGGCGACGGTCAACAACGAGGTGTATGAAATTCGCATTTTCCGCAGCCAGCTCTCACCGGACACCTACCTGTTCCTGATGAACGATCAGGATAAAGAGGTGATGGTGAACAAGCGGCTGCAGCAGGCGCGGCGCGAATACGACAAAAACGTTCAGGCGCGCAAACTGATGCTGCACAATCTGGGCATCGAGCTGAATCAGCCGGTACGTCAGATGCACGATCTGGTCGACCGCCTGCACAACCGGCCGGATGAGGAACAACAGCAGGCGCTGCTGGGCCAGCTGACGACGGCGTCGGCTTCGGTACTGGAGTTGATCGATAACATCACCCTGCTGACCCGGCTGGAAACCCAGGACTGGCAACCCACACGCGAGCCGTTCAACCCAACGGCGCTGATCGACGAGTTACTGCTGGAGGCCCTGCCTGCCCTCAATCAAAAGGGGCTGGCGCTGTTCAAGCATTTCCAATTGGACGTCGAGCAGAACTATATCGGCGACGCCAACGCGCTGCGCAAGGTGATCTCGTTGCTGGTGCATTACGCCATTATCACTACCGCCTGCGGCAAGATTTCTCTGGTCATCGACCATGAGCCCGAGCACCCTGACCGCCTGATTTTCCAAATCAACGACACCGGCTCCGGCATCTCCAACGAAGAGATCAGCAACCTCAACTATCCGTTCCTCAGCCAGACGCTGGTGGACCGCTTCAACCACGGTTCCGGCCTCACCTTCTTCCTGTGCAATCAGCTGTGCAAGAAGCTTAACGGCCAGTTGGACATTCACAGCAAGGTGGATATCGGCACTCGCTACACCATTCGCGTCGCCATGGAGATGGAGAAAAAAGAACCGCAGGAGCAGGAAAAGCTGCTCGACGGCGTCACCGCCCTGCTGGACGTCACGTCGGATGAAGTGCGCGGCATCGTGACCCGCCTGTTGCAGGCCTACGGCGCCGACTGTCTCGTCGCCGAAGATCGCGCGGTCAATCGCGATTATGACGTGCTGCTGACGGATAACCCGCAGCGGGCCGATGACTACACCCTGCTGCTGGCGACCGATGAGCCGGGTTGGCAAGCGCTGGATAAACGCTACATTAGGGTGAACTACAACCTGAACGGCGCATTAATCGACGCTGTGCTGATGTTGATCGAACAGCAAATGGCCGCGCTGGAACAGGAAGAAAGCCCGCTTTCATTGAGTTCAGAAGATATCCAACTCTATGAAAAACAATTGAAATCAAGTGATTACTATGGGCTGTTTGTCGATACAGTACCCGACGATGTCAAAAAACTGTATACTGAGGCGGGCAGCAGTGATTTCAATGCGCTGTCACAAACCGCACACCGCCTGAAAGGCGTGTTTGCCATGTTAAATCTGCTTCCCGGCAAGCAGCTGTGCGAATCGTTAGAACAGCGCATCGCAGAAGGTGATGCGCCCGAGATCGAGAATAACATCAGTCAGATTGATTTTTTCGTCAGCAGACTGCTGAAGCAAGGTAGCCAACAACATGAATAACCTGAACGTAATTATTGCTGATGACCATCCTATCGTACTGTTTGGCATCCGGAAGTCACTTGAGCAAATTGAATGGGTGAATGTCGTTGGGGAGTTCGAAGACTCAACCGCACTGATCAACAATCTGTCCAAGCTGGACGCCAACGTGCTGATCACCGATCTGTCGATGCCGGGTGACAAGTATGGCGACGGCATCACGCTGATTAAGTACATCAAGCGTCACTATCCGCAGTTGTCGATCATCGTGCTGACCATGAACAACAACCCGGCGATCCTGAGCGCGGTATTGGATCTGGATATCGAAGGCATCGTGCTGAAACAAGGCGCGCCGACCGATCTGCCGAAGGCGCTGGCCGCCCTGCAGAAAGGCAAGAAGTTCACGCCGGAAAGCGTCTCTAAACTGCTGGAAAAAATCAGCGCCAGCGGCTATGGCGACAAACGCCTGTCGCCGAAAGAAAGCGAAGTGCTGCGTCTGTTCGCCGAAGGTTTCCTGGTGACCGAAATTGCCAAGAAGCTCAACCGCAGCATCAAAACCATCAGCAGCCAGAAAAAATCGGCGATGATGAAGCTGGGCGTCGAGAACGACATCGCCCTGCTCAACTATCTCTCGTCCGTCAGCATGACGCCGTTGGACAAAGACTAAAACCCGCCTCACGGCAGGTGAACGCCAAACAGGCACGGCATCCGCCGTGCCTGTTTGCTTTTCAGGCCTCGCTGCGGCTGTAGCGCACCTGTTGACTGTAGTAAGCCAGCGTCTGTTCCAGCGTCTCCAGCGTAACCGGTTTCGACAGGCAATTATCCATGCCCGCCTCGAGACAGCGCTGCTTCTCTTCCGCCAGCGCGTTCGCCGTCACGCCGATTACCGGCGCGCTGAACTGCATCTGTCGCAGTTCCTGCGTCAGGCGATAACCGTCCATGTTCGGCATATTGACGTCGGTCAGCACAATATCGACGTGATGCTGTTTCAGTACGCCGAGCGCGTCGACGCCGTCGTTGGCGGTCACCACCTGATACCCCAGCGACCCCAGCTGATCGGACAACAGGCGACGGTTGATCGGATGATCGTCGACCACCAGCAGATGAATATCGCCGTTGTCCGCCGCGCTGGCCTTGGCGGGCACCGGCAGCTGCACCAGCCCCTCTGCCGCGCCGCCGCCGACGCCAAACAACCGGTTGAGCAAGGTCAACGTTTCACGCGGCGTGGAGGTGCTGTGCATCCAATAGCCTGGCCGGGTTTCCTGCGACGGGCCGATATGCTCGGTGGAGAATTGGATCTGAGCCAGCAGCGGCGTGTCCAGCATCAGCGGGTAATCGCTGAGCAGCACCTCACCGGCAGCGGTCTCCTGCCCGTCATAGCGTTGGATATCGGCGCCGTAACCGCCCAGGATCGCCATCAGGTAGCTTTCCAGCCGCTGATTGCGGATATCCAGCCACAGCAGCCGGCCCTGCCAGGTATCGCTGGCCTGCGGGATCGGGAACTGGGCGTTGAACAGCGGAATGCGAATGCTGAACAAGCTGCCCAACCCCGGTTCGGACTCGACAGAGACATCGCCGTCCATCAGGTTGACCAATTTTTCGCAGATCGCCAGCCCCAAACCGGTTCCCTGGAAGTGGCGCTGAACACCGGTCCCCACCTGGAAGAACGGGTCGAACAGGCGCGAGACCTCTTTCTCCGGAATACCGACGCCGGTATCGCGCACGCTGAACTCCAGGTAGCTGCCGCGGGTGCAGACCTGCAGCACGATACAGCCGGTATCGGTGAACTTGATGGCGTTGTTCACCAAATTGGAGAGCACCTGCTGTAACCGCACCGGATCGCCGAAGATGCGCTCCGGCACGTTCTGTTCGATAAAGCAGTACAGCCCCAGACGTTTCTTGACCACCAGCGGCAAATAGTTGCCGGCGATATGGGTGATCACCTCCAGGCAGGAGAACTCGCGCGGTTCGATCTTCAGCTGCTCGGACTCGATTTTGGAGAAGTCGAGAATATCGCTGATGATTTTCAGCAGCAGGCCGGAAGAGTTGTTCATCGCATTGACCAGCCGATCGACCCCTTGCGGCAACGCCTTGGTTTGCAGCAGATCGAGGTTGCCGATAATGCCGTACAGCGGCGTGCGCAGCTCATGGCTGACGGTAGCCAGGAACATCGATTTGGACTGGCTGGCCTGCTCCGCCGCCGCCGCCATCTCCTGCAACGACTCTTCCATCTTCACGCGCGCGCTGACGTCCACCAGCACGCAAATCGCCACCTCTTCGTTACGGTAGCGCGAGTGAACAAAGCTGATCTGCAGGTTGTTGTTGTTGCTGGTCATCACATCGACGAAATTCGCCTGCTGTTCGCAAATGATACGCGTAATGCGATCGCGATCTTCGTGGGTCAACAGGTTGATGTAGTTATGCGCCAGTTCGTTACTCAGGATATTGGTACCGTCGCTGATGCGCAGGATACAGATACCCACCGGCGCCGAGGCGACGATCTTGCGGTTGAACTGCTCGTGCTCTTCCAGGCGAAACGCGTTGTCCTCCGCCGGCAGGAACATCTTGCGCTCAAACAGCCACGCCAGCGTGAACAGCACGATGGCTGACAACAGGTTCAGCAACAGCGCGTTGAGGATCAGCATTTTGAAGCGTTCCACCACGCTTTTCACCGGCAGTGCATAGACGATGCTCAGCGAAGAAGGTGGCAGCGCTTTCTTCAGAATCAGGTCGCGGTAATTGTCGACATAGCCGAAGTACGCGTGCTCTACGGGATAGCTGTTAAGTGAGGCGGCATAACGATCGCCGTCCGCCAGACGCAGCACCGGCTCGTTGTTCTCATCCAGCAGCGTGACGCCGATCGGCAGGTTGCCGGCGGTAACGAAATCCTCCAACCGAACGGTTTGTTCGATGCCCAACAACGCCTCCAGCTTGTTGCCGATATAGATCGGCGTCAGTACATACAGATAACCGACGTCCGGCCGCTGCGCGCTGGGGCTGATCCAATACAGGTTGTTGTCTTTGTCCTGATTCTTGGCGTTGCGGTATTTCAGAATGCGCTCGTGCAGTGACTTCAGCACATTTTCCCGATTGGCACTCGCATTGCCGCCGCCGAATTCTGCCATACACAGGCTATCGCCGCCGATGAAGAACACCCGGTTGAGATCGTAGGCCGCTACGAAGTTCTCTTTCCAATACTGGATCAGGCCGCTCAGTGAATCGAGCGAACTGCGGTAGGTGGTGCTCAGCGCACAGTTGGACTCCGGGTACAGCGGAAAGAATTGCGGCGGGCTGCCCTTGCCGGGAAACACGCCGCTGAACATGTCCAGGCTGCTGACTGACCCGTTGAGGCGGTTCTCCGCCATATACTTGATGTCGCGGATGATGTCGGCGGAATGGCGGATATAGCCCTGTGCCTGGTCGAAATTGAGGTTGTACTCCTGCCGGATGTCCGATTCTTTCTGATGCAGGATATTCAGAATATAAAAGGTGGTGAGCAGCGTTCCCAACGACCACAGCAAAATCGCCAGCACCCGGAACAGATAGCGGGATATCTTCAGCGTAGTTCGAAAAGAGGCTAAGTATTTCAATCGGATACCATACGAAAGTCAGTGGCGGCGCACGCTATCGCCGGCACGGCGGCCGGCGGCTCGGTGCGCCAATTAAACCATATAACTGAAAAAGGGCCTAGCATCGCTGCCAGGCCCTTTTGTCTCAGTGCATTACGGTGTCGGCATGCCGACGCCCTCACCTTGCTTTAAACGTTGTCGTCGTCCATCGGCTCAGCCGCGTCGTCGCCATCGTCCAGCGGCGTGGTGTCTTCTTCCACCGCTTCCGCGCCCGGTTCCAGGCTATCCAGCTCTTCGTCTTCCACCGGTTCGGCCACGCGCTGCAGACCGACGACGTTTTCGTCTTCCGCCGTGCGGATCAGCGTCACGCCCTGGGTGTTACGGCCCACCACGCTGACTTCCGAAACGCGGGTGCGCACCAGCGTGCCTGCATCGGTGATCATCATGATCTGGTCGCTGGTTTCCACCTGCACGGCGCCAACCACCTGGCCATTACGCTCGCTCACCTTGATGGAGATAACCCCCTGGGTGGCACGTGACTTGGTCGGATACTCGGTCACGGCGGTACGTTTACCGAAGCCGTTTTGCGTGACGGTCAGAATGTCGCCTTCGCCGCGCGGCACGATCAGTGAGATCACGCTGTCACCTTCGCCGAGGTTGATGCCACGTACGCCGGTCGCGGTACGGCCCATCGAACGCACCTGCGCTTCCGGGAAGCGCACCACTTTACCGTTGGCGGAGAACAGCATCACTTCGTTGCTGCCGTCGGTCAGATCGACACCAATCAGCTCGTCGCCCTCGTTGAGGTTGACGGCGATGATGCCGGCGCTGCGCGGACGGCTGAACTCGGTCAGCGCGGTTTTCTTCACGGTACCGCTGGCGGTGGCCATGAACACGTGGCGCCCTTCTTCATACTCGCGTACCGGCAGGATGGCGGTGATACGCTCATCGGCTTCCAGCGGCAGCAGGTTGACGATTGGACGACCGCGCGCGCCACGGCTGGCTTCAGGCAGTTGGTACACCTTCATCCAGTACAGGCGGCCACGGCTGGAGAAGCACAGGATCGTATCGTGGGTGTTGGCCACCAGCAGGCGATCGATAAAGTCTTCTTCTTTAATACGCGCGGCGGACTTGCCTTTGCCGCCGCGGCGCTGGGCTTCATAGTCGGACAGCGGCTGATACTTCACGTAGCCCTGGTGAGACAGGGTCACCACCACGTCTTCCTGGTTGATCAGGTCTTCGATGTTGATGTCGGAAGTATTGGCGGTGATCTCGGTGCGACGGCCGTCGTTGTACAGCTCTTTGACCGCCACCAGCTCTTCGCGGATCACTTCCATCAGGCGCTCTGGGCTTTCCAGAATAAAGATCAGCTCGGCGATGAAGTTGAGCAGCTCTTTATATTCTTCCAGCAGCTTTTCGTGCTCCAGGCCGGTCAGTTTCTGCAGACGCAGATCCAGAATCGCCTGAGCCTGCTGCTCGGTCAGGTAGTACTTGCCGTCGCGGATGCCGAACTCCGGCTCCAGCCACTCAGGGCGGGCGGCGTCGTCACCGGCGCGTTCCAACATGGCGCTGACGTTGCCCAGATCCCACGGCTGAGCTACCAGTGCGACTTTCGCTTCCGCCGGGGTCGGCGCACGGCGAATCAGCTCGATGATCGGATCGATGTTGGCGAGCGCGATAGCCAGCGCTTCCAGGATATGGGCGCGATCGCGGGCTTTGCGCAGTTCGAAGATGGTGCGACGGGTGACCACTTCGCGGCGGTGGCGCACGAAGGCTTCGAGGATGTCTTTCAGGTTCAGCAGTTTAGGCTGCCCCTGATGCAGCGCAACCATGTTGATGCCGAAGGTGACCTGCAGTTGCGTCAGCGCATACAGGTTATTCAGCACCACTTCGCCGACCGCATCGCGTTTGACTTCGATGACGATGCGCATGCCGTCTTTATCGGACTCGTCACGCAGCGCGCTGATGCCTTCCACGCGTTTTTCTTTGACCAGCTCGGCGATCTTCTCGATCAGACGCGCCTTGTTCACCTGATACGGGATCTCGTGAACGATGATGGTTTCGCGCCCGGTCTTGGCGTCGGCTTCCACTTCCGCGCGCGCGCGCAGGTAGATTTTGCCGCGCCCGGTGCGGTAGGCCTCTTCAATACCGCGGCGGCCGTTGATGATCGCCGCCGTCGGGAAGTCTGGCCCCGGAATGTGTTCCATCAGCCCTTCAATGCTGATGTTTTCATCGTCGATATAGGCCAGGCAGCCGTTGACGACTTCCGCCAGGTTGTGCGGCGGGATATTGGTGGCCATGCCCACGGCGATGCCCGATGAGCCGTTGACCAGCAGGTTCGGGATCTTGGTCGGCATGACGGCCGGGATCTGCTCGGTGCCATCATAGTTAGGCACGAAGTCGACGGTTTCTTTTTCCAGATCCGCCAACAGTTCGTGAGCAATTTTGGACATGCGCACTTCGGTATAACGCATCGCCGCGGCGGAGTCGCCGTCGACGGAACCGAAGTTACCCTGACCGTCCACCAGCATGTAGCGCAGTGAAAACGGCTGAGCCATACGCACGATAGTGTCATAAACCGCGCTGTCACCGTGCGGGTGATATTTACCGATCACGTCCCCGACGACACGGGCCGATTTCTTGTATGGTTTATTCCAGTCGTTACCCAATACGCTCATCGCGTACAGAACGCGGCGGTGAACCGGCTTCAGTCCATCACGAACATCTGGCAGCGCACGTCCGACAATAACGGACATCGCATAGTCCAGATACGAGTTTTTCAACTCGTCTTCGATGTTTACCGGTGTGATTTCTCTGGCAAGGTCGCTCATGGAGCTGCTATCCCTCTACTAATGATTCATCTGCCCGCTGCCATAGTGGCAAAGGTGTAAAACTATATCACAAAGCACGCTTTACGGGAAAATAACCGCCGCTGTTTCACGGAAATTGTGCAGATAAGTGCGCTAAAAACGCATCGGCGCAGACGATGCCGCGCCGGAACATGTATAATCCGCGCAACGAGAACAAGGAGCCAGACCCGCCCATGAACGCAGAATCATCCAGCCGAGTGCAAAACGTTGACCATCAGGAAATCGCCAAGTTCGAGGCTGTCGCCTCCCGCTGGTGGGATCTGGAAGGCGAGTTCAAACCGCTGCACCGCATCAACCCGCTGCGCCTGAACTACATCATGCAGCGCGCCGGCGGCATCTTTGACAAGCAGGTGCTCGACGTGGGCTGCGGCGGGGGCATTCTGGCGGAAAGCATGGCGCGCGAAGGCGCCAAAGTGACCGGCCTGGACATGGGCGCAGAGCCGCTGCAGGTCGCCCGGCTGCACGCGTTGGAAAGCGGCATGGACGTCACCTATGTGCAGGAGACCGTAGAAAGCCACGCTCAGGCCAATCCGCAGCGCTACGACGTGGTCACCTGTATGGAGATGCTGGAGCACGTGCCCGATCCGGCCTCGGTGGTGCGCGCCTGCGCCCATCTGGTGAAACCGGGCGGTCACGTGTTCTTTTCAACGATTAACCGCAATACCAAAGCCTGGCTGATGGCGGTGATCGGCGCCGAGTACGTACTGAAGATGGTGCCGCAGGGCACCCACGATCATAAGAAGTTTATTCGCCCGTCCGAACTGATCGGCTGGGTCGACGGCACGCCGCTGCGCGAAAAGCACATGATCGGCCTGCATTACAACCCGATCACCGATCATTTCAAGCTTGGGCGCAACGTTGACGTGAACTACATGGTGCACACCCAGCACGAAGGTTAAGCACGGTAAACCGCGCCGGCCCTGCATTACCGGGGGGCGGCGCCAACGCGGTATTAGGAAAAATACCTAATTTCCGCGACTTCGATCAAAATAGCGGTTGTAGACAGTTTTTTAGAATATTAAATCAGATCAATATGCCGTTTTTTTCTAACGTTTAATAAAGCGCCAAACGATCGGTTTTTTCAGTTTTTCAGTAAAATCTGATCGTGCTTATTGACAAGCTTGTCGCGCCAGTCACGGCGCGCACTGCGAACGGCAAGTGGCATTTCACCCCCAAGTTATCCACAAATTAGGCCGGTTTTGTTCACTTGCAAACGCCGTTTTTTCTCACTATCTTGTTACCTCACCGACATACAACCCCTATATATAGTGTTTACATACTGAGCAGAGCGACTACACTTCTGCTTAGGGGCACCATACGGACAGGTAAAACACCACATGAACCAAAGTCTGCTTGTAACTAAACGCGATGGCCGTAAAGAGCGCATCAATCTCGACAAAATCCACCGGGTCATCGATTGGGCCGCTGAGGGATTACACAACGTCTCGGTTTCTCAAGTAGAGTTGCGTTCACACATTCAGTTTTATGACGGCATCAAAACCGCCGACATTCACGAAACCATCATCAAGGCCGCAGCTGACCTGATCTCCCGCGATGCGCCGGACTATCAGTACCTGGCCGCTCGCCTGGCGATCTTCCACCTGCGTAAAAAGGCTTACGGCCAGTTTGAGCCACCGAAGCTGCACGCCCACGTCACTCGCATGGTCGAGATGGGCAAATACGATAAGCATCTGCTGGAAGACTACAGCGCTGAAGAGTTCGAGCAGATGGATTCCTTTATCGATCATTGGCGCGACATGAACTTCTCTTATGCCGCCGTCAAGCAGCTGGAAGGCAAATACCTGGTGCAGAACCGCGTCAGCGGCGAAATCTACGAAAGCGCCCAGTTCCTGTATTTGCTGGTGTCTGCGTGCCTGTTCTCCAACTACCCGCGTGAAACCCGTCTGGACTACGTCAAACGTTTCTACGATGCGATTTCCACCTTCAAGATTTCGCTGCCTACGCCGATCATGTCCGGCGTGCGCACCCCAACCCGCCAGTTCAGCTCCTGCGTGCTGATCGAGTGCGGCGACAGCCTGGACTCCATCAACGCCACCTCCAGCGCCATTGTGAAATACGTTTCGCAGCGCGCCGGCATCGGCATCAACGCCGGCCGCATCCGCGCGCTGGGCAGCCCGATCCGTGGCGGTGAAGCCTTCCATACTGGCTGCATTCCGTTCTACAAACACTTCCAGACCGCCGTCAAATCCTGCTCACAGGGCGGCGTGCGCGGTGGCGCGGCAACGCTGTTCTACCCGATGTGGCACCTGGAAGTAGAAAGCCTGCTGGTGTTGAAAAACAACCGTGGCGTTGAAGGCAACCGCGTGCGTCACATGGACTACGGCGTGCAGTTGAACCGCCTGATGTACCAGCGTCTGATCAAGGGCGAAGACATCACCCTGTTCAGCCCGTCCGACGTGCCGGGGCTGTACGACGCGTTCTTCGCCGATCAGGACGAATTCGAGCGCCTGTACACCCAGTACGAGAAAGATGACAGCATTCGCCAGAAACGCGTGAAAGCGGTTGAGCTGTTCTCGCTGATGATGCAAGAACGTGCCTCTACCGGCCGTATCTACATCCAGAACGTCGACCACTGCAACACCCACAGCCCGTTCGATCCGCAGATCGCGCCGGTGCGTCAGTCCAACCTGTGCTTGGAAATCGCCCTGCCGACCAAGCCGCTGGAAGACGTCAACGATGAAAACGGCGAGATCGCGCTGTGTACCCTGTCTGCCTTCAACCTGGGCGCGATCGACAGCCTGGACGACCTGGAAGAGCTGGCGACCCTGGCGGTGCGTTCACTCGACGCTCTGCTGGATTATCAGGATTACCCGATCAAGGCTGCGCACCGTGGCGCGATGGGTCGCCGCACCCTGGGCATCGGCGTCATCAACTTCGCTTATTACCTGGCGAAGAACGGCGTACGCTATTCCGACGGCAGCGCCAACAACCTGACCCACAAAACGTTCGAAGCCATTCAGTACTACCTGCTGAAAGCCTCCAACCGTCTGGCTCAGGAACAAGGCGCTTGCCCGTGGTTCAACGAAACCACTTATTCGCAGGGCATCCTGCCGATCGACACCTACAAGAAAGACCTGGATGCGATCTGCAGCGAGCCGCTGCACTACGACTGGGAAACCCTGCGTAAAGAGATCCAGGAAACCGGCCTGCGCAACTCGACGCTGTCCGCCCTGATGCCATCGGAAACCTCTTCGCAGATTTCCAACGCCACCAACGGCATCGAGCCGCCGCGCGGCCACATCAGCATCAAGGCGTCGAAAGACGGCATCCTGCGCCAGGTGGTGCCGGAGTATGAGCGTCTGAAAGACAACTACGAGCTGCTGTGGGAAATGCCGAGCAACGACGGCTATCTGCAGCTGGTTGGGCTGATGCAGAAATTCATCGACCAATCGATCTCGGCCAACACCAACTACGATCCGACCCGCTTCCCGGGCGGCAAGGTGCCGATGAAGCAGCTGTTGAAAGACCTGCTCACCACCTACAAGTTCGGCGTGAAAACGCTGTACTACCAAAACACCCGCGACGGTGCGGAAGACGCCCAGGAAGATTTGCAGCCTGCCAAGGCCGGCGATGACGACTGCGAAAGCGGCGCCTGCAAGATCTAAAGTTTGACCTAGCGGGCCGGAATTTTCCGGCCCCTTCATTTAGCCACGTTACGATGGATTCAGGCTTATGGCTTACACCACTTTTTCTCAGACCAAAAACGACCAGCTGCAAGAGCCGATGTTCTTCGGCCAGTCGGTAAACGTTGCGCGTTTCGACCAGCAAAAGCATGAAATCTTCGAAAAGCTGATCGAAAAACAGCTCTCCTTCTTCTGGCGCCCGGAAGAAGTTGACGTTTCCCGCGACCGTATCGATTACCAGGCGCTGCCGGAGCACGAGAAGCACATCTTCATCAGCAACCTGAAATATCAGACGCTGCTGGACTCCATCCAGGGCCGCAGCCCGAACGTCGCCCTGCTGCCGCTGATCTCGATCCCTGAGTTGGAAACCTGGGTGGAAACCTGGTCGTTCTCCGAGACCATCCACTCCCGTTCCTACACTCACATCATCCGCAACATCGTCAACGATCCGGCGCTGGTGTTCGACGATATCGTCACCAACGAAGAGATCAAGAAGCGCGCGAAAGACATTTCCGGCTACTACGACGATCTGATCGAGATGACCAGCTACTATCACCTGCTGGGTGAAGGCACCCACCAGGTGAACGGTAAAACCGTCACCGTCAATCTGCGCGCGCTGAAGAAGCAGCTGTACCTGTGCCTGATGAGCGTGAACGCGCTGGAAGCGATCCGCTTCTACGTCAGCTTTGCCTGCTCCTTCGCGTTCGCCGAGCGCGAACTGATGGAAGGCAACGCCAAGATCATCAAGCTGATCGCCCGCGACGAAGCGCTGCACCTGACCGGCACCCAGCACATGCTGAACCTGATGCGTTCCGGCGCCGACGATCCGGAAATGGCGGAGATCGCCGAGGAATGTCAACAGCAGTGCTACGATCTGTTCGTGCTGGCCGCCCAGCAGGAGAAAGAGTGGGCGGAATACCTGTTCCGCGACGGCTCGATGATTGGCCTGAACAAAGACATCCTGTGCCAGTATGTGGAATACATCACCAATATCCGCATGCAGGCGGTCGGCCTTGGTCTGCCGTTCGAAACCCGCTCCAACCCGATCCCATGGATCAATGCCTGGTTGGTGTCCGACAACGTGCAGGTAGCGCCGCAGGAAGTGGAAGTGAGCTCCTACCTGGTTGGCCAGATCGACTCGGAGATCAACGCCGACGACCTGAGCGACTTCGAACTGTAAGCGATGGCGACGCCAATCGTAACGCTGCGCGCCGCCGGCACGCAGCTCTCCTGCCCCAACAGTGAAAACTGTCTGCTCGACGTGCTGGAACTGCACGACGTGCAGGTGGAGTATCAGTGCCGATCCGGCTATTGCGGTGCCTGCCGCCTGAAGCTGGTGAAAGGTGAAGTGACCTACCGCCAGCAGCCGCTGGCGTTTATCAACGCCGGCGAGATCCTGCCCTGCTGCTGCATGCCGCTGACGGATATCGAGCTGGAAATGTAAAGTCGGGTGCCGGAAACCGCGCCTGGAGACCAGAAGGCGGGGTTGCCCCCGCCCTATGATTACCGCTTCACCTCACACGCCAACCTGATCAGGATAGTGATATTTTCCTGGTAGATTTTCAGCTCGCACAGCGAGTCTCTTATCATCCAGATAAATAACAAAACCGTAATACATACAACGGTTAGTGAGTGAAACACATGCCTTAAGCGCATGCTTGCCTCCTTGCTGTGAAGGGGCTACCATAACGGTGTCTAGGCGTTAGGGCAGCCCCATTCTGATTGAGAGTCAGTTTGGGGCTTTCATCTATCCGCCTTGTCACACAATGCCCAAGACGAACAGTCTCAAGCACCCGTCAAGAGAGTAACAGCATTCTCTCGCCGCGAATATCCCCTATAACCTTATGATTAATTAGGGATATATAACTATCCTCAAAGTATTTCGCTTAGCGCCCCTTTCCCGACGATGTGGAAAAATAACGCGCCGGGGAATCGCCGAAAGCTTTACGAAACATGGCGATAAAATTGCTCGGCGAGGCATACCCCAGCGTTTCCGCTATCTGCAGCACCGTCTCGCCTTCGGCCAGCTTCGCTAACGCATACGACAACCGGGCCTGCTGGCGCCACTGTGCAAAACTCAACCCCGTCTCGCCGATCATCAGCCGCCGCAGGGTACGCGGCGACATCGCCCCCCATTCAGCCCACGCCTCCAGCGAACGCTCGCTCCCCGGCTGCGCCAGCAAGGCCTGTAGAACGCCGGCCAGGCGCGGATGGGACGACATCGGCAAATGCAGTGGTTCCGTCGGCGCCAAACGTATCTCGTCCCGCATCACCAGCGCCATGCGATCCTGCTCCAGGGTGAGCGCGCTGCGCTTGTCCCAGCCTTCTGCTCGCTGAGCCAGCGCCTGCAGCACGGCGCTAATGCCGATGACGCAGGGTACATTCGACAGATCGTGGCAGGCCTCCGGCGCCAGCAGCAAACTCCAGCCGCTCAGTGCGCCGCAGACCTGCACCCGGTGCTCCGTCGCCGGTGGGATCCAACCCGCCCGCTGAGGCGGAAGCACCCAATCGCCCTGCGCCGTGCGTACATGCAACAAGCCGCTTTCGACGCACAGCAACTGCCCGCGCACATGCTGATGCCAGTCGTATTCGCGCGTGCCCAACCGATACTCCCGGCCTGCCGCGTCGCGGCCGCCAAGGGCGATCAGCCAGGGGCCCGCCCGCCATTCGCTGCAGTCAGCGTCAGTGAAGTGAGGGTTATCGTTCACATTGGCCACTTATCACTATTTTTAGTCCAGATACCGTTATATCAACCTTTTCCTGCGCCGACATAATGAAATGCTTCCGGCCGCTCCCGTTTGTGGCCACTGACTCACGAGGGAACATGATGACAACACCCAGCATTGGCATTATCGGCGCCGGGCCCGGCGGTCTGTGTCTGGCTCAGGGGCTGAGCCGCTTCGGCATCCACGCCACGGTGTTTGAACGCGACACCACGCCGCAAGCGCGCGATCAGGGCTACCGGCTGCGCATCGATCCGTCTGGCCAGCAGGCGCTGGCCGCCTGCCTGCCGCCGGCGCACTACCGGTTGCTCTGCGCCGGCAGCGCGCAAAACAGCGGCGAGAGCAATCTATGGGATCCGCAGCTTGCCCCGCTCACCGGCCGGCGCCCCGAGCACTGGTTGCCGTCCAGCCAGCGCCAAACGCAAGAACCGAGCGGCGATCTCGGCATTCATCGCCAAACGCTGCGCGAGATCCTGCTTGCCGGCCTGCAAGACCGGGTGCGTTTCGGCCATACCTTGCGTGAATTTGCACAAACGCCGCAGGGCGTGGAGCTACAGTTCGCCAACGGCGAGCAAGTGCGAGTCGATGTGCTGATCGCCGCCGACGGCGTCAACTCGCTGGTGCGGCGGCGCTGCCTGCCCGAGGCGGGGCCCGAAGACAGCGGCGCGGTCACCCTCTACGGCAAAACACCGCTCGATGCGGCAACCCGGGCCCAATTGGCCCCTGAGCTGCTGAACGGCGTATCGGTGATCTTCGCCGACGGCGTATCGCTGGTGATTGAACCGATGCGCTTTCAGGCGCCCATGGCGCAGCTGGCGGCCGACTACGCGCCCGATTGCCGCCTCACGCCGGTCGACGATTATCTCTATTGGGCCTGTATCGGATCGGCTGAACGGCTCGGCGGGCCGACACGGGCGAAGGGAAGCGCAACGCTGCAGGCGCGTGTACGGCATATCTCGCAGGGATGGGCGCCCGCCTTGCAAACGGCGTTAGCGTTGGCGGATCCCCTGTCGCTCAGCGTGCGGACGGTGCAGGTCACGAAGGCGATGCCGGTGTGGCACAGCGAACGCATCGCCTTTCTCGGGGACGCCGTGCACGCCATGAGCCCAGCGGGCGGGCTTGGCGCCAACACCGCGCTGGCGGACGCCGCCAGCCTGGCGACGCATCTGGCGCAAGCCGGCAGCGCCGCGCAGGCGCTCAGGGACTACGGTCTGGAACTGCACGTGCGGGGTGCCGCGGCGATACGCCTGTCACGGCTGGCGTCCGAACGGCTGCAGCAAAGCCGTGACGCCGGCAACTCGGCGCCATGACCGTCACTCGATAATATCCACCACTTCCAGCCAGGCGTTTTTACCGCACGCCTGGCCCCCATTCAGCCAACGGCGCAGCATATCCAGCGCCAGCATCGCCACCGACTCCTGACGCAGCCGCAGACCGTGGCGCGACGCGCGATAACGCACGGTCTGCCCAATGCCGCCGCGCGGCGTGTGCAGTGCAATGCTCACCTGCTCATCGCGCATGGCGCTGACCGCCAACACCAACGGCGCACCGGTCAATTCCGCCAGCGAGCGGGCGCGGGCCAGCGTCGTTTCCAGCGTTTCGATGCAGTGCGCCGGCAGCAGCTCGCCACCCGCCAGCGGCGCCCCTTCGCTCTGCAGCTGCAGATTGATCAACCCGCCGCTGAATTGCTCGCTCAACGCCAGCTTCAGCCCTTGCTGACTCAGCCGCTGCGTCAACAACGCCGGCAACCCGACGGTGCCTTCAAAAATGCAGTTGTCCCCCGCCACTTCGCGCACGCGCCGCCATGCCTGCTCCATTTCCGCACGCCGGCTTTCCGGCCCGGTCAGCTTCAGTTCGATAATCGGGCTGGATGAGCGGTAACCCAGCACCACTTCCGGCGGCAGCGGCATGCCATCCAGCTCGGCGGCCAGATCGCTCTCGGAAGTGCCGAACGTCGTCAGGCGCAGGCATAGCGGCGGCGCCGGTAAGGTGAAGCGCTGGCGCAGGCGCGGCACGATCTGCTGTTCGACCATCACTTTGAATTCCGACGGTACACCGGGAGTGAAGAACATCAGGCATTGGTTCAGCTGCAATGCGAAACCGCAGGCGGTGCCCACCGGATTATCCAGCATTTCCGCGTTGGCCGGGATCTGCGCCTGCTTGCGATTGGAAGGAGCCATCGGCCGCCCACGCTCGGTGAAATAGGCTTCCATGCGCGCCAGCCAGTCGGCCCGTTCGACCAGCTCTACGCCACAGGCTTTCGCCGCGGCCAGCGCGCTGAGATCGTCGCTGGTCGGCCCCAGGCCGCCGTTGACGATCAGCACATCGGCGATATGGCTTCGTTCCTGCAGGATCTCGATCAACGCAGAGAGGCTGTCCCCGACCGTTTCACGTCCGCTCATCGGCAGCCCCTGCTGGAACAGGTAGTCCGCCAGCCAGGCGGCGTTGGTATCAATAATTTGCCCGTGCAGCACCTCATCGCCGGTGCTGAGCATCTCCACCCTTAACATTGATCTCTCCCACATTTTTTGGTCATTCCACTATAGAAGCCCGTAAATAACTTTTCACTAGCCGCCTGCGGATAATTTCAGCCATGGGTCCGTTTCTCATGTGCGATGCAGGCTTGCGAGATGTAAACATTAATGTACATCATGCGTAACGTCGGTTTGACACAAATTAGGGCTTCCACTATCCTGCCATCCTCATAAATCGTTACCTATAATTTTCAAAATCTTTCGGCTGGTAGAGAAAAAACGTGAAGAATCGCACTCTTGGCAGTGTTTTTATCGTGGCGGGCACCACCATTGGCGCCGGGATGCTGGCGATGCCGCTGGCGGCGGCCGGCGTCGGTTTCGGCGTCACGCTGGCCTTACTGGTCGGGCTGTGGCTGTTGATGTGTTACACCGCGCTGTTACTGGTGGAGGTTTACCAGCATGAGCAGGCGGATACCGGTCTGGGCACGCTCGCCAAACGTTATCTCGGCGGCGGCGGCCAGTGGCTGACCAGCTTTAGCATGATGTTCCTGATGTACGCCCTCACCGCCGCCTATATCAGCGGCGCCGGCGAACTGCTCGCCACCAGCATCAGCCAATGGACGTCGCAGGACTTCCCGGTGTCGCTCGGCGTCCTGCTGTTCACCCTGGTGGCCGGCGGCGTGGTGTGCATCGGCACCCACTCGGTCGACTTGTTCAACCGCATCCTGTTCAGCGCGAAAGTGGTGTTCCTGGTGGTGATGCTCGGCCTGATGTTGCCGAATATCCACCAGACCAATCTGATGACGTTGCCGCTGGAGCAAGGCCTGGCGCTGTCGGCCATTCCAGTGATCTTCACCTCTTTCGGCTTCCACGGCAGCGTGCCGAGCATCGTCAACTACATGGGCGGCAACATTCGCAAACTGCGTTGGGTGTTTATCATCGGCAGCGCGATCCCACTGATCGCCTATATCTTCTGGCAGCTGGCGACGTTGGGCAGCATCAGCTCCGACACCTTCGTCGGCATCCTGGCTCAGCAGGCCGGGCTGAATGGCCTGTTGCAGGCGGTGCGTGATGCAGTAGCTTCGCCGCACGTTGAACTGGCGGTGCACCTGTTCGCCGATCTGGCGCTGGCGACCTCGTTCCTCGGCGTTGCGCTTGGGCTGTTCGATTTCCTGGCCGACCTGTTCAAGCGGCAAGATAACGTGCGTGGCCGCCTGCAAACCGGCGCCATCACCTTCCTGCCGCCGCTGGCCTTCGCGCTGTTTTATCCGCGTGGTTTCGTGCTGGCGTTGGGTTTCGCCGCCATCGCCCTGTCGGTGCTGGCGCTGCTGCTGCCTTCGCTGCTGGTGTGGAAAACTCGCCAAAAGCATCAGGCGCAGTACCGCGTCTGGGGCGGCACCCCTGCGCTGGCGCTGGTGTTTGTCTGTGGGGTAACGGTGATCGCCATTCAACTGGGCATCGCCAGCGGCATGCTGCCGGCGGTCGGGTAAGCGCCGAAAGACAAGAAATGATAGAGAGAAAGGGGCCGCAATGGCCCCTTTTTTCGCAGCCTTAGAAGCTCAGGCCGACACCGACATAAGGGCCATCGGCCAGGGTGTTGTCGCGACGCCCGTCTTTGCCTTCCATCTGCATGTAACGGTAGCCCACGTCCACGCTCAGCGGACGGAACTTCCAGCGCAGGCCGCCGCTGGCTTCGTTATAGGCCTTCACGCCGCTGGTGAAAGAGTCAGGCGCAAAGTAACCTTCGCCGTGCAGGCTGAAGTAGCGGTTGATCTCCCACTCCAGGCCGCCGCCCAGCGCGACCGCCCCGCCGCTCTTCCCGTCTTTCGGGCTGAGGTACAGCGCTTTGGCGCCTACGGTCGCCGTCAACGGCCCCAGCGGCACACCGAAGTTCAACCCCACGCTGCCGACGTTGCCGTCGTGGTCGCTGCGCGCCCAGTTGCCGGTCAAGCCCAGACCTGAAGAGCCGGTGCTCATGCCAACGCCCAGGTTGGTGTAGTGTTGCCCGGCTTCGCCCGACACGCTGATGGCGTTCGCCGCACCGGTCACAAACAGCAATCCTGCCGCGCACGCGACCCAAGTCTTTTTCATCATCTTTCCCTCTGGTTTGTCATCCGTACCGAATGATCGAATCAACGCATAATAATAACGTCATGAGTCTATACCAAAGCGCAATGAGTATTTAAGGGATAAAAGCGAAAAAATTCTTCAATAATCAAATAAATGTAAAAATTTGCAAACAAAAATCCATATTCGTCAAGGCGATGCCAACGATAACCGAGACCTATTTGCCGTCGCTCGGCAATAGGGCTACAACTAGTAGTGGCTTTGACCAAGGTCAGGGGAAGAAGCCCCGCCAAAGGACTATGCTGATGAACGCTTAAACCGCCCGAGTCTTTACTTAACTGCACTACGATAAGGAGCAAGTGATGAGCAAGAAAGGACTGACCACCGCAGCCGGCGCCCCGGTTGTCGATAACAATAACGTGATCACCGCAGGCAAACGCGGCCCGATGCTGTTGCAGGACGTGTGGTTCCTGGAAAAACTGGCCCACTTCGACCGTGAAGTCATCCCCGAGCGTCGCATGCACGCCAAGGGTTCCGGCGCCTACGGCACCTTTACCGTTACCCACGACATCACCCGCTACACGCGCGCCAAGATCTTCTCCGAAATCGGTAAGCAGACCGACATGTTTATCCGCTTCTCCACCGTCGCCGGTGAGCGCGGCGCCGCCGACGCCGAGCGCGACATTCGCGGTTTCGCCATGAAGTTCTATACCGAAGAAGGCAACTGGGATTTGGTGGGTAACGATACGCCGGTGTTCTATCTGCGCGATCCGCTGAAATTCCCCGATCTCAACCACGTGGTGAAACGCGATCCGCATACCAACCTGCGCAACCCAGTCTACAAGTGGGACTTCTTCTCCCACCTGCCGGAGTCGCTGCACCAGCTGACCATCGACTTCAGCGATCGCGGCATTCCGAAATCCTACCGTCACATGCACGGTTTCGGCAGCCACACCTTCAGCTTTATCAATGCCGCCAACGAACGTTTCTGGGTGAAATTCCACTTCCGCTGCGAGCAAGGCATTGAAAACCTGATGGATGAAGAAGCGGAAGCGATCATCGCCAAGGATCGCGAAAGCTCACAGCGCGATCTGTTCGATGCGATCAAACGCGGCGACTTCCCGCGCTGGAAGCTGCAAATTCAGATCATGCCGGAGCATGAGGCCTCGCAGACGCCATACAACCCGTTCGACCTAACCAAGGTGTGGCCGCACGGCGACTACCCGCTGATCGACGTCGGCTTTTTCGAGCTGAACCGCAACCCCGACAACTACTTCTCAGAGGTTGAGCAGGTGGCGATGAACCCCGCCAACGTGGTGCCGGGCATCAGTTTCTCGCCGGATAAAATGCTGCAGGGCCGCCTGTTCTCCTATGGCGATGCGCACCGCTACCGCCTGGGCGTCAACCACCACCAGATCCCGGTGAACGGCGCCAAATGCCCGTTCCACAACTACCATCGCGACGGTGCGATGCGCGTGGACGGCAACAGCGGCAACGGCGCCACCTACGAACCGAACAGCTTCGGCCTGTTCCAGGAGCAGCCGGACTTCAGCGAGCCGCCGCTGAGCATTGAGGGCGCGGCCGACCACTGGAATCATCGTGAAGACGACGATTACTACAGCCAGCCGCGCGCGCTGTTCAACCTGCTGAGCGCCGAAGAGCACCAGCGCATGTTCACCCGCATCGCCGGCGAACTGTCGCAGGTGCCGGAACACATCCAGCGCCGTCAGGTCGAGCTGTTCACCAAGGTGCACCCCGACTACGGCGCCGGCGTCGCCAAGGCGTTGGGGCTGAAATAATCCCCCTGCATCATTCACTCAGCCGCCCTTACGGGCGGCTTTTTTATGCCTCAGAGAGACGCTGCGCCACCCACCGCTGCAACTGGCGGCGTGAAATCTTGATGCCACCGTTTTTCAGCTCGTCAGGCAGCGGGAGCAACGCCGCCGGGCGTTGGAAATTGGCCAGCTTATCCTGCGACCAGGCAAGCAACGCCGCCAACGACAGCGACGGATCGCCATCGATTACCGCCACCGGCCGCTGGCCGAACTCGGCGTCCGCCACCGGCACCACAAACGCCTGCGATATCTGCGGGTGCGCCGCCAGCACGCGTTCGATATCTTCCGGCTGCACCCCTTCGCCACCGCTGAAAAACAGGTTGTCCAGCCGGCCGAGAATTCGCAGTTCCCCCTCGATCATCGCGCCGCGATCGCGGGTCGGGAACCAGCCCTGTTCATCGGCCAACGGCTGCAGATGGCCATGACGCCAGTAGCCAAGCGCCAGGCTGTCGGCGCGGATCCAGACCTCTTCATCCACCAGTTTTACCTCGCGGCCGCCGAGCGGCAGGCCGACACCCGGCCGCGCATCGGCGCGCTTGGCGCACACCGTGGAGGCCAGTTCGGTCAGCCCGTAGCCGCACCAGCAACGGATCCCCGCCGCCTCCGCCCGCTCGGTCAGTTCCACCGGGATCATCGCGCCGCCGAGCAGCACCGCCTTCAGCGTCATGTCCGCCAGCGGTTGCGCCAGCAGCCGCCATAGCTGGGTCGGCACCAACGAGGCATGCGTGCATCCCGCCAACGCCTCGTTCAGCGGGTGCATCTCGCGCACCGCCAACCGGGCGCCCGCCGCCAGCCAGCGCCAGACAATGCCCTGTCCGGAGACGTGAAACAGCGGCAATGACAGCAGCCAGCAATCTTCGCGCTGAAACGCCATCAGCCCCAACACCCCGGCGGCGCAGGCCAGATGGTTGGCATAGCTGTGCGCGGCCGCTTTCGGCATGCCGCTGGAGCCCGAGGTCAATGTCAGCGTCGCCAGACGCTGCGCATCCCACGTCGGCAGGTCTGGCCAACGCGGCTCGGTCGAAGGCGGGGTCAATCGAATCACGTCTTCCGGCAGCGCCGGCAACGAGTCCGGACCGAAGACAAAGGTCATATCCAATTCCGGCAACAGCTGCGCCAGCAGCGGCGTCGGCAAGGCGGGATTGAGCGGCAATAGGCGTGCGCCGCACTGCAACAGCGCCAGATAGGCCAGCAGCAGCGGATAGCTGTTTTTACCGCACAGCGCCACGCCGCAGCCCGGTTCAAGGCCCTGATGCTGGAAATCCGCCGCCAGCTCATCCACCTGGCTCTGCAACGCCAGCCAGCTCAGCGGTTGTTCGCCGAGCATCAGCGCCGTCGCCTGCGGCTGAGTGCGGGCCCAGTGTCGCCACGGCCAATCGTTCAACGGCGCCATAGGCACTCCAACGCCGAGACATCCAGCAGCGGCAACGCGCTGCCCGGCCACGGGCGCAGCACCTGCGCCTGCATCAACCCCAGCGTATCCAGCCCCGGCACGGTGTCCGGCGTCAGCCAATGGGCGATGCGCGCCAGTTGGGTCAACCCCAGGCTGGATTCGAGGCTGGAGCTGATCACCGCCGTCAGGCCCGCCGCGTGCGCCTGCGCCACCAGCGTCTGGCAACGCGCCAGGCTGCCGACCAGCGTCGGCTTGATCACGATGGCCGCCACGCCCGGCTCGGCCTGCACCACAAAGTCCGCCTCCCGCACGCTCTCATCCCAGGCGATGGCGATACCGGTCGCCCGGGCGAAGTCGCGCGATTCATCACGGGTCTTGCAGGGCTCTTCCAGGAAAGAGATACGATCGCGCCATGCCGGGTTAACATACCTGGCGAAGCCGTCGGCCTTGGCGCGGGTCCAGCTGCGGTTGGCGTCCAGCCGCAGCCGCAGATCCGGCAACGCCTCCAGCAACACGTTGACGATCATGCCGTCCCGCACCGCCTCATACAGCCCCACCTTCACCTTGGCGACTTTCTCGCCCGGCAAAGCGCTCAATGTCTCGAACAGCTCATCCGGATCGCCGGTGCACAGCGGCGCCTTGCGAAAATCCGCCTGCATCGGCAAACGCTGCTCCAGCTCGGCCTGCGCACAGCTGAGCCCAAAGGCCACCGAGGGCAGCGCGCTGTGCTCCGGTTCGTTGCCCGCCAACCAGGCCTGCAGCCAGCCCAACGCGGCCTGTTCGGCCTGCGCCGGCGTTTCCCGGCTGAATTCCGGCAGCGGCGCGATTTCTCCCCAACCTTCACGCTCGCCCTGACACAGCTGCACCACCCATCCGTCACGCGTTTTCAACCGTTGATTGCGCAGCACCACGCCCGCCTCCATCGGCAGGCTGTAACGGTATAGCGCCGCGCTGCGGTTTGCTCCGCTCATTACGGGTTACGCTTGAATTTGCTGAAGTCCGGTTGGCGCTTCTCGTTGAACGCGTTGCGCCCTTCCTGCCCTTCGTCGGTCATGTAGAACAGCATGGTGGCGTTGCCCGCCAGCTCCTGCAAACCGGCCTGGCCGTCGCAGTCGGCATTCAGCGCCGCCTTCAGACAGCGCAGTGCCATCGGGCTGTTCTGCAGCATTTCGCGGCACCAGCGCACCGTCTCTTTTTCCAGTTCGGCCAGCGGCACCACGGTATTGACCAGGCCCATGTCTAGCGCGGCGGCGGCATCGTATTGGCGGCACAGGAACCAGATTTCGCGCGCCTTCTTCTGACCGACGATGCGCGCCATGTAAGACGCGCCCCAGCCGCCGTCGAACGAGCCCACTTTCGGACCGGTCTGGCCGAAGATGGCGTTATCCGCCGCGATGGTCAGATCGCACATCATGTGCAGCACGTGGCCGCCGCCGATCGAATAGCCGGCCACCATCGCCACCACCGGCTTCGGGCAGGTACGGATCTGGCGTTGGAAGTCCAGCACGTTGAGGTGGTGTACGCCGCTGTCGTCGCGATAGCCGCCGTAGTCGCCGCGCACTTTCTGATCGCCGCCGGAGCAGAAGGCCTTATCGCCGGCGCCGGTCAGAATAATGACGCCGATGCCGTCGTCGTAACGGGCGTTGGCCAGCGCGTCGATCATCTCTTTGACCGTTTGCGGGCGGAACGCGTTGCGCACCTGCGGCCGGTTAATGGTGATTTTGGCGATGCCGTCGGCGGATTTGTGATACAGGATGTCTTCGAAATCGCCGGTGCAATCCTGCCAGGCGATAGCGGCATACAGGTGTTCTTCATTCGGATAAAGCATGTTCGGTTCCTTTAACCAGGGTTAACGAGAAATGTCTGCAGCTCGGCGACGAAATCCTGCGGATTGGCCAGATGCGCGTTGTGGCCGGCCTGCGGCACGATGCGCAACGGCAACCCGGCGTCGCGCGCCAGCCGTTGAAATTTGGGATCGTTCTCACCGCACAGCACCCGCAGCGGCACGGTCAGTTGGCGCAGCTGCGGCGCCAGATAAGGCTGCCGCCCGAGCGAGGTGGCTTCGAGCATGTCGGCAATCGCCGGGCCGCTGTTGACCGAACGCGCGGCGATCAGCGCCTGGCGGTGCACATGGCTAAGCTCTTTGAACACCGGCTGCTGATACCAGTCCGCCAGGACTTCGGCAATCAGCTCACTGCGAAAACGCGTCGCCCATCGTGCATCCTGCTCGCAACGATCGCGGCGCTGTTGTTCGTCCTCCAGCCCCGGATTGCCACCCTCGACGATCACCCCTTGCAGGCCGTCATGGCGGCCGTGGCAAGCGTGATACATGGCGATGCGCCCGCCGAGCGAGTAGCCCACCAGCCAATAACGTTCAATATTGCGCAGTTGCAGGGTCGCGGCGATTTGCGCGCTGATGTCGTCGAAGCCGCGGCAGCCCACCGCCACGGAATCGCCGTGGCCGGGCAGATCGATGGCCAGCGACGGCCATTCCGGGCAGCGCGCGGCGATCACCCGCCATTCATTGTTGTTGCCGAGCAGGCCGTGCAGCCACACCAGCCACGGGCGGCCCGCTTCGCCCTGTTGCAAAATTCGCGTCGCCAGCATCATTGCACCGCCATCTGTTGTACCAGGTATTGCAGGCTTTCGGCCCCTTCACTCGGCGACACCTGCAGTTCTATCAGCGTGGCGCCGCCGCGCCGCCAGCCTTGCTCAACCGCTTGTTGCAGCTGGCTCCAGTTCTCCGGCCGCGCGTAGTCAAGCTGGAACATCGCCGCCGCATGGCTGAACTCGACGTTCTGCGGCATGCAGTAAAAGCGCTGACGATCTTCTTCGGGCGTCGGCAGCAGCGAGAAAATTTGGCCGCCGTTGTTATTGACGACGATCAGCACCGTCGGTGCCGAGCAGTGGCGCAGCAGCGCCAGCGCATTGAGGTCATACAGTGCGGAAAGGTCGCCCACCACCGCCAACGTTGGCCTGGCGGTGGCACGTTGTACGCCGGCGGCGGTGGAAATCAGACCGTCGATACCGCTGGCGCCACGGTTGCTGAATACCGGGTAAGCGACGGGCAATGGCGTTAACGCGTCGATCAGTCGCACCACCAGGCTGTTGCCGAGAAACAGCTGGCCGTTCTCCGGCAACAGTTCCGGCAGGCGGTGCGCCAGCTGCGCTTCGCCAAAGTTATCGTACAGATGCGTGGACGCCGCCGTCAGCGCCTTATCCGCCAGCGCAGCCAGCCCGGCGGCCCACGGCGCACGCGGTTGCGCCGGATGCTGCGCCAACCACTGCGCCACGCCGGCGCGCAGGCGCCGCCCCCGGTGCTGGGCCGGATCGAGCCGCCCCGGCAGCTCGTCGATGACCCAATACTCTTCCGGCCGGCACTGCGCCTGCCACTGCAGCAGGCGTTTGCCGGTCAAGCTGCCGCCGAACTGCACCACCAGCTGCGCGTCTTGCAACAGGCGCTGCGCCTGCGGATGCGCGAGCCACAAATCGGCACAGGGCAGCGGTTGCCCGGTCTGCGACAGTACATCGCCGATCAGTGGCCAACCCAGCGTTTCGGCCCATTCCGCCACCTGTGCGCCCTCTTGTGTGTTCATGCGGCCGGCGAGCACCACGCCGCGCTTTTGTCGCCAGAAAAACCAGTCCGGCTGCGGCAATGGCACTGCATGCGTCTCGCTTTCCTGCAGCCAAGGCCGATCGCTCTGCCACCAGTCGCCCAGCGCGGCGGACCAATCGGCATAGTGACGCTCATCGCCGCCGTACAGCGGTTCGGCGAACGGGCAGTTGATATGCAAAGCGCCATGCTGCAAGCGCGCCATCGCGCTGTCGACGCTGGAGGCCAACCACGCGGCCGGAATATCCGGCGTAGGACGCGGCAGATCGATCGCCAGCGTCGGGTGGCTGCTGTAGAGGCCGTTTTGACGGATCGCCTGATTGGCGCCGCAGTCGATCAGTTCCGGCGGCCGATCGGCGGTGAGAAACACCAGCCGTTCACCGGTCAGGCCGGCTTCGATTAAAGCCGGGTAAAGGTTCGCCGCCGCGGTGCCGGACGTGACGATCACCGCCACCGGCTCACGCGCCGCCTTCGCCAGCCCGAGTGCCAGATGACCGAGCCCGCGCTCATCAAAATGGGTATGGCAGATAAACGATCGGTTGGCCGCGGCGGCCAGCGTCAGCGGCGTGGAGCGCGATCCCGGAGCGATACAAACATGCCGCACCCCATGGCGGGCCAGCGCCTCGAGCAGCACAGCCGCCCACCGGCGATTAAAAACACTTGTCGACATAGTTCGCTCACAAGTCAGTTAGCAGAGATCGTCTCCGACGCAGCCGACAGACGCCGCGCCTGTAGTTACGCTCTGTATTATATGAGGTGTTATTTTCACGGCTTTTGCGCCAGCGCAAGAACGCCGTATATCCCTGGGTGTTTACACCAGATAATTATTTGATTTAGAACAAAAAACAAACAATAAATACACAAACACTTTACACTTGCGGCGGCGTCGGCTCAATCCGTCCATATAAAAACAAGGGAAATAGGGGTGCTCCAACGGCGGCTAGCGGGAAGTATAGGCGGGATAAGGAAAAGCTTTCGGTAAAACGGCGGAATGAACAACACAGTCTGAAGAAAAACACGGGGCGGCCTGCGCCGCCCCGATGGCATGGTTTATTTGCGAGCCAGCAACAATCCCAGCACCAGCCCGACGGTGGCGCCGATGCCCACGCTGTGCCAGGGTTTGTCCCGCACGTAGTCGTCGGTGCGGTGCACCGCTTCTTTGGCGCGCGCATAGTAAGATTCGCCGGTGTTCGCCCAGCGCGCCTTGACCTCACTCAGCGCCTGCTCGGCGTGCGACTTGATGTCGATGTAGGCCTGATCCGCGCGGTCGCCGGTGTATTGCAGCACTTCTTCCAGCGTCTCGGTCAGCATTCTCAGATCGTCATCCAGCGTAGTTTGCTCAGCATCCGTATGTCTTGCCATCGTGAGATCTCCGTGGTTGAAAAATTAAGCGTTCCTACACTATAGACAAGGATCGCCGCCTGCGGCCATCGGACTTTTACCCTAAAACACCAATTGCACCTTGGCAGCCTGGCGTTTATCGCCGGCAAACGTCAGCGCCTGCGCCAACTGCCCGCTGGCGAATTCCGCCGACAGCAACGGCAGCGGATCGATCACGCCGTCGGCCAGCCAGGCCACCGCCAACGTGAACTCCGCCACGAAGCGGAACGATCCAAGCAGATTCAGTTCCTTGGCAATCAACAACATCAGCGGAAAATCGGGGAAGCTGCCGCCCATGCCCACCTGCACCACAGTGCCTTTGGCGCGGGTGATCTCCAGACAGCGCTGCAGCGACTGCGGGTGCCCCGCCACTTCGAAGGCGACGTCAAAATACCCCTTGTCCTGCAGATAACCGCTAAAATCGTCGTCCGCGGCATGCAGGCACCGATCGGCCCCCATTTGCCTCGCGATCGCCAGGCAGCGCGGACTGAGATCGGCGCAGACAATCTCGGCGGCGCCCAGCGCTTTCAGCGCCGCCACCAGCAGGCAGCCGATCGGGCCAACGCCGGACACGAAAATCTTTTTCCCCGTCACATCGCCGGGCTGCTTCGCCGCGTGGACAGCCACCGCCAGCGGTTCGGCGAACACCATTACCCTGTCGTCGCGATCGGCAGCGTAAGGAATGCACTGCGCGCTATCCACCACTTTGTATTGGGTAAAAGCGCCGTCGACGTGCGGAAAATACATCGCGCTGCCGAAAAAGCGCATCTCGACGCATTGATTGCTTTGCTGCGCCAGACAGTATTTGCACTGCCCGCAGGGTTTGCTGGGATTGAGCGCCACCTTCTGCCCGACCGGCAGCTGCGGCGAATCGCTGGCGACCACCTCACCGATCACCTCATGGCCCAGCACCATCGGCTGACGCACCTGAAAATTGCCGACCTTGCCTTCCTGGAAGTAATGCAGATCCGAGCCGCAGATGCCGCCGCGGCTGATTTTTACCAGCGTTCCCTGCCCCCGATAATCCACTTCTTGCGCGATCACCGCCACGTCTCGCTTGCCATTGACCACGCAGGACTGGGTTTGAATTTTCATCTCCAGACTCCACGAAAAAAGATTACACCGCCGCAGACATGCCGCCATCGACAAACAGCAACTGCCCGTTGACGAAGGCGGAGGCGTCGGCGGCCAGGAACACCGCCGCGCCGATCAACTCCTGAGGATCGCCCCAGCGCGCGGCAGGCGTGCGTTGGGTCAGCCAGGCGGTGAATGCCGGATCGTCGGCCAGCGCCTGCGTCATCTCGGTTTTGAAGTAGCCGGGGGCGATGCCGTTGACCTGAATGTTGTAGCGCGCCAGCTCCACGCACATGCCGCGCGTCAGCATTTTCACCGCGCCCTTGGATGCCGCATAAGGGGTAATGGTGTCCCGCCCCAGCTCGCTTTGCATCGAACCGATATTGATTATCTTGCCGCGCCGGCGCGGCACCATATAACGCGCTACGGTCTGCGACACGATGAAGACCGCCTTCTGGTTGACGGCGATGATGTCGTCCCAGTCTTGCTCCGGAAATTCGGTGAACGGGTGGCGGCGCTGGATACCGGCGTTGTTGATCAAGACGTCTATCGCGCCGATGTCCGCTTCGATACGGTCGATGGCGGCATGCACCGCCTGGGAGTCGGTGACGTCGAACGCCGCCGCATCGGCGCGCAGCCCCTCTTCACGCAGGCGATCGGCGGCGTGCCGGGCATGTTCTTCGGTGGTGGCATTGATCAGAATATGCGCGCCTTGCTGTGCCAGGCCGCGCGCCAGCAGAAAACCAATGCCGCGCGAGGCACCAGTGATTAAGACGGTTTTGTTATCCAGAGAAAACAGGTTGTGCATGGTGATTCCCGGCCTTCAGGCCTCCAATCGGACAGACCTCTATCTCAGCCGATTGTTACCGGTAAAAACGTGATGGGAATCACTGAAAATAATGTTACGAAACCCTGTTACTTTTAACGTGATCTCACGCAATCCCTACAGGAAGAGTCAATACCTATCCCTTTTAAAATAGACAATTTTCAACAGCGTTACCGTCCTGGTTATCAGGAGATACTGCCGCACAGCGGCGCGGCAGCAACTCACTCGGCGGCACCGTTTGAGCCGGCATTCGGGTCCATCGGCGGCGTAGCGCGGGCTTTATCGCTGCGTGCCGCCCACCACAGACCGCTGTTTTTCATCGCATAGCCGAACAGCAGGCCCACCAGCAGGGAAAGCGTCACCAGCGGCCAATCGCCGCCGCCGGCGAAGGTCGCACAGGCGCCGATAAAGGTGCCGGGTACGAATCCCAGCCACTGCTGTTTAGCCTGAATGCACATAAGGAACGCCACGATGCCGGTCAGCAGATACCCCAGCAGATTCCACTGCGGCGCCAGTTCGCTGCCGTGGATGATCGCCATTGCCCAGAAGACGCCGCTGCAGCAGGTCAACGCGCCGATCAACAGCCCTTTCAGTCCGCCCTGCGGGCAGGCGAAATACGCCGTGCAGCCGAGAAAGCCGGCCCAACCGATCAGGCCCAAACTGACGGCAACCCATCCCCAAACGCCGGACAGGATCCCGGTGGTGACGGCAATGGCGAAAAGAACGTTCATAAAGTGACCTGCAGCAAAAAGAAAGCGCGCAGTTTACCCGAAAACAGGCCAATTTATGCAATGAAAATCACACTATAAATGTAATTAAAGAATCATTAATTATAAAAAATAGATATTCATCACAAAGTAATTAGCGAGGGAACCCCACCCGGGACGTCTTCCATGCCAACAACAGGCACACCACGGTGCTGCCCAGGAACAGCAAATGGGTTGCCTGATTCAGATCGACGCGATCGACCACCACGCCCAGCAAGATCGGCACCCAGTTGGCGATATAAGCGATAACGTAAAACAGCGAAAGCAAACGCGCATGGCTGGTCGGCGGCGAAATCAGGTTCACTAGGGTCGCGCTGCCGACGAAAATGGCGCCATAAGCATAGCCGGCCACCACCAGCCCCACCGCCGCCAGCCCAAGAGAATGCCACTGGATCGCCATGGTGAACACCACTGCCGCCAGCACCTGCGCCAGGCAACCGAACAACAGCGAATGACGGGCGTTAACGCGGCGGCTCAGGATCTGGCTGATACCGGCGATCAGCAGATACACCGCAATCGCATAGCCAAAGACGCCACGAGCGTGCAAGCCTAACAGCGTTTCCGCCACGCCGGGGCCGATTGCCAAAATACTGGCGGCCAGCGCCCAACAGATAAATAAAGCCCCTGCACACACAAAGAATTTACCGCCGGTGGCGCGCAAGCCATCGAGCAGCGAGCTTTTTTCTGTCTCGGCCGACGTAACATGGCTCGGCGCCGTAACCACGCCACGCGGCCACGAGAACATCACGCCCAACGCAGCCACGGCGGCCATGACCATGATGAAAACAAATGGCAGCGTCGTGGGATGGAAACCGGTCTGCAAGGCGATGCCGCTGAAGATCGGGCCCAGCGCCAATCCGGTGGTGAATGACAGCGTCGCGATCAACGCCGCATTTTTGCCGCCGTCGCGCGGCCCAAACCGCACCAACGCGATGTTCGCCGCGCCGGTTAGCGCCCCGGTGCCCACCCCGGCCAACAGCCGCGCCATCAGCATCATGGCAAAGGTATCAGCCTGCGCGAACAGCAGGGCGCCGCTCAACACCACCAGCAATGCCGGCACGATCATGCTGCGTAAATCCTTTACTTTGCCGGCCAGATTGCCGACGCCGAACAAAGAGATCAGCACGCCGGCGGCATAGGCGCCGTAGATGACGGTCAGACTGACCGAGCTTAGCGTAAGCTGCTGCTGATACAGCGGATAAAGCGGCGTCGGCGCGCTGCTGTTCAGCAATGCCGACATCAAAGCCAGCGCCAGGAACAATAAAATTGTCCTGCCCGACGCCTGAGCATTTTGCGGCGCCGCAATCTGGCTGGCGGTATTTTCTGACATGTTTCAACTCCCAAAGACGGCAGACAGCGGCCTGCCGTCGACATTTTCCTCACCCGGCCTGCCGGGAACGGCGCTTATCATAGCGTTCCGGCGACGGGCGAAGTATCGTCAAGAATGAATCACCCTGATGCATTCTTGCATCACCAGAGAAATAACCGCCGATGTGCAGCCCGCTAACCGTCTTTCTCTCCCCCCGGGCAGAACAACGCTTTATGATAGAAACCGTTATTGTTCGCCTGGCTCGGCCTGTGCCCCACGGCGCCGACAAATCTGCAGAGAGGAAATGGCATGATGAATTGGGACGACGCGCGCTTCTTTTTGGCCGTCGCACGCTGTGGCACGCTACGCAAAGCCGCCAACCAGCTGCATGTCGATCAGGCGACCGTCGGTCGACGGCTCTCCGCTTTCGAAGACGCTCTCGGTTCCAAGCTGTTTATCCGCACGCCGAAATCCTTCGCCCTCAGCCCGTTGGGGGAAGAAATGCTGGCGGACGTGATGAAGATGGAGAATGCGGTGCAGGCGATCAACCGCAAAGCCGCCAGCGGCGATGACAGCCTGCACGGCCACGTGAGCATCGCCACCACCGATACCCTGGCCGAAGCCTTCGTGATACCCGCGCTGCAAGATCTGCGGGAACGCTATCCGGCCATCACCGTCACGCTGTTGACGGCACTGAACATCGCCGATATCTCTTATCACGGCGCGGATCTGGCGATCCGCGGTGCACGCCCCGATGACGATGAACTGATCATCAAGCGGCTGGCCACCATCGAGATGGGCCTGTACGCCAGCCCGCACTATCTGGCTCGGCGAGGTATGCCGGTCAAAGGCGAGCAGCTGCGCGGTCACGATCTGCTGATGTTCCCGCGCGAGCTGGTGCCGCGCCACTGGAACAATTTCTGCGGCGAAGCCCTGCACGAGCCCAACGTCGTGCTGCAATGCAATTCACAGCTGCTGCTGCGCTCCGCCACTCGCAGCGGGCTAGGCATCGGCCTGCTCTCCGCGTTTCTGGCGGATAAAGACCCGGAGCTGGTGCGCCTGTTGCCAGAGAATAAAGACTGGGTGGATATCTGGCTGGTGCTGCATCCCGATTTGCAGCGTGCCGCCCGCGTGCGCGCGGTGGTGCAGGCGCTGGAAACGTCGTTTAGCGCCCATTACGGCTAAGTGCCGTTTCTCCATAAAAAAAGGCCGCCGAAGCGACCTTTTTACCGTCTGAAGCGTTATCAGAACGTCGGCTGCGCCATCTGCACCAGCGAAATCAGCGGCTGAGGATAAACCCCCAACAGCAGCACCAGCGCGGCTGAGATCAGCACCACGACGCCACCGGCAGTCAACGCCCAGTTGTTCGGGGTGTCGCGCTGCAGCGATTCCGGCGCGCTGAGGAACAGGCTGACGGTCACGCGCAGGTAGTAGTACAGGCCAATGGCGCTGCCTACCACGACTGCGCCGGTCAGCCACCACAGGTGTGCGCTGACGCCCATCGCGATCACGAAGAACTTACCGATAAAGCCCAGCGTCATCGGGATACCGGCCAGCGACAGCATCATCACCGTCATTACCGCGGACAAGATTGGCTTATGCCAGAACAGACCACGGTAAGAGAACAGCGAATCCGCATCCGGGCCGCGGTACGGGCTGGACATCAGGCTGACCACGCCGAAGGCGCCCAGGCTGCTGAACAGGTAACCGGCCAGGTAAACGCCGGCGGTTTCCAGCGACAGCTGATGGGTTTGCACCGCAATCAGCGCCACCAGCAGGTAGCCCAGGTGAGCGATCGACGAGTAGCCCAGCAGACGCTTGATGTTGGTCTGGCTGATGGCCATCAGGTTACCGAACAAGATAGAGCAGAACGCGATGATCGACAGCACCAGACGCAGCGCTTCGTTGTCGGCGGCCGGGGCATACAGGAACAGACGCATCACGACCGCGAAGATCGCAATCTTGCTGGCGGTTGCCAGGAAGGTCGAGACCGGCGCAGGCGCGCCCTGATACACGTCCGGCGTCCACAGTTGGAACGGCACCAGCGACAGCTTGAAGCCCAGACCGACGATCATCATGCCCATACCGGCCAGGATCAGTGGCTGGTGCATCATGTTTTCCTGGAGGCTCTTGCCGAGGCCGGCCAGCGACAGATCGCCGGATTCAGCGTACAGCAGCGCCATGCCGAACAGCAGGAACGACGACGCGGCGGCGGACAGCAGCATGTACTTGATGGCAGCTTCCAGCGGGCGCTTCTGACGATAGGCGTAGCCCACCAGGCCGAACAGCGGCAGCGAGATCAGCTCGATACCGATGAACAGCGAAGCCAGATGGTTGGCGCTCGCCAGCAGGATGCCGCCCATGGCGGCGATCAGCACCAGCAAGTAGAACTCTTCGCGGTTATCCGGATAGCCGACCAGCCACGGATAGGCGAAGGTGCAGGTCGCCAGACTCGCCAGCAGCACCAGCCCGGTGTAGAACATCGAGTAACCGTCAACCCGCAGCAGCGGGGTGACGTCCATTGGGCCTGCCTGGCCGACAAAGTACAGCGAAAGCAGCGCCAGGTTGAGACCGATCACGGTCAGGGTGGCGTTGATAAAGTGGTCGCGTCGCCACGCAATGCCTAGCATCACAACCACCACCGTCAATCCGACGATCAACAGCGGCAGCAGTGCGATCAGTTGTTGAGGAGTTATTGTCATGGCGAATTACGGCCTTGTTGTTGAAATTGCTGAAACTGACGAACCAAACCAGTGTTGCACGTTGCTCATCGCCGCGTTGGAAGTATCCAGAATCGGCTGCGGGTAAACCCCCAGCAGAACCAGCAACACCACCAGCAGCAGAATGATGAACAGTTCGCGCGCGGTCATGCCCTGCAGCGGCTGGTCGGATTTAGGCGCACCGTAGTAAGCGCGCTGCATCATGATCAGCGAGTAAACCGAAGCGAACACCAGACCGAAGGTAGAGATCACAGTGATCACCGGCACCACCTGGTAGCTGCCGAACAGAATCATGAATTCACCGACGAAGTTACCGGTACCCGGCATCCCCAGCGTAGCCACGGCGAAGAACAGCGACAGCGCAGGGATGAACTTGATACGCCCCCACAGGCCGCCCATCTGACGCATGTCGCGGGTATGCAGACGCTCATACAGCTGGCCGCAGATAATAAACATACCGGCGGCGGACAGACCGTGCGCGATCATCTGGATCACGGCGCCCTGGTAAGCCAGCTGGCTGCCGGTGTAGATGGCAATCAACACGAAGCCCATGTGCGATACCGAGGTGTAGGCGATAAGACGCTTGATGTCGGTCTGCGCGAACGCCATCCAGGCGCCGTAGAAGATGCCGATCACGCCCAGCCACATGGCGATTGGCGCGAACTCGTGCGAAGCCTCAGGGAACAGCGGCAGGCTGAAACGCAGCAGGCCGTAGGCCGCGGTTTTCAGCAAGATGCCCGCCAGGTCGACGGAACCTGCGGTCGGTGCCTGGCTGTGCGCGTCCGGCAACCAGCCGTGCAGCGGCACCACCGGCATTTTCACCGCGAAGGCGATGAAGAAGCCCAGCATCAGCAGATATTGCACGTTGTGGGACATCGGCGTTTGCAGCAGGTCTTCGTAATCGAAGGTCCACACGCCGGTGGCGTTGTAATGCACGAACACCAGGCCCAGGATCGCAATCAGCATCACCAGACCGCTGGCCTGGGTGTAGATGAAGAACTTGGTCGCCGCGGTGATACGGGTTTTACCGTCCGACGCTTTGTGCCCCCACAGCGCGATCAGGAAGTACATCGGCACCAACATCATTTCCCAGAAGAAGAAGAACAGGAACATGTCGATGGCGAGGAACACACCGATAACGCCGCCCAGGATCCACAGCAGGTTGAGGTGGAAGAAGCCCTGATACTTCTGGATTTCACGCCAGGAACAGAGGATCGCCAGCACGCCCAGCAGACCGGTCAACACCACCATCAGCAGCGACAGACCGTCCAGCGCCAGGTGGATGGAGATGCCGAAGCGCGGGATCCACGGCAGCAGGAATTCGCTCTGCCACTGCGGAATGCCTTTCGGCGTGGTCAAGGTATAGCCGCCCTGCATCCACAACTGCAGAGAGAGCGCCAACGTCAGCCCCATTGCGATCAGCGCTATCCAGCGCGGCACCTTAGTACCGAAGCGCTCAAGCTGCCAGCACAGCAGACCGCCGATAAAGGGGATAAGAATTAGCCAAGGTAATAGCATGGCGTTTTGTGTCCCTTATACGAATAATTTCAAACTTTGTACGTAGCGCCTACCCGGCGCTACGCCCGAAAAATGCGTCTGTTTAAATTATTCAATTAAACCAAAATCAACAGAGCCAATACGACCACTGCACCCACACCCATAGACGCTATATACCAACGCACCTGACCGTTCTCGCTCACCGTCAGACCGCGGTTCCCCCAGCGGGAGAAGACGGCCGGCAGGTTCATCAGCGAGTTCAGCGGATCGCGCTGCAGCAGCTTCGCAATACCCAGGTACGGCTTGACGAACACTTTGTCATACAGCCAGTCGAAGCCCCAGGCATGGAACCACCAGGTCGAGAAGAAACGACCCGGCGCGCTGTTGGCGATGCTGTTGACCAGGCTGCGTTTGCCCAGCCACAGCGCGGCCGCCAGCAGAATGCCGACGATAGCCACCACGCCAGAGGTGATTTCCAGCGTCAGCACGCTGCCGTGCGCCAGTTCGGTGGTCTCCGGCAGCACGCCCTGCAACGGCGGCACGATCATCGCGCCGACGAAGGTGGACAGCACCAGCAGAACCAGCAGTGGCAGGTGGTGAGTGATGCCTTTACCGGCATGCGCTTTGATTTTCTCTTCGCCATGGAACACGATGAAAATCATACGGAAGGTGTACAGCGAGGTCATGAACGCACCAACCAAGCCGGCAACCATCAGGTTGATGTGGCCGTTGGCCATCGCGCCCGCCAGGATCTCGTCCTTACTGAAGAAGCCGGCCGTGACCAGCGGCAACGCAGACAGCGCCGCGCCGCCCACCAGGAAGCAGACGTACACCAGCGGGATGCTCTTGCGCAGGCCGCCCATCTTGAAGATGTTTTGCTCGTGGTGGCAAGCCAGGATCACCGAACCGGACGACAGGAACAGCAGCGCCTTGAAGAACGCGTGGGTCATCAGGTGGAAGATCGCCGCGTCCCATGCCTGCACGCCCAGCGCCAGGAACATGTAACCGATCTGGCTCATGGTGGAGTAAGCGAGCACGCGCTTGATGTCGGTCTGCACCAGCGCGGCGAAGCCGGCCAGCAGCAGAGTGACCGCACCGACGATGCCCACCAGGTGCAGCACTTCCGGCGCCATCAGGAACAGGCCGTGCGTACGGGCGATCAGATAGACGCCCGCGGTCACCATGGTCGCCGCGTGGATCAGTGCGGAAACCGGGGTTGGGCCCGCCATCGCGTCCGCCAACCAGGTTTGCAACGGCAGCTGCGCCGATTTACCGACCGCGCCGCCCAGCAGCATCAGGGTCGCCCAGGTGATGGCCGTATCGCCCACCGCCAGTTTCTGCGGCGCCAGGATCATCAGCTCGCGGATGTTCAGCGTGCCCAGCTCGTTGTAGAGGATGAACAGCGCGAACGCCAGGAACACGTCGCCCACGCGGGTGACGATAAAGGCTTTCATCGCCGCCGCGCCGTTGGCCGGATCTTTATAGTAGAAACCGATCAACAGGTAGCTGCACAGGCCCACGCCTTCCCAACCCAGATACATCAGCAGCAGGTTGTCCGCCAGCACCAATACCACCATGCTGGCGATAAACAGGTTGGTGTAAGCGAAGAAGCGCGAATAGCCCTCTTCACCGCGCATGTACCAGGAAGCGAACATGTGGATGAAGAAGCCGACGCCGGTGACCACCGACAGCATGGTCAGCGACAGGCCGTCCAGCACCAGGGTCACGCCGATATTGAAGTTACCGACGGCCATCCAGGTCCACAGGCTTTGCTCGAACAGCTGCACGCCGGCGGCTTTCTGGGCGAAGAAATCCATCGCCACATACACCGTGACCAGCGCAGCCAGGCCGATAGAACCCACGCCGACGGTGGCCGCCGTGTTTTCAGACCAACGACCGCGGGAAAATGCCAACAGCAGGAACCCGATCAGCGGTAGCAGAATTGTTAAATATAATAGGTTCATCCGCGCATCTCACTGACAGTATCAATATTCAGGGTATGACGACGACGGTAGAGCTGCAGCAGCAGCGCCAGGCCGATACTGGCCTCGGCTGCCGCCAGGCTGATCGCCAGGATGTACATCACCTGCCCGTCCGCCTGGCCCCAGTAGCTTCCCGCCACGATAAACGCCAACGCCGCAGCGTTGATCATCACTTCCAGGCTGATCAGCATAAACAGCAGGTTGCGGCGCACCAGCAGCCCGGTCAGCCCGAGCACAAACAGGATAGCCGCCAGGATCAGGCCATGTTGAAGAGGGATCATGCTTGCTCCTCCGATTTTCTTCTCGCCATTTCGCCACTCGCCGGCGCGTTGCTCAGCACCTCGCCAGGCTTGTGCTCGCGGCCGATATGGAAGGCGACAACCAGACCCGCCAACAGCAGCATTGAAGCCAGCTCAACCGCCAGTACGTAAGGCCCGAACAGGCTGATACCCACCGCCTTCGCGTCGACCATCTCACCGCTGATACCCTGATCGGATACGCTGCGGATCGCGACGATCAATACCACCAGCAGCGCCAGCGACAGCAGGCCAGGCCCGATCCACACCGTCGGCTTCATCCAGTCGCGCTCTTGCTGCTGCACGTTGCCGAGGTTCAGCATCATCACCACGAACACGAACAGCACCATGATGGCGCCCGCATAGACGATGATTTCCAACGCGGCGGCAAAGTAGGCGCCGAGAGAGAAGAAGACTGCCGAGATCGCCAGTAACGAGACGATCAGATACAGCAGCGCATGCACAGGGTTGGTATGGGTGATCACGCGAATCGTCGCGGCCACCGCAATCAAACCTGCCAGATAAAATGCAATTTCCATGCTTGCTGGCTCCTTAGGGCAACAGACCTTTGACGTCGATCGGTTTGGCTTCGTTTTCGGCTTCGCCTTTGGCTTTGCCGTCAATCGCCATACCGGCCATCCGGTAGAAGTTATATTCCGGATATTTACCCGGCCCCGAGATCAACAGATCTTCTTTTTCGTACACCAGATCCTGACGCTTGTACTCACCCAGTTCGAAATCCGGCGTCAGCTGGATAGCGGTAGTCGGGCAAGCCTCTTCGCACAGGCCACAGAAAATGCAGCGCGAGAAGTTGATGCGGAAGAACTCCGGATACCAACGGCCGTCTTTCTGTTCCGCTTTTTGCAGCGAGATACAGCCGACCGGGCAGGCAACCGCACACAGGTTACAGGCGACGCAGCGCTCTTCGCCGTCCGGATCGCGCGTCAGCACGATGCGGCCGCGGTAGCGCGGCGGCAGGTAAACCGGTTCTTCCGGATACATCTGGGTTTCGCGCTTGGCGAAGGCATGCATGCCAATCATCCAAATGCTGCGCACCTGGGTGCCGAAACCAACCACTAACTCTTTCAATGTCATGGTTTATTCACCCCTTATTGAGCGTTGTACAAAATGACCGCGGCGGTTGCCAGCAGGTTCAGCAGCGTCAGCGGCAGGCACACTTTCCAGCCGAAGGACATCACCTGGTCATAACGCGGACGCGGCAACGCGGCACGGATCAGGATGAACATCATCATGAAGAAGGCCGTTTTCAACGCGAACCAGATGAATGGCGGCAGGAACGGACCCTGCCAGCCGCCGAAGAACAACGTCACAATCAGGGCGGACACGGTGACGATACCGATGTATTCCCCCACGAAGAACAGACCGAACTTCATGCCGGAATATTCGATGTGGTAACCGTCAGCCAGTTCCTGCTCGGCTTCCGGCTGGTCAAACGGGTGGCGGTGACACACCGCCACGCCGGCGATCGCAAAGGTCACGAAGCCGAAGAACTGCGGAATGACGTTCCAGACGTGCGCCTGGGATTCAACGATGGCCTGCATGTTGAACGAATCCGCCTGCATCACCACGCCCATCAGCGACAGGCCGATGAACACTTCGTAGCTCAGGGTTTGCGCGGAGGCACGCATCGCGCCCAACAGCGAGTATTTGTTGTTGCTCGACCATCCGGCGAACAGCACGGCGTACACCGCCAGGCCGGCCATCATCAGGAAGAACAGAATGCCGATGTTGAGATCGGACACCGCCCAGGTCGGGCTGACCGGAACGATGGCAAATGCCAGCAACAGGGAAGTAAAGGCGATCATCGGCGCCAGGGTGAAGATCACCCGGTCGGAGAATCTCGGTACCCAGTCTTCCTTGAAGAACATTTTGATCATGTCGGCGACCAGCTGCAGCGAGCCGCCCCAGCCTACGCGGTTCGGTCCGTAACGGTTCTGGAACAGGCCGAGCAGGCGGCGTTCGCCGAAGCTCATGAACGCCCCGCACGCCACGACCACCAACAGGATCACGACCGCTTTAAGAACGGCGATCAGAATGTCGATCACCTCAGGGGTAAACCAGCTCATCGTGCTGCCTCCCGCAGATTGTCTACCTTAGCACCCACCAAAATCGGCGGGATCCCTGGCAAGCCGAGCGGCAAACCAACCTGGCCCTGGGTCAGGGTTTCACTCAGACGTACCGGCAGACGCAAGGTCTGGCCCGCACAGCTGAACTCCACCAGGCTGCCCGCGTTGACGCCAAGGGTCGCCGCGTCGGCCGGGTTGACCATCACGTAAGCTTCCGGCATGCGCTGCTGGATCACGTGAGAGCGCTGCGACATTTCATCGCTGCCGAACAGGTGGTAGTAAGGCGCGACACGCCAGCCGTCGTTCGGATTGAAGGCGGCTGGCACGCGGTCGAAGTAACCGAGGCTGCCCTCCCCCGCTTCGATCAGGCGCACGCCCGGATCGCCGTGGCGCAGTTTGCCGCCCACTTCGGCCTGGAACTTGTTCCATGCCTGCGGTGAGTTCCAGCCTGGCGCCCAGGCGAACGGGATCTGCTGACGATCGGCCAGCGGGCTGTTATTCCCTTCCATCGAGAAGGCGAACATGGTGTCTTTATCCTGCGGCTGACGCGGCTCGTGCACGCTGATGTTGGCGCGCATGGCGGTACGGCCGCTGGAACGGTGCGGCGAACGCGCCAGCTTCTGACCGCGAATGCGGAACGTCGCGTCCGGCGCGGCATCGACGATGCCCTGCAGCTGCGGCAATGCGGCGACGCAAGCGGCGATCACGTCATCGAGCTGGGTCCAGTCCACGTGGCGGCTGGTGTAGGTGGAGTGCAGCGAGTGCATCCAGCGCCAGCTTTCCAGCATCACGGTGAACTGATTTTTCTTGGCGTCGTCATAGTAAGCCGGATCGTATACCTGGAAGAAGCGCTGCGCGCGGCCTTCCTGGTTGATCAGCGTACCGTCGCTCTCGGCGAAGCTGGCCGAGGAGAGGATCAGGTTGGCTTTGTCCATGATCGCGGTGCGCTGGTGGTCGGCGACGATCAGGTTGTTGACCTTGGCCAACGCTGCGTCCACCTGCGCCGCCGGCGCATGACGATAGAGATCGTTTTCCATCACGATGGCGGTGTCGGCTGCGCCACTCGCCAGCTGTTCCAGCGCTTGATCGAGCGAACCGCCGCCGATCATCGCCAGGCCCATGCTGTTGGCAGCGCCCGCCACGAAGGTGATGCCGACATCGGAACCGCGGCCCTTCAACGCTTTGGCGATGTTGGCCGCCGCTTCGATGATGGCTTCGCTGCCGGCGTTGCTGCCGGTCACGATAAGCGGTTTGCGTGCGCCGGTCAGCGCCTGCACGATGATATCGACTTTCTTGTTCAGGCCGTCGGCCAGATCGTTCACCGCCGGCGCTGCGCTATCCAGCGCGTGCGCGATGGCGAAGCCGAAGCGTGCCTGCTCGTCCACCGGCGCGCGGTAGTTCCAGGCGGCAATGTCGTCCAGGCGGGTGTTGTCGATGTTAGTGGTGAACAGCGGGTACTTGGCGTGCTGACCGATGTTCTGCACCGCCGCGATCTGCCAGTCGGCAACACGTTGCGCCGCCGCCATCGCGCGAGCTTTCCCCTTGACGGCCTGGCGCACGGACAGCGCGATACGCGCACCGGTTTGCGTCAGGTCTTCGCCCAGCACCAGCACCGCGTCGTAATCTTCGATCTCACGCAGCGCCGGCGTATGGACGCCGCCGTTTTTCAGCACGTTCAGCATCAGCGCCAGGCGTGATTGCTCCGCCTGAGCGATCCCGGTGTAGTAGTTCTCGGCGCCGACCAGCTCGCGCAGTGCGAAGTTGCTTTCCAGGCTGGCGCGCGGGGAGCCGATGCCGATGGTTTTCTTCGCCTGACGCAGGATGTCCGCCGCGCCCTGCATCGCCTGCTCGGCGTTCAGGGTGATCCAGTCATCGCCGCGCAGCTGCTGCGGTTGACGCGGACGATCTTTCTGGTTGACGTAGCCGTAACCGAAACGACCGCGGTCGCACAGGAAGTAGTGGTTCACGCTGCCGTTGTAACGGTTTTCGATACGGCGCAGCTCGCCATAGCGTTCGCCCGGGCTGGTGTTACAGCCGATGCTGCACTGCTGGCAAATGCTCGGCGCGAACTGCATGTCCCATTTACGGTTGTAGCGTTCGGAGTGCGTTTTGTCGGTGAATACGCCGGTCGGGCACACTTCCACCAGGTTGCCGGAGAACTCGCTTTCCAGCGTGCCGCTTTCCGGGCGACCGAAGTAGACGTTGTCGTGCGCGCCGTACACGCCGAAGTCGGTGCCGTCCGCATAGTCTTTGTAGTAACGCACGCAGCGGTAGCAGGCGATGCAGCGGTTCATCTCGTGCGAGATAAACGGCCCCAGCTCCTGGTTGTTGTGGGTACGCTTGGTGAAGCGGTAGCGGCGGAAGCTGTGGCCGGTCATTACCGTCATATCCTGCAGGTGACAGTTACCGCCTTCTTCACAGACCGGGCAATCGTGCGGGTGGTTGGTCATCAACCACTCGACCACGCTTTCACGGAACTGCTTCGCTTCGCCGTCATCGATGGAGATGAAGGTGCCATCGGATGCCGGGGTCATACAGGACATCACCAAACGGCCGCGCGTATCTTCCGCGTTTTGGTATTGCTTTACCGCACATTGGCGGCAAGCGCCGACGCTTCCCAGCGCCGGATGCCAGCAAAAGTAAGGAATATCAAGGCCGAGGGAAAGACAAGCCTGCAGCAGGTTGTCCGCCCCGTCTACCTCATACTCTTTGCCGTCTACATGAATCGTAGCCATAGTCAGCATGCTTCCAAGTGGCCTGCCTTGCGGCAGGCGTTAATCAAAAATTCTGGCCGTGTTCGGGCGAGTTCGGCTTACCAGCGCTGCTTCAGCAGATTGTTCGGCTGAATGCCGCCAATCGCATGGGCGTTGCCGAAGTGCTGCACGGCGATACCCGCCTCGAACTCTTCACGGAAATATTTAATCGCGCTTTGCAGTGGCTCTACGGCACCTGGCGCGTGGGCGCAGAAGGTTTTGCCCGGGCCGAGGGAGCGGCACAGCTGTTCGAGGGTTTCGATATCCCCCGGCTGCCCTTCGCCGTTTTCCAACGCACGCAGGATCTTCACGCTCCACGGCAGGCCGTCGCGGCATGGCGTACACCAGCCGCAGGACTCGCGGGCGAAGAACTCTTCCAGGTTACGCACCAGCGGCACCATGCCGATCTCGTGGTCTACCGCCATCGCCAGCGCGGTGCCGAGACGGCTGCCGGCTTTGCCGATCGCGCCGTATTCCATCGGCAGGTCGAGGTGATCGGCGGTCAGGAAGTCGGTGCCCGCGCCGCCCGGCTGCCAGGCTTTGAAACGCAGACCGTCGCGCATGCCGCCGGCGTAGTCTTCCAGGATCTCGCGCGCGGTAGTGCCGAACGGCAGCTCCCAGACGCCCGGATTTTTCACCCGGCCGGAGAAGCCCATCAGCTTGGTGCCTTTGTCTTCACTGCCGGAGATGCCGGTGTACCACTCCACGCCGTTCGCCAAAATGGCCGGTACGTTGCACAGCGTTTCGACGTTGTTGACACAGGTCGGCTTGCCCCAGACGCCGGCACTGGCCGGGAATGGCGGCTTGGAACGCGGGTTGGCGCGGCGGCCTTCCAGCGAGTTGATCAGCGCAGTTTCTTCGCCGCAGATGTAACGGCCGGCGCCGGTGTGCACGATCAGCTCGAAATCAAATCCGGTGCCGAGAATGTTCTTGCCCAGATAGCCGGCTTCGGTGGCTTCCGCGATGGCGCGACGCAGATGCGCCGCTGCTTCGATATATTCGCCGCGCAGGAAGATGTAACCGCGGTAGGCTTTCAGCGCGAACGCGGAGATCAGCATGCCTTCCACCAGCAGGTGCGGCAGCTGCTCCATCAGCAGACGGTCTTTATAGGTGCCCGGCTCCATCTCATCGGCGTTACACAGCAGGTAACGGATGTTCATGGATTCGTCTTTCGGCATCAGGCTCCACTTCAAACCGGTGGAGAAGCCCGCGCCGCCACGGCCCTTCAGCCCGGAGTCTTTCACCAGGCCGACGATCTCGTCCGGGGCCAGGCCTTTGAGGGCCTTTTCTGCGCCGGCATAGCCGTTTTTGCTGCGGTATTCGTCCAGCCACAGCGGCTGCTTGTCATCGCGCAGACGCCAGGTCAGCGGATGCGTTTCGGGAGTGCGTACAATGTGCTTGGTCATTGATACTGCTCCAGTAGCGTCTCGATATCTTCAGGCTTCAACTGACTGTGAGTGTCCTCATCAATCATCATGGTCGGCCCTTTATCGCAGTTGCCCAGACAGCAGGTCGGCAGCAGCGTGAAGCGGCCATCAAAAGTGGTTTGACCCGGCTTGATGTTCAGCTTCTTCTCGATAGCGGCCTGAATGCCCTGGTAACCGGTGATGTGACAAACAACGCTGTCACAATAACGGATCACGTGACGTCCTACTGGCTGACGGAAAATCTGGCTGTAGAACGTGGCCACGCCTTCTACGTCGCTGGCGGGGATGCCCAGCACTTCCGCGATGGCGTAAATCGCACCGTCCGGAACCCAGCCGCGCTGCTTCTGCACAATTTTCAGTGCTTCGATGGAAGCGGCGCGCGGATCCTCGTAATGGTGCTTTTCGTGCTCGATCGCATCACGTTCTTCCGCGCTCAGTACAAATGCATCAACGCCGCTCTGAGGAGCGGCTGCATTGATGGGCTCGAGCGCATCATTGACTGCGTGATTGTCTTTTTGATCATGCATAGTTAGCGGTCCACATCTGACATTACAAAATCGATACTACCCAGATAGACGATCAGGTCGGAAACCAGGCTGCCTCGGATGACCGATGGGATCTGCTGCAGGTGCGCAAAGCTCGGCGTACGTACCCGGGTGCGGTAGCTCATGGTGCTGCCGTCGCTGGTCAGGTAGTAGCTGTTGATCCCTTTGGTGGCTTCAATCATCTGGAATGATTCGTTGGCTGGCATCACCGGGCCCCAGGAAACCTGCAGGAAGTGGGTGATCAGCGTTTCAATGTGCTGCAGCGTGCGCTCTTTCGGCGGCGGCGTGGTCAGCGGGTGATCGGCCTTGAACGGGCCTTCCGGCATGTTGTTCAGGCACTGTTCGAGGATGCGCAGGCTCTGGCGCAGCTCTTCCACCTTCAGCATCACGCGGGTGTAGCAGTCGCTGTTGCCGTCGCCCACCGGCACTTCGAAGTCGAAGTTCTCATAGCCGGAGTAAGGACGCCATTTACGCACGTCGAACTCAACGCCGGTAGCACGCAGGCCGGCACCGGTCACACCCCACTCCAGCGCTTCCTTGGCGTTGTAAGACGCTACGCCGATGGAACGGCCTTTCAGGATGCTGTTCTTCAGCGCCGCTTTAACGTAAGAATCCAGACGTTTCGGCATCCAGTCGAGGAATTCACGCAGCAGGCGATCCCAACCACGCGGCAGATCGTGCGCGACGCCGCCGATGCGGAACCAGGCCGGGTGCATACGGAAGCCGGTGATCGCTTCCACCAGATCGTAGATTTTCTGACGGTCGGTAAAGGCGAAGAACACCGGGGTCATCGCACCGACGTCCTGAATAAAGGTGGAGATGTACAGCAGGTGGCTGTTGATGCGGAACAGTTCGGACAGCATCACGCGAATGGTGTCAACGCGCTCCGGCACCTTAATGCCGGCCAGCTTCTCGACCGCCAGCACGTAAGGCATTTCGTTCACGCAGCCGCCGAGGTACTCGATACGGTCGGTGTACGGAATGTAGCTGTGCCAGGATTGACGCTCGCCCATCTTCTCGGCGCCGCGGTGGTGATAACCGATATCCGGCACGCAGTCGACGATCTCTTCGCCGTCCAGCTGCAGAATGATGCGGAACGCACCGTGCGCAGACGGGTGGTTCGGGCCGAGGTTGAGGAACATGAAGTCTTCGTTCTCGGTGCCGCGCTTCATGCCCCAGTCTTCCGGCTTGAAGGTCAGCGCTTCCATCTCCAGATCTTCTTTCTGCTTGGTCAGCACGAAAGGATCGAATTCGGTGGCGCGCGCCGGGTAGTCCTTGCGCAGCGGGTGCCCTTCCCAGGTCTGCGGCATCATGATGCGCGACAGGTGCGGGTGGCCGTCGAAGGTGATGCCGAACATTTCCCAGGTTTCGCGCTCATACCAGTTGGCGTTCGGGAATACCTTGGTCGCCGTGGGCACGTGCAGGTCTTTTTCAGACAGCGCCACCTTCAGCATGATGTCGCGGTTGCGCTCGATGGAAATCAGATGGTAGAAAACGGAGAAATCCGCAGCGGGCAGGCCGTCGCGGTGGGTGCGAAGACGTTCGTCCACGCCATGCAGATCGAACAGCATGACATACGGCTTCGGCTGTTTTCTCAGGAACGTCATTACTTCCAGTAACTGGTCAGGTTTAACCCATACCACGGGCATGCCGGTACGGGTGGCCTGAACAGTAAAGGCTTCCGGCCCAAAACGGTTGCGCAGTTCGCCGATCACCGGGTCGTCAAGGTGATCTCGGGTCTGCCAGGCAGGCAAGGCGTCGTGCGTCGTCAAATCTGTCATAATTTTTTTTCACCACACTAAAGGGTTATTCGCCGCAAGTTTCACTTTTCGCTGTGTTAACCAATAGCGCACTAAGATGGACGTTAAATGAACGTCTTAAATCTCGTCAGGCGTCCGGAGGTTGGTCACCGCGATGCGCTCGCCGTGTTTACGCTCTCTTTCAGACTGCATATTGGCGCGGTAAACGCCCTGATCGCCGACAACCCACGACAGCGGGCGACGTTCTTTGCCGATAGATTCCTGCAGCAGCATCAGCGCTTGCATGTAGGCTTCCGGACGCGGTGGGCAGCCGGGAATGTACACGTCGACCGGCAGGAACTTGTCCACGCCCTGCACCACGGAATAGATGTCGTACATACCACCGGAGTTGGCGCAGGCGCCCATCGAGATCACCCACTTCGGTTCCAGCATCTGCTCGTACAGGCGCTGGATGACCGGGGCCATCTTGGTGAAACAGGTACCGGCCACCACCATCAGGTCAGCCTGACGCGGGGAGGCGCGCAACACTTCCGCACCGAAACGCGCCACGTCGTGAACGGCGGTAAACGACGTCACCATCTCCACGTAACAGCACGAAAGGCCGAAGTTATACGGCCAAATAGAGTTTTTACGCCCCCAGTTCACCATGTCATGCAGCGCATGTTCGAGTTTACCCATGTAAACCGTGCGGTGGACCTGTTGTTCCAGGGGATCGGCGACGATCTCCTGTTTTTGCAGGGGATAACGGTCGTTCTCACCGTTCGGGTCTATGCGGGTGAGCGTATAGTCCATCTTAATGCCTCGCTGTTACTGCGGATGACTGTTGGTGTTAGTGATCGTGCTCGGTTTGCTGCGGCGTTGGGAACGCGCCGGAGTCCAATCCAACGCGCCGATGCGCACCAGATAAACCAGACCGGCCAATAGCACCAAAATGAAAATGGCGGCTTCGATAAAGCCTACCCAACCGCTCTCGCGAACCGAGACCGACCAGGCATACAGGTATAAGGCTTCAACGTCGAAAATAACGAAGAACATGGCCACCAGGTAGAACTTGGCGGACAAGCGCATGCGCGCCGTGCCGACCGAGTCGATGCCTGATTCAAACGGGGTGTGTTTGGCGCGCGCCCGGGCTCTCCCGCCCAAGAAGAACGCGCCCAGCAGCATTAAGCCGCAGAGCCCGATAGCCACAACGAGAAATACGGCGAGCGCCCAGTGATGAGCGATAACTTCAGTGGTTGTTGACATACTCTATGCTTACTCATCAAAAGTGGCGTCGATCGCACTGCTCTTGTCACCGGCAGTTAGTGCGCCACATCGATTTAAGGGAAGGATAAATAACCACACAAACAAACTGCTTTTACAGCGAGTTAGGCAGCGTTTTTCTGTGGGCTTTTTACTCCTTTCTATAACCTTTTGTCAACTTTGACAAAAGTATCTACACACTAGTTTACATACGTATCATTTGATTAACATTTGATGCGCCAGGGACAGGCTAAATCGTGTCAGTTAATTTTTGTGTAGAAACAGATAGATATAAACCAACATGCACATTTCAGTTTTACTATACCATTGTCTCAGGAATTCCCTGTTCTTCCACTCACTACCTAGGGGTATTTTTTTGATCCAGGACACGTTTTCAGCATAAATCCTCAAAAAAAGTGTGGCCCTTTAACAATTTTCCTCAAATTGAGCCGCAAAAACGGCCGCTATAAGCTAACAAAATACCCCTGCTATTACCATGCCTTTAACCCATTCAATCTTATTGCTCAAAAAACGAACTTAGCGTATTAAACCCGGCCAAACTCTCTTTTCATTAACGCTTAAAAGTTAACAAAACAGCCAACTCAATTGAAAATACAAGCCAAATACATATAAATAAATTTTTAGGTAAAAAAAGGGCAAAAAAAACCTCCGCCGAAGCAGAGGTTTTTCATCAGATATCGCGCCGCGACGTTATTCTTCTTCGTCCACCAGGCTGGCGTCATCCTGATCGCTCTGGAGACCGCCTTCCGCACCGTTGAAGCCATAGCCGTCATTGCCGCCCTGCATCGCGCTGAAGATGGCCATCGCCAGCTCGTTGCTGCACTGCGCGTTTTTGCACAGCGCATACTGGGTATCCGGCAGCGGCGGCAAACCTTCCACCGCGCCCAGCACCCGCAGATCGGGGCTCATCATCTCGATCGGCCGTGCGGTCACGCCCAGGCCGGCTTTACAGGCCGCCCGCACCGCGGACAGCGTGGAGGCGACGTAGGCGATACGCCACGGAATACCGGCTTCGTCCAACTGTTTAATCGCCAGCGCGCGGAACGGGCTTGGCTCATCCATTACCACCAGCGGGATCGGTTCGCCGGCCTGATAGTGATAATCGGCGGCGCAATACCACAGCGTCGGCGACGTGCGCAGCACGATGTGCGGGTGCCCGGCCGGATCCGCCGTGGTCACCGCCAGATCGATCTCGCCCTCTTCCAGCAGATCGACCATCGTCGTACTGCGCTTTACGCGCACGTCAATGGCCAGCTTCGGATAGATGGCGGTCACGCGGTTCAACAGGAAAGGCAGAATGGTATCGGCGGTGTCGTCGGAAGCACCGATGGTCAGAACACCTTTTATATTGTTGTACATCAGCGAGGTACAGGCTTCGTCGTTAAAGCGCAGGATCTTCCTGGCATAACCGAGAAGCTGAATACCATGCTCAGTCAGGAGTTTGTTGCGCCCATGGCGGGCAAACAGTTCTTTGCCGACCAGTTGCTCTAATCGCTGCATTTGTTGACTGACGGCTGATTGAGTACGGCAAACGGCAACAGCCGCCGCGGCGAAGGTATTCAAATCAGCAACCGCAACAAAGGTTCTTAGCAGATCGAGGTCGAGATTAAGTATCGGACGATTTGCAGTTGTCATAGTGTATTCTTCACTTTTTTAAATTCTAATTTACGAACTACTACCCTGGTGTGTTTCTCAGACGCCGTTGAAAAGGACGGCGCCTGTTATGACAGTACCCCACTCATAAGTGGAGGGCAAAAAAATTACTTATGATTCGTTACCTCTATCGCTTTTTAAAATGCGATCTATCGATGGTGCTTATAGAACGCGGGGGACTGAATACCGGTGAAAAGGGAAAACCCCCACCGAACCTGAGATTTTACTCATTCATACTGCCTAATTTCCACTCCATTCGTGCTACTGAGAACCCTTATCAACCGGCCTTCAGACTGCATTCCAGAGCAAAAAAGATAAATAATTAACGGTACCGACTTCATGTTACTACTCAATGAATTTAATAAATTCAATCATTAAGATTTTTGCTTTAAATAATAATCTTATAACCACATAAACAATGCTTAAGGTAAAATATAAAGTAAAGCTAATGTAAATATGTCATTTTCCTTAGTGTGGTGCGCGAACCGACACCCCGCTATCAGACTACTCCGGTATTATCGTTCCTTTACAGTTTATTGAAGCCTATTCTCCCTTTCGGCTTATCAGTTCACTGCTGCCGGCCGCGATCGCCGGCACGTCTCGTTTATCGACGCTTGATTTAACAGAACAAAACCCTAGTAAAATTATAGTTCATGAAATTATGAACCACAAAATAACTTTACCTTTGCTTATCATAACTAAAATCCCCCGTTACGACATGCATTTGCACCAAAGGCGTGCAAAACCCTTCAAAAGCAACTACGCCAGGAGTACATTGGGCGGGTTGCGGCGTCCCACGGTAGGAGCGCCCCTATCCCAGCAAAAGGCTCAACTTTTTATGTCCCCCATTGAGAAATCCAGCAAACTGGACAACGTCTGCTATGACATTCGCGGCCCGGTGCTTAAAGAAGCTAAACGTCTTGAAGAAGAAGGCAACAAAGTCCTGAAACTGAACATCGGCAACCCTGCCCCGTTCGGTTTCGACGCCCCGGACGAAATCCTGGTCGACGTGATCCGCAATCTGCCCACGGCGCAAGGCTACTCCGACTCCAAGGGCCTCTTCTCGGCGCGTAAAGCGATCATGCAGCACTATCAGGCGCGCAACATGCGTGACGTGACCGTTGAGGATATCTACATTGGCAATGGCGTCTCTGAGCTGATCGTCCAATCCATGCAGGCGCTGCTCAACAGCGGCGACGAAATGCTGGTACCGGCGCCGGACTACCCGCTGTGGACCGCTGCGGTATCGCTGTCCGGCGGCAAGGCCGTGCACTACCTGTGCGATGAGCAGGCCGGCTGGTTCCCGGATCTGGACGATATCATCAGCAAGATCACCCCGCGCACCCGCGGTATCGTGATCATCAACCCAAACAACCCGACCGGCGCGGTTTACAGCAAAGCGCTGCTTGAGCAGATCGTCGAGATCGCCCGTCAACACAACCTGATCATCTTCGCCGACGAGATCTACGACAAGATCCTGTACGACGACGCCGAACACCACTCGATCGCCGCACTGGCGCCAGATCTGCTGACCGTGACCTTCAACGGCCTGTCGAAAACCTACCGCGTGGCGGGCTTCCGCCAGGGCTGGATGGTGCTGAACGGGCCGAAGAAGCACGCCAAAGGCTATATCGAAGGGCTGGAGATGCTGGCTTCGATGCGCCTGTGCGCCAACGTGCCGATGCAGCACGCCATTCAGACCGCGCTGGGCGGTTATCAGAGCATCAGCGAATTCATTCAGCCCGGCGGCCGCCTGTACGAACAACGCAACCGCACCTGGGAATTGCTCAACGACATCCCGGGCGTCTCTTGCGTGAAGCCGCAGGGCGCGTTGTACATGTTCCCGCGCATCGATGCCAAACGCTTCAACATCCACGACGACCAGAAGCTGGTGCTGGATCTGTTGCTACAGGAAAAAGTGCTGCTGGTGCAAGGTTCGGCGTTCAACTGGCCTTACCCGGATCACGTGCGCATCGTCACCCTGCCGCGCGTAGACGAACTGGAAATGGCGGTCGGCAAGCTGGGCCGCTTCCTTGAAGGTTACCACCAGTAATCGCCTGGGGCGCAGCGCCTTGCTGCGCCCTTCTCTTATTGCCCGGTTGCAAAATTCGCCGTCACTGCTTCACAATGGGGCCCTCACTTGCCGTTAAAGAGAGCACCATGAGCCAGAGCCATTTCTTCGCCCATCTGTCCCGCCTGAAACTGATCAACCGCTGGCCACTGATGCGCAACGTGCGTACCGAGAACGTCTCCGAACACAGTCTGCAGGTGGCTTTCGTCGCCCACGCGTTGGCGGTGATCAAGAACCGCAAATTCAACGGCAACCTCAATGCCGACCGCGTTGCGCTGTTAGCGATGTATCACGACGCCAGCGAAGTGATCACCGGCGACATGCCGACGCCGATCAAGTACTACAATCCGCAGATCGCCCATGAATACAAGAAGATCGAAAAGATCGCCCAGCAAAAGCTGCTGGACATGATCCCCGCTGAGCTGCGCAACGATTTCCGCACCATTCTCGATGAGCACTACTACAGCGAAGATGAAAAGCAGGTAGTGAAGCAGGCAGACGCGCTGTGCGCCTACCTGAAATGCCTGGAGGAACTCTCTGCCGGCAACAATGAATTCACCCTGGCCAAGGCGCGGCTGGATAAAACCCTGGAACAGCGCCGCAGCCCGGAAATGGACTACTTTATGGACGTGTTCATTCCCAGTTTCAGCCTGTCATTGGACGAAATCAGCCTCGACAGCTCGCTGTAACCCCACCGGCGCAGCCTCGCTGCGCCGTTAAAAACCGTAGAGCCACGGCACCACAATCACGCTGACCGCCATCACCAACAGGGTGAACGGCACGCCGAGACGCACGAAATCGCCGAACTTGTAATTGCCCGGCCCCAGCACCAGCGTGTTGACCGGTGAAGAGACCGGCGTCATAAAGGCGGCGGACGCGGCGATGGCGATAATCATCGCGAACGGGTATGGCGAGACGCCCATTTCGCGCGCGGCGGCAATGGCGATCGGCGCCATCAGCACCGCCGTCGCGGTATTGGAAATAAACAGGCCAATGGTGGCGCACAAGACGAACAGGCACAGCAGCATCACGCGCGGCCCCGCGCCGCCGGCGACGTCCATCAGCCCGCGAACGATCAGATCCACGCCGCCGGTCTTTTGCAGCGCCTGCGCGAACGGCATCATGCCGACGATCAAAATGATGCTCGGCCAATGGATCGATTTATAGGCGCTCTCCATGTCGATACAGCGGAACTTGCCCATCAGCAGGCAGGCGATCAACGCCGCGATCGGGTTGGGGATTTCGTCGGTCAGCATCATCGCCACCATCAACGCCAGGCAAAACAGCGCGTGCGGCGCCTGGGTGATGGCCGGCGCCACTTCGTCCACTTCGGCCGGCAGGTTGAGCACGATAAAGTCGTGGGTTTTGGCCTGCAGCTGACGAATCGCCTTCCAGTCGCCGATCACCAGCAAAATGTCGCCCAGCTCCAGCGGCTCGTCCACCAGCTTGCCGCTCAGAGTCTCGCCGTGGCGGCGGATGCCCACCACATTCAGATCGTAGCGGCTGCGGAACGCTGCTTCACGCAGGCTTTTGCCCAGCAGCGCCGAGTCCGGGATCAGCGACACTTCGGCCATGCCGACGTTGCGCGACTGTTCAGAGAAGTAATCGCCGCGCAGCACCATCGGCTCCAGCCGCTGCTCGCCGCAGAATTCGCGCAGATCGACCTGGCTGTCCGACATGTCGATCAAGAGGACGTCGCCCTCGCGCAGCTCGGTGCTGCCGGAGGCGCTGACCATCACCCGCCGGAAGCGTTTCCAGCGCTCGATGCCCACCACGTTGGCACCATAGCGCGCACGCAGGTGCAGTTCATCCAGCGAACGTCCGATCAGCGGCGAAGCGCTGCGGACAGCCAGCCGCCGCGCGCGGCCGGTCAGCTTGTAATCACGGATCAGGTCGCGGAAGGTGCGACGCTGCCAGTCATCGCCGGCTTTGCCGGTGTCACCGCTGCCCAGCCAACGCCGGGCGATCAGCATGTAGCCGACGCCCAGCGCCAGCACCACCAGGCCAATGGGCGTCACGCTGAAGAAACCGAAACCATGGATGCCTTCCCGCACCAGTTCGCTGTTGACCACCATGTTGGGCGGCGTGGCCACCAGCGTCATCATGCCGCTGATCAGCCCGGCGAAGCTGAGCGGCATCATCAGCCGCCCCGGCGCGATCTTCATTCTGGCCGTCACGCTGAGCACCACCGGGATAAAGATCGCCACCACGCCGGTCGAGCTCATGAACGCGCCCAGCCCGGCGACCGTCACCATCAGCAGCATCAACATTTTGGTTTCGCTGCTGCCGGCCACTTTCACCAACCAGTCGCCCACCTGATAGGCCACGCCGGTACGCACCAACCCTTCGCCGATCACGAACAGCGCGGCGATCAAAATCACGTTGGGATCGCTGAAACCGACCGTCGCTTCCTGCAGGCTGAGCGTGCCGCTCAGCACGAAGGCGATAATCACCAACAGCGCCACCACGTCCATCCGCAGCTTGTTGGTGGTAAACAGCACGATGGCAATCAGCAGTAAACTCAGCACCCACAGTAATTCGCTGTTCAAAACGGCCTCATCCGGCAAATGTCCAAGGGTCTAAAAAATAGCATAAAAAAACCCCGCCGAAGCGGGGTCTAATCAATTAGGGTGAAGATAATGCCACTCAGGCCAGCCGGCGAACGATCGCGCCCTGCGCCGTTTTATCGACGGCGATCTGCGCCAGCGAATCCAGCCGCAGGTCGACCTGCTCCAGCTTCGGCGCATCGGCCGGGGCGTTGACCGCAATCACCTGACAGCCCGCAGCCAGACCCGAAAGAATGCCGGCCGGCGCGTCTTCAACCACCACGCACTCGTGCGGCGCCAGCCCCAGGCGCTCGGCGCCCAGCAGGTAGGCATCGGGCTGTGGCTTACCGTGTTTAACCTGCTCGGCGGTGATGAACACCGCCGGCTGCGGCAAACCGCCGGCCTGGCGGCGAGCGCCGGCCACCGGCACCGAACCGGAGGTGACGATCGCCCAAGGGATGCCGAGCGCGTTCAGGCGCTCCAGCAGCGCGATGGCGCCCGGCAGCGCGCGAACGCCGTCGGTATCCTGCGCTTCCACCTGCTCCAGCAGTTGGAACTCGCGCTGAATTTCCGCTTCGCTTTCGTCCGGCATAAAGTGGCGCAGAGAAGTAATGGCCTGTTTACCGTGAATGAAGTCCAGCACCGCTTGCGGATCGACGCCGCGGCGCTCGGCCCAGTGCGTCCAGGCGCGCTCTACCGCCGGCAGAGAATCCACCAGGGTGCCATCAAGATCGAACAGAAAACCCTTACACTCCACAGAAAACCTCTTCTTAATCAAGCATTGATGATTTGCGCTATCTCAACGGCGCTCAAGTGATACTGGCGCGGACAGGCCAGCCAGATCGCCAGCATACGCTGGTACTTTTCCCACATTTTGGTCTGGGCGTTAAAACCGTGGCTACCGGAATCGAAGTGAGTATAACGCCCCTCGGTGCTGACCAGGAAACGCACGTAGCTCAGGTAGCGCGCCTCGGTAGCGGCGTCGAAGCCGAGAAACGCCAGGCGGCGCTCGTCCAGATCCTGCTTCTCTTTCAGGTTGCCCCAGGAAACCTGCAGCGCATGGTGCATCTCCATCACGTTGATGATGGTGCGGCACACCTCTTCGCTCAGTTCGCCGAAGTCGCGATCCAGTTCGCGCATTTGCAAACCGAAGCCGCGTTCGACGATGGTTTGCAACCGGCGATAACGGTCGCCGTTGTCCGGATCGAGCAGGGTCATCATCTTGTACTGGTTCGACAGGATCAGCCGCTGGGCGTTGGTCATTTCCATCAGGATTTCCTCATTTCTGTGTGATGGCGGGAGCATCGCACAGCGCAAGAACGCAGGAAATCACAACTCGACCGTTCTTTGATTTAAACCGGGGTTATTGCCGCTTTGACGAGAAAGGCCGCATCAGCGCGGCCTTTTTTCATTTACAGATCGTCGAGGAAGGTTTTGTCCAGCTGCTTGAAGGCGCGCTTGAGCAGATCGGCCAACGTCTGATAGGTCGGCGTGCCTTCGAGCGGCGCCACCGCCTGCCCGGCTTCCGTCAGCTTGTTGCGCACCTCATGGAACCATTGCAGCAGCGTCGGCGGCAGCGGCGTGACCGAACGGCGCCCCAGCCACCACAAGCCCTGCATCGGCAGGCTGCAGGCGAACAGCGCGGTGGCGATCGCCGGGCCCAGCTGGCCGCCCAGCGCGATCTGCCAGGTCAGCGTGAAAATCGCCAACGGCGGCATGAAACGGATAGCGAAACGGGTGGCACGCGCAACGCGATTCTCCGGAAAGACCGGTGCCAGACGTTTGTCCGACGGCCAGGTTTTCATATAATGCTGCCCGCGCTGGAAGACCTGAAACCAGCTTACGGAACCGGACGGTTTGCTCGTCATTGCGTACCTCAACGTCACGTAAAGAAACTAAAAGCGTGCTGCCAGAGACCATACTAAAAAATTTGAAGCTTTAAATTTATTTTGTGTTTGCACCGGGCTATCGGTATCCTAAGCCGGCCTTGTGGCCGGTAGAAGATGACGTAAATTTTGTCAACTTTTAGCCCTATAAAAATCAAGATTATTTAAACCGCAGAGAAATCATCGGTTTTTCCATCATCCTGTGATTTGTGCACTTCACATGATGTTAATCATAAATGTCATCGGCACTATGCGCTACGCTTGTTGTCTGATTGACGATTAATTCACCACGTGTGTTCGATTTTCTTTTAACAACACGACTATTTAAGTAGGTACTTCCATGTCGAGTAAGCTAGTACTGGTTCTTAACTGCGGCAGTTCTTCTCTGAAATTCGCCATCATCGATGCCGTTAACGGCGACGAATTCCTCTCCGGTTTGGCCGAGTGTTTCCACCTGCCTGAAGCTCGCATCAAGTGGAAAATGGACGGCGCCAAACACGAAGCTGCCCTGGGGGCCGGCGCTGCACACAGCGAAGCGCTGAACTTCATTGTTAATACTATTCTGGCACAAAAACCAGAGCTTTCCGCGCAGCTGACCGCTATCGGCCACCGCATCGTGCACGGCGGCGAGAAGTTCACCGCTTCTGCCGTGATCAACGACGAAGTTCTGCAGGGTATCAAAGATTCCGTGCCGTTTGCACCACTGCACAACCCAGCTCACCTGATCGGCATCGCGGAAGCGCTGAAATCCTTCCCTAACCTGGCCGACAAGAACGTTGCCGTGTTCGACACCGCGTTCCACCAGACCATGCCGGAAGAATCTTACCTGTACGCCCTGCCGTACAGCCTGTACCGCGACCACGGCGTTCGCCGCTACGGCGCGCACGGCACCAGCCACTTCTACGTGACTCAAGAAGCCGCGAAGATGCTGAACAAGCCGGTAGAAGAAGTGAACGTGATCACTTGCCACCTGGGCAACGGCGGCTCCGTAACCGCAGTGCGCAACGGCCAGTGCGTTGACACCTCCATGGGTCTGACCCCGCTGGAAGGCCTGGTGATGGGCACCCGCAGCGGTGACATCGATCCGGCTATCATCTTCCACCTGCACGATTCTCTGGGCATGAGCGTTGACCAGATCAACAAGATGCTGACCAAAGAATCCGGCCTGCTGGGCCTGACTGAAGTCACCAGCGACTGCCGTTACGTTGAAGACAACTACGACAGCAAAGCCGACGCCAAACGCGCCATGGACGTGTTCTGCCACCGTCTGGCCAAATACGTCGGCGCCTACAGCGCGCTGATGGAAGGCCGTCTGGACGCGGTGATCTTCACCGGCGGCATCGGCGAGAACGCCGGCATGGTGCGTGAGCTGACCCTGAACAAACTGGGCCTGCTGGGCTTCGAAATCGACCACGACCGCAACATGGCCGCTCGCTTCGGCAAATCCGGCGCCATCACCAAAGACGGCAGCCGCCTGGCGCTGGTGATCCCGACCAACGAAGAGTTGGTCATCGCGCAGGACGCATCCCGCCTGACCGCGTAATGCTCTCAAAACACCGTCAGCCCAGGCTGACGGTGTTGTTTTAGCCTCATGTTAATCGTGAAGAGGACTATTCTGTGTCACGTACTATTATGTTGATCCCCACCGGCACCAGCGTCGGCCTGACCAGCGTCAGCCTGGGTGTCATCCGCTCCATGGAGCAAAAAGGCGTTCGTCTGAGCGTGTTCAAGCCTATCGCTCAACCGCGCACCGGCGACAACGCGCTCGACCAGACCACCACCATCATCCGCAGCAGCAACTCCACCATTACGGCGGCCGAACCGCTACGCATGGACTACGTTGAGGGCCTGCTGAGCTCCAACCAGCAAGACGTGCTAATGGAAGAGATCGTGGCGCGTTACCACGAGAACACCAAAGACGCGGAAGTGGTGCTGATCGAAGGCCTGGTGCCGACTCGCAAACACCAGTTCGCCAACGCGCTGAACTACGAGATCGCCAAAACCCTGAACGCCGAGATCGTCTTCGTGCTGGCGCTGGGCAACGACTCCCCGGCGCAGCTGAAAGAGCGCATCGAACTGGCGCGCACCAGCTTCGGCGGCAGCAAGAACAAAAACATCACCGGCGTTATCATCAACAAGCTGAACGCACCGGTCGACGATCAGGGCCGTACCCGTCCTGACCTGTCCGAAATCTTCGACGACTCCACCAAAGCCAGCATCGCCCACGTCGATCCTGCGCAGCTGTTCGCCAACAGCCCGCTGCCGGTTCTGGGCTGCGTGCCGTGGAGCTTCGATCTGATCGCCACCCGCGCCATCGACATGGCTCGCCACCTGAAGGCCCGCGTGGTCAACGAAGGCGACATCATGACCCGCCGCGTGAAGTCCGTGACCTTCTGTGCGCGCAGCATCCCGCACATGCTGGAACACTTCCGCCCAGGCTCTCTGCTGGTGACCTCCGCAGACCGTCCTGACGTGCTGGTCTCCGCCTGCCTGGCGGCGATGAACGGCGTGGAAATCGGCGCCATCCTGCTGACCGGCGGCTACGCCATCGACGAGCCGATCAAGAAGCTGTGCGAACGCGCCTTCCAAACCGGCCTGCCGGTGTTCATGGTTGACACCAACACCTGGCAAACCTCGCTGAGCCTGCAGAGCTTCAACCTCGAAGTGCCGGCGGACGACCACCAGCGCATCGAGAAAGTGCAGAACTACGTGGCCAGCCACATCAACACCGAGTGGATCGACTCGCTGACCGCCACCTCTGAGCGTTCACGCCGCCTGTCTCCACCGGCGTTCCGTTACGAACTGACCGAGCTGGCGCGTAAAGCCGGCAAGCGCATCGTGCTGCCGGAAGGTGACGAGCCGCGTACCGTAAAAGCGGCGGCCATCTGTGCCGAACGCGGCATCGCGGAATGCGTGCTGCTCGGCAACCCGGACGAGATCCAGCGCGTAGCGGCAGCGCAGGGCGTTGAGCTGGGCAAAGGCATCGAAATCGTCGATCCGGTCGCCGTACGTGAAAACTACGTGCCGCGTCTGGTTGAGCTGCGCAAGAGCAAGGGCATGACCGAAGTGGTCGCGCGCGAGCAACTGGAAGACAACGTGGTGCTCGGCACCCTGATGCTGGAACAAGGCGAAGTCGACGGTCTGGTCTCCGGCGCGGTTCACACCACCGCCAACACCATTCGTCCGCCGTTGCAGCTGATCAAAACCGCGCCGGGCAGCTCGCTGGTGTCCTCCGTGTTCTTCATGCTGCTGCCTGACCAGGTACTGGTCTACGGCGACTGCGCGATCAACCCGGATCCGACCGCCGAGCAGCTGTCTGAAATCGCCATCCAGTCTGCAGATTCCGCCGCGGCCTTCGGCATCGAGCCGCGCGTAGCGATGATCTCCTACTCCACCGGTAACTCCGGTGCGGGCAGCGACGTCGAGAAAGTGCGCGAAGCGACCCGTCTGGCGCAGGAAAAACGCCCGGATCTGATCATCGACGGCCCGCTGCAGTACGACGCCGCCATCATGGCCGACGTTGCCAAGTCCAAGGCGCCGAACTCACCAGTAGCCGGCCAGGCGACCGTGTTCATCTTCCCGGATTTGAACACCGGCAACACCACCTACAAAGCGGTACAGCGTTCCGCTGACCTGGTTTCCATCGGCCCTATGCTGCAAGGCATGCGTAAGCCGGTGAACGACCTGTCGCGCGGCGCACTGGTTGACGATATCGTCTACACCGTTGCGCTGACGGCGATCCAGTCTTCCCAGGCTGACGCTGCCGCCGCCAAGGCCTGATATTCTTCAGGTTGAGCGATAAAAAAGCGCCGGTCATTGACCGGCGCTTTTCTTTTGCGTTCCCTAACGCGCCAGCAACTGCCCAGCAGCCTCCAGAATATGCTCGGCGGTCAGGCCGTACTCCTGCTGTAAAAACGCCTGGGTGCCCACCTGGCCGTAACGCTCCTTCACCCCCACGCGCCGCATCGGCGTCGGGCATTCCTCCGCCAATACCTCCGCCACCGCCGACCCCAGCCCGTTATGAATGCTGTGGTTTTCACAGGTGACGATGCGTCCGGTCTTGGCCGCGTAGGTTTTGATCAGTTCACGGTCAATAGGCTTGAGGGTGAACATATCGATCACTGCCGCGCTGACGCCCTGCCGCGCCAGCATCTGCGCCGCCTTCAGCGCCTCCGCCACCATGATGCCATTGGCAATCAGCGTAATGTCGTCGCCGTCGCGCAGCAGGTTGCCCTTGCCGATGGTAAAGCGCGAGCCTTCCTGGTAGATGCGCGTCGCCTGCTTGCGGATGGTGCGCACCCAGTAGAAGCCGCGTAGATCCATCAGCTGGCGCAGAATGTCGGCGAACATGGTAGCGTCGGTCACTTCCAGCACCACCGAATGCGCCAGCCCGCGTACGATGCCCATGTCCTCGAACGACATGTGGGTGCCGCCGTTGTGGCAGGCGCTCACCCCGGCGTCGGAAGCGATCACCTTGACGTTGTTGCGCTGATAATCCAGCGACATGAACAGCTGATCGAAACAGCGGCGGCTGGCGAAGGCGGTAAAGGTGTGCACGAACGGCACCCGGCCGGTCAGCGACAGCCCGGCGGCGACGCCGATCACGTTAGCCTCCATGATGCCGCAGTTAATCACGTGCTGCGGGTGATCCTTATGCACGCCGTCCATCGCCATGGAGCTCATCAGATCCGCCTCCAGCGCGATGATCGGCGCGCCCGCTTCAATCTGCCGACGCACCGCGCCGGCATAGACTTTGCGCATTTCGACGGCGTCGTTTTCCAACTGCGTCACTACGTTAAACATGGGCGGCCTCCAGTTCGGCAATGGCTTTTTCGATTTCCAGCTGCACGTCCGGCGTCAGGCGCAGGTGGTGTGAGTTCGACAGGTTTTCCAGATAGGTCACCCCCTGTCCCTTGATGCTGTCGAGCACGATCGCCAGCGGCCGCTGTTCACCGCCGCGCGCCGGCGCCACCGCCGCCAGCAGCGCCGCGATGTCGTCGCCCTTGATGGTCTGCACCTCAAAACCGAAAGCGCGGAACTTGGCGGCCAGATCGAACGGTTGGATCACCTCGTCCAGCGCACCGTCTAGCTGTTGCTTGTTGTAATCGATGAACAGCGTCAGGTTGTTCAGGTTGTGGTGGGCGATAAACTGGAACGCCTCCCAGCACTGCCCTTCGTTCAGCTCACCGTCGCCGAGGATGCTGAACACCCGGTTACGACGCCCCGCCAGCCGATGGGATAACGCCATGCCGGCGGCGATCGACACGCCCTGCCCCAGTGAACCGGTGGTGGCGTCCACGCCGCGCGTGCGCAATCGGTCCGGGTGGCTAGGCAGGCGCGTGCCGTTCTGGTTGAGGGTCTTCAGCTCCGCCAGCGGGAAGTAGCCCTTGATCGCCAGCGTGCTGTACAGCGCCGGGCCGGCGTGCCCTTTCGACAGCACGAAGTCATCGCGCTCCGGCCAGTCCGGATCCGCCGGATCGATACGCATCACGCTGCCGTACAGTACCGCCAGCGTCTCCACCACCGACATGCAGCCGCCGTAGTGGCCGAAGCCCAGCCCGGTCAACGCCTTCAATGTTTCCAGGCGGATCGCGCGCGCCAGGATCTGCAGCTCTTCAATTTCCGTTTCGCTCGTTGTGTCGTTCATCAGTCTGCCCTCGTTATTTCTCGACGCGGTCAGCGGCCGGCGCGCCTTTGCGTTTTCCCAGGAAGTTATGCGCCACCAGCAGCGCGAACACGGCGACGATCGCCAGCATGATCATCTCCTTCGACATAAAGCGCGCCATGTTGCCCAGCAGGATGCCGATCACGCCGAAGTCGGCGTCGGAGAAGGTGGTGTTGGCAAAGCCCAGCGCCCCCAGCACCGGCAGCAGCAGCACCGGCAGGAAGGTGATCAGCAGCCCGTTGGCGAAGGCGCCCAGCATCGCGCCGCGCCGCCCGCCGGTGGCGTTGCCGAACACCCCGGCGGTAGCGCCGGTGAAGAAATGCGGCACCACGCCAGGCAGGATCAGCACCATTTTCAGCTGCCCCAGCAGGAACAGCCCGGCCAACCCGCCAAGGAAGCTGAACAGGAAGCCGATCAGCACCGCGTTGGGGGCATAGGGATAGACCACCGGGCAATCCAGCGCCGGCCGCGCGTTAGGCACCAGCTTTTCCGAGAAACCGGTGAACGCCGGCACGATCTCCGCCAGAATCAAGCGCACGCCTTGCAGAATGATGAATACCCCGGCGGCGAAGGTGATGGCCTGGATAATCGAATACACCAGGTAGTTCTGGCCGCCGCTGAGCTCGCTTTCCACATAGGCCCGCCCGGCGCAGATCGCCAGGATCAGGTAGATAACAATCATGGTCATCGAGATCGAAATGGAACTGTCACGCAAGAAACTGAGGTTTTTCGGCAGGTTCATCTCCTCGGTCGAGCGCGAGTTTTTGCCCACCTTCGAGCCGATCCAGCCGGACAACACATAGCCCAGGGTGCCGAAGTGGCCGAAAGCGATATCGTCGTTGCCGGTAATGCGGCGCATATAGCGCTGGGCGATCGCCGGGAAGAACGCCATCACCAGCCCCAGGGTCAGCGCACCGGTAAACACCAACTGCACGCCCTCGAAGCCCGCCACCGTCAGGATGATGCCGATCATGCAGGCCATGTAGAAGGTGTGGTGGCCGGTCAGGAAGATGTATTTCAGCCGGGTGAACCGTGCCACCACGATGTTCGCCACCATGCCGAACGCCATGATCAACGCGGTGGAGGCGCCGTATTTCTCCAGCGCGATGGAGACGATCGCTTCATTGTTCGGAATGATGCCCTGAATATTGAACGCATGTTCGAACATGCCGCCCAGCGGATTGAGCGATCCGACCAATACCGTGGCACCGCCGCCCAAAACGATAAAGCCGAGAATAGTTTTTACCGTGCCTTTCACCACGTCGGAAAACGATTTCTTTTGCGCCAGCAAACCGATCAGTGCAATAAGCCCGACCAGCACCGAAGGCACCTTTAATATATCCACCACAAACTTAAGCGTTTCCTGGATAAACATATCCACCTCGCCAATCGTTTTATTTAGATGATTGAGTGGGCTTCGAAGTAAGCGCGCAGCTTGGCTTCCAGCTCATTAATGTCGATGATGTTGCTGATCACCACCAGCTGCTCGGCCGGTACGCTGGCGCTGTCGGCGATGTCTTTCGCCATCACGAACACGTCGGCGGCACCGGGGGTAGCGGACGACAGATCGGAGTGTTCGACTTCGGCCTCCACCCCCATCTTTTTCAGCACCTTTTTAATGTTCATTTCCACCATAAAACTGCTGCCGAGACCGGAACCGCAAATCGCCATGATTTTCATAATATCCACCTGTTGAATTTAGCGTGTAGGGTAGCGCCGCCGGTCATATTCCCGGCGTTGTTAGCATTAATCGTGTTCCTGGTGATTAAACGTTAATAGCGGGCGATAATTTCCTCAATTTGCCGTTTATCTGTGGCGTGAAATAAAGCCTCCATCGCCGAGTTATCGGAAAATAATTCCGCCAACTGCGAAATCATTTCAATGTGGCTGTTGCCGTCGGGCGCCGAAAGCATCACCACCACCTGAACCGGATCGTTATCCGCGGAATGGAAATTCACGCCCTGATGGATCTTCAACAGCGACAGCCCCAGCGCGTTGGCGCCCTCCTCCGGCCTGGCGTGCGGCATGGCGATGCCCGGCGCCAGGACAAAGTAAGGGCCGAGCTTCTCCTGCTGATGAAAGATAGCCGTTAGGTAATTCGGCGTAATCACACCGCCTTGCAGCAGGGGCTGCGCGCTCAGCGTGACCGCCTGGCGCCAGTCCTCCACCCGTTCGCACAGCTGTATATGATCGGCGGTCAGCCACTCTTTCAGCACATTACCCTCCCAAATGTTGATGGTTTCGGCCGGTGATTAATTCACCGACGACGGTAAAACTTTAATCAACCCCTCTCGGCGACACAGTGATGGATATCACAAAGATAGCGCTACCAAAGCGCTATCATGCGAATCTGTGATAGCGCTATCAAAACACCGCGTGGCGGCATGGCGTTAACCACAATTTTTTCTCGCTCTTTCGGGTAACGGGGTAGAATGTGCCGCATACGGGGATCGTCGAAGCCGCGCCGTCGGCTTCCCACCCTCACCATTTTTATGCGCCGCTCGCGCATTTCAGTCGGGATTAGGCATGTCGATCGGTAAAAAACGACGCAGCACAGGCAGGGTGACGTTGGCTGACGTAGCGCAGCTGGCGGGCGTCGGCACCATGACGGTGTCGCGCGCGCTGCGCACGCCGGAGCAGGTTTCAGACAAACTGCGCGAGAAGATTGAAGCCGCGGTGAGCGAACTGGGCTACCTGCCCAATCTGGCCGCCAGTTCGCTGGCGTCGGCCTCGTCCTACACCATCGCCATGGTGGTGCCCAGCCTGTCCGAATCTGGCTGCGCCGAGATGTTCGCCGGCCTGCAGAAAGTGCTGCAGCCGGCCGGCTATCACATCATGCTGGCGGAGTCGCAGCACCACCTGGAGCGCGAAGAAAAGCTGCTGGAGACGCTGCTCTCTTACAACCTCGCGGCGGCGGTGCTGCTCAGCGTCGAGCATTCGCAAAACGCCCGCAACGCGTTGATCGCCGCCAACATTCCGGTGGTGGAGATCGGCGCCGTGCGCGCCGATCCGATCGATATGAGCATCGGCATCGACTATGTGGCGGCCATGTATCAGCTGACGCAAACGGTGATCGCCAGCGGCTATCAGAATATCGGGCTGCTGTGCGCCAATCAGGAACAGTGGATTTTCCAGCAGCACCTACAGGGCTGGCACAAGGCGCTGCTGCGCAACCATATGTCGCCGCATCGGGTGATCAACGCCGCGCAGCCCGCCAGCTTCAGCACCGGTGCGCAGCAGCTGCCGGAATTCTTGCTGGCCTGGCCGGAACTGGACGCGCTGGTGTGCGCCTCGGACGAACTGGCCGGCGGCGCACTGTACGAATGCCAGCGGCGGCGCATCAAGGTGCCGGACAATCTGGCGGTGGTGGGGTTCGGCAACAGCGAGTTCGGCCGGGTGTGCCAGCCGCCGCTGACCACCATGACCATTCCGCATCGCGATATCGGCATTCAGGCCGGCCAGGCGCTGCTGGCACGGCTGAACGAGCAGCCCTGGCAGCAGGCAGGCTCCCTGCCTGCCACGCTGTGCCGCCGCGACAGCTGCTGAATCCGAACCGTAAAAAAAGCCGGTCGATGACCGGCTTTCTCACGCGTTGGCGCCTCAGTGGTTGTCGAGCGGCTTACCGTAATCCTGTTCGTTGTTGCGCGTCAGCCACAGCGACAGCGCCTTCAGCGAATCCGGGGTAAACTCGTCGCAGCGAGCGGTGATCTCTTCCGGCGTCAGCCAGCACACCTCGGCCACTTCCTCTTCCTGCAGCGCGAACGGGCCGTGCGACACGCAGCTGAACAGCGCGCCCCACACCCGGCACTGATCTTCTTCGAAGTAGAACAGACCGTGCTCGGCGAAAGGCACGCCGGCGATGCCCAGCTCTTCTTCCGCCTCGCGGCGCGCCGAATCCAGCACGTTTTCACCGCTTTGCACTACGCCACCCGCCGTCGCGTCCAACCAGCCCGGGTAGAAGTCTTTAATCTCAGTGCGACGCTGCACCAGAATTTTTCCCATCCCATCATGCACCACAATATAGGTCGCACGATGACGCAGCCGCTCCGCCCGCATCTGTTGACGACTGGATTGCGCAATCACCTCGTTTTGCTCGTCGACGATATCAACCCATTCGGTATCTGCAGCCTGACCCTGTTCCGCCATCCTCTAAAACCTTCTATTTTGGCGCGATGCATCCCGCGCGCTGGTTAATCAATGAGTGTTTTTCAAAGATTTTTATTGTGTGTGTATAAATTAGTGCGTTTAGCGTGTTAACGCCACCTCCGCGACGACCTTGCCGTCGTCGAGCGTCAGCACGCGCAAAGTGCCCCGATCCAACATGCCGTAGCTAGCCGGGAAGCCCCCTTTCGGGATGCTGACCGAGCCCGGATTGAAGCAATAGATCTCACCCTGCCGCTCCGCCTGCGGCAGATGCGTATGGCCGTAGGCCAGGACGTCACCGCGGGATAACGGCGGCAGTGCCGAAGGATGATAAAGGTGACCGTGGGTCAAAAACAATCGTCTTTTTTGCAGTAGAACCTGTTGCCACGGCGCCTCGATAGGAAACGTCAGCAGCATCTGATCGACCTCGCTGTCACAATTGCCGCGAACGGCGATGATCTTGTCGCTATAGCGATTCAATCGTTCGGCAACCTGAGCGGGCTGATAGCCGGCCGGCAGCGCGTTGCGCGGGCCGTGATTCAGCAAATCACCCAGAAGAATCAGCCAGTCAGCGCCGTGTTGTGCGAATAATTCCAGCACGCGTTCGGTGGCCGGCAGCGATCCGTGGATATCCGAGGCGAACATCAGCTTCATAACCTTGTCCTATAGAGGGAAATAAGCGCCATTTTACCGCGCCGACGCCGTACGGCAAACCACCACCCGCCCCGGTGGAGAATTGTGATCCAACTGCGCAGATAGCATCGGACGAATCCCACATAGCCTGCTATCCTTAGCTGCTATTGTTGGATCTCTGATATACCTTTGTGCGCGGCGAAGACCGCAGCAACGTGTAATGAATTACAGATCACCTTACCGCAGGAGGCAACATGATTGACCTGTATTACGCGCCTACTCCCAATGGTCACAAGATCACCTTGTTTTTGGAAGAGGTCGGCTTACCCTACTGTATCCATCGCGTAAACATCAGCGCCGGCGACCAGTTCAAACCGGACTTTCTGAGCATTTCTCCCAACAACAAAATCCCGGCGATCGTCGATCAGCAACCGGTGGACGGCGGCGCGCCAATCAGTCTGTTCGAATCCGGGGAAATCCTGCTGTATCTGGCGGAGAAGACCGGCAAGCTGCTGAGCACCGGCCTGCGCGAACGCGCCGCGACCCTACAGTGGTTGTTCTGGCAGGTGGCGGGGTTCGGGCCGATGCTCGGGCAGAATCACCACTTTAATCACTACGCGCCGCAGCCGGTGCCTTACGCCATCGAGCGTTACCATCTGGAGACCAAGCGGCTGTACGGCGTGCTGGAAGCTGAACTGCAAAAACACCCGTACCTGGGCGGCGACAACTACAGCATCGCCGATATCGCCACCTATCCGTGGGTCGTATCGCATCCGCGTCAACGCATCGATCTGGCAGATTACCCAGCGGTGCGCAACTGGTTCGAGCGCATCAGCAACCGCCCGGCGACCGAGCGCGCCTACAAACTGGCCGAACAAGGCTAAGCGCCTTCCCCGACTCCCCGTCGGCCGGGGAGTCACATCGTCCCCTCGTTATCTTTTCCTTACTTTCCGTGTATTCTGAACGCTAATAATCAGACCTATGGAGAATCTCTGATGTCTTTCAGTCAACCCGACGCCGTTATTCGCATTAAAAATCTGCGGCTGCGCACGTTCATCGGTATCAAGGAAGAGGAAATCAACAACCGACAGGACGTCCTGATCAACGTGGTGATCCACTACCCGGCGGACAAAGCGCGCAACAGCGAAGACATCGCCGATGCACTCAACTACCGCACCATCACCAAAGCGATCATCCGCCATGTGGAAGATAACCGTTTCGCGTTGCTGGAAAAATTAACGCAGGATGTGCTCGACATCGTAAAAGAACACGCCTGGGTAACCTATGCTGAAGTGGAGATAGATAAACTTCTGGCCCTGCGCTACGCCGATTCGGTTTCCATGACCATGAGCTACCGCCGGGACTAACTCAGGGAGGTCGACCATGCGGATCCTGATCACCGGCGCAACGGGATTGATAGGCAGCAGTCTGACGGCCAGGCTGCTGGCGCTTTCTCACCACATTACGGTGTTGACCCGAGACGAGCGGCGAGCCCGAGCCCGGCTGGGCGATCGGCCGAGCTATTGGCAAACGCTGGACGACCGGCAGTCGCTGGATGAATTCGACGCGGTGATCAACCTGGCCGGCGAACCTATCGCCGACAAGCGCTGGAGCGCACAGCAGAAAGAGCGCCTGTGCCGCAGCCGTTGGGATCTGACCGAACGATTGGCGCAGCTTATCAAGGCCGGCAGCACGCCGCCCGGTGTGTTGATTTCCGGTTCCGCCGTCGGCTACTACGGCGATCAGGGGCAGGCGGTGGTGACCGAAGAGGAGCCACCGCACGACGAATTCACCCACCAACTGTGTCAACGCTGGGAAACGCTGGCGCTGCAGGCGCAAAGCGATGCCACCCGCGTCTGCCTGCTGCGCACCGGCGTGGTGCTGGCGCCACAGGGCGGCGCGCTGGCCAAAATGCTGCCGCCGTTCCGCTTCGGGCTGGGCGGCCCGATCGGCGACGGTCGCCAATATCTGCCGTGGATCCATCTCGACGACATGGTCAACGGCATTATTTATCTACTGGATCACGCCACGCTGAGCGGCCCGTTTAACATGGTCGCGCCCTACCCGGTGCACAACGAGCAGTTCGCCGCCCAATTGGCCAACGTGCTCGATCGCCCGGCGTTTCTGCGGGTGCCGGCGTTCGCCATGCGGCTGTTGATGGGGGAAGCGGCGGTGCTGGTGCTCGGCGGCCAGCGGGCGGTGCCGAAGCGCCTGGAAGAGGCCGGCTTCCACTTCCGCTATCTGGAATTGGAACAGGCATTGGATGACGTGATTAATCAGCGGGCCGAAGCCCGCTGATCTGAGGTTACTTCAACGCGCCGGACAGGAACTGCTGCAGGCGCGGGCTTTTGGGGTTGCCGAACAGCTCGGCCGGCGGCCCCTGCTCTTCGATCAACCCTTTGTGCAGGAAGATCACGTGGTTGGAAACGTGGCGCGCAAATTCCATTTCGTGCGTCACCACCACCATGGTTTTTCCCTCCTCCGCCAGCTTCTGCATGATGCGCAGCACCTCGCCCACCAGCTCGGGATCCAGCGCCGACGTCGGTTCGTCAAACAGCAGCACCTCCGGCTCCATCGCCAATGCGCGAGCAATGGAGACGCGCTGCTGCTGGCCACCCGACAGGTGCACCGGGTACTTGCCGCGCGCCCGCTCGTCGATGCCCACTTTATCCAGGTAACGCACCGCGCGCTCATGCGCGTCGGCCTTGCTCAGCCCCAGCACCTGCACCGGCGCCTCCATCACGTTCTCCAGCACCGTCATATGGCTCCACAGGTTAAAGTGCTGGAACACCATGGTCAGGCGGGTGCGCAGCAGCTGCAGCTGCTTCTTGTCGAACACTTTCAGCTGGCCGTCCTTGTCGCGCACCATGCGAATATCTTCGTTGTTCAGGCTGATCGAGCCTTCGCTCGGCTTCTCGAGGAAGTTGATGCAGCGCAGAAAGGTGCTTTTGCCGGAGCCAGAGGAGCCGATGATGCTGATCACATCCCCGGCGTTGGCCGCCAGCGAGACGCCTTTCAGCACTTCGTGGTCGCCATAGCGTTTGTGCAGTTCCGTGACGGCTAATTTATTCTCAGACATGGTTTTTCTTCCCGTCATTTATCAGTGACTAACGTGTGCCATCCAGCGTTTTTCAGCTTTGCGGAATAGGCTGATTAACACGTAGGAGATGATCAGGTACAGCACCGCCGCGATGCCGAAAGCGTAGAACGGCTGGTAAGTCGCGGCGTTGATGTCGCGCGCGATCTTCAGCAGATCCGGCACGGTGGCGGTAAACGCCAGCGCGGTGGAGTGCAGCATCAGGATCACTTCGTTGCTGTAAGCCGGCAACGCGGTGCGCAGTGCCGAAGGCAAAATGATGCAGCGATACATCTTGAAGCGCGAGAAACCGTAGGCGTTGGCGGCCTCGATTTCACCGTGCGGCACCGCGCGGATCGCCCCGGCGAAGATCTCGGTGGTATAGGCGCAGGTATTGAGCGTCAGCGCCAGGATGGTGCAGTTAAGCCCGCTGCGGAAAAACGCATTAAGAAACTCGGTGCCGCGCACGATCTCGAGGCTGTACATGCCGGAGTAGAACACCAGCAGCTGCACGTACAGCGGCGTACCGCGAAACACATAGGTGTAAAGCCACACCGGGAAACGCACCCAGCGAAGGGAAGAGACGCGCGCCACCGCCATCGGGATCGCCAGCAGCCCACCCATCACCACCGAGGCGATCAGCAGCCACAGCGTGACTGCCACGCCGGTGAAACGGTAGCCGTCGCTCCACAGCAGCGACTGCCAATACTGTTGCAAAATCTCGATCATAGCTCGGCCCTCTTGACGCCCAGTGAGTAACGCCGTTCAAGCCACAGCAGCACGCCGTTGGAAACGGTAGTGAAGATCAGGTACACCACGCCGGCCACGATGGCGAAGAAGAACGGCTGATAGGTGCCTTTCCCCGCCAGCTGCGTGGCTTTCACCACGTCGTTCAGGCCGAGGATCGACACCAGCGCCGTCGCCTTCAGGATCACCTGCCAGTTGTTGCCGATGCCCGGCAAAGCGAAACGCATCATCGCCGGGAACAGAATGCGCCGAAAGATCTGCGCGCCGCTGAAGCCGTAGGCCGTCGCCGCTTCGATCTGCCCTTTCGGCACCGCCAGATAGGCGCCGCGGAAGGTCTCAGTGAAGTAAGCACCGTAGATAAAGCCGAGGGTAATGATACCGGCGCCGAGCGGATCGATATCGATCTGCGAGAAGCCGAGCAGCGTGGTGATGTTGTTCAGCGCGATTTGCAGGCCGTAAAAGATCAGCAGCATCAGTACCAGATCGGGCACGCCGCGGATCAGCGTGGTATAGGCGCCGAACAGACCGGAGATAAAGGGGTTATGAGACAGTTTGCCACCGGCGCCGATCAGGCCGATCACCACCGCCAGCAACACGGAACTGAGGGCCAGCTCCAACGTCACCAGAGCCCCCTCGAAAATCAGTTGGGAATAGCCTTGCAGCATCTACTTCACCCTGTGGTCTAGGATCCGAACCATCGGGGCCGGCACGCCGGCCCCGCAGTCACAGCATGGAACGGTAAGCGGATTACCCGCCGTAGACGTCAAAGTCGAAGTACTTTTTCGCGTATTTGTCGTAGGTGCCGTCTTTGCGCATCTCGGCGAAGGCTTTGTCCAGCGCCGCTTTCAGCTCGGTATCGGTCTTGCGCAGCCCCATGCCGGTGCCGACGCCGAAGAACTTGTCATCCTTCACCGATTCGCCGGCGAACGCATAGTCTTTGCCCGGCGGCTGTTTCAGGAAGCCGTCGCTGCCCGCCACTTCATCCTGGAAGGCGGCGTCAATACGGCCGGAAGCCAGATCGGCGTAAACCAGATCCTGGTTCTGGTAAGGCACGACGGTGATGCCCTTCGGCTGCCACATGGCGTTGGCGTAGGCTTCCTGGGTGGTGCCCTGCAGCACGCCCACGCTCTTGCCTTTCAGAGCGTCCACGGTAGGCAACAGCTTGGACCCTTTCGGCGCGATCAGACGCGCGTTGGCGGCATACAGCTTGTCGGTAAAGGCGATTTCCTGCTGGCGTTTCTCAGTGATGGACAGCGAAGAGATGATGGCGTCGATTTTCTTCGCCTTGAGGGAGGGGATCAGCGCGTCGAAGTCGCTCTCCACGAAGGTGCATTGGGTATTGATGCGTTTGCACAGCTCTTTGGCCAAATCAATGTCAAAGCCAACCAATTCGCCTTTGGCGTTTTTGGATTCAAACGGTGCGTAAGTCGGATCGGTGCCAATCTTCAGCGTGGAAGGAATGGCGGCAAAGGCGCTGCTGGCGGCGCTCAAAGCCAGAACTAACGGCAAAATCAAAACCCGCTTTTTCATAAATTACCCTCAAATTGATTTTTTTGATGCCACTACGGGCATTACTTTCCCCACCAAATCAATTTGCAGTAATCGTGCCACATTAGGTGCTACGGGCGGAGGGAACGGCTCCGACCTTCACAATACTGTTTCCTGGGACGATAACCGCAAAATTAAATCGGCCGGTTGGGGCCGCGCCACTGGCAACCGCAATAAGGCGGCACCATGAAACAGTGAGCGTGATGAAGTGGGATCATTATGGTGCATACTCCGCCCCAATTCAGTGCGGTGTTGCACAAATGTACCAATTTAGGGATAAAAATGTTAATTAGCACCCTGCCAGCGGGTGAACAGATCGGTCGGCAATTCGATATCAAACTGGTCGATCACCCGATTGACGGTTTGATCGATGATGTCTTCCACGCTTTTCGGCTGGTGGTAAAACGCCGGCACCGGCGGCATGATCACCGCGCCCATCTCCGCCGCCTGCGTCATCAGCCGTAAATGGCCAAGATGCAACGGCGTTTCCCGCACGCACAAGACCAAACGGCGGCGCTCTTTGAGCACCACGTCGGCGGCGCGGGTCAGCAGCCCGTCGCTGTAGCTGTTGACGATGCCGGACAGGGTTTTGATTGAGCATGGCAGGATCGCCATACCCAGGGTTTTGAAAGAGCCCGAGGAGATGCCGGCGGCGATGTCGCGCGCATCGTGCACCACGTCGGCCAGCGCCTGCACTTCCCGTAGGCTGTACGGCGTTTCCAGCGCCAGCGTCTGTCTTGCAGCATTACTCATCACCAGATGGGTTTCCACCTCTGCGACGTCGCGCAAAACCTGTAACAGGCGCACGCCGTAGATCGCGCCGCTGGCGCCGGAAATGCCGATGATGAGTCGTTTCATGAAGAATGGCCTCTGCCGTAAAAAGTAAGATCAGGCAGACTTTGCCGCAATGGCGAGGGATAAGCAAGTCAGAGGAACAAGGTGCACCGCCGCAGACGCGGCGATGCACCTTGAGGGATCAACGCAGACCGTTAGCCTTCGTTGTGCAGTTCCAGATTTTCCGCTTCGGTTTGCACCCGCATCGCCTTGGCATCGTCGCTGCGCAGCGACTCCAGGTATTCCAGATAGCTTTGGTCGACGTCTTTGGTCACGTAGATACCATTGAAGACCGAGCATTCGAACTGGATGATGTCCGGGTTCTCTTCGCGCACCGCTTCGATCAGATCGTCGAGGTCCTGGAAGATCAGCCCGTCGGCGCCGATAATCTGACGGATTTCATCCACTTCACGCCCGTGGGCGATCAGTTCGTTGGCGCTCGGCATGTCGATGCCGTAGACGTTAGGGAAACGCACTTCCGGCGCGGCGGAAGCCAGATACACGCGCTTGGCGCCCGCTTCGCGCGCCATCTCGACGATTTGCTCAGAGGTCGTGCCGCGCACGATGGAGTCATCCACCAGCAGCACGTTCTTGTCGCGGAACTCGGCACGGTTGGCGTTCAGCTTGCGGCGTACCGACTGGCGACGCGCCTGCTGGCCCGGCATGATAAAGGTGCGGCCAACGTAGCGGTTTTTCACGAAGCCCTGGCGGTAGGGCTTCTCGAGAATACGCGCGATCTCCAGCGCGATATCGCAGGACGTTTCAGGAATCGGGATCACCACGTCGATATCCAGATCTTCCCACTCACGGGCGATCTTCTCACCCAGCTTCTGGCCCATGCGCACGCGGGCGCTGTAGACCGAGATCTTGTCCATAAAGGAGTCTGGGCGCGCAAAATAAACATATTCGAACAGGCACGGGTTGGTTTTCGGGTTCTCTGCGCACTGGCGGGTGAACAGCTGGCCCTTGGTGGTGATGTACACCGCTTCGCCCGGCGCCACGTCGCGCAGGAACTCAAAGCCCAGGGTATCCAGCGCCACGCTCTCGGAAGCCACCATGTACTCGCTGCGGCCATCCTCCAGCGTGCGCTTGCCGATCACCAGCGGACGAATGCCGTTAGGATCGCGGAACGCCAGCAGGCCATGACCGATGATCATCGCCACGCAGGCGTAAGCGCCGCGCAGTTGCTGATGCATAGCGGCGACCGCGGTAAAGATGTTGTCGGCTTCCAGCGGATAGTGCGGGAAGCGATCCAGCTCGCTGGCCAGCACGTTCAGCAGGATTTCCGAGTCGGAGGTGGTGTTGACATGGCGGCGGCCGCTTTCGAACAGCTTTTGGCGCAGCTCATGGGCGTTGGTCAGGTTGCCGTTGTGGGCCAGCGTAATGCCGAACGGCGAGTTGACGTAGAAAGGCTGGGCCTCAGAGGCGCTCGAGCTGCCGGCCGTCGGGTAACGCACATGGCCAATGCCCATGTTGCCCTGCAAGCGTTGCATATGGCGCGCCTCAAACACATCCTTCACCAGGCCGTTGGCTTTACGCAAACGGAACCCGTTGTGGGCGTCAATGGTGACGATGCCTGCGGCATCCTGGCCACGGTGCTGAAGCACCGTCAGCGCATCATAAATCGACTGGTTTACCGGCATGAAACCGGCGATACCGACAATACCGCACATGTTGTCTTTTCCTCATCAGCGCTACCGCCCCGGCAATTGGGTCGGCAAGAAACTCGACGTGCTCTGCAGGTAGTCAAAGAACCACCTGATGACGTAACTGAACTGGGGGATCAGCTGCGACTGTTTCCAGTCGGCACTTTGTGAAAAGCCGGTAAAGGTATCCAGGAAGAACAGGATCGCCGCGACAATCAACACGCCGCGCAGTGCGCCGAAGCAGATGCCCAGCACCCGGTCGGTGCCTGACAACCCGGTTTTCTCTACCAGTGAGCTAATCACATAGTTAACAATAGCCCCTACGATCAGGGTCGCGATGAACAAAATCGCGATCGCGATGCCGTTTCGCACCAGTTCATCTTCAAAACGAGTGAAATAGACCGCAAGGTAAGAGTAGAAATGGCTGGCAACAAAAAACGCACATCCCCATGTCACAAGTGACAATGCTTCGCGAACAAACCCTCGGATCAGGCTCACCAGAGCCGAAAATCCAATCACCGCTATAATGACGTAATCAATCCAGACCATGAACTATTCCAATGATGAATCGCCCCTGCATCCAATTCGCGGCGAATTCTAACAGAAAAAGAAAACGTTTGCGTAGGGGATTTCCTACCACGTTACAAATAAAAAGCGGCGATTAAAAAATTCCCAATCGCCGCGCCTACATAGGTGATTTCGCCTGTAAAAGGCGCGGTTTCTCTCGCTTTCTCTCCACCACTCCTGAATTCAGGGGCGCATCCTGCTGCGCCCCCGCGGGGTTTAACGGCCGTACGGCTTCACCTGCCCGCTCAGCCCGCTGATCGAGTTCAGCGACGGCAGCGCCGCCTGCAGCTTCTGCTTGGAAGCGTCCGGGCCAACGTAGATGCGGGTGATCTGCCCTTGCACCGGCGTTGACGGCACGGTAAAGGCGCGATAGCCCGAGAGACGCAGCGAAGCGACAATCTCGTTCGCCTTGGCGGCGTTCTTCAGCGCCCCGAGCTGCACGACATAAGCTTGCCCGGCCGGCGCTTTTTCTTCCGCCGGTTTTGGCTGCGGCGCCGGTTCTGGTTTCGGCGTCGGTTCCGGCTTCGGCACCGGTTTCACCTCCACCGGCTTCGGCTGCGGTACCGGTTTTGGTTTCACTTCCACCGGTTTGGTTTCCACCGGCTTCGGCTTAGGCTGCTGCACCGGCTGAGGACGCGTCTCGACCGGCGGCGGCGCCACCTGCGTCGGTTGCTGAGCGCTCTGCCGCACCGCCTGTTGCGCCGCCGCTTCGTTGGCCGCCTGCTGCTCGACCAGCGCGCCCGCCCCTTCCGGCGGCTGCGCCGGCAACGGCTGCGTCACCGGCGGCAGCACGTCGTTCTCTTCGACGTCGCCCGCCTTCGGCACCAATGGAATGGCCGCGAACTCATCCTCGTAATGCTTCTTTTTGCCGTCCAGCAACCCTGGCAGGATGATTACCCCCAGCGCCACCAGAATCACGGTTCCAACCAGTCGGTTCTGAAATTTACTCGCCACTCACACTCCCCGCATCTCGTCTAACGCCGCCATCACCTGCGCCACGGTGTGGAACGATCCACAGACGATCACAATATCCTGTTTATCAGCATCCTGCATAGCCTGCCGCCAGGCAGTTTCGACATCATTAAAGCGGCGCGGTTCCGTCAGATGCTGCGCCAGCTGTTCGACGCTGGCACCGCGCGGCCCGTCGAGCGGTGCGCAGTACCATTCATCCACCTGCTCGCTGAGGCAGGCCAGCGTGCCGGCGATATCCTTGTCGGACAGCATGCCCACCACCGCGCGCACCTTGCCGCCGTCGCGCGGCAGCTTGGCCAGACGCCCGGCCAGATAGCCGGCGGCGTGTGGGTTGTGCGCTACGTCGAGGATCAGCATCGGCTCCCGCCGCACGATCTGGAAACGCCCCGGCAGCGTCGCCTGCTGCAGCCCTGTGAAGATCGCGCGTTCGTCGATTTCCAGCGGGGAGCAGTTCAGTGCCGCCAGCGCGGTAGCGGCGTTCGCCAGCGGTACGTTCGGCATTGGCAGATCGGTCAGCTGCGTGTCGCCGCCCTGCCACTGCCAGCGATCGCCCTGCTCGCTGAAGCTCCAGGCTTCACCGCGGCGATACAGCGGCGCGCCCAGCGTTTCGGCGACCTGGCGAATGCTGTCCGGCATGTCGGGCTCGCCCACCACCGCCGGCTTGCCGCTGCGGAAAATACCGGCTTTTTCACGGCCGATGCTTTCGCGATCGTTGCCCAGCCAGTCGGTGTGATCGAGCGCGATGCTGGTGATCACCGCCACGCTCGGATCGACGATGTTAGTGGCGTCGAGACGCCCGCCCAGGCCCACTTCCAGGATCACCACGTCGAGCCGCGCCTGTTTGAACAGCTGCAGCGCCGACAGGGTGCCGAATTCGAAATAGGTCAGCGACGTTTCGCCGCGGCCGGCTTCAATGGCGGCGAACGAGCGGCTATGCTCCGCTTCGCTCAGCTCTTCCCCCTGAATGCGCACGCGTTCGGTATAGCGCACCAGATGCGGCGAACTGTAGACGCCGACGCGCAGGCCGGCGGCCAGCAGAATGGCTTCGAGGGTACGACAGGTCGTGCCTTTGCCGTTGGTGCCGGCAACGGTGAACACCGTAGGAGCGGGGGTCAGTAAATCCAGATGCGCCGCGACGCGCTGTACGCGCTCAAGACCGAGTTCGATCGCCTGGCTGTGCAGACGTTCCAGATAGTAAAGCCACGAGCTCAATGGCGACGTGGCTTGGGGAATTTGGTGGTTTTGCATGAGTCCCGTCACTGAACTTGGGTTCATTAATCCATCAGGGCACCACCCTCACCGCGGTAAAGGCGATGCGCTTCGTAACCGCCGCCAACCCGCAAACCATGGCGCGATAGACCACGGCCGGCAGGGAACGGGCATCAGCCGTCACTTAGCCACAAAGTGGCGGCTGAACCCGGGCGGGATCTGTCTTTGCCTCAGGCGTCGGCCTGCGGCTCCGGCTCAATGACCGGCGCGGCCTCATCGAAATGCGGCTGCGGTTGGTTGGTCAGCTTGGACAGAATGCTCGCCAACGTTTGGCGCATCTCCGGACGGCGAACAATCATGTCGATCGCGCCTTTTTCGATCAGGAACTCGCTGCGCTGGAAGCCAGGCGGCAGTTTCTCGCGCACGGTCTGCTCGATGACGCGCGGGCCGGCAAAGCCGATCAGCGCTTTCGGCTCGGCGATATTGATGTCGCCCAGCATCGCCAGGCTGGCGGAGACGCCGCCCATGGTCGGGTCGGTCAGCACGGAGATGTACGGCAAGCCGCGCTCCTGCATCTTAGCCAACGCCGCGCTGGTTTTCGCCATCTGCATCAGCGACATCAGCGCTTCCTGCATGCGCGCGCCGCCGCTGGCGGAGAAGCACACCAGCGGACAGTTGTCCTCCAGCGCCTGCTCAACCGCACGCACGAAACGCGCGCCGACCACGGAAGACATTGAGCCGCCGATGAAAGCGAATTCGAAGGATGCGGCGACGATCGGCATGCCGTACAGCGTGCCCTTCATCACCACCAGCGCATCTTTCTCGCCGGTCGCTTTCTGTGCGGCGACCAGACGATCTTTATAGCGCTTGGAATCCTTGAATTTCAGAACGTCCTTCGGCTCCAGATCGCTGCCCAGCTCCACTTCACTGCCTTCGTCCAGCAGGGTATGCAGACGCGCGCGCGCGCCCATACGCATGTGGTGGTCGCACTTCGGACACACTTCCAGATTACGCTCCAGCTCGGCGCGGTAGAGAACCTGGCCGCAGCTGTCGCATTTGGTCCAGACCCCTTCAGGAATGCTCGCCTTACGGGTTTGTGTGATATTGCTCTTGTTAAGAATTCGTTCAATCCAGCTCATCGATGACCTTTCTGTTTGAACCTGGCACACGCCAGTCCGCTGTTCATGCTTTAACAATCCCCCCGAAAACACCCCAATGAAAAAATGCCCGTTCGCGGCGCGGCAAGCGCGGCGACTGAGGCATCGGCTTCAGGGTTGTTCGCAGGAACAGACCATAATGTCGCTCATTAAACCATATCGGCCCGGCGCTGTGGACAAAAAACTGGTCGAACCGACAGGTTAAGCGATGTTTTTACTGTTTTTGCTGGCGGGCGGCCGCGCGCTTGTGACGCCAAATTTCAATCACGCCCGGCAGAATCGAAACGATGATGATCCCGACGATCAACAGTTTCAGGTTCTCCTGCACCACCGGCAGATCGCCGAACAGGTAGCCAGCATAAGTGAAGAGCAGCACCCAAACCAGTGCGCCAATCACGTTGTAGGCGGCGAAGTGGCGATAGGACATATGCCCCATGCCGGCGACGAACGGCGCAAAAGTACGCACGATCGGCACGAATCGCGCCAGAATAATCGTTTTCCCACCGTGCTTCTCATAGAACTGATGCGTTTTGTCCAGGTAGCTACGGCGGAAAATTTTCGAGTTCGGGTTGCTGAACAGCTTCTCGCCGAACAACCGCCCGATAGTGTAGTTCACCGCATCGCCAATGATCGCCGCTACGGCCATCAACGCCACCATGGTGTGCACGTTGAGATCGTTGGTCGGCAACGCCGCCAGCGCGCCGGCGACAAACAGCAAAGAATCCCCCGGCAGGAACGGCGTCACCACCAGGCCGGTTTCGCAAAACAAGATCAGGAACAGAATAGCGTAGACCCACATGCCGTATTGTGCGACCAGCTCGGCCAGGTGCACATCAATATGCAAAATGAAATCAATAATAAACTTGATGATGTCCATAAATTCTCTCATTGATACCGGGTGTTTCAATCACCCGGCAGAAGCACAAGGGAGCGACGCTTTCAGGCGTGCCGGCGTTTAATCGTCGGGCAAAAACAGCGGCCCCATCGGCGGCCGCGGTAGACCAAAATGATCGGGATAGTCCACGGCAACCAGATACAGCCCCTCGGCTCGCGCCGTCGCCGCCGCCAGATTGCGATCCTTCAGCGCCAGCAACTCGGCCATCCAGTTCTCATCCTGATTGCCGCAGCCGATCTCCATCAGGCTGCCGACGATATTGCGAACCATGTGATGCACAAAGGCATTCGCCTTGATATCTACCACAATATATTCGCCGTAGCGCGTAACCTTAACGTGTTTTACGCAGCGCCACGGGGTGCGCGACTGACACTGCACCGCGCGGAACGAGGTGAAGTCATTCTCGCCCAGCAGCGCCTGCGCCGCCCGGTGCATGCGATCGGCATCCAGCGGGTGATAAAAGTGCGTCACCCCCTGTTGCAACACCGCCGGCCGGTAGCGATGGTTGAAAATAATATAGCGGTAACGGCGCGCGGTAGCGCTGAAACGCGCGTGAAAATCGTCGGCGACGGGGCTCACCCAGCGCACCGCGATGTCCGGCGGCAAATGGGTGTTCACGCCCATCGTCCAGGCGGCGTCCTTGCGACGCGCGGTGGTTTCGAAATGCACCACCTGCCCGGTGGCGTGCACCCCGGCGTCGGTGCGCCCGGCGCACAGCACGTTGATCGGCGCATCCGCCACCTTGCTCAACGCCTGCTCAAGGCGCTCCTGCACGCTGGCCACTTCTTGCTGCCGCTGCCAGCCGTAGTACCGGCTGCCGTCATATTCGATGCCCAGCGCTACCTTCAGCGTCGGCTGAGCGGGCGAGACCACCTCTGACATCAGTACATCTGCTCCTGCACCAGACGCTCGGCGGTTTCGATCGCCATTAACGCGCCGCCGAAGCGCACGTTGTCCGCCACCGTCCAGAACTGCAGCAGCTCGGGGATGCCGTAATCGTTACGCAGGCAACCGATGCTGAGCGCATCGCTGCCGGAGGCTTCGGTCACCTGAGTCGGGTAATCGTCCTCTTCGCTCAGCTGAATGTCCTCGACTTCTTCAAGCTCGCTGCGCGCCTCTTCGGCGGACAGCGGGCGCAGCGCTTCCAGGTGCACCACCTGCGCATGGCCGTAAAACACCGGCGACTGAACGCAGCTCACCGAAATCGGCAATCCTTCGTCCTGCAGCACCTTGCGCACCTGATCGACGATCAGACGCTCTTCGCGCACGCTGCCCTGCTCGTCGGCAACGAGCGGCAGCAGGTTAAACGCCAGCTGTTTAGCGAAGACGCCTTCCTCGGCAGGAATGCCGTTCAGCAGGCGCGCGCTCTGGCCGGCCAGAGCGTCCACCGCGGCCTTGCCGCGCGAGGATACCGACATCAGCGTGGTAACGTGCAGACGCGAGAGCCCCGCCTGTTCGGTCAGCGGTTTGATCGCCGTCAGCAGCTGGCTGACCATGCTGTCGGCCACCGCGACGATATTGCGGTTGCGGTAATCCGCCAGCACCTGCGGGTTAACACCCGGTACCACCAGCGGCACATCCGGCTCCATGGCGAACAGACCGCTGGTGTCGATCACCAGGCAGCCCATGTTGCCGGCCTCTTCGGCATAGCGAGCGGAAGCGTCGCTGCCGGCAACGAAGAAGGCCAGTTGGGCCTGCGACCAGTCGAACTCTTCGGCGTTCTGCACCAGAAGAGACTTGCCGTTGAAGCGCACATTGGCGCCCGCGCTGCGTTCGCTTGCCAGAGGATAGAGCTCACCCACCGGGAACTGGCGTTCCTGCAACAATTCCAGCAACGCTTCACCTACCGCGCCAGTGGCGCCGAGCAGCGCGATATTCCAGCCGTCAGACATCGGGTTTTCTCCAGAGTATTTCATTCATAAAAGCAGACGGGCAGTGCAATCACCGCCCGATAATCTTTACCGCTCACTGTAGCGGCGTTGGCTTAAGACAACCTTACGCGCTACGCCAGGCTAAAGCCCAGCTTGCCGAGCAGCTCGGCGCTGGCGCTGTCATCGCATTGCACGGCCAGCGAAGACCACTCGCGGCGCTCCTGGTAGTGCTTGCGCAGGCGATCGAATTCGCCCGGTTGCCCAGCGACTTTGCGCAGCGGCGCATCATCGCGGCGCACATCATACACCAAGTGCATCAATCGTTTTAACCGCGCTTCATCCAGCGGCCCATTGAGGCGGATCTGGCTGAACTCCGGCACCGGCAACAGCGAGGCCAGCGCCACCTGTTGCGGCTGCCCCAGATGGCGGCTGAACGCCTCGAACACCTGGGTGGTGCCGCGCGCCTTGCCTTCCAGCGTGTACCCAGCGATGTGCGCGGTACCGATATCCACCCGCGCCAGCAGCGGTAAGGCGAGATCCGGCTCCGGTTCCCACACGTCCAGCACCGTGCTCAGCTTTTTGCCCTTTTCCAGCGCCTGCAGCAAGGCGGCGTTATCCACCACCGGCCCGCGGCAGGCGTTGATCAGAATGCGGTTGTCCGGCAGGGCCGCCAACAGCTCGGCGTCCGCCAGATGCAGCGAATGGTATGGGCCGGATTTATTCAGCGGCGTATGGAAGGTCAGCACGTCGGCCTCGGCCACCAGCTTCTCCAACGGCCAGAATTCCCCGGCGTCGCCGCGATCGGCACGCGGCGGATCGCACAGCAGCGTGCGCACGCCCAGCGCTTTGAGGCGAGCATCCAGACGGGAACCAACGTTGCCCACGCCGACGATGCCGACGGTTTTATCCCGCAGGTGGAAGCCGTCGCGTTCGGCCAGCAGCATCAAGGCAGAGAACACATACTCGACCACCGCGATAGCGTTGCAGCCCGGCGCGGCGGAAAAGCCGATGCCCTGACGTTGCAGCCAGGCTTCATCGACGTGATCGGTGCCGGCGGTGGCGGTGCCGACAAAGTCGATATGGCTGCCGGCCAACAAGGCTTCATTGACCTTGGTGACCGAACGCACCATCAGCGCATCGGCATCCGCCAGCGCCTCGAGCGGGATCGGGCGGCCCGGTACCGCCTGCACCTCGCCCAGGCGGCTGAACAGCTCGGCCGCGTACGGCATATTTTCATCAACCAGAATTTTCACTGCGTTCTCCGACGGTTTACGGCTATTTGTCTGCGAAATAGTGTGCCACTGAATCAGGCACGGCGAAAGCGCTCAGGGGTAGTGCCGGCGATCTGCTGGAACATGACGATAAAGGCCGACGCGGAGCTGTAGCCGACGTCCAACGCCACGTCCTGCACGGTCTTGCCCTGCTCGAGCAGGGAGACGGCATGCAGGAACCGCAGGCGCTGGCGCCATTCGCTGAACGACATGCCCAGATCCTGTTGGCAGCGTCGCGACAGCGTGCGCTCGGTGGTGTAGACCCGAGCCGCCCACGCCGCCAGCGAGGTGTTGTCCGCCGGACAATGCTCCAACGCTTCCAGCACCGGCGCCAAGAACTTGTCGTCCGACGACGGCAGATAGGTTTGCTGGCGCGGCGACAGGCGCAGCTGATCGATCAGCACCTGGCAGAGACGCAAATCCGCCTCCGCCTGCGGAATGTACTGCTTGCGCGCATAGAAATCCTCGGCGATGGCGCGGAATATCGGCGTTACGCTCACCAGACAGGGGTCGGCCGGCATGCCGGTGCACAGCGCCGGCGTGATGTCCACCATGCGGCACTGCGCCAGCCGCTGGTTATAGCAGGAGTGTTCGATGCCGGCCGGCGCCCACAGCACGAACTCCGGCGGCGCCAGAAAGCGCTGCCCGCCGATGCGCAGCACCATCACCCCGGCTTTAACCCACATCAACTGACCCCAGGTGTGGCTGTGCGGCTGGAATTCGGTGCGCGCGTTGAACTCCTCGCAGCGGAACTGTACCGGGTTGGGCGCCGGGATCAACGACTCGGGGAAATGGCGGATTTCTGGCATGGTTTCGTCCCGTGATTTGTCTTGTTTACGCCGATTTTTGTCTGGATATCACTATATATGATAAACCGGACACGCGTAGACTAGCCAGCATGTTGGACGTTATTGAGAATAATTATCATGAATATGCTCTTCCCGCTGTTGGCCGTGCTGATTTGGTCGATTAATGCCGTCGTCAGCAAACTCTCCGCCACCGCCATCGATCCGGCGGCCATCTCGCTCTACCGCTGGCTGCTGGCGCTGATTGCCCTCACGCCGTTCGTGCTGCCGGGCGTGCTGCGCAACTGGGCGCAGGTGCGCGCCAACTGGTGGAAGCTGATGATCCTCGGCCTGCTGGGCATGGTGCTGTACCAAAGCCTGGCCTATTACGCCGCGCACAGCGTCAGCGCGCTGTTTATGGGCATCATCGTGTCGCTGATCCCGCTGCTGACCATCCTGATCAGCATCGTTCTGCTGCGCATTGCGCCAACCGTCGGCGTGCTGCTCGGCAGCATACTCTCCTTCTGCGGCCTGATCTGGCTGGTCAGCGGCGGTCAGCCCGGCGTGCTGTTGCAGCACGGTATCGGCAAAGGGGAATTGATGATGCTGCTCGCCACCGCCTCGTACGCGCTGTATGGCGTGTTGACCAAACGCTGGGCCATCGCGCTGCCGAACTGGCAATCGTTGTACGTGCAGATCCTGTTCGGCGTGCTGTTGTTACTGCCTAATTTCCTGATGGCGCAGGATGTCGGCTTGAACGGCCATAACCTGCCGCTGGTGCTGTTCGCCGGCATTCCGGCTTCGATCATCGCCCCGTTCCTGTGGATCCAGGGCGTGATGCGCCTGGGCGCCAACACCGCCTCGATCTTCATGAACCTGGCACCGGTGTTTACCGCCGCTATCGCCGTGCTGTTCCTGCATGAGCAGTTGCACGGTTACCACCTGATCGGCGGCGGCATTACCCTGCTGGGCGTTATCCTGTCGCAGCGGCTGCGCACGCCGCTGACGCGTAAAGCCAAAGCCCCGGCGGCCAACGCAGAGTCCTGCAAAGAACAGGCTTAAGGCAGCAGCCTGAAACGCACCCGCACCAACAGGCCGCCCAGCGCGGCAGAGCTCAACAGCTCCGGGCGGGTGCCGTGATACGCGGTGATGTCTTTCACCAACGCCAGTCCCAATCCGGCGCCCGGCTGATCGCCCACGTTGTCCAGCCGGTGAAACGGCTGCAGCGCCAGCGCCTTGTCCTGCAAGGCGATGCCGGGGCCGCTGTCTTCTATCTCCAGCACGCCTTCCCCTGCCGCCTTATCCTGCGTGAGGCGAGCGGTCACCACGCCCTGACGCGGTGTATATTTCAGCGCGTTGTCCAGCAGGTTGGCGCACAGCTCGGCCAACAGCAGCGGCTCCCCCGCCACTTGACACGCCGCCTCGCCTTCGAACCCGAGATCGATCTGTTTACTGCGCGCCTGCGGCAAGCGGGAAAAGCAGGCGTCGCGCAGCACCTGCGCCAGGTTGACCGGTTGCAACTTACGATCGGCCTGGTGCTCGCTGGCCTTCAGGCGTGAAAGATGCAGCAGGCGGTCGGTCAGCGACACGGTATTATCCAGCGTCGCGCTCATCGCCTGCAGGCTTTCGCGCCACTGCTGCGGCCGGTCACTGGCCAGCGCTACCCCAACCTGAGTCTTCAACACCGCCAGCGGCGTGCGCAGTTGGTGCGAAGCGTCGGCGCTGAAGCGCTCCTGACGTGCCACCATCAGCCGCAGCCGTTCGATGTAACGATTAAACGCCACCAGCAGCGGCTGCATCTCCGACCATGGCAATACCCGCGGCAAGGGCGTCAGCTCGCCCGGATCGCGCCGCAGCATGATACCGGAGAGCTTACGCATCGGCTTCAACACCCGCTTGAGCAATGCGAACGCCAGGATCAGGGTTAACGCCACCACCGTGCCCTGGCTCAGCAGCGCCGCGATCATCATCTGCCGCGCCAGGTAACGGCGCGACTCCAGGGTTTCCGCCACCAGAATGGTCGCCATGCCGCTCACGCCCGACTCGTTGACCGGTTGAAACAGCGCCGCCACGCGGATCGGCCTGCCGAGGTATTCCGCATCATAAAAATGCACCAGCGCCGGGTAGAGCGTGGAACGCGGGATATGGGGCGGCAAAGGCGGCAAATCGTCATAGCCCGAGATGCTTTTCCCCTGCGGCGAGATCACCTCGTAATACAGCTGATCGTTCATGTTGCGCTCGAAGCTGTCGAGCACCACATAGGGCACATCAACCGCCAGCTTGCCTTCGCGCACCACCAGTCGCTCCGCTACGGTGCGCGCCGACGCCAGCAGCGTGCGATCGTAAGCCAGGGTGGCGGCGCTCATGGCGCTGAAATAGTGGGTGTAGATAGAGATGCCGCCCAACGCCAGCAGCGGCAGGCCAAAAAACAATAGCAGTTGATAGAACAGCGAACGCGGCGCGTTAAACCACCGCATCGCACAGCTCCAGGCTGTAACCCAGGCCACGCAGCGTGACGATCGCCACGTCGCTGCCCTGCAGCTTTTTCCGCAGGCGGTGTACGTAAAGCTCGATGCTCTCCGGATTGGCCTCGTCGGACAACGTAAATACCTGCTCGAACAGCTGTTGCTTGGCCACCGGGCGGCCGCGCCGGTGCATCAACGCGGTCAACACCGCCAGCTCACGCGGCGTCAGCGCCAGCGGTTTGCTCTCCAGCAGAAAATAGCCTTCGTCGTGATAGGTCAACGCGCCGTACTGCAACGCCGGCTGCGGGGCGCCGACGCTGCGGCGCAGCAGCGCCCGAATACGCGCTTCCAGCTCGTCCAGTTCGAACGGCTTGGTGAGGTAATCGTCCGCCCCCAGATTCAGGCCTTTTACCCGGTCGGCCACGTCGGTGCGCGCCGTCAGCAGCAGCACCGGCAGATCCTGCCCGCGCTTGCGCAGGCGCGCCAGCAAATCCAGACCGTTCATACGCGGCAGCGCCACATCCAGCACCGCGAGCGCATAGCGTTCGTTGAGCAGCAGGTGATCCGCTGCCACGCCGTCCGGGGCGACGTCGACGGCAAAGCCGGCGCCGGTCAGCGCCTTTTGCAACCAGTGAGACAGCTCGGGGTGATCTTCAACCAATAACAGTCGCATGTTCCCATTCCATTGATTTATCTGAACAACCTGGCGCCAATATCGCGCTTGTTAACAGGTCGATAACAGAGAATGGCATGGAAAATAAGGGGATAAAAGAGCGCCGCGCCGCCAGTTTTGGGAGCTGGCACACAATTATGCGTATAGAGCGCGATCGCAGGACGATGTCAAATCAGCGGAATGGGGCTATCGGCCACGGCAATGTCCAGTACCGGGCGCAGCTTGTCGGCGGTAAACGGCGAAGAAACCAGCACGGAGCGATTGTTGACGGCAAATACCAGATCGATGCCGGTCACGCAGGCGGTCATCTGGCAGGCATACTTTTCACCGTCGGCGTTGACGAAATGCAGCTCAAACACGCCAACGTCGGCACGCAGTCGCTTCAAACGGCACTGCCCGGTTTCACCGACCATCTCCGCATAGACCTCAGGCAACCGTTTAATCGCGCATACTTTGGCGCTGTCCCTACCACCAAATAATTTCCCTAACGAAAACATATCACTGCGTCTCTATTCATTTCACTGATCATGATTTTATCGCGAAAGCAGAACGGCAAACCTGATATTACGCAGGATTTTGGCCGGTTTTGCGCCCTGTTCCTGCCCGCATTTCTATGGTAGCGCACCCGTGATTCACTGGCGACAAGAGACCCTAATCACAGACTGGAAACTTTTCCGGCCACTGAAAGGTAAATGAAAGGTTGTTGTTTTAACAATCCTGCAACCGCGCTCTGCGGGATTCACAACCAGAACAATACCGAGGGCAAGCCACAATGAAAAAAATAATGACCCGTACCTTTACCGCCGCCGCACTGTTGCTGGCAGCCTCTCAGGCCTTTGCCGTGGAAGCGCCCAAACGCACCGAATGTATTGCGCCGGCCAAGCCCGGCGGCGGTTTCGATCTGACCTGCAAGCTGATTCAGGTGTCGTTGCAGGACACCAAGGCGATCGATAAACCGATGCGCGTCACCTATATGCCCGGCGGCGTCGGCGCGGTGGCCTACAACGCCATCGTCGCGCAGCGACCGGCGGAGTTCGGCACCGTGGTGGCCTTCTCCGGCGGCTCGCTGCTCAATCTGGCCCAGGGCAAGTTCGGCCGCTACAACGTGGACGACGTGAAATGGCTGGCGGCGGTCGGAACCGACTACGGCATGATCGCGGTGCGCGCCGACTCGCCTTACAAGACTCTGAAAGACCTGATGGACGCCTTCCAAAAAGATCCCAACAGCGTGGTGTTCGGCGCCGGCGCCTCCATCGGCAGCCAGGACTGGATGAAAACTGCGCTGCTGGCGCGCGAAGTCGGCGTGGATCCGCGCAAGATGCGCTACGTGGCGTTCGAAGGCGGCGGCGAGCCGGTCACCGCGCTGTTGGGCAATCATATTCAGGCAGTTTCCGGTGATCTGAGCGAGATGGTGCCTTACCTGCAGGGCGACAAAATCCGCGTGCTGGCGGTGTATGCCGAGCAACGTTTGCCTGGCCAGTTGGCCGACATTCCGACCGCCAAAGAACAGGGGTACAGCCTGGTGTGGCCGATCATTCGCGGCTTCTACGTCGGGCCGAAAGTCAGCGATGAAGAGTATCAGTGGTGGATCGACACCTTCCAGAAAATGATGGCGACCGATGAATTCAAGCAGCAACGCGATCTGCGCGGCCTGTTCGAATTCAACATGACCGGCAAAGAGCTGGACGCCTACGTGAAGAATCAGGTTGCCCAATACCGTGAGCAGGCGAAAGTGTTCGGCCTGGCCAAATAACCGCAGGGGAAAACCATGAGCGATCGTATTTTTGCCGGCTTTTGGCTGCTGCTGTGTATCGGCGGGCTGTTCATCGGCTGGGGCATTCAAAGCGAATACAGCTATGAACCGCTGGGGCCGCGCCCTTTCCCGCTGGCGATCCTCAGCCTGATGGCGCTGTGCGCGGCCCTGTTGCTGCTGCGCCGCCCACAGGCGGTGGACTGGCCGCACCACAAGGTGCTGCAGCGGCTGCTGGTGCTGGTGATCACCCTGGTGCTGTATGCCTGGGGCTTTGAATGGCTGGGCTTTCCGCTGGCGACCGCGCTGCTGACGTTCAGCATCGGCCTGCTGTTTCAGGCCAGCCTGCCGGCGGCGGCCCTCTCCGGCGTCGTCATGGGCGCAGCGCTGTACTACGCCTTTGACCAACTTCTCGATGTCACACTGCCGCTCGGCATCTGGCTGAGCTAACGGGAGCGATGATGGATACCTGGATGTATTTGACCCAAGGGTTCGAAGTGGCGCTGGTGCCGCAGAACCTGATTATCGCCCTGATCGGCTGCTTCGTCGGCACCATCGTCGGCCTGCTGCCGGGCCTCGGGCCGATCAACGGCGTGGCGATCCTGCTGCCGCTGGCATTTGCCCTCAAGCTGCCGGCCGAATCGGCGCTAATCCTGCTGGCGACGGTGTATATCGGCTGCGAGTACGGCGGCCGCATCTCGTCGATTCTGCTCAACGTGCCGGGCGACGCGGCGGCGATCATGACCGCGCTGGACGGCTACCCGATGGCGCAGCAGGGGCGCGCCGGCGTGGCGCTGTCCATCTCGGCGGTCAGTTCGTTCGTCGGATCGATGATCGCCATCGGCGGCATCATCCTGTTCGCGCCGCTGCTGGCCCGCTGGTCGCTGGCCTTCGGCCCGGCGGAGTATTTCGCCCTGATGGTGTTCGCCATCGCCTGCCTCGGCAGCATGATGAGCCAAAACCCGCTGAAATCGCTGCTGGCGGCGCTGATCGGCCTGGGGCTGGCGACGGTGGGCGTCGACGCCAACACCGGCGTTTACCGCTTTACCTTCGACAGCGTGCACCTCTCCGACGGCGTGCAGTTTATCGTGGTGGTGATCGGCCTGTTCTCGGTCAGCGAAATCCTGCTGATGCTGGAAAGCACCAGCGCCGGGCAAAAGCTGGTGCGTAAAACCGGCCGGTTGCTGTTCAACCGCAAAGAGGCGGCGCAGTGCGCCGGCCCGACCCTGCGCTCGTCGGTGATCGGTTTCTTCGTCGGCATTCTGCCGGGCGCCGGCGCCACCATCGCCAGCGCGTTGACCTACATGACCGAGAAGAAAATCAGCGGTAACAGCGACACCTTCGGCAAGGGCGACATCCGCGGCGTAGCGGCGCCGGAAGCGGCCAACAACGCCTCGGCCTGCGGCTCATTCATTCCGATGCTGACGCTGGGGGTGCCGGGTTCCGGCACCACGGCGGTGATGATGGGCGCGCTGACGCTGTACAACATCACCCCCGGCCCGGCGATGTTCACCGAACAGCCGGATATCGTCTGGGGGCTGATCGCCGCGCTGCTGATCGCTAACGTCATTCTGCTGATCATGAACCTGCCGCTGGTCGGCCTGTTCACCCGCATGCTGACCATTCCGCTGTGGTTCCTGGTGCCGGCGATCGCCGCAGTTTCCGCGGTGGGGGTTTATGCGGTGCACAGCACCACCTTCGACCTGCTGTTGATGGTGGGGTTGGGCGTGTTCGGCTATATCCTGCGGAAAATGCACTTCCCGATGTCGCCGCTGATTCTGGGCTTTGTTCTGGGTGAGATGCTGGAGCAGAACCTGCGCCGCGCGCTGTCGATCAGCAACGGCGAATTCGGCATCCTGTGGAGCAGCAGCATCGCGCAAACGCTGCTGGTGCTGGCGGTCGCGGTACTGGCGCTGCCGCCGCTGCTGCGCCTGATGCGTAAACGCCGCCAACCGGTGGCCGAGGCCAAGGCCGAGTAATGCGAAACGGGCGGTGTTATGATCTCTGATGCCGATCGTTTGAGAGAGCTTGAATAAGCCGACCAGAGAAAAAATCCAGAGCCAGACTTTTGACTCTGGATTTTTCATGTCTAAACACGCAAAAACTTTTGTTGTCCGCGATTGATCCATTACAGATGTCCGTTACCTTTTTGATACCGTTTTTTAACCTGATAACGGCTATCAATTTTTGCCACTACATTTGGCCCCTCCTCCTCCCCCCACACACACTCTACGTGACCCTTTTATATCGTTATTGACGGAGAGAGTGAAGAAAGTAACCTGAGCTATTACATTGTCATTAATTATACTTTTTATTTAATCATAAAAATAAAAACCCAGACTAAATCAACCAGCTAATTCGAGAACCTACATTATTGCTGTTCACTCAGACACATGATAATGTGATGCCGATATTCTCTATAAATCCACCAAAACATGGGCGGCATTATAGATGACAATCAATAGGGAAGATAAATATAAAATCAGGAGTTATAATGTTTAGAATATTTATTTTTTGCTGCACATTTTTATTATCTCAACAAGCTATAGCTGGCGCATATATGCTTCCCGTATCTTTTGTTAACCTAACGGTTGTTCAATCGTTGGTTGCGTGGGATGAGAACCCTTCTGATCTCAATCCTTGTTATGGATGGTCGTCTTGTTTTATTGGCCCTGATGTCAAATACAGTACCCGAAATCCTGGGCTACATGGCTCATGTATAGACTCTAAAAATTGTCTTCGAATTGAAAAATATAGAACCGCAAAAGAAATAGAGATCGCCTGGAAAAACTCCTTTGGCATTCCATGGACCTCGCGACCCTACCTGGTGAACGGTAGGGATGCCAGTTGCGTTGGGCTTTTTTATGTACATACGCCATCACTAGCCGGGGGGGCGTTTTTATGGCCTAATTCTGTTTGCGGCAAATTGCCTCCCCAAAACCAATCTTGTGATGTGAATCTCCCTCCTGTGATAGATTTTGGTACGCTTTCGCAGGACGAGATTTCCGGGATGGAGAGAACGATTTATGGAACAATCGGATGCACTCAGTCAGGCACGGTAAAAATATATGCCCAATCTACATTAGGCGATGGAAATATTTATTTCAGAAACACCAAAAATTTTTATTCGACGCTTTTTTTAGATGGAAATTCCGCATGGACAGGCGTGGATTATTCTTTGACTGGCGGCCAACAGAAAAATATCAATCTAAAAGCAAAACTGACAGCCAATAATACCGTAGACCCAGGACCTTTCTCAGGCAATGCTATTATATACATTGCATTTCTATAATGCAGTTATACGGCTGCCGTGGAGCGAGGATTAACAGTCGGAGAGTTTCTGGTACACTTGGCCCGATTATCTCAGTCACTCTCGGACGGGGTCATTACCCCGTCCTTTTCATTTAATAACGCTTAATGTTGCATATCGCCCGCTCTACGGCCGCAATATCATTGTCGACCAGCAAAGGCTGTACCACCGCAAAGTCCGCCTCGGACAAGTCATAGAGGCGCAACGCAAGCAACCGCGCGATAACTTCCGGCGCGAATCGCCAACGGATAAACCTCGCCGGGTTACCGCCGACGATGGCATAAGGCTCAACATCGCCGGCCACCACGCTGCCAGCGGCGACGATCGCCCCTTCGCCTATCGATACCCCTGGCATCAACATCGCCCGCATGCCAATCCAGCAACCGTCCCCCAGCCGGGTGTCGCCTTTGGGGCGGTACGCCCGTTTGATGGTTTCCATAAAGGGGTACAGGCTCAACCAGTCGATACGGTGGGTGTGATTACCCCCCATCAGGATCACCGCTTCGGCCGCGATGCACACATAATCGCCGATCAGCAAGCGATCTATGTCACCCAGCGGCTGCCATTGCCGGCTGACCGCGTCGCCGTGCAGATAGCGCACTACCGAGCGTTCGAAGCCGTTATCCCAACAGTCGCTGTAGTAGCTGTGGGTGCCTTTGACGATGATATTCGGGTTGGTCACCGTCTGATGCAGCAGTTCGGTGTTGGACCAGTGTTTTTCGGACATGGCGTATTCTCTTGTTACGGGAATAAAAGCCACGGAACGGAATGTCTGTGGCCGTGTTGTCGTTCACTCAACACGGCCATTCAAGCGATAAGCGCTCGTTTCAATCTCGGGTTATTCATCATTACCGCCTCTCTTGCGAGGCGTAATGGTAGCCGATCACGCCTCGGCGGTCTTGCTTTTCAACAGCAGCACCCCGCCCATCACCAGCGCGCTGCCCAGCAGCTGCAGCTGATTCATGTTTTCCCCCAGCAGGAAATAGGCGATCGCCGCGGTGAAAACCAGCTCCAACGACAGGATCAGGTTGGCTACGGCCAGCGGCAGCGTTTTCAGGCTGATGTTATACAACCCGAAGCCCAACAGCGTCGGCCCGGCGGCCAGCGCCAGCAGCAACAGCCAGCCGCTCCACTGAATGCCCTGCGCGCCGTGCGACAGGAACCACAGAGAGCCGGCCATGCCGTGGAACGCCGCCAGCGGGAACGCCGTCAGCGCCGCGTTGAACACCAGCTGATACAGTGCCGAAAAACCGAAAACGTACAAAATGGTGTTCCACACCGGATAGCCCCGTTCGCTGGCCACCCGCCCGCCGAGGGTATACAGGGTATAGCCGATGCCCGACAGCATCCCCACCAGCAGCCCCAACAAGTCGAAGTGCTGGTTGCCCATGCTGTCGCCGTTGCTGACCAAGAAACAACCGCCCAGGCTGATGGCGATCACCAGCAGTTGGCGCAGCGTCAGGCGTTCGCTGTACATCACCCAGCCGAGGAACACGGTAAAGCCCACCGAGCAGTAGGTCAGAATGGTCGCCACCGATGCGCCGTTCAGCGCCACCGACAGCGTCCACAGGCTGTTGAACAGCGCCAGCAGCAGCCCGTAAAGCGCGTAGAACAATACCTGTTCACGGCGCAGGCGCGCCCACTGCGGTTTCACCACCAACAGCAGCGGCAACAGCACCAGCGCCACCAGCGCCGCGCGCCAGAACGCCAGCACGAAAGTCGGCAGGTGATAGTACTCGGTCAGCGCTCGAATGATGATGGCGGTAAAGGCCAGCAGCATGGCGCTGATAATGGCGATGACGTAACCCTGGCGGCTGCCCTGAAAGAGACGCGCGCCGGGCAGCAAAGGCCGGGCGGAAACGCCTGACGGTAATGACATGAGATCCTCGGAGAAATGGCGACATAAATACTCAGGCACAGAGTGTAACTCGGCCATTTTTTCTCACTATAGCCACTTTACGGCGTTGTCATACAGGCCACTTTTCTGCGCTTGAAGCCCTGATGACATGGGGTATAGTGAAAATATCTCTCCCTAACCGGGCCAATTTTGCATGCACATCCCGTTAGATCGCGAGCAGGACGTTCCGCTCTATTTACAGATCGAAGAAGCGCTGCGGCGCGCCATCCTTACCGGCGTGTTCGTCGATGGCGACAAGCTGCCCTCGACGCGCACGCTGGCGGCCGAGCTGGCGGTCAGCCGTTTAACGGTGGATAACGCCTACGCCGAGCTGGCGGCCAAGGGCTTTTTGCATCAGCGGCGCGGCAGCGGCGCCTATGTTGCGCACCCGCAGACGCAGGCGCGCCCAGCCCGGCCGAGCAGCGATACCCCCTTCCCGCTGGAAAGCTTCACCACCCTCACCTCGCGGCTGGACGGCTATGCCGACGCCCCGCTGCCCGAGGGGCTGATCAACTTCGCCGCCGGCGTCGGCAGCCCTAAGGTGTTTCCGCTGGAGGCGTTTCGCAAAGTGCTGCTGTCGGTGCTCAGCCGCCATGCGGAAGAAGCCTTCAGCTACGGGGAGTACTGCGGCTACTACCCGCTGCGCGATACGCTGAGCCGCATCCTCAGCGCACAGGGTATCCCCACGCAGGCGGAACAGGTGCTGATCACCAACGGCTCGCAGCATGCCATCAGTCTGGTGGTGCAAAGCCTGCTGGCGCCGGGTGATACGGTGATCGTCGAAGAGCCGACCTACGCCGAAGCGCTGGGCCTGCTGCGCCAGCACCGCATCAATATCGTCACCGTGCCCGGCGATCGCCACGGCATGCTGGTCGAACGATTGCCCGAGTTGCTGGAACGCCACCGCCCTAAACTGATCTACACCATCCCCAATTTCCACAACCCGACCGGCCGCTGCCTGAGCGAGGTGCGTCGGCGACGCCTACTGGCGATCGCCCAACAGGCCGGCGTGGTGATCCTGGAGGACGATTTCGTCGGCGATCTGCGTTACCAGGGCAAGCAGCTGCCGTCGCTGCGCGCGCTGGCGCAGCCGGGCGCGGTGATCTACGTCAGCACTTTCTCCAAGATGCTGCTGCCCAGCATGCGCATCGGCTATCTGGTGGCGGACAGCGAACACTATCAGCGTTTCGCCAGGCTGAAACACGTCGACAGCTTCACCAGCTCCAGTCTGATCCAGCGGGCACTGGACGCGTTCGTCACCGTCGGCCGTTACGACAAGCAGCTGCGGCGCGCCGGGCGCGTCTACCGCCGCCATCTGGAAGTGATGATCGACGCGTTGCAACGGCGGTTGCCGCCGGGGTGCCGTTTCGAAACGCCGCAAGGCGGCTTGTTTATCTGGCTGACGCTGCCCGCGACGGTAACCACCACCGAACTGATGCCGGTGGCCTGGCGACACGGCGTCACTTTCGCGCGCGGCGAATGCTTTTATGCCCAGGAACAGCTGGGCGCGCACAGTCTGCGGCTAAACTTTGCCGCCAACTCGCCGCCGCAGATTGAAGAAGGTATCGCCCGGCTAGGCCGGGCGATTGAGGAAGTGATAACAGAGAAAAACGCCGGTTAGACGGCGGCCCACCACAGCCGCAGCTTCATCCCCCAGTAACTGGTCCAGCCGGTGGTGCTCTGCACCACTTTGCCCTGCGAGATCACCACGAAGGTCGGCGTCACACCAATCTGCCACTGCGCCGACAGCGTACCGGCCGGATCGTTGACCACCGGCAGCGCCAGCCGTTTGCGTGCCAGCCACTGTTTCACCTGGGTATCGTCGCCCGAGCGCAGCGCGACGGTCAGCACGTTGCCGCCCGTCGCCTGCAAACGGGCGACGTCCGGCGTGGTGAAACGGCAGACGCCGCACCAACTGCCCCAGAAGTAAACCAGCAGCGGCCGTTCATGGCTGAGCTGCGCCAACGATACACGCTCACCGTCCAACGTGGTCAGCGTCTGGGCATCGAAGGCCGACGGCGCCTGCGGCGCGTTCAGCCAATCCATTACCGTGACCACCGCCAGTACGATCAGCGCCAGCAGCAGCAACTCGCGCCCCCAGCGCTTGAGCTTAGCCATGGTTGGCCTTCGCCAGCTGCTGCTTCACCATCGTTTCCAGCTCTTCATAGGACACCGCCCCCGGCAGCATTTGATCGCCAATCAGCGTCGCCGGCGTCCCTTGTACGCCCAATTGTTCCGCCAATTCCATATTGGTGCGCAGCGTGGTCATGCTTTGTTCGCTCGGAGCCACCGCCTTGACGCCGGTTTTTTCTTGCGCGGCGGCGATGCTGGCCTTGTCGTGGAAGCCCTTTTTCGCCATCAGCCGCTGGTGCAAAGCCCAGAATTGATCCGGATGCTGCTGCCAGGTGGTGAGCGCCACGCGCGCCGAGCTGACCGAGCTTTCGCCCTTGAACGGCAATAGCTTCACCACCAGCGCCACATCCGGGTATTGCTTGACGATCTTCTCCAGCATCGGATCAAACCGCTTGCAGTACGGGCAGTTATAGTCGGTAAAGGTCACCAGCGTCAGTTTGGCGTTGGCGGCGCCCAGGCGCGGGCTGGCCGGATCCTGATACAGCGTTTTGGCATTCTGCTTGATAGCCTGGCTGATTTGCTGGCCTGCGGTCTGCTGCTGCCAGGCGTCCACCGCCTGCGCCAGAATGTCCGGGTTGGACACCAGCGTTTCGCGGATCATCTCTTTAATGCGCGCCTCTTGCGCCGGGGTGAAAGGCTCGGCGGCCCACGCCGGGGCGGCGATGATCATCAGTAAAATCAGTAGCTTTTTCATTGTTCGGTTCCTTTGGCATGGGAGAGCGTTTGCAGCACGGCGTCACGGGTCAACAGCGGGGATAACACCTCGCCGTCCGGGCTGCCGGGGCCATAGATTTGGTTGAAAGGCACGGCGACGCTGCCGCGCTTTTGCAGGAAGGCGCTGATGTCGGCCGACGGGCGGCTCCAGTCGCCGCGCAGCGCGACCACATCGTCGGCGCTCAGCGCGCGCTGTACGTCATCGCGCAGCAGCACATTGAATTTGTTGGCTTTACAGGTCACGCACCAGTCGGCGGTCACGTCGACGAACACCCGCTTATGCTGGGCCAGCGCCTCGGCAATCGCCTGTTCGCTCAGCGGTTGCCACTGCACCCGATCCTGCAACGGTTGGCGCCACAGGCCGGCGGTCAGCGAGCCGGCCAACAAGGCCACGCCAGCCAGCACCAACGTGCCCGCCGCCAGCTCGGCCGCTAACCGTGCTCCCTGCTGACGCCATACTGCCAGCAGCAACGCCAGCAGCGCCAGCGCCCCCAGCCACAGCGTGGCCTGCACGCCGATATGATTGCTCAGCAGGCTCAGCAGCCACAGCGACGACGCCAGCATCAACAACCCCATCGCCAGCTTGACGGTATTCATCCAGCGGCCGGGGCGCGGCAAGCGCAGCGCCAGCGAAGGCCAGGCGGCGATCAGCAGCCACGGCAGGCTCATGCCGATGCCGAGTGCGATGAACATGCCCCACAGCACCGGCAGCGACGCCGCCAGCGCGAAGGCCACCGCCGTGCCGAGAAACGGCGCCGAGCACGGCGTCGCCAGTAGCGTAGCGAACGCGCCCTGCCAGAAATGGCCGCTCAGACCGTGCCCGTTATGGGTGGCCAGTGAGGTATTCAGATCGGATGAGAGGCGCAGATGGAACAGGCCAAACAGGTTGGCGCTGAACAGCAGCGTCACCAGCACCATAAAGCCGATAAACCACGGATTCTGGAACTGAATACCCCAGCCAAGCGCGTGGTTGCCGAGTCTCAGCAGCGTCATCAGCAAGGCCAACGCCATAAACGAGGCGACGATACCCAGCGACGACGCCAGGAACTGCAAACGAACGCTGTGCCGATCGCGATGCTCCACCTGCAGGATAGAACCGAGCTTGATGCCCAGCACTGGCAGCACGCACGGCATCAGGTTGAGGATTAACCCACCCGCCAGCGCCATCAATACCGCTTGCCATAACGGGAACGCCGCACCGGCAGGCGCGGCCAGCGGATCGCCAATCGGCAGCGTAATCTGCTGCGCCATGCCGCCGTCGTCAATCACCAACGTCAGCGTTTTGCCGCGCAGATCCGGCGCCGCATCGCCCCAACCGTCGCTGACCGGCACTCGCGCCAACAGCTGAGCACCGTCGGTCTCGACCTGCGGCTTGCCGAGATCGGCATCCGCTAGCGTATCGAAGAACAGCGCGGGTTGCTGCCAACCGGCGGCGCGTTCGGCGGAAATCTGCAGCTCGCCGCTGCGGTAACCGGCCTTGACGCTTTCCGCCAACCCGGCGGCGATCGGCACCTGCCCCATCGCCTGCGCGAAATCGTGGTTAAACAGCGGATCGTTCGGCATGGTCAGATCCAGGCTGAACGGGTAGTCGGTCAGAATGCAGACATTGCTGCAAGTGGACAGCGTCAGGGTGCCCGCCAGCGGGCCGGACACCTGGCCTGGCATCACGATCGGCAGCGTGACCCGATCGTGATAGCCCTGGGTGGAAATGCCGGCCACCTCGAAACGCTGCGGCGTCGGCCAGTGCCAGGTTGCGGGCGGCGGGTTGCCCTGCCAGACGATAGCCGGCGCGATGCCGCCTTCGCCTGGAGAGCGCCAGTAGGTTTTCCAGCCTTTTTGCAGCTCGACCGACAGCAGCAGACGGGTCTCTCCCGGCTGTGACGTGTCGGCGCGCAGCCGCACCTTGGCATGATCGTTGGCCGGGTTCTGCAGCCAGCCGCTGTCCGCCGCCTGCAAGGCAGGCAGCCACAGCATAAACAGGCAAGCGCAGGCCAGCCTGATAATTTTCAACATGTTAATTCTCCATAAATGATTAATTCACCGCGAAAAACGGGCGATTAACTCATTCACGGAAGACGCATAATCGAAGGTGCACCCTGAGGGTGGGCGGTGAGATGACGCGGGGAGGAGGAATGCGCAGGCGCGCGGCCATGGTCGGCGCCAACAGCGCCAGCAGCAGCCCCAGCCCGAACAGCACGGTTTCGAACATTACCGGCGGCGCGGCCAGCAATGATTTGGCGCTCAGCTCACAGGGCGTCGGCTGCGCTTCGGCGGCGGCGTCGCTGGGCTGAACGGCAGTGGCCGCCGGGATCCCCAGCGTTTGCTGCAGCGCATGCAGGCCCGCCATACGCTGGGTCATGCACGTCAGCACCACCAGGCAAGCCAGGCATAAAAACCATTTTGCAATCCGCTGCCGTTTAACCATGCCATCCTCATGTTCAGATCTGGGGTTATCTTAGCGGCGCAGACGCGATTAGCAACGTTTTGTCGGTAAAGAAATGTCTGAGCGGCGGTATTGATGGCGGCGAATTACAGGTATCATAGAGGGTAAGCCTGCGCTTTTCGCCGGGTACGATGACGATTCTCTCCTCCAGGCACACTGCGGGGATACACAGCGAAGGACTGGTGATATGCAACCTTTGAGTGGGCCGGGCACCCCAATCGCCGGCGAGCGCCCTCCCTCCCCGGGCAAAACGGCGGCCACTGACGATCAACCCCTCTCTCCGGCGCAGCGCACGACGCTGGAAAAACTGATCGTGAAAATCATGACGCTCAGCCCGGCAAAGTCGGCGGAGATCTGGGCGTCTCTGCGTCACGATCTTGGCGCCGACAACGGCGGCGAACTGCTGGCGCGCCATTTTCAACCGGCGGAACAGCTGCTGCAAACGCGCCTGACGCAGGCGCAGCAAAACCACGCCGGGCGCCAGCTGTTGCAACAGCTGGCCGAATTACTGCCCCTGGGCAACAACCGCCAGGCGGTCAGCGACTTTATTCGCCAGCAGTTCGGCCATACGGTGCTGAGCCAGTTGAGCCCGCCGCAGCTGCAGCAAGTGCTGAATCTGTTGCAGACCGGCGGCCTGACCATTCCCCAGCCGCAGCAAACCGCCACCAGCGATCGCCCGCTGCTGCCCGCAGAGCATCAAAGCCTGCAGCAGCAGATCACCAAACTCAGTGCCGCCACCGGCGAAGCGCCGGCTAAAATCTGGCAAACGCTGTTCGATCTGGCGGGTGTGAAAACCAACGATCCGCTGCCGGCGCGCCACTTCCAGCTGCTGAACCAGTTTTTACAGGTGAAAGTGGCGCTCAGCCCGCAGAGCGCACCGACGCTGAACAACCTGCTGGCGGCGCTCAAACAGCCGGCGGACGAGCAAGAACTGCAGCAGATGAACGACTATTGCCAGGCGCGCTTCAACTGCGGCGCCAATGCGCCGCTGACGCACCCGCAAATGAGCGACGCCATTCATCAACTGTTTGCCCGCCGTCTGGAAAAGGCCGGCCAGGCGCAGCCGATCGCCAGCCACCCTGTCGAGCCACAGCCGCTGCTCAACCCGCTGATCGCCGCCCTGCCTCTGCCACTGCAAAAAGCGCTCAGCAAGCCGGCCGTGGCGCTGATCCTGCTGCTGTTGGTGCTGGCCGTGGTGCTGGCGCTAGTATTTTAACGCCTCAGGCGCAGCCGCAGTCCGCAACAGCCGCCCGATCGCGCAGCGATCCCGGCTGTTCGCCGATGGCCAACGGATGGCCGTCGCGCAGCCAGAAATCCAGCCCGCCAATCAACTCCTTCACCCTGAACCCCAACGTCGCCAGCTTGTAGGCGCCTTTGGTGGAACCGTTGCAGCCAATGCCGTCGCAGTAGGTCACATACACCTTTTGGCGATCCAGGTGCGCCGTGCCGGCTTCATCCATCAGGCGATGCGGCAAGCTGAACGCGCCGGGGATATGCCCGGCGGCGTACAGCGCCTCCGCACGGGTATCGATCACCACCATCCCGTCCACGCCATTGCGCAAATCTTCCGCCACGTCCCAGGCATCCGCATAGCGGCTCAGTTTGGCCGCCAGATAGGCCAGGCTCTCTTCCGGCGCCGCTGGCGGAAAAGCCAGCACCAAGGATTCTTTCGGCATATCACTCACTCCCGTTGATCAAGACAGATGACAATAGTGCCCGATTTTGGTCTTATGATTGATACCCATTTTTTACTCATGATAAGACCCATTATGCGGCACACGCTGATCACGCTGTTTCAGCAATCGCCTCACGCCGCCGGCACGCTGCGCGATCGTCTGTGTGCGGCATTGCGGCAGGCCATCCACCACGGCGCATTAAACGTTGGGCAACGCCTGCCTTCCAGCAGGGTGTTGGCCCGCGATCTGAGCCTCTCGCGGGTGACCGTAGAAGCGGCGTACGGCCAGTTGGAGGCGGAGGGGTATTTGCAGCGCCGCGTCGGCCAGGGCACATTTGTGGCGATCCGTATCGCCAAGTCGCCACCACCGGCGACCGGCTCCGGCATGCCACGTCTTTCACAGCGCGGCCAACAGATCGTGCAAACCGGCGGCTGCCGCGATCCGCAGTATCCTCAGGCCTTCGCTGCCGGCTCGCCGGACCTGCGCGCGTTTCCGCTGGCCTTATGGAAGCAGCTGACCGCGCAGCGCCTGCGGCTACAGGGAGAAAGCCTGCTGCGCTACGGCGACCCGCAGGGCTATTTGCCGCTGCGTGAAGCGATTGCCGCCCACGTCAACCAAACGCGCGGCGTAATCTGCGATGCAAACCAGGTTATCGTGCTGACCAGTTCGCAGCAGGCGCTGCAACTGATTGCCACGTTACTGCTGGACAGCGGCGACAGCGTCTGGATGGAAGAGCCGGGTTACGCCGGGGCGAGAAATGCCTTCATCAGCGCCGGCGCCGCGCTGACGCCGGTAGCGGTAGACGCCGACGGCCTGCGAGCAGAACCTTCCTTGCCCGATCCGCGTTTGATTTATCTGACGCCCTCGCACCAGTACCCGACCGGCGCTGCGCTCAGCCTGGCGCGCCGGTTAGCGTTGCTGGCGCTGGCGGAAAGGCAGCAGGCCTGGATCATCGAAGACGATTACGACAGCGAGTTTCATTACGACGGCCTGCCGATACCGGCGATGCAGGGCCTGGATCGCCGTGGCCGGGTGTTATACCTCGGCACCTTCTCCAAATCGCTGTTCCCTTCGCTGCGGCTGGCGTACCTGATCGTGCCACCCGCGCTGGTCGAACCGTTCGTCACCGCGCGCACGGTCTATGACGGCCATAGCGCGCAGCTGATGCAGGCGATCACCGCCGAATTCATCCGTCAGGGGCACTTCGCCGCGCATATTCGCTATATGCGCCAGCTCTACCACAGCCGGCGCGATGTGCTGCTGACGGAAGTACGCGAAAAACTCGGCCACTTCGCCACACCCGCCCCTGCCGCCGGCGGTCTGCAGCTCAGCGTTTGGCTGCAGCCCGGCCGGGAGGCGGCACTCAGCCAACAGGCGCGGCGGCTCGGCGTCCTTACGCCCGGGTTAACTGCGCAATACCAAACGGTTCAGGCCCAGCGCGACGGATGGCTGCTGGGCTTTTCGGCCCTGACACCGGGCGAGATCCGCAGCGCCGTCGAGCGGCTGGCGCGGATCGTTGTGGCTTAGCCCTGCCCTGGAAAGACGCCGGCCGGCTTATTGCTCGGTCAGGCGCATCTCCGCCACCAGCGGCAGGTGATCGCTCACCGCCGGCCAGTGCACGCCATTCCAATCGCCGCTGGCGTTCGGCACCGTCAGGCTGTCCAGATGCCAACGCTGCGCATTGCCGGTGAAGATATAATCCACCTTGATCTCGGCGTTTTCCGCCGGCCAGCTGCGACCGTCCTGCCCGTTGGGCATGATGTCGTTCCAATAGCGGCTCAGCTCCAGCCAGGTGACGCTGCCCGGCACGTCGTTCATGTCGCCGAACAGCAGTTTGATGCCGCGCACTTCGATAGTGCGATCGTTCAGCTCCCGCACCTGATCCAGACGCATCGTCGGATCTTCCTTGGTATCGAGATGGGTGTTGAACAGGGTGATCGGCGTCGGGAACTCCGGCACATCGACCTTGGCGCTGAAGGCGATGCGCTGCTCGCGCTGGCCGGACAGCAACGGATAGATTACGGCGTCGTGCAGCGGATACTTCGAGAGAAACGCCAGGCCGTATTCACCGCCGTCGAAATCGATCGCCCGGCCGAACACCGCCTGCATGCCGGTCAGCTTCGCCAGTTCCGCCGCCTGATCGACCCGCCCGCTGCGGGCGGTGAGTTTATCCACCTCCTGCAGCGCCACCACGTCGACGTTCATCGCGCGAATCGCCTTGGCGATGGCGGTCATGTCGCTGACCTTGCCGGCGGCGATATTGAAGCTGGCGACGCGGATCTTCGGCGCCTGCTCCAGCTCGTAGGTTTTGTTCTTCAGGCCGCCCAACGCGCTGGCCACTTCGCGGCTGTTGGCGTTGCTGTTGGCATGCCCGGTATCGGCGGACGCCCAGGCGCTGTGAGAGATACCCAGGGACAGTAAAGTGATAAGCAGAGCGTGACCGGTGTGCATGAATTCTCCTTGAGGGACAGATAAGTGTTATGTAGGCGCTTCCCGGCCCACAGCTAACACCGATTTTGCCGCAGAAACCTGCGACTATTTCCTAGTTGCACCGCTATTTTTCGTTTCTGCGCGATGCTTCGCATTCTGGCGGTTTACGCATTGCGCCGTTGGACAATCGGCTGATTTCGTTTTAAAACCGGTAGATTGCCAACCGCGAGGAGTTCCGATGACCAGCCCGATTGCCGAACAGCTTACCGAACGTTTCTTCCGCTATCTGGCGGTGACCAGCCAGAGCGACGCCGCCGCAACCGCCCTGCCCAGCACGCCGGGGCAGCATGAGATGGCGCAACTGTTGGCGGACGAGCTGCGCCGGCTCGGCCTGGCCGACGTGCAGATCGACGAGCACGCCACCGTGACCGCCCGCAAGCCCGGCACCCAACCCGGCGCGCCGCGCATCGGCTTCATCACGCATATCGACACCGTGGACGTCGGCCTGTCGCCCGAGATTCATCCGCAGCGCCTGCGCTTCACCGGCGAGGATTTATGCCTGAACGCCGAGCAAGACATCTGGCTGCGGGTCGCCGAGCATCCGGAGATCCTGCCCTACCGGAACGAAGAGATCCTGTTCAGCGACGGCACCAGCGTGCTGGGCGCCGACAATAAGGCGGCGGTCACCGTGGTGATGACGCTGCTGGCCAACCTGAGCGCCACCGATCGCCACGGCGATATCGTGGTGGCGTTCGTGCCGGATGAAGAGATCGGCCTGCGCGGCGCCAAAGCGCTGGATCTGCAGCGTTTCCCCGTCGATTTCGCCTACACCATCGACTGCTGCGAACTGGGTGAAGTGGTGTACGAGAATTTCAACGCGGCAGCGGCGGAGATCCGCATCGAGGGGGTGACCGCCCACCCGATGTCGGCGAAAAACGTGTTAATCAACCCGATACGCATCGCCAACGACATCATTAACCGATTCGACGTGCAGGATACCCCGGAACACACCGAAGGGCGCGAGGGGTATTTCTGGTTCACCGATCTGGCCGCCAACGCCAATCAGGCGACGCTGAAGGTCTCGATTCGCGACTTCGATCGCGCAACCTTCGAGGCGCGCAAAGCCCGCCTTGAGGAGACGGTGCGCCAGGTGGCGGCCAACTATCCGCGCGCCAACGTCAGCTGCAACGTCAGCGACATCTACAGCAACATCAGCAATGCCATCGGCGAAGATCGGCGCGCTATCGATCTGATCTTCGGCGCCCTTGCCGCCCACGGCATCCCGCCGAAGGTGATCCCGATGCGCGGCGGCACCGACGGCGCAGCGCTCTCCAGCCGCGGTATCCTGACGCCCAATTACTTCACCGGCGCGCATAACTTCCACTCGCGCTTCGAGTTTTTGCCCGTCAACGCCTTCGTGAAATCCTATCAGGTGACCCGCAGCATTTGCCTGCTGGCCGCGCGGCAAAGCGGCCAACCGGCTTAGCTCATCACCCAGCCGAGCAACGCGGCCCATACCAACAGCGGCAGCGAATAATAGTGGAAGCGCAACCAGATCTTGCGCTCCCCCGCCATGCGCAGCGCAATCAGGTTGGCGAGCGATCCGATCGCCAACCCGAAGCCGCCGGCGTTGACCGCATAGGCCAGCTGAGCGCTGGAGGGCACGTAGTTGAGCAACAGTATGGTGGCCGGCACGTTGCTGACGATCTGCGACAGCCCGACGCCCAACGCATACACGCTCCCCTCGCTCAGCCCGGCGATGGCGGCGAACGCCGGCTGAAGCGGCGGCAAGCGGGTAAACAGGCCGACATCGATGAACATGGCGGCGAACACGAAAATCAGACTCCAGTCGATCTGCAACAGCACTCGGCGCGCCAGCAGCAAGAAACCGGCGAACACCGCCAGCAGCCCGTACAACGGCAGATCGAAATCGAGACACAGCAGGAAAACTGCATACAGCCCTACACAGCTCAGCAACAGCGGCCGCTGGTAGGGATACCCCTCGGTATTCGGCGTTTTCACGATGTCGCGCGCCGGGAAGCTGAACCAGGTCAGCGCCAGCAGGCTCAACATCATTGCGGCGCCAAACGGCGCCATCTGGCCGATAAAATCGAGGAAAGAGAGGCCGGATCGGCTCCACAGTAGGATATTTTGCGGGTTGCCGATCGGCGTCAGCAACGAACCGGCGTTCACCGCCAGCGCCTGGAAGATGATCAAGCGGCCAACCGGCAGCGCCGACAGCTTTTTTAGCGTGATGGTGAGCGGAATGACGATAAACAGCGCCACGTCGTTGGTCAGAAACGACGACAGCAGCGCGGCTGAAAACACCAGGAACAGCGCTAGCCGTCGTTCGCTGTGCAACCGGTTGATAATCTTACGGCCAACGAAGTCGAAGTAGCCGCTAACCTCAACGCCTTTGGTCAGCAGCATCAGCCCCAGCAGGGTGATGAGGGTGCGGCCGTCGATAAAGCCGCCCAACGCCGCCAATGGCTGCGGATGAAAGACGAACATCGCCACGCCGGCCAGCAGCAATACATGCAAGAAGCGATCTTTGACAAAGGGATGGATAATCCGGGAAATGGCGGTTGCACTCATGGTGGCAGCTTGAAACCTCAGCGAAAAGCATGAGCGAGACGTTAGCTCAGGCGCGGCTTCAGCGCCAGCAAAATGCTATTTTACCTTTATCCGCTTTTCATTTGCCGCGCTTTACTTTATTTGTAGCGGCTTTCACGGTTTCAAAGGACATGTTATGGCTTCCCTGTTCGCCAAAGGGGCGTTGCTCAGCGCCTTATGCGCCCTGCTCGCCGCCTGCGACGATGCCGCCTCCCGCCCGCAAATCGATATCGACGGCAAGACCATGGGCACCTTCTACAGCGTTAAGGTCAGCGGTGACGTCGCGATCGGCAAACAAGAGCTGCAGCGGCAGATCGACACGGTGCTCGAACGGGCCAACGACGACATCTCGACCTACCGCGCCGATTCGGTACTGTCGAGGTTTAACCACAGCGCCAGCCTCGAACCGCAGCCTATCCCGCGCGGCATGGCGGACATCGTGTTGATGGCCCAGCGTATCGGCCGCGATACCGGCGGCGCCATGGACATCACCGTCGGCCCGCTGGTGAACCTGTGGGGGTTCGGCCCAGACAAGCATCCGGTCAAGGTGCCGGAACAGGCACAGATCGACGCGGCGAAGCAGAACATCGGCCTGCAACACCTGAAGCTGATCAGCGACAGTCGCGGGGAGTGGCTGCAAAAAGATCTGCCGGGCATGTATGTCGATCTCTCGACGCTGGGCGAAGGCTATGGCGCGGATGAGTTGGTGCGCCTGATGAACCGTCACGGCATTACCAACTACCTGGTATCGGTCGGTGGCGCGGTCTCTTCACGCGGCGTCAACGGCCAGGGCAAACCCTGGCGGGTAGCGATCCAAAAGCCGACCGATCGTGAAAATGCGGTGCAGGCGCTGGTGGATCTGCACGGTTACGGCATCAGCACCGCCGGCAGCTACCGCAACTACTTTGAACAAAACGGCCAGCGCTACTCCCATGTCATCGATCCGACCACCGGCAGGCCGATCAACCACCGGCTGGTTTCCGCCACGGTGATCGCCCCCACTGCGCTCGAGGCCGACGGCTGGGATACCGGCTTGATGGTGCTGGGCCCGGAGAAAGCGTTGCAGCTCGCAGAAGAGAAAGGGCTGGCGGTCTACCTGATCAGCAAAACCGACGACGGTTTCAGCGCCGTGATGACGCCGCAATTCAAAGCGTTTTTGGTGCAGTGAGATAAAAAAGCCCGGCGCGCCATGGCCGGGCTTATTCCTGTTCCGCGCCGATCACTTGGTCAGCGCGATGATACCGAGGGTCAGACCGGCAACCGCCGCCGCACCGCCGGCGATCGCGCCCGCGGTTTCCCAGTTATCCTGAGTGGTGCCCTTCATACAGGTGTTGGTGTGCACCAGACGCCCCTGGTCATCGTAGACCGGCACGCAGGGAGAATCGGTGGCGCATCCGGCCAACACGGCCGACAGTAACCCAACCGCAATTAACTTTTTCATACTTCTTGCCTCAATGTTCGATCACTTTAGAAAGCTACGCCGAGCGATAATCACGCTACCAGGCTATTGTATGCCCAACGCGTGTAATGGCGAGGTAATGATGTGTCAGGGGATGTGATTTGGGAAAACTCCGAGCGCTCGCCCGGCGGGCTTTGAGCAGTAAAAAGCCCGCGAAAACGCGGGCTTGATGGCGAAATGAAGCTCAGGCGGAATTATTTCGCCAGTTTGCGCATCACCAGGGTGGCGTTGGTGCCGCCGAAGCCGAAGCTGTTGGACATCACGGTGGTCAGCTCGCGCTGAGTCGGCTGAGTCACGATGTTCATGCCGGCCGCCTGCTCATCCAGGGTTTCGATGTTAATGCTCGGCGCGATAAAGCCGTGCTCCAGCATCAGCAGGCTGTAAATCGCTTCCTGCACGCCCGCGGCGCCCAGCGAGTGACCGGTCATCGCCTTGGTGGAGGAGATGGCCGGGGTATTGTCACCGAACACTTCACGAATAGCGCCCAGCTCTTTCACGTCGCCTACCGGCGTAGAGGTGCCGTGCACGTTGATGTAGTCGATCGGCGCATCCAGATCCTGCATCGCCATCTTCATGCAGCGCACTGCGCCTTCGCCCGAAGGGGCAACCATGTCGGCACCGTCGGAAGTCGCGCCGTAGCCAACGATTTCTGCGTAGATGTGCGCACCGCGCGCCAGCGCGTGCTCCAGTTCTTCAACCACCACCATGCCACCGCCGCCGGCGATGACGAAACCGTCACGATCGGCGTCGTAGGTGCGGGAGGCTTTTTCCGGCGTGTCGTTGTACTTAGTGGACAGCGCGCCCATCGCGTCGAACTCGCAGGCCATTTCCCAGCACAGCTCTTCACCGCCGCCGGCGAACACGATGTCCTGTTTGCCCAACTGAATTTGCTCAACCGCGTTGCCGATGCAGTGCGCGGAGGTCGCGCAAGCGGAGCTGATGGAGTAGTTCACGCCATGGATTTTGAACGGCGTTGCCAGGCAGGCGGAAACGCCGGAAGCCATGGCTTTGGTCACCACGTACGGGCCAACCGCTTTCAGGCCGCGCGGGCTGCGCATCGCATCGGCGCCGAACACCTGGAAGCGCGGAGAACCGCCGCCGGAACCGGCAATCAGGCCTACACGCGGGTTGTTTTGATACTCTTCTTCCTTCAGGCCGGAAGACGCGATCGCTTCTTGCATCGCCAGGAAGGCATAAATGGAAGCATCGCTCATGAAACGCACTGCCTTGCGGTCGATCAGGCCGGTCGTGTCGAGCTTAACTTGCCCCCATACGTGACTACGCATGCCGGAATCTTTCAGCTCCTGGGAGAAAGTGATCCCAGAACGTCCTTCCTGCAGGCTTGCCAGGACCTCCTGCTGGTTATTACCAATGCTGGAGACAACTCCCAGGCCAGTAATCACTGCACGTTTCATTCAATACCTCTTCCACTATTTACCTACGGGATTTTGCATCGCACTTTAGCGTACAGATGTAAGCCGAACAAGTCCGATCAGCGTTTTTCAGCTTTATTGTTGTCCAGTTTGCGCCGGGGCGCCAGCGCCGTTAGAATTCGCGGCATCCCTTGAATTTCGAGCCATTGACCGTGAACCACGCCCCCATCCAAACCGCAACGCTAACCTGGAACGAACAGGGTACACCTGTTTCGAAACAGTTTGATGACGTCTATTTTTCCAATCAGGATGGGCTGGAAGAAACCCGCTACGTCTTCCTGCACGGCAATCGGCTGCCGCAACGTTTCGCCACCCACCCGCGTCCGTTGTTGGTGGTGGCGGAAACCGGGTTCGGCACCGGGCTCAATTTCCTCACGCTGTGGCAGGCCTTCGCCGGCTTCCGCCAGGCCGAGCCGGACGCCGCGCTGCAACGCCTGCACTTTATCAGCTTCGAAAAATTCCCCCTGCAGCAGGCTGACCTGGCGGCGGCGCATGCGCGCTGGCCGGAGCTGGCGCCTTATGCCGACGAGCTGCGCGCCCAATGGCCGCTGCCGCTACCGGGCTGCCATCGTCTGCTGCTGGCCGAAGGCCGCATTACGCTCGATCTGTGGTTCGGCGACGTCAACGATCTGCTGCCGCAGTTTGACGCCAGCATGAATAACCAGGTGGATGCCTGGTTCCTCGACGGTTTTGCGCCGGCAAAAAATCCCGACATGTGGACCGAGCAACTGTTCGCCGCCATGGCGCGTTTTGCCCGGCCGGGAGGCAGCTTCGCCACCTTTACCGCCGCCGGCTTTGTGCGCCGTGGCTTGCAACAGGCCGGTTTTCAGGTCAACCGCTGCAAAGGCTTCGGCCAAAAGCGTGAGATGCTCGCCGGCGAGCTCCCGGCCGATGCGCAGCCCACCCCTCATCCAGCGCCCTGGTATCGGCGCCCGGCGGCGGACAACACCGCCGACATCGCCCTGATCGGCGGCGGCGTCGCCAGCGCGCTCACCGCGCTGGCCTTGCTGCGGCGCGGCGCCACCGTCACGCTGTACTGCGCCGATGAGCAGGCTGCGGAGGGCGCATCCGGCAACCGCCAGGGCGCGATTTATCCTCTGCTGAACGGCAGCGGCGACGCGCTGGAGAGTTTCTTCAGCGCCGCGTTTCCCTTCGCCCGCCGCCAGTACGACGCGCTGTTGCAACAAGGCGTCGCCTTTGATCATCAGTGGTGCGGCGTCAGCCAGTTGGCCTATGACGACAAGAGCGGCGCCAAGATCGCCAATATGCTGAAAACCGACTGGCCGCAGGCCTTGGCGATGGCGGCCGACCGCGAGACGCTCAGCGGACTGTGCGGCGTCGATACCGGCTTCGGCGGCATCACCTACCCCCAAGGCGGTTGGCTCTGTCCGGCCGAGCTGACGCGCGGCGCTCTCGCGCTGGCGCAGCGCCAGGGCTTGGTCTGCCACTACCGGCACGATGCACAGAGGCTGACGCAGGAAGAAAACGGCTGGCACATCGACTTCGCCCACGGCGAAAGCCGCAGCCATGCGACGGTGATCCTGGCCAATGGCCATCGGCTGGCCGAACTGGCGCCGACGGAAGCCCTGCCGCTGTATTCGGTACGCGGACAGGTGTCGCATATCCCAAGCTCGCCGGCCCTCGGTCAATTGAAACAGGTCTTGTGTTACGACGGCTACCTGACGCCGGTTAATGCCAACAACGGCCACCACTGCATTGGCGCCAGCTACCAGCGCGGCGACATCACCACCGACTACCGCGAGCAGGAGCAACAGGAAAACCGTGAACGCCTGCTGCGCTGCCTGCCGGAGCAGGCCTGGCCGCAGCAGGTGGACGTCAGCGCTCATCAGGCGCGCTGCGGCGTGCGCAGCGCCACCCGCGATCATTTGCCGATGGTCGGCGCGCTGCCGGACTATCAGGCCACGTTGACGCAGTATCAGGATTTGCAGCGGCAGAACCAGCGCGGCGAAACCGTCGCCGATGCGCCGGTCTATCCCGGCCTGTTCGCTATCGGTGGGTTGGGATCGCGCGGGCTGTGTTCGGCGCCGCTGGCGGCGGAAATTCTGGCGGCGCAGCTGTTCGGCGAACCGTTACCGGGCGACGCGCGCCTGCTGGCGGCGTTGAATCCGAATCGAATGTGGGTGCGAAAGTTACTGAAAGGACGTGCGGTTTAATTCATGGATGAGGGGCGCGGCGACGCGCCCCGGCATGGCGGTCAGGCGGCAGGGGTGGCAGCCTGATAGAGGTTTTCCCACATGCCGCGCACCAAAATCTGATCCGGCGGCGAGAGTTCCCCAGCGGCGATCGCCTTGTGCAGGCTCTCTTCCACCCGCGCTTTCAGCGCTTCGGCAGTATGCTCGCCCTGTTCTTCCGCTTCGGCCACCGCCAGCGTCAGATGACCGCGCAGGTAGCCACCGGCAAACAGTTCATCATCGCTGGCGTGCTCTACCATGTCATCAATCAGCGCCAAAATGCGCGCTTCAAATTCTGCGATCATCAAATTTCCTCATTAAATAACGGGCTGTGGCGTCAGTTGAGATCTTCCGGATACGGAAAATGCTCGGCCGCCAGCGGTGGCGTATTGTAGAACGATTGCAACGCCTGAATAAAGCGCGCAGGCCGTGTGGGTATTCCCTGCTCCAGTAGCATCAATACCCGGGCGCGCACCTTGCGCTGGAACGCGATGCGATCCGGCTCGCAGTCGCCGTTCAGGTTGTCGCAGCTGACGTTGAACGGGAAACCGGCCGCCACGCAGAACATCCATTCCAGCGCCTGCGGTTTGATCTCCACCGCTTCGAATTCACTCTGGGTTTGCGCGTCGCGCCCGTCCGGGCAATACCAGTAACCGAAGTCCACCAGTTGGCGGCGCGCTTCACCGGCGATGCACCAGTGCGAGATTTCATGCAGGCCGCTGGCGTAGAAGCCGTGGGCGAACACGATGCGGTGATACGGCAATTCGTCGTCGGCCGGCAGGTAGATAGGTTCGTCGTCGCCCTTCACCAGGCGGGTGTTGTAGTCATCGCTGAAGCACCGATTGAAGATCTCGATCAACTGCTCATAGTGATGGCGGGTCTGCATGTCTGACATAAAAACTCTATAACCACAAAAATAAAGAGGCCATTATACCTGATAAGACAGGGCGCGTAAGCAACGCCCCCTCTTCATCTTTAACCGTGCACCAAGGCGGTCAACCACTGCTGAATTTCCGCGCCGTGATTGTCGTACAGCAGCTTGAGGCTCATCACCAGCGAGACGATCACGATCATCGGCCGAATCAATTTCTGGCCGCGGGTCAGCACCATGTGCGCGCCCAAACGCGCCCCCAGCACCTGCCCCACCAACATCACCAGACCAATGCTCCACACCACCTTGCCGCCGATGATGAACAGCGCCAGCCCGCCGACGTTGGAGGTAAAGTTCAGCACCTTGGCGTGCGCCGTGGACTTGGCGAGGTTGAAACCGCACAGCGTCACGTAGGCCAGCGCGTAGAATGACCCGGCGCCGGGGCCGAAGAAACCGTCGTAAAACCCGACGCAACCGCCGGCCACCAGCCCGAACGGCAAGGCCCCGAGACGGCGTTGACGATCTTCCTCACCCAGTCGCGGCATCAACAAGAAATAGAGACCGATGCCGATCACCAGCAGCGGCAACATCTGCCGCAGCAAATCGGCGCGCATATGCTGCACCAAAATGGCGCCGGCGATCGAGCCGATCAGCGTCAGAAAAATCGTCAGCTTCTGGTCGTTGAGATTCACCGCTCGCCGACGAATGAAGTACAGACTGGCGGAGAAGGAGCCGCCGACCGACTGCAACTTATTGGTCGCCAGCGCCTGCGCCGGAGGAACCCCCACCGCCAGCAAGGCCGGCACCGTCAGTAATCCGCCGCCGCCGGCGATGGAGTCGATAAACCCCGCCAGCAGCGCTACCGCAAACAACACCCCGAGCATTTCGGGGCCAATGACGAACCAGTCCATGTGTTATTCCGCTGAGAAATGGTGATCCAGCAATGCCTGACAGGTAGGCGGTAACGGCGGCGGCACGGGTTTGCCCGGCTTCGCGTTCGGCTGATGCGGCACGAACCAGCTCGCCAGTTCGGCGCCGCAGCCATCGCCCGGCGGCGGCGTATCCTGCTCCTGGCACTCCAGGCTGCCGGCCGGACAACGCAGACGCACGTGCATGTGCGCACGGTGGCCGAACCACGGCCGCACCTTGTGCAGCCAGGCGCGATCGGCGCCGGCGTCCAGGCACAGACGCTGCTTGATCGCCGGGTTGACGAAGATGCGCGTCACGTCCGCGTCCTGCGCCGCCAGTTTGATCAGCGACTCAATTTGCGGCTGCCATTGGCTCGCCACCACCTGCTTGCCATCCCCTGACACCAGGTCGATCGGCTGCGGCTTGAGCAATTGCTGCGCGCTCCAGCGTTGGCGCGGCAGCTGCAGCCAGATGTCGACGTCGAGCCCAGACTGGTGGCTGGCGTGGCCGCTGCTGAAGCGCCCGCCGGCCGGCATCGCCATGTCGCCGATCAGCACCGTGCCCAGCGCTTTCTGGTTCGCTTTGCTGCTGAGGCGCTGTATGAACGCCAGCAGATCCGGATGGCCGAAATAGCGGCGCTGGTCGGTACGCATCACCTGATAGTCCGGTGAATTCAGCGGCAACGGCTGCGCGCCGATGATGCAGCCGTTGGCGAAACCGCCCACCGCCTGCGGCGCGCCGGCCACCGGATGGTCGATTTTCTGCCACGGCGTCAGCGCCATGGCGGAAGCGGAGGCCGTCAAGGCCACCAGGCCCAACATCCAGTTTTTCATGGCGATTACCAGCGAGGCACGTCGGAAACCACATCACCGTTTTGCGCACGCTGGCGCAGCAGGTGATCCATCAACACGATTGCCATCATCGCTTCGGCGATCGGCACGGCGCGGATGCCCACGCACGGATCGTGGCGACCGCGGGTCACCATTTCCACCGCTTCGCCCTGGCGATTGATGGTGCGGCCCGGTACCATGATGCTGGAGGTCGGCTTCAGCGCCAGATGCGCGATCACCGGTTGGCCGCTGCTGATGCCGCCGAGAATGCCGCCGGCATGGTTGCTCTGGAAGCCTTCCGGGGTGATTTCATCGCGGTTTTCGCTGCCGCGTTTGGTCACGACAGCAAATCCGTCACCGATCTCCACGCCTTTCACCGCGTTGATGCTCATCAGCGCGTGCGCCAGATCGGCATCGAGGCGGTCAAACACCGGCTCGCCCAGGCCAACCGGCACGTTTTCCGCAATCACGCTGACCTTGGCGCCGATGGAGTCACCCTCTTTTTTCAGCGCGCGCATCAGTTCGTCCAGCGCTTCCAGCTTGTCCGGATCCGGGCAGAAGAACGGGTTCTGTTCGACCTGATCCCAGTCTTTCAGCTCACAGGTCACATCGCCGATCTGCGCCAGATAGCCGCGCACCTGCACGCCGAACTTCTGCTGCAGGTATTTCTTGGCGATGGCGCCCGCCGCAACGCGCATGGCGGTTTCGCGCGCCGAAGAGCGGCCACCGCCGCGATAGTCGCGCAGACCGTATTTCTGTTCGTAGGTGTAGTCGGCATGCCCCGGACGGAACACGTCTTTGATGGCGCTGTAGTCTTGCGAGCGCTGATCGGTGTTTTCAATGATCAGACCGATGCTGGTGCCGGTGGTCACGCCTTCGAATACGCCGGAGAGAATGCGCACCTGATCCGGTTCGCGACGCTGGGTAGTGTAACGCGAGGTGCCCGGACGACGACGATCCAGATCGTGTTGCAAATCGGCTTCGGTGAGCGGAATGCCGGGCGGTACGCCATCGACGATACAACCCAGCGCCACCCCGTGAGATTCACCGAAGGTGGTGACGCGGAAAATCTGCCCAATACTGTTTCCTGCCATCACGGCTCCTTACCGTTAGTCTTTTATCGTTATGAGGCCCGCCGTGCGGGCCCTGGAAATGCGGTTTAGCTGCGATAGAGGCTGAAGTGATCCTTGCAATCCACCAGCTGCTGTTTGGTCAGCATGAACACGCCGTCGCCGCCATTTTCGAATTCCAGCCAGGTGAACGGGATGTCCGGATATTGTTCCATCAGATGTACCATGCTGTTGCCCACTTCACAAATCAGCACGCCGTCGTCGGTCAGGTAGTCCGGCGCGCAGGCCAGGATGCGGCGCACCAGCTTCAGGCCGTCGCTGCCCGCCGCCAGGCCCAGTTCCGGCTCAAAGCGGAACTCCTGCGGCAGATCGGACATGTCTTCCGCATCGACGTACGGCGGGTTGGTGACGATCAGATCGTACTGGATCGCGGGAACGTCGCGGAACAGATCGGAACGGATCGGGATCACCTGATGTTCGACGCCGTGCGCCTGAATATTGCGCTCGGTCACCGCCAGCACTTCGCTGGAGATGTCCACCGCGTCCACTTCCGCTTCCGGGAAAGCGTAGCCACAGGCGATGGCGATGCAGCCGCTGCCGGTGCACATGTCGAGAATATGGCGTGGCGGGTGCGGGATCAGCGCGCTGAAACGATCGTTGATCAGCTCACCGATCGGCGAGCGCGGCACCAACACGCGTTCGTCGACGTAGAATTCCATGCCGCAGAACCAGGCCTTGTTGGTCAGGTAAGCGACCGGGATGCGTTCGTTGACGCGGCGGATCACGCGCTCAACGATGCGATGGCGCTCGCTGGAGGTCAGACGGGCGGTGTGCATGTCCTCCGGAATGTCCAACGGCAGGAACAGGCTTGGCAGCACCAATTGCACCGCTTCGTCCCACGGATTGTCGGTTCCGTGACCATAATAGATATTGGCGGCGTTGAAGCGGCTTACCGTCCAGCGCAGCATATCTTGAATGGTGTGCAGTTCGTTCACTGCTTCGTCGACGAAAATTTTGTCCAATTTGCCCTCCGGCAGGCGCTGTGTTTCATGATTTAGCCGCATAGTTTGCCATGAAGCCCGCGACAAATCACGCGCGCCCCTCGCGCTTTTCACTCTGGCCCGAGTTTTGCGTCGACAGCGCTCATTCACAAGGTAAACTAGCGAAATAAACGATTTCCGGTGAATGAAGCATGAAGAACAAGCCCCCTCTGAGCAAAGACGAACAACAGCTCTTCAGAGAGTCGGTGGCGGGCGCAAAAAAGCTGCGCCAGGACACCATCGTCCACCGCCCGCCGAAGCTCAAGGTCAAACAGGTTGCGCCGCAGCGGCTGCTGCAGGAGCAGGTCGATGCCAGCTATTATTTTTCAGATGAATATCAGCCGCAGCTGGAAGAGGAAGGCCCGACGCGCTACGTGCGCCCCGGCAGCAGCCCGTATGAGCTGAAGAAGCTGCGACGCGGCGATTATTCGCCGGAGCTGTTTCTCGATTTGCACGGCCTGACCCAGCTGCAGGCCAAGCAGGAGCTGGGGGCGTTGATCGCCGCCTGCAAACGCGAGCACGTGCACTGCGCCTGCGTGATGCACGGGCACGGCAAACACATTCTCAAACAGCAAACGCCGCTGTGGCTTGCGCAGCATCCCGACGTGCTGGCGTTCCATCAGGCGCCGAAGGAATGGGGCGGCAACGCCGCCGTCCTGCTGTTGGTGGAGCTGGCAGAATAGCCCCCCGCAGAAACGACTCAGGGCGATGTCAGACATCGCCCTGAGTTTATTCCGCACCGCATCCGCGGCTCACACTTTGGCCATCACCTGCGACGGGCTGACCTGCCATTCAAATTTGCCGTAGCTGCCGTCCGCCGGCAGATCGACGTTAGCGATCGCCGAGGTCGCGAACATCGGCGGGCACTCGCCCGGGCACAGTTCAGCCACCAGGTAGCCCACCAGCGGCAGGTGCGACACGATCAGCACCGAGCTCACCCCTTGCATCGCCAGCGCCTGCAGATAGCTGCCGACCTGTTCGGCGTTGCCGCCCGGCGTCAGCTCGGGCAGCACTTCTTCGCCCTCCGGCAGCGTCAAGGCTTCACGCACCGTCGCCAGCGTCTGTTCGGCCCGCAGATAGGGGCTGACCAGCACGCGTTCAATATCCACAGACTTGGTGTTCAACCAGGCCGCCATCTGACGGGACTCGTCGCGGCCGCACAGGGTAAGGGGCCTTACCGCATCGCTGGCTGCCTCGAGCGCCGCCTCTCCGTGACGCATAATCAAAACTTGCATATTGCACCGCTGTTGTTGACAAAGTAACGCTATACAGAAACGCCGTGCGTGCTGTACCGCCGAGTTTTACAACCCAAAGCCAAAGCTTTAAAACGATAACGCGCCGTCTCTTTATGGCGGCCGGGCATTTTGCCTGAAAGTTTGCCTAAAGAAAATGCTGTTTTTTACAGCAACCTTCCCCTGGCAAACCTCGATTGCTCACAGAACAATCAATTCAACGGGTTAAATTTTAACCTTACCGCCATGAAATTTATTGATGACGGTCAAGCTAACTTACCGCTGCCTACGCCTTGCTGTACAGCCTCACCGGCTGACGCTGTTACAAGGAGTGATGGCGATCACAACGCGGCCCTGTTGCAACTATAGTGCAAATCGGGCCGCCCTGCGTTCAGCTCCCCAGCGGGTAAAAACGCTCGCCCTGCTGCGCCATGCGCTGCAAGCGTTCGCACGGCGCGAAGTGCTCGCCGTGCTGCTGGCGCAGGTATTCCAACGTTTTCACCACTTTTTCGGCGCCGAGCTCGTCCATATAGCGGAACGGGCCGCCGAGGAACGGCGGGAAGCCGATGCCGAACACCGCGCCGATGTCGCCGTCGCGCGCGCTGCGGATCACGCCTTCATCCAGGCAGCGCGCCGCTTCGTTCAGCATCATCATCACGCAGCGCTGGGCGACGGTCGCCGGCAGCATGTGCGCCTTCGGCGTGACGCCGAGCAACGTATACAATGAGGTATCCGCACGTTTACGCCGCTGCCGCTGCTGCCCTTCGCTCGGGTAAAGATAGAAGCCGCGGCCGTTCTTGCGCCCTTTACGCCCGTCCTTCAGCACCGCATCGAACGCAGCCGGCGCGGCGAAGCGCGGCCCCAGCGCCTCGACCAGCACCGGAATGATCTTGGTGCCGACGTCGATGCCCACTTCGTCCAACAGGGTGATCGGGCCGACCGGGAAACCGAAGTCCACCAGCGCCTTGTCCAGCGACTCCATCGGCTCGCCTTCCAGCAGGCAACGGGCCGCTTCGTTGATGTACGGCGCCAGGATGCGGTTGACATAAAAACCCGCGCTGTCGCCCACCACGATAGCGGTCTTGCCCTGCTTGTGCGCCAGCGCCACGGTGGTCGCGATAGTCTCTTCGCTGGTGCCGGCGTGCGGGATCACTTCCACCAGCGGCATTTTGTCCACCGGGCTAAAGTAGTGCAGACCGATCACCTGCTGCGGCCGCTGGGCTTTTTCGGCGATGTGGCCGATAGGCAACGAGGAAGTATTGGAGGCAAACACGGTATGCGGCGCACAGTTCGCTTCGACCTCGGCCACCATCTTCTGCTTCAGCGCCAGATCCTCAAACACCGCCTCGACCACGATATCCACCTGCTCAAAGCCGGTGTAATCGGTAGAGCCGGAGATCAGCATCATCTGTTTTTGCCGTTCCGCCGGGCGCATGCGCTTGCTGCGTACCCGTTTGCCAAGCACGTCCCAGCTGTATTTCAGCGCGTGATTGATGCCGGTTTCATTAATGTCTTTGATACGAACCGGCAAACCGCCGCGCGTGGCGGTGACGCAGGCGATGCCGCCGCCCATCAGGCCGCCGCCGAGAATGCCGACGCGATGCAGGGCATGCGGCTTGGCATTGCCGCCCCGCTCTTTTTTCAGCGCAGTGGAGGCGAAGAACAGGCTGCGCAGCGCCGCCGACTGCGGCGTCATCGCCAGTTCGCCAAAGGCGCGCGCTTCGGCTTCATAGCCGCTGGCGCTGCCGTGATCCAGCCCGGTGCGCACTACCTGAATGATGCGTTCCGCCGCCGGGTAGTTGCCGTGGGTTTTCGCCAACGTTTTTTTGCGCACAATGCTGAACAGCAGATTTCTGCCCAGCGGGCCATTGAGCAGGCGATCCTGCCACGGCAGCTCGCGCTGATGCTTCCAGCCCTGTTTCACCCGCTCGATGGCGGTCTGCAACAGGATCGACTGCGGCACGGCGTCGTCCACCAGCCCCATGCGCAGCGCCTGGCGGGCGCGAATGTGCTTGCCGGTCAGGATCATGTCCAGCGCCTTGGCGGCGCCAACCAAGCGCGGCAGGCGCTGAGTGCCGCCGGAGCCCGGCAGCAGGCCCAGCTGCACTTCCGGCAGACCGAGCGCGGTTTTGTCATCCAACGAACAGACGCGGCCGTGGCAGGCCAGTGCCAATTCCAGGCCGCCGCCCAGGCAGGCGCCATGAATGGCGGCCACCACCGGCACCGGGAAGGCGGCGATCTGCGCTAGCGTGCTCTGCCCTTTCTTGGCCAGCGTTTCCGCCTCTTTGGCGCTGGTGCAGGCGGCAATCATGGTGATGTCGGCGCCGGCGATAAACGAGTCCGGCTTGCCGGAAACGATCACCAATCCTTCCAGCGCGGTATGCTGCTGCGCCCGGATCAGCACGTCGTTCACCTGTTCGACGAACTCGGCCTTGAGCGTATTGACCTTATCGCCCGGCACGTCGATGGTGATCACGCCGATGTTGTCGGGGCGAATCGTCAGCTGAAAGGCCGACGGTTTGGCCCGCTGTTCGTGCAATGCGTTTTCGGCACTCATCATTCCACCTCCACGATCATCGCGGCCCCTAACCCGCCGGCGGCGCAGGCGGTGGTCAGGCCCAGCCCGCCGCCGCGGCGTTTCAGCTCGCGCAACGTCTGGGTGATCATGCGCGCGCCGGTGGCGGCGAATGGGTGGCCATAGGCGATGGAACCACCCAAGACGTTGAATTTGTCCATGTCCACCTCACCGATCGCCTGGCTGCGGCCAAGCTTCTCGCGGGCGAACGCTTCGCTGGCAAACATCTTCAGGTTGGCCAGCGTTTGCGCAGCGAAGGCTTCATGCATGTCGATGAGCGTCAGATCGGCCAGACCGATGCCGGCGCGATCCAGCGCCAGCGGCGTAGCGTAGGAAGGCCCCAGCAGCATGTCTTCCCACACGTCGATGGCGGCGAAGGCGAAACTGCGTAGATAGCCGAGCGGCTGCAGCTCCAGCTCTTTGGCGCGCGATTCGCTCATCATCAGTACCGCCGCCGCGCCGTCGGTCAACGGCGTGCTGTTGGCCGCAGTGACGCTGCCGTGTTTGCGATCGAACGCCGGTTTCAGCTTGGCGTAGGAAGCCAGGCTGGAGTCTTTGCGGATATTGTTGTCTTCAGAAAGCTGCGCGCGGTAAGGCGGCACGTAGGCCGTCATCACCTCATCGCGCAGCCACCCCTCACGCCAGGCCCTGGCCGCCAGTTCATGGGAACGGTGCGCCAGCGCATCCTGCGCTTCGCGGGTGATGCCGTGGCTTTTCGCCATTTGCTCAGCGGTATCGCCCATGCGCAGACCGGTGGAATACTCCGCCACCGCCGGCGGCACCGGCATCAGATCGCGGAATTTCAGCCGGCTGAACAGTTTGAGACGCTGCGACAGCGTGCGCGCCTTGTTGACGTCCACCAGCGTGCGCGCCAACGCCTTGCTGACGCCGATCGGCAAGACGGAAGAAGAGTCCGCCCCGCCGGCGATACCGACGCTGATGCTGCCGGCCATGATGCTCTCCGCCACGTTGGCGATCGCCTGGAAGCTGGTGGCGCAGGCACGCGACACGCTGTAAGCGTCGGTATGAACGCTCATACCGGTACCGAGCACGATTTCACGCGCGATGTTCGGCGCCTCGGGCATTTGCACCACCTGGCCGAACACCAGCTGTTCGATCAGCTGCGGATCGATGCCGCTACGCGCCAACAGCTCGCTCACCGCCGTTTTCCCTAAATCCACCGCCGGAATGCCGTGATAGGCAGTTGCCTGTTTGGCAAAGGGGGTACGCAGTCCATTCACAATCGCAATGCGGTCACCATGACGGGTCACCAACGGCAGTGCCTTACTCATAAATGCTCCTGAAGAAAATAACGTCAGCGCAATGGGCAGAAAGAGGTCTGACCTGATGAGGTCATTGTTAACCAAACGGTTACATTTGGCAAACCGGCAGAGATCAAAACTGCGAGCAGGCGCACTTTCTATCGGGGCGGCACGGGGAAGGAAATCCCCGGCGCGCAGCAGGCGGCGCCGGGGGTAAAGCGGGGATTAACGCAGGCCGAGCTGGAAGATCAGGGTTTCTGCCTGGCAGGCGAAGGTGAAATCGGCCTCCAACTGCACGCCGCCGTCAACCGGTTTAATGCTACTGCTGATGTCACAAGGATCGGATTCAACCGCGCGCGCCTTTTCGCTCAGGGCGGCCAGCATCGCTTCCGCATCTTGTTGATTACTGAACACCTGGCTGTAGGACGCGGTGCAATCGGTGTTATCCATCACGGTACCGACATCCACGCAGCAACACGCGGCGGTTTCCTGGGCGCTGCATTTATTAATTGCATCTGACATGATTGGTTCTCCTCAAGGGCCTCGGTTATCAGCCCAAATTGCCGTTTCACTCACCGGCACAAAGCCACAAAATTCTGCGGGTATTTTACGCTTCCACGCCGGCAATCACTAGCACTTACTTTTACTGGGTGTTTTAAGTGATGGAAATCACAAATAAAAATGAGCATCTGCTAAGGAACGGTAAGAATTTTGTTATTTACCGCTGGCTTTTTGTTAAGCAGATCTCTTTTTTGATATCAGGTTGGAAATATTTCAAAAACAAACTTGCAACAATTTCACAGGTCAGACCTATACTTCAGCCACTGGTCTGATTTGTCTGAACGATAACGGACCCTACAATCCCGCGCTCCTTGTTACTTCGTGTAACAATAGTTTAAATAATAAACACATAATGAGGTTTTGGTCATGAGCCAGAAAAACCTATTGACTAAATCAGCTCTCGCAGCTGCAGTGGCAATTATTTCTTCAAACGTGTCTGCCGCAGGATTCCAGCTGAATGAGTTCTCATCAGCTGGTTTAGGACGTTCGTATTCTGGCGAAGGCGCCATGGCGGATACGGCGGCCTCCGCAAGCCGCAACCCGGCATTGCTGATGATGTATACCCGTCCCGAGCTGTCCATCGGCGCAGTCTTCATCGACCCGGACGTTGACATCACCGGCAAATCGCCTTCCGGTGCCAGCCTGGACTCCAAAAATATCGCCCCTGTCGCCTGGGTGCCGAACCTGCATTATGTTCACCCGATTAACGATCAGTTCGCCGTAGGCGGCTCGGTCACCAGCAACTTCGGTTTGGCGACCGAATTCAACGACGGTTATACCGCCGGCGCCTACGGCGGCAAGACCGATTTGACTACCGTTAACCTCAACCTGAGCGGCGCCTACCGTCTGAATCAACACTTCAGCTTCGGCCTGGGCTTCGATGCGGTGTACGCCAAAGCCAAACTGGAACGCTACGCCGGTGAATTGCCGAAACTGCTTGCAGGTCAAGGCCTGCAAACCGGTAGATTAACGCCTCAGCAAGCCGGAATGATCGCTCAAATCCCTGGCGATACCCAGATTTCTCACCTGAAAGGCGATAAATGGGGTTACGGCTGGAACGCCGGCATCCTGTACGAAGTGGATGAAAACAACCGTTACGGCTTCACCTATCGCTCTGAAGTCAAAATCAAGTTCGATGGCGATTACAAGAGCAGCCTGCCAGCACAATTCAACCCTCTGACTCAATCTCTGGGCTTAGGCTTGCCTTGGGGCACCAGCGGCAGCACCATCCCGGGTTCTCTGGATCTGAATCTGCCGGAAATGTGGGAGCTGTCCGGCTACAACAAAGTGGCGCCGCAGTGGGCCATTCACTACAGCCTGGCCTATACCAGCTGGAGCCAGTTCCAGGAGCTGAGAGCCACCGGCAACAACGGTCAGACGCTGTTCGAGAAGCATGAAGGCTTCAAAGACGCTTACCGCATCGCGCTGGGTACCACCTACTTCTACGACGATAACTGGACCTTCCGTACCGGTATCGCCTTCGATGACAGCCCGGTGCCTGCCCAAAACCGTTCGATCTCCATTCCCGATCAGGACCGTTTCTGGCTGAGTGCCGGTACTACCTATGCGTTCAACAAAGACGCCTCGGTCGACGTCGGCGTGTCCTACATGCACGGCCAGAAAGTCACCATCAACGAAGGTCCTTATACCTTCACCTCCGAAGGCAAGGCCTGGCTGTACGGCGCCAACTTCAACTACCGCTTCTAATCTCACTTGAGATGGATGCCAAAGCGCCCCCTGGGGCGCTTTTTCTTTGCCTGTCGCTCGCGCGGGCATAAAAAAACCCGCCTGACGGCGGGTTTTCATTGGCATAATGCCCGGGATTACTGCGAGTCGATCTCGTCCAGTTCGCCCTGAATCGCCTTGGCGTTCGGGTTCTCTTCCGGCTTGAGCGAACCGCCGTTGGCGATGAAATCGTGGCGCTGGAAGTAAGCTTCGCGCACCATGATGTAAGGATCGGAGGAATTGCGCAGCAGACCGTCGGAATCCAGCAGTTGAGCGCGGGTTTCGATACCCTCGACCACCCATTTGCCCGCCGACATCCAGAAGGTCAGGTAGCTCAGCATCGGATACAGCGTATCCGCAAAGTCGCCACCTTCGTCACGCAGGGTAAAGCTGCCATAGCCCGGCAACATCACGTACGGGCCGTAACCCACATCGTAATGCCCCAACGTGCTGCCGAAGCGATTCGGCTCTTCGCGCGCCAGTTTCGGGTTGGCCATGCCGGCCACGTCGATCAGGCCGCCCATCCCGAGCAGGGTGTTCAGGAAGAAACGGTTGAAGTGGATCATCCCGCGGTAAGGATCGCCCTTCAGGAAGGCGTTGACCATGCTGGCCGGCTCTTCCAGGTTGGAGGTGAAGTTGCTGATGCCGTTACGCGCCGGCATCGGCACGTAGTCACGCCAGGCCACCGCGACCGGACGCAAGATATAAGGATCCAGGACGTTGTAGTTGAAGTCGAACATCGTCCGGTTAAATCCTTCCAGAGGATCAGAACGCCCTTGCGGCTCATTGTCTGGCGTGCTGGCACAGCCCACCAGTAATGCCGCTGCGAATGCCACCCCAGTCAGGCGAAAGTTCATATTTTTCTCCATAAAAACACGTTCGGTCTTATTTTTCAGGGACCTGCTTGTTTATCTGAACGCTAACCTGCTCTTTACCGCTGAATGTCTGCAGCGAGCTTTCGCCGAACCAGTCCCCCGGTTGCGGCGTGGCCAATCCGTCCTGTGAGAGGCGCACACGCACCTGCACCTGATGCTGCGCCGAGAGCAGACGCTCGGGCATCATGGCGTTGCTGTCATCCAGTGAGAAAGACAGCGGAAAACGGCTCAACGGCAATTGTTTTACTGCGACCGGCACCGGGCTGACGCCGTCGGTCACCGAGATAACCAGCGTCCCCTGCGGCGGCATGGCTTTCGCCGCCTGCGGTGACAGCGCAACGGTCACATTCAGTTTAACAGTTTCTCCGCCGGCCTGGGCTTTTGCTTGTGCAATACTGCGCTTTATCACTTCCGCGCGCGGATCGTTGGCCGGCAGCAGCTGCAGCATCACTTGCCAGGCGCCAATCGCCTGTTTGAAATCGCCCTGTTCGAAGGCATTGAACGCCAGCAGGCTGAGCACCCGCGGATCGCTGTGGTTTTCCGCGATCATGCGCCGCAACAGCTGCGTCGCCTGCTTGTTATCCTCCGGATCGTTGGAGCGCGTCAAGACCTCGGCATAGCCGAGCCGCACTTCCAGACTATTCGGATCCAATTGATAAGCATGAGCAAAGGCCTGCGTGGCGGTAGTGGCATTGTTCAACGCCATGCCGACGCGCCCCAGCATCATCCAGTCGTTGATATTGCGATCGTCCTGCTGCAGCGCGGTGCGCAGCCCCAGTCCGAGACGGGCAATCTCTTCCATGCTCAGCGGTTTGGCGCGCTCGTTGGCGACGCGCTCGCGCAATTCCGGCATTTGCGCCTGCACCAGACGCCAGTCCAGCACCTGCGCCAACCCGCCGGTTTTCAGATAAAAGCCAACGGTCACCGCCAGCAGTAACACCACGCCCGGCACCAGCGCCCAGCGGTTGATCGGCTTCGCCTGCACCATCTGCTCGGCCGGGATGTCGTTCAACAGGTTCTGTTGCAGCTCTTTGACCAGCTCCGGGCGCTCGGCCACCACGCCCTGCTGCTCATCCTGCTCCAGCTCGCTGAGGCGATCCTGATAAAACGCCTTGTTCAACGCATCGCGCGTGGCGGCGCTCTGCTTGCCGTGGCGCATCGCCGGCACCACCAGCAACGCGGCGGCGCCGGCCAACAACACGCAAATAATCAGCCAAAAAGCCATTAGGGTTTCTTCCTGTCAGTCTCTTGCAACAGCGCCGCCAGGCGCTGCCGTTCCCGTTCGGAGAATGCATCATCCGCCGCCGCATCGGGCCGCCGACGGGTGCGCAGGAGCACCACCGCCCCGCCGATCAATACGAACAGCAGCGGGCCGATCCACAAGATCAGCGTCGCCGGCGTTACCGGCGGCTCGTAGGTGACGAAGTTGCCATAACGCGCCACCATGTAATCGATGATCTGCTGCTTGTTTTGCCCCTGCATCATCAGTTCGTACACCTTGGTGCGCATGTCGGCGGCGATGATGGCGTTGGAATCGGCAATGCTGTTGTTTTGACATTTCGGGCAGCGCAGCTGTTCGGTCAACTCGCGATACTGCTGCTCTTGCTCGACGGAGTTGAAGCGATAGGTATCGATCGCCGCGGCGGCGCTCCAGCTCAGCAGTGCGGCACACAGCAGAACAATCAGCCTCATGCCTCACCCCCGTACTTTTTATACAGCGGCAGCACTTCCTGCTGCCAGACGCGCTCGTTCATGTCGCCGGCGTGGCGATAGCGAATGATCCCCTGGCCGTCGATAAGGAAGGTCTCAGGCGCGCCGTACACCCCGAGATCCAACCCCAGCATGCCGTCGCCGTCGTACAGGCTGAGCGCATAGGGATTGCCGAGGGAATTCAGCCAGGTCACCGCCTTGGCACGATCGTCTTTATAGTTCAGGCCGACCACCCGCACGCCGCGCGCCGCCAGCGTATTGAGATACTGGTGCTCCGCGCGGCAGGTCGGGCACCAGGTGGCCCAGACGTTGAGCAATATCGGCTTGCCGTCGCGCAGCACCGCCTGATCGTAGGTTTTGCCGGGCTGATCCAGCGATTCCAGCCTGAAGGTCGGCACCGGTTTGCCGATCAGCGCCGACTCCAGCATGGTCGGATCTTCGCCGCCGGCGTTGCGCGTCAGTTGCACCATCAGGGCCGCCACCAGCAGCAGGAAGAGCACCAACGGGATAAACAGCAGCTTACGCTTCATGATTGCGCCTCCAGCTTGCCTTCACGCTTGAGCTTTTTGCTCATGCGATAACGCGGGTCGAGAATGCACAGCAGGCCGCCGATCGCCATAAAGACGCCACCGAACCAGATCCAGCGCACGAAGGGTTTATAATACAGGCGCACCGCCCAGGAGCCGTCTTCCAGCTCCTCACCCAGCGCCGCGTACAGATCGCGGCTGAACCCGCCGTCGATCGCCGCCTCGGTCATCATGCTGCGCGCCACGCTGTAGTAGCGTTTCTCCGCATGCAGCGTCGCCTCCGGCTTGCCGTTGCGCGTCACGTCGATGATACCGACGCCGCCGCTGTAGTTCGGGCCGCGGATGTCGTGCACGTCGCGGAACACGAAATGATAATTGTGGATATCCACGCTGTCGCCGGCCTTCATCCGCACGTCGCGCTCCACGCTGTAATTCTGGCTGAAGGCGATGCCGATCACCGTCACAGCCACGCCGAGGTGGCCGAGCACCATGCCCCAGTGGCTGCGGGACAGCTGCCGCAGGCCGCGCCAGAAACCGTGACGATGGGTGGCGCGCTCATGCAGCTCCATCAGCGTCAGGATGATCACCCACAGTGCCATGATCAGGCCCACCACCGTCATGCCGGCGATGCTGTCCTGCAACAACCACGGCAGCAGAATCGACAGCACCAGCGTCGCCAGCAGCGCTACGCCGAGGCGCCGCCACAGCTTGCGCGGCTCATCGCGGCGCCAGCGCACCAGCGGCCCAATGCCCAACAGCAGCGCCAGCGGCGCCATCAGCCAGGTGAACATGGTATTGAAGAACGGCTCGCCGATCGAAATGCTGCCCAGCCCCAGCTGTTTGTGCACCAGCGGCAGCAGCGTGCCCAACAGCACCACCAGCATGGCGGCGATCAGCAGCACGTTATTGCCCAGCAGGAAGGTCTCGCGCGAGAAGGTCTCGTGCTGTACACGGCTACGCACCTGGCCGCCCTTGACCGCGTACAGCAGCAGCGAACCGCCGATGACGATCACCAGATAGGCGAGAATAAACATGCCGCGCGCCGGGTCGGAGGCGAAGGAGTGCACCGAGACCAGCACGCCGGAGCGCACCAGGAAGGTGCCCAGCAGGCACAGCGAGAAGGCGGTGATCGCCAGCAGCACCGTCCAGGCTTTGAACGTGCCGCGTTTCTCGGTCACCGCCAGCGAATGCATCAGCGCGGTGCCGGCCAGCCACGGCATAAAGGAGGCGTTCTCCACCGGATCCCAGAACCACCAACCGCCCCAGCCCAACTCATAGTAGGCCCAGGCCGATCCGAGCACGATGCCCAGCGTGAGGAACACCCAGGCGGCGGTAGTCCACGGGCGTGACCAGCGCGCCCAGGCGGTGTCGAGCCGGCCGGCCATCAACGAGGCGATGGCGAACGCGAAGGCGACCGAGAAGCCGACATAGCCCATGTACAGCAGCGGCGGGTGGAAAATCAGGCCGATATCCTGCAGCAGCGGGTTGAGATCGCTGCCGTCGATCGGGAAGTTCGGCAGCGTGCGGGTGAACGGGTTGGAGGTCATGATGATGAACAGCAGGAAACCGGCGGTGATCATGCCCATCACCGACAGCACCCGCGCCACCGCGTCCTGCGGCATCGCCCGGCTGCACAACGCCACCGCCAGCGACCAGCAACTCAGCAGCAGCACCCACAGCAGCAGCGAACCTTCGTGCGCCCCCCAGGTGGCGGCGATGCGGTAATACACCGGCAGTTGGGTATTGGAGTTGGTGGCCACGTAGGCGACGGTAAAGTCGTTGACCACGAAGGCATGCACCAGGCACAGGAACGCCAGCGCAATCGCCGCGAACATGCCATAGGTCAGCGGCCGGGCCACCGCCATCATGCGGCTGTCCTGCCGCGCCGCGCCCCACTGCGGGTAGATGCTCAGCAACAGCGCGATCGCCAGCGCCAGGCACAGCAGAAAACTGCCCAGTTCCGGCATCATGACTTGGCACCCTCCGCCTGCGGCGCGTTATACGCTTCCGCCGGCCCTTTGTGATTCTCTTTCATCGCGTCGGCCACTTCTGGCGGCGTGTATTTCTCGTCGTGCTTGGCCAGCACTTCGCGCGCGTTGACCACGTTGCCCTCGCCCAGCACGCCCTGCGCCACCACGCCCTGTCCTTCGCGGAACAGGTCCGGCAGAATGCCAGTGTAGGTCACGCCGATCGCGCCGCGCGCGTCGTAAATCTTGAAGCTGACCTGCAGCGTATTGGGATCGCGTTTCACCGAGCCGGGCATCACCATGCCGCCGATACGCAGCCGCTGGCCGACCTCGGGCTTCTCATGATTTTCGCCCTTGCCCTGCAGGATTTCACCCGGGGTATAGAACAGATCGATGTTGGAGCGCAGCGCGTACAGCATCAGGGTTGCGGTCAGCGCAATGCCGATCAGCACAACGATCGCCAGATAAAGGCGGCTTTTACGACGTGGATTCACAATGATTTCTCCCGCGGTGCGGCGGATTTTTGTTTTGATTGTTGCGCATGGCGAATGCGCCGCTCGCGCGCCTGACGGCGGCCGATCTCGGCGAGCAACTGCCGCCGCTGCCAGACGGTGTGTGCCACCAGCCCCAACAGCGAAATCAGCGTGACGGCGACCGCCAGCCAGACATAGAAGGCATAACCGCCCATGGCGAAAAACGCCGGCCAGGAATCGAATGCGGCATTCATGACTGACGCTCCTTATTCACCAGCCCGGCAACCCACGGGCGCTGGCGCTCCTGGAACAGAATCAAATTGCGCAGACGCATCAGCGTCAACGTAACGAACAACAGCAGGTAGCCGAGGATCGCCCAGCGCAGCGGGGTGCGCATACTTGGCGCGATGGATTGCTGCATGTTGGTCGAGCCCTGATGCAGCGTATTCCACCATTCGACGGAGAAATGGATGATCGGAATGTTCACCACGCCCACCAGCACCAGAATGCCGGCGGCGCGGCCCGCCAGGCGGCGGTCTTCGAAAGCGTTATACAGCGCGATGACGCCCATATAAAGGAACAGCAGCACCAGCTCGGAGGTCAGCCGCGCGTCCCACACCCACCAGGTGCCCCACATCGGCTTGCCCCAGGCGGAGCCGGTCACCAGCGCGATAAAGGTGAACACCGCGCCGATCGGCGCCATCGCCGCCACCACGGTATCGGACATTTTCATCTGCCACACCAGGCCGATAAACGCCGCCACCGCCATCGAGGCATAGATGCCCATCGACCACATGGCCGCCGGCACGTGAATATAAATGATGCGGAAGCTGTCGCCCTGCTGATAATCCTTCGGCGCGAAACCAAAGCCCCATGCCCAGCCAAGCAGCAGGCAGGCCGCCGCCGCCAGCCCCAGCCAGGGGGTAAAGCGGCCGCAGACGTGATACAGCCGTTCAGGCCGCGCCAGTTGATGTAACCATTTCCACATTGTCGTCAGTGCTCACGGTAATTTTTATGCGTCGGCCGCCCCGAGCGATCGAAACGGCGAAAATCTTCTGCAGGGTACGCTCTTGTCGGCCTTGCCCCGTCTGTTCATTCAATACGTTAGCTAGTGCACGCTCACTCGCAGCGCCGCTGCGGTGGCAAACGGTGCCAATGTCACGCTGCCCGCCAGCATCGCACCGAGTATCGCCAGGTAACCGTCAATCGGCATGCCCATCGAGGCGGCGTCGATCGCGCCGGTGGCGAAGATCAGCACCGGGATATACAGCGGCAGCACCAGCAGGCTGAGCAGCACGCCCCCTTTGCGCAAGCCGACGGTCAACCCCACGCCGATAGCGCCGATCAGGCTCAGCGTCGGCGTGCCGAGCAGCAGCGTACCCGCCACCGCCAGCCAGGTTTGCATATCGAGCGACAACAGCAGCGCCACCAGCGGCGACAGGATCAGCAGCGGCAATCCCGTCACGACCCAGTGAGCACACACTTTGCCCAGCACCGTCATCGGCAGCGGCGTCGGCAGCAGCAACAGCTGCTCCAGCGATCCGTCGAGAAAGTCGTCGCGAAACAGCCGCTCCAGCGACAGCAGCGAGGCCAGCAGCGCCGCCACCCACACGATGCCCGGCGCAATGCGCGCCAGCAGCTGCGGTTCAGGGCCAATCCCCAGCGGGAACAGCGTGATCACAATCAGGAAAAACCACAGCGGGTTGACGATCTCCGACCCTTTACGGCAGGCGATCTTCAATTCGCGACGCACCAGAGTCAAAAACATCACAAACTCCCCGCGTCGTGTTCCGCCAAACGAATTTTGCCCACCGTTTGGCTGACGCCGGCCAAATCCTGATGCGTGGTCAACAATACCATGCCGCCCCGCTGCGCATGTTGTTCAAAAAGGCTAATCAACTCGGCCACGCCCTGTTTATCGATCGCCGTCAAGGGTTCATCGAGGATCCACAGCGGCGCCGCGCTGAGCCACAATCGCGCCAGCGCCACCCGCCGCTGCTGCCCGGCCGAAAGCTGCGCCACCGGCAGATCCTCGTACCCCACCAACCCGACCTGCTCCAGCGCGCGCCAGATGGCCTGATGCTCGGCCGCGCCGCGCACCGCCTGATAAAACTGCAGATTTTCGAAGGGTGTCAATACGGCTTTGATGCCAGGTTGATGGCCGATAAACAGCAAATCTTGCTGATACGCCGCGCGATCGCGCAGCGTGTTGCGCCCGCGCCAGCACACCTCACCGCCGTCCGGCCGCGCCAAACCGGCGAGGATGCGCAGCAAACTGGTCTTGCCCGCGCCGTTCGGCCCTTCTACCTGAATGATATCGCCCGGCTGAACTGAAAAGCTTAGCTCGCTAAACAGGATGCGCTCATCGCGCACGCAACTCAGACTTTTGGCTTCCAGCATCAGGGAACTCATATTTTTCTTTGGGATAGCGAATCATAGCATAAGCCTTTCCCCACACGCAGCCTGCGGCGGGCGCGCCGAGGGGCCAATATGGCGAGCAGGATCAAGAATGCGTGGAAAAAATCGGCGGATTTTAACTCTTGTTACCTTTTTCTGTATTTCGCCGCATTTTGACCGGGCAACTACGCTTAATGACGTGACCTCACCCTTATTGAGCAGGAGCGACAGCATGAACGACCAGCAACGCCAGCAGCACGAGCCGGATGAGACAATGCAGGTAGAGAGCGAAGAGCAGGAACAGGGCAAACGCGAAATCGAAGTCAGGGAAGAGAATCTGCCGTCACGCGCGGCGGCGGTGCATGAACAGATCCGAATGGAAGGCGAAAAAGAGCTGGAGCGCGACGGGCTGGCGCTGCTGTGGTCGGCGATTGCCGCCGGGCTGTCGATGGGCGCCTCGCTGGCGGCGAAAGGCATTTTCCACGCCCGCTTGCCGGACGATCCCAGCCGCTTTTTCATTGAGAACCTCGGCTACACCTTCGGTTTTATCATTGTCATCATGGCGCGCCAGCAGCTGTTTACCGAAAACACCGTCACGGCGGTGCTGCCCATTATGCATAAACCCACGCCGCGCAACCTGCTTATCCTGCTGCGCCTGTGGGGCGTGGTGCTGCTCGGCAATCTGATCGGCACCGCGCTGGCGGCGCTGGCGTTTACCCATATGCCGCTGTTCGACGCCGAAACGCGCCGCGCCTTCATCAGCCTGGGCGAAGAGGTGATGCGCCATACGCCGGGAGAAATGTTCGCCAACGGCATCCTGGCCGGCTGGATCATCGCCACCATGGTATGGATGTTCCCGGCCGCCGGCGCGGCGAAAATCTGGGTGATCGTGTTGATGACCTACCTGGTGGCGATTTGCGATTTGACGCATATCGTGGTCGGCTCGGTGGAGATCCTGTATCTGGTGTTCAACGGCGCGATTGGCTGGCAAGCATTCGTTTATCCGTTCGCCCTGCCGACGCTGGCGGGCAACATCATCGGCGGCACCTTTATCTTTGCGCTGATCAGCCACGCGCAAATCCGCAACGATTTGAGCGCCAAAAATAAGGCGGCGCGCCTGCAAGAGGAAAAACGGCGCCACGACGGGGAAAAACCGTGATCGCCGTCGGTTAGCCGAGGAAATTTCGGCGCGAACTGGCGAGGTATTGAGCAAACGCGCCGCTAAGCGCTTATTCTGCGGGTAAAAAAAGGTATAATGCCCCGGCAGCTTCGGTTGCCGGTCCGCAGCGTCCCCGTAGTTAAACGGATATAACAAGCCCCTCCTAAGGGCTAGTTACTGGTTCGATTCCAGTCGGGGACACCATTCTTTCTCATCAAACCGTCCCCCATCATCTGTACCCGCAATCCCCCTTTTCCCTTGTTCAGTCCCGGATTCCTCCAAGCGTTATGATGGGCATTAGTTGAAAAACTTGATATCCGTCGGCGTTGAGATCGTCGCCGCCTCACCTCTGGCCTGCAACTCGCCCGTCTCATCATCGAAATCGAACAGCGTAACGCTATTGGTGAACACATTCGTGACATAGAGGCGGTTGCCGTCGGCATCAAAAGCGAGCGCCCGCGGTTCAATGCCGCCGGCCTCATAGCGCGTCGGCACGCCTGGCAGACCGTCCCTGCCTATTTTAAATACCAGCAGGTGGTTATCGGTACCGCGATGGGTGGCAATAAGATATCTGCCGCTCGGGCTCAGGATAATAGCCCCGCCGCTTTTCTCCTCCGCCGAATCGAGGCCGCCGTTCAGTTTCACTTTCCCTTGCCGCGTCAATCGATGATCGCTGACGGCAAACGCCTCGATCTCGCCCGCCATTTCAGTGATGACATAGGCGTATTCACCTTTCGGCGAGAACACCATGTGCCGTGGACCGGCGCCGGGCGCAAAGCCGACATCGCGCGACGTATCCGCCTGCAGCGGCTGCGCGTTATCCGGGCGATAGCGATAGGCGTGCAACTTATCGCCGCCGAGATCCGCCGCGTACAGGTATTGGCCATCACGGCTGAAGGTGGTGGAGTGCGCATGCCCGCCTTCCTGGCGCCCCTGCACGATGCCGGAGCCGGGTATAAACGGGTAATGCTGCACGCGTTCACCCAGTGTGCCGTCGCTGCGAATCGGCAATACCGTCACCCCCGCGCCGCCATTGGCGACGGAGTAGTTGGCGACAAACAGAAACTTGCCGTCCGGGCTGAGTGTGGCATGCGTCGGCTGCTGGCCCGCACTGCTCACCGTATTCAGCACCCGCACGCTGCCAGCGTCGTCTATTGCCAAGGCGGTCACCGTTCCCGCATCCTCTTCATTGGTGACATAGGCGAAACGACCATCGCGAGATTTTGCGATCCATGACGGGCTTTTCATCTTGATGACATTGAGCAGCGTTAACGTGCCGTCGACATTTACCCTCAGACGATAGAGCCCTTCACTGGGGAACGCCGGTTTCTGCACCGCAGGCGCATCCGGAATATGGGTCCAGGTACCGACTAACGCTATTTGTTGAGGCTCCCGATTATTGGCCATCGCATTTCCTGAAAACATGAAGAGGGTTAATGCCAGCATTAATTGAATGACCTGCCAGCCTAAACCGGCAACGTTCACCCAGCCAGACACAGACAACGTTAAAGGTAGCATACCGAAAGCGTAATGGTGTTTATTCATTGAACCGGGGGATTTCTCTACACTCATGATGTCTCCTTTTCTCAACGCTACACCACAGGAATCAGTATATCGACATTAACAACTTCGCTGTTTAAATGCTCGTTTCTATATAGCTCGATAAAAAAGCTTTCCCTCATTTTGACATTAATGGCCGGCAGGTAAGCGTCATAGATGCTTTCAAAAAAATCAATGTACTCAGGCAACGCTCCCATAAAGGGAATAACAATATATTTCCCTCTGGGTATGTAGAAGTTAAAAATAGAGTGAAAAACCTCTTGTTCCTTACTATTTGAATGCCATTTACCCGCTCTGGTTTTTTCCACACCATAAGCTTTTCCATTCTTGCTTAACCATTTTTCATTAGTCTGCGTAATGTCACTGGCATCTCTGTATTTCCTTATGGAATGGAAAATCAATGCTTTGTACTGCTTTAACAACTCAATATCATCCGGCATGACCGTGTGATAAAAATAGGGCTTATTGTCATTGCCATACGGTGGGATCTGGATGGAGAAATCCCATCCCCGGCTGTTTCTAAAGCTGTTGGGCGTTTCGCCAAAGAAACGTTTGAATGCCCGCGTGTAACATTGCTGAGAGGCAAAGCCCGATGCCAAGGCGACATCCAGTATGTTCCCTTGATGTTGTTTAAGCAAAATTGCGGATCGGCTCAGCTTTCTGTGCCTGATATAAGTTCCGAGCGTCATACCAAAATAATGTTTAAACAGCCGTTGCAAATGCCATTTAGAATACCCTGAGATAATAGACACTTTCTCGACGGAAAGCCCCTCTATAATATTCTTCTCCATATACTCTAATACCTGTAAAAGAATATCTTTCCGATAGTCCATGTGCGCTCCTTGCCTTTATAAAAATCGTGTCCTTTTCATTAAAATCGTTAACCAACCAAACCAAGTCATTAAGATTAATCCTAAAAAAAACCACCTTGGCAGCGCCATTTTTGCGGCATAGGAAAAGTCATTACTTAAATAACTGAAAATGATCATGTTATATAAATCCACCCGCAAAAAAACGGCAAAACAAAAACAACCCACATAAAGTGCTCCCGTCAAAGATGCATTTACATCTCCAGGGAGAATCACACTTTTTGCCAATTGTTTTATCTTAACGTGTTTTTTTACACTCCACTGGCATGGCCGAATAGGAATTTCATCATCACAAATCAAATCGTGATTTATTGTTTGGTCGGTTGATAAAATTATTGAACCTAATATGAAGAAGTAGGAACAATGTCGAGGAAGGATGCGGTGGATAAACGCAAGGCCTTAACCTCGGGCCAGATAATCGCAGAGCTTCATAGCGCGTTTCTTTTTTATCTTTTCCCAACAAAGCAGAATCGATGTTTCAACAAACCTTGTTCGATGCCCTACTTTACCTTCCACGCCAATTGGGGCGCCATTTATGCCTCGCTCTTCCCTCGTAACAGTGCCGTGTCTGCATACCCGTGCTTTGTTGCCACAGCACGGCAAAAAGCCCGGCTCGCCAGGCCGGGCTTTTCATTAACGGACTGATTAATCAGCCAGGTTGTCGATCTCTGCCGATCGGTGCTTGCGTAGCAGATTCAGCAGCAAAGATACCCGCCGCTCGGTGCGTTCCGGGGTATCCGGCGGCAGGTTGTAGCGCAAGGTGTAGCGCTCGTTGTTCTCGTTGCAAAAATCGATGACGAGCACGGGCGCGGACGCTCCCGCCACTTTTCGATAGTTCAGCGAGATGCACGACAGGTTTTTCCTCATCTCAACTTACCGCGACGGTACGGCGGGTTGATTCGGCAATCCGCCCCACGCCGGCGCTCAGCGCAGCGCCCAACAGCAGTATCAGCAGTGAGCCCCATGCGGCGCGAGACAGTTGTTTGGCCGCTTCATCAGCCGCTTCACGCGCTTTCTGCTCGGCTTCGGCCTTGAGTTTTTCCACCTTCTGCACCGCCTGCTGATAAGCCTGGGCGTAGTTATCGACGATTTGGCTCGCTTCATCACGGCTCTTGCCGGTGCGTGCCGCAACGATATTCACCAACGCATCCTTGTCGGCCGCACTCAACGTCGGCTCACCGGACTGCTTGACGCGTTCGAACCACTGCTTAAGCTCGGTAGCGGCCTGCGCCGGATCGGCAGCCGCGTCCATGGCTGATTGCTTGCCGTCGGCGGTCGCCCTATCGGCCTTCTGTTCCAACCGAGCCGGATCCAATTCCGGCTTGCCGGTCTGCTTGAGCGTGGCGTTCAACTGATTCTCCAGGCTTCCCCAGTCCAGGCTGATACCCTTTTTATCCAGCTGTTGCTTGAGGCCTTCACCCACGTTTGGCGCTGCCGCCGCCAGGCCGCTGCCCGCCAGCGAGAGCCCTTTACCCACCGCGCTGCCCGCCAGCCCCACCACGCCGCTTGCTAATGAAACCATCAGCCAGGTGGTCAGCAAGGTGGTGATCGCCCAGCTCAGCAGGCCATGCAAACCGCCGCGGTTCGGCGCAGTGCGTCCGGCGACGAACGCACCGGCGGCCAGCGATGCCAGCGTGGAAACCAGCAGCCAGATCCCGGTGCCGGTGCCAAAACCGCTCAGCGGATTGCCCTTTTGCATCATATCCACGGCCTGGGCACCGATAGCCGTACCCAGCACGCTGAAGATAAGATAAGTCACCAGCGCCACGGCACTCCCGGCCAATATCGAGCCCCATGACACCTGAAACGCAAAGCGATTTGATTCATAGACAGTGGTCATCGTTGTTCCTTATATTTTCTGGACAAGTGATTGCACGCACGGTGGATAACCGCGCAGACAAATTCAGTCTGCCGCGCGGTGGCGTCGGCCGTCCCAGTTCATTTGCGCCAGAATGCCTAGTGCATTCACACCCTGCGAATACGCACGTTATGCACTAAGCTGCTCAGCGAGTAGCGTAACCCGCGGCCCCGATCAGAGGCCGCTCCCCTTCTGTCTAGCGGAGAGCACATGAACCCATCCGTTCTGGCCAGCGAAACCCACCGCGGCCACCTGCAGCAAATCATCTCCGGCTTGTCCGACGGCGTGATCCTGACGGATACCGATCAAACGCTTCTCTGGGCTAACGAAGCCGCGTTGGCCATGCACGGCGTGAGCCACCAGAAAGCCCTGGGGGCTGATGCCGGCGAGTACGCGGCGCGTTTTGCACTGCGTTATCGCAACAACCACCCGCTGGCGCTGGAACAGTACCCGCTGAGCCGGGTTGCCGATGGCGAAACCTTCACCGATGTGGTGGTGGAGGTTCGGCAGGTCGACGATCCTGAGAGCTTCTGGGTGCACCGCCTGCGGAGCCTGATCATCACCGATGCGCAGGGGCAGCCGGAGCTGCTGGCGCTGATCCTGAGCGACGCAACGGAGTGGGCCAGCGCCGAACAGCGCTTTGAAAAAACCTTCAACGCCAATCCGGCGCCGGCGGTCATTTGTCGGCTAAGCGACCTGCGTTACGTCAAGGTCAACCAGGGGTTCCTCGATATGACCGGTTACCAGCGTGAACAGGTCATGGGGCGTTCGGTTTATGAACTCGACGTCTTGGAACAGGCAGAGCACAAAGAGCTGGCGGTTCAGCGCCTGGGGGAAGGCGCCACCATTCCGCAGATGGAGGCCGAGCTGAAACTGCCCGGCGGAGGAAGCAAGCTGGTGGTGGTTGCCGGTCAACCGCTGGATATCAATGAAGACGACTGCATGCTGTTCACGTTTACCGATCTCGAACCCCGGCGCCTGGCGGAATCGGCGCTGCGAGAAAGTGAAGAGCGGTTCGCCAAGGCATTTCGCCTGAGCCCGGTGCCGACGTTGGTGTGTACCGCAGACGAGAGGCGCGTGCTGGACGTCAACGAAGCGTTCACCCGCACCACCGAGTACGACGCCGAAGCGTTGATCGGCAAAACGGTCGATGAGATCCAGTTTATTGACGATCCCGAGGCGAACCGCCGTTTGTTTGCCGCACTGGAAAAAAGCGGCAACGTCGAAGGGCTGGATATCCAGGTGCGAAAGAAAGGGAGCGAGCTAATCGACTGCGTGGCCTCGGCGGATGCCGTCAGTATCCATAATGCGCCCTGCTACCTGTTGGTGCTCATGGACATTACTGAGCGTAAACGATCGGAGCTGGAGCTGGTGAATGCCATCGAAGAAGTGATGCAGGATGCCTCGTGGTTCAGCCAAACTTTGATCGAAAAACTGGCCAACGTAAAAAGCATCAACCGGCCCGACCAGGCTGGATTCACCACCAGCGACCTCACGCCGCGCGAGCGCGATGTGCTGGAATTGATTTGCGAGGGGCTGCCGGACAAGAAAATCGCGGCGCGTCTCAATCTGGCGCTCAACACCATCCGCAATCATGTCGCGACGGTCTATTCCAAACTCGGCGTGCACAGCCGCAGCGAAGCCATCGTCTGGGCCAGAGAGCGCGGGCTGTTTACCGGCGGAGCGGCCTCCAGGAATGGCAAGTAGCCTGCAAATGCACTACCCGCACCGATGCAAACGCCCCTTATGAGCGCAGAGTGAAGTGCATAACATGGCGGTGCAAATGCAGGCTTTCGCTCTGTGCGAACGCCAAACGGATCGAACCTTAGGAGCACATCATAATGAACAGCGAAAAAGCCAATGGCATGATGGACAAAGTGGCGGGCAAAGCGCAGGAAATCGCAGGCGACGTCAGCGGTAACGAACGTTGGCAGGCCGAAGGCGTCACGCGCCAGGCAGTGGGCGCGCTGCAAGAAAAATACGGCGACGCCCTGAGCTGCGCCGGCAGTATGATGAAGAAAAACCCCCTCGCCGCGTTGGCACTCGTTGCCGGCGCAGGTTTGTTGGCCGGCCTGCTGCTGCGTCGCCGTTGATTAGCGCCGACGATCAACCTGCTTTTCCCTGAATGTTGTGCCCGGTGGGTAACCACTGGGCACGGTTCTCTGGCCAGGCGGGGCTCAGCGTTATCGATTGCTACCTCCATCTCGTTGGCATCCGGGCTTAACGCGTACTCAACGTCGCCATGCGACGGATGATTATGGCGAAACCGTTATATCCCGCAGGGAATATGAGCTTTTATCGTTCAGGCTGCGGTACACCGCCTTTACTCGCTGCTTAACGGCACCTCTTTTTATTATATTCGTCCTATTGCTGATTATCATCGCCCCCACCGTCTGTTATTTCCGGTTGTTATGCAATTCTCTTCAACATATCGAAATCCCTCGGCATAAAAACCGAATAGATCAATCAGGCTGGGTTTATCCTCCGCGCCATTAAATGTTAATATTGCCAGATTGTGTGCACGGAGAAATAGCATGTTCCCCAGTAAAAAACATTCACAGCGGGCGACCCCGCTGACCAGCTATCAATTTTCCCGGCTGCATACTTTTGAATGCGTCGCCCGCCATTTATCTTTTGCGCTGGCGGCGCAAGAATTGTCGATCACCCCCAGCGCCGTAAGCCACCGCATTAATTTGCTCGAAAAGGAATTGGGCTTTCTGCTGTTTCAGCGCTTTCATCGCAGAATTACCCTGACGCCGGAGGGCGAGCGCATGCAATGGGCGCTGGACAGTTCCTTCAACACCTTGAATCAGGAAATTCTGGACATTAAAAATCGCGAGTTGACGGGAACATTGACCCTCTACTCACACCCGTCTCTGGTGCAATGTCTGCTGCTGCCGCGCATCGGCGACTTTATCGCCCAGCACCCCACCATTCACCTCAACATTTTGACCGGGCAGGAAATCATCAACCTGGCCAACCGCGGCGTGGACCTGGCGATGTACTTCGGCAAACTGCCCTCGGGGCGGCATCTGGACGAGGCCTTTATGCAGGAATCGATGGTGCCGATTTGCACGCCGCAGTACGCCGCTGCACATAACCTGTACGATGCGCCGGAAAACCTGGCTCACTGTACGCTGCTGCACGATCGCTACAACTCCGGCGAAGATGAGTGGCAAACCTGGTCACAACACTTTGCGTTGGGGCTGGATACCGACAGTAAAAGCATGGAGTTCGACCGTTCCGATCTCGCGGTACTGGCCGCCACACGGCACCTTGGCGTCGCCATGGGGCGGCTTAATCTGGTGCAGGACTGGATAAAAAGCGGCGAACTGATCATTCCGTTCACCAACATGACCGTGCCCTGTGAGCACTGCTATTTTACCTCGACCATTTCCGAACGGCAGTGGCCCAAGATCCTCGCGTTTAAGCAGTGGATCATGAAAATCTCCCCTCTGGTCTGATGGCCAGAGGGTTAGCGCTCTACTTTGGGGGAATAAGAAAAATGCAGCGCGCAGGCGTAGAGCCGGCCAGCCTTTGAATAAGAGATGTATTTGCGGCTTTTATCCCAAGCCAGCAGGGAGTTATTGGCAAAATAATAAACCTCCAATTGCATCCCATTCGCCAACCTCGACCAGCCTCGGCTTCTTATCACGGTAAAATCACCGTTATCGCTGAGCGTAATCAGCGGCACGCCCCAGGCATAGCGGGATATTTGCAACTGAATAATGAATTGGCTTTCGCAGCTTATTTGGTAGTTCTGTACATCAACATCCATAATTTATATTTTTGGTGCCACCCTTCGGTCAAAATAAATAAGATATGAACAACTCACCACGATTAACCCCAGCACGATCAGTACAGCACCCAATACAAACTCAATTTGCAGCGGTTCGCCGAGAATGACGACCCCCGCCAGGATGCCGAATACCGGCGTCATAAAGGTGAGAATGCCCAGCGAGGAAGCCTGATAACGGCGCAGCAGTGAAAACCAGATCAGGTAGCTGAAAAACGACACGATCACCGTTTGGAACAGCAGGCTGCTCCAGGCCACCGGGCTCAGGACGACGTGCAAATTGTCCGTCGCTATCGCCAACAGCGACAGCAGTACACTGGCGCCCATCAACTGGAATAGCAGCGTCTGTTTGGCCGGGCACTCCGCCAGACGCGTGGTACGGATCACCAGGGTAGAACCGCCCCAGGCGATCCCCGCCAGCAGGCCATAGAAATCGCCTTTCAGCCGATCGGCTCCGCCACTTCCGTCAGCCATGCCCGATATGGCCAGCACCACGCCGCCAAAGGCGATGAGCATGCCCAGCCACTGCACCGGCGACAGACGCTCCTGAGGAAGGAGAAAATGCAGACCGAGGGCGGAAAATAGCGGCGCGGTGTACAAAAACACCGCCATATGCGAGGCGCTGGTGTAGCGCAGCCCTTCGGAGACAAAAAAGAACTCCAGCGCGAACAATGCCCCTACGCTCAAACCGGCGCTCAGCGTGGCGCGATCCCAGGTGAAACACTCGCCGCGGCAACGCGCCAACAGGTATACCCCCAGCGCGGCGAGGCCCGAGCGAATGGCAATTTGCAGCACCGCCGACACATCCTGCTCGGCGGCCTTGATCGCCACCTGCTGCATCCCCCAGATGGCGCAAAGCAGCACCATGGCGGCGGCGGCCCTGCCGTCAATACCGACTCTTGCATTCATAATAGAATTCTCGCCACCGTTGAAATAATCACAGGCCACCGTAGAATTATTCTTTATACACCACGATTTCCTGATAAAGTTTAATAACCTCACCATCGCTGTCGACGGAGTCTGTATATTCAGTTTGCTGCGCTAAATGAATCACCCGCCATCCTTTACGCGCCAATTCCGGGATCGTCAGGCGCCCCACGCCGCGGCAGGTAAACAGGGTATCGTCAGATAACCTGAGCTTGCTAACCTCTGCATAATCATAAGCTTGAGAATGGCAAACGTGCGACTCCGCCGCCATCGCCGGTAATGAAAACAGCCCCACCAACAACATTAACAGATTTCTCATGGCGACCTCCCAATCGCTTATTCCTGCCGACCGATTACGCAGAAGAAGGCAAACGTTAATACGGCGGTGACAGGCTGAAATTAATTATCTCTTGCACGACTAAAATTACAGGCTGACGCCGATGACTGACAAATGAAAAATATAAACCTTGGCGTTAGATGAATTCATCCGAATCGAGAGACATAAATAATGGCGCTTTTCACCGCACGAAATGGTCAAAAACCGGCCAATAATTAGCAAGAAAAGTAATTATTTATCTCACCGTTTATGTTACAAATGCCGCCCGCCGCTAAAACACCAAAAAAACCGTCAAAATGCGTGAAAACGCAGCGTTCTGCGCAAAACATCGGCATGGCGGCGCTGATGGGGCGGTCATACATAAAACAGGGATAACACATGGCAATGAAATTGCGCGTAGTGACTCAAGCGGTGGCGCTGGGTCTGGCGATCGGCAGCGCGTCGTTCGCCGCTCAGGCAGAAATCACTCTGCTGAAGCAAGATCCACAGGCCGGCGATCCGCTCAGCCGCCTGAACTTTACCGTTGGCGGCAGCATCCGTCCGCAGTTCAACAACATGACGGGCGACGGTGACAAGGGCTCGTATAAGCGTAACGGCTTCGATGGCGGCACCCGTTTCCGTTTCGCAGCGGACTACTACCTGTTCGACGATATCAGCTGGATCAGCTACTACGAGCTGGGTGTGAACATTCCGGCGCTGTTTGACTGGGATCACCACTATGCCGACGGCGCGAGAAACACCAGCCGCCGTATGCTGTATACCGGCCTGAAAAGCAACACCTGGGGCCAGATGACCTTCGGTCAGCAAAACAGCGTTTACTATGACGTGGTTGGCGCCAAGACCGATATCTGGGACTACGACATGCTGGCCCAGGCACCGGGCAACGGCATCAACGGCGACTACGACGGCTCTTACCGTTCACGCAAAATGCTGAAGTACAAGAACCGCTTCGGCGATGCGGACGTTTACGCCTCGTACCTGTTCAGCGACAGCGACTACCTGCCGGGCAACGGCCTGCGTTATAAGCGCAAAGGCGGCGGCTCACTGGGTGTGGATTACCACATTACACAGGATCTGACCTGGGGTACCGCCTGGAACTACACCCGCGCCGAAATGCGCAACCCGTCCACCAGCGGCAGCAAGAGTTATGACCAGAACATTTTCGGTACCGCCATCAGCTGGAAACCGGACAACTGGACGCTCACCTTCGGCGGCGGTTACTACAACGACTTCCTGACCACCAAGAAAGCCGACGTCAACAATTACTTCGCCGGCGATGCGTGGGGTATCGAATACCTGGCCGGTTATACCGTGCCGGTGGGCCAGTACGCGGTGAAATCGGTGATGCCGTACTTCATGGGCGACCGCCTGGAATACATCAGCGGCCGCAACTACCAGCGCATCGACAACGGCCTCGGGGTTACCGTACAGTTTGACTACGGTTTCCGCGTTGACGTAGAGCACGTGCTGACATCGAGCACCGACAACCTCGGCGATATGACCGTGGTCCGTCTGCGCTACGATTTCTGATTGCTCAGAACGTAAAAAAGGCCGCGCAAGCGGCCTTTTTCGTTGTTTGAAGCAGCGGTCAGAAGCCGCCGCGCGCCGAGCGCCCTACCGCTTCGCCCAGTTGCCATACCGCCATGGCGTAATGGGTGCTGTGGTTATAGCGGGTGATAGTGTAGAAGTTCGGCAGACCGTACCAATACTGGTAGCCGGTGCCGACGTCCAGCCGCAGCAGGCTGGCTTCCTGATTATCGCCGAGCGAACCCTGCGGGCTCAGGCCGGCTTCAGCCAGTGCGGCGACCGAGTAGCGGGTCTTGAAGCCGTTTTCCAACCCCGGCGCCTGGCCGTTGGCCTGAATGGCGACCGGCTCGCCCTTGGACCAGCCGTGCGCCTTGAAGTAATTGGCCACGCTGCCGATGGCATCGACCGGATCCCACAGGTTGATATGCCCATCGCCGTTGAAGTCAACCGCGTAGCTTTTGAAGGAAGAAGGCATGAACTGCCCATAGCCCATCGCGCCGGCGAAGGAGCCGCGCAGCTCGAGCGGATCGTCACCTTCGGTGCGCGACATCAGCAGGAAGGTTTCCAACTCACCGGCGAAGTAATCGGCGCGGCGCGGGTAGTTGAAGGCCAGCGTCGCCAGCGCGTCGATAATGCGGGTTTTACCCATTACGCGGCCCCAGCGGGTCTCCACGCCAATAATCCCCACGATGATCTCCGGCGGCACGCCGTACACCTGCCAGGCGCGCTGCAGCGCATCCTGATATTGATTCCAGAACACCACGCCGTTTTGCACGTTATCCGGGGTGATGAACTTGTTGCGGTAGCGCAGCCAGGAACCGTTCGGTCCGGTTGGCCCCTGAGTAGACGGCGTCGGCGCCTGTCTGTCCATCAGCCGCAGCACCGAGTCCAATCGCCGAGCCTGCGCCAGCACGTCGTGCAGCTGCTGCCGGTCAAACCCGTGTTCCTGCACCATCTTATCGATAAAGCGCGCGGTATTCGGGTTATTGGCGAAATCCCCTCCCAGCGGCGCGCCGCTGTGCGCCGGGCTCAGCAAAAAGCCGCCCTTTACCGGGGTGCTCTGCGGCGTAGCAGTGGTACTGGGTTTCGGCGTGCTGCTACAGGCAGCAAGCAAGGTAATCAGCGGTAAAAGCGCAACCAGGTGACGCATCGGATATCCATAGCCATGCAAGAGATAAGTGGGAGTTATGTTAATGCATTGTTCAACGCGAACAAACAGGATTATGCCGCCAATGACCGCGTCAGGTAGCCAAACGTGCCAAATTGTGACGTTTTGCTCGGTGAAAGGACGCCCTGTGCGGCCGCGTGGAATCTCAACCGCGACTAAATGAGAAAAATTATCACCTTGACGCCCCCGTTTACCCCGCTAGAATGCCCGGCTGCTTGCCATCCGGCCTCCGCCGGGCGGCCAATGATGACGACAACGGACTGTGATGGAATCTCTCGGACAACTCACCAAAGACCTTTACCGCGGGCGCATCTCGCGCAAACCCTTTGTTTTCTCGCTGGCGATCTTCGCCGTTGGCATCGTGCTGCTGTCGTTTCTGTCGACCTATCTGGATAAAAACCATTTTCGCGCCCATGCGCACGGCGACACCGAGGAATTCGTCTCGGTGCTGCTGTATCTGCTGTGCATCATGGTGTGGGCGCTGTTCTGTTTTGGCCTGGTGGCGTGGTTTATGGCCAAAACCGCGTTTCGCCTTAATGATATCGGCCTGCCCGGTTGGGTGCTGGCCGTCACATGCTACGTTTGCTCGGTGCTCAACAACTACTCCCCCGGCCCGGTGGCGCGCTGGCTGCCGCTGTTCAGTCTGGCCGTCATGATCTGCGCCCTGCTGTTGCCGCCCGACGGGCGTCGCAAGCCGCGTGAACATGCCGATTGAGCGCCATTCCGCTCAAGGCTATGGCTATCCGCCGGCCGCGCCGTCACAATAGCGCCTCATTCAGGTTTCAATCAGGGATTGCCATGTACAGCCACTACCCCGCCCATTACACCTTCGATAGCGACAGCGACGCCTGGCAGATCGGTTTCCACGACTTCCCCGAGTGGCAATCTGCCTGCTATAAACGCGAAGACATCGAGCTGGAAGCGCAGGAAAGCCTGCTGGCCGCCATCGCCGCCGCGATGGATGAAGGTCTGCCTCTGCCCGCCCCTTCTCCTGCGCAAACCGATGACTTGAAAGTACACCTGCCGGCGCTGGTGGCGCTGAAGATCGAACTGCACAATGCCATGCTACGCAAAAACACCGGCAAAGCGGCGCTGGCGCGCAAGCTGGGATTCAACGGCGGGCAAATGGAGCGGTTGCTGGATATCGGCTACGCCTCGAAGGTTGAAGCGCTGGAGCAGGCGTTGTATCTGCTGGGCTACGAAGTGCGCGTGACAATAAACGAAGTTTGCCAATAGGTTAGCAACAGGTAAGCAAAATATTATCCGCAGGGGCTAAATTTTCCTCCATTCGCGCCGATGTGATCGTTACCTAATCACTTGTCGCAACAACGAAGGCTAAAAATGGAGTGGAGTCGCCGTCATATTTGGGCCGTTATTCTGCTGTCTTGTCTCGTTTTTTGGGGCATTCTGGCGACCGGCATCAACGCCGTCGCCTGAGCGCCTGCACCACATTGAATACCCCGATTTTAAAACCCCGCAGCGGCAGGCTACTTCCTGTCGCTTGCCCATAAAAAGCGTTATAAAACAGTCCGCGCTGTGCAAAAAACAGCCGAAAATTGTGATCAAAAACACAGTATTGAAATCAGACCAGTATTGAGAGTACATTAGCGCCGATCCTGTCGCGGTTCGGATTTTACCTCACGGAGCATGAGGCGCGACAACCGGACAGCCCGCGCTCGAGGACGTTGTTCTTTCGCTTGGAAGAATCCGCCCGACAAGCAGGCTGCCCATAAAATACTCAGCACAACAATCGGGATCATTGCTGGCGAGGACTCCAGACAGGAGTTGTTCAGTGAAATATTTTTTGATGGGCGTGTCATTCATGCTGGTTGCCTGGGTTGGCACCTTCATGTTGATGGTTGCCTGACGGTAGCCAGACCAGGAACACAGCCAAAGGGACGCGCAAGCGTCCCTTTGTCGTTTCTGTTAACGATCATTTGCCCGGCATCATGCGGCGCAAGGTGTCGTCCTTACGCAGGTAGTGATGAAACAGCGCCGCCAACGCATGTGCGCCAATGATAAAGTAGCCGATATTCGCCAGCGTCTCATGAACCGTTTTGACCAGCCTGCGCATCACCGGATCCGGTGTCACCCATTGCGGTACCGGCCACCCCAGTAAAGTCCACGATTTCCCGCCGTAGGCCAGGGTTAACACGCCCAGCAGCGGCAACATCAGGAAGACCACGTACAGCAGCCAATGGAAGATCTTGGCACCCACTTCCTGCCATTCCTCCAGCGGCGGCGTGGTCGGCGGCGCAGCGTGGAAAGCGCGCATGGCCAACCGAATCAGCATCAGGGCAAAAACCGATACCCCAAAGTTAAAGTGCAGAGTTTTGACCAGCGGCGCCCACGCCTCCGGCACCGAATCCTTCAGCAACATCGCCGCATAGGTGAGGATCACCATCAGCAAAGTCAGCCAATGTAAAACGATTTGCGATCGCGCGTAGCGGTTGCTCATACACTCTATCCAAAAAATAAAATTCAGCGTAGTTGAGCATAATGGGGAAATAATGAAGAAAACCTTGGGACGGAAAAAATAAGGCCGGGCGAACGCCCGGCCTGACAGGATTATTTGGCGCTGCCGGCTTTGCCCGGCTTCAGCAGCCCGTCCGCGCGGAACATCGCCTTGATACCGCGCACCGCCTGGCGGATTCGGTCCTGGTTCTCGATCAGCGCGAAACGCACGTGGGTATCGCCGTAGTCGCCGAAGCCGATGCCCGGCGAGACGCAGACCTTGGCTTCCGCCAGCAGGCGTTTGGCAAATTCCAGCGAACCGAGGTGGGCATAAGGCTCGGGAATTTTCGCCCACACGTACATCGACGCCTTCGGGTTTTCCACCATCCAGCCCGCCTCATGCAGCCCCTTCACCAACACGTTGCGGCGCTGCCGATACTGCTCGGCGATATCGCGCACGCACTGCTGATCGCCTTCCAGCGCGGCGATGGCCGCCACCTGCAGCGGCGTAAAGGTCCCGTAGTCGTGATAGCTCTTGATGCGCGCCAGCGCGCTGACCAGTTCGGGATTGCCGACCATGAACCCGATGCGCCAGCCGGCCATGTTATAGCTTTTCGACAGGGTGAAGAACTCCACCGCGATGTCTTTCGCCCCCGGCACCTGCATGATCGACGGCGCTTTCCAGCCGTCATAAACGATATCGGCATAGGCCAGATCGTGGATCACCAGCACGTTGTACTGTTTGGCCAGCGCCACCACCCGCTCGAAGAAATCCAGCTCCACGCACTGCGCGGTCGGGTTGGACGGGAAGCCGAGGATCATCATTTTCGGGCGCGGAATGGTTTCCCGAATGGCGCGCTCCAGCTCACCGAAGAAATCCACACCGTCCACCAGCGGCACCGAGCGCACCTGGGCGCCGGCGATCACCGCGCCGTAAATGTGGATCGGGTAGCTGGGGTTCGGCACCAGTACCGTATCGCCATGATCGAGGGTCGCCAGCATCAGGTGCGCCAGCCCCTCTTTCGAACCGATAGTGACGATGGCTTCGCTTTCCGGATCGATATCCACCTGATAACGATCGGCATACCAGCGCGAAATGGCGCGGCGCAGGCGTGGAATGCCGCGCGAGGTAGAGTAACCGTGGGTATCGTCGCGCTGGGCGACGGCGCACAGTTTTTCCACGATGTGCGGCGGCGTCGGGCCGTCGGGGTTCCCCATGCTGAAATCGATAATATCCTCACCGCGACGGCGTGCGGCCATCTTCAGTTCGGCGGTGATGTTGAATACGTAAGGGGGAAGGCGTTCAATGCGCGTGAAACGGCGCTGTGGACTGTTATCAGCCATAGGGGATTCCTCGATAGACGTTAGCGCCCGGACCGTCCGAGCGACGCTGGCCAGCGAACTGACCGAATATCGAACATAGCGCAGCGCCGACGAGCTTGTCGATACCTGGCGCGATATTTTTATTTGCCGCCCTGAAACTCCGTCGCCAACAGCCCGAACAGCCAGTCGTCGCACCACTGATCCGCCAGACGGTAGTTGTCGCGCAGCGTGCCTTCCAGCTGAAAACCGCACGACTCCAGCAGGCCACGCGAGGCGAGATTGCCCGCGGTCACGGTGGCGGTCAATTTGTGAAAACCGCAGGCGTTCACCGCAAAATCCAGCACTGCCCGTAGCGACTCCTTGCCATAGCCCTTGCCCTGCCCGGAAGGCAAACTCCCGTATCCCACTTCCGCCTGCCGATACGGCGCCCAGTGCGGGCGAAAGCCGGTAATGCCCACCGCCTCTCCGCTGTGCTTCTCACGCATCACCAGACACAACCACTGCTCGCCGTGTTTGTCCCAGGCCGGCAGCCGCTCTTCGAACCGTGCGCGGATCTCCGCTTCGCTGCGCGGATCGGAGATGTAACGGATCACCTCGGGATCTTGGTACAGGCGCAGAAACAGCGGCCAATCCTCGGCGGTTATCGACTGTAAGTGCAGACGTTCAGTGACCAGCTTCATAAAATCTCCGAAAAACGAAAAAGAGGAACTTACGAATGAAAGATATCTCTTTATTTTCCCCGATTGGTTGCCGATAATCATTCACGTTAAAACCACAAAACCTTAACGTCTTGCCCGATTCCCTACAACTGCCCGCCGCCGTTATCCACGCGGCACCAGGAGAACACCATGGCCTCTTTAGTCATCGACGATATTCCGCAGACGATCGTTAACGTCAAGCGCCAGCTGCGCCAGGCATTGCCGAACTACCGCGACGTCTTTCTAGCGCTGGAAGAGAACATCCGCGGCCAGGTCGAACAGATCCGCCGCGAGCTGGCCGCCGGCCATAATCCGGTGCCGCAGATCGACGCAGAAGATATCCTGCAGCAGCGCGTCAGCGAGCAGCAAATAGCGCTGATCAAACAGCGCGGCGCCTGCGCCATTCGCGGCGTGTTCCCCCGCGCCAAGGCCGAAGGCTGGAACCGGGAAATCGGCGACTACCTTGAGCGCAACAACTTCGTCGAACGGTTGAAAAACGCCGCCGAAGACAACTATTTCGGCAAGTTGGCCGCCAGCAAGCCGCAGATTTACGGCATCTATTGGTCAAAACCGCAGGTTGAAGCGCGGCAGGATGCGCGCATGCATGCGGTGCAGGTGTTCCTCAACAGCCTGTGGGCCACCGAGAGCAACGGCAAACAGCATTTCGATCCGACCCGCGTCGCCACCTACGCCGATCGCACCCGCCGCCGCCCGCCGAACTCCTCGTCGCTGGGCCTGTCACCGCACGTCGACAGCGGCACCATTGAGCGCTGGCTGGACGAAAACTTCCGCTATGTATATCGCCACGTTTTCTCCGGCGACTGGCAGCAGTACGATCCCTTCGCCGCCGACGGCCGCACCGAGGTGCGCGAAATAGCCTCCCCGGCGGTCTGCTCGATGTTCCGCACCTTCCAGGGTTGGACGGCGCTGACGCCGCAGCGCACCAACGCCGGCACGCTGAACCTGGTGCCGATCGCCAACGCCATGGCCTATGTGTTGCTGCGCGCGCTGCAGGACGACGTCGCCGACGACGATCTGTGCGATGCGGCACCGGGCCGCGCGCTGTCGATCTCGGAAAAGTGGCATCCCCTTTTATTAAGTGGGATTTCCCCCATTCCCGATCTGGAGCCGGGCGACACGGTCTTTTGGCACTGCGATGTGATCCACGCGGTGGAGAACGAGCATAACGGCGAGTTCGACAGCAACGTGATGTACATCGCTGCCGCGCCGGGCTGCGAGAAAAACGACGCCTATCTGCAGCGCCAGCTGCCGAGCTTTATCGACGGCAGAACGCCGCCAGACTTCGCCCCTGACGACTTCGAGGTGGATTTCGACGGCCGCGCCACCGTCGACCTGCTGACGCCACTGGGCAAAGCGCAGCTCGGCATGGGCTGATCCCCCGCCCGTGGCGCACGCCACGGGCCCCTTTCGCTGTGGTATACTGCCGCCATCCGTAAGCCGCAGCGAGAACCCGTCGTGCACCCTTTTTTTGAAATGCTGTTGGCGGTGTTTGATCGCGCCGCGCTGATGTTGATCTGTCTGTTTTTCCTGACCCGCACCCGGCTGTTCCGCCAACTGCTGCAAAAAGAAGACCATACGCCGCTCGAGCTCGGCATCGTCACGGCGATCTTCTCGCTGTTCGCGCTGTTCAGCACCTACTCCGGCATCAACGTCGAAGGATCGCTGGTTAACGTGCGCGTCATCGCCATCATGGCCGGCGGCATCCTGTTCGGCCCCTGGGTGGGGATCGTCACCGGCATCATCGCCGGCGTGCACCGTTATCTGATCGACATCGGCGGCATCACCTCGGTGCCTTGTCTTATCACCAGCATCATCGCCGGCATCAGCGCCGGTTACATCAACCTCAAGGTGAAAAAAGAGCAGCGCTGGCGTGCCGGCATCGTCGGCGGCATGCTGTGCGAATCCCTCACCATGCTGCTGATCGTGCTATGGGCCAAGCCGACCGAGCTTGGGCTGGACATCGTGTCGCAGATCGCCCTGCCGATGATCCTCGGTACGGTGTGCATCGGCCTGATCGTGCTGCTGGTACAGAGCGTCGAGGATGAGAAAGAAGTGATCGCCGCGCGCCAGGCCAAACTGGCGCTGGATATTGCCCACAAGACGCTGCCCTATTTCCGCAACATCAACAGCGAATCGCTGGCCACCATCTGCGATATCATTCGCCAGGACATCCGCGCCGACGCGGTGGCGATCACCGATACCCACCAGGTGCTGGCCTACGTCGGCGTAGGGCGTGAAGCCTACCCGATCGGCCGCGAAGGGCTGAGCCGCGTCACCCGCGAAAGCATTCGCCACGGCAAAATCATCATCAAGAACAACCTGGAAAACCCGGCCGCGCCGCAGATCCATTCGCAGCTGGTGGTACCGCTGTGGGAAAAAGGCGAAGTGACCGGCGCGCTGAAAATCTACTACTGCCACGCCCACCAGATCACCAACACACTGAAGGTGATGGCGGTCGGGCTGTCGCAGATCATCTCCACGCAGATGGAGGTTTCGCGCATCGAACACCTGCGCCAGATGGCGGATAAAGCCGAAATGCGCGCACTGCAGAGCAAGATTAACCCGCACTTCCTGTTCAACGCGCTGAACGCCATCTCTTCCTCCATTCGCCTGAATCCGGACACCGCGCGCCAGCTGATCATCAACCTGTCGCGCTACCTGCGCTACAACCTGGAGCTGAACGATGAACTGATCGATATCCGCAAGGAGCTGCATCAGATCCAGGATTACATCGCCATCGAACAGGCGCGTTTCGGCGCCAAGCTGACGGTAATTTACGACATCGACGACGACGTCTCGGTGCGTATTCCGAGCCTGCTGATCCAACCGCTGGTGGAGAACGCCATCGTGCACGGCATCCAACCCTGCAAGGGGAAAGGGGTGGTGGTGATCGCGGTGAAAGATCAGGGCGACCGGGTGAAGATTTCGGTGAAGGATACCGGCCACGGCATCAACCAGGAAACCATCGACCGGGTGGCGCGCAACGAAATGCCGGGCCACAATATCGGCCTGCTTAACGTGCATCACCGCGTGTCGCTGCTGTACGGCGAGGGATTGCATATCCGCCGCCTGGAGCCGGGCACCGAAATCGCGTTCTACATCAGCAAAAACGGCGGCAAGCTGCATCAGGAGCCGAGCGCGCCGCCGGTCGGGGAGGCCTCATGAAAGCCATCATCGTGGAAGACGAATTCCTCGCGCAGGAAGAACTCAGCTACCTGATCAAGAAACACAGCAATATCGATATCGTCGCCACCTTCGAGGATGGCCTCGACGTCCTCAAATACCTGCAGACTCACCAGGTCGACGCCATTTTCCTCGATATCAACATCCCGTCGCTGGACGGCGTGTTGCTGGCGCAAAACATCAGTAAATTCGCGCATCGCCCGTCGATCGTGTTCATCACCGCCTATAAAGAGCACGCGGTGGAAGCGTTCGAGATCGAAGCGTTCGACTATATCCTCAAGCCCTATCACGAGGCGCGCATCGTCACCATGCTGCAAAAGCTGGAGGCGCTGCATCATCGCCCCGCCGGCGCGACGGAGCCGGCCAGCGCGCCGAGCCGCGGCAGCCACAGCATCAACCTGATCAAAGACGAGCGGATCATCGTTACCGACATCAACGACATCTATTACGCCGCCGCCGATGAAAAGGTGACGCGGGTCTATACCCGCCGGGAAGAGTTCGTGATGCCGATGAACATCACCGAGTTTTACGGCCGGCTCCCGGAAGAACATTTCTTCCGCTGCCATCGCTCTTACTGCGTTAACCTGGCGAAGATCCGCGAGATCGTCCCCTGGTTCAACAATACCTACATTCTGCGGCTGAGCGATCTCGAGTTTGAAGTGCCGGTCAGCCGCAGCAAGGTGAAAGAGTTCCGCAAGCTGATGCGCCTGTAAGCGCTTACCAGCGCGGGCCCGGACGGTAGTAATAGCCGGGCGGCGGCGGTGGCGGCATGCGGTAATGCGGCCGATCTCGCCAGTCGCGCCGCGGTGGCCCGTAGTAAATCACCCGTGGCGGCGGGCCGTAATAGTACCCGCGCGGGCGTTCATACCGGTGATGATCGGCCCACCAACGCGGATCGCGCCAGCGATAGCCGTCCCAGTAGTGGCCGCGATTGTCGCGATCGCCGATATGCAACGACAGGCCCGGCACGTTCACGCCGATGGACACGTCGGCCTGGCTCGCCAGCGGCAGCGCCAGCAGCGCGGCCAGTAACAACAGCGTTTTTTTCATTTCATGGACTCCTGCAGAGCGGACCTCGTCCGATCGCAGATAACATAGTCCCGCGCTCATCGCCGCTCTATAGGCGCAATGCCGATTTACGCCTTTCAGACGCATCCTTCACAATCTCACCACAATCGTTCACCGCCGATTAACAATAAATCGTTGATATCTTTGATGTAGATCACGTGTCACCCCCGGCATTTCACGCACTTTTCGGCGCAAAAACGGCAACTCACGCCGCATAACATGCATTTCATTCCTTCCGTCGTGCAACTCATTCCCGATCCGCCGCCCGCCGGGGGTGCCGGCCATATAATAAGCCCATACCGCGGGAACACAGATTCACCCCGCAAATTTCAGCCAGCGGCTCACGCCCGGCAACGCACACACAGGAAGGAGACCGGCCATGAACACCAAACCGGCAAATCGCAGCTTAATCGTTCTCGGCACCATCATCTGCCAGATGGGTCTGGGCACCATCTACACCTGGAGCCTGTTCAACCAGCCGCTGGTCGACAAGTTCCACTGGGGGCTGGCGGACGTTGCCACCACCTTCTCCATCACCAGCTTCTTCCTGGCCTTCGCCACGCTGTTCGCCGGCAAGCTGCAAGAACGCTTCGGCATCCGCAATCTGACGCTGTGTTCCGGCATCCTGGTCGGCCTGGGTCTCATCGCCAGCGCCCACGTCAGCTCGCTTGACATGATTTACCTGCTGGCCGGCGTGGTGGTGGGCTTTGCGGTCGGTATCGCCTACATCTCCACTCTGTCCAACCTGATTAAGTGGTTCCCCGCCAACAAAGGCCTGATTTCCGGCATCTCCGTCGGCGCCTTCGGCAGCGGTAGCCTGCTGTTCAAATACGTCAACGCCGCCCTGATCGCCGACGTCGGCGTTTCCGGTGCCTTCTTCTACTGGGGTGCCATCGTGATGGGCCTGATCGTCGTCGGCTCCCTGCTGCTGAAAGAGCCGGTGCTGGCGACCAACGCCGCACAGCCAGGCGCCAACGGTCTGGGTAACGACTACAGCGTGCGTCAGATGCTGGCCACCAAAGAAGCCTACCTGCTGTTCACCATCTTCTTCGCTGCCTGCATGAGCGGTCTGTATCTGATTGGCATCGTGAAAGACATGGGCGTTCAGCTGGCCGGGATGGATTTGGCCACTGCCGCCAACACCGTGTCCGCCGTCGCCATCTTCAACACCGCCGGCCGCATCATCCTGGGTACGCTGTCCGATAAAGTGGGCCGCATGCGCGTCATCAGCTTCACCATGCTGGTTACCGTGCTGGCGATTGTCGCCCTGAGCTTCATGACCCTGAACCACACGCTGTTCTTCATCTGCGTCGGCGCGGTGGCCTTCTGCTTCGGCGGCAACATCACCGTGTTCCCGGCAATTGTCGGCGACTTCTTCGGCCTGAAAAACCACAGCAAAAACTACGGCATCATCTACCAGGGTTTCGGCCTGGGCGCGCTGGCCGGTTCGTTCGTCGCCAAATACTTCGGCGGCTTCCACGCCACCTTTATGGTGATTGGCGTCCTGTCCGCCGCTTCTCTGCTGATTACGCTGTTCATCAAAGCGCCGAAGGCGGTGGCAGCGGAAACGGCAGAAACCGCCCAAACGGCGGAGCTGGCCAAAGCCTGATACCCCACGAAAACGACAAGGGGCGCAACCTGTGGGTTGCGCCCCTTTTTTATCGTGCCGCCGCGTTGCTTACAGCTGCATGCCCAGCGTCTGGCGCAGATGCGCGCCGGCCCCCAGCAGGCCCGGTTGGCCATGGGTTATCATGAACACCGGAATGTCTCGCACATAGTCGCGGAAGCGCCCCTTGTCTTCGAAAGCGGCGCGGAAGCCCGAGGCCTTGAAGAATTCCATAAAGCGCGGCACGATGCCGCCGGCAATGTACACGCCGCCAAAGGTGCCCAGATTCAGCGCCAGGTTGCCGCCGAAGCGCCCCATGATCACGCAAAACAGCGACAGCGCGCGGCGGCAATCGATGCAGCTGTCAGCCAGCGCCCGCTCGGTGATGTCTTTCGGCTCCCATTTTTCCGGCAGGCGGTTGTCCGCCTTGACGATGGCGCGATACAGGTTGACCAGGCCCGGCCCGGACAGCACGCGCTCGGCGGAAACGTGCCCCACTTCACCACGCAGCACCTCCAGAATAATGTCTTCTTCTTCGCTGTTCGGCGCGAAATCGACATGGCCGCCCTCGCCCGGCAGGCTGACCCAGCGGCGATCGACCTGCACCAGGTGGGCAACGCCCAGCCCGGTGCCGGCACCGTACACCGCGATCGGTTTGCCCGGCTGCGCATCGCCGCCGCCAAACTGCAGCACGTCGTCCGGCGAGAGCATCGGGATCGCCATCGAGACGGCGGTGAAATCGTTGATCACTTCCAGATGACTCAGCCCCAGGCTGGCCTTCATTTCTTTGATAGAGAACGCCCAGCTGTGGTTGGTCATCGCCACCCAGTCTTCCGTCACCGGGCAGGCGATCGCGATACAGGCATCCTGCACCTCGATATCGCACGCTTTCAGGTAGTGGCGGATCACCGCCTCCAGGCTGTCGAACTCCAGGCCGGAATAGGTTTTCGCCTGGGTAATCTCACCCGTCGCAACAGTGCACAACGCCAGGCGGGCATTGGTGCCGCCAACATCACCCACGAGGGCATAGGTCATTGATTTCGTCTCCGCAAAATGAAAAATAAAAAGCTGCCCACACTGTAAAATCCTGCTGCGAAAACAACAATCACCCGCCTCGGATCTGCGCCCCAATAGCGATCCGGATCACAAAAAACGTTTCAGCTTGCCCGTGATGCCGCGATTTGAAACAAATTGCGGCAAAAAACGCGCCGCCGCGACTGTTAACCGTCATCGACGCCGGGCAATATCAATGCGTGCCTGCTCGCCGATAGTCTGGCAAGCTGTGGCCACTGCCAACCACCCGCTCTCCCTGCCCTGCATGGAGGCATCGACAAGGGATTATCCATGCTGCATCCGCGCGCCAATGCCATGTTGGCCTTTGCTTTGCCTGCGCTGATTATCGGTTCCGCCTCCAGTCTGGTGCTGCTATTGATGATGAAAGTCGCCGCTACGCTGCAGCAATGGCTGTGGGTGACGCTGCCCGACGCGCTGAGCCTGGATGCCCAGGCACCCTGGTGGCCGCTCGGCATGCTGACGCTGACCGGCGTGGCGGTCGGCCTGATCGTGCGCTACATGCCGGGCCACGCCGGGCCGGATCCGGCGACGGAATCGCTGATCGGCATGCCGCTGCCGCTCTCCGCCCTGCCGGGGCTGGGATTGGCGCTGATCGTCGGCCTGGCCGGCGGCGTCAGCCTGGGGCCGGAAAACCCGATCACCGCCATCAATATCGCGCTGGTGGCGGCGGCGGGGGCGCGCCTGCTGCCGAAGGTGCCGCGCATGGACTGGATCATCCTGGCGGCCGCGGGCACCATCGGCGCGATGTTCGGCACGCCGGTCGCCGCCGCACTGATCTTCTCGCAAACCCTGGCGGGCAATAACGAAACGCCGCTGTGGGATCGGCTGTTCGCCCCGCTGGTGGCCGCCGCCGCCGGCGCGGTCACCACCCAGATGTTCTTCGTACCCAATTTCGCCCTGCAGCTCGACGCCTACGACGTAACGCGACTGCCGGACATCTTCAGCGGCGCCATCGTAGCGCTGATCGCCATCGCGCTCGGCATGGTGGCGCTGTGGTGCTTCCCACACGTTCACCGCCTGTTCCATTCGATGAAGAATCCGGTGTTGATGTTAGGACTGGGTGGCTTTGTGCTGGGCCTGCTGGCGCTGGTGGGCGGAGAGATTACCCTGTTCAAAGGGCTGGATGAAATGAAGCGCCTCGCGGCAGACGGCAACTATTCGGTGCCGGCGCTGTTGACCGTTACCCTGACCAAGCTGGCGGCGCTGGTGATCGCCGCCGCCAGCGGCTTTCGCGGCGGGCGCATCTTCCCGGCGGTGTTCGTCGGGGTGGCGCTGGGGCTGATGCTGCACCAGCACGTTCCGGCGGTGCCGGCGGCGATCACCGTCTCCTGCGCCATTATGGGGCTGGTGCTGGTGGTCACGCGCGACGGCTGGCTCAGCCTGTTCATGGCGGTGGCGGTGGTGCCGGATCTGCACCTGCTGCCCGTCTTATGCATCGTGATGCTGCCCGCCTGGCTGACGCTGGCAGGCAAACCGCTGATGCTGGTGAACCGCCGGCAACCGCCGCACGACGATTAGTCCAGCGCGAACGCCGCGGCGGCGCGGGCGTGGATCGCGGTGGTGTCGAACACCGGCACCGACGCATCCCGCTCGCTCACCAGCAACCCTATCTCGGTGCAGCCGAAAATAATCCCCTGCGCGCCCTGTTGCTCCAGGTCGCTGATGATCCGGCGATACTCATCGCGCGAGGCGTCGCGAATGTTACCGAGGCACAGCTCGTCATAGATGATGCGGTGCACGATGTCACGATCGGCGCTGACCGGCGTCACCACATCAATGCCGTGCAATTCCTGCAGGCGGCCGCGGTAGAAGGTCTGCTCCATGGTAAAACGCGTGCCCAGCAGCCCGACGCGGCGAATGTTTTTTTCCCGCACCTGCAGCGCCGTGGCGTCGGCGATGTGAATCAGCGGCAGGCCGCTGGCCTGCTCGACCGCCTCCGCCACCTTGTGCATGGTGTTGGTGCAGATCACGATGGCTTCGGCGCCGGCGGCGCGCAAAGCCACGGCGGCCTCGGCCAGCAGCCGGCCGGCACCATCCCAATCGCCCTGATGCTGCAAGCGTTCAATTTCCTGAAAATCGACGCTGTAGAGCACGATTTTGGCCGAATGCAGCCCGCCGAGGCGCGCCTTTACCTGCTCGTTGATGGTGCGGTAATACGGAATGGTGGATTCCCAACTCATGCCGCCCAGCAGACCCAACACTTTCATCCTTCGTTCCTCAGCATTTCCGACGATCCTCTGACCTTACCTGAGAATCGCCGGGCTGACGACGCCTTATTTGACGCCGGAATTGATCGGCTGGCGCGCTTCGAACCAGCGCTGGCGCAGCGTGTCGTACAGCCAGTTATAGGCCATGGTGTACGGCAGGAAGAACAGGAAGAAACCGATTTCCAGCATAAACGCCTGCGCCCAGGAGATACTCAGCATCCAGGCGGCGATCGGCACGCCGATCAGGATAAAACCGGCTTCAAAGCCGACGGCGTGCAGCGCACGCACCTTCAGGTTACGCACCACCCGGCTGGCCGGCCACAGACGGTCGAACACCGTGTTGTAAACCATGTTCCACAGCATCGCGACGGTGGAGAGCATCACCGCCAACGCACCGACCTGCACCATTGAGCGGTTCAGCAGCCACGCGCCCAGCGGGGCGCAAACCATCACGGCGATGGCCTCGAAACCGACGGCGTGGACGATACGTTCAATGAGAGACTTGTTTTGCAGTTGCATACATCACCTTTTTTTCAACAGTTGTTGCGAAAGCCAGGTGATTATCATCGCTTTTTTGGGTAGATTAAAAATAGGTTCCATCGATAAAGTAGATATATGCACTATTCACCGGAAGCGTTACAGGCGTTCGTAGAAGCCGCCGCCCTCGGCTCATTTTCCGCCGCCGCGCGCAAGCTGCGTAAAAGCCAATCCACCGTCAGTACCGCCATCGCCAATCTGGAGGCCGACCTGGCATTGACGCTGTTCGATCGCAGCGCGCGCCAGCCGGTGCTCACCGCCGCCGGCCGCAAAGTGCTGGGGCACGTACAGGCGATCCTCGCGGCCAGCGAACGGCTCGACGCCCTGAGCATTCAGCTGGCGGGCGAGGTTGAACCGCGCCTGAGCATGGTGTTTTCCGATACCTACCAGCCCAAGCATCACGATCGGTTGATGCAGCTGTTCGAACAGCGCTACCCGGAGATTGAACTGGAATGGATGATCGCCGAGGAAGACGACGTTATCGATCTGCTGCAAAGCGGCCGCGCGCATTTGGGCATGGTAGAAGTGCAAAAACGTTATCCGCCGGATATCGCCTTCTCCCGGCTGCCTGAGCAGACCGAAATGGGGCTGTTCGTCGCCCATCAGCATCCGCTGGCGCAGGTCGCCGCGCCGACGCCAGAGCAATTGTCCAGCACCCGCCAACTGATCCTCAATACCTACACCGGCGCCGAGGCGGCCAGACAGGGTGGCCTGGTCTGGTCGGCGCCCAGCTATCTGCTGTTGCTGGAAATGGCGGAACAAGGATTCGGTTGGGCGGTGTTGCCGCACTGGCTGGTGCAGCAATACGGCCACGGCAGGCTCACCCAGCTGCGGCCGCGCGGCTGGCCAAAACTGATTTCGGTGGATGCGGTATGGTCCAAACTGACCCCGCCGGGCCCGGCGGGGTTCTGGATGCTGGAGCGCCTACTGGGCGATACCCTGCCCTAAGCGGCGGCGTTGCGCGCCTGAATGGCGCGGGAGACGGTATCGAGAAGTTCCGGAATGTCCATCTTCGGCAGCATCACTTCGATGAAGGCCAGCCGTTCGTCGTCCGCTACCTCGCGCAGCGCCTGACGCAATCCGTCCGGATCGCTGACCCGCAACGCCTTCACGGGCCGCTCACCGGCCAACGCCGACGGCAGCTGCGTCCAGTTCCAGCGCGCGATGTCGTTATAACGTTGCTCCGGCCCGTGGATCGCGCGTTCAACGGTATACCCCTGATTGTTCAGCACGAAGATCACCGGTTTAAGCCCGTCGCGCAGCATCGATCCCAGTTCCTGCACGGTCAGCTGCGCGGCGCCGTCGCCGATCAGCAATACTGCCCGGCGCTGCGGTTCGGCGGTCTGCACGCCGAACGTCGCCGGCAGGGTATAGCCGATCGATCCCCAGAGCGACTGCACGATCAGCCGGCAGCCGCGCGGCAATGTCAGCGCCGCCGCGCCGAAACAGGCGGTGCCCTGATCGGCCAGCACGATATCCCCCGGCAGCAGGAAATCCTGTATCTGCCGCCAGAAGGCGTGCTGATCCAACCCTTCCCCATTGCCTTCCGGCAGGGCCGGGCGGACGATCGGCGGCAACGGCCAACGCGACGCCAGCGACAGACTCAGGCGATGCAGCGCCTGTACCGCCTCGCGCATCGGGATGCGGCTAAAACACCGCCGCCCAACCCAGGCTTCGAACGGCTGAATATCGATGCATTTTTCCACCGGCAGATGATGCGTGAAACCGGCGGTAATGGTGTCGGTCAAACGCACCCCGACGTTGATCACCACATCGGCGTTTTCGATAAGCTGTTTCACCGCCGGATCGCTGGCGCCACCGCAGTAGGTACCGACAAAACCGGCGCGGTTCTCATCCAGCACGCCCTTGCCGAGCAGCAGCGTAGCGTGCGGAATGTCGACCTCCTGCAGCCACTCGTCCAGCACCCCTTCGGCGCCGAAGCGATCGGCCAGGAAATCCGCCAACAATGACACCCGCCGCGCCGACAGCAGCTTTTCGCGCGCCGCGGCGATAAATGCCTGCAATGCGCTCTGCGACAGTTTGGCCTGGCGCAGCATCAGCGGCGCCGGTTTACTCGGCAGCGGCGCCTGCGCGACGTCGCTGGGCAACATCAGATAAACCGGGCGATGTTCCAGCAAGGCGACGCCGATCAGGCGGTCTATCTCCATCGCGGCGTTATCGGCGGTCAGATTGGCCTGCGCGACGGTCACCTCTTTGGCGATCCGGGCGAAGTGGGTGAAGTCGCCATCCCCCAGCGAATGATGCAACAAATCACCGGCGCGCTGGGCGCGCTGCGCCGGGGTGCCGACCACGTGGATCACCGGCAGGTATTCGGCGTAGCTGCCGGCCACCCCGTTCAACGCGCTTAGCTCGCCGACGCCAAACGTGGTGAGCAGCGCGGCCGCCGGTTTGCAGCGCGCGTAGCCATCGGCGGCGTAGGCGGCGTTCAATTCGTTGGCGCAGCCTACCCAGGTGATTTGCGGATGAGCGAGAACATGATCAAGAAATTGCAGGTTGTAATCCCCCGGCACGCCGAAGAAATGACGGATGCCGATTTGGGCCAGACGATCGAGAAGATAATCGGCCACCGTATAGGTCTGAGTCATGATCATCACCTGTCTGCAGCTGGAGCGATTATCTTAATTATCGAAGATGCCGTTCAAATTTCGAACAAACGCTCCGGCATCGAACGGCAACCTGGCGTTACATGCCGGCGCTGTGATCGCTCCCCCGGCAGCGTGGTGTGGAAACGTATACACTCAAAGCACTTCACCTCTCGCCGACAAGGATAACTATGTCCTACCAAGCCTCCCCTACGCGTTATCAAGATATGGAATACCGGCGCTGTGGCCGCAGCGGGCTGAAGCTGCCCGCCGTCTCGCTCGGGCTGTGGCACAACTTCGGCGACGCCACGCTGTATGACAACGCCCGCGGCCTGATCCGCTGCGCCTTCGATCGCGGCATTACCCATTTCGATCTGGCCAATAACTACGGCCCGCCGCCCGGCGCCGCCGAGGAGAACTTTGGCCGCATTCTCAACGCCGATCTGCGGGCCTGGCGCGATGAGCTGATCGTCTCATCCAAAGCCGGTTACACCATGTGGCCCGGCCCCTACGGCGATTGGGGCTCGAAAAAGTACCTGGTCGCCAGCCTCGATCAGAGCCTGAAGCGCATGGGATTGGAGTATGTGGATATCTTTTACCACCACCGGCCGGATCCGGACACGCCGCTGGAAGAAACCATGGCGGCGCTGGATTTGTTGGTGCGCCAGGGCAAAGCGCTGTATGTCGGCCTGTCCAACTACCCGGCCGAGCGCGCGCGGCAGGCGTTCGACATTCTGCAGCGGCTCGGTACGCCGTGCGTGATCCACCAGCCCAAGTATTCGATGTTGGAACGCACGCCGGAGGCGGAATTGCTGGATACGCTGGCGGAGCATGGCGTCGGCGCGATCGCCTTCTCGCCGCTGGCGGGCGGCCTGCTGACCGACCGCTACCTGCACGGCGTCCCGCAAGATTCCCGCGCCGCCAGCGGCAGCCGCTTCCTGCAGCCGGAGCAGTTGACCGACGAGCGGCTGGACAAGGTGCGCCGCCTCGATGCGCTGGCGCGGCAACGCGGGCAGAAGCTGTCGCAGATGGCGCTGGCCTGGGTGCTGCGCGGCGATCGCGTTACCTCGGTGCTGATCGGCGCCAGTAAGAATGCGCAGATAGAAGACGCGGTGGGCATGCTGGCCAATCGTCACTTCAGTGAAGAAGAGCTCGCGCAGATCGAGAAAATCTTATTGTAATCGCTTACAAATTCCGCCGCTCAATCGAGCGGCGAGACTCCAGAAAAATCTCAAATCTTGAACTCCCGCACCGTTTTCAGAGTGGCTCTCAGATTCAACCCTATGCGCTGGCGCTATGATGCCGATATTGCAGCAAAATAACGATAAGGCCGCTTTTTTAAACTGATGAACGCGCTTCATAAAGTGACAAACGGCCAAGCCGCGCAAGCGGGAAGGAGAAGCCATGTTTAAACCTCTGCTCTTGGCCGCCATCTTGGCGGCGACGGTACTGCCCGCCGCACAGCAAGCACACGCCGAAGGGATCAGCATCGATCTGATGCCGGGCGTTTCACTGCGCATCGGCGATCAGGACAATCGCGGCCGTTACTGGGACGGTTACGACTGGCGCGATCGCGACTGGTGGCAAGGCCATCAGGGGCGCTATCTCGGCGACCGCAGCCGTCGCGGTTACTACTGGGACGGCTATCGCTGGCGCGACCGCGACTACTGGCGCAAACACTATTACTATCATGAAGGACGCTATCGTAAATACGACAAGCATTACGATAAGCACCATTGGAAGAAAGAGAAAAAGCACCACCACGATCATGACCGCGATCGCTGGCGCCGCCACGGCGATGACGACCGCGATTAACGACGACGGGCCGGCGTAATGCCGGCCCGCGTTTTTTTTGCCTACAGCACGCTGCCGATCAGCAGGTAGCCGTTCAATCCCACCACCACCAGTACGATCAGCTTGCCCAGGTTTTGCACCAGCGGGCCGTTGACCATTTCCCCCATCAGCGCCCGATTACCGGTGAAAGCCAGCAGCGGCACCAGCGCCAGCGCAATGCCGAAGCTGAGCAGCACCTGGCTCAGCACCAGAATGCGCGTGGCGTCCATTCCCAGCATGATAACGATAAACGACGGCAGCATGGTCACCGCGCGACGCAGCCACAGCGGGATATGGAAATGCACAAACCCCTGCATCACCACCTGCCCCGCCAGCGTGCCCACCACGGTAGAGGAGAGACCGGCGGCCACCAGGCTCAGGCCAAACACGATGGCGGCGGCTTGCCCGAGCAGCGGCTGCAGCGTCAGGTAAGCCACGTCGAGATCGGCGATGCCGCTGTGGCCGCTGAAATGAAACGCGGCGGCGGCAGTGGCCATCATCGCCAGGTTGACGAAACCGGCGATGGTCATGGCGACGGCGACGTCGACTTTGGTGGCGGCATAGCGCTCCGCCTTGTCATGCTCACCGCCGACTTGGGTAAGCGACGAATGCAGATAGATCACGTGCGGCATGATGGTGGCACCCAATACCCCGGCGGCCAGAAATACCGCATCGCCGTTAGGCAGATCGGGCAGCGCCATCCCCTTCAGCAACGGCGCAAACTGCGGCTGAGAGAATGCCAGCTCGACGATGTAAGCGGCGGCGACGAACAGCAGCAGGCCGCCAATCACCCGTTCCAGCGGCTTTTGCCCGCGTTTTTGCAGCATCAGAATTAAAAAGGTGGCGATGCCGGTCAGCACCGCGCCCTGCAACAGGGAAATCCCGAGCAGCAGCTTGAAGCCGATCGCCGCGCCGATAAACTCGGCCAGATCGGTCGCCATGGCGATGATCTCCGCCTGCACCCAATAGGCCCACACCGCCGGCCGCGGAAAGCGATCGCGAATATGCTCGGCCAGGTTTTTCCCGGTGGCGATGCCCAGCTTGGCGGACAACAGTTGGATCAGCATCGCCATCACGTTGGCCCAGACCACCACCCACAGCAGGCTGTAGCCGAACGAGGCGCCGGCCTGGATGTTGGTGGCGAAGTTACCGGGATCGATATAGCCGATAGCGGCGATGAAGGCGGGCCCCATCAGCGAGAGTTTGATTTTTCTGGCAGAGCGACCGGGGGTGGTTTCAACCACGCGACTGTTCAGCATATGTTGAACCCTTACTGAAATTACGTTTATCTCCACTCTATATAAATGATAATAATTATCAAGCGCATTTAGAGCGGTAAAAATTATCTCTGTAATAGCCAACATTAATGGTTTTATCGAAGGGTCCGACACCAAGCATGCCGATTTCCGTGCTTTTGGGATGGGATTTTAGCTGCAATACCCCTGAAAGACAGGTTAGCACAAGAATACGAATTTCCTATCTCTGCGTTAACATCTTGATTTTTTATGCTTTTGCGCAACACTTTAGGAGAATTCCCGCTATGATTTTCCATATTTGCAATAGAAGTCTCGTTTTTAAACGTAGCGTTACATAAAATGACAGCCGAAATTCAGCCTGCCTCAAATTTGGAGCAAACATGTCCCATATTGCGCACTTTGCGTTGGCGATAGTAGTGGTGGCGATCCTGGCCCTGTTGGTGTGCCGCGATCGTAAAAGCATCCGCATTCGCTATGTTATTCAATTACTGGTTATCGAAGTACTGCTGGCCTACTTTTTCCTGCATTCGGAAGCGGGTTTGGGCTTCGTAAAAGGATTCGCCGCGCTGTTTGACAAACTGCTCGGGTTTGCGGGACAAGGGACTGATTTCGTGTTCGGCGGCATGGGCGACAAAGGCCTGGCGTTCTTCTTCCTGAAGGTGCTGTGCCCGATCGTCTTCATTTCGGCGCTGATCGGTATTCTGCAGTACATCAAAGTGCTGCCTTTCATCATCCGCATTATCGGTACCGTGCTGTCGAAAGTGAACGGCATGGGCAAGCTGGAGTCGTTCAACGCCGTCAGCTCGCTGATCCTGGGCCAATCCGAAAACTTCATCGCCTACAAGGATATCCTGGGCAAGATGTCGGAAAAGCGCATGTACACCATGGCGGCAACCGCGATGTCTACGGTGTCCATGTCTATCGTCGGCGCCTACATGACCATGCTGGACGCCAAGTTCGTGGTGGCGGCACTGGTATTGAACATGTTCAGCACCTTTATCGTGCTGTCGCTGGTCAACCCGTACGACACCAATAAAGAAGAAGAGCTGCATCTGGGCAATCTGCACGAAGGCCAGAGCTTCTTCGAAATGCTGGGTGAATACATCCTGGCCGGCTTCAAAGTAGCGATTATCGTCGCCGCGATGCTGATTGGCTTCATCGCCCTGATCGCCGCGCTCAATGGCGTATTCAGCGCTATCTTCGGCCTGAGCTTCCAGGAAATCCTCGGTTACTTCTTCTATCCGTTCGCCTGGATCATGGGCATTCCAAAACACGAAGCCCTGCAGGTCGGCAGCATCATGGCGACCAAGCTGGTTTCCAACGAATTCGTGGCCATGATGGAGCTGCAGAAAGTCTCTGCCGAGCTGTCGCCGCGCAGCCTGGGGATCCTGTCGGTGTTCCTGGTGTCCTTCGCCAACTTCTCTTCCATCGGCATCGTGGCCGGTGCGATCAAGGGCCTGAACGAACACCAGGGCAACGTGGTGTCGCGCTTTGGTCTGAAGCTGGTGTACGGCTCTACGCTGGTCAGCATCCTGTCCGCTTCCATCGCGGGTCTGGTGCTGGGCTAAGCCTCGAACCGACGACGATAACAAGGCGCCTGCGGGCGCCTTTTTTATTGCTTGGCATTCGGCGAAGGATAAATGACGAAAAGCAAAAAGCCGACCCTAGGGTCGGCTTTTTAAATGGTGGTGGAGCTAGACGGGATCGAACCGTCGACCTCTTGCATGCCATGCAAGCGCTCTCCCAGCTGAGCTATAGCCCCACAAAAGTGGTACGCGTTGACCGGCTTTACGGTATTCCCCAACCTCTCTGAGGAGAAGGTTGGTGGAGCTAGACGGGATCGAACCGTCGACCTCTTGCATGCCATGCAAGCGCTCTCCCAGCTGAGCTATAGCCCCGTTCCACAATCACTTTGTGCTGTGAACGGGGCGCATAATATGAAACCCATTCAAAGCTGTCAACGGCTAAATTGAATTACTGAATCAAGCGTTGAAAAAGCCGCCAAATCAGCATGTTTGGCGCCAAAAAATCATCAGTTTGTGCAGAGTTCATCCATTTTGCGCGCTACATCTCAAAATAGCAAAAGACCCTGCATATCACGTTGATTTTTAATTAACGGAATGTTAGCGAAATGCGCTTGAGTCGGGCTCCCGAGCGGCATAGACTGCCCGCGCCATAAACTTTATTACTATAAACCGAGTCCGTCATGTCTTTGCATTCACCAAAAGAAATCGCCGCCCTCGCCGTTCAGGCCGGGGTAAACAAAAGCAGCGCCCCTCTCGCTAATCTGTTGATTCTGGGCTTTCTCGCCGGCGCCTTTATCGCCACCGGCTTCCTGCTGGATATTCACGTCATCGGCACTCTGCCGGCTGAATGGGGCTCTTTCGGCGCCCTGTTGGGCGCCGCGGTCTTCCCTATCGGTTTGATCCTGACCATTCTGGCCGGCGGCGAACTGCTGACCGGCAACATGATGACCTTGCCGATGGCCTGGTTTGCCCGCGAAATCCCCGCCATCGCCGTGCTGCGCAACTGGTTTTGGGTCACTCTGGCCAACCTGGCCGGCAGCGTGGCCGTCGCGTACTTCTTCGGCCATTTGCTGGGCCTGACCGAAGGCGCGTTCTTGCATAAGACGCTGGCGATCGCGCAGGCCAAAGTGGATGCGGACTTCCTGCACGCCTTCATTTCCGGCGTCGGCTGCAACTGGCTGGTGTGCCTGGCGGTGTGGTTAGCCTTCGCCAGCAAAGATGTGCCGGGCAAAGTGATCGGCATGTGGTTCCCTGTCATGGCTTTTGTCGCCATCGGCTTCCAGCACGTGGTGGCGAATATGTTCATCATCCCGGCGGCCATCTTTGCCGGCGGCATGGGTTGGGAACAGTATCTGCCTAATTTCGTCGCGGTATTTCTCGGCAATGCGCTGGGCGGCGCCGGCTTTGTCGGGCTGATGTATTTCATCGCCTACCGTCCGGGTTTGCCGGCCGGCGAACAAGCCTGACAGCAAGCAATAAAAAAGCCCCGGGATCGCTCCACGGGGCTTTTTCATTTACGGCGTATCAGCCTAATCAGGCCTGGGCTTCACGCTCGGCGATGTAAGCCAGCGCCATATCGATACGCTGCAGCGAGCGCTTCTGGCCGATCGCATGCACGGTCACGTCCATGCCCGGCGACTGGCCGGCGCCGGTCACCGCGACGCGCAGCGGCATGCCGACTTTGCCCATGCCGACACCCAGCTCATCCGCCGTGCCCTGAATGGCGTCGTGCACATTTTCCGGCGTCCAGACGGTGATGGCGGCCAGCTTGGCACGCACCGCTTCCAGCGGCTGACGCGCGACCGGGCGCAGGTGCTTCTTGGCGGCGTCGGCGTCGAACTCGCTGAAGTCTTCGTAGAAGTAACGGCAAGACTCCGCCATCTCTTTCAGCGTCTTGCAACGCTCGCCCAGCAGCTTGACAAGGTCTTTCAGTTCCGGACCGTTGCGGGTTTCAATGCCCAGTTGCTCAACGTGCCATGCCAGATGCACCGCCACTTCTTCCGCCGGCATATGGTTGATGTAGTGGTGGTTCAGCCACTGCAGCTTCTCGGTGTTGAAGGCGCTGGCGGATTTGTTGATCGCTTCCAGCGTGAAGAACTCTTTCATCTCATCGATGGAGAAGATCTCCTGATCGCCATGGGACCAACCCAGGCGCACCAGGTAGTTCAGCAGCGCCTGCGGCAGATAGCCGTCGTCGCGGTATTGCATAACACCCACGGCGCCGTGGCGCTTGGACAATTTTTTACCGTCGTCGCCGAGGATCATCGACACGTGCGCATATTCCGGCACCGGCGCACCCAGCGCTTTGAGAATGTTGATCTGGCGTGGGGTGTTGTTGATGTGGTCTTCACCGCGGATCACATGGGTGATTTCCATATCCCAGTCATCGACGACGACGCAGAAGTTATAGGTTGGCGAACCGTCGGTGCGGCGGATGATCAGATCGTCCAGCTCCTGGTTGCTGAATTCGATCGGGCCGCGAATTTTGTCGTCGAAGATCACCGACCCTTCCTGCGGATTGCGGAAACGCACCACGTGCGGCTCGTCGTCGGTGTGGCTGCACTGGCTGTCGCGGCAGTGGCCGTCGTAACGCGGCTTCTCGCCGTTTTCCATCTGCTTCTCGCGCAGCGCTTCCAGACGTTCCTTGGAGCAATAGCATTTATAGGCCGTGCCCTGCTCCAGCATCTCGTCGATGACCGCGTTGTAGCGATCGAAACGCTTGGTCTGGAAATACGGGCCTTCATCCCAATCCAGGTTCAACCAGTTCATGCCATCCATAATTGCGTCGATCGCGTCCTGGGTCGAACGTTCCAGATCGGTATCTTCGATACGCAGAACGAACTCACCGCCCGCATGGCGGCTGAACAACCAGGAGTAAAGTGCGGTACGCGCGCCGCCGACGTGGAGATAGCCGGTCGGGCTCGGTGCAAAACGGGTTTTGATTTTCATTGGGTTCACTGCCTTATTACGCAACGCGTGTCGGCGATGGCCGACGATTGCTCGGAATTGAAAAAAGAGTGGACGACATTGTATCACCACGCGCTAATTCCTCAACGCCGACACGATATTGCGCCGGTCGATTTCGCGCGTTTTGCGGCGAGTTTCGCATAGCGTTGCGCAAAGAATCAGCGCTGCTGGCGATAATTATCGCGCCCTGCCTAAATTTGCGGCGAACGATTGAAATCATTTTAAAAAGCGTTGACTCACTTTGAACTATCCCTATAATGCGACTCCAACAAGACGGGGCGATTAGCTCAGTTGGTAGAGCATCTCCTTTACACGGAGGGGGTCGGCGGTTCGAGCCCGTCATCGCCCACCATCTTGTTGAGAAAAATGAGAACGAATGAGGGTGATTAGCTCAGTTGGTAGAGCATCTCCTTTACACGGAGGGGGTCGGCGGTTCGAGCCCGTCATCACCCACCATCATTCTCTCGTTTAGCAGTACCTGGAAGTCCTGAAGTGGGTGATTAGCTCAGTTGGTAGAGCATCTCCTTTACACGGAGGGGGTCGGCGGTTCGAGCCCGTCATCACCCACCACTTCTGCGGGTCGTTAGCTCAGTTGGTAGAGCAGTTGACTTTTAATCAATTGGTCGCAGGTTCGAATCCTGCACGACCCACCAATTCAGAAAAAAGCGCCTTTTGGCGCTTTTTTCGTTTCTGCGCCACCTGACTCTGCCTTTATCTTCTTACTGACATGGCCCACTGAGTCGTGCGGGTGAGATCCTGCGTTCAGGTTCGAGCATCGCGCAGCGATACGACAACGCGCAGCGTTGCCCGTAGGGTGAGGCCACAGGCCGAATCAATCCTGCACGACCCACCAATTCAGAAAAAAGCGCCTTTTGGCGCTTTTTCCGTTTCTGTCTCACCCACTTCCCTTTTCTTCGTATTCTTTCTTTATTCACCACGCGCTGAGATACGAATGGTTATCATTTTGCCGGCTTGAATGGTAAATTAGCGGGCATCCACCACGCAGCCAATCCGCCGCCGGATTGATACGCCTTAGTTCAAGGAAAGAAAGAGCCCGCTCATGACCCTATCCTTACGCCAGCTGTTCATTGTATTTATCGCCACTTCCAGCCTGTTGCTCAGCGGCTGCGGCCCGGACGACAAGAGCGACGAGCAAAAACCGTCCGCCCCTGCTGCCGACAGCAGTTGGCCGCGCACCATCGACAGCGCCAAAGGGAAATTCACGCTGGAAAAACCGCCGCTGCGCATCGTGTCCACCAGCGTCACCATCACCGGTACGCTGCTGGCGATCGACGCCCCGGTGGTCGCCAGCGCCGCCACCAGCCCAAATCCCCTGGTGGCCGATAAACAAGGCTTCTTTACCCAGTGGAGCGAGGTGGCCAAACAGCGCCACGTCGAACGGCTGTATCAGGTGGAGCCCAATGCCGAAGCCGTCGCCGCCGCCGCGCCGGATTTGATCGTCGTCGCCGCCACCGGCGGGGATTCAGCGCTGAAGCTGTACGATCAGCTGTCCGCCATTGCGCCGACGTTAGTACTCGATTATGGCGACAAAAGCTGGCAACAGCTGGCCAGCGAGCTCGGTGAGATCACCGGTCACGAAGCCGGCGCCAAACAGGCGGAAGATCGTTTCGAACAGCGTGTGGAGCAAGTGAAGCAGGCGATCACCCTGCCGCCACAGCCGACCACGCCGCTGGTGTATGCCGACAACGGCCGCGAGGCCATGCTGTGGACACCGGGCTCCGCCCAGGGCAAGCTGCTGACCCAGCTTGGCTTCCAATTGGCCACCCCGCCGGAAAGCGCCAAAGGCAACGCCAGCATGGGTAAACGCCATGACATCATCCAGATCTCCGGCGAAAAAATGGCCGAAGGCCTGAACGGCAAAACCCTGATCCTGTTCGCCACCAATGAGCGCAAAGTGCAAGAGGTGCTGACCAACCCGTTCCTTAAACATCTGGAGCCGGTGGAACAGCGGCACGTCTACGCCGTCGGCAACGACACCTTCCGCCTCGATTATTACAGTGCCACCAACATGCTGAACCAAATCGAACGGCTGTTCAAAAAGCCCTGAGCCACGCCGTCGGCAGGTCAGGCTCCTGCCGACGCTTTCAACAAGCGGGGCGACCGTTCACATTCAATCAATTGAAATATCAATAGTTATTAACATCGTCAACGCACCTTTGCCACCAACCGGCGGGTGCATGCGGGCGTAAACTCGTGCTACTATTAGCGCCCGCATGAACGCAAATAACAATGAGAATAAAAATCATACAGGAGTTACCGGTGTGAACGTACCCACTCCGACTGAGCGGACGCTTTCGTCCGCACCGCACGCAGCTTACGCCAGTGGCTTCAAACGCATCGCCGGGTTCGGTATCGGTTTGGTGCTGTTGCTGCTGTGCATCATTGCCAGCCTGATGCTGGGTTCCAAGGCCATCCCCTTCCATACCGTCTGGCTCAGCCTGCAGGGCGCCGCGAGCGGTTCCGACAGCACCATCATTCTCAACGCCCGGGTGCCCCGTACGCTGGCGGGCATTTTAGCCGGCATGGCGCTCGGCGCCGCCGGCGCGCTGATTCAGGCGTTGACGCGCAATCCGCTGGCCGATCCCGGCGTGCTCGGCATCAACGCCGGCGCCAGCTTCGCCGTGGTCATCGGCATCATGTTTTTCGGCGCCGCCACCACTGAAAGCTATATGGCCTATGCCTTCGTCGGCGCTGCCCTCACCACCCTGCTAGTCTACCTGATCGGCACGCTGGCGGGCGGGCGCATCAACCCGGTGCGGCTGACGCTGGCCGGCGTGGCGATCGGCGCGGTGTTGCTCGGCATCACCACCGGGCTGTCGCTGATCGATCCGCAAACCTTTGACCAACTGCGCTTCTGGCAGGCCGGCACGCTGGATATCCGCACGCTGTCCACGCTGCCGGTCACCGCCCCCGCCATTTTGCTCGGCTGCCTGCTGACGCTGCTCATCGCCCGGCCGCTGAATACCATCGGTATGGGGGAGGATTTGGCTATCGCGCTCGGCGCGCGCGTAGTACTGACTCAGATTGTCGCGGTGATCGCCATCACGCTGCTGTGCGGCGCGGCGACCGCCACCGTCGGCCCAATCAGTTTCATCGGCCTGATGGTGCCGCATATCGCCCGCTGGTGGGTCGGCCCCGACCAGCGCTGGATCCTGCCCTACTCCATGCTGCTGGCGCCGATTTTACTGCTGTGCGCCGACGTGGTCGGCCGCTTGCTGGCGGCCGGTGAACTGCGGGTTTCCATCGTGGCGGCCTTCATCGGCGCGCCGGTGCTGATCTGGCTGGTGCGCCGCAAGAAAACGCTGGGGGGTCTGTGATGAGTCTGCCGCACACGTTGCATATCGGCCGCCCGGACGGCGTCATCAACGGGCGCCTGCCGCTGCGCCTGCTGCTGGTCAACCTTTCACTGTTGGCGCTGTGTCTGGCGATGGCCGTCGCCGCCCTGTGCTACGGCACGCTGCAACTTTCGCTGGAGCAGGTTTTTGCCGCGCTGACCGGCGAGGCGCCGAAAAACCTGGTCACCGTGGTCACCCAATGGCGCTTGCCGCGCATCGCCATGGCGCTGCTGTTAGGCGCCGCGCTCGGCATGAGCGGCGCCATCTTCCAGTCGATTATCCGCAACCCGCTCGGCAGCCCGGACGTGATTGGCTTTAACATGGGGGCTTACACCGGCGCGCTGATCGCCATCACCCTGTTCAACGGCGGCTATTACTACATCGCCGGCGGCGCGCTGGCCGGCGGCATTCTCGCCGCGCTGGCCATCTACCTGCTGGCCTGGCGGCAAGGCATCGCCGGCTTCCGGCTGATCATCGTCGGTATCGCCATCAGCGCGGTGCTAGTCTCCACCAATACCTGGCTGATCATCACCGCTTCGCTGGAGCGCGCCATGGACGCCGCCATGTGGCAGGCCGGTTCGCTCAACGGCATGACCTGGCAGAAAGCCCAGCCCGCCACGGCGTTCATCCTGCTGGCGGCCGCGGCCGCGCTGCTGATGGGCAAACGGCTGCAGCTATTGGAAATGGGCGACGACACGGCGCGCGCGCTGGGCGTGAACGCCGAAGGCAGCCGGCTGTGGCTGATGCTGTTCGGCGTTACCCTCACCGCCGCCGTCACCGCCACCGCCGGGCCGATTTCCTTTATCGCGCTGGCGGCGCCGCAGATCGCCCGCCGCCTGGCCGGACAATCCTCGGTCACCCTGACGTCATCGGCGCTGATGGGCGCAGCGCTGCTGCTCAGCGCCGACGTGGTGTCCCAACATCTTTTCGCGCCGATCCAACTGCCGGTCGGGGTTGTGACCGTCTGCATCGGCGGCCTGTACCTGATTTGGCTGCTCATCCGTGAGGCCCGCAGATAATGAAGAGTGATAATGCCATGAGCCACCGCCTGCACGCCTCGCACCTGAAGCTGGGCTACGACAATAAAATCATCGCTGACGATTTGAGCGTGGCGATCCCCGATGGCGCCTTCACGGTGATCGTCGGGCCGAACGCCTGTGGCAAATCGACGCTGCTGCGCGCCCTGTGCCGCCTGCTGAAACCCAGCGCCGGCGAGGTGATGCTGGACGGCAAAAACATCAGCAGCTTCGCCACCAAGGCGCTGGCGCGCGAGCTTGGGCTGCTGCCGCAAACCTCGATCGCACCGGACAGCATTACCGTGGCGGACCTGGTGTCGCGCGGCCGCTATCCGCACCAGAGCCTGCTGAAACAGTGGACGCAGGCCGACAAACAGGCGGTGGAAGCCGCCATGGCGGCCACCAACGTCAGCCAGCTGGCGGATCGCAGCGTCGACGAGCTGTCCGGCGGACAGCGACAGCGCGTCTGGGTGGCGATGGCGTTGGCGCAGCAAACGCCGCTGCTGCTGCTGGATGAACCGACCACCTACCTCGACATCGCGCACCAAATAGAGCTGCTGGATCTGTTCCGCCAGCTCAACCGCGAGCGCGGCCAAACCCTCATCGCGGTGCTGCACGATCTCAACCACGCCTGCCGCTATGCCGATCACATCATCGCCATGCGCGACGGCAAGATCGTGGCTGAGGGGAAACCGGCGGAGATCATTACCGCCGAGCTGGTGGAACGGGTGTTCGGCATGCCATGCATGATCATCGACGATCCACTGTCCCACACGCCGCTGGTGATCCCGCGCGGCCGCTACCACTGCGACGCGCCGCAGGCATGAAAAAGGCCGGGTTAACCCGGCCTGTGCCTTATTTCTCCAGCGACACCTGCTTGAAGATGTGTTTGCCGAACGGGTCTATTTCGTAGCCTTTCACTTCCTTGCGCACCGGTTCGAAGATGGTCGAGTGCGCGATCATCAGCGCCGGCATCTGATCGTGCATCATCACCTGCGCCTGCTGGTACATCGCCACCCGCTTGGCATGATCGTTCTCTTCACGCGCCTGCAGGATCAGCTGGTCGAACGGCTTGTAGCACCATTTCGCCGAGTTGGAGCCGCCGAGCGAAGCGCAGGTGAACAGCGGGCCGAAGAAGTTGTCTGGATCGCCGTTGGCGGTGGTCCAGCCCATCAGCGCGGTCTGGTGTTCGCCGTTTTTAATCCGCTGCAAATATTCGCCCCACTCGAAGGTGACGATTTTGGCGCGCACGCCGATTTTAGCCCAGTCGGCCTGGATCATCTCCGCCATACGCTTGGCGTTGGGGTTATAGGGCCGCTGCACCGGCATCGCCCATAGATCGATATCGAAGCCCTGCCCCAACCCGGCCTCCTGCAACAGCTGCTTCGCCCGCTCCGGCGAATACGGGTAGTCTTCAAGCTGCGCGTTGCTGCCCCACTGGGTCGGCGGCAGCAGATTTTTGGCCGGCTGGCCGGCGCCGTGGAACACCGCGTCGATGATCGCCGGCTTGTTGACCGCCAGCGCCAACGCCTGGCGCACCTTAACGTTATCCAACGGTTTCTTCTGGGTGTTGAACGCCAGGAAGCCGATATTCAAGCCGGATTTTTCCATTACCTGAAGGTTGCCGTCCTGCCGCATGCGCGCCAGATCCGCCGGATTAGGGAACGGCATCACCTGGCACTCGTTCTTTTGCAGCTTGGCGTAACGCACCGTCGCATCCGGCGTGATCGAAAACACCAGCCGATCGATCTTCGGCTTACCTTCCCAGTAGCGGTCGAACGCCTTGTAGAGGATTTTCGCGTCTTTCTGGTACTGCACCAGCTGGAACGGCCCGGTGCCGATCGGATCGTTGTCCACCCGCTGCGGCGTGCCGGCCTTCAGCATCGCGTCGGCATATTCCGCCGATAATAGGGTGGCGAAATACATGCCCAGATCGGCGACGAACGGCGCCTCGGCGCGGGAGAGCTCAAAGCGCACGGTGTGGTCATCCACCTTGACGATCCGGTCAATCAGCGTGCCGAACTCCATCGACTCGAAGTTGGTGTAGGCGCCGTTGGAGACCTTGTGATACGGGTTGTTGGCGTCCTTCTGGCGCATAAACGAGAAGATGACGTCATCGGCGTTGAAATCGCGGGTGGGCGTGAAATATTTATTGCTCTGGAATGCCACGCCCTTGCGCAGGTGGAAGGTATAGCGCTTGCCGTCTTCGCTCACTTCCCAGCTCTCCGCCAGGCTGGGTTGCAGCTCGACGGTGCCGGGTTTGAAATCCACCAGCCGGTTGTAGATCGCCGCCGAACTGGCGTCCACCGTGGTGCCGGAGGTGAACAGCTGCGGGTTGAAGCCTTCCGGCGATCCTTCGGAACAGTAGACCAGCGTATTGGCTCGCGCGCCGCCGGCAATCGCCAACGCCAGCAGCCCGATCGTTATTGCTTTTCTTTTCATTGCGCTATCCCCAGTGGTGAAAAAACAGCCCAACGGATAGCAATAAATCATGCAGTTAGCGAAGTAAAGGACAAATTCCGCGCATAAAAACGGGCAGGCGCGCAAGCGGCCTGCCCCGGTGAAACGGCGCGAGGATGATGAAATTAAATCATCTGGCTGAAGTTCATCTGCGCCATCAGCTTATAGTTGTCGGCATAGTCGACCGGGATGGCCACCACTACCGGCCCCTGGATCGCCATCGCCTTGCGCAGCATCGGCCGCAGATCTTCCACCGACTGCACGGCGAAACCGACCGCGCCGCAGGATTCCGCGTAGGCCTTGAAGTCAATCGGCCCGAACTCCACGCCGGACTTGCGCTGGTATTTGTTCACTTCCTGCATTTCCACCATGTTGTAGGCGTTATCGACCCAGATCACGTGCACGATGTTGTTTTTCAGCCGCACCGCGGTCTCCAGCTCCATGCTCGACTGCATGAAGCCGCCGTCACCGGATATAGACACCACCTTGTCGCCGGGGCGCACCAGCGCCGCACCGATGGCCCACGGCAATGCCACCCCCATGGTTTGCTGGCCGTTGGAGATCAACAGCTGACGGGCACGGAAGCTGTAAAGATAACGGGCGATCCAGATGTGGAAACTGCCCATGTCCACACACAGCGTCACGTCGTCGCTGACGATGTCCTGCAGCTCCTTGACGATGCGCAGCGGGTGGATCGGCATGCCGCCGCGGCGCGCGGCGCGCTCCGCCAGTTCAGTACGCTGGCGGCCAAGATCGGTGAGGATCAGCTCCACTTCTGGCGGCACGCAGACCGCCTCAGTGAACGCTTCGGTCATCATGTTCAGCGTAGCGCTGATGTTGCCCACCAGCTCGACGTCCGGCCGATAGCAGGTATCGATATCCGCCGGCAGCACGTCGATATGCACCAGCTTCAGCCGCCCGTGGCTGTTCCACATGCAGGGATCGTATTCGATCGGATCATAACCGACGCTCACCACCAGATCGGCCTTCTGCAGCAGCTGATCGGCCGGCTGGTTGTTGAACAGGCCGACGCGGCCGGCGAAACGGGCGAAGTGGTTGACGTCGATCACCCCCGCCGCCTGATAGGTGCCGACCACCGGCATATGGGTGCGGTACAGCAGATGGCGCACCGCCTCGCTGTTCTCCGGCCGGCTGGCCTGCAAGCCCAGCAGCAGCACCGGGCATTTGGCCTGGCGGATCAGTTTCACCGCCGCCTGAATGTCGTCTGCCGCGGCGGCCCCCATGCGCGGCAAGCGGCAGCCCGCCAGTACCGGCGCGCTGACCGGTTCATTGACGATATCCATCGGCAGGCTGACGAACGATGCCCCCGGCCGGCCGAACTCGGCGCGGCGGAAGGCGTTGGCGATCACCTCGGAAATCGCCGAACCGGCATGCACTTCGGCGCAATACTTGGTGACCGGCCGGAACATGCTGACGGTATCCATGCTCTGGTGCGTCTGCTTCAGGCTGTCGGCGCGCTTCACCGCCCCGCCGAAGGCCACCACCGCGTCCCCTTCCGAGGTGGCGGTAGCCAGCCCGGTGATCAGGTTGGAGCTGCCCGGCCCGGAGGTGACCAGCGCCACCCCGGCCTTGCCGGTCAGGCGGCCGACCGCCGCCGCCATAAAGGCCGCGTTGGCCTCATGCCGCACCACCACCGTTTCGATCGATGGCGCGTCCTCCAGCGAGTCGAACACTCGGTCGATCTTGGCGCCCGGAATGCCGAAAACGTGTTTGACGCCCTGCGCCTCCAGGTTTTTCACCACCAAATCGGCGCCGCATTGCCAGTCATTGCCTGTTTTTTCCTGTGCCATGGTTCCACCTCCTAAGAAAACAATCGCCGGGGTTAGCCCTCGGCGGAACGAATCGCGCGGTCCAAATCCTCTGGGCAGAGGTTGGCGCGCAAGAAATCCGCATCATGCGGCAACTGAAGATTGAGACGCGTGATGACGCCGAACTGCAAACGGCCATGATCGAGCTGGTAGTCCAGTACGTGGCCGCCGCCGCTGCGGTCGTCGGTAACGAAGTGTTCGTGATAGCCGGCCACGCCGATGCCCTGCATGTAATCCGGCGAGCGGAAGCCGACCAGCGTGCCGCGCCGCTGATGGAACGAGAAGGTCGGCTGCTCTTCTATCGCTTCCAGCATTGGGCGGTAAGGCCGTTCCTGACGCGGTACGGTGCGGGTTTCGACATGGCTGAACTCACCGTCCACCCGCACCGCGCAGAACAGGTTCGGCGAGGCGACCTGTTCGTCGATGCACTGGTGCAGCTGTGCCTTGGTGATCGGCCGGTCGAATTGCTGGCTGACGCTGGGCTGGAAAAAGGTGACGACGGCGAAGGGGGTTTTCTGTTGCAGGCCGGCCGGCCGGGCGCTGCCGTCGGCGCGCAGCTGGTGTATTTCCCGATCGAAAGCGATCAGTTCACCGTCCAGATGATTGAAGGTGCCGAGGCCGAAGTTGCCGTGTTTGAGCAACTCGGCAATGGTGGTTTCGCCCTCGTAGACCCCGTCGATGAGCGCGCTCATCAGCGAGATTTGATAGATTTCGCCCTCCCCGGCGTTGATCGACTGCCTGGCAAAACCCTGCGCCAAATGGCGCGCACAGGAACACCCGTGTTTTTCGTTCATGACTAACTCCTCCACCAGCGCGGGATCGCGGTTCCGCGCGTTCAAAAGACCCACCGACGGCGGGCCAAGATGCCTCTCAGGCGCGTTCATCAGTTGGAACGATTCAGCCTGAGGCGACAAAAAAACCGGCACGGCTGGCCGGCCGATATCCAGAGTCAACAGCATGATGAGTGAAAGTAAAGGCTCACTAATCATTAATGCTGGATCGGATATCAAATTGAACGGTTAATCTGGTGTTGGAGCGACTATCAACTCCGCAGGCGGCTCGCGCAGCCTGGGAAAAACATCTGTTATTTAGTGCTAAGCGCCGCGAGGTTTATGCGTTTTCTCTCTATACGGCCGGGATAAGGCGGCGTTGAAGCCCGTCGTCAACCCGCAGCCAGAGTAGCCGCCGCGCCGCCGGCAGAGAAGCGGGTATTCATAAGAAACGCTTTTGCATATAATGCAAAAATGAATGACGCCCGCTATGTAGAACATCTGCCAATTTTTCTCGACGTGGCCCGCCTGGGCAGCTTTTCCGCCGCCGCGCGCCGGCTGGGCATGGTGCCCTCCTCGCTGGTGCGCCACATCGACGCCTTGGAAAGCGCGCTCGGCGCCGCACTGTTCGTGCGCTCCACCCGTGGCCTGCTGCTGACCGACGCCGGCGAGCTGCTGCTGACGCGCGCCACCGCGCTGATGACGGACATTACCGGCCTTCGCGCCGAGCTGAGCGCGCTGAACGAAACGCCGCAGGGCACGCTGCGCATCAGCTGCCTGCCAACGTTCGGCAAAACCTATGTGCTGCCGCTGCTGCCGACGCTGGCGGAACGCTACCCGCAGCTGTGGGTCGACCTCGATCTGACCGAACGCCTGACCGATCCGACGCAGGAACGGCTCGACGCCGCCATCCGCATCGGCGAGCAGAAGGACAGCGCGCTGTACGCCAGCCGCATCGCCACCCAACGCTGGGTAATGTGCGCCAGCCCCGCCTACGTCGCCCGCTATGGCCTGCCGGCCGATCTGGAAGCGCTGCCACAGCATCGGCTGATCGCCCGCTACCACAAGCAGCAGCCGGCCTGCTGGGCGCAAATCCTCGACGCGGCGCTGATGAGCCGCTGCACCATGGCGCTGCGCTGCGACGACTTCACCGCGCAGCGTCAGGCCGCGCTGCTCGGGCTCGGCATCGCCTTTCTGCCCAACTGGGTAGTGGGGCCGGACGTGCAGCACGGGCAGCTAGTGCAGATGCTGGAAGATCCGCGCCATGAGCAGCAAGGCATCTATCTGCTGCGCCCGATGGCGAAGGTGTCCGCCCGGCTGGCGGCCTTCACCGCCCTGCTGCAGCAAACCATCGGTCAGCCGCCCAGCTGGGGGTAAAGCGGCGTCACTCGTCCATGCAGGGCCGGGTTGTCGCTCTCGTCCTTCAGCTCGATGCCGCTCAGCCGCCGCTGGAACGCCTGCTCCAGCAGCCAGGCCAGGCGGAACGCCGCCTGCGGGTAATCCAGCCCCTCGGGCCGTACGTTGGAAATACAGTTGCGCTCGGCGTCCGTTCTGCGCGCGCTCGGTCCCCAGGTCAAATAGATGCCCAGACTGTCCGGCGACGACAGCCCCGGCCGTTCGCCGATCAGCATCGCCACCGCCCGAGCCTGCAGGCATTCACCGATCTCATCCCCCAGCGCCACCCGCGCCTGATGCGCCAGCACCACCGGTGCCACGGTCAGCCCCAGCGTATCGAGATAGGGCCGCAGCGCTTGCAGCAACGGCAGCGCCTGGCGGTGCACCGCCTTGGAGGAGAGGCCGTCCGCCACCGCCAGCAGCAGATCGACGCGGCGCGGCGGTAAACCAAGCAGCAGGCTGCGGCTATCCGGCGCCAATCGCCGCCCCAGATCCGGACGGCGCAGGTAGGCGGCGCGGTCGCCAGCCTGGCTGTGCACCGCCAGCGTGGGCCAACCGGCATCGTGCAGATCCGCCGCCAGCCGCTCGCTGTCGAAAGGCTGATGCACCGCGTCGCGCGCCTGGGCATGGGCCAGGCCGAAGCGCAGCAGCTCGTCGGTCGGCAGACTGGCGCCGGTGCGCCCCAGCGCGATGCGCGCGTCGGTAAAGGCGCGCAGCGCATCCCAACTGTTGACGTGAACCGGTTTGCTCATGTCCGTTCTCCCTGCAGCGCCAGCAACAGCGGGTGATTGGCGGCGGCGTCGCGCAGCCGCCCGCGTTCGTCGGTGATGTTCATCGCCGCCAGCCAGGCGGCGAACTCCGGCGCGTGCTTCAGCCCCAGCAGCTCTCGGATATAGAGCGCGTCGTGGAACGAGGTGCTTTGGTAGTTGAGCATGATGTCATCCGCGCCCGGTACGCCGATCAGGAACGTCAACCCGGCGGCGGCCAATAGCGTCAGCAGCGTGTCCATGTCGTCCTGATCGGCTTCGGCATGGTTGGTGTAGCAGACGTCGCAACCCAGCGGCAGGCCGAGCAGCTTGCCGCAGAAGTGGTCCTCCAGCCCGGCGCGGATAATTTGTTTGCCGTCATACAGGTATTCGGGGCCGATAAACCCCACCACGGTGTTGATCAGCAGCGGTGAGAAATGGCGCGCCACCGCATAGGCACGCGCCTCGCAGGTCTGCTGATCGACGCCGTGATGCGCGTTAGCCGACAGGCAACTGCCCTGCCCGGTTTCGAAGTACATCACGTTATCGCCCAACGTGCCGCGCTTGAGGCTCAGCGCCGCCTGCTGCGCCTCCGCCAGCAGCGCCAGACTGATGCCGAAACCGCGATTGGCCGCTTCGGTACCGGCGATCGACTGAAACACCAGATCCACCGGCGCGCCGCGCTCCATCAGCCGCAGCGTGTTGGTCACATGGGTCAGCACGCAGGATTGGGTGGGAATGGCGAAGCGCTGGATCACGTCGTCCAGCATGTAGTTGAGCTTTTCCAGCAGCGGCAGGCTGTCGCTGGCCGGATTGATGCCAACCACCGCATCACCGCTGCCGTACAGCAGGCCGTCCAGCATGCTGGCGGCGATGCCCTGCAGGCTGTCGGTCGGGTGATTGGGCTGCAACCGCACGCTGAGGTGGCCCGGCAGGCCAATCGTATTGCGAAAGCGCGTCACCACCCGGCACTTTTTCGCCACCAGGATCAGATCCTGATTGCGCATGATCTTGCTCACTGCCGCCGCCATCTCCGGCGTAATGCCGGTGGCCACCTGCGCCAGCATGGCGCTGTCCGCCTGCTCGCTCAGCAACCAGTCGCGAAAATCGCCGACCGTGAGGTGCGAGATGGGCTCAAAGGCGGCGGCATCGTGGCTATCGATAATCAGGCGCGTCACCTCGTCCTGCTCGTACGGCACCAGCGTCTGCTGCAGGAATGCCTTGAGCGGCACATCCGCCAGCGCGATGCGCGCCGCCATGCGCTCTTCGGCGCTTTCCGCCGCCACCTCCGCCAGATAATCGCCGGAGCGTGCAGGCGAAGCCTTCGCCATCAGCTGGCGCAGATCGCCAAAGCGATAGCCGCGTTGACCCACCGTTGCCTGATACATAGCCCCCTCCCTTGCCCCGAGTGACGAGATAACAACCCTGCACCAAGTGTAGTCAGTGGGAAAAGAAAATTATTTTGCATGCGATCGCCGCCATCACGCTTCTCTCCATTTCACCCGCCGCCGCTTCGGGTTACAGTAGCCGCGAAAACAGGAGGGGTGATGGATCCGCAACGGCAAATTATCGACTGGCTGCAACAAGATAGCGCGCGCATGGCCGCCCTGCGCACCGTGCGCCGGCTCGGCCTGAATGACTGGTGCCTCGGCGCCGGCTTTGTGCGCAACCTGGTGTGGGATCGGCGCCACGGCTATGTGGAGCCCACGCCGCTCAACGATATCGACGTGATCCACTTCGATGCGCAGCGGGCGGACGCCGAACGCGATCGCATGCTGGAGGCGCGGCTGCAACAGTGGCTGCCGCAGCCGTGGTCGGTCAAGAATCAGGCGCGCATGCACCTGCGCGGCGGCCGGGCGCCCTACCGCAACAGCGAAGAGGCCATCAGCTTCTGGACTGAAGTGGAAACGGCGGTCGGCGCGCGTCTGAACGCCGACGACAGCATCACGCTGGTCGCCCCTTTCGGGCTCGCGGCGCTGTTCGACGACACCATTACCTTCAACGTGAAAAACGGCGATCGCGCGGCCTATGCCCAGCGCGTGCTCGACAAAGGCTGGCTGTTGCGCTGGCCGCGTCTGCGGCAGGTAAAGATTTAGCCGCCGCTGCCGATACCCTGATCAGCGATATACCGACTCAGGGAGAGCATCCATGTCGACCACCATCACCATGTTCGTACCGATCAAAAATACCGTTCCCGGCGTCAGCAACGTCTTTAGCGCGCCGGGCCATCAGGGCGAATTGCTGATGGCCAAACCGGTCAACAACCAGCCGCAAGGCGGCAAGATGGAGAAAAACGAACGCGCCAACGGCAATGAAGAACCGGCTAACCTCAACGAAAGCCGCGCCTCGGTGCGCATCAAGGCGCTAAACCGGCAGATTCAGGCGCTGCAGCAAAAGCTGGTGGAGCTGAAGGACTCCAGCGCCGACCCCAAAGAGATCGAAAAACAGAAACAGCTGATCGAAGCGCAGATCAAGATGTTGCAGGCCGAGATCGCGCGCATCCAGAAAGAAGAAATGGAAAAGCAGCAGCAGGAGCAGATGGCAAAAGCCGCAGCGCAAGCCGGCGACGGCGTAAACCGCCCAACGCCGCTCAACGCAGTGGACGTCTATATCTGACTCAATATTCCGCGCTTTCCTGCCGGCGCTGTTGCAGCAGCGTCGCCTGCTGACGCGCCACCTGCCAGATGGCCTCCGCCGCCGGCGTCAGCGAGCGGTTCTTGCGCCGCACCAGCATCAGCGCGCGGTTAATTTCCGGCACCAGCCGCCGTACCCGAAGCCGTCCCCCTTCCGGCAACGGCAGCGCCAACGCCGGGAAAATGCTGATGCCAATCCCCTCCGCCACCATCGGGAACAGCGTCGCCGGATGGCCGATTTCCTGCACCACCTGCGCCTCCACGCCCTGCTGCCTCAGCGCACTGTCGATCAGCGGCCGGCTGCCCGACGCATAATCCTGCAACACCAGGCGGCAGCCGTTTAGCGCCGACCAACGCACCTCTTGCTGCTCAGCAAACGGGTGATCGTCGCGGCACAGCAACAGGAAAGGCTCATGCAGCACCGCTTCGCACTCCAGATCCACCGCCTGCACCGGATCGACCACGATGCCGAAATCCACCTCGGCGTTACGCACGCTGTGCAGCACCTGCTGCTGCGCCTGATCGCGCAGCATGATGCGGATCTCCGGGTATTCACGCTCGCCGGCGGCGATGCACTGCGGCATCAGATGGGCGGAAATGGTCTGGCTCGTCGCCACCCGCACCGTGCCGCTGCGCTGTACGCCAAAGCTGCGCGCATCCAGCAACGCGGCCTGCAGCTCGTCCAGCAGCCGTTCGACCCGGTTGGCTAGCCGCAGGCCGGCGTCGGTCAACGCCACCTCACGCGTGGTGCGATCCAGCAGGCGCACGCCGACCTCCGCCTCCAGCTCTTTCACGCTGTGGCTGACCGCCGATTGCGTCAGGCCGATCGCCTCCCCGGCGCGGCTGAAGCTGCCGTGGCGGGCGATGGCGACGAACACCCGCAGCTGTTTGAGTGAGTAATTCATGTGTTTTATTCATGGATGAATTAAATAAATCAATTTTATTATTATATGCCCGCGCGGGAGAATAGCCCCATCGATTTTCTACCCGAGCGCATCGCCATGAGATTCCTGCCCGATCGTTTTACCCTGACGCTGATCGCCACCGTGCTGCTGGCGTCGTTCCTGCCGGCGCGCGGCGAGTTCGTCGGCTGGCTCAACGCCCTGACCATCGCCGCCATCGCCCTGCTGTTTTTCATGCACGGCGCCAAGCTGTCGCGCGAGGCCATCCTGGCCGGCAGCAATAACTGGCGGCTGCATCTGTGGGTGATGTTCAGCACCTTCATCATTTTTCCGGCGCTGGGGATGCTGTTCGCCTGGTGGGCGCCGATCGACGTCAGCCCCGAACTGTACGCCGGTTTCATCTACCTGTGCATTCTGCCCGCCACCGTGCAGTCGGCCATCGCCTTCACCTCGCTGGCGGGCGGCAACGTCGCGGCGGCAGTGTGCAGCGCTTCCGCCTCCAGCCTGCTCGGGATCTTCGTATCGCCGCTGCTGGTCGGCCTGTTGATGAACGTGCACGGCGATACCGGCGGCCTGCGGCAGGTCGGTTCGATCGTGCTGCAGCTGCTGGTGCCGTTTGTCGCCGGCCACCTGCTGCGACCGCTGATCGGCGGCTGGATCGAGCGCCATCGGCCGCTTATCGGTAAAACCGACCAGACCTCGATTCTGCTGGTGGTGTACGCCGCCTTCAGCGAGGCGGTGACGCACGGTATCTGGCATCAGGTGGGGATCGGTTCGCTGGCGTTTATCGTCGGCGGCAGCATCGTGCTGCTGGCGATCGTGCTGGTGGTGAACACTTACATGGCGCGTTGGCTGGGGTTCAGCAAAGCGGACGAGATCACCATCGTATTCTGCGGTTCGAAGAAGAGCCTGGCGAACGGCATTCCGATGGCCAATATCCTGTTCCCGGCGGCGACGGTGGGGATCATGGTGCTGCCGCTGATGGTGTTTCATCAGGTGCAGCTGATGACCTGCGCAGTGCTGGCCAAAAGATACCAGCGCAAGCAGCGAGCGCAACAGGCGGTGCCCAACGCCAACGCACAGGCGTCGCGCGGGTAAAAAAAAGACGGGCCAAGGCCCGTCAGTTCAGCTTTTCTTCAGCGGCTTGACCAGGTGGTCAAGCCCTTCGATTTTAATCGCCAGCGTCATCTCCATCAGCATGCCGAGCTTGCCTTTGGGGAATTCGCCCTTGCGGGCGAACCACAGCAGGTACTCTTCGGGCAGATCGATCAGCACCCGCCCTTGGTACTTGCCGAACGGCATCACGGTATTGGCGATCTCCAGCAGGTTTTCTTTTTCCATCACTCACCCAGCAAGCGGATCATCTCCGCTTCGTCGATCACGGCGATACCCAGCTCCTGCGCCTTCGCCAGCTTGGAACCGGCCGCCTCACCGGCGATCACCAGATCGGTTTTCTTCGACACGCTGCCGCTGACCTTGGCGCCCAGCGCCGTCAGGCGATCTTTGGCCTCGTCGCGCGACAGCTGGCTCAGCGAGCCGGTCAGCACCACGGTTTTGCCGGCGAACGGGCTGTCTATCTCTTCCGCCGCCACCACCACCGGCGCCGGCCAGTGGATGCCGATCTCGGCGCCCACCAGCTCGTTGATCACCTGCTGATTGAGCGCTTCATCGAGGAAATTGCGGGTGTGTTTGGCCACCACTTCGCCGACGTCCGGCACCTCTTTCAGCGCCTCGATGTCAGCGGCGAACAACTTCTCGAGCGATCCGAAATGCGCCGCCAGGTTGGCGGCGGTCGCTTCGCCGACCTCGCGAATGCCGAGCGCATACAGGAAGCGGGCGAAGGTGGTCTGTTTGGATTTCTCCAGCGCATTGACCAGGTTCTGCGCCGATTTCGGCCCCATGCGATCCAGACCGGTCAGAATGCCGGCGGACAGCCGGAACAGATCGGCCGGGTTCTTCACGTACTCCTTGTCCACCAGTTGCTCGATGATCTTGTCGCCCATGCCTTCAACGTCCAGCGCGCGGCGGGAAACGAAATGCTTCAACGCCTCTTTGCGCTGCGCGCCGCAGATAAGACCGCCGGTGCAGCGCGCCACGGCTTCGCCTTCCACGCGCTCAACGTCGGAGCCGCACACCGGGCAGTGCAGCGGGAACACCACTTCGCGCGCATCCTGCGGCCGGTGGTCTTCCAGCACCCCCACCACCTGCGGGATCACGTCGCCGGCACGGCGCACGATCACCGTATCGCCGATGCGCAGCCCCAACCGCTCAATTTCATCGGCATTGTGCAAGGTGGCATTGCTGACGGTCACCCCGGCCACCAACACCGGCTCAAGGCGGGCCACCGGCGTAATCGCGCCGGTGCGGCCAACCTGAAACTCCACTTCGCGCACCACGGTGATCTGCTCCTGGGCCGGGAATTTGAACGCCGTCGCCCAACGCGGTGCTCGCGCCACAAAGCCCAGCGTTTCCTGCAGATCGATGTCGTCAATCTTGATCACCACGCCGTCGATGTCGAAACCGAGCTGTGCGCGGTCCTGCTCGACCTGACGATAAAACGCCAGAACTTCCTCGCTGCCGGTGCGGCGCTGGGCGCGATCGCTAACCGGCAGGCCCCAGGCCTTGAACTGCATCAGGCGCTCAAAGTGGCTGCGCGGCAGCTCGCCGCCTTCCAGCAGGCCGACGCCGTAGCAGAAGAAGGTCAGCGGGCGTTTAGCGGTAATGCGCGGATCGAGCTGGCGCAGCGAACCGGCGGCGGCGTTGCGCGGATTGGCAAACACCTTGCCGTCTTTGCGCCGCGCCTCTTCGTTCATCTGTTCAAAACCGGCCTGCGGCATGAACACTTCGCCGCGCACTTCCAGCCGGCGCGGGATGTTGTCGCCGGTCAGGCGCAGCGGGATGGCGCGAATGGTACGCACGTTGGTGGTGATGTTCTCCCCGGTGGTGCCATCGCCGCGCGTCGCCGCGCGCACCAGTTCGCCGTCTTCATACAGCAGGCTGACCGCCAGGCCATCCAGCTTCAGTTCACAGCAGAAGGTCAGCGGATCGCTGCTTTTGAGCCTGTCCTGCACGCGCTTGTAAAACGCTAGGAAGCTTTCTTCGTCGAACACGTTGTCCAGCGACAGCATCGGCACTTCGTGACGCACCTGGTCGAACGCCGCAAGCGGCGCCGCGCCCACGCGCTGGGTCGGCGAATCGGCGGTGATCAGCTCCGGATGCGCGCTCTCGAGCTCGCGCAGCTCGCGCATCAGGCGGTCATATTCCGCATCCGGCACTTCGGGCGCATCCAGCACATGATACTGGTATTCATGATGGCGCAATGTGGCTCGTAGTTGATTGATTTGTTGGATTATCGATTCCATGGCTCACCATCAAAGATAAAAAACCCCCGGCTAGCGGGGGCTTTGTTGTTACGGATGTTCAGTGCGCGCGGCAACCCGGTCAGGCGTTGTTTTCCAACACTTCACGGATACGCGCTTTGTAGGTTTCCAGCTTCTGCGGCGTCATCATGCGGCGCTCGTCGTCCAGCACCACGCCGCCCACGTCGTCGGCGATGCGCTGCGCCGACTGCAGCATCAGCTTGAAGTTCTGATTGGCGTCGCCGTAAGACGGCACCATCATGAACATCGACACGCCCGGCGTGGAGAAATCGGACATCATGTCAGGATCGAACGACCCCGGCTTGACCATGTTCGCCAGGCTGAACAGTACCGGGCCGCTGCCGGCCGGGCTGATATGGCGGTGGAAGATGCCCATCTCGCCAAACTGGAAGCCCGCCTGCAACACGCTCTGCAGCAGCACTTCGCCGCCGATCACACCGCCCTGATGGGCCGCGACGTGCAGCACCAGCACGGTCTCTTTCAGCTTAGCCTGAATTGGCGCAGCCGCAGGCTGCGGTGCAGGTTCCGGCGCAGGCTTCACTTCCGGCGCTTGCTGCACAGGAACCGGTTCGGCGTGGAATGCCGGTTCTGCCCCCTGCGGCGCCTCATGTTCATGCGGCAGATCGTCGACGCGCGGCTCACGGCGCACGGCCGGTTGCGGTTGCTGCGGTTCGGCCTGTTCTTCGTCCGGCGCGTAGTTGTTCAGCAGGATATCATCATATTCCGGCCGCTGAGACAGCGGAGGCGGCGTCTGATGGGCAGCCGGCTGAACGGCGTGGGGCGCTGGCGCAGCCGCCGGAGCGGGCTTCGGCGCGGCCACGGGTTCTTCGCGTGCGGCATCGAAATGGCCGAATGACGGCTCGTCTTGCGGGTGAGCGGCGCGTACGCGCACCTCACCGACGCCTTCTTCGAGATCGTCGATCGGAGTTTGTTCACGTTCCTTTTGGGAACGTTTGGCTGGGCGATCGCGGAAGAGCGCTGACCGTTCTTTGCGACTGGTCCACAGACCGTGCAATAACAGCGCTATTATGGCGATCGCGCCAACAACGATTAATATCAGACGCAAATCCTGCATCATTGCTATCTCTGTTGTTCCAATACATTGCCACCGCGGCAAACATTCACTCTTTAACTCTATTTGCCCGCGCACACAAGTGCAAGTCCGTGCTGAACTTTATGCCAATAAAGATGATTATACTGCCTTTTTCTGCTGGTTTTTCAGCCAACCCTACCCTAGCCAGTGGAAAATCATCCCTATATGATAATGATGCCTGTTCAGACAACGAGATAACTTAAGATATGTCCTATACGCAGCTCCCTTCCCGCTCGACCAGCGGCATTCACTATTTCGCCGAAGGCTGGCGCCTGATTTCGCGCCCGGGGATTAAACGCTATGTGGTCCTGCCGTTGCTGGTCAACGTGCTGCTGATGGGCTCCGCTTTCTGGTGGCTGTTCAGCCGGCTTGGCGATTGGATCCCGGCGATGATGAGCCACGTTCCCGACTGGCTGCAATGGTTGAGCTACCTGTTGTGGCCGCTGGCGGTCATTTCGGTGCTGCTGGTGTTCAGCTATCTATTCAGCACTATCACCAATCTGATCGCCGCGCCGTTCTGCGGCCTGCTGGCCGAGCAGCTCGAAGGCAGCCTGACCGGCAAACCGCTGCCGGACACCGGCCTGCTCGGCATCGCCAAAGATCTGCCGCGCATCATGGCGCGCGAATGGCGCAAGCTAATGTATTACCTGCCGCGCGCGCTGCTGCTGCTGGCGCTGTACTTCGTGCCCGGCATCGGCCAGACGGTGGCGCCGGTGCTGTGGTTCCTGTTCAGCGCCTGGATGCTGGCGATCCAGTATTGCGACTACCCGTTCGACAACCACAAGGTGAGCTTTGCCGACATGCGCCGCGCTTTGCGCCAGCACAAAACCGACAATCTGCAGTTCGGCGCGCTGGTCAGCCTCTTTACCATGATCCCGATCCTCAACCTGGTGATCCTGCCGGTCGCCGTCTGCGGCGCCACCGCGATGTGGGTCGATCGTTATCGCACGCAATTCGTCCGATAATCGCCGTTTTTTACCGCCGACAGCGCGGGAATTTTCGACAGGGCGCGCATTTCGCGCCCTTATCATTGTGCTTAAAACTTATTTCCTAATAACATATAGATATACCAATTCTTTACTTCCCTGCCGGTACTGTTAGCGTATGCTTTCGATGTTCCCCACATTTTCATAGAGTTAAAGGACGGGCTATGAGCAAGATATATGAAGACAACTCATTAACAATCGGCCATACGCCGCTGGTTCGTCTGAACCGTATCGGCAACGGACGCATTCTGGCCAAGGTTGAATCACGTAACCCGAGCTTCAGCGTCAAATGCCGCATCGGTGCCAATATGATTTGGGATGCGGAACAACGCGGCGTGCTGACCGCCGGCAAGGAACTGGTGGAGCCGACCAGCGGCAACACCGGCATCGCGCTGGCCTTCGTCGCCGCTGCGCGCGGTTACAAGCTGACGCTGACCATGCCGGAAACCATGAGCATCGAGCGCCGCAAGCTGCTCAAGGCGCTGGGCGCCAATCTGGTGCTGACCGAAGGGGCGAAAGGCATGAAAGGCGCCATCGCCAAAGCCGAAGAGATCGTCGCCACCGATCCGAACCGTTACCTGATCCTGCAGCAGTTCAGCAACCCGGCCAACCCGGCCATCCATGAAAAAACCACCGGCCCAGAAATCTGGGAAGACACCGATGGGGAAGTCGACGTGTTCATCTCCGGCGTCGGCACCGGCGGCACATTGACCGGCGTCAGCCGCTACATCAAGAACACCAAAGGCAAGGCCATCACCACCGTGGCGGTCGAGCCGACCGACTCGCCGGTCATCAGCCAGGCGCTGGCCGGTGAAGAGCTGAAACCGGGCCCGCACAAGATCCAGGGCATCGGCGCCGGCTTCATTCCGGGCAACCTCGATCTTGACCTGGTGGATCGCGTCGAGAAAGTCTCCAACGACGAAGCCATCAGCATGGCGCGTCGTCTGATGGACGAAGAAGGCATCCTGGCGGGCATCTCCTCCGGCGCAGCGGTCGCGGCGGCGGTGAAACTGGCCGAAGAACCGGCGTTCGCCGACAAGACTATCGTGGTCATCCTGCCCTCTTCCGGCGAACGTTATCTCAGCACCGCGCTGTTCGCCGATCTGTTCACCGAGCAGGAATTGCAGCAGTAATTCCGCAACTGCACAAATCGCTAAAAAAGCACCCTGCGGGGTGCTTTTTTGTGGACTGGATCAAACTTTATAGCAGTCCAAGATTGCTTTTGCCCGTCGCCTTTAGTATTTAACGTTGCATTATTTCGATGCGCAAAATTAATCACTCTCCGAGCACGGTCAAGGCTGAATCGATTTACTCATCTGTCGCCGACGCGGCGAATCGGGCATAATGGGGAGCGGATTGGAACGACGTCTAAAGCCGAGTTTTTTGATCTGAAGTGCCTAACGCGTCGTTTTCTGTTGCATCAACGTTCGCCCCTGTCCATAGTCAGGCGCTATAACCAGACAAGTTAAAGTCAGGCCCCTGGGCTAAACTTTAACTCCACAACATTAATCCAATAAGTTGGGGAAACATCAATGTTCCAGCAAGAAGTTACTATTACCGCTCCGAATGGTCTGCATACTCGCCCTGCCGCTCAGTTCGTTAAAGAAGCCAAAGGCTTCACGTCTGACATCACCGTGACCTCCAACGGCAAAAGCGCCAGCGCTAAAAGCCTGTTCAAACTGCAAACTCTGGGGCTGACTCAAGGGACCGTAGTGACCATCTCAGCTGAAGGTGAAGACGAGCAGAAAGCCGTTGAGCACTTGGTAAAACTGATGGCAGAGCTTGAGTAATCGGCCCGTCTTTTTAGTTAACACCAGTCAAGAGTAAGGTAGGGTTATGATTTCAGGCATTTTAGTATCACCGGGCATCGCTTTTGGTAAGGCTCTCTTGCTGAAAGAAGACGACATCGTCATCAACCGGAAAAAAATCTCTGCTGATCAAGTAGAGCAGGAAGTCTCGCGTTTTCTGGCCGGCCGCGCAAAAGCGTCCGAACAGCTGGAAGCGATCAAGACCAAAGCTGGCGAAACCTTCGGCGAAGAGAAGGAAGCTATCTTCGAAGGCCACATCATGTTGCTGGAAGACGAAGAGCTTGAGCAGGAAATCATAGCCCTAATCAAAGACGATCTGGCCTCCGCAGACGCCGCCGCCTACACCGTGATCGAAGGTCAGGCAAAAGCGTTGGAAGAGCTGGACGACGAATACCTGAAAGAACGCGCCGCCGACGTGCGCGACATCGGCAAACGCCTGCTGCAAAACATTCTGGGCATGCCGATCGTCGATCTGGGCTCCATTCAGGACGAAGTGATCCTGGTGGCCACCGATCTGACCCCGTCCGAGACCGCGCAGCTGAACCTGGACAAAGTGCTGGGCTTCATTACCGATCTCGGCGGCCGCACCTCCCACACCTCTATCATGGCGCGCTCCCTGGAGCTGCCGGCGATCGTCGGTACCAGCGACGTGACCAAGCAGGTGAAAAACGACGACTACCTGATTCTGGATGCGGTTAACAACAAAATTTACGTTAACCCGACCGCTGACGTTATCGATCAGCTGAAAGCCGCCCAGAACCAATACATCACCGAGAAAAACGATCTGGCCAAGCTGAAGGACCTGCCGGCGATTACGCTGGACGGCCATCAGGTTGAAGTCTGCGCCAACATCGGCACCGTGCGCGACGTCGCGGGTGCAGAGCGCAACGGCGCGGAAGGCGTCGGCCTGTATCGTACCGAATTCCTGTTCATGGACCGTGACTCGCTGCCGACCGAAGACGAGCAGTTCCAGGCTTATAAAGCCGTGGCGGAAGCCATGGGCTCGCAGGCCGTGATCGTCCGCACCATGGACATCGGCGGCGACAAAGACCTGCCGTACATGAACCTGCCGAAGGAAGAGAACCCGTTCCTCGGCTGGCGCGCCATCCGCATCGCGATGGACCGCCGTGAAATCCTTCACGCCCAGCTGCGCGCCATCCTGCGCGCCTCGGCGTTCGGCAAACTGCGCATCATGTTCCCGATGATCATCTCCGTGGAAGAAGTGCGCGATCTGAAAGGCGAAATCGAGACGCTGAAGGCGCAGCTGCGCGAAGAAGGCAAGGCGTTTGACGAGAGCATCGAGGTGGGCGTGATGGTGGAAACACCGGCTGCGGCGGTCATCGCTCACCACCTGGCGAAAGAAGTCGACTTCTTTAGTATTGGGACAAACGATCTAACCCAGTATACTCTGGCGGTAGATCGCGGCAACGAGCTGATTTCTCATCTCTATAACCCGATGTCCCCATCAGTACTTAGCCTGATCAAACAGGTTATTGATGCATCTCACGCAGAAGGCAAGTGGACCGGCATGTGCGGCGAACTGGCTGGCGATGAGCGTGCTACACTGTTGTTATTGGGCATGGGGCTGGATGAGTTCAGCATGAGTGCGATTTCAATCCCGCGCATCAAGAAAATTATTCGTAACACGAATTTCGAAGATGTGAAGGCGTTGGCAGCGCAGGCCTTGGCACAGCCAACGGCACAAGACCTGATGAATTGCGTCAATAAATTCATCGAAGAAAAAACGCTCTGCTAAACTTCCACGACACTGGAACGCCGCCCAATTTAATGCTTAGGAGAAGATCATGGGTTTGTTCGATAAACTGAAATCTCTGGTTTCTGATGACAAGAAAGACACGGGCACTATCGAGATCGTCGCTCCCCTTTCTGGCGAAATCGTCAATATCGAAGATGTGCCGGACGTAGTGTTCGCTGAAAAAATCGTTGGCGACGGTATCGCCATCAAACCGGCCGGTAACAAAATGGTTGCTCCGGTTGACGGCACCATCGGTAAGATTTTCGAAACCAACCATGCATTCTCTATCGAATCCGACAGCGGCATTGAGCTGTTCGTCCACTTCGGCATCGATACCGTAGAACTGAAAGGCGAAGGCTTCAAACGCATCGCCGAAGAAGGTCAGCGCGTCAAGAAAGGTGACGTGGTTATCGAGTTCAACCTGCCACTGCTGGAAGAGAAAGCCAAGTCTACCCTGACGCCGGTCGTTATCTCCAACATGGACGAGATCAAAGAGCTGATCAAACTGTCCGGCAGCGTGACCGTTGGCGAAACCCCGATCATCCGCATCAAGAAGTAAGCGCGGATGAGCAAGAAAAACGGCGCCCTCGGCGCCGTTTTTTTATCCCCTTCGTCGTATCCCAATCTCGCTACGTTATGACGACCAGCGCGGGATACGCAGGGTAATGACCAGCCCCTCTTTGTCGCCGTTGCGCGCCTCAACCTGGCCGCCGTGCGCCAATACCACCTTGCGGGTAATCGCCAGCCCCAAGCCGTAACCCTTGCCCGACTGCGCCGACTTCACACGCACGAACGGGTCGAAGATGCTCGACAGCTTCGCCTCTTCGACCCCCGGCCCCTGATCGCTGACGGCGATCTGGAACTGGTTATCGACGCGCGACAGCGCCACCGTCACCCGCTGGCCGTGGCTGGAAAAGCGCAGCGCATTGCGCACGATGTTGTCCACCGCTCGCCGCATCAGCTCCGCATTGCCCTTGACGGTATACTCCACGTCCGACTCGGCCTGCAGCACGATATCCACGCCGGGCACCTGCGCCTCGTAGCGTGCATCGCTCACCACCGCGTCCACCAGGCCGTACAGATCGAAGTACTCCTCGTCCGGCAGGCTGCTGTGTTCGGTACGCGACAACGCCAGCAGCTCGCCGATCATTTTGTCCAGCCGCCCCGACTCGTGTTCGATACGTTTGAGCGAGGCTTCGACGTTACCGGCATTCTGCCGCGCCAGGCCAATCGCCAGCTGCAGGCGCGCCAGCGGTGAACGCAGCTCGTGCGAAACGTCATGAAGTAACTGCTCGCGGGCGCTAACCAGCAGTTCCAGCCGCTCGGCCATGGTGTCGAAATCGCGCGCCACGTCGGACAGCTCGTCATGGCGGCGTCGCATGTTCGGGAACAACCGCACCGATAGATCGCCCTGCGCCACCCGATCCAGGCCGCCGCGCAGCTGACGCATCGGCCGGGTCAGGTTCCAGGCCAGCACGGCGCTGAACAGCAAACCGCCCAGCCCGCCGACCCACAGCATCGGCGCAGGAATGTTGAAGAAGTGGGAACGCCGCTCCGGCCGATACTCTTCCCGCAGCCCGCGCACGTCATAGCTCAGCCAGTAACCTTGCCCTTCTCCGGTCTGCACCCAGGCGGAAATCGCTTTCGGCATACGACGCCCTTCAAACACCGGTTCTTCCGGCGCGGGCGGCGGCGGTTGGGTCATCGGCGTAACCGACAGCAGACGCCTGTCGTCCTCGGGCCAGTCGCGCATCAGGGCTTCCAGCGCCGGCATACCGCCGCTGCGCAACTGGGTGGCGGCGGAGGTCAGTTGCAGGCCAATGACCCGCCGCGCCATGGCGTTCTCCGGCGGCACATAACGATCGCCATAAAGAGAAAACGCCACCCACAGCGCCTGCGTCATGATGAGGAAGGTCAACCAAAAGCCGAGTAAAATTTTCCAGAACAGTCTTCCGCGCATATCAGGTTACCGGATGCGATAGCCGATGCTGCGCACCGTCTCGATGCTGAGCTTACTGCCGGCCAACGCGCTCAGCTTCTGGCGAATATTGCTGATGTGCACGTCCACGCTGCGGTCATAGGCCTCACGCGGGCGCCCCAGCCCCTTCTCGGACAGCTCGTCCTTCGACACCACGCGATCCGGCGCGCGCAGCAACAGCTCCAACAGATTGAATTCCGAAGCGGTCAGATCAAACGCCTTACCGCGCCATTCGCTGCTGCGGGTTGAAGGGTTCAACGTCAGCTCGCCGAAGCTGATAGCGGCTTCGTCGTCCGCCTCTTGCGGCCGCTCTTCGAAACGGCGCAGCACCGCGCGCAGACGCGCCACCAATTCGCGCGGGTAGCACGGTTTGGGCATGTAATCGTCGGCGCCCATCTCCAGGCCAATCACCCGATCGATGTTGTCGCCTTTGGCGGTCAGCATGATGATCGGCAGCCGGCTCTTTTTACGCACATCGCGCAGCACGTCGATGCCGCTCATGTCCGGCAGCATGATGTCGAGGATCATCGCGGTATAGTCGCCCGACAGCGCGCCCTCTACCCCCGCCTTGCCCGTCAGCACTAGCGTGGCATCGAAGCCTTCGCCGGTCAGGTATTCGCTCAGCATGGTGCCAAGCTCCAGGTCATCGTCGACCAGTAAAATTTTCATGCCTTGCTCCTTCACCGATTTTCGTTATTTTCCCGCCAATTCCGCCGGCCCGCAGCCGGTTTTACTCAATCCTTACACATCGCTCTTTGCGTCTCGCCACCGTTATTGTGGCCGCTGCCGCGCAATTTCTCTACTTCAGTCATGGCATTGGCGCACGAGCAAGCGGCAGCTACCACGCAAGCGGGGCTGCCGTCTGTCGAAAGGAAAGGGGGAAAGATTCTCCCGACGGAACACACCGCCGGGAAGGAGCGATCAGTCGAACACGCCGGTAGAGAGGTAACGGTCGCCGCGATCGCAAACGATCGCCACCACGACGCTGCCAGGGTGGACCGCCGCGATGCGCAAGGCGCCGGCTACCGCACCGCCGGAGCTGACGCCGCAGAAAATGCCTTCACGCTGCGCCAACTGGCGCATGGTCTGCTCGGCATCGCCCTGTTCGATATCCAACACCTGATCCACCAGCTCCGGGCGGAAAATCCCCGGCAGGTAAGCAGGCGACCAACGGCGAATGCCGGGGATGCTGCTGCCCTCCGCCGGCTGCAGGCCGACGATCTGCACCTGCGGATTCTGGCTCTTCAGGTAACCGCCCACGCCGGTAATGGTGCCGGTGGTGCCCATGCTGGAAACGAAGTGCGTGATGCGCCCTTCGGTCTGGCGCCAGATCTCCGGGCCAGTGGTGGTGAAGTGGGCATAAGGATTGTCGAGATTGTTAAACTGATCCAGCACCTTGCCCTGCCCCTGGCGCTGCATCTCCAACGCCAGATCGCGCGCCCCTTCCATCCCCTGCTCACGGCTGACCAGGATCAGTTCCGCACCGTAGGCGCGCATCGCCGCCTGCCGTTCCAGGCTCATGTTCTCCGGCATCAGCAGCTTCAGCGTATAGCCTTTCAATGCAGCGATCATCGCCAGTGCAATGCCGGTGTTGCCGCTGGTAGCCTCGATCAGCACGTCGCCGGGCTTGATCTCCCCGCGCAGCTCCGCCTGCTGGATCATCGCCAACGCGGCGCGATCCTTCACCGATCCCGCCGGGTTATTGCCTTCCAGTTTGACCCATACTTCGCTGCCCGCCTGGGCGGCCAGCCGTTGCAGTTTTACCAGCGGGGTATTCCCGATGCATTGTTCGAGCGTTGTCACGATCTTTGCCTGTGTGTTGGTGTGCGTAAAGTAAAAAGGCAACCCTGGGGTTGCCTTGAAAAAAAGGGCTGTTAAAACCTATCAGGCGCTTTTGGCTAACGCAACAGGTTGCAGCAGTTGATCGCCGGCATACAGCCGCGCATTGAGGCTGCCGACGTAATAACGGCCGCCGCGCACCGGCGTGGCGTTGCCTTCCGGCAGCACTATGCTTATCGGTTCCTGATGCCAGCCGATCGGCTGCACCGTCAGCTGCCAGAAATGGCCGCGCGGGCTGACTTCCAGCACCTGAACCGGCAGCGGGCAACGTTCGCTGCTTTCGGTCGCCACTTCCATTTCCCACGGGCGCAGGAACAGATCGACGCTGCCCTGGTGCATCGGCTGGAACGACAGCGGCCACTGATGCGCGCCGACGAACAGCTGGGAGCCGCGAATTTCGCCGTTCAGGCGGTTCACTTCCCCCATGAATTCCAGCACGAAGCGGCTGGCCGGCTCGCGCATAATCTCCTCCGGCGAGCCAACCTGTTCGATATTACCCTGGCTCATCACCACGATGCGGTCGGCCACTTCCATCGCTTCTTCCTGATCGTGGGTGACGAATACGCTGGTGAACTTCAGCTCTTCGTGCAGTTGGCGCAGCCAGCGACGCAGCTCTTTACGCACCTGCGCATCCAGCGCGCCAAACGGCTCGTCCAGCAGCAGAATTTGCGGTTCCACCGCCAGGGCGCGCGCCAGCGCCACGCGCTGTTTCTGGCCGCCGGACAGCTGCGACGGGTAGCGATTGGCCAAATGGCCAAGCTGCACCATGTCCAGCAACTGAGTGACTTTCTGTTTGATCGCCGCGGCGTTCGGCCGCTCGCGGCGTGGCAGCACGGTCAGGCCGAAGGCGATGTTGTCGAACACCGTCATGTGGCGGAACAGCGCATAGTGCTGAAACACGAAACCCACGCGCCTGTCGCGTGCATGCATGTGGCTGACGTCGGTGCCGTGGAAGCCCAGCTTGCCGCCGCTCTGGCTTTCCAGCCCGGCGATGATGCGCAGCAGCGTGGTCTTGCCGGAACCGGACGGCCCGAGCAGCGCCACCATCTCGCCGGAAGCAATATCGAGCGAGATATCGTTCAATACCTTGGTGCGACCGAAGTACTTGTTGATGCCGTTAATCTCAATGCTCATGATTTTCCTCCCGCTCGAGACGCGCGTTTTGACGTTCCAGACGCCACTGCAGCGCACTCTTCAAAAATAGGGTAACGATCGCCATCAGGGTCAACAGCGCGGCAGCGGTAAAGGAACCGACGGTGTTGTAATCCTGCTGCAACAGCTCGACCTGCAGCGGCAGACTGTAGGTTTCTCCGCGAATCGAACCGGACACCACCGACACCGCGCCGAACTCGCCGATGGCGCGTGCGTTGGTCAGCACCACGCCATACAGCAGCGCCCAGCGAATATTGGGCAGCGTCACGCGGCGGAACATCTGCCAGCCGGACGCCCCCAGCAGAATGGCGGCCTCGTCTTCCTGGCTGCCCTGGCTGAGCATCATCGGCACCAGCTCGCGCACCACGAAGGGACAGGTGACGAAAATAGTCACCAACACCATGCCCGGCCAGGAGAACATGATCTGGATGTTATGCGCATCCAGCCAGCCGCCCAGCAGGCCGTTGCTGCCGTAAAACAGCAGGTAAATCAGCCCCGCCACCACCGGTGAAACGGCGAACGGGATATCGATCAGCGTCAGCAGCAGCTGGCGGCCGGGGAAGGTGAAACGCGTCACCAGCCACGCCAGCAACGTGCCGAACACCAGGTTAAACGGCACGGTAATCAGCGCGATCAAGACCGTCAGCCAAATGGCGTGCAGCATGTCCGGATCGAGCAAGTTGCTCCACATCGAGCCGAATCCTTTGGAAAAGGCCTCGGCGAAAATCGACATCATCGGCACCACCAGCAGCAGCACCGAGAACAGCGTTCCGATGGCGATCAGCGTCCACTTGCCCCAGTTAACGCGTGGGCGCTCGGCGCCGTTGAAGGCGGAAACATCAGCCATCAGTGCCCTCCTCCCAAACGTCTGCCGAAGCGGCTTTGCAATACGTTAATGCTGAACAGCAGCAGCAGCGACGCCGCCAGGATCACCGAGGCGATGGCGCTGGCCGCCGGGTAATCGAACTCCTGCAAACGCACAAAAATCATCAGCGAGGTCACTTCCGTCTTCCAGGCGATGTTGCCGGCGATGAAAATCACCGCGCCGAACTCGCCCAGGCTACGGGTAAAGGAGATGGCGGTGCCGGCCAGCAGTGCCGGCGCCACCTCGGGCAGCACCACGCGGCGAAAACTCTGCCAGCGCGTGGCGCCCAGCGTCTCGGCCGCCTCTTCGTATTCCGGCCCCAGCTCTTCCAGCACCGGCTGCACGGTGCGCACCACAAACGGCAGGCTGGTGAACGCCATCGCTACCGCGATCCCGAGCCAGGTAAAGGTAACCTTGATGTCGAAGTGCGCCAGCCACTGACCGTACCAGCCGGTGGTAGAAAACAGCCCCGCCAGCGTCAGGCCGGCCACCGCCGTCGGCAGCGCGAACGGCAGATCGATCAGGCCATCCAGCAGCGAACGGCCGGGAAAACGGTAGCGCGTCAGGATCCAGGCCATCAGCATGCCGAACACCGCATTGAACAGGCTGGCAACGCCGGCCGCCAGCAGCGTCACTTTATACGCCGCCACCACCTGCGGGTTGGCTATCACTTCCCAATATTGCGCCAGGCTCATCTGCGCCAGCTGCATCACCAACGCACTGAGCGGCAGCAGCAGGACCAAACAGGTATAAAACAGGCTGCTGCCGAGGCTGAGGCCAAATCCGGGCAGCACCCGCTTACTGGACGACAACGCCAACATTTACTTGCGCCCTGCCGCTAACAGCTGATCCAGCTCGCCGCCGGTGGCGAAATGGGTTTTCATCACCTGCGGCCAGCCGCCAAATTGATCTTCCACCCGGAACAGTTGGGTGTCCGGGAATTGCCCCTTGGCCGCCGCCATCGCTTTCTGGTCATACACGCGGTAGTAGAAGCTGGTGATCACCTGCTGCGCCGCCGGGCTGTAGAGATAGTTCAGATAGGCTTTGGCCGCCTGTTCGGTGCCGTTGCGCTCGACGTTTTTGTCGACCCAGGCCACCGGGAACTCCGCCAGAATATCGACCGGCGGCACGATCACTTCGTACTTGTCTTCACCGTATTGCTTGCGGATGTTGTTCACTTCGGACTCGAAGCTGATCAGCACGTCGCCCAAACCGCGCTCGACGAAGGTGGTGGTCGCGCCGCGGCCGCCGGTATCGAACACCAGCACGTTCTTCAGGAAACGGGTCATGAAGGCGCGAGTCTTGGCCGCATCATTGCCGTCGGCCTGGCTGGCGGCGCCCCAGGCGGCCAGATAGGTGTAACGGCCGTTGCCGGAGGTTTTCGGGTTCGGGAACACCAGTTTCACGTCGTCACGCACCAGATCGTTCCAGGTGTGGATGCCCTTCGGGTTGTCCTTGCGCACCAGAAACGCCATGGTGGAATAGAACGGCGAGCTGTTGTTCGGCAGGCGCGACTGCCAGTCCGCCGGGATCAGCTGCCCGCGATCGTGCAGGATCTGTACGTCGGTGACCTGGTTGTAAGTCACCACGTCAGCACGCAGGCCCTGCAGGATCGCCAGCGCCTGCTTCGACGAGCCGGCGTGCGATTGTTTGATGGTCAGCTTGTCGTTCGGATGCTGTTGATTCCACTGCTGTTCAAAGCCGGGATTCAGCGCGACGAACAATTCACGGGAAACGTCATAAGAGCTGTTCAGCAATTCCGCCGCCGACGCGGCGCCGCTCGCCAACAGCGCAGCCGCCAGCCAACCTTTCAGCACGAGATTTTTAACCCGGTTTTGTTTCATTCTGCACCTTATCACTGAGTCATTCCTTCAGGCTTTCGCCTTATTGACGACCAGTGTATTTATAACTCGGTGCGGAGCTGTAACGCTTTTATATACCGTTTGGTGATTTACAAGCATCAAACGCTATAAGGCAGGGAATGCGAGGCGTTTTCGGGACGGAAAAACGGGCCGAAGCCAGGTGCACCGGCTTCGGCAACGGCGTCAAAGTGACAACAGGCGCGTCAGCGATGGCGCAAAGTAGTAGCTGCCGGTGACCGCACGGCTGAAACGCAGCATCGCGTCGCGTTTGCCGTCCAGATCGCCGAACATGCTTAGCAGCTGCTGCTCGATATTGTGCAGGCGCGCGCAATAGGCAATGAAGAACAGGCCGTGCTTGCCGCTAGCGGTGCCGTAAGGCAAGCTCTGGCGCAGAATTTTCAGGCCCTTGCCATTCTCTTTCAGATCGACGCGGCTGACATGGGAGGTATCCGGGCGCTGATCCGCAGGCAGTTCTTCGCTGTCGTGCTTGGTGCGGCCGATGATCTGCTCCTGCTGCTCGGTGGTAAAGCGCTGCCACTGGCGCAGGTTGTGCTCGTAACGTTGCACCAGCACGTAGCTGCCGCCTGCGTCCTCTTCGCCTTCGGCGATCGTCGCCACTGCCGGGCGCTGATCGCCCTGCGGGTTTTCGGTGCCGTCGATGAAGCCGCTCAGATCGCGCTCTTCCACCCAACGGAAACCGTGGGTTTCCTCTTCAATCTTGATGACGTTGCCGAACGCCGCCAGCGCGGCCTGCGCCAGCGTGAAGTTGACGTCGTGACGCAGCGACTGGATGTGGATCAGCATATCGCGTTGGGTGGCCGGCGCCAGCCCTTTGCCGAGCGGCGTGAACGGCTTCAGCTCTTTCGCCCCCTGGCCGCTGGAGAGATCGTGCCAAACGTCGTAGCCGAAAGCGATCACCGCGCCAAGGCGCGCATCGGGGAACTGCTGCTGCAGCTCGCTCAGCGTCTGACAAAACTGCTTGCAGCCCTGGCGCAAGTCGGCGAATTCGCCCTGTACGCTGGCTTCCATAAAAATGGCGAAACGGCAGTGCTCCAGCAAAATGCCGCTCTGAACCTGTGTCATGTTGTTATCCTCGATACCAGAATCCGGCAACAGGTAAGGTATGGCGGTTGACGCGCGGGTTCCCTGTTACAAACGCGCGCTATCATACCGCAAGCACGGGCGATTGCCTTGCAGCAGCGCAAAGAAAATAGGGGTAATGGCTTGAAAAGGCAGGCGCCGTGAACCGGCGCCCGTTGAACGCATTACTGCTGCGGCTTGGCGTGCCAGATGATTTTGCTGACCGTCCAACTTTTCAGGGTGTCGTCCGGCGGAATGATATCCTGCGCCCCGGCCCACTTGCCGCTGAAGATGTAGGTGACGTACTTGCTCTGCTCCGCCACGCACTCCACTTTACCGGCGTCTTCGCCGCTGCCCGGTTTACAGGAGCCGAACGCCTTGCTGTACATGTCGCCGAACGGCGTGCCGAGCTTGTTGCCCCACTCCGTCGCCACTTTCGGATCCAGCACGTCCACCCGCTGCAGGCGCCCCTTCGGTTCGCCGGTGATCACCAGCTTCACCTCGTCGCCGGACAGCGCCTGGTAGTAAGAGACGATCTGGCCGTTGTTGGTCGCCATGCCGTCGCGCAGACGGTAGTTGCCGTCCAGCCCGTCGTTGATGGCGCTTTCCGACATCGGCGTGCCGGCGTTGAGCTTGCCGACGCCCTTGGCGCCGACCTCCAGGCTGCTGCCGAACCAGTTGAACGGCGACAGGCTGGACCAGGAGAAATTGGACATGCTCGAACAGCCGGTCAATAACAGCGGAAGCCCTAACAGCAGGGGGCGAATATTCATCTCTAGCTCCTTAAACATCAATGGCACGGGGCGGTAACCCGCCCCTGCCGCACTCGGCGTTTTGCTGCGTGCCAGCCTCTCACAACGGCCCGCACTACGCCAACGGTTGCCAGCTTGGAGTGCGGAAAATGCGAAAAGTGCCGCACTTCTCGGCAATTAGTCGGCGTGCTCCACCGGCGCGAAACAGGCTTTCAGACGCGCATTCAACAGCAGATAGCTCAGCGCGAGCGCATCGAGCAGCGCCAGCGTCAGTTCCAGCCCCGGCGCATCGCCGTCCTGGCGCCACAGGCTGAACAACGCGCCGCAGAGCGACGCCAGCACGGAGATAACCAGCCCCCAGCGCCAGCCGCGCCACAGCCGCGGCCATTGATGGCGACGGCCGCTCAGCAAAAACGCCAGCGCTGCCGGCAAGCCGAGCAACATGCCGTACCAAAAACGTTGGGTATCCGGATAAAACAGCGCCAGCAAGCTTTCGCCCTGTTCACGCGAAACGCCGGCCATCACGAACAGCAGCCAGGTGCGCGCCTGCAGAATCAGCACGGCCCAAAATCCCAGCGGCAGTCGCAGCGCGCCGTGCTGGTCGTAATCGTCCGGGGAAAACCGGGGTGAGAATGGCTTCAACGATCGTTCCTTGCCAACAGAATAAAGACTATGGCTACAGATGGGCGCCGGCGATGGGAATTTCAATATGTCGGCTTAAGAAGCTCTTAAGATCGGCGTGTTTTAATGCTTATCACTAAGCAAGCAACCCGATATCAGCGGGATGTGATTTTCGATAACAATAAGGAAGCGCAACATGAAAAAACTGACTCTGGCCGCTCTGATCGCGCTGTGCAGCGCACCGGTACTGGCGCAACAAGGCGGGTTCCTCGATCCGGCCGCGCCGCAGGCCCAAACGCAAACCACCGCACAAGGTGGTTTCGCCGGCCCCAGCGCAGCGCTGACCACCGTGGACAAGGTGAAATCGCTGAGCGACGACACCTGGGTGATGCTGCAGGGCAACATCGAGCAGCGCATCGGCGACGAAACCTATACTTTCCGCGACGCCACCGGCACCCTGACGGTCGATATCGACCGCAAACGCTGGAACGGCCAAACCGTTACGCCAAAAGACAAGGTGCAGTTGGAAGGCAAAGTGGATAAAGACTGGAACAGCGTCGAAGTGGACGTGAAAACCGTCAAAAAGCTGCCGTAATGCACTGCGTCGGGCGGGGCAACGCCGCCGCCCGACGCGCGATCAATATTCCTGATCTTCGATCAGCCGCTTGCCCAGGCTGGTGATGCCCTGGATCTCGTAGCCGAGCTTCTCGTACATCTCGACCACCGTGTCGTTGTCTTCGCGCACCATAATCTGGATCTTCGGGCAGCCGCGGGCGATCAGCTTCTTCTCCAGACGATTGATCAACGCATTGGCGATGCCACGCCCGCGATAGTCGGGGTGCACCCCGAGGTAATACGCCGAGCCGCGGTGGCCGTCATAGCCGCCCATCACCGAGCCGACCACTTCGCCGCCGACTTCCGCCACCAGGAACAGCTCAGGATCGTGGTTCAGCTTGCGCTCGATGTCCATTTCCGGATCGTTCCAGGGCCGCAGCAGATCGCAGCGCTCCCACAGGGTAATGACTTCTTCAAAGTCGTCTTGTCGAAATACGCGAATTTCCATCGATGTTGGCCGCTGTTAATTAAGGTGTTTATCTGATTATCGCGTGATTATTCACTTACGCAATATCAAACTGCGATTTACCGCGCTATTTACCCGGAAATCGCCGGTAACAGGCGTAATAAATGGAAATAGTTATCGGGTCGATTAATGATTATCAATACGATATAACGTCGCAAAATAGAAACGTCGATGGAGCGTTGCGTAATGAAAAAGCAGGGTAAACAATTCCTCAATTTTAAGCCGCTTGCCGTTTCCCCGACGCGACGCCAACTTTTGCTTTCCGGCCTGGCGGTCGCGCTGTTCGGCGTGAAAAGCCACAGCGCCAAGGCGGAAGGCATGCTGCGCAATCAGCACAGCAAACCGGCGGCGAAACCGGCCGGCGGCAAAAAGCGGGTGATGATCGATCCCGGCCACGGCGGCATTGACTCGGGCGCGGTCGGCCACGAAGGTTCGCAGGAAAAACACATCGTGCTGGAAATCGCCAACCACGTGCGCCGTTTTCTGCATGAGCATGACCACGTCGAGGCGCGCCTGACGCGCGAAGAAGACGAGTTCATTCCGCTGTTCCAGCGGGTGGAGATCGCCCACCAGCACCAGGCCGATCTGTTCATTTCGATTCACGCCGACGGTTTTACCAGCCCGTCGGCCTCCGGCGCTTCGGTGTTCGCCCTCTCCAACCGCGGCGCCAGCAGCGCCATGGCGCGCTACCTGTCCAACCGTGAAAACGCCGCCGACGACGTGGCGGGCGGCAAGTACAAGGATCAGGACAACTACCTGCAGCAGGTGCTGTTCGATCTGGTGCAAACCGACACCATCAACAACAGCCTGACGCTCGGCCGCCACGTGCTCGGCCAAATTCGCCCGGTGCACCATCTGCACAGCGACAGCACCGAACAGGCGGCGTTCGCGGTGTTGAAATCCCCGTCCATTCCCTCGGTGCTGGTGGAAACCTCGTTCATCACCAACCCGAACGAAGAGCGGCTGCTGGGCACCACCGCGTTTCGCGAGAAAATCGCCCGCGCCATCGCGGACGGCATCGTCAACTTCTTCGACTACTTCGACGCCCACCAGCGCAAACCCCGCTGATGCCGCGGGCGGCGAATAAGAGTATACTCAGCGCCTTGTTCAGCCAGACGCTATAAAGACCCCGCATGAGTTTACCTAACATCGCTGAAGTAAAATCCTTCCTGCTGGCGCTGCAGGATCATATCTGCGCGCAGCTCGCCCAGGCCGACGGCGGCGCCGTGTTCACCGAAGACCAATGGACGCGTGAAGAAGGCGGCGGTGGCCGCAGCCGCGTGTTGACCAACGGCGCGGTGTTTGAACAGGCGGGGGTCAACTTCTCGCACGTCTCCGGCGCCACCCTGCCGGCCTCGGCCACCGCGCACCGTCCGGAACTGGCCGGGCGCAGCTTCCAGGCGATGGGCGTCTCATTGGTTATCCATCCGCTCAGCCCTTACGTGCCCACCAGCCACGCCAACGTGCGTTTCTTCATCGCCGAAAAACCGGGCGAAGCGCCGGTGTGGTGGTTCGGCGGCGGCTTTGATCTGACGCCGTTCTACGGCTTCGAAGAGGATGCCGTGCACTGGCACCGCACCGCGGCCGATCTGTGCGCGCCGTTCGGCGACGAGGTCTACCCGAAATATAAACAGTGGTGCGACGATTACTTCTTCATCAAGCACCGCAACGAAGCACGCGGCATCGGCGGCCTGTTCTACGACGATCTGAACACCCCGGACTTCGACCACTGCTTCGCCTTCACCCGCGCGGTGGGCCAGGGCTTCCTCGACGCCTACCTGCCGATCGTCGAAAAACGTAAGGCCTTGACCTGGGGCGAGCGCGAGCGCCAGTTCCAGCTGTACCGCCGCGGCCGCTACGTGGAGTTCAACCTGGTGTGGGATCGCGGCACGCTGTTCGGGCTGCAAACCGGCGGGCGCACCGAGTCCATTCTGATGTCGATGCCGCCGCTGGTGCGTTGGGAGTATAACTACCAGCCGGAAGGCGACAGCCCGGAAGCGGCGCTGGAGCGCGATTTCCTGCCGGTGCGCGACTGGCTGCAGGAGGCGAAATGATGCAGGTTTGGGTCGATGCAGACGCCTGTCCGAACGTAATCAAAGAGGTACTGTTCCGCGCCGCCGATCGTACCGCCATCACCGTGACGCTGGTGGCGAACCAACCGCTGCGCACGCCGCCGTCGAAGTACATCCGTTCGCTGCAGGTGGCGGCCGGCTTCGACGTGGCCGACAACGAGATCGTGCGCCGCTGTGAAGCGGGCGATCTGGTGATCACCGCCGACATTCCGCTGGCGGCGGAGGTGATAGAGAAAGGCGCGGTGGCGCTGAACCCGCGCGGCGAACGCTATACGCCGGACACCATTCGCGAGCGCCTCAACATGCGCGATTTTATGGATACCCTGCGCGCCAGCGGCATTCAGACCGGCGGCCCGAACGCCCTGAACCAGCGCGACCGCCAGCAGTTCGCCAACGAGCTGGACAAATGGCTACTGCAGGCGAAACGGGCGCAGTGACTGCGCCCTGTTCTGCTGCGGTTTAGAAGCGCACCTCCCCGCCGAAGATATAAGTCCGCCCACGGGCGGTGTTGGTCGGCGTGAAGTCCTGCGACTGCGAAGGCAGCGAGTTCATCTTGTTCAGCGCGTCCGAGTAGTCTTTGTCCATCAGGTTTTGCACGCTGAGCTTCAGCAACAGATTACGATTCACCTGATAGGTGCCGTACAGATCGATAATGGTCGGAATATGCGGCGCCGGCTCCTTCATCAACTGTTCGTTTTCATCGCGAATGGAATCAGGCGACAGGCGCACCGCTTTGCCGGTGTATTTCACCACCCCGCCCAGCGTCAACGTCTCGTCCAGCAGGCGCACCCCGCTGTCAAGCGTGAAGTAGAACTCCGGCAGTTCGCTGACATCGCCCGCGCCGAATTCGTTGCTGGCCTGGTTGGTCGGCTGGGAGGTATGCTCCTTGCTTAACGACAGCTTGGTGAAGGCGAAACCGGCGTCGTACAGCGCTTCAAGCTCCACCCCGCGCATTTTGACCGGTTCGGGGGCGTTGCTGTACATGGTCATGCTGACGTTGACGTCCGCGTCATCCCACTCTTCCTGCGTCGCCTGCGAACGGTTGCACTTCTGGCGATTTTTACACACCAGGTAGGATTGGCTGGAAATGTAGTTTTTGATTCTGGTTTCGAAATAGACCGCTTTCAGCTGGAAACTGTCCTGCTTGAACAACAGATCGTGAGCATTGGCGTTGAACCCGCCCTGCCAGGTCTCCGCTTTTTCGCCCTTCAGGAACGGGTTCATCGACTGGCCGCCGCTGTTGGCGAAGAACACCTCCTGGATATTCGGCCCGCGCATCGACTTGCTGTAGCTGACGAACGGCTGCAGCCACGGCGTCACCTGGGCCGACAGCATGACCGACGGGTTGAGGCCGTGTTCGTTGCGGTTGATATTGCCGGCGCCCTGCGGGAAGCACTCTACACGTTCGTCACAGGCCGGCTTATAGCCGGAGAGGCGATAGGCGGTGTAGTTCAGATCGAAATTCCCCTGCCAGATGCCGTAGTTGGCCTGCAACCCGCTGTACAGGCTGGAGATATCTTGTTTGCCGGCAATGCCCACCGGCATGCTTTCCGCCTGATTGTCATCCGTCACCAAGCCAGAGGCCTTTTTCTTATACTCGTTGCGCACCAGCTTGCCGCCGTAGCTGAAGGCGAAATCGACGTCCTGCAGGCTGAAACGGCTGGTGTTGTTGATATCCAGCGCATCGGAGATGTTTTTCGCTGTGCTGTCGCTGAACCCCGCCATGTTGTCGGACATGAACTTTTGCTCGCCGCGGCTGGTACTGGCGGTCAAGTTGAAATCGATCAGTTCCGAGAACGGCGCGTAGTGGTATTTGAGGTAGAAATCGTCGCTGTCGATGTGCCGGCGGGTGATTTTATTCTGGTAGCTGCGCGCCGACAGTTCGATGCTGTTGAAGGCATCCGGCTTGATGTCCACCTTGAACAGCTGGGATTTCGGGTTCTGGCGGTAGGTTTTATCGACGTTGAACATCTCGCTGTCGAAACCGGCGCCGTTTTTGTAGTTGGAGGTGATGGAACTGCCGCTGATCGCCGCCATCGCCCCCAGGCTGCCGCCGTCGGCAAAGGCGGCGGTTTTGGCGCCCACGGCGATCATGCCGCTGCGGCCGATGCCGTTATTGCCCACCGAGAATTTGGTGCGCACGCCGAACGGGTTGTCGGAAAACACCACATCGTCCACGCCGATGGTGCGGAAATTGGCGCTGCCCGCCAGGGCATTCACCCCAGCGGATCCGGTGGCGTTGCCGCGCGCCACGTCGACGCCGACGATAAAGTTAGGATCGATCAGCGCCCCGAACTGGCTGGTGGGCAATCCCCCATGCGCTGCATCGCTCGGCGAATTGCCGTAGTAGTTTTGCGTGATGCCGTCGACCATGGTGTTGACCCGGCCGAAACCGCTCAGGCCGCGAATATTGACGCTGACCGACCCCTGGCCGGGATCGATCTGGGTATAGGTGCCCGGCATGCTGCGCAGAATGCTGTCCACCGACTCCAGATTCTTGTTTTCGTCGCGCGAGCTGAACGCGCCCGGCCGGGCCAACGCCTCTTTTTCGCTGCTTTTGCCGCTGTCGGCGGCCGAGACGTTGAGCGGGCTGAACGCCACGCTGCCTTTATTATTTTCCGCCTGTTCCTGCGCGGCCGCAGCCGACCCGTACAGCGCCAGTCCCGCCCCGATCAGGCTCGCTATCATTTTGATTTTCATATATCCCCAGAAATAGCCAATAAGGTTTGATGGCCGACAATGCCCAGCAAAAAGCCCGCCGAAAGCGCGGTAAAAGGTTGTTATTGTTTTATTGCGCCGCAGCGTGCCGCGGCGCTGAAGGTTATTTCTGCGCCTGCCGATCCGCCGCCAGAATAAAGGCGTACTCCAGCGCGCCGTTTTCCAGCCGCGCCAGGCGGCCCGATTTGCCGCCGTGGCCGGCGGTCATGTCGGTGGAAAGCAGCAGCAGCGAATCGCCCTGCTTGAAGCGCCGCAGCTTCGCCACCCATTTGGCCGGTTCCCAATACTGCACCTGCGAGTCGTACAAGCCGCTGGTAACCAGCAGGTTCGGGTAATGCTGCCGGCGCACGTTGTCGTACGGGCTGTAGGATTTCATCAGCGCATAGGCGGCCGGCTGGTGCGGGTTGCCCCACTCCTCGTACTCGCCGGTAGTCAGCGGAATGCTGTCGTCCAGCATGGTGGTCACCACGTCGACGAACGGCACCTGCGCCACCACTGCGTTGTACAGCTGCGGCGCCTGATTGATCACCGCCCCCATCAGCAAGCCGCCGGCGCTGCCGCCCATGGCGTAGATGCGCCCCGGTTGGCCGTAGCCGTCTTTGATCAGCGCCTGGGTAGCATCGATGAAGTCGTTGAAACTGTTCGGTTTGTGCGTCAGCTTGCCCTGTTTGTACCAGCTCTGCCCCAGCTCGCCGCCGCCGCGCACGTGGATCAGCGCATAGACGAAGCCGCGATCCAGCAGGCTGATGCGGTTGGCGCTGAACGCCGGATCCATGCTCATGCCGTAAGCGCCATAGCCGTAGACCAACAGCGGGTTATGGCCGTTCTTGAACAGCGACTTGCGATACACCAGCGATACCGGCACCTTCACGCCGTCGCGCGCCGCGACCCAGATGCGCTCGCTGTGATACAGGCTCGGATCGACGCCTTTCACTTCCTGCTGCTTGAGCAGAGTGCGCTCGCCCTTGTTCAGGTCCCACTCATAGGTGCGGGTCGGCGTGGTCATCGCCGAATAGCCGTAACGCAAACGATCGCTGTCCGGCTCCGGGTTATAGCCCAGCCAGGCCATGTAGCTGGCGTCGTCGAACGGGATGGCGCGTTCGGTTTTGCCGTCCCAGCTGATTTGCCGCAGCTGCACCAGCCCGTTGGCGCGCTCCTGCACCACCAGCCAGTCGCGGAACAGGCTGAAGCTTTCCACCTCGTACTGCGCCTGCGGTGCGATCAGCGTCTGCCACGGTTTGCCCGCCGCCGCCGTGCGGTACAGGCCAAAGTTCGGATCCTGATGGTTGGAGCGCAGGTAGAACTCGCCGCGGTAGTGATCAAGGTAATACTCGCGGCCGTTCTGCCGGGCGGCGAACAGCTGCGGCTCGCGCTGCGGCTGGTTGGCGTCGATCAGGCGCACTTCGGAGGTGGTGTTGCCGCTGATGGTCAGAATCAGGTAATCGCGCGAGGACGAGCGGCCGAGGCTGAGGTAGAACGCCGGATCGTTTTCCTGGTACACCAGCTTATCTTCCGCCGTCGGCGTGCCGTACCGATGGCGATAGACCTGGTATGGCAACAGCGTTTGCGGGTGGTTGCGCACGTAGAACAGGGTTTGGTTGTCGTTGGCCCACACCATATTGCCGGAGGTGTTTTCCAGCGTTTCCGGCGACCAGCGTTCGCTGTCTATCTCGCGCAGGGAGATGCGGTATTGGCGGCGGCCCTGCAGATCTTCGGCCACCGCCAGGCGGCGGTTGTCCAGGCTGACGTCCAGCGCCCCCAGGCGATAATAAGCATGGCCGGCCGCGCGCTGATTGGCGTCCAACAGGGTTTGCCACGGCGCGTCGGCGGTGAGCGCCTGGCGCTGATACCGCGCGAAATCTTTACCGGCGGCGTAGCTTTCCTGGTAGCGATAGCCGTTGAGCTGATACGGCACTGAGCGATCGTCAGGGTTCATGCGGCCCAGCATCTCCTGATACAGCGTGGCGCGCAGCTTCAGGTACGGCGCCATCATCTGCTCGGTATAGCGGTTCTCCGCCTTCAGGTAGTCCAGCACCTTCGGTTCTTTTCGGCTGTCGTCGCGCAGCCAGTAGTAATCGTCGGTGCGCGTCTCGCCATGCGCCGTCAGCGCTTTCGGCGCGCGTTCCGCCAACGGCGGCTGCGGTTGCGCCAGCGCGGCGCCGGCGAGGCCTAAAGAAAGCCAGAGCGCGGCCGCGATGCGACGGCGCGGGGTGAATAACAGCGGATTCATAATCCCTCACGAAGTTTGAAAAGGCGCACGACGGCGATGCGGCGCCTGCGGGCATTAACGGCGGGCATTCAGCTCCGCCAGATTGAAATCGATCGGCATCGTCACCTTGATGGTCCCCTGCTGCAGCATCTCCGGCGGCGGCGGCGGCAACGGCTGGGCGCGCGACACCACCGCCACCGCTTCCCGATCCAGCGACGCGGTGCCGGAACGCACCTGCAGCATGACGTTCGAGACCCGTCCCTGCGCGTCAACGCTGAAACTGACCTGCGGCATGCCGCTGCGCCGCCGGCTGCGGGCATCCAAAGGGTAATCCTTGATGCGGTTCAGTTTGCCTTTCACCAGGCTCTCCCACGACAGTTTGGCCTGCGCATTGCTGTTGGCGTCGCTGTTGATCGGGGCGGCGGTCTGGTGGGAGATCGTCTGCGCCTGCGGCGCGGCGGCGCTGGACGCGGCGGCATTGCGCGTCTCTTTGGCCTGTTCCTGCGGCTTCGGCTGCGCTTTTTGCGGGGGACGGTGTTCGGCGCGCTTCTTCTGCGCCGTCACGATTTTTGCTTTATCGGCGCGCGCCAGCTTGGGCAGATCCGGCTGTTGCTGCTGCTCAGCGGGCTGCGCCGCGGCGGATTCCGCCTGCTGCACGCCCAGCGGCAGCGGCTTGCTTTCCGGCGCTTCAATCTGCGCCGCCCAGCTCATCATCACCGCCGGCGGCGGCAACACCACCGGCTCCAGCGCCGTCTGCGGCCAGTAAAACAGCAGCACCAACGCCGCGTGCGCCGCCAGGGCGAGCAGCAGGCCGCGCGCCCAGCGCGGCTGCGGCAGTTCAAAGGCCGGGAGGGAGTAAGACTGACTTAACATAGGGGCATTAGCTTGCTTAATTGCGAATGATTGCAGATCACATTTACTAATGATAATCATTTGCAACTATAATTAACACCCCTTTTCACTCTCTTAACGTATTCATTTCACTGATGGTGTGATCCACAGGTAGTCTGCGGTGTTCGCATCGACCTGTACGCCCGGTTCCGCCAGCATCAGCACCGTCGGCACCGCCGCCGGTTGCAGATCCCGCACGTGCAGCGGCACGCCCACCGATTTGGCGGCGTGATAGCCACCGGCGATCAACAACGCGGGCGTCGGTGCCGCCAGCAAGCGCTCAGCCATGCGCCGATCGCGCTGCTGCTGGATCGCCAGCATCGCGTGCAGTTGGTCGGCCTCAATCTTACCGCCGTGCGAAGTGCGGATGGTCTCTTCCAGCGCCTTGCGCACCGCCGGCTGCGCCGATAGCTGCCCCGCCGGGAACTGCGGCTGCTGATAGAACGCCGTAATCTCGCTGCGATCCAGGTTGGCCGACCACAGCGGGTAAGGCGCACGCATCGCCGCCATCGTCACCCCGCCATACAGCTCCCACTTCCAGCCCGGCTGCCAGGCGATCAGTTCCGCTACGCGGCCGTCACGCACCGTGGGATCGCTCTGCAGCCACTGTTTGACCTTGTCGACCTGCGCCTGCTGGTTCGGGTTGATCATCTCCATCAGCACGCTGCCCTGCGGCCGCCGTTGCGGCAGCTGCTGCACCAGCCATTGCTCAATCTGATGGTGGTAAGGATTGTCATGCTTCTCCCCCAGGATCACCCGCGGCTGCTGCGCCAATCGCGTCAACAGCTGCTCCGGCGTCAGGGTCGCGCCGCTGTGCAGATCGGTGATGCTACCCAGACTCACGACGTCGCTGGCCGGTGTCTTAACCGGCGTTTGGCTGCAGGCGCCAAGCGCCAACGCCGCCAATAAAATCAGATATCTCATCATGTTGCCCCATTATCGAAAATGGCGACATTATAGATAATAATTATCATTTGCATATAGATTTGGCTTAACGATTTTTTTACGCGGCGATCGCCGGCTGCGCATTGCGTTGAAAAAGCATTGCGGGTATAACCAATAGCCATTCAGATATTTAGACGTCTATACGGATAGATTATTATGCAACCATCGGCACCCGCCGCAGGACAGTTCAAACGCAGCATGAAGGCCCGGCACCTGGTGATGCTGTCGCTGGGCGGCGTGATCGGCACCGGGCTGTTTTTCAACACCGGCTACATCATCTCCACCACCGGCGCGCTCGGCACGCTGCTGGCCTACCTGATCGGCGCGCTGGTGGTGTATCTGGTGATGCTGTGCCTGGGCGAACTGTCGGTGGCGATGCCGGAAACCGGCGCCTTTCACGTCTATGCTTCGCGCTATCTGGGGCCGGCCACCGGCTATGCCGTCGCCTGGCTGTATTGGCTCACCTGGACGGTGGCGCTCGGCTCCAGCCTCACCGCCGCCGGATTCTGCATGCAGTACTGGTTCCCGCAGTCGCCGGTGTGGCTGTGGTGTCTGATCTTCTGCGCGGCCATTTTCCTGCTTAACGTGGTGACCACCCGCTTTTTCGCCGAAAGCGAATTCTGGTTTTCGCTGATCAAAGTGGTGACCATTCTGGCGTTCATCATACTGGGCGGTGCCGCCATGTTCGGTCTTCTGCCGATGAAAGACGGCACGCCGGCGCCGTTCCTGCATAACCTGACCGCTTCCGGCTGGCTGCCGCACGGCACGCTGCCGATCCTGATGACCATGGTGGCGGTGAACTTCGCTTTCTCCGGCACGGAGCTGATCGGCATTGCCGCCGGTGAAACCGAGAACCCGGAAAAAGTCGTACCGCTGGCGATCCGCACCACGGTGATCCGCCTGATGCTGTTCTTTATCGGCACGGTCTTCGTGCTGGCGGCGTTGATCCCCATGGATCAGGCGGGGATCGTCAAAAGCCCGTTCGTGCTGGTGTTTGAACGCATCGGCGTGCCTTACGCCGCCGATATCTTCAACTTCGTGATCCTGACCGCCATCCTGTCGGCGGCCAACTCCGGCCTGTACGCTTCAGGGCGCATGCTGTGGTCGCTGGCCCACCAGCGCACCCTGCCGGCCTACTTTGCGCGCGTCAATGCGCGTGGCATTCCGATCAACGCCCTGACCTTCAGCATGCTCGGCGGCGTGCTGGCGCTGTTGACCAGCGTGATCGCGCCGGACACGGTGTTTGTTGCCCTGTCGGCGATCTCCGGTTTTGCGGTGGTGGCGGTGTGGCTGAGCATCTGCGCGGCCCACTATGCTTTCCGCCGCGCCTACCTGCGCAGCGGCCAGCCGATAAGCGGCTTGAAATACCGCGCGCCTGGCTACCCGCTGACGCCGATCCTCGGCTTTGCGCTGTGCCTGCTGGCCTGCATCGGGCTGGCGTTCGATCCGGAGCAGCGCATCGCGCTCTACTGCGGGCTGCCGTTCGTCGCCCTGTGCTACCTCACCTATTTCCTGACCCGGCGCGCCGGGCAAAAAAACGCTTTGGGAGAACAACATGTCGGTTAACAACCCTGTCGCCCGCCTGCTGGCCGAACACCCCACGCTGATCCTGGACGGCGCGCTGGCCACCGAGCTGGAAGCGCGTGGCTGCGATCTGACCGATCCGCTGTGGTCGGCCAAGGTGCTGATTGAAAATCCCGAGCTTATCTATCAGATACACCTCGATTATTTCAACGCCGGCGCCCAGTGCGCCATCACCGCCAGTTATCAGGCCACGCCGCAGGGCTTCTTGCGCCGCGGCCTGGATCAGGATCAATCGCTGGCGTTGATCGCCAAAAGCGTGCAGCTGGCGCAACGCGCGCGCCACGATTATCTGGCCGCACACCCGCAGGCGGCGCCGCTGTTGATCGCCGGTTCGGTGGGCCCGTACGGCGCCTATCTGGCCGACGGTTCGGAATACCGCGGCGACTACCGGCTGGCACAGGATGACATGATTGCCTTCCACCGCCCGCGCCTCGCAGCCCTGGCCGCCGCCGGCGTCGATCTGCTGGCCTGCGAAACGCTGCCGTCGTTCGCCGAACTGCAGGCGCTGCTGACGCTGCTGCAGGAGTTCCCGACGCTCGGCGCCTGGTTCGCCTTCACCCTTCGCGACAGCCAACATCTCAGCGACGGCACGCCGCTGACGGAGGTCCTGTCCGCGCTGCGCGGCAATCCGCAGGTGCTGGCGATCGGCATCAACTGCATCGCGCTGGACAAGGTCGCCCCGGCGCTGCGCCAACTGGGCGCGCTGGCCGACAAACCGCTGCTGGTTTATCCGAACTCCGGCGAGCACTACGATGCGATCAGCAAAACCTGGCACGCGTGCGGCGGCGAGCACGGCAGCCTGGTAGATCAGGCGACAGAGTGGCGCGCGCTCGGCGCACAATTGATCGGCGGCTGTTGCCGCACTACGCCGCAGGATATCCGCGCCATCGCCGCGCGCTGTAAGAAATGAGCAGGGGGGTTATTCGGTTAGCCGGCGTAAGTGTTCAGCGGCTTGTTCAACGTTGAGGCGGCCTTGAGCTGCTTCAACCGTAATTTCGACCAGTTCTGCGTCTTCCCGCAGTGCAATGCCATTAATACCGAGAAATAGCGCCATGCTTTGGAAGGCCGTACGTTTGTTGCCATCAAGAAAAATGTGACCGTGGCTGATGGCGATGAGATAGAGCGCGGCCAAGCGGTAAACGTCTGTGACGTTCTCGTAGTGGTAAGCATTGAGCACGCGGTTGGCTACAGCCTCAACTTTGCTGCCTTCCTGGCGGCCGTGAGGCACAATTTCAGCATTGAACTCCGCAATATCCTCTGCGGTCAAAAAGATCATCTATTCGCCAGCGCCTTAATCGTATCCGCGTGTTTAGCCTGAATGCGCGCTTTCACTTTGGCTTTGACCAAAACCTCATAGTCGGCCTTACTGATGATGTAAACCTCATCGTGTCCGCGGCGCGTCACTTCCACCGGCTGTTTTTGCGCTTCCAAAAGCACCTCGGCCAAATTGTTTCTCGCCGCCGTGTAGCTAATCGTAGTCATTTTCTTTACCTGTACATGTACATATTTGACGATTATTTGTACCACGTCCACTGGAAATAAAAAAGCCCCCGGCGCCAACGGCGCAGGGGGCCAGTCACTCAACCCGGGCTTACAGTGGTTCGGTCTGGGCTTCCACTACCGCCAGCGCCACCATGTTGACGATGCGGCGCACCGAGGCGATCGGCGTCAGGATGTGCACCGGCTTGGCGACCCCCATCAGCACCGGCCCGACGGTCACCCCTTCCGAGCAGGAGACGCGCAGCAGGTTGTAGCTGATGCGCGCCGCTTCCATGTTCGGCATGATCAGCAGGTTGGCTGAGCCTTTCAGCGGGCTGTCCGGCATCAAATCGTGACGGATGCTTTCCACCAGCGCGGCGTCGCCGTGCATTTCGCCGTCGATCTCCAGCTCCGGCGCCAGCTCATTCACCAGCTCCAACGTTTTACGCATCTTGCGCGCCGCCGGGCAATCAGACGAACCGAAGCTGGAGTGAGACAGCAGCGCCACCTTAGGTTCGATACCGAAGCGGCGCACGGTTTCCGCCGCCATCAGGGTGATCTCCGCCAGCTGTTCCGGCGTCGGATCGTCGTTGACGTAGGTGTCGGCGATGAAAGTGTTGCCGCTCGGCAGCAGCAGCGCGTTCATCGCGCCGGCGACGTGCGCGCCTTCACGGAAACCGAACACGTTCTTCACCACGTCGTAATGCTCGTGGTAGCTGCCGATGGTGCCGCAGATCATCGCATCCGCTTCGCCGCGGTGCAGCATGATGGCGGCGATCAGCGTCGGGTTGCCGATCACCGCGCGGCGCGCCTGTTCCTGCGAAACGCCGCGGCGTTTCATGATCTGGTAGTACTCGCCCCAGTATTCGTTGAAGCGCGGGTCCGACTCGTTGTTCACCACTTCGAAATCTTTACCCGGCGTCAGCTGCAGACCCAGCTTTTTCAGGCGCATCTCGATCACGCTCGGGCGGCCGACCAGGATCGGGAAGGCCAGCCCCTGCGACACCAGCTCCTGCGTGGCGTGCAGCACGCGCTCTTCCTCGCCTTCCGCCAGCACCACCCGCTTCACCTCTTTGCGCGCCTGCGAGAAGATCGGCTTCATGAACAGGTTGGTTTTGTAGACGAACTCCGCCAGCTTCTCGACGTAGGCGTCGAAGTCTTCGATCGGGCGCGTCGCCACGCCGGAATCCATCGCCGCCTTGGCCACCGCCGGCGCGATCTTGACGATCAGGCGCGGATCGAACGGTTTCGGAATGATGTATTCCGGGCCGAAGGAGAGATCCTGGTCATCATAGGCGGAAGCCACCACGTCGCTCTGCTCTGCCAGCGCCAGATCGGCGATGGCATGCACGCAGGCCAGTTTCATCTCTTCGTTGATAGTGGTGGCGCCCACGTCCAGCGCGCCGCGGAAAATGAACGGGAAGCACAGGACGTTGTTCACCTGGTTCGGGTAGTCGGAACGGCCGGTACATATGATGGCGTCCGGGCGCACCGCTTTGGCCAGCGGCGGCAGAATTTCCGGTTCCGGGTTGGCCAGCGCCATGATCAGCGGATCGCGCGCCATGGTTTTCACCATATCCTGCGTCAGGACGCCCGGGCCGGAGCAGCCGAGGAAGATGTCGGCGTTCGGGATGGCGTCGCCCAGCGTGCGCTGACCGTTATCCTCGATGGCGTAGGCGGCTTTGGTCTGCTCCATGTTAGCGTCGCGGCCTTTATAGATGACGCCTTTGGAATCGCAGACGGTGATGTTCTGTTGACGCAGCCCCAGCGCCACCAGCAGGTTCAGACAGGCGATAGAGGCCGCACCGGCGCCGGACACCACCAGCCGTACGTCGGAGATGTTCTTCTTCACCACGCGCAGGCCGTTGAGCACCGCCGCAGTGGTGATGATCGCCGTGCCGTGCTGGTCGTCGTGGAACACCGGGATCTTCATGCGCTCACGCAGTTTCTGTTCGATGTAGAAACACTCCGGCGCCTTGATGTCTTCCAGGTTGATACCGCCGAAGGTCGGTTCCAGCGCGGCAATAATGTCGATTAATTTGTCAGGGTTATGCTCATCCACTTCGATATCAAATACGTCGATACCGGAAAACTTCTTGAACAAAACGCCCTTGCCTTCCATCACCGGCTTACCGGCCAACGCGCCGATATTGCCCAGCCCCAGTACCGCCGTGCCGTTGGAAATCACCGCCACCAGGTTGCCGCGCGCGGTGTATTTGTAGGCCGCCAGCGGATCTTCGGCGATCTCGAGGCAAGGCGCGGCGACGCCCGGCGAATAGGCCAGCGCCAGATCGCGCTGGGTCGCCAACGGTTTGGTAGGGGAAACCTGGATCTTCCCTGGGACAGGAAACTGATGGAAATCAAGGGCACTCTGTTTGAGCTGTTCGTCCATTATGGATTCCTTTGTTTTTTGCTTTTATGTTGAGGTAAGGCTTTGAGGCTGCGCCCTGCCGTGGGCCATGGCGCCCAAGTACAATGACAGGGCACAGCCTTGAAGTATAGTGAGAGAAACCTCACAAACTTTGAAGCGCGCCATAACCTTGGTCGAAATTCCGTTTTAAAAGTAAAAAAAGAAGGTCTGCGGGACGAGCAAAGAAACGCCGCCGTCAGCGCGGCGGCAGCATGGCGCGCCAGGCGTTGAGCGTATCCACCTGGCCGGCGCAAATGTGTAACGAGGTTTGTAACGCCAGGGCATAGCTTACCGCATCGCCCCAGGTCTTCCCCTGCAACTGCGGCTGCTCACAGGGAGCGAATACCGACTCAGGGGGCAACAGCGGCACGGCCTGCGGCGCCGGCGGCCGGGCGCAGGAGCTCAAGCACAGCGCCAGGCAGAGGCTGAGCAGCGCAGGGATCGTTTTTAATCGCGTCACGGTATTTCCTCTGATAAGCCTCGTGTTGTTGGCGCAGCTGCTGTTCCTGCCGCTGCTGCGCCGCCATCAACGCACGGTTTTGCGCATCCTGAGTCTGCAGGGTGGCGATTAGTCCGGCCTGCTGCGCCAGGCTTTTTTGCAGTTCCTCCGCCTGCTGGCGCACAGACGCCAACTGGTGCGACAGCAGCGAGCTGTAGCCACCGAGGCAAATGGCCGCCAGCAACAGCAGCAGCAACCCGCCCTGCATCAGTTTTTGCAGCCAACCGCTCATGCCGGGTAGTCCCGGAACGTCAGCTGGAAGTGCGGGCCGTCCTTGAGGGTTTTCCATTCGCCGCCCCATTCGACGATGATGCCGCATTCACGCGCCGCGCGCCGCACCGCCACCGCAATCTGCGCGTAGTAATCCCACTCCCAGGAGACCACACCCGCCGGCATCGCCACCACATCCACCGCGTGACCGGTCAGATGGCGGCTGCGCAGCGTTTGGCTGCTGCCGGCGCGCACCATTTCCCGCTGGCGCGCCATACTGCGCAGCCCCTCGCTGACGGAAAACGGCACCAGGGAATAACGCAGCGCCAGACGAATAACGCGCACCAGATCCGGGTGTACGCCGCGCAGGTTTTCTTCGCTGCGGGCAGTAAAGCGAATCTCTTCGATGTCATTTAACATTTTTAAACCCCGTCTTTTTGCCGATGAATTTTTTAATTAAGGCGTTGATGTAATCCGCCCCCATAAAACCAATCAGTACGCTGGCCAAATTCGCCCACTTTAATTCCAGGCCCATCAACGCCAGCGCATCGCGCACCGTCCAGGCCAATAACGCGCACATCGCCGCATTCAATAAACGGCGCCGAATACCCACGTTGAGATAGGCACCGTGCAATAGCGCCATCACGCCGGCCAGAATGGCGTTCAATACCGGCTGAAGATATTCACATACTCGCTGGACTATTAAGCCAACAGCGTCAGGCTCTATGCTGGACATAGCTCATCTCCTTTTTTATTTTTAATTAAATGCCAATCACGGCCGGTGGGACATCGGATATTCAGAATCTAATTAAGGATGCTATTACAAAGCAAATGAATAAATACAGCCCCTATGGTCGAATTCATTCATGCTGAGCGCTGGCACAACTCATCAGCGCCAATTTGTGCAGCAGTGAATAAAAATTCATTGTCATTGTGATTTATTTCGACTTTTGTTTTCACTAAAAATAAACATTAATGTCTGCGGGAAATAGTTCCCCATCATAAAAACATCCACTCTGGAGAAATGCCATGTCCACACGTAAAGCGGTTATTGGGTATTATTTTATTCCGACCAACCAAATCAATAATTACACCGAGACCGATACGTCTGTCGTGCCGTTCCCGGTTTCCAACATCACGCCGGCCAAAGCCAAACAGCTGACGCACATCAACTTCTCGTTCCTGGATATCAACAGCAATCTGGAATGCGCCTGGGATCCGGCCACCAACGACGCCAAGGCGCGCGATGTGGTCAATCGTCTGACCGCGCTCAAAGCGCACAACCCCAGCCTGCGCATCATGTTCTCCATCGGCGGCTGGTACTATTCCAACGATTTGGGTGTGTCGCACACCAACTACGTCAACGCGGTGAAGACCCCGGCGTCGCGCACCAAGTTTGCCCAATCCTGCGTGCGCATCATGAAGGATTACGGCTTCGACGGCGTGGACATCGACTGGGAGTATCCGCAGGCGGCGGAAGTAGACGGTTTCATCGCCGCGCTGCAGGAGATCCGCACCCTGCTGAACCAGCAAACCGTCACCGACGGCCGCCAGGCGCTGCCGTATCAATTGACCATCGCCGGCGCCGGCGGCGCTTTCTTCCTGTCACGCTATTACAGCAAGCTGGCGCAGATCGTCGCGCCGCTCGATTACATTAACCTGATGACCTACGATCTGGCCGGCCCTTGGGAGAAGGTAACCAACCACCAGGCGGCGCTGTTCGGCGACGCGGCCGGGCCGACCTTCTACAACGCGCTGCGCGAAGCCAATCTGGGCTGGAGCTGGGAAGAGCTGACCCGCGCCTTCCCCAGCCCGTTCAGCCTGACGGTCGACGCTGCGGTGCAGCAACACCTGATGATAGAAGGCGTGCCGAGCGCCAAAATCGTGATGGGCGTCCCCTTCTACGGCCGCGCCTTCAAGGGCGTCAGCGGCAGCAACGGCGGCCAGTACAGCAGCCACAGCACGCCGGGTGAAGATCCGTATCCGAATACCGATTACTGGCTGGTGGGTTGCGAAGAGTGCGTACGCGACAAGGATCCGCGTATCGCTTCCTATCGCCAGCTGGAGCAGATGCTGCTGGGCAACTACGGCTATCAGCGGCTGTGGAACGACAAGACCAAAACCCCTTACCTGTATCATGCGCAGAAAGGGCTGTTCGTCACCTATGACGATGCCGAGAGCTTCAAATACAAAGCGAAATACATCAAGCAGCAGCAGCTGGGCGGCGTGATGTTCTGGCATCTGGGGCAAGACAACCGCAACGGCGATCTGCTGGCCGCACTGGATCGCTATTTCAACGCCGCGGACTACGACGACAGCCAGCTGGATATGGGCACCGGGCTGCGCTACACCGGCGTCGGCCCCGGTAACCTGCCGATCATGACCGCGCCGGCCTACGTGCCGGGCACCACTTACGCGCAGGGGGCACTGGTGTCCTATCAGGGTTACGTCTGGCAGACCAAGTGGGGTTACATCACCTCGGCGCCCGGCTCAGACAGCGCCTGGCTGAAGGTGGGCCGCGTGGCCTAAGCCGTAAAAAAACCCCGTAGCCGAATGCTGCGGGGTTTTCATTGAGTTAACCGTTTGATTTTCGCGTCCCTTCGTCTCTATTCCTTCAGTTGTGGCACCACGGATAGCCGCCATCCCGTATCACTTCACGGCCCATCAGGCTGTAGACATCGCTTTTGCGCGTCAGCCGCTCATGCCACCAGTTAAACCCGGCGCCCTTGCTGGCCGGGTGCCACGCCAGCCAAATCATTTCGTCGCCCTTTTGCATTTCCACCGGCACCGTCACCAGTTCGCCGCTGGCCAATTCCTTTTCGATCAAAGCAGGCGGCAGAAAAGCGTGGCCGATGCCGCGTTTGAGCAGCGCCAGGTTGCTTTCCACGTCGCATACCACCAACTGACGCTGCAAGGGCAGCGTGCCGTGATTGCGCTTGGGCAGCTCGTGGCTGCTGTCGGCGATCACCACCACGATGTCGTTCAACCGCTGTTTCTTGCACACCGGTTTTCTCTGCGCCGCGAACGGGTGCGAAGGCGACACGCATAGCACAAAGTTGAGCTTGCCGAGCATCAGGGTTTTGGCCTGTACGCTGTCGGGAATTTGGCCGATGGCGATGATCAGATCCGCCCGGTTGTTCTTCAGCGCATCCCAGGTACCGTTCAACGCTTCCCGCTGCACCGAGATACTGGCGTTCGGGCAATGCTGAATATAGTCGCGGATATCCTGCGTCAGGGTTTCCAACGGGAAGAAGGTGTCTACCGCCAAGCGGATATTATTGTCCAGCTTGGGGATGTTGCGCACCCGGCTTTCCAGATCCTGCACCGCATTTAATATCCAGCTGCCCTCCTGCAGGAGAAACTCCCCTTCATCCGTCAGGGTAATCATGGGGCCATTGCGATGAAAAAGTTTCACGCAGAGTTTGCTTTCAATATTGGAAACCCGATAAGAAATCGCCGAAGGCGTTTTATGCAGCGCCTCCGCCGCCATAGAGAAAGATCCGGTGCTCTTGATGGTGCTGATTATTTTAATCGCGTCCAGGGATAATCTAGTCATACAAATTCCTCTTTAAAATAAAATAAGAAAAATGACACTAAATTCCCAAGGTGGTGGCGCACAAAAATCGATCAAATCGAACAAGGGTACTCATAGCAACAAGCAATATACTTCATAAATGAGAGCGCTATCTTAAATACTATTCATCACGACCTGATATAAAATTCATCATAGCGCCCTACTTTTACACAGCGACAGTTAAATAAATTCAGCCTAACGATCAAAGATCGTCATCATAATAATTTTCGTTAATAGCCGTTAAAACATTCCGCTCTATCGCATGACCAGAATGATAAAAATAAAACAAGCCGACAAGAAGGGTTATTTCCAATTGCGTTATTACTCTCTCATTTTGTCGGTGAAATACGCTCAACTTACAACATTATTTCAGTCAGGAGTGACTTATGAACAAAACTTCCCGTACCCTGCTCTCTCTGGGCCTGCTGAGCGCGGCCATGTTCGGCGTTTCGCAACAGGCGAATGCTCACGGTTATGTCGAGTCGCCGGCCAGCCGCGCCTACCAGTGCAAACTGCAGCTCAACACGCAGTGCGGCAGCGTGCAGTACGAACCGCAGAGCGTCGAAGGCCTGAAAGGCTTCCCGCAGGCCGGTCCGGCTGACGGCCACATCGCCAGCGCCGACAAGTCCACCTTCTTCGAACTGGATCAGCAAACGCCGACGCGCTGGAACAAGCTCAACCTGAAAACCGGCCCGAACTCCTTTACCTGGAAGCTGACCGCGCGTCACAGCACCACCAGCTGGCGCTATTTCATCACCAAGCCGAACTGGGACGCTTCGCAGCCGCTGACCCGCGCTTCCTTTGACCTGACGCCGTTCTGCCAGTTCAACGACGGCGGTGCCATCCCTGCCGCGCAGGTCACCCACCAGTGCAACATACCGGCAGATCGCAGCGGTTCGCACGTGATCCTTGCCGTGTGGGACATAGCCGACACCGCCAACGCCTTCTATCAGGCGATCGACGTCAACCTGAGCAAATAATCGGTCAAATGAGGAGATCGTTGAGGGTTCAGCCTGGCGCTGAACCCTTTATTTTTGCAGGTGCCGCTATTGCGACATGTTGAGGATAGTGCGCACATTGAGCGCGCTGGTGGCGATAATGTCGATGGCACCGGTACGCAAAGCGCCCAAAATCGCCAACGCCTTGGTATTCTCGGAAGCAATGGCGATCACACAAGGGATTTTGCGCAGCTCATCGATGCTTAGCCCGATCACTCTGTCATTCATTACCGTGTCGACATGCTGCCCCTGGGCATTGAAAAAGTCATAGCCGGCGATGTCGCCGATCACGCCCTGATTAAGGCTGGCGTCGATAATCTCGTGCGGCGTGAACCATCCCAATTTCACCATATAGCTGTTTTCATTCATGTCGCCAATGCCGACTAACGCCACATCGGCCTTACGCGCGCGATCCAGGGTTTCCTTAATCGTGCCGTTCTGCATGAAGGCGTCTTTCAGCGCGCGATTTTCGACGTAGGCCGGCGCGTAAAGCGTCTCGCTGCTGCCGCCGAACTTCTTCGCCAAGCGCCGGCTGATATGGTCGGCATTGATCGCATCGCCCGGACGGTGAGTACCGCCGATGCCGCAGATGAACTTGCAGTTGCGCTCCGTCACGTTGCCGACGTGATCGGCAATCGCCGCCACGTTGCGTCCCTGGCCAACCGCCAACACCATATCGTCTTTCAGCGACATCGCCAGATAGTTGGACACCAGCGCCGCCACTTGCCGACGCTGTTCCTCTTCGTCCTGATGGTCGAGCGCGATCAGCGCGCGGCTGATGGGAAAACGTTCCATCATCTGCTGTTCCAGCCGGGTGCTGAATACCGGGTGATAACGCACGTTGATCTCGACGATGCCTTCTTCCTTGGCGCGCTTGAGCAAACGGCCGACTTTGATCCGTGAAATGCCGAATTTTTTGGCGATCTCTTCCTGCGTGATCTCATCCTGATAATAAGCAACGGCGATTTCGGTCAGCAGTTCGTTATCCTGGGACACAGTTTGTTTTTCCATCCGTTAGACGTTTCCCCACGGCAGGCCGGTTAATCATGGCGGAGGGACGATACACGCCCCTCCGACAATGCTGAATGCCCGCTAGTATAACGCGATCAGGCGGCAACGGTATTCAGTCGTTGCTCCACCTCGTCCGCCAATCGGGTCAAGAGCAGACAGCAAGATACCGCGCCGGCATCCAATACGCCGCGCGAACGCTCGCCCAGACGGCTGGCGCGGCCGATTTTCGCCACCAGCTCGCGCGTGGAATCGCGCCCGCGCGCCGCGGCGCTCCTCATCTGTTCCAGCGCAGCGGCGAAGTCGTCACCGCGCCCCGCCGCCTGCTCAAACGCCGCTACCGCCGGTATCAGCGTATCCATCAGACACTTGTCCCCCACGCCCGCGCTGCTGATGTCCTGCAGTTCGCGCAATCCGCCGTGCAACATCGCCAAAAATGCCTGCTTATCCAGCACGCTGCGCTCGCGCACGCTCTCCGCCATGCCCATGAACAGGCTGCCGTACAACGGCCCCATCGAACCGCCGATGCCCTCCATCAGCGCATCGGAAACCGCATCGAACGCCTGCGCCAGCGTGAGCGTGCGGCCGCGAATGGCATCGCCGCACATCGCGAATCCCTTCGACATGTTAATGCCGTGGTCACCGTCGCCGATGGCGCCGTCTATTTCGCTCAGGTATTCGCGGTTGCTGACAATGGTGTCTATCAGCCCCGTAACGATCTCACTGCCGTACCGGGTTGAAATTTGTTCCGTCATGATTCACTCCACCTGGGTTAAGCCTAAAGATTGCGCCGGCATGTCCAGCAGCGTTTTCAGTTCGTCATCCAGCGTCATCAGCGTCAGCGTCACGCCCATCATTTCCAGCGACGTGAAGTAATTGCCGACGTAGCGCCGATGCACCCGCACGCCTTTCGCCGTCAATCGGCGCTCTATTTCGGCATAATAGATATACAGCTCCATCACCGGCGTGGCGCCAAGCCCGGAGATCAGCAACGCCACCTCCTGCCCCTGTTCCAGCGGCATGTCGTTGAGCACGAAATCGAGCATGGTGCCGGCCATCGCCGACGCCGACTGGATCGGCGACACCTCAATGCCCGGTTCGCCATGATGGCCAATGCCGATCTCCATCTTGCCGTCTTCGATATGAAAATTGGGTTTGCCGACCGCGGGAATGGTACAGGAACTGAGGCCGACGCCGATCGAACGACACCGGTCGATGGCTTTTTGCGCCGCGCCGATCACGCCGTCCAGATCGTATCCCTTGGCCGCCGCCGCCGCGCCGACCTTCCACATCAGAATTTCGCCGGCCACGCCGCGCCGTTTATCGATCTCACTGGCTGGCGCCGAGGCGACATCATCGTTGGCCACCACGGTTTTCACCCGTATGCCGGCCGCCGTGGCCTTCTTGATCGCCATCTTGACGTTCATGTTGTCGCCGGCGTAGTTGCCGTACAGGCAAGCGACGCCCGCACCGCTGTCCGCCGCCTTGAAAGCGTCGAGAAAAGCCCCCGCCGTAGGCGATGAAAAAATCTCGCCAATCGCGACGGCATCCAGCATGTTTTTGCCGACATAGCCCAGGAACGCCGGCTCATGGCCGGAACCGCCGCCGGTGACGATGCCGACTTTGCCGGCGATCGGCGCCGGCGGATATTTCAACACCCGCGCATTGTCGGTGGCGGCGTAATAGTCCGGGTGGGCCAGCCTATAGCCCTGAATGGCGTCTTCCACTACGTGATCGGGATCGTTAATGATTCTGTTCATCGCGGCCTCTCTGTCGCCTGAATAAGAAATTATTGAATGGTGTAACCGCCGTCGACCACCAGGTTGGCGCCGGTGATCATCGCCGCCGCGTCGCCGGCCAAAAACAGGGCGCTGGCGGCGATATCTTGCGGCTCGGCGAAGCGCCGCAGCGGGATTTTCTGCTTCATCTGCTCAGCCACCTCGCCAGACCAGGCCTTACGGCCCAGCTCCGTCAAAACGACGGTGGGTGAAATGGCGTTGACCCGCACGTTGTGCGGCCCCCACTCCAGCGCCAGCACCTGAGTCAACCCGATCACGCCCGCTTTGCTGGCGCAATAGGCCAGGTGATTCGGCAATGCCACCACCCCGGCCTGCGAGGCGAGATTGATGATGCTGCCGCCGCGCTGACTAATGAAACGGCGCCCTACCGCCTGGCAGGTAAGAAACACGCCTTTCAGATTGACCGCCAGGGTTGCATCCCACGCCGTTTCCGGCAGTTCCTCAGCAGGATGCAGCGCGACGATGCCGGCGCTGTTGACCAGCACGTCCAGCCGCCCGAAATGCGCCTCAATCTGCGCCACCGCCCGCTCCACCGACGCGGCATCGGTGACGTCGGCCACGACGCCCAACGCCGCCTCGGCGTCCAGCTGTCGCGCCACTTCCGCAACCTGTGGCGCCCGATCGAGCAGCGCCACGCACGCGCCGTTTTGCAGATAGCGTTCGGCGATAGCGAGGCCGATCCCCGCAGCGCCGCCGGTAATCAGCGCCACCTTGCCCTGCAGCGAGAGCTCGCGCGGCGCCGTAGTTTGATGATTAATCATATATTTCCCCTTAAAACTGTGAACTTCACCCTCGGTCAGGATATTTTCGCCAAACTCGCGCCGCGTTCTTCCTGCGCCGTCGCGCTTTCCTTCGGCAGCGTGACAAATTTCATCAGCACGCCGCTGAACAGGTACAAGCCGGTAAAGATCCAGATCACGCCAACGGTGCCGAGACTGCCGATAAACAGCCCCACCACCGCCGGGCCGACAAAGGTGCTCAGGCCGGCGCCCAGATTGAGAATCGACATCGCCGCGCCCTTATTGTCCGGCGCCAGCGACGGCATGATGGCCGACAGCGGCACGAACGCCGCCAGGCAGGCGCCGAACAAACCGGCGGCACAAACGGTCAGCAGGTAGTTGGCGCCAAAGAATTGCGGCACGTAGTAGAACATCAGCGTGGTCAAGGCGCAGCCGACGCAGCCGAACCACATCACCACATTGCGCCAGCCGAGACCGTCGCTGATCACACCGAAAATCAGGTTGAAAATGATGTTGACCGTCCACAGCGCGGCGTACATCTGCAGCCAATGCGTGCGGGTGAACCCCATATCCATCATGTACATGGGCATGAATACGACGAAGCCGTAAGCCGCAGAGGTATTAATGGTGCGCACGATGCCGCCCAGGCCGATCTTCGGGTTTTCAAACGCGATGGTGATGCCTTTCAAGACGTAACCCAGCGACGCTTTTTCCCGGTTGCCGCTCTGTACCGCGCCGTCGTCGCGATTGAGCATCAGCGCAATCACCGCGCCCAGCACGACGAAAATCAGCGCGCTCCACAGCGTGTGGATCTCGCCGAGATAAGGCAGCATGATGCTGGAATACAGCACGCCCAGCACGCTGAGCCCGCCGCTGTAGACGAACCAGAAAATCCCCACCGCCGACCCCAGCCTTTCCGGCGGCGCCTCATACGCCACCCACACCAGAAAACCGTAGGCAAATAGCGGATAGCCCAAGCCGCGCAGCGCATAGGTCGGCACCATGATCGCCAGGTTGTTGCTCGGCAGGCCGAACGTCAAAAAGCACACCGAACCGAACAAGAACAGCAGCAGGCCGGCCAACATCACCCGACGGGCGGTAAAGATTTCCGCCAGCACACCGGAAAACCAGGCGGCGATCGCGGCCGCAAAGCCATAAACGCTGAACAGCAGCGCCGATTCCTGAATGCTCAGCCCTTTGCCAATCAAATAAGGCGACAGCCATCCTTGTTCCAGCCCTTCGCCCATCATGAACACCAACACGCCGGCATAGCCCAGCAGCAGTTTCGGTGACAGACCAATGCGATGAATCAGTCCATGCAACATAGAACACCCCAGCACATGTGATTATGGAGGCGCAGGCTCGCCCGCACCCGAAGAACGATGCAGGTTTCAGAGGTTTGGATTAAGCACCACTTTGATTGAACCGATGCCGCGCTTCATCAGCTCGAAGCCCTCGGCGAACTGTTCCAGCGGCAGCGTATGCGTCACCACGCCTTCGGTCGGCAGATCGCCATTGGCGATGCCTTCGATCACCAGCGGGTAGCAGTAAGGGCCGAGGTGCGAACCGAGCACGTCCAGCTCCTTGCGGTCGCTGATGATGCTCCAGTCGACGGTCACCGGATCCTTGAACACGGAAAATTCGACGAAGGTGCCGAGTTTGCGGATCAGCGTCAGGCCCTGTTCCACGGACTTTTGGGCGCCGGTCGCCTCGATGTAGATGTCGCAGCCGTAGCCGTCGGTCATCGCTTTAACCGCCGCGGGCACGTCGTCACGGGTCGGGTTCAGCGTCACATCCGCGCCGAAGCGCTTCGCCAGCGCCAGACGCTCGTCGGACAGATCCAGCACCACCAGCTTCGAGGGCCCGGACTTTTTGATCGCCCCGATCATGCCCAGCCCCAGGGTGCCGGCGCCGGCCAGCACCACGACATCGCCCAGTTTGATATTGGCGCGTTGCACCGCATGGAAGGAGCAAGCATAGGGTTCGATCAGAATGGCTTTTTCGATCGGCAAGTCGGCCGGCACGTGATAGTTAATCGCCTCTTTGGTGAACTTCATGTACTCGGCCATGCCGCCATTGACGTTTTTCTGGAAACCGTACAGGTCATGCTTTTCGCACATCCAATACTGACCGCGGTTGCAGAAGCGGCATTGCCAGCAGGGAACGATTTGTTCTGATATCACGCGATCGCCGAGATTGAAGCCCTCGACGCCTTCGCCGTATCCCACCACGTGGCCGATAAATTCATGCCCGGGGATCATCGGCGCCTTGATGTATGCCGGTTGTTTTTCATCGCCCCAGAAGCTGGGCGCCCCTTCGAACGCTTTAACATCGCCGGCGCAGATGCCGCAGGCCTCGATCTTCACCAGGATCTCTTTCGGGCCAATCTTCGGTACCGGCACCTGTTCCAGGCGGTAATCTTTCGGGGCGTACGCCACAACCGCCTTCATGATCTCGGGGATACCGGCCGCCATTTTCGCCTCTGTCATGCAGGTCTGACACATAGCACTCTCCTCTGGTAGGGGAACTTATTTTGATCATTAACACACACAAAGAACAAATGAACACTAACGCCACGCGTTCAATTTGCCCACAGTGAACTTATCAAAGTGTGATATCGCTCAAAAACCCGTCTACATGAGGATGAATAACGATTAAAACCTCTTTTTTAGTGACGAAAGTCACCTTTTACAGGCGCAAACAGAAAACACGACAAAAAACAAAAGAACACAGATTGAACATTTGATTAAACAGAGATACGGTAATGAACGTGGCGCCACCGAGGATCGCCGCCCTTTTCGTTACCAATCAGGAGACCGCTATGCTGCCTATCGCCATCGGCGCCGACGATGCCGCCATTGAATTGAAGGATCTGATCGTCGCCCACCTGCAACAACGGGACATTCCCGTCATTGACTACACGACGGATCGCACCGCAGAAACGGGGATCTATCCCGATATCGCCTATCGCGTCGCACAGGCGATACGGGAGGAAAAACATCGGCGGGGCATCCTGCTGTGCGGCACCGGCATCGGTATGAGCATCGTGGCCAATAAAGTGCCCGGCATTCGCGCGGCGCAATGTCACGATACCTACTCCGCCCAACGGGCGCGCAAAAGCAATGATGCTCAGATCATCACGCTGGGCGCGCGGGTCATCGGTGCCGAGCTGGCGAAAACCATCGTCGATACCTGGCTGGAGTCGGAGTTTGAAGGGGGAGGTTCGGCGCCGAAAGTCGAGCGAATCGGCTATTACGAAAACGCGGTCGGACGGCGTTAAATCGCCTGCAGCCATGATGGCGGTCGTGCATAAGCCGCGCTCCGCCTGGGTTTACTCGGCATTCATTGTTATTATCCATCGCAACAATCAGAAAAAGCGCATTTTCATTCTCGACCCGATGATGCAGTGTGTTCCCCCTATGATGAAAAAGGTTCTCATTTCCCTACGTTGAGCTTGGTCAAGGAGCTTATCAATGAATCAATTAGACGCACTCAAGCAGCTGACCACGGTGGTCGCCGACAGCGGCGATATCGAATCCATCCGCCAGTTCGAACCCCAGGACGCCACCACCAACCCTTCGCTGATCCTGAAAGCCGCCGCGCTGCCGCAGTACAAAGCGCTGATCACCGAAGCGCTGGAGTATGCCCGCCGCCAGGGCGGCAGCAAGGAAACCCAGTTGATCAACGCCAGCGATAAACTGGCGGTCAACATCGGCGTCGAGATCCTCAAAAGCGTGCCGGGCCGCATCTCCACCGAAGTGGACGCCCGCCTGTCGTTCGACCGCGGCATGTGCGTCGCCAAAGCGCGCAAACTGATCGGCATGTATCAGGAACAGGGCATCGACAAATCGCGCATCCTGATCAAGCTGGCCTCCACCTGGGAAGGCATCAAAGCCGCCGAAGAGCTGGAAAAAGAAGGCATCAACACCAACCTGACGCTGCTGTTCTCCTTCGCACAGGCCCGCGCCTGCGCCGAAGCCGGCGTGTATCTGATCTCGCCGTTCGTCGGCCGCATCTATGACTGGTACCAGGCCAAACAGCCTGCCGCCGACTACAATGCCGATCAGGATCCGGGCGTGAAATCGGTGCGCACCATCTATGAATACTACAAGCGTCATCGTTACCAGACGGTGATCATGGGCGCCAGCTTCCGCAAAGTTGAGCAGATCCTGGCGCTGGCCGGCTGCGATCGCCTGACCATCGCGCCGAACCTGCTGGAGCAGCTGAAAAACAGCGAACAGCCGGTCGAGCGCAAGCTGACCCCGTCGACCGAGGGCTTCCACCAACCCGCTCCGCTGGCCGAAGCGGAATTCCGCTGGCTGCACAATCAGGACGCCATGGCGGTAGAAAAACTCGCCGAAGGCATCCGCCTGTTCGCCGTCGACCAGCAGAAGCTGGAAGACATGTTGGCCGCTCAACTGTAACCGCACTGGAGTTTCGTTATGTCTTCTCGTAAAGAGCTTGCCAACGCCATCCGCGCACTCAGCATGGACGCCGTACAAAAAGCAAATTCCGGCCACCCGGGGGCCCCTATGGGCATGGCGGACATCGCCGAAGTCCTGTGGCGTGACTACCTCAACCACAACCCGACTAACCCGCACTGGGCTGACCGCGACCGTTTCGTGCTCTCCAACGGCCACGGCTCCATGTTGATTTACAGCCTCCTGCACCTCACCGGCTACGACCTGCCGATGCGCGAGCTGGAGAACTTCCGTCAGCTGCATTCCAAAACCCCAGGGCACCCGGAGTACGGCTACACCCCAGGCGTTGAGACCACCACCGGCCCGCTGGGCCAGGGTATCGCCAACGCCGTCGGCTTCGCCATCGCCGAACGCACCCTGGCGGCGCAGTTCAACCGCCCTGGCCACGACATCGTTGACCACCACACCTACGCCTTCATGGGCGACGGCTGCATGATGGAAGGTATCTCGCACGAAGTCTGCTCCCTGGCCGGCACCCTCAAGCTCGGCAAGCTGACCGCCTTCTACGATGACAACGGCATCTCCATCGACGGCCACGTCGACGGCTGGTTCACCGACGACACCGCCCTGCGTTTCGAAGCCTACGGCTGGCACGTGGTGCGCAACGTTGACGGCCACAACCCGGACGCCATCAAGGCCGCGATTGAAGCAGCCCGCAAGGTGACCGACAAGCCGTCGCTGCTGATGTGCAAGACCGTTATCGGCTTCGGTTCGCCGAACAAGGCCGGCACCCATGACGTGCACGGTGCCGCGCTGGGCGCCGCCGAAGTGGCCGCCACCCGCGAAGCGCTGGGCTGGAAATACGCCGCCTTTGAAATCCCGCAGGACATCTACGCCCAGTGGGACGCCAAAGAAGCCGGTCAGGCCAAAGAAGCGGCCTGGAACGACAAGTTCGCCGCCTACGCCAAGGCCTTCCCGGAACTGGCTGCCGAGTTCAAGCGCCGCATGAACGGCGAGCTGCCGGCCGACTGGAAAGCCGACGCCAAAGCGTTCGTGGAAAAACTGCAGGCCAACCCGGCCAACATCGCCAGCCGCAAGGCGTCGCAGAACGCGCTGGAAGCGTTCGGCAAGGTGCTGCCGGAGTTCCTGGGCGGCTCTGCCGACCTGGCGCCGAGCAACCTGACCATGTGGTCCGGCTCGAAAGCGCTGAACGTTGACCCGGCGGGCAACTACATTCATTACGGCGTGCGCGAGTTCGGCATGACCGCCATCACCAACGGCATCGCGCTGCACGGCGGCTTCCTGCCGTACTCGGCGACCTTCCTGATGTTCGTGGAATACGCCCGCAACGCGGTGCGCATGGCGGCACTGATGAAGCTGCGCAACGTGTTCGTCTACACCCACGACTCCATCGGTCTGGGCGAAGACGGCCCGACCCACCAGCCGGTGGAGCAGCTGGCGAGCCTGCGCGTGACCCCGAACATGAGCACCTGGCGCCCGTGTGACCAGGTGGAATCGGCGGTGGCGTGGCAGTACGGTATCGAGCGCAACGACGGCCCGACCACCCTGGTGTTCTCGCGCCAGAACCTGACCCAGCAGCCGCGCAGCGCAGAGCAGCTGGCGAACGTGTACCGCGGCGGCTACGTGCTGAAAGACTGCGCGGGCACGCCGGACGTCATCCTGATTGCCACCGGCTCCGAAGTGGGTATCACGGTGGAAGCGGCGGACACGCTGACCGCAGCGGGCCGCAAGGTGCGCGTGGTGTCGATGCCGTCGACCGACGCGTTCGACAAGCAGGATGCGGCGTACCGCGAGTCGGTGCTGCCGGCGGCGGTAACGGCGCGCGTGGCGGTGGAAGCGGGTATCGCGGACTACTGGTACAAGTACGTGGGCCTGAACGGCGCCATCGTGGGCATGACCACCTTCGGTGAGTCGGCGCCGGCGGAGCAGCTGTTCGCCGAGTTCGGCTTCACCGTGGACAACGTGGTGGCCAAGGCGCAGGCGCTGCTGAAGTAAGCGGTCTGGCGCAAGCCGATAAAAAAGCCGGTCATCATGACCGGCTTTTTTTATTCCATTGACCCGTCCTGAATAGCGTTGACACATTTTACTCACGCACAGAGGAAAATGTGATGAACCAGTATATTAAACGCACACAACGCGATTACTCTCTATCCTTTAAACTGGCTGTCGTCGAACAGGTCGAAAAAGGCGAGATGACATACCGCCAGGCGCAAGATCGCTACGGTATCCAGGGCAGCCAGACTGTTATGAACTGGCTGCGCAAATACGGTCAACTTGACTGGCGAACTTCTCCTTCCACCAGAACGTGCGGAGACAACATGCCCAAACTCCCCCTGACGCCCGAACAGCGTATTAAAGAACTTGAGCAGCAACTGGCTGAATCTGAAGTCAAAGCCCAGTTCTTCGAAGCTGTCGTCAAAGTGATGAACACCGACTTTGGCGCCACGCTGACAAAAAAGCAGCTAACCGCCTTATCGCGCAAACACAAGTACCGGGACTCACAGTAACGCGGGCCTGCCGATGGATGGGCATCAGCCGACAAGCGTGGTATCAGTCCCTGCAGCGTGAAGCAGGCAAAGAGGAGCAGGCCCGGCATCTCGTCGAACAGGTGACGGCCATCCGCTTGCACCAACCCCGACTGGGGACACGTAAGCTGCATCACCTGTTGCGGCAACACCCCGAACCGGCGTTGCATGTGGGCCGTGACCGGTTGTTCAGTATCCTGCGCTGCGCGCGGTTACTGGTGATGCCTAAACGGGCATATCACAAGACGACGCACAGCCATCATCGTTTTTATCGCCATCCCAACCTGCTAAAAGCGGGAGACAATCAAGTAATAGCCAGCCGTCCGGAACAGGTATGGGTGGCGGATATCACCTACCTGCCGCTGAGAACGGGGACGGCGTATGTCAGCCTGGTAACGGATGCCTGGTCGAGAAAAATCGTGGGATATCTCGTGCATGACAGTCTGCATACCCGGCATGTCGCCTGCGCGTTCAAAATGGCACTGGCCGGCAGACGCACGGCGTTGCCGTTGGTACATCACTCGGACAGGGGTATCCAGTACTGCTCGCAGGAATATCAGGCGTTACATCAGCAGTATGGCGTCATCTGCTCGATGACGGACGGGTATGACTGTTATCAGAACGCGCTGGCGGAACGGATAAACGGGATACTCAAAACGGAATACCTGCTCGGCAGGCCAGAAGATATCGCGCAGGCAAGAAAGATGGTCAGGGAGTCGGTGAACCTCTACAACACGCGGCGGCCGCACTTGTCGCTGAAATACAAAACGCCCGATGAGGTTCATCGGGCGTTATCCGGTTGAAAAGTGTCAACCTATATCAGGACTAGTCACATCACCCGATGAATCTGCAAATACTGCAGCAGCATGATGGTCTTGCCGTCTTTAATCCGGCCGTCGGCGATCATCGCCACCGCGTCGCGAAACGGCAGTTCGATCACCTCAATATCTTCATCTTCAATGCCGCCGCCGGCCGCGCGCCGCTCATCATCATGGTATTCGGCGATAAAGAAGTGCACGATTTCGGTCACGCCGCCCGGCGACATGTAGGCTTCGAAGATTTTCTTCACCTCGCTGACCTGAAAACCGGTCTCCTCCACCGCTTCGCGGCGCGCGCATTGCTCCGGAGAGTCGGCGTCCAGCAGGCCGGCACAGGCCTCGAGCAGCATGCCGCTCTCGTTGCCGTTGACGTAGGTCGGCATGCGGAACTGATTGGTCAGCACCACCGTGCCCTTGGCGCGGTTGTACAGCAAAATGGTAGCGCCGTTGCCACGATCGTAGACCTCGCGCACCTGTTGCACCGAACCGCCGTTTTTGCGTTTCAGATCGAACGTGTACTTGTGCAGCACATACCAGTTGTCCGACAGCAGCTCTTTCTTCACATTCTCAATTTTCGACGACATAACCCTTTTCCCTTGCGTGACAACGTGCAGATCATACCGCGATTAGGCCGCGCCGCGGCAGACGATTTGCAACAAAAATCACATCGCCTCTCCGGGTAAACCAGGATTTAAAATACATCGTGGGCAGACGCAGACTCTGACAGACGAGTCAGGACGAATCGCATCCACAAAGGCAAATCATCAGTGGAAACCGGGCTGCGGCTGAAAATCGGTGGGCATTTCGCTATTCATTTGATTACACAACGACAATTGTTCCCGTTTTGTTGACAACTTGATACAAATCGCGGTGCAATTTAGTTGCAAAAGTTATAGTTTTGCTTTCGAATGAAAATGGCGAAGCGCCTCACCTGAGAGAAAAGGATTCCGTGATTGCTTGTTAAACGTTCCGTGACCGGCAGCCTGGCCAGAGCGCTGTTCGGCATCGTGATCCTGTCGGTGCTCGCCACCGGGTTGGCGTTGACGACCGTCGCCGGCAGCCAGAGCGATGCCGAGGCGATCAACATCGCCGGTTCGCTGCGCATGCAAAGCTACCGCTTGGCCTTTGACCTCGACCGGCAGAACCCGGAGCTGGAGCTGCACCTGCAGCAATACCGGCAATCTTTGCAGGCACCCGCGCTGCAAAAGCTGGCGCGTTTTTACGTCCCGGCCGAGGTACGCAACCACTATCTGGCGTTGCAACGAACATGGCAAACGATGGAGCAGCAGATCCGCGACGGGCAGGCGGCCGCCTACCGGGCAGAGGTTGCCGGCTACGTCAACCGCGTCGATCATTTCGTTTCCGCTCTACAGCGTTATTCAGAGTTGAAACTCACCCTGGTGGCCGCCATCAGCGTACTGGGCTACGCCGCCATCATCGGTCTGGTGCTGTTCTGCATCCGTTTTATGCGCCGCCAGGTGGTCACGCCGCTGCAGCATCTGGTCGACGCCAGCCAGCGCGTGCAACAGCGCGACTTTCGCCACCCGCAGCTGGACGTGGCGCTGCCGAACGAACTCGGCGTGCTGTCGCAAACCTTCAGCGCCATGTCGGACGAGCTGGCCCGGCTCTATCAGTCGCTGGAGCTGAAAGTGCAGGAAAAGACCCAGCGCCTGCAGCAGGCCAACGAAACGCTGGAGGTGCTGTATCGCTGCTCGCAGGCGCTGAGCGTGCGCCAGATCGATCAGCAGGCGTTTGAAAATGTGCTGCGCATCGTGCGCCAAAGTGAACGACTGCGCTGCATCCGGTTGAACGTGGCGGACGACCATGGCCAGTGGCAACTGAACGAAGGAGAGCCGGCGCCGGCGCAAGCCTGGAGCGCGCTGTCGATCACTCAAGGCGATAAACTGCTGGGCGAATTGCGTTGGCAGCCCGAGGCGCAGCCGCCGCATCCTCACCTGATGCAGAGCCTGGCCAATATGTTGGGCCGCGGCGTCTACTTCAACCGCGCGCAAAAGCAGCACCAATATCTGTTGCTGATGGAAGAGCGTGGGACCATCGCCCGCGAGCTGCACGATTCGCTGGCGCAGACGCTGTCGTTCCTGCGCATCCAGCTGACGCTGCTCCGGCGCGCCGCCGACGATCCGGCGGCGCAGACGATTATCGATGATTTCGATCGCACGCTGGCCGATGCCTATCGCCAGCTGAGAGAATTACTGGCCACCTTCCGCCTCAACATTCAGGAGGCGGACCTGAATGCCGCGCTGGAGCAACTGTTGCAGCCATTAAAGGCGCTAACCCCCGCGCGGATTCAGTTACACTGTCGGCTGCCCTCGCAGGCGCTCAACGCCCAACAGCAGGTGCACGCGCTGCAGATCGTGCGCGAAGCGGTACTCAATGCCGTCAAGCACGCCGGAGCGAACGAGATCGCGGTGTGTTGCGAGGTCAATGCCGCAGGCGACAACGTATTCAGCATTACCGACGACGGTTGCGGCATCGCCAGTCTGGAAGAACCGGAAGGGCATTACGGCTTGACCATCATGAGCGAACGCGCGGCGCGACTGGGAGGAACGCTGCGCATCCGGCGCAGAGGCGGCGGCGGCACGGCGGTCTGCCTGACATTCTCGCCCTGACCTTGCGGCTGTTCACTCGGCGTTACGGTTGCCGCCGGGCAGAAGGCCGCCCAGAGAGGTTTGCGGTGCAGAATGCCGCTATTTTTGAAGAGACAGTCCCACTGTGAAGCACGCCTCCGGGCGCGTTTGAGTGGCTTTACTTGCTACAGGGAGCATATTTCATGGTGATGAAGCAATACCGAGTCATGATCGTTGACGATCATCCGTTGATGCGGCGCGGCATCAAACAGCTGCTGGGACTGGATGCGCGATTTGGCGTGGTAGCGGAAGCCGGCAACGGCAGCGAGGCGGTTGCGCTGGCACTGCAGCACGCGCCGGACGTGATCTTGTTGGATCTGAACATGAAGGGCATGTCCGGGCTGGATACGCTGCGGGCCCTGCGCGACGAAGGCGTGGACGCGCGCATCATCGTGCTGACGGTCTCCGACGCGCGCAGCGATCTGTATGCGCTGATCGACGCCGGCGCCGACGGCTATCTGCTGAAAGACAGTGAACCGGAACAGCTGCTGGAACACATCAGCGCCGCCGCCGAAGGGCAGAACGTGATCAGCGACGCCATGGCCGACTATTTGCTGGCGCGCGGCGAGCAACGCGATCCCTTCGCCGCCTTGACCGAACGCGAACTGGACGTCTTGCAAGAGGTGGCGCGCGGCCTGTCCAACAAACAGGTGGCGGCGCAGCTGCATATTTCTGAAGAAACCGTGAAGGTGCACATCCGCAATATACTGCGCAAGCTGGACGTGCGTTCTCGCGTGGCGGCGACGGTGATGTACCTGGAGTACAAAAGCCACTGATCGCCCCGCCCCGGCCAATACGCCGGGGCCGCTTACTCGATGGCGCTGAGCAGCGCCTGATGGTGCTGATGCACCCAGCTCTTGTTGAACGGCCCCCAGCTTTCCAACTGATAGAAACCGTCGTTGTTGCGCACGCCCTGCTGCACGAACTGCAGCTCGACGCCCATGCCGGGCAGCGCCTTCAGCACATCCTGCAACGTGCGGCGCGGCCAACCGGTCAGCGCCATCAACCGCGGCACATTGGGCCGCTCACTGTGGCTGATCAGCCAGCATAAATAAAGCCGACGGGCAAATACCGGGTTAATTCCCATGCCAAGCTCCTGCTGTAAGGTGAGTCCAGTTTTTACTTTCGGTTGCCTGCGGCGAAGACATGCGCAAGGCCTTTGATAGTAATAAAAATGTCTTAATAGCGTACAATTATCGGCGTCGGTGCATCCACGCCGTTTTCCGCTACCGTTATTTACACTATCTCCTTTTTTTCTCCACGCTTTCCTCGACTATCCCGAGTAAAGTGCAATAGCGCCGGAATCCTTCCCTGCCGCTGAAATGCATATTTCCGATGCGTTTTAAAGATAGAACAAGTCATAACGAGGTTCGCGCTGCATGGCCAATTTTTTTATTGATCGCCCGATTTTCGCCTGGGTGCTGGCAATTATTCTTTGCCTGACCGGGGCATTGGCGATTTTTTCTTTACCGGTAGAACAATACCCGAATCTGGCGCCGCCGAACGTGCGCATTAGCGCAACTTACCCAGGTGCTTCGGCGCAAACGCTGGAAAACACCGTCACGCAGATCATTGAACAGAATATGACCGGCCTCGACAACATGATGTATATGTCGTCGCAGAGCACCAATACCGGCCAGGCAACCGTCACGCTGACGTTCGAAGCCGGCACCGATCCCAACGAAGCGATGCAGCAGGTGCAAAACCAGCTGCAGGCGGCGATCAAACGTTTGCCGCAGGCGGTGCAGAATCAGGGGGTCACGGTGTCGAAATCCGGCGACACCACGCTGATGATGGTGGCGTTCGTCTCCACCGACAACAGCATGGACAAGCAGGACATCGCCGATTACATCGTCTCCAACCTGCAGGATCCGCTCAGCCGCATCAACGGCGTCGGCAGCATGGACGTGTACGGCTCGCAATACGCCATGCGTATCTGGCTCGATCCCAACAAGCTCAACAGTTACCAGCTCACGACCCAGGACGTGGTCAAGGCCATTCAATCGCAGAACGCCCAGGTGGCGGTCGGCCAGTTGGGCGGCACGCCATCGGTCGATAAACAGGCGTTGAACGCCACCATCAACGCCCAGTCGCAGCTCCAGACGCCAGAACAATTCCGCCAGATCACCCTGCGGGTCAATCAGGACGGATCGCTGGTGACGCTGGGCAACGTCGCCACCGTCGAACTGGGCGGCGAGAACTACAACTACCTCAGCCGCTACAACGGGATGCAGGCCGCGGGCATGAACATCAAGCTGGCCTCCGGCGCCAACGAACTGCAGACCGACCAGTTGGTGAAGGACAAGATCGCCGAACTGTCGCAGTACTTCCCGCGCGGGCTGGAGGCCAAAGTGGCCTATGAAACCACCCCGTTCGTCAAAGCCTCGATCAAGGACGTGGTGAAAACGCTGCTGGAAGCCATCCTGCTGGTGTTCCTGGTGATGTACCTGTTCCTGCAGAATTTCCGCGCCACGCTGATCCCCACCATCGCCGTGCCGGTGGTGCTAATGGGCACCTTCGCCATCCTGTCCGCCTGCGGCTTCAGCATCAACACCCTCACCATGTTCGCCATGGTGTTGGCGATCGGCCTGCTGGTGGACGACGCCATCGTGGTGGTGGAAAACGTCGAACGCGTGATGAGCGAAGAAGGCCTGCCGCCGCGTGAAGCCACGCGCAAATCCATGGGGCAAATCCAGAGCGCGCTGGTCGGCATCGCCCTGGTGCTGTCGGCGGTGTTCGTACCGATGGCGTTCTTCGGCGGCACCACTGGCGCCATCTATCGACAGTTCTCCATCACCATCGTCTCCGCCATGGTGCTGTCGGTGCTGGTGGCGATGATCCTGACCCCTGCCCTGTGCGCCACGCTGCTCAAACCGATCGCCAAGGGCCACCACCACGGTAAGCGCGGCTTCTTCGGCTGGTTCAACCGCATGTTCAACCGCAACACCGAACGCTATGAGCGCGGCGTGGGGCGCATCCTGCACGCCAGCGGCCGCTACATGGTGATTTATCTGCTGTTGCTCGGCGGCATGGCGTTGCTGTTCATCAAGCTGCCGACCTCCTTCCTGCCGCAGGAAGACCGTGGCATCTTCACCGTACAGGTGCAGCTGCCGGCAGGCTCGACCCTGCAACAAACGTCCAAAGTGGTGGAAAAGGTCGAGCGGTACTTCCTCACCGAAGAGAAACAGGATGTGTTGTCGGTGTTCGCCATCATCGGCTCCGGGCCGGGGGGAACGGCCAAAACGTGGCGCGTCTGTTCATTCGGCTAAAAGACTGGGATCTGCGCACCTCGGGCGCCAACAGCTCGTTCGACATCATCGATCGCGCCACCCTGGCGTTCAACAAGATTAACGAAGCGCGGGTGATCGCCAGCAGCCCGCCGGCTATCACCGGCCTCGGCAACTCTTCCGGCTTCGATATGGAGTTGGAAGACCACGCCGGCCTCGGCCACGCCAAGCTGATGGCAGCGCGCGATCAGCTGCTACAGCTGGCCGGGCAAAACCCGCTGCTGTCGCGCGTGCGCCACAACGGCCTGGACGACAGCCCGCAGTTGCAAATCGATACCGATCAACGCAAGGCTCAGGCACTGGGCGTGTCTATCGACGACATCAACAATACCCTCTCCACCGCCTGGGGCTCGACCTACGTCAACGACTTCGTCGACCGCGGCCGGGTGAAAAAAGTCTACGTGCAGGCCGCAGCGCCGTTCCGCATGCTGCCGGATGACATCAACAAATGGTATGTACGCAACAGCGCGGGCAGCATGGTGCCGTTCTCGGCCTTCGCCAGCTCGCACTGGGAGTACGGTTCGCCGCGGCTGGAGCGCTATAACGGCAGCTCGGCGCTGGAGATCGTCGGCGAAGCGGCCAACGGCGTCAGCACCGGCACCGCGATGGCGGAAATGGAAAAACTGGTCAGCCAACTGCCGACCGGCTTCGGGCTGGAATGGACGGCGATGTCCTATCAGGAACGGCTGTCCGGCTCGCAGGCGCCGGCGCTGTACGCCATCTCGCTGCTGGTAGTGTTCCTGTGCCTGGCGGCGCTGTACGAGAGCTGGTCGATACCGTTCTCTGTGATGCTGGTGGTGCCACTGGGGGTGATCGGCGCGGTCGCCGCCACCTGGCTGCGCGGTCTGGAGAACGACGTCTATTTCCAGGTTGGCCTGTTGACCATTATTGGGCTGTCGGCGAAAAACGCCATTCTTATCGTCGAGTTCGCTAATGAGCTGAACCATAAAGGCCAAGATCTGATGTCGGCGACGCTCGACGCGTCCCGCATGCGTCTGCGGCCGATCCTGATGACCTCGCTGGCGTTCATCTTCGGCGTGCTGCCGATGGCCACCAGCAGCGGCGCCGGTTCCGGTAGCCAGCATGCGGTCGGCACCGGGGTGATGGGCGGCATGATCTCCGCCACCCTGCTGGCGATTTTCTTCGTGCCGCTGTTCTTCGTGCTGGTGCGGCGCCGTTTCCCGGGTAAAGCGCATCCGGCAACCACGCCGACCACTGAGGAGTAACAGGCAGCGCATAAAAAAGCAGCGTCGGGTAACCGATGCTGCTTTTTTTCGAACGATAATCTCGTTCCCAAGGTGTTTCAGTGACGTTCCAATGACTCAACCTTGCCATCTGCTTCAACGCTGTGTCAGTTGCCCAACATCTCATCAATGAAGTCTTTCCAGTTTCCTAATTCACGATCAACCATAATACTTTACAACCTCAATTATTTGACGAAGCGGATTCTACGCTTGTTTTTTGACCATGTGAAGGGAGACGGGAACGATGCCGGGCCCGGAAATCGGGCTTAGCGCACATTTTCGTATTTATCTGATCAATGTGCAGTACAGCTATTCCCTTGTGATATCAATTTCTCCACGGTAGCGTGTAAAAGGTATAAAAATACGCCAAGGGAGCGCCGATCATGTCCACTTCTTTGTCTCTCTCGCAGTTGAAAACGCAGGGCCGCTATCAGGAAGCGACTGCGCTGGCGTTACGGCAACTGGCGGCCGAGCCGGAAGCGGCGATGTTACACTTTCAGCTGGCCTGCCTGTATGACGTTCAGGGCCTGGAGCAACAGGCCATTCCCTGCTACCTCGCGGCATTGGCTCGCGATTTGCCGCCCGCCCAGCGCCGTGAAGCCTGGCTGGGCCTCGGCAGCACTTACCGCGCCCTGGGGAAATACCCGGCTTCGCTGCGCGCTTTCGACGATGGCCTGACCGAATTCCCGCAGGCCAACGAACTAATGCTGTTTCGCGCCATGACGCTGTACAACCTGGGTGAAAATAAACGCGCCGTGGCCGATCTGTTGTTGTTGCTGGCGGACACCTCGTCAGACCCCGGTATCCGCGGCTATCAGCGCGCCATTCGGCACTATGCCGCCGATCTCAATCATATTGATTAGAGGAAAACCATGGAAATCATCACCGATATGAGCCGCCGCGCCATCGACTGGCAGCGGCTGTGTGAATTGCTGCAGGCCGCCGGGCTGGGCGAACGCGATCCGCATACGCTGCAACGCGTTTACCAACACAGCCAGTTTTGCTATTGGGGGTTTATCGGCGATGAGCTGATCGCCACCGCACATGCCATCAGCGATTTGACCTCGGTTGCCTACCTGGCCGACGTGGCGATCGATCCGCGCTTTCAGGGACAGGGGTTGGGGCGCAGGTTGATGGACCGGGTGATGCAAGATCTGGCGCCGCTCGGCAAGATTTTCATCTATTCGGTGCCGGAAAAACTGGCCTTCTATAAAAAGTACGGCTTTCACGATTTGACCACCGGCATGGTGTTCGCTGAGGGCGCCGCCCTGCGGCGTTTGCAACAGGGAGGCTACGTACGTTAATCGCGCATTACAAGGTTTTGCTCATAAAGATACGGCAGGTCCCCGGCGGCAGGCACGCCACCTCCCCCATACGCTGCCAGCCATGTCGTTGATAAAAGTCCGGCGCCTGAAAGCTGATGGTGTACAACACGGCGGAAAGGCAACCGCGCCGGCGGCCTTCCTGCTCGAAACGGCGCAACAATTCGCTGCCCAGCCCCGCCCCGCGCAACGCTTCCGGCAGATAAAAGAGATCGAGAAACAGCAGCCCTAATGATGAGCGCCCGGTAATCCCCCCGAGAACCTCCCCACTATCGGGATCTTTTACCACCACGGCCAACGGCAGACGATCGCCGTAGCCGATATGTTGATCATTAAAACGGTCCAACCCCTCCGCGATACAGGACGTTATTTCCTGCGTTACCCGATCGGAAATTTCGATATGACATTCTTTCACGCCAGCTCTCCGTATCAATCATCCACGTTCGCACTCTGCTCACAGCTTAAAACATCGCATTTTCTTTGTTTAGAATTATCTTTGTCTCAATTTCCACGTTAATTTTCGCATGACTTCAGCGCCGACTTTACTGTCGATCCAAGTAAAGCTTCTCATCGTGATAAAACCAAGAAAAATCTTAGTTTTTAACTCGTTAAACGCAATCTTCCGTCATTTAATGATCGTCAAAAACGATCGTTTTGATAATTTTGATAGCCAATATCTATGTTAATTCCTTTCAATTACCGAGGTATTAATAGAAGATGTCTATTCTATTAGCCTTACCTTGCTTAAAAATTCAGTTGAAAAAAAGATTTACTCTTTATAAATCATGCTAGTATATAACCTTCCCTTCAAAGCTCGCGCCCAGATAACGCTCATTCGTTTGCGGTGCAAGATAAGTTCAACATGAAATTATTTAGATTATTTCTTTTTTTATGTTTTAAGATATCAATCCTCACCGGGAAATAGAAAGTAAAGGACTATAATAAAATGGAAATTGATATTTTCAGCGAGTGTGCCTATACCACCGTCGGCATTCGACAACTCATTAACCAAACATGGGCGGAAAAACGCGCGCCGGCCGGCTTTAGCCGTAAAAGGGTCTGCTTTATCGATGTCACTATCGCCAATTTTGAAGCACGTTACCGCGATGAATATGCCAACCCCAATACCTACAAAATAATCATTATCACCGACTGCCTGCATGAGGTGGTGATTGTCGACAATAAGACCATTATATTATCAAACCTTATATCATTGAGCCGCTTCAGCCACCTGATCGGTGACTTATATAAGCGTTACAGTCACTATACCGAACCGCCGCAACTCTCCCAGCGCGAGTCCCTTTTCCTTTCGGAGTGGTCGACGGGAAAATCGCTGGCCGATATCAGCAATGCCATGAATATCAGAAATAAAACCGCCAATCATTACAAGTCGCGAATAATGAAAAAGCTCGGCGCCAGCAGGATAAAACCGCTGTTGCATATTACCCGCGTACGGTGTTTGACCGATCGTTTAAACATAAGAATCAATAAAGAGTAGTGACCGCCCCCCAGCTCCGCATTGGCGGCTGAATGCGTTCGCCGGCGTCTTTTAAAAGCACCGCTGGCGAAGGTCGCCGTTTCATCGCTTTGCCAACCTCTCTCTCCCTGGCGCCCAATCGTCTCTCGCGCGCATCGTTGTCTGGATCTCGCCGCCGCTTTACTGGCATTATCTCTGCTATCGCCGGGCGGCGAGAAGGCCTAAGACCGCGCCCGCCGCTCAGTATCGACTCGACGAGACAGGTAGCTTTACGCCATGGCAAATAAACCGCAACAGACAACGCTGACGATGTACGGCATCAAAAACTGCGACACCATCAAAAAAGCCCGCCGCTGGCTGGAAGATCAGGGCATAGCCTATCATTTTCACGACTACCGCGCCGACGGCCTGACCGAACAGCAACTGCGCGGTTTCGTCGCGCAGCTGGGTTGGGAGCCGCTGCTCAATACCCGCGGTACCACCTGGCGCAAGCTGGATGAAGCGCAGCGCAACGCCTGTGATAATGCCGACGCCGCCATCGCGCTGATGTTGGCGCAGCCGGCAATCATTAAACGTCCGCTGCTGGACGACGGCAACGGCCACGCCCTGCTCGGTTTTAACGCCGACACTTACCAACAATTTATCACCGAGGTTGCCGTATGACTTGCCCGGTTATCGAACTGGCCCAGCAGTTGATCAAACGCCCTTCCCTCAGCCCGAATGACGAAGGCTGCCAGCAGCTGATGATCGATCGCCTGCAGGCGATCGGCTTCACCGTCGAAGCAATGGACTTCGAAGATACCCAAAACTTCTGGGCCTGGCGCGGTGAAGGGCAAACCCTGGCGTTTGCCGGGCACACCGACGTGGTGCCGACCGGTGATGAAAAACGCTGGGACAACCCGCCGTTTGAACCGGCAATCCGTGACGGCATGCTCTATGGCCGCGGCGCGGCGGACATGAAAGGCTCATTGGCCGCGATGGTGGTGGCCGCGGAACGCTTTGTCGCCGCCAACCCGAATCACCGGGGTCGTCTGGCATTCCTGATCACTTCGGATGAAGAAGCCAGCGCCACTCACGGCACGGTTAAAGTGGTCGAAGCGCTGATGGCGCGCAACGAGCGGCTGGATTACTGCCTGGTCGGCGAGCCGTCCAGCACCGAGCGCGTCGGCGACGTGGTGAAAAACGGCCGTCGTGGCTCCATCACCGCCAACCTGCATATCCACGGCGTACAGGGGCACGTTGCCTATCCGCATCTGGCGGACAATCCGGTGCACCGCGCCATGCCGGCACTGAATGAACTGGTGGCGATCGAATGGGATCGCGGCAACGAGTTCTTCCCGCCGACCAGTATGCAGATCGCCAACGTGCAGGCCGGCACCGGCAGCAACAACGTGATCCCGGGCGATCTCTACGTGCAGTTCAACTTCCGTTTCAGCACCGAACTGACCGACGCGATGATCAAGCAGCGCGTGGAAGAGCTGCTGGAACGCCATCAGTTGAATTACAGCATCGAATGGCGGCTGTCCGGTCAACCGTTCCTCACCTCGCGCGGCGCGCTGGTGGATGCAGTGGTCAACGCGGTCGAGCACTATTCTGAATTGACGCCGCAGTTGCTGACCACCGGCGGCACCTCCGACGGCCGCTTCATCGCGCAGATGGGCGCGCAGGTGGTGGAACTGGGGCCGGTCAACGCCACCATCCACAAGGTCAACGAATGTGTCAACGCCGCGGATCTGCAGCTGCTGAGCCGCATGTATCAACGCATCATGGAGCAATTGGTCGCATGATCAACGCAGAGATGCTCACCGGCCGCTCAACCGAACACCTGGCGCCGCTGAGCGGGAACCACCGCCTGCAGCCGCAGGCGGTCAACGCCTTCCTGGCGATGCAGCAGGCGGCGCATGAGGCGGGATTCGATCTCCAGCCCGCCAGCACCTTCCGCGATTTCGACCGCCAGTTGGCGATTTGGAATGGCAAATTCTGCGGCCAGCGGCCAGTATTAGATAAGGACAGCCGCCCGATCGACGTCGCGACGCTATCGGCCGCCGAGCGCTGTGAGGCGATCCTGCGCTGGTCGGCCCTGCCGGGCGCCAGCCGCCATCACTGGGGCAGCGATCTGGACGTGTACGATCCGTCGCTGTTGCCGGAAGGGCAAAAGCTGCAGCTGGAGCCGTGGGAATATGAGGAAGGCGGTTACTTTGCGCCGCTCAACCAGTGGCTGACCGCGCATATGGCCGAATTCGGTTTCTACCGCCCCTTTACCGAAGACTGCGGCGGCGTGGCGGTGGAGCCGTGGCATCTGAGCTACCGGCCGCTGGCACAAGAGGCCGAACATTTGCTGACCCCGGCGCTGTTGCTGGCGGCCTGGCATGATAAGGAGGTCGCCGGTGCCGAATGGCTCGAACGCCATCTGCCCTCGATTTTTTCGCGTTTTATACGCAGTGAAGGAAAGGAGTAGCTATGCAATGGTTAGCTGATTACTGGTGGATTATCCTGCTGGTTCTGGTGGGGATGGTCGTCAGCGGCATCAAGGAACTGCGCCGCGTCGACGTTAAAAGCTATTTGGCCAACAAGCCGGAGATACCGCCGCACCGCGACAACAATGCCCAGTGGGATGACGAAGACGACTGGCCGAAAAAGAAATGACATCAGGGCGCTCATCGGCGCCCTGAATTTTTAGCGGAAGGCGATCAGCTCGCCGCGCTTGCCGGACAAGGCTTCGTCCCAGTAGCGCTGCGGCACATAGTAATGCAACCTTTCCAGCGCGGCGTTCATCATGCCCTGGTTGATCGCATGCCCAACGTCCTGTTCCACGTCCAGCGTGAAATCGGCGCCGTTGGTCCGCAACGCCTCCGCCGCCGCGTGAGCGTGCTGCACCGCGATCACCGCGTCCTCTTCGCCGTGGATCAAATGTACCACGCTGTCGCCGAACGCCTGCTCAGGCAACTGGGCGAAACGCCCGCTGAACGCGACCACTCGCCCGGCGAGGCGGGTTTCCGCCTTCAACGCCTCCAGCGCCATGATCGCTCCCTGCGAGAACCCCACCAGGGCAGTGCCGGCATAGCCAACGCCGCTCAGCTGCTGCCAATGGCGCACCACGGCCACAAACTGCGGCATTACGTCTGCGATGCGGGCCACGCGGTTCTCTTCGGTCACGTCCTGCACCGAAAACCACTGGCGCCCGGCGCCGTTGCCGAACGCTTCGGGGCCACCGATGCTCACCACCTGTGCCTGAGGAAAGTCTTTGGCGAAGTAGCTGCCGATCTCCCCCATCGCCACCGGGTTGTCGCCGACACCGTGAAACAGCAAGATCAGCTGCGCCGCCGGGGTCGCCGGGGTTTGGACAACGAAATGCTCATGTTTCATCGATGACTCCTTAATAGTAACCAAACCTGGTGCGGCGACAGTCGCCGCCGCACCGCTGACAGTGACTATACGCCGTTGAGAAATCGGGAAAATCGGGTTTTATTGAGCGAGTTATTCAATTTATTGCAACGACTGCGCCCAGTCGCGCCAGTAACGGCAGTGCTGCGCATTCAACTGTTCCAGCGCCTGCGCCGTTTCGTGCCGCCAGTGCCGCAGCAAGGCTTTCTGGCCACTTACGCCCGCCTGCTCCGCGCAGGCCGCCGGGGATTGCCGCCGTTGCAGATGGCCGCGCAGCGCGGGCAGCGGCAAATTGCTGGCCAACAGCAAACGCTGCAATGCCCCCAGGCTGGCCTCCAGCGGCCGATGGGCGAAAGCGAATCCGGCCAGCTCGCGCCAGTCCTCTTCGCCAAGCGGCGTGTCGCCGTCGTCGCCCGGGATCGCCAGCGCGAGTTCAATACGCTGCCGCAGCCAGGGCCAGTCGCGCGCCAGATGCTTGTGCGCCGCGTGCCGCAGCGCCTCTCCTTGCTCGCTCAGGGGCAAGATAGCCATCGCGGTATAGCAGCCGCTGCTGGCCTCCGGCTTGCTGCCGATGCGCACCAGCTCGAAACCGCAGGATTGCCAAAAGCGCCACAGCGGCTCGGTATAGCCGAAGCTGACCGACAGGAAGTCCAGACCCTGAGCCTGGCAGCGTTGCCGCTCGACCAGCTGACGCGCGATACCCTGCCGCCGCAACGCAGGCAGCGTCGCGATGCGGGTAATGCGCCGTGACCGCAGCATCGGCGCCCACCACTGGCCGCCATGCGCCGCCAGCGACTGCGCCACCAGGTTGCCGCGCGGTCGGCGGCGGCCGGCCCACACGTCGTGCGCCAACTCGGCGCTCAAGCCGCCTTCGTCCACCAGCCACACGGCGCCCACCACTTCCTGTTCGGCCTGCGCCAGCCCGAAATGCATACCGGGCGCATCCATCAACCTGCGCAAATCCAGCGGCGAGGTGCGGTAATGCGCGCTGCTCAGCAGAGCATAGAAACGCGCCAGCCGCTGCGGATCGGCGCACAGTTCACGCTGCTCCGCCTGGCTGTAATCGATCGCCTGGCCGTCCGCCGGCCAGGCGGGCAGCTCGTTGAACAACAGCGCATTGTCCGTTATCCGTTCCAACGCGTCCCCCTGTGCCCAACGCATCGGCTGTTGCAGGCTCAGCGCCTGATAGGACGGCAGCCCGGCGCAAAACTTCAGCAGAAAACCGCGGCCGGTGCCTTCATAGCCCTGCACCGTGGTGGTCAACAGCACGCGAGGAAAATAACCGATCAACTGCTGCAACAGTGGCGCGGGGATCGCCGCCGCCTCATCCACCAGCAGCCACCCCACGGCGCTGACGTCACCCTCACGACACTGCGCCAGCAAGGCATCGGGCGCCCAAAACTGCGCGCGCCCCTGCGCCCATTCCCCGGCCACCTCAGTGGCGGCGCGGCTCGGCCCGGTGATCCAGCAGGTCAGCGGCGACTGCGCCACCAGCATACCCGCCAACGTCGATTTGCCGCGGCCACGGGCGGCGGTCAGCACCCACACGCCGGACTCGGCCTGCAGCAGCGCCGTCAAGATCGCCTGTTGTTCCTCGGTCGGGCGGCCATCCGGCGGCTGCCACCCTTCACGCGCCGGCAGCGCGGCCAGCGTCAGGGGCTCTCCCTGCCGCCAGATCGTCACTTCGCTGTCATCGGCCAGATGCTGCTGCAGATGATGAATGAAATGCGGCGTGGTGATCGGCTGCGGACAATCGCTCCAGCGCAGGCTGTCGCCGTCCGGCTGCTGAGGCCATTGTCGCCAGGGGGGCGTCAACAGCAGCAGCCAGCTGCCGGCGCGCAAGGCGCCACTCAACGCCGCCAGCGCCTCTACGTCCAGCGAGTGACCGGCGTCGAACACCGCGTGCAGCCGCTCCTGCCCCAGCAATTGGCGCATCGCGCCGCTTGCTAAAGCCACCTCGCCGGGCGGCGGATTTTCCCCGACCCACGGCCAGTCGCCTGGCAACGTAGCCGCCAGCCGCTGCGCCTGTTCGCGGCACCAGTCAGGTTCACCGCTGAGCACCAGCAGGCGTCGGATGCCCTGCCGCCGCATAAGTTGTTGCGCTGCCTGTAACATAACGCTGTGTCTCAATCCGAAAAAAATGCCGGAGTCAGGCTCCGGCACTTGAGGCGTTAACGGGATGCAAAGGTGTTGCAGGTATTGGGATCGCCGCTGTCGAAGCCCTGTTTAAACCAGGTATAGCGCTGCTGCGAGGTGCCGTGAGTGAAGCTGTCCGGCACAACGCGGCCCTGGCTCTGCTGCTGCAACCGATCGTCGCCAATCGCCTGCGCAGCGTTCAGCGCCGCCTGCAGGTCGCCCTCTTCCAGCATCTGCTGCTTCTCAGCGTATTTGCCCCACACGCCGGCAAAGCAGTCCGCCTGCAGCTCCATTTTCACCGACAGGCGGTTTACTTCCGCCTGGCTGGCGCCCTGCTGCATCTGGCGGACCTTCGGCTCGATGCCCAACAGGTTCTGCACGTGGTGGCCGACTTCGTGCGCCACCACATAGGCCTGGGCGAAATCACCGCCGGCACCCAGCTTGGTTTTCATATCCTGGTAGAAAGACAAATCGATATACACCGTTCTGTCACCCGGGCAGTAGAACGGCCCCATAGCCGCCTGACCGGTGCCGCAGCTGGTGCGCGTCACGCCGCGATACATCACCAGCTTCGGCGGTTGATAGGTTTTGCCCATGCGCTGGAAAATCTCTTTCCAGTTATCCTCGGTTGAGGCCAGCACCACCGAGGTAAATTTGGCCAATTCATCGTCTTTCGGGCTGATGTTGGCGCTCTGCTGTTGACCCTGCGGTGCGACGTTACCGCCGTTCAATAGCGGCGACAGATCGATACCGTAATAGCCGGCCACCAGCACCACCACCAGAATGACAATGCCGCCCTTGCCGCGCGGCACACGGAAGCCGCCGCCACCACCGCCCAAACCTGAAGATTGCCCGCGACGATCCTCAACATTGTCACTTTCCCGACGCCCTTGCCAACGCATAAATACACTCCAGATATTTCCCCTGCTCGTTGAAGTTGCACCGCGATCGTAAGCGCAAAGGCAGCTTCAAGCCTGAGTGGGATAGGTTTTAGTCATCTCGCATCCATCATTATAAATGGTCTGCCGCGGAGGAAATGTAGAAATTTTCTGGAAAAACGCAGAATAGCGGGACGATCCGGCCGGATCGCCCCGAATGGCGGTGCCAACGCTTAGTCGAGCTTCACGCCGATGCGGCGCGCCACTTCTTCGTAGGCTTCGATCAGGCCGCCCAGGCTTTGACGGAAACGGTCTTTGTCCATCTTGTCCAGGGTGTTTTTGTCCCACAGGCGGCTGCCGTCCGGCGAAAACTCATCGCCCAGCACCACTTCGCCGTTGAACAGGCCGAACTCCAGCTTGAAGTCGACCAGGATCAGGCCGGCGTCATCGAACAGCTGGGTCAAGACCTCGTTGGCGCGGTAGCTCAGCTCACGCATGCGCGCCAGATGTTCCTTGCTCACCCAGCCGAAGGTTTCGCAGTAGGATTCGTTCACCATCGGATCGTGCATGGCGTCGTTTTTCAGGAACAGATCGAACAGCGGCGGGTTCAGCACCAGACCTTCTTCGATGCCCAGACGCTTCACCAGCGAACCGGCGGCGCGGTTGCGGATCACGCATTCCACCGGCACCATGTCCAGCTTCTTCACCAGCACTTCGTTGTCGGACAGCAGACGCTCCATCTGGGTCGGGATGCCGGCTTCTTCCAGTTTGCTCATGATGAAATGGTTGAACTTGTTGTTCACCATGCCTTTGCGATCGAACTGCTCAATGCGCTGACCATCCAGTGCTGACGTATCGTTGCGGAACTCCAACACCAACAGATCGGGATTCTCGGTGGTGTAAACGGTTTTTGCCTTTCCGCGATACAGCTCAGCTAGCTTTTGCATCTTACTTACTCCAGTGATGTATCCCCGTTGTCTCCCGAGCGCGGCCCGAAATTAGGGGGTATAGAATTGACCTAATGAATTCTTTGGCGTGCCGGACACTATTGTGCCAAACCTGCGACGCAAACGATACCGTATAGACAAAACAAAAAGGGGCCGAGGCCCCTTTTTGATTAGTTAACGCTGGTTTTACTGAAGGCAGACTGGAATGCCGCCACCAGTGCATCGTTTTTCGACTGGGTGAGCGGTTTGCCTTTCGGATCGATGAATTGCAGGCTGGTGCGGTTGTTGAGATCGCCGACCTGCAGCTTGTAATCCCCTTCCGCCAGTTCAGGATCCTTAACGCCCAACGCATCCCAATCGCTGCTGCTCAGGGACTTGTAGGTCACGGCGACGGTGCCCTGCGGACGGCTGCGGTCACCCACTTTCATCCCCAGTTTTTCGAGCGCCGGCGGCAGGCGATCCCACACAACGGTGTACGGGCCACGCACGACCAGCATCGGCAGGCCGGTGTCATCGGCGCCGCTCTGCACGTCCAGTGTGCCGAAGCGGCTGGCGGTCTGGCTGCTCGCCAGGTTGTCCTGCTTGTCCAGGCCTTCGATCAGGGTGTTGATCATCATGCCGTTGTAGCGCTGAATCTCAGATTGGTCGGTCACCTGCTCGCTCTTGCCCTGCTGCTGCAGGCCAACGCTTTTCACCACCAGCGCCTGCTGGTAGCCCTGCTGCTGCACGCTGATCTGATAACGGCCTTCGTACTGGTTGTCTTCGTCCAGACGGTTCCACTTCACCCAGTCGGTGGTCAGGGTCTGACCGGCGTCCTGGCGGGAAGCGATCGCGATGTTCTTCGCCTGCAGCAGGCTGACGACGCGCGACCACAGGTTCTGGTTCTGCGGGCTGTTTTCCAGCAGCAGCGTGCCGCTGTCGCCGGCGTATTGCGCACGTGAACCGCTCAGCAGCGCCAACGGCTGCACCGGCGGACGAATGTCCAGCTGCTTGCCGACGTTGCCTTGCAGCTTCGTGGCGGGAACGTCATAGTTGCCGCTCTGCACCGGCAGGATCATGCCGGACGGCGCGTTCAGCGCCTTGAGCGGAGCCGCGTCGAGGTAGGCCTCGTCGCCGCTGACCTGGCGCTTGTAGCGCTGATCGCTGCTGCAGGCTGCCAGCATCATCACCAAAGAGATGCCCACTACTTTTGCTACCGTCGACTTTTGCAATGAATAAGCCATCAAATTTCCCTTAGAGTTACAGCAAACCGACGCTTTTCAGCGCGCGCTCCACCACCGGGCGGGCGGTTTCACTCAACGGCGTCATCGGCAGACGCAGCGTATCGGTTGCCATCAATCCCAACGCCTTACAGGCCCACTTCACCGGAATTGGGTTTGCTTCTACAAATAGATCCTGATGCAACGGCATCAAGCGCTGATTTAAGCGGCGCGCTTCGGCAAACTTGCCCTGCGCCGCCAGCGCGCAAAGTTCCGCCATCTCGCGCGCGGCCACGTTGGCCGTCACGGAAATCACCCCTTTGCCGCCCAGTTGCATGAAGTCCAGCCCGCTGGCGTCGTCGCCGCTCAGCAAAATGAAATCTTCATCGTCAACCAGCACTTGGATCTGACTAACGCGACTTAAGTTCCCCGTCGCTTCTTTTACAGCAACAATATTCTTGATTTTCGCCAGCCGAGCGATGGTCGGCGGCAGCATGTCGCAACCGGTGCGCGAAGGCACGTTGTACAGGATCTGCGGCAGCTCGGTGCTCTCGGCGATCGCCTTGAAGTGCTGATACAGCCCTTCCTGCGTCGGCTTATTGTAGTACGGCGTCACCGTCAGACACCCCACCACGCCGGTGTTGGCGAAGCGGGTGGTGAGCGCGATGGCTTCGGCGGTAGCGTTGGCGCCAGTGCCGGCGATCACCGGGATGCGGCCGTCGGCCAGCTCCAGCGTCTGCAGCACCACGTCAACGTGCTCGTCATGGGCAAGCGTTGCGGACTCGCCGGTGGTCCCTACGGAAACGATCGCCGCGGTGCCACTGGCTACATGATAATCGATCAATTTTTTCAGGCTCGCGCGATCGACAGCACCTTTGTCGTCCATCGGCGTAACCAGTGCAACAATACTTCCCGTAAACATTGGCCGTCCCCTCCACAAACAAGTCACTCATGGTACTTTTGCTGCCTATCCAAAAGCAAGCGCACAACCGCGTTGTAAGCGCTTGGCAGGCGGTTTTTTTTATGTTTACCATGGTAACCCCAATAAGCACGACAGGAAGCGCTATTTTGCCTCAGTCAGACGAACACTATCTCGTGATTACCGCGCTCGGCGTCGACCGCCCCGGAATCGTCAATACCATCACCCGCCACGTCAGCAGTTGCGGATGCAATATCGAAGATAGCCGTCTGGCCATGCTGGGGGAGGAGTTCACGTTCATCATGCTGCTGTCCGGCAGCTGGAACGCCATCACCCTGATCGAATCCACCCTGCCGCAAAAAGGCGCGGAGCTGGATCTGCTGATCGTGATGAAGCGCACAAACTCGCACGAAAGGCCGCCGATGCCGGCCACGGTATGGGTGCAGGTGGAAGTCAAGGACTCGCCGCATATCATCGAACGCTTTACCGATTTGTTCGACTCCAGCCAGATGAATATCGCCGAGCTGGTCTCGCGCACGCAGCCGGCGGACGGCGACCTGCCACCGCAGCTGTATATCCAAATCACCGCCCACAGCTCCGGCGATCGGGATGCCTCAAATATTGAGCAAGCCTTCCATCGCCTATGTACAGAATTGAACGCGCAAGGCAGTATTAGCGTGGTGAACTATCCACAGCATGATGAGAAAGATGGAGAGTAGTGATGAGCCCATTGAAAGCCGGTGACACAGCGCCGAAATTTAGTTTGCCTGACCAGGACGGTGAGGAAATTAATTTGGCCGACTTCCAGGGACAGCGAGTATTGGTCTATTTCTATCCGAAGGCGATGACGCCGGGCTGCACCGTGCAAGCCTGCGGCCTGCGGGACAACATGGACGAATTGAAAAAGGTCGGCGTCGAAGTGCTGGGCATCAGCACCGACAAACCGGAAAAACTGTCGCGCTTCGCCGAAAAGGAGCTGCTCAACTTCACGCTGTTGTCTGATGAAGATCATCAGGTATCGCAACAGTTTGGCGTGTGGGGCGAGAAAACCTTCATGGGCAAGACCTACGACGGTATTCACCGCATCAGCTTCCTGATCGACGCCAACGGCAAGATTGAAAAAGTGTTTGATGATTTCAAAACCACCAATCACCACGACATCGTTCTGAGCTACCTGCAGCAGTAATTCTCACGAAGCGCAGCGGCCTGCTGCGCTTCGTTTCTTCCCTGTCAGCCGGCCTTGTCTTCCACCTCGACCCGCAGTTCATCGGGCCAGGCGTGAATCACCGCCTTCACCAGCGTCGCCAGCGGTATGGCGAAAAACACGCCCCAAAAGCCCCACATCCCGCCGAACACGATCACCGCCAGGATAATCACTAGCGGATGCAGGTTGACCGCTTCGGAGAACAAAATGGGCACCAACAGGTTGCCGTCCAACCCCTGTACCACCAGATAGGCGACGATCAGCGTCCAGAAATCGGCGCCGACGCCCCACTGGAACAGCGCCACCACCACCACCGGTATGGTGACCAGCACCGCGCCGATGTAGGGGATCAGCACCGAAAAGCCCACCAGCACCGCCAGCAGCAGCGAGTAGCGCATGTCCAGCACGGCGAACACCAGGTAGGTCGCCACACCGACAATCACCATCTCCAGCACCTTGCCGCGGATATAGTTGGTGATCTGCTGATTCATTTCGTTCCAGACCTGCCCCGCCAGGCCGCGATTGCGCGGCAGCACGCGGCGCACCGCGTTCAACAGTTGATCTTTGTCCTTCAGCAGGAAGAACATCATCATCGGCACCAGGATCAGGTAGATAGCCAACGTCAGCAGGCCGACCAGCGACGCCAGCGAGAATTTCACCACCGATTCGCCCATGCCGGACAGCCGGCTGCGCAGGTTTTCCGCCATCATGTCGATGATGCCGGCATCCACCAGCGCTGGATAACGCTTCGGCAGCGTCGCGGCGAAGTTATAGAACTGGTTGAGCATGCCCGGCAGATCGCTCATCAGATTGATGCCCTGCTGCCAAGCGGTCGGCGCGACGACAAACACCAGCAGCATGGCAACGCCCGCGAACACCAACAGCATGATGCTCGCCGCCCAGGTGCGCGAACAGCCGATGCGCTGCAGGCGCGCGGTCGGCCACTCCAGCAGGTACGCCAGCACGATGGCGACCAGCAACGGGGTCAGAATGCCGTGCAGAAAATAGAGAATGAGGAACCCGGCGACCAGGATCACCAGCAGCGCGATAGCCTGCGGATCGGTGAAGCGGCGGCGGTACCACTGTAATAACATCTCCAGCATCAGAGCGGGCTCCTCGAGATTTGGCGGGCGGGCATGGCGATTCCTGTGATGGGCCTGATTAAAGCATAGATAGAACGGGCGCACGCGAGGTGTGCAAAGCACTCAGAGTACTCAAAGTTCACCATACATCAACAGCGATTTGGCTGATTTTATCGCGCGGGCAGGCGATCGGCGCAAAAATCCGCAGACGCGGCGACAGGTTCGGTGAGCGGCCCCGAACGGGGCCGCGGAAGATTACAGCGAGGTACCGATAGAAAGGGGCGAACCGACTGCCAATGCGAACAACAACACACAGCCAATCGCGATCGCCGCCGCCAGATCATTTTTCATAGTCCCGTCCCCTGATACTTAAACTGGTTATCGTCACGAACTCTGTCGGTTCTTGCGTTGCGGCCTTTTCTGATGCACGTCATTAAAAACCCCCGCCGCAGCGGGGGAGAAAACGTTCTGGTGCATCAAGTGTTACAAGGAGGCCATGAGGGATTGCTAACCCTAAATGACTATTTCAAGCTAGGATTATTCTCAGAGCATGGCAAGCGATCGCGTCGAGGTTATCCGCACTTTGAGATAAACCTCATAAAAAAATCCCGCACGGCAGCGGGATGAAGGGATGATAACGTCATGAATTTTTTATGCGGACAATGAGGCGGTATTGTCGTCATTTGGCGACAATACCGCGCCGGCACGGTGGTCACAAGGGAAATTTGACCACGGTGAGGAAATCAGAATTTCGCCAATGCCCGCGGTCGTGCGCCAGTCAGCATCAACGAAAAAATGGGATTTTCATCAGACAGCCGTCGGGAAAAAACCGGTAGCATGGCCGATATCATCCCAAACGCCGTAGGGGGAAAGATGAACAGCAAACCGTGTGAATTTGATGAAGCCATCTGTCTGGCGATCGGGCGTGGCGTTTGCGAAGTCGTGAAGATAGGGGATGAAATCAGCGTCTTCTCCCTGTTGGAAGCGATCGAGAGCTTCATCGAACGGCAAGCGCTCAGCGAAAGCGAAATCGCGGCGGCGGACGACGCGCTGGATTTGATCACCGGTTTGGTCCGCCGCCAGTGCTGACACCCGTTACGAGGCGCAGCCGATGAGCCGTTGCTCTACCGTGACGCCGGGCATCATTTGCCGTAAACCGGCAATCAATTCGTCGCCCGCCTCGTGCAGCGCCGCCAACGGCATCGCCGGCAGGCTCTCCAGGATGAACCACATCCGCTCGGCCTCGGCGCTCAACCGGGTTCTGACCCCCTGGCGCCAGTTCCAGCGGCGGCAGGTCACGCCGCGATCGTCGCACCAAACAACTTCGCCCACCTCCGGCGATTCATGGATCACCGCCCCCTCCTTGACGGTATCGAACAGTTCGCTGCCATCCGCGACGATCAGCCGCGGCTCGCCGACATAGGCCGCGATATTCTCGCCCCCCACCGGCACCGCATAACGGATGCTGACGGCGTTATAGAGATCGACGACCGGATCGATGCTGGGCATCGTGCCGTCGCGCAGCGCGCGCTTGCGCAGGGCGTCGGCGGAACAGGGCGTACGCTTGGGTTTGGCGCCAAACTGCATGAAAACCTCGCGCCAGGCCGTGAGATGCGCCTCTGCCCAGGGTGCGTCTTCCTCGCCGAGGGCGCGACAGGCTTGCGCCAACGCTAACGCCCCCACGTCCGGATGGGCTATGGGAGCCGCAACCGCGGTAATGCTCAACGCCCGGAAACCGGGTGCCAGCGCAGCGACGGCCGGATCGATTGACGGATCGACTAAAATCATCAAATAATCCTATATTGACCATTTTATTGCATAATATTGACCGATGAACAAAAAAGTCAACAGACCGACCGAGTTTGGCGCCGACGTGCAAACCGTCAGCGAAGCGGTGTCACATCGCATCAAGCAACAGAGAAAAAGCCAAAAGCTATCGCTGGACGAACTGTCGCGCCGGGCGGGCGTCAGCAAGGGCATGCTGGTGGAGATCGAGAAAGGCGCCGCCAATCCCAGCATCGCCATCCTGTGCAAGCTCGCGGCGGCGCTGGGTCTCTCGGTGGCGGACATCGTCAACGTCACCCGCGCGCCCGCCGCCTACCTGATTGAAAGCCAAGATATTCCCACGCTGTGGCATGGCGATAGCGGCGGTTCGGCCCGTTTGCTGGCGGGCACCCAAGGCCCGAACATGATAGAACTGTGGCGGTGGGAAATGGCGCCCGGGGAATCCTATGCATCGGGCGGCCACCCGACGGGCACGTTTGAGCTGCTGCACGTTGAGCAAGGCGTCTTAAGCCTTGCCGTCGAACAAACCAAGCTCAGAATTGCGCCGGGCTGTTCGGCGGTCGCCAGAACGGACGGCCCGCACCGGTACGCCAACGAGGGCGAAGACACGCTGATTTTCACCATGACGGTCGCCGAACTGCACGCCTGAACGGCGGCCCTGACCTGAACGCTTTCACAGGAGAAGAATCATCATGACAACCCCTGCCGCACTTGTCTGGCAGCGTGCGGACTATCTCGTCAGCACCGATCCCGCCCTGCTTGATCTCGATGCCATCCACGCTTTTCTGACCCGTTCGTCATGGGCGGAGGGAATCGATAAAGAAACCGTTCGCCAGTCCCTCACCCACAGCCTGTGCTTCGGTTTGTATCACGAGGCCAGGCAGATCGGTTTCGCCCGGCTGGTCACCGATTACGCCACTTTCGGCTATCTGTGCGACGTGTACGTGTTGGAGACGCATCAAAAAAGCGGGCTGGGCCTGTGGCTGGCGGAATGCTGCCAGGCCCATCCGCTGATGGCGAAGCTGAGGCGAATCATGCTGGTCACCAGCACCGCCCCCTGGCTCTATGAGAAAGTGGGCTATTCGGCCATCAACCACCCCGACTTTGTCTGGCAGATCGCCCGGCCGGACATCTATCGACGGTAATGCTATTTCAGGGCCTGCTCGGCCAGCAGCCCGAGCGCGATGACGATCATCGCCGCGCCGGAGATGCGCCCCACTATCTTCGCAGCCTGCGGGCGCGTGCGCAGTACCGACTGCGAACCGAATCCCACCAGCAGATACACCAGGCCGCAGCTGATCAAATGCACGACGCCCAACGCCAGCATCTGCATCGGCACCGACCATTCGGCTCGGGCGTCGGTAAACTGCGGCAGCAGCGCCAGAAACAGCAGAAACACCTTGGGGTTCAAGCCGCTGACGCACACGCCCTTGCCGGCCCAGCGCAGCCAGGAATCGGAACGCTGATCTTCACCGGCGCCGGGCACTGGCGGGTGCAGCAGCATGTTGAAACCGATCCACAACAGATAAGCCGCCCCCAACAGGGTGAGCGCCGTCAGCGCCAGCGGGTTGCCGACCAGCAGCGCGCCGACGCCCGCCACCACAATCGCAATCATCAGCAGATGGCCGAACAGCAAGCCGGCGACGGCGGGCACCACCACCCGGCCGCGAATGCCCGCCGAGATCACATAGGCCCAATCCATACCCGGCGTGATCACCAACAAAATCGACACCGCCCAAAAAGCGGCGAACAGAGCGAGCGTCATGCCGGCGCCCTCTCAGACGCGCCACGCCACACCAAACAGAGAACCATTGCCTTTCCTCGTGGAAGAAGAACGGCCTCCGCCTGCCGCGGTGGCCGTCAAAACCGTTCAACAGATGGCAAGAATATCCTCAAGGCGTTAAAATGTGCTTTCAATTACTTGCCTGAAATCGGCATAAGCAGGGAAATTTTTCCAAATGGATAAGATTGATCGCAAGATTCTTGCTGAACTGCAGGTCGATGGCCGTTTGTCGGTAACCGAGCTGGCCGAGCGGATCGGTTTGAGCGTGTCTCCCTGCCACCGCCGGGTGCGGGCATTAGAGGAGTCCGGGGTGATCAGGGGTTACCGCGCCCAGCTCGACCCCGGCAGCCTCGGCTATAACTTTTCCGCCCTGGTGTTCGTCACCATGCGCGAAGGCGATCGCCGCGCCGTTGAAACCTTCGAAAACGCCATGGTGGACATTCCGCAGGTGGTGCAGGCACAGCGGCTGTTTGGCGATCCCGACTATCTGCTGCACGTGATCGCCCGCGATCTGCCCGCCTTCCAGCAGCTTTACGACGAGAAACTCTCCGCTCTGCCGGGCGTGCAGCGCCTGAGCTCCACGCTGGTGATGAAAACCGTGGTGCCGGAGCGCTCGTTCCTGCCGCTGGGCAAATGACGACGGGAGCGTTACCGCTCCCGTTTTCTCTTTTCTTTAAGGCACAATCACGAAATCCGGATTGGCGACGGCAAACAGCGCCTCGCGATCCGCCGCCGGTGGGTAAATCCACTGCGTGTTGATCTCCTGCTTAATCTTTTTGCCTTCCTCACGGGTAAAGCGCACCTGGCGCTCCCAGCCTTCGGTATACAGCGCGCCCCAGGGGCCCAGATCCAGACAGGTCACATACTTCGGCTGGCTGTAAGGGTGCGCCGGCAAGCCCGTCAGCTCCGCCGCCGCATTGTGGCCGGCCACGCGGCCAAGGCTCAGCGCATGCTGGCAGGTCATCAGGTTGTGGTTACCGAGATCGTCTGTCGCCGCCTTCACCGTATCGCCGGTCACGAAAATGCCCGCCGCCGCCGGCGCGCGCAGGAAGGCGTCGCCGATCACCCGGCCGCTGCCGTCGCGCTCGCCGGGGATCTGCTCGGTCAGCGGATGCGCTCGCACGCCCGCCGCCAGGATCACCGTGTTGGCGGCGATGCGCTCACCGTTCGACAGCATCACCCCCTCGGCGTCGATGGCCGAGACGCGCAGGCCGGCCCGCGCTTCCACGCCGCACTCCGCCAACGCCTGGCGTATCACCGCCCCCGGCTCCGCCCCCATCCCGGCGCCCACTTCCGGGGCGGTATCGACGATCACCACGCGCACGTTCTCGTCTTTGCCCAGCGCATCCCGCAGCCGCTGCGGCATCTCCGCCGCGCTCTCCAGCCCGGTCAGCCCCGCGCCCACCACCACGGCGGTGTTGCGCGCCGGCGTCGAGGGTTTGGCCGCCAGCGCGTTGATATGGGCGCCCAAACGCTGTGCGCTTTCCAGCGTATCGACGTTGAAGCCGTATTCGGCAAAGCCCGGCACCGCAGGCACGGACAGCCGGCTGCCGGTGGCCCACACCAAACGATCGTAGGCCAACTCAAGGGGTTCCCCCGTCGCCTGCGCCACCGTGAGCGTTTTAGCAGCGGCATCGATACGCTCTACCGTCCCGGCCAGGTGGCGCACACCGACGACAGCGAGCTGCGCGGAAATGTCCGGGTTCATGTTTTCCAGCACGGCCTCATACAGGCGTGGCCGGATGGTAACGGTTGGCGTCGGTGAAACCATGAGCACCTCGATATCGTCATGCTTACCGGCAAGGGTAATGGCGCGCATGGCGGACACGGCGGCCCAAAAACCGGCAAAACCGGAACCGGCAATCACTATTTTCTGCGTCATGGGATGACTCCTTCATACAGGGTTAACCGGGCGACAAGGCTGCCCGCAGTTTTTTCGGATGAACGATGCCGTCCCGCTCCCGTAACAGGGTGCAGAAGGCCCGCCCGCCCCTTCCGAAGAGGCGGGAAAAAGTGTGTTTCGTTTTAAGGAAAGGCGGTGGTTAGGTCTTGGCGCGCGCCGTTTTGCCGCTGCGCGCGGTGCGTTCCGTCATGCGCTCGTCGAGCCAGAGGTTGACCTCGCCGAAGAAGCCTTGCGGCGCTTTGCGGCCAAAACGGGCGGCGACGGCACCGAGAGTCTGCGCCGCCAGCGCATCGCGCATCGCCTTCTCCGCCTGCAGCATCACCGCATGGATAGCGCATTTGCCGGAGACCGCCCAATCCGGCGGGGAGTCATCGAACACCGCGCAGCGCCCGCGCACCTCCTGGCAATCGAACAGCGGCTTGTGCCCTTCGATGGCGTCGATGATCGCCAGAAAACTGATCTCATCCGCCGGGCGCGCCAGCCGGTAGCCGCCACGCACTCCTTCGCTGGCGGCGACGATCCCCGCCTTTTCCAGCTTGGGGAAAATCTTGGCTAGAAAGCTGGGGGAGATGCCCTGCAACTCGGCGAGTTCGCGGCTGCTGAGCGCCCGCTGGTTATCGCCGACCAGCCACAGCAGGCAGTGGATGCCATATTCAACGCTGGTTGTGATGTACGCCATATGTCCGTTTTCAACCGTCAATGAATCTTCAATAACGCAGACTATATGAGTCTGCGTTTATCTTGTCAATAAAACGCGGATCAACTTTGTCCGTGTTTTATTGACAATGCAGGCCACCGGCGACGCAGAAAACGCCCTTCGAAATGAAAAATAAAACTTTTTTGCCCGATTCGCGCCCGGCTAACGTTTCCTTGTTGCCAACGGCTGACTATGATGTGATGGGCACCGCCGCCGCGGTTTGTGAGCCGCCGCACTTTCACGCGGATTGCGCCGTGGGAATAAAGAACTCTTGTCTGCTGCTGACGTCTTAGAAATGATTATTTAAGGGAAACGCCTGACTATGACCAACCGGTTGACCAAAACCGCGTTAGCGGTGCTGCTGCTCGGCACGCTGAACGCCACCGCCCTGGCGCCAGCACAGGCGGAAAGCCAGGACCAGTTGCCGGATATGGGCACCTCCGCCGGCGGCACCCTGAGCATCGGACAAGAACTGGCGATGGGCGATTTTTACGTGCGCCAACTGCGCGCCAGCGCCCCGCTGATCAACGATCCGCTGCTAATCCAATACATCAATCAGCTGGGCAACCGGCTGGTGGCCAGCGCCTATTCGGTACGCACGCCGTTCCATTTCTATCTGGTGCGCAACGACGAAATCAACGCCTTCGCCTTCTTCGGCGGCAACGTGGTGCTGCATTCCGCCCTGTTCCGCGTCAGCGACAACGAAAGCCAGCTGGCTTCGGTGCTAGCGCACGAAATCTCGCACGTCACCCAGCGCCACCTGGCGCGCGCCATGGAAGATCAGCAGCGCAACGCCCCGTTGACCTGGGTGGGCGCGCTTGGTTCCATCCTGCTGGCGATGGCCAACCCGACCATGGGCATGGCGGCGCTGAGCGGCACCATGGCCGGCACCCAGCAAGGCATGATCAGCTTTACCCAATCGAACGAACAGGAAGCCGATCGCATCGGCATTCAGGTGCTGCAGCGCGCCGGTTTCGATCCGGAAGCGATGCCCGACTTCCTGCAGAAACTCTCGGATCAGTCGCGCTACGCCTCCAAACCGCCGGAAATGCTGCTAACGCACCCGTTGCCGGACAGCCGCCTCTCCGACGCACGCAACCGCGCCAACCAGATGCCGAAACACATCGTGCAGTCCTCGCAGGATTACCTGATGGCCAAAGTGCGCGCACTGGGCATGTACAGTTCGGAAGGCTATGGCCTGAACGAAGAACTGCTCGGCTCGCTCAGCAAGGGCAACGTGCGCGAACAGGCGGCCGCCAAATACGGCCGCGCCATCCTGTTCTATGAAGCGAAAAAATACGACGACGCGCGCAATATCATTCAACCGATGCTGGCGCAGGATGCGAAAAACGTCTGGCTGATCGACCTGATGACCGACATCGATCTCGGCCAGAAACGCGCGCCGCAGGCCATCGCCCGCCTGCAGGCGGCCAACGCCGCCCAAAGCAACAATCCGGTGCTGCAGCTCAACCTGGCCAACGCCTATGTCGAAGGCAACCAGCCGGCGCAGGCGTCGAAGATCCTGAACCGCTACACCTTTGCCCATCCGGACGATCCGAACGGCTGGGATCTGCTGGCGCAGGCCAGCGCCGCACAAGGGCTGCGCGATGAAGAGCTGTCGGCCCGTGCCGAAAGCCTGGCGCTGAACGGCCGGCTCGATCAGGCCATCGGCCTGCTCAGCAATGCCAGCTCGCTGCAAAAACTCGGCAGCCTAAAACAGGCGCGCTACGATGCGCGCATCGACCAGCTGCGCCAACTGCAACAGCGCTTCCGCCAATACCAACGCAGCTGATTCAACAAGGAATGAACGCCATGAAAAACGTCACGATTTACCACAACCCGCGCTGCTCCAAGAGCCGTGAAACCCTGGCGCTGCTGGAACAGCACGGCGTCGATCCCAAGGTGGTGCTGTACCTCGAAACGCCCCCTACGGTCGATGAGCTGAAAAAGCTGTTGAAGGAACTGGGCTTCACATCCGCGCGCGAGCTGATGCGCAAAAAAGAAGATCTGTACAAGGAATTGAAGCTGGCGGACGACAGCCTGAGCGAAGAGCAGCTGCTGGCGGCAATGACGACGAACCCGAAACTGATCGAACGCCCGATCGTGGTAAAAGGCAGCAAGGCGCGCATCGGCCGACCGCCGGAGCAGGTGCTGGAGATTTTGTAATCGTCCGGAAAGTCTGTTATTGAACCGCAAAATACCAATAGCCCTGAACAGGGCTATTTTTAATTGTTTGTTATATAAATACTTTTCATCATCCCAGTCTTCTTCTACTGCTATGCTGCGCAAACGCCAAATCTCTCGGTGAAACAGCCGTTGACAATCGTCAACACCCCACCTACCCTGAGCGCATCACTGGACGAGCGATGAAAAAACACCCAGACAAGCACATTCAGGCGGCATTAGCTTACGCCCTTTCTCAGGGTTGGTATTTTCGGCCCAGTAAGGGGCACGCATTTGGTCGGCTACATTGCGCCTTTGTCGGGCACCAAGAACATATGATGAGCATCTGGAGCACGCCAAAAAACCCAGAGGTACATGCCAAACAGATTCGGCGCAAGGTCGATCACTGCCTGGCGCTGTCGCAGAAAAAATAACCGGAGAATCACCATGACGCTTTATCATTTCGCATTGACGCTGGGCGGGGTCACTGCCGATACCGCCGGGCTAGAGGATGCGCTGTATGCGGCGGGATGCGATGACGCGCTGATCTGTTTCTACGGTAAAGCCGTTTACCTGGAATTCGATCGAGAAAGCGATAACTTTGCGCACGCGATTTGCAGCGCCATCAGCGATATCGAGTCTGCAATTATTGGCGCCAAGGTGATATCGGTGGACTCCAGCCTGGTAGGGTTAAGCGATATTGCCGAGCTCACTGAACTGTCACGTCAGGCGATCGCCATGCTAAAAGACGGGACTCGCGGCCCCGGCGGCTTCCCTTCCCCCATTCAACGGCTCGGCGGAGCCTCACCGCTATGGCGCTGGGCTGACGTGGCGGCCTGGTTGGCACAGCAGGGGAAAATCGACCCACGGCTTGCAGACAATGCGCAGTGTCTGGAATACATCAATCTCGCTTTGCAACTGCGAAGCGATCGGCAACGCCAGCAGGTTGAGCATTATTGCACCCTGCTGGAACATGCAGAAAAACAGGCTTGATGGCTCGTTACAGCCCCAGGATCTCTTTAACGAACGGGATGGTCAGCTTGCGCTGGGCGGTGATCGAGGCGCGATCGAGCTGATCGAGAGTCATAAACAGCGTGCGCATCTCGCGATCCAGCCGTTTCAACAGGAAGCGGCCCACGTCTTCCGGCAGCTCGAAGCCGCGCAGTTTGCCGCGCAGCTGCAGCGCCAGCAGTTTCTCTTCGTCCGACAGCGGCTGCAGCTTGTAGATCTGCCCCCAGTCCAGGCGCGAAGCCAGATCCGGCAAACGCAGGTTCAGCTGACGCGGCGGGCGATCCCCGGTGATGAACAACCGGGTGCGGCCGGTTTCCAGGATGCGGTTGTAGAGGTTGAAGATCGCCATCTCCCACTCTTCGTCGCCGGCGATACATTCGATATTGTCGATGCAGACCAGCGCCAGCTGCTCCATGCCGTCCAACACTTCAGGCACGAAGTAAGCGCGCTTGTCGAGCGGCACATAGCCCACCGCTTCGCCTTTCTGCGAAAGCTCGGCGCAGGCCGCATGCAGCAGATGGCTGCGCCCGCCGCCTTCACGCGACCAGAAATAGATATAGCTGCCATGTTCCTGACGGACGGCGGATTGGATCGCGGCTAATAGGGATGGGTTCTCGCCCGGATAAAAACTGGCGAAAGTTTCATCATCGGGAAGATAAAGTGGCAGTGAAAGCTGTGCCGGCGTATTCAGAGAAGCACCTCAACCAAAACTGGCAGAAAAACGTGGGCAGTTTAACACAGAAAACGGGCGCTGTTGAACCGGCAGGATCTTATGCCGCAATAGTGAACAATGCCTAAGCGCCGCTTGATCGGCTGCGGCACCCGTCGAGGCAAGAATTATCCGATATCATTCCCTAACTCCATGCCTGCGCAGGTTAAATTTGTAATTTAAGTAAAATCTGACCTAGTATAGGTAGGCTAAATGCAATCACCATCAACAAGGTTTCTGCAAGGATATAGACGATGAAAGTATGGAATAAAGTGCTGTTGGCCTCCTTTATCGGGTTGTTGGTTGCCGGCTGTGATGACTCGTCCAAGGTTGACGCCAACCTGGATAAAGCCAAAGACAGCGCCGAGCAGATGAAAGACGCCGCCCAGAAAAAAGCGGACGATCTGACGGACAAAGCAAAAGCGACGGCGGATGAAATCAAAAAAGAGGCCGCCACTCAGGCGGATCAGCTGAAAGACAAAGCTTCGGCGATTAAAGAAGACGCCGCCAAGCAGGCGGACGCCATCACCAACGACGCCAAGGCCAAAGCCGCCGCGATCAAAGACGACGCAGGTAAACAGAGCCAGCAGTTGGTGGATCAGGCCAAGGCCATCAAAAACGACGCCATCAACGGCGCCAACGATCTGACCGAGCAGGCCAAGGCGAAGACCGAAGCCATCAAGAGCAGCGCCGAAAACAAAGCGCAAGAGTTGAAACAAGAGACCGATGCGGCGGTGAACGGCAATACTCAGCCGGCCACCCAGCAGTAAGCTATTCTCAGCCACCAAAGAAAGGAGCAGTAAATGGGGATTATTTCCTGGATTATCTTCGGCCTGATCGCCGGTATTTTGGCTAAGTGGATCATGCCCGGCAAAGACGGCGGCGGCTTTATTCTGACCGTCGTGCTGGGGATCATCGGCGCCGTGGTCGGCGGCTATATCAGCACCTTCTTCGGCTACGGCAAGGTTGACGGCTTCAACTTCGGCAGCTTCGTGGTGGCGGTTATCGGCGCCATCGTGGTGCTGTTCGTGTACCGCAAAATTCGCAGCTAAGGCGAATGCCATAAGTCAAAAGGGCAGCCCCTGGGCTGCCCTTTTCGTTACTTCTGCTCCGCCGATTCGTCCGGCGCGTCAAGCACCTCTTCTTCCTTGCGGAACAAGCTGATGACCTTGAACAGCAGGCTCAGGCCGATCCCCACGATGGTCGCCAGCGCCATGCCTTTCAGCTCCGCCGCGCCGATGTGCACCTTGGCGCCGCTCACGCCGATGATCAGGATCACCGAGGTCAAAATCAGGTTTTGCGCCTTGTTGTAATCCACTTTGGATTCGATCAGCACGCGAATGCCCGAAGCGCCGATCACACCGTACAGCAGCAGGGAAACGCCGCCCATCACCGGCACCGGCACCGCCTGGATCGCCGCCGCCAGCTTACCGATGCAGGACAACAGGATCGCCAGCACCGCCGCGCCGCCGATCACCCAGGTGCTGTAGACCTTGGTGATGGCCATCACGCCGATGTTCTCGCCATAGGTGGTGTTCGGCGTGGAGCCGAAGAAGCCGGAGAACACCGTCGAGATGCCGTTTGCGAACATCGAGCGGTGCAGGCCCGGATCGCGGATCAGGTCTTTTTTCACGATGTTGGCGGTCACCACCAGGTGGCCGACGTGCTCGGCGATCACCACCAGCGCCGCCGGCAGAATGGTGAAGATGGCGAACCACTCAAAGCGCGGGGTGTAGAAGGTCGGCAGCGCGAACCAGTGCGCCTCGCGGATCGGGGTTAAATCCACCACGCCCATGAAGAACGACAGCGCATAGCCCACCAGCACGCCAATCAGGATCGGAATAATCGCCAGGAAGCCGCGGAACAGCACCGAGCCAAGCACCGTGACCGCCAGCGTCACCAGCGAAATGGTGATGGTGGTCGAGTCGGCGCTGGTGCCTTCCGCCGGCAGCAGCCCCGCCATGTTGGCCGCCACGCCCGCCAGCTCCAGCCCGATGACGGCGACGATCGCCCCCATCGCCGCCGGCGGGAACATCACGTCCAGCCAGCCGGTGCCGGCCTTTTTCACGATCAGCGCCACCAGGCAGAACAGCACGCCGCACATGATGAAACCGCCCAACGCCACTTCGTAACCGAGCGGCAACAGCAGCAGCACCGGCGAGATAAACGCGAAGCTGGAGCCGAGGTAGGCCGGGATCTTGCCTTTACAGATGAACAGATACAGCAGCGTGCCGATGCCATTGAACAGCAGCACGGTCGCCGGGTTGATCTTGAACAGGATAGGCACCAGCACGGTGGCGCCGAACATGGCGAACAGGTGCTGGAAGCTGAGCGGAATGGTCTGGAGCAGCGGCGGGCGCTCGCTGACGCCGATGGCGCGACGGGTCATGTGTGCTTTTCCTCGGTTTATTGGTTTTATAGGTTTTAGTCAAAAAAAAGCCGACTCGTTAAGTCGGCTCAAATGTTTACTTAGTACCAAATATCTTGTCGCCCGCATCGCCCAGGCCAGGCACGATGTAGCCCTTGTCGTTCAGACACTGATCGATGGAGGCGGTGTACAGCTCAACGTCCGGATGCGCTTTCTCCAGCGCGGCGATGCCTTCCGGCGCTGCGACCAGGACCAGCACCTTGATGCTGTGGCAGCCGGCTTTCTTCAGCAGATCGATAGTGGCGATCATCGAACCGCCGGTGGCCAGCATCGGGTCGACGACCAACGCCATGCGCTCTTCGATGTTGGAAACCAGCTTCTGGAAGTACGGCACCGGCTCCAGGGTTTCTTCGTCGCGGTATACGCCCACCACGCTGATGCGCGCGCTCGGCACGTGCTCCAGCACCCCTTCCATCATGCCCAGACCTGCGCGCAGGATTGGCACTACGGTAATCTTTTTCCCTTTGATCTGATCCACTTCAACTGGCCCGCACCAGCCTTCGATGGTGACTTTTTCCGTCTCCAGATCGGCGGTCGCTTCATAGGTCAGTAAACTACCCACTTCTGAGGCCAGCTCACGGAAGCGTTTGGTGCTGATGTCATTTTCACGCATCAGGCCAAGCTTGTGTTTTACCAGCGGGTGTTTCACCTCAACGATCTTCATCATTTTTCTCCTATTAAGGTGGTTGCGGCCAAAAAAATCGCGGGATTATACCTCCTTTTTTTCGCCGCGCCACCCACAATAGCCCGATCGGGATCAACAAAAGTTTGAATATCAGTATAGATGACGAAAAAGCGGAGCCGGTTCACAAGCCGCTCGCAAACGTTTGCCTGCGCTGTTAGAATTGCCGCGCCTTATTCCGGAATCAACATCGGAAGCACAGTTTTCAAACCGCAAATCGTCGTGGGGAATCGCGCAGTGACCGACAAAACCTCTCTCAGCTATAAAGACGCAGGTGTCGATATCGATGCAGGCAACGCATTGGTAGATCGCATCAAAGGTGTAGTTAAACAGACCCGTCGCCCGGAAGTGATGGGCGGTCTGGGCGGGTTTGGCGCCCTGTGTGCGTTGCCGCAGAAATACCGCGAGCCGGTGCTGGTTTCCGGTACCGACGGCGTGGGCACCAAGCTGCGTCTGGCGATGGATCTGAAACGCCACGACACCATCGGCATCGATCTGGTTGCGATGTGCGTCAACGATCTGGTGGTTCAGGGCGCCGAGCCACTGTTCTTCCTCGACTACTACGCGACCGGCAAGCTGGACGTGGACACCGCGGCCAGCGTGATCACCGGCATCGCCGAGGGCTGCAAACAGTCTGGCTGTGCGCTGGTGGGCGGCGAAACCGCTGAAATGCCGGGCATGTACCACGGCGAAGACTACGACGTGGCCGGTTTCTGCGTCGGCGTGGTCGAAAAATCCGAGATCATCGACGGCAGCAAAGTGCAGTCCGGCGACGCGCTGATCGCCCTGGGCGCTTCCGGCCCACACTCCAACGGCTACTCGCTGGTGCGCAAAATCCTGGAAGTGAGCAACACCGATCCGACCGCCACTCAGTTGGAAGGCAAACCGCTGGCCGACCACCTGCTGGCGCCGACCAAGATTTACGTGAAGTCCGTGCTGGAGCTGATCGAGAAGGCGGACGTACACGCCATCGCTCACCTCACCGGCGGCGGCTTCTGGGAAAACATTCCGCGCGTGCTGCCGGAAGGCATGCAGGCGGTGATCGACGAAACCAGCTGGCAGTGGCCGGCAGTGTTCACCTGGCTGCAGCAGGCCGGCAACGTCAGCCGTCATGAAATGTACCGCACCTTCAACTGCGGCGTAGGCATGGTCATCGCCCTGCCGGAAGCCGAAGTGGAAGCGGCCATCGCGCTGCTGACCGCGGCAGGTGAAAAAGCGTGGAAAATCGGTAAACTGACCGCCTCTTCCGACGAACAACAAGTGGTCATCAACTGATGAAAAAGATCGTGGTGTTGGTCTCCGGCCAGGGGAGCAATCTCCAGGCGCTGATTGACGCCTGCCAGCAAGGCCGCATCGCCGCCGAAATCGTGGCGGTGTTCAGCAACAAGGCGCAGGCTTATGGCCTGCAACGCGCCGAAGCGGCGGGCATCGCCGCCCAGGCGCTGGATGCCAAGGCCTACGCCGATCGCACGGCGTTCGACGCCGCGTTGGCGGACGCCATCGACCAGCACCAGCCCGATCTGGTGGTGCTGGCCGGCTACATGCGCATCCTCAGCCCGCAGTTCGTGCAGCGTTATGCCGGCCGCATGCTGAACATCCACCCTTCCCTGCTGCCGAAATACCCGGGTCTGCATACCCACCGTCAGGCCATCGACAACGGCGACAGCGAACACGGCACCTCGGTGCACTTCGTGACCGAACAGCTCGACGGCGGCCCGGTGATTTTACAGGCCAAGGTGCCGATTTTCGCTGACGACGAAGAGGATGACGTGGTTGAACGGGTGCAAACCCAAGAACACACGATCTATCCGCTGGTGGTGAGCTGGTTCGTCGACGGTCGCCTGGCGATGCGCGATGGCGCCGCCTGGCTGGACGGCGAACGCCTGCCTGAGCAGGGTCACGCCGCCGACTGATGCGCGCAGCCTGAACCTTGCCTAAACGGCGCCCACGCGGCGCCGTTTTTTTTCGCCTTCATCCATTCTGTGAAGTTATACTTTGCACAATTTCACGGCACAGAGGAGCCCACATGTCCAGCACTGCCAGCGTCAGGTTACGCCCATTGGAACGGGACGATCTGTCGTTCGTCCACCAGATGGACAACAACGCCAGCGTCATGCGCTATTGGTTTGAAGAACCCTACGAAGCCTTTGTCGAGCTTTCCGATCTCTACGACAAACACATCCACGATCAGAGCGAACGCCGCTTTATCATCGAGCACGAAGGCGCCAAGGTCGGCCTGGTAGAGCTGGTGGAGATCGATCACATCCACCGCCGCGCTGAGTTCCAGATCATCATCGATCCTGCCCACCAGGGCAAAGGCTACGCCAGCACCGCCGCCCGTCTGGCGATGGACTACGGTTTCTCGGTGCTGAACCTGTACAAGCTGTACCTGATCGTCGACAAGGAGAACCCGAAGGCGATCCACATCTACAGCAAGCTGGGCTTCAACGTGGAAGGCGAACTGATCGACGAGTTCTTCGTCAACGGCGAATACCGCACCGTGCTGCGCATGTGCATCTTCCAGCCGCAATATCTGGCGAAGTTCAAAACGCCCAATGATAAGCCGCTGGTGAAGTGACAATTTGCGAGAAAAAGAGAAAACCCGCCCAGGCGGGTTTTTTATTGGGAAATAAGCGGCTAGTATTAAGGCATATTATTTTATCGTCAGGAAATAGCCAGATGAATACGAAAATAAATAATATTTCCCGAGATAATTAATCGAACAATAATTAATAGTAAGAATTACCCTCTGCCTCTACAAAGGAAAAATGCCATGACGACCGTCTCAAACCTGCTGCTTTTTATCGGCCTGGCGATGCTCGCCATCGCCGCCGGCCTGAATACCTATAGCGGCTACGCCTCCGCAGATCCCAATAGCACCCCGCTGTTTTCCTCACTCTGGTGGACGCGTTGGTTCCCGCTCTATGCCTCAGGGGCTGCGTTGCTGCTGGTGGGGGTAGTGTTGCGGGTTTCGGGGCGGGGACGTTAAAAACAGAAAACGGCTCCGAAGAGCCGTTCATATGGGTGTTAGATTTCCGTCAACCGTGGCCTATAGTGGTACTTTTTACCTTGGCTCATTTGCATGAGCAAAGCGTGCCTAACCTCAAACTGTTGGGAGCGGTGAGGTTACTCAGGCTTCTCAAGCAATCCAAGCAACTCCATATCATAAAGCAAATCGCTTTTTTCATCTTCGCCAATACCTTGAATTAGAGATTCAAGGTTTGTTTTTTCCAAAATGGAAGAAATTGAGTTTCGGTAATTATTCTCAACATCTTTTGGCCCTCTACCGGCTATAAGGATGAGTGTAAACACTTTCAGCATTAACATTTCCACAGGCGATAACTGTGCATTTTCGTATTGATAAGATGCATACCCTATTTCTTCAATACCGTACTCCCAGGTCGTACCATTTTTATTAAAAGCATTAATGTGACTTCTACAACAGCTATAAAAGCAATCTAAATACTCAGCTCGCAATTCTTCATAAGTCATGCGTTCTTCATCCATCATTTCAATCTCCCAGGGATCAGCATTACGTCGTTATTGTCGAGAACCTCTACTTTTATTCCAGGGTATTTTTTCTGAAATTGTTCTACGACACCCAAGCAGCTATCACATGCAGCACGTTCAGTGAAAATGGTGACTCTCCCCTCAGCTGATACATTGTTACCTAACTTATCAGCCAGGTTGTCCAGAATTTTGTACTCTGAATCTGTATTCCTAGATATGAGGATACCATCAGAACTTTTAATGGTTTCATATTTAAAGTTTTGGTTTCCATCACCTATGAAACTTTTTTCTGCTTTAGCTATCCTGCTGTGTGCCGCAAGTGTTTTCGGCATACCAGGAACATCGATTTGTGCAACAGCTGCATTTCCTTTTTTTCGGATTTTTTCCGCAAATGGCGCCCTAGCATCCAGCACTTGCTGCCTGAACGCAGCCGCCTGTTGAACGGTCTTCTCATTGACCAGATACCCTTTCCAGGCGCTGGTTGGGCCTACCAATTTGGATGACAGGTATTGGTTGCCGACGTTTGCTTTACCCATACCGGCAAATGTGCTGGCAATAGAGACCGCCATCACCGAGGCATTCACCCAGTCCGGCGACCACCCAGTCAACTTGCTGATTTGTTCTATCTGCTGGTTGCGAGCAAACAGCTGGCCGTCGGTTATCTGGTCGCCCAAATCATACGTGAATAACTTTTCGCTGTCATAGCCGGCAAACGCCGGATAGTTGCCGAAGCGCTGACGCTCTTTTTGTACCCAGTAGTTGGCGATGAGACCGTCTTCATCCCGCGTTGACGGGTACTTATTCATCAGGGCTTCAAACTGCTTGCGTTCGTCTGAGCTCAACGCCTCTTGCGTGGTGCAAGCTACTTTTCGGCATGAAGCCGCCATCAGACGCGCTTCTTTTTCCTTGTCGCCCTTAGCCAACTCTTTAATCGCGTTGAGTTCTTCCTGATGCAGCTGTCGATTGAAGCGTTCGACAAACTCCCCCGCATTTGCACCGCTGGTGGCACCTGCGGCTTTGGCAGTTACGATGGCCCCTGCAAAGGCGCCCGCTACGCGGCTGATCTGAGCCTGACGCTCTTGCCAACCTTCACTTCTGACCAGATTATCATTGATGATCACCCCGGCCAGCTCCGCCGCCAGCGCCCCGGCCGCCGCGCCTTTGGCATTGCCCTTGCCGATTTCTGCGGCCACGCCCGCCAGAACGGCATGGCTTACGGCCCGGCCCGGTATATCGAGAACCTGACCGTTATCCCCAATCAGGTTGACGCCCTCGGCCTGAACCTGACTGCCGATGTTCGCCAGCAGCGCATTGGTCAGGTTGTCTTTGAAACTGCCGCCATTAATGGCGGTATTCAGGCTGGAGCTGATGACCGACTGCCCGGCCACCCGCTGCGCCACCTTGCTCCAGTCACCGTTGCTCAGCTGCGGCAGTTTGACGTTGTTCGGGTTAAGCGGTTTGCCCGCCGCGTCCTTGCTCCAGCCCATCGCGCTGTCGAAGCCATTGAGCGCGCCGCCGATCGCCATCGCCGTGGCGGTCGCTTTGACGTTTTCATTTCGGCCCAACGCCTGCAGGGTTTTCGACAGGTTGCCCTGATTCTCCACCAGCGCCACCGCCGCCTGAGAGGCCAAAGAAGACATACCAGCGGTGACTGCGCCGCTGGTTATCGCCCCGCCGCCTACGGCGCCGGAAACGCTGGAAGCCGCCGTAGCCGCCAATGAACTGCCCGCGGTCACCGCCGCGGCCGCAATGGCGATCACCGCCGCCACCGCCGGGTTCAGGTGCTGGCTTTTGTAATCCCAGCTGTCGTAAGCGTCTTTGACCTTGCTCCACTGCACGTCGTTGCGCTTGTTCAGATCTTTGACCCAGGTGGTGCCCGGCGTATTGCCCAAGGCGTCGATGGCGCTTTGCAGCGCCTGCCCGTTTTTCACCTTCACATCGGCGCTGACGCCCTTGGCGGCTTCCACGGTCAGGGCTCCACCGGTATGAATGCTCGGCAGCACCCACTTATTGTCTTCGTAGCCTTTATTGGCCTGCTTGATAAAGAAGCCTTTCGAATTGCTGACGGTCTGTTCGAAAGAGGTGTTTTTCACCGCACGGAAGTTAACCTGGCCACGGGAGCTGGTCAGGCGCGCGTTTTGCCCGGCGGCGATTTTGCTGGCTTCATAGGTGCTGTCGTCGCGGCTCATCAGCGTGATATTGCCTGCGGCGGTAAACTCGGTGACCTTGTTGGTCACGTCATGGCGGGTCTGCTTAACCTCGGTTTTCTTACCCCACCATTTGCGCTTGGTTTCCTTTTTCTCGTAGTGGCTGGACTCCTCCATCGCCTGGGCGTAGAGATAGCCACCCTTGGCGGCTATATCCATATTGCCGACACGCATGGCTTCGGCCTGGTTGTGGGCGTCGGCATAGGCTTTCAGCCTTGTTTCTTCCGCATGTTTAGCTTGGGCTTCCTGTCGAACGCTAACTAATTTCCTATTTGCGTTTACCTTTTCACTATCAACAGAATTCAATGCTTGTTGGGCTGCGTATATCTCATTCTTTTTTTTGATTATGCGTTGACGCAAATTTTCATATTCATCTATCGTCTTTTTTCGAATTGCCAGCGCAATCTCATAACCATCACCGGATGTTTCCGCAGGATCGACACCATAAGGGAATGGGTCAAATGCCTTTCCTCCCTCATTAAGCAATCTATCCAGATCTGAACGGGTTTTTATTTCAATATTCCCCATATCGAGGTGATAAGTCCCCGTGCCCGGTATCGTTACAGAACTACTGTGCTTGTATGAAATAGGATGCTGAGCTGGATTATCGAGTAACAAGCCTTCAGGCGTATTTCTAACGTTGTTCAGCACATTCTGTTTTTGATTGACATTTTGCTCTGCATTTCTAACCGCCTGCTCCGCCGACGCAATACGACTCCCCCAATCCGTCACCGCCACCGGCGATTTCCAGTTCGCTCCTAATCCTTTAACCACCAGCTTGGTCGCCTGGAATAGAATGCTGCCGCCGGCAATCACCGTCATCAGGCCACCGGCATTCAGCTCGGTACCTTGCTGGGTACGGGTTTCGGTGAACTCGTTGCCGCTCTCGCGGTAAGTGTGGTTTTGCACCGCCTCGAAGCGCATATCGCCGCCGGAGGTCAACGTCATGTTGGCGCCGGAAGTCAGCCTGGCGCCGTAAGTCAGCAGTTGGTTATTCGCCGACGCGGTCAGGTTTTTCCCGGCGCTGAGGGTAGTGACCACATGGCGGTCGTCTTTGTTGTTGTCGTTAGCGGCATCAATGGCGGAATAGGCCAGGTTCGACAACCATAGATTCTGCCCGGCCAGCAGCGTGATATTACCGTTGGCGGAAAGCGCGCCGCCCTGGGTGCCTATGTCGCGGGCCGAGTTAATCAGTAAATTGCCGCCGGCGTGTACCCGGCTACCCAGTTCAGGCGTGCGGGAAGAGGGGAACAAGCGACTAAATTGCTCCCCCAATTCGCGATAGTTCAGATCGGCATTATGGCCGGCCAACAGCGTGACATCTTTACCTGCTTTAATGTGCGTCCCGCGCAACGCCAGATAACCGCCGCTGTTGAGCAGCACTGAACCACTGGCGTTCAACTGTCCGGCATTTAGCAGTTGGTTGAACTGCGTTTGTCGTTGTTCAGGAGATAAATTCTGCGCTAAACGATCGTTATTCAACGCCTCGTCATTTCTGACAATCGAAACAGTGCCGTTCGCCGTCATTGCAATATTTTGGCTTTGCGGCGCGAAGTGCGTGTTACGTAGATAAATACCTTGCCCGGCATTTAAGGTTAAGTCCCCGGCAGCATTCAATTGGCTCAGCCAGCGGGCACCATCGACGCCGAAATAGCGTGGGCTAGGTACAGTGTGCACTTTGACGTTGCCGTTGCGGCTGGTCAAAGTGACATGATGTCCCTTCAGATAGCTTTGACGGGCATCCAGCTCATTCACTGCTGCAACGTTCAGACTCTTGCCCGCAGTTAGCTCAGCACCGTCGGTGTAAAACACATCATCGGCAACCACAGTCAGGTCGTTACGCGCGTTTATTTTATCGGTACTGATAACACGTCCCGCATGCAGCACAATGTTGTGAGCTACCAGTGAGTCAGGCCGTCCCGAAGCCACCACCTCACTAAGCTGATTTCCCTCCGGCGTCGAAGTTTTAATTTCTATCTGATTTTTAAAATCCGCAACCAAATTGCCGCCCGCCAACATGGCTGAGGCCGGATAGCCAGAAGCCGACCAGCTCTTTTGCCCGCCTTTTCTGACATAAATGACATATTCCGGGATCGACGATTTCTGATCCTGCCATTTATGTCCCAGAACAACGTTAGGATTCGGCACCTTCGGTTCGAACAGTGCATAGTCGTTCATGTCCCCCGTCATTTCACTGCGCACGCCCAGATTATTACCAGTTAAAATCAGATCGTTAGTCGCTTTTATTGTGCTGACGTGGTTCCAAAGCTCCGACGCATTAATGTAGGCATTCTTCCCTGAAATGATTTCTGCGGGACGGCTGTCGGTCACTACGGTAAAACGCGCGCGTTCACTGTTAACCCAGGGCGTTTTTTTGAAATCGACGTGTCCCAACCAGGTGAAATTTTTATCTTCAAAGTCCGCCAAATAATCAAAAAATTGGTAATCGAATTGCCCCTCGTACACACCATCAGCCAACCAACGATCGATATCCTTGTTGTCCTTCGGCGCGTTGTTGGAGGAAATGGCGAACTGCTGGCGAACGTTGTTCAAACTCTCCGTGCGTATCACTAAATCGCCGCTGTTGGTCAGGATTTTCGCCGAACGGTTCTCGACGGATTTAGCCTTGTTGCCCTGCGCATCCTTTTGGATCCACATATTTTTATTGGCGTGCAGCTTGGCGTTTTCCCCGGCGTTGCGGATATGGTCGCCGAAGATGCGCATATCGCCGCTGGTGCTGGTTTGCCCGTCATTCACCAGCGTCGTTGCTGCCAGCGTGGCGTTGCCGTCCGCCTGCACGACAGTACCCCGCGTAATGTGCAATCCCTTGGCACTGACATTGAGGTCATCCTTGCTGTGCGTGGTGCCGTTAAGCACCAGGTTACCGTTAATGCTCAGCGTAATATCCCGCTGTTTGCTGGTGAGGTCTTTCAGGTTCACCCCCACCCCATCCTCGTTGGCCACCAGGCGGATTTTGTTGGCGTACATGCCGCCCAGCGCTTTGGTATCCACGGCCAGTTGGGGCTTAGCGCCTTCACCGGCGATCGGTTTGATGCTGCCGTCCTTGAAGCTGATGCGGTTGGCGCCCTGAGTCAGCGACAGATTTTGTGCATTGATTTTGCCGTTCAACTCGGTGGCGCGGCTGATGATATCGACATAGTCGGCGCCGCTGCCGTCCAGCCCTTTACCGCCGATGGTGACGCCGCCTTTTTTCACCTCCAGCGCTTCCAGCGCGCCCTGCTTGTCGAACTGCGGTTTGCCGGTGGTCAGCGTCACGCCCGGCGCGTTGATAAAGCCGCAGCCGTCGCAGGTGATGCCATTCGGGTTGGCGATCATCACGTTGGCCTTGTTGCCGAATACCTCGAGTTTACCCTGCAACTCGGAACGACTGCCGCCGATCACCTCATTGATGATCAACTCCGCCGGTTTTCCCTTCAGGTAGGTGTTGCCCTGCGCGCTGTAGATCTCCACGCCCAGCTGCGTTTTGCCGCCGTGCGTGGCGTTATTCAATACGGCACCCTGTGGCCCAACGTTGAAATCTTTATAGGTGTTGTGGGAGATGCCCGCACCGTTCGGCGTGGCGATATTCACCACCGGTACGTTGCCCGGCTTGATAACCACCTGCGTATTGCCGTTAGCGGCGGTAATGCCGGCGGCGAACGCCGGGTGCAACGGCTGGAAAGCCGTCAGGTAGATCAGCAAATAGCTGGCGCCCCGCGCCAGCGGATGATTGAGCTTATCCATATTCATTCCTTCGAAAGGATGTTGTTTTGAACGCCGAGGCGCTCCTGCTGTGTGCTGGCGTTATAACGTGACGGTGGCTTGCCAGTAGGCCACCCAACGATCCGGTTGCAGGCTGTCTGGGTGCGTCAGCGGTTTACCGACGGTGACCGCCTGATTGAACCAGCGGCCGCTTAGCGTGGCGCCCAGCGCCGCCCCGACGACGCTGCCGCCGTCTATCTGCCCGGCGCGCCCCTGCAGCCAGCCGGCGTCTAACGCGCCGGTCAAAGAAAGCTCCCCCAGCCTCGGCAAGGTCTGCCATTGCCAGTTGAGTTCATTGCGCCAGTAGGCGCCGCGATTACCGGTCAGGTACTGCTCTTTAAAGCCACGCACCGAGTATTGCCCGCCGATGGAAATGCGCTCCCCGGCATACAGGTTGTCTGCGCTGGTTTGCCCATAGGCCGAGGTCAGGTAGTAGAGGGAGGGTGCGAGCGGATAGAAATAACTGGCGCCGAGGCCAAGCTTGCGGAACTCGCTGCGCGGCGCTCCGTCGCGCTCCGGATCGTCGGCGGTGGCGCCCAGCATGCGCAGCCCGCGGCTTACCGTCGGGTTCAGCGTCATATAGCCGCCGCCCGCGACCGCGCTGTAATTGAGGCCCAGGCTGGCAATGCTGAGCGTCGGGCTGCTGACGCCCAACCGTTCACCCGCCAGCTTATTTTCCGTGGTGCGCCGCGCCAGCCCGATATCGACGGCCAGCTTGCGTTTGCCATCCCGCAGCAACGTGCGGTTGGCGCCCAAACGCTGGGTCTGGTTATTGCCTTGATAGCGGTAAGCCGCGCCGTTGAATGGCACCTGCTGGAAAAAATCGTTCCAGGCGTACTGGTAGCTGAACAGCCAATAGCCATAGGGTAAGGTGACGCTGCCGTTCAGGCTGCGGCTGCGATGATGCGGGCTGAAATCGTTATTGCGCGCTGCGGAGAGCGACCACTGGTCGGCCAGGCGCAGCGGGTTGTCCAGCACCACGCCGGCATTCATCTGCCCGGTGCCGGTGCTTTTCTGGCCGCTGTTATCGGCGCCGAAAGAGAAAGAGACCGGTGTGCGCGTGGCGCCACGCAGCAAAACCACGTTGGAAAAGCCGGGTTGCTCGCCAGGTTGGATATCGATAGTCACCTGCTGCGAAGCCAGCCGGTTGAGCTGCTCCATGCCCTGCTCGATATCGCGCAGATTCAATATGCCACCAACCAGACCGGGGAACGCCATCTTCAACGCCGGCGTCTGTTCGCCGCTCTGCGTGATGGACTCGATTCGCCCCTCGCTGGCGCTGACGATCAACACGCCGCGGGAAATATCCTGCTCCTGCAGCCAGGCCTGCGAGGTGACATAGCCGCGTTGCAAATAAGCATTGGTGGTTTCGCGCACCAGGCGGTTGATGTGCTCCAGCGTCAGGCAACGCCCCTGATACGGGCGCGCCAGGCTTTCTTTTACCGACCAGGAAAGATGTTCGGCGCCCTGAAAAACGATCTGCCGCACCGTTTGGCAAACCGCCCCTGCGGCGGCCGGCTCAGGCAGCGGTAACGCCGGCAGTTCAACGCTATTTTGCAGCGCCTCGCGTTGCTGCTGCGCCTGTTCCAGCAACGTTTTCTGCTGTTGGGTAATGCTGTCGCGGTCAGCAGGGCTGGTGATTTCCGCGCACCACGCAGAGCTGCAAAACGCCAAGAGCACAGGCCAAATCCTCAGCTTCCATGCACACATTTAAACACATCCATTTACGTTAACTTACATACCTTAGCGAAGTATATACAATTTACGCCGCAAATCAACGATAATGAGAATCACTTCCATTTAATCAAAGTCACAATGTGACAAAAAATGCAGATATGCCACAACCACCGTGTCTTATTACCCAGAGTGCATTTAATTAATATTAAAATTAAAAAAACAAATAATAAGAGCAAATAAATTCAATATTAAAATAACACATTCAATATCGACAAAAACAAACAAGCAGAGTTTACAAAGTTAACTCGTCATTTTATCTTGGTCGTTCTATTCGCATAATTAATTCATAAAAAACATAGTTATTAATTAACCAATAAAGAAAAACAATATCGGGAATAGCCTCATGTTTAACCGTGATATAGAACTGTTTATTCGAGATTACGTTAATGATATCAAAGCCGGCAGCGCTGCGCTGTTTGCCGGCGCCGGGCTGTCCATCCCCGCCGGTTTCGTTAGCTGGAAAGAGCTTATCGGCGATATCGCTTATGAACTGGAGCTGGATATCGAAAAAGAGAGCGATCTTATTTCTCTGGCGCAATATCACCTCAATGAAAAAGGCAACAGACATAAGATAAATCAAAAAATAATTACAGAATTCGCTGAACAGGCGGAAGAAACAGAAAACCACCGGATTATCGCCAGATTACCGATAGCGTCACTTTGGACCACTAACTACGACGACCTGATTGAAAAAACCTATGCCCGTTATAATCGCGTCTGCGACGTCAAAACCACGCCGGAAAGCCTGACTAATAACATTCATAAACGTGATGTTGTTTTATATAAAATGCATGGTGACTATAGAAATCCCAACCAGGCGATTATCACCCGCGAACAATACGAAACTTACTCCCGTACACACCTTCCTTTTATCAACATGCTGATGGCGGAGCTGACTGCCAAAACCTTCCTGTTTATCGGTTTCAGCTTTGAAGACCCCAACCTGCAATATGTATTGAGCCGCCTTTACGCACAGTACGGCGAAGGGCAGAGAAACCACTACTGCATCATGCGGCGCGTCCAGCTCGGCGACAGCGGCAGCGAGGATCAGGCGTCTTGCGATTACAACAGCCGCAAACAAGGCTTGATGATTAACGATCTGCGCCGTTACGGCATTCAAACGCTGTTGGTGGATGACTATCGGCAAATCACTGACCTGCTGTATGCCATCGAAACGCAGTTCAAGAAAAGCACGGTGTTTATCTCCGGCAGCGCCGACAACTACCAGCCCTATGCCCGTGAAGAGTCCATCCAGTTCATACATCGTCTGGCGCGCCTGCTTATCCACAAACAGTATCGCATCGTCAACGGTTTCGGCTGGGGCGTAGGCACAGCGGTGATCAACGGCGCATTGGAAGCCATTTACGACAGCCAAGGAAAAATCAGCGAAAGCCAGCTGGTGCTGCGTCCTTTCCCCCAATTCGCCAGCGGCGGCATTACCCTACCGGCACTTTGGCACGAATACCGTCAGAACATGATTTCGCTCAGCGGCATCGCAATCTTTTTGTTCGGCAACAAACGCAACGCCGAAGGCGAATACGTGCTGGCCGACGGTTTATTGAAAGAGTTCCAGATCGCCACGGAACAAGGCTGCGTCTGCATTCCTATCGGTTGTACCGGCAGCGCATCTGCCGAGATCTACCGAAAAATCAAGGAGGAGATGAAAGAAACCCTCTACTACCGCAACCCCGCCGCCATGAATCTGCTGGATCAGCTTAACGAACCGGGCAGCCTGGCGGAGAAGAAAAAAAGCCTGTTGGCGCTTATCGATATCATTACTAAGGATAACCCCCGATGACCAGAAAATGTTTTTACAGTTTCCATTATGAGCCGGACAACTGGCGCGCTTCTCAGGTACGCGAAATGGGCTCGCTGGAAGGTAACCGGCCAGCCACGGATAACGATTGGGAGGAAGTGAAAAAAGGCGGTGACGCCGCCATCGCCGCTTGGATCAAGGGCCAGTTGGACAATCGCAGCTGCGCCGTGATTCTCGCCGGTAAAGATACCGCTGATCGCAAATGGATTAATTTCGAAATATGCGAGGCTTGGAAAAAAGGCATGGGCGTGCTGGTGGTGTATATACACAATTTGAAAGACAGCGCCGGCGACCAAACCACGAAAGGTAAAAACCCGTTGGATCACATCAAGCTGGGTGACGCAAAGCTTTCCACAATCGCCAAAGCCTATGATCCGCCTTATTCGACCAGCACCAATGTCTATAACCATATAAAAGACAATTTGGCTGAGTGGGTAGAAGAAGCGATCCGCATTCGTAAAAATTACTGACGCCCCTGATAGACAAAAGGCTGCACGGTTGTGCAGCCTTTCGTTTGTTCATAGCCCAAACGGCCTCAACCATACCGCCCGGTAATATAATCCTCGGTGCGGCGCTGGCGCGGCGACGTGAAAATGGCGTCGGTGTCGTTGTACTCCACCAGCCGCCCCTGATGAATAAAGGCGGTGTAGTCGGAGACGCGCGCCGCTTGCTGCATGTTGTGCGTCACCAGCACCACGCTATAGCGCTGCTTGAGTGCGGAAATCAGCTCTTCGATGGTCAGCGTGGAGATCGGATCGAGCGCCGAGGTCGGCTCGTCGAGCAGCAATACTTCCGGCTCGATGGCGATGGCGCGCGCGATCACCAGGCGCTGCTGCTGGCCGCTGGACAAGCGGAACGCATTTTCGCGCAGCCGGTCTTTTACCTCATGCCACAACGCGGCGGCGCGCAGTGAACGCTCCACCGCTTCATCCAGCAAGCGCCGGTCGCGCACGCCCTGCAGCCGCAGGCCGTACACCACGTTTTCATAGATCGATTTCGGGAACGGGTTCGGCCGTTGGAACACCATGCCCACCCGCCGCCGCAGCGCCGCCACGTCGATCTGCGCGCCGGAGATCGCCGCGCCGTTCAGCTGCAGATCGCCCTCAATGCGGCAGTTGTCCACCAGATCGTTCATGCGATTGAAACAGCGCAGCAGCGTCGATTTGCCGCAGCCCGAAGGGCCGATCAGGGCCGTCACCCGATGTTTCGGGATACGCAGCGAAATATCGTGCAGCACCTGTTTGTCACCATAAAACAGGTTCAGGCCGTTGACCGCCAGCGCGGTCTGTTCATCGTCGAGATGCTGGACATCCAGCCGGGGCAAACTACCTGGCGTCATCAAACCCATTACGCACTCCCCAAAAATAGCGTCATTGTTACTGCGACCATGCTCGGTACCGCTCCCTCAACGAATGGCGGATGCCCATCGCCGCCAGATTCAAACTCACCACGATCGTCACCAGCAAGAAGGCGGTGGCGAACACCAGCGGCCGGGCCGCCTCTACGCTCGGGCTCTGGAATGCCATATCGTAGATCTGGAAGCTCAAATGCATGAACTTCCGCTCCAGGTGCAGATACGGGAAAATCTCGTCCACCGGCAGCACCGGCACCGATTTCACGACCCCCACCAGCATCAGCGGCGCGGTCTCCCCGGCGGCGCGCGCCACCGCCAGGATCAGGCCGGTCATCATCGCCGGCGCCGCCATCGGCAGCACGATGCGCCACAGCGTCTCGGCCCGGCTGGCGCCCAGCGCCATCGAGCCCTGCCGCAGCGAGGCGGGAATGCGCGACAGCCCTTCCTCGGTGGCGACGATCACCACCGGCAGCGTCAGCAGCGCCAGCGTCAGCGCCGCCCACAGCACGCCGGGCGTGCCGAAGGTCGGGTTGGGCAAAGATTCAGGATAGAACAGCTGATCGAGCGTGCCGCCGATCATATAAACAAAAAAGCCGAGGCCGAAGACGCCGTAGACGATCGAGGGCACGCCGGCCAGATTGACCACCGCGATGCGGATCACCCGCGTCAGCAGATTATTGCCGGCATATTCGTGCAGATACAGCGCCGCGATCACGCCAAACGGCATCACCACGATCGACATCAGGATCACCATCAACACCGTACCGAAAATAGCCGGGAACACCCCGCCTTCGGTATTCGCCTCGCGCGGGCTGTCGGTGAGAAACTTCTTCACCTGCTCGCCCCAGTGCGTCAGCTTCTCGGTGGTGCTCATGGCGTTCGGGTACCAGGCATCGCGCACCTGGCTGAGCGGAATGGTCAACGTCTGCCCGTGCATGTCGCGCAGCAGCAACGCGTCGCGCTGGCGATCGCGGTTCAGCCCCGCCAGACGTTCGGACAACAGCTGATACTGCCGCTGCAGCTCCAGCCGTTCGGCCTTGATGGCGTCCTGTGCGCGGGCGTCCAGCTTATCGTCGCGCTGCAGGCGCTTTTCCCGCAGCCGCAGCGCGTCAAACTGCTGATTGATGCGCGCCATGTCGCGGAATTGAATGTCGTGCGCCTGGCGCGAGAGCGCGGCGATTTGCGGCAGGCGCTGCTGCAACGCCTGCCCCAGATTGCGGCCGGTCAGTGGTTGCCCGTCTTCCAGCAGCCCCGCCAGATAGCCGTAAGCGGTGCCGTGGCTGTCGCGTTCCAGCACCAGCAGGCTGCGCGGCGTGCTTTGGCTGCGGATATCGCTGGCCAGCAAGGTGCGGAAATCCTGCCCCTCGCGTTCGCGGTTGCCGACCTTAATCAGATAACGTTCGACGTTCTGCGCCTCGCCCGGCGGCGTGACGCCCGCCTCGGCCAGTTGGCGCCGGGAAATGCTTTGTTGCTGGTACAACTCACCGATCACCGTCACCGGCCCAGCGCCGTTCTGATTCAGTTCGAACTGATAAACCGGGCTCGGCCAGAAATAGCGCATCCCCTGCCCGGCCAGCAGTAGCAGAATGCCGATCAGCGCCAACAGGCTGACGGCCACCGAACCGGCGGTCAGCCACACCCACGGCGACCCACTCTTCACCCAGCTCTTCATGGCGCCTCCTGATTCGGCGTGTAACGCTTACGCAACCGCAGGCGCACCGCCTCCGCCAGCGTGTTGAACACGAAGGTGAAGACAAACAGCACCAGCGCAGTCAGGAACAGCACGCGGTAATGGCTGCTGCCGGAAACCGCCTCCGGCATTTCAATGGCGATGTTGGCCGCCAGCGCGCGCAGCCCCTGGAACAGGCTGCCGTCGATAATCGGCGTGTTGCCGGTAGCCATCAGCACGATCATGGTTTCCCCCACCGCGCGGCCAAAGCCGATCATCAGCGCGGAGAAAATGCCGGCGCTGGCGGAAGGCAGCACCACCTTGATCACCGTCTGCCATTGGGTGGCGCCCAGCGCCAAAGAGCCCTGGCTCAGGGTGGCCGGCACGCTGAACAGCGCGTCCTCTGCCAGCGAGAAGATGATCGGCACCAGCGCGAAGCCCATCGCCACGCCCACCACCAGCGCATTACGCTGGTCATAATTATCCCCCAGCCAGAAATGCAACGGCTCACCAAACAGCGCCACCTCCAGCCACGGCCCCAGGCTGAACGCCAGCCACACCGTCAACGCCAGCAGCGGCAACAGCAACAGCAGATCGACGCCCGGCCGGCAGCGCGGCATAAAACGATGGGTCAACGCGCCGCACAGCAACACCGCCGCCGCCAGCAACAGCGGCAACGCCAGCACCGCCAACAGATACTGCTCGATGATCGGCGCCAGCCAGATGCCTGCCACCAGCCCGATCACCACCGTCGGCAGCGCGCCCATCACTTCGATAGCCGGTTTGATCACCCGCCGTAGCCCCGCCGTCATAAAGTAAGCGGTATAGATGGCGCCGGCCAAGGCCAAGGGTATGGCGAACAGCATCGCGTAAGCCGCCGCCTTGAAGGTGCCGAAGATCACCGGCATCAGGCTGAATTTGGGTTGGTAGCTGTCTTCGCCGGAGGTGGACTGCCAGACGTAGGCCGGCTGCGGGTAGTTCTCATACCACACCTTGCCCCACAGCGAACGCCAGGTGACGTCCGGATACGGGTTGTCGAGCGCATAGCGCTGCCAGCCCTGCGCGCTCTCCAGCAGCAGACCATCGCCGCGCGGCGCGAACGCCATCTGCCGCACCTCGGCGCCCAAACGGGTATTCAGCAGCGGCTGCGGTTGAATGGCGGAAAATAACGAGAAGCCGCCATCGGGCCGCAGAGTGGCGAACACACGGCGGTAAGGCTCGGCCACCGTCAGCTCCTGCCCGTCAGCACCGTGATCGAAATGCTGCACCGGCGTCAGGCGCCAGCGCTGCTCTTTTTCTACTTCGAACCACTCGCGCAGATTGCCGTCGGCGCCCTTGATCAGCAGCGCGCTGCCGCCGGGCAGCGCCGTCATCTGATACGGGGCATGTTCGCCAAGGGTACGCGTTTCACGCAGCTGCAGCTGCGCGCCGTCGATCTGATAACGCGCCAGCCGGTTGCCGGTCAGCAGGTAAAGCTGGCGGCCATCCGGCGTCAGCACCAGTTGCTCCTCGTCGTGCTCCAGCGGACGCTCGCTGAACTGCGGCGACCGGTCGGGGCTGAAGCGGCCGAACACCAGGCGCCGATCGTCGGTCACCCCGGCCAACAGATACTGCCCGCGATGCGCATCCGCCAACGACAGCAGTTTCAGCGGTTTGTTCTGCGGATCCAGCGCCAATGGCTGTTGCCCAAGCGGGAACTGCCACTGCGGCCGGCCGTTTTCCGCCGTCGCGAAGTCCGCGCGTGCCACCACCAACCGGCCGTTGGCCTGCGCCAGCGCAAACAGATCGCGCTCTCCGGCAGCCTGCGCGAGCAGCGCCGGTTTGGCCAGCAGCGTCTGCTGCACCAGCGGCGTCTGGGCCTGGCCGCTCGGCGCCGGCGTCAGACGATAAAATTGCCCCGCGCCCTGCGCGTCGATGCGATAACCCACGCGCTGCTGCACGTCCATGCCCAGCGCCAGCGCCGGGGCCGACACCGCGATCGGCAGCGGCTGAGCCTGCCCAAGCGAGGCCGGTTTGAACAGCGGCAGCACCGCAAACAGCAGATAAACGAAGATCAGCATCAACGTCATCAGCACCATCAGCCCGCTGGCGGTCACTGCCGCCTGCACGCCGCGGTCGATGCGCCCGCGCATGCGATCTCGGGGATGTTGATTGGCCGTCGTCTGTGTCATGTGTCTCGCTGTCGCTGATGTAATCGGGCTTACGCCGTAAGATAACCGGGCATCTTATGTCAGTTTTATGACGTTTGCATGACAAAGTTACCCGACTCAACCCAGGTTTTTTACACTGCCAACAGACAATATGAATTTGATATATTGCTGAAAAATGACCATAAACACGCTTTATAACGCCAAGAATAAGCCTGCTAGCCGTCATTTCATGCTGATCGTTTTACTGCCGAGCATCCCGCCGCGGGGAAAATTTATTGCCGCCGAAAAACGCCGCGCGCCAACGCAATGGATATGTTGGACTTTCCTGTCAATCTCTCGCAATAATGATGAAGGACACTAGAGCGGCATCCGGGCGCTGCGTCCCGGATCCTATTCTAAATTTGAACTGGAGTGGCAATGGGTCAGGAAAAGCTCTACATCGAAAAAGAACTAAGCTGGTTATCCTTTAATGAACGCGTGTTGCAGGAAGCCGCAGATAAGAGCAATCCCCTGATTGAACGTATGCGTTTTCTGGGCATTTACTCCAACAACCTCGACGAGTTCTATAAAGTCCGCTTCGCCGATCTCAAACGGCGCATCCTGATCAGCGAAGAGCAAGGCTCCGCCGGTTCCTCGCGCCACCTGCTGAAAAAGATCCAGGCCAAGGTGCTGAAAACCGATCAGGAGTTCGACGGCCTGTACAACGATCTGCTGCTGGAAATGGCCCGCAACCAGATCTTCCTGATCAACGAACGCCAGGTGTCCGAGAACCAGCAAATCTGGCTGCGGCAATATTTCAAACAGCATCTGCGCCAGCACATCACGCCGATCCTGATCAACCACGACACCAACCTGGTGCAGTTCCTGAAAGACGACTACACCTATCTGGCGGTGGAGATCATCCGCGGCGCCCGCACCGACTATGCGCTGCTGGAGATCCCGTCCGACAAGGTGCCGCGCTTCGTCAATCTGCCGCCGGAAGCGCCGCGCCGCCGTAAGCCAATGATCCTGCTGGACAACATTCTGCGTTACTGCCTAGACGATATCTTCAAGGGCTTCTTCGACTACGATGCGCTCAACGCCTATTCGATGAAAATGACCCGCGACGCGGAGTACGATCTGGTCACCGAAATGGAATCCAGCCTGCTGGAACTGATGTCCTCCAGCCTGAAACAGCGCCTGACCGCCGAGCCGGTGCGCTTTGTTTATCAGCGCGACATGCCGAACGAAATGGTGGAACTGCTGCGCGGCAAGCTGGGCATCTCCAACTACGATTCGGTGATCGCCGGTGGCCGCTACCACAACTTCAAAGATTTCATCAGTTTCCCGAACGTCGGCAAGGCCAATCTGGTCAACAAGCCGCTGCCGCGCCTGCGCCACATCTGGTTCGACGGTTTCCGCAACGGCTTCGACGCCATTCGTGAAAAAGACGTGCTGCTCTACTACCCGTACCACACCTTCGAGCACGTGCTGGAGCTGCTGCGCCAGGCGTCGTTCGATCCGAGCGTGTTGGCGATCAAAATCAACATCTACCGAGTGGCGAAAGATTCGCGCATCATCGAATCGATGATCCACGCCGCGCACAACGGCAAGAAGGTCACGGTGGTGGTCGAGCTGCAGGCGCGCTTCGACGAAGAAGCCAACATTCACTGGGCGAAGCGCCTGACCGAGGCCGGCGTACACGTGATCTTCTCCGCGCCGGGCCTGAAAATCCACGCCAAGCTGTTCCTGATTTCACGCCGTGAAGGCGATGACATTGTGCGCTATGCTCATATCGGCACCGGCAACTTTAACGAAAAAACCGCGCGCATCTACACCGACTATTCGCTGTTGACCGCCGATTCACGCATCACCAACGAGGTGCGCCGGGTATTCAACTTTATCGAGAACCCCTACCGGCCGGTCACCTTCGACAACCTGATGGTGTCGCCGCAGAACTCGCGCCTGAAGCTGTATGAGCTGATCGACAACGAAATCGTCAACGCGCAGGCCGGGGAACAGGCCGGCATTATGTTGAAAATAAATAATCTGGTGGATAAAGGACTGGTAGATCGGTTATATACCGCGTCCGGCGCCGGCGTGAAGATCCGCCTGCTGGTGCGGGGCATGTGTTCCCTGATTCCCAACCTGCCGGGGATCAGCGACAATATTCAGGTGATCAGCATCGTCGATCGCTTTTTGGAACACGATCGGGTTTACGTTTTCGACAATAAAGGTGACAAACGGGTGTATCTGTCCTCCGCCGACTGGATGACCCGCAACATAGATTACCGTATCGAAGTGGCGGTATCGCTGCTGGATCCGGCGCTGAAACAGCGCGTTCTGGACATTCTGGAGATCCTGTTCAGCGATACGGTCAAGGCCCGTTATGTGGATAAAGAACTGAGCAACCAGTACGTGCCGCGCGGCAACCGCCGCAAAGTGCGCGCCCAGGTGGCTATTTACGAGTATTTAAAAGCTCTGGAACAACCAGGACAGTAGGCCAGCAACTATGCCGCTAAAAAACACTGCATCGAACAAACCGCAGGAAATCGCCGCCATCGACCTCGGGTCGAACAGCTTCCACATGGTGATCGCCCGCGTCGTCAACGGCGCTTTACAGGTATTGGGCCGTTTGAAACAACGGGTACATCTCGCCGACGGATTGGACAGCAACAACGTACTCAGTGAAGAGGCGATAGAACGCGGCCTGGCCTGCCTGGCGCTGTTTGCCGAACGGCTGCAGGGCTTCCCGGCGGATAACGTCACCATCGTCGGGACCCACACCCTGCGTCAGGCGGTGAACGCCGAAGTATTCCTCAAGCGCGCCGCCAAAGTGATCCCCTACCCGATCGAAATCATCGCCGGTCAGGAAGAGGCGCGCCTGATCTTCATGGGCGTGGAACACACCCAGCCGGAGAAAGGCCGCAAGCTGGTGATCGACATCGGCGGCGGCTCCACCGAGCTGGTGATCGGCGAAGACTTCGAGCCGCTGCTGGCGGAAAGCCGCCGCATGGGCTGCGTCAGCTTCGCCCAGCTGTTCTTCCCGGGCGGAGAGATCAGCAAAAACAACTTCCGCCGCGCGCGGCTGGCGGCGGCACAGAAGCTGGAAACGCTGGCCTGGCAGTACCGCATTCAGGGCTGGCAGTACGCGCTGGGCGCCTCGGGTACCATCAAGGCCGCCCACGAAGTGCTGGTGGCGATGGGAGAAAAAGACGGTCTCATCACCCTGGAACGCCTGGAAATGCTCGCCGAACAGGTGCTGCAGTTCAAAAGCTTCGGCTCGCTGAGCCTGCCGGGGCTGTCGGAAGACCGCCAATCGGTATTCGTGCCGGGGTTGGCTATCCTGTGCGGCGTGTTCGACGCGCTGGCGATCCGCGATCTGCGCTTGTCCGACGGCGCGCTGCGCGAAGGCGTGCTGTATGAAATGGAAGGCCGTTTCCGCCACCAGGACATCCGCAGCCGCACCGCCAAGAGTCTGGCCGATCACTACAACATCGACCGCGAACAGGCCAAGCGGGTGCTGGAAACCACCGAACTGCTCTACTCGCAGTGGATGGCGCAAAACACCAAGTTGGCGCATCCGCAGCTGGAAGCTCTGCTGAAATGGGCCGCCATGCTGCACGAGGTGGGGCTGAGCATCAACCACAGCGGCATGCATCGCCATTCGGCCTACATTCTGCAAAACTCCAATCTGCCTGGCTTTAACCAGGAACAGCAGCTGCTGTTGGCGGCGTTGGTGCGTTTCCACCGCAAGGCGATCAAGCTGGAAGAGCTGCCGCGCCTCAACCTGTTCAAAAAGAAACACTACCTGCCGCTGATCCAGCTGCTGCGTCTGAGCACCCTGCTCAACAACCAGCGCCAGTCGACCACCACGCCGGAAACGCTGCGCCTGACCACCGACGACAACCACTGGACGCTGCGCTTCCCGGCCGGCTACCTGGCGCAAAACAACCTGGTGCAGCTGGACTTCGAGCGCGAGCAGGCCTACTGGAACGACGTCGTCGGCTGGAAGCTGCTGATCGACGAAGAAGGCTCGCAAGACGAACAGCGCTCCGCCTGATCCCCCGCCCCCTGCCAGCCAGGGGGTTTTTCTTTCCGCCCGCCTCGTCAACCTAAACGAAACCCTAATACGGCGCGCCGCCCGCCGGAAAAAAATGGACAACTTTTGTCATCAGCGCCTAAAATCCGGTTACAAATTCTCGAGCGAATAACACAGGACACCGGCATACCGGGTGATATATGCGCAAGAAAACCACCGGACAGATGACGAAGATAGTGTTGTTTATCAGCTTTATCATTTTAGTCGGCCGACTGCTGTACGCCGCCGTGGTGGCGGTGCCTCATCATCAGGAAAAAAAGCAGGCCGCTGCGCAAAACGCCGCCGAAGTCAGCGCGCCGCAACAGGACGCCTCCTCTGAATAACCGCCGCGCCCCGTCCGTTTCATAAAAATGACTCCGGCACTCGCTATGCTCTATCTTTTAATGAGCCTGCGTCAGGAACGCCGAGCGCCCGTTAAGGAACACCATGTCAGCCGCAACCCATAACGTCAAAAAAGTCGCTGAACACCGCCAGCGCATTCTTACTCTGTTGTTGAACAATAAGGAATTGGTCGACGGCATTCTCGGCCGGCCGGGGGATGAACACGCCCTCAGCCAAAGCGAACGGCTGAACCAAACGGCGGAAATTACCGGCCTGCTGGACGACATGCACGCCGCCGACCTGGCGGACCTGCTGGAAGCACTGCCGCAGGACGAACGCATGGCGCTGTGGCGGCTGGTGGGCAACAGCAAGCGCGGCCAGACGCTGGTGGAAGTCGCCGAGCCGGTCTGGGACAGCCTGATCGAGGAAATGAGCGACAAAGACCTGCTCAAGGCGATCAAAACGCTGGATGTCGACGAACAGGCCTACCTGGCGCAATACCTGCCGCGTAACCTGATGGGCCGGTTGCTGACCTCGCTGGAGCCGGAGCAGCGCGCCCAGGTGCGCGAGATGAGCCAATACGCCAAAGACAGCGTCGGCTGGATGATGGATTTCGAACTGGTGACGGTGCGGCCGGACGTCACGCTCGGCGCGGTGCACCGCTTTTTGCGCATGCGCAAAACCATTCCCGACGCCACCGATAAACTGTTCGTCACCGATCGCAAAAACACCCTGCTGGGCGAGCTGCCGCTGACCGCGGTGCTGCTGAACGACCCGGAGATCCCGGTGCGCGAAGTGATGGACAGCGATCCCGCCACCTTTCAGCCCGAAGACAAGGCCGATGATGCGGCCGGCGCCTTCGAACGTTATGACCTGATCAGCGCCCCGGTGGTTGATGCCAAAGGCAAACTGATGGGCCGCCTGACCATCGAAGAGATCGTCGACGCCGTCAACGAAGAGAGCGACACCAATTTGCGCCGTATGGGCGGTTTGAGCCCGGAAGAAGACGTGTTCGCCCCGGTCAGCAAGGCGGTCAAGACCCGCTGGGCCTGGCTGGCGATCAACCTCTGCACCGCATTCATCGCCTCCCGCGTGATCGGCCTGTTCGAACACACCATTTCCCAACTGGTGGCGCTGGCGGCGCTGATGCCGATCGTCGCCGGCATCGGCGGCAACACCGGCAACCAGACCATCACCATGATCGTGCGCGCGCTGGCGCTGCACCAGATCGAAGTCGGCAACATCTCGCGCCTGATGCTCAGAGAGTTGGGGGTGGCCATCATCAACGGCGTAGTGTGGGGCGGCATCATGGGCGTGATCACCTGGCTGCTGTATGGCGACGCGGCGATGGGCGGCGTAATGACGCTGGCGATGCTGCTCAACCTGCTGCTGGCGGCGCTGATGGGCGTGGTGATCCCGATGACCATGCTCAAACTGGGCCGCGATCCGGCGGTCGGCTCCAGCGTGCTCATCACCGCGCTGACCGACACCGGCGGCTTCTTCATCTTCCTCGGCCTCGCCACCCTGTTCCTGCTGTAAGACGCTCAAAGCCGGCCCCGCGCCGGCTTTTTCGTCATTCTGTCGCCGGGCCTGCGCTAATGCAGTAAAGTCGGCCCTCCCGGTAGGTTTTCCTCTCACGCTGTACTACCCTTTGCCAATAAATCGTCTTAATTCATTCACATCATGAATTCAATCACAGGCAGAGGCCATCGGTAAGGGTGTCTATGGAGATCAGCGCGCCGAACACGTTCGGCACACACAAAGGCGTCGTGCTGACGCATTCCCTGTTCGTGGCGCTGGCGACGTTTTTGCTCGCCTTGCTGAGCCTGTCGTTATCCAGTGAGGCTCATCACTTCACGCCGCTGTGGTTCCCGACCGCCGCCGCGATCGCCGTGCTGTATCGCCATCCCCCGCGTCATTGGGGTTTGCCGCTGCTGGCCAGCGGCACAGGCATCGTGCTCGCCAGCTTCCTGCTGTTCGGCCTCAGCGCCATTCCCGTCAAGCTGGCCGCCATCAACCTGCTGGAAGCGGCAGTGTGCGCTCTGCTGCTGCGCCGCACGCTGCCGGCGATCGATCCGCTGAGCGATCTGGGCTGTTGGCTGCGCTTCGTGGTCTGCGCGGTGATATTTACCCCATTGTTCAGCGCGCTGCTGGCCGCCGGACTGACCCCCACGCCGGACCAGACGTTTTGGCAATCGTTCGGCACCTGGTTCATCGCTGAGGCGATAGGGGTGCTGTCGCTGGCGCCGCTCGGGCTCACCTATCACCGCCGCCTGTTGGCTGGGCTGAATCCGTATCCGCTGCTGTTGACCCTGATGGGATCGCTGGCCTTCAGCTATCTGGCGCTGACGCATCTGCCCTTCCCCTTTACCTTCGTCATCCTGCCGCTGCTGTGGGCGGCTATCGCCCTGTCGCGCTTCGAAACCTTCACCGTCTGTTTCTGTACAATCCTGCTGATCACCGTCCTGCTGTCGCTGGGCCTGATGCGCCTTACGTCTTCCCGGCACACTTTCCTGGGCGAACTCGGCCTCTATCTGCCGATGTTGCTGATCCTGATCCCGGCGCACGCCATGGCGATGGTGATGCACACCTTCCGGGTGGAAAAGCAACATATCGTCGAGAGCGAAAGCCGCTTTCGCAGCGCGCTGGAGTATTCCGCCATCGGCATGGCGCTGGTGTCGCCGGAGGGCAAATGGCTGCAGGTTAACCAGGCGCTGTGCAAGCTGCTCGGCTATCCGCCCGAAAGACTTTATCGCCTGACCTTTCAAGAGATCACCCACCCGGACGATCTGAACGCCGACCTATCCCAACTGCACGAACTGCTCGACGGCCATATCAGCAGCTACACCCTAGAGAAGCGCTATATCCGCAGCGACGGCCAGACGGTCTGGGCGCTGCTGGCGGTCTCGCTGGTGCGCGACGGCGAAGGCCGGCCGTTGTACTTCATCTCTCAGGTGGAGGACATCAGCGACCTTAAGCGCAGCGAGGCGGAGAACAACCGGTTGGTGGAGCGCATCACGCTGGCCAACCAGGTGGGCGGCGTCGGCATCTGGGAATGGGTGATGGGCCAGGAAAACTTCACCTGGGATCAGCGCATGTTCGAACTCTACGATCTCACCCCCGACCAAACGCCGACGCTGGCGTTGTGGCGCACCCTGCTGGTGCCGGAAGATCGCGAGCGCACCGATCGCGAACTGGCCGAGCTCCTGGCGCAGCCGCGGCCATTCATCATGGAGTTTCGCATCACGACGCGTGGCGGCAAAGTGCGCCATATCCGCGGCCAGGGCAACGTGATCCTCGACGATCAGAGTCGGCCGCTGCGCCTGATCGGCACCAATATCGACATGACCGAGCTCAAGAGCCTCGCCGAGGCGCTGCACGAAGAAAAGGAGCGCCTGCACATCACTCTCGACGCCATCGGCGAAGGGGTGATCTCCACCGACAGCCACCTGCGTATCACCTTTATGAACCCGGTGGCGGAACAGATGTGCGGCTGGCCGCTCGAACTGGCGATCGGTATGCCCGTCGCCGGCGTGGTGCGCCTGACCAACGGCAAAGACGGCCCGGAAATCGAAAACCTCACGCAATACCCACGGCAGTGGCCGGCGGATTATGCGCTGGTGCTGCACAGCCGCGACGGGCGTTATTTCGACGTGCAGCAGTCGGTCTCACCGCTGAAAACCCTCGACGGGGAAACCATGGGTGCGGTGATGGTGCTGCAGGACGTCACCGCTTCGCGCGAACTGATGAAAAAGCTCAGCTACAGCGCCTCGCACGATGCGCTGACCGGGTTGCCGAACCGCACCCGCTTCGAGAAACAGCTGAAAGCGGCGATCGTCGCCGGCGGGGAACCGTCGTCGCCGCATTCGCTGGTGTTCCTCGATCTGGATCGGTTCAAGGCGGTGAACGACACCGCCGGCCATGCGGCGGGCGATGCCCTGCTGCGGGACATCGCCCAGCTGATGCGGCATCAGCTGCGCCATAGCGACTGCCTGGCCCGGCTGGGCGGCGACGAGTTCGGGCTGATCCTGTACGACTGCCGGCTGGAACAGGCCAAATCGCTGGTGCAGCAAGTGGTTAATCAAATCAGCCAGCACCCGTTCTACTGGGAAGGGAAGATTTACCGCGTCGGCGCCAGCGCCGGCATCACACGCATCAGCGCCGACGCCAAAAGCAGCGAACTGCTGGCGCAGGCCGATATCGCCTGCTACACCGCCAAGCACCAGGGGCGCGGCCAGGTTTATCTGTACGAAACGCGGCAGAAACAGCGGCTGGAGCGGCAGCACGAGGTGCTGAGCCTGCAGGAAGTGCAGACGATCATCAGCGAGGGGCAACTGCGGCTGCTGACTCATGCGGTCGCGCCGCCGGCGACGCCGCTGTCGGCCGCGTTTCACCAGGTGAAGCTGCAGGTGATGGCGCCGGACGAGTGCCCGCTGTCGCACGAGGCGTTCATCGCCGCCGCGCAGCTGTACGGCCTGATGCCGGACATCGACCGTTGGACGGCGGCGCAACTGCTGGTGAAATATGCCGACGACATCAAACGCAAAGGGCTGTCGCTCGCGCTGCCGCTGGCTATCGACAGTCTGCTCAGCGCCGACTTCCAGCGCGAGCTGACGGAAACGGTGCGCGCTTCCTCGCTGCCGCCGCAGGCGCTGCTGTTCAGCGTCGACGAGGCCGCGATACTGGAACACGCCGCGCAGTGTCGGGCATTTCTCCGCGAACTGCAGCAGCAGGGCTGCCGGCTGATCGTCAACGGCTTCGGGCATAACATCAATGCTTTCGATGAGCTCAGCGACCAGAGAATCGACATCATTCGCATCGATGAGCGCTTTATCACCAACGTGCACTGCAACCAGATGGACGAGCTGATGGTCGCGATGCTCAACGGCGCGGCGCATCGAATCAAGGCGCAGACGCTCGCCGGGCCGGCCCACCAGCCGGTGACGCTGCAGGCGCTGCGCGATATCGGCATCGATCTGGCGGACGGCGATCAGGTGGCGCTGGAGCAGCCGCTGGCGGTGTTGCTCAGCGACGGTTATTTCGGCATTCGCTAATCCCTCTTCCTCACCGGCGCCGTCGCACGGGCAGCGCCGCACTCCCCCGTATTTCACATTGTGTTAACCCATACGAGATTAGTGATATAAATAACACCTTAGGCTTAAACGATTAAGTAAGATGAATCGCCCATGCGAGTATCAGCGTATCCGTTGATTTTCCTCGACATGTGATGACTCAGGGATAAGGGACTATGGAAAAGAAATGGTTTTCCGCCAGGGAACTGATGGGGAAGGCGGGGTTGCCCTCAACCCCACAAGGAGTCAATTTGATGGCCCGGCGAGAAGGCTGGGTCAGTCGCCGCCGCAGCGGCGTACAGGGCAAAGCGCTGGAATACCATATCGACAGCCTGCCATTCGGCGCGCGCAGCCTCTCGGCGTTGCACGAGGCCGATCATCCGGACTACGACGTCAAACGCCAGGATCCAATACGGGTCTGGATCGAGTATTACTATCACCTGACGCCGGCCGAACGGGAAAAGCTGCTGGCGTTCCTGATGCGTGAAGGCATGAGCCGCTTGCTGCAGCTGATCGAGTCCCCCCGCTAGCCACGTTCAACTCTCCCCTTCCGGCGCCCAGCCGCCGTTGTGCCACAGGTGCAGCGTGGCGTAAGAGCGCCACGGGCGCCAGCGCTCGGCGTAGCGTTCAATCTGGCGCGGCGTCATGCCAGGGAAACGCTGTTTGATCAGGTAGTCGCCGGCCAGGAACACGTCCGGCCACGACCAGGCGCGCATCGCGATATAGCTGGCGGTCCAGTTGCCGATACCGGGCAGCGCGGTCAGCGCCTTGATGCCCTGTTCGATATCCAGCACGTTGTCGAGCTGCAGCCGCCCTTCGCCCAGCGCGCGGGCAATCTCGATCAGCGCCGCCGCACGCTTCACCTGCACCCCGAGCGGGCGCAGTTCTTCGGGCTGCAGCTGCGCCACCCGTCCTGCGGTGGGGAAAACGTGGGTGATGCCCTCATGCGGCGTCGCCAGCGCTTCGCCCCAACGTTCGGCCATCCGCCCGGCGAAGGTCGCCGCCATTTTCACGCTGACCAGTTGCCCCAGCACCGCACGCGTCGCCTGCTCGAAACTGTTCACGCAGCCCGGCAGGCGCAATCCCGGCGCATCGGCCGCCAGCGAGCCCAGCGCCTCATTAATGCGATCCGGCGCGGCGTCCAGATCAAACAGCAAGCGGACCCGGCGCAACACCTCCGTCGTCACCAAACTGAGCGTCGGCGCGATCTCGACCCGAACCCGATTGCGCGCCTCTTCCGGCTGCACGCTGAACCAGCCGCGGTGTTCAGTGCCACCCTGGCTGACGGCGATCGAGCGCAGGTAGCGGCGCCCCTCGACCCGCTCCACGCCCTGCACGGCGCGCGCCTGCAAGAAATTCAGCATGCGCGCCCAGTCATAGGGCGGCCGATAGCCCAGGTGAAACACCAACCCGCTGGCGGCCGCCCGTTCACCGCGCGCGCCGCCGCTGCGCAGCGCCGACGGGATCAGGCGGTAGCGCGCCTTGAACAGCTCGTTGAAACGCCGCAGGCTGCCGAAACCGGCGGCGAACGCCACCTCGCTGAGCGGCAGGTCGGTATCCGCCAGCAGACGCTTGGCCTGTAGCAACCGGTGCGACTGCGCGTAATCGATCGGCGAAGCGCCAAACTGTTCGGCGAAGATACGCCGCAGGTGGCGATCGGAAATGCCCAGCCGCGCCGCCAGCGCTTCGCAGCTGTGCTCGGACAGATAGCCTTGCTCGATGAGCTGCACCGCCACCTGGGCATAGCGGTTGCCCAGATCGATCAGCGCCAGGCCAGGGGCCAGTTCCGGTCGGCATTTGAGGCAGGGGCGAAACCCCGCCAGTTCAGCCGCCGCCGCGCTCGGATAAAAGGTGCAGTTTTCCCGCTTTGGCGTGCGGGCGCTGCACACCGGACGACAATAGATGCCGGTGGAAGAGACGCCGACGAAAAAACGGCCGTCGAATTTGCGGTCACGCGCGCGCAGCGCGTCGTACAACGCTTGCTGTTGAGTATTCATGGCAACGCTCGGGTTCGGTTTTTTCTGCATTATGGGACTCGGCTGGCGCGCTGACGTGCGGAATTCGGACATTAAGTTAAGCACGCCGCCGCCGCGCCCGCTAAATTTTTCGACACTCGCGCATTGGTGCATTGCCCGCCGGCCCCGTCTCGGGTAAAGTCGCCCCCCTTCATTGGCATGGGGACAAAAAAGAGATGTTTATTGGATTCGATTACGGGACAGCCAACTGTTCCGTTGCAGTGATGCGCGACCACGGCCCCGAGCTGTTGACGCTGGAAAACAACGAGCCGTATCTGCCTTCGATGCTGTGCGCGCCGACCCGCGAAGCGGTGAGCGAATGCCTGCACCGCCATTGGCAGGTGCCGACCGGCAGCGAAGAAAACCAGCAGCTGCTGCGCCGCGCCATCAGTTACAACCGCGAAGAAGACATTCCGGTCAACGGCGACAGCGTGCTGTTCGGCCTGCAGGCGCTGGCGCACTATATGGAAGATCCCGAAGAGGTGTACTTCGTGCGCTCGCCGAAGTCCTTCCTCGGCGCCAACGGCCTGAAACCGCAGCAGATCGCGCTGTTCGAAGACCTGGTGTGCGCCATGATGTTCCACATCAAACGCCAGGCGGAAAACGTGCTGCAGACCGGCATCGATCAGGCGGTGATCGGCCGGCCGATCAACTTCCAGGGCATCGGCGGCGACGAAGCCAACCGGCAGGCGCAGGGCATTTTGCAGCGCGCCGCCGAACGTGCCGGTTTCAAGGACATTGAATTCCAGTTCGAGCCGGTGGCGGCGGGGCTGGACTTCGAGGCGACGCTGAGCGAAGAGCAAACCGTGCTGGTGGTGGACATCGGCGGCGGCACCACCGACTGCTCGGTGCTGCTGATGGGGCCGCAGTGGCGCGACCGCGCCGATCGCCAGCAGAGCCTGCTGGGCCACAGCGGCTGCCGGGTCGGCGGTAACGATCTGGACATCATGCTGGCCTTCAAACAGCTGATGCCGCTGTTCGGCCTGGGCGGCGAAACCGCGAAGGGCATCGCCCTGCCGGCGCTGCCTTACTGGAACGCGGTGGCGACCAACGACGTGCCGGCGCAAAATGACTTCTACAGCGCCGCCAACGGCCGCGTGCTGCGCGATCTGATCCTCGACGCGGCGGAGCCGGAAAAGGTCAAACGCCTGCTGAAAGTGTACCAACAGCGCCTGAGCTACCGATTGGTGCGGGCGGCCGAAGAGAGTAAGATCGCCCTGTCCGGCCAAACGGCCATCAGCGCGCCGCTCAATTTCGTGCAGGCCGATCTGGCGGAGAGCATCAGCCAGGCTCAGCTCGCCGACGCCATTTCGCAGCCGTTGATGCGCATTCAGGAGCAGGTCAGCGCCGCGCTGGCCAGCAGCCAGACCGCGCCGCAGGTGATCTACCTGACCGGCGGCAGCGCGCGCTCACCCCTGCTGCGCGCCGCGCTGCAACAGCAGCTGCCGGGCATTCCGATCGTCGGCGGCAACGACTTCGGCTCGGTCACCGCCGGGCTGGCGCGCTGGGCGCAAACGCTGTTCCGTTGACAGCCCAAGGGCGCGGCTCGCCGCGCCCTTGTTCATTGGAGGCTATGTATCATGTCGACCATCCTTACCCTCGACAGCGCCAGGCTGCGGCTGCGCGCCTGGCGCGACGACGATCTGCCGGCCTTCGCCGCGCTTAACGCCGATCCGCAGGTGATGCGCTATTTCCCGGCGACGATGACGGCCGAGGAAAGCCACGCGCAGGCCGAACGCATCCGCGCCTTCATGCAACAACATAGCTGGGGGCTATGGGCGGTGGAAGTGAAAGGCGGCGCGCCTTTTATCGGTTTTGTCGGGCTGGCGCGGCCGGGCGACGATCTGCCTTGTGCCCCCTGCGTGGAGATTGGCTGGCGGCTGGCGGCGGCTCACTGGGGCAACGGCTACGCCGCTGAAGCGGCGCGCGCCGCGCTGGCGTACGCCTTCGACACGCTGCGCTTGCCGGAAGTGGTGTCCTTCACCGCCGAAAATAACCAGCCGTCGCGCCGGGTGATGACGCGCATCGGCATGCAGTTTGACGGCGAAACCTTCCTGCATCCGCGCCTGCCGACGGGCCATCCGCTGCAAAAGCACGTCTTGTATCGGCTGAACCGGCAAATGTGGCGCGAACGCCACGGCGATTAATACAGCGTATCCTTCAGTCGCTGCGGCAGCGCGCTGTCGTACTCCTCACCGTCGAAGCGCGTTTGGCTCACCGCGGCCAAAATATGGCCGGGGCTGGGCAGCGCCGAACGTTCGAGGCGGCTGCCCTCTTCCCACAATCCCGAACGCAAGATCGCCCGGCTGCACTGGAAGAACACCGCCTCCACCCGAATGCGCAGCACCGAACGCGGCAGCTGGTTGCGATGGACGAAGCGCTGCAGCATCGCCGGCGCCACCACGATTTCCGCCCGCCCGTTAATCCGCAGCGTTTCGCCGATGCCGGGGATCAGCAACAGCAGCGCCACCCGGTTGTCGTGCAGGATATTGCGCAGGCTGTCGATGCGGTTATTGCCGCGACGGTCCGGCAGCAGTAGGGTTTTCTCGTCTTCGATATGGATAAAACCGGCCGGATCGCCGCGCGGAGAAACATCCATGCCGTCCGGCCCGACCGTCGAGAGCGCGGCAAACGGCGCCGCCTCGATAAACGGGCGGTACGCCGGGTGAATATAGCTGACTTCTTTAAAAACCGAGGGCGCGGCGGGTTTGCCGTACAGCTGTTCCAGCGTCGCGAGGTCGTTGATGGTATCACCAGACATTGCGGGTTCCTGAATGGGCCATGTTAACCCCTTCAGCATAGAGCAAAATCGCCACCGGGTAACGCCCCCTACTCGGCGCTGGCGTCGTTCAGCGCCTGAATGTCGTCCGCATCCAGCGTCAGGCGGGTGGCGCTGACCAACTCATCCAGCTGCGGCAACGAGGTCGCACTGACGATCGGCGCGGTGATGCTCGGGCGCGCTATCAGCCAGGCCAGCGAAACCTGCGCCGGGGAGCTGCCGTGTTTGCCCGCCACCTGATCCAGCGCCGCCAGAATGCGGAAACCGCGCGGGTTCAGGTAGCGTTCGACGATGCGATCGCCGCGCTGGCTTTTGCCCTCGTCCGCTTTGCTGCGGTATTTGCCGGTCAGAAAACCACTGGCCAGCGCGAAGAAGTTGATCACCCCGAGGCCATGGCGCTGCGCCACGCCTTCCAGCTCGGCTTCATACCCTTCGCGCGCATACAGGTTATATTCCGGCTGCAGGGTTTCGTAGCGCGCCAATCCGTTGCTCTCGCTCACCCGCAGCGCTTCTTCCAGGCGATCCGCCTGATAGTTGGAGGCGCCGATCGCCCGCACCTTGCCGGCCTTGATCAGCGCATCGAACGCCGCCAGCGTCTCTTCCAGCGGCGTATCGCGGTCATCGTCGTGCGACTGATAAAGATCGATATAATCGGTTTGCAGGCGACGCAGCGAGTCCTCCACCGCCTGCTGAATATAGCGCGGCGACAGCCCCTGCTTGCCTTCGCCCATCGGTTTGCCCACCTTGGTGGCGATGATCACCTGGTCGCGCTTGCCGCTCTTCTTCAGCCATTCGCCGATGACGGTTTCCGATTCGCCGCCCCGGTTGCCCGGCGCCCAGCTGGAATAAACGTCGGCGGTATCGATAAAGTTGAGCTGATTGTCCACCAGCGCATCCAGCAGGCTGAACGAGGTCGCTTGATCCGCCGTCCAGCCGAACACGTTGCCACCGAAGGTTAACGCCGGCACCTGAATGCCTGAACGACCCAGTTGTTTCTTGCTCATCACAAAGGCTCCATGGGTTAAATGATTTGCCTGTTAATTATTAGCGCCAAATACAGGAAATCGTTAAAACGTATTGGCTATAAGCCGGAATAAATCACTTATAAACATAGCACGCTCAAATCACCCACTTATTAAGACAATGCTGACGGTTCCTCCATATTTCCTTCATTTTTATGCCGTCTTCGCTGGCTAAACTAGTATCCTGTAAGGAGTGTCATTTTTGTGGCAATGAGTGCCCGCGCCCCTGCCTTTTGGAGAGAATTTTCACCACCATGAATGCAAAACCCCAACGTCGTTCCCTGCTGCTGCGCCTGCTGGTTGCGGCGATTGCGATCATCGTCGCCGTTCTGGCCTGGCGCCATTTCAGCGCCGCCCAACCGACCGCTGGGACGACGCCGGGCGCGCACCAGGCCGCCGGTAAAACGGGAGCGGGCCGCGCGGCGGGCGGCAGACGCGGCGCGCCGATGTCGCCGGTGCAAGCGGCGACCGCCACGCAACAGACGGTGCCACGCTATCTTTCCGGCTTGGGCACCGCCACCGCCGCCAATACCGTGACCGTCACCAGCCGGGTCGATGGCCAACTGATGGCGATCCACTTTACCGAAGGCCAGCAGGTCAAAGCCGGCGATCTGCTGGCGGAAATCGATCCCCGGCCATTCCAGGTTCAGTTGACCCAGGCTCAGGGGCAGTTGGCAAAAGATCAGGCCACGCTGGCCAACGCCCGACGCGATCTGGCGCGCTATCAGCAGCTGGTGAAAACCAATCTGGTGTCCCGTCAGGAGCTGGATACGCAGGCCTCGCTGGTGCAGCAGACCGAAGGCGCGATCAAGGCCGATCAGGGCGCGGTCGACAGCGCCAAACTGCAGATCACCTACAGCCGCATCACTGCGCCAATCGACGGCCGCGTCGGCCTGAAACTGGTCGACGTCGGCAACTACGTTACCAGCGGCAGCACCACCGGTCTGGTGGTGATCACGCAGACGCACCCGATCGACGTGGTGTTCACGCTGCCCGAAGGCAACATCGCCGATCTGCTCAAGGCGCAAAAAGCCGGGCCGGTGAGCGTCGAAGCCTGGGATCGCACCAACCAGAACAAGCTGACGACCGGTTCGCTGCTGAGCCTGGACAACCAGATTGATACCGCCACCGGCACCATCAAGCTGAAAGCGCGCTTCGCCAACGAAGATGACGCGCTGTTCCCCAATCAGTTCGTCAACGCGCGGCTGCAGGTGGATACCCTGCACGATGCGGTGGTGATCCCGACCGCTGCGCTGCAGATGGGCAACGAGGGCAACTTCGTTTGGACGCTCGGCGAAGACAACAAGGTCAGCAAACATCGGGTCACCGCCGGCGTGCAGGACAGCCGGCAGGTGGTGATCAGCGCCGGTCTCAACGCCGGCGATCGGGTGGTGACCGACGGCATCGATCGCCTGACCGAAGGCATGCAGGTGGAAGTGCTCGCGCCGAGCGAAGCGCCGGCGGCGGCCAACGCCAAGCGCGAACCTGACGTTCAGAGGAAGTCCTGATGCAGGTGATGCCTCCCAACGCCGGCGGCGGTCCGTCCCGCCTGTTTATTCTGCGTCCGGTCGCCACCACGCTGCTGATGGTGGCAATATTGCTGGCGGGGATTATCGGTTATCGCGCGCTGCCGGTGTCCGCCCTGCCGGAGGTGGATTACCCCACTATCCAGGTGGTGACGCTGTACCCCGGCGCCAGCCCGGACGTGGTGACCTCCGCCATTACCGCGCCGCTGGAACGCCAGTTCGGCCAGATGTCCGGCCTGAAGCAAATGGCGTCGCAAAGCTCCGGCGGCGCCTCGGTGGTCACACTGCAGTTCCAGTTGGCGCTGCCGCTCGACGTCGCGGAGCAGGAAGTGCAGGCGGCGATCAACTCCGCCACCAACCTGCTGCCGACCGATTTGCCTTACCCGCCGATCTACAGCAAGGTTAACCCCGCCGATCCGCCGATCCTGACGCTGGCCGTGACCTCCACCGCCATGCCGATGACGCAGGTGGAAGACATGGTGGAAACCCGCGTGGCGCAAAAAATTTCTCAGGTGACCGGCGTCGGCCTGGTGACGCTGGCCGGCGGCCAACGCCCGGCAGTGCGCGTAAAATTGAACGCGGCGGCGGTCGCCGCCTATGGCCTGAACAGTGAAACCATTCGCGCCGCCATCAGCAACGCCAACGTCAACTCGGCGAAAGGCAGCCTTGACGGCCCGACCCGATCGGTCACCCTCTCCGCCAACGACCAAATGAAATCTGCCGACGACTATCGCCAGCTGATCGTCGCCTATCAGAACGGCGCGGCGATCCGCCTGCAGGATATCGCCACCATCGAACAAGGGGCGGAAAATACCCGACTGGCGGCCTGGGCCAACAAGCAACAGGCGATCGTGCTGAACATCCAACGCCAGCCCGGCGTCAACGTCATCACCACCGCCGACAGCATCCGCGAAATGCTGCCGACGCTGATTAAAAGCCTGCCCAAGTCAGTCGACGTCAAGGTGTTGACCGATCGCACCACCACCATCCGCGCCTCGGTCAGCGACGTGCAGTTCGAGCTGCTGCTGGCGATCGCGCTGGTGGTGATGGTGATCTACGTGTTCCTGCGCAACGTGCCGGCGACCATTATCCCCAGCGTGGCGGTGCCGCTGTCGCTGGTGGGCACCTTCGCCGCCATGTACTTCCTTGGCTTCTCCATCAACAACCTGACGCTGATGGCGCTGACCATCGCCACCGGCTTCGTGGTGGACGACGCCATCGTGGTGATCGAGAACATCTCGCGCTACATCGAGAAAGGGGAAAAACCGCTCGACGCCGCGTTGAAAGGGGCCGGCGAGATCGGCTTCACCATCATCTCTCTGACCTTCTCGCTGGTGGCGGTGCTGATCCCGCTGCTGTTCATGGGCGACATCGTCGGCCGCCTGTTCCGCGAGTTCGCCGTCACGCTGGCGGTGGCAATTTTGATCTCCGCCGTGGTGTCGCTGACGCTGACGCCGATGATGTGCGCACGCATGCTCAGCCACGAATCGCTGCGCAAGCAGAACCGTTTTTCCGCCGCCTCCGAACGCTTTTTCGACCGGGTGATCGCGCAATATGGCAAGTGGCTGAAAACGGTGCTTAACCATCCCTGGCTGACGCTCGGCGTGGCCGTGGGCACGCTGGCGCTGACGGTATTGCTGTACCTGCTGATCCCGAAAGGTTTCTTCCCGGTGCAGGACAACGGCATCATTCAGGGCACGCTGGAGGCGCCGCAGAGCGTCTCGTTCAGCAACATGGCCGAGCGCCAGCAGCAGGTCGCGGCGCAGATCCTCAAAGATCCGGCGGTGGAGAGCCTGACCTCGTTCGTCGGCGTCGACGGCAGCAACGCCACGCTCAACAGCGGCCGGCTGCAGATCAACCTGAAGCCGCTGAGCGAACGCAGCGAGCGCATTCCGGCGATCATCAGCCGCCTGCAGCAGCAAACGGCGCAGTTCCCCGGCGTGAAACTGTATCTGCAACCGGTGCAGGATCTGACCATCGATACCCAGGTCAGCCGCACCCAGTACCAGTTCACCCTGCAGGCGATGTCGCTGGACGATCTCAGCCTGTGGGTGCCGCAGCTGATGGATGAGCTGAAGCAAACCCCGCAGCTGGCGGACGTCACCAGCGACTGGCAGGATCAGGGGCTGGTGGCCTATGTCAACGTCGATCGCGATTCGGCCTCCCGCCTCGGCGTCACCATGAGCGACGTGGACAATGCGCTGTACAACGCGTTCGGCCAGCGCCTGATCTCCACCATCTACACCCAGGCCAATCAATACCGCGTGGTGCTGGAGCACGACGTCAGCACGACACCGGGGTTGGCGGCGCTCAATGAGATCCGTCTGAGCGGCAACGACGGCGCCGTGGTGCCGCTGAGCGCCATCGCCAAAATCGAAGAGCGCTTCGGCCCGCTGTCGGTGAACCATCTCGACCAGTTCCCGTCGGCCACCGTTTCATTCAACGTCGCCGACGGCTACTCGCTCGGCGAGGCGGTCGACGCGGTCACCCAGGCGGAAAAAAATCTCAATATGCCAAGGGACATCACCACCCAATTCCAGGGGGCGACCCTGGCCTTCCAGGCGGCGCTCGGCAGCACGCTGTGGCTGATTTTGGCGGCGGTGGTGGCGATGTACATCGTGCTGGGCGTGCTGTATGAAAGCTTCATTCATCCGGTCACCATCCTCTCCACCCTGCCGACCGCCGGGGTCGGCGCCCTGTTGGCGCTGATGTTGGCCGGCAGCGAGCTGGACGTGATCGCCATCATCGGCATCATCCTGCTGATCGGCATTGTGAAGAAGAACGCCATCATGATGATCGACTTCGCGCTGGCGGCGGAACGCGAGCAGGGTTTATCGCCGCGCGACGCCATCTATCAGGCCTGTCTGCTGCGTTTCCGGCCGATCTTGATGACCACGCTGGCGGCCTTGCTCGGCGCGCTGCCGCTGATGCTGAGCACCGGCGTCGGCGCGGAGCTGCGGCATCCGCTCGGCGTCTGTATGGTCGGCGGTTTGATCATGAGCCAGATCCTGACGCTGTTCACCACGCCGGTGATCTACCTGCTGTTTGACAAGCTGGCGCGCAACACGCATCGCCAGCTGGATACGCAGGAGCTGCCGTGAAATTCTTCGCCCTGTTCATTCACCGGCCGGTGGCCACCACCCTGCTGACGCTGGCCATCGCCATCAGCGGCGCGATCGGCTTTCGCCTGCTGCCGGTGTCGCCGCTGCCGCAGGTGGATTTTCCGGTGATTTCGATCAGCGCGTCGCTGCCGGGCGCCTCGCCGGAAACCATGGCGTCCTCGGTGGCGACGCCGCTGGAGCGCGCGCTGGGCCGCATCGCCGGGGTTAACGAAATGACCTCGATGAGTTCGCTCGGCAGTACCCGCGTCATTTTGCAGTTCGATCTCGATCGCGACATCAACGGCGCCGCGCGCGACGTGCAGGCGGCGATCAACGCCGCGCAAAGCCTGCTGCCGACCGGCATGCCGAGCCGCCCCAGCTACCGTAAGGTCAACCCTTCCGACGCGCCGATCATGATCCTGACGCTGACCTCGGACACCTACAGCCAGGGGCAGCTTTACGATTTCGCCTCCACCCAGCTGGCGCAGAAGATCAGCCAGACCGAGGGCGTCGGCGACGTTTCCGTAGGCGGCAGCTCGCTGCCGGCGGTGCGGGTGGAGCTGAACCCTTCGGCGCTGTTCAATCAGGACGTGTCGCTGGACAGCGTGCGGCAGGCCATCGCCAACGCCAACGTGCGCCGTCCGCAGGGCGCCGTGGAAAACCCGCAGCAGCGCTGGCAGATCCAGGCCAACGACGCGCTGAAAACCGCCGATGCTTATCGTCCGCTGATCATTCATTACAACAACGGCTCGGCGGTGCGTTTAGCCGACGTGGCCGAGGTCAAAGACTCGGTGCAAGACGTGCGTAACGCCGGGATGACCGACGCCAAACCGGCGATCATTCTGGCCATCAGCCGCGCGCCGGACGCCAACATCATCGAAACCGTCGATCGCATTCGCGCCGAGCTGCCCGCCCTGCAGGAGAATATCCCGGCCTCGATTCAACTCAACGTCGCGCAGGATCGTTCGCCAACCATCCGCGCGTCGCTGGCCGAGGTGGAACAGTCGCTGGCGATCGCCATCGGGCTGGTGATCCTGGTGGTGTTCATCTTCCTGCGCTCCGGGCGAGCCACGCTGATCCCGGCGGTCGCCGTGCCGGTGTCGCTGATCGGCTCGTTCGCCGCCATGTATCTGTGCGGCTTCAGCCTCAACAACCTGTCGCTGATGGCGCTGACCATCGCCACCGGCTTTGTGGTGGACGACGCCATCGTGGTGCTGGAAAACATTTCCCGCCACGTCGAGGCCGGCATGAAACCGATCAACGCCGCGCTGCTGGGCGCGCGGGAAGTCGGCTTCACCGTGCTGTCGATGAGCGTTTCGCTGGTGGCGGTGTTTATCCCGCTGCTGCTGATGGAAGGCCTGCCCGGCCGGCTATTCCGCGAGTTCGCCGTCACCCTGTCGGTATCGATCGGGCTGTCGCTCATCGTCTCGCTGACGCTCACGCCGATGATGTGTGCCTATTTGCTGCGCCACCAGCCGGCGCGTTCGCAGCGGCGCGCACGCGGCTTCGGCAAAATGCTGCTGGCGCTGCAGCAGGGTTACGGACGCTCGCTGAACTGGGTGCTCGGCCACTCGCGCTGGGTGCTGGCGGTGTTCCTCGCCACCGTTGCGCTCAACGTCTGGCTGTATATCAGCATCCCGAAAACCTTCTTCCCTGAACAGGATACCGGGCGTCTGATGGGCTTTATCCAGGCCGACCAAAGCATTTCGTTCCAGGCGATGCGCGGCAAACTGGAAGACTTCATGAAAATCGTGCGCGAAGATCCGGACGTGGAAAACGTCACCGGTTTTACCGGCGGCTCGCGCACCAACAGCGGTTCGATGTTCATCTCACTGAAACCCCTGTCGGTACGCAGCGACGACGTGCAGAAAGTGATCGCCCGCCTGCGTGCCCGCCTGGCCAAAGAACCGGGCGCCAGCCTGTTTCTGATGGCGGTACAGGATATCCGCGTCGGCGGCCGGCAGGCCAACGCCAGCTACCAATATACGCTGCTGGCGGACGATCTCGCCGCGCTGCGCGACTGGGAGCCGAAGATCCGCACCGCGCTGGCCGCATTGCCCGAGCTGGCGGACGTCAACTCGGATCAGCAGGATAAAGGCTCGGAGATGGATCTGGTCTACGATCGCGAAACCATGGCGCGCCTCGGCATTTCGGTGTCCGACGCCAACAACCTGTTGAACAACGCCTTCGGCCAGCGACAGATTTCGACCATCTATCAACCGCTCAACCAATACAAAGTCGTGATGGAAGTGGCGCCGCCCTACACTCAGGACGTGAGCTCGTTGGACAAAATGTTCATCATCAACAACGAAGGCAAGGCGATACCGCTCTCCTACTTCGCCAGTTGGCGACCGGCCAACGCGCCGCTGTCGGTAAACCATCAGGGGCTGTCCGCCGCCTCGACCATCTCCTTTAACCTGCCGGACGGCGGCAGCCTGTCGGACGCCACCGCGGCGGTAGAGCGCACCATGACTCAGCTCGGCGTGCCGTCCACGGTGCGCGGCGCGTTCGCCGGCACCGCCCAGGTATTCCAGGACACCCTGAAGTCGCAGCTCATCCTGATCCTGGCAGCGATCGCCACGGTGTATATCGTGCTCGGCGTGCTGTATGAGAGCTATATCCATCCGCTGACCATCCTTTCCACGCTGCCTTCCGCCGGCGTGGGGGCGCTGCTGGCGCTCGAGCTGTTCGGCGCACCGTTCAGCCTGATCGCGCTGATCGGCATCATGCTGTTGATCGGTATCGTGAAGAAAAATGCCATCATGATGGTTGACTTCGCGCTCGAAGCGCAGCGCAACGGCGGCATCAGCGCCCGCGAGGCGATTTTCCAGGCCAGCCTGCTGCGTTTCCGGCCGATCATGATGACCACGCTGGCGGCGTTGTTCGGCGCGCTGCCGCTGGTGCTGACCCGCGGCGACGGCGCGGAGCTGCGCCAGCCGCTCGGCATCACCATCGCCGGCGGCCTGGTGATGAGCCAGCTGCTGACGCTGTACACCACCCCGGTGGTCTACCTTTACTTCGACCGGCTGCAGGCGAAGTTCCGCCGCAACAAGCAACTGGCCCCGTTGCCCCATTAATGGCCGACTGATGCTGATGAAACACACCGCCACAGTACGCTGGCAACTCTGGATAGTGGCATTCGGCTTCTTTATGCAGACGCTGGATACCACTATCGTCAACACCGCCCTGCCCTCGATGGCCGCCAGCCTGGGGGAGAACCCGCTGCGCATGCAGTCGGTGATCGTCTCCTATGTGCTGACGGTGGCGGTGACGCTGCCGGCCAGCGGCTGGCTGGCGGACAAGGTCGGCGTACAGCGGGTGTTTTTCAGCGCCATCGTGCTGTTCACCCTCGGCTCCCTCCTCTGCGCCCGCTCGGAAACCCTGAACGAACTGATCGCCTCGCGCGTGCTTCAGGGCGTCGGCGGCGCGATGATGGTGCCGGTCGGCCGCCTGACGGTGATGAAAATCGTGCCGCGCGAGCAGTACATGGCGGCGATGACCTTCGTAACGCTGCCAGGCCAAATCGGCCCGCTGATGGGGCCGGCGCTGGGTGGCTTCCTGGTGCAATACGCCAGCTGGCATTGGATTTTCCTGATCAATATTCCGGTGGGTATCGTGGGCGCCATCGCCACGCTGCTGCTGATGCCCAACTACCAAATGCAGACCCGCCGCTTCGACGTCAGCGGCTTTCTCCTGCTGGCGATCGGCATGGCGTCGCTGACGCTGGCGCTCGACGGCCACAAAGGCATGGGGCTGTCCGGCAGCGCCATCGCCGGCCTGGTGGCGCTGGGCGTGGCGGCGCTGTTGGGGTATGTTTGGCATGCTTACGGCAATAGCCGCGCCCTGTTCTCGCTGCGGCTGCTGCGCACCCCGACTTACAAGATCGGACTGCTGGCCAGCCTGCTGGGGCGCATCGGCAGCGGCATGCTGCCGTTCATGACGCCGCTGTTTCTGCAGGTGGGCATGGGCTTCTCGCCGTTCCACGCCGGGCTGATGATGATCCCGATGATCATCGGCAGCATGGGCATGAAGCGCATCGTGGTGCAGGTGGTCAACCGCTTCGGCTACCGCAACGTGCTGGTGGCCGCCACGCTGCTGCTGGCGCTGGTCAGCCTGAGTTTCCTGCTGGCGGCGATGCTCGGCTGGCTGTGGCTGCTGCCGGTGGTGCTGTTCTTCCAGGGGATGGTCAACTCGCTGCGCTTCTCGGCGATGAACACCCTGACGCTGAAAGATCTGCCGGACCGGCTGGCCAGCAGCGGCAACAGCCTGCTGTCGATGGTCATGCAGCTGTCGATGAGCCTCGGCGTCAGCGTCGCCGGCATCTTAATCGGCAGCTTCGCCCATCACCAGGTGGTGGCCGATAGCCCAGCCATTCACAGCGCATTTATTTACAGCTACTGCTGTATGGCGTTGATTATCGCCCTGCCCGCGCTCGCCTTCGCGCGCGTGCCGGCCGATAGCGCGCCCAACCGCACGCTGACCAAAGAGCCGGGTACCGGCTCAACGAGGTTGCAATGAGGATAGGCATTACCGGGAAGCTGTTCCTGGCCATTTTCGCTACCTGCATGCTGGTGTTGATCACCATGCATTGGGGGGTGCGCGTCAGCTTTGAGCGCGGCTTTATCGATTACATCAAGAGCAGCAACGAGCAGCGCATCAACATGCTGAGCGAAGCGCTGGAGGAACAGTACAGCCATCATGGCAATTGGATATTCCTGCGCAACAACGATCAGGTGGTCTACCAAATCATGCGTTCGTTCGAACAGAACAGCGACAGCAGCCACAATCTGCCGCCCAAGGGCTGGCGCACCCAGTTTTGGGTGGTGGACAGCCAGTTCAATCGGCTGGTCGGGCATTCCGGCCCGTTGCCGAAAGAGGGGCCGCGCCACCCAATCCGCTATAACAACGAGATCGTCGGCTGGGTGCTCACCACCCCGGTCGAGCGCCTGACGCGCAATACGGACATCAACTTCGATCGCCAGCAGCGGCGCACCAGTTGGATTATCGTCGCGCTCTCCACCCTGTTGGCAGCGGCGGTGACCTGGCTGCTGTCGCGCGGCATGCTGGCCCCGGTCAAGCGCCTGGTGGCGGGCACCCACCGCCTGGCGGCGGGCGATTTCACCACCCGCGTGGCGGTCAGCAGCCAGGATGAACTGGGCAGGCTGGCGCACGACTTCAACCAGTTGGCCACCTCGCTGGAAAAAAACGAGCAGATGCGTCGCGCCTTTATGGCCGACGTGTCGCACGAGCTACGCACGCCGCTGGCGGTGCTGCGCGGCGAGCTGGAGGCGCTGCAGGACGGCGTGCGCCAGCCGACGCCGGCGTCGCTCAGCTCGCTGCAGGCTGAGGTATCCACCTTGACCAAACTGGTCGACGACCTGCACCAGCTGTCGCTCTCCGATCTCGGCGCGCTGGCCTATCGCAAGGCGCAGGTGGACTGCGTGCACCTGGTGCAGATCGCCGTCGCCGCCTTCCGCGAACGCTTCCGCGCCAAAGGGCTGGAGATCGTCACCCATCTGCCGGCCCAGGCGCCGCTGTTCGGCGATCCCGATCGCCTGAACCAGCTGTTCAATAACCTGTTGGAAAACAGCCTGCGTTACACCGACGTCGGTGGCCGGCTGGAGATCGGCGCCGAGCTGCAGCCGGGGAGACTGATCCTCTGCTGGCAGGACAGCGCGCCGGGCATCAGCGATCAGCAACTGACGCGCATTTTCGAACGCTTCTATCGGGCGGAAGGTTCACGCAACCGCGCCAGCGGCGGCTCAGGGCTGGGGTTGGCGATCTGCCACAACATCGTGGAAGCGCACGACGGGAAAATCCGCGCCGAGCATTCGCCTTTAGGCGGCGTGCGCATTACAGTAGAATTTGCTACCCCGATAAAAAATAAGGCGCCCTGATGGACATTCAGAATCAACCCGTGCAGATCATGATTGTTGAAGATGAGCCCAAGCTGGGCCAGCTGCTGGTGGATTATCTGCAGGCGGCGGGCTACGCCACCCGCTGGCTGACCAACGGTAATGAAGTGGTGCCGACCGTGCACCAGCATCCGCCGGCGCTGATCTTACTCGACCTGATGTTGCCAGGGGCCGACGGCCTGACGGTGTGCCGCGAGCTGCGCCGCTTCAGCGACGTGCCCATCGTGATGGTGACGGCGAAAATCGAAGAGATTGACCGCCTGTTGGGATTGGAGATCGGCGCCGACGATTACATCTGCAAACCCTACAGCCCGCGTGAAGTGGTGGCGCGAGTGAAAACCATCCTGCGCCGCAGCTATCGGCCGCAGGAGAACGCGCGGGAAGATGACCTGCTGCACATCGATGAACCGCGCTTCCAGGCCAGCTATCAGGGGCAGTTGCTGGATCTGACGCCGGCGGAGTTCCGCCTGCTGAAAACGCTGGCCAGCCAGCCAGGCAACGTGTTTTCTCGCGAGCAGCTGCTGAACAACCTGTACGACGACTACCGGGTGGTCACCGACCGCACCATCGACAGCCACATCAAAAACCTGCGCCGCAAGCTGGAACTGATCGACGGGGAAAAATCCTTTATTCGCTCGGTATACGGTGTGGGCTACCGCTGGGAAGCCGAGCCCTGCCGGCTGATGAATGGGGTTTAGAGGGAAATCAGCGCGTCCAGTCTTCAACCGCCAACCCGGGCACCATGGCGAATGCGCGATCGTTGGTCACCAGCGTCGCGCCACGGCTCTGCGCGTGAGCGGCGATCAGTTGATCCATCGCGCCCATGATTTTGTCCTTTCTCACCATGTTTGCCCGCATTTCACCGTAGCAGCGGGCGGCCTCGCGATCCCATGCATAGACCGTCACCGCAGCAAGAAAGGCCTCGACCATGCTTTGCAACGCCTTGTTCCGCCGTTTGGCCACACCGTAAAGCAGTTCCGCCTCCGTGACGCTGGAAATACATACGGCAGAAGGCGGGAGCTTTTGCATGACGTTAAGCACCTGCGGATGCTGCCGAAACAAGTGGCTGACGGTGTTGGTATCAAACATGTACATCGCCTACTCTTCCTCTGAGAATGGATCGCGGTCTGCAACCCCTTGCTGACGATCTTCCGCGCCAAGAAACTCTTGCGGCACCGGCGTTTGGGCGATAATGCTCAGCAGCGGTGCCCAGCTGTCCGGCTTTGCTGGATATTTGGATAAAATCACGTTTCCCTCCCGATCGCGACGGATATACACACGATCCGTATCAAATTCAAATTCCACCGGTAACCTCACCGCCTGATTTCTACCGTTTTTAAACAGCTTGGCGATTCTTTCCATCTCGACACTCCACAGCAGGCATAGGCCAAAGCATATGCCTGCAGCGCGTCGATGCCAAGATCTATCGCTCACTTTTCACTCACCTTTACGTAGCGGGCAAACGGTAACGCGCAATGCTGCTCGATGAAACCACGTAATTGTCATTATGCGGCGCACTGCGCAATCACCGCGCCTTTCCTTAGCTTCCCGTGCGGCGCCGGGCTCACCGAATGAAAACTCCGCGCCGGCGCAAAAAAACTGCGCATTTTTTCGACTAAGCTGCAGTGAGGTTTAGCCGCCGATTTTCAAGCGATTGGCTACACTTACATCACGAATCGGAACCTACAGGAGAAGAACCATGGCAATCGGTCATTACGAGCTGAAAAAAGCAAAGAACGGACAGTACCACTTCAACCTGAAAGCCAGTAACGGCGAAATTATTCTGGCCAGCGAGATGTATGCCAGCAAAGCCTCGGCGGAGAACGGCATCGCCTCGGTGCAGACCAATTCACCGCACGAAGCGCAGTACGAACTGAAGCACAGCGCCAGCAATCAGCCCTATTTTGTGCTGAAGGCCAAGAACCATCAGGTGATCGGCGTCAGCGAAATGTACAGCTCCGAAAGCGCGGCCAAAAACGGTATCCAGTCGGTGACGAAAAACGGCCCGACCACCGATATCCGCGATTTGAGCGCCTGATCCCCCGTTTCGCCCGCGCGGTGGCCGCCACCGCGCGTTTTCCGTTTGACCGGGATCAATCTCCCTTGAATAAATCCGGTTAACTGCTGATTTCTTGCCGCGCTGCGGCTACAATCCCCCGCTTTTACTGCGCCATCAGGTGGCGTGGTGCTGACCTGAAATCAGACCGAGACACACTATGTTTACACCGGAACTTCTCTCCCCGGCCGGAACGCTGAAAAACATGCGTTACGCCTTTGCCTACGGCGCCGATGCGGTTTACGCCGGCCAGCCGCGCTACAGCCTGCGGGTACGCAACAACGAGTTCAACCACGAGAATCTGGCGCAGGGCATCAACGAAGCGCATGCGCTGGGCAAAAAATTCTACGTGGTGGTGAACATCGCCCCGCACAACGCCAAGCTGAAAACCTTCTTGCGCGATCTGAAGCCGGTTATCGATATGGGCCCGGATGCGCTGATCATGTCCGATCCTGGCCTTATCATGATGGTGCGCGAAGCCTTCCCGCAGATGGACATCCACCTGTCGGTGCAGGCCAATGCCGTTAACTGGGCGACGGTGAAGTTCTGGAAGCAAATGGGCCTGACCCGCGTGATCCTGTCGCGCGAACTGTCGCTGGAAGAGATTGCCGAGATCCGCGCCGAAGTGCCGGACATGGAGCTGGAGATCTTCGTCCACGGCGCGCTGTGCATGGCCTACTCCGGCCGCTGCCTGCTGTCCGGCTACATCAACAAACGCGATCCCAATCAGGGTACCTGCACCAATGCCTGCCGCTGGCAGTACAAGGCGGAGGAAGGCAAAGAGGACGACACCGGCAATATCGTGCACCTGCACGAACCGATCCCGGTGCAGACCGTCGAGCCGACGCTGGGCATCGGCGCGCCGACCGACAAGGTGTTCATGCTGTCTGAAGCGCAAAAGCCAGGTGAATATATGAGCGCCTTCGAAGACGAACACGGCACCTATATCATGAACTCCAAGGATCTGCGCGCCATCCAGCACGTGGAGCGTCTGACGCAGCTCGGCGTGCATTCGCTGAAGATCGAAGGGCGCACCAAGTCCTTCTACTACTGCGCCCGCACCGCCCAGGTCTACCGCCGCGCCATCGACGACGCCGTTGCCGGCAAACCGTTCGATCCGACCCTGCTCACCACGCTGGAAGGCCTGGCGCACCGCGGCTATACCGAAGGCTTCCTGCGCCGCCACGTGCACGAAGCGCAGCAGAATTACGAATACGGCTCTTCGCTCTCCGAGCGCCAGCAGTTCGTCGGCGAGTTCACCGGCGTGCGCCGCGAAGGCTGGGCGGAAGTCGACGTGAAGAATAAATTCTCACTCGGCGACAGCGTCGAGATGATGACGCCAGGCGGCAACGTGCTGTTCACCCTCGAAAGCATGCAAAATAAGAAAGGCGAGCCGATTGAGGTCGCGCCGGGCAACGGCCATATCGTTTATTTGCCGATCCCGCAGGATATTGATCTCAATTATGCATTGCTGATCCGCAATTTGGCGGAAGAAAATAGCGCCGGAGCCTAACAATCAATCGTCGCCATTCGGCGGCGATTTTTAGCAAATATTAGAATTGGATCACATCAATGTGCCCGCAGCTTGGTTACTATCACGCTGCTTAAAACGAACAACGAAAATATTTGCATAGCAATACTAGGAACCACCTCCTTAGCCGGCCCAATCTCCCTTGGGCTGGCTTTTTCTTTATGGGTCCGCCATTGCCGCCGGTGCGCCTATTTTTCATTACGTTTTCCCGTTATCCATTTTAATAAAAATAATAACGCCACATCGATATATAAATAACGCTATAGCGATTAATCCTGCCGCCATTAAAATTCCGCTTATTGTCAGGTTAAATTCAGATAAATTCGCATCGTCTTCATATTCACGGCACAATAGGAAATAACCGGAATTAGCTGAATATTCTGATGGCTTGGCGGCGTAGGCTGGTTTATCTTGAGGCATTCTTGGTTTTCCGCCGGAGGAGATCGGTAATGCCTCAACACTCACATGCAGCCGCCCTGCTTATTCTCAACGGCAAGGGCGCCGGCAACGAAGAACTGCGTCAGGCGGTCACACGGCTGCGCGAAGAGCAAATCACGCTGTACGTGCGCGTGACCTGGGAGCACGGCGACGCCGCGCGCTACGTCGCGGAAGCTGCACAACTCGGCGTCGGCACCGTCGTCGCCGGCGGCGGTGACGGCACCATCAACGAAGTGGCCGCCGCGCTGGTGCAGCTGCCGGCGCATAACCGGCCGGCGCTGGGCATTCTGCCGCTCGGCACCGCCAACGACTTCGCCATGGCGTGCAATATCCCCCCATCCCCCGAACTGGCGCTGCAGCTGGCGATCAAGGGCCGCTCGGTACCGATCGATCTGGCGAAGGTCAACGGCGAGCGCTACTTCATCAACATGGCCACCGGCGGCTTCGGCACCCGCATCACCACCGAGACACCGGAGAAGTTGAAAGCAGCCTTGGGCGGCGTGTCCTACTTCGTGCACGGCTTGCTGCGCATGGATACGCTGCAGGCCGACCGCTGTGAAATCCGCGGGCCGGACTTCCGCTGGGCCGGCGAAGCATTGGTGATCGGCATCGGCAACGGCAAGCAGGCCGGCGGCGGCCAGGAACTGTGCCCCAGCGCGCTGATCAACGACGGCCTGCTGCAGCTGCGCCTGCTGATCGCCGATGAACTGCTGCCGGCGCTGGTCGCCGCCCTGTTCAACGACGAAGAGAGCAACAGCATCCTCAGCGCGGCGCTGCCGTGGCTCGAGATCGACGCGCCGCATGAGATGACCTTCAACCTCGACGGCGAACCGCTCAAAGGCCGCCATTTCCGCATCGAAGTGTTGCCGCAGGCCATCGAATGCCGCCTGCCGCCTAACTGCGCCCTGCTGGGCTGACCTTGTCGGGCGCAGCCGCTGCGCCCCACTTCTTCCCCTCCGTTCATCCGCTTCCACTCGCGATCAAATGTGATCCTCTCCGGCAAATTCATCAATTCATACTTGTATGGTAGTTAGTTCATGACGTATTTTCGCGCTATCTCTCCGCAGCTACAGGATGTGAAGGTTATGAAAATCGTCAACGCCGAGGTGTTCGTCACCTGCCCGGGGCGCAACTTTGTCACGCTGAAAATCACCACCGATGACGGCATCATCGGCCTCGGTGACGCCACGCTGAACGGGCGCGAATTGCCGGTGGCCTCTTACCTGAAAGATCACCTCTGCCCGCAGTTGATCGGCCGCGACGCGCAGCGGATCGAAGACCTCTGGCAATTCTTCTACAAAGGCGCTTACTGGCGGCGCGGCCCGGTGACCATGTCGGCCATTTCCGCCGTCGACATGGCGCTGTGGGACATCAAGGCCAAGGCCGCCAACATGCCGCTGTATCAGCTGTTGGGCGGCGCCTCACGTTCGGGAGTGATGGTGTATTGCCATACCACCGGCCACTCGATCGACGAGGTGCTCGACGACTACGCTAAACATAAAGAACAAGGCTTCAAGGCGATCCGCGTTCAATGCGGCGTGCCCGGCATGAAAACCACCTACGGCATGGCCAAGGGCAAAGGCCAGGCCTATGAGCCGGCCACCAAGGGTGACTGGCCGGAAGAGCAGCTGTGGTCGACGGAAAAATACCTCGATTTCACCCCCAAACTGTTCGACGCGGTGCGCAACAGGTTCGGCTTCAACGAGCACCTGCTGCACGACATGCACCACCGCCTGACGCCAATTGAAGCGGCGCGCTTTGGTAAAAGCGCCGAGCCGTATCGCCTGTTCTGGATGGAGGATCCGACGCCGGCGGAAAATCAGGCCTGTTTCCGCCTGATCCGCCAGCATACCGTCACGCCGATCGCCGTCGGCGAGGTGTTCAACAGCATCTGGGACTGCAAACAGCTGATCGAAGAACAGCTGATCGACTACATCCGCACCACCCTGACGCACGCGGGCGGCATTACCGGCATGCGGCGCATCGCCGACTTCGCCTCGCTGTATCAGGTGCGCACCGGTTCTCACGGCCCTTCCGATCTGTCGCCGATCTGCATGGCGGCGGCGCTGCATTTCGATCTGTGGGTGCCGAACTTCGGCGTGCAGGAATACATGGGCTATTCCGAGCAGATGCTCGAGGTGTTCCCGCACAGCTGGACGTTCGACGACGGCTATATGCATCCGGGCGACAAGCCGGGCATCGGCATCGAGTTCGATGAGAAGCTGGCGGCCCGTTACCCGTATGAACCGGCCTACCTGCCGGTCGCGCGTCTGAAGGATGGCACCTTATGGAACTGGTAAACACCATGCGCAGCGTCGTGATCGAACAGCCCGGGCGCCTGGCGCTGCAGACGCGCGCGCTGCCGCAACCGGCGGCCGGCGAGGTGCGGGTCAAGGTGAAATTCGCCGGCATCTGCGGCTCCGACGTCCATATCTATCACGGCCATAACCCGTTCGCCCGCTACCCGCGGGTGATCGGCCACGAGTTCTTCGGCCTGATCGATGCGCTGGGCGAAGGCGTCGATCCGGCGCGCCTCGGCGAACGCGTCTCGGTAGACCCGGTGGTGAGCTGCGGCCACTGCTATCCCTGTTCGGTCGGCCGCCCAAACGTCTGCACCTCGCTGCAGGTGATCGGCGTGCACCGCGACGGCGGCTTCAGCGACTACGCCTGCGTGCCGGCACGCAACGCCTATCCGGTTCCGGCCGCCATCAGCGATCGCCACGCCGCGATGATCGAACCCTTCACTATCGCCGCCAACATTACCGCCCATCTGCAACCACGCCCCGACGACATCGCGCTGATCTACGGCGCCGGGCCGATGGGGCTCACGGTGATCCAGACGCTGAAAGGCGTGTACGGCGTCAAGCAGGTGTGGGTCGTCGATCGCATCGCCGAACGGCTGGACATGGCACGCGCCAACGGTGCCGACGAAGTATTCAACAACGCCGAGGCCGCATTGCCGCAGGCGCTGCAGCAGCGCGACGTTCAGCCGACGCTGATCGTCGATGCCGCCTGCCACCCCGCCATTTTGCCGGAGGCGATCGCGCTGGCTTCGCCGGCGGCGCGCATCGGCATCATGGGCTTTTCCGGCGACGCTTGCACCCTGACCCAGCAGAGCATCACCAGCAAGGAGCTGTCGATCTTCTCCTCGCGCCTGAACAGCGCGCGCTTCCCACAGGTGATCGCCTGGATGGCGGACGGCAAGCTAGACCCGCAGCGGCTACTCACCCACTGCGTGCCCGCCGGCGACGTCGAACGGGCAATGCAGATGTTCGAGCGGGATCAGCGCACCTGCTGCAAGGTACTGCTGCAGTTCGAGTAACGTCACGGCAGCATCGGGGCATGGGGCGGCACCCGCCGCCCGTGCAAACAACGAAGCATCACGATTAAAACGACACCCAGTGGAGTGCTTTATGTTTAAAAACCTGCGTTGGACCATCGTGTTCCTGCTGTTCATGGTCTACATGATCAACTACCTCGATCGCGTGGCGCTGTCGATCACCGTGCCGATGATCGAACAGGATCTGATGCTGAACGCCGAACAGTTCGGCCTGATCTTCGGCAGCTTCTTCTTCGGCTACGCCATCTTCAACTTCGTCGGCGGGCTGGCGGTCGACCGCTTCGGCCCGACGCTGGTGCTGGGCGTGGCGGTCGGCCTGTGGTCCATCTTCTGCGGCATGACGGCGATCGCCACCGGCTTTTACTCAATGCTGATCCTGCGCGTCCTGTTCGGCATGGCCGAAGGGCCGATCTGCGCCTCGGCCAACAAGATGATCAACGGCTGGTTCCCGAAGAAACAGGCGGCGACCGCTATGGGCCTGCTCAGCGCCGGTTCACCGTTGGGCGGCGCGGTGGCCGGGCCGATCGTCGGCTATCTGGCGCTGGCGTTCGGCTGGCGGCCGGCGTTTATGATCATCTGCGCCATCGGCATCGTCTGGATGCTGGTGTGGTTCTTCGTGGTGGCGGATAACCCGGCGAAAAGCCAACGCGTCAGCAACGAAGAACGGGCGCTGATCGCACAGTTGAAACAGGAAAATCTCGGCGAGGAAAGCGCGCTGAGCGACGCCGCTCACGGGCTGGGTTACTACCTGAAGCAGCCGATCATTCTGGTCACCGCCTTCGCCTTCTTCTGCTACAACTACATTCTGTTCTTCTTCCTGAGCTGGTTCCCCTCGTATCTGGTGCAGGCGCACAACCTGAACATCAAAGAGATGAGCCTGACCACGATGATCCCGTGGATCGTCGGCTTCGTCGGGCTGGCGCTCGGGGGCTATATTTCCGACAAGATCTTCAACATCACCGGCAAATTGCTGCTGTCACGCAAGATCGTGCTGGTCACCAGCCTGCTGGCGGCAGCGGTGTGCGTGGCGTTGGCGGGCACCGTCAGCAGCGTGGTGCCGGCGGTGATGCTGATGTCGGTGTCGATCTTCTTCCTCTACATTACCGGCGCTCTCTACTGGGCGATTATCCAGGACGTGGTGCATAAATCCCGGGTCGGCGGCGCCAGCGGGTTCATTCATTTGATCGGCAGCGTCTCCGGCATCATCGGGCCGATCGTCACCGGCTACATCGTGCAGAACACCGGCAAATTCGACAGCGCCTTTATGCTGGCGGGCGGCGTCGCCGCGCTGGGCGCGCTGCTGGTGCTGCTGGTGATCAAGGCGCCGCGCGCAACGGCGGGCGTGCAAATCTTAAAACCCTAACGCCAGACGGGGCGGCTTCGCCCCTTTGCTTACCTCTCCAGGGACATTGAACATGAGACTTTCCGACCACAGCGCGCTGCCGGCCGCCGTTATCTGGCCCGGCTACGCACGTGAGCGCGTGAAACCGCGCATGGCGCATATCGGCTTCGGCGCGTTTCACCGCGCGCACCAGGCGATGTACGCCGACAGGCTGGCCAGCGAGCACGGCAGTGACTGGGGCTACTGCGAAATCAGCATGCAGCACGGCCAGCAAAAGATCGCCGACCTACGGCAACAGGACCTGCTGTTCTCGGTGGCGGATATGGACGACGACGGCTGGCGGGGCCGGGTCATCGGCGTGGTTCGCCAGGCGCTGCACTTGCAAACCGACGGGCTGGCGGCGGTGCTGGCGGCCCTGACACAGCCTGAGATCGCCATCGTCTCGCTGACCATCAGCGAAAAGGGCTATTGCTACCACCCCGCCAGCGGTCGGCTGATGGAGGAACACCCGGCGATCGCGCACGATATCGCCCACCCGGCACAGCCGCAGTCGGCGCCGGGGCTGCTGCTGGCGGCGCTGCGCCTGCGCCGTGAACGCGGGCTGCCGCCGTTCGCCGTGATGTCCTGCGATAACATGCCGGCTAACGGCCGGGTCACGCGCCAGGTGCTGGTCGAACTGGCGCAGCGGCAGGATCCGGCGTTGGCCGACTGGGTGCGTCAAGAGGTCGCCTTCCCTTCCACCATGGTGGATCGCATCGTGCCGGCGGTAACGCCGGAGGCCCGCCGGCAGTTGCGCACCTGGCTGGGCGGCGTCGAGGATGACGTCGGCGTGGCCTGCGAGCCGTTCAGCCAGTGGGTCATTGAGGACCGATTTCCTCAGGGGCGCCCGGCCTGGGAAAAGGCCGGCGCCGAACTGGTGAGCGACGTGCTGCCGTACGAGGAGATGAAGCTGCGCATGCTGAACGGCAGCCATTCCTTCCTCGCCTACCTCGGCTACCTGGCCGGTTATCAGCACGTCGGCGACTGTATGCAGGATGCGGATTTTGTCCGCGCCGCCCGTCACCTGATGCTGGCGGAACAGGCGCCGACCCTGCAGGTGCCGAACGTCGATTTGGCGCAGTATGCCGACTCGCTGCTGCAGCGTTACCGCAACCGCGCGCTGAAACACCGCACCGCGCAGATCGCCATGGACGGCACGCAGAAGCTGCCGCAGCGGCTGTTGGACGCGATCCGCTGGCATCTGGCGCGTGGCAGCCGCTTCGACTGCCTGGCGCTGGGCGTCGCTGGCTGGATGCGCTACGTCGGCGGCCGCGATGAACAAGGCGGGCCGATCGATATCAGCGATCCGCTGCGCGAGCGCCTCGCCGCGTTGGTCGCCGGCAGCGAGGAAGGCCGGCCCCGCGTCCTGGCGCTGCTGCAACTCGACAGCGTCTTCGGCCACGATCTGCCCGATTCGCCTGACTTCGTCCGCGCCGTCAGCCACGCTTATCATCAACTGCTGAGCCTGGGGGCCAAAGCCGCCGTCGCCGCTCTGCCGCTTACCGACCGGGAGGTTTCCGATGACCGTCACCACGCATAACGCCGTCAATACCGGCAATCAACCGCTGCTGCGGCGCGTCGCCAGCGCTTCGGCCATCGGCACCGCCGCCGAATATTATGATTTCTTCGCTTACGGCACCGCCGCGGTGCTGTTCTTCGGCCAGCTGTTTTTCCCCAGCGCCGATCCGCTGATCAGCACGCTGGCGGCCTTCGCCACCTACGCGGTCGGTTTTCTGGCGCGCCCGCTGGGCGGCATCGTGTTCGGCCACATCGGCGATAAGGTCGGCCGCAAGAAGGCGCTGGTGATCACCATCCTGATCGTCGGCCTCGGCACCTTCTGCATCGGCCTGCTGCCCACCTATGAGCAGATCGGCATCTGGGCGCCGCTCGCGCTGATCTTTATCCGCGTGCTGCAGGGCTTCGGCGTCGGCGGCGAACAGGCAGGCGCGGTGCTGATGACCGCCGAATATGCGCCGCCGCCCCAGCGTGGCTTCTACGCCAGTTGGGTGCAGATCGGCGCGCCCGCCGGTTTCCTGCTGCCGTCCGGGCTGTTCGCGCTGCTGACCGCCGTGCTGTCACCGGCGCAGATGCTGGACTGGGGCTGGCGCATTCCGTTCCTGCTCAGCCTGCTGCTGGTGCTGGTCGGGCTGTTTATTCGCCTGAGGATCGACGAATCGCCGGTGTTTACCCAGATCCGCGCCACCAAAGCGGTGGAGAGCCGGCCGGTGGTGGAAGTGGCCCGCCGCTATCCCGGCCTTATCGGCAAAGGGGTATGTGCCAAGCTGATCGAAGCCTGCGCCTTCGCCATGTTCACGGTGATCGTATTGGCCTACGGCAAGGCCAACCACCTCAACGAAACCATTCTGCTGGAGGCGATGATCGTGGCGGTGCTGCTGGAGATTTTCACCATTCCGCTGATGGGCCGCCTCTCCGATCGGCTGGGGCGCAAACCGGTGTACATCGCCGGCGCGCTGCTGCAGGTGGTGTGCATCGTGCCGTTCTTTATGGCGATCAACCTCGATAGTTTCTGGGTGACGCAGATCGCCATGATCGTGGTGCTGACCTTCGGCCACAGCATGTGCTACGCGCCGCAGGCCTCCTACTTCCCGGAGCTGTTCCCCACCCGCGTGCGCTGCAGCGGCATCGCGCTGATCTGGCAGATCGGCTCGCTGATCGGCAGCGGCATTCTCGGGCTGTTGGCGGTGAAGATCCTGCAGGTGACCGGCGGCCACTACTACGGGCTGGCGGGGTACATGATGGTGCTGGGCGTGGTGTCGGCCATCGGCCTGAGCCTGATGCCGGAAACTGCGCCAGCGCGGCGCAAGCAGGAATATCAGGATTGGCATCACTGAGTTACCCTGCTCGGCGGGCGGATTTATCCCCCCGCCCTTAACCAATAATCTGCTAGTATGGTGGCATTCGAATTCCAGCCAGATGCCTGATTGTCGCCATGTCTGAAACGTACAGTCTCACCAACAACGTCCCGGTCAACCAGCAGATCTATCGCTTCCTGCGCAAGGATATCGTCGACTGCACCATCCCCCCCGGCACCCTGTTGTCCGAGAAAGAGATTTCCACCCGCTTTTGCGTTTCGCGCCAGCCGGTGCGCGAAGCCTTCATCAAGCTGGCGGAGGCCGGCCTGGTGCAGATCCTGCCGCAGCGCGGCACCTTCGTGATGAAGATTTCCGCCAAGCGCGTGGCCGACGGGCGCTTTATCCGTCAGGCGGTGGAATGCGCCATCGTGCGCCGCGCGGCCGAGCGCGCCACCCCGGCGCAGCTGATGACGCTGGAGCATAATCTGCACCGCCAGGCGCTGGCGGCGCAGAACGGGCAAACGCGCGAGTTTTTGGCGCTGGACGACGAATTCCACCAACTGCTGACCCAGTTTGCCGACTGCCCGCTGGCGTGGGAGACCATCGAAACCATCAAGGCCACCATGGATCGAGTGCGTTTCCTCAGCCTGAGCGAAGTCTCGCCGCCGGAGAGCCTGATCAAGCAGCACTACCGCATCTACGAGGCGCTGAAAGCGCGCGATGCCGAGGCGGCGGAGCGCGCCATCCACGATCACCTGCAGGAGATGATCTACTCCATCACCCCGATCGCCCTGCAGAACACCGAGTGGTTCGAGATCGAATAATCAATCGCTTAGCGCGCCGGGGGCGATCGCCCCCGCGTATTTGGCCACGCCAATGGCATTTCCTCTCAATCGCATCTATTGTTTGTCCTTGCCGGATCAAGTTCGGTAGCATCGCTTTACAGCTTCAATCACCGCTTTTTTACTGCGCCGGTGGTCAAAAACCCTTGCATTGCCGGTGTATGAAGAAGCTTAATCGGGAGTGAATCATGACTGATATTGTGCAGTTGCTAGGAAAGGAAGCGGAAGATCTGCTGCAACACCGCTGTACCACTATCCCCGCCGAGAATCTCTACCTACCGGGCGACGACTTCGTCGACCGCGTAATGATCGATAACAACCGCCCCAACAGCGTGCTACGTTCGATGCAAACCCTGTTCAACCACGGCCGCCTGGCCGGCACCGGCTACCTGTCTATCCTGCCGGTCGATCAGGGCATAGAGCACTCCGCCGCCGCCTCGTTCGCCGCCAACCCGCTGTATTTCGATCCGAAGAACATCGTCGAGCTGGCGATTGAAGCCGGCTGTAACTGCGTCGCCTCCACCTACGGCGTGCTGGCGTCGGTATCGCGCCGCTACGCGCACAAGATCCCGTTCCTGGTCAAACTCAACCACAACGAAACGCTGAGCTACCCGACCCAGTACGACCAGACCCTGTACGCCAGCGTCGAGCAGGCGTTCAACATGGGCGCGGTGGCGGTCGGCGCCACCATTTACTTCGGCTCCGAGCAGTCGCGCCGCCAGATCGAAGAGATCTCGATCGCCTTCGAGCGCGCGCATGAGCTGGGCATGGTCACCGTGTTGTGGGCCTATCTGCGTAACCCGGCGTTCACCAAGGACGGCGTGGACTACCACTCCAGCGCCGATCTGACCGGCCAGGCTAACCACATCGCCGCCACCATCGGCGCCGACATCGTCAAACAGAAAATGGCGGAAAACAACGGCGGCTACCGTGCGGTGAAATTCGGCTATACCGACGATCGCGTCTACAACAAACTCACCACCGATCACCCTATCGATCTGGTGCGCTACCAGCTGGCCAACTGCTACATGGGCCGCGCTGGACTGATCAACTCCGGTGGCGCCGCCGGTGAGAACGACCTGCAGGAATCGGTGCGCACCGCGGTGATCAACAAACGCGCCGGCGGCATGGGCCTGATCCTGGGGCGTAAAGCCTTCAAGAAATCGATGAAAGACGGCGTGGCGCTGATCAACGCCGTGCAAGACGCCTACCTGGACAAGAAGGTCACCATCGCCTGATGTGACAGACCGCCTGTCCCAAAGCCCGGCTCGCCGGGCTTTTTTGTGCCCGCTTTCTCCCCCTCGTGCCACAGACCTTCCCTTTCTTTCACTTTAAACTTTCAAAATAAAATATTTATCTTTCAAATTGTGATCTATTTAAAACAAATAGCCCAACAAAGTGACTACTGTAAGGCCCATGGCGACAGAGCCGCCGTTCGCTCCAGGCCATATCAGTCCATTACAGGAGAACATAATGATTGAGCTAATCACCCACGGCGCCGAGTGGTTTATCGGCCTGTTTCAGAAAGGCGGTGAAGTGTTTGTCGGCATGGTGACCGGCATTTTACCTTTGTTGATCAGCCTGTTGGTTATCATGAACGCGCTGATCAAATTTGTTGGCCAGGAACGTATCGAACGATTGGCGCAGCGCTGCGCGGGCAACCCCGTTTCGCGTTATCTGCTGCTGCCGCTGATTGGCACCTTTGTCTTCTGCAACCCGATGACCCTCAGCCTGGGGCGCTTCATGCCGGAGAAATACAAGCCGAGCTACTACGCGGCGGCCTCCTACAGCTGCCACTCGATGAACGGCCTGTTCCCGCACATCAACCCCGGCGAGCTGTTCGTTTACCTCGGTATCGCCAGCGGCCTGACCACCCTCGGCCTGCCGCTCGGCCCGCTGGCGGTGAGCTATTTCCTGGTGGGGCTGTTCACCAACTTCTTCCGCGGCTGGATCACCGATCTGACCACCAGCCTGTTCGAACGCAAGATGGGCATCCGTCTGGATCGCCAGGTGCAACTTTAATTCGTGGAGTGCAGCATGAGTGCTTATATCCGTATTGAAAAAGGCGCCAGCGGCTGGGGTGGCCCCCTGGAGCTGCCGATAGAGCCCGGCAAGAAAGTGGTGTACATCACCGCCGGCACCCGGCCTTCGATCGTCGATCGCCTCAGCGAATTGACCGGCTGGCCGGCCGTCGACGGTTTCAAAGAGGGCGAGCCGCCGGCAGAAGAGATCGGCGTGGCGGTGATCGACTGCGGCGGCACCCTGCGCTGCGGCCTGTATCCGAAACGCCGCATTCCGACAGTCAACATCCACGCCACCGGCCAGTCCGGCCCGCTGGCGCAGTTTATCCTCGAAGACATCTATGTCTCCGGCGTGCGTGACCACAACATCAGCCGAATCGAAGCGGCAGATAGCCAACCCGCCGCCGCCGTTGCCGCGCCGCCCAAGGCGCGCGACTACGACACCAGCAAGAAGATCACCGAGCAAAGCGACGGGCTGCTGGCGAAGGTCGGCATGGGCATGGGATCGGTGGTGGCGGTGTTCTTCCAGGCCGGGCGCGACACCATCGACACCGTGCTGAAGACCATCCTGCCGTTTATGGCGTTCGTCTCGGCCTTGATCGGCATCATCATGGCCTCCGGCCTCGGGGACTTTATCGCTCACGGCCTGACGCCGCTGGCCAACAGCCCGATCGGCCTGGTAACGCTGGCGCTGATCTGCTCATTCCCGCTGCTGTCGCCGTTCCTCGGCCCCGGCGCGGTCATCGCCCAGGTGATCGGCGTGCTGGTCGGGGTGCAGATCGGCCTCGGCCATATTCCGCCGCAGCTGGCGCTGCCCGCGCTGTTCGCCATCAACGCGCAGGCCGCCTGCGACTTCATTCCGGTCGGCCTGTCGCTGGCGGAAGCCAAGCAGGACACCGTGCGGGTCGGCGTACCCTCGGTGCTGGTCGGCCGCTTCCTGACCGGCGCGCCGACGGTGTTGATCGCCTGGGCCGCCTCGGCCTTTATTTATCAATAATTTGATTCCCAGGGAGACGTTTATGCACACCATTTTTCATACCACCATCACGCAGATCGGCGGCTGCGCCCGCGACGCGTTGCTGGACAACATGCTGATCACCTTCCGTGAAGGCGCGCCGGCGGATATCGAAGAGTTCTGCTTCATCCACCGCCACGGCGCAACCGCCGGTGAGCTGCAGGTCGGCGGCGTGATGGAGCTGGCGCAGCAGCGCTACGCCATCACCGCCGTCGGCAGCGTTGCCACGCAGAACCTGCGCGAACTGGGCCACATCACCGTGCGCTTCGACGGCGAAGCCGAAGCTGAATTCCCTGGCTCGATCCACGTATCCGGCCCGACGCCGACCGATATCCCGTTGGGCAGCACGCTGTCATTTATCGCATAAGGAGTAGACCATGTCTGAAGTAGCTGTAGTGATTGGCGGCGGCCAAACGTTAGGCGCCTTTTTGTCCCACGGGCTGGCGCAGGCCGGTTATCGGGTGGCGGTGGCCGATCTGAACGCCGACAATGCCAATCAGGTGGCACAGCAGATCAACGAAGCGTTTGGCGCAGGCAGCGCCTGCGGTTTTCAGGCCGACGCCACCGACGAACAGAGCGTGATCGCGCTGGCGGCGGCGGTTGACCGGGCGTTCGGCCAGGCCAACCTGCTGGTGTACAGCGCCGGCATCGCCAAGGCGGCGCCGATCACCGACTTCCCGCTGGGCGACTTCGACCGCTCGCTGCAGGTGAACCTGGTGGGTTATTTCCTCTGCGCCCGCGAATTCTCGCGCCTGATGATCCGTGACGGCATCGCCGGGCGCATCATTCAGATCAATTCCAAGTCCGGCAAGGTCGGCAGCAAGCACAACTCCGGCTACAGCGCCGCCAAGTTCGGCGGCGTGGGGCTGACGCAGTCGCTGGCGCTCGATCTGGCGGAGTACGGCATTACCGTGCATTCACTGATGCTCGGCAACCTGCTGAAGTCGCCGATGTTCCAGTCGCTGCTGCCGCAGTACGCGCAAAAACTGGGCATCGCGCCGGAACAGGTGGAGCAGTACTACATCGACAAGGTGCCGCTGAAACGCGGCTGCGACTACCAGGACGTGCTGAACACCCTGCTGTTCTACGCCAGCGAGAAGGCCTCTTACTGCACCGGCCAGTCGATCAACATCACCGGCGGCCAGGTAATGTTCTGACGCCACCGACGCCCCCTCCCGCGGAAGGGGGCCTAAGGAGAACCCCATGACACAAGCTCTGATCGCCTTCGCACTGCTGGCCTGGCTGCTGCAAATCGCCTTCGGCTGGTGGCAACTGCAGCGCTTCAACCGCGCCTTCGACGGCCTGTGCCAACTGGGCGCCGTCGGCGTCGGCCGTTCCGGCGGCCGTTTCCGCCCGCGGGTGGTGCTGGCGCTGGCCTTCGATGCCGATCGGCGGGTGTGCGGCAGCCTGTTGCTACGCGGCCTGACCGTTTTCGCCCGGCCCCGACCGCTGCCTCGATTGCACGGTTTGCATCAGCGGGATTTGCGCCCGGATGTGATCTTCCCCGAGGATCGCGCATGCCAGTCTGCACTATCGTTAGCGATTGAACCCAAATCGTGATATTTTCACATTAAAAGGCATTACCTTTCATAGTGAATTATTCAGCGAGGGAAAATGCCCCACTCTTGTGAACGGGAATCGCGATGAAACCAAAGCAGCGGCAGGCCGCTATCCTTGAATATCTGCAGCGGCATGGCAAAACGGCAGTGGACGCCCTGGCCGAGCATTTCTCCACCACCGGCACCACCATCCGCAAGGATCTCACCCTGCTGGAAGAAGAAGGCGAGGTGATCCGCACCTACGGCGGCGTGGTGCTCAGCCGCGATGACGGCGATCAGCCGATCGACCGCAAAACCCATATCAATACCGAGAAAAAGCGCCACATCGCCAGCGCCGCCGTGGCGCTGATCGCCGACGGGGACTCGCTGATCTTCGACGCCGGCAGCACGGTGCTGCAGATGGTGCCGCACCTGGCGCAGTTCAATAACATCACGGTGATGACCAACAGCCTGACCATCGTCAACGCGCTGGTGGAGCTGGACAACGATCAGACCATCCTGATGCCCGGCGGCACCTACCGCAAAAAATCGGCCTCGTTCCACGGCAGCCTGGCCGAATCGGCGTTCCAGCAGTTCAGCTTCGACAAGCTGTTTATCGGCGCGGACGGCGTCGATCTCAACGCCGGCGTCACCACCTTCAACGAAGTGCACAACGTCAGCAAAGCGATGTGCGAAGCCGCCGGCCGCATTATTCTGTTGGTCGACTCCTCGAAATTCGGCCGTAAGAGCCCGAACGTGGTGTGCGAACTCAGCGCCGTCGACACGCTGATCACCGACCGAGACATCAACCCCGATTACCTCGCCGCCCTGCAGGCGAAAGGCATCAATATCCTTCTGGTAGGAGACCCCGATGAGTAACGCCAACGCCCTGCTCGCCTTCGCCCGCGAAACGCTGGAGATCGAGCTGACCGAAGCGCAGCGCCTGCTGGCGCGCCTGGACGACAACTTCGTCTGCGCCTGCGAACTGCTGCTGAACTGCCGTGGCAAAGCGGTGATTTCCGGCATCGGCAAGTCCGGCCATATCGGCAAGAAGATCGCCGCGTCGCTGGCCAGCACCGGCACGCCGTCGTTCTTCGTGCACCCGGCGGAGGCGCTGCACGGCGATCTCGGCATGATCGGCGCCGACGACGTGGTGGTGTTCATCTCCTACTCCGGCCGCGCCAAAGAGCTGGACCTGATCCTGCCGCTGCTGGCGGAGAACGGTATTCCGGTGATCGCCGTTACCGGCGGCAAAGAGTCGCCGCTGGCGCAGGCCGCGGCCTGCGTGTTGGATATCGGCGTCGAGCGAGAAGCCTGCCCAATGGGGCTGGCGCCCACCTCCAGCGCGGTCAACACCCTGATGATGGGCGATGCCCTGGCGATGGCGCTGATGCGCCAGCGCGGTTTCAACGCGGAAGACTTCGCCCGCTCGCACCCGGGCGGCAGTCTGGGCGCGCGCCTGCTGAACCGCGTGCATCACCTGATGCGCACCGGCGATCGCCTGCCGCGCGTGAGCGAAAGCGCCAACGTGATGGAAGCGATGCTGGAACTGAGCCGCACCGGGCTCGGGTTGGTGGCGGTCTGCGACGCGCAGCAGCGGGTGGTGGGCGTATTTACCGACGGCGACCTGCGCCGCTGGCTGGTGAAGGGCAACAGCCTGCAGGATCCGCTCAGCCCGGCGATCACCCGCCCCGGCTATCGGCTGCCGGAGCAGTGGCGCGCCGGCGAGGCGCTGGAAGCGCTGCACGAACAGCACATCAGCGCGGCCCCGGTGGTCGATATGGACGGTGTGTTGGTGGGGGCGCTCAACCTGCACGATCTGCATCAGGCCGGCATCGGCTGATCAACGCCGGGGGCGCCATCACAGGCGCCCCCGGTCAGATCATTTCCAATCGGGATTGTTCTCGAACTGCTGCTTCAGCAGCGCTTTCATGTCGTCATTCGGCTTGCCTAGCCACTGGTACTTGGCATACTTCTTCGGATGATCGACGGCTTCCGGCCGATCTTCCACCGCGACCCGCACGCCCCAGGCCTGAGATTTATCCGCGCTGAACGCCACGATCAAAAAGTTGTTGCCGCAGTCGTGCGGCTTGCACAGGTTGCCGACCAGATACTCTTTGCCCTTCCAGCTCAGGTTCTGCGCCGGCGTAGAGGTGCCGACGCCCTTGCGCGCCCAGCCCGGCATCCGCGCCTGGCCTTTCACCATGTTTTGCCAGCTGGCCTGATACCCCGGCTGCTGAATTAAATCCGACGTGGTGACGATCTGCTGGGCAAAGCTGCCCGCGCTGAAGCTGAGCAGTGCGCCGAAGAGGGCGCAACGCAGCGCCTGGTGTCCCGTCATAGTCCTTCTCCCTAGGTTAAATCAGGTTTCGCCCGTCAAACCGGGCCTGAACTAGTCAGACCACGGTTGCGGCAAAAAGTTGACTCACCACCAGGCGTGAAAATGATGCACCGGCCCGATGCCGTGCCCCACTTCCAGGGTGTCCGCCTGTTGCAGCGCGTGTTGCAGGTAGTCCTTGGCGGCGGCCACCGTGGCCGCCCAGTCGGCATGGCGCGGGCGCAGTGCCGCCAGCGCGGCCGAGAGCGTGCAACCGGTGCCGTGGGTGTGGCGGGTGGCGACGCGCGGCGCGGTAAAGCGCTGCTCGCCTTCTGCGGTAAACAGCCAGTCCGGGCTCTCGCTTTCGCTCAGATGGCCACCCTTCATCAGCACCGCCCGGCAGCCCATCGCCAGCAGCGCCCGCCCCTGCTCGCGCATCTGCGCTTCATCTTCCGCCGGCGCGCACGCCAGCAGCGCCGCCGCTTCCGGCAGGTTCGGCGTAATGATCGACACCAGCGGCAACAGCTCGCGCCGGATAGACGCCACCGCCTCCGGCGCCAGCAACGGATCGCCGCTTTTCGCCAGCATTACGGTGTCCAACACCACGAATTCCGGCCGGTAATGGCGCAGCCGTTCGGCTACCGCCTGCACGATGTCGGCGTTGGCCAGCATGCCGATCTTGACGCTGTCGATGCGCACGTCGCTGAATACCGAGTCCAGCTGCGCGGCGACGAACGCCGGATCGATGTAATACACCGACTGCACGCCGCGGGTATTCTGCGCCACCAGCGCGGTGATCACCGAGGTGCCGTAAGCGCCGAGCGCCGAGAAAGCTTTCAAATCGGCCTGAATGCCGGCGCCGCCGCTGGGATCGGTGCCGGCGATGGTCAGCGCGTTAATGCGTTTCATCACAGATCCTCCCCGCGCAGTTGATACAGCGCGTCGAGGAACGCCGGCGTAAAGCTGCCCGGCCCGGCGGCCTGCCTGGCCGCGAGGCCGCCGCAGTGGGACATCACCCGGCAAGCCGTCGCCACGTTGTCCAGGCGATCGCCCGGCAGGGCGCAAAACGCCGCCGCCACCGCCGACAGCGCGCAGCCGGTGCCCACCACCCGCGTCATCAGCGGGGAACCGCCTTCGATCGCCCAGTCGCGCTGGCCGTCGGTGACGTAATCCACCGCGCCGGTGACCGCGACTACCGCGCCGCTGCGCTGCGCCAGCTCACGCGCGGCGGGCAATGCCGCCAGCGAATCGTCGCCACTGTCCACGCCGCGGCCGCTGGCCAGCAACCCGCTGAGCGCCATGATTTCCGAAGCGTTGCCGCGTATCGCCGCCGGTTTCTCGTCCAGCAGCTGTTTGGCGAAGGCGGTGCGGTAGGAGAGCGCACCGACCGCCACCGGATCCAGCGTCCAGGGCTTGCCGGCCCGATTGGCGGCGGCCACCGCCGCCCGCATCGATTCGGCACGCAGCGCGTTGAGGGTGCCGACGTTGATCAGCAGGCCGTCGGCCAGCGCGCTGAACTGCGCCGCCTCTTGCGGCTCCACCACCATCGCCGGGGAAGCGCCGAGCGCCAATAGCACGTTGGCGGTCAGCGATTGCACCACTTCGTTGGTCAGGCAGTGGATCAGCGGAGGCCGCTGTAGGAATTGGGTCAGACAGGCCGCGGCGCGCGCGCCGGGTAGTGCATCAGGTCGAGCGATCATATTCCTCCCAACCGGCGTTCAAGAAGGCGGCGCCGGCTGGGCGGCCGTGACTTCCCTACGCTGGCATTATCCAGATCAGGTAATACGGGTATTTCTCAGCCTTCACGTAGAAGGGCACCCCGAGTCATGAAAATCAATAGGTTGTGATCAACGTTGCGTTAATCCCTGCAGGGGATCATGCCAGCGGCGGCGCGGACAAACAAGCGAATAAATTGACTCGCGCCTAAGCGATGTTTCCCTCTTTTCCCGCCAGATACAGGCTCAGCACGCCGGGCAGCTCCGCCAGCGTGAACGCCACGCTCTGCGGCGCCGTCTTGAAGATATGGTGCAGCGTACCGGCCACCAGGCTTTGCAACAGCCGGGTTTGCTGCAGGATCTCCGCTTCGGCGGTCTCGGGGCGGCGCAGCTGCAACACGCTGGCGATCAGCGTCAGGAAGCTGGACTTTTCATCCGGCAGGTTCATTTCCCGCATCACCGGCAGGTAGTCGGCATGCTCACGCAGGTACTGCGCATAGGGTGAAAACAGCCGCTGGATCACCGCTTCAGCGGAGAGGCGCCGCCACTCATCGTCACTGGCCAACGCCATGTCGCGCACCAGCGCCTCAATCGACTCGGTATGCCGATCTGCCAGCGCCTTGATCACCGCGTGGCGATCGGGAAAAAAGTGATACATCGAACCGATGGAGGTTTTGGCGTGCTTGGCGAGCCGCTGCATGCTGAGCGCCGCCAGGCCGTCCTGCGCCACGATCGCCGCCGCCGAATCCAGAATGGTTTGTACGCGTTGCCGCCCTCTTTCCTGCTGTGGCTCTCGCCCGGTGATGTTTTCGTCGATTTGCATATTCGTTTCTGCCCGCTGTCATCAACGCATTATACCCATTTGCCGCCGCGAAGGCAGGGTGACACAAAAAACTAGATTCCCCCCTCTAGTTTAGAGTAGAGTATTTATTCTAGTTTCCCCTTGCGCAAGCATGGGGGTGACAAACAGTGACCTCACTCACTGAAAAAGAGTCATTTCATTCGGCCCGTCGACCAAGCCAATCGCCAGAGAACGCCCTATGCCCGACAAAAAACTGCTTATCACCTGCCTGACCGCGCTGTTGCTCACCGGGTGCTCGCCGGCACCGTCCATGGTGGTGTTCGGCGCTTCGTTCCCCGACTGGCTGTTTTGCCTGTGCGGCGGCGTGGCGGGCATGGTGGCGATCCACCTGCTGCTGCGCACCCCGGAAAAACGCGCCTGGCTGGCGCCGCAGCTGCTGACGTATCCGGCGCTGACCGCGCTGATCGCCATGCTGACCTGGTTACTGGTTTTCCCCCACTGAGACTGACGCCATGACCCAACCACAAACCTCCAACAAGCGCAGACTGCTGGTGCTTACCATCCTGGCGTTGACGCTCATCGTGGCCGCCGTCGTCGTCTGGCGGGTGGAAAACGCCCCCAGTACCGACGATGCCTACGCCTATGCCGACACCATCGACGTGGTGCCGGAGGTGAACGGTCGCATCGTCGAGATGCCGATCCGCGACAACCAGGAAGTGCGGCAAGGCGATCTGCTGTTCCGCATCGATCCGCGCCCTTACCAGGACGCGCTGGCGGCCAGCGAAGCGCGCCTGATCACGCTGAATGAACAGATCAAGCTGACGCAGCGTTCGGTCAACGCACAGCAGTACAACGCCGAATCGATGAACGCCATCGTCAAACGCTCACAGGCGCTGGTGGCGCAGGCGACCGACACCCTTAACCGCCGGCAAAAGCTGCTCGGCAAGAACTACGTTTCGGCGGAAGAAGTGGAAACCGCCCGCACCTCCCAGCGCTCGGCGCAGGCGGAGCTGCAGGCCGCATTGCTGCAGGCGAAACAGGCGGAAGCCGCCGTCAGCGGCGTCGAAGCCCTGGTCGCGCAGCGCGCCGAAGTGCAGGCCGACATCGCTATCGCCAAGCTGAACCTGGAATTTACCGAGGTGAGAGCGCCGTTCGACGGCCGCATCGCCTCCCTGAAAACCACCGTCGGCCAATATGCCTCCAGCGCCAAACCGGTGTTCACGTTGATCGACACCCGCCGCTGGTACGTGGTCGCCAACTTCCGCGAAACCGACCTGAAAGGCGTACATCCCGGCGTGCCGGCCACGCTGTATCTGATGAGCGACGCCGGCCAGACCTTCAGCGGCAAGGTGGAGTCGATCAGCTACGGCGTGCAGCCCGACGACGGCGGCACCGTGCTGGGTGGGCTGCCCAACGTGTCGCGCAACATCAACTGGGTGCACGTTTCGCAGCGCTTCCCGGTCAAGATCGCGGTAGAGGCCCCCAACCCGGCGCTGTTCCGCGTGGGCGCTTCGGCGGTGGCCAAGCTGAACCTGCGCCATGAAGAGTAAAACGATGTCTCGCGGCTGGCTGTCCCGGTTGATCGACGAGCTGCGCCCTTCGGACAGCCGCATCAACCTGGTGATCCGTGCCCTGCTCTCCAGCGCGATCGCCATCGTGATCTCGCAGACGCTGCAGGTGCCGTGGCTGGCACTGTCGCTGATCGCTGTCTTCTTTATCACGCAGTCCAATATCGTGATCACCCGCGCGATCGGTATCCTGTTTTTCGTCAGCTCCACGCTGGCGATCGGCGCCGCTATCCTGGTACTGAAGTTCACCTACGACTACCCGATGCTGCGCATTCTGCTCTCCAGCGCGCTGTTTTTCCTCAGCGTGTTCCTGATGCGGGTGACCAAGGTCGGGGTGCTGTTCTTCCTGATGGCGCTGGTGGTGATCTACACGCAAAGCTTTGTCGATCTCACTCCGCAGGCGGAAGTGGTGATACGGCTGGTGCTGTGGGTATGGGTGGCGATCAACTACGCCATTCTGCTCACCCTGATCGTCAATACCCTGCTGCTGCCGGCCGAACCGCTAAAGCAGCTAAAGGGCCGGATGATCGCGGTGTTGGACGAAACCCGCGCTATGTTGGCCCACGGCGGCGAGACGCGCGATCTGAGCGCCATCTCGCAGCACGCCACCGAGCTGCATAAGCTGCTGCGTTTCTCGGTGATGCGCAGCGATCGCTGCCGCGCCAACGAGCCCGGTTATCTGGCGCTGATCACCCTGGTGTTGCAGCTCAATATCCTGGCCTACCAGCTGCCGCCGGCTTTCGGCGCGGCCGCGCGTAAATTGGCGCAAGAGATAGATGCCGCCTGCCGCGCGCTGCAAACCGCGATCAGCCACGACAGCGCGCTGCGATTTTCCGTCGCGATCGCCGGCAGCGACGATCCGCAGGTGCCGGCGCCGCTCAATGAAATGGCCGGCCTCCTGCAGGTCTACGCCAACCGCAGCGACTACGCCGACGCCCTGCAGGCCGCGCCGCCGCCGAAAGTGCCCTTCTTTACCCCCGACGCCCTGACCAACCCGGTTTACATCCAGTTTTCGTTGAAAACGCTGCTGACCGTGCTGGTCGCCTACGTGTTTTATACCGCCGTCGATTGGCCCGGCATTCATACCATCATGCTGAGCTGCCTGATCGTGGCCCAGCCCAGCCTTGGCGCCACACAGCGGCGGGCGCGGCTGCGTCTCGGCGGCGCGGCGATCGGCAGTCTGCTGGCGCTGATCTCGGTGGTGTGGATCATGCCTCACCTCGACAGCCTCGTCGGCTTACTGCTGCTGACGCTGCCGGTGATCGCCCTCTCCGCCTGGATCGCCGCCGGCTCCGAGAAGATAAGCTATGCAGGGGTACAGATCCTGTTCACCTTTTCCCTGGCGCTGCTGGAAAGCTTTGGCCCGGTCACCGAGCTGACCGAGATCCGCGATCGCCTGATCGGCATCGTGCTGGGGGTAGGGTTCGCCACTTTCATTCACGCCACGCTGTGGCCGGAATACGAAGGGGAGTCGCTGCGGCAGCAGGTTGCCAACGTGCTGCGGGAACTGGCGCGCTTCTTCGGCGGCGAGAACACAAACGCCATCGGCATCTGGCAAAAGATCGAGGGCTGCGAAGCGGTGGTGGCCCGGGTGACGCTGGAGCCTACCTGGCAGTTGGCAGATGATAACCATGAAAGCTTCACCCGGCACATCCAACTGATCTTTAACCAGACGCGCAGCCTGTTGCTGACCAGCGAAAAGCTCAACACCTATCTGGCAGGCGGCGGCGCGGCGCTGTCCGTGCACGAACGCCAGGCGCTGATCGAGGTGCAACGCCAGGGCGGGCGCGTTCTCGCCGAGTATGCGGCGCAGCTTGCCAGCGCGCCGCAAGCGCTGCGGACGCCCGACTTTCATCCACCGCTGGCCGCCCTGCATGCCGACACCGTGCGCCACCTGGCTCAGGAGTTGAGCGACGGGCTCAATCGCCTGCCCGCCTGGGGCGACGCCTAGCATTTTCCGTTTGTGGCCGTGCACGCCCGGTGCAATGCGCTATAGTGAGCACAAACCACCGGGAGATGCCATGCAGATAAGACCCTACCAAGAGACCGATCGCCCCTTCCTGCGCACGCTGTACCTGGCGTCGCGCAAGGCGGCGTTCGGCTGGCGCGATACCTCAAACTATCAGTTGGAAGATTTCGACGGCGCGACGCTGGGCGAAGCGATTTGGGTGGCGGAAGACGGCGGCACGCTGCTGGGATTCGTCTCCGTCTACCGCGAAGATAACTTCATTCATAACCTGTATGTCGATCCCCATCAGCCGCCGCGCGGCGTCGGCAGTGCGCTACTGCAGGCAGCGCAAGCCACCTTCACCGCCACCGGCTCGCTGAAATGCCTGGTGAAGAATGAAAATGCGCTGGCGTTCTACCGCAAACACGGTTGGCGCATCATCTCTACCGGTAACGACGGCGAAGAAGATTATTACCTGATGCATTCGCCGGCCCGCTAGCCCTTACCCGCCGCATCCGGCATGCCGCGCAGCGTCAGCCGCCAAAACAGCAGCGCGCTCAGGCTGACGCCCGCCCCCAGCCAGCAGACGCCGCTCCACCCCGCCCAGGCGTACATATGGGTGCCGGCAAAGGCGCCCAGCCCGCTGCCGACGGCGTAAAACAGCATGTAGCAGCCCACTAGCCGGCTGTGCGACTGCGGGTGCGCGCTGAAGATCATGCTCTGGTTCAGCACGTGGATCGCCTGGCCCGCCAGATCCAGCAGCACGATGCCCGCCACCAGCCAAACCAGGCCGCTGCCGAGCAAACCAAGCGGCAGCCAGGCCAGCGTCAACAGCAGCAGACACACGCCGCTGGCCGCCTGCCCCAGCCCGCGATCCGCCAGATGCCCGGCGCGCACCGCCGCCAGCGCGCCCACCGCGCCGACCAGGCCGAACGCCCCCACCGCGGCATGGCTGAAGTTGAACGGCGCCTGGCTCAGCGGCAACACCAGCGAACTCCAAAAGAGGCTGAAAGCGCCGAACATCAGCAGCGCCAGCATGCCGCGAATTTGCAGCGTGCGGTCATGCAGCAACAGGCTCAGCATCGAACGCAGCAGCGCGGGATAACTCAGCGTGCTGGGAGTGGTGTGCGGCGCAGGCAGCAGCCGCGACAGGATCGGCAGCAATACCAGCGTCACTCCGGCAGAGAAGAAATACACCGTGCGCCAACCGCCAACGTCCGCCAACGCGCCGGACAGAGTGCGCGCCAGCAGCAATCCCAGCACCACTCCGCCCTGCGCCGCACCAACCACCCGCCCGCGCTCCTGCGGCGCCGCCAGGGCTGCGGCGTAAGCGATCAGCCCCTGCGTCATGGCGGTGCCCAATAAGCCTACCAGCAACATCCCTACCAGCAGCCAGGGCGCGCTGTGCGCCCAGCCCACCAATAGCAGCGCGCCGATCAGCCCCAGCTGTTGTCCCGCCAGCAACCGATGCCGGTTCAGCCAATCCCCCAGCGGCACCACCAACAGCAACGCCAGCGCGCAGCCCAACTGAGTCACGGTGATCACCATGCCGACCGCCGCCAGGCTGATGGAAAAATCATGGGCGATAGCGTCCAGCAACGGCTGCGCATAATAAACGTTGGCCACGCTAAATGCGCTGGCGGCAGCCAGCAGCAGCACCAGGCTGGCCGGCAGGCGCCCTAGCACCGCACAGGGGGGATCCAGCAGTTTGTCGCTCATTACACACCTCAATCTGGTTTCATTATTAAACCCAATGAACTTTAGGCACAGAGGTTTTATAATGCAACCAGAATGTGCAGCTGGAGATAACCGCCGTGAAACGTAAAAGCCTGGAAGACGCGCCGTGCCCGGTGGCGCGCACGCTGGATGTGATTGGCGACTGGTGGTCGCTGCTGATCGTGCGCGACGCCTTCGATGGCGTCACCCGCTTTAGCGAATTTCAAAAAGGGCTGGGGATGGCGAAGAACATCCTTGCCACCCGCCTGCGCGCGCTGGTGACGCACGGCGTGCTGGAGATCGTGCCCGCCGCAGACGGCAGCGCCTATCAGGAATATGTGCTGACCGAGAAAGGCCGCGGGCTGTTTCCGGTGATCGTCGGCCTGCGTCAGTGGGGGGAAGATCATCTGTTCGCCGAGGGAGAAGCGCACTCAACGCTGGTGGAAAGTGACAGCGGCCGCCCCGTCCCGCGCCTGACGCCGATCGGCAGCGCCGGGCAAACGCTCACCCCGCTGAATACCCGGTTGGTGAAGGTATGAAGCGTCTCAATAAAGCCTGCATCACCTTGCGCTATTGCATCTATTATCGAACAGCTTCCGCAATCCCCTGCGGGTAATGTATAGTCCGCGTTTTACGGAGATCCCATGCTGACTAACTCATCCATTCGTCTGAACAAATACATTAGCGAGAGTGGCATCTGCTCACGCCGCGACGCCGATCGATACATCGAACAGGGCAACGTTTTCATCAACGGTAAACGCGCCACCGTTGGCGCTCAGGTATTTGCCGGCGATGTGGTGAAGGTTAACGGTCAGCTGATCGAACCGCGCAATGAAGAAGATCTGGTGCTGATCGCGCTGAACAAACCGGTCGGCATCGTCACTACCACCGAGGACGGCGAGCGCGACAACATCGCCGACTTCGTCAACCACAGCAAACGCATCTTCCCGATCGGCCGTTTGGACAAGGATTCACAGGGGCTGATCTTTCTGACCAACCACGGTGACCTGGTCAACAAGATCCTGCGCGCCGGCAACAATCATGAGAAAGAGTATCTGGTGACGGTCAACAAGCCGGTGACCGACGAGTTTATTCGCGGCATGGGCGCCGGCGTGCCGATGCTGGGCACCGTGACCAAAAAGTGCAAGGTGAAGAAAGAGGCGCCGTTCGTGTTCCGCATCACGCTGGTCCAGGGGCTGAACCGCCAGATCCGCCGCATGTGCGAACACTTCAGCTATGAGGTCACCAAGCTGGAACGCACGCGCATCATGAACGTCAGCCTGAAAGGGTTGCCGCTGGGCGAGTGGCGCGATCTGACCGATGACGAGCTGATTGAGCTGTTCAAGCTGATTGAAGGCTCTTCGTCCGAGGCTAAACCGACGAAGAAAGCCCCGGCCAAATCTGCCCCGGCGAAAAAACCGAACGCCGGCGGGCCGAAAGGCGCCGACAAAGCCGCTGCGCCAGCCGGCCGCAAGCGCTTTACCCAGCCAGGGCGCAAGAAAAAAGGGCGTTAACGCCCTTTCTCCCTCGCTCAGCCCGCCTTTGCGCGGGCTTTTTCATCATAAAAGTCAGCCACAGACCGCCACTGCGTTCTCACCATAAAAAAGGCCCGCATCAAGCGGGCCTGCAAGTACCAGAGAAGTCTGGAGGAAAAAATCAGAACGACCAGCGCAGGTTGGCGTTGACCGAATTAACGCGAGTATCGGCGCCAAATTGCCCCTGATAGCCGACATCCAGCGTCGCGGCGTGCGACAGTTTCACGCTCACACCGATATCGCCCACCATCACGTTGTCATCCACGGCCTGGCCCTGCGTGACGAACGCGTCGCTGCCGGCAAACGCCATGCGCGATGAAGTGTTCTTATCGCCGTAGGCGTGCTGCCAGCCGAGCGAGCCGTAAAGGCTGACGTTCTTCGGCAGTTCGGTCACGCCGCGCACCCCGAGCGTAGAGTAGAAGGTGTTCATCGTTTCATTGCGCACGCTCAGCGCCGCCGCGCCACCCGACTCCTGGAAGCTGTCGGTATGCAGGCGGATGTAGCTCAGGTTGATGAACGGTTCGACGTTCATCTCCGGCTGGCCGAAACGGTAACCCGCTTCGGTGAACGCCAGCAGCGAGTTCGCGTCATAATCCGACTTCAGCCGATCCGAGAAGCCGCTGAAATCGACGTTGCGCTTGCCTTCAATCTTGTGCCAGGTGTAACCCAGCGCGCCGCGCAGCGAGAACGCATCCTGCTGCCCCGCCGCATACAGGCCGAGGTGGTAGTTGTCGGTATCGGCCTTGGAACGGCGGCTGTCGACGTCGTAGTCGCCGCGGCTGTAACCAAAGTAGCCGCCGATGCGCACGTTATGGTCCGCCAGCTTGCGATCCGCGCCCAACAGGAAGCCGGTGGTGTTGCCATCCAGCTTGCCCACGTTGCCGTTGCCGCTGTTTTTGCCCCAGGAACTGAAGGTTTGCCCCCAAACGCCGCTGTTTTGCGCCTGCGCCGGTTGCACCAGCGACATCGCCAACGGCGGTATCGGCAGGCTGTCATTGTCGAACAGGCGCAGCATGCGCTGGTTCAGCACGTTGAACAGCTGGGTGCTGCCGGCGATCAGGTTAGACTGCATCGACGGATAGACTTCACCGGACAGCTGATTGAACGCCTCGCGCGCTTCCGGCGCGCTCAGCAGCAGCAGCGAGTTATACAGCGCCAGCGAAGGGCCGCTCTGCGCCAGCGTCGAGAGCGCGCCAGCGGTATTCCACTGGTTGCCGCTCTCGGCCACCGTTTGGAAAATGCCCGGTTTGCCGCTGCCTGGATTCTCACCCCCCGGATTTTCACCGCCTGGGTTTTCTCCGCCCGGATTCTCGCCCCCTGGGTTTTCCCCGCCCGGATTCTCGCCCCCTGGATTCTCACCGCCTGGGTTTTCCCCACCCGGGTTCTCGCCGCCAGGGTTTTCACCGCCCGTGTCTTTCTGCGCGATGGTCAGATCCACGGCGTTGGCGCTGTGGTTCAACGCCACATCGAGGAAGGCGGACTTGGAAACCGCCGACGCGAACTGGCCGTCAATGCCGCCGTCCGAGGTCAGAATGCGGTAGCTTTGGCCGGTTTTATAGCTGGTTTGCGGATCCAGCGCCGTAACCTGCACCTTGGCCTGATCGCTGATGGTGGTTTTGCCCGCCACCAGCAGTTGATCGCTGCGGCCGTCGCCGGCGATATCGACGTCATAGAAGGATTCGCCGATAAAGTTCAGGTAGCGTTTCAGCGTCAGCGTGCCGATATTGCCGTCGCCGGGCGAGATATGGCCGCCGGACAGGATCTCGGTCTGGCCCAGCGTGCCGTTGCCGCCCAGCGTGCCGCCGGCCTTGATCGACGCGGCGCTGCTGTAGCCCTGCCCGTTATTGACGTCGGAACCCGCCGTCGCATTGAGGATCAGCGTGCCGCCGTTTTCGGCGCTGAGGGTTTGGATCTCGAAGATATCGTCTTCTTTCTGGGTATTGATGTCGCTGGCGATGATGAGCTTACCGCCGCGCGCGGTGACGTTTGCCTGCAGGCCAGTGAGATCGCCGTTCAGCGCCGTGTGCCCGGCGGTGTTGATCACCTCGCCTTCGCCGCTCATCTTGTTGCTGAAGACGTAATTGCCGTCGGTATGGTTAAAGTACACATAGCTGCGGAACAATCCGCCCCGCAGGGCGATCGCCGTCTGGGCATCGATAGTGCCTGCAGCGCCCGCCGCGCCGAGCGTCGGCTCGGTCAACCCGGTGCCGGTATCCATGTTGCCGCGGCTGCCGATAATCAGCGCGCCGCGGTTAGAACCGGAACCGGTCTTGCCCAGCACCACGTCGTTGCCGCCGGCGGAGAATGTGCCGCCGTCCATGACCGCCAACACGCCATTGCCGTAATCGCCGACGTTGACGCTGCTGCCGCTGGTAAACCGTGAGCCGTTGCCGGCGATCGTCAGCTCGGCGGTTTTACGCGCGCCGGAGACGCCCGCCACCTGAATATTACCGACGTTGACCGCGCCTCCGTTCAGCACGTCCAGATCGCCGTAAAGCGTGAGCGCGCGGCCAACGTTCCATTGGGAATTGGCCCCCATGACCGTGGCTTTCGGGCTTAGCGTATCGGTCTCGCCCGGCCCGCTGCCATTACCGATGCGCGCGTCAAAGGCGGTGTTCAGCACCGCGCCGTCTTCAATCGCCAGCGTGGATCGTGCCCCTAAGTCGGTGCCGACGCTGAGAAAATTGCTGGTGACGCGAGAACCGGCGCCGGTGGCGATCAGGTGGCTGTCGTAGCCGCGGGTGGTGCCGACCACGATCTCTTTCGCGCTGGCCAGCGCGCCGTCTTCAACCCGCAAGGTGCCCCGCCCCAGATTCAGGCCGCCACGCAGCACGAACTGATCGTTCACCGCGTTCAGCTCGGCGTTCGGCCCGCGGACCGTGACTACGCTCTCATGAATTTGGCCGTTGAACATCCGGCCGATATTGATGTTATAGGCGCTGATCTTGCCATTCTCGATCAGCAGGTTGCCGCTTTGATTGCGGCCGACGTAAACGTCCCCGGTGTAGGCCAATGATTCGGTAATTTTTGATTCGCCGTCAAAAATGGCATCGTCTGCACGAGCGATATCGGCGGGCGCCAGCATCAACAGCGGCGCAGAAAATAGAGCGAGGTAAAGTTTGGAAAGCGGTGTACTAACCGCTAAAGGGTGCGATGTCTTGTCATTCACGGGCTATCTCCGTACTCGTTAGCGTGATGTCGCGAAATTTATTGTTATAGGAAAACTCAATACACTAGAGGAGGTGTGAGGCGTTATTTCGCGCACGCCGGTTTAGTGATCGTCGAAGCAAAAGCTTATTGCCCCCCGGCGCTGACGCTCCGACGATGGAAAACCAGGAAGCGGCAATACCGCCCCCGAAGCGAATTATTTATGCGTGACCACCGGCGTACAGGTCGGCGCGCTCAGCGACGGCGACGAACCTAAAATTCCCGGCATCATCAGCGACGAGCAATCAAAAATACGGCCTTTTTCCGTGGTGGCGCGATAAGAAAGTTTTTGGCCGCCCAGCGCATCTGGCTGTGCGCCATTGACATTGGTCACGGTAATTTCGTCCGATGAGCCCAGGCCCAGCATTTTGGCGGTTTCCGCCTGCAGTAATGGAATGGCCTGATCGGTTTTCAGGGTGGAACAACCGGCTATCATCATCGTAACGGTTAAAGCGATAAGTGGTTTCTTCATAAATTATCCTTTATAACCAATCAGTTAAAATTACCGATTAGCTTTATGTTTTCTCTTATCCAAATCCTCGAATAATATATTTCCCTTTCCTAAACGAAAAAACCCTCCTAAAGTAGGGAGGGTTGATAATAATTCATCAGACCTATCTGATATTTGAAGGCGAAAGGAGAATCCTTTGGGGCAGGATTATGCGTTGGTCGTTGATGACCATCCATTGGTAGCAAGCGGCATTGCCAATTTTCTCAGCACGCATTGCCGATTCAAACAGGCGCATGTGGTGACCAATGAAGAGAATTACTACCGCCATATTAGGGAAAATGGCCCACCGCGTTTACTGGTGATTGATTTTTGGCTCTCTTCCGGTACGGCGTTGAAATTACTCAAAGAAGTAAAACAACGTTATCCGCAGGTGCGGATTTTGGTGGTCAGCGGCGACGAGAATAACGATATCTGGCAGAAAGTGCACAATGCCGGCGGGCATGGGTTCGTGTTAAAAAATGAACCGCCAGAATTATTCGCCAGGGCGGTTTTTGCGCTGAATAACAATCAGGAATGGTTCCCGGAAGGCAATGAAGCCGCCATTAAAAACAACCATGACCATTTAAATAAATTCAATTTAACGCCGAGGCAATTAGACGTATTAACTATGATGCTGCGCGGCCTGCCAAATAAAAGAATTGCCACGCAACTGTCTATTTCCGAGCCGACCGTCAAAGAGCATATCAGCAATATATTGAAAAAGATCGGCGTCAACAGCCGAGTGGAAGCCATCACGCTGTTGCACGGCAAACGGGATCCGTCGTCATGAGGTTTTTCCAACATTTACAAAATGATGGCATCTCCCCACGCGCACAGATCCGCCTGCTGGACAACACCTTCATGCGGCTGGTGTTCAGCTTCACCGCCGTGCCTTTCGTCGGTATCCCGTTCGCCATCTGGATTTATTTGCTGGGTGATGAACTCGGCCCAACCATTACATGGATCATCGTTTACCTGCTATGCGCCGTGGCGATCCGAATAGGACATCGTCGCTACCTGCATGAGGCCAAAGAAAATGATGAAGACACCGTGCTGCGCCGCTGGCTGCCGCGCATTAATAAGGTGGCGTTTATTCACGGGTTGGGGATCTCATCACTCTATTTAATTACCCCACAGACCCATAACTTTGACTTTTTTCTGCTGCTCAATATCAGCATCGCTGCGATCGTCGCCGCCAACGCAACGCACCTGACGCCCGTCATCAGCACCTTTACCCGCTTTTTCTTCGCCTCCTGGGGGCTGCTGAACCTCGGCATCATCTGGCGGCTGGAAGACGTGATGTTCATCGTACTGATGCTGAACTTGCTGTACGGCTTCGCCATTTACCGCCACGCATTAACCTCGCATGCGTTCTTTATTCAGCAGGCGCTGCTCGAAGAACAAAGCTCGCGCCTGGCGGAGCAGTTCCGCCAGGCTAAAGAGGAAGCGGAACAGGCGCTGCTGGACAAGAACCAGTTTCTGACCACCGCCAGCCACGATCTGCGCCAGCCGGTGCACGCCATGGGCTTTCTGATCGAAGCCATCATCCACAAAAACCGCGACGACAGCCTGACGCCGCAGCTGCTGGATCTGCAGCAGAGCGTGCGCTCGGTGCATTTGATGTTCAATTCGTTGCTCGATCTCAGCAAGATCGAATCCGGCAACGTGCGCACCGCCGCCACCCATGTGGATATCGGCGCCCTGCTCGACTCGGTGGTCACCCTGTTCCGCGAAGAGGCCAACAGCCGCGCCCTGGCGCTGCGCACCTGGCGGCCTAGACGGCGTATCAGCGTGATGGGCGATCCACTGCTGGTGCGGCAATCGCTGATCAACCTGATCCAAAACGCCCTGCGCTATACGCAACAGGGCGGCGTGTTGATCGCCATCCGCCCACGCGGCCCCGAGTGCCTGGTGGAAGTGTGGGACACCGGCGTGGGCATCGCCGACGAAGAGAAAAGCAAAATCTTCTCCCCTTACTACCGCCCTGAACTGGCGTGGAAAATCGACAGCGCCGGCCACGGGCTGGGGCTAGCGGTGGTGGCGCGCTGCGCCAAGCTGATGAAGGTGAAGTACGGCATGCACTCCGTCGAAGGCAAAGGTTCGCGCTTCTGGATGCGCTTCACGCAATACAGCGGCGAAGACAAAGCGCCGGACACCGCGGCCGCCTACGACAACACCGCCACGCCTATCCGCTATGCGCCGCTGCGCGGCGCCTGCCTGGTGGTGGACGACGATCCCTTGGTGACCTCCGCCTGGGAGAGCCTGATGAGCACCTGGGGCATCACCGTGCGCTGCGCGGCCTCCGCCGAGGAGGCCTTCGCCATTGTCGAGGACGGTTTTACGCCGTTCGCCGTGCTGTGCGACCAGCGCCTGCGCTCCGGCGAGAGCGGTTTCGACATCCTGAAAGCGCTGTTCGAGCGCCTGCCGGACGTGAGCGGCGCGATGGTCAGCGGCGAGTTCAACTCACAGATATTGCAAGAGGCCGAGCAGGAAGGCTATCTGGTGCTGCGCAAGCCGCTGGAGCCGGCCAAGCTGCATGCGCTGCTGACGCAGTGGGGGGCGGGCTAGCGCGAGGCGGTGCCTTAGCGGGCAAGATGCCGCAGCAGGCCTTCAAGGTTGCGCTCCCCTTCCGGGGTTTGCGCACCGGCCTTCAGCCCACCGCGGATCAACCGCTCCGCGGCCGGGCGTGCGAACAATCCCGCCCAGGCGTCGTGCTCGCGATAAAAACCGGCCTGCAGATCCGGTGCAGGCATCGCCTGTTTGGCCGCCGCAATCACCCCCGCAGGCAATGCCGCGATATTGCGCGCTAACCGCTCGACGAAATCATCCAGCTCGGCGGCAGGCAAGGCGCGGTTAATCCAGCCATAACGTTCTGCGGTAGCGGCATCGATGAGATCGGCGCCCAGGATCACTTCCAGAGCGCGGCCGCGTGTCATTCGGCTCGTCAGATACTGCGTCGCGCCGCCGCCGGGCGTAATGCCCATCAAGGCCTCGCACTGGGCCAGCCCCGCCGCTTCCCGTGCCGCGAAAGCCATATCGGCCGCCGCCACAAACTCGGCGCCACCGCCGCGCGCCAGCCCGGCCAGCTTAACGAGAGTGACCTGCGGCTGGCTGCGCAGCAGTTCGCCAAACGCCTGGAACGGATTTAGCCCCTCCGGCGCGTTGCTCGCCAGTTCGTCGAAAGCGTGCGGCTCATCGATCAAGGTCATATCGACGTGAGCAATAAAGAACGCTGGGTTCGCGCTCTGGAACACCAACACCCGCGTATCCGGATCGTCACGCACCGCGAGCAATAAACGGCTGATTTCCGACATCAGCGCCACATCAAGCACGTTTACCGGTGGGTTATCGATAGCGATCGTCATCACGCCGTGCGCATGAGACAGCCTGAGCTTGCTGAAATCTGTATCTGTCATCTCAATGTCCTTTTACCTGGGGTACAAGTGCGGGTTTTTCACGCCGTGTGTCGAATGGTATACTTTGCATACCTGGCGTCAATTACGCACCTTAAGCATCCCAGGGATGCAGGAGGATACCGATGGATACGACCGACCTTGTTTACCGCGCCGACTGCCCAAGCCGCATCGTCCTCGATCAGATTGCCGATAAATGGTCCATGATGGTGCTGGAAGTGCTGCGTGAGCCTCAGCGTTTCAACGCCATCAAGCGCCGTTTGGATGGCGTCACGCAACGCGTGCTGACCCAGACGCTACGCAAGCTGGAACGCAACGGCATGGTGCATCGCAAAGTGTTGGACGGGCGGGTGCTTGGCGTCGAGTATTCGCTGACGCCGCTTGGCAAATCCCTGCAGGGGCCGTTCTCGGTACTGTTCGACTGGACGCTGGGGAATATTGAGGCGATTCAGGAGTGCCAACGCAAGTATGATGAGCAGGACGAGTGATGCGGTTCCTCCTGTTCCAATTATTGAAGGCCGCATCATTGTCGGAAAACAGGAATTAGGCAATCGAACGGGCTATCAGGGCATGATCAGACGCTTAAACAGCAGCTGCTGGATATCCTGCCGATGTGACAAAATCGCATGTGCTGTTACCAACCTTCCGTCTACGGAATACAAAACCCGGTAACCGCCAGCATGATTAAACTCCCGGTACTTTGCGCAGCCGATTTTGAGCAGCTCAGGGCAAATCTGGCATCCCTGCGGGAACTGGCCAATGATGCTCTCAAATTGAGTGAGAATATCTGCGATAACCGGGCGCGGTTCGACATCAACGCGACGGAGATGGTTCACTATTGTATCGATGCAGTGCTTTACCGTAAGCGTGTACTCAAAGGTCACCTGCTGTTCCATTGCAATCCCTTAATGTTGAGCACTGTAATGCTTAAAGCCCATTCAACAGCTGTTCCTTCGAGAACACGCGCCCTTCCGCTTTATCTTTCTCTGACAGCGTCAGCAATTTCAGCAAAGCAATGGCGTTCTCCCGCTCCTGCTGCTGCTCATAGGATTCTATCACGTAGGCGGGAACCCCATTTTGCGTGACCAAGATAGGCTCAGAGAGATCGAGCGTGGCCGCGTTTTTTTTAACGTAGCTGATGGTCTCTACTTTCATCGTGCCCCCAAGGCTATCAATCACACCAAGGTCTAAATATAGGCCAAATTTAGACCAAAAACAATAATCTGTTTTACCCATGGCTTACTTTCTCCCATTAAAAAACAGGCAGTAATACGTCACAGAGAAGCAAGTTGGCTCCAAAACTCGACGGATGTCTCAATACGCGAATCGATCGCCACCAGCTCTGGATGTTTTTTTACACCAGAAGAATGGGCTACCAGTTCAACCAGCGTCATCTCTATGGTTTTACCAAGCGACGGGAACAACACCAATGCGTAACCCTCTTCGCAGTTAATGAATGGGCTAGACAAAGTCGATGGAGCCAGTTCCACAACAAACGGAATAGCCTGATCAATAGTGCCACTCAGCGTATAAGAGGAACCCGTGTTCACCACAGTAAACACGACAGCCCCTCGGTAACCAATGAATTTAGAAAACAATGGATTCTTTGGCGCTATCAAAGTCGCGCTACCTCGTGTCTGTCCAGACTCTCCATCCTTCGGCCAGCAGGTCTTGCGTGCCTCTTTCGCCATATCAGTATCCAGATATAACTCGCCAAACAGTGAGCAACCCACCCCCATTGCCAGCTTTGCAAGGAAGCGCTGATCAAAGTGTACATGTACATCAATTTGCCCCCTAACGCTTCCTGACTTAAGGGCAGCCATGACAACGCTAATATTCGACTCATCATCTACCGACCAAGCATCGAAACCAGAAAGCAGTCCCTCACCTGATTCATCTACTCTTGCACAAAGGATTTTCCGGACTTTGGTGGATCTGAACATTTCCAAGAAGCTGGCAATACCGATTTCCCAGCGGATAGGGTCTTGACTCGTCAGGAATAGATATGCTGTCGATGGCTTCTTTTTCTTGTCGATAGGATTACCACCCGAATAACCATGGAGTCGCTTGTCATCCGTACGAAGCCAGATGATCGTCTCCCCTGATGGGCCAACCCAATGCTCGGCAACTTGCCCCTCGTCAAGAACTAGCCCGGCAAACTTGCTCTGGCCAATACAGACCAAGGGTATCGGTTGATCGATCAGGCTCGTGTATAACCGATGTGCTGCAATGCTCAGGCCATTCGTCACAAACCATGATTTTGCGTAGGAAGCATCAACGAACAACCCAAGCCGGTTATTGCACTGCTTGCAGACATTACGAAGCATATATTGTTGCGGAGCAAACTCGCCGCCCATGAATTGTGGGATCGCATGCTCAAGGCTTTCTTCACTCTTAGGCTTATTAAGCCCGCAATACAAACAGACAAAGCCAGGCTTAGCCATAAATAACTTTTCCTCGGAGTTTTGCATACTACATAGAGGTAACGTACTGATCTGTCGTCCACGGATCGGAGGTAAATGGCATTGCTCATTGTGGGTAAGTGCAGCAGCATATGAATCAATGCGCTAGAAACCTAAATTGCCATTCTCTGAACCGTAAATTTGTTGTTTGTGAGAGGCTATATTTGACAAGGAGACTTCTCTCGTAGCCACCGGAGAGTAATACTCGGTTCATCTCCAAATTAACCATAGATATAAAATATGCCTCAGTGGCTTGACCTACTCGTACTATGAACTGCTTGCTCATGGCGATATGGTGCCAGACCCCAAACATAGAAATAGGCTCAAATCATACCACCAACCATACCTTAAAAATGAAGTACTTGGCGATTCAACAAATTGCTAAAAATGAGAACTAAGTAAATATGAAAAAGCCCGCAATAGCGGGCTTCGTTTTATCGTTACTACATCAAAGCAGGATCACTCCCACTCAATCGTCGCCGGCGGCTTGCCGCTGATGTCGTACACCACGCGGGAAATGCCGTCCACTTCGTTGATGATGCGGTTGGAGACGCGGCCGAGGAAGTCATACGGCAGGTGCGCCCAGTGCGCGGTCATGAAGTCGATGGTTTCTACCGCACGCAGTGAGACCACCCAGTCGTATTTGCGGCCGTCGCCCATCACGCCGACCGAACGCACCGGCAGGAATACGGTGAACGCCTGGCTGACTTTGTTGTACAGGTCGGCTTTGTGCAGCTCTTCGATGAAGATGGCATCGGCGCGGCGCAGCAGATCGCAGTACTCTTTCTTCACTTCGCCCAGCACGCGCACGCCCAGACCCGGGCCCGGGAACGGGTGACGGAACAGCATGTCGTACGGCAGGCCCAGCTCCAGGCCGATCTTGCGCACTTCGTCTTTGAACAGCTCTTTCAGCGGCTCGACCAGGCCCAGCTTCATCTCTTTCGGCAGGCCGCCCACGTTGTGGTGCGATTTGATCACGTGCGCTTTGCCGGTGGCGGAAGCGGCGGATTCGATCACGTCCGGGTAGATAGTGCCCTGTGCCAGCCATTTCACCTGCTCTTGCTTGCAGGCTTCTTCGTCGAACACTTCAACGAACACACGGCCGATGATTTTACGCTTGGCTTCCGGCTCGTCCACGCCCGCCAGTGCGGTCAGGAAGCGGTTTTCCGCCTCAACGTGCACGATGTTCAGGCCGAAGTGGTCGCCGAACATTTCCATCACCTGCTTGGCTTCGTTCAGGCGCAGCAGGCCGTTGTCGACGAACACGCAGGTCAGGCGTTTGCCGATGGCCCGGTGCAGCAGCATCGCGGTCACGGAGGAGTCGACGCCGCCGGACAGGCCGAGGATCACGTGGTCTTCACCCACCTGCTCGCGGATGCGCTCGACCGCATCTTCGATGATGGTGGCCGGGGTCCACAGGGCTTCACACTGGCAGATGTCCAGTACGAAGCGCTCCAGCATGCGCTGGCCCTGGCGGGTGTGGGTCACTTCCGGGTGGAACTGCACGCCGTAGAAGCGTTTTTCTTCGTTGGCCATAATAGCGAACGGGCAGGTATCGGTGCTGGCGATGGTCACGAAGTCGGACGGGATTGCGGTCACTTTGTCGCCGTGGCTCATCCACACGTCCAGCAGCGGTTTGCCGGCCGGGCTGATGGCGTCTTCGATGTCGCGCAGCAGCGCGCTCTCTTTGACGATTTCCACCTGCGCGTAGCCGAACTCGCGTTCGTTGGAACCCTGCACATGGCCACCCAGCTGCATCGCCATGGTCTGCATGCCGTAGCACACGCCCAGCACCGGCACGCCGGCGTTGAACACGTAGTCAGGGGCGCGCGGGCTGCCGGCTTCGGTGGTGCTTTCCGGGCCGCCGGACAGGATGATGCCGCTTGGGTTGAATTCGCGGATCTGCGCTTCGCTAACGTCCCAGGCCCACAGTTCGCAGTAAACGCCGATTTCGCGCACGCGGCGGGCGACCAGTTGAGTGTATTGCGAACCGAAGTCCAGTATCAGGATGCGATGCTTATGGATATTTTGTGTCATGTGAGGCGAATTCCAGCAACAAGAGAAAAAGAGCGAAAATGTGTGTTTCGGGATGGGGCTTGGCGCCCCACCCCGGCCTCTCACTCAGGAGAGGTTAAGGCATCAGCCCATGCGATAGTTCGGCGACTCTTTGGTGATGGTCACGTCGTGCACGTGGCTTTCCTGAATGCCGGCGCCGCTGATGCGCACGAACTCCGCCTTGGTGCGCAGATCGTCGATGGTGGCGCAGCCGGTCAGGCCCATGCAGGAGCGCAGGCCGCCCATCTGCTGGTGCACGATGGCTTTCAGCATGCCTTTATAGGCGACGCGGCCTTCGATACCTTCCGGCACCAGTTTGTCGGCGGCGTTATCGGTCTGGAAGTAACGGTCGGAAGAACCTTTGGACATCGCGCCCAGCGAGCCCATGCCGCGGTAAGATTTGAACGAACGGCCCTGATACAGCTCGATTTCGCCCGGGGATTCTTCGGTGCCCGCCAGCATGGAGCCGACCATCACGCAGGATGCGCCCGCGGCGATCGCTTTGGCGATGTCGCCGGAGAAGCGGATGCCGCCGTCGGCGATAACCGGAATGCCGGTGCCTTCCAGCGCTTCCACCGCGTCGGCGATGGCGGTGATCTGCGGTACGCCCACGCCGGTCACGATGCGGGTGGTGCAGATAGAGCCAGGGCCGATACCCACTTTCACCGCGCTCACGCCGGCTTCAGCCAGTGCTTTGGCGCCCGCTGCGGTCGCGACGTTGCCGCCGACGATCTGCAGATCCGGGTATTTGGCGCGAGTTTCGCGGATGCGCTGCAACACGCCTTCGGAGTGGCCGTGCGAGGAGTCGATCAGCAGGACGTCAACGCCTGCCGCCACCAGCGCGTCAACGCGCTCTTCGTTGCCGGCGCCGGCGCCGACCGCCGCGCCCACGCGCAGACGGCCGTGCTCGTCTTTACAGGCGTTCGGCTTACGTTCCGCTTTCTGGAAGTCTTTAACGGTGATCATGCCCAGCAGGTGGAAGCTGTCGTCCACCACCAGCGCTTTTTCTACGCGCTTTTCGTGCATCTTCTGCAGCACCACGTCGCGCGCTTCACCTTCTTTCACGGTGACCAGGCGATCTTTCGGCGTCATCACCGCAGTCACCGGCTGAGACAGATCGGTCACGAAGCGCACGTCACGGCCGGTGATGATGCCGACCAGCTCGTTGTCTTCGGTAACGACCGGGTAACCGGCGAAGCCGTTGCGCGCGGTTAGCTCTTTCACTTCCTGCAGCGTGGTGGACGGGGTAACGGTCTGCGGGTCGGTAACTACGCCGCTTTCATGCTTCTTCACGCGGCTGACTTCTTCAGCCTGGCGCTCGATGGACATGTTTTTGTGGATGAAGCCCAGGCCGCCTTCCTGCGCCAGCGCGATGGCCAGGCCGGATTCGGTCACGGTATCCATGGCTGCGGACAGCATAGGGATGTTCAGGCGGATGGTTTTGGTCAGTTGAGTGCCGAGCTCTGCGGTGTTAGGCAGAACCGTGGAGTGGGCTGGAACCAGGAGGACGTCGTCAAACGTCAGAGCTTCTTTAGCGATACGTAGCATGGGCAATATCTCACCAGGGTGGGCTGTGAAAAAGATAAAATATTGCCGCGGCATTATACAGAGCGGAATCGGTTGCCTCCAGCACTTTCTTACAAAAAGTCTTGATTACCTTTTTCAGCCATGTAGTATCGACCAATTAAGTGATTGTTTTGAAATTTGATCTGGGTCACATGTCGCTACCTGTTTCGCCTTCCATTTTTACCGTAAGCCGCCTCAATCAGACGGTTCGCCAACTGCTGGAAATGGAAATGGGGCAGATTTGGCTCTCCGCCGAGATCTCCAACCTCTCCCAGCCCGCCTCCGGCCACTGGTATTTCACGCTGAAAGACGACCGCGCCCAGGTACGCTGCGCGATGTTCCGCAACAGCAACCGCCGCGTCACCTTCCGGCCGCAAAACGGCCAGCAGGTCTTGGTGCGCGCCAGCATCACGCTGTATGAACCGCGCGGCGACTACCAGCTGATCGCCGAGAGCATGCAGCCCGCCGGCGACGGCCTGCTGCAGCAACAGTTCGAGCAGCTGAAACAGCGCCTGAGCGCCGAAGGGCTGTTCGATCAGCAGTTCAAGCAGCCGCTGCCCGCCCCGGCCAAACGCGTCGGGGTGATCACCTCCGCCAGCGGCGCGGCGCTGCACGATATCCTGCAGGTGTTGCAGCGGCGCGATCCGTCGCTGCCGATCGTCATCTACCCCACCTCGGTGCAGGGCGCGGAAGCGCCGATGCAGATCGTGCGCGCCATCGAGACCGCCAACCGCCGCGACGAATGCGACGTGCTGATCGTCGGCCGCGGCGGCGGTTCGCTGGAAGATCTGTGGAGCTTCAACGACGAACGCGTGGCGCGGGCGATCTTCGCCAGCCGCATTCCGATCGTCAGCGCCGTCGGCCATGAAACCGACGTCACCATCGCCGATTTCGTCGCCGATCTGCGCGCGCCGACCCCTTCCGCCGCCGCCGAACTGGTCAGCCGCAATCAGCTTGAGCTGTTGCGCCAGCTGCAGTCGCAGCAGCAGCGGCTGGAGATGGCGATGGATTACTATCTGGCGCAGCGCCAGCAGCAGTTCACCCGCATTCACCACCGTTTACAGCAGCAGCATCCGCATCTGCGCCTGGCGCGCCAGCAGACGCTGCTGTTCAAGCTGCAGCGCCGAATGGAAGACGGCATGCAGCAGCAGCTGCGCCTGGCCGCCCGCCGCAGCGAACGCGCCCAGCAGCGGCTGGCGCAGGTGCAGCCGCAGGGCCGCATTCACCGCTACCAACAGCGCGTACAGCAGCAGGAATACCGTCTGCAGCAGGCGATGGAGCGCCAGCTCAACGCCTACCGCCAGCGCTTCGGCGTGGCCTGCAGCCAGTTGGAGACCGTCAGCCCGCTGGCGACGCTGGCGCGCGGCTACAGCGTGACGCAAACCCCGCGCGGCGAGCTGCTGAAAACCACCAAACAGGCGCAGGTCGGCGAACTGCTGAAAACCCGCCTGCAGGACGGCTGGGTGGAAAGCGAGGTGAAAACCATCACCGTCGCCAAAAAGCCGCGCAAGAAGCGCGCGACCGAGTAACCCCCCTACTCCAGCGTAAAACGCTCGCCCGGTTCGCCGTTCACCCACAGCGCGCGCGTTTCACCTTCCGGCAGGCTGAGCGCCAGCGTGCGCCAGGCCGGGCAGAAACGCCCTTCCGTCGTGATATCCAGCATGATGCGCTGATTGTCGCAGCGCATTTCCCAGCGCAGCCACAGCGCATCGCCCTGCCGCCAGCCGTCGCTTTCACCGTCGTCCTCAAACAACAACCCACGGCTTGCGCCGCAGCCCTTGAGCGGAAACAGCCGCAGCTCGCGCCGATCGTCGGCGGCCACGTCCACATGCGCCAGCCGCTGCGACAGCGGCAGCGCCGCCCCGGCGCGCACCAGCAGCGGCAGACGCTCCAGCGGCGCCGCCAGCGTTACCGTCTGGCCGCCGCTGAACCACTGGCCGCTGTAGAAGCAGTACCAGCCTTCGCCGTTGTCCGGCAAATACACCAAACGCCGGCGCTGCGCCGGTTCCACCACGCTGGCCACCAGCAGATCGCGGCCAATCAGAAAATCGTCGTTCTCGCCAAAGGTGCGCGCATCCTGTTCGTGATCGAGGAAGGTCGGGCGCAGCATCGGCTCGTCGTCCGCGCAGGCCTGCCATAGCAGGGTGTAGAAATACGGCAGCAGCCGGTAACGCAGATTGATCGCCTCGCGCACCGCCGGGGTGGCGGCCGGGTACATCCAGGGCTCGTTGACCGTGGCGTCGTCATTCCAGGAGTGGATAGTGAAACGCGGATGCATCACGCCGTTTTGCACCCAGCGCACCAGCAGCTCCGCGTCCGGTTTGTCGCCGGAGAAGCCGCCGACGTCGTGGCCGAGGTTATACAGCCCGGACAGGCTCATGCCCAGCCCCATGCGGATGTTGTAGCGCAGCGTCTGCCAACTGGTGCGGTTGTCGCCGCTCCAGGTCTGCACATAGCGCTGCATGCCGGCGCAGCCGGAGCGCGAGATCAAGTACGGCCGCCGCTGCGGCGCGAAGCGCTGCTGGGCCTCCATTGAGGCGCGCATCATCAGCAATGGCATCACCGGTCGGATATGCTTGATGGCGATCGGCCGCCCAAAGCCGTGGCAGCGCGCTTCGCCATCCCACACTTCGTACTCGTTGTTGTCATTCCAGGTGGAATCGATGCCCATCTCCAGCAGCTGCTGCGTGACACCCTGCTGCCACCAGCGCACCGTCGCCGGGTTAGTGAAGTCGAGGTGCGATCCTTCGTCGTCCCAGAAGCTGGAGCGCTCCGGCGCGTCGCTTTGCGAATCGCGGATAAACAGCCCCTGCGCCGCCACCGCCTGATACTGCGGGTGATCCTGCAGCAGGCACGGCTTGATGTTGGCCGCCAGCCTGAGGCCGGCGTCGTGAAACGCCTGGCTGAGCAGCTTGGGCTGCGGCACCTTGTCGTAGTTCCAGTTGAACACGTAGCGCTTGTTATTGATCGAGGTGTAGCCCGACGACAGCTGGAAAGAGTCGCAGGGTATGGCGTGTTGACGGCACAGCGCGATGAACTGCTGCAGCTGCTGCTGGGCGTCCGGCGCGTCGGTGTAGTGCATGGTCGAACCGCTGTAGCCCAGGCTCCACTTCGGCCCGAAGTGGGTGCGGCCGGTCAGGCGCACGAAGGCCTTGGTGACGTCCAAAACCTTCGGCCCGAGGAACAGGTAGTAATCCAGATCGCCCGCTTCGGCCTGATAGCGGCGGTAGGCCGCGTGGTAGTTGTCTATCTCGTTGCCCAGATCCAGCCAGCAGTTGCTCAGGTTATCGTAGAACAGGCCAAAGCTCGCCTCCGGCCCACGGGTGATGGTAAACGGAATGTGCTTGTACAGCGGATCGGTGCTGGCGGCGTTGTAGCCCATGGCGTCCAGATTGCGCATCTCAAAGCGGCGGCCGGTGCGTTCCAGATCGCCGGCCTTCTCCCCCAGGCCGTAATAGCGCTCATCGGCGAAACGCCGCTGGTAATGCGCCACGCCGTCGCCGTGCGCATTGAGCAGGTAGGCGCTGGTTGGCCGATCCGACGCCAGCGTCCGCCACTCGCCGTCGGCATTGCAATACTCCCACGCCAGCCACAGCGGCTGATGCACCGTCACGCGCAGCAGCGGCGTGCTGACCACCAGCCGATCGCCCTCCCGACGCAGCTGATAGCCCGGCAGGCTGAAACCGGCGACGCTGAGCCGATCGCGCCCTTCCCAAGGCACATCCTCCTGCGGCGCGATGCTCCAGGTACGATCCAGCGCCAGCTCGCCCTCACGTTTGATCAACACGCGGAACAACTCGTTTTCCAGTACGTACAGGCAGAAACGGTGGCGTTCATCGACCAGCAGCTCGACGTGGTCCGCATGCTGCGCCGCCAATGTCCAATTTTTCAAGGTTTTCATAAATATTCCACTTAGCTGTGTGAAGGGGTTTTCTTACCGCCGCGCTCGGCAATCAGGGCGATCAGGAACAGGGCGCCGATCAAATCGAAGAAGCCCATCGCGATAAACAGCGGGTTAAAGCCGATGGTGTCGGATACTGCGCCGATCAGGAGCGTGAACAGGAAACTGGCGATCCAGGCGCTGGAGCCGCGCATGCCGTTCACCGTCGCCATTTGATTCTTATCGAACGATTCCACCACCAGGGCGCTGAGCATGCAGGAGATCACCTGGTGGCCGAATCCGCCGATCGAGATCAGCGCGATCGCCACATAGGGATCTTGGGTGATCGCGACAAACGCCAGCGACACCATCAGGAAAGCGCCGGTCACCGAGCTGGCGACCACCGAGTTAACGCGGCTGCAGCCGAACCATTTGCGGTACAGGGTGGCGAGATAGCCGCTGGCGACGCTGCCGATATCCGCCGCCAGGAACGGCAGCCAGGCGAACATCGCGATCTGTTTCAGATCCATGCCGCGTTCGGTGGCCAGGTACAGCGGCACCCAGAAGCTGAAGACCGCCCAGGCCGGCTCGGCGAGAAAGGCCGGGATGGCGATGCCGTAGAATTTCTTGTTCTTGCACAGGCTGGCCAGCGAGGTGAGAAACGGCAGCTTCGGCAACACCGGCTCGTTGTCTTCGCGGATCAGGTCCAGCTCTTGCTGACTGAGGTTCGGGTGCTGCTGCGGCGAGTGGTAGAACAGCCACCACAGCACCACCCAGATCAGCGCCAGCCCGCCGGAGAACAGGAAGGCGCCTTGCCAGCCGAAGGAGACGTGAGCGATGACGATGATCGGCGGGGCCAGCATGGCGCCGATGGAGAAACCGACGCCCGCCCAGCCGACAGCGATCGGCCGCTCCTTCTTCGGGAACCAATCGGAGATCGCCTTGGCGTTGGCCGGGGTGGCCGCCGCCTCCGCGCCCCCCATGAAGAAGCGCAGAATGGCCAGTTGCAGCCAGCTGCCGGCGCCGGCGTGCAGCATGCATACCACCGCCCAAATGCCGGCGCAGATCAGAAAGCCCATCTTCAGGCCGATAACGTCGATCAGCCAGCCGCAGATCGGCTGAAACACCGTGTAGGCCAGCTGGAACGACGCCACCACCCAGGCATATTGCTCGGTGCTCATGTTCAGGCTGGTTTTCAGCTCCGGCGCCAAAATGCCCAGCGAGTTGCGGGTGATGTAGTTGACCGTGACGCCCAGCAAGAACAGCGCCAGCATCCACCAGCGCAGCGATTTGAACTTGCGCCGGCCGCTCTGCGCGACCGCCTGATTGCTCTCCACACTCATCGGTTCTCTCCCCGCGGCCGCCGGCGACGGCGACGCGCGTTTTGGTAGGGTACGTTGTGCTATCAAACACGGGACGGTGAAAGCGGGTCGGCGCCGTATCATTGGCCGAAAGACAATCACAACCCCATGATTTATTTTTTGTTTTCTTTTTCGCACACCGTTAAAATTGGACTGACAGGTCGCTAAAATTGGTGTACCAATGCAGACTACTCAGCGAGAGCGCGCAGCGAAACGGGGTTTTTTGCAAAGATTTTCACCGGTGGGTGAAAAAATAGTCATAATGGGCATGAAAGCCGGTCAAGACGCTGAAAATCCGCGGTGAAAATATTCTCATGGACGAATTTGAAGGAGATCACAGAATGAACGGAAAGCTGAAAATTCAGGAGATCGCTCGCCAAACCGGGTTGTCGATCAGCACCGTTTCCCGCGTGCTGGCGGGCAAGGCCAACACCAGCGCCGAGGCGCGCCGCAAGGTGCTGGACTGTGCGCAGCAAAACGGCATTCTGCAGGGTATTTCCAGCGGCCGGCTGATGCTGAACAACGTGATGGTGTTCGCGCCGCAGCGCGCGTTCGACGTACGCACCGACATCTTCTACTACAAGGTCATTCAGGGTATCGCCGCCGCGCTGATGGAGCACGAGGTGCGCATCCGCTACTGCGGGCTGGAAGAGCAACACAGCGACGGCGCGCTGTTTCTGGAAAAGATGAGCGACCCGCACACCGAAGCGGCGCTGATCATCGGCATCGACGACGAGCATATCCACACCCTGGCCGCCGATCTGCACAAGCCCTGCGTGCTGATCAACTGCAGCGATCGGCAGATGCGGCTGGACAGCGTCTCGCCGGATCATCAGCTGATCGGCGACTATTCCGCCAGCTACCTGTTTCAGCAGGGGCATAGCCATATCCTCAATCTGCAGTGTCTGCGCCGCCACACCATGGAGCTGCGGCTGGCGGGCATTCGGCAGGCCTACGCCCGGCATCATCTGCCGTTCGACGATGGCAGCCATCTGGTCACCACCTCCGGCTTCGGCAGTGAAGAGGCCGAGCAGGCGCTGACCACCTATCTCGATGGCCTCCACGGCCACTCCCCGCTGCCGACGGCGATCCTGGCCGGCGGCGACTACATGGCGGTCGGGGCGGTCAAGGCGCTCAACAAGCGGGGGCTGAGCGTGCCGGGCGACGTCTCGGTGATGAGCACCGACGGCTTCAACCTGGCGGAAATCCACGATGTGCCGCTGACCTCGGTGCAGGTGCCGCGCGACGAATTGGGTTACGAGGCGATCCAGCTGCTGCAGCGGCGCATGCTGCGCGCCGACGCGCCGCCGTGCAACCTGCTGCTGCATGGCCGGTTGGCGGTACGCGCCTCGGTGCGGCGCATCAGCCCGCACAAGACCGCGCCGGCGGTGAGCACGCATGACCACAGGCTTTATGACGAGTAGGCTACACTTAGGCACAGTGCATTCATTCGATGAGGTAAAATTTTTGCCTAAGGAGAGCCACTATGCCAGCCCAGCGCATGCGTTCCGTCATTCCTCCCTACATGCTGCGCCGCATTATTGAACACGGTAACGCCCCGCAGCGCGACTGCGCGCTGCACACCCTGAACCACGTGCAAAGCCTGCTCGGCAACAAGCCGCTGCGTTCACCGACCGAGAAAAACGCCCGAGCCGGCGAAGCGCTCCGCGATATCTACGACGCCCAGAACGGCACCCAACTGCCCGGCAAACAGGTGCGCAAGGAGGGGCAGCCCAGCAACCACGACGTGGCGGTGGACGAGGCCTACGACTATCTCGGCGTCACCTACGATTTCTTCTGGCAGGCCTACCGGCGCAATTCGCTGGATAATAAAGGGCTGCCGCTGGTCGGCAGCGTACACTACGGCAAGGAGTACCAAAACGCCTTCTGGAACGGCCAGCAGATGGTATTCGGCGACGGCGACGGCGAAATCTTCAACCGTTTCACCATCGCCATCGACGTGGTCGGCCACGAGCTGGCGCACGGCGTGACCGAGAGCGAAGCCGGGCTGATCTACTACCAGCAGTCCGGGGCGCTCAATGAGTCGCTGTCCGACGTATTCGGTTCGTTGGTCAAGCAATACCACCTGCAGCAAACCGCGGATAAAGCCGACTGGCTGATCGGCGCCGGGCTGCTCGCCAAGGGCATCAAAGGCCAAGGGCTGCGCTCGATGTCGGCACCCGGCACCGCCTACGACGACCCGCTGCTGGGCAAAGACCCGCAGCCCGCCAGCATGAAGGATTATATCCAGACCAAGGAAGACAACGGCGGCGTACACCTCAACTCCGGCATTCCCAACCGCGCGTTCTACCTGGCGGCAACCGCGCTGGGCGGCTTCGCCTGGGAAAAAGCCGGCTACGTCTGGTATGACACGGTGTGCGACAAAGCGCTGCCGCAAAACGCCGACTTCGCCACCTTCGCCCGCGCCACGGTGAAACATGCGCTAGCGCGTTTCGATCAAAGCGTGGCGGACAAGGTGCAACAGGCCTGGCATCAGGTGGGGGTGGAGTAATGAAACCGCTGCCGACGCTCAATCAGGATACGGTCATTGAGCTGGCGCGCGAGGGAGGCTTCGCCTACATTCCCAAACTGGCGGGCCAGCGCCGCATTGCGCTGGCCGATATCACGCCGGAGCAACGGCAGCGCCTGAATCAGTTGCTGAATCAGACGCTGCCGTACGCCCAGGAAGAGGGCCAACCCACCTCCCCCGGCTGCGGCGACCAGCGCTACTACCGCGTACAGATCAACTACACCAGCCCCACCCTGAGCACCGAGATCGTGCTGTTAATCCCGGAAAGCAGCGCGCCGCAGGCGCTGGTGGATTTGTGGAAAACCGGCCAGGTGGATGAGTGAGGGCTTACAGCGGCTGATAGCTGAAATTCACCCGTTTTTTGGAGATCAGCCCGTGCCCGTTCTGGCACAGGTAATCCACCGCCCCGCAGGCTTTCAATTCTTGCAGCGGCTGCCCGCACTCCGGGCAGCTCGCCAGCTGCCGATAATCGCAGAGGCAGGCTTCACAATGGTAATGACCCGCTACCCACTTCATGGTCTGGCGGCAGTGCGGACAGTGCGCTTCCATAACGACTCCAGATTAAATCGCGCCCCATGAGCGCAAGAAATAGATGCCCAACGCGGTGGTGAAGAACGAACCGACGGTGGTGATGGCGATAATGTTGGCCGCCAGCGTGGCGTTGCCGCCCATGGCGCGCGTCATCACATAGCTGCCCGAAGCGGTCGGCGTGGCGGAAAACAGGAAGATAATGCCCAGCGCCGCCCCCTGAAACCCGCACAGCCAGCCGGCCAGCGTCATCAGGCACGGCACCAGAAACAGCTTGGCCGCCGACGACAGCGCCGCCACGTTGGACGAGCGGAACATGGCGCGAAAATCCAGGCTGGCGCCGGTGCACAGCAGTGCCAGCGGCAGCGACAGCGCGGAGATATAGCTGCCGGTCTGGCGGATCACGGTCGGGATGCCCAGCCCGGTTTGCGCATACAGCAGCCCGCACACCAGGCCGATGATCAGCGGGTTGGTAACGATGCTGCGCAGCAGCGACAGGTGGCTGATTTTCTTGCCCTGCCCACCCTGTAGGCTGCGCGTGAGGGTGATCACCGACAGTATGTTGAACAAGATCACCGTCACCGTCAGGTACAGCGAGGCGAGCGCAATGCCTTCGCTGCCATAGGCGGTCATGGCGTAGGCCAGGCCGACGATGGCGGTATTGGCGCGGAAACCGCCCTGCACGAACACCCCGCGCTCACGCGGTTCTTTCACCAGCCACTTGGCCGCCAGCTCCAAGAGCAGGAAGGTCGCCAGCGTGCCGACCGCGCCGAACAGCACCAGCGGCAGGTTGCCGAGCAGCTGCGGGTGGTTGGTGGCGATGCTGAAAAACAGCAGGCACGGCAGCGCCAGATTGAACACCAGGCGCGTCGCGCCGTCGACAAAGCGGTCATCCATCAGGCGCCAATGGCGCAGCAGGATCCCCAGCAGCATCATCAGCAGATTCGGCACGGTGACGTTAAACGCAAAACTCCAGGTTTCCCAGGACATGGTGTTCCTTCAGGCAGGCGAGGTAATCTTCAGATAATAAAACGATTTCGGGCCAATAAAAAAGGGGCGCGGCATCACTGCCGCGCCCCTCATGAGCAATTACTTGCTCTTTTTCAGGTGGCTCATCAGGCGCTTGCGCTTACGCATCTGGGTCGGCGTCAGCAGGTTGCGTTTGCCGGCGAACGGGTTGTCACCCTCTTTGAACTGGATGCGGATCGGCGTCCCCATCACGTTCAGCGAGCGGCGGAAGTAGTTCATCAGATAGCGCTTGTACGAATCGGCCAGATCGCTGACCTGGTTGCCGTGGATCACCACGATCGGCGGGTTGTAACCGCCGGCGTGGGCATATTTCAGCTTCACGCGGCGGCCGCGCACCAACGGCGGCTGGTGATCGTCAACCGCCATCTGCATGATTTTGGTCAGCATCGAGGTGTTTACGCGACGGGTTGCGCACTCGTAGGCTTCCTGTACCGATTCGAACAGGTTGCCGACACCGCTGCCGTGCAGGGCGGAAATAAAGTGCACGCGCGCGAAGTCGACGAAGCCCAGACGCAGATCGAGCATCTCTTTCACGTGCTCGCGATCTTCTTCGCTCATGCCGTCCCACTTGTTGACCGCAATCACCAGTGAGCGCCCACTGTTGAGGATAAAGCCGAGCAGCGAGAGATCCTGATCGGAGATGCCTTCACGCGCGTCGATCACCAGCAGCACCACGTTGGCGTCTTCAATCGCCTGCAGGGTCTTGATCACCGAGAATTTCTCGACGGTTTCGGTCACCTTGCCGCGTTTACGCACCCCGGCGGTGTCGATCAGCACATATTCGCGTTCGTCGCGCACCATCGGAATGTAGATGCTGTCGCGGGTGGTGCCCGGCATGTCATACACCACCACGCGCTCCTCGCCGAGGATGCGGTTAGTCAGCGTAGACTTACCAACGTTCGGACGACCGACGATCGCCAGCTTGATCGGCAGGTCCTGCGGGTTGAACTCTTCTTCCGGCTCTTCGTCTTCTTCGCCTTCCAGCGTTTCACCGTTTTGCTCGGCCCAGTAAGCGGCATTGGCCTCTTCCTCGGTCAGCTCGACGTCTTCCGGTTTTTCCGGCACGAACGGCACCAGCACGTGTTCAATCAGCTGGGTCACACCGCGGCCGTGAGAAGCGGCGATAGCGAACACTTCACCCAGGCCGAGCGAGTAGAAATCGGCGGTGGCGGTGTCCGGATCCAGGCCGTCGGTCTTGTTGGCCACCAGGAAGGTCGCCTTCTGGCGGCTACGCAGGTGCTGGGCGATGCCCTGATCCGCCGGCATCAGGCCTGCGCGGGCGTCGACCATGAACAGCACGATGTCCGCTTCTTCGATCGCCAGCAGCGACTGACCGGCCATGCGCGTTTCAACGCCGTCTTCGGTGCCGTCGATACCGCCGGTATCGACGATGATGAATTCATTGCCTTCGATTTCAGCACGACCATACTTGCGGTCACGCGTCAGCCCCGGGAAATCCGCCACCAGCGCATCGCGCGTATGGGTTAAACGGTTGAACAAGGTGGATTTACCCACATTCGGGCGCCCGACCAGCGCGACGACAGGTATCATTGTTGAAGCCTCATTACTTAATAATCAATGCGTTACTGCACTGTGGATAGACACCAGCGGTGCAGCTTATAAAATACGAAACGGCCCCTGAACATTCAGGAGCCGTTTTCCCCTTCATCTTTCGCGCCACAGCGGCGTTGTCTGCGCACCTTCGCTTCGGTCACTTAGCTCACTAAGCTCCCGAGGACTCATGCGCTTGCCGCCTGGCTGCAACCCGAAATCTTTCGGGCGCAAGAAGGGTCACGACGAGCGGCGTTAGCGGGTGAAAGCGTAAACTTTCCCACCGCGAGCCTGGATGACCAGCTTGTCGCTGGCCACCATCGGCGCAGACAGGAAGCCGGAGCTGTCCACTTCCTGCTGGGCGACAAAACGGCCATCGGTGGTGTTGATCCAGTGCAGATAGCCTTCGGCGTCACCGGTCACCAGATAACCATTATACATCACCGGTGGCGTCAGGTTGCGGTGCAGCAGATCGCTCTGCGTCCACACGGTCACGCCGCCTTCGGTGCTGAGCGCGACTACGCGATCGTTCTGGTCGATCAGGTAGATGCGGCCCGCGTCGACGATGAAATCATTCACCGAACCCAGCTCGCGTTTCCAGATGATCTGACCGGAACGCAGATCCAGCGCCGTCAGGTTGCCGTTGTAACCCAGCGCGTAGACCACGCCGTCAACGATTACCGGCGTGGTGTCCACGTCGTTCAGGCGATCGATTTCGGTCGCGCCGCTCGGCTGAGAAATACGCTGTTGCCAGATCAGTTGGCCCTGCTGCATCAGCACGGCGCTGACGCGGCCGTTGTCACCGCCGACGATGGCGGCGCCAAAGGCGACGGCCGGCGCGGATTCACCGCGCAGCGACAGCGAAGGCATGTCCAGGTTAACCGTCCACTTCACCGCGCCGTCGGCTTCGTTCAGCGCCTGCAGCATGCCGTTGGAGGTGTGCACCAACACCATGCCGTCGCTGATAACCGGACGTGAAATCGCTTCGCCGGCCACTTTGGTCTGCCAGGCGATGGCGCCGTCGGCGGTGTTCAATGCGTAAACCACCGCTTTTTCGCTGCCGACGTAAACCTTGTCGCCCGCAACCGTCAGGCCGCCCGACAGCAGCGCAGACAGGTTGCTGGAGAAGAAGCCGGTCTTCTCGGAGAGGTTGACCTTCCACTTCTCGTTGCCGCTGTCGGCGTCCATCGCTTTCACGATGCCAAAGCGATCGGCGGCGTAAATGGTGCTGTCCTGATAGGCCGGACGCAGGTGGGAGTAATACTCACCGATGCCGTCGCCCACCGAGGTACTCCACGCCTTGCTCGGCGTGAACTGATTTTCAACTTTCGGCAACGGCGACATGGTAACCACGTCTTCTTCGCTGTTAAACAGCGAGCAACCACTCAGCAAGGCAGCGGAAACCAGTCCGACCAAGAGTGTTTTACGCAATTGCATGGGAATTCCCCTTAGCTGGACAAGTTATTCAATTTCATGCGCAGCAGAACCTGCAGCGCCTGAGAAGCATTGGACTCAATGCCTTTGCTGTAAGCTTCGCGCGCGCCCTTGGCGTCGCCCTTGGCCAGCAATACATCGCCGCGCACATCCTGCATCATCGCCGCCCAGCCTTCGCCTTTCACGCCATCCAGCGTTTTCAGCGCTTCATCCAGCTTTTTCTCCTGCAGCTGGACACGCGCCAGACGCAGGTCGATCATCGCCAACAGGTTGTCGTCTTTGGTCTGGCCCTGCGCCAGCACCAGCTGCTGTTCCGCCTTGGCGAAATCATTCTGTTCGACAAAGTGCTTGGCCAACTGCAGCGCGGCCAGTACGCCGTAGCTGTTGCCGTTAGCCTGGACAAATTTCTCTGCGGCAGCCACGTCATCCGGCTTGCCGGCCGCCAGACGATCGCTGGCTTCCTGATAGGATTGCGATGCCGCCATCATGTTGGAGTTTTCATGGCTCTGCCAGTAACGCCAGCCAACCAGGGCACCAATTCCGAGCACCACGCCCACCGCCAGCGCTTTGCCGTTCTCGACAAAGAACCGACGCAGTGCGTCGACTTGTTCGTTTTCAGTGGTATAGACTTCCACGGTGTCCTTCTCCTTAACCTAACATCAAAGCCAGACGCGCAGCGACTTCGCTTTGCGCCAGCGTTTCTTGTTCACCACTGCGCAGGTCTTTCACCACCACCTGCTGCGCCGCCACTTCGCTCTCACCCAGGATCAGCGCGATGCGCGCCCCCCATTTGTCCGCACGGGTGATCTGTTTCTTGAAGTTGCCGCCGCCGTAATTGGTCATCAGCTTCAGCTGCGGCGCCGCGTCGCGCACCTGTTCAGCCAGCTGCATCGCCGCGCTCTGGGTGCCCGCGCCGGAAGAGATGACGTATACGTCGATAGCCGACGGCGCCTTGAATTCCGGGTTGACCGCCTGCACCAGCAACACCAGACGCTCGAGGCCCATGGCGAAACCGACCGCCGGGGTGGCGCGGCCGCCCAATTGCTCGACCAGGCCGTCGTAACGGCCGCCCGCGCAGACGGTGCCCTGCGCGCCCAGGCTGGTGGTCACCCACTCAAACACGGTGCGGTTGTAGTAATCCAGACCGCGCACCAGGCGCTCGTTAACGGTATATGGGATACCTGCCTGCGCCAAAAGTTCACACAGACCGGCGAAGTGAGCACGGGATTCTTCATCCAGGTACTCGGACAGGCGCGGCGCGTCGTTCAGCAGCGCCTGCACCTCAGGATTCTTGGAGTCCAGCACGCGCAGCGGGTTGCTGTACATGCGGCGTTTGCAGTCTTCGTCCAGCACCTCGACGTGCTGCTCCAGGAACGCCACCAGCGCGTCGCGGTAGTTGGCGCGCGCCTCCAGCGAACCGATGGAGTTCAGCTCCAGCTTGACGTGCTCGGCGATGCCCAGCGCTTTCCACCAGCGGGCGGTCAGCAGGATCAACTCGGCGTCGATATCCGGGCCTTGCAGGCCGAACACTTCTGCGCCCAGCTGATGGAACTGGCGATAGCGGCCCTTCTGCGGGCGCTCGTAGCGGAACATCGGGCCGATGTACCACAGACGCTGTTCCTGATTGTACAGCAGACCATGTTCGATGCCGGCGCGCACGCAGCCGGCCGTCCCTTCCGGACGCAGCGTCAGGCTTTCGCCGTTGCGGTCTTCGAAGGTATACATCTCTTTTTCCACGACGTCGGTCACTTCGCCGATCGCGCGTTTGAATAACGGGGTCTGCTCTACAATCGGCAACCGGATTTCGCTGTAACCGTAGCCGCCCAGCACCTGCTTGAGGGTGCCTTCAATACGCTGCCATAATGCCGTTTCTTCCGGCAGGTAGTCGTTCATGCCGCGAATGGCTTGAATGTTCTTTGCCACGTGAGTTCTCTGTCCGTTGTCTGTAAAAATGAACCCGATTATAGGGACTTTGCCGCCCGGTATTCAACGCGGATGCGGTTTTCTGCCCTTCAGGCTCATAAACAAGCGGGCCAACTGGCCCGCCGTGTAGCAATAACGCTTATTTTTCCAGCAGGTTGACCGTGATGCGGTTGCTTTCGTCCATCATCGCGGCCTTGGCGCGAATTTTCGCTTCCAGCTGGTCGATCATCTGTTCGTTGTCGAAACGCTCTTTCTGGCGCACGCCGTCTTCATAGAAGCCGCTCTTCTTGTGGCCGCCGGTCACGCCCATGGTTGACACCAGCGCTTCGCCCGGGCCGTTCACCACGCAACCGATGATCGAGACGTCCATCGGCGTGATGATGTCTTCCAGGCGCTGCTCCAGCGCGTTCACCGTGCCAATCACATCGAACTCCTGACGCGAACAGGTCGGGCAGGCGATGAAGTTGATGCCGCGCGCGCGGATGCGCAGCGACTTCAGAATGTCGAAACCGACCTTCACTTCTTCAACCGGATCCGCCGCCAGCGAGATGCGCAGGGTATCGCCGATGCCTTCAGACAGCAGCATGCCCAGGCCGATGGCCGATTTGACCGACCCGCTGCGCGCGCCGCCGGCTTCGGTGATGCCCAGATGCAGCGGCTGATCGATGCGCGACGCCAGCAAGCGGTAGGATTGCACCGCCAGGAACACGTCCGACGCCTTGACGCTGACCTTGAACTGGTCGAAGTTGAGACGATCGAGGATGTCCACGTGGCGCATGGCGGATTCCAACAGCGCTTCCGGCGTAGGTTCGCCGTACTTTTCCTGCAGGTCTTTCTCCAGCGAGCCGCCGTTGACGCCGATGCGAATCGGGATGTTCTTGTCGCGGGCGCAGTCCACCACCGAGCGAATGCGCGATTCGTTGCCGATGTTGCCCGGGTTGATGCGCAGGCAGTCTACGCCATATTCGGCAACCTGCAGCGCGATGCGATAATCGAAGTGGATATCGGCGACCAGCGGCACGTTGACCTGCTGCTTGATCAGTTTGAACGCCTCGGCGGCGTCCATGGTAGGAACCGAAACGCGGACGATGTCGACGCCCACGCGCTCCAGCGCTTTGATCTGATTAACCGTTGCTTCAACATCGGTGGTACGGGTGTTGGTCATCGACTGCACGGCAATCGGCGCGCCATCACCAATAGGCACCTTGCCGACGTAAATGCGTGTAGATTTTCGACGGTTGATGGGCGCTTGGTTATGCATTACTTACTCTCCATTGCTGCTCTGACATCACGACCAGCCGCGCGATTACTGCGCGGCGACGGTCAGGCGAGCAACACGGTTTGACTTAACGAACCGGCTTAAATCAACCGGTTTACCCTGATACTGGATCTGAACTGCCGCCGGCGCGCCGATGGTCAGTTTATACGGCGCAGTGCCGGTCAGGTTCAGCTTGCCACCTTGCTTCTGGGTGCCGCTGAACAGCGTTTTACCGCTCGCGTCGGTCACCTGCAGCCAGCAGTCGGCGGAGAAATCCATCACCAGCGCGTTCGGATCGGCCGCCGGCGCAGCCACGCCCGCATCGGCGGTCGGCAACGGCGCTTGTGCCGCCGGCGCGGTTTCCGGCAGGGTTGTCTGGCTTGGCGACACCACGGCAGGCTGCTGCTGGGCCGCGCTCGGCGCCTGGGCGGTCGCCGCAGGCGTCTGAGCCGCTGCGCCGGTATCAGCCGGCGTAGCGCTGTTGTCGACCAACGGCACGTTGGTGCCGGCGTCGGCATTGCCGTCGGTCAGCGGCACGGACTGCCCTTCGTTATTCTGTGAAAGCTGCGCCGAGGATTGATCGGCCATGGTGGCGATCTCTTCCTGCTGCGCCTTGTGGTTTTGCCACCACCAAGCGCCGGTCAGGCCGATCACCACGAACACGATAAGCCAGGTGAAGCTCATCAGCCAGCCGTCGCGTTTCTTGCGGCGCTTGCCCAGCGAGAAGCTTTGCATCGGCGCCACTTTCGCCATCTTCAACGGCGCCTGCTTGGCCAGCATCGGCAACAGTTCGTCTTCCGGCAGATGCACCAGCTTGGCGTAGGAACGGATGTAGCCGCGCACGAAGGTGGACGCGAGGTCAGCAGACACGCTGTCTTCCTCGATATCGCGCACGGTGGACATTTTGAGACACAGGCGTTCTGCAACGGTCTGTTGGCTCAGCCCGAGTTGCTCACGGGCCTGACGCAGGCGCTGGCCCGTCGTCATGGATACGGTTTTATCTTGGGAGGCTTCAGTATTCATTAGCTAAGAACTGCTGGTACTGTTTGGATTGTGGAAAACTTCGCGCTAGCTGCTTGCCATAGCGTTGAACGCTATCCTGGCGGCCGGCTGACGCGGCGAAACGAATCTGTAACCATAAGCTGCTGGCGCTGGCCGGCAGAACATGCTGATAAACATCCAATAAAAGTTGCGACTGGGCGCGCTTCCCTTCTCCAAATTGCTTTTCGGCCTCCGCCAACAGCGGAGTGCCTTTGTCCGGATCGACTTTTAGCGCGCGGCTCAACAGCGTGCGCGCCTCATCGTTTTGTCCGGCCTTGAGAAAACAGTAACCTGCGTTTTCCAGGCTGTCGGCGACCTGGCCATAATCGGGCACCAGCGCCGCAGCGCTAAACTGCTGTTGCGCCGGTACATACTGCCCTAAACCGCAAAGAAACGCACCGTAATTATTCAATACGGTGCCATTGCCCGGCGCAAGTTTGAGCGCTTGCCGATAACGCTGTTCGGCCTCGGCGCTTTCACCGTTCCGCTGCGCGTAGAGCGCCATGCCCAACTGCGTGCGGTAATCCTGCGGGGCCGCGTCCAGCGCCTTTTCCAGGTTCTGGCGCGCGGCGTCCATGTCGCCTTGCTGCAGGTACTCCAGGCCCAGTTGCAACCGCGTCTGGCCCGCCTCAGAGACTTGTGCTTCCTTTTCCGGCGCTGAACCGGAACACCCGGCCAACAACCCGGCCGCCAGCCACATACCCCACAGTTTCAGCTTCATGCCCGCATTCATTTCCTTATCGGCCGTCAGCTAACGCCCGCCAGCGACATGCTTGCGCATAACAGGCTGTTAGATAACAAAAAATGGTGCTATAGGATTCAGACCGCCCGTACGTTGATAGGTTCCCCGGCCATTTTCTTCTTCAGGGTACGCTTGGTACGGTCGATCACTTCACCCGCCAGTTGCCCGCAGGCGGCGTCGATATCGTCACCACGGGTTTTACGAACAATAGTCGTAAAGCCGTATTCCATCAACACCTTGGAGAAACGATCCACCCGGCTGTTGGAGCTGCGGCCGTAGGGGGCGCCCGGGAACGGGTTCCATGGGATCAGGTTAATCTTGCACGGCGTGTCTTTCAGCACTTCCGCCAGCTGATGCGCATCGTCGGTGCTGTCGTTGATATGATCCAACATCACGTACTCGACGGTCACGCGGCCCTGGTTGGCGTTGGACTTCTCCAGATAGCGACGCACTGCGGACAGGAAGGTCTCGATGTTGTATTTGCGGTTGATCGGCACGATCTCATCGCGGATGGTGTCGTTCGGCGCGTGCAGCGAAATAGCCAGCGCTACGTCGATCATGTCGCCCAGCTTGTCCAGCGCTGGCACTACGCCGGAAGTAGACAGGGTCACGCGGCGTTTGGACAGGCCAAAGCCGAAGTCGTCCAGCATGATTTCCATCGCCGGCACCACGTTGTTCAGGTTGAGCAGCGGCTCGCCCATGCCCATCATCACCACGTTGGTGATCGGACGTTGGCCGGTCACCTTCAGCGCGCCGATGATTTTCGCCGCGCGCCACACCTGGCCAATGATTTCCGACACGCGCAGGTTGCGGTTGAAGCCCTGCTGCGCCGTCGAACAGAATTTGCACTCCAGCGCGCAGCCTACCTGCGAGGAGACGCACAGCGTCGCGCGGTCGGCTTCCGGGATGTACACGGTTTCGACCTGCTGATCGCCGACTTTAATCGCCCACTTGATGGTGCCGTCGGCCGAACGCTGTTCTTCCGCCACTTCCGGCGCGCGGATTTCCGCCACGCGCTGCAGCTTGCCGCGCAGGACTTTGTTGATGTCGGTCATCTGCTCGAAATCGTCGCAGCAGTAGTGGTAAATCCACTTCATCACCTGATCGGCGCGGAACGGCTTCTCGCCCATTTCGGCGAAGAACTCGCGCATTTGCTGGCGGTTCAGATCCAGCAGGTTGATTTTGGCCGCAGCCGGTTGCTCCACGTTAACGGAGGGGGTAGTCAGCGAATTATTTTCAGACACGGTGTGCTCGGACGTGATGGGTTCTAACATAATGATCTCTGGCCTCGTTATTACACGTTATGGCGCTAAAGAATGGACAGTAAGTTGTGCATTTCAGCCCGCATGATTCGGGTGGCGGCACTAAAAACACGCCCCTGACAAGTCGTCTTATCAGGGGCGCGGCATTGTACAAATTTTAGTAGCGGGTGGCTACGGCTGAAAGGCATTCAGGGCATTTTTATTGTTTCAGCCGGTGAATGCCTGGCTATCAGCTCAGAAATGCACGATTAACGTGCGCAGATTTCGCTTTCGTTGAAGAAGTAAGCGATTTCGCGCTGTGCGGATTCAACGGAGTCGGAACCGTGAACGGCGTTAGCGGTGAAGCTGTCCGCGTAGTCGGCGCGCAGGGTGCCGGCCAGTGCGTTGTCCGGGTTGGTTGCGCCCATGATGTCGCGGTTGCGCTGCACGGCGTTTTCAGATTCCAGAACCTGCACCATGATCGGGCCGGAGGTCATGAACTCAACCAGACCGTCGAAGAATGGGCGGCCTTTGTGCTCAGCGTAGAAGCCTTCAGCTTGTTCGCGAGTCAGACGCAGCATTTTAGCGGCGATGATTTTGAAACCGGCGCGCTCGAAACGCGCGTAGATAGCGCCGATGTCGTTGTTGGCTACTGCGTTTGGTTTAACGATGGAAAAGGTACGTTCTACGGTCATGATGGCCTCTGTATGACTTCCAAAACAGGCCGGTCTGCAATGTTGCCGGCCTTCTCAAGTGGCGCAGATTATATGTGCGCCGTTAACGCTTGCCTACGGGAAAATCAACATTTCATTAAAAAAATATGATCTTCATGGGTCATTTTAACCACGCGGCGGCGCTACTGGGTCTTGTCGGTAGACGGGATCAAATTGCGCAGCCAGCTGCCCCAGCGGCGCTGGTAAAATGGCTGCGTATGGGCGATCAGATAGTGGCTGATGCCGCGCTCGTTCTCCGACACCAGGCAGAAATCCACCGGTTCGTCGTTTGGCGCCGTTTCGCTGGCGACGCTGCCGGCCTCGTTGATCAACGCCTCGATCTCCGCCGGCTCGGCGTCCACTTCCAGCCCGATCAGCAGATTCGGCTTCTCGTCCGCCACCTGGTCGTGCATCAGCGCCAGGAACGCGCGGCGCACCGGTTTGCGCTGGCTGAACAGCGTGGTCAACGCATCCACCATCGCCGACGGGTACTCCTCGGGCTGCCCCAGCAGGATTTGGGTCTCTTTATCGACGTAATGCTCCACCGGTTTGACGACGCCGCCGGTCGCCAACAGCATCGCCACCTCTTCCGGATAGAACTCTTTGCCGTACTCCGCCTTCGGGTTGAGGAACAGATCCGCGCCCTGGGTGATTTCGAACAACACCCGCGCCGGCATGGCGATGAACGGCTGTTCGTCCTCAACGGCCTTCTGCAGTGCTTCCAGCGAAGTGAAGAACGGAATGATGCTGCCGCCGTCCTGCTTTTCCCAATGCTGGATATTGACCGGCGTATCCGCGTTCAGCGTGATGTCGCCGTCCTGCTGCACCTGTTCGCTGTCGCCGAGGATCAGCACCGTGGCCTCGAGCAGTTCACGGAAGAACGCCGGGCGGTGGGCCGGCTCCGTCACCGCCAGCTTCAGCAGGCGTTCAAGTTCGTTCTCGCTCGGGGCGGCATCGTGATGATGGGCACTCATGGCAAACTCCAGGATCAAATAGCGAGGCCCAGCATGCTGGGCCCCGAAGATAATGCGCATTCTAGCGCCCGATGCGGCGGGCGTTCAATTATTTGGCTTTGCTCAGCAGCAGGTTGGCCAGGGTACGCACGCCCAAACCGGTCGCGCCGGCCGACCACTGATCCACCGCGCCTTTGCGGTAGGTGGCGGAGCAGTCGATGTGCAGCCAGCCCTGTTGGTAATTCTTGACGAAGTGCGACAGGAAGGCCGCCGCGGTGCTGGCGCCGGCGGTGTAGGCCGGGCCGGCTACGTTGTTCAGCTCGGCGAAGTTGGACGGCAGCTGGCTACGGTGGAACTCGGCCAGCGGCAGACGCCAGAACGGCTCTTGCTCGGCGGCGGCGCTGCTCAACAGTTCCTGCGCGAGCGCATCGTCGAAGCTGAACAGGGCGTGGTAGTCGTTGCCCACTGCGGTTTTGGCCGCGCCGGTCAGGGTGGCGCAATCGATAATCAGCTGCGGATTCTGCTCAGAAGCGTCGATCAGGCCGTCGGCCAGCACCAGGCGCCCTTCCGCATCGGTGTTCATCACCTCAACGGTTTTGCCGTTGCGATAGCGAATGATGTCACCCAGTTTGAAGGCGTTGCCGCTGACCATGTTGTCGGCGCAGCACAGGTACAGCTTCACGCGCTGCTTCAGACCGCGCGCCGCCGCCAGCGCCAGCGCGCCGGTGATGGTGGCCGCACCGCCCATGTCAGCCTTCATCGAATCCATAAAGGCGCTCTGTTTCAGGCTATAACCGCCGGTATCGAAGGTGATGCCCTTGCCGACCAGGCAAGCGAACACCGGCGCGTCCGGGTTACCGGTCGGGTTGAAGTCCAGCGCCAGCAGCACCGGCGGGCGTTCGGAACCGCGGCCGACGGTGTGGATGCCAGCATAGTTCTGCTCGCGCAGATCTTCGCCCTTGGTGATACGGTAGCTGACGGCATCGCAGCCGACGTCGCACATCAGATCGACAGCGCGGGTCGCCAGTTGCTCCGGCCCCAGCTCTTCCGCCGGCATGTTGATGGTGTCACGCACCCAGTCGACGATCTTCAGGCGCTTATCCAGCTCCTGACGCGCGGCTTCCGGCAGTTCAGCCCATTCGACGTTGCGCTGCCCTTTCGGCCCGCGATAGCCTTGCCAGAACGCCCAGCTGTTTTCCAAATCCCAACCGTCGCCGGCCAGCTTGACGTTTTTGATGCCCTGGCCATCAATTTTGCGGCCCGCGCGCTGGATCGCGCCCAGCTTGTCGGCCCCGGTCAGGTGGATGGTCATCCCTTCGCCGTTGGTGCTCAGCAGCGCTTTCTCGCCCCAGCGGGCGTCGGCAGGTTGTTGCGACAGCGTGACCTGCATGAATTCTGTTGTCATAGCCTTCTTACTCCGGATTATTCTTTTATTAATCTTGTCGGATACAAAATAAACGGGCCGCCCATGGCAGCCCGTTACGCTATTTACTCCGCTTCATCTAACCAGACCAGCAGGATCGCTTCCAGTATTTTTTCGTTGGAAGCCTGCGGATCGTCGTCGAACTCTTCGAGATCGCAGATCCACTGATGCATGTCGGTAAAACGCACGGTTTTCGGATCGGTGTCCGGGTATTGGTCGTACAGGGCTTCGCCGATTTCACGGCTGTCGGTCCACTTCAGTCCCATTATGATCTCCGGGTTGACGCTGCGGCTAACAATTAATGCTCACGCGCGTGGTTGACGGTGTAGCGCGGCATTTCGACCACCAGATCTTCGTCGGCGACCAGCGCCTGGCAGCTCAGACGGCTTTCCGGCTCCAGCCCCCAGGCTTTGTCCAGCATGTCGTCTTCCAGCTCGCTGCTCTCTTCCAGCGAATCGAAGCCTTCGCGCACGATGCAGTGGCAGGTGGTGCAGGCGCAGGATTTCTCGCAGGCGTGCTCGATTTCAATGCCGTTGCGCAGCGCAACGTTGAGGATCGACTCCCCTTTTTCGGCTTCCAGAACCGCCCCTTCCGGGCAAAGGTCTTGATGGGGCAGGAAAACAATTTTAGGCATGGTTAAACCTCATCCACAGAATGGCCAGCCAGCGCGCGGCGAATGGAAGCGTCCATGCGGCGCGCGGCAAAATCTTGCGTTTGTGCATCTAATGTTTTGATGGCGTCTTCGATAGCGGCGGGATCTTCACCCTGCGCCGCCTGCTGCATCGCCTGGGTCGCGGCGGCGATCGCCTGGCTTTCCGCCTCGCTCAGCAGCGCGGCGTCGGTGGCCAGCGCACCCTGCAGGCTTTCCAGCACCCGCGCGGCTTCCACGCGTTGCTCCGCCAGCTTGCGCGCGCCCACGTCGCTTTGCGCGTTGGCCATCGAATCCTTGATCATGCCGGCGATTTCGCTGTCCGACAGACCGTATGACGGCTTGACCTGGATCGAGGCTTCAACGCCGGTGGATTTCTCCATCGCGGTGACGCTCAGCAGACCATCGGCATCCACCTGGAAGGTGACGCGAATGTGCGCGCCACCGGCAGGCAGCGGCGGCAGGCCGCGCAGCGTGAAGCGCGCCAGCGAACGGCAATCCTGCACCAGCTCGCGCTCGCCCTGCAGCACGTGGATCATCATCGCGCTCTGGCCATCTTTAAAGGTGGTGAACTCCTGCGCGCGCGCCACCGGAATGGTGGTGTTGCGCGGGATCACTTTCTCCACCAGACCGCCCATGGTTTCCAGGCCCAGCGACAGCGGGATCACGTCCAGCAGCAGCATGTCGCTGTCCGGCTTGTTGCCCACCAGGATGTCGGCCTGGATCGCGGCGCCGATGGCGACCACTTTATCCGGATCGATCGACGTCAGCGGCATGCGGCCGAAGAAGGCCCCCACCTGCTCACGCACCAGCGGCACGCGGGTGGAACCGCCGACCATCACCGCTTCCAGCACCTCGTCGGCGGCGACGCCGGCATCTTTCAGCGCGCGGCGGCAGGCCATCAACGTACGTTTCACCAGCGGAGCTATCAGCGCTTCGAACTGGGCGCGGGTCACCTCGCCCTGCCAGCCGGCTACCTCAACGCACACGCTGTCGGCATCGCTCAACGCGATTTTGGCGGCGATGGCGGCGTCCAGCAGTTGGCGCTGCACACCGTGATCGCTGCGATCGGCCACGCCGGCCTGCTCGCGCAGCCAGTCGGCCAGCAGGTGATCGAAATCGTCGCCGCCCAGCGCGGAATCGCCGCCGGTGGCCAGCACTTCGAACACGCCGCGGCTGAGGCGCAGAATGGAGATATCAAAGGTGCCACCGCCCAGATCGTAAACCGCGATCACCCCTTCCTGGCCGGAATCCAGCCCGTAGGCGATCGCCGCCGCGGTCGGTTCGTTCAGCAGGCGCAGGACGTGCAGGCCGGCCAGACGCGCCGCGTCTTTGGTGCCCTGGCGCTGCGCGTCGTCGAAGTAAGCGGGAACGGTAATCACCACGCCATCCAGCTCGCCTTCCAGCGCCGCTTGCGCGCGCGCGGACAGAGCGCGCAGGATATCGGCGGAGACGCCAACCGGGTTAACCGGGCCGGCGGCGGTGACGATCAGCGGCAGGCCGTTGTCGCTGGCCTGAAATTGATACGGCAGGTTCGGGTAACGTTGCTGCACGTCCGCCAACGAACGACCCATCATGCGTTTGATGGAGCTGACGGTATTGGCCGGATCCTGCGCCGCCTGTTGGCGCGCATCCCAGCCGACGCGCTGCGCGTCCGCCTGATAATGCACCACCGAAGGCAGCAAATGGCGTCCCTGATCGTCGGCCAGCGTTTCCGCTTGCCCGCTGCGCACCGTGGCGACCAGCGAGTTGGTGGTGCCTAAGTCGATGCCGGCGGCCAGGCGTCGCTGGTGCGGCGCGGCGCTGAGGCCAGGCTCACTAATTTGTAATAAGGCCATGTTGAAGCTTCCACAATCAGAATCAGAAGGTGTTACTCAAAACCCAGCAGTTTTTCTTCGAGTTGTTCAACCTGTTGCTGGAGTTTGTCCAAAAAGCGCAGCTTGCGCACGGTGTCGGCGGCATCCGCCCACTGTTCACTGTCCAACTGCTGCAGCATCAGCGCGCTGCGCTGCTTGATGGAGGTGGCCAGCCGCACGCCGAAATCGGCCAGCAGGCTTTCCGCCTCCGGCTTGCGCTCAATGGCGTCGAGCTCTTCGCGCAGCTCCAGCTGTTCCATCAGAAAGGCGGTGTCGCGCATCGTATGCTGTTCGTTGCCCAGATCGAAGCCGTGCAAAGATAGCATATACTCCGCGCGTTTTAACGGGTGCTTCAGCGCCTGGTAGGCTTCGTTGATGGTCGCCGCCTGCTGCAACGCCATCAGGCGTTCGCGCTCCGGCTGGTTGGCGAAACGATCGGGGTGAAATTGGCGCTGCAGATCCTGGAAGCGGGACGCAAGCAGGCTGCCGTCCACGGTGTAGCGAACGGACAGCCCGAATAAAGTAAAGTAATCCATAGCGTGCTCTGGGCGTTAGCGGATGAAGTTCCCCCGCCGAAACGGGGGAGCACGATGGACTGTCAGACGTTGAAACTCTCGCCGCAGCCGCACTCGCTTGAGACGTTCGGGTTGTTGAACTTGAAGCCTTCGTTCAGGCCTTCCTTAACGAAATCAAGCTCGGTGCCGTCAAGGTAGACCAGGCTCTTGCCGTCGATGATCACCTTGATGCCTTTGTCTTCAAACACGATGTCGTCATCGTTGGCTTCGTCAACAAATTCCAGCACATAGGCCATCCCGGAGCAGCCGGAAGTTCGCACTCCCAGACGCAGGCCGAGACCCTTGCCGCGGTTCGTCAAAAACGCCTGAACACGCTGCGCAGCGCTGTCGCTCATGGTAATAGACATCACAACCTCACACTTCACATCAAAGCCCGGCGCGGCCGGGCCGATTCAGACAAATTACTTGGCGCTATGCTTGCTCTTATAGTCGGCAATCGCTGCTTTGATGGCGTCTTCAGCCAGGATCGAGCAGTGAATTTTGACCGGCGGCAATTCCAGCTCTTCGGCGATCTGGGTGTTTTTGATCGCTTCAGCCTGATCGAGCGACTTGCCTTTCATCCATTCGGTCACCAGCGAGCTGGAGGCGATGGCGGAACCGCAGCCGTAAGTTTTAAAGCGCGCGTCTTCGATGATGCCTTCATCGTTAACCTTGATTTGCAGCTTCATCACGTCGCCGCAAGCCGGTGCCCCTACCATGCCGCTGCCGACGGTAGGATCTTCGTTGTCGAAAGAACCCACGTTACGCGGGTTTTCATAATGATCGATTACTTTTTCGCTGTAAGCCATGACCTTGCTCCTGAAACCTGAGAATTAATGATGCGCCCATTCGATGCTGTTGATGTCCACGCCCTGCTTGAACATCTCCCACAGTGGGGACAGATCGCGCAGACGGCCGATGGATTTACGCACCAGTTGAATGGTGTAGTCGATCTCTTCTTCCGTGGTGAAACGCCCCAGGGAGAAACGGATCGAGCTGTGCGCCAATTCATCACTCATGCCCAGCGCGCGCAGCACGTAGGACGGCTCGAGGCTGGCGGAGGTACAGGCTGAACCGGAAGAAACGGCCAGGTCTTTCAGCGCCATGATCAGCGACTCGCCTTCAACGTAGTTGAAGCTGACGTTCAGGATGTTCGGTGCGCCGTGCTCCAGATCGCCGTTCAGATACACTTCTTCCATATCTTTCACGCCGTTCCACAGACGATCGCGCAGGGTGCGCAGACGCGACATCTCTTCGGTCATCTCTTCTTTGGCGATGCGATAAGCTTCGCCCATGCCGACGATCTGGTGGACAGGCAGGGTACCGGAACGCATGCCGCGCTCGTGACCGCCGCCGTGTACCTGCGCTTCGATGCGGATGCGCGGCTTACGACGCACGTACAGCGCGCCGATGCCTTTCGGACCATAGATTTTGTGGCCGGAGAACGACATCAGGTCGACTTTCAGCTTGCTCAGATCGATAGGCAGTTTGCCCACGCTCTGGGTGGCGTCAACGTGGTAGATGATACCGCGCGCACGGCACATTTCACCGATCGCTTCGATGTCCTGCACCACGCCGATTTCGTTGTTGACGTGCATGATGGAGACCAGGATGGTGTCATCGCGCAGCGCCGCTTCGAGATCCTGCAGGCTGATGATGCCGTTGCTCTGTGGCGCCAGGTAGGTGACTTCAAACCCTTCGCGCTCCAGTTGACGGCAGGTGTCCAGCACGGCTTTGTGTTCGGTTTTGCTGGTGATGATGTGCTTGCCTTTTTTCTGGTAGAAATTGGCAGCGCCTTTAATCGCCAGGTTGTCGGATTCGGTCGCCCCGGAGGTGAAGACGATTTCGCGTGGGTCGGCGCCCACCAGTTCGGCGATTTGGTTACGGGCGATGTCTACCGCCTCTTCCGCCTGCCAACCGAAACGGTGGGAACGGGAAGCCGGGTTGCCGAAAGTGCCGTCCAGGGTCAAAAACTGCATCATCTTCTCAGCAACGCGCGGGTCAACCGGCGTCGTTGCTGAGTAATCCAGATAAATCGGTAATTTCATTGCTCTTGTGCTCCGTACATCACTTCCAAAAACTAAAATAATTTCGCCAGCTGCTTATGCGCGCAGATTAACGTTGATAGTTTCTTGCGGACGACCGTTGGCCGTGCGGCGCGTATCGTTGTTTTGACGATCCGCCACCACCAGCACTTCCTGGTTATTGACCAGTTCTGCCAGCGTAATGTTGTTCAGGAACCCGCTGATGCGCTCGCTCAGATCGCGCCACAGGGCGTGGGTCAAGCAGCGATCGCCGCCCTGACAGCCTTCTTTGCCCTGGCAACGGGTTGCATCTACCGATTCATCGACGGCAGTGATGACAGCGCCAACGGCGATCTCACCCGCGTCTTTACCCAGCAGATAACCACCGCCCGGACCGCGCACGCTGGCCACCAGGCCATTCTTGCGCAGACGGGAGAATAATTGTTCCAGATAAGAGAGCGAAATACCCTGGCGTTCGGAAATGTCCGCCAGTGGCACCGGCCCTTCCTGGGAATGCAGCGCTACGTCAAGCATAGCGGTTACGGCATAACGGCCTTTGGATGTCAGTCTCATAGCTCAATGGTTACCTGTTGGTCAAATATGGCCGAAAGTCTGACATTCCTGAGTAAAACAGTCAACTATTTAACCTAGTAATTAACTCAAGTATTAGCACGTTTTGAACTTAGCAAGAACAAAGGTATATAAAATACATGTTATAACCTTTGGATAACTAATACTATTGTCGCCCACCGTTATGCCACATCAATTAATTACCTTGATGTTTATCCTGTTTCTCGATCGAGGTTAGCATGCCGCGCAGGATATTCAGCTCCTGCCCTTCTGGGCGCGCGCGGGTGAACAGCCGGCGCAGGCGGCTCATCACCTGGCCCGGATGGGACGGGCGAATAAAGCCGGTGCGCTGCAGCGTCTGCTCCAGGTGCTGATAGAAACGCTCGAGGTCATCCACCAGCGGATACGGCGTCTCTTCCAGCTGCGGCGCGCCCGCCTGTTGGCGATCGAGGTAAGCCACGCGCACTTCATACGCCAGGATCTGCACCGCCATCGCCAGGTTCAGCGAGCTGTAGTCCGGGTTGGCCGGAATGGCGACGTGGTAGTGGCACTTCTGCAATTCATCGTTGGTCAGCCCGACGCGTTCGCGGCCGAACACCAGCGCCACCGGCGCGTGCTCGCCCTCGTGCACCGCGCGCACGCCGCATTCACGCGGCTCCAGCATCGGCCACGGCAAGGTGCGAGAACGTGCGCTGGTGCCCACCACCAAGCTACAGCCGGCGATGGCGTCATCGAGGGTATCGACGATGGTGGCGTTGCCGATCACGTCGCTGGCGCCGGCAGCCAGGGCGATGGCCTGAGAATCGGGTTTGATCAGCGGATTAACCAGATAAAGGTTGGTTAACCCCATGGTTTTCATGGCTCTGGCGGTCGAGCCCATGTTGCCGGTATGTGAAGTCTCTACCAGAACAATGCGGATATTGTGCAGCATACAAACTCTGAGCGTGGCGGAAAATCGCAGCATCTTAACACAGCCGTAGGCAATTTGCCGAACAGCTGCTATACTTCGCGCCGTTTCCTGTTCTTTAACATCCTAGTTGGAAGATACCCATGCATCCGATGCTGACTATCGCCGTGCGCGCTGCGCGCAAGGCCGGTAACCTGATTGCCAAAAACTACGAAACCCCTGACGCTGTAGAAGCGAGCCAGAAAGGGACCAATGACTTCGTCACCAACGTCGATCGCGATGCAGAGCATCTGATCATCGACGTCATCCGCAAGTCTTATCCGCAACACAGTATCGTGAGCGAAGAACGCGGTGAGCTGATCGGCGAAGATCGCGATGTGCAATGGGTGATCGATCCACTGGATGGCACTGCAAACTTCATCAAACGTTTCCCTCATTTCTCCGTTTCCATCGCCGTACGCATCAAAGGCCGTACTGAAGTGGCCGTGGTTTACGATCCGATGCGCAACGAACTGTTCACCGCCACGCGCGGTCAGGGCGCACAGCTCAACGGCTACCGCCTGCGCGGTACCAACGCCAAAGATCTGGATGGCACCATCCTGGCGACCGGCTTCCCGTTCAAAGTCAAACAGCACGCAACGCCTTACATCAACATCGTCGGCAAGCTGTTCACCCAGTGCGCAGACTTCCGTCGCACCGGTTCCGCCGCGCTGGATCTGGCCTATGTGGCCGCCGGCCGCGTAGACGGTTTCTTCGAGATCGGCCTGAAGCCGTGGGACTTCGCCGCGGGCGAGCTGCTGGTGCGTGAAGCCGGCGGCCTGGTGACCGACTTCGTCGGCGGCCACAACCACTTCAGCTCAGGTAACCTGGTCGCAGGTAACCCGCGCGTGGTGAAAGCCATGCTGGCCACCATGCGTGAAGAACTGAGCGAAGCGCTGAAGCGTTAATCGCCAGAAGCGAATCGAAAAAAAGCGCTGCCGATGCAGCGCTTTTTTTATGCCCGTTAGCGGGAGAAGGGGCGGATGCCGCCGCCGAATTCCGGCTGCGCGCTGACGTACAGCAACAGCCCGGCGGCCAACAGGATCAGACCGCCGGCCAGCGCCAGCGAGCCCCAAGCCACCGCGCTCCAGGCGGCGGGCGCGCGCGAACGGCTGAGGCGCACCGCCAGCCGGCGGCTGTAATGCACCAGCAGCGCCAGCATGGAGATGGTCAACGAGGTGCCGAACGCCATCGCCAGCGCGGAGATCACTCCCCAACCGAACACGCCGATCACCTTGGAGAACAGCAGCACTAAAATCGCCCCCGAACAGGGACGCATGCCCATCGCCAGCACGATGGCGGCCTGAGTGCGCCAGTCGCTTCCCGCCTGCAGCTCGCTGTCGCTCGGCAGATGCCGGTGGCCGCAGCCGCAATTGGCGCTGTGCACATGATCCGCCGCCAATGGCGTCAGGCTGTTGATGCGCAGCGCCGGCGCCGGGCGCAGCGCCTTGATCGCCGCAAACAGGCGTTTCAGCGCGCGCCAACTCAGCAGCACGCCAAGCAGCATCACCAGAATAAAGCTGCCCTTCTCCAGCCAGAAACTGCTTTGGTGCAGCTGGCGCGAAGAGAGCTGTAACACCACCAGCATCAGCGTGACCAGCGCGATCGCCACCCCGCCCTGCACCAGCGAAGCCGCGAAGGTCAGCTTCAGGCTGCTTTTCAGCCGCGCCGGATGGGTGGCCAGGTAGGTGGCGATCACCACTTTGCCGTGGCCGGGGCCGAGCGCATGCAAGACGCCATAGCCGAGGCTGAACAGCATCAGCGCCAGCCCGGTCTGCTGCGGCGCGGCTTTCACCTGCTGCAACAGCCCCGCCATCTGCTGGTGCAGCGCTTTTTGCCACACCACGCTCTGCATCAGCAGCTGCGGCCAATAGTGCCACGCCAGCAGCGCGGCGGCCGCCAGCACCAGTGTGAACGGCAGCAGCGGCCACAGGCCGAAGGCCCAGTGACGCCGGCTCGTCGTCGGTTGCGAGAGATTTAACGACATTGCAGCGTCACCCGCTGGGCGAACTGTTGCCCCAGCGCCAGGTCTTCGCCGGGCGAGTCGTTCTTGTCGAGCGACAGCGCATAGGCCTGCAGCGACGCATTCGGCTGCGGCGTCATCAGCTTGTAGCTGCACTGCTGCGCCATCTCCGGCGGCAGATGCAGTGCATTTTGGTCTTTATAGGTCATATCCACGAAATAAGTCGGATCGTAAGTAGAAAGTTCGAACGGCTTGCCCGCCAGCGGCTGCGGTTCGGCCAACGGCAGCACGAACTCCAGCACCGCCTGATTGCCCTGGCGCGACAGGTGATATTCGCTGGGCAAGTTCAGGTATTTCACCGGCTTGCCGTCGCGGTAAAGATCGGTGAAATAGTGCTGCCCCAGCACGTTGGCCATCACTTCCGCCGCCAGCTTTTTCCACACTTCCGAATCGCTCTTGGCGTTTTTCGCATCGTAAAGCAGATCCGCCGAGGTGATTTCATCCATCACCCACACCATTTTCAGGCCGACCAGCCGCTGGTCTTTGGCGACGAAGGTGGTATTCATGTCGATAAAGCTGTGTGGATGCGCGATCGCACCGGCGCTGAACACGGCGCCGAAAGCAGCCAAAAGACGACGTAACTTCATCATTATCCTGCCTTACCTGTATTTGTTATAACGTAACACAAATAACTGCCGAACGGCCCGCCTCTCCCGGCGATATTTGTGACGAAAGTTGTAAGCCGAAGTAAAAGCCGCGCGGTAACCCTGCCGGCACAAAGCCTTTTGCTATGCTTAGGCATAATCTCAACCTTTTATGCCGGAAGGTGATAATGAGCCTGGACACCTCTCCCGTGCCCGCGCTCTCCGGACAACAACGGCGCTGCCATCTGCTGCTGATGCTGTACACGCCGGAGCCCGAGTTACAGCTGGAGACCCTAAGCCGAATCAACGGCGTCGCCCCCCCGATAACCCGGCAAGATATAGCCGAGGTGGCCAGTGAAATCCAGCGTTTCCATCACCTGGAGATCGCCGTCGATCCCGACCATGGCTACCAACTGCGGGGCAGCGCGCTCAACCAACGCCTGTGTCTGATCCATTGGCTGCGACGGGCCCTGCGCTGCAGCCCGCGGTTCGTCGAAGACGATTTCGCCCCGCGCCTGCGGCACGCGCTGGCGGCCGATGCCGCCCCAGCGTCTGCGCTGGCTCAAGCGATCGACGCCTGCGAGCCACTGCTCAGCCGCCACTTTGACGCGCGCGACCGCCAATTCCTGCAGCATTACCTGCTCTACTGCGCCTGGCAAAATCGCCTGCAGCGCCATCCGCATTTCGACGCCGTTCAACGCGACTGGCTGCGGCAAAAGCCGGAGCAGCAGGCCGCCGCTTGGTTGCATCAGGCCTGCAACCGGCTGTTTAACCAGCCGCCGCAGGCAGACGAGCGCGATTTTTTGGCGCTGACCTTCACCATGTTGAAAAATCACAGCTACCACAGCAATGACTCGGCGCAAGAGCAGAGATTGATGGCGGCGATCGACAGCATGGTCGAGCGTTTCCAGCAGCTTTCCGGCATGGCCTTCAGCAGCAAGACGGAGCTGGTCAGCCAGCTGTTCGCCCACCTGGCGCCGGCGCTGGAGCGCTGCCGTTTCGCCATCGGCATCGACAATATGCTGCTGGAAGAAGTGGTGCGCAAATACCCGCGGCTGATGCGCACCACGCAGGAAGCGCTGATACCGCTGGAACAGGAATACGGCGTGCATTTTTCCAACGAGGAGGCGGGCCTGGTGGCCATCAGCTTCGGCGCCTGGCTGATGCAGGACAACGCGCTGCAGGAGAAACAGGTGCTGCTGCTGACGCTGGATAACCCGCAGTTGGAAGAGGAAGTGGAATACCAGATCCGCGAGCTCACGCTGCTGCCGCTGAACATCAAGTATCTGCCGTTGAGCGACTATCTGCGCGGCGGAGCGCCGCAGGGCGTCATGCTGGTGATCACCCCTTATGCGGCGGTGCACAGCGATCCGCACCCGCCGTTGATCTATACCGAACTGCCGCTGGAAACCCGGCAGCGCCAGGCCATCCGCGCGCTGCTGGAAGCGCCTTAATCAGCGGCTGACGCTGACCGCCGGCGGCCGGATGAACAAGGCCGGCACCGCGACCGCCGCCATCACCCAGAAAACCCCGCCCTGCCAATATTCGAACAGGAACCCGGCAATGACCGTCATGACGGCGATACCGCCGCCCATCGCCAGCGCCGAATACACCGCCTGCAGCCGGATCACCTCTTGCCCCTGGCGCGCGGCGATAAAGCGCATCGCCGCCAGATGGCAGACGGTGAAGGTGCCGCAATGCAGGATCTGGATCAGCAGCAGCCAGCCCAGCTCGGTGCTATAGGCCATCAGGCTCCAGCGCAACACGCCGCAGCAGGCGGAGAGCAACAGCAGGTTGCGCGCATTCCAGCGGCGGAACAGCACGTTGCTGCTGGCGAAAATAATCACCTCCGCCACCACGCCCAGCGACCACAGATAGCCGATGGTCGAGGCCGAATAGCCCGCCTCCTGCCAGTAAATGGAGCCGAAGCTGTAGTAGCCGGCGTGCGCCCCCTGCAGCAGCGTGACGCACAACAGGAAGCGCCAGACCGGCCCCTCTTTCAGCAGTGCCCACAGCGAACGTTCGGTATCGCTGTGCGTACGCGCTTCGCCCTGCGGCATGACGCTCGGCTTCAGCAACATGCCCAGCAGCATCGCCAGCACGCTGAAGATCAGGCTGTAGAGAATGGCGTTATGGCCCCACACCGCCACCAGCTGCCCGGTCAGCGCCGAGCCGATGACGAACGCCAGCGAGCCCCACAGCCTTACCCGGCCGTAGTCCATACGGATCTGCTTTTGCCAGGTGGCGGCCAGCGCGTCGGTCAGCGGCACCAGCGGCGAGAAGAACAGGTTGAACCCCGCTATCACCAGCATCAGCCAGCCCCAGCCGTTGCCGAAACAGAAGCCAACCGCGAAAGCCAGTGTCAGCAGCGCCAGCAGGCGCAGGGCGGAGACTAAATGAGAGGGATCTTTAACGCGGGGTGCAATCAGTAAACTGCCGAGGAAGCGGGCCACCAAACCGGCGCCGAGCAATATGCCGATGGTTTCCGGCGCGATGCCTTCGCCTTTCAGCCACACGCCCCAGAACGGTAAGAAGATGCCATAGGAAAAGAAGTAGGTGAAATAGCTGAGCGCGAGCCAACGCGTGGATTGCAGAACCATGATCCCTCCGGAGTGAGGGCAATACTTTGACAGAGCTCACACCGCCCCGCAATCTTCATTCCGCTTCAATGCGTTAGAGTGCCAGACAGCTCACAGTTTACCGCGAGCGGCCACAAAAAAACCCGCCGCAGCGGGTTTTATCAGGCAAAAGCGGGATTATGCGTAAACCGGCAGGCGGGCGCAGATATCCAGCACTTTCTTCTTGGTGCGTTCGATGGTGGCTTCATCGTTGATGTTGTCCAGCACATCACAGATCCAACCGGCCAGTTCGCGCACGTCGGCTTCTTTGAAGCCGCGACGGGTGACGGCCGGGGTGCCGATACGCACGCCGGAGGTGACGAACGGGCTCTTCGGATCGTTCGGCACGCTGTTTTTGTTGACGGTGATGTTGGCGCGGCCCAGGGCGGCGTCCGCTTCTTTACCGGTCAGGTTTTTATCGACCAGATCCAGCAGGAACAGGTGGTTATGGGTGCCGCCGGAGACCACTTTGTAGCCGCGCTGCAGGAACACGTCCACCATCGCCTTGGCGTTGACCGCCACTTGCTGCTGGTAAACCTTGAACTCAGGCTCCATCGCTTCTTTCAGCGCCACCGCCTTGCCGGCGATCACGTGCATCAGCGGGCCGCCCTGGCCGCCAGGGAACACGGCGGAGTTCAGCTTCTTGTACAGCTCTTCGTCGCCGCCCTTCGCCAGGATCAGGCCGCCGCGCGGACCCGCCAGGGTTTTGTGGGTGGTGGTAGTGACGATGTGCGCGTGCGGTACCGGGTTCGGATACACGCCGGCGGCGATCAGGCCAGCCACGTGCGCCATGTCGACGAACAGGTAAGCGCCGATGCTGTCGGCGATTTCGCGCATTTTGGCCCAGTCAACCACGCCGGAGTAAGCGGAGAAGCCGCCGATGATCATTTTCGGCTTGTGGGTTTGCGCCTGTTTGGCCAGATCGTCATAGTCGATTTGGCCTTTGTCGTCGATGCCGTAAGGCACCACGTTATACAGTTTGCCGGACAGGTTAACCGGGGAACCGTGGGTCAGGTGGCCGCCGTGCGCCAGGTTCATGCCCAGAATGGTGTCGCCCGGCTGCAGCAGCGCGGTGTACACGGCGAAGTTAGCCTGAGAGCCGGAGTGCGGCTGCACGTTGGCGTAATCGGCGCCGAACAATTCTTTGGCACGATCGATAGCCAGCTGCTCAACGATATCCACGTATTCGCAGCCGCCGTAGTAACGCTTGCCCGGATAGCCTTCAGCGTATTTGTTGGTCAGCTGGGAACCCTGAGCCTGCATCACGCGCGGGCTGGTGTAGTTCTCAGACGCGATCAGCTCGATGTGCTCTTCCTGACGCACCACTTCCTGCTCCATGGCACGCCACAGTTCCGCATCGTAATCGGCAATGTTCATTTCACGCTTTAACATCCGGCATCTCCTGACTTAAATCAGCTAACTAAAAAATCACCAAATAACTACCCGTTTGGGTTCTGGGCCACAGTGTAAACCGTTTCGCCCCACCGAAGATAGGTCTTGACAGAGGTTTTTACGCAAACGATTGGCATAAGGTGGCGCAAGGCTTTGATCCGCTAAATGCCGTCGTTTATCAACGGACATTTCCTCATGCGAACGATGCGCTTTTTTCATGTTCTGTGAGCGCGATCGACGCCCGAAGAACACCGCAACGAAAACAAGGGTATTTACAAGCGACGCGGAACCCAATAAGATGCATTTAAAATGCATCATTACAATTATCGTCAAGATCCTAACCTAAGGAGCGCTTCCATGCTGGATAGCCAAACCATCGCCACCGTGAAATCCACCATTCCCCTGCTGGCTGCGACCGGGCCGAAGCTGACCGCCCACTTTTACGATCGCATGTTCGCGCATAACCCGGAATTGAAAGATATTTTCAACATGAGCAACCAGCGCAACGGCGATCAGCGTCAAGCGCTGTTCGACGCCATCTGCGCCTACGCCGCCAACATCGAGAACCTGGCGGCGCTGCTGCCGGCGGTGGAGCGCATCGCGCAGAAGCACACCAGCTTCAATATCCAGCCGGAGCAGTACCAAATCGTCGGCGGTCACCTGCTGGCGACGCTGGACGAAATGTTCAGCCCGGGCCAGGAAGTCCTGGACGCCTGGGGCAAGGCCTACGGCGTGCTGGCCAACGTATTTATCCAGCGTGAAGAGCAGATTTATCAGCAGAGCGAAACCGACAACGGCGGCTGGCGCGATCTGCGCGCATTCCGCATCCTGAAGAAACAGCCGCAGAGCGACGTGATCTGCAGCTTCGTGCTGGCGCCGGTGGACGGCGGCCGGGTGGCGGACTTCAAACCGGGGCAATACCTGGCGGTCTACATCAAGCACGACAGCCTGGAGCATCAGGAAATTCGCCAGTACTCGCTGACCACCTCGCCAAACGGCGAGTTCTACCGCATAGCGGTGAAGCGCGAAGATCAGGGGAAAGTGTCCAACTACCTGCACCAGCAGGCGCAGGAAGGCGACGTGATCGACATCGCCCCGCCGCACGGCGACTTCTTCCTCGACGTGGCGCCGACCACGCCGGTGGCGCTGATCTCCGCCGGCGTCGGCCAAACCCCGATGCTCGGCATGCTCAACACCCTGCACGACAGCCAACATCAGGCGCAGGTCCACTGGCTGCACGCGGCGGAAAACGGCAGCGTGCACGCCTTTGCCGATGAGGTAGCGGATATTGCCGGGCGTATGCCGAATCTGAGCCGCCATGTGTGGTACCGCGAGCCGGGTGCCGATGACGTGGAAGGCCGCGACTACCACAGCCGCGGATTGATGGATTTGAGCGCGCTGCAAGGCAGCCTGGCCGATCCGCAGATGCACTATTACTTCTGCGGCCCGGTGGCCTTCATGCAGTTCGTGGGCAAACAGCTGCTGGAGATGGGCGTAGAGGCCGAACGCATCCACTACGAATGCTTCGGCCCGCATAAGGTGCTGTAATGCTTGCGGAGCGCGGCCGTCAGACCGCGCTCCCTCTTCATTTCGCCTGCAGTTGGCGCGCGTCCTGCACCTGCTGCACCGTCACCGGCGCCGCCTGGTTACCCCAGCTTCCCCGCAGGTAGCTCATCAGATCGGCCGCCTGCCGATCGTTCAACGCCCAGCCATAAGCCGGCATGTCAAACGCCATCGCCTGCTGCGTGATCGGCGTATGCGCCCCCTCCAGCACCACCCGCAGCGCGGTCAGCGGATTGTCCGCCGTTACCGTGGCATTGCCCGCCAGCGCCGGAATGGCGAAGTCAGTGCCCTCCCCCTTATTGCCGTGGCAGGTCGAGCAGTACATCGCATAGGTCGCCTTTCCGCCCGGGTTATCCGCCTGCGTGGCTGGCGCAGCGGCTTTGGCGGCGGCGTCCGGCGCCAGGCTGCGCAGGTACACCGCGATGGCGTTCAGATCGCCGTCGCTGAGATACTGCGTGCTGTGGGTTACCACCTCGCTCATCGGCCCGGCGACTGCCGCATGGCGGCTGCGGCCGGTTTTCAGCAGCGCCGTCACCTCTTCCGGCGGCAGGCCGCGCAGATTGGAGGCGTACCAGCCGTCCAGCTCGGCGCCGCTCAGGAATACCGGCTCCTTGCCATCCAGGCCCTTCTCCTGCATCGCCCAGCCGCGCGGCGTGTGGCAGCTGCCGCAATGGCCCGCGCCCTGCACCAGATAGGCGCCGCGGTTCCACTCGGCGCTTTGCTGCGGATCTGCCTGATACGGCTGGTCGTCGTGGAACAGCGAGTTCCACACCGCCAGCGGCCAGCGCATCGACAGCGGCCAGCTGATGTCGCTGTCCCGGTTGGCGACGTTCTGCGCCGGCACCTCATTCATCAGGTAGTCATACAGCGCGCGCATGTCTTCCGCGCTCATTTTGGCGTAGGAGGTGTACGGCATCGCCGGGTAGAGCCGGTGGCCGTCTTTGGCTACCCCCTGGCGCATGGCGCGATCGAACTCCTCGAACGAATAGGCGCCGATGCCGTGCAGCTTGTCCGGCGTGATGTTGGTGGCGTAGATAGCCCCGAGCGGCGTCGGGAACTTCATGCCGCCCGCCAGTTCAGCGCCGCCCGGCGCGGTGTGGCAGGCGGTGCAGTCGCCGGCTTTGGCGACGTATTCCCCGGCCGACATCGCCTGGGCCGAGCCGCCGGCCGCCAGCAGGCTCAACAGGTACAGCGAACGCAGACTCATGCTCCCTCCTTGGCGGCAACCTTGCCGTAGGCCAGTTCGTTCACCGCGCGCCACGCCTGATCGATCGCCGAGTTGGCGTACGGGCTCCAGTCGGAATCGGAGTTGGCGATAACGATCTTGCCGATCGGCTGCCGCGCCGTTTCGATGATTTTCTTGGCTTCGTCTTCGTCGTCAAACAGCCCGTTGAGGAAGTAGGAGTAACCGTGCGACCAGCGGTTGACGGTGATCGCCTGAATGTCGCGCTGATGGTCGAAACCGGCCTCGCCCAGCATGCCCTGTAGCTGTTCGCGGATCATCTGCTCGTGCACCTCGAACGGCGTGCCCAGCAGCAGCGCGCGCCCTTTGCGCGACTGCTCGCGCGGGCTGAGGCCGCTGCCCGGCAGCGTCGGCACATAGACCATATGCAGGCCGATTGGCCGAGCCGGATCGCGCGGGTGCTGGTACCCGCCCATGCTCACCGGGTAGTCCAGCTTCACGCGGCTGTACGGCGCGGCCGGCGAATAAATTTCGTGCACGCCCAGCTTGATGAACGGCTGCCAGTTGCGGATCACCACCTTGCTGTACACCAGCGGCGCCTTGACGTTCTGCTTCAGCGCCTCCTGCTGCTCGTGCGACATCTCCGGCACCAGGTATGGGATCATCATGTTGTAGCCGGCCATCACCACCTGCCCGGCGCGCACCTTGGTCATCTTCTCGCCGGTCATATAGGTGACTTCCACCTTGTCGCCGACGTTGGCCGCGTGCAGCCCGGTGCTGTTCAAACGCAGCTTCACCGGCGACTCCGGCCGATCGAGCTGGCTGTAGTCGAATTTGGCCAGCACCACGTCATTCATGTCTTTGCCGGCCGGCGCCACCGCCGGGATCAGCTTGCGCACCATCAGGCGCGTCAGCGTGGCATTGCCGTCCGGGAAGTGGAACACGTAAGGATCGTCGAGATCCGCCTGCGACTCTTCGTCCAGCGGCGGCAGATTCATGCCGCCGAGGCCCGGCAGATCGCAGATGCGCGCATCGCTGCACGACGTGCCGTCGATGCCCACCGCCTGGAAGTCGTTGGTGGTCTGTTGGAAATAACGGATCGCCAGCTCGCTCAGGCCCACTTTTTCACGCAGGAACTGGGTGTAGCTGTGGGTATCGAGCCACTCGACCTTCTGCTCCAGCGTCATCTCCGGCAGATAATCTTTCTCCACCGTATGCAGTGCGATCAGCGCCTGGCGATCGCTTTCCGGCAACGGGAAATCGCCGATGAACGCTTCATACGAACGGCCGTTGAGGCGATCGCGCGGAATGTCGTCCGCCACTGTGCGGCCCGGATCGCCGCTCACCACCTTGTCGACGCCGAAGTTCTTGCGATCGAAGTAAACCCCGCGGCTCAGGTTAAGATCCGGGTAGAAGGTGGTGTCAAACGCCTGCTCCAGTTGGTCGATATCGACGCCGAGCTTGTGCAGCAGCCCCATCGCCACCGGGCTGAAGTTGGAGCGCGGCGACTGCAGCGATTCACTGCCGCCGTAGCCGAGCAGCATGCCGTCGTCGGTGTTGAATTCGTTGCGCTTGGCGTGGCCGCCGAAGTCGTCATGGTTGTCGATCAAAAGAATGCGCTGCTGCTCGCCTTTCAGCTGCTGCCAGAAACAGGCGGCCGCCAACCCGCTGATGCCGGCACCGACCACCACCAGATCGAACTCTTCAACGGCGGGTACGCTGCCGAAATCAAAGGTTTTGCCGTCGCGCCCCAGTTGATGCGCATGCTCGAACGAGCCCGGATGGTTACCCCGCAGCCCGGTCAGCGCCGGCGGGTAGTACAGGGTTTGATTGGCGGTTTGCGGCGACGCACGCAAGATTTGCAGCGGCGTCAACCCGGCGGCGATGGTGATCGCCACCCCGTTGAGAAAATCGCGTCTGGTGATACCCATATAGGCTTCCTTTCAATTTTTATTATCATCAGCCGGCCGGAGCCGGCTCGAAGGCCGCGCTATTGTGCGGATAATTACTGTAAAATCAATGTTTGAACATTACATGACGAATGGCCGTGTAATCCTCCAGCCCGTACATCGACATATCCTTGCCGTAGCCGGACAGTTTCTGGCCGCCGTGCGGCATTTCGCTCACCAGCATGAAGTGGGTGTTCACCCAAGTGCAGCCATATTGCAGCCGGGCGCTTAAGCGATGCGCGCGGCCCACGTCGCGGGTCCACACGGACGACGCCAGCCCGTAGTTGGATTCATTCGCCCAGGCCAGCACCTGCTCTTCATCGTCAAACGGCGTCACCGTCACCACCGGGCCGAACACTTCGCGCTGCACGATCTCATCGTCCTGGCGCGCGCCGGCCAACAGCGTCGGCTGGAAATAGTAACCCGGCCCTTTCACCTTCTCGCCGCCGGTCACCACCTGCACGTGCGGCAACGCTTTGGCGCGCTCGACAAAACCGGCCACCCGCTCCAGATGCTGGGCGGTAATCAACGGCCCCAGTTCGGTGCTCTCGTCGTCCGGCGCACCAATCTTCAGGCTGGCCACCGCCTCGCCCAGCCGCTTCACCAGCTCGGGATAAATGCTTTTCTGCGCGTAGATGCGGCAGGCGGCGGTGCAATCCTGCCCGGCGTTGTAGAAACCGAAGCCGCGAATGCCGTCCACCACCTGCTGCAGATCGGCATCGTCGAACACCAACACCGGCGCCTTGCCGCCCAGCTCCATATGGGTGCGCTTAATGCCGGCGGCGGTGTGGGCGATGATGTGCTCGCCGGTGGCGATCGAGCCGGTCAGCGACACCATGCGCACCTTGTCATGCCCGGTCAGCCGATCGCCGACGTTGGCGCCGCGCCCGAACAGCACGTTGAGCACGCCCGGCGGGAACAGCCCGGCGGCCAGTTCGGCCAGTTTGAAGGTGGTCAGCGGCGTCTGCTCCGACGGCTTGATCACCACGCAGTTGCCCGCCGCCAGCGCCGGCGCCAGTTTCCAGGCCGCCATCATCAGCGGGTAGTTCCACGGGGCGATCGAAGCCACCACGCCGAGCGGATCGCGGCGGATCATCGAGGTATGCCCGGCCAGATACTCGCCGGCGGCCATGCCGGTCAGGCAGCGGCTGGCCCCGGCGAAGAAGCGAAACACGTCGGCCACCGCCGGCAGTTCGTCGTTCAACACGCAGTGATAAGGCTTGCCGCAGTTGAGCGACTCCAGCCTGGCGAAGGTCTCGGCATGCTCGTCGATCAGATCCGCCAGCTTGAGCAGATGCTCGGCGCGCTCCTTCGGCGTGGTCTGCCCCCAGGCGGCGAACGCGGCATCCGCCGCCAGCACCGCGCGATCGACCTGCTCCGGGCTGGCCTCCGCCACCTGCGCAATCACTTCGCCGGTCGCCGGGTTATACACCGGCTGGGTCGCGCCCTGGCCGTTCACCAGTTGGCCGTCAATCAACAGTTGGCTTTGCATAGGGTTATCCTTTTATCAGAGGTCGGGTAAGGAAATTATTTGCCGCTGCCGGCGACGCTTTCTCCACCTTTGGTCAGGTAGTAAGCGCCGAGGATCGGCAGCATGGTTAACAGCATCACCGACAGCGCCACCACGTTGGTGATCGGCACGTCGCGCGGGCGGCCGAGCTGGTTCAGCAGCCACAGCGGCAGCGTGCGCTCGTGGCCGGCGGTAAAGGTGGTCACGATGATTTCGTCGAACGACAGCGCAAACGCCAGCATGCCGCCGGCCAGCAGCGCCGAGCCGAGGTTCGGCAAGATCACGTAACGGAAGGTTTGCCAGCCGTCGGCGCCGAGATCCATCGACGCTTCGATCAAGCTGTACGAGGTGCGGCGGAACCGGGCGATGACATTGTTGAACACGATCACCACGCAGAACGTCGCATGGCCGACGACGATGGTCAGGATGCCCGGCTCGATGTTCAGCGCCTTGAACGCCGCCAGCAGCGCTAGGCCGGTGACGATCCCCGGCAGCGCGATCGGCAGCAGCAGCAGCAGCGAAATGCTGTCCTTGCCGAAGAAATCGCGCCGATACAGCGCCGCCGCCGCCAGGGTGCCGAGCACCAGCGCGATGGCGGTCGCCAGGCAGGCGATCTGCGCCGACAGCAGTACCGCATCGAGGATGTCCTGCCGCCCGGCGGCGACGTTAAACCAGTGCAGCGTGAAGCCCTTCGGCGGGAAGCTGAAGGCCGCATCCTCGGTGTTGAAGGCATAGATGGCGATGATCGCCAACGGGAAATGCAGGAAGACAAGTCCGCCCCAGGCGGCCAGCTTCAGCCCTAAGGGCGCGCGTTCAGAGTGCATCGAAAGCCCCCAGACGTTTGACGATGGAAAGGTAGATGGCGATCAGGACGATCGGCACCAGCGTAAAGGCCGCGGCCATCGGCATATTGCCGATCGCGCCCTGCTGGGCGTACACCATGCTGCCGATGAAATAGCCCGGCGGCCCCACCAGCTGCGGCACGATAAAGTCGCCCAGCGTCAGCGAGAAGGTGAAGATCGATCCGGCGGCGATACCCGGCACCGCCAGCGGCAAAATGACGTGGCGGAAAGTCTGCGCCGGTCGCGCGCCCAGATCCGCTGAGGCATGCAGCAGCGAGGGCGGCAGGCGCTCCAGCGCCGCCTGGATCGGCAGGATCATGAACGGCAGCCAAATATAGACGAACACCAGAAAACGCCCCAGCCCCGAGGTCGACAGCGTGTTGCCGCCGACGCCGGGCACCGTCAGCAGCGAAGCCAACAGCGGCTCCAGCCCCAGGTGCTGCAGGAACCACTGCGCCACGCCGTCTTTCGCCAGCAGCAGGGTCCAGGCATAGGCTTTAACGATATAGCTGGCCCACATCGGCATCATCACGGCGATATAAAAGAACGCCTTGACGCGGCCGCTGGTGTAGCGCGCCATATAATAGGCGATGGGGAACGCCAGCACCGCGCTGGCCAGCGACACCAGCACCGCCATGGTCAGCGTGCGCAGGATGATGTCGTAGTTGGCCGGGTTGAACAGCGCCGCCAGGTTGGCGAAGGTCAGGTCCGGCGTCACCGCCATGGTGAAATCGTCGAAGGTGTAAAACCCCTGCCACAGCAGCGTCAGCAGCGAACCGAGGTACACCGCGCCGAACCACAGCAGCGGCGGCACCAGCAGCAAAAGCAGATACAGCGTCGGCCGGCGATAAAGCCAGGTCGACAGCGCGCGCACGGTACCGCCGCGCGCCGAGGGGGAATCGATGCTCATGTCCATCTCACCTCTCCTCCAGCAGCGGCACCATCGCCGCGCGCGGCCAGCAGGCGACGATCGGCTGGCCGATCTGCCGCTGTTGCCCTTCGGCGATCCACTGCGGATTGGCCTGGCTGACCAGCAGCTTTTCGCCGCCGTTCAGCGCGATTTCATAGCGTGTGGCCGCGCCCTGGTAATGGATTTCCTGCAGCGTGCCCTGCACCTGAATCTCGTCCTGCGCCGCACCGCCTTGCTCCAGCAGGCGGATATGTTCCGGCCGGATCGAGAAGGTTCGACTTTCGCCGAGCAGGCGCTGCGCCAGCTCGCTACGTACCACGTTGGAGGTGCCGACGAACTCGGCGACGAACGGCGTCTTCGGCCGCATGTAAAGCTCACGCGGCGTATCCACCTGTTCGATGCGGCCGTTATTGAACACCGCCACCCGATCGGACATCGACAGCGCTTCGCTTTGATCGTGGGTGACGAAGATAAAGGTGATGCCCAGCTGGCGCTGCAGCTTCTTCAGCTCGCCCTGCATCTGCTCGCGCAGCTTGAGATCCAGCGCGCCGAGCGGCTCGTCCAGCAGCAGCACCCGCGGCCGATTGACCAGCGCGCGCGCCAACGCCACGCGCTGACGCTGGCCGCCCGACAAGTGCGCCGGTTTGCGTTCGGCAACGAAACCGAGCGCCACGCTCTCCAGCGCCTCTTGCGCCCGTGCCAGCCGCTCGCGTTTGGCGACGCCCTTCACCATCAGACCGTAGGCGACGTTTTCCAGCACCGACATGTGCGGAAACAGCGCGTAATCCTGAAACACGGTGTTCACGTCGCGCTGGTACGGCGGTAGGTTGGCGGCTTCCTGGCCGTGGATGCGAATCGAGCCGGAAGTCAGCTGTTCAAAGCCGGCGATCAGGCGCAGGCAGGTGGTTTTGCCCGAGCCGGACGGCCCGAGCATGGAGAAGAATTCCCCGTCCTGAATATCGATGGATACCCGATCCACGGCGCGAACATCGCCGAAAGTCCGCGAAACATCGATGAATTGCACGGCAATGGTCATTTTCTGTGCTCCATACGGATGTGATTCGGGCGCAGCGGGCTGCGCCCCGCGGCTTAGCGGCCGCCCATGATGGCGATGTAGTCCTGGGTCCAACGGCTGTACGGCACGAACTTGCCGCCCTGCGCCTGCGGCGTTTTCCAGAAGGCGATTTTGTCGAACTGGTTGAAGCCGTTGGTTTCGCAGCCCTTCTCACCCAGCAGCGCGCTGGCCTTGCAGCCCGCCGGCGAAGCCGGCACCGACCCGAACCAGGCCGCCACGTCGCCCTGCACCTTCGGCTCCAGCGACCAGTTCATCCACTGGTAGGCGCAGCTCGGGTGTTTGGCGTCGCTGTGCAACATGGTGGTATCCGCCCAGCCGGTCACGCCCTCTTTCGGGAACACGGTGGCGATCGGCTGCCCCTCGCCCTTCAGGGCGTTGGCCTGATACGGCCAGGCGCTGGAAGCCACCACGCCTTCGTTTTTAAAGTCGCTCATCTGCACCGAGGTATCGTGCCAGTAGCGGTGGATCAGCGCGTGCTGGCTGCGCAGCAGCTTCAGCGCCGCCTGATACTGCTCTTCGTTGAGCTGATAAGGATCGCTGATGCCGAGCTGCGGCTGGGTGGCCTTCAGGAACAGCGCCGCGTCGGCGATGTAGATCGGGCCGTCGTAAGCCTGCACCCGCCCCTGGTTGCTCTTGCCGTCCGGCAGGTTCTGCTGCTGGAAGATCACCGCCCAGCTGTCCGGCGGCGTCGGGAAGGTTTTGGTGTTGTACATCAGCAGGTTTGGCCCCCACTGGTACGGCGTGCCGTAGGTTTTGCCGTCCACGGTGTACCAGGCGCCGTTCAGCAGGCGCGGATCGATGTTCTTCCAGTTCGGGATCAGCGCGGTGTTGATCGGCTGCACCCGCTTGCCGAAGATCAGGCGCAGCGAGGCGTCGCCGGAGGCGGTCACCAGATCGTAGCCGCCTTTGGCCATCAGGCTGACCATTTCATCGGAGGTAGCGGCGGTCTTCACGTTCACCGCGCAGCCGGTTTGCTTCTCAAACTGGGTGACCCAGTCGTAGTTTTTGTCGGACTGGCCGCGTTCGATGTAGCCGGGCCAGGCGATGATATCCAGCCGGCCTTCGCCTTTGCCCAGTGACTGCGGCAGATCGGCCGCCTGGGCCAGGCCGCACAGCACGGTGAGACAGAGCGCGGAGACGGTGGTGGTGACTGCGGTAGTTTTTCTCATCGTAATTACCCCTGTGTTGCGTATCTGTGTGCGGCAGGGAACGGCTGCCGCCCGATTTTGCTTTATAGAACCGCTAGAAGCTGGCTTTGAACTTCGCCATTACGTGTCTGACAACGCTGTAATCCTGCAGCGAATCGCTGGACAGATCCTTGCCGTAGCCGGAGCGTTTCAGGCCGCCGTGCGGCATCTCGCTCGCCAAGGTGAAATGGGTGTTGATCCAGGTGCTGCCGTACTGCAGATGGGCGGCGATGTGCAGCGCCCGATCGATATTTTGCGTCCACACCGACGAAGCCAGCCCGTATTCCGAGTCGTTGGCCCACTCGACTGCCTGCGCCAGATGCTCGAAGCGCGTGACGCTGACCACCGGGCCAAACACCTCGCGCTGCACGATTTCGTCGCTTTGCAGGCAGCCCGCCAGCAGGGTCGGCTGGTAGTAGAACCCCGGCCCGGAGTGGGCCGCGGCGCCGGTGATCAATTCGATATGCGGTTGGCTGAGCGCCCGCTCGACGAAGCTGGCGACGCGATCGCGCTGGCGGCTACTTATCAACGGGCCGATCTCGTTGTCCTGATCGCGCTTGCGGGCGAAGCGCAGGCTGGCGACCGCCTCGCCCAGCGCGTCCACCAGTTTGGGATAGATGCCCGCCTGCGCGTAGATGCGGCAGGCGGCGGTGCAGTCCTGGCCGGCGTTGTAATAGCCGTAGGTGCGAATGCCGTTGACCACCTCGTCGAGATCGGCGTCGTCGCAGACGATCACCGGCGCCTTGCCCCCCAGTTCCAGGTGGGTGCGCTTGACGCTTTTGGCCGCCGCCTGAAGAATTTTTTGCCCGGTGACGATATCGCCGGTGACCGACACCAGCCGCACCTGCGGGTGCCCCACCAGCTGGCTGCCGACCCCTTCACCGCCGCCGTAGACGATATTCAGCACGCCCGGCGGCAGGATCTCCTGCAGCGCCGGCACCAGCGCCAGAATGGTCAGCGGCGTATGTTCGGACGGTTTAAACACCACGGTATTGCCCGCCGCCAGCGCCGGCGCGATTTTCCACGCCGCCATCATCAGCGGATAGTTCCAGGGGGCGATCGAGGCCACCACGCCAATGGGATCGCGGCGGATCATCGAGGTGTGGCCGGGCACATACTCGCCGGCCAGCTGCCCTTGCTGCGTGCGCACCGCGCCGGCGAAGAAGCGAAACACGTCGACCGCCGCCGGCAGATCGTCATTGAGCGCCTGATGCAGCGGTTTGCCGCAGTTGAGGGCTTCCAGCTGCGCCAGCTGCGGCGCCTGCCGCTCGATGGCGTCGGCGATGCGCAACAGCAGCGTGGCGCGCTGGGCCGGCGTGGTGCGCGACCAGTGGCTGAACGCCTGCTGCGCGGCTTTCACCGCACTGCCGACCTGCGCCGAAGAGGCTTCGGTCAGGGCGATCAGCGTCTCGCCGTTGGCCGGATTGACGATGCATTCCTGCTGGCCTTCGCCGTCGATAAGCTGACCGTTAATGAACTGCTGACAGGACAAACCTGAGAGAACCTGCACATCCGCCATCGCCTGACGCCCCTAAGTGACAAAAACGTTAACCAAATGTGAATAAGTTAGTTTTAATCAGCCTAAGCGAGCCTCTGGCGGGCAACAAATTCTAAATACTGAACGACGCGTTCGATTAAATCGAATGCTTAAGCCCGGCGGCGTGTTTGCTGCCGTTCTCGCGCGCGATGGTGAGGAACGGCGTCACCAGCTCCGGCCGCGCGCTGCCGCGCCGCCATGCCAACCCGATATCCAGCGGCTCCAGCAGATCGTCCAGCTTGCGCGCCTCGATCATGTTGCCCTCCAGCGACCAGGCGCGGTACGCCATGTCCGGCTGGATGGAGACCCCCATCCCCGCCGCCACCAGACTGCGCACCGCCTCGGTCGAGGCGGTCTTCATGGCGATCTCCGGCTTCAGCCCGGCGCGCGCCCAGATGCGCCGCGCGTGCACGTCCATTTCATCGGCGTTGAGCTGGATCAGCGGCTGTTTGGCCACGTCCGCCAGGCTGATGCTCTCGTGCTCCAGCAGCGGGTGCAGCGGCGGTAGCCACAGGCGATACGGCGAGTGCATCAGCACCTCGGTCTGCAGCGCGTCGCGGTCCTCGATGTTCGACAAGATCAGCACGCCGATGTCGATCTCGCCGCTAACCAGCAGATGCTCGATGTACGGGCGTTCATCTTCAACCACCTGCACGGTGACGTTGGGATAGGCCGATTTAAAGCGCGTGAGCAGCTCCACCAGAAAGTAGCCGGCCACCAGGCTGGTGACGCCGACGGTCAGCTTGCCGGTCAGGCTTTCGGTGCCGATCTGCAGGCTGCGCTTGGCGTTGTCCACCGTCGCCAGGATCAGATACGACTGGCGCAAAAACTGATGCCCCTGATGGGTCAGCGTCATGCCCTTGGCGTGGCGATCGAACAGCCGCACGCCGATCTCGGTTTCCAGCTGCTGGATAGCGAGCGTCAGCGAAGACTGGGAGACAAACACCGCCTGGGCGCCGGCGGAGATCGACCCGGTTTCCGCCACGGCGATGAAGTGGCGGATTTGGCGTAACGTCATCATGGGGGGGATTCCTCAAGCAAAAACATTGCGTTGAGTGTAGACGCCGGCCACGAAGCGATCGGGAAAAGTATCAAAAACGCGATAGCGTTCGCTTTTTTAGAATGCTGACAGGCAAAAAGGGGGAAACGGCGAGGCGAAGAAGCATGATGCGCGGAGGACAGAAATGACAAGGGCGCAGCACGCTGCGCCCTTGATGGCAGAGGATCAGATCGCTTCTTCGTCCTGCTCGCCGGTACGGATGCGCACCACGCGCGCCACGTCGAAGACGAAGATCTTGCCGTCGCCGATCTTGCCGGTCTGCGCGGTCTGCATGATGGTTTCCACGCAGGTGTCAACGATGTCGTCGGCAACCACGATCTCGATCTTCACCTTAGGCAAAAAGTCGACCATGTACTCGGCACCGCGGTATAGCTCGGTGTGGCCCTTCTGGCGGCCGAAACCTTTCACTTCGGTGACCGTCATGCCGGTGATGCCCACTTCGGCCAGCGCTTCGCGGACGTCATCCAGTTTGAACGGCTTGATAATCGCGTCGATCTTTTTCATCTTCTTTCCTTTTACCAATTTTTGCGGCCAAAACCGGATGTGATGGGGTAGCGGCGGTCTTTGCCGAAGTTACGGGCGGTGATGCGCGGCCCGACGGCGGCCTGACGCCGCTTGTATTCGTTGATGTCCACCAGGCGGATCACCTTGCGCACGATCGCTTCGTCGAACCCTTCGGCCACCAGATCGGCGACCGACTTGTCACGCTCAACGTAGCCTTCCAGGATCGCATCCAGGATATCGTACGGCGGCAGGCTGTCCTGATCGACCTGATCCGGCGCCAGCTCGGCGGACGGCGGACGATCGATCACCCGCTGCGGGATCACGTAGGAGACGGTATTACGGTATTCGGACAGCTTGAACACCAGCGTTTTCGGCACGTCTTTCAACACGTCGAAACCGCCGGCCATATCGCCGTACAGCGTGGCGTAACCCACCGCCATTTCGCTCTTGTTACCGGTGGTAAGCACGATGCTACGGCGTTTGTTAGACAGCGCCATCAGCACCACCCCGCGGCAACGCGCCTGCAGGTTTTCTTCGGTGGTGTCACGCTCGGTGCCGGCGAACATCGGCGACAGCTGGCCCATAAAGGCGTCGAACATCGGTTCGATGGAGACGATATCGAACTCCACGCCAAGGATTTCCGCCTCTTCCTTGGCGTCGGCGATGCTGATATCCGCGGTATAGCGGAACGGCATCATCAGCGCCTGCACCTTGTCTTTACCCAACGCATCCACGGCAATCGCCAGCGTCAGCGCCGAGTCGATGCCGCCGGACAGCCCCAGCACCGCGCCTTTAAAGCCGTTTTTGGTCACGTAGTCGCGCACCGCCAGCACCAGCGCCTGATACACCTGCGCCAGCTGCGGCAGTTCAGCGGCCGGATCGGCCATCGGCACCACGGCCAGCTCGTTGAATTCCAGACGAGTCACCTGCTCGTCGAAGGCCGCCAGACGGTGGGTCATGGTGCCGGCGGCGTCGAATACCTTGGAGCAGCCGTCGAAGATCAGCTCATCCTGGCCGCCGACCTGGTTGAGGTACACCAGCGGCAGCTGGGTGCGCTGGCAGTGGCCGGCCATCAGCGTTTTACGGATATATGGTTTTTCGCGGTTATACGGCGAGGCATTGATCGACAGGATAATCTCCGCGCCGGCCGCCTTGGCGGCGTCGATCGGCTCAGGGAACCACAGATCTTCGCAAATCAGCAGCCCCAGACGGTAGCCTTTCAGCTCCACCACGCAGGTGTCGTTGCCGGCATGGAAATAGCGCTTCTCATCAAACACGCCGTAGTTCGGAAGCTGCTGCTTGAAGTAGCGGGTCAGCAGGCGCCCTTCGGCAAACAGCGACAGCGCGTTATACAGCTTGTCGCCTTCGCGCCACGGGTGGCCGACCAGGATCGCCGTCTCGGCGGAGGCCTGCTGCAGGCGCAGCAGCTGCGCGTCGCAGCGCTGGTAGAAATCATTGCGATACAGCAGGTCTTCCGGCGGGTAGCCGGACAGCGCCAGTTCGCTGAACATGACCAGATCGGCTCCCGCCTTCTGCTGCTCCTGCACGATTTGCAACATGCGTTCGGTGTTGCCTTCAATGTCGCCGACCAGCAGGTTCAGCTGGGCCAGGGCGATGGAAAGTGATCTGCTCATTTGTGTACGATCCCGCTTAATACGTTCCATGGTGCTCTACGCCGGGGCGCGCCGCGGCAAAGAGAACGGAGTGTAAATCATTCCGCCGGATTTGTTGAGAACCTGCGTGGCAGGCACCGGCGGGAATCTGTCATTCTTTGAAATCGTTGGCGTCCAGCTCGTGACGCGACAGCAATTTGTAAAACTCGGTGCGGTTGCGGCCCGCCATGCGTGCGGCCTGGGTCACGTTGCCCTTGGTGATCTGCAGCAGCTTGCGCAGGTAGTGCAACTCAAACTGGTTGCGCGCTTCGGCAAAGGTCGGCAGCGCGGTGTTTTCTCCTTCCAGCGCTTGCTCCACCAGGGCTTCGCTGATCACCGGCGCCGAGGTCAGCGCCACGCACTGCTCGATGACGTTGACCAGCTGACGCACGTTGCCCGGCCAGCTGGCGGTCATCAGCCGCTTCATGGCGTCGGTCGAGAAGCTGCGCACGAACGGCTTGTGCCGCTGAGCCGCTTCGCGCAACAGGTGGTTGGCCAGCAGCGGAATGTCTTCGGCGCGCTCGTTGAGCGCCGGGATCTTCAGGTTCACCACGTTGAGGCGGTAGTAGAGATCCTCGCGGAACTCGTTCTTCGCCATCGCCTTTTGCAGATCGCGGTGGGTGGCGGAGATGATGCGCACGTCGATGTCCAGATCGCGGTTGCTGCCCAGCGGCCGCACCTTGCGCTCCTGCAGCACACGCAGCAACTTCACCTGCAGCGACAGCGGCATATCGCCGATTTCGTCGAGGAACAGCGTGCCGCCCGCCGCCGCCTGGAACAGCCCTTCGCGGCTGCTGACCGCGCCGGTAAAGGCGCCCTTGGCGTGGCCGAACAGTTCGGACTCCAGCAGCTGCTCCGGCAGCGCGCCGCAGTTGATGGCGATGAACGCCTTGCCGGCGCGCGGGCTGGCGGCGTGGATCGCCTGCGCCACCACCTCTTTGCCGGTGCCGCTCTGGCCGTTGATCAACACGCTGACGTCGGACTGCGCCACCATTTTCACCTGCTCCAGCAGGCGCAGCATCAGCGGGCTGCGGGTGACGATGTCTTCCCGCCAGGCCTCGTCGCCGGCCGGGGTGGCCGACAGCGCGAGCGCCTCGTCGATGGCCTTGTACAGCGCATCGCGATCCACCGGTTTGGTGAGGAAGCTGAACACCCCTTGCTGGGTGGCGGCCACCGCATCGGGAATCGAACCGTGCGCGGTGAGAATGATCACCGGCATGCCCGGCTGATGTTTTTGGATCTCGGCGAACAGCGCCATGCCGTCCATCTCGTCCATACGCAGATCGCTGATCACCAGATCGATCTGTTCGCGCGCCAGCAGGCGCAGCGCTTCCTGGCCGCTTTCGGCGGTGGTGACGTGAAAACCTTCACTGGTCAGGCGCATGCCCAGCAGCTTCAGCAGGCTGGGATCGTCGTCAACCAATAACAGGTTGGCCGGTTTGCGTGCGGTCATTGCGCGTGGGACTCCTTATTGGCAGGGGGCGGCGTATAGGTGTCTTCCGGTTCAACCGGCAGCGCGGTGCCCTTTTCCGGCTCGTCCTGCGGCTCAGCCCCTTTGGCGGCCGCGCCGTTTTTACCGGCGGCTTCGCCCTTTTGCGAGCCCGCGCCGTTGTCCGGGATTTCCCCTTGCAGCTGCTTGCGCGAAGAGAGCTGGCGCTCGATGTCGGTCAGGTTTTCCAGCTTGCGCGAGGTGTCCTGCAGCTGCGATTGCAAACGCGCCTGGCTCTGGCGCAGCGAATCGATCTGGCTGTCGCTGCTCTCCTGCAGATGCTGATAGCGCGCTTTCTCATCGAACAGCGTGATCTGCAGCATCTGCTGCTGGCGCCACAGCTGCGTCAGTGGACGCAGCGAGCCGGGGAACTCCATCCGATAGCTGTTGATCCTGTCGATCATCTGGCGGCGTTCGCCAGAGGTCGGCTGTGCGCTACCCAGCAGGATGCTCTGTTTGAAAACGCCGGACCAGCTGTCACCCGGCACCGTTTTCGCCAGCGCACGCGCCTGGGTCGAGCCGATGCGATCGGCGCAGTCCATCGCGCGCAGCCAGTAGAGCGCATTATCCAGCGCATCCTTGTCGTCCAACTGCCACAGGGTATCGCAAGCCGCGGTGCGGTAATCGATCACCTTGGTATCCGGGATCGCCTCTTGCTGCTGAGCGTTCAGGCCGCCGCTGACGGCACGATCGACGCAGCCCGCCAGCAACAGCGGCATAAAGAAGACGGCACCCAACCAGCTGATCGGGCGTTTGCCGAGCGGCGCTCTGTGCGTGGCACGCGGTGAACGTTCGGTCTGTGAAAGACGAAGGCGCTTAGACCATGTGTACATTATTTATTCATTCTCGGCGGTTAACGGCAGTTCAATGCGGAAGCAGACGTCTGCACCGGCGACCGTCGCCAGTTGCAGCTCACCGCGCATGCGACGGATACAGTCCTGAGCGATGCTCAACCCCAGTCCGCTTCCTTTTACCGCCCCTTTTCGCTGGTGACTACCCTGGAAAAAAGGCTCGAAAATCATGGCTCTTTCAGCCTCGGGGATCGGCGTGCCGGTATTGGCGACGTCGATTTGCACCCGTTGTCCAACCTGACGGCTGCGGATCCAAATGTTACCGGATTCCTTGCCGTAGTGCACCGCATTGGAGTAGAGATTATCCAGCACGCGCATTAATAGCGTAGGCTCTGCCCAGCAGATTTCCGCCTCCAGCACGATTTCGGTGGAAATCATCTTCGCCCGCGCCGGCAAACTGTGCGCGGCGACCACCAAATCGACCATCTCGCGCAGCTCGACGTTCTCGTGTTCCGCCGGGCCATCGGCCAGTTTGCGGTTGTAATCCAGCAGCTGTTCAATCAGCTGCTGCAGGTGGCGACTGCTGTTGTCGAGGATCGTCACCACCTCTTTCTGATCGGAAGTCAGCGGCCCCGCCACCTCGTCGGCCAGCAGCTCGGTGCCTTCGCGCATGCTGGCCAGCGGCGTTTTCAACTCGTGCGAGATATGGCGCAAGAATTCGTGGCGCTGCGATTCCAGCCACGCCAGCCGCTCGCTCAGCCAGATGATGCGCTGCGCCAGCGAACGCAGCTCGCGCGGCCCTTTGAACGATGCAGTGCTGCCCAACGCGCGCCCTTCCCCCAGGCGGTTGATCATCCGTTCCACGGCCTTGACCGGCCCGATGATCATGCGGGTAAACAGCACCACCAGCAGCACGCTGACCAGGAACAGCAGCAGCGCCTGCCAGCCGAAGAACTGGCCACGCTCGGCGATGGCCTGCTGCAGCTGCTGGCCGCGCGAGAACACCACCGCGCGCGTGGCCTGCACCATTTCGGCGTTGGAACGGGAGAACGATTCGAGCAAGGCCGAAGCCTCTTGGTCCGGCCCGCTGTTATGGCATTTGATCGCCGCCAGCTGGGTCAGCAACTGACGCAGCGTTTGGTAGTAGCGCTCGTCCGGCAGAATCGGCGCGTGGGCGTCCAGCATCTGCGAATATTGCTTGCGCTGGTTCTGGTACAGCTTCTGCAGCGTAGGATCGACCAGCACGCAGTACTGACGATAGCTGCGCTCCATCTCCAGCGCCACGCTGGTCATCGCCTCACTGCGCCGCGCGTCCACCAGCGTGGTGCGGTTGATGTCCGCCGCCTGCGCGCTGAGGTGATCCAGGCTCTGGTAGGCTTGATAGGCCAGCACCAACAGCGGCAGCAGCACCAACAGAAAGGCCAGCAGCACCAATTGCCGCAGCGAACGGGGAAATAAACGCCATTTTTTCAACGAAATCATCTCATTCTCTCAGCTCTGTCACGATGCTAACTGACTCGCCGGAAAGAAAAAAGCCCGGCAAGGGAGAATCCTGAACGCACAAGGAAAAAGCCGCGGGATTGGTGAACCGCGCCCATAGGCCTGCCGACGGCATGCGGCCCCGGTAATATCAACCGGTGCGAAAACGAGAGTGTGGGGAGAGCGTCTGCGTTCGAGGGCATAGGCAACGAAACAGGGATAAGCGCAGCGTTGAGAATTGACATCGGGGCAAGAAACTTGCCCCAACGCAAGGAAAGTGTGGATGCCCTTGAACCTCGTCCCCAGGGTGATGTAGCGCAGCGGCTGGCATCGAACAGGACGAATAGCATCCGTAAGTATCCAGGATTGATGAACCCTTCATCACAGTTGGATACAGGCGGTGCCTCACTCCACGTGTCGCCCGATGCTTGATAAAGCCGTTTGCACGGTCTGTTATCGGTTTAGTTGGACGATAGGCACCATTTCTTTGGCATCATTCGGAGGCTTATGAGGCGATTTGCCGTCTAATAACGGCGCCGTCATAAAAAGTTGAATGAGCAACTGACGAGAATAATGCACGTTGCGTGCCAACTTTGCAATTAAAATTATAACTTTATGATTTTATTAAAAAATAAAATTATATCAGCAAATTTCTTTGCGCATCACGCCCCGATGAGCGATGAAAAAAACGCCGCGCTGTCGCCAAATGCAGACAACTAAAGCCAAACCCGCTTACCACCAATAAAATCAAACGGTTAAATGTCTCCATTTAGCGACAGGGAAAATAGCGCCTGTCGCAAAATGCAGACACTGCCGCCAGTCGGCGAACGCCGGCCATAAAAAAGGGCGCAATTGCTTGCGCCCTCTGTACGGTGGTACCGTTTTTAGCCCAGCTGCTTACGGGCGTTGCGGAACATGTGCATCCACGGGCTGTCCTCGCCCCACTCTTCCGGGTGCCAGGAGTTGCTGACCGTGCGGAACACGCGTTCCGGGTGCGGCATCATCACCGTGGCACGTCCGTTGGCGCTGGTTACGGCGGTAATGCCGTTCGGCGAACCGTTCGGGTTAGCCGGGTAAGCTTCCGTCACCTGACCGGCGTTGTTGACGAAACGCAGCGCCACCAGACCATGGCTTTCCAGCGCCGCCAGATGCGCCGCATCGCGCACTTCGACGTGCCCTTCACCGTGGGAAACGGCGATCGGCATGCGCGAACCGATCATGCCCTGCATGAACAGCGACGGGCTGGCCGCCACTTCCACCAGGCTGAAGCGCGCCTCGAAGCGATCCGACAGGTTGCGCACGAAGCGCGGCCAGTGTTCGGCGCCCGGGATCAGCTCGCGCAGGTTGGACATCATCTGGCAGCCGTTGCATACGCCCAGCGCCAGCGTCTGCGGACGGTGGAAAAACGCCTCAAACTCGTCACGCACCCGCTCGTTGAACAGGATAGACTTCGCCCAGCCTTCGCCGGCGCCCAGTACGTCGCCGTAAGAGAAGCCGCCGCAGGCCACCAGCGTGTGGAAGTCCTGCAGATCGCGGCGCCCTGCCAGCAGATCGCTCATGTGCACGTCCACCGCGTCAAAGCCGGCGCGGTGGAACGCCGCCGCCATTTCAACGTGGGAGTTCACCCCCTGCTCGCGCAGCACCGCCACTTTCGGGCGAGCGCCCTTGGCGATGTACGGCGCGGCGATGTCTTCCTCGGGTGCGAAGGTCAGTTTCACGTTCAGGCCAGGATCTTGTTCATCCTGCTTGGCCTGATGTTCCTGATCGGCGCACGCCGGGTTATCGCGCAGGCGCTGCATCTGCCAGGTGGTTTCCGCCCACCAGGTGCGCAGCGTATTGCGGCTTTCGCTGTACAGCGCCTTGCCGTGCTGGGTGATGACGAAACGATCGCCGGCCTGCACGCTGCCGATGTGATGCACGTTGTCGGTCAGACCGTGCTGCGCGAACGCCTGTTTCACATCGTCGAGACGTTCGGCGCTCACCTGGATCACCGCCCCCAGTTCTTCGTTGAACAGCACCGCCAACGCATCGTCGCCGAGGCCGTCGAGATTGACGTTCACGCCGCAGTGACCGGCAAAGGCCATCTCCGCCAGCGTCACCAGCAGGCCGCCGTCGGCGCGATCGTGGTAAGCCAGCAGCGCGCGATCGGCCACCAGCTGCTGCATGGCGTTGAAGAAGCCCGCCAGCTGCGCAACGTTGCGCACGTCGGCAGGTTTGTCGCCCAGTTGGCGGTAAACCTGCGCCAGCGCGGTGGCGCCCAGCGCGTTATGGCCGTTGCCCAGGTCGATCAACAGCAGCGCGCTGTCGCCCTTATCGGTGCGCAATTGTGGCGTCACGGTGTGGCGCACGTCTTCCACGCGGGCGAAGGCGGTGATGACCAGCGACAGCGGCGAGGTCATTTCACGCTGTTCATTGCCTTCCTGCCAGCGGGTTTTCATCGACATGGAGTCTTTACCCACCGGAATGGTGATGCCCAGCGCCGGGCACAGCTCTTCGCCCACCGCTTTCACCGCTTCGTACAGGCCGGCGTCTTCACCCGGGTGGCCGGCGGCGGCCATCCAGTTGGCGGACAGCTTCACGCGCTTCAGACTGCCGATTTCCGTGGCGGCCAGGTTGGTCAGCGCTTCCCCGACCGCCAGGCGGCCGGAGGCGGCGAAGTCCAGCAGCGCCACCGGCGCGCGTTCGCCGAGCGACATCGCTTCGCCGTAATAGCTGTCCAGGCTGGCGGTGGTGACCGCACAGTCGGCCACCGGGATCTGCCACGGGCCGACCATCTGGTCACGCGCCACCATGCCGGTAACGGTGCGGTCGCCGATGGTGATCAGGAAGGTTTTCTCCGCAACGGCCGGCAAATGCAGCACGCGTTTCACCGCGTCGGCCAGCGTGATGTTCTCACGCTGCACCGCCTCGCCATGCGCCTGCAGGCGGGTCACGTCGCGGGTCATTTTCGGCGTCTTGCCGAGCAGCACGTCCAGCGGCATGTCGATCGGCTGGTTGTCGAAGTGGCGGTCGTTCAGCGTCAGGTGCTGTTCTTCGGTCGCTTCGCCGATCACCGCATAAGGTGCGCGCTCGCGGCGGCAAATCTCGTCGAACTGTGCCATCTGCGCCGGGGCAATCGCCATCACGTAACGTTCCTGCGATTCGTTGCACCACACTTCCAGCGGGCTCATGCCCGGCTCGTCGTTGAGGATATCGCGCAGCTCGAAGCGGCCGCCGCGGCCGCCGTCGCTCACCAGCTCCGGCATGGCGTTGGACAGGCCGCCGGCACCGACGTCATGGATAAACAGGATCGGGTTCTGGTCGCCCAGCTGCCAGCAGCGGTCAATCACTTCCTGACAGCGGCGCTCCATTTCTGGGTTGTCGCGCTGCACCGAAGCGAAGTCCAGATCGGCATCGGACTGGCCTGACGCCATCGACGAGGCTGCGCCGCCGCCCAGGCCGATATTCATCGCCGGGCCGCCCAGCACCACCAGCTTGGCGCCGACGGTGATTTCCCCTTTCTGCACATGATCGGCGCGGATGTTGCCGATACCGCCCGCCAGCATGATCGGTTTGTGGTAGCCGCGCAGCTCCACGCCGTTATGGCTGTTGACGCGCTCTTCATAGGTACGGAAGTAGCCCAGCAGCGCCGGACGACCGAATTCGTTGTTGAATGCCGCGCCGCCCAGCGGGCCTTCGGTCATGATATCCAGCGCGGTGACGATGCGTTCCGGCTTGCCGAAATCCTGCTCCCACGGCTGTTCAAAGCCGGGAATGCGCAGGTTGGACACCGAGAAGCCCACCAGGCCGGCCTTCGGCTTGGCGCCGCGGCCGGTGGCGCCCTCGTCGCGGATCTCGCCGCCGGAGCCGGTCGCGGCGCCCGGCCACGGTGAGATCGCCGTCGGGTGGTTGTGGGTTTCTACCTTCATCAGGATGTGCGCATCTTCCTGATGGTAATCGTACGTGCCGTTCTCCGGCGCGGCGAAGAAGCGACCGACCTGCGAGCCTTCCATCACGGCGGCGTTGTCTTTATACGCCGACAGCACGTAGTCCGGCGTCTGCTCATAGGTGTTCTTGATCATTTTGAACAGCGATTTAGGCTGCTGTTCGCCGTCGATGATCCAGTCGGCGTTGAAAATCTTGTGGCGGCAGTGCTCGGAGTTGGCCTGCGCGAACATATAGAGTTCGATATCCGTCGGGTTGCGCCCCAAACCGGTAAAGGCATTCAGCAGATAGTCGATCTCGTCCTGCGCCAGCGCCAGGCCGAGCCGGACGTTGGCCTGCTCCAGCGCGGCGCGCCCTGCGCCCAGCACATCGACCGACTGATACGGCGCCGGCTGATGGTGCGCGAACAGCTGTTCGGCCTGTTGCAGCTCGCTGAAGACGGTTTCCATCATGCGATCGTGCAGCAGCGCGGCGAGCTGGCGCCACTGGGTTTCCGTCAGCTCGGGCGCCTTGACGTAGAACGCCAGGCCGCGTTCCAACCGCAGCACCTGTTGCAAACCGCAGTTGTGGGCAATATCGGTGGCTTTGGAAGACCAGGGAGAAATGGTGCCCGGACGCGGCGTAACCAGCAGCAACCGGCCTTCGGGAGCGTGTTCGGCGAGAGAAGGACCGTACTTGAGCAGACGCTGAAGCTTGGCGTGTTCTTCGGCACTTAGCGGTGCACTAACATCGGCAAAGTGGACGTACTCGGCGTAGATATCACTGACGGGCAGGTGAGCGTCCTGGCAGCGGGACAGCAGTTTGGTAATGCGAAAAGCCGATAAAGCGGGCGAACCACGCAGAATTTCCATAATCAAAGTTCTCTCGTCTTCGAAGCGACGGATAAGACGCTTCATTGGGCGCAACAGGGGAAAACGCGCGTCATTATAGAGAATCCTCGCCGCCGACGAAACCGTTTGCGTAGGGATTATTGATAAAAGCGTGCCGCACCGACGAATTGTCATAACGTGTCAATAAAGTTGCACACTGGCGTTTTGTTGCGCAAAATGCCCCCGCACTGGTGATTTAACCATGAGAAAAGTCGCGGTTGTCGTCGCCGGCGTACCTGTGCCACCACTGGATAACTATTTGAAACGTCTTAAAATAAACTACATCCTCATCGGCGTTGTCACCCTGCTTCTGGCTCTCGCGCTGTGGCCCAATATCACCTGGCGCAGCGGCCAGGGCGGGCAACTCCAGGAGATCATTTCCCGCGGCGAGTTGCGTATCAGCACGCTGAACTCCCCGCTGACCTATTTCAACACCAAGCAAGGGCCGGGTGGGCTCGACTACGAACTGGCCAAGCGCTTCGCCAACTACCTCGGGGTGAAGCTGGTGGTGATCCCCCATCAGAACATCAATGACCTGTTCGACGATCTGGACGACGACGACGCCGACCTGCTGGCGGCAGGCCTTATCTACAACCAGGAACGCCTGAGCCGCGCACGCACAGGCCCGGCCTACTACTCTGTTTCCCAACAGCTGGTGTACCGACTGGGCACCCCGCGGCCGAAAAGCTTCGCCGACATCAAAGGCAAGCTGGCGGTCGCCTCCGGTTCCGCGCACGTCAGCACGCTAAAACAGCTCAAGCAGGATAAATACCCGGATCTCACCTGGGAGTCCTCCAGCGATCTCACCTCCAAAGAGCTGCTGGAGCGGGTTGCCGACGGCAAGCTGGACTACACCCTCGGCGATTCGGTGACCATCGCGCTGCTGCAGCGCATCCATCCGCAGCTGGCGGTGGCGTTCGACGTCACCGACGAAGAGCCGGTCACCTGGTATCTCAAACGTGACGGCGACGACAGCCTGTACGCAGCGATGCTGGATTTCTACAGTCAAATGGTGGACGACGGCACCCTGGCGCGGCTGGAGGAGAAATACCTCGGCCACGTCGGCAGCTTCGACTATGTGGACACCAAAACCTTCCTGTCGGCCATCGACTCGGTGCTGCCCAACTTCCGCCCACTGTTCGAGAAGCACGCCAACGAGATCGACTGGAAGCTGCTGGCGGCCATCGCCTATCAGGAATCGCACTGGAATCCGCAGGCCACCTCCCCCACCGGCGTGCGTGGCCTGATGATGCTGACCCGCGCCACCGCCGACGGCCTGGGGGTCAACGACCGCCTCGATCCGGAAGAGAGCATTCAGGGCGGCGCGCTCTACCTGCAGCGACTAATGGCCAAGGTGCCGGACAGCGTGCCGGAAGACGAGCGCATCTGGTTCTCGCTGGCGGCCTACAACATGGGCTGGGGCCATATGCTGGACGCACGCAAGCTGACCAAAACGCAAAAAGGCAATCCGGACAGCTGGGTCGACGTCAAACAGCGCCTGCCGATGCTCAGCCAAAAGCGCTACTACCCGCAGCTGACCTACGGTTATGCGCGTGGGCGAGAAGCCTACAACTATGTAGAGAACATCCGCCGCTACCAGGTCAGCCTGGTGGGTTATCTGCAGGAAAAAGAGAGAAAGGCGGCGCAAGCGGCCGCCGAGCAGGAAGCGTTGGGGAAAGGCTATCCGACGGTGATGCCGGAACTGGCGCTCAACTACTGATTATTCCGGCGTATCCGCCGCCCGCTGCGCCAGCTTGAGCGCTTTTTTCTGTTCGCGGCGCAGGCGGAAGAAATTGCTCAGGGTGGCGGCGCATTCGTCCGCCAGCACGCCCGAGACGATCTCCACCTGATGGTTCATGCCCGGATGGCGCAAAATGTCCACCAGCGAACCGGCCGCGCCGGTTTTCTCGTCGGCGGCGCCATACACCAACCGGCGGATACGGCTGTGCACCATCGCACCGGCGCACATCACGCAGGGCTCCAGCGTGACGTACAGCGTGGCGTTCAACAAGCGGTAGTTTTGCAGCACCGCGCCGCCCTGGCGCAGCGCCATGATCTCGGCGTGCGCGGTTGGATCGTGTCGGCCGATCGGGCGGTTCCAGCCCTCGCCGATGACCTGATTGTCCAGCACCAGTAGCGCACCCACCGGCACCTCGCCCTCTTCCTGCGCGCGCAGGGCCAGCTGCAATGCCTGACGCATCCAGTACTCATCGTTATATTCAGTCATCGCATAATTCCTCGTGCGCTTTTGCGGCGGGCATTATACACACTAGCCTCCCTTTGTCGTAGCCGCCCGCCAATGGCTATACTGGCCGAATCAGCGTGTGATTCAGGGACAAGAAACATGAAACTCAGTAAAAAGAACGCCGTCGTGGTGCGCAAGGCGCTGGACGGCTGGGTTGGGGAAGGCGCCTTGACACCCGAGCAACGGCAGCAGTTGCTGCTGCATGTGGACGTACAACCTTTCGACTGGCGACGGCTGGCGCGCTATGCGTTTCTCGCCGCGCTGGCCTCGTTGCTGATCGCCGTCACCAGCCTGTTCGCCGACAGCGCACTGCTTGAATGGCTGAGCGAACTGTTCCGCTTCGACGCGCCGGTGCGCATGGCGATCGCCGGCGTACTGGCGGCGCTGGCCTACGTCTGGGCGCTGCGCCGCCGCCAACGGCACCCGGAAAAACGCTACGGCAATGAGGCGGCGCTGTTTGTCGCCGTGTTGCTCACCGCCTGCGCCTTATGGCAGTTGGGGGTCTGGCTGGATAACGGCAGCGGCCGGGTTTCCGTACTGCTGCTGGTCGCCGCGCTGCTGTACGGCGCGATCGGCTGGTTCAGCCGCTCCGGGCTGGTGTGGTGGTTCGCCCTGCTGTCGCTCGGCAATGCCTTCGGCGCCGAAACCGGCTACCTGTCCGGCTGGGGCGCCTACTGGCTCGGCATGAGCTACCCGATTCGCTTTATCGCCTTCGGCGCGGTGCTGATCGCCGCCGCATTGCTGCTGCGGCCGCTGTTGGCGCAGCGCGGCCTGCAGCGGGTGTCGCTGGCGATGGGCCTGCTGTACCTGTTCATCGCGCTGTGGCTGCTATCCATCTTTGGCAACTACGGCGATCTCGACAGCTGGTACCGCGCGCGCCAGATTGAGCTGTTCCACTGGAGCCTGCTGTTCGGGCTGGCCGCCCTCGCCGCCATCTGGCTGGGGTTGAAGCATGACGACGCCATGCTGCGCGGTTTCGGGCTGACATTCCTCGGCATCAACCTCTATACCCGCCTGTTCGAGTTTTTCTGGGACAGCATGCCGAAGGCGATTTTCTTCGCGCTGCTCGGCCTGAGCCTGTGGGCGTTGGGGCATTATGCGGAGAAGATTTGGCAACTGGGGCGCAAACCGCACGACGTAACCGACGACTGATCGCGGTAGCGATAACAGCAAAGGGCGGAATTCTCCGCCCTTTGTTTATTCCAGCTGCTGCAGCTCGCCCTGCTTGCTTACCCGCCAGCGGTGTTCGCAAAAAAACAGCAGCGGGTTATCCTGCTTGCTGTCGCTGTAACCGCTGTACAGCTTCAGCGGCGCACCGAGCCGTTGCTCCAGCTGCACCACTTTTTGTACGCCCAGACAGCGCAAGGTCAGCACCCAGCCGCCATAGCGGCGCGCGATGCGGCTGCCGACCAATCGCACCCGCGGCAGAAACGCCGAATCCCGATAGACCTGCGCCACCAGTTGCTCCGGCGAGCCGGTAATCAGCCACACCTCGGCATCGTGCTCATCCAAATACTGCCGCAAGCGCATTTGCACCACCGGAAACGCGGTCACCTTCTGGCGGAAAGCCTCGATAAACTGCCGCTCCAACGCCTTCAGCGTCGCTTCGGAGCGCCCGAAGGTGATCGCCCACAGCAACAGGCTCATCGGCCAGCGCGCGGCGCGCCCCAGCAGCAACAGCGCCAGGCCAATCAATGGCAACAGCGGTATCACCAGCAGCAGATTCAGCGGTAAACGGCGCAGCAGGAAGCGCAAGAAACTGCCGAACATATCCTCCTGATGCAAAGTGCCGTCCAGATCGAAAAAGACCACGCGGCGCCCTTCTGCGGCCGATGGTTGCTGCTTGTCGCTCAAACGCTACTCCTCGGGATCGTTGAACCCCATCATCCAGGTGAAGAGAAAACCGGCGATAATCGTAATCAGCATCCCCGCCAGATACAACATCACCTTACCTGAGACGATGGTCAACGCCAAAGGCAGCCCCGAAATGCCGAAGGTGATGACCGTCGCCACCTTCCAGTAGCTGATCAGCGCGCCGCCGACCGCACCGCCGAGGCAGGCGCCGATAAACGGCCGCCCCAGCGGCAGCGTCACCCCGAAGATCAGCGGCTCGCCGATGCCGAGAATGCCGACCGGCAACGCCCCTTTGATCACCTTCTTCAGCCGCGCATTGCGGGTTTTCAACAGCACCGCCAGCGCCGCCCCCACCTGACCGACGCCGGCCATCGCCAGGATCGGCAGCAGCGGGTTGGAACCGTGCGCCTGCACCAGCTCGACGTGGATCGGCACCAGCCCCTGATGCAGGCCGGAGAGCACCAGCGGCAGGAACAGCCCCGAGAGCAGCGCCCCCACCAGCAACCCGCCCTTGTCGATCGCCAGATTGGCGCCGTGGGCGATGGCATCGGAAATAACCCCCCCGACCGGCTGCAGGATCAGGATCGCCAACGAGGCGGTGACCAGCGTGGTCAGCAGTGGGTTAAGGATCAGTTCGACCGACTCCGGCAACAGCGTACGCAGGCGTTTCTCCACCCAGCACATCAACGCCACCACCAGCAGCACGGCGATCACCCCGCCGCGCCCCGGCTGCAGCGCCTCGCCGAACAACGTGATCTGCGCCAGCGCCGGGCTGGAGAGGATCCCGGCCATCACGCCGCCCATCGCCTGTGAGCCGCCGAACACCCGCGCGGCGTTCACCCCAACCAGAATGTTCATGATGGCGAATACCGCGCTGCCGAATATCGCCAGCAGCCCCAGCACGTTCGGGTAGTCCACGGCCAACTGACCGGCGATGTCGGGCCGTTTCAGCAGGTTGATGATGCCGGTGATCAGCCCCGAGGCGATAAACGCCGGGATCAGCGGAATAAAAACGTCGGCCAGCTTTTTCAGCGCGCCGCTCATCGGCGCAGCGTATTTTTGCTTAGCCTGCGCCTTGGTGCGGGCGGCGTCACCGACGGCGGCAGCGGGCTGTGCATTGCCGCTCAACAGCCCGCGCATGGCGTCCACCACCTTGGCGGCGGCGCCCGGGCCGACGATAAACTGATGCTGCTCGCCCTGTTTGATATAGCCCTTCACGCCGGGCAACTGCTTGAGGGCGGCCAGATCCAGACGCTGCTCGTCGCTGACCTCAACGCGCACCCGCGTCATGCAGTTCTCCAGTTTGAGGATATTGCCCTCGCCCCCCACGCCCGCCAAGATCTGTGTCGCCAATGCCGTTGTCTTGTCCATCGCCACCCCCACCGTCAATTAACGCACCAACGCCGCGCGCAGGTAGCCGTCGTGCCGCTGCAGCCGCTGCTGCGCCTCTTCGGCGCTGACGCCGGCCAAGATCATCAGGATCGCCGGTTTGACTTCGAAGCCGGTCTGCGCCAGCGCCGCCTCCGCCTGAGCGAGTTCTGCGCCGGTGGCCTCCACCACGATGCGGCAAGCGCGATCCACCAGTTTGACGTTGGTGGCCTTCACGTCCACCATCAGGTTCTGGTAGACCTTGCCCAGTTTGACCATCGCGCCGGTCGACAGCATGTTGAGCACCAGTTTCTGCGCGGTGCCGGATTTCAGGCGAGTCGAACCGGTCAGCGCCTCTGGCCCCACCACCGGCGAAATCGCCACCTGCGCTTCGTGCGCAATCGGCGAATCCGGGTTGCAGGAGATGGCCGCCGTCGGGCAGCCCAGCCCGCGCGCATAGCGCAGGGCGCCGATCACGTAGGGCGTGCGCCCCGAGGCCGCCAACCCCACCACCATATCGACGGCGGTGAGGTTCAGCGCCCGGAGATCGGCTTCGCCCAGGGCCTCGTCGTCTTCCGCCCCCTCCACCGCTTTGAGCAGCGCGCCCGGCCCGCCGGCGATCAGCCCCACCACCACGCCGTGCGGCACGCCGAAGGTCGGCGGGCACTCGGAGGCATCCAATACGCCCAGGCGGCCGCTGGTGCCGGCGCCCAAATAAATCAGCCGGCCGCCGGCCTTCAGCGCCGCCGCAGCCAAATCGACCGCCTGCGCAATCGCCGGCAGCACCTTTTCAATCGCCTCCGGCACCTTGCGGTCTTCCTGGTTAAAGCAGCGGACCATGTCCAACGTCGACATCTCATCCAGCCCCATGGTGGCCGGGTTGCGGGTTTCCGATACCAGTGCGCCTAAGTTCATCTGTTCACCTTTGAATTTTTAATTCACAAAATTAAATCAATATTTGAATATTTTATTCAACAAAGCGAGCGCTATTTGCTATTTTAACGGTGAGCTCACAAAAATTTTCACCGCGCGTTTTCGCTCTCTGCATGGCAAAATGGCCGCTGGTTTCCAGGGAAAGAACAATGAGTACCCTTCTGCGCATTCGCCAGATGTATCCGACACTGGCGCAAAACGACCGCAAGCTGGCGGACTTTCTGCTGAATAACGCCGAGCAGGCGCGCCATCTCAGCTCGCAAAAGCTGGCCCAGCTGGCCGGCATCAGCCAGTCGAGCGTGGTCAAGTTCGCCCAAAAACTGGGCTATAAAGGTTTCCCGGCGCTGAAGCTGGCGCTGAGCGAGACGCTGGCCCAGCCGCAGGCAGAACCGGTAGTGACCGTCCACAACCACATCCTCAGCAGCGACACGCTGAAAACCGTCGGTGAAAAGCTGCTGGCGGAAAAGCAGGCGGCGCTGCGCGCGACGCTGGACATCAACAGCGAAGAGCGGCTGCATCAGGCGCTGGACATGCTGCGCCAGGCGCGCCGGGTGATGCTGATCGGCATCGGCGCCTCCGGGCTGGTGGCCAAGGATTTTTCCTTCAAGCTGCTGAAAATCGGCGTGATGGCGGTGGCCGAAGCGGACATGCACGTCCAGCTGGCGGCGGTGCAGGCGCTGGACAAACGCGATCTGCTGCTGGCCATCTCCTTCAGCGGCGAACGGCGTGAAATCAATCTGGCGGCGGAAGAGGCGCGCCAGGCCGGCGCCAGAGTGCTGGCGCTGACCAGCTTCTCGCCCAATGGTCTGCAGCAGCGCGCGGACCACTGCCTCTATACCATCGCCGAAGAGCCCCATACCCGCAGCGCGGCCATCTCCTCCAGCACCGCCCAGTTCGCCCTCACCGACCTGCTGTTTATGGCATTGATCCAGCACGATCTCGATCATGCCCGCGATCGCATCAAGCACAGCGAACAGTTAATGAAAAAGTTGGTTTGACGCGTATAATGGCGGCCGATAAAACGCCGCCAGTTCAATTATTTCCCTTCTCTGCATTCGAAAAATAATGTGCGGGCGGTGACCTGCTCAATTATTGATCAATAATTGAGCGTGCATGGACAGCATTATTTAACGATACCATTATGAATACACACACTGTTATTTTAGATAAGTTGCGGCATTCCGTGACGCATCCGATTCTGCGTACCTTTTTGCTCTATATCATTACTGCATTGATTCTAATCAAGGCGATGGGATACAGCGGTGGAAAAGGTATTGATATTCTTTTTATTGCGCTTACTTTGCTATTATTATCTATTCATTCGCTTACCCGATACGGCCTGATTATTCCGTTTATTCTGCTGTGCGCGCTGTATGCGCCGGTCGGGGCCATTTACGGTACCCCTTCCGCTGCCGTGATGTCCGCCCTGTTGCAAACCAACCTCATAGAAGCGAGGGAGTTTTTGCAGACCCTGCCGGCCAGTTGTTATCTGCTGCCCGCCGCCATTCTGGTTATGCTGGCCATTCTCGGCCTATTTATTTGGCGGCAAGCCATTTCAAAAAAAACTATACTTCCCTTGCTAGCCCTGCTGATGGTTATCATTATCGCCAGAGCCTTCAATGGCGGTGTGGCGAATCTTAAATTGCCTGACTTCTTTTTATCCCTCTACTCGGCTTACCATCAATACCAACAGCAGGTTGATGAATTAAGTGCCGGTGCTACAACACCGGATACTTGGTCAATAACCGCAGGCGCACCGACGAATGAAAACTATGTCATTATCGTCGGCGAAAGTATGCGCAAAGATCATATGTCCTTATTTGGTTATCCGGTGTCCACTACGCCGTTTCTGGATAATGCCAATGGACGATTTTACAGCAATTATATTTCCACTGCGCCAAATACGTTCGAATCGCTTCCTCGCACGCTGGCTTTGAGCAACGGCCACAACATTGCCATCGGAGATAATATCATCACCCTGGCAAAAGCCGCCGGTCTCAAAACCCACTGGCTGTCCAATCAGGGCATGTTCGGACAATTCGATACGCCGGTATCAAAAATCGCCATGTTCAGCGATAGCCATTATTTCCTGAAGAAAGGCGACTTCCAATCGCGCAATACCGATGACGATGCGCTGCTGCCGATATTTGACCCATTATTGCGTCGCCAGGGACAAGGCAATCTGTATGTGCTGCATCTGATGGGCTCGCACGCCGACTTTTGCGAGCGGCTTAACGGCGAACCGCCGAGCGTCGAGTCGCCGAATAAGGAGCTGGCCTGCTATCTCTCTACCTACCGCAAGACCGACCGTTTTATCGAGCAGGTTTATCACAGCCTGAAACAGAGCGGCGCACCGTTTAAACTGTTCTATTTCTCCGATCACGGCCTTTCCCACAAGGATATCGGCGGTGGGCGTTCTTTACGCCACAGCGGCGATACCCGGCAGAATTACCAGGTGCCGTTGCTGGTGCTGAGCGATCGCGACCAACAGCACCAGATCATTGATGATCCCTTAAGCGCGTTCGATTTTATCGGGTTGTTTGCCCAAGAGGCGGGAATACGGATTGCCCATCCCGAAGTGATGCCTACGATACGTATCGTAGATGCAGATGCAGATGCAGATAAACGCTGGGTGTTTGACGGGCAGAGAATGGTTGATTTCGATCAGTTGGCTGACGATCCGCCTGAGTTACCCTAAGCGGTAAGATGACGAAAAAGTGCCCGTTGCGCGGCGATTCTATGATAGATTGCGCGCCAGCCCGAGCACACCGATGGAAAGATAACTGACAATGGCACTGCTGATTACCAAGAAATGCATCAACTGCGATATGTGCGAGCCGGAATGCCCGAACCAGGCAATTTCGATGGGCGATGAAATTTATCAGATAGATACCGACCGCTGCACCGAGTGCGTCGGCCATTACGATACGCCGACCTGCCAGCAGGTTTGCCCGATCGACAACACCATCATTACCGATCCGCAGCACCGCGAGAGCAACGAACAGCTGTGGGACAAGTTCGTGGTGTTGCACCACGCCGATCGCATTTAATCGCCGCAGGACTGACAAGGGCGCCATAGGCGCCCTTTCTCTTTTCAGCTTTCGACGATCACCGTCGCGCAGGCATAACGCCGTTCGTCGGCCAGCGAAACGTGGATCGCGGTGACCCCCATCTCCCCCGCCAGCTCGGCGGCGCGGCCGTGCAAACGAATATTCGGCTTGCCCAGCGCATCGTTGAACACTTCGAACTGATTGAACGCCAGGCCGTTGCGAATGCCGGTGCCGAACGCCTTGGCGGCGGCCTCTTTCACGGCGAAACGTTTGGCCAGAAAGCGAATCGGCTGCTGGTGCTGCTGATACAGCGCCCACTCGGCGTCGCTCAGCACCCGGCGCGCCAGACGATCGCCGCTGCGCTCCACCACCGCTTCGATACGCGCCATCTCGACGATGTCGGTACCCAGCCCGAGCACCGCCATTACCGGCGCGCTTCCCGCATCAGCACTTTCATGTCGGCAACCGCGGCCGGCAGCCCGCTCATCACCGCCTGGCCGATAATCGCATGGCCGATGTTCAGCTCATGCATTTCCGGCAGCGCGGCGATCGGCTGCACGTTGTGATAGGTCAGGCCGTGGCCGGCGTTGACCTTCAGCCCCTTCTCGGCCGCGTAGGCGGCGGCGACCGCGATGCGGCGCAGCTCGGCCTGTACCGCCAGCTCGCCCTGCGCTTCGGCGTAGGCACCGGTGTGGATTTCGATATACGGGGCGCCCACCGCCACCGCCGCGTCGATTTGGCGATGATCGGGATCGATGAACAGCGAGACCAAAATGCCCGCCTGCGCCAGGCGCTCAACCGCCACGCTCATTTTGTCCAGCTGACCGGCGACGTCCAGGCCGCCTTCGGTGGTCACTTCTTCGCGTTTTTCCGGCACCAGGCAGCAGAAATGCGGCTTCAGCTCAATGGCGATATCCAGCATCTCGTCGGTCACCGCCATCTCCAGATTCATGCGCGTCTGGATGGTCTGGCGCAGCAAGCGCACGTCGCGGTCGGTGATGTGGCGGCGGTCTTCGCGCAGATGCACGGTAATGCCGTCGGCCCCCGCCTGTTCGGCAATGAATGCCGCCTGAACCGGATCCGGGTATTGGGTTCCGCGCGCGTTACGTAACGTGGCGATGTGATCGATATTGACGCCCAGCAGCAAATCAGCCATGACAACCTCTAAATACGATTTTCAGTGTCAGCAGTTTACACGCGGGCGCAGGGCGGCAAAAGGGGAAAAGGTCAGGCGTCGTCGACCGGCGTATTCGGCTGTTTGCGCACAAACTGGCGGAACAGTTCGCGGCTCTTCAACGGCTTGCCGCCGAGGTAGGGTTTCAGCGCCATGCGGGTGAAACGCTTGGCGGCGCGCAGCGTCTCGGCATCGGGAAACTGACGCTCCGCCAGCGCGCGCAGTTCGCGCCCGGTGAAGCTGTAGTGATCCACCACCAGGCTGGCGATAAAGCCCTTCTCTTCGCGGTAGCGGTAGGTCATGGCATCATCCACCGGCAGGCCGCTGCCGGCGCAGTGCAGGAAATCTAGGCCGTAACCCAGGTGGTGCAACAAGGCCAGCTCGAACTGACGCAGCGCCTGTTCCGGCGAACTGTCTTCCGCCGCCAGCGCCTGCAGGCATTGCAGGTAGTCGAAGAACAGCACCGAGTAGTTGGTTTCCTGCTCCAGCACGCGCGCCAGCAGCTCGTTCACATACAGGCCGCTGTAGAGCATCATGCCGCTGAGGGGTAAACCAAGGGAGACCGCTTCGGCGTTGCGCAGCGTTTTCACTTCGCCACGCCCGCCCCAGCGCACTAACAGGGGGGTAAAGGGCTGCAGGCAACCCTTCAGATTGGAGCGGCGGCTGCGCGCGCCTTTCGCCAGCAAGCGCACCCGCCCATGACCTTCGGTAAACAGATCCAGCATCAGACTGGTTTCACTGTACGGCCGCCCATGCAGGACGAAAGCGCGCTCCCAGCCGTCCACGGGTCGTTACTTCAGATCGTCAACATAGCCCAGGCTGCGCAGCGCACGTTCGTCGTCCGCCCAACCGGATTTCACTTTCACCCACAGCTCCAGATGCACTTTGGCGTCGAACATCTTTTCCATGTCCTGGCGCGCTTCGATGCCGATGGTTTTGATCTTGGCGCCTTTATTGCCGATGACCATTTTCTTCTGGCCTTCGCGCTCGACCAGGATCAGGCCGTGCACATCGTAACCGCCGCGATCGTTGGCCACGAACTGTTCAATTTCTACCGTCACCGAATAGGGCAGCTCTTCGCCCAGGAAACGCATCAGCTTCTCACGGATGATCTCGGACGCCATAAAGCGCTGGGAGCGATCGGTGATGTAGTCTTCCGGGAAGTGGTGTTCCGCTTCCGGCAGCAGCTTGCGCACGATGCCGGCGATGGTGTCGACGTTCATCCCTTTCTCGGCGGAGATAGGCACCACGTCGAGGAAATTCATCTGCTGGCTGAGGAAGGCGATGTGCGGCAACAGCTTGGATTTGTCAGTGACGTTATCGACCTTGTTGATCGCCAGCAATACCGGGCAGCGCAGGCTGCGCAGCTTGTTGACCACCATTTCGTCGTCGGCGGTCCAGTTGGTGCCTTCGACCACGAAAATCACCAGTTCGACGTCGCCGATCGAGCTGCTGGCCGCGCGGTTCATCAAACGGTTGATGGCGCGTTTTTCTTCGATGTGCAGCCCAGGGGTATCGACGTAGATCGCCTGATAGGCGCCATCGGTGTCGATGCCCATGATGCGGTGACGGGTCGTCTGCGGCTTACGCGACGTAATGGAAACCTTCTGCCCCAGCAGTTGGTTCAGCAACGTCGATTTGCCCACGTTCGGGCGGCCGACGATGGCGATAAAACCGCAGTGTTGTTTTACTTCACTCATTCAAGCTCCAGCTTTTTCAGCGCTTGTTCCGCTGCCGCCTGCTCGGCTTTACGGCGGCTTGAGCCGGTGCCCACCACGGGCTCGCTCAAACCACTCACCTGGCAGTGGATGGTAAACTCTTGGTCGTGCGCTTCACCGCGAACCTGCACCACCAAATAAGAAGGCAACGGCAGATGACGCCCCTGCAAAAATTCCTGCAAACGGGTTTTCGGGTCTTTCTGCTTATCACCGGGGCTGATTTCGTCCAACCGGCTGCGATACCAGTCCAAAATCAGGCGCTCGACGGTCTGGATGTCGCTGTCCAGGAACACGCCGCCGATCAATGCCTCCACCGTATCCGCCAGGATTGACTCGCGGCGGAACCCACCACTTTTCAATTCGCCCGGCCCAAGCCGCAGACATTCGCCCAGGTCAAACTCGCGTGCCATCTCCGCCAGCGTATTGCCGCGCACCAGCGTGGCGCGCATGCGGCTCATGTCGCCCTCGTCTACGCGAGGAAAGCGATGATAGAGCGCATTGGCGATGACAAAGCTCAGAATCGAGTCACCCAGAAACTCAAGACGTTCATTGTGTTTACTGCTGGCGCTGCGGTGAGTCAAAGCCTGCAGTAAAAGCTCCTGCTGTTGAAAAGTGTAGCCCAGCTTCCGCTGCAGCCTGTTTATTACGATGGGGTTCATGAGTTACCAATAGATCAAGAATGCGTCAAAAACTTGCAGCATACGGAACAGGCCTGCTTCGCCGAAAGCCGATCCAAAGCTGTTTCGTTTGCAGTGGCTCCCAGCAGGGGCCAACTTTTTATCGCTCGAGAAAGTATTCTACAACGAGTGGAAACATAATGCTGTGTTTATATCCCCTTAATCCTTCACGCCGCAGTAGGCTGCGGCGTGAAATTAACAGGGAATCAGTCAGCGATTAATGAATACCGCCGATCCGGCTGAAACGCACGCCGGTAGGCCACTCACCTTCCTGTTTTTCAAAGCTCATCCAGATGGCCGTGGCTTTACCCACCAGATTCTTCTCCGGCACAAAGCCCCAGTAACGGCTGTCCGCGCTGTTATCGCGGTTGTCGCCCATCATGAAGTAATGCCCGGCCGGCACCACCCACTCCGCCAGCGGTTTACCCGGCTGTTGGTAGTAAGCGCCCACCCGATCCTGCGCGTCCGGCACGGTCAGGATGCGATGCGTGACGTTGCCGAGGCTTTCCTGGCGCTCACGCATGCGAATACCGCCCGACGGCACGTTATCGTTCAGCGGGATCTGATAGAAGCCGTTGCTGGCCTCGCCCATGCCGCTGCGGCTGAACAGCTGTACGAAGTCGCTCGGCTGCGCATCGGCGTAGGTCACGGCCAGCGCGGTATCGCAGGACTGCCCGCTGTTGCAGGACGGCTGCACCGTGACGCGCTTATTCACCGGATCGTAAGTAATACGGTCGCCCGGCAGGCCAATCACGCGCTTGATATAATCCAGTTTCGGATCCAGCGGATATTTAAATACCGCAATATCGCCACGCTTCGGATGGCCGGTTTCAATGAGCGTAGTCTGGGTAATCGGATCTTTAATGCCGTAGGCATATTTCTCCACCAGAATGAAATCGCCAATCAACAGCGTCGGCATCATTGATCCGGACGGGATCTGGAACGGTTCGTAAATAAACGAGCGCACCACAAAGACCAGCAGCAACACCGGGAAGACCGATGCCCCGGTCTCTACCCAGCCTGGCTGCTTCGCCACTTTCGCCAGCGTTTTATCGTCTACTGCGCCCGCGGTCTGCTCGTTGACCGCCGCAATCTTCGCGCGGCGGGCCGGCGCCCATTTAAAGCGCTCGAAGCACCAGATGATCCCAGTGACCAGGGTGGCCAACGCCAGGATCAGGGCAAACATATTCGCCATGCAAACTCCCTCGTTTCGCGAACTCGTCGCGGTTACTTGCCGTCTTTACCGACGTGCAGAATGGCCAGGAACGCTTCCTGCGGCAGCTCGACGTTGCCGACCTGCTTCATGCGCTTCTTACCGTCTTTCTGTTTCTGCAGCAGCTTTTTCTTACGGCTGACGTCACCGCCGTAGCATTTCGCCAGCACGTTTTTACGCAGCTGCTTCACGGTGGAGCGCGCGATGATGTGCGTGCCGATCGCCGCCTGAATCGCAATGTCGAACTGCTGACGCGGGATCAACTCTTTCATCTTCTCCACCAGTTCACGGCCGCGGTACTGCGAGTTGTCGCGGTGGGTGATCAGCGCCAGCGCATCCACGCGCTCGTTGTTGATCAGCACGTCCACGCGCACCATGTCGGAGGCCTGGAAACGCTTGAAGTTGTAATCCAGCGACGCATAACCGCGCGACGTGGACTTCAGGCGGTCGAAGAAGTCGAGCACCACTTCCGCCATCGGGATTTCATAGGTCAACGCCACTTGGTTGCCGTGGTAAACCATGTTGGTCTGCACGCCGCGTTTCTCAACGCACAGGGTGATGACGTTGCCCAGGTATTCCTGCGGCATCAGCATGTGACATTCGGCGATCGGCTCGCGCAGTTCCTGGATGTTGTTCAGCGGCGGCAGCTTGGACGGGCTGTCGACGTAGATCACTTCTTTGCCGGTGGTTTCCACTTCGTAGACTACCGTCGGCGCGGTGGTGATCAGATCCAGATCGTATTCACGCTCCAGACGTTCCTGAATGATCTCCATGTGCAGCAGACCGAGGAAGCCGCAGCGGAAGCCGAAGCCCAACGCGGTGGAGCTTTCCGGCTCGTAGAACAGGGACGCGTCGTTAAGGCTCAGCTTGCCCAGCGCATCACGGAAAGATTCATAGTCGTCGGAGCTGATTGGGAACAGACCGGCGTACACCTGCGGCTTCACTTTCTTGAAGCCCGGCAGCGCTTTTTCCGCCGGCTGACGCGCCTGCGTCAGGGTATCGCCCACCGGCGCGCCGAGGATATCTTTGATCGCACAGACCAACCAGCCCACTTCGCCGCAGTTCAGCACATCGCGATCGACCTGCTTCGGCGTGAAGATGCCCAAACGATCGGCGTTATACACCTGGCCGGTGCTCATGACCTTGATCTTGTCGCCCTTGCGCAGCGTGCCGTTCTTGACGCGCACCAGAGACACGACGCCTAGGTAGTTATCGAACCAGGAGTCGATGATCAACGCCTGCAGCGGCGCATCCGGATCGCCCTGCGGCGCAGGAATGTCGCGCACCAGACGCTCCAGTACCTCAGGCACACCGACGCCGGTTTTGGCCGAGCAGCGCACCGCATCGGTAGCGTCGATGCCGACGATGTCTTCAATTTCCTGCGCGGCGCGATCCGGATCGGCGGCCGGCAGGTCGATTTTGTTCAACACCGGCACCACTTCCAGATCCATTTCAATCGCGGTGTAGCAGTTGGCCAGCGTCTGGGCTTCTACGCCCTGACCGGCGTCCACCACCAGCAGCGCGCCTTCGCAGGCCGCCAGCGAGCGGGAGACTTCATAGGAGAAGTCAACGTGGCCAGGGGTGTCGATAAAGTTAAGCTGATAGGTCTGCCCATCCAGCGCTTTATAATCCAGCGTTACGCTCTGCGCCTTGATGGTGATGCCGCGCTCGCGCTCCAGATCCATGGAATCGAGCACCTGCGCAGCCATTTCACGGTCGGACAAGCCACCGCAGATTTGGATAATGCGGTCAGACAGCGTCGACTTACCGTGGTCAATATGGGCAATAATGGAGAAATTTCGTATATGCTTCATTATAAAAGTTTTTCTGCCTTGGTATTTCTGAATTACTCGCCTATAGAAACCCGCATGGACCTAAAGCGACAGTGAATGGGTGAGGCCGTCTTGCACCTGAATCGCTGCATTCTACATGCCACACCACTGAAAACCTAGCGATCGGTGCAGTGAAGGCATTCTATTATGCGCCGCTAAATGTTACAGGTCGCCCCGGCGGGTGAAAACAGATGTTAACGCGGACGATACAGCCTGAACCCGAGGCTTGCCGGTGCTCCGTGGCCATCAAACTCCGGTGCTAATACATAACCGGCCGCAGCGCAATAAACCCCTTCTGAAATTATCGAAAAAGAATATTTGGATCAACCTCTTAGAATTCGATTTTGCCCCACATCCTTTAGGAAAAACCCCATATACGCCACCACCTCGCCTCGGATAGAAAGGACATGAACTCCGCGACAAAACATTATTCAGGGCACAACATCGGCAGCCCACCGGGGTTCACCAGCATATCTGCGTACGTTGATTGGAAGGTGCATTATGATCGATAAAGGGCAAATGCTGAGCCGGCACGATTTTTCGAAGGTCAACTGGGGCATTCTGGCAGCGGCGGCGCTGCTGTTTAGCGTGGGGGCTGCGCTGTTGGTGCTGCCGCTGCTGAGCAGCATTGACGAGAGCGAGGTCATCACGCTGTTGCAGGCCGGCGCGGGCACGATTTTACTCGGCTGTACGCTGCTGGCGCTGCGGCATTATCTGCGTCCGACGCTGACCTATCGCCTGTACGAGCACGGCGTGCGGGTCTTTGACGACCACCATCACAAAGAGCGTTTCATCCCGTTTGAGAAGATCGGTGATATCTATCGCTTTCGCGGCGGCAAGGCTTTTGGCGGGCTGTTTGACGTCACGGCGTTTCGCACCGGCGCAGATCAGCCCTGGTGCACGGTTTTCAGCAATATCGCCCATTCGTGGCGGTTGGCGGACGTGATCGTCGACCAACAGCTGCAACAGCGCGGGCCGCTGGCGTTGAATGCGCTCTATCAAGGGGAGACGGTGTCGTTTCACACCGTTGAGGGCGACGCGCGCTGGCTGTGGCAGCTGCTGCTCGGCAAGCGACAAGGCACGCCGACCGAAACGCTGCGGCTGAGCGCCACCTTGCTGACGACTGAACGGGGAAACGTGCCGATCGAGCAGATCCGCACCTTGGAAAACCATCCGCAGCGCGGCATCCGCTTGCTCGACGGCCAGGGAAATCTGCTGTTCGCGATTAACTACGATTCGCTGCTCAGCGCCGATCTGTTCATCGCGCTGTTGGAGCATATGATCCACAACCGCATCACCGCCTATCACAACCCGGCGATGACGCGACCGTCGGTTTAAATCAGCGGGGAGTTTTCCGCCTGCATGCGCATCGCGGTAGGCGGCAACCCAATCTGCAGCACCACCGGCTGGTAGTCGGCCTGCTCGCCCAAATGCCGGGCCAACCGGCGCGCCAGCATAAAGGCCGCCCCGCCGCCCAGTACGGCGCCGACTGCCGCCGAGGCGTCGCTGCCGAAACAATATTGCAACAACGTGCCGCCCAGCATCATGCCCAGCAGCGGCGTCAGGTAAACCAGCATGGCGGAGCGCAGCAGGCTGCCTTCCGCGATGCCGACCTCGACGCGCTGCCCCGGTTCGAGCGGCTGATCGATATGCACCTGCAGCTGATGCTCGGTTTCCGGCACCAGCTCGTTCAGCGCACGCGCGCCACAGCCGGAGCGCGCGGTGCAGCTGCCGCAGCCGGCCTTGGGTTCACAGCGCAGCAGCGCTACGCCCTGTTGCCACGAAACCACCGTGGCCCACTCTTTCATCATTACGGCGATACCTTGAAAGAAATGCTGTCGGCGATGCGCTTGGCCGTCGCCGGCGGCAATTCGCCCACAATCGTGATTTCGTTGCCCGCGCGCACTTCGGTCTGAATGGTGCGGCGCCCCTGACGGTAGTACTGCTGCCCGGCTCCGCTGCCCGCCGGGCTGACGTTGACCGAGAAGCTGAACAGGCCGTCGCTGTAGAGCCGGGATTCAACCGGCACGGCGACATTCGGCAATTTGCGGCGATTGCGCGCCACCTCGTCCACGCCGGCCGGCAACCAGCCGGTGCTCCAGCTCAGCTGGACGTTTTCCACCGCCGGCAGCGACAGCAGCGGCGGCAGGTTGGCTTTGAGCAGCCCCTGCATCGCGCCCTGCACGTCGGCGCCGACCGCGAAGGAGATCACCCGATATTGCTCCAGCGTTTCGCCGTCGCGATCGAGCAAATCCACCCGCAGCGGCAGCTTGGTGTCTTCGTCCATCCAGACGATGTAACTGTAGCGGGAACCGTCGCGCGCCACTACGCGCAGCACTTCACACGGCCGATCGGCGATGCGGGTGCTGCCCACGGAGATGAAGTCGTAATACTTGGCCAGACGAGTGAAATCGGCATAGACGATCGCCGGCAGCGCATCGACGATGTGATCGCCGGTGAGCGTGAACGGTTCCAGACCGGGTTCGAAGTAGCTGATCCCGCCGCCGCGCTGCAACACTTCGCGACGCGGGCCATCCATATGCAGCAGCTGGCCGAGCGGCACGTTGCCGATCACCGCATGGCGATAGCGCAACGACTCGATTCCCTGCTTGCTGATGCTGATGTAGGCGAGCTCGTAATTGAGAGAACGGCTGGCGCTGCTCATCTGTTGCAATAACGCCCCGGACGCAGTTGGCTGCGCCGGGGCGATGCTGGAATAGAGCAGGCTGCCCGTCAATAAACAAACGGAGAACCAGATTTGCTTCATTACTGCTGTTGCATTCCTAAAGACTGAGTTCCGGGAACCTGAATGGCAGCCTGTTGTGGGTTGCCTTGCTCAAGCTGCAGCTGATCCGAATGCAGGCGACGTTGCAGCTCATAGTCCTGCAGCATGGCGTTGATACGCTTACGCTGTTCCTGCACCTGCTGCTGTTGACCGCTGCCGGTAGAGAAACTGTCGGCAGGCACGCCCAGGCTGACCGGCGAGGCCTGGCCCATGATCGGCAGCGTGGTGAAGGCCGGCGATTCAGACGCGTTCGATGGCGCAGAAGGCTGGTTGTACTGCTGCACGCCGACGATCACCGCCAGAGACACGCAGGCCGCCATACCGATTTGCGTAATCTGGCTCGCCCAAGGACGCACTTTGTCCCAGAACGGCATTTTCTGCCAGGTGTGAGGCTGCGGCTGAGATTCCTGAACGGCGGAAGGTACCAGCCGGGCGGGTTCTTTCTCAAGTGCAGCGGCTACGCGATCGGCGATGTCGAGATGCATCACTTGTCCGACATCACCTCGCAGTGTGTCACGTATCAGGTGATAGCTCTGCCAGCTTTGTTGAAGCGTTCGATCTTGCGACAGAGAACTCAACAGCTCGCTGTCGAACGATTCACCATCCATCAGAGCGGAAAGCTTTTCTTTCTGCATGCCTAAGTACCCTTCCTGTGCCCGCCATTGCTAACGCTGGATCAGCGGTTGAACTTTATTATCGATAGCTTCCCGGGCGCGGAAAATACGCGAACGTACGGTTCCGACCGGGCAATCCATGATGGCGGCTATCTCTTCGTAGCTTAGACCATCCAACTCCCGCAAGGTAATCGCCATGCGAAGATCCTCAGGGAGAGACTCAATGGTACGGAAAACTATCTGTCTCAGCTCTTCTGACAACATTAAGTTCTCAGGGTTCGAAATTTCTTTCAGTGCGCCCGCACTTTCGTAATTTTCCGCATCGTTGGCGTCCACATCACTGGATGGCGGACGGCGCCCCTGAGCAACCAGATAATTCTTTGCCGTGTTCACGGCGATTCGATACAACCAGGTATAAAAAGCGCTGTCGCCACGGAACGATTCCAGTGCGCGATAGGCCTTGATAAACGACTCCTGCACCACATCGGGCACATCGCCCTGCGGCACATAGCGGGAAACGAGACTCGCCACCTTATGCTGATAGCGCACTACCAGTAGGTTAAACGACTTCTGATCGCCCTTTTGGACCCGCTCGACCAGAACTTGATCCGTTAACTGCTCGCTCATCCGAGGTAAACTCTCCCCAAATCCGTCTCCACGCGTAAAATTGTACTGCCAGCCATACATTATTTTCCTGAGCAAGCACTCGCTTGGAGTTCATATAGAACACGAAGTTCCATATCGCCATTGTTTTTTCTGTTGATGTCACCCTATCCGTGGCTTTTGCCCGGACAGTTAGGCTAACATGAAATTCACTCTTCTTCTGCACACATCATACGTTATGCAACCATCATCTGAACATGTTAGCGATGTACTGATCGTCGGCAGCGGCGCTGCGGGCCTGTCACTGGCGCTACGCCTGGCGCAGCATTGCAAGGTTACCGTTCTCAGCAAGGGGCCGCTCAGCGAGGGCGCCACCTTTTACGCCCAGGGCGGGATCGCCGCGGTGTTCGATGAGACGGACAGCATTGCCTCACACGTTGATGACACTTTGATTGCCGGTGCCGGCCTGTGTGACAAAGAGGCCGTCGAATTCATCGCCGGCAACGCGCGCCACTGCGTGCAGTGGCTGATCGATCAGGGCGTGCTGTTCGACACCGAGATCAACGCGCAGGGCGAGGCGCATTATCACCTCACGCGCGAAGGCGGCCACAGCCATCGCCGCATCCTGCACGCCGCGGACGCGACCGGTAAGGAAGTAGAGACCACGCTGGTGGGGAAAGCAAGCGCTCACCCCAATATTTGCGTGATGGAGCGCCGCAACGCGGTTGACCTTATCACCTCGAATAAAATCGGCCTGCCGGGCACCCGCCGAGTCGTGGGCGCTTACGTCTGGAACCGCGAGCTGGAGCGGGTGGAAACCTACCGCGCCAAAACGGTGGTGCTGGCGACCGGCGGCGCGGCCAAGGTGTATCAATACACCACCAACCCCGATATCTCCTCCGGCGACGGCATCGCCATGGCCTGGCGCGCCGGCTGCCGGGTCGCCAACCTGGAGTTCAACCAGTTCCACCCAACCTGCCTGTTCCACCCGCAGGCGCGCAACTTCCTGCTGACCGAAGCGCTGCGCGGCGAAGGTGCTTACCTGAAGCGCCCGGACGGCAGCCGCTTTATGCCGGATGTCGACCCACGCGGCGAACTGGCCCCGCGCGATATCGTCGCCCGCGCCATCGACCATGAAATGAAGCGCCTGGGCGCCGACTGCATGTACCTGGACATCAGCCACAAGCCGGCGGAGTTCATCACCCAGCACTTCCCAATGATCCACGAAAAGCTGCTGACGCTGGGCTTCGATCTGACTCGGCAACCGATCCCCATCGTCCCGGCGGCGCACTACACCTGCGGCGGCGTGATGGTCGATCAGCACGGCCGCACCGATCTCGACGGGCTGTACGCCATCGGCGAAGTCAGCTACACCGGCCTGCACGGCGCCAACCGCATGGCGTCGAATTCGCTGCTGGAGTGCCTGGTGTACGGTTGGTCGGCGGCGGAAGACATTCTGCAACGCCTGCCATTCATCCAGCAGGCCAAACAGGTGCCGCACTGGGATGAAAGCCGGGTGGATGATGCGGACGAACGGGTGGTGATCCAGCACAACTGGCACGAGCTGCGGCTGTTCATGTGGGATTACGTCGGCATCGTGCGCACCACCAAGCGGCTGGAGCGCGCCCTGCGCCGCATCAACACGCTGCAGGCGGAAATCGACGAGTACTACGCGCACTTCCGCATCTCCAACAACCTGCTGGAGCTGCGCAATCTGGTGCAGGTGGCCGAGCTTATCGTGCGCAGCGCCATGGCGCGCAAAGAGAGCCGCGGCCTGCACTACACGCTGGACTACCCGGATTTGCTGCCGGAAGCGCTGCCGACCATTTTGCAGCCTTAAACTCTGCGACAGGGCGCCTTATCGGCGCCCTTTTCTTTTCAGTAGAACAGGTAGAAGTCGGTGATCAATCGGCGGAAATCGTCGGTGTAGCTGCCATCGGCCTGTTTGATCGCCAGCGCCTGCGCCTGCAGCGGCGTTTCCCGCCGTGTCAGCGCCAGCAACACCCGGTGCAGCGGCGTATCGGCCCGGTCGCTGACGTTCACTTTCACCGCCGTATGCCAGCCGCTTTGCTGCGCCAGGCGTTCGAATTCGGCGCCAACGTCGTGCGGCAGCACCACGCAGAACGTCCCCTGTTCCGCCAGCAGCTGCGCCGCGCAGGCCAACAGCGCGCCGTGCGTCAGGGTTTCGGTGTAGCGCGCGTTGTGGCGCGCCTGGTCGCGGCAGGCCACCGCCGGCTCGAAATACGGCGGATTACTGACGATCAGATCATACTCAGCGGCATGCCGCTGCGCATAATGATGAATATCCTGCGCATGCACGCGGATGCGCTGTGGCCACGGCGATTCCGCCGCGTTTTCGCGCGCCTGGCCGGCGGCGGCTTCATCCAGTTCCACCGCGTCGATGGTCACTTCGTCGCCGCTGCGCTGCGCCAGCATCAACGCGATCAGCCCGCTGCCGCAGCCGATGTCCAGCACCCGGCGCGCCTGCCCCAGCGGTGCCCAGGCGCCGAGCAGCACCCCGTCGGTGCCCACTTTCATGGCGCAACGATCGTGGGCGACAAAGAATTGTTTAAAGGTAAAACCCCCGCGGCGCGGGGTAAAATCGGCTTTCGAACGCTTGCTCACACTCACCACCTGGCTATAAAACTGGCGTAGCATAAGGCAATCTGATCGGCGGGAAAAGAGCGGCTTTCCGCTTAAATAGGTGAAGATCGCGGCCAACCCGTCTATAATCGGCGCCCCAAGTAGAGGTAGACCATGACAGCAACCACTTTTTCCGAACTCGAACTCGATGATCGCCTGATCGACGCGCTGCGCGACAAAGGCTACGATCGCCCCACCGCCATTCAGGCCGCAGCGATCCCGCCGGCGATGGACGGGCGCGACGTCTTAGGTTCGGCTCCGACCGGCACCGGCAAAACCGCCGCCTTCCTGCTGCCCGTTTTGCAGCACCTGCTGGACTTTCCACGCAAAAAATCCGGCCCGCCGCGCGTGCTGATCTTGACGCCAACGCGTGAACTGGCGATGCAGGTCGCCGACCAGGCGCGTGAATTGGCTGCTCATACCTCGCTGGATATCGCCACCATCACCGGCGGCGTCGCTTACATGAACCACGCGGAAGTGTTCAGCGAAAACCAGGACGTGGTGGTCGCCACCACCGGCCGCTTGCTGCAATACATTAAAGAAGAGAACTTCGACTGCCGCGCGGTGGAAACCCTGATCCTCGACGAAGCCGACCGCATGCTCGACATGGGCTTCGCGCAGGACATCGAAACCATCTCCGCCGAAACCCGCTGGCGCAACCAGACGCTGCTGTTCTCCGCCACGCTGGAAGGCGAAGCGATCCGCGAATTCGCCGAGCGCATCCTGAAAGAGCCGGTGGAAGTGGAGGCCGATCCGTCGCGCCGCGAACGCAAAAAGATCCTGCAGTGGTACTACCGCGCCGATGACGTGCAGCACAAAACCGCGCTGCTAATCCACCTGCTGCAGCAGCCAGACGTGCAGAAATCGGTGATCTTCGTGCGCAAGCGCGAGCGCGTGCATGAGCTGGCCACCTGGCTGCGCGAAGCGGGCATCAACACCTGCTATCTCGAAGGCGAAATGGTGCAGGCCAAACGCAACGAGGCGGTCAAACGCATGATGGATGGCCGGGTTAACGTGCTGGTGGCCACCGACGTTGCCGCACGTGGCCTGGATATCCTCGATATCACCCACGTGTTCAACTTCGACATGCCGCGCACGGCGGATACCTACCTGCACCGCATCGGGCGTACCGGCCGCGCCGGGCGCAAAGGCACCGCCATTTCGCTGGTGGAAGCGCACGACCATCTGCTGCTGGGCAAAGTGGGCCGTTACCTGAACGAGCCGCTGAAAGCGCGCGTGATCGACGAACTGCGGCCGAAAACCAAGGTGCCGAACGAGAAGAGCAACGGTAAACCGTCGAAGAAAGTGCTGGCCAAGCGCGCGGAAGACAAGGCGAAGAACAAAGAAAAGGCCAAGGTGAAAGTGCGCCATCGCGACGCCAAAAACGTCGGCAAACGCCGTCAGGCGAAGGCCAAACCGGCCGGCGACGCGGAATAACCCCCGCTGCCTAAGAAAAAACCGCCTGTACAGGCGGTTTTTTTATGGCCGTTTACTGCTGCGCGTAGTGCGTGGCCAGACGGTGCCCCTGCAGCCATTTATCCAGTTCGCGGAACTGCGCCTTCAGCTCGTCATTCTGCAAATGCGCCGGCGTTTGCGAGAAGTAAAACTGGAACACGACGCCCTGCTGGTTGCGTGCCCGGGCATCGGCACCGGCCTGCAACAGCGACAGCGCCAGGTGCGGCGCGTTAATCTTCGCCGCCAGATGCAGCGGGGTATCCCCCAGCCGATCGCTCAACGTGGTGTCCGCCCCGGCCGCCAGCAACAGCCGCAGTTGCTCTTCGCGCCCGGCCAGCACCGCCGCCGCAAGCGGCGTGGCGCCGGTAACGGCATTACGCACGTTCACCTGTGCCCCTTCGGCCAGTAACAGCCGCAGGTACTGCGCATCTTGCAACATCGCCGCGGTGTGCAACGCGCTGTTGCCGTCCAGCCCCGCTGCCGCCGGGTCTGCCCCGAGCGCCAGCAACGCCTGCACGCTACCCGGCTGCTGCGAAAGCACCGCCCACTGCAACAGCGTGACCTGCCGATCGCCCCGTTCGCGCAAGCGATCCTGCGTGGCCTGCGCACGGATACCCTGCGTATCGCCACGCGCCACCGCCTGAGCCAGCGCCAGATTGCTGCGACCGTCAAACGGCGAAATCTCCTGCCCCATCTGTTGCTCCTTAGCCATCATCAGTAAACCGGTCACCGCGACCAGCGCCAGTAAGGCTATCGCCAGCGCCCGCCGCAAGCGACGCCCTTCAGGCATTGGCCTTCGCCTCCCACGGCTTTTGTTCCGCCATCGAGCTTATCACCTTGTCGATGCCGTGCGCCGTCAGGCTGCGATCCAGATGCTTGCTCGGCCGCCAGTCATCGATGCCAGTCAGGGTATCGTTGTTGGCCAAGGTGATGTTATGGCCGATGGCGTCCGGGATCAGCGAAGTCGACTCCTGGGTGCTGGTCAGCATGTCATATTGCTCGCTGTAGCGGCGAATGCCGCCGGCTTCGGCATCTTTCTTCGCCGCCGCCGGATCGATACCCAGGCGATTCAGGGTGTAATCCGACACCCCAGCCGCGTTGAAGGTGACCGCGACGGTACCGGTCGCCAGCGCAGCCGTGGCCGCCAGGCCACCGCCAAGCGAATGACCGGCGATCACCAGCGCATCGCCAAAGGCCGCCTTGGCGCTTTTGGCAGCGGCAACCGCCTGATTGTACTGCACATCGTCATAGCCCGTCGCCTGCCGCACGTTGCTCAGCCAGTCGCGCCAGTCGTTGGTGCCGGCGAACGCCAACACATACTGCTTGTCGTTGCTGTAAACCCCGGCCTGGAAACCGCTGCCCGCGTCGTGCAGGCTGGCGGGATCGATGCCAAAACCGAGCAGCGCGCTGTCGCTCAGGCGGTTGAACCCGGCAGCGCCCTGGCCGTTCAGTGAATAAACGTCCTTGGCCAACAGCGCCAACGCATAATCACCTTCCTGCGATTGTTGCCCCCGTGTCACGCCCGGCGCTGCCGCCGCCGTCGGGGCCGCCGCGGAGATATCGCCGACCAGCGTATTCAACAGGTTCTGCGCATTGAGCGTGTTCTGAGAAGGGGTGGCCACCGGCGCTGGATTTGCCGGCGCTGCCGCAGGCTGCGCCGCCGTCGCCGTCTCGGCAGCGGCGCGAGGTGTAGGGATCGCGGCCACCGGGGATACTGCAGAGGTAAAACTTAAAGGCATACTCATGCCGACTCCTTGTCGATAGACTTTTTATTGAGCACCTGAATAGGTGCTGATTTAGCTATCGGCAGGTCGGATGAGTTCTGTATTAGAAATGCTTATCTTTGTACAGAATGTGATCCGCGTTCGGTTTTCGGCCACCAAACGCAGAAAAGGGAGCCGAAGCTCCCTGATTGACTGCGCCGCAAATTACAGGCTTTCGGTAAAGGTGCGGGCGATAACGTCGCGCTGCTGTTCCGGCGTCAGAGAGTTGAAGCGTACCGCATAACCGGACACGCGGATGGTCAGCTGCGGGTATTTTTCCGGGTGCTTGACCGCGTCTTCCAGGGTTTCGCGACGCAGCACGTTGACGTTCAGGTGCTGACCGCCTTCCACGCGCACGGTCGGCTGCATTTCCAGCGGCACTTCACGGTATTCGATCTGGCCCAGGTCGCTCACTGCGACAACCTGATCTTCCGCGTAGTTGGCCTTGGCGCACACGCAGCGGGCTTCCGCTTTTTCATCGTCCAGCAGCCAGAAAGAATTCACCAGCGCCTGGTCGTTCGCTTTGGTAATTTGAATACCGGTAATCATTATGTTGCCTCCGTACAAGGGCGTAAAAATTCACGTCGTGAGAAAACCCAATTCTGGTTTCGGCCATTTGGTAAAACCATTGTTGTCTTGTTGTTCTGTATACCAGCCTGACCGGGCCAGTTCCTTGATTAAAGTCAATTTTTACCGGGTAGGCACAGGGCATGAAGGGGCAAATTTATGTTTTATATCAATTTTCCCACTGCGGAAAAAACCAATTATTTTTGTAAATTTTCAAAAATAATTGCATTACGCGTGACAGTGAGAAATGAAAAGCGGGTTTCGCTGCGCGTGCCGAAACGGTAAGCTATAGCCCATGAATTGCTAAAGAAAACAAAGGAGAGCGTTTATGGCCACCTCCCTCACCTGGCATGACGTGATCGGCAAAGAGAAAGAGCAGCCCTATTTTGTTGAAACGCTCGCCTTTGTTGCCGCTGAGCGCCAGGCCGGTAAGACCATTTATCCACCGCAGAAGGACGTGTTCAACGCTTTCCGCTATACCGAGCTGGCGGACGTCAAGGTCGTCATCCTCGGCCAGGATCCGTATCACGGGCCCAATCAGGCGCACGGCCTCTCTTTCTCGGTGCGCCCCGGCGTGCCGGCGCCGCCGTCGCTGGTGAACATGTATAAAGAGCTGGCGACCGACATTCCCGGCTTCGAACGCCCGGATCACGGCTACCTGCAAAGCTGGGCTGAACAGGGGGTGCTGCTGCTCAACACCGTGCTGACGGTGGAAGGCGGCCGCGCGCACTCGCACGCCAACCTGGGCTGGGAAACCTTTACCGATAAGGTGATCGCCGCCCTGAATGAGAACCGCGAAGGCGTGGTGTTCCTGCTGTGGGGCTCGCACGCGCAGAAGAAAGGCAACTTTATCGACCGCAACCGCCACCATGTGCTGAAGGCGCCGCACCCGTCACCGCTCTCCGCGCACCGCGGTTTCCTCGGCTGCCGCCACTTCTCGCAGGCCAATCAGCTGCTGGAGCAGCAAGGGCTCACGCCGATCGACTGGATGCCGCGCCTGCCGCAGGCATAGTCCAGTGACAAAAAAGGCACCCTCGGGTGCCTTTCTTTATGCCGTTGCCGGGGCGATTACGCCTTGGCTTTGGAGACCGCGACCATCGCCGGACGCAGCAGGCGGCCGTTCAGCGTATAACCTTTCTGCATCACCATCATCACGTGGTTCGGCTGGTGATCGGCGGATTCCATCATGCTCATCGCCTGATGCACTTCCGGGTTGAACGGCACGTTGACGTCGCCGACGATTTCGATGCCATACTTGCGCACCACGTCCAGCAGCGATTTCAGCGTCAGCTCGATGCCTTCGATCATCGCGGCCAGTTCAGGATTGTTTTTATCCGCCAGATCCAGCGCGCGCTCCAGGTTGTCGATCACCGGCAGCAGATCGCCGGAGAATTTCTCCAGGGCGAACTTGTGCGCTTTCTCGACGTCCAGTTCGGCGCGGCGGCGGATGTTTTCCGCTTCCGCTTTGGCGCGCAGCAGGCTGTCGCGCTCGTGCTGCTGCGCTTCCGCCAGTTGGGCTTCCAGTTCGGCGATACGCGCATCGCGCAGATCGACGCCTTCCGCCGCTTCCGGCAGCGTATCATCGTGATGAGCGTGTTGTTCCATTTCTTCCGAGACTTGCTCGTTTGGCGTCTTCTGTTCTTTACTACTCATGAATATCTCCGCGTTTTAGCATTAATCTCGCAACTTGGCTTATTATGGGGATCAAAACCGGGGTTTCAAGTCAACCGGTCACAATGTGGGGCATAAACGGGTCCCGGTGAGGAAAATCACAACAAATGAATAAAAAATTCGCCTGTATTGGCATTGTTGGCCACCCGCGTCACCCTTCAGCGCTGGCAACCCACGAGATGCTGTTCCACTGGCTGGTCGCCCGCGGCTATTCGGTGATGGTCGAACGCCAGATCGCCCATGATTTGGGGCTGAAAGACGCCGTGACCGGCAGCCTGGCGGATATCGGCCAGCGGGCCGATCTGGCGGTGGTGGTTGGCGGCGACGGCAACATGCTCGGCGCCGCGCGCGTGCTGGCACGCTACGACATCAAGGTGATCGGGGTCAACCGCGGCAACCTCGGCTTCCTCACCGATCTCGATCCCGACAACGCCCTGCAGCAGCTGGCGGACGTGCTGGAAGGCGAGTACATCGACGAACAGCGTTTCCTGCTGGAAACCATCGTGCATAAAGAGCACCAGCAGTGCCGCATCAGCACCGCCATCAACGAAGTGGTGCTGCACCCCGGCAAAGTGGCACACATGATCGAATTCGAGGTGTACATCGACGATCGCTTCGCCTTCTCGCAGCGCTCCGACGGCCTGATCATCGCCACGCCGACCGGCTCCACCGCCTACTCGCTCTCCGCCGGCGGGCCGATCCTCACCCCGTCGCTGGAGGCGATCGCGCTGGTGCCTATGTTCCCGCACACCCTTTCCGCCCGGCCGCTGGTGATCAACGGCGACAGCACCATCCGCCTGAAATTCTCGCAGATCGGCAGCGATCTGGAGATCAGCTGCGACAGCCAGATCGCGCTGCCTATCCAGGAAGGCGAAGAAGTGCTGATCCGCCGCAGCGATTTCCACCTGAATCTGATTCACCCGAAGGACTACAGCTATTTCAATACGTTAAGCACCAAGCTGGGCTGGTCGAAAAAATTGTTCTAAAATCTGCGCCGGCCACTTTACTGTATATAAAACCAGTTTATACTGTATGAAACTACAGTTATGTGTTTATACACAGGAAGGTTCCCATGCTGGCGCAATTAACCATCAGCAACTTTGCTATCGTTCGTGAGTTGGAAATCGATTTTCAACCGGGTATGACGGCGATCACCGGTGAAACCGGCGCCGGCAAATCCATCGCCATCGATGCGCTGGGGCTGTGCCTCGGCAACCGCGCCGACGGCAACGTGGTGCGCCAGGGAGCCGCCCGCGCCGACCTCTGTGCCCGCTTCTCGCTGGCGGACACCCCGTCCGCGCGCGAATGGCTGGAGCAGAACCAGCTGGACGACAGCAACGAATGCCTGCTGCGGCGGGTGATCAACGCCGACGGCCGTTCGCGCGGCTTTATCAACGGCACCGCCGTGCCGCTGTCGCAGCTGCGCGAGCTGGGGCAGCGCCTGATTCAAATCCACGGTCAACACGCCCATCAGCTGCTGCTCAAACCGGAGCACCAGAAAGCGCTGCTCGACGCCTACGCCGACGAACCCGCCCTGCTGGCGGCGATGAGCCAGGCCTACCAACGATGGCACCAGAGCTGCCGCGAGCTGGCGCATCATCAGCAGCAGTCCATCGAGCGCGAAGCGCGCAAGCAGCTGCTGCAATACCAGTTGAAAGAGCTGAACGAATTCGCGCCGCAGGCCGGCGAGTTCGAACAGACTGACGCCGAGTACAAGCGCCTGGCCAACAGCGGCCAGCTGCTGACCCTCAGCCAGCAGACGCTGCAGCTGCTGGCCGACAGCGACGAGAACAACATGCTCAGCCAGCTCTACAGCGCCAAACACCTGCTGCTTGAGCTAGCCGGGCTGGACGACAAGCTCAGCGGCCTGCTGGACATGCTGGAAGAGGCTTCTATCCAGATCAGCGAAGCCAGCGACGAGCTGCGCCACTACGCCGATCGCATGGATCTCGATCCCAACCGCCTGCACGAGCTGGAACAGCGCCTGTCGCGCCAAATCAGCCTGGCGCGCAAACACCAGGTTGCGCCGGAAGAGCTGCCGCAGCTGCATCAGCAGTTGCTGGATGAACAGCAGCTGCTTTCACAGCAGGAAAGCGATCATGAGCACCTGAACGAGGCGGTCACCCAGCATCATCAGCAGGCGCTGGCGCTGGCGGAAGAGCTGCACCAGAAACGCCTGCACTACGCGGCCGAGCTGACCACGCTCATCACCGACAGCATGCAGGCGCTCTCCATGCCGCACGGCAAATTCAACATCGACGTGCGCTTCGAACCGCAGCATCTGAGCGCCGAAGGGGCCAGCCGCACCGAGTTCTGCGTCTCCACCAACCCAGGGCAGCCGCTGCAACCGCTGGCGAAGGTCGCCTCCGGCGGTGAGCTGTCGCGCATCGCGCTGGCCATTCAGGTGATCACCGCCCGCAAGATGGAAACCCCGGCGCTGATCTTCGATGAGGTGGACGTGGGCATCAGCGGCCCGACCGCCGCCATCGTCGGCCGTCTGCTGCGCCAGCTCGGCGAATCCACCCAGGTGATGTGCGTCACCCACCTGCCGCAGGTGGCCGGATGCGGGCATCAGCACCTGTTCGTCAGCAAGCAGACCGACGGCACGGTCACCGAAACCCAAATGGCGCCGCTGGATAAACGCGCCCGGCTGCAGGAGCTGGCGCGCCTGCTCGGCGGCAGCGAAGTCACCCGCAATACGTTGGCGAACGCCAAAGAACTGCTGGCGGCATAAAAAAGCTCAACTTTTTCACTTTCCTGCGGTCTGACAGTGACGCTGTTGGCCCGAGAAATATCTAAAGTGCGGCGCGGCGGTGATCCAAAGCCATCTCAACGGCCTGAAAAAGGCCAAGCGCTTGAGGTGCTAAAGGAAAGCCAATGCGTCGCAACGTGAAAGATGAAGGGTATAAAGGTTTCCAACTGCCGCAAGGTCTATTATCATCGGCATCCTATGCCCTAAAGGAATGTGATTACTATGCGCTGTAAAACGCTGACTGCCGCCGCTGTAGTTCTTGTGATGCTGACTGCAGGCTGTTCTACTTTTGAAAAGGTGGTTTATCGTCCTGACATCAACCAGGGGAACTACCTGACGTCGACCGACGTGGCGAAAATTCAGAAAGGGATGACCCAACAACAGGTCGCTTACACATTGGGCACCCCAATGCTGCAAGACCCGTTCGGAACTCAGACGTGGTTCTATGTGTTCCGCCAGCAGCCTGGCCATGAAGACATCACCCAGCAGACGCTGACGCTGACCTTCGACAGCGCAGGCGTGTTGACCGATATCCAGAACAAACCGGCGCTGACCAAGTAATCGGCGCTGCCCGCTCTTCCGGCCCATGAGGGGGCATGGTGTTCCTCATGACAGTCGCAGGCTGCAACGCGGAAGAGAAAATCAGTTTCAGATAAAAAATAAGGCGCTATAAGCGCCTTATTTTTTTGCCTTTTCTGCCCGTTGCCGGCGCAGCTCTTTCGGATCGGCGATCAGCGGCCGGTAAATCTCCACCCGGTCGCCATCGTTCAGCGTATCGCCCAGCTTGGCCGGGCGGCTGTAGATGCCGATTTTATTGCTTTTAAGATCGATATCCTGGCGCAGCTCCAGCAGGCCTGAAGCCTGAATCGCCTGCTCGACGCTGCTGCCCTCGGCCAGCTTCACCTTGCGCAGGTACTGCCGCTCCGGCAAGGCGTACACCACCTCGACCTGGATGTCAGACACTGTAGACCTCTTTCGCCCGCTGGGTGAATGCCTGCACCATGCTGCCCGCCAGCTCTTTGAACACCTTGCCGAACGCCAGCTCAATCAGTTTGTTGGTGAACTCGAAGTCCAGGTGCAGCTCCACCTTGCAGGCCTCTTCGCTCAGCGGCGTGAACTGCCAGCCGCCCATCAGCTTGCGGAACGGACCATCGACCAGTTGCATATTGATGCTCTGGTTATCCAGCAGCGTATTGCGGGTGGTGAAGGTCTTGCTGATACCGGCCTTGGCGACGTCCACCGCGGCGGTCATCTCGTTGGAGGTAGCGTTAAGCACCCGGCTGCCGGTGCAGCCTGGCAGAAAATCGGGATAAGAATGAACATCGTTAACCAACTGATACATCTGCTCGGCGCTGAACGGCACTAATGCAGACCGACTGATCTGGGGCATATCATTTCCTGTAAGACATAAAACGTACAGATAATACCATTTATCTGGCGGCAAACAAAAAATCTGCTACGGGATGAGGGAACCAAAAATGCGAAAAATTGCGCAGGTGCTGAACGGGAAAGGATTTCTTTCGCTGGAGCATCCAGTATAATGAACGCACTATGACAAAGAAAAAAGCACACAAACCCGGTTCCGCCACCATTGCCCAAAACAAGCGCGCGCGTTTCGAATACTTCATTGAAGAAGAGTTCGAGGCGGGCCTGTCGCTGCAAGGGTGGGAAGTTAAATCGCTGCGTGCAGGCAAAGCCAACCTCAGCGACAGCTACGTGACGTTCCGTGACGGTGAAGCCTACCTGTTTGGCGCCACCATCACCCCACTCAACGTGGCTTCGTCGCATGTGGTGTGCGATCCAACGCGTACCCGTAAACTGCTGCTGAACCGACGCGAGCTGGACACCCTGCTCGGCCGCGTCAACCGCGACGGTTACACTGTGGTGGCCTTGTCCCTGTATTGGAAAAATGCCTGGAGCAAGATCAAGATCGGCGTAGCCAAAGGCAAGAAAGAGCACGACAAACGCGATGACATCAAAGATCGCGAATGGCAGACGGCGAAAGCCCGTATCATGAAGCACGCCAATCGTTAAGCCGCTGGCTTATCGAGGTAAACTTCTGGTATACTGCACAAAGTTACTTGGGGCTGATTCTGGATTCGACGGGATTTGCGAAGCCCTAGGAGCATGCCGAGGGGCGGTTGGCCTCGTAAAAAGCCGCAAAAAAATAGTCGCAAACGACGAAAACTACGCTTTAGCAGCTTAATACCCTGCTTAGAGCCCTCTCTCCCTAGCCTCCGCTCTTAGGACGGGGATCAAGAGAGGTCAAACCCAAAAGAGATCGCGTGGATGTCCTGCCTGGGGCTGAAGCGTTAAACTCAATCAGGCTAGTCTGTCAGTAGCGTGTCCATCCGCAGCTGGCCGGCGAATGTAAAGATTGGACTAAGCATGTAGTGCCGACGGTGTAGTAATTTCGGACGGGGGTTCAAATCCCCCCAGCTCCACCAAATACGTCGCCAGTGAACCAGATAGACCCGGCGATAATAGCGAAAAAGCCCGCAACTTCGGTTGCGGGCTTTTTTGTGTCTGTTCGTCACCAACGTGTCAAAGCGAGTTCCAGTCCGGCAGCCTGTTCGCCTTTTTCCGCCTGTAGTGGAAAAGCGCCATAAAAAAGCCAAACAACAGGCCGGCGGCGAGGCTTAATGTCAGGGCCTCTTCACCGGTATATCCCTGATTTTTCCATACCATGAACCACATCAGCACGCCCCACAGCGGGCCAAACCAAATGCCGAAGAACAGCATATTCAGCCAGAAAGGCGCAAACGGCGGCGGTGGCATATTCACATCCATTCGCCACAGCAGGCGCAAGATTGGCGGCGCATAGTTGCTCCGCCACATCTTCTTTTCCTCCATCAGCACTATCGCCTTGTCCCTTCGTTGTTCAAACGTCATCGTTCGCTTCCTTTCAGTGGAAATTGCCTATCCGGTGAGATGATACGTGCTTAAGCCCCATTACCAAATATCCGGCATGCCCGCAGGCATGCCGGACGCTACCTCACCGCCCCTCTTTCTCCCCCAGGAAGAAATACCACAGCGGAATGGAAAGCAGCAGGGTGAACACCAGCGTATACAGCAGCACCATCAGGCTCTGCATGATCACCATCTGGGCGCTCCAGGCGCCGATCGGCAGCTGGAATTGCTCGACGGTGCCGCCGAGGATCGCTCGGCCCATCACGCAGCCGACCGCCACCGCCACTGTCGCCACCGCCGCGCGGAACTTGCGCACCTCGGCGCGGCGGGCGGCCGCTTCCGGCGTTTCGTCCTGAAGGCCTTGCCGCTGGCCGCGCCAGCGCCCTACGTCCACCAGCAGCAACGCCGCGAGGCTCACACCCATTACCGGCAGGCAATAACCCAGCGCCGCTGCTACCAGCAGCGTGACGGCGCGGGCAGGCAGGGAAAGCGCCAGCCAGGCGGCAACCAGCGTATGCACCGGATGCTGCGCACCCGCCGCCGGGCGGCGACTCCACCACATGCGGTAACCGAGCGCAATCATCAGGCACAGCCCGAGGCCGAACGCCGCCAGCAGCAGCTGATTCGGCAAGCCGAACAGAATGCCCATGTGGGCGTCGATGCCCCAGCGGGTCAGCTTGGCGATGAGTGGGAAGGTGTCGAACCGCACCTGATCGATGACGGCGAAGCTTTGCGGCGCGATGGCAACCGCGTCCACCTGCGTCGGCCAGCTGCGATCCACTTCGGTTACCGTCCAGGCTTTACCCTCGCCTTTCGGCTGGCGCAGCTCGACCTTGGCGGCGTCGATCCCGGCGGCGCGCGCAGCGTGCAGCGCCCGATCCCAATCACCGTTCAACGCATTGGCCTGCGCGGCAGGGCCCATCTTCATGCCCGGCATCATCCCGCGGTGCTCGGCGTGCGGATCGGCCGGCGTCTGCGGCGCATCGGCCTGCAGGCTGGTGTTGACCTGCGGCGTCAGCCAGCCCAGGTTGGCCCGCAGTGCGTCGATGTTGCTGCCGGCCCACTGCGACCAGGTCAACCCGGTAGCCGAGAAGAACAGCAGCCCGGCCAGCAGCGCCACGCCCAGCGTGATATGCCAATGGCGGCTGGCGGCGAAGCCCCCTTTTGCCCTTTTCAGCTTGCGCTTCGGCCGCGTCGCCAGCCACAGCGCCACGCCGCCCAGCGCGGCCACCCACAGCCAGGAGGCCGCCAGCTCGCTGTAGTTGCGCCCCAGGTCGCCGAGCAGCAGGCTGCTGTGCAGCTTGTCCAGCCAGGTGCGCAGCGGCAGCACGCCAGAGGTGCCGTACACCGTCATGTCGCCCTTGATCGCCAGGGTGTAAGGATCGATAAACAGCGCGCGCGACTCGGAGGCGCCCAGATCGGCACTCGCGAACTGCACGCGGGTGGTGTCCATTGCGCCGGGAGCCGGACGCACGGCGTAAATGCGCGCCTCGTCACCCGCCGCACGGCGGGCGGCGGCGATCTGGTCAGCCAGCGATCTCGCCTGCCCGTGCGGTTCGGTGAAAAGCGCATCGCGATACAGCGCCTCTTCAAGCTGCGGCGTCAGCACATACAGCGTGCCGGTCAGTGCAGCGACCAGAATAAAAGGAGCGACCAGCAGGCCGATATAAAAATGCAGCCGTCTGATCAGGTTCAGCATCGCGCCACGCGGCGATGCGGCAGGTGGAGTTTTGGTTATTGAAGACATGGCCTTTCTCGTTTTTCAAACTGTGCGCGCAGGCAAACCGTCCGCAGCGATACGGACGACGTTACCCATGATCAAGCAATAGGGAAAAACGGTTGGCCGGGCGGCCCGCGCGGGCTCGGCCGCAGAGTCAGGCGCCGAAGGGGCGGAGAAACGATGCGCGGCGCGCAAGGCAGGCGCGCGATGCGCGCCATCAGCCACAGCAGCGGGACGAATGCCCACAGCAGCAGCGGCACGTGGATCAGCAGCTCGCAATAGCCGCAGAAAATCATCTCCGCAGGATCCATGCCGTGGTGGCCGGCATGCTCGGCGGCGGGCATCGCCATCGCGTGCATGTCGTGCGGCATAGCGGCGTCCGTTTGCATCATGCCGCCCATCATCGGGTGGTGCATCAGCGATTTCGACACCACCGGCGCCACAAACAGCAACAGCACCGCCATAATGGCGATGCAGGCGGTAACGCGTTGCTGTAGCTGACGTGGCACTCTCATCGCGGCGGCGAATTAACCCGGTCGGTGGCGAACAAGCGGCCAGTGTAACCCGCGTTGCGCGATGAGGTGAAAGAAAAGTCAGGTTTGTCTTACACGCCCCCGGCGAGGGCGATCACAGCGCCCGCGAATAGACCCGTGAGGCTTCGCCCCAGGGGTGATACCCGAGCCCGTTATAAACGAAGCCGCTGCGTTCGTAATACCCTTCCAGATCGGTGCACAGGTGCAGCTGCGGGAAGCCCAGCCGGCGGGTTTCCGCAGCTACATGCTCAATCAGTTTGGCGCCGTAGCCCCTGCCGCGCTGCGTCTCTTCTACGTAGAGCGCGCACAGCCAGGGATACAACTCCCCACGGCTGATAAAGTCGTTGGTGATGAGCCCCGCACAGCCGAGGATCTGATCATTTTCCATCAGCAGGTACCACTGCGGCAGCGGGTTGGCGGCGCCGAGGCTGCGGTTGATGGCGTCTTCATACATCATCAGCGTCTCTGCCGTGGCCCAGTGCCGCTGAAAATACGCAATGGCGCGCGGCGCCAGCTCGGGCGCTTGCCGCACCGAAATCATGTCCATCGTCATTCCCGTTATTCATGTTGTCAGCGTAGAATTATGCAGCAATATGCACGGTATGGCAGCGGCATTCCGCCGCCGTCATTCACTAAGGAGTCATCATGACGCAAAACATCTATGACAATCAGGCCTTCTTCGACGGCTATGCGCAGCTCAGCCGCTCGCAGCACGGCCTGGACGGCGCGCCGGAATGGCCCGCCATCCGCCGCATCCTGCCGGATTTGCAGGGCAAAAGCGTGGTCGATCTCGGCTGCGGCTACGGCTGGTTCTGCCGCAGCGCACGCGAACAGGACGCCGCCGACGTGCTGGGATTGGACGTCTCGGACAAGATGCTGGCCAAGGCGCGGGAGATGACCGCCGACGCGGGTATCGAGTACCGTCGGCAGGATTTGGCGCAGCTGCAGCTGCCGCCGGAAAGTTACGATCTGGTCTACAGCTCGCTGACGCTGCACTACCTCGAGGATCTGGCCGCCCTGTTCGCCACGGTTTACGCCGCGCTGAAACCCGGCGGGCAGTTCATCTTCACCGCCGAGCACCCGATCTACACCGCCCCGGCGCAGCAGGGCTGGCTGACCGACGGCAACGGGCAGAAATCCTGGCCGGTCAACGGTTACCAGCGAGAAGGCCAGCGCGTTTCCAACTGGCTGGCGGAAGGCGTCATCAAGCAGCACCGCACGCTTGGCGGCTATATCAACCCGCTGGCGCAGCAAGGGTTTATCATCCAGCATTTGAACGAATGGGGCCCCAGCGCGCAGCAAATCGCCGCTAATCCGGCGCTGGGCGAAGAGCAGGAGCGCCCGATGATCTTCATTCTCGCCGCCCGCAAACCCGCCTGATTGATCCGCAGTAAACCGTTCACATCACCACAGTTGGGGAGGCCGCCTCCCCCCAACGGCTATTGTGCCGGCAACGCCGCCCCGTGCGCCGCGAAGTGCGTCAGCGCCTCGCCTTCCATACGATAGCGCACCCACTCGCCCTGCGGCTGCGCGCCGATGCTGAGGTAGAAATCGATGGCCGGTTGGTTCCAGTCCAGCACGCTCCACTCCAGGCGACCGCACTGCCGTTCGCACGCCAGCTGGGCGATGTGTCGCAGCAGCTTTTTACCGGCGCCCGCGCCGCGATGCTTCGGCGCCACGTACAGGTCTTCCAGATAGATGCCATTTTTACCCAGCCAGGTGGAGTAACTCATAAAGAACACCGCATAACCCGCCGGCTCGCCGTTCACCGTACAAATCAGCGCTTCGGAACAGGCGCCCGGCCCAAACAGGCTGCGTTCGATATCTTCCACGCTGGCCAGCACCTGCTCGCGCGCCTTTTCGTACACTGCCAGCTCGATAATCATATCCAGAATCAGTTTGGCGTCGCTTTTTTGCGCCGGATAAATCTCAATGGTCATGGCAAATCCTGAGTGTGTTAATGACTGTGCTTGCCAGCATATCGCGCCTCCAATACTGTATGAACTGCATTTTCATCAACAGGTAATGAATATCATGCATCTGGATTTGAAACGCCTCGATCTCAACCTGCTGCTGGTGTTCGAAGCGGTCTATCGGCTGCGATCGGTGACGCGCGCCGCAGCAGAGCTGGCCCTCAGTGCGTCGGCGTTGAGCCACGCGCTGATCCGGCTGCGCAAGGCGCTGGCAGACGAGCTGTTCTACCGGGTCGGCAACGACATGCACCCGACGGTGTATGCCGACAGCCTGGCCCCGACCGTCAGCGAAAGTCTGGCGCTGCTGGCCAAAGGGCTGCATCCGCGCCCGCGCTTCGTCCCCGCCGAAAGCCGGGAGAGCTTCACCTTCGCCATTACCGATTACACCGCTTTCGCGGTGTTTCCCGCACTGATGGCGCAGATGCAGCGCCTGGCGCCGGGGTTATCGTTTCAGCTGCGCTATTCCGAGCGCAAGGTGGCGCTGAACGATCTGCTAGCGGGGCGCATCGACTTCGCGCTGGGCTTTACCGAAACCGATGGCGAAAGCTACCCGGAGATCGACGAGGTGAGCTGGCTGGAGGATGAGTATGTGGCGATCTGTTCGCCCGCGTTCAGCGCGAAATACGGCGAGCTGACGCTGGAAAACTACCTGCAGGCGCGTCATCTGGTGGTGACGCCGTGGAACGAACAGCGTGGCGTCATTGACTACCAGCTCGACAAACTGGGGCTGCAGCGCGATATCGCCATCCGCACGCCTTCGCTGCTGGGCGCGCCGTTCATCGTCGCCGACAGCGAACTGGTGATGAGCATGCCGCGCTACGCCGCGCAAAAATTGCGGCAGGCGGCGGCGCTGGATATCCATCCCCTGCCGTTTCCGGTGCCGCCGTATCAGATCAAAATCTACCTGCACCGCAAGAACGGCCGGCCGGAGGCCTGCCGCTGGTTGCGGCAACAGCTGCAGGCGCTGGCGGCGTTATAACGCGGGTTCGCCGATTGGCAGATACCCCTGCCACAGCGGCCGGGCCGGCTTGCCGTGCGGGTTGGCGCGCAGATGCACGTGGTAGCCCTGCAGCGCCTGCAGCAGCAGGCAGTCGTCCACGTCGGCCAGGTCATCCTTGTGCTGCTGCGCGCTGTCCGTCAGCAGTACCCGTTTGGCTTTGTCCTTCGCCTCGTCGGCGGAACGCGCCACAAACAGGCCGAACTGGTGCAGTTCCGCCAGCTCATCGCTGCGGTAGCCGCCCACGTTGACGAAAAACAGCTTCTCTTCACCGGCAAACGGCGCAGGCTTCAGGCTCACGTCGTAACCGTCCGCCCAGTCGATGCGCGCATAGCCGTCGACATGCACCTTGCGCTTATCGCCGAACCACTTTTCACGCAGCAGCGGATACGCCTCTTCCGGCCGATCCGCCGCCGCAAACTGCACGTCGTGCAACTCAATATTGGCGCCCGGCGCCGTACCGCCCACATAAAACATCAATAATCCCGGCATGTTAGTCTGCTCTCCCTGGTGATAATCGCTGTATAAATTAATACATAACGAAACTCCTGCCAACGGCGGCGGCATTCTGTGTTATCAATAGATGAGGTTTAATCTGTTGTGGAGGAACGCATGGCATTCAATATCGGTGATTTTGTTCAACGCACCACCGGCGGCCCAAAGATGACCGTGGTAGCGATCGACGGCGAAACCCTGGTTTGCAGCTGGAATGAACTGGGCAAAGAGCAGCGCACGGAGGTGCAGGCCAGCGACGTGGCGCTGTACCACGAAGACGGCGATTTCGGCGTCTGCTGAATGACCGGGGCGCGCCGCGCCCCGTTATCGCCTCAGGCGCGAATGTCCTGATAGGCTGGGGTGGTATCGAACTCATGCTTGGCGAACGGGCATAGCGGAATGATTTTACGCTGCTCCGCGCGCATTTTCTCCACCACCAACGCCACCAGCTTTTTGCCGACGCCCTGCCCCTTCAATGACTCATCCACCCAGGTGTGATCGATTATGGTCAGCTTGTCGCCGCTCGGCACGAAAGAGATCTCGGCGATCAGCTTGCCCTGCTCATCATTGATATAAAAACGCTTCTCGTCTGCCAGTATTTTATGATCCATATTATTTCTCCCTATATTTCAGTGCGCCGCTGGGGCAGGTGTCGATAACGCGTTTCACCTCGGCCGGCTCGGCATTGTCCGGCATAATCCACGGCCGGCGGTTCAAGGTGAATATAGCCGCGTTGCCGCGCACGCAGTTGGCGGAATGGCGGCATATCGCGCTGTTAAAATAAACGTCAATCTTGTCGCCGGAATAACGGCGGTAACCGGCGGCGGTCAATTCCTCATCCATCTTGGCCTCACATTGCCTGTTTTATTGTTTTTGCTCCAGGCTCAAGTATAGGCAATGCCGTCGGCTTCACCACGCGTCTCACCCAACGAAAAAAGTGGCGCAACCGCCCGTCGCCGCTAGAAAAAAACGTAAATTGTTCTAATATTTATTCAGTAAGACAACATAATTCTGACAGTGGCTAAGGAGTTCGAAATGGGTGATAGCTCAAAAGACGGCGTAATTCTGCTGTCCCGTATTCTACTGATGGTTCTGTTTATCATTTTCGGCTGGATGAAACTGGTCAACTTCGGTGCAACCGTCACGGCGATGGAAGGCTATGGCACGCCGATGCCTTATTTGGCGGCGATCGTTGCCGTGGTGGTGGAGTTTATTTTCGGCATCGCGCTTATTCTCGGCCTGTTTACTCGGCCTATCGCGGTCATTTTCGCCCTGTACGTGTTGGGCACCGCGTTTATCGGCCATCCGTTCTGGAAAATGACCGGCATGGAAATGATGGGCAACGAAATCAACTTCTTTAAAAACATCAGCATCATTGGCGGTTTGCTGCTGCTGGCGGTGACCGGCGCCGGCCGTTATTCGCTGGACTATAAAATATTTAATAAATAATTCATCGATGGCCGGCGATATTCGCCGGCCATTTTATTTCGGCTATCCTTTCAACGGCTGCGCTTGGCGTGGCGCTCAAAGTTTTCTGCCTTGGCCTGCGCTGATTTACGCAGCGTGACATAGCAGGCACCCTCGCCGCCGTCGCGCGGTAAGGCGCGGCAAAACGCCTGTACCTGTTCAAACTGTGCCAGCCACTTGGCGAGGTAACTGCGCACGATATTCGGATGGCTTTCGTTCTGCCGCCCGCGGCCGTGCACGATCAGCAGCGAACGCAGGTTTTGCGCCTCCGCCTGCACGATGAAACGAAACAGCGCCTGCCGGCTGGCTTCAACCGGCTGACGCAGCAGGTTCAGCGACGCCTGCGGCGGGTAACGCCCGTTGCGCAGCTTGTCCAGCACGCCCTGCTGAATGCCTTCCCCTTTGAACTCCAGCGGCTGTTCGCAGGGGATCACCTCGAGAAAATCGGTGCTGAGGAAGTTTTCCTGCATCAGCCGCTGCGCTTCGCGCCGCGCGCTTTTGTCCACCGCCGCCTGCGGCTTGAGGTACAGCGTCTGCCGTCCACTCTCCAGCGGCACCACGTCCGCCATCGCCTGTTCAAAAAAGTCTTTTTCCTGCTCGCTCATGTTCCACCTCTCTTGAACGGCAGCCTTTACGGCCGGGAATGGGGTCGATTGTAAGACGCCTTGGCGCGGTTGCAAGCCGGGAATTGTCAGCGGCATTTGTCTCATTTGTCGTCAACGGGTGAGCTTGCGAACAGTTTTCGCTATACTGCTAAGCCATCATTGAGTGCCGCAAAGGATCGAGCCCATGACAATGCGCGAGCTGGAAATCCAGTTTCAAAATGCGATGAATGAGTTGCAGAGCAGCTTCGAACGGCAACACCGCGAATGGCAGCAGAGCTACCAGGCGCTGCAGCAACTGCTGGAAGAAGCCAAACAGCGCGAAGCCGCGCTGCGGGCGCAGAATGAACAACTGGCGCGCAAACTGAGCACCGCCAGTTCGGTGCCGGAACAGCATGCACTGGTCAAGCAGATCAAAATGCTCGGCGCCCATCTGGACGCGCTGGCCAAAGACGCGGCCACCTTCAATCACCACCTGCGCCAACAGAGCGCGGTCGGTAATTTCAGCGGCGAACAGCATTGATAGCGGGCGCTGTCGCACAGCGCCTCCCGCCCCTCTTCTGGCGTATTGAGAGTGTAATAAAGCCTAAATGACCTGGATCATCCTCGCCGCCCTGATCGTCGTATTCATTATCGGTTACCGCATCTTGACGTCCGACACCCGCAAAGCCATCGATTCGCTGGCCCATCTGCTGAGGGTCAAGCCGATGCTGATCGAATCGATGATCCAGGAAATGGGCGGCCGCCAAAGCCAGACCTTTATCCGCATGCTGAACAACGGCTACACCGAAGAGATGCACCAGGCGGCTTATCTGCTGTTCATCTACCTGACGTTTATCAAACAGGCGGACGACGAGCAGATTGCCCTGTGGCGTGACGTGCTGCTGCGCGCCGGGCTGTCACCGGAGCTACACGCCGAGCACACCGAAGCGGCGCTGTTTTACTTCGCCGAGCTGGATATTGATGCGTTTGAACTGGCGCAATTCCGCCGCGCCTACAACGAGCGTTTCAACCGCGAAGCGTTGGCCCACGGCTGATAGCGTCCCCCGGGTCGGGGGACCGATTACAGGAACATGCTGTAAAGGTAGCGCGAAAGCGCTTCGCGCGAGCTGAAGCCGTGTGCGATGCCGTAGCGCTGGTTCGGGGTGTCGCTGCTTAAATCCAGGGGAAACTCCAGATACTGCTCGCTGAAGCGCACCGGGGAGGTCGGCGTGGCGAAATGCACGCTTCTCTCTTTCAGCGCCGGGTGGATCACCAACGCGGTTCTGCCCATCCGCGCTTCGCGATTCACATACACGTAGTGTGCGCCCTTGCGGTAACCATAGGCCTGATCGGTGACATAATCACGCTCAAAGCCGGTATTCTCCAACACTTTAGCCACTTCATCCGGCCGTAAATACATCGATTCCTCCTCTCATTCTGGACCGCTGAGCGACCTTACCGTAATCATTCACCGAAACAATGATTTTCTGGGAAGGAATCCGGGTTTCGGACTATTCCTGAATCAGGCCCGGCTGCGCTGCAGCAGGCGCAGGGTGAGCAACACCCCGAGCGCCACCAGCAGCGCCGCCGCCAGATAGATCGACGGCACGCCCGTCTGCCCGATCAGTAGCCCGGCCAGCGGGCCGGTGATGCCCAGCGCCAGGTCGAGGAACGCCGAATAGGTGCCGAGCGCCGTGCCCTGGTTCTGCGGCGGCACCTGTTTCACCGCCTCGACGCCCAGCGCCGGGAACACCAGCGAGAAACCGGCGCCGGCCAGCAACGCGCCGGTTTGCACCATCCAGGGCTCACCAGCCTGCCAGATCAACAGCAGCCCGACGATCTCGACCAGAAACGACGCCAGCGTCACCTTCAACCCGCCGTGGCGGTTAATGACGTTGCTGAAGATCAGGCGAATGCCGACGAAGGCGCAGCTGAACAGCGTCAGCGAAAACGCCGCGCCGCTCCAGCCTTTGTCGGCATAGTAAAGTGTGATGAACGTGGCGATCACGCCGAAACCGACGGTGCCCATCGCCAGACCGAGACCATAGGCCCAGATGCGGCCGAACACCGCGCTAAAGGCGATGCGCTGCCCGGCGGCGATCGAGACGTCCGGCTTGCCGTTCGCCAACAGCAGCGCCACCGCAACCGCCAGCACGATCAGCGCCGCTACCCCGGCCAATCCCCACTGCTGGTTCAGGTACACGCCAAGCGGCGCCCCGGCCGCCATCGCCCCGTAGGTGGCAACGCCGTTCCAGGAAATCACCCGCGCGGTGTGCATCGCCCCGACCCGGCCGATGCCCCATAGCGTGGAACCGGTGCTGGCGAAGCTTTCGCCGACGCCGAGAAACACCCGCCCCACGCACAGCAACAGCAGGCTGAGCCACGGGTAATCGTTAACGCCGAACGCCAGCGCGTAAAACAGGCCGCTGGCACCGCAGCAGGCCAGGCCGAACAGCACCACCTTCTTCGGCCCCAGCTGATCGGCGTAACGCCCGGCGTGCGGGCGGCTGAACAGCGTGGCGAAGTATTGCGCGCTGATGATAAGGCCCGCCAACACCGAGTTGTAGCCCAGGTGGTCATGCACAAATCCCGGCAACACCGCCAGCGGCAGGCCGATGGTCAGGTAGCAGACGAAGGTGAACATCACCACGGACAAAATACGTCGGTTCAGCTGGAGGTTATTTTCTGCGGTCATCGAAGGTGGCTCGCATCGGACGGGGTAGACGAAGCCCTCCAGCATACCCCGATGAGATTTGATGATAAATGAGAGAGTTATAACGAATTATTATTTCGCTAACGATTTTGCCGCCACCCGCGCGCGCAGAAAATCGATAAACGCCCGCACCTTCTCCGGCACGTGACGGGTATTCGGGTAGAGCGCATAGATGCTCTGCTCAGGGAAACGGTGATCCGGCAGTAACCGTTGCAGCCTGCCGGCATCGATGTCGGGCTGCGCCAGCCACGCCGGCAGCAGCGCCACCCCGGCGCCATGCAGGGCGAACGCCAACAATGCCGCAGCGCTGTCGCCGGTAAGCGTGGCGGCGTCCGCAACCTTGAACAGCACCGCTTCGCGCTGCGGCGTGACCACCTGCCAGCTGAGCGGCGAACTGAGCCGGCTGTGGGCGATCCACTGCGCCTGCGCCAGATCCGTCAGCGAATGAATCGGCCGGTCGGCCAGATAATCCGGCGACGCCACCGGAAAGATGGCAAAGCTGTCGATCAGCGCCGCGCGGTGGCTGGAATCCGCCAGCTGGCCCAGACGGATCGCCACGTCGAAGCGCTCAGAGATCAGATCGGCATGATAAGAAGAAGAGACATGCTGGATGCGCAGCCGCGGATGCTGTCGCGAAAATGCCGCCAGCGCCGGCACCACCACCTGGGCGCCGTACTCCGGCGTGCTGGTGATACGCAGCACGCCGCTCAGCCCGTGATGATCGCGACGCACGTCGTCCAGCACATTTTCCGCCTCCTGCAGCAGCTGCAGGCTGCGCTGGTAGAAGCGTTCGCCGGCATCGGTCAGCGACAGCCGCCGGGTGCTGCGCGCCAGCAGTGACACCCCCAGCTCGTTCTCCAGCTGCTTGACGTTAAAGCTCACCACCGCCTTGGTTTGCCCCAGCGCCGCCGCCGCCGCGGTAAAGCTGCCCGCGTCCACCACTGCCGCAAAGATCGCCAGACGCTGCAAATTCAGCATTTCGTCGCCCTTATTGTCAAAATAATTTTGACAGTGTAATCGCCCGCCGCCGATTTATCCGCACTTTTCCCCCCGATACACTGCTCGCCTTCAACCGGAGGCACCATGTCTTATCGCAGCAAAGTGGCAATCGTCTATCTGCTCGGCTTTTTCGTCGATCTGATCAATATGTTTATCGCCAACGTCGCCTACCCCGCCATCGGCCAGGTGATGCGGGCGTCGGTCAGCCAACTGGCGTGGGTCAGCAACGGCTATATTCTCGGCCTGACGCTGGTGATCCCGCTCAGCGCCTGGCTGGCGCAGCGCATCGGCGGACGGCGGGTGTTTCTGCTGTCGCTGGCGTTGTTCATGCTGGCCACCCTCGGCGCGGGCAACGCCGACAGCATCGGCGCGCTGATCGGCTGGCGCACCCTGCAGGGCATGGGCGGCGGCTTGCTGATCCCCATCGGCCAAACGCTGACCTATCAGCTGTACCGCAGCCATGAACGCGCCGGGCTGTCGGCCGCCATCATGTTGGTGGGGCTGCTGGCACCGGCGCTGTCACCGGCGCTGGGCGGCTGGCTCGTCGATCGGTTGGACTGGCGCTGGGTGTTTTTCGCCAACCTGCCGCTGGCGGCCCTGGCACTGGCGCTGGCGGCGCTGTGGCTGCGTGCGGAAACGCCGACGGCGGCGCGCAAACCGCTCGACGCGACAGGATTACTGAGCGCCTGCGCGGCGCTGACGCTGCTGCTGCTCGGCCTGACCCGGCTGAGCGAAGCCGGCCATCAAGCTTCCGGCGCGGCGCTGCTGGCCACCGGTCTACTGGTGCTGGCCTATTATCTGCGCCATAGCCTGCGTACCCCGCAGCCGCTGCTGAACCTGCGGCTGGTCGCCGATCCGCTGCTGCGCAACGCCATGGCGGTTTATTTGTGTATTCCCGGCCTGTTCATCGGCGTCAGCCTGGTGGCGATGCTGTATCTGCAAAACCAGCTGGGGATGCCCGCCGCACAGGTCGGCGGCCTGATGCTGCCCTGGGCGCTGGCGTCGTTCCTGGCCATCACGCTGACCGGCAAAAGCTTTAACCGCCTCGGCCCGCGGCCGCTGCTGATCGCCGGCTGTCTGTTGCAAGGCGCCGGCATGCTGACGCTGGCGCAGATCGACCTGGCCGGGCAGCACGCGTTGCAGATTGCCGCCTTCGCCCTAATGGGGTTTGGCGGCAGCCTGTGCAGCAGCACCGCGCAGAGCAGCGCGTTCCTGCAGATCCCCGACGGCCAATTGGCGGACGCCAGCGCGCTGTGGAACATCAACCGCCAGCTCAGTTTTTGCCTCGGCGTGGCGCTGCTCAGCCTGCTGCTGAATCTGCTGCTGGCCGTGTTGCCGCCCGCGGCGGCCTACCGAACCTGCTTCATTCTGGCGGGCGCCAGCGTATTTATCCCGCTGTTGCTGTGCCTGCGCCTCGCCAACCGCGCCATCGTGCGCCAACTCAACGCTCAACAGGATGCTTTATGAACCCGTATTTTACCGAAGTGATCGACGCCCACATCGCCATTGAACGCTGGCTGGGCAAAGGCGCCGGAGAAGAGCAAGCGCTGCTGGCGCGCTTTACGCCGGAATTCAGCATGATCGCGCTGAACGGCGCGCCGCTGGATTTCACCGCGCTGTGCGCTTTTTTCCGCGCGCATCGCGCCGCCAAACCGGGATTGGAAATCGAGATAGAAGAGATGAAGCTGGTGGCCGAATGGCCGACGGGCGCGGTAGTCAGCTACCGGGAAAAACAGAGTCTGCCGGGACAAAGCGCCACGCTGCGCTACTCCACGGTGGTGTTTGAACGCCTGCCCGACGCGCTCGGCTGGCGGCATTTGCACGAAACTGCCGCAGCGCAATGATCACAGGAAGCTGCCGGCCAAAAACAATTCCCAACCGACGATCACCCCACACAGGGTTACCGCGCTGAAAATGACTTCAAACAGATAGCGATGGATCATCGTTCGTCGCCTCAAAAGAAGACACCCGGAAGAACCGGGTGTCTGGAATACGGGCTGGAGAGTGCGGAACCTTCCGGTTCCGCAACCATCACTTAATTAAGCTTTTTTACCGGCTTTTTTGTGGTGTTTTTTAGCGGCCTGAGCTTTCTGCACTGGCGCTTTTTTGTGGTGTTTTTTAGCAGCCTGGGCTTTCTGAGCTGGTGCTTTTTTGTGGTGCTTTTTAGCGGCCTGAGCTTTCTGGGCTGGCGCTTTTTTGTGGTGCTTAGCTTTCTTGTGATGCGTTGCTTTAGCTGGCGCTTTTTCAGCAGCAGCCGCTGGCGCAGCGGTAGTGGTGGTCGCAGCTGGCGCGGTGGTGGTAGCCGGAGCAGTAGCTGCGGTATCAGCAGCGAAAGCAACAGAAGACAGACCCATAGTGGCAGCAACGATCAGCGCTAATACTTTTTTCATCTTTAAATCCTCAGAGTGTTGTTTCGGTAAGCCCCGGTGGAGCCGTTGAAACAGATACTAGTGGAATCAAACTGCCGCTTCCGTGAGTGATTGGTTTCGCCGAGTAACCAAATGTACAAAGCCCACGCACCGGCAAACACCTGCGTGACGGCGGTTTTTTTCCGTGATCGGCCACACAATTCTCGGCATGGTCTACACTTAAAAGACATGTGTCGAAATGGAGAGCTGAATGTTTAAGAAAGCGGAAAGAACAGAACGCGATATCGATCAGGACGTCACTCTGTTGGCCGATACGCTGGATGAAGTGTTGCGCGAGTCCGGTGACAAGACCAAAGAGGAACTGAAAGAGCTGCACAGCAAGGCGAAAGGCGTGCTGCGCGACGCTCGGGCGCGATTCAACGGCTCCACCAGTCTGACACAGCATGCGCGCGACGCCGTCGATCAAGCCGACAGCTATGTGCGTGACAAACCTTGGCAGGGCGTAGGGATCGGTGCCGCCGTCGGCATCGTGCTCGGCGTGCTGCTGGCCCGGCGTTAACACCCCTGCAGTCATAAAGATAAAACAGATGTGCGTCTGGCCCGCGGAAATCGCGGGCCGTTTAATTTTAGCGAAACAGCTGCGCCAGCCCCTGTACCGCCCGCTCCGCCTCCTCTCGCCGGCTGAAATTGGCGAACCCCAGCAGTAACCCTTGCCCCACCGGATGGTCGATTCGCCAGTCCGACAACGCCTGCACCGCCAGCCCCTGCTGCCAGGCTTGCGCCGCCAACGGCGCATCCGCCAAGCCGTCGCGCAGCCGGGCCAACAGCTGAATACCGCCCTGTTGCGGCACCGTCGTCAGCCACGCCCCCAGCTGTCGCTCCAACGCCTGCGTCAGCCACTCGCGCCGCTGGCGGTACAACGGCCGCATGCGTTTCAGGTGGCGATAGAAATGCCCTTGCCGGATAAAATCCGCCACGCCGGCCTGCAGCAGCGGCGGGCAACCGCAGCCACGCAGCCGGCTGCTGCGCGCGAATGTTTCCGTCAGACCGACGGGCACCACCAGATAAGCCATGCGCAGCGCCGGGAACAGCGTTTTGCTGAAGGTGCCGGCGTACAGCACCCGACCCTGAACATCGAGGCTTTTCAACGGCGGCAGCGGCCGCCCGTGATAGCGAAACTCGCTGTCGTAGTCATCCTCGAGGATCCAGGCCCCGCGCTGCTGCGCCCAGTCGAGCAGCGCCATGCGCCGCGCCAGGCTGAGCGAGACGCCGAGCGGGCTTTGATGGGTCGGCGTCACCACCGCCAGCCGCGCCTCAGGCGCCGTCAGAATACCGGCGGCCACGTCCATGCCCTGTTCATCCACCGGCACGGCGACCGGCCTGACGCCGGCGGCCAGCAGCAGCGGACGCGTGACCGGATAGCCGGGATCTTCGATCCATACCGCGTCGCCGGCATGTAACAGCGTCTCCGTCACCCAGTCCAACAACGCCGGATAACCGGCACAGAGGAAAATTTGCTCCGGCCGACAGCTGATGCCGCGCGACAAATGCAGGTAATGGGCGATCGCCTCACGCAGCTCAGACAGGCCGCCGGCCGGCGGCAGCGCCAGAGAAGCCACCGTGGAACCGCGCAGCTGGCGGGCGACAATGCGCTGCCACAGCGCTCGTGGAAACGCGTCCAGCGCCGGTACCCCCAGCTGGAAAGGCTGCAGCATGCCTTGCGGCTGCAGCGGATCGGCCGCCATTGCCGCCAGCGGTGGCGCAGCGGGGACCGCGCCCGGCGGCATGTGTGGCAGCTGTGGCGAGACATAGGTGCCCGCCTGCCCGCGGCTCTGCAAGAAACCTTCGGCAATAAGTTGCGCGTAGGCGCTTTCCACCGTAGCGCGCGCCACGCCCAGATCGCTCGCCAACCCGCGCACTGAGGGCAACCGGCTGCCTGCCGCCAGGCTGCTCTGGGTAATGGCGTCTTTAATCCGCTGGTAAATCTGCCGGTACAGCGGCTCGGCGAGCCGGCTGTCCAGCCGCAGCGAGGTCAGGAAAGTTGGCATTATGGCCCGGTTAAATAATCATTTTATGGCCCTATAGCATAGACCATAAGGCCGCTAAAGTAGCGGAATGATTTCGTTACTACCGATTGAGGTTGACCATGATTAAGCAACGTTTGAACTATGCCGAGCTGGCGCCCGCCCCGTACAAAAATATGGTGAGCGCGCTGATGGCGCTGGAGAAAGGTGCCCTGGACAAGGCGACCATCGAGTTGATGTTTATGCGCGTTTCGCAGATCAACGGCTGCGCCTACTGCCTGGACATGCACGGCAAAGCGCTGCGTGAAAGCGGCTTCAGTCATGCCAAGCTGGATACGCTGGCGGGCTGGCGCGTCAGCCATGAATTCAGCGAGCGCGAGCGCGTCGCGCTGGAATGGGCCGAGTCGGTGACGCTGATCGCCGCCACCGGCGCGCCGGACAGCGCTTTCGAGGCGCTAAAAGCGCACTTCAGCGATACCGAGATCGCCGATCTGACTTTCGCCATCAGCATCATGAACGCCTTCAATCGTCTGGCCGTCAGCATGCGTCAGTAATGCGCTCGACTCCCCCTCTTCACTGAGAGGGGGAATTTCTCACCCGCAAAAAATTTTTCCCTCGCCTTTTCCAGCCCCGGCGCGGCCTGCGCACCCAACCCCACAAAACACCATATATAGCGTGGTTGATAAAACAAATATCTACATATAGTATTTTATGGGTCAGCCGCAGGGAATGTCGTTCGGTTGATAACGCCGTCAGAAACGCCAGGAACGATGCTCCGTTATCTGACTTGCCCGCCTTTCCTTCAGCCTAAAGGTAAATGCGAATCATGAGCATTATTATTTACAGTAAGCCGGACTGTGTCCAGTGCAACGCCACTTATCGCGCATTTGATAAACAGGGGATTGATTATCAGGTGATCGACCTCACCCAGGATCAGCAGGCGCTGAACCACGTTAAATCCTTAGGTTATCAGCAGGTTCCGGTCATTATCGCCGGTGACGACCACTGGTCCGGTTTCCGGCCGGACAAAATCGGCGCGCTGGCGCTCACCTGCTGAGGCTCGACGATGAATCCGCTGGTCTATTTCTCCAGCAGTTCGGAGAACACCCATCGATTCGTTGAGAAACTGGGCCTGCCGGCGATCCGCATTCCGATCGCCGGCGCCCGCAGCAAATTGCTGATGGAACAACCCTATATCTTGATCGTACCCAGCTATGGCGGCGGCAGCGCCGTCGGCGCGGTGCCGATCCAGGTGATCCGCTTTCTCAACGTTCCGCAAAACCGTTCATACCTGCGCGGCGTCATCGCCGCTGGGAACACCAACTTCGGCGCAGCGTACGGCATCGCCGGCGACATCATCGCCAAAAAATGCCAGGTGCCTTTTTTGTACCGCTTCGAGCTGCTCGGCACGACGCAAGACGTTGAAAACGTTAGACAGGGAGTAACCGCATTTTGGCAACGACAGAACTGACCAGGCCCGAGACGGGCGCGCTGGATTACCATTCGCTCAACGCGATGCTCAATCTTTACGATGCGGAAGGCCGGATCCAGTTCGATAAAGATCGGCTGGCGGCGCGGCACTACTTCCTGCAGCACGTCAACCAAAACACCGTGTTCTTCCATAACCTGGAGGAAAAGCTGCGCTATCTGGTGGAGGAAGGCTACTACGAGCCGCAGGTGCTGGCGCAGTATGAATTCCCGTTTATCAAGCAGCTGTTCCAGCAGGCCTACGCCAAGAAATTCCGCTTCGAGACCTTCCTCGGCGCCTTCAAGTACTACACCAGCTATACGCTCAAAACCTTCGACGGCAAGCGCTATCTGGAACGCTACGAAGACCGGGTGTGCATGGTGGCGCTGACGCTGGCGGCGGGCGACACCGCCCTGGCGCAGGATCTGGTGGAGGAGATGATTTCGGGCCGCTTCCAGCCGGCCACGCCGACTTTCCTCAACTGCGGCAAACGCCAGCGCGGTGAGCTGGTCTCCTGCTTCCTGCTGCGCATCGAAGACAATATGGAATCGATCGGCCGGGCGGTGAACTCCGCGCTGCAGCTGTCGAAACGCGGCGGCGGCGTGGCCTTCATGCTGAGCAATATTCGCGAGGTGGGCGCGCCGATCAAGCGCATCGAGAATCAGTCCTCCGGCGTCATTCCGATCATGAAAATGCTCGAAGACGCCTTCTCCTACGCCAACCAGCTCGGCGCGCGCCAGGGGGCCGGCGCGGTGTATCTCAACGCCCACCACCCTGACATCCTGCGTTTTCTCGACACCAAGCGGGAAAACGCCGACGAGAAGATCCGCATCAAGACGCTGTCGCTGGGGGTAGTGATCCCGGATATTACCTTCGAGCTGGCGAAGAACAACGAAGAGATGTACCTGTTCTCGCCCTACGACGTCGAACGGGTGTATGGCACGCCGCTGTCTGAAATCAGCGTCAGTGAAAAATACCGCGAGATGGTGGACGACAAGCGTATCCGCAAGTCGCGCATCAACGCGCGCGAGTTCTTCCAGGTGCTGGCGGAGATCCAGTTCGAATCCGGTTACCCCTACGTGATGTTCGAGGACACGGTCAACCGGGAGAACCCGATCGCCGGGCGCATCAACATGAGCAACCTGTGTTCGGAGATCCTGCAGGTCAACCGCGCCAGTACGTATCACGAAGATCTGAGCTACGATCGCATCGGCAAGGACATCTCCTGCAACCTCGGCTCGCTGAATATCGCCAAAACCATGGACGCGCCGGACTTCGGCAAGGCGATCGAGACCGCGATCCGCGCGCTGACCGCGGTGGCCGACATGAGCGATATCCGCTCGGTGCCGTCGATCGCCGAGGGCAACCGCAGCGCCCGCGCCATCGGCCTGGGCCAGATGAATCTGCACGGTTACCTGGCGCGCGAGCGCATTTTCTACGGCTCGGAAGAAGGCATCGACTTCACCAACCTCTATTTCTATACCGTGGCCTATCACGCCATCCGCGCCTCGAACCGGCTGGCGATCGAACGCGGCGGCGCGTTCGACGGCTTTGAGCACTCGCGCTATGCCAGCGGCGAGTACTTCGACAAGTACACCGAGCGCGACTGGCTGCCGCAGACTGAGCGGGTGCGCGAGCTGTTCGCCGCCGCCGGCATCGCCATTCCGGGCCGCGACGAGTGGCGCGCGCTGCGCCAGTCGGTGATGATGCACGGGCTCTACAATCAGAACCTACAGGCGGTGCCGCCGACCGGTTCCATCTCGTACATCAACAACGCCACCTCCAGCATCCATCCGATCGTCTCGCGTATCGAGATCCGCAAGGAAGGCAAGATCGGCCGCGTTTACTACCCGGCGCCGTACATGACCAACGACAACCTGGCGTATTACCAGGATGCCTACGAGATTGGCCCGGAAAAAATCATCGATACCTATGCCGCCGCAACGCAGCACGTCGATCAGGGGCTGTCGCTGACGTTGTTCTTCCGCGATACCGCCACCACCCGCGACATCAACCGCGCGCAGATCTACGCCTGGCGCAAAGGCATCAAGACCATTTACTACATCCGCCTGCGCCAGATGGCGCTGGAAGGCACCGAGGTGCAGGGCTGCGTGTCCTGCGCGCTGTGAGGCAACTTATGACGACCGTAACATCGGCGCCGCTGGTGCGCGCCATCAACTGGAACATTATCGAAGACGACAAGGATCTGGAGGTATGGAACCGCCTGACCTCCAACTTCTGGCTGCCGGAGAAGGTGCCGCTGTCCAACGATATCCCGTCCTGGGCCACGCTGACTCCGAAGGAGCAGCAGCTAACCATTCGGGTGTTTACCGGGCTGACGCTGCTGGACACCATCCAGAACACCGTCGGCGCGCCGGCCCTGATCGCCGATGCGCTGACGCCGCACGAAGAGGCGGTGTACTCCAACATCAGCTTTATGGAGGCGGTGCACGCCCGCTCTTACAGCTCAATCTTCTCTACCCTGTGTCAAACGCCGGACGTGGATGACGCCTATCGCTGGAGCGAGGAAAACCGCGCGCTGCAGAAGAAAGCCGGCATCATTCTGGCGCACTACCGCAGCGACGATCCGCTGCTGAAAAAGGTCGCCAGCGTGTTCCTCGAGTCGTTCCTGTTCTATTCGGGCTTTTACCTGCCGATGTACTGGTCCAGCCGCGCCAAGCTGACCAACACCGCCGATCTGATCCGCCTGATCATTCGCGACGAGGCGGTGCACGGCTACTATATCGGCTATAAGTTCCAGAAAGGGCTGGAGAAAGTGGACGCCGCACGGCGCCAACAGGTGAAAAATTTCGCCTTCGATCTGATGCAGGACCTGTACGACAACGAGGTGCGCTACACCGAGGAGCTGTACGACGGCGTCGGCTGGACGGAAGACGTGAAGACCTTCCTGCACTACAACGCCAACAAGGCGCTGATGAACCTGGGGTATGAAGCGCTGTTCCCACCGGCGATGGCGGAGGTCAACCCGGCGATCCTGTCGGCGCTGTCGCCAAACGCCGACGAAAACCACGACTTCTTCTCCGGGTCAGGGTCGTCCTACGTCATCGGCAAGGCGGTCAACACCGAGGATGAGGACTGGGACTTCTGAGAACATGACAGCGATACCGGTCTTTCAGGCCGGTATCGTGCATTCAATACCCTTGTTCTTTCTGACTACGGATCGCCAGAACAAACGCCGTATCGATATCAGGGATATATTTGTAGAGCGCCAAATAACCGCGAACTTGCTGCCCAATAATCAATTCACGCAGCCCTGAGCCAAGGGCTCGTCCGATCAATGGATTATGTTCCAATACCGCAATCGCCTGGATGATTTCCTGAATGCGCCGCCCTGGATCCACGGCACCATACTGAGCCAAATGAGCGAGAATACGTTCGATATCATCCCTGACCTCTGGCGCCAACTCGACGTTTGCCATCAGCGCCCCAATTTTTTTACCGGAGGTTTAACAGCGTCAGTGTTACCGGCTGCGTAATTTTCCAAATAACCGCGCATCTCTTTCCAAGAGACCGTCTCTCCCGTCGCAATTATCTTGGCATAGCGTTTTTCCGCTTCATTCTCAAAGTCGCGGCGCAACTCTTCTTGCTGCGTTTTCTCCGCTATTGCCTGCAAAATAAAGCTGTGAGACGTCACGCCAGCCTGCTCGGCGACAGCGGTGACTCGGGCTTTAAGCTCATCTGGAATACGGATGGTCGTCGTCGACATAATCGCTCCCAACGTCGGTCAATCACATGTAGCTCAATTGTGCTACATGAAGTCTGACAGCGCAATAATGCAGAGGATTATTTCACCGATTGACGCAGCTCAAGCTGCCGCCAAATAGCGAGTTTCTCCGCGTCGCTGGCGGTCGGCCAGGCGGCGATTTCCGCCCGCGTGCGCCGGCATCCCCGGCACTGCTGGGTTTCGTCGTCGATGCGGCACAGGCTGACGCAGGGCGATCTCACGCCGTGCTGGAATTGCTGATTGTCGCCCGCCATACGCTGCCCTTGATGTGATGAGTTCCGCCACAGGATACCCGATCCTGCGGCGGCGCGTCGTCAATCAGATGATGCCGCCGTTGGCGCGCAGGGTTTGGCCGTTGATCCAGCCGCCGTCAGCCCCGGCAAGGAACGCCACCGCCGCGGCAATATCTTCCGGCGTGCCCAGGCGCTCCAGCGGCGCCATCTTCGCCAGCCGCTCGATAAGCTCCGGGGTTTTACCGTCGAGGAACAAGCCGGTGGCGGTCGGCCCCGGCGCGACAGCGTTCACCGTGATATTGCGGCCGCGCAGCTCTTTCGCCAGCACGCTGGTCAGCGCTTCGATCGCCGCCTTACTGGCGGCATACATACCGTAACCCGGCTGCAGCAACCCCACCACGCTGGAAGAGAAGTTGATGATGCGGCCGTTGTCGCGCAGGCGCTTCGCCGCCTCGCGCATCGCATTGAAGCTGCCTTTCAGGTTGATGTCGAGCAGGCGATCCACGTCTTCATCATGCATGTCCGCCACCGGCGCTAGCGCGATCACCCCGGCGTTATTGACCAGAACGTCGACGCCGCCAAACGCCTGTTCGGCGCTGTCGAACAGCTGGGCAACCGCAGCCGCATCGCTGACGTCGGCCTTGATGCTCAAGGCGCGGCCGCCGCGCTGTTCTATCTTGCCCACCAGCTCATAGGCCGGCGCCGGGTTGCCCGAATAGTTGATGATGACGGCAAAGCCATCGGCGGCCAGGCGCTCGGCGATGGCGGCGCCGATACCGCGCGATGCGCCGGTGACGATGGCGACGGAGGGAGTTTTCTGATTCATCGGGAGATCCTTAAAGAAAACGACGAGGGTAACGTTAATCATGCACTCTTTATCACGGCGAATAAGCCCCGATTCTCTGGCATCATCATCCCAAATTATCGAACAATGTCCCCAAGGCGCTTACGATGGCCGCCCGTTGGGCGGCCATCTCCCTTACAGCGCGCCGTAGTTCAATGGCACCCAGGTGTAACCGTCGCCCTGGCGGTTCAGATACCCCAACCCCGGGAACGACAGGTGTGCGCCCCCCACCAGCTCGCTCTGCCGCGCGCTGTCGCCAAATATCCGCAGCCGCTGAGCGACCGCCGCCTTGGCGTCATTATCAAAGCTGATAGCCACCTTCGGATGCGGCAACTGCACCGCTGCCACGTGGATAAGATCCCCCAACAGCAACAGCTTCTGGCCCTGGCTGGCCACCTGATACACGCTGTGTCCCGGCGTATGGCCGTGGGCGGCAAAGGCGGCAATGCCCGGGGAAAGCTCACCGTCGCCGCTGAACGGCTTAAAGTGGCCGGCCGCCTGATACGGCTTGATCGCCGCCTGAGCCCGTTCGAAGTTGCTTTTACTGCCCGCGCTAGCCTGTTTCAGTTTGTCCGCGCTTAGCCAGAAGTCCGCGTCCTGGCTGGCGGCGCGCACCACCGCATTGGGGAATACCGCCTTGCCGTCGTGCGTCAGGCCGCCGAGATGGTCCGGGTGCATGTGGGTCAGGTAGATCTCATCCACCTGCTCCGGCTGGTAACCCGCCGCGCGCAGGTTATCCACCAGCTTGCCCAGGCCGTCGCCCAGCAGTTGGCCGGCGCCGCTGTCGATCATCACCAGCTTATCGCCGGTATTGATCAGATAGGCATTGACCGAGGTGACCACCGGCAGGCTTTGATGCCGCTCGGCCAACCCGGCGGCGATCTGCTGCGGCGTGGTGTTTAGCAACAGCTTGTCCGCCGGCAAACGAATGATGCCGTCGGACAACGCGGTCACTTCAAAACTGCCCAGCATGATGCGATAAAATCCCGGCGTCGGGGTTTTAGCCTGCGGCGCGGCGGCCCCGGCCTGTAATGACATAACGGCCAGCGCCGCGCCCAGCAGACAACGTTTCCAGAACATGATGACTCCTTGCGAGAATTGAACAGCGCTAAGTATTGACGCAAAAATCCCGATGCGCCTGTTTAATAAATGCCTTTGATAAATATATGAACAATATATTTATTGTGAATAATTTTGTTTGCCGACTCACACAACCCCAATCAATATTTTCTCGCTCGCCACTTCGTTATTTTTCTTACTCCCTAAACCACGAGTGAGGAAATATCATGAACTACCAATTCGAAAACCTGGTCTTTGAAGGCGGCGGCGTAAAAGGCATCGCCTATGGCGGCGCGCTGGAATTGCTGGAAGCCAAAGGCATCATGCCGCAGATCAAGCAAACCTCCGGCGCCTCGGCGGGCGCCATCGCCGCGCTGCTGGTCGGCCTGGGCTGCAGCTCGGCGGACGTCACCAAAATTCTGTCGGCGATGGATTTTAAAAAATTCCTCGATTATAACGGCGGCTTTTTCGGTACGCTCCAGGATGCCTACCGCCTGTTTAATCAATACGGCATCGCGCCCGGCGATTATTTCTATCAATGGTCACGCGATATTATCAAGCAATATACCGGCAACCCGGATATCACCTTCGAGCAGTTCGAAGCGATGAAGGCGGCGAAAGGGTTCAAGTCGATTTACTTTATCGGCGCCAACCTCAACAGCGGCCAGCGAGAGGTTTATTCTCACCGTACCACGCCGCGCATGAAAGTGGCGGACGGCCTGCGCATTTCGATGTCGTTCCCGTTCGCCTTCGTGGCGAAGAACAATACCCTGGGCGACCTGTGCATCGATGGCGGCATGATCGACAACTACCCGGTGCGGCTGTTCGACTATGACTTCTCCGCCACGCCGCCTTACATCGACGCCTCCAGCCAACGCATCAACACCCGCACCCTGGGCCTTCGCCTCGACTCCGCCGGCGAAATCGCCCAGGCCGCCGGTCAGGCCGGCCCGCGCACGCCGGTCAACAACCTGTTTGATTTCACCCTGGCGGTGGCCAACGTGATGCTGGACATCCAAACCAAGGTGCATCTGGACAGCGATGACTGGAAGCGCACCGTGTATGTCGATACGCTCGACGTCGGCACGCTGGAGTTCGGCATCAGCGAGGAGAAGAAACGCGCGCTGATCGAATCCGGCCGTCGCGGCGTAGAGCGCTACTTCGCGTGGTATGACGCTGCCATGAAACAGGCAGCGTAACCGGTATTATCCCTGCCCGCGCGTACGGCCGGCGCGCGGGCAAAAAAAATCCCCGCGGGGGCGGGGAAAGGCAAAGTAACGCTAAGGATTTATAGGAGTTATACGAAGAACTTGGCTAATACCAGCAGCGACAGCGAGACGTTGATAGCGCCGCCGATACGGGTTGCGATCTGGGCGAACGGCATCAGCGACATGCGGTTACCGGCGGTGAGGATCGCGACGTCGCCGGTGCCGCCCTGCCCGCTCTGGCAGCAGGAGACAATCGCCACGTCGATAGGATGCATGCCGATTTTCTTGCCGACGAAGAAACCGGTCGCCACCAGCGCGCTGACGGTGGTGACGATCACGATCAGATTCTGTACGGTGAACGCGTCCACCAGCTCCTGCCACGGCGTGATAGCCACCCCGACCGCGAACAGGATCGGATAAGTCACGGCGGTGCGGAAGAATTTGTACACCACCTGCGAGCCTTCCTGAATGCGTGGCGATACCCCGTGCGCCAGCTTCACCGCCACGGCGGCGAACAGCATGCCCACCGGCGCCGGCAGGCCGATCAGACGGTGCAGCAGCATGCCCACCATATACAGCAGAATGGCCAACAGCGCGCCGCAGGCGATGGTGCTGACGTCCACCTTGCCGCTGATTTTTTCCACCGCGCTCATGTCGCTGTCGCCCTGCTTGCTCGGCATCAGGCTGCCTTCGCCGGTCAGGTGCGGATAACGCTTGCCCAGCTGGTTAAGCAGGCCGGCGATGACGATAGCGGTCAGGCTGCCGAGCATCACGATAGGCAGAATGCGCCCCAGCGCCACGCCCTGTTCCATGTGTAGGATCGCCGCGTAGCCCATCGACAGCGGGATCGCCCCTTCACCTACGCCGCCGGCCATGATCGGCAGGATCAGGAAGAAGAAGATCTGGAACGGTTCCAGGCCCAGCGCCATGCCAACGCCCATCCCCACCAGCATGCCGACGATCTCGCCGCACAGCATGGGGATGAAGATGCGCAGGAAGCCCTGGATCAGCACCTGGCGGTTCATGCTCATGATGCTGCCGACGATGATGCAGCAGATGTAGAGATAAAGAATGTTGGTCGATTTGTAGAACTTGGTGGTCGATTCCACCACCACGTCCGGCAACAGGCCATAGTGCACCAGCGCGGAAGGAATGAAGGTGGCGCAGATTGCCGCCGCGCCCATTTTGCCGATCAGCGGCAGGCGCTTGCCGAATTCGCCGCAGGCGAAGCCGAAGAACGCCAGGGTGGCCACCATCACCACGATATCGCTCGGCAACTTGCCTTCCAGGCAGTCGAGCAGAATCAATACGCCGGCCAGAATAAAGAACGGTAACGGAATAATCCCTACTTTATAATTGTCCAGTATCCGCCACCATTTCTCACGCAGAGGAATATCAGCGGTCTTGTCTTTGGCTACGAGGTAAGAATCATCTGTTGTGCTCATAATCTGGCCTCTTATTAGTTTGTTCAGCCATCATAGAGAAGCGCACGGATTATCTGCTGTGATTATGTTCAAAGTTAAAAAGGGTTTTTAATGGTGGTTATGGTTTCTATGGGGTTAATTAAGATTATGTAAAAACCAAAGCGGTTTTAATGGTGTTAATACCGTTTTTATTTTAAAACTTATTAATTTTATCGCAGGCGAACAATCCTCGTCCGGTTCACTCTAATCCCGTGTGAGGGATCACAAGTTGATCGAGCGCAATATTACAGACCCCGCTTATCGTGATAGGGTAAGGCTTCAGGATCTCTTTACGGTGAAGCTCCACCATGCGCCTCAAACTCTCATTTCAAATCAAACTGTTTCTGTGCCTGGTGGCCTTCTCCTGCCTGCTGCTGACCTGTATCGGCGCCTATACCTATTACCAGTTGGATGCGCAACTGCACCGCGATCTCGGCGCCCGCGCCCAGGTGCAGGCACGGGAAATCGCCCTTATCCCTTCGCTGGTGGACGCGGTGGAAAACAACGACGCCGCCAGGATCGCTGCGTTGATGAAAAAAATCCGCGCCAGCAGCGACGCCAGCTATATCGTCATCGGCGATAATCATGCCCGCCATCTTTATCATTCCGAATACGAAGGCCGCCTGGGCACACCGATGATCGGCGGCGATAATAAAGAGGTGCTGGAAGGGAAAAGCATTATTTCCATTCGCAAGGGCGGCATCGGCGTATCATTACGCAGCAAGGCGCCGATCCTGGATGAAAATAATCAGGTGATCGGCATCGTTTCCGTCGGTTATTTGAAATCGCATATCGATAATTTAAATGCCAGGACGTTGACGCAAATTATCGGCTCTATCGTGCTGCTGCTGATTGCCCTGTTCGTTTTTTCCTGGCTGCTGTCGAAAAATCTCAAGCGCCAGATGTTCTGGCTGGAACCGAAAGAGATCGCGCTGCTGGTGCGCCAGCAAAAAGCGCTGCTGGAAGCCATTTATGAGGGCGTGATCGCCATCGATCCGCAATTGCGGATCATCACCATCAACCATGCGGCGCGCGAGCTATTGGATCTACACCAGCCCGCCGCCAGCTTGCTGGGCCGACCAATCGGCGACGTGATCCAGGCGCAGCCGAACTTCTTCGCCGCCGCGCAACTGGGCCTGGATACGCACGACGAGGTGTGCCGCTTCAACCACGTGCGGGTGATCGCCAGCCGGGTGCGCATCATGCAGGAGCAGGAGCTGCAAGGCTGGGTGATCAGCTTCCGCGACAAGAACGACATCAATACCCTGAGCAGCCAGCTCAGCCAGGTGAAACGCTATGCCGACAACCTGCGCATCATGCGCCACGAGCAGCTGAACTGGACCGCCACGCTGGCCGGGCTGTTGCATATGCAGCGCTACGACGAGGCTATTCGCTATGTGGAAGCCCAGTCGGAGGGCGCGCAGGAGATCCTCGATTTCATCTCGCAGCGCTTCAGTTCGGCGGCGCTGTGCGGCCTGCTGCTGGGCAAATATTCCAGCGCCAGAGAAAAAGGCATCGAGCTGCGCTTCGATCCGGCCTGCCAGCTGCGGCAGATCCCGGCGGCGCTGAATGAGACCGAACTGATGTCGATCGTCGGCAACCTGCTGGATAATGCGGTGGAGGCGACGCTGCACCGCCCGGCGCCGCACGATGCGATCGAACTCTATATCAGCGATGGCAGCGACGAGCTGGTGATCGAGGTGGCGGATCGCGGTACCGGCATCGCTGAGGAGATTCGTGATACGCTGTTTGAACAGGGCGTCACCACCAAAGCGGATAAAAGCGACCACGGCATCGGCCTGCATCTGGTCGCCAGCCACGTGGCGCAGGCGCATGGCAGCATAGAAGTGTCGGACAACGAGCCGCACGGCGCGATATTCTCTATATTTATCCCTAAATAAAACCCATAACCCGATTTTTTGAGCACCCGATTATGTCACACCAAGCACTGGACGTTCTGATCGTGGAAGACGAGCCGCAACTGGCGACGCTGCACGCGGAGTTCATCGAGAAAAATTTCAACCTGCGGGTGGTGGCTTACGCCGCTACGCTGGCCGAAGCGCGAGCCAAAGCCAACGCGCACCAGCCGCGCCTGATCCTGCTGGATAACTTTCTGCCGGACGGTCAGGGCATCGAGCTGATGGAAGAGCCGGCGGTGAAGAACCCCGCCTGTTCGGTGATCTTCATCACCGCCGCCAGCGACATGCATACCTGCAGCCAAGCGATCCGCAACGGCGCCTTCGACTACATCATCAAGCCGGTGTCCTACAAGCGGCTGCGCAATTCGCTCGAACGTTTCATGCAGTTCGTACAGACCCAGCGTACCTTCAAGATCATCGATCAGGATAACGTCGATGCGCTGTACAACCTGCAGTCGAAGCAGTTCTCCAGCGAGCCGAGCGCCAAAGGCATCGAAACCAATACCCTTGAGCTGGTGCAGGCGCTGTTTATCGCCCAGCCGACGGTAGCGCATGCGGTGGAAGACGTGGTTGAGCAGGCCGGCATCAGCAAGACCACCGCCCGGCGTTATCTGGAATATTGCGTCGCCACCCAGTTCGTGCGGGTAGAGATGTTGTACGGCAATATCGGCCATCCGCGGCGGCTGTACCGCAAGGCCTGAGGCTGCCATCTGGCTGTCATATTACGGCGATAACATAGCGCTCGACGATATCCCCCTCGATATCGGCACCTGTCGTTAAAACTGATGAAATACTGATGACTTTTTACCCGGCCTCTGGTCGGGTTTTTTATTATCCGAACGGCAGGCGCGGCGCCCAAATATTTCTCTGCACCACACCGTATTATTTCCCCAAAAACCAAACCATTATGGCGAATAACGGCCGTCAATTTTGAGTCACGGGCCAAATTACCATAACTAATTAAAACCTTGATGTAAACCACTAATATCCCATTTAAATGACATTGAGGGTTGTCTCAGATATTCACTGTGTTAGGGTAAAAAGCTCTTTTATTTTGCTAAGGACAGCCCATAACGCGTTAATTAAACCAGAGGAAACAGCAAATTGCATGGCAATTAAACTCGAAGTAAAGAACCTGTATAAGATATTTGGCGAACACCCGGAACGCGCATTCAAACTGCTGGATAAAGGTCTGACAAAAGATCGGCTGTTTGAAAAAACCGGCTTATCGCTCGGCGTAAAAGACGCCACTCTGGCCATTGAAGAAGGCGAGATATTTGTCATCATGGGGCTCTCCGGTTCCGGCAAGTCCACCCTGGTACGCCTTCTCAATCGTCTGATAGAACCCACCCGCGGCCAGGTGCTGATCGACGGTGAGGACATCGCCAAAATATCCGACACCGCGCTGCGCACCGTGCGGCGAAATAAGATCAGCATGGTATTTCAATCATTCGCGCTGATGCCGCACATGAATGTCCTGAATAATACTGCCTTTGGTATGGAATTAGCCGGCATACCATTGCAGGAACGTCAGGAAAAAGCGCTGGATGCCCTGCGTCAGGTCGGGCTGGAGAATTATGCGCTGTCTTATCCGGATGAATTATCCGGCGGTATGCGCCAGCGCGTAGGATTAGCCCGCGCCATGGCCAATAACCCGGATATATTATTGATGGACGAGGCCTTCTCGGCGCTCGATCCGTTAATTCGCACCGAAATGCAGGATGAGCTGGTGAAATTACAGGCCCAGCATCAGCGCACCATCGTGTTTATTTCCCACGATCTGGACGAGGCGATGCGTATCGGCGATCGCATCGCCATCATGCAGGGCGGTGAGGTGATCCAGGTCGGCACACCGGACGAGATCCTGAACAACCCGGCCAACGACTATGTGCGCACCTTCTTCCGCGGCGTGGACATCAGTCACGTGTTCAGCGCCAAGGATATCGCCCAACGGCGCCCGGTGACGCTGATCCGCAAAACCCCCGGCTTTGGCCCCCGATCGGCGCTGCAGCTGCTGCGCGATGAGGACCGTGATTATGGTTATGTTGTTGAACGCGGGAAGAAATTTATTGGCGTGGTGTCGATAGAGTCGCTGAAAAAGGCGCTGTCCGCCAATCAAACGCTGGACGATGCCCTGCTCGAGGCCCCTGCCGCCGTGCCGGCCGATACGCCGCTCAGCGATCTGATTTCCCTGGTCGCCCAGGCGCCCTGCGCGGTGCCGGTGGTGAGCGAAGAACATAACTATCTCGGCATCATCTCCAAGGCCATGCTGCTGCAGGCGTTGGACAAGGAGGGCTCAACCAATGAGTGATACCACGCAAACCCAAGATCCCTGGGCTACCGCACCGGCAGATGCCGGCGCCGCACCCGCTCACGATGCCGGCGCCAACGCCGGCGACGCCTGGTCCAGCGCGCCGCCGCCGGCCGCTCATGACGCCGCCGGACAAGGCGCAGATTGGCTCAGCAGCGCCCCGGCGCAGCCTGAACACTTCAGCCTGCTCGACCCGTTCCATAAGGCCTGGGTGCCGTTCGACTCCTGGGTCACGCAAGGCATCGACTGGCTGGTGCTGCACTTCCGCCCACTGTTCCAGGGCATTCGCGTGCCGGTGGATATGATCTTGAGTGGCTTCCAGCAATTGCTGCTGGGCATGCCGGCGCCGATCGCCATTCTGGTGTTCTCGCTGCTCGCCTGGCAGGTCTCGGGCCTCGGCATGGGCGCCGCCACGCTGCTCTCCCTGGTCGCCATCGGCGCCATCGGCGCCTGGTCGCAGGCGATGGTTACGCTGGCGTTGGTGCTGACCGCGCTGTTCTTCTGCATTCTTATCGGCCTGCCGCTCGGCATCTGGCTGGCGCGCAGCAAGCACGCCGCCAAGGTGATAAGGCCGCTGCTCGACGCGATGCAAACCACCCCGGCCTTCGTTTACCTGGTGCCGATCGTCATGCTGTTCGGCATCGGCAACGTGCCGGGCGTGGTGGTCACCATTATCTTCGCGCTGCCGCCGATTGTGCGCCTGACCATTTTGGGCATCAAGCAGGTGCCGGAAGATCTGATCGAGGCCGCCGAATCCTTCGGCGCCAGCCCGCGGCAGCTGCTGTTCAAGGTGCAGCTGCCGCTGGCGATGCCGACCATCATGGCCGGCGTGAACCAGACGCTGATGTTGGCGCTGTCGATGGTCGTCATTGCCTCGATGATCGCGGTCGGCGGTCTGGGGCAGATGGTGCTGCGCGGCATCGGCCGGTTGGACATGGGCCTGGCCGCCGTCGGCGGGGTCGGCATCGTGATCCTGGCGATCATTCTCGATCGCCTCACCCAATCGCTGGGGCGCGATCGCCGCAGCAAGGGCATCGGCCGCTGGTATCGCCGCGGCCCCATCGGGCTACTGACTCGCCCGTTCATCAAACAGGCCTGACGCTTTTCCCGCCGGCGGCTGCGGCCCCGGCGGGCTATGACACCACCACATCGAAAGAGGGGAAACACTATGCGCACCACGGGCATCTGGGCTCTCGCCCTGACGACGCTGATTGGCTCACAGAGCGCCATCGCGGCAGACTTACCCGGCAAGGGGATCGCGGTACAGCCGGTGCAAAGCACCATTTCCGAAGAGACGTTCCAGACGCTGCTGGTCAGCAAGGCGCTGGAGAAATTGGGTTACGACGTGAAGGAACCGCGTGAAGTGGATTACAACGTCGCCTACACCTCCATTGCCTCCGGCGATGCGACCTTTATCGCGGTCAACTGGGACCCGCTGCACGCCGATCAGTACAAGGCCGCCGGCGGCGACGCCAAGTTCTACCGCGAAGGCGTCTACGTCAACGGCGCCGCGCAGGGTTACCTGATCGACAAGAAAACCGCCGAGCAGTATCACATCACCAACGTCGAACAGCTCAAGGATCCCAAGATCGCCAAGCTGTTCGACACCAACGGCGACGGCAAGGCCGATCTGACTGGCTGCACCCCGGGTTGGGGCTGCGAAGCGGTGATCAACCACCACATCAAGGCCTATGGCCTGAGCAACACCGTCGAGCATAACCAGGGCAACTACGCGGCGATGATCGCCGACACCATCACCCGCTACAAAGAGGGCAAACCGGTGCTGTATTACACCTGGACGCCGTACTGGGTCAGCGATGTGATGGTGCCGGGCCGCGACGTGGTCTGGCTGCAGGTGCCGTTCTCCTCGCTGCCGGGCGAGCAGAAGAACGTCGACACCAAGCTGCCTAACGGCGCCAACTACGGCTTCCCGGTCAACACCATGCGCATCGCCGCCAACAAGCAGTGGGCCGAAGCCAATCCGGCGGCCGCCAAGCTGTTCGCCATCATGAAGCTGCCGATCGCCGACATCAACGCGCAAAACCTGCGCATGCATGAAGGCCAGGCTTCGGAAGCCGATATCCAGAACCACGTTAACGGCTGGATCAAAGCGCACCAGGCGACCTTCGACGGCTGGGTGAAAACCGCCGCCGAAGCGGCGAAGTCGTAACCGTTCAGGGGCGCCGCCTTTGCCGCGCCCCTACCCCGCCATATCGATGCCGCTGAACTGTAAAAAACGTGCGGCGGCGTTCGACAAAGGCTGCGGCCAGATGCAATACACCTGGCGCCGCGGCCCGTCTTCAATCGGAATCGACACCAGCGCACTTAAGCGTTGCGCGGTCGAGACAGGTACGATACCCGCCGCCAATCCGCGCCGCACCAGATTTTCCAGCCATTCGATATGATCGATTTCAAAACTGACGTGCCGGCGGATACCCGCCGCCTGGAAGGCGCGATCGGTTTGGCGTCGCGCACCGGTGCCGCTGTAGAAATCCACCAGCGGCACTTCCGCGAGCGCCTGCAGATTCACCCGCTCGCGGTTGGCCAGCGGGTGCTGCGGCGCCACCAGCGCCACCAGTGGCTCATCGGTCAACTGCCGGTGCGACATCGGCAGTAAATCGACATCGCCGGGCCAGATGCCGACGAACGCCATATCGCACTTCTGCTGACGCACATCCTCCAGCAGGGCTTCGCTCATGCCAACGTACAGGCGGATGTTCACCGCCGGATAGTGGCGATGAAACTTGTCGAGCTTTTCGGTCAGATCAATCGCGTTTATGGTTGAAATTGTGCCGATGGTCAGGGTGCCGGACACCGCATCGCCGGCGGCGGTCACCTCTTCCACCAGCGCCTGCTGCGCCGCCAATAGGCGCTGCGCCGACGGAATGAAAGCCTGGCCGGCGGGGGTCAACCGCACCCGGCGCGAGGTGCGTTCAAACAGCGTACAGCCCAGCTCTTCTTCCAGTTTTGCGATCTGGTGGCTGAGCGCCGACTGCACCGTATGGCAGCGCTGCGCCGCCCGGGTGAAACTCTGTTCTTCCGCCACCGCCAGCGCATAGCGGATCTGTTTCAGGTTCATGGCATCTATCTTAAAATGAGATAAATCAAATGAAAATTATACATTGGTTTCCGCAGACGCGTTGCCGGATACTGCGCGCTATCTTCTTCCCGTGATGAAAAAATCATGAATCCACAAAACGCCTATCCGGGCCTCAGCCCGGCGCTGACCGTGCTGATTGCCATCGCCACCGGCCTGGCGGTCGCCAGCAACTATTACGCGCAACCGCTGCTGGAAACCATCGCCACCAGTTTCAACCTGTCGGTCAACCAGGCCGGCTTTATCGTCACCGCCGCGCAGCTCGGTTACGCCACCGGCCTGCTGCTGCTGGTGCCGCTCGGCGATATGTTCGAACGCCGCGGCCTGATCGTGTTCATGACGCTGCTGGCCGCCGGGGGCATGCTGATCACCGCCACTTCCGCCACGCTGCCGATGATGATCCTCGGCACCGCGCTCACCGGGCTGTTCTCGGTAGTGGCGCAGATCCTGGTGCCGCTGGCCGCCACGCTGGCCCACCCGGAAAAGCGCGGCAAGACCGTTGGCATCATCATGAGCGGCCTGCTGCTCGGCATCCTGCTGGCGCGAACCGTCGCGGGCGCGCTGGCGTCGTTCGGCGGCTGGCGCACCATCTACTGGGTCGCCAGCGTGCTGATGATCCTGATGGCGCTGATCCTGTGGCGCGCGCTGCCGCGCTATAAGCAACACTCCGGGCTGAACTACCCACAGCTGCTGGCCTCGATCTTCAGCCTGTTCTGCCGCACGCCGCTGCTGCGCACCCGCGCCATCCTCGGCGCCCTGTCGTTCGCCAACTTCAGCGTGCTCTGGACCTCAATGGCCTTTCTGCTCGCCGCGCCGCCGTTCAACTATTCCGAGGGGGTGATCGGGCTGTTCGGCCTGGTGGGCGCCGCCGGGGCGCTGGCCGCTTCGCGCGCCGGGCATCTGGCGGACAAAGGTAAAGCCGGGTTGACCACCACCGTCGGCCTGGTGTTGTTACTGCTGTCCTGGATCCCTATCGCGTTAGCCAAACAGTCGCTATGGGCGCTGATCGCCGGCATTCTGATCCTCGATCTGGCGGTGCAGGCGGTGCACGTCACCAACCAGAGCGTGATGTACCGCATCATGCCGGACGCGCGCAACCGCCTGACAGCCGGCTACATGACCAGCTACTTTATCGGCGGCGCGCTCGGTTCTCTGCTCTCCGCCTCGGCCTATCAGCATGCCGGCTGGTACGGCGTGGCCGCCGCCGGCGGGGTGTTATGCCTGCTCAACCTGCTGACCTGGTGGCTCGGCAAGCACCACGATCCGCAAGGGCCAGCGACAATCTGATTATCGTGCAAATAGTCACTAAAGAAATTTATTAGCGGTGCAGGGTATAAACATTACTTACTCTCTGGTAATGTTCTGGGCATAAACTATTGAAGTCCTATCTACCCTGCGATCCACAACCATGCAAAGCCAAGCTGCAGACAGCCTCAATCCGCCCGCCGTCAGCGCCACCTTCGCCAACGGCGTCGTCGACAGTTTGCCGATCGTCATCGGGTATGTCCCGGTGGCGTTCGCCTTCGGCCTCAGCGCCGTCAAACTGGGCTTTTCCCCACTGGAAAGCCTTTTCTTCTCCTGCATCATCTACGCCGGCGCCAGCCAGTTCGTGATCACCGCCCTGCTGAGCGCCGGCATGTCGCTGTGGGTCTCCGCGTTGACGGTGATGGCGATGGACGTGCGCCACCTGCTGTACGGCCCGGCGCTGCGTCACCGTATCGTCTCGCGCATGTCGCCCGGTAAAACGGCAATGTGGGCTTTTGGTCTGACCGATGAGGTCTTCGCCGCCGCCACCGCCAAGCTGATGCGCAATAACCGCAGCTGGAGCGAAAACTGGATGCTGGGCATCGCGCTCTGTTCCTGGCTTTCCTGGGTAGCCGGCACCGCGCTCGGCGCGCTGTTCGGCAACGGCCCGCTGGAGCAGTTCCCGGTGATCGAGGCCTCGCTGGCCTTCATGCTGCCGGCGCTATTTCTCAGTTTCCTGCTGGCCGCTTTCCGGCGCCCGCAGAGCCTGACCATCGCTGCCTCATTGGCCGGTGCGCTGCTCGGCGTGGTGCTGTTCTCCATCCCGGTTGCCATTTTGGCCGGCATCGGCGCCGGTTGCGTCGCCGCTCTGTTCCAACCTGCCCCTGCGGAGGCCAGCCATGAACACTGATGTGCTGGTGATCGGCCTGGTGGTGGGTTGCGCCAATTACTTGTTCCGTTATCTGCCGCTGCGGCTGGCGCCGGCGCGCGCCCAGCCCGGCCTCAAACGCGGTAAAGCCGCCCTGCTACTCGACAGCATTGGCATCGCCTCGATCTGCGCCCTGCTGGTGGTCTCCAGCACGCCGGTGGTGATGCGCGAACCGGACAAGCTGCTGCCGACGTTGGCGGGGTTCGCCGCGCTGGCGCTGTGCTTCTACCGCAGTAAAAGCATCATTCTGTCGACGCTGCTCGGCGCGACGGCCTTTGGCGTCACATTAAAGCTGTTAATGCTTTTCGGTCCAGGCTGACGCCGCGCCGAACGTTTGGCTTCGCTTTGGCGTTTTCATGCGCCACATCTTTACAAACTCTGACAAATGACACGAATTGCTAAATTATCCGCACGGCTGAACATTTACATTATTAGTCACCGTCGTTACTATCTCGAACGAAATTAATGAGGCCCTAAATTATGGAAAGCTCGTTTGCCCCCATAGAACAAATGCTGAATTTCCGCGCCACCCGGCAGAAAGATTTCCCGTATCAGGAAATCCTGCTGACCCGCCTGTGCATGCACATGCAAGGCAAGTTGCTGGAAAATCGCAACAAGATGCTGAAGGCGCAGGGGATTAACGAAACACTGTTTATGGCGCTGATTACCCTGGATGCGCAGGAGAGCCACAGCATCCAACCTTCTGAGCTAAGCTCTGCCTTAGGCTCCTCGCGCACCAATGCGACCCGCATCGCCGACGAGCTGGAGAAACGCGGTTGGATCGAGCGCCGTGAAAGCGATAACGATCGCCGCTGCCTGCATCTGCATCTGACGCCGCAGGGGGAAGAATTTCTCAGTCAACTGCTGCCGCCGCAGCACCAATGTCTGCATTTCCTGTGGTCCACGCTGACCGACGATGAGCAAAAACAGCTGGAACAGCTGACGCGCAAATTGCTGGCACGTCTGGATCAAATGGAAATCACAGAACAGTTATCCTAATTCACAATTTCTGTTCAGGTACCTATTATGCGATCCCCATTTAACTGGAGATTCACCCCGCTGTTCGCCGTATTGCTGCTGGCCGGGTGTGCTTCTACCGATAATATTGCCCCGCAATCCACGCTGATGGATCCGCAGAGCCTGCAGTTGGCTCAGCCGAAAGTCAGTTCGCTGGCCGTCAGCCCGCAGTGGTGGCGCGCCCTCAAGGATCCGCAGTTGGATGCCCTGATGACGCAGACGCTGCAAAACTCGCCGACCCTGCGTCAAGCCGCCGCCCGCGTGCGCGAAGCGCAGAGCGTGGTGGGCGAAGCCAACGCCGCCAACGGGCCGAACCTGGATCTGAACGCCAGCACCCAGCGTCAACGCGTGCCGCAAAACGTCAATATGGGGTTGGGGTATCCGCATAAGCCGATCTATTCAAGCTCCAACTCCCTGGGGTTGAACCTGGCGTACGAATTCGACTGGTGGGGTAAATACCGCAACCAGGTGAACGCCGCCAAAGCGCAAGTGAACGCTGCGCGCGCCGAGCAGGAACAGGCGGCGCTGACGCTGACCAGTTCGGTGGCGTCCGCCTACTACCAGCTGCAAAGCAATCTGGCGCTCGAGAAGCTGCTGCAGCAGGAAGTGAACAACAATGAACGCCTGACCGCGCTGCGCCAACAGCGCTATCAGGCCGGGCTGACCGGCGTCGACGTGCCGCAACAAACCCAGGCGCAGTCCGACGTCGCTAAACAGCAGATTCTGCAGCTGCAGTCGCAAATCGAACAGCTCAGACACCAGCTCGCCGCGCTGGCGGGCCAAGGGCCGAACGCCATGCAGCACCTGCGTCAGGTGCCGTTGCCCGCAGACAACCTGATGGCACCGCAGGGCGAGCTGACGGCGGATCTGCTGGGCAAACGCCCGGACATCGCCGCGCAACGCCAGCTGGTGGAGTCTTACAGCCAGCGCGTCAGCGCCGCGCGTAAGGAGTTTTACCCCAGCCTGACCATTTCAGCCTTCGCCGGCCTGATGACCACCAACACCAGTGGCACCAGCCCGAATCTGTTTGAAGCGGCCAGCCAGGCCTGGAACGTGATGCCGGCGATTTCGCTGCCGATCTTCCACGCCGGGGCGCTGCGCAGCAAGCTGGGCGAGGAATCCGCGCTGTATGACGAAGCGGTGGAATCCTATAACCAAACCATCCTGAATGCGGTACAGGAAACCGCCGACGCCATCACCATCCAGCAGAGTTCTGCGCAACAGCAGCTGCAGGCGGCGTCCGCGGCCCAGTCGATGCAACAGGTGTATCAGGTCGCTAACGCCCGTTACCAGGCAGGGATTATCGGGCGCGACGATCTGTTGACCAGCCAGACGCAGCTATTGCAGCAGCAACAGGCGGAGTTAAATGCCAGCAGCAACTTACTGCAGGCGAAGATAGGACTGATCCGTGCGCTGGGCGGTGGCTATCAGGCCCCGGCCGCAGCGGATTCGAAAGCATAATAATATAAGGCTTGGAGAACACCATGAGCGCGAGCGCGGAAATCCAAAACCCGCAGCAGCCGAGCGGCAAAAAGAAGCAGCGTAAATTTTGGCTGCTGTTGCTGACGGTTATTTTCATTGTTATAGGGGTGGCTTACTTAGTGTATTGGTTCCTGGTGCTGCGTCATCATCAGGAAACCGACGACGCCTACGTCTCCGGCAACCAGGTGCAGATCATGGCCCAGGTGTCCGGTAGCGTGAACAGCGTCAATTTCGACAACACCGACTACGTCAAGCAGGGCGACGTACTGCTGACGCTCGATCCGACCGATGCCGAGCAGGCGTTTGAACGCGCCAAAACCGGCCTGGCCAACAGCGTGCGTCAGACCCACCAGCTGATCATCAACAGCAAGCAGTATCAGGCCAACATCGCCCTGCGCAAGACCGATCTGAGCAAGGCCGAGAACGATCTGAAACGCCGCGTGGTGCTGGGCAGCGTTGACGCCATCGGCCGCGAAGAGCTGCAACACGCTCGCGATGCGGTCGACAGCGCCAAGGCCGCGCTGGAAGTGGCGGTGCAGCAATACAACGCCAACCAGGCGATGGTACTGAATACCCCGCTGGAACAGCAGCCGGCAATCCAACAGGCCGCCGCGCAGATGCGCGATGCCTGGCTGGCGCTGCAGCGTACCAAAGTGATCAGCCCCATTACCGGTTATGTCTCGCGCCGCAGCGTGCAGGTCGGCGCGCAGATCGCCGCCGGTTCGCCGCTGATGGCGGTGGTGCCGGCCGATCACATCTGGGTTGACGCCAACTTCAAGGAAACCCAGATCGCCAACATGCGCATCGGCCAGCCGGCAACGGTAGTCAGCGACGTCTACGGTGACGACGTGGTGTATCAAGGCAAAGTGGTCGGTATCGACATGGGCACCGGCAGCGCCTTCTCGCTGCTGCCGGCCCAGAACGCCACCGGCAACTGGATCAAGGTGGTGCAACGTCTGCCGGTGCGTATTGAGCTCGACGCCAAGCAGGTGGCCGATCATCCGCTGCGCATCGGTCTTTCGACGCTGGTGACCGTCGACACCGCCAATCTGGACGGCCGCGTGCTGTCTGACGTGGTGCGCGACAAACCGCTGTACCAGAGCGACGCGCTGGCGTTGAATCTGGCGCCGGTTAACCAGCTGATCGCCGACGTGATCCATGCGAACGCCGGCTAAGCGCGCGGGAGGCCATCTTGCCACAGAAACCGCTTGAAGGCGCCCAGCTCGCCTGGATGACGGTCGCGCTCGCCATGGCGACCTTCATGCAGGTGCTGGACTCCACCATCGCCAACGTGGCGATCCCCACCATTGCCGGTAACCTCGGGTCTTCCAACTCGCAGGGGACCTGGGTGATCACCTCGTTCGGCGTGGCGAACGCCATCTCGATCCCGATCACCGGCTGGCTGGCGAAGCGCATCGGCGAAGTGCGGCTGTTCCTCTGGTCCACCGCGCTGTTCGTCCTCGCTTCCTGGCTGTGCGGCATCTCCAACAGCCTCGGCATGCTGATCTTCTTCCGCGTGATCCAGGGCGTGGTGGCCGGGCCGCTGATCCCGCTGTCGCAGAGCCTGTTGCTGAACAACTACCCGCCCGCCAAGCGAGCGATGGCCCTGGCGCTCTGGTCGATGACCGTGATCGTCGCGCCGATCTTCGGGCCGATCCTCGGCGGTTACATCAGCGACAACTACCATTGGGGTTGGATCTTCTTCATCAACATCCCGATCGGCGCCTTCGTTATCATGGCGGCGATGGCGACGCTGAAGGGGCGAGAAACCAAAACCGAGATCAAACCGATCGACACGGTTGGACTGGTGCTGCTGATCGTCGGCATCGGTTCGCTGCAGGTGATGCTCGATCAGGGCAAGGAGCTGGACTGGTTCAACTCGACCGAGATCATCACCCTGACCGTCGTGGCGGTCGTAGCGCTGTTGTTCCTGGTGGTCTGGGAGCTGACGGATGACCATCCGGTGGTGGATCTGTCGCTGTTCAAGTCGCGCAACTTCACCATCGGCTGCCTGTGCATCAGTCTGGCGTACATGCTGTATTTCGGCGCCATCGTGCTGTTGCCGCAGCTGCTGCAAGAGGTGTACGGCTATACCGCCACCTGGGCCGGGCTGGCGTCGGCGCCGGTCGGGCTGATCCCGGTGCTGCTGTCGCCGATCATCGGCAAGTTCGGCAACCGGCTCGACATGCGCAGGCTGGTGACCTTCAGCTTCATCATGTATGCCGTGTGCTTCTACTGGCGCGCCTATACGTTTGAACCGGGCATGGACTTCGGCGCTTCCGCCTGGCCGCAGTTCGTCCAGGGCTTCGCCATCGCCTGCTTCTTCATGCCGTTGACCACCATTACGCTGTCCGGCCTGCCGCCGGAGCGTATGGCGGCGGCATCGAGCCTGTCGAACTTCACGCGAACCCTGGCGGGCTCGATCGGTACCTCGATCACCACCACCCTGTGGACGCAGCGCGAATCGCAGCACCATTCGCAGCTGACGGAGTTCGTCAACCCGTACAACCCGCAGTCGCAGGAGATGTACCGGCAACTGGAGCAGCTCGGCATGAGCAAGCAGCAGGCGTCGGCGTATATCGCCAACGAGATCACCGCGCAGGGCCTGATCATCTCCGCCAACGAGATCTTCTGGCTGTCGGCCGGGGTGTTCCTGGTACTGCTGGTGCTGGTATGGGTGGCGAAACCGCCGTTCAGCTCTGGCGGCGGTGGGGGCGGCGGCGCTCACTAAGCTTCAATAAACGAAACGGGCGCCCTGGGGCGCCCGTTTTTTTATCCGACGTAGAACAGATTACGCCTGATTCTGACGCCACCAGTCCGCCAGCAGAATGCCGGTCGCCACGGAAACGTTCAGGCTTTCCACTTTGCCGGTGCCGCCGATAGACACGTTCATGTCGCCCTGTTGCCAGGCGCCGTCGCTGAGGCCGTCACGCTCCTGGCCCAGCACCAGCACCATCTTGGCCGGCAGCTTGGCCTGCGCCAGCGCGGTGCCTTTGTGGCTGGAGGTGGTGACGATGGTGTAACCCGCCTTGCGGAAGGTATCCAGCACCGACAGGAAATCATCGGCGTTGATCGCCTTGATGTGCTCCGCGCCGCCTTCTGCGGTACGCACCGCCGCGCCGGACTCCAGCAGCGCCGGATCCTGCAGCAGCACGCCGTTGACGCCGAAGTGGGCGCACGAACGGACGATGGCGCCCAGGTTGTGCGGGTTGCCCACTTCTTCCAGCGCCAGCACGCAGTCGGTCGCCGGTGCGGTTTTCAGGTAGGTCTGCGCATCCAGGCCCTGACGCTTTTTGATCAGGAAGCAGACGCCGCCGTGGTGCTCAGTGCCGGAAGCCTTGGCCAGCTCTTCCTCATCCACCACGTGGTAGGCTTTGCGGTTAGCCGCCATCCAGCGCAGCGCTTCACGGAAGCGCGGCGTGACCGACTGCACGAACCAGGCGCGCACGATCGCTTCCGGGCGGCTGGCGAACAGCGCCTGACAGGCGTTTTCACCGTAAACGCGGGTTTCTTCCGCGCGCTGGCGGCGCAGCTGTTCCGGATCGATGAAGCTTTTGCCGCTGATGCCACCGTGATCGAACGCCGGCTCTTCATTCGGTGCCCGCGAGACGGTTCTCCACGGTGACTCGTTGCCACCGCGATCTTCAGTGCGCGCCGGACGGCGAGGACGATCGCTTTCACTGCGGCGGGAGTCGGCGCCGCGGCGATCGTTGCCGCCACGCGCCTTGTCTTGACCAGTGCGGCCCGAGCGCGCACCGTCAGCCGGACGGCCTTTGCCAGCCGGACGTTTATTCTTGTTGCGGTCATCGCCATTGTCGTCGTCATTGCGGACGTACATCACTTTGACTTTACCGTTCTTGCCACTAAATGAATCGTTCATTGTCTTCTCCACCAACGCGCAGGGCGCGAAGATTACCTGATGTTGGTGCACGAAGCCACCAACTTGCGCTAAAAGCTCCCAACTATCACATCCATTGAACAAACCTCATTGTTCACGCGCCGGGTTTTGCCGATAATTGTCAGCATTAAAGAAACATCTCCGCAACCGCGTTGCGGGGACCCGGTTTTCTCAGTACCCGAGGTCAACATGAATACAGTTTGTGCAGCTTGCAATGCCACCAACCGTGTGCCGGAAGAACGTCTGGCGGACAACGCGAAATGCGGCCGCTGCGGCCACGAGCTCTTCGACGGTGAAGTGATCAACGCCACCGCCGCCACGCTGGACCAGTTGCTGCAGGACGATCTGCCGGTCGTGGTCGATTTCTGGGCGCCGTGGTGCGGCCCGTGCCGCAGCTTTGCGCCGATCTTTGAAGACGTGGCCGAAGAGCGCGCCGGCAAAGTGCGCTTCGTGAAAGTGAACACCGAAGCCGAACCGGAGCTGAGCGCCCGTTTCCGCATCCGCAGCATCCCGACCATCATGGTGTTCCGTCAGGGCAAGATGGTCGACATGCTCAACGGCGCGATGCCGAAGGCGCCGTTTGACAACTGGCTCAACGAGTTAGTGTGATTCCGCAAGTATAGGCCGTATCCCGCCATCGCGCGCGAACGCGCCCCGATCGAGCCCGCCCCTCCCGGCGGGCTTTTTTCTGCGTTACAATAGCGGTTTTTCCCCCAGGATCGTTATGACCGACAACGCCGTACTTCGCCTGCGCCAATTCCGTTTAGACCGCGCCACCCGCCCTTTTTTGGCGCGCGGTTGCCGGGTGGCGCGTTGTCAGGGTTGCCTGCTGCCGCATAAAAACTGCCTGTGTGACACCATTCGCCCGCAGCAGGCCGGCAGCCGCTTCTGCCTGATCATGTTCGGCGCCGAGCCGCTCAAGCCCAGCAACACCGGGCGCCTGATCGCCGATATCCTGCCGGACACCCAGGCGTTCCTCTGGTCGCGTACCGAGGTCGATCCCGCCCTGCTGGCAGCCATCAACGATCCGACGCGGCAGCCTTATGTGGTGTTCCCCGCGTCCTACGCCGACGCCGAACGGCCGGTGTTCAATGAGCTGCCCGTCGGCGGTAAACCGCCGCTGTTCATCATGCTGGACGGCACCTGGGCAGAAGCGCGCAAAATGTTCCGTAAAAGCCCGTATCTCAATCAATTCCCGGTGTTTTCACTCAACGTCGATGCCGCATCCGACTATCAGCTGCGCGAAGCCAGCCGCGCCGAGCAGCACTGTACGGCGGAAGTGGCCGCAGCCCTGTTGCAACAGGCGGGCGATCTGCCGGCCGCCGACGGATTGAATCAGCATTTCCGCTATTTCCGTCAACAGTATCTGGCGGGAAAACCGACCCGGCCGGAGGCACCGGTCACAGCAATGTAGCCATAAAGCGCCTAAAATCAGGCGTAACGTTGCCAAAAGGAGCCGTGCATGAGCCAGCGAGGGTTAGAAGCGCTACTACGTCCCAAATCGATCGCCGTGCTGGGCGCTTCGCAGCAGCCGGGCCGTGCCGGCAACCTGATGATGAGCAACCTGCTGGCCGGCGGTTTTGGCGGGCCCATCTTGCCGGTGACGCCGCGCTACAAGGCGGTATGCGGCGTCATGGCCTATCCCGACGTCGCCAGCCTGCCGCTGACGCCGGATCTGGCGATCATCTGCACCCACGCCAAGCGTAATCTGGCGCTGATCGACGCGCTGGGCCAACGCGGCTGCAAAACCGCCATCGTGCTCTCTTCGCCACCGGAACAGTTCGCCGAGCTGAAGGCCTGCGCGCAGCGCCACGCCATGCGGCTGTTGGGCCCCAACAGCCTGGGGCTGCTGGCGCCGTGGCAGGGCATCAACGCCAGCTTCTCGCCGGTGCCGATCCAAAAGGGCAAGCTGGCGTTTATCTCGCAGTCCGCCGCCGTGGCCAACACCATTCTCGACTGGGCGCAGCAGCGCGAAGTCGGCTTCTCCTACTTCATCGCGCTGGGCGACAGCCTGGACATCGACGTCGACGACCTGCTAGACTTTTTGGCGCGCGACAGCAAGACCAGCGCCATCCTGCTGTATCTGGAAAACATCAGCGACGCACGACGCTTTCTCTCCGCCTCGCGCAGCGCCTCACGCAACAAGCCCATTCTGGTGATCAAAAGCGGCCGCAGCCAACAGGCGCAATTACTGCTCAACAGCCAGCTGGGGCTGGACGCCGCTTATGACGCCGCCATCCAGCGCGCCGGCCTGCTGCGCGTGCAGGATACTCACGAGCTGTTCTCCGCGGTGGAAACCCTCAGCCATATGCATCCGCTGCGGGGGGAACGGTTGATGATCGTCAGCAACGGCGCGGCGCCGGCGGCGATGGCGCTGGACGAACTGCTCGGCCGCAACGGCAAGCTGGCGACGCTGAGCGAGGAAAGCCTGGCGAAGCTGAGCGATGCGCTGCCGGATTTCATTCGCGCCGGCAACCCGCTCGATCTGCGCGATGACGCCACGCCGCAGCGCTACCTGGCGGCTCTCGAAGCGCTGCTCGACAGCCACGACTATGACGCGCTGCTTCTGATCCATGCGCCGAGTGCGGCGGCGCCGGGCACCGCCACGGCGCAGCGGCTGATTGACGCGCTGCATCGCCATACGCGCGGCAAGCGCATCACCTTGCTGACCAACTGGTGCGGCGAATACTCTTCTCAAGAGGCGCGCCGGCAGTTTACCGAGGCCGCCATTCCCACCTACCGCACGCCGGAAGGCGCGGTCACCGCCTTTATGCATATGGTGGAATACCGCCGCAACCAAAAGCAGCTGAAAGAGACCCCGGCGCTGCCGGTCGGCCTGACCGCCAATACCGCCGACGCTCACCGCCTGATCCATCAGGCGCTGGCCGAAGGCGCCACCCAGTTGGATACCCACGAGGTGCAATCCATTCTGCAGGCTTATGACCTGAGCACCCTGCCGACCTGGATCGCCGAAGACAGCGCCGAAGCGGTGCACATCGCCGAGCAGATCGGCTACCCGGTGGCGCTGAAGCTGCGTTCGCCGGATATTCCGCACAAATCGGAAGTTCAGGGCGTGATGCTCTACCTGCGCACCGCGACCGAAGTGCAGCGCGCGGCGGAGGCGATCCTCGACCGTGTGAAGCGTACCTACCCCCAGGCGCGCATCCATGGCCTGTTGGTGCAGAGCATGGCCAACCGCGCAGGCGCCCAGGAGCTGCGCATCGCGGTGGAGCAGGATGCCATTTTCGGCCCGTTGATCATGCTGGGAGAAGGCGGCGTAGAGTGGCGCCAGGAAAATCAGGTGGCGGTCGCGCTGCCGCCGCTGAACATGGCGCTGGCGCGTTATCTGGTGCTGCAGGCGGTGAAAGGCGGCAAGATCCGCGGGCGCAGCGCGCTGCGGCCTTTAGATATCCCTGGACTAAGCCGCTTGCTGGTGCAGGTCTCCAACCTGATCCTCGACTGCCCGGAGATCGCCCGGCTGGATATTCACCCGGTGTTGGCCTCCGGCAGCGAATTCACCCTGCTGGACGTTTCGATGCAGCTCGCGCCGTTCAGCGGCGATCCGCAGGCGCGGCTGGCGATCCGCCCTTATCCGCATGAGCTGGAAGAGACCATCGCGTTGAAAGACGGCAGCCAGTGCCTGTTCCGCCCGATCCTGCCGGAAGACGAACCGGCGCTGAAACATTTCATCGACCGGGTGACCAAGGAAGACCTCTATTATCGCTACTTCAGCGAGATCAACGAGTTTACCCATGACGATTTGGCCAACATGACGCAGATCGACTACGATCGAGAAATGGCCTTTGTGGCGGTGCGCGCAGACGAGATCATCGGTGTGACCCGCGCGCTGTCCGATCCGGACAACACCGACGCCGAGTTCGCCGTACTGGTGCGTTCCGATCTCAAAGGCGTGGGCCTAGGCCGTCAGCTACTGGAGAAAATGATCGCCTACGCGCGCGCGCATGGCCTGACCCGCCTGAGCGGCATCACCATGCCGAATAACCGCGGCATGATCGCGCTGGCGCAGCGACTGGGCTTTGGCATCGAGGTGCAGCTTGAGGACGGCATCGTCAATCTGACGCTGCCGCTGCAGGCCGCCGACGCGCAGTGACCTGCGTCGCAATGCGCTACGAATCCACCACTTAACGCCAAAACATACGCACAATCGGGGCAACTAATGGTATTATCGCCCGATTATTCGGTTTATTGTTTTTATGCCTGTGGCGTTCCGGCCATCAATCATGAGAGAAGAAACGCACTGTGATGTTGTCAAAATTTAAACGTAGCAAACATCAACAACACCTTGCACAACTGCCCAAACTCCCCCAGACGGTTGCTGATGTTCGTACGTTGTACACGCCGTCCGATTTTCGCACCACGCTGCTGAGCGCCATCGCCAACGCCACCCAACGCATCTATCTGGTGGCCCTGTATCTGGAGCATGACGACGCCGGGCGCGAGATCCTCAACGCGCTGTATCAAGCCAAGCAGCGTCGGCCCGAGCTGGAAATCTGCGTACTGGTCGACTGGCACCGCGCACAGCGCGGGCGAATCGGCGCCGCCGCCGCCAATACCAACGCCGACTGGTACTGCGCCATGGCCAGCCAACATCCGGAACAGTCGGTGCCGATCTACGGCGTGCCGGTCAATACCCGCGAAGCGTTGGGCGTTCTGCACCTGAAGGGCTTTGTGGTCGACGATACCGTGATCTACAGCGGCGCCAGCATCAACGACGTTTATCTGCATCAGCATGAGAAATACCGTTACGATCGCTACCAGCTGATCACCAATGAGGTGTTGGCCGATACCCTGATCGATTACATCAAGCAGCATCTGCTCACCGCCGGCGCCGTACAACGCCTCGATCGCAGCGATCGGCCGAAAAGCCCGGAGATCAAAAACGAGACCCGTCTGTTCCGTTTCGCCCTGCGCCGCGCGGGTTACCACTTCCGCGGCAAGGCCGGCAACGATGAGCTGGCGGTGACGCCGCTGGTTGGGCTTGGCAAGCAAAGCGTGCTGAATAAAACCATTCATCACCTGATGTCGTGCGCCGACCAGAAACTGACGCTGTGTACTCCCTATTTCAACCTGCCGGCGCTGCTGGTGCGCAACATCATTTATCTGCTGCGCCAGGGCAAACAGGTGGAGATCATCGTCGGCGACAAGACCGCCAACGACTTCTATATTCCGGAGGACCAGCCGTTCAAAATCATCGGCGCGCTGCCCTACCTGTACGAGATCAACCTGCGCCGCTTTCTGAGCCGCTTGCAGCGTTATATCGACACCGGGCAGCTGATCGTGCGTCTGTGGAAGGATGGCGATAACAGCTATCACCTGAAAGGCATGTGGGTAGACGAAGAGTGGCAGCTGATTACCGGCAATAACCTCAACCCGCGCGCCTGGCGGCTGGATCTGGAAAACGCCATTCTGATCCACGATCCCAAGCAGGAAATGCGCGAGCAGCGGCAAAAAGAGCTGGAATGCATCCGCACTCACACCACCGTGGTCGGCCATTATCAGGAGCTGCAAAGCATTCAGCAGTACCCGATCAAGGTGCGTAAGCTGATTCGCCGTCTGCGGCGTATCCGCATCGATCGGCTGATTAGCCGTATCCTGTAAGATGGACTCTGACCCCAGCCAAGGCCGGGGTTTTTATTACAGCTGTATCTCCTTGCCTTTGCGATGCAACCGGAGCGAGACCAGCAACGCCAGCAGGCACATGCCGGAAACGTACCAGAAGAAAGCGTTCTCCACGCCAAACGATTTAAGCGACAACGCGACATATTCCGCCGAACCACCGAACAGGGCATTCGCCACCGCATAAGACAAGCCTACCCCTAACGCGCGTACCTCCGGCGGGAACATCTCGGCTTTAAGCAACCCGCTGATCGCGGTGTAAAAGCTGACAACGAACAGCGCCAACACGATCAGACCGAACGCCATAAAGGGGTTGGTCACCTCTTTCAAGGCAAACAGGATCGGCACCGTCAACACCGTGGCGAAGGCTGAGAAGATCAGCATCGAGCTGCGACGGCCGATTTTGTCCGAAAACGCGCCTACCGCCGGCTGCAGCAGCATAAAGACGAACAGCGCCACGGTCATGATGGCGCTGGCCAGCTTGGCGTCCATACCAGCGGTGTTCACCAGGTATTTTTGCATGTAGGTGGTGAAGGTGTAGAAGGTCAGCGAACCGGCGGCGGTAAAGCCCAGCACCATCAGGAACGCCTTGCGGTTCTTCCACAGCCCCGTCAGCGAACCGGCATCTTTGTGGTTACGCGTCTTCGCATCGGAGGTTTCATTCAGCGAGCGGCGCAGGTACAGCGCCACCACCGCCAACACCGCCCCCAAGGCAAACGGAATACGCCATCCCCAGGCTTTCAGCTCTTCGCCGGACAATATTTGCTGCAGGATCACCAAAACCAGCAGCGCCAACAGTTGCCCGCCGATCAGCGTCACGTACTGGAACGAGGCGTAGAAGCCACGCCGCCCCTTGATTGCCACCTCGCTCATGTAGGTGGCGCTGGTGCCATACTCCCCCCCTACCGACAACCCCTGGAACAGGCGGGCAATCAGCAGCAGCGCCGGCGCCCAGCTGCCGATTGATTCATAAGTCGGCAGGCAGGCGATCACCAGCGATCCGGCGCACATCATGCAGACCGAAATCAGCATCGAGTTTTTCCGGCCATGCTTGTCAGCGATGTAGCCGAATAACCAACCGCCGATAGGTCGCATGAAGAAGCCGGCGGCGAATACCCCGGCGGTTTGCAGCAGCTGTGTCGTACTGTTGCCCGCCGGAAAAAATGAGGCAGCAAAGTAGATTGAGCAGAAGGAGTAGACGTAAAAATCAAACCACTCCACCAGATTGCCTGACGAAGCCCCGACGATAGCGAAAATGCGTTTCTTGTTATCCAGCGCTCCCTGTTCGGTGCCGTGCTCATCCCCAAGAGCCGAGGTTGTTTCTGTCATGATGTTTTCTCCGAGCCATAGCAATGATGAAATTCGGCGTCCTGCCGCCAGGTGTTACTTTATTGTTATTTATAAGTTAACAGCCAAACTTAATAGCGGACGAAGAATATCTGATATTCAGAGAAACAATGCGTTGGTTTTGTGATGAATATTAAACAGTACGATGAAAGCTGAAGCGGATTACAACGGGGATTTTCCATTTTACGCATAGCAAAAAGCCCTGAACGTCAGTTCAGGGTTTTCGGCTTTATTTGATGCCTGGCAGTGTCCTACTCTCGCATGGGGAGACCCCACACTACCATCGGCGCTACGGCGTTTCACTTCTGAGTTCGGCATGGGGTCAGGTGGGACCACCGCGCTATTGCCGCCAGGCAAATTCTGTTTCATTCCAACCGCATCACTCCCGTGAAGCCATCAGAACCAATCTCGGAACTTCGCTGAAAATCTCTCTAAAAACACCTTCGGTGTTGTAAGGTTAAGCCTCACGGATCATTAGTACTGGTTAGCTCAATGCATCGCTGCACTTACACACCCAGCCTATCAACGTCTTAGTCTTAAACGTTCCTTCAGGGGCCTTAAAGGCCCAGGGAAGACTCATCTTGAGGCAAGTTTCGCGCTTAGATGCTTTCAGCGCTTATCTTTTCCGCACTTAGCTACCGGGCAATGCCATTGGCATGACAACCCGAACACCAGTGGTGCGTTCACTCCGGTCCTCTCGTACTAGGAGCAACCCCTCTCAATCTTCCAACGCCCACGGCAGATAGGGACCGAACTGTCTCACGACGTTCTAAACCCAGCTCGCGTACCACTTTAAATGGCGAACAGCCATACCCTTGGGACCTACTTCAGCCCCAGGATGTGATGAGCCGACATCGAGGTGCCAAACACCGCCGTCGATATGAACTCTTGGGCGGTATCAGCCTGTTATCCCCGGAGTACCTTTTATCCGTTGAGCGATGGCCCTTCCATTCAGAACCACCGGATCACTAAGACCTACTTTCGTACCTGCTCGAGCCGTCACTCTCGCAGTCAAGCTAGCTTATGCCTTTGCACTAACCTCACGATGTCCGACCGTGATTAGCTAACCTTCGTGCTCCTCCGTTACTCTTTGGGAGGAGACCGCCCCAGTCAAACTACCCACCAGACACTGTCCTCACCCCGGATTACGGGGCCGAGTTAGAACATCAAACATTAAAGGGTGGTATTTCAAGGATGGCTCCACGCAGACTGGCGTCCACGCTTCAAAGCCTCCCACCTATCCTACACATCAAGGCTCAATGTTCAGTGTCAAGCTATAGTAAAGGTTCACGGGGTCTTTCCGTCTTGCCGCGGGTACACTGCATCTTCACAGCGAGTTCAATTTCACTGAGTCTCGGGTGGAGACAGCCTGGCCATCATTACGCCATTCGTGCAGGTCGGAACTTACCCGACAAGGAATTTCGCTACCTTAGGACCGTTATAGTTACGGCCGCCGTTTACTGGGGCTTCGATCAAGAGCTTCGCCTTGCGGCTGACCCCATCAATTAACCTTCCAGCACCGGGCAGGCGTCACACCGTATACGTCCACTTTCGTGTTTGCACAGTGCTGTGTTTTTATTAAACAGTTGCAGCCAGCTGGTATCTTCGACTGGCTTCAGCTCCATCCGCGAGGGACTTCACCTACATGCCAGCGTGCCTTCTCCCGAAGTTACGGCACCATTTTGCCTAGTTCCTTCACCCGAGTTCTCTCAAGCGCCTTGGTATTCTCTACCTGACCACCTGTGTCGGTTTGGGGTACGATTTAATGTTACCTGATGCTTAGAGGATTTTCCTGGAAGCAGGGCATCAACTACTTCTGCACCGTAGTGCATCGTCATCACGCCTCAGGGTTAGTATGCAACCGGATTTACCAGGTCACACCCCCTACACGCTTAAACCGGGACAACCGTCGCCCGGCTAGCCTAGCCTTCTCCGTCCCCCCTTCGCAGTAACACCAAGTACAGGAATATTAACCTGTTTCCCATCGACTACGCTTTTCAGCCTCGCCTTAGGGGTCGACTCACCCTGCCCCGATTAACGTTGGACAGGAACCCTTGGTCTTCCGGCGAGCGGGCTTTTCACCCGCTTTATCGTTACTTATGTCAGCATTCGCACTTCTGATACCTCCAGCAACCCTCACAGGCCACCTTCAACGGCTTACAGAACGCTCCCCTACCCAACAACGCCTAAGCGTCGCTGCCGCAGCTTCGGTGCATGGTTTAGCCCCGTTACATCTTCCGCGCAGGCCGACTCGACCAGTGAGCTATTACGCTTTCTTTAAATGATGGCTGCTTCTAAGCCAACATCCTGGCTGTCTATGCCTTCCCACATCGTTTCCCACTTAACCATGACTTTGGGACCTTAGCTGGCGGTCTGGGTTGTTTCCCTCTTCACGACGGACGTTAGCACCCGCCGTGTGTCTCCCGTGATAACATTCTTCGGTATTCGGAGTTTGCATCGGTTTGGTAAGCCGGGATGGCCCCCTAGCCGAAACAGTGCTCTACCCCCGAAGATGAGTTCACGAGGCGCTACCTAAATAGCTTTCGGGGAGAACCAGCTATCTCCCGGTTTGATTGGCCTTTCACCCCCAGCCACAAGTCATCCGCTAATTTTTCAACATTAGTCGGTTCGGTCCTCCAGTTAGTGTTACCCAACCTTCAACCTGCCCATGGCTAGATCACCGGGTTTCGGGTCTATACCTTGCAACTAATCGCCCAGTTAAGACTCGGTTTCCCTACGGCTCCCCTATACGGTTAACCTTGCTACAAAATATAAGTCGCTGACCCATTATACAAAAGGTACGCAGTCACACCACGAAGGTGCTCCCACTGCTTGTACGTACACGGTTTCAGGTTCTATTTCACTCCCCTCGCCGGGGTTCTTTTCGCCTTTCCCTCACGGTACTGGTTCACTATCGGTCAGTCAGGAGTATTTAGCCTTGGAGGATGGTCCCCCCATATTCAGACAGGATGTCACGTGTCCCGCCCTACTCATCGAACTCACGACCTGTGCATTTTAGTGTACGGGGCTATCACCCTTTGCTGCGCGACTTTCCAGACGCTTCCACTAACACACAAGCCGATTCAGGTTCTGGGCTCCTCCCCGTTCGCTCGCCGCTACTGGGGGAATCTCGGTTGATTTCTTTTCCTCGGGGTACTTAGATGTTTCAGTTCCCCCGGTTCGCCTCATGCCACTATGTATTCATGACATGATAGTGTGTCGAAACACACTGGGTTTCCCCATTCGGGTATCGCCGGTTATAACGGTTCATATCACCTTACCGACGCTTTTCGCAGATTAGCACGCCCTTCATCGCCTCTGACTGCCTAGGCATCCACCGTGTACGCTTAGTCACTTAACCTCACAACCCGAAGATGTTTCCATCGTTCGCGCTGCAAACATTTGAGAGACTCTATGACAGGTTACTCTTCATCCCAGTACATCTACGGAGGGATAAATTTCAGCCGTCATGTTTCAATTTTCAGCTTGTTCCAGATTGTTAAAGAGCAAAATACTTCGCAGCATACTGTCGCCAATATACTCTGAAGTATTAAATACCGGACTATATGGTGGAGCTAAGCGGGATCGAACCGCTGACCTCCTGCGTGCAAGGCAGGCGCTCTCCCAGCTGAGCTATAGCCCCATACAGTCACGTGCAGTACCTTTTCCACTTCGAAGAAGTGGTAGGCCTGAGTGGACTTGAACCACCGACCTCACCCTTATCAGGGGTGCGCTCTAACCACCTGAGCTACAAGCCTATAAAGGTATTTCTGCTCGTTACTTTCTATCAGACAATCTGTGTGAGCACGCCACTCGAACTAATATCTTTAGGTAAGGAGGTGATCCAACCGCAGGTTCCCCTACGGTTACCTTGTTACGACTTCACCCCAGTCATGAATCACAAAGTGGTAAGCGCCCTCCCGAAGGTTAAGCTACCTACTTCTTTTGCAACCCACTCCCATGGTGTGACGGGCGGTGTGTACAAGGCCCGGGAACGTATTCACCGTAGCATTCTGATCTACGATTACTAGCGATTCCGACTTCATGGAGTCGAGTTGCAGACTCCAATCCGGACTACGACATACTTTATGAGGTCCGCTTGCTCTCGCGAGGTCGCTTCTCTTTGTATATGCCATTGTAGCACGTGTGTAGCCCTACTCGTAAGGGCCATGATGACTTGACGTCATCCCCACCTTCCTCCAGTTTATCACTGGCAGTCTCCTTTGAGTTCCCGGCCGAACCGCTGGCAACAAAGGATAAGGGTTGCGCTCGTTGCGGGACTTAACCCAACATTTCACAACACGAGCTGACGACAGCCATGCAGCACCTGTCTCAGAGTTCCCGAAGGCACCAAAGCATCTCTGCTAAGTTCTCTGGATGTCAAGAGTAGGTAAGGTTCTTCGCGTTGCATCGAATTAAACCACATGCTCCACCGCTTGTGCGGGCCCCCGTCAATTCATTTGAGTTTTAACCTTGCGGCCGTACTCCCCAGGCGGTCGATTTAACGCGTTAGCTCCGGAAGCCACGCCTCAAGGGCACAACCTCCAAATCGACATCGTTTACAGCGTGGACTACCAGGGTATCTAATCCTGTTTGCTCCCCACGCTTTCGCACCTGAGCGTCAGTCTTCGTCCAGGGGGCCGCCTTCGCCACCGGTATTCCTCCAGATCTCTACGCATTTCACCGCTACACCTGGAATTCTACCCCCCTCTACGAGACTCTAGCTTGCCAGTTTCAAATGCAGTTCCCAGGTTGAGCCCGGGGATTTCACATCTGACTTAACAAACCGCCTGCGTGCGCTTTACGCCCAGTAATTCCGATTAACGCTTGCACCCTCCGTATTACCGCGGCTGCTGGCACGGAGTTAGCCGGTGCTTCTTCTGCGAGTAACGTCAATTGATGAACGTATTAAGTTCACCACCTTCCTCCTCGCTGAAAGTGCTTTACAACCCGAAGGCCTTCTTCACACACGCGGCATGGCTGCATCAGGCTTGCGCCCATTGTGCAATATTCCCCACTGCTGCCTCCCGTAGGAGTCTGGACCGTGTCTCAGTTCCAGTGTGGCTGGTCATCCTCTCAGACCAGCTAGGGATCGTCGCCTAGGTGAGCCATTACCCCACCTACTAGCTAATCCCATCTGGGCACATCTGATGGCAAGAGGCCCGAAGGTCCCCCTCTTTGGTCTTGCGACGTTATGCGGTATTAGCTACCGTTTCCAGTAGTTATCCCCCTCCATCAGGCAGTTTCCCAGACATTACTCACCCGTCCGCCGCTCGTCACCCAGGGAGCAAGCTCCCCTGTGCTACCGCTCGACTTGCATGTGTTAAGCCTGCCGCCAGCGTTCAATCTGAGCCATGATCAAACTCTTCAATTAAAAGCTTGATTTGCTTCCACTCGAGAAGCGATGCTCAAAGATTTACTGCATGAATTTTACTTCAGTTAGTCACTCTTCAAGACTTGATATTTTTTTGCATCCGAAGATGCTGGATATCGTCTTGTGGAGTGCCCACACAGATTGTCTGATAAATTGTTAAAGAGCAGTGAGTTAGGCGCTTTCGCTTGCTAACTCGAGGTGGCGTATATTACGCTTTCCTCTTTCAGAGTCAACCCTAATTTTCAGGATTTTTTCTCTGCGACCCCCGGATACTCTGTGAAGTTGTTCACATGTTCCGTGTCGATGGAGGCGCATTATAGGGAGCCGGTTCAGAATGACAAGCGATAATCTGCATTTTTTATCTGACCGCTCACTATTCATTCGTAACGCCTATTAAACCCGCTTTTTGATGGCTGCCGGCAGGTCCGCCAGGCTATTTAGCACCCAATCGGCCAGCTTTTCGCCCTGCTCGGTCACCGGCTTGCCGGTACGCACCAGCACCTTAGTGCCAACGCCGGCCGCGATCGCCGCCTGCATGTCTTCCGGTTTATCCCCCACCATATAAGAAGCGGCCATATCGATGTTCAATTCCTGCTGTGCTTGCAACAGCATGCCCGGCTGCGGTTTACGGCAGTCGCACACCTGACGATACTCCTCTACTGCCGCCTCCGGATGATGCGGGCAGAAATAGATGCCGTCGAAGTCGACATCGCGATCGGCCAGCGACCAATCCATCCACTCGGTCAGGTACATAAATTGGTCTTCGCTGAACTTGCCGCGCGCAATGCCGGACTGGTTGGTCACCATCACCAACGCGAAGCCCATCTTTTTGAGTTCGCGACAGGCGTCAATCACGCCGTCAATAAAGTGGAAGTTGTCGATTTCATGGACATAACCATGGTCAACATTAATCGTACCGTCACGATCGAGAAAAATTGCTGGAACGCTTTGTGTCACCGCTTTGCTCCTGAGGGGCTGAATACGCTGACAGTATCGCATGTTTTACCCCGCACTGAGAACGCCGGAGAACGTCGCTGGCCGTTGACTTAGACGTCTAGACGCCTTAACATCTGATCCATACCTTGGTTCCACGCCGAGGTTTACTTTTATCTAGCCACGGGCAACCACGCTAAAATAAGAAGAATATGATTAAACTTTCTAACATCACTAAAGTGTTCCAGCAGGGTTCGCGCACCATTACCGCGCTCTCTGACGTGACCCTTCACGTCCCTGCAGGGCAAATCTATGGCGTCATCGGTTCCTCCGGCGCCGGTAAAAGCACGCTGATTCGCTGCGCCAACATGCTGGAGCGCCCAACGTCCGGCCAGGTGCTGGTCGATGGTCAGGATCTGACTTCGCTGTCGGAAAGCGAACTGACGCGCGCCCGTCGCCAAATCGGCATGATCTTCCAGCACTTCAACCTGCTCTCTTCCCGCACGGTGTTCGGCAACGTCGCGCTGCCGCTGGAGCTGGACAATACGCCGCGCGCCGAGATCAAAAAGCGCGTGACCGAACTGCTGGAGCTGGTCGGCCTGGCGGACAAACACGACGCCTATCCGGCCAACCTGTCCGGCGGCCAGAAACAGCGCGTGGCGATCGCGCGCGCGCTGGCCAGTAACCCCAAAGTGCTGCTGTGCGACGAAGCCACCAGCGCGCTGGATCCGGCCACCACCCGTTCCATCCTGGAACTGCTGAAAGACATCAACCGCCGTCTGGGCCTGACCATTCTGCTCATCACCCATGAAATGGACGTGGTGAAACGCATCTGCGACCAGGTCGCGGTCATCAGCCAGGGGCAACTGATCGAAAAAGACAGCGTCAGCGAAGTGTTCTCACACCCGAAAACCCCGCTGGCCCAACAGTTCATTCAGTCCACGCTGCATCTGGATATTCCGGACGACTACGCCGCGCGCCTGTCGCCGGAGCGCCAGGGCGACCGTCAGCCGCTGCTGCGCCTGGAATTCACCGGCCAGTCGGTCGATGCGCCGCTGCTGTCTGAAGCCGCTCGCCGCTTCAACGTGAACAACAACATTATCAGCGCCCAGATGGATTATGCCGGCGGCGTGAAATTCGGCGTGATGCTGGCGGAGCTGCACGGCAGCGACGAAGACGCGCTGGCGACGATTAAGTTCCTGCAAGAAAATCAGGTAAAAGTAGAGGTTCTGGGTTATGTCTGAGGCAATGATGTGGTTGATGGCACGTGGCGTGTGGGAAACCGTCATGATGACCTTTGTCTCCGGCTTCTTCGGTTTCGTGCTCGGCCTGCCGGTAGGCGTGCTGCTGTATGTGACCCGCCCGGGGCAGATCATCGCCAACAATTCGCTGTATAAGATCCTGTCCGGGCTGGTGAACATCTTCCGTTCCATCCCGTTCATTATCCTGTTGGTTTGGATGATTCCTTTTACCCGCATGATCGTCGGTACCTCGATCGGTCTTCAGGCGGCCATCGTGCCGTTGACCGTGGGCGCCGCGCCGTTCATCGCGCGCATGGTGGAAAACGCCCTGCTGGAGATCCCGTCCGGTCTGGTGGAAGCGGCGCGCGCCATGGGCGCCACGCCGATGCAGATCATTAAGAAAGTGTTGCTGCCGGAAGCCCTACCGGGCCTGGTCAACGCCGCGACCATCACCCTAATCACCCTGGTGGGTTACTCCGCCATGGGCGGCGCGGTCGGTGCCGGCGGTCTGGGCCAAATCGGTTACCAATACGGTTATATCGGTTATAACGCCACAGTTATGAATACCGTATTAGTATTACTGGTAGTTTTGGTTTATCTGATCCAATTCTGCGGCGATCGCATCGTCAAAGCCGTTACCCATAAATAGTTTCACAGCATATTAATGCGAGTCTAATGAGGAAGGGATATGTCGTTAACATTTAAATCCATCGCGACAATTGGCGCACTGATCGGCACTCTGGCTCTGGCGGGCTGTGGCCAGGATGAAAAGAATCCAAACCACATCAAGGTCGGCGTGATCGTCGGCGCAGAGCAGCAAGTGGCTGAAGTGGCGCAGAAAGTGGCGAAAGAGAAATACGGTCTGGACGTCGAGCTGGTCACCTTCAACGATTACGTGCTGCCAAACGAAGCGCTGAGCAAAGGCGATATCGACCTGAACGCCTTCCAGCACAAGCCTTATCTGGATCAGCAGATCAAAGATCGCGGCTACAAGCTGGTGCCGGTCGGCAGCACCTTTGTTTACCCGATCGCCGGTTACTCCAAGAAAATCAAATCGCTGGACGAACTGAAAGAGGGTTCTCAGATCGCACTGCCGAACGATCCGACCAACCTGGGCCGCTCGCTGCTGCTGCTGCAGAAAGTCGGCCTGATCAAGCTGAAAGACGGCGTTGGCCTGCTGCCGACCGTGCTGGACGTGACCGAGAACCCGAAAAACCTGAAGCTGGTTGAGCTGGAAGCGCCTCAGCTGCCACGTTCTCTGGACGATCAGCAGATCGCGCTGGCGGTGATCAATACCACCTACGCCAGCCAGATCGGCCTTACGCCGGCGAAAGACGGTCTGTTCGTGGAAGATAAAGACTCGCCTTACGTCAACCTGCTGGTTGCGCGCGAAGATAACAAAGATGCGGAAAACGTGAAGAAATTCGTGCAGGCCTATCAGTCTGACGAAGTTGACGCCGCCGCCAACAAAATCTTCAACGGCGGTGCGGTGAAAGGCTGGTAAGCGCTTATTCACCAATTTTATTCCTATAATTGCAAGACGGGCCAAGGCCCGTCTTGTTATTTCCGCCATAGATTGCTTCAATAGCGCCACTTTCATTAAGGCAGAGGAATCTCAATGCGTGTTTTACCTCTCTGTTTGTTAGCGCTCGCGCTGGCCGGATGTTCATCGCAACGTATCGCGCCATCCTCAACAAACAGCACCAGCAAGCCGACCACGACCGCCCCGGCCAAGACCACGCCGGCCGCCCGCCCCGCTCCGGTAAAACTGTATAAAAGTGCAGAAGAACTCGTGGGTAAACCGTTCCGCGATCTGGGTGAAGTGTCCGGCGAATCGTGCCAAACCACCGTACAAGACTCCCCACCGAATCTGGCTACCGCCCGTAAACGCATGCAAATCCGCGCGTCTTACATGAAGGCCAACGCCGTGCTGCTGCACGACTGCCAGATTGTCAGCGGCGTCGCCGGTTGTTATCAGCAGGCCGTCTGCCAGGGCTCGGCGCTTAACGTCTCGTCCAAATGACCGAATTCGTTTTCGAGCAGATCGGCGTGATCCGCTCGCCGTATAAAGAGAAATTCGCCGTGCCCCGCCAACCGGGGCTGGTCGAAGACGGTGGCGGCGAACTGCTGTTGCTACCGCCCTACAACCAGGCGGAAGCGGTTCGCGGTCTCAGCGATTTCAGCCATCTGTGGGTGATGTTCATTTTCCATCAAACCATGGAAGGCGGCTGGCGCCCGACGGTACGCCCACCGCGTTTAGGCGGCAATGCCCGCATGGGCGTGTTCGCCACCCGCTCCACCTTCCGCCCCAACCCGCTCGGCATGTCGCTCATTGAGCTCAAAGGCGTACGGGTGAAAAACGGGGAAGTGGCGCTGGAACTGGGCAGCCTCGATCTGGTCGACGGTACCCCGGTGGTGGACATCAAGCCTTATCTGCCGTTCGCCGAGAGCCAACCGCAGGCCCGCGCCGGCTTTGCCCAGGCCGCGCCCGCCGGCGATATGCCGGTGCGTTTCGCGCCGCAGGCGGAACAGCAGCTGCAGCAACATCAGGCGCGCTACCCGCAATTAAGGCGTTTTATCAGCCAGGTGCTGGCACAGGACCCCCGTCCCGCCTATCGTAAAGGAGAGGACGTCGAACGGGATTACGCCGTCTGGCTGCTGGATTTCAACGTGCGCTGGCGCGTCGTAGACGGCCACACCGAAGTGCTGTCGCTCGACCCGCGTTAAAATTCCGCCGCCTCTCTTTTGGCGACCCGCTCGCGCTGGTAAACTAAATCACTTTTTGGCCGCCACTCTGGCAGCCCGATGCAATTTGCAGTTCTAACGGAACCAAAACACCATGCGTACTAGCCAATATCTGCTCTCCACTCTGAAGGAGACACCTGCCGACGCCGAAGTGATCAGCCACCAGCTGATGCTGCGCGCCGGGATGATCCGCAAGCTGGCCTCCGGTCTTTACACCTGGCTGCCGACCGGCCTGCGCGTTCTGAAGAAGGTTGAAAACATCGTTCGCGAAGAAATGAACAATGCTAATGCGATCGAAGTGTCCATGCCGGTGGTTCAGCCTGCCGACCTGTGGCAGGAAAGCGGCCGTTGGGAGCAATACGGCCCCGAGCTGCTGCGCTTCGTCGACCGCGGTGACCGTCCTTTCGTGCTGGGCCCGACGCATGAAGAAGTGATTACCGATCTGATCCGCAACGAGATCAGCTCGTACAAGCAGCTGCCGCTGAACTTCTTCCAGATCCAGACCAAGTTCCGTGATGAAGTGCGCCCACGTTTCGGCGTGATGCGTTCCCGTGAGTTCCTGATGAAGGATGCCTACTCCTTCCATACCTCGCAGGAGTCTCTGCAGGAGACTTACGACGCGATGTACGAAGCGTACAGCAAAATCTTCAGCCGCATGGGCCTGGATTTCCGCCCGGTGCAGGCCGATACCGGCTCGATCGGCGGCAGTGCGTCGCACGAATTCCAGGTGCTGGCAGACAGCGGTGAAGACGATATCGTGTTCTCCACCGGTTCCGACTTCGCCGCCAACATCGAGCTGGCGGAAGCGGTCGCGCCGGCGGCTCCGCGCGCGGCGGCCAGCGAAGCGCTGCGCCTGGTAGATACCCCGAACGCAAAAACCATCGCCGAGCTGGTCGAGCAATTCGCGCTGCCAGTGGAAAAAACCGTGAAGACGCTGATGGTACGCGCCACCGAAGAGAGCGGCCACAAGCTGGTCGCTCTGCTGGTGCGCGGCGATCACGAGCTGAACGAAGTCAAGGCAGAGAAGCTGGCGCTGGTTGCCACGCCGCTGACCTTCGCCACCGAAGAAGAAATTCGCGCCATCGTCGGTGCCGGCCCGGGTTCACTCGGCCCGGTCAACCTGCCGATGCCGGTGGTAGCTGACCGCAGCGTGGCGGCGATGAGCGACTTTGGCGCCGGCGCCAACGTTGACGGCAAACACTACTTCGGCATCAACTGGGAGCGCGATCTGCCGCTGCCGCAGGTGGCCGATATCCGTAACGTGGTGGAAGGCGACGCCAGCCCGGACGGTCAGGGTACGCTGCTGATCAAACGTGGCATCGAAGTGGGCCATATCTTCCAGCTCGGCACCAAGTATTCGGAAGCGATGAAAGCGACCGTGCAAGGCGAAGATGGCCGTAACCAGGTACTGACCATGGGTTGCTACGGCATCGGGGTCACGCGCGTCGTGGCCGCCGCCATCGAGCAGAACCACGACGAACGCGGCATCATCTGGCCGGACGCTATCGCGCCGTTCCAGGTCGCTATTCTGCCGATGAACATGCACAAGTCGTTCCGCGTGCAGGCGCTCGCCGAAGAGCTGTACAACACCCTGCGCTCCCATGGCATCGACGTGATCCTCGATGACCGCAAAGAGCGTCCGGGCGTGATGTTCGCGGATATGGAACTGATCGGCGTGCCGCACTCTATCGTTATCGGTGACCGTAACCTCGACAACGAAGAGATCGAGTACAAGAACCGCCGCGTCGGCGAGAAGCAAATGATCAAAACCGGCGAAATCGTTGATTTCCTGCTGGGCCAGATCAAACGCTGAGCGACGAACGCCAGAAAATAAAAAACCCGCCTAGGCGGGTTTTTTTATATCCGAAAACGCTTACTTGCTGCTGCAGTTTTTGCTGCGGTCGAACGCGATTTTGCCGTCCGGTACCACCGCCTTCTCTATCTGCCCTTCTTCCATCGATGGCTGCACGCTGAAATGCGCATTGAAGGTCAGGAACACCGGCTCGCCGGCATTTTTGTTGGCTTTGGCGTAACCTTGCTCCAGCGCGATGTTGTTATCCACCGGGAACGTGATGCCGGTAGCGCAGTCCTTGAAAACTGCCGCATCCGCCATATAGGTGTAACTGCCTTTCATCACCATCGGCGTTTTAGGCAACGGTTTTTCAATCGGCTCCAGGCGATAGTTCAGCTTGGAGGCGATCGGCGCGCCGCTGCGATCCAGCATCTCCAGGCTCTTGCCCACCGGACGGAAGTAACGTTTTTCACCGGTGCTGTCGGTCAGCACCAGCTTATCCGCAGTGCGCGCCCATTTGCCGTAGTCGGCAAAGGTCTGATCGCCGTCTTTGGTGCCGCGATAGGTTTCCTGCAGAACAAAGGTGCCGTCCTCATCCAGGAACAGCGCCGTATCCAGCCCGCCGCAATCGGCGCAAGGCAACAATCCTTGATAACTCTGCGGCATCGCCTGCAGCGGTTGTTCCTTCGGCTGATAATGATTGTTGCATCCCAACAACGAGAGTGCGCCTGCCGCCAAGAACAGGGCTACCGTAATTTTCTTCACAGTTATTCTCCTACTGTGTTCATGTATTCCTAAGTGCGAACCTTGCCACGCAGCGCCTTGGTGGCGCCTTTACGCGTCTTGCCTTCCAGGCGACGCAGTTTCGCCCCTTTCGTCGGCTTGGTCGCCTTGCGCGTTTTTTCCACCACCATCGCCTGCTGAATCAGCGCGACCAACCTGGCCAACGCCGCTTCGCGATTCAATTCCTGACTGCGATACTCTTGCGCCTTGATAATCACTACGCCATCAGCGGTAATGAGATGATGATTCAGCGCCAGCAGCCTTTCCTTATAATACTCTGGCAGGCTGGATGCCCGGATGTCAAAGCGCAAATGGATCGCCGTTGAGGTTTTGTTCACGTGCTGGCCGCCCGCGCCCTGCGCGCGGATCGCCGTCAATTCCAGTTCATTATCCGGTATGGCTACGTTTCTTGACAGTTCCAGCACCGGTTACACCTGTGCCTGCTGCCACTCGGCAAACTGGATTTCCAGACTATTCTGAGCATCGGACAGCCAAATAGTTCCCTCCTGCAGCGTTGCCTGCAGCGTCATGGTGCGGCTGGCCAATGCCGTCAGGCGCGCCAACTGCTCGTCGTCAAGGAAACGCACGCTCAGGTTCTTGTAGCCGGCCACCTTACCCTGCATTCCCTGCCACCACACGTGCGCAGCGCGCTCGCCGTAAGCGTACAACACCACGCGCGGCGACTGGTTGCAGGCCTTGCGGATGCGTTTTTCGTCGGGTAATCCCATCTCGATCCACATTTCCAGCCCGTTGTGGTCGTTGCGCTGCCAGATCTCCGGCTCGTCGTCGGCGCTCAGCCCTTTGGTGAACACCAACCGCTCGTCGGCATGACAGATCCAGGCCAACAGGCGCAGCATCATGCGCTGCTCATTTTCGGACGGGTGTTGCGCCAGCGTCAGCGTGGCGTCGTGGTAGAAGTGACGATCCATATCAGCAATATTGACCGCGGCTTTATAAATGGTTGCTTTCAGCGCCATGGGTGACCTCGTTATTATCCGGCGACAGTGTACTTGATCAGGGCCAAACCCCGCCAGCGCGGCCAGGCTGCGGCAGTGCGAAAGGCGTGCCGGGGTGCTGATAACTCCATAACAGCTGTGCTATAGTCGTCTAGGATAGGATAAAACTCCGAGAGCCTGCGCCTCATCGCGATAGTAGTCTTGATGATGCAGAGGTTCTTAAGGGAGGAAACTGTGCAACAATACTGTGAGTTAGTACGCCGTACTTACGCCGAGATTGGCAGTGGAGATCTTGGCTACGTGCCTGATGCGCTGGCTTGTGCGTTAAAGGCATTGGACGATGTCGCAGCGAACGATGCGCTACCGTCCTCCGTTAGGGAACAGGCGGCCTTTGCCGCCGCTAACTTATTGGTGAGCGACTATGTTGATGAATGATGAGTACCAACCCATCAATTGCGATGACTACGACAACCTGGAACTCGCCTGTCAGCATAAACTTATTCTGAAGCTGGAGTTACGCGACGGAGAAGTGATCGAGGCCAAGGCGATCGACCTGCTGCAAAAGAAACGCGTTGAGTATCTGACCATCGAACAGAACGGCCAGCAGCGCGACCTGCGTCTGGACCATATCAGCAGTTTCAGTCATCCGGAAATCGGTACCGTGGTCGTCAGCCTGTCGGACTGAGCAGCGGTAACCCCATCCCAACAGGGCAGCCCAACGGCTGCCCTCGTCATTTAGGGCTTCAGGCTGGCGTAATAGGCCGCCAGATCGGCGATATCGTCATCCGACAGCCCCGACACGTAGGCCTTCATCACCTCGGCCTGGCCGCCGTTGCGTTCCCCTTTCTTATACGCCTGCAACGCGTGCTGCAGGTACATGGCGTTCTGCCCGGCCAGATTCGGGTACATCGGCACCGTCACCTTGCCCTTCGCGCCGTGGCAGGCCGCACAGGCGGCGGCTTTGGCCTGACCGGCCGCCGCATCTCCCGCCGCCAACGCCGGCAGGCTGAACAGGCCGGCAGCCAACAGCGCGATTTCCACAAACTTCATCATTGCTCCTCACGATTATGATTTTTTTCCCAGCGCAGCCGCCACGGGCGTTCGCCTTCCGGCACCTGCCCCGCCTCACAGACGAATACGCCCAGCGCGGCGATCAGCTGCTCATCATAATAAATCAACGGGATGCGTTCACGCTGCCAGGGAGGAATACCCAGCTCCTGCCACAGTTTTTTTATCGGCCGCGAATGGACGCGCCCCACGATGCGCACCGCGCCCTGCACGCCGCCGAAACGAATGCTAATCTGCTGCGATGGCTGCGGTGCGCGCAGCGCCAGATCGCCCTCACCGGCAACCAACTGCCCCAGCCCGTCCGGCAACGTCAGCGGCTGGTCAGGCTGCCAGGGCAGATGCACATCGCGCAGCGCCGCCAGCGGCGGCAACAGGTGCAATCGGCCGCGGAAACGGCGAATCTGATAGGCGCCGAGCTGCAGCTGCGGTTCGGCATCCTCCCGGCTGAGCGCCACCTCTTCCCACAGGCGCTGAAGCTGCTCACGCGCCGGCATGGTGACGTTAAACAATGCGATCCAGCGCCGCAGCAAGGCGAAGCGCCGCACCGGCGAACAGTCGGTCAGGCCGTCAATCGCCAATGAGCGATCCGCCGCCAACAGGCTTTGCAGCGGTTCTGCCAACAGTTCGTCCAGCAGTTGCTCCTGCTCGGCGCACAGGCCGGCGCTGCGCGCTACCGCCGAGGCGAAGTGCGGCCAGCGCTGGTTGAGCTGCGGCAACACCTGCAACCGCAGGAAATTGCGATCGAAGCGCGTTTCCTGATTGCTGTCGTCATCTATCCAGGTTAAGGCGTGGCGTTGCGCGTAGCTTTCCAGCGTCTGACGCGAACAGCCCAACAGCGGCCGCAACAGCAGGTGCTCGCCCAGCGTCGCGCGCGCCGCCATCGCCGACAGCCCCGCCGGCCCGCTGCCGCGCTTGAGCGCCAGCAGGAAGGTTTCGCTTTGATCGTCGAGGTGTTGCGCGGTGAGCAGCGCTTCGCCCTCCGTGAGGGCGGCGCTGAAGGCGGCATAGCGCGCCGCACGCGCCGCCGCTTCGATGCCGCCCTGGCGGGCGTCCACCTGCACATGCGTCACCGTCAACGGGATCTGCCAGTCGGCACACCGGCTGCGGCAATGCTCAACCCAACGGTCGGCAAAGGCGCTCAGGCCATGATGCACGTGCAGCGCACGCAGCTGCAGCGCCGGACGTTGGCGGCGCAACGCCGCCAGCAGATGCAGCAGCACGCTGGAATCCAGGCCGCCGCTGAACGCCACCAGCAGCCGCTGCTGCGCGCCCAGCTGGTCCGCCACCTGCGTCGTTAATTGATCAGTATCCATCGGTAGGCTTTGTCACTTCTACATAGCTGCACGTTAACCCCGCCTACCGCCATCAATCAAGCATTAACCGTCCGGGCCTGGCGTCGCGTCAGCAGCCACCAGCCGCCCAGCACCGCGATCACCGCCAGCGCACATCCGGCCGCTCCCCAGCCGATCTGGGCGAAAATGCGGCCATACGCCTGCATCGCCGCCCCTTCGATGTGGTCTTCGGCGGTCTGATTGGCGATGATGCCCGCCAGGTAGTTGGCGATCGAACCGGTCGCCAGCATATAGATACCGGTCAACACGCCGGTGGCGCCGGGGATATTCAGCCGGGTGATCTGCGCCATCGCCACCGGATCGATAAACAGTTCGGCAAAGCCCATCACCGCCAGACCGGCGATCATCAGCCCCATCGATCCCGGCCCGTGCAGCCGGGTATTAAGCGCCATCAGCGTAAAGCCGACGCCGATCAACAGCAAACCGAAGGCGAACTTACACCAGATGCGCAGCGTGCGATCGCCATCGCCACTCGCCAGCCAGGCCAGCGCCACGCCGCCCAGCATCACCGCACAGGCGTTAACCGACTGGAACAAGGCGGTCGGCACCGTCCAGCCGAACCAGCGCCGGTCAACGAAATGATCGATAAACAGGCTGATGGAGCTGCCGCCCTGCTGGGCAAAGGCCCAGAACAGCGTGCCTAGCAGCATCAGCACAACGATCTGCCACAGCCCCCGGCGCTGGCCGGTGTCCGCGCGCAGCATAATGCGCGCCACCAGCACCACCGCCGCCACGCACACCAACCCGAGCAAATAGCCGGCCCAGCCACGTTCAAACAGCAGCGTGAAGAACAGCGGCGACGCCAGCAGCGCCGCCAGCAGCCATCCCCAGTGCGGCAAGCCCAGACTCCTGGCGCGCATCAGCGGTGCATTCACGCCGCGCGTGTGGCGGAAATGGCGTCCGCCCAGCAGAAAAATCACCAGACCGGCGAACATGCCGATCCCGGCCAACGCAAAGCCGACGTGCCAACCATAGCGTTCGGCCGCCAACCCGCAGGCGATCGGCGCCAGAATAGATCCGACGTTGCCGGCGGCGTACAGCAGCGAGAAGCCCCCTTCGCGGCGCGAGTCCTGCGCCGGATACAGCTCGCCCAGCAGGCAGCTGATATTGGATTTGAACAGGCCGTAGCCGCAGATGATGATGGCCAGCGCCAGATAGAGCGACTGGGCGGAGACCGCGCTCAGGCCAAGCACGATATGCCCCAGGGTCATCAGGGCCGCGCCGGCGATCACCGCGACGCGGTTGCCCAGCAGGCGGTCGGCGAGCCAGCCGCCAAGAATAGGAGTGACGTAAACTAACGAAGCGTAAGCGCTGTAGAGATCGATGGCGTGGCTGTCGGTATAGCCGAGTTGGTGGGTCAGATAGAGGATCAATAACGCACGCATGCCGTAAAAGCTGAAATATTCCCAAATTTGTATCGCTACGACATAGTAGATTGCGCGCGGCTGTGAGGGTGTTTTCATGGAGGTCTCCCATCAGTCGGTGAACGGCAAAGGGGAAGCGCGAGCGCCTCCCCTCTTATTGGCTGCGGTTATTTCGCCTTCAGCACTTTCACCCGATAACGTCCGTCCGCCTGACGATAGGCGCCGTGAATGTCGGTTTCAAAGCCCGGATAATGCGCGCCGATTTCGCACAGCATCTGCAGGAACTCCAGCACCGGCCGGCTCTCTTCGGTCAGCATCTCGCCCGGCATCACCAGCGGCACGCCCGGTGGGTATGGGAGGATCATATTGGCGTTGACCTTACCGACCATCTCTTCCAGATAAACCTCTTCCACTTCGCCGTGCAGCTCTTTCTGGAACGCCTGGTACGGATTCATCACCATGGTTGGCAGCACTTCGAACGCGCGGTACATCAGGTCCGGCAGGTTGTGCTGCTCCACCAGGCGGTGAATGTTCTGCGCCAGATCCTGAATGCGCATGTTTTCATAGAAATCAGGCGCTTCGTGATACAGCGAAGGCAGCATGTTTTTCACCCGCAGGTTCAGATCGAACGAGCGTTTGAAGTCGGTCATCGCGCGCAGCAGGCTGAGCGCCTTGGTTTTGTCGATGCCGATGCTGAACAGGAACAGCAGGTTGTACGGCCCGGTTTTCTCGACGATGATGCCGCGCTCGTCGAGGTATTTCGCCACGATGCTGGCCGGGATACCGAACGGCTGCATCTCGCCTTCCTTGCTCATCCCCGGCGTCAGAATGGTGACCTTGATCGGGTCCAGATACATGTGTTCGTTGTCGATGTTCTTGAAACCGTGCCAGGCGCTGTCGGAGCGCAGCGGCCAGCATTCCGGTTCATCGATATGCTCCGGCTGCCAGACGTCGAAGAACCAGCCGTCGGACTCGACTTTCAGGCGTTTAATCTCTTTGCGGAACTTGATCGCGCGTTCGATAGAACCGTTGATCAGGCGCTTGCCGGCGTTGCCTTTCATCATCGCCGCGGCGGTTTCGGTCGACGCCACGATGCCGTAGTGCGGCGAGGTGGTGGTGTGCATCATGTAGGCTTCGTTGAAGGTCTCTTCGTTGATATCGCCCTTCACATGAATCATCGAAGCCTGCGAGAAAGCCGCCAGCAGTTTGTGGGTGGACTGGGTTTCGTAGATCACCTTGCCCTCCACGCGGCCGCCGCTCATGCCGCACTTGCCTTTATAGATCGGGTGGAAGTTGGTGTAAGGCACCCAGGCGGAATCGAAGTGGATCGACTTCACGTCCAGGGTGTTCTTGATAAAGTCGGTGTTGTACAGCAGCCCGTCATAGGTGGAGTTGGTGATCACCGCGTGCACCGGCCAGGTGGCGTTCGGGGTCTCCTTCACGCGCTTGGCGATGGTGGCGCGCTGGAACTCGCTCTGCGGAATGCCGCCGAGGATGCCGTAGGCGTTGCGGGTCGGGCGGAAGTAGATCGGCGTGATGTCGCTCATCATCATCAGGTGAGTCAGCGACTTGTGGCAGTTACGGTCAATCAGCACCGTGCTGCCCGCCGGTGCCGAATACATGCCGACGATCTTGTTGGCGGTGGAGGTGCCGTTGGTGACCATGTAGCTGCGTTCGGCGTTGAACACGCGGGAAATGTACTCCTCCGCCTCTTTGTGCGGGCCGGAGTGATCCAGCAGCGACCCCAGTTCGGACACCGAAATCGAAATATCCGACTTCATGGTGTTCGGGCCGAAGAAATCGTAGAACAGGCTGCCCACCGGGCTCTTCTGGAACGCGGTGCCGCCCATGTGGCCCGGCGTACAGAAAGTGTATTTGCCTTCGCGCACGTATTTAAACAGCGCCTTGGTCAACGGCGGCAGGATGGTGTCGATATATTCGTCGGTATTCTGTTTGATCTTGGCGGCGATGTCGGTTGCCGCGCCAAGCGCATACTCGAAGAAGCGCACCTGCATGCGCAGATCGTTCAGGCTGACGTCCAGCGTGGAATAGGTGTTGGCGAACGCGTACAGCGGCATGTATTCGTTCAGCTGACTGATCTCTTCGCACAGCTCCAGGTTGTATTTGTCCCAGTCGAAGATCACCCCGCACAGGCGGGCGTTGTTCTCGATCAGTTTCAGCAGGTCTTCGCGATCGTTAGGGTAAACGATGCGGAAATCCAGACTTTCCAGCGCCTGATGCAGTTCACGGATAGGCTCTTCTTTGAAGTAGACACCCATGTGATTCATGATGGCGATAACGTTCATATGCATTTCTCCTGGCAAAGCAAGCCCCTTCCCGTCGCGGCTGACAGGTCGGAAAGAAAGGGGCTGGGTAAATTCAGTCGGTCAGCGGACGCGAATCAGTGCGCTTTGGCCGTGGTGTTTTCATCGACCGCCGCGGCATTGGCAGCCTGGCGGGTATTCATTTTCCGGGCGTAGAACATCAGGATAATCAGGCTGATGATAAAGGTGCCGGACAGTTCGAATGAGTTGGCGCCCATCAGCGCGATGAAGCAGAAGCCGCAGCCGCACACCGAAGCGATCAGGCTCAGCAGGTTGCGCACGTTGACCCCTTCGAAGCGGATCAGATCTACGCAGGAATAGAAGTAAGGCAGCATGGTCAGCAGCACCGCGATGCCGGTCAGCTCGCCGAACAGGTCGGAAGCCTTGCCGCCGGCGGAGCTCATCAGGGTGATCAGCACCATCAGCGCGGTCATTTTGCAGCCGGCCAGCAGCAGGCCTTTTTTCGGAATGCCGTTTTTATCCAGCTCGCCGTACACTTTCGGGAAGTTGCCGTCATTGGCGGCGCGCACCCCGGCCTGGCCGACCAGCATCATCCATGACCCGAGCGAGGTCAGGCAGGCAAAGGCGGTGAACGCGGAAACCATCGGTGCCGCCCAGTTGCCCATAATCGCCGAGGCGCTGATGGCGAACGGCGCGCCGCTGGCGGCCATTTCAGACGCCGGGAACATGCCGCTGATCACCTGGGTGGCGGCGATGTAGATGATGCCCGCCAGGCCGGTGCCGAGCATGGTCGCCAGCGGCACGGTACGTTTCGGGTTTTTCACCATGCCGGTGCTGACCGCTGCGGATTCCACGCCGATGAACGCCCACAGGCACAGCAGAATACTTTTGATGACCGCATGGCTGTCGGTGGTGCCGGAGGTATTCCAGTTAGCCTGGTAGGTGGCGGCGTCAAACCAGTGCCAGCCGAGGGTGGCGGTCACGATCACCGGGATCAACACCAATACCAGGCCCAGGGTAGTCAAACGGCTGACCCAGGTTCCGCCCAGCATGTTGACGAAGGTGAAGACCCACACGATGGCGATACAGGCAATACCGGCAGGTATCGGGTTGTTCAGCGCCGGGAAGAAGGTGGAGAGATAAGAAACGGCGGTAATGCCGATGGCCAGGTTACCGATCCAGTTGGCATGGTAATAAAGCACGCCGGTCTGGAAACCGAAGGCCGGGGAAATTTCACCGGCGTAGGCGATAGGGCCGCCCTGCTGCGGGTTTTTGGTGGCGAGACGGGCATACACATAGGCCAGCGACATCGCCCCGATAATCGAGATCACCCACCCCCAAATGGCGATGGATCCGAGACTCGCCAGGTTGGCGGGCAATAAGGCAATCCCGCTCCCCATCATATTACCGGCGACGACGCCGGTGCAGGCAATAAGCCCTATTTTCTTGGGTGAAGCCATGGTCAGTTTCTCCTGATTTACGTTTCTTATAAGCCACACCCATAAATAAAAAATTTTAATGAGCCGGCTTGATAGTCAGGATGCTAACCATCGGGGGGAATAAAGTCCTAAAGATAAAGTGAGATTACGCTCATGATCATACAAATGATAACCTGAGGTTTTTGATTAACACATCAAGATAAAAAGGTTTGCTAAAGAAAAGATAAACATCGTTTAAAAACAGAATGATGCCCAGGTTAATAATGAATAACAAACGACAGAAAAGGAACAATATTACGCAGCAAAATAACACAATGGCGCAACATGTCTTCACCAATAAATAACGCCGACAGCATTCCCGGAGAATAATGGCGGCGTAGTATCGGTTAATTATTGGTGCTGGTAGTTATTTAAATAAGGCACCACGTTGGTCAATGACGTCTGGAATACGCCATTGGTGATCCAATGCAAGGTATCCTCACCGGGGCGCAAATTGAACGCGGTAATATAAGAATCCGCCGCCAAATGATTCTGCCCCTGCATTTCATACACTTTGCCCAGCAACACATAATTCAGCCACGACATTTGCAACTCAATCCCCAGATCGATCGCCCGGTGCGCCTCGTCAATCCGCCCCTGCGCCAACGCATCGACCGCCAGAACTTGCTGCATGATCGGCGTGTTTTTCAATTCGGGGATCGTCGTCAGATGGCTGATATCGGCGCGCAATTGTGCCAGGGCCTGGCTGTCGAACGGTTGGTAAGAATTGCGTAGCACATCCACCAGCGCCTTTTCCGCCAGCAGGTAGTGGAAATTCGGCGCGCTTTTAATCAGCTCGCTCAGCTGAGCGCTGGCGCGAGTCAACGAATCGGCATCACCGTGGATCAACAATTGATGTGCCTGGTAGAAGCGCTGCAGCAGCGGCCCGTTGTCGGGCAGCAGCTGCGCCAGACGCTGCTCCAACTGAGGCGGCCAGGGCTGCTTCAGCGCCGTGGACAGGCTGGCGAGGAAATCGCTTTGGATCTTCAGCTGGTTATCGGCGGTAATAAAGTAACGCTTGTCCAACATGATTGAGCTGTCGGCGTTATCCACCAGCCGCACGGACAGGAAACACTGCTGGGCGCGGTAGTGGCGCTGATTGACGAACTCGATATACAGCGACTTGCCCGAGTTGCTGGGGCCGGAATAGTTGTAATTGGTTTGGTCGTGCACCAGGAAGGTCGAGTAGGTGTTGAGCGAATCGGTGATCAGCTCGCTGACGCCCACCACATAGGAAAGCTGCGGCATCCAGTTGCTGCAGCTCTCGCCGCCCTGAATGCGGATATCGATATCGCGCGGATTGAGCAGCACCGGCATGGTCGAAACCGGCACGCGCTGCGACAGCGTGGCGATGCCGACAAACGCCACGCAGACGCTGAGCGCCGCCAGAAACGCCAGCCACACCCAGAACGTCGAGCGGAGATAAAAGCGCGGCTGCTTTTCGTCAGGCGCGGCGACCGGCGCTCGGGGCCGGCTCGGCGGCACGTACGGCGTCTCGTCGTCGTCATCGCTGCCGTCTTCCGGCTCATGCATGATCACCGCGATCTGCGGCGCCTGTGCGGGAGCGGGTTGCGTCTCTCCCTCTTCACACCATATCACCGACGTCGCCAGCTTATACCCACGCTTGGGCACGGTGATAATGTATTCCGGGCTGTCGCTGTCGCCGTCTTTCAGGTATTTGCGCAGCTCTGAAATACATTGGGTCACCACGTGGTTGGTGACGATATTGCGCTTCCAGACGTTGTCGATCAGCTCGTCGCGGCTCAGCACCACATCGGGGTGCCGGGCGAAATAGCACAGCATGTCGATCAGGCGCGGTTCCAGCGTTTTCTGGCGGCCGTCTCGGCTGATGGTGTTGTCGGCAGGGGTAACCAGCCACTCCCCGACGCGAAAAGCAGGCTCTTGCATGGCGGAAATAACTCTGTAGGCATGTAGGGCAAGGGCGCGATCATAGCATAACCGCCCCCGGCTGTGGCCGCCGGGAGGCGATTAAGCCGTTAACTCTCGTATAATTCTAACGGTAAACCATCAGGATCGCTGAAAAAGGTAAAGCGGGATTGGGTGTAGGGATCGACGCGCACCGGTTCGCAGGCAACGCCGGCCGCCTGCAGATGGGCGATGGCCCGATCGATGTCGTCAACGCTGAACGCCAGATGGCGCAGGCCGCAGGCCTCCGGGCGGCTGACGCGGGCCGGCGGCGAAGGGAAAGAAAACAGTTCGATAGTGTATTGTCCGTTGAGCGCGAGATCCGCTTTCCAGGAGTCGCGCTCCTCGCGGTAAACTTCACTCAGCAGGGTAAAACCGAGAATATCGCAATAGAAATGCTTACTGGCAGCGTAGTTCGCGCCAATGATCGCAATGTGATGCACCTGACGTAATCCCAGCATAGAAACCCTCTCCTGTTCATTCTGATGGGGCACGGTATCCGGCGGCGGCGATGACGTCAACGGCAAAAACCCCGCGGATTGCCGCGGGGCATGATTCAGCACACGGCGTCTCAGGCCTTCAGATCCGCCAACGCCGCGCCGAAGTTGATGTGCAGCACCTGCCCATCGACCACCAGCGCCGGTACACTCTGCACGCCGAGGCGCTCAGCTTCCGCCACGCGCGTTGGGCGTTCCCCCAGGTGCACCACTTCCACCTGCACGTTATCGCTCAACAGTCCCAACAGCTGCTGTTCGGCACTCACGCATACCGGGCAGCCGGCATGATAAAACACGGCCTTAGTCATCCTCATTCTCCTTGGTATTGACGGTTTCGGGCACGTTTACTTACCCATATTGTTTCGAATCGAAACAATGTGAACAGTATGCCAGCACCAATGACTTGTCAATATAGTTTTTAATCGATACTATTTACGCAGCCTGATGAGGATACGATGCTAAAACTGTTTGATCTGCTTGAACGCCTGAATAGCCTGCAACGCAGCTGGCTGCGCAGCCACGAAGAATTGGAAAGCCTGCCGCCGGTGCAGCTGAGCGCGCTCTACTATCTGGCACGCTGTAATCATTACTCCAACACGCCGATGGCCGTGGCGGAATACCTTGGCCTGACCAAGGGAACGGTGTCCCAATCGCTGAAAAAGCTGGAGCTGAACGGCATGATCGCCCGCACGGCGGACGCAAAGGATCGCCGCAGCGTGCGGCTGCGGCTGACAGAAAAATCGCGAAGTTTAATGGAGACTCTGTTTCCTCCTGCCTATCTGCAGCAGGCGCAAGACGCCATGCAGCAGGACGGCGAACAGTTGCAGGCGCTGTTAACCCAGCTGCTGCGCCAACTGCAGCGGCAGGAAAATGCGGCGCTGTTCGGCGAATGCCACCGCTGCCGCTATCACCAGCAGCGCAATGGCCAACCGTTTTGCGGCCTGACACAGGAACCGCTGCCGCTCGACAGCGTGAACCTGATCTGCCGAGAATTCGCCTAAACGATTATGCTGGCGCTTTCAACACCTTCACCAGATAGCGCCCGTCCTCCGTCAGTTTGGCGCCGTGGATGTCGGTTTCAAAACCGGGATAGCGCTCACCGATAGAGCACAGCATCAGCAGGAAATCGAGCACCGCCCGGCTCTCTTCGGTGATCATTTCTCCCGGCATCACCAGCGGCACGCCCGGCGGATAAGGCAGGATCATATTGGCCGCCACCTTGCCCACCAACTGATCCAGCTCGCAGGTTTCCACATTGCCGCGCACCTGCTCCTGGAACATCTGGTGCGGCGTCAGCTTCATTTCAGGCAGCACGTCGAACGCCCGCTGCATCAGGCGCGGCAGATCGTGTTGGCGGATCAGCCGATGAATGCCGGCGGCCAGATCCTGGATACGCATATGGCGATAAAAATCCGGATCCTCGGCGTACAGATCCGGCAGCATGTTCTTCATCCGCAGGTTGAGATCGTAGGCGCGCTTGAAATCAGTCAGGCCGCGCAACAGGCTCATCGCCTTGGTTTTGTCGATGCCGATGCTGAACAGGAACAGCAGGTTGTACGGCCCGGTCTTCTCCACCACGATGCCGCGCTCGTCGAGATACTTCGCCACCAGCGCCGCCGGGATCCCCTCTTCCTCCAGCGCACCCAGCTCGTTCATGCCCGGCGTCAGGATCGTCACCTTGATCGGATCGAGGTACATGTGATCGCGATCGGTCTGGCCGAAGCCGTGCCAGTTATCGTCAGGATCCAATGGCCAACACTGCGCCTCATCGATCTCCTCCGGCTGCCAAATGTCAAAGAACCAACTGTCGCTCTCCTCGCGCAGCCGCTGCACTTCACGGCGAAAATGCAGCGCGCGCTCCACCGATCGATTGATCAAGCGGCGCCCCGGGTTGCCGCGCAGCATGGCGGCGGCGGTCTCCATCGATGCCACAATGCCATAGTGCGGCGAGGTGGTGGTGTGCATCATGTAGGCTTCATTGAAGGTGCTCTCGTCGTAGTCGCCCTTGATATGAATCATCGAGGCCTGAGAGAAGGCCGCCAGCAGTTTATGTGTAGACTGGGTTTCGTAGATGACCTTTCCGGGCACCCGATCGCCGCTCATGCCGCTCTTGCCGTCGTAAATCGGATGGAAGTTGGTGTAAGGCACCCAGGCGGAGTCGAAGTGGATCGACGGCACTGCCAGCGTCTGCTTGATGTAGTCGGTGTTATACAGCAGGCCATCATAGGTGGAATTGGTGATCACCGCATGCACCGGCCAGGTGGCGTTCGGGGTCTCCTGCACCCGAGCAGCGATGCTGGCGCGGGTGAACTCACGCTGCGGAATGCCGCCAAGGATGCCGTAGGCGTTGCGCAGCGGGCGCAGATAGATCGGAACGATATCGCTCATCATCAGCAAGTGGCACAGCGATTTGTGGCAGTTGCGGTCGATCAGCACCGTGCTGCCCGCCGGCGCCGAATACATGCCGACGATCTTGTTGGCGGTGGAGGTGCCGTTGGTAACCAGATAGCTCTGCTCGGCGTTGAAAGTACGCGCAATATACTCTTCGGCCTCGAGGTGCGGCCCGGTGTGATCCAACAGCGAGCCGAGCTCGGTGACCGAAATCGAAATGTCGGCCTTCAGGGTATTGGCGCCGAAAAAGTCATAGAACAGGCAGCCCACCGGGCTTTTTTGGAACGCGGTACCGGCCATGTGGCCCGGCGTGCAGAAGGTGTACTTCCCTTCGCGCACGTAGTTGAACAGCGCCTTGGTCAGCGGCGGCGTAATGGTATCAATATATTCTGCGGTGTACTGCTGGATGCGCTGCGCGATATCGTCCGCCGCATTCAGGCCATACTCGAAGAAATAGAGCACCATGCGCATTTCATGCAGGCTGACGTCGAAGGTGGAGTGGGTATTGATAAAGGCGTACAGCGGTAGGTATTCGTTCAGCTCGTTGATCTCGCTGCACAGCTCCAGGCTGTAGTCGTCCCAGTCGAAGATCACCCCACAGATGCGGGCATTGGCTTCGATCAGCTTCAGCAGGTCACCGCTGTTTTTGGGGTACACCAGTTGGAATCCCATGGTGGCCAGCGCCGCGTGGAGCTCGCGGATCGGCTCATCTTTGTAGTAGACGCCCGTCGGGCCCATGATGGCGATGATATTCATCGGCAGCTCCTGTCAGTTAACGGCCAAGTCTCTATAACACCACGAAAATCCGGCGGTGTGTAGCCAAAAAAAAACCGCCCGGAGGCGGTTTCTTGCAGCGAAGAACAGAACTCAGCAGTAGCCGTAGTTCATCAGACGCTGGTAGCGACGGTTGAGCAACTCTTCGTCGTTCAGACCATCCAGATCTTTCAGATCGGCCAGCAGCTGCGCTTTCAGCGCGGCAGCCATCGCCGGCACGTCGCGGTGCGCGGAACCCAGCGGCTCCGGGATCACCGAATCGATCAGCTTCAACTCTTTCAGACGCGGTGCGGTAATGCCCATCGCTTCTGCGGCCAGCGGCGCCTTGTCGGCACTCTTCCACAGGATGGAGGCACAGCCTTCCGGCGAAATCACCGAGTAGGTGCTGTACTGCAGCATGTTCACCTTATCGCCCACGCCGATCGCCAGCGCGCCGCCGGAGCCACCTTCGCCGATGACGGTGCAGATGACCGGGATGTTCAGACGCGACATCTCACGCAGGTTGCGCGCGATGGCTTCTGACTGGCCGCGTTCTTCCGCACCCACGCCCGGATAAGCGCCCGGAGTATCGATAAAGGTGATGAGCGGCATCTTGAAGCGTGCGGCCATTTCCATCAGGCGCAGCGCCTTACGGTAACCTTCCGGCGCCGGCATGCCGAAGTTGCGGCGGATCTTCTCTTTGGTTTCACGGCCTTTCTGGTGCCCGATGATCATCACCGGGCGGCCATCCAGGCGCGCAATGCCACCGACGATCGCTTTGTCGTCAGCGTAAGCGCGATCGCCCGCCAACTCTTCGAAGTCGGTAAAGATGTGTTTGATATAATCCAGGGTATAAGGACGGCGCGGGTGGCGTGCCAATTGGGCAATCTGCCAAGCCCCAAGATCGGCAAAAATCTTGCGCGTCAGCTCAACGCTCTTTTCACGCAGGCGCTGAACCTCTTCGTCCAGATTAATATCTAATTTTTCGTCTTGACGGCTGACTGCAGTCAGCGAGTCAATTTTCGCTTCCAGCTCTGCAATCGGCTGTTCAAAATCAAGAAAATTCAGACTCATAGCATTCCTATTTTAGTCAAATTCCAAGTCCACCTGCTCATTGCCTACCAACGTCCGCAAATCGATCAACAAGCGGTCGGTGGGCGTCACGCGCCAGGTTGCGCCAAAACGCAGCTTGGCTCGTGCATCTTCCCGTTGATAGTAGAGATGCACTGGAATCGTCCCCGAGCGATGGGGTTCCAACGACTGACGGAGACGGTTCAAAAGCTGGTCATCAATTTGCCTGTCAGTCAGCGAGATAGCAAGCCCGCGAGCGTATTTTTCCCGGGCTTCACTGATGTCCATTACCTCGCGGGCCATCATTTTAAGCCCGCCGCTAAAGTCATCAAAGCTGACCTGTCCACTGGCGATAAGGATACGGTCTTTTTCCAACAAATGCTGGTATTTTTCTAGCGCTTCGGTGAATAGCATCACTTCCAGACGGCCCGAACGGTCATCCAGCGTGCAAATGCCGATACGGTTGCCGCGCTTGGTCACCATGACCCGCGCGGCGACCACCAACCCGACGGCGGTAGTCATTTTGCCCCGATCCGTCGGGTGCATGTCTTTCAAACGCTGGCCACCGGCGTAACGTTCGATTTCCTTCAGGTACTGGGTGATCGGGTGGCCAGTCAGGTAGAGCCCCAGCGTCTCCCGCTCACCGTCCAGCACCACCTGCTCTGGCCAGGGCGCAATATTGGCGTAGGATTGCTCCACCTGCTCCGGCGCTTCCGCCAGTACGCCAAACATATCCACCTGGCCAATAGCTTCGGCTTTCGCATGCTGATCCGCCGCTTTCAACGCGTCGCCGAGCGAATTCATCAGCGCGGCGCGGTGCGGCCCAAGGCGATCGAACGCCCCGGACATGATCAGTTTTTCCAGAATGCGGCGGTTCAGTTTCTTGATGTCAGAGCGCGCGCACAGGTCGAACAGGTCTTTGAAGTAACCTTGTTCGCCGCTATTGCGCGCCTCGATAATGGCCTCGATCGGCCCTTCCCCCACGCCCTTGATCGCGCCGATGCCATAAACGATCTCGCCGTCGTCGTTGACGTGGAAGTGATACAGGCCACTGTTGATGTCCGGCGGCAGGATCTTCAGCCCCATGCGCCAACATTCGTCCACCAGCCCAACCACTTTGTCGGTGTTGTCCATATCGGCGGTCATGACTGCCGCCATAAACTCGGCCGGGTAGTGCGCCTTCAGCCACAGCGTCTGATACGACACCAGCGCATAGGCGGCGGAGTGCGATTTGTTGAAGCCGTAACCGGCGAATTTCTCCACCAGGTCGAAGATTTTCACCGACAGTTCACCGTCGATGCCGCGCGATTTCGCGCCGTCTTCAAAGCCGCCGCGCTGCTTGGCCATTTCGACCGGGTTCTTTTTACCCATCGCACGACGCAGCATGTCCGCGCCACCCAAGGTGTAGCCGGCCAACACCTGGGCAATCTGCATCACCTGTTCCTGATACAGGATGATGCCGTAGGTCGGTTCCAGCACCGGCTTGAGCGACTCGTGCTGCCACTGAATGTCCGGGTATGAGATCTCTTCGCGGCCGTGCTTGCGGTCGATGAAGTTATCCACCATCCCCGACTGCAGCGGCCCCGGACGGAACAGCGCCACCAGTGCGATCATGTCTTCGAAGCAGTCGGGCTTCAGGCGTTTGATCAAATCTTTCATGCCGCGCGATTCAAGCTGGAACACCGCCGTGGTTTCCGAGCGCTGCAGCATGTCGAAGCTTTTCTTGTCGTCGAGCGGAATGGCGGCGATGTCGATCGGTTCCAGCCCGGTCTTGGCGCGCCGGGCGTTGATCATTTCCAGCGCCCAGTCGATGATGGTCAGAGTACGCAGGCCGAGGAAGTCGAACTTCACCAGCCCGGCGTATTCCACGTCGTTCTTGTCGAACTGGGTCACCGGATGGTGCCCTTCGGCATCGCAGTACAGCGGCGCGAAGTCGGTGATCTTGGTCGGCGCGATCACCACGCCCCCGGCGTGTTTACCGGCGTTGCGCGTTACCCCTTCCAACTTGCGCGCCATGTCGATCAGCGCCTTGACCTCTTCGTCGGCCTCGTAAATCTCCGGCAGCTGCGGTTCGGCGGCGAAGGCTTTCTCCAGCGTCATGCCCGGATCCGGCGGCACCAGTTTGGAGATGCGATCGACGAAGCCGTACGGGTGCCCCAGCACCCGACCTACGTCGCGGATAACCGCTTTCGCCGCCATGGTCCCGAAGGTGATGATCTGCGATACCGCTTCGCGGCCGTACATCTCCGCCACGTGCTCGATCACCTGGTCGCGCTTCTCCATGCAGAAGTCGACGTCGAAGTCGGGCATCGAAACACGTTCCGGGTTCAGGAAGCGTTCGAACAGCAGGTCGAATTCCAGCGGATCGAGGTCGGTGATTTTCAACGCATAGGCCACCAGAGAACCGGCGCCGGAGCCGCGCCCTGGGCCTACCGGCACGTTGTTGTCCTTCGACCACTGGATAAACTCCATCACGATCAGGAAGTAGCCGGGGAACCCCATCTGGTTGATCACCTTCAGCTCAACGTCCAGACGCTCGTCGTATTCCGGGCGGCGCTGCGCGCGCACTTCAGGATCGGGGAACAGGAACTCGAGACGCTCTTCCAGGCCCTCTTTCGATTTGAGCACCAGGAAGTCCTCGGTGCTCATATCGCCGGTTGGGAACTGCGGCAGGAAGTATTCGCCGAGGCGAATGGTGACGTTACAGCGCTTGGCGATCTCGACGCTGTTCAGCAGCGCTTCCGGGATGTCGGCGAACAACTCGCACATCTCGTCTTCGCTGCGCATGTATTGCTGCGGGCTGTAGTTGCGCGGCCGCTTGGGATCGTCCAGCGTAAATCCGTCGTGAATGGCGACGCGAATTTCATGAGCGTCAAAATCGTCCTCCACCAGGAAGCGCACGTCGTTGGTGGCCACCACCGGCAAGCCGCGCTCGGTGGCCAATGCCACCGCCGCATGCAGATAGTTCTCTTCGTCCGGGCGGCCGGTGCGGATCAGTTCCAGGTAGTAACAGTCCGGGAAATACTGTTGGTAGAAGTCCAGGCATTGATCCACCTGCGCCTGGTTACCGCGCAGCAGGAACTTGCCGACGTCGCCCTGACGCGCGCCGGAAAGCAGGATCAGCCCTTCGCGATGTTCAATCAGCCAGTCGCGATCAATGGTCGGGCCGGCGGCGCCGTAGCCACGCTGATAGGCGCGGGAAATCAGCAGCGTCAGGTTCTGGTAGCCTTCGTTGTTGCTGGCCAGCACCGTCAGCTGAGCCAGTTCGTCGCCCAGCTCATCGCTTTGCACATGGAAATCCGCGCCGATGATCGGTTTGATCCCGGCGCCGTGCGCGCTGCCGTAGAACTTCACCAGCCCGCACAGGTTGGTGAAATCAGTGATTGCCAGAGCAGGCATGGCTAACGCGGCGGCTCTTTTCACCAGCGGCGCCGTCTTGGCCAATCCATCAATCATGGAGTAGTCACTGTGGACGCGCAGGTGAATAAAACGAGGTTCGGCCATCTCCAGATACCTGATTGAAGGGGCTCAGCAGGCTGAGCCCGGGTTAATGCTATCGTCGAGCCCGGTCAGGCCCGCAGACTACAGCGCCAGCGCTCTTTTCACCGGCGCGAAGCTGCGGCGATGATGCTCGGTGGCGCCCAACGCAGCCAGCCGCTCCAGGTGGAGGGCGGTCGGGTAGCCTTTATGCTGCGCGAAACCGTAGTCCGGGAACTCGCTGTCCAGCTCGGCCATTTCGCGATCGCGCGTGACCTTCGCCAGAATGGACGCCGCGCTGATCTCCGCCACACGGCTGTCGCCCTTCACCACCGCCTGCGAACGCATCGGCAGGTTCGGGCAACGGTTACCGTCGATTAAAACCATGTCCGGCGCGATATGCAACCCGGCCACCGCGCGCTGCATCGCCAACATGGTGGCGTGCAAAATGTTCAGCTGGTCGATTTCCGCCGGTTCGGCGCGCCCCAGGCTCCAGGAGAGCGCTTTGGCGACGATTTCGTCATACAGCGCCAGCCGGCGTTTTTCACTGAGCTTTTTGGAGTCTGCCAGCCCGACGATCGGCTGCGCCGGATCGAGGATCACGGCGGCGGTGACCACTGCGCCGACCAACGGGCCGCGACCCACTTCGTCCACACCGGCAATCAGCGTGGCAGCGGGATAGATAAAGGGTTCAATCATGCTTTCGCCAGCTCCAACACAGCCTGAGCGGCCTGTTCGTCCGCACCGCAACGGATGCTTTGGTGCAAGGTAAGGAAAGTCTGTTTCAACGCGTCGGTTTCCGGGCTCTCTTCCAGCAGCGGCATCACGGCGGCGGCCAGTTTGTCCGGGACGCAGTCATGCTGCAGCAGTTCGGTGACGATCTCCCGCCCCGCCAGCAGATTCGGCAGCGAGACATAAGGCGTTTTCACCAGCTTCTGCGCCAACCAGAAAGTGAACGGCTTCATGCGATAGCCCACCACCATCGGGCACTTGGCCAGCATGCATTCCAGCGCCGCCGTGCCGGACGCCAGCAGCGCCGCGTCGCTGGCGATCATCGCCTCGCGCCCCTGGCCGTTCAGCAGATGTACCGTCAGATCCGGCGCAACCTCGGCCTTGATGCGCTCAAACTGCTCGCGCCGTTTGGCGTTAACCAGCGGCACCACCACTTCCAGCTCGGGATAACGCGTGCGCAGCAGCTGCGCGGTTTTGAGAAAGTCGGCGCTCAGCATCTCGACTTCGGCGCCGCGGCTGCCCGGCAGCAAAGCCAAACAGCGCGCCTGCGGAGCGATGCCAAGCTGAGCGCGCGCCGCCAACCGATCGGGCTGCAGCGGCATGGCGTCCGCCATGGTGTGGCCGATAAACCGGCAAGGGACGTTGAAACGATCGTAAAACGCTTTTTCGAAAGGGAGAAAGGCCAGCACCAAATCGGTGGCTTTGCCAATTTTGAAAACGCGCTTTTGCCGCCAGGCCCACACGGACGGGCTGACGTAGTGGATGGTGCGAATGCCGCGCTGCTTGAGGCGGCCTTCCAGCGTGATGTTGAAGTCCGGCGCGTCGATGCCGACAAACACGTCCGGCCGCAGCTCACCGAAGCGGCGAGTGAGATCCTTGCGGATCTTCAACAGGCGTGGCAAGCGCTCGAGCACTTCCACCACGCCCATGACCGCCAGCTCTTCCATTTCGTACCAGGCTTCGCAGCCTTCGGCCTGCATCAGCGGGCCGGCGACGCCAACGAAACGCGCGTCGGGGATCTGCGCCTTGAGCGCGCGGATCAAACCGGCGCCGAGAATGTCACCGGAGGTTTCTCCGGCGACCAGTCCGATAGTCAATGGACGATTCGACATAGCTCAGCGAATGATGCCGCGGGTGGAACGGGTGAAGAAATCGAGGTACTGCTGCACCACCGGCTGCTCTTTGGCCAGGGCTTCGATTTCCGCCTTCGCTTCATCCAGCGTTTTTTCACTGCGATACAGGATTTTGTAGGCGTTGCGGATCGCCTGCATTTCATCCTTGTCAAAACCGCGACGCTTCAGGCCGACCGCGTTGACGCCGAACGGCGTCGCGTGGTTGCCCTGCGCGATGACGAAAGGAGGCACGTCCTGAGCGACGCCGGAACAACCGCCTACCATCACATGCGCGCCGATAATGCAGAACTGATGGATCGCCGTCATGCCGCCAATGATGGCGTGATCGTCGATTTCCACATGCCCCGCCAGCGTGGCATTGTTGGCCAACACGCAAGAATTGCCGACCACACAGTCGTGAGCAACGTGCACATTGACCATCAGCAGGTTATCGTTGCCCACTTTGGTCAGGCCGGTGCCCTGCGCGGTGCCGCGGTGAATGGTGACGCTTTCGCGGATGCGGTTGCGATCGCCCACTTCAACGCGCGTCGGTTCGCCTGCGTATTTCAGATCCTGGTTCACTTCACCGATGGAAGCGAACTGATAAATCTGGTTATCGCAGCCAATCTTGGTAATGCCGTTCACCACCACGTGGGATTTCAGCACCGTGCCGGCGCCGATTTCCACCTGGGAGCCGACGTAGCAGAAAGGGCCGATATGCACGTTGGCGCCGATCACGGCGCCCTCTTCGACTATCGCGCTAGGATGGATAAAGGCGGTTTGGTCAATCACGGATTAAGCCTCCCGGCTGCGGGCACACATCATGGTTGCTTCGCAGACAATTTTACCGTCAACGGTCGCCACGCCTTTGAAGCGAGTCAGACCGCGGCGAGTTTTCTCGAAGGTGACTTCCATGACCATCTGATCGCCTGGCACCACAGGGCGCTTGAAGCGTGCTTCGTCGATACCGGCGAAGTAATACAGCTCGCCCGGCTCCAGTTTACCGACGCTTTTAAACGCCAGGATACCGGTGGCCTGCGCCATGGCTTCCAAGATCAATACGCCTGGGAAAATCGGTTTGCCAGGGAAGTGGCCCTGGAAAAACGGTTCGTTCACCGATACGTTCTTCACCGCACGCAGATATTTGTGCTCTTCAAACTCGAGGACGCGGTCGACCAGCAAGAACGGGTAACGGTGAGGAAGCAGATCCAAAATTTCTGCAATATCCAGAGTATGAGTGTCAGTAGTCAAAATACTCTTCCTGTCTCTAAAAACTGATGGCATCAACAACACGGCCTGCGCTGACCCCAAAAGGAGATCATCATGCAGGCCGCAAATTAACATCTCTTTGCGCTTTTGGTCTCACGACCAACGCGTTTCGTTTTGTACCCGCTAGGGCGGGCGGCAATGATTAGTCTTTTCCGACTTTACGTTCGACAGCTTTCAAGCGTTTGCTGATCTCATCGATATTCATCACCAACGCAGCGGTTTTACGCCAAACCTTGTTAGGCTGCAACGGAATGCCCGAAGAGTATACCCCAGGTTCGGTGATTGGTCGCATAACCATTCCCATTCCGGTGACAACCACCTTGTCGGCAATTTCCATGTGACCGTTGATCACGCTGGCACCGCCAATCTGGCAGTAGCGGCCGATTTTCAGGCTGCCGGCCATGATCACACCGCCGGCGACGGCGGTATTGTCGCCAATCACGACGTTATGTGCAATCTGGCATTGGTTGTCGATGATAACACCATTCCCGATTTGGGTGTTATCCAAAGCGCCGCGGTCAATGGTGGTGCAAGCGCCGATTTCGACGCGATCGCCGATAATCACCGTGCCCAACTGAGGGATTTTGATCCACTCGCCGCGCTCATTCGCATAGCCGAAACCGTCTGCGCCGATCACGGTGCCCGACTGGATCAGGCAACGCTGGCCGATTTCGACCGCATGATAAATCGTGACGTTCGCCCACAGACGCGTTCCCGCGCCGATGCGTGCGTGTTTGCCGATGAAGCAGCCCGGGCCGATAACCACGTTATCGCCAAGCACCGCACCCGACTCGATCACCGCGTTCGCCCCAATGGCGACATTCTGCCCCAGCTGCGCTTCAGGTGAGATCACCGCGCTTGGCGCGATATCCTGGGCCGGCGACGGCGTGGTGTCCATCAGCTGCGCCATGCGCGCATAGGTCAGGTAAGGGTTCTTAACCACCAGCGCCGCAGCACGGCAGTGTGGTAAATCCGCTTCGGTAAGCACCACGGCGCTTGCCTGGCAGGAAGACAGCTGCTCTTGATAGCGGCTGTTTGACAAAAACGTGATTTGGCCAGGCTGTGCCGAATGCATAGAAGCAATGCCGGTGATGACGAGATCGCCATCACCGTGCAATTGTGCATCCAACTGCTGCGCTAAATCAGCCAGTCGAATTGAAAGCATGTGTTATTTAACCTGTTTCAGCACGTCAGCAGTGATATCTTTGGAAGAGTCTGCATAGGCAACGGCGTTGGCGTCGATCACCACGTCATAACCGCCTTTGCTGGCGACAGATTTCACCGCGTCCTGAATGCGGCTCAGGATCTTGTTACGCTCTTCCATCTGGCGACGACGGTTGTCCTGCTCGAAAGCCTGCGCTTTCTGAGAGAACTGCTCGCGCTGCGCCATCACGTCTTTTTCCAACTTGCTGCGATCGCTGGCTTTCATGGTAGCGCCGTCACGCTGCAGACGCTGCATTTTGGTCTGCAGGCTACGTTCCATGTTCTGGAGTTCGCTTGCACGGCCTTTAAACTCGTTTTCCAGCTGTTTAGCGACCGTTTCGCGGGCCGGCAGCTGTTGGAAAATGCTGGAGACGTTAACGACAGCGATCTTATCTGCTGCCTGAACGCCAGCTGAAGCAGCCATTGCTAAACCGAGGCCTGCGGCACACAACCACTTTTTCACTATAAACTCCTTACCATCACCCATTTGTGTCATATGACACTGAAGTACACAATTTGCCAGACTTGTCCCACCAAACAATGAGAATCATCTCCCTCTGCCGGCGGGCGCCTGGCCATTGCGATTCTTAATAACTGTTATGCCCAGAGGCGAGACCCGTTACCAGGTCTTACCGATGTTAAACTGGAACTGTTCGGACTTGTCGCCTTCGTATTTCTTGATCGGGTTGGCGTAAGAGAACACCAACGGCCCCAGTGGCGACATCCACTGCAGCGCGATACCGGCGGAAGAACGAATATTACTGGCTTTGCTGTAGTCCGGCACGCCGTACATCAGCGTTTCGTTGCTATTCTTCCACTTGGTGTCCCACACGGTACCGGCATCGATGAACAGCGACGTCCGCACCGAGTTGGCGTATTTCTCGCTGATGAACGGCGTCGGGGTGATCAGCTCCAGGCTGGCGACCGCCATGGCGTTACCGCCTACCGCGTCATCCGAGCTACAGATGCTCTGACGATCGGTCGTGCTGCCGGCGTTGAACTGACACTGGTACGAGTTGGAGTTGTAGTACACCGCCTTCGGACCAATGGTGTTGGACTGGAAGCCGCGCACGGTGCTCGAACCACCGGCATAGAAGTTCTCATAGAACGGCATTTCCTTGCCGCCCAGCCCATCCGCGTAACCCAGACGGCCGCGACCCAACAGCACCCAGGTGCGGTCGTCGTTGATCGGCACGTACTGTACGCTGTCCAGCGTCACCTTGTAGTATTCGTTGTCCGAGCCCGGAATGGTGACCTTGCCGTTCAACGTGGTACGGTTACCCGAGGTCGGGAAGTAGCCGCGGTCCAGGTTGTTATAGGTCCAGCCCAGGTTCAGCGTAAAGTCGTCCGTCGAGTAGCTGGCGCGGTCGGTCTTGTTCGCATCCACGCCCATCGAGTCGAGGTAACGCCACATGGCGATCTGCGGCTGCATGTTCGACAGACCGTTGTGGACGTAGCCCAGGCCGGTGCGCAACGAGTTGTTTTCGTTGATCGGGAAGCCCAGCGTGCCGTCGATACCGTAACTCTTGTTGGTATAGTCCGACAGATCCGCGTCATCCGCCTTAAAGTCGTTGTAGAAGATGCGGCCGCCCAGGCTCACACCGTCAACGGTGAAGTACGGGTTGGTGACCGACAGTTCGGTATAGGTCTGGTAGTCGTTCTTGGTGCCGCTGATGCCGACCGAGTAGCCGGTACCCAACCAGTTATCCTGCTGCACGCCGGCCTGGAAGCTGACGCCGCTCTCGGTGCCGTAACCGACGCCGAAGTTAAAGGTACCGGTGTTGCGTTCTTTCACCTTATAGGTCACGTCGACCTGATCGGCGGTGCCCGGCACGCGCTGGGTTTCCACGTCAACCGTTTCGAAATAACCCAGACGGTTCAGACGCTCTTTACCCTGCTCGACCTGCTCGTTGCCGAGCCAGGCGCCTTCCATCTGGCGCATTTCGCGACGCAGTACGGAATCCTTGCTGGTGTCGTTACCTTCGAACTTGATGCGACGCACGTAGAAACGGTTGCCCGCGTCAACGTTGACGTGCAGCTTGACGGTTTTATCCGCGTCGTTGATCTCAGGCTGAGTGCCGACGCGCGGGTAGGCGTAACCATAACGGCCCAACATCGTTTTGATGTTGTCTTCCATTTTGGTCACCTTGCTGCCGTTGTACAGCTCGCCTGGCTCAATTTTGGTGATCTGAGCGACTTCCGCCGAGTGGCCGGCCAGGTTGCCATTCACGACAACATCGGAAAGCTTGTACTGCTCGCCTTCGGTGATGTTGATGGTGATGTAGATGCCTTTTTTATCCGGCGTCAGGCTCACCTGGGTAGAATCGATGTTGAAGCGGGCATAGCCGCGATCCAGATAGAAGCTGCGCAGGGTTTCGAGATCGCCCGCCAGTTTCTGCTTCTGGTATTTGCGGTCGCCGACCAGGTTCCACCACGGCACTTCGTCACGCAGTTGGAAGCGTGAGATCAGTTCGTCGTTGGTGAAAGCATGGTTGCCGACGATGTTGATTTGTTGAATCTTGGCGGAGACCCCTTCCGTGAACACCAGTTTCAGGTCGACACGGTTGCGCGGCAACGGCGTGACTACGGCTTTCACCGAGGCGCTGTATTTACCGACGCTGTAGTAGAAGTCTTCCAGCCCTTTTTCAATGCTGGAGATCGTGGTGCGGTCGAGCGCCTCGCCCACCCGGACGCCGGAGGCTTCCAGGTTCTGCTTGAGCATGTCATCTTTCACCGACTTGTTGCCGGAGAAAGTGATGCTGGCGATGGTAGGACGTTCCTTCACCTGCACGATCAAGGTATTACCATCGCGCAGTACGCGCACGTCCTCGAAGTTGCCGGTGGCAAACAAGGCACGAATGGTATTACTGATGTCATCGTCAGTGACAGTATCGCCGACGCGAACCGGCATGTTGAGTAACGCCGCACCGACGGCAACTCGCTGCAGGCCTTCGAAATGAATGTCTTTCACTACGAACCCGTCTGCACCGTATACGGTGGCGCTGCCAAACAGCAGCGACGCTATGAGCAACTTTTTCATCGCCATCGTTGTTATGCGTTCTTCCTAACCTATCCCCGCCCCTAGAGGCGGGAAAAATCATTGAAAAGTGCAAGACCCATCAACAACACCAGCACGATCGAACCTATGCGGTAGCTGTAGTCCTGTACTCGCTCGGAAACCGGCCCACCCTTCAGCTTTTCTATCGCCAGGAAGAGGAGATGCCCACCATCTAACACCGGTAATGGGAACAGGTTGATGATCCCCAGGTTGACGCTAATCAACGCCAGGAACATCAGATAATACACGAATCCGACTCCGGCTGACGCCCCAGCTCCCTGTGCAATCGAGATCGGGCCACTCAGGTTGTTCAGCTTTACATCACCGGTTATTAATTTGCCCAGCATGTTGACCGTCAGCCGCATCAGCTGCCAGGTCTTGTCGCCGGCCTGATACAGCGCCGGGAACGGTCCATACTGGCGAATCGTCTTATACTCTTCCGGCAGCGGCAGCACCTTTGGAATGATGCCTGCAAACCCCACCGATTTGTCTTTTCCCACCGGCTTTGTATCCGGTATCAGCGTCAAAGACAAGGGGGCGCCGTTTCTTTCAATCTCCAAAGCCAGCGGCTGCCCCGGGCCATCGTGGATACGCTTCACCAGCGTCTGCCAACGACCCAACGGCTGACCATCGACTTTAACGATCCTGTCCCCCGCTTGTAAACCCGCCTTTTGCGCCGCCGAGTTAGGCTGCACTTCCGCCAACACGGATTCGATCTGCGGGCCGCGCGGCATAATGCCCAGCGCGACAACGGGATCCTGCTTGTCCGGTTCAAAGTTCCACTGGCGCAAATCCAGGGTTTTGGTCACCACCTGCGAAGAGCCGAACGGCGCGACGCCGACTTCGGTTTGCGCATCGCCAATCTTCGCCACCAGCGCCAGACGAACTGATTCCCAATCAGGCGTTTCGATGCCGTCAACCGACTTTAGTTCCATGCCAGACGAAATTTCGGCCTTGGCGGCGATGGATTGCGGCGCGATTTCGCCGATCACCGGGCGGAAACTCGGCACGCCGATGATGAACACCAGCCAATAGGCAAGGATAGCAAACAGGAAGTTGGCGATGGGGCCGGCGCTGATGATGGCCGCGCGCTGCCAGACGGTTTTGTTGTTAAAGGCCTGATGGCGCATTTCCGGCGCCACCGACTCCACGCGCTCGTCCAGCATCTTCACGTAACCGCCAAGCGGGATCAGAGCGATGACGTACTCGGTGCCCTGGCGATCGGTACGGCGCCACAGCGCCCGGCCGAAGCCGATGGAAAAGCGTTCAACGCGCACGCCGCAACGACGGGCAACCCAAAAGTGTCCGAACTCATGCACGGTAATCAAGATACCGAGCGCAATCAGAAACGCCACCAGGTTCCAAAGCACGCTGACCATCATCCCTCACTTTCCGTCATCGACGGATTAAAACACCAACAGCATCAGGCAGGCAAACACCGGCACCGCCGCGGTCAGGCTGTCGATACGATCCAGTATGCCGCCGTGACCGGGAATCAAATGCCCGCTGTCCTTGATGCCCGCTTCGCGTTTGAACATGCTTTCGGTCAAATCGCCCAGCACCGAAGCCAGCGCGGCGAGCACCGAACAGGCCAACAGCGTGGTCGGCACCACGTTCAGTGGCGCGTAGCGGCCGAACAGCCAGGAAATGACCGCCGACGTCAGCAGCCCGCCGATCAACCCTTCCCAGGTTTTACCCGGCGAGACCTTCGGCGCCAGTTTATGCTTGCCGAACAGCTTGCCGAACATGTAGGCGCCGGAATCCGCGCCCCACACCAGCAGCATCACGTACAGCAGCCACCAGGCGCCGGTAAACGGATTTTGCTCGTAGCCGAACTGGCGCAGCGCCAGCATGCCCCAAAAGAACGGCACGATGGTCAGCAAGCCGAACAGCAGGCGCAGCGGGCGCGAATTGCGCCAGATAGCGGCCGAGCCGGGATAGAACAACACCAGCAGCAACGCCGCCAGCCACCAGGCCAGCGACAGCCACAGCGAGCCGCTTATCTGCGGCACGGATTGATGGTAAGCGGGGACGCTGAGCATCATCAACGCCAGCAGAAAACCGCACAGTATCGCCAACCAGATGCGCTGCGAACGGGAGGTAAAACCGGCCAATTGGCCCCACTCCCAGGCTGCTAACATGCACACGACGAGCGTTACCAGAGCAAAGGCCAGCGGCGGCAACAGGAACAGCGCCGCGATAACGATCGGGATTAAAATCAGAGCAGTTATGAGGCGATACTTCAGCAAAAGTTCTCCCTAGGACGCATCGGCGCCGATAGGTGTTGTTCCCCCGAAGCGGCGCTCACGTTGTGCAAATGCATTCAGCGCACCTTCAAAGACAAGTTCATCGAAATCAGGCCAGAGCACATCAGTAAAGTAAAGTTCAGCATAGGCGATTTGCCACAGCAGGAAGTTACTGATGCGATGCTCGCCACCGGTGCGGATAACCAGATCCACCGGCGCCAGGTCGCTCATGCAAACCCGCTCGCTCAATAATTCCTCGCTGATCTGATCCGGGTGCAACTCCCCTACCCGTACCTGTTCGGCCAGTTCCCTTACTCCCTGAATGATATCCCAACGGCCACCGTAGTTGGCAGCGATATTGAGCGTCAGGCCATCGTTATTTTCCGTCAGTGCTTCAGAGCGGCGGATCCGCTCCTGCAAACGCGCGCTGAATCGGCTGATATCGCCGATCACCCGCAGCCTGACGTTATGTTTATGCAGGCTTTTTACTTCACTATCCAGAGCGCGGACAAAAAGCTCCATCAGGGCGGAGACTTCCTGCACCGGACGGTTCCAGTTTTCGCTGCTGAAGGCATAAAGCGTGAGTGCATCTAAATGGTGGCTGGCGGCAAAACTGACCGCGCGGCGAACCGATTTCACCCCTGCTTTATGACCGAAGACACGTAACTTGCCCTGACGTTTGGCCCAGCGTCCGTTACCGTCCATGATAATGGCGACATGGCGCGGCCCCTGGGAAGATGGATTAGCCTCTTGTTGGTTTGCGGACGACATAACTCGTACTTATTTCCTCAGTAGAAATATAACTGCCTTTCCGGAACATCAGGCCCTTACGCGCAAAAAAAGCCGTGTGCCCGACACGGCTTTCAGCCTGCCCTCGCGATACCCGGCACAGCCGGGCCGCCATTGGCGCACAGAGCGCCAATCGGGCCATAATTCAACGGTATAACCGCTGACAGGTGGCGCAGACTATACCACCTCAGCGGGGCATGAACAAACGGCCCCGCTGCGGCACGCGCGAATTACGAGCAAAATCGGATAATCGCCGTGATCAGCCGCACAACGCGCGAACGCGCTCCTCGGCAGCGGCGCGCGCCTGACGGTCAATGTCTAAGACCGCGTCGATGCAGGTCGGTTCCTGCAGCGCGAGACGTTCCACCACCTGGCGGTTGACCGCGGCAATGTCGGTAAAGCGGATCTGCTGCTGCAAAAATGCCGCCACGGCGATTTCGTTGGCCGCGTTCAGCGCGGTGGTCGCCGCCTGACCGGCCTCGAACGCCTCGATCGCCAAGTACAGGCAAGGATAACGTTCGCGTTCCGGTTCGGCGAAGGTCAGCGAACCGATGCGGCAGAAGTCCAGCGCTTCCACGCCGGAGTTCACGCGCTGCGGATACGCCATCGCGTGGGCGATCGGCGTGCGCATATCCGGCGTCCCCAACTGCGCCAGCACGCTGCCGTCGGCATAGCGCACCATCGAGTGAATCACCGACTGCGGGTGCAGGATCACTTCCATTTGCTCGGCCGAGGCGTTAAACAGCCAGCGGGCCTCAATGTATTCCAGACCTTTGTTCATCATGGTGGCGGAATCCACCGAGATCTTGCGGCCCATCGACCAGTTCGGGTGGGCGCAGGCTTGATCCGGCGTCATCGCGGCGAACTGTTCCAACGGCGTGGTGCGGAACGGGCCGCCGGAACCGGTAAGCACGATGCGCGAAACACCATGACTGTCCAGTGAAGAGTATCCCAACTGACGCTGAATGTTCTCAGGCAAACTCTGAAAAATTGCGTTGTGCTCGCTGTCGAGCGGCAGCAGTTGCGCCTGGCTTTGCCGCACCGCGTCCATAAACAGACGGCCGCAGGTGACCAGCGATTCTTTGTTGGCCAGCAGTACCTGTTTGCCGGCGCGGATCGCCGCCAGCGTCGGCAACAGCCCCGCAGCGCCGACGATGGCCGCCGTCACTTGATCGACGTCATCCAACGCTGCCAGCTCGCAGGCCGCTTGTTCTCCGGCCAAGACTTCGGTAACGACACCGTTTTCCGCCAGGACAGCGCGCAGCTCGCGCGCAGCGTTTTCATCCGCCATCGCGGCGAAGGCGGGCCGGAATTCCATGCATTGCTGCGCCATGACCGCGACGTTACGGCCGGCCACCAGCGCTTTGATCGCAAAACGGTCGGGATTCGCCCTGACCACGGCCAGGGTACTGGTCCCTACCGAGCCGGTCGAGCCAAGAATGGTCAGTTGCTTCATGAGTTCACTCTGAATAACTGTCTGATGAGATCGGAGGTGTTCCAGTGTGGAACCTTGGACACCGCTTGTCCATGATCTTTCAGTACGATGAAACGGGATCTGCGCCACAAAAAACAAAGCGCCGCCCAGGCGACGCTTTCTTTCTGCGCGATGCTGATTAGAAATCCATCAGCTCTTTTTCTTTCTCCGCCAGCGCGGCGTCGACCAGCTTGATGTAAGCGTCGGTCATTTTCTGAATCTCGTCTTGTGAGCGACGTTCTTCGTCTTCGCTGATCTCTTTGTCTTTCAGCAGCGCCTTGACCTTGTCGTTGGCGTCACGACGCACGTTACGCACCGCTACGCGACCCTGCTCGGCTTCGCCGCGCACGATCTTGATCAGATCCTTACGACGCTCTTCGGTCAGCGGAGGCAGCGGAACGCGAATGTCAGAACCGGCGGAAGACGGGTTGAGGCCCAGATCAGAGCTCATGATCGCTTTCTCAACGGCCTGGCTCAGGCTGCGGTCGAACACGTTGATTTTCAGCGTGCGGGAGTCTTCTACGGTTACGTTGGCCAGCTGACGCAGCGGCGTAGCGGCGCCGTAGTATTCCACCATGATGCCGTCCAGAATGCTTGGAGAAGCGCGGCCGGTGCGGATCTTGCTGATTTGGTTTTTGAATGCTTCTACGCTTTTTTCCATGCGTGAATCAGCATCTTTTCTGATTTCATTAGTCACGTTGCAAACCCTTGGAAGCTGGTTACTTGGCAGGCGATACTCAAGTATAGCCCGTAATCGTACTCGAAGAGCGCGCGGCGCCTGGCGTCACGCGCTCCGAAAAAGGGGGGCGAACAGCCTTATTTGCTGATCAGCGTACCTTCGTTCTCACCCATCACCACGCGGCGCAGTGCGCCAGGCTTGTTCATGTTGAACACGCGGATCGGCAGACCGTGATCGCGGGCCAGCGTAAACGCCGCCAGATCCATCACTTTCAGCTCGCGCTCCAGCACGTCCTGATAGGTTAATTGTTCATACAGCGTCGCATCCGGGTTTTTCACCGGATCGGCGGAGTATACGCCATCCACTTTGGTGGCTTTCAGCACCACGTCCGCTTCGATCTCGATACCGCGCAGGCAAGCGGCGGAATCGGTGGTGAAGAACGGGTTGCCGGTACCGGCGGAGAAGATCACCACGCGGTTGTTGCGCAGCAGGCTGATCGCCTCTGCCCAGCTGTAATTATCACACACGCCGTTCAGCGGGATCGCCGACATCAGGCGGGCGTTCACATAGGCACGGTGCAGTGCATCACGCATAGCCAGGCCGTTCATCACGGTAGCCAGCATTCCCATGTGGTCGCCCACTACGCGGTTCATGCCGGCTTGCGCCAGGCCCGCGCCGCGGAACAAGTTCCCGCCGCCAATAACTACACCGACCTGAATTCCCAGTTCGACCAGCTCTTTCACTTCCTGAGCCATGCGATCCAAAACGCTGGCGTCGATACCAAAACCTTCTGCACCTTGCAGGGCTTCGCCACTCAGTTTAAGCAGAATACGCTGATATACGGGTTTTGCATTGGTTGCCATGGTGTTCTGTCCTAAGAAGCAGTATTAGTATTGGGGATTTCAGCCGATGAAACGCGCCTGAGGTGAGTATCACGCTGCAGGGCCTGCCACCGGTGTAATTCTGGCTGGATAGTATGGAACCGCCAGACGGCGGTTCCATCGACAGTCATTAAGACTGTTTGCTCATCGCGGCAACTTCAGCAGCGAAGTCGGTTTCGACTTTCTCGATGCCTTCGCCCACTTCGAAGCGAATGAAGTTGGTCACGTCAGCGTTGTGCTCTTTCAGCACCTGAGCAACAGATTTGCTCGGATCCATAACGAAAGGCTGACCGGTCAGAGAAACTTCGCCGGTGAATTTCTTCATGCGGCCTTCAACCATTTTCTCTGCGATTTCTTTCGGCTTGCCTGACTGCATGGCGATGTCCAGCTGAACCTGGTACTCTTTTTCTACCACTTCAGCAGACACGTCTTCTGGCTTCACGAACTCTGGCTTGCTCGCCGCAATGTGCATTGCGATTTGCTTGACCAGCTCGTCGTCAGCGCCTTTAGCCGCAACCAGAACGCCGATACGCGCGCCGTGCAGGTAGCTGCCCAGCACGTCGCCTTCCAGGGAAGCAACGCGGCGAATGTTGATGTTTTCACCGATTTTTGCCACCAGCGCTACGCGCTCTTCTTCGAACTGTGCTTTCAGCACGTCAACGTCAGTGATTTTGCCGGCCATAGCGGCATCCAGCACTTTGTCGGCGAACGCCTGGAAACCGGCGTCTTTCGCGACGAAGTCAGTCTGGCAGTTAACTTCCAGAATGATGCCGTAGTTGCCTTCGATCTTGGTTTTGATCACGCCGTCAGCAGCTACGTTGCCTGCTTTTTTAGCGGCTTTGATCGCACCGGACTTACGCATGTTTTCGATTGCCAGTTCGATGTCGCCGTTGGATTCAACCAGCGCCTTCTTGCAATCCATCATGCCAGCGCCGGTACGCTCGCGCAGTTCTTTTACCAGGGCAGCGGTAATATCAGCCATTTATTTTTCCTCGGTTATCTCGCGTGGAGACAGTTCTCATTCAGATAAGCAAAGGGGGCCTTTACAGGCCCCCCTAACCAACATATGTCAATACCTGGTTAATAAGGGCTCAGTGACGAGCTTGCCTTATTATTCAGCTTCTACGAAGCCTTCTTCCGCCTGAACGGCCAGATCTTGAGAACGACCTTCACGCACAGCGGCAGCAACAGCAGTCAGGTACAGGTTTACTGCACGGATTGCGTCGTCGTTACCAGGGATGATGAAGTCAACGCCGTCTGGGTTGGAGTTGGTATCAACGATAGAGAATACCGGGATACCCAGGTTGTTGGCTTCTTTGATCGCGATGTGCTCGTGATCGGCATCGATAACGAACAGTGCGTCTGGCAGACCGCCCATATCCTTGATACCGCCCAGGGAGTTTTCCAGCTTGGCCAGTTCACGAGTGCGCATCAGCGCTTCTTTCTTGGTCAGCTTGTCCAGGGTGCCGTCTTGAGACTGGATTTCCAGATCTTTCAAACGCTTGATGGACTGACGAACGGTTTTCCAGTTAGTCAGCATGCCACCCAACCAGCGGTGGTTCACGAAGAACTGGTCACAGCTGTTCGCAGCGTCTTTTACCGCTTCGCTTGCTGCGCGTTTGGTACCAACGAACAGGATCTTGCCTTTACGGGAAGAGATCTTGCTCAGTTCAGCCAGAGCGGCGTTGAACATTGGTACGGTCTGCTCCAGGTTGATGATGTGAACCTTGTTACGAGCGCCGAAGATGAAAGGCTTCATTTTCGGGTTCCAGTAACGGGTCTGGTGACCAAAGTGAACACCAGCCTTGAGCATGTCGCGCATGGAAACAGTTGCCATGATTAAACCTCTATAGATTAATTGGGGTTATGCCTCCACGTATCCCATAACGCCGACCCTGGCGGCGACAAGTCACCTCAGGGCACCCCGGCGGATGTGCCGATACGTGTGTGTTATTTACACAAAATGAGTGCAGTTAAAGTATTTTCGGCCAATTCCTGCCTGGTCACAAGAACCAAGTCGCGGATCGCCGGCGCGCTTTATACCATAAACCCGCTGCCGACACCAACTTTTGTTGCTTTTCGCCGGGCGTCGGGAAATGAAATTTGGCAGCCTCCGGCCAGGCTGATACCATAAGTCACTGCTTCTTATTGTCGACGATAACGACACCTGCGGACAAATTTCATGGCAATCTCAATTAAAACACCTGATGACATCCAAAAAATGCGCGTGGCCGGCCGCCTGGCCGCCGAAGTGCTGGAGATCATCGAGCCGCACGTCAAACCTGGCGTGACCACCGGCGAGCTGGACCGTATCTGTCACGAGTACATCACCAACGAGCAGCAGGCCATTTCCGCCTGCCTCGGCTATCACGGCTTCCCGAAATCCGTGTGTATATCGGTGAACGAAGTGGTGTGCCACGGCATCCCGAGCGACGACAAAACGCTGAAAGACGGCGACATCGTCAACATCGACGTGACCGTGATTAAAGACGGTTTCCATGGCGACACCTCTAAGATGTTCATCGTCGGCAAACCGACCATTCTGGGCGAGCGCCTGTGCCGCGTCACTCAGGAAAGCCTGTATCTGGCGCTGAAGATGGTCAAACCGGGCATCCGTCTGCGCACCCTGGGCAAGGCTATTCAGCAATTCGTCGAAGCCGAGAAGTTCTCCGTGGTGCGCGAGTACTGCGGCCACGGCATCGGCGAAGTGTTCCACGAAGAGCCGCAGGTGCTGCACTATGACGCGGACGACGGTGGTGTAGTGCTGCAGGCGGGCATGGCTTTCACCATCGAACCGATGGTCAACGCCGGCGACTACCGCATCCGCACCATGAAAGACGGCTGGACGGTAAAAACCAAAGATCGCAGCTTGTCGGCGCAGTATGAGCATACTATTGTGGTCACTGATAACGGCTGCGAAATAATGACGTTGCGCAAGGATGACACCATCCCCAACATCATTACGCACGAGATGTAAGCACCGCGACGAACGCCGCGTGCAGAATATCACCAGGCCGGCTTATGCCGGCCTTTTTTATGGGCTGCGCACTATGTCTGACAATCTTCTTCAACAGGCGGCCCCGGCCGTGCCGATGCCACCCGTCTCTCCCAGCGCCTACGGCGACGACGACCTCACCTGCCTGGTGCTGAAACAGCGGCTGGAGCAGTTTCAGCTGTGGCTGGCGGCGGCGTTCGACGCCGGCTCCAGCGCCGAAAGCCTAGTGGCGGCGCGCAGCGACTTCATCGATCGCCTGCTGCGCCGGCTGTGGACCTTCTACGGCTTCGAAGATATCCCGGAAACCGCGCTGGTGGCGGTCGGCGGCTACGGCCGCGGCGAACTGCATCCGCTGTCGGACATCGACGTGCTGGTGCTCAGCCAGCGCCGGCTGACGGAACAGCAGTCGCAGCGAGTCGGCGAATTCATCACCCTGCTGTGGGATCTCAAGCTGGAGGTGGGCCACAGCGTGCGCACCCTGGAAGAGTGCCTGCTGGAAGGCCTGGCGGATCTGACCGTGGCCACCAACCTGATCGAATCGCGCATGATCTGCGGCGACGTCGCGCTGTTCCTGCAGATGCAAAAACACATCTTCAGCGACGGCTTTTGGCCTTCGCCGCAGTTTTTCCACGCCAAGATCAACGAGCAGCAGGAACGCCACCAGCGCTACCATGGCACCAGCTATAACCTGGAACCGGATATCAAAAGCAGCCCCGGCGGCCTGCGCGACATCCACACGCTGCTGTGGGTGGCGCGCCGCCACTTCGGCGCCACCTCGCTGGACGAAATGGTCGGCTTCGGTTTCCTCACCCAGGCCGAGCGCAACGAACTGAACGAATGTCAGAGCTTCCTGTGGCGCATCCGCTTTGCGCTGCATCTGGTGCTGCCGCGTTACGACAACCGTCTGCTGTTCGATCGTCAGCTCAACGTGGCGCAGCTGCTGCGCTATGAAGGTGAAGGCAACGAGCCGGTCGAGCGCATGATGAAAGACTTCTACCGCATGACGCGGCGCGTCAGCGAGCTGAACCACATGCTGCTGCAGCTGTTCGACGAGGCCATCCTGGCGCTGGACGCCACCGAAAAACCGCGTCCGCTGAACGACGATTTCCAGCTGCGCGGCGATCTGATCGATCTGCGTGACGAAACGCTGTTCATCCGCGAGCCGCAAGCCATCATGCGCATGTTCTACCTGATGGTGCGCAACCGCGAGATCAAAGGCATTTACTCCACCACCGTGCGCCAGCTGCGCCACGCGCGCCGTCACCTGAAACAGCCGCTGTGCACCATCCCGGAAGCGCGCGATCTGTTTATGGCCATCCTGCGCCACCCCGGCGCGGTGTCGCGCGCGCTGGTGCCGATGCACCGTCACAGTGTGCTATGGGCTTATATGCCGCAGTGGGGCAAGATCGTCGGGCAGATGCAGTTCGATCTGTTCCACGCCTATACCGTCGACGAGCACACTATCCGGGTGCTGCAGAAGCTGGAGAGCTTCGCCGATGCGCAAACCCGGCCGCGCCATCCGCTGTGCGTGGAGCTGTATCCGCGCCTGCCGCACCCGGAACTGCTGCTGCTGGCGGCCTTGTTCCACGATATCGCCAAAGGGCGCGGCGGCGATCACTCGATCCTCGGCGCGGAGGACGTGGTCGAGTTCGCCGAGCTGCACGGTCTCAACTCGCGAGAAACCCAACTGGTGGCCTGGCTGGTGCGCTGCCACCTGCTGATGTCGGTCACCGCGCAGCGCCGCGATATCCAGGATCCGACGGTGATCCAGCAGTTCAGCAGCGAAGTGCAGAGCGAAACTCGCCTGCGCTACCTGGTATGCCTGACGGTGGCGGATATCTGCGCCACCAACGAAACCCTGTGGAACAGCTGGAAGCAGAGCCTGTTGCGCGAGCTGTATTTCGCCACCGAGAAACAGCTGCGCCGCGGCATGCAAAACAGCCCGGATCTGCGCGAACGCGTGCGCCACCATCGGCTGCAGGCGCTGGCGCTGCTGCGCATGGACAACATCGACGAAGAGGCGCTGCACCGCATCTGGAGCCGCTGCCGCGCCGACTATTTCCTGCGCCACTCGCCGAATCAGCTGGCCTGGCACGCCCGCCATCTGCTTGCCCACGACTCCACCCAGCCGCTGGTGCTGGTCAGCCGCCAGGCGACGCGCGGCGGCACCGAGATCTTCATCTGGAGCCCGGATCGTCCTTATCTGTTCGCCGCCGTCGCCGGGGAGATGGATCGCCGCAACCTGAGCGTGCACGACGCACAGATCTTCACTAACCGCGACGGTATGGCGATGGACACCTTTATCGTGCTGGAACCGGACGGCAGCCCGCTGGCGCAGGATCGCCACGCGGCGATCCGTCAGGCGCTGCTACAGGCCATCACCCAACGAGAGTATCAGCCGCCGCGTGTGCGCCGCCCCTCTTCCAAGCTGCGCCACTTCAGCGTGCCGACCGAGGTCACCTTCCTGCCGACCCACACCGATCGCCGCAGCTACCTGGAGCTGACGGCGCTCGACCAACCCGGCCTGCTGGCGCGGGTGGGCGAAGTGTTCGCCGATCTGGGGCTGTCGCTGCACGGCGCGCGCATTTCCACCATCGGCGAGCGGGTCGAGGATTTGTTTATTCTGGCCGACGGCGAGCGGCGCGCGCTCGACCAAGAAACGCGCAGAAAGTTGGAGCAACGGTTGACAGAGGCCCTCACCCCGAACGATAAAATGTGATACAAGTAACTTTTTACCGACAACATCAGGAAAGAGAACAGCATGCAGCAATTACAGAACGTTATTGAAAGCGCCTTCGAACGCCGTGCGGACATTACCCCGGCGAACGTAGACACCGTAACGCGCGAAGCGGTAAACCAGGTGATCGGCCTGTTGGACAGCGGCGCCCTGCGCGTTGCCGAGAAGATCGACGGTCAATGGGTCACCCATCAGTGGCTGAAGAAAGCCGTGCTGCTCTCTTTCCGCATCAACGACAACAAGGTAATGGACGGCGCGGAAACCCGCTACTACGACAAGGTGCCGATGAAATTCGCCGACTACGACGAAGCGCGCTTCCAGAAGGAAGGTTTCCGCGTCGTGCCGCCGGCCACCGTGCGCCAGGGCGCGTTCATCGCTCGCAACACCGTGCTGATGCCGTCTTACGTTAACATCGGCGCCTACGTCGACGAAGGCACCATGGTCGACACCTGGGCCACCGTCGGTTCTTGCGCGCAGATAGGCAAGAACGTTCACCTGTCCGGCGGCGTCGGCATCGGCGGCGTGCTGGAGCCGCTGCAGGCCAACCCGACCATCATCGAAGACAACTGCTTCATCGGCGCACGCTCCGAAGTGGTGGAAGGCGTGATCGTGGAAGAAGGCTCGGTGATTTCGATGGGCGTCTACCTCGGCCAGAGCACCCGCATCTATGACCGCGAGACCGGCGAAATCCATTACGGCCGCGTGCCGGCGGGTTCGGTGGTGGTTTCCGGTAACCTGCCGTCGAAAGACGGTTCTTACAGCCTGTACTGCGCGGTGATCGTCAAGAAAGTCGACGCCAAAACGCGCGGTAAAGTCGGCATTAATGAGTTATTGCGTACTATCGACTAAATTGAAATAGCGGGTGATTCACCCGCTATTTTTTTGTCTGCGTTTCGCTGGCAGTCACAGTCGCAGATCTCGCTTTCCGCCATAATCGCAGTCGTGGAATATAACGATCACATCTAAAGAGGGCGCAGTATGTACGATAACTTGAAGAGTTTGGGCATCAATCAACCGGAAGACGTCGATCGCTATAGCCTGCGTCAAGAGGCCAACAACGACATCCTCAAGATCTATTTCCGCAAGGACAAGGGCGAGTTCTTCGCCAAGAGCGTGAAGTTCAAGTATCCGCGCCAGCGTAAAACCGTGGTGGCGGACAACGCCGGCCAGGGCTACAAGGAAATTCACGAGATCAACCCGAACCTGCGTTACGTGATCGACGAGCTGGATCAGCTGTGCCAGCGCGATCAGGTGGAAGTGGATCTGAAGCGTAAAATCCTCGACGACCTGCGCCATCTCGAGGGCGTGGTGTCGCACAAGATTGCCGAGATCGAAGCCGATCTGGAAAAACTCACCCGCGGCAAATAATGCGGATCGGTTGACCCGCATCATCGTTAAGGCGCCCTTTTGCGGCGCCTTTTTACGTTATGACTGCAGCAGCGTGCCCCACTGCTCGACCCACGGGCAGGCGGCCACTTCCGGCTCCGGCTGTTCCATCGCATCGATTTCCAGCACTTCGCCAACGCGGGTGGCGCCCTGCTCCTGCAGCAGCGCGTCAAACGCGCGCCCGGCGCCGCAGAAGTTGTCATAGCTGCTGTCGCCGAGGGCAATCAGCCCATAGCGCAGCTCCGGCTGATAGCCAACCTGATCGCGAATGGCGTGGAACAACGGCGCGATGCTGTCCGGCAAATCGCCCTGCCCGGTAGTGGAGGTGATCACCAGCGCGTAATGCTGACGATAAAACTGCCAGGCCTCCAGCGTGCCCTCTTCGAACAGTTTGACCTCATGGCCCTGCTCGCTGAGGATGTTTTGCGCCTCTTCCGCCACCAGCAGCGAATTGCCGTAGACCGTTCCCACGAAGATACCAACCTGAGCCATGGCTCCTACTCCCTTCATTACCTTTAAAAATTGTCAGCTATCCTGACCGTTAGCCGCGCTAAACTCAACCCCGGCAAGTTCAGGGAATACCCCCGCCCAGCCGAACTGCGCCATCACCCCTTGCCAGTCTTCGTCCCAGCGCGCCGTCACCTGCAGCGGCTCGCCGCTCACCGGGTGCGTCAGCTGCAGATGGCTGGCGTGCAGCATCAGGCGCGGGCAGCCGAAATGCTGCGCCATCCCACGGTTCTGCCGCAGATCGCCGTGCTTGCTGTCACCGATGATCGGATGGCGAAGATGCGCCATGTGGCGCCGCAATTGGTGCTTGCGGCCGGTTTCCGGCTGCAGTTCCACCAGACTGTAACGCGCGCTGTCGTAGCGGCCGACGGCCACCGGCATCTCTACCTGCGCCAACGGCCGGTAGTGCGTGACGGCCGGCTGCGGCCCCTTGTCGGCATCGGCATGTTTATCGGCGATTTTGTCCAGCTCCGCCGTCAGCGGGTAGTCGAGGGTCGCCCCCTCCTGCACGTAACCGCGCACCACCGCATGGTAGGTTTTCTGCACCTGATGCTGCTCGAACTGCTGCGACAGCAGGCGCGCCACCTCGCTGGAAAGCGCCATCAGCAGCACGCCGGAGGTCGGGCGATCGAGACGGTGCACGGTAAAGACGTGCTGCCCGAGCTGATCGCGCACCGTTTGCATCATAAAACGTGTTTCATGACGATCCAGCCAACTGCGGTGTACCAACCAGCCCGACGGTTTGTTCACCGCCACCAGGTGTTCATCCTGATACAAAATCTCAATCACATCGCTTTCCCAGGTCAATAGCCGTTTCGGGCGCGAGTATAACAGGCGTGCGGCTCAGCGCTAGTTTACCCATTCGATGGTCACCAGGCGCGTATCGGCGCGGCCGCGATCGTCCACCGCCCGAATGCGATAACGCCCGTTGTTGATCGGCCGCCAGTCGATCGGCTTTTTGCTGGCGCTGCTACCGAGATAGATATCGTCGACAAACCAGTACACCGTCTTGCTGTCGGCATCCGTCACCGCATTGAAGGCGATTTTGTCCCGCCCCTGCTGCGACTGGCGCAGGGTATAGGTGGTATTTTTCAGCGGCGAAGTGATGCGCGGTGCGTTGCCGCCGACGGCGATGCCGTTATCCTTGCAGCGGTTAACCGGCGGCGTCCGTTTCGGCAGCCCGGCCTGGGCGAACACGTTGGCCAAATCGGAAGGCCAGAATTCAAAGATTTCGGTACGAGTCTGCGCCGCGTCATACGGCGGGCAAACGACCTCGCCGCTGTGAATATCCAGCACCACAGGCCGATAGACGCTGTCCACCTTGATCGGCGACTTGCCGGGAATGAACCAGGTCTTGCCCTTTTGCTGGCACCACGGCGTCGGCAGATCGCCGCTGGCGAGACAAATCTCCACCCGCCGCAGCCGTTGGGGGAACGGATGTTTCGGTTCCCGCAGGCCAGGGTAGCTGGCGTTGACGCTGTCGATGATATTGAAAAACAGCGGCGCGGCCGCCTCGGCGCCGACCAACGCATTGTTGCCGCGCCCGTCGAAGTTGCCTTCCCACACCACCAGCACGTAAGGGCCGAAAATTCCGACGCTCCAGGCGTCGCGAAAGCCCCATGAAGTCCCGGTCTTCCAATACACCGGCAGCGAAGAAGAACGCTGTGCCAGCGTATCGCCCGGCCGCCGGTGCTGGCGCAGCATATCCAGCGTGATGAAACTGGCCTCCTCACTCAGCAGCCGCACCGGCGTCGATTCGGCCTCGTTCAATCGCATGCGAAGCGGCCGCAGCTCGCCGCGGTTCGCCAGCAGCGCATACAGCTTCGCCAATTCCTGCGCCGTCACCTCACCGCCGCCCAATACCAGCGACAGCCCGTAGTGGCTCTCATTGGCCATATTGGCGACGCCGGTCAGGCGTAAGAACTGATAAAAAGTCGGCTGGCGCAGCTGCGAGGCGACATATACCGCCGGGATGTTACGGCTGAAGTTCAGCGCGTCGGTGGCGGTCACCGGACCGAGAAAGCGCCGGTCGAAGTTTTCCGGCGCATAGGCGCCGAACGACGAAGGCACGTCTTTCAGGATAGTCATCGGATGCAACACGCCTTGCTCCATGCCCAGCGCGTAGATGAACGGCTTCAGCGTCGAGCCCGGCGAACGTTTGGCGTTGGTGCCGTTCACCTGCCCTTGGATCGGCCGATTGTAATAGTCCGCCGATCCTACCAGCGCGCGCACCCCCATATCGCGGCTGTCCACCAGCAGCACCGCGGCGTTTTGAATGCCGCGGCTGCGGTTGCGGGCGATAAAGGCGTTAACCTGCCGCTCGACCAGCCGCTGCAACCCGGCGTCCAGCGTCGTGTCTACGCGGGTATCGCGCTGCACCAGTTGCTGCGTCTGCAGGCGCAGCTGTTCGATAAAGTGCGGTGCGATATAAGGCACTTGTTCAGGCTGCCGCAACGCCAACGGCAGGCGGAACAGCGTTTGCTGGCTGGCGTCGGTCGGGTAAACCTGCTGCCAGCGCTGGAACAGACGGTTGCGCGCCTGCGTCAATGCGGCACCGAGCACGCCGGTTTTTGGCTCCAGACGGTAGCTGGGCGACTGCGGCAGCACCGCCAGCGTCAGCGCCTCCGGCAGGGTCAACGCCTTCGGCGACTTGGCGAAGTAGATCAGGCTGGCGGCGCCGATGCTTTCAATGTTGCGACCGTAGGGGGCGTAATTCAGGTAGGCTTCCAGGATATCGCGCTTGGAGTAGCTCAGTTCCAGCTGCACCGCGCGCAGCACCTGCAGCAGCTTGCCGCCCGGCGTGCGGGTGTTGAGATGCCAGCGCATCCGCGCCAGCTGCATGCTGATGGTCGAACCGCCCTGCATTTTGCCGCCGGCGACATAGCTGCGCCAGAAACCGCGCATCAGGCTGACGGGGTTAAAGCCGGGATTGTAGTAGAACCAGCGATCTTCGTGCAGCAGCAGCCCGCGCACCGCCAGCGGGGATACCTGCTCCAGCGGGGTCCACAGCCGGTAGCGATCGTCGTTGGCCAGCGTGATGCGTAGCAACGCGCCGTGCCTGTCGTAATAAACGGAAGACTGCGGCAGCCCCTGCCACAGGGGCGGATGCGGCCACAGCCGAATCGCGGCCAACAGCAGCGCCAGTAAAAACACCGCCATCAAGCCGTTTTGCAGCACGCGCCCGGTCAGGATCTTCATACGTTCTCAGCATTCCGGCGCCAGACGCTGGCCTGGCGCCGGATATGGCCTAGTCGTTGCCCGCCGGCACCACCACCAGCTTACCGCCGCCGGCCGACATGGCCTGCACTTCACGGTCGTACATGGCTTCGCCGTAGGCCGGTGGAACAATAAAGCTGCCGGTATTGGTGGCCTTGATCTGATAGACGAACTCCTGCACCTCGGTGCCGGCGCTGCCGTAGATAATCACCCGATCCTCACGGATATCGCTGTAATCCGGCGCCCAGGTGGAGCCGGTGGCGGCCAGCGGCGACTGCCAGCCGCCGCGATCGTCGCTCTCCTCGCCGGTATCGGCCGGTTCCGGCGGCGTCTGCTGCACCACTTCGAACCCGCCCGGCAGCAGATCGACGATCGCCAGGTTGCTCTGCCCCTCTTTCGAGTTGGCGCGCACCTTCAGATGGACATTGATCTTCTGCCCCAGCGTCACCTGCGTCACCGCTTTGCCTTGCTCGTCGGTGTAATCGCGGACAATCTCAATGCCGCGCGACAGCGCTTTTTGCGGCGCATTCAGATCGTAACCGGCCTGCGTCACCACATACCAGGCCGGCGCATTGCCGCCGTTGGTGAAGCGCACGGCGGTGGCATCGGCGTTGAACTGCCCCTGAACGAACAGCCCCTGCAGCTCACTGATGCGCTGCGGCTCGCCGCCGCTTTTGCCCACCTGCACGATGCCCAATGCATCCGCATTGGCGGATTGCGCCGCCACCTCAGTCGAATAGCTTTCCAGCGCCAGGATGCTCATTGCAGAGGAGTACGTGGTGTAACGCTCTTCTTTCAGTGCCTTGACCATATTCTCCAGCACCTGCGGCGGAATCGACGCCACCTTCTCAGGGAAGTGACGGGTAATCAAATACAGCCGCGTCGCATCCTGCACCAGCGGATCGAAATAGTTCTGCGTCCACCAGGCGCTGTCATAGGCTTTGCTCAGTTGCTGCCAGCTCGGTTGCAACAGCGCGGCGGCTTCGTCGTCCATCTTCAACAGGCGATAGGAAGAGGCCAGATACAGCGCGCTCAGGTCGGTTTTCCAGCCCTCGCCATAGCGTTTTTGCAGCGTATCCTGCACCGCCGCCAGCGAGTTGGTGGTCACTTCGCCCTGCAGCGTCAGCAGGTAAACCGCCCAGCTGCGCAGGCGCAGCAGATACAGATCGTCGAAACCGCTGGCCGCCAGCTCGCGCAACGCGCCGTTGGCTTCATCCAGCATGCCTTCCGGCAGGGCGTAGCCCGCCGCTTTGGCTTCGAGCAGATACTGCACCACATAAGGCGTGACGAAAGGATCGGCATCCGGCGATGAACGCCAGGCGCCGATCGCCCCGCTGTCGTTCTGGCGGGCGCGCAGCACGCCAAGCAGATTGCGCAGCTGCTTGCTGACTTCCGCCTGGCTCAGGCTGCTTTTCATCTCTGGGTGACGGCTCTGCAGCATCAGCGGAATGGAACGGCTGACGATCTGCTCGGAACAGTAATATGGGTAATCCGCCAGGTATTGCGCCAGCCCATTGGTCAGCACCAGCGGTGAATTCGACACCGCAGCCCGGCGCTGCGCGAAAGCATCGAACATCTGGCGCAGGCCATCGACGTTCTGGCTGCTACCGCTCATGCGCCCCATCACCGACTGGGTGCGGTACGGCGCCGCCGGCCGCACCGAGGTGCTGACGGTGCGGCGGCTGGCCTGGTCGCCGTAACGGGCGTCGAACACCAGCGGCGCATCGCCCAAAACGGCTTTGGCGCGCAGGCGGAAAGCGATCACGCCCTCGCGTTTTTCCGCCAGCGTCAGGCTTTGCGTCGCGTTGCCCACCACCTCCAATTGCGGCGGCGGCGTCAGCAGGACGTTGATGGCTGCCGACTGGCCGTTCAGCCCTTCGAGGTTGTTGCTGATGCCCACGCTGACGTCGAACTCATCGCCCGGCGCCACCATCGCCGGCACGTTCGGCGTCATGATGAAGCTGTCACGCACCGTGGCGGCGGTTTGCGCCTTGCCGATTTTCTCCGGCGTCACCGAAATCGCCATGACGCGGATCTTGCCGTTGAAGTAGTCCGGCACCGGGTAGACGAACTGCTTCTCGCCGCTGACTTCGGTAATGCCGGACCAGTAGGCCACCGGCTTGTCACGCTTGCGTTTGAACGGGTTGAGGTTGAGATCCAACCCTTCGCCCGCATCGCCGCCCGGCGCCGCGGTCAGCGCCATCAGCTTGCTGAACTCCGGCAGGATCAGATCCAGGATCTGCGAGCTGCTCACGTTCAGTTCGCGCTTGCTGAAGAAGAACTCCAGCGGATCCTTCAGGCGGTAACGCGCCACCTGCAGAATGCCCTCATCGACGGCGAACAGCGCCACCTGCTGCGGCGCATCGGTCTTGACCGTCATCGTCAGGTTTTCACCCGGCTTGATGACCGCCGGCGCCGTCACCTCGAGGCTGTTTTGGCGCGCCTTGGTGCTGATCTTGAACGGCATCACGCCGTAGCTCAGCGGACTCATGAAGATCTCGCTGGAGTTGATGTCGCGCACGAACTGCACGTTGATGTAGCCGTTGCCCTCCATGCCGGCCGGCACGCGGATCGTCTGCACCGAGCTGGTGGTATCGCTGTGGAACCACTGCCAGGCGTAAACTTTGTCCTTCTCGATGGTGATCAAACCGCTGCCGGTATAAGGCGCGTTAATCGCCACCTCGATCTCCTCGCCCGGCTGGTATTCCGCCTGGTTCAGTTTCAGCTTCAGTTCGGCGTTGCGATCCAGCGAACGGCTCAGGTTGGCGTTGCCGGCCACGCTGTAGGCGACGCGGTTGAGCGTCTTGCCCTGCGCATCTTCAATCACCAGCACGAAGTCGCCCGGCTTATCAGTCGTCAGCCGCAGATCCGCGCCCTGCTCACTCAGCGCCAGCGGCTGTTCCGACAGCTGCACTTCCTTCATCTTCGACTGGTATTTGTAAACGCCCGAATCCTGTTTGGTCAGCACCGAAATGTATTTCTGTTCGATCAGCACCTGCTTCAGATTCGGCATGGCGATCTGTTTCAGGGCCGGATCGATGGCGATCACATTCAGATGCCGCTCCGCGTCGCGATTGATGTAGCCCAGATCGCCGTCGGCCTTCACCCCAATCAGATAATCGTAAGGCGAAACCAGCGTACGGGCGGTAGCCGCCACCGAACGCCCGCCGCCGGCGACGAACGCCTCCGACAACAGCTGCAGCTGATAGGTCGCGTCGGCGTAGGATTTCAGATCGAGCGGAATATCGGCCGCGCCATGCTCATCGGTGGTGCGATCTTCCAGCTCGGTTTCGAACCCGTCGCTGTTTTGCCGGTTTTCGTAGAACGCATAATCCGGGAAGCGATCGAAGCTCGGATACATCGGCCGCAGCGTCAGCCTGGTGGTCACGCGGCGATCTTGCGCCGGGGTGCCGAACAGGTTCTGCACGTCGATGCTGGCCTTCAGCTCAGACGGTTTTACCCAGCCTTGCTGGCGGTCCGGCGTCAACGCCAGCTTCACTTTCAGCTGATCCGGTTCGAACTCCTTCACATTGACCGCGGTATGGCCGAGCAGCGTGGAGGTATCGTTGTTTTTGCCGATCAGATACAGATAGACGTTCCACTCGCCGGTCGGTGAGTTTTCATCGGTGGTATAGCTCAGCTCGTTGAAACCGCTGGCGCCCAGCGTCAGCGGTACGGTGGACATCAGCTTGTCGCGCGGATCGCGAATTTCGGCACGCACCGGCACGCCGGCCAGGCCAACGCCCCAGTCGGCGGCGCGGGTGATCAGGCCAATATTGAAAGTATCCCCCGGCCGATAAACGCCGCGATCGGAGAATAGATAACTGCTGAGGGTGCGCGGATCGGTCGGCGTTTGTTCACCGGCGACGTCGAAGCGCGAGAAGTCCAGCCCGCGATCGTTATAGCTACCGGTCGGCAGGAAGGAGACATCCCCTTCCTTTTCCACCAGGAACATCACCGGCTGGCGCTCGTTGGTGTATACATCGAGCGCCGGGAAACGCACGTGGCCGTCGGCACCGGTGGTTTGGCTGAGCAGCGTCACGCCGTTTTTGGCCACTACTGACACGGTGGCGCCGCTGACCGGTGCGCCGCTTTGGATCGACTGCACAAAGACATCGCGCGTCTTATCCTGCGAGCTCTTGGCGACGATGCCCAGATCGGTCACCACCACAAAGCGCGAATCGCCGACGTCGGGCTGCTCTTCCCCTTCGCTTTCATCTTGTTCCTGATCCTGCTCGGTGCCCGCCTCTTCCGCCGCCGGTTTTCGGTTCGGCTGCCATTCGGACAGCGTCAGCAGGAATACCCCGCGATGGGAGCTGGCGTTGGTGGAGAGATAACGGGAGAGATCGATGCCCTGATAGTTCACTTCCCCCGGCCGCTCGTTGTTGAGCGCCGTTTGGTATTTGAAATGCTCGGTGAAATATTCGTCGTTGAGACGGTTGAATTCCGTGGACGAGTAGTCCCGACTTTTGAAGGAGACAATGTGCTGCAGCTGGCTCGGGATCACCCGTTTGATGTCCAGCCGCAGGCCCGCCACGTTACGCGCCGCCACGCTGATCTGCTTGTCGCCGTTAACCGACAGCAGCGAGCCCTGCGACATGAACTGCAGCGATTTCGGGAACTCCGGCACTTCGACCACCCGATAAACCTTCTTCGGCATCTTGTAACCGCCGACAGAGACCAGCTGGTTGTCTATCTCGAGCAACACAAAGCGGTGCGCCGGAGCGTCGAAACGGAAGCTGAACTGCGGTTGATAGGCCTCTTCCGCCTCGTTAAGCGTCAACGGCAGTGGCGTCGCCTGCGCCAGCACGTTTTTGCCGACGCTGTCGACCGTCCATTGATAGAAGTCTTCGGCATCGTTGGCGGCCTCGGCATCGCTCGGATCGTGCTGCGGCAGCAGCCAGGCTTTGGTGGCCCGCACCAACTCTTTATCCTTCACCGCATCGCTGAAACCGACCACCAGCGCACGCTGCCCTTGGCCGCCGTCGGTGTCCACGACCTGAGCGCTGGCGTCACTCAGCGCCAGGCTGTAGAGGGTGGGTACCTTGACCCAGTTGCTTTTCGCCTCTTCGACAGCGTTGCCGGCCGCCGTCGATTTAACGCCCTTACCGACGGTCAGATGCACCGCGCCGCCCTGATCCAGCGCCTGAAGCGGCTCGGAATGCACCCAGGCGTTCAGTTTTTTCTCGTCATAGACCAGAGAGAAGTTCAGCTTTTTCTCGGAGGACGTGCTGCCTTCCTTCAATCCCAGCGAAATCTGTTTTTCAAAGCTGGCGACGTCGACCGGCGCGTTGAACTGCAGATTGAAAATCGCGCTGCGTTTCTGCGCATTCTGTGGATCGCGGTAATACTCGGCCTGCCCCAGACGGTAATCGAACGCGGGCACGGTGAAGGCATAGCGGGTTTTGGCGAGCTTGACCTGCGGCGCCAGCAAGGTGGCGGGCTCCAGGGCCACCTCATATTTCGCTCCCATCGGCAGCGGTTTTTTCGGCGAGAACACCAGCGTTGATTCATTGCTCCACGCCCACTGCCCTTCCGCCGTCGGTTTGAGGGTGATACCGGCGCTCACGGTTTTACCCACCACGGCGATCGGCGCGACCGAGCCGCTGAAGGTCAGGCTCACCGTTTGCGGCGCCTGCCGGGCGGCGGCGTAATCTATCGGCTCGGGGTTGGCCACCTCGGCGCTGATCTCCTGAACCACCAACGGCGCCGGCTCGATGGGCTGGGGCCGATTTTGCCACCAGTGCCAACCGTAAAACGCGCCGCCCGCGGCCCCCGCCAGCAGCAGCAGGCCCAGACCGATCGCTTTCGGGTGTTTATCCACGCCGCTTTCGAGCCGCAAAAAACCGCGCGGCAGCGCAGCCCACCAGGCCGGCGCGCGCCAGCTGAGGTTGCCGACCAGCGGTCTCAGCAACCGTCCCAACAGCGACAACGCCCCACCCAGCAGGCGACAAACGCCCTTAACCAGGGTAAAAGGCAAACGCAGGATAAACCTTAATAAATCCATTATTGCAGCACCTCATCATCCTAATGCAGCCCCCGGTCAACCGTCGCGGTTCAACCGAGCCGAAAGACACCGTCGGCTCTCCTGCCCGGCATCCGCGCGAGTACTCTACACTGCCGGACGGCAAAAATCTGCGCGCCGCCGGCGGATTACGGCTCTTTATTCAACATCAAATCCAGCTGTTGCAGCAGCACCAGCAGCGGCAGGCTGCTCGGCTCACGATCTTTCAGCGCCTCTTCGAAATAAGGCGTGATGGCGAAGCGCGTCGGCAGCGGCGCTTGGGCATCCAGCAGCGCATACATGCGCGGCAGAAACACCCACTGCAGCCAGGCTTCGGCCGACATGCTGTCGATACAGAACGGCTCGGTGCTGGAAAAAGCCTCATGCTCAGGCGGCGCGGCCTGCCACAGCGCCAGATCGCGCATGGATTGTTCAATCGCCTGCAAACTGCGGCGCACCTGGTTATGTATACTCATCTGCATTCCCGATCTCTTTTCATTATGGTATTCAGCTCGCTGGCTGAAAGGCGGCAAAGCATAGCATTTTTATAGCCCAAATTTGGCGCGCCCGAGACCGGCTGCCGTTTTTATCTGGTGGCGATCGCCGCCACGCGGCACAATAGGCCCACCGAATACACCACACAGATAAAGATTCATGTCCGTAATAACAGAGAAAAAAAACCACGCGACGCCCGGTAAAGCCATGCTGGCCTCGGTCACCGGTTATGCCATGGACGGGTTTGACCTGCTGATCCTCGGCTTTATGCTGCCGGCCATCAGCATCGAATTAGGATTAACCTCATCGGCCGCCGGTTCGCTGGTCACCTGGACGCTGATCGGCGCGGTGCTGGGCGGCGTGATCTTCGGCCACCTCAGCGATCGTTTCGGCCGAATCCGGGTGCTGACCATCACCATTCTGATGTTTTCCCTGTTCACCGGCCTGTGCGCCGTGGCGCAAGGGTATTGGGATCTGCTGGCCTATCGCACCCTGGCAGGCATCGGGCTGGGCGGCGAATTCGGCATCGGCATGGCGCTGATCGCCGAAGCCTGGCCGGCGGAGAAACGCAACCGCGCTTCGGCTTACGTCGGCATGGGCTGGCAATTGGGCGTGCTGGCAGCCGCCTTCCTGACGCCGCTGCTGCTGGAACACATCGGCTGGCGCGGTATGTTCCTGGTCGGTCTGCTGCCGGCGCTGGCGTCATTCCTGATCCGCCGCACGCTGGGCGAGCCGGAGGCGTTCGTGCGGCAGAAAGACGCCGGGCAGCCGCTCTCCTTCCTGCAGCGTTTGCGCCTGCTGTTTAAGGATCGCGCTACCAGCAAGGCCAGCATCGGCATCTTCATTCTCTGTTCGGTGCAGAACTTCGGTTACTACGGGCTGATGATCTGGATGCCGACTTACCTGGCGAAAAACTTCGGCTTCTCACTCACCAAGTCCGGCCTGTGGACGGCGGTGACGGTGGTCGGCATGACGTTCGGTATCTGGCTGTTTGGCATGCTGGCCGATCGCTTCGCCCGCTGGAAGATTTTCGTGTTGTATCAGGTAGGCGCGGTAGTGATGGTGATCGGCTACGCCCAGTTGAGCGATCCGATGCTGATGCTGTTCGCCGGCGCCGTGATGGGCATGTTCGTCAACGGCATGATCGGCGGCTACGGCGCATTGATTTCCGATACCTACCCGGTACAGGCGCGCGCCACCGCGCAAAACATCCTGTTCAATCTGGGGCGCGGCGTCGGCGGCCTGGGGCCATTGGTGATCGGTGCGCTGGTGACGCAGGTGTCGTTTACCGCCGCCATCAGCCTGCTGGCGGCGATTTACCTGCTGGATATCTACGCCACGCTGTTCCTGCTGCCGAAAAAACAGGGCGCAGGCGATACGCTGGGCGCGATTGGTTAACGCTGGCGATGGATTAAGCAGAGGAGCACGCACGGCGGGAGAGAACAAAAAGTTGGGGGCACTGCGTTAACAGTGCCCCCGGTTCGTTTTATAGCTATCCCGCTACACAGTGTGCTCCCTGCTCAATCCTTGAAAACTTTTCCTGCGGCCATCCTGACCAAGTGATCCTTGCATCATCCTGCAGCATCGTCCTGACGCGGTTCCTCAGCCTTCCTGACCCGCCGACAGTCCTGTGTCGGCTCTCAATCTCCGTCCTGGAGGTGTCCCTGGTTTCTATCCTGAAACATCCTGGGCATCTCCTGACGCCATCCTTCGCTCTGCCTGAGCGCATCCCTTTCTTCTTCCTGAAGCTGCATCATCCTGATGCTTTCCTGCTCCGCCGGTTCCGTTCCGGTAACGATAAGATCGCTTAAATTCCCCGGAATCACAAGGGTTTGGGAGGTGTCTCACACTAAATTAAGACTAAGAGTTATCCTAAAGAAATTCTAACCAATTGATCTGGATAACAATAATCTCATAGCCTGGAAAAAGGTGGGAAAAATTAAGAGCGATATCTCACAGCCCGTGTGAGAGATCTCTCACACGGGCGACGGCGAATCCGTCGCGATTCAGTCCAACACCGGGCGCAGCGCATCGAGGAAATTCCCGAGCGTCGCCGCCAACAAGGTGCGCTTATCGCTGCCGAACTGCTCCAGTACCACGTTGCCGCTGACGTTGCACAGCGACACCATCGTCATCTCGGATTCGGTGGTCGCCAGGAAGAGGGTCGGCGACAATTTGAGGCGCTTTTGCGTCACTAAATGGCCGATGAGGTTTTCCTGCAGGCGGATAAAATCCTCTTCGCTCCAGACCTGCAGCAGGCTCAGGCGATGCTCGCCGAACTGCGCGCTCATGTCGCCGGCGTATTGCTGCGTGTAGAAGCGATGCGCATCCGGCTGCAAACGCAGCTCCAGCGCGGTCTCTACCTTTTCCAGCGTCGCCGCCGGTTCGAAAGGCTGCGGCAACCACAGCACGTCGTCCTCGCGATTCTCCACGATGCAGGGCGACGGCACGCCGTACAGCGCCTCGCTGGCCGGCGCGTGGCCGCGCTCTTGCTGCCACAACTCGACATAGCGTTGAGTGAATTCACGCAGGGCGTGCGATACATCATGGTCCATATTCTTTCTCGCATACGTTAAACTGACGGCCATTGTACCTATCTCTGACCGAGGTGACAGCAGATGTCCTCATATCAAGACCACCAGGCCCTGTCGGGGCTGACGCTGGGCAAACCAACCGCCTACCGCGATCGCTACGACGCCACGCTGCTGCAGGCGGTGCCGCGCAGCATGAACCGCGAGCCGCTGGGGCTGTATCCCGACAACCTGCCCTTCCACGGCGCGGACATCTGGACGCTGTACGAACTCTCCTGGCTGAACGCCAACGGGCTGCCGCAGGTGGCGGTCGGCGAGATCAGCCTCAATGCCGACAGCCTGAACCTGATCGAATCGAAAAGCTTCAAGCTGTATCTCAACAGCTTCAACCAAACGCCGTTCGCCGATGGGGAAACGGTGCGCAGCACCCTGCAACGCGATCTGTCCGCCTGCGCCCAGGGCGAAGTCAGCGTCACCCTGTTCAGCGTCGAGCAGTTGGAAGGCACGCCGATCGCCCGTCTGGCCGGCGACTGCATCGACCAGCAGGATATCCGCATCGACAATTATGAGTTCAACGCCGACTACCTGTTAAACGCCGCCGGTGAAGAGGTAGTGGAAGAGCAATTGGTCAGCCACCTGCTGAAGTCCAACTGCCTGATCACCCATCAACCGGACTGGGGCTCGGTGCAGATAAGCTATCGCGGCGCCAAGATCGATCGCGAAGCGCTCCTGCGCTACCTGGTCTCCTTCCGCCACCACAACGAATTCCACGAACAGTGCGTCGAGCGCATCTTCAATGATTTGATGCGCTACTGCCGGCCGCAGAGCCTGACGGTTTACGCTCGCTACACCCGTCGCGGCGGGCTGGACATCAACCCGTGGCGCAGCAACGTCGCGTTCACTCCCGAGCACGGCCGCCTGGCGCGCCAATAAGTGCGAAACATTGCTCAACAACTGAGCTAACGAGCGGTTTGTGTTGGTAAAAGCGCAGGGACGGCGGTAAGGTTAAAACGAGGCTGCAGCCGGGCAGAACGCCCGTTGCACCGCAGCACGCCAACCATAACGAGATGCTGTTTTGCTGCGTATGGATTACTACCGCCCCGCACCGGGTGCAAAGGAGTTACCTTGATTACACACATCAGCCCGCTTGGCTCTATGGATTTATTGTCGCAGCTGGAAGTAGACATGCTGAAACGCACTGCCAGCAGCGACCTGTACCGCCTGTTCCGCAACTGTTCGCTGGCCGTGTTGAACTCCGGCAGCCAAACCGACAACAGCAAACAGCTGCTGTCGCGCTATGAAACCTTCGATATCAACGTGCTGCGCCGCGAGCGTGGCGTGAAACTGGAGCTGGTCAACCCGCCGGAAGAGGCGTTCGTCGACGGCCGCATCATCCGTTCATTGCAGGCCAACCTGTTCGCCGTGTTGCGCGACATCCTGTTCGTGCACGGCCAAATCGCCAGCGCCGGCCGTTTCCAGCATCTGAACCTGGAAAACTCGGCCCACATCACCAACCTGGTGTTCTCGATCCTGCGCAATGCACGCACGCTGCATCTGGATGAAGATCCCAACATGGTGGTGTGCTGGGGCGGCCACTCGATCAACGAGAACGAATACCTGTACGCGCGCAAGGTCGGCAGCCAGCTGGGCCTGCGCGAGCTGAACATCTGCACCGGCTGCGGGCCGGGCGCCATGGAAGCGCCGATGAAAGGCGCGGCGGTCGGTCACGCGCAGCAGCGTTACCGCAACAGCCGCTTCATCGGCATGACCGAACCGTCGATCATCGCCGCCGAGCCGCCTAACCCGCTGGTGAACGAGCTGGTGATCATGCCGGACATCGAAAAACGCCTGGAAGCCTTCGTGCGCATCGCGCACGGCATCATCATCTTCCCGGGCGGCGTCGGCACCGCCGAAGAGCTGCTGTACCTGCTGGGTATCCTGATGAACCCGGAGAACAGCGAACAGGTGCTGCCGCTGATCCTGACCGGGCCAAAAGAGAGCGCCGATTACTTCCGCGTGCTGGACGAGTTCATCATGAACACGCTGGGCGACGCGGCGCGCCGTCACTACACCATCATCATCGACGATCCGGCGGAAGTCGCGCGGCAGATGAAAAAAGCCATGCCGCTGGTGAAGGAAAACCGCCGCAACACCGGCGACGCCTACAGCTTTAACTGGTCGATCCGCATCGCGCCGGATCTGCAGCTGCCGTTCGAGCCGACCCACGAGAACATGGCGAACCTCAATCTGTATCCGAACCAGCCGCCGGAGCAATTGGCCGCCGCGCTGCGCCGCGCCTTCTCCGGCATCGTGGCCGGTAACGTGAAGGAAAACGGCATCCACGCCATTGAACAGTTCGGCCCGTACAAGCTGCACGGCGAACCGCAGATGATGAAGCAGATGGACAGCCTGCTGCAGGGCTTTGTCGCCCAGCACCGCATGAAGCTGCCGGGCAGCGCCTATGTGCCCTGCTACGAAATCGTCGCCTAATCCTCAATCCTGGGCGGCGTAACGGCCGCCCTGTTTTTTCTGACCTTGCCGCCCATGATGATACACCTACTGATTGTCGACGCCCTGAACCTCATCCGCCGCATTCACGCCGTACAGGGCTCTCCTTGCGTCAACGCCTGCCGCCACGCGCTGCAGCAGCTTCTCCAGCACAGCCGCCCGACCCACGCGGTAGCGGTATTCGACGAGGACGATCGCAGCGATAGCTGGCGTCACCAAATTCTGCCGGACTACAAGGCCGGGCGTTCGCCGATGCCGGAAAACCTGCAGCAGGAGATGCCGCAGTTGCGTGAGGCCTTCGCCGAACTGGGCGTCGCCAGCTGGCATTCACCCGGCAACGAGGCAGACGATCTGGCGGCCACGCTGGCGGCGAAGGTCGCCGGCGGCGGCCACCAGGTGACCATCGTCTCCACCGACAAAGGCTATTGCCAGCTGCTGGCGCCGAACGTACAGATCCGCGATTACTTCCAGAAACGCTGGTTGGATATGCCTTTCGTGCAGCAGGAATTCGGCGTGCAGCCGCAGCAACTGCCGGACTACTGGGGGTTAGCGGGGATCGGCAGCAGCAAGATCCCCGGCGTGGCCGGCATCGGGCCGAAAACCGCCGTGCTGCTGTTGCAGCAGTCGGGCAGTCTGGACGGGATCTATCAGCACCTGGAGCAGGTGCCGGAGAAATGGCGCGGCAAGCTGGAGCAGCACCGCGAGCTGGCCTACGTCAGCAAACACGTCGCCACGCTGCGCACCGATCTGTCGCTGGACGGCAACCTGCAGCAGCTGCGACTGCCGATACAATAAGGGCGCTGCAAGCAGCGCCCTTCATCAGGTTTAACGCGATTAATCGCGCTCGTCGCGCCGACCCGGCACCGCCGACCACATGCGGCGCACGTGTACGGTGATCTCTTCGCGGTCGTGATACAGCTGTTTGGCGTGCACTTCGACGCTGATGCCGGCAGCGCCCAGCGCTTCGCGGATGCTCATCAGGTTTTGCGACACTTCCTCATAGCGCTTTTTCATCGGCAGCTTGAGGTTAAAGATCGCTTCGCGGCACCAACCTTTCACCAGCCACTGAATCATCAGGCTGGTCACTTTCGCCGGTTTCTCCACCATGTCGCACACCAGCCAGTAGATTTTGCTGCTGTTCGGCTCGAACTTGAAGCCGTCGGCGCGGTGGTGCGTCACCTGGCCGGTTTCCATCAGGCTCGGCGCCATCGGGCCGTTATCCACCGAATGCACCATCATGCTGCGTTTCACCAGCTGATAGGTCCAGCCGCCCGGGCAGGCGCCCAGATCGACCGCGTGCATGCCGCTGGCCAGGCGTTCGTCCCACTCGTCGGCGGGGATGAACACGTGGAACGCTTCTTCCAGCTTCAGCGTCGAACGGCTCGGCGCATCGGCTGGGAAGCGCAGACGCGGAATGCCCATGTAGAACGGCGAGTTGTTGTTGCTGTAGGAGTAACCGACGTAGCAGCAGCCCGGCGCGATAAAGAACACGTGCACCACCGGGCGAGTCGGGTTCTCGCGCGCCATCAGCACCTTCTGCTCGCGCATCGCGGCGCGCAGCGGCACCGTCAATTTGCGGCAGAATTTCATCAGCTCTTTGCTTTCGTTGGTGTCCGGCACTTCCACCCGCAGCTCGCCGCCGCGGTCAACCACGCCGATCAGCATGCCAACGATCGGCGATACCCGATCTTCCGGTGGCAGATCGCGCAGCAGCTCACCCACCACGATCATCTGGCGGGCGAAAATCAGTTCGCGGAACGGAATCTCCCGCGCCAGGCGATCGGCATCGTCCGGCTGATAGCATTCGAACAGCACGTAACCGCTGTGCTCTTTTACTCGTGCAAAGCCGTAAATCTCCAGCTGGGCGGCTTTGTCGGTGATCTCTGCCGCACACTCTTTTTCAAAGCCTGGGCGGCAGTACAACGCAATCTTATTCATGGCGCTCGGCCTTTTTCCTCAGACGCAAAGCGCCAATCAACATCAATATCCAGCCGATCAGGAAGCACACGCCGCCAACCGGCGTGATATATACCCAGACCTTCAGGTGCGACAGCGCCAGGCAATAGAGGCTGCCGCTGAACAACACGGTGCCGAACGCCAACAGCGCTCCGCTCCAGTAAAACCACAGGCTCACGCGGCGCTGCATCGCGACCGCCAGCGCCAGGATGGCCAGGGTGTGGAACCCCTGATACTCCAGCCCGGTACGGATCCAGGCCATTTCATTGGCGCCGAGCGTACCGCTTAACACATGCGCGCCGAATGCGCCCAACGCGACAAACACAAAGCCGCTGATAGCGGCGAAAACCAGCATGGAACGGCTGCTCATCGTGATCTATCCCATTAAAAATCACCGGCCGCGGCAAGGCGGCGGCCGGCCTTATTGTTCGTAGCGGAAGCGGAACTTCTCTTGTTCGCTGGCGGCACGCGCCAGGATCCACTGCCGGAAGGCGGCTATTTTACCCAGTTCTGCCTGGCTGTCATGACATACCAGATAAAAAGCGTTTTTACTGACCAGCACATCGTTGAACGGGCACACCAGGCGACCGGCTTCAATCTCGGTTTGCGCCATCACGTTGTTCACCAGCGCCACGCCCTGACCGTGCACCGCCGCCTGCACCACCATGGCGCTGTGGCTGAAGATCGGCCCCTGCTGCACGTTGATGTGCTGCAACCCCAGTTGGCGCGTATAAGCCAGCCAGTCGCGGCGTGAAACGTCATGCAGCAACGTATGATAAGCCAGATCCTCTGCGGTTTTCAGCGGATGATCGCCGGTCAGCAGGCTCGGCGAACACACCGGCAGCAAATATTCCGCATACAGGCGCTCGGCGCGCAGCCCCGGCCAGTTGCCGCGGCCGTAGAAAATCGCCACGTCGACGTCGTCCGCCAGCTTGTCCTCTTCGCGGTCCACCGCCTGGATGCGCACGTCGATGCCCGGATAAGCTGAGTTAAAGCCGGACAGCCGTGGCACCAGCCACTGAATGGCGAAGCTCGGCGGCAGACTGACGGTCAATGCCCCCTTGGCGCTACGCGCCTGCAGCTTGCGCGTCGCCTCGTTGATCGAAGAGAAAATCTCCTTGATATCGAGGTAGTAACTTTGGCCCTCTTCGGTCAGCAGCAGCGAGCGATTGCGCCGGCGAAACAGCTTCAGTCCGAGAAAGTCCTCCAGCGACTTGATCTGGTGGCTCACCGCGGCCTGGGTCACGAACAACTCTTCCGCCGCCTTGGTGAAACTCAGGTGGCGAGCGGCCGCATCGAACACGCGCAGCGCATTGAGGGGAGGTAAGCGTTTAGACATTAAATTAGCTACTTTTGTGTAACATTAATCCGAATGATTCGGCGCCGAAAATCGGGCGGCTTTGTGTGGCAAGCCATCGGTAAACGCTAACGGCGTATTGCCATTAGTTTTTTTAATCCGAGCCATTATAATTTGTCCGTTGAGGATGCGCCAGCAAATACCTATAGTGGCGGCACTTCCCGGGCCGGAACGAAAAGGGAGTGGGTGTCGAGGACGCCGATGAACTTTTGGCTTGTGGTTGTGATGTTGTGTTTGCAAATTGTCCGGCGATTCCGGACATGGTAGCTAGGCTACTGTTTTTTCACTTCCTGTACATTTACCCTGTCTGTCCATAGTGATTTTATGCAGCACCGCAAAACTTGCGGTGCTTTTTTTTGCCTGACGGTTACTGGTTGCTTTCAACCATCTCTTTCACATCGGCGCGGTTGATCTGCTGCTCGACGCCGTTAGCGTCTTTATAGCTGATCATGCCGGTATCGTTGTCCACTTTTGGCTTGCCGTCAGCGACAATGGTGCGTCCGTCATTGGTATGCATCACGTAGTTGCTGGAACAGGCGGCCAGGGTGAACGTAAGCATCAGGGCAGAGAGAACTGCGGCTGTTTTCTTCATTGAGGACTCCTTTTTAGTTTTAAATGCTGATAAATACCTTTTATGTGTATAGATGCGATTAATAAGCGCACATTTAATAGCATAACAAACTTTTCCAATTTTGCCAGGCGATAAGTCCTAATAGGCAGGATCGCTTGTCTCCGGCGGCAAAATAGGACAGGATCACCCATCGACTCAAGCCAGTGACAATCAGGGTATGACGCCTTTTAACCCCAGCCTTTTTCGCCAACAGTTTCCCGCGCTCGCGCAGGATGGTATCTATCTGGACAGCGCCGCCACCGCGTTGAAACCGCAGGCGGTCATCGACGCCACGCAGCAATTTTATCGCGATGACGCCGCCACCGTGCACCGCAGCCAGCATCGGGCGGCGCAGGATCTGACTGCCCGCTTCGAGCAGGCACGCGGCCAGGTGGCGAAATTGATCAATGCGCCGTCGGCCGACGACATCGTCTGGACGCGCGGCACCACCGAGGCGATCAACCTGGTGGCGCAGAGCTACCTGCGCCCGCGTCTGCTGCCGGGCGATGAAATCCTGGTGAGCGAAGCGGAACACCACGCTAACCTGATCCCCTGGCTGATGGTGGCGGAACAAACCGGCGCGCGGGTGGTGAAACTGCCCATCGGCGCCGACCGGTTGCCGGATTTGACGCAGCTACCCGCCCTGCTCAACGACAAAACCCGCCTTTTGGCGCTGGGGCAAATGTCCAACGTCACCGGCGGCTGCCCGGACCTGGCACTGGCAATCGCCATGGCGCATGCCGCCGGCGCGCACGTGATGATCGACGGCGCTCAGGGCGTGGTTCACGGCCCGGCCGACGTACAGCGGCTCGACATCGATTTTTACGCCTTCTCCGGCCACAAGCTGTATGGCCCGACCGGCATCGGCGCGCTGTACGGCAAAGCCGAGCTGCTGGCGCAGATGGCCCCCTGGCAAGGCGGCGGCAAGATGCTGACCCAGGCGTCGTTCGACGGTTTTACCCCACAAAAGCCACCGCACTGTTTCGAAGCCGGCACGCCAAACATCGCCGGCGTGCTGGGGTTGGCCGCCGCGCTCACCTGGCTGAGTGAACAGGACATGGCGGCGGCGGAACGTTACAGCCGCGAGCTGGCTGACCGGGCGGAACAGCAGTTGGCGCAGCTGCCGGGCTTTCGCAGCTTCCGCAGTTCCGGTTCCAGTCTGCTGGCGTTCGATATCGCCGGCGTACACCACAGCGACATCGTCACGCTGCTGGCGGAGCAAGGCATTGCGCTGCGCGCCGGCCAGCACTGCGCGCAGCCGCTGATGGCGGCATTAGGCGTCAGCGGCACGCTGCGCGCGTCGTTCGCCCCCTACAATACACAACAGGATGTCGATACGCTGGTCAGCGCGTTGACTCACGCCCTCGATCTGCTGGCCGACTGACGTGATTTCCGGAGACACTATGCTCGCCCCCCATCCTTTTGGCCGAGAGATCACCGCCGAAGCCTTGATCGCTACCTTCAGCGCGCTGAAACAGTGGGAAGACCGCTACCGCCAGCTGATCATGCTCGCAAAACGGCTACCGCCGCTGCCGGAGGCCTTGCGCAGTGAAGAAATGGCGTTGAGCGGGTGTGAAAACCGTGTCTGGTTAGGGCACCAATTGCTGGAAGACGGCACGCTGCACTTCTATGGCGACAGCGAGGGCCGCATCGTGCGCGGCCTGCTGGCGGTGCTGCTGACCGAAGTGGAAGGAAAAACGCCGCAGCAGATCGCCGCATTGGATCCGCTGGCGCTGTTCGACCGTCTGGCATTGCGCGCGCAGCTGAGCGCCACCCGCGCCAGCGGCCTGGCGGCCTTGGGCTCCGCCGTCAAGGCGATCGCCGCCCGTTACGCCTGACGCGCCGCCTTCGCCACCATCTTTTTCAGCGCGTGCGATACGGCGACGAAACCGAAGGTGGCGGTAACCATGGTCGCCGCACCGAACCCCGCGCTGCAATCCATTCTTTTTGGCCCTTCCGCCGTGCTGCGCGAAGCGCACACCGAACCGTCCGGCTGCGGGTAAACCAGCGGTTCGCTGGAGAAGACGCAGTCGATGCCCAGCTTACCCTTACCGTTTTTCACCACGTTGAAATCGTGCTTCAACCGCTCGCGCAGCTTGGCGGCCAGCGGATCCTGGATGGTTTTGGCCAGATCGGCCACTTCGATTTTGGTCGGGTCGACCTGACCGCCGGCGCCGCCGGTGGTCACCACCGGGATCTTGAAGCGGCGGCAGTATGACAGCAACGCCGCCTTCGGCCGCACGCTGTCGATCGCGTCGATGACGTAGCTGAAGTTATGGTCCAGCAGCTCGGCGACGTTGTCCGGGGTGATGAAATCGTCGATGCAGGTCACCCGGCATTCCGGGTTGATCGCCAGGATACGCTCCGCCATCACCTCGGTTTTCGATTGCCCGACATGCTGGCGCAACGCGTGGATCTGGCGGTTGGTATTGGTAACGCAGACATCATCCATGTCGATCAGAGTGATCGCGCCGATGCCGGTGCGCGCCAGCGCCTCAGCCGCCCAGGAACCCACGCCGCCGATGCCGATCACGCAGACGTGCGCCTGCGCGAACACCGCCAGCGCCTGCTGGCCGTACAATCGCGCCGTGCCGCCGAAACGCTGCAGATAGGCTTCCGAATAAGCTGTGCTCATAACGCTTTAATTACCTTCGTAATGCAAATGATAAGGGCCGGAAAATCCGGCCCTTGCGGGTCAATCTTTTCACGTCGTATGCGTTTACCGAGTGGCCAACAACGAACCGCCGCCGTTTGACTGATTGGCGCTGAACAACTGACCGCCACCGTTGTTCTTCAGCACCCAGACGCGGCCATAGTGGTTGTAGTATCCTGCCGAGTGGCCGGCATCCGGCCCGATGCCCTGATACATGTCAAAATGCTGGCCCTTGATGGCCCCGCCCACGTCGAGTGCGACCATCAGACGCATCTCGTATTTTCCCGTGAATTTACCCTTGTTGTCCAGCAGCGGCACTTCGGCCAGCAGCGTAGTGCCCGCCGGGATCAGCGAACGGTCGGAGGCCACCGAGGCTTTGGCGATCAGCGGCACCGCACTGGCGCCCTTCACCGGCGCAAAAGCTTCCGGACGGAAGAACACGAACGACGGGTTCTGCTCCAGCAGCTCACGCACCTCTGCGGCGCTGTGGGTATCCGCCCACTGACGGATCGCCTGCATCGACATGTCCGCCTTGGCCACTTCACCGCGATCGATCAGCACCTTGCCGATGCTGCGATAGGCGTGGCCGTTCTTACCGCCGTAGCCGAAGAACACCAGCGGCTGGCCGTTGCCGTAGTCGACATAGCCACTGCCCTGGACTTCCATCATGAAGTTGTCCATCAGCGAGTTGGTGTAAGCGATGATATAGCGATCGTCAAGCGCGCCGGAATAGATGCCCGCGCGATCCGGCAAGCGGCCTCTGCCCTTCGGCGGCATGCGGTACAGCGGATAGCGGAACTCGCCCTGTTGGGTATAGCGCGCCTGCACCACCGGCGTATAGTAGCCGGTAAACTGCACGTTGCCGTAATTGTCGACACCTTCCATCTGGTAAGCGCTGAGGCCGTACTGGCTCAGCATGCGCGTGTCGGCGCCGGACGCCATCCAGCTTTGCACCGCCTGATAGGTGCTGTTGTTGCGGTTAAACAGCGAAGGCGACGCGTACTTGATCTCCATCAACTGATCCGAATAATCCTTGGCGTTGACCGGCGAACCTTTGGCGTTGGGCTGATTGACCAGCTCCAGCGATTGATCCAGACGGCCGTCTTTATATTGCTGACCCCGATCGGTCGGCTTGGACGAACAGCCCGCCAACACCGCCACCAACAACCCGCCCAGCAGGTATTTGCCCCAACGTCCTTTCATCGCGCACACTCTCAAACTGATATGATCTACCGGCTGAACGATAACAAACGCTCATTGATAAAGGAATCGCTGCAAATAAAAAAAGCCGCACGGAGGATGGTGATGAAAAAGAAGGCAAATTGCGGGCAAATCCAGCAGAAAAACGGGTTTAGGCCAATAAAATGCAAAAAGGGTTTGCAACAAAACGCACGGAGAGTATAGTGCGCATCCATCGGACGCGGGGTGGAGCAGCCTGGTAGCTCGTCGGGCTCATAACCCGAAGGTCGTCGGTTCAAATCCGGCCCCCGCAACCAACCGATGCCGCATTGGCGGTATTTGCGTTTGGCTTCGATAACAAAGTATTATACGGACGCGGGGTGGAGCAGCCTGGTAGCTCGTCGGGCTCATAACCCGAAGGTCGTCGGTTCAAATCCGGCCCCCGCAACCAACCGAATGTCGTACCAGCGGCATAACATGAACGGTGGTTTCGTAGTAATACAGCATCAAGACGGACGCGGGGTGGAGCAGCCTGGTAGCTCGTCGGGCTCATAACCCGAAGGTCGTCGGTTCAAATCCGGCCTCCGCAACCAACTCTTGATGACAACAGATAAGCACCCTTCCGGGTGTTTTTTTGTATCTGCAATCCGCAAAAATAGCCGGACTCGCGCCCGGCCCTGCTTTTATCGGCTCGCCAGCGCGCCGCCGTTGGCGAAATAAGCCTTGATCCCCGCCAGAATCGACTCCGCCACCTGCTGCTGGAAATGGCTGGTGCGCAGCTTGCGCTCCTCTTCGATGTTGCTGATAAATGCCGTCTCTACCAGGATCGACGGGATATCCGGCGCCTTCAACACCGCAAAACCGGCCTGATCGACGCGATTCTTGTGCAACCGGTTGATTTTCCCCATCCGATTCAACACTTCCTTGCCGAACTTCAGGCTGTCGTTGATGGTCGCGGTCTGGATCAGATCGAACATGGTATGGTCGAGATAGCGGTCGCCGCTCTTGCTGACGCCGCCGATTTGGTCCGACGCGTTCTGCGTCTGCGCCAGGAACTTGGCCGCCGAGCTGGTGGCGCCCTTGGTGGACAACGCGAACACCGATGAACCGCGCGCGGCGCGGCTGGTAAAGGCGTCAGCGTGAATCGAAACGAACAGATCGGCGCGCTGCTTGCGCGCCTTGGCGACACGCACCTTGAGCGGGATAAACACATCTTCGTTGCGCGTCATGAACACTTTCATGTTCGGCTCGCGCTTGATCATGGCGCTCAGCTTGCGGGCAATCTGCAGCACGATATCTTTCTCGCGCGTCTTGTACTTGCCGATAGCGCCGGGATCTTCGCCGCCGTGGCCAGGATCCAGCATGATGACGATCGGCCGATCGCGCCCCGCCTTGCCGGCCTGCGGCGCTTCCGGCGGCAGCGTGCGCTCCAGATCGCCCTTGTTGTAATCTTCCAGTAACGCCAGTAGCGGATCATACTCCTCACCGCCGCTGCCGCCCTTGGTCGGGTAGAGATCCATCACCAGACGGTTGCGATACTCCGGTACCGGCGCCAGCGTGAAAATATGCGGGCTGACGCTCTGCTTGAGCTCAAGCACCAGCCGCACGGTATTCTGATCAAACTGGCCGACGCGCGCCTGCTTGAGATACGGATCGTCGGCGCGCACCTGCCCGGCAATACCTTTCAGCACGCTGTTGAGGTGGACGCCTTCGATATCCACCACCACGCGATCGGGATTGGTCAGGGCAAACTGCTTGTATTTCAGCTCGACGTTGGATTCCAGCGTGACGCGGGTATAAGTGGAGGACGGCCAGACGCGCACGGCAATCACGTGCGATGACGCGGCGAAGCCCGTGCGACTCACACTCAGCAACCAGCTGGCGGCAACGCCCTGTAATAAACGACGGCGGCCCAGATTGTGATTAGCGTTTGGCATGCGGCTCCGGCAGTAATAACTGTTTACAACAGATGAAAAAAACACCAATGACTTGGGAATGCCGAAAACTTTAACCAATCATTCCTGCCCTGTCATCAGAAAATCTTTTTATGGTTTTTCAATTTATTAACGATTTAGCGCCCTTAGCTCGCTCTTCATGGCGATTTCCCACTTGCCATTAGCGCCATAAAAGAATAAAAATACAAAAATATCGTATAAATATTCACAAGAGGTTGCCCGTGAAGGAACGTAGTACAGAGCTGGTGCAAGGATTCCGTCACTCAGTCCCTTATATCAATGCCCACCGTGGCAAGACGTTTGTCATCATGCTCGGCGGGGAAGCCATCGAACACGAGAATTTCTCCAACATCGTCAACGATATCGGGCTGTTGCATAGTCTGGGCATCCGCCTGGTAGTGGTTTACGGCGCACGGCCGCAGATCGACGCCAACCTGGCGCAGCATAACTCTGAGCCGATCTACCACAAGCACACGCGCGTAACCGACGCCCATACGCTCGAACTGGTCAAGCAGGCCGCCGGTTTGTTGCAGCTGGACATCACCGCCCGCCTGTCGATGAGCCTCAACAACACGCCGCTGCAGGGCGCGCACATTAACGTGGTCAGCGGCAATTTCATCATCGCTCAGCCGCTGGGTATCGATGACGGCATCGACTATTGCCACAGCGGCCGCATTCGCCGCATCGATGAAGAAGCGATCCATCGCCAACTCGACAGCAACGCCATCGTGCTGATCGGTCCGGTCGCGGTCTCAGTCACCGGCGAGAGTTTCAACCTGACTTCGGAAGAAGTGGCCACCCAGTTGGCGATCAAACTGAAAGCGGAAAAAATGATCGGTTTCTGCTCCTCACAGGGCGTGACCGATGCAGAAGGCAATATCCTTTCCGAACTGTTCCCCAACGACGCGCAAAAGCGCCTTGAAGAACTGGAGGAAGGCGGCGATTACCATTCCGGCACCGTGCGCTTCCTGCGCGGCGCGGTGAAAGGCTGCCGCAGCGGCGTGCGCCGCAGCCACTTGATCAGCTATCAGGAGGATGGCGCGCTGGTGCAAGAGCTGTTCTCGCGCGACGGCATCGGCACCCAAATCGTGATGGAAAGCGCCGAGCAGGTGCGCCGGGCGACGATCAACGACATCGGCGGCATCCTGGAACTGATCCGGCCGCTCGAACAACAGGGTATTCTGGTGCGCCGTTCACGTGAACAGCTGGAGATGGAGATCGACAAGTTCACCATTATCGAACGCGACAACCTGACCATCGCCTGTGCGGCGCTGTACCCGTTCCTGGAGGAAAAAATCGGTGAGATGGCCTGTGTCGCGGTACATCCCGATTACCGCAGTTCTTCGCGCGGCGAGATGCTGCTGCAGCGGGTAGAAAACCAGGCGCGCCAGATGGGGCTGAAGAAGCTGTTCGTGCTGACCACCCGTAGCATTCACTGGTTCCAGGAACGTGGCTTTACCCCGGCGGAGGTCGACGTGCTGCCGATGCAGAAACAGGCGTTGTACAACTACCAGCGCCGCTCCAAAATTCTGCTGGCGGATCTGTAATCACAGTGGGCGCGGCCGTTGCCGCGCCCGTTCATCGCTTATTCCGTTGCCTGCAACCGTTCAGCCAATCCGCTGCGGCGCTGGGTCGGCGTGCGAATAGCCCGCAGCAGTACCGTCTCCGTAGCGTACAGTGAGAGCTGCTTACGCGCACGAGTGATCGCGGTATAGACCAGCTCACGCGTCAGCACCGGCAGGAAATGGTTCGGCAACACCAGAACCGTATGGTCAAACTCCGATCCCTGTGATTTGTGCACCGTCATGGCATAAGCGGTTTCATGCGCCGGCAAACGGCTTGGCTGTACCGACTTGATGCTGCCGTCGGGCAGTTGGAAATGCACGCGCAGATCGCCGTGCTCATCCGGCAATGTAATGCCGATATCCCCATTGAACAGCCCCAGTGCGCTGTCGTTGCGGCCGATCATCACCGGCCGCCCCCGGTACCAGCGGCCGAGCACGCCCGGTTTGCGGTCGATCAGGCCCGCACGCTGCAGCCCGAGCTCAATGCGCTCGTTCAGGCCGGCGACGCCGAACGGCCCTTCACGCAGCGCACACAGCACCTGGAAACGGCCAAAAGCCGCCAGCACCGTCGCCGCGTCCGCCCCTTCGGCCGTCAGCCGCAGATAGTCGCGGTAGCCCGCCACGCAGGCATCCAACAGCGCCTGATACTCTTCGCTCGTCGCCAGCGCATAGCCCGCGACATCGCCGAAACTGCCGTTTAGTGCCGCCAGTGCGCGATCCCCCGCGCCGGCGTTGACCGCCAACGCCAGCTGGCCGATGCCGGAACGGGCATCGAAACGGTAGCTCTTGCGCAGCAGACACAGGCTATCGCGCACCGCCGCTTCCGCGTCGGCCTGCCGCCCTTCGATCGAACAGCCGGTCAGGCGGCTCAGCTCTGCGGCACGCGCATCGCTGTATCCCTGCTCGGCAAAACGGCAAATATCCCCCAGCACCGCGCCGGCCTCTACCGAAGCCAGCTGATCGCGGTCGCCAAGGAAAATAACCCGAGCCCGATCGGGCAACGCGGCAATCAGGCGCGCCATCATCGGCAGATCGACCATCGAGGCCTCATCCACCACCAGCACATCCAAATGTAGCCGGTTGCCGCGGTGATAGCGCATGCGCTGACTGTTCGGTTGCGCCCCCAACAGACGGTGCAACGTCGCCGCCTCCGTCGGGAACAACGCCTGCTGCGCCGGGGTCAACGCCAACTGACGGCTGGCGCTGCCAAGCGACTCCGTCAGGCGCGCCGCCGCCTTGCCGGTCGGCGCCGCCAGCTGAATTCGCAAGCGCGCGCTTTCATCCAGTTGCACCAGCGCCGCCAGCAGCTTGGCGACGGTGGTGGTTTTACCGGTGCCCGGCCCGCCGGAAATCACCGCGATACGCCGCGTAGCCGCCACCGCGGCGGCGATCTTCTGCCAGTCGGGTTCGTCGCTCGCCGTGCCGAACAAGCGGTCGAGAATGGCGCGCAATGCCTCCTCCGGCACCGCCAGCGATTCACCTTCGCCGCCGATAAACGCCGCCACTTCACCTTCGTTTTGCCACATGCGCTGCAGGTATAAACGCGGCCCGCGCAGTACCAGCGGCGTTGCGCCGCTGCCATCCCCGACCGCCGCACTGGCCGCCAAACGCTGCTGCCAACGCGCGCTATCCGGTCGTCCGACCGCCTCCCACACCGCCAACGCCAGCGCTGGTTGGCGCCCTTCAAACAGCGTGTCCGCCTGCAGTTGCTCCAGCATCAGGCAGACATGACCGGCCCCCGCCTCTGCGCTCAGGCAGGCGGCGGCCAGCAAAATATCAGGCTCGTCTTCGTTCGCCACCACGCGGGCGAACTGCACGTCCAGCGGGCGCAGCGCGCCAAGCGCCACCGCCTGCTCCAGCAGTGCGATCATGATCCTTCCTCCGCCGCCGCAGCCTCGCCGCTGAACAAGCGATCCATCCCCTCCACCAACTCAAACTCGGGGAGACAGGTGAAAATGCCATTGCCCGGGTTCGCCGCATCCACGCCGCGCAGGAACAGATAAATCACCCCGCCAAAATGGCGTCGGTAATCATAATCCGGCAACCGATGGCGCAGATAACGATGCAACGCCAGCGTGTACAGCTGGTATTGCAGATCGTAACGATGCTCCGCCATCGCCTGCTCCATCGCCGGCCGGGTATAGGCGCTGCTGTCCTCTCCTAGCCAGTTGGACTTGTAGTCCAGCAGGTAGTATTTGCCCTGCCAGCAGAACACCAGGTCGATAAAGCCTTTCAGCATGCCCTGCACCTGGTGAAAATCCAGCGCCGGACAGCGGGCGGAAAGCGGATCGTAACGCTTCACCAGGGAATCGAGCTCCTTCGCCTGCAACAGCCGATTAATCGGTAAATAGAACTGCAGCTCTGCCTGCTTATGCTGCGGCGTCAGCGCCGCCAGCGTCACGCCGCTGTCATCGAGCGGCGTATTGAGCAGCACCTGCATCCACGCCAGCAGAATCGGTTGCCAGTGTTCGGCGAACCCTTGCTGCTGCAGCTGTTCCAGCAGCCACTGTTCGTCGAGCGGCTGGGTGAAGTCCAGCGTTTCAAACAGGCTGTGCAGGAAGGTGCCGGGCGTTGCGCCGCGCGGGAAGGTATGCGGTGTAAGCGCTGGCTCACTTTCTTCCCCGCGCTCGCCGGCCGCGTCGACATCCAGACGCGGCAGCAGATCCTGCATCAGGCTCGCGCCGTGCTGTTGCAAACCGGTATAGCTGGTCACCCGCCAAAAATCCTGGATCCGCCGGGTAAAGCTTTTCGCCTCCAACGCCTCGGTTAGCGAAGCCTGGGGGTGCCAGGGTTCTTCATCCGGCGGTTCAACCAGCGACAGCGCGATACCGCCGCCCGCTAATTGCTGCAGCCGCTCCTGCAGATACACGGCGTCACCGGCTTGCCCGCCCTGCACCAGATAACCCAATGCGCTGCGGTGCAGATCGGTATCGCCCTGTTTCTTGCGCGTGCCCTGGAACAACGGTGCGATGCCGATGCTGCAGTGGTACACCGAGCGGGTCAGCGCCACATACAGCAGACGCAGGTCTTCCGCTAATCGCTCCTCCTCCGCCCAGGCCTGGCTCTCTTCATTGGCGTCGAGATCCAGCAACGCCTGGAAACTGTGGCGATCGTGATACAGCGCCTGTTGCTGCTGGCGGAAGTTGCCGACGAACGGCAGCCACACCAGATCGAACTCCAACCCCTTAGACTTGTGAATCGTGATCACCTGCACCAGATGCCGGTCGCTCTCCAGCCGCAACTGCTGATTATCGGACTGACGATTAGGCTGGGCGATCTGCTGCGCCAGCCAGCGCACCAGCGCATGCTCGCTGTCGAGCTGCGCCGCAGCCTCTTGCAACAGCTCCCCCAGATGCAGCACGTCGGTCAAGCGACGCTCGCCGCCGGCGCTGGCCAGCAGGTTCTCCGCCAGCTGGCGCGCTTTCATCACCTCACTCAGCATCGGCAACACGCCGCGGCGCAGCCAGAGCGTACGGTAACTGTCGAATTCATTAACCAGCGAGTCCCAGGCGCGCTCATCGCGGCTCAGGCCGTCCAACGTCGGCGCGTCCAGCCCCATCAGCCCGGTGGCCATGGCGCTGCGCAGCGTGCGCTCTTGTTCCGGCGCCAACACCGCCTGCAACAACCACAGCAGGTCTTTGGCCTCCGGGGTGTCGAACACGCTATCGCGGTTGGACAGATACACCGAAGGAATAGAAAGCGCACTCAGCGCATCGCGCACCAACGCCGCCTCATTGCGGCTGCGCACCAGCACCGTGATATCGGAGGCTTGTACCGGCCTTGGCATCTTGCCGCCCTGCAGCCACGCCTGGCCCTGCTGCCCGGCGCTGAGCCAGTCGCGAATTTGCGTGGCGCACAGGCGCGCCATCAGCTGTTGGTAATCACTTACACCGGCGCCTTCCCCCTGCTGCAGCCAGAACTGCATCGCCGGTTGCGGCTTGCCGTGCAATTCAAACGCCAGCCCTTGGTTCTTTTCCGCCGCGCTGACCTCGATAAAGGGGATTTGGCCGAACAGGAAAGGCTTTTCTACCTGAGAAAACAGGTGATTAACGCTGGCGACCATCGACGGCGACGAGCGCCAGTTGGTCTCCAGCGTATAGTGGGCGCTCACCTCTGAGCGCGCCCGCATGTAGGTAAAGATGTCGGCACCGCGAAAGGCGTAAATCGCCTGCTTGGGATCGCCGATCAGCAGCAGGCCGCAATCGGGCCGGCCGACGTAAAGTTTTTGGAAAATGCGGTATTGCTGCGGATCGGTATCCTGGAATTCATCGATCATCGCCACCGGGTAACGCTGGCGGATCGCCTGTGCCAGCTGTTCGCCGCCACCGCTTTGCAAGGCGCCGTCCAGCCGGCTGAGCAGGTCGTCAAACCCCAGCTCGGCGCGCTGGCGCTTTTCTTGCTGAATGGAAGTGCGGATCTCGCTGAGCGCGCGCGCCATGATCAGGTCGCGCAGCGTCAAGGGTTCATCGAACAGCGCATCTATTGCCGTGAACAGCGCATGCCGCGGCGGCTCACCTTTCTTGGTCTTCTCCAGCAGCACCGACTGGCGAAATTTATCCAGTTCCTTCGGCAACTGGTAGTCCTGGGTCTCCTGCCCGCTCCATTCGCCGACCTTGTTCAGCCAGTTCGGCAGGTGTTTGCTGCTGTAGCTGCGCTTATCGACGCCGGACTGGGCGATTAACGCCTCCAGATCGCCCGCCGCCGCCCGCCATTGCGCCTTGATGGCGTCGATGCGCGCGACGATCTGCTCGTGGCGCATCAGGACGGTTTCTTCGTCCTTCGGCGGCCGACGCAGCGCCGGCGCTTCACCGTGCAGATAACCGGAAAGGTCGGCCAGCAACGCTTCCGGGCCGCTCCACTCCTGGCTGACCGCTCGCGCCACGCCCAGTGGCAACGGATAGCAGTGGCGACGCCAGAAATCGGCACAGGCCTGCCGCCGCAGCGGCAGCTCGTCCTGCACCAGCGTTTGTTCAAACAGCATGCCGGACTCAAAGGCGTTGTGCGTCAACATTCGTTGGCAAAAGCCGTGAATGGTGTAGATCGCCGCTTCGTCCATCTGCCGCTCCGCCGCCAGCAGCTGCGAGGCGGCGTCGGTCAAATCGTCAATTTCAGCCATCAGCGCCGAAAAAAGCGGGTTGGCGCTGACGCCCCGCACGCAGGCGATACGCAGCCCGTGAATATTGTCGCGGATACGCCCGCGCAGCTCCTCGGTGGCGGCCTCGGTAAAGGTCACCACCAGGATTTCTTCGACCGTCAGCGGCCGGGGAAACGCTGCTTCACCGCCCAACCCCAGCAGCAAACGCAGGTACAGCGCGCCGATGGTAAAGGTTTTGCCGGTGCCCGCCGACGCCTCGATCAGGCGTTCGCCGAACAACGGTAACGTCAGCGGCTCCAGCCTTTGCGGGGCAACTTCCGTCATGGCGTCGCCACTTTGCGCGGCAGGATCTGCTGCAATGCAGACGCGTTCGGATAGGTAACCCAATCCTTAGGCGCCGCGTAATCCGCCTTGTCTTGCCCGCTGCCGCTCACCTGCGACAGCACCGCCAGCCCCTGCGGTTGGATCACCGCCTGGTGGAAATAATCCGCCAGCTTGGCCGGCGTCAGCTGTTGCACCTGCGCAATCAGCTTCTGACGGGTATCGAAGGCGAAATTGCCGCGATCGAAATCGTTGGCGAACCGGCTGGCTTCTTCGCTGAGGGTTTGCGGCCGCTGCTTCAGCTCATTAATGAGCGCCTGTTTGTACTGCTCAAAATCGGCCTCGCTCATGTCGCGCAAGCGCTTCTCGGTTTTCGGGTAGAAATCCTGATAGCGCTGGTACAGGTAGGCCGGCTGTTTGCTGTTGCTCTGCAGCAGGAAGCCCACGCCCCACTGGCGGCCCACCGACATCGGGAAGGCGAAGACCGCATACCCCAATTGCTCCTGAGTGCGCAGCTGGCTGTAGAACCACGGCTGAATGATCTGCCCCAGCAGCGAGCTGTAGGCCATGCCGGTCACTTCGTCGTAGCCGGTCGGCACATAGACCGCCGCCAGCGCCGAGTCGGTGCTGCTGCCCACCTGTTGCAGGTTGGCTAGCTGATTCTTGTCCACCACCACGTCTTCGCCGTGCCACCATTCGATGCCGGTACAGCCCAGACGATGTTTCAACGTCGACGCCAACGTGTCGACCTGCTGCTTGCTCATGTTGCCCACCACCAACAGCTCCGGCGTGGCCTCGGCCAGCAGGCTGTCGCGATAGGCCAGCACGTCTTTCAGCGTCAGCGTCTTCAGCACTTCGCGGCGCTCACTGCGTTCGGAATACGGCACGCGGGAAACCATCTGCACCGGCTGAATGGCCAGCTCAAACGCTTTGCCCTTCTCGGCGGCGTCCAACTGCTCCAGGTACCAGGATTTGGCCTGCGCCAGCTGATCTTCCGTCGGCGTGAAGCTGGAATAGCCCTCGATCAGCGCCGTCAACAACTGCGGCAAACGCTGGGTAAAGCCGTTGGCGTTAAACATCAGGCCGTTGTTCGGCGACGTCGAGAAACTCAACCCGCCGACCGACGCCTGATAGCTCAGTTGATCCAGCGCGAGGCCGGCCAGATAATCCGTCAGCGAGAACAGCACCTGGTTGCGCGCGGAGTCCATGGTCTTGGCGTTGCGGAAAGCGACGGTGACGTCGGCCTTCGGCTCGTCGGCGAAATAACGGCTCGGCATATACAGCACGCGCAGGCCGGGTTTATCCACCACCATTTCTGGCTTTTTGAACTCGTGCGACGGTTTGGTCAGGGTGAAATCATCCGGAATGTACGGGTTGAGCGCTGGCAACGACAGAGAAATGCCGCTGCCCAGCTGCTGCCACTGCGTAAAGCGCTGTGGCGTGATTTTGTCGACCTGGTAAGGCGCGTTGACGAAATAGGCCGTCTTGTTGTGCGGCTCATCGGGGCTGACGAACCAGATGCGCGCATTTTGCGGCGTCATGGCATCCAGACGTTCAGCGATCGCCTTGGGATCATAACGATCGGCCAGGTAGGGTGCGTCCAGCGCATGCTCAACCGGCACACGCAGCATCGTGTCCACCAGCCATTCGATGTAGTCCATGTCGCGCGTGATCGACGGATAACGGAAGTCCAGATTCAGAACGTGCGAGATTTCGTCGAAATAACTCTGCTTGATGCCTTCGCTGCGCAGCATTTTCAGGTAGTTGAAAATGGCGGCGACGACCTCGTCGCGTTTGGCCAGACCTTTGTCGGTCAGTGAAACGCTGATGGCGAAGACGCCGCCGTTGCGATCGACCATCGGATCCGCGCCGGCATTGATGGCATCCGCCAGCCCCTGCTTCTGCAACCAGTCAGACAGGGTGTTTTTGCTGCGGTTGCCGATCAGGTAGCTGATGTAGGTATCGGTTTTGCTGCGAAACGCGGCGCTGTTGTTATCGATGCGGAACTCGACCTTCAGCTGCTTGCGCGGCTGCGCCGGCACATAGTGAATGATGATTCCCTGCTGTTCCGGCGTCACGGCCGGCACGGTGATCGGCGGCACGCTGGCGTCGTGATTCGGCACGCGGCCAAAGGTTTTCGCCGCAATATCCGCCAACTGCGGCAGCGGCTGATTACCGTACAAAACGCCCATCATCAGGTTGGCGGAGTAGTAGCGTTTATAGAAGCCGGTCAGTTCATCATGCAACTTGCTGTCCGGCTTGTCTTTCAGCGTATCGAGATTGCCGCCGGAGAAGCGCGCGCTCGGGTGCGCCGGGTTAAGGGTTTCCGCGCCGACCTGCGCCATGCGCATGCCGTCGCGCGAACGCGCCATCGTCAATTCGGCGTTCACCGCGTTGCGCTCACGATCGGCATTGCCCGGATCCAGCAGCGGCTCGGCAATGGCGTCGGCCATGCGATCGACCGCCGGCTCCAGCGCGTCATTCTCCACTTCCAGATAGAAGGCGGTGCGATAAGAGGCCGTGCTGGCGTTATGGCTGCCGCCGTGCTTTTTCAGGAATTCGGACAGGTTTTCCGGCTCTGGATAGCGTTTGGAGCCCATCAGCACCATATGTTCCAGATAGTGCGCCAAGCCAAGTTGGCTGTTCGGATCTTCGAGCGACCCGACCGGCAATGCCAGCGCCGCCAGCGATTTCGGCGCCTGGGCATCGGACACCAGCAACACCGTCATGCCGTTAGCCAACTTGATCGCCTCGTACTGACGCGGATCGTGTTCGCTCTTGTTGATCTTCTCCGCCAGCGGTTGCCATCCTTGCGCGGCCCAACTCAACGGTGCCCAACACATAGCCAATAATACCAGCCCGGCGATACGGGCCAACTGTCTGCGCATATCCAAAATAAACCCCTATTCTGACGTCGCTACGCCCACTCCCTGACGTTGGCGACGTGCATCAAAACCACATAACCAAATCGGTACTCGCCGGGTTCTTCGCCAATGTGGCGGTCCGAACACGGCGGGTATATGCCTGTACGTTATGTCAGACCGGGAATTACCCCAATGGTTGAATATAACCTTCGTTATTTTTACCACCTCCCGCTGCACAGCACCACCGGGGGATTGTTACCCCAGGTTATGCCGCGCCACCGGCAGCAGATAACGCTCTGTTTCGGCCAGAATTTGCGCCAAGTATTCATTATCCAATTGGCGGAATACTCGCTGCACGTAGGGATCTTCCCCTTCTCCGGGAATGCGCTGGTCGCCCTGCCAGGCCTGCAGCAATTTGGCGCGGGCCTTAATTTGCGCGTCTTCCTCCCAGTCGATTTGCTGCGTTTCCGGCAGATAGCACTGGCTCAGCCACGCCCAGCCGCTCTTGTTCAGCAACAGCAGCGGCTCACACAGACCGCGTTGATAGCCCGCCAGCAGCTCCGCCAACTGTGCCTGCGCCTCTTCTGGCGCCAGCGCGGCAAAGCGCCAGGCGGAGTTCTTGCGGCCATACATGCGGCTCTCGCCGGTGCCGCCGGCACAGCAATACACCAGGTGCTCCAGCCACAACAATATGCCGTCCACCGCCGACAGCGTAGCGGGCCGCCAGCGCAACAGGCCGTCATCCTGCACCTGGTGCAGCCAGCCACTGAGGCGCACGCCGGCGATATCGATATCCAGCTCCAGGCTATGGCTCTGCGCCCGTTCCGCACGCACCTGCTCGGCCAGTTCGCTCATTTCTTCCTGCTGCTTTTGCCAATAAATTTCGCCGAAGGCGCCATAGGGCAACCCACCGGCGGCGCGCACCCGCTGGAATAGCCGCTCGGGATCGTCGCCGTCGATAAGCGTATTCAGCAGTTGACTGTTGAACTGGTAACGGCTGAGGTTATCCAGCGTGAAGGGTTCTTCGTCCGGCAACTCGGTCTCTTCCAGGATAAAACTGACGCCCAAGCGCAGCTGGAAGAAGGCACGAATCGGATGGCGATAAAACCGCAGCAGCTCATCCAACGCTATTTGCTGCAGCGCTTCGGCGGGCAGCGGCTGGTTGAACGCCGGATGCGCCGCACCGCGACCATCGGCGGCGGGCAGCCACTCGGCGGCATAGCTTTGCGCCTCCGAGCCCGGCAAGAAATTCTCGGCGGCGAACGGCATGCGCGCATGCCACTTCAGCAAGTGCTCGCCCACTCGGCGGGCGCTGTCGTCTGCACTAAGTTCTTCGTCTCCCGGCAGACAATAGCTTTGCTCCAGGTACTCCAGCAGCTCGGTGACCAGCACCGAAGGATAGCGCGGGCTGTTGTCCTGAATGGAACGGCCGATGAAGCTGATATACAGCCGCTGCTGAGCGGACAAAATCGCTTCCAGGAACAGATAGCGGTCGTCATCGCGACGGCTACGGTCGCCACGTTTGACCTGCTGCGCCATCAGATCGAACCCCAGCGGCGGCAGCGTGCGCGGATACACGCCGTCGTTCATGCCCAGCAGGCACACCACCTTGAACGGAATGGAACGCATCGGCATCAGCGTACAGAAGTTGATTTGCCCGGCGAGGAAGCGCTGACTGATGCGTTCCTGATCGAGGCGCGCCGCCAGATCGTCACGCAGAATGGTCAACGGCACCTCGTCGGGATAGCGCGCCGCCAGGCCAAAATTGATGGCCTGCTGCCACTGCTGTTCGATCAGCGCCAGCACGACTTCAGTGTCACTATCCGCGGCGAAGAAGGCATCCAGCAGTTGCCGGCACAACGGCAGCCACGCCTCGAGCGGGCGCGCTTCGCTCAAGACTTGCCGCCAGTGGCTGAGCTGCGCCAGCAGGTCTGCCAACTGCCCCGCCAACTCGGCGGCCAACCCGCTCGATTCGTCGTAAGGTAAAATGCCCTGCCAATCGCCGGCATTGCTGTCCATCGCGTAGCCGAGCAGCATGCGCGTAATGCCGAAGCGCCAGGTATGCTGGCCAGTGGCGGGCAGATCCAGTTCGCGCACGTTATCGTCGTCCAGGCCCCAGCGAACGCCGGATTCACCAACCCAGTGACGCAGCAGGCGCAGCCCCTCTTCGCCGATGGCGAAACGGGTAGCCAGGGCAGGCACCTCCAGCAGCGCCAGCACCTGTTCCGAGGTAAAGCGGCTTTGCGGCAAATCGAGCAGTGAAATGAACGCCTGCAGCGCCGGATGCGCCTGCCGCGCTTTACGGTCAGAAATGGCGAACGGCAGGTAGCGCTCGGCGGGGGCGTTGCCGAACACCGCCTGAATATAAGGCGTGTAGCTGTCGATATCCGCTACCATCACGATGATGTCGCGCGGTGTCAACGACGGATCCTGCGCCAGCATGGTCAGCAGTTGATCGTGCAGCACCTCCACTTCCCGCTGTGGGCTGTGGCAGGCGTGCAGGCTGAGGGAGCGGTCATTCTCATCAAGCGGGCGTTTGCTGACGCTGCTTTCCAGCGTTTCCGCGGTAATACCGATCACCGCATGATCTTCCAACTCCAGCATGTCGCGCTGAACGGCGTGCAGCATGGTATCGGCCGGAATATCGACAAAGGCGTCGACCTCTTGCGCCCCTTCCATCTGCGACAGCAGATAGAGGTGATCGCGCCCCAGCTTGCCCCAGGAGGCCAGCAGCGGGTTGCTGAGCTGCTGCTGGCCTTCGGCGTCAAACAGGCGCGCCGCGTCGGCCGGCTCGCGGAACAGCCCCTGCTCACGAGCCTGGTGGTAGTGACGGCGTTTGCGACTCTGCAAGCGGGCCAGGAAAGCGTAATCCTGAATGTCGCCCCAGTAATAACGACAGGGGTTGGTGAACATCAGGTGGATATCGATATGCCGTCCCAGCGCCTGCAGCGCCTCCAAATAGACCGGCGGCAACGCCGAGATGCCGCAGATAAACACCCGCGGCGGCAAACCGGGCGGGCACGTTTTTGCCTGCTCCAGCGCGTGGATAAAGCGGCTGTACAGATTAGCGCGGTGCCATTCCGGCTGCCCCAGTTCACGCGTGTACTCTACCAGCCGCGCCCAGAGCGGCGCCTGCCATTGCTGAGCCTCCGCCAGACCGTCGATGCGCTCAACGCGCTGCCAGCTCTCCAGCCACTGCGGGCGATAAACCAAGTATTGGTCGAACAGGTCGGCGACCCGGCCGGCCAACTGGTGGATCTTGCGCTTGTCGCCGTCATCGGTCAGATAGTGCTGCAGTGGCGCAAACGCCGGCTGGGTCAGCATCTCCGGCAACAACCACATCAGCTTCCAGGTCATGGCGTCCTTGCTGAAGGCGCTCTCTTTCGGGATATCCGGCAGCACCCGGGTGAACATGTCCCAAATAAAGGTCGCCGGCAGCGGAAACGCGACATTGGCGGCGATGCCGAACTGTTCCGCCAGCTGCATCTGCAGCCATTGCGCCATCCCGGGGCTCTGCACCAGTACCACTTCCTGTTGAAAAGGATCGGCCAACGGATCTCTGGCTATCAGCGCGCTGGTCAGCGTCTTCAATAAATCCAGCTGATTGGAATGATAAACCGTGAACATGAACGCTCCTTTAAAACAAAAAACATACCGGCTCAAAAACGGGTGCAATACCAACGGCTCAGCGTTGCCCACTGCCGCTGCGGCGTTTGAACCCTGACCGTCAATCGACGGCAATCACTCTCCGCATCGTCAAGCGCCGCCTCACGTCGCCAGCCTTCCGGCGATGGTTCGGCATCGAGCCGCCCGGTGACGGCGAACGCTTCCAACTGCTGGTGCGCCAGCGCCCAGGCTTGCCGGTAGTGCCACTGGCGCTGAAACGACTGCAACAGCACCTGATGATACTGTAACAAGCCAAGCAGCGACACCGAGAACAGCAAGGCTGCCACCAATACCTCCGGTAGGCTGAAGCCGTTGCGGGATAGCCGCCCTGCGCGAGCGTTAGCCATCGCAGTCAGCCAGCCTTTTCTCGGGGCAAAAATCCAGCCGCCCCCCTGGCTGCGCTTGCACCTTGCCAGCAGCCTCTGCATCGTCAAACACGCCCCATTGATACAGCCAAAGCGGCTCCCCCCCGTGCATCTCACCAAGGCCGCGTACCGTCACCACCCCCGCTCTGGTAGACAGCCGGGCGCAGGCCGTCAATTCCACGCGCTGCCTGCATAGCCAGGCCGCTGCACTCAGCTCGGCGCGCGGCCAGCGCTGGCTCATCCCCCAACTCAGCGCCGAAGCGGCCTGATTGTAAGCCTGAAGGTAACGCTGCTGATCGGCGGCCAGTAACAGCGCGTTATCCAATTGCCGATGCTGAGCATTGAGCAACATCAGCCCCAGCGCCAGCAGCAACATCACCGCCGCCAGGGTGCTACCGCCTCGCTGGGTGCGCCGCTTCATGGCAGCGCCGCCATTTCGACGCTCCCGCTCAGACTGCGCCTGATACGCGTATCGCTGGTGGAGCGCCCCGTCAGCGTCAGACGAGCCAACGCTGCGCCGTGATCGCCCCGCTCTATCGCCACATGAAACCGCTCAATGCGCACTTCGTCATGATCGAGCAGCCGCTCCCAGCCGCCGCCATCGCATTGGCTTACGCCGCGCTGCCCTTCCAAGCCGCCATTGCGCAGCCGATAACCGAAATAGCCTGCATCCTCGCCCGAGGTGGGCCATTGCCCGCTGCGGGTGATGTCGTAAGCGACGATAACGCAGCTGCCCGCCGCTTCTCCCGATGCCTGGCCGATCAGCAACGGACGGCCTGCGCACTGCCCGGCGCAAAAACCGGCGCGGCGCAGATCTTTCTCAATGCCGAACGCCAGCTGTCGCAGCGTTGACTCCAGCCGAAAGTGCTGACCAACGGCCACGTTCTGCTGGCGTAACAGCGGGTAAGTTTTTGCCGCGCCAAGCGCGATCACGCTGCCGAACACCAGCGCCAACATGACCTCCGGCAGAGTAAAACCGCGTTCGACAGTCAGCATGGCGCGATCCCCCTTATCCGGAGCCCTTCGCTGCATAAACGCAGCCGCCCTCGGGCAGACAGCACTAGCCGCAGGCCGCCTGCCTCATTGCTGAGCTGGATATGCCCCGCCTGCGCAGTATTGCGCAAACCGTAAAACCCGATTTCTTTGTCGGTATAACCGCTCAGCGCAACGTCGTGATAAAACGGTGAAAAAACGGGGCCTTCGGCTGAACCACAATCCGGCGGCGGCACGCCACCGCCCAGACACCAAGGCGTGCCGCTCTTGAACCACAGCAGCGTCGTGCGGTTACGCCAGTTGGCGTCCGCCTGCAGTCGCAGCAAAAACGCCAGCAGCTGTTGGGCCGTGTGTTCCAGCCGCAGCGCTTGCTGATGATAGCGCCATTGCCCGACGCCCCAGCCGGTGAGCATGCCGGCGATCAGGAGCGCCGCCAACAGCTCAATCAGCGTCATACCACGCTGGCGGTCATCGATGTTCGATAGCGTATTTTCGTTCATGCGGCCAGTGTAAGGGCCGTAACAAAGTGGTAAAGCCGCATGCGCAAGCCTTGCGGCAAGCTGCGCAATGTTTTCCCTATAGTGACAAATGGCGACAATAAAATGCGGCGCGGCGCGCAATGCGGATAAAAAAAGGGGCGCAATCGCTGCGCCCCTGGTGTGATGCGGTTAAGGTCAGATCGCGACCGGCGCCTTGATGGCCGGATGCGGATCGTAACCTTCGATCTCGAAGTCTTCGAAACGGTAATCGAACAGCGAAGCCGGCTTGCGTTTGATCACCAGTTTCGGCAACGGACGTGGTTCACGCGTCAGCTGCAGCCGCGTCTGTTCCATGTGGTTGCTGTACAGGTGGGTATCACCACCGGTCCAGACGAAATCACCCACTTCCAGATCGCACTGCTGCGCCATCATGTGCACCAACAGCGCATAGCTGGCGATGTTGAACGGCAGGCCCAGGAACACGTCGCAGGAACGCTGGTACAGCTGGCAAGAGAGCTTGCCGTCCGCCACGTAGAACTGGAAGAACGCGTGGCACGGCGCCAGCGCCATCTGGTCCAGCTCACCGACGTTCCAGGCGGAAACGATGATGCGGCGCGAATCCGGATCCTGCTTCAGCTGTTGGAGCACGTTGCTCAGCTGATCGATCTGACGACCATCCGCCGCCCCCCAGGCGCGCCACTGCTTGCCGTACACCGGGCCGAGATCGCCGTTTTCATCGGCCCACTCGTCCCAAATGGTGACCTTGTTGTCACGCAGGTAGGCGGTGTTGGTATCGCCGTTCAGGAACCACAACAGCTCATGAATGATCGAACGCAGGTGACATTTTTTCGTGGTCACCAACGGAAAGCCATCCTGCAAATTGAAACGCATCTGGTGGCCGAAAATCGACAACGTGCCAGTGCCGGTACGGTCGGCTTTAGGAGTGCCCTCGGCGAGCACCTTGTTCATCAAATCCAGATACTGTTTCATTTGTCCCTCACGACAGTTGTTGCTGCGGGCGACGACGGTACGCCCAAATCATCATAATAATACCGGCCACCACCATCGGGATGGACAGGATCTGCCCCATGCTGATCACGCCGTCGAACAGGCCAAGCTGGGCATCCGGCTGGCGGAACGCTTCGACGATAATGCGGAATGCGCCATAACCGATCAGGAACAGGCCCGATACGGCACCCATCGGCCGCGGCTTGCGGATGAACAGGTTCAGAATGATAAACAGCACCACGCCTTCCAGCAGCAGTTCATACAGCTGGGACGGGTGACGCGGCAGCATGCCGTACTGGTTCAGCAGCGGCAGCAGAGAAGGATCGGCAGCGGCGAGCGCCACGTCTTCGCTGCGCGAGCTTGGGAAAAGCATCGCCCAAGGGGTGTCGGTAGTCACGCGGCCCCACAGTTCACCGTTGATGAAGTTGCCGAGGCGGCCGGCGCCCAAACCGAACGGGATCAATGGCGCGATAAAATCGGAAACCTGGAAGAAGGTGCGTTTGGTGCGACGAGCGAACCAGAACATCACCAGAATCACCCCCATCAAACCGCCGTGGAACGACATGCCGCCATCCCAGACCTTGAACAGATAGAGCGGGTTATCCAGGAACAACGGCAGGTTGTAGAACAGCACATAGCCCACGCGGCCGCCGACGAATACGCCCAGGAAACCGGCGTAGAGCAGGTTTTCCACTTCGTCTTTGGTCCAGCCGCTGCCCGGCTTGTTGGCGCGGCGCACCGCCAGCCACATGGCAAAAACGAAGCCGACCAGATACATCAGGCCGTACCAATGCAAAGAAACCGGGCCAATGGAGAAAATGACCGGATCAAATTTAGGAAACGCCAGATAGCTATTGCTCATCTATCACCACAACATGTCTGTTATTTTTCCCCATGCGGGGGCGGCAGGTGCCAAACGGCGACGGACATTACCTCGCGCCTTGCAAACGGCAGCATTGGCCGCTGCGGTTTGCAAGACGACGAACATGCGTCGCGCTGAGGTTGCGCATCATAACATAGGCTTAGCGCGGTCCGGGCCGGCAGCGCGGGAAAAGTTCTGTAAAAAAATCACATCGCGCGGCGATTATCTGCCGCCGCGAATCAATCCGCCCATGCCGCGTCGCTCCATAAACGCCGCCACCAAATGGCGCACTTCCGTGGTCATTTGGGTGTTCAACACCCGGAGCGCCAACACTTCCGCGTCGGCAAGGTCGATATGTCGCAGCAGGTATTTGATGCGCGCCACGCTGCGGCCGTTCATGCTCAGATTGCGATAGCCCATGCCCACCAGCAACAGCGCGCCCATCGGATCGCCGGCCAGTTCACCGCACAGGCTAAGCTGCAGCCCGGCCGCTTTCCCCTGTTCGGCGATCAGCTTCAGCACCTGCAGCATCGCGGGATGCAGACTGTCGTACAGCGAGGCTACCCGCGTGTTGTTGCGATCCACCGCCAGCAGGTACTGGGTCAAATCGTTGGTGCCTACCGAGATGAAGTCGACGCGCCCGGCCAAATGCGGGATCAGGAAAATCATCGACGGCACTTCCAACATCACGCCGATTTTCGGTTTCGGGATCGCGTAGCCAAGCACCTCTTCCACCTCGCGCCCGGCGCGGTCAATCAGGCGCTTGGCCTCATCGACCTCTTCCAGGCTGGTGACCATCGGCAGCAAAATGCCCAGGTTGCCGGTGCCGGCATTGGCGCGCAGCATGGCGCGCACCTGTATCAAAAAGATCTCCGGCTGGTCCAGAGTGATGCGAATGCCGCGCCAGCCCAGGCAGGGATTTTCTTCGCTGATCGGCATGTAGGGCAGTTGCTTGTCGGCGCCGATGTCTAGCGTGCGCAACGTGACCGGTTTGTTGGGGTAAAGCTGCAACATACCTTGATACTGCGCGACCTGTTCTTCTTCGGAAGGGAAACCGCTTTGCAACATGAACGGAATTTCAGTGCGGTACAATCCCACGCCGTCCACCCGGCCGCCCAACAGCTGTTCATGTTCCGGGCTGAGGCCGGCGTTCAACATCACCTGAACGCGTTCGCCGCTTTTCAACTGCGCCGGCTGTTCGACGTCGTCTTCCGCCAGCTTGCTCAGTTCCTGTTCTTCGCTGATCAGCCGTTGGTATTCCTGCACCAGCACCGGCTCAGGATCGACCAGCAGTTCGCCGCGATACCCATCAACGATCAGCAGCCGCTGGCTGAGCAGAGAAGGCTGGATGTCGGCGCCCATCACCGTCGGCACGCCCATCGCCCGTACCAAAATCGCCGCATGCGAGTTGGCGGCGCCGTCGCGCACCACCACGCCGACCAGGCGATCCTGCGGCACTTCGGCCAGCAATGTCGCGGTCAGTTCATCCGCCACCAGCACAAAACGCGCCGGCCACTGGGTGGCGCCCTGAGTGGTGTCGTCGAGGTGGAACAGCAGGCGCTGGCCCAGCGCGCGCAGGTCGCTGCCGCGCTCGCGCATATAGGTGTCCTGCAGTTTGGCGAACTGTTCGGCAAAGGCTTCTATCACCTGCTTCACCGCCCATTCCGCCACCGAGCCGTTATCAATTTCGGCGAACAATTCGCGCTTGAGGCGGGCATCGTTTAGCAGGTGAGAATAAAGATCGAAGATCGCCGCGCTCTCTTTTTGCGAGCTGGCGGCAAAACGCTTGCTGAAGCGACGAAATTCCGCGCCGGCCTCTTCCAGCGCCAACGTCAGGCGCTCGCGCTCGCTGGCGGTGTCCAGCGTCGACGCGCGGTAAACCTGATCGAGCGAAGGCTGGCTGCTGTCCTGCCACCCTTCCGCCACCGCCACGCCGGGCGAGGCCGCCAGCGCGCGCACGCGCGTTTGGCGATACTGGCCGAAAATGGCGTTAAGCTGCGACTGTGACAGGATCCCGGCCATCTGCGTGGCCAGGGTGACCATGAAAGACTCTTCGCTTTCGTCGAACTGGCGCAGCTCACGCTGCTGCACCACCAGCACGCCCAACAGCTGGCGCCGGTGAATGATTGGCACCCCGAGGAAGGATCGGAAACGATCCTCTTTCACCTGAGGGACATATTTGAAACTGGGATGGCTTTGAGCATCGGCCAGGTTGATAGGCTCGGCCCGGCGGCCGACCAACCCGACGACGCCCTCGTCAAACGCCAATGCGATAGTGCGCCCGCGCGGCTTTTTCAGACCGCGCGTGGCCATCAGGTAGTAGCAGCGGCGATCGTTGTCCGCCAGGTAGATGGAACACACTTCGGTGTCCATCGCCAGACAGGTTTCATTGACCAGCAGATCCAGCGCATCCGTCAGACTGGCCGCCGCGGCCACCTTCTCTACAATTTCTCGCAAGCGCGTGAGCATAGTCGGCTTAACTTAACCTCTCTTTCGGCGATAAGCGGGGGCCTGCCGCGGCGCCGCCTGCTCTTGCATCGGCATCACGGTCACGGCGAATTCTTTCATCACCCGGCGGTAAACGTCGCGTTTGAACGACACCACCTGGCGCACCGGATACCAGAAGCTCACCCAGCGCCAACCGTCGAACTCCGGCGTGCTGCTGCGCTGCATATTGATATCAGCGTCATTGCACAGTAGCTGCAACAAAAACCATTTTTGCTTTTGGCCGATACAAACCGGCTTTGTGTCCCAACGCACCAAACGTTTCGGCAATTTATAGCGCAACCAGTTGCGGGTCGAAGCCAGGATGCGCACATCCTTTTTACTCAGCCCCACTTCTTCGAACAGCTCACGGTACATCGCCTGCTCCGCAGTTTCGCCAGGGTTAATCCCACCTTGGGGAAACTGCCAGGAGTGCTGACCGTAACGGCGGGCCCATAAGACCTGCCCCTGACGATTACAGATTACGATACCAACATTCGGGCGGTAGCCATCATCATCGATCACCGGACTACCTCGATAAGCTTAAATTCGCATAGATGTCCTGATTGTTTCACACAAGCTACAGGCGGTAAACCACTGCTTTACGGTGCTGCGGGCCGGATAACATTGGGATAACTCACAGATATAGGCAAAGTTATAAACATACCCCAGCCTTTTAAGCCGGTTTTATTCACTTTTTCTGTGGATAGGTGTGTGCAGAACTCGAGGGATAAGCCGGTAAAACTCTCACACCCTCAAATATCCCCTCATACCGAAAAACACATATTTACCTTAAAAACATATAATTATCTAACAGCACGCAATGATGAACAGGTCAAAAATGTGATCTATGCACGGTAAGGATCTTACCCTGGCGAAAGATCCACCAACGCCGTTTTTATCCACAGATTATGCGGGCAAGTTACGCACAAAACGGACAAATTCGTAAAAAACCGCCTGAGTCAAGGCTGTAAATTGAACCAGTGATCGGCAAAAATTTGGGTTATCCCATAAATCTGTGGATAAATAGGTGTAAGATCCTGTTTATTGTCGGTGGCTTCAGGTGAACAAGCCCCGTGAGTGTATTGTCGACCACGTAAGGAAAGAAAAAAAGTCATGTAAAATCATGCTACTATTATTCTTTTCCCCAGGCGACAGCGGTTATCGCTCGCCGCGTATAATTGCAGTACATTTTTCAACCAAATTCGACAGGCTTGATTTATGGCATTTTTATCCCCTTTGCCGCCCCCGCCGGAAAATGAACGGCAGCTGTTCGAGCGCGCTCAGGCGCTGGCCGGCTTCAGCTTTGGTGAACTGGCCGCCCGTGCGCAATTGCCGATCCCCAAGGATCTGAAACGCGATAAGGGTTGGGTGGGCATGCTGCTGGAGCTGTATCTCGGCGCCATGGCCGGCAGCAAACCGGAACAGGATTTTCCCGAGCTGGGCATTGAGCTGAAAACCATTCCTGTCGACGCCGCCGGCAAACCGCTGGAAACCACGTTTGTCTGCGTCGCCCCGCTCACCGGCAACAGCGGCGTCACCTGGGCCAGCAGCCACGTTCGCCACAAGCTGGCGCGCGTGTTATGGATACCGGTAGAAGGCGAACGGCAGATCCCGCTAGCCCAGCGCCGCGTCGGTTCGCCGCTGCTGTGGAGCCCGAGCGCGGCAGAAGAAGAGAGGTTGCGCCGCGATTGGGAAGAACTGATGGATCTGATCGTGCTCGGTCACGTAGAACGCATCACCGCGCGCCACGGCGAAGTGCTGCAACTGCGCCCCAAAGCGGCCAACAACAAGGCGCTCACCGAAGCCATCGGCGAACAGGGGCAACCTATCATGACGCTGCCGCGCGGTTTCTATCTGAAAAAGGGTTTTACCGGCGCGCTGCTGGCAAGACATTTCTCAATCTAGGCGATTTCGTTTAACTCTGGTTTAGCTAACCCTGTCAGCGCCGCGATAAACGCGTATAATTCACACTTTGCATTTATTTAGTATTAAGGTGTGTCGGGCAATGTTCGAATGGATTATGGATCCCAATGCCTGGTTAGCGTTAGGTACGCTAACCATTCTTGAGATCGTACTGGGTATTGATAACATCATTTTTCTGTCGCTGGTGGTGGCCAAGCTGCCCAAAGCGCAACAGAACAAAGCTCGCCGGCTCGGGCTGGCCGCCGCCATGATTATGCGTCTGGCGCTGTTGGCCTCCATAGCCTGGGTGATCCGCTTGACGCACCCGCTGTTCACCGTGCTGGATCACTCTATTTCCGCCCGCGATTTGATCCTGCTGCTGGGGGGATTGTTCCTGATCTGGAAAGCCAGCAAAGAGATCCACGAAACCATCGAGGGGTCGGAAGAAGAGCACCACACCAAGGTGCACAGCTTCTTCGGCGCGATCGTGCAAATCATGCTGTTGGATATCATCTTCAGTCTGGACTCGGTGATTACCGCCGTGGGCCTCTCCGACCATCTGTTCATCATGATGGCGGCGGTGGTGATCGCCGTCGGCGTGATGATGTTCGCCGCCCGGCCGATCGGCGAATTCGTCAATCGCCATCCGTCGGTAAAAATGCTGGCGCTGGCGTTCCTGATCCTGGTGGGCTTCACGCTGATGCTGGAAAGCTTCCAGGTGCACGTGCCGAAAGGCTACATCTACTTCGCCATGTTCTTCTCCATGTCGGTAGAGGCGCTCAATCTGATGCGCAGCAAGAAAAACCGTTCGCCGGAATAACCCTACGCGGAGGCCGCCATCGGCGGCTTCCGCCGTTTCGTTGCCCCCTCATTTCACTTTTTCTTATCAGATAAAGACTTATCTGAGACGCCCCCGGCCAAGAGTTTGCTAATCTTGAAAGAACATTGTTTTCTGCATAATCGAGGATCCGCAGGATGAAAAAGTGGGTAATGGCAGTGTCTGCGCTGGTGATGGCCGCCGGTTTGGCGGGATGTTCCAGCGACTACGTCATGGCGACCAAAGACGGCAACATGATCCTGACGCAAGGCAAACCAGAGATCGACACAGACACCGGACTCATCAGTTATAAAGATGAGAAAGGCAACCACCGCCAGATCAACGGCGATCAGGTTTCCCAGGTTATCGAACGCTAATCACCGCCCGCCGGCTATCGCCCGCTCGAGCGCGGTAGCCCTCATTCGTGTCCGCACGGAATCCGCTTCCCCCATCTTCACCGCTTGGTTATAGTCAGGAAAGGCGACATCGCCGCCCGACGGACTTTGCGCCGTCTTCTGAATTGGGCTCCTGTTTCACCGGGCCGCACGGCCCGTCAGCGCTAACAAGAAAGGAAGGCCGTTAATGCAATACCACCGTATTCCCCACAGTTCTTTAGAAGTGAGCGTGCTGGGACTGGGCACCATGACCTTTGGCGAACAGAACAGCGAAGCCGACGCCCATGCGCAACTGGACTATGCATTGGCCGCAGGCGTGAACCTGATAGACACCGCCGAACTGTATCCGGTGCCGCCCCGCCCGGAAACCCAGGGCCTGACCGAGAGCTATATCGGCAGTTGGATCAAAGCGCGCGGCAATCGCGAAAAAATCGTCCTGGCCAGCAAAGTCTCGGGCCCGGTGCGCGGCACTGACAGCAGCATCCGCCCGCAGCAGGCGCTCGATCGCAAAAACATCCGCGCCGCGCTGGACGCCAGCCTCAAGCGGCTGAACACCGATTATCTCGATCTTTACCAATTGCACTGGCCGCAGCGCGCCACCAACTGCTTTGGCAAACTCAACTATCAATATACCGATGACAAAGCCACGGTCACGCTGCTGGAAACCCTGGAGGCGCTGACCGAGCAGGTGCGCGCCGGTAAAATTCGCTATATCGGGGTCTCCAACGAAACGCCCTGGGGCGTGATGCGCTATCTGCAGCTGGCGGAGAAACACGAGCTGCCGCGCATCGTGTCGATCCAAAACCCGTACAGCCTGCTGAACCGCAGCTTTGAGATTGGCCTGGCCGAAATCAGCCAGCACGAAGGGGTAGAACTGCTGGCCTATTCCAGCCTGGCGTTCGGTACGCTGAGCGGTAAATACCTCAACGGCGCTAAACCGGCCGGTGCGCGCAATACGCTGTTCACCCGCTTCAATCGTTATTCAGGGCAGCAAACCCAGCTGGCGATCGCCGAATACGTGGCGCTGGCCAAAAAACACGGGCTGGACCCTTCGCAGATGGCGCTGGCCTTCGTGCGTCAGCAGCCGTTCGTCGCCAGCACCCTGTTGGGCGCCACCTCGGTGGAGCAGTTGAAAATCAACCTCGACAGCCTCGACGTGATTCTGGATGAGGACGTGCTGCAGGCGCTCGAAGAAATCCACACCCGTTTTACCATTCCGGCACCTTAATACCCTGAGGGCGCAGCCAGGCTGCGCCCCGTTTCACCGCCGCTGCGACCACCACAACGCGCAAATCGCCAGCGCAAACACCACGCCAAACCCTACGCCGACGCCCACTACTGGCACGCCCAGCTTCACGACCAAAGAATACAGGCCCAGCATCAGCAACATGGCGGCGTTTTCACCCAGGTTTTGCACCGCGATCGCATTGCCGGCGCCGACCGAATGTTTGCCCCGCTCCTGCAGCAACGCATTGAGCGGTACGACGAAGAAGCCTCCCAGCATGCCGATGATCGCCAGCAAGACGTAGGCATTGAGCATGGTCGTTTGCAGCGCAAATACCGCGACCGCGACGCCGATCAGGATCCCGGCCGGCATACAGCGTTTCACCGTCTCCAGCGTGACGAAGCGCGCGGCGGTGCCGGCGCCCACCACGATGCCGACGGCCACCATGGCGTTCAGCAGCGTCGGCGTGGCATTATCGGCAATACCCAGCGCCACCGGCACCCACAGCACCAACAGAAAACGCAGCGTCACGCCGGCCCCCCAAAACAGGCTGGTGCCAATCAAGGAGAAACGCGTCTGCCCATCGCGCCACAGCGTAACGCAGGCGGTAAAGAAACTGTTCGTCATGGCCCGCGGCCGCCATGAAGCCCCCGGGCGCGCTGCCGCCAGACGCGGAATATACAGGTTGGCGACCACGGCCCCCGCATAAACCAAGGCGCAGGCCGCCAGCGCCGCGACCACATGCCAGTCCGCCAGAATACCGCCGGCCACCGAACCGGTCAGAATGGCCGCGATGGTCGAGGCTTCGATCAGGCCGTTAGCCTTGACCAGTTTCTCGCCGCTGGTGATCTCGCCCAGAATGCCGTATTTGGCCGGTGAATATGCGGCGGCCCCCACGCCGACCAGGCTGTAACCCAGGAACGGGTTCCCCCCAAAACAGATCGCCAACGCCCCCGCCAATTTCAGGGCGTTGGCGAACATCATCACCCGCCCTTTGGCAAAGCTGTCGGCGACCTGGCCGACAAACGGAGCCAGAATGATATAGGTGGCGACGAAGGCCATCTGCAGGATCGGCTGGCTCCAGTCCGGATACAGCTGCTGCTTGATCAACGCCAGCGTGGCGAACAGCAATGCATTGTCGCCGAACGCCGAGAGGAACTGCGCGCTGATCACCGCGATCATGCCGCGTGACAACAAAGGGGATTCGGTCGAAGGATTCATCAGGCACTCTCCGGCTGTTCGGCCATATGACGCAGGGTGACGAAATCGGGTTTGCCGCTGCCGAGCACCGGCAGCGTTTTCAACAGGCGAATATCGCGCGGCACCGCCAGCTCCGGGCTGCCCAGCTCGCGCGCCACCCGCAGCAATGCCTCGCGGGTAATGGCGGGATCGGTGGTGAACAGCACCAACGCCTCCCCCTTGCTGCTGTCGCTTTTGACCGTGGCGGCATGCAGCTTTTCCGGCGACAGCCGTTGCGCCAGCAGTTCGACGCTCTCGAGCGACACCATCTCCCCCGCCAGCTTGGCGAAGCGTTTCACGCGGCCGCGAATGGTGCAGTAACCCTGCTCATCCAGGCTGACGATATCACCGGTGTCATACCAGCCCGGCTGCAACACGCCGTTCGCATCTTCCGCCGCCGGCGGTTCCAGCTCACCGGGGCGTTCAACCCGCAGATAACCTTTCATGATATTCGGCCCCTTCAGCTGCAGACGGCCGCCGTTATCGATGCCCGGCACCGCGATCAGACGCGCCTCCATCTGCGGCATGATGCGGCCGACGGTGCCCACCTTGGTCGCCAGCGGCACGTTGATCGAGACCACCGGCGCGCACTCGGTCACGCCATAGCCTTCCAGAATGCGGATGCCGTATTTGTCCTGATAGATCTGTTTGGTGCTGTCCGCCAGTTTCTCCGCGCCGGCCACGACATAGCGCAGGCGGGCAAAATCATACGGATGCGCGAAGCGCGCATAGTTGTTAAGGAAGGTCGCCGTGCCGAACAGCACCGTGCAGTTACGGTCATACACCAGCTCCGGCACCACGCGATAGTGCAGCGGGCTGGGGTAGAGGAAAATGCGGCTGCCGGTGAGCAGCGGCGTAAGCAGCCCCACCGTCAGGCCGAACGAGTGGAACAGCGGCAGCGACGACATGAAGCGGTCGCGCGGCGTGAAATCGGCGATGGTGCGAATTTGTTCTACGTTGGCCAGCAAGCTGGCGTGCGAATGCACCACGCCCTTGGGGTGGCCTTCAGATCCAGACGTGAACAGGATCAGCGCCGCGTCCTCCGGACGTTGCGGCAACGCCGCGCGCTGCGGCTGCAGCAAGTGACGCAGGATCCACAGCTTATCCGCCAGCGTGACAGTGTCTTTCAGATCTTCCAGATACACCCAGTTAGCCTGCGGCACCTGTTCCGGCAGGTGGGTCAGCTTGCCCTTCTCCAGAAACTGGCGCGAGGTGACGATGGTCTTGATACCGGCGGCCGTCATCGCGCTGTTCAGGCCCTTGGCGCCGGCGGTGTAGTTGAGCATCGCCGGAATGCGATTGCGCAGCGAAGCGCCGAAGATCGCCGCCGCGGTGATAGTGGCGTTCGGCAACAGCAGCCCGACGTGTTCCCCTTCGGCGGTAAAGCGTTGCAGAATGCGGCTGACACCCAGCGATTTTTTGATCAGCGTCTGGTAGCTGTCTTCTTTGAAAGCGATGTCTTCGATACACGGTTTTCGGCGCCCATAGCGGTGCTGCGCCGCCAGCAAGGCATGGAACAGCGTCTGCGGTTCGCGCGTGTCCATCCGCGCCCGCATCATAATCTGCATCAGCCGATCGCCCGCCAACGCCCGGCGATCGCGCGCACGCGGCGCCTCCGGCATCGGCAGCGTGGTCGGCGGCAAGATGCGAATGTTGATTTGCGGGAACCAGCGGATCTTGAACACCCCGGCCATACGGCCGAACGGGCTGAATTCGGGGCCGTCGATCCGCACCGGCACCACGGTGGCGCCCGATTTGGCGGCGATAAACGCCGCGCCGTCGTAGATTTTCATCAGCGCGCCGGTCACGGTGATGCGCCCTTCAGGGAACACCACGATCGGCCGTCCCTGTTCGACCATCCGCACCAGCTGCTTGATGGCCATCGGCTTGGTAGGATCGAGCGAGACAAAATCGATGTAAGGCCGCAGCCAGCGCATAAACCAGCTCTCGCCGATGCTGGCGTAAACCGCAAACACCGGTTTTATCGGCAGGAATAGCGCCAACAGCACGCCGTCGAGGAAAGAGACGTGGTTCGGCGTAATCAGTAATTTTTGCCGTTCGAAGTGCTGGACGTCCCCTTCGACCCGAACCCGAAACAACAGGCGAAACAGCGCGCGCAGCAGTGAAAAGATCATGCCCTTCTCCCTTGGCCATGGAGGCGTAAATCGTTGTAGGGAAAAGAATACTATATGGCAGGCAAAAAAAAACCTACGCATCCGCGTAGGTTGGTGCAATTGAAAATGGCTTCAACATACAGAGTATGCTGATTTCTCACCAATCAATACCTCTGGGATCACCTACTCTAGAGAGATGTCGTGCAGGAAACTACCGCCGAATCGCAAGAGTTCTGCTCCAAATGCAACCAGCTGTAAATTTCCCGCGTTCTGTTGTAATAACTCAATGAAACTTAAATAATCCTCACGACGGAAAGATCAATAATGATGCGTCATCCGCAGGAAGCGAGTGAGGGGAGCAAAAAGACCATGCGCATATGCAGGTAAGTGCAGCACATGAGGGTTCGGCCTAATCGAGACTGAAGCAGATCCTTTAATCCCTCTTGTATCATCCACGCTAAAGAAATCAATTACGAAAACTATTCTCAAACGCAAGAGCCAAGTTAGACGTGATATCCAACGTGTCATTTTGATCAACGTATGCAATGCGTTTTCTTGATTTTCAAGCACGGTAACAATAAAAAGACAAAGTCAAAAAGCGCTAGCTAACAACAGAGCCACCTCCAGACCTTGCTGTTATCGTGATCTCCCGGAAAAAGTGCGCGCCGAGGATAATTAATTATTAATAATTAAAAAAACCGCAAGCAATAAAACCTATGCACTAACAACCAAACAGAATTAATAATTAAAATTGAATAATAAAAACCAATCAATCAGAATATAAATCTATTTTGATGTAAATTTTTAGCAGAATATTGCAAGAATTGAGATTGAAAAATAAAATAACCCTGCATTGAATCGCTAGTAAAAAATTGCGACATCCTTGCTTTATATTTTCAAGCAATACGACTTGTATTTATTTAGTGGCATATTCTCAGAAGGAGACCTGAATGAAGAAATATTTATTTTTAGCCCTGCTACCTCTGTCGTGCACGAGCGTACTGGCCGCAAAAACAGCCAGTACGTCTGTAGATTTCTCCGGAGAAATTTACAATAACACCAGCTGCAGTATTGCTGCCAACACCAATAGCATTGATCTTGGCCGCCATTCCAGCGAAGCTTTTGATAAAGTAAATCCTGTCCAGTTGGAAGGCAACGGCATGGGCAGCATCCCGTTCACCGTAAACTGCACGGCACCGACCAGCATGGGCATTGAAGTTACCAGCGCCAGCGGCGATGCCGATTATCAATATATGGACAGAAGCTTCACCGCATCGCTGGCAAAAGACGCCAGCAATAAAGATATCGCCGTGCTGGGCCTTGCACTGTCAGATATCGCTATGGATGGTGAAACCGTGCGTGCGGCGCTGATTCCTGAAGGCGATGATATTTTTGATTTGACCAATGTAACTGACGGTGCAGATCACGAAAAGGCTATTTTCTCTGTTGCCTCAGGTAATCGCTTTGCGGTCACATCAGATGCTAATTACGACAACATGGCGATCGGTCAGAACCTGAGCGGCACATTCAACTACCGTTCATTCCTTACCCCGCTTAGCTACATTGATGATAAAAGCATCCAAATGCAAGACAGCATTGCATTGCAAGCTTCTGTGAATCTTTCGGTTCACTACCTGTAATCACCAGGTGGGGACACTTCGCTGCCCCCACTTATTTCAGCCTCTTTGTTTGGCAAAATACCTTAACGTCCTTTGACTAGAGTTCGTTATTCTCCGCTATTCAGGAAATAAAATGAAAGGTCTCATCCATTATCTCACCGCAATATTTATATTGCTTACTCCATTTTATGGCCAAGCAACCATTAAACTGGAAAAAATAAGCCTCTTGGTCAATCAAGAGAAAGGAGAGACAACGGTAAGAGTCGATAATATCGGTAATTATCCTGTATTGCTATTCTCATCCGTTGTTAAAAATGCATTAAGCAAGCAAGGAGAAGATCCCTTATTCATTCTTTCTCCGCCAGCCGCGCGTATTGATCCGGGTAAATCTCAGCTGGTACGCGTCATGCTTGCCGATCCCCCGGGACTTGATAAAACCCGTCAGCAAATGCGCCATATCTATTTCCAGGAAATTCCCGATATGGGAGAAAAAAGCAACCAGCTTAAGGTGAATACTCGGCATCGGGTCGTCGCTATCGCCACACCCTCCGCGCTGGTGGAAAACAAATCTCCCTGGCAAACCTTGCATTGGCAACAAAATGGGCATTCTATACAAGTCAAAAATCTCAGCCCTTACGTTATCAGGTTAGCCCCTTCCATCACCGTACAACCCAGTAACCAGCAGTTTGTTTTAGAACAACCTTATTTGCTGCCTGGGCAAACGATCGGTACACGTAAGAGCGATAGGCTTACCAGCCCCCCCTCCCGTTTGCACTTCACGCCAATCAGTAACACGGGGCGCGCCATACCCGATATCACGGTCAACCTTGCCCCAATCCAGTGAGGCAGCCTTTGAAATTGCATATACCGCTACGTCTGCTGGCGTTTTGTCTGCCTATAGGCTATGCCTCGACCAGCCTGGCTGACTACGATATTGAAATGATGCGCGCACTTGGATTACCCAGTGAGATTGCTGATTACTTTTCCTCTGGAGCGAAATTCCCCGCAGGAAAACAAGCGCTATTCATCAACGTCAACGGACAAAATCATGGACGACATGAAGTCAACATAGACAAACAAGGCGAATGGCAATACGACGCTGAACTCGTAGAAAGCCTAGGGTTATACCCCTGCAAGCTCAACACTCAGGCAGATATGCTGATGAGCCAATGTTATCAAGGCAGCCGCATCGACAATGAAACCGGTAATAATCAATTGATTTTGCTGTTGCCCGAGCGCTATATCCGTCGACAACCGGCGGACTATGAATTTGGCGGCCATGCCCTGATGCTGAATTATACCGCGAGCCGATTCGACAGCCAAAATCACAGCAGTGATTACGCGGCGTTGGAAACCGGCTTTAACAGCAATAATTGGCTGTTTCGCCATAATGGCACCTATAACAAGTCAGAACGACATCAGGGGTACACGCCTTATAATAGTTATCTGCAGCGGACATTGACGGATCACGACGCCATGATGCGTTTGGGACGAGCGACGTTATCAGATTCGCTTTACAGCGGCATTACCTTAGATGGCCTGCAATGGCTGCCTGACTCGTCGTTGTCATTGAGTCAACGCAGTGATGTGCCGGTAGTCGAAGGTATCGCCGAGAGCCAAGCCAAGGTTGAGATTTTTCAGAATGGCAGATTAGTTTACGCTACGCAGGTGCAGCCGGGCACTTTCCGCCTGACCGATATCCCTGCGCAGTTCGACGCAGTCGATTTGTCCGTCACCGTCACGGAAAGTAACGGTAGCCGCAAACAATTCATCGTCCCTTATCTGACGACCTCAGGACGCTCTACTCCCCGCCAGGGCAGTTACTCCCTTGCTCTCGGGCGCACTCACAGCCTGGAAAAAAGTACAGAAATGCCTTTCATCACTGGCTCATTCTCTTTGCCATGGCTCAACCACCACCAGGTGAGAGGGGGAAGTTTCCTCAGCCGCGATTATCGCGGCATCGCCGCCGGTTATAGCGTTGCCAATAGCGATTATCGTTTTACAGCCTTGAGCCACGTGGCGCAGTCGCCAAGTGGAAAGGGCACCAAGCTGCAGCTGAATAGTGCATTGCCCCTGATAAAAAACCTTAAGCTGAACGCCGGTTACAGCATCCAGTCAGAGCGATACCGTTCGCCCACACAGCTTCGTTCTCCACGTAAAGATGACGGCGAAGGAACTTATTGGCCTGTATCGCACGGTGCATCATCTTCACACCAACGTCAAAGCTACAGCCTGGGCCTAGGCTGGCACCATAAATACATTGGAAATCTATCTTTAGGCGTTACACGCGTTGAAGGGGGAGATAAGCAACAAAATCAACGAGTCTACGCCTTCTGGAACCGTCAATTTGGCGCAGCCACCGTTGGCGTTAGCCTGGAAAAAGAGCGCAGCCGCGAGGTTCGCGATAACGATACCAGGGTGTTCGCCACCCTTTCATTACCTCTGGGAAAAAACCGACGTTATAGCGCCAATATGATAAGCAACGGAAGACATCGTAGCATCAGCAATTCGCTTTCCGGCCAAGCGTTGAATGGCGATCTGGCTTATGGATTCAATGCAACACAGGGCACCCAATCCAACAACGGCACCTACTCAGGCAATGTGAACTATTTGAGTCCGTTCACAACGCTTTCCGGCAGCTATAGCCATCTGTCAGAAAATCAGCAGGCATTTTACTACAGTGCCTCTGGCTCCCTGGTGGCAGACAGCAGCGGTCTAACGCTCTCACCACAGAAAATCGGCGATACCTTCGGCGTCTTGACGATACCGGGCCTCGCCGGAGTCAGCGTGTCTACGCCAGGCGGCAAGGTGAAAACCTATGGCAAGCAAGGTAAGGCGGTCATCCCAAGGCTGCGTGAGTATCAACCAAGTCTGATTAACGTAGACACCAGCACCTTGCCCCCCGGCGCCGATATCGATAACGGCGTGCGCAAGATCAATCTGGCACGTGGCAGCGTTAAACGTATCAATATCGGTGCCATTAATACATTGCGGGCCATTGTCCAGATTAGCTATGCAGACGGCACAAAACCCGCTATCGGCAGCATGATTTTGGATGAACAACAACGAGTGGTCGCTTTTACCAATGATCAGGGCGCAGCCTTCATTGAACATCAGAAAGCGCACCACGCGAAGAACGAGGCGTCTTCACAACGTTTCAGCATGAAAAACTCGTCGGGACAGGCATGTTATTTCGCAATTGCTGCAGACACCTCTTCCCGCAATCGTGCCGGCATCAGCCACTCCGAAGCCGTGTGTCGCTAAACGTTCATCGATATCAGGAGAACACATGAAAGTGATTTATTATGGGTTGGCAGCCATAGCCATCAGTTTTGGGGCTAACGCTAACTGCACGCTAACGACCACACAAAACAGCATTTATCTGGGGGAGCACAATATTGGGACACTGTCTCAGCAATCCACTCTGCTGCACAGCGCCCCATTGCAGTATCGGTTGACTTGCGATGAGCCCGTGCAGTTGCAGGGGTTCACTCTGCGGGAGAATAGAAACCTGGCAGAAGGAGGCGGCGCAACCGATGCTTCTAGCTATCTCAGCCTCACGGTTGATGAATTACGCAACGATGATGGTGAGCCCCTTTCCTTTTCACTCGCCCCCGGGCAACCACGCCAAAGACATCTACCCAACTATCGTTTATCCGTCGATCGGGAAGCATTACACATCCTTGTACCGGATAACGAGGTTGGGCAACACTTCACACTGTCATTAACAGTCTCCAGTTTCGCCGCGGCCGCGACACAACTGCGTCAACAGCAACGCGATAACATCCCGCTGTCGACCCAATTGCTGGTCAGTGCTAACTATCTTGATCCCGACGTTCGGTGAATGCGCTGACCTCCACCAGACAGCTCATGGCGTTCGGCCCCTGCGTCAGCGGCGAGGTGCCGATATCGAGCGTCAGCACGTTCGGGTTGCCCGCCTGCTCGACCGGCCGGCGCTGCGCGTCGTAACCCGGCTCGAACCAAGCGCCGGTCGCCATCAGCACCACGCCGCGCGTCACGCCATCGGTGAGCGATACCCCCGCCAGACAGCTGCCGCGTGCGTTGCTAACCAGCACTTCGGCGCCGTCCGCCACGCCGCGCGGCGCCGCATCGTCCGGATGCATGTACAAGGTTTCGCGCCCGGCAGTCTTGTTGCCCTGCGCCAGCGGCGCCGGATCCATCTGGCTATGCAGGCGATCGCTCGGTTGAATGGAGATCAGGTGCAGCGGCCAGTTTTTGGCCTGCGGCGCGCCCAGCCACTCCACCGGCGGCCGCCACTGCGGATGCGGCGCGAAATCTTCGTAGCGATAGCCGGCGATCCGCTCGCTGAACAGCTCTATCTTGCCGCTGGACGTTTGCAGCGGGTTAGCCTGCGGATCGGCGCGGAACGCCTCAAAAAAGACGAACTCTTTGGCCGGCGCGGGCAGTTCGACATAGCCCCGGCGCCAGAAATCCTCAAACTCGGGCCAGGCGACGCCGGCGCGCTGCTGCGCTGCGCCGCATTGCCGGTAGATAGCTTCGATCCAAACCCGCTCGTCGCGATTCTCGGTAAAGCGCTCACGATAGCCGAGGCGCTCCGCCAGATCGGCGAAAATATCGAAATCATTGCGCGCCTGATGCTGCGGCGCAATGGCCTGATGCATCGCCAACACGTAGCGATCGCGCGACGAGCCGCCGATGTCGTTACGTTCCAGCGAACTGGTGACCGGCAGCACGATGTCCGCCATTTTGGCCGCCGCCGTCCACCAGATATCTTGAACGATCACCGTGTCCGGCTTCTGCCACCCCTCCACCAGCCGATTCAACTGCTGATGATGATGGAACGGGTTGCCGCCGGCCCAGTGCACCAAATGGATATCCGGATAATGCCGCGTCTCGCCGCAAAATTGATAGGCTTCGCCGGGGTGCAACAGCATGTCGCAGATGCGCGCCACCGGGATCGCCAGCCCGGCCGGGTTTTCGCCTACCGGCATGGTCGGCGCGGGGGTATCCACGCGCGGGTTGCCGACGCCGTTCATCGAGCCGTGGCCGAACGAGAAGCCGCCGCCCGGCAGCCCCACCTGGCCCAGCATCGCCGACAGCGCGATCATCATCCAGTACGGTTGTTCCCCCCGATGTGCGCGTTGCACGGAGTAGGAGCAGGTGATGAAACTGCGCACGCCGATCAGTTGCCGCGCCAGCAGCGCAATACGCGCCGCCGGAATGCCGGTAATGTCGCTGGCCCAGTCGGGGGTTTTCGCCACGCAGTCACCGGCGCCGTTCAGGTAATCCGCCAGCTGTTGATAGCCCACGCAGTGGCTGTGCAGGAAGGCTTCATCCTGCGCGCCCAGCCGCTGGATTTCATAAGCCAGCGCCAGCATCAGCGCCACGTCGGTATTCGGCCGGATCGGGATCCATTCCGCGTTGACGAACGCGGGGCAGTCGTCGCGCATCGGGCTAATGTTGATCACCGGCGTGCCCTTATGCGCCAGCTTTTGCAGCCAGGGTTTGAGCGCATGTTCCGCCGCGCCGCCGGAAGAAACCTGAGCGTTTTTCAGCGCCAGCCCGCCAAACGCCACAAACAACTCACAATGCTCCACCACGCTCGGCCAACTGGTGACGCGCCCGGTCAAGGGCGAGAAAGTGCCGATCACATACGGCAGAAAGAACTGCGCCGCGCCCCAGCTGTAGTTGCCCTGCTGATCGACCCCGCCGCCGCCGCCGAAGTAGAACCGCCGCACCAGCGAGCGTGCATGGTGCAGCCGCCCGGCCGACGACCAGCCATAAGAACCGGTGAACAGCCCGGAGGCGCCGTAGCGATCGCGCACCCGGCGATTCTCTTCCGCCACCAAATCGAGCGCTAACTCCCAGCCCACCTCGACGAAATCTTCCCTGCCGCGCAGCTTACGGTCGCTGCCCTCGCGCTTTTGCAGCCACGAGCGGCGCACCGCCGGTTTGCGAATGCGTTTGTCGGAGTAGACCATCGGGACGATGGAATCGAGCAGCGGCGAAGGGTCGGGATCGTCGACGAAGGGTTCACAACGGATAAGCCGACCGTCTTCAACCACGGCGGTATAAGCGCCCCAATGGGCGAGCTGCGGATAGCGTTTAATGGACATGGCATTCTCGGCGCAAATCGGAATGCACAGACGTTACCTCAGCCCGGCGCCAGTGCCAACGTACAAATTGCGCTATCGTTCGGTCGTCGATGGTTATGCGTACAGACTCGAAGAGATTCTGCAACGGCCGCCACAAGTTGCGCACGAGACCGCTTGCAGCCCCGGTTTTTTTCCGCAAAACTGGGGGATGTAAGCGATTACCCAGGATGTGTTGACTGATATGGCTACGATAAAGGATGTTGCCAGGCTGGCGGGTGTTTCCGTAGCCACGGTATCCCGCGTGATAAACAATTCCCCCAAGGCCAGCGAAGGGTCGCGCACCGCGGTGCTGGCCGCCATGGAACAACTGCAGTATCACCCTAACGCCAACGCACGGGCGCTGGCGCAGCAATCCACCGAGACGCTGGGCCTGATCGTCTCCGACGTTTCCGATCCCTTCTTCGGCGCAATGGTCAAAGCGGTCGAGCAGGTGGCCTATGCCACCCACAATTTTCTGCTGATTGGCAACGGTTACCACGACGCCGAAAAAGAGCGCCAGGCGATTGAACAGCTGGTGCGGCACCGCTGCGAAGCGCTGGTGGTGCACGCCAAAAGGCTGAGCGATCAGGAACTTTGCGGCTGGATGCAACAGATCCCGGGCATGGTGCTGATCAACCGCACGCTGCCGGGCTTCGAAACACGCTGCGTGGCGCTCGACGATCGCTACGGCGCCTGGCTGGCGACCCGTCATCTGATCCAGCAAGGGCATCAGCGCATCGCCATCATCTGCTCCACCCACCAGATTTCCGACGCCACCGACCGGCTGCAGGGCTATCTCGACGCGCTGCGGGAACACGGTATCGCGGTGGATGAAAAGCTGATCGCCTATGGCGAACCGGACGAGATCGGCGGCGAACAGGCGATGACCGAGTTGCTCGGCCGCGGCCGTTCGTTCTCCGCCATTACCTGCTACAACGATCCGATGGCCGCCGGCGCGCTGTCGGTGCTGAGCGATAACAGCGTCGACGTACCGGGGGAAATTTCGCTGATCGGTTTCGACGACGTGTTGATTTCGCGCTACCTGCGCCCACGCCTGACCACCATTCGCTACCCTATCGTCGCGATGGCCACCCAGGCGGCAGAGCTGGCCCTGGCGCTGGCCAACCGGCAACCGCTGCCGGAAATCACCAACATGTTCAGCCCGACGCTGGTGCGCCGCCACTCGGTCGCCACCCTCAACAACGCGCACGAACAGCCGTAATGACATCGCTGCATGGGTGAGCAGTCACCCATGCGTTCATATTGCGTAGCCCGCCGCATTTCCCGCTTTTGGATTTTTTCCGCTCCCTGCGTTCGTGCATATTGTTCGAACAATAACCTTTACACTATATAGCATAAAAGCTATATCCTGAGCGCATCATGTGGCAAGTGGTGACAGTCGAACGGTTCGACGACTGGTTTTTAGCGCTGAACAACGTCCAGCAAACCAGCATCCTGGCGGCGATCTTCAAATTACAGACGTTCGGCCCGCAGTTGGCGCGGCCGCACGCCGATACGCTGCATTTTTCCGACGCGGCCCGGCAGTTGAAGGAGCTGCGCGTTCAACATCGCGGGCGCCCTTTCAGAGGGTTTTTCGCTTTTGACCCACAGCGGCAAGCGGTATTGCTGTGCGGCGGCGATAAAACTGGCGACAAACGCTTTTACCAGCGCATGTTGCCCATCGCCGCCATGGAGTTTTCACATTATCTGGCAACCCGGAGGTAGTACAGATGGCCAAACCTTTATCCCAACTGATCGATAAACTCGATCCCGCCGTCGTTGCCGCAGCCAGGCAAAAAGCGGACAAGGAAATTTTCGAGCTGCGGCTGGCAATGCTGAGGGAAGAGCTGGCGGTCTCTCAGGTTGAATTGGCGAAGCGGCTCGGCATCAGCCAACCCTCCGGCGCCAATTTGGAAAAGCGCGGCAGCGAAATAAAGCTGTCGTCGCTCAAACGCTATATCGAGGCGATGGGCGGCACGCTGTCGCTGGATGTGCAATTGCCCAATGGCCAGCACCGCCGCATGACGCTGTAAAGCGGGCGCAAGGCGCCCGCCCGCTGATCAGATAAGCTCCAGCGCGATCAGTTCTTCGATGGTTTGGCGGCGGCGGATCAAACGCGGCTCGCCGTTTTCGAACAGCACTTCAGGCAACAGCGGACGGCTGTTGTAGTTGGAGGACATCGATGCGCCGTAGGCGCCGGTATCGTGGAACACCAGATAATCGCCGATCTGCACCGGCGGCAGCTCACGGGTTTCCACGCCGCCGCCCGCCTGCTGGGTGAAGACGTCGCCGGATTCGCACAGCGGCCCGGCGATCACCGTGTCGCGCAGCGGTTGCCCCGAGGTGTCACGCCCATCGGCCGGCAACAGCGAAATATGGTGATAGCTGCCGTACATCGCCGGGCGCATCAGATCGTTAAAACCGGCATCCACCAGCACAAAGTGGCGGCTGCCCATGTTTTTCACCGCCCGCACCTCGGCCACCAAGACGCCCGCTTCCGCCATCAGGAAACGCCCGGGTTCAATCTCCAGCTGCACCGGGTGCCCCAGATGCGCGGCGATGCGCTCACGCGCCCGGTTCCACAAACCGAAATAGTGTTCGGTATCGATCGCCTCTTCGCCGTACTGATACGGGATAGACAGGCCGCCGCCGGCGGAAATGGCGCTGATGTCATGACCGAGATCGATCACCTGCTGCACCATCGCATCGCAGACGCGCTCCAGATGCTGGTAATCGACGCCGGAACCGATGTGCATATGCACGCCGATCAGTTTCAGGCCGTAGCGGCGGATTTTCTCCACCGCCTGCGGCAGATCGGCATACCAGATGCCGTGCTTGCTGTTTTCGCCGCCGGTGTTGGTTTTCTGGCTATGGCCGTGGCCAAATCCCGGGTTAATGCGCAGCCACACCGGATGCCCTGCGGAAACCTGGCCGAGCTGATCCAGCATGTCGATGGAACCGGCGTTGACCGGGATCTTCAATTCGCTGACGCGCGCCAGCGTGGCATGATCCAACACGTCCGCGGTAAACACGATCTCACTCGGTTCGCCGCCCGGCTGAAAACCAGCCTGCAGCGCCCGTTCGATCTCGCCCAGCGACACCGAATCCACCTTCACGCCCTGCTCGCGCATCAAACGCAAAATATGAATGTTCGAACAGGCCTTCTGTGCGAAACGAATGGTGTCGAAGTGGCGCAGTTGAGCGATGCGCTGGCTGATGATGTCCGCATCATAGGCCCAGACCGGGCAACCGAAACGCTGCGGCAAGGCCAGCAGGTTAGCGGCATTCAACGCGGTGGAGGTGTCGTGCAACGAGCGAGGCATGGCGATATTCCCAATTCGAAAATGACGGCAGATAGAGCCATAGTGCCGCACGCTGAATTGGGTGGAAAATATCTATTTAGCCGCAGTCTATTCATTTATGATATGGCTTTCTCTACAGTCGAGCGGCCTTGCCATGCACAGCATCTCTTTGCGGCAGATAGAAATCTTTCGGGCGGTGATGACCACCGGCAACCTGACCGAGGCGGCGGCCCTGCTGCAAACCTCGCAACCGACCGTCAGCCGCGAGCTGGCGCGCTTTGAGAAGCTGATCCGGCTGCAGCTGTTCGACCGGGTTCGTGGGCGCTTGTCCCCCACGGTACAGGGCCTACGGCTGTTCGAAGAGGTGCAACGCTCCTATTACGGCCTCGATCGCATCGTCAACGCCGCCGCCGGCATCCGCCAGTTTCAGCAGGCGCAGCTGTCGATCGTGTGCCTGCCGGTATTTTCCCAATCGCTGCTGCCGGCGGTGTGCCGGCCCTTTATCGAACGTTACCCGGAAGTCAGCTTCAGCGTGATCCCGCAAGAGCCGCCGCTGCTGGAAGAGTGGTTGTCGGCCCAGCGCCACGATCTCGGGCTGACGGAAACCACCCTGACGCCGGCGGGCACCGAGCGGGTAACGCTGATGACGTTGAATGAAGTCTGCGTGCTGCCGGCGGGCCATCCTTTGCTGGCGAAAGACCCACTGACGCCGCAGGATTTCGCCGGGCAGAACTTTATCAGCCTGTCGAGCACCGACAGCTATCGCCACTTGCTCGATGCGCTGTTCGCCGAGCAGGGCGTCGAGCGCCGCATGGTGATGGAAACGCACAGCGCGGCGTCGGTGTGCGCCATGGTGAGGGCCGGCGTGGGGGTGTCAATCGTTAACCCGCTGACGGCGCTCGACTATGCCGGCAACGGCGTGCACGTGCGATCCTTCAGCATCGACGTACCGTTCACCGTCAGCCTGATCCGGCCGCTACACCGCCCTTCGTCGGCGCTGGTGACGGCCTTTATCGGCCATTTGCATCAACAGGCCGCACTGTTCACCGCTCGCCTGGCCGCTGCCGTCAAGCGGTGAAAACGGCGTGGGAATGTTGCCGAAGCCTCAGCGCAGCGTCACCTGCCACTGCGGATCGCTGGCGAACCACTCCACCAGAAAGTCCAGCATGGTACGCAAGGTGGCAGGCATCTGGCGGCGCGAGGTGTAGATGCCGTAGATGCCCATCGACTGCGGCCGGTAACCCGGCAGCAGCTCCACCAATTCGCCGCTGGCCAGCAGCGGCGCCGCCGAATAGTAGGGCTGCATGGAAATGCCCGCGCCCTGCACCGTGCCGGCCATCAGCACCACCGACTCGTTGGCGCTCAGGTTGCCGCTGACCGCCACCGCCGATTTCACCCCCTGAGCGTCAAAGTGCCACAGGCTTTTGCCGAAATAGGAATAAGTCAGGCAGTTGTGCAACGCCAGATCCTGCGGCTGGCGCGGCGTGCCGTGCGCCGCCAGATACGCCGGCGCGGCACACACCACCGATGCGCAGGTGGACAGCGGCCGGGCGATCAGGTTGGGATCCAGCTCGTTGGTGATGCGCAGCGCCAGATCGATGCGCTCTTCCACCAGGTTCACCGCCCGGTTGTTCATCTGCAGATCGACCGCCACCTGCGGGTGGCGCTTCAGATACTGAGCGACGGCCCCCACCAGCGCCGTTTGTCCGAGCGATTGCGAACAGGTGATGCGCAGCAGGCCGCGCAGTTCGTCGCTCTGCCCTTCCTCCACCAGATCGATTTCCCCCGCCAGCGCCAACATTTGTCGGCAGCGCTCCAAAGTACGCTCCCCGGCGTCGGTCAGACTAAGCTTACGGGTAGTGCGATGCAATAAACGCGCCCCGGCCCATTGCTCCATCTGCGCCAGGTAGCGCGTGACCATCGCGCGCGACATCTCCAGCGTTTCTGCGGCGGCGATCATGCTGCCGCGATCGACGATGGTGACAAAAACCTCAGCGGCGGTAATGCGATCCATGATTAGTCCGATTTATGCAACGAATAATTGCTTATTATCCGGTTTTTCTATCGCTTTATGCAACCTAACATCATTACAACATTAACCGATACCTAAGGACCTCTGCCCATGTTTAAGAAATCACTGTTAACTCTGGCCTTCACCGGCGTCGCCACCCTGAGCACTTACGCCACCGCTGCCGATACCCTGACCATGGAAGTGTATAACCCGGGCGAAAAAAGCGTGTTCCCGGTGTCTTCCGAAATCGTCAGCGGCAAACACGAAGTGGCGCTGATCGACGCACAGTTCCAGCGTAATGATGCTGAAGAGCTGGTGAAAAAGATCAAGGCGACCGGCAAGAAGCTGACCACCGTTTATATCAGCCACTCAGACCCGGATTTCTATTTCGGTCTGGACGTGATCAAGGCGGCCTTCCCGGAGGCGAAAATCATCGCTTCGCCTGGCACCATCAAAGACATCAATGCGACCAAAGACGGTAAAGTTGCCTACTGGGGCCCGATCCTGAAAGACAACGCGCCAAAAACCGTGATCGTGCCGCAGCCGCTGCAAGGCGATAGCTTCACCATCGACGGCCAGAAAGTGGAAGTGAAAGGCTTGAACGGCCCGACCCCCGATCGCACCTTCGTGTGGATCCCGGCGCTGAAAGCGGTCGTGGGCGGCGTCGCGGTCGCCGGTGACAATATCCATCCGTGGATCGCCGACAACCAGAGCGTGGAATCGCGCCAGCACTGGCAGCAGACGCTGAAAAATATCGAAGCGCTGAAGCCGCAGGTCGTCGTACCGGGTCACTTCCTGCCGGGCGCCGCGCAAACGCTGGCATCGGTGCACTTTACCCAAAAATACCTGACCACGCTGGAAGCCGAACTGCCGAAGGCCAAAGATTCCGCCGCGCTGATTGAAGCGATGAAAAAGCACTACCCGACGCTGAAAGACGAATCGAGCCTGGAACTGAGCGCAAAAGTGCTGAAAGGCGAGATGAAGTGGCCGCAATAAGCGCCCCTGCGTGATTGAACCAGCCCTGGCGCCGCGGTGAACTGCCGCGCGCCAAGCGAGGAGTAAAAATGACCGAAACCACTCTGCATTATATTTTCGATCCGCTGTGCGGCTGGTGCTACGGCGCCGCGCCGCTGGTGAAAGCGGCTCAGAGCCTCCCCGGGCTGAAGGTCGTGCCGCACGCCGGCGGCATGATGACCGGCAACAACCGCCGCCAAATCACCGACGAATGGCGCAACTACGTCATTCCGCACGACAAACGCATCGCCGAGATGACGGGCCAGCCTTTTGGCGAAGCCTATTTCAACGGCCTGCTGCGCGACACCACGGCAGTGATGGATTCCGAGCCGCCGATCACCGCTATCCTGGCGGCGGAGAAACTGGCGGGACGCGGGCTGGACATGCTGCACCGCATTCAGCGGGCGCACTACCAGGAAGGCCGGCGCATCGCCGACACGCCGGTGCTGGAAGCGTTGGCGAAAGAGCTGGGGTTGCCTTCGGCGGCGTTTATCGCCGAAATGCGCTTTAGCAGCGGCGCGCCGACCGCGCAACACATCGCGGAAAGCCGGGCGCTGCTGGCCAAAGTGCAAGGCCAGGGCTTCCCGACCTTTGCGCTGCAGGACAGCGAAGGCCGCCTGCATCTGCTGCCGGCCGGCAACTATCTGGGTAACGTGGAAGCCTGGAAAAACCTGCTGGGTGCCGCCGCGCTGGCGTAACCCTTCTCGCCCCGATCGCCGGGGCGGGTCATTCGACCCGCACGAACCGCCCTTCCGCCCGCACGTTGTGACCGAACCCGCAATCCCCCCGCGTGTGCATCTCCAGCGCTTGTTTGCCAAACGCCATTGTCACGTCGCAGACCTGCGCGCTTTCCGCTTCATGCTGGTGGTAGACAGCCTTGCCGTGTTCGATCGGCAGCTCGGCGGTGAAGTCGCCCATGTTCGGCCCGTAATACAGCCCCATCTGCGGCATGGCGTAGCCGGAAAACGCGATCAACCAGCGCTCGCCCTGCGGCTTCACTGTCACTTCGCTCCACACGCCGCGCCCGGCGTATTGCCAATACACGCCGGCCGGCCCCTGCGGCTGTGGCCACTGCGCCAGGCGTTGGCGCAACAGGCTCATGTTGTGCTGCGATTTGTCATCGTGCGGCGCCAGCGCCAGATAGGCCTGCGCCTTGAGCAATTCGCCGGCGTGCATCAGCGACAACGCCACGTTGTTGTAAGCCGTGGCGACAGCCTGCTCGCTCAGGCCGCAAAACTCGCTCCAAGCCGCCTGATCGCGAAAGATGTCGGCGGCTTTAGCGTAATCCTGCCGCTGATAGGCCTTTTTTCCCAGTTCGGCGTAGCTCGCCACCTTTTGGCAGTCGGCGGCGATGTCCGGCTCGTCAATGTGCGCCCAGGCCCGGACGCTGGCGAAGACGCCGCAGGTCAGCAACAGAGGAAACCAAGCCTTCATCGTTTATCCTTTCTGCAAAAATTCGGCGCCAGTATAACCGCCCGGCCCCGGAGTGTATGCCGCAATTGCGCCCAGCTGCACGCTGCCGGCGATTCAGCCGCTTTATTTCAAACGGTTAGCGGAGTTAAAACTGCTTACAGTCACGGTTTGTTTGTTACCGGCCCGCAGCCCATGCTGAACGAAATACCGCAATTATCGAGCCGTTATGAACGCAACCCCCTTGCAGAAACACGCCGTGTGGCAGCTGATCAAACCCTTTTGGGTGTCGGAGGAACGATGGCGCGCCTGGATGATGCTGATCGCCATCGTCATCCTGTCACTCGGCCTGGTCTATATCAGCGTGCTGATCAACCAGTGGAACCAGGTGTTCTACGATGCGTTGCAGAACAAAAACTACCCGGTGTTCAAGGCGCAGCTGTGGCGCTTTACCTATCTGGCGCTGATTTTTATCGTGTTGGCGGTCTACAAGATCTACCTCACCCAGGGGCTACAGATGCGCTGGCGGCGCTGGATGACGGAAAAGTTCATGGGGAAGTGGTTGGCGCACCAGGCGTATTATCACACCGAGCAGCAACAGATCGTCGATAACCCCGATCAGCGTATCGCGGAAGATCTCAACGTATTGACCCAATATACCCTGTCGCTGTCACTCGGGCTGCTCTCCAGCCTGGTGACGCTGTTTTCCTTTATCGACATTTTATGGCACGTCAGCGGGCCGATGACCTTCGCGCTCGGTCAGCACGCCATCACGCTGTCCGGCTATATGGTGTGGTTCGCGCTGCTGTATGCGGTGCTGGGATCGCTGCTGATCTGGTGGGTCGGCAAACCGCTGGTCATGCTGGGCTTCAACCAGGAACGGTACGAGGCGAACTTCCGTTTCGGCCTGATCCGCATCCGCGAAAACAACGACGCCATCGCGCTGTACCACGGCGAACCGCGCGAGGCACAGCAGCTAGGCGATCGTTTTGACACCATTCGCAGCAACTGGTGGGCAATTATGCGCATCACCCGGCGGCTGAACATTGCCACCAACTTCTACAGCCAGTTCGCCATCGTGTTTCCCCTGCTGGTGGCCGCGCCGCGCTATTTCTCCGGCGCCATTCAGATGGGCGGCCTGATGCAGATCGCCTCGGCCTTCGGTCAGGTACAGGGGGCCCTGTCGTGGTTTATCGACGCGTTTAACGACTTGGCGACCTGGAAAGCCTGCGTTAACCGTTTGGCCGGCTTCAACGCCGCCGTCGATCAGGTTCACCATCAGCCGCGCGGCATTCAGCTGCGGGAAGAGGCCGCCCATCCGTTAACGCTGGATAATCTCAGCCTGAACTTACCCGACGGCCAGCCGCTGCTGGCCGGCGCCAAGATGACGCTGCAACGCGGCGATCGCCTGCTGATCGTCGGCCCTTCCGGCTGCGGCAAATCGACGCTGCTGCGGGCCATCGCCGGCATTTGGCCTTACGGCGCGGGCGCCATCGGGCTGCCGGCCAACGCCAATACCCTGTTCCTGCCGCAGCGCAGCTACATTCCGATCGGCACGCTGCGCGAGGCGCTGAGCTACCCGAGCCAGGCGACACAATACAGCGACGAGCAGCTGATGCGGGTGCTGGAAAACTGCCGCCTGAAGCACCTGCAGCGCTGGCTGGATACCGCCGCCAACTGGAGCCACCGCCTGTCGCCAGGCGAGCAACAGCGGCTGGCGTTCGCCCGCGCCCTGCTGATTCGCCCGAGCATCCTGTTCCTCGACGAAGCCACCAGCGCGCTGGACGACGAAACCGAGCAACTGATGTACTGCCTGCTGGTGGATGAACTGCCGGACGTGACGCTGATCAGCGTGGCGCACCGTAACAGCGTGGCGAAGTACCACCAGACCTGCTGGCGCTTCAGCCGCAGCGAAGATCAACCGGCGCGCCTGGCGCTGAGCCCGCTGCCGGTATAACCCGCAGAGCCGGGCGCTACTGCGCCCGGCGTTCGTTCAGATGCCGTCGGTCTGCACGTCTTCGCACTTCACTCGGCGGCGCTCATGCCACAGGCTGGTCAGGCCCCGTTTGCCGCACGCCAGCGCCACCTCGCGAAACTCATCCAGGCTCAACCCGTCGCGCTCCAGCATCATTTCCGCCGCCAGCTGCATATTGACGCCGGTGAGCACTTCGCAATCGCCCTGCTCATCCGCCAGTTCGCAGGCACTGCGAAACGGCGAACCGCCGAGCATATCGGTCAGGAACACCACGCCGTCCGGCTGCATCACCGCAGCCAGCGCCGAGCGTAGGGCGTCCCTGAGCTGCGCGGTACTCATCTGTTCGGGGAAATCAACCGCCGCGCAGTGCCGCTGCGGCCCCACCACCTGTTCCAGCGCCTGCAACAGCCCGGTGGCAAAACCGCCGTGGCCGGTAATCACAATGCCTGGCATCGCTCGCTCCTCACAAAATGCCGATAAATTTGCCCACTACGCCAATCGCTACGGTGACGCCTATCAGCTTCACCGGTGAGAATCCGCGCTTCATCAGGAAGAAAATAAGCAGCGTGAAACACAGCGGCAATAAATTGGGCATCAACTTGTCCAGCACGTCGGTCTGCAAGGCCACGCTGGCCTTGCCGGCATGCATTACCAGCGGCGTGGACAGGTGCACATACGACGCCACCAGCGCGCCGATCACCGTCATGCCAACGATCGACGCGGCGTGAGAAATGCGCCGGGTGTGGGTCTTCAGCAGCGCCAGCGCGCTGGTGCCGGCCTGATAGCCGTAGTGCGCCAGCCCAAAACGCAGGCCGAAATGAAACAGGTTGAACAGCAGCAGGAAGACGATAGGCCCGAACAAGCTCCCTTCCAACGCCAGCGAAGCGCCTATCCCGGCACAGATCGGCAGCAGCGTCAGCCAAAATAGCGCGTCGCCGATACCGCCGAGCGGCCCCATCAGCGCCACTTTCACCGCGCGAATGGTGGAGATTTTCTCCTTGTTCTGCTCCATCGCCAGCACCAGGCCGGACAGGAAGGTGACGTCGAACGGGTGCACGTTGATAAATTCCATGTGCATCTTCATCGAGTTGGCCAGATCCTGCGGGTTGCGGTGGATCTTGCGCAGCCCAGGGATCAGCTGATACAGCCAGCCGCCCGCCTGCATGCGTTCATAGTTGAACGACGCCTGCAGCAGCAGCGAACGCCAGGCCATGCGGTTGATGTCGCCGCGCGTCAGCGCCTCGGCGGGCTGGCTGTCCAGATAGTCGTCCTGCTCCACCTGGCTGGTGGCCAGCGCCTGCGCCATGCGCTGCTCGGCCTTTTGCGCCAGCAGATCGTCGGAATCGTTAAATGCCATCTTCGGCGTCCTCCTGCGGAGCGGGCCGGGCGGTCGCCTCTGCCGCGCCGCGTTGCGTGTTGAAGAAATCAATCAAAGCGATCGCCAGGGCGCCCAGCGCCACTGCCAGGATCGGCAGCTTGAGGAACGTGACCGAGATGAAACCGAGGATAAAATAGGCCACGTAGGTTTTTTTCATCATCACCTTCATCAGCAGCGAGAAACCGATCGCCGGCATCATGCCGCCCGCCACCGCCAGCCCGTCCAGCAGCCAGCCCGGCGCTTTCTGCACCATGGCGCTGGCCGCGTCGGCGCCGAAGTAAATCGGTAGGAACGCCACCACGAAATAGAAGATGAACAGGATGCTGATGCCGAGATAGTTCACCCGTTCGATGCCGCGCCAGTTCAGCTCTTTCACCATGCGATCGCAGCGGTGCATCATCGGTGAGAACAGCGTAAACAGCAGCGTGATGCAGCCCTGCACCGCAATCGAGAACGGCACTGCCACGCCGATCGCCACTTTAGGATCGGCCTTGGTCAGAATGGCGAACGCGGTGCCGATCACCCCGCCGATCACCACGTTCGGCGGTTGAGCGCCCGCCAGCGGCACCATCCCCATCCACACCAGCTCCAGCGTCCCGCCCACCAGCAAGCCGGTGTAGACGTCACCCAAAATCAGCCCCACCAGCGGCCCCATCACCACCGGCCGGTGGAAGTGGGTTAGACCGTCGAACAGGTCAACCCCCGCCAATCCGGCCAACAGCGCAATCAATAACGCATCCGTCAACATGCTTCCCCCCAGGCTCAAAAGAGCAATTTGCCGATCGCCTCACCCGCCTCATCCGGCACCCGGCGCACTTCGCACTCCACGCCCAGCGCCGCCAGCGCGCGGAACGCGGCCACGTCGCCGTCGTCCAGCGACACCGTTTTGTGCACCTGCCGCTTCCCCTCGGCGAAGTGCATATTGCCGACGTTGACGAAACGGATCGGCACCCCGCCGCGCACCAGCGTCAACACGTCCTGCGGTGTTTTGCACACCAGAAAAATCTTCTGCCTGTCCGCCGCCTTGTGGATCACGTCGATGGTTTTCTGCAGCGTGAAGTAGCGGGTCTGCACCCCTTCCGCCACCACCATGTCCATCAGGTTCTGCTGCACCGGATCGGCGGCGGCCTCGTCGTTGGCCACCACCACCAGGTTGGCGCCGAGGGTATTGGTCCAGGTCACCCCCACCTGGCCGTGCACCAGGCGATTGTCGATGCGGGTCATTAAAATGTTCGGCATGTCAGCGGCCCTCCGGGTAACAGGCGGCGTGGTAATCGTCGAGCACCTGCGTCACTTTATGCAGCACCCACTCCTGCGGATCGGCGCTTAATTCGCCGGCGTTCAGCGCCCGCGCCTGATCCGGCAGGTACTGGCTGAGCAGCGCCAGCGGTGCCGGGCTGCGGCGCAGGTTGTCCAGCAACCCGTCGACGGCCTGCTGCACCTGCGGCTGCGGCCAGTAGTAACGCACCCGATCGCTCAGGCTGTAGTGGCGATCGAGATACTGCTGGTGCGGCGTGCCGTGGTAATAGCGGCTCCACTGCTGCGGCTGCTCGCGCATCACCTGCTCCAGCGTGGCGCACAGCTGCGCCGACTGGCGTTCCCCCAGCCATTCACGCTCGATGCGATCGAGGGCGAACAGCGCTTCGCGCAGCGCGAATGTCAGCGCCGGCCCCACCTTCAGGATGGCGAAGTGATCGCGCACCAGTTGGCGGTAGGCCTGCGGTGGTTGGTAGTCCGTAGAGTGCGCCTCATAGATCATGCCCGGCTGCCTTTCGATGAAGTGGCTCAATGCGTCGGCGCGCTGCGGTTGGTAATGCTCAACGCTGTGGTGATCGAACTCGACGCCCGGCTGTACCACCAGCGCGATAGTTCGCTGCCAGGCATCGTTCAGCTCGGCTTTTTGCCAGGCGATGCGGTGCGTTTCCAGCGTTTGCGCCACCGCCTGCGGCGTGGTGACCTGCAGACCCGCCAGCGCCTCCTGCGCGCCGCCCGGGACCGGCACTTCGGTGCCGATTACATAGACCGGCGCTTCGCCGCCGCTCTGCGCCCAGGCCCGCTCCGCCACCGCGCACAGGCGCGCCGCACGCTCGGCGACCGTGGCATCCCCCAGGGGCGAGGGATCGCCGGCGCACGACATGGAACAATCGAGGTGAATTTTGCGAAATCCGGCGCGAACGTAATCGTCGATCAAGGTTTCCGCCAGCGCCATCGCCTCCTGAGCCGGGCGATCTTGCCAAGCGTTGGGCCCCAGGTGATCGCCACCCAGCCACACGCGCTCGCGCGCCAGGCCCACTTCATCCGCCAGGCGCCACAGCGCATCGCGGAACTGGGCCGCCGTTTGGCCGGTATAGCCGCCGAATTGATTAACCTGGTTGGACGTCGCCTCCACCAATACCGGCGTGCCGCGCGCTTTGGCCTGCCGCAGCGCGGCCTTCAGAACCCAGGGATGGGCGGAACAGACGGAAAAGATCCCGACCGGCATACCGGCCTTGTGCTGCTCGACAAGCTGTAACAACTGCTGCATGAAGCCCCCATGCAGGCGCCCTGCTACCGATCGGCGATGATGACCTCCACGCCCAGTTCGGTTAACGCCCGCTCGTAATCGTCCGGAAGACGGCTGTCGGTGATCAGCCGATGGATTTGTCCGGCTTCGCGAATCATGCAAAAGCTCTTGCGACCGAATTTGCTGGCATCCGCCACCGCGATAATCTCGCGTGCCACCTCGCACATCACGCGATTGAGGTGCGCCTCACCGGGGTGAGGCGTGGTGATGCCGGCGCTCAGATCGAACCCGTCGACGCCCAAAAACAGTTTGTCGAAGCGGTACTGACGCAATTGCTGCTCGGCAGCCGGACCGTAGAGCGAGTAAGAGTTGCGGCGCACGCTGCCCCCCAGCACCATGACTTCCACCCCGTCGTTTCCCGAAAGCTCGTAGGCAATGTTCAGCGCATTGGTCATCACCACCAGATCGCGCCGCCCCTTCAGGAACGGCACGATCTGCGCGGTGGTGGAACCGGAATCGAGGATCAACGCATCGCCATCGCGCACATAGCCGGCCGCCGCGTTGGCGATCAGCGTTTTGACGTCGCGATTCAACCGCCCTTTGTCCCGTAACGGCCGATCGAAAGCGAATTGCTGATTGAGCATTGCGCCGCCGTAAGCGCGCAGCGCACACCCTTTTCGTTCCAGAAAGCGCAGATCGTTGCGGATCGTCACCGTGGATACCGCAAACTGCTTACTGAGCTGCTCCACGCGCACGCTGCCGTGCTCGCATAACAGATCGATGATGTGTTCACGTCGCTTTGCGGTATTCACTGGCATGAGCTGCGGTCCTCAGGTTTCCGGCAACGCCGGGGAGAAGATGGCTTTCGCTCTACTGCGCTGGCATTACAGCAAAGCGAAAGCAATGAAATTGTGATCGGGCTTACAGCCCCGTTTTAGCAAAAAAACCGCCAAAAAACCTTTCGAATCGAAACGAATCGAAAAGCAAAAAGTGGAATGGGAGAAAAATGAAATGCCATGACGAGCGCTAACCCCCGGAGCGCTGAGACGTGGGCTGCACGGAAAGCGAAAGCGGCGCATGGTGCGCCCCACGCCATGACTTTTAGTTCACTCAGTGACCAGGATCACATAATGATAATTATCCTGCGGCCGGCGGGGATTAACCGCCACCATCCCGCCGGGCCATCCCCTTGTCAGTACGAGCCATCTTCCCTACACTGGCGATCAGATATCGGCCCCTTGTCGGTACGTAAGCGTTAACGTCAATCAACGCATCACGCCATGCAGCGCTGATTGACTGCATGCCCTGGTGCGAGGAACCCATGCCGCAACCCGCTTCATCCACCGCGACCCCGCGTCGCCGGTTACACCGCCCTATTTTGCTGATCGTCGGCATTATGCTGATCGCGGCCAACCTGCGCGCCGCCCTGACCAGCGTCGGCCCGCTGCTGGAGCAGATCCAGCAACAGCTGGCGTTGTCCGCCACCGCCGCCGGTCTGATCAACTCACTGCCGCTGATCCTGTTCGCCGTTCTCTCGCCGCTGACCCCAGCGCTGGCGAAACGCATCGGCATCGAGCGCACCCTGGGCCTGGCCCTCGCGCTGCTGGTCTGCGGTATCGTGCTACGTTCCCTGCCGCAAGACGCCATGCTCTGGCCGGGCAGCGTCCTGATCGGCGCCGCCATCGCCTTCGCCAACGTGGTGCTGCCAACGCTGGTGAAAAGAGATTTCCCACATCGCGCCGCCGCGATGATCGCTGCCTATGCGGCGGTGATGTCACTGGTTGCCGCCATCGCTTCCGGCATGGCCGTGCCACTGGCCTCCCTGGCCAACCTCGGCTGGCGGTTCTCTTTGCTGTGTTGGGGTTTGCCCGCGCTGCTGGCGCTGTTGGTGTGGCTGCCGCAGCTGCGGCGCTCCGCCACCCCCGTCGCCAAAGAGCCGCAGCCAACAGAGCTGCAACGCTATCGCTCTCCCTGGGGCAGCGCACTGGGTTGGCAAGTAGCGATGTTCATGGGGCTGCAATCGATCGCCTTCTACACCATCATCGGCTGGTTCAGCGCCTTTGCCGCCAGCCACGGCACCTCCGCTCAGCAGGCGGGTTTCGAACTGTTCGTTTACCAGGTGGTGGCAATCGTCGCCAACTTTGTCATGGTGGTGATTTTGCCGCGTGCGCGCGATCAGCGGGCAATAGCGTTGGGCAGCTCGCTGCTGATCTTCATCGGCGTCGGGGGATTATTGGTGCAACCCGCCAGTTCACTGGTGTGGCTGACGTTTGCCGGGTTGGGGGCGGGGAGTTCGCTGGTGCTGGCGCTGTCGTTCTTTGGATTGCGCAGTCAGCATCATCATCAGGCGACGCTGCTGTCGGGTATGGCGCAATCCGTCGGTTATCTGTTAGCGGCGCTGGGGCCCACCCTATTTGGCTTACTGCACGATCTGACGGAAGGCTGGCGCTGGCCGTTGATCGCCCTGCTGTGCCTGACCGTCTTGCAAATGCTGTTCGGCGCGTTGGCCGGCCGCAGCCGCGTGATCAGCTAACGCTGCGGCGCGATGGGGGCCGCGCCGCCTCAGAGTCGGTGTCCTGCCATAAATCTTCAATAAAGGCGCGCTGCTCATCGCTCAGCACCCATGACGGCGGAATTTTGGACGGTGCGCGACGCTCAGCGCCCTCACGGTTTTTAGCCTGCTTTTTGTTCACGAATCGCCTTCCTGCTTAACCTGCTAACTCAGTAACCAGTAAATCACGGCGGCGGTTAACAGCCAGAATAGCCCGCTACCGATAAACACACACAGCCATGCTCTACGTTTGATATCAGATCCATCCTTGCTCACCACAGCGCCCTCAACCAATAGATTAAACCATTCAAACATTAATTATCGATCTGTTTTAACGATCGATAAAGTCGTTTTTTCCTATGGAAATTTAAAAAACAGCTGCTAGCCATAGATCTGCATTACCGCCCTGGTAAGAACGGCACCGTGGATATCACTGTTATCGGCAGGCGATAACTTGAATTGATAGGCGAACGAACGTGCAGTGTGTCATACCTTGAAAGGTCAAAATTAAACCACTGGTAAATAATTTAACTATCAATTATTTGACTGGCCGTAAGCCAAATCGACAACAGACAGCGCTAAAGGCGGGGGATAAAATGAAACGACATACTGGGATCATACGAAGAGAAGCACCGGCCCGCTTTGGTCTCGCCCGGGCCGGCGTGAGTTAACCGATTCTGCTGACGGAATCCCGGCTGGCATGTTCACGCTCGCTGCCGGTCAGCTCACGTAAATGACCCGAGCGCATCTCAAGCAACCGATCGGCGTATTCGAAATAGTGATCGTCATGGCTGATGGCAAACACCGTTTTGCCCAGCGCACGCAGTTCTGGCAATAGTTCACGATAGAAAATGCGCCGGAATTGCGGATCCTGATCCGCGGCCCATTCATCCAACAGCAAGATATCGCGCTGTTCCGCCACCGCCAGCAGCAAAGCCAGACGCTTGCGCTGCCCCTGCGACAGTTGCGGATTGGTCACCCTGGTGCCGTCGAACTGCAGTTTGCTTTTCATATTCAACCGCTCGAGCCAGGCGGCGACCAGCTTCGCATCGGGTTCACCGCCTTCCGGCCCTTGTAAACGATCGAACTGATGAAAATCGGTGAAAATCGCCGAAAATAGCCGGCGGTAGTCCGGCATATCCGCCGCGGTCTGGGCGACGCCATCCAGCACGATGTGGCCGCTCACCGGTCGGTACAATCCGGTCAACAGCATCGCCAGCGTTGACTTGCCGCTGCCGTTGCCGCCGATCAAAAAGACCAGCTCGCCACGCCGCAGCGTCAGATTAAGCGGCCCGACGGCAAAACCGGGCTGCTGTTCCTTATCTGCATAGTGAAAAACCACGTCACGCAGCTCCAGCGTCTGCCAGGAACGGCAGGCGGCGACAGGGAACGCCGGTTGGTACTCGGCCAAGTGCAGCGTCTTCAGCTTGTTGAAGGCGACTTCGGCGCTGACCAGCGTCGGAAACGCCCCCACCGCCTGCAGTAATGGCGTGCGCAAGAACAGCAGCGTCAGGGAATAGGTGGCAGCCACCGCCGAGTCCGCCCATCCCAGGCTGTTAGCCATAAAGAACACCAGCCCAATCGCGCCTAACATCATGATATTTGACCAGTTGAGCGCACTCAAATGGAAGGTATCGGCGCGAATGATATGGTGGCGGTAAGCTTGCGCATCGGGTTGATAGGTCTGTTCGTACAGCGCCTGCGCTCGCTTGCGGTTTAACGTCAGTTCCTTGCGACCGTCAATCACCGATTCGTAATGATGATAGAGACGCTCTTCCGACTCGCGCAAACTGGCCATATGGCGATAAACCCGCGAGACCAGGCAGCCGCTGCCCACCACGGTGACGGCGACCCACACCGCCGTCACCGCCAACATTTTCGGCGATAACCACCCCAGATAGGCCGCCGACCCCAAGGTTAAAATCACCCCTTGCACCAGTTCGGGCAAGCGCACGAAGGCGACGGTGATATTGCGGACATCGCTGGACAGGCTCGCCAACAATGAGGCGCTGCCTAACTGTTCAAGGCGTTCAATATCGGTATCCAGGATGCGCTTCACTAACTGCCCGCGCAGGCGGTAGACGAAGTAATGGCCCAATGTCGTCAGCGCCAATTGCGATCCCAGCGTGACCGCCATCAGCAATGCCAGCAGGGCGAGAAACATTGGCAGTACGGCCAACGCATCGCCGCCGGCGTCCATCAGGTATTGATTGATAAACGCAATAATACCGATGCCTAAGCCGGCGCTGGTCATGGTCAATGCCATAACCGCCAGAAATGGCCAACGATACTGGTGATAAACCACCCGTAGCAGTTCCATGAAAAAACCTCTGAAGTCGCGATCTGGCAGGCATTGTAAGCGGCACGAGAATGAGATCAAGACGAATTCTCATTGCTCGCGCAGCCTCTGATTTCGACGCCAAGGGCATTTTGATGATTGCTTATTGAAACGAGAGACTTACACTGACGCCTCTATCCGCTGAAGGGAACAGCCGATTATGCTCGCCACTCACGAATACGCCAACGACCTGATTCTGTTCGCCCTGATTGTCGACTACGGCTCGTTCAGCAAGGCCGCGGAGAGCGCCGGCATCACCAGTTCGGTGGTCAGTAAACGCATCGGGCGGCTGGAGAAATCCCTGGGCGCCCGGCTGCTGTACCGCACCACGCGCAGCCTGACGCTGACCGAAAGCGGCCAGGCGCTCTACCAACAGGCCAAAGAGATCGGCGCCAAAGTGCAGGAGGCACTGTACGCCGTCAGCGAAAAAAGCGAAGAATTAACCGGTACCATCCGCATGTCGGTGCCGACCATTTCGGGCGAGCTGCTGCTGAGCGAGAGCGTGGCGGAGTTTTGCGCACTGCATCCCAGTCTAAAGGTCGAAATGCGGCTGGAAAACCGCTTCGTCGATCTGGTGGAAGAAGGCATCGATCTGGCGATCCGTACCGGCACTATGCCAGATTCGAGCCTGATTGCCCGGCCGATCTTCGATTCCCGCTGGGTGATCGTCTGCTCGCCGGGCTATTTGGAAAGCCACCCGGAACCGCGCAGCGCCGAAGACCTGCTCGGCCACAATTGCCTGACCTACACCTACCAGGAGAGCGGCACCGCCAACTGGCTGATGAAACGGCCGGGGCGCAACGAAATCTACGAGCTGCAGGTTAACGGCAACCTGTCGGCCAACAATGCGCGGGCGATCCGCAAAGCGGTGATCGGCGGCCACGGCATCGCCATGGTGCCGCGCTGCATGGTGTATGAAGATTTGCAGGACGGCAAACTGACGGAGATCCTGGCCGGCCACTGCGGCAAGGTATTGGGCATTTACGCCGTCTATCCTTACACCCGCAATCTGCCGTTAAAAACTCGCCTGCTGATCGAACATATCATCGGTTCCTACCAAAATATCAGCCATTATTTTTGAGTTTTCCTCTCGGATTATTTCCCCGCTACCGCAAAAGCCCGCGGGGATTACGGCATTTTTGGACATAATCTATTGAACATTAGCGCCTAATTAATGTGAGCTCGCGCACTCATCACACAGCAAAGATCCCTATCACACTGATTTTAAATCAATTAATTTAACCCCTTCTACCGGCGATTTTCTCACCGCCGACGCCGTTCGCCGATGTTAAAAAATTACCGCATGGCATCGTCACCAACGTTGTGATTAGAATGAAAATGTTGCGGTAATTAACCTTTCAGCTACATATCTCTGCCCATAAAAATAATAACCCTGAGGATCTTATGCCCCTGCTTTTTAGTATTGCGCCCATCGTCCTACTGATTTGGATGATGACCAAAAGGAATGGCGTGCCCTCTTACCTCGCCCTGCCGCTGACGGCCGCCGCGGTATATGCCGTACAGCTCCTGTGGTTCGATGCCTCGCTGCGGCTGCTGCATGCGAATATCATCACCGCGCTGGTGTCGACGCTGACGCCGATCACCATCATCGCCGGCGCCATCCTGCTCAACAAACTGATGCAGGTAAGCGGCGCGGAAAACGTGGTGCGGCGCTGGCTGGAAACCATCAGCCCCAATCCCGTGGCTCAGCTGATGATTATCGGCTGGGCATTCGCCTTTATGATCGAGGGTGCCAGCGGCTTCGGCACCCCGGCCGCCATCGCCGCGCCGATTCTGGTCGGGCTGGGCTTCAACCCGCTGCGCGTCGCCCTGCTGACGCTGGTAATGAACTCGGTACCGGTCTCCTTCGGCGCCGTGGGCACCCCCACCTGGTTCGGCTTTGCCAATCTCGGCCTGTCGGACGCCAGCCTGCTGGAGATCGGCCGGCAAACCGCGCTGATCCACTTCATCGCCGGCTTCGTCATTCCTCTGCTGGCGCTGCGCTTTATCGTTTCCTGGCAGGATATCCGCCGTAACCTGCCGTTTATCCTGCTCAGCGTGCTGAGCTGCACCCTGCCCTATCTGCTGCTGGCCCAGGTGAACTATGAGTTCCCGGCGCTGGTCGGCGGCGCCATCGGCCTGGCGCTCTCGGTGCTGCTGGCACGCGGCGGCATCGGTCTCGCCCGCAGCGACAAACTGCAGAACGCCGGGCAGGCGGTGCCGTTCTTGCAGGTGGTCAAGGCCATGACCCCGACCCTGCTACTGATTGCTATTCTGATAGTGACGCGCGTGCATCAGTTGGGCCTGAAGGCGCTGCTCAACAACACCACGCTGCTGTGGCAGGAAAACCTCGGCTGGCTCGGGGAGCTGCGCATTAGCCAGGCGCTGATCGTCGAACTGCAGCAGGTACTGGGCACCTCCGCCGCCGCCGGCTACAAAACGCTGTATGTCCCGGCGCTGATCCCGTTCCTGTTGGTGGTGGTGCTGTGTATTCCGCTGTTCCGTCTGAATGGCGGCCAGGTGCGGCAAATGTTCAGCGAAACCGGCGGGCGCATCGCGCGGCCCTTTATCGCGCTTTTCGGCGCGCTGGTGATGGTCAACCTGATGATGCAGGGCGGCGACAACGCGCCGGTGATCCTGATCGGGAAAGCGTTGGCGGCGCTGACCGGCGAGAGCTGGCTGCTGTTCTCTTCGTTCCTCGGTGCGCTGGGCTCGTTCTTCTCCGGTTCCAATACCGTTTCGAACCTGACGTTCGGCGGCATTCAGCAATCGATCGCCCAGAGCAGCGGCCTTGACGTCAATCTGACGCTGGCCCTGCAGTCCGTCGGCGGCGCCATGGGCAACATGGTGTGCCTGAACAACATTATCGCGGTCTGTTCGATCCTCGGGATCGGTAACGCCGAAGGCAAAATCATCAGAAAGACCGTGCTGCCGATGCTGGCGTACGGCGGGATTGCGGCCGGTATGGCAGCGATCCTCACGCTCTGACTGAACACTCGTTATCGCAAGCAAGACAAGAAGGTAAACACTATGATCATCTCCGCGTCAACCGACTACCGGGCCGCCGCCCAGGCCAAACTGCCGCCGTTTCTGTTTCACTACATCGACGGCGGGGCCTACGCGGAGCATACGCTGAAGCGCAATACCGCAGATCTGGCCGATATTGCCCTGCGCCAGCGCGTGCTGCGCAATATGTCCGAACTCAGCCTGGAGACCACGCTGTTCGGCGAGCAGCTGGCGATGCCGGTAGCGCTGGGGCCGGTGGGGCTGACCGGCATGTACGCCCGCCGCGGCGAAGTGCAGGCCGCGCGTGCCGCGGCCAAAAAAGGCATTCCGTTCACGCTGTCCACCGTGTCGGTCTGCCCGATCGAAGAGGTAGCGCCGGCGATCGATCGGCCGATGTGGTTCCAGCTCTACGTGCTGAAAGATCGCGGCTTTATGCGCAACGCACTGGAGCGCGCCAAGGCCGCCGGCGTGAAAACGCTGGTGTTTACCGTCGACATGCCGGTGCCCGGCGCCCGTTACCGCGACGCCCACTCGGGAATGAGCGGCCCTAACGCCGCCCTGCGCCGCGTGCTGCAGGCGTTTACCCATCCGCAGTGGGCCTGGGATGTCGGCCTGTTCGGCAAGCCGCACGATCTGGGCAACGTCTCGGCCTACCGCGGCAAACCGACCAGCCTGGAAGACTACATCGGCTGGCTGGGCGCCAACTTCGATCCGTCGATTTCCTGGAAAGATCTGGAGTGGATCCGCGAATTCTGGGACGGCCCGATGATCATCAAAGGCATTCTGGATCCGGAAGACGCCAAAGACGCGGTGCGCTTCGGCGCCGACGGCATCATCGTCTCCAACCACGGCGGCCGCCAGCTGGACGGCGTGCTGTCGACCGCGCGCGCCATGCCGGCGATCGCCGACGCAGTGAAAGGCGACATTACCCTGTTGGCCGACTCCGGCATCCGCAGCGGCCTGGACGTGGTGCGCATGATCGCGCTGGGCGCCGACAGCGTGCTGCTGGGGCGCGCCTTCGTCTATGCGCTGGCGGCGGCGGGCGAAGCCGGGGTGGCCAACTTGCTGGATCTGATCGACAAGGAAATGCGCGTCGCTATGACGCTCACCGGCGCGAAATCCATCACGGAGATCAACGCCGGATCGCTGGTCAGAAACGCCTGATTCACAGCGGCTGCACGCCCTCCGGGTACGCGTTGTAGCTCATCTTGCTGATGAATGCCCCGGCCGGTGACACCAGCACCCGGCCGGCGGCGTCCAGCCCGAGGAAGGTGCCGGTGCAGCGTCCGGAGATAAAGTCGAAGAAGAACACCGAGCACACCGGGATAATCTTTTCCCGGAAGGTGAACAGGAACATCTCATCCTCAAACTTGTAGTAAGTGGCGTAGTCCATGTCGCCGTGGCCGAACTGTTCACCGCGCAGGTTTTGCCAGGCGTAGCGCTCGGTGTTGACGTAGAAGTGCTCGTAGTAATGGTTGGGGCTGTAGACGTTCAGCGTGCGATAGCCGATCAGCTCGCGGGTCAAATGCGGTGCGATGCCGCCCGGCGTGACGCCTGCAATCAGCCCAACGTGGAAGCTTTGCTTGAGGCGAGACCCCTTTTCTACCGCATGTTCAGGCAGCAGCGTGCTGCGCACCAGCAGCGCCCGGCCGCTGTCGCGGTTGAGCACCAGCGTCAGGCATTCGTTGCCCGGCGACTGCAGCGGAATATTGAAGAAATAGCGTGCGGCGGAGGTTTGCACCTCTTCGTAAGCGTCCTCGCCGCTCTCCCCGCCCCAGGCCCAGAGCACCCGCTGCCGATCGGCGCTGAAACGCAGCGTGATGTCCCCGCCGTCTTCAAAGGCGATCTGCAACGTTTTGCCGCGCCAGTCCTGGGTGCCCGGCAGTCGGTTGGTGTCGATGCCGCGTGCGAAATCGTCGTAATTCTTCCAGTCCGGTTCGGCATTTTGATTCAGTACGGATTGTTCTGCTGACATCTTCGCTCTCCTTGATTGAATGGGATAAAACCGTCTTACACGTCGGCAACGCTCGCCGGTTTCACCGTTCTGCGGCTCACCACCGCGGGTGCAGTTTCATCGAGAAAACAGCTCAGTACGCCGGCGCAGACCGCGCCGGCAGCCGCCAGCCACATCACGCTGACCAGGCCATAGCGATCGGCGATCAGCCCGGCGATAAACGGCGCCAGGCAGCCGCCAATCACCTCGCCGATCCCCATCACCAGCCCCAACGCGGTGGCGATGCGTGCCGGCGACACCGTTTCCGACGGGATAGTGGCCATAAACAGCGTGAAGCAGCCGAGGCCGGTATAAGACAGGAACACCAGCACGCCCAGCAGCCACGGGTTGGCGACGTAGCTCAGGAACAGCGGGCAGCACACCGCCAGCAGCGAAAAGAAAATCAGCGTCGGTTTGCGCCCAAGGCGATCGGAGATCGCCGGTACCGCCACGCCCCAGAAGACCCAGGCGGCGCCGATGGCGCTCATGATGCCGCCCATCGTACCTTCACCGAAGCCACGGTCGGTCACCAAAAAGTTAGGGGTGAAGGTAATGATGATCATGAACCAGGTGACGAACACGCAGGAAATCAGAATGCACAGCGCCACGTTCTTGATTTTGAACAGCTCGCCGTAAGCGGCTTTGCCCGCCGCCTTACCGGTCGCCGGCGCGGCGATAAAGGCGGGATCTTTTTTGCCGTTCACATGGCGATAGATCAACCACGCCAGAATGATGCCCGGCACGGCGGTCAGGTGAAACGCCATGCTCCAGCCCCACTTCTGCGCCAGATAGATGATCAGCGGCGGCGCGATAATGCCGCCCAGCAGCCCCGGCGCCGCGCCCTGGATCAATCCCATGTTGAAACCGCGGCGCTGCGGCTGCGATTTTTCCACCATCAACGATTGCGCGATCGGCAAAACCGGCCCTTCGGCGATCCCCATGAGCGCCCGGAAGATCAATAGCATGGCAAACCCGCTGACCAATCCCGACAACGCGGAGAACAGCGAAAACACCAGGATCGACAGGATCAGCATCGGTTTGCGGATATTAAAGCGATCGGCTATCGCCCCCAGCCCCGCGCCAGACAGCGCCCAAGTCAATGCCAGCACCGCCGACAGCGTGCCGAGATGCACGTTGCTGAGCTTGAGGTCGGCGGCAATCATCGGAAACAGAAACGAGATGGTCAGACGATCGACGAACACGCAGCCGAAGACGAAAAATAAAATAATCAGCAACCGGTTCTCTTCACTTAATGCGCGGCGAGGCCCTGGCGATGTATTCATAGCGTCATTTGTCCATAAGTTAACTTATGAATGGCGACCCGCCATGGCATAAGTGTATTAAGCGCTCGGCCAAGAGAGACATTGGCCCTCCGTCACGACAACAACTCATTAACATATTAATGACATAAAATTATCGCAAGCCGGCGGTCTGTCAACCGGCGCTTTCTTAGAGACGAATGAAGTTTTTATCCGGTACTATTTTAAAATAGAATTATCACAATCAGATATTTTATCACTTTGTTTTTACAGACAATAAAATAATAACGGGTATTTTCCCGCGGTTAAAAATGCCTATTTTCACGCCATCTGTGAATAATCTCACCATTAACTCTTCAGGTTTATTAATTTGTTATCCCCTTTCAGTTAACGATAGGCAGCATTCGGATTCGTTTTTATCTATTGAATCATTTCGTTTTATTTCATGACCGCACAACAAAATAACTCTTACGAGGGAAAGGCTATTGGCAGGGTTACATCATTTAATCTGGACAATAACAAAAGCGCAGAGCGTGACGTAAATCACGGCAATCATGCCGTATCCTGCAAAGTAATTATGCTCGCAACAGCAATTATCTATTGCGATTAGGGCTGTTTATCTCAATTAAGCGCCATGCAACACTTCGTGCCATCGTTCGACACCGCGCCGCAAGGCCAGAGACGGAGTGACACATGAGCATCGAAAAACTAACCCGGGAGCCGCTTTCCATCGGCATCGAGTTGCCGCTGGACAACGATTGGTCCACCAGCGGGCAGCTGAAACGCCAGCAGGATGGGCGACCGTTCGGCGTGCCGGACATGAGCGAACACGCTGCGCGCATCAAGCTGGCCGATGAGCTCGGCTTTCGCGCCGCCTGGGTTCGCGACGTGCCGCTGTACGATCCGGACTTCGGCGACGCCGCGCAGGTGTTTGAGACCTTTACCTACCTCGGCTACCTGTCCAGCCTGACGCGCAATATTCTGCTGGGCACCGCGGCCGTGGTGCTGCCGCTGCGCCAGCCGTGGCTGGTACGCAAAGCGGCTTCCACGCTGCAAACGCTGAGCGGCGATCGTCTGCTGCTCGGCGTCGCCAGCGGCGATCGCCCTGTGGAATACCCGCTGTTCGGCGCCGATTACGCCGCGCGCGGTGAACGCTTTCGCACCAGCGTCGGCATTCTCAAAGGGGAAGCCGACAGCGCGCTCCAGCCTGGATTGCGCCTGCTGCCGGCCACGCCGCCGCCGCCGCTGCTGGTCGCCGGGCTGGCGCAACAAACGCCTGAGTGGGTGGGAAAAAATATGGATGGCTGGCTGTCGTATCCCGGCACGCCTGCGGACCACGTTTCGCGGGTCAAACTCTGGCGTAACGTGGCCGGTGACAAACCCTACGTCAGCTTTATTCATCTCGACCTCACAGATAACGCCGACGCGCCGATTCAGCGCCATCGCTTCGGCATCAAGAGCGGCCGCAATGGGTTGATTCAGGAACTGAGCGCCATGCGTGACGCCGGGGTCAACCACATCGGCCTGCATTTCCGCCGCAACCAGCGGCCGCTGGAAGAGACGATGCAGGAGATCGGCCAACTGGTGTTACCGGAATTCCATCGCGCCTGACGCCCGCTTTAGCCCGCTATTCCGACCTGAGCTGGTCTTTGCCCCGTTACCGGGGCTTTTTTATTTCCGCCGCTGCTAGTTCATAACAACTCAGTCTAATCCCTGCGGCCAAACGGCGGCATGATGACGGGGAAACGAGCCACCATGAGGAATGAGCAATGACGGCAAAACTGACAGAAGCGGGCTTTTGGCGCAAAACCGCCGACTCTTCATCGCTGCGCGAGCCGCGCGTGCTGATCCGGGTCTACGTCGACGAAGGCGAGATTGACCGCGCCATCGCGTTTTACGAGCAGCTGCACGGCGTGGAAGCGGATATGCGTTTCGACTTTCCCGAGCATCGGTTGGTGCTGGCAGCGGTAGGACCGTTTCTGATCCTGGAAGGCGCGGAAGAAAACCTGCGCCCTTTTCGCAGCACCGTCGGCACGCTGCTGGTCGATGACATTTACCCTTACCACCAGCGGCTGCTGGCGTCCGGAGCCGAGATCTTCTTCGGCCCGGTGGAAGTGCCCACCGGCGCCTGTTTCAATGCGCGCCTGCCGGACGGCACGATTGTCGAGTACGTGCATCATCGGCCGCGCGCGGACGAATAAACCGCCTCAGGGGATCGCCGGCGTCATGGCGTAACCGCGCAGATCCTTGCGCAGGCTGACCATGTACAGCACGATCACCGCCGAGAACGGCAGGCCGCACAGCACCACCGCGGTTTGCATCGCGCTGAAACTGCCGGCGTACAGCAACCCGGCGCACACCAGCGTGGTGACCGCCGCCCAGAACACTCGCAGCCAGGCCGGCGCGTCATCGTGCGCGGAACCGCCCTGGCAGGAGAGGTTAGCTATCATCAGCGTGCCGGAATCGACCGGCGTCAGGAACAGCACGAAGCTTATCACCACCACGAAACCGGCAGTCAGCTGGGTATAGGGCAGGTATTCAAACAGCTTGAACACCGCCATCGGCGGATCGCTTTGCGCCACCTGGCCCAGGATCGCCTGCCCGCCCTCCAGCACCAGGCTGATGGCGGTATTGCCGAAGATCGACAGCCACGCCAGCGTGAACCCGAGCGGGATCAGCAACACGCCGAAGATCAGCTCACGGATGGTACGGCCTTTGGAAATGCGGGCGATAAACAGCCCGACGAACGGCGCCCACGCCACCCACCAGGCCCAATAGAACAGCGTCCAGGCGCCCTGCCACTGGCGCGCCTTGCCATACAGATACATATCGAAGCTGCGGCTGACGAGCGAGGTCAGATAATCCCCGAGGTTCTGCAACATGCCGTTGAGCAGGTTCAGCGTCGGCCCGGCCAGAAACACGAACAGCAGCAGCAGGCACAGGAAGCCGACGTTGATGTTCGACAGCATGGCAATGCCCTTCTCGACGCCGGTGACCGCCGCCAGCGTGGCCACCACCATCATCACCACGATCAGCGCCAGCAGTACGCCGGTGCTTTGCGGGATGTCGAACAGGTAAAACAGCCCCGAGTTCACCAGCAACGCGCCGATCCCCAGGTTGGTCACCATCGAGATAACCGTCACCAGAATGCCGAAGCTGTCCACCAGATGGCCGACGCCGCCGTGGATGCGCTCGCCGAAGATCGGGTACAGCGCCGAACGCAGCGCCAGCGGCAAACCGCGACAATAGGCGAAATAGGCGAGCGCGGTGGCGATCAGCGCGTACAGCGCCCAACCGTGCAGCCCCCAGTGCAAAAAGGTGAGCGCCATCGCCTGTCGCGCCGCCTGCACGCTGCCGCCGCTGCCTTCCGGTGGCGACAGGAAGTGATCCAGCGGCTCATAGGCGCCGTAATACACCAGCGCAATACCGATGCCCGACGAGAACAGCATCGCCACCCACGAGGGGTAGCTGAACTGCGGCGGCTCGTCATCCTGGCTCAGGCGAATATGGCCAAAGCGCGACAGCGCCAGCCAGAACACGAACGCCATGCAGGCGACCATCAGCAGCATGTAATACCAGCCGAACACATCGGCCACCCAGCTTTGCGCAACATTCAGCCACTGTTTGCTGGCGGCGGGAAACAGCACGACCAGCGATCCCAGCAGCAGGATCACCGCCGCCGAGCCGAAAAATACCGGGACATTTAATCTGACAGGTTCTTCGTCAAGCGATGGGGGAGTTTTCATTGTCATTGGCAGGCTTCCATGATGCGAAAGACAGACGATTTAAATGCAACTTTTGGTTAACATCTTATCGTCATTTATTTGACATTTTCGCAGCATATAGAGTATTGATTGACCGTTCAATCAATCAAATTCAAAGTGTGATTTGCCTATCAGTTGAGGAAAATATGTACCGCAGAGACATTCCTGAGCAGCGCAAGGAGCAGCTGATTAACGCCGCCTTCGAGACCATCAACGTTGTGGGGCTGGCTGGCGTCACCCTGTCGCAGGTGGCGAAAGAGGCCGGGCTGTCGACCGGCATCGTCAGCCACTATTTCGGCGATAAAGAAGGTTTGTTGAGCGCGACCATGCGCAAGATCCTGCGCGATCTGCGCGACGCGGTGGCCGAGTGCCGCACTCAGGCGGCAAGCGACAGCCAGTCGCAGCTGTGCGCCATCATTCAGGGCAACTTCCACCCCAGCCAAACCAACGCCATTTCCATGCGCGCCTGGCTCGACTTCTGGGCCGCCAGCATGCATCAGCCGGTGCTGCGCCGCCTACAGCGCGCCAACGATCGGCGGCTCTATTCCAATATTTGCAGCCAGTTCCGCCGCGAGCTGCCGCTGCAGCAGGCGCGCGACGCGGCGCGCGGGCTGGCGGCGATGATCGATGGGCTTTGGCTGCGCGGTAGCCTGGCCGGGGATGACACCGATCTGCAGCAGGATTACCGCATCGCCTGCGACTACGTGATACAACGGCTCAGGGCCGCGCCATCGGCGGAGTGAACGGCAGCGTCAGCGCGGTTCCTGCTCTTCGCTGTACTGGGTTTGCCACATGGCAGCGTAGCGGCCGTTCGCCGCCAACAGCGCCTCATGCCCCCCGCGCTCGACGATCTCCCCCGCCTCCAGCACGATGATCTCATCGGCATCCACCACGGTGGAGAGCCGGTGGGCGATCACCAGCGTGGTGTGGTTGCGGCTCACCTCGCGCAGATGCCCCTGGATTTCGCGCTCGGTCTGGGTATCCAGCGCGCTGGTCGCCTCGTCGAACACCAGGATAGCCGGATTTTTCAGGATGGTGCGCGCGATCGCCACCCGCTGCTTTTCACCGCCCGACAGCTTCAGCCCGCGCTCGCCCACCCGGGTGTCGTAACCGTCTGGCAGACCGACGATAAAATCATGGATATGCGCCAGCCGCGCCGCCCGCTCGATGTCTTCATCGCTGGAGCCGGTTTTGCCGTAACCGATGTTATAGCGCAGCGTATCGTTGAACAACACCGTATCCTGCGGCACGATGCCGATCGCCTGACGCAGGCTGGCCTGCGTCAGTTGGCGAATGTCCTGGCCGTCGAGGGTAATGGCGCCGCCCTGCACGTCGTAGAAGCGGAACAACAGACGCGACAGCGTGGACTTGCCCGCGCCGGAGGCGCCGACCACCGCCACCGTGTGGCCTGCCGGAATGGTAAAACTCACCTGCTTGAGGATTGGTCGGCGCGTGTCGTAACCGAAGCTGACCGCGTCGAACCGCACTTCGCCGCGATCGAGGCGCAGCGGCTGCGCATCCGGGCTATCGACGATCTCACGCTTTTCCTGCAGCAGATCGAACATATTCTCCATGTCGATCAGCGCCTGGCGCACCTCGGAATAAATAAAGCCGAAGAAGTTCAGCGGCTGATACAGCTGCAGCAGGTAGGCGTTGACCAGCACGAAGTCGCCGACCGTCATCGTCCCCTGGGTAATGCCCTGTGCCGCCATGGCCATCATCACGATCAGCCCGATCGAGATAATGGCGGTTTGCCCCAGGTTGATCGCGGTAAAACTGAATTGGTTCTTGATGGCGGCGTATTCGTACAGCCGCCGCGACAGATCGAAACGCTCGGCCTCGAACGCTTCATTGCCGAAGTACTTCACGGTCTCATAGTTCAGCAGGCTGTCGATGGATTTGCTGTTGGCGTCGGCGTTGGCCTTGTTGAGCTCACGGCGAAAACGGGTGCGCCAGCTCACCGCCAGCACGGTGAACAGAATGTAGCAGCCGACCGTGGTCAGGATCGCCAGCGCAAACCAGCCGTTCAGCATATGCCACATGATTGCCGTGACCAGCGAGAGTTCGAACAGGATCGGCACGATGGAGAACAGCAGCCGCGACAGCACCGTGGACACCGCCTGGGTGCCGCGCTCGATAGACAGCGACAGCCCGCCGGTCTGGCGCTCCAGATGAAAGCGCAGGCTCAGCGCATGCAGCTGGCGAAACACCCGCACGCCCAACAGGCGCGTGGCGTTCTGGCTGACGTGGATAAACATCACGTTGCGCAGCTCCTCAAACAGCGCACCGCCCACCCGCGCCACGCCGTAGGCGATAATCAGCCCCAGCGGCACCGCCAGCATTTTCGCCGTCTCGCCGCTCAGCGCATCGACCATCGCTTTGTAGGCCAGCGGCACCAGCGTGGTGCTGACCTTGGCCGCCACCATAAACACGAAGGCCACCACCAGATACCCCCGCAGCCGCGGGTTGTCTTTCGGCCACAGGTAGGGCAGTAGGAATTTCAGCAAACGGGAACGGTCCATCATGTAATATTCATCTTCTCGGTCGGGCTCGCGGCGCATGGCCGCGCGGGGGTTATGAGTTTGGCCTGGCCGGCGGCGAACGCCTCAGCCATTCCGTTTTCCTGCGGTGGCAACTCAGCATCATCCGTCAGGAGAAGCAGCAGCGACTCGGGCAAAGTTCAGGCATGGAGGAGACAATCACATGACCCAGACGTATGCAAAGCGCTTTGCGCAGGTCTTTGACTATATCGACCGCCACCTGGACGAAGCGCTTACCGTCGACACGCTGAGCGAAGTGGCCCATTTTTCGCGCTTTCACTTTCAACGCCAGTTTAGCGCGTATTGCGGCATCTCGGTGTGGCGTTATATCCAGTGGATGAGGCTTAAACGCGCCTCTTACCGCCTGGCGTATAACCCGCTGGAGCCGGTGATTGACATCGCGCTGGACGCCGGTTTTCAAAACCCGGAGTCCTTCAGCCGCGCCTTCAAACAGGCGTTCAGCCAAACGCCGAGCCAGTTTCGCAAACAGCCGGCCTGGATCGATTGGCAGCAGCGCTTTCCCGAGCCGAAACACAAAAGGAAACAACCCATGAAGGTAGACATTGTCGATTTCCCGGCCACGCCAGTGGCGATGATCGAACATAGCGGCCCGCCCGCGCTGGTCAACGAAACCGCCGCACGCTTTATCGAGTGGCGCAAAACCAGCGGCCTGTCGCCGGTCAGAAGCAGCCGCACTTACGGCATCGCACCGCACGATCCGGCCACCACCGACGCGCAAGACTTCCACTTCTTCATTTGCGGCGAGGTCACTGCACCGATCCCGGAGGACAACGCCTCTGGCGTGGTGAACGGCACGCTGCCGGCCGGACGCTGCGCGGTGCTGCGCCATCACGGCTCGCTGGATGGGCTCTCGGAAAGTGCCCACTATCTGTACCGCGAGTGGTTGCCGGCCAGCGGCGAGGAGCTGCGTGACTTTCCGCTCTATTTCCACTACCACAACTTCGTGCACGAGGTGGCGGAATATGAACTGGTGACCGATCTTTATCTGCCACTGAAATAGCTGACATCCGGCCCCGTAAGGAGCCGGATTAATGTTAACAGGACGGCGACGATCCCTGCGGCGGCAGATAGCGCTGTGGATCGAGCGCGGTGGCGCGGTAGCGGATCTGGAAATGCAGGAACACCGAATCGGTGCCGGTGCTGCCCATGGTGCCAATCTTCTGCCCCGCTTTCACATCCTGGCCGTTGCGCACCAGCGTGGTGTCGTTGTGCGCGTAGGCGGTAATAAAGTCTTCGCCGTGCTTAATCATGATCAGGTTGCCGTAGCCGCGCAGTTGGTTGCCGACGTACACCACTTTGCCCTTGGCGGAAGCATAGATCGGCTGGCCGCGCTTACCGGCGATGTCGATGCCCTTGTTGCCGCCATCGGCATTGGAGTACGCCTGCACGATCCGGCCGCTGGTCGGCCAGCGCCAGCAACGTGCGGCGCCCGGCGGCGGCGTTTGCTTGGCGATCGCGGAGGAAGACGTTTTACGGCGCGTGGCGGCGGTTTTGGTCGGCGTGCTGCCGCTCAGCCGCAGCTTTTGCCCCACTTCCAGGCTATAAGGCGGGCGTATCTTGTTGATTCTGGCCAGATCGCTGACTTCGCTGTCGGTGATCCAGGCGATGTAGTACAGCGTATCGCCCCGTTTGACGGTGTAAGACTTGCCGGTGTAGCTGCCCTTCGGCAGTTTGTCGTAGTCACGGTTGTAGGTATTTTTACCCGAACACCCGGCCAACAATAGCCCCAATGTCAGACACACCGCGATGCGGCGCCACCTCGCCAGCTTGCTTCCTGTGCTCAAATCCTGTCCCCAATCGTCTTTTCGGTTCTGATACGCGTCAGCCGCACAGTGTAACATTTGCGCCGGGTCAGTCAAAAAGCGGGAAAGAGGCAACTATCGGAAAACAACTGGCACGGAGGCCGCTGCGGCACGATCGGCGGGAGGAAAAATGGCGCCATAAGGCGCCAAATCATGCAGCGATGCCGGGGTTACTGTTTACCTGAGGTCAGCAAACTGAAGCTGGTCATCAGATTGCGATAGTCAGGGATATGTTGAGAGAACAGGTTCCCCAACCCTTCGATATCATTTCGCCAATCGCGGTGCAATTCGCACGCCGCGCCAAACCAACTCATCAGCTGCGCGCCGGCCTGGGACATGCGATCCCAAGCCGCATCGCGCGTAATCGCATTGAACGTGCCGGATGCGTCGGTGATGACGAAAACCTCATACCCCTCTTCCAACGCAGAGAGCGCAGGAAACGCCACGCAAACCTCGGTCACCACGCCGGCGATGATCAGTTGTTTCTTGCCCGTGGCCTTTACCGCCTTGACGAAATCTTCATTATCCCAGGCATTGATATTGCCGGGACGAGCAATATAGGGGGCGTCAGGGAACGTTTGCTTTAGCTCTGGCACCAAAGGGCCGTTCGGTCCGTTTTCAAAACTCGTGGTCAGTATCGTCGGTAAATTGAAGTATTTAGCCAGATCGGCCAGCGCCAAAACATTATTTTTGAATTTATCCGGATCCTGATCTCTAACCAGGGACAGTAGCCCCGTCTGATGATCGACTAATAACACGGCGGCCTGTGCCTTATCTAATCGGTTATATTTAAAAGTCATTCCCTTCTCCTTTATCATCAAAATCATCAAATTCCGATCGCCCCATGCATTCCAAGCATGTAGCATGCTTTCAAACGCTCCGACATCAGGCTAGCAATGAACCAGCCGGGTAAATAGAACGATTATTGGGAATGAGTATCTCACCACTGGGAAGGTCAACTTTATATGATAGATTTCAATGAGATGGTTATGTTTGCCAGAGTAGTTGAATGCGGTGGATTTCTTTCCGCCAGTAAGAAGTTTGGTATACCCAAATCGACGCTATCAAGACGAATATCCAATTTGGAAAAAAGGCTCAATGTCAGACTTATTCAGCGTTCAACGCGAAACCTCATGGTCACCGATATAGGAAAAGAATATTATCAGTACTGCCTGCAGATGATTAGCACCGCAGAGAAAGCGGAATGCCTCATTATTAACAAAAGCGAAAAACCCACTGGAAAAATAAAACTAACCTGCTCAAACATTCTCCTGGATCTTGGCCTAACGGAAGTCCTGGCGAAATTCATGCTGCAATACCCCAAGGTCAATTTGCATGTAAAAATATTTAATCGCAACGTGGATATTATTTCTGAAGGGTATGACCTCTCATTAAAACTCATCGCCGATGAGCCCAAAAACAGCAACTTGGTGATGCGTCGAATTTGCGCTGTGCCCACCGCATTTATGGTCGCCCCCTCTGCAACTATTCAGTACCAAAGTATCAATACGCCCGAAGATCTCTCCAGTTTGCCAACGGTCGGGTGGTTATCGACCCATCTTCAGGCCGCCTGGACGTTTCAACAAGCCGATCGCGAAGTCAAAATAAACAACGAGTCGCGCATGGTGTGCGATGACATTCGCCTGATCAAGGAATCGATCGTAAAAGGCGTCGGTGTGGGCTGCCTGCCGCTGAAATTAGCCCGCCAGGAACTGCTCGACGGCAGCCTGAAAACGCTGCTCGACGACTGGACATTGGAACAACACAAGATTGTCGCGTTTTACCCTTCCAGACAAGGACTCCCCCCTTCGGTAAGGGCGCTGATTGATTTCATCGTTGATGAACTGGCCGAATAACACGCCGCTACCAAGCATAAACGCCACGCCGGATTTACCGCAGTGATTAAAAAGTGACTACTATAATAGAGCGCTCGGAAAAATAGAGTGCCCCCGAGGATCGCAACAAAGAGAATGGAGCTGTAACATGCTAAACCTTGATCGCAATAATCTGCCCCTCCTGAGCGAAGAACTGCTCAAAAAGCAACGCACCACCCTGCTGATCATCGCCTTCCTGCTGCTGGCGGGCGGTATAGTGTGCCTGGTTAATCCTTTCGCCTCCGGCGCGGCGCTGAGCATCGTGGTCGGCGTCCTGCTGCTGTTGAGCGGCGCCGGGCTGATTATCGCCATGATCGCCAACCGAGCGCAGAATACTTGGCCGATGATCGGCGGCATTCTGCTGGGTGTGGCCTACCTGATTATCGGCTATGTGTTCATCACCAGCCCGCTGGCGGGCATTCTGGCGCTGGCAGTGTACCTCGCCGTGCTGTTCGCGCTCGGCGGCATCGCCCGCCTGGCGGCTGGCTATATGCGCCGCGGATTGCCGGGCAACTGGCTGCAGTTCGTTATCGGCGTGCTCGATTTGATCATCGCCTGGATGCTGATCGGTTCAGGCCCGGCGGCGTCGGTCACGCTGGTGACGGCGATCGTCGGCATCGAGATGCTGGTCAGTTCCTTTGCGCTGTTCCAGGCGGCGAATCTGTTTAAACGCGCCTGACTCTACCGGCCCGCCATCGCGGGCCTCATCGCTTTCGTTGCTTCTAGACAAAACAAGGCGATACCCCCTCGGCTTGTCCGTGGTTATCTTCATCGGTAAGTGCCAATATAGGCGCAGACAAGGGAGCTGAAACCGATGACAACCCATTCCAACCCGTTGAACTCGCGGGAAGTCTGCCTGCAATTACGCCATTTTAATCAGGTAATCGGGCAACAATGCCGCAATATGGCGCGCCAAAAAACCACCTGCCCGTGCTGCCTGACGGACATCGCCACCGGCTGCGACGCCGGTATCAAACTGTGTGGACAGCAGTTGGCCAAACCCAACCCGCAAACCCCGTTATTCCGGCAGATTCGCAACTTGCTGCTCGATCTGCGCGCAGAAGCGATAGGAGTTCACAGAATAGACGTCCTGAACCGCACCAATAACGAAATCTCCTGGCTGTTGCGCGAGCTGTATTTCGAGACGTTCTGACCCCGCATTTTGTCGGGGTCGCTAAAGCGAAAGCCGAAAGTGGGATACAGGCTTTTGGCGACGCGATTATGTTCATCAATCATTAACGTCACCGGCTCCACGCCCTACAAGCAGTCAGCAGGAGAGCCCATTTAAAAGCGGCTCTGGCAAAAGAGACGTCCACCGACGCGGGGTTAACCGGCGGCAACGGTTTTCGGCAACACGAAGTCAACCCGCCGATTCTTGGCCCGGCCCGTCGGCGTGTCGTTGGAAGCCACCGGTTCAGCCTCCCCTTTTCCCCGTTCACTCAGACGAGATTTTTCTACCCCATGTGCGATCAGCCAAACAGCCACCGCACGTGCGCGTCGCAGCGACAGATCCTGATTATATTTATCGCTGCCCACCGCATCGGTGTGCCCCTCGATCACCACGTTCCCTACCGGTTCGGCCGCGATAAATTGCGCCACCTGTTGCAGCGCAGGCTCCGCTTTAGCAGCAATCGCATCGCTGTCGAAGGCGAACAGGACATCGCTGCGCATCGATAACGTTACGGCATTTTTGCTGTCTCTGACGGAAATGTCGGCGGATTGTTTAGCCAAATCCGCTGCCTTACTCTGCAGATCAAGGACGCCGGCATTCAGCCCCGAAGGCAAACCAACCAAACCCAGCCGGGTGGCCTTAAGATCGAGTATCACCGGTTTCCCCACGGATGCCGGCTCTCCGCTGTCAGCCCATGAACCCAATGACACCAACCCAAAGGCTAACATCCCACCCACACAGGCGGCTTTCCTGAGGCCGTTCATCGCTCAACGATCCGTAATGGCTATCGGCCCGAGCGGCTCGACGTTGGCGATCGTCAGGTACACCTCTTTCACATCAGGTGGAGGCGCAGGGAAGCTGCCAAACCAGGTGGCGACATAGGGAATGCCTGAACTTGAGCTGAATGACACGCTGGGAGAGGCCAGTGGGACATTATTGCTATCGGTAAGCAGCAGGTATTTTTTATTACCCACCAGAATATAGAAGGATTTCTCAAGGCTGCTTTTATCCAGACTGCTATACAAGCCTTGCCCATTAAGGTTGTCTTTCAACCCTTTGAAACGCACTTTGATGGTCAGGATTTCACCGTGGCGCACGGCCTCGGTCACTTGCGCTTCGGCTACGCCGCTGCTGACGATCCCGGTAGCCAACGGTGTCACGGGGGGATCTTCCGCGAAGGCCATGCCGGGGAACATTATCGACGCAAACAGGCAGGAAATGACGAATTTTCCTGACATGCTGCATGATCGGAGTCCTTATTCAGGGGGAATTGAAGATTGTTCTTTCAACAACCAGGCAATGCCACTGCGGTCACTCTGTCCCGGAATTATAGTAAAGCACCTCATATTCATGAGAGTTATCCCTGAAAGCGTAACCTTGGTCACGTTATGCTTGCGCATGAATTCTCCCCCCGTTAGCGCTTATTTTGCTGAATGACCCGCTTCATACCGGCATTCCCTTTCGCTCATCCTCTCTACCGTTCACCCCACTTTACGACCGCCGTCACACCTCGCCACCGCCAAATTGCGTTGGTTATAGAGTCGTCTACAATTCAATCGAATTACCCCCTACAACATCAGAAATTATTATTATTAGAGGTGATTATGTTACAGAAACACGAAAACGTAATAAGTATGACTGTACTAAGCCCGCAAGCCACCCAACAGCTGATGCCATCGTTCTCCTCCTTGCCCCACACGCAACACGCCGACGGAAAATATCGCCTGCGCCGTTACTCGGTCGTCAAATACCTCAACCCCAACGTCGCCGAAGTGGGGCCGCGCACTTTCATGCAGTCGGATCAGATCAACCACTTTCAGGGCAACGTGGTGCGCCGCTTCGAACCTATCGACAGCGCCGTGTTGCAGAGCGCCGGCATGGCAGAGATGTGCAACCTGTTTGCAGAAAGCAACGAACTGCCGGAAGGCGCCGAGATAGAGATCCACCAGATGCGCGTGGTCGCCATCGAGAAAGACACCCAGGTGGCGCCGGAAGGCATTCACCAGGACGGTTTCGACCACATCGCGATGATCGCCATTCACCGGCACAACATCGTCGGCGGTGAAATCATGCTGTATGACGACAGTCACCACGATCCCTTCTTTAAAAAAGCGCTGGCGGACGGCGAAGCCGTGCTGCTGGCGGACAGCAAACTGTGGCACAACGCCACGCCGATCAACGCCGTGAGCCCAACAGAAGAAGGCCATTTGGACCTCTTCGTCCTCACCGCGCGGGGAGAGAAAGCATGACCTTTACTCCCGAGCTCGCCCGCCGCCAGTTCAGCGCCCTGTCCCAGCTAATCGACGGCAAACCGGCGATCTTTTTCGACGGCCCCGGCGGTGCGCAGGTTTCACGGGGCGTGCTGGAAAAAATGACAGATTACCTGGGGGCATACAACGCCAACCTGGGCGGCCACTACTTCTCCAGCCGAGTCACCGGCGAGGTGATGGGCCAGGCGCGGGAATCGGTGCGCGCCTTGTTAAATGCCCCGTCGGCCGACACCATCGTCTTCGGCATGAACATGACCACGCTGACTTTTCATCTCAGCCGCATCATCAGCCGCGACTGGCAGGCCGGCGATGAGGTCATCGTCACCGCGCTGGATCACTACGCCAACGTCTCCAGCTGGCAGCAGGCCGCTGCCGACAGAGGGGCCGTGGTGCATCAGATACCGCTCGAGAGCGCCGACTGCGCATTGGATGCCGCGAAAGTGTGTGAGCGCATCAATGCCAACACCCGCCTGGTGGCGGTCAGCTACGCCTCCAACGTCACCGGCAGCATTGTCGATATCAAAACCATCGTCGAAGCCGCGCATCAGGTCGGTGCGCAGGTGTATGTCGACGCCGTTCATTACGCCCCGCATAACCTGATCGACGTACAGGCGCTGGGCTGTGATTTCCTGGTGTGCTCCGCCTACAAGTTCTTTGGCCCGCACGTCGGCATGGCCTACATCGCGCCGCAGTGGCTGCAGCGCCTGCGTCCGTACAAAGTCGAGCCGGCCACCGACGTCGGCCCCGGCCGTTTCGAGACCGGTACTCAGAGCTTCGAAGCGCTGGCCGGCGTCGCGGCCGCTATCGAGTATCTGGCGCAGTGGGGCTCGCCCGGCGCGCCGTTAAGGCAGCGTTTGCAGGAGAGCTTCGCCGCCTACCACCAGCATGAAGAGGCGCTGTGCCGCCACTTCATGCAGCGGCTGCAGCAGCTCGACGGGGTGCGGCTTTATGGCAATCCCCAGGCGGACAGCGCGCGCCGCACACCGACCTTCGCCCTGACCTTCAGCGGCCATACGCCTGACGCAATCGCCCGCCGCCTGGGGCAGCACAACATCTGCGCCGGCAGCGGGCATTTCTATGCGTTGGGCTTGGTGCAACAGCTGGGGTTGCAGGACGGCGGCGTGCTGCGCATCGGCATGATGCACTACAACACTCAAGGCGAGATCGATACGCTGTTCAACGTGATCGCCGAAGATATTCTCAGTTAACCCGGCCACATCGCCCGCTCACCTTATTGAGCGGGTTGAGCGGACGAAAAGGAATCAAACTGCCCGCCTTTTCTTCCATGAGAGTCCACGGCACGCTGATGCGTGCCTTTCTTTCACTCCGTTACGAAATGCGGGGATAATGAACATACTCATGCTGGAACGGCAAAAGAAGCCGGGATCGGCGCATCGTGCGGTTGTCACCGGATACGCCGGAGGTAGCGCATTGCACGCATTCTCTTTTGACTCAGCAGTGGGCATAATGACAAACACGGTCTGGGTCAGATGAGTATGAATGGTGAAGTCGCAGCGAATTACGTTAAATGACATTGCTGTACTGGCGGGTGTAACCAAAATGACGGTCAGTCGCTATCTGCGCACGCCGGACAGGGTTAAACCGGAAACAGCTGCGCGCATTGCCGCCGTTATCGAGGAAGTCGGCTATCAGGCCGATCCCGACAATCCCGCCCTCTATTCCAATAGCCCTCCCCTCATCGGCGTTCTGGTTCCTTCTTTTAACAATCTGATATTTGCTGATGTCCTCGCCGGCATTGAATCCGTGACGTCTATACAGGGTTATCAGACGCTGGTCGTCAATTATGACTACAACAGCAAACGCGAAGAGGAGCAAATTGCCGCGATCCTGGCTTTTAAGATAAAAGGGCTGCTGCTGACCGAGTCGGTCCATAGTCTGCGGGCGGAAAAATTCCTGAAGACGGCAAAAATACCCGTTGCTGAAATCATGGGGCTGTCAGGCAATACAGATCGAATTAACGTGGGTTTTGATAATGTGAAAGCCGGCTACGATATGACCACCATGCTGCTGGCCAGCGGTAAAAAACGCATTATCTATTTTGGTTCAATGTCTGATATCCGCGATGAACAGCGTTATACGGGATACTGTCAGGCAATGGCTAACCATGATTTACCTACCGGTCGTATCTCCCCCAATAAGATCTCTTCCATTTCGATTGGAACAGGCATGATGACGCTTGCGAGCCAGATGTATCCGGATATGGATGGGATTCTCTGTACCAACGACGATCTGGCCGTGGGCGTGTTACAGGAATGTCTGGCAAACGGTATCAGCGTGCCAGCGCAAATGGCCATTGCCGGGTTTCACGGTCTTGAGATCGGGCAGATCATTACTCCTCGGTTAGCCAGCGTACTGACGCCACGGTATGAGATGGGGAAAGTGGCGACAGAAATCATAATAAAAAAAATTAAAGGGCTGCCGACCATTGAACGTGTCGATCTCCACTTCCGCCTGTCAATGGGGGAGACAATATAGCTTACCCCTGCCAGTGACTTTATCATTGGCCATCACTGCCCGCTTCGCCAGAAGACCATCTCTCGTTATCCCGGCCAGAGATTCGGCCAGATGGCGCCACCCACCTGACCGAACGCCCCCTTAACGTGCCTTGCGGCGGCGGAGCCAGAATAGGACCAGCAGAATAATGACGACCGCCGCGACGGCCATGCCAGGCAGAATCATCGGCTGTGCGCGCGCCAACAGCGGTTTCGGGCCCCCGGCGCGCACCTCACTCACGTCGGCCTCAGTCACGCTCAGCGTGCTGTTGCCGTATTTCTGCAGCACGAAGTTAGCGATATCGGCAACCTGCTTATCCGTCAGTTCTCCGACATAGGAACCGGCGCCAAAGCTCGGCATCAGGACGTGCTTACCGTCAACCCGGCGATCAACCCCCTGCAAAATGGCGGCAATCAGGTTTGACGGATTGCTCGCGGCCGTGGTGGAGTTGTTGAACAGCGAAGGGTAGGCCTGGTTCAAACTGCCGCTGCCATCCGGCTGATGGCAACTGGCGCAGTAGCCGCTGTAGAGCGCCTCGCCGCTATTGAGCGTGTAGTTGGCGTTGGGCGAATTGATGCCGCGGAGATGGTGCTCAACGTTGTAATGCGCTTGACTAAAGCTATTGCCCTGGCGCTCATCGCCCTGTGACGGTACGGTCCTCAGGTAAGTCGCTATCGCCTGCAGCTGCCGGTCGGTCAGGTATTGGAAGCTGTGCTCAACGGCTTCAGCCATTGGCCCCGCCGCTTGCGCGCGCCCTTCCGCCCGACCGGTTTTCAGGTAGGCCACTAACTCCTGCTCGCTCCAGCCACCGATCCCTTCTTGGCGATCTGCGGTGATATTCGGCGCGTACCAAGAGCCCAACGATGCCCCCATCAGGAAGCGCGAATTGTCTTCCGCCATCAGCACATTACGCGGCGTATGACAGGTTCCGCAGTGAGCCGGGCCCTGCACCAGCGCGGCCCCTTCGTTCCACGCCTCACCTTTCGTCAGATCCGGGGTGAAGCGCCGATTGTCCAAATAAAGCCTGTTCCACACCGCCATGGAGAGGCGGATGTTGAACGGAAACGGCAGATCGGTTTGGTGCTTGGCCGGCTCATCGACCGGGGCAACGCCATGCATGAAATAGGTATACAGAGCGTGGATCTCGTCATCACTCAGACGGGTGTAGGCGGTGTAGGGCATGGCCGGATAGAGATACGCCCCATCTTTCCGGATCCCGGCGCGCAGCACGTCGGCAAACGCCGCTTCGGAATAGCCGCCGATACCGTATTTTACCGATGGAGTAATATTGGTGGCGTAGATAGTGCCCATGGGGGAAGCGATGCCGTACCCCCCGGCAAAAGGTTTACCCTGCTGCTGCGTATTCGTATGGCAGGCCATGCAGTCCGAGGCGATAGCCAGCGCTTGCCCTTTAGCGATCAGATCGCCGTCCTGGGCATGCGCCGCAAAACCGCTTCCCAGCAGCAGCGTCGCTGCCAGCACGTGGGTGATTTTATTCATTTGCTCTCCAGGGCTCGAAGTACGTCATTGGCCGCCTTGAGTCCAAGCGCCGCCATCGTCAACGTGGTGTTGACAACGCTGGCTGAAACCATGGCGCCTCCACCCGGGATCCAAAGGTTGTCGTGATCGTGAGCGCGGCAATTACCGTTCACCACCGAGTTCGTGGGGTCGCTGCCCATGATCGTGCCGCCCATAATGTGGTTGTTGGCATTCAGCTTGTCGTTAATCACAAACTCTTGCGCATCGAACAAGTCGCCAATCTGCCGTAGCTGGGTTTTGACCACTTCCAGCCCTTTGCGCACGTAATCGCCGACGTCGTAGTGGATGTCCGGGCAGGCCAGGCCATGCTTGTCTTTGCGAGTGGGGCTCAGGGTCAGACGGTTGTTCGGGTCCGGCAGCGGTTCCAGGCTGATGGAGAGATCCACCGAGCGGCTGGCGCGATCGCGCACTTCATCCTGCAGCGCCTTGCCGACCTTGCCCGTTTTCAGGACTTCAAGGGCGGAGGGGATCACCCGGTTGATGTTGTTGATGATGATCTTGTTGGCGGAGTGGTCGCTGCGGAACGCGCCGTCACGATACCCCACCATGCAGCTGCTCTGCGCCGGGCCGCGGCCAACCCACAGGGCCTCTCGCGCCAGGAAGGAGCAGTGCAGGCCCGAGTGATCCATCATGTTGCGTCCCACCTGATCCGAGCTGTTCGCGATGCCGTTCGGGTTCTTTTCGTTGGCCGCCAGCAGCAGCAAGCGCGGGTTCTCAATCCCATTGCAGGCCAGAACGAACGTTTTACCGATCGCCCGATGGGAGTTGTGCGCCGTGTCATACCAGTGAACGGCGGTGACGCGGTTATTGTCGTCGGTGTCAATTTTGTACACCACCGCTTCAGGGATCACCTTCGCCCCCTTGTGTTCGGCCCGTTCAACGTGGTGAATACCGTTGTACATCGCCCCGATCGGGCAAATCGGCTGGCAATTGTTATTGCCGCAGCAGGTGGGCCGTCCATTCCAGGGCCGGGTGCTGCGGCCTTGCGGAATGGGCACCGATTTAAAACCGTGAGGATTAACAATCTCAGCAATGCGTCTGTCGCCGTAGGCCCAGGGCACCATGTCCATCGGGTAAGGCCCGCTGCGTTCCGCAGGGGACTGCCACTCCGGATTATTCGGGCCGGCAACGCCTATTTCCTCTTCGGCTTTCGCGTACCACGGTTCGATATCTTCGTAAGAAATAGGCCAGTCTCTCCCCACGCCATAGAGAGATTTCATGCGAAAATCATTGGGATGGTTGCGCCAGCAAGAAGCGGCCCAGTGCCAGGTGGTTCCCCCCACCACACGCAAATAGCCCTGTTTAAAGCCAGAGCCATTGGGGCCGGTCAGTTTGATATAGTCGTTCTCCGGGAAATAGAGCGGCGCGGTGGCGTACTCCGATTGCGGGTAAAGCCCCTGAAAATCCGACCCCGCACGATTGTGCAGTGGCATATTGCGCCAGTTTTCCACAGCCTGTGCGCGCTCAATCCGCGGGCCTGCCTCAAGTACCAGCACCGAGTAGCCCTGGCTCACCAAAGCATCCGCCATCAGACCACCCACAATACCGGAACCGACAATGACGACATCGGCCTCTGCATCGCCGGAAGCATTAATTATTGGGCTTTTCACACGCGGTCCTCATATTTTTTATCGGCTACGGCAGGCAAATCTGTTGCGGGAATGGAAGGTTGGCGGGTAACGCCCGGCGGCAAGCCGGTCCACCACAGCGGACCAAAATTGCACCAGGTCGGAACAATCAGGGCATCCTGAACCGTGCGATACATCAGCGCCTCTTTATAGGTAATCAACTGACCCTGATCGGCACTTGAAGGATCTACGGTTCCGGTATACCACGCGGTCACGATGGCCTGGATAAGCTCCCTCTGCCCCTGCTCAATCGCATGCCGGTTCAAGGTTTCCGCATCGGTAGCTTGCTGGCTCAGGGTAAACAGGGCGTTGAGTTGCGAGTTCAACTGCGGAAAATGTTCGCGCAGTGCGGAAAAATAGCGGGCGGAGAGGGTGACGTCCAAATCGTCAAACTCGGTAATTTTTCTCGAAATTTGCAAGAATTGCGCGTATTCAACGGGCGAGGCGGCAATTTGCGCCCGTTCGGCATAGGTTATATTTGAATAAGGCAACAGGCTGGCGGCGACGATGACGCCCACCATTTTTCCCAGCGCCTCCCTGCGGGTAAGCACGATTTGCAACGACATTGTTAGCTCCGAAATAATTTATTTTTATATAGTTTTTTTAATATCTATCAGAACACAGGCAAACCAAAATAAAAAATTGTGCCAATGGGGAGGAACCGCATTAAAAGATCAAGGCGTTATGAGATTGGCTACATCGACTACAGAGGTAAACTCACGGCCTTTAAGGATGTAATGTGAACCTGAAGAAAATATCCCTGTAAATAATACGGCGTAATCTCTGCCGTAAATTTATTCAACCCAACTCAATCTTTAAAAATTAGGGGCTATGGCTTTGACGGGAAAGGCGTATTCTTCGGAATCGCTGCAGACAGCGGATGAGCGAGGCTTTCCGCCGGGCAGCCTGAAGTCGCGATACCAGCCGCCGCTGAACGTCTTGCTACGTCAGCAGGGCGCAGTCGATTTTCGCCACAATTTTACGCAGAGCTGCCGGTGCCGTGCAGGTACTCATCGGGCGGTGCAACTCACCCGGGAAGATAACGGCCAGTTCACCGGGTTGCAGGTGGATGAGAGTCTCACCGGGGATCGCCGGGCTAAACCCAAGATCGTGCGCCTCGTTAAACGGCTCACTCAGGGGCAGAGGTAGCCCCAGAACCCCGGCGCCAATCACTTCTTTCCCTTCCAGGACAAGATGGATATCCAGATACTGGCGATGAAACTCTGGCTTCTGGTCGGCCAATAGTTTGGTTTCCCCTTCAACGACGTTAAAGAACATCTGTTTACCCTGCACCTGATAGTGCCCGACAGGTAAATTGTACGGCTCATTTTCAATAATACTGGCCAGCATTTTACGGATGGCCGCCGGATAGAACCTATTATTTACGGCAGTGGTTAAAGCATCAATAATCATAATATTTTCTCTGGTCAATATCGGCTCGGTATTTCACCGACAAAAACAATGGTTGGATAGTGTTATGGCAACACGCAATCTCGGCGTAATTACGGCAGAATCACTATTAGATCGTTCTACGGGCGTCACTATGAATAAACAACAAAGCAAACCGCTTTGTTTCTAATATTTACAACCTATCACCACTGTGAGTAAACTCCACCTGAAAGGCCATTCGGTATGGTGAAATAAGTCATGGCCTATCTCACGGTTTTTAGCCGTTTAAAACTGTGACAAAAGTCACTTAATTAAGTGTTACGAAACAGCGTTACTTATCCTGTGATCCACGGCAGAAAATCACTGGCTATTCACCCTTTTCACCAGAATCGACCGATTTCACACTCTCCGCCTACGGGCATAACGGGCTATCGCCCCCGATAATAATCGACAGAAGCCACGAAATTGCACACGAGATCACGCCAGCAGTAACATGCTTTTTTAACACTCTTTGGCGTGATGTAGATCGCAATAATAAGCGGTAAAAAAACGTCTGATACAGGATATCCCCTATTGTTTTCAGACAGGATCGCAACGATGCACACTGACACTCAACCTACCATTTTACTTATCGCGCCGGTGATGGATGCTTTACAGGCCGCGTTGGACGCCAGTTACCGGGTATTCCGTCTCTATGAACAATCAGATATTCCAGCCTTCCTGGCTCGCCATGGCGCAGACGTTCAGGCGGTGGTCACCCGTGGCGACGTGGGGGTAACCCGGGAGACGCTGGAGCAGCTGCCGCAGGCGGGCATGATTGCTGTTTTTGGCGTGGGAACCGACGCTATCGACCTCAACTACACCCGGGAACGCCATATCAGCGTCGGGATCACCGCCGGCGTGCTGACCGATGATGTGGCCGATCTGGCGATGGGGCTAATGCTGTCCGCCAGCCGCCGCCTCTGCCAAGGAGACCGTTTTGTACGCGAAGGCCGCTGGGAAACGACGCCGCCACCGCTGGCGACCAAAGTGAGCGGTAAGCGCATCGGTATTTTTGGCATGGGGAATATTGGCCAAGCCATCGCCCGCCGGGCGAAAGGCTTCGATATGACCATCCTGTATACTGACCGCCGGCGCAAAGACGACCTGGATTACCCGTGGTGCGCCGATCTGCACACGCTCGCAGCGCAGAGTGATTTCCTGGTGATCGCGGCATCTGGCAGTGCGGAAAACCGCGGGATTATTGATGCCAGCGTATTTAACGCCATGCCCGATCGTGCCTGGCTTATCAATATCGCCCGCGGCAGCCTGGTCGATGAGGCGGCGCTGATAAAGGCGTTACAAAATCATGTTATCGCCGGGGCCGCTCTGGATGTGTTTGAAAACGAGCCCCATGTCCCGACAGCGTTTTTTGCGCTCGAGAATGTTTTGCTTCAGCCCCACGTGGCCAGCGCTACCGTAGAAACCCGCCAGGGAATGAGCCAATCCGTTTTGGATAATCTCGCAGGTTATTTTTCCCATCAGGATATTCCTGGCTTAATTCAATAAAAATGATCGCCTGAATGGCGCACCATCATTTTTATTCAGCCTAACAAAATATCCGCTTATCGTGGCGGATATCATCGAGGCATTACTATGACCGATAAAATACCAGGAACTCGCTGGCTGCGGGTTATCGCGCCGATCCTTGTCACCTGCATTATTTCATTTATGGATCGCGTTAATATCAGCTTTGCTCTGCCGGGCGGCATGGAACAGGATTTAGGTATTACCAGCCAAATGGCTGGCGTGGCCAGTGGGATATTTTTTATTGGTTATTTATTTCTGCAAATCCCTGGCGGACGACTTGCGGTTTACGGTAGCGGGAAACGTTTTATCGCCTGGTCGCTCGTGGCCTGGGCGATTGTCTCTATCGCCACCGGCTTTGTCACCCATCAGTATCAGCTGCTCGTGCTGCGTTTTATTCTCGGGATCTCCGAAGGAGGAATGTTGCCCGTCGTGCTGACCATGGTCAGCAATTGGTTCCCGGAAAAAGAACTGGGCCGGGCCAATGCCTTTGTCATGATGTTTGCCCCACTAGGGGGGATGCTGACTGCCCCAGTTTCCGGCGCGATTATTGCCACTCTCGACTGGCGCTGGCTGTTCATTATCGAAGGCTTGTTGTCGGTCGTGGTGCTGGCCATTTGGTGGCTGGTGATCAGTGACCGTCCGGAAGAGGCGCGTTGGCTGCCGGCGAAGGAACGCGACTATTTATTGACCGAACTGGCCCGGGAGCGCAAAGCGCGAGAAGGGATGGTGCCGGCGGCAAAAGCACCGTTAAAAGCGGTGTTTCGCAACAAGGGATTGATGCGCCTGGTCGTGCTGAATTTCTTTTACCAGACCGGAGACTATGGATATACGTTGTGGCTGCCCACCATCTTGAAAAACCTGACCGGTGGCAGCATGGCCAATGTTGGGGTATTGGCGATCCTGCCGTTTGTTGCCACTCTGGCGGGGATTTATGTGATTTCGATGTTCAGCGATCGCAGCGGTAAACGCCGTTTGTGGGTCAGGATCTCCCTGTACTGTTTTGCGGCGGCGCTGATAGCCTCGGTGATCCTGCATGAGCACGTGGTGGCCGCCTATATCGCGTTGGTGGTGTGCGGCTTCTTCCTTAAAGCGGCGACCAGCCCCTTCTGGTCAATTCCCGGACGCATTGCGACGGCAGAAGTGGCGGGCAGCGCACGCGGGGTGATCAACGGGCTGGGCAACCTCGGTGGGTTCTGCGGCCCCTATCTGGTAGGCGTCATGATTTATGTGTACGGACAGAACGTCGCGGTTTGCGCGCTGGCGGCATCGCTGCTGCTGGCGGGAAGTATCACCTTCCTGCTGCCGAAAGAATGCGATCGCTCCTGCGAAGAAACGGATAACCGCCTGCCCTCCGGGGCCAAACAGAAGTGGAGTTAAGCGGCAATAACGCGGTGTGGGCAGCGACGGTGGCTCACACCCGCATCAGGACTGGATGGCGCGTTGTGTTATCGCGGTAAGATGCCAGGCCAGCGGCTTGATCGTCTCACACGTCAACCCACACCAAACGGTGATGCAATCGTTGAGAATCAGCTTTTCTGAAAACGGTTATAGCTCAATGGGGTGATGTTTACGGAGGTTTTGGAGCGGGTGAAGGGAATCGAACCCTCGTATGCAGCTTGGGAAGCTGCCGTTCTACCATTGAACTACACCCGCATCGGTGTGCGACAGGCATTATAACCGGTTATCGGCGGCGGGCAAGCGGAGATGGCGCGTAACTGTCGATGTTTTAAGCGGTTAAGTCCCGTAGACGAAAAAAAACCGGCGCAGTTGCCCGCACCGGTTGTTACACGCTAAACGCGATTATTTCTGTGGGCGCATCGCCGGGAACAGAATCACGTCGCGGATGGTGTGGCTGTTGGTGAACAGCATCACCATACGGTCGATACCGATGCCCAGACCGGCGGTCGGCGGCAGGCCGTGCTCCAGCGCGGTGACGTAGTCTTCGTCGTAGAACATCGCTTCGTCGTCGCCGGCGTCTTTGGCGTTCACCTGATCGGCGAAACGCTGTGCCTGGTCTTCGGCGTCGTTCAGCTCGGAGAAGCCGTTGCCGATTTCACGGCCGCCGATGAAGAACTCGAAGCGGTCGGTGATTTCCGGGTTCACGTCGTTGCGGCGCGCCAGCGGCGACACTTCAGCCGGGTACTCGGTGATGAAGGTCGGCTGAATCAGATGGCTTTCCGCCACTTCTTCGAAGATCTCGGTCACGACGCGGCCCAGACCCCAGCTCTTCTCAACCTTGATGCCGATGGATTCGGCGATGGCCACCGCTTTACCCATGTCGGCCAGGTCAGCCAGATCGGTTTCCGGACGGTATTTCTTGATCGCCTCGGTCATGGTCAGCTTCTCGAACGGCTTGCCGAAGTCGAACACTTCGTCGCCGTACTGCACCTGAGAGGTGCCCAGCACTTTCTCGGTCAGGGTGCGGAACAGGGTCTCGGTCAGCTCGATCAGGTCTTTGTAATCCGCGTAAGCCATGTAGAGTTCCATCATGGTGAACTCTGGGTTGTGACGCGGAGAAACGCCTTCGTTACGGAAGTTGCGGTTGATTTCGAACACGCGTTCGAAGCCACCGACCACCAGACGCTTCAGATACAGTTCCGGCGCGATGCGCAGGTACATGTCGATATCCAGCGCATTGTGGTGCGTGATGAACGGACGCGCGGATGCGCCGCCCGGGATCACCTGCATCATCGGGGTTTCGACTTCCATGAAGCCGCGTTCCACCATGAAGTTACGGATAGCCGACATCACCTGCGAACGCACTTTGAAGGTGTTGCGCGATTCTTCGTTGGCGATCAGATCCAGGTAACGCTGGCGGTAACGGGTTTCCTGATCTGCCAGGCCATGGAATTTGTCCGGCAGCGGGCGCAGCGCTTTGGTCAGCAGACGCAGCTCGGTGCAGTGGATCGACAGTTCGCCGGTCTTGGTTTTGAACAGCTTGCCGCGCGCGCCGAGGATATCGCCCAGGTCCCACTTCTTGAACTGCTCGTTGTACACGCCTTCAGCCAGATCGTCGCGCGCGACGTACAGCTGAATGCGGCCGCCCACGTCCTGCAGCGTAACGAAGGATGCCTTACCCATAATGCGGCGGGTCATCATACGGCCGGCGACGGTCACTTCTACGCCCAGCGCTTCCAGCTCTTCGTTGTCTTTATCGCCGTACGCAGCGTGCAGTTTGTCGGAGGTGGAATCGCGACGGAAGTCGTTCGGGAACGCAATGCCGTTCTCACGCAGGCCGGCCAGTTTCTCGCGGCGGGACTGCAGTTCGTTATTGAGATCCAGCGCCTGATCGGCGCCCTGTGCTTGTTGTTCAGACATTTCTATTCCTCATAACCCGGCTTTCAAACTTGCCTCAATGAATTTATCCAGGTCGCCATCCAGTACGGCCTGCGTGTTACGCGTTTCGACGTTGGTGCGCAAATCCTTGATGCGGGAGTCATCCAGCACGTAAGAACGGATTTGGCTGCCCCAGCCGATGTCGGACTTGTTGTCTTCCATCGTCTGCTTATCAGCATTTTTCTTTTGCATCTCAAACTCGTACAGCTTGGCTCGCAGCTGTTTAAACGCTTGATCCTTGTTCTTATGCTGAGAACGATCGTTCTGGCACTGCACCACGATGTTGGTTGGCAGGTGAGTAATACGTACGGCGGATTCGGTTTTGTTGACGTGCTGACCGCCCGCACCGGAGGCGCGGTACACGTCGATACGCAGATCCGCCGGGTTGATTTCGATATCGATATCGTCGTCCACTTCCGGGTAGATGAACACCGAGCTGAACGAGGTGTGGCGACGGCCGCCGGAATCGAACGGGCTCTTGCGCACCAGGCGATGCACGCCGGTTTCAGTGCGCAACCAGCCGAACGCGTAGTCGCCGATGATCTTGATGGTGGCCGATTTCAGGCCCGCGACGTCGCCGTCGGATTCTTCGATCACTTCGGTCTTGAAGCCCTTGGCTTCGGCCCAGCGCAGGTACATGCGCAGCAGCATGCTGGCCCAGTCTTGCGCTTCGGTGCCGCCGGAGCCGGCCTGGATATCCAGGTAGCAGTCGGCGCTGTCGTATTCGCCGGAGAACATGCGGCGGAATTCCAACTGATCCAGCTTGCTCATCAGTTGATCCAGCTCGGCGACCGCTTCGTTGAAGGTTTCTTCGTCGTCGGCTTCCACCGCCAGTTCCAGCAGCCCGCCGACGTCTTCGCCGCCCTGCTCCAGCTGATCGATGGTTTCAACGATGGCTTCCAGCGCGGCGCGCTCTTTGCCGAGCGCCTGTGCGCGCTCCGGCTCGTTCCAAACGTCCGGCTGCTCCAGCTCGGCGTTGACTTCTTCTAGGCGTTCCTTCTTGGCATCATAGTCAAAGATACCCCCTAAGAACCGCAGTCCGCTCGGACAGGTCCTGAATTCGGTTTTTTACCGGGTTAATTTCAAACATGGTTTCGTTCTTTTACGTTGATGTCGTCGATGGCGGAATGCCATTGGAACCGCTAATTCTAACGGATCCGGGCGGCAGTTTATAGCGAGTTGGTCAGTTTTTGTGGCGATCGGGCGACAAAGCGGGTGGCAGGAAGAGCAGGAATTTCACCAGCGTTTTATTACCGGTGCCCCTCACGCCGCTAAGCTGTTCAAGTATTGAGCAATGTGGTCATTGAGACTATAGTCGCTATGATGACTCACAGGGACAGGCGGTGCCAAAATGGACATTTTCGTCACGGATGATTTCGACAAATTTATGAAGAAAAATCGCATCGTCGATCAAAAGATTTGCACCGCGGCTCACGAACTCGCACACGGTAACCATGACGGCGATCTGGGCGGCGGCGTCTAGAAGAAACGTATTTCGCTCAATCGGGGTAAACGGGGTGGTGCTCGATCCATCGTGGCGTTTAAACGCGGTCGTCATCAGTATTTTATTGATGGATGGCTGAAAAACACCGTAAAACAGAACGGTGCAAAAGAAATCAACGATGATGAATTGGCAACCTATCGCGAGCTCGCCAGAGATTTTCTTGCCATGCCGCCGGAAATTATCAAACGAGCCATCGATAGCGGCTACTTGCGAGAGGTGAAATGCGATGACTGATAATCGCCTGCTCAGACTGCAAAAAATGGCACAGCGTTTTAATGAGATCGGTGCGGTGTCAGACGATACCGTACGCAACATCGCCACACGAGTACAGGCGCAGGAACAACATGCCCAGCGTGAGCAGCATGATCAAATGGACGGCGCACGCATCAAAATGCTGCGCAGACGGCTCGGCCTGAGCCAGGCCGATTTAGCGGCCGTGGTCAACATGTCGACCACCAGCGTACAAAAATGGGAACGTAACGCGGTAAAACCCCAGGGAGCCGCGCTCAGAATGCTGGAAATTATCGAACAGAAAGGGGTCGCTAGCCTGATCATCTCACCACGAAACTGATGAGCGTTCGTGCACCAGTCACTTACCGATGCACGAACGTCAATTTCGCCTCAGCGCGGCCAAAGATGCTGGATCAGCAGCTGCACGTTGCGGTTGCCGCGAAACTCGTTGACGTCGAGCTTGTAGGCCAGTTCCACCTCGCGCACGCTGCTGTCAGGCCACAGCGTGGTGTCCACGTTGAACGCGATGCCGTCGAGCAACGGGCCGCCGCCGAGCGGCTCCACCATCAGCTTCAGGTGTTTCTCGCCCACCAGCCGCTGCTGCAGGATGCGGAACTTGCCGTCGAAGGTCGGTTCCGGGAACGCCTGGCCCCACGGGCCGCCCTCGCGCAGCAGCTCCGCCGTTGTCAGCGACAGCTCCTGCATCGCCAGTTCGCCGTCGGACCAGATCACCCCTTCCAACATCGCCGGATCGAGCCATTCACCCACCAACTCGCCGAAACGCTGGCGGAACTCGTCGAATTTGGCCTCTTCCAGCGACAATCCGGCCGCCATCGCGTGGCCGCCGAACTTCATCATCAGCCCGGGGTTCAGCATATCCAGCCGCTCCAGCGCATCGCGCATGTGCAGGCCGGGCACCGAACGGCCGGAGCCTTTCAGTATGCCGTCGCCCGCCGGTGCGAACGCGATCACCGGGCGGTGGAAACGCTCTTTGATGCGCGAAGCGAGGATGCCCACCACGCCCTGGTGCCATTCCGGGTGATACATCGCCAGCCCGTAAGGCAGCTCGGTGCTGGTGCGCTCCAGCTGATCGCACAGCTGCAGGGCTTCCACCTGCATGCCTTGCTCTATCTCGCGTCGCGTCTGGTTCAGCGCATCGAGATCGTTGGCCAGCATACGCGCCTGCGCAATGTCGTCGCTCAGCAGCAGCGCCACGCCGATAGACATGTCGTCCAGCCGGCCGGCGGCATTGAGGCGTGGACCGAGAGCGAAACCGAGATCGTTGGCCGCCAGTTGGCGGGCATCGCGATTAGCCACTTCAAGCAGCGCGCGGATGCCCGGTCGGCATTTGCCGGCGCGGATGCGGTTTAACCCCTGATACACCAGAATACGGTTGTTGGCATCCAGCGGCACCACGTCGGCCACGGTGCCGAGCGCCACCAGGTCCAGCAGCTCCGCCAGATTGGGCATCGCCAGCGCGCGCTGCTCGAACCAGCCGCTGTCCCGCAGGCGGGCGCGCAGCGCCAGCATCAGGTAGAACGCGACACCAACCCCCGCCAGCGATTTGGACGGGAAGGCGCAGCCGCGCAGGTTGGGGTTAACGATCGCTTCGGCCGCCGGCAGGGTCTCGCCCGGCAGGTGGTGATCGGTCACCAGCACCTGCATGCCCTTGGCGTGCGCCACGTCGACGCCGGCGTGGGAGGAGATGCCGTTATCGACGGTGACAATGAGTTCTGCGCCGCGCGCCGCCGCCTGCTCCACCACTTCGGGGCTCAGGCCATAACCGTCTTCGAAACGGTTAGGCACCAGATAATCGACGGCTGCGCCGCCCATGCTGCGCAGCGCCAGCACCGTCAGCGCGGTGCTGGTGGCGCCGTCGGCGTCGAAATCGCCCACCACCATGATACGGCGACCGTCGGCCAGCGCCTGTTGCAGCAGGCTGACGGCGTCGTCGATGCCGTCCAGCTGTTGCCAGGGCAGCATGCCCTTGACGCCGCGTTCCAGCTCTTGCTCAGCCTGCACGCCGCGCAGGGCGTAAAGCCGACGCAGCAGCGGCGGCAAACTGGCGGGCAGATGCGTGTCGTCCGCCGCCGGGCGGCGGCGTAGTTGCGTTTTGATACTCACCGGCGATTAACCACCGGCTTTGGTGGCGGCCTGGTGCGCATCCAGCATGGCGGCCATCTCTTTCGGCCCCTGATAGCCCGGGATCATCATGCCGTTTTCCAGGATGATGGCCGGCGTGCCCTGAATGCCGAACTGCACGCCCAGCTCGTAATGCTTGCTGATGTCGGTTTTGCAGGTCGCCGGAGAAACGGCATCGCCCTTCATGGCGGCGTCGAACGCCTTGGCCTTGTCGGCGGTGCACCAGATCGACTGCATGTCTTTTTCAGCCTGGGAAGCCAACCCCTGGCGCGGGAATGCCAGGTAACGCACGGTAATGCCCAGATCGTTGTACTCTTTCATCTGCTGATGCAGTTTGTGGCAGTAACCGCAGGTGATATCGGTGAACACGGTGATCACGTGTTTCTCTTTCGGCGCTTTGTAAACGATCATCTGATCTTTCAGCGCGTCCATCTTGGTGCCCAGCAGTTGGTTGGTCACGTTGACCGGCTCTTTGCCGCTGACGTCAAACAGCGGGCCCTGCAGGATGTGCTTGCCGTCTTCGGAGGCGTATAGCACGCCGCTGTCGGTCAGCACGGTTTTCAGGCCGTTGACCGGTGAAGGCTGCACGTCCGCCTGCTGGATACCCAGGCTGGCGAGCGCTTTTTTGATCGCCGCGTCATCGGCATGGGCGGCGCCGGCCACCGAAGCCACCAGCAGAGAAAGCAGCATTAAACCTTTTTTCATTGTTCCAATCCTTTCGAACCCGCCGCTCAGGCGCGCGGGTGATGCTGTTGATGTAGCTGTTTCAGTCGTTCGGTCGCTACATGTGTATAAATTTGCGTGGTCGAGAGATCGCTGTGCCCTAACAACATCTGTACGACACGGAGATCGGCCCCATGGTTCAGCAAATGGGTGGCGAACGCGTGCCGCAACACGTGCGGCGACAGACGCTCGCTGTCGATGCCCGCAAGGATGGCATAGTGTTTGATGCGATGCCAGAACGTCTGTCGGGTCATTTGCTGGCAGCGGGTGCTGGGGAACAGCACATCCAGCGTCTGGCCATTGACCAGCCATGGGCGGCCGTGCTCCAGGTAATTTTCGATCCAGTAGACCGCCTCTTCGCCCAGCGGCACCAGCCGCTCCTTGTTGCCCTTGCCGATCACCCGCACCACGCCCTGGCGCAGGCTGACGTCGCTGATGCTCAACCCCACCAGCTCGGAAACCCGCAGCCCGGTGGCGTACAACACTTCGAGCATCGCCTTGTCGCGCAGCTCCAGCGGTTGATCGACGCAGGGCGCCTGCAACAGCGCATCGACCTGCGCCTCGCTCAGATCCTTCGGCAAACGCTGCGGCAACTTGGGAGACGCCAGTTGCGCGGTGGGATCGTCGGCGCGCAGCTTCTCGCGGTACAGATATTGAAACAGGCGCCTCATGGCGCTCAACAAACGCGCGGAGCTGGTGGCCTTGTAGCCGCCGTCCACCCGCTCGGCGAGAAACGCCTGCAAATCCAACGCCTGCGCCTGCAGCAAGGTGGTATTTTGCTGGCCAAGCCAGGCGCCCAGGGCCTGCAAATCCAGCCGGTAGGAGGCCAGCGTATTTTCCGCCAGATTGCGCTCAAGCCACAGCGCATCCAGGAATTGTTCAATCAGCGCATTGTCTTGCTGTTGCACGCGGTCCTCTCTTTGTTGCATTTCCACCCGCGCCATTATGCCTTAAGCCGACGCAAATCAGGTATACTCGCTGCAATTCTCTAAACAGCAACGTAACGGTTTACACATGAAGATTGGTCTGTTTTACGGCTCCAGCACCTGCTACACCGAGATGGCGGCAGAAAAAATCCGTGAGATTCTGGGTGAAGACCTGGTCGACCTGCACAACCTGAAAGACGTCTCGCCCAAGCTGATGGAGGACTATTCCATTCTGATCCTCGGCATCCCGACCTGGGATTTCGGCGAACTGCAGGAAGACTGGGAAGCGATCTGGCCGCAGTTGCCAGAGCTGGATCTGAAAGGCAAGATCGTCGCCATGTACGGCATGGGCGATCAGCTCGGTTACGGTGAGTGGTTCCTTGACGCGCTGGGCATGTTGCACGATCACATCGCGCCGCTGGGCGTGCAGTTCATCGGCTTCTGGCCAACTGAGGGCTTCGAGTTCACCAGCCCCAAACCGCTGAGCGCCGACGGCAAACACTTCGTCGGCCTGGCGCTCGATGAGGTCAACCAATACGATCTGAGCGAAGAGCGCCTGCAGCAATGGTGCGAACAGATCCTGCTGGAGATGGAGCCGCTGCTGTAGCCGCTATCGGGCGCTGAGCGCGCCCGATTCCCCTCGCTTATTTCCACAGCCGGAAGCGTGGCTCATCTTCCCCGACCGGTGTTTCCTTGGTCAAACGCGCCGGATCGGCCACCTGATACCAGTCCAGTTTGCGCGTCAACAGCATAATGCCCGCCAGAATGGCGAACAGCAGCCCGGCTCCCAGCACCAACGCATTGTCCTCCGACTGCAACAGCAAATAGAGCACGCCGTACAACAACAATAGGCTCGCGGCGAACAGCGCACCGCGCAGCTTGCCGCGCAGTACGGCGCTCAGATAGAAACCGATCAGCCCGCTGCAGGCGATGCTGGCCGCCAGATAAGCGAGAGCGAATCCCAGGTGTTCGGAGAAGGCCAGCAAAATCAGGTAGAACAACACCAGCGCCGCGCCGACCAGCAGGAACTGAATCGGGTGCACCCGCAGCCCGGTCAGGGTTTCGAACAGGAAAAACGCCATAAACGTCAGCCCGATAAACAGCAGCGCGTATTTGACCGCGCGCTCGGTCAGCTGATAGTGATCGACCGGTTCGACCAGGCTGGCGCTGAAGGCCGGCAGCTTGTCCTCGTCGATAATGGCATCGTCGTAATAGAACGCACTGTTGATGTTGTTGGCAAACCAGGTGCTGCGCCAGCGAGCGCTAAACCCTTGCTCCGTCACCTTGCGTTCGTCCGGCAGGAAGTTGCCGAGGAAATTCGGGTGCGGCCAGTTGCTTTGCAGCTGCAGCTCGCTGCTGCGCCCCAGCGGCACCAGCGACAGGCTACTGGTGCCCGCCAACGTCAGGGTGAAGTCGGCGTTCAGCCCCTCTTTTTGTTGCAGCATCGCCAGCGTCAGCGGGGCGTGGATCCCCTGGCGCAACGATCCCACGCCGGTGCCCGGTTCAAACGCCACCGGCTGCGGCATTGCCAGCGGGGAAATGCGCTTGATGCCGCGAGAGTCGCTCAGCGCCACCAGCAGGAACGGCTGGCCGACGGTCACGTTGGCGCGTTGCAAATCCGTCAGCTCCGGCTGGCCGAAACGCACCTTGAAGTTCAGCGGCCCCTGGTAAACCTGCGTCTGATAAATGCCCAACTTGCGCACCTCCACATTCGGCGCGCCCTGTACCTGAAGCGACTCCGGCAGCAAATAGCGGTAATGCTGCACCCGCTGCACTACCGTTTGTCCTTTCTCGTCTTTCTTCTCTTCGCGTTCGACATAGGGAATGACAATCAACGGACCGAGCACGCGCTGCGCCCCGCTGGTGCTTTCGCTCACCTGCCCGACCACGCTTTGCCGATAGCCGCTGCGTTCGTCGATCACGCTCATCAGCTGGGCGATGGGGATCAACATCACCACCATCAATCCCAGCAGCGTGGTTATTTTCCAGAAAAGTACCGATTTCATCATGCTCGCTCCTCGTAGGTAATAAGGCCACGATAAAACCCGCAGGTGAAATCAGAATGTGGTTATGTGAAGGGAAGGTGAAGTCACAGCGATAACATGAAAGTCGCTTCCACCCCGTGCGGCCGGCGGTTGCGCAGGTGAATGCCGCCATGATGCAGACGGGCGACTTCCTGCACGAAGTTCAGGCCCAGCCCGCTGCTTTTCGGCCGTTCGGCGCGCGGCAGCGAATAAAAACGTTCGAACACTTTATCGAGGGCGTAGTCAGGAATGCCGCTGCCGTCGTCACAGACGCTGATGCAGTAATGCTGTTCCCGCCGTTCGCCTCGCACGCTGACGCACCCGCCCGACGGGGTAAAGTCGATCGCGTTGTCCAGCAGGTTGGTCAACGCCTGGCTGATCAGCAACGCATCGCCGTTCAGCGTCACCTCCGCCAACGCCTCCAGTTGCAATCTGACGCCGCGCTGCATCGCCTGCGCCTCTTTGCCCGCCATCGTCTGGCTGACCAGCGCCGCGATCGCGATGGGCGCGGTCTCCATGTCTGGCCGGCTCTCCAGCCGCGCCTGCACCAGCAGTTTGTCCACCAGCTGCTGGATGCGTGCGCTTTGCTGCTCGATGTTGGTGAGAAAACGCCGGGCGGTATCCGGCGGTGGCAGCTCCTGCAACAGCTCCGCCGCGCCCCTGATCGCCGCCAGTGGGCTTTTCAGCTCATGCGTCAGGGTATGTGCATACTGTTCGATATAAGCTTTACCTTCCAGCTTCAGTCGCATGCTCTCCAACGCCTGCGCCAGCTGCGTCAATTCCCGCCCGCCCACTTTGGGCAGCGGCGCGCTTTCCCCTTGCGCCACCCCGTCGGCATAACGCACCAGCCGGCCTATCGAACGGTTGATCCACCAGACGAATACCACGCCGATCAGCAACGCAATCCCCAGCAGCAACGCGCCGGCCCATAGAATGCGCCGTTCGCTGCGTTTGATCACCGGCGCCATGGTGCTGTTGGGTTTGCCCACGGTGAGCACGCCGATAATACGCCCTTGTTCTATCACCGGCGCGGCCACATACATCACCGAACTGTTTTCATCTTCTGGATCGCTACGGGTGCTGCGGGCGCCGTACTGGCCGCGCAGCGTCCGATAAACGTCATTCCAGCGCGAGTAGTCTTGCCCCTGCGCGCGGCCGGCAGAATCGAAAATGACCCGGCCCTGGGCATCGGTAAGATAGACGTGGTATTCACTGCGATCCTTGCGGATGCCGGAGATATTGGCGCCGATCGGCCGCTGGTTCAGCTGCGTGAACGCCTGCGCCAGTTGGCCATGCGCCGCATCGCCGCGCTGCATGTCCTGACGGGCGATTTGCGCCAACAGGTTGGCGGTGTCCACCAGCGTGCCTTCGGTAGCGCGCCGCACGCCGGGCTTCACTTCCTGGACGAAAATGCTCAGCACGAAGTACCCGGCCACCGCCACGATCAGAAAATATCCCAGCAGCAGGCGCAGGCCAATTTTCATGGCTGGCGGCTCACGCTGTAGCCCAATCCGCGGTGGGTGTGGATGGGCGGCTCACCGGGCTCAACCGCACGCAGCTTGGCGCGCAGCGTCTTGATGTGGGTATCGACGGTGCGATCCAGGCTTTCTTCCGCCTGCGCCCAAACGCTTTCCATCAGTTGCTGCCGCGAGAACACCCGTCCAGGCGCCAACAACAGCGTCTTCAGCAGCAAGTATTCGTAACGGGTCAGCGGCAGCGGCCGCTGATGGTAGGAGATGGTGGCCGCGTCTTCGTCAAGCGTGAAAGCGCCGAAATGGTAGCGCGCGCTCTGTTGCAGGCGCTGCTGCTTATGCAGGCGGCGCAAAATGGTGCGCACCCGGGCGCTGACCTCGCGAGGGGAGAACGGCTTGGCGACATAGTCGTCGGCGCCGATCTCCAGCCCGATCAGGCGATCCACTTCATCACTGCGGGCGGTAAGAAACAGAATCGGCAGGTCAGCCGCCTGAGCCAGCAGGCGGCGACACAATTCAAAACCGTTGATATCCGGCAAACCGACATCGAGGATAGCGAGCGCGGGCGCGCCTTGCGCCAGCGCCTGCAACGCCGGTTCCGCACGTTCGAACCAGCGTACTTCGAAGCCTTCGCTCTCCAGCGTGTAAAGCAGCGTATCGGCAATACTGGGTTCATCCTCCACCAACCAGAGCACGGGTTTCATCAGGGTTCCTCGCCGTTACCCGCCGGCGGATACAGCAACAGCTGCCGCAGGTGGCGCCACTCCTCTTTGCTCATGCAGTCGGAAGCCAGCCACAGCCGGCGGCGCTTTTTGCCTTCCATCGGCTGCAGCGTCAGCAACAGGCCGTAGCCCGGCATCCAGGGCTTTTTCGCCAGCCGCCATTCTCGGCCGTGCCAGCTGAAACGCCGGTCCGCCAGCAGCCGCAGCTCGCCCTGCACTGCGGCGATGCGCTTCTGGCTACGAATGCACTGAAACACCACCAGCGTCAGCAGCACCAGCCAAAGCGGGCCATAACCTTCCGGCCAGGGCGAAATCAGGATCAGCAAGATCAGAACGCCATGAGTCAACAGGGAAACAAGCTGGGTGCGCCAGGAAATGCGGATATCACATCGCCACTGGGCCACGGTCTTTATTTCGCGTTTGGATCAGGGTCACCATTCTCTGCAGCTCGCCGTCCTGCGGCGCGCCATGATTCATCAGCCAGTTGAACAGATCGGGATCGTCACACTCCAGCAGGCGGATAAACAGCGCCTTGTCCGCGTCATTCAGGCTGTCGTATTCGTATTCGAAGAACGGCATGATGGAGATGTCCAGCTCGCGCATGCCACGACGGCAAGCCCAGTGAATACGTGCTTTGTTGTTAATATCCATGTTGTTATGACTCACCTCTTTTCAGCGCGGCAGCGCCAGCGCAGGGTTCAAATGACACACTGTATGGCAACGCCGTCGCAATATAATTCCATCAGCCGGGGATCTGTCTGCAAGGGTGCCCTGGCCGCAAGCCTATAGAGTAACAATTTGACATACACGCCGGGAAGGCGCTTTGCTGCGGAAAACGTAATAAAGCGCAAAATGCCAAAAAAAGCGCCCCCCGGTCCCACGGCGCGAATAACAGTTTGCAAAGCCCGCCGCCTCTTTTACCATGGGTTCAATACCCTTCAGGTAAGCTAAACGTTGAGCAGGAACTTACTATGGCGCATAACATTCCATTCCCACCCCGTCAGCCCTCCGCTTCCACCCATCTCCCCCTGACGCTGATCTCGCTGGAAGATTGGGCGCTGGTGACGTTGAACGGGCCGGACACAGTGAAATATCTTCAGGGCCAGGTGACGGCGGACATCGACGCGCTGGCGGCCGATCAGCACGTGCTGTGCGCCCACTGTGACGCCAAGGGCAAAATGTGGAGCAACCTGCGTCTGTTCCACCGTGGCGAAGGCTTCGCCTATCTGGAACGCCGCAGCGTGCTGGACAGCCAGCTGGCTGAAATCAAAAAATACGCGGTGTTCTCCAAAGTCACTATCGCCGCCGATAATGACGCGGTGTTGCTGGGCGTCGCCGGTTTCCAGGCGCGCGCCGCGCTGACGGGCCTGTTCGCCACGTTGCCGGACGCCGAGCACCCAGTGGTGCAGGACGGCGAGACCACGATTCTGCACTTCGCTACGCCGGCGGAACGTTTTCTGCTGGTGACCCGCGCCGCCGTGGCCGAACAGCTGATCGGCAAGCTGCATGACCAGGCAGAGCTGAATGACAGCAGCCAATGGCTGGCGCTGGAGATCGAAGCCGGTTATCCGGTTATCGACGCTGCCAACAGCGCACAGCTGATCCCGCAGGCTACCAACCTGCAGGCGCTGGAAGGCATCAGCTTCAGCAAGGGCTGCTATACCGGTCAGGAGATGGTGGCGCGCGCCAAATTCCGCGGTGCCAACAAGCGGGCGCTCTACTGGCTGGAAGGTAAAGCGGCCCGCGCCCCGCAGGCGGCGGAAGATCTGGAGCTCCAACTGGGTGAAAACTGGCGCCGCACCGGCACCGTATTGGCGTCGAGCCAACTGGCCGACGGCACGCTGTGGGTACAGGTGGTGATGAACAACGATTTGGATGCCGACAGCCAGCTGCGGGTGCGCGACGATGCCGCCAGCCAACTGGCGATCAAACCGTTGCCCTACTCGCTGGCCGAAGAGAAATAATCCGTCGGCCGCAGGCGCCCTGCCTGCGGCCATCTTCATTACTCGTCCAATTCCCCGTCGCGCTGCACCAGATAAATCAGCACCAGAATGATGGTGACGAAGAAGCGAAACGCATCCGGCACGCCGTTCCACTGCTTCGACATCCACATGCCAAACCACTCGCCCCCAATCGACATAAAGCCGACCTGCCAGGTAAGGAAGCCCAGCGTCAGCCCCACTACCGCCAGCTTTTTCCGACCGTTAAAGGCGTGCGCAGGCAGTTTCAGGCCGCCCAACAAACGCAGGCCGCCAATCCAGCACAGCAGCGCGGTCAGGCTTTCCAGCGCGATGATGAAAATATAACCGGCGTGATGCAGCCACGGCGTCTGTATCGAGCGGTATCCGATGGTGGCGTCGGGGAAAATCGTGTCCATCATAAAGACGTGGCGCACGAAGGCGAAGTTGGAACCGTAGTCGGTGATGTTGCCGAAGGCGACCAGCGAAGCGAACAAGGCGATAGCGCAGACCAGCAGCGCTTTGGATAAGCGAACGATCATCTTGGTGAGTCCTGAACAGAGGTTAAAGAAACGGTATGCGGGCTCAGAAATGAAGGAACGGGCTTGCTGGATACCCGAAAGAAGCAAGCGCCTCTTTTTTAAAACAAAAGAGGCGCCAGTTCAATACGTATTCATACGTAGCGGGAACGCTTAGACGTAGAGGTAGATCGCCATGAAATGGCAGGCGCTGCCGCCGAGCACGAAGGCGTGCCAGATGGCGTGGCCAAAGCGAATGCGCTTGGAGGCGTAGAAAATCACGCCCAGGGTATAGACCACCCCGCCGATCGCCAGCAGCGTGACGCCGCCGGCCTCCAGCCGCGTAACCAACTGATAAATTACGATCAGCGACAGCCAGCCCATCGTCAGGTAGGTCACCAGCGACAGGGCTTCAAAACGGTGGGCGAAGGCCAGCTTGAACAGCACGCCGAGCAGCGCCAATCCCCAGATTACCGCCATCAGGCCCTTCGCCAGCGGCGAATCCAGCCCCACGAGTAAAAACGGGGTATAAGTGCCGGCAATCAGGAGATAAATGGCACAGTGGTCAAATTTTTTCAGCCAATGCTTGGCCTTCTGATGCGGGATCGCATGGTAGAGCGTGGAAGCGAGAAACAGCAGGATCATGCTACCGCCGTACAGGCTGTAACTGGTGATGGCCGTCGCATCGGCGCCGGTATTCACCGCCTGCACCAACAGCAACACCAGGCCGACGATGCCGAACACCAGCCCGATGCCGTGGCTGATGCTGTTGGCGATCTCTTCCGCCCACGGATAAGCCGCGGCGACAATCTTATTGCTCCCGGCTTTCACTACGTCCGTTTTCCCCATAACGCGCAACCCCTCAAAATGCCCTGCTTTGTTCGAAATTAACGCAAAGCAGCTTAACTGAGAATAATTCCAGTGTACACGTGTACGCTAAAATAAAAATGTGAACGCGTGTAACCATCGAAATCCCCCGCCCGGTGGTCTACAATCGTCAGGCTTCAACCCACCCACCTTGAGGTTTACACCATGTCATCCGCTGTACCCGCGTTAGATTTCGGCTCAATGACCCAAGTCATCCAATTCCTGATGGAAATCGATAAGTTGAAAGGTGTTCAACGCCGCACCAAAGTGCTGGGCACCCAGCGCCAGGAAAACTCCGCCGAACACAGTTGGCACTTCGCCATCGCCGCCATGAGCCTGGCGCCCTACGCCGGTGATGACGTAGACATTCAGCGCGTGATCCAGATGGCGCTGCTGCATGACATCGTAGAAATCGACGCCGGCGACGTGCTGGTCTACGATCTGGCGGCCCGCGCAGCGATCCACGATCAGGAAGTGGCGGCGGCACGTCGTCTGTTCGGCATGTTGCCGGAGGCTCAGCGCGAGTATTTCACCGCTTTATGGCAGGAGTATGAAGATGGCGAAAGCGCCGATGCACGCTTCGCTCTGCTGCTGGATCGCACCATGCCGATGCTGATGAACCTGCACAATGAAGGCCAGAGCTGGGTGGAAAACGGCATCAGCCTGGAGCAGGTGCTGGCGCGCAATGCATCGATCGCCGACGTACACCCCGAGCTGTGGCACCATATGGAGCAACACCTGCGGGATGCGCAGCGCAAAGGCTGGTTGAAGTAAGGGACCGGGCTGCCGCTTCTTGGCCGCAGCCCGTCTTCGTCAAGCGAACGCCTGCTGGCGTTCCAACGCCTCCTCATAGCTCGGCATCGATCCCGCCGCCCCGGCCCGTTCCACGCAGACCGATGCGTAGGCGGCGGCAAAGCGCACCGCATCGGCTAACGGCACCTGATTTGCCAGCTGCGCCGCCAGGGCGCCGTTAAACGCATCGCCCGCGCCGGTGGTGTCTTTCGGCTGCGCCGGAAACGCCGGGATCAGCTCGCTGTTTTCCCCGTCCGAGAACAACGCCCCCTGCGTGCCCAACGTCACGATCAGCAAACGAATGCCCTTAGCGTGCAACACCTGCGCCGCCTGGCGCGCCGAAGCCACATCGCGCACCGGCACGCCGGTCAGCAACGTGCACTCGGTGGCGTTGGGCGTCAGCAGATCGACCTGCGCCAACAGGCTGTCCGGCACCGGCTGAAACGGCGCCGGGTTGAGTATGATGAACGTTTGCGCTTCGCGGGCGATGGCGATCACCTGCTCAATCGCCGGCAGGTTGTTCTCCAACTGGGTCAACAGAATATCCGCCGCGGCGATCGCCGGGCGGCACTGGCGCACCTCGTCTTCGCTGACCGTCAGGTTGGCGCCGGGATCGACGGCGATCATATTCTCCGCCTCCTCGCCGGCAACATAGATAAGCGCATTGCCGGTCGGGCAATCGCCGGTCGAAAACAGCGTCACCGCATCGAAACCGGCGGCGGCGAGGTGGCGCCGGGCGAAGGTGCCGAAGTCGTCGCGCCCCACCTTGCCGATATAATGCACCCGCGCCCCGGCGCGCAGCGCGGCGGTGGCCTGGTTGGCGCCCTTACCGCCCGCGCCCATCATGCTGTTGCGGGCGATCAGCGATTCACCGGGCTGCGGAAAGCGCGCCATGCCGGCGACGATATCTAGGTTGAACGAACCGAACACGCAGACTTTGCCTTTCATTGCGGGTACTCCCTGCTCAATTGGAGGTGGCGCCGGGCGGCCAGGCAGGCGCCTTTGCAGCCGGTTTCATCGGTCAGGCGGCTGACGGAGATCGCCAGCCCCTGCGCCGGCTGCGGCCCGCGTAAATGGCGGCGGATCTCTTGCTCAAGGTGCGCCAACGGGAAACCGCTCATGGCGATCACGCCGCCGCCCAGGATCAGCCGCTGGGGATCGAGCACGTTCATTTCGATGGCGATGGTCTGCGCCAATCGTTCGACGAAGCGCCGCAGATCCGGATGATCGCCGTGGCGCTCAAACAGCCGGTCGAACGGCGTTTGTGCCGCGTTGGCGCGCGCCCAGCCGGTCAGCCAATGGCCGGAAGTCAGGCTCTCGACGCAGCCCCGTTTACCGCACGGGCACTCGCCCTGATGGCCGGGCCAGGGAATGTGACCCAGCTCGCCGGCGGCGCCGTGCGCCCCGTGATAAAAGTCGCAGTTCAGCCACAGGCTGTTGCCCATGCCGGTGCCCAGATACAGCCCCACCGCCACCTGCGGCAGCGCCGGCAGCTGCTGCAAATCCCACCACAGCAGATGGTTGACGTCCTTGTCCATTCGCACCGGCAACGCCAACAAATCGGCCAACAGCGCCGCCACCGGCTGGGCGTCCAGCGCCGGGATAAACGGCAGCGACAGCACCCGCGAGCGATCGCGACTGAGGATCCCCGGCAGCCCCAGCATCACCTGCGCCACCTGACGATCCTCGCAATGCCCGGCGATCAGGCGGCCCAACGCCGCCAGCGGATCGGCCTGCTGCGCCCAGTCGGCGGTCGCTATCTTGCGGTACCCGCTGAACTCGCCGTCATCATTCATCAACAACAGGCGGGTATTGGTGCCGCCGACGTCAACGCCAAGAAAATGCCGCATCATGTCCCCCGCCTCAGGCCGCCTGCCGCATTTGATCCAGCATTTTTTCCCACGCCGTCTCCAGATCCGGATCGAGGTTGAACAACCCAGAGCTGCCGACGATCAACACCTCCGCGCCGGCGCCCATCAGATCGCGGTAGGTCCGCTGATTGCAGGATCCGTCGATCTCGATCAGATAGCGCAGATTTTGCTGGCGTTTCAGATCGCGCAACTGACGGATCTTTTCCAGCATTTCGGGAATGAACGGCTGCCCGGCATAGCCCGGATCGACGGTCATCACGGTGACCTTGTCCAGCAGGTGAAGGTAGTGGCGGATAAACTCCACCGGCGTGGCCGGGTTCAGCACCACCCCCACTTTTTTGCCCAGCGCGCGGATTTGATTGATCACCCGAAACGCGTCGCGGTTGATGGTTTCGGCGTGCGGGCAGATAAAGTCCGCGCCGGCGCGGGCGATCGGGTCGATGAAATCGGTCGGGTTCTCCACCATCAAATGCACATCCAGCAACAACGAGGTGTGCGGGCGGATCTGTTCGATAAAGAACGGCGACAGCGTGATGTTTTTAACGTAGTGCCCGTCCATGATGTCGATATGCAGCATATCGGCGCGGCGATTCAGCACCGCCAATTGCTGGCGGATATCCATCAGGTTCATGCACATCAGTGAAGGTGAAATCTGGTATTTCATTAGCGTTATCCTGCGCAAAAGGGAAAAGGGATCAGTGGCCCGCCGCGGTTCTGGCCTGGGCCGCGCTGCGGCGCATCGCCCGCCGCTGCCGATAGCGATGCCGGAAAAACTTCATCGCCAGCACCGCGATCAGCACCGCGCCCCACATCGCCAGACTGAAATGCGGGCTGACGTTCATCAGGTTCAAACCGGTCGCGATCACCTGCAGCACGATCAGCGCCAATACCACGCCGCTGACCCGACCAAAACCGCCGAACGGATCGGTGCCACCCAGAATGATCGCCAGCACCGTCAGCAGCAGGTAAGAGTCGCCGTAGCCCATGCGCGCCGAGTTGAAGCGCGCCATCATCACCAGCCCGGCAATGACGCACAGTAGGCTGGAGAGGGTGTAAATGGCGATCAGCACCCGATGGGTATTCACGCCGCTGAAGTGGGTAGCGTTGATGTTGCTGCCGCTCATGTAGATGCATTTGCCGAGCCGGGTTTTCTGCAGGAACAGCGCCAGCAACGCGGCGACCACCAGGAAGATCCACAGCGGTACCGGCACGCCCAGCACGCTCTCAGCGCCGATAAACCGCACGATCTCCGGCATGCCGCTTAGGGCCGCGCCGCGCGTCAGGTAGATGCCGATACCGTTGACCGTGGTCATGGTGGCCAGCGTCACCAGAATCGGATGTGCACCGACGTACGCCACCAGTGCGCCGGTCGCCGCGCCGATAAGCCCGGCCAGCAGCATCGCCGCCGCCAGTGCCAACACCAGCCACAGCGCCTGCAAGCCCAGCCCGGCGTCCGCCGGCAGATAGCTGATGAACAGCCAGGCCATCAGCAGGCTGGTCAGGTTGGCGCTGGCGATAATGCACAGGTTCAGGCCGCCGCTGAGGATCGGGATGAACATCGCCAGCGTCAGCAGGCCCAGCTCCGGCAACTGGAAGGCCACGCTGGTGAAGGTGGCGCCGCTGAAGAAGCGCCCCGGCATCAGCAGGCTGAAGGCCAGCACCACCGCCAACAGCAAGGCCAGCAAACCGACGGCGGCCCCGTCTGGACGAAATTTCAGGTTGTTGCCCATCAGGTGCTCCTCAGGCGAAACCGACGTCGGTTTCTTTGCGTTTCTTGTAGTGAGTGACGGTGATCGCCGCGACGATCACCAGACCGATCACCACGTTCATGAAGTAGCTGGACACGCCGATCAGGTTGAGGCCGTTTTTCAGCACGCCGATCAGGAACACGCCCATCAGCGTGCCGACCACGCTGCCCTTGCCGCCGTTCAGGCTGGCGCCGCCCAGCACCGCCGCCGCCAGCACGTCAAGCTCGCCGCCCACCAGCGCGTTGGGCACCACCTCCCCCATGCGGTACACCTGCACCAGGCCGCCGATCGCCGCCATCGCGCCCAGATAGCCATAGGCGAACAGATGCAGCAGGCCGACGCGGATGCCGATGCGCCGCGCCGATTCCGCATCGCCACCGACGGCAAACAGCTGGCGCCCGAGGTGCGTTTTGTTCAGCAGCAGCCAGGTCAACAGCGCCACCGCCAGCATCACCAGCGTCGGCAAACCGAGCTGATAGCTCTGCTCACCCAGTTGGAACGGCAGCACGCTGCGGGGCAACGTCCACCAGTCCGGCAATGCGTACACACTGCGGCCGTTGGTCAGCCACATCAGCATGCCGAACAAGAACGCCTGCATGCTGATGGTGACAATGATCGAGACGATGCGAAGGCAGTAGATCAGCAGCGCGTTGACCATGCCCAGCGCGGCGCCGATCGCCAACGCCAGCAAAATGCTGCCCGCCGGGCTGGCCAGGCCGTAATGCGTCGCCAGCGTGGCGATCAGGTACTGCACCACCGAGGCGACTGCGGCGAAGGAGATATCGATGCCGCCGGTCACCAGCACCACGAACAGGCCGAGGGCGAAAATGCCGCTCACCGCGTAGCTTTCACTAAGATCGAGCAGGTTCTGCACCGTCAAAAACCGATCGCTGAGCAGCGAAAAGACGATGACCGTCAGCAGCAGTACCCAGGCCAGATAGCCTTCGTTGCCGCGCGGTTTCAGACTGAATCTACGCATTGACCGCCTCCGCCAGCTGCTGCTGGCTCACCTGCCCCGGCAGGTATTCGCCGATCACGCTGCCGCCGCTGAAGTGCAGCACCCGATCGCAGTTGTAATACACCTCCGGCACTTCACCGGAGATCAGCAGAATGGCGATCCCTTCCTGCGCCAACAGATGGATCAGTTGGTAGATGCTGGCCTTGGCGCCAACGTCGACGCCAACGGTCGGCGAATCGAGGATCAGGATCCGCGGCTGGGTCAGCACCCACTTGGCCAGCACGATCTTTTGCTGATTACCGCCAGACAGCGTCGAAACCGCCTGATCCGGATCCGCCACCCGCACGCCGAGTTTGGCAATCCACTCCGCGACGATGCGATTCTTGCGGTAATCGTCGATCAGGCGAAAACGCCCGCGCAGCTTATCGAGAATGGTCAGCACCGCGTTATCCGCCACCGACTGTTGCTGCACCAGCCCCAGCGTCAGGCGATCCTCCGAGACGTAACCGATGCCGGCCTTGATGGCGTCCTCATGGCCGCGAAAGCGTACCGGTTTGCTGTCGAGATAAAGCTTGCCGCTGTCCGGGCGGGTCATGCCGAACAGGCTCAGCGCCAGCTCGGTACGCCCGGAGCCGAGCAGTCCGCACAGCCCGAGCACCTCGCCCTGATGCAGGCGGAAGCTCACGTCCTGATACTGCCCGGCGCGGCTGAGACGATCCGCCTCCAGCATCACCCGGTCCTTATTCATGCTCGGTGACTTCAGGCGATAATCCAGCTTCAAGCCGGTCATCAACTCGGTCAGGCGATCGCCGGTGATCTCCGCCGCCGGCCAGGTGCCGATCTTGTTGCCATCGCGGATCACCGTGACGCGATCCGAGATCTCCAGCACCTCGTCCAGCCGGTGGCTGACGAACACCACGCAGATGCCTTTCGCTTTCAGGTAATCCACCGTGCGCAGTAGCTGATTGACCTCGGTGCGGGTCAGTGAGGCGGTCGGTTCATCCATGATCACCAGCCGCGCTTCCGCCACCAGCGCGCGACAGATTGCCACCTGCTGGCGCTGGGCAATCGGCAGCTCCGCCACCCGTTTGTCGAGATCGAGATTAAAACTCAGCTCCTGCAGCAGGCGCTCGGCGGTGCGCCGCAGCCGCGCCGGCCGGTGCCACCCCAACAGCCCGCGCAGGTTGTGCTCGAAGGCGATGTTTTCCGCCACCGTCAGGTTGGGAAACAGCGACAGATCCTGATAGATCACCTGAATGCCGAAGGCGCGCGCCTGATCCGGCGACAGCCGGCCGAAGGTTTGCCCATCGAGGGTAATGCGGCTGCCGTCATCCGGTTGATACACACCGGCGATCGCCTTGATCAGCGTGCTCTTGCCGCAGCCGTTAGTACCGGCCAGGCAGTGCACCTCCCCCGGCATCAGCGCCAGTGAGATATCGTTCAGCGCTCGCTGCCCGCCAAAAGTCATCGACAGCTGTTGCAACGAGATCAGCGGTGCACCCTGCGTTGCCGTATTGCCGGAAATCGCCATGATTACAGCCCCATTTTCACCAGCTTCGGCAGGTTTTGCTTATCCAGGCTTTCGGTGGCGTTGCCGAGAATGGTGTGCTGCTGCGCATCCACCTGCACCTTGCCCATGCCCTCGATGGTCATGCCATCGGTGATTTTTTCTCCTTTGTGCATCATGTCGGCGATGCGCACGAACACTTCGCCGGCCACCATCGGATTCCAGATATAACCGCCCTTGATGGCGCCGCGATTGACCAGCGAAGCGCCCTGGCCTGGGCTGAACGGCCCAATGACGCAGATATCGTTGCTTTTGCCGCGGTTGAGCACCGCGCGCCCGGCGCCGATCGGCCCCTGCGAACCGAACGCCAGCACGCCTTTCAGATCGGGATATTTGGCCATCAGATCGTTGGTGGTGCGCACACTGTCATCCAGCGATTCCCCCACGCCGAACTTGTCGCCCACCAGCTGCATGTTCGGGTAGTGCTGCTTCTGGTAGTTGATGGCCGAGTCCGACCAGGTGATGTGCAGCGGCACCGTCAGGCTACCGACATACACCGCATACTTGCCCTGCTCTTTCATGCAGGCGGCCAGCGCTTTCATGTGGTTGACCCCGTGCTGCGAGGCGTCCACCAGCTCAAAATCCCAGTCGGCGTACTTCTGGCCGGGGGATTCGTGCACGATCACCTTGATGCCCGCTTCCTGCGCGCGCTTGAGCACCGGCTCCAGCACCCGGGCGTCGTTCGGCACCACGCCGATAATGTCCACCTTCTGCGCGATCAGATCCTCGATGGCGCGCACCTGCAGCGCCGGATCCGCCGCCGTCGGCCCGACCATCCAGGCGTCGATGCCGCGTTTGGCGCTCTCGCTTTTGATGCCGGCCTCCATGGCGTTGAACCAGGGAATGCCGCCGATCTTCACCACCACGCCCATTTTCAGCTTGTCCGCCGCCTGCGCGGAGACCGACAGCAGCAGCGAGGCAAACAGACCGACCAGTACGGATTTTTTCATTGTTCTCTCTCCACAAGTGTTGGCTGTAATAAAAGGTTTTCGTTGTTGTTATCGCGCCGCCCTTTTCGCGGCGGGTGAAACTTCAATCACGTCGACGTTATTCCAGGCCAATTCCTGACGAAACTCGTCGTCGCCAAGCCTGTCGGTGATCAGCGTATCTATTTCCCGGTAATGGCAAATGCGAGCGAACGAGCGGCGGCCGAACTTGTTGCTGTCCACCAGCAGGAACTTGCGCTCCGAGGCCAGCAGCATCTGTTGCTTCAGCCGCGCATGGTGCTCGTTGCTCTCGCGGATGCCGCCGTCCTGGCAGATGCCGTGGCAGGAGAAGAACAGCTTGTTGATCACGAACTCCTTCAGCATCTGCTCCGCCAGCACGCCGATAAAATCCTCGTATTTGGCGGAATACTCGCCCCCCAGCCCGATGGTGCGCACGTTGGCCTTGCAGGCCAGCGTCTGGATGATGTGCAGCGAGTTGGTCAGCACCACTAGCGAAATATCCGGCAGCTGGCGCGCCAAAAACCAACTGGTGGAGCTGCTGTCCAGCAGCAGGCAATCCCCCGGCGCGATAAACTCCAGCGCGCGTTTGGCGATGCGCGTCTTCTGCTCCGGCGCCTCATTGCTGCGCTGGCGGAAGGACTCCCCCTGATCTATCTCGGCGGGCACATAGGTTTTCTCCACCGCCGGCGGCTCAACGAACACCGCGCCGCCGTGGCTGCGCAGCAGCAGGCCGCGCCGTTCAAGCAGGGCCAGATCACGCCGCGCCGTCTCGATAGAGATGTGGCACAGCTGCGCCACCTCCTGCACCATCACGCGGCCGCGCTGGCTCAAGACTTCGGTAATAAAGCGATGACGTTCTACAGGCAGCATGTTTCTTTTCTCCTCCACGACGATGATTACGATATCGATTTGCCGCGCCGCGTTTTGCGCGCAGACGCAAAGCGCATCGCCCCGCGGTCGGTCAACGATCGCGCTGTGATAGTTGTCAAAAAAATCGGGAAGGAAATGAAATGAATAATTACGAAAGTGTGGAGTAACAGACAGTTATGATGCGCGACCGCCTGAGGCAGACAGGAGAGAAACGGTAAACGGTCACAATTCCACGGTCCGCAGCATGACCGTTAATGACCGTTTTTGTGGTTTTGGCCGAGCGCCGGCCCCAAAGTAGCCCGGCGTTCTATTTACAGCGGCTTATGCGCCGTTTCCCGCGCCACCCATACCGCCCAAAGTGTGATAAGCAGAGCCAACGCAACATAGGCGGAAATCGCCAGCGTGCTGTCGTAAGATTTAAACAGAGAAGTGATGATCAGCGGGGCAAAGCCGCCACCGATAATCCCCGCCAAGGTATAGGCTAACGAAGAGCCGGCATAACGCACCCGTGTCGGGAACTGTTCCGTGATGAATGCCGCCTGTGGCCCATACATCGCCGCATGGATCAACAGCCCAATCACCACAGCCATGCAGATCAACACCGGTTGACTGCTGTCGAGCAGGACGAAGAACGCAAACGCCCACACTATCGCCGCCAATGCACCGCCGATATACACCGGACGACGGCCGAAGCGATCCGACAACGCGCCAAACAGCGGTACTGCGACGGCGTTGCCTATCGCCCCCAGCATGGTGGCACCCAGCGCCAGCGGGCGCGGCAGATTCAGCACGGTGGTGACGTAGGTCAACGTGAACACGACCACCAACGCATAGAGCACGTCAGAGCCGATACGCGATCCGCCGGCGATCAGCAGCGGACGCATGTGCTGCGTGAAGACTTCGCGCACCGGCGACTGCGTAACATCTTTCGACGCCTCCAGTTGCAAAAATGCCGGCGTCTCACCCACACCCCGGCGCAGCCACAAACCGAAGATGACCAGCACCAGACTCAGCAGGAACGGAATCCGCCAGCCCCATTGCTGAAAATCGTCCGCCGACATCGCCAACGTCACCAGCGTAATGAGGCCTGTGCCGATCAACGAACCGCAGGACGGCCCTACCTGAGCAAAGGACGCGTTGCGCCCGCGCTGATGCGGCTTACCGTGTTCCATCGACAACAGTACCGCACCCGCCCATTCTCCGCCCAGCGCAATGCCCTGAATAAAGCGCAGCGTCACCAGCAGCAGTGGGCTCCAAATCCCCCAGCTGGCGTAGCCGGGCAGCAACCCCATCAACGCCGTGGTCACGCCCATGATCACCAGCGTGGTGACCAGTACAAAGCGCCGTCCCAACACATCGCCAAGGTGGCCGAATAAGATGCCACCGATCGGCCGGGAAACATAGCCCACCGCGTAAGTGGAGAAAGCCAGAATCGTGCCCACCAGTGGATCGAACGATGGGAAGAATACATGGTTGAAAATCAACGCGGCCATGATGTTGTAGACGGTGAAATCGTACCATTCCAGCGCCGTACCGATCGAGCTGGCCGCCGCAAGTTTGCCGGTATTGGGCGTTGCGGCGGCACTTTCTGCGGCCGGTGCGGCAACCTGTGCCGTTTCAGTGGTGTATGCATTCATGATGTCAGCTCCTGTGCAGTCAGTTGCCAGCCAAGGGCATAATGCCAGGCATCGGCGGCGGGCATGTTCAGCGCTTCAGCGGCCTGCTCGCTTAAACGCAGGCCGGCTTCGGCGTCGCTGCTTTCGATCAATAGCATCGGCAACATTCGGCGGTTTTCTCGCGATTCTTTCGGCAGCGGGGAACTGAGTTCGGCATCCGGCGTCAACAGGCTGCTGCGCACGAATCCAGGCTGTTCAGCCAGCTGCGCGCCCAGTTGCAAGATGCGGGCATGCAGCGCTTCCGATGCCGCCGACGGCAGCACGAAGATACAGAGATGACTGCCGCACCCTTGGCCAGTGACCGCCTCCACCGCACACACTCTGCGCATTGGATCTCGCATTTTCTCCAGGCTCGCCACCGACCATGGCGTTTGGTGTTGAAACGCGGCGCGATAGGCTTCGGAGGTAAAACTGGCCAACGATTCGGTTTTATACAACCCCAAATATTGACGCCCCCCCTGCAATGCCCGATAGCGTGTGCCGGATAAAAAGCCGGGCACCCGCACTCGCTCCTCCACATGTTCGCGGTCATACCAGCGATTAAAATCCGCATCATCCTGCGTGGCGACATCCGTCGCGACAAACAGCATTCCGTTCTGGGAATCGTTCATGAATATTCTCCTGGTCATCTCAAAAGGCAGGCCTGCGCCCACCGGAAAATCACGCGTCGGCGAGGCAGCGCTCGATCGCCAGCGCCCACCCCAACAACACCTCATCACGCATCGGCAACCCAGCCAGCATCAGTCCGACCGGCGCCTCTCCTGGCTGTTGGCAAGGCAAGGACAACGCGCAACCGTCGAGGAAATTGATGATCGCGGGATTGCGCAGCATCAGTCCGTTGCAACGGAAGTAGGCATCATCCGCCGCCAGCTCGCCGATAGTTGGCGCAATCAGCGGCACGGTCGGCATCAGCAAAGCGTCAAAACTCTGCAGCGCCGCCGTAACTCGCCGCTGCCAGTCGGCACGTTGTCGCTGCAACAGCTGCAGCTCAGCATCGCCCAAGGATGCACCGCGGCGAATGCGCGACAGCACCCTTGGGTCATAGCCATCGGCCCGTTCAGCGATCAACGCTTGATGCCAGCGCCAGGACTCCAGCGCGGTGAAACCGCCATCGGCATTGATCGCCGCCAGCTCGGCGAACGCCGTGGCGGGGATCAATTCAATACGTGCGCCTGCCTGACTCAGGCATTGCAGGCTGCGCTGGAACGCCCCGGCAACTTCCGGCTGCAGTTCATCCAGCACCACCGCTTGCGGCACGGCAAAATGCGCCTGCGCCAACGTTTTTTGCGGCACCCGCAGCGGACAGTCGGCAATCAGTGCATCCAGCGCAATACAGCTGGCGACGTCATGAGCGATCACGCCGATCGAATCCAGCGAAGGCGACAGCGGCAGTAAGCCAGCGTCATTGATGCGCCGTGCAGTGGGTTTATAACCGGTCAACCCGCACAGCGCGGCGGGAATGCGTACCGACCCGCCGGTATCGCTGCCAATCGCGCCCAGGCACATGCCGTCGGCCACCGCCACCGCCGCACCGGAAGAGGAGCCGCCGGGAATGCGCGCCGCCTGGCGCTCCCAAGGATTGGCCGGCGTCCCGTAATGCGGATTGATGCCCAGACCGGAATAGGCGAACTCCGTCATCGTCGTTTTGCCAACCACCACCGCGCCGGCTTGCAACAGCCGTTCCACTACCGCAGCGTGTTTTTCAGCGGCTGGCGCGTCCGCTAATACGCGCGAACCGGCCGTGGTCACCTCACCGGCCACGTCAAACAGATCCTTGACCGAGATCGGCACGCCATCCAGCGCCGACAGAGGCGAGCCGGCGGCGCGTCGCCGATCGGAGGCCTGCGCTTGCCGTTGCGCCCACTCGGTGTATGTTCGCGTAAACGCGCGCCCCCCCTCTCCCCGCTCATCGACGATCTGCGCCAAAGCGGCGGTGGTGAGTTGCACTGCGGTGAACTCACCGCTAGCCAGCCCGGCGGTGGCCTGCATCAAAGTCAGCTTTTTCATTACGCCACCACCGGCAGTTCGATGCTGCGGTAGCGATGACTGATGGTTCGCCCGAGCACGTCGTCCACCAGTTCCATGCGAAACTCGCCAGCCGGTCGAATGCCGCCGATCGCCGCCACCGTGCCGCAAGTCATCGCCAACCCGTCGGGCGTTTGCGGCTGCGCCAGCCCGCACTCCGGCGGCTGCATACCGGTGAAGTAACGTTCCAGCAAATCACCGGGCGTACGCAACGCGGCAAGACAGCCCTGTTGATACAATCGCCATTCGCCCTCTTCCCTGATCCACGAACGCAAGATCAAACTGTCCCAATGTTCCAACACCTCCTGGAGCGGCCAGGCGGCTCGCGCCACCGGTTTAACGCAAATCTGTTTCGACAGCGCCACACTGTGCGCTTCGAGTTGACGATCGGTGTGATCGGACGCCAATGACACGAACAGTTCGCCGCGGTGGGCAAAAATCAGCGGTTCCACTTCGCCGGACGTCGCGTTGCCAATGACTTCAATGGTCTCTTGCTGGCTCAACTGATTGGCGGCAACGCGGTAAAACAGGGGGATTGCACTGGGCTGGGGCACGCCCAGCTCGGCCAATTCACGAATATGGTGCAAGATCGCCTCGCGATCGCGTCCGGTCCAACCGGCGATCACCAGATGATCAATCTCAACATTCAACGTCGCCGCGCCGCAGGATTCAGGTAAAGTGAAGGTCAGTCTCATGGCAGTTTCGCCCCTTTTGTTAAAACACTGTGAAATTTCACTATATCTTTAGTTACCAAATAAGCGATTTCCATGCCATGTTTTTGTGTACTATGTCTAAAAACTTTCTTCTTGCAGGAGCAAAACGTGAAGACTGTTGACGCAGAAAGCCCGCAGCGCCCGATGACGGAAGAAGCCGGCGTGTCACTGAACGAGCTGGCCTACCGGCGTTTCAAACAGGCGCTGGTCACACTCAGCTACAAGCCGGGCGAATATCTCAATACCGCGCAGGTGATGAACGACCTGGATATGGGGAGAACGCCGATCAATCAGGCAATCCACCGCTTGGCCAACGAGGGGTTATTGCAGGTCATCCCGCGCAAGGGCGTGATGGTTTCACCGTTGTCGATGGACGATGCGTTGGAATTGATCGAAGTAAGGCTGGCTAACGAGATGCTGTGTATGCGGCTGGCAAGCCAGAAGATTACCGAGAGGCAGATAGCAACGCTGACCGAACTCAATCGGCAAATCGAAGCCGCGAGCCAGGAGCGAGATAGGGTGCGCATGATGACACTCGATCATGAATTTCACCAGGAACTGGCGCAGATCGCCGGCAATAACATGCTGGCGGATATCCTGAGTGTACTGCACGCCAGGGCGCAGCGTTTTTGGGCCAGCACCCTGTCGCGGGAAGGGCATATGCGCGAAGTGATCGACGAACACCGGGCAATTATCGCCGCGCTGGCCGCACAAGACAGCGCCGCCGCCGCCGAGGCCGCGCAGGCGCATATCCTGTCATTCCGCACTGCGCTGCTGCACGACGGGTAACCCCGCGGCGCAGGATATTACCGGGAATAGTTATGATGACCCTGTTCTGCCGATGAGCAGGAGATAAACGGTAAACGGTCACATTTCACGCTCCGCGGAATGACCGTTTTTATAGTTTTGATCGAGCTCCATCGAGAGGTGGCCGACGTTGGTAGGCGTTGCCTTAAAAAACAGCAAAAAAATCCGGTGAGAACCTCACCGGACCGTTACCCGTCTGACACGACTTATTCCTCGTGCTCATGCTCTTTCAACATCGCCTCACGCAACACGGCGTTCAGGCGTTTCTGATAGCCTTTGCCTGGCCGCTGAAGCCAAGCCAACACATCCGCATCGATTCGGATGGTTTTTGATACTTTCATCGGCTTATAAAAACGCCCCTGCACCGCAGTCTGCCACGTTTCTTCCCCCAGCGCCGGCGCATCGGCATAATCGATGTCCTCGTCCGGCAACGCATTCAGTGAAGCAATTTGCGCTTTCTGCTCCTCCGTCAACGGCGGGAGTACGCTATGGGCCAGATTTTTGGCGGAATTTTTGCGCTTCATATCTTCCCCTCTCTTTGGCATCGGCCTTGCGTGCTGAAATGATACGCACGATCTCGACGGTATCGCCTTCGACATCCGTTTCGATCGTCGTATGTGCCACCAGCAACAGCAAACAGGATCCGACCATACCGATCGTTTGCCAACGTTCTTCTCCATCCTCGATCCTTTCCAGCACAGCCAAATGGTTGGGATCCAGAAAAACCCGTTGCGCTATCTCAAAACTGACACGGTGTTTACGCTGGTTGCTGTGATTTTTATCCTGATTCCATTCAAAATAAACATACATTTTTGTAACTACATTTTGATTGTTATTTAATCAAAATACACTCCACACGACGGGATGTCAAAAACCCCCTCATGCATTCAACGCCCGCCTGCTGCCTCGATAAAAGTACCGGTCACGTAAGACGCAGCGTCAGACAGCAGCCAAGCGATCGCCTCCGCCACTTCCTGCGGCTGCCCGCCGCGCTGCATCGGTAAACTGTCCTTCACGCGATCCACCCGGCCGGGCTCGCCGCCGCTGGCGTGCATCTCGGTATAGATGAATCCGGGCCGTACGCCGTTGACGCGGATGCCCTGCGCCGCCACCTCGCGCGATAACCCGATGGTCAGGGTATCGACGGCGCCTTTCGAGGCGGCGTAATCGACGTATTCCCCCGCGGCCCCCAACCGGGACGCCGCGGAGGAAACGTTGACGATAGCGCCGCCCTGCCCGCCATGGCGCTGCGCCATGCGTTTCACCGCCTCGCGGCAACACAGGAAGTAACCGGTGACGTTGGTGCCGAGCACCTGATTGATGCGCTCGGCGGTCAACTGTTCAATGTTCGCCTGCTGGAACAGAATGCCGGCGTTGTTGACCAGCGCGCTGAGCGTGCTCAGCCCGGCATCCAGCGCCCTGAACATCGCCATCACCTGCGCTTCATCGGCCACATCGGCCTGCAGCGCCAGCGCCTTACCGCCCTGCGCCTCGATCTCCGCCACCACCTGGCGCGCCGCATTTTCGTCACGCAGGTAATTCACACCCACCGCATAGCCCTGCCGGGCCAGCAGCAAGGCGGTCGCGCGGCCAATCCCCCGGCTTGCGCCGGTCACCAATGCCACTTTCGTCATACTGTTTTTTCTCTGGTTAGCGATATCAACACAGCGGCCTGCGCGCAGGCGCCCCGTATGCCTGTCAGAGTATAGAGCGGCTCCCTAAAAACCGCTTCAAAGCTGAGCCAGGCGGCGCAGCTGCTTTTTAATGCGCGACTTGGCGCAGCCGTAAGCATCCGTCGCCGCCGCCTGATGCACCCGCTGCAAAGCGGAAGCATGATGGCCGCCGTGGCTATGGCTCTGCGCATCGCCGCGAAAAGACAACAGCAACAGAACGAGCAGCGTCGCCACGCCTACATACATCAGCCGCCGCGAGGCGCCCGCGTTCGGGAAACCTTCAGTCTGCATGTTTTGCTCCCCCAGCCATAATTTCGAATGGCAGCAAAATAACTGAAATTCCCCCCCGCTCCCTTAACGCGAGATTAAAGCCAGATTAAGGTTTGCTTAAGAACGCGCAGGCAGAGCGGTTTTCCCCGTTGTCTTCCCGTCAGCGTTATAGTTAGATAAGCGCGACTCAAGGCTCTCAGCGGAAATAACGTGAACATACTGTTGGTGGAAGACGACCTGCAATTAGGCAAGGCGCTGTGCCGCGCATTGGAGCTGGCCGGCTTTAATTTGTGCTGGGTGCGCCTGCTCACCGACGCGGAAAATAAACTTTCACCCGGCGGGTTCGATTTGATGCTGTTGGATCTCACGCTGCCGGACGGCGACGGTTTGCAGAAGCTGATCGCCTGGCGCGCCGCCGGGCAAAATATCCCGATCATCATCCTGACCGCTCGCGACCGCATCGAAAGCTTGGTGAACAGCCTCGACTCCGGCGCGGACGACTTTCTGGCCAAACCCTTTGCGCTGCCCGAACTCATCTCGCGCGTCAAAGCGGTTAACCGGCGCATGGCGGGCTTCGCTTCTCAAACCTGGAGCCTCGGCGCGCTGTATCTCGATCCGGTCAACCATCAGGTCATGCTGGACAACGAACTGCTGATGCTATCGAAAAAAGAGTATCACCTGCTGCACGAACTGATGCGCTGCGCCGGCACCGTGGTGCGCAAAGCGGTGTTGGAACAGCGGCTGTTCGGCCACGGCGACAGCGTGGAAAGTAACTCGCTGGAAGTGCACATGCATAATTTACGGCGCAAAATCGGTAAAGAAAGAGTGATTACCGTACGCGGCATTGGCTATTTGCTGAAGAAAGAGTAGCGGAATGATCGGTTTCAAATCCTTCTTTATGCGTACCATTATTTTTCAGGTGCTGGCCATTTTATTATTGTGGGGGATCCTCGTCGCCTGGGTGAAATATTGGTATTACCCCGACATGGAGAAATATTTCGATAACCAGCAACGCATCGTCGCTGCAGGCATCGCCAATATTCTCGACGAAACCGGCACTGACAATATCGATTACCGCGGCATCATCAAGACCATTGAAGGCATGTACATTGATTCCATCAATAACGGCATGCAGGATGAAATCGACTATCACCCGCTGTTTGTGGTTTACGATCGGGACAGCCGGGTGCTTTACAGTTCGCAAACGCAGGGAGAACCGCTGCGCCTGCCGCCTTCGGTGCTGTCCGGCTCCGTCAATTACGCCGGTGCCAACTGGCATCTCGCCGGCAGCTGGAGCGAAAAGCACCAGTACCGGGTGATCGTCGGCGAATCGTTCAACGATCGCACCACGCTGTTCGGCAACCCGGCGGAGAGCACCGCCGTACCGCTGCTGGGCATTCTGGCAGCCATCATCGTTACCTTGCTGTTTACCGCCTATTTCAGCCTGCGGCCGCTGCGCCAGATCGCCCGCACCATCTCCGATCGCCAGCCTGGCAACCTGTCGCCGATCAACGTCAGCGAGCAGTATCAGGAAATCCGGCCGGTGGTGATGGAGGTCAACAAGCTGATGGCGCGCATCGACGCCGCCAATCAGCGCGAGAAGCGCTTTATGGCCGATGCGGCGCACGAGCTGCGCACGCCGATCGCCGCCGTGCTGGCACAGCTGCACCTGCTGACCCAGGTCGGCGAGCAGCAGGAGCGCCGGGAGATCATCGGCGACATGCAGCAAGGGCTAGATCGCGCGGCATCGCTGTCGCGCCAGCTGATCAACCTGGCCAAGCTGGAGGCGGAAGATTTTCCACTGAAAATTGAGGCGGTGGACATCTACGCAGAGATCGGCAAATGCATCGCGCAGCACGTCCCCTATGCGCTGGAAAAGGATGTGGAACTCTCGCTCGACGGCAGCGAGGACGTGGTGGTGAGTACCGATCGCCATGCGCTGATCGCCATCTTCACCAACCTGCTGGACAATGCGCTCAAGTACGCGCCCCCCGGCAGCCGTATCGAAGCCAATATCCGCTCGCTGGCGCCGCTCGGCTGCTATATTACGTTGCGCGACAACGGCCCGGGGGTGAGCGAAGAACACCGTTCCCGCCTGTTTGAGCGCTTTTACCGCGTGCCCGGCACGCAGCAAACCGGCAGCGGGCTCGGCTTGGCCATCGCCCGAAACCTGGCCGACAAAATCGGCGCGCAGCTGCGCGTCACCGAAGGCCTTGACGATCGCGGCATCGGCTTCATCATCGATTTGCCGGAAAGTTACCGGCCGCAGACTGAGAGTTAACAACGACCATGATCGCCCCTGTTCTGCTGCAACGGCAGCAACTCGACCGGCTATGGGATATCGACCGCAGCGAAATTATCGACACTCTGTATCGCCTGCAGGACGGCAAGCTGCAAGCCTACCCGGACTACTACGACGTGCGCGGCTGGGATCCGCACGATCGGGAAACCTATACGCCGATCCACGAAGCCTGCTTCGATCGCGGCGGGACATTCTTCGCGCTGTTCGAAGGCGAGGAGATCGTGGCGGCGGCGGCGCTGGACACCGAACCGCGCGGCCCACAGCGGGATCTGCGCCAGCTGCTGTTCTTTTACGTCAGCGCGCACAAACGCGGCCAGGGGTTAGGCAGGCAGCTGTTCCAGCTCTGCCTGCGTCAGGCGGCGCAAGACGGCGCCGCCGGGCTGTATGTCTCCTCCATTCCCAACAAAAGCACCGTAGACTTCTATCTGGCGCAGGGTTGCCGGCTCATCGAACAACCGGATACCGAATTGTTCGCCCGTGAGCCGGAAGACATTCATCTGGTCTGCCCTTGCCGCTAGCGGCCGGGGTTAACGGGCGATGCGCATCACCGAACGCACGTCGCTTTTCTTGTTCAGATCCCACACCTCGGCGATCTCCGCCAACGCGTGCTCCTGCGTCTCGATAGTGAGCGCTCCGGTCGCCGCCAGCGCCAAAATCTCGGCCGCGTAGCGCTGCATCTCCGGGATCGGCGGGAAGTTGCCGGTGCCGCTGCCGAGGATCTGCAGCTGGTTGCTGCGCAGCACCGCCGCCGGCAGCCGGATGTCCGGCGCGGCCATCGAACCGACGTTGACCAGGCGAATGCCGCGTCCGCCGGCGTAAGACGAGAGATCGTGATTATTGAGCGTCGCGAGCAGCGCTTCGGTCGCCGGCCCCCAGATGTAATCGACGATCACCTGATAACTGCCCGGCCCCGCCGCTACCGCGAAGGCCTGCGTCAGCGCCTCGCCCTGCAGGCTCAGATCCACCGTGGCATCCACGCCCAATGCCTCCAGCACGCTCAGCCGACGGCCGGCGGCAACGATACGCCCAGCCCCTGCCTGACGCGCCGCGGCAACCGCCAGTTTGCCTGAGGTGCCGGTGGCGCCGATGATCAGCACCGTTTCACCGGGCTGCAGATCCGCTCGCCAGCGCAACGGCAGCCAGGCGGCGAAGGCCGGATTGATCAGCGCTGCCGCCGTGGCGTCATCCACCGCCTCCGGTACCGGCACCGTCCATGACGCGACGCTGCGCTCAGCCATCGCACCGTAAGGACGGCGGAAGGAGGCAAAGTACACCCGTTTTCCGTCCGCCGTACGGCCCACGCCGTCGGTACCGGGCACAATTGGCAATTGCTTCGGGCTGGAATAGTGGGTGCCGGCGACGGTGGCGCGATCCAGCTGTTTGATGCCGGCCGCCAGAACGTCGATCGGCACTTCATTCGCCTGCGCCTGGGGCTCCTCAAAAGTGCCGAAAACCGGGGCTTGCCCCAGCGCTGTTACGATTGCCGCTTGCATGGTGACTCCTTAAATCGTGGGAACGCACAGGAAAGAATAGGCCGCTATAAAATAAAAAGGGACACCGCATGATGCGGTGTCCCCCAAACACAAACTTTGCCGAACGTGTTATTCGTAATCGCTCATCGGCACGCAAGAGCAGAACAGGTTACGGTCGCCGTACACGTCGTCCAGACGCTTAACGCTCGGCCAGTACTTGTTCTCGCGCACGCCGGCCACCGGGAACACCGCCAGCTCGCGGCTGTACGGGTGCTGCCAGTCGTTGACCAGCTCCGCCTGCACGTGCGGCGCATTCACCAGCGGGTTGTCTTCCAGCGGCCATTCGCCTTTGGCGACGCGGTCGATCTCGCTGCGGATCGCCAGCATCGCATCGATAAAGCGATCCAGCTCCACTTTGCTTTCCGACTCGGTCGGCTCGACCATCAGCGTGCCCGCTACCGGGAACGACATGGTCGGCGCGTGGAAGCCGAAGTCGATCAGGCGCTTGGCGATGTCCATTTCGCTGATGCCGGTCTCTTCCTTCAGCGGACGAATATCGAGGATACATTCGTGCGCCACGCGGTGATCGCGGCCGGTATACAGGATCGGATACGCGTCTTTCAGACGAGTTGCGATGTAGTTGGCATTCAGGATCGCCATCTGGCTGGCCTGCTTCAGGCCTTCCGCGCCCATCATGCGGATGTACATCCAGCTGATCGGCAGGATGGAGGCGCTGCCGAACGGCGCCGCGGAGACCGCGCCCTGCTGGGTGGTTACGCCGTCGATCTGCACGACACTGTGGCCCGGTACGAACGGCGCCAGGTGCGCTTTCACGCCGATAGGGCCCATGCCCGGGCCGCCGCCGCCGTGCGGGATGCAGAAGGTTTTATGCAGGTTGAGGTGCGAAACGTCCGCGCCGATGTAGCCCGGCGTGGTGATGCCCACCTGGGCGTTCATGTTGGCGCCGTCCAGATATACCTGACCGCCGAACTGATGCACGATCTGGCACACTTCACGGATGGTTTCTTCATACACGCCGTGGGTCGACGGGTAGGTCACCATGATGCAAGAGAGTTCTTCACCTGCCTGCTCTGCCTTGACGCGCAGATCGTGCAGATCGATGTTGCCGTTCTTGTCGCAGGCGACCACGACCACGCTCATGCCCGCCATTTGGGCGGAGGCCGGGTTGGTGCCGTGCGCCGAGCTCGGGATCAGGCAGACGTGGCGGCCCGCTTCGTTGCGGCTTTCGTGGTAGCGACGGATCGCCAGCAGGCCGGCGTATTCGCCCTGCGCGCCGGAGTTCGGCTGCATGCACACCGCGTCATAGCCGGTCAGCTGCACCAGCCACTGAGACAGTTGGCCGATCATCTGCTGGTAACCGGCAGCCTGCTCCGGCGGGCAGAACGGGTGCAGTTCGGAGAATTCAGGCCAGGTGATCGGGATCATTTCCGCCGCAGCGTTCAATTTCATGGTGCAAGAGCCCAGCGGGATCATTGCCTGGTTCAGCGCCAGATCCTTACGCTCCAGACGATGCATGTAACGCATCATCTCGGTTTCGCTGTGATAGCGGTTGAATACCGGGTGGGTCAGGATCGGGTCCTGGCGCAACATGGCGGCCGGGATCGATGCGCTGTTCTTGCTCACCGCCGCGTCCAGCGCGTCGATGTCCAGGCCGTGGTTGTCGCCGGCCAGCAGTGCGAACAGCGTTTGCACGTCTTCACGCGAGGTGGCTTCATCCAGCGTGATGCCCACGGCGCCGTGAATGTCGGTACGCAGGTTGATGCCGAAGCTCAGCGCACGTTCCAGCACGGCAGCCTTGTCTTTCACTTCAACGGTCAGGGTGTCGAACCAGGTGTTATGACGCAGCGTCAGGCCGGCCTTCTGCAGCCCGGCGGCCAGAATGTCGGTCAGGCGGTGGATACGCCCGGCGATGCGCTGCAGCCCTTGCGGGCCATGGTACACCGCGTACAGGCTGGCGATGTTGGCCAACAGCACCTGCGAGGTACAGATATTCGAGTTGGCCTTCTCGCGGCGGATATGCTGCTCGCGGGTCTGCATCGCCATGCGCAGCGCGGTGTTGCCGGCGGCATCGCGGGAAACGCCGATGATGCGGCCCGGCATCGAACGCTTGAACTCGTCGCGGCAGGCGAAGAAGGCGGCGTGCGGGCCGCCGTAGCCCATCGGCACGCCGAAGCGCTGCGCGGAGCCGAACACCACGTCGGCGCCCTGCTTGCCCGGCGCGGTCAGCAGCACCAGGGCCATGATGTCGGCGGCCACGCTGGTGATGATTTTGCGCGATTTCAGTTCGGCCAGCAGCGCGCTGTAGTCGTGCAGCTCGCCGGTGGTGCCCACCTGCTGCAGCAACACGCCGAACACGCCGTCCAGCTCCAGCACTTTTTCCGCTTTATCGACGATGACATCGAAGCCGAAGGTTTCGGCGCGGGTGCGCACTACGTCCAGCGTCTGCGGATGCACGTCGTCAGCCACGAAGAAGCGGTTGGCGTCTTTCAGTTTGCTGGCGCGTTTGGCCAACGCCATCGCTTCGGCGGCGGCGGTCGCTTCATCCAACAGCGACGCGGAGGCCAGATCCAGGCCGGTCAGATCGAGGGTCACGGTCTGGAAGTTCAGCAGCGCTTCCAGGCGGCCCTGCGACACTTCCGGCTGATAAGGGGTATAAGCGGTGTACCAGCCCGGGTTTTCCAGCATGTTGCGCAGGATCACCGGCGGCGTCAGCACGGCGCTGTAGCCCATGCCGATATAGGATTTGTAGCGCTGATTTTGCGAGGCGATCGCCTTCAGCTCAGCCAGCGCCTGGTGTTCGGTCGCCGCGTCGCCGACCGGCGGCGGCCCCGGCAGCTGAATGTCCGCCGGCACGATCTGTTGGATCAGCGCGCTGAGCGAGCGAGCGCCCACCGCTGCCAGCAACTCCTGGCGTTGTTCCGCAGAAGAGCCGATGTGGCGTTCAATGAACGCTTCGCTGTGTTCGAGTTGGCTGAGTGTCTGAGTCATTGCTACAAATTCCTGAATGCTTGCGTGATACGGGATATAGCTTGAACGGTAACTAAAACGCCCCGGCCGAGAGGCCTGGGGCGTGGTCACGATTACTCGTCGATCGAGGCCTGATAAGCCGCGGCGTCCAGCAGGTTCGCCAGCTCGCCTTCGTCGGAGGCTTTAATCTGGAACAGGAAGCCGTCACCGTAAGGTTCGCTGTTGACCAGCTCCGGGGAACTTTCCAGCTCGCCGTTCACCGCCACGATTTCGCCGCTGATTGGCGCGTAAATGTCCGACGCCGCCTTGACGGATTCCGCCACGGCGCAATCTTCACCGGCGGCGACGCTGCGGCCCACTTCCGGCAGATCGACAAACACCATATCGCCCAGCAGTTCCTGCGCGTGTTCGGTGATGCCTACGGTGTAAACGCCGTTACCTTCTGCACGAACCCACTCGTGGGAGGATGCGTATTTCAATTCTGTTGGCACATTGCTCATCGCCGGTTACTCCTTCGAAGAATTAAAAGAATCAATCAATAAAAAATCAATTTGTCAGCGGCTTGCCGGCGCGAACGAAACCGGGCTTGGTCACTTTGACCGGCATTTCACGGTTGCGGATCTGCACGATAGCCTGCTCGCCGATGCCTGCCGGCACGCGCGCCAGCGCGATGCTGAAGCCCAGCGTCGGAGAGAACGAGCCGCTGGTGATCACGCCTTCGTGGGTTTGCCCCGCCGCGTCGGTGAAACGCACCGGCAGCTCATTACGTAATACGCCTTTTTCCGTCATGATCAAGCCGACCAGTTGCTCGGTGCCCTGCTCGCGCTGTTGCTCCAGCGCTTCGCGGCCGATGAAACGGCGATCTTCCGGCTGCCAGGCGATGGTCCAGCCCATGTTGGCGGCCAGCGGCGAAACGCCTTCATCCATCTCTTGCCCGTAGAGGTTCATGCCCGCTTCCAGACGCAGCGTGTCGCGCGCGCCCAGACCGGCCGGCTTGACGCCCGCGGCCAGCAATTTTTGCCAGAAATCCGCCGCCTGCTCTTTCGGCAGCGCGATCTCATAGCCGGCCTCGCCGGTGTAACCGGTGGTGGCGATGAACAGCTCGCCGGCCTGCACGCCGAAGAATGGCTTCATGCCTTCGACCGCGCTTTTTTGTTCCGGGGTGAACAGGGTGCCGGCACGCTCTTTGGCCTGCGGGCCCTGCACTGCGATCAGCGCCAGATCGTCGCGCACCGTCAGCGCGACGCCATACGGCGCGGCGTGCTCTTCGATCCAGGCCAGGTCTTTGTCGCGGGTGGCGGAGTTCACCACCAGGCGGAAATAGTCTTCAGTGAGGAAATAAACGATCAGGTCGTCGATCACGCCGCCGGAGGCATTCAGCATGCCGGTGTACAGCGCTTTGCCGGGTTGGGTCAGTTTGGCGACGTCGTTCGCCAGCAGGTAGCGCAGGAACTCGCGGGTGCGGGCGCCGTGCAGATCTACAATGGTCATGTGAGACACGTCGAACATGCCGGCATCCTGACGCACCGCGTGGTGCTCATCGAGCTGCGAGCCGTAGTGCAGCGGCATCATCCAGCCGTGAAAGTCTACCATGCGCGCACCGCACGCCACGTGCTGGTCGTACAGTGGGGTTTGCTTTGCCATCTTTTCCCTCTTTCCACTCGTCGCTAGAAGTTAGGGTGCTGCCACACAATGCGGCGGAGCCTGGCTCGCGGCCCGATCGCCATGGCGCACTGACTGCTCAACACAAATGCTGCGCCGGGACGGGCGGAAACTGCGTGTAACCGCCGTGACGCAAACGATACCTTTCCCTCGAACTTATCACCGAACGACCACATTAACCATAAGTTAAAATAGGCTCATCGCCGTTCCCGTGCGGTAAAATGCCGGGGTAGTGTGCAGAGTTTTTCACTGGAAAAATGCGCCTTAAGGCACAAAATTAACAATTAAAGCGGTAAAACGCCGAAGTTATATAACAAACAGATGGCCGCGCATGGGATCCCGACTTTTGATAACCGAACATGGAATTAGAAAAAGTAATGATAAAAAGCGGCTGAAATTAGATTATTTCAAATGAAGGGTTATATAAGGAAAAGCGATGGAATAAGGCGAGAAGCGCGAGCCCGGTGCGGGCCCGCAGAAGGAAGGGATCAGGCAAGCCACTCGGGCAGATCGTTCAGGCCCATCGCCTGACGCACCAGCTTAGGCTTGACGCCCGGCAGGCTGTCCGCCAGCCGCAGGCCCACGTCGCGCAGCAGCTTTTTGGCCGGGAGGTTGCCGTCAAACAGTTCGCGGAAACCCTGCATGCTGGCCAGCATCACCGCCGCGCCATGTTTGCGGCGGCGCTCATAGCGGCGCAGATAGAGGTGCTGGCCGATATCCTTGCCCTGCCGCTGCAGGCGGCGCAGTTCGGAAATCAGCTCGGCGGCATCCATAAAGCCCAGGTTCACGCCCTGCCCGGCAAGCGGGTGCACGGTATGCGCCGCATCTCCCACCAGCGCCAGGCGGTGCGCGGCGAAGCTGCGCGCATAGCGGCCGGTCAACGGGAACGCCAGCCGTTCGCTTTCCAGGCTGCAAGCCCCCAGGCGCATGTCGAAGGTCATCGCCAGTTCGCGGTTGAATTGCTCCGGTTCCAGCCGTTTGAGCCGTTCGGCTTCTTCCGGCGTCACCGACCAGACGATAGAGCTCAAATGCGGATCGCTGAACGGCAGGAACGCCAGAATGCCGTCGCCGTGGAAAATTTGCCGCGCCGTCGCCTGATGCGGTTCTTCGGTGCGAACGGTGGCCACCAGCGCGTGGTGACGGTAATCCCAGAAGGTGAGCGGGATATCGGCATGCTGGCGCAGCCACGACTGGGCGCCGTCGGCGCCGATCACCAACCGGGCGGTCAGCATGCGCCCGTCCTCCAGCGTGACGAAGGCGTCATTTTCGCCCCATGCTACCTGCTTGAGCGCGGCCGGGGTAATCAGCGTGATGTCCGACAGGCTTTCGGCGCGTTTCCACAGCGCCTGCTGGATCACCGAATTTTCGATGATGTGGCCGAGATGGCTGAAGCCGCACTCGTCGCCGCGGAAAGCAATCTTGCCGAAGCTGTCGCGATCCCACACTTCCATCGCATTGTAGGCGCTGGCGCGCAGCTGGAGAATGTCGTCCCACACGCCGATGTGCTGCAGCAAACGCTCGCTGGCGGCATTGATGGCGGAGACGCGCAGGGCCGGCTGTTCCGACGGCGGCGCCATCTCCGGCTGGCGCTGCTCCAGCACCGCCACGCGCAGCCCGCTGCCCTGCAGGCCGCAGGCCAACGCCAGCCCCACCATACCGCCACCGGCGATAATCACGTCAAATGATTGCATGCTGCTCGATTTCCTTAAATAACGCGCGACGCCTTGCCGCGCCGCGCTTTGGGCGCGTTAAAGCGCCCGACCATGTCTCTAACGTTCCACCCAGCCCAGCGTACGCTTGGCGAAGGCATCGCGTATCGCCGGCAAACGTTCCATCGCCATCAGCCCCAGATTGCGGCCAATCACCAGCGGGCCATAACGGTTGGCGAACAGATGAATCAACCCGTCGGTCACGCCGATCGTCGCCTGTTGATCGTTTTGCCGCCGCTGCTGATAACGGCTCAGCAGTGCGTAACCGCCGGCGTCTTCGCCGCTGTCTGCCGCTTCCGCCAGCGTTTCCGCCAGCGACATCACGTCGCGCAGGCCAAGGTTGAACCCCTGCCCGGCGATAGGATGCAGCGTTTGCGCCGCGTTGCCCACCAGCGCCAGCCGGTGGCTGACATGGCGATCGGCGGTCAGCAGCCCGAGTGGATAACTGTGCCGTTTACCGGCCTTGAGGATACGCCCCAGCCGCCAGCCGAAAGCTTGTTGCAGCTCGGCGATAAAGCGCTCGTCGTCCCAGGCATCCACTCGGGCGCGATCTTCGCGCGCATGGCACCACACCAGTGAACTGCGCCCTTGCGACATCGGCAACAGCGCCAGCGGCCCATAGCGGGTAAAGCGCTCAAAGGCGCGCCCCTGCGGATCTTCCGCCGTGGTGACGTTGGCGATGGTGGCGAACTGCGGATAGTCCTCCTGCCGCCACTGCACGTTGCAGGCCTGCGCCAGCGCAGAGCGCGAACCGTCGGCCGCCACCAGCAGCTGCCCGCGCAGACGCTGGCCGTTGTCCAGCAGCACTTCCGCCCGCTCTGCGGTGCGGATCACGTCCACCACCCGCGCCGGGCAGTGCAGCGTGACACCCGGCGCCTTGGCCAGCAGCGCGAACAGCCGCTGCCCGGCGTCGTGCAGTTCGATCACCTGGCCGAGCGCATCGACCTGATAATCTTGCGCCTGCAGATTCACGAAGCCGGCGTGCCCGCGATCGCTGACGTGCACCTGAGTGATCGGCGTAGCGCAATCGCGCAGCGCCGGCCAAACGCCGATGCGCGCCAGCTGTTGGCAGGTACCCTGCGCCAATGCGATGGCGCGGGCGTCAAAACCTGGGTGGCTGCGGTCATCCGGCCGGGTCGCCTCGACTAGATCCACCGCCATTCTTCCCTGAGTGAGCGACGAAATGGCCAGCGCCAACGTCGCGCCCGCCATACCGCCGCCAACGATAATAACGCTCATGCTACGACCTTGCCGCCGCCATCAAGGCCTCGATGGCATCGGCGTCTTTCACCACGGTGGCGGTCAGGTTTTCATTGCCGTCGGCGGTGATCACGATATCGTCCTCGATGCGGATGCCGATGCCGCGGTACTCCGCCGGCACGTCCGCATCCGGCGCGATGTACAGCCCCGGCTCCACGGTCAGCACCATGCCCGGCTCCAGCAGCCGATCGCGGCTCGGCGTGCCGTAGTGACCAACGTCGTGCACATCGAGACCCAGCCAGTGGCTCAGCCCGTGCATGAAGAACTGACGGTGCGCCTGCTCGGCGATCAGCGAGTCGACTTCACCTTTCAATACGCCCAGCTCCACCAGCCCGACCACCATGATGCGCACCACTTCGTCATTAACTTCGCGAATGCTGGTGCCGGGTTTGAACAGTTCCAAAGCGCGCTGCAGCGACGCCAGCACAATGTCGTACACCGCGCGCTGCGGCCGGCTGAACTTGCCGTTGACCGGGAAGGTGCGGGTGATGTCGCCGGCGTACCCCTGGTACTCGCAGCCGGCGTCGATCAGCACCAGATCGCCGTCGCGCATCTGGCTCTCGTTCTCGGTGTAGTGCAGGATACAGCCGTTTTCGCCGCTGCCGACGATGGTGTTGTAAGACGGGTAACGGGCGCCGAGGCGGGTGAATTCATGATGAATTTCCGCTTCCAGCTGGTATTCGAACATGCCCGGGCGGCATTTTTCCATCGCGCGGGTATGCGCCAACGCGCTGATCTCACCGGCGCGGCGCATCACCGCCAGCTCTTCCGGCGACTTGAACAGCCGCATGTCGTGCAGCCACGGCCGCCAGTCGGTAACGGTGGCCGGCGCCTGCAGGCTCTGGCGGAACCCCTTGCGCAGCTTGTCCAGCGCGCCGAACAGGATCTGATCGGCATAGGCGTATTCGCCCTGCGCGTGGTAGACCACGTCCAGGCCGTTGAGCAGCAGGTGCAGCTGGTCATTGATTTCATCGAACGGCAGCGCGCGATCCACGCCCAGCTTCGCCGGCGCGGCGTCTTGCCCCAGGCGGCGGCCAAACCAGATTTCCGCCGTCAGATCGCGCACCCGGTTGAACAACACGCTGTGGTTGTGCGTTTCGTCGCTTTTAATCAGCACCAGCACCGCTTCCGGCTCATTGAAGCCGGTCAGGTACCAAAAGTCGCTGTTCTGCCGATAGGGATAGTCTGAATCTGCACTGCGCGTCGTTTCCGGCGCAGAGAAAATAACCGCCGCGCTGGCCGGCGCCATTTTCGCCAACAGCGCCTGGCGGCGGTTGTTGAATTCCTGCTGAGTCATTACCTTCTCCTGAAATCATGCCATCCGCACCGCCGGCGGAGGGGCGATAGAACGTTTAGTGCAACGTCGGTTTGATGTTTTCCGGCGCCGTGGGCTTGTGACGGGTGAATTCGCCGTGGCACATGATGGCGGCAACCCGCACATACTCCGCCACTTCTTCCAACGACTGTTCCAATTCTTCCTGATCTTCGTCTTCGTCGTAGCCCAGCTGCGCGATGTTGCGCAGATCGTCGATCGCTTCACCGACCTCGTCTTTCACCTGAGCCAGCTTCGGCTGCATCATGCCCAGCCCGAGCAGGAAGTGGTTGACCCAACCGCCCAGCGCGTCGGCGCGATCGAACACGCTAACGATCTCCCCTTCAGGCAGCATCAGTTGGAACAGGAATTCGTCATCTTCCAGCGTGTCACGCGTCACTTCATACAGCTGCTGCAGCGGTTGGCTAAGCGCCTGCGGGAAGGCGACGCCTTCGTTGGTCAGATCGTGCACCAGCGCCTGCCAGCCGGCGTCACGGCTGCCGCCGCACAGCAGGCCGCTGATCAGGCCGTGCATTTCTGCCGCGGTCAGCGCCACCGACTGCTGGTTGAGGGCCACGGTCAAAGATTGGTAACTTGGAAATGTATTCTGTATAGACATGCGCATTCGTCATCGTTGGCAGGATAAGTTCGTGTTATGCTACCACCAAGGTCCGTCGCTATACCAGATAAGCGCGACACCTCAGTGGCTAGTTATAATCGCGATGTGGCAGGTTTCACACTGCGCCGGCGGGTGACGAAAGTGCGGTAAATACGCATTTTGAAACCCTTTTTTGACTGGCAATGTGCGCCACAGTAGATTACAACCAGGTACTGAAAAAGGGGTTGTATCTTGGTACCGAGGTATATATAGTGGCGCCCGCTTTGACGGCCCGGCCAGGGCGGACAAGGCTGGCGCGAAATTTAGGCAGGAAGGTGGCATGTCTGCACAACCGGTAGATATTCAAATTTTTGGCCGCTCGTTAAGAGTCAATTGCCCGCCAGAACAACAAGATGCGTTGAATATGGCGGCGGACGATCTTAACCAACGGTTGCAAGATCTTAAAGTTCGCACTAGAGTCTCCAATACTGAGCAACTGGTTTTCATCGCGGCATTGAACGTCTGTCACGAACTTGCTCAAGAACGGTTGAAAACCCGTGACTATGCGTCCAATATGGAACAACGCATACGGATGCTGCAGCAGACCATTGAACAAGCGCTGCTTGAACAAGGTCGCATCTCTGAACGTCAGGATGCACAATTCGAATAACTTAAGTTGTTGAAATCAAAGTTTCAGCAACGAGTACAAAATTTCTCTGAGATGTTCGCCAGCGGGCCAGTCCCCTGAGCCGATATTTAGTACAAACAGAATGTGTTGCTCCGCGATCGGTGAGCACGCTCGGTGCGCCGAGAAGCCTTAAGATTGCGACGGCACGTTCACCTTGAACCATGGGTTCAAGGGTTACAGCCTGCGACGGCATCTCGGAGATTCCCCTTCTCAGCGGTTTATGTGTGCTGAACGCCACACTGAGCAAGCCTGATACGATGTCTTTTCAACCCCAATTCGCGCAGCAGCGCCAAGCCATTCGTCAACTCATTCGCCAACGTCGGCGTGAGCTTACGCCGGGCCAGCAACGCTTTGCCGCAGACAAGATAACCGAACGCCTCGCCGCGCACACACGTATTCAGGCCGCGCACAACATCGCGGTATTTTTGTCGTTTGACGGCGAACTCGACACCGGGCCGCTGATCGAGCAACTGTGGACGCTCGGCAAACAGGTTTACCTGCCGGTGCTGCATCCGTTCAGTTCAGGACACCTGCTGTTTCTGCGCTATGCGCCGGAAACACCGCTGGTGCGCAACCGCTTCAATATTCTCGAGCCGCGGCTCGATGTGCGCCAGGTGTTACCGCTGGGCGAACTGGAGGTGGTGCTGACACCGCTGGTGGCATTCGATCATACCGGACAGCGTCTGGGCATGGGCGGCGGTTTTTACGATCGCACCCTGCAAAACTGGCGCAGCGGCGGCCCCTATCCCATCGGCCTGGCCCATGATTGCCAGCAGGTGGAGCACCTGCCGACCGAGCACTGGGATATCCCGTTGCCGGAAATCCTCACCCCGCTCTGCAGCTGGGCGTGGCACGAGCCCAAATAGAGAAGGCCGGATCGCTCCGGCCTTTTTCGTTGCGGCGAGCCGCCGAATCAGAACAGCAGTCGGGCGCGAATGGTGCCGTCGATGGCCTTCATACGCTGCAGCGCGGCGTCGGCGCGCGCGGTTTCCGCTTCGATGTCGATCACCACGTAGCCGATTTCCGGCCCGGTTTGCAGATACTGCGCGGCGATGTTAACCCCCTCTTCGGCGAAGATCTGGTTAATCTGCGTCAGCACGCCCGGACGGTTTTCGTGGATGTGCAGCAGGCGGCTGGCGTTCGGACCATGCGCCGGCAGCGACACTTCCGGGAAGTTGACGGCGGACAGAGTCGAACCGTTGTCGGAGTATTTCGCCAGCTTGCCGGCCACTTCGTCGCCGATGTTCTCCTGCGCTTCCTGCGTGGAACCGCCGATGTGCGGCGTCAGCAGCACGTTATCGAACTCGCACAGCGGCGAGTTGAACGGATCGCTGTTGGTCGCCGGCTCTTCCGGGAAGACGTCGATCGCCGCGCCTGCCAGGTGATTGCTGGCCAGCGCGTCGCACAGCGCGGGAATATCCACCACGGTGCCGCGCGAGGCGTTGATCAGAATCGCGCCCGGCTTCATCAGCGCCAGCTCTTCCGCCCCCATCATGTTCTTGGTGGCCAGCGTTTCCGGCACGTGCAGCGTCACCACGTCGCTCATATTGAGCAGATCGGACAGATGACGCACCTGCTGCGCGTTGCCTAACGGCAGTTTGTTCTCGATATCGTAGAAGAACACCTTCATGCCCAGCCCTTCGGCCAGAATGCCCAGCTGGGTGCCGATATGGCCGTAGCCGATGATGCCCAGCTTTTTGCCGCGCGCCTCATAAGAGCCCACGGCCAATTTGTGCCACACGCCGCGGTGCGCCTTGGCGTTGGCGGCCGGAATGCCGCGCAGCATCAACAGCAGCTCGCCCAGCACCATTTCGGCCACGGATCGGGTATTGGAGAAGGGGGCGTTGAAGACCGGAATACCGCGTTTGGTCGCCGCTTTCAGATCAACCTGGTTGGTGCCGATGCAGAAGCAGCCCACCGCCACCAGTTTTTCTGCGGCGGCGAACACCTCTTCGGTCAGATGCGTACGCGATCGGATGCCGACGAAGTGTGCATCGCGGATGGATGCCTTCAGCGATTCGGTGTCTAACGCACCCTTGTGGTATTCGATGTTGGTATAACCGGCGGCACGTAAATTATCGACCGTGCTCTGATGAACCCCTTCCACCAACAGGAATTTAATCCTGTCTTTCTCCAATGATACTTTTGCCATTTACCCGACCCTATGTTCAGACTTCAGAAGCGGCTGTGACGACACAGCTCCCATCCAACATAACAAAAATAACGCGGGCGGCAATACAAACGATTGCCTGCCCGGCAGGACAAGGCGCAGCGTTGATGGCGGTTTACGGCAGAAAATGCCATAGGGAAAGTTTTCAGCAGAAGCTTTGGGGAGTCAGCTTTCACAATGTGACATAAGTCACCAAATTTGCCGTTTTTCAGAAAAGATATTTTAACCGAAGAATTATGCGGCCCGGCACTACCGGGCCACAGACGGCAGAGGCTTATTTGACTACTTTCACGCCTTCCGGGGTGCCGACCAGCGCCACGTCCGCGCCGCGGTTGGCGAACAGCCCCACGGTCACCACGCCGGCGATGCCGTTGATCTTGTTCTCCAGCGCGATGGCGTCGGTGATGCTCAGGTTATGCACATCGAGGATCACGTTGCCGTTGTCGGTCACCACGTTCTGGCGATACTCCGGCAGGCCGCCGAGTTTCACCAGCTCGCGCGCCACGTAAGAGCGAGCCATCGGGATCACTTCCACCGGCAGCGGGAACTTGCCCAGCACGTCCACCTGCTTGCTGGCGTCGACAATGCAGATAAATTTCTTGGCGATGGCGGCGATGATCTTCTCGCGCGTCAGCGCAGCGCCGCCGCCCTTGATCATCTGCATATGGCCGTTGATTTCGTCCGCGCCGTCCACGTAGATATCGAGCGAGTCCACTTCGTTGCTGTCGAACACGTGGATGCCGAGGCTTTTCAACTTGGCGGTGGAGGCGTCTGAGCTGGACACCGCGCCTTCGATCTGGTGCTTGATGGAGCCCAGCGCGTCAATAAAGTGGGCGGCGGTAGAACCGGTGCCGACCCCGACGATGGTGCCCGGCGTCACGTATTCCAGCGCCGCCCAGCCCACCGCTTTTTTCAGTTCATCCTGCGTCATAATATGTCCCTTGCCTCTGTACGAAAACGTGTGCGTATTATAGGGTAAAACGCTATTTTTCACGCCGGCAGGATCACACTTATTTACCGCAGCCCGCATTTTTACCCGCTTGGCGGCGAGCTGGGGGCGTGATTTTTCCACCTGCGCCGCACGCAAAATGTGGCATAGTGCCGGTATCATTCTAATTTAAGGGATATCTTTCCGATGAAACGCCCAGACTATCGTACGCTGCAAGCGCTGGACGCGGTGATCCGTGAGCGCGGCTTCGAGCGCGCCGCGCAAAAACTCTGTATCACGCAATCGGCGGTATCCCAACGCATCAAACAGCTGGAAAACCTGTTCGGCCAACCGCTGCTGGTTCGTACCGTGCCGCCGCGCCCGACCGAACAAGGGCAAAAGCTGCTGGCGCTGCTGCATCAGGTGGAGCTGCTGGAAGAAGAGTGGCTCGGCAATGACACCGGCGTCGATACGCCGCTGCTGCTGTCGCTGGCGGTCAACGCCGACAGTCTGGCAACCTGGCTGCTGCCGGCGCTGAAGCCGGTGCTGGCGGACTCCCCCATTCGCCTGAATCTGCAGGTGGAAGATGAAACCCGCACCCAGGAGCGGCTGCGCCGCGGTGAGGTGGTGGGCGCGGTGAGTATTCAGCCGCAGCCGCTGCCGAGCTGCCTGGTGGATCGGCTGGGGGCGCTGGACTACCTGTTCGTGGCCTCCCGCGGCTTCGCCGAGCGCTATTTCCCGAACGGCGTCACCCGCTCCGCGCTGCTGAAAGCGCCGGCGGTGGCCTTCGATCATCTCGACGACATGCACCAGGCATTTCTGCAGCAGAACTTCGATCTGTCGCCGGGCAGCGTGCCCTGCCACATCGTGAACTCATCGGAAGCCTTCGTGCAGCTGGCGCGTCAGGGCACCACCTGCTGTATGATCCCGCATCTGCAGATCGAAAAGGAGCTGGCATCCGGTGAACTGATCGATCTGACGCCCGGGCTATACCAGCGCCGCATGCTGTACTGGCACCGTTTCGCGCCGGAAAGCCGCATGATGCGCAAAGTGACCGACGCGCTGCTGGAACACGGTCATCTGGTGCTGCGTCAGGATTAAAACGAAAAAAGGTTCGCCGCAGCGAACCTTTTCTTCAATACGATAACCTTACTGCGCGGCGTTACGCTGCAGCTCGAACACCACGTCCACCTGATCGTCGAAGTGAATGCTTTGCTGTTCATAGGTTTGCGCCGCGTCGCTTTCCGCCGCCGCACCGGCCGCTTTATACATCCGCGCCACCGGCATCGGCTGGTAGTTGGCGACCCGGTAGCGAATGCTGTACACCGGCCCCAGCTTGGCGTGGAAGCCTTTGGCCAGGGATTCTGCCTGTTGAGTCGCGTTCTCGATCGCTTTTTGCCGCGCCTGCTCGCGATACACGTCCGGCTTGGCGACGCCCAGCTCCACCGCACGGATCTCGTTCAGGCCGGATTTCAGCGCGCCGTCCAGCAGCTCGTTCAGCTTGTCCAGCTGACGCAGAGTCACCTGCACCTGGCGCACCGCCCGGTAGCCCTTCAACACCGACTCGCCGGTTTTCAGGTAATCGTATTCCGGCTGGGTGCGCAGGTTGGCGGCGCTGATGTCTTTCTTCTCGATGTTGTTTTTCTGCAGGAAATCAAAGTACTGCGCCACGCGCTCGTCTACCTGCTTCTTCGCTTGGGCGGCGTCTTTGGAGGAGACGCTCACTTCGATCGCCAGGGTGGCGATATCCGGCGTGGCGTCCACGCTGGCGGTGCCGGAGGTGACGACGTGCGGCCCTTCAGGCACTTCAGCCGCCTGCAGCGCCATCGGTAACGTCCCTAATCCGACCATTGCGGCCATAGCCAATGCTTTTAGCTTCACAGTGTCTCCTTAATGACAGGCTGTCTCTGATCGCCGGCTTTTCCCTGTGAGAACCGCCGGTTTCCTGGCATCAAACGTAGCATATCGCGCGGCGTTTTGAATTCGGATTAGTGACAAATTCTTATAAATTTGCCCCCTGCCAGGCCAGCTGCAGCGCGATGCCCCACATCACCAGCCCGACCAGCGCGTTGATGATGCGCTGCGCCCGCTGCGTGTTCAGCCACGGCGCCAGCCAGGAGGCCAGCAGCGCCAACCCGAAGAACCACACCGCCGACGCGCTGACCGCGCCAAGCGCGAACCAGGAACGCACGTCCGCCGTCAGCTGCCCGCCCAGGCTGCCGAGCACCACAAAGGTATCCAGATAGACGTGCGGGTTCAGCCAGGTGACCGCCAGCATGGTGACCACGAGGCGCCAGCGGCTCTGCGCCAGCTCCTGCGCCGCGGCCTGCGCAGGTTGCGGGCTGAAGGCGGAACGGAACGCGCCCCAGCCGTACCACAGCAGAAACGCCACCCCGCCCCAGGTGACCAGCGCCAGCAGCAACGGCGAGCGGGTCAGCAATGCGCTGCCGCCGAAAATACCGGCGCAGATCAGCACGATATCGCTCAACGCGCACAACGAGGCAATCATCAAATGATACTGGCGGCGAATGCCCTGGTTCATCACGAATACGTTCTGCGGGCCCAGCGGCAGGATCATGGCGGCGCTCAGGGCAAAGCCCTGCAGGAAGACGGCTAACATGGGGATTCCTCGAATGATAAAAGGCGCCGGACGAGGGCGCGTGTCGGTCAACACGCGCATCATACGAGGAAGCGATCATTAGGTGAAATTGATGTTTCTAATCCAGTATCAGAGACGCTAATACTTAAATCGGCGTGACGAACCCCAGCTCCTGAGAGATGCGTTGCGCGGTGGCCAGCACCGGTTTAATCAGGCTTTTGACGCCGATCTGCTGCAGCTTGGCGGTCGGCAGAGAAACCGACACCGCATAAGGCACGCGCTGTTGAATATCGAACACCGGTGCCGCCACGCAGGAGACCCCCAGCTCGTTTTCCTCGCGATCCATCGCCATGCCGCGCTGGCGAATATCGGCCAGTTCCTCATACATCTTCGGCAGCTCGGTAATGGTATTGCGCGTCAGCGTCTGAATCTCTTGCTGGTGAGTCTGCCAGTAGTGAGCCGGGTAATCATCGTTGCCGTAAGCCATGAAGATTTTACCCATCGCCGAACAGTACAGCGGCATATGCTGGCCGATATAGGCGCGGGTGCGCATCATGCCGGTGGTCGGCTCCAACTTGTAGATCAGGATGACGTGGTCGTCTTCGCGGCTGGAGAAGTTGACCGTCTCCCCCACTTCCAGATTCAGCTGTTCCAAATGCGGCGCGGCCACGTGAATGATGTTGAGTGACGACAGCGCCTTCTGGCCGATGGAAATGAACTTGGTGGTCAGGCGGTAGCTGCCCGGCGACGGCGCCTGGGTCACATAGCCGCTGGTGTGCAACCCCTGCAGCAGGCGGTGCACCGTGCTCTTGTTCATGCCGGCCAGCTCGGACAAATGCGCCAGCGGACATCCGTTGGGGAAATTACTCAGGATCTCAATCAACTGCAAACCGCGGAACAGGCTTTGGCTGCCCAGCGGTTTGTCTTTCTTGTCATCTTTCTCGTCGACGGCTTTCAGGCTCATAGCGAAAATCTCTCCAGTGTCGAACCGCCAACCGGCGCTGCGGCAAAGTCAGCAGGCTCTTTGCCGGGCATGTTACCCCAAGGCCCGCATCAGGTGAAGACGGAACGCCGTTTCATTGTCCGCAGCGGGATAAAAATCCGCAATATTTCCCCCGTGTTGAAGTGAGCCATCGGTCACACTTCCGCAAAGTAAAAAATAACTCATTGTTTAATAACAATAATTAAAACCTCACCGCCTTTGATTTAGCGCAACGAACGTCATATTATTTTTGAAATTGAATTTCGCATATTGAAATTTAAAGACCAGATACTCACCAGCAGTTTGGCTAATTTGCCCGACATCTTCGCACGGGCACGACACCAGGGGCGCATCACATGACTATGGATAATGCGGCACAACCCATCCTTACCCTCAGCCACATCGTCAAACGATTTGGCGGCAACGTGGCGGTCAACGACGTCAGCCTGCAGGTGATGCCGGGCGAAGTTCTGGCGTTGCTGGGCGAAAATGGCGCCGGCAAATCGACGCTGATCAAAGTGCTGGCTGGCGTCTACCCGCGCGACGGCGGCGATATTCGCTTTCAGGGCGCAAGCATCGCCTCCGCCGCCGCGATAAAAAGCACCAGCCGCCAGCCGATCGCCTTTATTCATCAGGATCTCGGCCTGATCGAATGGATGACGGTGGCGGAGAACATGGCGCTGGTGATGGGGTTTCCCCGCCGCTTTGGGCTGATCGACTGGCGCGCCATTCGCCGCCGGGCGGCGCAGGCGCTGCAAGACGTCGGCATCGCGCTCGATCCCGATGCGCGCGTCTTCGAACTGTCGCGCACCGAAAAATCGCTGCTGGCGATCGCTCGCGCGGTGGCGGTCAACGCCGAGCTGCTGGTGCTGGATGAACCGACCGCCTCCCTGCCCGCCAACGACGTGCGTCATCTGTTCGCCGTGATCAACCGGCTGCGCGCCAAAAAGGTCGGCATGATTTATGTCACCCACCGTCTGGACGAAGTGATCGAAATCGCCGATCGGATCTGCGTGATGCGCGACGGGCGCTATGTCGCCGGCGGTCGCACCGCCGACTACTCGCTGCGCGATCTGGTGCAAACCATCGTCGGCGAAGCGATGGCGGACGATCAGCGCGAACCGCTGCCGGAACATCGTCCGCCGGTGCTGCAGCTCGATAGCGTCACGGTGGGCGACATCGGCCCGGTGAGCTTCGACTTGCAGCCGGGCGAGATGCTGGCGCTGGCCGGCCTGCGCGGGGCCGGGCAAGAAGAGATTGGCCGGCTGCTGTTCGGGTTGCGCCAGGCCGACGGCGGCGCGATTCGATTTCGCGATCGGCCCTATCAGGCGAGCACCCCGCAGCAGGCGATGGCCTGCGGCGTTTCGCTGGTGGCGGGCGATCGCACCGGCGAAAGCCTGGTGATGTCGATGAGCGTGCGTGAAAACCTGTTTATCAACCCCTGCGCCAGCGGCCACCGGCTGCTCTCCCGCTACGGGCGGCGAGCGGAGATCGGCGCCAGTTGGTGGAAGGTGCAGCTGTTCGACGTACGCCCCAAGGACGTCAATATCGATATCAGCGCGCTATCCGGCGGCAACCAGCAAAAGGTGGTGATGGCGCGCTGGATGCATCTGGGGGCGCCGCTGCTGATCCTGGAAGATCCCACCGCCGGCGTGGACGTCGGCGCGCGCGCGGAAATCTACCATCTGCTGAATAAATCCCTGGCGGAAGGCGTGGCAGTGCTGGTTATCTCCAACGATTTCGAGGAGATCGCCCATATTTGCAACCGCGCACTGGTATTCAACCGCGGGAAAGTGGTCGGCGAGCTGAAAAATCAGCAGGTGTCATTCGCCAATTTATTGGAGCTGGCCTCTGCCAGCACCGGGGAAAACGTCGCAATCACGTCAGAATCCGAGGTAGGCCATGTCTAAAACATCCGTTAAATCAACCGCACTGGAGCAGCGCGTCAGCCTGGCGCAGGACGGCGCCGGCCCGTGGCTGATGCAGGTTCTCACCCGCTATGGCCTGCTGCTGCTGTGCATCGCGCTGGTCGTGCTGTTCTCACTGCTCACCCCCTCCTTCGCATCAATGCTGACGCTTCAGGCTATCTTGTCGAGCAAGGCCAAAATCGCCCTGTTGGCGCTGGCGGCGACCATCCCGATGATCGTGGGCAAGATCGATCTTAACGTCGGTTTCGGCATTGTGCTGTGGCACATTCTGGCGATCACGCTGCAGGTGGAATACGGCTTCTCCTGGCAGATGGCGGTGCTGACGGTGCTGGCGATCTCGGCGCTGTACGGGTTGCTGAACGGCATTCTGGTGGCGCTGGCCGATATCGACAGCTTCGTCGCCACCCTCGGCTCCGGCACCGTACTGTACGCCATTGCCCTGTGGCACTCCGGCGGGCGGCAGATCGTCGGCGACTTGCCGGATGCCTTCATCGCGCTGCACCACACCGAGATCGCCGGCATTCCGATCGTGGCATTTTACGTGCTGATCGTCGCGGTGGTGCTGTGGCTCATCACCGAACACACCCCGCTCGGCCGCTGCATGTATGCGGTGGGCGGCAACCCGGCGGCGGCGCGCCTGAACGGCATCTCGGTCAACCGCTTTACCATCGGCGCCTTCATCGCCTCCAGCGTGCTCACCGGTTTCAGCGGCGTGTTGATCGCTGCCGAACAGGGCGTCGGCCAGGCCAGCGTCGGCATGGACTATCTGCTGCCAGCGCTGGTCGGCGCCTTCCTCGGCAGCACCACCATTCGCCCAGGGCGCGTCAACGTCTGGGGCACCGTGGTCGGCATCGCCATTCTGGCTATCGGCATCGCCGGCATCCAGCAGTTCGGCGGCGAATTCTGGGTCGAGCCGCTGTTCAACGGCGCGACGCTGTTGCTGTCGATCACTCTGGCCGGCTATGCCCAACGCCGCCGGCTGCTCAATCAGAAAGCGGTACAACGCAGCCAGGCGACGCCGGCTGACAACAACAATCAGACAGCGACTCACCCTTAAACCAGGAGCACACCATGAAACGCATTTGGCTGTTACCGGGGTTCACCACATTCTTGCTCGCCGCATCGCCGGTCTGGGCCGACGCCTATCTCGATCAGGCCACCGCCGCCGTGGCGAAGGCTACCGCCAGCGCCACCCAGTGGGACGGCCCCACCAGCGGCCCGCAGCTGCAGGCCAACAAGAAGATCATTTTTATCGCCTCCGACATGAAGAACGGCGGCGTGCAAGGGGTGCAACAGGGGTTGAGCGAAGCGGCGAAAGCCGCCGGCTGGAAGCTGGAAACGCTCGACGGCGGCGGCTCGGTGAAAGATCAGCTGGCATCGCTCAATCAGGCCATCGCCCAGAAACCAGACGGCATCGTGATCGGCGGCTGGAACCCTAACGTCGCCAAGATCCCGCTGAAAAAGGCCGTACAGCAGGGCATCGTGCTGACCGCCTGGCATGCGGTGCCGGAACCGGGCCCCATCGCCAAATACAATGTGTTCTATAACGTCACGTCGGATTCCAACGAAGTGGCGCGCATCGCCGCGCAATACGCGGTGGTGCAGTCCGGCGGCAAGGCGAGCGTGTTGATCTTCACCGACTCGCTGTACCAAATCGCCTTGGACAAGGCCAACGTCATGAAAGAAGAGATCGCCAAATGCAGCGGCTGTACGCTGCTGGAATTCATCGACACGCCGCTGGCAGATACCGCCAACCGCATGCCGGCGATGACCTTCAGCCTGCTGCAGAAGTACGGCGACAAATTCCAATATGCGCTGGCAATCAACGATCTGTATTTCGACTTTATGGCGCCGGCGCTGAAAACCGCCGGCAAAGGCGGCAAGAACGCGCCTTACAACGTGTCGGCCGGCGACGGTTCAATCTCCGCTTACCAGCGTATCCGGTCGGGCGACAGCCAGTCGGCGACGGTGCCGGAGCCCTTGAAACTGCACGGTTGGCAGCTGCTGGACGAATTCAACCGCGCCTTCGCCAAGCAGCCGCCTTCCGGCTACGTCACCCCGGCGCATCTGGTCACCCGCGACAATATCGCCGCCGACGGCGGCGCCAATAACCTGTATGACCCGCAAAACGATTACCAGGGCCATTACAAAGCGATCTGGGGCGTGAAGTGAACGGCGGCATTCGGCATTCATTGCGCACGCACGCTCAGCTCGAGCGCTTGTGCTCACCGGCGATTTGGGCCGAAGGGCCGGTCTGGCTGCCGCAAGAGGATGCGGTGGTGTTCAGCGACGTGAAAGGCAATCGCATGTTCCGCTGGTCGCGCCGGGGTGAGCTAAGCCTATACCGCTCGCCGTCGCACTACGCCAACGGCAATGCGCGCGACGGCGAGGGGCGCGTGGTCAGCTGTGAACACGGGCGGCGCGGCATCAGCCGCACCGAAAGCGATGGCGAAGTGCGCCTGTTGATCGACCGCGTCGACGGCAAGCGCTTTAACTCGCCGAACGACGTGGCGGTGTGTTCCGACGGCACCCTGTGGTTCACCGATCCGCCCTACGGCATCATCGGCGACGAAGAGGGTTACAAATCGGAAAGCCAGGTGATCGGCTGCTATCTCTACAGCTTCGATCCGCGCGACGGTTCGCTGACCATCGCCGCCTGCGACCTGCAGCGCCCGAACGGCCTGGCGTTTTCACCGGATGAAAAATGGCTGTACGTGGCGGACATGTCGATCGTGGATTTTCCGACGCTGGGCCGCCGCGAGCTGCGCGTCTATGCGGTCAACGGTCGCGAGCTGGAAGCCGGCCGCCGTTTTGCAACCGTGGAACCCGGTTTCCCGGACGGCTTCTGCGTCGATCGGGCCGGCAATCTGTTTTGCAGCTGCGCCGACGGCGTGCTGGTCTTCGATCCAGAGGGGCGACAGATCGACAAAATCAACGTGCCGGAACGCGTCTCCAATTGTACCTTCGGCGGCCCGAACGGCGATGAGCTCTATATCACCGCCACCACCTCGCTCTACCGCATGGTGCTGAACACCCGCGGTTAACCGGGGTCCCGCAAGACGCAGGGTGGGTTTTGATCCGCCCTGCTTTGTCACGTCTGAAGCACGCCATCTCCACCAAAACGTGGCGGCGATCACAAAATCACCACTCAATTTTAACGTCATGTTTTTCATGAATAATTTTACTCCCCCTTGCTTTGACTTCCCTGAATCGCCGGGATAGCATTTATTTGAAATGCAATTTCGCATATTGAAATTTAGCGAACCAAAAACAGACGATTCGCACAGGCGGAGAACCGGCATGAGAGTGAGTTACAGCGAGTTAAAACAGCAATTCAAACGCGTGCTGCTGGCGCGCGGCGTGGCGGAACATCTCGCCGACGACTGCGCCGGCATGTTCGCCGACACCACCGCCAGCGGCGTTTACTCCCACGGCGTTAACCGCTTTCCGCGCTTTATTCAGCAGCTGGACGCCGGCGATATCGTGCCGGACGCCGAACCCAGCAAACTGTTGTCTCTGGGGGCGATCGAGCAATGGGATGCGCACCAGGGCATCGGCAACCTTACCGCCCGCCGCATGATGGATCGCGCCATGCAGTTAGCCGACGAGCATGGCATCGGCCTGGTGGCGCTGCGCAACGCCAACCATTGGATGCGCGGCGGCGGTTACGGCTGGCAGGCGGCGGAGAAAGGCTATATCGGCATTTGCTGGACCAACTCGATCGCCGTGATGCCACCGTGGGGCGCCAAAACGTGCCGTATCGGCACCAACCCGCTGATCGTCGCCGTGCCCGGCAACCCGATCACCATGGTGGACATGTCGATGTCGATGTTTTCCTACGGCGCGCTGGAGCTGAACCGGCTGGCGGGCAAAACCCTGCCGGTGGACGGCGGCTTCGACAACGACGGCCGCCTGACCCGCGATCCGGCCACCATCGAAGAGAACCGGCGCATTTTGCCGATGGGGTATTGGAAGGGATCGGCACTGTCGATCGTGCTGGACATGATCGCCACCCTGCTGTCCGGCGGCGCCTCGGTGGCGGAAGTGACGGAAGATCACCGCGACGAATACGGCGTCTCGCAGGTGTTCATCGCGATTGAGATAGACCGGTTGATCGACGGCGACAGCCGCGATCAAAAACTGCAGCGCATCATGGATTACGTCACCAGCGCCGAACGGGACAACCCCGACGTCGCCATTCGCCTGCCGGGCCACAAGTTCCCGCGCATTCTGGAAGAAAACCTGCGCGACGGCATTCCGGTTGACGAACGAGTCTGGGCGCGCATTCAGGCGCTGTAACGGGAGGATCATCATGATATTCGGCCACATCGCCAACACCGCGCCCGAGCAGTACCCGACGCCGGTCGCCAACGCCGTCGCCTATTTGCAGCGCACCGATTTCAGCGTCTTGCCCACAGGGCGCTATGAAGATCCCGCCACCGGCTACGTGGTGCAAGTGCTGGATCTGCATACCCAACCACCGGATGCGCTACGCCCGGAAGTCCACCGGCAAAACGTCGACGTGCAGTTTCTGGTCAGCGGTACCGAGCTTATCGGCGTAGCGACGGACAACGGCGACAACGTCATTCATCAGGAGCTGCTGGCGCAGCGCGACATCCTGTTTTATCAGGACGTGGCCGACGAATCCTGGCTCACGATGCGGCCCGGCAACTTCGCGGTATTTTTTCCGCAGGACGTGCATCGCCCGGCCTGCATTAACCAACGCCCCTGCGCGATACGCAAGGTGGTGGTGAAGATACCGCTGGCGTCGTTTAGCGCCCGATAGACGCAGCACCCGTAACGATAACAACACCGGTCCATGAGGCCTGTGCGGGCGCCCTTGCGCCCAAATTAAGCAAAACAATAACGCCCGACCCTACAAAAAAGTGAACATCGAAAGAGGTCCTTATGAATACAGCCTCCGTTTCCGTCAGCCAAAGCCAGGCTATTCCCAAGCTCCGCTGGCTGAGGATCGTGCCGCCGATCCTCATCACCTGCATCATTTCTTACATGGATCGGGTCAACATCGCCTTCGCCATGCCCGGCGGCATGGATGACGAACTCGGCATCACCGCCTCGATGGCCGGGCTGGCCGGCGGCATCTTCTTTATCGGTTACCTGTTTCTGCAGGTGCCCGGCGGCAAGCTGGCGGTATACGGAAACGGCAAGAAATTCATCGGCTGGTCACTGTTGGCCTGGGCGGTGATCTCGGTGCTGACCGGGCTGGTCACCAACCAGTACCAGCTGCTGTTCCTGCGCTTCGCCCTCGGCGTTTCCGAAGGCGGCATGCTGCCGGTGGTGCTGACCATGATCAGCAACTGGTTCCCGGATAAGGAGCGCGGCCGCGCCAACGCCATCGTCATCATGTTCGTGCCGATCGCCGGCATTCTCACCGCCCCGCTGTCGGGTTGGATCATCACCGCCTGGGACTGGCGCATGCTGTTTCTGGTGGAGGGCGCTCTGTCGCTGGTAGTCATGGCGCTGTGGTACTTCACCATCAGCAACCGGCCGCAGGAAGCCAAATGGATCTCGCAGGCGGAGAAAGAGTATCTGGTGAAGACCCTGCACGACGAACAGCTGCTGATCAAAGGAAAAACGGTGCGCAACGCCTCGCTGCGCCGAGTGCTGGGCGACCGGATCATGTGGCAGCTGATCCTGGTGAATTTCTTCTACCAGACCGGTATCTACGGTTACACCCTGTGGCTGCCGACCATTTTGAAAGGGCTGACCCACGGCGATATGGAGCAAGTGGGCCTGCTGGCTATCTTGCCCTATATCGGCGCCATCTTCGGCATGCTGATCATCTCCACCCTCTCCGATCGCACCGGTAAGCGCAAAGTCTTCGTCGCCCTGCCGCTGGCCTGCTTTGCCGCCTGCATGGCGCTGTCGGTGCTGCTGAAGGATCACATCTGGTGGTCTTACGCTGCGCTGGTCGGCTGCGGCGTATTTATTCAGGCGGCGGCCGGGGTGTTCTGGACCATCCCGCCCAAATTGTTCAACGCCGAAGTGGCCGGCGGCGCACGTGGCGTGATCAATGCGCTGGGCAACCTCGGCGGCTTTTGCGGCCCGTATATGGTCGGCGTCCTGATCAGCCTGTTCAACAAGGATGTCGGCGTCTACAGCCTGGCGGCCTCGTTGGCGATCGCCTCCGTGCTGGCGTTGATGCTGCCCAATAAATGCGACCACAGCGCGAGGAGCGAATGATGGAATATTGGCTGGGGCTCGACTGCGGCGGTACCTTCATCAAGGCGGGATTATACGACCGCAGCGGCCATGAACACGGCGTTGCGCGGCGCAATCTGGCGATCGTCGCGCCGCAGCCCGGCTGGGCCGAGCGCGATATGGCATCGCTGTGGCGCACCGCCGCCGACGTGATCCGTGAAGTGCTATCCGCCAGTGGCGTCGCCGCCGGCGCCATCCAGGCCATCGGCATCTCGGCGCAGGGTAAGGGGGCGTTTCTGCTGGATAAGCAGGGGCAGCCGCTGGGCAACGCCATGCTCTCTTCCGATCAGCGCGCGCTGGCGCTGGTGCAGGAATGGCAGCGACAGGGCGTGCCGCAGGCGCTGTATCCGCAAACGCGCCAAACGCTGTGGACCGGGCACCCGGTCTCGCTGCTGCGCTGGCTGAAGCGGCATCAGCCGGAACGTTACGCCCGCATCGGGAGCGTGCTGATGGCGCACGACTACCTGCGCTATTGCCTGACCGGCGAGCTGGCCTGCGAAGAAACCAATATCTCCGAATCCAACCTGTATCAGATGCGCAGCGGACGCTATGACCCGGCGCTGGCGCAGCTGCTGGGTATCGGCGACATCATGCCCGCCCTGCCGACGATCGTCGGTTCGGCCGAGATCGCCGGGCGCGTCGAGGCAAACGCCGCGGCCATCACCGGCCTGCAAACCGGCACTCCGGTGGTCGGCGGGTTGTTCGACGTGGTGTCCACCGCGTTGTGCGCCGGCCTGCAGGACGAAACCCGGCTCAACGCGGTGATGGGGACCTGGTCGGTCACCAGCGGCATCACCGACGCCATCATCGAGGGTTTCGATCATCCCTTTGTCTATGGCCGCCACGCCGAAAACGGCCAATACATCGTGCACGAAGCCAGCCCCACTTCCGCCGCCAACCTGGAATGGTTCTGTCACCAATGGGGGCTGCAGGACTACGACCAGCTTAACCGCTGGGTTGCCGCCCTGCCGAAAGCCGCCGGCGATCTGCTGTTCGCCCCTTTCCTGTATGGCTCCAACGCCGGCCTGGGGCTGAGCGCCAGCTTCTACGGCCTGCAGGCCTTCCACCAGCGCGAGCACCTGGTGCAGGCGATCTACGAAGGCGTGGTGTTCTGCCACATGACACACCTTAACCGCATGCGCCGGCGTTTCCCTGAGGCGCAGGCGCTGCGCGTGACCGGCGGCCCCGCCAAATCCCGCCCCTGGATGCAAATGTTCGCCGACGTCAGCGGTCTGCCGGTTGAGCTGCCGCAGGTGGAAGAAACCGGCTGTCTGGGCGCGGCGATGGCGGCCATGGTCGGCAGCGGCGTCTTCAACGATTTCACCGCCGCCCAGCACCGGCTGGCGCCGCGTATCGAGCGGCTGCTGCCTGATGCGGCCGCCGCCGAAGCTTACGACCACAAACACCAACGTTATCAGGCGCTGATTGCTGCATTGCAAAATCTGCAGCCCGCCAACAAGGAGGCCCCATGAGCACGAAACCGCGCCTGCAGCTGGCGCTCGATCAAACCCGTTTGGATACGGCGCTGCGCACCGCCGAGACCCTCAGCCCCCATGTGGACATCATCGAGGCCGGTACCATTTTGTGCATCAGCGCCGGTATTCAGGCGGTTAGCGCGCTGCGTGAACGCTGTCCGCAGCACACGCTGGTGGCCGATCTCAAGGTGGCCGACGCCGGTGCGACGCTGGCCGATCAGGCCTTCGGCCAGGGCGCGGACTGGATGACGGTGATCTGCGCCGCGCCGTTGGCCACCATGGCCAGCGCGCGGGAGGTCGCCGAGCGTCACGGCGGTGAAATCCAGATCGAACTGTTCGGCCGCTGGACATTGGAGGACGCGCGGCAATGGCGCGGCCTCGGCATTCGTCAGGCGATCTATCACCGCGGCCGCGACGCGCAGGCCAGCGGGCAAACCTGGGGCCGGCAGGATCTGGATCGGATGAAGGCGCTGTCCGATCTGGGCATCGAGCTGTCGGTGACCGGCGGCATCACGCCCGCCGACCTGCCGCTGTTTAAAGAAATCGCCGTCACCGCCTTTATCGCCGGCCGCGCGCTGGCCGAGGCCGGCGATCCGCCGGCCGCCGCCAGGCAGTTCCGCACCGCCATCGATGACATCTGGAGATCATGATATGCGTCAGCACCCGTTGGGAATTTACGAGAAAGCGCTGCCGAAACACCTGAGCTGGCCCGAACGCCTGGCTCTGGCCAAGGCCTGCGGCTTCGACTTCGTCGAAATGTCGGTGGACGAAAGCGATGAACGTCTGGCGCGCCTGAGCTGGAGCAAGGCGCAGCGCCTGGCGCTGGTGGACGCCATGCTGGAAACCGGCATCCGCATTCCGTCGATGTGCCTCTCCGGCCACCGGCGCTTTCCGTTTGGCAGCCACGATCCGGCGCTGCGACAGCGCGCCTTCGACGTGATGGAACAGGCCATTCAGCTGGCCAAAGATGTCGGTATCCGGACGATCCAGCTGGCCGGCTACGACGTGTATTACGAAGAGCAGGACGAGGGGACGCTGGCGCGCTTTAGCGAAGGCATGCAGTGGGCGGTAGACCGTGCCGCCGCCGCCCAGGTGATGCTGGCGGTGGAAATTATGGACACCGCCTTTATGAACTCGATCGCTAAATGGAAAGCCTGGGACGCCCTGCTGGCCTCGCCGTGGTTCTCGGTGTATCCAGACGTCGGCAACCTCAGCGCCTGGGGCAATGACGTGCCGCGCGAGCTGGAGCTGGGCATCGATCGCATCGCCGCCATTCACCTGAAAGACACCTACCCGGTCACCACCACTTCGCCGGGGCAATTCCGCGACGTGCCGTTTGGCGAAGGCTGCGTCGACTTCGTCGAGGTGTTTCGCACGCTGCAGCGCCTCAATTACCGCGGCGCATTCCTGATTGAGATGTGGACCGAAAAAGCCGAGGAGCCGGTGGCCGAGATCGTTCAGGCCCGCCGCTGGATCGAACAGAAAATGCAACAAGGGGGCATGACATGCTGACTCAGTTAAAACAACAGGTGCTGGAGGCCAATCTCGATCTGCCGCGCCATAAGCTGGTGACCTTTACCTGGGGCAACGTCAGCGCGGTGGATCGCGAACGCGGTCTGGTGGTGATCAAGCCTTCCGGCGTTGAATACGAGCATATGACGGCGGAGGATATGGTGGTGGTCGATCTGGCCAGCGGCCGCACCGTCGAGGGGGCAAAAAAACCGTCGTCGGACACCGCCACCCATCTGGCGCTGTACCGCGAATTTGCCGATATCGGCGGCATCGTCCACACCCATTCGCGCCACGCCACCATCTGGGCGCAGGCCGGGCTGGACATCCCCGCCTGGGGAACCACCCACGCCGACTATTTTTATGGCGCTATCCCCTGCACTCGCCTGATGACCCAGGATGAAATTGAGCACGATTACGAACTGGAAACCGGCAACGTGATTATCGAAACCTTCCGCCAGCGCGATATCAATCCCAACGCGATCCCGGCGGTACTGGTCAATGCCCACGGCCCCTTCGCCTGGGGCAAAGACGCCCACAACGCGGTGCATAATGCGGTGGTGCTAGAAGAGATCGCCTACATGGGCATTTTCTCGCGCCAGCTGACGCCGGGCATTCACAGCATGCAACGCGAGCTGTTGGACAAACACTACCTGCGCAAACACGGCCAAAACGCCTACTACGGGCAGTAGAGCGCCGGGGACTTAACCGTGGCACCCGATGCTTTGCCGCATCGGGTGCCAACGGGCATGAGCCGCAGTGTAACGAAAACCGCATTCGCTCATCGACGCGAAATTCGCTATCATCCGCCCCCACCCACCAGCCGGCCGCCCGATGTCTACGATCACCGATACCTTTATTGCCCCGCCATGCCATGACCCAATAGAGATCCTCTATCAGGACGATCATCTGGCGCTGATCAATAAACCGGCCGGGCTGCTCAGCCTCTCGGGCAAGAATCCGCAGAATCTCGATTCGGTACACCACCGGCTGGTACAGATCTTCCCCGGCTGCGCCCTGGTGCACCGCCTGGATTTCGGCACGTCCGGGTTGATGGTGGTGGCCCGCAACAAGGCCGCCAACGCCGCGCTCTGCCGGCAGTTCAGCGAGCGCACCGTCAGCAAAGTGTACAGCGCGCTGCTGTGCGGCCATCTGGCGAATAACGAAGGGGTCATAGACGCGGCGATCGCCAAAGATCCGGCGCTGTTCCCGCTGATGTCGATTTGCGCCCTCCACGGCAAGCCCGCCCGCTCCCGCTATCGGGTCGTCGAGCGTTTTTATCGTGAAACGGAAGGCGGGATCTCGCTGCCGCTGACGCGGGTGCAGCTCACCCCGGAGACCGGGCGCACCCACCAGCTGCGTATTCACAGCCGGCAGTTGGGCCACCCTATTTTAGGCTGCGATCTGTACGGCGGGCGCCTGCTGCCGGGTACCGAACAGACGCCGCGGCTGATGCTGCACGCCAGCGAGCTGGACTTTGTGCACCCCATCAGCGGAGAGCGGATCGCCGCTCGTCACGCCGCGCCGTTCTGAACGCGGCTTACCACATCAAATCGTCGGGCACTTTAAAGTCGGCGTACGGATCGTCTTCATCCTGCTCTTCCTGACTCAGCGCACTGTGCAGCACAATGCTGGCCGCATCGCGCTGCGCGATTTTATCGGCGACGCTCGCGGGGATAATCGCGTATTCACACTCTTCCCGGTTCTCGACCACCAAGCGGGCAATGGCGAGACGGCCATTGATCAGCTGAGTCTGCGTCGCCTTATCCACCAGGATTTTCTTGATCAGGTTGCCGTCGGTGAAGTTGAAACCGATATCACCTTTCGCCAGAACGATGCGGTTCATCTCGATCAGTTGCTTCACCTGCGCCTTGTATTCTTTGGACAGCGCGGCTTGCTTTTGCTGCTCGTTCAGCGCTTTATCGCGCTCAAGCTGCGCCTTTTTATTCTCTTCCACCGCCTCTCTGGCCTCACGGGCCTGAACGCGTGATTTTTTAGCCGTTCTTTGGACTTTGGCCATTTTCTTGCTGGTTACCAAGCCCGCTTTGAGCATCTGCTCTTGTAAGGTGAGTTTTGTCATGTTCGTGTCTGAAGCCGTGGGATCATGGGGGGATTATACCCGTAATTTTTCAGGCTGCACCAGGTTGCCGGCCCGGTACGTTGGCGGTTTGCGCTGCAGGGCAACGGCGATAAACCGACCCGAACGCCAGATCATGAATAGCGCTCATGTGGTAATGAAATTAAGTCTCTTTCACTCCCTGCGGGACTCTGGCAAAAATAGACCTCATTAACGACAGACAATATGAAATCGGCTGAATGAAAAAAAGAGAAAAACAACCAATTGAAAAAAATGGATAAATCCAGCCGTCATACCATATAACAGGATGCTATAAGACGATGAATAGAGACTTTACCTTTACGATTAAGAGCAGTTCTTTCGATGAAGATTATAACCCTTCTGAAAGTACGCGTATCACCACCAACTTCGCCAATTTGGCCAGAGGGGAAAACCGCCGGGAGAACCTGCGCAATACGCTGGTGATGATTAACAACCGCTTCAATACGTTGGCGCATTGGGATAACCCCAAGGCCGACCGCTATTCGGTCGAACTTGAAATCATTTCGGTTGAGATGCGCGTTGAAGATCAGGGTGCCAGCTTCCCGGTGATCGAAATCCTGAAAACCAACATCATTGATAAAAAAACGCAAAAGCGTATCGAGGGCATCGTTGGGAACAATTTCTCCTCTTACGTGCGCGACTACGACTTTAGCGTCTTGCTGCCGGCGCACAATAAAAACACGGCGGAATTTACCATTCCGGATGATTTCGGCGATTTGCACGGCAATATCTTTAAGCACTTCGTCAATTCAAACGAATACCATGAAAATTTCAGCAAACCGCCGGTGATCTGCCTCAGCGTGTCCAGCAAAGACACCTACCATCGGACGGGCAATCAACACCCGGTGTTGGGCGACGAGTATCGGCAAGACGGCGCTTCGCTGACCGACCGGTATTTTAAAAAAATGGGCCTGCAGGTGCGCTACTTCATGCCGAAAAATAGCGTCGCGCCCCTGGCGTTTTATTTCCCCGGGGATTTGCTGAGCGATTACACCGATCTGGAACTGATCGGCACCATAAGCACGATGGAGACCTTCCAGAAAATTTATCGGCCTGAAATTTACAATGCCAACTCGGCGGCGGGGCAATGCTATCAGCCAAGCCTGAATAACCAGGATCATTCATTAACCAAGATTGTTTACGATCGCGAAGAGCGTAGCCAGTTAGCGATTGAGCAGGGGAAATTTACGGAAGAGCAATTTATCAAACCCTACAAACCTCTTCTTGAGCAATGGTCTGCTCACTACGCGCTTTGATTCACTCAAATACAGGTCATCTATTATGAAAATATTGCTCCCTACGTCGACCGCCGGCAGCTTGCCCAAACCTGTCTGGCTGGCCCAACCGGAAACCCTGTGGTCGCCTTGGAAATTGCAGAATGAAGAATTAATCGAAGGGAAACAGGACGCCTTGCGTTTGTCGCTGGCAGAGCAACAACAGGCCGGCATCGATATCGTCAGCGATGGCGAGCAAACGCGCCAGCACTTCGTCACGACGTTTATCGAACACCTCAGCGGCGTCGATTTCGAGAAACGCGAAGTGGTTAAAATCCGCAATCGCTACGAGGCGAGCGTGCCAACCGTTGTGGGGGCGGTCTCGCGCCAAAAACCCGTTTTCGTTGAAGACGCCAAATTTTTACGCCAGCTGACCAAGCAGCCGATTAAATGGGCCCTGCCGGGGCCGATGACCATGATCGACACGCTTTATGACAACCACTATAAAAGCCGCGAGAAATTGGCCTGGGAGTTCGCCAAGATCCTCAATCAGGAAGCTAAAGAGCTCGAGGCCGCCGGCGTCGACATTATTCAGTTTGATGAGCCCGCATTTAACGTGTTCTTTGACGAGGTGAATGACTGGGGCATTGCCGCCCTGGAAAGAGCCATTGAAGGGCTTAAGTGTGAAACCGCCGTACATATCTGCTATGGATATGGGATTAAAGCCAATACCGACTGGAAAAAGACGCTGGGCTCGGAATGGCGGCAATATGAAGAGGCGTTTCCGAAACTGCAAACGTCCAACATCGATATCATCTCCCTGGAGTGCCATAACTCGCACGTGCCGATGGATCTGCTTGAACTGATCCGCGGCAAAAAGGTGATGGTCGGCGCCATCGACGTAGCGAATCATGCCGTTGAGACGCCGGAAGAAGTGGCCGCTACGCTGCGCAAAGCGCTGCAGTTTGTCGATGCCGACAAGCTCTATCCGTCGACCAACTGCGGCATGGCCCCCCTGCCCCGTCAGGTCGCCCGCGGCAAGCTGAATGCGTTAAGCGCAGGTGCCGAGATCGTGCGCCGAGAGCTGTTAGCCAAATAACCTTGCCAGCGCCCGCCACAGGCACCTCCTGTGGCGGGCGATTATCATCAATTCCCCCTCCCCGCAACGTCCCCGCTCTGGTGTATACTCGGATTTCTACGCGATGCCAGCCACAGCGGTTTTGGTTCAGGCCTGGCCTGAACAGCCCTCAGCCAGCCCACACCAGCCGAATAACAGTGGAATAACCATGAGCCCAAATACCGCTCGCATCAGCGAAATCATCGATCGCGCCAGGATCTCCCCCTACCAAATCCTGATCCTCACCCTGTGTTTCCTCATTGCCCTGCTGGACGGTTTCGATACCGCCATCATCGGCTATATCGCCCCGGCGCTGCGCGAAGAGTGGGATCTGCTGCCCGCTCAGCTCTCTCCCGCCTTCGGTGCAGGACTGTTCGGCCTGCTGATCGGCAGCCTGCTGTTCGGACCGATCGCCGACGCCTTCGGCCGCAAACGCGTGCTGCTCGTCGCGGTGCTGGTGTTTGGCGGCTGCACCCTGGCTTCGGCCTATACGCATTCAATCGAGTCCCTGACCCTGCTGCGCTTCATCACCGGCATTGGCCTCGGGGGCGCGATACCGACTTGCATTACCCTCAGCTCAGAGTACTCACCGGCGCGCCGCCGCATGCTGATGGTCACCCTGAGTTGGAGCGGCTTTACCGCTGGGTTAGCCCTGGGCGGCCTGCTGGCCGGGCAGATCATCCCGGCGTTCGGCTGGCGCGGCCTGCTGCTGGTCGGTGGCATCGCGCCGTTGGCGCTGCTGCCGCTGTTGGCCTGGCAGATGCCCGAATCAGTACGCTTTATGGCCGCCAGCGCCAAACATGCCGATCGGCTGCGCCGGGTGGTCGAGCGTATCACCGGCCAGCGTTGGACGGGGGTAACCATCGTCGATGACGAGCGCCCGGCGCAGGCCAGGTCGCCGATCTCGCACCTGTTTATCGAAGGGCGCGCCGTGCGCACCCTGCTGCTGTGGGCGGCATTCTTCTGTTCGCTGTTCGTGTTTTACCTGCTCACCAGTTGGCTGCCGACGATCCTCAAAGACGCCGGTTACGATATCGCCCATGCCTCGCGCATCGGCGCGATGGTGCCGCTCGGCGGCACCCTGGGCGCCATTCTGATGGCGCTGCTGATGGATCGGGTCGGGCCCTACCGCGTGCTGGCCGTCTCCTACCTGGGCGCCGCGCTGGTGATTGGCGCGACCGGGTATCTGATGGGCGACGTCTACACGCTGGCCGCCGTCGTGTTCCTTATCGGCTTCGGCGTGGCCGGCGCGCAGAACGGCCTGAACCTGGTTTCCGCCACCCTTTACCCGACCGCAGCCCGCGTGACCGGCGTCAGTTGGGCCATGGCCAATGGCCGCTTTGGTTCGATCGTCGGCTCGATGCTCGGCGCCTGGATGATGACCGCCGCCGGCTCGACGGAGGTGTTCTTCCTCTGGCTGGCGCTGCCGGCGCTGTTGGGCGCCGCCGCCATCTTCCTGCTTTATCGCCTCAGCCTGCGCCGCCGCGTGCCGCTCACGGAGCCGGCAGCGGACATCTGACCGCCCTAAAAGAAAAGGCCGAGACGCCATCGGTAGCGTCTCGGCCTGCAGTAAAAAAGGGGGCCAAGGCCCCCTTCTGTGTTATTCCGCCTTGGCGGAAGCGTCTTCGGTGCGATACAGGTGCACGTCCATTTGCGGGAACGGAATGCCGATGTTGTGGGCATCCAGCGCGCGCTTGAAGTTTTCCATCAGATCGAAGTACACGTTCCAGTATTCCGCATTGGTGGTCCAGGAACGGGTCACAAAGTTCAGGGAAGATGGCGCCATCTCGTTCAGACGCACAGTCACGCCTTTAGCGTGCATGATGCGTTTGTCGGCGGCGATCACATCGCCCAGCACCTTCTTCACCACGTCGATATCGGCGTTGTAGGCCACGCCCACCACGATATCCACACGGCGGTTCGGCTCGCGGGAGTAGTTGATGATGTTGCCGGCGATGATTTTACCGTTCGGCACCACGATGGTTTTGTTGTCTGCGGTGCGCAGGGTGGTGGAGAAAATCTGCACCTGATCGACGGTACCGGCCACGCCGCCCAGATCGACATATTCACCCACGCGCAGCGGGCGGAAGATCACCAGCAGCACGCCGGCGGCGAAGTTAGACAGCGAGCCTTGCAGCGCCAGACCGACAGCCAAACCGGCGGCACCCAGCACGGCGATCACCGAGGTGGTCTGCACGCCGACACGCCCCAGCACGGCGATGAAGGTGAACGCCAGCACGCCGTAGCGCACGATCGCCGACAGGAAGTCTGCCACCGTGGCGTCGATGCCGCGCAGCTTCATCACGCGGTTCAGCGCATTGCCGACCACGCGGGCCACGATCGAACCGATGATCAGGATAACGATGGCGGCGACGATATTCACCGCGTACTGGATCAACAGATCCTGGTTCTTCACCAACCAGTTGCCGGCACCGTTGATGCCGTCTACTACATTCAAATCTTTCATTCGTGTCGTCCTAACTCAGTCCCTAACGGGAGAAACTCGCAAAAATACACTGGCCTCGGCAGCCAGTAGGAAACCACCGCCTAAGGGTAACCAACATTAAAGGCTCATGCCAACCGTCAGCGTTAAAAATAGCCGAAACCGCCCGCCGCGTCTTCTATGCTGAAAACAGCGCGTTGGCTATTTCACGACTAGGGATCCGTTCTTCATGCACATTCGCTCTTCGCTCAAACACTATTGGCAAGTGCGGCCCAGGCTGCTGTTTTCCGTCGGTGCCGGGCTGTTGTGCTTTCTGCTGCTGCCCGCCCAGCTCTCGTTGCTGCAGCGCCTGATGATCGGCTGGAATACGCTGGCCTGGCTCTATCTGCTGTTTCTCTGGCGGCTGATGCTGGTCAGCACACCGCAGCACATTCGCCAGATCGCTCGGCGACAGGATGAAAGCGCCAGCACGGTGTTGGCGCTGGTCAGTTTCGGTTGTCTGGTGAGCATTCTGGCGATCCTGTTCGAATTGAGCAGCGCCAAACAGGCCAGCGACTCGCTGAAAACGCTACATCTGGCGTTAACCGGCGCAACGCTGGCAGTCTCCTGGCTGCTGCTGCCGACCGCCTTCACCATGCACTATGCCCATCAGTTTTACCGTCAGGGCGCACAGCAGGATCCCTTGCCGCTGCTGTTTCCCGGCAATCTCACCGAGCCGACCTATCTGGACTTTGCCTACTTCTCCTTCACCATCGCGGTCGCGTCGCAAACGGCCGACGTGGCGGTCGGCGCCGCGGAGGTGCGTAAAATCGCGCTCGTGCAGTCGGTTATTTCGTTCGTGTTCAACATGCTGATCCTGGGCCTGTCGATCAACGTCGGTGCCGGCCTGCTGGGCTGAAAACGAAAAAGGCTCCCCGCAGGGAGCCTTATGCACGTGCAACAGGTGCCGAAGATTACAGAACGTCTACCGCGTTCAGATCTTTGAAAGCCTGCTCCAGACGCGTCACCATGCTGGTCTGCGCTGCGCGCAGCCATACGCGTGGATCATAGTATTTCTTGTTCGGCTGATCGGCGCCTTTCGGGTTGCCCAGCTGGCCCTGCAGGTAAGCTTCGTTCGCTTTGTAGTACTGCAGGATGCCATCCCAGGTCGCCCATTGGGTGTCGGTGTCGATGTTCATTTTGATCACGCCGTAACCCACAGACTCTTTGATCTCTGCGTCGGTAGAACCGGAACCGCCGTGGAACACGAAGTTCAGGCTGTTGTGCGGCAGGTTGAATTTCTTGGACACGTAGTCCTGAGAATCACGCAGGATGGTCGGAGTCAGCTTAACGTTGCCTGGCTTGTACACGCCGTGCACGTTACCGAAGGAGGCTGCGATGGTGAAGCGCGGGCTGATGGCGTTCAGTTTTTCGTACGCGTAAGCCACGTCTTCCGGCTGGGTGTACAGTGCGGAAGCGTCCATATGGCTGTTGTCCACGCCATCTTCTTCACCGCCGGTGCAGCCCAGTTCGATTTCCAACGTCATGCCGATTTTGGCCATGCGCTTCAGGTAGGCGCTGCAGATCTCGATGTTTTCTTCCAGAGATTCTTCAGACAGATCGATCATGTGGGAAGAGAACAGCGGTTTGCCGGTAGCGGCGAAGTGCTTCTCGCCGGCGTCCAGCAGGCCGTCCAGCCATGGCAGCAGTTTCTTCGCGCAGTGGTCGGTGTGCAGGATCACCGGCACGCCGTAGTGTTCAGCCATCTGGTGAACGTGGTGTGCGCCAGAGATAGCGCCCAGAATCGCTGCACCCTGAGGCACATCGGTCTTCACGCCTTTGCCGGCGATGAACGCGGCGCCGCCGTTGGAGAACTGAACGATAACCGGCGCGCGCACTTTAGCCGCGGCTTCCAGCACTGCGTTGATGGAGTCGGTACCCACGCAGTTTACCGCTGGCAGCGCAAAGTTGTTCTCTTTAGCAACTGCGAAGACTTTCTGAACGTCATCACCCGTGATGACACCCGGTTTTACGAAATCAAAAATTTTAGACATGTTACTTTGTCCTGTTTCGTCGGCCGTAGATGGATGTAAATCGATGTTTTCACGCCGCGCAGCGTGAGCCGCGCGGTATAAAACAAACGGGCGGCTTTCGCCTCCCGTTGTCTGAATTACTGCTTAGCGCGCTCTTCCAGCATCACGACTGCAGGCAGCGGTTTCCCTTCAACGAATTCCAGGAATGCGCCACCGCCGGTGGAGATGTAGGAAATTTTGTCAGCGATACCGAACAGATCGATGGCTGCCAGAGTGTCGCCGCCGCCAGCGATAGAGAAGGCGTCGCTATCGGCGATCGCGCGGGCGACAATTTCGGTGCCCTTACGGAAGTTAGGGAACTCGAATACGCCAACCGGGCCATTCCACAGAATGGTCTTGGCGTTCTTCAGGATAACGGCCAGACGCTCGGCAGAGACGTCGCCCATATCCAGAATTTGCTCGTTGTCCTGGATCTCGTTGGCCTGCTTCACGGTCGCGGTCGCGGTTTCGGAGAACTCGGTCGCCACGCGCACGTCGGTCGGAATCGGGATGTCGCAGGTTTCCAGCAGTTTCTGCGCGTTCGGGATCAGATCCGGTTCGTACAGGGACTGGCCCACGTTGTTGCCCTGCGCCGCCACGAAGGTGTTGGCGATGCCGCCGCCGACGATCAGCTGATCGGCGATTTTGGACAGGGAATCCAGCACGGTCAGTTTGGTGGAGACTTTAGAGCCGCCCACGATGGCGACCATCGGACGGGCCGGGTTGCCCAGGGCCTTGCCCAGCGCTTCCAGCTCGGCGGACAGCAGCGGGCCGGCACAGGCGACAGGCGCGAACTTGCCCACGCCGTGGGTGGAAGCCTGCGCGCGGTGCGCGGTGCCGAACGCGTCCATCACGTACACGTCGCACAGCGCCGCGTATTTCTTGGACAGGGTTTCGTCGTCTTTCTTCTCGCCCTTGTTGAAGCGAACGTTTTCCAGCACCACCAGTTCGCCTTCGGCGACGTCGACGCCATCCAGATAATCCTTCGCCAGACGCACTGGGGATTTCAGATGATCTTTCAGGTAGTTGACCACAGGCAGCAGGGAGAATTCTTCGTTGTACTCGCCTTCGGTAGGACGACCCAGGTGGGAGGTTACCATCACGCGGGCGCCTTGCTTCAGCGCAGCTTCGATAGTCGGCAGGGAAGCGCGGATACGCGCGTCGGAAGTCACTTTACCGTCTTTTACCGGCACGTTCAGATCGGAGCGGATCAGTACGCGTTTACCCGCCAGATCCAGATCGGTCATCTTAATTACAGACATGGTGAACCCTCTTTATTGAATCTCTATAAAATTGCCTGAGCAGCGCGCCAATCACGCCGGCGCCGCCGTACTAGAAACCGCTGGCGGCCATTGCCCGTGTTGTATCCAACATCCGATTGGCAAAGCCCCATTCATTGTCGCACCAGACCAAGGTCTTTATCAGGTGCTGCCCGCTGACCCGGGTCTGCGTACCGTCGACGATAGCGCTGTGCGGGTCATGGTTAAAATCAATCGAGACCAATGGTAATTCCGTGTAGTCAACTATACCACGAAATGATTCCCGTGCGGCCTTTTGCAACAGCTGGTTGACCTCCGCCACCTTCACCGCGGCGCTCACGCTGACGCTAAGATCGATAGCCGTCACGTTGATGGTCGGCACGCGCACCGAGATAGCCTCGAAGCGATCGCAAAACTGCGGGAAGATGCGGGTGATGCCCGCGGCCAGCTTGGTATCGACCGGAATGATCGACTGGCTCGCCGCGCGGGTGCGCCGCAAATCCGCGTGATACGCGTCGATCACCGGCTGATCGTTCATCGCCGAGTGAATGGTGGTCACGGTGCCGGACTCGATGCTGTAGGCGTCGTCCAGCAGCTTGATCACCGGAATAATGCAGTTGGTGGTGCACGAGGCGTTGGACACGATGCGGTGTTCCGCCAGCAGCGTCTGATGGTTGACGCCAAACACGATGGTGGCGTCCAGATCGTTGCCGCCCGGATGGGCGAACAGCACTTTCTTCGCCCCCGCCGCCAGATGGGCTTCGCCATCCGCCCGGCTGCCGTACACGCCGCTGCAGTCCAGCACCACGTCGACGCCCAGTTCGCCCCAGGGCAACTGCTCCACCGCCGGCTGATGCAACAGGCGAATCGCGTCGTCTCCGACGCTCAGCGTGTCGCACTCTTGCCGCACATCCCACGCAAAGCGGCCGTGGCTGGAATCGTACTTCAGCAGATGGGCCATGCCTTCGGCGTTCGCCAGCTCGTTGATCGCCACCACGGAGATTTCCGCCCGTCGTCCCGATTCGTACAGTGCGCGCAATACGCTGCGGCCGATGCGGCCAAAGCCGTTTATCGCTATGCGGATGGTCATGCTGCTCCTGAAAAAGGGCCGTCCACGCCGGGTGACTCACCGGCGCCGCCCGGCGCTGACTGGTTGTCTCACTAACCCGCATAGAGTAGTGGATCGTACCGCCCGCTGTGAATCGCCGAGTTTGCATTATTCCCGCGCTTCAGCGGTTTTTCACCGCCGTCACATCGGCATTTCTGTTGAAGAGTGCTTCAACTGAAACGCTTCAGCTGAGCATAAACCAAAGTTTTGGCAAAAGGAACAGGTGCGACAGTTCCTCAGGTAACGGAGGGGAGTTTTACGAGCATAAGATGATCTGGCGCACATTTTTGGCCTCAAGACCGCGACGAATTTTCGCTCGCCGGCCCCGTTTCGCCGTAGTGCTCACGAAAATAGTCGCGCAAAAATTCGACCGTCACCCGCACTTTCGCCGACGTTGCCAGCCGGGAAACGTACACCGCCCAGATGTTGGCCGGCTGATAATACTCCGGCAGGATGTGCACCAATCTGCCGCTGTCGATGTTCTCTTTTACGTCCCAGGCGGAACGCAGCGCAACGCCCTGCCCGTCCAGGCACCACTGGTGCACGATCTCGCCGTGGTTCGACGCCAGCGCCCCCGTCACCTTCACCGTCTCTTCGCCGCCCGGCCCCTGCAGCCGCCACAGCCCGAACGGGTGATCGCGTTCCTTGATCACCAAACAGGTGCGGCCCGCCAGCTCCGCCGGGTTTTTCGGCACGCCGTGGCGCTGCAGGTACGCCGGCGAAGCGCACAAGATGCGCTGATTGTCCGCCAGCTTGCGCGCAATCAAATTGGGGGCGATATCGTCGCCGATGCGGATATCCAGATCGAACCCTTCGCTGACCAGATCCACCAGCCTATCGGACACGTCGAGCCGCAGCTCCAGCTGCGGGTACTGCCGCGCCAGCGCCGACAGCGCCGGCGCCACGAAACGCCGGCCGAAGCCGAAGCTGCTGACCACGCGCAGCATGCCCTGCGGCGCCTGACGCACCTCGGACAGCTCGTCCATCATCTGATCGACGTCGTTGAGAATGCGCTGCGCCCATTCGTAGATGCGTTCGCCGTCTTCGGTGATCGCCACTCGCCGCGTGGTGCGGTGCAGCAACGACACGTCCAGCGCTTTTTCCAGCAACGCAATGCGTTTGCTGATAAAGGCCGGCGACACGCCCAGCTCTTCGGCGGCGGCGGCAAACCCGGCGCGGCGCGCCACCAGCACGAACACCCGCAGGTCACTCAGGATCGGCATATTGTTCATGATTCGTGTTTTATGTTTCACCGTTTTCAGGGTTGATTAACAGTTAGTCAATTATAGGATAAGAGTGTTGTCAATCTCCCCTACCTACAAATGAGACCTCTGTATGAGCAAAACCTATAAAATTGCCGCCATCCCCGGGGACGGTATCGGGCGGGAAGTGTTGCCGGAAGGCATACGAGTGTTGCAAGCGGCGGCGGCACGCTGGGATCTGTCGCTGGAATTCGACACTTTCGAGTGGGCCAGCTGCGACTACTACCAGCACCACGGCCAGATGATGCCGGACGATTGGTTTGAGCAGCTCAAGGGCTTCGATGCCATCTACTTCGGCGCCGTCGGCTGGCCGGATACGGTGCCCGATCACATTTCGCTGTGGGGGTCGCTGTTGAAATTCCGCCGCGACTTCGAGCAGTACGTCAACCTGCGCCCAGTACGGCTGTTTCCCGGCGTGCCCTGCCCGCTGGCGAACAAACAGCCGGGCGATATCGATTTCTACGTGGTGCGCGAAAATACCGAAGGGGAATACTCCTCGCTCGGCGGACGGATGTTCGAAGGCACTGAACGCGAGATGGTGATCCAGGAATCGGTCTTCACCCGTCAGGGCGTGGACCGCATCCTCAAGTACGCCTTTGAGCTGGCGCAACAGCGCCCGCGCAAGCGCCTGACCGCAGCCACCAAGTCCAACGGCATGGCCATCAGCATGCCGTACTGGGATGAGCGCGTGGCGGAGATGGCGCGCCGGTATCCGGACATCGCCTGGGACAAGCAGCACATAGATATTCTATGCGCGCGCTTCGTGCTGAACCCCGAACGCTTCGACGTGGTGGTGGCCTCCAACCTGTTCGGCGATATTTTGTCTGATCTCGGCCCGGCCTGCACCGGCACTATCGGCATTGCGCCGTCGGCCAACCTGAACCCGGAGCGCAACTTCCCGTCGCTGTTCGAGCCGGTGCACGGCTCGGCGCCGGACATTTTCGGCAAAAACATCGCCAACCCGATCGCCATGATCTGGAGCGGCGCGATGATGCTGGACTTCCTCGGCGACGGCGATGCCCGTTACCGCCAGGCACACGACGGCATCCTGCAGGCGATCGAGCGCATCATCGCCGACGGGCCGCGCACGCCGGATATGCGCGGCGATGCCTCCACTCAGCAAGTCGGCCAGGCGATCGCCGCCCTGCTGCAACGCTAAACACCGCTGATTTTCCTGCGCAGGGCGCGTTTTCGCGCCCTGCTTTGCCATGTCCGCTTTTCCGCTTCGATCGCCGCCGCAAATCCGTTGAAAACCACCGCAGAAAGCACGCCAATACCCCGGCCAAGATCACAACAAATTGTTTACATACTGTGTTTTATCCTTTTACAGATGCCCCAATTGTGGCCCTCCCGTAATTTGTGCACACTCAAAAATGTTAATGAAGAGTAAACATTTCCGGTGGCGTTCTGCCGGGGCGGTTGCTCCTCGCGGTGTAACAAAACAAAGGGTTCAAACCAATAAGGCCCGGGCGCACCCTACGCTTCGCGCACCGGCCCACCACCGATAACAGGAGTTCACTCCCATGCAGAGCACCCCTAAAAAGGATGTCACGCTCATCGCCATCAGCCTGTGCAGTATTGCGCTGATCGCCATTTGCCTGATGCTCTTTCCAGCTCAATCCGCGCTTATCGCCAACACCATTTTCAACGGCGTCACCCGGCTGTTCGGCTCAACCATTCAAATCCTGGTGCTGATCGCCCTGCTGGTGGTGCTGTATCTGGCGTTGAGCAAATACGGCAACATCCGCCTCGGCGAAGGCAAACCGCAGTACTCCACGTTAGCCTGGCTGTTCATGTTCATCTGCGCTGGCCTGGGCTCGTCCACCCTGTACTGGGGGGTGATGGAATGGGCGTATTATTACCAGACGCCGGGGCTGAACATCGCGCCGCGCACCCCGAAGGCGCTGGAATACAGCATCAGCTACTCCTTCTTCCACTGGGGCCTGAGCGCCTGGGCGACCTATGCCCTCGCCTCGCTGATCATGGCCTACCACTTCCACGTGCGTAAGAACAAAGGGCTCAGCCTATCGGGGATCATTTCCGCCATCACCGGTGTGCGCGCCAACGGCCCGATCGGGCGGTTGGTGGATCTGATCTTCCTGGTCGCCACCGTCGGCGCCCTCACAATTTCACTGGTGCTGACGGCCTCTACCTTTACCCGTGGGCTGACGGCACTGACCGGCATCCCGGACAATTTCGTGGTGCAGGCGACGGTGATCCTGCTGGCCGCGGTGATCTTCTGTCTCAGCTCTTACATCGGCATCGACGGCGGCATGCAGCGCCTGAGCAAAATGGTCGGCTGGGGTGCCTTCGCCTTCGCCGGGCTGGTGCTGCTGGTCGGCCCGACCGAGTTCACCATCAACAACACCATCAACGCCATCGGCCTGACGGCGCAAAACTTCCTGCAGATGAGCCTGTTCACCGATCCGATGGGCGACGGCAGCTTCAGCCGCAGCTGGACGGTGTTCTACTGGCTGTGGTGGATCTCCTATACCCCGGGCGTGGCGATGTTCGTCACCCGCGTCTCGCGCGGCCGCAAGATTAAAGAGGTGATCTGGGCCTTGTTGCTCGGCAGCACCCTCGGTTGCTGGTTCTTCTTCGGCTCGCTGGAAAGCTACGCCATGCACCAGTTCATCAGCGGGCAGCTCAACGTGCCGGAGATCCTCAGCACCCAGGGTGGCGAAACCGCCGTGCAGATGCTGCTGACGGCGCTGCCGCTCGGCAAGCTGTTCCTGGCCGCCTATCTGTTCATCATGATCATTTTCCTGGCCTCGCACATGGACGCGGTGGCCTACACCATGGCCGCCACCAGCACCCGCAACCTGCAGGAGGGGCAAGATCCCAGTCCGATGCTGCGCCTGTTCTGGTGCGTGGTGATCACCCTGATCCCGCTGTCGATCCTGTTTACCGGCGCCTCGCTGGACACCATGAAAACCACGGTGATCCTGACCGCGCTGCCGTTCCTGCTGGTGCTGCTGGTGAAAACCTACGGCTTTGCCCGCTGGCTAAAGCAGGACTACGCGGCCATCCCGGCGCACCTGATCGAAAGCAGCCCGCCGGCGCTGCCCGAAGCACCGGCGGCCGCCGAACTCCCCGCTCCATCGTCGTATCAACCGCGCCCTATGGCGAAATGACAATAAGAAAAGAGGAAGGTTAACTTATGAGCACTCTGATCCCTGAATTTACCTTACCGAAAGATTTCTGCGCCGACGCCCGCGAGGCTTACACCATTCCAGCCCGGTTCTATACCCACCAGGCGGCGTTCGAGCACGAAAAAGAGCAGGTGTTCGCCACCAGTTGGATTTGTGTGGCGCACCGCAGCGAGCTTGCCCAACCGAACGACTACATCACCCGCGAGATCATCGGTGAAAACATTCTGGTGGTGCGCGGCCGCGACAACGTGCTGCGCGCCTTTTACAACGTCTGCCCGCACCGCGGCCACCAACTGCTGGCGGGCGACGGCCGGGCGAAGAACGTCATCACTTGCCCTTATCACGCCTGGGCGTTCAAGCTGGACGGCGAGCTGGCGCACGCGCGCAACTGCGAAAACGTGCAGAACTTTGATAAGGAAAACTCGCACCTGATGCCGGTGCGGGTCGAAGAGTACGCCGGGTTTATTTACGTCAATCTGGACTCGCAGGCCGGCACGGTGGAAGACCAGTTGCCGGGCCTCGGCGCCAAAGTGCGCGAGGCCTGCCCGCAGGTCGACGATCTCAAGCTGGCGGCACGCTTCGTCACCCGCACTCCGGCCAACTGGAAGAACATCGTCGACAACTACCTCGAGTGCTACCACTGCGGCCCGGCACACCCCGGCTTCGCCGACTCGGTGCAGGTCGATCGCTACTGGCACACCCTGCACGGCAACTGGACGCTGCAGTTCGGCTACGCCCGCCCTTCCGAGCAGTCGTTCAAGTTTGAAGAGGGCAAAGAATCCAGCTTCCACGGCATCTGGCTGTGGCCGTGCACCATGTTCAACATGCCGCCGCTGGAAGGCATGATGACGGTGATCTATGAGTTCCCGGTCGATGCGGAAACCACCCTGCAGCACTACGACATCTACTTCACCAACACCGATTTGAGCGACGAACAGCTCAAACTGATCGACTGGTACCGCGACGTGTTCCGCCCGGAAGATTTGCGGCTGGTGGAAAGCGTGCAAAAAGGCCTGAAGTCGCGCGGCTATCGCGGCCAGGGGCGCATCATGGCCGACGGCGCCGGCAGCGGCGTCAGCGAACACGGCATCGCCCACTTCCACAACCTGCTGGCGCAGGTTTATCAACCTTGATGCGACGGGGCCCGCGGGCCCCTTTCCCCTGACTTGTGAGGTTCTTGTGAAAATTTCCGATCGGGCGCTATTCCGCCAACAGGCATATATCAACGGCCAATGGCGCGACGCCGACAACCAGGAAACCCTGCCGGTGAGCGATCCCGCCACCGGCCGGCCAATCGGCAGCGTGCCCAACATGGCGACGGCCGAAACCGAACAGGCGATCGACGCCGCCCAGCAGGCGCTGGAAGGCTGGCGCGCGCTGCCGGCGCAACAGCGCGCGCAGCTGTTGCGCCGCTGGTTCGAACTGATGCTGGAGCACCAGCAGGATCTGGCCAACCTGATGACGCTGGAGCAAGGCAAACCGCTGGCGGAATCGCTGGGTGAGATCCGCTACGCCGCCTCCTTTATCGAATGGTTCGCCGAACAGGCCAAGCGCGCCAACGGCGACATCATTCCGTCGCCGAGCAGCGATAAACGCCTGATGGTGCTGAAACAGGGCATCGGCGTGTGCGCGGCGATCACGCCCTGGAACTTTCCGGCGGCGATGATCACCCGCAAGGCCGCGCCGGCGCTGGCGGCCGGCTGTACGCTGGTGGTCAAACCCGCCAACGAAACCCCTTATTCGGCGCTGGCGATGGCCGAGCTGGCCGAACGCGCCGGCATTCCCGCCGGGGTATTCAACGTGGTGACCGGCAATTCACAGGCGATCGGCGCCGAGCTGACTCGCCACCCGCAGGTGCGCAAACTCAGCTTTACCGGCTCCACGCCGGTGGGCAGGCTGCTGATGCGCCAGAGCGCGGACACCATCAAGAAAGTGTCGCTGGAGCTGGGCGGCAACGCGCCGTTCATCGTGTTTGACGATGCGGACATCGATGCCGCGGTGGAAGGCGCGCTGATCGCCAAATACCGCAACGCCGGGCAGACCTGCGTCTGCGTCAACCGGTTCTACGTGCAGCGCGGCGTTTACCCGCAGTTCGCCAAGAAGTTTGTCGCCCGCGTGGCGGCGCTGCAGGTCGGCAACGGCTTCGAAGCCGGCGTGCAGATCGGCCCGCTGATCAACCGCAAGGCACGCGACAAGGTGCTGGAGCTGCTCGATGACGCGCTGAGCAAAGGCGCTCAGGTGCTGACCGGTGCCACGCCGCACGCGCTGGGCGGCAATTTCTTCACGCCGACGGTGCTGGGCGACGTGCAGCCCGGCTCGCTGCTGCTGGAAGAAGAGATCTTCGGCCCGGTCGCGCCGCTGGTAGTGTTCGATGACGAAGCCGAGGCGATCCGTCAGGCCAACGACACCATCTACGGCTTGGCCGCTTACTTCTACACCCGCGATGCGGCGCGCATCTGGCGCGTTTCGGAACAGCTGGAGTACGGCATGGTCGGCATCAATACCGGGCTTATCTCCAACGAGGTGGCGCCGTTCGGCGGGGTGAAACAGTCGGGGCTGGGGCGTGAAGGCTCCGAATACGGCATCGAAGACTATCTGGAGCTCAAATACCTGTGCCAGGCGGTATAACTTTTTCATGCGCGGGGACGCCCGCGCTTTGGAGCCAATGAATGACCAGCTATCAGATGCTTGATGTTCGCGTCGTCGACATCGAAACCGTCACCGCACAGGTCAAGCGCTTTACCCTGGCGGATCCGCAAGGCCGCCCGCTGCCCGCCTTCAGCGGCGGCAGCCACATCATCGTGCAAATGCAGGACGGCGAGCAGCGCTACAGCAACGCCTATTCGCTGCTGAGCTCACCGTTCGAGCTCGACCGTTACCAGATCGCCGTGCGCCGTGAGTCCCCTTCCAAAGGCGGTTCCGACTTCATGCATGACCGGCTGGCGGTCGGCGATACGCTGACCATCAGCACCCCGAATAACCTGTTCGCGCTGGCGCCGGAGGCGCAACATCACGTGCTGATCGCCGGCGGCATCGGCATCACGCCGTTTATGGCCCATCTGCATGAGCTGCAACGCAGCGGCCAACGCTACCATCTGCACTACTGCTTCCACAGCGAGGAACACAACACCTTCCAGCAGCAGTTGATGCAAGCGCCGTTCGCAGACAACGTCAGTTGCCATGTCTCCAGCCTTGGCGGCCGGTTGGATCTGGCGCGCACGCTGGCCGATGTGGAACCCGGCGCCCATATCTACGTCTGCGGCCCGGCGGCGCTAAATGAAGCGGTCTACCGGATCGCCGCCGAACGGGGTATCGACGCCGCGCGTTTACACAGCGAAGCCTTCGCCGCCGAAGACACAGCGGGCGGCGCCTTTACGCTGGTGCTGGCTCGATCGGGCATTGAGCTTGAAGTGGCGCAAGACATGACCATCCTGCAGGCGCTGGAAAACAGCAAGGCGGCCAGGGTCGAGTGCCTGTGCCGCGAAGGCATTTGCGGCACCTGCGAAACCCGCATCGTCGAAGGGGAAGCCGATCACCGCGATCAATATCTCAGTGAGGAAGAGCGCGCGGCGCAGCAGACCCTGTTGATCTGCTGCTCGCGCGCCAAAGGCAGCCGGCTGGTGCTGGATTTGTAAACGGAGCGCCCGCATCGGCGGGCGTCCTGGTTAGGCTTTCGGGAATATCCACAGATGCTCGGCCGGCAGGGAGAGCCGGCACAGCGCCCGATCGCGCGCCTCGTGGCCATAGGCGCGCACTACAAAATCTTCGGCCACGGTGCGGAACAGGTATTCCCAGCGATCGCCGAGATACATGCTGGTCAGCAACGGCAGCTCAAGCTGGTTGCCCTGCGGATCTTCACCCAACCGCACGCGCTCGACGCGGATCACCGCCGTGCCCTCCTGCCCGACCTGCACGCCTTCGCCCGCTTTGCCCCACAGCGCCCAATCCTTACCTTCGATGCGCGCCCGATCGCCTTCCAGCGCGACGACCTTGCCCGGCAACCGGTTGTTGCTGCCCATGAACTCGGCGGTGAACAGCGTGGTGGGCGAACCGTACATCTCCTGCGGCGTGCCCTGCTGTTCGATTTTGCCGTTATTGAGCAGCAGGATGCGATCGGAAATGGCCATCGCCTCGTTCTGATCGTGGGTCACCATCAGCGCCGACAGACCCAGCTTGATGATCAACTCGCGCAGGAATACTCGCGCCTCTTCGCGCAGCTTGGCGTCAAGGTTGGACAGCGGCTCATCCAGCAGGATCACCGGCGGGTTGTAGACCAGCGCGCGCCCGATCGCCACGCGCTGCTGTTGGCCGCCGGAGAGTTGGTGCGGATGGCGTTTGGCCAAATGCCCCAGCCCGAGCTGATCCAGCACCGCCTGCACCCGCTGGGCGATTTCCGCCGAGGCAGTCTTACGCAGTTTCAGCGGGTAAGCGACGTTCTCAAACACCGTTTTATGCGGCCACAGGGCGTAGGACTGAAACACCAGCCCCAGATTGCGCTCTTCGGCGGGAATTTCACTGCGTGCGCTGCCGTTGTACACCGCGCTGTTGCCGATGACGATCCGCCCCTGGCTCGGTTTCTCCAGCCCGGCTACCGCCCGCAGCAGCGTGGTTTTGCCGCTGCCCGACGGGCCCAGCAGCGAGACCACTTCGCCCCGTTTCAGATCCATCGACACCCCTTTCAACACCGGGTTGTCGCCATAGGTCAAATGCAGGTTCTCTACCGAAAGTTCAATCATGTAATTTCACTCCAAAGCGCAAGGCGATCCCCAGCCCCAGCACCACCAGCAGGATATTGATGAACGACAGCGCGGCGACGATATCGATAGCGCCCGCGGCCCACAGGGAAACCAGCATCGAGCCGATGGTTTCCGTGCCCGGAGACAGCAGATACACCCCGGTGGAATATTCGCGTTCAAAGATCAGGAACATCAGCAACCAGGAGCCGATCAGGCCGTAGCGCGACAGCGGAATGGTGACGTGGCGGGTGATCTGGCCGCGGCTGGCGCCGGCGCTGCGCGCCGCCTCCTCCAGCTCCGGTCCCACCTGCAGCAGCGTAGAAGAGATCAGCCGCAGGCCGTAAGCCATCCACACCACGGTGTAGGCCAGCCAGACGCTGAAGATGGTGCTGCGCAGCGAACGCAGCCAGACGATCACGTTCTCGCGCAGCCATTCTGCCATCGGCAGCACTGACAGCCAGCCTTCCTTAAGCGATTTGTCCAGCCACATCGGCAGGAACAGAAACACCCACAGGAACGCCAGGCCGGCCAACAGCCCCGGCACCGCGCGCGGCACCAGCACGCTGTAGTCGAGGAAGCGCGTGGCGCCATCCGGCTTGCGGTGCATGGCAATGCCGATAAACAGATAGCACGCCACCGCCAGCGCCCCGCCGATCACCCCGATCGCCATCGAGTTGACGATGGCGCGCAGCAGGTTGGGTTGCGCCCAGATGGTGCGGAAGGTGTTGATCGACAGTTCGTCCCAGACAGACACGCCCACGCCCCAGTTGGAGATAAAGGCGCGCAGCACTACGCCGATCAGCGGCACGCCGATGGTCACGGTCAGCCAGAACATCACCACCGCGCCGGCCACCCAGCGCCATTTGCCCAGCGGCAGCGCGCGCGCCTGCGAGGCTTTGCCCTTGACGGTGACGAAACGGTTGGCGGTACGCATCAGCCTGCGCTGCAGCATCACCAATGGAATGGTGATGCAGATCAGCACCACCGCTACCGCCGCCATCAGGTGGTAAGAAGGCGTGCCCAGCTTGTTGGTCAACTGATACAGGTAGGTCGCCAGCACCAGGTTGCCTTCCGGATCGCCCAGCACCAGCATCAGGCCGAACACCTCCAGCCCGAGGAAGAACAGCAGCACCCCGGCGTACAAGATAGACGGCCGCACCATCGGCAGACTGACGGCGGTCATCACCTGCAGCGGCGTAGCGCCGGCGGTGCGCGCCGCTTCTTCAACGTCGGAGCCCACGCTGCGCAGCGCCGAGGAGATGTACAGATACGCGTGGGGCACGTGCGTCAACCCGGCTATCACCACGATGCTGGCCATCGAATAGATGTTCCACGGCACGAAACCCAGCAGCGCCTCCGCCCACAGCGAGAAGAAGCCGACCGGCCCCGCCGCCACAACGTAACCGAAACCCAGCACCATCGGCGACACGAAGATCGGCACCAAAATCAGCGGTTCGATGATCCGCCGCCCCGGCAGATCGGTGCGCACCATCAGGAAGGCCAAAATGCCGCCGAGCGGGATGGCGATAATCACCAGGCCGAATGCCAGAATAAAGCCGCTTTTCAGCGCCTTGTAGAAATCCGGATCGGTAAAGATGAACTCGAAGGCCTCCAGGCTGAAGACCTTGGAGGGAGAGAAAAACGGAGCCGAGAGGAAGCTTTGAATGATGATAAACGACAGGGGGACATAGATAACCAGCGCGGTTATCAACACCACCAGGCCGCGCGGCAGGCTCTGCCACTTTCTGCGCCATGCTTGCATAAATGCTCCCTATGGTTGTAAACGACGACCAAAGGGCGCGCGCCCGTGCGGCAGGCGCGCGTCCGAATGCAGTCCCTGTTATTTCGCCGCGGCGGCGCGCCATTGTTTGATGTAGTCGAGACGTTTGGCCGGCTGCAGATATTCCAGCAGGCTGTCATCGACCGGGATCGGCTTGAGCGCGTTACCCAACAGCTTGGTCATGCCATCGATGTCGTTCTTGCCTTCGATGTCGTTGCGGATCGAGGGGATATCCGCCTGATTGGCGAGAATATTTTGCCCTTTCTCCGACAGCACGTAGTCGAACCACAGCTTGGCGGCATTAGGGTTGCCGGCCTCTTTGCTGATGAAGCTCACGCGCGACAGCACCAGGGTATAGTCTTTCGGATAGACGATGCCGAGCGACGGATCGCTCTTGGCGCGGGCCTCGGCGTATGAACCGAGGATATTGAAGCCGATCAGGTTTTCACCGGAGGAGACGCGCTCCATCATGGTGCCGGTGGAAGATTGCACCGCCAGCCCGCCCTTGGCCACGTCGGCCAGCGTTTTGAAGTAGTTAGGATCGGCCTTGAAGTCCTGCACCGACAGCATGAAGCCGACGCCGGATTTTTCGATGTCGTAGGTGGTGACTTTCTTCTTGAATTTGTCCGTCTGGCCGGCGATCAGTTTAGCCAGCGCCGCGTGTGAATCCGGCACATCGCCCTGCGGGATCAGCCGTTTGTTATAGATAAACACCACCGGCTCATAGGTGGTGCCATACACTTTATCTTGCCATACCGCCCATTTTGGCAGCTGAGCCCGCTCCGGAGAGGCATACTCCTGCGCGTAATCGCCCGCCAGTTTCAAAATGGTGTCCATCGACGAACTCCACACCAGGTCGCCGCTGGTGCCGCCGGCCGCCTGCTCGCTGATAAAGCGGTTATACAGTTCGGTGCTGTTCATGTCGTTGTATTCGACCTTGATGCCCGGATACAACGCCTCGAACCCCTGGATCAGCGGCGCCGCCGCCTTGGTGTCGGTGGTTGAATAAATCACCACCTTGCCTTCTTTCTTCGCGCCGTCGACCAGTTTCTGATAGTCGGCAGGGTAGCCCGCCGGGAAGGCCGCATAGGCGGAAACGGAGCCCAGTAAGGTGATAGCAGCTACGGTCGCGCTGATTTTTTTCATCATCATCCATCCCATGATCACATTTAATAAACCAAAAATTAACATACAGTTAATATTTATGACGAGGCAACGGCGTTGCTTGTTATCTTTCGGTTTTGTGAGGTTGGACGTTTTTCAGCCAATAAAAAGCCCGGCAGCGCGGGCTTTACAGCACTTCCTATCGCAGACTATTCGGCCAGGTGAGAGCGCCGCCGCAGGCGAATTCGCTGTACGATGGCAACCCCCAGCAGCGTCAGAACAAATCCCGCCAGCTGCACCAGCGACAACGCCTCACCAAACAGCGCGTAAGCCTGCAGCGCCGCCGCCGGCGGCACCAGCAGCATCAGCGCGGTAATGCGAGTCAAATCGCCGTGGCGCACCATCCAAATGAACAGCGCGGTGCCGCCCAGCGACAACACGCCGGCCGACCACAGCAGCGAGAACCACAGCGTTGGCGAATTGTCCCAGGCGCCTGAGCCCATCACGGCCGCCAGTACGCCGGTCACGATCGCCGCGCCGAGGTGCTGAATGGCGCCTGCCGCCCGCAGATCGGCCGCTGCCAGCGAAGACTTCTGCACCATGATGCCTATCGTCAGCGCAACGATGCTGCCAAACCCCATCAGGATCGGCAGCAGCGCCATATTGCCGACGTCGATGCCGGTCAGCCGCGGGGAGAGCACCAGCGCAACGCCGATAAAACCGACCGCCAGCCCGGCCCAGGAACGTAACCCGATCGGCTTACGCAGCACCAGCGCGAAAATCAGCGCGGTAAACAGCGGCTGCAATCCGCCGATCAGCGACATCACTCCGGCTGCCAGGCCGTTCGCCACCGCCCACCAGCTTGCGGCAAGGTAAACACCGTTCATCAACATGCCGGTCAGCAGGTGCATCACGAACTGTCGCCCCTTGGGCCAGGCGCAATGCAGCGCCAGCAGAGCGAATACTGCCGCGGCGATCAAAAAGCGAAAGGTCAGGAAAAGGTTGGGATCGGCATGATCCGCCACCGCCCGCGCGGCAATAAAACCTGTCGACCAAATTAATATCAGGAAAAACGGCGCAATAAATGCCTTTCGCCGATCGCGTTTTTCGCGCTGGGTTATTTCCATATCACTACCTAAAAAATGCCGTTGATGAATTAATGCAGAGCATACTAACCAATTTAACACGGGCTTAACAGTATCGACGCTGGCACCAAGCAGGCGTGGTGAACATAATTGCGGGAAATAATGAAGTTTCAATCTTATATAATTCACCAAGCTTATAATTAATTCCACCACGTTACGATAATGTAAATTAATTGCTACATCCGGTATAACTATTCCCCTCCTGGCGGCATTGTCGGAATAATTCCCCTTTGCTAGCCTTCCTGAAGCCACTTAATTAACTGGACTGACTCATGGCCGAAATCACTGATTTTATGAAACTGGATATGCGTATTGGCGAAATTATTTCCGTGGAATATAACGACAAGGCATTAAAACCCGCCTATAAGCTGCGCATTGATTTCGGCGAAGAAATTGGCATTAAAAACAGCTCGGCGCAATTATGCGAAAACTATCAGGAAGATGATCTGCTTGGAAAAAAAGTCATCTCCGTCGTTAATTTCCCCGCCAGGCGGGTTGCCGGATTTAAATCTGAAGTGCTGGTACTTGCCGCGGTCACCCGGGATCAAGGCACTGTCTTGCTGAAACCCGATGTCGACGTGGAGATCGGCAGCAAGATTTTATAATCGCCACATCATTCGTGAGGCCACCGAGAAATGCGACAGTTATCCCTGCTTGATGAAGTTAAGAAGGCGTACCAGGAACACCGTTCAGCCTTTATCCCCGGCGCCACCATGCAAGCGATCCTGCTGGCGCTGGGCGCGCGGCCGGAAGATTTCGCCAGGCTGCAGCAGGTCAGCGCCAATCTGGCGGACGATCCCACACTGCCTTTCCGCAAGTCCAGAAACGGCCGCTTCTGCTTCGACTTCGATCGCGCCCAGATTGAGCGGCTGGAGTTCCAGCCTTTCGTGCTCTCGGTCGAGGAAGACTTCATCCGCTACGATTCGGGAAAGGTGCGCCATTTCCGCGGCATCAACGACGATCTGCAGTTGAATACGGCATTTCAGGCACTGATGAAATTCAAAGCCTACGTGATCGATGGCGTGAGCGTGACGCCGCGCCCCCGGCTTAATCAGGAGATCAACAAATTCGTCTGCACGGTGTTCAACCTGCGCACCGTCACCACGCCGCAGATGTTGGGCGAACCGGCGCTGGAAGGCGTACACAGCGACGGCGTCGACCACACCATGACGACCTTCCTCGGCTGCGACAACATGACCGACGACAGCGCCAAGACCTTTATTCACGATATGCGCGAAACCAGCGGGATCAAATTCGATCGCGCCCGGCCGGAATGGATTTTGGGCGAAATACAGCATCGGCATTTCCTCGATACCCTGCTGATTGTCGACCATGAGCGCAAACACAGCCTCTCACCGGTGGAAGCGCAGGACAAACGCCGGCATTCGACCCGTGATATGCTGATCTTTTTCACCCGTAAACCGGTCGAAGACGGCCACGTCTCCTTCGCGTATGACTCTTTTAAACCGCATATCGAAATCCCGCTGTCGATAGACATGGTGGCGCGCGCGAGCTAACGCGCTGCCGGGCCGGCCGCCAGGATCCCTCTGTGCGGCCGGTTCACGCCGGGGTAAACAGCGCTGGATTAATCAGGTTTTTGTCGCCGAATTATTATATCCTGCCGGACGAAAATTTTTGCGGGCTTACGCTGCCCCACGCGCCTCCTCCTGCAGTGCTTCATTCCGCAGCCAGGCCGTTTATTTCATGAATACAGGCAGTGCCATACCGTTATGACCAAGAGTTTATCCCCGAAAGACATTATCGCCCTGGGCTTTATGACCTTCGCCCTGTTTGTCGGCGCCGGCAACATCATTTTCCCCCCGCTAGTGGGGCTGCAGTCCGGTGAGCATCTGTGGCCGGCCGCCCTCGGTTTTATGGTGACCGCCGTCGCCCTGCCGGTGATTGCCGTGATCGCGCTGGCGCGCGTCGGCGGCAGCATCAGCCTGCTGACTGGCCCCATCGGCCGCACAGCCGGCCTGCTGTTGGCGACCGTCTGCTATCTGGCGCTGGGCCCGCTGTTCGCCACCCCGCGAACCGCCAATGTTTCTTTCGCCCTCGGCATCGCGCCCTTCACCGGCGACGGCGCCCTGCCGCAGTTCATCTACAGCCTGCTGTTCTTTACCCTGGCGATGGTCGTGTCGCTGTATCCCGGCCGCTTGCTCGACAACGTCGGCCATATTCTGGCGCCGCTGAAAATTCTGGCGCTGGCCGCGCTCGGCATCGCCGCCCTGGTCTGGCCCGCCGGTGCGCCGGTCTCCGCCGTCGGCAGCTATCAGGCCGCGGCGTTTTCCACCGGCTTCGTTCAGGGTTATCAAACCATGGACACGCTGTCGGCGTTGATGTTCGGCTCGATTATCGTCACCGCCGCCCGCTCGCGCGGCGTCAGCGACAGCGGCCTGCTGCTGCGCTACACCCTCTGGGCCAGCCTGATCGCCGGCGTCGGCCTGACTCTGGTCTATATCTGCATGTTCAAGCTCGGCGCCGGCAGCGGCAGCCTGGTCGGGAACGATGCTCAGGATGGCGCGGCAATCCTGCACGCCTATGTGCAGCACACCTTCGGCGATCTGGGCAGCGTCTTTATGGCGGTGCTGATGTTCATCGCTTGCCTGGTGACGGCGGTCGGCATGACCTGTGCCTGCGCGGACTTCTTCTCCCGCTACCTGCCGCTCTCTTACCGCACGCTGGTGGTTATCCTCGCCCTCTTCGCCATGCTGGTTTCCAACATGGGGCTGGCCAATCTGATCCGCGTCTCGCTGCCGGTGCTGACGGCGATCTACCCGCCCTGCATCGCGCTGGTATTGCTCAGCTTCAGCCAGAACCGCTGGCGCAGCGCCAAGCGCGTCTTCGCGCCGGTGATCGCTACCAGCCTGGTGTTTGGCCTCGCCGACGGCCTGAAAGCCTCCAGCTTCAGCAGCCTGCTGCCCGTCTGGTTCGATAAGCTGCCGCTGGCCGAACAGGGTCTGGTCTGGCTGCAGCCTACGCTGCTGGTGCTGTTGCTGGCGGCGGCTTACGACCGGTTGCGCAGCGCCGAAAGCATCAAGACCGCGTCGTAAACGCGGTTTCCGCCCATAAAAAAAGCCGGTCATGATGACCGGCTTTTTTATCGGCTTGCGCCCGGCCGCTTACTTCAGCAGCGCCTGCGCCTTGGCCACCACGTTGTCCACGGTGAAGCCGAACTCGGCGAACAGCTGCTCCGCCGGCGCCGACTCACCGAAGGTGGTCATGCCCACGATGGCGCCGTTCAGGCCCACGTACTTGTACCAGTAGTCCGCGATACCCGCTTCCACCGCCACGCGCGCCGTCACCGCCGCCGGCAGCACCGACTCGCGGTACGCCGCATCCTGCTTGTCGAACGCGTCGGTCGACGGCATCGACACCACGCGCACTTTGCGGCCCGCTGCGGTCAGCTTGTCCGCCGCTTCCACCGTGATACCCACTTCGGAGCCGGTGGCAATCAGGATGACGTCCGGCGTGCCCGCGCAGTCTTTCAGTACGTAGCCGCCGCGGTACACGTTCGCCAGCTGCTCTGCGCTGCGCGGCTGCTGGGTCAGGTTCTGGCGCGAGAACACCAGGGTGGTCGGGCCGTCGTTGCGCTCGATACCGTACTGCCACGCCACCGCCGATTCCACCTGGTCACACGGGCGCCAGGTGCTCATGTTCGGGGTCACGCGCAGGCTCGCCAGCTGCTCCACCGGCTGGTGGGTCGGGCCGTCTTCGCCCAGACCGATAGAGTCGTGGGTGTAGACGAACACGTTGCGCAGCTTCATCAGCGCCGCCATGCGCACCGCGTTGCGGGCGTATTCCACGAACATCAGGAAGGTCGCCGAGTACGGCAGGAAGCCGCCGTGCAGCGCGATGCCGTTGGTGATGGCGGTCATGCCGAACTCGCGCACGCCGTAATGAATGTAGTTGCCCGCCGGGTCAACGTTCAGCGCTTTCGAGCCGGACCACATCGTCAGGTTGCTCGGCGCCAGGTCGGCGGAGCCGCCCAGGAACTCCGGCAGCACCTTGCCGAACGCTTCCAGCGCGTTCTGCGACGCCTTGCGGCTGGCGATGTTGGCCGGGTTGGCCTGCAGTTTTTCCACGAACGCCTTGGCGTCGGCTTTCCAGTCGGCCGGCAGCTCGCCGTTCATGCGGCGCTTGAACTCGGCAGCCAGTTCCGGGAAGGCCTTGGCGTAGGCGGCGAACTTGTCGTTCCAGGCCGCTTCTTTGGCCTGACCGGCTTCTTTGGCGTCCCACTGGGCGTAGATGTCCTGCGGGATTTCAAAGGCGGCGTATTTCCAGCCCAGCGCTTCGCGGGTGGCGGCCACTTCGGCGGCGCCCAGCGCGGCACCGTGCACGTCATGGGTGCCGGCCTTGTTCGGCGAACCGAAGCCGATAACGGTCTTGCACATCAGCAGCGACGGCTTGTCGGTCACCTTGCGGGCTTCTTCAATCGCGGCCTTGATGGCATCCGGGTTGTGGCCGTCGACGTTGCGCACCACGTGCCAGCCGTAGGCTTCGAAACGCAGGGCGGTGTCGTCGGTGAACCAGCCGTCGACGTGGCCGTCGATGGAGATGCCGTTGTCATCGTAGAAGGCGGTCAGCTTGCCGAGCTTGAGGGTGCCGGCCAGGGAGCAGACTTCGTGCGAGATACCTTCCATCATGCAGCCGTCGCCCATGAAGGCGTAGGTGTGGTGGTCGACGATGTCGTGGCCAGGGCGGTTGAACTGCGCCGCCAGGGTGCGTTCGGCGATGGCGAAGCCGACGGCGTTGGCGATACCCTGGCCCAGCGGGCCGGTGGTGGTCTCAACGCCTGGGGTGTAGCCGTACTCCGGGTGCCCCGGGGTTTTGGAATGCAGCTGACGGAAGTTTTCCAGCTCGCGCATCGGCAGGTCGTAGCCGGTGAGGTGCAGGAGGCTGTAAATCAACATGGAGCCGTGGCCGTTGGAGAGCACGAAACGGTCGCGGTCAGCCCAGTGCGGGTTAGTCGGGTTGTGGTTGAGGTAGTCACGCCACAGGACTTCGGCGATGTCCGCCATGCCCATAGGGGCCCCCGGGTGGCCGGAATTTGCTTTTTGTACGGCGTCCATGCTGAGTGCGCGGATGGCGTTGGCAAGCTCTTTACGAGAGGACATGTTTTACTCCAGGTCGGATAAAAAAAGCAGTCAAGTTCCCTATTTTCTCAGACTCCACATCACAACGGCAATCCCTAATGCCAAATGAGAGCGAGTTCACCACTTATTAGCACGATTGGACGCTTTTTCGGAATAACACTATTCTCGCCTTAGCTGGCGTACACTAGGCTCTTGCGACAAGATTTCCTCAAAGCAAAATGACTCTTTTACCTTGTTACCTTCACAGGAAGATGGCGTTATGAAGATCCGTACCTCTTTGATTGCGTTGGGCATTGCCACCTTGGCAACCGGCTGTCAAAACCTGAATACCGAAACCTTGATGCAGTCCGGCGCGCAGGCGTTCCAGGCGGCGACCCTGAGCAACGACGACGTTAAGGCCCTGAGTGATAAATCCTGCGCCGAGATGGACAGCAAGGCACAAATCGCGCCGGCCGGCAGCACCTACGCCAAGCGTCTCAACAAAATCGCTGCGGCGCTGGGCGACAACATCAACGGCACCCCGGCCAACTACAAGGTTTACGTGACCAAAGACGTCAACGCCTGGGCGATGGCCAACGGCTGTATCCGCGTCTACAGCGGCCTGATGGACATGATGAACGACAACGAAGTGGAAGGCGTGCTGGGCCACGAAATGGGCCACGTGGCGCTGGGCCACACCCGTAAAGCGATGCAGGTGGCTTACGGCACCGTGGCGCTGCGCACCGCGGCGTCCTCCGCCGGCGGCGTCATCGGCTCGCTGTCGCAGTCGCAGCTGGCGGACATCGGCGAGAAACTGGTCAGCGCCCAGTTCTCGCAGAAGCAGGAAAGCGAAGCGGATGATTACTCGTTCGATCTGCTGAAAAAGCGCGGCATCGATCCGAACGGCCTGGCCACCAGCTTCGAAAAATTGGCCCAAATGGAAGCCGGCCGTCAGAGCAGCATGTTCGACGATCACCCGTCTTCCCAAGCGCGTGCACAGCACATTCGCGATCGCATCGCGGCAGAGAAGTAACAACGAGAACGCCCGGCAACCGCCGGGCGTTTTTTATCGTCTCAATACAGGGTTTTCTGCGGCGGCCCGGCGAAGGTCAGCGGCCCGACCTGCTTCATGTCCACCTCGACCACCGACGGCCCCGGGTAGTTGATCGCCTCGGCCAATACGCCGTTGAACTGCGCCGCCGCCTCGACCTTCCAGGCTTTCAGCCCCATCGCTTCGGCTATTTGAGTAAAGGCCGGCGTATGCAGCTCGTTGTAATACTGGCGCCCGGCGAAATACTTGTCCTGAATGCCGCGCATCACGCCATAACCGCCGTCGTTCATGATCAGCAGGGTGATGTTCACCTGTTCCTGCGCCATGGTCGCCAGTTCCCCCAGGCCCAGCGCCAAACCGCCATCGCCCACCAGCCCCACCACCTTGCGCTGCGGGTTGGCGATCGCGGTGCCGATCGCCATCGGCAGCCCCATGCCGATAGCACCGGCCAGCGAGTGAATGTTGCACAGCGGCGAGATCGCGCGGAACAAACGGCTGCCCCAGACGCTGCCGGAAACGGTGATATCGCGCACCAGCAATCCGTCCTGCGGCAACGCGGCGTCGATGGCGTCGTTGAGTTTGGCGTATTCACCGGACTGCTGACGCAACGCGCTCTCCGCCTGCTGCACCGCCCCCGCGATCTCGGCATCCCACTCGGCGTTAACCTTCTCGCCGGGGCTCAGCCGCGCCGCCAGCGCGGCCAGCAGCGCCGCACAGTCGCCGTTGATCTGCTCATCGGCCAGGTAGTTGCGGTTGGCCGCCGCCGGATCGATGTCAATCTGCACCAGCGGGCGCGGCAGCGGCAGAGTCCAGGTGCGGGTTTCATTACTGCGCAGGCGCGAACCAGCCACCAGCGTCAGGTCGCACTGCGTCAGGATCGCCTCGATGCTCGGCGAGTTGTGGAACGCCCGCAGGCTGCGCGGATGGCTGTCCGGCAGAATGCCGCGCCCGTGGGTGCTGGAGATCACCGCCACGCCGGCGTCCGCCAGCTTGCGCACCGCGTCGCCGCAGGCCAAGGCGCCACCGCCTAACCACAGCAGCGGACGCTTGGCCTGTTTCAGCCGCTGATGCAGCCGCTCCACCGCCGCATCGTCCGCCTTCGGCAGCGGCGCCGGCGCCAACGCTTCGGTCAGCACCGAACGGGACACCAGGCTGCTTTGGATATCGATCGGGATCTCGACCGCCACCGGGCCACAGGGCACGGTTTGCGCATCCAGGATCGCCCGCTGGATCACCGCCACCGCCTGCTCCGGCGAATTGACCCGGTAAGCGCGCTTGGAGCAGGCGCGCAGGAAGCCGAGCTGATCGCGGGTTTCATGAATAAAACCGGCGTCGGCGTCCAGATAGGCTTTTTCCACCTGGCCGGTGATATGCAGCAGCGGCGTGTTGGCGTTGAGCGCCTCAATCATCGCCCCCACCGCGTTGCCCGCGCCGGCGCCGGTGCTGGTCAACGCCACGCCCAGGCCGGAGAAGCGCCCGTGCGCGTCGGCCATGGTGACCGCACCCGCTTCGCCGCGCGCCGGCACGAAGCGAATTTTATCGCGCTGCCCCACCGCATCGGCGATCGGCAGATTATGAATCGAAATGATGCCGTACATCGCCGACACCGCGTACTGTTCCAGAGTCCGGGCTATCGCCTCGCCAACCGTGATTTTATCGCTCATCATCTGCCTTCTTAGGGTAGTCGTTATTAGGGTTATGCGTAGAGGTGTCGGCCTAGTCGCTCCAGCGGTTCACCTGATGGCTCAGCGCCAGATACACGCTTTTCTGCTGCATGTAGGCCTTGATGCCGTTCAGGCCCTTTTCGCGGCCCAGCCCGCTTTCCTTGAAACCGCCGAACGGTGTAGAAATCGAGAACGTTTTGTAGGTGTTGATCCAGACGGTGCCGGTTTCCAGCCGCTCCGCCAGCGCCATCGCCCGCGGGAAATCGCGGCTCCAGATGCCGGCCGCCAGGCCGTACACCGAGTCGTTGGCCTGTTCGATCAGCTGTTGCTCGTCGTCGAACGGCAGCGCCACCAGCACCGGGCCGAAGATCTCCTCCTGGCACACGCGGGCGTCGTTGTTCAAGCCTTCAATAATGGTCGGCAGGTAATAGCTACCGCTCGCCAGTTGCGGATCGGCCGGCGCTTCGCCGCCGATGATCACCCGGCCACCCTCCTGCCGCGCCAGCGCCACGTAGTCCGCCACGCTTTGCCGATGTTTGGCGCTGATCAGCGGGCCGAGATGCACGCCCGGCACCAGCGGGTTGCCGATGCGCAGCCCCGCCGTCAGTTCGGTCAAGCGCGCCAGCAGCGGCTGATACAGCGAACGATGCACGAACAGCCGCGATCCGGCGATGCACGCCTGGCCGGCGGAGCTGAAAATGCCGTAGCAGATACCGCGCGCCGCCTGTTCCAGATCGGCGTCCTCCAGCACGATGGTCGGTGATTTGCCCCCCAGTTCCAACGAGGTGGGGATCAGCTTGTCGGCGGCGATATGCGCCAAATGGCGCCCGGTGCTGGTCCCACCGGTAAAGGCGATCTTTTTCACCCGCGGATGGCGCGCCAACGCCTCGCCGATCACCGAACCTTTGCCCGGCAGCACGCTGAGCAGCCCGGCAGGCAGGCCCGCCTGTTCGAACAGCTCGGCCAGCTTCAGCGCCATCAGCGGCGTGGCTTCGGCCGGTTTGAGCACCACCGCGTTGCCCGCCGCCAGCGCCGGCGCCACCTTCTGCATTTCACTGGCGATCGGTGAGTTCCACGGCGTGATGGCGGCGATCACCCCCATCGGCTGATACTGGCTGAGCGTCATCACCTCGGCGCTGCGCGGGGTCGGCAATTCGCCTTCCAACACTTCGCAGGCGGCGGCGAAGTAGCGCGCGGTCGCCGCTGCGCTGGCCACCAGCCCGCGGGTCTCCGCCAGCGGCTTGCCGTTGTCGCGGGTCTGCAGCTCGGCCAGCTGTTCCTGCTGCGCCAGGATCAGGTTGCTGACGCGGTAGAGAATCGAGGCGCGTTGGTGCGGCACCAACCCACGCCACTCCGGCGCGCGCCAGGCGCGTTCCGCTGCCTCCACCGCCTCATTCACGTCCTCGACGTTAGCGGCACGCAGCCGCGCATTGACGCTGCCGTCGGCCGGGAATACCGAAGCCATCTCTTCGCCACGCCCTTCGCGCCAGCGTCCGGCGACAAAAATATTCAATCGTTCCATGCTCCGCTCCTGCCGTTCAGGCAATAAAACCGCCGTCCACCAGACGGCGGCAGGCTTGTACCGCGCTCAGCGCCGCCAGGGTTGATGTTTTGGGATTGCTCGCCAGCGGGGTGCCGCTCAGCTCGATGTGAAACTCGCCAAAATCGCCGCACACCTGCAGGCGATGGGTATTGCGTCGGGTGGCGGGATCGACCTGCAGGCGTACCCGGGTGGCGTCCATCCCCAGGCCGTTGAGCGCAATGGTGGCCGCCACGTTGGCATTAGCCGGGAACAAACGCGCCGCTTCACGCGCCGAACCTTCAAAAAACACCTGCGCTTCACTCACCGCATCGAGATCGATCAACTGTTCCGCCGGGCTGCCGCGCCAGCTGGCCGGGCTTTTACTGGCCTGATAGGTCACGCTCTCCAGCCCGCCTTCGCGCGCCGACGCCAGCCCGTCCATCCCCGCCACCGCGCCGGACAGCACGATCAGCTGCCCGTGATGGCGGCGGCAAACCTGCTGCAGCCGCTGTTGCAATGCGGCGTCCGCCAGCGCGCCGGTCGAGATCAGCGCCAGCGGCCAGCCGCGCTGCAGCACCGCTTCGCCAAACTCCGCCACCGCCTGCTGGCTGGCGCACTCCAGCACCAGATCCGGCTGCTGCGAACACTGCCCAGGATGGGCCAGCGCCTGCACCCGCCCGCCAAAAGCCTCGGCGATCGCCGCATGATGAGCTGCGCGCGCCAGGATCCAACCGACCTCCACGCCTTCCGGCAAACGGGCGATCACTTCCTTCGCCATCGCGCCGTAGCCAATCATCATGATCTTCTTCATCTTTTTCGGCCCCTGCTACACATGGCGGTTAAAGCCGCCGGAAACGTCCAGCGCCGCGCCGGTGGTAAAAGAAGCCAGCGGCGAAGCGAGGAACAGCAGCGCCTGCGCCGGCTCCTGCGGCTTGCCCAGGCGCTTCATCGGGATGCCGCGCCGTTCGGCGATCGCCGCCGTCCACTGCTCCCAACTTTGATCTTTATCGCTGCGCTCTTCGAAACGGCGGCGCCACTGGCCCGACTCCACCATCCCCAGCAAGATCGAGTTAACGCGAATACCTTTGTCCACCAGCTCTTTCGATAGCGTCAGCGTCATGTTGAGCAGCGCGGCACGCGCCGCCGAGGTGGCGATCATGTGTTCTTCCGGCTGCAGCGCCAGCAGCGAGTTCACGCAGGTGATAGACGCGATCGCCGATCGTTCCAGCGCCGGTAAGAACGCCTGCACCGGATTGATCACGCCGAACAGCTTCAGCTCGGCCTCATGCAGCCAGGCCTCGCGCGGCGTCTGGTCAAAATGGGCGACGAAGCCCTGACCGGCGTTGTTGATCAGCAGATCCACGCCGCCGAAACGCGCCGTCACCTGAGCGGCGAACTGCGCCACCTGCTGTGCATCCAGCACGTCGCAGCGCAGCGCCAGGATCTCCGCCTGCGGGAAGTCCGCGCGCAGGCTGGCCTCCGCGCCGGCCAGTTTGTCCGGATCGCGGCCGCAGAACGCCACCTTCGCCCCTTCGGCCAGCAGCAGCTTCAGAGTTTCGAAACCGATGCCCGACGAGCCGCCGGTCACCACCGCCACCCGATCCTCAAGCTGAAAATTCATCGTTGGATTGCTCCCGTAAAATCCCGCAGATAGCGGTTGAAACACGCCGGCGCATCGAGGTAGCTGGCGTGACCGGCGGCGGCGATCAGACGCAGCGTCGCGTCTTGCTCACGCGCCAGCTCGGCCGCCTTCTCCGGCGGCGTAATGCGATCCTGTTCACCGCACCACACTTCCAGCGGGCCGCGATAGCGCGCCAGATAGCGGCCGATGTCGTCGTTAGCCAGCATCCAGGCGGCACTCAGAAAACCGTCGGGATCGAGCTGCTGCATGCCATTGCGCACCCAGGCGATGTCCTGCGGATCCGCCCCTTCGCGCAGCAAGGCCGCCGCCCGCTGCTCGCCGTAGCCCACCGGCCCCAGCGTCTCCATCATCTGTTGGCGCTGGCCGTACACCTGCCGGCGTTTTTCCTCCGGCGCCGCGGCATAGCCCTGCGCCGGATCCGCCAACACCAGCCCACATAGCCCGTCCGGATAGCCGGCGGCGTAGGCGCTGCCGATCAGCGCTCCCAGCGAATGGCCAACGATCAGCGGCTGCGCCAGTTGCAGTTCATCAATCAGCGCCGCCAACGCCGCCGCATAACCGGCGGCGTCAGCCTGCGGATCCGCCAACGGCAGGCTGCCGCCGTAGCCCGGCGCGTCCCACGCCAACAGACGATGACCGTCCGTCAGGCCGCTGTCGTTAAACTGCTTTATCCACGAGGCGGATCCGGAACTGATGCCGTGCAGCAACACCACCGGCCGCCCCTGCCCGGCCTCGCGCCAGCTCAGGGTGTACGCCCCGCAGCGCGCCCGTTGGCGTTGCGCCAGGCCGTTCATCAGTTGCGCTTCACTTTGGACAGCGGGTGATCCGCCGGATAGGTCGGGATCTCCGGCTTGGCGGTGCCGAGCATCACGCACATCAGCGCCTCTTCCTCGCCGTGGTTGAACAGGCCGCGGTACACGCCCGCCGGCACCGAGATCAGATCGCGCTCTTTCAGCCTGGTTTCGTAATACTCTTCACCATCCTGGATCATCAGCGTGATGCTGCCTTTCAGCATGAAGAACACTTCTTCCACGTCGTCGTGCAGGTGCAACGGGCCCTCGCACTTCGACGGCAGCACCATGGTGGAAAAGGTGAAGTTGCCCGCCGGAATAGTGTTGGCGTCGCTTGCCACGCCGGTGGCGCCGGTGCCGATGTAGCGCATCTGCGCGCGGCGGTATTTCGGGTCAAAGTCGGCCTGGAATTTCAGCGCGTTCCAGTCGTATTTGCGGCCCTCGAAACGGGCGATGCGCGACTCTACCCAGTTTTCCATCGACAGATCCTGCGGCTTGACGCCGGCTTTGTTCTCAACCTGAGACATGTTGTCACTCCTCTGTTGAATCAAATGGTTATCCCCTTCGTCTTTCACGCTGTGGCGTTGTTGGCTGCATTCGTTCACACCAGTCACTTACCGCAGTAAGCTCCTGGAGACTCACGAACTTGCCGCCTAGCCACAGCATGAAATCCATTGGTCTTAGCAATTGTTAATTCAGTACTTTCTCAGCAACGGCAGCAGAATGAGGCAGCCGACGAACGCCATCACCACCAGGAACAGCAGGCCGTTATCCATATTGCCGGTGGCGGCGATCAACGCCCCCATCAGCACCGGCGCCAGCGCGCCGGCAAAATTGCCCAGTCCGTTGAAAATGCCGCCGGCGGTGGCGCTGACCTTGCTGCTGGTCGCCTTCGCCAACAGCGCGAAAATATTCGGCGCACCGGCGCCCCACATAAAAGTGCTGAAGGCCATGGCGGCGATCACGCTGTAGGTGCCCTGCAGGTGCAGCACCACCGCCAGACCGAGGCCGGCGCCGCACAGCGACAGGAAGCAGGCCAGCGCGCGGCGATCCAGCTTGTCCGACAGCCAGGCGCCCAGCACTTCGCCGAGCAGCATGGCGATGAACGGCAGCGAAGAGAGGTAACCGGCATGCTCCAGATGAATGCCTTTGCCCTTGATCAGGTAGCTCGGCAACCAGCCGTTCATGCCCCACAGGTAGGTCAGGAAGGCGATATTGAACAGGCAAATCATCCAGAAATGCGGGCTGCGCAGCAGCTCGCGGCGGTGCTGTTTGCGTTCGGACACCGCCGGCTTGGCCGCCGCCGCCGGGCGCGAGACGTTCAGGTGGCGCATGCCGAACAGCACCAGCAACATCACCGGCAGCGTCAGAAACGCCATAAAGAAGAAGGTGGTCTGCCAGTCGAAGGTATTGAGGATGTACAGGGTGACCGGGAAGCCGAGCGCGGCCCCGAGCGGCGTGCCGAGCAGCCACAGCATGGTGGCGCGCGCCTGCAGCTGCGGCGGAAAGGCCTGACGAATAATGGCGTAGGCCATCGGCAGCAGCGGCCCTTCGGCGATGCCGAGCAGAATGCGCAGCGTCATCATGGCGTGATAGGAACGCACCAGCCCCATCAATACCATCAGCACGCCCCACACCACCATCATGCCAATCAATACTTTTACCGGGTTAAGCCGATCGCCGATGCCGCTGAGCAGCATCGAGGAGATGCCGTAGGAGAACAGAAACGCGCTCATCAGCAAGCCCAGCCGCGCCGGGTCAAAGCCGATCCCTAACGCCTGCTGAAACTCGGCGTCGGAAAACAGCGCCGCGATGCTGATCTTGTCGAAAAACGCCAGCAGCACGCAGGCGAACAGCGCGATCGGCACCGACCAGCGCACCCGTTGCTGCGGATTTTCGGCAACGGCTTCCCCCGCCCGTCCAGCGCGGGCGTCAATGTCTTGCGTAGTCATAAAACGCTCCCGAGGTTCGGGCGTTATTTCAACGCCATCAAAGAAAACTCCGCATCCGCCAGCTGCTGCGGATCCAGCACCCGGCCGCTCGCCAACCAGCGCTTGCCGAGCTTGATGGTGCGCGCGTCGTTGAACGCCACCATCTGCACCAGCTGCCGATCGGCGTTCAGCGTGAAGAACACCTGCGACTGCGGCGTGCGGCGCACCACATGGTGCACGCCGCCGCTCGGCACGCCGAGGATCTGGATATTGGCATCGTATTGATCCGACCACAGCCAGGCCACGTCGTCATACGGAGCGGCAAAGGCGTCGAGCATCGCGCAGGCGGTGCTGATGGCCTGATTTTGCGCGTAGGCCCAGGACTGCAGGCACAGGCCAAGCGTCGGGTGACGCGCCACGTCGCCGGCGGCGAAGATCGCCGGATGGCTGGTGCGCCCCTGGCCGTCGACCACGATGCCGGACTCGATCGCCAGCCCGGCGCTGCGCGCCAGTTCGAGATTCAGCTCGACGCCGATCCCCACCACCACCAGATCGAAGACCTGCGGATCGCTGACTTCGCTGCCGATCCAGGCGGCGCCGTCGCGATCTTCCAGCGAGATCTCGCCGCAGCCGCACAACACCGTAACGCCGTGCCGGCGATGCAGTTCGAGCAACGCCTGCGAGACATCGGCGCCGACGCTGCGCATGCATAGCGCGGGCTGGCGTTCAAATACCGTCACCTCGGCGCCGAGACGGCGCGCAGAAGCGGCGATCTCCAGCCCGATCCAACCGCCGCCGACGATCGCCAGACGGCGGCAACCTTGCAGGCCCTGCCGCAACCGGGCCGCATCGTCCCAGGAACGCAGCGTCATCACGCGCGGATGCTGCGCCCAAGTGGCGCCCGGCACACGCGGCCGCCCGCCGGTGGCGATCAGCAGCTGCTCGAACTGCAGCCGTTGCCCGTCGCTGAGCGTGACGATTTGCTGTTCAGCGTCGATGGACTCGGCGCGCAGCGGGCGACGCCAGTCGATATTCAGCTCCGCCACCGCCTGTTCGCTGAACAGCCGACTGAGGGGAGCCGCGGCATCCAGCAGCGCCGCTTTCGACAGCGGCGGCCGCTCGTAAAAATCGTAGGGCTCGTCGCTGACCACCGTCAGCCGGCCGCTGTAACCGCGGTCGCGCAGCGTCTTGGCCGCCCAGCCGCCGGCCTGGCCGCCGCCGACGATGACGATGCCCGTCTGTTCTGGCCGGTTCATAACGCTTGCGCCTTTTTATGCTGGCGGCGCGTGTCGTGATCGATGCCGCCCTCTACCGCCCATTCGGTGAAGGAGACCAGCGAATGCTCCAGCTCGCGCGGCTGCCAGTTTTCCGTCAGGTAATCGTCGTTGGTGTAATACTCGAACGCACCGCCGGTCGGGCTGTTGACGTACCAGAAATACGCCGAGGAAATCGGGTGGCGGCCGGGGCCGATAAAGGTGCTCCACTGCTCTTTGTTCATGGCGATGCCGCCGCCGATCACTTCATGGATATCGCGCACGGTGAACGCCACATGGTTCAGGCCGCGTGGGCGGTTAGGCAGCTTCAGCAGGAACAGGTTATGGTGGCCGCCGCGCGCCTGGGTGCGCAGGAAGACGGCGCGATCGATATAGCGATCGGAAACCTGGAAATCCAACAGCTCGCGATAGAAACGCTCGGTCGCCGCCAGATCTTCAACGAAGAACACTACGTGGCCAATATTGATCGGTTGCGCCTGCGAATAGACCGGGCTGGGTTGATCGATGCGGCGCACGTCGCCCCATTGGTTGATCGGCGTGACCGGCACCTCAACCGCCTGCTGGCGGCTGACGACGAAGCGCAGCGTCATGCCGTTGGGATCGAGGCATTCCAGCTCTTCTCCCACCTGACGGAAGCCGGGCATCAACGCCAAACGCGGCTGCAGGCGCGCCAGATCGGCGGGTGAGCCCACGCCCCAGGTCATGCGGCGCAGGGTAGAACCGCCTTCAAACGCCGCAGGCAGCGCCGCGCTTTGCAACGGGTGCAGGACAACCTGCGCCCCGCTCAGGGTGGTGAATTCGCGCTGCGGTTCGCCCCAATGTTGCGTGGCGGGCTGCAGGCCGAAGTCTTGCATGAATTTTTCGCAGGTTGGCAGATCTTCGACGCCAAATTCCAGTTTTTCGATTCCGATTACGCTCATTGTTCAGCCTCACGTTCTCGCTGCATACGGTTTTCAGGCATGAGTGAACCCCGGCCCCTGTTTGCTGTGGGCCTTATCCCTGCCTGAGTGAAAGAGTCGGTCCTGTCGGTTAGCCGACGTTGGCCTGCGGCGGCGCGCCGAGGAAGCCAGAAATTTTCTCCGCCGCATCGCGCACTTCCATGCGCAGCCGCTCGCGATCCGCTTTCGGGATCTCATCGGACGGCACCATGATGCTGACCACCGCCTCGACCCGCTGCTCACGGTTGAAGATCGGGTAGACGATCGAGGAGATGCCGTGGCGGAAGAACGATTCGCCGATCACATAGCCGCGCGCCTTGTCTTGCTGCACCATCTGCCACAGCATTTCGCGATCCGCCGGGGTGCCCGGCGCGTTGCCCGGCAGCTGCGCGTCCGGATAGAGTTGTTCGAACTCGCTGCGGGTGGCGCTGGTCAACAACATGCGGCCGAGCGAGGTTTGGTGCACCGGCAAGCGGGTGCCGACGCTGACCTGATTGATCTGTGAACCGGCGGCGCTGACGCGGGCGATATAGATCACGTCGCGCCCGTCGCGGATCGCCAGATGGCTGCTGCACTGGCTGCGATCGCGCAACTGCTCGATCACCGGCTGGCCGGCCTGCGCGACGTCCAGCGACGCGATGTATTCAAAACCGAGACGCAGCACCTTGATGCCCAGTGCGAAGGTATTGGTGCGCGGATTGCGCTCCAGAAAGCCCAGGTGCTCGAGCGTCTGCACCACGCGGTAGGCGGTGGCCTTCGGCATATCGACCAGGCGATGCAACTCGGCAAAAGTCATTTCCTTATGCTGCTCGCCAAACGCCAGCAGCAACTGCAACCCGCGATCCAGTCCCGGGATCAGATACTTACATGCTTGCTCGTCCGCCATCTCTCGCTCCTGCGCTGTGCGCCTGCCCTGCGGGCCGTCAGTTGAATACGAAGCCGCCGTTGACCGGCAGCAGTTGGCCGGTGACGAAATCCGCCAGCGACGACAGCAGATAAAGTACCGTACCGTTCACATCGTCCGGGTGCTGCGCCCCGGCCAGCGCGCGCCCCTGCTCGTACAGCTGATGGCGCTCAGCGGGCACATACTCAGTGGCTTCCACTCGCGTCAGGCCCGGCGCGATGGCGTTGACGCAGATACCCTGCGGGCCCAGCTCGCGCGCCATCGATCGGGTCATCGCGATCACCGCGCCTTTACTGGCGACATAGGCCATCAGGCGCGGCGCGCCCCACAGCGCGGTGTCCGACGCCACGTTGACGATCTTGGCGTGCGGATTGCGCGCCAGCAGCGGCACCGCCGCCTGGCTCACCAGCCAGGTGCCGCGCACGTTGACTTGCATCACGCGATCCCACAGATCGATATCGTATTCCATCATGGTTTTACCGCCGACGCCGGTCGCCAGCGCCGCGTTGTTCACCAGACCGTCGATCCCGCCGCCAGCGGCGATCTTCTCGAACGCCAAGCGGATCGAATCCGGTGAGGCCAGATCGATCGTCTGCGTTTCCACCCGAGCGCCCTGCTCGCGCAGCGCGGCGCCGCTCGCCGCCAGCTCATCCGCCAAGATGTCGCACATCACCACCTGCGCGCCTGCTGCGGCGATGGCGGCGGCAAAGCTGTAGCCCAGGCCGCGCGCCGCACCGGTGACCACGATGCGCTTGCCGTCCAGCAAGCCGTTCACTGCGCCGCCTCCCGCTCGCGCAGCGTCGCCAGCTGTTTCTGCGCCTCTTTCTGCATCAGGCGGCGCAGGCGCGACAGACCGACGTCGTGCTGGTACAGGTATTCGCGGCCGCGAGCGTTAGGCGCCATGTTCTCGAGCACGATGCGATCCTGCTCGAGCACGTCCCAATGCAACGATTCCAGGCGATTACGGTACATGAAGCGCCACATGTCGCGCTGCCAGTCTTTGACCTTACGGATGCGCCAGAAGAACACCCGGCAGTGATCCTTGTCTTCCGGCACCACCATGCCGATGATCCAGAAGTGACCACCCGGCCCAAAGCGCTTCTTGTACGGGATCGACAGGCGCATCCAATACGCGCCGCTGCTGCCGAATTCCACCCAGTCGAAGTTGACGCCGATCTGGCCGTTTTTCTTGAAGATAAACCCGCTGTCGGTCGGCTCCAGCCCCATATCCGCCTTGCGATCCCCTTCCGCCATCGAGTGTGAGGAAGAGTGCAGGTAGGTGCCGTGCATCGGATCCATCACGTTTTCCAACGCGTACTGGTAGTTGCAGTCCCAGCTGGCGGTGCACAGGAAGTGGCTGTACGACGCTTCGTCCGCCAGCTCTTGCGGGAAAGTCAGCTCCGCCGGCGCTTCATCCGCCGTCACGCCGAAATAGAGAAACACTGCGCCGTAGGCTTCTTTGGCCGGGTAAGACCGCAGGCATTTTTGCCCCACCAGCGGGCAGCGATCCACCGCCGGCACGTCTTTCACCGTCCCGTCTCCGCCGACTTCCACCCCGTGATACCAGCAGGCGATACGATCGCCGAGGTTCCACCCCATGGAAAGCCGCGCGCCGCGGTGCGGGCAGCGATCTTCCAACGCGTGGATCTGGCCTTCACCGTCGCGCCACACCACGATTTGCTGCTCGAGACGGGTGATGCCGACCGGGTTGTTGCCCACTTCCCAACTGGCCAGCACCGGATACCACATGCCGCGCAATCCCTGGTCAAGATAGTCCTGCAGGCTCTGTTCGGAGGATGTTGTGTTTGCTGTCATTGTCTTCTCCCGGATGTGGCTCAGAAACCGTTAACGTGAAGGAATTCGCGGAACGTCGCCTCATTCCACGGTTGGCCGCTGCGATCGAACAGGCGGCGCTGATTCAACGCGCTGACGATCTGCTCCAGCTCTTCCGCCCCCTGATCGAAGATCGTTTCCAGCGCCGCCACCAGCGCGGTTTCGAAACCGTCCGGCACCCGGGCGCGGTTTTGCCAGATGACATTGCGGAACTGGCCCGGCTGATGGATTTGGCCGTTGCCGCCTTCGCGGGCCGGCGTCACCTGTTGGGTGTCCGGCAGCCAGGGATTGAAATCGGTGATGTGCTGCATGATTACTCCTCCGCGATAAAGGTGATCTGGATTTGGTTGTCGACCACCCGGGTGGGATAGGTTTGCAGATCGCGGCCGCCTGGCTCGCGCAGGCACTGGCCTGTGCGCACGTCAAACAGCGCTTCGTGCAGCGGGCACTCAACCTTGCCGTCGTCTACAAACCCCTGGCTGAGCAAGGCATAAGCATGCGGGCAGACGTCTTCCAGCGCGTAGTAGTTACCGTCGAGCAGGTACACCCCGATCTCTTTTCCTTCCACTTTGCCGGAGAAAGGGAAATCTTCTTTCACCTGAGACACTTCGCACACATTCTTCCAGCTCATTGCTTTTATCCTCTATCTGATTGTTTCATATATGAAACTCAGTTTCTTATTTAATACAGCCACTATAAGTCTGGCGAAACTTTCGTCAAGCGAGCGGAACGGCAAATGTTAATGAAAGGTTGTTTAAAAATGACAAATGCGGGAGGGATCACGAAATCATGCACCGATATGAAAAACCTATGTCAGTTGTGCGCTCTTCCGCTAATTTATGGCAAAAAATGCGTTGATCCCGGCGGCGCATTGCGCGTAAAAGTGTTTTCTCACTGTCTTTTACACTCAATTTAATAACAATTAATTTACATTAATCAGCCTCGTCCCCCGCGTTTGCGCGTAATGGCCTCCGCGGGCGAGTTTACTGCTGCCTGAATTCGTCAACCGCTCGCACTGAGGAACGCGCCGTGCAACAACGTCAACGCTGGTTTGGGGTGATCGCCCTGCTGTTTCTGATCGTTATCGCCTATGCGGATCGGGTTAATATCGCCGTGATGTTGGTCAATCCCGACTTCCTGCAACACTTTCAACTCGGCGGTGACCGCGCCCATCAGGGCACGCTGATGACGGTGTTTTTACTCGGTTACGGCCTGTCCGCCATGTTGCTGACGCCGTTTCTGGAAACGCTGATGGGTTACCGCCGCGCGCTGACGCTGAGCGTCGTGATGTGGGCGCTGCTCACCGCCGCGTCGCCGCTGGCGGGATCGCTGCTGTTGCTGTGCGCGGTGCGCGCGCTGCTTGGCGTCAGCGAAGGGCCGCTGTTCTCGCTCAAGACCATGTACATCAGCGATCATTTCGCCGCCGACGAGCGTGGCAAACCCAACGCGGTCAGCGCGCTGGGCGTCTCGTTGGGGCTGGTGATCGGCTTTCCGCTGGTGAGTTTTCTGATGGCGCACTTCGGGTGGGCGATGTCGTTTCACCTGCTGGCACTGCTCAACCTGCTGTTGGGCCTGGCGCTGGTGCGGCTGTTCGTTCATCCGCTCGCCTTACCCTCATCTTCACGCCCCGCCGATCCTCAGCCGGTGTTGAGCCGCGTCTGGCACACCTTCGCGCTGGCCTGGCGCACACCGATGCTCGGTTGGATCCTGCTGATCGAGATCGCCACGCTCAGCTACCTGTGGGGATCCAGCGCCTGGCTGCCGGCTTACCTGACTGATGAAAAAGGATTCTCCATCAAGCAGATGGGATGGATGGCCGCACTGCCTTTCATCGTCAGCATCGCCTCAAAATACCTCGGCGGCGTGCTGCTCGATCGTATCCGCCCCTATCAGGCGCCACTGATCTTCGTCTTTGGCGGCGCGGCGACCGCACTGTGCATCTATGGCGTAATGAACAGCCATCAACTTGGCTGGATCGCCTTCTTCCTGCTGGCGGCCAACGCCTGTTGGGGCGCACAGGGCGCGGCAATCCCCACTCTGCTGCAGCATTATGCGCGGCCGGAGGCGGTCGGCAGCGCCTATGGGCTGATCAACGGCATCGGCAATCTGTTCTCGGCGTTTGTGCCGATGGCGATGGGCATGGTGATGGCCAGCCAGGGCAAGGTGTCCTCGGGCTTTGCGGTACTGATTGCCTCACAGCTGCTGACGCTGCTGGCGGGCGGCGCGCTGTTTAGCCGCATGTTGCTGGCGCGCCAGGTGAAACGGGCATAAATCCGTTTCACCGTGTTCTACGGCGGCAAACCGAAAGCGTTGAGAGGGTGCTCATGGATCTGGACGTCAACAACCAGCAGACGGGGCCCCCCCCCGTCGCCGGGTTGCCTTACCGTTCGGATTCGTAAGCCAAAATGGCCGCAACCTCCGTAGTGCCCGATCGGATCCACAGCTCGCACAGCGTGCTACGGGTTATCCATGCCAGTGATATTACCGTGGCACAAATAACCACCAGTTTTAACAGGCTCCGTTTGTTCGGCATCATGCCTTCTTCTCCTTGCCTCGCGGCGGGTAAGAGGCTAACTTAACGTTGCTGGCGTTAGAGTAGGCCTCGGGTTGATGAATATCGACTCGGGGCTTTTCTCTTTGTACCTTTCACGCAGGCTCTAGATACAAAGATCCAGAGCACCCGCGCGCAGTATATTCATCCTCCCCGTTATCCCGATTCCTTTTTACTGACTCCGTTTCATTTCTGCGCAAAATTGCGCAAAGGCGTTGCAACAGACTGAAAATCGCCGCACGGATGGCGAAAAATGAAATAAAAAAAGCGACCCCCATACGATGGGAGCCGCTTTTTCAGCGAGGCGTGGCCAAGCGTCAGGCGTGTTTCTTGGCCGCCTGCAGGTACAGCATCTCCAGACCCAACGTCGCCGCGGCCAGCGCGGTGATCTCGGACTGGTCATAGGCCGGCGCCACTTCCACTACGTCCATGCCGACGATGTTCAGCGACTGCATGCCGCGTACCAGTTTCAGCGCGCGATCGGAAGTCAAGCCGCCGATCACCGGCGTGCCGGTGCCCGGTGCGAACGCCGGATCCAGGCAGTCGATGTCGAAGGTCAGGTACACCGGCATATCGCCGACGATGCCCTTGATCTGGGTCAGAAGGTCGTCCACGCTGCGATCGTTCACCTGCGCGGCGTCCAGCACGGTAAAGCCGTTGTCGTGATCGAACTCGGTGCGAATGCCGATCTGCACCGAATGATGTGGGTCGATCAGGCCTTCGTTCGGCGCATGGTAGAACATGGTGCCGTGGTCGAACTTGCTGCCGTTGGCGTAGGTATCGGTATGGGCGTCGAAGTGCACCAGCGCCAGCTTGCCGAAATGCTTGGCGTGCGCACGCAGCAGCGGCAGGGTGACAAAGTGGTCGCCGCCGAACGAGAGCATGCGCTTACCGGCTTTCAGCAGTTTCTCCGCGTGTGCCTGCAGCTTGTCGCTCATGTCCTGCGCATCGCCGAAGTTGAACACGATGTCGCCGCAGTCAACCACGTTCAGGCGATCGCGCAGATCGAAGCTCCACGGCCAACGGTTGCCTTCCCAGGCCAGGTTGGTGGACACCTGACGGATGGCCGCCGGGCCATGGCGGCCGCCGGCGCGACCGGAGGTCGCCATGTCAAACGGAATGCCGGTGATGACCCACTCTGCATCGCTGTCGTAAGGCATGAAGTTCAGCGGAAAGCGCAGGAAACCAAAGGCATTGGACACTAATGAATTATCGGACTGATGGCCTAAGGTGCTCATAGTAAACCCTCGTAGTTCAACAAGTTGCCGGGCGCAGACGCCGGGCCGTGACAAAAAAAAATCCCTCCCGCGTCGTTAGCCCGACGAGAAAGGGATTTATTCGATGTGTGTTTCGGTGCTACCGATACGGCAGATTATGGCCGCATTTTGTTCATGCTTCAAGGGGGTCAACAGCGCCCCCCTGAAGAGGGCGGTTACTCGTCTTCCAGATACGTATAACCGTACAGACCGGCCTCAAATTCTTCCAGGAACTGCGCCTGCAGCTCGCTGTCCAGATCGGTTTCTTTGACCTGATCGCGGAACTTGGACAGCAGCGCGCTCGGATCGAGCTGCACATACTCCAGCATGTCCGCCACGGTATCGCCCTCGTCGGACAGCTCGGTCTCGACGCTGCCGTCCGGGAACACGTACACGTCAACCGAGGCGGTGTCGCCGAACAGGTTGTGCATGTTGCCAAGGATCTCCTGGTACGCGCCGACCATGAAGAAGCCCAACGCCGGCGGGTTCTCCGGATCGTACGGCGGCATCGGCATGGTGGTCGCCACGCCGTCGCCGTCGACGTAATGATCGATGGTGCCGTCGGAGTCGCAGGTGATGTCGAGCAGCACCGCACGGCCTTCCGGCGGCTTATCCAGCCCTTCCAGCGGCAGCACCGGGAACAGCTGGTCGATGCCCCATGCATCCGGCATCGACTGGAACAGCGAGAAGTTGACGTAGAACTTGTCCGCCATGCGCTCTTGCAGTTCGTCGATGATAGGACGGTGCGCGCGGTTGCTCGGATCGAGCTGCTGCTGGATCTTGTTGCAGATGTTCAGATACAGCTGCTCGGCCCAGGCGCGCTTGGTCAGGTCCAGCATGCCGTGCGCGTATTGGGTATGCACGTCGTGCAGATCCATCTGGCTGTCGTGCAGCCATTCGCGCAGCGAGCGGCGGTTCTCCGGCTCGTTCATTTCCAGCCAGGTTTCCCACATGCTTTCCAGCGCGCGCGGCGCGTCGGCTTCCGGCGGCTGCGGTTCGCTGAACTCGTTGCGCTCGACGCCAATCACGTTGGAGACCAGCACCGTGTGGTGCGCGGTCACGGCGCGACCGGACTCGGTGATCACCGTCGGGTGCGGCAGGCCGTGTTCGTTACAGGCGTCGCCGATGCCCCAAATCACGTTGTTGGCATATTCGTTCAGGCCGTAGTTGACCGAGCAATCGGACTGCGAACGGGTGCCTTCGTAGTCGACGCCCAAGCCGCCGCCCACGTCGAAGCACTGAATGTTGACGCCCAACTTGTGCAGCTCAACGTAGAAGCGCGCCGATTCGCGCACGCCGGTGGCGATGTCGCGAATATTGGCCAGCTGCGAACCCAAATGGAAGTGCAGCAGCTGCAGGCTGTCGAGGCGGCCCGCTTCACGCAGGGTCTCCACCAGCTTCAGCACCTGCACCGCCGCCAGACCAAACTTGGATTTTTCGCCGCCGCTCGACTGCCATTTGCCGGAGCCTTGCGATGCCAGACGCGCACGCACGCCCAGGCGCGGTATGACGTTCAGCCGCTCGGCCTCTTCCAGCACCAGGTTGATCTCGGACATCTTCTCGATCACCAGGTACACCTTGTGCCCCAGCTTTTCCCCGATCAGCGCCAGACGAATATATTCACGATCTTTATAACCATTACAGACGATCACCGAGCGGGTCATGCCGGCATGCGCCAGCACCGCCATCAGTTCGGCCTTGGAGCCGGCTTCCAGCCCCAGCGGTTCGCCGGAGTTCACCAGCGATTCAATCACGCGGCGGTGTTGGTTCACCTTGATCGGATACACCAGGAAATAACCGCCCTGGTAGCCGAAGGATTCACGCGCGCGTTTGAACGCGGCGTTGATAGAGCGCAGGCGATGCTGAAGGATCTGCGGGAAGCAGAACAGCGCCGGCAGACGTTGGCCGTCTTGCTGGCGCGTTTTCACCAGTTCTGCCAGATCGACGCGCGCCTGCGGGACATCCGGATCCGGGCACACGCTGATATGGCCCAGCTCGTTGACGTCATAGTAATTGTTGCCCCAGTAGGCGACGTTATAAGTACGCAGCATCTTGCTGGCATTACGATCATTCATGGCAACCTCCTGCATGGAGCGCAAAGATAAAGACTCGCCCGCAACCGGCGGACGGTGAATCAACAGATCATCAGACATGGTTCGCCTCACATTCCCTACTGACGAAACCGTCAGCCACTATCGCAGCTACAACCCGCGAGAACAACCCAACAAGCCGCGCCGGCGGCAGCGAAGAGAACTGCCGTTCGCGGTCAGCGATCGGTTTATCACTCATATAATTGTAAGACACCCTGTTCAAACCTCGTGAATCGGGCCAAGAAACATCCCACAGGAAGGCTGCAGGCTACCCTTGTTCAGTTCTTCAGACGACCGTTAGCCGGCCCGAGAATCCTGAGTAGCGGCCAAGTGTTTATCGCACCTGGTAAGTGACAGAGAGACAAGACGGGAAATAGCAGAAGAATGTGCGCCAGAACGGCACTGCTGTTGAGAACCAACAACCGGTAGACAACGGATCATTAATCCAACCACCTCCACGCGCGCCGTTCGGAGTGAACGACCCAGCCTCTAAATATAGTGTAAGAACGTGACCGTTCGATGAAGCGGCGAACGCCCGCGACGGATAATAGCGCAACGCTGGCGAATGCAAAGCGGAAGTTTATCGCACCTTCCCCCACGCCAGACCGCCGTACTGTGCAGCAAATGAACCGCGCGCGCAGTTTATACCGGTAAGCAGGTGAAAAAGCAAAATGAAAATTCGCCGAAAACTGTTTCAAGCGATGAAAATGGCGCCAACCCGTTTGCGCAAAAGAGCGAAAGCGCAAAAAATTACTGGCAATCTGGCTAAACCCTGACCTAAAATAGACGTCCAGATGTTAATCCATCTATACTGGTTAACTGATAAACTGCTTAACGGCTTTGCCTGAGGGGCGTTGCAGGATGCATCTCGCGCCATCAGCGGAAGACCCTTCGCTTCGATGCCGGATCTCCAGCGCTGTGCAGTAATTTCTAACCCGTCTTATGCAAGGTAAAGAACACAATGGCTAAACACCTCTTCACGTCCGAATCCGTCTCCGAAGGACATCCAGATAAAATCGCCGACCAGATCTCCGATGCCGTCCTCGACGCCATCCTGGAACAAGATCCGAAAGCGCGCGTCGCCTGCGAAACTTACGTGAAAACCGGTATGGTGCTGGTCGGCGGTGAAATCACCACCAGTGCCTGGGTCGATATCGAAGAGATCACCCGCAAGACCGTGCGCGAGATCGGCTACGTTCATTCGGACATGGGCTTTGACGCCAACTCCTGTGCAGTATTGAGCGCCATCGGCAAGCAATCCCCAGACATCAATCAGGGCGTTGACCGTACCGATCCTCTCGAGCAGGGCGCCGGCGATCAGGGCTTGATGTTTGGCTACGCCACCAACGAAACCGACGTGCTGATGCCTGCGCCTGTCACCTACGCGCACCGTCTGGTGCAGCGCCAGTCCGAAGTGCGCAAAAACGGCACCCTGCCGTGGCTGCGCCCGGATGCGAAGAGCCAGGTGACCTTCCAGTACGACGACGGCAAAATCGTCGGCATCGACGCCGTGGTGCTGTCCACCCAGCACTCAGAAGACATCTCGCTGAAAGATCTGCAAGAAGCGGTGATGGAAGAGATCATCAAGCCGGTGCTGCCGGCGGAATGGCTGACGGCGGGCACCAAATACCACATCAACCCGACCGGCCGTTTCGTTATCGGTGGCCCGATGGGCGACTGCGGCCTGACCGGCCGTAAGATCATCGTCGACACCTACGGCGGCATGGCTCGCCACGGCGGCGGCGCCTTCTCCGGTAAGGATCCGTCCAAGGTTGACCGTTCCGCGGCTTACGCGGCGCGCTACGTGGCGAAAAACATCGTTGCCGCCGGCCTGGCCGATCGCTGCGAGATTCAGGTGTCTTACGCTATCGGCGTAGCGGAACCGACCTCCATCATGGTGGAAACCTTCGGTACCGAGAAAGTGCCAACCGAACAGCTGACGCTGCTGGTGCGCGAATTCTTCGATCTGCGCCCATACGGCCTGATCCAGATGATGGATCTGCTGCAGCCGATCTACCGCGAAACTGCCGCCTACGGCCACTTCGGCCGCGAGCACTTCCCGTGGGAAGCGACCGACAAAGCCGCACTGCTGCGCGATGCCGCCGGCCTGAAATAAGCCCCGACATCAACATGAAAACGGCGAGCCTGGGCTCGCCGTTTTTTTGAGCAGATGGGTGCTCCTGGATCAACGCATCGACTGCCGGCCAGCGGAGGCAAAGCCCCCGCCGCCGGGTTGCCTTACCGTTCTGATTCGTAAGCCAAAATGGCCGCAACCTCCGTAGAGCCCGATCGGATACGCAGCTCACACAGCGTGCTGCGGGTTATCCATGCCAGTGATATTACCGTGGCACAAATAACCACCAATTTTAACAGGCTCCGTTTGTTCGGCATCATGCCTTCTTCTCCTTGCCTCGCGGCGGGTAAGAGGCTAACTTAACGTTGTCGTGCGTTAGAGTAGGCCTCGGGTTGATGGATATCGACTCGGGGCTTTTCTCTTTGTATCTTTCACGCAGGCTCCAGAGACAAAGATCCAGAGCACCCGCCCGCAGTATATTCACCTCCCCCTCTCTTCCCACGTTCCTTTTCACGTTAAATGTCTTTCTTGCGTAGCGGCACGCAACGCCTTGCAAAGCGTTGAAAAAAGGCCCAGCAACGCAGGGCCATTGAGGGCAGAGAAAGCAAGGTGGGAGCGAGGCTTACGACGTCTGCTTACGCAACAGATAAACGAAGTACGGCGCACCGATAAAGGTCGCCAATAACCCGGCGGGGATCTGATACGGGAACAGCAGCATCCGCCCGCACCAGTCGGCAAACACCATCAGCAAGCCGCCCAGCAGCGCGGCGATCACCATTTGCGGCAGCGCGCGGCGGAAGCCCAGCATACGAGCCATATGCGGCGCCATCAGCCCGACAAAGCTCAACGGCCCGACGGTCAGGGTCGCCATGGCGGTCAGGGTGGCAGCCAGCAACAAAATGGTCAACCGCGCCGGCGTCAGCGCAATGCCCACCGAGCGGGCGGTGGCGCCGCCGAGCGGCAGGATGGTCAACCAACGGCGGCACAGCGGCGCCAATACCATCAGGCCGGCGGCCACCAGAGCGGTACGCAGCGCCTGCGCCGGCTCCACCGAATAGGTCGAACCGGAGAGCCAGGTCAGCAAGCCCCCCATACGCGGATCGCCGCTGGCCAACAGCAGGAAGATGACGGTAGTAAAGGCGGTGCTGAGCGCGATACCGGCGAGCAGCATGCGTTCCGTCGAGAAACCGCCGCGGCCTGCGGCGATCATGATGATCAGCAGCGTAGCGGCCGCTCCCAAACTGCCGGCGGGCAGCAGCCAAACGAAGGCGTCGCCCGGCACCATAAACAGCATCATCACGACGCCAAAAGCGGCGCCGGAGCTGATCCCCAACACTTCCGGGCTGGCCATCGGGTTGCCGGTCAATTTCTGGATCAACGTGCCGGCGACCGCCAGCATCATGCCCGCCGCCAGCGCCGACAGCACCCGCGGCCAGCGCCACGGCAGCAGGGAATCCAGCTCCGCACCCAGGCTCCAGTGCCAACCGCCGGCATTTTTGCCCAGCATCAGCGCCAGCGTCAGACCGATCAGCAATACGAGGCCACCCAGCAGGATCCAGCCGGGCAGATTCCCGCGCTCGGCAGGCACCTTGTCGCCAAGGTTCATCGGCGGCGGCGTGGTGGCGCTGCGCAAACGCGGCAACAGCCACAGCAGCAGCGGTGCGCCGAACAGCGCAGTGGCCGCGCCGGTCGGGATCTCACGCCACACCTGCGTCACCCCGAGCATCACCTGATCGGTCAGCCACAGCAGCAGTGCCCCCAGCAACGGCGCCAACATCATGCGGTGCGCCAGGCGGCGCGCGCCCAGCATCTTCGCCATCAGCGGCGCAAACAGGCCGATAAAGCCGATAATGCCCACCGCACTCACCAACATGGCGCTGAAGATAATGGCCAGCCCCAAGGCGCAGAAGCGCGCCATCGATAGCCCCAACCCCAGGTTCCGCGCCACGCCGTCGTCCAGCCCCAGCAGCGTCAGCGGGCGCAGCAACAGCGCCGCCAGCAGGCCTGCCACCAGCAAACGCGGCAGGAGGAACTGTACGGCGCTCCAATCCTGTTGGTTCAGCGCGCCGGTGCCCCACAGGAACATGCCCTGCAGCTGATCGTAATGAAACAGCGCCAACAAGCTGTTGACCGCGCCGCAGTACAGTCCCAACACCAGCCCGGCCAGAATCAGCGTCACCGGCGACATCCGCTTGCCCCAGGCGACGCCGAACACCAGCCCGCCCACCACAATCGCACCCACCATAGCGGCCAGTTGGCGGGTAAATTCGCCCCCCGGCAGCACCCACAGCGTGGCGATGGTCAGGCCGAGCTGCGCACCGGCGGCCACGCCGAGCGTCGACGGTTCCGCCAACGGATTGCGCAACACCTGCTGGAACAGCACGCCGACCAACCCCAGGCCGGCGCCGGCCAACAGCGACACCGTCAACCGAGGCAGCAGGCTGTAATGGAACAGCATTTGCCGCACGTCGTCGATGTCCGGCGCGCTGAGCGCCCGTGCCCATTGCGCCGGCGGCAGCTGCTGCGTCAGGTTGTATATCGTCAGGCCACCTGCCGCCGCCAGCAACAGCAGGATCAGCGTCAGCGGCAATTTCCGGATGCCCGCATTCATGACGCACTCTCCTGAGCTTGTGCCAATAAACGGCAGAAACGCATCGTCGACAGCGTGGCGCCATAGAACCACACCGCCGGCACCTGCCGCAGCTGGTTTTGCCGCACAAAAGGCAATGACTGCCACAGCGGCGTCGCGCTGACCTTGTCCATCATCGCCTGATTACCGTGATCGAGATAGATGACTCGGGCGTTACGCACCGTGGCCAACCGTTCAATCCCCACCACCGCCGTGCCCCAAAAGTCGGTTTTCTCCTGCCAGGCATTGCGGATACCGAGTTGATCCATCGCTTCCTGGAACAGGCTTTTCTGGCCGATGATCAACGCATGGCGCGTGTCTATCAGGGAAAACAGCAGCAACGGTTGGCGGGTGTAGCTTTGCAGGCGCTGACGGGCGTCCTGCATAAAGCGGTCGAACTGCGCCAGGTGGTTTATCGCCCGGCTTTCTATGCCTAATCGTTGCCCCAGCGCCAGCAGCGACTGGCGGGCGACGGTCAGCGGTTTGCCGCTGCCATCGTTGAAGCCGAAGCTCATGGTTGGCGCGATGGGTTGGATTTTTCGCGGCGTCGGGCCATAGCCCTGCGACAGCAACACCAGCGAAGGCTGGAGCTGCTGCAGCAGTTCGAGATTCGGTTCGGTGCGCTGGCCGACGTCGACCACCGTCGCCGGCAGCTTCGGCTCCGCCACCCACAGGTTGTAGTTATGGACATCGGCCACCGCCAGCGGCGTCACGCCCAATGCCAACAGCAGCTCGATCGGCAGCCATTCCAGCGCCGCAACGCGCGCGATATCCGGCGGCGCATCCGCCGCTCGCCCGGGCAACGATCCCAACAGCGGCGACAGCGCCAGCGCCATCAACAGGCGGCGGCGCAGCGGATCGTGAGAAGAAGTGAATACAGAGGACATCAGTAGACAAAACTCACCGGCGCGCCGCCGCTCGGGTGCGGCAACGTGCCCATAGGAATACCGTAAATTTGCTCCAGCACCGGCCCCTGCATCAGTTCCAGCGGGCCGCCCTGGGCGATCATTTCACCGCCGCGCAGCGCAACCAAATGGTCGCAGTAGCGCGCCGCCATATTGATGTCGTGCAGTACGGCGATCACCGTGAGATCGCGTTCGCGGCTCAGGCGCTGGATCAGCGCCAGCACCTCGACCTGGTGCGCGATGTCCAGCGCCGACGTCGGCTCGTCGAGCAACAGACAGCGGCTGTCCTGCGCCACCATCATCGCCAGCCAGGCGCGTTGGCGCTCGCCACCGGACAGGCTGTCCACCAGCCGGTTGGCGAACGGCTTCAAGCCCACCAGCGCGATGGCCGCTTCCACCTGTTGACGATCGTTGGCGCCAAAACGCCCCAGCGCGCCATGCCACGGATAACGGCCGACGGCCACCAGCTCACGCACCGTCATGCCTTCCGCCGCCGGCAACTGCTGCGGCAGGTAAGCCACCTGGCGAGCGAAGGATTTGCCGTCCCACTGCGCCAGCGGCTGCCGATTGAGCAGTACCTGGCCGCCACTGGGGGCTTGATGCCGCCCGAGCAGTTTCAACAGGGTGGATTTACCGGAACCGTTATGGCCGATCAGGCCGCAGACTTTGCCCTGGGGAAAACTGAGCGACAGCGGTTGCAGCAGCACCCGGCCGGGGACGGCGAAGCTGGCGTTATCCAGCGCAAAGGCCGCGCCGGGATTAAGAAGTTTGTCCTGCATAGATCCTGCTTTGTCCGGGGCGACGCGGCGCCGCCCCGGCTATCCGGTTAGAAACGGAAGGTTGCGGTGGCGACCACCTGGCGTTCTGCGCCCCAGTAGCAGGCGTAGTCGCGGTAGCAGCTCGACACGTAGGTCTTGTCGAACAGGTTGTTGATGTTGACGCCCACGGACGAGCCCGGCAGGCCAAAGCGCGCCAGATCGTATTTAATGGTGGCGTCCACCAGCGTGTAGTCCGGCACCTTGAAGGTGGTGTTATCGCTGTTGAAGCTCGAGCTGGAGCCGACGTAACGCACACCGGAACCCAGCGTCAAACCGCTCACCGCCGTTTCGTGGAAGGTATAATCCGCCCACAGCGACGCCATGTGTTTCGGCACTTCGACGGTCGGTTTGCCCTGATAGGTGTTGTCCTTGGTGTATTTCGCATCGGTGTAGGTATAGGAGGCGATCAGGTTGACGTTGGCATTCAACGCCGCCTTGGCTTCCAGCTCCACGCCGCGTGAGCGGATCTCGCCGCTCTGCACGCTGAACTGCGCGTTATCCGGATCCGGCGTCAGGTTGTTGTTCTTGGTCAGCTGATACAGCGCGCCGGTCAGCACGATTGGGCGATCCTTCGGCACGTATTTCACGCCGGCTTCATACTGCTTGCCGATCGAGGGCTTAAAGGTCTGGCCATTGATTGACGTATCCAGGGTCGGTTCAAACGACTCGCTGTAGCTGAAATACGGCGTCACGCCGTTGTCGAACAGGTAATTCAATCCGCCGCGCCAAGTAAATTGCCCATCGGAGCGTTCGTTGGTGTACCCGAGAACGCGGTTATTGGCCGACGTTTTCGCCCAGTCATAGCGCCCGCCCAGCGTCAACAGCCACTGGTTCCACTCCCCTTGCTCCTGCAGATACAGGCCGGTTTGCTCCTGACGGTTCAAGTACTTGTATGGGAAGTTGATATTGACCACATCATTGCCATACTGCGGCTGGGTCATGCTCAGGCCGTCTGTGGAACCATAGTCGGAATTGATATCGTTGCGCATACGCGAATAATCTACGCCAAACAACAGCGTATGGTCGATATCGCCGGTTTTCACCTTCGCCTGCGCCTGAGTATCAACCGCAAAATTGTTCAGGTGCTCTTTCGACTGAACGTAAGCGCGATTGATCGTCGTCGGTGATGATAAGCCGAATCCGTAGATGCTCTTCATATCGGTGTCCACCTGCATATAACGCAGGTTCTGGCGCACCGCCCAGGTATCGTTGAAGGCGTGTTCGAAACTGTACCCGATCATCCGCTGCTTGCGCGCCATATAGTTGCTGGCTTCGCCTTCGTTGAAATCGGTCGGCAGTTTGCTGCCGTCCGGCAATGGGATCAGCGTGCCCTGCTTCGGCAACCAGCCGTAATAACCGGTATAGGGATCGTTTTGAATGTTGGCCAGCAGCGTGAAGTTGGTTTTGTCATCCGGGCGCCAGCTAAAGGACGGCGCGATCGCATAGCGCTTCTCTTTGCTCATGTTCTGCTGCGTATCGCTGTCTTTCGCCAGGCCGGTCAGGCGATAGGAATAGATGCCCTGATCGTCCAGCGCGTCGCTGAAATCGAAACCGGTCTGGAACAGGTTATCGGTACCCATTTTGAACTGGATTTCGCGCAGCGGCTCGGTGGTTGGCCGCTTGCTGACCATCGAGACCAAACCGCCCGGGTTGCTTTTACCGTACAGCACCGAGACCGGGCCGCGCAGCAGCTCGGCGCGTTCGAGGAAATAAGGATCGATGGACGCTTCGCTGTAGTTGTCGCCCAGCAACCGCAGGCCATCCAGATACTGGGTGGTGTTGGTAGCCGGGAAGCCGCGGATTGCCACCGCGTCATAGGTCGTGGAGCTGCCGCGGCTGGCGAATACGCCCGGCGCATAGGCCAGAGCACTTTTCACCGTATCCGGCTGGCGCATGTCCATCTCTTCACGCGTCACCACGGAAACGGACTGCGGGTTCTTTTCGATCGGCGTATCGGTTTTGGTGCCGGTGGCGCTACGTTTGGCGACATAGGTGCCGACCGGCCCCCAGGCGCTTTCCTGCTGGGCGGAATTGCTGCCGCCCACAACGGTAATCGTGTCTTCCTTGGCGGCCGGCTTGGCGTCGGCGGAAAAAGCCGGCATCGCCAGCGTGCCTAACGCCGCAGCGACGGTGATCGCTAACGCGCTGACGGGGAGACGGCCCTGCTTGGCCGCGGATGATGAAAGACGCTTGGTCGGCATGATTTATTTCTCTGATGAATTATTAAATGACGAATGTAAACGATAATAATTATTATAAGCGTCGCATTTTATGCAGAAGCCAAATTAAACTGCAAGCCGAATTCATAGGGCAAATAGGTTAAGGATTAGGCGCTTAGCCATGTAGTTAACAGGGAAATAAAACGAGCGGAAAAACAAAAAAGCCCGCAACCAAGGTTACGGGCCTAATAACAAAGAAAAATTTTCACCGGGGCCGACGCCCCGGTAGCGATTACTGACCGAACATATCCTTGATCCAGCCGGCGACGCCATCGCCATCTTTTTGCTCACCCGCCGCCGGTTGCTGCTGTTGCTGCACCGCCGCCTGGCTGGCCTGGCACAATCCCTGCGGATTGTCGGTCCAGACCGGGATGGTGCGCCAGCTGCCGCCGCCGCAGATAAAGTTGCCGGCAGAGTCGATGCTCATCTGGTTTATGCCTTCCGGCGGCTGCAGCATCAGCGGCAGCGGCGTCTGGTTTTCCAGATAGCGGCGATAGAGGGTCAACGCGCCGTTGGCGCCGGTCAGCTTGGCCGGGCCGTTGTTGTCGCGCCCCACCCAGGCGATCGCCACTTCCTTGCCGTCGATGCCAGCGAACCAGCTGTCGCGCAGATCGTTGGTGGTACCGGTTTTCGCCGCCAGGTTGTAGTTCGGGAACTTCACCGACAGCGAGCGGGAGGTCCCGCGCGCCACGCCCTGCTGCATCGCGTACAGCGTCAGGTAAGCGGCCTGCGCCGGCACCATGCGTTCCGCCTGCGGGAAGCTCTGGTACAGCACCGTGCCGTCTTCGGCGATCACCGAACGCACCGCCGACAGTGGCGCACGGTTACCGCCGCTGGCGATGGTCTGGTACTCCTGCGCGACTTCCATCGGCGTCAGGCCGATCGCCCCCAGCAGCATCGAAGGCACCGGATTGATCTCCGCTTTCGGGATCCCCAGGCGTTGCAGCGTGGCGCTGATCTGATCCAGCCCGACCGACAGGCCGAGGTTCACCGTCGGCACGTTCAGCGAGTTGGCCAACGCATCCACCAGCATCACCTGACCGCGGAATTTGCGATCGTAGTTGTTCGGCTGCCAGACGGCGCCGTTCGGCTGTTTCAGCGACAGCGGCGCATCCGCCAGCCAGGTGTTGAGGCGGTATTTGTCCGGCTCGGACAGCGCGGTCAGGTACGTTGGCGGTTTGGCCAGCGAGCCGACCAGGCGTCGCGCCTGCATGGCGCGGTTGAAACCGGCGAACTGCGGGTTGGCGCCGCCGACCATGGCGCGTACTTCACCGCTGAAGCGATCGACGATCACCATCGCCGCTTCCAGATCCTGCAGGTGACGCGCAGCGCGCAGCGCCGGGATGCCGTCTTCGACCGCTTTTTCCGCCGCGTCTTGCGACACCGGATCCAGCGTGGTGAAGATCTTCACGCCGGACAGGTCATTGACCTTATCGCCCAGCTTGGTTTGCAGTTCCTGACGCACCATCTGCATAAACGCCGGCTGTGGCGTAATGACGCCGCCTTTCGGCTGCACGCCCAGCGGACGCGCGCTCAGCATGTCATACAGCTCGCCGTCGATCACGCCCTGGTTCTGCAGCAGTTTGAGCACCAGGTTGCGGCGTTCCAGCGCCAGTTTCGGGTTGCGCCACGGGTTATACAGCGACGCGCCCTTGACCATGCCGACCAGCAACGCCTGCTGATCGAGGCTCAGCTCGTCCACCGGACGGCCGAAGTAATACAGGCTGGCCAACGGGAAACCGCGGATCTGGTCGCTGCCGCTCTGGCCGAGGTACACCTCGTTCAGATACAGCTCCAGGATGCGGTCTTTGCTGTAACGGTAATCCACCAACAGCGCCATATAGGCTTCGTTGGCCTTACGCCACAGCGAACGTTCGTTGGTCAGGAACAGGTTCTTCACCAGCTGCTGCGTCAGGGTACTGCCGCCCTGCACCGCACGACCGGCGGTCAGGTTGGCCAGCACCGCGCGGCCGATGGAGTACGGGCTGATGCCGTCATGCTCATAGAAATGGCGGTCTTCCGTGGCGATCAGCGTGTCTACCAACAGATCCGGGAAACCGGAACGCGGCACGAACAGGCGCTGTTCACCGTTAGGCGACTGCAGCATGGTGATAAGACGCGGATCGAGGCGGAAGAAGCCGAAGCTGCGGCCGCTGTCCAGATTTTCGATCTTCGCCAGGCGGTTGTTCTGGAAGTCGAGACGGGCGCGGATCTGCCCTTCTTTACCATCCGGGAAGTCGAACGGGCGGCGCAGCATTTCGATGCTGTTGGCCTGCACGGTAAACTCGCCCGGGCGCGTCATGCGGCTGACCTGGCGATACTGCATGCCTTCCAGCAGGTTGACCATCTCCTTCTTGCTGTACGGCATACCCGGTTCCAGGTTGACCATGCGGCCGTACACCGCCGCCGGCAGCTGCCAGACTTTACCGTCGATGCGGCTGCGGATCTGCGAGTCCAGGTAGACGCCATAGATTGCCAACAAGACGGCGATCACCAGGATCAGTTTGATAAACAGGCCGAGCCAACGGCGTTTTTTACGCGGCGGAGTCGCTTTTACCTTACGCGGCATGCGTTCCTCCTCCTCTTCATACTCATCATCGTCATACTCGTCTTCTTCGTAATCGTCATAATCGTCGTCTCGGCGACGGCGCGGCGGCTTGCGCGACGCGGTGCTTTTTGGTTGTTTTCCTTTGCGCCCGATGGGCTCGCGGTCATCCCCAGCCATGGCTGTTGTTCTCCGAGCTTGCCGACACTGCCGGCCATGATTAGTCGCTTAATCTGTGCCTACGCCGCAGCGCTGACCAGAAGAAACATCTGAATTCCAAACCTTAAATGATCGCGACCTACTGATATTTCTTCGTTCGGCACGTCGGTACCGCCGTGGCCGGATCGTCCGGCCAAACGTGTTTAGGGTAGCGGCCCTTCATCTCTTTTTGCACCTCGCGATAGGCGCCTTGCCAGAAGGCCGCCAGATCGCCGGTGATTTGCAACGGCCGGTGCGCCGGTGAGAGTAACTCAAGCACCACCGGGATGCGACCCTCCGCCAACATCGGGCTGCGCTGCTCGCCGAACACCTCCTGCAAACGCACCGCCAGCGCCGGCGGTTTACCGGCCTCATAACGAATCGGTAAACGGCTGCCGGTCGGCACAGTGTAATGAGTGGGTAACGCATTATCCAGCCGCTGCTTTTGCTGCCAGTCCAGCAGACGGGACAGCGCTTCGGCGATGTTGACCTGCTTCAATCCGCGCAGATCGCGCACGCCGTTCAGCGACGGCAACAGCCACTGCTCCAGCGCCGCCAGCAGCGGCTCTTCATCCATCGCCGGCCACTCCGCCTCCGGCAGCCAGGCTTGCGCGCACTGCAGGCGCACCCGCAATTGTTCAGCGGCCCCCTCCCAGTTGAGCACCGCCAACCCCTGTGCGCGCACCCAGTCGAGCAGCGCCTGCTGCAGCTCTTCGTCCGCCGGTTTGGCCAGCGGCTGAGCGCGCAGCGTCAGACGACCGATCTGCTGGCGCTTCCAGGCGCGCAGCGTGCCCTTCTCTTCATCCCATTCCACCGCCGTGCGCTGCGTGACGATCGCCGGCAGCTGCGCCGCCAGGGCTTCGATGTCCACCGGCAGCGCCAGCAGGATACGCGCATCGGGGCTGTTGTGGCTCTGCAACAGGCTGGGAACGATAAGCCAGGGGGCGCGCGACAGCGCCTCGTCCTGGTTCATCGCCGCGCCCAGGCCGTTGGCCAGCAGGTAGCGGCCGTCCTGGCCACGGCGCTGGGCGATGCGATCGGTAAACGCCTGCGCCAACAGGCGCGGCGCCAGATCGACGTCGACTTGCCCCGCACGTTGCGGCAGGCGTTTGGTCAACTGCGCGGCGCGCTGCCGCCAGTTCGGTTGCGGGCGGCTCAGCCAGTAGCCGATATCCATCTGCCCGCCGCGCGGCGGTTCTTCCAGCAATGCCGCCAGCAACGCCGCCGTCGCCAGGCCGTCGGCGCTCAGTGCCGCCCCGGCGACCAGCATCGCCGCCAGCCGCGGCTCGCACCCCAGCGCGGCCATCTGGCGCCCCGGCGCGGTAAGTTTGCCGCCGTCATCCGTGGCTCCCAGCCGGTGCAACAGTGCCCTGGCCGCTGCCAATGCCGCCGCCGGAGGCGCATCAAGCCAGGTCAGCTGCGCCGGATCATGGCACCCCCACTGCAACAGCTCGAGCCAGAAGCCGGTGAGATCGCTTTGTAAAATTTCCGGTTCGGCATGTTCCGCCGCGCGCTCCGCCTGTTCTTTGGCGAACAGATGCCAGCAAATGCCCGGCTCCAGGCGCCCGGCGCGCCCGGCGCGCTGCACCATCGAGGCCTGACTGATGCGCTGCGTCGCCAGCCGCGTCAAACCGTTGCGCACGTCGTAACGCGCCACGCGCTCCAGGCCGCTGTCCACCACCAGCCGAATGCCCTCGATCGTCAGGCTGGTTTCGGCGATGTTGGTCGCCAGCACCACCTTGCGGCGGCCAGGCGCCGCCGGCTGAATCGCTTTTTGCTGTTGCGCCAAAGGCAGGGCACCATACAGCGGGCAAAGATCGGTATCGCTCGCCACCTCGCCGGTCAATCGCTCCAGCACCCGATTGATCTCCGCTACGCCCGGCAGGAACAACAGCAAAGACCCCGGCTGTTCGGCCAGCAGACGCTTCACCGCCGCCGCTACGCCATCCTCCAGCCGCTGATGGCTGGCCAACGGCTGATATAAACGTTCAACCGGAAAGCTGCGTCCCTCTGACACCACCACCGGTGCCTGCGGCAACAGCTGCGTCATACGGACGTTGTCCAGCGTGGCCGACATGATCAGCAGTTTCAGATCGTCGCGTAGCCCTTGCTGCACGTCGAGCAGCAGCGCCAGCGCCAAATCGGCCTGCAGACTGCGTTCGTGAAATTCATCGAGGATCACCAGCGACACGCCCTGCAGCTCGGCATCCTGCTGCAGCATGCGGGTGAGAATGCCTTCCGTCACCACTTCCAGCCGGGTCTGCGGCCCGCTTTTACTTTCGGCGCGCATGCGGTAGCCCACGGTCTGGCCGGGCTCCTCCCCAAGTTGCTGTGCCAGGCGGTAAGCGACGTTTTTCGCTGCCAGCCGCCGCGGCTCCAGCATGATAATGCGCCCCGGCAATCCGGCCTTAGCCAGGATCTGCAGCGGCAACCAGGTGGATTTACCGGCGCCGGTCGGGGCGTGCAACAGCACCTGAGGAGCGGACTGCAGCGCAGCCAGCAACTCATCAAGCACCGCGCTGACGGGCAATGAAGACACTGAACTCTCCGTGGTGGTTAACGTTAAACGGCGTACAGTGTAGCATTAGCTTTGCCCCCGTAGCCTTTCAAACTGCGGCGTCGTTAGCTATAGTACGGAGCTCATCCATGCGCCCCGCTTCGCGCGAGACCGTTGCAAACCGCATTCAAGTCTGTTCCTGACGGATTTGTCATTATTTACCGAGCCCCCATGTCCAATTCGCGCCGCCTGTTTTTCGCCCTGTCTTTGCCTGATGCCCTGCAACAGCAGGTGATCCGCTGGCGCGCCGAGGCGTTTGCGCCGGAGGCCGGCCGACCGGTGGCGGCGGCCAATTTGCACCTGACGCTGGCGTTTCTTGGCGAGGTCACCGCGCAGAAAGAGCTGGCGCTGCGCAAACTGGCCGGCCGCATCGTTCAACCCGGCTTCAGCATGCGGCTCGACGATCTCGGCCATTGGCCGCGCCCCGGCGTGGTCTGGCTCGGCACCCGCCGCGCACCGCGCGGGCTGCTGCAGCTGGCCGAGCTGCTGCGTTCGCAGGCCGCCCGCAGCGGCTGCCACCAAAGCGCGCTGCCGTTCCATCCGCACATCACGCTGTTGCGCGCCGCCACCCAGCCGGTGGCCATCCCGCCGGCGACGCCGGGCTGGGCGTTCAGCGCCGACGCCTTTTCCTTATATGAGTCGGTGTTCGAAAACGGCCGCACCCGCTATCAACACCTCGAACAGTGGCCGCTGGCCAAGCAGGCATCCGCATGATTTTCTCTCCACCGCTGCGTTCCGCCACGCTGATCAAACGTTACAAGCGCTTTCTGGCGGACGTGATCACCCCGGAAGGGGAAACCTTTACGCTGCACTGCGCCAATACCGGCGCCATGACCGGCTGCGCCACGCCCGGCGATACCGTTTGGTACTCCACCTCGGACAACCCCAAACGTAAATACGCCCACAGCTGGGAGCTGACCCATACCCAACAGGGACACTGGATCTGCGTCAACACCCTGCGCGCCAACGCGCTGGTGCGCGAGGCGATTGAACACAATTTAATCAATGAATTATCCGGTTACAGTAAAATTAGTGGCGAAGTGAAATACGGCGGTGAAAACAGCCGTATCGATTTGTTATTACAGGCAGAAAATCGGGTTAACTGCTATATTGAAGTTAAGTCAGTCACATTACTGCAACAACAACGTGGTTACTTTCCTGATGCGGTAACGCTCAGAGGGCAAAAGCACCTGCGTGAGTTGCTCAGCGTGGTTGAAAGCGGGCAACGGGCGGTGTTGTTCTTTGCCGTGTTACACAGCGGTATTGAGCAGGTCGCACCGGCACATCATATAGATGAGCGCTATGCGGCGCTGTTGGCACAGGTCCGGCAGTTGGGAGTGGAAGTGGTTTGCTATGGGGCAAAATTATCACCTGACGGTATTTATCTCTGCGATAAGCTGCCGTTTTTTATCGATTAGCGCAGTCGGGTCCCTATAAATAGACAACCGGCCAGCACGATCGCCAAATACGCCCTCCTTCACACGATTGTCAAGCGGGCGACAGGAATAATTGCCAACCTACCTTCCTTCTGTTATTTATAGCGGCCTGTTTTTCCCCCGCATTGGGGATTCGATAGTGCGTGTGTATGTAGGAGAAGCAACATGCAAGAAGGGCAAAACCGTAAAACCTCGTCCTTGAGCATTCTCGCCATCGCTGGGGTGGAGCCGTACCAAGAGAAGCCGGGCGAAGAGTACATGAACGACGCCCAGTTGTCGCATTTCAAGCGCATTCTTGAAGCGTGGCGCAACCAGCTCAGGGACGAAGTGGACCGTACTGTATCGCATATGCAAGAAGAGGCAGCCAACTTCCCTGATCCGGCCGACCGCGCTACCCAGGAAGAAGAGTTCAGCCTTGAACTGCGTAACCGTGACCGTGAACGCAAACTGATCAAAAAGATCGAGAAAACGCTGAAGAAAGTGGAAGACGATGATTTCGGCTACTGCGAATCTTGTGGCGTGGAGATCGGCATTCGTCGACTCGAAGCGCGTCCGACCGCCGATCTGTGCATCGACTGCAAGACGCTGGCTGAGATCCGCGAAAAGCAGATGGCCGGCTAATACCGTTGTTACCGCTGCGGCGTGCGCACCTGCGTGCGCCGCACAGAGAAAAGGGAACCTCTCCCCTCTGATATGCAAGAAAGTCATTATGTGGGGCGCTTTGCCCCATCGCCTTCCGGGGATCTGCATTTCGGTTCGCTGATTGCCGCTCTGGGAAGCTACCTTCAGGCTCGCGCCCAACGCGGGCAGTGGCTGGTTCGCATCGAAGATATCGACCCGCCGCGCGAAGTCCCCGGCGCCGCCGCTCGCATCCTGTCCGCGCTGGAACATTATGGTCTCCACTGGGACGGCCAGGTCATCTATCAATCCCAACGTCACGATGCCTATCGCGCCGCGCTGGATCTGTTGCAGCGCCAGGGGCTCAGCTATTACTGCACCTGCACCCGCAGCCGCATCCAGCACATCGGCGGATTGTACGACGGCCACTGCCGCGATTTGCAGCTCGGCCCGCAGGGTGCCGCCATCCGCTTGCGTCAGACCGCCCCCGTTTACCGGTTCCACGATCGCCTGCAGGGAGAATTGCACGCCGATCCGGCGCTGGCGCGGGAAGACTTTATCATTCGCCGCCGCGACGGGCTGTTCGCTTACAATCTGGCGGTGGTGATCGACGACCATTTTCAGGGCGTGACCGAGATTGTCCGCGGCGCCGATCTGATCGAACCGACGGTGCGCCAAATTGCCCTTTACCGCCAGCTGCAGGCGCCGGTGCCCACTTATGTGCATCTGCCGCTGGCGCTGGGTGCCAACGGCATCAAGCTGTCGAAGCAAAACCATGCGCCGGCATTGCCCGCTGGCGATCCGCGGCCGGTGCTGATCGCCGCGCTGAAATTTCTGCGCCAACCGCTGCCGGAAAGCTGGCAAGATCTTGACCTGCCATTATTATTGAGCTGGGCGATCGAACACTGGCGGTTGGAAAACGTGCCGCGTCAGGAGGCTATCCCTCTGGATGAAAACACGCCGGCATTCTCAAAGGAGCCATGGTGAGCTATGATTAGCCGCTATTTTTTGTTAGCTCCATTTTTATCAGTCACTATCGAGGTGTACCATTTTTACCCGAGTAGCCAACTTCTGTCGTAAGGTACTGACCCGCGATGACAAGCTGCCCCGCGACGACGCGGCGGCCGGCGATAAAAACGTAGTCCGCGAAGAGCGTGCCGCGGCGCCAAGCCGCCCTGCGCCGCAGCCGCGCGCCGCCGATAACGGCAGCAACGCCCCTGCCCGCCGCTCAACGCCGCGCAAGCGTCCGCCTTTTCCTATCGCCGAGAGCAACGACTCGATGACCGTGATCCCGCGCGAACAGCACTCGATCTCCCGTAAAGACATCAGCGAAAATGCGCTGAAAGTGCTTTATCGCCTGAACAAGTCCGGCTACGAGGCCTATCTGGTCGGCGGCGGGGTGCGCGATCTGTTGCTCGGCAAAAAGCCGAAAGACTTCGACATCACCACCAACGCCACGCCGGAGCAAGTGCGCAAGCTGTTCCGCAACTGCCGCCTGGTCGGCCGCCGTTTCCGCTTGGCGCACGTGATGTTCGGGCCGGAGATCATCGAAGTGGCCACCTTCCGCGGTCACCACGAACAGAATCAGGAATCCGACAAGAACTCGTCTCAGCAGGCGCAAAACGGCATGCTGCTGCGCGACAACATCTTCGGTTCGATCGAGGAGGACGCCCAGCGCCGTGATTTCACCATCAACAGCCTGTACTACGGCGTGGCGGATTTCACCCTGCGCGATTACGTCGGCGGCCTGAACGATCTGAAGCAAGGCGTGATCCGCCTGATTGGCGATCCAGAAACCCGCTACCGCGAAGATCCGGTGCGCATGCTGCGCGCGGTGCGCTTCGCCGCCAAGCTGGATATGAGCATCAGCGAAGAGACCGCCGAGCCGATCCCGCGCCTGGCCTCGCTGCTGCACGAGATCCCGCCGGCGCGCCTGTTCGAAGAATCCCTCAAGCTGCTGCAGGCGGGTTACGGTTTCCAGACCTACCTGAAGCTGTGCGAATACCAGCTGTTCCAACCGCTGTTCCCGCTGATCGCCCGCAACTTCACGCCGAACCACGATACGCCGATGGAGCGCATTCTGGCGCAGGTGCTGAAGAACACCGATCACCGTCTGCAGAACGACATGCGCGTCAACCCAGCCTTCCTGTTTGCCGCCATGCTGTGGTACCCGCTACTGGAGCACGCGCAGAAGCTGGCGCAGGAAAGCGGCCTGGCGTACTACGATGCCTTCGCGCTGGCGATGAACGACGTACTCGACGAGCAGTGCCGCTCGCTGGCGATCCCGAAACGCATCACCACGCTGGTGCGCGATATCTGGCAGCTGCAGCTGCGCCTGTCCCGCCGTCAGGGCAAACGCGCGCACAAACTGATGGAACATCCGAAATTCCGCGCCGCCTATGATTTGCTGGCGCTGCGTGCGGAAGTGGAAGACAATCAGGAGATGCTGCGTCTGGCCGAGTGGTGGGGTGAGTTCCAAGACGCCACGCCGGCGCGGCAGAAAGCCATGCTGAGCACCCTGGGTGACGATCCGGCGCCGCGCCGCGCGCGTCAACGCCGTCCTCGTCGCCGGGCACCGCGTAAAGAAGGGGCATAATGATCCGCGTTTATATCGCGCTGGGCAGCAACCTGGCGCAGCCGCTGCAACAGGTTAACGCCGCGCTGGAGGCGCTGGAGCATCTCCCGCGCACCCGGCTGGTCACCTGTTCTTCGTTTTACCGCACCAAGCCGCTGGGGCCGCAAAACCAGCCGGACTTTCTCAACGCGGTGGTGGCGCTGGATACCCTGTTGCCGCCCGAACAGCTGCTCGACCATACCCAGGCGATTGAACGCAATCAGGGGCGCGTGCGCAAGGATGAACGCTGGGGGCCGCGCACGCTCGATTTGGACATCATGCTGTACGGCGACAAGGTGATCCATACCGATCGCCTGACCGTACCGCATTACGGCCTGAAAGAGCGCGAATTCATGCTCTACCCGCTGGCGGAAATCGCCCCCGACCTGATTTTCCCTGATGGCGAACCGCTCGCCAGCTGCCTCAAGCGCGTGCCGGAAAACGGCATGGCGCTGTGGCACTCGCCAAAACCGAAATCCTGACCTACCTACAGCGCCAACCGCGCAACGAATCCCCCCGCCGAGCGATTGGCGAAACTGATCTGTAAACCATGCAAGCCGGCAATACGCTGCACGATAGATAACCCCAGCCCGCTGCCGGTTTGTTCCTGTCCCGGCGGGCGATAGAAACGTTCTCCCAGCCGCGCCAGATGCTCCGCGGTCACCCCCGGGCCGTCATCCTCTACCGTCAGCGAACGTTCGCTCAGCGTCACGGTGACGACGCCGCCCTGCGGGGTATAGCGCACCGCGTTGTCCAGCAAGTTGCGCAATAGCAGCGACAACAGCAAGGTTTCCCCCTGACGCGGCGGTGGCGTTCCCCGATGTTCATAGCGCAGCGTCACACCCGCCGCATGGGCTTGCCGATCCTGTTCCGCCAGGGTCATCGTCACCAGATCGTTCCAGTCGATAGGCGCCAGCTCGGCCAGATCCGACAGCGAATCCAGCCGCGACAGCGTCAGCAGTTGATCCACCAGCCGGGTCGCGCGATCGATGCCGACCGTCAGATTGTCCAGCGCGTGCTCGCGCATCGGCGCATCATCCCCCGCCAACTGCACCACTTCGGTCTGCACCCGCAATGCCGCCAATGGGCTGCGCAATTCGTGTGCGGCATCGGAGGTGAAGCGTCGCTCCCGCACCAGCAAAGCGTTGATGCGAGCGAACAGCGCATTGAGCGCATCCACCAGCGGGCGCACCTCGGTCGGCACCTGGCGCGCATCCAGCGGCGTGGCGTCATCGGGTGCACGCCGACGCAAACCGGCGGCCACCGCACGCAGCGGCCGCAGCTCGCGCCCCACCATCAGCGCGATCAGCAGCATCAGCACCGGCAGCGTCGCCAGCCAGGGCACCAATTGGCCCGTCACCATGCCCAGCGCCATATCGCGCCGGTAATCCCACTCCTGCCCCACGACAATGCGGTAGCGCCCGTCCGGGCTGGTCAACCATACCAGGCGCCAGCTGTCGTCATCGCCTTTGCGCTCACCGTCGGTAAAACCTTCACGCTCCCCGTCAAACAGGAAATCAGCGCCGTTCTCGCCGTCGTTGAGCAGCATCTTGCCGTCGCGATCGAAGATGGCGAACGCCAGCGCGTCGTCGTCCTGCTCGCCGCGCTTGCCGTGGTGCACCAGCTTCTTGGTTTTCGGCAGGCTGCGCGCGCTTTCATCGGCCAGCAGATCGCCGAGGTTGGCGGTCGCCAGCCGCTTGGCGAACAGCATCTGTTGGGTATCGAACACTTCGTTGATGGTGTTGCGCGACATCACCCAGGCCACCACGCTGGCGGTGCTCCAGGTCAGCAGCGCCAGCAGGCTGAAGATCAGGATCAGGCGCAGCCGCAGGCTGAGACGCTTCACGGCGCATCCCCCAGCGTGTAACCCACGCCGTGGATGGTACGGATGAAGCCGTTGCCCAGCTTGCGCCGCAGGTGGTGAATATGTACCTCCACCGCGTTGCTGCTCACCTCGTCATCCCAGTTGTACAGCTTCTCCTGGATCAACGGCCGCGCCAGCACCCGCCCCTTGTTGTGCAGAAACAGCTCCAGTACCGCCAATTCGCGCGGCGTCAGCGTCACCGGCTCGCCGTTGCAGCTCACGCTGCGGGTGGCGCTGTCGAACACCACGTTGCCGTGCGTCAGCTGTGGCATCAGTTGGCCGTGGCGACGGCGGATCAGCGCCTGCAGGCGCGCCGCCACTTCGGCCAGCGCGAACGGCTTGCACAGGTAATCGTCGGCGCCGCTTTGCAGCCCGCTGACCCGCTGCTCCAGCGCGTCGCGGGCGGTGAGGATCAGCACCGGCACGTCCTGCCCCGCCTGGCGCCACTGGCGCAGCAGATCCAGGCCGTCGAGGCCCGGCAGGCTGAGATCGAGGATCACCGCGTCGTACGGCGCACTGTCCAGCGCATTTTTGCCGACGGCGCCGTCGGTGAACCAGTCCAGATTGAAGCCGAGTTTGGTCAGCCCGGCCTTGATGCCGTCACCGATCAGTTTGTCATCTTCGATCAACAGAATTCGCATGAGTATCCCTTTTGAGTCTTGGCGCCATTGCACCACAAGGTTCTTAAGAACCGCTTAAGCATGGCGATCCGCGCTACCCACCCCGATCGGGTTACAGTAGAATGGCTGCACTTTTTTGCAGCCTGGGCCTGCGTAAGCCGCACGGCCCGTTTCAGGAGACGTTGTGATGAAACCCACCACCGTGACCCATTTGCGCCAGTGGAAACAGGAGCAGCGCAAGTTTGCTACCCTTACCGCCTACGATGCCAGCTTTGCCAAACTGTTTGAAGAGCAAGGCATCAAAGTCCTGTTGGTGGGCGATTCGCTGGGCATGACGCTGCAGGGCCACGACTCCACGCTGCCGGTCACCGTCGCCGACGTGGCCTACCACACGCGCGCCGTGCGCCGCGGCGCGCCGGCCTGCCTGCTGCTGGCCGATCTGCCGTTCATGAGTTACGCCACCCCGGAACAGACCTTCGCCAACGCCGCCGAGCTGATGCGCGCCGGCGCCAACATGGTGAAACTGGAAGGCGGCAGCTGGCTGTGCGACACGGTGAAAATGCTCGCCGAGCGCGCCGTGCCGGTGTGCGGCCACCTGGGCCTGACGCCGCAGTCGGTCAACGTGTTCGGTGGCTATAAGGTGCAAGGGCGCGACGAACTGGCCGCCAAACAGCTGCTGCAGGACGCGCAGAATCTGGAACTGGCCGGCATTCAGCTGCTGGTGCTGGAATGCGTGCCGACCGAGCTGGCGCGCCAGATCACCGAAGCGTTGTCCATTCCGGTCATCGGCATCGGCGCCGGCAGCGGCACCGACGGCCAGATCCTGGTGATGCACGACGCCTTCGGCATTACCGGCGGCCACACGCCGAAGTTCGCCAAGAACTTCCTGGCGCAGAGCGGCGATATCCGCACGGCGGTGCAGCACTACATTCAGGAAGTGGAGCAAGGCCTCTACCCGGCGGCTGAACACTCTTTTAACTAAGCGATGGTTCCAGGAGTCACCCAATGATTATTATCGAAACCCTGCCGATGCTGCGTCAGCAGATCCGCCGCTGGCGCCAGGAAGGCAAACGCATCGCGCTGGTGCCGACCATGGGCAACCTGCACGACGGCCACATGACGCTGGTCGATGAAGCGCGTGCCCGCGCCGACGTGGTGGTGGTGAGCGTCTTCGTCAACCCGATGCAGTTCGATCGCCCAGACGATCTGGCACGCTACCCGCGCACGCTGCAGGAAGACAGCGAGAAGCTGACTCGCCGCGGCGTCGATCTGGTGTTCGCCCCGGCCCCGGCCGCGGTTTATCCGCAGGGCCTGGAGCAGCAGACCTACGTCGACGTGCCGGGCATCTCCACCATTCTGGAAGGCGCAAGCCGGCCGGGCCACTTCCGCGGTGTTTCCACCATCGTCAGCAAGCTGTTCAACCTGGTGCAGCCTGATTTGGCCTGTTTCGGCGAGAAGGATTACCAACAGCTGGCGCTGATCCGCAAAATGGTGGCGGACATGGGTTACGACATCGATATCGTCGGCGTGCCGACCGTGCGCGCCAAAGACGGCCTGGCCCTCAGCTCGCGCAATGGCTACCTGACCGCCGAAGAGCGCAAGGTTGCGCCGCAGCTGAGCAAAATCATGAACGCGCTGGCGCAACAGCTGGCCAATGGCGAGCGTCAGGTCGAAGCGCTGCTGGAGCAGACCGCCGAGCAGCTGCGCGCCGCCGGCTTTACGCCGGATGAGTTGTTTATTCGCGACGCCGACAGCCTGCAGCCGCTGACGGTGGACAGCCAGCGGGCGGTGGTGTTGATGGCCGCCTGGCTGGGCAAGGCGCGTCTTATCGACAACCAGCAGGTCGACCTGACGCTGTAAGCCGTTTTTTATACTATCGTCACCCTGAAGCCCTGGCCATTGGTAGACAATGGCGGAGCAATCGGTGACGATAGAGATTGCAGGGATGCAGGAGAGATGTTCAACCCCAGCGCCTGTGAAGGCCGATATTCAGTTAGGTAAAGCTATGATACGTACTATGCTGCAAGGCAAGCTGCATCGCGTCAAAGTCACTCAGGCTGACTTGCACTATGAAGGATCCTGCGCCATCGACCAGGATTTTCTGGAAGCCGCCGGCATTCTGGAATATGAAGCGATCGATATTTACAACGTGGATAACGGCCAGCGCTTCTCAACCTACGCCATTGCCGCCGAGCGCGGTTCGCGCATCATTTCGGTCAACGGCGCCGCCGCGCGCTGCGCCTGCGTGGGCGACAAACTGATCATCTGCTCCTATGTGCAAATGACCGACGCCGACGCCCGCCAGCACCACCCGAAAGTCGCCTATTTCGAAGGTGACAACAACCTGCAGCGCAAGGCGAAAGCCGTGCCGGTTCAGGTCGCCTGACAATAAAACGGGCGCCTTACGCGCCCGTTCTTCCCTACTGCACCACCACCGTACCCGGCTTGTTGGCTATCCGATCCGCCATGGTCTGGATCGAGTCGGTGCGCAGAATATACAGCCGCTTCAGCGTATAGGGGTTATCCCCCGGCTTCACCTTGCCCTGCACCGTGGTCACCGCCAGATGGAACCCGGCGTCCTGCGCCGCCTGAATCGCCCGTTGGTTATAACCGCCGAACGGATAAGACAGATACAGCACGTGCGGGTTGAACTGCGACAGCGCGCGGCGCGAGCGCTCAAAATCGAACTCGATATTGTGCAACGAACGGCTCAGCAAAATCGGCTGGCGGTTGCCATCGGTGCGGTGCAGAAAATGGGTATGCGACTGCACGTCGAACACGTCCTGAATCTGCTTGAGCTCCGAAACGCTCATAAACTGCAGCGAGTCCGGGTTCCATTTCTGCGGGTGGCGTTTGATGCGCGAAGAGATGATGAACGCCGTGGCGCGGAAACCGTAATCCTTCAGCACCGGGTAAGCGTAGCGATAAACCGACTTCAGCCCGTCGTCGAAGGTCAGCACGATCGCCTTGCCCGGCAGGTTGATCTGATTTTTCAGGTAGGCTTCCAGCTGATACAGCGAAATGGTGTCGTAGCCCGCCTGCTTTAGATAGGTCATTTGGTTGCTGAACGCCACGTCTGAGGTGGTGGTCGAGGTGTGGCGGAAGCGTTTGTTCTCTTCGTTTTTCAGCAGGTGGTGGTAAGTCAGCACCGGTATGCCGTTATCGATCTCGCAGTCCAACTCATTAATGAACCCCAGCCGCTCGCCGATGTTGACCTCGTACCAGGTGTTGTTCAGGCGATCTTTCAGCTTGCCGATGATGGGATAGCGCAGGTTGCCTTCCAGCGTGCCCAAGACCTCGCTGTCCTTGTCCGCTGCGGTGTATACGTCTATCGTTTTTTGCGTGATCAGATTCTGGTTGGTCAGCGGTTTGTTCAGCTCGCCCAAATCGTCTTGCACCTTGCGCGACTTCTTCAATTCACGCACGTCGTCTTTATCGATAAAGCCGGTACCGTGCCCGAATTTGAATTCGTAGTATTCCGCATCCGCCGGGAAGACTTGGATCAGCTGCCCGCGCTTCACTTCCCCTACCGGGATCACATGCTCGCCCACCAACGCATAGACTTCGCTATCGCGCTGCGCTTCCATGTATTCAGATTTAACCGCGCCGTCTTCCGACAGCAGATTAGCCAGGCTCACAGGGGAAACCAACGACATCAGAATGCCGAGTAACCCAGCCGTTAACGTGTATTGAGACCGCATGATGATGTTCTGCTTACGAGTGCGTAATGACAAAAGTGAAGGAAATGTGGAGCGCCAGCATAGCACGATTTAAACAGCGGGGAACTAGCGGTTATTTGAGCAATTCTATTGATTTACGCGCCGCCTGCGCCAAATCAAGAAAGGCGCTCCCGCCGGGAAAGCGGGAGCGCGATATGATCAGCTGCGCAGGCCGCGGCCGCGCTCGATCAGATACCAGGACAGCAGATAGAACACCGCGATAAACGCCACCAGCACCGCCATGGTGAACGCCAGCGGCACATCGTTGATGCCGAGGAAGCCGTAGCGGAAGCCGCTGATCATATAGACGATCGGATTCAGCTTGGACACCGCCTGCCAGAATGGCGGCAGCAGCGACAGTGAGTAGAACACCCCGCCCAGGTAAGTCAGCGGCGTCAGCACGAAGGTCGGGATCAGGCTGATATCATCGAAAGTGGTGGCAAACACCGCGTTGATCAGCCCCGCCAGCGAGAACAAGATCGCCGTCAGCAACAGCGTCAGCGCAATCACCCACCAGGCGTGTACCTGCAGCGGCACGAAGAACAGCGAGATGATGGTCACCAGCACGCCGACGCAGATACCGCGGGCCACGCCGCCGCCGACATAGCCGGCGATCACCACGTGGGTCGGCACCGGCGCCACCAGCAGTTCCTCAATGTTGCGCTGAAACTTGGCGCTGAAGAACGACGAGGCGACGTTGGCATAGGAGTTGGTAATGACCGCCATCATGATAAGGCCGGGCACGATGAACTGCATGTAGCTGAAGCCGTGCATATCACCGATACGCGAACCGATCAGGTTACCGAAGATGATGAAGTACAGCGTCATGGTGATCACCGGCGGCACCAGGGTCTGGATCCAGATGCGCGCGAAGCGGTTTACCTCTTTGGCCCAGATGCTTTGTAAGGCCACCCAATACAAACGCGTCATGCTTTTTCTCCATTGCCGTTAACCAGGGTGACAAACAGCTCTTCCAGGCGGTTCGCCTTGTTGCGCATGCTCAGTACCTGCACGCCCTGCGCGCTCAACTGGGCGAACAGGCCGTTCAGCCCCTGCTCGCGCATCACCTCCACTTCCAGCGTCGAGGTATCCGTCAGGCGGCTGTGGTAACCGTCCAGCTTAGGCAGCGGGCTCTTCGCCGCCAGATCGAGGATGAAAGTTTCCGACTTCAGCTTGGCCAGCAGCCCTTTCATCGAGGTGTTTTCCACCAGTTCCCCGTTCTGGATGATGCCGATGTTGCGGCACAGCATTTCCGCCTCTTCCAGATAGTGGGTGGTGAGGATGATGGTGGTGCCTTGGGCGTTCAGCTCTTTCAGGAAGCCCCACATCGAGCGACGCAGTTCGATATCCACCCCGGCGGTCGGCTCATCGAGGATCAGCAGCTTCGGTTGGTGCATCAACGCGCGGGCGATCATCAGACGGCGCTTCATGCCGCCGGACAGCATACGGGCGCGCTCGTTGCGCTTGCCCCACAGATCCAGCTGATTGAGGTATTTCTCGGCGCGCGCCATCGCTTCACGCCGCGTGACGCCGTAGTAACCCGCCTGGTTCACCACGATCTGCAACACGGTCTCGAACGGGTTGAAGTTGAACTCCTGCGGCACCAGGCCGAGCTGGCGCTTGGCGTTGACGATGTCTTTATCGATGTCATAACCGAACACCCGCACGCTGCCGGCGGTTTTGTTCACCAGCGAGCTGATGATGCCGATGGTGGTGGACTTTCCGGCGCCGTTTGGCCCCAGTAGAGCATAAAAATCCCCCGCCTCGACGCTCAGGTCGATGCCGCGCAGCGCCTTGACGCCACCGGCGTAAGTCTTGGTCAGCTGCGCTAATTCCAGTGCATAATTCATATGTAAAATAGTACCTTATGACGATGAGTATGCCGCCGCGCCCCTGTTTGCGAGGCTTGAAACACTAACAATAATCCTAGCATCGACGGCGTTTTCACTGCGTCGAATCCGTGCGGTAAATGAGGTTGCACCACTGTTCCGATTTCCAAATTGTGACGCTTACCCTATATTACTCCAACGCAATCTGTTCGTTACGGGTCAATCACCTTCATGAAAGAAATCGAAGAGCTTATCGCCAACAACCAGGCCTGGTCGGCCAATATCAGTCAGGAAGACCCGGAATTTTTTGAACGTTTAGCCCAGGCGCAAAAGCCCCGCTTCTTATGGATTGGTTGCTCTGACAGCCGCGTTCCCGCAGAACGCCTGACCGGCCTCGAGCCGGGTGAACTGTTCGTCCATCGCAACGTGGCGAACCTCGTTATCCACACCGATCTTAACTGCCTGTCGGTAGTGCAGTATGCGGTAGATGTGCTGGAAGTCGAACACATCATCATCTGCGGCCACCTGGGCTGCGGCGGCGTGCAGGCGGCGGTGGAAAACCCGGAACTGGGATTGATCGACAACTGGCTGCTGCACATTCGCGATCTGTGGTACAAGCACAGCTCGTTGCTGGGCGAGCTGCCGCCGGAACAGCGTTTCGACATGCTGTGCGAGATCAACGTCATTGAGCAAGTGTACAACCTGGGCCACTCCACCATCATGCAGTCCGCCTGGAAGCGCGGCCAGAAGGTGATGATCCACGGTTGGGTGTACGGCATTCAGGACGGCCGTCTGCGCGATATGGAAGTGCTGGCGACCAGCCGCGAGAGCCTGGAGATGGGCTACCGCAAAGCGATAGCCAAACTGAAGCAGGATAAAGGCGTATAACCCCGCCGCGGGCGCGGCTTGCCGCGCCCCACATCCAATTACTCGTCCAGCAGCACCACTTTGCCGACGTACGGCAGGTGACGGTAGCGCTGAGCGTAGTCGATGCCATACCCCACCACGAACTCATCCGGGATCGAGAAGCCGACATATTCGACCGGCACCTGCACTTCACGGCGCTCAGGTTTGTCCAGCAAGGTGCAAATCGCCAGCGATTTCGGCCCGCGCAGCGCCAAAATCTCGCGCACTTTGTTCAGCGTGTTGCCGGAATCGATGATGTCTTCCACGATCAGCACGTCTTTGCCGCGAATGTCTTCGTCCAGATCCTTGAGGATCTTCACGTCGCGGGTGGTGGACATACCGCTGCCGTAGCTGGAGGCGGTCATAAAGTCGACTTCGTGCGGCACGTCGATCGCGCGGCAGAGATCGGCCATGAACATGAAGGAGCCGCGCAGCAGCCCGACCAGTACCATGTCGCTGCCGCTGTCGCGGTAATGTTCGGTGATCTGGCGGCCAAGTTCGGCGATACGGGTCTTAACTTCCTGCTCGGAAATCATTACGTCTACAGTGTGTTTCATAGTATTCAGGTCAGTTGCCGGAAGAAAGGCGCAGAGTTTAGCATAGGCCGTTACGACTTGCCTCTCTCCCGGACAGGGGAGTTTTCTTTATTAAGGGTATTCCTGACGAGCGTGCAGGACACTCACTATTTCAATATGTGCAGCCAGCACGCGGTAAACCACAATGTAATTAGGATGAACAACCATTTCACGAGTCCCGTTCACCCTGCCAGGCCGGAATAGATAAGGATGTTCCGCTAACGGGATAACCGACTCTTCGATACGTTGCAACAAAGCCTCAGCGGCAAGTGGATTTCGCTCAGCGATAAAAGCCAGCAGCGTATATAAACCCGTTTTTGCTTCGTCAGTCCATTTAACGGTTAACATAAGGGTCAGGCCGATTTTCTTTTGGCTTTCGCCTGCTCGATAATGTGACGAGCACCAGCCATGACTTCATCATGGGGGATACGGGGGGTGTCGCTATTGACGGAAGATTCCACGGTGCTTCTGAACCAACGATCGTAGCTATCAGCCTGTTCTTGAGTCTCAAACTCAGAAACGATGGGATCCAATTTTGTCGGCATGACGCGCTCCTCAACAGCTGATATTTTAATCAGTATAACGGCTTCCTTTCATTGAACCAAGCGGTGGCGACGCGAGCGCACCGCCACCTGAGCGATGAACCGCGATCAGTCGTCGACGGTAAAGCCCATCATCATGCCGGTATCTTCATGCTCCAACAGGTGGCAGTGGGCCATATACGCATGTTCGCTGCTTGCCGGATGATCGAAACGCACCAGCACTTCGCTGCGCCAACCTTCGACGCGCACCGTGTCCTTCCAGCCGCTGCGATGCGCCGCCGGCGGTTTGCCGTTTTCCGAAAGGATACGGAACTGGGTGCCGTGAATGTGGAACGGGTGCAGCATCATGTCGCCCTCACCGGAAATGGTCCATTTTTCATACTGGCCCCGTTTGGCGGCAAACATCGGTTTGTTCATGTCGAAGGCCTTGCCGTTGATCATGTTGCCGTGGCTGAAATCGAACGGTTTGGCTTTGCTCTGCGCGCCGCCGTGATCCATCCCGGCCATCTTGCCATGATCCATGCCCTTCATGTTGCCGTGGTCCATGCCCTGCATGCCGCCCTTCTCCATGCCTTTCATGTCTCCAGCGCCCGTCGCGCCATGATTCATGCTCATGCCGGCCATCGCCTGGTGACCATAACGATCCATCAGCGCCTGCATGCCGAGCATATCCAGCTGCGGATCCATCATCAGCTGCAGCCAACGCTCCTGGATACCAGTGGTGGCAGGCAATGTCGGCAGCTTCACCAGGCTGTCCGGCATGGTTTTGATACCCTGTGCCAACGACGGCTGAATGCGCAACACCGGCAGCGGCTGATCGAACGGAGCCAGCGTCATGCCCATCTGTTTCACCGGCAGCGTCACGATATCGAACGCTTTCCCGTCGGAGGCATCCACCAGCACTTCAAAGCGTTCGCCCATCAGCATCGGCAGCTCGGTCAGCTTCACCGGCTCAGCCAGGAAACCGCCGTCGCTGGCGATAACATACAGCGGACGGTTGTCACTGGCCGCCAGATTCAACGAGCGGGCGTTGCAACCGTTGAGAAAACGCAGACGCAGCCAGCCGCGTGGCGCCAGATGTTGCGGATACTGCGCGCCGTTGGTGAACATGCGATCGCCAAACCAGCCCACCGCCGCGCTCATCACGTCCAGGCGGTATTCGATCTGCGCGTCTTTGCCCAGCCGCTTATCCTGCAGGATCACCGGAATATCATCCTGCCCCCAGGTTTTCGGCAGCGGCAGTTTGGCGCTTTCATCGTCTTCCAGCAGCACCAACCCCGCCAGCCCCATCATCACCTGGCTGCCGGTTTTACCGTGCGTGTGCGGGTGGAACCAGCAGGTAGCGGCCGGTTGTTCGACGGTGAAATTCACCGTGCGCGTCGCGCCGGGGTGGATCAGCGCCTGCGGGCCGCCATCGACGTCGCCGGGAATTTCCAGCCCGTGCCAGTGGACGGTACTGGCCTCCGCCAGGCTGTTTTTGATATCGACCGTCACCGGCTGGCCACGCTGCAGCTTCACCGCCGGCCCGAGCAGCGCGCCGTTGAATCCCCAGGTTTTGGTGGCGGCACCGGGCAACCAGCGGGTTTCACCCGCCTGCAGCGCCAGCGCAATCTTTCCCTGCGCGTCCGGCATCAACAGCGGCGGTACCGGCAAGGCCGGCCGATCGGCCGCCCAGGCGGCCCGGCTCCATAACGGCAATGCGCTCGCCGCGCCCAGCGCAGCGGTTAATTTAATAAAATCACGGCGTAACATCGCTGACTCCCTTTTCTCAGTGACATAACTCAATGCCGTCAGCCTAAACCTTCCCCCAGGCGGAAGGTCAAGCCTTTCCTGGCGGTATTTTAAGCTATGCCTCACAATCAAGAGAGTATGACCGGCACGCGCGACGCCGGCCCGGCAGCAATAAAATTTGGTGCCTTTACAGGCAAGTGTGGTAACGTCAGCAGACGACAAACAGGCCTATTTCATGATGAAAAAAACAACGTTATCGATGCTGTTGCTGGCGATGCTGGGCTTCTCCAACGCCAGTCTGGCGCTGAATGAATCCGAGGCGGAAGATCTGGCCGATCTGACGGCGGTATTTATTTATTTGAAAAATGATTGCGGCTACAACGATTTGCCAAATGTGCAAATCAAACGCGCTATCGTCTATTTCGCACAACAAAACCGCTGGGATTTGAGCAACTACAACAGCTTTAACATGAAGGCACTGGGCGAAGACAGCTATCGCGATCTCAGCGGCATCGCCATTCCAACGCCTAAGAAGTGCAAATCGCTGGCGCGCGACTCGTTGAGCCTGCTGGCCTACGCCAACTAATTCAGCCCCTCTCCCCCACCCGCCTTTCGCTCTCTCTGTCTGAAATTCAACCGTGCATCGCCAGACAGAGTTAGCTATGATGTTGCGCCGATTTTTCATGGCTGTTATTACGGAGTTTCCCGCACATGACCCAGAAAGAAATTTGGTACGAAACGCTGCATACGGGCTTCGGCCAGTATTTCTCGGTAGAGAAGGTGCTGTACCGCGAGAAGACCGATCATCAGGATCTGGTGATCTTCGAGAACCCGGTCCTGGGGCGCGTGATGGCGCTCGACGGCGTGGTGCAAACCACCGAGCGTGACGAGTTCATCTATCACGAAATGCTGACCCACGTGCCGCTGCTGGCGCATGGCCAGGCGAAGAAAGTGCTGATCATCGGCGGCGGCGACGGCGGCATGCTGCGCGAAGTCAGCCGGCATCCTGGCGTGGAGCAGATCACCATGGTCGAGATCGACGCCGGTGTCGTCGAGTTCTGCCGCCAATACCTGCCCAACCACAGCGCCGGCGCCTATGACGATCCGCGCTTCAAGTTGGTGATCGACGACGGCGTCAACTTCGTGAATCAAACCGACGAAACGTTCGATGTGATCATCTCCGACTGCACCGATCCGATCGGCCCCGGCGAAAGCCTGTTCACCTCGGCGTTTTATGAAGGCTGCGCCCGCTGCCTGAATGAGGGCGGCATTTTCGTTGCGCAGAACGGCGTCTGCTTCCTGCAACAGGACGAGGCAATCAACAGCCACGCCAAACTGAGCCGCTACTTTAGCGACGTCAGCTTCTATCAGGCGGCGATCCCGACCTATTACGGCGGCATCATGACCTTTGCCTGGGCGAGCCAGAACCCGGCACTGCGCCAGATCGATCTGCCGACTCTGCAACAACGCTTTAACCAAAGCGGCCTACACTGCCGTTATTACAACCCGGCAATTCACGTCGGCAGCTTTGCCCTGCCGCAATATTTGCTCAATGCCCTGAACGTAACACGTTAAGCGAGAAGATAAAGGAGGTGGCCTAAATTGCATAAGCTAAAACTGCACGGCTTCAACAACCTGACCAAGAGCCTGAGTTTTTGTATTTACGATATTTGTTATGCCAAAACCGCGGACGATCGCGACGGCTATATCGCCTACATAGACGAACAATATAACGCCAACCGGCTGACCGAGATCCTGAGCGAGACCTGCTCGATCATCGGCGCCAATATTCTGAACATCGCGCGTCAGGACTACGAGCCGCAGGGCGCCAGCGTCACCATCCTGGTCAGCGAAGAGCCCATCGATCCGAAAGACGTCGATACGTCGGAACACCCAGGCCCGTTGCCGAATACGGTCGTCGCGCACCTGGACAAAAGCCATATCTGCGTACATACCTACCCGGAAAGCCATCCGGAAGGCGGGCTATGCACCTTTCGCGCCGATATCGAGGTCTCGACCTGCGGCGTCATTTCGCCCCTCAAGGCGCTGAACTACTTAATTCACCAGCTGGAATCCGACATCGTCACCATGGACTATCGCGTGCGCGGTTTTACCCGCGACGTGAACGGCGTGAAACATTACATCGATCACGAGATCAATTCGATCCAGAACTTTATGTCAGAAGACATCAAGGCGCTGTACCACATGATGGACGTGAACGTTTACCAGGAAAATATCTTCCATACCAAGATGTTGCTGAAAGATTTCGATCTGAAGCACTACCTGTTTAACGCGGAGCCGGAGGCGTTGAGCGCAGCCGAACGCAAGCAGATCACCAATCTGTTATGGAAAGAGATGCAGGAAATCTATTACGGCCGCAATATTCCGCATCTGTGATGGAAAGGGCGCGGCACGCCGCGCCCTGATGCTTAGTACTTCAGCATGAAAGAACGATAGGCCTTCAACACCAGCAGGAAGTCCTCAACGCCGCAGAATGAGAGGCTTTCTTCGTCGTAGTAGTTCATCCCCTCTTCCATTTCATCGCCCTCGAACTCCAGCTGATTGGCGCGGATCATCACTTCTTCACCATCCATCAGCAGCGTATATTCATGGCCTTCCAGCTGCCATTGACGCTCGCTGCCTTTGACCTCGGCCGCACCGGCTTCAATCCGGTCCAGCAGGTTGAAATCGCCTTTAACTTCTTCGTTGATCCAGTGGCCAATCGCTTCATGCCCCATCGAAAATCTGACGATCACCTGACCGGTGACGTCACGCAGAAATTCGTAATCCATAGCATGCCCTCCTGAGCCCTTTTTCTTAGTGTAAACATAAATGGCGGACTAACTCAGTGAGCGCTCGCAAAGTTGGCAACTGAGCAAAATAAAACGGGAGGCCAAGGCCTCCCGTTAAACAGTTGCGCAATATAGCGGCTTACACGGCGGTTTGGAAGATCACGCCGTCGGCTTTTTCGGTGTACTGCCCCAGCTGGTCAAAGTTCAGGTAGCGGTAGGTATCCGCCGCCGTCTTGTCGACCTGCGCCATATAGGTCTGGTACTCGTCCGGCGTCGGCAGGCGACCCAACAGGGACGCTACCGCGGCCAGTTCGGCAGACGCCAGATAGACGTTGGCACCGGTGCCCAGACGGTTCGGGAAGTTACGGGTCGAGGTGGATACCACCGTCGCGCCGTCCGCCACGCGCGCCTGGTTGCCCATACACAGCGAGCAGCCCGGGATCTCGATACGCGCACCGCTCTTGCCGAAGACGCTGTAGTAGCCTTCTTCGGTCAGCTGAGCCGCATCCATCTTGGTTGGCGGCGCCACCCACAGACGGGTCGGCAGCTGGCCCTTGTGCTGATCCAGCAGCTTGCCGGCCGCGCGGAAGTGGCCGATGTTGGTCATGCAAGAACCGATGAACACTTCATCGATTTTGCTGTTAGCCACGTCCGACAGCAGGCGTGCATCGTCAGGATCGTTCGGCGCGCACAGGATCGGCTCTTTGATCTCGTTCAGATCGATGTCGATCACCGCTGCGTATTCCGCATCCGCATCGCCTTCCAGCAGTTGCGGATCCGCCAGCCATTTTTCCATGCCCTGAATACGGCGCTCCAGCGTACGGCGATCGCCGTAGCCTTCGGAGATCATCCACTTCAGCAGCACGATGTTGGAGTTCAGATACTCTTCGATCGGCGCCTTGTCCAGCTTGATGGTACAACCGGCGGCGGAACGTTCGGCGGACGCATCGGTCAGCTCAAACGCCTGCTCGACCTTCAGATCCGGCAGGCCTTCGATCTCCAGAATGCGGCCGGAGAAGATGTTTTTCTTGCCCTTCTTCTCGACGGTCAGCAGACCCTGCTGGATCGCGTAGTAAGGGATGGCGTGCACCAGATCGCGCAGGGTGATGCCCGGCTGCATTTTGCCTTTGAAGCGCACCAGCACCGACTCAGGCATATCCAGCGGCATCACGCCGGTCGCGGCGGCAAACGCCACCAGGCCGGAACCGGCCGGGAAGGAGATGCCGATCGGGAAGCGGGTGTGGGAATCGCCGCCGGTGCCGACGGTGTCAGGCAGCAGCATGCGGTTCAGCCAGGAGTGGATCACGCCGTCGCCCGGGCGCAGCGAGACGCCGCCGCGGTTCATGATGAAGTCAGGCAGCGTGTGGTGCGTGGTCACGTCGACCGGTTTCGGGTACGCGGCGGTGTGGCAGAACGACTGCATGACCAGATCGGCGGAGAAGCCGAGGCAGGCCAGGTCTTTCAGCTCATCGCGGGTCATCGGGCCGGTGGTGTCCTGAGAGCCGACGGAGGTCATCTTCGGCTCGCAGTATTCGCCAGGGCGAATGCCGGCGACGCCGCAGGCGCGGCCGACCATTTTCTGCGCCAGCGAGAAGCCTTTGCTGCTCGCGGCAACCGGTTTGGCGATACGGAACACGTCGCTGTGCGGCAGGCCCAGCGCTTCGCGCGCCTTGGTGGTCAGGCCGCGGCCGATGATCAGCGGGATACGGCCGCCGGCGCGCACTTCATCCAGCAGCACGTCGGTTTTCAGCTCGAAGTTGGCGATCAGCGCGCCAGTCTCGTGGTTGCGTACTTCACCTTTGTACGGGTAAACGTCGATCACGTCGCCCATGTTCAGCTCGGACACGTCCACTTCGATCGGCAATGCGCCGGCATCTTCCATGGTGTTGAAGAAGATAGGTGCAATCTTGCCGCCCAGCACCACGCCGCCGCCGCGCTTGTTCGGCACGTGCGGGATGTCATCACCCATGAACCACAGCACCGAGTTGGTGGCGGATTTACGGGAGGAACCGGTGCCGACCACGTCGCCGACGTAGGCCAGCGGGAAGCCTTTCTTGTTCAGCAGCTCGATCTGTTTTATCGGGCCGACGCTGCCCGGCTGATCCGGCACGATGCCTTCACGTTCGTTTTTCAGCATCGCCAGCGCGTGCAGCGGGATATCCGGGCGCGACCAGGCGTCCGGCGCCGGAGACAGGTCATCGGTGTTGGTTTCGCCGGTCACTTTGAACACGGTGACGGTGATCTTTTCCGCCAGCTCCGGGCGCGACAGGTACCATTCAGCATCGGCCCAGGACTGCATGATCTGCTTGGCGTGCGCGTTGCCGGCTTTCGCCTTCTCTTCCACATCGTAGAAGTTGTCGAACATCAGCAGCGTGTGGGACAGCGCTTTGGCGGCGATAGGCGCCAGCTTTTCGTTGTCCAGGGCTTCGATCAGCGGATGAATGTTATAGCCGCCCTGCATGGTGCCTAACAGTTCAATGGCTTTCTCGGGGGTAACCAGGGGGGATGTCGCTTCGCCTTTGGCGATGGCCGCCAGGAAACCTGCTTTAACGTAGGCGGCTTCGTCGACGCCCGGTGGAACACGGTTAATCAGCAGGTCTAACAGGAATTCTTCTTCGCCTTTTGGCGGATTCTTCAGTAGTTCGACCAGCGCGGCCATTTGGGTGGCGTCTAGCGGCTTAGGGGCGATGCCCTCAGCAGCACGCTCGGCTACGTGCTTACGGTATTCTTCTAGCACGACGTTCTCCTCGCTCTCATTGTCATTTATTGTGCCTGGCGTATATGCAAACCGGGTTTATACCCTTGGGGTTTCACTCTGTGGCTAGGCGATCGGCCCGTAAAGGCCCCGAAACGGTGATTGGGGCAAACAAGCACGGTCAAACAGCGTTACAGCATGAAAGACTGATGGGTAGAGCGCACGGCGATATTGATGCCATCTATCCTGACGGGGCACTGCTGTCGATGTCCTGGACTGTAAGGTACAGTGCCCGGTTCCGCTCAGCCAGCATATCAGGATTTGAAACGGTTGTTAATTCGTTCACATAAAAGCAACATTAAATCTTTGCTGAATCGTTGAGCGCAGCGTAATCGGCTGCCGGACAAACAGGGCATTATATCCACATAATTAAAATGGATATAAGCATGAGGATCGGAATTTGGCGCAACTGCCACAAAAATACCGCTTGGTGCATCTGAGCAAAAAAAACGGCCCCTTCTCAGGAGCCGCTTGTTAACCGGTCAAACCAGCAGAATTACTTCTTCTTGGCTTTCGGGTTAGGCAGGTCGGTGATGCTGCCTTCGTAGATTTCCGCCGCCAGGCCCACGGATTCGTGCAGGGTCGGGTGAGCGTGGATGGTCAGCGCGATGTCTTCCGCGTCGCAGCCCATCTCGATAGCCAGACCGATTTCACCCAGCAGTTCACCGCCGTTGGTGCCGACAATCGCGCCACCGATGATGCGGTGAGTTTCTTTGTCGAAGATCAGTTTGGTCATGCCGTCTGCACAGTCGGAAGCGATCGCACGGCCGGAAGCCGCCCACGGGAAGGTGGAGGTTTCGTAGCTGATGCCTTTCTCTTTCGCTTCTTTCTCGGTCAGACCCACCCATGCCACTTCCGGCTCGGTGTAAGCGATGGATGGGATCACTTTCGGATCGAAGTAGTGCTTCATGCCGGCGATAACTTCTGCGGCAACGTGGCCTTCGTGCACGCCTTTGTGCGCCAGCATCGGCTGACCGACGATGTCGCCGATAGCGAAGATGTGCGGCACGTTGGTACGCAGCTGTTTGTCGACGTTGATGAAGCCACGCTCGTCAACTTCAACACCGGCTTTGCCAGCATCCAGCAGTTTGCCGTTCGGCACGCGGCCGATCGCCACCAGCACCGCGTCGTAACGCTGTGGTTCTGCTGGCGCTTTTTTACCTTCCATCGTGACGTAGATGCCGTCTTCTTTGGCTTCTACCGCGGTCACTTTGGTTTCCAGCATCAGGTTGAACTGCTTGCTGATACGCTTGGTGAAGACTTTCACCACGTCTTTATCTGCCGCCGGGATAACCTGATCGAACATTTCAACGACGTCGATCTGTGAACCCAGTGCATGGTATACGGTGCCCATTTCCAGGCCGATGATGCCGCCGCCCATAACCAGCAGACGCTCTGGGACGGTTTTCAGCTCCAGCGCATCGGTGGAATCCCACACGCGTGGATCTTCATGAGGAATGAATGGCAGTTGGATCGGACGAGAACCTGCAGCGATGATGGCGTTGTCGAAGTTGATGGTGGTTGGGCCGTTTTCGCCTTCCACAACCAGGGTGTTAGCGCCGGTGAACTTGCCCAAGCCGTTGACCACTTTCACTTTACGGCCTTTCGCCATGCCAGCCAGACCGCCGGTCAGCTGAGTGATGACTTTTTCTTTCCAGACGCGCACTTTGTCGATGTCGGTTTTCGGCTCGCCGAAAACGATGCCGTGTTCGGCCAGCGCTTTGGCTTCTTCGATCACTTTGGCAACGTGCAGCAGTGCTTTGGAAGGGATACATCCCACGTTCAGGCAAACCCCGCCCAGAGTGGAATAACGTTCAACCAGAACGGTTTCAAGACCTAAGTCAGCGCAACGAAAGGCTGCAGAGTAACCTGCCGGGCCCGCCCCAAGTACCACGACCTGAGTTTTAATTTCAGTACTCATCATGACCTCTTAATTGATTGTCCGGCGGGTCAGACGTCATTTTTATTGCTAATCGATCTCATAACGCCCTTCATCCACCGGGACGCTTACACCGCGAGCAGTTTACAGAATTGTTAATAATCTGCAAAGCGTGTTCGAGTGACCCGTGTCTCAACAATTTTGTCGAGTTGTGCAAAATCCGACAAAACTGCTACAGAATCATCAGGGGCGCAGCATGCTGCGCCCCTTTTGCATTACATCACCAGACGGCGAATGTCGGACAACATGTTGTTGATGATGGTGATGAAGCGCGCACCATCGGCACCGTCGATAACGCGGTGGTCGAAGGACAGCGACATCGGCATCATCAGGCGCGGCATGAACTCTTTACCGTTCCAGACCGGCTCCATCGCAGACTTGGAGACGCCCAGGATAGCCACTTCCGGCGCGTTGACGATCGGCGCGAAGTGAGTCGTCCCGATGCCACCCAGGCTGGAGATGGTGAAGCAGCCGCCCTGCATCTCGCCCGCGGTCAACTTGCCGTCGCGCGCTTTCTTGGAGATGGCCATCAGTTCGCGAGACAGCTCGGTGATGCTCTTCTTGTTCACGTCCTTGAACACCGGAACCACCAGGCCGTTCGGGGTATCTACCGCCACGCCGATGTTGATGTATTTCTTCAGCGTCAGCTTCTGGCCATCTTCGGACAGCGAGCTGTTGAAGCGCGGCATCTGCTCCAGAGCGGCAGCAACGGCTTTCATGATGAACACGACAGGCGTGAACTTCACGTCCAGCTTGCGCTTGGCCGCTTCTTCGTTCTGTTGCTTGCGGAACGCTTCCAGATCGGTGATGTCGGTTTTGTCGAAGTGAGTCACGTGCGGGATCATCACCCAGTTGCGGCTCAGGTTCGCGCCAGAGATCTTCTGGATGCGGCCCATTTCGACTTCTTCGATCTCGCCGAACTTGCTGAAGTCCACTTTCGGCCATGGCAACATGCCTGGCAGACCGCCGCCAGCAGCAGCCGGAGCTGCTTCAGCGCGTTTCACCGCGTCTTTCACGTAAGTCTGAACGTCTTCGCGCAGGATGCGGCCTTTACGACCGGTGCCCTTCACTTTCGCCAGGTTAACGCCGAATTCACGCGCCAGACGACGAATGACAGGGGTCGCGTGCACGTATGCCGCGTTCTCGGCGAACTCGCCTTTATCGTCAGCTTTCGCAGCCGGAGCGGCGGCTTTAGCGGCGGCCGGCGCCGGCGCAGCGTCCGCTTTAGCGGCTGGAGCGGCGGCAGCGGCAGGCGCAGCGCCTTCCACTTCGAACACCATGATCAGGGAGCCGGTTTTCACTTTGTCGCCGGTCGCGATCTTGATCTCTTTCACGGTACCCGCGAACGGCGCAGGCACTTCCATGGAGGCCTTGTCGCCTTCCACGGTGATCAGAGACTGCTCGGCGGCAACCTTGTCGCCCACCTTAACCATCACTTCGGTCACTTCGACTTCGTCACCGCCGATATCCGGCACGGCGACGTCTTTGGCTGCAGAGGCCGCAGGTGCTGCAGCGGCGGCAGGGGCTTGCGCCGCAGCCGGGGCCGCAGCGGAAGCGGCGCCGGCCACTTCGAACACCATGATCAGGGAACCGGTTTTCACTTTGTCGCCGGTCGCGATCTTGATCTCTTTCACGGTGCCCGCGAACGGCGCAGGGACTTCCATGGAAGCCTTGTCGCCTTCCACAGTGATCAGGGACTGCTCAGCTTCCACCTTGTCGCCCACTTTCACCAGGATCTCGGTCACTTCGACTTCGTCGGCGCCGATGTCCGGCACGGCAACGTCTTTGGCCGCAGCGGCAGCCGGAGCAGCTGCTGCTGCCGCCGGTTTTTCTTCCGCTTTCGCCGCCGGTGCAGCTTCCGCTGCGCCTGCCGCTTCGAAGATCATGATCAGTTTGCCGGTTTCGGTTTTATCGCCGACCGCCACTTTGATCTCTTTCACCACGCCCGCCTGCGGGGAGGGCACTTCCATGGAAGCCTTGTCGCCTTCCACGGTGATCAGCGATTGTTCCGCTTCAACTTTATCGCCGACCTTCACCAGAATCTCGGTGATTTCGACTTCATCTGCACCGATGTCCGGTACGTTGATTTCGATAGACATTATTCAGTACCTCTTAGGCCAGACGCGGGTTAACTTTTTCCGGGTTGATGTCGAATTTCTTGATTGCATCAGCAACCACAGAAGCTTCGATCTCACCGCGTTTAGCCAGTTCACCCAGAGCAGCAACCACCACGTAGGACGCATCGACTTCGAAGTGGTGACGCAGGTTTTCGCGGCTGTCCGAACGACCGAAGCCGTCGGTGCCCAGTACGCGATAATCGCTGGCCGGCACATAAGTACGAACCTGTTCAGCGAACAGTTTCATGTAGTCGGTAGACGCTACCGCTGGCGCGTCGCTCATCACCTGAGCGATGTAAGGCACGCGTGGCGTTTCGGTTGGGTGCAGCATGTTCCAGCGCTCGCAATCCTGGCCGTCGCGCGCCAGTTCGGTGAACGAGGTCACGCTGTAGGTGTCGGAACCCACGCCGTAGTCCTTCGCCAGGATCTGCGCAGCTTCGCGCACGTGGCGCAGGATAGCGCCGGAGCCCAGCAGCTGTACCTTGCCTTTGCTGCCTTCCAGCGTTTCCAGCTTGTAGATACCCTTGCGGATACCTTCTTCCGCACCCTGCGGCATCGCAGGCATGTGGTAGTTTTCGTTCAGCGTGGTCAGGTAGTAGTACACGTTTTCTGGGTTGTCGCCATACATGCGCACCAGACCGTCGTGCATGATCACCGCCACTTCGTACGCGTAAGCCGGATCGTAAGAGATGCAGTTAGGGATGGTCAGAGACTGAATGTGGCTGTGGCCATCTTCGTGCTGCAGACCTTCGCCGTTCAGGGTAGTACGGCCCGAGGTCCCGCCGATCAGGAAGCCACGCGCCTGTTGGTCGCCCGCTGCCCAGCACAGGTCGCCGATACGTTGGAAACCGAACATCGAGTAGTAGATGTAGAACGGAATCATCGGCAGATCGTTGGTGCTGTAGGAAGTCGCTGCGGCCAGCCAGGAAGAAGCTGCGCCCAGTTCGTTGATGCCTTCCTGCAGGATTTGGCCTTTCTCGTCTTCTTTGTAGTAAGCAACCTGCTCACGGTCCTGCGGGGTGTACTGCTGGCCGTTCGGGCTGTAGATACCGATCTGACGGAACAGACCTTCCATACCGAAAGTACGCGCTTCGTCGGCGATGATTGGCACCAGGCGATCTTTGATCGACTTGTTCTTCAGCATCACGTTCAGGGCACGCACGAAGGCGATAGTGGTGGAGATCTCTTTGTTCTGCTCTTCCAGCAGCGAGCTGAAATCTTCCAGCGCCGGCATTTCCAGCTTCTGGGTGAACTCCGGCAGACGGGTAGGCACGTAGCCTTTCAGCGCCTGGCGACGTTCGTGCAGGTATTTGTACTCTTCGGACTCTTTCTCGAAGGTGATGTACGGCAGTTTTTCGATGTCAGCATCGGCAACCGGCACGTTGAAACGATCGCGGAAGTGGTGAACCCCTTCCATGTTCATTTTCTTCACCTGGTGAGCGATGTTTTTACCTTCCGCGGTTTCACCCATGCCGTAACCTTTGATGGTGTGGGCCAGGATAACGGTCGGTTTGCCTTTGGTGTCCTGCGCTTTTTTCAGTGCAGCGAAGATTTTCTTCGGATCGTGACCACCACGGTTCAGCGCCCAGATTTCGTCGTCGGTCATGTCTTTGACCAGCGCAGCGGTTTCCGGGTAACGGCCGAAGAAGTGCTCGCGCACGTAAGCGCCGTCTTTGGATTTGAAGGTCTGGTAGTCGCCGTCCAGGGTCTCGTTCATCAGCTGAACCAGTTTACCGCTGGTGTCTTTGCGCAGCAGCTCGTCCCAACGGCCGCCCCAGATCACTTTCAGCACCTGCCAGCCTGCGCCGGAGAAGATGCCTTCCAGTTCGTTGATGATCTTGCCGTTACCGGTGACCGGGCCGTCCAGGCGCTGCAGGTTGCAGTTGATGACGAACACCAGGTTGTCCAGCTTCTCGCGAGTCGCGATGGTGATGGCGCCTTTGGATTCCGGCTCATCCATCTCACCGTCGCCCAGGAAGGCGTAAACGGTCTGCTCAGAGGTGTCTTTCAGGCCGCGGTGTTCCAGGTATTTCAGGAACTTCGCCTGATAGATGGCGCTGATTGGGCCCAGGCCCATGGATACGGTCGGGAACTGCCAGAATTCCGGCATCAGCTTAGGATGCGGGTAAGAGGACAGGCCGTTGCCGTGCACTTCCTGACGGAAGTTGTTCATCTGTTCTTCGGTCAGGCGGCCTTCAAGGAAGGCACGCGCGTAAACGCCCGGAGAGATGTGGCCCTGGAAGTACACCAGGTCGCCGCCGTCTTTCTCGTTGCGTGCGCGGAAGAAGTGGTTAAAGCAGACTTCATAGAAGGTCGCGGAAGACTGGAAGGAAGCCATGTGGCCGCCCAGCTCCAGGTCTTTTTTGGATGCGCGCAGAACGGTCATGATCGCGTTCCAACGGATCGCAGAGCGAATGCGGCGTTCCAGATCCAGGTTGCCTGGGTAGGCCGGTTCGTCTTCTACCGCGATGGTGTTGACGTAGTTGTGCGCTGCAGCACCGGCCGCAACGTTAACGCCGCCTTTGCGGGCTTCTCCCAATACCTGATCAATCAGAAACTGAGCTCGCTCAACACCCTCTTCACGGATGACCGATTCGATCGCCTGCAGCCAGTCGCGGGTTTCGATCGGATCCACGTCATTGTTTAAACGTTCTGACATGGTGGTATTCCTTATCTGTCTAATGGTTTGTTTGGAGCCTGTCTTCCTGTGCTCTGTGCAAAAACACACGAAGACAGGCCCATCAGTTTAGTTGCCGCTTAAGTACTTAACTAAGTACCTCGAACTTAACCCCCGCAGGCTGGTGTACCCTGAAGAGGACAGCTCTTAATCCTTGCGTTGCTGGAGACGCCGTAGCGATCTCTCGCGCCGAGTATGCTCCCGGCTGAGATCCAGCAAGATTTCCTCGATAAACGCCAAGTGGCGATGCGAGGCTTCACGGGCCTTTTCCGGCTCGCGTGCCACAATCGCCTCAAAAATTCCGGCGCGGTGGCTGCTCACTTTTGCCAACATCTCACGGCGCGAGTAGAGCAATTCAAAGTTCTGACGCACGTTCTGTTCCAGCATCGGCCCCATGCAGCGTAGCAGGTGAAGTAACACAACGTTGTGAGCGGCTTCAGTCACGGCGATTTGATACTGCATGACCGCATCGGCCTCGGCGTCGAGATCGCCGCTGTCTTGAGCCTGTTGAATCACGATGTGGCAATCGCGGATGCGCGCCAGATCTTCATCGGTGCCGCGCAGCGCCGCGTAATAGGCGGCAATGCCTTCCAGCGCGTGACGGGTTTCCAGCAGATCGAACTGTGATTCGGGATGGTCGGCCAGCAGCTCGGCCAGCGGATCGCTGAAGCTCTGCCACAGATTAGTTTGCACGAAGGTGCCGCCGCCCTGACGGCGCAGGAGCAGCCCTTTCGCTTCAAGGCGCTGAATGGCCTCTCTCAGAGAAGGACGGGAGACATCAAATTGTTTCGCCAGCTCGCGCTCCGGAGGCAGTTTTTCGCCTGGGCGCAGTGTCCCCTCGAGGATCAGGTATTCGAGCTGTTGCTCGATAACATCTGACAACTTGGGTTGGCGGATTTTGCTGTAGGCCATGAGTGAATTCTTCTCTGCGAATGGCGCGGAGTCAATTGGTAATACCAATTTCAAAAACGTGACGGTAAAGTAACAAAGTATTCACCTCCTGTCCATACGGGCCTTGATCGAAATCAGGTTACCCGCACATTTTAACACCCCGCTGAAAACCCCGCTGCAAACCGGTAACGCCGTGATGGTATTACCATTTACGCGGCGGGTTGGGGATTTAACTTTTACCAAACCTTACGCAAGGCAGAGTGCAAACTTTTTGCCCGAGTTTTATTGCATGGTTATGACGCTTTAATGAATGGCTATTTGGCGAGCAGCGCAACGGCGGTTCGTTCATTATTTGAACGCACCCCACCGTTCAGATCTACGTTATTTTTGCGCATTATGTGATTTGTTGCTTATTTCATGCACTGAATCCCCCCCGCCGTCACACAACCCGCATTTTGTTTCCTAAACTGCTGCAATCTTAATCACTCACACGACAAAGCAGGTGCAAACCGACGCGCATAACATTATTCTCTGCCAAACGGTAGCGGCGCCGTGGAATTAATAGCTATAACGCCGTAAATAAAACAAAACACACATCGTAACCACTGCTTTACAGGCAGATGGCATTCACAACGACAGAGGGTTAGATTGATGGATGGTCAACAGCAGGGTGACCAGCTGAAACGCGGCCTGAAAAACCGCCATATTCAGCTCATCGCCTTAGGTGGCGCAATCGGTACCGGGTTATTTCTCGGTATCGCTCAAACAATAAAAATGGCCGGCCCGTCAGTGCTTCTCGGCTACGCCATCGGCGGCTTCATCGCGTTTCTGATCATGCGCCAGCTGGGGGAAATGGTGGTGGAAGAGCCGGTCGCCGGTTCCTTCAGCCACTTCGCCTACAAATACTGGGGTAACTTCGCCGGCTTCGCCTCCGGCTGGAACTACTGGGTGCTGTATGTCCTGGTGGCGATGGCGGAGCTGACCGCGGTCGGCATCTACGTGCAGTACTGGTGGCCGGAGATCCCGACCTGGGTCTCCGCCGCGGTATTCTTCCTGGCGATCAACGCCATCAACCTCGCCAACGTTAAAGTTTACGGCGAGATGGAGTTCTGGTTCGCCATCATCAAGGTGGTGGCGATTATCGGCATGATCGTGTTCGGCGCCTACCTGCTGTTCAGCGGCATGGGCGGCCCGGAAGCCACCGTCACCAACCTGTGGGCGCAGGGCGGGTTCTTCCCGAACGGCGTCATGGGCCTGGTGATGGCGATGGCGGTGATCATGTTCTCCTTCGGCGGCCTCGAACTGGTTGGCATCACCGCCGCCGAAGCCGACAACCCGCAAAAGAGCATTCCGAAAGCCACCAATCAGGTGATCTACCGCATCCTGATCTTCTATATCGGTTCGCTGGCCATTCTGCTGTCGCTGTACCCGTGGGGCAAAGTGGTCGAAGGCGGCAGCCCGTTCGTGCTGATCTTCCACGCGCTGAACAGCAACCTGGTGGCGACCGTGCTGAACGTCGTGGTGCTCACCGCCGCGCTGTCGGTGTACAACAGCTGCGTCTACTGCAACAGCCGCATGCTGTACGGTCTGGCGCAGCAGGGCAACGGCCCGAAAAGCCTGCTGAAGGTCGACGGCCGCGGCGTGCCGGTGGTGGCCATCGGCATCTCCGCCCTCGCCACCGCGCTGTGCGTGCTGATTAACTACCTGATCCCGGGCCGTGCCTTCGAACTGCTGATGGCGTTGGTGGTGTCGGCGCTGGTGATCAACTGGGCGATGATCAGCCTGGCGCACCTGAAGTTCCGCGCCGCCAAAAACCGCGAAGGCGTGGTGCCGAAGTTCAAAGCGTTCTGGTACCCGTTCAGCAACTACCTGTGCCTGCTGTTCATGGCCGGCATCCTGGTGATCATGTACCTGACGCCGGGCATTCAAATCTCGGTGCTGCTGATCCCGGTATGGGTGGCGATCCTGGCCGTCGGTTACGCCATCAAACAGCGCAGCCAACGCGTCGACGGCGTCACCAGCCGTTGAATCCCGTGACCGCGCAATAAAATGGCCCGCAGATGCGGGCCATTTTTTTCGTCTGAACGCCGCTTACTTGCGCAGCGCTTTCACCTGCTCGGCGGTGACGTCCGCCGGCAAACCGCCCCAGGTCACCCGCAGGTAATTTACCAGTTCCGCCACGTCGGCATCGCTCAGACGCTCGCCGAAGCCCGGCATGCTCTGCATGCTTTCACCGTTCGGGAACTGCTGGGCCGGCAGGCCGTCCAGCACCGACACGATCAGGTTCTTGCCGTCCGCCTGGCGCAGCGTGGCGTTATCGCGCATCGCCGGTGCGACGTGCGGTTTGCCTTCGCCTTCGCGCGCATGACAGCCGGCGCACTGATCCAGATAGGTCATGCGCCCGGCATCGCTGCCCTGCCCCATTTTCACCGGCACCGCCGCTGGCGGCTGCTCGCCCATCAGATACTGCGCCAGCGCTTGATGGTCTTCTGGCGTCAAATGACGGGTGCTGAGATCCACCACCATATGCATCTCACTGAAGGCCGAACCCTGCGGCGCGAGGCCGGTGCCAAGGAAGCGGCTGACGTCCTGCGGTGTCCAGCCGCGCTGCGCCAGGCCGTGCGGCGTAATGTCCGGCGCCATGAAGCGGCCGAGATCGCCGCCCTGCATCGGCTTGCCGAGATCCATCTGCCCCAGCGCGCCGCGCGGCGTGTGGCATTCGCCACAGTGGCCCAGCACGTCGGCCAGATAGCGACCGCGCTGCCATTGCGACGAGCTGCCCTGCGAGCTGGCCGGCAGCGGATCCTGGCTGCGGAACAGCAGGTTCCAGCCGATCAGCGCCATGCGCTGGTTGAACGGGAACGGCATCTCATTGGCCGGAATGGCGACGTCCACCGCCGGGCGCGTCATCAGGTAAGCGTAGATGTCGTCGGCATCCTGACGCGATATGCCCTTGTACGAGGTGTAAGGCATCGCCGGGTACAGGTGTCGCCCGCCCGGCGCCACGCCCTGCGTCAGCGCCAGGAAGAAGTCGTCCTTGGTCCAGCGCCCGATGCCGTGGTCGGCCGACGGCGTCAGGTTGCTGCCGTAAATCGTGCCAAACGGCGTGTCCAGCGGATAGCCGCCGGCCAACGGCGCCCCGCCGCTGGCGGTATGGCAGGCGGCGCAGTCGGCTGCCTGCGCCAGATAGCGGCCGCGGGCGATCTGTTCGGCGCCGGCGCTCACCTGCTGCACCGGGCCGTCGTAACGCCGGTTTTCCCGCCACCACAGCAGCGCAATCACCACGATCGCCACCAGCACAATCAATACTGCGAGACGTTTTTTCATTGCGCCGTCTCCTTCAGCAGGCCCGGCGTTTTCAGCACCACGTCGCGCACCGCTTCGTAGTAGCGCACATAACCGGTGCAGCGGCAGATGTGGCTGTCCAGCGCCTGCTCGATGGCGCTTTCCAGCTGCTCGCGAGCGATAGGTTCACGCTTGAGCTTTTCCACAAAAATGGTGGCGGCGTTGACGAAGCCCGGCGTGCAGTAGCCGCACTGGAAGCTGTAGTGCTCCAGAAACGCCTGCTGGATCGGCGACAGTTCAACCACCTCGCCCTGCTCGTCCACCTTGGCGTGGCCTTCGACGGTACGCACTTTCTTGCCGTTGAAGAAATGCGCGCCGGTGATGCAGGTGCGCACCTCTTCGCTGGTGCCGCTCGAGTGATCGACGATCGCCACGCAGGCGTGGCAAATGCCCTGCCCGCAGCCGAGGCGCGAACCGGTCAGATCAAGGTACTCGTGCAGGAAATCGATCATCATCAAGCCTTCCGGCACCTCGATCGGGCCGTACTGCTTTTCGTTGATGGTCAGGGAAATCGGCTGGGTTTTAATGCTCATTGTAATACCTCACGAATATTTTCTGCACGAACGGGCAAATCACGGAAACGGTGGCCGGTGGCGTCGGCGATGGCGTTGACCAGCGCGGCCACGATCGGGATCATCACCACCTCCGCCATGCCTTTCGGCGGATCGGTTTCCGACAGCGCCGGCAGGATGTCGCCGCTCTGCTTCCACACCGCCACGTCACTAGCGCGCGGCAGGTGGTAACGGTTGAAGTTCCAGGTGCCGTTGCCCGGGCCGTCTTCGTACAGCGGTAAATATTCGTGCAGCGCATGGCCGATCCCCATCGCCAGCCCGCCCTGCAGTTGGCCGGAAACCAGTTCCGGCACGATCAGGTTGCCACACTCCATGATCGAGTGGTGATTCAGCAATTCCACCTGGCCGGTGGCGATATCCACCGCCACTTCCGCCAGCGTGCCAACGGCACTGTAGTAGGTCACCGCCGCATTGTTGCGCTGGGTCGGCGGATAATAGACCTGCCCGCGCGCCAGCGGTTTGAATTCGCCGCCGGCGTTGCGCAGCGCCATGCCGTCGACCGGCAGGCGCTCGCTTTTGCCGTTCAACGTGAAATCGGCCTCCGCCCACTGCCAGCGGTTGAACACGTGCACCGCCGCGCCGGTGACGCCGCCCATCTGATAAGCCGTCTTGGCCAGCAGCTCGAGGCTCAGCACCGACATGCCCGCCGCCGTCAGGCCGCCTTCGACCCAACGCGCATCTTCGCGCCGCACCACCAGCGGCGCCGCCTGGCCGCCGCCGATACCGGCCTGCCACAGCGCCATCGCCGCCGGCCACAGGCCGTGATCGAAGATCAGGCGCGCCGCTTCGCGGGTGCTGTGCGAGAAGTAATAGGCCGAATTGCTGGCGCTCGACGGCGAACAGTAGCTCGGCGTCCAGTTGGGGTTGGTTTGCAGCTTGTCCTGCTCTTCTTGCGACATCAGGTAAGGATCGCCGCTGGTGACCATCGGCAGTACCGACCAGTCGGTGACCGAGAAGTGCGCTTCGTCGGCCGGTTTGCCCAGCCACTGCGCGCACAGTACCGACTGCGAGGTCGACATGCCGGTGCCCATCTCCGCGCCGCTGTGATGCAGGGTGATGCGCCCGTCTTCGCTCAGCTCCACCCGGGCGAACGAGGTTTCCGCCCCGGTGCCGAAGTCTTTCTGCACGCAGCCGAAGCCAACGCCATAGCGCTTGCCGGGATAGCGGCTCTCAAACTCGGCCTTGCGTTCGGCGCGCTTGAGCCACATCTCATGCTTCGCCGCCTTCTCCAGCACTTCATCGGCGCGGATCGCACCGGCCGGGATCGCCCCTTGGGTGTTTTTCATGCCGGATTTCAGCACGTTGCGCAGGCGGAACTCGATCGGGTCGATCTTCAGCTCGGCGGCCAGCTCATCCACCATCATCTCGGTGGCGGCCATGCTCTGCAGCGTGCCGTAACCGCGCGCCGAACCGGCGTCGATGGCGCGTGAGGCCAGCCCGACCGACGACAGATCGCTTTTTGGGAAGTAGTAAATCGACTGGGCGGCGGTCGCGCCAACCATCACCACCGAAGGGGTAAAGTTGCTGCGGCCGCCGCCGTCCGCCGTCATGTCACCGAGGAACGACTGCATAACGCCGGTCTGGCGATTCACCGCGATGCGATAGTTCATGTCGAACGCGTGGCGCTTCAGCGCCGTCTGGAACTGCTCGAAGCGGTCATTGGCCAGGCGCACCGGGTGGCCGTCGCCGTACATCGCCGCCACTGCGCCGTAATAGGGGAAGTTGTAGTGATCTTTCGAGCCGTAGCCCACGGTGTAGCACGGGTGCAGGATTAGCTGTTTCACCGGCGGGTTGCGCTTGGCCAGCATGCGCGGCATCTCGTCGGCCACTTCCTGCGGCGACTGGGTCGGCACCACCAGATGCAGGGTTTGCGTCTGCGCGTCGAACCAGCCGTTGGCGTTGTCCGGCTCCAGCGCCGAGGTATCGATCGACTGCGTGGTGTAGCGGCGTGACATCACCAGCCAGTCGGCCGGCGGGTTGGCCATCTCGTCGGCGATCTGGCCCGCATAGCGCATGCCTTCCTGATCCAGCTTGCCGCCCTCGCGCCCTTCCGGCCACACCGGCAGGTGCTTTTTCATCGATACCGGGAAGATTGGCGTGTCCTTCAGGCTGGAGAAGCGATCGTCGTCGAACGGTTGATCGCCCCCCACCCGCACATAGCGGAAGCTGCCCCAGGGATCGCGCTCCAGCGGGCCGGTGACCGCGCCGAATTTGATGGTCTCTTCACGGAATTTCAGCTTGTCCTTGGCAAAGCGGAATCGGGCGAAGTCGTGATAGATCAGGATCGCCACCGCCTGGCCGAGGTAGGCCGGGGTTTTGCCGCTCGGCAGCAGCATGTCGTCACCGTAGAACGCCGGGAAGGCCAGGCCATCGCGCGCCAGATCTTCCGCCGTCACCAGGCGATCCGGCTGCAGGTCGTCCCCCAACAGCGACAGATCGACCCCTTCGAACAGCCGGTCGGCTTTGGTGACGCGCAGAATGAAGGCGTGCGCCTGTTTCTGCGGCCAGTGCGGCATGTCCACCGCGCGGATATCGCGCGCGAACACCTTCTGCCCCATAACCTTGGCGCGGCCATCGATGCGGAAACGGACGCGCTTGGTCTGCGGATCCCAGTTAGGTGACTGGAGGATTTTTTGCTCGAACAGCGCGGCGTAGGCGCGGCTGTACAGGGGGGCTAGGTACACGGAGACCCCCGCAATCACGGCGCTTTTGATAAAGCGGCGCCGCGACGGGTTGAAATTGCTCATAAATAAGTCCTTCACGTCTTTCTTGTAATTGGTTTTTGTTCGCGGTGTTGTTGCGCAAACGCTGACGACCTTGCCGTAGACGTCATAAGCATATGCTTATAACTAAAATTATGTGATGATTAACAGACTGTTTTCAACAAAAAAACATTTGCAAAACACAGGTAGTTTGTAGGCTAATAAATAATTTGCGCAAACGCGGACTTCAACCATGACCACGGGCATTGTCATTACCGCCGCCGGACGCGGGGAGCGCTTTATCCAGGCCGGCGGCCAGGGCAACAAATTGAACGCCGGATTCGCCGATGCGGCGGGCGAGCAGCGATCGCTGTTCGAACACACTCTGCGCCAGGCGCTGGCTTCCGGCCTGCCGGTACAGGTGGTAACCCGGCCGGATAATCTGCCGGTGCTGGCAGCCTGCGCCGCCAAGCAAGTGCCGGTCACCCTGCTCGCCAGCGGGGGCCTCGGCGACTCGATCGCCGCGGGCGTTGCGGCCACGCCGCACTGGCAGGGCTGGCTGATCCACCTGGCCGATATGCCGTTCGTCGGCGCCGACGTTTTCCGACAGGTGGCGGATGCCTTACGGCAGCACTCGATCGTGCGCCCCTGCTATGCGCAACAGCCCGGTCACCCGGTCGGCTTTTCCGCCCAATTGCGCAAACCGCTTTGCCAACTGCGCGGCGATAATGGCGCGCGTGAACTGCTGCAAGGCGCGGCGGTACACCTGCTGCCGCTTGAGTACCCCGGCGTCGTGCAGGATATTGATCTTCCATCGCAACTCCCGGCCAGCGAGTAAACTCACCTATGCAACATCTTGATGTCACCGTGGTCAGCCAGGCGATAAGCTGGCTGCAGCAACAGCCGGTCTGGTTATGCACCGTGCTCAGTACCTACGGCTCTTCGCCGCGGTCGCCGGGCGCGTTGATGGCCGCGACCCGAGACGGCCGCTACAGCGGTTCATTGTCGGGCGGGTGCGTGGAGGAGGACTTTCTACGGCGCGTAGCCGCCGGGGAGTATCAGGCGCCCAGCCAGGTGATCCGTTATGGCGAAGGCGGCATGACGCCCAACGTGGCGCTGCCCTGCGGCGGCGTGCTGGACGTGCTGATCGAGTATCTGCCGGCGGGAGAAGCCAGCGTCGCTTATCTGCAACGCATCGCCGGCGCGCTGGAAGGGCATCACGCGTTGATCAAACGCCTGACGCTGCCCCACGCCTGCCACAGCCTTGAGCAGAGCCACTTCACCAGCGCCACCCAGGTCGAACGCCGGCTCGAGCAGATCACCCTGCACATCGCGGCCGCGCCGCGCCTGCTGATCGCCGGGTTGTCCAGCGTGGCGCTGTACTGCGCCGACTTCGCCGTGGCACTGGGGTTTGAGGTGCTGGTGTGCGAGAGCCGCCCGGAGGCGCTGGATAACTTCGCCGCCGAGCTGAAACCGGGCGTGACGCTGCTGCGCCAGTTTCCGGCCAAGTTCATTGAGGACGGCGGTTGCCACGCCAATACCGCCGTCGTGGCGCTGACCCACGATCCGCGCATGGACGACCTGACGCTGATGGAAGCGATCCACACCCCGGCGTTTTACATCGGCGCCATGGGCTCGCTGAGAAACAGCGCGCGGCGGCGCCAGCGTTTGCAGCAGATTGCCGAATTCACGCCGCAGGAGCTGGAACGCATTCATGCGCCGATCGGCCTGCCGCTGGGCAGCAAAACCCCGGCGGAGATCGCTCTGGCGGTGATGGCGGCGATCGTGCAGCAAAAAAACCGGCTGCCGGCCGCCGACGGGATCAGTGCAGCGGCACCACCGGCACCAGATGTTGCAGCTCCAGATGCAGCTCCTCTTTCCCGCTCAGCGAATAGCTGAATACCGTCATGTCCGGCCCGTCACCGCGGGCCAGCCCCATTTCGGGCAGTACCTGCGTGTAAATTTTAATGATGTGATCATTGAGCGCCACCGGCTTGCCGGAATAGCGAAAACGGCAAAACTCGCCGTGGATCTCCGGCAGCGGCTCCAGCGCCACGCCTTCGCGTAGCGGGTAGTCCGTCGTCACGCCCAGGGTATAATCGACCCTGACCCGCTCGCCGTCCGGCACCAGTTGGGTAAACGAATAGGTTTGTGCCGGGCGCTCGCCCAACAAGGTGTAGAACTGCGCCCGAAGCGCGCTGCGCTGCGGCAGGTGCGACTTGTCCAGCTTCTCGATATCCAGATGGTACGCGTAATGTTTGCCGTGAAAGGCATATTGCCCTCTGGCGATGCTGACGCGTTCGACCTGAATATCGCCGGGCTGGCTGGCCGCCAGCGAACGCACCAGATTGCTGAAGTCCTGCTTGCGGGCATGGCGATACACGCTGGGCGATTCGGCGAAGTGCTTTTTGAAACAGCGCGAGAATGTCTGCTGATTATCGAATTGATATTCAACCGAAATGTCTAGAATGCTCTTCTGCGTGAAGCGCAAGGCGAAGGCGGCGAGGTAGAGGCGGCGAGCGCGGATATACGAGGCTAACGATAATCCGGTCTGCTTTTTGAACATGCGCTGCAGGTACCATTTCGTGTAGCCTGACTTGGCAGAAACGATATCCAACGACAGCGGATTGGTCAGGTTATCTTCAATCCAGACCAGCAATTCCTTGATGTGACTTTCCTGCGTTCCCATGTGCTTGCCGAACCTTCTGTTGCCGATATTCCATTAGTCGAATTTTAGTGCTACCCGCGTAGGGTATACAGGTTAAAACTCGACGTCCAGCAAGCTACAGGACTTTACACACTCCCCTTCACCGCCCGCGGGCGGCGAAGGGGGCAGCGATTATTTCAGACAGCTGGAGCACTGACCGGCCTGAATCTTCTGGAAGAAGTCATTGCCTTTGTCATCCACCAGGATAAACGCCGGGAAATCTTCCACTTCGATTTTCCAGATCGCTTCCATGCCCAGCTCAGGGTACTCCACGCACTCCAGGCTCTTGATGCTCTGCTGCGCCAGCACCGCCGCCGGGCCGCCGATGCTGCCGAGGTAAAAGCCGCCGTGCTTGTGGCAGGCATCCGTCACCTGCTGGCTGCGGTTGCCTTTCGCCAGCATGATCATGCTGCCGCCGTGGGATTGCAGCAGATCGACGTAGGAGTCCATACGCCCAGCGGTGGTTGGCCCCAAGGAACCGGACGCGTAGCCTTCCGGCGTTTTGGCCGGGCCGGCGTAGTAGATCGGGTGATCCTTGACGTACTGCGGCAAGCCTTCACCACGATCCAGGCGCTCTTTCAGCTTGGCGTGCGCGATATCGCGGCCGACGATGATGGTGCCGCTCAGCGACAGGCGGGTGGAAACCGGGTACTGCGACAGCTGTTTGAGGATCTCGGCCATCGGACGGTTGAGATCGACCTTGATCGCCTCGCCTTCCCCGGCCTGGCGCAGCTCCTGAGGAATGAATTTACCCGGATTGTGCTCCAGTTTTTCCAGCCAGATGCCGTCGCGGTTAATCTTGCCTTTGATGTTGCGGTCTGCCGAGCAGGAAACGCCCATGCCGACCGGGCAGGACGCGCCGTGGCGCGGCAGGCGCACCACGCGGATATCGTGCGCGAAGTATTTGCCGCCGAACTGCGCGCCCAGCCCCAGGTTCTGCGCTTCTTGCAGCAGTTCCGCTTCGAGTTCCAGATCGCGGAACGCCTGACCATGCTCGTTGCCTTCGGTCGGCAGGCCATCGTAATACTTGGTCGAGGCCAGTTTGACGGTTTTCAGCGTCGCTTCCGCCGAGGTGCCGCCGATGACGAACGCCACGTGGTACGGCGGGCAGGCCGCAGTGCCCAGCGTGCGCATCTTGTCGACCAGGTAGTTTTTCAGCTTGCCCGGCGACAGCAGCGCCTTGGTTTCCTGATACAGATAGGTTTTGTTGGCAGAACCACCGCCCTTGGCGATGCACAGGAATTTGTATTCTTCGCCGTCCACGCTGTAGAGATCGATCTGCGCCGGCAGGTTGCTGCCGGTATTGACCTCTTTGTACATATCCAGCGCAGCGTTCTGCGAATAGCGCAGGTTCTCTTCGATGTAGGTGTTGTACACCCCGCGCGACAGCGCTTCTTCATCGCCGCCGCCGGTCCAGACGCGCTGGCCCTTTTTGCCGACGATGATCGCCGTGCCGGTATCCTGGCAGGTCGGTAAAATACCCTTGGCGGCGATTTCTGAGTTACGCAGAAATTGCAGCGCAACGTACTTGTCGTTTTCGCTGGCGTCCGGATCGTCGAGGATATCGGCCACCTGCTGTTGATGCGCCGGGCGCAGCATGAACGAGGCGTCGTGGAACGCATGCTGGGCAAGCAGGGTTAACGCTTCAGGGGCAACTTTCAGTATTTCCTGGCCTTCAAACTCGCTCACGGAAACGTGGTCGCGGCTCAGCAGATAATATTCGGTATCGTCTTTCTTCAGCGGGAACGGATCTTGATAGTGGAACGGTTTATTCGACATTGATCTCTCACTTGCAACATCAGCTGCGTTAAATTCACACTTGTGGCGCGCGAGGCGGCGCCTTGTCAAAAAACTGCCTCCACCTTACGTATTTTTAATCAGTCAGTTATTGCGCCAAATCGCAAAATAACCGCTCTTTGCGTAAGGGATTACCACAGGCGGCGTTTCAACCTTGCTCGGTGAGAACTGCGGGTACAGGCTCATCATGCACGCTTTATTATCCCGCAGTTAACACATTGATTACAATCCATCGACGGCGATCGCTTTATCAATGTGGCGAAAAAACGCGGATGCGGATTTGCGTCGGAGCATATTGTCAGCCGCCGTGCCATTGCTTAAGCTAGCCGCAATGAACAAACCAAGAATCCCCATCGCGCTGCAACAAGCGGTGATGCGCTGCCTGCGAGAAAAGCTGCAGTTGGCACGCCAGCATTTTGCCGTCGAGTTCCCCGAACCCAGCATCGTCTATCAGCAACGCGGCACCAGCGCGGGCACCGCCTGGCTGCAAAGCTGGGAAATCCGTCTGAACCCGGTGCTGCTGCTGGAAAACCAACAGCCGTTTATCGATGAGGTGGTGCCGCATGAGTTGGCGCACCTGCTGGTGTTTCGCCAATTCGGCCGGGTGGCGCCGCACGGCCGCGAATGGCGCTGGATGATGGAAAGCGTGCTACTGACCCCCGCCAGCCGCACTCACCGTTTCGAAACCGCCTCGGTGCAAAGCAAAACCTTCCCCTACCGCTGCGGCTGCGGGCAGCACCAGCTCACCATTCGCCGCCATAACCGCGTGCTGCGCGGCGAAAGCGAATACCGCTGCCGCCGGTGCGGCGAAAAACTGAAATTTCTTGCTAGCGAGAACCTTTAGTTAAACGATTTATACGTTAAAACAAGCAAATATCGCCATTTGCCACTGCCGGCAAGTTCCGTTACCCTGCCTGCTTTTCCAATTTTGAGCTGTTTTGGAATATGCTTCGCAGAATTTTGTTTATGGCGGTTTTCGCCGCAGGCGCCGTACAGGCGCACGGCATCAATAACTTCTCTCAGGCCAAAGCGGCGGCGGCCAAGATTAATCAGGATGCGCCGGGCAGCTTTTACTGCGGCTGCCGCATCGACTGGCAGGGCAAGAAGGGCATCCCGGATCTCGCCGGCTGCGGCTATCAGGTACGTAAAAACGCCCAGCGCGCACAGCGCATCGAATGGGAACACGTAGTGCCGGCCTGGCAGTTCGGTCACCAGCTGCAGTGTTGGCAGGACGGCGGGCGCAAAAATTGCAACAAGGACGCCACCTATCGCCAGATAGAAACCGATCTGCACAACCTGCAGCCGGCGATCGGCGAAGTGAACGGCGACCGCAACAACTTCATGTACAGCCAATGGAACGGCGGCGCAGGCCAGTACGGGCAATGCCCAATGAAGGTGGACTTCAAGAATAAACAGGCGGAGCCGCCCGCCCGCGCCCGCGGCGCCATTGCCCGCACCTACTTCTACATGCGCGATCGCTACCAGCTGCGGCTGTCACGCCAGCAAACCCAGTTGTTCGAGGTGTGGAACCGGCAATATCCGGTGAGCCAATGGGAATGTCAGCGTGAAGCACGTATCGCCAAGGTGCAGGGCAACCACAACCCCTATATTCAACAGGCTTGTCAGCAGCGGAAAAGCTAACCTACTATAGCCTTTATCTTTCATGGCGCCGCCAACCCGCGGCGCCGTTTCGTCAGGATCAGACTACCCATGCGCATACCCCGCATTTACCATCCGCAGCCGTTGACCGATCGGGCGGAGATCGCCCTCAGCGAGGACGCCGCCAACCACGTCGGGCGCGTGCTGCGCATGAGCGCCGGCCAGGCGCTGCAGCTGTTCGACGGCAGCAACCAGGTGTTCGACGCCGAGATAGTCCGGGTGGACAAAAAGAGCGTGGTGGTGCGCCTCGGCGACGGCCGCGTGGAGGACATCGAATCGCCGCTCAACCTGCATCTGGGCCAGGTGATCTCGCGCGGCGAGAAGATGGAGTTCACCATCCAGAAATCCATCGAGCTGGGCGTCAACGTCATCACCCCGCTGTTTTCCGAGCGCTGCGGCGTCAAGTTGGACGGCGAGCGTCTGGCGAAGAAAATCCAGCAATGGCAAAAAATCGCCATCGCCGCCTGCGAGCAGTGCGGCCGCAACCGCATTCCCGAAATCCGCGAGGCGATGTCGCTGGAGGCCTGGTGCGCCGAGCAGGACGGCAGCCTGAAGCTCAACCTGCATCCGCGCGCCAGCCACAGCATCAACACGCTGCCGCAGCCGGTAGACCGCGTCCGCCTGCTGATCGGCCCGGAAGGCGGTTTGTCCGCCGACGAAATCGCCATGACCACCGACCACGGATTTACTGATATTCTGCTGGGACCACGCGTTCTGCGTACCGAAACCACAGCGCTCACCGCCATTACCGCTCTGCAGGTCCGCTTCGGCGACCTGGGTTAAAGGAGAAAAGATGATTAAGCTCGGCATCGTGATGGATCCTATCGATTCCATCAACATCAAGAAAGACACCAGCTTCGCCATGCTGCTCGAAGCGCAGCGCCGCGGTTACGAATTGCACTACATGGAGATGAACGATCTCTATCTGCACGCCGGCGACGGGCGCGCCCGTACCCGCCTGCTGAGCGTGAAGGAAGACAAGGAGAGCTGGTTCAGCTTCGGCGCCGAGCAGGATCTGGCGCTGCACGATCTGGACGTGATCCTGATGCGCAAGGATCCGCCGTTCGATACCGAATACATCTACGCGACCTACATTCTGGAACGCGCCGAAGTCAAAGGCACGCTGGTGGTCAACAAGCCGCAAAGCCTGCGCGACTGCAATGAGAAGCTGTTCACCGCCTGGTTCTCGGAACTGACGCCGGATACGCTGGTCAGCCGCAGCGCCGCACACATCCGCAAATTCCACCAACAGCACGGCGACATCATCCTGAAACCGCTGGACGGCATGGGCGGCGCGTCTATCTTCCGCGTGAAGCAGGACGATCCTAACCTGTCGGTGATCATCGAAACCCTGACCGAACACGGCAGCCGTTTCTGCATGGCGCAGAACTTCCTGCCGGCGATCAAGGACGGCGACAAGCGCATCCTGGTGGTGGACGGCGAGCCGGTGCCTTACTGCCTGGCGCGCATTCCGGCGCAGGGCGAGACCCGCGGCAACCTGGCGGCCGGCGGCCGCGGCGAAGCGCGTCCACTGAGCGAGAGCGACTGGAAAATCGCCCGTACCGTCGCCCCGACGCTGAAAGAGAAAGGGCTGATCTTCGTCGGCCTGGACGTGATCGGCGATCGCCTGACCGAGATCAACGTGACCAGCCCAACCTGCGCACGCGAGATCGAGGCGGCATTCCCTATCTCGATTACCGGCATGCTGATGGACGCGATTGAAAAGCGCCTGGCGGCGAAGTAATGCGTCATGCGGGCGGCATGCCGCCCGCTATCCTGTATCGCGCCTGCCAAAGCCCGCCTTTCCGGCAGCAGCTTGAAAGGCGGCGGGTATAGCCGCATACTGGCGGCTGTTTATTTTCTCACCCATTGATTACCTTATACTAACGCCATGAATTTACAGCACCATTTTCTGATCGCCATGCCAACGCTGCAGGATCCTCGCTTCAAGCGCTCGGTGATTTACATTTGCGAGCACAATGAAGAAGGCGCCATGGGTTTGGTGATCAATAAACCGGTGGAGCAGTTCACGGTAGCCACGGTGCTGAGCAAGCTGAAGATCATGCCGCCTGCGCGCGATCCGGCCATCAGCCTGGACAAGCCGGTGTTCGCCGGCGGCCCCCTGGCGGACGATCGCGGGTTTATCCTGCATACGCCGCGCCACGGCTTCGGCGCCAGCATTCAAATTTCGCCCAACACCATGATCACCACCTCGAAAGACGTGCTGGAAACGCTCGGCACGCCAGAGCAACCGGACGACGTGCTGGTGGCGCTGGGTTATGCGGGCTGGGAAAAGGGCCAGTTGGAGCAGGAAGTATTGGAAAACGCCTGGCTGACCATCGAAGCCAACACCGACATTTTGTTCCGCACGCCGATCGCCAGCCGCTGGCGCGAGGCGGGGAACCTATTGGGTATCGACATTCGCAGCATCGCCAACCACGCAGGACACGCCTGATGAGCAACCGCACCATTATCGCCTTCGACTTCGGCACCAAAAGCATTGGCGCGGCCATCGGCCAGGAGTTGACCGGCAGCGCCCGCGCCCTGCCGGCCTTCAAAGCGCAGGACGGCTCGCCGGACTGGCTGAAAATTGAAAAACTGCTGAAGGAGTGGCAGCCGGATTTGGTGGTGGTCGGCCTGCCGCTGAACATGGACGGCACCGAACAACCCGTTACCGCCCAGGCGCGCAAGTTCGCCAACCGCCTGCACGGCCGCTTCGGCATCCAGATCGATCTGCATGACGAGCGCCTGAGCACCGTGGAAGCGCGCGCCAACCTGTTCGACCGCGGCGGCTTCCGCGCCCTTGATAAAGGCAGCGTGGATTCCGCCTCCGCGGTAGTGATCCTCGAGAGCTGGTTCGAACGGCAGCTGGGCTAAACACCCTTTCCCTCCCCCGCACAGTCCCCCAACACACCGGCGTCAATCCGCTGCTGCAAACCTTGCTCAAAGGTTTGCATGCCGGACTGTGCGCCGGTTTGCAACACGCTCGCCAACTGATGCGTTTTCCCTTCGCGGATCAGGTTGCTGACCGCCGCCGTCGCCGTCAGCACTTCGAAGATCGCCACGCGTCCGCCGCCGGGCCGCCTCATCAGCTTTTGCGCGATCACCGCCTGCAGACTGCCGGCCAGCTGGGCGCGCACATAGGGTTTTTCTTCCGCCGGAAACACGTCCACTAACCGTTCCACTGCCTGCGACGCGCTGCGGGTGTGCAGCGTCGCCAGCACCAGGTGGCCGGTCTCCGCCGCGGTGAGCGCCAGCCGGATGGTGGTGGTATCGCGCAGCTCGCCCAGCAGGATCACATCCGGATCTTCGCGCAGCGCGGCGCGCAACGCCGCATCAAAGCTGTGGCTGTCGCGGCCGATCTCCCGCTGCTGGATCAGCGATCGCCGGCTGCGGTGCAGGAATTCAATCGGATCCTCCAGCGTCAAAATGTGCCGCTGCTGGTGCCGGTTGATCTCGTCGATCATCGCCGCCAGCGTGGTGGACTTGCCGCTGCCGGTGGCGCCGGTGACCAGGAGAAGCCCATCGTCGCGCCGCAGCAGCGCCGGCACGATGGCCGGCGCTGCCAGCTCGGCAAGCGAAGGCGATTGCCCGGCAATACGCCGCAACGCGAGAGACATCCCCGCGCTTTGTTGAAAAATGTTGGCGCGCAACCGCTCCCCGCCCGGCCTGTGCAACGCCAGATCGACCTGCCCCAGCCGCCGCAGGCTCTCGCGCTGCTGCGCATTCAGCAATCCATCGCAGAGGGCCTGCGCGCCTTGCGCCGTCAGCGTTGGCGCCGCCGCCAGCGGCTGCAGTTCACCGTCGATGCGCAACATCGGCGGATGACCGGCACAAAGGTGCAGATCGGAAGCATTATGCTTTACACTAAGGGCCACGAATTCATCGATATCCATATCACTCTCCCGGGTCAATAATGAGCACTATCCAACAGAACCTGCAGGATGTCAGAAACCGCATCGCGGCCGCCGCGCAAAACTGCGCGCGGGCGCCAGAAGAAGTTGCTCTGCTTGCAGTCAGCAAAACCAAACCTGTGGCGGCGATCGAAGAAGCCATCGCCGCCGGCCAGCGCGCCTTCGGCGAGAACTACGTGCAGGAAGGGGTAGACAAGATCCGGCATTTCGCCGAGTCGCCTCAGGGCGGTGAGTTGGTGTGGCACTTTATCGGCCCGCTGCAATCCAATAAGAGTCGGCTGGTGGCAGAACATTTCGCCTGGTGTCATACCGTGGATCGGCTGCGCATCGCCCAGCGCCTGAGCGATCAGCGCCCGGCCGACATGCCGCCGCTCAACGTGCTGATTCAAATCAACATCAGCGATGAGCAGAGCAAATCCGGTATCGCGTTGAGCGAACTGCCGGCGCTGGCCGAGGCGATCGCTGCGCTGCCGAACCTGACGCTGCGCGGCCTGATGGCCATCCCGGCGCCGGAAACGGATTATCAGCGGCAGCTGGCGGTATTCAGCCGGATGAACGACGCCTTTCTCGCCCTGCGTCAGCGTTATCCGCAGGCCGATACGCTGTCGATGGGCATGACGGACGATATGGCGGCGGCGATCGCCGCAGGCAGCACCCTGGTGCGCATCGGCACCGCAATTTTTGGCGCCCGCGACTACTCGCAGGCCTGACAAACAGACGAGGGATTTGATGCAACATCGCAAGATTACCTTTATCGGCGCCGGCAACATGGCGCGTGCAATCATCGCCGGCCTGGTGGCGGGCGGCTATCCGGCCAAATCCATCAGCGTCTGCGCCCCTTCGCCGAAAAACCGTGACGCGCTGGCGGCGGACTACGGCATCGTCAGCAGCGGCGACAACGTCGCCTGCGCGCGTGAAGCCGACGTCGTGGTGCTGGCGGTCAAACCGCAAATGATGGCCGACGTGTGTCAGCCGCTGCGCGAACAGGTCGATTTCGGCGGCAAACTGGTGCTGTCGATCGCCGCCGGCATTCAGGTCAGCCGTTTCTATCAGTTGCTCGGCGACCAACTGAACATCGTGCGCATCATGCCCAACACCCCGTCGCTGGTCGGCAAGGGCATGAGCGGGCTGTACGCGCCGGTGCAGGTCAGCCAACAGGATCGCGACTACACCGGCGATTTAATGGCGTCGGTCGGTAAAGTTTGCTGGGTAGATGACGAAAATGGCATCAACGGCGTGATCGCCGCCGCGGGCAGCGCCCCGGCTTATTTCTTCCTGTTTATGGAAGCGATGCAAAAAGAGGCCGAACGCATGGGCTTCGACAGCCAGACCGCGCGCGATCTGGTGCAGCAGGCCGCTTCCGGCGCCGCCGCACTGGTGGAAGCCAACCCGGATACACCGCTGGGCACGCTGCGCGAGCAGGTGACCTCCAAAGGCGGCACCACCGCCGAAGCGCTGCGGGTGTTCAACGAACGCCAACTGCCGGAAACCGTGGCGCAAGCGATGCAGGCCGCCGTTTCCCGTGCGCAAGAAATGGAAAAATTATTTTAAATAACCCCGAGTTAAGGAGAAGGACCACTTCATGCTAACGCTGACTTTCCTGGTCAAGACCGTTATTGATCTGTACGTGATGGTGCTGTTGCTGCGCATTTGGATGCAATGGACGCGCACCGATTTTTATAACCCGTTCTCGCAGTTTGTGGTGAAGATCACCCAACCGGTGGTCGGCCCTCTGCGCCGCATCATCCCATCGCTGGGGCCTATCGACAGCGCTTCTCTGCTGCTGGCGTTCCTGTTGATGACCATCAAGTACCCGCTGCTGCTACTGATCCAGGGCGGCGCGATATCGCTCAGCCCGTATAACCTGCTGTTCGGCCTGATCTCGCTGGTCAAGTCCGCCGGCTACCTGATCTTCTGGGTGATGATCATTCGTGCGCTGATGAGCTGGGTAAGCCAGGGCCGCAGCCCGATCGACTACGTGATGTACCAGCTGACCGAACCGTTGATGGCGCCGATCCGTCGCATCATTCCGGCGATGGGCGGTATCGACTTTTCCGCCATGGTGGTGATCCTGATCCTCTATCTGATCAACTACCTGGGCATGGATCTGTTCGGCGAGATCTGGTTCCTGCTGTGAGTGCCGTCACTCCGGTGCTGGACGGGCTGGCGATCAGGCTATATATTCAGCCGAAAGCCAGCCGCGACCAAATTATCGGCTTGCATGGCGACGAACTAAAAGTCGCCATCACCGCCCCGCCGGTCGACGGCCAAGCCAACGCCCATTTGATCAAGTTTATCGCCAAGCAGTTCAAAGTGGCGAAAAGCAACGTCACCATCGAGAAAGGCGAACTGGGGCGGCATAAACAGTTACGCATCGTGAATCCGCAACAGATCCCCGCCGTGGTCGCGGCGCTCATCGAATAATTTTCAAGGTAGTCATTATGCAAAAAGTCGTTCTTGCCACCGGTAACCCGGGCAAAGTGCGCGAACTTGCCGACCTGTTGGCCGATTTCGGCCTGGACGTGGTCGCGCAAACCGATCTGGGCGTGGAATCCGCCGAAGAGACCGGCCTGACGTTTATCGAAAACGCCATTCTGAAAGCGCGCCATGCGGCACAGGTCACCGGCCTGCCAGCGATCGCCGACGACTCCGGTCTGGCGGTCGACGCGCTGGGCGGCGCGCCGGGCATCTACTCCGCACGCTACGCCGGTGAAGACGCCGACGATCGGCAGAACCTCGACAAGCTGCTGGCGGCGATGAAAGACGTGGCGCTGGGCAAGCGCGGCGCGCAATTCCACTGCGTGCTGGTCTATCTGCGCCATGCGGCAGACCCGACGCCGCTGGTGTTCCACGGCAGTTGGGCCGGCGAAATCACCGAACAGGCCGCCGGTGAAGGCGGCTTCGGTTACGACCCTGTCTTCTACGTGCCGGAACTGGGGCGCACCGCCGCCGAGCTGAGCCGCGACGAGAAGCGGGCGATTTCGCACCGCGGCAAGGCGCTGAAGCTGATGTTGGAAGCCATGCGCAATGCTTAAGCTGCCCCCGCTGAGTCTCTACATCCACATCCCGTGGTGCGTGCAGAAATGCCCGTATTGCGACTTCAACTCCCATGCGCTGAAGGGTGACGTACCGCATCAGGAGTACGTCGATCATCTGTTGGCGGATCTGGATGCCGACCTGCCGCTGGCCGGCGGCCGGGAAATCAGCACTATCTTTATCGGCGGCGGCACCCCCAGCCTGCTGAGCGCCGAGGCGATGCAGGCCTTGCTGGACGGCGTGCGGGCGCGCATTCGCGTCGCCGACGACGCCGAAATCACCATGGAGGCTAACCCCGGCACCGTGGAAGCCGATCGCTTCAGCGGCTACCAGCGCGCCGGCGTCAACCGCATCTCCATTGGGGTGCAAAGCTTCAGCGCCGAGAAGCTGACCCGCCTGGGGCGCATCCACGGCTCGGAAGAAGCCAAACGCGCGGCGACGCTGGCGACCGGCCTTGGCCTGCGCAGCTTCAACCTCGATCTGATGCACGGCCTGCCGGATCAGTCGCTGGAAGAGGCGCTGGACGATCTGCGCCAGGCGATCGCCCTCAATCCGCCGCACCTGTCGTGGTATCAGCTGACCATCGAGCCGAACACCCTGTTCAGCTCACGCCCGCCGGTCTTGCCGGACGACGACGCGCTGTGGGACATCTTCGAACGCGGCCACCAGCTGCTGAGCGCCGCCGGATACCAGCAGTATGAAACCTCGGCCTACGCCAAGCCGGGCTACCAATGCCAGCACAATCTCAACTACTGGCGCTTCGGCGACTATCTGGGGATCGGCTGCGGCGCGCACGGCAAGGTGACCTTCAGCGACGGACGCATCCTGCGCACCGCCAAGACCAAGCACCCGCGCGGCTTTATGCGCGGCGACTACATGGACAAGCAGCATGAGGTGGCGGCGGCGGATCGGCCGTTCGAGTTCTTCATGAACCGCTTCCGCCTGCTGGAAGCCGCGCCGCGCGCCGACTTCGTCAACTACACCGGGCTGGCGGAAAGCGTTATTCGCCCGCAGCTGGACGAAGCGCTGGCCAAAGGCTATTTGGAAGAAACCGCGGAGCATTGGCAAATTACCGAGAAGGGCAAGCTGTTCCTCAACTCGCTGCTGGAACTGTTCCTGGCGGACGACGAGTAAAAAAAAGCGCTGAATGATCAGCGCTTTTTTTCATGTTCAGGCGGCATTATGAGGGCGGTGCGTCACGTCGCCACGCCCCTTCAGCAATCCCTCAACGGAAACATCCTCGTCCAACGCGTCCCAATGGATGCCGCGAGCGCTGAGCTCATACCCCGCCCGCTGTTCTTCCGTCGCGTTCAACAAACGGGGAAACCAGGCCAGCGGCACGCCAATAATTCTGGCGTCACTTAGTTCGACCCACATCGTCGTATCGTCAAAGCTGACGCGTTTAGCCGAAATACTCATGCCAAGCCTCCAAAAACAATGCCTGATAGGTATCAACCAGACCAGCCAACTCTTTTAGCGTTCTGGCGTTAAAGCCATCATTACGCGCCAACTGCACGCCAGGAACCAACCAAAATTTCGCTTCAGCCTCAGCGTCTCTGATATGAACATGCGGCGGCTCAAGCGGGTCACCCTCATTTGAATAAAAAAAGAACCTATAGCCTTTATAACGGAATATCACTGGCATCAATGCAAAATCCTTTTGCCGATTGATTATAGTTTAGCCAGTTTCTCAGATAGCCGTCGTGAGGTCAAAGAACGCACGGCGACTATGCCTATCCGTTACTTCAACGCCTTCAGCAGATCCTTGCGCTGGGTTTCCAGTGCGGTGACGCGGTTGCACACGTCATGACCGAAGTTCTGGAAGTCCTGCTCCTGGTTGTTCCATTCGTTCTGGATCGCCTTCTGCAAGCCGCCCAGGTTGCCCATGATCGCCTGCAGCGGGTTGCCGCCGCTGTTGGCGGCCTGTTTGACGCCCATCTCGTTCAGGCTGTCCTGCAGCACCCCGCCCATGCTCTGCTGCACGATGTTGCGGCCGTCCTGTTCCACCTGGTCAATCGCCTGGTGGTGGAAGGTCAGACCGTCGCTGCGGTGTTCGATGATGCGGTTCATCTGCTGTTTCAGCTGGCCGTTCAGGGTGGTCAGCCGGTTGCGCACGTTGCTGTTGCTGCCCAGCTCTTTGACGATCACCTTATCCAGCGCCGAGCGGGCTTTCTCCAGGTGCTTCTGCGCGCCGTCGTCGATCCACGGCAGCTGCTTGCGCAAGGCGCTCTGGTAACTGAAGGCTTTCTGCCGCTGGCTGTCGCTCAGGCTCAGCGCCTGGCCGTTGCGGATCACGTCGCCATCCGGCGAAATTTGCAGGTCGCCGCTGGCGCCTTTCACCTGCACGCTCTGCGGGCTGATGATCACATCATCCTGGGGTTTAACGCTGCATTGGTACTCAGCGTGGGCCTGTGCGGCAGTCGCCGCCAGCAGCAGTAAGGCTAACCCGGTTTTCTTCAACATAGCTTCTCCTGACTCCCATCCAGATTGGGATTAAAAAATCGAACGACCGATACGTTGAGACAACAGTTCCAGCGCCGCAGTTCCCGCCAGCGAGTTGCCGGAAGCATCCAGTTCCGGCGACCAAACGACGATCGACAGTTCGTCCGGCACGATGGCCACGATGCCGCCGCCCACGCCGGACTTGCCCGGCATCCCCACCCGATAGGCGAATTCGCCGGCGCCGTCGTACATGCCGCTGGTCATCATCAGGGCGTTGATCTGCCGGGCCTGCAGCGGGCTGATCACCGCCTCGCCGCTGAGATCGCGGCCGTGATTGGCCAGATAGACGAAGCTGCGCGCCAGTTCCACGCAGCTCATGCGCAGCGCGCAGTAGTGGAAATAGGTTTGCAGCACGGTAATCACATCGTTCTCGAAGTTGCCGAACGACTTCATCAGATAGGCGATGGCCGCATTGCGATCGGAGTGTTCGAACTCGGAGCGCGCCACCCGCAGGTCATAGGCCAGGTCGTCTTCACCGGCCAACTGACGCACCACCTCCAGCATGCGCTGTTTGGGGGCGCTGAGCCGGGTTTGCAGCATGTCGCACACCACCAGCGCGCCGGGGTTGATAAACGGATTGCGCGGTTTGCCCTGCTCCATCTCCAGCTGCAGCAGCGAGTTGAACGGCAGGCCAGAAGGCTCTTTGCCGACGCGCCGCCAGATCTCAGGCTCCTGATAGCGCGTCAGCGCCAGCGTCAGGCTCAGCACTTTGGAGATCGACTGGATGGAGAAGCGCTCCGCGGCGTCGCCGGCCTGGAACAGTTCGCCATCCACCGTGCAGACGGCGATCGCCAGCCGATCGGCGGGCACTTCCGCCAACGCCGGGATGTAGTCGGCCACTTTTCCCTGGCCAATCAGCGGGCGCACCTGTTGCAGGATCTCTTCCAGCAACGCGTTATCCAATGTTGTTACCACCTCGGTCACACTCCGGGCAAAACAAAGGCGCCGTTAAGGCACCTTAAATCCATCCCCGTCATACTTGAATCCGCATCTGTGTTGGCTGCGAGCGCTCACCCCAGTCACTTACTGAAGTAAGCTCCTGGGGACTCACACTCTTGCCGCCGTGATGCAAATCCAATTATTTAGGGGGAAATAAGCGGCGCGAAGCCGCGCTCATCGGGCAAACGCGATCAATCCCACCAGATATCGAACAGATCGCTGACCTTCACGTCGGTCAGTTTGCGCGCTTCCAGCCAGTTTTTCACCAGTTCGCGATGCTCGTCGGTGCAGTGGCCGATCTTCTGCAGGCAGATCAGACCTTCCCACTGCAGGTAGCCGCTGCCGTCAAACGCCAGACCGTTCGGCTCGATCACTTCATCGATGAAGGTATCGAGCGTGCTGTCGATATCTTCCACCGACGTGCCTTCGGCGAAGCGCCAGGCTACGGAGAAACCCAGCTCCTGAAATTCTTCAATGTGCAACTTTTTACGTAAACGACGACTGCGGTTCTTAGCCATTATTCTTTCCTCTCAAACATCAAGTCCCAAACGCCATGTCCCAGGCGCTGGCCGCGTAATTCAAATTTCGTCAGTGGGCGCGAATCCGGACGCGGCACATAATCATTATCGCTGGAAAGATTACGGTAGCCTGCGACCCCGTTCATAACCTCTAACATATGTTCCGCATAAGGTTGCCAATCGGTGGCCATGTGGAAGACCCCGCCGGTCTTCAGCTTGCGCAGCACCAGTTCGACAAACGGCGTTTGCACGATGCGGCGCTTGTTGTGGCGCGCCTTGTGCCACGGATCGGGGAAGAACAGCTGCACCATGTCCAGCGAGCCGTCCGGGATCATGTTTTCCAGCACTTCAACCGCATCGTGGCACATCACGCGCAGGTTGCTCAACTTCGCCTCGTGGGCGTCGGCCAGGCAGGCACCCACGCCCGGCGAGTGCACTTCGATCCCTAAAAAGTTCTGCTGCGGGTTGTTGCCCGCCATGGTCACCAGCGAGGCACCCATGCCAAAACCGATCTCCAGCACCGTCGGCGCTTCGCGGCCAAACAGCGCAGCGAGATCGACAGCGTCAGTCTGATACTCCACGCCCATCACCGGCCAATAGTTCTCCAGCGCGTGCTGCTGGCCTTTGGTCAGCCGCCCCTGGCGGCGGACAAAACTGCGGATACGGCGCATCGCGCGGCCGTTCTCATCAAATTCCGGGGAGATGACGTCATTAATCATAGTGCTTTCTGTCTGTTTGGCTGCCAATTAGGGAAACGCGCATTATGCAAAGATACATTGGTTTAGCAAGTGTTCATCTTCTGTACCCGCCGTGCGGCGTCGGAAAGTTCCGGTTTACAGCATCATGACTCTATGCTGCAATCTCGCTTCATTTTCTGCCGGATAACGACGCTGCTCATGATGCAAGCACAACAATTCGCACAGGTGGTGCTTGACTGGTACCAGCGCTACGGCCGCAAGACCCTGCCATGGCAGCTGGAGAAAACCGCCTATCAAGTATGGCTCTCCGAGGTGATGTTGCAACAGACCCAGGTTGCCACCGTCATTCCTTATTTTCAGCGCTTTATGGCCCGTTTTCCTAACGTGCGCGCGCTGGCGGAGGCCCCGCTGGACGAAGTGCTGCATCTGTGGACCGGTCTCGGCTATTACGCCCGCGCCCGTAACCTGCACAAGGCTGCGCAGACCATTGTCGCACAGCACGGCGGCGAGTTCCCGACAACCTTCGCAGAAATCGCCGATTTGCCGGGCGTTGGCCGCTCTACCGCCGGCGCGGTGCTGTCGTTGGCGCTGGGCCAACACTATCCGATCCTCGACGGCAACGTGAAGCGCGTGCTGGCCCGCTGCTACGCGGTGGAAGGCTGGCCGGGCAAGAAAGAAATCGAAAACCGGCTGTGGAAAATCAGCGAAGAAGTCACCCCGGCCCAGGGCGTCGGCCAGTTCAACCAGGCGATGATGGATCTGGGCGCCATGGTCTGCACCCGCTCCAAGCCCAAGTGTGAACTCTGCCCGCTCAACGTCGGCTGCCTGTCTTACGCCAACCACAACTGGGCCAACTACCCCGGCAAGAAGCCCAAGCAGACCCTGCCGGAAAAAAGCGCCTACTTCTTATTGCTGCAGCACGGCGACCGCGTGTGGCTGGAGCAGCGCCCGGCGGTGGGCCTGTGGGGCGGCCTGTTCTGCTTCCCGCAGTTCAGCGCGCGCGTGGATTTGGAACTCTGGCTGCAGCAGCGCGGTCTGAAAGGCAAGCGCCTGGAACAGCTGACCGCGTTTCGCCACACGTTCAGCCATTTCCATCTCGATATCGTGCCGATGTGGCTGTCGCTCGACGCGGCGGGCAGTGGCATGGATGAGGGCGCGGGTCTCTGGTATAACTTAGCGCAGCCGCCATCGGTCGGGCTGGCAGCGCCGGTGGACCGCCTGTTGCAACAGCTGGCGAAGCAGCCCCCGATCCAACAAAACTTATATGGCGATAGCGCCATCGATGAGGAATTAGCATGAGCCGCACCATTTTTTGTACTTTCCTGCAGCGCGACGCCGAAGGCCAGGACTTCCAGCTTTATCCCGGCGACGTCGGCAAGCGCATCTACAACGAGATCTCCAAGGAAGCCTGGGGCGAGTGGATGAAGAAGCAGACCATGCTGATCAACGAGAAGAAGCTGAACATGATGAACGTGGATGACCGCAAGCTGCTGGAAGAGGAAATGATCAAGTTCCTGTTCGAAGGGCACGACGTACACATCGAAGGCTATACGCCGCCGAGCGAATAATGCTGTTGGGGCCAGGCGCTGGCCCGCTTCAATCCTCTTATACTTCTTCCAAACGGCTTTAAGATGAAGAAAATTTTAGCTTTGCTCGTAATAGCGCCTTTGCTGATCTCCTGTTCCGGCAAAAAAAGTGACGAAATCAACGAAGCCTGGATCAAAGATACCAACGGCTTCGACATTCTGATGGGCCAATTTGCCCACAACATCGAGAACATCTGGGGTCTGAATGAAGTTCTGATCGCCGGGCCGAAAGACTACGTTAAATATACCGACCAATACCAAACCCGCAGCCACATCAACTTCGACACCGGCGCCATTACCATCGAGACCATCGCCACCACCGATCCGGCTGCGCACCTGCGCCAGGCGATCATCAGCACGCTGCTGATGGGTGACGATCCGGGTTCGATCGACCTCTATTCCGACGCCAACGATATCCAGATCAGCAAAGAGCCGTTCCTGTACGGCCAGGTGCTGGATAACAAGGGCGCGCCGATCCGCTGGGAATGGCGCGCGGCGCACTTCGCCGATTACCTGCTGCAGACCAAGCTGCAAAAACGCACCTCCGGCCTGCACGTGATCTACTCGGTCACCATCCAACTGGTGCCGAACCACCTGGACAAACGTGCGCATAAATACCTGCCGATGGTGCGCAAGGCGTCGGAAAAATACGGCGTGGACGAGTCGCTGATCCTGGCTATCATGCAGACCGAATCGAGCTTCAACCCGTATGCGGTGAGCGGTTCGGACGCGCTGGGCCTGATGCAGGTGGTGCAGCACACCGCCGGTAAGGATGTGTTCCAGATGCGCGGCAAATGGGGCACCCCGAGCCGCAGCTACCTGTTCGATCCGGAGAACAACATCGACACCGGCACCGCCTATCTGGCTATCCTGCAGAACAACTACCTGGGCGGCATTCAGAACCCGACCTCGCGCCGCTATGCGGTGATCACCGCTTACAACGGCGGCGCAGGCAGCGTGCTGCGGGTGTTCTCCAGCGACAGAACGCGTGCGGTGGGCATCATCAACGGCATGCAGCCGGGCGACGTGTACCAAACGCTGACCACCAAGCACCCGGCCGCCGAGTCGCGCCGCTATCTGGTGAAAGTAAATACCGCGCAGAAGAGCTACCGCAGAAAGTAACGCTTCCCGCGTGGATAAATGAGAAGGGCCGGTGCGAACCGGCCCTTTTTCTATGGCTTGATCATATAGCCGAAGATGCGCTTCCAGCCGTGATCTTTTTTCTCGATGTAGACTCCCTGCAGCTCCGGCGAGAAGCCCGGCAGGCGGTTGATGCCCTCTTCCAACGCCAGGAAATAGCGCTGCACCGCGCCGCCCCACACTTCGCCCGGCACCACGCACAGCACGCCCGGCGGGTACGGCAAGGCCCCCTCCGCCGCGATGCGCCCTTCCGCCTGGCCGATCGGCACCAGCTCGACGTTGTCGCGGATAAACTCCACGTTGGCGTCCTGCGGGTTCATCACCACCGGCGGGAAATGATCCTGGCGGAACATCTCTTTTTGCAGCTGCTTGACGTCGAAGCTGACGTACAGATCGTGCATCTCCTGGCACAGCCGGCGAATGCTGTAGCCACGATAGCGCTGCTCGTTCTTGCGGTACACCGTTGGCAGCACCACGCTCAGCGGCGCGTCTTCTGCAACATAGCGCTCGAACTGCGCCAGCATCTCCACCAGCTGTTCCATCTTGGCCGGGTTTTCCGCCGGAGTCAGCAGGAACAGGATCGAGTTGAGATCGCACTTCTCCGGCACGATGCCGTTCTCGCGCAGGAAGTTGGCCAGAATGGTGGCCGGCACGCCGAACTCGGTGTATTGGCCAGTCGCGGCGTCAATCCCCGGCGTGGTCAGCAGCAACTTGCACGGATCCACCAGATACTGATCCTGGGCATAGCCTTCGAAGCCGTGCCACGTTTCCCCCGGTACGAAGGTGAAGAAACGCGCGTCGTTGGCAATCAGATCGGTATCGTAATCCTGCCAGTCCTTGCCCGCCACCTGCAGCGGAATAAACGGCTTCAGCTGCGAGCAGCGCGTGAGCAGCTGTTTACGCGTCTCGATGCCCAGCTTGACGCAGTCCATCCACATGCGACGTCCGGCGGCGCCGGCATGCATCTTGGCGTTTACGTCCAGCGCGGCGAACAGCGGATAGAACGGGCTGGTCGACGCATGCAGCATGAACGCATTGTTCAGATGCTTATGGTTGCAGTGGCGCTTCTGCCCTTTGATATGGTCGTCTTTCTTGTGGATCTGCGAGGTCTGCGAGAACCCCGCCTGCTGTTTATGCACCGACTGGGTGACAAAAATGCCCGGATCGTGCTCGTCCAGCTCCAGCAGCAGCGGCGAGCACTCTTTCAGCATCGGAATAAAGCCTTCGTAGCCCACCCAGGCGGAGTCGAACAGGATGTAATCGCACAGGTGGCCGATGGTGTCGATCACCTGGCGAGCGTTGTAAATCGTGCCGTCGTAGGTACCGAGCTGAATGATCGCCAGCCGGAACGGCCGTGCCGCTGCGGCTTTCTCCGGCGCCACTTCGCGGATCTGCTCGCGCAGGTAGCGTTCATCGAAGCAGTGCGCATCGATACCGCCGATAAAGCCGAACGGGTTGCGGGCGGTTTCCAGATAGACCGGCGTGGCCCCAGCCTGGATCAGCGCCCCGTGGTGGTTGGATTTGTGGTTGTTGCGATCGAACAGCACCAGATCGCCACGGGTCAGCAGCGCGTTGGTCACCACCTTGTTGGCCGCCGAGGTGCCGTTGAGCACGAAGTAGGTTTTATCGGCGTTGAATACCCGCGCCGCGTGCTTTTGCGCATCCTTGGCCGATCCTTCGTGGATCAGCAGATCGCCCAGCTTGACGTCGGCGTTGCACATATCGGAACGGAACAGGGTTTCACCGTAGAAATCGAAGAACTGCCGACCGGCCGGGTGTTTGCGGAAGAACTCTCCGCCCTGATGCCCCGGGCACGCAAAGGTCGAGTTTTCCATCTCGACGTAGGTCTTCAGCGTTTTGAAGAACGGCGGCAGCAGCGCCTGCTCGTAGGCGTCGGCGGCGGCCTCCAGCTGCGCCATGTAGAATGGCTTGCTGGCGCCGGCCAGCAGCGCGAAGACCCCGCTGACAAACGGCAGATAATCCGGGGAAAGATGCTCGTCCCCTTCCACCGCCACGAAGGTCGGAATATCGAACCCCGTCGCCTGCAAGCGCGCCAGAATGCCGGCGTCCACGTCGGCGACCGACACCACCACCGCCGCCACGTCAGTGTAGTCCGTCTGCTCTACGCGCACGATCTGGCGCAGCGTCTCAATGGTGGCGACCAGGCTGGCGCTGGTCGCGATTTTCAATTCTTTCATCATGCTGACTCTCAAACGGTGAAGGATGAGGGTGTGCCACCGGCACGGTAATGAGATAACGCGGTTATCCCGGTAAAAGCGATACCCGGGCACGGCAGCATAAGCGGCGTGCGTGACCGGCTCATGATCGGGGGATCATCAGGCGGCTATCGGGGGAACTGGTCTTGGCAGCATCCGACAGGCATCAGTAAAATCAGGGCAGAAGCGCTGGCTTTACGCATGCCTAACAGCGAGCATCAGGCGGCCTTACCGCATGGCCGGCAGGCGTATTCGGGCGGAGGACGTGCGGAGGAAACAACGACGGAACGGTGACGGCGTCAGATGTCTGGTGCGCAGCAGCGCTTGAGCAACAAAACCAGTCATGCCAATAACCCTCTGGCTTATAAGAAGCGGGAACACCGTCAGGGAACGGAGAGTGCTAAAATTTGCGCAATGATTGCATGATTCGTTGCGGGGTTCAAGCAAGAATCGTCTTGATTGAACGCCTATTGAACCAAGCATAACTAATTGTTATTTAATTTAAAAACAAGAAATCACGCATTTTAAAGTGGTATAAATACACGTTTTATATGCATATTTATTGAGTGGCGTTGGCTCCCTGCGCCACTCCCTTTTTGGTTATCTGCCTGAAAATAGAGCAACCGATCGGCTTTGTGACAGAAAGCGATTGACGCCATCCGGCCAATACGGTTTAATGCGCCCCGTTGCCCGGATAGCTCAGTCGGTAGAGCAGGGGATTGAAAATCCCCGTGTCCTTGGTTCGATTCCGAGTCCGGGCACCATATTCAGAAGAACCCGCCTATGGCGGGTTTTTCGCTTTCTGGAGTACGGACTCTCCATCGAACTGCGTTCGATTATTCGGTCTGAAGACCTCACCCTGCGGGCCAGCGCTGAAGCGCTGTTCAACACGGCGCCAGCGCCGGTTGTCCGAGTCCGGTCGCCCTATTCAGAAGAACCCGCCTATGGCGGGTTTTTCGCTTTCTGGAGTACGGACTCTCCATCGAACTGCGTTCGATTATTCGGTCTGAGACCTCACCCTGCGGGCCAGCGCTAAAGCGTTGTTCAACACGGCGCCAGCGCCGGTTGTCCGAGTCCGGTCGCCCTATTCAGAAGAACCCGCCTATGGCGGGTTTTTCGCTTTCTGGAGTACGGACTCTCCATCGAACTGCGTTCGATTATTCGGCCTAAAGGCCTCACCCTGCGGGCCAGCACTGAAGCGCTGTTCAACACGGCGCCAGCGCCGGTTGTCCGAGTCCGGTCGCCCTATTCAGAAGAACCCGCCTATGGCGGGTTTTTCGCTTTCTGGAGTACGGACTCTCCATCGAACTGCGTTCGATTATTCGATCTTACGGCCTCACCCTGCGGGCCAGCGCTGAAGCGCCATCGCTTCATCCTATGGGGTGTAACTTCGCATTACAGGTGGACTCTCTCGAAAGAGCGCCCCTAATCCCCGACTATCCGAACGTCAAACGAACGCGCTCATATTCCGTGTTTATTGAGTGTTTTATTGTCGAACGGTGATGGGATACAGTTACGAACATATAACCGCACCCCATTGTTAAATAATAATATATCGCACAAAAACTAGGAACATTCCGAATAAAAACGACATTACTGTCAATTCATTCATATAGGGCTATGCTGAATTTTACCCATTGATAAGGCATTTTTAACCTATTCCGCTGCCAACACGAAATAATGGAGGATCCGGCGACAATGGCCATTGATATGTATATGAAAGTTGAAGGAATGACGGGCGAGTCCCAAGACAGCAATCATAAAGGATGGACCGACGTACTTTCGTTTAACTGGGGCGCTTCACAGCCAGGAAATATGGCTGTTGGCGGCGGGGGTGGCTCCGGAAAAGTGAATTATCAAGACCTCCGTATTCAAGCCCTTATCGACAAATCTACGCCCGCTATTCTCAAATATTGTTCCAGTGGAAAACATGTCGCGAAAATCGAGCTTTCCGTATGCAAAGCGGGCGGCAACCAGGTGGAGTATTCCAAAATCGTTCTCGAAGACGTTCTGGTGACGCAAACTGATTTTAACGGTGTAGGCCAAAATGATGCGATCGTGGTTGATTACGCCTTCCAGGCGTCAAAAGTCACCATGAGTTACTGGGAACAAGGCAGCAGCGGCACTAAAGGCGCGGAAAGCAAATCTGGTTGGGATATCAAGCAGAATAAAGAGAGCTAAGCGCATTCTGGCACCTAACAATACGTTAATGATCGGGTGATAAAATCATGGCAATGGATATGTTTTTAAAAGTTGAAGGCATTAATGGTGAATCGAAAAATGCGAATCACAAGCAATGGATCGATGTCTTTTCCTTTAACTGGGGAGCGCGACAGCCTGGCAATATGGCCGTTGGCGGCGGCGGCGGTGCGGGTAAAGTGAACTTTCGCGATCTGACCGTACAGGCTCTGATAGATAAAGCGACACCTGCCTTATTGAAATACTGCTCGGCCGGTAAACATCTCGCCAAGGTGCAGTTGTCTCTTTGCAAAGCCGGTGGGCAGGAAGTGGAATATACCCGCATTACCCTGGAAGATGTATTGGTGACTCATACCGACTTCATCGGTGTCGAGCACGGTTCCACGCTAGGCATTGAGTACTCTTTTCAGGCCGGTAAAGTGTCGATGGAATACTGGGAGCAAGCGAAGCAAGGTAATAAAGGGGCTTCGGTGCAGATGGGCTGGGATATTAAGCAAAATAAAGAAAGCTAATCATATTACGGTGCATATCGTAATGACGGGGGCGTTATGGCATTTCCTAAGTCACATGAAATTCTAGCTCTGACATCGCAACACGAATCGAATAATCGGGTGTCAGCCAACTTTTTGACCCGCGAGATTTTAAATGAGGCGCTGATCCTCGTCAGGTCTCTGTCACCAGAAGAAGTCTTTCGATTAACAAAAACGGAGACCGGCCAGATCGCGTTTACGCTGGGTGAACTCAAAGATGAAAACAACCGCCGGTTGACAGCCAATACTATTGAGTCAGGACAACGACCAGGCGGAAGAATTAATCACCTGGATAACCGAATTAATGTCTCTTTTCCCGGAACCTCATGGCAAATGGGAGCCCGTGTTCAGCATTTTGAGAATATCGCATCGAGTACCGTAGGCGGGGCCGGTCTGGTTTTGATCGCGGGATTATGGACGGGAGCCGGTTCTGGCGTTGGCAGCATTTTAGGCCGAAATGCCGCCCAGCTCGCTGTAGTGACAGGCACTTATTTGGGTAAACGCTTCGTGACCAATAAAACCATGGTCGTGAATCAGATGGCGGCGCATATCAAAAACCTTGCCGATATGTTTAACTCTACCCACAATGCCTTTAATGATTTCAAGTTTGAAAGCGCAGCCAAACGCGCACAATACAGCCCCGATCCTCAAGCAGAGTACCCTATTACATTTGAACAAAAAGTCACGGATAATAATGCAGTTCCTGCTAACTATGCCGAGGCCATTCAGGCCATCGTGCGCCGTTTTGTAACGGGAACCTACGAGCGTGTAGATATCGTCGGCCAGGGCGATATGTTTATAAAAGTTTTTTTCAGCGATGGGGAACTGGACATTTCGAAAGCCCAGTATGACTATCTCAGCAATTTGAAGCTCCCGTGATTGATCAACCTGGCAGGTCTTCACGCTTGTGGCGCAACGGTAGCCATTCAGTCCAGGGGGCAAAAATGCCTCGAGCTGACCAAAAGATTTTTATTGTCGGTAAGAATGGTCAATGATGATGACAAGGCAGATTGCCGGATCGGATTCAACCGTTGCGCCAGCGTGGCCAGGTTTTTCACACTCGCCTCGAGCAAGCGTCCTCTCCGGCCAGCCTTTGCCCGGCATTAATTAAACGAACCCTAACACCGGTAGTTAACGCGAACCATCCGCGCCCATAGGGTGATGCAACTCGGGGTAAAATATTGCCATTCGGGGGGCAACAAGAAGAGATAAAGGTACAGAAGTGTGCGTATCACCTTAGTGAAAGAGTGTGATACCCTGCCGCAAAAAACAAAATAACACATTGAATTTAATGATAAAAACCAAATCACAACGCGCAGATTTCATAATTTCACTTCCGATTTCATCTTTGCAAAAAGCATCCTGCCTCTAATATCACGTTATTTCACCTTCCCCGTGCCTATTTTAAGGCTATTCTAAGCAACGAATACACCGATCCCGGCAATGCAATGGCATAGACACCAGATAAGCAGATAAGAACTCATACGGTGGGCATCCTCCCTGGTGGCCGTTTTCATGGCTTGATGAATCAGGGAGAGATCGGATTTTTACTTAGGAATATTCATTAAATACACGCGCAAAACCTTCATAGGAATTTTCATGGAAAGAAATACACCCGTAGCCTTTACCTAATGCGCTACCGAATTCTAAACGGGCATTTAAAAGTGCGGTATTTTTGGCCTGCACACCGTTTAATTACATTTAATTCGTGAAGCTTACTTATAAGAAAAAGGCAGCCTGGTTGCTATAAGCCACCCTATCTGCGGCCGTATTTCTGGGTATTATTCTCATTATACTGGAGCTTATTAATGAATCAGCATTTGGATATCATCGGTATTGGCCTTGGCCCGTCGAATCTTAGCCTGGCAGCCTTAGGAAGTGAAATAGAGGGATTTACGGGACAATTCCTTGAACGCAAACCTCATTTCTCCTGGCACCCAGGGATGATCCTGGCGGACTGCAGTATGCAGACCAACTTTTTAAAAGATTTAGTGAGCGCGGTTGCCCCAACCAATCGCTACAGCTTTCTCAACTATCTGGTAAAAAACAGAAAATTTTATCGTTTCCTGACGACGGAGCAGCGCACCGCATCGCGCGAAGAGTTCGCCGATTACCTCACCTGGGCCGCCGCCGGGATGGGATCATTGGCATTCAATCAAGACGTTCAGCGGGTCGAATTTGACGATCGGCAGCGCCAGTTCGTGGTGACCACCTCGAATAAGGTCTTCCACGCCAGGCACGTAAGTATCGGTATTGGCAAGAAAATAAAGCTGCCTGATTGCGTGACGACGCAAAGCGATCGCTGTTTCCACGCCAGCGAAATGATGCTGCGCAACCCCGATCTGACCGGCAAACGCGTGGCGATCGTCGGTGGCGGCCAGAGCGGCGCAGACCTGTTCCTCAATATTTTTAAAGGGGAATGGGGGCAACCGGAGCAGCTCGACTGGATATCGCGCCGCAACAACTATAATGCGCTCGATGAAGCGGCCTTTGCCAACGAATACTTCACGCCCGATTACGTCGAGAGCTTTTACTCACTGGATAGCGCGGCCAAACGGCATATGCTGGCCGAACAGAAAATGACCTCAGACGGCATCACCAGTGAGTCGCTGCTAGCGATTTATCGCGCCATGTACCACCGCTTCGACGTCCTGCGCGAGAAATTATGGGTGCGCCTGCTGCCCAGCCGTTCGCTGACGGCCGTGAAACACACGCTGGATAACGCCTACCAACTCGAAACGCGTCATCATCTCGATCACGGCGAAGAAGCCTTCAAGGCGGACGTGGTGATCTTTGCCACCGGTTATCAATCGGCCACGCCAGAGTTCCTTGAACCTTTGGCCCACCGCTTACTAACCACTGCGGAGGGCGAATACCGCATCGCCCCAGACTTTACCTTTGAGTGGGAAGGCCCGGCGGAGAACTGCTTATTCGCCATGAACGCCAGTATGCACAATCACGGCATTGCCGATCCGCAGTTGAGCCTGATGGCATGGCGGTCGGCTCGCATTCTTAATCGGGCGTTAGACCACAAGCCATTTGATCTGGGAACAACGCCGACAGCCATTCAATGGCGCAGTGAAAGCGCACCACCCGCGTTTTAAATACAAGAACGACTTAATCATTGTCACTACGCTTTGATGGAATTACGTATATGAAAAGACAAGTCATTAAATTTATTACGAAGCAGCTGGCCGTATTGGCCCCCGAATTCAAGGCCAGATTGCTCTACAAAAAAGCATTTGGCAAACCGTTAAACTTGCAGGCGCCGTCCACCTGGAATGAAAAGATCAATCACCTGAAATTGAATGGCTATAGTCACAATGCGTTGGTGAAGCAGTGTGCAGATAAATATGCGGTAAGACAGTACATCAAAGATCAAGGGTGCGAAGAGATCCTTAATGAATTGTACTTTGCCTGTGATTCAGTAAACGATATTCCGTGGGACGCATTGCCGGATAAGTTTGTGATCAAAGGGAATCACGGTTCCGGGTATAACCTGATTTGCCAGAATAAAAAATTGCTGAATATCAAGAGCGCAAAAAAATTGATCGACGGTTGGATGAAAGACGATTATTGGAAAACTTATGTAGAGCTCAACTACAAAGGGATACAAAAAAAGATCATTGGGGAGAAATATATCGAATCGGCCAATGGTCACGGACCTGAAGACTATAAAATCTATTGTTTCCGCGGTGTACCTTACTGCACGTTGCTGTGTGTCGGCAGAGAAACCGGGTCGCCGAAGTATTACTTCTTTGACAAAGATTTCAAGTTTCTGTGCTACAGCGATGACTGCCTGGCCTTGAGCCAGGAAGAAATAGACGCCTTCGTGAAGCCAGAAGGCTACGATGAGCTGTTTGAGTACGCCTCACGCTTGTCCGCGCCCTTCGAGTTTGTTCGCGTTGATTTCTACATCTCCAAAGGCCAGATCATTTTCGGCGAATTGACCTTTACCCCATCCGCCGGGCTGGATACGGATATTCTGCCGCCAACCGATGTTTTGCTTGGCGAGATGTTGACGTTGCAACAGCACTGATTTTCACCTGGTCCCACATCCCACAGTGAAGATCGGCTGCGCCTGAGGATAAATACCGGCCGGCCTTTTTGCAGCCCGCGGGCCGGTATTGCCCTGAGGGATATCGGGCCGATGACCTCGCCTGTTCATGCCACCGTTACAGCAAAATCTCTGCTGCCTATCCCTGGCAGCCCACACCCGACCCAAGTGCAATACGCCAGTCAGATCACATAACCATTTGAAAAACAATGGTATTAAATGATTAATAAGAATCACTTACATATTTATAATAAAATGTTCTATATGTATAGGAAGCTATAATATAAGATACAGGAAAGTTTCCCTGGTGTTGTTGTGTGTCTTTGCCCTATTTTATAGGGCTTTTTTCGCTAAAAATCGTTGATAACCGTGTGTTTTTACCTACCTTCACCATTTCCCCCTCCATAAAAACCATAACCATTTCTAATTAATTGTAATCCCTCTTATTCCTGACTTACCAATAATAACAATGAGTTGCTATTAACCTGGCAAAGCAACGGCTGGCAGCGCTTCGCGACCGGAATGCCCGCCCTAAAGGTAGGTTTTTACCGGGCGCGAACGGATGCTACTATCGGCCTTTTTCGAGGATGTTGATCCGCATGTTATTGTCCAACCGGCATTTTATCTCCGCGCTTCTGGCGCTCGCCATCGGCCTTTGGCTGCCGGGCTCCGTGATGGCCAGGCCCGATTTGGAACGCAAGATCGGCACTACCGTAGCCGATAGCGATACTGCGGATTACCGCTTCAGCGATCTGCGATTCACCTCCGCCGATGGCCAACGGCATTATCGTGTTCGCATCGCCCAACCGCGTCAGGCGCCTGTGCCAGACGGCTATCCAACGGTTTATTTCCTCGACGGCAATGCGGTGCTGATGGAGTTGAACGCCGCCTTACTGGCCAAATTGGCAGCAACGAAGCGGCCACCGGTGCTGGTGATGATCGGCTATGACAACGATCTGCGCATCGATGCCGCCGGCCGCACCTACGACTATACGCTCCCTCTGCCGGCAGGCATGAAGAAACCGCCGCGGGCCGTCGGGGGCGCGGATGCGTTCCTGCAATTGATTGAGACCCAGATCAAACCGGCGATCGCCGCCAAACTGGCGGTCGATCCTCAGCGGCAAACGCTGTGGGGGCACTCCTACGGCGGGCTCTTCGTTCTGCATACGTTGTTCACCCATCCCACCGCCTTTCAGCGCTACATCGCCGTGGAACCCTCGCTGTGGTGGGGCGACGGCATGATCCTGCAAGAAGCACAGCAGATGACAGAACGGCGCGCGGCGCCGGCGGCCAGGTTGCAACTGTGGGTTGGCCTGGCAGAACGCGATCGGGCTGCCCCGCCCGGCGTGAAGAGCCCCGCTCTGCCGGCGGACGCAACGCGTTTATTGGCCGAACACCTGGCACAGCTCGACGGTCTCACCGTCGGCTATCGCGAATGGCCTGCCCTGGGACACGGCGCCATGCTGGGTGCGGCCATCGAGCCGGCGCTGGGCAGCGTCATTGCAGAGGACTAAATCAGCGGATCAGAAGCTATCGGCCATATTTTCATCTGCGGCGCATATCTTCTGATAAGAAGAGTGTTTACTATCTGAGACAGAGAATGGCGGGTGGGGGCGTCAAAAAACAAAGTGGCTCCCCCGTCGGCAAGTGAGCTTGCTCTATCCGGTGGAGCCATACAGTACTGCAGTTTTCCCGGTGGGGCCCTGGTGAGGCGCAAGTAGGAAAAGATGGTGTTAGCAGGGCATTTCAGCGTTTTAATACCGCCTGTTTCACTATTTTCTTCTCCCTGTGGCACCTACTATAAGCGGCCTCTCACCTGGCGGAAAAGGGTGAAAACCACCCTTGAAATACATTAATGAAAGTGATATTAGAAGCGGTTAGGGCGAAAGCGCCTAGTTCAGTTTTGAATAATTAAATCAGGGAATTATATTAAAAATGAATATTAATATCACCGACAAACCCAACCCGCAGGATGAAGAGTTCGTTATCGACAGCCTCTGGGCTCACAACCATAAAACCCAGCCCGTAGACATTCACCCACTGTTCCTGACCGTCACTGACGACAACCAGCAGATCGTCGGTGGCCTGGTCGCACGCACCTGGTGGGGCGGCCTGGAAGTGCAGTATCTGTGGGTCGGCGATCAATGTCGCAAAAGCGGTTACGGCCGCCAGCTGATGCAACTGGCCGAAGAAGAAGCCCGCAAGCGCGGTTGCCATATGGCCTATGTCGATACTTTCGATTTCCAGGCCCGAGGCTTCTACGAAAAACTGGGCTACCGGGTCTACGGCGAGCTGGGCGACTACGCGCATCGCCACACCCGCCATTACCTGGCTAAAAGCCTGTAACGCGGCCTGAGCGGCGCAGAGGTAGGTATGGATTCATCGCATAAAAATAATGAATCTTATTTTAAGGGCCTCATCACCATGATGGAGCACCTGAGCGAGCCCTGGGGCATCAAAGACCAGCTGTCCCGCCACCTCTATATGAACCGTGCCGCTTATCTCTATACCAATACGCCGCTGAATTTCGACGTCGCCGGCAAATATGACCACGAATTCCCCGCCGACTGGGCCGACTCCGCCGCCGACTTTATCGAGCATGACAAGATGACCGAAGCAGCGCGCGATCGGGTCACGGTCATAGAAACCCACTACTGGTACGGCAAAGACAGCCTGACGCCGTTTATCAGCGAAAAGCTACCGGTGTACAACGATGACAAACAGGTGATTGGCGTGATCTGGAACGCCAAGCCGATGAACAGCCTGTCACCGCTGAAATACATCAATCAGCAAAAACCCAGCGTGTTGACCACCGAAGTCAATAACGAGCTGTTCACCCGTGCCGAACTCGATGTCATTTTTCTTATGCTGCAACGATTTACGGTAAAAGAGATCGCAAAAATCTATAACGTCAGCAATAAGACCATCGAAAACCGCATTTATAACATTTACCAGAAGGCCAACGTGCATACTCAGCAACAATTTGAGGAATACTGCAAATACGCCAATCTGGATAACTACATTCCCGATCGCCTGATAACCAAAGGCATTCAGTTTATTTGAACCGCAAGGAAGATCTCACCGTGATAAAGATCGAAGATTATCCGCTCACCCGGGTGCCGCAGGATAAAAGAGTCTCGTTTTTAAGCGTGGCCATCGTGCATATGGGCATGTTGACCGCGCTGGACCAGTTCATGCTCGGCGCCGTACTCGGCAACTCCATGACGCTGATTGACGCTTTCACCGCCATTTTCGTCGGCAGCCTGATCTTCGGCGTGGTGACCTACGGCCTGGGGCTGGCGGGCATGCGTGAAGGCATTTCCGGCAGCCTGCTGGCGCGCTGGTGCGGCTTCGGCCGTCTGGGCTCGGTGCTGATCGGCGTGGTGGTGGCCGTCAGCCTGCTGGGATGGTTCGGCATTCAGAACGCCATTTTCGCCAAGTCGCTCGACTTCGCGCTCGGCAATAAGCTGGGCTTTGGCTTGGCCGCCGGGCTCTCGGGCACGCTGTTGACTATCCTGGTGGCATTCGGTTTCAAGGCGCTGCGCATCGCCGCACGTATCGCGGTGCCGATGTTCATCATGCTGGTGGCCTTTATTTCAGTGACCGCGCTTTCCGGGCATAACCTGCAGGAGATCATCCAGCTGGCGCCGCCGGGTGAACCGCTGACCATCAGCGCCGGCATCACCATCGTCGTCGGCGGCGCCATCGTGGCCAGCCTGATGACCCCCGATCTGACCCGTTACTCCAAAAACGGCAAGCACGTGCTCGGCGTCACGCTCTTCACCATCATCGCCGGCGAGTTCGTGGTAAACGGCCTGGCGATCCTGATCGCCAAAACCCTGGGCACCGCGGATGTAGTCACCATCATGTCACAAGCGGCCGGCGGCGCCGGTTTGCTGGTAGTGGTGTTCTCCACCCTGCGCGTCAACGATCTCAACCTGTATTCCTCTTCGCTGGGCATCGTCAACGCGGTGGAAGGCATCACCGGCAAAAAGCTGAAGTACACCTACACCACGTTGGTGATCGGGATTCTGGGCACTACGCTGTCGGTGCTGGGCATTCTCGACCGCTTCGTCGACTTCCTGACGGTGCTTGGCGTGGTCTTCCCGCCGATTATCGGCATCATGTTGGTGGACTATTACCTGCTGCGCAGCCACCGCAAGATCCTGGACGAGAGCCGCCGCATGGGCCAGTTGCCGAACGAAACGCCAACCATCGGCTGGGCGGCGATCGTCGCCAGCATCGCCGGCGGCGCCGTTGGCCTGGCGACCGAATGGGGCGTACCGACCATCAATTCCCTGGTAGCGGCCAGCCTGCTGTATTGGGTGCTTAAACTGGCCTTCAGTCGGGCGCAAAAACCGCTGGCCTCGCAGAAGTCTCTCTGATTTTCGCGCACGCGGTAATGCACTCCTCCGGTATCGGGGGAGTGTTTGACGCTCGAAAAGGGGATTCAATGCAAAAGATGGGGCCGATCGCGCAGACAAACGGCCGTGGTGTTTAGGGTCCCTGGTGTCGGTAGCAAGCTATCCATTTATGCTCAGAGTGTGGCAATGCCCCCTCTGAGCTTTTTATTATAAAAACTGTCGGCTTCCGTATTTTGATCGTAAAGAAAAACTTCAGCTTGCATGAACAGTAGCCCATGAAATCGGCTTTGGTCAACATAAAAGTAAACATAAAACCGGCTTTTGTGTTCACTTTTCTATAAGTAAAACCTAATCAATTGATTTGCACGGCTTTATCTTTCTCGCAGAGGAAGCAGGCTACCCCCGCTGACATCACTGCGCTAAACGGCTGACGGTAAACAATAATTACCGCTAATAATCAGTTCGTTACCCGCTCGTCTGCGCCTTTTTATCTGGACAACGCCAATGCGTAAGATATAGTGAAGCCTGCGTAATGTTTGTAAGGACAGCCAATGAAAACCACCAACGCACAGCGCAAAATCAACATCATTAAAAATATTGAATATCTGATGCGTACCCGCGGTGAAACCAAGGCTTCCTTTTCCAATCGCAGCGGCCTGACGCGCACTACCCTCTACAAAATTCTTGACGGAAGAGTGAACAACGTTCAGCAATCCACCGTGAATCGGATCTCCGACTTCTTCGGTGTCTCCTGTGAAGAGATCGAAGACTACGATCTGGAAAAACTGGAGCTGCTCAACGAAACGCTGTCCACCGAAGGCAACAAGAACCCTTCCGCCATTCCGGTGATCCCCCAGTCGCGCTATCTGGCCGTCTCGCAGCGCAAGATCGGGCAGTTGGTCACCGAGTTTCCTCTGACTTATTTCTTCGGCGATGAGTCGAACATGTTGGCAATAAAAATAGAGACCGAAATTAAAGGGTCATTTATTCCCGGCGAGGTCATCATCATCAAAAGGCCGCCGGTACTGATTTGCGATTCACCTTTGCTGTATCACTCGGGAAAACGCGGCTTCTTTGTGGTTGACGACAAAGACAGCGAAAGCATGGACAAACGCCCTCAGGACACCGTGCAATTCCTGGGTTACATCGTTGGAGAAAGGTTATAAATGGAACCGAATCAGAAGTTCAAGCTGTTGGGCTTCACCCGGCATGGCACCATCGCGGCCAATGTCATGGTTTTGGCCACCGGCAAAACCATTACCATGGGGCTGAATGAGCTGGCCGACAGCGAAATATCAGAAGATCTGAGCCGGCACGAGCTGCAGGCGCTGTACCGCAAACTCTATGGCGATAACCAACAAAAAACCGCCTACGAGCTCAGCGATCGCCACGAACGCTCCTGGTACGCCTACCTGATTATTACCGTGGCGCTGAGCGTGATTTATATTTTCTCAACGCTGTGCGGCGTCAAGCCGATCCAAATCCCGGTGCTGAATCTCATCACGCCGCCGGCGATCTTCATCTACCCGCTCACGTTCATTCTGGTGGATATCCTCAACGAATTCTACGGGTTGCGGCTGGCACGGCGCACGATTATCATCTCGTTTATCGCCAACCTGACCTTCGTCCTGGGGGTCTGGGTAACAACGCTGGTGCCGAGTATTCCGCAGTGGGAGTACAGCGAGACCTACAACGGCATCGTGCACAGCATCATGGCGGTGCTGGTGGCCTCGTCGGCGGCCTATCTGATCTCCGAGAACGTCAACTCCTACCTGCTCTGCAAAATCAAAGAGTTGACCAACTCCCGCTACCTGTTTGTGCGCGTGATCACCAGTACCGTAGTGGCGTCGGCCATCGACAGCGTGGTGTTCTGTACGCTGGCGTTCTACAACGTGCTGAGCTGGGACATCATCAAAACCATGATCCTGTCGCAGTTCCTGATCAAGGTGGTTTACGCCCTACTGGGCGTCGGGCCGATCTACGCCACCCGCAGTCTGTTTAACCGCTACATCAATACCGAACAAGCAAAGGGCAATGAATATGCATATCCAAAAGCAAGATAAGATCACCCATCTTGGCGCGAACTCCGATTATCCGGATCAATATGCTCCCGCATTGCTCGAAGCCCTGCCGCGCGCGCGCGGCCGCGATCTGATCGGCGTGGACGAGCGGCAGCTGCCATTCAGCGGCTTCGATCTGTGGACCGCCTTCGAGTTGTCGTGGCTCAACGGCAAGGGCAAACCGGTGGTGGGCATCGGCGAATTTACCTTCCCGCACTCTTCTTCCAACCTGATCGAATCCAAATCGTTCAAGCTGTATCTCAACAGCTTCAACCAAACGCGCTTCGACAGCGTGGAACAGGTGAGCGCCGCCATGCAGAAGGATCTGTCGCAGGCGGCCAATGGCCAGGTCACCGTCAAACTCTATCCGGGGCTGGAAGGTTACCCCGCGCAGATCGATCGCCTGCCGGGCATCAACATCGACGATCTGGATATCGCGGTCGACGACTTCGCCTTCAAACCGGAGTACCTGAGCGGCGCGGCCGATCAAGGGGAACCGGTGTCGGAGACGCTGTCTTCCAATCTGCTGAAATCCAACTGCCTGGTCACCAACCAGCCGGACTGGGGCAGCGTGGTGATCCGCTATGAAGGCCGCAAAATCGATCGCGAAAGCCTGCTGCGCTACCTGATCTCCTTCCGCCAGCACAACGAATTCCACGAGCAGTGCGTCGAGCGCATTTTCAACGACATCAAGCAGAGCTGCCGCCCGGAAAAACTCAGCGTGTTCGCGCGCTACACCCGCCGTGGCGGCCTGGACATCAACCCCTTCCGCAGCGATTTCGAAACGGCGCCAGCGCTCGGCCGCCTGATCAGGCAGTAAGCGTTACCCCCCAATGCTCCCGCCAGGGAGCATTGTTTCCTCGCTTTCATCTCCCTGTTATTTTTCGCCATTATCGTCGTCAGCGGCTATCTTCAAAGCACACTGACGGAGATTAACGACGCATGCCTGACCTTTCTCGCAGAGACCTACTGCGGGCCGCCGCCATTGGATCGGCTTTCACGCTGTTGCCCGCCTCGATTCGCAAAGCGCTGGCCATTCCCGCCAATAACCGCACCGGCACCCTGCGCGACGTCGAACACGTGGTAATCCTGATGCAGGAGAATCGCTCTTTCGACCACTACTTCGGCACCCTGCCGGGTGTACGCGGCTTCAGCGATCGCTTTACCATCCCATTGCCCGGCGATCGCTTCGTCTGGCAGCAGCAGGGCGCCGAGCGGCTGGTGCTGCCCTACCATCTGGACAGCAAACGCGGCAACGCACAGCGCGTCACTGGCACGCCGCACTCGTGGGTGGATGAGCAAGCCGCCTGGGATCACGGCCGCATGAGCGCCTGGCCCACCTACAAAACGCCGGCCTCGATGGGCTACTACCGCCAGCAGGAGCTGCCGTTCCAGTTCGCACTGGCCAACGCCTTTACCCTGTGCGACGCCTATCACTGCGCTATCCACGCCGGCACCAACACCAACCGGCTGTTCCACTGGACCGGCACCAACGGCCCGTCCGCCGCCGACGTGGCGGTGGTGGTCAACGAGTGGGACAGCCCCGGCCCGGCGGAGATCGGCTACCAGTGGACAACCTATCCGGAACGGCTGGAGGCGAGCGGCGTCAGCTGGAAGGTGTACCAATTCCTGCCGGACAACTTTACCGACAACCCGCTGGCGGGCTTCCGCCAATACCGCGCCGCCAGCATTCAGGTGGGCAACCCGGCGCGGCCGCCGAAAGGCTTCAACGCCTTCGTACCTTATCGCGACGAGCTCAACGCGACCGCGCCGCTGTACAAGGGCAACGGCAACACCCTGCCGGCCGCCGACGGCAACGATCTGGACGCCATGCTGGCCGGATTCCGTGCCGACGTGCAGCAGGGCAAACTGCCGCAGGTCAGTTGGATCATCGCGCCGGCGGCCTATTCGGAACATCCCGATCCCTCCAGCCCGGTGCAGGGCAGCTGGTTCACGCAAGAGATCCTCAACGCGCTGACCGATAACCCGGAGGTGTGGAGCAAAACCGTCCTGCTGGTCAACTACGACGAAAACGACGGCTTTTTCGATCATATGCCTTCGCCTTCCGCGCCGTCGCTGCGCGAAGACGGCAGCTTCGCCGGTAAATCGACGGTGCCGTTCGATACCGAGATCTTCCAGCACGTGGCGCCGCCCGGCTCGCAGGATCAGCCGCCGCCGGACGGCCGCATCTACGGCCCCGGCCCGCGGGTGCCGATGCTGGTGCTATCGCCCTGGAGCCGCGGCGGCTGGGTCAATTCGCAGGTCTTCGATCACACCTCGGTGCTGCAATTCCTGGAAAAGCGCTTTCAGGTGCATGAACCCAACATCAGCGCCTGGCGCCGCGCGGTGTGTGGCGATCTCACCTCAGCGTTCAACTTTGTCGACCCTAACGGCGAAGCGCTGCCAAGCCTGCCCGCCACCAGCCGCCACGCCGCCGATGGCCTGCGCCAGCGCCAGGAACAGCTGCCGCAGGTGCCGCTGCCATCGCCCGCCCACCAGCGTTTGCCGCACCAACGCCGCCTGGCGCGCCCTTCCCGCGCACTGCCCTACCAGCTGCACGTCGAGGCCACCGTCGCGACCGAGCAGCGCCGCGTGACGTTGAACCTGTTCAATACCGGCGAGCAGGGAGCGGTATTTCACGTCTACGACCGGCGAGACCTGACGCAAATCCCGCGCCGCTATACCGTCGAGGCCGGCAAGGCGGTCAGCGACGACTGGCAGGCGGACAATGAGTACCATCTATGGCTGCTCGGCCCCAACGGCTTTCATCGCGAGCTGCGCGGCGTCCTGAGTCGGCCGCAGCCGGAAGTGCGTTTGCGCCCAACGGGCCGCAGCCTGCAGCTGCAGTTGAATAATCCGGGCACCGAAGCGATAGCGGTCACCCTCGAACTCTGCCCTTACACTCAGCAAGGCCCGTGGCCTATTACGCTGCCTGCGGGCGGCAGCCACCAGCAAACGTTTGACGCCCGCACCAGCGGCGGCTGGTATGATCTTACGCTGCGAGGCCCCGGCTGGCTGCGACGCCTGGCGGGGCGGCTGGAGGACGGTGAGCACAGCGTCAGCGACCCGCTGATGGGCCAGGGATGATCTATCGGCATCAAGGGAGTTCAAAAAGCGAAAGGATATCGCTTATCATTGCGTTCTCGTTCTTCGCCGATTACCCAAGGATCTTCATGCCCGCTGTTCTTATCGCTAAAGCCGGCCGCTGGTTGGCCGCCTGTGTGTTGCTGTTGGCCGGCACCGCTCAAGCCGCGCCGATCGTCGTCACCGATGTCGCCGGCCGCCAGGTCACCCTGCCGCAACCGGCCAAACGCGTTATCCTGGCCGATGCCCGTGCGCTGTTGGCGCTGAATATTCTGCATCCGCAGGAGCCGCTGAAAAACATCATCGCCTGGGACAACTCGCTGAAGGTCAAAGCGCCGGATCTGGTGGAAGCCTACGCGAAAAAATTCCCGCAGGTCATGCAGATCCCCACCTTCGACAACCCCTACACCAGTGATTTCAGCGTGGAAAGCGCGGTGGTGCGCCAACCGGATCTGATCATTTTCGACATTGGCCTGCTGAGCAAATTGAAAGACAGCGGCGTGCTGACCCAGCTGGAAAAAGTCGGCATCCCGGTGCTGATCATCGATTTTCGCCAGCAGCCGCTGACCAACACCGTCGCCAGCATGGCGCTGTTGGGAAAAGTGTTTGACGAGCAGCCCAACGCCGATGCTTTTATCCGCCTCTATCAGCAACGCCTCGAACTGGTGCGCCAGCGGGTCGCCACGCTGAAACCGGAGCAGCGCCCCAGCGTCTTCATCGAGCGCAGCGCCGGCATCAAAGGCGAACAGTGCTGCAACACCTTCGGCAAAGGCAGCTTCGGCCAGTTCATCGATACCGCCGGCGGCAACAATATCGGCAGCAAGCTGTTTTCAGACATGGGTGGAGAAGTGAACGTCGAGCAGGTGATCAGCAGCAACCCGGATTTCTATCTGCTGACCGGTGCCGACTGGAGCCGTGGCCATCGCGGCACGCTGGCGGTACCGCTGGGTTACACCACCGATATAGCCACCAGCCAAAAGAAACTGGCGCATCTGCTGGATCGTACCGGTATTAACGTGCTGAAAGCGGTGAAAGAAAAACGCGTGATGGCGATTTATCATCAATTTTACGACACACCGCTCAACTTTATCGCGGTTGAAGCGATCGCCAAATTCCTGCACCCGGCGCTGTTTAAAGATATTGATCCGCAAGCGGATATCGAAATGGTGCACCAGAAATTCACCGCGCTGGATTACAGCGGCGTCTTCTGGCTTACGCCACAATAACCTCCCGCAGGGCCCGCCAGTCGGGTCCTGTTTCCCGCATTCATTATTTAGTTACCCACTTAACTATCCCGTAACAATTCTATTTACTTGCCAATAATTATCATTAAGATTGTCTTTTCTAAAAAAACACATCCGGGTCTGAAACTCTTAAGGCATTATTATGTCACCTCTTTTTCGGCTTTCCCTGCTGACGGCTTCCATCGCCATCGCATTCCCTGTCCTTGCTACTGATAACTCATCTCAGAACGATACCGACACCGTGACCGTCGTCGGCAACTGGCTGGACAACCCTGATACCAGTTCGGTGCTGCTCAACCATCCGGGCGCGCGTTCCATCGTCACCCAGCAGCAGATGCATGAGCAAGGCGACCAAACCATCGCCGACAGCCTGCGCGGTGTGCCCGGCGTGCAGGTGCGCGACAGCAACGGCACCGGCGGCAGCGATATTTCGCTCAACGTCGGCGTGCGCGGCCTGACATCGCGTCTTTCTCCGCGCTCCACCATTCTGATGGATGGCGTCCCGCTGGCGGTTGCGCCTTACGGCCAGCCGCAGCTGTCGATGGCGCCGCTATCGATCGGTAACCTGCAATCGGTGGACGTGGTGCGCGGCGGCGGTGCGGTGCGCTACGGGCCGCAAAACGTCGGCGGCGTGATCAACTTCGTTACCCGCGACATTCCCAAAACGTTTGGCGGCACCGCCAGCGTACAAACCCAGGGCGCCAGCCACGGCGGCCTGAAGACCCTGACCAGCGCCTCCGTGGGCGGCACCGCAGACAACGGCCTCGGCGCCGAGCTGCTCTATTCCGGCCTGCACGGCCAGGGCTACCGCGACAACAACGACAACACCGACATCGACGATTTCATGCTGAAAACGCGTTATGCGTTCACCGATCGCGACGAACTGCTGGCCAATTTCCACTACTACGACGCCAAAGCCGGCATGCCGGGCGGGCTGAGCAGCGCGCAATACGCGCAGAACCCGTTCCAGTCCACGCGGCCGTGGGATCAGTTCGAAGGCCGCCGCAAGGATATGTCGTTCAAATACAAACATCAGGAAGACGACAAGCAGTTCGAAGTGTTGACCTACTTCACCGACAGCTACCGCGGCAGCAACATCGAATCGGAAGGCACCGGCAAAAACGCGGGCCAGCGGCGCATGGTCTCCTATCCGCGCCACTATTCAACCTGGGCGATCGAACCAAGCTATTCGCAGCTGTTTCGCTTCTGGAATATGGCGCACGAGATCACCCTCGGTTACCGCTACCTGAATGAAACCATGGACGAAAAAGCATCGCGTTCCGCCTGGTATAATCCGGCGAATATCGGCTCGACGCCGGATACCCCGGACTATTACCAGCATACCTCCGGCGGTACCGCAGCCAACGCGTTCTATATCGACGACACCATTAACGTCGGCAACTGGACGGTCACGCCGGGCCTGCGTTATGAAAGCATTCGCACCCACGTGGACGATTCGTTCAACAACATCAGCCGCGAGAAAAGCTACAGCGAGCCGCTGCCGTCATTGAACGTGATGTACCACCTGTCCGACGCCTGGAAACTGTTCGCCAACGCCAACACCTCGTTCGGCAGCATGCAGTATTTCCAACTGACCAAAGGCGGCAACGGCAACCAGCCGGCGCCGGGGCTGACGGCGGAAAAAGCGCGCACCTATGAGTTCGGCACCCGCTACGACGACACCGTGGTCAAGGCCGAGGCCACGCTGTTCTACATCGACTTCGATAACCAGCTGCAGTACATCAGCAACGACGTGGGCTGGACCAACATGGGCGCCACCAAGCACAAAGGCATCGAGCTGGCGCTCAGCTACGATCTCAGCGAGCTGAATCGGGCGCTCGACGGCGCCAGCGTCTACACCAGCTATACCTACACCAAAGCCAGCACCGACAAGGGCGACTTCGCCGGTAAAGATCTGCCGTTCTACTCGCGCCAGGTCTATACCGTCGGCACGCGTTACGCCACCGGCAGCTGGGTATGGAATCTGGACGGTTATGCGCAGTCGAAACAGCATTCGCCGGGCACCGGGCCGGAGTACATCACGCAGGAAAGCGCCGATGGCCAGTTCGGCAACATCGCCGGTTACATGGTGTGGAATATGCGCGGGGAATATAACTTCGGGCCGCAGCTGTCGAACCTGACGCTGGGCGCTGGGGTAAAAAACCTGTTCGATCAGCGCTACTTTACCCGCTCCAACGACAATAACTTCGGCAAGTACGTCGGCGAACCACGCACCTTCTTCGTGCAGGGGTCGATCGCCTTCTGATACCCAGGCCCCCGATGGGGCCTCGGTATCACCGACAATAAAGACGAAACAGGCGCGCCAAGTGCGCGCCCATCGGCGTCAGGGTGGTGTCCTTGCGTTGGATAAGATAAAACGTCGCTTTCGGCAGACTCTCTTCCAGCTCAAGCGGCACCAAATGCTTGCCCAGAATCGGATCCGAAATCACGTCCACCGACAGAATGCTAACAAAATCGCTCTGCGCCACCAGGCTGGTACAGGCCATAAAGGTCTCACAGGTTACGCTGATCGACGGCGCCATGCCCAAGTCCCCGAACAGATCGTGCAATAGCCGGTAATAACTGCCTTTCGGCGTCGGCATGGTCCAGTCGCAGTGCTGCAGCTGTTTCAGCGAGGTTGCCCCCTCCATCGGATGCCCTTTGCGCACCACCACCCGATACTCTTTTTCCATCAGCCGTTCGTACTGCAACTCGTTGTCGAGGCTGCTGGGGTAATAGGTATTGACGGTAAAATCCAGCTCGCCCTGACGCAGTTCAGGGATCATCGACACCAGCTGCCCCTCGACGATGCGCACCTTCACGTTGGGATACTCACGATGAAACTGAGTGACCACCTGCGGCATCACAGTACGCGCAATGCTGCCACCAACGCCGATATTCACCGTGCCGCCCGCCAACCCCAGCCGCTGCTGGATATCTTCCTGCGCCACCCGCAGCTCCTCAAGGATCAGGCTGGCATGCTGGAAAAAGTTATCGCCACAGTCGGTCAATACCACACCCTGGCTACGGCGAATAAACAACTTGGCGCCCAGCACCTCTTCCAGCTCCTGAATGGCTTTGGTCAGTGCAGGCTGGGAAAGGCGTGAGGTACGGCTAGCGGCGCGGATGCTGCCCTGGCGGCTAACGTCCACAAATGCACGTAATTGGTGCAATTTTATCGAGGCTGGCATAGGCGAAAGGCGATAACCGTTATTTATCAATAGCAAGATATTGGCATCTTATTTAGCCAGATTCCATTGTGTACATTCGGAAAAAACATAATAAATAACCAAATTCTTATTTCGCTTAATTAAGCGCATTTTCTGCGCCAATAAGCGCCATTCACGGCAGTTAGTAACCAAATACACCTTTTTATTTGCAAGAGCATCACCGTCTGATTTCAGTTCAGAGCATAACTGCTGCCTGGAGCGATCCAGCGCGCGATAACTTATGAGATATCACTATGACTAATTCGCTTTCGATGTTGGTGGCCGATCTGTACCCGCAATTGCAGGCCTGGCGCCGCGACTTCCACCGCTATGCCGAATCCGGCTGGTTTGAGTTCCGCACCGCCACCCTGGTGGCGGAAGAACTCGATCGGCTGGGTTACCGCCTGCAGCTAGGCCGCGAGGTCATCAAGGCCGAGGCGCGCATGGGACTGCCCTCGTCCGATGAGCTGGAGGCGCAGGAACTGCGCGCCCGCAATCAGGGCGCGTTGGAAAAATGGTTGCCGCATTTTTCCGGCGGCTTCGCCGGCATCGTCGCAACGCTCGATACCGGCCGCCCCGGCCCGACTATCGCCTACCGCGTGGATATGGACGCCCTCGATCTCAACGAATTGCTGGAACCCGAACACCTGCCGTTCCGTGAAGGCTTCGCCTCTTGCAACAGCGGCATGATGCATGCATGCGGTCATGACGGCCATACCACCATCGGCCTGGGGCTGGCGCACGTGTTCAAAAGCCTGGAGTCCCAGCTTAGCGGCACCGTCAAATTGATCTTCCAGCCGGCGGAGGAAGGCACACGCGGCGCAAAATCGATGGTGGAGGCCGGCGTGGTGGACGACGTCGATTTCTTCACCGCGGTGCATATCGGCACCGGCGTGCCGGCCGGTGAGCTGGTATGTGGCAGCGACAGCTTTATGGCCACCAGCAAGCTGGACGTTACCTTCCGCGGCGTCGCCTCCCACGCCGGCGCCAAGCCGGAAGACGGTCGCAACGCACTGCTGGCGGCGGCGCAGGCTGCGCTAGGGCTTTACGCCATCCCGCGCCACAGCGAAGGCAGCTCACGCATCAATGTCGGCGTGCTGCAGGCCGGCACCGGCCGCAACGTGATCGCCGATCGGGCGTTTATGAAGGTGGAGACGCGCGGCGCCACCAATGAGATCAACACGTTCGTCTATCAGCAGGCCCTGAACGCCATCGAAGGCGCCGCCAAAATGCACGGCGTCGCCTGCGACATCGCGCTGATGGGCGCGGCGCAGAGCAGCAAACCGACCCAACCGTGGGTGGATTATATCCGCCGCCAGGCGCAGCAGATAACCGAGCTGACCTCGGTGGTCGATCGCCGCGAACAGGCGGCGGGTTCAGAAGACGCCACCTACATGATGGAACGGGTGAAATCCCGCGGCGGCCAGGCCTCATACGTCATTTTCGGCACCGAGCTGAGCGCCGGGCACCATAACGAGAAATTCGACTTCAACGAACAGGTGATGGCGGTGGCGGTGAAAACGCTGGCGTCGCTGGCGCTGAACCTGCCGACATTCGGGAGCGGAGCATGAGCAACTCAAAACTGCAGGCATTTATCGACGACTACATTGACCAACGTCAACCCCGCTTCAGCACGCTGAGCGACGCGATTTGGGATCACCCGGAAACGCGCTTCAACGAGACCTATTCCGCCACGTTGCTGGCCGATGCGCTGGAACAGGAAGGCTTCTCGGTCGAACGCGGTGTGGGCGACATCGAGACGGCGTTTATCGCCAGCTACGGCAGCGGCCACCCGGTTATCGCGCTGCTGGGCGAGTACGACGCGCTGGCCGGGCTGAGCCAGCGGTCCGGTTGCGCCACGCCGCAGCCGCTGGTGGAAAACGGCAACGGCCATGGCTGCGGCCACAACCTGCTGGGCACTGCGGCGCTGGCGGGCGCCTTCGCCGCCAAGGCGTGGATGCAGCAGAACCGGCTGACCGGCACCCTGCGCTTCTACGGTTGCCCAGGCGAAGAAGGCGGCTCCGGCAAAACCTTTATGGTGCGCGAAGGCCTGTTCGACGACGTCGACGCCGCCCTCACCTGGCACCCGGAAGGCTTCAGCGGCATGTTCAACACCAGCACGCTGGCCAACATTCAGGCGGCGTTTCACTTTAAGGGCGTCGCCGCCCATGCCGCCAACTCGCCACACCTGGGGCGCAGCGCGCTGGACGCGGTGACGCTGATGAATACCGGCGCCAACTTCCTGCGCGAACATATCGTGCAGGAAGCGCGGCTGCACTACGCGGTCACCCACACCGGCGGCAGCTCCCCCAACGTGGTGCAGGCCGACGCCGAGGTGTTGTACCTGATCCGCGCGCCGCAGCTCGACCAGGCGCAGGACATTTACCAACGGGTGATTAACATCGCCAAGGGCGCAGCGCTGATGACTGACACTCAGATGGACGTGCGCTTCGACAAGGCCTGCTCCAACTATGTGCCGAACCGCAGTCTGGAACGCGCGATGTATCAAAACCTGTGTGATTTCGGTCTGCCCGAGTACAGCGACGCCGAACGCCGCTTCGCCGAGGAAATCCGCCAGACGCTGAGCCGCGACGATCTGCGCAACGCCAAACTCAACATAGCCCGCACCGGTGGCGCAGCCGGGCGCGAGTGGGTACAACTGCTGGGAGATAAGGTGCTGATGGACGAGGTCGCTCCTTATGTGGAGTCCGACGACCTGCTGTACGGTTCTACCGACGTTGGCGACGTGAGCTGGGTGGCGCCAACCGCCCAATGCTTTAGCCCCTGTTTCGCACTCGGCACTCCTCTGCACACCTGGCAACTGGTGGCGCAGGGCCGCACCGCTATCGCCCATAAGGGCATGTGCCTGGCCGGCAAGGTGATGGCGGCGACCGCCATCGATCTACTGAGCGACAGCGCCCTGCTGGCGAGCTGCCGCAGCGAGTTTGAGCACCAACGCGCCGAACAGCCGTATCGATGCCCTATCCCACAGGGGGTAAAACCCTCCCCATTGAAATAGCATGAACAGACAGGGCCCGGTTCACCGGGCCACTAAGCATAATTATAAATAAATCAAATAATAACAATCACACAACAGAGCAAACACAGAGGGTAAAATCATGAGTGAGGCCACAACGCCAATCAATAAAAGCCCCGGACGCGTTTTTTACTGGGTGGAACGCATCGGCAATAAGATCCCTAATCCGTTTTTACTGTTCGTCTATTTGATCCTGGTGCTTATGCTGGCCACCGCGCTATTTTCCTGGCTCGACGTGGCGGTGAAAAATCCGGCCACCGGCGAGCTCATCAAGGTGAATAATCTGATGAGCGTGGCGGGCATGCAGTGGATATTTCCCAACATCATCCATAACTTCAGCAGCTTTGCGCCGCTGGGGGCTATTTTGGCGCTGGTGATAGGCGCCGGCCTGGCGGAAAAGGTCGGCCTGCTGCAGGCGCTGATGTACAAAATGGCCTCGCGCGTCAGCGCCCGCTACGCCAGTTATATGGTGCTGTTTATCGCCTTCTTCAGTCATATATCGTCGGACGCCGCGCTGGTGGTGATGCCGCCCCTTGGCGCACTGATGTTCGTGGCGGTGGGCCGCCACCCAATAGCCGGACTGCTGGCGGCGATCGCCGGCGTCGCCTCCGGCTTTACCGCCAACCTGTTGATCGTCACCACCGACGTATTGCTTTCCGGTATCAGTACCGAAGCCACCAAAGCGGTGGATGGCGCGGTTCACGTCAGCGTGATCGACAACTGGTACTTTATGGCCACCTCAGTGGTCGTGCTGACCATCGCAGGTGCGCTGCTCACCGACAAATTTATCGAGCCCCGTCTGCCGAAGTGGCAAGGCAGCGCCGAAGACAAAATCGCAGCGCTGACCCCGCTGCAAAACCGGGGGCTGATGATGAGCGGTATCGCCGCGCTGGTGTTTATCGCCATCATCGCCGCTCTGGTGGTGCCGGAGGCCGCGCCGCTGCGTGACCCGAACACCGGTTCGGTGATCCCTTCCCCGTTCATCAAGGGTATCGTGCCGATCATCATCCTGTTCTTCTTCACCGTCGCCATTACCTATGGCGTAGTCACCAAACAGATCCGTCGGCCGGACGATATTCCCCACCACTTGCTCGATCCGATGAAAAGCATGGCGGGTTTTATCGTGATGGTATTTCCGCTGTCGCAGTTCGTGGCGTTCTTTAACTGGAGCAACATGGGCAAGTTTATGGCCGTCGGCCTGACCGATATGCTGGAAGCCGCCGGCATGAGTGGCGCACCGGCATTTCTCGGCCTGATGTTCCTCTCCGCCTTCCTGTGCATGTTCATCGCCAGCGGCTCGGCGATCTGGTCAATTTTAGCGCCGATCTTCGTGCCGATGTTTATGCTGCTCGGTTTCCACCCGGCGTTCGCCCAGATGATCTTTCGCATCGCCGACTCTGCGGTGCTGCCGCTGGCGCCGATGTCGCCGTTCCTGCCGCTGTTCCTCGGCTTCCTGCAGCGCTACCGCAAAGACGCGCAGCTCGGCACCTATTACGTGCTGATCCTGCCCTATCCTTTGGTGTTCTTCAGCGTGTGGATTTTGCTGCTGCTGGTCTGGTATGCGCTAGGCTTGCCAATCGGTCCCGGCGTCTATCCGAAGCTGGGCTAAATGCCCTGCTATCTCGCCCCGCGCTGTTTCGCGGGGCAGATTCCCTCCCCCCAAGCCCAGCAGAAAGATTGATCTTCCTCACTGCCCAAGCGGCTCTGAGGATTATTTCATTGCCTTGCTAAATCGGTTCTTCTATTTTAGCTAACCATCTGACAACGACAAAAATAGGGATTAAGCATGATGAATCGCGTATGGGTACTGGGCGACGCCGTGATCGACCTGGTGCCGGAAAATGCCAACGGTTATCTCAAATGCCCCGGCGGCGCGCCGGCGAACGTGGCGGTGGGTATCGCCCGGCTCGGTGGCGACAGCGCTTTTATCGGGCGTGTGGGGCAAGACGGCTTCGGCGCCTTTCTGCAGCAGGTACTGAGCGATGAAGGGGTGGATATCGGTCATATGCGACCGGATCCCGACCACCACACTTCCACGGTGGTGGTGGATCTCGATCTGCAGGGTGAGCGCTCATTCACGTTTATGGTGCAGCCCAGCGCCGATCTGTTTTTGCAGCCCGACGATCTGCCGGCTTTCCAACGGGGCGAATGGCTGCACCTCTGCTCCATCGCGCTTTCGCAAGAACCCAGCCGCAGCGCGGCCTTTGCGGCGATGGAACGCATTCGGGCGGCCGGTGGCCGGGTCAGTTTCGATCCCAACATCCGCGAAGAGGTCTGGCGCCAGCCGGAAGCGCTGCGCCCCTGCCTGCAAAAGGCGCTGTTGCTGGCGGACGTGGTGAAACTGTCGCGCGAAGAGCTGGCTTTCATCAGCCACCTTGACGATGTAGAGAACGGCATCCGCTGGATGATGCAAACCTACCCGACACGCCTGCTGCTGGTGACGCTGGGCGGCGACGGCGTCTGCGTACACGATGGGCATCGCCTGCGCCATTTCCGCGCGCCGTCGATCGTGCCGGTCGATACCACCGGCGCCGGCGACGCGTTTGTCGCCGGTCTGTTAGCGGCGCTGGCACGCCTTCACGAATTGCCGCAGGAAACGCAGTGGCCGGCGGTTATCGCCCAGGCTCAGGCCTGCGGCGCACTGGCCACCACCGCCAAAGGCGCCATGACCGCCCTGCCCCGCGCCGAAGAGCTCACCGCTTTTCTGCGCTGATCCCCTGCATCCACGGCGATCCCCTGGGCGCCGTGGTCTTTTACTCCCCACGATTTGCGCACTCGATCACAATAGCTGAATCGGGTTAGCAAACTTGATTGCCAGCCCGCTTCTTGATCGTTATCTTTCGCCATGAAAAACCGGTTTAGCAATTTAGCAAAAAATAATAACAACCCTTACCCGGATGATAGACGATGATGAAAAAACTCAGCTATTTGGCGATAACAACAGGGCTTTTCCTCTCTGCTTCCAATGCAGCGGCCTCGGGCAGCGGCAGCATCGAGGCGCGCCTCAACGCGCTGGAACAGCGCCTGGCGCAGGCGGAACGGCAAACCGCACAGGCTGAAACCCGCGCGACGGCGGCGGAACGCCGGGCGCAACAGCTGGAGCAGCGCACCGCCAACACGGAACGGCAAACCGCGCAGATTGCGCAGCATACCGCCGCGCCGCAAACGCCAATTGCCCCGATCAGCGCACTGAAACTGAATGGATTCAATGATCTGAAACTGTACGGCGACGTGGAGTTCAATCTGGACGGCGCCAGCCGCAGCGGCCAGCTGACGTCGCTGAAAGGCAGCGACCACAAAGACTGGAAGCCTGGCAACAAAGAACGCTGGGATATCAACGGCCGCATTCTGGTCGGGCTGGACGGCTACCGCCGCAATCCGGACGGCAACTTCTCCGGCTTCAGCGTGCAACCGCTGGCAGACATGAGCGGCAAAATGAACCTGGATGACGCCGCCTTCTTCTTCGGCAATGAAAAGAACTGGCAAACCAAAATCGGCCGCTTCGAAGCCTACGACATGTTCCCGCTGAATCAGGACACTTTCATTCAATACTCCGGCAATACCGCCAACGATCTGTACGCCGACGGCTTCGGCTATATCTACATGATGAAAGAAGGCCGCGGCCGCAGCAGCAGCGGCGGCAACCTGATGTTGAGCAAATACGCCGGTGATGTCTATTTCGAGCTGAACACGCTGGTGGAGGACGGCACTTCGCTGTTCCAGGACAGCCGCTATCACGGCAACGCCCTGGACAATAAGAAAAACGTCGCCTATTTGCGCCCGGTGATCGCCTGGAAAAAAGACGCCTTCAGCATCGCGGCGGCAATGGAAAGCAACGTGGTAAATAACGCCTACGGGTATCAGGACAGCCAGGGCCGCTTCGTCGATCAGTCCAAGCGCAACGGTTACGGCATGACGATGAGCTGGAACAACAGCGCCGCTAACCCGGATAACGGCGTGGTGGCCAACCTGAGCACCGCCTATCTGGATGCCTCAGGCGAGCAAGACTTCACCGCCGGCGTGAACGTGCTGTGGCGGCGCTTCGAACTGGGTTATATCTATGCCCATAACAATATCAAAGAGTTCAATACCGCCGGGATCGCCGCCGATATCCACAACCCGCTCAGCGAACCGGGCAACTACGACATCCATACCGTTCACGCGTCGTATCAGATACCTAACATTATGAATATGAAGAATTTCAATCTGTATTTAGGCGCCTATGTGTCGCTGCTGGAAGCCAACGCCGACAACAAGATCGCCAACGGCGACAACGATCAACGTTACGGCATGCGCGCCAGATTCAAGTATTTCTTCTGACATCGATTCACGACGCTGCGTCGCAAACTGCGCGGCGGCATTTTTATTTAGCAAGGGGACAACATGGACATTACCGCAACCGCCAACGCGCTGTTGCCGCTGCTCGGCGGTAAAGAGAACATCGCCAGCGCCGCCCACTGCGCCACGCGCCTGCGTCTGGTGCTGGTGGACGACAGCAAGGTGGACAAAGAGGCCATCGGCAAACTGGACGGCGTCAAAGGCTGCTTCAGCAACGCCGGTCAAATCCAGGTAATCTTCGGCACCGGGCTGGTCAACAAGGTGCATGCGGAATTCATCAAGGCAGCGGGCGTCAGCGAATCCAGCAAGGCCGAAGCCGCCGATATCGCGGCGAAAAAGCTCAACCCGCTGCAGCGCATCGCCCGCCTGCTGTCGAACATCTTCGTGCCAATCATCCCGGCGATCGTCGCTTCCGGCCTGTTGATGGGGCTGCTCGGCATGGTGAAAACCTACGGCTGGGCCGATGCCAACAGCGCGCTGTTCATCATGCTGGATATGTTCAGCTCGGCGGCGTTCATTATCCTGCCGATTCTGATCGGCTTCACCGCCGCACGCGAATTCGGCGGCAACCCCTATCTGGGGGCCACGCTCGGCGGCATTTTGACCCATCCGGCGCTGACCAACGCCTGGGGCGTCGCGGGAGGGTTCCACACTATGAACTTCTTCGGTCTGGACATCGCCATGATCGGCTATCAGGGCACCGTGTTCCCGGTGCTGCTGACGGTGTGGTTCATGAGCCTGCTGGAGAAACGGCTGCGAAAAGTGATCCCCAACGCGCTCGATCTGATCCTGACGCCGTTCCTGACGGTGGTCATCTCAGGCTTTGTCGCCCTGCTGTTTATCGGCCCCGCCGGCCGCGCGCTGGGTGACGGCATCTCCTTCGTGCTCAGCACGCTGATTGCCCATGCGGGGTGGTTCGCCGGGCTGCTGTTCGGCGGCCTCTATTCCGCTATCGTCATCACCGGTATTCACCACAGTTTCCACGCGGTAGAGGCCGGGCTGCTCGGCAACCCCACTATCGGCGTCAACTTCCTGCTGCCGATCTGGTCGATGGCCAACATCGCTCAGGGCGGCGCCTGCCTGGCGGTGTATTTCAAAACCCGCGACGCCAAAATCAAAGCCATCGCGGTGCCTTCCGCCTTTTCCGCCATGCTCGGCATCACCGAGGCGGCGCTGTTTGGTATCAACCTGCGCTTCGTGAAACCCTTCCTGGCAGCGCTGGCGGGCGGCGCGCTCGGCGGCGCCTGGGTGGTGGCCAACCACGTCGGCATGAACGCGGTCGGGCTGACGGCGATCCCTGGCATGGCGATTGTGCAGGCCAGTTCGCTGGTCAGCTATATCATCGGCCTGGCGATCGCGTTTGGCACCGCCTTCATACTCTCCCTCCTGTTGAAATATAAAACGGACGCGCAATGATGGAAGAACTCAGCTTAATCAAACAGGCGATGCAGGCGGTCATGAACGGCCAGCCACGCGCGCTGCGCGATCCGCACCGCCCGGCCTGGCATCTGGCGCCCAGCGTTGGCCTGCTGAACGATCCCAACGGCTTCATCCAGCACAACGGCGTTTATCACCTGTTCTATCAGTGGAATCCGCTGGGCTGCGATCATCGCAACAAGTGCTGGGGACACTGGCAGTCGACCGACTTGCTGCGTTGGGCGCATCAGCCGCTTGCCCTGGCACCAGGTGCCTGTTACGACAGCCACGGCTGTTATTCCGGCTCGGCGGTGGTGGCAGAAGATAAAATCACGCTGATCTACACCGGCAATGTGAAATTCCCCGACGGCTCACGCACTGCCTATCAATGCCTGGCTCAGGAAAGCGAACGGGGCGAATACCGCAAGCTCGGGCCGGTGCTGCCGCTGCCGGACGGCTACAGCGGGCACGTACGCGATCCCAAAGTATGGCGTCATCAGAATACCTGGTACATGGTGCTCGGCGCACGTGACTTGCAGGATCGCGGCAAGGTGCTGCTGCTTCGTTCCAGCGATCTGCGCGGCTGGCAACCGCTGGGCGAAATCGCCGGTTCCGGCCTGCACGACCTGGGTGAATTCGGCTACATGTGGGAGTGCCCAGACCTGTTCTCGCTGGAGGACGCCGACGTGTTGATCTGCTGCCCGCAGGGGCTGGCGCCGCAGCCGGAACGCTATCTCAACCGTTATCAGGCCGGCTATCTGCTCGGCAAGCTGGATTACCTGCAGCCGGCCTTCAGCCACGGCGAATTTCGCGAGCTGGACGCCGGCTTCGAGTTCTATGCGCCGCAGACGACGCTGGCGGAAGATGGCCGCCGCCTGCTGTTCGGCTGGATGGGCGTGCCCGAGCAAGATGAAGAAGCCCATCCGACGCGCCGTTACGGCTGGATCCACACCATGACCTGCCCGCGCGAGCTGTCGCTGCGGCATGGCCGCCTCCACCAGCGCCCGGCGCGCGAGCTGCAACAGCTGCGCGGCGAGCGAGCAGGCTGGCAAGGCTGTGCCGATGATGCCCCCGCCTATGCGCTGGGGGCTGCGGAGCTGCAGTTGACGCCGCAGGGCGCGTTCAGCGCCGCGTTTGGCGAGGCAATGACGCTGAACTGGGACGGCGAAAGGCTGCAGCTGACGCGCGCTTCCCTGGCCGACGGCCAGCCGGAGCACCGTTACTGGCGCGGCCCGGTCACGCATCTGCAGTTGCTGTTCGATCGTTCCAGCGTGGAGATCTTCATCAACCGCGGCGAGGCGGTGATGAGCGCGCGCTACTTCCCGGCCAGCGAGCCGCAACTGCGGCTGTCCGGAAGCGCGCCGCTGGCGTTGGAATACTGGCCGCTGACGCCATGCATGCTAGAATGACGCATCCTCCGATGACTTCAGATGGCGTCAGTGAAAAAAAATAAACGCATTACCATCAGTGACATCGCCACGCTGGCCGGGGTGTCGAAATCGACCGCCAGCCTGGTGCTGAACGGCCGCAGCAAGGAATATCGGGTGTCCGACGACACCCGCGACCGCGTTCTGGCGCTGGCGCACGAACACCATTATCAGCCCAGCATCCACGCCCGCTCTTTGCGCTCCAACCGCAGCCACACGCTGGGGCTGGTGGTGCCGGAGATGACCAACTACGGCTTTGCGGTGATTTCGCGCGAGCTGGAAACGCTGTGCCGCGAAGCCGGTCTGCAGCTGCTGATCGCCTGCACCGATGAAAACCCGGCGCAGGAGATGATGGCGGTGAACAGTCTGGTACAGCGGCAGGTGGACGGCTTGATCGTCGCCTCCAGCCAGTTGAACGATGCCGAATACCAGAAGATCAACGCCGGGCTACCGGTGGTGCAGATGGACCGTCTGATCGCCGGCTCCGAACTGCCGCTGGTGATCACCGACTCGGTTAATGCGACCGCCGACCTGGTGGAAAAGGTCGCGCGCCAACATCCGGATGAGATCTATTTTCTCGGCGGGCAGCCGCGCATTTCGCCGACCCGCGATCGCCTCGCCGGCTTCCAGCTTGGCCTGGAGCTCGCCGGCATCACGTGCAAACCGGAATGGATCATCAACGGCAACTATCACCCCAGCTCAGGTTACGAGATGTTCGCTCAGCTGTGCGCACAGCTGGGGCGTCCGCCCAAAGCGCTGTTTACCGCCGCCTGCGGCCTGCTGGAGGGCGTATTGCGTTATCTGACGCAGCATCAGTTGATGGAGAGCGACATCCACCTGTGCAGCTTCGACGATCACTACCTGTTCGATTGCATGACGCTGAAGATAGATACGGTCGCGCAAGACTGCCGGGCGCTGGCGCAGCATAGCTTCGACCAGGTGACCGCGCTCATCGACGAGCGGCCGCTGGAACAGCATGCGCTTTATCTGCCGGGCCGCATCCACTGGCGCCATGCCGGTTCCCGGGCGTTGTTGGCCGGGGAGTGATATTTCTGAATCAATAAAAAAGGGCGCCTGAGCGCCCTTTATCGTTGTGCTACCGCTACTTGGCGGCGCCTTCCATGCCCACCAGCCCCACTTTCAGGTAGCCGGCTTTACGCAGGGTGTCCATCACGCTCATCAGCGTTTCATAGTCCACGCTCTTGTCTGCCTGGAAGAAGATGGTGGTTTCTTTGTTCGCCTGAGTGCGTTGATCCAGCACCGAAGTCAACTGATCGGCATTCACCGGCTGATCGCCGACGTAGAGCTGCTTGTCGGCCTTCACCGACAGGAACACCGGTTTTTCCGGCCGCGGCTGCGGTTTGGCGGAGGAGGCCGGCAGATCGACGCGAATATCTACCGTTGCCAGCGGCGCGGCCACCATAAAGATGATCAACAGCACCAACATGACGTCGATAAACGGCGTCACGTTGATTTCATGCAGTTCGCCGCTGTCGTCCAGATCTTCATTTAAGCGCATCGCCATGACTCACCCCGCCCGCAGTTGGTGTGCGTGCTGTGAGCGCTTGGCTTCCGCCGTTGCGGCCAGATCCAGATCGCGGCCCTGCAGCAGCAAGACCTGCGCCGCCACGTCGCCTACCTGGGCGCGATGGCCGCTGATGACGCGGGCGAAGATGTTGTAGATAACGACCGCAGGGATCGCCGCCACCAGGCCCATCGCAGTCGCCAGCAGCGCCTCTGCGATGCCCGGCGCCACGACCGCCAGGTTGGTGGTCTGCGAATGGGCGATGCCGATAAAGCTGTTCATGATGCCCCAGACGGTACCGAACAGGCCGACGAACGGCGAGATGGCACCAATGGTGGCGAGGAAGCCGTTGCCGCGGCCCATGTTACGGCTGTAGGCCGCCACGCGGCGCTCGAGACGGAAACCGGTGCGTTCTTTGATGCCGTTGTTGTCGTTGGATTCCGCAGACAGCTCCAGCTCATTTTGCGCATCGTTCAGCAGTACCGCACTGACGCTCTCCGGGGAGAAGTTTTGCGCCAGCTCGGAAGCTTCATCCAGCGAGCGCGCTTCGGCCAGTGCCAACTGCTCGCGACGCAGACGGCGCTTGGCGCGCAGCAGTTCACTGCCTTTAGCGAACAAAATGGTCCAGGTCACGATAGACGCCAGCACCAGGCCGATCATCACCGCTTTCACCACCGCGTCGGCGTGCTGGTACATGCCCCAAATGGACAGGTCCATGCCGCGGGTTTCCGGTGGCTGGATCGTCGGTGCCGGGTTCACCGGCGTGATGCTTTCCGGCGCAGCGGCTGCAGGTGCAGGCGCGGTGGTCGGCGCAACGCTTTCGGTAACGGCCGGATTGGCCGCCGGCGCTGCCTGCGCGCTGCCGGCCAGCCCCACAACCAGCACCATAGAAGCCATCAGGCTGCGGCCAAAGGCCTTGCCCCACTGCGCCCGGCCCTGACCGAACGATCCTTGATTTAAATTCTTGCCAGCCGTTTTCACGCTGTGCCTCCACCCATTACCGATCAAAATTAAGGAATAATTCAGCGTGCGATCATATCAAACCAACCGGGGATTGATAGTAGTTCTCATTATTATTTACCAAATAAACGCGAAAATTTTAGCCAGCCCCGCGGCAAAGCGCCAATCCGCGCCCGTTCACCGCCAAACGCTCCTTTTATGGGGTTATTTCGTTACTTTTCTCCCACAACGGTGCAACAAGACCACGCTGCCGAACGACGTCTCGACCGATGAATGGGCTTCTCTCTCGCCGCTCGGCAGAAGGATGAGGCGAGAAATGCGCCGCTGACAGCCAATTATAGCCGTTTCTATATCCAGAAGTTAAAACGTCTGGATGGCTATATTAACTCATGCTAACGTAAGGGCTATCGTAAACGGACACGTGCAGAGCAACCAGAGGTGAGCCAGGTACCATGACGTCAAAACACATCGAAACCACGCTGATCGGCGCCGGCCGCGGCAAACGCTACACCCAGGGCTCCGTCAATCCCGTCACGCAACGCGCCTCTTCTTTGGTCTTCGACTCCGTCGCCGCCAAAAAGCACGCCACCGCGCAACGTGCCCACGGCGAGCTGTTTTACGGCCGACGCGGCACGCTGACCCACTTCGCCCTGCAAGATGCGATGGTCGAGCTGGAGGGCGGCGCCGGCTGCGTGCTGTACCCCTGCGGCGCGGCGGCGGTGGCCAATGCGATCCTGTCGTTCGTCGGCGCCGGCGATCACCTGCTGGTCACCGGTTCGGCGTACGAACCGACCCAAGATTTCTGCACTCACATCCTCGGTCGCATGAACGTCAGCACCACCTATTTCGATCCGTTGATCGGCGCCGATATCGCCACGTTGATCCAACCCAATACCCGCGTGGTGTTCCTGGAATCCCCCGGCTCCATCACTCTGGAAGTGCAGGATATCCCGGCCATGGTGCAGGCCATTCGTGCCGTGGCGCCGGAGGTGGTGATCATGATCGACAACACCTGGGCGGCGGGCGTGCTGTTCAAGGCGCTGGATTTCGACATCGATATCTCCATTCAGGCCGGCACCAAATACCTGATCGGCCATTCCGATTACATGCTCGGCACCGCCGTCGCCAACGCGCGCTGTTGGGAGCAACTGCGCGAGTACTCCTATCTGATGGGGCAGATGGTGGATGCCGACACCGCCTACATGGCGAGCCGCGGCCTGCGTACCCTGAGCGTGCGCCTGAAGCAGCACGAGCGCAGCAGCATTGAGGTCGCCAACTGGCTGGCCGAACGGCCGGAGGTGGCGACGGTCAATCACCCAGCCCTGCCCAGCTGCAAGGGCCACGAGTTCTACCGCCGCGACTTCAGCGGCTGCAACGGGCTGTTCTCTTTCGTGCTGAAAGAGCGGCTGGATGATGCCCAGTTGGCCGCTTACCTGGACAACTTCAGCCACTTCAGCATGGCCTACTCCTGGGGCGGCTTCGAGTCGCTGATCCTGGCCAACCAGCCGGAAGAGCTGGAAGCCATCCGGCCGGCGGGCGGCGTCGATTTCTCCGGCACGCTGGTGCGCATACACATCGGCCTGGAGAACGTCGAAGACCTGATCGCCGATCTGGCGGCCGGTTTCGATCGCCTCAACGGCGTGCGCTAAGGCGGATTCCGGTAATTTTCTTCGTCTCGTTTAATGTCGGCTTAAGCTATTAGCGGTACACTAACCGGATAACTGTCAGATACGGTAACCGCCGCATCCTGGAGAACGTGACCCCGGGCGCAACCGGCATGCAACAGGACATAAAATGGATGTATTACGAGAGATTATTCATGCGCTTTGGCAACAGGACTTTATCGCCCTCGCCGATCCTAGCGTGATTTGGGTGGTTTATGCCGTGCTTTTCACCACCCTGTTTTTGGAAAACGGACTGCTGCCCGCCTCCTTCCTCCCCGGCGACAGCCTGCTGCTGCTGTCGGGTGCGCTGATCGCCAAAGGCGTGATGGGCTTTGCCCCCACCCTGTTGATTCTGACCGCCGCCGCCGGCCTCGGCTGTTGGCTGAGCTATATCCAGGGCCGCTGGCTGGGCCACACCGGCCTGGTGAAAGGCTGGCTGCTGCAATTGCCGGCGCAATATCACCAGCGCGCTCATAACCTGTTCAATCGCCACGGGCTGACGGCGCTGCTGATCGGCCGTTTCCTCGGCTTCGTGCGCACGCTGCTGCCGACCATGGCCGGCATTTCCGGGCTCAACAGTTCGCGCTTCCAGGTGTTCAACTGGCTGAGTGCGGCGATCTGGGTCTGCGCGCTGGTCGGTCTCGGTTACGCGTTCAGCCAAATCCCTCTGGTGAAACGCTACGAAAGCCAGGTGATGACAGGCCTGATGCTGCTGCCGCTGTTGCTGCTGTTCGTCGGCCTGCTGGGCGCCATGCTGGTGATCTGGCGTAAAAAGCGCGCCTCCTCCTCCTGATCCAGGCGCACTACAGCGCCTTCTCAACCAACGCCAGACTGGCGGGCAATTTGCTCACCAGCGTATCCACCGCCAGCCGCACCTTCAGCGGCAGGTGGGGCGTGTGTGGCCATACCGCATGCGCATCAAAGGCGGCGCCCGGCCGATCGCGCAGTAAGCGTACCAGCGCCCCGCTCAACAGCTGCTCACGCACCAGCCAGCACGGCAGCCAGGCGATGCCGAAACCCGCCGTCGCTGCATCCGCAATCGCCTGCAAATCGTCCATCTGCAACCGGTTATTCGGCATCACGTCCTGCGGTTTGCCGTTCTCGTCCAGCACCCGCCAGCTGCGCCGCGCGCCGGCGCGCATATAGGTCACCGCCTCATGCTGGGCCAATTGCTCGATGCTGTGCGGTTCGCCGCATCGCTGCAGATACGCCGGCGAGGCGCACAGCGTCATGCGGTGATCGCCGATACGACGCGCCACCAGCCCGCTGCTGTTGGCCAGCGTGCCGTTACGGATCGCCATATCGAAACCGTCCTCAATCAGATCCACCACCCGATCGCTGAACGACAGCTCCAGCTCCAGGCCAGGGTGCTCACGCGTCAGATCGGTCAGCAACGGCGCAATACACATGCGGCCAAACAGCACCGGCATCGACACCCGCAGCCGGCCGCTGACCTGCCGCTTGCCCGACTCCAGCAACGTTTCCGCGCTGCGGATCTCCTCCAGCGCCCGCAGGCAGCGCTCATAGAACAACGCACCGTCGTCGGTCAGGCTCTGGCTGCGGGTGGTGCGATGAAACAGCCGCACGCCCAGCCGCTGTTCCAGCCGGGCGATGGTTTTCCCTACCGCCGAACGCGACAGGTGCAGCCGACTGGCCGCCAACGCAAAACTGCCCGCCTCCACGGCGGTGACGAATACCGAAATGCCGCTCAATCGATCGCTCATGATTTGTCGCTCTGAAAGAAACAATCTGCGGAAATCTTATCGCCACTGGCGAACCTCTATCAACGATATTATCGACAGGTCGTTAATCGCTGACTTTGGAGAACATCATGACCGACACGATGCAACGCTGGACGATGGACGCCCTGGGGCGTGAACACCTGCAGCTGACCACCGACGCGATCCCGCAGCCGGGGCCACACGAAATCAGAGTGAAAGTGAAGGCGGTAGCGCTCAACTACCGCGACAAAATGATGATTGAAAGCGGCATGGGGCTGACGCTGCCGCAGTCGTTCACCCCCGCCTCTGACATGGCCGGCGAGGTCGACGCTATCGGCCCCGGCGTCAGCCGGTTCCAACCCGGCGCTCGGGTCATCTCTACCTTCAGCCCCGGCTGGCTCGACGGCCGGCAAAAACCGTACGGCGATGCGCGCCAGGTGCCTTACCACACCCTTGGTGGCTTCTATCAGGGCGTACTGGCGGAATACGTGATTTTGCATGAAGACTGGCTGGTGGCGGCGCCGACGTCGCTGGACGACGCGCAGGCCAGCACCCTGCCGTGCGCCGGGCTGACCGCCTGGTTCGCGCTGGTAGAGCAAGGCAAACTGCATGCCGGCGAGACGGTGCTGGTGCAAGGCACCGGTGGCGTGGCGCTGTTCGCGCTGCAGATCGCCAAAGCGCACGGCGCCGAGGTGTACGTGACCTCCGGCAGCGATGAAAAGCTGGCGCGCGCCCGGGCACTGGGCGCCAGTCACGGCATCAACCGGCTGAACGGCGATTGGGTGGAGGCGGTTTATGCGCTGACGCAGGATCGCGGCATCGACCATGTGATCGACACCGTCGGCGGCCCGAATCTCGGCAACTCAGTACGCGCCGTGGCGGTGGGCGGCCGCATCTCGGTGATCGGCGTGCTGGCGGGCGCCGAGATTTCCGCGCCCGCCGGCCTGCTGCTGCTGAAATCGGCGCAGATCCAGGGCATCGGCGTCGGCCATCGCCGCGCGCTGGAAGATCTGGTGCGCGCCGTGGACGCCGTCAACCTGCAGCCGGTGATCGATCAGGTATACCGCTTCGACCAGCTGCCGCAGGCGTTGGATCATCTCGATCGCGGGCCGTTCGGCAAGATCGTTCTGACCCCGTAAACGCGGCTCAGCCCTCCAGCAGCAGCGGATTGGCATCGCGCAGCCGGGCGACTTCATCGCTCGGCGTCATGCCGAACAGCCGTTTGAATTCACGACTGAACTGCGACGCGCTCTCGTAACCGACGCGGATCGCCGCCGTGCTGGCCTTCAGACCGTCATGCACCATCAACAGGCGCGCCTTATGCAGCCGGTACGATTTCACGTACTGCAGCGGAGAGGTGTTGGTCACCGCCTTGAAGTTATGGTGAAACGCCGACACGCTCATGTTGACCTCGCTGGCCAACTGCTCGACGTTGAGATTGTCGGCATACTGATTTTCTATGCGCCGCAGCGCCTTGGCGATCTGGCTGAAGTGGGTATGTCGATTAACCAGCTCCTGCAGCGACGCACCGCAGGTGCCGCGCAGCACATAGTAGAGGATCTCGCGCACGATCTGCGGCCCCAGCACCCGGGCGTCGAGCGGCTTGGCCATCACGTCCAGCAGGCGTTCAGTGGCACACAGCAGCGCTTCCGTCAGCTCGGCCAGATTTACCCCGTTGCTCTCCGCCCGCGGCTGCATCAGGTAGTCGTCGTCGCCGATGTCGATCAGCAAATCCTGCAGCATTTGGGTATCGATATTGACCGCCAACCCCACCAGCGGCAACTCCGGGCTGGCGAAGGTTTCGCACTCGAACGGCAGCGGCACCGTCATCAGCAGGTAGTTGCGCGGATCGTATTGGAACACCTTGTTGCCGCAATAGCCGACCTTGTGCCCCTGAAAGATGATGACGATCCCCGGTTCGTACATTACCGGTTGACGCGGGCAGTGGCGATCGACATACAGGATCTTCACCCGCGGCACCGGTGACGGCGTATAGCCGTTGCCGGTGGCGATAGCCATCGCCTGGCGTGCCATGCGGCTGCGCAGCGCATCGATTTCAGTCACGGAAACACCCTCTTACAGTCAGAACGATTCGGCATAAATCATAATTTAAAGCTCTCCATTTCTACAGGCAGTTGTAGAAATAGGCAAGAACCAAACAGGAATGTGCATTGTGCGTTGCCGCCAGGTTCCTGACAATACGGGCCAGACACCTTTGCGCCGCGTTGGCGCCCGCCTGACAGAAAGAGAGAAATCAACCATGCAAAACTTCATTCTGCATACCCCAACCAAAATCCTGTTCGGCAAGGACCAAATCGCCGACGTGGCCGGCCAGATCCCGGCGGACGCGCGCATCCTGATCACCTACGGTGGCGGCAGCGTGAAGAAAAACGGCGTGCTGGATCAGGTGTACAGCGCGCTGGCCGGCCGCGACGTGCGGGAGTTCTCCGGCATTGAGCCGAACCCGACCTACGAAACGCTGATGAAAGCGGTCGAGGTGGTGAAAGCGGAAAACATCGATTTCCTGCTGGCGGTCGGCGGCGGTTCGGTGGTTGACGGCACCAAGTTCATCGCCGCCGCGGCCCGTTATACGGCCGACAGCGATGCCTGGCATATTCTGCAGACCGTCGGCAGCCACATCACTGACGCGGTGCCGATGGGCTGCGTGCTGACGCTGCCGGCCACCGGTTCCGAGTCCAACAGCGGCGCGGTGATCACCCGGAAGAGCAGCGGCGACAAACAGCACTTCTTCTCGCCGCTGGTGCAGCCGCGCTTTGCCGTGCTGGATCCGGTCGTGACCTACTCGCTGCCGCCGCGCCAGGTAGCCAACGGCGTGGTCGACGCCTTCGTACACACCCTGGAGCAGTATCTGACCTACCCGGTCGACGCCAAGGTGCAGGATCGCTTCGCCGAAGGCCTGCTGCTGACCCTGCTGGAAGACGGCCCGCGCGCGCTGGCCGAGCCGGAAAACTATGCGGTGCGCGCCAACGTGATGTGGAGCGCTACCATGGCGCTGAACGGCCTGATCGGCGCCGGGGTGCCGCAGGACTGGGCGACCCACATGCTGGGCCATGAACTGACCGCCATGCACGATCTCGACCACGCACAAACGCTGGCCATCGTGCTGCCGGCGCTGCTGCACGAGAAGAAAGCGCAGAAGCGCGAAAAACTGCTGCAGTACGCTGACCGCATCTGGGACCTGCGCGAAGGCAGCGAAGACAGCCGCATCGACGGCGCCATCGCCGCCACCCGCGCCTTCTTCGAACAGATGGGTGTACCGACCCGCATGGCGGATTATCAGCTCGACGGCAGCAGCATTCCGGCGTTGCTCGACAAGCTGCATCAGCACGGCATGACCGCCCTGGGCGAGCATCAGGACATCACCCTGGACGTCAGCCGCCGCATTTATGAAGCGGCGCGTTAATCGCAAAACGGCGATTTTTTGCTAGGCTTTAGTCTCCGTCAGCCATTTTTCGCCGCATCCGGCGCCCGGCCGATCGCCGGGCGCCGTCGGGCGCCTCAGCGCGCCGCCGATCGTTTCGCACCCTTCGTCTTACCGCTCATTCGCAGGGAGAGCGGGGAGAGAATCGCCCTCCCGCCACCGCTGAAATTAGGCTGGCAAACCCGGCAACCGCCCATTTTGCCAACTAGAATTTATCTATAGCCGTTTCGGTGCCGCAGGCGCCGCAATCCGTACACAAGGAGATGCGCATGACAACGCAACAACCCATCATCAAACTCCACGATGGTAATCTGATGCCGCAGTTGGGTCTCGGCGTTTGGCAGGCGAGTATTGAAGAGACCACCCGCGCGGTCAGCAAAGCGCTGGAGATCGGTTACCGCTCCATCGACACCGCCGCGATCTACAAGAACGAGGAAGGCGTCGGCGCCGCGCTGCAGTCCAGCGCGCTGCCGCGCAGCGACCTGTTCATCACCACCAAGCTGTGGAACGACGATCAGGGCGATCCGCTGGCGGCGCTGGAAACCAGTCTGGAAAAGCTCAAGCTGGACTATGTGGATCTGTATCTGATCCACTGGCCGCGCCCACAGCAGGATCAATACGTCTCCGCCTGGCGCGAGCTGATCAAACTGCGCGAACAAGGCCTGGTGAAAAGCATCGGCGTATGCAACTTCCATACGCCGCACCTGCAGCGTCTGTTGGATGAAACCAACGTGGCGCCGGTCGTCAACCAGATCGAGCTGCACCCGCTGCTGCAACAGCGCCAACTGCGCGCCTGGAACGCTACGCACCATATCGCCACCGAATCCTGGAGCCCGCTGGCGCAGGGCGGTGAAGGGGTATTCGACCAGCCGCTGATCAAGGCCCTGGCCGAGAAATACGAGAAAACCCCGGCGCAAATCGTGGTGCGCTGGCACCTGGACAGCGGTCTTATCGTGATCCCGAAATCCGTCACGCCGTCGCGCATTCGCGAAAACTTCGAGGTATTTGATTTCAAACTCGATAAGGACGAACTGGGCGAGATCGCCAAGCTGGACGTCGGCAACCGCCTGGGGCCGGATCCGGATACCCTGTAAACCCACGCTCAAGCCCTCTCCCGCCGGAGGGGGCTTTTCCTTCCCACACATTGCTCCTTTGCGCCGCCTGACGTTATGATGACGACGCCGGAGGCTCCGGCCACCGGTTAACGCCGTTAAAAAACAGACAAGCACGGAGCACCATGAAATTCTCTTTCTCACACGGGTCACGGCTGGGCATGCTTTGCATCATGCTGGTGCTGGCGGGTTGCGCCGGCAAGAAACAGCGCGTCAGCTACGATCGCCACGCCTTCGATAGCGCCATCAAAGACGCCGCCAGCGAATACGGCGTGGACGCCAAGCTGATCACCGCCATGATCCAGGTGGAGTCCGGCTTCAACCCTTCCGCAGTGAGCAGATCCAATGCGATCGGCCTGATGCAGCTGAAAGCCGATACCGCCGGCTGCGATGCCTACCGCTACAAAGGCAAACGCGGCTGCCCGGACGACGATGACCTGCGGGATCCCGACACCAATATCGATCTCGGCGCCGCCTATCTGGCCACCTTGCAAAAACAACAGCTTAAAGGGATCGCCAATCCCGTCACGCTGCGCTACGCCACCATCATCGCCTACGTCAACGGCACCGGCGCGCTGCTGCGCACCTTCTCCAGTAATCGCCAGCAGGCGATCGCGATGATCAACAACCTGTCGCCAGAAGCCTTTAACTGGCACGTGCGCAAATACCATCCCGCACCGCAGGCGCCGCGCCATTTGATGAAAGTGGAAGCCGCTTACGAACGGTTGTAATTAGCTAAAGTAAAAAGGAGAACCCGGGGGTTCTCCTTTTTGTTTGCGCACGCGGCGTGGTCGTTACGGCTTGGCCTTGCGAATCGGCTTGCGCGGCGGCCGGTTGGACGGCGTGCGCTGCCGATTAATATCGGTATGTTTGGTCAGCGCCGGCCGGGTGTGGCGCTGCAGCCGTTTCGCCTCGCGCTGCTCGTCGATGCTCGGCGCCGGCACCAGACACTCGCGGCGGCTGCCGATCAGGTGCTTCAGCCCCATCTCTTCCAGCGCGGTGCGGATCAGCGCCCAGTTGGCCGGATCGTGGTAACGCAGCAGCGCCTTATGCAGGCGACGCTGGCGCTCGCCGCGCGGCACCACCACGTCTTCGCTCTTGTACCCCACCTTGCTCAGCGGGTTTTTGCCGCTGTAATACATGGTGGTGGAGTTGGCCATCGGCGAAGGATAGAAGTTCTGCACCTGATCGAGGCGGAAACGGTTCTTCTTCAGCCACAGCGCCAGGTTCACCATGTCTTCATCGCGGGTGCCCGGGTGCGACGAGATGAAGTACGGGATCAGGTACTGCTCTTTGCCCGCCTGCTTCGAATAGTGATCAAACAGCTGTTTGAAGCGATCGTAGCTGCCCATGCCCGGTTTCATCATTTTCGACAGCGGGCCTTCTTCGGTGTGCTCCGGCGCGATCTTCAGGTAGCCGCCGACGTGGTGGGTCGCCAGTTCCTTGATATAGCGCGGATCTTCCACCGCCAGATCGTAACGTACCCCAGAGGCGATCAGGATCTTCTTGATGCCCTCCAGCGAACGCGCGCGGCGGTAAAGCTTGATGGTCGGCTCGTGGTTAGTGTCCATATAAGTGCAGATCTCCGGATACACGCACGAGGCGCGGCGGCAGGTCTGCTCGGCGCGCGGGTTAGTGCAGCGCAGCATGTACATGTTGGCGGTCGGGCCGCCCAGATCGGAGATCACGCCGGTAAAGCCCGGCACCTTGTCGCGGATCTCTTCGATTTCGCGAACGATCGAATCTTCCGAACGGCTCTGGATGATGCGCCCTTCATGCTCGGTGATCGAACAGAACGAACAGCCGCCGTAGCAACCGCGCATGATGTTCACCGAGAAACGGATCATGTCATAGGCCGGAATGCGATCCTGGCCGTAAGACGGGTGCGGCACACGCTGATAAGGCAGGGCAAAGACGCTGTCCATCTCCGGCGTGGTCAGCGGGATCGCCGGCGGGTTGATCCACACGTAGCGGTCACCGTGTTTTTGCATCAGCGCGCGGGCGCAGCCTGGGTTGGTTTCATGGTGCAAAATGCGCGAGGTGTGCGCATACAGCACCTTGTCGCCCTTCACTTTCTCAAAGGACGGCAGCAGCACGTAGGTCTTCTCCCACGGCTTCGGCTTGGCGGCGCGCACCGTGACAGGCTTGGCTTCCGGCTCTTTCGGTTTGGCGCCGTCGGCGCACGGCAGATCCTCGCCGTACGGGTTCGGGATAGTTTCGATGCGGCCCGGCTTGTCGAGGCGGGTGGAATCCACGCCGCTCCAGCCCGGCAGCGCTTCTTTACGCATCACCGCGGTATTGCGAATATCGTGGATATCGCCGATCTTCTCGCCGGCGGCCAGACGGTGCGCCACTTCTACCAGCGGACGTTCGCCGTTGCCGTAGATCAGCATGTCGGCTTTGGAATCCACCAGCACCGAACGGCGCACGGTATCCGACCAATAATCGTAGTGGGCGATGCGGCGCAGACTGGCTTCGATGCCGCCCAACACGATCGGCACGTCTTTATAGGCTTCTTTGCAGCGCTGGCTGTAGACCAGGGTGGCGCGATCGGGGCGTTTGCCGCCGACGTTACCGGCGGTGTAAGCGTCGTCGTGGCGCAGTTTGCGATCGGCGGTATAGCGGTTGATCATCGAGTCCATGTTGCCGGCGGTGATGCCGAAGAACAGGTTCGGTTTCCCCAACCGCATGAAATCTTCTTTGTTGCTCCAGTCCGGCTGCGCGATGATGCCGACGCGGAAGCCCTGCGCTTCCAGCATGCGGCCGATGATCGCCATGCCGAAGCTCGGGTGGTCGACATAGGCGTCGCCGCTGATGATGATCACGTCGCAGCTGTCCCAGCCCAGTTGATCCATCTCGGCTCGCGACATCGGTAAAAACGGCGCGGTGCCATAACATTCCGCCCAATAAGGCTTATAGGAAAACAGTTCACGATCGGGTTGGATCAGGCTGGTGGTGCTCATTCTGCCGCTCTTTTTACAGGTTAATTAATCGCCGGGCGGCGATTATACGCACTAGTGACAAAAAGAGCATGGTTATTTCGCTAACCATTCACCTCGAATTCATAAACATCGCTGCGGCACAAGATATCACTGTACTCCAATGCCTCGCCCCGGGCGTTGCGGCTGGTCTGGATGATGTGCAACAACGGCGCGCCGCACGGTACGTTGAGCAGTTCGGCGACCTCGTCGCTGCAGGATACCGCCTTCAACAGAAAGTGTTTATCTTCAGGCACGATGCCGCGCGATTGCCATAGCGCATACAGCGAATGTTCCAGCTGCCCCGGTTCTGGCAGGAAGCGCGGCGGTATATAGGTAGTTTCCAGCGAGACCGGGCTGCCGTTCAGCAAGCGCAACCGCCGCAGTTTAATCACCTCGTCTCCCTCCGCCAGCCCCAGCGCCGCCGCGGCCTTGGCCGGTGCGCCGACCCGGGTGCGCAGCAGCCATCGATTGCTGACGCGGCTGCCGTGACGCAGCGCCTGAGCGGTGAAACCGCTGTCCTTATCGAGGGAATAACCAATGTGCATCGCCACGCGGGTACCGACGCCCTGCTGCCGCGAAATCAGCCCCTTCTCCTCCAGCAGCTTCATCGCCTTGCTGACGGTGACGCGCGACAGCGCCAGGCCTTCCGCCATCTGCCGTTCCGGCGGCAAAAACGCCTCCGCCGCCAACACCTGCTGCCTGATTGCAGTTTCTATCGCCGTCGCCAGCTGAATATAACGCGGCGCTACCGCCCCCTGCGCCAGATGGCCACGCAGCCAGGCCATAAAATCCGTCATTCGCCCGCCCTCCTGCTTATGCCATTTGTCTGAATTTCATTTTTATCCTATCGCCTGTCCAGCGATAAGCCCCTCACCTTAACTAAAATATCGCTAATGTTTTCAGAGTGGCATCACAATTTTTGCCTAATGGACTTTCATTGGATCTAGATCGCGCGTAATCTGTGCTTATTGATGTTGATACATCAATAGCACCAACACCAGGGACCCACTTTAAAAACAATAAAAAACCCGCTGCCAGCCCTAAAGGATACCCTTGATGGCCGGCAGCGGGCATATACTGCCAGCACAAACGGCCGATAATAAGCAACGGAGCTAATGGATAGCTTGCTCACGGCTCATAGCCGCGTCACAGGATCCTATCGCGTGAGCGAACCGGACTGATGTCGGCAAATAGAAACGTACCCGCTTCGCCAACCCCCGCTGCAGACCCACTCTTTGGCTACACTCATTGGCGCCGTGCGGCCGACGTGCCTCACCCGATAAGGCGGATACCGCCCTCATTTTGACAGACCTGGCGGTCTCAGCCGCTACACACTGCGCGGAATCAGCGTCGTCCCCCAACAACGGGATAGCCGGCCTCAACCGCGCCAACGGAATCGATTTTCAGTCAACTGCGGCGGCCCTCGCGGCCCTGCGCAACAGGGATCATTTGCTATGACCGATATCAATCGCAATGAAGCATGGAAGGTAGAGAGCACCGGTATCGACCGGGTGCCGGACGCGGAGCAGACCGGCAAGCCCATCGAGCTATTTTGGATCTGGTCGGCGGCCAATATCGGCATCCTCGGCGTGGTGTACGGCGCCATCATCGTCGGCTTCGGCTTATCCTTTCTGCAATCGGTACTCGCCGCGCTGGTCGGCGTCGCCAGCTTCGTGCTGGTCGGCCTCACCAGCTTCGCCGGCAAGCGCGGGCGCACCTCTACGCTGACGCTGTCGCGAGTGATTTTCGGGCTGAAGGGCAACGTGGCGCCCACCCTGTTCAGTTGGATCAATCTGATGGGCTGGGAAGCGGTCAACGTGATCACCGGCACCCTGACGCTGGCGGCGCTGTTCGAGGCCTTCGGACTGGGGAGCAGTCACCTGCTGACCGCGCTCAGCCTGCTGCTGTTCGGCGGGCTCACTGTCGTCGTCAGCCTGCTGGGGCAAAATACCGTGGTCTGGATGCAAAGCTGGTTCAGCCGCATCTTCGGCACCATGACGCTGATCGTGGTGCTCTATATCCTGTTCAACACCGAGTGGAGCCAGGTGTTGGCGCTGCCTTCCGGCAGTTGGTTGACCGGCTTCCTGCCGGCGGTATCGGTGATCGCCGCCGGCACTGGCATCAGCTGGGCAATCGCCGGCGCCGATTACAGCCGCTATCAAAGCCCGAGCTCGTCGAGCAAAAGCATTTTCGCCGCGGTAATGGGCGGCGCCTGTTTGCCGCTAATGCTGCTGATGCTGGCCGGTATTCTGCTTTCCGTGCAGCTGCCCGATCTGGCCAGCGCCGCCAACCCCATCGCGCTGATTGGTTCGGTGCTGCCCGCCTGGATGGCGATCCCTTATCTGCTGGCCGCCACCGCCGGCATCGTCACCATCGCGGTGCTCAGCCTGTATTCAGCCAGCCTTAACCTGCTGACCATCGGCGTGCAGGTCAAACAGTGGTTGGCGGTATCGATCGACGCGGCCGTGGTGCTGGGCATCGCCCTGTATGTGCTGTTCATCTCCGGCGACTTTATGGGGCCGTTCATCTCCTTCCTGGTGTTCTGCGGGGTGTTCCTGGCGGCCTGGGAGGCGATTTTCCTGCTCGATTACCTGTGCCTGCGCCGTCGCCACGGGTATGATGGCAACGCTTTGTACGGCCTGCATGGCCAGAACCGCGGCGTGCGCAAAGCCCCGCTGTTTTGCTGGTTCCTCGGCGCCCTGTGCGGCCTGCTGGTCACTAAAACTGGTTTTATCGACGGCCCGCTGGCCAAAGGCTTGTTTGCCGATTCCAGCCTGGGGCTGTTTGTGTCGTTTGCGGTGAGTCTGATCGCTTACGGTCTGTACCTGACCCAACGCAGAGAACATCAATGAGTGAGTGGGAAGCTGTAACACCTGTCCTGGTGATTGGGGGCGCGGTCGGCGATCTGGTGATGACGCTGCCCCGCCTGCCGACCAGCGGCGAAGATATCGAAGCCCAGCCGCAGGCGCGGCAAATCGGCGGTTGCGCGTTCAACGTGGCGCGCGCGCTGACGCGCCTTGAAGTGCCGGTGATCAACGGCATGCCGGTTGGCAACGGCGAATGGGGCGCGGCTGTCGAAGCCGCCATGGGCGAACTGGGGCTGGAGGTGCTGTTGCGCCACGGCCAGATGGACAACGGCTGGTGCCTGGCGCTGGTGGAGCCGAACGGCGAACGCACCTTCATCACGGTTTCCGGTTGCGAAAGCCAATGGAATAAAGCGCAGCTGGCCACGCTGCCGCTGACGGAACACACCCTGATCTACGCCAGCGGCTACGAGCTGGCGGGCGAAAACGGCGAAGCGCTGCGCGAGTGGCTGACGCGCATGCCGTTCGACCAACCGCGTCTGATCGATCCCGGCCCGCGCATCGCCCAGCTCAGCGAAGATTTCTTCGCCATGCTCAGCGACAGCCACACCCTGCTGACGCTCAACCGTGACGAAGTGGCCGCGCTGTGCGGCGCCGGCGACGCGGTGGATGCCGCGCAGCGCTATGCCGCCGCCCGTAACCTGACGTTGATCTGTCGCCTGGATCGCGACGGCGCGTGGATCTGTGACGGCCGCACACCGCCGCTGCACGTTCCCGCCTATCCGGTAGACGTCATCGATACCATCGGCGCGGGCGATGCCCACTGCGCCGGTTTGCTGGCGGGGCTGTCCGCCGGCTGGCCGCTGCCGCAGGCGGTCGATTTGGCCAACCGGGTCGCCGCCTGCGTGGTGGCCAGCCTCGGCGCCGCCAATCCGCCGGACCGGCACCAACTGCAACAGCGCTTCCCTCAGGCCTGACGTTTCAAGGCGCCGTCACTCGGCGCCTTCTGCCTTAGTGCGCCGCCGCCGCGCTCTCCTGCGGCGAGTGGCGATAGTTGAAGCTCAACGCGAACACAATCCCCAGTACCAGTGTATACAGCGCAAACACCAGCCAGATGCTCTGCCAGTCTTTCACGCCGTCATGACTGAAGAAATCCACCACTTCGCCGCTGGCGAGCGCACCCACATAGGCGCCCAACCCGTTCACCATGGTCATGAACAGCCCCTGCGCACTGGCGCGGATGCGGTGGTCGGCCTCTTTCTCAACGAAGATGGCGCCGGAGATATTAAAGAAGTCGAAGGCGCAGCCGTAGACGATCATCGACAACAGCAGCAGCACGAAACCAAAGCCGACCGGCGTGCCGTAAGCCAGGAACAGGAAACGCAGCGTCCAGGCCGCCATGCTGATCAACATCACCTGCTTGATGCCGTAACGGCGCAGGAAGAAGGGAATGGTGAGGATAAAGAACACTTCGGAGATCTGCGACAGCGACAGCAGCACCGCTGGATACCTGACGCTGAGGCTGTCCTGATACAGCGGATTGAGCGACAGATCGTGCAGGAACGGGTTGCCGAAAGTATTGGTTATCTGCAGCGCCGCGCCAAGCAACATGGCGAACAGGAAAAACAGCGCCATGCGCCGCTGGCGGAACAACACCAGCGCATCCAGCCCCAGCACGCTCACCCAGCTCTTCGACTCGGCCGCGCGGTTGGTCGGGCAGCGCGGCAGCGTCAGCGAATAGGCGGACAGCAGCAGCGACGCCGCAGAAGCCAGATACAGCTGCAGATTGCTGAGCTCGATTTGGCTGAAACCGACCAGCCACATTGCCAGAATGAATCCCACGGTGCCGTACACCCGCACCGGCGGAAAGTCCTTCACCGTGTCAAAGCCGTGCTTCTCCAGGCAAAAATAAGAAATGGCGTTGGAGAGCGCGATGGTCGGCATATAAACCATGGCGTTGAACAGCATCACCCAGAACATCAGCATCGGTTGCTCGACCTGCGCCGCGCAGTACAGCGCCAGCGCCCCGAACAGGTGGCAAAGCGCATACAGGTAGTTGGCCTTCATCCATCGATCGGCGATGATGCCCGCTAGCCCCGGCATGATCAGCGCGGCGATACCCTTGGCGCTGTAAACCATTCCCACCTGCATACCGCTGAAATGCAGCGTGTTGATCATGTAGGAGCCCAGCGTCACCAGCCAGGCGCCCCAAATAAAGAACTGCAGGAAAATCATGACTTTTAATCGTGTTTTTATCGCCATCGCCATCACCTTGTTATTATGCTTTCAACGATGATTGGTGCAGCAGGCCCCCTGCAGCCCGCCGCCGGTTTGCTTGCGGTCTTACAGCGTTTTGAACAGCTCGCGGATAAGGCGCATGAAATCGTCCGCCGCCAGCGCCGCGCAGCTGAGCGTTTGTTCATGGGAGAGCGGCGTGTCCGACAACCCTTCGGCGTAGTTGGTCATCGCGGACACCACCAACACCTTGAGACCGCAGTGGCGCGCCGTCAGGACTTCCGGCACGATCGACATGCCCACCACGTCGCAGCCCAGGGTCTGCATCATGCGGATCTCCGCCGGCGTTTCGAAATTCGGCCCGGTGTAGGCGGCGAATACCCCTTCCGCCAGCGGAATGCCCGCGCTTTCGGCCACCCCCGCCAGCTGGGCGCGCAGATCGCGATCGTAGGCGTTCGCCAGGCTGAAGAAGCGCGGCCCGAAGCGCTCGTCGTTGGCGCCGACCAGCGGCGATTCCGGCATGAAATTGATGTGATCGGTAATGGCCACCAGGCTGCCCGGCGCCACCGAGCGGCGCAGCGAACCGGCGGCGTTGGTCGCCAGCAGGAATTCGCAGCCCAACAGTTTGAAGGTGCGCACCGCGGTGGTCATCACCTGCATGCCGCGCCCTTCATAGAAATGACCGCGCCCTTTCATGCACAATACCGGTACGCCCTCCAGCTTGCCTGCGACCAGCTGCCCGGCATGGCCGGCGACGCCGCTCACCGGAAAGCCCGGCAGCTCCGCGTAGTCGATGGTGACGGTTTCGGTCATCACCTCCGCCAGAGCGCCAAGCCCGGAGCCGAGAATCAAGGCCGCTTTCGGCTGGAAACCCGGCAGGCGTGCGCGGACGACATCGGCGCAGGTAAAAGCATCTTCTTGATTAAACATCGTATTCTCTCTTTCAGCGGGGGATAATAATCCCCATAGTAGAGAGCGAGGCTCAGCCGAGACCAATACATTCTTGGCGGCCGATTTATTCCATTTACCTATAAGTTGAGCTGCGTCACAAGGAGACGATATCCCGGATGAATCAGCCCCATGCCCTGCCCGATCCCGGCCGGATTAACTTCCGCCTGCTGCACTATTTCCGCGTGGTGGCGGAAGAGATGAACTTCACCCAGGCGGCGCGGCGGCTGAATATGTCACAGCCGCCGCTCAGCAAACACATCAAGGAGCTGGAGAGCCAGCTCGGGGTGGTGCTGTTCAAACGCACCACCCGCTCCATGACGCTGACGCCGGCCGGCCGCACGCTGCTGCGTAACGTCGAGCGGCTGCTGGATCAGGCCGACAGCGCGCTGCATCAGGTGCAACAGATGGGGCGCGGCGAAGGCGGCCACATGGTGGTCGGCATGGTCGGCACCTCGGCCTGGGGCGGCCTGATCGCGGCGCTGCGGCGATTCAGCGAGCAAAGCGCCGGCGTCACCTGGTCGTTGAACGAACTGACGCCCAGCCAGCAAATCGCCGCGCTGCAAAAGCGGCATATCGATATCGGGGTCTGGCGAGAGGCGCAGCAGCAGACGCTGCCGGGGTTGACCTGCCAACGGTTGGCGAGCGAAAGCATCGCCGTGGTGCTGCCGCTCGATCATCCACTGGCGCAGCAGGAAAACATCCCACTGGCGGCGCTGCAGAACGATAGCTTCATCGTGCTGCCGCCGCATGAGGCCAGCCTGGGGCTGTATCTGCACAATCTGTGTTTGCAGCAGGGATTCTTGCCGGACGTCGCTTATCAGGTCAACGAGCCGCAAACCCTGCTGGCGCTGGTGGCGGAAGGCTGCGGCATTACGCTGCTGCCGGACAGCTACGGCCGCATCCCGTGGCCCGGCGTACGCTTTTGCTCGCTGCAGCACGCGCCGCCGGCGGATCTGTACGCGGTTTACCGCTCAGACAGCGTCACGCCGGTGGTGCAGGCCTTCCTGGAGATGCTGCGGGCGCCCTAAGCGGCCCGCAGAGCGGGTTACATTGTCGGCTGTACCATCAGCTGGCCGGCGGTGCCGCGATCGGCCATCTCCAGCGTCTGGCTGTAATACAGGAACGGGAAGTGTTCGGAGGTAGGTTGGTTGAAATACACCAACAGCTCGACGTCGCCATCGACCCAGACGGTGTCCTTCCAGCCGCGATCTTCCGCCATCGGCTGCGCGCCGTTGACGCGTTTGATCAGGAACTGCACGCCCTGAATATGGAACGACTGCGGCGTATCCGCATGAATGTTCCAACGTTCCCAGGTGCCTTGCTGTGCCTGTACGTCGATGCGGTTCATGTCCCAAATCGCGCCGTTGATGCCGGCGCCGCCGTCACCCAGGCGGAAATCGCGGGTGCGGCTGGCGCTGCCGTCCAACAGCTGATCCGCCAGCAGGCGCATCGGCAGGTTGTCGGTCACCAGCGGCAGCAGGCCGGTCGGGCGCAGCGTCAGCACCTGGGTGGACACCAGAATGCTCGACGGCTCGAACAGGCCGCGCAGGCGATCCATGATGCCCGCCGCTTCACCAGCGGTGATGGTCACCTCCTCGCCCTTCGACATGTCGATCAGCACTTCCCGGCGTTCGCCCGGCGCCAGCGAAAGCTGTTGCACCGCGACCGGCGCAGGCAAGAAGCCCTGATCGCTGGCGATCACGTTGAACGGCCGCCCGTCGCTGAGCTGCAGGGTATAACGCCGCGCGTTGGAGGCATTTAGAAGGCGCAAACGCACCCAGCCGCGCGATACGTCGACATACGGGTTTTGCACGCCGTTAACCAACAGCGTATCGCCGACGAAGCCGCCCTGCGACGGCGCGTCGTATTGTGGCGTGCCGAAGTTATCGAAGCGTTTGTCTTGAATGATCAACGGGAAATCGTCGACGCCATAGTGGTTGGGCAGCGGCAGCGCTTTGCTGACGGCATCCTCCACCAGCCACAGCCCGGCCAACCCGTTGTAAACGTGCGGCGCCATACGGTTTGGGGTGTTGGCGTGGTACCAGCAGGTAGCCGCCGCCTGACGGATGGGCAGCACCGGCGACCAGTCAACGTTGGGTGACATCATGCGCGGCGCGCCGCCCATCAGGGTGCCCGGCACCTGCAGACCGCTGATGGTCATCGCCACCGGCTCCTGCAGACGGTTGCTGTAAATCAGTTTGACGTCGTCACCGCTGTAAACCCGCACCGTCGGCCCCAGGTACATGCCGTTGATGCCCCACACCGCCGCTTTGCGGTTATCCATAAACGCCCAGTGGGCGCGCTGCAAGGTCAGGAACAGCGGCTGACCGCGGCGAGACTCCAGCAGCGGAGGAATGGGTAACGGGGTCTGCGTTCCGCTCGCTTCAGCCCTCAGCGGCACGGCGCCCGCGCACAGCGCCAGGCCCGATGCCTGTAAAAACTGACGTCGACTGAGTGACATATCTTCTCCATGAAAAGCAATAACTAAACCGTGTGCAAAACCCAAACGCCCGCCAATCAAGATTAGCAGGCGTTCAGGCGTTAACGGCGCTGAACGCCAATTAAAACCTTATTCTTTGAAGCCGGTAGACTCTTATTTTTTGGCGGCGTTGCGCTGGGCGACTTCAGCGTCCAATTCGGCGATTTTCGCCTCCATCAGCTCGCGGCAATGGGCCGCCAGCTCGCGCACGTTTTCTTTGCCGTATTTGCTGGTATCCACCGGCGCCAACATCTCGACGATCACATGCCCGTTATTCCAGCGATTAAGATTTATATTACCGCTGGTGGTGGATACACAGATCGGTACAATCGGCACGCCGGCGGCGATGGCCGCGTGGAACGCGCCGGTTTTAAACGGCATCAGCCCACGGCCACGGCTGCGGGTTCCTTCCGGGAACATCCAGATAGAAATGTCTTTCTTTTTGAACTGCTCCGCCACCTGGGCGATGGTGCCGTGCGCCTTGGCGCGATTATCACGATCTATCAGCAGATTACCGGTCAGCCAATACAGCGGGCCGAAAAACGGGATCCATACCAGACTTTTTTTACCGACGGTCACGGTGCGCGGCTGCACAATATTAGAAGCCGTCACCATGTCGTAGTTATTTTGGTGGTTGGCGATATAGATGCACTTGCCGTTGTTGGCCGCATCGGCCGGCACGCGGGTTTCAACCTTGATGCCGAACAGCGTCGACAGGCGGCCGAAAAGATGGCCGAAGGTCGCCACATGGCGGGGGTTGCGCGGGCTGAACAAGCAATAAATAGAACCGAAAATACACACCAGAATACAGAAGAGAGTGGCGAGAACGGCACGCAAAATCAATAACATAACAACCTCATTAGCACACTGCCAACGCAGTTTACTTCGCTGCGCAGATTCCTTTACTCATTATTTGCCGGCCGGGCGATAAGCACGCCCATGTCGCCCGCATTTCTCGCTATTTTCCTGCCAGGCGGCAGTACGCACAATAATTTTATGCGCAGAAATGTTAACTATTTGGAAAATAAACGCCAGCAAAAATAAATAAGGCGGCCACAGCATGCTGCGACCGCCCGTTAACGCTAGCGCCAACGCTTACTCTTCGCTGTCGCCACCCGACGCCCGCACCGGCGCATCCACTTCGACGCGATCGATGCGCTGCAGGCCACGCGGCAGCTGGGTCCCCTTGCGGCCGCGCTCCGCGCGGAACTTCTGCAGATCTTCCGGGCGCAGCGTCAGCTTGCGTTTGCCAACGTGCAACGTGACGGACGCCTGCGGCGGCAGCACGAACAGCCAGGCCAGCTTGTCTTCACCGGCTGCGGCCTGCGCCGCCGGAATGGAGACGATCTTGTTGCCCTTGCCCTTCGACAGCTGCGGCAGATCGGCGACCGGGAACATCAGCATGCGCCCGGCGGCGGTGATCGACAGCAGCATATCGTCTGCGCCGTGAATTTCCATCGGCGGCAGCGCTCTGGCGTTGTCCGGCAGCGTGATCATCACCTTGCCGGCGCGGTTGCGCGCCACCAGATCGTTGAAGGTACAGACGAAGCCGTAACCGGCGTCGGACGCCATCAGCAGCTTCTGATCGTCGGCCGCCATCAGCACCTGCTCAATGGTGGCGCCCGGCGGCGGTGTCAGCTTGCCGGTCAACGGCTCGCCCTGCCCGCGTGCCGACGGCAGCGTCATCGGATCGAGCGCATAGCTGCGCCCGGTAGAATCGATGAACACCACCGGCTGGTTGCTCTTGCCGCGTGCCGCACCACGGAAACTGTCGCCGGCCTTGTAGCTCAACCCGGCAGGATCGATATCGTGGCCCTTGGCGCTGCGCACCCAGCCCATTTCCGACAGCACAATGGTCACCGGCTCGGACGGCACGAAGTCATGCTCGCTCATCGCCTTGGCTTCCGCACGCTCGGTCAGCGGTGAACGGCGATCGTCGCCATAGGTTTGCGCATCGGCCTGGATCTCTTTCTTGATCAGCGTATTCAGCTTGCGCTCGGACGCCAGCAGCGCCTGCAGCTGATCGCGCTCTTTCGCCAACTCATCCTGCTCACCGCGGATCTTGACCTCTTCCAGTTTGGCCAGGTGACGCAGTTTCAGCTCGAGGATCGCTTCCGCCTGGGTATCGGAGATGCCGAAACGCTGCATCAGCACCGGCTTCGGCTCATCCTCGCTGCGGATGATGTGGATCACCTCGTCGATGTTGAGGAACGCCACCAGCAAACCTTCGAGGATATGCAGACGTTTGAGCACTTTCTCGAGGCGGTAGTTCAGGCGGCGGCGCACCGTATCGCGACGGTAGGCCAGCCATTCGGTGAGGATCTCCACCAGCCCTTTCACCTGCGGGCGGTTGTCCAGACCGATCATGTTCATGTTGATGCGGTAGCTGCGTTCCAGATCGGTGGTAGCGAACAGGTGATTCATCACCTGCTCCAGATCGATGCGGTTGGAACGCGGCACGATCACCAGACGCGTCGGGTTTTCGTGGTCGGATTCATCGCGCAGATCCTCGACCATCGGCAGCTTCTTGGCGCGCATCTGGCTGGCGATCTGCTCCAGCACCTTGGCGCCGGAAACCTGATGCGGCAAGGCGGTGATCACCGCGCTGCCATCCTCTTTCTTCCACACGGCTCGCATGCGCACCGAGCCGCGGCCACTCTGGTAAATTTTGCGAATCTCATCGCGCGGAGTGATGATCTCGGCTTCGGTCGGGAAGTCCGGCCCCTGCACGAACTCGAGCAGATCATCGAGCGAGGCGCCCGGTTTGTCGAGCAGCGCCACCGCCGCGGCGGCGACTTCACGTACGTTGTGCGGCGGAATGTCGGTCGCCATGCCGACCGCGATGCCGGTGGTGCCGTTCAGCAGGATGTTTGGCAGACGCGCCGGCAGCATCTTCGGCTCTTGCAGCGTGCCGTCAAAGTTCGGGATCCAGTCGACCGTGCCCTGGCCCAGTTCGGCCAGCAAGACTTCGGCGTATTTGGACAGGCGCGATTCGGTATAGCGCATCGCCGCGAACGACTTGGGATCGTCCGGCGCGCCCCAGTTCCCCTGGCCGTCCACCAGCGGATAGCGATACGAGAACGGCTGCGCCATCAGCACCATGGCTTCATAACACGCGCTGTCGCCGTGCGGGTGGTATTTACCCAGCACGTCGCCCACGGTACGGGCGGATTTCTTGAATTTGGCGCTGTTGTTCAGCCCCAGCTCAGACATGGCGTAGATGATACGGCGTTGTACCGGCTTCAAACCGTCGCCAATGTACGGCAACGCCCGATCCATGATGACGTACATGGAATAGTTCAGATAGGCGTTTTCAGTGAATGTGTGCAGCGGTAAACGCTCTACACCGTCATGAGTCAGATCACTCATTACTCAATTATCCTCAGACCGTGGCTTGGCAATCCCTTGGACGACAAAAGGCATCGCTTGTCGATTCTGCCCGCGATAGTAACCCATCTGCGGGGTAGCTGTCACAGTTGGCGCAAGGATCGCCGGCGACGGCCAATTCCGCGATGCGGTTTATGCAAAATTTCGCTACCTGGCGGCTTCTTTATTGACTGGCAGTCAACACTGTTGTGCGCCGGATCGCATTTTTACTTGCCTGACTAACGATTACACTCGTCACCAGCGAAATGGTTTCCGCCTTTTCGGCGGGAAGCATGCCATATCTTAACTCTGACGGGAGCCGCGAAAGATGAGCAATATCCTGATTATCAACGCTAAAAAACAATTCGGCCATTCCAACGGCGAACTCAACCAAACCCTGAGCGACGTGGCGGAAAGCTTCCTGCGCGATCTGCAGCACGATGTGCAGGTCACCGTGGTCGACGACGGCTATGACATCGAAGCCGAAGTACAGAAATACCTGTGGGCTGACGCGGTCATCTATCAGATGCCGGGCTGGTGGATGGGCGAACCCTGGATCCTGAAAAAATACATCGATGAAGTGTTCACCGCCGGCCACGGCAGCCTGTATGCCAACGACGGCCGCTCTCGTTCCGACGAAAGCAAAAAATATGGCTCCGGCGGCCTGATCCAGGGCAAAAAATACCTGCTGAGCCTGACCTGGAACGCCCCGCTGGAGGCCTTCACCGATCCCGATCAGTTCTTCCACGGCGTCGGCGTCGACGGCGTTTACCTGCACTTCCACAAGGCCAACCAGTTCCTGGGGATGGAAGCGCTGCCGACCTTCATCTGCAACAATGTGATCAAAGAGCCGAATATCGCGGACGACATCACGCGTTATCGCGAGCATCTGGCGAAAATTTTTGCTTAACTGACGCAGAACATTCTCATCAACGAGGTAAGCATGATCACCGTAATCGCAGAAATCAAAGTGAAACCCGGCCACCGCGCCACCGTACTGCAAGCCATTGAAAAACTAGTGCCGCTGGTGCTGGCGGAAGACGGCTGCGGCGAATACACGCCGATGGTCGACAGCAATACCCAGGCGCCGTGGCAGAAGCGGTCGCCGGATTCGGTGTTCATGCTGGAGAAATGGGAAAGCATGGCGCATCTGGAAAAACATCTGGCCATTGAACACATGCTCAAACACCGCGACACCCTCAAAGACAGCGTGCTGGACACCGAGATCTACATCCTGGAAAACGCCCTGTAAGCCCCGCCTTATAACGTCTGCGCGTCGATGTGCGCGCTGACGTAGTCAAGAAAACAGGTGATGCGCGCCGCCAATTGCGTATTGCGGTAATACACTGCATTAATCGGCTGGCGCACGTCCAGCGTCTCCTGCTCCAGCAACGTCACCAACTTGCCCGCTTCCCGATCGCGTCGGGTCATAAAGTCTGCCAGCTGTACGATCCCCTCGCCCCGCAGCGCCAATTGCCGCAGCGTTTCACCGCTGGACGCCGAGATCGTTGGCGTGATGGTGAAATGCGGCGCCTGGCGATAGCGCAACGGCCACTGGTTCAGTGATTCCGGCTGGGTAAAACCGAGCAGACAATGCCGATGCAACGCCTCCACACTCTGCGGCGTGCCGTGCTGCTGCAGATAAGCCGGGCTGGCGAGGATGGGCAGCCGGCTGGCGCCCAGCGCGCGCGCATGAATGGTCGAATCGCGCAACGCACCGATGCGAATAGCGATATCCGTGCGTTTTTCCAGCAGATCGATAACCAGGTTGTCGGTGTTCAGCTCGAGCGAAATTTGCGGATAACGTTCCCTGAACCCCGCTACCAGCGGCACGATGACGTGCTCCATAAAAGGCGCAGCCGCATTTATCCGCAACCGCCCGGCCGGCATCTGCCGACGCACCGCCATTTGTTCTTCGGCATTTTCCACCGAGTTGATGATCGTACGCGCATGGCTCAGGAAGCTTTCCCCCTCTTCGGTCAGCTCCAGGCGACGCGTAGTGCGGCGCATCAGGGTGGTATCGAGTTTGTTCTCCAGGCGGCTGAGCGCGCGGCTGATGCCGGATGTCGTCTGGCCGAGCCGATCGGCAGCGGAGGTGATGGAACCGCTGTCGACCACCGAGGTGAACGCCAGCAATTCTTCGAGCGTGATCTTCATGCATTTCGGCCCAGGTTATCGGGCGCCGCATGAACGCCCTGCGGGAAAGCAGGCCCGGCGTTCACCGGACCAGGGTCAGGCTCAGACCGCCAATTCGGCCATGTCGCCCTTGTCTTGCAGCCAGTTACGGCGATCTTCCGAACGCTTCTTGGCCAACAGCATGTCCATCACCGCCAGCGTCTGATCGACATCATCTTCCGCTACCGTCAGTTGCACCAGCCGGCGGGTATTCGGATCGAGGGTGGTTTCGCGCAGCTGCAGCGGGTTCATCTCACCCAGCCCTTTAAAGCGCTGGACGTTCGGCTTGCCCTTCTTGCGCTTCAGCTGTTCCAGCACGCCGGCCTTCTCTTCTTCATCCAGCGCGTAGAACACTTCTTTACCGAGATCGATGCGGTACAGCGGCGGCATGGCGACATAAACGTGGCCGCCTTTCACCAGCGAACGGAAGTGGCGTACGAACAGCGCGCACAGCAGCGTGGCGATGTGCAGGCCGTCGGAGTCCGCATCCGCCAGGATGCAGATTTTGCCGTAGCGCAGCTGGCTGAGATCTTCGCTGTCCGGATCGATGCCGATCGCCACGGAAATGTCGTGCACTTCCTGCGAGGCCAGCACTTCGTCCGAGGACACTTCCCAGGTATTCAGGATCTTGCCCTTCAGCGGCATGATCGCCTGATATTCGCGATCGCGCGCCTGCTTGGCCGATCCGCCCGCCGAGTCCCCTTCCACCAGGAACAGTTCGGTCATGGCCAGATCCTGCGAGGTGCAGTCCGCCAGCTTGCCCGGCAGCGCCGGCCCGCTGGTCAGCTTCTTGCGCACCACTTTCTTGGCCGCGCGCAGGCGGCGCTGGGCGCTGGAAATCGCCAGCTCGGCCAGCTGTTCCGCCGCCTGAACGTTCTGGTTCAGCCACAGGCTGAAGGCGTCTTTCACCACGCCGGAAACGAAGGCCGCACACTGACGCGAAGAGAGACGTTCTTTGGTCTGCCCGGCGAACTGCGGATCCTGCATCTTCACCGACAACACGTAGGCGCAGCGATCCCAGATATCCTCCGCCGACAGCTTCACACCGCGCGGCAGGATGTTGCGGAATTCGCAGAACTCGCGCATCGCGTCCAGCAGCCCCTGACGCAGGCCGTTGACGTGGGTGCCGCCCTGCATGGTCGGGATCAGGTTGACGTAGCTTTCGGTCAGCAGCTCGCCGCCTTCCGGCAGCCACAGCAGCGCCCAGTCCACCGCTTCGGTATCACCGGCGAAATTGCCGACGAACGGCGCTTCCGGCAGGGTGATCAGGCCGTTAACCGCTTCCATCAGGTAGTCGGTCAGGCCGTCCTGGTAGCACCAGCGCTGCTCGGTGTTGTTCACCTTGTCGATGAAATAGATCTCAACGCCGGGGCACAGCACCGCTTTGGCTTTCAGCAGGTGAGTGAGGCGCGATACCGAGAAACGCGGGCTGTCGAAGAACTGTTCGTCCGGCCAGAAGTGCACGCTGGTGCCGGTGTTGCGTTTGCCGCAGGTGCCAGTCACCGTCAGGTCTTGCACTTTGTCGCCGTTTTCGAAGGCGATGCCGTAGACGTTGCCGTCGCGGCGCACGTTGACTTCCACCCGCTTCGACAGGGCGTTGACCACCGAGATCCCAACGCCGTGCAGGCCGCCGGAGAACTGGTAGTTTTTATTCGAGAATTTACCGCCGGCGTGCAGCCGGCACAGGATCAACTCAACCGCCGGCACGCCCTCTTCCGGGTGGATGTCCACCGGCATGCCGCGGCCGTCGTCGATCACTTCCAGCGACTGATCGGCGTGCAGGATCACGTCGATACGCTTGGCGTGACCGGCCAACGCTTCGTCGACGCTGTTATCGATCACCTCTTGGCCGAGGTGGTTTGGGCGCGTCGTGTCGGTATACATGCCGGGACGACGGCGCACTGGTTCTAGACCGCTGAGTACTTCAATGGCATCAGCGTTATAGCTGGATTGAGTCATCGTTGATTATTTTTTCGTGGTTAAAGGGAGGTGCCGGAACGGTCCGTCAGACCGCGTTTAGCCCTAAAAAATCCACAATCTGGGGGAAGTAGTGCTCGAAACCGACGAAGGCGTGGTTTCCACCCGACTCCACCGTTTGCCGACACGCGGTGTAATACGCCACTGCCTGGCCGTAATCGAGAATTTCATCGCCCGTTTGCTGCAGCAGCCAGATTAAATCCGGCGACTCCAAGGGATCGATCTGCATCACTTTCAGATCGTAAACGTGCCGAGACTCTAACACATATTGCTGGCCGGTGTAGGGGTTCTCGTTGGCGCCGAGATAGTCCACCAGCAGCTCAAACGGCTTGACCGCCGGGTTGACCACCACCGCCGGCAGGGAAAAACACTGCGACAGCCAGGTGGCATAATAGCCGCCCAGCGATGAGCCGACCAGCCCGAGCGTTTGCCCGGCGCGTTCCAGCACCATATTTTCCAGCATCTCGGCGGCCTCCGCCGGAAAGGCCGGCAGCTGCGGCACCAGCATCTCGATGTCGGGATGGTGCTCGGCCAGCCAGGCCTTGAAGGCCACCGCCTTGGCCGACTGCGGCGAACTATTGAAACCGTGCAGGTAGAGCAGCGTCGAAGGCATCAGTATCCATCCGAGTCCATATCGGGGCGGAAATCGTCGTTTTCCAGGCGGAACACCTGCGTCTCGACGCGGCCGTCCGGCAGCAGATCGAGGTAACGCCAGCCGGGCGAGACGTCGTCGATGGTAAAGTTAGTGCAGTGCGGCTTGAATTGCACGCAGGTGGACGGCGTCGCCAACAGGCGCCGGCCCTGCCATTCCAGATCCAGATCCTGATGAATGTGCCCGCACACTACGGTATTCACTTTCGGATAACGCAGCAGGATCGCGCCCAGCATATGCGGGTTGCGCAGGCTGTGCTGATCGAGCCAGGTGCAACCGGACGGCAGCGGATGATGGTGCAGCAGCAACAGCGTATAGCGCTCGGGGTGAGCCTGCAGGCAGCGCTCCATCCACTCGAGCTGATACTCGCTCAATTCGCCGTGCGGCACGCCGAACACCTGGCTGTCCAGCATCAGCACCTGCCAGTCGTCGCCCAGCAACACCTGTTTGGAAGGGGCAATGCCGGCGGCGGCCAACGCGTTGACCATCGCCGGTTGGAAATCGTGGTTACCCGGCAGCCACACGCAGGGGGCCGGCAATTGCGCGATGCCGGCGGCGAAGTGGCGGTACGCCTCTTGCGAATGATCCTGCGCCAAATCTCCCGTGGCGACGATCAAATCAACGTCGCGGCGCTGCGCCTGGATTGCGTCCAGCACCGCGTGATAGCTGCGATAGGTATTGATGCCGAGCAACGTCTCGTGTTCGCCGGCAAAAAGGTGGGTATCTGTTATTTGTAGAATCCTGACCGCGGCCCCACTCGCCACGGGCAGTTTAAACAGGCTTTCCAAATGGTGTCCTTTGTTATTTCAGTCTGTCTAACAAACCGGAACCGCCATCGCTCCATGCGCCAAACAGTAGCGCAGCCAATCAGCAAGAAACTGGTTAATTTGATGCTTTTCGTCGCGTTGATGCAACTTTTTATTAGGATAATCATAACGCGCTTTAAAGCGGTAGATCTGCTGACTGGAACACACTTCCGCAACCATGGCGTCATGGTACAACCGCACCGTCATCGCGGGCAGGCTCCAGTAGCTGACCGCCGGAAAGATCTGCTCGATCTCCACCAGCGACGTGTAACGCGTGGACTCAACGATGGTCAAACGATAGCCGGCGCCGTTCACCTGATAAGTCACCGTTTCGCCCGCTTCATCGTTGCGCGGCAGCAAGCGGCGCAATTGCGCGAAGTTGGTTTCGCACAATCTCATCATTTCGGGGAAATCAGGGGTATAGCGCTGTTTCATTAGTTGGCCCACTCTTTTCTCAACGATTCATGGTGCAACGCCAGCCATTGCAATGCAATCACTGATGCGGCGTTATCGATCGCGCCCTCCTCTACCCAGCGGTAAGCCTGCTCGCGGCTGACCACGTGGACGCGGATATCTTCATGCTCTTCCGCCAGACCGTGGATGCCCTCGGCGGTGCGGGCGTCCACTTCGCCGACCATGATCGACAAACGTTCGCTGGTACCGCCGGGGCTGGCCAGGTAGCTCAGCACCGGCTTACAGCGCCCGACCACCACGCCGGCCTCTTCCTGCGCTTCGCGGCGGCACACGTCTTCGACGCTTTCGCCGGTTTCGATCATACCCGCCACCATTTCCAGCAGCCAGGGCGAATTACGGGTATCGACCGCGGCGATGCGCAGTTGTTCAATCAGCACCACTTCATCGCGCACCGGGTCATAGGGCAGCAGCACCGCCGCATGGCCGCGCTCGAAAATTTCACGCGTGATTTCAGGGCTCATTTCGCCATTGAACAACCGATGGCGAAACCGGTATAAATTGAGTGAAAAAAAACCACGGTACAGCGTCTCGCGTGCAATAATTTCTACATCTTTTTTATCGAAAGTAACGGGCGACGGCTGCGAACGGTTCATGCGCGAATTCTCCTGCTTGAGTATGCCGATAAAATAAACGGTTTTGATGACAGAAACAGCGGGACTCTCCGCCGCGGCTTTATGTTAGGCTGTTTCTCGCCGCCGGATGCGGCACGTTTGTGCGCTCGCAGGTAATAGCGGGAAACAATCCGGATTGTCAGCCATAATATCAGCTGCAGTCGACCGGGGCAGTACGCCAAGGTAAATGGGCGGTCTGAAAGGTAAAAGTTACGTGAGATGGCACATTCAGCCACCTGATGCGTACCGCAGACTCTGCTAGAATCGGCAACTATTTCGTCTATCGTCAGCGCTAACATAGCAATATTGCTGCACAACAAGGAATGCAAATGAAGAAACTGCTCCCCCTTCTTATCGGACTGAGCCTGGGCGGCTTCAGTGCAATGAGCCAGGCAGAGAACCTGCTGCAGGTCTACAAACAGGCCAGGGAAAGTAACCCGGATCTGCGCAAAAGTGCTGCTGACCGCGACGCCGCATTCGAAAAGATCAATGAAGCGCGCAGCCCGCTGTTGCCGCAGCTCGGTTTAACCGCAGGTTACGATTACACCAACGGTTATCGTGACAGCAATGGCGTTAACAGCAACGTGACCAGCGGTTCGCTGGCATTGACGCAAACCCTCTTCGACATGTCGAAATGGCGCCAGCTGACGCTGCAGGAAAAGACCGCCGGCATCTCCGACGTCACCTTCCAGACCGCAGAGCAGTCGCTGATTCTCAACACTGCCACCGCTTACTTCAACGTGCTGAAAGCGATCGACACGCTGTCCTATACCCAGGCGCAGAAAGACGCGGTCTACCGCACGCTGGATCAAACCACCCAACGCTTCAACGTGGGCCTGGTGGCGATCACCGACGTGCAGAACGCCCGTTCGAACTATGACACCGTGCTGGCGGCCGAAGTCTCCGCCCGCAACGATCTGGATAACGCGCTGGAAACGCTGCGCCAGGTGACCGGGGCCTTCTACCCGGAGCTGGCCTCGTTGAATACCGATCGCTTCAGTACCCAGCGCCCGGAAGCGGTGAACAACCTGCTGAAAGAAGCGGAAGCGCGCAACCTGAGCCTGCTGTCCGCCCGTCTGAGCCAGGATCTGGCGCGTGAGCAAATCCGCGCAGCCCAAACTGGCTATATGCCGACGATTGACGTCAGCGCGTCGACCGGCATCAGCAATACCAAATACAACGGCTCCAACACCGGCGGCGCGAATGCCGCACGCTACAGCGACTCCGATGCGGGCCAAAATAAGGTCGGCATCAGCTTCAACCTGCCGCTATACAGCGGCGGCGCGACCAACTCGCAGGTCAAACAAGCGCAGTACGGCTTCGTCGGCGCCAGTGAGCAGTTGGAAAGCTCCCACCGCAGCGTGGTGCAGACCGTGCGTTCGTCGTTCAACAACGTTAACGCCTCGATCAGCAGCATTAACGCCTACAAACAGGCGGTGATCTCCGCGCAGAGCTCCCTGGACGCGATGGAAGCCGGTTATCAGGTCGGTACCCGCACCATCGTCGATGTGCTGGACGCCACCACCACCCTGTATAACGCCAAACGTCAACTGTCCGACGCGCGTTATACCTATCTGATCAACCAGCTGAACATCAAGTCGGCGCTCGGCACGCTGAACCAGAACGATCTGCTGCTGCTGAATGGCGCGTTGGGCAAACCGGTGTCGACCGCGCCTGACGCCGTCGCACCGCAAAACCGCGCGCAGGACGCCTATGCGGACGGTTATCAGGACAATGCGCCGATGCAACAAACCGCGGCGCCGGCACCGGCGGCCACTCGCGTATCCGCGCCGGCCGTTACCTCCAGCCAACCGGCTCGCCACAGCGGCAACCCATTCCGCAACTGATGCGCGCACGTTGATAAACACGGGGTCCGGCCTGCGCCGCGCCCCGTTTTTTTTTGCCCCGATTTCCCCGCTTCTGCCCACCGCCTCACAGCCGCCGCTACACCAGGTGGTATCATCTTCACTCTCGTTTTCGCAGTCTGGATGAGGTTCGATGGACAACGATTCACGCTGGCAGCGGCTGATTAACGACGGTGAACTGCCGCCGCCGCTGCGCCCGACACAAGCCGTTTACGCCTCCTGGCTACGCTGCCGCAGCCTGATGCAGCCAGACGTTTGGCAGGCACCGCACCGCGCTCAGGGCGCCACCTTCGAATCGATTTGCCGCCGCAAGAACGATCTGCTGACGCTTGGCCAGGCGGCGCTGGAAGACGCCTGCGAATACATGGAGCCGCGACGTTGTCTGTTGCTGATCCTCGACGAGAGCGGCTGCACGCTGTGGCATTGCGGCGACGCCCAAACCTGGGAGCATTTGCAGCAACTGGGATTCGCCCCCGGCGCTTACTGGGCCGAGGGACAGATCGGCACCAATGCTCCGGCGCTGGCGGCGGCGGAAGGCCACCCGGTACGGGTGAGCGGTGAAGAGCATGTGCGCCAGGCGCTGCACGGCTGGTCGTTCTGCGCCACGCCGGTCTACGACAACAGCGGCCGCCAGCGCGGCTCGATCGCCCTGGGTTGCCTGCTGGCCGATTGCGCCGCCGGCGATCTGTCGCTGACGCTGGCCATCGCCCGCGAAATCGGCAACTCGCTGAACGCCGACGGCCTGCTGGCGGAATCCAACCGCCATCTAAATCAGCTTTACGGCCTGCTGGACGGCGTGGACGACGGCGTCATGGCCTGGGATCACCGCGGCTACCTGCAATACATCAACCAGCGCGCCGCCGGCCTGCTGAAGCTGGACGAACAGCAAAGCCAGGGTAAGCCGCTGGCGCAGCTGTTGACGCTGCCCGCGCTGCTCAAGCGCGCCATCGCCGATCGCCAACCGCTGCAACACGTCGAAGTCACCTTCGAAAGTCAGCGACAATTTATCGCCGCCTTGCTGACGCTCAAGCCGATTTTCGACGGCGATCGCTGCAGTTTCATCGCCCTGCTGCACCCGCTCGAACGGCTGCGCCAGTATGTCAGCAGCCAGCTGGGGCGCGTCAGCCACAGCTTCGAACAGATGCCCTCTACCTCGCTGGAAATGCGGCGGCTGATCCGTTACGGGCAGCAGGCGGCCAAGGGCCAGCATCCGATCCTGCTGCGCGGAGAGGAAGGGGTTGGCAAAGAGCTGCTCAGCCAGGCCATCCACAACGCCGGCGAACGCGCCGCCGGGCCGTATATCGCTCTTAACTGCCAGCTGCTGACGCAGGCGCAGGGGCTGCGTGAGCTGCTGGGCAGCGACGCCAGCGAAGAAGAGGCGGGCCAGCTCAGTAAATTCGAATTGGCCAACGGCGGCACGCTGTACCTCGAACAGATCGAATACCTGCCGGCGGAGATGCAGTCGGCGCTACTGCAGGTGTTGAAAACCGGCGTGGTGATCCGCCTCAATTCCAGCCGGGTGATCCCTGTCGATGTGCGTGTGATCGCCGGCAGCGCCGCCGATCTGCCGCTGCTGGTGCAGCAAAACCGCTTCCGCCGCCAGCTGTTTTACAGCCTGCAGGCGTTCGAAATCCTGATCCCGCCGCTGCGCCAGCGGCTGAGCGATATTCCGCTGCTGGTCAAACACCATCTGCGCACGCTGGAGCAGCATTTTCAGTGTCGCTTCCGGGTGGATGACGAGGTGATGGCCCAGTTGGCGCTTTATCTATGGCCGGGCAACGATTTGGAACTGAAAGGGGTGGTGGAGCGCGCGGCAATGATTTGCCACGGCCACCACATCCAGTTGGCGGATCTGCCGGCACACTTGCTCGGCCAGCCGTCGCTGCTGGAAAGCGACCCGCAGCCCGGCGCACCGCTGTTGACGCTGACGGACATGGAGCGCCAGGCGATCCTGCGCGTGGCGACCGTCAGCCGTGGCCAGGTGACGGAGATGGCGCAGCTGCTGGGCATCGGCCGCACCACGCTGTGGCGGAAGATCAAACAGCACGGGATCGACATCCGCCAGTTCAAGCTGCGCGCTTAATGGCTGAGCTGCAATACCCCGCGCGCGGCGTCCAGCATCGCCTTCTGCCCGCTGCGGGTTTTGCTCAGGCAATCCTGCATGCCGACCACCATCGGAATGCCCATCGCCTTCGCCAGAATGGCGCTGTGCGACAGGGCATTGCCGCCGCTCAGGCAGATGCCGAGCACCAGCCGCCTGTCGAGCATCACCACCTCTGAAGGCATCAACTCGTCCATCACCAATATTGACGGTTCTGCGAGCGCCATGGCCGGCAGCGGCAGCCCCTGCAGATGGCACAGCGTGCGGCGCAGCATGTCGCGCACGTCCAATTCGCGCGCCCGCATGTAGTCGTCATCCAGCTCACGGTACTCTTCGGCGATCGCCTCCAGCACCTGCCGCCAGGCCTGCTCGGCGCAGCACAGCTGCTGCGCGATGCGGGTGTAAGCCGCCTGCTGCAGATCCGGATCGTCCAGCAGCATGCTGTGGGCGCCGAAGATCGCCGCCTGCGGCTTGCCGATCAGCGTGCCGGTGCGTTCCGCCAGCCGGTTCAGATCGCTCAGCGTGTGCTGTAACGCCTCCCGCAGGCGTTGCTGTTCGCCCAGCACCTCGTCCGCGCCGATACGCCGATCGGCGGTTGGCGGCCAGAAGCTGTGGGCCTGGAACACGGGTCCGCTGGTGACGCTTTCCGCCACCGGGATACCGTGCAGCGAAGGCTGCTGCCGCTCGGAGACCGTCTCGCCGAAATGTTGTTCCGCCAGCGCTTTGAACGCCGCCAGCGCCTCGTCCGCCTGCGCACCGTCGGCGATCAGGCGAACGGTGTCGCCGTGACGCACCTGCAGCAGCGCCAGCTGATTGAGGCTGCGCGGATCGACGCACTGCCCCTGCTTTTCCAGCACCAGCTCGGCCTTGAACGGCGCCAGCGTCTCGACCAGCCGCGACGCCGGGCGCGCATGCAGCCCGTGCGGGTTCTGCACCGTCCAGGTTACGCTTTTGCCCTGCGCCAGCGGTAAGGCCACGCTTTTCGCCGTCGGAGAAGCCTCACCCAGCTGTGCCTGTTTGGCCTGCAGCGCCCCCTGCGCCTCCGCCACCACCTGTTCCAGCGAAGCACCGGAGTTGGCGGCCACCACCGCCGCCAGGGTGCCTTCAACCAGCGGCGCCGCGCACAGCCGCACTTTGGCGGCCAGGTCCGGGTCCAGCAGATCGAGCGCGGTTTCGGCACTGAGCAGCGCGCTGCCCAGATCCATCAGCACCAGAACGCCGTCGCCGCCGGCGACCGCTTCGATCGCCTCCATCACTTTGACCGCGTCGGTACCGATCGGGTGCTGCTCGTCATCCACGCCCGCCGCCAGCGCCAGTTTGCAGCCGTCACCGCGCATCATCTGCCGCGCCAACTGCTCAACGCCGCGCGCCAGCAACGCGCTGTGCGAAACCACCACGATATTAATCATCTCGCCTCCTGCTAACTGCCGGCGACCTCGGCCAGCGTTTTCATCATCAACATCACCGAAGTGGCGCCGGGATCCTGGTGGCCGATGCTACGCTCGCCCAGGTAACTGGCCCGCCCTTTACGCGCCTGCATGGTAATGGTGCTCTCCACCGCCCGCTCGGCGCTGTCGGCGGCACGCTGCAGCGCCTCCGCCACGCTCAGGTTCTGCTGCGCGGACTGGCCGAGGCTTTCCACCACCGGCCACCAGACGTCGCACATGGTCTTGTCGCCCGGCTCCGCCTTACCGCGCATCACCACGCCTTCCACCCCTTCCTGCATCACCTGATGCAGCTCCACCAGATCCAGGCTTTGCTTGGCGTTCGCCGCCTGCGCCGCGCGGATGAAGAAGGTGCCGAACAGCGGACCGCTGGCGCCGCCCACGCTCGACAGCAGCGTCATACCGGTGTTTTTCAGGATAAAGCCGATATCCTTGTCCGCCACCGACGGCAGCTTTTCCACCACCTTATTGAAACCGCGATTCATGTTCAGACCGTGGTCGGCATCGCCGATCTCGGTGTCCAGTTGGGTGAGAAAATCGCGCTCCCGGTTGAATACTTCGCCGCAACGCATCAGCCAATCGACGACCTGTTGTTTGGTCAACGCCATAATTCCTCCTCAGCAACCCCAACGCAGCGCAGGCGTTTTCACCGGCGCATCCCACAAGGACAACAGCTCGTCGTCCACGTTCAACAACGTGATGGACACGCCCTGCATATCAAGCGAGGTGCAATAAGAACCCACCAGGTTGCGTTCGATAATGATGCCCGCCTCGGCGCAACGCTCCGCCAATCGATGGTAGACGCCATACAGCTCGGACAGCGGCGTGGCACCCAGGTTATTGACCAACGCGATCACCCGATCGCCGCGCGTCAGCGGCTGCTTGGTCTGCATCTCGTCGCGCCACTCGCCCTGCTGACGATCCCAGACGCGGATCGTGCGCTGATAGTGGCCGTGGTCGATCAACGTATGGAACATGTCGTCCACCGCCGCGTTGAGCGTGGTGAACGGGCGGCGCGCAATGCCCGGCTCGCCGTGAATGCCGACGCCGAACTCCATCTCGTTCTCCGCCAGGGTGAACGACGGTTTGCCGGCGGCGGGGACGGTACAGGCACCCAGCGCAATGCCGATCGAATGCCCATGGTTGTTGATGCGATGCCCCAGCGTCACCACGCTGTCCAGATCGTCGCCGCGCGCCGCGGCGGCGCCCAGCAGTTTCTCCATCAGCACGGTGTTGGCCACCCCGCGTCGCCCAGCAGTGAACAGGCTGTCTTTAACCGCCACGTCGTCATCCACCAGCACCGTCGCCACCGCGACGCCGCTGTCGTGCAGCAGTTCGGTGGCGGTTTCGAAGTTGAGCACGTCGCCGGTGTAGTTCTTAATCAGCAGCAACACGCCGGCGCCGCCGTCGATCGCCTGACCGCACTCGTACATTTTATCCGGCGTCGGCGAGGTGAAAATCTCGCCCGGACAGGCACCGTCGAGCATCCCTTCGCCGACGAAACCGCAGTGCATCGGCTCATGGCCGCTACCGCCGCCGGACAGGATCGCCACCTTGCCCGCCACCGGCGCGTCGGCGCGAGTCACGAACACCGGATCCGCGTGCACCAGCAGCTCGGGATGGGCCTCCGCCAACCCCTGCAACTGCTCTTCCAACACCGACTCGACCTGATTAATCAGTTTTTTCACGATGATTTCCTCTGTAAGCCCAGGGGCGCGGCGCACCGCGCCCCAACGGTATCAATGACGCTGCAGCCAGGCGGCGCCCAGCCTGTCCGCCGTCAGGATCGCCGCCTGCACGCCCGCAGGGGTGACCTTGAACGGCATGTTGTGAATGGTTTCGCCGGCGGCGCAACTGGCCTCGGCCACCGCCATCATCTTCGCCGTCGCGTCGCCGGTGACGCCCATCTGCGCCAGCGTGATCGGCAGGCCGATGTCATGGCAAAACGCCAACACGGTTTCAATCTGCGCCATCGGGCTGTTCTGCAATACCAGCTGCGCCAAGGTGCCGAACGCCACTTTTTCGCCGTGATACAGGTGGTGGCACTCTTCCAGCACGGTGAAACCGTTGTGAATGGCGTGCGCCGCCGCCAGCCCGCTACTCTCGAAGCCGATGCCGCTCAAATACGTATTGGCCTCAATAATGCGCTCCACCGCTTCCGTTACCACGCCGGCCTCGACCGCCAGCTTGGCCTTCACCCCTTCGGCCAGCAGCGTGTCATAGCACAGCCGCGCCAGACTGAGCGCCGCCAGCGTCGATTTGCCGCCGGCCATGCTGGTGGCCTGAGCGTCGAAGCAGGCCTGCGCCTCGAAATAGGTGGAAAGCGCGTCGCCCATGCCGGCCACCAGCAGGCGCACCGGCGCGTTGGCGATGATGGAACTGTCCATCACCACCATATCTGGGTTGCGCGGGTAGATCAGGTATTCGGCGAATTCGCCCTGTTCGGTGTAGAGAACCGACAGCGCGCTGGTCGGCGCATCGGTGGAAGCAATGGTGGGAATGAGCACCACCGGCAGCTGTTGGTAGTGGGCGACGGCCTTGGCGGTGTCGAGCGTCTTACCACCGCCGACGCCGATCACTCCGCGGCAACCGTGGGCCTGCAGCTCGCGGCCGAGCCGGTCTATCTCTTTGCGGCAGCACTCGCCGTTGAAGCGGGCCGCGTGATGTTTCACGCCGTGCTGCTGCAGGCTGCCCATTAGGGTGTCGCCCGCCAGCTGCATCACGAAGTCGTCGGCGATCACCAGGTAATGATCGGCGAGGGATTTGGCGTATTCGCCGACGACGGCTAGCGCATTGGCGCCCTGAATGTATTTACCTGGTGACTGGATGATTCTCAACATAACCGGATCCTTGTAGGGAGTTGGCGATGGTAACGTTCAGATATCAGGTGATGACGCGCCGACTTCGCCGTCGGCTTGTTGTTGTGCTTCGACTATGAGCGCCTGCCACCCGCCTGGCGAGCTTCGCGATTTTTGTTCCATTATGGAACATCATCATAGCGATAACGTTTCATGATGAAACGCCAACGCGCGTTTTTTCGCCGCGAAAGCGAACTGGCGCACACCCCAACGTATAACTGCGTAAAGAGTGGATTCTACGGACGTTTCAGCTTTAATTTTGACCATGTTTCCCCTATCCTTAGCGCCACTACTGGGAAAGGGCGAAAACAGCCCGCATGATGGGATTGATAACGATGAAACGGACAAAAAACATCAACCAAGAGACGTTCCGCAAATCCTGGCGCAGCTACCGTGTCGCGCCCGTGGCCTTGGCGATCAGCGCCGTCTTTATGCTGGCCGGCTGTGAGAAGAGCGATGAAACGGTCTCCCTGTATCAAAATGCCGATGACTGTTCGCGCGCCAATCCTTCGATGAGCGAGCAGTGCACCACCGCCTACAACAACGCCCTGCAAGAAGCGGCGAAAACCGCGCCGAAATACGCCACCCGCGAAGACTGCGTCGCCGAGTTCGGCGAAGCGCAGTGCACCCAGGCGCCGGCACAGGCCGGCATGGCGGCGGAATCGCAAAGCAGCGGCAGCTTCTGGATGCCGCTGATGGCGGGCTACATGATGGGCCGCCTGATGGGCGGTTCCGGCTTCGCGCAGCAGCCACTGTTCACTTCCAAGAACGCCGCCAGCCCGGCGAACGGCAAGTTTGTCGACGCCAGCGGCAAGAGCTACGGCCCGGCCACCGCCGGCGGCCGCACCATGACGGTGCCGAAAACCGCCATGGCGCCAAAGCCTGCGGTCACCAACACCGTGACCCGCGGTGGTTTCGGCGAGACCGTGGCCAAGCAGACCAGCATGCAGCGCAGCAGCGCCACTTCCAACTCCGGCTCTCGCAGCATGGGCGGTTGATGCATGAAACGTATTGCTATTACCGAGCGCCCGGACTGGCGTGAAAAAGCGACCGAGTTCGGTTTCCGTTTCCACACCATGTACGGCGAGCCGTACTGGTGTGAAGACGCCTATTACCAGTTCACGCTGGCGCAGATTGAAGAGATCGAAAACGCAACCGCCGAGCTGCACCAGATGTGCCTGCAGGTGGTGGAAAAGGTGGTCGGCAGCGATGAGCTGATGGCCAAGTTCTGCATTCCGAAACACACCTGGGAGTTCGTGCGCAGTTCCTGGCGCACCAACCAGCCGTCGCTGTATTCGCGTCTCGATCTGGCCTACGACGGCGTCAACCCGCCGAAGCTGCTGGAGAACAACGCCGATACGCCAACCTCGCTGTATGAGGCGGCCTTCTTCCAGTGGCTGTGGCTGGAAGACCAGATCAACGCCGGCAAGCTGGATCCGGAATCGGATCAGTACAACAGCCTGCAGGAGAAGCTGATCGAGCGTTTCGCCGAGCTGAAAGCGCATCACGGCTTCGGCCTGTTGCACCTGGCCTGCTGCCAGGACAGCGAAGAAGATCGCGGCACGGTGCAATATCTGCAGGACTGCGCGCAGGAAGCCGGTCTGCCGACCGAGTTCCTGTTCATGGAAGAGATTGGTCTTGGCGAGAAAGGTCAGTTCACCGATCTGCAGGATCAGGTGATCGGCAACCTGTTCAAGCTCTACCCGTGGGAATTCATGCTGCGCGAGATGTTCTCCACCAAGCTGGAAGACGCCGGCGTGCGTTGGCTGGAGCCGGCCTGGAAGAGCATCATCTCCAACAAGGCGCTGCTGCCGCTGCTGTGGGAAATGTTCCCTAACCACCCTAACCTGTTGCCGGCTTATTTCGCGCAAGACGATCATCCGCCGATGGATCATTACGTCACCAAACCGCTGTTCTCACGCGAAGGCGCCAATATTCAGATCGTCGAAAACGGTCAGGAAGTGGCGCGCGTCGATGGGCCGTACGGTGAAGAAGGCATGATCGTGCAGCAGTTCCATCCGCTGCCGAAGTTCGAAGACAGCTACACGCTGATCGGCAGCTGGCTGGTGAACGATCAACCCTGCGGCATCGGCCTGCGCGAAGATCGCGAACTGATCACGCAGGATCTGTCGCGCTTCTATCCGCACACCATCCTCGGCTGATCACCCCGCTGAAGACAAAACGCCAGTCTCTGACTGGCGTTTTTTATTTACCCCACCTGCACCGACAGCATGCTCAGCGCCCCCATTTCGATACCGTCGATCGGCACGCTGATGGCCTCTTTTCCATCCCAGCCGCCAAGCACGTACAGCAATGGCAGATAGTGTTCCGGCGTCGGATTCGACAACGCCGCGCCCTCATGGCGCATGAAATCCACCAGCGGGTGGTTGTCGCCTCGATAGCGCAGGTTATCCCGTACAAAGTTATTGAACGATTCCGCCCACGGGTAGGCGCTGGTATCGCCCTGCCATTTCACCATGCGCAGGTTGTGTACCACGTTGCCGCTGGCGACGATCATCACACCCTCATCCCGCAGCGCCGCCAGTTTACGACCCAGCTCATAGTGATAGGCTGCCGGCTGCGTGCCGTCGACGCTGAGCTGCACCACCGGGATATCGGCATTGGGATACATCTTGATCAATACGCCCCAAGTACCGTGATCCAACCCCCACTCACCGAGATCGGCCGTCACCGGCACCGGCGCCAGAATGTGCTGCAGCTGCGTGGCCAGCGCGGGAGAGCCCGGCGCCGGATAACGGGTATCAAACAGCGCCTGCGGGAACCCGCCGAAGTCGTGAATGGTTTTGGGCTTTTCCATCGCAGTGACCGCAGTGCCACGGGTATACCAATGCGCAGAAACCGCCACGATCGCCTTCGGCCGCGGCAATGACTCACCCAACGCACGCCATGCCCGGGTGTAACGGTTGTCTTCCAGCACGTTCATCGGGCTACCGTGGCCAAGAAACAGTGCCGGCATACGAGAGGTGTTCATAGTGGGATCCTCAGTTCAAATTGTGCTATGCCGCTACATTACGCGCTTTGACGCATCAACACAGCCGGATAACCGTGATGAAGATATTCAATAAATTTGAAATAAAAGCCGGAAAAATAGACTGGCAAACAAAAATTTAAAAAATGCATATTTTTCAAATGATTAATAATCAACGTGAATACCATGGCATTACTGCCACACAGATCTAATTTGTGAACAATTTATGTACTCTTTGTTAACGCGATCTATACACTCCTCCTTCAGTCGACAGGGTGTTGGCAGCCCGTCGGCGCTACGGGAATCACGTCTCACCAAGGAGGAATTCATGTTCAGACTCACACTGGCAACCCGCCTGGCGCTTTCCATGACCTTGTTCGCCACGGGGGCAGTCGCCGCCGGCGCGGTGGACAACGCGCCGCTGACGCAGCGCGAAGACCCTTACTTCCTTCAGGCGCAAGCCCAGCTGCAACAGCGGCTGAAGCAGACGCCAAACACCAACCGCGCCAAAAACGTCATTCTGGTGGTCGGTGACGGCATGGGATTTTCCACCGTGACCGCCGCCCGCATTTTTGAAGGGCAGCAGCGCGGCGTGGATGGCGAGTCCAACGTGCTGGCCTGGGAAGCCTTCCCCTATTTGGCGGCGGCCAAAACCTATTCCGCCGACGCCCAAATCACCGACTCCGCGCCCAGCGCGGTGGCAATGACCACCGGCGTCAAAACCATCAACGATCTGATGGGCCTCAACCATACGGCCACCCTCAACAATTGCGAGGATCAGCAAACCAAGGCCGTCACCACGCTCTGGGAGATGGCCGCAACGCTCGGCATGGCCACCGGCGCCGTGACAACCGCGACCATTACCCACGCCACGCCGGGCGCCACCTATGCCCATATCGCCAACCGCGACTGGGAGTCTGACGCCAAAATGCCGGCGGACGCCCTGGCCGCAGGCTGCCGCGACATCGCGCGCCAGCTGGTGGAAATGAAATACGGCAACGGCCTGAACGTGGCGATGGGCGGTGGGCGCGCCAACTTCCTGCCCGACAGCGTGAGCGATCCGGAATATCCCAGCAAAACAGGCGCCAGAAAGGATGGTCGCGACCTGACGCAGGCCTGGCTGCAGCGCTACGGCGAGCGTGGGCAATACGTATGGAATAAGGCACAGTTCGATAAAATCGAGTCGGGTAAGGTCGACCACCTGTTGGCCCTGTTCGAGCCATCACACATGAACTTCGAGCACGATCGACGGCAAGACGCGGCGGGAGAACCTTCACTGGCAGAGATGACCGGCAAGGCCATCGATATTCTGGCCAGGAATCCCGAAGGCTATCTGTTGCTGGTAGAAGGCGGGCGCGTCGATCACGGCAGCCATAACGGCAACGCCTACCGCACACTGAGCGACGCGGTCGCCCTGAACGAGGCGGTGAAAACCATCGTCGGCAAGGTCAACCTGGACGAAACGCTGGTGATCGTGACCGGCGATCACAGCCACACGCTGACCATCGCCGGCTATGCCAAGCGCGGCAATCCTATCCTCGGCATTTCCGTCGGCGTCGACGGTAAACCTCGGCTGGGCAGCGACGGCAAGCCCTACACCACCCTCGGTTTCGCCAACGGCCCCGGCGGCACAATCCCGCTGGCCGAGCGCCCGGCATTGACCATGGAGCAAACCACCGCGCCCGACTTTATTCAGCCGGCGCTGGTGCCGCTGAAAAGCGAGACGCACGGCGGGGAAGATCTCGGCATCTACGCCATCGGCCCCTGGGCGCATCTGTTCCAGGGTACGGTTGAGGAGAACTACACCTTCCACGTGATGAATTACGCCAGCCGCATCGGCGAACGCCTGTCAAAACGGTAGCCACAAAAAAAGCCGCGTAACGCGGCTTTTTTATCGTTGAAAGCGGCCGGCTATCAGCTGGCTTTTTTCTCGTGCGCCTGGCGGTAGGCCACCAGATCTTCGATGGTCAGCACTACCATGTCGTGCTGTTTGGCGAAGGTAATCACTTCCGGTGCATGCGCCATGCTGCCATCGTCGTTGGTCAGTTCACACAGCACGCCGGCAGGTTTGAAACCGGCCATGGAGACCAGATCGATGGTCGCTTCGGTGTGGCCGCGACGGCTCAGCACGCCGCCCGGCTGCGCACGCAGCGGGAACACGTGGCCCGGACGGTTCAGGTCGCTCGGCTTGGCGCTGTCTGCCACCGCCGCGCGGATGGTGGTCAGGCGATCGGAAGCGGAAACCCCGGTGGTCACGCCCTGCGCCGCTTCGATGGTCACGGTGAAGGCGGTCTGGAACTGGCTGGAGTTGTTGGTCACCATCATCGGCAGCTCAAGCTGCTGACGGCGTTCTTCGGTGATGCACAGGCACACGATACCGCTGCCGTGGCGAATGGTCAGCGCCATCTGCTCAACGGTCATGGTTTCCGCGGCGAAGATCATGTCACCTTCGTTTTCACGATTTTCATCATCGAGCACCATTACGCCGCGCCCGTTGCGCAGTGCGTCAATCGCGCGTTCAACGCGTTCTGTCGGCGTGCCGAAGTCTGAAAGTAGCGTCTGATTCATGGTAAAAAACCTCATTAAAAATTATGGATTACCAGAACCAGGGCGATCTTGAGGAGTAGCTAGCAATAGCTAAAAAAATAACGCAAGCGGGCGCATGCCCGGCAGATACCGTTACTCTCTCCCATCCGGACTATAACCGTCGGCCCCGGAATTACACCGGATCTGCTGACCTCTAACCGGCCTTTACAGGCTGGCTGAGCGCTCGCGGGCTTTCACCGTAGAAGGTGATTTACCGCCGGTGGGGACTTTCACCCCGCCCTGAGAATAAGCAAGATGACTATAACGCTAATGGATAGACAGGGCAATTGGCAAAAGCACAATTCGGCCACGCGCGGCGAATGCGCTTAATGGTGTTTATCCGGCGGGCAACTCGCATTACACTAAGCGGCAGCTATTAAACTCTGAAAGGGATACGCCATGATTGACCCGAAAAAAATCGAACAAATCGCACGCCAGGTTCATGAGTCCATGCCTAAAGGCGTTCGTGAATTCGGGGAAGACGTTGAGAAAAAAATCCGTCAGGTCCTGCAATCGCAGTTGACCCGCCTGGATTTGGTTAACCGCGAAGAGTTCGACGTGCAGACTCAGGTGCTGTTGCGCACCCGCGAGAAGCTGGCGCTGTTGGAACAGCGCATGGCCGAGCTGGAAAGCAAACTGAGCACGGCGCCGGCAGCCAAGCAGGAAGACGAATAATTTCCGCCAAGGGCGCGCACCTGTATGAACCGCGCGCCCTTGTTCTTTAGATTACCCGGCGTTAGCCGCGCCCGTCTTTAATCGCTTTGATGATGTTGGTGGTCGACAGGCCGTCTTCAAAGTTCAACACTTTGACATCGCCGCCGTTGGCCCACACTTCCGCACTGCCGGCAATCTCTTCCGGTTTGTAATCGCCGCCTTTCACCAGCAGATCCGGCAGAATGTCGGCGATCAAGCGCTGCGGCGTGTCCTCTTCGAACGGCACCACCCAATCCACCGCTTCCAGCGCGCCCAGTACAATCATGCGGTTCTCCAGCGCGTTGACCGGGCGTGTTTCCCCTTTCAGGCGCTTGGTCGACGCATCGCTGTTCACCGCCACGATCAGGCGATCGCCCAGCTTGCGGGCGTTGGCCAGATAAGAGACGTGGCCGGCATGCAAAATGTCGAAGATGCCGTTGGTCATCACCACTTTTTCGCCGCGCTGACGCGCCTGCGCGACGGCATGCTTCAACTGCGCTTCGGTCATCACGCCAAAACCGGTTTCGGCGCGGCCACGCACCGCGTTTTCCAGCTCGATCGGTGACACGGTGGAGGTACCGAGCTTGCCCACCACCACGCCGGCGGCAGCGTTGGCCAGGAAACAGGACTCTTCCAGCGAGTTACCGGCGGCCAGCGAGGCGGCCAGCACACCGATCACGGTGTCGCCGGCGCCGGTCACATCAAACACTTCCTGCGCCTGGGTCGGCAAGTGCAGCGGTTCAACGCCCGGCTGCAACAGCGTCATGCCGTGTTCTGAACGGGTAACCAGCAGCGCCGACAGCTCGAAATCCGCCACCAGCTTCATACCGCGTTCCACCAGTTCCGCTTCATCCTTGCAGTGGCCCACCACCGCTTCGAACTCGGACAGGTTCGGCGTCAGCAGCGTCGCGCCGCGATAGCGCTCGAAATCGGACCCTTTCGGATCGATCAGCACCGGCACCTTGGCGGCGCGCGCCAGTTGGATCATGCCCTGCACCTGGCTGAGCGCGCCCTTGGCGTAATCGGACAGCACCAGCGCGCCGATCTGCGGCAGCGCCTGCTGAATACGCTCCAGCATCGGCTGTGGATCAACGTTGGAGAAGCCTTCTTCGAAGTCGAGACGGATCAGTTGCTGGTTGCGGGACAGCACGCGCAGCTTGGTGATGGTCGGATGGGTCGGCACCGAGACGAAGTCGCAGCGCACGTTGACTTCATTCAGCTTGGCGCTCAGCGCCCGCGCCGCATCGTCGATGCCGGTCAGGCCCACCAGACGGGAAGTGGCGCCCAGCGAAGCGATGTTCATCGCCACGTTAGCCGCGCCGCCGGGACGCTCTTCGATGGTATCGACCTTGACCACCGGCACCGGGGCTTCCGGTGAAATGCGGCTGGTCGGCCCATACCAATAGCGATCCAACATGACGTCACCGACCACCAGCACACCGGCGCGGCGAAAATCAGGCAGCGTAACTTTCATCCGATAACTCCAAAAAAGAACAAAATTTTAGTGGCGCAGATATTACCACAGACCGCCGGAATACCCGCAAAAAGGTATTAATCCAGCCATTTGGCCCAGCTGGCGCGTACCTGTTCGCGCTCGGCGGCAAACAGCCCGCTGCCGACCTTGCCGGAATGTTCCTGCAGCGCCAGGTGGTGGATCTCGTCGCGCATGGTGACATAGGCCTGGGTCAGCGCGCGCGCTTCCTCTTCCGGCATGATGTCGTAATTGGCCATCAGCTCGAAGATGCGCACGTTGTCCGACCAACGCGTCAGGCGCGGTTCACCCGGCGCATAGCGTAAGACCAGATATTGGGCGATAAATTCGATGTCGGTTATGCCGCCCTCATCGGTTTTGATATCAAACAGATCGCGCTGCTTGCTGCCGAGATGGTTGCGCATCTTTTCGCGCATCTCGCGCACTTCGCGCTTCAGGGTCTGCGCATCGCGCGTTTTGCACAGGATCTCGCGCCGGATTGCGTCAAACTGCTGATGCAGCGCCGGATCACCATGCACGATGCGCGCACGCACCAGGGCCTGATGCTCCCAGGTCCAGGCTTCGTTTTGCTGGTAGTCGGCGAACGCTTCGACGGTGCTGACCAGCATCCCCGCCGCACCGGAAGGCCGCAGACGCGCGTCAACCTCATACAGAATGCCGGAGGAGGTGCGGGTGCTGAACAGATGCATCACCCGCTGTGCCAGCCGCAGGTAGAACTGACGGCCGTCGATGCAGCGATCGCCGTCGGTCATCACTTCCGGCGGGCAATCCAACAGGAACACCAGATCGAGGTCGGAACTGTACCCCAGCTCCCAACCGCCCAGCTTGCCGTAGCCGATCACCGCAAAGCCGCGCCCTTCGCGTTCCTGCAGATGGGTCGGCTGGCCGTAACGCGCCACCATGTCGCTCCAGGCCTGTTGCACCACCGCGTCGATGATCGCCTCCGCCAAATAAGTCAGGTGATCGCTCACTTTCATCACCGGCAGCGCGCCGGCGATATCCGCAGCGGCGATGCGCAGCTGCTGCGCCTGCTTGAACTGGCGCAGCGCCTCCAGCTTTTGCTCTTCGTCGTCTTCCGGCACCCGCAGCAGATACTGGCGCAGTTCGCTGCGGTAGGCGTCCAGCGCCACCGGCTGATACAGCGTGGCCGGATCCAGCAGCTCGTCCAGCAGCAGCGGGTAACGCGACAGCTGGTTGGCAACCATCGGCGACGCGGCGCACAGGCGGATCAGATGGCTGAGCGCCGCGTGGTACTCCACCAACAATTCGAGGTAGGTGGTGCGGGTGACGATGCTGAGCAGCAGCTGCGCCAGCCGCACCAGCGCGGTCGGCGCGTCCTGCCGCGGGCATACCTCCGCCAGCAGGCGCGGCATCAGCTGATCGAGCACGTCGCGGCCGCGCGGGCCGATGGTGCGCTTGTCGACGTCGTGACGAAAATCGGCGATGGTGCGCAGCATCTGTCGGCGCCCCTCTTCATCGAGGTGCGGCGTCAGCGGCGCCAGCTCGTTCTCCTCCAGCGCGTCCTGCCACAGGCTGTGGTAGTGCTGGTAATCGGGATCTTCGCCGACATCCGGGCTATCGTCGCCGATCAGGTCGTCGAACACCGCGCGCACCGCCTGCATGTGCGCGTCCAGCGCCGCCATCAGCGCCGGCCAATCCGCCAATCCCATGCCGTAGGCCAACCGCGCCTGATCGAGTGCCTCCTGCGGCAGCGTCTGGGTTTGCTGATCGCCGATCGCCTGCAGCAAGTTCTCCAACCGCCGCAGGAACAGGTAGGCGGCGCTCAGCGCCCGCACCTGCTCGGCCTCCAGCAGCCCCAGCTCACCCACCGCCTGCAGCGTCGGCAGCAGCGAACGCCCCTGCAGCGCCGGCTCGCGGCCGCCGCGGATCAGCTGGAATACCTGGGTAATGAATTCGATTTCGCGAATGCCGCCGGCGCCCAGCTTGATGTTGTCCTTCAGGCCGCGACGCCGTACTTCACGGGCGATCATGCCCTTCATGTTGCGCAGCGACTGGATGACGCTGAAATCGATGTAGCGGCGGAACACGAACGGCCGCAGGGTTTTGCGCAGCTCCTGGCTGTAGGCGTCTTCCGCCCCGCCCATCAGGCGCGCCTTCACCATCGCATAGCGCTCCCAGTCGCGCCCCTGCTCCTGATAATAATCTTCCAGCGCCGCGAAGCTCATCACCAACGGGCCGCTGTCGCCGAACGGCCGCAGCCGCATGTCGACGCGATAGACGAAGCCGTCGATGGTCTGTTGATCCAGCGCCTTGATCAGCCGCTGGCCGAGGCGGGTGAAGAACTGGGCATTGTCCAGCTCGCGCCGCCCGCCCTGGGTTTGACCATTTTCCGGGTAGGCGAAGATCAGATCGATATCCGACGAGAAATTCAGCTCGCCGCCGCCCAGCTTGCCCATGCCGAGGATCAGCAGCGGCTGCGGTTCGCCGGCGGCGTTGCACGGCGTGCCCCACTCGCGGCAGCAGGTTTGGTACAGCCAGTCGCGGGCGCTGACGATCAGCGTCTCCGCCAGCCCGCTCAGCTGCAGCAGCGTTTCTTCGGTCGAACACAGCCCCTGCGCCTGCGCCCAGGCGATACGCACCAGCGTCTCGCGGCGAAACAGGCGCAGCGTGCGCATCAGCTGCGCTTCGTCACGCACCTCTTCCAGCTCGTCCTGCAGCCAGGCGGCATAGTGTTGCCACTCGCCGGGCGCCGGCGGCTGCTCGCGCAGCGTCGCGAGCCAGGCCGGCTGTGCGAGCAGCGCGTCGCTGACGAAGTCGCTCGACGCCAGCACCCACTGCTCCTGCTCGCTAAAGGCGCTGTCCGCGCCGTGAACTTCCTGAAAACGCTGCACAACCTGCTGTGCCTGAGCCTGTAACGCGGCTGAAAGTGGCGACATAGTGTATGACCCGTTCTGCGGCCCACGGCTGGCGGGCCGACTGGATTAACGAAGCGCGCCGTTTAACCAGAATGGCGCATGCGATAAGGCCTGTTTGCGGCTGGCTTCATACCAGCCCTGGCGGCGCTCGCTCAGCGCCGCCTGCAACTCGCGCCAGGCGTCGATATAAGGCCCGGTCTGCTCGTCGGGGTAAGCGCCCGACAGCAGGATCAGCGCCGAAATCTGACGCGTCAGGCGCGGCAATTGTTCCTGATATTCATCTTCGTTCAGCGTACGGCTGAAGGCTTCTTTCAGCTCCGCGCCGCTGCGCCCCAGCATGATGTCGCTAAAGCGTTTGAAAGAACCGTCCAGCTTGGTCTGCCCTTTGGCATCGATAAACGGCCTCCAGGCGCCGCTCACCAGCCATGATGTGAGCGCCAACTTACATTGCAGGTAAGCTGTGCTGTAGCACAGGGTCTCTGGTTGCGCGGCTTTATCCGCCAACAATGGTTCGAGTTCGGTCAGACGGGCGCGCAGATCGGCGCTGGCCTTGCGCGGCACCAGGCCGCCGAAGATCACCAGCGCCTGGCGGATCGTGCCGACCGCTTCGATGACCGCCCCGCGCGCCTGCGCGTCGCCGCGCAGCCACAGCTCTTCATGGTACTGCCAGTGGTTCAGCGCCAGTTCGAAGGCGGCGATCATCCCCTGCTCCACGGTCGCCTTCGCCGCCGGCTTCAGCACCTGCAGCGAGCGCACCTCGCGCGGCGGATTGCCCTGCGCCAGGTGGTAACCACGCGCCGCCTTGCTCAGGCTGCCCTGACGCAGCCCATCGTGCGCCGCCAGCTCACCGGCCAATGCCAGCAGATCGGCGGTGTTGCCTTTCAGCAACTCCAGTTCTATCTCGCTCAGGGCTTCGCTGAGATCACCGGCGCGCACCTCACCCTGATCCAGGCCAATCTCTATCTCACTTTGGCCGTAAGTAACCACCCACTTCTCACGCACAAAATCGGTACGGAACAGCGGTTGCAACGCCTGCTGCAGCGCCGCGATATCGCAATCCTGCGGCCAGATGTCGGCAGGAAACTGCGCCAGCGCCAGCTGCGGTTCGGCGATGGCGACATTGTATTCCGGGCGCTGGTGCAGGCCGGCCACCACTTTACCGGCGGTTTTGATGGTCATCTCATAGCGATCGTCGAAACCGCGAATGCGCAGCCCCATGTCGTGACGGCGCAGGAAGTTGTCGGCCGTTTCGAAGTAAATGTTGGTCAGCTTTTGCGGCGCGGAATGCTGATGCGGCCAGGCGGCGAGCCAGTGTGGCAGAGCGGCCACCGCTTGCGGCGCGGCGATGAATTTCAGTTCAATTTCAACGGTCATAATTCTTTAACACCAATAAGTTACGCATTCGCGTCGGTTTCAGCGCGGCGCGCTCGGCCCGCCGTATGCTGCCCACTGACGCACAGTTGCCGTTATCTTACCGCGATTCCCGGCGCCTTAACCCTGCTAACTGTAGAAAAAACCTGTTACGTTATAAAACGCTGCGCAACTCACAGAATCAGCCACAGTAAGATAGTTCTCATTCCGGTTTTGGCGTTGCGTCGTCAGACTGAACCCTCTACTATCGTTCCATAAATTCACCCAGAAACGATGAACTAATGCAGAAATTACGCCTGATTTTCCTTGCCGCGCTGAGCTTCAGCATCACTTGGGCCGCACATGCCGAAGATAAACGCTATATCTCCGATGAGTTAAGCACTTATGTCCATAGCGGCCCAGGTAATCAGTACCGTATTGTCGGCACTCTGAACGCCGGTGAAGAAGTGACCCTGCTGAGCGTCAACGACAGCACCAATTACGGCCAGATCCGCGATCCCAAAGGCCGCACCACCTGGATCCCGCTCGATCAGCTCAGCCAGACGCCAAGCCTGCGCACCCGCGTGCCCGAGCTGGAACAGCAGGTGAAAACCCTGACCGACAAACTGGCCAACATCGATAACACCTGGAACCAGCGCACCTCGGAAATGCAGGAAAAAGTCGCGGGCAGCGACAGCACCATCAGCAGCCTGCAGAAGGAAAACCAGGATCTGAAAAACCAGCTGGTGGTCGCGCAGAAGAAGGTCAACGCCGTTAACCTGCAGCTCGACGATAAACAGCGCACCATTATTCTGCAGTGGTTCATGTACGGCGGCGGCGTTGCCGGCGTCGGTTTGCTGTTGGGTCTGCTGTTGCCGCACCTGATCCCGCGCCGCAAGAACAACAATCGCTGGATGAACTGATCTCAGTATCGTTCAGTTTGAGTATGGGCGCCTGCGGGCGCCCTTTTCATTGGTGCCGACATCCCGCGGTCAATTCATGTAATCTGATAGACAGAGCCTTACACGATATTCAGGAGTCAACAGTGCAGATTTATCTGGTCGGCGGCGCCGTTCGCGACAGCCTGCTCAATATTCCGGTGGTCGATCATGATTGGGTGGTGGTGGGCGCCACGCCGGCAGAGCTGCTGGCATTGGGTTACCAACAGGTCGGCAAAGATTTCCCGGTGTTCCTCAACCCCGATTCTCATGAGGAATACGCGCTGGCGCGCACGGAGCGCAAATCCGGCCAAGGGTACACCGGTTTTACCTGCTATGCCGCGCCGGACGTCACGCTGGAGGAAGATCTGCTGCGGCGCGATCTGACCATCAACGCCATCGCCCGTTCCGCCGAAGGGGAGCTGATTGACCCTTACGGCGGCGTGGCCGATCTGCAGGCGCGCGTGCTGCGCCACGTTTCCGACGCGTTCGGCGAAGATCCGCTGCGAGTACTGCGCGTGGCGCGTTTCAATGCCCGCTTCGCCCACCTGGGTTTTCGCATCGCCGACGAAACGTTGGCCCTGATGCGCCAAATGGCGCACGGCGGTGAACTGGCTGCGCTGACCGCCGAACGCGTCTGGAAGGAAACCGAAAAGGCGCTGCAAAGCCAGAGCCCGCAGGTCTATTTTCAGGTGCTGCGCGATTGCGATGCGCTGGCGGTGCTGTTCCCGGAAATCGACGCGCTGTTCGGCGTGCCGGCCCCCGCCAAGTGGCACCCGGAGATCGACACCGGCGTGCACACGCTGATGGCGCTGGCGATCGCCGCCCGCCTCACGCCGGAGGTGGACGTGCGCTTCGCCACCCTGTGCCATGACCTCGGCAAAGGGTTGACGCCAAAAGAGTTCTGGCCGCATCACCACGGCCACGGCCCGGCGGGCGTACGGCTGGTCGAGGCGCTGTGCCAGCGGCTGCGGGTGCCTAACCCGGTGCGCGATCTGAGCAAGCTGGTGGCCGAGTACCATGATCTGATCCACACCGTGAACAAGCTGCGGCCGGAGACCCTATTGAAGCTGTTCGACGCCATCGACGTCTGGCGCAAGCCCCAGAGGCTGGAGCAGATGATCCTGACCAGCGAAGCGGACGCGCGCGGACGCACCGGCTTTGAGAAGAATCCCTATCCGCAGGGCGACTATCTGCGCCAGGCGTATCAGGTGGCGAGCGCGGTATCGATTAAAGAGGTGGTAGCCAGCGGGCTGCAGGGCACCGCGATCCGCGACGAGCTCAAACGCCGCCGCCAGCAGGCGCTGGCCGAGTGGAAGCTCACCCAAACGATTATCAACGATCAGGCATAAAAAAACCCCGCAGAGCGGGGTTTTTTCTTGGTATCGGGCTTACAGGAACACCATGTAAACCACGGCCGCCACGATAAAGCGGTAGATGGCGAACGGCACGAACGAGATGCGTTTGATCAGCGACAGGAAGGTCTTGATCGCAATCAGCGCCACCACGAAGGCAGTAACGAAGCCGACGGCAAACATCGGCAGATCGCCCCAGGTCAGGAAGTGCAGGCTCTTGTACAGATCCAGGCCGCTGGCACCAATCATCATCGGCACCGCCAAAATGAAGGAGAACTCGGACGCCGCATAGCGGTTCACGCCAACCAGCATACCGCCGGCGATAGTGGAACCCGAACGGGAGAAGCCCGGCCACAGCGCCAGGCACTGGAAGCAGCCGATCATGAACGCCTGGCGGTAGGTGATGTCATCCAGCCCTTCCGCGCTCGGTTTCTTCGGCTTCAGCCATTCCGCCGCCAGCAGCAGCAGACCGCCGACCACCAACGCATACATCACGTTTTTCGGCGCGAACAGCGACTTGATGAAATCATGGAAGGCCAGGCCCAGCACCACCGCCGGGATCATCGCCAGCAGGATGTGCCCCAGCTTCAGCTGACCGCTGGTTTTGCCCTCGTGCTTCACCGGCTTGCCGCCGAAATGGATGCCGATCAGGCCGAACAACCGGCGCCAGAACATCACGACGACGGCCAGGATCGACCCCAGCTGGATGATGACTTCAAAGGTTTTGGCTTTGTCGCCGGTAAAGCCCAGCCACTCGCCAACGATAATCATATGCCCGGTGGAAGACACCGGCAGAAATTCGGTTAACCCCTCGACAACCCCAAGAACAAACGCAATAAACAGTGAATGCATGTCAGCCATGTGCTTCGCTCACCCTATAAAATAACGGCTATCACATAAAAAAGCGGCAGTGCTTAAAGACAATGCCGCTAAAACAATTCTCAGGATTAAGACCAGCTTAACGGTCTTTCGTTGCAAGCAGATGACATAAAATCATGCGGGACGAGTGCCGCGCTCAATGATCACGCCGACCCGATTGGCATGTGCTACAGCGCCCGGTTTGCTGACCTTAATACGGACCCACGGGGAATTGAAGCGCTGAAGCAAAATTTCAGATATTTCCTCCGCCACGCGTTCCACCAGGGCGAAGCGGTTCGACTCCACGTGTTGGATCACGGCATCGCTGACGTCGGCATAGCTCAGACAGTCAGTTACGTCGTCGCTGGCGGCGGCCGGCCGGTTATCCCAGCCCATTTCGATATCGAACACCAGCTTCTGACGAATGCCCTGTTCCCACTCATAAACGCCAATGGTGGTAATTACGGTAAGCTCTTCAATAAATACGATATCCATCACGTCATTCTCTGTTTTTGGCCTTGCCGGATACCACTTCCAGCGGAATGTGCGTATTATCCATAGATGTTGCGAGTAAAACGACCATTATTAAACGGAACCGCGTTATGAGTGCTACCGCGCTTGGCATGATTATCTTCGCGTATCTGTGCGGCTCGATTTCGAGCGCGATCCTGGTTTGCCGGATCGCCAGGCTGCCGGACCCGCGTGAGCATGGCTCAGGAAATCCCGGGGCGACCAACGTCCTGCGCATCGGCGGCCGGCTGGCGGCGGCGGCGGTGCTGGTGTTCGATATTCTGAAAGGGATGTTGCCGGTCTGGCTGGCCTACAAACTCGATGTACCGCCGCTGTACCTCGGCCTGACGGCAATCGCCGCCTGTCTGGGGCACATCTATCCGGTGTTCTTCCACTTCCGCGGCGGTAAAGGCGTGGCGACGGCGTTTGGCGCCATCGCGCCTATCGGCTGGGATCTGACCGGCCTGATGACCGGCACCTGGCTGTTGACGGTGCTGCTCAGCGGCTACTCTTCGCTCGGCGCCATCGTTAGCGCGCTTATCGCCCCGTTCTACGTCTGGTGGTTCAAACCGCAGTTCACCTTCCCGGTAGCGATGCTCTCCTGCCTGATCCTGATGCGGCATCACGACAATATCCAGCGCCTGTGGCGCGGCCAGGAAGGCAAGATTTGGGGCAAGTTCCGCAAGAAGAAAAACCAGGCGGATGCGGATAACGGCGACCAGCCGAAAGACGAATAACAGAAGGGCCGGATTATCCGGCCCTTTGCTTTATACCGCAGGCAGTTCCGCCAGCGGCCAGCGCGGCCGCACCGAAACGCTCAGCTCCGGGTTGGCGCCGCTCTTCAGCCGCACCATGCCGGCATAGGCGATCATCGCGCCGTTGTCGGTGCAAAATTCCGGGCGGGCATAGAATACCTCCCCACCGCGCTTGTGCATCATCTCCGCCAGCTTGGCGCGCAACGTGCGGTTGGCACTCACGCCGCCGGCCATCACCAGGCGTTTGAAACCGGTCTGCTCCAGCGCGCGTTTGCACTTGATTGCCAGCGTGTCCACCACCGCATCCTCGAAGGCGCGGGCGATGTCGGCACGCGTCTGATCGTCGTTGCCGTTGGAGCGAATGGTGTTGGCGGCGAAGGTTTTCAGCCCGGAGAAGCTAAAGTCCAGCCCCGGACGATCGGTCATCGGCCGCGGGAAGGTGAAACGCCCCGCCGTGCCCTGCTGCGCCATCTTCGACAGCATCGGCCCGCCGGGATAATCCAGGCCGAGCAGCTTGGCGGTTTTGTCGAACGCTTCGCCGGCGGCATCGTCGATCGACTCGCCCAACAGTGCATACTCACCGATGCCGGTGACGCTGATCAGCTGAGTGTGGCCACCGGAGACCAGCAGCGCGACGAACGGGAACGCCGGCGGGTTATCTTCCAGCATCGGCGCCAGCAAGTGGCCTTCCATGTGGTGTACCGGCACCGCCGGCACGTTCCAGGCGAACGCCAGCGCACGCCCGACGGTAGCGCCGACCAGCAGCGCGCCTACCAGGCCCGGCCCGGCGGTATAAGCCACGCCGTCGATATCGGCCGGAGTCAGGTTGGCCTCTTTCAGCGCCGCCTGAATCAGCGGCACGGTTTTGCGCACGTGATCGCGGGAGGCCAGTTCCGGCACCACGCCGCCGTAGTCGGCGTGCAGCTTCACCTGGCTGTATAATTGGTTGGCCAACAAACCGGTTTGATCGTCATACACTGCAATTCCGGTTTCATCGCAGGACGTTTCTATACCCAGTACTCGCATTACATTTCCCATCATTCACGTGCGGCCGCCAGTCTACCACATTCCGCCGCATTTACCGCCGATGCGGCGCATCTTGTCACCGGCTTGCGCCTATGTCGATGATTCATCCAGAAAATGCCCGAGCGATTAAATACGAGCATTTTTTTCTGATTAGTCTATAATCAGCGCCCGGTGCAAAATTGCGCACGTTGCGGCAGAGCGACGCGGGTTTCAATTTGCTGTGATGCTTTACAAAGCAGCATCCATTGGAGTAAAATTCCGCACCATTTTGAAAAGGCTGGCGCTTGGCCAGCAGCAAACCGAATTTTATTGAGGTGAGAGGCACATGCCGGTAATTAAAGTACGTGAAAACGAGCCATTTGACGTTGCTCTGCGTCGTTTCAAACGCTCTTGCGAAAAAGCGGGTGTTTTAGCTGAAGTTCGTCGTCGTGAGTTTTATGAAAAACCAACTACCGAACGTAAACGCGCTAAAGCTTCTGCTGTGAAACGTCACGCGAAGAAACTGGCTCGCGAAAACGCACGCCGCACTCGTCTGTATTAATTCTTCGGGGGCAACCCCACCGCGTGAATTTCTGATTTTCAAAATCGCGCAGACCGAGTAGTTGCATACGAAGGCCGTGCTTTCCGAAAGGAATGCGCGGCTTGTTCTCGTTTATAGGCTAATGAAGTAAGGGCTTATGGCTGGACGAATTCCGCGCGTATTTATCAATGACTTGCTGGCTCGCACCGACATCGTCGATTTGATCGACGCCCGCGTGAAGCTCAAGAAGCAAGGCAAGAACTACCACGCGTGCTGTCCGTTCCACCACGAAAAGACGCCTTCCTTTACCGTTAATGGCGAAAAGCAGTTTTATCACTGTTTTGGGTGTGGTGCGCACGGCAACGCCGTCGACTTTTTGATGAATTACGACCGACTCGAGTTTGTCGAAACCATCGAAGAGCTGGCGACCATGCACGGGCTGGAAGTGCCTTACGAAGCGGGCACCGGGCCGACCCAGATCGAACGCCATCAGCGCCAGAGCCTGTACCAACTGATGGAGCAGCTCAGCGCGTTCTATCAACAGTCACTGCAGCAGTCCTCCGGGGCACCGGCGCGCAGCTATTTGCAGCAGCGCGGATTAAGTGACGACGTTATTCGCCATTTCGCCATCGGCTTCGCGCCGGCGGGATGGGACAACGCCCTGAAGCGTTTCGGCCGCGATGCCGACTCGCGCCGCGCATTGAACGATGCCGGCATGCTGGTGACTAACGATCAGGGGCGTTCGTACGACCGTTTCCGCGAACGGGTGATGTTCCCCATCCGCGACAAGCGCGGGCGCGTGATCGCCTTCGGCGGCCGCGTGCTGGGCGACGGTATGCCGAAGTACCTGAACTCGCCGGAAACCGAAGTTTTCCATAAGGGCCGCCAGCTGTACGGCCTGTATGAAGCACAGCAGAACCACCCTACCCTCCAGCGGCTGCTGGTGGTGGAAGGGTATATGGACGTGGTGGCGTTGGCGCAATTCGGCATCGATTATGCCGTCGCCTCGCTCGGGACCTCGACGACGGCTGAACACATTCAGCTGCTGTTCCGCGCTACCGACAACGTCGTTTGCTGCTACGACGGCGACCGCGCCGGCCGCGAAGCGGCCTGGCGGGCGCTGGAAACCGCGCTGCCGTACCTGAACGATGGGCGCCAGCTGCGGTTCATGTTTTTGCCCGACGGTGAAGACCCGGACACCCTGGTGCGCAAAGAAGGTAAAGAAGCCTTCGAACAGCGAATGGAGCAGGCGCAGCCGCTGTCCACGTTCCTGTTCGAAAGCCTGCTGCCGCAGGTGGATTTGAGCAGCCTGGACGGGCGCGCCAAGCTGAGCACGCTGGCGCTGCCGCTGATTACTCAGGTGCCGGGCGAAACGTTGCGCTTGTACCTGCGTCAGGAGCTCGGCAACAAGCTGGGGCTGCTGGACGACAGCCAGCTCGACAAGCTGATGCCCAAGCAGGCGGAAAATGCGAATCCTTATCAGGCGCCCCAGCTAAAACGCACAACCATGCGTATACTGATAGGGTTACTGGTGCAAAATCCGCAGTTGGCTACACTTATCCCTTCGCTGGAAGGGTTGGAGCAGACCAAACAGGCGGGATTGCCGCTGTTCGTCGAACTGGTGCAGACCTGTTTGGCGCAGCCGGGCCTGACGACCGGGCAATTGCTGGAGCTGTATCGCGACAACAAATTCAGCCAGCAGCTTGAAACCTTGGCGACATGGAACCATATGATCGTTGAGGACATGGTCGAACAGACCTTTTTGGATACGTTGGCCAGCCTGTACGACTCGGTGCTCGAGCAACGGCTGGAAACGCTGATCGCCCAGGCCAGAACGCGCGGCCTGAGCCCGGAGGAACGTGAGGAAGTCCGTTCTCTCAACCAGGTTTTAGCGAAGAAAAACTGAATACCAAACGGCTTAAGTGCCGATAATTGCGAGGGCAGAGCCCTGCACAGTGCCGCCATAGTGGGCCGCGGCGATAACGAAAACGCCCCAAATGCTATTGTTGGCGGTTTCGCCGACCGACACCAACCTAAATACTCTGAAGTGTGGATACCGTCTTATGGAGCAAAACCCGCAGTCACAGCTGAAGCTACTTGTCACCCGTGGTAAGGAGCAAGGCTATCTGACCTATGCTGAGGTCAATGACCATCTGCCGGAAGATATCGTCGACTCCGATCAGATCGAAGACATCATCCAGATGATTAACGACATGGGCATCCAGGTGATGGAAGAAGCACCGGACGCCGATGACCTGCTGCTCGCCGAAAACTCGAACAGCACGGACGAAGATGCGGAAGAAGCCGCCGCACAGGTTCTGTCCAGCGTGGAATCCGAAATCGGCCGCACCACCGACCCGGTGCGCATGTACATGCGCGAAATGGGTACCGTCGAACTGCTGACGCGCGAAGGCGAAATCGACATCGCCAAGCGCATCGAAGACGGCATCAACCAGGTGCAGTGCTCGGTTGCCGAATACCCGGAAGCCATCACCTACCTGCTTGAGCAGTACGATCGCGTCGAAGCGGGCGAAGCGCGCCTGTCCGATCTGATCACCGGCTTCGTCGATCCTAACGCGGAAGAGGACATCGCCCCTACCGCGACCCACATCGGTTCTGAACTGTCGAGCGAAGAGCAAGACGACGACGAAGAAGATGAGGACGCCGAAGACGACGACACCGAAGACGACAACAGCATCGATCCTGAGCTGGCGCGTCAGAAGTTCGCCGAGCTGCGCGATCAGTATGAAGCGACGCGTCTGGTGATCAAAAAGAACGGCCGCAGCCACGCCAGCGCAGCGGACGAGATCCTGAAGCTGTCTGAAGTGTTCAAGCAGTTCCGCCTGGTGCCGAAACAGTTCGACTTCCTGGTCAACAGCATGCGCACTATGATGGACCGCGTTCGCACCCAGGAACGCATCATCATGAAGCTGTGCGTTGAACAGTGCAAAATGCCGAAGAAAAACTTCGTCACCCTGTTCGCCGGCAACGAAACCAGCGATTCCTGGTTCGAAGCCGCAGTGGCGATGGCCAAGCCATGGTCGGAAAAGCTGAAAGACGTTGCCGAAGACGTGCAGCGCAGCCTGCAGAAACTGCGTCAGATCGAAGAAGAAACCGGCCTGACCATCGAGCAGGTCAAAGACATCAACCGTCGCATGTCGATCGGTGAAGCGAAAGCCCGCCGCGCGAAGAAAGAGATGGTTGAGGCCAACCTGCGTCTGGTTATTTCCATCGCCAAGAAATACACCAACCGCGGCCTGCAGTTCCTGGATCTGATCCAGGAAGGCAACATCGGCCTGATGAAAGCGGTAGACAAGTTCGAATATCGCCGCGGCTACAAGTTCTCGACGTACGCCACCTGGTGGATCCGTCAGGCTATCACCCGCTCCATCGCCGATCAGGCGCGCACCATCCGTATTCCGGTGCATATGATTGAGACCATCAACAAGCTCAACCGTATTTCGCGCCAGATGCTGCAAGAGATGGGCCGCGAGCCGACGCCGGAAGAGCTGGCCGAGCGCATGCTGATGCCGGAAGACAAGATCCGCAAGGTGCTGAAGATCGCCAAAGAGCCAATCTCGATGGAAACGCCGATCGGCGACGACGAAGATTCGCATCTGGGCGACTTCATCGAGGATACCACCCTCGAGCTGCCGCTGGATTCCGCGACCTCAGAGAGCCTGCGTTCCGCTACCCACGATGTGCTGGCCGGCCTGACCGCGCGCGAAGCGAAAGTGCTGCGCATGCGTTTCGGTATCGACATGAACACCGACCACACGCTGGAAGAGGTAGGCAAGCAGTTTGACGTTACCCGTGAGCGTATTCGTCAGATCGAAGCCAAGGCGCTGCGCAAGCTGCGTCACCCGAGCCGTTCCGAAGTGCTGCGCAGCTTCCTGGACGATTAAGTCCGGCTGCCGCACCAAAAGCAAAAACCCCGGCTTGCCGGGGTTTTTTTATGCCTCAGAACATGCTGTTGCCGCTGGCGGTCTTCTCCGGCACCGGCTGCGTTACATCCCAATGCTCGACGATCTTCCCGGCGCTGTCGAGACGGAAGATATCGACGATCGCCGCGGTCTTGCCGGCCTCGCGCCCGCTGACTTCCACATGCAAAATCACGAAGTCGCCGTCGACAAACGCCTGTTTCACCTCACTGTGCGAATTGGGGTAACGCGTTTTCAGCAGCTCGACAAATTGACGAAAGCCCGCCACGCCGTCTTTAGCGTTGGGGTTATGCTGCTTGTACTGCTCGCCCAAAAACGGCCGCGCCGCCGCAAAATCCTTGTTGTTCAGCCCCTGCCGATAAAACTCCAGCACGTTCTGCTTGTTGCGCGCCTCCTGTGGCGAATGCCCCGCCTGTGCAGTGCCGGTCACCAATAACAGCGCCATCACACAACCTTTCATCATCGATGTCATCGCAACTCCCTTATGTCATTGCAGCGCCAGGAACAGCTCGCGATAGCTGGCAGTCAGCTGCTCCAGCGTGGCGCGGTTCAATCCGCTGGGGTTGGGCAATACCCACACCTCGGTTTGCCCCAGCACCATCGTCTGCTTGCCCCAGGGCGCGTTTTTCACCCCGAAGGCGGTGGTGAACGCCTGCTTGCCCAAAATCGCCAACGCGCGCGGCTGGTAGCGCAGGATCTTCTCTTGCAGCGCCTCGCCGCCGCTGCGCAACTCGTCGCGCGACAGCTCGCTGGCCGCCACCGTCGGGCGCGCCACCAGCGCGGTAATGCCGCAGCCGTTATCCTTCAACTGCTGCCACTGCTCCGGCGCCAGCTGGCTCTCGGTAAAGCCGGCCTGATGGATCACCTTCCAGAAGCGGTTGCTGCCGTTGGCGAAAGGGTAGCCCTGGTGGGCGGAAGAAAGGCCGGGGTTGATGCCGCAAAACACCACCCGCAGATTGGGCGCCAGAAGTTCCATGAGTGTCATGAGTCCATTGCAGGGATTTACTGCGGTTATCGCAAAATCCGCCAGCAATTACAACAGGCTAGAACTGTGCAGAAAAGCAACATACGGGCGGGTAACAGTAGACCGCCGCTTAAGGATTCCCTATAATCTCGCGGCTTGGCCCCTTAGCTCAGTGGTTAGAGCAGGCGACTCATAATCGCTTGGTCGTTGGTTCAAACCCAACAGGGGCCACCAAATTTTAGCTTTAAAATCATATAAAAAAGCCACTTCTCTCGAAGTGGCTTTTTTATTTCTTGCTCACAGTGGCGGCAAAATGGCGGCGGTATGCCGGCACTCTCAGCTATCTTTCCCCTCTTAACCAGCCTATAGCCAGACTCACCAGGAAGCCGGCAAAGAAGATCGCGATAGCCACAGCGATAGATTTCCACCACTCGTCAAACCAGAACAAGGCAACAAATGCCGTTATAGAGAACAGGCCAATGACTATGGACTCAACCAAGTCAGCAGTTTGCCGGCCAACAAATTTAGCGAACTTCACAAGAAAGGATTTTAGCCAGCTCATTGATTTTCTTAATTAACGATAGGAAGTCATCATCACTTGATCATTAGTTAAAATCCAACCGCTGGCTTTTGATTGATTTATCCGCTATCGCTCGCCTCTCACAAGGCTACACAAAGCAATAGTGACAAACACCAGCAACAGGAATATTGCCGCGCTTAGAATTCGTTGCCACCATTCGTCGAACCAGAACAGTGAGCCAAACGCAGCGATAGAAAATATCCCGCCCAAAATCGCTTCCACAAGGTGCGACAATCCTTTACCGAGCTTACTGCCCCAAGACTTTAGATAGCTCATGATTCACACCTTCACAGAACATTTTCGATTTGCTGGTATAGGCAACAAAGGGTTCAAGATACTCCTCCGCCAGAAAGTAGATCATGTCCAAATTTCGTGGCGTGAGCTTATGGTACGTTGAGGGATATTGTTCCCGCAAACGACGCGAAGAAACGGCGGCCTTTTCAATAATTCCTTGTAAAAGAATGATGTTTAGCCCAGCAATGGTGACACCTTTGAATACCCATTTGAAAAGTGTGCTGCCGATAACCTTTTTCAAAATATGGTGTGTGATTTGCTGAACCAGAATGAACTGCGTCCCCATACGTCCTGTAAGATAACCCTCTGCATGGTTAAATTTTTGGCTTAGCGCGGTTTGTGTTTGCAGATCCATCCGCTGATAGCAGTCACGGATAATCACCACTATCAGCTCACGTAGCGGGGTTTCGATACCATAACCGGCACGAACGACCTTAATAAATCGTTCCGTTTCAATTTCATTGCGGTGCTTAAGCTCTCGGCCGCCGAGCCCTGCTCCCTGCCATGTCCTACGAGCACTATAGGCAATGCCCCTTGGTAAAGACTCTATTCCCTCAAGAATTCCTTGAGCTACGGCTTTCGCATCCATAACAATCCCTTATCAGCGCCCTGGCCGTACCCTATACTAACTTCGCTTAAAATATCAACATCCCTTTCATCCTAATGAAGGGCGCCCCTCGGCATAATGGCTTTTTTGTTTCCCGCCGCCGTGCCACACTTCCCTCTCGGCATTCCTGATTTATTCCGACTCATAAGGCCCCTGCATGATCGTCAACTGCGACCACGACAACCTCGACGCCTGGCTGGCGCTGCGCTCGGCGCTGTGGCCCACCTGCCCGTTGGAAGAGCACCGCGCGGAAATGCGCGAGATATTGGCTTCGCCGCACCACACCGCGTTTATGGCGCGGGGGCTGGACGGCGCTTTCGTTGGCTTTGCCGAGATCGCGCTGCGCTACGATTACGTCAACGGCTGCGAATCGTCGCCGGTGGCGTTTTTGGAAGGGATTTATACCGCCGAACGCGCCCGCCGCCAGGGCTGGGCCGCGCGCCTGATCGCGCAGGTGCAGGAGTGGGCGAAGCAACAGGGGTGCAGCGAGCTGGCGTCGGATACCGACATCGCTAATCTGGATTCCCAACGCCTGCATGCGGCGCTGGGCTTTGCCGAAACGGAGCGGGTGGTGTTTTACCGCAAAACGCTGGGCTGATCAGGCACCTTGCGTTGCCGCTGATGCGTCAACGGCTCGGCGCGCAGCAGTCTCTTCCCCACCAATATTAACCAACCCCCTTCCTCATCCAGCGTTTTCGCCGTGGCACTCTCATCGGCACAGCAATCGTATCGGTCGCCCATCGACATAAGGCCATCAAATACAATCACAATGAGCGTAATTGGTTCTATTTTGATTGGATTTGTCGCCTTACTTTATTTTGAAAAACTTATAATGGGGACATCACATACCCGCAGATACCGCTCAATAGAACAGGAGATTGGCATTTATGAAACTGACCAGCCAAAGCTTTAAAGAAGGAGAGTTCATTCCCGGTGAGTTCGCCTTCGCTATCCCCGATGCCGCTAACCATGTCGCTTTATCGAGAAATCGCAACCCCCATCTGGCCTGGAGTGAAGTGCCTGCAGGCACGCAGTCTTTCGTGATCGTCTGCCATGATCCCGACGTGCCAAGCCGTGGTGATGATGTGAATCAAGAGGGTCGGGTTGTGCCCGCATCGTTGCCGCGCGTTGATTTCTTTCACTGGCTGCTGCTGGATATTCCGGCCAGTACCGTGGAAATTGCGGCGGGCTCTCAATCGGACGGCGTAACGCCGCGTGGCAAAGCCGGGCCAAACGCCCCTTCGGCCTATCGCCACGGCATCAATGACTATACCGGTTGGTTTGCCGCCGACGAGCAGATGAAGGGGGAATACTACGGTTACGATGGCCCATGCCCACCGTGGAACGATACGTTAGTTCATCATTATATTTTCACGGTTTATGCGCTTGCTACCCCCGGTTTGGATGTACAAGGGCCTTGGACAGGGGCTAATGTGAATGCTGCCCTGGCGGAAGCGCCGGTGTTAGCCCAGGCGAGCCTGACAGGCCTTTACAGCCTGAACCCTAACGTAGCATCAACGGCGAAATAATCGCATAAAGGAGTCGAATATGAGCCGGACCGGTTCCTTCGGATCAGTGCGAACCAGACGCGAGCAGGGTGCGAAACTTTTGCACTGGCACTCTCCGTCGGGGGCTCCGGTGTTGAGGCACCGCTTGTGCGGGGTGTGCCAGCCGACATTGAAACGTCAGCTACACACGCCGCAGTTCGTCTTCCATGAAGCGACGGTCTTGCTGATCGTGGCGGGCCAACTCGGTATCACATCGGCTTCACAACATTTGTCTCTGGAGACCCCCGGCGAACTGCTCCTGGTCCCCCCCAACACCCGCGCAGATTTAGTCAAAACGCCGGGCGATATCGATCGGCCTTTTCGCTCGATACTCCTGACGCTGTCGGCAGAACTGCTGGATGTCTTTCACCGAACCCGGCAGGCTTCACCCCCTATTCCCCCTAAAGATGACGCGTGGAAAACGCTGCCTCTGGACGAAGACCTGTCGGCGACGTTTTATCACGTGATTGAAAGCGTGGAAAAACAGGAAATCAGTGATATTCGCCTGCAATACCGCCTTCTGGACTTTTTGATCGCGCTGGCCGAACGAGGACATGTTTTTACGCATTTGCCATTGGATAGCCCATCACAGCGCCTGCGCACCTTGATTTTTGAGGCTCCGGAACAAAACTGGACGGCAGAAACAGCGGGAAAAACGTTAGCGATGAGCCCGGCAACGTTGCGGCGGTGCCTTGCCGCCGAACAGACACGCTTCGAAGACTTGCTGATAGACGTCCGTATGCATCACGCCATGATGTTGCTTCAAACCACCCGATGGGATATGACCCGCATTGCAGAGGCCTGCGGTTACAAATCCAGAGCGCGTTTTAGCGAACGCTTTCAAAAGCGTTTTGGTTACGCGCCTTCCGCCATCCGATAAAACGCTGGGCTGATCAGGCGATCTTGCTTTGCCGCTGATGCGCCAACTGCTCGGCGCGCAGCAGGATCTCCTGCAGATCGTCCTCGTCGATATCGAACAGATCCCCCTCCATCAGCGCCTCGTGCAGATCGGCGCGGGTGATGGAAACGGCATCGATCGGCAGATTGGCCGGCTTGGCCTCCGCCGGCGCCAGTGCGTGCGGGTAGCGTCGCCCGGCCAGATTATTGAACAGAATGGCCAGCGCCGCCAGCAGCACCGAGTTCAGCAGCACCGGATACAGTACGAAGTCATAGCCCATCTGGTGAATGCCGGGGCCGCCGAGGATGGCGGTCAGCGCCACCGCGCCGCCGGGTGGATGCAGGCAACGCAGCTTGAACATCAGGCCGATGGCCACCGCCGCCGCCGCGCCGCTAGCCAGGCCCGGATCGGGGATCAGCAGACCGGCGCTGACGCCCACCGTTGCCGCCAGCGCATTGCCGCCGACGATCGACCAGGGCTGCGCCAGCGGGCTGTTGGGCACGCCGAACAGCAGAACCGCCGAAGCGCCCATCGGCGCGATAAACCACAGGTTCACCTCGCCCAAAATAAAGTGGCTGATCCAACCGGCGAGCATCAGCCCCAAACCGGCGCCGACGCTGGAAATCAGCATCTCTCGCTTGCCCACCGCCAGCGGGTGCGGCCACAGGCGCGCAACTCCCACTTTTACCCGTTCAATCCACTGCGTCTTCATGTTACCCAATACGGCTCAATTCACTTGTTGGCAACAAATATATCACATCATCCTGAAGGAACTCACGGCGCCGTAAACCGCGCCGCCCAAGAACTTTTAGCTAACAGATTGATTTTTAGCCTCCCCTCGACAATGATGAATGTTCCCCCCTTAACCCCGAGGAACCGCCGATGTCTCAACCGATCACCGAGCTTTATACCGACAGTGAATTTTTCAGCCCGTACGCCATGTCCGCCTTTGTCGTGCTGACGGAAAAAGGCATTCCGTTCACCGTGAAGCCGGTGGATCTGGCGAAGGAAGAGAACAAAGAGGCGGCCTACGCGGCGCTGTCGCTCACCCGCCGGGTACCGACGCTGGCGATCGGCGAATTCCAGCTCTCGGAGTCTTCGGCGATCGCCGAATACCTGGAAGACATCCACCCGGCCCACGCCGTATACCCGCGCGACGTGAAGCTGCGCGCCAAGGCGCGCGAGATCCAGGCCTGGCTGCGCAGCGATCTGCTGCCGATCCGCGCCGAGCGCTCGACCGAGGTGGTGTTCAACAACGGCAAGTTCCCGCCGCTGTCCGAAGCCGCGCAGGAGGCCGCACGCAAGCTGATCGCCGCCGTGGAAAAACTGCTGAGCCACGGGCAGGACAATCTGTTCAGGGAGTGGTGCATCGCCGACACCGATCTGGCGCTGATGCTCAACCGGCTGGTGATGCACGGCGATCCGGTGCCGGAGCGCGTGCGCCACTATGCGCACAAGCAGTGGCAGCGCCCGTCGGTGCAGGCGTGGCTGGCATTGTCGGAAAAACGGCGCGCCTGAGAAAAAAATCGGCGGCCACGACGCCGCCGTTCTCAATGCCGAGAAACAACATCACTGCTTGAGGGAAGGCAAATCACCATCCAGAGGGCAGATAGCCTAACAATGAAGCGATGGCGTACACCGCGCTGGCCAGATACAGCAACACAATGCTGACCTGCAGCAACGGGTGCGTGATCCAGTTGCACTGCCAGCGCGGGGTCTGGTCGCCCTGTTTGCGCGCGCCGCGCAGGATCAGCATCGGCATGATCGACAGGATCACCCCGCTGAACACCCCGGCGAAGTAGAGCGCGTTGACGAACGACACCAGCCCGCTGTAGGCCAGCACGAACGGCGGCACCACCACCAACAGCAGCACGCCGAAGCGGCGCAGCGGCAGCTCGTCGTTGCCCAACCGGAACTTGTCGAAAATATTGGTCAGGAAGCTGCCGCCCAATCCCCAGTACGAGGTCAGCATCGCACACAGCGCGAAGATGTTGGCGGAGAAGAACGCCCACTGCCCCAGCGCCTGGCCCCAGGAAATGGTGGCCACGTCGGAGATGTCATCCAGCCCGCTGAGCGCGATCACCGACATCGGCACCGCCGCCAGCAAAATGAAGGTCACCACCATGCCGACGATGATCGCCTTCGGCAACTGCTCCGGCTTGTCGGCGAAGCCGCGCGCCATTTCCGGCACGATGTACTGCGCCGAGAAGCAGAACACCACCACGTTGAACACTGGCACCATATAGCGCCAGTCGCCGTCCAGCAGGTTGCGCATCTGGGTGGTGTCTTTCAGCAGCGTCGCCGCCACCAGCGCGGTCAACATCACCACCATGCCGATGCTGATGAACTTCTCGCCGCGGCCGATCGCTTTCAACCCCAGGTACAGCACGCCGGCGGCGGGCACGAAGAACAGCAGGCTGCCCAGCGCCGGCGAGATGCCGAACAGCGATTGCAACAGCTTGCCGCTGCCGGTCATATAGGCGGTGAGCGCCCCAACGCTGTTGACGCACACCGAAGCGAACATCAGCCAGGCGCCCAGGCCGCCGACGTAGCGCTTCGCCAGCCCGCTCAGCTGCAGATGCGCGCGGGTGCGCAGCGTGGATTCGGCAACGTACAGCATGGTGATGGTGGTCAGGCTTCCCACCAGCACCAGCCAGAACAGCAGCGGCAGAAAGCCGGCCTTGCTGGAGGCGTAGGCGATGGAGAGCACCCCGGCGCCGATGTTGGTGCCGACGATCATCGCCACCCCTTCGAGGAAACTTAACGATTTGGCGGGTGCAGGTGCTCGCACCCCGGCGGCAAGCGCCGGAGAAACAGAGATATTATCAGACATGCATCATCCTTTATCGCCCGGCGACGCTGGCCGCCGGGATGGGTTAACGTCCTGACGCTCAACAGCTCACATCGATACACAGGTATTTCAGCTCCAGATATTCTTCTATCCCGTAGCGCGATCCTTCACGCCCGAGCCCTGACTGTTTCACGCCGCCGAACGGCGCCACTTCGTTGGAAATCAGCCCGGTGTTGATGCCGACCATGCCGTACTCCAGCGCTTCCGGCACGCGCCACTGGCGCGCGGCGTTCTGCGTGAACAGGTAGGCGGCCAGGCCGAATTCGGTGTCGTTGGCCATGGCGATGGCTTCCGCCTCGTCATGGAAGCGGAACAGCGGCGCCACCGGCCCGAAGGTTTCTTCTTTGGCGAAGCGCATCTTCTGCGTCACGCCGGTCACCACCGTCGGCTGGAAGAAAGTGCCGCCGAGCGCGTGCGGCTGGCCGCCGGTGGCGATCTGTGCCCCTTTGATCAGCGCGTCGTCGATATGGCTCTGCACCTTCGCCACCGCATCGCTGTCGATCAGCGGCCCTTGGGTGGTGCCTTCGTGGCTGCCGTCTCCCACTTTCAACTGCTCGACCGCCGCCACCAGCTTCTCCGCCAGCCGCTCGTAGATGCCGTCCTGCACGTAGATACGGTTGGCGCAGACGCAGGTCTGGCCGCTGTTGCGGAACTTGGAGGCCATGATGCCCGCCACCGCCGCATCCAGATTGGCGTCGTCGAACACGATGACCGGCGCATTGCCGCCCAGCTCCAGCGACAGTTTCTTGATGCTCGGTGCGCACTGCGCCATCAGGATGCGGCCGACCTCGGTCGAGCCGGTAAAGCTCAGCTTGCGCACCACCGGACTGTCGCACAGCACCTTGCCCACCTGCGCCGCTTCGCCGGTCACCACCTGCAAAACGCCGGCGGGAATGCCGGCGTCCTGCGCCAGCTTGGCCAGCGCCAGCGCGGTCAGCGGCGTTTGCTCGGCCGGTTTGACGATGATGGCGCAACCGGCCGCCAGCGCTGGCGCCACCTTGCGGGTGATCATCGCCGCCGGGAAATTCCACGGGGTGATGGCCGCGCACACGCCGATCGGCTGCTTCACCACCACCAGGCGCTGCGAAGCCTGCGGCGCCTGCAATACCGCGCCGTCCACCCGCTTGGCCTCTTCGGCAAACCAGGTGATGAACGACGCGGCGTACGCCACTTCGCCGCGCGCTTCCGCCAGCGATTTGCCCTGCTCGGCGGTCATCAGCTGCGCCAGATCTTCCTGCGCGGCCAACACCTTGTCGGCCCAGGACAACAGCAGCGCAGAACGCTGCTTGGCGGTCAGCTGTTTCCAGTCATTTTGCGCCCGCTGCGCCGCCGCGATCGCCTGCTGGGTTTCCTCTTCGCTGACCAGCGGAATGCTGGCCAGTTCGGCGCCGGTGGCCGGGTTGATCACCGCTTCGCGTTTGCCACTCAGGGCATCGCACCATTCGCCGTTGATCAGACACTGGCTGCGCAACAGCTCGGGATTATTCAATTTCATGCCGATAGCTCCTTAGTGGGCCAGCGCGCGGGACAGAATGCCCATCGCCTTGGTGAACTGATCGTCCGGGATGGTCAGCGGGTAGAGGAAGCGGATCACGTTGCCGTTCACGCCGCAGCTCAGCAGCAGCAGCCCTTCCGCCATCGCCTTCTGCTGCACCTGACGGGTGATCTCCGCCGAAGGCTTGCCGGTAGATGGATCGTTGAACTCCACCGCCACCATCGATCCCTGCGCGCGCACATCGGCGATCGCCGGGCTGGTTTTGCGCGCCTGCTGGAGCACTTCCACCAGGTGCTGCCCCAAGCGCTGGGCGCGCTGGCACAGCTGCTCTTCGTCGATCACGTCCAGCACCGCGTGCGCGGCGGCCACCGCCAGCGGGTTACCGGCGTAGGTGCCGCCCAGCCCGCCCGGCGCCGGCGCGTCCATCACCTCGGCGCGGCCCGCCACCGCCGACAGCGGCATGCCGCCCGCCAGGCTTTTCGCCATGGTGATCAAATCGGGCTTAACGCTGTAGTGCTCCATGGCGAACAGCTTGCCGGTACGGGCGAAGCCGGTCTGCACCTCGTCGGCGATCAGCAGAATGCCGTGCTGGTCACACAGCGCACGCAGCGCCTGCATGAACTCGGCCGGCGCCACGTTGAAGCCGCCCTCGCCCTGCACCGGCTCCAGCACAATGGCCGCCACCTGCTTGGGATCGATATCCGCTTTAAACAGGCGATCCAGGCTGTTCATCGCGTCTTCGGTGGTCACGCCGTACAGCGCATTCGGGTACTGGCCGTGGAACACCGAGCCGGGGAATGGGCCAAAGCCCAGTTTGTAAGGCGCCACTTTGCCGGTCAGCGCCATGGTCATATAGGTGCGGCCGTGGAAGCCGCCGCCGAAGGTGATCAAGCCCGGACGGCCGGTGTAAGCGCGGGCGATCTTCACCGCGTTTTCCACCGCTTCCGCGCCGGTGGTGAAGAAAGCGGTTTTACACGGACCGGCGATCGGCGCGCGCTGGTTGATGCGCTCCGCCAACGAGACATAGCTTTCGTAAGGAACGATCTGATAGGCGGTGTGGGTGAAGGCCTGCAGCTGCTTTTCAATTGCGGCGATCACTTTCGGGTGGCGATGCCCGGTGTTCAGCACGGCGATCCCCGAAGCAAAGTCGATCACTTCTTTGCCTTCCACATCCCACAGCGTGGCGTTCTCTGCGCGCTCGGCGTAAAAACCACACATCACGCCCACTCCGCGCGGGGTGGCGTCCTGACGGCGTTGGTTCAATTCTGCGTTTTTCATGCTGTTCTCTCCGGTCGGTGCCAGTTACACGTTTCGTTCACATTCGTGAAACAATGCCGTTTATTTACACAGGATGTGGCCCTATAATCGAGTGCCAGTTACGAATAATTGAGGGATCCAATTGCGCTCATTGAGTGGTGATCTGTTGCTGCAGCGCCTCGGCGAACAGCCCGATGACAAGCTGCACAAGCGGCTTTACAACGCGATCCGCACCAGTATTCTCGACGGCAGCCTGCCGCCCTCCAGCCGCCTGCCCGCCTCGCGCGATCTGGCGCAGGAGCTCAGCCTGTCCCGCAACACCGTGTTAACCGTTTATGAACAACTGCTGGCGGAAGGCTACGTGTCGGCGCGCGCCGGCAGCGGCACCTTCGTCGCCGACACGGTGCCGGACAGCTGCCTATCCACCGGCGGCACTCCGGCGGACGGCAGCGGGCAACCGCGGCGCGTCGAACTGTCGGAGCGCGGCGCCACGCTGCTGCACCACGCCAGCGCCAGCCCAAAACAGTGGGGGGCGTTCATTCCCGGCGTGCCCGACGTCAACGCCTTTCCTCATCAGCTGTTCAGCAAGATCCAGGCGCGCCTTAGCCGCCGCCCGGCGCCGCAGCGGCTGACCTACAGCAATCAGGGCGGCAGCCCGGAGCTACAGCATGCGTTGGTGGAGTATTTACGGGTGGCGCGCTCGGTGCGCTGCTCGCCGGAACAGATCCTGATCACTGAAGGCATCCATCAGGCGATCGATCTGGTGACGCGCATGTTGTGCAATCCGGGGGATGACGCCTGGATCGAAGAACCGGGCTATTGGGGGATCCGCAATATCCTGCGCATCAATGCGTTGAACATCTGCCCGCTGGCGGTGGACGAGGCCGGGCTGGTGCCGCCGGAGCAGCCAACGACGCCACCCCGCCTGATTTTCGTCACCCCGTCGCACCAGTATCCGCTCGGCTCGGTGATGAGCCTGGCGCGCCGCCAACGGCTGCTGGCGCTGGCGCGCAACGCCGGCGGCTGGATCGTCGAGGACGACTACGACAGCGAATTCCGCTTTTCCGGCCAACCGATCCCGGCGCTGCAAGGGCTGGAGGCCGACGCGCCGGTGATCTACATCGGCACCTTCAGCAAAACGCTCTACCCGGCGCTGCGCCTCGGCTATGTGGTATTGCCGCCGCCGCTGGTGCAGCCGCTGAAAACCGCCCACGCCGAGCTGTATCGCGGCGGGCACCTGCTGATCCAGAGCGCGCTGGCGGAATTCATCCAAGAGGGGCACTACACCGCGCACATCCGCCGCATGCGGCTGCTGTACGCCCGGCGGCGCGCCTTCCTAACCGGCCTGATCGAACAGCACCTCGGCAAACAGGCGCTCAGCGAATTCAACAGCAACGCCGGATTGCACCTGATCCTCAACCTGCCGGACGAGGCCGACGACGTGGCGATCGCCGCCGCCGCCGGCGCGCAGGGGGTGCTGGTGCGGCCGCTGTCGCGCTACTACATGCTGCCCAACCGCCGGCGCGGCCTGCTGATGGGGTTTGCCTGCGTGCCGGAAGAGCAGATGGCCGCGGCCTTCACCCAGCTGCTGGCGTGCATCAACGTACCTGCAATGAAAAAGGCGGCTCCTTAAGGTCGCCTACGCATTACCAGGCCTGAAGCCGCCAGCCATCCGCCTGCCGGTGCAGGCGGTGCGTCGGCCGCAGCGCCTGCAGGAAGTCTTCGTCGTGCGACACCACCAGCATCGCGCCGGGGAAATCCGCCAGCGCAGTTTCGATCGCCAGCGACGACGCCAGATCCAGGTGGTTGGTCGGCTCGTCGAGCAACAGCAGCTGCGCCGGTTGCTGTCGCCACAGCGCGCAGGCCAACGCCGCCTTGAGCCGTTCACCGCCGCTCAGCGAGCCCAGCGGCAGCGCGATGCGATCTGCGCCAAGCTGCAGCTGCGCCAACCGGGTGCGCAACGCGCCTTCCGCCAGCGGCGAATCCTGCAGCCCCAGATGCTCCATCACCGACAGATTCGGGTCGAGCTGCGACAGGGTTTGATCGAGGTAGGCCGTCGACAGCGGGCAATGACAATGGCCGGAAAGCGCCGTCAGCTGACCGAGAACGGTCTTCAGTAAGGTGGACTTGCCACAGCCGTTGGGGCCGGTCAACGCCACGCGCATCGGGCCGTCGATACGCAGATCGAGCGGCGGCGCGCTGACGAACGGCAGCTGCAGCCGCTCGAGCACCAGCACCTGCTTGTTCGCGCTCACTTCGCTGCCGGGCAGTGCCAGCAACACCGGCTGTTCCTCTTCCACCCGCTGATAGGCTTCGCGCACCGCCGCATCGAGGCTGTCGCGCTGATCCTGATGCTGTTTGCGCAGCGTACCGAGGCTCTCCTTCGCCGCCGACTTGTAGGCCACCCGCTCAAAAGAGGCGATATTCAGCGTATCGACGACGCGCAGCGTTTGCGCCGAGCGCCGCTGGCTCATGTCGTGCTCTTTTTGCTGGCGGGCGCGGGTGCGGCGGCGCTCCTCGCGCGCATGCTCCAGATCGGCGCGCGCCGCCTGCTGTTCCGTGTCGCGCTGGCGCCGGTAGTCATCGTAGTTGCCGCCGTAGCTGCGCAGCGCGCCGGGCGTCAGTTCGACGATGCGCGCCATGCGCGCCAGCAGCTGCCGGTCATGGCTGGCGATCAGCAACCCGCCCCGCCACTGATCCAGCTGCTGATACAGCCAGGCGCGCCCGACGCTGTCGAGGTGGTTGGTCGGTTCGTCCAGCAGCAGAAAATCCCCCTCGCCGATCAAGGCGCCGCACAGCGCCGCGCGCATTCGCTCGCCGCCGCTCAGAGAACTTGCGGATCGCAACGGATCGAAGGCCGGCAGCCCGGCGGCGGCGAAGGCGTTTTGCAGGCGATCGTTGAGATCCCAGCGCCCTTCCAGACGATCGATATCGTCCGCCAGCGGCCGCCCCTGCTCGAGACGCGCCAGCGCGGCAAACACCTCGCCATAGCCCAACAGCTGGGCCAGCGTGGTGTCCGCGGCGATCTCCGGCTGCTGCGCAACGTAAGCCAATGCGGCATGGGATTCGACGTGACCGTTACCCGGCCGATCCAACCCGGCGATCAGGCGCAGCAGCTGGGTTTTGCCGACGCCGTTGCGCCCCACCAGGCCACAGCGCTGCCGATCGAAAGCGAGATCCAGCGGGCCGAACAGCGTTTCGCCGTCAGCAAATTGGCAGGTCAGTTGATGTAAAACGAAATAAGGGGACTGCGCAAAATGAGCCATAAGCACTCCTGAATGAGATCAAAACATCCCCACAGGGCGCAAGAGCGCACAGCGTGGGACCAGATATCAACAGGTGTGGGTGTTCATTTTCGGTTATGGCTCCGCAGAGAGAAGGAATTTACAACGCGCAAAGGTTAACCGATCTTTTGTTCGTTATGCAAACAGAGTCTGAGATTCATGACGTCTATCACATTCGGCGCAACGCAGATTCCCAAGCGGCATGACAACGGCTAGATTTATCTCATCCGACCACTTGTGTTCACATAATTATAACAACGGGCCCCGATTTCACCCGATGGAGAGTGCAATGAGCAATTACCCTCACCTGCTGGCGCCGCTGGATCTCGGCTTCACCACCCTGAAAAACCGGGTGCTGATGGGATCGATGCATACCGGCCTGGAAGAGCTGCCCGACGGCCCGCAGCGCCTGGCCGCGTTCTATGCCGAGCGCGCCGCCGCCGGCGTGGCGCTGATCGTCACCGGCGGCATTGCCCCGAACGAACAGGGCGTGGTGTTTCGCGGCGGTTCGATCCTCAACAGCGAGGCGCAATTGCCTCACCACCGCCCGGTAACCGAGGCCGTCCACCGGGCGGGCGGCAAAATTGCGCTGCAGATCCTGCACACCGGCCGCTACAGCTATCAACCCAAGCTGGTGGCCCCTTCCGCGCTGCAGGCGCCAATCAACCCGTTTACGCCGAGCGCGCTCAGCGCAGCGGAGATCGAGCAGACTATCGCCGACTTCGCCCGCTGCGCGGCGCTGGCGCAGCAGGCCGGCTATGACGGCGTTGAGGTGATGGGATCCGAGGGCTATCTGATCAACCAATTCTTGACGACGCGCACCAACCAACGCGACGACCAATGGGGCGGCAGCTTCACCAACCGCATGCGGTTCGCCGTCGAGACCGTCAGGGCGGTGCGCCAGGCCGTGGGCCCGGCATTCATTCTGATCTACCGGCTGTCGATGCTCGATCTGGTGGAGGACGGCTCCAGCTGGCAGGAGATCGAACAGCTGGCGCTGGCGGTCGAACAGGCGGGCGCCACGATCATCAATACCGGCATCGGCTGGCACGAAGCGCGCATCCCGACCATCGCCACCATGGTGCCGCGCGCCGGATTCAGCTGGGTAACCCGCAAGCTGATGGGCAAGGTCAGCATCCCGCTGATCACCACCAACCGCATCAACGATCCGGCGGTGGCCGAGCAGGTGCTGGCGGACGGCTGTGCCGACATGGTGTCGATGGCGCGCCCGTTCCTTGCCGACGCAGCCTTTGTGCAGAAAGCCGCCGAGGGGCGCGCCGACGAGATCAATACCTGCATCGGCTGCAACCAGGCCTGCCTCGACCAGATATTTGAAGGCAAGCTGACCTCCTGCCTGGTCAACCCGCGCGCCTGCCGCGAAACCGAAATGCCGCTGACGATGGCGGAGAAACCGAAAAAGCTGGCGGTGATCGGCGCCGGCCCCGCCGGGCTGGCGTTTGCCACCACCGCCGCCAGCCGTGGCCATCAGGTGACGCTGTTCGACGCCGCCGAGCAGATCGGCGGCCAGTTCAACATCGCCAAACAAATCCCCGGCAAGGAAGAATTCCATGAAACCCTGCGTTACTTCCGCCGCCAGTTGGCGCTGCGCGAAGTGACGGTCAGGTTGGGCGTCAAGGTCGAGGCGGCGGATTTAAGCGAATTCGACGAAGTGATCCTCGCCTGCGGCATCGTGCCGCGCACCCCGGACATCCCCGGCATCGGGCACGCCAAGGTGCTGAGCTATCTGGACGTACTGCGCGATAAAAAACCGGTCGGCCAGCGGGTGGCGATCATCGGCGCCGGCGGCATCGGCTTCGACACCGCCGAGTACCTTAGCCAGCACGGCATGTCCAGCAGCCTGGATCAGACGGAATTCAACCGCGAATGGGGCATCGATGGTCGCCTTGAGCAACGCGGCGGGCTTGCAGCGCAAGGCCCTCAGGCGCCACGCGCCGCGCGGCAGATCTACCTGTTGCAACGTAAAACCAGCAAGGTAGGCGAAGGCCTGGGGAAAACCACCGGTTGGATCCACCGCGCCAGCCTGGCGATGCGCGGCGTGAAGATGCTCAATAGCGTCAACTATCGGCTGATCGACGATGAAGGGCTGCACATCACCCGCGCCGAGCAGGAAAGTTGCCTGCCGGTGGACACGGTGATCGTCTGCGCCGGGCAGGAACCGCGCCGCGAGCTGCAGCAACCGCTGCTGGCGATGGGGAAAATCGTGCACCTGATCGGCGGCGCCGACGTGGCTGCCGAGCTGGACGCCCGCCGTGCGATCGATCAGGGCACGCGGCTGGCGATGTCACTGTAAAAAAGGGGCGCCCGGCGCCCCTGATATTGATGACAAACCTCATCCCCATGCCGGGTAGGCAGAGACCAGCGAAAAGAAAACAAGGAAAATCAATTTATTGATTTTCGGCTGATAACCACAAAGGGGGAAAAACCACGCTTTTTCCCCTTTGTCTACAGACTGAGGGGCGCCCGGCGCCCCTGGTTATTCACGCTCAGCGACGCGCGCCGGATTTCACCGCTTTCAGGATCACGAACTTCTTGTTCGAGGCCACCAGCGTGCAGTTGCCGAACAGGCGCTTGAGTTTCTGATGATAGTCGAGGTGACGGTTGCCGACGATGCGCAATTCGCCACCCACCTGCAGGCAGCGCTTGGCGTCGCAGAACATCTGCCAGGCGGTGTGATCGGTAATGGCGTGTTGCTGGTGGAACGGTGGGTTGCACAGCACCGCCTGCACGCTTTCACGCTCGATGCCCGCCAGCGCGTTGTTCACCTCAAACTGACAGCGATCCAGCTCTTGTGGCAGATTGTGCTCCACATTCAGCTCGCTGGAGGCCACCGCCATGTAAGATTCATCGACGAAGGTCACCTGCGCTTCCGGGTTTTGCGCCAGCGCCGCCAGGCCAATCACGCCGTTGCCGCAGCCCAGATCGACGATATGGCCGTTCAGGCCACGCGGCAGGTGATCCAGGAACAGGCGCGCGCCGATATCCAGGCTGCCGCGCGAGAAGACGTTGGCGTGGTTGTGGATCAGCCAATCGGTGCCGTCCAGCGTCCAGTTGGTGGTTTCCGCCGCCGCCGGCGGGACGATGTCCGCCGCCTGGCAGAAGATCAGGCGCGCCTTCTTCCACGCCAGGCTGGTGCGCGTCGGGCCCAGCACCTTTTCGAACAGCTGCATCGTCGAGGTATGCACATCGCGCGCTTTAGCGCCGGCGACGATCAGCGTGTCTTCGGTCACAACGTGGCGCAGCGCGCGCAGCTGCTGTTCCAGCAGCGCCAGCGCTTTCGGCACGCGAATCAGCACCACCGCCGGCGCCGCCGGCAGCTCGGCGAGGCTGTCCAACAGCGTGACCTGCTCAGGATCCAGACCGTTGAGCTTGAGGTTGTGACGCGTCGCCAGCTGGCTCATGTACGAGTCGCTGACGCTGTAAGGGCGATGCGCGTGCAGCGCACAGGCCAGGGTGCCGAAGTTATCGTTGAAAATCAGCACCGGGTGTCCGCCGATATCTACGTTTTCAAGCTGTTGCAGCAGATATTCATCCGCCGCTTCCCACGCCTGCAACTGGGTGGATTCTTCCTGTTGGGGATAACGCTCCAGCTCAAGTTGCTGTGTTCCCAGATCGAGTTGGCTCATTGCCCCTCCTGACTGATAAAATTTGGGCTGTTTATCCCCTAAAAACGCCCGTCAGTAAAATGTTTTTTCGGATAAATTGCGTATGTCAGGATTTGAGCGAAAAAACAGCATAGAATGACCGGCTGAATGGCCGTTGATACGGAACAAGAATGTCTGAATTGACCTACCTGCAAGGCTACCCAACGCATCTGCAAAGCCAGGTGCAACAACTGATCCATCAGAATCGGCTGGGGGACGTGCTGCTGCAGCGCTATCCGCAGGTGCACGACTGCACGACCGACAAATCGCTGTATCAGTTTACCGTCGATCTGAAAAACCAGTATCTGCGCAACGCCCAGCCGCTGAGCAAGGTGGCCTACGACAGCAAGATCCACGTCATGAAGCACGCGCTCGGCCTGCATACCGCTATCTCGCGCGTGCAGGGCGGCAAGCTGAAGGCCAAGGCGGAAATCCGCGTGGCGACGGTGTTCAAGGTCGCGCCCGAACCGTTCCTGCGCATGATCGTGGTGCATGAGCTGGCGCACCTGAAAGAGAAAGATCACAACAAGGCATTCTACAGTCTGTGCTGCCATATGGAGCCGGATTACCACCAGTTGGAATTCGATACCCGGCTGTATCTGACGCACCTTTCGCTGTTCGGCGAGCTGTATGCATAGCGAGTGAGGGCGTGATAATCTGCGGTTTTAAGCCTGGACCGGAGCTCGCCATGATTCGCTTTGCCGTCGTCGGCACCAACTGGATTACGGAACGTTTTATCGATGCCGCCCATGAAAGCGGCAAACTCAAGTTGAGCGCCGTGTATTCACGCTCGCTGGAACAGGCGCAGGCGTTTGGCGCCAACTATCAGGTCACGCAGTTTTTCGACTCTCTCGAGGCGATGGCCCAGTCCGACGCCATAGACGCGGTGTATATCGCCAGCCCCAATTCCCTGCACTGCCCGCAATCGCTGCTGTTCCTGCGCCATAAAAAGCACGTGATCTGCGAAAAACCGCTGGCCTCCAACCAGCGCGAAGCGGAACAGCTGGTAGCCTGCGCGCGGGAAAATCAGGTGGTGCTGTTCGAGGCGTTCAAAAGCGCCTATCTGCCGAATTTTCTGGCGCTGCAACAGGCATTGCCGAAAATCGGCCGGCTGCGCAAAGCCTTCATCAACTACTGCCAATACTCTTCGCGCTACCCGCGCTACCTGGCCGGCGAGAACCCCAACACGTTTAATCCACAGTTCTCCAACGGCTCCATCATGGACATCGGCTACTACTGCCTGGCCAGCGCGGTGGCGCTGTTCGGCGCGCCGCAGTCGGTGCTCGCCAGCGCCACGCTGCTCGATACCGGCGTGGACGCCCACGGCACCGTCTGCCTGAACTACGGCGATTTCGACGTCACGCTTTCCCATTCCAAGGTCAGCGACTCGGCGATCCCCAGTGAGATCCAGGGGGAGGAAGGCACGCTGATTATCGACAAGATTTCCGAGTGCCAGGGCGTGGCGCTGACGCCGCGCGGCGGCAACCGCCAGGATCTGAGCCAGCCGCAGCACATCAACACCATGCTGTATGAGGCGCTGGCCTTCGCCGAGTTGGTTGAGAAGCGTCAGGTGGAACATCCAGGGCTGGAGAATTCGCTGATCGTCGCCCGCCTGCTGACCGACATCCGCCGCCAGACCGGCGTCGTTTTCCCCGCCGACGGAGAATGAGATGAAACCGCTGCTCGTGATGCAAACCGGCGACGCGCCGCAGGCCATTCGTCAGGAATTGGCCAACTTTGAAGGCATGTTTCTGCAACAGGGCAACATCGACGCCGAACGCGCGCACATCGTGCATCTGCCCGCCGGCGAGCGGCCGTTGCCGCCGGCCGCCTATTGCGGCGTGGTCATCACCGGCTCGCCGGCGATGGTGACCGAACGGCTGCCGTGGAGCGAGGCGGCGGCCGAGTGGCTGCGCCAGGCGATGGCGATCAAACTGCCGCTGTTTGGCGTCTGCTACGGCCACCAGCTGTTGGCCTACGCGCTCGGTGGCGAAGTGGGTTACCACCCGCAGGGCATGGAGGTCGGCACGCTGGAGATCGAACTGCTGCCCGCCGCGGCCGAAGACCGGCGGTTCACCCTGCTGCCGCCGCGCTTCAAAGCCAACCTGATCCACTCGCAGAGCGTGCTGACGCCGCCCGCCGGCGCGCAGACGCTGGCGCGTTCGCAGCAGGATGCGCACCAGATCCTGCGCTATGGCGATCATGCCCTGACCACCCAGTTCCACCCGGAATTCAACGGCGCGGTGATGAGCCAGTACCTGCAGTGGCTCGGCGAGCTGCATCCCGAGCAGCAGGCCCGCTATCAGCAGCAACAACAACAGGTTAGCGACACACCGTTCAGCCGCCTGCTGCTGCAGGGATTCGTCGTCAGCCTCGGCGCGCAAAAAGCGATGGCCGGCTAACGCGATTCACGTTGACCGCCGACACATTTTGCATTACTTTCTGCTCTGCAAAGGGGAGTAACTTCATTGCCGGTCAATCGTCATTACGATGCGCAAGCATCCGGTTACCGGGCAACCTGCTGTCAAAGGTGTAATCACCTTCATCAACGTTGTAAGTGAGACCTTGCCGGAAGGCGAGGTTTGCTTGCAGCGTTCACAGAGCGGCTGGCGTCTTCCGACGTTGGCCGTTTTTGTTTTTGAAGGATACCTCTGATGATGAATTCCGTTGGCACACCGTGGTTATGGGGCAGCTTCGCCGCCGTCATAGTCGTGATGCTCGCAATCGATCTCCTGTTGCAGGGCCGTAAAGGCGCGCACACCATGACCCTGAAGCAGGCCGCCAGCTGGTCGCTGGTGTGGGTCAGCCTCTCTCTGCTGTTCAATTTCGGTTTCTGGTACTACCTGAATGAAACCGCCGGGCGCGCCGTCGCCGATACCCAGGCGCTGGCCTTCCTGACCGGCTACCTGATCGAAAAAGCGCTGGCGGTAGATAACGTGTTCGTCTGGCTGATGCTGTTCAGCTACTTCGCCGTGCCGGCCAACCTGCAACGGCGGGTGCTGATCTACGGCGTGCTGGGCGCGATCGTGCTACGCACCATCATGATCTTCGCCGGCAGCTGGCTGGTCAGCCAGTTCCAGTGGCTGCTGTATCTGTTCGGCGCTTTCCTGCTGTTCACCGGTATCAAGATGGCGCTGGCGAAGGAAGATGATTCGGCGATCGGCGACAAGCCGCTGGTGAAATGGCTGCGCAGCCGCCTGCGCATGACCGACAGCCTGGAAGGCGAGCGTTTCTTCGTGCGCCGCAACGGCATCCTGTTCGCCACCCCGCTGGTGCTGGTGCTGATCCTGGTGGAACTGAGCGACGTGATTTTCGCGGTGGACAGCATTCCGGCGATCTTCGCCGTGACCACCGACCCATTCATCGTGCTGACCTCTAACCTGTTCGCCATCATGGGCCTGCGCGCCATGTACTTCCTGCTGGCCAACGTGGCGGAACGTTTCTCGATGCTGAAATACGGCCTGTCGGTGATCCTGGTGTTTATCGGTATCAAGATGCTGATTATCGACTTCTTCCACATCCCGATCGGCATCTCGCTCGGCGTGGTGGCGGGCATCCTGACGCTCACTTTGCTGATCAACGCCTGGGTCAATCGCCGCAACGATCGCCTGGCGAAGAAATAACCACAATCTGTTATCCGGGGCGCTAGTCGCCCCGCGATTGTTTGGCAATTCCCCCAAAACGCCAAACGTTATTGCGATCACACAAATGTAACCAGTATGTTATCAAGTGTTGATCCGCGCTCAGAATTTCACCCTCGCCTCTTTCCAACCTCATTCGATTGCTGAATACTAATTCGGCAAACACACTTAGTTACAGAATCATATAAAGCTGCCCGGCGTCGTTCCCGCCGCGGCGGCCAGATAACATCAGGAAGAAAGCACTATGCAAAAACTATTACAAAGGATCACGCAGGGTAGCCTGGTCAAACAAATCATGGTCGGCCTGGTGGCCGGCATTCTGGTGGCGCTGGTTTCGCCGGCGGCCGCTGCGGCCGTCGGCCTGCTCGGTTCCCTGTTCGTCGGCGCGCTGAAAGCGGTGGCGCCAGTGCTGGTGCTGATTCTGGTGATGGCCTCGATCGCCAACCATAAACAGGGGCAGAAGACCAACATTCGCCCGATCCTGTTCCTCTACCTGCTGGGCACCTTTGCCGCCGCGCTGGTGGCGGTCGTCGTCAGCTTTATCTTCCCTTCTACGCTGGCGCTGACCACCGGCGCGACGGACATTACCCCGCCGGGCGGCATTGTGGAGGTGATGAAGGGTCTGTTGATGAGTGTGGTGGCCAACCCGTTCCATGCGCTGATTAACGCCAACTACATCGGTATTCTGGCGTGGGCCGTCGGGCTGGGGCTGGCGCTGCGCCACGCTTCCGAAACCACTAAGGGGCTGATCAACGACATGTCCCATGCGGTCACGCTGGTGGTGCGCGCAGTGATCCGCTGTGCGCCGCTCGGCATCTTCGGCCTGGTGGCCTCCACGCTGGCGGAAACCGGCTTCGGCGTGCTGTGGGGCTACGCCCAGCTGCTGATGGTGCTGCTCGGCTGTATGCTGCTGGTGGCGCTGGTGCTCAACCCGCTGATCGTTTACTGGAAGATCCGCCGCAATCCGTATCCGCTGGTGTTCGCCTGCCTGCGCGAGAGCGGTGTGACCGCCTTCTTCACCCGCAGCTCGGCCGCCAACATTCCGGTGAACATGGAGCTGTGCAAGAAGCTGAACCTGAATGAGGACACCTACTCGGTTTCCATCCCGCTGGGCGCCACCATCAACATGGCTGGCGCGGCGATCACCATCACCGTGCTGACGCTGGCGGCGGTGAACACGCTGGGCATCGCGGTGGACGTCCCGACCGCTCTGCTGCTGAGCGTGGTGGCCGCCCTGTGCGCCTGTGGCGCCTCCGGCGTGGCCGGCGGCTCGCTGTTGCTGATCCCGCTGGCGTGCAACATGTTCGGCATTCCGAACGACGTGGCGATGCAGGTGGTGGCGGTCGGCTTTATTATCGGCGTGCTGCAGGATTCGGCGGAAACCGCCCTCAACTCCTCCACCGACGTGCTGTTCACCGCCGCCGCCTGCCAGGCGGAAGATCAACGGTTGGCGAACGAAGACCCGCTGAAGGTGCGTTAATCCCGCCTTGCTTCATAAAAAAGGCGCTCCTTAGAGCGCCTTTTTCGTCAGCCTTACAGCGTCACTCCACTTTTAAAGATCGCCAGCTCGCGGAAGTCGTTGGTTTCATTACGCGCCGGGCGGCCGTTGGCGATCTCGACAATCAGATCGACGAAGCGGCCGAGCAAGGTCTCCATCGCCACGCCGTGGATCAGGCCGCCGGCGTCGAAATCGATCCAGTGCGGTTTCTTTGCCGCCAGCTCGCTGTTGGTGGCCAGCTTCACCGTCGGCACAAAGCCGCCGTACGGCGTGCCGCGCCCGGTGCTGAACAGCACCATATGGCAGCCGGCACCGGCCAGCGCGCTGGTCGCCACCGCATCGTTGCCCGGCGCGCTGAGCAGATTCAGCCCCGGCACGCGCAGCCGCTCACCGTACTTCAGCACGTCCACCACCTGGCTCAGGCCCGCTTTTTGGGTGCAGCCGAGCGATTTTTCTTCCAGCGTGGTAATGCCGCCAGCCTTGTTGCCCGGCGATGGGTTCTCGTAAATCGGCTGTTGATGGGCGATGAAATAGCGTTTGAAATCGTTGATCATGTCGACGGTTTTGTCGAAGGTCTCCCCGTCGCGGCAGCGGCTCATCAGAATGCGCTCGGCGCCGAACATCTCCGGCACTTCGGTCAGCACCGTGGTGCCGCCGTTGGCTATCACATAGTCGGAAAAGCGCCCCAGCAACGGGTTGGCGGTGATGCCCGACAATCCGTCCGAACCGCCGCACTCCAGGCCGAACTTCAGCTCGCTCAGGCGGCCCGGCTCGCGGCGATCGTGGCGCATCTCCCGGTACAGCTCGTGCAACAGCGCCAGCCCGGCCTCCACCTCGTCGTCCTGCTGTTGGCACACCATAAAGCGCAGCCGCCGCTCGTCCGCCATCCCCAGCGTGGCGCGAAAGGCATCCACCTGATTGTTCTCGCACCCCAGCCCGATCACCAGCACCGCGCCGGCGTTGGGATGGCGCGCCATGTTCTGCAGCATGATGCGGGTGTTGGCATGATCCTGCCCCAGCTGCGAGCAGCCGAACGGATGGCTGAACAGATGCACGCCGTCGATCCCCTCCGCCTGCGTTTGCTGCAAAAAGCGCTGCTGGATCTGGCGGGCGATGCCGTTGACGCAGCCGACGGTCGGCACGATCCACAGCTCGTTGCGGATCCCCACGTCGCCGCCGGCCCGGCGGTACAGCTGCACCTCGCGATCCGCCGCCTGCGGCGGCAACGCCGGGAACTGCGGCTGGTAACGGTAGCTGTCCAGATCGCTCAGGTTGGTTTTGGCGTTTTGCGAATGAATGTGCTCCCCAGGTGCAATGGCCGCGAGCGCATGGCCGATCGGCTGGCCGTATTTGATGATGTCTTCGCCCTCGGCGATCGGGCCGAGCGCAAACTTGTGCCCGCGCGCCACCGGCTGCGCCAGCTGAATACGCTCCCCGCCCAACTCAAGCATTTCTCCGGCGGCCAGATCGCGCAGCGCCACCGCCACGTTATCCTGCTCGTGAATCTTTATCGTACTTTGCATAAACCAGTCCCGGATAACGGCTACGCCAGTTCGATGGCGAAATAGTTTTTGGCGTTGTCGAAGCAGATGTTTTTCACCATCTCGCCCAGCAGCGCGATATCCGCCGGCGCTTCGCCGTCCGCCACCCAGCGGCCGATCATCTGGCAAAGGATGCGGCGGAAGTATTCATGCCGCGTATACGACAGGAAGCTGCGACTGTCGGTCAGCATGCCGATGAAGCGGCTCAGCAACCCGAGCTGGGCCAGCTGCGTCATTTGGCGCTGCATGCCGTCCTTCTGATCGTTGAACCACCAACCGGAGCCGAACTGCATCTTGCCCGGCGTGCCTTCCCCCTGAAAATTGCCGATCATGGTGCCGATCACTTCGTTATCGCGCGGATTGAGGCAATAGAGAATGGTTTTTGGCAGACCGCCCTGCCGCGCCTGAGCATCCAGCAGCCGCGACAGCGGTTCCGCCAGCGGCCGGTCGTTGATCGAGTCGAAGCCGATATCCGGCCCGACGGCGGCCAACATGCGGCTGTTGTTATTGCGCAGCGCGCCGATGTGATACTGCTGCACCCAGCCTCGGCGCCGGTATTCGCCGGCCAAAAACAGCAGCACCGCGCTTTTGAACTGGGCGCTCTGTTCCGCCGTCGGCAGCTCGCCGTTCAGGCGGCGCAGCAGGATCGCATCCAGCGCCGCTTCATCGGCCTCGCCGAACACCACCACGTCCAGCGCATGATCGGCCACTTTGCAACCGTGAGCGGCGAAGTGATCCATGCGCTTGTACAGGGCGTCGCACAGCGCGCTGAAGCGGCCGATGGCGGTGTCCGCCGCCGCCTCCAGCTGCCGCAGATAGTCGTTGAAGCCGGACGCATCGATAGTGAAAGCTTTGTCCGGCCGCCAGCTCGGCAGCACCTTGATATCGAAGCTATGATCGTCGGCGATCGCCCGATGATGGCGCAGATCGTCGATCGGATCGTCGGTGGTGCCGACCATTTTCACATTCATCTGCTGCATGATGCCACGTGCGCGAAACGCATCCTGCGCCAGCAGCGCATTGCCGCGCTGCCAGATTTCATCCGCCGTGGCCGGCGACAACAGCGTATCCGTGATGCCGAACGGCCGGCGCAGCTCCAGATGCGTCCAGTGATAGAGCGGGTTGCCGATGGTGTGCGGCACCGTGGCGGCCCAGGCGTCGAATTTCTCGCGATCGCCCGCATCGCCGGTGCACAACCGCTCCGCCACGCCGTTGGTGCGCATCGCCCGCCATTTGTAGTGATCGCCCCGCAGCCAGATATCGTACAGGTTGCTGAAGCGGGTATTCTCCGCGATCTGCTGCGGCGGCAAATGACAGTGATAATCAAAAATCGGCTGCTGCGCCGCGTAGTCGTGATACAAGCGCCGGGCAAATTCGCTGTCCAGCAGGAAATCTTCGCTCAAAAACGTCGCCATCTCGGGCTCCTTACTTGCCGTGCGGCACGGGGTTCGAATCACAAAAGTTATCACACCAATTTTTACTAACGTCCAGCAGATTTTTCCCGAAGTCTGCCGTTCATCCTCTCTCTACGCCCTTTTTCGCTCACTTTACCGGCAAAAATGCCCTGTTTCACCGGCCACAGTATTGCTCAGGCGAATAATTCCTTTTGTGATATCACTCAACTTTTAAACCTGTATGACAGGTTATTGTCTCGCCAGCCGCATCGACGGCCACACCTTCAAACGGGGAGACACTTCGGATGCGTAAAATTAAAGGGTTACGCTGGTACATGATCGGACTGGTGACCATCGGCACCGTGCTGGGTTACCTGACCCGCAACGCCATTGCCGTGGCGGCGCCGACGCTGGAAGATACGCTGCACATCACCACCCAACAGTATTCCTATATCGTCGCCGCCTACTCCGCGTGCTACACCGTGATGCAACCGGTGGCGGGCTACGTGCTGGACGTGCTGGGCACCAAGGTCGGCTACGCCATGTTCGCCATTCTGTGGGCGCTGTTCTGCATGGGCACCGCACTGGCCAACAGTTGGGGCGGGCTGGCGTTGGCGCGCGGCGCGGTCGGCATGGCGGAAGCGGCAATGATCCCCGCCGGGCTGAAGGCCAGCAGCGAATGGTTTCCGGCCAAAGAGCGTTCGATCGCCGTCGGCTATTTCAACGTGGGCTCGTCGATCGGCGGCATGATCGCCCCGCCGCTGGTGGTATGGGCCATCGTCGCGCACAGCTGGGAGATGGCGTTCATTATCACCGGCGTGCTGAGCCTGATCTGGGCCATCTGCTGGCTGCTGTTCTACAAACACCCGAAAGATCAGAAGAAACTGAGCCAGGAAGAACGCCGTTACATCCTCGAAGGCCAGGAAGCGCAGCACCAGACCTCTAACGCCAAAAAGATGCCCGCCTGGCAGATCGTGCGCAATCGCCAGTTCTGGGGCATCGCGTTGCCGCGCTTTCTCGCGGAGCCGGCGTGGGGCACCTTCAACGCCTGGATCCCGCTGTTCATGTTCAAGGCCTACGGCTTTAACCTGAAAGAGATCGCCATGTTCGCCTGGATGCCGATGCTGTTTGCCGATCTCGGCTGCATCGTCGGCGGTTATCTGCCACCGCTGTTCCAGAAGTATTTCAAGGTCAACCTGATCGTCTCACGCAAGCTGGTGGTGACGATGGGGGCGGTGTTGATGATCGGCCCCGGCATGATCGGCCTGTTCACCAGCCCTTACGCGGCTATCGCGCTGCTGTGCGTCGGGGGCTTCGCCCATCAGGCACTGTCCGGCGCGTTGATCACCCTCTCTTCCGACGTGTTCGGCCGCAATGAGGTGGCGACCGCCAACGGGCTGACCGGCATGGCAGCCTGGACCGCCAGCACGCTGTTCGCCCTGGTGGTCGGCGCCCTGGCGGACACCCTCGGCTTCAGCCCACTGTTCGCCGCGCTGTCGGTCTTCGACATTCTCGGCGCCATCGTCATCTGGACGGTGTTGCAAAACCGCCCGGCCGCCGAACCGCAACCCGCCGCGCTGCAGCCCACCCCGGCGCGCAGCTGATCCCCCGCCCGGCCGCTGCGCCGGGCCCCTTGCTCCTCTGGCAGCGGTGCCGAATAAGTGGTATAACAAATCCGATGGCCACGCGCCCCTTCCCACCGCACCGTATAGAGCATTCACTATGGAATTCACTGAAACCAGACGCCTGTATCAGCAACTGGCCGCCGAGCTGAAGCAACGCATCGAAAGCGGCCGTTATCCGGTAGGCGACAAGCTGCCGGCCGAGCGATACATCGCCGAAGAGATGAATGTCAGCCGCACCGTGGTGCGCGAGGCGATCATCATGCTGGAAGTCGAAGGCTATGTGGACGTGCGCAAGGGATCCGGGATCCACGTGGTGTCCAACCAGCAAAAACACCTGGTGGTGCCGGGCGACAGCATCGAGTTCGCCACCGCCGGCCCGTTTGAGCTGCTGCAGGCGCGCCAACTGATAGAAAGCAACATCGCCGAATTTGCCGCCACCCAGGTGACCAAGCAGGATATCGTGCAACTGATGGAGATCCAGGAGCATGCCCGCAAAGAGGATCGTTTCCGCGACTCGCAGTGGGATCTGAAGTTCCACGTGCAGGTGGCGCTGGCCACCCAGAACACCGCCATGGCCACCATCGTGGAAAAAATGTGGGTGCAGCGGGTCAACAACCCTTACTGGAAGAAACTGCACGAGCATATCGACGAACGTTCGATCGCCAGCTGGTGCGACGATCACGATCAGATCCTCAAGGCGCTGATGCGCAAAGATCCTTACGCCGCCAAACTGGCGATGTGGCAGCACCTGGAAAACACCAAGCAGATGCTGTTCAACGCCACCAGCGACGACTTCGAATACAACGCCGATCGCTACCTGTTCGCCGAGAATCCGGTGGTGCATCTGGATGGCGTGAGCCACGAGCCGAAATAGCCACGGCGGTCAAAAACCGTCGGCTTATGTCAGGTAATGTAAAATCCGCTGAATCGATGCCGGAACCGCCGTTTGCCGTGTACTATTTCACCGTCGGCAACGTAGATTTCCCTGTTGCCAATCGTGCTATTTTGGTAGAGTTAGCCCACTTTTTTACCCATTGCTGCGGGGGCGGGACGCGAATAAATGCGCTGGTTGTTTGCCATGCTGATTGCTGTTTTCTGCTGGACCGGTTCGGTCTCCGGCCCACAGCTATGCGTGGCGTCACCCAAGCCCACCCCCAGCGCGCTGAGCAGCCTGCCGCTGTTGGCGGAGCCGGCGCTTTCCCCCTATGATCAGGTGTATCGGGCGCCGGCCGAAGCGCGCCGCAAAGCCCCCGGCAAGTTGCCGCTGCTGCTGCCCAGAGCGCACTCTTTCTCCGGCTCGCTGCTCGCCTCCTCCCTGCCGGTGCCGGTCTATACCCTGGCCGCAGAGCCGGGCTACCGAATTCGCTTCCCCCGCCAGGACACGCCGGCCCCCAACCGGCTTGCCCAGGTCGACGGGATGCTGGACGCCTCCAGGCAACAGAGTCGGCAGGCCGGCTGGAAAGAAAGTAACATGCAGTACCGTGGCACGCTGACTTACCACCTATGACCGGTGTCGCACCGCTTAGAAACCTTAAAGCAACGCCGTTTCATCGTTATCAGCATTCAGGATCGCCGCGCGTTTTCAGCCCACGCCCGTTCCACCGCTGAGATAAAAATAAACAATGACGTTTTAGGAACACCGGATGGATATCATTAAAGAACTGATACATGCCTTATGGCAGCAGGATTTTGAGACGCTGGCGAACCCTTCGCTGGTGTGGACCCTCTACATCCTGCTGTTCATGATCCTGTTTTTGGAAAACGGGCTGCTGCCGGCCGCTTTCCTGCCGGGCGACAGCCTGCTGATCCTGGTCGGCGTGCTGATCGCCAAAGGCACCATGGGCTTCCCATTGACCATCGTTATCCTGACCGTCGCCGCCAGCCTGGGCTGCTGGGTCAGCTATATACAGGGCCGGTGGCTCGGCAATACGCGAACGGTGCAAGGCTGGCTTTCGCATCTGCCGGCCCACTACCATCAGCGTGCGCATAACCTGTTCCACCGCCACGGCCTTTCCGCCCTGCTGGTCGGCCGCTTCCTGGCCTTCGTGCGCACCCTGCTGCCAACCATCGCTGGCCTGTCCGGCCTGAACAACGCGCGCTTCCAGTTCTTCAACTGGATGAGCGGCCTGCTGTGGGTCTTGATCCTGACGACGCTGGGCTTCGCCCTCGGGAAAACCCCGGTGTTCCGCAAGTATGAAGATCAACTGATGTTCTGCCTGATGATGTTGCCGCTGGTATTGCTGGTGGTTGGGCTGGTCGGCTCACTGATCGTGCTGTGGCGCAAGAAACGCGCCAGCGGCCAGAACCCGGGGAAAGGGGCGTGACAGCAAAGCGCCCGCGCTGGCAATACGTCTTGATGATCGCGCTCGCCCTACTGGCGTTGGCGACGCTGCTGGTGCCCTGTATGGTGCGCACCGAGAGCGAGCTGCGCATTCGCGCCAGCCAGCAAGGGCTGTCGCTGCCCGACGGCTTTTACGTCTACCAGCGCCTGGATGAGCGCGGCATCCGCATCAAAAGCATCACGCCGGAAGGTGATGGCCTGGTCATCCGTCTGGATTCGCCGGAGCAGCAGTTGCTGGCGCGCGAAGCGCTGCAAACCATCCTGCCGCCCGGTTACCACATCGCGTTGAGCGAATCCCCCGTGCCATCGCATTGGGTGCGCGAATTTGCGCGTTCCCCACTCAATCTGGGATAATCCCCCTTCAGATGAAGGGGTTTCCTTTCACTGCCATTATCTTCATTTTCATTCGCACCGATTAGCTCAAGAATTAATCAGTCAGCACTGCGTCACGGCTGATTCTTTGGGGGCACGCCGGTTTCATGACTATGCTGAAGGATAACTTCAGCCGGCGATGAACGCCCTCCTCTCGCGCTGCCACCTTCGGCAGCCAGGAAAGCGGGTGCCTGTTCAGGTACCCCATGAAAAGGAACTGAAAGATGAAATTACGCCACTCCCTGTTACTGCTGTTGCCTCTCTGCACGCTGCCGGCCCTCGCTGCGGCCGCTGAGGGCGGTTGTGCCGCCAAAGCGCAAAACATCCAACAGCAAATCGACTACGCCACCCAGCACGGTAACACCCACCGCGTGGACGGGCTAAAAAAAGCGCTGAGCGAAGTGCAGACTCACTGCACCGAAGCCGGCCTGCAGGCCGAACGCCAAAAAAACATCGCAGAGAAACAGCGCAAGGTCGACGAGCGCCGGCAGGAACTGAAAGAAACGCAGCAAACCGGCAAGCTGGACAAGGTCGCCAAGAAGCAGCAAAAGCTGGCGGAAGCGCAGGCTGAGTTGAAACGCGCCCAGGCGGAATAATTTTTTCACACCAGCGGATTTATCGATGAGAGCCCCATCACACGGGATTTCTTAAGCATATGAAATTGATGTCTGGTGTTATCTGCTGGCCATCACCCCTTTGCTCCGGCGAAAAAATCCGCTATGTTAAAAGTCTGTCGAAATAAACGTTAAGGAATAATCACATGGCACATGATTCAAATGCAGAAAACTTACGCGCTGAACTGAAGTCCTTAGCCGATACGCTGGAGGAAGTGCTGAACTCCTCCACCGACAAGCCGAAAGCCGAGCTGGAGAAGCTGCGCTCGAAAGCGGAAGGCGCGCTGAAAGAGACCCGCGCTCGCCTGAGCGACGCCGGTGACAAGCTGGCTTCGCAAACCAAGCAGATCGCCGGCCAGGCCGACGACTACGTGCGCGACAACCCGTGGACCGGCATCGGTATCGGCGCGGCGGTCGGCGTCGTGTTGGGCGTGCTGCTCGCGCGTCGTTAATCATGGCTGAACAACCGCAAGTGCGCGCGCAGGGCCCCGCTAAAGGGGTCCTGGATATCGGTCAGCGCATCATCACGATCCTGGTCGGCATGGTGGAAACCCGCGTCCGGCTGGCAGTGGTCGAGCTGGAAGAGGAGAAAGCCAACCTCATTCAGCTGCTGATCATGGCCGGCATGACGCTGCTGTTCACCGCCTTCGGTTTGATGAGCCTGCTGATCCTGATCTTCTGGGCCATCGATCCGGTCTACCGGCTGGTGGCGCTGGGCGCGACAACCGGCGTGCTGCTGTTCCTCGCCGTGGTCGGCACCATCTGGACGCTGGTCAAGGCCCGTCGCACCACGCTGCTCGGCGCCACGCGCAAGCAGTTGGAACTCGATCGCGCCGAGCTGGAGCGCGAGCCATGAGCCGCCGCCGCTATCTGGAATGGAAAAAAGAGAGGCTGATTCGGCAGATCCAGCAACAGCGTCTGGATCTGGCCGAACACAAGTCTCTGTGGCTGGAAAAGACCGAACGCATCGACCGCGGCTGGCAAACGGTGTTTGGCCTGCGCCGCTATCTGGTGCTCGGTTCCAGCGTCATGGCGCTGTACGGCATCCGCCATCCCAGCAAGATGATCCGCTGGTCGCGTCGCGCTTTCGGCGCATGGAGCGCTATCCGTCTGTTTAAAAAGACGTTTTCTGCCAAGTAAGCCGCTTAGTCTTTCCTTCAAACCTCCTGTTGCTCTGCCCGCATTTTCTCCCTTGATACAACGCGTCCAACCCCGGGGCCGGGCAACCTGCTGATCGGCGGCATTTTATTAGCACGCTAAAGATTCAGATTTTTTGAAAAATTACGACAGTTTTACTTGCTAACAACCTGAGCACTTCCCGCTTAACATTCACTCCATCAATACGATACGGAGCGGACAGGGTCAGAGACCCGCTACGCCGCCCGTTGATATGACTACCGCCGAACAGGCGCACAAAAACACTTTGGAGTAGATGATGAAAAAATTAGAAGATACAGGTTTGTTGGTTGCTCGTATTCTGATGCCAATCCTGTTTATCGTGGCAGGCTACGGCAAAATGGGTGACGCATATGCCGGTACCCAACAGTACATGCAATCGATGGGCGTGCCTGGCTTCTTGCTGCCGCTGACCATCCTGCTGGAATTTGGCGGCGGTCTGGCGATCCTGTTCGGTTTCCTGACCCGCACCGTGGCGCTGTTCACTGCCGGTTTCACCATCCTGACCGCGCTGCTGTTCCACACTGACTTTGCGGAAGGCGTAAACCAGCTGATGTTCATGAAAAACCTGACCATCGCCGGCGGCTTCATCGTGTTGGCGGTCGCAGGCCCGGGCGGCTTCAGCATCGACCGTCTTCTGAACAAGAAATGGTAATCTAAACTGTCATTCAGGGCCCGGCATGCCGGGCTCTGTCGTTTTTTAACTCGGACACCAAGGAGATTCCCATGGGACAACTCGTCGATGGCGTTTGGCAAGACATCTGGTATGACACCAAATCTACCGGCGGCCGTTTCAAACGTTCAACCGCTCAGTTTCGCAATTGGGTGACCGCCGACGGTCAGCCGGGCGAACACGGCGTGGGCGGCTTCCAGGCCGAAGCGGGCCGTTATCACCTTTATGTTTCTCTCGCCTGCCCTTGGGCGCATCGCACGCTGCTGATGCGCAAACTGAAAGGGCTGGAGCAGATCATTCCGGTCTCGGTGGTGCACCCGCTGATGCTGGAAAACGGCTGGACCTTCGGCCAGGATTTTCCGGAAACCACCGGCGATCCGCTGTATCACGCCGACTTCCTGTACCAGATCTACCTGCGGGCCGATCCGCACTACAGCGGGCGCGTGACCGTGCCGGTGCTGTGGGATAAACAGCGGCAAACCATCGTCAGCAATGAATCCGCCGACATCATCCGCATGTTCAACAGCGCATTTGACGGCGTCGGCGCTCGGGCAGGCGACTACTACCCGACCGCGCTGCGCGGCAAGATCGATGAGCTGAACGGTTGGATTTACGATCAAGTGAACAACGGCGTGTACAAAGCCGGTTTTGCCACCAGCCAGGAAGCCTATGACGAAGCAGTCAACGGGGTATTCAACGCGCTGGAGCGCCTGGAGCAGCTCCTGGGGCAGCATCGCTATCTGACCGGCGATCGGCTGACCGAAGCCGACCTGCGTCTGTGGACCACGCTGGTGCGTTTCGATCCGGTGTACGTCACCCACTTCAAGTGCGATAAACACCGCATCAGCGACTACCTCAACCTGTACGGCTTCCTGCGCGACATCTACCAGATGCCGGGCATCGCCGAGACGGTCAGCCTGCCGCACATTCGCAACCACTACTACCGCAGCCACGCCACCATCAACCCGCACGGCATCATTTCCATCGGGCCGGCGCAGGATCTGGACGAGCCGCACGGCCGCGACCAGCGCTTCGGTTAAGGCGAAAAAAATCCCCTTGCCGCCCGGCAAGGGGATGTCATCCAACCGACTTAACGCTGCGCGAACAGGCGCGGAATTTCGCGCAGGAACCAGGCTTTCGCCTCCCCCATGCTGTCGCGCCGCCAGGCCATGATGATATCGGCTTCGCGGCTGTATTCCGGCCCCACCACGCGCAGCCGCCCGGCCTCGATATCTTTCTCCACCATCGGATACGGCATGGTCGCCACCCCCAACCCGGCCAGCAGCGCCAGACGTTTATCTTCAATGGTGCTCACCGTCAGACGCTGCTGCTTATCCAGCAGCTGTACGGTCAACACCGGGCGCTCACGAGCGGTATCCGCCACCGCGATGCCGCGGTATTTCACGCGGGTCACTTCGGAAAGCGGCTCCGGCTCCAGGTGGATAGGATGATCCGGCGCGGCGACATAAACGCTCATCACCTTATACAGTTTGCGGGTGTTGATCTCCGACGACGCGCGAAAATGCATGTCCGGCGCGATCACGATGTCGGCGCGCCCCTGCTCCAGCCGCTCCCAGGCGCCCGCCAGCACCTCGGTGAAAATCGACACCTGGGTGTTGGCCTTCAGCGCCAGCTTGTCCACCAGCGGGAACAGCAGGCTCGGCGGCGACAGCGCTTCGCTGACGATGGTCAGGTGAGTTTCCCAACCGCGCGCCAGCGCCTCGGCGTCGGTGGTCAGCTTGTCGGCCGCTTCCAGCAGCACCCGCCCGCGTTCCAGCAACATGCGCCCCACGTTGGTGAACTTGGTGCGGTGGCCCGAACGGTCGAACAGCACCACGTCCAATTCTTCTTCCAATTTTTGCATGGTGTAGCTGAGTGCCGACGGCACCCGGCCCAATTCGTCGGCGGCCGCGGCGAAACTGCCGCGCCGGTCGATTGCATCCATCACCCTTAGTGCCTCAAGCGTGAGCGCCCGATCTCTGGCCATCGCATCCCTCTGTCAGGAAATTTGAATATGCCGACCAGATTAACTGGCTAACAATCCGACGTCCAGATGCTTACCATTTGGATAATGAATTTAGAGAGCCGATTGCCATGATTACATGCAGAACAGCACAACAATGCGGGCAAGCTGACTTTGGTTGGCTGCAGGCTCGCTACACCTTTTCCTTTGGTCATTACTTCGATCCCAAACTGATGGGCTACGCGTCGCTGCGCGTGCTGAATCAGGAGGTGCTGGCGCCGGGCGCGTCGTTCCAGCCGCGCACCTATCCCAGCGTCGATATCCTGAACCTGATCCTGCAAGGCGAGGCGGAATACCGCGACAGCGACGGCAACACCGCACGCGCCAAAGCCGGCGAAGCGCTGCTGTTGGCCACCCAGCCAAGCCTGAGCTACAGCGAACAGAACGTCAGCAGCGATACGCCACTGACTCGTCTGCAGCTGTGGCTGGATGCCTGCCCGGAACGCAACAACGAGCGGGTGCAGCGTCTGACGCTGCCGGCGGCAGGCAACCTGCTGCTGGCCTCGCCTGACGGCGCGCAGGGCAGCCTGCAGCTGCGCCAGCAGGTCTGGATCCATCATCTCGATCTGCAGCCGGGCGAAGAACACACGCTGACGATTAATGGGCCGCGCGCTTATCTGCAGTCGATACACGGTACCATCGCCGCCACCGGCGAGCGCCACGAGGAACAGCGCCTGACCTGCGGCGACGGCGCCTTCGTGCGCGAGGAGAACCGCCTGACGATCCGCGCCGAGACGCCGCTGCGCGCGCTGTTGATTGACCTGCCGGTGTAAGGCCGGCCGGAAAACGAAAAACCCCGCGCAACGCCAGTTGCGCGGGGTTTTCTTTTGTCGAGGGAGTTGACCGGTAAGCCGGGTTCTGTCGTGGACAGTCATTCCTCTAGGCCAGCAATCGCTCACTGGCTCAAGCAGCCTACCCGGGTTCAGTACGGGCCGTACCATGTGAACCCCTATTTGGCCTTGCTCCGGGTGGAGTTTACCGTGCCACGAACTGTTGCCAGCCGCGCGGTGCGCTCTTACCGCACCCTTTCACCCTTACCTGATCCCGCTTGCGCGGGCCATCGGCGGTTTGCTCTCTGTTGCACTAGTCGTAGGCTTGCGCCTCCCAGGCGTTACCTGGCACCCTGCCCTATGGAGCCCGGACTTTCCTCCCCTCCATCTGTCTCCCCGAAGAGGACGGCAATGAAGCGGCGACTGTCTGGTCAACTCCGGCGCGGATAGTAGCGTTGCGGCGGCGGCAGGTCAACCGCTTTACGGCTGTTGTTGCTCCAGCGCGTGCTTATACAACGCATTTTTCTTCACGCCGTGGATTTCCGCCGCCAGCGCCGCCGCCTTTTTCAACGGCAGCTCTTTTTGCAGCAGCGCCAGCGTGCGCAGCGCCTCGAGCGGCAACGCATCCTCCTGCGCTTTGTGGCCTTCGACGATCAGCACCATCTCACCGCGGCGGCGCACTTCATCTTCCTGCACCCACGCCAGCAGCTCGCCCACCGGCGCGCCGTGGATAGATTCCCAGGTTTTGGTCAGCTCGCGCGCCAGCACGACATAACGCTGCGGGCCCCAAACGGTGACCATGTCCTGCAGACTTTCCAGCAGACGGTGAGTGGATTCGTAGAAAATCAGCGTGCGCGGTTCCTCCGCCAGCGCCATCAGCGTATCCTTGCGCCCCTTGGTTTTCGCCGGCAGGAAGCCTTCGTAGCAGAAGCGGTCGGAAGCGACACCCGCAGCGCACAGCGCGGTGGTGGCGGCGCAGGCGCCCGGCAGCGGCACCACGCGAATGCCGGCCTCGCGGCAGCGGCGCACCAGGTGATAACCGGGATCGTTGATCAGCGGCGTGCCGGCGTCGGACACCAGCGCGATGCTCTGGCCTTCCTGCAGTTTCGCCAGCAGCTGATCGGCCTTTTGCTGTTCGTTGTGGTCATGCAGCGCGAACAGACGCGCGTTGATCGCGAAGTGTTGCAGCAGCAATCCGGTATGGCGCGTGTCTTCCGCCGCGATCAGATCAACGCTTTTCAGTACCTCTAACGCACGGTGAGTGATATCGCCCAGATTGCCGATGGGGGTGGGCACCACATACAGCGTTGATGCAGAAATGACTGATTGTTGGTGTTGATTCATTGTTTCATCCGGGTTGCCGATTTAATATTGAGCATCTTGAAAAAAACATCACTGGATACAGTATGCTTTCCTCAACATTCGTTCGTACCAAAGCAGGGCGTTCCAAGCCTGTCCGACTTACCGCAGTCATCGCGGCCGCCCTTTTCCTGGCAGGCTGTCCAAGTCGGGCCCCGCAAACGCCGCCCGCCAATATACAGGACGAAGCGAGCGCCAGCTCCGATTACTACCTGCAGCAGTTGCAGCAAAGCAGCGATGATAACAAGGCTGACTGGCAATTACTTGCTATTCGCGCCTTGCTGCGCGAAGGAAAACTGCCGCAGGCCGGCGACCAGTTGAATCAGCTGCCGAAAAACCTCAGCGGCGCACAGCAGACTGAGCGCCAGTTGCTGACCGCCGAACTGCAGATCGCCAACAAGAGCTACGTCAGCGCCCGCAGCACGCTGGGCCACCTGGACAGCGGTGCGCTGTCGCCGAATCAGAAGGTGCGCTACTACCAGGCGCAGATCGCCGCCAATCAAGGCAAAGCGTCGCTGCCATTGATCCGCGCCTATATCGCTCAGGAGCCGTTGCTGACCGGCAAACCGCACCAGGACAATCTGGATCAAACCTGGCAGGCCCTGCTGCAGCTGACGCCGCAGGAGATGAACAGCCTGGTGATCAACGCCGACGAGAACGTGCTGCAAGGCTGGCTGGATCTGCTGCGCGTCTATCAGGACAACAAGCAGGATCCCGATCTGCTGAAGGCCGGCATCAAAGATTGGCAGAACCGTTATCCGAAGAACCCGGCAGCCAAAACGCTGCCGGCTCGCCTGAACCAGGTGCTGAACTTCACTCAGGCCTCCACCTCGAAAATCGCCCTGCTGCTGCCGTTGAACGGCCAGGCGAAAGTGTTCGCCGACGCCATCCAGCAAGGCTTCGAAGCGGCGAAAAACGGCGGTTCCATGCCGGCGCCGCAACCTCAAGCCGCGCAACCTGCCAGCGCACCGGCCCAAACGGCGCCGGCCGATCAGGCCGCAGCGGGTGACATCAACGCCAACGGCGCCGTCAGCCCTTCGGCGCAAGAGAGCCAGCCGGCCGTGACCGCCGCGCAACCCGCTGCACCGTCCAGCGCGCCGATAACGCCGCTGCAGGCCGCTAATGCGCAGGTCAAAGTGTACGACACCACCAGCCAGCCGCTGGCCGCCTTGCTGAGCCAGGCGCAGCAGGATGGCGCTACTCTGGTGGTCGGGCCGCTGCTCAAAGAGAACGTCGATCAGCTGTCCGCCAGCACCACCACGCTGAACGTGCTGGCGCTCAACCAGCCGGAAACGCCGAAGGACAACCTGAACATCTGTTACTTCGCCCTGTCGCCGGAAGATGAAGCGCGCGACGCCGCCCGCCACATCTGGGAACAGCAGAAGCGTCAACCGCTGCTGCTGGTGCCGCGCGGCGCCTTCGGCGATCGCGTCGCCAAGGCCTTTAACCAGGAATGGCAGAAGCAAGGCGGGCAAACCGTGCTGCGTCAGGACATCGGCTCTGCCGGCGAGCTGCGCCAGATGGTGAACAGCGGCGGCATCCGCATGACCGGCACGCCGATGTCGAGCGCCCCGGCGCCGCAGAGCGTCACCATCGCCGGGCTGACCATTCCTGCGCCGCCGAGCGACGTGCCCGCCGCCACCGGCGGCAGCGTCGACGCGGTGTATATCGTCGCTACCCAGTCCCAACTGACGCTGATCAAACCGATGATCGACATGGCCACCAGCTCGCGCGGCAAACCGGCGATGTACGCCAGCTCGCGCAGCTACCAGGCCGGCGCCGGCCCGGACTTCCGTCTGGAAATGGAAGGCCTGCAGTTCAGCGATATCCCGCTGCTGGCCGGCTCAAACCCTCAGCTGCTGCAGCAGGCCAGCGCGCGCTTCCGCAACGATTACTCGCTGGTGCGCCTGTATGCAATGGGGATGGATGCCTGGACATTGGCCAACCACTTTGCTGAAATGCGCCAGCTGCCGGGTTTCCAGGTTTCCGGCACCACCGGCACGCTGAGCGCGTCGCCGAACTGTGTGATCAACCGCAAGCTGCCTTGGCTGCAATACCGTCAGGGTACGGTCGTTCCGGTCTCTTGAACCCACGCGCCTCCGGGGCGGGCTATGAGCTACTGGCCCGCCGTCACCTGGAACACGCCGGGCTCACCTTCTGCGCCGCCAACGTCGCGGTGCGCGGCGGTGAGCTCGACCTCATCATGCGCGACGGCACTACCTGGGTATTCGTCGAAGTGCGCTACCGCCGCAACGACGCCTTCGGCGGCGCGGCCGCCAGCGTCACCTTTCGCAAACAACAGCGGTTGCTGCACGCCGCCGCCGTCTGGCTGGCGGGGCGCGGAGCCAGTTTTGACACATCATCTTGCCGTTTTGATGTTTTGGCCATTACCGGTAGCCAGTTAGAATGGATACCCAACGCCTTCAATGCGGATTAATTGGGGTTTTGCGGCGCAGACCGGCCCTTTGACTTAGTGGATTAATACAACGTGCTGGATAGAATTAAAGTCTGTTTTACCGAAAGCATCCAAACCCAGATCGCGGCGGCGGAAGCACTGCCGGACGCCATTTCCCGCGCTGCGATGACGCTGGTTCAATCCTTACTCAACGGCAACAAAATCCTGTGCTGCGGCAACGGCACCTCGGCGGCCAACGCGCAGCACTTCGCCGCCAGCATGATCAACCGTTTTGAAACCGAGCGCCCCAGCCTGCCAGCCATCGCTCTCAACGCCGACAACGTGGTGCTGACGGCGATCAGCAACGATCGGTTGCACGACGAAGTGTACGCCAAGCAGGTGCGCGCACTTGGGCACACCGGTGACGTGCTGCTGGCGATTTCCACCCGCGGCAACAGCCGTGATATTGTGAAAGCGGTCGAGGCGGCCGTGACCCGCGATATGACCATCGTCGCGCTCACCGGCTACGACGGTGGCGAACTGGCCGGGTTGCTCGGCCAGCAGGATGTCGAGATCCGCATCCCGTCGCACCGCAGCTCGCGCATTCAGGAAATGCATATGCTGACCGTAAACTGCCTGTGCGACCTGATAGACAATACGTTATTCCCCCACCAGGACGATTAAGGAACTGAGATGAAGCTAAAAGCCACATTTGCAGTGCTGTCCAGCGCCCTGCTGTTGCAAGGCTGTATCGCCGGCGTCGTCGTCGGCAGTGCGGCCGTCGCGACCAAAACCGCCACCGACCCGCGCAGCGTCGGGACCCAGGTGGATGACGGCACGCTGGAAGCCAGGGTCGAAAGCGCCCTGAGCAAAGACCAGCAGTTGAAGAAAGATGCCCGGGTGGTCGCCACCGCCTATCAGGGCAAGGTGCTGTTGACCGGCCAGTCGCCTAACGCCGATCTCACCGCGCGCGCCAAGCAGATCGCCATGGGCGTGGAAGGCACGACCGAAGTGTATAACGAGATCCGTCAGGGCACGCCGGTCAGCCTGAGCACCGCGTCCTCCGACACCTGGATCACCACCAAGGTGCGTTCGCAGCTGCTCACCAGCGATACGGTGAAATCGTCCAACGTGAAGGTTACTACCGAAAACGGCGAAGTGTTCTTGCTGGGCCTGGTCACGCAGCAGGAAGGGCAGTCAGCGGCGCAGATTGCTAGCCAGGTCAGCGGCGTGAAGCACGTCACTACCGCCTTTACCTATGTGAAATAAACCGCTTGGCGGGAGCGGCACCGTGCCGCTCCCGCCCGTTTAATCCAGCTTGTTCTCGCGTAAAAACGCTTCCCCGCCCAGTTGCCGCATTTGGCGCATAATCCATTGTTGACGCTGCACCACATAGCCGGACGGCGCATCGGCCCTGAAGCGATGCGGATTCGGCAATACCGCCGCCAGCAGCGCCGCTTCGGCCGCGCTCAGACGTTTGGCCGGCTTATGGAAAAAGCGCTGTGAAGCCTCTTCCACGCCGAACACCCCGTCGCCGAACTCGACGATGTTCAGATACACCGTCAGAATACGTCGCTTGGTCCACACCAGCTCGATGCCCGACGTCAACCCGGCCTCCAGCCCTTTGCGCAGCCAGCTGCGGCCATCCCACAGAAACAGGTTTTTAGCGGTCTGCTGCGACAGCGTGGATGCGCCGCGGATGCGCGTCGGGCGTTTCTCGTTGTGGCTGAGCGCCTTTTCAATGGCCGCCACATCGAAGCCCCAATGGTCTGGAAACTTCTGATCCTCCGCCGCCATCACCGCCAGCGCCATTTGCGGCGAGATATCGTCCATCGACACCCAGTCCGAATGGGCGACGTAGCCGAAGTCGCCGCTCAGCCAGGCACTGACTTGCCTCTCCACCATCACGGCGGAAAACGGCACCGGCAGGAAGGCAAAGAGCACAATGCCCAACACCCACAGGCCGATAATCGCGATGACACCGCGCTTCAGCCAATACCACGGGCGCAGCCACCGCCATCCGCCGAGCGATTTTCTCATTCAGACAGTTCCAGCACCCGCGCCACCAGCTTATCGATGCCGAGGGCCGCCTGCGCGATCGACGGCGCCAGCATATAGGCTGGCGTAGTCACGATCTTGTGCTCGCTGTCCACCACGATGTCGTCCACCGGACAAATCACCGGCTCGCCGCCCATGGCGTCAATCACTTCCCCCAGGTCCGGATCGTTGCCAATGGTGAGCCGCGCTTGTTGATCCAGCAGTTTCGGCAACAGCGCCGGCGCGATGCACATCAGGCCAATTGGTTTGTTGGCCTTATGCATCTCGCGCGTCAGACGCGCCAAATCTTCATCGACCCAACATTCCACGCCGGCTTCGGCGAAATTGCTGAGATTCTTGGCGGCGCCAAAGCCACCGGGCACGATCAGCGCATCCAGCTGGGCGGCTTCCGCCAGCGCCAGCGGCTGCACTGCCCCGCGGGCAATGCGCGCCGATTCAATCAGGACATTGCGCGACTCCGCCATCTCCTCACCCGATAAGTGATTAATAACATGGCATTGTGGTTTATCAGGCGCAAAGCACACCGCCTGGGCGCCGGCACGGTCCAACGCCAGCAGCGTCAGCACCGCTTCATGGATCTCCGTACCGTCATAAACGCCGCTGCCGCTGAGGACTACACCCACCTTTTTCATCACTCTTACTCCTGTCGCTGCTGTCAACTGGTTCGTGCTCTGAGTTGACAAACACTAATCTACATCACACATTTTAATGAATCTTCTAACAAGAGCGCTTACATTTGCTATGTTGTTGGCTGTATGATGTTTAGGAATTCGCAACAACCTGCTCGACCAGAACACTGAAACCAATACGCAGGTTCACAATTTCCCTGGTGTTGGCGCAATATTCGCGCACCCCGGCTTAGGTCGGGGTCATTTTTTTTCAGCGTTCTCAACCCAAGCCCGCAGTACCTGCACATCGTTGCGCCACTCTTGCTTCAACTCATCCACCCAATCCTGCACGTTATCCCACCAGGCCGGCAGCGTCGGCGTTTGAATCTGCTGCGCCAGCTGCTGCAGATGGCGCAGACCGACCGAACCGGCGGCGCCCTTGATCTTGTGCCCTTCCTCGGTGATGCCTTTCTGATCGCGCGCCGTCATGTTGGAGTCCAGCACCGCCAGGTAGCCCGGCATCATCTGTTCGAACATCTCCAGGCTTTGGTGGATCAGCTGCGGGCCAACCAGATCCATGTACTGTTCCAGCATCGCGGTATCGAGTAACGACTCATTAATCTGCATCGCCTTGTGCTCCGTTTTCTTTGAAGTGTGAGAAGGTTGATGATCCCAATAGTGTTTGATGACCTGGGTCAGCGCCGGCACCGACAACGGCTTGCTCAGCACATCGTCCATGCCCGCCTCGAGATACTCTTTTTTGTCTTTCAGCACGTTGGCGGTCAAAGCCACCAGCGGCGGCAGCGCCTGCCCGGCATAGCGTTCGCGCAGCGCCCGGGCGATATCCAGCCCGGTCATGTCCGGCAGTTGGATGTCCAGCAGTACCAGATCGAACTCGTCCGGGTCGAACATCGCCAGCGCATCGTGGCCGTTCATCGCCACATCGACGCTGTTGCCCAATTTCTCCAGCACCGATCGCGCCACGATCACGTTCAGTTCGATATCCTCCACCAGCAGGATGTGCAGCGCCGGCAACGGCAGCTCCTCTTCCTCCGATACCTCGCTGACGGCTTCCTGCACCGCCGGCGCCTGGATGGTCAGAGTGAAGCAAGAACCGTGCCCCTGTTCGCTGCGCACGGTGATGTCACCCCCCATGCTCTGCGCCAACCGCTTGGAGACCGCCAGCCCGATACCGGTGCCGGTGGCCGGACGGCCGCCGCGCTGATCTTTCACCTGGTAATACATGGCGAAGATCTTGTCCTGCTCGTCCTGCGGGATGCCCATGCCCGAATCTTCCACCTCGAACACCAACTTCTCCTGCGCCTCGCGCCGCACGCGCACCACGATTTTCCCCTGTTGGGTAAATTTCACCGCGTTGCCGATCAGGTTCCACAAGATCTGCCGCAGGCGCGTGCCGTCGGTCACGATCTGCTGCGGCAGCGGCGTCTGCGGATCCATGATGAACTGCAGCCCTTTCGGCTGCGCCAGCAGGCCGGAGAGGTTCTCCAGATCTGCCAGGAAACCGGTGAAGTCCACCGGCTGGTTGTCGAGCTGCACCTTGCGCCGCTCGAGCTTATCCATTTCGATAATGTCGTTGAAGATATTGCCGAGGGTGATGGCGCTGACGTGGATGGTCTTCAGGTATTTCAGTTGCTCGTCATTCAGCTCGGTATCGAGCAGGATGCGGCTCAGGCCGACGATGCCGTTAAGCGGCGTACGCAGCTCGTGGCTGATGGTGGAGATAAAGGTGGTCTTCTCCCTGCTGGCGTTCTCCAGCGCGTCCTGGTAGCGCTTACGCTCGGTAATATCGCGGCCGAAGCCCATCAGCCCGTGGCGTTTGCCCACCCGGTCGTAAAACGGGACCTTGCGCAGCTCGAAACAGGCCTTGCGGCCGTCGGGATACACCAGCCATTGTTCGTAGGTCAGCGAAACGTTGTGGCGGAACACCTTCTCGTCGGTCTCAATGACCTTTTCGGCGATCTCCTGGCCGTAGACGTCGAACGGCGTCAGGCCGATCAGCTGCTTCTCGCTTTTGCCGGTCAGCAGCTCCATCGCGCGGTTGCAGCCGGAGAACTCTTTGTCTTCGTTGCGGTAGTAGACCAGATCCGGCGAGGCATCGAGGAAGGAACGCAACAGCGCCGATTGCTGGCCCAGCTCAATCTGCGCCAGCTCGCGCTGTTCCATCTCTTCGGTCAGCTTTTCCATCACCTGCAGGCGCTCTTCTTCCGCCTTGATACGGTCGGCAATCTCCTGATTCAGCTGGCTGATATTGTCTTTGAGCTGCTGATTGAGCTCCAGATCGCGGTGGCGCATCTCTTCGAGCTTGTCCACCAGCCGCGCCAGCCGTTGGCGCGACTCTTCCAACTGTTCCACCACCACCGAGAGAAAATAGACCGCCCACGGGGTGATCAACAGGCCGAAGAAGATCGAACGCACCACGTCGATGCTTTCCACTTCGCCGCGCAGCAGCATGGTCACCGCCATCTGCACCACCATCGCCAGCACCACCAGCGCCGAGGCCAGCAGCAGCGAGAAGCGCACCAACCCCAGTTTCACCATTAAATCAACGTAGTACTGGGCCAACACCCGGATTTGCTTCATAGCGGCTCCCATCAGACACAATCTTTTGAATCATACCGTAAAACCGCGGTGAGATAAGGCGGCAAACGCCGAAGTGTGGCAAAGATTGCACTTCAGAACGGCATTCCAGGGTGGTAGCGCCACTTTTCATCCAGCGCGCTGCCCTGCCCACCGCGCTGTTGCAGATAAGCACCGACCGCCTGCATGCCACTCCAGCGGTTTTCGCACCACAGCGGCGCCAGCAGCGTCGGCCGACGGGCGCTGGCGGAAAGACGGTGATACACCACCTCGCCCGGCGTGTGGCGGATCATCTCCCCGGCGCTGACGGCGTAGTCCTCCAACGCCAGTTCGGACAAGCGCCCGGCGCGCCACGCTCGTGCCAGGGTACTGCCGGTCACGACGTGCAGCGGATGCAGTTTGATGCCATCCACGCCAGTCTCCACCACCCGCTGCAGCGTGAGCAGATGATCGCGCTGATTTTCTCCCGGCAGCCCGACGATCAGATGGCAGCACACCTTCAGCCCGCGCTGCCGGGCCAGCCGCGCCGTCTGCTGATAACAGCGAAAATCATGGCCGCGATTGATGCGCTTCAGCGTTTTATCGTGCGCCGTCTGCAGCCCCAGCTCCAGCCACACTTCATAGCCTTGCTCGCGGTATCCCGCCAGCAGATCCAGCGCGGCGGGCGGCACGCAGTCCGGCCGGGTGCCGACGCACAGGCCGACCACGGCGCTCTGCGCCAACGCCTGCCGATACATCGACGCCAGCCGTTCGATCTGCGCATAGGTGCTGGTATAGGCCTGGAAATAGGCCAGATAGCGCCGCGCCCGATCGACCCGCGCGGCCTGCTGCGCCAGCTGTTCGTCGATGCTCTGGCGCTGCATCGCTTCATCGGCGAACGAGGCGACATTGCAGAACGTACAGCCGCCGCGCCCCAACGTGCCGTCGCGGTTAGGGCAGCTGAATCCGCCGTGCAGCGTGAGTTTATGGATCTTTTCGCCATAGCGGCGCTGGAGATCTGCGCCAAACATATTGACTAATTGCGGCAACTGCATAATCTTGGTGATTCTCTGTGTTCAAAGCCGCGATGCTAATAAGAAACGGCTTTTCCCGCGATGACAGAGATCAACGCTTTCCCCGCAAGGCGCCACCAGGCATAACTATTCATCATAAACGCAAATCAATTCACTATAATTCTGATGAATTATTCTAATCGTCACGCAACCGTTAACGGCAATATGACAACACGGTGAAAAATAGTCATAAACATCAGCCAGGCAATATCTTATAGAATAAAATTCTGGCATTAACCCCCGCACTAGCATGGTGCAGAGATTAAGGGGTTGCACTATAGTGAGACAGCTCACACTTCTGCGGGGATCGGTGTTGCCCCACGACAGTGCAAAAATGCATTAAATTACTTATTTATCAAATAAATAAACATCATTAATTCGATAAGAATCTATCTTAAGCCCACATTTGACCTGCGAATTCTTTCTCGCTAAGTTGGAAGTCCGCTGGAAGCTTTCTGGACGGGCAAACGTCTCGTCATATTTATGCAGTAATTGAAGACTCCCTCTTAAAACAAGTCCTATACCACTTGTGAGACCGTCACGAGAGGCCATTGATGGAGGGCGGAAAAGCAGATTGGCGGGGTTAACTTGCTGATTGGACTTCTGCCTGAAATTGGGAAGCCCCCTCGCAGTAGGTTGTGAGAGTCACGCAGAGCCTGGGGAGGTTCACGATATGTTGTACGATAAATCCCAAGAGAGGGACAACTGTGGTTTCGGCCTGATCGCCCACATAGAAGGCGAACCTAGCCACAAGGTGGTGCGCACCGCCATTCACGCGCTGGCCCGCATGCAGCACCGCGGCGCGATCCTGGCCGACGGCAAGACCGGCGACGGCTGCGGCCTGTTGCTGCAAAAACCCGATCGCTTCTTCCGCATGGTGGCGGAAGAGCGCGGCTGGCGTTTGGCCAAGAACTACGCCGTCGGCATGATGTTCCTCAGCCAGAATGAAGAGGAAGCGCGCCTCAGCCGCCGCATCGTGGAAGAAGAGCTGCAAAACGAAACGCTGTCGATCGTCGGCTGGCGCGAAGTGCCGACTAACCCGGACGTGCTGGGTGAGATCGCCCTCTCCTCCCTGCCGCGCATCGAGCAAATCTTTGTTAACGCCCCGGCCGGCTGGCGCCCGCGCGATATGGAACGCCGCCTGTTCGTGGCGCGTCGCCGCATCGAGAAACGCGTGCAGGATGACAGCTTCTACGTCTGCAGCTTCTCCAACCTGGTGACGATCTATAAAGGCCTGTGCATGCCTGCGGATCTGCCGCGCTTCTATCTCGATCTGGCGGACCTGCGCCTGGAGTCGGCCATTTGCCTGTTCCACCAGCGCTTCTCCACCAACACCGTGCCGCGCTGGCCGCTGGCGCAGCCGTTCCGCTACCTGGCGCACAACGGCGAAATCAATACCATCACCGGCAACCGCCAATGGGCGCGTGCCCGTACCTACAAATTCCAAACGCCGCTGATCCCGGATCTGCAGGCCGCCGCGCCGTTCGTCAACGAAACCGGCTCCGACTCCAGTTCGCTGGACAACATGCTGGAGCTGCTGCTGGCGGGCGGGATGGATCTCATCCGCGCCATGCGCCTGCTGGTGCCGCCGGCCTGGCAGAACAACCCGGACATGGACGGCGATCTGCGCGCCTTCTTCGACTTCAACTCGATGCACATGGAGCCGTGGGACGGCCCGGCCGGCATCGTGATGTCCGACGGCCGCTACGCCGCCTGTAACCTCGATCGCAACGGCCTGCGCCCGGCGCGCTACGTGATCACCAAAGACAAGCTGATCACCTGCGCCTCCGAAGTCGGCATCTGGGATTACCAGCCGGATGAAGTGGTGGAAAAAGGCCGCGTTGGCCCCGGCGAGCTGATGGTGATCGACACCCGCAGCGGCCGCATCCTGCACTCAGCGGAAACCGACAACGATCTGAAAAGCCGCCACCCGTATAAAGAGTGGATGGAGAAAAACGTCAAACGCCTGGTGCCGTTCGAAGATCTGCCGGACGATCAGGTCGGCAGCCGCGAGCTCGACGACGCGCAGCTCGAAACCTACCAGAAACAGTTCGGCTACAGCAGCGAAGAGCTGGATCAGGTGATCCGCGTGCTGGGCGAGATTGGCCAGGAAGCCACCGGTTCGATGGGCGACGATACCCCGTTCGCCGTGCTCTCCAGCCGGCCGCGCATCGTTTACGACTACTTCCGCCAGCAGTTCGCGCAGGTCACCAACCCGCCGATCGATCCGCTGCGCGAAGCGCACGTCATGTCGCTGGCCACCAGCATCGGCCGTGAAATGAACGTGTTCTGCGAAGCCGAAGGCCAGGCGCACCGCCTGAGCTTCAAATCGCCGATCCTGCTGTACTCCGATTTCAAACAGCTCACCACGCTGGAAGGCGAATACTATCGCGCCGAGACGCTCGATCTGACCTTCGATCCGCAGCAGCAGGATCTGGAGCAGACCATTCGCGCCCTGTGCGACGAAGCGGAACGCAAGGTGCGCGAAGGCGCAGTGCTGTTGGTGCTGTCCGACCGCGCCATCGCGCCCGGCCGCCTGCCGGTACCGGCTCCGATGGCTGTGGGCGCCGTGCAAACCCGCCTGGTGGAGAAGAGCCTGCGCTGCGACGCCAACCTGATCGTTGAAACCGCCAGCGCCCGCGATCCGCACCACTTCGCCGTGCTGCTCGGCTTCGGCGCGACCGCCATCTACCCGTACCTGGCCTATGAAACCCTGGCCAAGCTGGTGGACAGCCAGGCGATCGACAAGAAATACCGCGACGTGATGCTGAACTACCGCAACGGCATCAACAAGGGTCTGTATAAGATCATGTCCAAGATGGGCATCTCGACCATCGCCTCTTACCGCTGCTCCAAGCTGTTCGAAGCGGTCGGCCTGCACCGCGATCTGGCGGATCTATGCTTCCAGGGCGTGGTCAGCCGCATCGGCGGCGCCAGCTTCAGCGACTTCCAGCAGGATCTGCAGAACCTTTCCAAGCGCGCCTGGCTGAAACGCAAGCCGCTGGAGCAAGGCGGCCTGCTGAAGTTCGTACACGGCGGCGAATACCACGCCTACAACCCGGACGTGGTGAACTCACTGCAAAAAGCGGTGCACAGCGGCGAGTACAGCGACTACCAGGCCTACGCCAAGCTGGTGAACGAGCGACCGATCGCCATGCTGCGCGATCTGCTGGCCATCACGCCGAAAGGTGAACCGATCCCGGTCGATCAGGTCGAACCGGCGGAGTCGCTGTTCAAACGCTTCGACACCGCGGCGATGTCGATCGGCGCACTGAGCCCGGAAGCGCACGAGTCGCTGGCGATCGCCATGAACGGTCTCGGCGGCTTCTCCAACTCTGGCGAAGGCGGCGAAGATCCGGCACGCTACCGCACCAACAAGGTGTCGCGCATCAAACAGGTGGCCTCCGGCCGCTTCGGCGTGACGCCGGCCTACCTGGTGAACGCCGACGTGATCCAAATTAAGGTCGCGCAAGGCGCCAAGCCGGGCGAAGGCGGCCAGCTACCGGGCGACAAAGTCACTCCGTACATCGCCAGATTGCGTTATTCAGTGCCGGGCGTGACGCTGATCTCCCCGCCGCCGCACCACGACATCTACTCGATCGAAGATCTGGCGCAGCTGATCTTCGACCTGAAGCAGGTCAACCCGAAGGCGGTGATTTCGGTGAAACTGGTGTCCGAGCCGGGCGTCGGCACCATCGCCACCGGCGTGGCGAAAGCCTATGCCGATCTGATCACCATCGCCGGTTACGACGGCGGCACCGGCGCCAGCCCGCTGTCCTCGGTGAAATATGCCGGCTGTCCGTGGGAACTGGGCCTGGTGGAAACCCAGCAGGCGCTGGTGGCCAACGGCCTGCGCCACAAGATCCGCCTGCAGGTGGACGGCGGCCTGAAAACCGGCGTGGACATCGTCAAAGCGGCGATCCTGGGCGCGGAAAGCTTCGGCTTCGGCACCGGGCCGATGGTGGCGCTGGGCTGCAAATACCTGCGCATCTGCCACCTCAACAACTGCGCGACCGGCGTCGCGACTCAGGACGACAAGCTGCGCCGCGATCACTACCACGGCCTGCCGGAACGCGTGACGAATTACTTCCAGTTTATCGCGCGTGAAACCCGCGAGATCATGGCCCAACTGGGCGTGAGCCAACTGGTGGATCTGATCGGCCGCACCGAGTTCCTGACCGAGCTGGACGGCATCTCCGCCAAGCAGAACAAGCTGGATCTGTCGCCGCTGCTGAAAACCGCCACGCCGCATCCGGGCAAAGCGGTGTACTGCACCGAAAGCAGCAACCCGGCGTTCGACAAGGGCCTGCTGAACAAAGAGCTGCTGGCGCAGGCGCAGCCGTACATCGAAGCGAAGCAGGGTAAAACCTTCTACTTCGACATTCGCAACACCGACCGCTCCGTGGGCGCCATGCTGTCCGGCGCGATCGCCGACGTGCACGGCGATCAGGGCATGGCGGCCGATCCTATTAAGGCGCACTTCTCCGGCACCGCCGGGCAGAGCTTCGGCGTTTGGAACGCCGGCGGCGTCGAGCTGACCCTGACCGGCGATGCCAACGACTATGTCGGCAAAGGCATGGCCGGCGGCAGCATCGCGGTACGTCCGCCGATCGGCTCCGCCTTCCGCAGCCATGAAGCCAGCATCGTCGGCAACACCTGCCTGTACGGCGCCACCGGCGGCAAGCTGTTCGCCGCCGGCCGCGCGGGCGAACGCTTCGCGGTGCGCAACTCCGGCGCCATCACCGTGGTGGAAGGCATCGGTGACAACGGCTGCGAATACATGACCGGCGGCATCGTCTGCGTCCTGGGTAAAACCGGCATCAACTTCGGTGCGGGCATGACCGGCGGCTTCGCCTACGTGCTGGACGAAGACGGCGAGTTCCGCAAGCGCGTGAACCCGGAGCTGGTGGAAGTGCTGGATGTCGATCAGCTGGCGATCCATGAGGAGCACCTGCGCGGCCTGATCACCGAACACGTGCAGGCGACCGGCTCTTCCCGCGCGGAAGAGATCCTGGCCAACTGGCCGGAATGGGCGCCGAAGTTCGCCTTGGTCAAACCGAAGTCCAGCGATGTCAAAGCGCTGTTGGGTCACCGTAGCCGTTCCGCAGCCGAGCTGCGGGTGCAGGCGCAGTAAGAGGTAGGTCATTAATGAGCCAGAACGTTTACCAATTTATCGACCTGCAGCGTGTTGATCCGCCAAAGAAACCGCTGAAGATCCGCAAAATCGAGTTCGTCGAGATCTACGAACCGTTTTCGGAAACCCAGGCCAAGGCCCAGGCGGACCGCTGTCTGTCCTGCGGCAACCCGTATTGCGAGTGGAAGTGCCCGGTGCACAACTACATCCCGAACTGGCTGAAGCTGGCCAACGAAGGCCGCATCATGGAAGCGGCGGACCTGGCGCATCAGACCAACAGCCTGCCGGAAGTGTGCGGCCGCGTATGCCCGCAGGATCGCCTGTGCGAAGGCTCCTGCACCCTGAACGACGAGTTCGGCGCGGTCACCATCGGCAATATCGAGCGCTACATCAGCGATAAGGCCATCGAAATGGGCTGGAAGCCGGACATGTCGCACGTGCAGCCGACCGGCAAGCGCGTGGCGATCGTCGGTGCCGGCCCTGCCGGGCTGGCCTGCGCCGACGTGCTGACCCGCAACGGCGTCAAAGCGGTGGTGTATGACCGTCATCCTGAGATCGGCGGCCTGCTGACCTTCGGTATCCCGGCCTTCAAGCTGGAAAAGGAAGTGATGGTCAAACGCCGCGGCATCTTCAGCAAGATGGGCATCGAGTTCCAGCTGAACACCGAAGTGGGCAAAGACATCAGCATGGAGACCTTGCTGAGCGAGTACGATGCGGTGTTCCTCGGCGTCGGTACCTATCAGTCGATGCGCGGCGGCCTGGAGAATGAGGAAGCGCAGGGCGTGTACGACGCGCTGCCGTTCCTGATCGCCAACACCAAGCAGCTGATGGGCTATGAAACCGAGCAGCACGAGCCTTACGTCAGCATGGAAGGCAAGCGGGTAGTGGTGCTGGGCGGCGGTGATACCGCCATGGACTGTGTGCGTACCTCGGTGCGTCAGGGCGCGACGCAGGTCGTCTGCGCCTACCGCCGCGACGAGGCCAACATGCCGGGCTCCAAGCGCGAAGTGAAGAACGCGCGGGAAGAAGGGGTGGACTTCCAGTTCAACCTGCAGCCGCTGAGCATCGAACTGAACAGCGCCGGCCGCGTGGCCGGGGTGAAAATGGTGCGCACTCAGCTGGGCGCACCGGATGCCAACGGCCGTCAGGCGGCGGAGCAGGTACCGGGTTCCGAACACGTTATCGACGCCGACGCGGTGGTGATGGCGTTCGGCTTCCGCCCACACCGTATGGACTGGCTGGCGGCGCACGACGTGCAGCTCGATAAACAGGGCCGCATCGTGGCGCCGGAAGGCAGCGACAACGCATTCCAGACCAGCAACCCGAAAATCTTCGCCGGTGGCGACGCGGTCCGCGGCTCCGACCTGGTGGTGACGGCGATCGCCGAAGGCCGCAAAGCGGCTGATGGCATCATGAACTACCTGGAAGTGTAAACCTTCCGTACCGCCAAAGGCCCGGCACGTTGCCGGGCCTTTGTTTTAACCGGCCACGCTTTGTAACAACCGCCCCTCTCCTCACTGCCTCAACGCGCTATAGTATTGAGTTAGCACCATTGCAGGGCGCGGCTGCGCCTGACACCGAGATAAGGATAGCGAACATGAAATGCTCCATTTCCCTGTTGGCCGGCGCGCTGCTGGCCGTCAGTTTCAGCGCCTCAGCCCTGGCGCTGGATTCGCAGGAGGTCGGTTACAATATCGAAGCGCGCGGCGCGCGGCCGGTCGTGGCGCAGTTGGGCAAGGCCGGGCAGTTCAGCGCCGTGGAAAACAGCATCCGGTTGGGGGACGACAACTGGATTGCTCTGGCGCCCAAGCTGGCCGGCGGCGGCAATGCCGGATTTACCGCCGGCATTAAATCTGCCCTCTCCGCGGCCCTGATCTACAACCCGGCAGCGGTATTGCAGGCGCTCAACAAAGGCAACGATCTGCCGCTCAATGACATCTGCACCGCGCCACCGGAAGTGCAAGGCGACACCGCCATCACCAGCTTCCGTGAGCGTGCAGCCCACGCGCTGTCCACCGTGCGCGTAGGCGATCTCAGCGCGCCGCGCGATGCCTGCATTGCCGCCTTGAAAGGCTGATCCGCCTCGTCCGGGCAAAAAAAAGCACCCCACGGGGTGCTTTTTCGTTTGTTCACGCGGGCTTATTTCACCACACGCAGCGCCGGGCGGCCACCGCGCGGCGGCTGCGGCGGTTCGTCGTCCGGGCCGTCATCTTCCGCGGTATCCGGGCGATCGCCGTCGATCACTGACATCAGGGTTTCCGAAGGGATCGTCTCATTGTCCAGACCTTCGAACACGCCTTCGCTCTCGTCGTAGGCGGCTTCCGGTTCGAACATCGTGCCGGCGCCGTTTTCACGCGCATAAATCGCCAGTACGGCTGCCATCGGCACCGAAACCTGACGCGGCACGCCGCCGAAACGTGCGTTAAACTGCACGTCTTCGTTGCCCAACGCCAGGTTGCCTACCGCGCGCGGCGCGATATTCAACACGATCTGGCCATCACGCGCGAACTCCATCGGCACCTGAACATCCGGGCGAGTCACGTCGACCACCAGGTGCGGCGTCAGCTGGTTATCCAGCAACCAGTCGTAGAACGCCCGCAACAGATACGGGCGACGCGGCGTCATCTGAGACATGTCCATCGCGCTTAGCCCCGGGTTTGCAGGCGCATTTCACGCTCGGCTTCGGTCAGGGAAGCCAGGAAAGCGTCGCGTTCGAAGACGCGGGTCATGTAGCCTTTCAGCTCTTTAGAGCCGGCGCCGCTCAATTCGATGCCCAGCTGCGGCAGACGCCACAACAGCGGTGCCAGGTAGCAATCCACCAGGCTGAACTCTTCGCTCATGAAATACGGCGTCTGGCCGAAGATAGGCGCGATCGCCAACAGCTCTTCACGCAGCTGACGACGGGCGGATTCCGCTTCCTGACCGCTGCTCTTCTCGATCTTGTCCATCAGCGAGTACCAGTTCTTCTCGATGCGCAGCATCATCAGACGGCTCTCACCACGGGCAACCGGGTAAACCGGCATCAGCGGCGGGTGCGGGAAGCGCTCATCCAGATATTCCATGATGATGCGGGATTCATACAGGGTCAGTTCGCGATCGACCAGCGTAGGCACCGTCTGGTAAGGGTTGAGGTCAATCAGATCTTGCGGCAGGTTATCCATTTCGACCTGCTCGATCTCGACGCTGACACCTTTCTCCGCCAGTACGATACGTACTTGATGGCTAAAAATGTCGGTCGGGCCAGAGAACAGCGTCATTACCGAACGTTTGTTGGCAGCGACAGCCATGAAAACCTCCAAGTTATCTAGAAAATACTGCGAATAGCCAACTGACAGGCTGCTATCCTGAATAATCTTGCCGCAGGCCGGCAGCACGCAGCGCGACCCGAACCCATAAAAAACCGGCCCAGGAGGTCAACTGCACGGCGAACAGGCGCAAAAGTGGATGATAGTTTACCAGATTTTGCTTGTTTTGTGGGGGCAGTGCGGCGAATTCATGTTGAATTGTCTGATATGCCACAGATTTTAGTCGGGGACGGCGGATTTCAGGCATAAAAAAACCCGGTGAAGCACCGGGTTTTTTGCGTAAATCGCACTGCCGAAGCAGCGAAAATTAACGCTTGGAGAACTGCGGACGACGACGTGCTTTACGCAGACCGACTTTCTTACGTTCAACCTGACGAGCGTCACGGGTGACGAAGCCAGCTTTACGCAGTTCAGAACGCAGAGTCTCATCGTACTCCATCAGTGCACGGGTGATACCGTGACGGATAGCGCCAGCTTGACCGGAGATACCACCACCTTTAACGGTGATGTACAGATCCAGTTTGCCAACCATGTCGACCAGTTCCAGCGGCTGACGAACTACCATGCGGGCAGTTTCGCGACCGAAGTACTGTTCCAGGCTGCGCTGGTTGATAACGATGTTACCGTTGCCCGGCTTGATGAAGACGCGAGCGGCGGAGCTTTTGCGGCGACCAGTGCCGTAGTATTGATTTTCAGCCATTGCCATTAATCCCGATTAAATGTCCAGAACTTGCGGTTGCTGTGCCGCGTGATTGTGCTCGGTGCCCGCGTAAACTTTCAGTTTACGGAACATAGCACGACCCAGCGGGCCCTTTGGCAGCATGCCTTTAACCGCGATTTCAATCACGCGCTCAGGACGGCGGGCAATCATCTCTTCAAAGGTCGCTTGCTTGATACCACCGATGTGGCCGGTGTGGTGGTAGTACACTTTGTCTGTACGCTTGTTGCCGGTTACAGCAACTTTGTCAGCGTTCAGAACGATGATGTAATCACCGGTATCCACGTGCGGGGTGTATTCCGCTTTATGCTTGCCGCGCAGGCGACGAGCCAGTTCAGTAGCGAGACGGCCTAAAGTTTTACCATCTGCATCAACAACGTACCAGTCGCGTTTTACGGTTTCTGGTTTAGCTGTAAAAGTTTTCATTAGAAAGCTTACCCAATAATTAGTTACACGTTGGTGAACACCCAAACGCTCGAAAACAGTTGAGGCTCACACGACCATACAAGTCCAGCAAACCTACCCCTTCGAATAGCCATTGCCGGCACTATAAAGTTTTTGGGAAAAAAAACTTTGTTGTAACGTGGGGTCGCAAGATTATAGAGAAGTCGCTCACAAAGATCGAACGGTTTTTGAATGGAAAATAAATTTATCGCCGGCGGCGGACAACCGGCGATATGGCGGCGGCAAGCCCGGCAGATTCAGGGCAGATGCGGCAGCTTGAGGTACTCTTCGCTCTGCATTTCCTGCAGGCGCGACAGGCAGCGCTGGAATTCAAATTTCAGCTGCACCCCCTGATAGATCTCGAACATCGACGCTTCGGCGCCGATCACCAGCTTGATGTGCCGTTCGTAGAATTCGTCCACCAACGCCAGGAAACGGCGCGCGGTATTCTCTTTCAGCGGCCCCATCACCTGCACATTATACAGGATCACGCTGTGATACAGCCGCGACAGCGCGATGTAGTCTAGTTGGCTGCGCGCCTCTTCGCACAACGTGTGGAAATCCACCGCCAGCACGCCGTCCACCGAACGGATCGCCTGCAGCGGCCGATGGTTGATCTGCAGCACCGGCGCGTCATCCCCCGCCTTGCCCGCCAGCTTAACGAACATCCGATCCAGCGTCTCGCGCGTCTGGTCGCTCAGCGGCGTCAGGTAGAGGTGCGCCTGGGTCAGGGTACGCAGACGATAGTCGATGCCGGCGTCGACGTTCATCACGTCGCAGTACTCGTTGATCAGATCGATGGCCGGCAGGAAACGCGCCCGCTGCAGACCGTTGCGGTACAGATCGTCCGGCGGGATGTTCGACGTGGCCACCAGCGTAATGCCGCGCGCGAACAGCGCCTGCAGCAGCGTGGCCAGCAGCATGGCGTCGGTGATGTCGGACACGAAGAATTCGTCGAAGCACAGCACGTCGGTCTCGGCCTTAAACCCGTCGGCGACGATTTCCAGCGGGTTTTCCCGCCCCTGCAACTCGGTCAGCTCTTCATGCACCCGCAGCATGAAGCGGTGAAAGTGCAGACGCATTTTGCGATCGCCCGGCAAACTGTGGAAGAACATATCCATCAACCAGGTTTTGCCGCGCCCGACGCCGCCCCACATATACAGCCCCTGCACCGGGCGCTGTGGCGCCGTGTCGCCGCCCTTGCCCAGCAAGCGGCTGAGCTTGCCGCGCAGCCCGCCGGCAGGCGCGCTCGCCGCCGGCTTTTGCAGTAGAGCCTGATAAATGCGATCCAGTTGAGTCACGGCCCGGCGTTGAACCTCATCGGCCTGATATTCACCCGCATCCAGCGCCTGCTGGTAGCGAGATAACGGTGATAGTGCCTGCATCTGTTCGATGTTCCCTAAGAACGCTTAGAAATTATTTAGCCAACGTTGGCGGCAAGTTGATGCCGATTCGCACCGTTATCGCCACAAATGCCCGCTGCGGGCGCCGCTGAAAACCCTGTAAAAATTAGGTGGAAGCGCATCAGGATTCCACTCGGACAAGGTTAACGGTTATAGTGGATATTATTAAGTGAAAAATCCCTGCGGAACAACGAAGTCAAAATAGGAGTCATCATGACCTGGGAGTATGCGCTGATTGGTTTGGTCGTCGGTATCGTGATTGGTGCGGTGGCGATGCGTTTTGGCAACCGTAAATTACGTCAACAACAAGTCCTGCAGAACGAGCTGGACAAGAGCAAAACCGAGCTGGAAGAGTACCGTCAGGAGCTGGTCGGCCACTTTGCCCGCAGCGCCGAGCTGCTGGATAACATGGCGCGCGATTATCGTCAGCTGTATCAGCACATGGCGAAAAGCTCGAACAACCTGCTGCCGGATCTGCCGATGCAGGAAAATCCGTTCCGCTATCGCCTGACCGAAGCGGAAGCAGACAACGATCAAGCGCCGGTGGAAATGCCGCGCGACTATTCGGAAGGTGCCTCCGGCCTGCTGCGCGGGCAAAGCGCGCGCCGCGACTGATCCCCTTCGCCCGCGGGGCCACCCGCGGGCTTCCTCGCGTTTACCGTCTTGACCTTCCCTCGCATTACCTTTACTGAACTTTGCACGCAAATTCACGGTCTTACCCTTCACTATGACAAGGTGATTGCCTTATCATCAAATTTTCATCGGCAGGTATTGAGAGAGTTATAATCAATGAAGAAAAAGTCGTTAATTCTTAGTGCATTGGCAATGAGCCTCGGCCTGACGCTCAGCTCCGTACCGGTGGCCAACGCGGCCCTGCCCGTCGCCGTTCAGGGGCAGCCGCTGCCGAGCCTGGCGCCGATGCTAGAAAAAGTCTTGCCGGCCGTAGTGAGCGTGCATGTCGCCGGCACTCAGGTGCAGCGTCAACAGCTGCCGGAAGAGTTCAGACGCTTCTTCGGCCCTAACTTCCCCGGCCAACAGCAGAGCTCCCGCCCGTTTGAGGGGCTGGGTTCCGGCGTGATCATCGACGCCGCCAAAGGCTACGTGCTGACCAACAACCACGTCATCAACAACGCCGATAAAATTCGCGTGCAGTTGAACGACGGGCGCGAGTTGGACGCCAAGCTGGTTGGCCGCGATGAGCAATCCGACATCGCCCTGCTGCAGCTCAGTGACACCAAGAATCTGACCGCCATCAAGATGGCCGACTCCGATCAGCTGCGCGTCGGCGACTTTGCCGTCGCGGTCGGCAACCCGTTCGGCCTGGGCCAAACCGCCACCTCCGGCATTATCTCGGCGCTGGGGCGTTCCGGCCTGAATCTGGAAGGGCTGGAAAACTTCATTCAGACCGACGCCTCCATCAACCGCGGTAACTCCGGCGGCGCGCTGGTTAATCTGAATGGCGAGCTGATCGGCATCAATACCGCCATTTTGGCGCCGAGCGGCGGCAACGTCGGCATCGGCTTCGCCATTCCGAGCAATATGGCGCAGAACCTGAGCCAGCAGCTGATTGAATTCGGCGAAGTGAAACGCGGCCTGCTGGGCATCAAGGGCAGCGAAATGACCCCGGATATGGCCAAAGCCTTCAACACCGACGCGCAGCGCGGCGCCTTCGTCAGCGAAGTGCTGCCGAAATCCGCCGCCGCCAAGGCGGGCATCAAGGCTGGGGATATCCTGGTCTCCGTCGACGGTAAACCGGTGAGCAGCTTCGCCGAACTGCGCGCCAAGGTGGGCACCACCGCGCCGGGCAAAACCCTCAAGGTGGGCCTGCTGCGCGATGGCAAACCGCAGGAAGTCTCGGTCACGCTGGACAACAGCGAGAGCGCCTCGACCAATGCCGAAACGCTGTCGCCGGCGCTGCAGGGCGTCTCCCTCAGTAACGGCGCGTTGCCGAGCGGTGACAAGGGTGTGAAGGTGGAGAACGTGGATAAAGGGTCAACGGCGGCGCAGATCGGCCTGCAGAAAGGCGACGTGATCATCGGCGTCAACCGTCAGCGCGTGGACAACATCACTACGCTGCGCAAAGTGCTGGAGGCCAAGCCACCGGTGATGGCGCTCAATATCGTGCGCGGTAACGAAACCATTTATCTGCTACTGCGTTAATTTGTGCAAAAACCGGGCTCGGTGACATACTGCGCCCGGTTAACTCATGCTATCCTCCGAACATCGTTCACCACACCACGAAAACTCCATGTTTGCTAAGCTCTTGCGTTCTGTCGTTATCGGTCTCATCGTTGCCGGCCTGCTGTTGGTCGCTCTGCCCATGCTGCGCTCTTCCAACGGCCTGTTTGCAGAGAAAACCGAGAATACCAGCGACGAAACGCCGGTGAGCTACAACAAGGCGGTGCGCCGCGCCGCCCCCGCCGTGGTGAACATCTACAACCGCAACCTGAACGGCGCCGCCAATGTGCTGTCGCTCGGTTCCGGCGTGATCATGAACGAACGCGGCTATATCATCACCAACCGCCACGTGATCAAAGACGCTCAGCAGATCACCGTGGTGTTGCAGGATGGCCGCCGCTACGAAGCACTGTTGGTCGGCTCCGACGGCCTGACCGATTTGGCGGTGCTGAAGATCGATCCCGGCAATTTACCGGTGATCCCGACCAATAAAAATCGCGTTGCCCACGTCGGCGACGTGGTGCTGGCAATCGGCAACCCGTATAACCTGGGGCAAACCGTGACTCAGGGCATTCTCAGCGCTACCGGGCGCATCAGTATGAGCACCACCGGCCGCCAGACGTTCCTGCAGACCGACGCCTCAATCAACCGCGGCAACTCCGGCGGCGCGCTGGTCAACTCGCTGGGTGAGCTGATCGGCATCAATACCCTGACCTATGACAAAATCACCGACGGCGAAACGCCGGAGGGGCTCGGTTTTGCCATTCCGATCGAGCTGGCCACCAAAATCATGGACAAGCTGATCCGCGACGGCCGCGTGATCCGTGGCTATTTCGGCATTCAGGGCAAAGAGATCATTCCGCTGCGCTCCTCCAATTCCGGCATCGATCGCCTGCAGGGCATCATCGTGACCGAAATTACGCCGAACGGCCCGGCGAGCAGCGCCGGTTTCCAGATCAACGACATCATCATCAACGTGGATAACAAACCGGCGGTGTCCGTGCTGGAAACCATGGATCAGGTAGCGGAGATCAGACCGGGCACCGAGATACCGGTCATCGTGCTGCGCGACGGCAAACGCATTACGCTGAAAATGACGGTGGGTGAATTCCCGGAAGACAGCAATTAAAAAAGGGCCGGCATTGATAGCCGGCCCTTTGATTTTCATCCTGCCGACGCAGTCGCGCCGGCGCTAATGCCTTACTCGCCTTTCACACGCTCGATGTTCGCACCCAGCGCGCGCAGCTTGTCTTCAATACGCTCATAGCCGCGATCGATGTGATAGATGCGATCGACGACGGTCACGCCGTCGGCGATACAGCCGGCGATCACCAGGCTAGCGGAAGCGCGCAGATCGGTCGCCATCACCTGAGCACCGGACAGCTGCTCAACGCCATGGCAGATCACGGTATTGCTCTCGATTTCCGCGTGTGCGCCCATGCGGATCAATTCCGGCACGTGCATGAAGCGGTTTTCGAAGATGGTCTCGGTGATAACGCCGGTGCCTTCCGCCACCAGGTTCAACAGGCTGAACTGGGCCTGCATGTCGGTCGGGAAGCCCGGGTGCGGCGCGGTGCGCACGGTGACCGCTTTCGGGCGTTTACCGTGCATGTCCAGGCTGATCCAGTCTTCACCCACTTCGATATCGGCACCGGCTTCGCGCAGCTTGGCCAGCACCGCATCCAGCGTATCCGGGCGGGTGTTGCGGCACATCACTTTGCCACCGGAAACCGCGGCGGCGATCAGGAAGGTCCCGGTCTCGATGCGGTCAGGCAGCACGCGATACACGCCGCCGCCCAGACGCTCGACGCCTTCGATGGTGATCTTGTCGCTGCCGGCGCCGCTGATCTTCGCGCCCAGCGTATTGAGGAAGTTGGCGGTATCGACAATTTCCGGCTCACGCGCGGCGTTCTCGATAACGGTGGTGCCAGTCGCCAGAGTCGCGGCGCTCATGATGGTTACGGTCGCGCCCACGCTCACCTTGTCCATGACGATGTGCGCGCCCTTCAGACGGCCCTCGACGGACGCCTTGACGTAGCCTTCTTCCAGCTTGATCTCGGCACCCAGTTGCTCCAGGCCGGTGATGTGCAGATCGACCGGACGCGCGCCGATCGCGCAGCCCCCCGGCAGGGAAACCTGACCGCGGCCGAAGCGCGCCACCAGTGGCCCCAGCGCCCAGATGGAAGCGCGCATGGTTTTCACCAGATCGTAAGGGGCGCAGAACTCGTTCACGCCGCTGGCGTCCACGAAGACCGAACCGTTACGCTCAATCTTGGTACCCAACTGGTTGAGTAGTTTAATGGTGGTGTCGATGTCCTTCAGCTTAGGGACATTCTGCAGCTCGACCGGCTCTTCCGCCAACAGGGCGGCGAACAGGATCGGCAGGGCGGCGTTTTTGGCCCCGGAAATAGACACTTCACCGCTCAGGCGGGTCCGACCCTGCACACGAAATTTATCCATCTGACTACTCTCTGTTATCTAATCTGAAGCTGCCCGCCCAGCAGGGCAAACAGCCTTAAAATCCGTTGAGTTTGCGGTCTCGCTGCCACTCTTCAGGGGTGTACGCCTTGATAGACAAGGCATGAATGCGGTTGTCAGCAATGTATTCCATCAGCGGTGCGTAAACCGTCTGCTGTTTTTTGACGCGGCTCATGCCGGCGAACAGTTCACCGACCACGATCGCTTGAAAATGGCTGCCGTCGCCCGTCACATGTGCTTCATCCAGTGCCAATGCCTGCATCAGCACGTCTTTAATCTCGTTGGTTTCCATAGTATCCAGTTCTGCCGCTAAAGGATCATAAACAGCCTAGTATCTTAGTGGAATACGATGTTTTCTTAAACTAAAGAAAAAGCCCCTGCATAACAGGGGCTTTGTATCGTTTTACCACGCAATGGCGGCGTAAAACGCCGCTAACCGACGGTATCGACAGGCATTATCGCCTGCAGGTTGTAGAGCGCGATCAGCGTTTTCAGGCGCTCGGTGGCGCCGAAAATTTTCAGCGCGACGCCGCGTTGGCGCTGCTCTTCCTGCAGATGCAGCAACAGCGCCAGCCCGGCGGAGTCCACGCGCTGCAGTTGCGCCACGTCGATCGCGGTTTTATCCGCCATCAGCGCGTCGCGCTGCCGCCACAGCGGCTGCAGCGTTTCCCGATCCAGTTCACCGCGCAGGATCAGCGTCTGCTGCTCTGATTCGAAGCTGAGCGCTGCCGACATCAGTTTTTCTTGTCCAGCGTGATAGGCTGCGCGGCGGCGGCCTGCAGCTGTTTGGTCAGGCCGTCGATGCCCTGAGTACGCAGCGTAGACGCCCACTCGTTCTGCTTGGTGGTGATCATGCTGACGCCTTCGGCGATCATGTCATACGCCTGCCAGTAGCCGGTTTTGCTGTTCTTGCGCCATTGGAAATCCAGACGCACCGGCGGACGGCCGCCGTTGTCGATGATGGTGACGCGAATAGCCACGATGTCGGCATTGCCCAGCGGTTGTTCAGGCGCGATCTGGTAAGTCTGGCCGTGATACATCGCCAGCGCCTGGCCGTAAGCCTGCTCCAGGTAAGCCTGGAAGGCGGTGAAGTAAGCTTCGCGCTGCGCAGGCGTTGCCTCTTTGTAGTAACGCCCCAGCACCAGCGCGCCGGCGTATTTCACCTGCACGAACGGCATCAGTTCCTGATGCACGATGGCACGCAGGTAGTTCGGGTCCTGCTTGATCTTCGGCTGTTCGTTCTTCAAACGGCTGAAAGTCTTCTGCGCCGCGTCTTGCATCATGCTGTAAGGATTGGTTTGGTCGGCTGCGCTCGCCAGCGGTGCAACCACCAGCAGAGCCACCATCAGTAAACGTTTAAACATGCAGGTATCCTCTCTTAATGATTTGGAACAGCGGGTTGCGGTGCGGCGCCGGCAGCCGGCTCAGCGGCCGCGTCTCCCGATTTAGCGCTGTCCTGACCGCCGCTTTTATACAGGAACTGGCCGATCAGGTCTTCCAGAACCATGGCTGATTTGGTGTCCTGAATGGTACCCCCGTCTTTCAGGATGGTGGTGCCCATATCAGGATCTTCAAAGCCCACGTTAAGCGCCAGATATTGCTCGCCCAGCAGGCCGGAGGTGCGGATCGCCAGCGAGCTGGTATCTGGGATTTGGTCGTACCTTTTCTGGATATCCAGCGCCACGCGCGGCGTGTAGGTTTTCGAATCGAGTTCGATGTCAGCCACGCGGCCGATCACCACGCCGCCAATCTTCACCGGCGAACGCGGTTTCAGGCCGCCGATGTTGTCGAACGTTGCGTAAATGCGGTAGGTCGGCTCGCTGCCGATCGATTTAAGGTTCGCCACCTGCAGGCAGATAAACACGATGGCGCACAGCGCGATCAGCATAAATGCCCCAACCCAGATTTCACTCTTCTTCGTTTGCATCGAATCAATTCCCAAACATCAGTGCTGTCAGCACGAAATCCAATCCCAACACCGCCAGTGACGAATGCACCACGGTACGCGTCGTCGCCCGGCTAATCCCTTCAGAGGTAGGCACGGCGTCGTACCCGTTGAAAATGGCAATCCAGGTTACGGTAATGGCGAATACCACGCTCTTGATCAGGCAGTTGAGCAGATCTTTTTTCCACTCCACGGCGCCCTGCATCGCCGACCAGAAGAAGCCGCTGTCGATGCCTTTCCAGTCCACGCCGACCACCGAGCCGCCCCAAATGCCGATCGCCACGAAAATGATGGTCAACAGCGGCATGCTGATCAGCCCCGCCCAGAAGCGCGGCGCCACGATGCGCCGCAGCGGATCGACCGCCATCATTTCCAGGCTGGAGATCTGCTCCGTCGCCTTCATCAGGCCGATTTCCGCCGTGAGCGCGGAACCGGCGCGGCCGGCGAACAGCAGCGCCGTGACCACCGGCCCCAGTTCGCGCAGCAGCGACAGCGCCACCATCATGCCGAGGCTGGCCTCGGCGCTGTAGGTGGTGAGCACGATATAGCCCTGCAGGCCCAGCACCATGCCGATAAACAGCCCGGAAACCATGATGATCAGCAGCGACTGCACGCCGACGCTGTAGAGCTGTTTCAACAACAGCGGCCACTGCTTGCCGGGTTCCGGCCGGCCAATCAACGCGTTGAACAGCATCAACCCGGCGCGGCCGAAGCTGGCGCTGGTGTTGATGCCACTGCGCCCCAACGACGCTAACGCTCTTAATAACATGAGCTTATTTACTCCCTAAGCCTAGCAGTTCGGCCTGATAATCCCCGGCCGGATAGCGGAACGGCACCGGCCCATCCGCTATACCATCCAGGAACTGGCGCACGCGCGCATCAGGATTGTTCTGCAATTGCTGCGTGGTGCCTTCAGCGATCACCCGGTGATCGGCCACGATGTAAGCGTAGTCAGCGATGCTCAGCACCTCCGGTACGTCGTGCGACACCACGATGCAGGTAATGCCCAGCGCATGGTTCAGCTCGTCGATCAGCTTGACCAGCACCCCCATGGTGATCGGATCCTGGCCAACGAAAGGTTCGTCGAACATGATCATTTCCGGGTCCAGCGCGATCGCACGCGCCAACGCCGCCCGGCGCGCCATACCGCCGGAAAGCTCATTGGGCATCAGCTGAGCCGCGCCGCGCAGCCCCACGGCTTCCAGCTTCATCAGCACCGTGCTGCGCAACAAAGGCTCCGGCAGGTTGCTGTGCTCGCGCAGCGGGTAAGCCACGTTTTCGAATACGGTCAAATCGGTAAACAGCGCGCCCGACTGGAACAGCATGCTCATCTTTTTGCGCGCGTCGTATAACTGACGGCGGGACAACGCGGGAATGTTGTCGCCGTCGAACCAAATCTCCCCGCTGTCCGGCGCCAGCTGGCCGCCTATCAGGCGCAGCAGCGTGGTTTTGCCGATGCCCGATGGCCCCATGATCGCCGTGACCTTACCGCGAGGCACCGTCAGGTTGATGTCTTCAAATATCCGTCGGTCGCCGCGCGAGAAGCTCATGTCGCGCACTTCGACCAAATTATCTGCCTTTTGGAGCATGTTAATGGACCCTTTACGACTCATCTTTTGCTGAATCTACCCGTGATGTTAAAGCAATGGGCGCAATCCGTCTCATCTTTACAAAAACTTACTGCCATTTCGCAACCAATGGTGCCATTGGTTTTACTTTTCCGCGCCACCCGGTCAAAATTGGCGCCATAACGAAAAAAAACGAAACTGTTCAACAATTAGCCGGGAAAAACCGTTGCTGCGGCTCAAACGCGTGCAACGGAGGGCAAGCAATACCGCCGCATTGACGGCTTTAACCAACGAACCGGGATAATACCCGACAAAGGACCCTGCATGTTTCTCGCGATAGCATTATTAATCGTTGGTTTATTTCTACTGGTGTATGGTGCAGACCGCTTAGTTTATGGTGCTGCCGTGATTTCCCGCTCGCTCGGCGTACCGCCGTTGATCATCGGCATGACCATCGTCGGCATCGGCACGTCGCTGCCGGAGCTGATCGTGTCCACCACCGCCGCGTTGAACGGGCAGATAGATATGGCCGTTGGCAACGTATTAGGGTCCAACATCACCAACATCTTATTGATCCTGGGGGTGGCGGCGCTGATTCACCCGCTGGCCGCGCGCTCCGAGATACTGCGGCGCGAACTGCCGCTGATGTTAGCGGTCACAGTATTGTGCGGTTTCGTGTTGATGGACGGTACCCTGAGCAGGCTGGACGGCGTGCTGCTGCTGACCGCCGCCGCCGGCTTCATCTTGTTGATGCTGAAAATCGCGCGGCTGGCGCAGCGCGAGGGCAGTGACAGCCTGACTATGGAGCAGATCGCCGAACTGCCGCAGGACAGCAGCAATACCGTGGCGGTGCTGTGGCTGGTGCTGGCGTTTATCATTCTGCCGCTCTCTTCCAGAATGGTGGTCGATAATGCGACGGTGATTGCACACTATTTCGGCCTGAGCGAACTGGTGGTCGGTTTGACCATTATCGCCATCGGCACCAGCCTGCCCGAACTGGCCACCTCCATCGCCGGGGCGCTGAAGGGCGAGGATGATATGGCGATTGGGAATATCATCGGCTCCAATATTTTCAACACGGTTATCGTGCTGGGCGTACCCGCCCTGCTGTCGCCGGGCAGCGTGGATGCCGCCGCCTTCCAGCGCGATTACTGGGTGATGCTGGCGGCCAGCGTGCTGCTGAGCGTGCTGTGCATCGGCCGCAAACATCGCATCGGCCACCTGGCGGGCGCGCTGTTATTATGCGGCTTTATTGCGTATCTTTCGGTGCTGTTCTTTAACCCTTTCAGTACTTTCGGCTAAACCGACGGGAATGAGTATGTCGAACATTGAGTTGCAACCGGGCTTCGATTTTCAACAGGCCGGCAAAGAAGTGCTTCAGATAGAGCGTGAAGGGCTGGCTCAGCTCGACAGCTACATCAACGCGGACTTCACTCGCGCCTGCGAAACGATCGCCGCCTGCGGCGGCAAAGTGGTGGTGATGGGCATGGGCAAATCCGGCCATATCGGCTGCAAGATCGCCGCGACCTTCGCCAGCACCGGCACCCCCTCATTCTTCGTTCACCCGGCGGAAGCCAGCCATGGCGATTTGGGCATGGTCACCCCGCAGGACATCGTGCTCGCCATCTCCAACTCTGGCGAGTCCAGTGAGATCCTGGCGCTGATCCCGGTGTTGAAACGCCAACAGATCACCCTCATCTGCATGACCAACAATCCGGAAAGTTCGATGGGCAAAGCAGCGGATATCCACCTGTGCATCAAGGTGCCGCAGGAGGCCTGCCCGCTGGGGCTGGCGCCGACCACCAGCACCACCGCCACGCTGGTGATGGGCGATGCGCTGGCCGTCGCGCTGCTGAAGGCGCGCGGTTTCACGCCGGAAGATTTCGCGCTGTCGCATCCGGGCGGCGCACTCGGCCGTAAACTGCTGCTGCGGGTGAGCGATATCATGCACAGCGGTGACGAAATGCCCCACGTCAGTACCGACGCCTCGTTGCGCGACGCGCTGCTGGAAATCACCCGTAAAAATCTGGGCCTGACGGTTGTCTGCGACGATCTGATGAAAATCGCCGGCATCTTCACCGACGGTGACCTGCGCCGGGTGTTCGACATGGGCATCAACCTGCACGAAGCGAAGATCGCCGATGTCATGACGCCGGGCGGCGTGCGGGTGCGCCCCAACATCCTGGCGGTCGATGCATTGAACCTGATGCAACAACGCCACATCACTGCGCTGCTGGTTGCCGATGGCGACCAACTGCTGGGTGTGGTACATATGCATGACATGCTGCGCGCCGGCGTCGTTTAATTAAGGAATAGAACAAAATGAGTATGGTAGAAACCTGCTACGGGCCGGTAGAACAAGAGGTTATGGCGCGTGCCGGTAACATCCGCCTGTTGATTTGCGACGTTGACGGCGTGCTGTCGGACGGCCTGATCTTCATGGGCAACAACGGTGAAGAACTGAAGGCGTTCAACGTGCGCGATGGCTACGGCATCCGCTGCTTGAAAACCTCGGACATCGAGGTGGCGATCATTACCGGACGCTCCGCCAAGCTGCTGGAAGACCGTGCGCAAACGCTCGGTATCACCCATCTGTATCAGGGGCAATCCGATAAGCTTTTGGCCTTCCGTGAACTGTTGGATAAACTGTCGTTAACGGCGGATCAGGTCGCCTATATCGGCGATGACCTGATCGACTGGCCGGTGATGGCGCAGGTCGGCCTGGCGGTCGCGGTGGCGGACGCCCACCCGCTGCTGACGCCGCGCGCCCACTACGTCACCCGCATTGCCGGCGGCCGCGGTGCGGTACGCGAACTGTGCGACATCATTCTTTTGGCTCAAAATAAGCTGGAGGACGCCAAAGGGCTGTCGATATGAGTAAAACCAAACTGTGGATCACCATCCTGTTGACGGTGATCGTTCTGGCGCTGATCGGCTGGAACATGACGGACTTCAGCGACGACACGGCCCCGGGCCCGGTCAACGATCAGGATCCGACTTACCAGAGCCAGCACACGGTCACCGTGGTGTACAACCCAGCCGGCAAGCTGAATTATAAACTGGTGGCGGAAGACGCGAAGTATTACACCGCCGGCGAGCTGAGCTGGTTCACCCAGCCGGTGATGACGCTGTTCGATGAGAATGCGGTGGCCACCTGGTCAGTTCGCGCCGATCGCGCCAAACTGACTAAAGACCGGATGCTGTATCTGTATGGTCACGTCGAGGTTAACAGCCTGACCACCACCTCGCAGCTGGAAAAAATTAAGACGGACAACGCTCAGGTAAACCTGGTCACCCAGGACGTCACCTCCGATGACGAAGTCACGCTTTACGGGACCAATTTTACCTCTAACGGCATGAAAATGCGTGGGAACCTGCGGACCAAAACCGCTGAGCTGATTGATAAGGTTAAGACCAACTATGAAATTCAGAACCAAAAACCAACTCCGTAACCTGTTGCTCGGCAGCTTAGTTTTGGCCGCCAGCGCCCCCGCTCTGGCGCTGAAATCCGACTCCAGCCAGCCGGTCAGCATCGACTCGCTCAAGCAGTCGTTGGACATGCAAAGCAACGTCAGCACCTTCACTGACAACGTGGTGATCAAACAGGGCACCATCGATATTCGCGCCGACAAGGTGGTCGTCACCCGCCCGGGCGGAGATCAGAATAAGACCTATATTGAAGCGTTCGGCAACCCGGTAACCTTCTACCAGATGCAGGACAGCGGCAAGCCGGTCAAAGGCCACGCGCAAAAAGTGCGCTACGACGTGGCGACCCAGCTGGTGACCCTGACGGGCAACGCCTATCTGGAGCAGCTCGACAGCAACGTGAAAGGCGATCGCATCACCTATCTGGTGCAACAGCAGCAAATGCAGGCGTTTAGCGACAAAGGCAAACGCGTGACAACGGTTCTGGTACCGTCGCAGTTGCAAGACAAAAACGGGCAAAAAAAGAGTAACTAATCACTTATGGCAACACTCATCGCAGAAAACCTGGCGAAAGCCTACAAAGGCCGTAAAGTTGTCGAAGACGTCAGCCTGAAAGTGAAATCCGGCGAGATCGTCGGCCTGCTCGGGCCGAACGGCGCCGGTAAAACCACCACCTTCTACATGGTGGTCGGCATCGTGCCGCGCGACGCCGGGCGCATCGTGATCGACGAAGAAGACATCAGCCTGCTGCCGCTGCACGCCCGCGCGCGCCGCGGCATCGGCTATCTGCCGCAGGAAGCGTCGATCTTCCGCCGCCTGAGCGTGTACGACAACCTGATGGCGGTGCTGGAGATCCGTCCCGATCTCACCAGCGAACAGCGCGAAGACCGCGCCAAAGAGCTGATGGAAGAGTTCCATATCTCCCATCTGCGCGACAGCCTCGGCCAGGCGCTGTCCGGCGGCGAACGCCGCCGCGTCGAAATCGCCCGCGCGCTGGCGGCCAACCCGAAATTCATTCTGCTGGACGAACCCTTTGCCGGGGTGGATCCGATTTCCGTTATCGATATCAAGAAAATCATCGAGCACCTGCGTGACAGCGGCCTGGGCGTGCTGATCACCGACCACAACGTGCGCGAGACGCTGGACGTGTGTGAACGCGCCTACATCGTCAGCCAGGGCAAACTGATTGCCCACGGCACGCCGGATGCTATTCTGGCCGACGAGCAGGTTAAACGCGTTTATCTGGGCGAAGAGTTCCGCCTCTAAGCGCCGGCGCGCCCTGTGGGGCGACACCGTTAACGGAAGTAGACAGAAAACTATGAAGCAAGGTTTGCAACTCAGGCTCAGCCAACAGCTGGCCATGACACCTCAGCTCCAGCAGGCGATCCGCCTGCTGCAGTTGTCCACGCTTGAGCTTCAGCAAGAGATCCAGCTGGCGCTGGAGAGCAATCCGCTGCTTGAACAGACCGATCTGCACGACGAAATCGACGCCAAAGAAACCCAGGAGACCGAGGGGCTCGATACCCGCGAGGCGCTGGAACAGAAAGACATGCCGGAAGAGCTGCCGCTGGACGCCACCTGGGATGAGATCTACACCGCCGGCACACCGTCCGGCACCGGCACCGACTACAGCGACGACGAGCTGCCGGTCTATCAGGGCGAAACCACCCAAACGCTGCAGGATTATCTGATGTGGCAGGTGGATCTGACGCCGTTCTCCGATACCGACGCCGCCATCGCCACTTCCATCGTCGACGCGGTGGATGACACCGGCTATCTCACCGTCCCCCTGGAAGACATTCTGGAAAGCCTGGGCGACGAGAACGTGACCCTCGAGGAAGTCGAGGCGGTGCTGAAGCGCGTGCAGCGTTTTGATCCGATCGGCGTCGCCGCGCGCGATCTGCGCGATTGCCTGCTGGTGCAGCTCTCCCAATACGCCAAAGATACGCCTTATCTGGCCGAAGCGCGGCTGATCATCAGCGAGCATCTGGATCTGTTGGCCAACCACGACTTTCGCAGCCTGATGCGATCAACCCGGCTAAAAGAAGATACACTGAAAGAAGCGATGCTGCTGATTCAGTCGCTCGATCCGCGCCCGGGGCAGTCGATCAATACCGGCGAATCGGAATACGTGATCCCGGACGTGCTGGTGCGCAAGACGCAGAACAAATGGACGGTCGAGCTCAACGGCGACAGCGTGCCGCGTTTGAAGATCAATCAGCAGTACGCCGCGCTGGGCAACAGCGCCCGCAGCGAAGCCGACGGCCAGTTTATCCGCAGCAACCTGCAGGAAGCCAAGTGGTTGATTAAAAGCCTGGAGAGCCGTAACGAAACGCTGCTGAAGGTCACCCGCTGCATCGTCAGCCAGCAGCAGGCGTTCTTCGAGCAAGGCGAAGAGTTTATGAAACCCATGGTGCTGGCGGATATCGCCCAGGCTGTGGAGATGCATGAATCGACGATCTCGCGCGTTACCACGCAGAAGTTTCTGCACAGCCCGCGCGGCATTTTCGAATTGAAATATTTCTTCTCCAGCCACGTGAATACCGACAGCGGCGGCGAAGCCTCCTCGACGGCGATCCGCGCGTTGGTGAAGAAATTGATTGCGGCGGAAAACCCCGCCAAACCACTCAGCGACAGCAAGCTGGCCACCCTGCTCGCCGATCAGGGGATCATCGTGGCCCGGCGCACCGTCGCCAAGTACCGAGAGTCTTTGTCCATCCCGCCGTCGAACCAGCGTAAACAGTTGGTTTGACCTCTATTGAGAAGGAAGACACTATGCAGCTCAACATTACCGGACACCACATCGAAATCACCGATCCGTTGCGCGAGTTCGTGAACAACAAGTTCGCCAAACTCGAACAGTATTTTGATCGCATCAATCAGGTGTATGTTGTATTAAGTGTGGAAAAAGTGCAGCAAATTGCGGAAGCAACGGTGCACGTGAATGGAGGCGAGTTGCACGCCACCTCGGAAGACGAGAATATGTATGCCGCAATTGATACGCTGATCGATAAATTGGCACGTCAATTGAACAAACATAAAGACAAATTGAAGCAACACTGACACCCTAACCCATTCCGTGAGGTTGCCTCCGTCGCAGCCTCGCCCTTCGGCGCGTGACCCGCATGGGTGACGCGCCGAACGGTAATCAGGGTTAAAACCGACGAAAAACCGCCTTGCCGGGTGCGCCCGGCGGCGCGGTTTTAAGTGAAGATGAGATGAACAACGAATATATGCAATTAAGCTCGGTGTTAAACATCGAGTGCACCAAAAGCTCGGTACACTGCACCAGCAAGAAGCGGGCTTTGGAAATTATCAGCGAACTGGCCGCCAAACAGCTCAATCTGCCTTCGCAGGTGGTGTTTGACGCGGTTCTCACCCGGGAACGCATGGGCAGCACCGGTATCGGCAACGGTATCGCCATTCCCCACGGCAAACTGGAAGAGGACACACTGCGGGCCGTTGGCGTGTTTATCCGTCTCGACCAACCCATCGCTTTCGACGCTATCGACAACCAGCCGGTCGACCTGCTGTTCGCGCTGCTGGTGCCTGCCGATCAGTGCAAAACCCATTTGCATACCCTGTCGCTGGTCGCCAAACGCCTGGCCGACAAAACCGTATGCCGCCGCCTGCGCGCCGCGCAAAGCGACGAAGAACTTTACCAAATCATCACCGAGTGATACCCGGTCGGCGTGACTTCCAGCCCGGATAACGTTACTGTTTCACGATGATGGATCCGGCCTCGGCCGGAATAACAAAGTTTACACCGGTGGCGATGAACGCCGCCGCGATGCCAGGGGAGTTGCCACATGGTGCTGATGATTGTCAGCGGCCGTTCCGGTTCCGGAAAATCCGTCGCCTTGCGGGCGCTGGAAGACATGGGTTTTTACTGCGTTGACAACCTGCCGGTGGTTCTGCTGCCGCAGCTCGCCAATACGCTGGCGGAACGCAATATCTCCGCGGCGGTCAGCATCGACGTGCGCAACATGCCGGAATCGCCGGAAGTGTTCGAATACGCGATGACTCAACTGCCGGACAGCTTCTCGCCGCAGCTGCTGTTTCTCGACGCCGATCGCAACACGCTGATCCGCCGTTACAGCGACACCCGCCGCCTGCACCCGCTCTCCAGCAAAAACCTGTCGCTAGAAAGCGCCATTGACGAAGAGAGCGATCTCCTCGAACCGCTGCGCTCCCGGGCCGACCTGATTATCGACACCTCGGAAATGTCGGTGCACGAACTGGCCGAAATGCTGCGCACCCGCCTGCTCGGCAAGCGCGAGCGCGAACTGACGATGGTGTTCGAATCCTTCGGCTTCAAGCACGGTATTCCGATCGACGCCGACTACGTGTTCGACGTGCGCTTCCTGCCGAACCCGCACTGGGATCCGAAGCTGCGGCCGATGACCGGTCTGGACAAGCCGGTGGCGTCGTTCCTCGATCGCCATACCGAAGTGCACAACTTCATCTACCAGACCCGCAGCTACCTGGAACAATGGCTGCCGATGCTGGAAACCAACAACCGCAGCTACCTGACGGTCGCCATCGGCTGTACCGGCGGTAAACACCGCTCGGTGTACGTGGCGGAACAGCTGGCCGATTACTTCCGCTCGCGCGGCAAGAACGTGCAGTCGCGCCACCGCACGCTGGAAAAGCGTAAACAATGACGGTCAAACAGACGGTTGAAATCAAAAACAAGCTGGGCATGCACGCGCGCCCGGCGATGAAACTGTTCGAGTTGGTGCAAAGCTTCGACGCCGAAGTGATGCTGCGCAACGAAAGCGGCACCGAGGCCGAAGCCAGCAGCGTCATCGCGCTGCTGATGCTGGACTCCGCCCAGGGCCGGCATATCGAAGTCGAAGCGACCGGCCCCGACGAAGTCAACGCGCTGACGGCGGTGGTCGAGCTGTTCAACTCCGGGTTTGATGAAGATTAGTCGCTGAGGGCACTTCTGCGCCCAATCACTCACATGCCCCTCAACTCCGGCTCAGGCAGTCCAGCGCCACCGCTTTGAAGCTGTCGAAGCTGTCGCTGCCCAGCAGGCGGCTCATTGAGCGTTCACGCACGAAGGTGACGAACAGCTCGTAGATCGCCATCGCCTCTTCATAGTCGCTCTTGCTGATCGCCAGCAGGAAAATCACGTGCGCGATCTCACCTTCCCCCCAGGCGACCCCCTGCGGCGCCAGCAGCGTCACTACCACGGTCTTTTTCGCCAGCAGCCCCAGCGAGTGCGGCAGCGCGATGCCTTCACCCAGCAGCGTGGAGACGATCGCCTCACGTTCGACCAGCGACGGATAAAAGTCCGCGCCGACGTACCCTTCCCGCTCCAGCTGGCCGCACACCCGGCTGAACAGTTCCGCCTGCGTCAGCGGCTCGTTGAGCACCATGAAATGCTCAGCGTCGAAGAACTTCTCCAGCATGTACGGCCTGGTGCGATCCACCAGCACCAGTTTGCCCAGTTGCTCCAGCTGATAATCGGTCGGGAACGGCGACATCACCACCACCGGCTTGTTCTTTTCGCCGATGCGGGCGTTGGAAATCACGAAGTCTTCGTCGATGTGCGCAAGCATCTCATAATCGCGCAGCGAGACGATGCGCGTCATCACCAGCTGCGGGTACTTGCGCGCAATCTGCGCCTGGATCATGCGCACCGTCGAGTTGCCGGTATCGCACACCAGCATCACCTGCGGGTGGCGTTCATAACCGATGTTGTAATGCCGCTCCAGCCCCACGCCGATGTGCAGCACCAGATAACCGATTTCGTTCTCGCTCAGCGTATAAGGCGTGTACTTGCCCCAGCTGGAGACCGCCGCCAGCGTCACGTCGTAAGCCATCGGATAGTGCTGCTTGATATTGGCCAGCAGCGGATTGGGGATGTTGATCTGGTATTTCACCCGCGTAATCATGGTTTTGATATGGGTAAGCAGATCGGCCCGCAGCTGCTCGTCGCCCTGCAGGTTGTAGTTATAGTGTGCGTTGATGTAGGAAAGAATGTAGTCCACCAGCGCTTCTTCATCGTCGGCGTTGATTTCGGTCGGCTGCACGTCCTGCACGCGGCGCGCGGCGATGTTGACCCGCAGATAGGCCTCTTCGGCCATCGAGATCTCTTTGCCGGAGGCCGCACGCAGCTCCGCCGCCAGGCGGGTCGACACCTGGCGCACCGCCTCGTCGCCGTCCTCCACCTCGAAGTCCGACAGCGGATAGCCATCGTTGATGCGCCGCAGCGCCACCGCGCAGTAGAAAATCAGGTACTGTTCGCCCTCATCGGTCAGGCGAATGGCATATTGCGACAACAGCGGATGCAGCAATCCGGCGAACGCCGCTACCTGCGGCTGCAGCAGGATCTCGTTGTTGAGCAGCGGGTTCTCGGCATCGGCCAGCTGCAGCTGGAACAGCAGATCGGTGAGGCAGGCGCGGATCGCCATCTCGGCGCCGAACAGCTTCATGCCGTAGCGCGGTTTGGTTTCGATCGTCAATTGATAGTGCGCCAGACGTTCCCTCACCTCAGCCATGTCGTTTTGCAACGTACCGCGGCTGACGAACCATTCGTCGGCCAGATCTTCCAGTTTAAGGGAGAAGGCTGAGGTCAAAAAACGCACCAGCAGATAATGCACCCGCTCTTGCGCGCTGCGCGGGGTAGCATGCTTGCGGCGCTCCTGATGCTGCAGGGCGCTGAACAGCGCGGCGTTATCGACCTGCAGGCGATAGCCGGCCCCACGGCTATGCACGAAACGCGCGCCGTACTTGTCCAGGATCTCGTTCAGCGCGGTGATATCCGCCCGCACCGTGCGGGTGGACACGGCGAAACGCTTCGCCAGCTCATCCTGCGGCAAAGTCTCGGTTTGCAAAGCATCGAACAAGTAAGCCAAACGCGGGTAAGGAAATCGCACCATTCTGTATCCGTCAATCAGGCGGCCCACCCGGCGAACCGGGCGGGCCACGGGTTACTTCGCCGGCGGCAGAAACGCCATTTGCGAGGGGCTGCCGATCGGCAGATAGCCGCCCACAAAGCTGAGTTTGCCGTCCGTCGGGTTGACGCTGAAGCGAGTGACGTTATCGCTGCGCTGGTTCAACGCATACAGATAGCGGCCATCCAAGCTCAGCGCCAGCGAACGCGGGTAATCGCCACGGGTCCAGGTTTCCGCCACCGGTTTCAACTCGCCGCCGGCGCCCACGCTGAACTGGGCAATGCTGTTATGCAGCCGGTTGGCGACGTACAACGTGTCGCCGTTCTTGCTGAGCGCCAGCCCCGAAGCGAAGCTGGTACCCTGATAGTCGGCGGGCAGCGCGGAAACTGCATGCAGTTGTTTCAGAGTACCTTTTTGGCGATCAAAACGGTAGCTGGTCAACGTTGAAGCCTCTTCGTTCACCAGCAGCACGGTGTCGCCATCCGGATGAAACACAAAGTGACGCGGGCCGGCGCCGGCGGACGAGGCAGCGATCCACGGTGGATCGTTGGGCGTCAGCCGGCCGCTCGCGGCGTCAAAGCGCCATTGGTAGATGCGATCCAATCCCAGATCGGTAGAGAACACAAACTTGCCGCTTGGATCGCTGGCGATCATATGGGCATGCGGGCCGTTGTGATCGCTGATGGCGAAGCTGCCGTTCACCGCCGCCGCCGGTTTGGCCGCGCCCGCCGGGCCCTGTTGTTGCTGCACCGAGCTGGCGGTGCCCAGGCGGCCGTCCGCTTCGATCGGGAAAGCCGCCACGCTGCCGCTGACGTAGTTCGCCACCAGCAGATGCCGCCCGTCCGGCGTCGATGAGAGATACACCGGCCCCGCCCCCTGCGAATCCACCTGGTTGAGCTGCGTCAGGCCGCCATCGGCCGGATTGACCCGGTAGGCGGTGATGCCGCCGTGCTTACCGCCGTTGAAATCGGCCACTTCGCTGGCGACATACAGCGTTTTGCCGCCGACGCCCAGCGTCAGCTGCGCCGGATTCGGCACGTTGCTGACCAGCGTGGCGTGGCTCAGCGCGCCGCTGGCCGGATCGACCTGCACCCGGTAAACGCCTTCGCCGTTGGGATTGTAGGTGCCGATATAGGCAAAATGAGATGACGTGGAGTTCATTGCATCCTCAGCATGCAGCGCCGGGCCGGTCACGGCCAGCAGCGCCAGGAACAACGCGGTGCGTCGGGTTGGAGCCTGCCAGTTTCGCATAGTAGTCCTCAGTATATACCCGTCATCTTTCAAGCCGCAGCGTTGTTGGCTGCCCACACTCACCCCAGTCACTTACTTAAGTAAGCTCCTGGGGCTCCTGCGCTTGCCGCCTAGCTGCAACTTGAAAGCTATAGGCTATAGGTAACGGCGCGGCATGCCGCGCCACGGGAAAACCTTCGCCTCCCAGCGTTTACCTCATCCCATTGTGCGTTCAGCCCACCAGCTTTTTGGTCATCGCCAGCAGGGTTTTCACGTCCTGCGGACGCGTGTCGCCGCTGGCGGCGTCGATGATCGAGCTGTAGATATGCGGGATCACGCGTTTCACGCCGGCCGCCAGCGCGATCTCGACGATCGGCTCAAAGTTCTCCAGATCGATGCCGCCGGTCGGCTCCAGCATAAAGTCATGCTCGGCGCAGGCCTTGGCGACGTACTGGTATTCGTCCTTGCACTTCAGGCCGCCCATCGGGAAATACTTGATGGAGCTGCCGCCCATGTCCTTCAGCAAGGCGATGGCGGTTTCCACCGGCACGATGCCGTCCGGCGCCGCGGCGCTCAATGGGCCGGTAGAGATCTTCACCCAACCGACGCGGCCGGTCGGCGACACCAGGCCGTTGACCACGCTGTCGTTCTGGCCCAGCAGCGCGCGGCTAGCGCCGACGCCGGTAAACACCTGGTTAACGTGCTGCGGCTGCACCTGCTGAGCGATCAGGCTGACCATCGCCGACTGCTTCGGATCGCCGGCGCCCAGGCCGACCGACAGCGCGTTTTCGATCAGGCGCGCATAGCGCAGCATGTCGGTCACCGCGCTGTCGACGTCCGGGTAGTTCTTGGAGAGCACGCCCACCAGCACATGGCCTTCCGCCGCGGCGTAGATATCCTGCGCGTTGGCTTTGGAGCCGGCCAGCACGTTCAGGCAGACGCGGTCGCGATAGTAGTTAGGCTGCAGCTTCATGCTTGTTTCTCCGTAAACAGGTTTTTGATACAGCGAAAGACGGTCATCAGCTGTTGCTCGTCGACGCTGCGCACGTCGACCTCAATCTTACCCTCGTTGGCCTTATAGCCGCGGAAGTAGATGGCGATGTCGCCGGTTTTCAGCGCCTGGACGATGTCATAGGTCGACCGCCCCAACACCGCTTCGTCAAAGGCGATCTCGGCGCGGGCGATATCGCGGCCGGCGCTGTCCCAGACGGTCTTGGCGCTGACGCCGGTCAGGGTGTTGAGGCTGTTGAGGAATGGCGTCATCCGCTCCACCATCTGTTGCCCGGTGGTTTTCTCAAGCGTCAGATAGCTTTCAATCGCCTGCGTCAGGCCGAGGATGCCCTCTTTACCGACCTTCATCGCCCGGCCTATGCCGCCGGATTGCAACTTCACCCACTCGACGTACTGTTTCTTGCCGACAACCAGACCGCTGGTCGGCCCCTCGATGGCTTTGGCGCCGCTGTAGATCACCAGATCGGCCCCCATCTGGTAGTAACACATCAGATCTTCTTCCGCCGCGGCGTCGACGATCAGCGGCAGGTTATGCTTGCGTGCCACCACCGCCGCCTGTTCGACGGACAGAATGCTTTTCTGCACGCAGTGGTGCGATTTGACGTACAGGATCGCCGCAGTCTGCGGCGTGATGCAGGCTTCAATCTGCTCCGGCGAACATTCGTTGGCGTACCCCGCCTCCACCACCTTGCCGCCGCCCAGCGCCACCATGGTGTCCACCGGCGCGCCGAAGTTGACGTTGTGGCCGCGCGGCAGCACGATCTCGCGCGGCACGGTCACCGGCATCGAGTGCAGGTTCACCAGCAGATTGGCGTTATCTTTAACGATCACCGCCGCCACCGACTGGGCGATGCCCGCCGAGGCGCAGGAGACGATCACCGCATCTTCCACGTTGAGCAGATCGGCGATGTAGGCGCCGGTCTTGTTGACCAGATCCTTGATTTCGAAATAGTGGTTCAGGCCGTAATCAACGGCGTCGATCACGTCCTGGCGCGGCGTGGAAACGCCGAGAATGGTCATGCGGCCGGAGGTGTTGATCACCTGCTTCAAACCGTATTTTTCATAAATCGAAGACATGGCTTGCCTCCCCTTGTTCGGTTAATAGGATTTCCCCGGCCACCACCGCAGCCAGCGGCACCAGCAGCCGTTCGCCCTCGGCGGTTTGCCCTTCGGCGTCAGCGAAGACCTGCGGTTCGCGGCGCAGCTCAAACAGCGTGAAATCGGCGTCATAGCCCGGCTCCAGCCGCCCTTTGCCGCTCAGCTGCAGCGCCGACGCGGCGTTCTCCGTCACGCAGGCGATCACCTGCGGCAGCGTCAGGCCGACGCTGAAGAATTTGGACATCACCGTCGCCAGGCTGTGTACCGGTCCGTTCATGCGGTTGCGGCAGTAAATATCGGAGCTGATGGTGTGCGGCAAAATACCCAGCGTGATCGCCTGGCGCGCCACCTCGAAGCTGAAGCTGGCGGTGCCGTGCCCCACGTCGAGCAATACGCCGCGCCGCAGCGCGCGCTGGATAGACTCGCGCAGCGTGCCCGCCGGCGTCAGAATGCGGTTCGGTTTGCCGTTGTAGCAGTGGGTGATGATGTCGCCACGGGTCAACAGATCGGCAATCTCGTCCAGATCCGGCGGGTTATTGCCGATATGCACCATCAGCGGCAGCTGGCGGTTTTCCTGCTGGATCTCTTTAGCCAACACCAGCGGGCGGGTGCCGTTCTTGCCCACCACGCTGCTGCTCATGCGCGCCTTGATACCGATGATGAAACCGGGATGGTTGGCGATGGCCTGGCCGGCCTCGCGCTTGTCGATGTCCGTCAACTCCGCCAGCTCGTTCTGCCGCAGCAGGCCGATGCGCGAGATATTGAGGAAGGCGAAAACGTTGGTTTTGGCGCTGCGCGTCAGTTGATAAAAGGCGTCGATATCGTCGGCGCCGGTGCTGCCGGCATCGACCACGCTGGTGACGCCGCTGGCGACGCCGACCCGATCCGGCTCGTCATGATAAATCGGCGATTCGGGATAGCAGTGCACGTGCGCATCGATCCAACCGGCGCTCAGGCGGCAGTTGCCCGCCAAATCCAGCTGGCGAACGGCGCTGATGTCCGCCGCCAGCCGCCCCACCGAGGCTATTTTGCCGTCTTTCACCGCCAGATCGATCAGCGTATCGTCCGCCAGTCTGGCGCCTCTGATTACTAAGTCATACATACCGCATTGCTCCTGTTAGCCCGGGCGCCGCCGCAGCATCGGGCGGCGCCTGGCGCAGGCCTCTTAAGAAATGGCTACCGGGAAGATCGCCCCCAGGATCATCGCGCCGAGGATCGCTCCGCCGGTGATCGGTTTACCCCAGATATAGAACAGCAGCGCGCCGAGCAGCGAACCGATGCCGATCGGGATCGAGGCGGTCATTGCCGACAGGATGATCAACGGCCCGAGGAAGCGGCCCGAGGAGTTGCCCGCCCCCATCATCACGTCCGCCCCGTAGGTGGAGTTGCTTTGATTGATGGTGAATTTTCGCGCCAGAATGATCACATAACCGATCGCCAGGCCGATGATCAGGCCGGTAGCCAGCGAAGCGGCAAAGTTGGCGACCGGGAACACGATGCCGGCCCCCAAAAGCAGCGCCGGTACGCCCAGCCCGACGCCGGTCTGGATCGCGCCGCCGATGTCGAGGATGCCCACCAGTGAACCTTCGATGATGCGCGCGAACAGGAAGCTGGCGCCGAACGCCGCCACCGCGCCATACACGCCGGTATCCATCCCCGCCCGCAGCATGGAGACGAAGGCCACTTCGTTAAAGGCGCCGATGCCGTACAGGTAGTACATGTGCGTCCCGGCGAACACGCCGGAGGACAGCAGGCCAACAAAAATCGGGAATGACCAGTCGGCGTACCAGAAGCCCTTTTGGGTTTGCTCTTCCATCATCCCGCTCCTTATTTACCGCTCAGGGTATTGTGAATGGCGTCCAGCCAGCCCGGCACGCCGAGGCTGAAGGACTCGAGAACTTTCATGTCGAAGCCGCGGAAGAAGCCGCTCAGCACGAACAGCAGCACGATCACCGCCATCATGATCTTGGTGATCTTGTTCCAGCCGCTCTCTTCCACGCCTTTGCCGATCAGAATGCCCAGCACCAGGCCCGGTACGGCGTTGCCCATGATCAGCTGCGCCAGGCCGCCGAAGATGGTGCCCCAGAAGCCGGAACGGCGCCCGGCGTCGATCGCCGCCAGCCAGAAGATCACCGGCATCACGGTATTCACCAGCAGGTTGGCCGCCGGCACCAGCACCTTGATCGCGGTGACCTGCAGCGCGGCAGGCACGGCGGAAGCGGTGGTATTGAGGAAGGCCACCACCAGCATGCCGATGATGCCGCAGGCGATGGCCATTTTTTTCGGATCGTGCAGCGTTTGCGCCAGATTGCGGTTCTTGACCATCAGGGCCGCCGCGCCCCAGTGCGGGATGATGCGGTGATCGACGTCCTGCGTGAAGGAACCTGCCGCTACGGAAGACGCCCAGGCGTTGAAGAAGAAGCCCAGACCGAATGAGAAGTGGGAAGCCGGATCGCCCTCGCAGGAGTTCAGCTCGCCCAGGGTGCGAAACGCCCCCATGCCCTGTGTTGTCGGCGCGTGGAACATGCGTGCGGCGCCGGCCCCTACGCCGACTCCCACCAGCCCACCGATAATTATCGATTTAAATAAGATGATTAAAAACATCAGTATACCCTTTCATTTATGCTAACGTTTTTATTTCGTGACGAAGACAACCTTCTCGGTATTGATAATGGTTACGTTCACGGTTATTTCCAGAGAAACGGCATAGCGCTTTCTTTCACGCGGCAAAAAGAAGAAAAGAAATTTCTCTTTAGTTATTTTCTCTTCCGCTTTCACTACGCTGACGTCCTGCGGCTCGATGCGCAGCAGAATATTGTTGGTGGACTTTAATACCGCGCCCTGCACATTAGCCAAGGCGGAAGCAAAAGCTTTCGCTTTGCTGTCGCCTTTACCCTCCACCTTTACCGATGTGGTATATTGCTCTTTCATTATGGGTTGCCATGTTTTTTGACGTAGGCTTCCACCAGTTTCTGGCCCAGCTCTTCTTTATCCATAAAGCCGAAACCCAGCACGTTGCAGCCTTCATTAATTGCCGTCACGCCCTCTTCCACCGAACGCATGCCGTATTTGGCTTTGTAGCCGTATTTGGTTTGCGCGGTAATTGCGCCGGCGCCACCGCTACCGCAAAAAGAGATGCCCAGCTGCGCGTTTTCCGCTTTCATGACGTCGCCCAGCTTCATGTCCGCCGCCACGCCGGGGATAACCACCGCTTTTCCGCCTGCGTTTTCAACACCCTGGCCGACTTTTTGCCCTTTGCCCAAACGATCGCCGATCACTACGGTAATTTGACCCATGTTATATTCTCCTGATTTAAATCGATGCATTAACCGCTATGCGTTATTATCTTTCGCCACTTCGAAGTGCACTGACAATAAATAGGCTTCTTCGATAGGCAATGTGTCAAACTGATCCACCACGCGCTCCGCCATTTGCATGGATTCGGCGGATATTTCGTCGAACAATGATTTATCTACCTCCGGCAACGGCTCGCCGGTTATTGAACGCAGCACCATGGCACGAATATGCGATTCCAGCATCTGTTGCTGCACCGCATTGGTATAAATATTTTCAGCATTCAGCATCGCGGTAATATCCGCCAACACCCGAGCGGCGATCGCCCCGGCTTCGCTGACATCGGATTGTTCAATTTCTTTTATCGAAGCAGATCCATCATTCACTTTTCAGTACCCCTAGATCCTACATTAATCAGTAAGCCGTAAAGCGCATCACCTGAATAACCCGCTTTCTGTGATGTCTTTACCCTACCCCCGGTAGGATTTTCTGTGTAGACCGGTTTTTTCCAGTTTGAAGTGGAAATCGAATGACGCGCGGAGATCCATTTCGCAAAACGGCACCAAGGTGAAAAAGTCAATGAGATAACAAATAGATAACCGGGCTAACCGTTTCTTTTGCCACGATTGACGATAAAAGCCTTCGTGATCGGGATCTCTTTCTTTTCTCGCCCCAACCGCCTACTATCAATAGGACAAATCGACATTACCCACACCCCCGCTCCTCTGGCGCGGGGGTGTTGCTTTGTGTTGTTTTTCCGAATTTATGGGTGCACAGACTGGCGCCCTTTGATTTGACTGGAGAGTGGAATGACCAAACCCATCATTACTATTAATGAGCTGGATGCGGAACGCCTGGATGCGCTATTGGAACAACCGGCCTTTGCCAACACCGACGTCGCCGCCGCGCTGAACGACGAGTTGGATCGCGCGGAAATCCTGCCGCCGGAGAAAATGCCGGCCAACGTGGTGACCATGAACAGCCGCGTGCGTTTTCGCGATCTGCACACCGATGAAGAGCACGTGCGTACGCTGGTTTACCCGGCATCGCTGAAAGACAGCCACGATCAGCTGTCGGTAATGGCGCCGCTGGGCGCAGCGCTGCTCGGCATGCACGTCGGCAAGCAGATCTCCTGGCAATTGCCGAACGGTGAAGAAGCGCGGATTGAAGTGCTGGAATTGCTGTACCAGCCGGAAGCGGCGGGCGAATACCACCGTTAAGCGGTTTTCAGGGCGGCATCCGGCCGCCCTTTCTGTCTCAGAGGCAGATAGCGATCAGCACGGCGATCAGCAGCAGCACGTAGATTTTGGCATGCAGCGCATCGCTCACCTTCGGCAAACAGCGCCTGGCAAACACGATCCCCGCAATCCCCGCGACCACCAGCAACCCCAGAATGTTCAGATTGACGTAACCCAGATACTGCGGCCCGCTCATCTCGTGCCACCCCAACACGATATACATCAGCGCCCCGATCACCGCCACCGGGATCGACAGCGGGTTGGCAGCGCTGACGCAATATTTCATGTCGTAACCATGGCGACGCAGCAGCGGTACGGTCATCACGCTGCCGCCCACTCCCAGCAGGGTGGCGATGCCGCCGATCAGCGGCCCCCCGCCCCACAGCGTGACGGGGGACAGTTCGGCGCGCGCCGGTTTGATCAAAAAGCCCCGGCGGAACAGACAATCGGCGATGGTCACCGCCATATAGACCACAAACAGCCCTCGGATCACGCCGTCCGCCAGCAGTGAGGAGGCGAACGCGCCCAGCGCAGCGCCGATGCCGATGAAAAAGATCAGCGGCACGATGGTTTCGCGCAGCAGGTTGCCGCTGCGCCAGTTGGTCAGCGTCGCGTAACTCGCGTTGAGGATCATCACCGCCGTCGAGGTTGCCACCGCGATATGCATCGCCTGGCCGGGCTGCTCGCCCGACACAGAGATCAAGTGATAGACGAAAGGCACCACTACAAAGCCGCCGCCGAAGCCGAACAGAATGGTGGTGATGCCGGTCAGAAAACCGGCCCCCAGTACAATCAACGTTTCAATCATGGCCGTGCGCCCGCACGAAGTCGTCGAACCCGGCGCAGAACTGCCCCGCCAGCGGGTGGAAGCGATCGCCGACGAACAGCCCCAGATACTGCTCGCGCACGGCGTCATGGTCCACCAGCTCAATGCCCGCCTGTTCTGCCTGCGCCAGCGTCTGCGCATCCGGGAAACCCCAGTAGCGCGAATCGCCCTGCTTTTCCGCCGTTATCGCTTCGCTGTGCTCCGCCCGCATCAGCTGGCGCGCCAAAAAGGTGCCGCTTTGTACGCCCAGCAACATCATGTTTTCCAGGAACGACAGATCGTGGCGCAGCTCGGCGGGCAGACGGGCGATCACCGGGCCGGCGTCCCAGTGCTCATCCATTTCATGCAGCGTTACCGCACAGTCCCTGTCACCGTTCATCATCGCGCGGAACAGCGTCATCACCCCGCGATAGCGTGGCAAATCTCCCGGATGCAGGTTCCACAGCAGCTTGCCGCGTCGGCTGAAGGCGCGCACATAGTCGGCGGAAAATTTCTGATAACAGCGTAAAGAGATCACCCCGTCCATATGGCCCAGGCTGCTGATAAACGCGGCGTCATTGATGTCGAGAACGCGATGCGCTTTGACCCCGGCGGCGGCCAGGAACAGAGCCGGCGGCTGATAGGCGCCCTCACAGGCGGCGGCGTTGCGGCCAACGAACGGGAACACGAAATCATTCAGCACCTCGCGCTCATACAGCCCCAGGCGGCGAACCGCCGGCTCCTGCGTGCGCCCGGCGCTTTTCGCCAGGGGAAAATACACCGTAAAAGTACACTCGTCCCTCAGGGCGGCGATCAGATCCTGACACACCAGCCAGGAGAAAATGTCGTTGCCGACAAAGAGCGCTACGTTTTTCATACTTCAGCCTTCTTTGCATTGAAAATAGGGTTGTTGAACACGATCTTGCTGATATCCCGCGTGATGGATTCCATCGCCGAGGTGTAAAACAGATCGCCCTTGGCGGGCGCGCCGAGCGAGTAGAGATGCTGCTCACGGCCGCGTCGGTCGGCGATTTTCAGCGTGTGCGGGTTGCACTTCACGCCGCCGAACAGGTTCTCTTGCACCAGCCCGTCTTGCAGCAGCTGATGGCTCAGGCGGTTGGGCGGCAGTTGATAAGAAGGCGTGGTGCAGTTGAACAGATACTGCGCATGCACCCGCGTCTCATGGCAACGAAGGATAAACCCGTCCGCCCCCTTACTGATATCCACCAGGCCGCCGCAGGCACGCAAGCGTTGGCTCTCAAGCGCCGCCACGATCTTGCTGGCGTTCTTTAGCGGCATGGCATGTCGATTGCGCATCCAGGAGGAGTTGTAAAAGCGCATGAAGACCTGCCGGTTGTTGGCATCCATCTTGACCCAGGCGGCGCACACCGCCGGGTGGATCGCCGCCAGATAGCTGCAGATATGCTCCCGGGCAAAACGCGCGCGATCGAGACTGTCTGCCAGATCGCGATAGCAATCGCGCCTTTCCCCCAGCGCCGAGAGAACCGTCAGCCGCTCCGGCCCCGGATAGTGGCGCGCCAGCGCGGCATTGATCGCATGTACCAGCTGATGCGCGTCAATAAAATCGCGGCCGGCGACAAAGCGCCGCAGCGCCTCAACAAACGCTTCCGGCGGCGGACGCATCAGCGCCGGCTGCACGCTGGGGAACAGGCCCGAGCGCGACAGGGCACAGATGTCGGTCGCCCCCAGGCGCTCCATCAGCTCAACGATGGCGTCAATCGCCGTCAGGCTGCAGCCGATCACGCCGATGCTCGAATAAGGGTTGATCGGCGGCAGATCCTGGTGGGCCTGATAAGCGATCACGCCATCTACCGGATAGAGACATTCCGGCGGGTTGTGCCCCGAACACAGCACCAGCGCATTCATCTGTTCGGCGCTGCCACAGGTGGTGGTCAGCCGGTAGCCGGCTTCGAGCGGCGCGATGGCATTTACTTCGGCGGTCACGAAATTCAGCGCGACGTTACTGTCCGCCGCCATATAAATCGTCATGTCGCGAATAAAATCGAGATATTCCCGATACAGCCAGCGCGGCGGATAACGATCCTGGCAAAACTGCGGGAAATGCATGGCGATCCAATCAACGAAGTGCGTGTCGTCGAAAATATCCGCCGACATATTTTCCGGCGTCATATTTAATATATGGCTGTCAAAATCGCTGCTGTATGCCATTCCGCCCTTGAAGCCCTGCTTGTCGAACACCGTCAGGGAAAGCGGCCTTTTGCAATGATTAACCGACTTATTTTTTATAAAGTTATACGCAAAAGCGATCCCGGCGGCTCCGCCGCCAACCACACCGAACTTATACATGAAATATCACCTTATAGTCATTGAACTGCGCTAAGAACTATTGCTTCAGGTGTTGGAATAAAATGACGCTTTATTCCTTATTAACTTCTTGTATTGCGAGAACGAAAACCTTCGTCCCACCCCGGTGTGAAAACTTGCACGGGCTTTATGGCCGATAAAATAACGGCACCGCGAACAAGCATTATTTTTCTGCCCCGATAGTAGGGCGGCGGCCGCTGGCTTGCTTTATATGAAAGGCCAACTATCATTGCGTTTCGGCCAATCTGCCCGCCAAAGGAAACACATGCGCAACGTCCGCATTGATGACATCGACCACGTAACGCGCGCGGTGATCGCCATCGGCACCGATTATCCGCCGGGACACCTGCTGCCGATGCACAGCCACCGGCGCGCGCAGTTGCTGTACGGCGCCACCGGCGTCATGCACGTTTTCACGCAGCAAGGCAATTGGGTCGTCCCGCCGCAGCACGCGGTATGGCTGCCGCCGCAGATGCCGCACGCGGTGAGGATGGTCGGCGTCACCACCCGCAGCCTATACCTCGAACCCGGCGCGTTGCCCGCCGAACGGCCGCAGGTATGCCAGGTGGTCAGCGTCACTCCGCTGATGCGCCAGCTGTTGATGGCGGCGGTGGACATGCCGCTGGAGTATGAACAAGAGGGGCGCGACGGAGCGCTGGCAACACTGCTGCTGCATGAGCTGGCCAGGCTGCAGCCCTTGCCGTTGCACATCCCGCTACCCGCCGATCCTCGGTTAGGCGAGCTGTGCCGCGCCTTTTTGCAGCACCCCGACGCCCACGACTCCGCGCAGCGGTGGGCGCCTCGTCTGTACATGAGCATTCGCACCTTCAGCCGCTTCTTTCGCGCGCAGACCGGCCTGCCGTTTTCGCAATGGCGCCAGCGCGCCTGCGTGGTACTGGCGTTGGCGCTGCTGGCCGAAGGGCGCAGCGTAACGCAGGTGGCGATGGAAATGGGATATGACAGCAGCGCGGCGTTTTCAACCATGTTTCGCCGCGTGCTCGGGCAGGCGCCCTCCTCCTATTTGACGGAAGACGGGCGCGACGGTTGACGGATTAGCGGAATTTCTTGTGGTTGGCGTCGCGGGTTTGCTTGAAGCCCTGCGCCAGCTGCTTCGCTTCGGCGACTTTGCCCTGATTGGCCAGGGCCAGCGCCTGATCGATCTGGCCGATCAGGGTATCCAACCCGCTGCGGAAATCTTTCATCTCCGGGCTGTCGGCGGCTTTGTCTTCCAGCTTCGGCGGAGTGCCCTGTTTGGCATCCTGCGCGGCGGCGCGCATGTTTTGCAGGCTCTGTGTGAGGGTAGCGGCGGAATCGGTATTCAGCACCGTTTTATAGTTTTCCGCCAGGGTGTCCATATCGTCGCCCAGATCGGCAGCGACCGCCAGCGAACTGGCTGCCAGCAGCGTCAACGCCGCCAGCGCTTTCAGGGTATTCTGCATGTTTGCTCACCTTCCAGTTATTGTTTTAATTAACCCACCGTTACCATAGGCAAGGCCGGGCAAAACCGAAACCGGAGATTTGTAAGCAAGGTTGAGACGGGATAACGCGCGACCGGCGGGCGCCGGCCGCGCAGAGGATCACTGACCGGCGATCTTCATTTCCGGCAGCAGCACCGAACCGCACTGGATATTGCTGCGGGTTTCAATATCGCTGCCGACGCTGACGATGTTGCGCAGCATGTCTTTCAGGTTGCCGGCAATGGTGATCTCGCTGACCGGGTACTGGATCTCGCCATTTTCCACCCAGAAACCGGCGGCGCCGCGCGAGTAATCGCCGGTGACGCCGCTGACGCCCTGGCCCATCAACTCGGTGACCACCAGGCCGGTGCCAAGCTGTTTCAACATGCCGGCGAAGTCCGCGCCCTGCCCGGCAATGCGCCAATTATGGATGCCGCCGGCATGGCCGGTGCTGTGCAGGCCCAGCTTGCGCGCCGAGTAGCTGGTCATCAACCAGGTCTGCAGCACGCCGTCCTTGATGATATCGCGCCGCTGGGTGCGCACGCCCTCGCTGTCGAACGGCGTTGACGCCAGCCCTTTCAGCAGGTGCGGATGCTCCTCGACGGTCAACCATTCCGGCAGGATCTGTTTGCCGAGCGAGTCCAGCAGGAAAGTGGATTTACGGTAGACGCTGCTGCCACTGATGGCGCCCACCAGATGGCCGAAAAGCCCGGTGGCCACTTCGGAGGCGAACAGCACCGGCGCCTTCATGGTCGACAGTTTGCGCGGCGCAAGACGTGCCAGCGTGCGGCGGGCGCACTCCTGCCCCACCCACTCGGGGCTGTGCAGATCGCCCATCGCACGGCCGATGGTGTAAGCGTAATCCCGCTCCATATCGCCGTCCTGCTCCGCAATGACGCAGCTGGACAGCGAGTGGCGGCTGGAACAGTAGCTTTGCAGCATGCCGTGGCTGTTGCCGAACACCTTGATGCCGTAGTGGCTGTTGAAGCTGCCGCCTTCGGTATTGGTAATGCGTTTGTCCGCCGCCAGCGAAGCCTGCTCGGCGCGCGCCGCCAGCTCGATGCCGCGCTCGGCGTCCAGCTCGGTCGGGTGGAACAGATCGAGATCCGGCGCCTCGAACGCCAGCAGATCTTTCTCCGCCGGGCCGGCGCAGGGATCTTCAGAGGTGTAGCGCGCGATGTCCAGCGCCGCCTGTACGGTGCGGGCGATGGCATCCGGGCTGAGATCGGTGGAAGAGGCGCTGCCTTTGCGCTGGCGGTGATACACGGTGATGCCCAGCGCGCCATCGCTGTTGAACTCGACGTTTTCAACCTCGCCGAAGCGGGTGCTGACGCTGATGCCGGTCGATTTGGTGACCGCCACTTCCGCCGCGTCGGAACCGGCGCGGGCCAGCTCCAGCGCCTGAGAAACGGCCTGTTCCAGCGCCTTGCGCTGTTCTGCAACTTGAGTGACTACTTTCATCAATCTGCCATAATTAATCAGAAAATCGTTGAGAAAAGTGCCGGAGCGGCGTAGTTGTGCACGCGGAGCGGCGCGCAAAAATCCTGAGATCTCTGCCGTTGAGTCTAACAGGAACCGCGTTGAATTTCGCATAAAGCCGGCAACCTGTTAGGATTAGCCTCTTTTTAACGGAGCCTACCATGAACAAACAGCCTGAAGACTGGCTCGACGATGTCCCGGAGAATGAAAACGAGGACGATGACGAGATTATCTGGGTCAGTAAAAGTGAAATTAAACGTGATGCCGAAGCGCTGAAAGACCTGGGGGCCGAAATGGTCGATCTGGGCAAAAACGCGCTGGATCGCATTCCGTTGGACGAAGATTTGCGCGCCGCCATCGAGCTGGCGCAGAAGATCAAGAAAGAAGGCCGTCGCCGTCAGCTGCAGCTGATCGGCAAGATGCTGCGCGCCCGCGATATCGAGCCGATTCAGACCGCGCTCGACAAGCTGAAAAACCGCCACAACCAGCAGGTTTCGCTGTTCCATAAGCTGGAAGCGCTGCGCGACCGCCTGGTGGAAGAAGGCGATGACGTCATTCCGTCGATCCTGGATCTGTATCCAGCAGCCGATCGTCAACAGCTGCGTTCACTGGTGCGCAACGCGCAGAAAGAGAAGGCCGCCAACAAGCCGCCTAAGGCTTACCGCCAGATCTTCCAATACCTGCGCGAGCTGGCCGAAGCGGCTGACTAAGCGCCACCGCCATCCCGGGATGAACCCGTTTCATCCCCGGTGATGCGCCGGTTCGCCGCTGCTTTCGCGGATATTGAAGCGCAGGCTGCCTTCCAGCTCTTCTTCCGCTTCTTCAAACAGCAGAATGATTGCGCCGAAACGACGCTTGCTGCGGGCATTGAGGTGGGTGAACTCGATTTCCACCGGCAGACCGATATCGCCGGTCACCACGTCCCACAGCGCGTCGAGGTTGGCGCCAAACCCCTCGTCCAGCGCAAACTTGTGCGCGAAATCGCGGTAGAAGGTTGGCACGTCCTGGATCTGCTCAAAATCAAACTCTACTTTTGCCATCAAACTCACTCCACACGAATGAAGTTTTTGTAATGGTCGCGCGTGACGAAGATCAGACCGTCGCTCGAATACAACAGGCGATCGGCGCCGCGCCGGCCACACTGGTAATTGATGTCCGCTTCGCGCCAGACCCGGCCGCCGGCGCTCGGCAGTTGCCCTTCACGGTTAGAGAATCGATCGCCGCCAATCGCCTTGCCCGGCAATACTGCACAGAGGTTGCCTGAACGCGGATCCCAGCCCTGCTCGCGCGCCTGCTTCTTGGTGACGTAATAGTCCGGCAGCCGCTGATGCTGCTGCAGGTAGCTCACCACCGTTTGCTGCTGCGTGAGCCGGTCGATGCTCTGCTGCTGGCCCGCCGGTGCCGGCACCCTCGCCGGATTGCCGTCGATCGCACGGTGCTCGTTGCCGCGCAGCGCGCTGAAGACGGCGATGACCACGGCGATGACAATCGCCAACAGAATCCGCTTGTTCATGACATTCCCTGAAATTATGCCGCCGAAGGCGCCGCAGCTCCCCCAGGCTAGTTAGGTATATAGTCGACCTGGATGAAACTAAGATGACCGGCACGTCACGTTTTCGCGGCGGTAAGCGTTTCATCCATTCATGACAATGATGCCACTTTCCAGCCGTTCTGGCACTCGGAGTCTCTCTGAAAACGGGCCGCCTCTTATGAGACGGCCCGCCAGATCGGGCACTGCTTTCAGTATAGTCAGGGAAGGCGCCGCACAACGCGGCGCAACAGGAGGGAACGCATCAATCGATCAAGGCGTGACGATAGCGATGCAGCATATCGGCCAGGCGTTTCACGGGCCCGGTGACGCTGAGCGGCGCCTGATTGTCCACCAGCTTCTGCTGGTACTCATTCATCTCACCCAGCAAGCGATCGTAGTAATAGGCGCGCTTGACGTCGTTCTTGGCGGAGACCACCCGATCGGCGGTGCTGCGGATCTGGCGGTGGAAGGCCGACAGCTCTTCGCTGGCCGGAATTTCCGCTCGCTGCATGCGCTGGTGGGCGATGATCAGGTTCAGCGCCAGACGATACTTGGCGATGTCGTTCGGGAACATCATCAGCAGCTGATTAAGCTGCTGATACAGCGCAGGCAGGTGGTTTTGCCGACGGCGCGCCGCCTTGGTGGTCAGCGCCGACACCGCGCTGCTGACGAACTGGTTGAGCAACGTGCGGCCGGTGCGTTCGCGCGAATTATCGCGGATCAGCAGCAGCACCATCAGCCCAACGCAGCTGCCGAGGAACTGGCCCAGCGCCCCATCGAGAAACTGGGTCACGTTGAACTCCATCGGGTTGCTCAGCACCAGAATGTTGATGGTCCCCGCCAGCAGCCCCAGCGAACCGAGCCGCCGCTTCTGAACCTCGATGCCGATGAAAAACGCCAGCAGGCCGAGGCTGAGACACAGCAGCAAAATGCTCTGCTGGGTCGCCGGCAGGATCACCATGAAGAACAGGGAACCGACCGGGATCGCCGCCAGCATGCCCAGCACGAAATCCATCGCCACCATGCGCGGCGCCGGGGTGCGCATCGCCAGCGAGGTGATCACCGCGATGATCACCATAAAACCGCTGCCGGACGTCCAGCCGGTCCACAGCCACAGCAGGCTGCCGAAGGCCGTCGCCACAAAGGTACGCAAGCCGTTGATCATCGCGTGATGCCCTTCCGCCGAGGTCGGTTTGACCACGGTTTCGTTGCTCAGCACCCCTTCTTCCACCGCGCTGATGCTGCAGTTGGCGTGCACGCCTTTCGACAGCAACAGGTAGCGCGTCGCCGCGCCGACCCAGCCGGTGATGGTCGGCAGCGTTTCCTCGGAACGATGCGTGGTCAGCACCTGGCGCAACAGCTTCATGCGCTTGTGGATCTCCTGCGGGGTTTCCGCCGGGACCATCAGTTGCTCCCGCAGGCTGTCTTTCAGTGCCTCCGGGTGATTCAACAAGATCAGATAGGTTTCGCAGGCCTGGGTGATCAGCGTCAGCGACAGCGTATGCAGCGCCTTCACCCGTCGATTGACCTTCTGCCAGCGCGAGGACTCCATCATCAGGTTGTTGCGCATGCCGTCCAGGGCCGTGGTGCTCTTGACCAGATTGCTCCAGGCGCGATCGATGTCTTCTTTGTCGGCGTTGCTGATGCACATCTGCATCAGGCGATATTGAGCCACCAGCAGTTGATCCACCGCCCGATCGATGTCCTGTTTGATCGAACGCGGCGAGAACAGCAGATCCGCCAACACGGCGCTGACGATCCCCAGCACGATCTCGCTGCAACGCTCGATGGCGAACTGCGGCGCTTCCAGCAGATGAGACTCGCTGGTAGCGACCGTCACGATGATGATCAGCGCGGTATATCCGGCCAGCCCCCAGGCATAGGAGTTCTCCACCTTGATGAGTGAAGAAAGCCAGGTGCAGAAACCGGCCCAGATGCAGCACAGCAGCAGCATCACCACCGGCGCGCGGGCGGTGGTGATGATAATGATCAGGCCGACGAAGCAGCCGATAAAGGTGCCGATGATACGCAGCCAGCCGCGGTGGCGGATGGCGCCGGAGAAGGGTTCACCGCCGGCGGCAAAGGCCGGGCCGGCGGCGACGATGGCGGCGGTCATCGCCGACCAGCGCGGGGTTTCCAGATTGAGATGGAAGCCGACGAACAGCGCAAACACAATCGCGAAGCTGAGTTTGAAGGCGAATCTCAGCCGGATAAAGGTTGGGCTGCTCATTAGCCGAACTCACGCAGCCGGTGCATCAGGCGCACAAAAGGTGAGCCGCTGTCGGCATTGCGATCGTTTTTGCCAACGATCACCACGGTGGCAGTGGTGCCGGCCGGGTACGGATGCTGTTGATCCTTGGCGTCCAGCAGGATTTTCACCGGCACTCGCTGCGCCAGGCGTACCCACTCCAGGTTGCTGTCGATCGAGGCCAACCCTTTGTTGTTCAGCGTGCTGCTGCTGTTGTTCACCGCCGCCGCCACGCTGTCGACGGTGCCGTGCATGATGCGGTTACTGCCGAGCGGAGTGATCTCCGCGCGATCGCCCTTATTCAGGCCGTTCAGCTTGGTCTCTTCCAGGTACGCCAGGATGTAGAAGGAATCTTTCTTCACCAGCGCCACCGCCACCGACCCACGGGTGATGTATTCACCGGCGTGTACGTTGAGGTTGGTGATCCAGCCATCGGCCGGGGCGCGCACCGTGGTGCGCTCCAGATCCAGCTGCGCCAGCTCGCGCGCCGCAATGGCCTTCGCCAGCTGGTGCTGCACGGTCTGCAGCGAGTTGTTCGACTGGTCAATCTCTTCCTGCGACATCGCCTGCACGCCCAACTTCACTCGGCGGCCGGCCTCACGCCGTTTTTCCGCCGCCAGCGTCTGATAGTAGGCGACGTCGGCGCCGGCTTCCGCCAGGGCCTGCTCATAACGCGGCCGATCGACCACGAACAGCACCTGGCCTTTCTTCACCAGTTGGTTGTCCACCACCGGCACGTCGGTCAGCAGGCCGCTGACGTCCGGCGCGATCGCCACCACGTCGGCGGTGAACTTGGCATCACGCGTCCACGGCGACTCGGTGTAGAACACCCAGGCCTTGAATACCGCGGCAATGCCCAGCAGCACAAGAATCAAAGTGATCGCGATTCGGGTTATTTTTATCGAAAAATTTTTCACAGCGACCTCAAACAAAAAGACACGAAATCAGATAAAACAAGCAGCAATACAGCGCGGTATTAAACAGCGCCGGATGCCAGACAAAATCGTAAATCCCCGTCGGCTGCAGCAGGCGGCGCAAGAGAAAAAACAGCGCCAGCGACACCAGCAGCTCGAAAAACACCGGCGGAAACGACAGTCCGAAGATGACCATAACCGGAAGCAAACTCATCACTTTTTCCTTATTGTTCACTACGCCGGGGAAAGACACATCTCGCCATTCACATTCTCTTTACATTTTAGCGTGCGCGCGCCACAAATCTTGACCAGACAGCTTGTCCAGGTCACGAACCCGAAAAAAGGTTAAACTTTGGGGCAGACGTCCACGACAGGGATTGCGAGGGTGCCGGAGGAGCGGCAGGATTACGTCGCCGATCGCTCTCGCACGTTGGTAAGGTCTATTCACCCGACCACGTTATATTAGCCTGCTTACTATCAAGGCATCAACAATCTGTGATCTAAATCACTTTTAAGCCAGAGTGAATAATGGAAAGATTAAAACGGATGTCGGTATTCGCCAAAGTGGTTGAGTTCGGGTCGTTTACCGCGGCCGCGCGCCAACTCGGCATGAGCGTTTCATCGATCAGCCAAACCGTCTCGAAACTGGAAAATGAGCTGCAGGTCAAGCTGTTGAACCGCAGCACGCGCAGCATCGGCCTGACTGAGGCCGGCAAAATCTACTATCAGGGCTGCCGACGCATGCTGCAGGAAGTCAGCGAAGTGCATGAGCAGCTGTACGCGTTTAACAATACGCCCGCCGGTACGCTGCGTATCGGCAGCTCATCCACCATGGCGCAAAACGTGCTGGCGAACATGACCGCCGAGATGATGAAAGAGTATCCGGGTCTGACGGTCAACCTGGTGACCGGCATTCCGGCACCGGACCTGATCACCGACGGGCTGGATCTGGTGATCCGCACCGGCGCGCTGCAGGACTCCAGCCTGTTCTCCCGCCGCCTGGGGCAGATGCCGATGGTGGTGTGCGCCGCCAAAAGCTACCTGAGCCAGCATGGCACGCCGCAGAAGCCGAGCGACATGGTCAACTTCTCCTGGCTGGAGTACAGCGTGCGGCCCGACAGCGAATTCGAACTGATGTCGCCGGAAGGCATCACCACGCGCATTTCCCCGCAGGGGCGCTTCGTCACCAACGACTCCTCCACCATGATCCGTTGGCTGAAAAACGGCGCCGGCATCGCCTACGCTCCGCTGATGTGGGTGATCGAAGAGATCAAACGCGGCGAAATTGAGATCCTGTTCAAAAGCTACCATTCGGATCCGCGGCCGATCTACGCGCTCTATACCGAGAAGGACAAATTGCCGCTGAAGGTGCAGGTGTGCATCAATTATTTAACCGACTATTTCGAACGCGTCGCGGCAGTCTATCAGGGCTATCGCTGAGCCGTGCTCAAATAACGGTGCGCCAGCGCGCCCAGCAGCGTCAGCGCCAACATACCGAGGCCCCACAACAGCCAGACGGCGTAGCCCGCCCAGGTCAGCAGCAGAGGAAAATAGCTCGCCAGCCCGCTGGCCAGCTGTTTCAGCCACGGTAGCCAGACGTCCAACACCGCCTGCGGCACCAGGTTCAGCGCACCGTTCACCGGCAACGATACTTTCCCGGCTGCCTCCGCCAACGCCGGGAGCCAGGCCAGCACCCCGGCGACGCCCCAGGCTAGCAGCGTCCACAGCACCATGGCGCCCAGCAGCAGCGCGAGTGTCCAACCACCCCGGTTCACGGCACACCGCCGCCGCACTGCGGACAAAAGCGGCTCCCCGGCGGCAGCGGCGCGGCGCACTGTCCGCAGGTGGCGCTCGCCGCGGCAAACGGCTGACCGCAGCGGTGGCAATAACGGGCGCCCGATTTATTCACGGCCCGGCATTCCGGACACTGCGGCCCCGGCTCGCCATGCTGGTTATAGCGGTTGCCATGATGCCCACCGCCGTGGCTCGCACGCAGATGACCGCCGTTAATACCGCCTTGCCCCAACAACCGTTTCAGTAAGCTCATCCCGCCTCTCCTCTGTGCATTGACGCTGAACCTCACTGTAAACCCTGGAGTAAACTCCAGGGTAAAGCCCGACGAGAAGGATTTACGTTTCATTACATCGTAAAAGTGGCAAGGCTTTGATGCCGTTAACAAAAGCACCATCGGCATTATCCCACGCCACCGCGCTGCGTTATGCTGCGGAAACCTCTCCCTGTATCAGGAATAACCATGAAAAAAATCATACTGGACTGTGACCCGGGGCATGACGACGCCATCGCCCTGTTGCTGGCCTGGGGCAATCCGCAGATCGACCTACTGGCGGTCACGACCGTGGTGGGTAACCAAACGCTGGACAAAGTGACGCGCAACGCGCTGGCGGTGGCCCGCATCGCCAATATCACCGGCGTACCCTTCGCCGCCGGCTGCCCGCGCCCGCTGGTGCGCAATATCGAAGTGGCGCCCGACATTCACGGCGATTCCGGCCTCGATGGCCCGGTGCTGCCGGAACCCCACCTGCAGCTGGACTCGCGCCACGCGGTGGATCTGATCATCGAGACCGTGATGGCCCACCCGCCCGGCAGCGTGACGCTGGTGCCTACCGGCGGCCTGACCAATATCGCCATGGCGGTGCGTAAAGAGCCGCGCATTGCCGAGCGGGTCAAGGAAGTGGTGCTGATGGGCGGCGGCTACCATGTGGGCAACTGGAGCGCGGTGGCGGAGTTCAATATCAAAATCGATCCCGAAGCGGCGCACATTGTATTTAACGAAAAATGGCCGCTGACCATGGTCGGGCTGGATCTCACTCACCAGGCTTTGGCCACGCCGGCAGTCTGCGAACGCATCGCCGCCCTCGGCACCCGGCCGGCCGCCTTCGTCGGCGAACTGCTGGCATTCTTTGGCCGTATGTACCGGCAGGCGCAGGGCTTCAGTGCCCCGCCGGTGCACGATCCTTGCGCGGTGGCCTATGTGATCGATCCGAGCGTCATGTCGGTGCGCAAAGCACCGGTGGATATCGAGTTGACCGGCACCCTGACGTTGGGCATGACGGTCGCGGACTTCCGCGCGCTGCCGCCGCCGGACTGCCACACCCAGGTCGCGGTCAAACTGGATCAGGATAAATTCTGGGATCTGGTGGTGGATGCGCTGGAACGGATCGGCGACGTGGAGTAAGCGCACAAGAGACGAGACTAACGCGCTTGGGCAGGCGCGTTAGTCTGTATTCTGCCGCGGCAACGGGGAGGCTCAAGTCATAACCGCTTTTATTCCCAATGCAGCAGAACAATCCTAATAATAAATCATTTCATGAAAATTTAAAAAAACAGATAAAGACAAGAAGAATCCTAATAAAAATAACAAAATGAAAATCACATTGAATTTAAAAATCAGCAATGAGAAACGATGAGGTAAATTTCCGCCGTCGCGCCGACACTGACGACATCAATTAAAAAAGCAGATACCTATTTTATTCTTCACAGGGCCTGCCAATATAGGCCATTGCCGGGATACCCCACGATATTCGCGTACGTAGGAATCACAATCAACCATTTGATTTCAATTGACAAAAACAATAATTAGATTATGAATTGACTGAATCACAATAGATTTGAGAAAATGGCGCGTCTGTTTTTGCAAACAACAAACATACCTTTTGCGGGTGAAAAATACGGCTTAACCTTTCTTTGGGTACACAGCCTCGCGCATTCTCAGGGCAAACATTATTTATCGCTTCACCATAAAGACGGTTTAAATTTCCCGTGAGACATTTGCGAATTGAACATTACACGCATTTCAATATCAGGACAAAGGAAAGGGAATAATAAAAACATGCATTCAATAAACGCTATCAGGCCATGGCAGGTTAACCATGGCCGATAAATCTCCCGCTAACGCAGCGACCATCGCCGTGCTGCCCCTGCTGCTGATCTGGATGACGGTGATCCTGCCGATTTATTACCCCAATATGGGCGGCGACGGTCTGGCGCTGCCGCAAAACATTCTGGCCTGGGCCGTCATGGCGCTCACCACGCTGATAGTGACGTTCACCGTTTGCCTTGGCCGCACCCGTCTTTCGCTGACCCCCACCGCACGCCTGTTGCTGCTCGGCATCGCCGTGCTGGCGCTGCCGCTGCTGTATACTCGCTCCGAGTGGCGCGAAGACGCCCTGTGGCGCTGCGCCGGTCTGCTCGGTGGTTGGCTTTTCTATGTCGCCTGCCTGCAGCTGCGCCTAACCCCCAGGCAGCGCAACCTGTTGCTGTACGGTCTGCTGTTCGCCGTCGGCGTTCAGGCACTGCTGGCGGCTCTGCAACTGTTCGCCCCCGCGCTGGCTTGGGTATCCCCTAACGGCAGCCGGGTCTACGGCGTCTTTCAGCAACCGAACGTGCTGGGCAGCTTTATCGCCACCGGGTTGGCTTTGGCGCTCTGGCAGCTGCTGGCTCCCCTCTCTGCGCCAACGCGGCGGCGGCAAATCCCGCTGCTCGCGCTGCTGGCCGCTTTCTCAGCCCTGCTGGTACTGATCCAGTCGCGCGCCGCCTGGTTGGGGGCCGCATTGGCGGCGCTGCTACTGCTGTGGCGCTTTGCCCGCCACCGCACGCTCGAAAGCCGCTGGGCGGGTGGCGCGCTGCTGCTGGGCGCCGCGATCGGTCTGACGGTGCTGTTCACCGGCTTTGGCCTGGATGGCCGCGCAGGTCTCATCGCACGCGAAGGCTCTAATTATTCACGTCTGACCATGCTGCAAGACACCGTCGCCATGATTTTCGCCAAACCGCTGCTGGGCTGGGGCTATGGCGGCTTTGAATACAGCTTCGCGCACTTCCGCCTGCAGACAATGCCCTGGCGAGAAGTGCTGGAAGTCGCCGGGCATCCGCACAATGAAATCCTGCTGTGGTGGGTTGAGGGCGGCCTGCCGGCGCTGGCAGGTATCGCTATCGTCATCGTCGCCGGCGCGCTGCTGCTGAAACGCGCCTGGCAACGGGATCGCGAAGCGCCGGCCGGTGCGCGCGTCGGGCTGTTTCTGGTGCTGCTGCCAATGTTGATACACACCCAACTGGAATACCCTTTCTATCTGTCTGCGCCGCATTGGCTGGCGTTTCTGCTGCTGCTGGCACTGTTGGACGGCCAAACCGGCGCCCCACGCCCGCTGCCGTTAGCCAAAGCCCTAAGTCTGCCTGTAGCAATGGCGGCGCTCGGCGTGTTAGTGATGGCGGTCTTCGCCTGGCAAGGGCGCATGGCGCTCACCCAATCGGAGCGCACGATGCTGGCCTCCATCGACAGCATCGAGCAGATGCCGCCGCCGGCCGCCTGGATCTACCGGGAGCGCAAAACGTTCGACGAGCAATCTCACGCGCTGCTGGTCTATAACCAAACGCGCGATGATGCCCTGTTGACCGGCTATCGGCAGTGGGCCAATGCCTATCTGCAGCGCCGTATCGACGCCAACGTCTACGCCACGCTGATCATGATCTTGCGCTATCAGGGGGATCAGGCACAAGCCGAGGCTCGCCTGCGGGAAGCCGCTTTTCTGTTTTCTCGGGATGCGCGGTTTAGGTAGGGACAACAAGGTGAGAGCGAGACCTCGTCGCTCTCACCTGTGTCATTTTATGTAGCAAAATCAACGCGGCAATATCGCGCACTCTTTATCCAGCAGCGACTCTACCGAAGCGCGGTTGCCAACGTCCCAGCCGCGCTTCGAGGCCAGCAAGATAAAACCCCGTTGGCCGGCAAACGTGGTGGGCACTAACGCCACGCCATATTCCGCCAGCTGCGGCGGCGACAGATGGAAATAACCCGCCAAATCCTTAATCGGGTAGATGCCCATCGCGGTCGGCTGCATCACGCGGCGAGCATAATAGGTGTGGCGCAACAGCTTATCCGGCAAAGGCCGCCATTGTTCCTGTATGTAGGGGCGTTCCGCCTGCAATTGACGCCGAACATCTTCGCGCAGACAGGTCAGGTGAATATGCAATTGGTTCTGGCTACGGCCGTAAGCGGAGTTGATCGCCATGCCCAACATATCATCCGGCACCGGCCCGCCATACTCGGCGGCCAACCGGTAACGCATCAGCCATGCATAGCCAAAATAGTCCGTCCGTTCCCCGGCCAGCAGCTGCGGGCTTTCGATGCCGGAGAGCGGCGCCGTCGGCACCAGGATGAAGTGATAGGGATAACGCGGGTTTTGCAGCACGCTGAAGCCCTGCGCTTTCCCCTGCGGCATATAAATCTGCTCACACGGGGCCGGATCGCGCTTTTGCTGATAGTTGGCCATGCAGAGCTTATCGACCACGCCCCACAGCGCATCGGAACGGGCGCACCCCGTCAAGGAGAGAACCCCCAGCACCAGCAGCCAACGCCGGGTAGACACACCAAAGCACGCCATCGTCATCTTTCTCGGCATCATCGCCGCACAGCACTCTTTGCGCGGGCGAGAGAAAACTCAAAATGGGGAATGAACAAGGGGCCAATGCGGCCCCTTGAGGAAAAATTACGCCGTGCCGCCGACGGTCAGCGTGTCCAGTTTCAGCGTCGGTTGGCCGACGCCCACCGGCACACTCTGGCCTTCCTTGCCGCACACGCCCACGCCTTTATCAAGCGCCAGATCGTTGCCGACCATCGAGATCTGCTGCATCGCCTCAATGCCGGAGCCGATCAGCGTCGCCCCTTTCACCGGCTTGGTGATACGCCCTTTCTCGATCAGATAGGCTTCGGTGGTGGAGAACACGAACTTGCCGGAGGTGATGTCCACCTGGCCGCCGCCAAAGTTCGGCGCGTACAGGCCGTACTCGACGCTGGCGATGATCTCTTCCGGCGTCGATTGGCCCGCCAGCATGTAGGTGTTGGTCATGCGCGGCATCGGCAGATGCGCATAGGACTCGCGGCGGCCGTTGCCGGTCGGCGCAACGCCCATCAGCCGCGCGTTGAGCTTGTCCTGCATGTAGCCTTTCAGCACGCCGTTTTCGATCAGTACGTTGTACTGGCCCGGCACGCCTTCGTCGTCGATCGCCAGCGAGCCGCGGCGCCCTTGCAGGGTGCCGTCATCCACCACGGTGCACAGCTCGGACGCCACCAGCTCGCCCATATGGCCGCTGAACACCGAGGTGCCGCGCCGGTTGAAGTCGCCTTCCAGGCCGTGGCCCACCGCCTCGTGCAGCAGCACGCCTGGCCAGCCGGCCCCCAGCACCACCGGCATATTGCCGGCCGGCGCCGCCACTGCGCCAAGATTGACCAGCGCCATGCGCACCGCCTCTTGGGCATAGATATCGGCGCGCACCTCGCCGTCGACGGCTTCCAGGAAGTAGTCATAGCCGAAACGGCCGCCGCCGCCGCTGGAGCCGCGCTCACGCTTGCCGTCCTGCTCCACCAGCACGCTGACGGAAAGGCGCACCAGCGGGCGAACGTCCGCTGCCAGCGTGCCGTCGGTGGCGGCTACCAGCACCTGCTCGTAAACGCCGGTGATGCTGGCGTTCACTTCCTGCACCCGCGCATCGGCGGCGCGCGCCACCTTGTCGACGCGGTGCAGCAGGGCGATTTTCTCTTCGCGCGGCAGGCTTTGCAACGGATCGAGCAGCGGGTACAGCGCCTGATAACCGATTTCGCCCAGAGTATGCGCCCGCCCGTCGCCCTGCTCACGCACGATGCTGCGCGCCGCCTGGGCGCTCTGCTGCAGCGCATTCAGGGTGATCTGATCGGCATAGGCGAAGCCGGTCTTCTCACCGCTGACGGCGCGCACGCCGACGCCCTGGTCGATATTGTAAGAGCCATCCTTGATGATGCCGTCCTCGATCACCCAGGCTTCGTGATAGCTGGACTGGAAATAGAGATCGGCGTAGTCGATACGGCGTTCTGCCAGTTGACCCAGTACCCTGTACAGGTCTTGATGACTCAGCTTGTTGGTAGCGAGTAACTGCTCACTGACAAACGTCAGGCTCATAATGGTTTCACTCTTGATTGGAGGATTACTTGTCAGACGGCGCCGTCAGCGACGTCTGGAATCGGTTGTGCTGCAGCACCGGCATCTGCGCACGAATATTTTTCAGGCTTGCGGCGTCCACACGCACCTTCAGTGCCGCCACGGCGTCCGCGTTCTCGGCCAACACCTTGCCCCAGCCGTCGACAGCCATCGAGTGGCCCCAGGTGCGGCGGGTCGGCCCGTGGCGCCCCACCTGCGCCGGCGCCAGGATCATGCACTGGTTTTCGATCGCCCGGGCGCGCAGCAGGATTTCCCAATGCGCCTCGCCGGTCACCCGGGTAAAGGCAGCCGGCACCGAAATCAGTTCGGCGCCCTGCGCCCGCAGTGCCTGGAACAGCGCAGGGAAGCGCAGATCGTAACATATGGTCATGCCCAAACGCCCGACCGGCGTATCCACCACCGTCAGGTGCTGCCCGTGCTGGTAGGTATCCGACTCGCGGTAATGGCCGTGCGCGTCGTTGATGTCCACATCGAACATGTGCAGCTTGTCGTAGCGGGCGCGGATCTCGCCCTGCTCGTCGAACAACAGGCTGCTGGTGGTGATAAGCTCCGGGTTCTCACGGCTGACGAGCGGCATCGAGCCCACCAGCAACCACACGCCATAACGGCGCGCCAGTTCGCGCACCGCGTTCTGCAGCGGACCATCGCCCTGTTTTTCCGCCTGTTGGCGATAGGCCGCGGAGTTGGCGAACAGCAGCGCGTTCTCCGGCGTCATGACCAGTTTTACCCCGGCATTGAGCTGCTTGATCTGCTGTTCAATCTGGGCCAGGTTATCGCGCACCTGATCGCCACTGCACAACTGCAACAACGCAACGTTAGCATTCCTCATGACGCCTTATCCTCCTTTGCCTTACGAAGTACCTCATTGATCTTCGGCTGGTCGAGATCGCCGCTGATATGGTAGCGAATCAGCGAAATCTTGCTCCACAGCGGCCCCAGCACCTGCGAGGCGGCAAATACCGCCGCGCCGACGATCGGGTTGACGACAAACGCCGTGGCCACGCCGACCGTCGCCGAAATCGCCGGCGCCACCACCGCCTCCATATCGATGCGACGGCGCGCCAGATCGATCTGGCCGCTCATGGCGATATCCGCCGCCAGGCCGTCGATCAATAGATTATCTGTATGCATTATGCCATCTTTCAGCCAGGCGGTACTGCGGATGGAATCAAAGTAGAAGCCTTTGCCGAAGGTATCGCTGAAATCGAACTGCAGCTTGCGCAGCAGGGCATCGAAACTGACCAGCCGCAGCAGCTGACCGGCACGGCCACCACCCATACTGTCGATTTCACCCTTGCCCATCTTGACCTGCAGCGCACCGCTCAGCGTATCGACCCGTGGCTGCCACGGCGTGCCATGCCAGTACAGATCGAAATCCACGTCATAAGGCGCGCCCTTAAGCGGAATGGTGATGCCGAAGAAGGCGGCGGTTTCATCGATCTTGCCGCCAAGCAGCTTGCCTTTCAGCGAGCTGCGCTCTTCCTGCGCATTTTGTTTCCACAGGCCGGTGGCGGTCATGCGCCCTTTGCCGGTATCGACCAGGCCGTGATCCAGCGTCAGGGTATCGCCCCGATTGGTCAGATCCGCCTCGACCTTACCGAGGTTCTGCCCCAGCACCCAGCACGATTTGCAGCGCAACATCAACGAAGGCCAGTCGCGGAAGGAAACGTTCTCGGTCGACGGCGGCGGCGTGCCCCCCGCGTTTTTCGTCTCTGCGAACTGCGGGTTGTAATACAGGTAGTTGATATCGGCGCGCCACGGCCCGCGATCGGCCACCCGCAGGCTACCATCCACTTCGTCGCTCTTGGCGCTCACCAGGGTAGCGCCAAGCTGTTTCTCGGCCGACAGCGTCAGCTTATGCCAGGCCTGGCCGCCCAACAGCAGCTGCGGCGTGGTCAGCGCCACGGTGGTGGGGAAGCTGAAACCGCCCACCTGACCGCTGCCGCCGCCCTGTTTCAGCGCCGGTGCCAGCAGCGCCAGCCACTGCTCGCCGTCCAGCGCCGGCAGGTTCAACGTCATCGACTTGCCGGCCGGCAGAGGCGGGGTGCCGCCCCCGTTGGTTTGCCAGGCGGCGCGCGCCAGGTTCACCTGTTTTTTATCGAAGTTCCATTCGCTGTTGAAGCGGTTCTGTTTGCCCGCGCTGCCGGTCAACATAAAGCCGTTCAAACCGCCTTTGACCTTGACGTTCACCGGCAGCGCCTCTCCCGACGCCTTGTCCAGTGGCGAAGGTAAGTGACTGCTCACTTTCTTCAGGTCTGCGTCAAGGCCGATATCGTAGCTGGCCGAGCCCTGATGCGGCAGCGTGATGGCCACCTGGCTCTGCCAGGGCGCACTGCCGCTGAGCGCATCGGCGGCCTCTTTTGGCAGGCCGGGGAACTTGCCCGGCTGCCAGTCTCCTTTCAGACCGACGTTGACCTTGTAGTCACGCTCGCCTTCCTGCGTAGTGAAGTTGACCGCCACCGGTTGCCCGAACCAGTTGGCCGACAGGGTGTCGCTCTCCAGATTGCCATTGTCGAAGCGGAACTTGCCGCTGAGCTTCTGCAGCTCGCTTTCCAGCGGTTTTATCAGCAACGAATTGTTGTTCAGCGCCACTTCACCGGTGGCTCTGACCTGCTCGCCGTCCAGGGGGATATCGAGATGTAAGCGCCCACTGACATCACCGCCAATCTGCAGCTGATCCAGCGCCGCCCCCAGCGAATCGTGCAACGGTGTCTGCATGAAGTAGTCATGTACGTCGCTGCCCGCACCCGCGACTTCGGCGTCGATCAGCAACCGCTCTTTCAGGTAATCCGGGATCACCGCGCTGATATTTTTGCCCGCCACCTTGCCCAAGCGGGTTTGCGGCGCATGCATCCACAGCCCCTCGTTGGCGAAATCGAGATCGATCGCCAAATCGGTCAGCGCCGGCCAGCCCGGTTGGAACTGGAAGGTGGCGTGACGCAGCGGTACGAAGACTTCGAACTGCCCTTCGTTTTTGCGGTACGGGAAATGCTGCGGATCGCCGGAATAAATCAGCGTGGCGTTATCCACCTGGCCGCCCTGAATGGCGCCGCCCAGGTAGTCCACCAGATGCTTGCCCATCAGCGGTTCCGGGAAATAGCGCCAGGCGTCGGCGCCGTCATACAGGCGGATGCCCGCCAGGATATTCAGCCACGGATCGCCCTTGGCCGGCTGCTGATAACGGAAATCGCCGTTGACCCACAGCGACTTCGCCTTGACGTCCAGCCCCTGACTCGCCAGCTCCCAGCCTTGATCGTTGTAACGCCAGGTCAGCGCGCCACGCGCGCTGCTGATTTCAAGCGGGGCGCGGAACATGTCGCCGTAAGGCAGGGTGCTGTCGGTGAGCCCCAGCGTCAGGCGGCCGTTCTCCACCCCGCCACTCAACGCGCCGGAGAAGTGGTTGACGCCCGGCAGCAGTTCCCAACGCTGCCAGCTGACATCGCGCCACAGCGCCTGAAAACGGCTCTTTTCCGGCTGCTTGAGCGGGATGTCCAGCGCCAGCGCTTCCACCTGCCCCTGCGGCTGCAGATCGTTCCAGCGATCGAGCACGTCCGGGCTGAGGAACGAGAAGGTCGGCAGCAGCGCCGACAGACGCTCCAACTGAAGATGGGTCGCGCGCACCCGCAGCTCTTCATTCTGCGCCGGCCCCATAAATTCGGTGTTTTCCGGCAGCCACAGCGCAGAAAGCGCGCCCTGCGGCCACGCCTGGCCGTCGGTGCTCAACCGCAACTGCGGCACGTCGAGCTGCCAACCGGTGCCCTGGCGGCGCAGCGAAAGCGCCAGATTGTCGACGTCCAGCCGGTGCTGCGCGGCGCCGGTATTCCAGTTAGCTGCCCCCTGCTTGAGCAACGCATGGCCGCCGGCGATCTCGCCGTTTTGCACCTGCAGCCAGGCCGCCAGGCTGAAGTCGGCGCTTTCCAGCCCGGTGTTGGCGCGCAGCCAGCGGGTAAACCAGGGTTTCATGTCGATGTTATCGGCCTGCAGATAGACCGTGCCGGTGTCCAGCAGGCCCTGATTATCGCGCAGGTCCATGCGCAGCTGCACCACACCGTGCTGGCCGTTCAGCGTCGACAGGCTGATCTGCCCCTCGGCGCGGTGGCGATCGCGGCCGTTGAGCCAGGTCAGTTGGGGAATGTCGAATTCGGCGCGCGCGCCGGCGGGCGTCAGGAACGAGATACGGCTGTCGCGCAGATCGAAATGGTCGAGCTGGCGCAGCATCAGATCGCTGATTTTACCGGGCTCAAGGCCGTCGCCCTCACGATCGCCGCCCAGCGTGGCGTTCAGATCGAGGCGGAATTGATAGAAGGTCAGATCGCGGAACTGCCAGCGCCAGTGCAGCAGGGATTGCCACACGTCCAGCGCCAGCGTCACGCGTTCGATATGCACATCGCTTTTGGGCAGCGTAACGCTCAGGTTGCGCACTTCAAGCTGTGGGCCGAACGTTTCCCAACTGCCCTGCAGGAAATCCATCTGCACAGGCACACCGGATAGCTTCTCCACCTGCGCCAGCAGTTGGGGACGATAGTCGTTCAGCTTCGGCAGCATCAGGCGCAGCCCGCTGATCAGCAGCGCCACAATCACGATTAGGGTGGCGCCTGTTGCTAACAGAATCCCAGGCAGTCGCCTCACGCAGTTCTCCTTGCTCCGCTGCCTGGCAACGGGAATATCTATGCACTGACGGGCCCGGCGTGCCGGGCCCCTACCGATGTCGGGCGGGCTACATCATGACGACGTCGAACTGCTCCTGGCTGTACAACGGTTCGATCTGCACCTTCACCTGTTTGCCGACGAAGATCTCCACTTCGGCCAGCGCATGCGACTCTTCGCTCTTCAGCGCTTCGCCAACCGCCGCGGAGGCGTACACCAGGAAGCGATCGGAATCGTAAGCATGGTGCACGCGTACAATCTCGCGCAGGATCTCGTAGCACACGGTTTCCACCGTTTTCACGGTGCCGCGCCCATTGCAAGTAGGACAATCGTGACAGAGCACATGTTCAATGCTTTCACGCGTGCGTTTACGCGTCATTTCAACTAAGCCTAGCTGAGAGAAGCCGTTGATCGTGGTTTTTACCCGATCTTTACTCAATGCCTGCTCCAGCGAGTGCAGCACCCGGCGGCGATGCTCTTCGTTGTTCATATCGATAAAGTCGATGATGATAATGCCGCCCAGGTTGCGCAGCCGCAGCTGGCGCGCGATGGCCTGCGTCGCCTCGATGTTGGTATTGAAGATGGTTTCGTCGAGGTTGCGGTGGCCGACGAAGGCGCCGGTATTGATATCGACGGTGGTCATCGCCTCGGTCTGATCGATGATCAGATAGCCACCGGACTTTAGCTCAACCTTGCGCTCCAGCGCGCGCTGGATTTCGTTTTCCACGTCGTACAGATCGAAAATTGGCTGGCTGCCGGTGTAGAGTTCGAGCTTGTTGGTAATGTCCGGGATGTACTCGCCGGTAAACTCCACCAACAGATCGTGCGTCAGCCGCGAATCGACGCGAATGCGATCCAGCGCCGCGCCGGCGAAATCGCGCAAGATGCGCTGCGCCAGCGCCAGCTCGCCGTACAGCTTGTATTTGGTCTGGTTGCGCTTCTTGCGCTCCATCACCTTGGTCCACAGGCGTTTGAGGAACGCGGCATCCTGCGCCAGCTCTTCCTCGCCGATGCCTTCCGCCGCGGTGCGGATAATAAAGCCGCCCAGCTCGTCGCAGTGCGGCGCAACGATGGACTTCAGGCGCTCGCGCTCGGCTTCGCTGTCGATGCGCTGCGAAACGCCGACGTGCGCCGCGCCCGGCATGAAGACCAGATAGCGCGAAGGCAGCGTGATATCCGTGGTCAGACGCGCGCCCTTGGTCCCGAGCGGATCTTTCACCACCTGCACCATCAGGTCTTGCCCCTGGCGCACCAGCTCGGCGATGTCGCGCACGTGGAAGTTTTTCCGCTCGTCGCCGGCGACGCATTCGGTATGCGGCATGATGTCGGAGGCGTGCAGGAAGGCGGCCTTGTCCAGGCCGATGTCGACAAACGCCGCCTGCATCCCCGGCAGGACGCGGCTGACGCGCCCTTTATAGATATTGCCGACGATGCCGCGTTTGGATTCGCGTTCGATATGAATCTCTTGCAGAATGCCGCCATCGATATAGGCGACCCGCGTTTCAGACGGTGTGATATTAACCAGTAGCTCAGCTGTCATGCCTTCTCCTCAGAGCCGGTCGATAATGGCAGCGCCCATCAACCGGTTCTTACATCACGTAATGCGACAAAATTACTGAGCAGCTCATGTGTTTCGACCAGCGGCAGACCGACCACCGCGTGATAACTCCCGGTTATCGTTCTGACGAAACAACCACCCTTTCCTTGAATGCCGTAGGCGCCCGCTTTATCCATCGGTTCGCCCGTAGCAATATAGTCGCGGATATCCTGTTGTGACAGGCTGCGGAACGTCACGTCGGTCACCACCAGCTGGCAGCGCACGTCGTGGCGATCGGCGATCGCCACCGCCGTCATCACCTGATGCTGTTTGCCCGACAGAGCCGCCAGCATGTCCGCCGCATGGGCTTCGTCGCGCGGCTTCTCCAGCACCCGGCCGTTGAGCACCACGATGGTGTCTGCGCCCAGCACCGGCCGATCTTCCTGCGCCAGCGCCACGCCCGCCTTGGCCTTGTCCTGCGCCAGACGGCGCACATAGGCCTCTGCGGCTTCGCCTTCCCGGCGCTGCTCTTCGGTATGCGTCAGCAGAATGTCAAACGACACGCCCAACAGGGTCAACAGTTCACGTCGACGTGGGGAGCCGGAGGCCAGATAAAGCGAAGTCATTGATATACCCTTACTGTACGGCGAACTGACGGCGGATTTTGCGCATCAACAGGAATAACCACGGCCACAAAATGCCGTTTACCACACTACTCCAGAATACCTCTGGGCGGAAAGAGACGTTGATCACTAAAAACTCAGCCCAGAACACCACCACATCCATCGACAGCGACAGCAGCACGACGATCAACGCCTGTTGCCACAGCGCCATATTGCGGAACAGTTGGAATTTGAACGCCACCAGATAGGCGATGATGCCCAGCGCCAGCGCGCGTACGCCCAGCGTAGAGCCGAGGATCAGATCCATGATCAACCCCAGCACGAAGCCGGTACCGACGTTGACACGATGCGGCAAGGCCATCACCCAGTAGATCAGGATCAGCACCAGCCAGGAAGGCCGGAACATGTAGATCTGCTCCGGCCACGGCATGATTTGCAGCACCAACGCTACCAGGAACGACAGCCAGATGATCCAGCGCCCGTGGCTGCGGTAACTGTTCATTGCACCACTCCCGCCGCGGCAGGCTGAGCCGATGGCGTAGCGCCGGCGGGTTGCGGCGCCACGCCGGTGGCCGGTGCGGGCAGCTGCGGCCCAACAGAACCGGCAGGCGGCAACACCTGCGGCATCATCTGCATCAGGCGCTCATTGGCGACGCGGTGCACTTCGTCCGGCGGCAGCGGCATGTCGCCGTTGCGATCGGCGCCCCACAGCAGCAGCAGGTAGCGCAAGCGCTGCAGACCGGCGGTCGGCCGCGCCTGAATCACGGTGTAAGCGCGCTGATTGTCGACCTTGACCGAGGAAACGACCGCCACCGGATAGCCTTCCGGGAAGCGGCCGCCGAGGCCGGAGGTCACCAGCACGTCGCCAACGCGGATATCGGTGTTGTTCGGCAGATGCTCCAGTTGCAGATCGTCGGCGCAGCCGCTGCCCGCGGCGATCACTCGAATATCGTTACGCAGCACCTGAATCGGCAGCGCGTGCGAGGCGTCGCAGATCAGCAGCACGCGGCTGGTGACTTTCGCCACCGCCACCACCTGGCCAACCACGCCCTTGTCGCTGATCACCGGCTGGCCTTCATAGACGCCGTTGTCCGACCCTTTGTCGATAACGACCTGATCGCTGTAAGGATCGGAGCCGGTGGAGATCACCTGGGTGACCATCTTGTGTTCGTCCTGGCGCAGCGGAGAACCCAGCAGCTCGCGCAAGCGGGCGTTTTCCTGCTTGAATTGGCCAAGAAGAAGAATATCGCTGTTTTTCAGCAGCAGTTCCTGCCGCAGAGCGCGGTTTTCCAGCTCCAGCTGTTGGCGGGTGGCCAGCGTCTCTGACACGCTGTCCAAAACTTTACGCGGCCCGTTGGCCAGAAAATAGAAAGGGCTGACTGCGGTGTCCATGTAGTTGCGTATCTTCACGAACGTGCCGAGCCGGCTGTCGGCAACGATCAGGCCAATGGCCGCAATCACCGCCAAAAAAAGTCGCAGTTGCAGGGAAGGCCCCCTGCTAAAAATCGGCTTCATAAATTATGCGAGTTCCTCGACAACAGAAAGAGGAACCGTACCCGATTTTCGCTGTGCGCATTCATCCGATACGATTCCTCCTTCCAGGGGCTGACTATTCTTCGCTGAACAAATCGCCGCCGTGCATGTCGATCATTTCCAACGCCTTGCCGCCACCGCGCGCCACGCAGGTCAGCGGATCTTCCGCCACCACGACCGGAATGCCGGTTTCTTCCATCAGCAAGCGATCGAGGTTGCGCAGCAGCGCGCCGCCGCCGGTCAATACCATGCCGCGTTCGGAAATGTCGGAGGCCAATTCTGGCGGGCACTGCTCCAGCGCAACCATCACCGCGCTGACGATACCGGTCAGCGGCTCTTGCAGGGCTTCGAGGATTTCATTGGAGTTCAGGGTAAAGCCGCGCGGTACGCCTTCAGCCAGGTTACGGCCGCGCACTTCGATTTCGCGCACTTCGTCGCCCGGATAGGCAGAACCGATTTCGTGCTTGATGCGCTCTGCGGTGGCTTCGCCGATCAGCGAGCCGTAGTTGCGGCGCACATAATTGATGATGGCTTCATCGAAACGGTCGCCGCCGATGCGCACGGAAGAAGAGTACACCACGCCGTTCAGCGAGATCACCGCCACTTCAGTGGTACCGCCACCGATATCCACCACCATGGAGCCGGTCGCTTCGGAAACCGGCAGACCTGCGCCGATCGCCGCCGCCATCGGCTCTTCAATCAGGAACACTTCACGCGCGCCGGCCCCTTGGGCGGACTCGCGGATAGCGCGGCGTTCAACCTGGGTCGCGCCGACCGGCACACAGACCAGCACGCGCGGGCTTGGGCGCATAAAGCTGTTGCTGTGAACCTGTTTGATAAAGTGCTGCAGCATTTTTTCAGTCACGAAGAAATCGGCGATCACGCCGTCTTTCATCGGGCGAATGGCCGCGATGTTGCCGGGGGTGCGGCCCAGCATCTGTTTGGCGTCATGACCGACGGCCGCGACGCTCTTTGGGGAGCCGGCACGATCCTGACGAATGGCAACCACCGAAGGTTCATTCAGTACGATGCCTTGCCCTTTAACATAAATCAGGGTATTGGCGGTACCCAAGTCGATGGACAAGTCGTTGGAAAACATGCCACGAAATTTCTTAAACATAACGAAAGGATAATCCTGCAAGCTGGGGGCGGAAAATAAAATCCGCCTACTTTACCAACCACACGAAGCAGCGACAAGGCGCAAAAACGTTCTACTTCGGTGAAAAATAGTCTGTATTGTTTCTGCTCGAATGCACGGAAATTGGATGAGGCCTGAATTCCCTGAACAAAGGCTCAGTTTACCACCCTGTCAACGCACGAAACGGCGTAACACAGCTCATAAAATCTAACATATTCCCTGATTGCCGCCGATGGTAAGCACCTACCAACGCCAACCAGATAAAAGCTGACAAGAGCCTATCTCAAATAGGCGTCGTTGTCGCAGGCAGATTGGAGAAAACTCCAAAATGACGGGTGACATGGCCCAGATGGATCCGGCGCTCATTCTACGTCAATTTTTGTCCGGCAATCAGCTTAAACACGATAACGACGTGAATATTTTTTACGCCCCGCGTCGATAGGTTCCGGCGATGCGAAAAAGTCGCCCTGCCCGCCGTGGATCCCCCGCTCTTTCAGCGTCTGCCATTCGTTGCGCGTACGTACGCTGGCGGCGAACACCTGAGCACGCGTGCCCGCGCAGGCGCCGGTCAGGCTCTGCACGAACAGCTGGTTTTCGTCCCGCTTATCGATGCTCCGCACCAGCCCCGGGTGGAGCTTGACGATCTCCACCTGCAGCGACTTGATATAGGACGTACTGACCACGGTTAAACCCGCTTTGGACACCGCGAGACGGCAGCCCAGCCCTGACAACAGCCTCAGCACCGGACGCAAACGGTCGATATGTTGACACACATCTGCCTCCGCAAGTTCAATCAGAATTCGCCGACGTTGGCTTTTTTCGCATTGCAACAGCGTATCGCGCAGCCAGCGCTGGAAAGAGCGCTGCAAAATCGAGTCCACGCACAGCGGAAACGCCAGCGTTTCCTCGGGCCACTGCGCCAACAAGGGAATGATGCGGCTCACCTGTTGGCGATCGTAACTCTCCGCCAACCCCAACTGCTGCACCAGCGGCATATATTCCGCCGGCAGCAATTCCTGGGTGCCGTCATAGATCCGGCTCATGATCTCACGATGGTGCACCTCGCCTTCCACGGTCACCGCCGGTTTCTGATACAGCCGCGGGCCGCCGCGCGCCAGCACCTGTTCCAGCAGCGTGCGCCACTTGACGCTGCCGCGCCCCTTTTCCGGCACCTGGCTGTCGTACACATACCACCCGTTTTCGCCCTGCAGCGTAGCGTGGCGCGTCGCCTGCTCCGCATAGTCGATTACCTGCTCGGTGGTTTGACCGCTGCGGTACGCCACGATGCCGATGTGCAGGAAGGCCTCGCGATCGATCAGCGCCGTGGAAGGCAAGGCATCGATGGCGTTGACCAGCTGTGAAGCGATGCCGTCGGCTTCCTTCAGGGTTCGATGCGGCAACAGCACGGTAAAATCGCTGTGGAAGTAGCGCGCCAGCAGCGCCGACGGGTAGCGCATCACGAAGGTAGACAGCAGGTTGACCAGCGAATACATCAGCTCTTGCACCGCCATGCTGCCGTGCGTCTCGCGCAGGGTCTCGAAGTCGGGCAGCCGCACCATCATCACGATGCCGTGCGAGCCTTCATCTTCCAACTGAGTGGTCAATTGATTATCGAAAAACAGGCGATTATTCAGCCCGGTTTTGGCATCCTGCGCGGCGAAGGCGCGGATCAGCGTATCGACCCGGCTGCGCTCTTCCCGCGCTTCCGCCAGATCGGCCAGCAGGCGGTCGAGCGCGCCGCTGACGTTGGCTGGCCACTCACGCACGTCGCCCTGCATGACGTTTTCACGCTCGCCGTTCAGAATGCGCCGCGCACGGCGTTCCAGACGATCTTCGCCGTCGGCCTGCTCACGCAGCCAGCGCAGGCTGAACAGCAAAACCACCACCATGACGACGATCGACAGCGTGACGGCGGCGGTGGATTGCAGCGTGCGCACGTCGCTGGCGAAGGGATCGAGGTAGGTGATGTGCAGCGTACTGCCCGGGTGCTGCAACAGAGTTCGCGAGACCTGACGATAGCCGTTCAGCGCATCCCAGGGCTCTTTTTTCAGCGTCGGCAATTTATAGTCGAGGAGCTTGCTGGTACCGGCCTCTACGCGGATCGACACAATGCCGAGCGGACGCATGACAATCGGCAACCATTTCTCCTGATCGCGCGGCGATTCCTGCAACATGGCTTGATCGAGAGAGGTGACCAGCGAATCAAAGCGGCGCTCCTGGCGATCCTGGGTAACGTAAAAGAAGCTGTATGAGCATCCCATCAGCATCAAAAACATCGCCAGCGCGACCAACAGAGTGATCAATGCAGAGAGTTTGGTGGTAAATCGCATCCCTGTGCCTTGTCCGCTATGGTTAAGTGAGTGTTCACCCTTTAGCTAAAAGGGGCCGTCCAACCCTAACAAGCCTTGCCGAGGAATTAAACCTGCAAGCGCCGTTTTTGTCCTTTATCAGGACTTGGGCCGCTTATTATGCATATAGTCAAATAAATGTGATTCAGCCATTGATAGAAAAGTGTAAACGAGAGGAAGAGTGACATGCGTGCACTGTTATTGGAACAACAAGACGACCAAACTCTGGCTCATATCAAAGATATCGGCAGCGATCGGTTGCCGGAAGGCGATGTCACCGTCGACATCAACTGGTCAAGCCTGAACTATAAAGATGCGCTGGCGATCACCGGCAAAGGCAAGATCGTGCGCAACTTCCCGATGGTGCCGGGCATCGACTTCGCCGGCACCGTGCGCCACAGCCGCGACGATCGCTTCAAAGAGGGGCAAAGCGTGGTGCTCACCGGTTGGGGCGTGGGCGAACACCATTGGGGCGGCCTGGCCGAGCAGGCGCGCGTCTCCGGTGAGTGGCTGGTGCCGCTGCCGAACGGCCTGGATGAGCGCAAGGCGATGATCATCGGCACCGCCGGCTTTACCGCCATGCTGTGCGTGATGGCGCTGGAAGAAGGCGGCGTACACCCGGACGACGGCGATATCCTGGTCACCGGCGCCAGCGGCGGCGTGGGCAGCACCGCCATCGCCCTGCTGGCGGCGCTGGGTTACCGGGTGACCGCCATCAGCGGCCGCGACAGCAATACCGAGTACCTGAAAGCGCTCGGCGCCAAAGAGGTCATGTCGCGCGATGGCTATATCGACACGCCGCGTCCGCTGGAGAAACAGCTGTGGGCCGGCGCGGTGGACACCGTCGGCGACAAACTGCTGGCGCGGGTGCTGGCGCAGATGAACTATAACGGCACCGTCGCCGCCTGCGGCCTGGCGGGCGGTTATCAACTGCCGACCACCGTGATGCCGTTCATTCTGCGCAACGTGCGCCTGCAGGGCGTGGATTCGGTGCATACGCCGCTGCACCGCCGCCAAACCGCCTGGGAACGGCTGGCCGGCATTCTGCCGGACAGCTTCTATCAGCAGGCCACGCATGAAATCGCCCTCGAGCAGGCGCCGGCCACCGCCGCCGCGCTGCTGAACAACCAAATCACCGGCCGCACCCTGGTGAAAATCCGCTGACCTTCTCCCCCCGGCAACGGGGGGTTCGCCCGCATCTGCGAAATTTCATATTTTCCCGCGCCCCCTCGCTTCCGGCCGGCTTTAACGCCATGCTTATTTCATGAAGACCCGTCAGCCGCTCGCGGACGGCGGGCATCAGTCGCGGAGAGCATAAGCATGAACAAACACCCGAAATTAACCGAGGCCGACGTCACGCCGGAGAGCGTGTTCCACCAGCGGCGCAAGGTGCTGCAGGCGCTCGGCATCACCGCCGCCACGCTGGCGCTGCCTACCGGCGCGCAGGCGGACCTGCTGTCGTGGTTCAAGGGCAACGATCGCCCCAAGGCGCCGCCGGGCAAAGCGCTGGAATTCAGCAAACCGGCCGCCTGGCAGGCGCAGCTGGCGATGACGCCGGAAGACAAGGTCACCGGCTACAACAACTTCTATGAGTTCGGCCTCGACAAAGCCGATCCGGCCGCCAACGCCGGCGGGCTAAAGACCGAAGGCTGGAAAGTGCGCATCGACGGCGAAGTGGCGAAGCCGATCACGCTGGACATCGACGATCTGATGAAGCGTTTCCCGCTGGAACAGCGCATTTACCGCATGCGCTGCGTCGAGGCCTGGTCGATGGTGGTGCCGTGGATCGGTTTCGAACTGGGCAAGCTTCTCAAGCTGGCCGAACCGAACAGCAACGCGCGCTACGTGGCCTTCCAGACGCTGTACGATCCGGAGCAGATGCCCGGCCAGAAAGATCGCTTTATCGGCGGCGGCCTGAAATATCCCTACGTCGAAGGGCTGCGGCTGGACGAGGCGATGCATCCGCTGGCGCTGCTGACCGTCGGCGTATACGGCAAAACCCTGCCGCCGCAAAACGGCGCGCCGCTGCGGCTGATCACGCCGTGGAAATACGGCTTCAAAGGCATCAAATCGATCGTGCATATCCGTTTGGTGCGCGATCAGCCGCCGACTACCTGGAACCAATCCGCGCCGAACGAGTACGGTTTTTACGCCAACGTGAATCCGCACGTCGATCATCCGCGCTGGTCGCAGGCCACCGAGCGCTTTATCGGCTCCGGCGGCATTCTCGACGTCAAACGGCAGCCGACGTTGCTGTTCAACGGCTATGCCGACCAGGTAGCGTCGCTGTATCGCGGTATGGATCTGCGGGAGAATTTCTAAGTGCGCCTGACGCCTGTTCATATCAAATGGCTGAAAGCCGCCCTGCATCTGGCGGCGTTTTTGCCCTTTTTGTGGTTGGTGCTGGCAGTGGATCAAGGCTGGTTCAGCGCCGATCCGTCCAAGGACATCCAGCATTTCACCGGCAGGATGACGCTGAAACTGCTGCTGGCCACGCTGATGATAGCCCCGCTGGCGCGCTACGCCCGGCAGCCGCTGCTGATCCGCTGTCGCCGTCTGGTGGGGCTGTGGTGCTTTGCCTGGGGCACGCTGCACCTGATAAGCTACTCCACGCTGGAGCTGGGGCTGAGCAATCTCGGCCTGCTGGGCAGCGAGCTGGTGAACCGCCCGTATCTGACGCTCGGCATCCTCACCTGGTTGATCCTGCTGGCGCTGGCGGCCACGTCAACGCTGTGGGCAATGCGCAAGCTGGGGGCCAAATGGCAAACGTTGCACAACTTCGTCTATCTGGCGGCGATCCTCGCCCCCATCCACTACCTGTGGTCGGTCAAAACATTCTCCCCCCAGCCGTTCATTTACGCGCTGTTGGCGGTGGCGCTGTTGGGCCTGCGTTACAAGAAATTCCGCGCCTGGTGGCGCTGAATCGCGCGGCGGTGCGCGTTATTGGCGCGGAAAAACGCGCGCCGCCGGCGGGAACTTTTTCTGTGTTCCAGCGCTCATATTCCTGTCACGGATCCCCCAGTTCCTCGATTTGGGGTTGAATATCTTCGCTGATAAGACCAGTATTTAGCTGCGAATTGCTACGATATCGTTATAATGCCCGACCTTGTTTCTGTTCTCAGGGTGAATTTGCCCCTTAACAGGTGACAAATCGGTAACATCGGGTTATTTTCTACGATGATGGTTTTATTGCCGGAGATACCAGCACAATGGCGGATAAGTTTCACATTTTGCTTCTGAACGGCCCCAATCTCAATCTGCTGGGGACGCGTGAGCCGGAGAAGTACGGCAGCACGACGCTGACAGAGATTGTTAACGGATTGGAAAACCAGGCATCCGCATTGGATATTACCCTGAGCCATCTGCAATCCAACGCCGAGCATCAGCTGATCGATCGCATTCATCAGGCGCGCGGCAACACCGATTTCATTCTGATAAACCCGGCGGCGTTCACGCATACCAGCGTGGCGCTGCGCGATGCGTTGCTGGCGGTGCAGATCCCGTTCATCGAGATCCACCTGTCCAACGTGCACGCCCGCGAACCTTTCCGCCATCACTCTTATCTCTCAGACGTAGCGGTAGGCGTGATTTGCGGCCTCGGCGCGGATGGCTACGCTTTCGCTTTACAGGCAGCGGTTAACCGTCTGTCGAAAACCCACTAATTGCTCCACAAAAAGAGTACGGAATCACACTCATGGATATTCGTAAAATCAAGAAACTGATCGAACTGGTTGAAGAATCAGGTATTTCTGAACTGGAAATCTCTGAAGGCGAAGAATCGGTTCGCATCAGCCGTGCCGCACCGGCGCAGGCTTATCCCGTCATGCAGCAGGCTTACGCGATGCCGGCACAGCAGCAGCCAGCCCTGGCTACCGCCGTTGCCACCGCGCCTGCGGCAGAAACCCCTGCAGCACCGGCGGCCGTGAGTGGCCATGTCGTTCGTTCCCCAATGGTAGGCACCTTCTACCGCACCCCAAGCCCGGACGCGAAAGCCTTCGTGGAAGTGGGCCAGAAAGTGAACGCCGGCGATACCCTGTGCATCGTTGAAGCCATGAAAATGATGAACCAGATCGAAGCGGACAAGTCCGGCGTCGTGAAAGCCATCCTGGTGGAAAACGGCCAGCCGGTCGAATATGACGAGCCGCTGGTCGTCATCGAATAACGAGGCGCCCCCATGCTTGATAAAATTGTTATCGCCAACCGCGGCGAGATCGCGCTTCGCATACTGCGTGCCTGTAAAGAATTGGGCATCAAGACCGTTGCGGTTCACTCCGCGGCCGACCGCGATCTGAAACACGTTCTGCTGGCCGACGAGACCGTCTGCATCGGTCCTGCGCCATCGGTAAAAAGCTACCTGAACATCCCGGCCATCATCTCGGCGGCGGAAATCACCGGCGCCGTGGCGATCCACCCGGGCTACGGCTTCCTGTCGGAGAACGCCGACTTCGCCGAGCAGGTTGAACGCTCCGGCTTCATCTTCATCGGCCCGAGAGCCGAAACCATCCGCCTGATGGGCGACAAGGTTTCCGCGATCAACGCCATGAAAAAAGCCGGCGTGCCCTGCGTACCGGGCTCCGACGGCCCGCTGACCGACGACATGGATAAAAACCGTGCCTTCGCCAAGCGCATCGGTTATCCGGTGATCATCAAGGCCTCCGGCGGCGGCGGCGGTCGCGGCATGCGCGTCGTGCGCAGCGACAAAGACCTTGAGCAGTCCATCAACATGACGAAAGCGGAAGCCAAAGCGGCTTTCAACAACGACATGGTGTACATGGAAAAATACCTGGAGAATCCGCGCCACATCGAGATTCAGGTATTGGCCGACGGCCAGGGCAACGCCATCTATCTGGCCGAGCGCGACTGCTCCATGCAGCGCCGCCACCAGAAAGTGGTCGAAGAAGCGCCGGCGCCGGGCATCACCAGCGAAATGCGCCGCTACATCGGCGAGCGCTGCTCGAAAGCCTGTGTGGAAATCGGCTACCGCGGTGCGGGCACCTTCGAGTTCCTGTATGAAAACGGCGAGTTCTATTTCATCGAAATGAACACCCGTATTCAGGTAGAACACCCGGTTACCGAAATGATCACCGGCGTGGATCTGATCAAAGAGCAGCTGCGCATCGCTGCCGGTCAGCCGCTGTCGATCAAACAGGAAGAAGTGAAGATCCACGGCCACGCGGTAGAATGCCGCATCAACGCCGAAGATCCGAACACCTTCCTGCCGAGCCCGGGCAAGATCACCCGCTTCCACGCGCCAGGCGGTTTCGGCGTGCGTTGGGAATCTCATATCTACGCCGGTTATACCGTACCGCCGTACTATGACTCCATGATCGGCAAACTGATCACCTTCGGCGAAAACCGTGACGTGGCGATTGCCCGCATGAAAAACGCCTTGGCTGAACTGATCATCGACGGCATCAAAACCAACGTTGAGCTGCAGCAGAAGATCATGAACGACGAAAACTTCCAGCACGGTGGCACCAACATCCACTATCTGGAGAAGAAGCTGGGTCTGCAGGAAACCTAAGGCAGCCACGCAGCATCGTCTGACGAAAGGCCGGTTAATCACCGGCCTTTTTCTTTGGCGCTGCGCCAGTAACGGCTTGGCAAAACGCCGTCATGCCGTAAAATTCCCTACCTTTGATGAATCCATCACCGTAAACCTATGGGAGACACGGATGGACAAACGCTTTATTCAGGCGCACAGCGAAGCGCGCTGGGCGCTGGGGCTGACGCTGCTCTACCTGCTGGCCTGGGGGCTGGCGGCCTACCTGCCGGACAGCGCCATCGGCGTCACCGGCCTGCCGCACTGGTTCGAAATGGCCTGCCTGCTGGTCCCGCTGCTGTTCACCGGCCTGTGCTGGCTGATGGTGCGCACGGTGTTCCGCGACATTTCGCTGGAGGACAGCGATGCAAACTGAAGTGATCCTGCCGCTGGTCGCCTACCTGTTGCTGGTATTCGGCCTGTCGGTGTATGCCTACAGCCGCCGCCAGAGCGGGAATTTCCTCAGCGAATACTTTCTCGGCAACCGCTCGATGGGCGGCTTTGTGCTGGCGATGACCTTGACCGCCACCTACATCAGCGCCAGTTCGTTTATCGGCGGCCCCGGCGCCGCCTATAAATACGGCCTGGGCTGGGTGCTGCTGGCGATGATCCAGCTACCGGCGGTGTGGCTGTCGCTCGGCGTGCTGGGCAAGAAATTCGCCATCCTGGCGCGGCGCTACAACGCCATCACCCTCAATGACATGCTGTATGGCCGCTACCAGAGCCGCCTGCTGGTGTGGCTGGCCAGCCTCAGTCTGCTGGTGGCGTTCCTCGGCGCCATGACGGTGCAGTTTATCGGTGGCGCCCGCCTGCTGGAGACCGCCGCCGGCATTCCCTACGACACCGGCCTGCTGATCTTCGGCATCAGCATCGCGCTGTACACCGCCTTCGGCGGCTTCCGCGCCAGCGTGCTGAACGACGCCATGCAGGGGCTGGTGATGCTGCTCGGCACCGTGCTGCTGCTGGTGGCGGTGATCCACGCCGCCGGCGGATTGGACAGCGCGGTGGACAAGCTGCAGCAGATCGATCCGGCGCTAGTGTCGCCGCAGGGCGGCGATCAAATCCTCAGCCTGCCGTTTATGGCGTCGTTCTGGATCCTGGTGTGCTTCGGGGTGATCGGCCTGCCGCACACCGCCGTGCGCTGCATCTCTTACAAAGACAGCAAGGCGGTGCATCGCGGCATTCTGCTCGGCACCGTGGTGGTGGCGGTGCTGATGTTCGGCATGCACCTGGCCGGCGCACTCGGCCGCGCGGTCTTGCCGGACCTCAAGATCCCCGATCAGGTGATCCCGACGCTGATGATCACCGTGCTGCCGCCGTACGCCGCCGGGATCTTTTTGGCGGCGCCGATGGCGGCGATCATGTCGACCATCAACGCCCAGCTGCTGCAATCCTCCGCCACCATCATCAAGGATCTCTACCTGGGCGTACGCCCACAGCAGATCCACAACGAGCGGTTGATCAAGCGCTTCTCCAGCCTGACCACGCTGATCCTCGGTCTGCTGGTGCTGCTGGCGGCCTGGCGGCCGCCAGAGATGATCATCTGGCTCAACCTGCTGGCTTTCGGCGGGTTGGAGGCGGTCTTCCTGTGGCCGCTGGTGCTGGGCCTGTATTGGGAACGCGCCAATGCTCAGGGAGCGCTTAGCTCAATGGTGTCGGGTGCGGTATGCTATACGCTATTGGCCAGCTTCAACCTGCAACCGGCGGGGCTGCATCCTATCGTGCCTTCGCTGTTGCTCAGCCTGTTGGCGTTTTATCTCGGTAACGTCGTCGGCGAAAAGCGCCGGGCGGCGTCATCATTACCCTCTTAAAGAGAATTGCTATGCCTTGGATCCAACTCAAACTGAACACCACCGGCAGCCAGGCGGAAGACCTGAGCGACGCGCTGGTGGAAAGCGGCGCCGTGTCGGTGACCTTCCAGGACACCCACGACAACCCGGTGTTCGAACCGCTGCCGGGTGAAACCCTGCTGTGGGGCGATACCGACGTGATCGGCCTGTACGACGCCGAAACCGATATGGCCGAGGTGGTGGTGATGCTGGAACAGCACCCGCTGCTGGGCGCCGGTTTCCGCCACAAGATAGAACAGCTGGAAGACAAGGACTGGGAGCGCGAGTGGATGGACAACTTCCACCCGATGCGCTTCGGTGAGCGCTTGTGGATCTGCCCGAGCTGGCGCGACGTTCCCGATCCCGACGCGGTTAACGTGATGCTCGATCCGGGCCTGGCGTTCGGCACCGGCACCCACCCGACCACCGCGCTGTGTCTGCAGTGGCTGGACGGCCTCGATCTGGCCGGCAAAACCGTCATCGACTTCGGCTGCGGTTCCGGCATCCTGGCGATCGCCGCGCTGAAGCTGGGTGCGGCGCGCGCTATCGGCATCGACATCGATCCCCAGGCCATTCAGGCCAGCCGCGACAACGCACAGCGTAACGGCGTTTCAGAGCGTCTGGAGCTGTATCTGCCGAAAGACCAGCCGGCGGACCTGCTGGCGGACGTGGTGGTCGCCAACATCCTCGCCGGCCCGCTGCGCGAGCTGGCGCCGCTGATAGGTTGCCTGCCGAAGGCCGGCGGTCATCTGGGGCTGTCCGGCGTGCTGGCCAGCCAGGCGAGCAGCGTAGCGGAAGCCTACGAAGAGAAGTTCACGCTCGATCCGGTCGCCGAGCGCGAAGAGTGGTGCCGTATCACCGGCCGCCGCAAGTAAGCGTCACGGTCTATTGCCTCCTCATCCACCGGCCCTGCGCCGGTGGATTTTTTTTGTCCGGCGATCGCCAGACGGACGAGACAAAATTTTATGCAATTTTTTGCCGTTCAACGACGGATCGCCCTGACAATGCGCCTTCCAGGCAGGCTATACCAGCAAAAATAGCGGGCGAATGCAGATAATATTCTGCACAAAGGCGAATATTTTGCCGCACACAAAATAAGCACTTTTCGTCAACTTATTGTAAAATATATATAATATTTTTATGAATCGCCGCGTAGCGCATTTTTCGCCCTAATACAGGGCCAATTGGTTAAAGTTTGGCCTTTCATCTCGACGCAAAAATGCGTAATATACGCGCCCTTGCGGACACAGTATGGTCACTCTTTGTCTATGCGCATTGGACACCACCAGCTTACTAATTGCCTGATTGCGGCCCCGATGGCCGGTATTACAGATCGCCCGTTCAGAACCCTCTGTCATGCAATGGGTGCTGGGATGGCTGTATCCGAAATGCTCTCCTCCAACCCGGAGGTGTGGCGGACGGATAAGTCGCGTCTGCGTATGGTGCATAGCGATGAACCAGGGATCCGCTCCGTGCAGATTGCCGGATGCGATCCTGATGATATGGCCGCCGCCGCGCGTATCAACGTGGCCAGCGGCGCGCAGATCATCGACATCAATATGGGATGCCCGGCCAAAAAAGTGAACCGGAAGCTTGCCGGGTCCGCTTTGTTGCAGTACCCGGATCTGGTTAAACGGATCCTCCACGCGGTGGTTGACGCAGTGGATGTGCCGGTAACGCTGAAGATTCGCACCGGCTGGGCGCCAGAGCATCGTAACTGTGTAGAGATTGCCCAACTGGCCGAAGACTGTGGTATTCAGGCCCTGACGATTCACGGCCGAACCCGCGCCTGTCTGTTTAACGGCAACGCGGAATACGACAGCATTCGGGCAGTTAAGCAGAGTGTTTCCATTCCGATTATCGCGAATGGGGATATTACTGACCCGCATAAAGCCAGAGCAGTGCTCGACTACACCGGGGCCGATGCCCTGATGATAGGCCGCGCTGCTCAGGGGAGACCCTGGATCTTCCGGGAAATCCAGCATTATCTGGACACTGGGGAGTTGCTGCCGCCGCTGCCGCTTGGCGAGGTGAAGCGCTTGTTGATTGGGCACATTCGGGAATTGCACGGCTTTTATGGCCAAGGCAAGGGATTCCGGATTGCTCGTAAGCACGTGTCCTGGTATCTCCAGGAACACGCTCCGAATGACCAGTTTCGGCGCACATTCAACGCCATAGAGGATGCCAGCGAACAGCTGGAGGCGTTGGAGGCATATTTCGAAAATCTTAGCGTAAAAAAAGAGCTGACAGAACTATGTTCGAACAACGCGTAAATTCTGACGTACTGACCGTTTCTACCGTTAACTCACAAGATCAGGTGACTCAAAAGCCTCTGCGTGACTCGGTTAAACAAGCACTGAAGAACTATTTTGCTCAACTGAACGGTCAAGACGTAAATGACCTGTATGAGCTGGTACTGGCTGAAGTTGAACAGCCACTGTTGGACATGGTGATGCAATACACCCGTGGCAACCAGACCCGCGCAGCCCTGATGATGGGCATCAACCGCGGCACGCTGCGTAAGAAGCTGAAAAAATACGGCATGAACTGATACTAGTCAGTTAACGTGTTGAAAAGGCGCTTTATCTCATTTGATAAGCGCCTTTTTCTTTGTCTGATTTATGCCTACATTGGCGGGGCTTTGCGCGGAATGCGCTTATCAATATATCCGGCAATGAAATAGCAAATACCCGCCACGGCCGCGACCATCACGGAGCGCTTCCACCCGTCCAACTCCACACCCAGGCTATCCAGCCCGCTCAACATCCCAAACACCAGCAGACCCAAGATAACCGATGCTCTGCCTGTCCAGGTTGGTGAGGGTGTCAATAAACGCCTTACCCAGTGGGATCTCATAGAGCTTCCTCCTTGCTTACGATTGAGTCGCCAATCGATGAAGAATACTCTCACGTTTTACTCGGGGCGACAAAGCGGGGGCATAGGCTCTGGTTTGCGGGCAATAAAAAAGGCCGCAGCGCGGCCCTTGGGGTAAAGCGGAGACCTTATTCGGTCGCTTTGTTCTTGAGGCTTTCCGCCCCTTGCTTGGTCTTGTCCCAAGCCTTCTCCGTACCCTGTTTGGTGGAGTGCCAGGCCTTTTGCGAGCCTTCGCTCACTTTGCTGCCGACGCTGTCGCTCTTGCCTTCGGCGGCGTGCTTGGCTTTCAGCTTCAGCTCTTCACCCTTGTCCTGAGACTGGTGCAGCTTTTCTTTGGCGGTATCCGCCCCTTTATGCGCCTCAGCGACGACCTCGTTGCTGGCGTGAGCGGCGGTGTCGGTCGCGGTTTCAGCAGCGAACACCGGGGAAGCGAGCAGCAGTGCAGACAAGGCAATGATTGATTTCTTCATAAGTCCCTCTTTTCTCAGATACGTGCCATTCGTCATGAAACAAGATGGCATGAAATGCCCCTTGAACGATTTAAGAATAGGACTAAAACCAAAAAAATCGATACAAAATTTTATTACCAACGGTTTTATTGATTTTTTATGCCACCAAGCAGTATGAGCGGGGAAAGCGCACGAAAAAGTTAAATTTTTCCTGTCACAAAACTATAATTTGTACGAATTTTTAACAAGCACCAACAGGGATGGATTCTATGGTTGCCGCGATCATTATCGGCATTTTTATCATCAGCTTCCTCTACGCACACTCCCGCGGCAAAGAGAAACAAAAGCTTACCCGCCAACTGTTCGATCACTCCACCTTTATGGGGCCGATCAACATGTTTATGACCGGCTTCTCCCGTTTGCCCGCCAAACAGCCCTATTTCGACGAAAAAGGCTTCCCGGAGCTGCAGACGCTGACCGACAACTGGCAGGTGATCCGCGAGGAAGCCGTGCGCTTGCAGGATCACATCAAAAAGGCGCAGTCGCACAACGACGCCGGATTCAACACCTTCTTCAAGCGCGGCTGGAAACGTTTTTATCTGAAGTGGTACAGCGACAGCCACCCTTCGGCGCAAACGCTGTGCCCGAAAACCGTCGAGCTGCTCAACCGCATCCCGTCGGTCAAGGCCGCGATGTTCGCCGAGCTGCCGCCCGGCAGCCATTTAGGTAAACACCGCGATCCTTACGCCGGCTCGGTGCGCTACCATCTGGGGCTGATGACGCCCAACGACGATCGCTGCTTCATCGAGGTCGATGGCGAGCAGCACAGTTGGCGTGACGGCGAGGCGGTGATCTTTGATGAAACCTACGTGCACTGGGCGCAGAACGCCACCGATCAGACGCGCATCATTCTGTTTTGCGACGTCGAACGGCCGATGAAATGGCGCTGGGCGCAGGCGGTCAACCACTGGGTCGGCGCCACGCTGATGTCGGCAGCCAGCTCGCCGAACGACGATCAGGACCGCACCGGCGGCATCAACCGCATCTTCAAGTACGTCAACGCAGTGCGCGATGCCGGCCAACGCCTGAAAGCGCGCAACCGCCGTGGTTACTACCTGCTGAAGTGGCTGGTGATCGTCGCTATTTTCGCCGCCATCATCCTCCCCAGCCTGTAAACCGTCGCCAATCGTCAACACAGGGGCAACGCGAATGAGAATATTCGCATGCCCCTCTTCCGCCACACCCCGTACCCTGTGTTAACATACACGTTCCTAGAGCCGCCTCCGCTGGCCAACAGCTATCCCTCCGAAGCCTGATAGCAGCGCAAACCGCCCTTCGAATGTAAATGTTTAGTCAATTATGGAATTCCGACTAAACCCTGGCCGTACCTGGGTGTCTGAGTAGTCGTATCGCTATCGAGTGGAACCTTTATATGCGTTACAGCTTGCTGCCCCTTTTAACGTATAAAAAGAGTTTCTATGAAATCAGCCAAAGCATTTCAACTGGCCTTGCTGCACCCGCGCTACTGGTTAACCTGGTTCGGCCTCGCCCTGCTGTTCCTGCTGGTCCAGCTCCCCTACCCGTTGCTCAATCGGCTGGGAGTGTGGATGGGGCGTACCTCGATGCGATTTCTCAAACGCCGCGTCACCATCACTCGTCGCAACCTCGAGCTGTGTTTCCCCGAGATGGACGAAGCGCAGCGCGAGCGCAAGGTGGTGGGCAACTTCGAATCGCTCGGCATGGGCCTGTTGGAAACCGGCATGGCCTGGTTCTGGTCGGATAAACGCGTCAAACGCTGGTTCAACGTCTCCGGCATCAACCACCTCAAAATGGCGCAGCGCGACGATCGCGGCGTGCTGGTGATCGGCGTGCACTTCATGTCGCTGGAGCTGGGCGGCCGGGCAATGGGCCTGTGCCAGCCGATGATGGCGATGTACCGTCCGCACAACAATAAAGCGATGGAGTGGGCGCAGACCAAAGGCCGCATGCGTTCCAACAAGGCGATGATCGACCGCAAAGATCTGCGGGGCATGGTGCACGCGCTCAAGCGCGGCGAGGCGGTATGGTTCGCGCCGGATCAGGACTACGGCCCGCGCGGCAGCGTATTCGCCCCGCTGTTCGCCGTCGATCAGGCCGCTACCACCAGCGGCACCTTTATGCTGGCGCGCATGGCCAACCCGGCGCTGGTGCCGGTGGTGCTGATCCGCCGCGAAGGCGGCCGCGGCTACGACCTGCTGATCCAGCCGGCCCTGGAAGACTATCCACTCAGCGACGAACAGGCGGCGGCGGCTTACATGAACAAAGTGATCGAGAAAGAGATCATGCGAGCGCCGGAGCAATACATGTGGCTGCACCGCCGTTTCAAAACCCGACCGGCTGGTGCGCCCTCGCTGTACTGACCTTTTTTTCAGCCCGGCCAATGCCGGGCTTTTTTGTGCGCCACCTTTAAAAAACGGCGGCTCGACACTCTACTTTCCTGTAATCTCCTTCTTTACCCGCACAGGAACGGAAATGATGAAAGCTCAAGTTCGCATTGCTCTGGTCGGTGATTACAACCCGCAAGCCGTGGCCCATCAGGCCATCCCCGTGGCGCTCCAGCTCACCGCCGCCCATCTCGATATTGACGTGCAGCCCCAGTGGCTACCGACCGAAACCTTGATCTCCCCCGAAACGCTGCAAAATTTCGACGCCATCTGGGTGGTGCCAGGCAGCCCGTATCGTTACGACGACGGCGCCTTTATGGCGATCCGTCATGCGCGGGAAAACGACGTGCCGTTCCTCGGCTCCTGCGGTGGTTTTCAATACGCCATCGTCGAATACGCCCGCAACGTGATGGGCTGGCACGACGCCGGCCATGCGGAAACCGACAGCGGTGGCCGGCTGGTGATCGCCCCGCTGAGTTGCTCGCTGGTGGAAAAAACCGGCGACATCGTTTTTCAGCCCGACACCCGCGTCGCACAGGCCTACGGCAGCCTGAACACCCATGAAGGCTACCACTGCAACTTTGGCGTGAATCCGGAATTCGTCGCCGATCTTGAGCGCTTCCCGCTGATCATCAGCGGCCACGACAGCGAAGGCGACGTGCGCGCCATCGAACTGCCGGGCCGGCGTTTTTACGTCGCCACGCTGTTCCAGTCGGAACGCGCCGCGCTGCGCGGCGAGCTTTCACCGCTGGTGGTGGAACTCGTCAAAACAGCCGCCAACGGGTAAAAAAAAGCCCTCCTGCGAGGGCTTCATTGACAAGCAACGCGGTCAGCGTCGGACGAGCGAATTCAGCACGGCGCTGATGCGCTCCCCTAAGCCGCGCCGGTTCACGGCTTCCGACATCATGGTGACATGATCGCCATCAACCAGGTTGACCGTCACCGCCGACGCCGGCAAATGCCCCTCCCAGCCGAGTGCCGAGCCGTCGCGGCGGTTGTAACCCGCCGGCTTGATGCGCTGCCAGTAGGCTTCCAGATCGTCGTTCAGCAAGCCGGGCATCTCCTCCACCGCTTTAAACAGGTGCAGATTAAGGCCGAGCGGCCGGATGACGCTGGCGCCGACCAGGGTCGCATAGTGATAACGCTTGCGCCATAACGCGGCTTCCTTCAGCGGATCGTCGAGGTAAGTGCTGATGCCCTGGCCGTGCAGCACGGCCAACGCCTCCTCCACCGACAGCGGCTGCAGGCGAGAGAACAGCGGCGCCTCCAGCGTCGGATGTTCCACCTCCAGCCAACTGAGGAATAGCTGTGTCGCATCGCGCATCGCCTGCTGCGGCCGCAGGGTGTCGAGCAGGCCCACCAGCGCCACCTCTTCCCCCTCCGCCTGCAGCCGTTCCGCCACCATGTAGGTCAAGATCCCGCCCGAAGAATAACCGAACAGGTGATACGGCCCGCTGGCTTGCACCTGCCGGATGACGCCGGCAACGATCTCCGCCATCGCCTCCATCGTTGCCGGCGGCGTGTCGGTCATCTCTGGCCACGGCACGGCATAAATCGGGAAGTCCGCATCGATCTCTTTGGCTATCTCATAAACATAGGAGTGATCGCCATAACCGGTCGGCATGAAGAAGACCGGCGGGCGCTGGCCGCTGCGGCGCGCCGGCAATGCCCTGAGCGGCTGTCCGCCCGTGCGCTGCTCGACATGCGCCGCCAGATCCGCCAGCACCGGGTGGTCAAAGATCGCCTGTACCTGCAGTGCGATCCCCCACTGCTGCGCCAGGCTGGCCTGACGGACCGCCAGCAGCGAATGGCCGCCCAGTTCGAAGAAGTTGTCGTGTCTGCCGATCTGCGGCAGCCCCAGCAACTCCGCCCACGCCTGCGCCAACAGCGTCTCGGTATCGCCGCGCGGCGCTTCGTAGGCTTCGCCTGCGGCGGCGGCCATCTCCGGCGCCGGCAGAGCCCGCCGATCAATCTTGCCGTTTGGCGTCAGCGGCATCGCCGCCAGCCAGACAAAGGCCGCAGGCAGCATATAGTCCGGCAGCTGCGCCGCCAGGTGCTGACGCAGCTCACCGGCCAACCCGTCGCTCGCCACGTTCTCACGCACGCTGATCCAGGCGATCAACCGCGTATCCGCACCGACGCAGCAGGCATCGACCACCGCTTCGTTCACCGCCGGATGCGCCGCCAGGCGCGCCTCTATCTCTCCCATCTCGATACGGAAGCCGCGAATTTTCACCTGACGATCGTTGCGTCGCTGATACTCGAGGTTGCCGTCCGCCCGGTAACGCACCAGATCGCCGGTGCGATACATGCGCCCGCCCGGGTTAAACGGATCGTTCAGGAAACGTTCCGCGGTCAGTTCCGGCCGGTTGAGGTACCCCAGCGCCACGCCGACGCCGCCGATATACAGCTCGCCAATCACGCCCAGCGGCGCCGGTCGGCCGCGCGCATCCAGCACATAGGCGCGGGTGTTGCCGATCGGTTTACCGATCGGCAAACGCATGGCGCCTTGCACCTCGGCAATCGCCGCCGTCGTGGCGAAGGTCGTCGCTTCCGTCGGCCCATAGGCATGGATCAGCTGTACCGGCCCCGCTTCCTGCAGCAGGCGTTCGAAGGCGCTCGGCTCCTCCTTTTCCCCACCGCAGATCAGATAGCGCAGCTGGGCGAGCGTCGCGCCCATGCTGTACACATACTGATTGAACAACGCGGTCGTCAGGAACAGCGTCGTCACGCGATGCTGCGTCAATGCGGCGCTCAAGCGCGCCGCATCCATCACGGTTTCCGCCGGGATCACCACCAGTTCGCCGCCGTTCAACAGCGCCGCCCACACCTCCATCGTCGCGGCGTCGAAGGCCGGGTTAGCGGCATAAGCCACCCGTTCGGTCGCATCGAACGCCGCATAACGGTTGTTGATCACCAACCGAGTGATGCCCTGGTGCGGCGTCATCACACCTTTAGGCAGCCCTGTGGAGCCGGACGTGTACATGATGTATGCCACCTCAGCGCTCGACAGCGACAGCGCCGGGTCGTTCTCGTCACCGCCGGAGATTGCCGGCCGCAGCAGCGGCAAGGTATCCCCGTCCGTCGCTTCACCGACGATAAGGCGCGCGCCGCTGTCCTCCAGGATCCACTGCTGACGCGCCGCTGGCAGCTGCGGGTCGATAGGTACATACACCGCGCCGGCCTTGAAGATCGCCAGCTGCGTCGCCACCAGATCGATGCTGCGCGTCAGACGCGTCGCCACGCGCTCGCCCGGTTGAATGCCGTGGGCGATCAGAGCATGCGCCAGCCGGTTAGCCTGGGCATTCAACGCCGCATAGCCGATCCGACGGTCGCCTTGCACGATCGCGACAGCCTGCGGCGCACGCTGCGCCTGGCGTTCAAACAGCTGATGCACGCACAGCTCTGCCGGATAAGGCGCCGTCGTCTGATTCCATTCCTCCAGCAGCAGCCGGCGCTCAGACGGCGGCAGGATCTCCAGCTCGCTCGCCGGCAGGGTCGGCTGGCTTTCCAACGCCTGCGCCAATGAGGCCAGCGCCTGTTGCATATAGCCGCAGATCCTCGCCGCCGGCACCGGTTCGCTGACCTGCGCCGTCAGCCCCAGAGAGTCGCCGCCGTCTTCCACCGACAGGACGAACGGATAGTTGGTGCGCTCCTGCGCGCTCAACAGCGTCATGCCTTCCGGCAACACCAGCTCGCTGCCGTTGTTGTGGCGATAGTTGAGCAACGCGCTGAACAGCGGCATCCCCACCGCCACGCCGCTGCAGCGCTGCGCCAGCGCCAGCGGCGCGTGCTCATGCTGCAGCAACCCGCTCAGCCGCGCGTGGGCCTGGCGCGCCGCCGTCGCCACATCGTCATCGCCGATGTCGAGGCGCAGCGGCAAGGTATTGATAAACAGCCCCATCGCTCGCTCGGCGCCTTCCCCCGCCTGCATGCGTCCCAGCAGCACGGTACCGAACACCACGCGGTCGTGGCCGCTGGTGCGGGCCAAGACCTGCGCCCAGGCCAAATGGCACAGGCTGGCCAGGCTCACGCCCAACCGTTTGGCCTGATGCCGCAGACGTTCGTTCAGCGCCTTGTCGATAGGCTGGTGCGCCGTGGTGACGCCCTTGCCATCGCCGCGCACGTTGCCGAGCCCGAACGGCAGCACCGGCTCTTCGATGTCCGCCAGCATGGCGCGGAAGAAGGTTTCATGTTCTTGCGCGCTGACGCTCAAACGCGCCTGCGCCACCGCATTGCGGAACGGCGGCGCGGCGCCCAGCTCGGCGCCTTTGCCGGCGAGGATCGCGGCGATCTCTTCTTCGATCAATGCCGCCGTGGAATGATCCCCCACCAAATGATGCCATTGCTGCAGCATCCACCAGCCGCCATCGCTATCTTGCGCCACCACGACGTTCAGCAGCGGCGCACGGCTGAGATCCAGACGCGCATGCTGCGGATCGAAGCGCGCCAGCAGTTGATCGCCAATCGCCCCCTGCGCCGGATCGAGCGTCAGCTCAGTCCACGGCAGCGCGGCGGCGCGCCAAACGACCTGTACCGGCTCGCGGATCGCCTCACTGATGAACGCTGTGCGCAGAATATCGTGGCGATCGATCACCTGTTGCATCGCGGCCCGCCAACGATCCAGACGCTCGCGGTTCTCAAAGCGCAACAGCGTAGACAGCAGGTACGGATCGCCCCGTTCCGCCAACAGGTGGTGGAACAGAATCCCCTCCTGCAACGGCGACAACGCATAGATATCCTGCACGTTGGCCACCCCGTCCGGCACGCGCGCCACGATGCTGTCGATCTCAACCTGGTTCAGCGAGGCCAGCGGCAGCAACTCAGGCGTGATGCGCGCGCTATCCGGCCGCAGCAGGTTCTCGGGGATCTCGATTTCGCAGCGCGCCTCCAGCGCCTCCGCCAGCGAGGCCAGCGTCGGGGCGGTAAACAGCGTTTGCACGTTCGCCGTCAGGCCGCAGCGACGCAGCTCCGCGATCAGTTTCACCGCCAGCAGCGAATGCCCGCCCAACTCGAAGAAATTGTCATGTCGGGCGACATTCGGCAGACCGAGCAATTCGCCCCAGATCGCCGCCAACAGGGTTTCCGTGTCGCCCTGAGGCGCTTCATGGCCCACGCGCGCAAAATCGCCGGCCTGTGGCGTCGGCAACGCGCGGCGATCCACTTTACCATTCGGGGTCAACGGCAAGTCGGCAAGCATCAGACAGGCCGCCGGCACCATGTAGTCCGGCAGCTGCGCCGCCAAATGCCGCCGCAGCTCGTCGGTCAGATCGCGGCCCTCGGCCTCGGCTTGCGGCACGATCCAGGCGATCAACGCAGGATGCGCACCGCGCACGTCAACCACCGCTTCGCGCACCGCCGGGTGCGTTTCCAGCAGGACTTCAATCTCGCTGCACTCGATGCGGAAGCCGCGGATCTTCACCTGCTGATCGTTGCGTCCGCAGTAATCGAGGTTGCCGTCCGGCAGATAGCGCGCTAAATCGCCGGTGCGATACATGCGGCCTCCCTCGTTAAACGGATCCGCCAGGAAACGCTCGGCCGTGAGGTCTTCGCGATTCAGGTAACCCAGCGCCACGCCCACGCCGCCGATATACAGCTCGCCGATCGCGCCCAGCGGCACCGGCTGGCGATGTTCGTCCAGCAGATACACCCGCGTATTACCGATCGGCCGGCCAATCGGCAAACGGTGCCGCCCCGCCGCCACGGTGATGTGCGCCGAGGTAGCGGCAGTGGTGGCTTCCGTCGGGCCGTATCCGTTGATCAGCTGCACCCGGCCCCCCTCCTTCAGCACCCGGGTATAGGCATGAGGATCCGCCGCTTCGCCGCCGCTGATCAGGTATTTCAGCCCCGCTAACGTCGCGGGAATGCTATGCGCATGCTGATTGAACAGCGAGGTTGGCAGCACCAGCACCGTAATCGCCTGGCGCGTCAGCAAATCGGCGAACGCCGAGGCGTCCAGCAAGACCGCCGGCGGTACTACCACCAGCGCGGCGCCGTTCAGCAAGGCTCCCCAAACTTCCAGCGTCGCCGGATCGAACGCCGGGTTGATGGCGAAAGCGATACGATCCGAGTCGCTGAACTCCGCATAACCGTTATTGATCACCAGTCGGTTGATCCCCTGATGCGGCACCATCACGCCTTTCGGCTTACCGGTTGAGCCGGAGGTGTACATGATGTAGGCCAGATCCAGACTGTTGCTCGCCAATATCGGCGCATCGGACGGCAGGTCCGCGTCATCGCTTTGAGGCAGACGAGCGACGCCGACGCCGATCTGCGCGTCGTCCTCGCCGCCGTTCAGCAACAGTACTGCACCGCTGTCGGCGATGATCCAGTTCTGGCGGCCGGCCGGCAGCTGCGGATCAACCGGCACATAGGCAGCACCGGCCTTAAGGGTCGCCAATTGGGCGATCACCAGGGCAGCGCTGCGCTCAAACCGGATCGCCACGCGCTGGCCGGGCTCCACGCCCGCCTTAATCAGGCGCCAGGCCAGCCGATTGGCGTGCTCCGCCAACTGCGCGTAGCAGATAAGCTGCTCGCCATCGACCAACGCCGTCGCCTGCGGCGTGCGCCGCGCCTGCTCGTCGAACAGTTGATGCACGCACGCCTGCGCCGGATACGCCCGCTCGGTGCGGTTCCACTCGTGCAGCAGCAGCTGGCGTTCGGCCGCAGGCAGCAGATCGACGCGCGCCGCCGGCTGGTCAAGATCCGCCGCCATCGCTCGCAGCGCCTGCTGCAGATACGCGCCGTAGCGCACCGCCGTGTCGCGATCGAACAAGGCGCTGGCGTAGTTCAACGAGCCGACAATGCCGCTGCCGCTTTCCGCCAACTCGAGCGTCATGTCGAATTTCGCGACGTCATAGCTCAGCCCGGCATCCGTCGTTTGCAGGCCCGGCAATGCGATATCGCGCACCGAGCCGTCCTGCCAGGCCAGCATCACCTGGAACAGCGGCGTCGCGTCCAGCTGGCGCGGCGGATTGACCACCTCCACCACCTGTTCAAACGGCAGATCGCCGTTTTCCCGCGCCGCCAATACCGTCTCGCGCACGCGTTCGAGCAAGATTTTCAGCGTCGGCTCACCGCGCAGATCGACATGCATCGCCAGCGTGCTAACGAAGAAGCCGGCCAGCGGTTCGATTTCCAGCCTGCTGCGGTTGGCCTCCGGGGTGCCAATCACCACCTGCGGTTGGCCGGCCATGCGGGACAACACCAAACTCCAGGCGGCCAGCACCGTCATGAACAGCGTGCCGCCGTATTGGCGGCTCAACCGCCGCAGCGCGTCGGTGAGCGCCGCGTCGATAACCAGAGGCACCTCGCCGCCGGCGAACGACTGCATCGCCGGACGCGGCCGATCGGTCGGCAGCGTCAGCAGCGCCGGCGCATCGCCCAGCGTCTGGCGCCAGAACGCCGCCTGCTCGGCCAACCGTTCCTGCGTCAGCCACTGGCGCTGCCAAACGGCATAATCGACATAGTGCACCGCCAGCGGCGGCAGCGGAGACGGTTCACCGCGTTGGAAGGCGCCATACAATGCGCTCAACTCCCGCATCAGGATCCCGGTAGACCAGCCGTCGGAAACGATATGGTGGCAGGTCAGCAGGAACAGATGCCGCCGCTCGCTCACTTGCAGCAAACAAGCCCGCACCAGCGGCCCCCTTTCCAGATCGAACGGCGCTTTCATCGCCGTTTCGGCTAGCGCGTGCAAACGTTGCTCCGCATGACGCTCGCCGCGCAAGTCGTGATGCGCCAGCGGCATGGCCGCCTCCGGCAAGATCCGCACCTGAGGTTGCCCATCCTGGCAAACAAACACGCTGCGCAAGGCTTCGTGGCGGGCATACAGCGCGTCGAGGCTGCGTTGGAACGCCGGCGCATCCAGGTCGCCGTCAAGGCGCAACGCCAGAGGGATATGGTAAGTCTCGCCGATCCCGCCCATTTGGCTCAGGAACCACAGCCGCTGCTGGGCAAACGACAACGGCAATGCGTCGTGACGTGGGGTCGGCACGATGGCCGTCGGCGGCGCCGCCCCCTCCCGTTCCAGCCACTGCGCCAGCGCCTGCAACACCGGCGCAGCGAACAGCGCCGACAGCGGCAGCCGCCAGCCGGCCTGCTGTACCCGATTGGCCAACTGTACCGCCAGCAGCGAATGTCCACCCAGAGCGAAGAAATCATCATGACGACCGACGCGTTCAACATTCAGCAACTGACGCCAAATGGACGCCAGCAGGCGTTCTCGTTCATTGGCCGGCGCTTCATAAACGGCGCGCGCGGCGGCCCCCAGCTCAGGCGCCGGCAGCGCGCGTTTGTCCAGTTTGCCGTTGGTGGTCAGCGGCAACGCGTCCAGCCACACAAAGGCCGTCGGCACCATATAGTCCGGCAGACGGCCGGCCAGATGCTGGCGCAGCCGCAGCGCCAGCGTTTCCCGATCTCCCCCTTCGCCCGGCACCGCCCAGGCCACCAAACGTTTGTCGCCGCCGTTGTCCTGCCAGGCGTCAACCGCCACGCTGCGGACCTCAGGATGGTCCAGCAGCGCCGCCTCCACCTCACCGCACTCAATGCGGAAACCGCGAATTTTCACCTGCTGGTCGTTGCGCCCCAGGTACTCCAGCTCACCGTTCGGCAGATAGCGCGCCAGATCGCCGGCGCGATACATCCGTTCTCCCGCCACGAAAGGATCGTCGAGGAAACGTTGCGCATTCAGCTCCGGCCGATTCAGGTAGCCGCGCGCCACGCCCAGCCCGCCGACATACAGCTCACCCACTGCGCCCTGCGCCACCGGCTGACCGTGTTCGTCAAGCAGATACAGGCGCAGATCCGGGATGCGCCGGCCGATCGGGCTGCCGCTGCCGGTGATGTCCGCAGGAGACATTTCCCGGTAGGTGACGTGCACCGTCGTTTCCGTTATGCCGTACATATTGATTAACCGCGGCGCGTCCGGCCGATTACGGGCATACCACGGCGCCAGATCGGCCGGATTCAGCATTTCGCCGCCGAAGACGATGTAGCGCAGCCGATGCGGCGTGTCGTCCTGAGCCTGAATGAACGCTTTAAAGGCGCTTGGCGTCTGATTCAGCACCGTCACGCCCTGGTGACAAACCAACTGATAGAACGCGGGGGCAGAGCGCGCCGTTTCCTGCGGCACGATCACCAACCGGCCGCCGTGGCGCCACGCGCCCCAGATTTCCCATACCGAGAAATCGAAGGCGAACGAGTGGAACAGACACCAGACATCCCCGGCGTCAAAGCCGAAACCGGCGTCGGTCGCGGTAAACAGGCGCTCAACCTGACGGTGTTCCACCATCACGCCTTTCGGCTTACCGGTCGATCCGGAGGTATAGATCACATAGGCCAGATTGGCCGCCGTCAGCCCCGCAACCTGCGGATTGGCGGCCTCGGTGCCCCAGTCTTCCTCCAGCGCCATCGTCGGCACATCAGCCCCGCTCAGCGCCGAACGCCCTGCGGCGTCGGCCAGCAGCAACACCGGCCGGGCATCGTGTAAAATGTACTCCAGGCGTTCGCCGGTATAAGCCGGATCGAGCGGCACATAGGCGCCGCCCGCTTTCAGGATCGCCAGCAACCCGACCAGCATCGGCGTGCTGCGCTCCGCACACAGCGCCACCAGACGATCGGGCCCGACGCCGCGCGCGATCAACACCTGCGCCAACGCGTTGGCTCGTTCATTGAGCGCCCGATAGCTGAGGCGTTCTTCTCCGCACACCGCGGCGATCGCCTCTGGCGTGCGCAGCGCCAGCCGCTCCAGGTGATGGTGCGGGCAGAGATCCGCCTGCGGTTCGTCCGGCGTCCGGTTCCAGCCATGCAACAACCGCTGCCGTTCGTTCTGCGGCAACAGCGCAAGCTGCGAAACCGGCTGCGGCGCCGCCAACGCGATGCTCAGCAACACCTGGCGCAGATAGATCCCGTAGCGCTCGGCGGTTTCACGATCGAACAGCGCGGTGGCGTAATACAGCGAACCGGCGATCTCTTCGCCGATCTCGGTCAGATCCAGCGTCATGTCATATTTCGCCGCGGCATAGCCGGCATCGATCGCTTCCGCCTGCAGCCCCGGCAGGCCGATGTCGTGCACCGAACCGTCCTGCCAGCTCAGCATCACCTGGAACAACGGAGTATGGCCACGATGACGCGGCGGGTTCACCTGTTCAACCACCTGCTCGAAAGGCAGATCGCCATGATCGCGCGCCGCCAGCAGCGTATCGCGCACGCGCAGCGCCAACGTCGACAAATCCGGATCGTCGGACAGATCGATGCGCAGCGCCAAGGTGCTGACGAAGAAGCCGATCATCGGTTCCGTTTCCAGCCGGCGACGGTTGGCCTCCGGCGTGCCGATCACCAGATCGCGCTGCCCCGACAAACGGGACAGCACGACGCTCCACGCCGTCAACAGCGTGATGAACAGCGTGCATCCCTGACGCAGGCTGAATTGCCTCAGCGCTGCAGTCAGTTCGGCATCGAGCGAGACGGCCACCCGATCCCCGGCGAATGACTGCACCGCCGGGCGCGGACGGTCGGTCGGCAGCGTCAACAGCGCTGGCGCATCGCCCAACGTCTGGCGCCAATAATCGGCCTGCTTCGACAAGCGCGCCGGCTGCAGCCATTGCCGCTGCCAGTGGGCGTAATCCGCGTATTGCAACGCCAGCGGCGGCAGCGGCGATGGTTCGCCGCGACACAACGCGCCATACAACGCACCCAGCTCCCGCAGCAATATGCCGTTCGACCAACCATCGGAAATGATGTGGTGGCAGGTCAACGCGAACAGCTGTTCCTCGTCGCTCAGCCGGATAAGGCTGGCGCGCAACAGCGGGCCCCCGGCCAGATCAAAGGGCGCCACAGCCTCTTCCCGTATCAGCATGGCGGCGCGCGCCTGCGCATCCGCGACGCCGCGCAGATCGTGGATTGTCAGCGGCAAACCGGCGATCGGCAAAATGAGCGCCTGCGGCTGGCCGTCGCGGCTGATAAAGACGGTGCGCAACGCGTCGTGGCGCGCATAAAGCGCGTCGAGGCTGCTCTGCCAGGCGGCCAGATTCAGCGGCCCACGCAACCGCAGCGCCAGCGGCATGTGGTAAATTTCGCTCATGCCGTCCAGTTGGGTCAGGAACCACAGGCGCTGCTGAGCGAACGACAGCGGTAAGGCCGCATCGCGCGGCGCAGGCAGAATCGGCGGCAGGCTTTCCGCCTGCGTGATCTGGCGCGCCAGCGCCTGCAGGACCGGGTTGGCGAACAGCGCCTGCAGCGACAGCGGCAACCCGCTTTGCTGCAGGCGGTTGGCCAAACGCACCGCCAACAACGAATGGCCGCCCAGGGCGAAGAAGCTGTCGTTGCGGCCAACCTGATCCACGCCCAGCAGTTCTTCCCACAGCGCAGCCAGACGCTGCTCGACGTCCCCCAGCGGCGCCTCGTAGGCTTCACGACGATAGGCCTCGCCCGACGGGTCGGGCAATGCGCGGCGATCGAGCTTGCCGTTTGGTGACAGCGGCAGCGCCTCCAGCAGCACGCAAGCGGCCGGCACCATGTAATCCGGCAGTTTGTCGGCCAAATGCCGGCGCAGCACCTCCGCCAGCGACGCCTCATCGGCACCTGGCTGCGGCACCACCCAGGCGATCAGGCGTTTCTCACCGCCGTCGCCGCCGCGCGCATCCACCACGGCTTCGCGTACCTGCGGATGCGCGGCCAGCGCCGCCTCTATCTCGCCGCATTCGATACGGAAACCGCGGATCTTCACCTGCTGATCGTTGCGGCCCAGATACTCGATATTGCCGTCCGGCAGGTAGCGGGCCACGTCGCCGGTGCGGTACATGCGGCCGCCGTGGCCGGCATCGAACGGATCGGCCAGGAAGCGCTCCGCCGTCAGTTCAGGCCGGTTGAAATAGCCGCGCGCTACCTGGATGCCGCCGATATACAGCTCGCCAACCGCCCCCAGCGGCACCGGCTGCCCTTGTTCATCGAGCAGATAGATCCGCGTATTGGCCACCGGCCGCCCAATGGGCACCGACACCAGCCCGGGTTGGCGGGTGCAGTGCCAAGCGGTCACGTCCACCGCCGCTTCGGTCGGACCATAGAGGTTATGCAACTCGACATGCGGCATCTGGCGGTAGAACTCCGCCACCAGCGAGGCGGGCAGCGCCTCGCCGCTGCACATGACGCGCACCACCTGCCCACAGCGGCGGCTCGCGCCTTCATACAGCAGGAAGCTTTGCAGCATCGACGGCACAAAGTGCAGCGTTGTCACGCCATACTGTTCAATGGCGCGGCTCAGGTACTCCGGATCCTTGTGGCCTTCCGGGCGCGCCATCACCAGGCGCGCGCCATACATCAACGGCCAGAAGAATTCCCACACCGAGACGTCGAAGCCGAACGGCGTTTTCTGCAGCACCGTATCCGCCGGCGTCAACCCATAAGCCTGCTGCATCCAGATCAGGCGGTTAACGATGCCGCGATGCTCATTCATCGCGCCTTTCGGTTTTCCGGTCGAGCCGGAGGTATAAATCACGTAGGCCAAATGATTGGGCTGCGCGCGCGGCGCCGGGTTATCGGCGTTCAGATCGTCCGGCAACGGTTCATCCAGCGCCAGCAGCGGCACCGCGTGTTCGCCCAGCGCCGCGCGGCCGGCGGCGTCCGCCAGCAGCAGCACCGGATCGGCGTCCTGCAGGATATATTGCAGACGTTCGCCCGGATAAGCCGGATCCAGAGGAACATAGGCGCCGCCGGCCTTGAGGATGCCGAACAATGCCGTCACCATCGCCAGGCTGCGCTCGGCGCACACCGCCACCCGGCAATCCGGCCCGACGCCGCGCTGCATCAGCGCGTGCGCCAGGCGATTGGCCTGCGCGTTCAGTTGGGCGTAGCTCAGTTCGGCGTCGCCGCAAACCAGCGCCACGGCGTCCGGCGTGCGGCGCACCTGCGCTTCAAATAGCCCATGCAGGCAAACGTCCTGCGGATAAGGCTGTGCCGTTGCGTTCCAACCATTGATCAGCAAGGCGTACTCGTCGTCCGGCAGAATCGACAGTTCACGTACCGGCATTTCCGGCGTGTGTTCCAGCGCATTCACCAGAGCGGTCAACGCCTGTTGCATATAGCGGCACACCCGTGAGGCTTCGATGGGGTCGATGACCTGCGCCGTCAACGCCAGCGAATCCATGCCGTCGTCCACCGACAGCACGAACGGGTAGTTGGTGCGTTCGTCCGCGCCGATCAGGCTGACCCCTTCCGGCAGCGCCAAGGCTTCCCCGTCGTTGTGGCGGTAGTTCAGCAGCGCACTGAACAGCGGCGCACCGCTTTTCACGCCGCTGCAGCGCTGCGCCAACGCCAGCGAGGCGTGCTCATGCGCCAGCAAGCCGCTCAGGCGCGCATGCGCCTGCCGCACCGACGCCTCAACGCTGCGCCCGTCCATATCCAGCCGCAGCGGCAGCGTATTGATGAATAGCCCCAGCGCCCGGTCGGCGCCTTCGCCCGATTCCATGCGGCCCAGCAGCACCGTGCCGAACACCACGGCATCACGCCCGCTGGTGCGCGCCAGCACCTGCGCCCAGGCCAGATGGCACAGGCTGGCCAGGCTGACGCCCAGCCGCTTCGCCTGTCGACGCAGGCCGGCATTCAGCGCAGGTGCCAGCGCCAGACGGCCGGTATTGGCGCACTGTCCGTCGCCGTGTACGTTGCCGAGCCCGAACGGCAGTACCGGTTCGTCGATGTCCGCCAGCATGCCGCGGAAGAAACGCTCATGTTCCTGTTCGCTGAGCCCCAAACGCGCTTGCGCCACCGCATTGCGGAACGGCTGCGCGCAGCCCAGCGTATCGCCTCGCCCGGCCAGAATGGCGTTGACTTCTTCTCCCATCATCGCCAGCGTCGAGTGGTCGCCAATCAGGTGGTGCCACTGCTGCAAGACGTACCAGCTGCCGTCGCTCTCTTCGGCGATAACGTAATACAGCAGCGGTGCCCGCGTCAGATCCTGCCGGATCCGTCGGGGGTCGAAGCGCGCTTCCAGCTGACGGCCGACCGGCCCCTCGGCCGGATCCAGCGCCAGCTCGATCACCGCTAAACGCGCCCGACGCCAGACGACCTGTACCGGTTCGGACAGCCCCGCACCGACAAAGGCCGTGCGCAAAATGTCATGACGCTCCACCACCTGCTGCATCGCCGCCAGCCAGCGATCGAAACGCGCCCGGCTGTCGAAACGCAGCAGTGCCGACAGCAGGTAGGGGTCGCCCTCTTCCGCCAGCATGTGGTGGAACAAGATCCCTTCCTGCAACGGGGAAAGGGCGTAGATATCCTGTACGTTGTCGATGCCCCCCTCCACACCGTCGACGATCTGATCGATCTCCGCCTGAGTCAGATCGGCCAGCGGCAGCATCTGCGGCGTGATTGCACGGCAGCCCGGCGCAATCACGTTTTCCGGCACCTGAATCCGCTGCTGCGACACCAGCGTTTGCGCCAGAGCCGACAGCGTTGGCGTGGAGAACAGCGCCTGAACGCTCGCCGACAGCCCGGCCTGGCGCAGCTGCGCCATCAGCTTCACCGCCAGCAGCGAATGACCGCCCAACTCGAAGAAGTTGTCGTGACGCCCCACGCGTTCAACGCTCAGCAACCCCTGCCAAATCTGAGCCAGCAGCGTTTCGGTTTCCCCCTGTGGCTCGACATAGGCTTCGCGCATGGCGGCATCCGGCGCCGGTACCGGCAACGCGCGCCGATCCAGTTTGCCGTTCGGCGACAGCGGCAGCGCCTCCAGCCACACAAAGGCCGTCGGCACCATATAATCCGGCAACGTTGTAGCGAGTGCCCGGCGCAACGTCTGCGCCAGCGCCTCACGCTCCGCCTCCGGCTGCGGCACGACCCAGGCCACCAGACGTTTGTCGCCTTCGCCATCCGTGAGCGCATCCACCACCGCGTCGCGCACGGCGGCATGCATAGCCAGCTGCGACTCGATTTCACCGCATTCAATGCGGAAGCCGCGAATTTTTACCTGCAGATCGTTGCGGCCCAGATACTCCAGGCTGCCATCCGGCATATAGCGCGCCAGATCGCCGGTGCGGTACATGCGGCCGCCCGGCGCGAAAGGATCGGCCAGGAAACGCTCCGCCGTCAGCGCCGGCTGGTTCAGGTAACCGCGCGCCACCTGCGCGCCGCCGATATACAGTTCACCCACGGCGCCCAGCGGCACCGGCTGGCCATCGTCATCCAGCAAGTACGCCCGGCCGTTGGCGATAGGCCGGCCGATAGACGGCATCGCCGTACCGACCGCCGGCTCGCCCGAAGTCGCTACCACGGTCGTCTCCGTCGGCCCATAGTTATTCACAATGGTTACGCCAGGCGGCGCCGGTAGCGGCCAGCGGCGAATGCTGTCGCCGCCGATCAGCAGCATCCGCAGATCGGCAGGCATCTCGCCCATCAGTGCGATCTCAGCCAGCGGCGTCACCATAAACCCGACCTGCACACCGCTGCCGCGCCACCATTGCAGCAGCGCTTCGCCATTGCCCGTCGCCTCTGCCGGCGGCAGCAGCAGCGTCGCCCCCTGCGTCAACGTCGGCCAGATTTCCCAAACGCTGGCGTCAAAACCCAACCCGGCCATGCTGGTCGTTCGCTCGCCAGCCTGCAAACCGGTCGCTTCGCAGTGCCACATGATCAGGTTGATCAGGTGCGCCTGCTCCACCATTACCCCTTTCGGTTTGCCGGTCGAGCCCGAGGTGTAAACCACATACGCCAGGCTGCCTGGCTGCGCGCGCGGCGGCAGGTCGTGATCCTGCTCTGGCAGCGCGTCTTCCAGCGCCAACAACGGCGCTGCTACCGCCCCCAGCGCGGCGCGGCCGGTACTATCCGCCAACAGCAGCGCCGGCGCGCAGTCCTGCACGATATAGTGCAGACGCTCAGCGGGATAAGCCGGATCCAGCGGCACATAGGCGCCGCCGGCTTTCAGGATCGCCAGCAGTGCGACGATCATCTCCGGGCTGCGCGCGGCGCAGACCGCTACGCGGCTTTCCGGCCCTACGCCGCGTGCCGTCAGGTAATGCGCCAGCCGGTTGGCGCGCGCGTTCAATTCCGCATAGCTCAGCGACATCGCCCCCTGAGACAGCGCCGGCACCGTCGGCGTACGCCGCGCCTGCGCTTCAAACAGGGCCGACACGCTCGACGCCTGCGGGAAAGCCCGGTGCGTGCGGTTGCGCACGTTGAGCAATAGCTCTCGCTCCGCCTGGCTCAGTAAACGATCGCCTCGCACCGGCGCATTCGGCGCCGCAGCGGCCTGCCGGAGCAGCAATAGCAGATGCTGCGCGGCACGCAGCATCTGCTCGTCCCCCACCGCGGCGCTGTCGTACACCCAACGGAAAGCGGCGTTGCTTTCACAGATTTGCAGCACTGCCCGAGCGCCGGAGCGTTTCACCGCCGCTGCGCCCTCCTGACTGTCGTCGAATCCCGGCGAGGTGTCGCGGCGCAATAGCGTCACGACGGTTGACCAGGCGCGCGAACGCGTGTCCAGGCCGAGCAATGCCGGATGGTAGGCGCGACGCGCGCGCGCCTGCTGCCATTCGCGTCGCATCTGCACCTGCGCCTCGGCGAAACCCAGCGTCGGATTCAGCGAGATCTGCAGCGGCAGTGTCCAAACCTGGCCCGGTTCGCCGATGACGTCGTCCGTCGCGTTCAGCCAGCCAAGTTGGAAATCACTTTCGCCGCCCATCAATCCCAGATACAGCGCCAGCCCGGTCAACACCGCTTCAACCTCGATCTTGCCCGCGTGTTGCCAGGCCGTAGCCTGCCATGCCGGCCGGGCTTCGCGCTGCCAGGCCACCGGGAACGCCGCCGGGGTAAACTGCGCCAATCGCGGTTGCCAGAAGGCCGCATGATGCCCACCGGCCGCCTGTCGCTCCTCCAATCGTTTCGCCTGCGAAGGATCAAGCAACGGTAACGGCTCGCCCACCGTCAAACCGTGCAGCTGCGCCAGCGCTTCCCCCGCCGTCAGCTCGCCTTCGGCGGTGAACCAGCCCCCGATCCGCACCGCCCCTTCCGCCGTGGCGATATTCCAACCCGCATCGTCGACGCAGAGCAGCGTACCGGGTGGCGCATTGTCGGCGTCAGGCAGCATTTCCAGGCGCCCAACGCCCAGCGCCCGGTCGGCCAACAGGATTTTCAGCGGGCAATTCCCCGCAGGATGGCCGAGTGACGTCGCGAGGCGCACCAGCTCAGCAGCAGGGCGATCCCAGCGGATGAAGCCGGCGGCCGGCGGCAGTCGACGGAGATCATAGAAACTGCCGCTGACGTCCGCTTCAGGCTGCGCAGAGATCTGTTGCATCACCTGGGCAATGCTGCCTTCAGGTTGTTCAGAGAGGAGCCGCAGAATAAATTGGAAACGCCGTTGTAAACTCTCAAGCTGGCTTAATGAATGGGCATGCGGCGCATCGGCAAACATGACGTCCAACTCTTGCGCCTGCTGATCTTCGTAAAACAGAATTTGCATATCGCTGACGGCGATGTTGCCACCGTAGTACCAACGTGTCTTACATCCCCAAAACGGATCGCCATGATCGAAGGAAACGATATTGATGGCGGGACCAAACCAGGATGAACTCATGGTGCTGCGATCGCGACGAATATCCTCACCGCGATATAATTGCCGACGAACCACTTTGGCTATTTCCGCAGCGACCTGTTGTGCAAAATCAGCCAGACGACTTTCAGGGTTAATGGCTAAAATCAGTGGCACCACATTCGCAGTCATACCAATACTGTTTCGCTCTCGCGTACCGGTCACCGGCAGGCTGAAATTCAATAAGGTCTGACCAGTAATACTATGGAAACATAATGCGACAGCCGCCGCCAATATATGAGCGCGATGTACGCCGGCTTTTTCCGCCCCCCGATCAATCGCCGCTATCTCATTTATTTTTAATGTGTGATTGCTGATTTGCATGGACGAATAAGGGACGAGTTTCTCCTGACGCGTCAGGCTATAAGGCGCGGCGAGCGTATAGCCTTGCCAGAACTGTTTATCGGTGGCGAAGCGGGAAGAATCGCGGTACTGCAGGTCGTGTTCATAGAGCCGGGTAAAACTGCAATTGCTGAATTCAGGAATGTTTTTTTTCTCAGCTAATGCGTTGTAATACAGCGCGATACGACGCATAAACTCTTCGGCGCTGCGGCCATCTACCAGCATGTGGTGAAAACGTCGGTAGAGGATATAGTTGCCCGGCGCCAACGTCAGTAAGGCAAAACCGAACAGGTCCTGATCCAGCGCGGAGATCACGCGATCGGCATCTTGCCGCATCCAGCGCTGCGCCGCCAGCTCAGGGTATTCCTGGCTGCTGAAGTCATGCACGGAAAGCGGGTCATGACTGCGCGCCGCACGGTATTGATAAAGCTCGCCGTCTTGTTCGGTGAAATGGGCCTGCATCGCCGGCGTTTCTTCAATGATCGCGTCTATCGCCTGGCGCAGCAGGGCTATCTGCAACGGCCCTTGTATCGTGCCGTATCCCCACATATTGAATGGCAAGCCTTCAGACATGCTGGCGCTCAGCCAAAGCTCGCGCTGAGCGGTGGTAATTTCATGCAGTTCGACTTTTTCCAACGAAATATGAGCACCCGTACGGAATTCCCCACTCTTCACATCAGTTTGTTTGTTCATAATATTCTCTAGCACGTTTTCATTACGTTAATGAAAGGGTCCGTCCGGATTTAGGCAAAGCCTGGCCGTCCGACAGTTCAAGTCAGAATAAAAAACCGTAGAAAAGCTGGGTCTCCCCCAACTAAGAAAGAATGAAATGGTTAATCCAGAGGTTCCCCCTGTGCCTCAATTTGCTGAGGTGTGAAGTATAGGAGAGGATATTTTTTTTGGCGAAATGTGCGAAAGGGGATAAATGATCATTTTATTTCCCCGATATTACTCAGGGATGACGAGCGTATTCCGCTTTTATTAACTCGATATAATTATGGAGAGATTAATATTATTTTGTATTATTCACCACAGTTAATGTGCAACAATACTTACGGTAAGAGCCCCTCCATATCAATAAGTTATACTTTATTGTTTTAATGATAATAATTTATTTTTTAATTAATTTACTTCCAATTAAAATGGACGGCGATTTTGCCTGCGGCGCATCTATCGTTTTTTGTTATAACGATGAGAAAAATTATGCTGAAAAATTTCTTCGTTTTTTCTGGCGTCCACCAACGGCACCGTTCCCAACGACAGATAACGTAAAAGGGGCGGCAGAGCCCGCCCCGAGAGGTCTTACCACATCAGCCGGCCGATCAATGGCGCGGCCACGACCGTAATGATGCCGGCCAGCATCATCACCAAACTCGACACTACGCCCTCCTGCGGCCCCAGCTCATAAGCGCGAGCGGTGCCGGCACCGTGCGACGAGGCGCCAAATCCGGCACCCTTCGCCAGACGGCTGCGCACCGCCAGCCGCAAAAACAAAATATCCCCCACCGCCATGCCGAACACCCCGGTGATCACCACGAACAGCGCCACCAGATCCGGCTGCCCGCCCATCTGTTTGGCGGCCTCCAGCGCGAACGGCGTGGTGATCGACCGCACCGCCAGGCTGCGCTGCACCTCTTCCGGCAACGTCAGCAGGCGCGCCAGCCACACCGAGCTGTACACCGCCACCAGCACCGCGGTCGTTACGCCGGCGGTCAGCGATAGCCAGTGGCGGCGGATGATATGCAGGTTCTCATACACCGGCACCGCGAAAGCGATGGTTGCCGGCCCCAGTAGCCACAGCAGCCAGTGAGTTTCACCAATATAGTCCTGATAGGAGATGTGGGTGACCACCAGCAGCAGCACCAGGATCATTGGCGTCAGCACCAGCGGCATCAGCAACAGCGTGCGCCGGCGGCGATACAGCTTCTTGTTGGCGAAGTACAGCGCCAGCGTCGCCAGAAAACAGGCCAAGCTAAGGATAAAATCATTCATGACGCTGCTTCCGACGCTGCAGCCAAATCTCCAGCCGATACACCCTGTCCACCACCAGCCCGGTGGCGCCCAACGTCAGCATGGTGCTGACCGCGATCACCAAAAAGATCTTCCAGCCCTCGACCATCAACAGCTGGGCATAGTTGACCACCGCCACCACCGCCGGCACGAAAAACAGCAGCATTTCCGCCAGCAGCCAGCGGGAGCCGGCCTTAACCCAGCTCAGCGGCAGAATGCGCAGCAGGATTAGCGCCAGCAGCATCAACATGCCGACGATATTGGCGGGGAGCGGCAGGTGGAATTGTTGCACCAGACGATCGGCGATCAGGAACAGCGCCGCATACAACGCCACCTGAATCGGCACCTGCAAGCGGGTCAGCAGGGAGGGGGCAACGCGGCGTAACGCCAGAGACATGAAAGATGACCTCAAACAATAAATTAACGGCCTACAGTATACGCAGCCGGGAAACCACGCCTGAAATGAATTAAAATTATCGACATCATGCCGTCCGGGAATAGTTTCCCGCCGGTAGCGTCCCCAAGGAGAACCCTAACGTGGATGTCCGCACCCTGCGCTACTTCGTTGAAGTGGTGCGCCAGCAAAGCTTCACCCGCGCCGCGGAAAAACTGTTCGTCACCCAGCCCACCATCAGCAAGATGCTGCGGCATCTGGAGGAGGAGCTGGAGTGCACGCTGCTGATCCGCGAAGGCCGCAAACTGCGCCTGACCGACAGCGGCCAGGCGGTGTATCAGCGTGGCCTGACGATCCTCGACGAATTCCGGCAACTGGAGGCGGAGCTGGAAGACATCAGCTCGGTGAAAAAGGGCGTGCTGCGGCTGGGCATTCCGCCAATGGTGGGCAGGCAGATCGCCGATCTGATCCGCCGCTTTCGCCAAACCTACCCCGGTATCGAATTGAAGATTTCCGAGCTGGGCGGGCTGTCGGTCGAACAGGCGGTGATGTCCGGCGAACTGGATCTGGCGATGACGGTGTTACCCTTCGATTCGGAACAACCGCTGACCTTTCTGCCGCTGCTGGGCCATCCGATGTGCGTAGTGGCGCCGCGCACGCCGCAGTGGCTCAACCGCACCCGCATCAATATCGCCGAATTGGCCGACAGCCCGATCCTGATTTATAACGAAGACTTTGCGCTTTACAAGATGCTGATGAAGGCGTTTCGCCAGGCCGGTTTTGAACCGCAAATCGCGGTGCGCAGCGGCCAATGGGACTTCCTCGCCTCGATGGTGCAGGCCGGCGTGGGCATCGCCATGCTGCCGGAGCCGGTTTGCCGCTGGCTGGACAAGGAAAACCTGGTCTGGCTGCCGCTGGAGCCGCGCATGGAGTGGAAAATCGGCCTGATCTGGCGTCAGGGCAGCTACCTGTCGCACAGCGCGCAGGCCTGGATCGCCTGCTGCCGCGACTATTGGCCGCCGCTCAAGTAGCCAAAAAACAAGGGCCGCACAGGCGGCCCTTCAGGACAGAAATAAAGAGGAAAAACGTTTATTCCTCTTCTGGGGTTTACCCTTCGCGTTCGATCAACAGCGCTTCGAGCAGGTCGAGATCGTGCAGCAGTTTTTGCAGCGTCTCGTTGCTGATTTTCTGCGTGGCGCGCAGGTGGTACAGCTCGCCGCGCTCGGCGCGCAGCGCCGTCAGGCGGAAACGCCGCTCGAGGTTTTCCATCGCCAGCGCATTCTCGATATCGTCTTTCGACGCGATGCGCCGCCGCAGCATGCCCGTTACCCGCGAGCTGACCTCTTTCAACACCTGCGGATCGAGGTTCTCTTCGGTATCGGCAACCAGGCGCTCTTCCATTTTATTCACGCTCTCGATCGCCACCTCGGCCGCCATGGCGATCGCCATGCGCTCTTCGTGTTTGCTGGCGCTCTTGTCGGCCACCTGCACGCCGCGCAGCAGCAGCGGCAATGCCAGCACGCCGACGATCAACGACAGCAGGATCACCCCGGCGGCGATAAACACCAGCTGATAGCGCGCCGGGAAGGCGGTGCCGTCACTCAGCAACAGCGGTATCGACAGCACACCGGCCAGGGTAATCGCCCCGCGCACCCCGGCGAACGACGCCACCCACAGCTCACGCGTGCTGTAATCGCCGAACTGCAGCGGACGCTTTTTCATAAAGCGGTTACTGGCCTTCTTCATCACCCACAGCCAGGTGAAACGCAGCACCAGCAGTGCGGCGTAGATGGTAGCCACGTCGGCGAACAGATACCAGGTCTGGATGGTCGGATCCAGCTCCGCCTGCAGGATGGAGGTTTCAAGAATGCCCGGCAGCTGCAGGCCCAGCATGATGAACACCATGCCGTTGAACACGAACTCCAGCATCGCCCATACGCTGTTGGCGCGCAGACGCATCGCCAGCGGCGCGTTGCGGATCACGCCGGATTGGCTGATGGTCATCCCCGCCGCCACCGCCGCCAGGATGCCGGAGACGCCGATGTGTTCGGCAATCAGGTAAGAAGCGAACGGCAGCAGCAGCAGGAACACGATCTGGGTCGCCGGATCGTCGCCGCTCCAGCGGCTCATCACCCGCAGCGATTTACTGTAGGTCCAGGTGACCGCCACGCCGGCCAACAGGCCGCCGATCGCCACTTTGAGGAATTCAAGGGTCGCGCCGCCCACGGTGAACACCATGGTGCCCATCGCCACCGCGATGGCGAACTTGAGCGACACCAGGCCGGACGCGTCATTCATCAGCGCCTCGCCCTCGAGCACGCCCATGATCGGCTTGGGAATCCGCCCTTTGCCGACGATGCCGGACAGCGCCACGGCATCGGTCGGCGACAGCACCGCCGCCAGCGCGAAGGCCGCCACCAGCGGAATGCCCGGCACCATGGCGTAGATCAGATAACCGACGCCGACCACGGTGATCAGCACCAGCACCAGCGCCAGGCCGAGAATTTCACGCCCGTGATGCAAGAACTCGCGCGTCGGCGTTTTCCAGCCGTCGGCGAACAGCAGCGGCGGGATGAACAGCACCAGGAACAGTTCGGGATCAAAGTCGACGTGCAGCCCGAAATGCGGCCAGGCCAACAGGGCCCCGATGGCGATTTGCATCAGCGGCAGCGGCACCTGGAACGGCAACATGCGCGTCACCACCCCGGACAGGGAGACCACCAGGATCAAAATGAGGATTGTAAAAAAGATTTCCATGCTTTCCTTAGACTCTACGATTCAGACGACATCGGCTCAGGGCCTGCGTTGGTCCCGATAGTAGATCACTTTTTTTACAGCCGTTAAAGCTTGTTGTGCCTTTCAAAACGCGGTGCAGAGCAGAAGAAGACTTATCTTAAGAAGGGAATTGCCGTCACAGGCTCCCCCGCCCGATGGGCGAGGGAAACCCAAGAGGCTTAAATCGCCCAGCCGCCGGCGTAGAACGCCACCAGCGCCACGGCGATCAGCACGGTGCCGATGTTCAGCTTACGCCATTCGCCGGAGAAGATGCGGCCGATGACCAGCGAGCTGAAGCCCAGCATGATGCCGGTGACGATGTTGCAGGTCAGCACGATGAACACCGCGCACAGCAGGCCGGCCATTGCGTCGACGAAGTCGTTGAAGTCCAGCTTGGTGACGTTGCTCAACATCAGCAGGCCGACGTACATCAGCGCCGGCGCGGTGGCGTAGACCGGCACCAGATAGGCCAGCGGCGACAGGAACAGGATCAGCAGGAACAGGATGCCGACCACGGTGGCGGTCAGGCCGGTTTTGCCGCCCGCGGCGGTGCCGGCAGCGGACTCGATGTAGACCGCGGCGGGCGCGGCGCCCACCAGGCCGGAGAAGATGCTGCTCAGGGAATCCGAGGTCAGCGCCTTGCCGCCGTTGATGATCTGCCCGTCTTTATCCAGCAGGTTGGCCTGCCCGGCCACCGCGCGGATGGTGCCGGTGGCGTCGAACACCGCGGTCATCACCAACGCCAGCACGCTCGGCAACACCACCGGTTGCAACGCGCCCATGATATCCAGACTGAAGATCAACGATTTGCCGTCAGCGTCCGCCAGGCTCGGCATGGCGAACAGCCCCTGGTATTTCACCGCCGGATCGACGATCAGGCCGATGATGGAAATGGCGATGATCACCAGCAGAATGCCGCCGGGCACGCGCAGCTTCTCCAGGCCGAAGATCACCGCCAGGCCGACCAGCGTCATCACCACCGGGAAGGAGGTGAAGGCGCCAAGCGCCACCGGCAGGCCATCCAGCGGGTTCTTCACCACCAGGCCGACACCGTTGGCGGCGATCAGCAGCAGGAACAGACCGATGCCGATGCCGGTGCCGTGCGCCACGCCCATCGGCAGGTTACGCAGGATCCAGGCGCGGATGCCGGTGACCGAGATGACGGTAAACAGCACGCCCATCACGAACACCGCGCCCAGCGCCACCGGAATGCTGATGTGCTGGCCCAGCACCAGGCTGAAGGCGGTGAAAGCGGTCAATGAAATCGCACAGCCGATGGCCATCGGCAGGTTAGCCCACAGCCCCATCAGCAGCGAGCCCAGCCCGGCCACCAGGCAGGTAGAGACAAACACCGCCGCCGGCGGGAAACCCGCTTTGCCCAGCATGCTCGGCACCACGATCACCGAGTACACCATCGCCAGGAAGGTGGTCAGCCCCGCCACCACTTCCTGTCGCACGCTGCTGCCGCGCGCGGAAATTTTAAAATAGCCATCAAGCCCGCCGGTTGGTTTTGCGGCGTGGTTCGCTTGAGAGTTCGACATAGGTTACTTCCCCTGTGTTTCATTAATCGGCCCGTCACAGCAGGCCTGTCATCTCGCCCGCGCCCGATCGCCACGTAATCGTTTACGTCACGTTCCGCTTCCTTGCCCTTCCGTCGCATCGCCAACGGCAATGCGCACCAAGGCAAACGTTTAACTCGCAGCGCGCGGTACGGGTAATTTATGGTGGTTTATTCAAGGCAAACGATTATCCTGCCTTCCATGGCGTCTAATCAACTAAAGATCGCGGCAATTTATGCAGAAAGTGGCGGGAATGGCGTCTGCACGATAAAACCGGGGCGACGGACGCCCCGGCGAGATTATTGCGCCTGTACCGCAGCGGGATCCATATACATCAATTCCCAGATATGGCCGTCCAGGTCCTGAAAGCCATGGCCATACATCATGCCGTAGTCGCGTGGCTGATGATAAGTGTTGCCGCCGCCGGCGATCGCCTTGCGCACCAGTTCGTCCACCGCCGCCCGGCTGGGTTGCGACAGGCACACCAGCACCTCGGTGGCCTGTTTGGCGTCGCCGATCGGGTTCGGGGTAAACATCCTGAATTTGTCATGGGTCAGCAGCATCACGTAAATCGTGTCGCTGACCACCATGCACGCGGCGGTATCGTCGGTAAATTGCGGGTTGAAAGCGAACCCCAGGTGGGTGAAAAACGCCATCGAGGCGGGCAGATCGCGTACGGGTAGGTTAACGAAGATTTGCGTAGCCATGGGCTACCTCCGATGAAGAATGACCCCATCGAGTATAGCCCATCCGCTTAACTCAGCAGGTCGTAAGGGCCGCCCTGCTCCAATGCCCGCTGGTAGGCGGGCCGGGCATGAATGCGCTGCAGGAAGCCGCGCAGTTTCGGGCAATTGTCCAACGCGCCGCGCGCCGCCATCGCCTCCAGCGGAAAGCTCATCTGAATATCCGCCGCGCTGAAATCGTTGCCGACAAACCAGCTGCCCTTGTTCAGGTGCTGTTCGAGGTATTCGCAGTGCGGCGCGATCTGTTTGTCGAGGTATTCGCGCTGCACGCCCTTGCCGATCGCGCCGGCCACCGGCCGCAGCAGCCAGGGGATCGGCGGCTGGCCAAGGCGGCTGAACACCAGCTTCATCACCAACAGCGGCATCAGCGATCCTTCGGCGTAGTGCAGCCAATAGCGATACTGCTGGCGCGCGTGGAAGTCGGTCGGCATGAACATGCCCTGCGCGTCATAGGCTTCCTGCAAGTATTCGATGATGGCGCCGGATTCCGCCAGCGTCAGATCGCCGTCGACGATCACCGGCGATTTGCCCAGCGGATGGATCTTTTTCAGCGCCGCCGGCGCCAGCAGGGTCTGCGGATCGCGCTCGTAGCGTTGCACCTGATAGGGCACGCCCAGCTCTTCCAAAAACCACAGAATGCGCTGCGATCGCGAGTGGTTGAGATGATGAACAATGATCATGACGAAGCCCCTGTCCGCTGCCACACCAGTTCGCCAACCTGCACGCCGTTGCCGAGCTGCAAGGGCACCGTGCGCAACGTCAGCCGATCGCCGCTGAAAGCGTAAAAACGCACCTGACGGCTGCCTACCCAATTGGGGAACGAACAGCCTTCGACCTGATGCACCACCCGCTGTTCGCTTTCCTCCACCTGATAGTGGCCGAAGTAGCAAATCATATTGATGAAGGCGGCGCGGATCTCCCGCTCAGACCCCTGCGCCAAATCGTCGGCGGCGAAACGCGGCCGCACGGCGCTATACAGCTGCGCCGCCATCGTGCCGTTGGCCTCATAGTGGATGCGCCCCAACACCTGCTCGCCCAGCGGGTAATTCAGCTCGCCGTTCTGGTTTTTGAACACCGACGACACCAGCGCCCAGCTGCCGATAAACGCGTTTACCGTCATTACGCTTCTCCGGTTAAAGATCCTCTGTAAAGGGTAGTGGCGATTTTTACCGCGCGCCAGCGGGTGAAAAACAATCAGTTTATTTGACAGAGATACTCAAAACTCTCCGATTTTTTATTCACACCCGGTGCACTACTATTTAACACATCGAGAGGCAACGGGCTCTCACCTAACAAATACTCTGAGGAACACATCATGAAAAACGTCAAAATTTTTGCTACCGCTGCGCTGCTGGCTACCGCTTCTTTCGCTACCTTCGCCGCTGACCTGCCTTCCAGCCAACCCGCTGCAGACGCCCAAAAAATCGGCGTAATCTCCGTTAGCGGCGCCACCAACCTGAGCGCGCTGGAAAGCGAACTGGCCAGCAAAGCCGCCGCGTCGGGCGCCAGCTCCTACCGCATCGTCGCCGCCGGCGGCCAGAACAAACTGTACGGCACCGCAGAAATCTTCAACTGATCGTCGAACAGCCAACCGACGGAAGAAAGAAGCCCCGCAAGGGGCTTTTCTCGTTGTGGGCAGGCAAAGCTCTTTGTGAACAGTGGCCGCCGGACATTTCACCGATACTGGGAATAACGCCTTACCCTCACCCACTTTGGAGAAATAACATGACCACAGCACATCCTCTGCAAGGCAAAGTCGCATTCGTCCAAGGCGGCTCACGCGGCATCGGCGCCGCCATCGTCAAACGGTTGGCGAGTGAAGGGGCCGCGGTCGCCTTTACCTACGCCGCCTCGGCCGATCGCGCCGAAGCGGTGGCAAGCGCCGTTACCGCCGCCGGCGGCAAAGCCCTCGCCATCAGGGCCGACAGCGCCGATGCGGCGGCGCTGCAGCAGGCGGTGCGTCAGGCCGTCAGCCACTTCGGCAACCTGGATATTCTGGTGAACAACGCCGGGGTGTTTACACTGGGCGGCACCGAAGCGCTGGCGCTGGACGATCTGGATCGCATGCTAGCGGTCAACGTGCGCAGCGTGTTCGTCGCCAGCCAGGAAGCGGCGCGCCACATGAATGACGGCGGGCGCATCATCCACATCGGCAGCACCAACGCCGAGCGCGTGCCGTTCGGCGGCGCGGCGGTGTATGCGATGAGCAAATCGGCACTGATCGGCCTGACCAAAGGCATGGCGCGCGATCTCGGCCCGCGCGGCATCACCGTCAATAACGTGCAGCCCGGCCCGGTAGACACCGAGATGAACCCGGACGCCGGCGAATTCGCCGATCAACTCAAGCAGCTGATGGCGATCGGCCGCTACGGCAAAGATGAAGAGATCGCCAGCTTCGTCGCCTACCTCGCCGGCCCGCAGGCGGGTTACATCACCGGCGCCAGCCTGAGCATAGACGGCGGTTTCTCGGCGTAACGTCCAAGCCCCGTAAGGGGCTTTTTATTTATTCGCCTGTCGCGGAGTGTAAGCCTGAAGGTCGATACATACCCGTTCGCCCCCCCCCCCCGCTATACCCCACCAATACCGCTTGAAAGACAACAATCGAATCAGTTTATGTACAAAAACGGAATAGTTTATTGACGATTCTGTTATTTATTCACCTCACCGTCCCCTTTATCCTTCGCTCCATCGTGTCGTACCGGACACCCTTATTTTTCGAATTGTCGAACACAGGATAAAGATATGAAAACCATGACCACCGTTATTTCACTCGCTCTGTTTTCCATGTTGTCGTTTAACGCCGCAGCAGAAAGCGTTACCGCAACCGGTAGAACGCTGGACTCCACCGAAGCTCTCATCGCTAAAAAAGCGCAAGAGGCCGGTGCAAGCGGCTACAAAATCACCAGCGCCTACATGGGCAATTTCGTCACCATGAGTGCAGAGCTGAAAAAATAATATCAATGACGCCGCTCGCACGGCGTTATTTATTTCCGCATAAGGAAGTCATCGTCGGGTGGTTATTCGCCATGCTTTATAAAGCATTACGCTAAAACACCCGCGTACTAAAAATGAGCCTCTTTCTCTACCGGTTATTATTCGGCGGCCTGACGTCGCCTATGTCCGGACGGTTCATTTTCATTCACTCTGCACTACGTCGTTATAAGGATGAGTCACTGATGAAATCATTGTATCGCCTCTCCCTCTTGCTGCCTTTGCTTGCCACAGTGCCTGCACAGGCCGCAGAGTCCGCCGCTCAGCCGTCAGACTGGTACCCTTCTGTTTACGGTGCAAAAGACGAAATCGGCGCCGCCAACCTGCTCACGCCGGAAGGGGTACTACAGTCCGTGCAACTGGTAAAACAGGGCAAGACATTGTCATTGGCGGTTCCCGTCGATAAAGATTTCCCGGCGTTCCGCCACCGTAGCTTCCGTTTATATAATATTCAGCCTGGTCAGCAGGACGGCAAAACGCTTGGCCCAAATAAATTCACCTTTAATGATGAATTGGTGAATGCCTGGACCGGCGTCGGCACCCAGTTGAACGGTATAGGCCATATCGGCATCGACAACGTTTATTATAACGGCAATAAGGCGGCGGACTTCGTCACCGTTGATGGCGTGAAAAAATTGGGCGTGGAAAAAGTGCCGCCCATGGTCACCCGCGGCGTGGTGCTCGATATGACGGCTTATTATCATAAAGACATCGTTCCGGGCGGCACCGAATTTTCCGTTGCGGATATTCAAGCGGTGCTTAAGAAGCAGGGCATTAGCTTAAGAAAAGGCGACGTTGTTTTATTTAATACCGGTTGGCTGGAGCTGATTGGTAAGGACAATAAAAAATTCCTGGAGGTCGAACCGGGTATCGGCATGGAAGCGGCGAAGTGGCTGGCTGACCAAGGCATCGTGGCCTTTGGCGGTGATACCTGGGCCTCCGAAGTGTACCCTAACCCGAAAAATGACGAAGAGTTCCCGGTCAACCAATACCTGCTGGCCAAGCGCGGCGTCTATAACCTGGAACTGATCGACAGCCGCCCACTGGTGCGCACGAAAACCTGGGAATTCCTGTTCGTGCTGGGGCAACCGCTGTATGTCGGTTCAACGCAGGTCAACATCAACCCGGTAGCCATTTACTGATTGGCGACACCGCCGCAGAAAATCGGCAGCGAGCGCCCACAAAAAACCCCGCCTGAGCGGGGTTTTTTTAGCACTGTCGCCAGGCTTAGAACGGGATATCGTCGTCAAAATCCATTGGCGGTTCGTTGCTGCTGGCCGCCGGAGCGCTGCTCTGCGCCGGGCGAGACTGCTGCTGGCCGCCGCTGAACTGGTTGCCGCCCTGTGGCTGCTGAGGCTGGCCCCAACCGCCCTGGCCGCCGGCAGATTGACCGGCCGGTGCGCCGCCGCCCTGACGGCCGCCCAGCATCTGCATGGTACCGCCAACGTTAACCACCACTTCGGTGGTGTATTTTTCCACGCCGGCCTGATCGGTCCATTTACGCGTCTGCAGGGAGCCTTCGATGTAGACCTGAGAGCCTTTACGCAGGTATTCGCCCGCCACTTCGGCCAGTTTGCCGAACAGCACGACGCGGTGCCACTCGGTCTTCTCTTTCTGTTCGCCGGTCGCCTTGTCACGCCAGCTTTCGGAGGTCGCCAGGGTAATGTTGGCCACTGCGCCGCCGTTCGGCATGTAACGGACTTCTGGATCCTGACCCAGATTCCCGACCAGAATTACTTTGTTTACGCCTCTGCTGGCCATGAGCACTTCTCCCGATGATTGATTTCTACACAGTATAAACGCGTCAGTTTACCACGCTGAGTACGAAACCACACCCGTGTTGATAAGTGCGAATTGCATTCCAGAATTGTCTTTTCGATCGACCTTGTTGCATTCTCATACTGGATATTCATTCAGGTTTTTTTGTGTCATAATTATGCGTTTCGACCTGGCTGTGCCGGTTTTTTGCGAGATCCATCACAAAATCCCCCGCAAAAATCGCGACAGGCGCGGTGTATCATCAAGACGGGAAGTGTAAATGGACAATATCGAAGTTCGTGGTGCTCGAACCCATAATCTGAAAAACATCAACCTGATCATCCCGCGTGACAAACTGATCGTCGTCACCGGCCTGTCCGGTTCCGGCAAGTCTTCGCTGGCTTTCGATACGCTGTACGCCGAAGGGCAGCGGCGCTATGTCGAATCACTCTCCGCCTATGCGCGCCAGTTCCTGTCGCTGATGGAAAAGCCGGACGTCGACCATATTGAAGGTCTGTCGCCGGCGATCTCCATCGAGCAGAAATCCACCTCGCACAACCCGCGGTCCACGGTCGGCACCATCACCGAGATCCACGACTACCTGCGCCTGCTGTTCGCCCGTGTCGGCGAGCCACGCTGCCCGGATCACCATGTGCCGCTGGCGGCGCAAACCGTCAGCCAGATGGTCGATAACGTGCTGAGCCAGCCGGAAGGCAAGCGCCTGATGCTGCTGGCGCCAGTAGTGAAAGATCGCAAGGGCGAGCACACCAAAACGCTGGAAAACCTGGCCGCCCAGGGCTATATCCGCGCGCGCATCGACGGTGAAGTGTGCGATCTGTCCGATCCGCCGAAGCTGGAGCTGCAGAAAAAACACACCATCGAAGTGGTGGTCGATCGCTTCAAGGTGCGCGACGACATGGCGCAACGCCTGGCCGAATCGTTCGAAACTGCGCTGGAGCTGTCCGGCGGCACCGCGGTGGTGGCGGACATGGACGACGAAAAAGCGGACGAGCTGCTGTTCTCCGCCAACTTCGCCTGCCCGATCTGCGGCTACAGCATGCGCGAGCTGGAACCGCGCCTGTTTTCCTTCAACAACCCGGCCGGCGCCTGCCCGACCTGCGATGGCCTGGGCGTGCAGCAGTTCTTCGATCCGGATCGCGTGGTGCAAAACCCCGAGCTGTCGCTGGCCGGCGGCGCGATCCGCGGCTGGGATCGCCGCAACTTCTACTATTTCCAGATGCTGCGTTCACTGGCGGAGCACTATGAGTTCGACGTCGAAGCGCCGTTCAACACCCTGAGCGCCGACGTACAGAAGGCGGTGCTGAGCGGCTCTGGCAAAGAGTCGATCGAATTCAAATACATCAACGATCGCGGTGACACCACCGTGCGCCGCCATCCGTTCGAAGGCGTGCTGCACAACATGGAGCGCCGCTATAAAGAGACCGAATCCAGCGCGGTGCGCGAAGAGCTGGCGAAGTTCATCAGCAACCGCCCTTGCGCCTCGTGTCACGGCACCCGTCTGCGCGAAGAAGCGCGCAACGTGTTCGTCGAAGACACCACGCTGCCGGAAATCTCCGATCTGAGCATCGGCCATGCGATGACCTTCTTCCAGAACATGAAGCTCAGCGGCCAGCGCGCCAAGATCGCCGAGAAAGTGCTGAAAGAGATCGGCGATCGCCTGAAATTCCTGGTGAACGTCGGCCTGAACTACCTGTCGTTGTCCCGGTCGGCGGAAACGCTCTCCGGCGGTGAAGCGCAGCGTATTCGTTTGGCCAGCCAGATCGGCGCCGGCCTGGTGGGCGTGATGTACGTGCTGGATGAGCCGTCGATCGGCCTGCACCAGCGCGATAACGAGCGCCTGCTGGAAACGCTGATCCACCTGCGTAACCTCGGCAACACGGTGATCGTGGTGGAGCATGACGAAGACGCCATCCGCGCCGCCGACCACGTGATCGACATCGGCCCCGGCGCCGGCGTGCACGGCGGCCAGGTGGTGGCAGAAGGCACCGTCGACGACATCATGGCGCAGCCGGAATCGCTGACCGGCCAGTTCCTCAGCGGCAAGCGCGAGATCGCCATTCCCGCGCAGCGTGTGCCGGCCGATCCGACCAAAGTGTTGAAGCTGAGCGGCGCGCGCGGCAACAACCTGAAGGACGTGACGCTGACGCTGCCGGTCGGTCTGTTTACCTGCATCACCGGCGTGTCCGGCTCCGGCAAATCGACGCTGATCAACGATACGCTGTTCCCGATCGCCCAGCGCCAGCTTAACGGCGCCACCATCGCCGAGCCGGCGCCGTTCCGCGAAGTGACCGGCCTGGAACATTTCGACAAGGTGATCGACATCGATCAGAGCCCGATCGGCCGTACGCCACGCTCCAACCCGGCCACCTACACCGGTATCTTCACCCCGGTGCGCGAGCTGTTCGCCGGCGTGCCGGAATCGCGCAGCCGCGGTTATACGCCGGGCCGCTTCAGCTTCAACGTCAAGGGTGGGCGCTGTGAAGCCTGCCAGGGCGACGGGGTGATCAAGGTCGAAATGCACTTCCTGCCGGACATCTACGTGCCGTGCGACCAGTGCAAGGGCAAACGCTATAACCGCGAAACGCTGGAAGTGAAGTACAAGGGCAAGAGCATCCACGAAGTGCTGGAGATGACCATCGAAGAAGCGCGTGACTTCTTCGACGCAGTGCCGGCGCTGGCGCGCAAGCTGCAGACCCTGATGGATGTCGGCCTGTCCTACATCCGCCTCGGCCAGTCGGCCACCACGCTCTCCGGCGGGGAGGCGCAGCGCGTCAAGCTGGCGCGCGAGCTGTCGAAACGCGGCACCGGCCAGACGCTGTATATCCTCGACGAACCGACTACCGGCCTGCACTTCGCCGATATCCAACAGCTGTTGGCGGTGCTGCATCAGCTGCGCGATCAGGGCAATACCATCGTGGTCATCGAGCATAACCTGGACGTGATCAAGACCGCCGACTGGATCGTCGATCTGGGGCCGGAAGGCGGCAGCGGCGGCGGCGAGATCCTGGTCGCCGGCACGCCAGAAACCGTGGCCGAGTGTGAAAAATCGCACACCGCGCGCTTCCTGAAACCGCTGTTGAACAAGTAATATCGCCAACGTGCGGGCCGTCGTTCAGGCGACCCGCACGCTGACCCGTTTCATTGCAATCAAACAGAAACGGGCAAGATTTCGACATTTTCAGGCATTTCCCTCCGCACTCACCGCTTTTATCATCAATGTTCCCTCGGCGGCCGCCCTGTCTGATTCAGGCCGCATCTTACCGGCACTCCGCTGCCGGCCAAGCGTTGTCCCCCCTACATTGATAACTGGAGCGACCATGAACATTACCCATGCCTATGCCGCGCATGATGCGAAGTCTGCGCTGGTGCCTTTCGATTACCCACCGCGCGCCCTGCGCGACCACGATGTGCAAATTCAGGTGTTGTTCTGCGGTGTCTGCCATTCGGACCTGCATCAGGCTCGCAACGAATGGAGCAATACGATTTACCCGGTGGTACCAGGCCATGAAATCGTCGGGCGCGTCAGCGCCGTCGGCGGCCATGTCTCGCGTTACCGGGTCGGCGATCTGGTCGGCGTCGGTTGCATGGTGGATTCCTGCCGCAGCTGTCCGAGCTGCGATGAGGGGTTGGAACAGTATTGCGAGAACGGCTTTACCGGCACCTATAACGGCCAGGATCGTCAGACCGGTGCCGTAACCTACGGCGGCTACTCCACCAATCTGGTGGTAGATCAGGACTTCGTGCTGCGCGTGCCGGAAAACCTCGATCCGGCCGGGGTCGCGCCGCTGCTGTGCGCCGGCATCACCACCTATTCGCCGCTGCGCCAGTGGGGCGCGGGGCCAGGCAAAAAGGTCGGCATCGTCGGCCTCGGTGGGCTGGGGCACATGGGCGTCAAACTGGCGCAGGCGATGGGCGCGCACGTGGTGCTGTTCACCACCTCGCCGTCGAAAATAGAAGACGCCAAGCGCCTCGGCGCCCATGAAGTGGTGATTTCACGCAACCCGGATGAAATGGCGCAGCACGTTAATAGCTTCGACTTCATCCTCAACACGGTAGCGGCTCAGCACGATCTGAACCCGTTCCTCAACTTACTGCGCCGCGACGGCACCCTCACGCTGGTCGGCGCGCCGGAGCACGATCATCCGTCGCCGCAGGTGTTCAACCTGATCATGAAGCGCCGCCGTATCGCCGGTTCGCTGATCGGCGGCATCGCGGAAACGCAAGAGATGCTGGACTTCTGCGGCCAACACGGCATCACGTCCGATATCGAGCTGATCCCGATGCAGCAAATTAATGAGGCCTATGAGCGCATGCTGAAAAGCGACGTGAAGTACCGCTTCGTGGTGGATATCGACTCGCTGCGAGCCTGATGACAGCGGGCGCCCGGCGGCGCCCGTTTTTTTATAGCTGCTTGATGACCCTGGCCGGGTTGCCGCCCACCACGCAGTTGGCCGGCACGTCTTTGGTCACTACCGCGCCGGAGGCCACGACCGCATTATCGCCGATGGTCACGCCCGGATTGATCACCGCGCGCCCGCCGATCCACACGTTGTCGCCAATCTTGACCGGCTTGCCGAACTCCGCGCCGCCGACGCGGGTCTCGGCGTCCAGCGGATGGGTGGCGGTGTAGATATGCACGCCCGGCGCCAGCAGGCAGTTATCGCCAATATGCACCTCGCACACGTCGAGGATCACGCAGTCGAAATTGGCGTAGAAGTTCTTGCCGAGATAGATGTTATAGCCGTAGTCGCAGCGGAAGGTCGGCTCGATGGTGCCGCCCTGATAGCCGCCCAGCAGCTCGTCCAGCCATTGTTTGCGCAGCTCGCCCTCTTCCGGCGAGGAGTGGTTATAGCGATGCGTCAACTGGCGCGCGCGCCGACGTTCGCTGCGCAGCAGGTCATCACCGGCGTCGTACAGCTCCCCGGCGATCATCTTGCGCTTTTCTTCGCTGATGGCCATGTCGGCCTCCTTAATCTTATCGCGTTTCTTGAATGCCCAAGCGTAGCCGTTTTTTCCTGACGACAAAAAGGGAACGTTCCCAATTTAAAGCCGCGATCACGATTTAACACGAAAAAGCAGGAGAAAAACGGGCGGTGCCGCCGCCCGGCAATCAGGCGCGCAGTTCCTGGCGCACGTGTTCGGGCAGGCCTTCCACCACCAGCTGATAGGAGCTGTCGATCAGCGTATAAAACTGCGAGTTCGGCAGGTTGCCGTCGAGAAACACCGTATTCCAGTGCGCCTTGTTCAGGCCGTCGCAGGCGACGATCTCCGGGTGGTGCTCGCGCAGGCTTTCCGCCAGCTCCGGGCTGGACTTGATTGCCAGCGCCGGCCGCCCTTCGACCTCGCACACCATCGCGAACATCACGTCGCCCACCTTGATCTGGCTGGCCTGCCACTGGTTCTGGTCGCTCTGCTCCGCGCCCGGTTTCGCCATGCAGTACTCCAGCAATGCGCTGTTATTCATTGGGTTATTCCCCCTGTAATGTGGCCACAATACGGCGTGCTCCGCCGTGGATGCGGTGCTCCCCCAGCCAGATGCCCTGCCATGTGCCCAACATCAGCCGCCCGTGCCTGACGGGCAGCGTCAAGGAAGCGCCCAGCAGCGAGGATTTGATGTGCGCCGGCATGTCGTCCGGCCCTTCGTAGTCATGTTGATAGGGTGCGTTTTCCGGCACCTGGCGCAGGAAATGCTGCTCCATATCGGCTCGCACCGTGGGATCGCAGTTCTCGTTGAGCGTCAGCGAGGCCGAGGTATGCTGCAGCAACAGATGCAGCAGGCCGGTTTGCAGGCGGTGTAAGTGGGTTAACTGGTTGACGATCTCGTCGGTAACCAGATGAAAGCCACGCGCTTTTGCGCTGAGGATTAGCGTTTGCTGATGCCACATGAGTGAGCGCCCCTCAATCAGTATATTCTCTCTCCGGTTTGCGGCAACTTCGGCGGCGCGCCGGCAATAAAAAAGGAGCGATATCGCTATCGCTCCCCGATGAACGTCCGTTCAGACTAACAGGCGTTACTGCACCGCGGCAAACGCCTCGGCCACCTGACGCACATTGTTGTGGTTCAGGCCGGCCACGCACATGCGGCCGCTATGGATCAGATAGACGCCAAACTCTTCACGCAGGCGATCGACCTGCGCCGCGCTGAAGCCGGTGTAGCTGAACATGCCGCGCTGAGCCAGCAGGTAATCGAAGTTGCGCTGCGGCAGCGCGCTCTTCAGGGTGTCCACCAGCGCGTGACGCATCTCGAGAATGCGGGTGCGCATGCTCTCCACTTCGTCCAGCCACTGGGTTTTCAGCTGGGCGTCGTTCAGCACCTTGGCCACCAGCTGCGCGCCGAAGTTCGGCGGGCTCGAGTAGTTGCGGCGCACGGTGGCCTTCAGTTGGCCCAGCACGCGCCCGGCCGCCTCTTCGCTTTCGCACACCACCGACAGGCCGCCGACGCGCTCGCCGTACAGCGAGAAGATCTTCGAGAACGAGTTGCTCACCAGGCACGGCAGGCCGGCCGCCGCGATGGCGCGAATGGCGTAGGCGTCTTGCTCCATGCCGCCGCCGAAGCCCTGATAGGCGATATCGAGGAACGGAATGATTTCACGCTCGGCGATCACCTTGACCACCTCATCCCACTGGGCGGGGGTCAGGTCGGAACCGGTCGGGTTGTGGCAGCACGGATGCAGCAGCGCGATGCTGTGCTTCGGCAGCTGTTTCAGCGCAGCGAGCATGGCGTCGAACTTCACGCCCAGGCTTTCGCTGTCGAAATACGGATAGGTATTCACTTTGAAACCGGCGCCGCTGAAGATGGCGACGTGGTTTTCCCAGGTCGGATCGCTGACCCACACCTGCGAATCCGGGAAGTAGCTTTTCAGGAAGTCGGCGCCCACTTTCAACGCGCCGGAACCACCAACGGTCTGAATGGTGGCGATGCGCCCCTGCTGCAGCATCGGATGCTGCGCGCCGAACAGCAGCTGCTGGATGGCGGAGCGATAGGGTTGCAGCCCTTCCATCGGCAGGTATACCGAGGCGCCGTGCTCGACGCTGTTCAACTGCGCTTGCGCCGCGGCGACCGCCCGCATCTGGGGGATGATGCCCTGCGCATCGTAGTACAGGCCGATACTCAGGTTCACCTTGTGCGCGCGCGGGTCTTGTTTGAATTTTTCCATCAGCGACAGAATGGGATCGCCGGCATAGGCGTCAACGTTCTGGAACACGGGGTTTTTCTCCTGGTTTATTTATTGTGGTTTAGGCACAGCGTTACGTTCCTAATATAGACGGAAAAGCGCATTCGGTTTCAGCTTTCTCGCGTCACCGGCAACAAACCGTTTTCCTTGATGCGATTGAGCACCACCGCCGTTTTGATATGCGCCACGCTTTTGTGCGGCGACAGCGTCTGGCTGATGAATTCGCTCAGCGCCGGCAGGTCAGCCACCGCCACTTTCAGCAGGTAATCGGCGTCGCCGGTGGTCTTGTAAGCGTCAAGGATCGCGTCCACGTCCTCCAGCATCTGATGAAAGCTGTCGATTTGCTCCTGCGCGTGCGTGATCAGGCTGACTTCAATCAGCCCCACCAGCCCCAGGCCGACCGCCTCCGGCGCCAGCCGCGCGTGGTAGCCGCGGATCAGCTGCGCCTGCTCCAGGCTGATGCGCCGCCGCGAACATTGGGAGGCCGAGAGCCCCACCAGCTCGCTCAGCTCCTGATTGGTCAGACGGCCGTTGGCCTGTAACAGCGTCAGGATTTTCATATCAAAATCGTCAATGTTGTACATAGCCACCTGTAAACTGTGTTAATAAATGTTGACGTTACAGCCTACCAGTTTTTTTACCGTTGCCGACGTCACACCCTGGCGCTTGAATCGCGTACAGCAGCAACGCCCGGCGTTTTCGCCGGTAAGCGGCATAAAAAACGGCTAACTCATGCAGACAAACGACAATTAACGGCGAAGTAACGCATAAAACCACGAATGTATAAAAAGGACGCCAGATGAAAAAGCTACTCCCCCTCGCGCTGCTGCTCGGCGCCGGCAGCGCCAGCGCGCAATCCCACCTGGATAAAGTGCTGCAGCAAAAGATCCTGGAGGTCTGCACCACCGGCGACTACAAGCCCTATACCTTCCTCAAGGAAGACGGCAGCTATGAAGGCATCGATATCGACATGGCAGAATCGCTGGCCAAGAGTCTGGGCGCGAAAGTGAAGTGGGTGAAAACCAGCTGGAAAACCCTGACCCCGGACTTCGCCTCCGGCAAGTGCGACATCGCAATGGGCGGCATATCCGTCACGCTGGAGCGGCAAAAACAGGTGTTCTTCGCCGACAAGCTGGATACCGACGGCAAAATCCCGCTGGTGCGCTGCACCGACGTGAAGAAATACCGCACTCTCGAGCAGATCAACAAGCCGTCGGTGCGTCTGTTGGAACCGGCGGGGGGCACCAACGAAGCCTTCGTGCACGCCTATCTGCCGAAGGCCAAACTGACGCTCACGCACGACAACATGAGCATTTTCCAGCAGTTGGTGGACCGCAAGGCCGACGTGATGATCACCGACGCTTCCGAGGCGCTGTACCAGCAGAAGCGCTATCCGAAGCTGTGCGCGGTGAATCCGACCAAACCGATGCAGTACGGCGAGAAGGCTTACATGCTGCCGCGCGACGATCTGAGCTGGAAACTGTATGTGGATCAGTGGCTGCACCTGGCCAAGGCGACCGGCGAGTATCAGAAGGTTATCGACAAGTGGTTGGCGGTAAAGAAGTAACGCGCTGAGAAACGGGGCCGACGCACGTCGGCCCCTGCGGCGCATCAGTCGCCGATGTATTCCATCGCCACGCGCTGCGTGAGCTTGGTGATCAGTTCATAAGCGCTGATGCCGGTGCAGGCGGCGATACGCTCGACCGGCAATGCCGGCCCCCACAGCACCGCTTCATCCCCCACCTTATCGGCGGCATCCGGCCCGAGATCGACCGAAATCATGTCCATCGACACCCGGCCTACAATCGGCACTTCGCGGCCGTTGATCAGGATCGGCGTGCCGGTCGGCGCGCTGCGCGGATAACCGTCGCCGTATCCCATCGCCACCACGCCCAGCCGGGTATCGCGCGGGCTGACCCAGGTGCCGCCGTAGCCGACCGCTTCGCCGGCCTTGTGCTCGCGCACCGCGATCAGGCTGGATTTCAGGGTCATCGCCGGCTGCAGACCATGCTCGGCGCCGCTGCCGTTATCCAGCGGCGACACGCCGTACAGAATGATGCCGGGGCGCACCCACTCGTTGTGGGCGTCCGGCCACAGCAGCGTGCCGCCGGAGGCGGCGACCGAGCGCTGGCCCGGTTTGCCGCACGCGAACTGCTCGAAGCGGGCGATCTGTTTCAACGTGGTGTCGGACTCCGGTTCATCGGCGCGGCTGAAGTGGCTCATGATATTGACCGGCTGCGCCACGTTGCGGCAGGCGCACAGGCGCTGATAAAACGCCTCCGCGTGTTCGGGGCGCACCCCCAGCCGATGCATGCCGGTATCGAGCTTCATCCACACCGGCACCGGGCGCGCCAGCTCGGCCTGCTCCAGCGCTTCGAGCTGTTCGATGCAGTGCACCGCGGTTTCGATGTTGTTCGCCACCAGCACCGGCAGATCTTCGGCACTGAAGAAGCCTTCCAGCAGCAGGATCGGCTTGACGATGCCGCCGGAGCGCAGCATCAGCGCCTCGCCGATGCGCGCCACGCCGTAGCAATCGGCGTCTTGCAGGGTGTGTGCTGTTTCCAGCAGGCCATGTCCATAAGCGTTTGCTTTCACAACGGCAATCAGGCGGCTTTGCGGCGCCTGGCGGCGCACCTGTTGCAGATTATGTCGCAGAGCGCGGCGGTCGATTACAGCGGTTGCCGCTTTCATTTCAGTTCCTTAGCTGATTATTCGTCATCGTATTGTGGCCCCGCGTAGTTGTCGAAACGCGACCACTGGCCGTTAAAGGTAAGGCGCACGGTACCGATCGGGCCGTTACGCTGCTTACCGATAATAATTTCCGCGATCCCTTTCAGATCGCTGTTCTCGTGATACACCTCATCACGATAGATGAACATAATCAGGTCGGCGTCCTGCTCGATAGAGCCGGATTCACGCAGGTCGGAGTTAACCGGGCGTTTGTCAGCGCGCTGCTCCAGGCTACGGTTCAGCTGCGACAGCGCCACCACCGGCACCTGCAGCTCTTTCGCCAGCGCCTTCAGCGAGCGCGAAATCTCGGCGATCTCCAGCGTACGGTTGTCGGACAGGGCCGGCACGCGCATCAGCTGCAGGTAGTCAATCATGATGAGGCTAAGCCCGTCGTGCTCGCGGAAAATGCGCCGCGCGCGCGAGCGCACCTCGGTCGGCGTCAGGCCGGAGGAGTCGTCGATGTACATGTTACGCTTCTCCAGCAGGATGCCCATGGTGCTGGAAATGCGCGCCCAGTCCTCGTCGTCGAGCTGGCCGGTACGGATGCGCGTCTGATCCACGCGCGACAGCGACGCCAGCATACGCATCATGATCTGCTCACCGGGCATCTCCAGGCTGAAGATCAGCACCGGTTTTTCCTGGGTCATCGCGGCGTTTTCGCACAGGTTCATGGCGAAGGTGGTTTTCCCCATCGATGGACGGGCGGCGACGATGATCAGATCGGACTTTTGCATGCCCGCGGTTTTCTTGTTGAGGTCCTGATAGCCGGTATCGACCCCAGTCACGCCGTCGTGCGGCTGCTGATACAGCTGTTCGATGCGCGATACGGTGTCTTCCAGGATGCGTTCGATGCCCTTCGGGCCTTCGTCTTTGCTGGCGCGGTTCTCGGCGATTTGGAATACGCGGGATTCCGCCAGATCGAGCAGGTCTTCGCTGCTGCGCCCCTGCGGATCGTAGCCGGCGTCGGCGATTTCGTTAGCCACCGAGATCATTTCGCGCACCACCGCGCGCTCGCGCACGATGTCGGCGTAGGCGCCGATGTTGGCGGCGCTCGGGGTGTTTTTCGACAGCTCGGCCAGGTAGGCGAAGCCGCCGACCGAGTCCAGTTCACCCTTCTGCTCGAGCGATTCGGACAGGGTGATGAGGTCGATAGGCTTGCTCATCTCCAGCAGACGCTGCATCTCGGTAAAGATCAGGCGATGTGGGCGGCTGAAGAAGTCGTTGGCGACCACGCGCTCCGCCACGTTGTCCCAGCGCTCGTTATCCAGCATCAAACCGCCCAACACCGACTGCTCGGCCTCCAGCGAGTGCGGCGGCATCTTCAGCCCTTCCATCTGACGATCTCTGGAACGCTCTCTGGTTTCGTCCGCGTTTGTTTTGTTGGTTGGTTTTTTTCCTGCCATGAAACGTAGTCTTTATCCGGTTGCGAATGAGGGTGAGGCTGCTGACGCAAGAGTATACGTGATTTTTCCGCACGATTCCGCCGCATAATTGCCACAGGCTGGCGCACGGGCAGGCTAGATCTCCACAGCCAAAAGGCATAGGGTGAATTCAGATAACCAAATGAGGGTAGAACATGGCCAAGCGCATTCAATTCTCCGCCACCGGCGGGCCGGAAGTCTTGCAATACGTTGATTTTACACCGCTCGATCCGGCTGCCGGCGAAGTGCAGATCGAGAACAAGGCGATCGGCATCAACTACATCGACACCTATGTGCGCAGCGGACTGTACGCGCCGGCCAGCCTGCCGAGCGGCCTCGGCACCGAGGCGGCCGGCGTGGTGACCAAGGTCGGCGCCGGGGTCAGCGTCCTCAAACCGGGCGACCGGGTGGTGTATGCGCAATCGGCGCTCGGCGCCTACAGCGAGATCCACAACGTCTCGGCAGAACGCGTGGCGCTGCTGCCGGGCAACCTTAGCTTTGAACAGGGTGCAGCCTCTTTCCTCAAAGGGCTGACGGTATACTACCTGCTGCGCCAGACCTATGACGTGCAACCGGGTGAAGTGTTTCTGTTCCATGCCGCGTCCGGCGGCGTCGGGCTGATCGCCTGCCAGTGGGCGAAAGCGCTGGGTGCGCGCCTGATCGGCAGCGTCGGTTCCGACGAGAAGGCCGCGCTGGCGAAACAGGCCGGCGCCTGGGCCACCATCAACTACCACAAAGAGGATATCGCCCAGCGGGTGGCCGAGCTGACGCAGGGCGAGAAGGTCGGCGTGGTGTACGATTCGGTGGGTAAAAGCACCTGGCTGGCCTCGCTCGACAGCCTGAAGCGTCGCGGCCTGATGGTCAGCTTCGGCAACGCCTCAGGCCCGGTGACCGGCGTCGATCTGGCGCTGCTGAATCAGAAGGGCTCGCTGTACGTCACCCGCCCTTCCCTCAACGGCTATATCACCAACCGCGCCGAGCTGCAGTACGCCAGCAACGAGCTGTTCTCGCTGATCGGCAGCGGCGCCATTCGGGTAGAAGTGAAAGACGAGCAGAAATTCGCGCTGGCCGACGCCCAGCGTGCGCACCAGGTGCTGGAAAGCCGCAGCACCAGTGGCTCCAGCCTGCTGATCCCCTGATCGCGGCCAAAGAAAAGGGCTCCTTACGGAGCCCTTTCTGTTACTGCGTTTTGTAGGGGTAGAGCAGAGTCCGCCAGAGACAGGGGGTTGCTTCAGCAACACGAATTTTGGTTGTCTCTCACGGTGATGAAATCGGTCGCATCACTGCATCGACCCACATCCTAACAGCCCCGTGCGGCAAAAAACACGCTTTATGTGCCACATCGCCGGGTAAAACTGCCAAGCTGTGATCGCTGCCGCATTAGCGTGGCGGGCAGTTATGCAAGTTTCATCGCGACTGACTGATTATTCAGCAAAAAATCAGTAACGCCTGGCCTGCGGTTTCTGCATCGAACGGTAAATCCATACCCCGACCACCGCCAAAATCAGCCACGGCAGCAGCTTAATCACCACCGCGAACAACCCGCCCAACAGCATGAACGCCGCCGCCACCAACAACGCGGCGAAGATCCCCAGCAGCGAGATGCCGGTCACCATCAGCATCACCACAAAGCCAATGAGAAAGAAGATTTCCAACATGATTGCTCCTTTGCAATACAACGTATCTGCAGAGTGGATTACAAGAAGCGTGCCAGAATGGCGGAAGGGCTAACCTATTGAAAAAATAGGACAGGCATCCGGTAACGTACCGAATACCTGGCGAAAAACACTAACTATTGGTCAAATTTTTTGCGGGTTACGCCATTTCGACGCGCGGCTGACGCACCAGCGCCAGCGCCTGCTCCACCACCCGCGCATCGGCGCCCGGCTTGTGGGCGTTCTCGCTCAGGTGGCGACGCCACTGGCGCGCGCCCGGCACGCCCTGGAACAAACCGAGGATGTGACGGGTGATGTGGCCGAGATAGGTGCCGTTGGACAGCTCGCGCTCGATATACGGATACAGCGCTTCGACGATCGCCACGCTGTCCGGCACCGCGGTCTGCGCGCCGAACAGTTCGCTGTCGACCCGCGCCAGGATACCCGGATTCTGATACGCCTCGCGCCCCATCATCACACCGTCCAGATGCTGCAGATGCTGCTGCGCCTCTTCCAGCGTTTTCACTCCGCCGTTAATGGCGATGGTCAGCGCCGGGAAATCCCGTTTCAGCTGATAAACGCGCGGGTAGTCCAGCGGCGGCACTTCGCGGTTCTCTTTCGGGCTGAGGCCGGAGAGCCAGGCTTTGCGAGCGTGGATAGTGAACATGTCGCACTCGCCGCGCCCGGCGACGGTCTGGATAAAGTCGCACAGGAAGGCGTAGCTGTCCTGATCGTCGATGCCGATGCGGGTCTTCACCGTCACTGGTATCGATACGACGTCGCGCATTGCCTTGATGCAGTCGGCGACCAGCGCCGCCTGGCCCATCAGACAGGCGCCGAACATGCCGTTTTGCACGCGATCGGACGGGCAGCCGACGTTGAGGTTAATCTCATCGTAACCGCGCTGCTCCGCCAGCTTGGCGCAATGCGCCAGCGCGGCCGGATCGCTGCCGCCCAGCTGCAGCGCCACCGGATGCTCTTCTTCGCTGTAGGCCAGATAGTCGCCCTTGCCGTGGATGATCGCGCCGGTGGTCACCATTTCGGTGTACAGCAGCGTTTCCTTGGTCAGCAGGCGGTGGAAGTAACGGCAATGACGATCGGTCCAGTCGAGCATCGGCGCGATGGAGAAACGATTGGCGGCGTAGGTTGGGGCGTGGTTGTCTTTCGTCATGCTGAGTTACTGGCTACCTGAGTCTGTCTGGGTTCAACGAACGGCGCGCGGCCGCAAACGGCTATTATAACGACAATCGGCGCCGTTGGGAAAACCCGCTTGCCGCCGGCAAAAATAAGCGGAGACAAGGCGAATAAACCCACTCGTTCAGGTGTTATCTCATTACGGGCGCGCACGGCGCCTCTGCCTTGAGGACACAACCATGAACAGCTTCATTAAACGCCTGCTGGCATCGGCCATTGCCGGCTGCCTGCTGTTTTCCGGCACGGCGCTGGCGATGGGCGGCGACGGCAGCAGCCAAACCCCGCCGACCTGCCCGAAAGGCCAGGTCTACGACAGCAAAACTCAGACCTGCATGGTGGATAAAAGCGGCAAGGTCGACGACGTCGACCGCACTAACTACGCCTATGCGCTGGCGAAAAGCGGCCGCTATCAGGAAGCGCTCGATATGCTCAACACGCTGAAAGATCCCAACACCGCCGTTGCGCTGAACTATCGCGGCTACGCCACGCGCAAACTTGGCCGCACCGATGAGGGTATCGGCTATTATTTAAAATCAGTAGCTCTCGATCCGAAATACCCTAAAGTGCGCGAGTACCTGGGGGAAGCCTACATGCTGAAAGGCCGACCCGATCTGGCGCGCCAGCAGCTGCAGGTGATCCAGTCGCTGTGCGGCACCAAATGCGAGGAGTACCGCGATTTGGCGGCGGCCATCGACCGCCACCCGGAATCTTGATCCGACGCGCCTGCGGAGGTGACTATCAGCGGCGATGCGATACGCGATGAACTCGGCCACTATCTCTCCCGCCTGTGGCGCTATGCGCTGGTGCTTTCGCACCGGCGGGATATCGCCGACGATCTGGTGCAGGCGACCTGCCTGCGTGCGCTGGAGCGCGCTGCGCAATTCACTCCCGGTTCGCACCTGGATCGCTGGTTGTTTTCCATCCTGCACTCCATCTGGCTCAATGAAGTTCGCGCCCAACATCTTCGCCAGGGGCAAGGCTGCATGGCGGCGGAAGAGCTGGGCGATGCGGACAACGGTGAACAGCCGGTCTGGCTCCATGAAGTGATGCGACGCGTCAGCCGGCTGCCGGCGGCTCAGCGCAACGCGCTGTTTCTGGTGTATATCGAAGGGCTATCCTATCGGGAGGCCGCGAAAGTGCTGGCGGTGCCAATCGGCACCGTCATGAGCCGCCTGGCGGCCGCACGCTTGGCGTTGGCCGATGACCGCCCGTTGGCAAACGACGGCCCGCACCGCAAAGAGAGCCATCCCGCCCCCTTGCCTCCTGCTCGTCGATAACGCCCTATTCCAACGAGCGGATAACCCGGCATGGCTGCCCCAGCGCCAGCACGTTGGCCGGGATGTCGCCGGTGACGATGCTGCCCGCGCCGATGGTCGTGCCGTCGCCGATGGTCACTCCCGGCAGGATCACTACGTTGCCGCCGATCCAGACGTTGTTGCCAATGGACACCGGCTGCGCCGAGGTGCGGAAAGGGAAATCCGGATCGCCGGTGAAGCGCTCTGCGGCCTTCAGCGGGTGGCTCGGCGTATAGATTTGCACGTTGGGGCCGATCAGCGTGTTGTCGCCGATGGTGATGGTATTACAATCGAGGAACACCGCATTGACGTTGATAAAACAGTTTTTACCGATGCGGACATGCTGCCCGTAGTCGCACCAGAATGGCGTTTCAATCCAACTCGCCTTCCCCCAGGCGCCAAACAGCTCGCCGAGCAGGCGGTTTTTCTCGTCCGCCTGATGCGAGTCCAGCGCCCCCAAGCTTTTGGTCAACGCCCTCGCCCGATGGTACAGGGCGATCAGTTCTTCATCGCGGCTGTTGTACTCCAGGCCGCTTAACAGCTTCTCTCTTTCCGTCATCACACAGGGCTCCTGCTCATCACGCGGGTGAAAGGCGTTATACCGCTCTCGTCCCCCGCTCTCCAGCGCTAAAACCGGCAACGTTGATTTGCCGCCCGACGGCGGGGAAAAGTTGTGATGCAACTCTCTTTTCGCGCGATCGACGCGCCTTTCCCTGCGCTATCCTCAGGGGAAAAGGGGGCAACTCTCGGCGATTCGCCGTAATCATGGTAAAATCGGCTTTTTTACGTACCGGGATATTTGCGATGAACTCAACCACCCAGGAAAAGCTGCTGGCGCAGGCTGAACGCCTCTGCCAGCAACGCAATGTGCGATTGACGCCGCAACGGCTGGAAGTGCTGCGTCTGATGACTCAGCAACCCGGTGCAATCAGCGCATATGACCTGCTCGATCTGCTGCGCGTCGCCGAACCGCAGGCCAAGCCGCCGACGGTCTACCGCGCGCTGGATTTTCTGCTGGAGCAAGGGTTTATCCATAGAGTGGAATCGGCCAACAGCTACGTGCTGTGCCACCATTTCGAACAGCCGATGCATACGTCCGCGCTGTTTATCTGCGACCGCTGCGGCCAGGTGACCGAACGCACCACCGAAGGCGTGGAGGAAACGCTGCAGAAGCTGGCGCAGGAAGCCGGATTTGCGCTGCGGCACAGCGTGGTGGAAGCGCACGGTCTGTGCGCCGGTTGCGTTGAAGTTGAGGCTTGTGACAGCAAGCATGACTGCGCCGAACACGATCACAGCATCGCCATCAAGAAGAAGTAAGACGAAGTCAGGTACTTCCCTGTACCTGCAGCCGGGGCGCCAGAGGATGGAGCGACGCCGGCCTGCGCTGTTGCCGGCCGCCGTCAGTGGCGGCCCTGCGTGTTACCAGCGGTGTTTGGTGTGATCTTCCCAGGCTTTCACCTCTTTCTCGGCCGCCTCTTTCTGGTAACCGTAGCGCTCCTGGATTTTACCGACTAGCTGTTCGCGTTTCCCTTCGATGACCGTCAGATCGTCATCGGTCAGCTTGCCCCATTTTTCCTTCACTTTGCCTTTCAGCTGCTTCCAGTTACCGTCGGCTTGATCTTTATTCATAGTCTCTCCGTTAACCTGTGGTGAATCAGTGATCCCTGTCGCCGGCCGGGGTTAAACAGAAGTTTTTCTGGTTGATACTCCCTTCACCTTAAGAAGCACCGCTCCCCTTCATTCACCAGCCACATGATTCATTCTAGTTAAACATGGAAATAAAAAAGCCAAATATCAGAATAAAAAACCATTAAAAAGAAAAATAAACACAAAAAACGCTAACAAACAACGAACTAAACCGGAAATATTCAGGCTGGAAACATGTAAGCAAACATGAATAAAAACATAAGATAAATTAATAATTAACCCAACAAAGCGTCCGGTCTAACGTGCAGCAAACCAGCTGCCGCGCACCTGATGACGGTGCCAAATCCAACCCAGCGCCACGCCACGCAACGTCAGAAACACCGCCAGCGCCAGCCAGAGCCCGTGGTTGCCTAGCAGCGGCACGCTGAACAGCGTCAGACCATATCCTGCCGCGGCCACCGCCATACTGTTACGCATCTCGGCGCCGCGCGTGGCACCGATAAACATGCCGTCCAGCAAATAGCACCACACCCCGACCAGCGGCAGAATGACCTGCCACGGTAAGTAGTGGGCGGCCAACGCGCGCAGCTCCGGCAAGGAGGTCAACGCCGCCACGATCTGCTGGCCGGTAACGGCATACGCCAGGCCGAAAGCCAACGCGACCAGCCCAGCCTGCCTGCAGGCCGCGTGCCACACCTTACGCAGTTGGCTGCCGTCCCGGGCGCCGTAGGCGTGGCCGGAATGGGCCTCCACCGCATAAGCGAAGCCGTCGAGCGCATAGGCGGTAAACGTCAGCAGGTTCATCAACACCGCGTTAACCGCCACCACATCGCTCCCCAGGCGAGCGCCGAAAATGGTCAGCGACGCAAAACACAGCTGCAGCAGCAATGAGCGCAACATGATGTCGCGATTGAGCGCCAGCAGGCGGCGCAGATCGCCACGCCAGGCCTGACGCAGCATCGCCAGGGTAATACCGCGCAGACGCATCACTCGCCACGCCAGCCACAGGCCGAGCAATAGCGTGGCATATTCGGCGATGGCGGTGGCCGCCGCCGCCCCTCGTACGTTCCAGCCCAGGCCCATCACCAGCCAGATATCCAGCACGATGTTCAGCAGGTTGCCGACGATCAGCAGGATCACCGGCGCACGCACGTACTGCACGCCGAGCAGCCAGCCCAGCAGCACCAGGTTGGCCAGCGCCGCCGGCGCGCTCAACCAGCGGATCTCAAGAAAACGCCGCGCCTGCTCCAGCACCTCGCCATCGCCGCCGACGATCCGCAGCGCCAGTTCGATCAGCGGGTAGCGCAACAGGACGATCGCCCCCCCGGCCAACAGCGCCAGCAGCAGCGGTTGCATAAAGGCGCGCGCCAGCGCCTGCGGGTTTTTCGCTCCCAGCGCCTGCGCCGCGAGGCCGGTGGTGCTCATGCGCAGGAACAGCAGCAGCATGAACAGGAAGCTGGTCGCCACCGCGCCGATCGCCACGCCTCCCAAATAGATCGGGCTGTCGAGGTGGCCGATCACCGCGGTGTCCACCAGCCCGAGCAGCGGCACGGTGATATTGGAGAAAATCATCGGCAGGGCGAGGCGCCACAGGGCTTTATCGGTGTCGCTGGTGAAGGCGGAAATCAGGCGCATGATGGGATGTTCCTGTGACAGAGTGACAAAGGGCGAAGTCAGAAACAAAAACGCCCCAAAACAGGGGCGATTGATACAGGGAGCGGCGGTGATGGCGCGGCGATTAAATCCAGTCGCCGTTGCGGATCACGCCGACCGCCAGCCCTTCGATCGTGAAATTCTGCTGGCGCAGATCGACCACGATCGGTTGGAATTCATTGTTCTCCGGCAGCAGCTCAACCATGTTACCGTGCTTTTTCAAGCGCTTGACCGTCACTTCGTCTTCGATGCGCGCGACCACGACCTGGCCGTTGCGCACGTCTTGCGTTTTGTGCACCGCCAGCAGATCGCCGTCCAGAATGCCGATGTCGCGCATCGACATGCCGTTCACCCGCAACAGGAAATCGGCGCTCGGTTTAAACAGGGAAGGATCCACCTGGTAGTGCCCTTCGATGTGCTGCTGCGCCAGCAGCGGTTCGCCGGCGGCGACGCGACCGATCAGCGGCAACCCTTCTTCTTCTTCCATCAACAGGCGGATACCGCGCGACGCACCGGAGACGATTTCGATCACGCCTTTGCGTGCCAGCGCCTTCAGGTGCTCTTCGGCGGCGTTAGGCGAACGGAACCCCAGACGCATCGCGATCTCGGCACGCGTTGGCGGCATGCCCGTTTGCGAAATATGATCGCGAATCAGATCGTAGACCTCTTGCTGTCTGGTAGTTAGTGCTTTCATTCCGCCCCCTGTTTGTTTATACAGTCTTGCTGTGAGTATATACAGGTAAGCGCGGATTGGGAACCGAAGAATAAATAAAAATCAGTCAGTAGGCGACTTTCGTCAGCCAAAATGCTGCCACAAGACCGTGCCCCATACGAACAGCGCCAGCACGATCGCCAGCGACACCGCCGCCGATCCCATGTCCTTGGCCCGCCCGGACAGCTCATGGTGTTCGCTGCCGATGCGATCCACCACCGCCTCGATCGCGCTGTTCAGGATCTCGACGATCATCACCAGCGCCACCGATCCGATCAATAAAATGCGCGCTATCGCACCCACGTCCAGCCAGACAGCCAGTATGATAGCCAGGAGGGTCACCACCAGTTCCTGGCGGAACGCCGCCTCGTGTTGCCAGGCGGCGGAAAGCCCTTTATAAGAATAGCCGGCGGCCTTGATGATGCGGGTCAATCCGGTTGCTTGGTTTGCCATGTTTTCGTGCCTTTCTCAGAGGTCGGTCATAATAAAAAGAGTCTAGAACAGTCCGCGCTGACGGCTCTCGGTTTTCGAACACCACAGATCTGCTACCCGGTTTCTGGTATGCTTGCGGCGCATTGCTAACAAGAGGCTTCACGTTGTTATGTCAGGTTGGCGTAAAATTTATTATAAAATATTGAATTTACCACTTAAATTGTTGGTAAGAAGTAAGGTCATCCCTTCAGATCCGGTTACCGAGCTAGGGTTGGATCCCTCACGGCCGATTTTGTATGTTTTACCTTACAATTCCAAGGCGGATTTGCTGACGCTGCGCACCCAGTGCCTGGCGCAGGATCTGCCCGATCCGCTCAACGCGCTGGAGATCGACGGCACCGTGCTGCCGAGCTACGTGTTCATTCACGACGGCCCGCGCGTGTTCCGCTACTACACCCCGAAAGAAGAGTCGGTAAAGCTGTTCCACGACTATCTGGATCTGCATCGCAGCAATCCGGATCTCGACATTCAGATGCTGCCGGTTTCGGTCATGTTCGGCCGTTCGCCGGGCCGCGAAGGTCACGGCACGCCACACCTGCGTCTGTTGAACGGCGTGCAGAAATTCTTCGCCGTACTGTGGCTCGGCCGCGACAGCTTCGTGCGTTTCTCCAACACCGTTTCGCTGCGCCGCATGGCCACCGAGCACGGCACGGATAAAACCATCGCGCAGAAACTGGCGCGCGTGGCGCGCATGCACTTCTCGCGTCAGCGCCTGGCCGCGGTAGGCCCGAGCCTGCCGGCCCGTCAGGACCTGTTCAACAAGCTGTTGGCGTCCAAAGCGATCGAAAAAGCGGTCGAGGACGAAGCGCGCAGCAAGAAGATCTCGCACGAGAAGGCCCAGCAGAACGCCATCGCGCTGATGGAAGAGATCGCCGCCGATTTCTCCTACGAAACCGTGCGTCTGTCCGACCGCGTGCTGAGCTGGACCTGGAACCGGCTGTATCAGGGCATCAACGTCACCAACGCCGAGCGCGTGCGCCAGCTGGCGCAGGACGGCCACGAGATCGTCTACGTGCCCTGCCACCGCAGTCACATGGACTATCTGCTGCTGTCCTACGTGCTGTATCATCAGGGCCTGGTGCCGCCGCACATCGCTGCGGGCATCAACCTCAACTTCTGGCCGGCCGGCCCGATCTTCCGTCGCCTGGGCGCGTTCTTCATCCGCCGCACCTTTAAAGGCAACAAGCTGTACTCGACGGTGTTCCGCGAATACCTCGGCGAGCTGTTCACTCGCGGTTACTCGGTGGAATATTTCGTGGAAGGCGGCCGTTCCCGCACCGGGCGTCTGCTGGAACCGAAAACCGGCACCCTGTCGATGACCATCCAGGCGATGCTGCGCGGCGGCGCCCGTCCGATCACGCTGGTGCCGATCTACATCGGCTACGAGCATGTGATGGAAGTGGGCACCTACGCCAAAGAGCTGCGCGGCGCCACCAAGGAAAAAGAGAGCCTGCTGCAGATGCTGCGCGGCCTGCGCAAGCTGCGCAATCTGGGCCAGGGTTACGTCAACTTCGGCGAACCGCTGCCGTTGACCGCTTACCTCAACCAGCACGTGCCGCAGTGGCGCGAGTCGATCGATCCGATCGAAGCTCAACGCCCAAGCTGGCTGACGCCGACGGTCAACGATCTGGCCGGCCAGATCATGGTGCGCATCAACAACGCCGCCGCGGCCAACGCCATGAACCTGTGTTCCACCGCGCTGCTGGCCTCGCGCCAGCGTTCGCTGACCCGCGAACAGCTGCTCGAGCAGCTCGAGTGTTACCTGCAGCTGATGCGCAACGCGCCTTACGCCCATGATGTCACCGTACCGACGCAGACGCCGGACGAGCTGCTGGATCACGCGCTGAACATGAACAAGTTCGAGGTGGAAAAGGACAACATCGGCGACATCATCATCCTGCCGCGCGAGCAGGCGGTGCTGATGACCTATTACCGCAACAACATCCACCACCTGCTGGTGTTGCCATCGCTGATCGCCAGCATCGTCATGCATCATCGCCGGGTATCGCGCGCCGAACTGCTGCGCCAGATCGGCATGATCTACCCGATGCTGAAAGCCGAGCTGTTCCTGCATAACGACAAGGAACAGCTGCCGGACGTGCTGCGGCCGATGATCGACGAGCTGATCCGCCAACAGCTTATCTGCGACAAAGGCGACGAGCTGGTGCTGAACCCGGCGCGCATTCGCCCGCTGCAGCTGCTGGCCGCCGGGGTGCGCGAAACCCTGCAACGCTACGCCATAACTATGTCGATCCTCAGCGCTAACCCGAGCATCAACCGCGGCGCGCTGGAGAAAGAAAGCCGTATCATGGCGCAGCGTCTGTCGGTGCTGCACGGCATCAACGCGCCGGAGTTCTTCGACAAGGCGGTATTCTCCACCCTGGTGGCGACGCTGCGCGAAGAAGGCTATATCAACGACAGCGGCGATGCGATCCGCGAGCACACCCTCGAGGTGTACAACATGCTGAGCGATCTGATCACACCGGAAATCAAGCTGACCATCGAAAGCGTCAACATGCCGGAAGAGACCAACGCTCTGCCGCAAACCGATGCGGAAGAAGAGCAAGACGAGTGATTTCGTCCGGCGCGGAAACACAAAAGGCACCCCGAGAGGTGCCTTTTTTCTTGCTGCAGGAAACCGTTACGCCGGCAGATAGCTCAGTGCGATGCCGATAAACACCACCAGCCCGACATAGTTGTTCTGCAGGAAGGCCTTGAAGCAGGCTTCGCGCTCACGCCCGGCGATCTGCTTTTGCTGGTGAATGAACAGCGCGCCCGCCAGCAACAGCGACCAGTAAAACGCGCCGCCGAGCTGCGCCAGATAACCGACCCACACCAGCAGCAGCAGCGTCGCGAACTGCAGCAACCCGACGATCAGTTTGTCATAACGCCCGAACAGGATAGCGGTAGATTTGATACCGATCTTCAGGTCATCGTCGCGGTCGACCATCGCATACAGCGTGTCGTAGGCCACCGTCCAGCAGATGTTGGCCAGCAGCAGCAGCCAGCAGCTGAGCGGCAGCGATTCGCTGACCGCCGCATAGCCCATCGGAATGCCCCAGCCGAACGCGGCACCCAGCACGAACTGCGGCAGGTTGGTCACCCGCTTCATAAAAGGATACACCCAGGCCAGCGCCAGCGCCGCCAGCGACAGCCAGATGGTCATCGCATTCAGCGTCAACACCAGGCAGAAGGAGATCAGCACCAGCACCACGAACAGCACCTTGGCCTCTTTCGCGCTCACCCGACCGCTCGGCATCGGCCGCCCGGCGGTGCGCTTTACGTAGCCGTCCACCGCGCGATCGGCGTAGTCATTCACCACGCAGCCGGCGGCGCGCATCAGGAACACGCCGAGCACGAACACCACCAGAATCGAGAGCGGCGGCACGCCTTTCCCGGCCAGCCACAGCGCCCACAGCGTCGGCCACAACAGCAACAGCGTGCCGATCGGTTTATCAATGCGCATCAAATGGCTGTAAGCCCGCCATTTACTTTGAGTCACGCTTCCCTCCAACGTCTTGCTCTCCTCTCTTTATGCGGGGACCGCTGAATACAGCGGCGAAGCCGGTAAAAATAGTTCGGTCAGCAACAGCGGCTTGCCCGCCAGCCGCAGCCGTGAACGACGCGCCCACAGCGCGTCCTGCCGGCCGATATGGATATAGTCGCGGGTCAGCTCGCCGCTGCTGAACAGATAGCGCCCGAGCGGCAGCGTGCCCAGATCCACCAACGCCTGATCGGGGCCGGTCAGCGTATGTTCCGGGATCACCGTGCGCCCAAGCAGCCAGGGCTGGTCGTCGCCCAGCAGCACCACTTCGCGCAGCCAGTAGCGCGGGCTGTCGGGCAGGTGGTTCGCCTCGTCGCCCAGCGCCTCGCGCGTGACGAAGCATTCGCGCTGCGGTTCGACGCGCACCTGGGCGCAATGGCGTTCAAATCGGCGGGTCATGGAGCCTAACTCCATCAGCCAGTCGCTGACGGCGGCGGGCGCCGGAGGATCCTGTTCGGACAACCACTCCAGCGGCGGCAGGATGGAATCCCTGATGCCAGACATTGCTTTACTCCTCGCCTGAACCGCGGCCGGTGTGGCGCGCCAGGCGATACAAACTGTTAACAGGCCCCCATTGTAGCGCAGAAATGCGAAAGCGGCAGGCTGATTCGTGGCGAAAACGGCAGGCCTATCGGCCGGAAAAACCGGGGTTCTGTCATCTTTTTGCCATCCGCCTTCTCTATCTTCATTTCCCGGCGCGCTGACGATTCTGTGATCGCCCGCAAAGTTTCAGCTTCCTCGCGTTTTGTTATCTACGCGCGTAGATACCCTGATACAGCAGCGTTGAATCGCCATGCGTCCGACATGATTTGTCGGCACACCTTTGTTGCCGGCACCAGGGAAACCATCTTTAGCCGCGCCCCTCCAGGCGCAGAACAAAAGAGGATAGCACTGCCATGAGCGAAACAACGCTTGCCCCTTCACAGACCGCCGACGCCGCGCTGGCGGCCGATGAACGCCTGGCGACCAAAGAGGGGCGCAGCCAATTTTGGCGCGCCACCTTCTCCTGCTGGCTCGGCACCGCCATGGAATACGTCGACTTCGCGCTGTACGGCCTGGCGGCCGGCATGGTGTTCGGCGACGTGTTCTTCCCGGAAGCCACGCCGCTGGTGGCGCTGCTGGCCAGTTTCGCCACCTACTCCGTCGGCTTCGTCGCGCGGCCGATCGGCGCGCTGGTGTTCGGCTGGATCGGCGATCGCAAAGGCCGCCGCGTGGTGCTGATCACCACCGTGGCGCTGATGGGCCTCTCCACCACGCTGATCGGCCTGATCCCGTCCTATGCGCAAATCGGCGTCTGGGCGCCTACCTGCCTAGTGATCCTGCGCTTCGCGCAGGGGTTCGGCGCCGGTGCGGAACTGTCCGGCGGCGCGGTGATGCTGGCGGAATACGCGCCGGCCAAACGGCGCGGGCTGGTGGCGTCGATCATCGCCATTGGCTCGAACAGCGGCACTCTGCTGGCGTCGCTGGTATGGCTGCTGGTACTGCAGCTGGACAAGGAAGATCTGATGAGCTGGGGCTGGCGCATTCCGTTCCTCGCCAGCATTCTGATCGCCGGTGCGGCGCTGTACCTGCGTCGCCACGTGCGGGAAACGCCGGTCTTCGAACGCGAGCTGCAACAAAACCACCAGCGCATGCTGGACGCCGCCCAGGCCGCGCCGGATACGCGCAGCTACCTGCAGCGCACCAAGGCGTTCTGGGTGATGCTCGGCCTGCGCATCGGCGAAAACGGCCCTTCCTACCTGTGCCAGGGCTTTATCGTCGGCTATGTCGCCAAGGTGCTGATGGTCGATAAATCGGTGCCGGCGCTGGCGGTGTTGATCGCCTCGCTGTGCGGTTTTCTGGTGATCCCGCTGGCCGGCTGGCTGTCCGATCGCTTCGGCCGCCGCATCACCTACCGCTGGTTCTGCCTGCTGCTGGTGCTGTACGCTTTCCCGGCGTTCTGGCTGCTCGACAGCCGTGAACCGGCGATCGTCATCTCGGTGATCGTGGTCGGCATGTGCATCGCGTCGCTGGGGATCTTCGGCGTGCAGGCGGCCTACGGCGTCGAACTGTTCGGCGTGAAGAATCGCTACTCCAAGATGGCGTTCGCCAAAGAGCTCGGTTCGATCCTCTCCGGCGGCACCGCGCCGCTGATCGCCACCGCGCTGCTGTCCGGTTTCGGTCACTGGTGGCCTGTCGCCTGCTATTTTGTTGTAATGGCGGCCATCGGCTTAATCACCACCTTCTTTGCTCCCGAAACCCGCGGCCGCGATCTCAACCTGCCGCAGGATGCCGCGTAGCGAGAAGGCGAACAGGAACCCAATTTGGATAATCACTCCGCGCGACGCGTTACCCGCGCCGACGTGGCCCGCGTAGCGGGCACCTCCGTCGCCGTGGTCAGCTATGTGATCAACAACGGCCCGCGCCCGGTGGCGGAAGCCACCCGGCTGCGCCTGCTGGCGGCGATCGAGCAGACCGGCTACCGGCCTAACGACATCGCGCGGGCATTGGCCTCCGGCAGCACGCAAACCTACGGGCTGGTGGTGCCGGATATTTCCAACCCTTTCTTCGCCACGCTGGCGCGGGCGCTGCAGCAAGAGGCCTTCAGCCGCGGCCGCGTGCTGCTGCTGGGTGACGCCGGCGATGACCGGCAGCGTGAGTATGAGCTGATCAACAACCTGCTGCGCCGCCAGGTCGACGGCCTGCTGTACACCAGCGTCGATCGCCATCCGTGGTTCGAGCTGATCCGCGCCTCCGGCACGCCCTGCGTGATGATAGACACCATCGACAGCCAGGCCGGCGTCTGCGCCATCCGCGTCGACGAGCGCGACGCCGCCTGCCAGGCGACCCGCCATCTGCTGCAGCACGGCTATCGCGACATCGGCATTTTTATCGGCCCGCTGACCATGCTCAACGCGCAGGATCGCCTGAACGGCTGGCGCGATGCGCTGCTGGAGGCGGGCATTGCGCCGCGCGACGAGTGGATTTTCGAGGTGCCCTACACCCGCCAAGGCGGCTACCAGGCCACCCAGTGCCTGGTGCAAGGCCCACGCCCACGCGCCGTTTTCACCTCCAACGAACAGCAGGCGCTCGGCTGCCTGTCGGCGCTGGCAGAGCATGGGTTGCGCGCACCGGACGATCTGGCGCTGATTTGTTTTAACGGCACGCAGCAATCCGAATTCAGCGTGCCGCCGCTCAGCGCGGTCGAGCAGCCGATCGACGCCATGGCCAAGCGGGCCATCGCCATGCTGGCCGCCGGTGCCGCGCCCGCCGAGCTGCATGAATTCGCTTTTCAACTGCGCATCCGCCATTCATGCGGCTGTTAGCGGGTTTTCAGGACACCTTATATGCGTTTAATCATTGATTGCGATCCCGGCAATGGCGTCCCCGGCGCCAACGTCGACGACGGGCTGGCGCTGGCCCTGGCGCTGGCGGCCAAACCGCAGCTGCAGCTGGAGCTGATCAGCATCGTGGCCGGCAACACCCCGCGCGAAGTGGGCTTCGCCGTCACCACCGATCTGCTGGCGCAGAGCGGCTATCAGGTTCCTGTCGCCCTCGGCGCGGCGCGCGCCCTGAGTGAGCCGCCGGAGCCGTGGCGCGCGCATCTGGACCGCCCGATCGCCGATCCCAAGCTGGCAGCGCTGTGGCGCGACTTGCCCGCGCCCTCACTCGCCAACGCGCCCGCACCGGACGCCGCCATCGCCATCGGCGAGCTGATCTGCCGCCATCCCGGCGAGGTAACGCTGGCGGCGATCGGCCCGCTGACCAACGTTGCGCACGCCATGCAGCTTTACCCGCAGATGGCGCAGGCGGTGAAAGAGATCGTAATCATGGGTGGCGTATTCAACGTCGACGGGTACATCAAGGACACCAATTTCGGCCTGGATCCGGAAGCGGCACGGCTGGTGCTGAACAGCGGCGCCGCTATCACGCTGGCGCCGCTGGATGTCACCACCCAGACCATGCTGACCCAGGCGGATCTGGCCGCGTTGACGCAGCCGGACACGCCGCTGTGCCGCTATTTGCGCGCCACCACGCAGCCGTGGATCGACTATTCGCGCCATACGCGGCGCCTGCCGGGCTGCTGGATCCATGATGCGCTGGTGATCGCCTGGCTGCTGGAACCGCAGCTGGTCACGACCGAAATGTTCCATGTGGATGTGGCGCTGGAAGGGGCGTTGACGCGCGGCAGCTCACGCCGTTGGCGGCCGGACAGCCTACGCCTGACGGTCGGCATGCCGCCGCCGCAGGGCAAGCCGGTGCGCATCATGCAGCAGGTCGATAACGCCCGTCTACTGGCGTTGATCGGTGCAACGCTGGCGCGCGGATGAAAAAAGGTGCGCCAAGGCGCACCAATCATCGAGCCAGCATCGGCAGCGCTGGGTGTTACCCCTTGCCTTTAACGCTGCTGATAAACGTTTTACGCGCAGTGGTCGAGCCCAACTTCTCGGCCTCATTCATCAGTTTCAGCGCCTTGTCGATATCGCCCGCCTTCACCGCCTGCTTGATGCCATTATTGAAGTAGCTTTCGGTATCGTTGAGCATCGGCTCCGCCGGTTTCTCTGGGGTCGGTGCCGGCGCCGCCACAGCGGCCGGTGCGGTTGATCCTACCACCACCGGCGCCACGGTCGGCGCAGGCTGCAGCATACCGATCATCACGTTGCCGGTGCCCTGTTCCGCGGTCACCTTGAGCTTCAGCGTGCCGCTCGTCGCGTGGCCGGCGATTGGATCCGGGATATCCGGCACCGCGTTGCCCACGCCCTGCGCATAGGCCTTGGCCGGATTGGTCAACTGCGTGGTTTTCGCCAAGTCCTGCCGAGTGGTGTACACCAGCAGGTAAATCTGTTTTTGACCAAGCGCCGGCGTCAGTTTCAACGTGCCTTCGAGGCGATCGGAGGACATTGCTCCCGGCGGCTGGTAAGGGAAATAGCTGCTCGGGTAATACGCCGCCGGGCGCAGATGCTCGTCCAGCACCAGCACGCTCGGCGCGTACAGCGAATTGTTTTTAGCGAGGCTGCTCAGCGTCACTTCCAGCGAGCCGCGATCGGCCGGCAGCGTATAGGCGGCGATCGCCCCCTGGATCTCGCCCTGATTGAGCTGCGGGCTGACGGCGTCGAGCTTCACTTCTTGCGACACCGGCGGCTGCAGCGGCTGCCACGGCAGGCTTTGCAGCGTGGCGGCGCTGATGGCCGGCGCGACGGAAACGTTAGCCGGCGTCTCGGCGTTGGCCGCCAGAGGCGCGCCGGCGGTCAGCGCCAGCGACAGGCAGAGTGACAGCAGATTCTTTTTCATCGTTATATCCTCTTTCAGCGCCGCGGCGGATCAGGCAAGAGATCCGGCCGCGGCGAATGCGGTTGGGAGAGAGCCGGCGGCCCTCCCCGTCCTGTCGTCGTTACCACCAAATTTCCATCTGGGCGCCGAAGGTGACTTCGTCATCCTTGCCGCGGCTGAAGGTATGCATGCTGGTGTCGTTGTAAGCGGTGCCGGCGTTATACCCGGTGTCATCGCCGGTGGCGTAGCCCCACTTCTCGTCCCACTTGGCGTAGGTGGCGAACAGGCGGATGGCCGGACGCGACCAGATGCTGTTGCCCGCCTGCCATTGCTGCGCCAGGGTCACTTTATACTGGCCGTTGCGATCGCCGGTGCGCTGGGATTTGACGTTGTCATAGCCCGCCTCCAGCAAGGTGCTCATGATCGGCGTCCATTTGTACATCGGGCGCACGCCCACGGTGTACCAGGTGGTGCCGTTGTTGTTGTCGCGGTCGATGTCCTGGAACATGGCGACGTACATCAGTGCCCACTGATCGTTGAAGTCGATGGCGCCGTGATCCAACACGCGGATCATCTTGCCGTTGTTATCAATGGTGGCGCCTTCGTTGCGGCCGTTGTTCTGCGAGGTCATCGAGTCGGTGGCGTACTGCAGCACGAACTTGTTGTAACCGTTCAGGATACTCTGCGTGTGTTCGGCGGTGAACATCCAGCCGTCTTTGCTGGCGCCGTCGGCCAGGCGGTAGTTATCCTGCGCATTGGCGCGGCCGTAGTCCACGCCCAGCTCCAGGGTGCCGCCCGGGTTCAGCTCCAGCCCGGCCAAGCGCACGTCGAAGGTGTCGTTGACGGTTGGACGCTGTTTCCATTCGTTATCCAGGTAGCCGTAAGAGCCGCCGGACTCCGAGTTGCGGGTCACGGCAGCGGACAGCTTGCCGAAGCCCAGATCGATGTTTTCCAGACCGGCGCCCGGGCCGGAGATATCCCAGTAGTAGAAGTCGATCATGTGAACGTCATGACGCTGATAGAAGCGCTTACCGGCCCACAGCGTGGAGCCCGGCAGCCACTCGATCAGGTTTTTACCCTGCACGTTGACTTCGCGGAAGCCCGGGGTCACATCTTCCCAGTCAGAACGCTGCGAGACCGAATAGGCCAGGTTAGTGTCGAAATAGAAGCTCTTGTCGCCTTCTTTCCACACTTCCTGCCCCAGTTTCAGTTCGGCGTAGGTTTCGCATTCGTTGCCGAGACGGTATTTACTCGCGGCGCCGGTGGCCTTGAAACACTGTTGCTCACCGCCGCTGCCGGTCCAGCCGATGCCGGAACGGGCGTAACCGTGGAAATCCACGGCCAGCGCCTGAGTAGAGAGAACACCGGCGGCGACAGCCAGTGCCAGAGGAAGTTTGCGCAGAGTAGTCATCATTATTCTCCTGTTATACCGACTTTGATGCTTTAAACGCCCGGCTCCTGGTGCAGCCGTTTACATGCCGTACCGTCTTCACGGAACAGGTGGCAGCGGTGAGGCGGCAGGCCGATGGCGAATGTGGCACCTTCTTCTACCAGCACCACGTCATTCTGGCGGTACACCAGGTTTTGACGGATGGCCGGGATTTGGATGTGGATTTGCGTCTCGTTGCCGAGCTGCTCCACCACCTGTACGTCGCCGGTAAGCCGCACTTCTGAGGCTTCGCCGGGCAGCAGATGTTCAGGGCGAATGCCCAGTGACAGGTTGGCGCCGGGTTGAACGCCCGCGCCTTCCACCGGCAGCCACACCAGCTGGCGGTTGGGCAGTTCGACCTGCACCTGTTGCGGCTCCGCCGCGGTCACCTTGACCGGCAGGAAGTTCATCTTCGGCGAGCCGATAAACCCGGCGACGAAGCGGTTGGCCGGGTAGTGATACAGTTCCAGCGGCTTGCCGACCTGCGCCACGCGACCGGCGTCGAGCACCACGATCTTGTCGGCCAGCGTCATCGCCTCGACCTGATCGTGGGTGACGTAAATCATGGTGCGCTGCAGGCGCTTGTGCAGACGGGAGATCTCGATGCGCATCTGCACCCGCAGCGCGGCGTCGAGGTTGGACAGCGGTTCGTCAAGCAGGAATACGTCCGGCTCGGCCACCAGCGTGCGGCCGATCGCCACGCGCTGACGCTGCCCGCCGGACAGCGCCTTCGGCCGCCGGTCGAGCAGGTGCGCCAGTTGCAGCACCTCGGAGACCTGGTTCACCCGTTGATTGATTTCCGCTTTCTTGGCGCCGGCCAGCTTCAGGCCGAACGACATGTTGTCCGCCACCGACAGGTGCGGATACAGCGCATAGGATTGGAACACCATGCCGATGCCGCGCTCGGAAGGCGGCACCTCATTCATACGTTTCTCGCCGATCAGCAGCTCGCCGGAGGTGATGTCCTCCAGCCCGGCGATCATGCGCAGCAGCGTCGATTTACCGCAGCCCGAAGGCCCGACAAACACCACAAACTCGCCGTCTTCGATGGTCAGATTGACGTCTTTGGAAATCACGGCCTCACCGAAGGCCTTATAAACGCTGCGCAGTGTCACGCTAGCCATGCGTTACTCCCCTGCTTTCGCAGTTAACATGTCGTGTGAAAATGGCGGAGGCAAAGCCCGCCAAAACCCATTGATGACCCTCTTGCTGCGCGCCGTGCTGCCATGCCAACGGCAAGGTCGCCTCAGACGGCGCGGCCGCCTGAGTATAAGGCTGCAGGTTTATCAGCGCTTCAAGGCATTGATCCTGATGGGTAATAAGTAAGCGCACCACGCCATCGCGCTGGCTGACTTCGTTCAGTTCGCCATGCTGGATGAGCGGCGAACGACGCAGGGCCAACAGCGCCTGGCAGTAACGTAAGGTGGAGTGGCTGTCGTGCTGTTGGCGGCTGATGGCCAATGCGCGGTGTTCGATCGCCACCTGTTGATACCAGCTGATTTCGCCGGCGGTGACCTGTTCGGGGGCTTCGTGCCACGGCATCGGCGTTTGCGCGCCGCGCGGATCTTGCAGGCCGGCGGCATGCGGCAGCCCCAGCTCCTCGCCCTGATACAGGCAGATTGGCGCCGGTAGCATCGCCAGCAGCGTCAGAAAGGCGGCGGCGGAACGCAGGTCGCCCTGCCCCCAGCGGCTGACCACCCGGGGCTGATCGGCGTCCCCGGTGCTCCACAGGCTGTCCGCCAATGTGGTACGACGGGCGTGCAGCACCGCCACCAGCTTCTCCGCGCTGAACGGCATCACGTCCAGCGCCAGCGCACCGTGGGCGAACCGCCGCGGCGCGACGGCATTGCGAACGCGGTTGGCTTCATCGGCGTACCACAGCGTCAGCCCTTCGCCCGTCACCGTTGCCTCGGTCTCCGGCGCCAGCGTCTGCGGCAGCAACAGGCCGTCGATCGACAGCGCTTTCAGGTACGGCAGCGCCGCCAGCATGCCGTGCGCGTCGCCCACGCCGTCCCCGTTTCCGTCACGGAAACTGGCCGGATGGATCCGGTACAGGGTGGGCTGAGTAGCGATAGGCATTGACGACATAAATCCGGTATCCCTGCTGCGCGTGGCGTTGAAAATCAATGGGCCGATAGTGCGGGAGTCGCCGGAAAGGGTAATCATCCGTAACAAGATTTTTCATGGGGGAGGAGGCGGGAGGATGAGAGAACGACCGCGGCGATGAGAAGTTCCGCGCTTAAGGCAATTCTGTGATCCGGCTGGCAAAAATCGCCCCCCCATTTTGTGCCTGACGCCACAGAATAGAGCGCAACGTTAACTGGATCACACTCCTCATCTCAGGGGCGTAGAGGGGGGGAGGATGAGAATATGTCGCGTTGTGACCCACTATTACCGCGAAACGTCTCTCCTTGATTTATGTGCCCACAAAAAGAAGGACTGGATTATGACTCGCAGCATTACCCTCGCCCGCACGCTGGCACTCTCGGCACTGGCCACCCTGGTGCTCTCTTCTTCCGCCTTCGCCAAGATCGAGGAAGGCAAACTGGTTATCTGGATCAACGGCGACAAGGGCTATAACGGCCTGGCCGAAGTCGGCAAGAAATTCGAAAAAGACACCGGCATCAAAGTCACCGTCGAGCACCCGGACAAGCTGGAAGAGAAATACCCGCAGGTGGCCGCCACCGGCGACGGCCCTGACATCATCTTCTGGGCCCACGACCGCTTCGGCGGCTATGCGCAGTCCGGCCTGCTGGCCGAAATCCACCCGTCCAAAGCCTTCCAGGACAAGCTGTTCCCGTTCACCTGGGACGCCGTGCGCTATGACGGCAAGCTGATCGGCTACCCGATCGCCGTCGAAGCGCTGTCGCTGATTTATAACAAAGACCTGGTCAAACAGCCGCCGAAGACCTGGGAAGAAATCCCGGCGCTGGACAAACAGCTGCGCGCCAACGGCAAGAGCGCCATCATGTGGAACCTGCAGGAACCCTACTTCACCTGGCCTATCATCGCCGCCGACGGCGGTTATGCCTTCAAGTATGAAAACGGCAAATACAACATCAAGGATGTCGGCGTCGCCAACGCCGGTTCGCAGGCCGGTCTGCAGTTCATCGTCGATCTGGTGAAAAACAAACACATCAACGCCGATACCGACTACTCGATCGCCGAAGCCGCGTTCAACAAAGGCCAGACCGCGATGACCATCAACGGGCCGTGGGCCTGGAACAACATCGAGCAGAGCAAAATCAACTACGGCGTGACGCTGCTGCCGACCTTCAAAGGCAAGCCGTCCAAGCCGTTCGTCGGCGTGCTGACCGCCGGCATCAACGCCGCCAGCCCGAATAAAGAGCTGGCGACCGAGTTCCTCGAGAACTACCTGCTGACCAACGAAGGGCTGGCGGACGTCAACAAAGACAAGCCGCTGGGCGCGGTGGCGCTGAAGTCCTATCAGGAAGCGCTGGCCAAAGATCCGAAGATCGCCGCCACCATGCAGAACTCGCAAAACGGGGAAATCATGCCGAACATCCCGCAGATGAGCGCCTTCTGGTACGCCGAACGCAGCGCGGTGATCAACGCCGTCAGCGGCCGTCAGACGGTGAAAGCCGCGCTGGACGACGTGCAGACCCGTATCACCAAGTAACGACGTCGTGCGGGGTGCCACGGTGCCCCGCCGTTGCTTCACAGAAAGGAACGCCCTATGCAATTCGCTCACGCCGGGACGCCCGCGCGTAAAAAATCGAAGTGGTGGCAAAGCGACGCGCTGAAATGGCTGGTGGTCGGCCTGTTCAGCCTGGTGACCTGCTACCTGATTGTGTTGATGTATGCACAGGGTGAATACCTGTTCGCCATCCTGACGCTGATCCTGGTCAGCGCCGGGCTTTACGTCTTCGCCAACCGCCGCGCCTACGCCTGGCGCTATGTGTATCCCGGCGTCGCCGGCATGGGGCTGTTCGTCCTGTTCCCGCTGATTTGCACCATCGCCATCGCTTTCACCAACTACAGCAGCACCAACCAGCTGACTTTTGAACGCGCGCAATCGGTGCTGATGCAGCGCCAGTTCCAGAGCGGCCAAACCTTTACCTTTGGCCTCTACCCGGCGGAAAACCAGCAGTGGCGCCTGCAGCTGACGCCACCGGACAGTGAACAGCCGCTGATCTCCGAGCCTTTCCGCCTCGACGCCGCCGCGCCGCAAACCCTGAAACTGACGGCGCAGAACGCCGCGCCGCAGGGCGAACGCGCCACGCTGCGGGTGATTACCCAGAACCGGCAGGCGCTGAGCCAGCTGGTGGCGCAACTGCCCGACGGCGGGGAATTGCGCATGAGCTCCCTGCGCCAGTTCTCCGGCACCCGCCCGCTGTATGCGCTGGACAAAGACGGCAGCACGCTGACCAACAACCAGACCCAGGTACGCTACCGGCCAAACGGCGACACCGGCTTCTATCAGGCGATCAACGCCGACGGCGGCTGGGCGCAGGAAACCCTGAGCCCGGGTTATACCGTCACCACCGGCTGGAAAAACTTCCTGCGGGTGCTGCAGGACGAGGGCATTAAGAAACCGTTCGTGTCGATCTTCATCTGGACCATCGTGTTCTCGGTGATGACGGTGATCCTCACCGTGGCGGTCGGCATGGTGCTGGCCTGCGTGGTGCAGTGGGAGGCGCTGAAAGGCAAGGCGATCTACCGCGTGCTGCTGATCCTGCCCTATGCGGTGCCGTCATTCATCTCGATCCTGATCTTCAAAGGCTTGTTCAACCAAAGCTTCGGCGAGATCAACATGATGCTCAGCCATCTATTCGGCATCAAACCGGCCTGGTTCAGCGATCCGCTCACCGCCAAGAGCATGATCCTGATCGTCAACACCTGGCTCGGCTACCCCTACATGATGATCCTGTGCATGGGGCTGCTGAAGGCGATCCCGGACGATCTGTACGAAGCCTCGGCGATGGACGGCGCCAACCCGTGGCAAAACTTCTTCCGCATCACCTTACCGCTGCTGATCAAGCCGCTGACGCCGCTGATGATCGCCAGCTTCGCCTTCAACTTTAACAACTTCGTGCTGATCCAGCTGCTGACCAACGGCGGCCCGGACATGATCGGCACCACCACGCCGGCCGGCTATACCGATCTGCTGGTCAGCTACACCTACCGCATCGCCTTCGAAGGCGGTGGCGGGCAAGACTTCGGGCTGGCGGCCGCCATCGCCACGCTGATCTTCCTGTTGGTGGGCGCGCTGGCGATCCTGAATTTGAAAGCCAGCAAGATGAACTTCGATTAGGGAGAATAACGATGGCCATGGTTCAACCCAAGTCCCAGCGCCTGCGCCTGTGGATCACCCATATTTTGATGCTGTGCTTTATCGCCCTGATCATGTTCCCGCTGCTGATGGTGGTCGCCATCTCGCTGCGCGCCGGCAACTTCGCCACCGGCAGCCTGATACCGGAAACCCTCTCCTGGGATCACTGGCGGCTGGCGCTCGGCTTCAGCGTCACCCACGCCGACGGCAGCGTGACGCCGCCGCCGTTCCCGGTGCTGCTGTGGCTGTGGAACTCCATCAAGATCGCGGCGATCACCGCCATCGGCATCGTGACGCTGTCCACCACCTGCGCCTACGCCTTCGCCCGTATGCGCTTTCGCGGCAAGAGCACGTTGCTGAAAAGCATGCTGATCTTCCAGATGTTCCCGGCAGTGTTGTCGCTGGTGGCGCTGTACGCCCTGTTCGATCGCCTGGGCCAGTACATTCCGTTTATCGGCCTGAACACCCACGGCGGCGTGATCTTCGCCTACATGGGCGGCATCGCGCTGCACGTCTGGACCATCAAGGGCTATTTCGAAACCATCGACAACTCGCTGGAAGAAGCGGCAGCGCTGGACGGCGCCACGCCGTGGCAGGCATTCCGTCTGGTGCTGCTGCCGCTGTCGGTGCCGATTCTGGCGGTGGTGTTCATTCTGTCGTTTATCGCCGCCATCACCGAAGTGCCGGTCGCGTCGCTGCTGCTGCGCGATGTGAACAGCTACACGCTGGCGGTGGGGATGCAGCAATATCTCAACCCGCAGAACTATCTGTGGGGCGACTTCGCCGCCGCCGCGGTGCTGTCAGCGATACCGATTACCGCCGTGTTCCTGCTGGCGCAGCGTTGGCTGGTGGGCGGCCTGACGGCCGGCGGCGTGAAGGGGTAATTTGTGCCACTGCAGTGCGTTTGATGTTTTTCCTTATCTTTTACCCTATGGATTTCAAGTTACAGCTAGGCGACCAGCTCGCTAAGCCCAGGCGCTTACTTCAGTAAGTAACTGGGGTTAGCGAGTGCAGTCAACAACGCTGTCGCTTGAAAGACGACGGGTAATTATATCCTGTGTCTTTGGCGGCCTTTGGCCGCCATTTTTATCGCTACTCCCGTTTCAGCCGGTCGGTATTGGCCAGATAGAGCGTCACCACCAGCACCAATATCGCCGCGGCGTAGATCAGGGTATCGATGGGGTTTTTGTGGTCCACGATAATCAAACGAATAATCGCGGTAATGCCAATGTAAATAAAATAGCGCAACGGGAAATGATAACCCGACTCAAAATACTTGACGATCAAGGCGATAAATTCAAAGTACAGGAAATAAATCACGATACCTTCAATCAACAGGTAAGAAGACGACTCTTCGCTGTTGATAAATAACACCTTCGCCAGATGGATGGTTTCCTTGACCAGAAACACCACCAGAATTGCCGCCAGCAGCAACAAGCCCACGTTCAGCACTCGCTGCAGTCCTTTCGCTATCATTATCGAACGCGACGTTTTTGCCATAAAACCTCTCTCTGAATACCGCTTATATGATTCAACCGTGCCAATATAGGCATTGTCTTAAAAATTATGCCCCGCGCGAAAGCACTTTAAACCCCATTTAATTCATAAAGTTATAATAAGATGTTTCTGGCTTATAGATTTGTAGCAAATCGAAATGTCAACTATCATGGGTCACAGAGATCTTTACATAAAACCAATAACCTCGAATTAACAAGGGAATTCTTTATGCGCGCTAAACTTAACGGACTGGTCGCTGCGGGCCTGTTTACCTGTGCATTGTCCGGCCACGCCGCCGGCCTGGTAGCCCCTGACAACGATCTGCGTAACGATCTCGCCTGGTTGTCTGACCGCGGCGTTATCAACGTCAGCCTGTCCACCTGGCCGCTGAGTCAAGAAGAGATCAGTTCCGTTATCGCGCAGGCCAAGCCGGTGACCAACACTGAGAAAAACGTCATTGACCGCGTACAACGTCGTGTCGATGCCCTGAAAGCCAACATCCGCGTCAGCGGTTACGCGTCGACCGATAAACCCGGCACCCCGCAGGGCTTCGGCCAAAACGAGTACGCCGACGATCGCCTGACCATCGGCGCCGGCGCCAACGGCGAGTTCTGGGACGTGCGTCTGCAGGGCTCGGTGGAAGGCGATCAGCGCGTCAGCGACGGTTCCAAATTCAATATGAACGGCTCCTACGGCGCGGTGAAAATCTGGAATCAGTGGCTCTCCTTCGGCGAGGTTTCCCAGTGGTGGGGACCGGGTTACGACGGCAGCCTGATCCGCTCCGACGCCGCGCGCCCGGTGGCCGGCTTTATGCTGCAGCGCGCCGACCAATCACCGTTTGAAACCCCGTGGCTGTCGTGGATCGGCCGCTGGCAATATCAATTGTCCGCCGGCCAGCTGTCGCAGTACAGTTCTGTACCGCACACCAAACTGATCGGCGGCCGTTTCACCATGATGCCGACTGACTTCCTGGAATTGGGGGCGTCGCGTATCATGATGTGGGGTGGTGAAGGCCGTCCGCAGTCATGGAGCTCGTTCTGGGATGGATTTACCGGCAAAGATAACGATGATTCAGGTAAAGGCAACGATCCGGGCAACCAGCTCGCCGGTTTCGACTTCAAGCTGAAAATGCAGCCGCTGATCGGCCTGCCGGTTAGCCTGTACGGTCAGTTGGTGGGTGAAGATGAGGCGGGCTATCTGCCGTCGCAAAATACCTATCTGCTCGGTCTGGAAGGCCACCCGGAATGGGGCCCGACCACCATCAACTGGTATATCGAAGGGTCAGACACCCGTTCGGATATGAGCCGTAAAAACTATGTGTACACTCACTACACTTACAAAGGCGGCTACTACCAACAGGGTTACCCGCTGGGGCATGCGATGGGCGGCGACGGCCAGATGTTGTCCGGCCGCGTCGAGCTAGTGCTGGACGACAGCCAGCGTTGGAGCACCCGCGTAGTTTACGCCAAGGTGAACCCGCTGAGCCAAAGCATTAACCAGGCCTTCCCGAAATCCGATACGCTGAAGGGCATTCAGGTCGGCTGGGGTTACACCTTCCCGTCTCAGGTTAAGTTTGATACCAGCCTGTGGTACACCGACAACGATCACAGCACCGCCGATGACGTGGGCGCGGGCGTCAGCTTCGAAGTGCCAATCAATCTGTAACTTTCGCAGACGTAAAAAAACCCGCCGCGGCGGGTTTTTTATTGGCTTCAGATCAGGCGATTAGCGCCATTCCTTGAAGCGGTTGATCAGCGCATTGGTCGAGCTGTCGTGACTGCTGATTTTCTCGCTGCCCGCCAGCTCCGGCAGGATGCGGTTAGCCAGCTGTTTGCCCAGCTCCACGCCCCACTGATCGAAGGTGAAGATGTTCAGGATCGCGCCCTGAGTAAAGATCTTGTGCTCGTACAGCGCGATCAGGCTACCCAGGCTGAACGGGGTGATTTCACGCAGCAGGATCGAGTTGGTCGGACGGTTGCCTTCAAACACTTTGAACGGCGCCACGTGTTTAACCTGCTCAGGGGTTTTACCCTGCGCCGCGAACTCCGCCTCCACCACTTCCAGCGACTTGCCGAACGCCAGGGCCTCGGTCTGCGCGAAGAAGTTGGACAGCAGTTTGGCGTGGTGATCGCCCAGCGGGTTATGGCTGATGGCCGGCGCGATGAAATCGCACGGCACCAGCTTGGTGCCCTGGTGGATCAACTGGTAGAACGCATGCTGGCCGTTGGTGCCCGGCTCGCCCCAGATGATAGGGCCGGTCTGGTAATCCACCGGATTGCCGTTGCGGTCGACGTACTTGCCGTTGGATTCCATGTTGCCCTGCTGGAAGTAAGCGGCAAAACGGTGCATGTACTGATCGTACGGCAGAATGGCTTCGGTTTCGGCGCCGAAGAAGTTGTTGTACCAGATACCGATCAGCGCCAACAGCACCGGCAGGTTTTTCTCCGCCGGCGTTTCGGCGAAGTGCTTGTCCATGGCGTGCGCGCCGCTCAGCAACTGCTCGAAGTTGTCGTAACCGATGGACAGCGCAATCGACAGACCGATCGCCGACCACAGGGAGTAACGGCCCCCTACCCAGTCCCAGAACTCGAACATGTTGTCGGTATCGATGCCGAACTCGGCCACCGCTTTGCCGTTGGTGGACAACGCAGCGAAGTGCTTGGCCACGTGCTGTTGATCGGCGGCGCTGCTCAGGAACCAGTCGCGCGCGCTGTGGGCGTTGGTCATGGTTTCCTGAGTAGTGAAGGTTTTGGACGCCACCAGGAACAGCGTAGTTTCCGGATTCAGCGGCTGCAGCGTTTCGGCGATGTGGGTACCGTCAACGTTGGAGACGAAGTGCATGTTCAGGTGGTTTTTATACGGGCGCAGCGCTTCGGTCACCATGTAAGGGCCGAGATCCGAACCGCCGATGCCGATGTTCACCACGTCGGTAATCGGCTTGCCGGTGTAGCCTTTCCACTCGCCGCCGATGACGCGCGCGCAGAACTGTTTGATCTTGGCCAGCACCGCGTTCACTTCCGGCATCACGTCTTTGCCGTCGACCAGGATCGGGCTGTTGCTGCGATTGCGCAGGGCAATATGCAGCACCGCGCGATCTTCGGTGCGGTTGATCTTCTCACCGGCGAACATCGATTTGATGGCGCCTTGCAGATCGGTTTCTTTCGCCAGCGCCTGCAGCTTCTCCAGGGTTTCCTGCGTGATGCGATTCTTGGAATAGTCCACCAACATTTGATCGTTGAAGGTCGCGGAGAACCTGGAGAAACGATCGCTGTCCTCGGCGAACAGGTCGGCGATCCGTACGTCTTTCATCTGTGCATAATGTTGCTGCAGGGCTTGCCAAGCAGCGGTTTGACTAGGATTGATATTTTTCATAGCAACACTCTTAGGCTTGAGAATAAAAATGACGCGTTTGTCCGATTGTAGCCTGTTCGACTGTGATTATGATCGCTTTTCTTGCGATAGGCGCTAACTGTCAACGCATTGCCGCCTCGTTTCAGCTTTCACTCTATACTTTTGGCTAACGGCCTGTTATCGGGGTTGCCGAATTGTCATCAGGCTGTGTCATCGTTACTTATTTCGTCATTTGAAAGGGATCTCGCTTATGGAATTATCCGCCCCGCTTATGTTGGTGCTTATCGGCCTGGCGTCGCTGCTGGCGCAGTGGCTGGCCTGGCTGCTGCGTCTGCCGGCCATTTTGCCGTTGCTGCTGTTCGGCATCGTGCTCGGCCCGACGGTGCATCTGGTGCAGCCGGATCTGCTGTTCGGCGATCTGCTGTTTCCACTGGTGTCGCTGTCGGTGGCGATCATCCTGTTCGAGGGGGCGCTGACGCTGCGCTTCGAGGAGATACGCGGCCTCGGCGGCGTGGTGCGTAATCTGGTCACCGTCGGCATGCTGGTCACCTTTCTGGTCATCAGCCTCGCCAGCTGGTGGTTGCTGGATTTCCCGCCGGAGCTGGCGGCGCTGATCGGCGCGGTGACGGTGGTGACCGGGCCGACGGTGATCGCTCCGCTGATGCGCGTGGTGCGACCGAACGCCAACATTAACCAGGTGTTGCGTTGGGAAGGGATCGTCATCGATCCGGTTGGCGCCATCTTCACCCTGCTGGTGTTCGAGTTCATCGTACTGAAGCAGAATGCGGAGTCCTATACCCACCTGTTTTGGACGCTGGGCGTGACTGCCGCCGTCGGCCTGATCGCCGGCGCGCTGTTCGGCTACCTGCTCGGCCTGGCGCTGCGCCGCGTCTGGCTGCCACGCTACCTGCAGAACCTGGCGGTGCTGGCGATCATGCTGACCGCCTTCGGCGTTTCCAACGCCATCGCCGACGAATCCGGCCTGTTGACCGTCACGGTGATGGGCATCTGGCTGGCCAACATGCGCGACGTCGATACCAGCGATATTCTGGCGTTCAAAGAAGAACTGTCGGCGATCCTGATCTCGGCGCTGTTCATCATTCTGGCGGCGCGGCTCGACATCCAGGCGCTGTGGAACATGGGCTGGCCGCTGCTGCTGCTGCTGCTGGCGGTGCAGTTTATCGCCCGGCCGCTGTGCATCGCGGTCTCGACCTGGCGCTCTTCCCTGCATTGGCGCGATCGGCTGCTGCTGTGCTGGATCGCCCCGCGCGGCATCGTGGCCGCGGCGGTCAGCTCGCTGTTCGCGCTGACGCTGCAGCGCAGCGGCTATCAGGGCGCCGACCGGCTGGTGACCGTGGTGTTCGCCATCATCATCGGTACCGTGGTGTTGCAAAGCCTGACCAGCGGCATGATGGCGCGCTGGCTGCGGGTGCAGCAGCAAAAGCCGCGCGGCGTACTGATCGTCGGCGCCAACAGCGTGGCGCGCATGCTGGCGCAGGCGCTGATCAAGCTGAACGTGCCGGTGATCGTCACCGACAGCAGTTGGGAATACTACCGTCAGGCGCGTATGGACGGCATTCCGGCCTATTATGGCCACGCCTACTCCGAACACGCCGAGAACTACCTCGATCTGAGCAATATCGCCCAGGTGTTGGCGCTGTCGCCCAATCGCCACCAGAACGCGCTGGCGGTCTACCACTTCGGCCATCTCTTCGGCGAGGATCACGTGTTTGCCATCCGTTCGGGGGCGCCGCTGAAAGGGCGCGGCGCCAGCGCGGAAAGTTCGCGTTTCCGCCGGCATGAAATTTTATTTAATCAGGAAGCCACCTACGGCCGCCTGAGCAGCCTGCTCGCCAGGGGGGCCACCATCAAAGCGACCAAATTGAACGAAAATTTCGGTTGGCTGGAGTATTTGGAGAAACATCAGGGCGTTATCCCGCTATTCAGCCAAAAGGAAGACGGTTCTCTGCAACCGATTGGCGCCGGTTCCACGCCCGCGATGCCCTGTACGCTTATCGCGCTGGTACAAGATGAAAATCCCTCACCGTCCGTACGTTGACAGAATGGCAATAACCGGCTATTCCTAACAGCCTACTTGCGCACCCGGTGCGCAAGCCAGAAGAGGCGCGTCGCCCAGGTAGAGTGTCAGAGGAGCCGTTTCTCCGTTGACGGCACCCGAGGGGGAGCGACGCCGAGGTACGATAATGGCCGGCCATTATCGTATCGACTACAGGGGCTGAATCCCCTGGGTTGTCACCAGGGGATCGCCCACAGGGCGATCGACAAGGTGGGGCGCTTCTGGGTGTATCGTAGCCTGACCTCTACGCCTGCCCCCTGTTTACCGCTCTCCCCTTGTGCCAAGGCTATGGAATTACAGTGCCCCCAAACGGGCATCCCTGACACGAGGTTTCTACATGAACCAAGCAGTACCCCAAAATTCCACCGTGGTAGCCAAGTTCGGCGGCACCAGCGTCGCCGACTTTGAAGCCATGAACCGCAGCGCCGACGTCGTGCTGGCCAACCCGCAGGTCCGCCTGGTGGTGTTGTCCGCCTCGGCGGGCGTCACCAACCTGTTGGTCGCCCTGGCCGAAGGCTGCGAGGCCGACAAGCGCAACTACCAGCTTGATGAAATTCGTCGCATCCAGTACGCCATCCTCGATCGCCTCGCGGCGCCTGCGGTGATCCGCGACGAGATAGACCGCCTGCTGGAAAACATCGCCATGCTGTCGGAGGCCGCGTCGCTGGCCACCTCGACGGCGTTGACCGACGAGCTGGTCAGCCATGGGGAGCTGATGTCCACCCTGCTGTTCGTGGAAATCCTGCGCGCCCGCAACGTGCAGGCCGAATGGTTCGACGTGCGTAAAGTGATGCGCACCGACGATCACTTTGGCCGCGCCGTGCCGGACAGCGCCGCGCTCAGCGAACTGGCCCGATCGCAGTTGCAGCCACGCCTGCAGGAAGCGCTGGTGGTCACCCAGGGCTTTATCGGCAGCGAGCCGAAAGGCCGCACTACCACGCTCGGCCGCGGCGGCAGCGACTATACCGCCGCGCTGCTCGGCGAGGCGCTCGGCGTTGGCCGGGTAGATATCTGGACCGACGTGCCGGGCATCTACACCACCGATCCGCGCGTGGTGCCGGCGGCCAAGCGCATCGACAAAATCGGTTTCGAAGAGGCGGCGGAAATGGCCACCTTCGGCGCCAAAGTGCTGCATCCGGCCACCCTGCTGCCGGCGGTGCGCAGCGACATTCCAGTGTTCGTCGGCTCCAGCAAGGATCCGGCGGCCGGCGGCACGCTGGTGTGCAACACCACCGAGAATCCGCCGCTGTTCCGCGCGCTGGCGCTGCGCCGCAAGCAAACGCTGCTGACGCTGCACAGCCTGAACATGTTGCACGCGCGCGGTTTCCTGGCCGAGGTGTTCAACATTCTGGCGCGCCACAACATCTCCGTCGATCTGATCACCACTTCGGAAGTCAGCATCGCGCTGACCATGGACACCACCGGCGCCACCTCCGTCGGCGGCAGCCTGCTGACCACCTCACTGCTGACCGAACTGTCGTCGCTGTGCCGGGTGGAAGTGGAAGAAAACCTGGCGCTGGTGGCGATCATCGGTAACCAGCTGTCGCGCGCCTGCGGCGTGGGCAAAGAGGTGTTCGGCGTGCTCGATCCGTTCAATATCCGCCTGATCTGCTACGGCGCCAGCAGCTATAACCTGTGCTTCCTAGTGCCGGGCGAAGAAGCCGAACAGGTGGTGCGTACCCTGCATCACAACCTGTTCGAATAAGTCATTATCCCTGATTGCGGGCGCAGCATGCTGCGCCCCTGCGTCTAAAAAATCCGTTCAAAACCTGCAGGGGTTCAGCCTGCTGAACCCGCAAAAAACACAACCACACCCATCGTTCTCAATCTGGCTAAGGAAAACCTGCATGTTGGCTCTACTCACGCGTCTCTTCCCCCTGTGGGCGATACTGCTGTCCGTCGCCGCCTATTACACCCCGACCACCTTTACCGGCATCGGCCCCTACGTCAGCCCGCTGCTGATGCTGATCATGTTCGCCATGGGCGTCACGCTGCGACTGGACGACTTCAAACGCGTGCTGGCGCGCCCCGGCCCGGTGGCGGCCGGCATCTTCCTGCACTATCTGATCATGCCGCTGGCGGCCTGGATCCTGGCGATGCTGTTTCGCATGCCGCCGGATCTGTCCGCCGGCATGGTGCTGGTGGGCAGCGTGGCCAGCGGCACCGCCTCCAACGTGATGATCTATCTGGCCAAGGGCGACGTGGCGCTGTCGGTGACCATCTCGGCGGTCTCAACGCTGGTGGGGGTGTTCGCCACGCCGCTGCTGACCCGCCTGTACGTCGACGCCGAGATCAGCGTCGATATCATGGGCATGCTGTTAAGCATTCTGCAGATCGTGGTGATCCCGATCGGCCTGGGCCTGATCGTCCACCATACCCTGACCAAAACGGTGAAGCGCATCGAGCCGCTGCTGCCGGCGCTGTCGATGGTGTGCATTCTGGCCATCATCAGCGCGGTGGTGGCGGGCAGCCAAAGCCATATCGCCTCGGTCGGTCTGGTGGTGATCGTCGCGGTGATCCTGCACAACGGCATCGGCCTGCTGAGCGGCTACTGGGGCGGCAAACTGTTCGGCTTCGACGAGTCCACCTGCCGCACGCTGGCGATCGAAGTCGGGATGCAGAACTCCGGGCTGGCAGCCACGTTGGGCAAAATCTATTTCTCGCCGCTGGCCGCGCTGCCGGGCGCGCTGTTCTCGGTCTGGCACAACCTCTCCGGTTCGCTGCTGGCAGGGTATTGGTCCGGCCGCCCTATCAAGAAAAAATAAACCGCCTGTCGGGACGCAAACAATTGCGTCCCGTTTCTTCCCTGCGAAATTTCGTATTTCCCACTGGTCGGATTGTCATAATTTCCCTCATCCCCTATCATCCGTGAAAAATAAAAATTCAGATTCTTCCTATCCATGCCGATAATGTTGGCAAGAGGAAGAGACGTTCTACTTTTTTTAATTAATTAAGTCACCAGGGTTGCCCGCCATAAAAGAAGCAGCCTAATTATTATTTAGATATATACCCACCGTCTTATTTGCTGCGGCAAATCAAGATACCTCGCAATGTGCATGTCGCTCATTATTTCGGGCCGGCCCTCGGCCGCCCGTGGTTAACCTCATGGATTGGGCTGGCTGCCCCGGCGGCCTCTCATAATGGATTACAATGATAAAAAAAATCACCGCCTTGACGCTGTTGGTCAGCACGGCCCTTTCCGCCGAAACCCTGCCGGATGCCCACATGATGCGGGATATGTCGATGGGCGAGTCGCGCCGCGCGCTGCAAGACAGCACGCGTGAAGTCAACCAGTTGATTGAGCAACGCCGTTACCAGCAGCTGAAGCAGCAACGCCTGCTGGCGGAGCCGGAGCCGGCCGCGCCCGCCCTGCCGCAGTCCGCGCAGTGCCTGCCGATCGCCGGCGTTTATCTGCAGGGCGTCACCCTGCTCTCGCCGAGCGATTTATCCGCCCTGAGCGCGTTGCCGGAACAGTGCATCAGCAGCAACGATATCAATCGCCTGATCCGTGAATTAACGCGTCTTTATGTGCAAAAGGGCTATATCACCGCGCGCGTGCAAATTGTTCGCCCTAATTCACAAGGAGAATTGGGGTTAAGCGTCACCGAAGGATTTATCGAGAAAATAGAAGGCGGCGATCGCTGGGTCAACAGTCGTTTATTATTTCCGGGGCTGGAAGGCAAGCCGTTGAAATTAACCGAACTCGACCAGGGATTGGATCAGGCCAACCGTTTGCAATCGAATACCACCAAGCTGGATATATTGCCCGGCCATCAGGTTGGCGGTTCGGTTATTCGTTTGCGCAACCAGCATGCCAAGCCCTGGCTGATTACCGCCGGCACGGATAATTACGGCCAAAAAAGCACCGGCCAGTGGCTGGCACGTGCCACCGCCACGCTGGACAGCCCGTTCGGCCTGTCGGACTTCGTCAGCCTGAACGCCAACAGCACGCTGGAAAACCCGGCTCACCGCTATAATCGCGCCTATACCCTGCTCTATTCGCTGCCGTACGGCGCGTTCACCTTCAGCGGGTTCGCCAGCTTCTCGTCCTATGAGAACCACCAGCAGCTGCCGCACAACGTGGTCAAACTGCACGGCCAGACCCAACAGTACGGTCTGCGCAGCGACTACGTGTTTTACCGCGATCACGATCAGATAGACAGCCTGAGCGGACAGCTGACCTACAAGCGCATCGATAACTACTTCGAAAGCGTGCGCCTCGAGGTCAGCAGCCCCACGCTGACCCTGGCCGAGCTGAGCGCCAGCCACCTGCAGATTCTGCCCAACGGGGTGTTCAGCGCCAACCTCAGCGTCGAACAGGGCCTGCCATGGCTGGGCGCCGATCGCCACCCGAGCTCGGTGCACCTCGACAGCCAGTTCACCAAAGGCAAGCTGTTCGCCAACCTCAGCCAGCGTCTCAAGCTGGGTGACGCCACCTATCAGCTCAACAACCTGTTCTATGGCCAGTACAGCCGCGACCCGCTGCCCGGCGTGGAGTGGCTGAGCCTCACCGATCGCAGCGCCGTACGCGGCTTCAGCCGCAGCACCCAGTCCGGCGACAACGGCTGGTATTTGCAGAATACGCTGTCGCGCAGCTTCAATTTAGGCGCCGCCACGCTGACGCCGCGCCTTGGCGCCGACGTCGGCCGCATTTTGCCGCGTCAGGATAACTCGGGCTGGCGCAGCAGCGCCGGGCTGAGCAGCGGCGCCACGTTACGCTACCGCCAGGCGCTGGTCGATCTGGAGGTCAGCCGCGGCTGGATCTTGTCGAACCACGCCACGCCCGAGGATCCCGTTCAGGTGCTGGCGCGCTTTTCTTACACCTTTTAATCAGCAGTTTTGCAGGACCCCACGGCAATATACGGAGAGACATGGATGAAAAATAATAACTTCAGACTTTCGGCGGCAGGCAAACTGGCCGCCGCGCTGGCGATAATTCTCGCCGCTTCCACCGGCGCCTACGCCGGAGAGATCGTCACGGCCAACGGCGCCAACGGCCCCGGCGTTTCCACCGCCGCGACCGGCGCCCAGGTGGTCGACATCGTCGCGCCGAACGGCAGCGGGCTGTCGCATAACCAATACCAGGACTTCAACGTCAACCAACCCGGCGCGGTGCTGAACAACTCCCGCGAGGCGGGGCTGTCGCAGCTGGCCGGGCAACTGGGTGCCAACCCGAATCTGGGCGGACGCGAAGCCAGTGTGATCCTTAATGAAGTGATCGGCCGCAACCCGTCGCTGCTGCACGGCCAGCAAGAGATCTTCGGCATGGCGGCCGACTACGTGCTGGCCAACCCGAACGGCATCAGCTGCCAGGGCTGCGGGTTCATCAACACCAGCCGCTCCTCGCTGGTGGTCGGCAACCCGCTGGTGGAAAACGGCCTGTTGCAGGGCTACAGCACCCTGGGCAACCGCAATACCCTGAGCCTCAACGGCACCCTGAACGCCAGCGGCGTGCTGGATCTGATCGCACCGAAGATAGACAGCCGCGGCGACGTGATCGTACAAGACTTCACCCACCGCAACGGCAAAGTGACGCCGGCGGCGATCAACGCCATCAGCGGCCTTAACCGCGTGGCGCGCGACGGCAAGGTGCTGGCCAGCGAACAGCCGACGACCGCGCTGGACAGCTACTACCTCGGCAGCATGCAGGCCGGGCGCATCAACATCATCAACACCGCGCAAGGCAGCGGCGTGAAGCTGGCCGGCACGCTGGCTGCCGGCGACGAACTCAAGGTGAAAGCCTACGATATTCGCAGCGAAAGCCGCGTCGACGACGCCAGCAGCAACAAAAACGGCGGCGATAACTATCAAAATTACCGTGGCGGCATCTACGTCAACGATCGCAGCAGCAGCCAGAAGCTGACCCGCACCGAGCTGAAAGGCAAGAACATCAGCCTGGTGGCGGATAACCACGCGCACCTCACCGCCACCGATATTCGCGGCGAAGACATCACCCTGCAGGGCGGCAAGCTGACGCTCGACGGCCAGCAGTTGAAGCAAACTCAAGGTCACACCGACGACCGCTGGTTCTATTCCTGGCAATACGACGTCACCCGCGAACGCGAGCAACTGCAGCAGGCGGGCAGCACCGTCGCCGCCAGCGGCAACGCCAAACTCGTCAGTACTCGGGAAGACGTGAACCTGTTGGGCGCCAGCGTCAGCGCCGACCGGGCGTTGAGCGTCAAAGCGGCTCGCGATGTGCACCTCGCCGGGCTGGTGGAGAAAGATAAGTCCAGCGAACGCGGCTATCAGCGCAACCACACCTCCAGCCTGCGCACCGGCAGTTGGAGCAGCAGCGACGAAAGCGAAAGCCTGAAGGCCAGTGAACTGCGCAGCCAGGGCGAACTGACGGTGAAAGCTGGCCGCAATGTCTCGACTCAGGGTGCCAAGGTCCACGCCCAGCGCGATCTGACGATCGACGCAGATAACCAAATCCAGGTCGGGGTGCAGAAAACCGCCAACGCCAAAGCGGTGCGCGATAACAAAACCTCCTGGGGCGGCATCGGCGGCGGCGACAACAAGAACAACAGCAATCGCCGCGAAGTCAGCCACGCTTCCGAATTGACCAGCGGCGGCACCCTGCGCCTGAACGGTCAGCAAGGCGTCACCATTACCGGCAGCAAGGCGCGCGGCCAGAAAGGCGGCGAAGTCACCGCCACCCACGGCGGCCTGCGCATCGACAACGCGCTGAGCACCACCGTGGACAAAATCGACGCGCGTACCGGCACCGCCTTCAACATCACCAGCAGTTCGCACAAGGCCGATAACAGTTATCAGAGCAGCACCGCCAGCGAGCTGAAGTCCGACACCAACCTGAAGCTGGTCAGCCGTAAGGACACCGACGTGATCGGCAGCCAGGTCGCCAGCGGCGGCGAGCTGAGCGTCACGTCGCAGACCGGCAATATCAACGTCAAGGCCGCCGAGCAGCAGCAGAACATCGACGAGCAGAAAACCGCGCTCACCGTCAACGGCTACGCCAAAGAAGCCGGCGACAAGCAATACCGCGCCGGTTTACGCATCGAACACACCCGCGACAGCGAGAAAACCACCCGCACCGAGAACCGCGGCGCCACCCTCAGCGGCGGCAGCGTGAAGCTCGACGCGGATAAGGACGTGACCTTCAGCGGATCCAAATTGGTCGCCGACAAAGGCGACGCCAGCGTCAGCGGCAATAAGGTTTCGTTCCTGGCGGCGGACGACAAAACCACCTCGAATACCGAGCAGACCAAGGTCGGCGGTGGTTTCTACTACACCGGCGGCATCGACAAGCTCGGCAGCGGTGTGGAGGCCGGCTACGAGAACAGCAAAACACAGGCGCAGAGCAGCAAGGCCGTCACCTCCGGCAGCGACGTCAAAGGCAACCTGACTGTCAACGCCCGTGACAAGCTGACCCAGCAAGGTGCGCAGCACAGCGTCGGCGGCACCTATCAAGAAAACGCCGCGGACGTCGATCACCTGGCCGCTGCCGACACCACCAGCAGCAACACTACCAAAACCGACGTCGGCGTGAACATCGGTGCCAACGTCGATTACAGCGCCGTGACCCGTCCGGTCGAGCGTGCGGTCGGCAAGGCGGCCAAGCTGGACGCCACCGGCGTCATCAACGACATCGGCGGCATCGGCGCGCCTAACGTCGGCCTGGATATCGGCGCACAGGGCGGCAGCAGCGAAAAACGCAGCAGCAGCTCGCAGGCGGTCGTCAGCTCGGTGAAAGCCGGCAGCATCGACATCAACGCCAAAGGCAAAGTGCGCGATCAGGGCACGCAATATCAAGCCAACAAAGGCGCGGTCACGCTGACGGCGGACAGCCACCGCAGCGAAGCTGCGACAAATCGTCAGGAAGAGCAGAGCCGCGATACCCGCGGCAGCGCCGGCGTGCGCGTCTACACCTCCACCGGCAGCGATCTGACCGTGGACGCCAAGGGCGAAGGCGGCACCCAGCGCAGCAACAGCAGCGCCAGCCAGGCGGTGACCGGCTCGATCGACGCGGCCAACGGCATCAACGTCAACGTGAAAAAAGACGCGGTCTATCAGGGCACCGCGCTGAACGGCGGCAGCGGTAAAACCGCCGTCAACGCCGGCGGCGATATCCGCCTTGATCAGGCCAGCGACAAGCAGAGCGAAAGCCACAGCGGCTTTAACGTCAAAGCCTCCGCCAAGGGCGGTTTCACCGCCGACAGTAAAAACTTCGGCGCCGGGTTCGGCGGCGGCACCCACAACGGCGAAAGCAGCAGCAGCACCGCGCAGGTCGGCAACGTTAGTGGCCAACAGGGCGTTGAGCTGAAGGCGGGCCGCGATCTGACGCTGCAGGGCACCAACGTCAAGAGCCAGGGCGACGTCAGCCTGAGCGCGGGTAACAAGGTCGCACTGCAGGCGGCGGAATCGACCCAAACGCGTAAGGAAAGCAAGCTGTCCGGCAATATCGATCTGGGCGCCGGCAGCAGCGACAGCAAGGAAAAAACCGGCGGCAACCTCTCCGCCGGCGGCGCCTTCGACATCGCCAAGGTGAATGAGTCCACAACCGAGCGTCAGGGCGCCACTATCGCCTCAGACGGCAAGGTCACCCTGTCCGCCAACGGCAAAGGCGATGACGCACTGCATCTGCAGGGGGCCAAAGTCAGCGGCGGCAGCGCCGCGCTCGAGGCGAAAAACGGCGGCATCCTGCTGGAGTCCGCCAAAAACGAGCAGCATAAGGACAACTGGAGCCTGGGCATCAAAGCCAACGCCAAAGGCGGCCAAACCTTCAACAAGGACGCCGGCGGCAAGGTCGACCCGAACACCGGCAAAGATACCCACACGCTGGGTGCCGGTCTGAAGGTCGGCGTGGAACAACAGGATAAAACCACCCACGCCAACACCGGCATCACCGCGGGCGACGTGGCGATCAACAGCGGCAAAGACACCCGTCTCGCCGGCGCGCGTGTCGATGCCGACAGCGTACAAGGCAAGGTGGGCGGCAATCTGCACGTTGAAAGCCGCAAAGACGTTGAGAACGCGGTGAAGGTCGATGTGGATGCCGGCCTGAGCCACAGCAACGATCCGGGCAGCAGCATCACCTCCAAGCTGTCGAAGGTCGGCACACCACGTTACGCCGGTAAGGTGAAAGAGAAACTGGAGGCCGGAGTGAACAAAGTGGCCGACGCCACCACCGACAAGTACAACAGCGTGGCGCGTCGCCTCGATCCGCAGCAGGACACCACCGGCGCGGTCAGCTTCAGCAAGGCCGAAGGCAAAGTCACGCTGCCGGCAACGCCGACCGGCGAAAAACCGCAAGGCCCGCTGTGGGATCGCGGCGCACGCACCGTCGGCGGCGCGGTGAAAGACAGCATCACCGGTCCGGCCGGTCGCCAGGGGCACCTCAAGGTCAATGCCGACGTGGTGAACAACAACGCGGTCGGCGAGCAATCGGCGATCACCGGTAAGAACGGCGTGGCGCTGCAGGTCGGCGGCCAAACCCAACTGACCGGCGGCGAGATCCGCAGCCAGCAAGGCAAGGTGGAACTGGGCGGTAGCCAGGTCAGCCAGCAGGACGTCAACGGCCAACGCTATCAGGGCGGCGGCCGCGTCGATGCGGCGGCCACGGTTGGCGGCCTGGCCGCCGGTGCGGCGAAACAGGGCGTTGACGGCAACGTGCCGTTCGTCAGCGGCCATGCCTCAACAAAACAGGCGGATGCCAAAGCCGGCGTGTTCAGCGGCAAATAACGCGCCTTTCCTGCACAACGCCCCCGGTTAAAACCGGGGGCGTTTTTTTACAGCGTGCTCGGGGTGTCTTCCCAGTCGCGATCGTCGTCCTTGGCATCCTGATCCAACACGTTGTAAGCCACCGCGCAGAACAGCGAGTTCAGGCGCTTCATGTCCCCCAACAATCCCAAATGCAACGAACTGGTCTCGATGCTCTGCACGTTTTGCTGGTGCAAACGATCGACGTGCGCGTGCGCGTAGCGGCGATCCAGAATGCGGAAGCGGTGCTTGGAACGGCGCAGGCGTTTGGCGCTGGTGACGTCGCCGGACAGGAACACCGACAGCCCCAGGCGCAGGTTGCCGATCAGCCGTTCGTGCAGCCCGTCCAGCTCCGCCAACCCTTCCGCCGAGAAGGCGCGGCGCGCGGCGTGCGACTTGGCGCCCACGTCGCCGGCCATGCGCTCGATGATGTCGCCCGCCTGTTCCAGGTTGAGCGCCATTTCGATGATCTCCGCCCAGCGGCGCGAGTCTTCCTCGCCCAGATCTTCCTTCTGGATCTGCGCCAGATACAGCTTGATGGCGGTGTACAGCACGTCGACGTCATCGTCGAGGCGCCGCACCTCTTTATCGACCCCCTGCTTACCGTGCAGCACTTCACGTTGCAGGATCATCATGTGTTCCACCACGTCGCCCATGCGCAGCGTTTCGCGCGCCGCATTGGCCAGCGCCAGCGTCGGCGTGTCCAGCGCGCTGGCGTCCAGATGGCGCGGCCGCATGCGCGGATCGTCGGCCGCTTCGTCGACGATCAGCCGCTCGCACAGCGTCGCCATCGGCCCGGCCAGTGGGATCATCACCAGGCAGCGGATCAGGTTGTAGAACACGTGGAAATAGATCACCAGCTCTTCGCTGCCGCCCGGCAGCTGAGCCATCAAATCCGCCAGATAGGAGACGAACGGCAGCACCAGTATGCAGCCCACCAGCTTGAACAGCAGGCTGCCGAGCGCTACGCGCCGCCCGGCGGCGTTCTGCCCGCTGGCGTTGATCATCGCCAGCAGGCCGCTGCCGAGGTTGGCGCCGATCACCAGACAGAGCGCCACCTTCAGAGAAATCACGCCGGTGGCGGTCAGGGTGGCGGTCAGCAGCACCGCCGCCAGGCTGGAATAGCTGACGATGGCGAACAGCGCGCCGGTCAGGGCGTCCAGCATCACGTCGCCGGTCAGCGACGAGAACAGCACTTTCACCCCGGCCGCCTGGGTGATCGGCGTGGCGGCGGCGACGATCAGCTCCAGCGCCAGCACGATCAGCCCAAGGCCGATCAGGACGCGTCCGATCTGGCCGATCCGCATTTGCTTGCGGCTGAGGAACAGGAAGACGCCGACCAGGATCAGCAGCGGCGACAGCCAGGAAAGATCGAAGGTCAGCACGCGCGCCATCAGCGCGGTGCCGACGTCGGCGCCCAGCATGATCACCAGCGCAGGCGCCAGCCCCACCAGCCCCTGCGCGACGAAAGAGGTCACCAGCAGCGCGGTGGCGTTGCTGCTTTGCACCAGCGCGGTCACGCCGATGCCGGAAACGAACGCCAGCGGCTTTTTCTCAACGCTGTCGCTCAACACGCGCCGCAGATTGGCGCCGTAAACCCGCATGATCCCGGTGCGCACGATGTGGGTACCCCACACCAACAGCGCCACGGACGAAAGCAGGTGAAGAAGGGTCAGCACGGAAGATACGCTCCATTAACGCCCGGCCAAAGGAGGCTGATACCCGATGCTTGTCACGCGACGCAGAGAGGCGAGCCAAAGGATGACGGGTACAGCGCGCGGTCCCGCCTGCCGGGCGTGGGTCTGGCAGGACAGCGGGCGGGCGGCAGACCGCAGAAGAGAAAGGTTAATGCGGCGGCGGGAAGGCCCCGGCGCCGCGCTGCGAAGTCATGCAACTTCCCGCAATACAACAGGTTCCAAGTGTAGCCCAATTTCCGCGCCGTCGGGCCGCAGGTCGGCCACCGAACGGTTGAGCACGTCAACCAGCAATTCTATCTCGCAAACCTGAATCCGATACCGTACCACATTCCCGAGCAAACTGTGACCCAGGATCACCCCACCGATCCCCTGTCCGGCCGGCAACAGGCCGATAGACTCGGGGCGGATCGCCACCTTGCCGACATAGCTGCGCCCGGTCAGTTGGGCGGCCTGTTCGGCGGTCAACAGGTTATAGTTGCCGATAAATCCGGCGGCGAAGGCGTCCGCCGGCTGGGTATACAAGGTTTCCGCGTCGCCGCTCTGCACGATCTGCCCCTTGTTCATCAGCACGATGCGATCCGATAGGGTCAACGCCTCTTCCTGATCGTGGGTGACGAAGATCGCCGTCAGGTTCAGCTCGCGTTGAATGCGCCGGATCTGCTCGCGCAGGTGTTTGCGGATACGCGCGTCCAGCGCCGACAGCGGTTCGTCGAGCAGCAGCAGACGCGGGCGAGTGACCAGCGATCGCGCCAGCGCCACGCGCTGACACTGGCCGCCCGACAGCTGATGCGGATAGCGCTTTGCCAGATCGCTCAGCTCCACCAGCGCCAGTACCTCCTGCACCCGCTGGCCGATCTGCCCGGCCGCCAGCTTCTGCATTTTCAGGCCGAATGCCACGTTGCCTTCCACCGTCATATTGGGGAACAGCGCATAACTTTGGAACACCATGCCGATGCCGCGCTTTTGCGGCGCCAGCGGTACCAGATCCTGGCCCTGCAATAAAATTTGCCCGCTGTCGACCGGTGTCAGGCCGGCCAGGCAGCGCAGCAGCGTCGATTTGCCGCAGCCGCTCGGCCCCAGCAGGGTGACGAACTCCCCCTCTTCGGCGGTGAAATCGATATCCTGAAACACCTGGGTCTGGCCATAGTGTTTGTTCAGGCGGGTGACGTTGAGATAAGCCATCGGGTTAGCCCTTGTTTTTATTCAGCAAGTTCGCCAGCCAGGTGACGAGCAGCACCACGGCGAAATAGGAGATGACCAGCGCGCTGGTGAAATGCCCGCTGCCGTTGCGCATATTAAACAGGTAGACCTGCAGCGTTTCATACTGGCTGCCCACCAGCAGGTTGGCGAACACGAACTCGCCGATCAGGAACGAGAACGACAGCAGCACGGCGATCGTTCCGCCCTTGCGCAGGTTCGGCAGCACCACCCACAGCGCCGCCTGCCAGGTACTGGCGCCGAGCAGGTGCGCGGCGTCCATCAGATCGCGCAGGTTGATCGCCTGCATGTTGTTGCTGATGGCGCGGTAGATAAACGGCAGCGCGATGGTGAAATAGCAGCCCACCAAAATCCAGGGGGTGCCGAGCAGCGGCAGCGGATCGGCGGCGAACAGCTGCATCAGCCCCACCGCCGACACCACCGGCGGCACGGCGAACGGCAGCAGGATCAGCACGTTCATCACCGCGTCCAGCTTGGGAAAATAGTAAGCAATCACAAACATCGCCGGCAGGATCACCACCACCGACAGCAGCAGCGTGCCGAAGCAGATCAGCAGCGAATGCCACAGCGCCTGCAAAAAGCGCGGGTCGCTCCACAGCGCCGTCAGCCACTTCAGGGTAAAACCGTCCGGTAAAATGGTGGCGCCCCACTGGGTGGCCAGCGCATAAATCAGCGTCGCCGCCAGCGGCAGCAGCAGGATCAGCAGCAGCAGGCCGGTCACCGTGCGGTGATAGAGGCGTTCAGCACGCGACATGCGCATTCTCCATCCGATTATGAGCGCGCATTGAGGTAGCTCCTGCGCAGCATCCATTGGTGGATTACCGTGATAAACGCCATCATCACCACCAGCAGCATCGCCAGCGCGCTGGCCAGGTTCGGATCGAGGGAGATGTCCCCCGCCACCAACGCCGAGATGCGGATCGGGATCACGTTGAAGTTGCCGGTGGTCAGCGCGTACACCGTGGCGTAGGCGCCCAGCGCGTTGGCCAGCAGGATGACGAAGGTGCCCATCAGCGCCGGCGCCAGCACCGGCAGGCCGATATGCCGCCAGTAGCGCCAGGGGCCGGCGCCGAGCAGCGCCGCCGACTCACGCCAATCGGCGCGCAGCGCATCGAACGCCGGATACAGCAACAGCACGCCCAACGGGATCTGGAAGTAGGTATACAGCACGATCAGGCCGCTCTTCGAATAGAGGTTGAAGCTCTCCATCAAACCGTATTTGCGCAGCAGCAGCGTCAGGCAGCCGTTCAACCCCAACAGAATGACGAAGGCGAACGCCAGCGGCACCCCGGCGAAGTTGCTGGTCATGTTGGTGAACGACATCACGAAGTCATGAAAGCGGGTCTGGCCGAGCTGGCGAAGTGAGTAACTGCCCACTAATGCAATCAGCAAGCCGTAGACGCTCGACCACAGCGAGATCTCCAGCGAGAACTGAAAGGCCTGCAGGTAGAACGGCGACGTGAGGATATCGACATAGTTGCCCCATCCCCAGCCGCTGCTCTCGCTGAAAAAGCTGTGAACCGCGATCCACACCAGCGGGGCGATCTGAAACGCGCCGAACAGCACGATAAACGGCAGCAGGCACAGTGCGGCGATCCATTTGGTTTTGCTGTTCATCGCGCATCCTGCGCCAGCAGCGCCCGGCAGCGCGGCTTGTCATGCGCCGCCTGCAGCAGATCGCAGATCGTGCCGCACAGCTCGGTTTGCTGCGGATCGGCGTCGTCCAGGCTGAAGCCCGCGCCGAACACGAACAGCGGCACCTGGCGCTCTTCCGGCAACACCCCGCCGTGGCTGCGATCGTCGTTCATGCCGTGGTCGGCGGTGACCAGCACCTGATAACCGGCCGCCAGCCACTCGGGCAGGTAGCGCGACAGCGAGCCGTCGGCGCGCCGCGCCGCGTTGCGGTACTGCGGCGAAGAGAGGCCGAAGCGGTGCCCGGCGTCGTCGATGTTCATCGGGTGGATCAGCAGGAAATCCGGCTGATGACGCTGGCGCAGGCTTTCGGCGTCGTCGAACAGATGGCTGTCGGGATAGCCGTCGTCGTAATAGAAATGGCCGTGCTGAATCGGCAGCTCGGGAGCGTCGGTGTGGCGGTCGCGCGCGGCGTCGAACGGCGTGCGGTTATACAATTCGCTGAACCAATGATACGCGGCGGCGGCGGTGGTCAGCCCGGCGGCGCGCGCGTAATGAAACACGCTTTGTTGATGAGAAAGGCGCGAGACGTGGTTGTGCACCACGCCGCTCTCCACCGGCGTGACGCCGGTGAGGATGCATTCATACAGCGGCCGGGAGAGCGAGGGCAACTCGCTCTCCAGCAGGTACAACCGCCCGCGTCCCGCCGCACATTCGGCCTGCAGATACCCCATGGCGTCATGCGCCACCCGGTAGTTGAGGCCGTCCAGCAGCACGAGGATCGTTTTCATGGTGCGTTAACTCACTGCTGCATAAACATAATGACGTTTTCCTGCCACAGGCGCGGCAGCGCTTTGGCGCTCTGTTCCCAGGCCGCCGGATCGGCGATCGGGTGCGCATTCTTGTACTGCTCGGCCGGCAGCAGCTTGGCCTTGACGTCGTCCGGCAGCGTCAGATGTTCGGCGCGGATCGGGCGGGCATAGCCGCGCGCCAGGTTGATCTGGCCGGCGTCGGAGAAGATGTATTCGCGCGCCAGCTTGGCGGCGTTCGGGTGCTTGGCGTATTTATTGATGATGGTGGTGTAGCCGGAGGTGATCGAGCCGTCCGACGGGATCAGCACTTCAAAACGGGTTTTGTCGATCTGATCGCGGTAGTTCAGGCCGTTGAAGTCCCACACCACGCCAACCTGCACTTCCCCTTTCTCCAGCGATGCGATCACCGGGTTACTCAGGCTCAGGCGGCCGGCCTTGGCCAGCTTGCCGAAGAATTCCAGGCCCGGCTTGAGGTTTTTCTCGTTGCCGCCCATGGCGTAGGTGGCGGCCAGCACGCCGCTGGCCGCCTGCGACGCGGTGCCGACGTCGCCGATGGTGACCTGATAGCTGCCCTTGAGCAGATCGGCCCAGCTGTGCGGGATGTCTTTCACCTGCTGTTTATTGATGATAAAGGCGATGGTGCCGGTGTAAGCCAGCGCCCAGTGCCCGTCTTTGTCTTTCGCCCAGTCCGGCACCTGATCCCAGGTAGAGGGTTTGTAGGGCTGCGTTACGCCCTTCTGCACCGCCACCGGGCCAAAGGCCGCGCCGACGTCACCGATGTCCGCCGTAGCGTTGTTCTTTTCCGCATCGAATTTGGCGATCTCCTGCGCGGAGCTCATGTCGGTATCGACATGCTTCAGGCCGTACTTGCTCAACAGATCTTGCCAGGTGCCTTTCCAGTTGGCCCAGCTGTCCGGCATGCCGACGCTGTTGACTTCGCCTTCTTTCTTCGCGGCCTGCTCCAGCGCCGCCAGATCGGTATCCGCGGCCCAGCTCATCTGGCTGGATAACACGATGGCACTGGTTAACACAGAAGCGCACAAACGTTTCATAACTGATGCTCCAGGTAGTAGTGTGGGGATGGCTGGACTAGTCCAGCAAGGACCAAACCAATCTAACGGACGAATGTGATAATTATATGTCAGCTTAAAAAAGCGACAGTTTTATCACCCATTGCAACGGCGAAAACGCGACGCTGGTCTACCTTAAGGAAGGCCAAACGCACTGAAACGGGACACCCGCTGTATGAGTGAAGCACCGACGACCGTCGCCACCATCTGCCAAACGCTGAGCGCCCGCATCACCGCCGGCGAGTTCGCCGCGGGCGGCAAGCTGCCCTCCGAACGCGCCCTGAGCGAGCAATTCGCCACCACCCGCATTACCTTGCAGGAGGCGCTCGGCCAGTTGGAGGCGCAGGGCGTCATCTACCGCCAGGTGCGGCGCGGCTGGTTCATCTCGCCGCCACGTTTGATCTACAACCCGCTGCAGCGCAGCCATTTTCACGCCATGGCGCAGCAGCAGGGGCGCGCCGCGCATACCGAAGCGATCGACAGCGCGGTCGTCACGCTCGACGCGCCGCTGGCCGGCCGTCTGGCGCTGCCTCCCGGCGCGCAGGCCTATCGCATTCGCCGACTGCGCTACATCGACGGGCGCGCGGTGCTGTACTGCGAGCACTACCTCAATCCGTCCTATTTCCCCGGCATTCTGGACGAAGATCTGACCCAGTCGCTGACCGCGCTGTACGCCGCGCGCTACGGCATTCACTACGGCCGGGTGCGTTTCGACATGCTGCCCACCCTGCTGCCGCAGCAGGCCGCCGCCATGCTGAAGGTGACCTACGGCAGCCCGGCGCTGTTCATTACGCGGGTGAATCGCGATCAGCACGACAGGGTGATCGATTGTGACCTGGAGTATTGGCGGTACGACGCGCTGCACATCGATGTGGAAGCGCTGTAAATGACAAGGGCGCATCGCTGCGCCCTTAAAGAGGAAAGTCAGTCGGCGTCGTAGCCGAGGTTTGGCGCCAGCCAGCGCTCGACCTCGCTCACGCTCATCCCTTTACGCGCCGCGTAGTCTTCCACCTGATCGCGCTGGATCTGCGCCACCGCGAAGTACTTGCTCTCAGGATGGCTGAAGTACCAGCCGGATACCGCCGCTCCCGGCCACATAGCGAAGGACTCCGTCAGTTCCATGCCGGTGTGGCGGTTGACGTCCAGCAGCTGCCAGATGGTCGCTTTTTCGGTGTGCTCCGGGCAGGCCGGGTAGCCCGGCGCCGGCCGGATGCCCTGATAGTTCTCGCGGATCAGTTCCTCGTTGCTCAGGCTCTCGTCGGCGGCATAGCCCCAGTGTAACTTGCGCACCTGCTCATGCAGGTATTCGGCGAAGGCCTCCGCCAAACGATCCGCCAGCGCCTTGACCATGATTTTGTTGTAATCGTCATGCTGCGCGTCGTACGCCGCCGCCAGCACGTCCTCCTCCAGCCCGCCGGTCACCGCGAAGGCGCCGAAGTAGTCGGCTTTGCCGCTGCTTTTCGGCGCCACGAAGTCCGCCAGGCAGTAGTTCGGGAAGTCGGTTTTTTCCGTCTGCTGGCGCAGATGGCGGCTCACCGCCAGCACCTCGTCACGCCGTTCGTCGCGGTACACTTCCACGTCATCGCCGACGCGGTTGGCCGGGAACAGGCCGTAAACGCCGCGCGGGTTGAGGCTGCGCTCGGCGGCCAGCCGATCCAGCATCTGATTGGCGTCGTGGAACAGGCGTTTGGCCTCTTCCCCCACCACCTCATCCTCCAGGATGCGCGGGTATTTGCCCGCCAGCGACCAGGTCATGAAAAACGGTGTCCAGTCGATATAGTGGCGCAGCGTCTCGATGCCGGCCGCCACCGGAAACACGCCGAGCTGCCGCGGCGCCGGCGGCTGATAATCGGCCCAGTCCAGCGCCATGGCGTTGGCGCGCGCCTTCTGCAAATCGACCGGCGGCGTGCGCGGTTTTTTGCGCGCGTGCTGAATGCGCACCGTTTCATATTCTTTGCGGGTGCGCGCCACAAACTCGTCGCGCTGGGTGGCGGACAGCAGCGCCGACACCACGCCCACGGTGCGCGAGGCGTTCTGCACGTAGGTGGTCGGGCCGCTGTAGTTCTGCTCGATTTTCACTGCGGTGTGCGCCTTGGAGGTGGTGGCGCCGCCGATCAGCAGCGGCAGCGTAAAGCCCTGGCGCTCCATCTCTTTGGCCACGTTGACCATCTCGTCAAGCGACGGCGTGATCAGCCCCGACAGGCCGATGATATCGACGTTCTCCTCGCGCGCGGTGCGCAGGATTTTCTCCGTCGGTACCATCACGCCAAGATCGACGATTTCATAATTGTTGCACTGCAGCACCACGCCGACGATGTTCTTGCCGATGTCGTGCACGTCGCCCTTCACCGTCGCCAACAGGATTTTCCCCGCGGAGGTGCCTTGCTGCTTGCTGGCCTCGATGTACGGTTCCAGGTAGGCCACCGCCTGCTTCATCACGCGGGCGGATTTCACCACCTGCGGCAGGAACATCTTGCCCTCGCCAAACAGATCGCCGACCACGTTCATCCCGGCCATCAGCGGCCCTTCGATCACTTCGATTGGGCGTTCGGCCTGCTGCCGCGCTTCTTCGGTGTCCAGCTCGATAAACTCGGTGATGCCCTTCACCAGCGAGTATTCCAGCCGCTTCTCCACCGGCCAGCCGCGCCACTCCGCCTGCTGCACCGCCGCTTCGCCGTCTTTGCTGCCGCGGTACTTTTCCGCCAGCTCCAGCAGGCGTTCGGTGCCGTCCTCGCGACGGTTGAGGATCACGTCTTCTACCGCCTCGCGCAGCTCGGTAGGCAGATCGTCATAAATCGCCAACTGCCCGGCGTTGACGATGCCCATGTCCATGCCGTTGCGAATGGCGTGATACAGGAACACCGCATGGATCGCTTCACGCACCGGATCGTTGCCGCGGAACGAGAACGACACGTTGGACACCCCGCCGGAGATCATCGCGTGCGGCAGGTGGGTTTTGATGTCGGCGCAGGCTTCGATAAAGTCGACGGCGTAGTTGTTGTGCTCTTCGATGCCGGTGGCGACGGCGAAGATGTTCGGGTCGAAAATGATGTCTTCCGGCGGGAAGCCAACGCGTTCGGTCAAAATTTTATAGGCGCGGCGGCAGATCTCGAACTTGCGCTCGCGGGTGTCCGCCTGGCCCACTTCGTCGAACGCCATCACCACCACCGCGGCGCCGTAGCGGCGCACCAGTTTGGCGTGATGGATAAAGGCTTCTTCGCCCTCCTTCATCGAGATCGAGTTGACGATGCCCTTGCCCTGAATGCACTTCAGGCCTTTCTCGATAACGGACCACTTGGAGGAGTCGATCATGATCGGCACCCGAGCGATATCCGGCTCGCCGGCGATCAGGTTGAGGAAGCGCACCATCGCCGCTTCGGCGTCGAGCATCCCCTCGTCCATGTTGATGTCGATGATCTGCGCGCCGCTCTCGACCTGCTGACGCGCCACGTCGAGCGCCTCGTTGTATTTCTCTTCTTTGATCAGGCGCTTGAAGCGCGCCGAACCGGTGACGTTGGTGCGCTCGCCGACGTTGACGAACAGGGTGTTGGCGTCGATGGTCAGCGGCTCCAGACCGGCCAGGCGGCAGGCGACCGGGAGCTCCGGCAGCCGGCGCGGCGGCACGCCCTCGACCGCCTTGGCCATCGCGGCGATATGTTCCGGCGTGGTGCCGCAGCATCCGCCGATGATATTGAGAAAGCCGGCCTGCGCCCACTCCCCGACCTGGCGCGCCATCTCGGCCGCATCCAGATCGTATTCGCCGAAGGCATTCGGCAAACCGGCGTTCGGGTGCGCGGTGACGTAGGTCTCCGAGATGCGCGCCAGCTCGGCGACGTACTGGCGCAGCTCGTCCGGGCCCAGGGCGCAGTTCAGGCCGAAGGTCAGCGGCTTGACGTGGCGCAGCGAATTGTAAAACGCTTCGGTGGTCTGGCCGGATAAGGTGCGGCCGGAGGCGTCGGTGATGGTGCCGGAAATCATGATCGGCAGTTCCACCCCCAGCGCTTCGAATTCGGTTTCCACCGCAAAAGCGGCGGCCTTGGCGTTCAGGGTGTCGAAGATGGTTTCGATCATGATCAGATCGACGCCGCCTTCCACCAGCGCGCGGGTCGATTCGCGGTAAGCCGCCACCAGTTCATCGAACGAGATGTTGCGGAACGCCGGATCGTTGACGTTCGGCGAGATGGACGCGGTGCGGTTGGTCGGCCCCAACACCCCGGCGACGTAGCGCGGTTTTTCCGGCGTGCGCGCCGTCCATTCGTCGGCGCAGGCGCGCGCCAGGCAGGCGGCCTGATAGTTAATCTCGGCGGACAGCGACTCCATATGGTAGTCGGCCATGGCGATGGAGGTGGAGTTGAAGGTATTGGTCTCAAGGATATCGGCGCCCGCCTCGAGATAGGCGTAATGAATGGCGGTGATCACTTCCGGCTTGGTCAGCACCAGCAGATCGTTATTGCCTTTCAGATCGCTGCGCCAGTCGGCGAAACGCTCACCGCGGAAATCGCGCTCATCCAGACGGTAGCTCTGGATCATGGTGCCCATGCCGCCGTCCAACACCAAAATGCGCTGCGCTAACTGGCGGCGCAGTTGTTCTACTCGATTCGTCACTGTAACCCCTTCCATTGCCATCCAGCCCATTGCTCAACTGCCGCAAAAACCAACGAGTCATCCTAGCACAGCTTGTAAGGACAAAGGGCCAGGCGACAATTGAGAGTTTTTCAGGTTGTGCGTCAACACCTCCGATGAGCTGACGGCGGCTTGCAATTCATCGACAAAAAACGAAAATGAATTCCATCATACGGAAAAAGGAATCTCACCCATGGCCACCCCTGCTCCCGCCAAGCGCGGCAAGAAGCCCCGCGCAGCAGCCCCCGCCGCCAGTGCGGCGACCGGTCAGGTACAATCGTTGACCCGTGGCCTGAAACTGTTGGAATACATTTCGGAAGCCCAGGGCAACGTGGCGCTGACCGATCTGGCCCAGCAGGCCGGCCTGCCGAATTCCACCACTCATCGCCTGCTCACCACCATGCAGCAGCAGGGATTCGTGCGCCAGGTCGGCGATCTCGGCCTGTGGACCATCGGCTCGCACGCCTTTGTGGTCGGCAGCAGCTTCCTGCAAAGCCGCAACCTGCTGGCGATGGTGCATCCGACGCTGCGCCGCCTGATGGAGGAGTCCGGCGAAACCGTCAACCTGGCGGTGCTGGATACCAGCGAGTACCAGGCGATCATCATCGATCAGGTGCAGTGCACGGCGCTGATGCGCATGTCGGCGCCGATCGGCGGCAAACTGCCGATGCACGCCTCCGGTGCCGGCAAAGCGTTCCTCGCCACCCTGCCGGACGATCAGGTGACCAAACTGCTGCACAAGAAAGGCATGCACACCTACACGCCGCATACCCTGACGCCGCACAACCTGAAAGAGGGGCTGGCGCAGATCCGCAAACAGGGCTTCTCCTTTGACGACGAAGAGCACGCGCTCGGCCTGCGCTGCGTGGCGGCCTGCATCTTCGACGAGCACCGCGAAGCCTTCGCCGCCATTTCCATCTCCGGCCCGGTGTCGCGCATCACCGACGATCGCGTGATCGAGCTGGGCGCGCTGGTGATCCACGCGGCGAAAGAGATCAGCCTGGCCTACGGCGGCGTGCGCTGATCCAGCCCATCCGAGGGGCGCCCCAGCGCGCCCCTGCTCCCCTGCCATGCTCTGTTGTCAGCATGTAACAGGCTGTCGGCATCCTGTTTAGCGCACAGGCAAAAAGCTTGAAGCCGATCACAGTTAACGATCCTCACGGCGAAAGCCCATTGCAACCGCTCACACTTCCTTCGACAATGTTACCGATAACATGTTACCGGTAACAATCAGACTGAACGAAGGTAACGTCACCCGGTGTTTTGGAGCCAAACCATGACCAACAATCAAAATCGCATTTACGTCGTTATGGGCGTTTCCGGCAGCGGCAAGTCCGCCGTCGCCGCCGCCGCGGCCCGCCAACTCTCCGCCGGCTTCCTCGACGGCGACTTCCTGCACCCGCGCAGCAACATCCTGAAGATGGCCGCCGGCGAGGCGTTGAACGACGACGATCGCGCGCCGTGGCTGGCCGCGCTCAACGACGCCGCCTTCGCCATGCAGCGCACCAACAACGTGTCGATCATCGTCTGTTCGGCGTTGAAAAAGCAGTATCGCGACCGCCTGCGCGCCGGCAACGGCAACCTGTCATTCATCTATCTGCACGGTGAGTTCCCGGTGATCGAATCCCGCCTGGCGGCGCGCAACGGCCACTTCTTCAAGCCGCAGATGCTGGTCACCCAGTTCGCCGCGCTGGAGCAACCGGGCGCCGACGAGAACGACGTGATGGCGATCGACATCAATCAGCCGCTGGACGCGGTGATCGCCGATACCGTGCGCCATATCCAGAGCTTCCTGCCGCAGGACGTGTGCGCGTGAGTACCGTAACGCTGGTCGGTACCGCAGTCGGCTCGGTTTTACTGCTGTTATTCCTGGTGATGAAGGCGCGCATGCACGCCTTCGTCGCGCTGATGCTGGTGTCCATCGCCGCCGGCATCTTCTCCGGCATGCCGCTGGACCGTATCGCCGACACCATGCAAAAAGGCATGGGCGACACGCTGGGTTTCCTGGCGATCGTGGTGGCGCTCGGGGCGATGTTCGGCAAGATCCTGCATGAGGTCGGCGCGCTCGATCAAATTGCGGCGCAATTGCTGAAACGATTCGGACAAAGCAAGGCGCACTACGCGCTCGGCATCGCCGGCCTGATCTGCGCGCTGCCGCTGTTCTTCGACGTGGCGGTGGTGCTGCTGATCGGCATCGTGTTCGCCGTGGCGCGCCGCACCGACGGCAATATCGTCAAGCTGGCCATCCCGCTGTTCGCCGGCGTGGCCGCTGCCGCCTCCTTCCTGCTGCCGGGGCCGGTGCCGATGCTGCTGGCATCGCAGATGAAGGCCGATTTCGGCTGGATGATCGCCATCGGCCTGGTGGCGGCAGTGATCGGCATGCTGATCGCCGGCCCGCTGTACGGCAGCTTTATCAGCCGCTTCGTCAACTGGCCGATGCCGCCGGAAGAGAATGAGCCGACGCTGACCAAGGGCAATCTGCCGTCGTTCGGCTTCAGCCTGGCGCTGGTGCTGTGCCCGCTGGTACTGGTCGGCATGAAGACTATCGGCGCGCGGCTGGTCACTCCCGGCTCGCAGCTGCAGCAGTGGCTGGAGTTTATCGGTCACCCGTTCACCGCCATTCTGCTGGCCTGCCTGATCGTGATTTACGGTCTGGCGAAACCGCGCGGCATGAGCAACGAACAGACCCTGGCCATCTGCTCCGCCGCGGTGCAGCCGGCCGGGATCATCCTGCTGATGACCGGCGCCGGTGGGGTGTTCAAGCAGATCCTGGTGGATTCCGGCGTCGGGCCGGCGCTCGGTGACGCCATGATCGGCGCCGGCCTGCCGATCGCCGTGGCCGCGTTCGCGTTGTCCGCCATGGTGCGGGTGATCCAGGGCTCGGCCACCGTCGCCTGCCTGACCACCGTCGGCCTGGTGCTGCCGGTCACCAGCCAGCTCGGGCTGAACGGCGGGCAGTTGGCCGCGCTGGCCATCTGCATCGCCGGTGGCTCCATCGTGCTGAGCCACGTCAACGACGCCGGTTTCTGGCTGTTCGGCAAATTCACCGGCGCCAACGAACTGCAAACGCTGAAAACCTGGACGGTGATGGAAACCATTCTGGGCAGCGTCGGCGGCGCCATCGGCATGATTGCATTCACGATGTTTTAAATCCTGAATCGCCCCCGGCCTTGCACACCAGGGCTGCAAATCACCCCCGGGGGCACCGCCACAGGCGGCGACTATAACAACAGCAATGTGAGGAAGGCATGATTAATCCAACCTTGTCCCGTGTCACACAGCGCATCATCGACCGTTCCCAGGCCAGCCGCGCCGCCTATCTGGCGCGTATCGAGGCGGCCCGCGCCCAAACCGTCCACCGCGCGCAGCTCGCCTGCGGCAACCTGGCCCACGGCTTCGCCGCCTGTCAGCCTGATGACAAGGCGTCGCTGAAAAACATGGTGCGCAGCGATATCGCCATCATCACCGCCTATAACGACATGCTGTCGGCCCACCAGCCGTACGAACACTACCCGCAGCGGCTGAAGCAGGCGCTGAAAGCGGTCGGCGCCGTAGGCCAGGTGGCCGGCGGCGTGCCGGCGATGTGCGACGGCGTGACGCAGGGGCAGGACGGCATGGAGCTGTCGCTGATGAGCCGTGACGTGATCGCCATGTCGGCCGCCGTCGGCCTGTCGCACAATATGTTCGACGGCGCGCTGTTCCTCGGCATCTGCGACAAGATCGTGCCGGGGCTGGTGATGGCCGCCCTCTCCTTCGGCCACCTGCCCGCGCTGTTCGTGCCGGCCGGCCCGATGAGCAGCGGCCTGCCGAACAAGGAAAAAGTGCGCGTGCGCCAGCTGTACGCCGAGGGCAAGGCCGACCGTTTGGCGCTGCTGGAGGCCGAGGCTGCCTCTTATCACGGCATCGGCACCTGCACCTTCTATGGCACCGCCAACACCAACCAGATGGTGATGGAAGTGATGGGTCTGCATCTGCCGGGCGCCTCCTTCGTCCATCCGGACACGCCGCTGCGCGACGCGCTGAACGACGCCGCCGCGCGCCAGGTGACCCGACTGACCGATACCGCCGGCAACTACCTGCCGATCGGCCGCCTGGTGGACGAGAAAGTGGTGGTGAACGGCATCGTCTCGCTGCTGGCCACCGGCGGCTCCACCAACCTGACCATGCATCTGGTGGCGATGGCGCGGGCGGCGGGCATCATCATCACCTGGGACGATTTCTCGGAGCTGTCGGAGGCGGTGCCGCTGCTGTGCCGCATCTACCCGAACGGCCCGGCCGATATCAACCAATTCCAGGCCGCCGGCGGCGTGCCGCTGGTGGTGCGCGAGCTGCTGCAACATGGCCTGCTGCACGAAGACGTGCACACCGTGGCCGGTTTCGGCCTGCGCCGCTACACCCAGGAACCGTGGCTGGACAACGGCCAATTGGTATGGCGCGAAGGCGTGGCCGGCTCGCTCGACGCCAGCGTGATCGCCAGCGTCGCCCAGCCGTTCGAACATCATGGCGGCACCAAAGTGATGGCCGGCAATCTGGGCCGCGCGGTGATGAAAACCTCGGCGGTGCCCGCCGATAACCAGATCATCGAAGCGCCGGCGGTGGTGTTCGACAGCCAGCACGATATCGTGCCAGCGTTCGAAGCCGGCAAGCTGGATCGCGATTGCGTGGTGGTGGTGCGCTTCCAGGGGCCGCAGGCCAACGGCATGCCGGAGCTGCACAAGCTGATGCCGCCGCTGGGTGTGCTGATGGATCGCGGTTTCAAAGTGGCGCTGGTGACCGACGGCCGCCTGTCCGGCGCCTCCGGCAAGGTGCCTTCCGCCATCCACGTCACCCCGGAAGCCTATAGCGGCGGCCTGCTGGCGAAAGTGCGCGACGGCGATCCGATCCGCGTCAACGGCCGCAGCGGCGAGCTGCAGGTGCTGGTCGACGCCGACGAGCTGGCGCGGCGCACGCCATGCCAACCCGATCTGAGCGCGGAACACATCGGCTGCGGCCGCGAGCTGTTCGGCGCGCTGCGCAGCCAGCTGTCAGGCGCCGAGCAGGGCGCCTGCTGCATCAAATTTTAATCGATAGCCTGGCCGCATCGCCGCCTGGCGGCGGCCACAGAGGAGAACGTCAGCATGAACAAGTGGACAACAAGCGCCGAGCAGATCCTGACGGCGGGGCCGGTGGTGCCGGTCATCGTGATCAACAAGCTGGAACATGCGGTGCCGTTGGCGAAAGCGCTGGTCGCCGGCGGCGTGCGGGTGCTGGAGGTGACGCTGCGCACCGCCTGCGCCATGGACGCCATTCGCGCCATCGCCCAAGAGGTGCCGGAAGCGATCATCGGCGCCGGTACGGTGATCAATCCGCAGCAGCTGCGGGAAGTGACCGAGGCCGGCGCGCAGTTCGCCATCAGCCCAGGGCTGACCGACGAGCTGCTCAAAGCCGCCACCGCCGGTTCCATTCCCCTTATACCGGGCATCAGCACCGTTTCCGAGCTGATGCAGGGCATGGATTACGGCCTGCGCGAATTTAAATTCTTCCCGGCGGAAGCCAACGGCGGCGTAAAAGCGCTGCAGGCGATCGGCGGCCCGTTCCCGCAGGTGCGTTTCTGCCCGACCGGCGGCATCTCGCCGGACAATTACCGCAGCTATCTGGCGCTGAAAAGCGTGCTGTGCATCGGCGGCTCCTGGCTGGTGCCGGCGGACGCACTCGAAAGCGGCGACTACGCGCGCATTACCGAACTGGCGCGCGCCGCCGTCGCGGGCGCCCAGGCCTGATTTACATCGCAGCGGTGGCGGCCGGCAGCGCCGCCCCGCTGCGCTGGCTGAACCGCTGCTTCTTGCGATAAGCAAATACGTCTTCCACATGCCCTTCGCGGATGCGCTGCTGCAACCCGCGCCAATACTCCGCGGTAAACAGATCGCTGTGCAACTCTTCAAACACCTGCCGAATGCGCCGATCGCCGCACAGGAAGTGGCGGAACTCTTCCGGGAACACATCGTTGGGCGCGATGCTGTACCACGGCTCGCTGGCCAGCTCGTCCTCCGGATAACGCGGCGGCGGAATGTCGCGGAAGTTGACCTCGGTCATGTAGCAAATTTCGTCGTAGTCGTAGAACACCACCCGCCCGTGGCGCGTCACGCCGAAGTTCTTGAACAGCATATCGCCGGGGAAAATATTGGCGGCGGCCAACTGCTTGATCGCGTTGCCGTACTCTTCAATCGCATCGCGCATTTGCTGGTCGTTGGCCTGCTCCAGATACAGGTTCAGCGGCGTCATGCGCCGTTCCATATACAGGTGTTTGATCACGATGCGATCGCCGAGATCTTCCAGCTTGTCCGGCACTTCGCGCCGAAGCTCCGCCAACAACTCTGGGCTGAGACGCGCCTTGTCGACGACGAAATTCTCGTACTCCTGGGTATCCGCCATGCGCCCGACGCGATCGTGCTCTTTCACCAGCTGATAGCAAGCCATCACCTGCGCCTGCGTCACCTCTTTTTGCGGGGCGAATTCGTCTTTGATCACTTTAAACACCCGATCGAAGGACGGCAGGGTGAACACCAGCATCACCATGCCCTTCACCCCCGGCGCGATGATAAATTGCTCCTGCGACTGCGCCATAAAGGTCAGGTATTCGCGATAGCATTCGGTTTTACCGTGCTTCTGGCAGCCGATCGCCATGTACAGCTCGGCGGTGGTTTTGCCCGGCAGGATCTCGCGCAGCCACTCCACCATCGCCGCCGGCAGCGGCGCGTAGACCATGAAATAAGAGCGGGCGAAGCCGAAGACAATGCTGGCCTCGGCCTTTCCGGTCAGGCAGGCATCGATAAACAGCGCGCCCGACTCGCTGTGGTGGATCGGGAGCAAGAACGGATAAACACCGTCGGCCAGGCGCAGCTTGCCGACCAGCCAGGCGGCCTTGTTGCGATAGAACAGTTCGTTGGCTATCTGGAAGGTTGCGCCCGCCAGCTGCGGTGCGCTGAAGGCGCGTTGCAGCGCCTGAGTGATGTCGCGAATATCGCGCGCCAAGTCCTCCCACGGCAGCCGCAGCGGCAGATCGCTCAGCACGCTGCGCAGCATCGCCGGCAGATCGCCATTGGGGGTAAAATCGCGCGCCAGCGGACGCGGTATGTCGCGAAAGCGCCGTTCCGGCTGCGAACTGAAGACGAACAGCTTGTCCGGCGTCAGATCGCGGTGCTTGAACAGCCGGCAATAGACCGAGTTAAAGAAGCTTTCGGCGATCTCGAAACGCGGATAGTCCGGCAGCAGGTCGATATAAACCGCTTTAACCCGGCTGGGGAAGTCGGCATCGAAGCATTTCTGCCCGGTGATGCATTTGAGCTGCTCCACCACCAGGCCGACGTGATGGTCATACAGATGGATGCGCTTTTTCATCGCCTGCTGCACCGCCGGCCAGTCCGCCTGCTCGAAGCGCTGCTGCGCGCCGGCGGTCACTTCCAGAAAGCGGCCGTACTGCGCATCGAAGCCCTGCAGGATCGTCTGTGCGATCAACAACTCCAGTTTTGCCGCCATCCTTACCCCCGCCAGAAAAAGAAGCCTGCGCATGCAGGCTCCGGGTGAAACGTCTTCAAGCTTGCCGCATCAGAACTGCTGTTCTTCCGTCGAACCGGTCAGCGCGGTGACCGAAGAGGCGCCGCCCTGAATGACGGTGGTGACCTTGTCGAAGTAGCCGGTACCCACCTCCTGCTGGTGCGACGCGAAGGTGTAACCGCGATCCACCGCGGCGAACTCCGCCTGCTGCACCTTCTCGACGTAGTGTTTCATCCCCTCGCCCTGCGCATAGGCGTGCGCCAGGTCGAACATGTTGAACCACATGCTGTGGATGCCCGCCAGCGTGATGAACTGATACTTGTAGCCCATGTCCGACAGCGCCTGCTGGAAGCGGGCGATGGTCTGGTCGTCGAGGTTCTTCTTCCAGTTGAACGATGGCGAGCAGTTGTAGGCCAACAGCTTGCCTGGATATTTGGCGTGGATGGCGTCGGCGAAGCGCTGGGCGGCATCCAGATCCGGCGTTGAGGTTTCGCACCACACCATATCGGCGTAAGGGGCATAGGCCAGGCCGCGGCTGATCGCCTGTTCGACGCCGGCATGGGTGCGGAAGAAGCCTTCCGCCGTACGCTCGCCAGTGACGAAGGCGCTGTCATACGGATCGCAGTCAGAGGTCAGCAGGTCGGCCGCATCGGCGTCGGTACGGGCGATCACCAGCGTCGGCACGCCGAGCACGTCGGCCGCCAGGCGCGCGGCGACCAGTTTCTGGATCGCTTCTTGCGTCGGCACCAGCACTTTGCCGCCCATATGGCCGCATTTCTTCACCGCCGCCAGCTGATCTTCGAAGTGCACCCCGGCGGCGCCGGCGGTAATCATCGCTTTCATCAGCTCAAAGGCGTTCAACACGCCGCCGAAGCCGGCTTCCGCATCGGCGACGATCGGCAGGAAGTAATCGGTGTAGCCTTTGCTGCCCGGCTCAATCTGGTTCGCCCATTGGATCTGATCGGCGCGGCGGAAGGTGTTGTTGATGCGCTCGACCACCTTCGGCACCGAGTCCACCGGATACAGCGATTGGTCAGGGTACATGGCCGCCGCGCTGTTGGCGTCGGCCGCCACCTGCCAACCGGACAAGTAGATGGCCTCGACGCCGGCTTTGGCCTGCTGCAGCGCCTGGCCGCCGGTCAGCGCGCCCAGGCAGTTCACGTAGCCTTTGCGCGCCTTGCCGTTCAACAATGCCCACAGTTTGGCGGCGCCGTTTTGCGCCAGGGTGCATTCCGGGTTGACCGAACCGCGCAGGTTGATCACGTCTTCGGCGCTATAGGGGCGGGTAATGCCTTCCCAACGGGCCGATTTCCATTCCTGTTCCAGCTGCTGGATCTGTTGAGAGCGAGAGGTAGACATAATTTTTATCCTTTCAGTCATGTAGGGTTGATTGGGAAAATTCAGGCCAGCAGCTCATAGCCGGGCAGCGTCAGGAAATCGATTAATTCATCTTGCGTGGTGATGCGCTCCATCAGGCGCGCCGCCTCTTCGAACCGGCCGGCGTTAAAGCGCGCTTCCCCTACTTCTTCACGCACCACCAACATCTCTTCTTGCAACATCTGGCGGAACAGCGCCTTGGTGACCGGGCGCCCGTCGTTCAGGCTCTTCTCGTGGTGGATCCACTGCCAGATAGACGTACGGGAGATCTCCGCCGTCGCCGCATCTTCCATCAAACCGTAAATCGGCACGCAGCCGTTGCCGGAGATCCAGGCTTCGATGTACTGCACCGCCACGCGGATATTGGCGCGCATCCCCGCTTCGGTGCGTTCGCCGTCGCACGGCTCCAGCAGTTGGGCGGCGCTGATCGGCGCATCCTGCTCACGCAGCACGTCCAGCTGGTTCTGGCGATCGCCCAATGCGTTGCCGAACACCTCCATCACCGTGTCCGCCAAGCCCGGGTGCGCCACCCAGGTGCCGTCGTGGCCATTGTTGGCTTCCAGCTCTTTGTCCGCCCGCACCTTGTTCAGCACCCAGGCATTTTTCTCGGCGTCTTTGCTCGGGATAAACGCCGCCATGCCGCCCATGGCGAACGCGCCGCGCTTATGACAGGTTTTGATCAACAGGCGCGAATAGGCGCTGAGGAAAGGTTTTTCCATGGTTACCGACTGACGATCCGGCAGCACGCGATCGCCGTGGTTCTTCAGCGTTTTGATGTAGCTGAAGATGTAATCCCAGCGGCCGCAGTTCAGACCGACGATGTGATCGCGCAGGTGATACAGGATCTCGTCCATCTGGAACACCGCCGGCAGAGTTTCGATCAGCACGGTCGCCTTGATGGTGCCGCGCGGCAGATCGAAACGATCCTCGGTAAAGCTGAAGACATCGCTCCACCAGGCCGCTTCCTCCCAGGACTGGGTTTTCGGCAGGTAGAAATACGGGCCGCTGCCCTTGGCCAACAGCTGGCGATAGTTGTGGTAGAAGTACAGCGCGAAATCGAACAGGCCGCCGGGGATGGCTTCATCACGCCACAGTACGTGCTTCTCCGGCAGGTGCAAGCCGCGCACGCGAGCGATCAACACCGCCGGATTCGGTTTCAGCTGGTAGATCTTGCCGGCTTCATTGGTGTAGGAGATGGTGCCGTTAACCGCATCGTGCAGGTTGATTTGACCGTCGATGACTTTGTCCCAGCTTGGCGCCAGCGAGTCTTCGAAGTCCGCCATAAACACTTTTACGTTGGCGTTCAACGCATTGATCACCATCTTGCGCTCGACCGGCCCGGTGATCTCTACCCGGCGATCGCGCAGGTCTTGCGGAATGCCGCGGATCTGCCAGTCACCTTCACGAATGGAAGCGGTTTCCGAAATAAATCCCGGCAGTTCACCGCGATCGATATTTTGTTGCCAGCGGACACGCGCCGCCAGCAGCTCGTTGCGCCGCGGCGTGAATTTCCCCACCAGGTCCGCCAGGAATTCAACCGCTTCGTCCGTTAACACCTGGCGCTCCGCAGCGGCGAAACCCTGCGTAAACCTTAACTCCGTGCCTGCTATCTGTTGCGTCATGACCTTGCTCCTTCCCATCGTTGCGCCCGAGCGACCGGCGCATTTTCATCAGAAATCACTGTGGATCAGGGCGGATGGAACGATCCTAAACTGGTCAGATCTCATCCCGATAGCGTTAAGAATACCCAACAAAAAATAAAAATCAAAAACCATTTCCATTTTATTATTAAATATTTTATTAACACTTTATTATCAATTGGTTAGGATAAATAACACGGTCAACAGGTAAGGAAATCGGTTCCAATAAAATTGCAAAGACGGACTAACGCGTTGTTAAGCAATGGTTTTTTGGGAGAATTGACGAGTAAAAAGAAGATCGTGCAGAGGGTGAGCAGTGCGGCGGCCTCGATTCAGCCGCCGGCAGGCAGAAAAGATCAGTCGAGCGTCGGATTCATATGGCGCAGATCGTAAGGCGTGATCTGGTAGACGTAATAGTTGAGCCAATTGGAAAACAGCAAGTGGCCATGGCTGCGCCAGGTGGCTTTCGGTGTCAGTGCGGGGTTGTCATCGGGGAAGTAGTTGAGCGGTACGGCAGGATCGAGGCCAGCTTCGTTGTCGCGACAATACTCTCCCGCCAGCGTCATTGTATCGTATTCCGGATGGCCGGTGACGAACGCCAGGCGCTTATCCCTGCTGGCGAACAGGTAGGCGCCGGCCTGCTCGGATTCGGCCAGGATGTCCAGGTCGGTATATTGGCGAATCACCTCGGTCGGGAAATCGGCATAGCGTGAATGCGGCGCCAGGAAGCTTTCGTCGAAGCCGCGCGTCAACAACGCATGCTGCTGTAGCGTTTGGTGCGGATAAACCCCGGAGAGCTTCACCTCGCGCGTCATCTTGGGAATGCCGTACAGAATATTCAACGCCGCCTGTACCGCCCAGCACACGAACAGCGTGGAGGTAACGTGGTTCTTAGCCCAGTCGATCACCCGTTCGATCTGCGGCCAGTAGGCAACATCGCAGAAATCGACCAGCCCCAGCGGCGCGCCAGTGACGATCAAACCATCGAAGTTCTCATTCTGAATATCCTCGAAGTCGCAGTAGAAGTTATTCAGATGCTCGGCCGGCGTATTCTTCGATTCGCGGCTGTCGATGCGCAGCAGCTGGATATCAATCTGCAGCGGCGAGTTGGACAACAGACGCAGAAACTGGTTTTCCGTTTCGATCTTCTTTGGCATCAGGTTAAGGATCAGCACTTTCAGCGGCCTGATTTCCTGTGTTTTTGCCCGCGAGGATGTCATCACGAAGACATTCTCACCACGCAAGAAATTGACCGCAGGTAACTCATCAGGAACACGAATCGGCATTGCTTAACCCTCACACATCCATTTATACGTTTAGACTTCTAGATGCCCGAAGATAGCGTTTTTTTCCGTCGCTGTCGAGCATTCAGCGGAAAGGTGAAAATGTTTCATTGCGCGAACTGCGTCAGGATCTTTGGCAGGGAGGATGAGAGGTACTGAAAGCAAAAAGGCCATCCTTTCGGATGGCCTCTTGGCTTATTTGGTGCTTGGCAGTGTCCTACAGTATTCGTCTCATCCTGAGACTCTCCCCTGCGGGGCCGCCGCAAGCGGCGTTAAGGCCCGTTCCCGACGGGCCTTTCGCATGCCCATGCTCGAGCAGAACACCAAATAACAGACAAAACAAAAAGCCCCATGCTTTCGCATGAGGCTTGTTGTTTTATTTGATGCTTGGCAGTGTCCTACTCTCGCATGGGGAGACCCCACACTACCATCGGCGCTACGGCGTTTCACTTCTGAGTTCGGCATGGGGTCAGGTGGGACCACCGCGCTATTGCCGCCAAGCAAATTCTTTTTTTCTGCCGAACTTCTAAACCCACTTTAAATAAAGTGGTGCTGATACCCAGAGTCGAACTGGGGACCTCACCCTTACCAAGGGTGCGCTCTACCAACTGAGCCATATCAGCACGCTTAATTTGATGCCTGGCAGTGTCCTACTCTCGCATGGGGAGACCCCACACTACCATCGGCGCTACGGCGTTTCACTTCTGAGTTCGGCATGGGGTCAGGTGGGACCACCGCGCTATTGCCGCCAGGCAAATTCTGTTTTAATCAACCCGCTTCATCGCTGAAGCCAGTCAATCCAATCTGTAAACAAGCTGAATATCGTCTTGGTCTCACCAAAACACCTTCGGTGTTGTAAGGTTAAGCCTCACGGATCATTAGTACTGGTTAGCTCAATGCATCGCTGCACTTACACACCCAGCCTATCAACGTCTTAGTCTTAAACGTTCCTTCAGGGGCCTTAAAGGCCCAGGGAAGACTCATCTTGAGGCAAGTTTCGCGCTTAGATGCTTTCAGCGCTTATCTTTTCCGCACTTAGCTACCGGGCAATGCCATTGGCATGACAACCCGAACACCAGTGGTGCGTTCACTCCGGTCCTCTCGTACTAGGAGCAACCCCTCTCAATCTTCCAACGCCCACGGCAGATAGGGACCGAACTGTCTCACGACGTTCTAAACCCAGCTCGCGTACCACTTTAAATGGCGAACAGCCATACCCTTGGGACCTACTTCAGCCCCAGGATGTGATGAGCCGACATCGAGGTGCCAAACACCGCCGTCGATATGAACTCTTGGGCGGTATCAGCCTGTTATCCCCGGAGTACCTTTTATCCGTTGAGCGATGGCCCTTCCATTCAGAACCACCGGATCACTAAGACCTACTTTCGTACCTGCTCGAGCCGTCACTCTCGCAGTCAAGCTAGCTTATGCCTTTGCACTAACCTCACGATGTCCGACCGTGATTAGCTAACCTTCGTGCTCCTCCGTTACTCTTTGGGAGGAGACCGCCCCAGTCAAACTACCCACCAGACACTGTCCTCACCCCAGATTATGGGGCCGAGTTAGAACATCAAACATTAAAGGGTGGTATTTCAAGGATGGCTCCACGCAGACTGGCGTCCACGCTTCAAAGCCTCCCACCTATCCTACACATCAAGGCTCAATGTTCAGTGTCAAGCTATAGTAAAGGTTCACGGGGTCTTTCCGTCTTGCCGCGGGTACACTGCATCTTCACAGCGAGTTCAATTTCACTGAGTCTCGGGTGGAGACAGCCTGGCCATCATTACGCCATTCGTGCAGGTCGGAACTTACCCGACAAGGAATTTCGCTACCTTAGGACCGTTATAGTTACGGCCGCCGTTTACTGGGGCTTCGATCAAGAGCTTCGCCTTGCGGCTGACCCCATCAATTAACCTTCCAGCACCGGGCAGGCGTCACACCGTATACGTCCACTTTCGTGTTTGCACAGTGCTGTGTTTTTATTAAACAGTTGCAGCCAGCTGGTATCTTCGACTGGCTTCAGCTCCATCCGCAAGGGACTTCACCTACATGCCAGCGTGCCTTCTCCCGAAGTTACGGCACCATTTTGCCTAGTTCCTTCACCCGAGTTCTCTCAAGCGCCTTGGTATTCTCTACCTGACCACCTGTGTCGGTTTGGGGTACGATTTAATGTTACCTGGAGCTTAGAGGATTTTCCTGGAAGCAGGGCATCAACTACTTCTGCACCGTAGTGCATCGTCATCACGCCTCAGGGTTAGTATGCAACCGGATTTACCAGGTCACACCCCCTACACGCTTAAACCGGGACAACCGTCGCCCGGCTAGCCTAGCCTTCTCCGTCCCCCCTTCGCAGTAACACCAAGTACAGGAATATTAACCTGTTTCCCATCGACTACGCTTTTCAGCCTCGCCTTAGGGGTCGACTCACCCTGCCCCGATTAACGTTGGACAGGAACCCTTGGTCTTCCGGCGAGCGGGCTTTTCACCCGCTTTATCGTTACTTATGTCAGCATTCGCACTTCTGATACCTCCAGCAACCCTCACAGGCCACCTTCAACGGCTTACAGAACGCTCCCCTACCCAACAACGCCTAAGCGTCGCTGCCGCAGCTTCGGTGCATGGTTTAGCCCCGTTACATCTTCCGCGCAGGCCGACTCGACCAGTGAGCTATTACGCTTTCTTTAAATGATGGCTGCTTCTAAGCCAACATCCTGGCTGTCTATGCCTTCCCACATCGTTTCCCACTTAACCATGACTTTGGGACCTTAGCTGGCGGTCTGGGTTGTTTCCCTCTTCACGACGGACGTTAGCACCCGCCGTGTGTCTCCCGTGATAACATTCTTCGGTATTCGGAGTTTGCATCGGTTTGGTAAGCCGGGATGGCCCCCTAGCCGAAACAGTGCTCTACCCCCGAAGATGAGTTCACGAGGCGCTACCTAAATAGCTTTCGGGGAGAACCAGCTATCTCCCGGTTTGATTGGCCTTTCACCCCCAGCCACAAGTCATCCGCTAATTTTTCAACATTAGTCGGTTCGGTCCTCCAGTTAGTGTTACCCAACCTTCAACCTGCCCATGGCTAGATCACCGGGTTTCGGGTCTATACCTTGCAACTATTCGCCCAGTTAAGACTCGGTTTCCCTACGGCTCCCCTATACGGTTAACCTTGCTACAAAATATAAGTCGCTGACCCATTATACAAAAGGTACGCAGTCACACCACGAAGGTGCTCCCACTGCTTGTACGTACACGGTTTCAGGTTCTATTTCACTCCCCTCGCCGGGGTTCTTTTCGCCTTTCCCTCACGGTACTGGTTCACTATCGGTCAGTCAGGAGTATTTAGCCTTGGAGGATGGTCCCCCCATATTCAGACAGGATGTCACGTGTCCCGCCCTACTCATCGAACTCACGACCTGTGCATTTTAGTGTACGGGGCTATCACCCTTTACTGCGCGACTTTCCAGACGCTTCCACTAACACACAAGCCGATTCAGGTTCTGGGCTCCTCCCCGTTCGCTCGCCGCTACTGGGGGAATCTCGGTTGATTTCTTTTCCTCGGGGTACTTAGATGTTTCAGTTCCCCCGGTTCGCCTCATGCCACTATGTATTCATGACATGATAGTGTGTCGAAACACACTGGGTTTCCCCATTCGGGTATCGCCGGTTATAACGGTTCATATCACCTTACCGACGCTTTTCGCAGATTAGCACGCCCTTCATCGCCTCTGACTGCCTAGGCATCCACCGTGTACGCTTAGTCACTTAACCTCACAACCCGAAGATGTTTCCATCGTTCGCGCTGCAAACATTTGAGAGACTCTATGACAGGTTACTCTTCATCCCAGTACATCTACGGAGGGATAAATTTCAGCCGTCATGTTTCAATTTTCAGCTTGTTCCAGATTGTTAAAGAGCAATATCTTAAACATGACTCGCAAGTCATCTTTAAGATTTTTTCGGTTATCGCTAACCGGTGATAATGTCTTTCACTCATTATCGGAATGGCGTCCCCAAGGGGATTCGAACCCCTGTTACAGCCGTGAAAGGGCAGTGTCCTAGGCCTCTAGACGATGGGGACACGAAAATCCGATTAAACTGAATAACTTAATCGGTTCGTATCAGCATGAATGACTCATGGCATCAACAGGTAGCGCTTTGCTCGTTACTTTTCATCAGACAATCTGTGTGAGCACGCCACTCGAATCAATATCTTTAGGTAAGGAGGTGATCCAACCGCAGGTTCCCCTACGGTTACCTTGTTACGACTTCACCCCAGTCATGAATCACAAAGTGGTAAGCGCCCTCCCGAAGGTTAAGCTACCTACTTCTTTTGCAACCCACTCCCATGGTGTGACGGGCGGTGTGTACAAGGCCCGGGAACGTATTCACCGTAGCATTCTGATCTACGATTACTAGCGATTCCGACTTCATGGAGTCGAGTTGCAGACTCCAATCCGGACTACGACATACTTTATGAGGTCCGCTTGCTCTCGCGAGGTCGCTTCTCTTTGTATATGCCATTGTAGCACGTGTGTAGCCCTACTCGTAAGGGCCATGATGACTTGACGTCATCCCCACCTTCCTCCAGTTTATCACTGGCAGTCTCCTTTGAGTTCCCGGCCGAACCGCTGGCAACAAAGGATAAGGGTTGCGCTCGTTGCGGGACTTAACCCAACATTTCACAACACGAGCTGACGACAGCCATGCAGCACCTGTCTCAGAGTTCCCGAAGGCACCAAAGCATCTCTGCTAAGTTCTCTGGATGTCAAGAGTAGGTAAGGTTCTTCGCGTTGCATCGAATTAAACCACATGCTCCACCGCTTGTGCGGGCCCCCGTCAATTCATTTGAGTTTTAACCTTGCGGCCGTACTCCCCAGGCGGTCGATTTAACGCGTTAGCTCCGGAAGCCACGCCTCAAGGGCACAACCTCCAAATCGACATCGTTTACAGCGTGGACTACCAGGGTATCTAATCCTGTTTGCTCCCCACGCTTTCGCACCTGAGCGTCAGTCTTCGTCCAGGGGGCCGCCTTCGCCACCGGTATTCCTCCAGATCTCTACGCATTTCACCGCTACACCTGGAATTCTACCCCCCTCTACGAGACTCTAGCTTGCCAGTTTCAAATGCAGTTCCCAGGTTGAGCCCGGGGATTTCACATCTGACTTAACAAACCGCCTGCGTGCGCTTTACGCCCAGTAATTCCGATTAACGCTTGCACCCTCCGTATTACCGCGGCTGCTGGCACGGAGTTAGCCGGTGCTTCTTCTGCGAGTAACGTCAATTGATGAACGTATTAAGTTCACCACCTTCCTCCTCGCTGAAAGTGCTTTACAACCCGAAGGCCTTCTTCACACACGCGGCATGGCTGCATCAGGCTTGCGCCCATTGTGCAATATTCCCCACTGCTGCCTCCCGTAGGAGTCTGGACCGTGTCTCAGTTCCAGTGTGGCTGGTCATCCTCTCAGACCAGCTAGGGATCGTCGCCTAGGTGAGCCATTACCCCACCTACTAGCTAATCCCATCTGGGCACATCTGATGGCAAGAGGCCCGAAGGTCCCCCTCTTTGGTCTTGCGACGTTATGCGGTATTAGCTACCGTTTCCAGTAGTTATCCCCCTCCATCAGGCAGTTTCCCAGACATTACTCACCCGTCCGCCGCTCGTCACCCAGAGAGCAAGCTCTCTTGTGCTACCGCTCGACTTGCATGTGTTAAGCCTGCCGCCAGCGTTCAATCTGAGCCATGATCAAACTCTTCAATTAAAAGCTTGATTTGCTTCCACTCGAGAAGCGATGCTCAAAGATTTACTGCATGAATTTTACTTCAGTTAGTCACTCTTCAAGACTTGATATTTTTTTGCATCCGAAGATGCTGGATATCGTCTTGTGGAGTGCCCACACAGATTGTCTGATAAATTGTTAAAGAGCAGTGAGTTAGGCGCTTTCGCTTGCTAACTCGAGGTGGCGTATATTACGCTTTCCTCTTTCAGAGTCAACCCTAATTTTCAGGATTTTTTCTCTTTCTTCCCGGCCGCTGTGTGAAGTGAATCACTTGCGCCGTGTCGATGGAGGCGCATTATAGGGATCCGAGTTTTTTGCACAACCCCTTTTTTGATCTTTTCTTTCTGTTTGCACACTTTTCAGCCCTTCCGGGTGGATCTTGTGCGATCAGGGCCATTTTCCGCAGGATCCGGCGCTGAGATTGGTTGTAATTCCATCGTCAGAGTCTAGTATTGCCGGTAAATATGATCCCGAGGTGAGGCAGCACTATGTCCGATGCAGTACGTTCTTATCTTCAATACACCCCTAAACTCGGTCAGCGCGTCCTGATCGATCCTTCCAGCGTCGTCATCGGCGACGTCGATCTGGCGGATGACGTCAGTATCTGGCCGCTGGTCGCCATCCGCGGCGACGTCAATGCGGTAAAGATCGGCGCACGCAGCAATATTCAGGACGGCAGCGTACTGCACGTGACTCATCGCTCCGAACATAACCCTGACGGTTATCCCCTGCTGATTGGAGAAGACGTGACCGTGGGCCATAAAGCGATGCTGCACGGCTGCGCCATCGGCAACCGAGTGCTGGTCGGTATGGGATCGATCCTGTTGGACGGTGCAGTAATAGAAGACGACGTGATGATTGGCGCCGGCAGTTTAGTGGCGCCAGGCAAACGTCTGGCCAGCGGCTATCTCTATATGGGTAGCCCGGCACGCCAGATTCGGCCGTTAACCGCCGCCGAGTTGGAAGGGTTGCTTTATTCTTCGAACAACTATGTACGCTGGAAAGATGAATACCTGTCGGAAGACATCTGACAGCCCCCCGTTCCCTATAAAGAGAACGGGGCGGGATTTATGCCGCCAGTTCGCTGCGCAGCTGGCGCAATACCGGCTCGATCTCTGGCATTACGCCGTGCCAAAGCAGGAAGGCATGCGCCGCCTGCCCCACCAGCATACCCAGCCCATCGGCATATTCCGTTGCCCCCTGCTTCTGCGCCCAGGCTAGAAACGGCGTGACGCCCTGCTGATAAAACATGTCATAGCAACGGGTTTGCGCGTTAACTACGCCCGCAGGCAACGCCGGGACCTCCCCGCTGATGCCGGACGCCGTCGCATTGATCACCAGATCGAACGCTTGCTGATCACATTGATCCATCGGCGCCGCCGAGATCTCCCCCAGATGCCGGAAAGCGTCGGCCAACTCTTGGGCCCGGCTGAAGGTACGGTTGGTGATTGTTAACCGGCAGCCGAAAGACAGCAGCGGCAGGATCACACCGCGCGCCGCACCGCCGGCGCCCACCAGCAGAATGCGATCCTGCGGCCGGATCAATTGCTGACGCTGCAGATCGGTCAGCAAACCGATGCCGTCGGTGTTATCCCCCAATAGATCGCCATTCGGCAACACCTTCAGAGTATTGACCGCACCAGCCATCGCTGCGCGCTCGCTCAGCTCAGAAGCGGCCGAATAAGCTCGCTCCTTGAAAGGCACCGTGACGTTCGCTCCCAGCCCTCCGGCATGAATAAACGCCTGCAGGCTGGTTTCAAAACCGTCCAGCGGCGCCAGCACTGTTCCATAAGGATGCTCAATGCCGGTCTGGGCAGCAAACAGCGCATGAATTCGCGGCGACTTGCTGTGGCCGATAGGGTTGCCAAATACCGCAAACTTCTCCATGCCTATTACCTCTAGCCCTGACGGATCTGTTCGCCGGTCAGAACATCTCTGATTTCGGAAGGATTAAGACGGCCGCCCACCTCGCCGGCCAATACCGGGAAAGCTTCGCCGAATTGCCGTGTAACCTCATCGGCACTGCGGCACGGCTCCAGCCCGCTGAGATTGGCGCTGGTCGACACCAGCGGCTTGCCGTACTGCCGGCACAGCAGCTGCACCAACGGATGATCGCTGACGCGCACCGCCAGCGAGCTGAAGCGCCCGGTCAACAAACGTGGCGTCTCCGGGCGAGCAGGCAACACCCAGGTTACCGGCCCAGGCCAGCTGGCAAACATCGTCGTGCGCTGCTGTTCGCTGAGCGCACTGTCGTCGATATAAGGTTTAAGCTGCGCATAGTCGGCGGCGATCAGAATCAGCCCCTTTTCCCACGGCCGCTGTTTCAGCGCCAGCAATGCATTGACCGCCTGTTCGCTGTCGGGATCGCAACCCAGGCCGAATACGGCTTCGGTAGGATAGGCAATCACCTGCTGTTGATGCAAAGCATCGATGATAGATAAAAGGTTCGGGCTTAATTCTGAGTTCATGATGTGATTATTCTGTAGTCGCGACGGGTTTTCCGCACAGCTTGCTGGCGCAGCACAGGACGGGCCCTTTTGCCGTGCGCTTTTCCATCAGCAGCGGATAATGGCAATAGGCGCATTCACCGGCGACAGGTTTAACATTGAGGGCGAACTGGCATTCCGGGTAACGATCGCAGGAATGAAAAACCTTGCCGTAACGCGACTTGCGCTGCAGCAGTTTGCCTTGGCCGCACTGCGGACAGGTAATGGCGGTTTCATCAGGCTTATCGATCACTTCAGTGTGATCGCATTGCGGATAATCGCTGCATCCGATAAACATGCCATAGCGCCCCTGGCGCAGCACCAACGTCGCCTGACACTTCGGGCACGGTTGCCCATCCAACACTTTGACGATATGCCCATCGGCCTGCGCTTTCAGCGGGCGAATATATTGGCATTCAGGATACTGGGAACAGCCGAGGAAGGGGCCGTGGCGACCGCTACGGATCACCAGCTCGGCCCCGCATTCCGGGCAGGGTTCATTTTGCCTGGCGGCAAAAATCGCGTTTTTTGTCATAACGTCTTCTATGCGCGTTATCGGCTCAATGCAGATAACCTTCGTTCACTTCAAACAACAGTTCTTCCATTTGCTGATAGGCGCTTTCATATCCGGGGATATTAAACAGCACCATCAACACGACCCATTTCAGATCTTCGAGATCGAATTCCGCATTATCCAAAGCCATAACGCGATCGATAACCATTTCACGGGTTTCGAGGTTCAATACCTGAATCTGTTCCAGGAACAGGAGAAAACCACGGCAGCCGGCGTCCAAACGCGCACCTTCCTCTTCGGTATAGATCCGCATTGCCAGCGGATCGGCATCCATAAAGTAAGGGGCATTTTGACCTTCTTGCAGGTCAGCCAACTTCTCAAGCCAATTCAACGCGTTGTAGATATCATCCCGATGAAACCCCGCCTGAGCGAGATCATCGGTCAGTTGATCCTGATCGACGCGCATCTCTGGTTCATTGTGGATATAAGTTTCAAACAAGTACATGAGTACGTCGAACATGGCTTGCCCTCCTTATTCGGACATAGCCGCCGGGTACAGCTGCGATCCACCCTGCTAACTCCAGTTCGAGTAACTTGATTACCACCACTGGCACAGGTTGGCCGGCACGTTCAGCGACGACGTCAACAGGTGTCACCTCATCTCCTACGTTAGCCAACACATCGGCAAATGGCAATTCAACTTCAGCCTGCGACGCACAAATAGTTGTATTTTCGTTCAGTGACAGCCATTGAAGGCCGCTTCCCAGCAATTCGGCGATATCTTTCGGCCCGGTGACCAGATGCGCACCCTGCTGGATTAACCAATGCGTACCCTCACTCATCGGGTTTCCCAATGGCCCAGGCAAGGCGAACACCTCACGCCCCTGCTCCAACGCATAGCGAGCCGTCACCAAGGTACCGCTGCGCAGCGAAGCCTCTATGACCAGAACGCCCAGGCTGAGCCCGCTGATAATACGGTTACGGCGAGGAAAATGGTCGGCCAGAGGCAAGTCGGTGACTAAATGATCTGAAATCACAGCGCCGCCCTGCTCGACTATCTGCTCCGCGAGCCGGCGGTGCCGGCGCGGATAGATATTGCCCAGCCCGCTACCCAACACCGCAATCGTGCAGCCACCGGCCGCCAGCGCCGCACGATGGCAAATACCGTCGATGCCGATAGCCAGACCGCTGGTGATGGTGAAGCCGCAACGCGCCAATTCCTCGGCAAAATGGTTAGCCCAACGTTCGCCGTAGTGGCTGAACTGCCGGCTGCCAACCATGGCGAGCTGCGGGTGCAACAATGCCTGAGGATCGCCCTCGATCAGCAAAAATAGCGGCGCATCGTCGATCTGGGCCAGGCGTTCGGGATAGCCGGCCGCCCCATAGTTCAGCATACGGTGCGCCGGCAGCTCCAACCAACGCAGGCTGGCCGACAGATAACCGGGATCCAACTGGTTGAACTGCGTCTGCTGCCGTTCGTTCAATCCCAGCTCATGCAGCACGCGGCGAGGCTCGCAACCCATTTGCGATAGCTGCTGCACGATCCGGCTGGCCACGACGGTCTGTAGCCCCGTTACCCCTCGCATCCGTAAAGCGATCTCTTCCGGCCGCATCGTCTGTTCCCTCAGCAAAAACGGTGGTATTACCAATCTGAGCAATTGGTGCACAATGCTGTCAATCAGGTCGGGAAATGTCTAGAATAGAGGTTAAACCTCGTTCATTACTCGGATACAGATCTAAAGATATATGTCAGTCTTGCAGGTATTACATTTCCCAGACGAGCGTCTGCGCAAAGTCGCAGCGCCGGTAAAAGAAGTCAATGCAGATATCCAGCGCATCGTGGATGATATGTTTGAAACCATGTACGCAGAGGAAGGCATTGGCTTGGCTGCGACTCAGGTGGATATCCATCAGCGCATTATCGTGATCGACGTCTCCGAGAATCGCGATCAGCGCCTGGTGCTGATCAACCCGGAGCTGCTGGAAAAAAGCGGCGAAACCGGCATCGAGGAAGGCTGTCTTTCCATTCCCGAGCAGCGTGCGTTAGTGCCGCGCGCCGCGCAGGTGAAGATCCGCGCACTGGATCGTGAAGGCAAACCTTTCGAACTGGAAGCGGACGACCTGTTGGCGATCTGCATCCAGCACGAGATGGATCACCTGATGGGCAAACTGTTCGTCGATTACCTGTCGCCGCTCAAGCGTCAGCGCATTCGTCAGAAACTGGAAAAAATGGCCAAGCTTCAAGCCCGCGCCTAACCGATCAGGAAATCAACGTGTCTGACTCTTTACGGATTATTTTCGCCGGAACACCAGACTTCGCAGCGCGTCATCTTGACGCGCTGTTGTCATCTGAGCACCAGATTGTCGGCGTTTTTACCCAGCCCGACCGCCCGGCAGGCCGCGGCAACAAGCTGACGCCCAGCCCGGTCAAAGTGCTGGCCGAGCAGCACCAACTGCCGGTATTTCAGCCCAAATCGCTGCGTCCCGAAGAGAACCAGCGCCTGGTGGCCGATCTCAACGCCGACGTGATGGTGGTAGTGGCCTACGGGCTGATCCTGCCGCAGGCGGTGCTGGATATGCCGCGTCTCGGTTGCATCAACGTACATGGCTCGCTGCTGCCTCGCTGGCGCGGCGCGGCGCCGATCCAGCGTTCGCTCTGGGCCGGTGACAGCGAAACCGGCGTGACCATCATGCAGATGGACGTCGGTCTCGATACCGGTGACATGATGCACAAGATTGCTTGCCCGATTGAGAGCAGCGATACCAGCGCCAGTCTCTACGACAAGCTGGCACAGCTCGGCCCGCAGGGCATGTTGACTACGCTGCACCACATGGCAGACGGCAGCGCCACCCGCGAAGTTCAGGATGAAGCGCTGGTCACCTACGCCGAGAAACTGAGCAAAGAAGAAGCTCGTCTGGACTGGACACTGTCCGCCGCACAGCTGGAGCGCTGCATCCGCGCCTTCAACCCTTGGCCGGTCAGCTATTTCACCATCGACGATCAACCGGTGAAAGTGTGGCAGGCCAGCGTACTGGCGCAAAGCGCCAACGCGGAGCCAGGCACCGTTGTCCATGCCGACAAGCACGGTATTCAGGTGGCGACTGCCGACGGTATCCTCAACCTGATCCAACTGCAGCCCGCCGGCAAGAAACCGATGTTGGCGCAAGACCTATTAAATTCACGTCGTGAATGGTTTACCCCGGGTAACCGGCTGTAAGTCACCCCACAGCCCGGCCGTTCATCGTCGGGCCGTTATTTTCTTAATGCCGATCGTTATCAGCTTCAGCCTATGAAAAATAATTACAATCTCCGCAGCATCGCTGCCAAAGCCATCGGCCAGGTACTGGATCAAGGGCAGTCGCTAAGCACTGTCCTGCCGACACTGCAAACCTCCATCAGCGATAAAGACCGCGGGTTGCTGCAGGAACTGTGCTTCGGCACGTTACGTGTACTGCCGCAGCTTGAATGGTGTATTCAACAATTGATGGCCAAGCCGCTGACCGGCAAGCAGCGTACGCTGCACTATTTGCTGATGGTCGGCTTGTATCAGCTGTTGTATACCCGTATCCCGGCGCACGCCGTGCTGGCAGAAACCGTGGAAGGCGCGGTAGCGCTGAAACGCCCGCAGTTGAAAGGCCTGATTAACGGTGTCTTGCGGCAGTTCCAGCGCCAGCAGGAAGAGCTGCTACAGCGCGCTGCCAACAACGACAGCCGCTATCTGCACCCGAGCTGGTTGCTGAAACGCATTCAACAAGCTTATCCCGCCAACTGGGAACAGATCGTCGACGCCAATAACCAGAAGCCACCAATGTGGCTGCGCGTCAACCGCCTGCATCACAGCCGCGAAGCTTACCTACAGCTGTTGACCGACACCGGCATCGCCGCGGAGCCTCATGCAGACTATGCCGACGCAGTGCGGTTGCTGGCGCCTTGCGCCGTGGCCGATCTACCTGGGTTCGCCGACGGCTGGGTCACCGTGCAAGATGCCTCAGCCCAGGGCTGTGTCGATCTGTTGGATCCGCAAGACGGCGAACAGATCCTCGATTTGTGCGCCGCTCCTGGCGGCAAAACCACGCATATTCTGGAAGCGGCGCCGAAAGCACACGTCATGGCCGTCGATATCGACGAACAGCGTCTGGCACGGGTGAAGGAAAACCTGCAGCGCCTGCGTTTGCACGCAGAAGTTAAGCTGGGCGATGGCCGCACTCCGCAACAATGGTGCGATGACAAACAGTTCGACCGTATCCTGTTGGACGCGCCTTGTTCCGCTACCGGCGTGATCCGCCGTCACCCCGACATCAAATGGCTGCGCCGCGATCGCGACATCGCCGAACTCGCCGCGCTTCAGGCCGAGATCCTGGAAGCCGTCTGGCCGCATCTGAAATCGGGCGGCGTGATGGTTTACGCCACCTGCTCTATCCTGCCGGATGAAAACAGCAGCCAGATCGCCGCGTTCTTGCAGCGCCACGCCGATGCCACGCTGGTTGAAACCGGCGATGCGCAGCGGCCAGGGCGGCAGAATATCCCGCATCCCGAGGACGGCGATGGCTTCTTTTACGCTAAGCTGATTAAAATGTAATTCTTCAGGGCGTGCTCGCGCGCCCTGAGTCTTTCAGTGTGAAGCAGAGAACACGATGAAAATAATTATTCTTGGTGCCGGTCAGGTTGGCGGGACGCTGGCGGAAAACCTGGTGGGTGAAAACAACGACATCACCGTCGTCGATACCGATTCCGGCCGGTTACGTCAGCTGCAGGATAAATTCGATCTTCGGGTGGTTCAGGGACATGGCTCCCACCCTCGGGTGCTGCGCGAAGCCGGCGCAGAAGACGCCGACATGCTGGTTGCCGTCACCAACTCCGACGAAACCAACATGATCGCCTGCCAGATCGCCTATTCTCTGTTTAATACTCCCAACCGTATCGCCCGCATCCGCGCGCCGGAATACATCCGCGAGTCGGAGAAACTGTTCCTGCCGGAAGCGGTGCCAATCGACCATCTGATTTCGCCGGAGCAGCTGGTCATTGACTATATCTACAAGCTGATTGAGTACCCCGGGGCACTGCAGGTGGTTAACTTCGCCGAAGGCAAGGTCAGCATCGCCGCGGTTAAAGCCTATTACGGCGGCCCGCTGGTCGGCAATGCGCTCTCTTCAATGCGCGAACACATGCCGCATATTGACACCCGCGTCGCCGCTATTTTCCGCCAGGATCGGCCGATCCGTCCGCAAGGCTCGACCATTATCGAAGCCGGTGATGAAGTGTTCTTCGTCGCCGCCTCACAGCACATCCGCGCGGTGATGAGCGAACTGCAGCGGCTGGAAAAACCGTATAAGCGCATCATGATCGTCGGCGGCGGCAACGTCGGCGCCGGCCTGGCCGCCAAGCTGGAAAAAGACTACAACGTCAAACTGATCGAGCGGAATCAGCAACGCGCCGCCGAACTCGCCGAACAGCTGCACGATACCATCGTGTTCTACGGCGATGCCTCCGATCAGGAACTGCTGGCCGAAGAGCACGTCGAGCAGGTGGATGTTTTCATCGCCATCACCAACGACGATGAGGCCAACATCATGTCCGCCATGCTGGCTAAGCGCATGGGCGCCAAGAAGGTAATGGTATTGATCCAGCGCCGCGCCTATGTCGATCTGGTGCAGGGCAGCGTGATTGATATCGCCATTTCGCCGCAGCAGGCGACCATCTCCGCCCTGTTGGGGCACGTGCGCAAAGCGGATATCGTCAGCGTTTCGTCGCTGCGCCGCGGCGTGGCGGAAGCGATCGAGGCGATTGCCCACGGCGATGAAAGCACGTCCAAAGTGGTCGGCCGCATCGTCGAAGATATCAAGTTGCCACCGGGGACGACCATCGGTGCGATCGTGCGTGGCGACGACGTGATCATTGCCAACGGCAACAGCAAAATCGAACAGGGCGATCACGTCATCATGTTTATTACCGACAAGAAATTCGTGCCTGACGTTGAACGCTTGTTCCAACCGAGCCCGTTCTTCTTGTAGAACGAATTTATTTGGCTATGGTCTATAATCGCGTGGTTGTTCTCTGCCTTGGGAGGAGATAAAACTTCTCTCCTTTTGTGGCAAAGGGAAATTGCTTTGTTAAACTTGAGTTATTAATTCTGCAAGGGGTGCGTTCTATGAGTATGTTGAAAGAGTTTCGCGAATTTGCCATGCGTGGCAACGTGGTCGATCTGGCCGTCGGTGTGATTATCGGTGCCGCATTCGGCAAGATCGTTTCGTCCTTCGTGGCTGATATCATCATGCCACCGCTGGGCTTACTGATCGGCGGCGTCGACTTTAAACAGTTCCATCTGGTATTACGTGAAGCTCAGGGCGCCGTACCGGCGGTGGTAATGAACTACGGTTCATTCATCCAAACCGTATTCGACTTCGTGATTGTCGCCTTCGCCATCTTCCTGGCGATTAAATTGATGAACAAAATGCGCCGCAAACAAGAAGAAGCGCCCGCAGCGCCGCCGGCACCTACCGCAGAAGAGAAACTGCTGACGGAAATCCGTGATTTGCTGAGCCAGCAACAGCAGCCAAAACTGTAAGACAGCGTTTGGTTATGCCAATAAAAAGCCACCTGATGAAGGTGGCTTTTTTAATACTTAAAACCAGAAGGCCAGTGGTAAATTATCGCTTGATAGTTTACCACTGGCCTCCCAGTTACCGCCTTTGTTGTGTTTTTCTTTACGCCGATAGCTGCCTTTACCTTTCACATTCTTTTCTACCCGCTGACGGAATAGAGGATCATGCAGCAGCGCCTCAATGGCGTTATCTTGAATCTGGCCTTTGGTGTGACGATATTTCGTCATGATAATGCTCCTGTAAAATATGAGGGATAAAACGGGGCGATAATACTGCCGGCAATATAAAAATTAAAGTGCCGTCAGCAACCTTTTTTGCCTTTGTCATCGCTGGCGCCCTGTTCCAAAGCTTCCAGGATCGAACAATAATTGCTGGTATGGGCAGTGCCACAGCAGGCGTCGCTCAGCCGCTTCAACGATTCACGCATACGCGTCAGCTCAGCCAACTTGCTTTCCACTTCGCTCAGGCGCGCATCAACGATCGACTTTGACTCCTGGCAGGTATGATGCTCAGGATCGACGCGGATCGACAGCAGCTCAGCGATCGTTTCCAGAGTAAATCCCAACTGCTTAGCATAGCGAATAAAGCGCAGCCGTTGAAGATCCTGCTCGGTGTAGAGTCGATAACCGCCCTCGGTGCGGACATTGTGATCCATCATGCCCTGCTTTTCATAGTAACGCACGGTATCAGGCGTTACTTCGGCAAGCTTGGCCAACTGACCTATCTTGAACATTACTGCTCCTCTCGGGTGAACTTGCCATCCAGTGCGCATTGATATTCACCATGCAAGAAATCCGTGCTCATCCCAGCCTGACGCAATCGATGTTCCAACAGCAACATGCGCTTGCTGAGATCGACATAGTCTGGATGCTCACTGTTGATCCCTTGCAGTAAGCGAGCAACAGTTAGCGCCTCTTTGCGATCTTCCAGTTCCGGTGGCAAGTAACCGGCATTTTTCAGCAGACGGTAACCGGCGCGCAGTTCAGCCGGCACCGCGCTATCGTCTTCCAGCGCTAATGGTTGTCCCTGGCCGGGCAAATTGTCGAACTCGCCTTTATCTTGGGCATCAAGGATATGACGTTCCGCCCATTGATCGAGCAACCCCATGGCAAACAGCCTCGGTTAGCCTAATGATTAAGCCTTAGCATAGCGGATAGGGGCGAGGATCTTAAGCACAGCGGGGGAATTGCGCACATTTGGCTGGATTTGGACGTAAAAAAACCGGGCAAGCCCGGTTTTTTTACGCGTCTACAGATTACTCTGCAGTTGCCACTTCTGCTTGAGACTCAGCACGATCAACCAGCTCGATGTATGCCATCGGCGCGTTGTCGCCTGCGCGGAAGCCACACTTCAGAATGCGAGTGTAACCACCGGCACGGCTCGCGAAACGCGGGCCCAGCTCGTTAAACAGTTTTGCCACGATCTCGTTATCACGAGTACGGGCGAATGCCAGACGACGATTAGCTACGCTGTCGGTCTTGGCAAGAGTAATCAGCGGCTCAACAACGCGACGCAGCTCTTTTGCTTTTGGCAGGGTCGTCTTGATGATCTCATGACGAACCAAAGAGCCGGCCATGTTACGGAACATAGCCTGGCGATGGCTGCTGTTACGGTTCAGTTGACGACCACTCTTACGATGGCGCATGACCTTATCCTTCTCAGTAAAACCTTAACCTGTGATCCGGTTACTCGTCAGCAATGCTTGCCGGCGGCCAGTTTTCCAGGCGCATGCCCAGAGACAGACCACGTGAGGCCAGCACGTCTTTAATCTCGGTAAGAGATTTTTTACCCAGGTTTGGCGTTTTCAGCAACTCAACCTCGGTACGCTGTACCAGATCACCGATGTAGTGGATAGCTTCTGCCTTGAGGCAGTTAGCAGAGCGGACAGTCAATTCCAGATCGTCAACAGGGCGCAGCAAGATCGGATCGAACTCTGGTTTCTCTTCTTTAACTTCCGGCTGACGTACATCACGCAGGTCAACGAAAGCTTCAAGTTGTTCAGCCAGAATGGTGGCCGCACGGCGGATCGCCTCTTCAGGATCGATCGTGCCATTGGTCTCCATCTCGATGACCAGCTTATCCAAGTCAGTACGCTGTTCTACACGCGCAGCTTCAACATTGTAGGCGATACGCTCTACAGGGCTGTAGCAGGCGTCAACCAACAGACGACCGATTGGGCGCTCATCTTCTTCCGAATGAATTCGGGCAGAAGCCGGCACATAACCGCGACCGCGCTGAACTTTGATACGCATGCTGATAGCCGCGTTCTCATCAGTCAGGTGGCAAATCACGTGCTGAGGCTTGACGATTTCGACATCACCATCATGGGTGATGTCGGCAGCGGTCACAGGGCCAATGCCAGATTTATTCAGGGTAAGAATAACTTCGTCTTTGCCTTGAACTCTCACCGCCAGCCCTTTCAGGTTGAGCAGGATCTCCAGGATATCTTCCTGTACGCCTTCTTTGGTGCTGTACTCATGCAGTACACCATCAATCTCAACCTCGGTCACCGCGCAACCCGGCATAGATGAAAGCAGAATACGGCGCAGTGCGTTGCCAAGAGTATGGCCAAAGCCACGCTCTAAAGGCTCAAGGGTCACCTTGGCGTGCGTCGAACTGACTTGCTCGATATCTACCAGGCGCGGTTTTAGAAACTCTGTCACAGAACCCTGCATTGTGTCCTCTCTTTGGTACTAAGCTTTACTTGGAGTAAAGCTCGACGATCAGGTGTTCGTTAATGTCCGCAGACAGATCGGTACGTTCAGGCATACGCTTGAACACGCCTTCCATCTTAGCAGCATCAACTTCCAGCCAAGTCGGCTTTTCACGCTGCTCAGCCAGCTCCAGAGAAGCTTTAACACGAGACTGCTTTTTAGCTTTCTCGCGGATGCTGACTACGTCATTCGGAGATACCTGATAAGAAGCGATGTTAACAACGTGACCGTTTACCATAACTGCTTTGTGGCTAACCAGCTGACGTGACTCTGCACGAGTAGCGCCGAAGCCCATACGGTAAACAACGTTGTCCAGACGACCTTCCAGCAGCTGCAACAGGTTTTCACCGGTGTTGCCCTTCAGGCGGGTTGCTTCTTTGTAATAGTTACGGAATTGACGCTCCAGAATGCCGTACATACGGCGAACTTTCTGCTTCTCACGCAACTGAACACCGTAATCAGACAGACGCGGTTTACGCGCACCGTGCTGACCAGGTGCTTGTTCAATTTTACACTTGGAATCGATCGCGCGAACGCCAGACTTAAGGAACAGGTCTGTGCCCTCACGACGGCTCAGCTTGAGCTTAGGACCCAAATATCTTGCCATTTTCTTTCTCCAACAATCCTAAAAGCTGCGTTACACGCGGCGCTTTTTCGGCGGACGACAACCGTTATGAGGGATCGGAGTCACATCAGTAATATTAGTGATGCGGAAACCAGCCGCGTTCAGAGCGCGGATAGTAGACTCACGACCAGGACCAGGTCCTTTAACCATAACTTCCAGGTTCTTGATACCGTATTCTTTTACTGCGTCGGCACAACGTTCTGCTGCAACCTGTGCTGCGAACGGAGTGGACTTACGAGAACCACGGAAACCGGAACCACCGGCTGTTGCCCAACCCAAAGCATTACCCTGACGATCAGTGATGGTAACGATGGTGTTGTTGAAAGAAGCATGGATATGAGCCACGCCGTCAGAGACTTGCTTTCTTACACGCTTACGTGTACGAACAGGTGCCTTTGCCATTATTCAATAACCCCGATTATTTCTTGATCGGCTTGCGCGGACCCTTACGGGTACGAGCGTTGGTCTTGGTGCGCTGACCGCGTACCGGCAGACCACGACGATGACGCAAACCACGATAGCAACCAAGGTCCATAAGACGCTTGATGCTCAGGGTAATTTCACGACGCAAATCACCCTCAACGGTGTATTTGGCAACTGCATCACGAAGCTTTTCGATTTGCTCTTCAGACAGCTCACTGATCTTAACATTTTCAGCAATACCCGTGGATGCACAGATAGCCTGTGAACGGGTTTTACCGATACCGAAGATCGACGTTAAGGCGATAACGGTATGTTTATGATCAGGAATGTTAATGCCTGCTATACGGGCCACTATGCACTCCTACTATTTTATACAGCAACACCATTCTGAAAAGCCCGTTTTCAGGATACTCAAATAATGTTGCAGTGCGACATACAAAAGATTGGCTGGCTAATCTAGCCAGCTCAACCCAACTTTGCAAGAAAAATATGCGAGATAATCAGCCTTGACGCTGTTTATGCTTCGGCTCGGCGCTGCAAATCACACGAACGACACCGTTACGCTTAACGATTTTGCAGTTACGACATAATTTCTTGACGGAAGCACGAACTTTCATTTTTACTCTCCGTAACTTCTCAAACGAATCTGACTAGCGGTTATAGCCTTTCAGATTTGCTTTCTTCAATGCAGACTCGTACTGACTTGACATCATCAGAGTTTGCACTTGAGCCATAAAGTCCATGATGACGACAACCACGATCAGTAGCGAGGTACCACCAAAGTAGAATGGTACTTTCATTGCATCACGCATGAACTCCGGGATCAGGCAGATGAAAGTAATGTACATCGCGCCCACCAGGGTTAAACGCGTCATTACTTTATCGATATACTTCGCCGTTTGCTCTCCCGGACGAATTCCTGGTACGAAGGCACCGGACTTCTTCAGGTTATCTGCTGTCTCACGCGGGTTGAAAACCAACGCCGTGTAGAAGAAACAGAAGAAGATGATTGCAGACGCATAGAGTAACACATAAAGCGGTTGCCCTGGCTGCAAATACAGCGAAATCGTAGTCAGCCAGTTCCAACCGGTACCGCCCCCAAACCATGATGCAATCGTGGCCGGGAACAGAATAATGCTGGAAGCGAAAATCGCCGGGATAACACCCGCCATGTTCACTTTCAACGGTAAATGTGTACTCTGTGCTGCATAAACACGACGACCTTGTTGACGCTTCGCATAGTTAACGACGATACGACGTTGACCACGCTCGATGAAAACAACGAAGAAGGTTACTGCAAACACCAATACTGCAACCAACAGCAGCAGGAGGAAGTGCAGGTCGCCTTGCCGTGCTTGCTCGATAGTATGGGCCACTGCCGGCGGGAGCCCCGCTACAATACCCGCGAAGATAATGATCGAGATACCGTTGCCGATACCGCGCTCAGTAATCTGCTCACCCAGCCACATCAGGAACATTGTCCCGGTTACCAGGCTCACAACCGCAGTAAAGTAGAATGCAAAGCCTGGATTTAACACCAGGCCCTGCATACCAGGCATATTCGGCAGACCGGTAGCAATACCAATCGACTGGAATATGGCCAATACCAGCGTACCGTAACGGGTGTACTGGCTAATCTTACGACGACCAGCCTCCCCTTCTTTCTTGATTTCCGCCAACGCTGGATGAACCACCGTCAGCAGCTGGATAATGATCGATGCCGAGATATACGGCATGATCCCCAGAGCAAAGATAGAAGCACGGCTGAGGGCACCACCAGAGAACATGTTAAACATTTCAATGATAGTGCCTCTCTGCTGCTCAAGCAATTTGGCAAGCACAGTGGCATCGATACCAGGAATCGGAATGAAAGAGCCGATGCGGAAGACAATCAGCGCGCCGATGACAAACAAAAGTCTGCGCTTCAGCTCGCCGAGCCCGCCTTTAGCACTTTGAAAATCTAATCCTGGTTGCTTAGCCATCTGCTACTTATTCCTCAATTTTACCGCCAGCAGCCTCGATAGCAGCACGAGCGCCTTTGGTGACACGCAGACCACGCAGGGTTACCGGACGAGCGACTTCGCCAGAAAGTACAACTTTCGCGAATTCGATCTGGACACCAACTACGTTAGCGGCTTTCAGCGCGTTCAGGTCGATAACATCGCCTTCAACCAGAGCCAGTTCAGACAGACGAACTTCTGCCGTGATCATCGCTTTGCGTGAAGTGAAGCCGAATTTCGGCAGACGACGGTACAGAGGCATCTGACCACCTTCAAAACCACGACGTACGCCACCGCCAGAACGAGACTTCTGACCTTTGTGACCACGGCCGCCGGTTTTACCCAGGCCAGAACCAATACCACGACCTACACGCTTAGGCGCATGCTTGGCACCTTCAGCCGGAGACAGAGTATTTAAACGCATCTGTTACTCCTCAACTTTAACCATGTAGGAAACCAGGTTGACCATACCGCGAACAGCAGGAGTATCCTCGCGCTCTACGGTGTGACCAATACGACGCAGACCCAGACCGAGCAGAGTAGCTTTATGCTTCGGCAGACGGCCAATTGAGCTGCGAGTTTGTGTAACTTTAATAGTCTTAGCCATGGTCAATTACCCCAGAATGTCGGCAACGGATTTACCACGCTTAGCAGCGACCATTTCAGGAGACTTCATATTCGCCAGAGCGTCGATAGTTGCACGAACCACGTTGATCGGGTTGGTGGAACCATAAGCTTTAGCCAATACGTTGTGCACCCCAGCAACTTCGAGAACGGCGCGCATTGCACCACCCGCGATGATACCGGTACCTTCATGAGCAGGCTGCATGAACACGCGAGAACCCGTGTGAGCGCCCTTAACAGGGTGCTGCAGGGTGCCGCTGTTCAGCGCGACGTTCATCATGTTGCGACGGGCTTTTTCCATCGCTTTCTGGATCGCTGCTGGAACTTCGCGTGCTTTGCCGTAGCCAAAACCAACGCGACCGTTACCATCACCAACTACAGTCAGTGCGGTAAAGCTGAAAATACGGCCACCTTTTACGGTTTTAGATACGCGGTTTACCGCGATCAGCTTTTCCTGCAGTTCGCCAGCTTGTTTTTCGATGTGAGCCATCTTAAACCTCTTCCTTAGAACTGAAGGCCAGCTTCACGGGCAGCATCTGCCAGTGCCTGGACTCGACCATGATATTGGAAACCGGAACGGTCAAAGGATACTTTCGCAATCCCTTTTTCCAACGCGCGCTCAGCCAGAGCTTTACCTACGGCTGCTGCTGCGTCTTTGTTACCGGAATACTTCAGTTGCTCCGCGATAGCTTTTTCTAAAGTAGAAGCGGCTACCAGTACTTCAGAACCGTTTGGAGCAATCACCTGTGCGTAAATATGACGCGGGGTACGATGTACCACCAGGCGGGTTGCACCCAGCTCTTGGAGCTTGCGGCGTGCGCGGGTCGCACGACGGATACGAGCAGATTTCTTATCCATAGTGTTACCTTACTTCTTCTTAGCCTCTTTGGTACGCACGACTTCGTCGGCGTAACGAACACCTTTGCCTTTGTAAGGCTCAGGACGACGGTAAGCGCGCAGATCTGCTGCTACCTGGCCAATAACCTGCTTATCAGCGCCTTTCAGCACGATTTCAGTTTGGCTTGGGCATTCAGCAGTGATACCTGCCGGCAGCTGGTGATCGATAGGGTGAGAGAAGCCCAGGGCCAAATTCACCACGTTGCCTTTAACGGCAGCACGATAACCAACACCTACCAGTTGAAGCTTTTTGGTGAAGCCTTCGGTAACACCAACAACCATTGCGTTCAGCAGAGCGCGCGTGGTACCCGCTTGAGCCCATGCGTTAGCAAAACCTTCGCGCGGAGCGAAAGTCAGTGCGTTAGCTTCTTGCTTCACTTCAACGGCGTCGTGGATAGTACGAGTCAACTCGCCGTTTTTACCCTTAATCGAAATAACCTGACCGTTGAGTTTTACCTCTACGCCGGCAGGAATGACGACGGGTGCTTTTGCAACACGAGACATTCTTTCCTCCCGAATTAAGCTACGTAGCAGATAATCTCGCCACCAAGACCAGCCTGGCGAGCTGCACGATCGGTCATAACACCTTTAGAGGTAGAAACAACAGCGATACCCAAACCGGCCATAACTTTTGGCAGCTCATCTTTTTTCTTGTAGATGCGCAGACCTGGACGGCTGATACGTTGAATGCTTTCTACCACAGCTTTGCCCTGGAAGTACTTCAGTACCAGTTCCAGAACAGGCTTGGCGTCGCCTTCGATTTTGAAATCTTCAATAAAACCTTCTTCCTTCAGCACGTTGGCAATTGCCACTTTCAGCTTGGAGGAAGGCATGGTGACCGCAACTTTGTTCGCGGCTTGACCGTTACGGATACGGGTCAGCATATCCGCGATCGGATCTTGCATGCTCATCTGTCTTTACTCCCGTGATTCAATTGGTAATTACCAGCTAGCCTTTTTCAAGCCTGGTACTTCACCGCGCATAGCGGCTTCACGAAGCTTAATACGGCTCAACCCGAATTTGCCCACATAACCATGTGGACGGCCAGTTTGGCGGCAGCGTTTACGCTGACGAGACGGGCTGGAATCACGCGGCAGAGTTTGCAGCTTGAGAACGGCATTCCAACGATCTTCATCGGATGCGTTCACATCAGAGATAATAGCTTTCAGTTCAGCGCGTTTTGCAAAGAACTTGTCAGCTAATTTCACGCGCTTGACTTCGCGTGCTTTCATTGATTGCTTAGCCATCAGTAACCCTGCCTTACTTGCGGAACGGGAAGTTAAAAGCAGCCAGCAGCGCGCGGCCTTCATCATCAGATTTCGCAGTAGTGGTAATGGTAATATCCAAACCACGAACGCGATCGACTTTGTCGTAGTCGATTTCTGGGAAGATGATTTGCTCACGCACGCCCATGCTGTAGTTGCCACGGCCATCGAATGACTTGGCGGACAGGCCACGGAAGTCACGGATACGTGGAACAGCAATGGAGATCAGACGCTCAAAGAACTCCCACATGCGTTCGCCACGCAGAGTTACTTTACAGCCGATCGGATAGCCCTGACGGATTTTGAAGCCTGCAACAGATTTGCGGGCTTTGGTGATCAACGGTTTTTGACCGGAGATAGCTGCCAGGTCCGCTGCGGCGTTATCCAGCAGTTTCTTGTCAGCAATCGCTTCACCAACACCCATGTTCAGGGTGATCTTCTCGACCCGAGGGACTTGCATGACAGAGTTGTAATCAAACTGAGACATCAGTTGTTTGACTACCTCGTCTTTGTAGTAATCATGCAGTTTCGCCATCGTATTACTCCAAATTACTTGATAGTTTCGCTGTTAGACTTGAAGAAACGGACTTTTTTGCCGTCTTCGAATCTAAAGCCTACACGGTCAGCCTTGCCGGTAGCCGCGTTGAAGATAGCAATGTTAGAAACCTGAATTGCAGCTTCTTTTTCAACAATGCCGCCTGGTTGGTTCAGAGCCGGAACCGGCTTCTGGTGTTTCTTAACCAGGTTGATGCCTTCAACAATGACCTTGCCAGCAGACAGGACATTTTTTACTTTACCGCGCTTACCTTTGTCTTTCCCGGTAATCACGATAACTTCGTCATCACGACGGATCTTCGCTGCCATGTTCGCTCCTTAGAGTACTTCTGGTGCCAGAGAGATAATTTTCATGAACTTCTCATTACGCAGTTCACGAGTTACCGGCCCAAAAATACGCGTACCGATAGGCTGCTCGCTGTTATTGTTCAAAATAACGCATGCATTGCCATCGAAGCGAATGACAGAACCGTCCGGGCGACGTACACCCTTCTTGGTGCGCACCACTACCGCCTTCAGAACATCGCCTTTCTTCACCTTACCGCGAGGAATTGCTTCCTTGATGGTAATTTTGATGATGTCGCCGACGCCTGCGTAGCGACGGTGCGAGCCACCTAGAACCTTGATACACATTACGCGACGTGCACCGGAGTTGTCGGCGACGTTCAGCATAGTCTGTTCTTGGATCATTTTAGTGCTCCGCTAATGTCAACTACTACTTTAAAGACCCAAGTAAAAATTAGGCCGTTGAAAAGCCCCATAACCGAGGGCGCAGCATTATAACACCGCTTACTTGGTATGGGTAGAAAAAATAAACGGCTCATTTTCTGAGCCGTTTATTAAGTGAGAGCCAGCTACTCTATTACAGAATCGCTTTCTCTACAACGCGAACCAACGTCCAGGACTTAGTCTTGGACAGTGGGCGGCATTCGCGGATTTCCACCACGTCGCCGGTACCACATTCGTTGTTCTCGTCATGTACGTGCAGCTTGGTCGTACGTTTGATGAATTTCCCGTAGATCGGGTGCTTCACAGTACGTTCGATAGCAACAACGATGGATTTCTCCATTTTATCGCTAACAACACGACCCTGCAGGGTACGGATAACTTCAGTCATTTACACACCCGCCTTTTGAGTCAGTAAAGTCTTAACGCGTGCGACGTCACGACGCACTTGTTTCAACAGGTGAGTTTGTTGCAGCTGGCCACTGGCCGCCTGCATGCGCAAGTTGAATTGCTCACGCAGCAGGTTGAGCAGCTCGGCATTCAGCTCTTCAACGCTTTTTTCACGCAGCTCTTGTGCTTTCATTACATCACCGTCTTAGTTACAAAGGTGGTTTTGATCGGCAGTTTCGCTGCTGCCAGTTTGAATGCCTCGCGGGCAACCTCTTCTGGCACGCCGTCCATTTCGTACAGGACCTTACCAGGCTGGATCAGGGCAACCCAATACTCCACGTTACCCTTACCTTTACCCATACGCACTTCCAGCGGCTTCTCGGTGATCGGTTTGTCCGGGAATACACGGATCCAGATCTTGCCTTGACGCTTAACTGCACGAGTCATTGCACGACGAGCTGCTTCGATTTGACGAGCAGTCAGACGGCCACGGCCAACAGCTTTCAGACCGAAAGTGCCGAAGCTAACATCCGTACCTTGCGCCAGACCACGGTTGCGGCCCTTGTGCACCTTACGGAATTTTGTACGCTTTGGTTGTAACATCAGCGACTCTCCTTACTTGCGGCCTTTACGCTGCTGCTTTTTAGGTTGAGCAGCCGGTTCCGGTTGTTCAACTGCAGCCATACCACCCAGGATCTCACCTTTGAAGATCCATACCTTAACGCCGATTACACCATAAGTGGTGTGCGCTTCAGATGTGTTGTAGTCGATGTCCGCACGCAGAGTGTGCAATGGAACACGACCTTCGCGGTACCATTCGGTACGTGCGATTTCAGCGCCGCCAAGACGGCCGCTTACTTCAACTTTGATACCTTTAGCGCCAAGACGCATTGCGTTCTGTACTGCACGCTTCATAGCACGACGGAACATAACGCGACGTTCCAGCTGAGAAGTGATGCTGTCAGCAACCAATTTAGCGTCGAGTTCCGGTTTACGGACTTCGGCGATGTTGATCTGTGCAGGAACGCCAGCGATGTCCGCTACGACCTTGCGCAGTTTTTCGACGTCTTCACCTTTCTTGCCGATAACGATGCCTGGGCGAGCAGTGTGAATGGTCACACGGATGCTCTTCGCAGGACGCTCGATAACGATGCGAGAAACGGAAGCTTTCGACAGTTCCTTAGTCAGGAATTGACGAACTTTAAAGTCGCTGTCCAGGTTGTCAGCGAATTCTTTGGTATTCGCATACCAAGTAGAGTTCCAAGGTTTGACAATACCCAGGCGAATACCATTAGGATGTACTTTCTGACCCATTGCTAGTCTCCAGAGTCTCAGCGATCGGACACAACCACAGTAATGTGGCTGGTGCGCTTCAGGATGCGATCTGCACGACCTTTTGCACGCGGCATAATGCGCTTCATGCTTGGGCCTTCGTCTACGAAGATTTTCGTAACTTTCAGATCATCGATGTCAGCGCCATCGTTGTGTTCTGCGTTAGCAATGGCAGACTCCAGCACTTTCTTAACCAGACCAGCAGCTTTCTTGTTGGTGTAGGTCAGAGTTTCCAGAGCTTGCGACACTTTCTTACCGCGAATCAGGTCAGCAACAAGGCGAACCTTCTGAGCAGAAGAACGAGCGTGGCGATGTTTAGCGATAGTTTCCATCTCTTCCTCCTACCTTAGCGCTTTTTAGCTTTTTTATCAGCCGCATGGCCGCGATAAGTACGAGTCGGCGCGAATTCACCCAGTTTGTGACCGACCATTTCATCGGAAACGAACACTGGTACGTGCTGACGACCATTATGGACAGCGATGGTCAAACCGATCATGTTAGGAAAGATCGTTGAACGACGGGACCAAGTGCGCAAAGGCTTCTTGTCACCGCTTTCCACCGCTTTCTCTACCTTCTTCAGCAAGTGCAGGTCAATAAAAGGACCTTTCTTGAGAGAACGTGGCATGGCTTATCCTCTAATTATTTTTTGCTACGGCGACGTACGATGAACTTATCAGTACGCTTGTTGCTACGGGTCTTCTTACCTTTGGTCTGAACGCCCCACGGAGTTACCGGGTGCTTACCAAAGTTACGACCTTCACCACCACCGTGCGGGTGATCTACCGGGTTCATCGCCGTACCGCGAACGGTAGGACGAACACCACGCCAACGTGCAGCACCTGCTTTACCCAGAACGCGAAGCATGTGTTCAGCGTTACCGACTTCACCCAGGGTGGCGCGGCAATCAGCTGGAACTTTACGCATTTCGCCAGAGCGCAGACGCAGAGTTACGTAGGAACCATCACGAGCAACGATCTGAACGTAGGCACCAGCGGAGCGAGCCATCTGGCCGCCTTTACCTGGTTTCATTTCTACGTTGTGAACCGTTGAACCAACTGGAATGTTGCGCATCGGCAGGGTGTTGCCCGCTTTGATTGCAGCATCAACGCCAGATTGAATCTGGTCACCAGCTTTCAGGCCTTTCGGCGCCAGGATGTAACGGCGTTCGCCGTCTTTGTACAGAACCAGCGCGATGTTCGCGGAACGGTTCGGATCGTACTCCAGACGCTCAACCACAGCAGGGATACCGTCTTTGTTGCGCTTGAAGTCAACCAGACGATAATGTTGCTTGTGGCCACCACCGATATGACGGGTGGTGATACGGCCATTGTTGTTACGACCACCGCTTTTGCTCAGTTTTTCCAGCAGCGGGGCATAAGGTTTACCCTTGTGCAGCTCAGGGTTAACCACTTTAACAACGTGGCGACGACCCGGAGATGTAGGTTTACATTTAACAATTGCCATTGTTCTTACTCCTCCGACTTACTCTGCGCCGCCGATGAAGTCCAGATTCTGGCCTTCTTTCAGGGTGACGTAAGCTTTTTTCCAGTCGCTACGACGACCAACACGCTGACCGTGACGCTTCACTTTCCCTTTAACTACCAGGGTGTTCACGTCTTCGACTTCGACTTCAAACAGTTTCTGCACTGCAGCTTTGATTTCTGCTTTGGTCGCGTCTTTGGCAACTTTGAGAACGATGGTGTTGCTTTTTTCCATCGCAGCGGATGCTTTTTCAGATACGTGCGGTGCACGCAGCACTTTCAGCAAACGTTCTTCACGGATCATGCCAGCATCTCCTCAACTTGCTTCACAGCATCAGCAGTCATAACCACTTTGTCGAAGGCGATCAGGCTAACCGGATCGATACCTGCTACATCGCGCACGTCAACCTTGTACAGGTTGCGAGCTGCCAGGAACAGATTCTCATCCAGTTCACCGGTCACGATCAGCACGTCTTCCAGAGCCATATCTTTCAGTTTCTGTGCCAGCAGCTTAGTTTTAGGCGCTTCTACAGAGAACTTCTCGACAACGATCAGACGATCTTGACGTACCAGCTCGGACAGGATGCTTTTCAGCGCGCCGCGGTACATCTTTTTGTTTACTTTCTGACTGTGGTCCTGTGGCTTAGCAGCAAAGGTCACGCCGCCTGAACGCCAGATCGGGCTCTTTACAGAACCTGAACGCGCACGGCCGGTGCCTTTCTGACGCCATGGCTTTTTGCCGGAACCAGTTACTTCAGCACGGGTCTTCTGAGCACGAGTACCTTGACGGGCACCTGCTGCATAAGCAACAACAACCTGGTGTACCAGCGCTTCGTTGAAATCACGACCGAAGGTAGTTTCGGAAACAGTCAGCGCGCTTTGCGCGTCTTTCAATACTAATTCCATTGCTATCCCCTTACGCCTTCACAGCTGGTTTAACGATCAGGTTGCCACCGGTTGCGCCCGGTACAGCACCCTTAACCAGCAGCAGGTTGCGCTCAGCGTCAACACGTACTACGTCCAGGCTCTGAACGGTTACGCGCTCATCACCCAGGTGGCCAGCCATTTTCTTGCCTTTGAACACTTTGCCCGGAGTCTGGTTCTGACCGATAGAACCCGGAACACGGTGAGACAAGGAGTTACCGTGGGTAGCGTCTTGGGTACGGAAGTTCCAGCGCTTAACAGTGCCAGCAAAACCTTTACCTTTAGAAGTACCGGTAACATCGACTTTTTTAACGTCAGCGAAGATTTCTACGCTAATTTCCTGACCTGCAGCGAACTCTTGACCTTCTTCAAGGCGGAATTCCCACAGACCACGGCCAGCTTCAACGCCAGCTTTAGCGAAATGGCCCGCTTCCGGCTTGGTTACACGGTTAGCTTTTTTGCTACCAGTGGTAACCTGAACGGCACGGTAACCGTCGGTGTCCAGGCTTTTAACCTGAGTCACGCGGTTCGCTTCAATTTCAATTACGGTTACTGGGATAGAAACGCCATCTTCAGTGAAGATACGGGTCATACCCACTTTTTTACCGACTAAACCAATCATTGTTTCAACCTCTCAATCGCTCAATGACCTGATTAACCCAGGCTGATCTGCACGTCTACACCGGCAGCCAGATCCAGACGCATCAGAGCATCAACGGTTTTCTCGGTTGGCTCAACGATGTCAACCAGACGCTTGTGAGTGCGAATCTCGTACTGATCGCGCGCGTCTTTGTTGACGTGCGGAGAGATCAGAACGGTAAAGCGCTCTTTGCGAGTTGGCAGCGGGATCGGACCACGGACTTGCGCACCAGTGCGCTTTGCAGTCTCGACGATTTCCGCGGTTGATTGATCGATCAGACGATGATCAAACGCTTTCAGGCGGATACGGATTCTTTGGTTCTGCATGAGACCAGAGCTCCAATTATTTATAAACGTAAATAATTACTCCTCACACCCATTTCGATTGATGGGGGAGTGTAATCGTCAACATATAACCCCCATATCGGGAGTATTGTTCGAAAGGCAAAAAAGGCCTGCCAATCGACTGATTCGCTAAAATCAGGCTTACCAAGATTAGGTGAGCCCGCGCATTATACGCAAAATGGCCCAGGAAGCAAGCCGCAGTTGGAAATATGCTCAGGAAATCGTCATTTTTGCGCGTTCAGTGTCAGTTTGCGGGTTAGCACGGTGAGCAGGGAATGAATTATGCTTAGGGTGGGTTGAGCTCTCCCCTGCCCCGCCGTGAAAACGGCCGCCGGCAGGAGAGGCAATGGCGAATAGGCTGAAGGCTTTACTCTTTGCGCTCCAAAATCTGGGCCTGGGCATAGTTTTGAATACCGAGGCGAGCGATGAGGTCCAGCTCGGTTTCCAGCCAGTCGATATGCTCTTCTTCATCAGCCAGGATATCGATCATCAAATCGCGGCTGACATAATCGTGAATAGAATCGGCATAGGCGATACCTTCACGCAGGTTCTTGGCACCAGCCAGCTCCAGAGCTAGATCGGAACGCAGCATCTCTTCAATATCTTCGCCGATGTTCAGCTTGCCGAGATCTTGCAGGTTAGGAAGCCCTTCCAGGAACAGGATACGCTCGATGTAGCGATCGGCATGTTTCATTTCGTCGATCGACTCGTGGTATTCCTTGTCGTTGAGGCGCATTAAGCCCCAATTCTTGAACATGCGGGCGTGCAGGAAATATTGATTGATGGCAACCAGCTCGTTGCCGAGCAGCTTGTTGAGGTGAGCAATGATCTTTTTATCGCCTTTCATAGGTAACTCCTCCTGGCCAGTTCTAAAAGTGTAGAACCTGTAAGCCAAGAGTCAAAAATAACCTTACCCTTTGTTAGGCAACTTCATGCATTGGGATGATAGTTCCGCGTTCCTCCACCATAATCTGTCTTGCCTGACGAATGCACTTTCCACAATCGGTACCAATCGGCACAAGTTCACGCAGCTGCTTCATGGTATGGGGATTGTGCTGACGCACCGCATTACGGATCGCTTTGTCAGTCACCGCATTACACAGACATACATACATAGAGAGACTCACTTCTTAACCAATGCATTGAGTCTAAATAGGAATGGTTTTTATTTCAATTAAGATTTGAGCAAATTGCATAAAAAAAGGGCACCGAAGTGCCCCTTTTTTGTGTCGAAAAATTATTCGCGATTAAGCGATAACTTTAGCAACAACACCAGCGCCTACAGTACGGCCGCCTTCACGGATTGCGAAACGCAGACCGTCGTCCATCGCGATTGGGTGAATCAGGGTTACAACCATGTTCACGTTGTCGCCTGGCATTACCATCTCTACGCCTTCTGGCAGTTCGATGGTACCGGTCACGTCAGTAGTACGGAAGTAGAACTGTGGACGGTAGCCTTTGAAGAATGGCGTGTGACGACCACCTTCATCTTTGCTCAGGATGTACACTTCAGATTCGAACTGGGTGTGCGGCTTGATGGAGCCTGGTTTAGCCAGTACCTGACCACGTTCGATTTCTTCACGTTTGATACCACGCAGCAGAACACCTACGTTCTCACCAGCACGGCCTTCGTCCAGCAGTTTGCGGAACATTTCAACGCCAGTACAGGTAGACTTAACGGTGTCTTTGATACCAACGATTTCAACTTCTTCGCCAACTTTGATGATACCGCGCTCAACACGACCGGTAACAACGGTACCACGACCGGAGATGGAGAATACGTCTTCGATTGGCAGCAGGAACGGCTTGTCGATAGCACGCTCTGGCTCTGGGATGTAGCTGTCCAGGGCTTCGGCCAGTTCGATGATTTTCGCTTCCCACTCAGCTTCGCCTTCCAGCGCTTTCAGCGCGGAACCGCGGATCACTGGCAGGTCATCGCCTGGGAAGTCGTACGCGGACAGCAGTTCGCGAACTTCCATTTCTACCAGTTCCAGCAGCTCTTCATCATCAACCATGTCGCATTTGTTCATGAATACGATGATGAAAGGAACGCCAACCTGACGACCCAGCAGGATGTGCTCACGAGTCTGAGGCATTGGGCCGTCAGTCGCAGCTACTACCAGGATCGCGCCGTCCATCTGAGCAGCACCGGTGATCATGTTTTTCACGTAGTCGGCGTGCCCTGGGCAGTCAACGTGCGCGTAGTGACGAGTCGGGGTGTCATACTCAACGTGAGAGGTGTTGATGGTGATACCACGAGCTTTTTCTTCTGGCGCGTTATCGATCTGGTCGAAAGCACGTGCAGAACCGCCGTAGGTTTTAGCCAGAACGGTGGTGATCGCTGCAGTCAGGGTAGTTTTACCGTGGTCAACGTGGCCGATAGTACCAACGTTAACGTGCGGTTTTGTACGTTCAAATTTTTCTTTAGACACGGCTATATTCCTTACTATAGCGCTCTCCCCTTCTGGAGAGAGCACGGGACTTTGGTTTTAACCCTGCGGCTTATTTGCCACGGGCTTCGATTACGGCCTGAGCGACGTTGTTCGGTGCATCATCATACTTCAGGAATTCCATGGTGTATGATGCGCGACCTTTAGTCAGAGAACGCAGCTGAGTTGCGTAGCCGAACATTTCGGACAACGGTACTTCAGCGTGGATCTTAACGCCAGTCACTTCAGATTCCTGACCGCGCAGCATGCCGCGACGACGGCTCAAGTCACCGATAACGTCACCGGTGTTCTCTTCTGGAGTCTCAACTTCAACCTTCATGATAGGCTCAAGCAGAACTGGTTTCGCTTTCTTAAAGCCTTCTTTAAAGGCGATAGACGCGGCCAGTTTAAACGCCAGTTCAGAGGAGTCAACGTCGTGGTAAGAACCGAAGTGCAGACGAATACCCATGTCTACTACCGGGTAACCAGCCAACGGACCAGACTTCAGCTGCTCCTGGATGCCTTTATCAACGGCAGGGATGTATTCGCCAGGAATTACACCACCTTTGATGTCGTTGACGAACTCGTAACCTTTCGGGTTAGAGCCCGGCTCCAGTGGGTACATGTCGATCACAACGTGACCGTACTGACCGCGACCACCAGACTGCTTGGCGTGCTTACCTTCAACGTCGGTAATCTTCGCGCGAATCGCTTCGCGGTAAGCTACCTGAGGTTTGCCCACGTTAGCTTCAACGTTGAATTCACGCTTCATGCGGTCAACGATGATGTCGAGGTGCAGTTCACCCATACCGGCGATGATGGTCTGGTTAGACTCTTCGTCAGTCCATACGCGGAACGACGGGTCTTCTTTAGCCAGACGGCCCAGAGCCAGACCCATTTTTTCTTGGTCAGCTTTGGTTTTCGGTTCAACGGCGATAGAGATTACCGGCTCAGGGAATTCCATACGCTCCAGGATGATTGGAGAGTCTGGATCACACAGGGTGTCCCCGGTGGTCACGTCTTTCAGACCGATCGCAGCGGCGATGTCGCCTGCGCGAACTTCTTTGATCTCTTCACGCTTGTTGGCGTGCATCTGAACGATACGGCCAAAACGCTCGCGCGCAGACTTAACGGAGTTCAGCACGGTGTCGCCGGAGTTAACAACGCCGGAGTACACGCGGAAGAAGGTCAAGTTACCTACGAACGGGTCGGTAGCGATTTTGAACGCCAGCGCAGAGAACGGCTCGTCATCACTTGCGTGACGCTCAGCCGGAGTGTCTTTACCGTCGTCCAGGATACCGTTGATCGCAGGAACGTCAGTTGGTGCCGGCAGGTATTCGATTACCGCATCCAGCATCGCCTGCACGCCCTTGTTCTTGAACGCAGAACCACAGGTAACCAGGATGATTTCGTTGTTCAGTACGCGCTGACGCAGAGCTGCTTTGATTTCTTCCTCGGTCAGCTCTTCGCCGCCCAGGTATTTTTCCATCAGCTCTTCGGAAGCTTCCGCAGCGGACTCGATCAGGTTCTGGCGCCATTCTTCAGCCAGATCCATCATGTCAGCCGGGACGTCTTCGTATTCGAAGGTTACGCCTGCGTCTTCTTCGTTCCAGTTGATCGCCTTCATTTTCACCAGGTCGATAACGCCGGTGAATTTGTCTTCTGCGCCGATAGCCAGCTGCAGAGGAACAGGGTTAGCGCCCAGACGAGATTTGATCTGGCCAACAACTTTCAGGAAGTTAGCGCCCATACGGTCCATTTTGTTAACGAACGCGATACGTGGCACTTTGTATTTGTTAGCCTGACGCCATACGGTTTCAGACTGTGGCTGAACACCACCAACAGCACAGTAAACCATTACCGCGCCATCCAGCACACGCATGGAACGTTCTACTTCGATGGTGAAGTCAACGTGCCCTGGGGTGTCGATGATGTTTACGCGATGCGGTTCGAACTGCTTGGCCATACCAGACCAGAAAGCAGTAGTCGCTGCAGAAGTGATGGTAATACCACGCTCCTGCTCCTGTTCCATCCAGTCCATGGTGGCAGCGCCGTCATGAACTTCACCGATTTTGTGGTTTACACCGGTGTAGAACAGAATACGTTCGGTAGTGGTGGTTTTACCGGCGTCGATGTGAGCACTGATACCGATGTTACGGTAGCGTGCAATGGGTGTTGTACGAGCCATTTGATTCCTCTATTCCTAGGGCGTTCAAGTTCAGTTAACCCAAGCGGGCCGATTTGACGCGCCCGCTTGGTTAGCATGACTACAGCCAGGTGATTACCAGCGGTAGTGGGCGAACGCCTTGTTGGCTTCGGCCATACGGTGAACGTCTTCACGCTTCTTAACAGCAGAACCTTTGTTCTCTGCTGCGTCAGACAGCTCGTTCGCCAGGCGCAGAGCCATGGATTTATCACCGCGTTTACGTGCAGCATCAACGATCCAACGCATTGCCAGAGCATTACGACGAACCGGGCGGACTTCAACTGGTACCTGATAAGTAGAACCGCCAACGCGACGCGACTTAACTTCTACAGTCGGGCGAACGTTGTCGAGAGCGACTTCGAAAGCTTCCAGGTGATCTTTACCAGAACGCTGAGCCAGGGTCTCCAGCGCGGTATAGACGATTGCTTCTGCAGTAGATTTTTTACCGTCTACCATCAGGATATTTACAAATTTGGCCAGCAGCTCAGATCCGAACTTAGGATCTGGCAGGATTTTACGTTGGCCGATTACGCGACGACGTGGCATGGAAATACTCCGTTGTTAATTCAGGATTGTCCAAAACTCTACGAGTTTATTTTGACATTAAAGTTAAAACGTTTGGCCTTACTTAACGGAGAACCATTAAGCCTTTGGCTTCTTCACGCCGTACTTGGAACGAGCTTGCTTACGGTCTTTAACACCGGAGCAGTCAAGTGCACCACGGACGGTGTGGTAACGCACACCTGGCAGGTCTTTTACACGACCGCCACGGATCAGGATTACGGAGTGTTCCTGCAGGTTGTGGCCTTCGCCACCGATGTAGGAAGTCACTTCGAAACCGTTAGTCAAACGCACACGGCAAACTTTACGCAGTGCGGAGTTTGGTTTTTTCGGGGTAGTGGTATATACGCGGGTGCATACGCCACGTTTCTGCGGGCAGGCTTCCAGCGCTGGAACGTTGCTTTTAGCAGCCTTCACAGAGCGTGGTTTGCGAACCAGCTGGTTAATTGTTGCCATTAAAAAAGCTCCTGGTTTTTGCTTCGTACTAGCTTCGTAAACATGTGATAAATCCCCTCGTATGCACTATTGGCAGAGTACGAGGACGCAGAATTTTAGGGCTGACCAGTATGGGTGTCAAGAAATATACAACATCACTCTCATTACCAGGCCATTTGGCTGCGGTGTTGTTCGGTTAATTCAACGAAGTGATTATAGCCGATGACAGTGATTTTGTGCGAAAAATGACCAACCAATCCCCGGGCTTCCAGGTCATCCTGCAGCGCATAAAGGGATATGGGGGCGGCGAGCAGCAATTCAAGATGAGCGCTGCCGGCAAGGCCTGCAAGCACGCCGTCCTGTAGCAGCAACAGCGCGTCGCCCTCCGCCGCCAGGCGCAGCAGCGCAGGTAAGTCACATTGGTTTGGCGAATGGCTCAGGGTATACAGCATCAGAAGATCCTAAAACGTCATCACGGCGTCGTAACCGGTCAATTGGCGGCGCAATTCATCCGGCGCCAGCACCTCGGCATCCAGCACCCAATCGGTCACCTGACTCAGCCCACGCTCCTGCAGCGAAGCCTGGCATAGATAGCAGCGCTCCACGTCATACAACGGTAGCACGCCGAAGGTGGCGATGTAATTGCGCGCCAAGATTTTTTCCGGTTGCTGGCCCGGCAACAGCTGCAATACGCCATCGCCGACAAAAAACACCCCCAAATCCTCACTGAGCGCCGATGTGGCAAGCAGCGCATCCAGCCCTTCCCTGCCGCCGGCACCGCCGTGCGGCCCGTGGGTGAAAACAAAAGCGACTCGTTTCATCATATCCTCAGAACTGCACCAGACGGTCGCAACTCAGCGACGCTTCGGCCAGGGAACCCAGCCCGCTCAGGGTAAAGCCGGGCTGCAGGTTGGCGCTTGCCAGCCCCTGTTGCGCCGCCTCCTGCTCGTCGGTGACGCCACGGCGCAGCGCGGCAGCAACGCAGACGTTGAGCGCCACGCCGTGTTGCTGCGCCAGCTGCGTCCAGCCGCGCACCAGGTCGAATTCGTCGCTGGCCGGCGCGGTCAGTTGGTTGGCGTTCAACACCCCTTCACGGTAGAAAAAAACGCTGGAAAGCCGGTGCCCTTTCGCCAGCAAAGCCTGAGCGAACTGATAGGCGCTGCTGGCCTGCTGCGTGCCGTAAGCCGGGCCGGTGACCAACAGACAATAATCGAGCATCAACGGTCGCTTCCCAACAGATCGCCACTCTTGAACTGGCGGATGTACAGATACACGGTGTGTTTGGAGATATTCAGGCGATCCGCCACCTGATTGATCGCATCCTTGATATCGAAGATGCCTTTCTCATAGAGGTTGAGCACCACCTGGCGATTCTTGGCGTTATTGGACACCGAGCGGTCGGCGTTCACCTCTTCGATGGTGAACTCCAGCGTCTGCGCCACCAGATCGTCGACGGAAGAGGCGAAATTCACCGACGACGGCACGTCCTGCGTGGCCGGCGGCATAAAAGTCTGCATGATCTGCGAGAACGGCACGTCGAGGTTCATGTTGATGCACAGCAAGCCGATCACCCGCTGCTCGCGATTGCGAATGGCAATGGTCACCGATTTCATCAACACGCCGCTCTTGGCGCGGGTAAAGTAGGCTTTCGACACGCTGCTGTCGTCGCCGGCCATGTCGTGCAGCATGCGCAGCGCCAGGTCGGTGATCGGCGAGCCGATTTTGCGCCCGGTGTGTTCCCCGTTGGCGATGCGCACCGCCGAGCTGTTCAGGTCTTCCAGCGCGTGCAATACGATCTCACAGTGGCCGCCGATCAACATCGCCAGCCCGTCGACCACCGCTTCATAGGATTTCAGGATTTCATGATCCGTTTGAGTAAACGGACGTTCATTCAGCAAATCAAGTTCGCTGGCTTCGCTGGATAAAAGCGAATTCGACATCGAAGATACCACCCTCATAGATCGCCTGTGCCAGGGGGCGCAGCTAAAACTGCTCGGATCGGATCGCTGCCGTCGTCGGCATGCCGCCGCGCGGCTGGCTGAGAGCCGCATAAAACGGCACGATGACATCCGCGGGCGAGGCGGCCGGGAACAATTTTAGGTACACGCCCTAAGGGGCAGACGCATGACTGATAAGTCAGAATTATTAGTCTAGCAAAGCGGCCGGAGCAAAGTCCTTGCGTTTGCGCGTGGTATTGACGTTAAGCCCGATGCCCGGCAGGCGTCAAGCGTTCAATGGCGAGAGAGGCGGCGGCGGCCAAAATGAAAACCGCCGCGGAGGGCATCCGCGGCGGTGGCAAACAAAGCGACGAGATTATTTCGCTTTGGTATCGGCTTTCGCATCAGCCGGTTTTTCGGCTTTAGCGTCGGCTTTCGGCGCCGCTTTCACGTCCAGCAGCTCAACGTCGAAGACCAGCGTGGAGTTAGCTGGGATGCCCGGAACGCCGGTTTTGCCGTAGGCCAAGGCCGGCGGGATCACCAGCTTGATTTTGCCGCCTTTCTTGATGTGCTTCAGACCTTCGGTCCAGCCAGGGATCACGCCGTCCAGACGGAACGACAGCGGCTCGCCGCGGGTATAGGAGTTATCAAACTCGGTGCCGTCGGTCAGGGTGCCTTTGTAGTTCACCACCACGGTGTCGCTGTCTTTCGGCGCTTCACCCGCGCCCGGTTTCTCTACCTGATACAGCAGGCCGGATTCGGTTTTCTTCACGCCTTTTTCTTTAGCGAAGCTGTCGCGATACTTGGCGCCTTTGGTTTCGTTGTCCTTGGCGTCCTGCTCCATCTTCGCCTGAGCGGAAGCCTTCACGCGCGCTTCGAAGCCCTGCAGGGTCTTCTCGATGTCGGCATCGTTCAGCTTGCTCTTGTTGGCGAACGCGTCCTGAACGCCGGCGATCAGCTGATCTTTGTCCAGCTTGATGCCCAGCTTCTCTTGCTCTTTCAGAGAGTTGTCCATGTAACGGCCGAGAGAGGCGCCCAGTGCGTAAGCCGCTTGCTCGTCGTCGTTTTTGAACTTGCCGGTGCTTGGCGCTGCTGCCGCGTCCGCTGGTTTAGCGGCTTCTGCCGGTTTGGCGGCATCGGCTGCCATGACCTGGGTCGCATTCAGAGCAAAAGCCATGGTGGTTGCCAGAAGCGTGACTTTAAACAAAGATTTCATCCATTTCTCCAGTGTCTGAAGCAATGCCCCAAACAATCATTAGGTAAGATAACCGGGCTACTATAGCTGCCTGAAACAAAACAAAACAGTCGCACAGGTAACCAATCGAGTCAAAGTGTGACTCCCACTTTGCCGAGAAGTTTCCCCCTGCGTGCTACTCGTATGATAAATCAGATTTTTCTTGCAGAATATTCGGCGAGGTTAGCAAAAAACGGCGTATCGGGCGCGCAACTTTTCAGCACTTTACACTGCCGATCGCAACGTTGCGCGCCGTCTGAAGAAATAGCGCGAGCAAACCCGGCGCCAGCTGTTACCATAGCGCCGAATCAGGATTTTATCGCGTCAGAGGTAGCCTCATGCACAACGCCGACATTCAACGCCTGCTACAGCGGCTTGAAGAACTGGAGAGCCGTCAGGCTTTCCAAGAGCTCACCATCGAAGAGCTCAACCAGACCGTTACCCAGCATCAAATGGAAATGCTGAAGATGCGCGAACACCTGCGCATGTTGACCGACAAGCTGCGCTCGACCCAAACCTCAATGATCGCCTCGCAATCGGAAGAAACCCCTCCGCCGCACTATTGAGGGTCCGTTGCGCGGTTATTTCAGGCGTGCCAACCCATCGACGGCACGCTCGAGATACCGGCGCGGGCACCCCAGGTTGATGCGGATAAAACCGCTCCCCTGCGGGCCGAAACCGCTGCCCATCGACGGAGCCAGCTTTGCCACCGCCACCAGCGCCTGCTGTAAGTCAGCATCGCTCAAACCCAGTGCACGGCAATCCAGCCAGGCGAGATAGGTCCCTTCTGCCTGGGTCATCGTGCACCAGGGCGCGGCGGCCGCCAGCGCCCGTTCAAACCAACACCGATTCTCCGCCAGGTAGCCGAGCAGCTCATCAAGCCAGACAGCACCCCGTTGATAGGCCGCGGTCGCCGCCGTCATCGATAGCGCGTTGAACACATCCAGCCCGTGGGCATTCAGCCGATCGACAAACGCCTGCCGAAGCCGAGCGTTGGGGATCAGGAAATTCGAAATGCGCAGCGAGGAAAGGCCGAACGTTTTGCTGGCGGACGTCGCCGCAATCGCTCGCTCGCGATATTTCTTGTCCAGATGCAACACCGACGTAAACGTCTCGCCGGGCAGCAGCAGATCGGCCCAGATCTCATCGGAGATCACCGTAACGTCGTGGGTATGGCAAAGCGCCATGAGCCGCTCCAGTTCATCGCGGCGCCAGCAACGGCCTGTCGGATTGTGCGGATTGCACAGCAACAACAGCGGCGGTTTACGCTGTGCCAGACAGGCAGCCAACTGGTCGAAATCGATCCGATATCCCTGCGGAGTTTTCAACAGAGGATTCTCAAGCACCTCTCTGCCATTCATGGTGACTATCTTGGCGAACGAGCCATAATACGGCCCCTGCACCACCACACCGTCCCCCGGCTTGCTGAGCAGTTGGATCAGCATCGCCAATCCGGGCACCACCCCCTCAATCGACGTAAACCACTCACGCCGCAGCGGCAAGTCGTGCCGTTTGGCGAACCAGTCGATCGCCGCCTGATAGTAGGCGTCGTCACGTTCGCTGTAGCCAAAGACCCCGTGGTCCACCCGCTGATGCAGCGCCTGTTGCACCTCTGGCGGACATGGAAAATCGAAATCGGACACCCACATCGGCAACAGTTCGCTGCCATCCAGTTGCAGATAGCGGTCGATGAAGTCCCACTTCACGGAGCTGGTGTTGTGGCGATCGATGATGGCGTTGAAATGACTCGTCATGTCAGGCTTCCTTACGCTGCAAATCGTTCTGAGGTTGAAGTTTGGCGATACCGAAGCCGGTGAACCCATAAATCAGGGCGAACACCACCGCGGCATAACATTGGATCGCCCACGGCAGCAGATCGAGCGTGCTGACCCCCAGCGTGGTCGCCATGTAAATACCGGCGGCCGTCCACGGGATCAGCGGCTCGATAACGGTGCCCGCATCCTCGACGGTGCGCGACAGGTTTTTGTTGTCCAGCCCCATGCGCCGATAGGCCCCTTTGAACAGCTCCGCTGGGATCAGCAGCGCCAGCTTGCCGTCGCTGGTCGCGCCGGTCACCAGGATCGTGGTGGCAACGGTGGCGGCGATCAGTTGGCCGGTGGTGTGCACCACGTGCAGCAGCCGGCTGATGATCACCGTCAGGGCGCCGGTCAGCGTCAGGGCGCCGGCGAAGGAAAAGGCGCAGAACACCAGCAGGATCGTACTCATCATCGAGAACATGCCGCCGCGGTTCAGCAGGCGCGGCACATCGGCGACGATCCCTTCGACGTTATGGCCCTGGCTGGCGAACATCGACAGATTGAAGCCGTCCATCAACGCATTCAGCCCCTGTTGCAGGCTAAAACCCTGCAGCGCGACGCCGATGGCGATCGCCAGCGCGCAGGCGGCCAGCATGACAGGGATCACCGGCCGTTTGGTCACCGCGCCCCACAGCACCAGCACCGGTGGCAGGATCAACAGCAGGTTGAAATGGTACAGCCCCTCAAGCGCGCTGACGATTTCGGTCACTTTTTCCGGCGTTGCCACGCTGCCCACCGCGCCGGTGTGGCCGGCGATCAGGTACACCACGGCGGCCAGGATGAAGCTCGGCAACGTCGTGTACATCAGATGCTGGATATGGCTGTAGAGATCGGTATCCGCAACGATAGCCGCGAAATTCGTCGAATCGGACAACGGCGAAATTTTGTCGCCGAAGTAGGCGCCGGACACCACCGCCCCAGCCGCGGCGGCCAGTGGCACGTCTAAACCGGCGGCCACGCCCATCAGCGCCACGCCCACGGTGCCGGCTGCCCCCCACGAGGTGCCGGTGCACACCGAGATGACGCTGGTGATGAAGAACGCGGCAATCAGAATATATTGCGGACTGATCAGCTTCAGCCCCCAATACACCATGTAAGGGATTGTACCGCTGATCATCCAGGTGCCGATCAGGCCACCTACGCAGATCAGGATCATGATCACCGGCATGGCCTTCGCCAGCTTGGCCACGATGGCCTCGATGATGTCGTCCCAGCGGTAACCTTGCCACCAGGCCAGCGCGGCGGTGATGGCGGCGGAAACCAGCAGAAGCGGTTCAATGCGCAGGCCAAACTGGCCATAGCCGATGATGAGCAGCAACAGCATGGCCACAATCGGCAGCGTCGCCAACCCAAGGTTGAGCGTTTTCTTATTATCCATATACGGCTCCTGTTGAAGATGGGGTACTGCAACAGCGTAATGGCTTCGATAATCGGAGGATGTGAGCGCAGGCAACCGGCCATGTAATCGGTTTCATGCGCTCACGTTGTGTGACTTGTCTCTCATTCGCCGCGCTTGCTTTGCTCATGCGGCTCGCCATCGGTGACAGAGTCTCGCAGGATAAGCTCGGCCGAAAAGCGGTTGTTCTGCGGCGCGACGTCGCTGCCGCTGTGGATCTGCAGCGCGAGGCGCGCGGCGCGTCGGGCCATTTTCTCGATGGGGTAATGCACAGTGGTCAGCGAAGGGTGGAGATATTTCGCCAGGGCAATGTCGTCAAAGCCAACGATCGACAGCGCATCGGGCAACTGAATGTGCCGTTGATGGCAGGTGCGCATCATGCCGGCGGCCATCACGTCGTTGAACGTCACTGCGGCGGTGAAGCGTGGGTCGCTGGCCAGCACGCGCTCGGCCGCCAACTCGCCCCCTTTCTCGTTGAAGGGCACGCTGATGATCCAGGCTCCGGGCACCTCAATACCAGCGGCGGCCATGGCCTTGCGGTAACCCGCTAACCGCTGTGCGCGGTCGTCGATCGGCAAATCCGCCGTCACGCAGGCGATTCTCCGATGCCCCTGGCGAATGAGTAGCTCGGTCGCCGCCTGTGCCGCCTTGGCATTGTCGAGCCAAATACAACGATTGGCGATGGCCGGCAGGTAGCGATTGACCAGCACCAACGCGGGCGTGTGGGCGGCGTAGCGCAGCAGCTCCTCTTCTCCCATGCGCGTGACGTGCGCCACAATGGCTTCGCATCCCTGATTGATGAGAAAGTCGAGGCCGCTTTTTTCCAGTTCGGCCTGATGCCCGCCGCTGCACAACATCAAACGCACGCCAGCCTGCCGCGTGATGTCTTCCACGCCCCGCGCCAGGCGCGAGAAAAACGGATCGTCGAGGTTGCCGGTCAGCAACCCCAGCATATTGCCGCTTCTTTTCGCCAGTGCCAGCGCGGCGGCGTTGCGGTGGTAATTGAACTCGCGCATCGCTTTCTCGACGCGTTCGCGGGTCACCGGTTCAACGTAGGCGGTATTATTGATCACCCGGCTGACGGTGGCCGTGGAAACGCCGGCGCGGCGCGCAACGTCTTTCATGGTGGCCATGGCATGTCCTGTTGTGCCGTTCGGCGCCTGGTGCGCCGCGCATAAAAAAGGGCAGCCAATGGCCGCCCTCTTGTCTCGGGATTGCGTTCTGCTTAGTGGCAGCCGCAACCACCGTTACCGCAACCGCCTTTACCGTGGTCGTGACCATGGTCGTGATCGTGGCTGTGGCCGTGACCGCCGCAGCAACCTTCACCGTGCTCGTGGTGATGGTCGTGCTCGCCGTGTACGTGACCGTGCGCCAGCTCTTCTGCGGTCGCTTCGCGGATCGCGACAACTTCCACGTTGAAGTTCAGGTTTTGGCCGGCCAGCATGTGGTTGCCGTCAACCACGACGTGGTCACCGTCAACTTCGGTGATTTCAACCGGTACCGGGCCCTGATCGGTGTCAGCCAGAAAACGCATGCCGACCTGCAGTTCGTCAACGCCCATGAAGACGTCTTTCGGTACGCGCTGCACCAGGTTTTCGTCGTAGTTGCCGTACGCGTCGTTCGCGCCGACGTGAACGTCAAAACGATCGCCAACGTCGTGGCCTTCGAGTGCTTTTTCCAGACCTGCGATCAGAGAACCATGCCCGTGCAGATAGTCCAGCGGTGCGCTCACCGGAGACTCATCAACCAAAACACCGTCTTCTGTACGTACTTGGTAAGCCAGGCTGACCACCAAGTCTTTTGCTACTTTCATGATATCTCCTACCGTTGGCTACTAGGACGCGCACCGTTATCGGGATGCGCGCCTTTTCCGGACAGATTGTAACGGAAATCTGCCTCGCTGTACCCTCCGGGATAAAAAAACGCTACTTCGGCTGGAAAATGCCGATCACCTGCTCTTGCGGGCGAACGTGTTTTTCCACCTGTTGTTCGGTCTGGCGCTGATGGTGTCCGCACTTGACGCACTCCACCACTTCCACCTGATCCTCCCGCCATACCGCCAACGTATCCATAGCGCTACAGCTCGGGCACACCGCCCCGGCGATAAATCTCTTACGTGTTGCAGACATCGTTATGCTCCCGCTTATTCGTATTCGTCCCAGCCGTCGAACTGGCGACTTTCTTTTTGCATTTCGCGATGGAACAGCTCTTCCAGCTCGCGCCGCGCCTCTTTCACGCGGGAAATTTGCGCCACGTCGCCCTGATGCGGCGGCATCAGCTCACGCAGCATGCGCATATCCAGACGGCGGAAATGCTGCTGGGCGCGGAAAGCCTGATGCGGGTGCATGCCCAACTCCATCAGCGCCTTGCGCCCCAGTTCCAGCGCGCTGGAGAAGGTTTCGCGGCTGAACTGTTTCACGCCCGCCTGCAGCAGCTCATGTGCCTCCACGCGGCCGCGCGCGCGCGCCAGAATGCTCAGGTTCGGAAAGTGCTGTTGGCACAGCCGCACGATCTCCATGGTGTCTTCCGGCTCATTGCAGGTGATCACGATCGACTTGGCCTTTTCGGCGCCCGCCGCGCGCAACAGCTCCAGCTCGGTGGCGTCGCCGTAATAAACCTGGTAACCGTAACGCCGCAGCACGCCGACGGCGCTGACGTCGCGCTCCAGTACGGTAATGCGCATTTTGTTGGCCATCAACAGGCGGCCGATCACCTGGCCGAAACGCCCGAAGCCGACGATGATCACCTGCGGATCGTCATCCTCTACGTACGGCGTTTCCTCGTCTTCGCCTTTAGCGTTATAGCGGCGCGCCAAAATGCGGTCGATGGCCTGCATCAGCAGCGGCGTGGTCATCATCGACAGCGTCACCACCACCAGCAGCAAAGAGAGTTGATCCGGCTGCAGCACCTTTTGCGCCCCCGCCGCCGAAAACAGCACGAAGGCAAACTCACCGCCCTGGCTGAGCACTCCGGCAAACTGCAGCCGCACCGAGCTACGCAGGCCGAACAGACGCGACACGCCATAGAGCACGCCGGATTTGACCGCCACCAGCGCCAATACGCCGATCAACACCTCGGCCAGGTGGGTGTAGAGCACGCCGATATTCAACACCATGCCCACCGAGATAAAGAACAGCCCCAGCAGCAGCCCTTTAAACGGCTCGATGGAGATCTCCAGTTCGTGGCGATATTCGCTCTCCGCCAACAGCACCCCGGCGATGAAGGTGCCGAGCGCCATCGACAGGCCGAGCGCCTCCATAAACAGCGCCGAGCCGAGCACCAACAACAGCGCCGCGGCGGTGAAAATCTCGCGCACGCCGGAGGCGGCGATATAGCGGAACAGCGGCCGCAGCAGAAAGCGTCCGCCGATCAGCATGCCGCCGAACGCCGCGACCTTGAGCGCGATCTTCGCCCAGTCGTCGCTGGTGCCGCCGGCGCCGGCCAGAATGGGGATCAACGCCAACGCCGGGATCACCGCCATATCCTGGAACAGCAGCACCGAGAAACCGAGCTGCCCCCCTTCGTTGCGGTTCATGCCCTTTTCGCGCATCAGCTGCAGCGCCATGGCGGTGGAAGACATCGCCAGGCCGATACCGCCGATCACCGCCGCCTGCCAGGCGAAGTGCGTCAGGTACAGCAACGCGCCCAGCACCGCCGCGGTGAGCAACACCTGGCCGGCGCCGGCGCCGAAAATCGAGCGCCTCAGTTCCCACAGCTTGCTGGGGTTCAGCTCCAGACCGATGATGAACATCAGGAACACCACGCCCAGCTCGGAGAAGTGCAGGATCTCGTCAACGTCGCGGATGAAGCCCAATCCCCAAGGGCCGATGGCAATGCCGGCGATCAGATAGCCCAGCACCGCGCCGATCCCCAGGCGACGGGCGATCGGCACCGTCACCACCGCGGCAAACAGGAACAGCAAAATGGCGGTCAGTAAGGTCGATCCTTCCATGGTCACCGCCCTCCGTGCGGCAGCGGGTGGCTCAGCCACTCGCCGTAGGCGTCTGCATGGCTGCGCAACACCTCCGGCTTCTGCCGCCGCGCCCAATAGACCACGAACGGCGTCAGCCAGTGCATATGGCACATCCCGGCGGTCAGCTCGAACGGCCGCAGGATATCTTCCATCGGATAGTGGTTATAACCGCCGGTGCGGTAGGCGCCTTCCGGCTCACCGGTGGTGATCACCGAGCGCCAGTATTTGCCCGCCAGCGCATTGCCGCCCACCCCGCTGGCGAAGCCGCGCGACAGCACGCGATCCAGCCACTCCTTCAGCAGCGCCGGACAGCTGTAGGTATACAGAGGGTGCTGAAACACGATGACCTGATGCTCACGCAGCAGCTGTTGTTCGTGATGAATATCGATAAAAAAATCAGGGTAGTGCGCGTAGAGATCGTGCACGGTGACATGTTCCAACTGCTGCGCCGGTCGAAGCAAAACCCGGTTCGCCACCGAGTCATGGGATTCCGGATGGGCATACAGCAGCAAGACCTTGGGCGGCTGCGACATCATTCCCCTCCAAAGCGTCGTCAGAGTAGCGGTTTTCCGCTACCATGCATCGCAAAGACAAAAACAGCGCGCGGTGCGCGTTCTGTTACCTTAATGATAATTTAACATACTCTGAACATACGGCGCTTTATGATTGTATTCTCCTCGCTACAAATCCGACGCGGCATCCGCGTCCTGCTGGACAACGCCACGGCGACGGTTAATCCAGGTCAGAAGGTCGGCCTGGTGGGCAAAAATGGCTGCGGCAAATCCACGCTGCTGTCGCTGCTGAAGGGCGAGATCGCGGCGGATGGCGGCAGCTTTACCTTCCCCGGCAACTGGGCGCTGGCCTGGGTCAACCAGGAGACGCCGGCGCTGGACGTGCCGGCGATCGAGTATGTTATCGACGGCGACCGCGAGTTTCGCCAGCTCGAAGCCGAACTGCAGGCCGCCAACGACCGCAACGACGGCCACGCCATCGCCACCCTGCACGGTAAGCTGGACGCCATCGACGCCTGGACCATCCGTTCCCGCGCCGCCAGCCTGCTGCACGGCCTCGGCTTCTCCAACGAACAGCTGCAAAGCCCGGTGCGCGACTTTTCCGGCGGCTGGCGCATGCGTCTCAACCTGGCGCAGGCGCTGGTGTGCCGTTCCGACCTGCTGCTGCTCGACGAACCGACCAACCACCTGGATCTCGATGCGGTGATCTGGCTGGAGCGCTGGCTGAAAAGCTACCCCGGCACGCTGGTGCTGATCTCGCATGACCGCGACTTCCTCGATCCGATTGTCGACAAGATCCTGCACATCGAACAGCAGACCCTGAACGAATACACCGGCAACTACTCGTCGTTCGAACGCCAGCGCGCCACCAAATTGGCGCAGCAACAGTCGCTGTATCAGCATCAGCAAGAAAAAGTGGCGCACCTGCAAAGTTATATCGACCGTTTTCGGGCGAAGGCCTCCAAGGCCAAGCAGGCGCAGAGCCGCATCAAGATGCTGGAGCGCATGGAGCTGATCGCCCCGGCGCACGTCGACAACCCGTTCACCTTCAGCTTCCGCCCGCCGGAAAGCCTGCCGAACCCGCTGCTGCGCATGGAAAAAGTCAGCGCCGGATATGGCGATAAAGTGATCTTGAAGTCAATCAAGCTGAACCTGGTACCCGGTTCACGCATTGGCCTGCTCGGCCGCAACGGCGCCGGTAAATCGACGTTGATCAAACTGCTGGCCGGCACCCTGGAACCGCTGAGCGGCGAGATCGGCCTGGCGAAAGGCATCAAGCTGGGTTACTTCGCCCAGCACCAGCTGGAATTCCTGCGCGCCGACGAATCGCCGTTGCAGCATCTGAGCCGCATCGCGCCACGGGTGCTGGAGCAGCAGCTGCGAGATTACCTGGGCGGTTTCGGGTTCCAGGGCGACAAGGTCAGCGAAGTGACCGAACGTTTCTCCGGCGGCGAGAAGGCGCGGCTGGTGCTGGCACTGATCGTCTGGCAACGCCCGAACCTGCTGCTGCTCGATGAACCGACCAACCACCTGGATCTCGACATGCGTCAGGCGCTGACCGAGGCGCTGATCGATTTCGAAGGCGCGTTGGTGGTGGTCTCGCACGACCGTCACCTGCTGCGCTCCACCACCGACGATCTGTACTTGGTGCATGACGGCCAGGTCGAGCCTTTCGAGGGCGATCTCGACGACTACCAGCAGTGGCTTGTCGACCTGCAGCGCCAGGAAAACCAGCAGGATGCACCGGAAAAAGAGAGCGGCGGCAACAGCGCGCAGGCGCGCAAGGACCAAAAACGCCGCGAGGCGGAGTTCCGTACGCAGACCCAACCGCTGCGCAAGCAGATCGCCAAGCTGGAACAGCAGATGGAAAAACTGGGCGCCGAACTGGCGGCGGTGGAAGAGCAGTTGGCGGATCCCGCACTGTACGACATCAGCCGCAAGGCCGAACTGACCGACTGCCTGCAAAAGCAAAGCCAGGCCAAATCCGCGCTCGAAGAGACGGAAATGACCTGGCTGGATGCGCAGGAACAGCTGGAGCAGTTAACGCAGGCGTTCGACGCCTAAACGTTGTTACGCCTTGTAAAAGGGCCTATCCCCCAGAATGGTCGCGCGGTGCATGATGCGCCGCTGCGGCAGATAATCCGCGTTGGCGTAGTGCTGCGTCACGCGGTTATCCCAGATCGCCACGTCATTTTCCTGCCAGCGCCAGCGCACCTGAAACTCCGGTTTGGTGATGTGAGCAAACAGGAAGTTCAGCAAAGCGTCGCTCTCCTTCGGCGCCAGATCGACGATCCGCGTGGTGAACCCTTCATTGACGAACAGCGCCTGCCGGCCGCTGACCGGGTGAGTACGCACCACCGGATGCAGCAGCGGCGGATTTTTCTGCACCGCCAGTTGCCAACGCTGGTGTTCTTCTTCACTGCCGCGATGCTTGTACTCCGGGAACGACTTGGTGAAGTCATGCTCTGCGCGCAGCCCCGCGAGCAGCGTTCTGAACGGCGCCGACAGCGCCTCGTAGGCCGCGATGCCGCTGGCCCACAGCGTATCGCCGCCGGTGGAAGGCAAGGTCTTGGCCGCCAGGATCGCTCCCAGCGGCGGGTTCTCGATAAAGGTCACGTCGGTATGCCAGTTGTCGTTGTCCGGCGGGTTGTCGTCGTGGGTATCGAGCACGATGATCTCTTCCACGTCGGTGGCGTGCGGATAGACCGGATGGATGTGCAGATCGCCGAAGCGGCCGGCCAGATCGCGCTGCTGCAGCGGCGTGATCGGCTGGTTGCGGAAGAACAGCACCTGATGCTTGAGCAGCGCATGATAAAGCTGTTCAAACTGGCCATCGCCCAACGGCCGGGCCAACTCGACGTTTTCCACCAGCGCCCCGATGTAAGGCCCCAGCGGGGTGATATTCAGACGTTCGTTCATTGCTGTACTCCATGCCACGGGGTCAATCGGCGCTGCAGGGCGCGCAGCCCCAGCTCCAACCCAAATGCAATCACCGCAATCACGCCGATGCCGGCCAGCACCACGTCGGTCGCCAGAAACTCACCGGCGGATTGCACCATAAATCCCAGGCCGCGCGTGGCGGCGATCAGTTCGGCAGCCACCAGCGTCGACCAGCCGACGCCCAGCCCGATGCGGATGCCGGTCAGGATCTCCGGCAGCGCGCTCGGCAGCACCACGAAACGCAGCACCTGCCAACGCGTGGCGCCCAGCGCGCGGGCGGCGCGCACCCGCACCTGCGCCACGCTGCGCACGCCGGCCACAGCGGACAGCGTCACCGGCGCGAAAATCGCCAGATAAATCAACAAGATTTTCGAGGTCTCGCCGATGCCGAACCAAATTACCATCAGCGGTAAATACGCCAACGGCGGCACCGGACGATAGATCTCAATCAGCGGATCGAGGATGCCGCGCACCGTGTCGTTCAGCCCCATGGCGATGCCCACCGGAATGCCGACGATCACCGCCGCCAGCAGCGCCACCAAAATGCGCCCCAGGCTGGCCGCCAGATGCTGCCACAGCGTGGCGTCCATAAAACCTTGCGGGCTGGCGATGGTGATCAGTTGATGCAGCACCTGCTGCGGCGCCGGCAGGAACAGCGGGCTGATCAGCTGCAGCGCCGTCACGCCCCACCAGACGATCAACACCGTCAACAGCGTGGCGCCGCTCAACCAAACGTTGCGCGGCACGCTGAAACGGCGCGCCGCTTTGCCCTGCGGCTGCGCCGCGGCCTTTAACGTGGAATGCAGGCTCATAGCAAGGCCTCGCGCTGTTGGAAAACTTTGCCCAGCACGTATTCGCGCTGCGCGATAAATTCAGGATCGGACTTAATCGAGCGGCAGGCTTCGCCGTCGGCATAGCGTTGGCCGAAGTTCAGCGACAATCGCTCTACCACCTGCCCCGGCCCCGGCGACAGCAGCAGCAGCTCGCTGGCGAGGAACACCGCCTCTTCGATATCGTGGGTGATCAGCAGCACCTGCTTGCCGGTATCGCGCCAAATAGTCAGCAACAGCTCCTGCATCTGCTCGCGAGTAAACGCGTCCAGCGCGCCGAACGGTTCATCCAGCAACAGCAGGCGCGGATCCGCGGCCAGGGCGCGGGCGATGCCGACGCGTTGGCGCATGCCGCCGGAAAGCTGCCAGATGAAATGCCGCTCGTAACCGGCCAGACCGACGCGCTGCAGCATCTGCTCCGCCACCTGGCGGCGCTGCGCCTTGCCGACGCCGGCCAGCTGCAGACCGAACTCGACGTTGTCCACCACGTTACGCCACGGCAGTAAACCCTCATGCTGGAACACCACGCCCCGTTCAGCGCCCGGGCCGTGAACGGGCGTTCCATCCAGCGTGATGCTGCCAGCTGAAGGCTCGATAAACCCGGCGATCAAATTCAGCAGCGTGGTCTTGCCGCAGCCCGATGGGCCGAGCACCACCACCAGTTGCCCGGCGGCGATCTGGAACGACACGTCACGCAGCACGGGCCGCCCCTGATACTCTGCTGAAAGATGATTGACGTTTAGCATCCTGCTTCCTTACGACTGCGGCGCAGCCTGCACCTGTTTCACAAAACGGTCGGTGACGTAAGCGCTGTAGTCGCTGTCGACCTGCGGGATCTTGCCCTGCTGCTTGAGGAATTCGGCGGTATCGCGGATTGCCTTGTCCACCGGCTGGCCGAGCTGGGCAACCTGATCGGCCACCGGCAGATAACGGTTCCCCTTCACCAGTTCCGGCACCTGCGCTTCCGGTACGCCGCTCAAGCGCGCCAAGGTGCTAAGATGGCTCGGATCTTTCAGCCACTGTTCCGGCGCCGTCAGGTAGGCCTTTTGCGCCTGCAGAGCGCTGGCGGCAAAGGCGGTCACCACGTCGGGATGTTTCTCGGCGAAGTCTTTGCGCACCACCCACACGTCCAGCGTCGGTGAACCCCACTCGCCCACCTGCGCGGAGTCGGTCAGCACCTTGCCCTGTTTGGCCAGTTCGTTGACCACCGGCGCCCAGACGTAGGCGCCGTCGATGTCGCCGCGCTGCCAGGCGGCGGCGATGGCCGGCGGCTGCAGATTGAGGATCTTCACCTGTTCAGGCTTGATGCCCCAATGTTTGAGCGAGGCCAGCAGGCTGTAATGAGTCGTAGAAATAAACGGCACCGCAATGCGCTTGCCGATCAAATCCTGCGGGCTTTTGATGTCATTCTTCACCACCAGCGCTTCAGAACTGCCGAGCTGCGAGGCGATGAGGAACACTTCGATGGGGAGTTTCTGGCTGGCGGCCACCGCCAGTGGGCTGGAGCCGATATTGCCGATCTGCACGTCGCCGGAGGCCAGCGCACGCAGCACGCTGGAGCCGCTGTCGAACTTACGCCAGTCGACGGTCGCACCGGACTGTTTGGCGAAGCTGTTTTCCGCCTGCGCCACCTTGGCCGGCTCTGCCGACGTCTGGTACGCCACGGTCACGTCCACCGCGTAGGCGCTGGCCGCGCTGAGCGACAACGCCAGCAGCGCCACGTTACGTAAGGAAAAGAGTTTGCCCGCCATGTTCCGCTCCGTTGATAAAAATCTGTTCAGTTGCTGACAGTTTTATCTGAGCGATGACGGGCGATAAAAGAATAAAAAAGTCTTCTTTATTACCTTGAGTAATATAACCGCAGATTACAGCGCGATACTTCCGTGCAGGAACACATGAGCATAGCCGCCGAGCAGCGTGCGATCCCCTTGCAGTTCGCAGAACAGTTCGCCGCCGCGTGCCGAGATCTGCTGCGCATGCAGCCGATGGCGGCCGAGGCGCGCCGTCCAGTAAGGCATCAATGTGCAATGCGCGGAGCCGGTCACCGGATCCTCGCCGCCGTCGAGCGTGAAATAGCGCGAAACGAAGTCCACGGTGTCACCCGGCGCGGTGACGATCACCGCGCGGCCGGCCAATGCGATCAGCGCCGGGATGTCCGGGCACAGCGCGCGCACCTGCGCCTCATTTTCCACCACCACCAGCAGCGCTTTCGCCTGCCACACTTCCTGCGGCTGCACGCCCAGCAGCGCTTTCGCCTGCCACACTTCCTGCGGCTGCACGCCCAGCAGCGCCGCGAGGCCCGCCGGTTCGGCGACTTTCTGCGGCGGCCTGGCGGGGAAATCAAGCACCAGCCGCTCCCCGTCCCGCTCATCGCGCTTGACGAACAGCTCACCGCCGGCCGAACGGAAGCGAATATCCTTCAGCGCCGGGTTAACCGCGCTGAACATCACATGCGCCGCCGCCAGCGTGCCGTGGCCGCAAAGATCGACCTCCCGCTCCGGGGTAAACCAGCGAATGGCGGTCATGTCGCCGTCATCCCAAACAAAGCTGGTTTCCGGCAGGCCGATCTCGTTGGCGATCGCCTGCAACCGCTCCGCCGGCAGCGGCTGCGTCAGCAGGCAAACCCCGGCCGGGTTGCCGCGCAGCCCTTTGCCGGTAAAAGCAACCACGTGATAATAATTTTCCGCCATCGTTCACTCCTTAATGCCAGATCAGTAACACACAGGCTGCGGTCAACAACCCCATGGAAACGTTGAAGATAACCCAGGCCTTTTTGCTGCGCAGCAGGCGGCCGATCAGGGTACCGAACGCCAGCCAGATAACGCCGGCGACGATGTTTACCGCCAAAATGCCCAGCGCGATCGCCGCGATGGAACCGTTGTACTTATCGCCCGCCAGGCTGAAGCTCGCCACCGCGCCCAGCGCCATCAGCCAGGCTTTCGGGTTGAGGAACTGCAGCAGCCAGCCCTGATACAGCCGCACCGGCTGCGGCGGCGCCACGTCGGTTTCCAGCTTTTCATAGGCGGCGGTGGCGACTTTCCACGCCAGCCACAGCAGGTACAAACTGCCGAGGATTTTCAGGATCAGGTGCAGCGACGGGTAAACCAGGATCAGGCTGCCGACGCCGAAGGCCACCAGCAGCAAAATGCTTTGCATGCCGAGCATGATGCCAATCATCAGCCACAGCGAACGCATAAAGCCGAAGTTAGCACCGGAGGTGGTCAGCAGCAGGTTATTGGGGCCTGGCGTGATGGCGGCGACCCACAGGAAGCCCAGCATCGAAAGGAATAAACTCGGTTCCATGGCACGGGTGCTCCTCACCCAAGGCGCTTTTTTGCAGTATCATTGTTAATTCTTGGTATTGAAGCTAACAGTGCGCTAGGGATCTCACAATAGCCGCCCACAACATTTTACTCAGCCTATGCCTAACACCTTTCGCCCCCTGACCGGGGCCAGTAACCCGCACCTGCAAACGCTGTTGCCGCGGCTGGTGCGCCGCCGCGTGTTATTGAAACCGCATTGGCAACGGCTGGAATTGCCCGACGGCGACTTCGTCGATCTTGCCTGGAGCGAGGATCCGGCGCAAGCGCGCGACAAACCGCGCGCGGTGCTGTTCCACGGCCTGGAAGGCAGCTTCTACAGCCCCTACGCGCATGGCCTGCTCAACGCCTGGCGTGAGCGCGGCTGGCTCGGCGTGGTGATGCACTTTCGCGGCTGCAGCGGCGTGCCCAACCGCAAACAGCGCATCTACCACTCCGGCGAAACCGAAGACGCGCGTTTCTTCCTGCGCTGGCTGCGCGACAGCTACGGTGAGGTGCCAACCGCGGCGGTAGGCGTTTCGCTCGGCGGCAACATGCTGGCCTGTTATCTGGCGCAGCAAGGCGCCGACAGCCTGCTGCAGGCGGCGGTGGTGGTCTCAGCGCCGCTGATGCTGGAACCCTGCGCCTACCGCATGGAGCAAGGCTTCTCCCGCGTCTATCAGCGCTATTTGCTGGGGCAACTGAAACAAAACGCCACCCGCAAACTGTTGCACTACCCGGACACCCTGCCGCTCAAGCTGTCACAGCTGAACGGTTTGCGGCGCATCCGCGAGTTCGACGACGCCATCACTTCGCGCATTCACGGCTTCAGCGACGCCACCGACTATTATCGCCGCTGCAGCGCTCTGCCGCTGTTGCCGGCGATCCAAACGCCGCTGCTGATCATCCATGCGAAGGACGATCCCTTCATGACCCATGAGGTGATCCCCGACGTCGCTGGCCTGCCGCGCAATATCGAATATCAGCTGACCGAGTTCGGCGGCCACGTCGGCTTTGTCGGCGGCACGCTGAAAAAACCGCACATGTGGCTGGAGCATCGCATTCCGGCCTGGCTTTCCCCTTATCTGGACATCCCGACGTGATCATTCCCTGGCAAGAACTGGCAACCGACACCCTGAACAGCCTGATCGAATCCTTTGTGCTGCGCGAAGGCACCGATTACGGCGAGCACGAACGATCGCTGGAACAGAAGGTGGAGGACGTGCGCCGCCAGCTGAAAAACGGCGAGGTGGTGCTGGTATGGTCAGAACTGCATGAGAGCGTCAACATCATGCCGCGCGGCCAGTTCCGCGCCGGGCAGGAAGAAATTTAGTGGCGTTCGGTTCTATGACTGACGGAAAAAATCAGGTAACAATGGGACATTGCAAACCAGCGAGCGCCATTTTTTCCTGACATAGAGAGCGTCAACAAGAGCCACAATAATCCCCTGACGCCGGCGCATTCAACACGGAGTGACAACCACCATGTCTGCCAAACATCCCGTTATCGCGGTGACCGGTTCCAGCGGCGCCGGCACCACCACCACCAGCGTGGCGTTCCGCAAAATCTTCCAACAGCTCAACATTCGCGCCGCCGAACTGGAGGGCGACAGCTTCCACCGCTACACCCGGCCGGAAATGGACGCGGCGATCCGCAAGGCGCGCGATCTGGGCAGACACATCAGCTATTTCGGCCCCGAGGCCAACGACTTCGGCCTGCTGCAGCAGAGCTTTATCGAGTACGGCAAAAACGGCACCGGCCGTTCGCGCAAGTACCTGCACACCTACGACGAAGCGGTGCCCTACAATCAGGTGCCGGGCACCTTCACCCCATGGGAGCCGCTGCCGGCGCCGACCGACGTGCTGTTCTACGAGGGGCTGCACGGCGGTGTGGTCACCGAACACCATGACGTGGCCAGCCACGTCGATCTGCTGGTCGGCGTGGTGCCGATCGTCAACCTGGAGTGGATCCAGAAGCTGATCCGCGATACCGGCGAGCGCGGCCACTCCCGCGAGGCGGTGATGGATTCGGTGGTGCGTTCGATGGAAGATTACATCAACTACATCACGCCGCAGTTCTCGCGCACCCACATCAACTTCCAGCGTGTGCCGACGGTGGACACTTCCAACCCGTTCGCCGCCAAAGCCATTCCCTCACTGGATGAAAGCTTCGTGGTGATCCACTTCCGCGGGCTGGATCAGATTGACTTCCCCTATTTGCTGGCGATGCTGCAGGGCTCGTTTATCTCGCACATCAATACGTTAGTGGTGCCGGGCGGCAAGATGGGGCTGGCGATGGAGCTGATCATGGCGCCGCTGGTGCAGCGATTGCTGGAAGGCAAGAAGATCGAATAAATGCGTTGAGCGCGGCGGCGGGCCGCGCTCCGTCTCGATTACGCCGGTTGGCGGATCTCGGAACTGTGGGTCACCGTGGCAGCCTTGTTGAGCATCAGCGCCACCGAGCAGTATTTCTCCGCCGACAGGTTCACCGCACGCTCTACGATTTTGTCGGTCAGATCCTGACCGGTGACGATGAAGTGCAGATTGATATGGGTGAACAACCGCGGGGCTTCTGCACGACGCTCGGAGGTCAGCTTCACCTCGCAGTCGCGCACGTCGTTGCGCCCTTTTTGCAGGATGGACACCACGTCAATCGCGCTGCAGCCGCCCACCGACATCAGCACCATCTCCATCGGGCTCGGCGCTTTATCGCCGGCGTTGCCGTCCATCAGCACCTGGTGGCCGGAGGCCGATTCACCCAAAAACGTTAACCCTTCCACCCACTTAACTCTTGCCTGCATTCTGGTCACTCCGGTTAATTTCTTAAAATCAGAGTACGCTTTCGCATAGAAACAGGCAACGTAACCTGATGCTAATCATGCTGAAGCGAGACAACACGAGACACCCGCCTTACTCTGTGCTACAAACAGAGCCGCAATAAATCTTTCCGGGACACTGAATTTCAGGGAAACGCCCAGAGAAAGGCTCCTTTACCGGTATGTTAACAGAATGTAGCTTGCAGCGCTTACGGCAAGTTAATATGCTAGAGCGACAGCGTATTTTTATGACACGCCTCAAAACTTGCCGGTAGCCCTCGCTCATGACTGCGGCTACAGGCGGGTTTTACAGGGAACTCTGACCCCTGTGACACAAGGCAGCGATAACAACAGAGGATAACAGCGAATGGTTCTCGGCAAACCGCAAACAGACCCTACTCTCGAATGGTTCCTGTCTCATTGCCATATCCACAAATATCCATCGAAGAGTACGCTGATTCACCAAGGTGAAAAGGCCGAAACGCTTTACTACATCGTGAAAGGCTCCGTCGCGGTGCTGATCAAGGATGAAGAAGGTAAAGAGATGATCCTGTCCTACCTCAACCAGGGGGATTTCATCGGCGAGCTCGGATTGTTCGAAGAAGGCCAGGAGCGCAGCGCCTGGGTTCGCGCGAAAACCGCCTGTGAAGTGGCCGAAATTTCCTACAAGAAATTCCGCCAGCTGATCCAGGTGAACCCGGACATCCTGATGCGCCTGTCCGCCCAAATGGCGAGCCGCCTGCAGGTTACCTCCGAAAAAGTGGGCAACCTCGCCTTCCTGGACGTGACCGGCCGCATCGCGCAAACCCTGCTGAATCTGGCGAAGCAACCCGACGCCATGACTCACCCGGACGGCATGCAGATCAAGATCACCCGTCAGGAGATCGGCCAGATCGTCGGCTGCTCGCGTGAAACCGTTGGCCGTATTCTGAAAATGCTGGAAGATCAAAACCTGATTTCCGCCCACGGCAAAACCATTGTCGTCTACGGCACCCGTTAATCCCTGAAGAAACGGCGCAATCTGCGCCGTTTTTTTGTCTGCTCTCTGCCATGTGGCGCCGCCTGATCTACCACCCGGAAATCAACTACGCACTGCGACAAACGCTGGTGTTGTGCCTACCGGTGCTGTTTGGCTTGTTGATAGGCCAGCTGCAGCTCGGCCTGATGTTCTCTCTGGTGCCCGCCTGCTGCAATATCGCCGGTCTGGACACGCCGCATAAGCGCTTCTTTAAACGGCTGATCGTCGGCGGCTCGCTGTTCGCCTTCAGCAGCGTGCTGTTGCAACAGGCACTGCTGTGGCACGTGCCGCTGCCGGCGCTGATGCTGGGCCTGGCGCTGCTGCTCGGCGTTACCGGCGAAATCAGCCCGCTGCACGCCCGGCTGTTGCCGGCGGCGCTGGTGGCCGCCATCTTCGCTCTCAGCACGGCCGGCACGGTGCCTGTCTGGCAGGCGCCGCTGCTGTACGCGATCGGCACCGTCTGGTACGGCTTATTCACCTGGTTCTGGTTCCGGCTGTGGAAAGAGCAACCGATGCGCGAGACGCTCAGCCAGCTCTATCTGGAACTGGCGGACTACTTCGAAGCCAAATACTCCCTGCTGACTCAGCACACCGATCCGCAGACCGCGCTGCCGCCACTGCTGGTGCGCCAGCAAAAGGTGATGGATCTGATCAGCCTGCTGTACCAACAGCTTAATTTCCTGCCGCACGCCAACAACCTCGATCAAAAGCGACTGCAGCGCGCCTTTCAGGTGGCGATGGATCTGCAGGAGCACATCACCGTCAGCCTGCATCTGCCGGAGGAAGTGCAAAAACTGGTGGAGCAGAGCCAGGCCGAAGCGATCATTCGCCGCAACGCTCAGGTGATCGCCGGCCGGCTGCGCGTGGTGGCGCACGATATACTCTACCATCAACATTCGAAGCGCTTTTCCATGGCCCACGAGCTGGCGGCGCTGGAAAAAATGGCGGCGCAGCATCCCGATAACCCGGTCGGCCAGTTTTGTTATTACCACTTCAGCCGCATCGCCCGCCTGCTGCGCACCCAGCATCCGCTGTACCGCCGCGATCTGATGCCCGGCCAGCACCGCCTGCCGTTTTGGCCGGCGCTAGCCAGCTATCTGTCGTTCAAATCTACCGCCCTGCGCAACGCCGCGCGGCTGGGGGTGACGCTGGCGGTCGGCAGCAGTCTGGGGGCGGTGTTCAACCTGCCGAAGCCTTACTGGATCCTGCTCACCATCATGCTGGTGAGCCAAAACGGGTATAACGCCACCCGGGTGCGTATTCAGCACCGTGCGCTGGGCACGATTGCCGGGCTGTTGCTGGCGGCCGGGCTGCTGCAGCTGCAGTTACCGGAAGGCGAAACGCTGAGCATCATGCTGGTGATCACGCTGCTAGCCTACCTGGTTTCACGCAAGAACTACGGGCTATCGGTGATTGGCTTTACGGTGACGGCGGTTTACACCTTGCAGCTGCTGGCGCTGAACGGCTCGCATTTTCTGGTGCCTCGTCTGATTGATACCTTGATCGGCTGCGTGCTGGCGTTCGGCGGCACCATTTGGCTATGGCCGCAGTGGCAAAGCGGGCTGCTGCGCAAGAATGCCCATCAGGCACTGGAAAACGATCAAGCCGCGCTGCGGCTGATGCTGGAACAGCCGGAGCCGGACGCCACCGCGTTGGCCTATGCCCGCATGCAGGTCAACCAGGCGCACAACGCGCTGTTCACCTCGCTCAATCAGGCGATGCAGGAGCCGGGATTCGCGTCGAACTATCTGGCGGATATGCGTTTATGGGTCACTCACAGCCAGTTTATCGTCGAACACCTGAATGCCATGACCATTTTGGCGCGCGAGCACTATATGCTGACGCCGAAGCTGGCGGAAACGTATCTGCAAACCTGTGAAATTGCGCTGCAGAGCTGCCAGCAACGCCTGGAGTACGACGGCCCGAGCAGCGGCAGCAGCGGCATCATGCAGCCGCCGGATCTGCATCCGGAGATGCCCGTTACCGAGATGGAGCGTCATTTGCGGCGCATTCTGTCGCACCTGAGCGTGATGCACACCATTTCGTCGCTGGCCTGGCGCCAACGCCCGCACCACGGCATTTGGCTCAAGCGCAAACTCCGCGATCAATAAGGGCGCGGCATGCCGCGCCCCGTTATTCGCCGCACGGGCTTCAGGCGTTGATCACATCCTGCACCGCCAGCTCGAACAGCGCCATGCCGGCCTCGATGTCCTGCGGCTCCACCACCAGCGACGGCGCGAAGCGGATCACGTTCGGCCCGGCGTTGAGGATCATCAACCCACGCGCAGCGGCGGCGGTGAGGAAATCGCGCGCTCTGCCGTGATAATGCGGCGTCAACTCGGCGCCGATCAGTAACCCCATGCCACGAATGGCGGTGAAAATACCGTATTTATCGCCGATATCCTGCAAAGCCTGCACATACAGCGCGTGGCGCTGCTCGATGCCGCTCAGCACCTCCGGCGTATTGATCACATCCAGCGCCGCCTCCGCCACCGCGCAGGCCAGCGGGTTACCGCCGTAGGTGGTGCCGTGAGTGCCCACCTGCATCACCGACGCAATCTCTTCGGTGGTCAGCATGGCGCTGACCGGGAAACCACCGCCCAGCGCCTTGGCGGTGGTGAGAATGTCCGGCGTCACGCCATAATGCATATAGGCGAACAGCTTGCCGCTGCGCCCCATGCCGCTTTGCACTTCGTCGAACACCAGCAGCGCCTGATGTTGGTCGCACAGTTTGCGCACGCCTTTGAGGAAGTCGGCGTCGACCGGCGTAATGCCGCCCTCTCCCTGAATCGGCTCCATCACCACCGCGCAGGTATGGTCGTCCATCACCGCTTTCACCGCCGCCAGATCGTTGAACGGCACGTGCACGATGTCGGCCGGCTTCGGCCCGAACCCGTCGGAATATTTGGCCTGCCCACCCACCGACACGGTGAACAGCGTGCGGCCGTGAAACGCGTTATAGAAGGCGATGATTTTGGTTTTGTACGGGCTGTGGCGGGTGATGGCGTAATGACGCGCCAGTTTGAACGCCGCCTCGTTGGCCTCTGCGCCGGAGTTGGCGAAGAACACCCGGTCGGCGAAGGTGGCGTCGATCAGTTTGCTCGCCAAACGCAGCGCCGGTTCATTGGTGAAGACGTTGCTGGTATGCCACAGGGTTTCGCCCTGGCGTTTGAGCGCCTCGACCAGCGCCGGGTGGCAGTGTCCCAGCGCCGTCACCGCGATGCCACCGGAAAAATCGATGTACTCTTTTCCCTGCTGATCCCAGACCCGGCTGCCTTTGCCGCGCACCGGAACAAACTGGGCGGGTGCATAAACAGGCAGGATCACCTGGTCAAAGGTGCTGCGGCTCACTGCGGATTTGTCAGTCATTTTCGGCTCCACCCTGAAGGTTTTTCAGCGCTATCGCGATGTTATAGTGAAAATATAATCACGAAATATGCATAAAAAAACACTAAAGCGCAAATGCAAAACGCCTGACGGGCGAAAAAAACGCGAAGGGATTAACGCCTGAGAAAATTATCCAACAGCTGATGGCCCTGCTCGCTGAGCACGCTTTCCGGGTGGAACTGCACCCCTTCCAGCGCCAGCGTGCGGTGGCGGATGCCCATGATCTCGTCGCGCACGCCGTCGCGTTCGCTCCAGGCGGTCACTTCAAAGCAATCCGGCAGCGTATCGGCTTTCAGCACCAGCGAGTGATATCGGGTCACGGTCAGCGGATCGTTCAGGCCGCGAAACACGCCGACGCCCAGATGGCGAATCGCCGAAGTTTTGCCGTGCATCACCGCGCGGGCGCGCACCACTTCGGCGCCGAACGCCTGCCCCAGCGCCTGGTGCCCCAGGCATACGCCGAGGATCGGCAGCTTGCCGGCGAAATGACGAATGGCGGCCAGCGAGATACCCGCTTCGTTCGGGGTACAGGGGCCAGGGGAAATCACCAGATGCTGCGGCGCCAGCCGCGCGATATCGGCCAGCTGCAGCTCATCGTTGCGCTTCACCAGCACCTCGGCGCCCAATTCGCAGAAGTACTGGTAAAGGTTATAGGTAAAGGAGTCGTAGTTATCGATCAGCAGCAGCATATTAGGTCCGGCAGAGAAAAACGCCGCCATAGTTTACTGATTTAACCCGCCGCTGCCGACGATAATTTCCGCTTACTTTTTACGGCCGCCGGTGATCGAGCCCAGTACGCCGCGCAGGATCTGCCGGCCGAGATCGCGTGCCATGCTCTTGGCAGCGGTCTGGACGATGCCGTCGCGTTTGCCGCCGCGCGGGCCGGTGGAACCGAACAGCAGCTCGTTCAATCCGTCCATCAGGCCGCCGCCCGTCTGTTGCTGTGCTTGCGCCTGCGGTTGCTGCCCCTGCTGCGCAGTGCCGACGGTGGCGAAGCCGCCCGACGACAGCTTCTCGTAAGCTGACTCGCGGTCAATCATGTCTTCATAGCGGCCATACAGCGGCGACTTGTTGATCGCGCTGTTCAGCCCTTCCGCACCGAGCATGCCCATCTTGGATTCCGGCGCGATGACCATCGCCCGCTCCACCACGTTCGGCCGGCCCTTCTCGTCGAGGAATGACACCAGCGCTTCACCCACGCCCAGCTCGGTAATCGCCGTTTCGGCATCGAAGGCCGGATTGGCGCGCAGGGTTTGCGCCGCCGTTTTCACCGCCTTCTGATCGCGCGGCGTGAAAGCGCGCAGCGCATGCTGTACGCGGTTGCCCAACTGGCCCAGCACGCTGTCCGGGATATCCAGCGGGTTCTGGGTGACGAAGTAAATGCCGACGCCTTTGGAGCGGATCAGGCGCACCACCTGTTCGATCTTGGTCAACAGCGCCGCCGGCGCATCGTTGAACAGCAGGTGCGCTTCATCGAAGAAGAACACCAGCTTCGGCTGTTCAGGGTCGCCCACTTCCGGCAGGTGCTCAAACAGCTCGGCCAGCAGCCACAGCAGGAACACTGAATACAGCTTCGGCTGATTGATCAGCTTGTCCGCCGCCAGCAGGTTGATCACGCCATGGCCGTTGGCGTCGGTTTTCATCAGATCGTTGATGTCCAGCATCGGCTCGCCGAAAAACTGGTTGGCGCCCTGCTCTTCCAGCGTCAGCAACCCACGCTGGATGGCGCCGATCGACGCGGCAGAGATGTTGCCGTACTGAGTCTGGAATTGTTTGGCGTTATCGCCGACGAACTGCACCATGGCGCGCAGGTCTTTCATGTCCAGCAACAGCAGCGCGTTGTCATCGGCAATTTTGAACACCAGCTGCAGCACGCCGCTTTGCACTTCGTTCAGATCCAACAGACGCCCCAGCAGCAGCGGCCCGAGATCGGAAATCGTGGCGCGGATCGGGTGGCCCTTTTCGCCGTAAATATCCCACGGGATAATGGTGCAGGCTTGCGGCTGCCAGTCGGTGACGCCAATCGCTGCCAGGCGCGCCTGCAGCTTCTCGGACGGTACGCCCTCGGCGCCGATGCCAGACAGATCGCCCTTCACGTCCGACAGGAACACCGGCACGCCGATGCGCGAGAACTGCTCGGCCATTTTCTGCAGCGTCACCGTCTTGCCGGTGCCGGTTGCCCCGGTGATCAGCCCGTGGCGGTTGGCCAACGCCGGCAAAATCACCAGATCCTGTTCCGGTTTTCCGTCTTTCATCGCTTTGGCGATAATCCGTGGTTCACTCATTTTCTGTTCCTTTGACGCTGACGCGGCGCGAAACGCGCCTGTTGATGCAATAAAGCTATAAGCGCCGCGTAACCCCGTCAAGGACAAACAAAATGGGCGCCGTCGGGACGCCCATGATGCCTGTCTTTTCAGAATCCCCCTAAGACCTGCATCACCCCCGCAGCCCCAGTTGCTCCTTCAGCGCTTTCAAATAGCGCCGGCTGACCGGCACCGGATCGCCGGCGGACATGATCATCTCCGCCGCGCCGCCTTCTTCGAAGCGGATCTCGCGCACCTGCTCCAGGTTGACCAAATACTGCCGATGGCAGCGCACCAGCGGCGTACGGCTTTCCAGCGTGCGCAGCGTCAATTCGGTGAAACACTCCATGCCGTCGCTGCGCACCACGAATACCCCGCTCAGTTTGGAACGGATCGCCAACACCTCGTCAAACCGCAGCAGATAGATGCGGCTGTGGCCGGTGCAGGGAATGTATTTCAGGTAACCGGCGCTCTCATCCAGCGCCGTCACGTCCTGCGGCGCACTGCGCTGCCGCAGGCGTTGCAGCGTCTTGCTCAGCCGCTTCGGCTCCGCCGGCTTCAGCAGATAGTCGAAGGCGTGCTCCTCGAACGCCTGCACCGCGTATTCGTCGTAGGCGGTCAGAAACACGATGTGCGGCATGCGGTTGGGATCCAGCATGCCGACCATTTCCAGCCCGCTGATACGCGGCATTTGAATATCGAGAAACACCACGTCCGGCTGCAGCCGGTGGATCTGGCTGATGGCTTCGATGGCGTTGGCGCATTCGCCGATGATCGTGATCCCCGCTTCGGCCTCCAGCAGATGGCGCAGGTTGTCGCGCGCGGAAGGCTCATCGTCAACAATCAGTGCGTTTAACATCAGGCGACCCTCTCCATGGGAACATTGAGCGTAATGCGGGTATAGGCGTCCGGCCGGCAATCCACCCGCACGCCATAGCCTTCGCCGTAGCGCACGCGAATGCGCTTATCCACCAGGTTCATCCCCAGCCCGCTGCAGTTCGGCTTCGGCTGGAACAGCCCGGCATTGTCCGTCACCTGCAGCAGCAGATGCTCGCCTTCGCAGCAGGCGCCGATTTCGATGCGGCCCACGCCCAACAGATGCGAGGTACCGTGCTTGATGGCGTTCTCGACGATCGGCTGCAGCGAAAACGCCGGCAGCCGCGCCGCCAGCAGCGCCTCCGGCAGCGATACCGCGATCTCCAGCCGATCGGCGAAGCGCGCTTTCTCAATCTGCAGGTAGGCGTTCACATGCTCAATCTCGTCCGCCAGGCTGACTTCATCATCCGAACGTTTGAGGTTTTTACGAAAGAAAGTTGAGAGGGACTGCACCAGATCGCAGGCCCGTTCGCCATCGCGGCGGATCACCGCCACCAGCGTATTCAACGCATTGAACAGGAAATGCGGATTGACCTGCGCATGCAACAGCTTGATCTCCGACTGCGCCAGCAGCTGCTTGTGGCGCTCGTACTGTCCGGCCATGATCTGCGCCGACAGCAGGCTGGCAATGCCTTCGCCCAGCGTGCGGTTGATGGTGCTGAACAGCTGGCTTTTCGGTTCGTACAGCTTGATGGTGCCGATGACCCGCTGGTTTTCGCCGCGCAGCGGGATCACCAGCGTCGATCCCAGCTTGCAGGCCGGATTGATCGAGCAGCAGTAAGAGAGCTGATTGCCGTCGGCGTACACCACCTCGTTGTTGTCGATGGCGCGATGCGAATGCACCGAGGCGATCGGCGTGCCCGGCAGGTGGTGATCGTCGCCGATGCCGATAAACGCCAGCAGCTTGTCACGATCGGTGATCGCCACTGCACCGATACCCAGCTCCTGATAAATCACCCGGGCGACCTTCATGCTGTTTTCCTGATCGAAGCCCTGGCGCAGGATGCCCTCGGTGCGCTCGGCGATCTTCAGCGCCTTGGAAGAGAAAGCGCTGGTGTATTTCTCAAACATCGCGCGCCGATCCAGCAGGATTTGCATGAACATCGCCGCACCGACGGTATTGGCGATCATCATCGGCAGCGCGATGTGCTCTACCAGCTGCAACGCTTCGTCGTAGGGGCGCGCCACCGCGAGGATGATCGCCATCTGCAGCACTTCCGCCACCAGCGCCACGCCGCCGACGAACAGCGGATTGAACAGCAGCTCGATGCGCCCGCGGCGCATGGCGATGCTGTGTACGATGCCGCCGACCAGGCCTTCCGACACCGTGGAAATCGCGCAGGCCACGTCGGTCATGCCGCCGAGCGTATACCGGTGCAGGCCGCCGGTCAGCCCGACCAGAAAGCCCACCGACGGCCCGCCCAGCAGCCCGCCCAGGACCGCGCCTATCGCGCGGGTGTTGGCGATCGAATCCTGAATGTGCAGCCCAAAATAGGTGCCCATGATGCAGAACACCGAGAAGATCACGTAGCACAGCAGCTTGTGCGGCAGGCGAATAGTCACCTGCATCAGCGGGATAAACAGCGGGGTTTTGCTCAGCAGATAGGCGATGACGAGATAGACGCACATCTGCTGCAACAGCAACAGCACCTGGTTAAATTCATACATGGCAGCAACTCATCCAGAGACAACAAAGGGCGAACGCCGGATTTCCGGTCTGGTTATTGTCTGCCGATTAGAGCATGGGGCACGGGAGAAAACAGTGATGAAGGCAAGGCTTCGTGAGGAAGGACGGCCGACCCCGGCGGGATCGGCCAAAAAACTTACGGCAACACCTTGGCCGACAGAATCACCACCGGTTTGGTCGGCACATTCTGGTAAGGGCCGACGTTACCGGTCGGCACCTGAGCGATCTTGTCCACGACGTCCATGCCTTTCACCACTTTGCCGAACACGGCGTAGCCGAAATCGCGCTGGCCGTGATCCAGGAAGGCGTTATCCGCCACGTTCAGGAAGAACTGGCTGGTGGCGCTGTCCTTGTCGGCGGTGCGCGCCATCGAAATGGTGCCGCGCAGGTTGCGCAAGCCGTTGTCGGCTTCGTTCTTGATTGGCGCCTTGGTGGATTTCTGCTGCATGTCAGCGGTGAAACCGCCGCCCTGAACCATAAAGCCCGGGATCACGCGATGGAAAATGGTGTTGTTGTAGTACCCGCTGTTCACGTAATCGACGAAATTCTGGGTGGAAACCGGTGCCTTCTGACTGTCGAGCGCCAACTCGATATTCCCTGCCGAGGTGGTCAGCATGACGTGGGTTTCACCGGCAGCGAGCGCCGCTGGCGCCATCGCTGTCAGGGAACACAGCGCGACGAAGGTCACTAAAGTACGTTTGAACATTAACGGGTCCTTTCTCTGAGAGACAAACAACGGAAAAGCGCTTTGATTCTAAAGAGCTGTATCGGCAAGTACCAGCCATTTACCTATATTTACCCAATTACGGGACATATCCTAGGCGGCCCTGAATTTTGCTGCGGAAAGTATGGGCGCAGAAGGCTTTTTTGCCAACCGCGTCACGCATTTTTTGCCCAGCGCCGCCCCGGGGCGTTTTTTGCGATCTACCTCCCAGTTTGCACACCCGTTGCCGTTACCCTATATAAATGAGAGCGCTCTCATTATAAAAAGAACGGATACTGAGGTATCCCACGGCGGCGTAGCCGCGCAACCCCTGGAGAAATGACGTGAGTGAATTGATGACTGAAGTCAGCCCCGAGTTTGAAAGCACCATCATGGAACTGCTGGTGTTCTCCGGCAGCGCGCGCAGTAATGCGTTGATGGCGTTGCGGCAAGCGCGCGCCGGTGACTTCGCCGCCGCGGCCAAACACATGGTCGAATCCAAAGAGTGGGTGAAGAAGGCGCACCTGATCCAGACCGAGCTGATCGGCCTGGACGAAGGCTGCGGCAAGCTGGCGATCAACCTGATCACCGTGCATGCGCAGGATCATCTGATGAACGCCATGGTCATCCAGGATCTGGCCGACGACATGATCGAGCTCTATCGCCGTCAGTCACAGACGGAGGGCCGCTCATGAACACGCTCAAAATCGCGGTGATTGGCGGTGGCAGCAGCTACACTCCCGAACTGGTCGATGGGCTGATCCAACGCATCGATGAGCTGCCGGTCACCGAACTGGCGCTGGTGGACGTCGAGCCAGGCCGCCAAAAAGTGGAAACCATCGCCGCCCTGACCCGCCGCATGCTGGCGCGCCACGGGCTGGAACAGGTGAAGGTCAGCGTGCACTTCGCGCTGGACGACGCCATTCACGGCGCCGCTTTCGTGCTGACCCAGTTCCGCGTCGGGCAACTGCCGGCGCGCGCCGCCGATGAACGGCTGGGCCTGAAATACCAGCTGCTCGGCCAGGAGACCACCGGCGTCGGCGGCTTCGCCAAGGCGCTGCGCACCATTCCGGTGATGCTGGATATCGCCCGTCGGGTGGAAAAGCTGGCGCCGGACGCCTGGATCATCAACTTCACCAACCCGGCCGGCATCGTCACCGAGGCGGTGTCCCGCTTTACCAAAGCGAAGATCATCGGCCTGTGTAACGTACCGATCAGCATGCATCACATGATCGCCAACATGCTGCAGGCGCCTTACGCCGACGTGCAGCTGCGGTTCGCCGGTTTGAATCACATGGTCTGGGTGCATCAGGTCACGCAGCAGGGGCGCGACGTCACCGGCAACGTGATCGACATGCTGTGCGACGGCGCGGCGCTGACCATGAACAACATCAAGGAAGAGCCCTGGCAGCCGGACTTCCTGCGCGCGCTCGGCGCCATCCCCTGCCCGTACCACCGCTATTTTTACCAGACCCGCGAGATGCTGGCGGAAGAGATGGCTGCCGCCGGCGAGCGCGGCACCCGCGCCGAGCAGGTGATGCAGGTAGAAAAAGAGCTGTTCGAGCTGTATGCCGATCCGCAGTTGAACAGTAAACCGGAGCAACTCAGCTTCCGCGGCGGTTCTTTCTATTCCGAAGTTGCGCTGGAGCTGATCCGTGCTATCCATAATAATCTCGGCACGCAATTAGTGGTCAACACCGCAAACCGCGGCGCAATCCATGGCCTGCCGGACGATGCTGTGATAGAAATCAACTGTATCGTCGATGCCCAGGGCGCGCATCCGCTGACGTTCGGCCCGCTGTCGGAACCGATGCAGGCGCTGACGCAGCAGGTAAAAGCCTACGAGCGCCTGACCATCGAGGCGGCAGTGCACGGCGATCGCCGCAGCGGCTTGCTGGCGCTGATCGCCAACCCGCTGGTGGGCAACGCCAACCTGGCACAGCCGTTGCTGGACGAGGTGTTGACGATAAACGCGCCGTACTTGCCGCAGTTCAGGTAAGCGCCGGCGCGGTATGACAGGGGTTCGGCACGCCGAACCCATTTTTTTAGCCGTAATCAGGAGTTGGACGATGGTGACACTGGAAGATGTCGCGGCGCTGGCGGGCGTATCGCGCGCCACCGTATCGCGGGTAGTGAACGGCGACAGCAACGTCAAGGCGCCGACCCGCGAGAAGGTTGAACGCGCCGTCGCCCAGCTCGGTTATACCCCCAACCCGGCGGCCCGTGCACTCGCCTCCAGCCACAGCAATACCCTCGGGTTGGTCACGACGTCGTACCGCGGTGGCTTCTTCGGCGCGCTGATGGACTTCGTGCAGACCGAGGCCGAATCCCACGGCAAGCAGCTGCTGGTGACCCAGGGCCGCAACAGTGCCGAAAACGAATGGCAGGCGGTGCAGCGACTGTTCAGCCTGCGCTGCGACGGCGTGATCCTGCACGTGCGTTTTCTCAGCGACGATCGGCTGCGCCAGCTGGCGGCGGAGCAACGTGATTTCGTGTTGCTCGATCGTCTGGTGCCGGGGCTGGAAGACCGCTGCGTCACCTTCGATCACCCGCTTGCCAGCCGCATGGCGACGCAGCAGTTACTCGACGCCGGGCACCGGCGCATCGCCTGCATCAGCGGCCCGCGCGAGCGCCCGTCGAGCCGCCTGCGGCTGCAAGGATTTGAAGAGGCGATGCAGGCGGCGAATATCGAGCCGGTAGCCTGTCTGGAGGGCGTCTACGATCTGGAAAGCGGTTACCGCTGCGCCGATCATCTGCTGCAGCAAACCGCACTGCCCAGCGCCATCTACTGCTGCAACGAAGAGATGGCGATCGGCGCGCTGCTGGCGATCAACGAGCACCGCCTGCGGGTACCGCAGGATATCTCCTTGATCTGTTACGACAGCGGCGAACGCGCACCTTTCGTGCGCCCGGCGTTGAGCAGCGTACACTTTCCCATCAGCGAAATGGCCCAATACGCGGCGCGCAGGCTGATCGACGCTGCCACCCCGGCGCACCGGTTTGAGCCGACGATCATCAACCGTGATTCCATTGTGACGGTACGCAAATAGATCACAATAATGCGTATCACCCCTTCATGGGTTGCATCAAAAAATCGACAGCCATCACAAAAAATCCCGTTGTCTGTGCTAGGATCCGCCCCCTGGTGGCCTGATCGGGACTTTTTTCTGCGTTTGCCAGGAAAAGCCAGCGGCCTTATGCCAGTTTTAAAACCTCTAACAGACATATTCAGGCCTATACAATGAATGACAGTAACCGCATACGGCTTACCTGGATCAGCTTCTTTTCGTACGCGCTGACCGGTGCTTTAGTGATCGTCACAGGGATGGTGATGGGAAACATTGCAGAGTACTTTAATCTGCCGGTTTCCAGCATGAGTAACACCTTTACTTTCCTCAACGCCGGTATTTTGATTTCGATCTTCCTCAATGCCTGGCTGATGGAAATCATCCCGCTGAAGCGTCAGTTGATCTTCGGCTTTGTCCTGATGGTGCTGGCAGTCGCAGGGCTGATGCTCGGCAAGAGCCTGACCATGTTCTCGCTGTGCATGTTTATCCTCGGCGTGGTAAGCGGCATCACCATGTCGATCGGCACCTTCCTGATCACCCACATGTATGCCGGCCGCCAGCGCGGTTCGCGCCTGTTGTTCACCGATTCCTTCTTCAGCATGGCCGGGATGATCTTCCCGATCGTCGCCGCGATGCTGCTGGCCCGCCATATCGGCTGGTATTGGGTTTATGCCTGCATCGGCCTGCTGTACGTGGGGATCTTCGTGCTGACCCTGTGCTCCGACTTCCCGGTGCTGGGCAAGAAAGGCGCCGATGCCGGTCAACCAGTCGAGAAAGAAAAATGGGGCATCGGCGTGCTGTTCCTGTCGATCGCCGCGCTGTGCTATATCCTCGGCCAGTTGGGCTTCATTCAGTGGGTGCCTGAGTACGCCACCAAGTCGTTCAACATGGACATCGGCCAGGCCGGTAAGCTGGTGAGCGACTTCTGGACCTCTTATATGGTTGGCATGTGGGTGTTCAGCTTCATCCTGCGCTTCTTCGATCTGCAACGCATCGTCACCGTGCTGGCCGCGCTGGCTACCGGCGCGATGTACCTGTTCGTCAGCACCGACAATCCGGAGCACCTGGGCTACTACATCATGGCCCTGGGCTTCGTTTCCAGCGCCATCTACACCACGCTGATCACCCTCGGCTCGCTGCAGACCAAGGTCTCCTCGCCGAAGCTGGTCAACTTTATCCTGACCTGCGGTACCATCGGCACCATGCTGACCTTCGTGGTCACCGGCCCGATCGTGGCGAAAGGCGGCGCACATGCGGCGCTGACCACCGCTAACGGCCTGTATCTGGCGGTGTTCGTGATGTGTCTGCTGCTGGGCTTCGTGACCAAGCACCGCAGCCACGGTCACGTGACGCACTGATTTCTTCGCATCAAATACATCAAGGGCGCCCGCAAGGCGCCCTTTTTTGCGCCTTAGCGCCGAAAATCCACCGTCTCCTCCTGCTGCAAATGCAGCGTGGTTTCCGCCGGCCGCGTTTCGGCGATCACCGCACCCTGGCGAATCGAATAACGCACCGGCGTCTGGCGACGCACCGCGTCGAAGCCGCTTTCCGCCGGCAGGATCACCAGGTTGGCGCTGTTGCCGGCCGCCAGGCCGTAGTCGCTCAGGTTAAGCGTGCGCGCGCTATGGTGGGTGATCAGCTTCAGTCCGTCGTCGATTTGGCCATAGCCCATCAGCTGGCACACGTGCAGCCCCATGTGCAGCACCTGCAGCATGTTGGCGGTGCCGAGCGGGTACCAAGGATCGAACACGTCGTCATGGCCGAAACAGACGTTGATCTCCGCCTCCAGCATCTCCTTCACTCGGGTCACGCCGCGCCGTTTCGGGTAACTGTCGAAACGGCCCTGCAGGTGAATGTTCACCAGCGGATTGGCGACGAAGTTGATGCCGGACATCTTCAACAGACGGAACAGCCGCGAGGCGTAAGCGCCGTTGTAAGAGTGCATCGCCGTGGTGTGGCTGGCGGTGACTTTCGCTCCCATCTCCAGCTTCAGCGCCAGCGCCGCCACGGTCTCGACGAAGCGCGATTGCTCGTCGTCGATTTCATCGCAGTGCACGTCCACCAGCCGATCGTATTTTTGCGCCAGCGCGAACGCCTTATGCAGCGACTCCACGCCGTATTCGCGGGTGAATTCGAAGTGCGGAATGGCGCCCACCACGTCGGCGCCCAGCCGCAGCGCCTCTTCAAGCAGCGCTTCGCCGTTGGGGTAGGAAAGGACCCCCTCCTGCGGGAAGGCGACGATCTGCAGCGTCACCCAGGGCGCCACCTCCTGCTTAACCTCCAGCATGGCACGCAGCGCGGTCAGCGTGGGATCGGAAACGTCGACGTGGGTGCGCACATACTGCACGCCGTTAGCGATCTGCCACTTAAGCGTTTGCCAGGCGCGCTGTTTGACGTCTTCATGAGTCAGCAGCGCTTTGCGTTCGGCCCAGCGCTCAATGCCCTCGAACAGCGTGCCGGACTGGTTCCAGGCCGGCTGACCGGCGGTCTGCGTGGTATCCAGGTGGATATGCGGTTCGACGAACGCCGGCAACGCCAGCCCGCCCTGCGCATCCAACACGTCGCCGCGCCACTCCTGCCCCTCCGGCTGCGGTACCAGATGCGCAATGCGCCCCTGCTCGATCGCCAGTTGCCACAATCCCTCATGCCCGCTTAAACGCAGGTTGTCGATAAATTTCAATGGACGTTTCGCCACCCTTCACCTCTGCCGTTGCGCTGGTTTTCTTCATCATACTGGCAGCGGATCGCGCTGACAAAGTCGCCGTGCCATGCCTACCCCTTGCGTTTACTCCCTGCGGGGTAATTTACCTGCAAACTGACTCGCTTCAGCTAAAGATGAATAAAATCCGCAACTTATCAAAAAACGTGAAAAATCATTTATATACCACATTGGAGGTATATGAGAGTGTGATTGATTTGCATCAATAAATTGCTCATCGGGAGGGATAAGGTAACCCTAGGAAACCAGAATTTTGAGGCAATAATGAGCAGAGTCAAACTTGCCGTCGTCGGCAATGGCATGGTCGGCCACCGGTTCATCGAAGATCTGTTGGATAAAGCAGACAAAGACCAGTTCGAAATCACCGTATTTTGCGAAGAGCCGCGTATCGCTTACGATCGCGTGCACCTCTCTTCCTACTTCTCTCACCACACCGCCGAAGAGCTGTCGCTGGTGCGCGAAGGCTTTTACGAAAAACACGGCGTAAAGGTACTGGTCGGCGAACGCGCTATCACCATCAATCGTGACGAGAAGGTGATCCACTCCAACACCGGCCGCACCGTCTATTACGACAAGCTAATCATGGCCACCGGTTCCTATCCGTGGATCCCGCCGATTAAAGGCTCGGATAGCCAGGACTGCTTCGTTTACCGCACCATCGAAGACCTGAATGCCATCGAAGCCTGCGCGCGCCGCAGCAAACGCGGCGCGGTGGTCGGCGGCGGGCTGTTGGGGCTGGAAGCCGCCGGCGCGCTGAAAAGCCTGGGGGTGGAAACGCACGTGATCGAGTTCGCTCCGATGCTGATGGCCGAACAGCTCGACCCGATGGGCGGTGACCAGCTGCGCCGTAAGATCGAGCGCATGGGCGTCAAGGTACACACCGGCAAAAATACCCAGGAGATCGTCAACGGCGGCGGCACGGCGCGCAAAACCATGCATTTCGCCGACGGCAGCCTGCTGGAAGTGGATTTCATCGTGTTCTCCACCGGCATCCGCGCCCAGGACAAGCTGGCGCGCCAGTGCGGGCTGGAGATCGGCCGCCGCGGCGGCATCGCCATCAACGACAGCTGCCAGACGTCGGATCCGGACGTGTACGCCATCGGTGAGTGCGCCGCCTGGCGCGATCGCACCTTCGGTCTGGTGGCCCCGGGGTACAAAATGGCGCAGGTGGCCGTCGATCGCCTGCTGGGCCGCGAAAATGGCTTCCAGGGCGCCGACATGAGCGCCAAGCTGAAGCTGCTGGGCGTGGACGTCGGCGGCATCGGCGATGCACACGGCCGCACCGAAGGCGCCCGCAGCTACGTTTATCTGGATGAAAGCAAAGAAGTCTACAAACGCATCGTGGTCAGCGCCGACAATAAAACCCTGCTCGGCGCAGTGCTGGTGGGCGACACCAGCGACTACGGCAACCTGCTGCAGCTGGCGTTGAACGGCATCGAGCTGCCGGAGAACCCGGACGGCCTGATCCTGCCGGCCCATGCGGGCAGCAAACCGGCCATCGGCGTGGATTCGCTGCCGGAAAGCGCGCAGATCTGCTCCTGCTTCGACGTCAGCAAAGGTGACATCATCCAGGCGGTCAACAAAGGCTGCCACACCGTGGCGGCGCTGAAGGCCGAAACCAAGGCCGGCACCGGCTGCGGCGGCTGCATCCCGCTGCTCACCCAGGTACTGAACGCCGAGCTGAGCAAGCAAGGCATCGAGGTCAACCACCACCTGTGCGAACACTTCGCCTATTCACGCCAGGAGCTGTTCCACCTGATCCGCGTCGAAGGCATCAAGTCGTTCGAGGCATTGCTGGCCAAATACGGCAAAGGCTACGGCTGCGAAGTGTGTAAACCGACCGTCGGCTCGCTGCTGGCCTCATGCTGGAACGAGTACATCCTCAAGCCGCAGCATACGCCGCTGCAGGATACCAACGACAACTTCCTCGGCAATATCCAAAAAGACGGCACCTACTCGGTGATCCCGCGCTCCGCCGGCGGCGAAATCACCCCGGACGGCCTGCTAGCCATCGGCCAGATCGCCAAGGAGTACAACCTCTACACCAAAATGACCGGCTCGCAGCGTATCGGCATGTTCGGGGCGCAGAAAGACGATCTGCCGGCCATCTGGAGCAAGCTGCTCGCCGCCGGCTTTGAAACCGGCCACGCGTATGCCAAGGCGCTGCGCATGGCGAAAACCTGCGTCGGCAGCACCTGGTGCCGCTATGGCGTCGGCGACAGCGTCGGCTTCGGCGTCACGCTGGAACATCGCTACAAAGGTATCCGCACCCCGCACAAAATGAAGTTCGGCGTCTCGGGCTGTACCCGCGAATGCGCCGAGGCGCAGGGTAAGGACGTCGGCATCATTGCCACCGAGAACGGCTGGAACCTGTATGTTTGCGGCAACGGCGGCATGAAACCGCGCCACGCCGATCTGCTGGCCGCCGATCTCGATCGCGAGACCCTAGTGCGCTACCTCGACCGCTTCATGATGTTCTATATCCGCACCGCCGATAAGCTGCAGCGTACCTCGGTATGGCTGGAGAGCCTGGAAGGTGGCATCGATTACCTACGCAAGGTGATCGTCGACGACAAGCTCGGCATCAACGACCAACTGGAAGCGGAGATCGCCCGCCTGCGCGACGCGGTGGTCTGCGAGTGGAAAGAGACCGTCGAGCATCCGGAAACGCAGCTGCGCTTCGCCCACTTCATCAACAGCCCGCTGCGCGATCCGAACGTGCAGGTGGTGACCGAACGCGACCAGCACCGCCCGGCGCGCCCTGACGAGCGCATTCCCGTCACCCTGATCGATACCGAGGAGAGCCACGCATGAGCCAGTGGATTACCGTTTGTCCCGTCGCCGACATTCTGCCCGGCACCGGCGTATGTGCCCTGATCGGCGATCGGCAGGTGGCGGTGTTCCGCCCCTATGCCGACGAACAGGTGTTCGCCATCAGCAATATCGACCCGTTCGCCCAGGCCAGCGTGCTGTCACGCGGGCTGATCGCCGAGCATCAGGGTGAACTGTGGGTCGCCAGCCCGCTGAAGAAACAGCATTTCCGCCTGTACGACGGTCACTGTCTGGAAGATGACAGCCGTTCCGTCGCCAGCTTCGCCAGCCGGGTGGTCGACGGCATCGTGCAAGTCGCGGCATAACCTTTCGGGAGGCAACATGTTTACCGACACGATAAACAAATGCGCCGCCAACGCGGCGCGCATCGTCCGCCTGGCGAAGGAGAGCCCGCTCGGCTTCTGGATCAGCTCGGCGATGGCGGGCGCCTACGTCGGCCTCGGCATCATCCTGATCTTCACCCTCGGCAACCTGGCCGACCCAAGCGTGCGGCCGCTGGTGATGGGCGCCACCTTCGGCATCGCGCTGACGCTGGTGATCATCGCCGGTTCCGAACTGTTCACCGGCCATACGATGTTCCTGACGCTCGGCGTCAAGGCCGGCACCATCCGCCAAAGCCAGATGTGGGCAGTGCTGCCGCAAACCTGGTTCGGCAACCTGCTCGGCTCGGTGCTGGTGGCGCTGATGTATTACTACGGCGGCGGTAGCCTGCTGCCAGTGGATACCAGTCTGGTGCACAGCGCCGCATTGGCAAAAACCACCGCGCCGGCCGAGGTGCTGTTCTTCAAGGGCGTGCTGTGCAACTGGCTGGTTTGCCTGGCGATCTGGATGGCGATCCGCGTAGAAGGCGCCGCCAAGTTCATCGCCATTTGGTGGTGTCTGCTGGCCTTTATCGCCTCGGGTTACGAACACTCCGTCGCCAACATGACGCTGTTTGCCCTCTCCTGGTTCGGCAACCACAGCGAGGCCTACACCCTCACCGGCATCGGCCACAACCTGCTGTGGGTGACGCTGGGCAACATCCTGTCCGGCTCGGTGCTAATGGGTCTGGGGTATTGGTACGCCACGCCGCGCGCCGAACGCCCGCAGGCGGCGAAAGCCGCCGTACGTCAGACCGCCTAAGTTTTCGGGGGCGCATTTCGCCCCCACACTGATTACCCCCGAGGAGTGCCGATGGACTACCTGCCGATTTTCTGCCAACTGCAACACAAAGCCTGCCTGCTGGTCGGCGGCGGCGAGATCGCCGAACGCAAGGCGCGCCTGCTGCTGGACGCCGGTGCGGCGCTGACCGTCAACGCCGTAGACTTCACCCCGCAGTTCCGCCTGTGGGCGGCAGAAGGCCGGTTGACGCTGGCCGAAGGCGAATTCAGCCCGGCCCTGCTGGTGGAAAAATGGCTGGTGATCGCCGCTACCGACCGGCTAGAGGTCAACGCACGGGTGTATCAGTGCGCCAACCAGCAGCGGGTGTTCTGCAACGTGGTGGACGATCCGAAACGCGCCAGCTTTATCATGCCGTCGATTATCGACCGTTCGCCGATCATGGTCGCGGTGTCCTCCGGCGGCAAAGCACCGGTGTTGGCGCGGCTGCTGCGCGAGAAGCTGGAAGCGATGCTGCCACAGCACCTCGGCAAGCTGGCCCAACTGGGCGGCTCGCTGCGCCAGCGGGTAAAACAACGCTTCAGCAGCCTCGGCGCGCGTCGGCGCTTCTGGGAACGGTTGTTCGCTCACGATCGGCTGGCGCAGTCGCTGGCCAACGACGACGCCGCGCTGGCTGAGCGCCAGCTCGAGCAGCTGTTCAGCGAACAGCCGGCAGATCGCGGTGAAGTGGTGCTGGTGGGCGCCGGGCCGGGCGATGCCGGCCTGCTTACGCTGAAAGGGCTGCAACAAATCCAGCAGGCCGACGTGGTGGTTTACGACCGACTGGTCTCCGAAGAGATCATGACGCTGGTGCGCCGCGACGCCGAACGTATCTTCGTCGGCAAACGCGCCGGCCACCACTGCGTGCCGCAGGAGCAGATCAATCAAATCCTGCTGCAGCAGGCGCAGCAAGGCAAACGCGTGGTGCGCCTGAAGGGTGGCGATCCCTTTATCTTCGGCCGCGGCGGCGAAGAGCTGGAGACGCTGGCAGACGCCAACGTGCCGTTCTCGGTGGTGCCGGGCATTACCGCCGCCTCGGGCTGTTCCGCCTACAGCGGCATCCCGCTCACCCACCGCGACCATGCGCAGAGCGTGCGCCTGGTGACCGGCCACGCCAAGGCCGACGGTGGATTGGATTGGGCGACGCTGGCCGCCGGGCAACAGACGCTGGTGTTCTATATGGGGCTATCGCAAGCGGCTGAAATCCAGCGCCAGCTGATCGCTAACGGGTTGCCAGCCGCCACGCCGGTGGCACTGGTGGAAAACGGCACCTCTTGCCGCCAACGGGTGATCGAAGGGGAGCTCCGCCAACTGGGTTCCCTGTCATTGCAGGCCGCCAGCCCCAGCCTGATCATCGTCGGCAGCGTGGTCAGCCTGCGCAGCAAGCTCAATTGGTTCGCCAGCGAAGAATCGCCTGCCAACCTGGCGCAAATGGCGTAATACCGACGTAAAAAAAGCGGCCTATGGCCGCTTTTTCTATTTGCGCCGGCGTTATGCCTGCGGCGGTACGAAACCGACAGCCTGATAGACCTTCGCCAGGGTTTCCTGCGCGCGTGCGCGGGCTTTGGCGGCGCCGTCGCGCATGACCTGCTGCAGGTAGGCTTCATCGTTGCGGAAGCGATGGTAGCGCTCCTGCAGCTCACCCAGCATGCCGGAGACGGCTTCCGCCACCGCGCCTTTCAGGTGGCCGTACATCTGGCCTTCGAACTCGGCTTCCAACTGCGCAATGCTCTTGCCGGTCACACCGGCGAGGATATCCAGCAGGTTGGAGACGCCCGCTTTGTTAACCACGTCGTAACGCACGACAGGCGGCTCTTCCGAGTCGGTCATTGCGCGTTTGATCTTCTTGGTCACCGCTTTCGGATCTTCCAGCAGGCCGATCACGTTGTTGCGGTTGTCGTCCGACTTGGACATCTTCTTGGTCGGTTCCTGCAGCGACATCACGCGCGCGCCGGATTTAGGAATAAACGGCTCCGGCACTTTGAACACGTCGCCGTACAGCGCGTTGAAACGCTGGCCCACGTCGCGGCTCAGCTCCAGGTGTTGTTTCTGGTCTTCGCCCACCGGCACCTGGTTGGTTTGATACAGCAGAATATCCGCCGCCATCAGCACCGGATAGCTGAACAACCCAGCGTTGATGTTCTCGGCGTAGCGCGCGGATTTGTCCTTGAACTGCGTCATGCGGCTCAGTTCGCCGAAATAGGTGTAGCAGTTCAGCACCCAGCTCAGCTGCGTGTGCTCAGGCACGTGCGACTGCACGAAGATGGTGCTTTTTTCCGGATCGATACCGCAGGCCAGGTACAGCGCCAGCGTATCCAGCGTGGCCTTGCGCAGCTTCTCGGCGTCCTGGCGAACGGTGATGGCATGCAGATCGACGATGCAGTAGATGCAGTCGTAGTCGTCCTGCATCTGCACCCACTGACGCAGCGCACCCATGTAGTTGCCGATGGTCAGTTCGCCGGACGGCTGCGCGCCGCTAAATACGATGGGCTTACTCATGTTTAAATTTCCTGATTCTCTAAAGATGACAGCCCAAGAGCGGGCAACAAATCGGCGAAGCGCTCCAACACCCGATCGGGGTGGCTCAGGGCGATCGATTCACCGTAGTTATAACCGTAGGTAAAGCCGACGCTAGGGCAACCGGCGCCCTGTGCGGCTTGAATATCGTTGCGCGAGTCGCCAACGAACAGCAGTTCATGCGCACGCAGCCCAAGCTTGCCGAGCACCAGGTACAGCGGTGCCGGGTGCGGTTTCTTTTCCGTCACGTCGTCGCCGCCGATCACCAGCGAGAAATAATCGCCAATGCCCAACGATGCCAGCAGCGGCGCCACGAACGGCGTCGGCTTGTTAGTCACCAGCGCCATCGGGTAACCGTGTGCGGCCAGGCGGACCAGCGTCTCTTGCACCTGCGGGAACAGGCGGCTGCCGCTGTCAACGGTCTGCGCGTAGAAATGGTCGAAACGCTCACGCAGCCGGCTGCACTGCGCCGGCGTGCCTTCCGCTTCCGCCCAGCGCAGCGCGCGTTGCACCAGCACGTCGGCGCCGTTGCCGATCCAGGTGCCGACCCGTTCCTCACCCGCTTGCGGCAGGCCCGTCTCTTCCAGCGCCATATCGATGGCCGCCGCCAGACCCGGCGCGCTGTCGACCAGCGTGCCGTCCAGATCGAAGGCCAATGCGCGGATCGCGCCGAAATCAGCCATGGGTAACCTTCGCCAGCTCGCTGCGCATCTCGTCGATCACCTTGCGGTAGTCCGGCTGGCCAAAGATGGCGGAACCGGCGACGAACATATCGGCGCCCGCGGCGGCGATTTCAGCGATGTTATCCACCTTCACACCGCCGTCGACTTCCAGGCGGATATCGCGACCACTGTCGTCGATCAATTTGCGCACCTGGCGCAGCTTGTCCAGAGTACCGTGGATGAACGATTGGCCGCCGAAGCCCGGGTTGACCGACATCAGCAGGATCACGTCGATTTTATCCATCACGTAATCGAGGTAGCTCAGCGGCGTCGCCGGGTTGAACACCAGGCCGGCTTTACAGCCGTGCTCTTTAATTAGCTGAATGGTGCGATCGACATGCTCGGAAGCTTCAGGGTGGAAAGAGATATAAGACGCGCCTGCCTTGGCGAAATCAGGCACGATGCGGTCCACCGGCTTGACCATCAGGTGCACGTCAATCGGCGCAGTAATGCCGTAGTTGCGCAGCGCTTCGCACACCATCGGACCGATGGTCAGATTGGGCACGTAGTGGTTATCCATCACGTCGAAGTGCACCACGTCGCCGCCTGCAGCCAGCACGTTAGCGGTATCTTCACCTAACCGGGCAAAATCTGCCGACAGAATGGACGGGGCAATCAAAAACTTTTTCATCCGCTTCTCCAAACGTAGGGTCGAGTTGTTATGCGCCGGGGTGCCCCGGCTTAGCGATACAGCGCCAAAAGCTCGTTCACTTTGCTGCGGCCGAGAATGTTGCGGCTGATTGTGCGGCGCGCTTTCACCACATACAGCGCAGCATTCTGGTACCAGTCGCGCGTCAGCTCGGTATCGTGATTGGAGATCAATACCGGTACCTGGCTCTCTACCGAGAGCTGGTGCGCCAGTTGCGCCAGGCTCTGCTGATCGGCGATGCTGAAGCTGTTGGTGTGGTAAGCGGTGAAATTCGCCGTCGCCGACAGCGGCGCATAAGGCGGATCGCAATACACCACGGCACCGGCCACGGCCTTCGCCATGGTATCGCGGTAATGCTCGCAGACAAAAGTGGCATTGCGCGATTTTTCGGCAAACCAGTAGAGCTCTTCTTCCGGGAAGTACGGTTTCTTGTACCGGCCAAACGGCACATTGAACTCGCCGCGCAGGTTATAGCGGCACAGGCCGTTATAGCAATGACGGTTCAGGTACAGGAACAGCAGCGCCCGGCGGTAAGGCTCGGTGCTAGTATTGAACTCTTCTCGCAGCAGGTAAAACTGATCCGAGTTATTGAATTCATCGGCGAAAAGCGTGCGGGCATCGCGCACGAAGTCATCCGTGCGCAGCTTAACGATGTTATACAGGTTGATAAGATCGCTATTGATGTCGGCGAGAATGTAGGCGTCGTAATCCGTATTCAGAAAGACGGATCCCGCACCCACGAAGGGCTCGATTAAGCAGTCTCCCGCCGGCAGATGGCGACGAATCTCATCTACCAGCGGGTATTTTCCACCAGCCCATTTTAAAAAAGCGCGGTTTTTCTTCATGCCGTCAATTAGCTACTTATACAATTCAGAGCGGCGGATTGTACTCTGTTTCAGACAGCACATCAGCGCACAAATTTAAATGATTTATTTTTTAAGATCTTGCTGCACTTGGTGTACAGGTCGGACCCACGGTTTTTTCGCCTGCACATCCGCCGGCAACGAAGCAATGGCGCGCTTCGCTTCCGCAGAAGACGCATAGTTGCCGCTCACCAGCACGTACCACGGTTTGCCGTCACGCTTGGTGGCGTACACCAGGTAGTTCTGCAGCTTCTGCTGTTTGGCGTAGGCGTTCAGCGTGTCGGAACGCGAAGCGCTGCTCAGCTGCAAGGTATAGTGGCTGCCCGGCGCAGACTGCAGTGAACTGCCGCTGCTGGCGACCGCTCCCGCTTTCGCGGTGGAAGACGGCTTGGCCGGCGGCGTATACACCGTGGTCGGTGATTTATGCTGCGTCGCGGTCGGTTTGGTGGCGGCGGTTTTCGCCGGCGTTTTATGCTGTTGCGGTGCGGTGCCCTGCACAGGACGCGTCGCTTCGCGCGCCGCGGCGCCGCTCATCACCGTCGCCGGTGCGGTCGGCAGCGTCGACGCTGCGCCGGTCATGCCTTGAGTCGCGGCATCCACCTGCCCCTGCTGCTGCGACAGCGCATCCGCCATGTTGCCCGGCAAATCGACGCGCTGCTGCGCGCCGCCCTGCTGAGGCTGCGTTTGCGCTTCGGTCGGTGTGCCGGAGATCGGCGGAACGCTGACGTTCTGCGGTTGCTGCGGCTGAGTCGCGCTCACGCCGTTGTTATCGTGGGTATCCGTCGTGCCGCCCGGCACGCCGTTATTGGCGGTGGTCAGCGACGAAGAACCGGACAGGTTGATATCGCGGGCCGCGCCGTTTTGCGCGCCGCTCTCCTGAGCCGCTTCATGTTTGGTTGGCGCCTTCAGGGCGGAACCGATGCCGATAATCAGCAGCAACAGCACCAAAATGCCGATGCCAATCATCAAATGCTGGCGCGAAACGGCGAAGCGCGGCGCGGCGGCCGGCTTGCGCGAACGCGTAGGACGACGATCGCTGCTATCAGGTCTGAGATCGTCTTCCGGTTTAAACTCGTCCATCTGAAACCCTCCAACTAGAGGCAAAAGCCCACCACCGTAGACCTACCGTGGCACGGGCAGATTAACCCGATGATGGCAAAGCGACACCCGTCGTGCTCTGCTCACTGTATTAATATAGATGCAAATGGCGGCTAAGCCACTGTTACTTAGTCCGATTTAATTACGCTGCTGCTCAGGCAAGCAGGCGGCGATCGACGCCAGCACCAGCTCATGCCCTACGCCGCCGCGCACTTCCGCCGCACCGATCATGGTCGGCAGCACCAGACGCAGTTCACCCGCCAGCACTTTCTTGTCACGCAACATGTGCGGCAGATAGGATTCCGGCGTCATTTCCTGCGGCCCGCAGACCGGCAAGCCGGCGCGCAGCAGCAGCGCTTTGATACGTTCGATGTCTTCAACAGAGAACTGGCCGAGACGGTGCGCGGTTTCCGCCGCCATCACCATGCCTGCAGCCACCGCTTCACCGTGCAGCCACACGCCGTAGCCCATCTCGGCTTCGATAGCATGACCGTAAGTATGGCCCAGATTCAGCAGGGCGCGCAGACCGCTTTCGCGTTCGTCGGCGGCCACCACCTCGGCCTTCAGTTCGCAGCAGCGGCGGATACAGTAGGCCAACGCCTGCATATCCAACGCCATCAGCGCATCGATGTTATTTTCCAACCAGACGAAGAACTCGCGATCGAGGATGATCCCGTATTTGATGACTTCGGCCAGGCCGGAAGAGAGTTCACGCGTCGGCAACGTTTTCAGGCAATCCAGATCAACCACCACCGAAGCGGGTTGATAGAAAGCGCCGATCATGTTTTTGCCGAGCGGGTGGTTGACGGCGGTCTTGCCGCCTACGGAGGAGTCCACCTGCGACAACAGCGTGGTGGGAACCTGAATGAAGCGCACGCCGCGTTGGTAACACGCGGCGGCAAAACCGGTCAGATCGCCGACAACGCCGCCACCGAGGGCGATCAGCGTGGTATCGCGACCGTGCGGTTTTTCGAGCAGCGCCGAAAACACCTGCTCCAACACCGCCAGAGATTTGTACTGCTCACCATCGGGAAGAATCACCTGATCCACCACGACGCCGCTCTGCTCCAGCACCTGCCGGACACGCTCGAGATAGAGCGGCGCCAGGGTCTGGTTGGTGACCAACATCGCTTGCTCACCCGCCTTTAACGGCATAAAAGAAGCCGGATCGTTAAACAATCCGGCGGCAATGGTAATCGGGTAGCTGCGCTCCCCAAGCGTTACAGTAATTCTCTCCATGTCGCGCTCAGTTCTCTGTATGGTGCGGCGGTGGTTGATCCCCGCAACAGCGGGGAACACAAATCAGTTTTTCGCATTGGCCGACGGCGAACGCGAAAATTGGCAATCAGTTGCTTTCCAGCATGTTGATGATCTGGTTAGCAACCACTTTAGCGCTCTGATCGTCGGTGCGGATGGTGACATCGGCAATCTCTTCATACAACGGATTACGTTCTTTCGCCAAGGCTTCCAGCACTTCACGCGGCGGAGAATCAACCTGCAGCAGCGGGCGTTTTTTATCACGCTGAGTGCGAGCCAGCTGCTTCTCGATCGTGGTTTCCAGATAGACCACCACGCCGCGCGCGGACAGACGGTTGCGCGTTTCGCGCGACTTCACCGAACCGCCGCCGGTCGCCAACACAATCCCTTGTTTTTCCGTCAGTTCATTAATGACTTTTTCTTCACGATCGCGGAAACCTTCTTCCCCTTCCACGTCGAATACCCAGCCCACGTCAGCTCCGGTACGTCGCTCAATTTCTTGATCGGAGTCGAAGAACTCCATATTGAGTTGCTGAGCTAACTGACGGCCAATAGTGCTTTTGCCGGCACCCATAGGCCCAACCAGAAAGATATTGCGTTTCTCTGCCATGTTTTTCGGTATTACTAAGACAATTCGTTAATGTTAACCCGCCCCGCCAATCAAATCAGCGGCGGGACCTAAACTGAAACCTCATGAGCGATAGTGCGAGATCAGACGAAAAATTATCTCAACACTCTTGGTAGTTTGGCAACCGAATAAATCGCAATCCACGCCGCGGGAGGGAAACCATATGTTTTTAACGGCGTCTTGACGCTAACAAAAAACCTCGGTGCTCAATTCGGTAACCCTTGTAAGCTAAATCGGCCGCAGCGTCAAACGCAGATCCCCCCAAGGGGATAAAAAAGTGTATCTGCTCATCAACTTTAGGAGATTTGCCGCCCAGCCGACAGGCAGCCGCTTATCCCTTAATCAAGGTCGGCGTAATGAAGATCACCAGCTCGCGTTTTTTCTGTTGTAGGCCACTTTGCCGGAACAAGCCCCCCAGCAGTGGCGCATCTCCCAATCCCGGCACCTTGTCCGCCGTCTTGCCGCTATGCCGTTGAAAAATACCGCCGAGCACCAGGGTTTCACCGCTTTTCACCGTGATCTGCGTCTTAATCTCCTGTTTATCGATGGTCAATGCCTCCCCCGCCCCGCGGCTGATGGCACGCCCCGGCATATTTTGGCTGATGTGCAACGTCAGCGTGATGCGCCCGTCCGACAACACTTTCGGCGTCACCTCCATGCCCAGCACCGCCTCTTTGAACTCAATCGCGGTCGCACCGCTGGCGCCGCTCGACACTTCATAAGGGATCTCCGTCCCCTGTTTGATGCTGGCGGTTTGCAGGTGCGCCGTCAGCAAACGCGGGCTGGCGATGATCTCCACCTGATTCTCCTGCTCCAGCGCCGTCAGCTCGAGGCTCAGCAAACGCCCGCTGATGCGCGCCAAATGGAAACCGGCGCTCACCGCGCTGCGCTCCAACGGCAGATTAACGCCGAGATTGCCCGGCCGCAGCGGCCGCGTCGGTTTTTCGTCGGCCGCCAATCCCCAACGCACGCCAAGTTCACGCAGGCTTTCGCTGTTGATGGTCACGATATGCGCCGCCAGCTGCACCTGTGCCAGCGGCGCGTCCATTTCCGTCACCCTTTTTTTCAACTGCGCCAGGATTGGCGCCGTGTCGCGCAGTAACAGCGTATTGGTGCGCTTATCCGCCAGCACGCTGCCACGCTCGCTGAGCAAGGCGCCGCGTTGAGCATTGAGGCTTTCGGCAATCTCCGCCGCATCGCCGTTTTGTAACGTCAGGGTCAGGCTGTGCAAAGGCTGCCGCTGCGCCAGCGCTTCTCGCTGCTGTTTTTTTTCCTGCGCGTCCGGCTCCGGGGCGACCAGCATCACGCTCCCCTCCCGCGTCATCGTCAGCTTGCCCATACGCAGGGTCAGCGCCAGCGCCTGAGGCCAGGGCACATTCTCCAGCCGCAGCGTCAGGTTGCCGCTTACGCCGGGCGCGACGATCAGGTTCATCTGCCGATAATCCGCCAGCGCCTGCAGGATAACCGTCACTGGCGCATCCTGGAACTCCAGGGAAACCTGCTGTTTATCCTGCGCCTGGACGATGCCGAGCGACAGACACCACAACGCCACGCCCAATCCAGCGAGTCCTTTCATGGTTTGCCATCCTTGTTGTTGTCCATCATGAGCGAGATGTCGCCCTGGCTCGCCGGACAATCCGGTTCGGCCGCCAGCGCCGTTAACGTCAGGCTGCGCGCCCGCACCTGCGCCACCTGCCAACGCTCGTCCAGCACCCACTGCTGCGGCCGCAGGCGCAACCACTGCCCTGCCGGCGTCACCACCCAGCCATAGCGCAGCGGCGGTTGCCCGATGACGCCTTTCAGTCGCCAACCCGCCGGCGATGCCTCCTGATGGGCACAAACAGGCAGCGGAGGCGGCGCAAACGGATCGCGCGGTTCTGCACACAAGGCCCACGGCCATAGCAGCCACCACCAACGGCCCGGTCTTTTACTCATCGGCCTGCTCCTCGGCGGCATCCTGCAACACCAACCGCGCCGTCATGCCCTGCGGCGCCGTTTCCACGCTCAATTGTTCGAGACGCAAATCGGCGGGCAGCGCCTCCAACAGCGCCAACAAACCGGCATAATCAATGCGCAAACTCAGCGTTTGCCGCAGCGGTTTTTCCTGCCGCTGCCAGCGCAACAAGGCGCCCCCCGCTTGTTGCAGCACGTTCGCCAGATCGCCGGCGGTGGTCGGACCGATCGGCGTTGGCGGCATAGGGGCTTCCGGCGCCTCGTCCAGTTGGTGCTGTACCATGGAAATCTGTTGCAACAGGCGCTGTTGCCGCTCCGCCGCGTTTTCCCGCTGACGCCATTCGTCTTGCAGCAGCCAACCGCCGCCCAACAGCGCCAGCGTGCCGATGCCCAGCCCTTGCGCCACCAGCAATAGCCAGCCCGGCAAGTTCAGCCAAAAGCGCAGCCCGGATGACAAACGGCTATCCATCACGCCCCCACTGCGCCGCCAGATGAAAGGAATACAGACCGTCGTCCCGTTGCGTTACCTCAGCCAAACGCAGCCGTGGCAACGCAGGCATCCCCGCCAGCCGCCGTTCGAACTGCGTGATGGCCGCAGGAGAGCGGCTCAATCCACGCAGCCGCAGACCGTTCGTCGCATCGCTGTCCAGCGCCGTGAGCCACAGCGGTGGAGGAATGCTGAAGGACAATTGCTGAAGCAACTGCAAATAACGCCGGTTATGTTGGCCGTTGCGCGCCTGCCGTTCGGCGCGGGCGCTGTGCAGCGCTCGCTGCGCCCGCTCTTGCTGCTGCTGATGGGCGAGCAACGTCAAGGCCGCCAGCTCTTCACCCAGCATCGTTAGCCGCGCCTGCCGCTGCGCCTGTTGGTGACGCAGTTGGCCGGCAACCAGAAACAGCACCAGCAGCAGTAGCGTTACCTGCAACAGCAGCGCACCCAGCCAGAAACAGCCGCGCCGCCGATCGCGGCGCTGTCGCCAGGGCAGAAAGTTGACCTGATACATCAGCGATCCTCCTCGCGCAGCGCCAGACCACCGGCCAATGCGAACGCCGCAGGATGCGCAGGCAACGGTGGGCGCAACTGCGTGAAGGCGCTGAGCGGCGACCAGGCAAGGCAACCGGTGGGCAAGGCACCTGCCAGCACGCTGCCGGCATAGACCGGCCGATCGTCGCCCGCCGGCATCTGGGCTTGCAGCGCCCGCAGCGCCTGCGCGTCATCGTCGCCCGGCGCCAGACCAAAGGCGAACGCGCCGTCAGCCGGCGCCACCCACAGCCATTCTCGTTCGAGACGGTGCATCAGCCCCGCAGCGGGCGGTACGCCTGCCGCCGTCGCCATCATCCGCAGCGCACAAGGGGTGATATCGACCGCTTGCGGATGCAGGCCAGCCTGACGCAAACAATGCAGCCACTGCTGCAGCTCCTGCCGCCGCGCGGCGGTCAGCAACAGCGCCGCCTCATCCGCCGGCGCGGTGCGATAGTCGAGCGCCAGCGTCTGGCCATCGAGCGGAAACTGCTTCAAACCGTGGCCACCGATATAGTCGCTGCGTTCCGGCTCGCGCAGCCGCGCGTCCGGCTGCGCCATGCGCTGCTGCAACACGCGCTGCGCCGGCAGAGCAATGCGTAAGGAAATATGTCGCGGCAGTTGAACGCGCCATTGCCGCAGCGCCCGGATCAGGAATTCGGAAGGTTCCAGGCAGCCATCGCGTAAAACCGCCTGCGGCAGCGCCTGCTGCCACCAGTGGCGCAACTGCCAGCCATTGCGGCGGCGTTGGGCCGCCACCGCGCGCACGCAGTCGATTTGTATATCCAGCCCCACCTGCCATGCTTGAGGGAACATGTTTCGCAAGCCTCCATAACATCAGATGATAAAAGAACATATCCATGTCGCAGGCTTGCCTTTATACTACCGCGCGGTTGTTTATAAACTGCCCAAATGACTTAGAAATGGGAAATCTCAGGTGAAGTTCGTAAAGTATTTACTAATCCTTGCAGTATGTTGCATCGTGCTGGGAGCAGCCTCGATTTTCGGCTTGTACAAATATGTCGAGCCGCAGCTGCCCGACGTCGCAACGCTGAAAGACGTACGGCTGCAGATACCGATGCAGGTTTACAGCGCCGATGGCGAACTGATCGCCCAATACGGTGAGAAGCGCCGCATTCCGCTGAAACTGGATCAAATTCCGCCGGTGATGGTGCACGCATTTATCGCCACCGAAGACAGCCGCTTCTATGATCACCATGGCGTCGATCCGGTCGGCATCTTCCGCGCCGCCTCAATCGCGCTGGTCTCCGGCCACGCTTCGCAGGGGGCCAGTACCATTACCCAACAACTGGCGCGTAACTTCTTCTTAAGCCCGGAACGCACCCTGATGCGTAAAATCAAGGAAGCTTTCCTGGCGGTACGCATCGAGCAGATGCTCACCAAGGATGAAATCCTTGAGCTGTATCTGAACAAGATCTATCTGGGTTACCGCGCCTACGGCGTGGGCGCCGCCGCACAGGTCTATTTCGGCAAAGACGTCAGCCAGCTCACCCTGAGCGAGATGGCGACCATCGCCGGCCTGCCGAAAGCCCCGTCTACCTTCAACCCGCTCTATTCGCACGATCGCGCCGTTGCCCGCCGCAACGTGGTGCTGTCGCGCATGCTGGACGAGCATTACATCACGCAGGCGCAGTACGATCAGGCGCGCGCCGAAGATCTGGTCGCCAACTACCATGCGCCGGAAATCAGCTTCTCCGCGCCGTATCTCTCCGAGATGGTGCGTCAGGAGATGATCAAGCGCTACGGTGAAAACGCCTATACCGACGGTTACAAGGTTTACACCACCGTCACCAAACGGCTGCAGTTGGCGGCGCAGGAGTCGGTACGCAACAACGTGCTGGCCTATGACATGCGCCACGGCTACCGCGGCCCATCCAACGTGTTGTGGAAAGTCGGCGAAGCGGCCTGGGATCGCAAACAGATTGTCGACTCGCTGAAAAACTTGCCGAGCTACGGCCCACTGGCGCCGGCGGTCATCACCGCTGCTAACCCGCAGGAAGCGACGGCGATGCTGGCCGACGGCAGCAGCATTGCCCTGCCGATGGCCACCATGCGCTGGGCGCGGCCGTACCGTTCAGACACTCAGCAAGGCCCAACGCCGAAACGCGTCACTGACGTGGTGCAGACAGGTCAGCAGGTATGGGTGCGTAAAGTGAACGACGCCTGGTGGCTGTCGCAGGTGCCGGACGTCAACTCGGCGCTGGTCTCGATCAACCCGAACGACGGCGCGGTGAAAGCGCTGGTCGGCGGCTTCGACTTCAACCAGAGCAAGTTCAACCGCGTGACGCAGGCCCTGCGTCAGGTGGGGTCAAACATCAAACCGTTCCTGTACACCGCCGCGATGGATAAAGGCCTGACGCTGGCCACCATCCTGAACGATTTGCCGATCACCCGCTGGGATGCCGGCGCCGGCACCGACTGGCGGCCGAAGAACTCACCGCCGACCTACGACGGCCCGATTCGCCTGCGGCAGGGGCTGGGGCAATCGAAGAACGTGGTGATGGTGCGCGCAATGCGTGCGATGGGCGTCGACTACGCGGCGGAATATCTGCAGCGCTTCGGCTTCCCGGCACAGAACATCGTGCATACCGAATCGCTGGCGCTAGGTTCCGCCTCCTTCACCCCGATGCAGCTGGTACGCGGCTACGCGGTGCTGGCGAACGGCGGTTACCTGGTTGACCCATACTTCATCACCAAGATTGAAGACGACAACGGCAATACGGTGTTCGAAGCTAAACCGAAAGTGGTGTGCAGCAGCTGCAACCTGCCGGTGATCTACGGCGACACCCACCGTTCGGCGGTGCTGTCCGACGACAACATCGAAAACGTCGCCACCTCGCAGGAAGGCAGCAACAGCACGGTGCCGATGCCGCAGCTGGAGCAGGTTACCCCGGCTCAGGTGCAGCAGGACGGTGACCAACAGTATGCGCCGCACGTGATCAGCACGCCGCTGGCCTTCCTGATCCACGACGCGCTGAACAGCAACATCTTCGGCGAACCGGGTTGGATGGGCACTGCCTGGCGTGCCGGGCGCGATCTGAAACGTCATGATATCGGCGGCAAAACCGGTACCACCAACAGTTCCAAAGACGCCTGGTTCTCCGGCTATGGCCCGGATACCGTGACGTCGGTGTGGATCGGTTTCGACGATCACCGCCGCGATCTGGGCCGTTCGACGGTATCCGGCGCTATCCCGGATCAGATTTCCGGCGGTGAAGGCGGAGCCAAGAGCGCCCAGCCGGCGTGGGACGACTTCATGAAGACCGCGCTGGAAGGCATTCCGGAGCAGAAAGTCACGCCGCCGCCAGGCATCATCAGCGTCACCATCGACAAAAGCAGCGGCAAGCTCTCCGGCGGTGGCGGTGGCAGCCGTTCCGAGTACTTTATCGAAGGGACGCAGCCGACGGACTACCCATCGCGCGATACCGGCACCACGTTGACCGATCCGGGCGGTGAAAGCCACGAGCTGTTCTGATCGAAAAGGGCCAGAGAAATCTGGCCCTTTTTTTATTCGGCGCGAAGCGTATCAGCGCGACGCGCGCAAAAACGCCTCGGAGAGAAACAGCGCGCTGACGTTGCGCGCCTCACGGAAATCCGGTTCCGCCAGCAACGCCATCATGTTGGCGATCGGCCAGCGCACCTGCGGCAAGGGCTCCGGTTCATCCCCTTCCAGGCTCTGCGGGTAGAGATCGTGGGCCAGCACGATATTCATTTTGCTGGAAAAGTAGGATGGCGCCATCGTCAGCTTACTGAGAAAATCAAAGCGCTTCGCGCCGTATCCCACCTCTTCCATCAGCTCGCGGTTGGCCGCTTCCAGCACGCCCTCTCCGGGATCGATCAACCCTTTCGGGAAACCCAGCTCATAGGATTCAGTGCCCACCGCATATTCGCGAATCAGCAGCAGGTCATCGCCAATCACCGGCACGATCATCACCGCTTCGCGATCCGAAGGCCGCATGCGCTCATACACCCGCCGAACCCCGTTGCTGAATTCCAAATCGACCGACTCGACGTTGAACAAACGCGAACGCGCGACCGTTTCCACTTTCAGAATTTTAGGTTTTTGCAGGTGTTTATCCATGATTGCCTCAAAGAGGTTACCCAGGCGTGGACGGGGCAACCGAAATAATGATTGGCGTAACGCACGGCTCGTTGGCGCTCAAATGCTGACCAAATTCGATCCTGATCACATTGTGCGTTAAGGGCAAGCTCCGCCGCAACGAGCATGAACAGTAATTTACTTTCTTTTAACAAGCGTAGCCAGCGGCGGGCGATTTTCCGTACTGATTCAGCAAACAGCACGCATGAAAATAGGATAATGCCGATATCGACGGCAGAGGCCGGTTGCTAGTATCACGCAGGCAAGAATCAGTGATAAAATGGCCTTGCGTCATGAAGGAATGAGATCCAGAGCGAGAATCTGTTTGTTCCCTCATTAGTTCTGGGTGCCTCCTGGCGGTTTACTCCGTATAATATTCAGCTTTTCATCAGGTTGGCGAAATTCACGGGTGTGAGATGGGGATTGCATGAGCACAATAGTGTTGATATTGGCCTTAGTGCTTGTCTGCCTGATTGCCGCCGGCCTGTACCTGTGGTTCAAGGCCCGCAACCCGTCGGCGCTGGCGCACGCGTTGCCGTTTATCAAGCCTGCCCACCGCAAGCTGACCGATGAAGAGCGCGCCGCGGTCGAGTTCTACCTCAATCAGCAAAACAAGCTGAGCAACAAACTGTTGCCCGGCGGCGGCGCTACGCTGCCCGCAGCCAAACTGGCGCTCACCCCGCAAAGCGATAACGTTTATCCCGTCACGCACGCCATCACCCGCTACGGTCTGGCCAGCGACGATCCCAATAAATGGCGCTATTACCTCGATGCCGAAGAGGTACATCTGCCGCCGTTTTGGGAACCCTACATCACCGCCGACAACCATGTGGAATTGATCCGAACCCAGACGCTGCCGCTGGTGATTTCGCTCAACGGGCACTCGCTGAAAGATCATATTCACGACCGGCCGCAGCCGCCGGTGGTGACCTCCGCGCCGACCAAAAACGCTTCCATCCGCAAGGAAGAGAGCGAACATGTCGAGCTGGTGAACATTCGTAAGGAAACGCCGGAAGAGCATGCGCTGAACCGGCCGAACGGCATCCGTGAAGCCGTCATCATCTCCGCCGCGCTGCTGCTGCTGTTCTTCAGCCTGATCAGCCCGGTGCTGGTGATCCCGTGGATGATTTTCGTGGCGGTGCTGATGATCGCCTGGGGATGCTGGAACCTGTTCCGCCGTCCGGCGTCACGCGAGCTGAAAGAGATCCACTGCCTGCGCGGCACGCCGAAGCGCTGGGGACTGTTCGGCGAATCCGGCCAGGGACAGATCAGCAACATTTCACTCGGCATCATCGATCTTATCTACCCGCCGCACTGGCAGCCGTACCTGACGCAAGACTTGGGCAAGACCACCGATGTGGACGTCTACCTCAATCGGCAGGTGGTGCGCCAGGGCCGTTTCCTCTCGCTGCATGACGAAGTGAAGAATTTTCCGCTGCAGCAGTGGGGCCGCAACGCGGTGCTGGTCGCCAGTTCGGCACTGGTACTGCTGTTGTTGCTGATCTATATCCCGCTCAATCTGCCGCTGACCCTCAGCATGGCCTGGCTGCAAGGCGCGCAAAAAGTGGAAGTGACCAGCGTACAGGCGCTGGAAGCTACGCCGCTGCGCATCGGCGACACCCTAAAGGTGCGCGGCAGCGGCATGTGCTATGTGCCGCCGCCGGCCAACGGTGGCGGCGCCGTCAATTTTGCGCCGTTCGATTGCTCCGGCATTTACTGGAACAACGCCGCCCCGCTGCCGCAGCCGGAATCAGAAGTCATAGACAAAGCGACGGCCCTGCTGGCCACGGTCAACAGCCAGCTGCATCCGAGCGGCACCGATCAGAAGATCAACCCGCAGCTGGCCAGCGCCATCGAGAAATCCGGCATGATCCTGTTGGATGACTTTTCTGATATCGTTTTGAAAACACAGGATTTATGCCAGGCAGAAAACGACTGTGTGCGGCTGAAAAACGCGCTGGTCAACCTGGGCAACGCCAAAAACTGGAGCGGCCTGGTGAAACGCGCCAGATCAGGCGCGCTGCAAGGCGTCAACGTCCTGCTGCGCCCGGTAAGCGCCGAGTCGCTGGAAAGCCTGACCAAAGTGGCCACGTCGTCGTTCATCTTCAATGAAACGCGTCTGGCCGCCGCGGCGCTCAACAGCCCGCCGCCGGGCGGTTTCCTGATCCGCAGCGATGAAGGTCGACAGTTGGTCAGCCATCCGCAATCCTCAGCGCCGCAGAGCGAATACAACGCTCTTGACCAGTGGAATGAGTTGCAGCGCCTTTCCACTCTGCTGCTGCATACCCCATTCCAGGCGCAGGGGGTGATCACCAGCCTCAGCGTCGATGCCAACGGCACCCGCCACGTGGCGCTGCACAGCGAACCGGACATGATCACCCTGTGGCGCTACCTCGGTACCAGCCTGCTGTTGCTGGCGGTGGTCGTCAGCCTGGGCTATAACGCCTGGCGGCTGGTACAGCGTCGGCGCATCAATCAGCACCGCGTCGCCGATATCCAGCGTTACTACGACAGCTGCTTCAATCCGCAGCTCAATCCGATGTCAATGCGGCCGATGGCCTGAACCTGACGCCGGGGGTCTCCGCCCTGTCATCTGCTTATGCTACGCTAACGCTATTATTCTCATCTGCGGACCGCCCGTCGGTCCGCCCATGGAGTTTTTATGGTTCCCGAGTTTGATTGGCCGCAGATCGATACCGTGCTGCTGGATATGGACGGCACCTTGCTGGATCTGGAGTTCGACAGCCACTTCTGGCTCAGCCTGGTGCCGCAAGCGCTGAGCGAAAGGCGCGCCATTCCGTTCGACGAAGCCCGTCATATCATTGAACGGGAATATCAGGCGGTGCAGCACACCATGAACTGGTATTGCTTCGATTACTGGAGCGAGCGGTTGGATCTGGACATCTACCGCATGACCAGCGAAGTCGGTAGCCGCGCGCGGCTGCGCGAAGACACCGAGCCGTTTTTACGGGCGCTGCGCGACGCCGGTCTGCAAACCATTTTGCTGACCAACGCCCATCCTCACAGCCTGGCGGTGAAAATCGAGCATACCGGCCTCGATCGGCACCTTGATTTATTGTTTTCCACCCACACATTTGGTTATCCGAAAGAAGATCAGCGTCTGTGGCAAGCGGTGCAGCAGCACACCGGATTCAACCCGCAGCGCACGCTGTTCGTCGACGACGGCGAGCCTATCCTCGACGCGGCGCGCACTTTCGGCATTCGTTACTGCCTGGGCGTGCAAAACCCGGACTCCAGCACGGCGGAAAAAAGCTTCCAGCGCCATCCGTCGATGCGCGACTACCGTCTGCTGATACCGGCGCTGGCCAAGGGGGAAGCATGAAGGAAAAAGCGACGCGCGACGACGCGGTCCGGCTGGATAAGTGGCTGTGGGCCGCACGCTTCTATAAGACTCGCGCGCTGGCGCGCGAAATGATCGACGGCGGCAAGGTGCATTACAACGGCCAGCGCGGCAAACCGAGCAAGATTGTCGAACTCAATGCCGAGCTTAAGCTGCGGCAGGGCAACGAAGAGCGTACGGTGATCGTGCTGGCGCTGACCAGCCAACGCCGCGGTGCCAACGAGGCGCAGCAAATGTATCAGGAAACCGAAGCCAGCATCGCCAACCGCGAAAAAATGGCGCTGGCGCGCAAGATGAACGCGTTGACCATGCCGCATCCGGACCGTCGTCCGGACAAAAAGGAGCGGCGCGACCTGATGAAATTTAAATTTGGTGAGCCGGAATAACCCCTCACCGTAATGAGAGAAGATTATGTCCAACCATGACCAATTGCACCGTTACCTGTTTGAAAACTACGCGGTGCGCGGCGAGCTGGTTACCGTCAGCGAAACCTATCAGCAGATCCTGAACAACCACGACTACCCGGCGCCGGTGCAAAAGCTACTGGGTGAACTGCTGGTCGCCACCAGTCTGTTGACCGCAACCCTGAAGTTCGACGGCGACATCACCGTGCAGCTGCAGGGCGACGGCCCGCTGAAGCTGGCCGTGATCAACGGCAACAACCGCCAGGAGATGCGTGGCGTTGCGCGCACCCAGGCGCCTATCGCCGACGACAGCACCCTGCATCAGATGATCGGCAACGGCGTCATGGTCATCACCATTTCCCCGACGGAAGGCGAGCGCTATCAGGGCGTGGTCGGCCTGGAAGGTGAAACCCTGGCAGAATGCCTGGAAGCCTACTTCCGCCAGTCCGAGCAGCTGCCAACCCGCCTGTTCATCCGCACCGGCGAAGTGGAAGGCAATGCCGCAGCAGCCGGTATGCTGCTGCAGGTGCTGCCGGCGCAGGACGGCAACCTCGATGATTTCGATCATCTGGTGCAACTGACCAACACGGTCAAAAGCGAAGAGCTGTTCGGCCTGCCGGCCAACGAAGTGTTGTACCGCCTGTACCATCAGGAAGAGGTCACCTTGTACGAACCGCAGGACGTACAGTTCCGTTGCACCTGTTCGCGCCAGCGTTGCGCCGACGCGCTGATGACCCTGCCGACCGACGAAGTGGCGGACATGCTGGAGCAGGACGGTAATATCGACATGCACTGCGACTACTGTGGCAGCCACTATGTCTTTGACCCGGTTGATGTTGCCGCTTTGTATGCGGGTAATACCGGCGAAAGCGACCAGTTGCACTAAGTTACACTCCCTCGGCGGGTGCGCCCAGCGCCCGCCAACGCCCGCCGTTTGCACGTTTGCTTTTTTCCGTGTGCTATCTCTCAGATCGTAACGAAATACCGCCTAAAACGTTAAATATTTGATACCCATCGCGGTTACGCACCGTTAGATCCCTACAATTGCCGCCAGAAATTCTGTGACCAAGGAGTAGTAACATGCGCGTTAAAGGTATAACCCCTCAGGATCTGGCCGCTTACGGCATTCACGACGTTAGCGAAATCGTTCACAACCCGAGCTATGAACTGCTGTTTAAGGAAGAAACAGACCCATCTCTGGAAGGTTTTGAGCGTGGGGTAGTCACCAAGCTGGGTGCCGTCTCCGTCGATACCGGCATCTTCACCGGCCGTTCGCCGAAAGACAAATACATCGTCCGCGACGACATTACCCGCGATACCGTGTGGTGGGCCGATCAGGGCAAAGGCAAAAACGACAACAAACCCCTCAGCCCGGAAGTGTGGGCCGATCTGAAACACCTGGTCACCGAGCAGCTTTCCGGCAAACGCCTGTTCGTGGTGGATACCTTCTGCGGCGCCAACGCCGACTCGCGCCTGAAAGTGCGCTTCATCACCGAGGTGGCCTGGCAGGCGCACTTCGTGAAAAACATGTTCATCCGCCCAAGCGACGACGAGCTGGCTGACTTCGAGCCGGACTTCGTGGTGATGAACGGCGCCAAATGCACCAACCCGAACTGGCAGCAGCAAGGCCTGAACTCGGAGAACTTCGTCGCCTTCAACCTGACCGAGCGCATGCAGCTGATCGGCGGCACCTGGTACGGCGGCGAAATGAAGAAAGGCATGTTCTCGATGATGAACTACCTGCTGCCGCTGAAAGGCATCGCCTCGATGCACTGCTCGGCCAACGTGGGCGAGAAAGGCGACGTGGCGGTGTTCTTCGGCCTGTCCGGTACCGGCAAGACCACCCTTTCCACCGATCCTAAGCGTCAGCTGATCGGCGATGACGAGCACGGCTGGGACGACGACGGCGTGTTTAACTTCGAAGGCGGCTGCTACGCCAAGACCATCAAGCTCTCTGAAGAAGCCGAGCCGGACATCTATCACGCCATCAAACGCGACGCGCTGCTGGAAAACGTCACCGTGCTGGCCGACGGCAGCATCGACTTCAACGACGGTTCGAAAACCGAGAACACCCGCGTTTCTTACCCGATCTACCATATCCAAAACATCGTCAAGCCGGTGTCCAAAGCGGGTCACGCCACCAAAGTGATCTTCCTGACCGCCGACGCCTTCGGCGTGTTGCCGCCGGTATCGCGTCTGACCGCCAACCAGACTCAGTATCACTTCCTGTCCGGTTTCACCGCCAAATTGGCCGGCACCGAACGCGGCGTAACCGAGCCAACGCCAACCTTCTCCGCCTGCTTCGGCGCTGCGTTCCTGTCACTGCACCCGACGCAGTACGCCGAAGTGTTGGTAAAACGCATGCAGGCCGCCGGCGCCCAGGCTTACCTGGTCAACACCGGCTGGAACGGCACCGGCAAACGCATCTCGATCAAAGATACGCGCGGCATCATCGACGCCATCCTGAGCGGTGAAATCGACAAGGCGGAAACCGTTACCCTGCCAATCTTCGATCTGGCGATGCCGACCGCGCTGCCGGGCGTGAACCCAGAGATCCTCGATCCGCGCAATACCTACGCCAGCCTCGAGCAGTGGCAGGAAAAAGCGCAGGATCTGGCCGAGCGCTTCATCACCAACTTCGACAAATACACCGACACGCCTGCGGGCGCCGCGCTGGTTAGCGCCGGCCCGAAGCTGTAATTCGGTAGCGTTACCTCTTCAGCTAAGGCGCGGATCCCGCGCCTTTTTTTATTTTCATCGATTGCTTTTTAACCAGCAAGGCGAGAAAATAAGTCAATGCAATCATTGATAGCAAAGGAGGTTTAAATGGCGACTATCACCGTCAGAAATCTGGACGACGAAATCAAAGAGCTGCTGCGTATCTCAGCGGCGAAAAACGGCCATTCTATGGAAGAGGAAGCGCGCATGATCCTGAAACAGGCGCTGGTGAAAAAGCCGCCGCGCTATGGATTGGGTACCTGGATGCATCAGCACTTCGCCGAATTCGGCGGCGTTGAGCTGGAGATCCCACCGCGTGACGCCGTGCCGCCACGCATCGTCACCTTTGATGATGAAGATGACAACGCATGATCATTATCGACACCAACGTCATTTCAGAAACGCTGCGTCCCAGCCCGTACTACAACGTCATTAACTGGTTAAATGAAAAGGACAATGACGAGCTCTATCTCAGCGCCATTGTCCTCGCCGAACTGTTCAGCGGCGTCGCCTGCATGCCTGACGGCAAGCGCCAGCGGGATCTCAAGCTGAAATTGGCGGACGCCATTGAATTGAAGTTCGAGGGGCAGATATTGCCGTTTGATGGGCTGTGCGCGATGCAATACGCGGAATTGACGGCAAGGAATCGGCTGCTGGGTAAAGCGATGAGCGTGCCGGATACCCAAATCGCCGCCACCTGCCTGCATTACGGTGCCGCCCTGGCCACCCGCAATACCAAAGACTTCCTCCACTGCGGTATCGAATTAATCGATCCGTGGCAGGCGCCGACCGGCCGCCGGTTGCATGAGGATGCGGCGGAATACTACGTGATGAGCAGAAAGTCCTGACGGGGCCGCAGCGGCGCGGCCCACATCAGAGGTCAGGCGTTTTCCCTGGCCGTTTGATGACCGTTGGTCGACTCTTTTTTCTCCATCGGCAACGGAATATACGCGCGGATCAACAGCCCGCCGCGCTCGCTGGTGCCGATATCCAGTTCGCCGTCATGCGCGTCGATAATACGCTGCACGATCGCCAGCCCCAGACCGGTGCCGCTGGTGCTGCGCGCGCTGTCACCGCGTACGAACGGCTGCAGCAGGTGCTTCAACTCTTCCGGCTTGATACCCGGGCCGTCATCTTCCACCTGGAACCAGCCGCGCTGCAGCTCGCGGCCGCTGCTGACCTTGATCCAACCGTTGCCGTAACGCGCCGCGTTCACCACCATGTTCACCGCCGCCCGCTTAATCGACAGCGGATGCACATTCATCATCAGCTCGCCCGGTGACAACGCGGTTTCAATCACCCGCTCATAGCCGCTTTCCGCCGCAACCACCTCGCCCAAAATGGCGTTCAGGTCGCTGCTTTCGGTCGGCATCTCCTGCCCGGTGCGCAGATAATCGATGAACTGCTCAATGATGGCGTTGCACTCTTCGATGTCTTTATTGATCGACTCGGCCAGATAACCGTCTTCGGCGCTCATCATCTCCGTCGCCAGCCGGATACGCGTCAACGGCGTGCGCAGATCATGGCTGACCCCGGCCATCAGCAAGGTGCGATCGTCCGCCAGCTGCTTGACGCCCGACGCCATCTGATTGAATGCGCGAGTCACCGACCGCACTTCGGAAGCCCCATACTCGCGCAGCGGCGGCGGAATAATCCCTTTGCCCACCTGCAGCGCCGCATGTTCCAGCTCCACCAGCGGGCGGTTTTGAATACGAATAAACAGCCAGGCACCGCCGATCGCGAGCAGCATGATCGCCAGCGTATAGCGGAACAGCGGAGAGAAGTCGCCCTGATGGATTTCCGTCAGCGGTACGCGCACCCAGATATCGGGCTGCAGCCAGGTTTTCAGCCACACCACCGGGGAGTTCTTGTTCACCTCCACCCGCACATCGGTCGGCCCGCCGAGCTGCTGCGCCATCTGCTGGCTGAGGAACTGGTAGTGCTGCGCCCAGCGCAGGCCGCTCTCCTCCGCCGCCGAGTTGGTGTAGAGAGAAATGCCCAACTCGCGGTAGATCTCACGACGGAACGCTGGCGGCACTTCCAACAGCGTGCCGTCCTCCAGCTGCAGCCGATCGGTCATCAGCATACGCACTTCGTAAGCCAGTACCTTGTTGAACTGCTGCAGGCTGGGCAGGATGGCGAAGTTCAGCACCACCAGATAGGTCGTCACCAGGCTGACGAACAGCAAAGTGACGATCAACAACAGGGTTCGGGCAAACGAGCTACGCGGTGAAAAGCGCAATCGCCTCATGCCTTGCTGCCGTCCGGGACGAAGACGTAGCCGAGACCCCACACGGTCTGGATATAACGCGGATGCGCCGGATCTTCTTCAACCATGCGGCGCAGACGAGAGATCTGCACGTCGATGGAGCGCTCCATGGCGCTGTATTCGCGGCCACGCGCCAGATTCATCAGCTTATCGCGCGACAGCGGTTCACGCGGGTGGCTGACCAGCGCCTTCAGTACCGCGAATTCGCCGCTGGTCAACGGCATCGGCTCGTCTTCGCGGAACATCTCGCGGGTGCCGAGGTTCAGTTTGAATTTGCCGAAAGCGATCACCGCCTCTTCCTGCGAAGGCGCGCCCGGCAGTTCGTTCGCCTGGCGGCGCAGCACCGCGCGGATACGAGCCAACAGCTCACGCGGGTTGAACGGTTTAGGAATGTAGTCGTCGGCGCCGATTTCCAGGCCCACGATGCGATCGACCTCTTCGCCTTTCGCGGTGACCATAATGATCGGCATCGGGTTGCTCTGGCTGCGCAGGCGGCGGCAGATGGACAGGCCGTCTTCGCCCGGCAACATCAGATCGAGCACCATCAAATGGAAGGATTCACGAGTCAGCAAGCGATCCATTTGCTCAGCGTTGGCAACGCTGCGAACCTGGAAGCCCTGCTCGGTTAAATAACGTTCTAAAAGCGCGCGCAGGCGCATGTCATCATCGACAACCAGGATCTTATGATTCTCTTGCATGGTATTACTCCCAAAGGCTTTATTGCCTGACTCGAATATTGTTAGAAAACCTTGCCATTTGAGACAGCGTTTAATGGTATGTATTCTAGACGAAATTGTTACAAAGCTTATTCTTTTCCCCATTTATCAACAATTTTCAGTGAATGTCGACGGGGGTTCGTCAAAATTTCGCCCTTTATCGGCACAATGTGGGGCAGCGGCCCAATTTTGTGCAATTTCGCCACCGGGGAAGCGCCCGGTGGCGTTCAGCTGTCGGGTCAGGAGGTCTGCAGGAAACGTGCCAGCTGCCTACGCAGCTGCCGGTTCTCTTGCTGTAGCGCATCAACCCGATCGAGCAGCGTCAGCGCCATGGCGATCCCCGGCCAGTCCAGATCCAGCTCGGCCCGCAGCCTGCGCGCGCGCTGCAGATGGCTCAGCGCCGGATAATCGAACTCCCAGCGCGGCTGCGCCGGCTCCAACGGCACGATCACGCCCAGGCCGACGATCTCGACCAGCTCATCCTCTGAAATCTCCACTCGCTGACACAGCTCCACCACGGTGAATGTGATCTCTTTCTTCATCATGTGCTTTACTCCCATTCCGCGCGCGGGTTGAACGCCGCCTGTTCAGCCAGCTCTCGCCACAGGGCGCTGGCCTTCTCGTTCGGCTTCGGCGGCATCACCACCTTGAGAATGACATACAGATCGCCGGGCTCTTTCTTGCCCGCCAGCCCTTTGCCTTTGACCCGCAGCCGTTTGCCGCTCTGGCTGCCGGCCGGCACGGTCAGCGCGATTTTTCCGGTCAGCGTCGGCACCTCGATGCTGGCACCCAGTGCCGCTTCCCACGGAGCGAGCGGCGCCACGATGCTCAGGTTGTGGCCATCTATCTCAAACAGCGGGTGCGGCGCGAGGCGGATGACCAGATACAGATCGCCGTTTTGGCCGCCGCCCACGCCGGCAACGCCCTGCCCCTTGAGGCGAATGCGCTCGCCGTCGCCCACGCCGGCCGGGATTTTCACGTTCAACGTTTTGTTGGCTTCGCTCACCTGCCGCCCCAGCTCGTCATACACCGGCAGCGTATAGGAGATCTCGCGGCTTTGGCCATGCAGCGTTTCCTCGAGGAACAGCGGCACCTCCATCTCCAGATCCTGGCCGCGGAAGCCATGCCCGCCGTGCGAGTGCGAAGCGGAACGGTGCCCGCCCGCCGCACGCCCGCCGAACATGCTCTCGAAGAAGTCGGAGAAGTCTTGCGCGTCGGCGCCGCCGCCGTGCCATGAAGCGCTCTGCTGATAGCCGCCGTGATCGCCGCGCGCCTGGCGGCCAAAGTTCGGATCGTTGCGGTGCAGCCGGATCTGATCGTACTCGGCGCGGCGCTCGTCGTCCTTCAGCACCTCATAGGCTTCGGCCAGCTCCTTGAACTTGCTCTCGGCGTCGTCTTCAGTGCTCACGTCAGGGTGATATTTACGCGCCAGCCGGCGGTAGGCCGTTTTGATGGTTTTCAGATCGGCGTTGGGCTCAACGCCCATCGTGGCGTAGTAATCTTTAAATTCCATGCGGTAATACCTTCAATGTGTTGGGTTGTGCGCCAAAATTCCTTGTCTCTCTCGCCAGATATCCTCCTTTCGTCACATTCCTTTTCCGCTATCGCTAAGCATACTCCCGATTGTTAAAAGCTGCGCAAACTGAATAAAAACCGTGCGACAAGGCGCAGGCCCGCGCGCCATTTCTAAAGCCCCCCGCATTCACGTACACTGTGGCGGTGGCCCCATAAAGATAAATCACGATGAGAACTCAACTGATAACCCGTGAAGGGTATGACAAGCTCAAACAAGAGCTGGATTACCTCTGGCGTGAAGAACGCCCCGAGGTGACCAAAAAAGTGACCTGGGCCGCCAGCCTGGGCGACAGAAGCGAAAACGCCGACTACCAGTACAACAAGAAGCGGCTGCGCGAAATTGACCGCCGCGTCCGCTATCTGACCAAATGCCTGGAGCAGTTGAAGATCGTCGATTACTCCCCGCAGCAGGAAGGCAAGGTGTTCTTCGGTGCCTGGGTGGAGGTGGAGAATGACGACGGCGAGACCAAACGCTTTCGCATCGTCGGTTACGACGAGATTTTCGGCCGCAAGGATTACATCTCCATCGATGCGCCGATGGCGCGCGCCCTGCTGAAAAAAGAGGTCGGGGACATCGCCACCGTCAATACGCCGCTGGGCGAGGCACAGTGGTACGTAAATGAGATAAACTACCCGAAGTAAGCTTTCAGCTTTTTCCGAACCGCCGCCAACGCCGCCGCCTGAGCTGTTCTCCACGCCGCGGCCGCGCGGCGGCGGCCCGCTCCACTGGCATTTTCCGCGATCAATCCGTATAACTGTCCCCTGTTTATTCACCGTTCTCAATACAGATACCAGACCTATGAATGACCCACTGAGCCGCATTATTGCAACAGAACTGCAGGCCCGGCCGGAGCAAGTCGACTCCGCCATCCGTCTGCTGGATGAAGGTAATACCGTGCCCTTTATTGCACGCTATCGTAAGGAAGTCACCGGGGGCCTGGACGACACCCAACTGCGCCAGCTGGAAACCCGCCTGGGTTATCTGCGTGAACTGGAAGATCGTCGTCAGACCATCCTGAAGTCGATCGATGAACAGGGCAAACTGACCGAACAGCTGGCGGGGGCGATCAACGCCACGCTGAGCAAGACCGAACTCGAAGACCTCTACCTGCCGTACAAACCGAAGCGCCGCACCCGTGGCCAGATCGCCATCGAAGCCGGTCTGGAACCGCTGGCGGACACGCTGTGGCAGGATCCGCAACAGCAGCCGGAACAGCTGGCTGAACGCTACGTCGACGCCGACAAGGGCGTGGCGGACGTGAAAGCCGCCCTCGACGGCGCGCGCTATATCCTGATGGAGCGCTTCGCCGAAGACGCCGCGCTGCTGGCCAAGGTGCGCGACTACCTGTGGAAAAACGCCCATCTGGTGTCCAAAGTGGTCGAGGGCAAGGAAGACGAAGGCGCCAAGTTCCGCGACTACTTCGATCACCACGAACCGATTTCCCAGGTGCCTTCGCACCGCGCGCTGGCAATGTTCCGCGGCCGCAACGAAGGTGTGCTGCAGCTGGCGCTGAACGCCGATCCGCAATTTGAGGAAGCGCCGCGCGAAAGCCAGGCGGAGCTGATCATCATCAATCACCTCAACCTGCGCCTGAACAACGCCCCGGCCGACGCCTGGCGTAAGGCGGTGGTCAACTGGACCTGGCGCATCAAGGTGCTCCTGCACCTGGAAACCGAGCTGATGGGCACGGTGCGCGAACGCGCGGAAGACGAAGCGATCAACGTGTTCGCCCGCAACATGCATGATCTGCTGATGGCCGCGCCGGCCGGCATGCGCGCCACCATGGGCCTCGATCCAGGCCTGCGAACCGGGGTGAAAGTCGCCGTGGTCGACGCGACCGGTAAACTGGTGGCCACCGACACCGTTTACCCGCACACCGGGCAAGCGGCCAAAGCCGCCGCCATCGTCGCGGCACTGTGCATCAAACACAATGTAGAGCTGGTGGCCATCGGCAACGGCACCGCTTCGCGTGAGACCGAGCGTTTCTATCTCGACCTGCAAAAGCAGTTCAGCGACGTCCGGGCGCAGAAAGTGATCGTCAGCGAAGCGGGCGCATCGGTGTACTCCGCGTCAGAACTGGCGGCGCTGGAATTCCCGGATCTCGACGTGTCGCTGCGCGGCGCGGTATCCATTGCCCGTCGCCTGCAGGATCCGCTGGCAGAGCTGGTGAAGATCGATCCGAAATCCATCGGCGTCGGCCAGTATCAGCACGACGTCAGCCAGAGCCAGTTGGCGAAGAAGCTGGATTCGGTGGTGGAAGACTGCGTGAACGCCGTCGGCGTCGATCTGAACACCGCATCGGTACCATTGCTGACCCGCGTGGCCGGCCTGACACGCATGATGGCGCAGAACATCGTCAACTGGCGCGACGAGAACGGCCGCTTCAGCAACCGTGAACAGCTGCTGAAAGTCAGCCGTCTGGGGCCGAAGGCCTTCGAACAGTGCGCCGGCTTCCTGCGCATCAACCACGGCGACAACCCGCTGGATGCCTCCACCGTTCACCCGGAAGCCTACCCGGTGGTGCAGCGCATCCTGGCCGCCACCGAGCAGGCGCTGCAGGACCTGATGGGCAACGCCTCGGCGGTGCGCAGCCTGAAAGCGGTCGATTTCACCGACGACAAGTTCGGCGTGCCGACGGTCACCGACATTCTGAAAGAGCTGGAGAAGCCGGGCCGCGACCCGCGTCCGGAGTTCAAAACCGCCACCTTTGCCGAAGGCGTGGAAACCCTCAACGATCTGCAGCCGGGGATGATCCTGGAAGGGTCGGTCACTAACGTCACCAACTTCGGCGCCTTCGTGGATATCGGTGTGCATCAGGATGGCCTGGTGCACATCTCCTCGCTGGCGGACAAGTTCGTCGAAGATCCGCACACCGTGGTGAAGGCCGGCGACATCGTCAAAGTGAAGGTGATGGAAGTCGATCTGCAGCGTAAACGCATCGCGCTGAGCATGCGCCTGGATGAGCAACCGGGCGAAGGTTCACCGCGCCGCGGCGGCAACGCGCCGGCACAGGCACGCGACAACGCCAACCGTTCGGCAGGCGGCAACAAGGCCAAACCGCGCAATGCGACGCCGGCCGGCAACAGCGCCATGGGCGACGCGCTGGCGGCGGCATTCGGCAAGAAACGCTAAGTCAGAGCCAACAGGGCGGAGCCTGCTCCGCCCTTTCCGATGAATAAAACTTGCGGCATTTCTTGACCCGTCTCAATAAACCATCATCTTTTTATTTCCCGTTCCTGCGTGACCGCCCTCCCATTATTCAGGCAACAAAAATGCCTTCTGCAGCCATTTATTAACAACTCCGTTAACACGCATTTTTCATCTCGCTAATTGTGAGAGAAACACAAATGGTTACCGCTCGCATTACGGTGGAATAATGTTATCGAATTGCCTTTCAGCGGAAATAAATAAAGGGAAAAAGCCATCGATATTTGCAAACAAGAAAACTCGGCTACAAATACGTAACTGATTTAACTCGCCATTCTCATTTGTTCCCAAGTGCAAGCAGTGATAAAACATCGTTAATCAAGACAACGCCATTAAAAACTGCCGTCACCATAATAATTGGTTACAATACCCTTACTTTTTGTATTGAACGCGATAATGATAATTACTATTATTTGCGCTCACTTTATTGCATGACCTTATGGATGAATACCGCCGACGGCGTGGCATTTTCGCCGGCAACGTCCAATTATCATCAGCCCGATGTTCATCGGCACCCGGAAGGTTAATCACATGCAGCTTCAACCTAAACGCACGTATAAGATTGTCGGCTTTTCCGGTGAAATTGCGCCGGCCTACCGCCAGAAATTGTTATCGCTCGGCATGCTGCCTGGCTCTTCATTCGACGTAGTGCGCGTCGCGCCACTGGGCGATCCGATAGAAATTAAAACTCGCCGCGTCAGCCTGGTGCTGCGCAAGAAGGATCTGGCGCTGCTGCAGCTCGATGGCCAGCCCTGACCTCCGTTTGCCGACGCGCTCTTGCGCCGGCGCTGTTCTCCTTCAAGACGACACGCTGAACTATGAAAAAACTCACCATCGGCTTAATCGGTAACCCAAACTCCGGCAAAACCACGCTGTTCAACCAGCTGACGGGCGCACGCCAACGGGTCGGCAACTGGGCGGGCGTGACGGTCGAACGCAAAGAAGGCCATTTCACCACCCCGCAGTCCGACGTGCGGCTGGTCGATTTGCCCGGCACCTACTCCCTGACCACCATTTCAGAGCAAACGTCGCTCGATGAGCAGATCGCCTGCCATTACATTTTGAGCGGCGACGCCGATCTGCTGATCAACGTGGTCGACGCCTCCAACCTGGAGCGCAACCTCTACCTGACGCTGCAATTGCTGGAGCTGGGCATCCCCTGCATCGTGGCGCTGAACATGCTCGACATCGCCAAAAGCCAGCATATCGATATCGACGTCGCCGCGCTGTCGGCGCGCCTCGGCTGCCCGGTAGTACCGATGATCTCCACCCGCGCCGACGGCATCGGCGTGCTGAAACAGATGATCGACAATCATCGCATCAACGAACAGCAGGCGCTGGTGAACTACCCACCGTTGCTGCTGAAAGCGGTCGCCACGCTGAGCAACGCCATGCCGCAAACGCTGCCGGCAGTGCAACGCCGCTGGCTGGCATTGCAGATGCTGGAGGGCGACATCTACAGCCACCGGCTGGCCGGTCCCGCCGTCGCGCTGCTGCCTGCGGCCATTCAGACGTTGCAACAGCAGGAGCAAGAAGACCCGGCGCTGGTGATCGCCGACGCGCGCTACCAGTCTATCGCCACCCTGAGCGACGCGGTCAGCAACTCGCAGCAGGCGATGCCCAACCGCCTGACCGATATGCTGGATAAAGTGATCCTCAACCGCTGGCTGGGCGTGCCGATCTTCCTGTTGGTGATGTACCTGATGTTCCTGCTGGCGATCAATATCGGCGGCGCGCTGCAGCCGATCTTCGATATCGGCTCGGCGGCGATCTTCATTCAGGGCATTCAGTGGCTCGGCTACACCCTGCACTTCCCCGGCTGGCTGACCGTATTCCTGGCGCAGGGCGTCGGCGGCGGCATCAACACCGTGCTGCCGCTGGTGCCGCAGATCGGCATGATGTACCTGTTCCTGTCATTCCTGGAAGACTCCGGCTACATGGCGCGCGCGGCGTTCGTGATGGATCGCCTGATGCAGGCGCTCGGGCTGCCGGGTAAATCCTTCGTGCCGCTGATCGTCGGCTTCGGTTGCAACGTGCCGTCCATCATGGGCGCCCGTACGCTGGACGCCCAGCGCGAGCGCCTGATCACCATCATGATGGCGCCGTTCATGTCGTGCGGCGCCCGTCTGGCGATCTTCGCGGTGTTCGCCGCCGCCTTCTTCGGCCAGGACGGTGCTGGGGTGGTGTTCTCGCTATACATGCTCGGCATCGCGGTGGCGATCCTGACCGGCCTGGTACTCAAATATACCCTCATGCGCGGCGAAGCCTCACCGTTCGTCATGGAGCTGCCGGTTTACCACGTGCCGCACCTGAAAAGCCTGCTGCTGCAAACCTGGCAGCGGTTGAAAGGCTTCGTGTTGCGCGCCGGTAAGGTGATCGTGGTAGCCAGCATATTCATCGGCGGCCTGAACAGCTTCTCGTTCAGCGGCAAAACGGTCGACAACATCAACGACTCCGCGCTGGCCTCGGTCTCCAAGGTGTTGACGCCGCTGCTGCAGCCGATGGGCGTCCACAGCGATAACTGGCAGGCCACCGTCGGTCTGGTGACCGGCGCGATGGCGAAAGAAGTGGTGGTCGGCACGCTGAATACGCTGTATACCGCCGAGCACATCAACAAAGAGGCGTTCGACGCCGCCAACTTCAACCTGCTCGATGAGCTGGGCGGCGCGCTGCAGGAAACCTGGGACGGCCTGAAAAATACCTTCAGCCTGAGCGTGCTCTCCAACCCGATCGAAGCCAGCAAGGGCGACGGCGAGATGGGCGTCGGTTCGATGGGCGTGATGAGCAGCAAATTCGGCTCCGGCATTTCCGCCTACAGCTACCTGATCTTCGTGCTGCTGTATGTGCCTTGCGTCTCGGTGATGGGCGCCATCGCACGTGAATCAAGCCGCGGCTGGATGACCTTCTCAATCCTGTGGGGGCTGAACGTGGCCTACTCGCTGGCGACGCTGTTCTATCAGGCGGCGACCTTCAACCAACACCCGCAGTACAGCCTGACGGCGATCCTGGCGGTGGTGCTGGTGAACCTGCTGGTGCTGTTCGGCCTGCGCCGGGCGCGCAGCCGCGTCACGGTGCGCCTGGGCAACGCCACGCCGGCGGCTTGTTGCCAGAGCGCCAAAGGGAGCTGTCACTGATGGCCGGGCTGCTGCAGGTGCGCGATGCGCTGGCGCTGCGCGGCAGCGCCCAGGCGCAGCAGCTCAGCCAATCGCTGGCGACGCCGCTGCCGCTGGTGCAGGCGATGCTGGATCGTTTGACGGCAATGGGGAAAGTGGAACGTATCGAACAGGATGGCGGCGCCTGTCTGAGCGGCAGTTGCAAAAGCTGCCCGCAGGGCCAGGGATGCAGCACGGTGTTCTACCGGCTGAAGGCCTGACGATCAGGGGCGCCGCAGCGGCGCCCCTTGCCGTTCAAGGCTTATTGCTTGTCTTTGTAAACTTCGGCGATGGCGCTGAATTTACCGTGTTCGCGGCCCGCCAGGATCACGTAGTATTGACCGCCCTTTTCGTCTGCCAGTTTGGACAGCTCTTCCTTGGCATCCATCGGTGACGTGGTTTCCGCCGTCGTGGTGACGGTGCCGATCTTCTCGTATTTACCCGGATTCTTATCCAGATCTTCCTTGGTCAGCAGGGTTGCCGCCATGGAGCCGAAAGACACCGAACCCAGCACTGCCGCTGCAATAATCATCTTCAATGATTTCATGACACTAACCTCTCAATGGATAATTTATCTGTTATGAAAGCCGTCAAGGATCCATGCGTAGTACCGCAGGCTGCCGCGACATCCTCAGGCCTCGTTGCTTTCCCTGACGGGGCCTGTTTCCCAGAGACGAAACGCCAAAATGAAAAGCGCCGCACGCGGTCTTTTCATTTTGCAGCCAACGCATTGACTCACTAAGTATTGAACAGCTTTGTCTTTTATCCACCCGGCGGCGTTTTTTTTCGCGCTCTATCGTGCGTTTTCACGCTGCATTCAATGTGCTGCAATAAACGCTTCGATCATCGTCACAAATTCATCGGGATGAGAGATAAATGGCGCATGGGCGGCTTTGGCCACGATCTGCGACGTAGAGTTCGGCCAGTCGGCGTCGAGCAGCTCGGCGACCTTGCGCGGCACCAGCCCGTCCAGATAGCCGTAGATCCGCAGCAGCGGCAGCGTCAACTCCGCCAGCGGTGCACGCAGATCGGCTGTGCGCAAGATCTCCAGCCCACCGTTCAGCACCTCGACGCTCGGCGTCGGTTGGTTGAGCACCACCGCTTTCAGTTGGCGCGCATCCTGACGCGCGCTCTCAGTGCCCAGCGTCTGCAGCGCCAGAAAACGCTCGACGGTGCGCTGGAAATCCAGGCTCAGCTGATGCTGGAAACCGCTCAGCACATCCGGGCGGATCCCCGGCCACTCATCGCGGGCGGCAAAGCACGGCGAGGAGGCTACGGTGATAAGCCCCTTGACTCGCTCGGGCTGCATCAGCGCCGCCTGGCTGGCCACCAGCCCACCGAGCGACCAGCCAAGCCACCTGGACTGCGGCGGGGCAGCCGCCAGCACGATTTCCGTCATCTGCTCCAGCGACAGGGCGCCGAACCCCTGGCTACGGCCGTACCCCGGCAGATCGACCAGGTGCAGGCGAAAATGCGGCGTCAGTCGCGCCTGAATGCAACTCCACACTTCGGCGTTCAATCCCCAGCCGTGCAGCAGCACAAGATCGCGTTCGCCTTCGCCTATTGTTTGCCAGTACAGCGCTGTCATTGGTTATTGTCCTTTCATACTTATCCGTCACGGAGACGCTATGCTATCAATCCGCAGCCGTTGTTGGCTATGCCGACAACCGTTGAGCCTGATCCGTCATGGCATCTGCAGCTGTTGCCTGCGTCATCTGCCGGCCCACCCGCCGTGTTGCCCGCGCTGCGGATTGCCCGCCGGGAAGACGCGAACGCCCTGCGGCCGCTGCCTGCAACGGCCACCGCCCTGGCAACGGCTGGTGTTCGTCGGCGACTACGTTGCGCCCCTCAGCCAACTGGTAAAAAGGTTCAAGTTCCACCGCGCGCCCGAGCTGGCGCCGACGCTAGCGCGCCTGATGTTGTTGCGGTGGCAGCAGGCGCGCAGAGAGCAGTATCTGAACAGACCCGACCTGATTTTAGCGGTACCCTTGTATGCAACACGCTGCTGGCACCGTGGTTATAACCAGAGCGATCTGTTGGCCCGGCCGCTGGCGCGCTGGCTGGGCTGCACCTATCAGCCCGCCGCCTTGCGCCGGGTGCGCAAAACCGCCCCGCAACAGCGGCTGAGCGCCGGGGTACGCAGGCGCAATCTGCAACGCGCGTTCGTTTGCGTGGCATCGGTCGCCGGCCGGCATATCGCCCTGGTGGATGACGTGGTGACCACCGGCAGCACCGTCGCGCAGATAGCGGCGCTGCTGCAGCGGCAAGGCGCCGCCTCGGTGCAGATATGGTGCGTTTGCCGCACGTTGTAGTGCCACGGCAATGGGCGTATTATAACCGACTATAGAAGTCAACTATTGAGCTAATGCTATGATCCGTATAACAGATACTGCACAGGAACACTTTGCCAAACTGCTGGCAAATCAAGAAGAAGGCACCCAAATCCGCGTATTCGTGATCAACCCGGGCACGCCGACGGCCGAATGCGGTGTCTCTTATTGTCCGCCGGACGCGGTAGAAGCGACGGATACCGAACTGAAGTTCGACAAACTGTCCGCCTATGTCGATGAGCTGAGCGCGCCGTATCTGGAAGACGCCGAAATCGACTTCGTGACCGACCAACTGGGTTCTCAGCTGACGCTGAAAGCGCCAAACGCCAAAATGCGCAAGGTCGATGACGATGCGCCGCTGATGGAGCGCGTGGAATACGTGCTGCAGTCGCAGATCAACCCACAGCTGGCGGGCCACGGCGGCCGCGTAACGCTGATGGAGATCACCGACGACAACATGGCGATCCTGCAGTTCGGCGGCGGTTGCAACGGTTGTTCGATGGTCGACGTCACGCTGAAAGAAGGCATCGAGAAAGAGCTGCTGCAGAAATTCCCGGAGCTGAAAGGCGTGCGTGACCTGACCGAGCACCAGCGCGGCGAGCACTCCTACTATTGATACCCTTCTTACTTGAAGTTGCAGCGTTGTTGGCCGCATGCGCGCCCCCCAGTCACTTACTTAAGTAAGTTCCTGGGGATTTACGCACTTGCCGCCTAGCTGCAACTCCAATTAATTCGGGTATCCGTCATTTGGATGGGACTAAAGTTCTCGTCCTTTGACCTAATACAACGACACCTCATCGTCACCCCACCGACACCTTGCGGCGCCGCTTGTCCAAATCCTTCAGCAGCCGGTTTATCCGCGGATCGGCGAACATCTCCTCCAGCGTCTGGGTCAGCTTGCGCCGCCAGTTAGGGTACTGATCGCTGGTACCGGGAATATTGACCGGATCGGCCATATCCAGCCAGTCTTCCGGCTGCAGGCCGAGCAAGGCGCTGGCGCTGTCGGCGACATAGCGCTGCAGGCCGCGGTTAAGCAGCGGGCTCATGCCGAGCAGCGCTGCCTTCTTGCCCACCTTCTGCGGCACGCAGCCATAACGATGCAATCCATCCAGCAGCCCCTGCTTGGCGCGTTCCCGATCGGCGAACAGCGCCCGCAGGATCTCCGCGTCCGGGTAAAGACCCAGCCGGTTGCCGAGCGTCAGATCGTCGCTTTGCCAGTAGCCGCGCAGCGTCGGCAGATCGTGGGTGGTGATGGTTGCCATCGCCTGTACCGGATAGGCCTGAGGCGCGCGGAAATGGTGTTCGCCGTCGCTTTCGAAATAGAGCACTTTGTAGGAATAGACGCCGCTGTCGCGCAGCTTGCCGACGATCTCCACCGGCACCGTGCCGAGATCTTCGCCGATCACCATGCAACGGTGGCGCTGGCTTTCCAGCGCCAACACCGCCAGCAGATCGTCCACCGGGTATTTGACGTAGGCGCCGCGATCGGCGGTTTCGCCATACGGGATCCACCACAGCCGCAGCAGCGCCATGACGTGATCGATGCGCAGCGCGCCGCAGTTGGTCATGTTGGCGCGCAAAAGATCGATAAACGGCTGGTACCCGCGTGCCGCCATCACGTGCGGATCCATCGGCGGCAGGCCCCAGTTTTGCCCCAGAGGCCCCAGAATATCCGGCGGTGCCCCGACCGACGCTTTCAGGCAGTACAGTTCGCGGTCACACCAGGTTTCCGCCCCGCCTTCCGCCACCCCGACCGCCAGATCGCGATACAGGCCAATCGGCATCTGCTGCTGCCGGCTCTGGTCAAAACACTGCGCGAACTGCGTGGCCGCCAGCCACTGCAGCCACAGGTAAAAGCGGACCGCGTCCTGATGTTCGGAGCAGAACAGCCGTACCGCTTCGCTCTGCCCCTGCCGATAGCGCTCTGGCCAGGCCGGCCAGCCCCACTGGTGGGCATCTTTGGCCGCCAGATGGGCATGCAGCGCGTCGAACGCCGCCTGCTGATACAGGCTGTCGCCGCCCTCGCTGACGAACTGTTCGAACGCCTGACGCTGCCCGTCGTTTGGCTTGCGCGCCTGAAACAGCGGAAACGCCAGCTTCAGCGCCGCCAGCTTCAGCTGCATCACGGCGGTGTAATCCACCCACTCCGCAGCGCGCGCCTTGGCCAGCTGCTTCTGCGTCGCCGGCTTCTGCCACCAGCGCTGCGCCGCATCGCTGCGCTGGAAATCCTCCACCGCGTTGACGTCGATATACGCCAGATTCAGCCAGCGGCGCGACGAGGGGCTGTAAGGGCTGGCGCTCTCCGGATTAGCCGGATACAGCGCATGGATCGGGTTGAGGCCAACGAAGGCGCCGCCGCGCTCCCCCACCTGCTCCACCATCAGACGCAGATCGCCGAAATCGCCGATGCCCCAGTTGCGATCGGAGCGCAGCGTATACAGCTGAACGCAAGCGCCCCACAGCTTCTTACCGGTCAGCAAGGCGTCCGGCTCGAAGCAGCGTCTCGGCGCGACGATCAGCCGGCATGGCCACTGCTGCTCGCCCTGGCTCAGCGTCAATTGGTGGTAACCCACCGGCAGATCGCCGGGCAGCGTCAGGGTCTTGCGCGCGCCGATGCGCCCCTGCAGGCATTCGCCGTCTTCACGTTGCAGCGCCCACAGGTACTCGCCTTCGCCCGCCGGGGTCAGCGCCAGCGGCGCGCCCTGATAGAACACCTTGACCGCCGGTAACGGCGGCGCCGCTCCTTCCTGCTCGGCATCGGTTCGGTTCATGGCCGCCAGCAGCTTGCGCTTGGTCTGCGGTTCAATCGCCTGCCGCTTGCCGTGGGCATTGATGAAATCGGCGGCGATCCCCGCCTGCGCTGCCGCCTGATCGATACGCTTGCGATCCATTCGCTCTCCTTAACGTTTGGCTTGCCAGATACGCTGCTGGTAATCGCGGATCGAGCGATCCGAGCTGAACATGCCGACGCGCGCGGTGTTAAGGATAGTCCGCCGCGTCCATTCGTCCCGATCGCGATACAGCTCGTCGACCCGGCGCTGCGCCTGGCAGTACGAGGCAAAGTCCGCCAGCACCAGGTAGGGATCGCCGCCTTCCAGCAGGCTGTGCAGCATCATGTCGAACGCGTGCTTGTCGCCGTGGCTGAAGGTGCCGCTCGCCAGCTCGTCCAGAATCGCCTTCAGGTGCTTGTCTTTCTTGCGGTAGCTGAGCGGATCGTAACCCTTCGCCACTATCGCCTTCACCTGCTCCACGGTATTGCCGAAGATAAAGATATTGTCTTCGCCCACCTGCTCGGCGATTTCGACGTTGGCGCCGTCCAGCGTGCCGACCGTCAGCGCGCCGTTCAACGCCAGCTTCATGTTGCCGGTGCCGGAGGCCTCTTTGCCGGCGGTGGAGATCTGTTCGGAGATATCCGCCGCCGGGATCATCAGTTCGGCCACCGACACGCGATAGTCAGGGATGAACGCCACTTTCAGGCGATCTTTCACCAACGGATCGTTATTGATCTTCTCGGCCGCCTGATTGATGGCGTAGATGATGTTCTTCGCCAGGTAGTAGCCCGGCGCCGCCTTGGCGCCGAACAGGAAGACGCGCGGCACGATGTCCAGGTTGGGGTTGTCGCGCAGCTGACGATACAGCGACAGGATGTGCAGCAGGTTCAGGTGCTGGCGTTTGTACTCGTGCAGACGCTTGATCTGCACGTCGAAGATCGCGTCCGGGTCAAGTGTCAGCCCCATTACGCCGTGTACGTAATGGGCCAGCGCCACCTTGTTGTCGCGTTTGATCTGCTGATAACGCTGGCGGAACGCCGCGTCGTCGGCGAATTTTTCCAGCCCGCGCAGCGCGTCGAGATCGCTCTCCCACTCCACCTTCAGCGTCTCGTCGATCAGGCCCGACAGCGCCGGGTTGCACTGTTTCAGCCAGCGGCGCGGCGTGATGCCGTTGGTGACGTTATGGAATTTGTTCGGCCACAGCTGGTGATATTCCGGGAACAGATCTTTCACCACCAGATCCGAATGCAGCTGCGCCACGCCATTGACCGCAAAGCCACTGACCACGCACAGGTTGGCCATGCGCACCTGCTTGTCATGGTGCACCGCCAGTTTGGCCCACACCGCCTCGTCGCCCGGCCAGTGCTTATCCACCAATTTTTTAAACCTGGCGTTGATCTGTTTGATAATGGAGAAATGGCGCGGCAGCAGGCTGCGCACCAGTTTTTCATCCCAGCACTCCAGCGCTTCCGGCATCAGGGTGTGGTTGGTATAGGCGAAGGTGTTGCTGGTGATCGCCCAGGCCGCCTCCCACTCCAGCTGGTGCTCGTCCAACAGAATGCGCAGCATTTCCGGAATGGCGATGGTCGGGTGGGTGTCGTTCAGCTGGATCACTTCGTACTTCGGCAGCTCTTCAATCTTGCGGCCGGCCTGATGGTGCTTGCGCAAAATGTCCGCCACCGAGCAGGCGCACTGGAAATACTGCTGCATCAGGCGCAGGCGCTTGCCGGCCTGATGGTTGTCGTTCGGGTAAAGCACCTTGGTCAGCTTGTCGGCTTCTACGCCCTGCTTCTCCGCCTGCAAGAATTTGCCGTCGTTGAAATCGCTCAGGTTGAACGGATGCTGATGGGTCGCCTGCCACAGGCGCAGCGGCTGCGCCACGCCGTTGCGATAGCCCAGCACCGGCAGATCCCAGGCTTCGCCGCGCAGGGTGAAGGCCGGGCGCCACCGTTCGCGGCCGTCGGCCTGCTTTTCCAGCTTGCCGCCGATGCCCACGTCCACCGCCAGCGCGGCGTTGTGGCGGAACCACGGGTAGCTCTCGCGTTGCCAGTTATCCGGCACCTCTTGCTGTTGCCCTTCGCGGAACGACTGGCGGAACAGCCCGTACTGGTAATTCAGCCCATAGCCGGTGGCCGGTTGTTCCACCGTCGCCATCGAGTCGAGGAAACAGGCCGCCAGACGCCCCAGCCCGCCGTTGCCCAGCGCCGGATCGGTTTCCTGCTCCAGCAAATCCGCCAGCTTGACGTTCTGCTCGGCCAGCGCCTGCTCGACGGTGTCGTACCAGCCCAGGTTGATCAGGTTGTTCGCTGTCAACCGGCCAATCAAAAACTCCATCGAGATGTAGTTCACGTGGCGCAGCGGTTTGGCGCTTTTGCGCGGCGCCGGCTGTGCGGCCAACTGCTCGGCCAGCGCCGCACTGACGGCTTCCCACCATTGATGTTGCGTCATCTGCTGTGCGGAACTGAGGCCGAACCGTTGCCACTGACGGGCGAGCGCCGCCAGAAAAGCATCCTTCTTGAGCGTAGGCTGTGACATAAGGAAAACTCTCTATCCAGTAAGTGGGTCAAATTGCCGCTATCGTGCCGGTGAGAAAGTCTGACGGCATCATCCCGCCTGGGGATTAGCTGGGGAGGAGGATTGGGGCGTAGCTGGAATTGTGATCTCAGGCACTGTTTGACTCCCTTGCAACGATGCAAAAAAGCCCGCCAACGCGTGCGGCGAGCACTGAGAACGTTAACCATGACGTTAGCACAAGTATTCGCGCTGCTGAAGTTTTGTCCATGGCCGGAAATGCGATCCGCGACCGCATCGCCGCGCGCCGGCGCCAAACGTAAAAAAGTGTGATCGATAGCAACTTAACTCCAAGCCGATGCGGAAGCTTGTTGCAATACGTTTAGGGTTGGCAGAAGTTAGGGGGAGCTATTAATTACGAACCATAAAATAATTAGCGCCACTCCAATCCCGGCGGGAACCGCGATTTATACCCTGGAATACTATGCTGATCCCATCAAAACTGAGCCGCCCGGTACGGCTGCAAAATACCGTGATCCGCGATCGCCTGCTGGCCAAACTGGCCAGCGCGGGCAACTATCGCCTGACACTGGTCAATTGCCCGGCGGGATACGGGAAAACCACGCTGATCGCCCAATGGGCGGCCGGCAAGGCCGATCTGGGCTGGTATTCGCTGGATGAGAGCGACAACCAGCCGGAGCGCTTCGCCAGCTACCTGATCGCCGCGCTGCAGCAGGCCAGCGGCGGCCGCTGCGTCAAGAGCGAGGTGCTGAGCCAGAAACACCAGTACGCCAGCCTGTCGGCGTTGTTCGCCCAGCTGTTTATCGAGCTGGCCGACTGGCACCAGCCGCTGTACCTGGTGATCGACGACTACCACCTGATCACCAACGACGCCATCCACGAAGCCATGCGCTTCTTCCTGCGCCATCAGCCGGAAAACCTGACGCTGATCCTGCTCTCACGCACCCTGCCGCCGCTCGGCATCGCCAATTTGCGGGTGCGCGATCAGCTGCTGGAAATGGGCACGCAGCAGCTGGCATTCACCCACCAGGAAGCCAAACAGTTCTTCGACTGCCGCCTGGCGGCGCCGATGGAACAGCAGGACAGCAGCCGCCTGTGCGACGAAGTCGAAGGCTGGGCCACCGCGCTGCAGCTGATCGCGCTGTCGGCCCGCCAGTCCGCCTCGTCGGCTCAGCTGTCGGCCAAGCGCCTGGCGGGGCTGAACGCCAGTCACCTGTCCGACTACCTGGTAGACGAAGTGCTGGACCACGTCGATACCGATGCGCGCGCTTTCCTTCTGCGCTGTTCGGTGCTGCGTTCGATGAACGATGCGCTGATCGTGCGACTGACCGGCGAAGACAACGGCCAGCAGCGGCTGGAGGAGCTGGAGCGCCAGGGGCTGTTTATCCACCGCATGGACGACACCGGCGAGTGGTTCAACTTCCACCCGCTGTTCGCCTCTTTCCTGCGCCAGCGTTGCCAGTGGGAACTGGCGCTGGAGCTGCCGGGGTTGCACCGCGCCGCCGCCGAGGGCTGGCTGGCGCTGGGGTATCCGGCGGAGGCCATTCACCACGCGTTGGCGGCCAGCGACGTCAGCATGCTGCGCGACATCCTGCTGCAACACGCCTGGTCGCTGTTCCACCACAGCGAACTGGCCTTGCTGGAGGAGTGCCTCAACGCGCTGCCCTATGAGCGCCTGATCCAAAACCCCAAGCTGGCGCTGCTGCAGGCCTGGCTGGCGCAGAGCCAGCACCGCTACAGCGAGGTCAATACCCTGCTGGAGCGCGCCGAGCGCACCATGCGCGAACAGAAAATCGAGATAGACCAAACGCTGCACGCCGAGTTCGACGCCCTGCGCGCCCAGGTGGCGATCAACGCCGGCAAACCGGAAGAAGCCGAGCGGCTGGCGACCGAAGCGTTAAAATTCCTGCCGCTGTCCAGCTACTACAGCCGCATCGTCGCCACCTCGGTGACCGGCGAAGTGCACCACTGCAAGGGCGAGCTGGCGCGCGCGCTGCCGATGATGCAGCAAACCGAACAGATGGCGCGTCGTCATCAGGCCAACCATTACGCGCTCTGGGCGCTGCTGCAGCAGAGCGAAATTCTTATCGCCCAAGGCTACCTGCAGGCCGCTTACGAAACCCAGGATAAGGCCTTCGAACTGATCCGCGAACAGCACCTGGAACAGCTGCCGATGCACGAATTCCTGCTGCGCATTCGCGCGCAGATCCTGTGGTCGTGGTCGCGGCTGGACGAAGCGGAAGACGCGGCGCGCACCGGGCTGAAAATTCTGGCGAACTACCAACCGCAACAGCAGCTGCAGTGCATCGCCATGTTAGCAAAATGCTCGCTGGCGCGCGGCGACCTGGACAACGCCAATACCCATCTGCAGCGGTGCGAAGCCCTGCTGCACGGCGCTCATTATCATCGCGACTGGCTGACCAACACCGACAAATCGCGGGTGATCCACTGGCAGATGACCGGCGACACCGCCGCCGCCGCCCAGTGGCTGCGCCACACCGAAAAACCCGGTATGGCGGACAACCACTTCACGCAGGGCCAATGGCGCAACATCGCGCGGGTGCAAATCCTGCTCGGCCAGTATGAAGAGGCCGGGGTGGTGCTGGATGAACTGAACGAGAACGCCCGCCGCCTGCGGCTGGTGAGCGATCTCAACCGCAATCTGCTGCTCAGCAACCAGCTGTACTGGCTGCAAGAGCGCAAGGGCGAAGCGCAGCAGGCGCTGATCGAAGCGCTGTCGCTGGCTAACCGCACCGGCTTTATCAGCCATTTCGTCATCGAGGGCGAAGCGATGGCGCAGCAGCTGCGCCAGCTGATCCAGCTCAACACGTTGCCGGAGCTGGAGCAGCATCGCGCCCAGCGCATCCTGCGCGACATCAACCAGCACCATCGGCACAAATTCGCGCATTTTGACGAGAACTTCGTCGATAAGCTGCTGACCCACCCGCAGGTGCCGGAGCTGATCCGCACCAGCCCGCTCACCCAGCGTGAATGGCAGGTGCTGGGGCTGATCTATTCCGGCTACAGCAACGACCAGATCGCCGGCGAGCTGGACGTGGCGGCCACCACCATCAAGACGCACATCCGCAACCTGTATCAGAAACTGGGCGTGGCCCATCGCCAGGAGGCGGTGCAGCAGGCGCAGCAGCTGTTGAAGATGATGGGGTACGGCGCGTAAAAACCCTGATATCCCTCTGGTCTTAAACGCCGCCGAGTTGGTTACAATAGCGGCGTCCCCCAATAACGAGGCAGTCAGCAGTATGGAACAGTTCGAAGCGATCAACGTTGAGCAGGCGTACACCCGCTGGAAAGAGGGCAGCGCCGCCCTGGTCGACATCCGCGATCCGCAAAGTTTTGAAGCCGGGCATACGCCGGGCGCCTTTCACCTCACCAACGCCACCCTGTCGGCCTTTATGCAGCAAAACGACTTCGAGCGGCCGGTGATGGTGATGTGCTACCACGGCAACAGCAGCCGCAGCGCGGCGCAATACCTGCTGCACCAGGGGTTCGACGCGGTCTACAGCATCGACGGCGGTTTCGAAGCCTGGGCCCGCCAGTACCCGCAAGACGTGGAAACCTCTGCTTGATCCCCGCCGCCCGCTGCGCATCGGCGGGCTTTCCCTTCGATTTTATGCGCGTTTTCGCGGGTTTTTCGCAGATCCGTTTGCCAGCGCTCAGGATTTCGACGTTATAATCGGCTGTCAGGGTCATCGGCGAGCAAGCCGCGGCCAAAATCATTCACTTACGACGGAAGAGCAATGGTTAGAGTAATCGCCATATCCAACCCGCGCTTGGCGCTGGCCTTTGTCGACTATATGGCGACCCAGGGCATCCGGCTTGAGCTGCGCAACAGCGGCGAGGCGGCGGAAATCTGGCTGGCCGACGACAGCCACCTCGAGCAGGTGCAACACGAGCTGCAGCAGTTTCTGGTCGATCCGCTCAACCGCCGTTATCAGGCCGCCAGTTGGCAGACCGGCCATACCGACGCCGGCCTGCACTATCAGAGCGAATCCTACCTGCACACCCTGCGCAGCAAGGCCGGGCCGCTGACGCTCGGCGTGATGGTACTGTGCATCGCGGTCTACATCCTGATGCAGGTGCTGGGTGACGATACCGTGATGTACTGGCTCTCCTGGCCGCAAGACAGCAGCCAATACACGCAGCTGTGGCGCTGGGTCAGCCATGCGTTCCTGCACTTCTCCCTGCTGCATATTCTGTTTAACCTGATGTGGTGGTGGTATCTCGGCGGCCAGATGGAAAAACGCCTCGGCGCCGGTAAGCTGTTCGTGCTGGCGGTGGTGTCGGCCTTCTTCAGCGGCTGGGCGCAATCGCTGTTCAGCGGCGCGCTGTTCGGCGGGCTTTCCGGCGTGGTCTATGCGCTGATGGGCTATGTGTGGCTGACGGGGGAACGGGCGCCGGAGCGCGGCCTGATGCTGCCGCGCGGCCTGATGGTGTTCTCGGTGCTGTGGCTGGTGGCCGGATATTTCGATATTTTAGGAATGTCGATCGCCAACGCGGCACACGTAGCCGGTTTAGTGTTAGGGTTATTGATGGCATTTTGGGATACGCGTCATCGCGCACACAACGAACAATAACAGCCGGGAGCTGTGCCCAGCGGGCATGGCGGGCGTTTTAGGGGATTATCGTGAAGCAAACACAGCGTCATGACGCAATTATCGAGCTGGTGCGCCTGCAGGGTTACGTCAGCACGGAAGAGCTGGTGGAACATTTTGACGTCAGCCCGCAAACGATTCGCCGCGATTTGAATGACCTGGCCGACCAGAACAAGATCCAGCGTCACCACGGCGGCGCGGCGCTGCCTTCCAGCTCGGTCAACGCTGCCTATAACGATCGCAAGGTGATGTGGTCGGAAGAGAAAGCCCGCATCGCGCAGCGCGTCGCCAGCCAGATCCCGGACGGCGCCACGCTGTTCATCGATATCGGCACCACGCCGGAAGCGGTGGCCCATGCGCTGATGAACCACAAGAACCTGCGCGTGGTCACCAACAACCTCAACGTCGCCACCCTGCTGACCGCCAAGGAAGACTTCCGCCTGATCCTGGCCGGCGGCGAAGTGCGCACCCGTGACGGCGGCATCATGGGCGAAGCCACCCTGGACTTTATCTCTCAATTCCGCCTCGATTACGGCATTCTCGGCATCAGCGGCATCGATATGGACGGCTCGCTGCTCGAATTCGACTATCACGAAGTGCGCACCAAACGCGCGATTATCGAAAATTCCCGCTGCGTGATGCTGGTCACCGACCACTCTAAATTCGGCCGCAACGCCATGGTCAACCTGGGCAACATGAACCTGATCGACTACCTGTTTACCGACCAGCTGCCGCCGCCGAGCGTGATGAAAATCATCGAGCAGTACGACGTGCAACTGGAGCTGTGCTGATCCGCTGTTAACCTGCGGGGCGCGCCGCCGCCCCGTTTCCTACTCCCCGCCCTCTTCATCGACAGCCGTTTGCGCGCTCGCGCCATATCCACATCATTTATGTGACTATCATCACCAAACTGTTACCTCTATCACGCCTAAATGTTTTTGTTTGGTTAAGTCTTGGCTTGCTTGTTGGTTTTTGATTACAATCATGAGCGAAAACGAACATGAAAGAGCTATTTCGAACATCTGGAGGAAGATGACGTGGAAACCAAAGACTTGATCGTTATCGGTGGCGGCATCAACGGTGCCGGCATCGCGGCGGATGCTGCCGGGCGCGGGCTGTCGGTACTGCTACTGGAAGCGCAAGACTTGGCCTGTGCTACGTCTTCCGCCAGTTCCAAACTGATCCACGGTGGCCTGCGCTACCTGGAACACTACGAATTCCGTCTGGTGAGCGAAGCGCTGGCCGAGCGTGAAGTGCTGCTGAAGCTGGCACCGCACATCGCGTTCCCGATGCGTTTCCGCCTGCCGCACCAGCCGCATCTGCGTCCGGCCTGGATGATCCGTATCGGCCTGTTCCTGTACGATCACTTGGGCAAACGCACCAGCCTGCCGGGCAGCAAGGGGTTGCGCTTTGGACCAGAGTCGGTGCTGAAGCCTGAACTGAAGCGCGGTTTCGAATATTCCGACTGCTGGGTTGACGATGCTCGCCTGGTGGTGCTGAACGCGCAGGAAGTGGAAAAACGCGGCGGCGAAGTGCGCACCCGCACCAAAGTGACCCGCGCATGGCGTGAAAACGGCCTGTGGATGGTGGAAGCGGTCGATATCGACAGCGGCAAAACCTTCACCTGGCGCGCCAAAGGCCTGGTGAACGCCACCGGCCCGTGGGTGAAAAACTTCTTCGACGACGGCCTGAAGCTGAAATCACCTTACGGCATCCGTCTGATCAAAGGCAGCCACATCGTGGTGCCGCGCGTGCACGATCAGCCGCAGTCTTACATTCTGCAGAACGAAGACCACCGCATCGTGTTCGTGATCCCGTGGAATGACGAGTTCTCCATCATCGGCACCACCGACGTGGAGTACAAAGGCGATCCGAAGGACGTGAAGATCGACGAGAACGAAATCGCTTATCTGCTGAAAGTGTACAACGATCACTTCAAGAAGCAGCTGGGCCGCGACGACATCGTCTGGACTTACTCCGGCGTGCGTCCGCTGTGCGACGACGAGTCCGATTCACCGCAGGCGATCACCCGCGATTACACGCTGGACGTGCACGATGAGCAGGGCAAAGCGCCGCTGCTGTCGGTCTTCGGCGGCAAGCTGACCACCTACCGCAAGCTGGCCGAGCATGCGATGGAAAAACTGGCCCACTACTACCCAGGCTGCGGCCCGGCGTGGACCAAAAACGCCACGCTGCCGGGCGGTGACATCGACGGCGACCGCGACGGCTACGCGGCCAAACTGCGCCGTGCGCACGGCTGGTTGCCGGAAGCTCTCGCGCGCCGCTATGCCCGCACCTACGGCAGCCAGAGCGAGCTGATCCTGGCCGGCGCCAACGGCCTCGCCGATCTGGGCGAAGATTTCGGCCACGGTCTGTATGAAGCCGAGCTGCGCTACCTGACCGAGAAAGAGTGGGTCGTAGAGCTGGCCGACGCCATCTGGCGCCGTACCAAGCTGGGTATGTGGCTGGACGAGGCGCAGCAGGCGCGAGTGAAAGCCTGGCTGGCAGAACACGCGAAAACGAAAGCGCTGTCTCTGGCTTCCTGAGCCGCAGCGTAACGAAAAAACGAAAAAGGGCCGATTATCCGGCCCTTTGCTTTTTTCCTGCCCCGCTTTACAGCTTCACCGGCTGAATGTGCCAGATTTCGTCCGCGTATTCCTGAATGGTGCGATCGGAGGAGAAGTAGCCCATGTTGGCGATGTTCAGCACCGCGCGCCGCGTCCATTCGTCCTGATTGAGATAGACCTCGTCCACCTTGTCCTGCGTGTCCACATAGCTGCGGTAATCCGCCAACAGCTGATAGTGGTCGCCGAGGTTGACCAGCGAGTCGAACAGATTGCCATAGCGTTTCGGCTCTTCCGGGCTGAACACGCCGGTGGCGATCTGCGTCAGCGCCTGATGCAGCTCCGGGTCTTGCTCATAGTACTGGCGCGGGTTGTAACCGTTGCGGCGCAGCTCCTCGACCTGCTCGGCGGTATTGCCGAAGATAAAGATGTTCTCCTCCCCCACGTGCTCGCGCATCTCGACGTTGGCGCCGTCCAGCGTGCCGATGGTCAGCGCGCCGTTCAGCGCGAACTTCATATTGCTGGTGCCCGAGGCCTCGGTGCCCGCCAGCGAGATCTGTTCGGACAGATCCGCCGCCGGGATGATGATCTGCGCCAGGCTGACGCCGTAGTTCGGAATGAACACCACCTTCAGTTGGGTATGCACGCGCGGATCGTTGTTGATCACTTTGGCCACGTCGTTGATCAAGCGGATGATCTGCTTGGCGGCATAGTAGGCCGAGGCCGCCTTGCCGGCGAAGATCACCACCCGCGGCACGCGCTCGATCTCCGGATCGTCCAGCAAACGGTTATACAGCGTGATGACGTGCAGCACGTTGAGCAGCTGCCGTTTGTACTCGTGGATGCGCTTGATCTGCACGTCGAACAACGCATCCGGGTTAACCACCACGTTGAGCGTTTTGGCGATATACAGCGCCAGCCGCTCCTTGTTCTGCCGCTTGGCGCGCTGTACCGCCTGCAGGAAGCTCGGGTAGTCGATATTGGCCTGGATCTCGCTCAGTTGGCTGAGATCGGTGCGCCAGGTTTGGCCGATGCAGTCGTCCAGCACCGCCGCCAGCGGCGGGTTGGCCAGCGCCAGCCAACGACGCGGCGTTACCCCGTTGGTTTTGTTGCAGAAACGAGTCGGGAACAGCCGGGCGAAGTCGGCGAACAACGACTGCACCATCAGTTCAGAATGCAGAGCGGAAACGCCGTTGACCTTGTGGCTGGCCACCACCGCCAGCCACGCCATGCGCACCCGGCGGCCGTTGGTTTCGTCGATGATCGAGACCCGCGCCAGCAGATCGTTGTCGCCCGGCGCCACTTCCTGCACCATCTTGAGGAAGTGATCGTTGATTTCGAAAATCAGCTGCAGGTGGCGCGGCAAGATGCGGCCTATCATGTCCAGCGGCCAGGTTTCCAGCGCCTCGCTCATCAGCGTGTGGTTGGTGTAAGAGAACACCTGCTCCACCACTTCCCAGGCGTCGAGCCACTTGAATTTGTGCTCGTCGATCAGCCGGTGCATCAGCTCGGGAATCGACAATACCGGGTGGGTGTCGTTGAGGTGAATGGCGATTTTGTCCGCCAGGTTGTCGAAGGTTTTGTGCATCAGCCAATGGCGATTGAGGATATCCTGTACCGTGGCCGACACCAGGAAATACTCCTGCCGCAGCCGCAGTTCGCGCCCGGAGGAGGTCGAATCGTCCGGATACAGCACGCGCGACACGTTCTCCGAATGGTTTTTATCTTCCACCGCCGCGAAGTAATCGCCCTGGTTGAACTTGCCGAGGTTGATCTCGTTACTGGCCTGCGCGCCCCATAACCGCAGCGTGTTGGTGGCGTCAGTGTCAAAACCGGGGATCACCTGATCGTAGGCGATGGCCACGACCTCTTCGGTCTCCAGCCAACGCGCCTTGGCGCCCTCCTGCTGCACGCGGCCGCCGAAGCGCACCTTGTAGCGAGTGTTATGGCGCGGAAACTCCCACGGATTGCCGTACTCCAGCCAGTAGTCCGGCGATTCCATCTGTTGGCCGTTGACGATGTTCTGCTTGAACATGCCGTATTCATAGCGAATGCCGTAGCCGCGCCCCGGCAGCGCCAGCGTGGCCAGCGAGTCGAGGAAGCAGGCCGCCAGCCGGCCCAGACCGCCGTTACCGAGCCCGGGGTCGTTCTCTTCCTCCAGCAGCTCCGCCAGGTTCAGCCCCATCTCATTCAGCGCATTGTCGATATCCTGATAGATGCCCATCGACAGCAGCGCGTTAGACAGAGTGCGGCCGATCAGGAACTCCATCGACAGGTAATACACCTGCCGCACGTCTTGAGACAGCTGGGCGCGGTTGGAACGCAGCCAGCGCTCCACCATGCGATCGCGCACCGCGAACAGCACGGCGTTCAGCCAATCGTGCCGGTTGGCGATAGCCGGATCCTTGCCGACGATAAACATCAGCTTATAGGCGATGGAGTGTTTCAGCGCTTCCACACTGACCGTAGGTGAGGTGTAACTAAACGGTGAAGTCATGGCTTTTTAATCCCTTGTAGGGAGCCCCGCCATTCGCCGCGGAATAGCGGGCTCCGCTGAACATGGACGCGGTACACCGCGCCCCGACAATCTACCCTTACGGCTGCCCGCCGTGCGTCAACCCGAGACGCGAAACGCGGGCTACAAGCGTTGATAAAGCGATAAATACTCTTTCGCCGCCACCGGCCAGCCGAAGTCCACACTCATGGCGTGGCGCTGAACGTGGCGCCAGTGTTTCGGCCGGCTCCACAGCACCATGGCGCGGCGGATGGCGTTGCCCAGCGCGACGGCGTCGCAATCGTCGAACACAAATCCGCTGGCGGTGCCGTCGGCCAGGTTCTCTAGGGCGCAGTCCACGACCGTGTCCGCCAGCCCGCCGGTACGGCGCACCAGCGGCAGCGTGCCGTATTTCAGGCCGTAGAGCTGCGTCAGGCCGCAGGGCTCGAAGCGGCTCGGCACCAGAATCACGTCGGCGCCGCCGATGATGCGGTGGGAGAAGGATTCGTGATAACCGATCTGCACGCCGACCTGCTCAGGGTAGTCGGCGGCGGCGGCCAGAAACGCCTGCTGCAGCACCGCGTCGCCGGCGCCCAGCAGCGCCAACTGCCCGCCCTGCGCCAGCAATTCGGGCAACGCCTGCAGCACCAGATCGAGGCCTTTCTGGTTGGTCAATCGGCTCACCACCGCGAACACCGGCAGCGATTCGTCCACCTTCAGTCCCATGGCCTTTTGCAGATGCAGCTTGTTTTTGACCTTGCTTTTCAGATCGTCGGCGTCATAGCGGGCGCTCAGCCGCGGGTCGTGGGCCGGATCCCAAATCTTGTCGTCCACGCCGTTGAGGATGCCGCTCAGCCTGCCCTGCCGCTGCCGCTCCTGCAGCAGCCCCTCCATGCCGTAGCCGAACTCCGGCCGGGTGATCTCGCGCGCATAGGTCGGGCTGACGGCGGTCACGTGGTCGGCATAAAACAACCCGGCCTTGAGGAACGACATCTGGCCGTAGAACTCCAGGCCATAGACGTTGTAAAACGACGCCGGCAGCCACAGCTCGGTCACGTGATGGGCGGAGAACAGCCCCTGGTAGGCCAGGTTGTGCACCGTGAACACCGAACGCGCTGGGTGGCCGTTGGCGGCCAGATAGGCGCAGCTGAGACCGGCGTGCCAGTCGTGGGCGTGCACCAGCTGCGGGCGCCAGTAGCGATCCAGCCCCTTGGCCAGCTCGCAGGCCATCCAGCCCAGCAGCGCAAAGCGCCGGTGGTTGTCGGGGTAGGCGTACATGGACTGATCGTGGTACGGGCTGCCCGGCCGGTCATACAGCCAGGGCGCATCGATCAGGTAAATGCCCACGCCATGATAGGTGCCGTAACGCAGGCCCACCCGGCCGGCGAACGAATCGATTTCCGCCACCAGCACGGTGTCCGGAATGCCGTTGCGTACGTCAGGGAAAGCGGGCAATAGCACCCGAACATCGGCGCCTTCGGCGATTTGCGCCGCCGGCAGTGCGCCAACCACGTCTGCGAGTCCGCCCGTTTTCAGCAGGGGGAACATTTCAGAACATACGTGTAAGACCTGCATTATCACTCCTGAAAGTCGGCCGAAGGCCTCTGGATAAGAAATAAAGCAGGCTTGCCGCTGTTATGTGTGCCGCGTTGCGCAAGCCATCGAACCGTTCATCGGGCGGCAGGCTATCGTTCTGCCGCCCACGTTAACTCACAATTTTGACAACATTTCGCGCGTCACCAGCACGATGCCGCCTTCCGAGCGATAAAAACGCTTGCTGTCCTCATCGGCGTTTTCCCCGATCACCATGCCCTCCGGAATGTGGCAGGCGCGGTCGATGATGCAGCGCCGCAGGCGGCAGGAACGGCCGACGTTCACGTCCGGCAACAATACGGTAGAGTCGATGGTGCAAAACGAGTTCACTCGCACGCGCGGGAACAGCACCGAATGCACCACCACCGACCCAGACACGATGCAACCGCCGGACACCAGCGAATTCATGGTCATGCCATGGCTACCGGAGCGATCCTGCACAAACTTGGCCGGCGGCAGCGGTTCCATGTGGGTGCGGATCGGCCAGGCGCGGTCGTACATGTCCAGCTCCGGCGTCACCGACGCCAGATCGAGATTGGCGCGCCAGTAGGCGTCCAGCGTGCCCACGTCGCGCCAGTACGGCGGCAAGTCGGGGTTGGACGTCACGCAGGATAAGGTAAACGGATGTGCCCACGCCGCCTGCTGCGCGGTGATTTTCGGGATCAGATCCTTGCCGAAGTCGTGGCTGGAGCCGGGGGTCGACATATCCTCCTCCAATAGCTGGAACAGGTAGGCGGCATTAAAAATATAGATGCCCATGCTGGCCAGCGACATATCCGGGTTGCCCGGCATCGCCGGCGGATCGGTGGGTTTTTCCAGAAACTCGATGATGCGATCGCTTTCATCCACCTTCATCACGCCGAATTCACCGGCCTCGCTGCGCGGCACCGGCAGGCAAGCCACAGTGCACTGAGCGCCCTTCTCGACGTGGTCGATCAGCATGCGCGAATAATCCATCTTGTAGATGTGATCGCCCGCCAGGATCACCACGTATTCGGCCTCGTAGCGGCGGATGATATCCAGGTTCTGGTACACCGCGTCTGCGGTGCCCTTGTACCAATGCTCGGTGCTGAGGCGCTGCTGGGCCGGCAGCAGATCGACGAACTCATTCATCTCCTCGTTGAGGAATGACCAGCCGCGCTGAATGTGCTGCACCAGCGTGTGCGACTGGTATTGGGTGATCACGCCGATGCGGCGGATGCCGGAGTTCAGGCAGTTCGACAAGGCGAAGTCGATGATGCGGAATTTGCCGCCAAAGTGGACGGCGGGCTTGGCGCGGGTGGAGGTCAAATCTTTCAGACGTGAACCGCGGCCGCCGGCCAGGATCAGCGCTACGGATTTAATCGGCAACTGGCGCGCCAACATCAGGGGGTCTTTATTTTCAAACCTAACCATAGCGGACTCCTTTTATTATTTCCGTACCAGTACGCAAAGCGAGCGCGCGGCCTGGTGCCAGGCGGGCAATACCGCCCGTGAGTCTTCCTGAGTGAACGGGGCGACAACCTGCCAATCGCCTTCCGGCAACCTCATCTCCGTCGTTTGCGGCGTGGCGTTGATCAGCAGCAGCCAGCGCTGCGACAGCAGGATCTGCATGAGCGGCTCGCCCTGCTCCCACTGCTGCGCGTCGAGCGCCTGCCCTTGCGCGTTCAGCCACTGCACGCTGCCGTCATCCTGCTGCCACCAGCGGTCCTGCTGCAGCGCGGGGATCTGGCGGCGCAGCGCGATCAGTGCCGCGACGTAATCGGTTAGCGCATCGTCCGCCGTGGCCCAATCGAGCCAGGTGGTGGCGTTGTCCTGACAATAGGCATTGTTGTTCCCCTGCTGGCTGTGTCCCTGTTCATCGCCGGCCAGCAGCATCGGCGTTCCCTGGGACAGCAACAGCGTAGCGAGCATCGCCCGCTGGCTGGCCCTGCGGCGTTGCACAATGGCGTCGTCGGCCACCAGGCCTTCGACGCCGTGGTTGTTGCTGAAATTGCGATCGCTGCCGTCGCGGTTGCCCTCGCCGTTGGGCTGATTGTGTTTCTCATTGAAGCTGACCACGTCTTGCAGGGTAAAACCATCATGGGCGGTCAGCATATTGACGGTGGCGTAAGGCGCTCGCCCGCGCTGGTTATACAGATCGCTGGAAGCGGCAAAACGCCGGGCGAACTGGCCGAGCGACACGCCGCTCTGCAGCCAGAAACGGCGCATGTCATCGCGGTAATGGTCGTTCCATTCGGCGAAGCGGCCGGGAAACGCCCCCACCTGATAGCCACCGGGGCCAACGTCCCAGGGTTCAGCGATCAGCTTGCAGCGCGACAGCACATCGTCCGCCAGCATCGCCTGGAACAGCGGGGCATCGCGATCGAACTCCGGCGTGCGGCCGAGCACGCTGCCCAGATCGAAACGGAAGCCGTCGACGTGGCACTCCCGTACCCAAAAACGCAGGCAATCCATCACCCAGGCCACGCCTTGCGGCTGATCCAACCGCAGCGTGTTGCCGCAGCCGGTGTCGTTGACATAGTCCCCTTCGGGCGTCAGCCAGTAGTAGCTCAGGTTATCGATGCCGCTCAGCGACAGCATCGGCCCGTCCCTATCCAGCTCGGCGCTGTGGTTAAACACCACGTCCAGGATCACCTCGATGCCGGCTTGGTGCAGCGCCTTGACCGCATCGCGGAATTCGTTCAGCGGCGTGGCATCGGTGCTCAGGCTGGCGTAGCGGTTGTCCGGCGCATAGGGCGCCAGCACGTTATAGCCCCAATAGTTGATCAGCCCCAACCGCTGCAGGCGCGGTTCGGAGGTATGTTGCTGCACCGGCAGCAGTTCCAGCGCGGTGATGCCGAGGCGTTTGAAGTGGGCGATCATCGCCGGGTGCCCCAATGCGGCGAAGCTGCCGCGCAGCGCCGGCGGGATCTTCGGGTGCAGCAGCGTCAGGCCGCGCACGTGCGCTTCATAAATCACCGTCTGGCCCCAGGGCGTGGCAGGCGGGCGATCGTCCTGCCAGTCATACCGTTCGTCCACCACCACACATTTCGGCATTAGCTCTGCGCTGTCGTGCGGGTCCGGCTGCTCATAACCGCCGTGCAGGTGCGGGTGGTCCCCCACCGGCCCTTCCACCGCGCGCGCGGCTGGATCGAGCGCCAGTTTGTTGGGGTTGAAACGCTGTCCGTTCGCCGGGTCAAACGGGCCGTAGACCCGGTAACCGTAACGTTGCCCCGGCCTGCCGCCCGGCAAATAGCCATGCCAGATATCGCCGCTGCGCGCCGGCAGCGGCAGGCGCACTTCGCGCTGCTGGCCGTCGAACAGGCACAGCTCCACCCGCTCGGCGTGCGCCGAGTACAGGGTAAAGTTGATGCCTTCGCCGTCGTAATGCGCGCCCAGCGGCGCGGCGAGGCCGGCCGTCAGCTCCGTCATGGCGCCTCCCGCAGCAGATAAATGGTCGCCAGCGGCGGCAGCGTTACGCAGATGGAGAAGTCGCGGCCGTGGCTGCCGACCGCTTCAGAAGAGACCCGCCCCTGATTGCCGGCGTTGCTGCCGTGATAGTGGTGCGAATCGGTATTGAGGATCTCGCGGTAGTCACCGGCGCGCGAGAGGCCGATGCGGTAGCGGTAGCGCGGCACCGGGGTAAAGTTGCTGATGGCGATCAGCTCATTGCCCTGCGAATCGTAGCGCGCGAAGGCGAACACCGAGTTATCGTGATCGTCGACCACCAGCCACTCGAAGCCGTCCGGCCGGTAGTCGCGCTCGTACAGCGGCGCCTGCTGCCGGTAGCAGTGGTTCAGATCGCGCACCAGCCGCTGCACGCCGTTATGCCAGTTATCCAACCCTTCCAATAAATGCCAGTCGAGGCTGGTATCGAAATTCCACTCGCGCCCCTGCGCAAATTCGCAGCCCATAAACAGCAGCTTTTTGCCCGGATGCGCCCACATAAACCCGTAATAGGCGCGCAGGTTGGCGAACTTTTGCCAGGCGTCGCCCGGCATGCGGTCGAGGACCGATTTTTTGCCGTGCACCACTTCATCGTGCGAGATAGGTAACACGAAGTTCTCGGTATAGGCATACAGCATGCCGAAGGTCATCTGGTTGTGGTGATATTTGCGGTGCACCGGATCGCACTTCATGTAATTGAGCGTGTCGTGCATCCAGCCGAGGTTCCATTTGTAGTGGAACCCCAGGCCGTTGGCGTCCGGCGGCAGAGTGACGCCGGGATAGTCGGTGGACTCCTCCGCCAGCGTCACCGCGCCCGGCTGCGCCTGGCCAATAGTTTGGTTGGTATAACGCAGGAAGGCGATGGCCTCCAGGTTCTCGTTGCCACCGTAGTAATTCGGCACCCACTCGCCGTCGGCGCGGCTGTAGTCGCGATAAATCATCGACGCCACCGCATCGACCCGCAGCGCATCGATACCGAAACGCTCCAGCCAATACAGCGCGTTGCCCGCCAGGTAGTTGCGCACCTCGTGACGGCCGTAGTTGTAGATCAGCGTATTCCAGTCCTGGTGGTAGCCCTCACGCGGATCGGCGTATTCGTACAGCGCGGTGCCGTCGAAATTCGCCAGGCCGTAGGCGTCGCTCGGGAAGTGCCCCGGCACCCAGTCAAGGATCACGTTGATGCCCGCCTCATGCGCCGCCGCCACGAACGCCCTGAAATCGGCCGGCGTGCCGAAGCGACGGGTCGGCGCATACAGCCCCAGCGGCTGATAGCCCCAGCTGCCGTCGAACGGGTGCTCGTTGATCGGCAGCAGCTCGATATGGGTGAATCCCATGTCCTTCACATAGTCGATAAGCTGCACCGCCAGCTCGCCATAGCTAAGCCAGAAGTGATTATCGGTGTGGCGGCGCCATGAGCCGAGATGCACCTCGTAGATGGCGATCGGCTGGTCAAAATCGTTGGCGCGGCGGCGCGCCGGCGTCGACGGCACCCCCTCCGGCAGCGGCGCCACCAGCGAGGCGGTATCCGGGCGCATCTGCGCCTCAAAGGCGTAAGGATCGGCTTTCAGCTGGGTATTGCCGTAGCAATCGACGATTTCATATTTGTACAGCTGGCCGGCCCGCACGCCGGGCAGGAACAGCTCCCAAATGCCGTTCTCACGCCGCAGACGCATCGGATGGCGGCGGCCGTCCCAGAAGTTGAACTCCCCCACCACCGAGACGCGCTGGGCGTTGGGCGCCCAGACCGCAAAACTGACGCCGTCGATGCCATCCAGCGTAACGAGGTGGGCGCCCAGCCGTTCATAGGGACGCAAATGCGTGCCCTCGGCCAATAGCCAACTGTCGATATCCTGCAGCAGCGGGCCAAACCGGTAGGGATCGTCGACAGTCTGTTGGTGATCGCGCCAGCTGACCTGCAGCTGATAGCGGAAAGGATTTTTTCGCCGCGGCACCACGGCGCTGAAGAAACCGCGCGGATCGTCGCAGTTCAGCTGCACCAGCCGCCGGCCGGTTTGCTGTTCTACCAGCCAGACTGCGCCGGCGTCCGGCAGCAGCGCGCGCACCTGCAGACCGTTATCGGTCGCATGCATGCCAAGCAGAGCAAAAGGGTCGGCGTAATGGCCGGAGATGATCTGATCAATCACGTCACGATCGGGAAGTACAGGCATAGTCTTCTTCCTTAGATTAACAGCATGATCTAAGCACGGCTTGTTGGTTATTCCTTGGCCGTTTTGGTCATCATGCAATGCATTCGGACTCTAAAGCGTGATTGCGGTCGGTTATTGACCAATCTTTACTCTGCCGACCTGAATTTCGCTCTTTATGCTTATTTTTTGAAATATTTCAGTCATGGTGAAAAAGTGTTCACCCATGCGTTAAGCATAGCCAATGTCTGTTAAAAACTGCTCAGCATTGCTCAGGAAAATTCTTCATTAAGAAAACTGCCAGCCCGGCGGCGTCTGAATGCGGCGGCCGACGAGGCGATATGCGGGGTGAAGCCCAGTGAAACGAGGCTTGCGGTGACGTTGTCCGACGCGGTGCGCGGCGAACAAAAAGGCGGAAAATAAGGCTTTAGGGGGCTGAAATCAGCCAGCCCCCAGGAAGTGCGGGTTTACAACAGGATGCGCAGCATGCGGCGCAGCGGCTCGGCCGCGCCCCACAGCAGCTGGTCGCCCACGGTGAACGCCGACAGGTACTCTGGCCCCATGTTCAGCTTGCGCAGACGGCCGACCGGCGTATTCAGCGTGCCGGTCACCGCCGCCGGCGTCAGTTCGCGCATGGTCAGCTCGCGGTCGTTCGGGATCACGCGCACCCAGTCGTTGTGCGTCGCCAGCATCTGCTCGATTTCCGGCAGCGACACGTCTTTTTTCAGCTTCAGGGTGAACGCCTGGCTGTGGCAGCGCAGCGCGCCCACGCGCACGCACAGGCCATCGACCGGGATCACGCTGCCGGTGTTCAGAATCTTGTTGGTTTCCGCCTGGCCTTTCCACTCTTCGCGGCTCTGGCCGTTGTCGAGCTGCTTGTCGATCCATGGGATCAGGCTGCCGGCCAGCGGCACGCCGAAGTTATCGGTCGGCAGTTTGCCGCTGCGGGTGGCTTCGGTCACCTTGCGCTCGATATCCAGAATGGCGGAAGCCGGGTCCTGTAGCTCTTTCGCCACGTCGGCGTGCAGCATACCCATTTGGGTCAACAGTTCGCGCATGTGGCGCGCGCCGCCGCCGGAGGCCGCCTGGTAGGTGGCGACCGACGCCCACTCCACCAGATCGTTGGCGAACAGGCCGCCGAGGGACATCAGCATCAGGCTGACGGTGCAGTTGCCGCCGACGAAGGTTTTGATGCCTTTGTCCAGGCCCTGCTGGATCACCGCGTGGTTGACCGGATCCAGGATGATAATGGCGTCGTCCTGCATGCGCAGCGACGAGGCCGCGTCGATCCAGTAACCCTGCCAACCGCTGGCGCGCAGCTTAGGATAGACTTCGTTGGTATAATCGCCGCCCTGACAGGTAATAATGATATCGAGCGCGCTCAGTGCGTCGATGTCATACGCATCCTGCAGCGTGCCTTGCTGGCCGCCGAAGGCCGGCGCGGCAGAACCGTGCTGCGAGGTGGAGAAAAAGACCGGGCGAATGGCGTCGAAATCGCGCTCTTCCGTCATGCGTTGCATGAGAACCGAGCCGACCATTCCGCGCCAACCGATGAAACCAACGTTTTTCATAATATCTGTATCCCGCCCGGATAAGGGCTTATGTAGGTGATAACGAGTTGTGTGCAATATCTCCTCACCTTACAAAATGTCGGCGCGGGCGCAAAGTGAATTTATTCGATGGCTGAGGATTTCTCAGCAATCCTTCTTATATACCCGTCGTCTTTCAAACTGCAGCGTTGTTACCTGCACGATCGCATCCCCAGTCACTTACTTGAGTAAGCTCCTGGGGATGCGATCGCTGGGCGCCTAGCTGCAATTTGAAATCCATAGGGTATAGGCAAGGACGCGGCCGAAAAGGCCGAGGCGTTTTCCCGATCACGAGGTCACCATGACAGAGATGATTTCCGCTACGGTATTGCTGTTTTTAATTATGGATCCGCTGGGCAACCTGCCGATTTTCATGTCGGTGCTCAAGCACCTGGAACCGCGCCGCCGCCGGGTGGTGCTGATCCGCGAGCTGCTGATCGCCCTGCTGCTGATGCTGATCTTCCTGTTCGCCGGCGAGAAAATTCTGGCGTTCCTCAATCTGCGCACCGAAACCGTCTCCATTTCCGGCGGCATCATCCTGTTTCTGATCGCCATCAAGATGATTTTCCCCACGCAGGAGGGGAACAGCTCCGGGCTGTCCGCCGGCGAGGAGCCGTTCCTGGTGCTGCTGGCGATCCCGCTGGTGGCCGGGCCATCGATTCTGGCGGCGCTGATGCTGCTGTCGCACCAGTATCCGCATCAGCTGCCCCATCTGGTGGCAGCGCTGTTGATCGCCTGGGGTCTCTCTGCGGCCATTTTGCTGATGTCGAACCTGTTCCTGCGCCTGCTGGGCAGCAAAGGCGTCAGCGCGCTGGAGCGGTTGATGGGGCTGATTCTGGTGATGCTGTCGACCCAGATGTTCCTGGACGGCGTGCGGGCTTACATGAAGCTGTAGGCGCCTGGCGGCGCCGACAACGGCCCGCGCTCAGCGGGCGGTAACGCGGCGAATATAGGCGAGCGTATCGGCGACCACGCCGTCCAGCGGCTGGTTGATGTCAATCGCTTGCACATCCGGCTCCTGCTCACCCGGCTCTTCCAACGTGGCGAACTGCGAAACCAGCATCTGCGGTTTGAAGAAGTGACCTTTGCGCTGCTTCAGGCGCTCCTCGATCACCGCCTTGTCGCCTTTCAGGTAGAGGAAATGCAGGTTGCTATTCCCTTCGCGCAGGCGGTCACGATAGCTTTTTTTCAACGCCGAGCAGACCAGCAGCGACACGGGATTGGTGCGTTGCATGGCGAAGATGGCGTCGTTCAAGGCCGCCAGCCACGGGGCGCGATCGTTGTCGTCCAGCGCGTGCCCGGCAGCCATTTTGTTGATGTTGGCGCGCGGATGCAGATAATCGCCGTCCAGCATGGCGGCCTCGGCCTCGTGGGCGACAGTGCTGGCTACGGCGGATTTGCCGCTGCCGGATACGCCCATCAGGATAAATACGTGATTCTGCGGATTGCTCATTGTGTCATGCCCCTATGGGAACTGGCGCAAGCGCGCCAAATGCGTCCCAACTGATAAAGATACTCTGGAACGCCGACGCCCCGCAGGGCGCCGGATAAAGATTATACGACCGTCGCCAGCAGCAGACAGCCCACCAGGCCGCACACCGAGATGATGGTTTCCAGCACCGACCAGGATTTGATGGTTTCCATGATGCTCAGGTTGAAATACTCCTTGAACAGCCAGAAGCCCGGATCGTTGACGTGCGAGAAGATGACGCTGCCGGAGCCGACCGCAATCACCATCAGCTCAGGGCTGACGCCGGTGGTGGCGATCAGCGGCGCGACGATGCCGCCGGCGGTGATTGCCGCCACGGTGGCGGAACCCAGCGCCAGACGCAGCGCGGCGGCGATTGACCAGGCCATCAGAATCGGCGAAACGTTGCTGCCTTCCATCAGGCCGGCGATGTACTGCTCGACGCCGCTGTCCACCAGCACCTGTTTAAAGGCGCCGCCACCGCCGATGATCAACAGCATCATCGCGATGATTTTAATCGAGTCGGTGATGGTGCCCATCACTTCATCCATGGTGCGGCCACGGTTCAGGCCGAAGGTGAAGATGGCGATCAGCACGGCGATCAGGGTCGCCATCACCGGGTCGCCGAAGAACTCGGCGAAGCGCAGCAGGCTGTGGCCCTTCGGCAGCACCATTTCAGCCACCGCGCGCAGCGCCATCAGGATCACCGGCACCAGCGACGTGGCAACGCTGACGCCAAAGCTCGGCATCTCCGCGTCGGTAAAGGTTTTCGGGTTGTACAGGCCTTCCGGCACCGGCTTGTCGATGCCTTTCAGGAAGCGGGCATAGACCGGGCCGGCCAGGATCACCGTCGGGATCGCCAGCAGCGTGCCGTACAACAGGGTTTTACCCATGTCAGCATGGAAGATGGTGGCGATGGCGGTCGGGCCTGGATGCGGTGGCAGGAAGCCGTGAGTCACCGACAGCGCGGCGGCCATCGGCACGCCGACGTACAGCAGCGGAATGCGTGCGGAGGCGGCGATGGTGAACACCAGCGGCAGCAACAGCACGAAGCCCACTTCGTAGAACAGCGCGAAGCCGACGGTGAAGCCGGTCAGCACCACCGCCCATTGAATGTGTTTTCTGCCGAACTTGTCGATCAGCGTGGTGGCGATGCGCTGTGCGCCGCCGCAGTCCGCCAGCAGCTTGCCGAGCATGGCGCCGAAGCCCATGATCAGCGCCAGGCTGCCTAGCGTACCGCCCACGCCGGCCTTGATGGAGCCGATGACCTTATCGACCGGCATACCCTGTGCAATCCCGACCGCCAGGGCAACCAGAACCAGAGAGATAAAGCCGTTCAGCTTGAAGCGGATCATCAGCAGCAGCAGCAGCGCTACGCCGCCTGCAACAATCACTAATGGCATAGTTTTTCTCCAACCTTTTATCGCGACTCTCTTTACGATAGGCGTAAAGCGTGCGGTTGTTTTATTTTTAGGCTCTTTCCCGGTGTTTAAGAAGAGCTGTAGGTGTTGTTGAGTCAGAGGTTCAGTCTTGCAGCAAGATGACCGCACACTCGTTGTTACCGGTATCATGATACCGGTAACAACATGAGCGCCGGAACCGGGTAAGCGGCTAAAATTCGCGTTCTGGGACAGAGATCAAACTTATGTCGGCAACGAGCGGCGGGCTTACAGGCGGGATAACCAGCGCGCCTCAGGGCGCGCTGCAAAAAGAAAGGGTGTTAAAACAGAACGTTAAAATGGCTCAGATACTGCCACCGGGGATCACAGTGAAACCGACGTCCACCATGCGTGGGCACACCGTTTCACCGCGCAGCCGGGCCAGCAAGCGCTCGGCGCCGATCTGCCCCATGCGTTCACGCGGCGTCAGCACGCTGGCCAGCTTCGGCACCATCACCTGGCCGATGTCATGGCCGTGGAAGCCGGCGATCGCCATGTCCTGCGGGATCGACAGCCCCTGCCGCTGGCACTCGAAGGCCGCGCCGATCGCCAGGTCATCGTTGGTGCAGAAGATACTGTCGATCTGCGGATAGTCGCGCTGCGCCACGCGCAGCAGTTCACCGCCGGCGGAATAGGAGGAAGATCGCGCGGTCATGATGCTGTACGGTTCCAGGCCGGATTCACGCATCGCCTGCTCATACCCCTGCTGCTTGATGATGGTACGTTCATCCTGACGGGCGCCGAAATAGACCACGTGACGGTGGCCGTGCGCGATGATCTGCTGGGTCATCTGGCGCGCCGCCTCGAAGTTGTTGAAGCCCACCGCCAGATCGATGCACGGCGAGACGCAGTCCATCAGCTCCACCACCGGAATGCCCGCCACCTCGATCATTTTCAGGGTGCGCGGCGTGTGATGGCGCTCAGACAGGATCAGGCCGTCGATATTGTAAGACAGCAGCGAGGTCAGACGTTCTTCTTCACGCTCCGGCAGGTAGCCATAGTGCGCCAGCATGGTCTGGTAGTTGTGCGCGTCGGTCACGCTTTCGATGCCGCGCAGCACTTCGGCGAACACCTGGTTGGTCAACGACGGCAACAGCACGCCAATCGCCCGGCTGGTGGCGTTGGAGAGGATGTCCGGCGCGCGGTTGGGGATGTAGCCCAGCTCATCCAGCGCGACGGCGATTTTTTGCTGCAGGGCGACGGAAACCTGGTCGGGATTGCGCAGATAACGGCTCACCGTCATCTTGGTCACGCCCACCTTGTCCGCCACATCCTGGAGTACCGGCCGTTTTTTCTTCATTATCAATGAACTGACTAACCATGAATGGGCAGTCATTTTAGCAAAAAAAACGGCGGGCCGATATTGTCGGTTATGCGACGGCCAACGCAAAAAGGGCTCACATCGTGAGCCCTTCATACGCAGACAAAGGGGAAAAAGCGTGGTTTCTCCCCCTTTGTGACGATCAACCGAAAATCAATAAATTGATTTTCCTTGTTTTTATATGTTTTGCCGGCGTTAAGTCAGGCAACGTCGGCAGGCGAGTCACTCACCTCAAGGGCTCACACCGTGAGCCCTTGATATTTACCGCTTAATCACACCGGCGGCAGATCGAACAGCAGGATTTCGCTCTCTTCGTCGGCCTGGATCGTCAGTGCCGATTCATCCCACACCGCGAACGCGTCGCTGATGCCGGCGGTCTGGCCGTTGACCGAGACCTTGCCGCGCACCACCTGGATCCAAACGCGACGGCCGGCGGCGATCGGGCATTCCCCCTGCTCGCCTTTATTCAGCGCCCAACGCGACAGCGTCATATCCTGGAACACCTTCAGCGAGCCGTCACGCGCATCCGGCGACAGCACCAGCTGACGGCCCTGCGGCGCGTCGAACATGCGCTGCTCATAGCGTGGCTCAAGCCCGACCTGATCCGGGATGATCCAAATCTGGTACAGGTGCAACGGACGATCCTGATTGGCGTTGTACTCGGAGTGACGCACCCCGGTGCCCGCACTCATGATCTGGAATTCACCGGCCTGGATCTGCTCCTTGTTGCCCATGCTGTCCTGATGTTCCACCGTGCCGCTCAGCACGTAGGTCAGGATTTCCATGTCTTTATGCGGGTGAGTACCGAAACCCTGCCCTGCATCGATCATATCTTCGTTGATCACCCGCAGCGCCGAGAATCCCATAAAGTTCGGATCGTAGTAATCGGCAAATGAGAAGGTGTGCCAGCTATCCAGCCAGCCATGATTGGCGTGGCCGCGGTCTTCCGCTTTACGTACATAAATCATATTCAACTCTCCTCAATGTTTTTTTACAGTCTAGTCCTGCCAGCAGAATAAGAAAGCGTAAAAAACTCATGCCTCTGTTCAAAAATTTCGATGGAATGAAACAGCGGATGGGCAGCGGATTTGTTGAAGGCGGAAACGGCTGAAAAAAGGGCAAAAAAAAAGCCAGCACCCGAGCTGGCTAAGTAAACACTGGAAGCAATGTGAGCAATGTCGTGCCTTCGCAGCGAGAGTATCAAGGGTTGATGCCCTCCCCGGAACGCATCGCAATAATAATCATTATCATTCGCACCTGTAAAGCGTTTTTTTTGACCCGTTGAAATAATATTGACTCAAGGCAGTAAACGGATAAATTCAGAGGTTATTCAACCGGTAAGCAAAAGGAGCAGCGACATGAGCGAGATCGTGATACGCCACGTGGAAACAACGGATGCGCAAGCCCTGCATCATCTTTATTCGCAGACGCCCGTCTACCGCGATACGCTGCAGCTCCCGCTACCGTCCGTCGAGTCCTGGCAGAAGCGACTCGCCAATCCCGAACCGGGCACGCATAACCTGGCGGCCATCATCGACGGGCAGCTTGCCGGCCAGTTGGTTGTGATGCTGAATCAGCGCGTTCGCCGCCGCCACGTCGCCACCTTCGGCATCGGCGTCGATCCGCGCTACCACGGCAAAGGCGTCGGCAGCCGCCTGATGCGGGCGATGATCGACCTGTGCGACAACTGGGCCGCCATCGAGCGCATCGAACTGACGGTGTTCACCGACAACCCGGCCGCCATCGCGCTATACCGCAAGTTCGGCTTCGAGATAGAGGGCACCAGCCGCGGCTATGCCATGCGCGATGGCGTGCTGGTCGACGCCTACCATATGGCGCGTTTGCGTTCCGGGCAGCCGCACGGCGATGCGTAATATTCCCCACCCGCAGGGGCCGCTGTGCCGGCCCCTGCATATCAACCGCCGAACCTTTTTACACGCGCTGGCCGGCCTGACCGCCGCCGTCGGCATATTCTCTCCTCTCACCCCATTAGGTGCCGCTATGCCAACTTCCGCCGCCGGGCGTCCAGGCTCCCGCAACCTGATTACCGATGTGCCCGGCCTGAAGGTCGGCGTGGCGCAGGACAGCCGAGTGCGCACCGGCGCGACGGTGATCCTGCCGGACAGCCCGGCGATTGCCGCCGTGGACGTGCGCGGCGGCGGCCCCGCCACCCGGGAAACCGACGCGCTCGGTGAGGACAATTTGGTACAGACCATCGATGCGCTGACGTTCAGCGGCGGTTCGGTTTACGGTCTGGCGGCGGCGGATGGCGTCGCAGCCTGGCTGGGGCAACAGGGTAAAGGCTACGCGCTGCGCCCAGCACCCGGCGTGCCGGTCTCCCCTATCGTGCCCACCGCCTGCCTGTACGATCTGGCCAACGGCGGCGACAAAAACTGGCAGCTCACGCCGCCGTATCGCCAGTTGGGCATCGAGGCGGTCGGCAAGGCCGGCCTGGACTTTCCGCTGGGCACCGTCGGGGCCGGCTACGGCGCCATGACCGGCATGGGCAAGCTGAAAGGCGGCCTCGGTTCGGCGTCGATCGTGGCCACCAACGGCGCTACCGTCGGCGCGCTGGTGGCGGTCAACAGTTTGGGTGCGGTGGTCGCACCCGGCACCCGCGCCTTCTGGGCGACGCCTTATGAAATTAACGGTGAATTTGGCAACGGCGGCGCGGCGGCGCTGGCGCAACTGCATGCGCAGGGTGAAGACGGGATGGTGCAATAGCCGCAGGGCGGCAGAAAGAACACCACCCTGGCCTGCATCGCCACCGACCTGGCGCTGACGCGAGTGGAGTTGAAACGGGTGGCCATCATGGCGCAAGACGGTATGGCGCGCGCTATTCGCCCGCTGCACAGCCCGTTTGACGGCGACGTGGTGTTCGCCCTGTCCACCGGGCAGCGCGAGGTACAGGGCAGCCGCGAACTGGCGGTGCTGCAAATCGGCGCGCTGGCGGCGGACACCCTCGCTCGGGCGATCGCCCGTGGCGTGCATGCCGCTACACCATGGCCAGGCAGCCAGGTCGCAACCTGGCAAACGCTCGGCGGCTAACGCGCCGCCATCAAAAAAGGGGCGCTGGCAGCGCCCCTCGATCTTTATTCACCCTTACCGCTTAAATACCGGCGGTTTCCCGAATATAGCGGCGCGCTTTCACCGCATACTCGAACGGGTTGGCCAGCGCCGGATCCTGCTCGGCCTCCACCACCATCCATCCCTTGTAACCGCGCTCGTCCAGCAGCTTGAACACCGGCCTGAAGTCGATCACGCCATCACCCGGCACGGTGAAGGTGCCCTTCTTCACGCCATCGAGGAAGCTCAGCTTGTTGGCCTTCACTTCCGCCACCACCTCATCGCGCACGTCCTTCAGATGGACGTGGTTGATGCGCGGCAGATACTTCTCCAGGATCGCCATCATCGCCTGCTGGCTGCCTTCCGAATAGTAGGCGTGCCCGGTATCGAACAACAGGTAAACGTCGTCGTTGACCATGCTCATGTAGCGATCGATTTCGGCGGTAGTCTGAATGCCGGTGCCCATGTGGTGGTGCAGACACACCTGCATGCCTTTGCCGGCGGCGATCTTAGCCAGCTCGTTGTAACCGTCGGCCACGCGCTGCCACTCTTCATCGCTGAAATACGGCTTCTCTTCGAACACGCCTTTGGTGGTGCCCTGAATGCTCTTGCTCTGCTCGGAGCAGCCAATCACCCTGGCGCCCATGGCATGCAGGAAATTCATGTGGTTGATAAATTCATCGATGGTTTTGTCTTTTTGGCCGTCGGCGAAAAAGGTGCTGAACCAGGCGTTGCAGATCTGAATGCCGCGAATATCCAGCATCGGTTTCAGCACCGCCGGATCGCGCGGGTATTTGCTGCCCACTTCGCTGCCGGTGAAACCGGCCAGCGCCATTTCGCTGACGCACTGCTGGAAGGTGTTTTCCTTGCCCAGATCGGGCATGTCGTCGTTGGTCCAGCCGATTGGCGCGATGGCCAATTTCACGTTGTCTTTATTCATGGTCTGCCTCGGTCCTTGGAGGGCCGCCGGTGCAAATGACGCCGGCGAGCCAAATAAGATTATTTGCCCAACAGCTCTCTTTCGATGCGCTCTCTGGTCGCCACCGCCTGGCTCGGCATCTTTTCCGGATAGCCGAACAGCGAGGTGCAGATGATCGATTCGCCGCCGGCCTTGAAGCTGCGGTTGGCAAATTCCATGTCGCGCAGCGTCTGGAACAGGGCGTCGAAATTCACCTCACCTTCGCCGATGCCGACGTGCTGATGCACCGCGGCGTCAACGCCCGGCGGATTGACGATATAACGGCAATGCTTGGTGTGATTCATGGTGTCGGCAATCAGCACGTGGGAAAGATCGTCCCCGGCGTACTGCAACATGCCGGCCACATCGCCCTGCCCCTTGTCGTAGTAGAAGGTGTGCGGCACGCTGTAGAGGTATTTGACGTGGTCGCTGCGCAGCGATTTCACCAGATCGGCGGTTTCGTTACTCAGCTCGCAGAAGTCCCACGGGTGCGACTGGATCTCCATACGGATACCTTCACGCTCGATGATCGGCAGCAGCTCCTCCATCGAGCGATACCACAGCTCCTCGCAGATCTCCGGCTCGTTGGGGTTGCCGGCCAGTTCGGTGTTGATCACCTGCACGCCCATTTCCACCGCGATCTCGATCATCCGTCGCCAGTTTTTGACTGCCGCCTGGCGGCGATCTTCGCCCGGCCCGGACCAGCGATACACCACGATAAATGAGGAGATCTCCACGCCGGTCGCTTTCAGGGCGTTTTTATACTCCGCCATGATTTCGCGGCTGGCCTTCGGATGCTTGTAAAACGGGTTGATCTGCGGGTGCGGCGACTGCTCGATGTATTTATAGCCCCAGTCCGCCACCTGCTGAACCATTTTGGTCACGCCCAAATCCCGGATAACGTCGACATCAAAAGCGATCTTCATGGTCACTCCTCTGCAATCGTGGGTACGGGGTTCAAGCCGATGGCTTGTTGTAAAACGCCGGGCGCGCCGGCAGGGTCACCGGTACGATCTCACCGCTGAGCTGGGCCGCCACACAGGCGTCGGCGGTCACCGCGGCGGCGTAGCCGTCCCAGGCGGAAGGCCCGGTCAACTGGCCCGCGGCCACGTCGTTGATGAACCCCTGCAGCTCGACGTCATAGGCGTCGATAAAGCGATCCTTCCAGTCGGTCAGGATTTCGGTCGACAGGCGGGCGCCGCTGCGCATCTGCACCGAGGACGGCTCCGGCAGTTTGGCAATGCCGGTTTCCCCCACCACTTCACACTGAATGTCGTAGCCGTACTGGCAGTTGACGAAAATTTCGACGTCGATGCGCGTGCCTTTGGCGGTTTCGAACAACACAATCTGCGGATCTTTCAGATGCGGGAACGCCTTCGGGCTCTTGCGTGGGAACACCACCTGCACCGACACATAGTCGTCGTCGAGCAGCCAGCGCAGCACGTCGATTTCGTGGATCAGGGTATCGGTGATCGCCATATCGGTGGTGTAGGCCTCGCCAACCGTCGGGTTGCGGTGCGCGCAGTGCAACATCAGCGGTTCGCCGATCTGGCCGCTGGTCAGCACCTGTTTCAGCGCGCGATAGCCCTGGTCATAGGGGCGCATAAAGCCGACCTGCACCAACCGCCTGCCGTGCTTCGCTTCGGCATCGACGATGTTCTTGCAGCCCTGCGCGGTCACCGCCAGCGGCTTCTCGCAGAACACCGGTTTGCCGGCGGCGATGGCCGCCAGCACGAATTCTTCGTGGCTTGGCCCCCAGGAGGTGACCAGCACCGCCTGCACGTCGGCGGCCTTGATCAGATCGTGGCCGTTGTCATACACCCGCGCATCCAGCTGCAGATCGCTCACCACCTTGGCGGCGTTGTCGCGATTGATGTCGTTCACCGCCACGACGCGGGCGCCCTGCAAAACTTTGCTGCAGCGACGGATATGATCGCGGCCGATGGCGCCGGTGCCGATAACCCCAATGTTCAATGTCATTTTCGCTACCCTCTGGAAAGTGTGTTGTGTTCGAAAACGAATCAGTAATCGCGCGCCTTATCGATGTTTTCCTGCAGCTTGCGCGCCACTGCGACGATTTTCTCGCTGTCGGCCACCTGAGCGCCGCCCACGCGCCACCAGCTGAGATACTTGTGCACCATGGTCTTCGGCAGCACCTTGATGTCCAGCAGCGTGGACACGGTCTGCCTGCGGGCGTCGGCCAGCGCATCGAGCAGCTGCTGCTCGGTGGTGACGCGATAGGTTTTACAGCCGTAAGCCGCCGCCAGCATGGCGAAATCGACCGGCACCAGTTTGCCGTCGAGCTTGCCGCCCTCTGGATTGCGGAAGCGGAATTCGGTGGTGTAGCTGTCCATGCCGTGTTCCATCTGCAGGTTGTTGATGCAGCCGTTGGTCATGTTGTCGAACAGCACCACGTTGATCTTGCAACCTTCCTGAATCGAGGTGACCAGTTCGGAATGCAGCATCATGAAGGCGCCATCGCCCACCATCGCGTACACCTCACGCTGCGGCTCGGCCAGCTTGACCCCCAATGCGGCGTTCACCTCGTACCCCATGCAGGAGTAGCCGTATTCCACGTGATAACCGTGCTCGCCGCGGTTGTGCCACACCCGCTGCAGATCGCCCGGCAGGCTGCCGGCGGCGGCCACGATCACGCTGTCCGGCGGGAGCTCGCGGTTCAGCACCCCCAGCACCCGGCTTTGCGTCATCGCCGAGTCGGTCTGAGCGATAAATTCGGCGAACACCCGCTCGCGATCGAGGTGATCGTCGATCTCTGGCACAAAGCCTGCGCCGCTGTATTCCACCGCGTAAACCCGCTCGGTCTCTTCATGCTGGGCAGCGCGCGCCGCGGCGATGGCGTCGCCCCAGCCGGCGCGGTACTCGGTTTGCGTCAGCAGCGCGCCCAGTTCGCTCAGGGCCTCGCGGGCGTCCGCCAGCACCTGCACGCCGTCGAGCTTGCCGGCGTCGAAGGCGCTGACGTTGATATTGAGGAAGCTGACGTCCGGGTGTTGAAACAGCCATTTAGACGAGGTGGTGAAATCGGTGTAACGGGTGCCGACGCCAATCACCAGATCGGCCTGACGGGCCAGCGTGTTGGCCGCCAGGCAGCCGGTTTCGCCGATGCCGCCGAGGTTGAACTCATGGTCACTCGGCACCGCGCCTTTGCCGGCCTGGGTCTCGGCGAACGGAATGCCGAAGCGCTCGGCGAATTCGCGCAGCGCCCGCCCGGCCTGCGAGTATTTCACGCCGCCGCCGCACACCAGCAGCGGTTTGCGTTTGGCCGTCAGCAGCGCCAACGCGTCCGCCAACATGCCGTCGGTCGCCGGACGGCGATCGAGCCGGTGCACGCGTTTTTGGAAGAAATAGTCGGGGTAGTCGTAGGCTTCCCCCTGCACGTCCTGCGGCAGACACAGCGTCACCGCGCCGGTTTCCGCCGGATCGGTCAACACGCGCATCGCATTGATGCAGGCGCTCATCAGCTGTTCCGGTCGCACGATGCGGTCCCAGTATTTGCTCACCGCGCGGAACGCGTCGTTGGTGCTGATGCTGAGATCGTAAGACTGTTCGATTTGCTGCAGCACCGGGTCGGGCTGGCGGGAAGCGTAAACGTCGCCCGGCAGCAGCAATAAAGGAATGCGGTTGGCGGTGGCGGTGGCCGCGGCGGTGATCATATTGGCGGCGCCGGGGCCGACCGATGAAGTGCAGGCGTAGATCTGCCGGCGCAGTTTTTGTTTGGCGAAGCCGATCGCCGCATGGGCCATCCCCTGCTCGTTGCGGCCCTGATGCACCCGCAGATCGCCGCTATCCTGTTCCAGCGCTTGCCCCAGCCCCAGCACGTTGCCGTGGCCGAAAATCGCGAAAATACCCGCGACGAATTTGGTTTCCACCCCGTCGGCCAGCAGATACTGGTTATCGAGAAATCTGACGAGCGCCTGCGCCATGGTTAGCCTGATCTTGCCCATTTACTCACCCTTTAGATTGAGGGCCGCCCCGGAAAGGGCTCGCGCCGAGCCGACAATCCCGTGTTTGTATTACGCGGCGGCAGCTATTATCTTGAGCAGGCGATGCCCGCTGCTCACGAAGTCGACAACCTGAAACGTGAAGCGATTATAAACAAATATATTTTTCATAAAATCACATTACAGAAGAAACATTTCATTTTGCGATAAAGATCGCATATTACATGAAAAGCCCGTTTCATCTCGTGATTCAGCCTTTACTGGCTTCGCGCCGCGCACCGGCCGATAACAACCGTTACCACACGGGCTGACAGCCTTTTATCCTGATCTAATCCCCTTTTCTGCGCGCGCCCGGTCGCCGTCTTATGGCCGCTTCATCGGCTTTTCCCGTTCTCCTGTCGATGTTTTAAACGCATCACATTTTCGGGGTGTAAATTTCATTCTATATTGAAATTGAAATTTTCATTCCCCATACTATCCCCATGCTTCCTGCAGGGCGCCACGCTCGGGCCGCCGCCGGAGTTTTGCTTAAACAGAAGGAAACGGGTATGGCTACACAAGAAAAACAGCTTGATGTCATTTGTCTCGGGCGCATCGCCGTCGATTTCTATGCTCAGCAGATCGGCGCGCGGCTGGAAGACGCCGGCACATTCGCCAAGTACCTCGGCGGATCTTCCGGCAACGTGGCCTACGGCACCGCCATTCAGGGGTTGAAATCCGGCATGCTGGCGCGCGTCGGCGATGAACACATGGGCCGCTTTCTGCGCGAAGAGCTGCAGCGCGTCGGGGCCGATACTCGCTGCCTGATCACCGACAAACGTCGGTTAACCGGCCTGGTGATCCTCGGCATCAAGGATCAGGAAACCTTCCCGCTGATCTTCTACCGCGAAAACTGCGCGGACATGGCGCTGACGCCCGACGACATCGACGAGGCCTACATTGCTTCCGCGCGCGCGCTGGCCATCACCGGCACGCACCTGTCGCACCCGAACACCCGCGCCGCGGTGCTGAAGGCGCTGGAATACGCGCGCCGCCACGGCCTGCGCACCGCGCTGGACATCGATTACCGCCCGGTGCTGTGGGGGTTGACGTCGCTGGGCGACGGCGAAACTCGCTTTGTGGAATCGGATCAGGTCACGCGCGAGCTACAAGAGGTGCTGCACCATTTCGATCTGATCGTCGGCACCGAAGAGGAATTTCATATCGCCGGCGGCAGCACCGACACGCTGACGGCGCTGAAAAACGTGCGCCGGGCCACGGCGGCCACGCTGGTGTGCAAGCGCGGCGCGCAGGGCTGTTCGGTGTTCGAAGATGACATCGCCGACGACTGGGAACAGGTGAAGCTGCACGCTGGTGTGCGAGTGGAGGTGCTGAACGTGCTGGGAGCCGGCGACGCCTTTATGTCCGGCCTGCTGCGCGGCTACCTGAACGATGAGGGCTGGGATCAGGCCTGCCGCTACGCCAACGCCTGCGGCGCATTGGTGGTCTCGCGTCACGGCTGCGCCCCGGCCATGCCGACCAAACGGGAGCTGGATGACTATCTGCAGCGTGAACAACAGGTCACGCGCCCGGACCGCGACGCACGCCTGAATCACCTGCACCGGGTCACCACCCGCAAGCAACAGTGGCCGGAATTGTGCGTATTCGCCTTCGATCACCGCAAGCAGCTGGCGGACATGGCGCGCGAAGCCGGCGTCAGCGAGGAACGCATTCCGCGCCTGAAAACCCTGCTGTTAACGGCGGCGCAACAGGCTGCCGCGCAGGCCGGCCTCAACGGCAACAGCGGCATTCTGGCCGACACCACCTACGGGCAGGCGGCGCTGAACGAAATCACCGGTCAGGGATGGTGGATTGGCCGGCCGGTGGAGCTGCCCAGCTCGCGCCCGCTGCGCCTGGAGCACGGCAACATCGGTTCGCAATTGATCGACTGGCCGCAGGAGCACGTGGTGAAGTGCCTGGTGTTTTATCATCCGCACGACGCGGCAGAACTGCGCCGCGAACAGGATGAGCTGATCGCCGACGTCTACCGCGGCTGCTGCAAATCCGGCCATGAGCTGCTGCTGGAAGTGATCCTGCCGGACGGCAACGCCGACAAGGACGAGCGCTATTACCTGGAGATGATTGAACACTTCTACCGGTTGGGCATTCAGCCGGACTGGTGGAAACTGCCGCCGCTGAGCGCGGAAAACTGGCAGCAGGTCGGCGCGCTGATCGACGCCTACGATCCCGACTGCCGCGGCGTGCTGATCCTGGGGCTCGATTCCCCAGAGGCGGTGCTGAAGGCGGGCTTTGCCGCCGCCGCAGATGCGCGCTGGGTGAAAGGTTTCGCCGTCGGCCGCACTATTTTCGGCCAACCTTCGCGCCGCTGGCTGCAGGGGGAAATCGACGACGCGGCCCTGATCGAGCAGGTGAAACAAAAATACCTGACGCTGATCGGTTTCTGGCGCCAGTACCGTCCACAGGCGGGCGGCACGCACTGACAGCGAGAGCAGGTTCACGTCCCCTTAAGGCCATTTCGCCGCTTTAAGGGGATTTTTTTGCCCATTTTCTGTGAAGTCGCGCAATGTGCGATCGAATAAATCGCTTTTTGAGGAAATGAAATTTCCGCTCCGTCTGTTAAAATACCCTGTCAATATTTCAGGCGTCAGGCCAATGCGCCTTCACCCCACTGCGAGCCGAATGGATGAACAACCCAACTCAACTTTCGCTGTTACAGGACGAGATCCGCCACCGTTATGAAACGCTGAGCAAGCGTTTGAAGCAGGTGGCGCGCTATATTTTGGATAACAGTAACAGCATCGCTTTCGATACCGTTGCCTCCATCGCCGCACAGGCCAGCGTGCCGCCTTCCACCCTGATCCGTTTCGCCAACGCCTTCGGTTTCAGCGGCTTCAACGAAATGAAGCAGGTGTTCCGTCAGCATCTGATGGAAGAGACGGTGAACTATACCGAGCGCGCGCGCCTGTTCCGCCAAACCTCCACCGACGACAACGTCGCGCCAGAGAAGCCGGCGGAGATTCTCAACGTATTCACCATGGTCAACGCGCAGGCGCTGCAGCAGCTGGCGATGCAGATCGCTCCCGAGCAGCTGGATCGCGCCGTCGAGCTGCTCAACAACGCTGAAAACATCTACGTGATCGGCCTGCGCCGCTCGTTCAGCGTCGCTTCCTACCTCACCTATGCGCTGCGCCATCTGGAGCGCCGCGCGTTTCTGATCGACGGCCTGGGCGGGATGTTCACCGAACAGCTGAGCATGGTGAAACCGAAGGACGTGGTGATCGCCATCAGCTATTCGCCATACGCCCGCGAGGCGGTGGAACTGGTGGAATTGGGCGCCAAGCGCGGCGCGCAGCAGATCGCCATCACCGACAGCCAGGTCAGCCCGCTGGCCGCCTTCAGCGACGTCTGTTTCGTGGTGCGCGAAGCGCAGGTGGACGGGTTCCGCTCGCAGGTGGCTTCGATGTGCCTGGCGCAGACGCTGGCGGTCTCGCTGGCGCTGAATAACGCCCGGGACGAGTAAGGCTGACAAAAAAGCCCGGCAAGCCGGGCCTCAGGCGCTTATTGCGCGGCGGGATAGCCGTCGCCGTTAATCCAGGCGTGGTCTTTTTCCCAGGTGAATTTCCACTGCCGCACCGGCCCGGCCATCACGTTGAGGTAATAGTTGTCGTAACCCGCCAGGGTCGCCACCGGGTGATAACCGCGCGGCACTTTCACCACGTCACGATTGTAGACCGGCATGCACTCATCGAGCGTGCGATCGTCGGTATAGACGCGCTGCATGCAGAACCCCTGCTCCGGCTGTATGCGGTGATAGTACGTCTCTTCGAGATAGGTTTCGTGCGGTGAGTCTTCTTGATCGTGCTTGTGGCTCGGGTAGGAGCTGGTATTGCCCTCGTCGGTGTAAACCTCCACCACCAGTAGACTGTCGGCCGGCTCACTGTCCGGCAGAATGTTATGCACCAACCGCTGGTTACGCCCCTTGCCGCGCCGCTCCACGCCGATATCCGCCGGCGTAATCAGCCGTGAAGGCAGGTGGCCGCTGCCGGGTGCGCTGCACACCGCCAGCTCCAGATCGGTTTCTGCCCGCACGTCGATGCGATCGTGGTGCGGCACATACACCGCGTAAGGCGGCGTACGTTCGAACGGGCTCATGCGTTTACCGATATGCGGGTATTCGGCGCGCAGCGTGGCGACGGAGGCGATACCGGCAACCAGCACCAGGCACAGTTCCTGGTCGCCGCACTCAAGCTGCAGCGACTGCCCGGCGGCCAGGCGGTAAACGTCAAAGCCGACATAGCGCCAACCGGCATTTTCCGGCGTCACGTGCTGAATACACCCCTCGGCATTCGGCGTCTGACATTTGGCAAGCAGTGAAGACATCTCGATTCTCCTGTTAATGACCCGTGCAAAGGCCGCTGCCCCGAAGGAGCAACGGCCTGGCCTGAATATGACAGCGCTTAACCCAGCGTCGGCATGCTGAATTCGGACACCGTCTGCTGCCCGGCCGGCCAGCGTGCGGTGGCGGTTTTCATGCGCGTGTAGAAGCGCACGCCGTCGGTGCCGTGCACGTTCAACGCGCCGAACACCGAGCGCTTCCAGCCGCCGAAGCTGTGAAACGCCATCGGCACCGGCACCGGCACGTTGACGCCGACCATCCCGGCCTGCACTTCCTGCACGAACTGACGCGCGTAGTGGCCGCTGCCGGTAAAGATGGCGCTGCCGTTGCCAAACTCATGGCCGTTGACCGTGTCGATGGCGGTGCGATAGTCCGGCACCCGCACGATGCCCAGCACTGGCCCGAAGATCTCTTCGCGGTAGATGCGCATATTCGGCTTCACATGGTCGAACAGCGTGCCGCCGACGTAGTAGCCTTCAGGGTAGCCCGGCACCTGATAATTGCGGCCGTCGGCCACCAGGGTTGCGCCTTCTTCCACGCCCAGATCGATGTAGCCCAGCACCTTTTTCTGGTGGGCAGACGACACCAGCGGCCCCATTTCATTCTCTTCGCCACCCTGCTGCAAGCCCGGCCCGACGCGCAGCTGCGCGATCAGCGGCTTCAGTTTGGCGATCAGTTTGTCGGCGGTATCGTCACCGACCACCACGGCGATCGGCAGCGCCATGCAACGCTCGCCGGCGGAGCCGAACGCGCCACCCATCAACGCGTTGACCGTGGCGTCCAGATCGGCGTCCGGCATGACGATCGCCTGGTTTTTCGCCGCGCCGAAGGCCTGTACCCGCTTGCCGTGCGCGCTGGCAGTGGTATAGATATGTTCCGCCACGGTGGAGGAACCGACGAAGCTCACCGCCTGAATGCGCGGATCGGTGCACAGCTGCGCCGCATCTTCATTGGCGCAGTGCACCACGTTGAACACGCCGTCCGGCAGGCCGGCTTCTTTCAGCAGCTCCGCCAGGCGCACCGAGGCCGAAGGCACCAGCGCCGGCGGCTTGAGGATAAAGGTGTTGCCGCAGGCCAGTGCGATGGGGAACATCCACATCGGCACCATCGCCGGGAAGTTGAACGGGGTAATGCCCGCCACCACACCCAGCGGCTGCATCAGCGAGAAGCTGTCGACGCCGCTGCCGACGTCCGGCGAATACTCTCCCTTGATCAGATGCGGGATACCGCAGGCGAATTCGACCACTTCCATGCCGCGCGTCAGTTCGCCCAGCGCATCCGAATACACTTTGCCGTGCTCGCTGACGATAAGCTCGGCCAGCTCGTCGCGGTGTTGTTCCAACAGCGCCTTGAAATTGAACATGATGCGCGCACGGCGCAGCGGCGTGGTGCGCGACCAGTCGGCGAACGCCCGATGCGCCACGTCGATGGCCTGTTTGACTTCGGCGGCGGTGCTCTGCGTGACGCGCCGCTCAACCTGCCCGCTGGCTGGGTTGTGCACGTCGATGGTTTGATTGCTGCTGCTCAGGCACACCTGCCCGTCAATAAAATTACCCACGGTTTTCATGTCACGCCCTCTTTTCAAGTCCGCTGTCGCCAGGCCACTCACAGGCGGCGCGGCGTTAATCGTCCCGCTCGCCAAACTCCGTCGGCAAGCCGGCTAAATCCTGACCGGATGCAGCAAACTCTATTTCATTGAAAAAAAAGTTTCAAATAAATTGTTTTGAAAAATTTGTTTTTAGTGCGTGAGGTCGCAATTTTGCGGTGTCGATCGGATTGGCGCTTTCATTGCCGTGCCAGGGAAAGCACAACAGCGGCGGAGAAAACAGAGCTAATACACACTGACTTTGCTACAGAAAACCCGCACTGAGCCTGCTCTGCCGCCGTTACCGTCCGCCCCCGAACGCCCAAGGCGCCTGGCGCAGAGGTGACGGTTTTTTTTGAACTGGATCTAAAAATCAATATTCCATTATTCACTAATTATGAAATAAATGTTCTTGTTTGTTCCAGCATTTATCGACGACATCGCCTTGATGACAGGCACGGTTCACACCCTTCCGCTCGCCCTCTTCCCGACACCCCGACCGTGCGGACGGAAGCCAGGATAAAAATCGGAGCAACACATGTCATATCAGCGTAAGCACAATACCGGCTACATATTGCGAATTTGCGGCATCGCCGCCCTGGGCGGCATTCTGTTCGGCTACGATACCGCCGTGATCTCCGGCGCGATCGAAGCGTTGAAAACCTATTTCGATCTCAGCCCGGCCGAAACCGGTTGGGCCGTCTCCAACGTGGTGATCGGCTGCGTGGTCGGCGCCTTCGCCGCCGGGCCGCTGGCGGCGCGCTGGGGCCGCAAAAAGGCGCTGATGCTGGCGGCGCTGCTGTTCACCGTGTCCGCCGTCGGCGCCGCATTGGCCCCGACCTTCACCTGGTTCGTCATCTACCGCATCATCGGCGGGCTGGCGGTCGGCATTGCCGCCACCGTGTCGCCGATGTACATGTCGGAGGTGTCGCCGAAAGACATGCGCGGGCGGGCGCTCAGCATGCAGCAATTCGCCATCGTCTTTGGCCAGATCGTGATTTTCTACGTCAACTTCAAAATCGCCAGCATCGCCAGCGAAGCCTGGCTGGTGGAAATGGGCTGGCGCTGGATGTTCGCCTCGGGCGTGATCCCCTGCATTCTGTTCTGCATCCTGGTGTTCGTCATTCCTGAATCGCCGCGCTGGAACGTGATGATGGGCCGCGACGATCAGGCGCTGGCGATGTTGACCAAGGTCTCCAACGCCGCCCACGCGCAGAATCTGCTGAAAGAAATCAAAGACTCGCTGCAGCAGGATCAACAGCAGCAGCACCGGAAGCTGAACTACGGCGATGTGCGGGTGCGGTTTATCCTGTTCGTCGGCTGCATGATCGCCATGTTACAGCAGGTCACCGGCGTCAACGTGATGATGTACTACGCGCCCGTAGTGCTGAAAACCGTCACCGAAAACGCGCAGGAAGCGCTGTTCCAGACCATCTGGATCGGCGTGCTGCAGCTGGTCGGTTCGGTCATCGGCGCCATGCTGATGGATCGCATGGGCCGCATTCCGCTGATGCGTTACGGCACGCTGGGCGCCATCGCCGGCCTGCTGCTCACCTCGTACGCGCTCTACACCCAGGCCACCGGCTATTTCGCGCTGTTCGGCATGCTGTTCTTCATGGTGTTCTATGCGCTGTCCTGGGGCGTCGGCGCCTGGGTGCTGGTGTCGGAAATCTTCCCGAACCGCATGCGCGCGCAGGGGATGAGCATCGCCGTCGGCTGCATGTGGGTCGCCAACTTCGCGGTGTCGCAGTCGTTCCCGATGATCAACGACCACCCTTACCTGTTCTCGCATTTCCACGGCGCCTTCCCGATGTGGATCTTCGCCGCCTGCTGTCTGTTCAGCTACTGGTTTATCGGCCGCTATATTCCGGAAACCAAAGGCGTCTCACTGGAAAAAATGGAGCAGGTGGTGATGGCCAAACGCCACCGCCAATCCCTGCCCGACGGCAAGCCGCTGCCGCTGGAAAACGGCAAATCCTGATCTCTCAACCCTGACCGCTGGAGTCATGCCCATGAACATTGCGCTGGACCGCTTCTGCATTAACCGCAAGATCGCGCCGAATCTCAATCTGGACCATTTTTTCCGCCTGGTGAAACGCTGCGGGCTCAGCAAAGTTGAGCTGCGCAACGACATGCCCAGCGGCAAGGTGACCGACGATCTGAGCGACGCGCAGCTCAACGCGCTCGCCGCGCAATACGGCATTGAAATCGTCACGATCAACGCCCTCGGCATGTTCAATCTGATGGATGACCCGGCGGCGCTGCAGCAGCGCGCCGAAGCGTTGCTGGCGCAGGCGCAGGCCATCCACAGCCGGGCGCTGGTGCTGTGCCCGCACTGCAGCGCCGACGACAGGCGCAGCGAGCAGCAAAAACGCGATGACACCCTTACCGCGCTGCGGCTGCTGGCGCCGCTGTTTGCGCGCTATGGCGTACAGGGATACGTCGAACCGTTGGGCTTCGGCATCAGCTCGTTGCGATCGTCGCTGCTGACCCAGGCGCTCATCCGCGACTCGGGCGCGCCGTACCGTATCGTGCTCGATACGTTCCACCACTATCTGAGCGGCGTGACGCAAGCCGACTTCGACGCGCAGATCCAGGTGGCGCAGATCGGCCTGGTGCATCTGTCCGGCGTGGAGGACGGGCGGGATAAAGGCACGTTGAGCGACGAAGAGCGCATTATGCTGAGCGAGGGCGATCGGCTAGAGAGCCGCCGCCAGGTACAGAACCTCGAACGCCTGGGCTACACCGGCGTCTATGCCTTCGAGCCCTTCTCTTCACAACTGGACGGCTGGAGCGAGGCGGATATCGAACGGGAAATCCGCCAGAGCATCGCCCTGCTGCAAGGGTAAAAAAACGGCCTCCGCGGAGGCCGTTTTTCATAGCGTTACTTCAGGTTGCCGACCACCAGCTGGTGGCGCTCGTTGTAAAACTTACGGTAGGCCAAATAGCAGGCGATGATGGTTGACAGGCTGGCAGTAGAAAGCAGCATGAAGGTCACCATAATCTGGTATTTGATCGCTTTCACCGGATCGATACCGGCAAAGATCAGCCCGGACATCATGCCCGGCAAGCTGACCAGCCCAACGGTTTTCGCCGAGTCCACGGTCGGGATCAGCGAAGCGCGGATGCTGTCGCGGATCAGCGCCGCCGACGCGAACTTGGGCGTAGCCCCCAGGCTGAGCATCTCCTGAATCTTCTGCTGCTCGCCTTTGAAACGCTGGCCGAGGTTGGTGTAGCACAGCCCCACCGCCACCATGGCGTTACCGGCGATCATCCCGGAGATGGGGATCACCTGCATCGGCGTAAATTCGATGGAGCCGGTCAATACCAGCACCGCCAGCGTCAGCACCGCGCCGGTGGTAATGGCGATAAACGACGTCACGAACGCGTGTTCGATGTACTTGCTGCGTTTCTTGGCGTTGTAGGCCGCGTTAAAGCAGATGAACAGCACCATCAACACGGTGAGAACGGCGTTATCCAGGTCGAAAATATACTTCAGCACGTAGCCGACGATGATCAGCTGCACCACCGCGCGGCAGATGCTCCAGATAATGTCCTTTTCCAGCGCCAGTTTTTCCCGGTGGCTGATCAGGATGGCGACCACCACCAGCACCATCGACAAGCCCAAGGATTCGTTGGTGATGTTATGCTGATTCATGCTGTTGCTCCTGTTGCTCGGCGCCATGCGCGCGCAGGGTGATCACCTCGTCCGCATGCGCTATCTCTTCGGTATCGTGCGTCACCCACAGCACCGCCAGCCGGTGTTCCGCCACCAGTTGATGCACTATTTCGTTGACGTTGCGCTTATTTTCCTCGTCCAACGCGCTGGTGATCTCATCGAGCAACAGCACCCGCGGCATAAACTGCAGGTTGCGGATCAGGGACACGCGCTGCTTCTCCCCGCCGGACAGTTCATTGATGCTTTTGGTCAGCATCGCCTCTGGCAGCCCGAAACGCGCCAGATCGGCCTTCATTTTTCGCTCGGCTGGCGGTTCCTGGCGGATCTGGTAAGGCAGCGCCAGATTGTCGTAAACCGTATTGCCGAACAGTGACGGCGTCTGGAAGCAGTAAGAGACCTGCTTGCGATACGCCTCCGGCGACATCTCGTCGATCGCCTGGCCGTCGAAATAGAGCTTTCCGCTGGTCGGATCCATTAAGGAAGAGATGATTTTCAGCAGGGTGCTTTTCCCGCAGCCGGAAGGCCCGGTGATCAGTTTGAACTCGCCTTCACCCAGCGTGAAAGAGACGGAATCCAGGATCACCTGGCTGTCTATTTGATAATGAATATCATCCAATCTCAGTATGTCTTTCTTTTCCTTCATTACGATGCCGGCTCCCTACACCTGTTCCCGTCTGAGCGATAAGTATATGGCCGCAAAAAACATCTTAGCAATGGCTGTGCGGATGGCAGTGAACGAAGAGGGAGGATTGACGGAGCGAAACGCCCCGTCAAATGATAAATTTAATTAATGATTAGCTGTGGGAATAGTCAAAAGCGACCACCAGGGTCGAATCACTCTTTTTTTATCGCTGCCTGTTCGTCGCAGCTGTACCAACGGAGAGAATTGTTGATGCTGCGGTGGGTGCAGTGAACCTTGCCCTCCTTTTCCAGCGCCAGCAGCAGGGTGCGGGTGGTATAAATATTTTCGCCGCATTTATCCGCCAGCTCGCGCGTCTTCGGCCACTGTTCCGGCGGGGGATGATGGCCCCCGGATCCTTCCACACGCTCCCTGCACAACCCTTGCAACACATTCAGCATCAGCGATTTTCTGCTTTCAAACGTTTTCGGCGCCTTGGCCATAGCATTCCTCCTGAGTGGTTACTGCTGAGCACCCCGCTCACGGCTGCACGTCAGCGATGCGCAGGGTGTAAATCATGGTGGCATTCGGGGGGATCGCCGGCGGGCTGCCCTGTTTGCCGTACGCCAGCGCCGGCGGCACCACCAGCGTGATCGAGCCGTGGCGCTGCAGCTTCTCGATAGCGGCGCGAAACAGCGGCGGATAGCGCGTCAACGGCTGCGAGATCACCGTCCCCGCCAGCTCCATGTCTTTGACCACCCGCCCGTCGGTCAGGCTTTCGCGCACCACGATATCTACCCGATCGTCGGCGCCGATCGCCCCGCTGCCGGCATAGTCCACCCGGTAGTAGAAACCGAGCGCATCCTGCTTGACGCCCTCCTGACGGGTAAAAGCGGCCAGATAGTCTTTACCGTCCAGAGGCGGAGCCTGCGTCTGCTGCGCCTGCTGCAAGCGCTGATGCGCCGTGCGCAGCGCGCTGTCGATGGCGGCCTCATCCAGCCGCAACCGCCCGGCCAGGGTATCGGCGATGCCCGCCAACAACAGCGGACTCTCCGCCTCCAGCCCCGCGCGCCGGTTCTCCTGCTGCAGATGCAGAATGTCGCGCCCGAGCGACACGCCGGCGGCATATGCCAGCTTGTCCGCCTCACTGGCCAGCACGGGTGGCTTGGCCGCCTGCTGCCGTTCGGCCAGCAAGGTCTCTACCCGCTGCTGCTGCTGTGCCAGTTGCGCCGCCAAACTTGCGCTGCGCTGTTCGGCCCGCGTGAGCGAAGCGGCCAATGCGCCCACCTCTGGCACCGGCGCAACGGCTTGCCGCAATCCCTTCAGGGCATCGGCCAGCGGCCGAATATCGACGACGACCCGCTCCCGTTTCGCCGCCGCCGCGGCCTGAGCCGCCGCCAACTGCCGCTCCAACTGACGGATTTTCTCCGCCTGTTGTTGCAAAGACTGCTTCAGCGACGTTAAACGAACGCTGTCTGCCCCGACGATGGCGGCCGGTTTGGTGGCCGGTTTGGTGACCGGTGCGGGCGCCGATTTACGCACGGTTTCTTCCCTGGGCGCGGCCGGTGGTGCCTGCCGTTGTTCGGCAAACTTCAACAGCGCGGGAATGCCGTCATCGGCGGCGCAAGCGGCCCCGCTCGCCGCTAACAGCAAAAGAACCATCGCCCATCCCTGCGCGCATCGCTTCATGGCTACAGATTCTCAACCCGGCTGGACAGATCGGACATCAGCTCATGCTCGACGTCGGCGCAGAATTTCTCGGTTTTATATTGATAAAGAGCATCTATCGCTTTACGGGTACTCTCATCCACGTTGCCGCGTACCCCGGCATATCCGGAGGCGTTGGAAAGAAGGCCGTTAAAATAGGCGATGCGTTTTTGGTAACTTTGCGGATTAATATTCTTTAATGAATTAACCCGTTGCTGACAAAGTGCGATGCGTTGCTCATCGGATTTATCATTAGGATTATTCTGTGAGATTTTTTTCACGGAATTCAGTTTTGTCTTGCTCCCGCCCGCACAGCCAGAAAGCGCCATAAAAGACAGCAGAAATATAGCCAAACCCATCCAGCGGCGCCCGCTGCAAGCATTAATCATCGTTATCATTCCGTTTATAATCCTTTAATTGTCACTTAGGTCATCATTATGTGGCGAACGGCAGCAGCACATGCCTTAATTTGATTAATCAAAATGGGTTAGGCGGTGAAAAATCCCTATACCGCAATGCGATAGGATAATTCACTACCGGTGTAATTGTTATTTAATTGTTAATAAATTAGACTTAAACGCGAACTAAACGCGAATAATAAACCCAATCTCTCGTGAACAAAAAACCATGAAACAACAATAAAAACAATGAATTATGTTTTATATTTTGTTTCTAAAGGGAAATGCATCATCTGCTGCCTAAGGGCGATATTAGCAAAACAATATTGTGAATTGTAGGTATCACCCTATTTCCCCCGATCTAATATCTCGCATATCGTTATTTATATAGTGATTTATACTGGATAATATTTGTATACGATCTATTGATTTTAAAGCAAATATGTTTCTTTTTCCTTTTGGTTTTATATTCTGAATTTGACTTAATTTAATAAAATCTATTTCCAAGCAATACTATTATTTGCAAGAATATTCCCAGCAACACGCCACACGTAAAACTCGTATTTTATTTACCAGAAAATCCATTGTCGATTTTCCAAATCTCGTTATTTCTCATAAATAACGGATGTCGGCGTATTGCCCAGAGCAAAAGGATCTGGCTCCAACCGCACGGACGGCGACATGGCGTTGCCGCCGCCGCGGGGGATTTAGATGTGCTGTTCTTTTATTTAAAAACTCTCTACAGGAACCTGAGAAATGAAACTGAATAAATTAATGCTGGCAACCGTGATTGCTTTCGCTTCCGCCTCTGTTGCTCATGCCGCATCTAATCAGGGCAGCGGTAAAGTCACCTTTACCGGCGAAATTATCGATGCGCCATGCAGCGTCGCGCCGGAATCCGTTGACCAAACCGTGCCGATGGGCCAGATCAGCAGCCGCATCCTGGCCAACCAGGGTAAATCCAGCATGCAACCTTTCAACATCGAACTGAAAGATTGCTCCATCTCCACCATGAAAAACGTCAAAGTGACCTTTACCGGCACGCCTGATCCGGTCAACAACAAACTGCTGGCCCTGAGCGGCACGGCAACCGGCGCCGGCATCGTGATCTACGACAACCTGCACTCCAAAGAAGTGGAACTGGGCACCGCAACCGACGGTCAGGGTCTGAACGACGGCGACAACTCGCTGAAATTCGCCGCTTACCTGCAGGGCAGCAGCGCCTCAAGCGCCGTGGTACCAGGCGACTTCACCAGCGTGGCGAACTTCACCCTGGCTTACCTGTAATACCCCACAGGGGATGTCTCAGGGCATCCCCCGCTTGATTGCATGCCGACGAGAGCGGCAAGGGAATAGGGCAAGACAGGGAGACGCCAGCATGACTATCCGCCTTTGCGGCCTGTTGCTCATCGCGCTCAGCGTCGGCAGCGCGGCGGCGGCAGTGAAAAATCAGGGCCACGGCAAAGTCAGCCTGGGCGGCACCATCGTTGAAACGCCGTGCGGCATCGCCAGCGACAGCCTGGATCAAACCGTCGATTTCGGTCTGATTTCCATGACCGACGCCTCGCAGGACGGGCAATCGGTGCTGATCGGCAGCCGCCGCCATTTCACGATCAAACTGGTGAACTGCGAGCTGGCCAGTCAGGTGAAACCTGACTTCATCTATCGCGCGGCCAACGTCACGTTCGACGGCACCGCCGACAGCGGGGATCCTTCCCTGCTCGGCGTTTACGGCGAGGCGCAGGGCGTGGCTATCGAGCTGTTGACCGATGCCGGCACCCCAATCCCGCTCGGCAGCACGACGGCGGATTACCAGATCGTCGCCGGCGACAACACGCTGCGTTTTGGCGCGCAGTTGCGCCTGCATCCCGATAAGGCGCGGGCGGGCGGCTTCAGCTCTCTGGCCAAATTCACCCTGTCTTATCTCTAGCGCCGGCGGGCGCTGCACAGCATTACGTATTCAGGTCGCACGGATGACCTGCTATTGGGCGCGGACTTGCCATGAGTGATTATGCTATGACGTCATTACTGACACGGAAACACCTACCTCTTCTCGTCATTCTATCTTTCCTCTGGGTGCGTCCGGCATTTTCCGCCACGGAATTCAATACCGACGTCCTGGATATCGGCGAGCGCAGCAAAGTGGATCTTTCGCGTTTCTCCGATGCCGACTACGTCATGCCCGGCGCTTATTTGCTGGACATCAAGATCAACCAGAAAACGCTGCCCCAGCGCAGCATTCAGTATTTCCCGTCGCCGGATAACAAGAGCGGCAGCCAGGTGTGCCTGCCGCCTGATCTGGTGGAAAAAATGGCGCTGAAAGAAGAAGCGGCCAAAAAAGTCACCCTGTGGCACGACAACCAGTGCGCCGACATTCGCGGCATCAAAGGCGCGACCGTCTCCGATCGCATCGGCGGCGGCGTGCTGGCGATCACCATCCCGCAGGCGTGGATGAAATACTCCGATCCCGACTGGACGCCGCCCGAACAGTGGGACGACGGCATTCCCGGCCTGCTGCTGGACTACAACCTGAGCGGCCAGTTAGGCAAGCAGAATCACAACAACAACACCGCCCAGAACCTGAGCAGCTACGGCACGCTGGGCGCCAACCTGGGCCCCTGGCGCCTGCGCGCGGACTACCAGGCCAATTACAATCAGCAGGCCGGCGATCGCAGCACCGGCTTCGACTGGAACCAGATCTACGCCTACCGCGCGCTGCCGATGCAGGCCGCCAAGCTGACGCTGGGTGAGATTTATCTCGACTCCGGGGTGTTCGACGCCTATCGCTTCACCGGCCTCAATCTGGCCAGCGACGAGCGCATGCTGCCGCCGAACCTGCAGGGCTACGCGCCGGAAGTGCGCGGCATCGCCAAGAGCAACGCCAAGATCACCGTCTCGCAGGAAGGCCGCACGCTGTACGAAACCACCGTGCCCGCCGGGCCGTTCGCCATTCAGGATCTCAACAGCTCGGTGCGCGGCAAGCTGGACGTCAAGGTGGAAGAGCAGGACGGCACCGTCTCGACCTTCCAGGTGGATACCGCCACCATTCCGTACCTGACCCGCCCGGGCTACGTGCGCTACAACGTGGCGCTCGGCAAAACCTCGGCCTACGACCACCGCACCCAGGGCCCGCTGTTTTCCGCCAGCGACTTCTCCTGGGGGCTGAGCAACGCCTGGTCGCTGTATGGCGGGGCGCTGCTCGGCGGCGACTATAACGCCTGGGCGCTCGGCCTCGGCCGCGATCTGAACGTGTTCGGCGCCATGTCGCTGGACGTCACCCAGTCGATCGCCCGTCTGCCCGGCGAGCCGACCGCCAGCGGTATGTCGTTCAAGCTCAACTACGCCAAACGCTTCGACGAGCTGAACAGCCAGATCACCTTCGCCGGCTACCGCTTCTCGCAGCGCAAGTTCATGAACATGTCGCAGTACCTGCAGGAGCGTTACGGCGATTACGACAAGAATTACAACGGCCGCCAGAAAGAGCTGTACACCATCACCGCCAGCAAAACCTTTATGGCGGAAGACAGCGCCAAGGCGATCACCGCCTACCTGACCTACTCGCACCAGACCTATTGGGATGCGCGAACCCAGGACCGTTACGGGCTGTCGGCCAGCAAGCTGTTCAGCGTCGGCGATATCAGCAACATCACCGCCTCGCTGTCGGCTTACCGCACCTATTACCAGGGCCGCACCGACGACAGTGTGATGCTCAACTTCACCGTGCCGATCGGCGACCGTCGGCGCGTCGGTTATGCGCTGCAAACCAACAACGGCGATGTCACGCAGACCGCGTCGTACAACGACTACAGCGATCCGGACAATACCTGGCAGGTCAGCGGCGGCTTTAATCAGTCCGGCAAATCGCTGGCGCGCGGGTACTACACCCACAACGCCTCGTTTGGCTCACTGAACGCCAGCGCCTCTTACCAGCAGGACAGCTACTCGTCGATCGGCGGCTCGTTCCGCGGCGGCCTCACTGCGACCCGGCACGGCATCGCGGCGCACCAGAACTCGAGCAACGGCGGCAGCCGCATGATGCTCGACACCGACGGCATCGCCGGCGTGCCGATCAACAACGGCCGCGCCTACAGCAACCGTTTCGGGCTGGCGGTGATTTCCGACATCACCAGCTACTACAACACCGACACCCGCATCGACGTCAACAAGCTGGCGGACGACGTCGAGGCCACCCGCGCCGTGGTGCAAGGCACGCTGACCGAAGGCGCCATCGGCTACCGCCACTTCGAGGTGGTGAAAGGCAGCAAGCTGCTGGCCACCATTCGCCTCGCGGACGGCAGCGAGCCGCCGTTCGGCGCCGCGGTGCTGAGCGAGAAAGGCCGCGAGGTCGCGGTGGTCAACGACGGCGGCTCGGTCTACCTGACCGGCGTGCAGCCGGAGGAAAAACTGGACGTCGCCTGGGAAGGCCAACGCCGCTGCCGCATCGTGATCCCGGGCGCCGCCAAGCCGCTGGACCAGCTGTTGCTGCCGTGCGCCACCCTGTAATCCGTAACGCTGAGAAATAATGACATGAACACACACCCGATAACGCTACTGACCGCCGCCGGCCTGGCCCTGAGCGCCGTACTGCCTACCGCCGACGCGGCGATATCGCTGGATCGCACGCGCGCCGTCTATGTGAGCGACGCCAAATCGATCAGCCTGAATATCGTCAATGAAAACAAAGAGCTGCCCTTCCTGGCGCAGTCCTGGCTGGAGAACGAGCAGCACCAGAAAATCACCTCGCCGCTGGTGGTGCTGCCGCCGTTGCAGCGCGTGGAGCCAAGCGAGCGCAGCGTGGTACGCATCACCAAGACGCCGGAGGCGGATCGCCTGCCGCAGGATCGCGAGTCGGTGTTCTACTTCAACCTGCGCGAAATTCCGCCGAAAAGCACCAAAACCAACGTGATGCAGCTGGCGCTGCAAACGCAGATCAAGCTGTTCTACCGGCCGAAGGCCATCGTCGCGCCCAAGGGCCAGGTGTGGCAGGAAAAGCTGGTGTTCCGTAAAAGCGGCGGCGCTATCTCCGTCGATAACCCGACGCCGTTTTACATCACCCTGACCGGCATGACGCGGCAGACGCAAAAACAGGGCGGCGGCGCGATCGGCGGTTTTCAGCCGCTGATGCTGAAGCCGAAATCCAGCGAAAGCCTCAAGCTGCACGATACCGGCATGAACAGCTTCGTCATCACCTACATCAACGACTACGGCGGCCACCCCGAACTGCGCTTCGCCTGCAACGGCAGCGTTTGCACCGCCGTGCCCGAGAAAAAATAAGGAGGTCCAGCATGGCTGAATTCACCGATCGACTGCGCCCGCTGCTGCTCGGCGCACTGCTGTGCGGCGGCGGCGCGATGGCGGCAACGCCGCTGGGCGTGATCGAAGGCACCACCGGCACCGTCAGCTTTCACGGCGGCCTGCTCAGCTCCCCCTGCAGCCTGACGCCGGACAGCCGGGATCAGTCCGTCGATCTGGGCGACGTCAGCGCACGCGACTTCCGCAACGCCGGCGATCGCAGCGCGCCGGTGCGTTTTCGCCTCTCGTTCCGCAACTGCCTGCTGGGCGCGCGCGCGCTGGCGGATAACCCGGCCGGCCCGCGCAACGGCGACGCCGGCCGCCTCTACCTGCAGGGTGAGCAGGCCGCCACGCTGGTATTTCTTGGCGAAAGCGACGTCGACAACCCGTCGTTGCTGAAGCTGAACGGCGGCGTACAGGGCATCGGCCTGCGGCTGCAAGACCAGCAGGGCCAGGTGCTGGAGCTGAATCAGCGCAGCCGCCCTTACATTCTGCAGCCCGGCAGCAACACTCTGTGGTTCAGCGCCAGCGTGGAATCCACCCAGCGGGCGGTGATGGCCGCCGGGTTCGCCGCCGTGGCGCACATTCAGGTGATTTACCTGTGAGGCTCGAGAACGCGATGAAAACACAACTGACCAAACTCTGCCTGCCGCTGGCGATCGCACTGGCGGCCCCCGCCGCCTGGGCCAACGGCTACGTCACGCCGGACGGCGGCCCCAAACAGTTCTATATCGACCTCAATCAAAGCAACATCACCAACCAGGTAGGGTTCACCAAACTGTTTCCCTATGATCTGGGCGGCACCTATACCGGCAAGGTGTACTGCGATACCCCTATTCCCACCAGCCCGCACTTTTACAAGTCGGATTCGGCGTTGCCCCCCTCCGACTACGGCAACGGCTATTTAAAACTGAATGACTTTTTGGATTTAAAAGCCGAGGTGTGGATTGCCGGCAACAAGAATGCCTACGTCACCGTGCCTTTTTACAACGAATCGAATTTGCTGAGCCAACACCGTTGCCAGCCGCCGTACTTACAGGTCAACAACTACGGCAGCGGTTCCAAAGGCAAGATCACCTTCCGGGTGCGCAAAAAGATCATTAACGGCGTCGAGATTAACGATCGGCAGATCATCGAGATGTACGGCCGCCTCGGCTCGACCGACGGCGGTTTCGGCCCCAATCCGATGGCGCAGGTGTTTATCCAGTCCGCGATCCTCTATGTACCGGATAAATGCGTGGTGAACGAAGGCCAGCTGATCAACGTCGAGTTCGGCGAGATCGGCGGCAGCGATCTCAACGGTTCGAATTATCCGCAAAGCATTCCGGTGCGCTTCCAGTGCGAGGGCGGCAGCTTCGAGGACGGCACGCTGAACATCAAGCTGGCGGTGTCGGGCTCGGCGGCTTCCTTCAGCAACGAGGTGTTCAAAACCGACAAGAACGATCTCGGCATCCGGCTGACGCACAACGGCCAGTTGGTCATTCCGAACGAGTTTTACCCGGTGCCGAACATCGGCAACGGCGGCTCCTGGAACCTGGTGGCGGCGCCGTTCGCCAACGGCGGCGCAGAGATCGGCGAAGGGGAATTCAACGCATCGGCCACCATCGTGGCGGCATTCCAGTAACCGAGGGAGGAACGGAAAATGCGTCTACGCGCTTTAGCGCTGCTGAGCTGCGCGCCCTGGTGGGTTGCCATACCGGCGGCGGCGAACACCGAGCTTATCGGCGCGCCGGTGCAGTTCCACGGCACCGTGGTGAGCCGCCCGTGCAATATCGAACCGCAGTCCGCCGATCAGCTGGTTGAGATGGGCACGGTGATCGTCAAAACCCTGTACCGCTACGGCCACACCACGCCGGTGCCGTTCAGCATCAAGCTGACCGACTGCAAGACCACGGTGTTCAAATCCGTCAGCGTGACCTTCAGCGGCACCGAAGACGGAGAGCTGCCGGGCAAGCTGGCGATCAACAACGGCGCGAACGGCGCCGCCATCGCCCTGTTCGATCATCAGGGAGCGGACATCGACCTGAATAAGGCCACCAGTGCCGTCGCGCTGCAAAACGGCCCCAACAGCCTGAACTTCACCGCCTATGTGCAGGGGCAGCCGAGCGCGATCCAGAACCAAAGCATTACCGAAGGCGAATTCACGTCCGTCGCCAATTTTGTGCTGGCGTACCAATAAGCCCGCACCACCCCAGGGAAATCAGGAAAACGACCGGCGCGCGAACGCCGGCAATGGGCCGTCACCGTTCGCTCCGGCGCGGTGCCACGGCCCTTTTAAGGAGCCACCCATGCCAGATATTCGCTTCACGCTGTTCGACAGCGATAACTTCTACCAGCAGGGGCTGCGTCTGCTGCTGCAGGACTATCTGCACTCCCTGAACGAATGCCAGCGTCTGTACCCGCAGTTCTCGCCGCTGGCGCTGCAGGCGTTGGATAACATCGAAATCGTGTTTCGCACGCCGGAAGAGCGCTGGGGTTGCGCCTGCTGCTACCAGAGCGCCTACGGCATCCCGCGCCAGCGGCAGCTGACCCTGCTGATCCTCGACGACACGACCCAGCAACAGGTGAAAAACCTGCCGCCGCTGTTCAGCATCCATCGGCGCGATTCGGCCTATGCCATCCGTCTCAAGCTGCAGATGGCGCTGGAAAAGTTCATCCAGCATCCGTGGGTGGCGCTGCACGCCGCCGGCCTGTGGAAATGCCAGGCCTGCCGCATCGCCGCGCTCAGCCACTGCGAAAAAAAGGTGCTGGGTTTGATGAGCAGCGGCATGTCCGCCTGCAGCATCGCCGGCCTGCTGCAGCGCAGCCAGAAAACCATCAGCGCCCATAAGCGTTCGGCGATGCGCAAGCTTAACGTGCGTAAAAACAGCGAGTTGAATAAGGTGCTGCTGAATCAGCGGGGGCTAAGCTGAGCGACAACAGGCTCGCGAGTGATATCAGAGTGGTTTACTCTGAATACTCATTTTTGTACTGCAAAGCGAGCCGGAATACATGCCCAGAACAGCCCAAGTCGTTGACGTCCCCGCCCTCGGCGAGATTGACCGCCAGGCGGGGCAGCTTAGCCACCAGCTGGCGCAGGCCCTGCGCCGGGCAATCCACAAAGGCGATCTGAAAGCGGGCGATCTGCTGCCTTCGACACGCCGGCTGTCGGCGGCGCTGAATCTGGCGCGCGGCACGGTATTGGAGGCCTTTGCTCAGCTGACGGCGGAAGGCTTTCTCGAACCGCAGCCCGGTTCCGGCACCCGGGTTGCCCACTATCAGGCGCCGCGCCGCACGCCACGCGCCACGGTACAGGCGAGTTCGGCGGTAGCGGTTCCGCTTTCTTCACAGGCGCAGCATCTGGCGCGCTTCGCCGCCCAGGTGCGGGCGCTGCCGCCGGTGCCGTTCACCGTCTCGGTGCCGATCGGCGATACCGCGCCCGACGATATCTGGCGGCGGCTCGGCAACCGCATCCGGGCGCGCGGCCCCGGCGCCCCGTCGGGCTACGGCGATCCGCTGGGCGCGTTGCCGCTGCGCGAAGCCATCTGCGACTATGTGCGCCGTTCCCGCTCGGTAAATTGCACGCCGCAGCAAATCCTCATCACCGCCGGCACCCAGCAAGGACTGTATCTGGCCGCGCAGATCCTGCTGGACGCCGGCGACAGCGCCTGGGTCGAGGACCCCGCCTACGCCGGCATCACCGCCCTTTTTAACAGCCTGTTTCGCGATCGGCACATGATCAGGGTACCCGTCGCTAACGACGGCATCGACGTCGCCGCCGGCGTGCACCTGGCCGCCGACGCCCGAGCCGCCTTTGTCACGCCGTCGCATCAATACCCGCTGGGCATGCCGATGAGCATGGCGAAACGAAGCGCCCTGCTGGCCTGGGCCAAAGAGCGGCAGGCCTGGATCGTGGAAGACGATTACGACAGCGAGATGCGCTACGCCGGCCACCCGTTCCCCTCGCTACAAGGGTTGGCGCCCGAGCGGACGCTTTATCTCGGCACCTTCAGCAAGGTGCTGTTCCCTTCGCTGCGGCTGGGTTACGCCATCGTGCCGCCGCCGCTGGTCGACGCCTTTTGCGGCGCCCGGATCCTGATGGATCGTCACCCGCCCAGCGCGGATCAACACGTACTGGCCGCCTTTATCGCCGAAGGGTATCTCGACCGGCATATCCGCAAAATGCGCGGCGTCTACGCCGAGAAACGCCGGATGCTGATCGAGGCGATCAACACGCATATCCCCGCCGATTTGGCGGTAGTGCAGCCCTGCGATCAGGGCATGCACATGGTGCTGTGGCTGAGGAAAGATCTCGATGACGTGCGGGTCGCCCAGTGCGCCAACGAAGCCGGGTTGGCGCTGCGGGCGGTGTCGCCGATGTATGCGCCCGGCCACGGTGAGCCGGGTCTGGTGCTGGGATTGGGCGGTTACCATGAACGCCAGGTACAGCAGGCGGTGAAACGGCTCGGCGAAGTGATCCTGGCCTGCGCCGGCAGCGGCGCCTAGCGGGAAAAACGCTTGGCGCCGAACACGCAAACCACCACGCCGGCCATCACGGCGATCATCATCGGCTGAACGGTTTCCTGCAGCAGCCAGGCCGCCAGCATCAGGCCGAAGAACGGCTGCAGCAGCTGCAACTGCCCGACGGCGGCGATGCCGCCCTGCGCCAGGCCGCGATACCAGAAGATAAACCCAATCCACATGCTGAACACCGAGACGTACACCAGCGACAGCCAGGCGGCACCGCTGACGGCAGGCCAAGTGGCCGGCGCCGCCCACCACGCCGCCACCAGCGTCAACGGCAAGGCGACCACCAGCGCCCAGGAGATCACCTGCCAACCACCGATCCGGCGCGACAACACCGCCCCTTCGGCATAACCCAGACCGCACAGCAGCACCGCGCCGATCATCAGCGCATCCCCCTGCCAGGCACCGCCGCTTTCCTGGCTCAGCGCGAACGCCCCCACCAGCGCGGCCCCGATACCGGAAAAGGCCCAAAAAGCGGGTTTGGGCCGCTCTCCGCCGCGCAAGACGCCAAAACCGGCGGTCGCCAGCGGCAGCAGGCCGATATACACCAGCGAATGCGCCGAGGTGGTGTGCTGCAGCGCCAGCGCCGTCAGCAGCGGGAAGCCGATGACCACGCCGAGCGCCACAAACAGCAGTGGCGGCAAATCGGCCCGCGTCGGCCGCGCCTGGCGGGTGATCAGCAACGCGCACAGGGCCAGCAAGGCGGCGATCGCCGCCCTGACCGCCGTCAGAAACAGCGGATCGAGCTCCAGCACCGCCACCCGCGTGGCGGGCAGCGAGCCGCTGAAGATAATCATGCCGAGGAAGCCGTTCATCCAGCCCTGAGCGGAATGCCCGACAACGGGATGAGCGGGGGTAACAACGAGAGTTTTTTCAGACTGACTGTCCATGATGCGAACGCTCCGCACGCCTGAGGCATACCGAAATCGGCAACCCGCGAGGCGAGGTCATAGTGAAAGAGAACAGCATTCCCCGGCGTCGCTTGCCGGGGTTGCGTTCTATTTTTCAGATAAAGCGGCTCACGGACAGGTCCAGATAGCGAGATTTTCACTGTGCCGGTTGCCAAAGCGCATCGCTAACGCCGAAGAAGGGCGTTTTTCGGGCTGTCCTTGGCCGTTTGGCGCCGCCGCCTGCGGGGTATCATGGACTTTTATGCGTTTTTGCAGAACAGGACAAGGTGCGGTGCCGTGGTGAAACCCTTCTTACGCAGTGGCAGTTTGGATGATGTGCTCGCTTTAGGCGAGAACGGGCAACCGATCTACGCCTGCGCGCAGCAGCTGCGGGAAACCCTGCGTCTTCGCCGGCAGCCGCAGGCCGCCGACTGTCTGGCGATCCCCCAGCCGAACGAAAGCGGCACCCGCATCGACTGGTATGCGCCCTTCCCGGGAAAGGTGACCTCCTGGCTGGCGGCAAGCGACGCCCAGCGCGCGCAGGCAGTGCGCCACCTGGAACACTGTCTGGCGACCTTCCGCAGCCTGACGGAACAGACCCGGGCGACCGATCATCCCAGCCACCGCCTGTTCGGCGCGCTGCTGGCCAAAGCGATGCATATTCCCGATCCCAACCACGTCTACCTGGTAGACGACCGACCGGTGCTGACCTTTTGGGGCTTTATCAAACCGCAGGCGCAGAGCCCGGACGATCCGTTAGCCTGCCTGCGCCCGCTCGAATCGGAAGTGGAAAAACCGGCGCCGATCGCCGCCGCACCACGCAAGCCGGCCGTTGTTGAACCGGCAAAACCAACACCGGCCACCGAGCCTGAACCGGTGCTCGCTCCGGCGGCCCCCGTCAAATCCCCTGCCGTCGTGCGCCCGCGTCGGCGCCACGCGCTGTGGCTGTTACCGGTACTGCTGTTAGGCAGTGCGGCGCTGGCCGCCTGGCTGCACCGCTCACCGCCGCCGCAACCGGCGATGCCGGCTGAGGTGCACCCTCCGGCACCACCGGAAAAAACCGCCGCGCCATTGCCTAAGCTGCGCTTGCCGCTGGCGCACGCCACGCTGATGCCGCCGCCCCCGGCGCCGACCATCCCGCAACCGCTGGACAAAAATGCGCTGGTGCTGCCACCCGAGGCGGTGAAGGCTGGCTCCACCCGTTTCCTTAACGGCAAATGGCGCGCCACGGTGGCGCTGAAAGATCCGATCACCGGCAAACGCCCCAGCCTGCAATACCGCCTGAACGCGGGCAAAGGCAACGCCATCATCGCCTACGGCGACGGCGTCACCTGTCGGGTCGCGGTCGAAGCCGGCCTGATGCAGTCCGGCAATCTGGTGATCAACAGCCGCACCAAGGCGCGCTGCAGCGACGGCAGCCGCTATCAGATCCCGGAAATCGTCTGCCGCCAAGGCGAGACCGGCGCGGCGGAGTGCACCGGCCGCTACGATGCGGACACCACCTATCCCATGACGTTCAAGCGCGAGAGTAAATGATGCTGGCCCCCCTTACTGACTACAAACACGGCATTACGCTGATTCAGGACAGCGGCATTCAGTTTCTGGACTTTGCCCTGACGCCGCGGCTGGACGCCGAGTTTCCCGGCAAATTCGTGCGCAAGACCGCCAGCGGCCCGCTGCTGCGCCTGCAATGGGAAGCCGAGAGCGGCAAATACCAGTTGCCGGCCGTGGGCGACCAGGCCGCCGAAGTGGTACGGCCGGAGTTCAGCTACCCGCTGCAGCAGTCGCTGCGCCTGCTGGATAAGCTCTGGCTGCCGTTGCCGTTCCTGCGCTACACCACCTCGGGAATGTTTTTATCAGGCCCGGATAACTGGGCACGTCTGCAGGTGGTGCAGTTGGATGAGCCGGATCAGGACGGTAACCTGCTGCGCGTGGTGCTGGCCTTCGACACCCGCGCCGCCGCGCCCGGTCAGGAAGCATTGGCGCCGGGCGAAAGCGATCTCGGCACCGGGCTGAACTTCACGCTGGCGCACCGCAACCACGAGCTGGGCGAGTTCCTCGATCTGACCTGGGTGGACGGCTGGCTGCGCGAGGCGTTCAGCCAGCGCGCCGCCGAGCGGGAACAGCGCGCCGAGGCGGAGATCAACGCCGGGCTGAAAACCTTCGAGTATCAGGCGCACTACCTCAACCTGTTGCACATGCTCGGCCATCAGCTGACGGTGCCGCAGATAAAAATGGTGGCGGCGACGCTGCAACAACCGGCGATCGACGTCGATCTGGTGCTGGACGTCGGCAATTCTCACACCTGCGGCGTGCTGGTCGAGGACCATCCGGAAGAGAGCAACGGCCTGAAGCAAACCTATGAGCTGCAGCTGCGCTCGCTGTCCGAACCGCATCAGGTCTACAACGAACTGTTCGAGAGCCGGGTGGAGTTTTCTCGGGCCGCGTTCGGCAAGCCGCATCTGTCCTTCCAGAGCGGACGCGACGATGCCTTCCAATGGCCGTCCATCACCCGCGTCGGCCATGAAGCCGCGCAATTGGCGCAGCGACGCGAAGGGCATGAAGGCACCACCGGCATCTCCAGCCCACGGCGTTATCTGTGGGACGAGGAGCGCTATGCGCCCGGCTGGCGCTTCAACGAGCGGCACGAGCCGATGGCCGCCGCCGCGCCGTTGACCACCCTGATCAACGATGAGGGCGTGCCGCTGTCCGCCCTGCCGACGGCCGAACGGCTGCCGGTGTTCGCCGCCCATTACAGCCGCAGTGCGGTGATGAGCCTGATGTTGAGCGAGCTGTTGGCGCAGGCGCTGATGCAGATCAACAGCATCGCCCAACGCAGCCGCATGCCGAACGCCACCGCGCCGCGCCGTTTACGCGCCATCATCCTGACGCTGCCTTCGGCGATGCCGAAGCCGGAGCGCGAGATCTTCCGCCGCCGCATGCAGGAAGCGATTGGGCTGGTATGGAAAGCCCTCGGCTGGCACCCGCAGGATGCGCCGTTCAACGGCGAGCACACCCGCTTCCCGGCGCCGCAAGTGCAGATCGAGTGGGACGAAGCCACCTGCGGCCAGATGGTCTATCTGTACAACGAAACCCAGGTGAACTTCGCCGGCCGCACCGACGCCTTCTTCGCCGCCATGGCGCGGCCCGATCGGCCGCTGGCGCCGGGTGAACAGCCCGGCAAGACGTTGCGCATCGCCTCCATCGACATCGGCGGCGGCACCACCGATCTGGCGATCACGCACTACTCGCTCGATGACGGCGTAGGCAACAACATCAAAATCAACCCGCGCCTGCTGTTCCGCGAGGGCTTTAAGGTCGCCGGCGACGATATCTTGCTGGACATCATCCAGCAGTTTGTCCTGCCCGCCGTGCAACAGGCGTTCGAGGCCGCCGGCGTGAGCGCCGCCGCGGCACTGATGGACAAACTGTTCGGCAACGAAGGGCGCATGGACGGGCTTTCCACCCTGCGTCAGCAGGCCGCGCTGCAGATCTTCATGCCCGCCGGACGCGCGCTGCTCGCCGCCTATGAGCAGTACGATCCGCTGGACAGCCGGGCGGAAATCGCCGCCAACCTCGGCGATCTGCTGCCGCAGCCGCCGACGCCGCAGGTGCTGGCGTTTATCAACGGCGAAGTGCAGCGCGAAGCCGACAGCGACGCCTTCGATATTCTGCACACCCCGCTGGTGACCCGCCTGGCCGATCTGCACGCCGCCTTCTTGTCCGATCGCATCGGCATCGGCCGCTGCCTGCGCCTGCTGGCCGAAGTGGTGGCGCTGTATACCTGCGACGTGCTGCTGCTGACCGGCCGCCCGGCGCGTTTCCCCGGCGTGCAGGCGCTGCTGCGCCACCTGCAGCCGCTGCCCGCCAGCCGCATTCTGCCGCTCGAGGGCTACCACACCCGCAGTTGGTACCCGTTCAACAAACGCGGCCGCATCGACAACCCGAAATCCACCGCTGCCGTGGGCGCCATGCTGTGCCTGCTGGCGATCGATCTGCGGCTGGAGAGCTTTTACTTCAACGTCGGCGATTTCCAGCCCTACTCCACCATTCGCTATCTGGGCATGCTGGACGGCAACAATATGCTGGCGGACGATAACGTCTATTACCGCGACATCGATCTGGATCGCGCCGATTTCGCGCTCGATCCCGCCGTCAGCTTCCAGCTGCGCGGCCCACTGCGTCTGGGCTTCCGCCAGTTGGACAACGAACGTTGGCCGGCCTCCCCGCTCTATACGCTGACCATCAATGACGCCCAGCTGGCGCGCAAGCTGGCCGGCGACGCGGTGATCGGCCTGCGTCTGGCCATCACCGCCAGCGCCGAACAGGGCGCCGAAAGCGTCAAGATCGCGCAGGCGGTGCTGGCCGACGGCAGCCCCGTCCCGGCTCACCACCTGCAACTGAAACTCAATACCCTGGCTGCCAGCGCCTCCGGTGCGACCCACTACTGGATAGACAGCGGGAGCATTTACCCACGATGAAAACGCACACCTTTGCCCCAGCGGCTCCGAATAACGCGCTCAGCGCCGGCATTGTGCAGGCGATCGACTGGGTGGACGCCACACGCCGACAATCCGCCCGCCTGGAGCGGGAAGCCGATCGCCTGACGCTGCGTCTGCGCGGTTGCCATAACCGCGCCGTCCAGTTGGAAAACACCCGGCCTGCGCAGGTCGCCATCGGTTTGTATGGCCACAACGCCGCCGCCAAGGCCCATCTGCTGGCGGCGCTGGCGCCTGGCGCCAAACGCTTCAACGCGGACCTGTCGCTCGCGGTGCGCTACTGCACGGCGGCCGAAACGGGGCCCGCCGATTATCCGATCGCCCTCGCGCTGCTCAACGAAGCGCAGTGGTTGGCCATTACGATCGACGCCGCCGCGATGCGCGGCTTTCGCCCGGACTGGGACGCCCGCGCCATCGCCAGCCATTTGCAAGCGTTGGCGCGCCACCGCCAAGCCGTCGCCCTCGATGGCCTCGATGGCAACGCCGTGCTGGCGCTGTGGGACAACCAACGCCGCCACGGCGGCAAAGAGCAACCCACGCTCGACAGGCACTTCTGGCCGCAGGCCGTGACGCTGGCGCCGCAGCTGAGCATCGACGATCGCGCGCGCCTGTTTGCACCGCTGTGGGGAGAGGAGGCGACGTTGACGGCGCGTTATCGCCAGCTGGCGCACGCGCTGCATACCCTCGGCGGCAGCCGACAGGTTCATGCCCCGCGCCGCGCGTTGGCGCTGCTGACCGCAAACGCCGTACCGGAAAACGCCACGATCGCCGTCATGACCGAAAACGGCGATGAACGGGAGATCGCACTGAGCGATCTGGCCTGGCTGACCGCCGAAGTGACCACCGTTCTGCCGCAGACGGCGCAGGCGGGCCTGCCCGCCGAGGTGGCGCTGATCGACCTGCCCGGCAGCCGCAGCTGTCCGCAGGCGGAGCCGGCGCAGCGTCTGCAACAGGCAAAGCGCGCCCATTTATTGACCCGCTGCTCGGACGGCCTGCACGCCAATCTGTTGCTGGTAACCGATGCCGCCGCCACGCCGCAGGACGCTGCGCGCGTCGGCCAGGCGCTCGGCGATTGGGTCAACCACACCCAGGGGGAAACCCCGGCGCTGCGCCAACGCCGCAAGCCCGGTTTAATCTGGGCAATCACGCCGTTCGACTCGCGTCAGGAAGGCAAAGCGCGGCCCGACGACGCCGTCCAGCGTCAGGTCGGCGAGCCCGGCGACAGCTGGGCCACGCTGCTGGCGCTGGATGAACAGGACTGTCGCCGCATGGTGAACTACCTGGCCGCTCAGGCGCGTCCGGCCCACAAGCAAGCGCGCCTGCTCGAACAGCGTGAGGAATTGCAGCGCGAGCTGACGGAAAGCCTGCTCGGCAACTGGCTCACCGCCGCCGATCCGCACGCGACGCAGCAACGCGCGCAACAGCTGCTGCGCGCACTGCAGGCACAGGCCGGCCGCCACGGCGAACTGCTGGAGCGGTTGCTACCCCAGCGCGATACGCTGCGCCAGCTTTATCAGCAACAGCAGCACACCGCACCGGCTCCGACGATGGCGCCTTCACCGTTCGGGCTGGATATCGATCTGTTCGGCGAGCAAGACCCTGCGGCGCCCGGCGAGCAGCCCGCATCGCCTTTTGCCGCACGGATCTTCGCAGACTGGGTCAATCATCTGCGTGCGCTGCCGGACAGCCGCCGGTTGCTGGATCTGCTCGGCGTCGAGAAACCACACCTGGAATTGCTGGTCGATGCGCTGATCGGCGCCGCCTGCCGCCTGCGGCTCGACAACGAACTGGAGCGTGCGCTGTACGCCGGGGGCCTGCCGGAACAGGGTGAAGATCGGCAGATCAGCCAGGCGCTGGCGCTACTGGGCGACTTCGTCGCCTGGCTCGGCTTCCCGCGGCGCGATGTGGCAACGCGCCCCGAAAGCCGCGTCAATCCCGGCCAGCCGATCTTTACCCCGCCGCCGCAGCCGGCGGTGGATTGGAGCGGCCAGCAGCGGCTAACCCGGCTGGCGCCGACGCCGACCAAGAATACCGCGTTTTATATCTATGACTGGCTGATCGGCCTGCAAACCCTGCTGGCGGAGAATGCCGCGCAGGCGCAGCCCGCGCTGGCAGACGAGCAGCGCGCCGACCTGGCGGCGATCGTCGCCACCCTGCGCGCTGTGCCGTAGCGGGCGCAATCCGGGCCGGGCGCCGCCGCGTAATCAGTGGCAGGCCGGCCCTGCCGACATCACTTCGCGAAAATGGGTGACCAGCGGGCGCAGGTTGGCCTTGTGCCACACTGCCCACAGCTGCGTGGTGTATTGCATCCAGGGCAGCTCGCGCAGCACCACGCCCTGCGGCGCGTTATGCCGCAGGCTGTGCTGGATCAGCGTCATCCCCAACCCGGCGGCGACCAGCCCCAGCGCGGTCAGCGGCTCGCCCGCTTCCAGCCGAATATCCGGATCAAACCCGGCCTTCACGCAGGCCGCCACGAAGTCGTCGCGCGAATGGGCATCCTCTTTGTGGATCACCGAGATCCAGGCCTGATCGGTGAGATCCGCCGGCTGCAGCGTCTCCCTTTCAGCCAGCGGATGCGTCTGCGGCAGGGCCAGCAGCATGCGATCGTCCAACACCTGCGTATAGTCCAAATCCTGATCGTCGCGATCCGGCGCCGTATTGACCAGCGCCACGTCCAGGCTACGCTGCCGCAGCCCTTCGAGCTGCATGGAAGAAGGCTGGCTGTAAAGCACGATGTGCACATCCGGCCGGGACACCCGCAGCGCCCGCAATGCGTTCGACAAAACGCCGGAGTGCATCGCATTTTCGATATAGCCGATGCACAGCCCGCCGTCTTCCCCCCGTCCCAGGCGGCGCCCGAGCGACTCAAGCCGGTTGGCGTGCGTCAATAGCGCGCGGGTTTCGGCCAGAAACGTCTGGCCGTCGGCCGTCAGGCGGATGCGCTGCTGATTGCGCTCAAACAGCATCAACCCGAGGCGCTCCTCAAGCTGGGAAATCTGCCTGCTCAGCGGCGACTGGGAAATGTGCAGCCGTTCGGCGGCGCGGCCGACGTGCTCCTCTTCCGCCACCGCGACAAAGTATTTCAACTGACGTAAATCGATCATGTGAGACCTCAAAGGACTTAACTTAGACGAATTATGTCCTATCAAGTCACAACTTGCCACGTTATCTTTAGCCTCGTGACGGGGCAGACAGGTATGAGCCCCATAAGTTTCCCTGAAAAGATAACGTATTGAGGATCGACTATGAGCATCAAAAATATTTTACCCGGCAAGATCGGTTTGGGCGGCGCGCCGCTCGGCAATATGTTCCGCAACATCCCGCAAGAGGACGTGCAAGCCACCGTCAGCGGCGCCTGGGATCTGGGCATCCGCTACTTCGACACCGCGCCGCTCTACGGTTCCGGCCTGTCGGAAATCCGCATGGGTGAAGTGCTGTCGCAATACCCACGCGACGAGTATGTGCTGAGCACCAAAGTGGGCCGCATCATGCTGGACGAAGAAGAAGACACCTCCGCCCGCGATCTGGGTGAGAAAGGCGGTTTGTTCGAACACGGTTTGAAGAACAAGATCGTCAACGACTACTCCGCCGACGCCACGCTGCGTTCCATTGAAGACAGCCTGAAGCGCCTGAAAACCGACCGTCTGGACATCGTCTGGATCCACGATCCGGCCCAGGACTTTTACGGCGACAACTGGATTGAGCAGTTCAACATCGCTCGCACCGGCGCTTTCCGCGCGCTGACCCGTCTGCGTGAAGAAGGGGTGATCAAGGCCTGGGGCCTCGGCGTCAACCGCGTCGAGCCTTGTGAACTGGCGCTGGGTCTGAGCGAAACGCAGCCGGATGCCTTCCTGCTGGCCGGCCGTTACAGCCTGCTGGATCATGAACGCGCCCTGCAGCGTTTGATGCCGGAAGCCCTGGCGAGCAACGTCGACATTGTCGTCGGCGGCCCTTACAACTCTGGCGTGCTGGCCGGTGGCGAGCACTACGAATACCAGAAAGCATCCCCGGCGGTGTTGGCGAAAGTGGCGCAAATCAAAGCGATCGCCGCTCGCTTCCAGGTCGACGTCAAAGCCGCCGCGCTGCAGTTCTCGCTGGCTAACCCGGCGGTCGCCGCCGTGATCCCCGGTTCGAGCCGCCCTGGCCGCATGGCCGAAGATCTGGCTGCGCTGGACGCCGTTATCCCGGCTGAATTCTGGGCCGAAATGCGCCGTCAGAAACTGGTGGCCGACAACGCGCCGCTGCCGATTCGTTAAGTTTTATGGGGCCGCATCGCCCCATTACCCCCATTAACTCGATGAGATACATGATGAAACTGGATCTATCAGGCAAAGTCGCCGTCGTCAGCGGCTCCACCTCCGGCATCGGCCTCGGCATCGCGCGCGGGCTCGCCAAAACGGGCGCCACCGTCGTGATCATCGGCCGTCAGAAAACCGGGGTCGATAACGCTATCGCCGACATCAGCGCCAACGTGCCCGGCGCGCAGGTGCGCGGCGTGGTCGCAGATCTCGGGACGGAACAAGGGGCTGCCACCCTGTTCGCCGCGGAACCGAAAGCCGACGTGCTGATCAACAACCTGGGCATTTTCAACGATAAAGACTTCTTTACCGTGCCCGACAGCGAGTGGATGCACTTCTATAACGTCAACGTCCTCTCGGGCGTGCGTCTTGCGCGCCACTATGCGCGGAGCATGACCGAGCAGGGTTGGGGACGCATTATTTTCGTGTCGTCCGAATCCGGCGTCGCCATCCCGGCGGACATGATCAACTACGGCGTCACCAAAAGCGCCAACCTGGCGGTGTCTCACGGCCTGGCGAAACGCCTCGCCGGCACCGGTGTGACGGTCAACGCCATCCTGCCGGGGCCAACCTTTACCGAAGGCCTGCAAGAAATGCTGGCGGATGCGGCGGCCAAATCCGGGCGCAGCGCACGCGATCAGGCCGACGAGTTCGTTAAAACCGAACGCCCAAGCTCCATCATTCAGCGCGCGGCGGACGTCGATGAAGTGGCCAACCTGGCCGTTTACCTCGCGTCTCCGCTGTCTTCGGCCACCACCGGCGCGGCGCTGCGCGTTGACGGCGGCGTCGTAGATACGCTGGCAATGTAACCCTGTATCCGAAACCGATATTAAGAGAGAAAGAAAATGGCTACTACATCCGTCTCTATGGACATCCCGGCATCTGCCGACACCGTATGGCAACTGATCGGCGGCTTCGACGCCTTGCCTGACTGGCTGCCGTTCATCCCAAAAAGCGTCGTTTCTGAAGGCGGCCGCGTGCGTACCTTAACCACCGCCGACGGCGGTATCGTCATCGAGCGGCTGGAAGCGTTCGACAACCGTCAACGCAGCTACAGCTACTCCATCATGCAAGCGCCGTTCCCGGTGGTGAATTACCTGTCCACCCTGTCAGTGCACGCCACCGACGACGCCAACGTGGCGCGCGTGGAATGGTCGGGCAGCTTCACGCCGGTCAACATCAGCGACGACGAGGCCATCGCCCTGTTCAGCGGCATCTACCAGGGCGGCCTGGATGCGCTGAGCGGCAACTTCCCTCGTTAACGCTTAAACACTTAAGCCCCACGGTCGATGGCTGCACCCATCGGCCGTTTTTTTTTGGGGTTTGGGTGCACGAGCGGGCACGCCGCGCAGCAGGATAAATCCGTCATCGCCGCTTATGCTGTAAAGGAGATGTTCATTTGAGGAGATGACCGTGCGCCCCTTCAACTTGCAACGGCTGGATCATGTGGTTCTGCGCGTGCGCGATATGCAGAACAGCCTGCGTTTTTATACCCAGATCGTCGGCTGTGATATCGCCAAACAGCGACCGGATTTGGGGCTGGTGCACCTGCGCGCCGGTGCCTCCATGATCGACCTGGTGGACATCAATGGCGTGCTGGGGAAAAAAGGCGGCGAAGCGCCCGATCCTCATAGGCAAAATGTCGATCACGTCTGCCTGCGCATCGATCCGTTCAACGAAGAGGCGTTGTTGACCTATCTGCGATCGCAGGGGATCGGCGTTGATCCCGCCGAATCGCGCTATGGGGCGGAAGGCGACGGGCCGTCCATTTATTTCAGCGATCCGGACGGTAATCGCGTGGAATTGAAAGGGCCGGCGGGATGAGATTAACGGGCCATAGATAATGGAGCCTTATCGGCCCCATCTGTTTGAACGCCACGGGTAGGTGTTCCACGCACCAACAATAAGCTGCTAGCTTATGGTTCTATCAATGTCATTGGCTATGAGAGGCGCTGCCCCATATGAGAAAACCGATCGCCTCGGTGATTTTTGTCCTGGTATTCGCTGTCTTGCCGAACATCATTCCCTCTCGGCTGCTGCTGACACCGGACATGGCGTTGGAAATGGTTCACAAGTCTAATGAATGGGGTCTCGGCGATCCGCAAGCGCTTTCGACAACCTGCCTGCTAATGCTTTATGCAGCTGTCGCGGGGTTGTGTCTGCGTTTTATGCCAAAAAAATCGGCCTAACCCGTCACTGCTGAACGTTAACGCCCCTGCGCTGCCAGCGCCTGGGCGCAGGCCCAGGCCGAGCTCCAGGCCCACTGGAAGTTGTAACCGCCCAACCACCCGGTCACGTCCACCACTTCGCCGATAAAGTAGAGCCCCGGCGCCTTGTGGGCTTCCATCGTCTTGGAAGAAAGTTCGTTGGTGTCGACGCCGCCGAGCGTCACTTCCGCCGTGCGGTAGCCTTCGGTGCCGTTCGGCTGCACGCGCCAGTTCTGCAACAGATCCACCAGCGCCGCCTGCTGCGGCGCATTCAGCTGCTTCAGCGTCGCCTCCGGCAATTGTCCCAGGGTCTGCAAGCACTCCACCAGCCGCTTCGGCAAGTGCAGCGCCAGGGTATTTTTCAGGCTTTGGTTCGGGTGCTGCAAGCGTTGTTCATCCAGGAAGCCCGCCAGATCCAGCTCGGGAAGTAAGTTAACGCTCACATACTCACCCGGTTGCCAGTAGCTGGACAGCTGCAGCACCGCCGGGCCGGACAGGCCGCGATGGGTAAACAGAATGCTTTCACGGAAGCTGACGCCGTTCTCGGCGGTGATCACCGCCGGCACCGAGACGCCGGACAGCGTCTGTACATGCTCCAACAGCGGTTTATGCAGGGTAAACGGCACCAGCCCGGCGCGCGTCGGCAGCACCTTAAGGCCGAACTGCTCAGCCAGTTTGTAACCGAACGGCGACGCGCCCAACCCCGGCATGGATAATCCGCCGCTGGCCACCACAAGTGAGCGAGCGCTCACTTTTTCACCATTCAGCGCCAGCGCGTAGCCATTCTCGGTTTTCTCTACGTCCAGCACTTCGCTGCGCAGGCGCATCGTCACCTGGCCCAGCTCGCACTCTTTGACCAGCAGATCCACCACCTGCTGCGCCGAATCGTCGCAGAACAGCTGCCCCAGCGTTTTTTCATGGTAGGCGATGCCGTAACGGTTGATCAGATCGATGAAGTCCCACTGGGTGTAGCGCGCCAGCGCCGACTTGCAGAAGTGCGGGTTGTTCGACAGATAGGCCGCCGGTTCGGCGTACATGTTGGTGAAGTTGCAGCGCCCACCGCCGGACATCAGGATCTTGCGGCCCGGTTTTTTGCCGTTGTCGAGCAGCAATACGCGGCAACCGAGTTGCCCCGCCTGCGCGGCGCAAAACATGCCGGCGGCGCCCGCCCCAATCACTACGACATCAAACTGTTCCACCTGAGCCTCACTTATCAAAACCACAATCGCGACAAAAGAGCGCCATATTACGCCGTTTCGCCGCCGGTCACCGCCAAATTCACGGCGGCAGATTGTAAAGCCCCGGCGGCGCCAACGCCATAGTAAGAAAATATTACAGAGGTCAGAGCAGATTAACGCGTTGATATTCCATATTTTTGTTATAGGCGCGTCATCGTTTCGTCATGTCCAAATCAAAAAAACGTCATATTTTCCTTTTCCCCGGCCCCGGTTGTCACTGATAATGCGCGGCGTTCATGTCCACAAACTGGCGTAACGCTTATGCTGCATTTGTTCGCTGGCCTGGATTTCCATACCGGCCTGATGTTAATTCTCGCATTGTTGTTCGTGTTGTTTTATGAAGCCATCAACGGTTTTCATGATACGGCCAATGCGGTCGCTACAGTTATTTATACCCGCGCCATGCGCTCGCAACTTGCGGTCGTGATGGCAGGTTTGTTCAACTTTCTTGGCGTAATGCTCGGCGGTTTGAGTGTTGCTTACGCCATCGTCCACTTGCTGCCTACCGATCTGTTGTTGAACGTCAGTTCAGCACACGGATTAGCCATGGTCTTCTCCATGCTGCTGGCGGCAATCATCTGGAACCTCGGCACCTGGTATTTCGGTTTGCCGGCCTCCAGTTCCCATACGCTGATAGGCGCAATCATCGGTGTCGGTTTAACCAACGCCCTGATGACCCACACCTCGGTCGTGGATGCGCTTAACGTCCCGAAAATGATTGGCATTTTCCTTTCTCTGCTGTTCTCGCCGCTGGTCGGCATGATGGTAGCGGGAGTGATGGTGTTCGCCTTGCGCCGCTATTGGAGTGGCACCAAGAAACGCCAGCGTATCCACATGACCCCTGCGGAACGTGAAAAGGTCGACGGCAAACGCAAGCCGCCGTTCTGGACCCGTATCGCGCTGATCCTGTCGGCGATTGGCGTCAGCTTCTCGCACGGCGCCAACGACGGCCAGAAAGGTATCGGCCTTATCATGCTGGTGCTGATCGGCGTTGCGCCGGCTGGCTTCGTGGTCAATATGAATGCAACCGGTTATGACATCACCCGTACGCGTGATGCCGTGACCCACCTGCAGCAATATTACCAGCAGCACGGCGACGCGCTGTCGCATGCGGTGTCGCTGACGCCGCTGGTGCCAAGCCCGGATGACGAAGCCGCGCCTGGCAAGCCTGCCGAGTTCCACTGCGACAGTTCGCGCGCCATGCCGGCGATCGAGCTGGCTCAGGGCATGCTGACCAACCTGCAAAGCTACGATCAGCTGACGGTTGACCAGCGCAGCCACCTGCGCCGCCTGCTGATGTGCGTGACCGACACGGCGGATAAAGTCGCCAAGCTGCCGGAAACCTCATCCGCCGACCAGCGTTTCCTGAAGAACCTGCGTCAGGATCTGCTGCAGACCGTCGAGTACGCGCCGATGTGGATCATCGTCGCCGTCGCGCTGGCGCTGTCGCTCGGTACCATGGTGGGTTGGAAACGCGTGGCCACCACCATCGGCGAGAAGATCGGCAAGAAAGGCATGACCTACGCCCAGGGCGTATCGGCCCAGATGACCGCGGCGCTGTCTATCGGCGTGGCGAGTTATACCGGCATGCCGGTCTCCACCACCCACGTCCTCTCTTCGGCGGTTGCCGGGACGATGATCGTGGACGGCGGCGGCGTGCAGAGCAAAACCGTGAAGAACATCCTGTTGGCCTGGGTACTGACCCTGCCAATCTCGATTCTGCTTTCCGGTGCGCTGTATTGGGTTGCGTTGAAGCTGATCTAAGCGATAAGCATCATGAGGAAGGCGGCCCCAGGGCCGCCTTTTTTTTGCCTGCATCAAGGGAAACAGGAAGGCATTAATACCAGATCATCAGCGCTATCAGGCTGATGACCACCAGGCCGCACAGGGCCGAGGTCAGCATAAACTGCCCGCGCACCCGCTCGCAGCGGCGGATAAACTCCGGATCGTGATGCTCGACATAGCGCTGCGCGAAGATATAGCGCACCAGCCTCAGCTGCTTGCTGGGTTGCCCGTGGGCGGTGAAAAAACCGCCGCCGTCGACGTACTGGTACAGCAACGGGTCACAGCCGCGCAATACCACCAGCAGCGCGCGCAGAGAAGAGTAATACCGCACCATGTTTACCACACACACCACACATAAGGCCCAAAACAGCGCGACGGTACTGATCATGATTACCCCCTCAAGGCGTTGTTATCCGCGGCCTTCCGCCGGGTCCAACCGCCCTACCTCATTACCCGATACTCTGCTGGAGCTTACCGCTCTCATCCCCTTTTTTGCCTGCACGGGCCATGCCCATAACCCACCGCCTCCGGAGACGTTACCGCACCGCACAGAGAGATTTGCACGGCGTGGTTCCACTCAGAGGGGAAATGATGAGGCCCATATCCATCATTGTAGGTTAATGAAACGCAAACTGGCCTGAGCAGTGGATAAAATTTACCGCCCTGTGCCGAAAAGTCACCTGCCGGGACGTTATAAGCGATAACCGCCCGTTTTCGATTAGGCGGTTTTTATGGATAGTCTATCCCGCGCCACGCCGCTGATCTTTCCCCCACGCTGGCTAGACTCAGGTTTCCGTTACGTTCATCCAAGGAAACTGTTATGGCAAACCATTCAATCAAGGGAAAAACCGTCCTCATCGCCGGCGGCGCCAAGAACCTCGGCGGGCTGATCGCGCGCGATTTGGCTGAGCAAGGCGCCAAAGCGGTGGTGATCCACTACAACAGCGCCGCCTCCAAAGCCGAAGCGGAGAAAACCGTCGCCGCCATTCAGGCCGCCGGTGCGCAAGGCGTCGCGCTGCAGGCCGATCTGACCACCGCGGGCGCGGTCGAGAAGCTGTTCGCCGATGCGGTCGCCGCCGTCGGCAAGCCGGATATCGCCATCAATACCGTCGGCAAGGTGCTGAAAAAGCCGATGGTCGACATCAGCGAAGCCGAGTACGACGAGATGACCGCGGTCAACGCCAAAACCGCGTTCTTCTTCCTGAAAGAGGCGGGCAAGCACCTTAACGACAACGGTAAAATCTGCACGCTGGTCACCTCGCTGCTCGGCGCCTTCACGCCGTTTTACGCCGCTTACGCCGGCACCAAAGCGCCGGTGGAGCACTTCACCCGCGCCGCCGCCAAGGAGTTCGGCGAGCGTGGCATCTCCGTGACGGCGGTCGGCCCCGGCCCGATGGACACCCCGTTCTTCTACCCGGCTGAGGGTGCGGACGCCGTGGCCTACCACAAGACGGCGGCGGCGCTGTCGCCGTTCAGCAAAACCGGCCTGACCGATATCGAAGACGTGGTGCCGTTCATCCGCCATCTGGTCAGCGACGGCTGGTGGGTAACCGGCCAAACCATCCTGATCAACGGCGGCTACACCACCAAATAAGTTCGACGGGGGGCGGAGATGCCCCCGCACCTGCTCGCGCGCAACCCCGTCATACGGCTACACTCTCTGTCAGAAACGGCGCCAAGGAACAGCAGGTCACGAGATGGACAGATTCAATCAATACCGCGTATTCGTGCAGGTGGCGGAAATGGGCAGCTTTATCCGGGCGGCCCACGCGCTGGAGGTGCCGCGCGCCTCGGTGTCCGCCGCCGTGCAACAACTGGAAACGCAGCTGGGCGTGCGCCTGCTGCACCGCACCACGCGGCAAGTGCGGCTGACCGCCGACGGCGAACAGCTGCTCGAGCGGCTGCGCCCGCTGCTGGCCGAGGTGGAAGACATCGATCAGTCGTTTCAGGCCAGCCAGCGGCAGGCCTCCGGGCGGCTCAGCGTCGACGTGCCGAGCCGCATCGCTCGCCGGTTGATCGCCCCGGCGCTGCCTAGCCTGTTGCGGCGCCACCCTCATCTGCAACTGGTGCTCGGCTCCGCCGATCGCGCCATCGATCTGGTGCAGGAAGGGGTCGACTGCGCGGTGCGCGTCGGCGATCTGCACGACAGCAGCCTGGTGATGCGCCCACTCGGCCATATCGCGCTGATCAACTGCGCCAGCCCTGCCTACCTGAGCGAATTCGGCCATCCGCGCCAGCCCGCCGACCTCGCTGAGGGGCACTGGAGCATCGGTTACGCCTCGCCCAAAACCGGCCGCGAATCCCCCTGGGAATACCTGACCGACGACGGCCATACGCAACGCCTCGAACTGCCCAGCCGGGTGGTGGTCAACAACGCCGAAAGCTATATCGCCTGCTGCCGCGCCGGGCTGGGGCTGATGCAAATCCCGCGCTACGACGTGCAACACCTGCTCGACGCCGGTGAACTGGTGGAAGTCCTGCCCGGTTACCGCGCCGCCTCCATGCCGATCGCCCTGATCTATCCCCATCGCCGCCAGCGATCGCGCCGCCTGGCGGTGTTTCATGAGTGGTTTGAAAGCCTGCTGCAGCCGCATCTGGAGCGCTGATTGCACATTTAGCGCTATACTTTGTTTAATAACGCTTATAATTCAAGCGGTCAGACCGTTAAAGCCCGCATAACCCATAGGCTTTTACGCCGCGCGGGTGTACAACGAAAAGTATCGGGCGGAGAGATTTTCGATGCGGCGCAGTGTGATCGCCCCAACATATCATTGCGTTATCCGAATGATACTATGGAACCAAAAGCGCCAGGCGGGTAAACGGAACGCCTGCTAACCCTTTTTAATCGGCATGTTTATGGAAGGAGTATTCTTATGGCTTACAAACACATACTGATCGCGGTGGACCTATCCCCGGAAAGCAAGATCCTGGTAGAAAAAGCCGTCTCGATGGCGCGGCCGTACAACGCTAAAGTTTCTCTGATCCACGTCGATGTCAACTATTCCGACCTCTATACTGGCCTGATCGACGTCAATCTCGGCGACATGCAAAAACGCATCTCTGAGGAAACCCATCAGGCGCTGACCGAGCTGTCGCAGAACGCCGGCTACCCGATCACCGAGACCCTGAGCGGCAGCGGCGATCTGGCGCAGGTATTGGTCGATGCCATCAAGAAATACGACATGGACCTGGTACTGTGCGGCCACCATCAGGACTTCTGGAGCAAGCTGATGTCTTCCGCTCGCCAGCTGATCAATACCGTGCACATCGATATGCTGATCGTGCCGCTGCGCGACGAAGAAGACGAATAAAGTAAGCGCTTGCTAACTTAACTGCCCAACGCCCGCGCCCTGCGGGCGTTTTTCATGCCGCCACGCCGATTAATCGCTTGATAATCAACCGCCCTCCGATGATATAGTCGCTAAAGACACAACATCCTCCCCCGGGCATCATCGACACCCAAATCTATAAGAAATAGCGGGGGAAATTTAATGCGAAAAGGAGTTATCCATGGAATATGCCGTATCGGTAGAGTCTTTCCTGTCCTCGTTACAACGCCATAACCCCCACCAGCCGGAATATCTGCAGGCGGTGCGCGAAGTGTTCACCTCGCTGTGGCCGTTTATCGAGCGCAACCCGCGCTATCGCGAACAGGCGCTGCTGGAACGCCTGGTGGAGCCCGAGCGCATCATTCAGTTCCGCGTCAGCTGGGTGGACGATCGCGGCCAGGTGCAGGTCAACCGCGCCTTCCGCGTCCAGTTCAACTCGGCCATCGGCCCCTACAAGGGCGGCATGCGCTTCCACCCGTCGGTAAACCTGTCGATCCTGAAGTTCCTCGGCTTTGAGCAGACCTTCAAGAATGCGCTGACCACCCTGCCGATGGGCGGCGGCAAAGGCGGCTCCGATTTCGATCCGAAGGGCAAAAGCCAGGGCGAGATCATGCGCTTCTGCCAGGCGCTGATGACCGAGCTGTACCGCCATCTGGGGCCGGACACCGACGTGCCGGCCGGCGACATCGGCGTCGGCGGCCGTGAAGTCGGCTTTATGGCCGGCATGATGAAGAAACTGTCCAACAACACCGCCTGCGTATTTACCGGCAAAGGGCTCTCCTTCGGCGGCAGCCTGATCCGCCCCGAGGCGACCGGCTACGGCCTGGTGTACTTTACCGACGCCATGCTGCAGCGCCACGGCCTGGGCTTTGAGGGCATGCGGGTGGCGGTGTCCGGCTCCGGCAACGTGGCGCAGTACACCATCGAAAAAGCGCTGGAGCTGGACGCGCGCGTGATCACCGTATCGGATTCCGGCGGCACCCTGGTGGACGAAGACGGCTTCACTACCGAGAAGCTGGCACACCTGGCGGAGATCAAAAACCAGCGTTACGGCCGGGTGGCGGACTACGCCCGCGAACGCGGCCTGACCTATCTGGCGGGCCAGCAGCCGTGGAACGTGCCGGTGGATATCGCCCTGCCGTGCGCCACCCAGAACGAACTGGATCTCGAGGCGGCGCAGACGCTGATCCGCAACGGGGTGAAGGCGGTGGCGGAAGGCGCCAACATGCCGACCACCATCCAGGCCACCGACGCCTTCCTCGACGCCGGGGTGCTGTTCGCACCCGGCAAGGCGGCCAACGCCGGCGGCGTGGCCACGTCGGGGCTGGAGATGGCGCAAAACGCCGCGCGCATCGGCTGGCGGGCGGAAAAAGTGGATGTACGTTTACAACATATCATGGCGGATATTCACCATGCCTGCGTGGAATACGGCGGCGAGGGCAAGCAAACCCACTATGTACACGGCGCGAATATCGCCGGTTTCGTCAAGGTCGCGGAGGCGATGCTGGCCCAAGGCGTGCTGTAATCCGTCGTAAAGGTGATCTTGTTCACACATCGATTAAATGCTTCAATGCCGGCCTCTGCGCCGGCATTTTTTTATGCCTTCACGCCATCAGAATGATGCAATATAGTTAAATAAAAGTTAATAAATAGTTAATTAATACCATTTAATTGGTAGTAAATTTACCACCACCAGATAATTAAACATTTATTTAACACTAAATACGCCAATATTTTACTTAAATGTGCGCAGATCACATTTCATTAACTTCAGCTACGCCCCCTCTTCCATTCCTTTGTAATCTGCAGCGGTGGAAAAACCGCCACCCCTACAGATAAAAAAAGGTACAGCTAATGAAATTTAACCTCGCATTATTAAATGCATGTGTGGTTTCTGCGTGCATGTTATCGACAACACCTGTGTTCGCCGCTGATAAGTATGAGATTGCCGTAGTCGCCAAAGTGACCGGCATCCCGTGGTTCAACCGCATGGAAGTGGGCGTCAACGAAGCGGCGAAAAAACTCGACGTCAACGCCTACCAGACCGGCCCTTCTACGCCGGATCCGGCCGCGCAGGTCAAGGTGATTGAGGATCTGATCGCCAAGAACGTCAACGCCATTATCGTGGTGCCGAACGACGCCAAGGTGCTGGAACCGGTGCTGAAAAAAGCGCGCGACAAAGGCATCGTGGTGCTGACCCATGAATCCCCGGACCAGCAGATCGGCCAGTGGGACATCGAGACCATCGACAGCGAGAAATACGCGCAGGCCAACGTCGATGAGCTGGCGAAAGACATGGGCGGCAAAGGCGGCTATGCGATCTACGTCGGTTCGCTGACCGTGCCGCTGCACAACGCCTGGGCCGACTTCGCCATCAAATACCAGAAAGAAAAATACCCGGACATGTTTGAAGTCACCTCGCGCTTGCCGGTGGCGGAAAGCATCGACAAATCCTACGCCACCACGCTGGATCTGATGAAAACCTATCCGCAGATGAAGGGCATCATCGGCTTCGGTTCGCTCGGCCCGATCGGCGCCGGCCAGGCGGTGGCCAAGAAACGCGCCAAGGACAAAATCGCAGTGGTGGGCATCGCCATGCCGGCGCAGGCCGCCCCTTACCTGATGCGTGGCGACATCAAGAAAGCGCTGCTGTGGGATCCGAAAGACGCCGGTTATGCGCTGGTGACGGTGGCCGACCAGCTGTTGCAGGGCAAGGAAGTGAATAAGGACCTGTCGATTGAGGGCCTCGGTAAGGCCGACGTCGATATGGAACACAAAGTGATTCGGTTTAATAAGATTTTGGAAGTGACCAAAGACAACGCCAAATCGCTCGGATTCTGATTTTTCGCGTAATTTCGCCACACCGGGAAAGAAGTTAAACCCTCGTAGGGGCGCAGCGTTGCTGCGCCCAGGGCTTCGGCCGCTACGCAAGCACAGGTTAACGTTATGACAGCCTCCCCCGCATTTATCACCCTGGAGAATATCAGCAAGCGATTCCCAGGCGTGCTGGCATTAGACCAGATCAACCTGACGCTGAATAAAGGCGAAGTGCACTGCCTGGCCGGGCAAAACGGCTGCGGCAAAAGCACCATTATTAAAATCATCTCCGGCGTCTATCAGCCGGAAAAAGGCGCCAACATTTCGCTGGAAGGCAAACTCTTCCACGCCCTGACGCCGCAGCTGTCCGGTTATTACGGCATACAGGTGATCTACCAGGACCTGTCGCTGTTCCCTAACCTGACGGTGGCGGAAAACATCGCTATCCACCGTTACCTGCCCGGCGGCCACTTCTGGGTGCGCAAGCGGGTGATGCGCCAGACGGCGCTGGACGCCATGGCACGGGTCGGCGTACACATCGATCCCGATAAAAAGGTGGAAAAATTGTCGATCGCCGATCGGCAGCTGGTGGCGATTTGCCGCGCCATCGCCGCCGAAGCGCGGTTGGTTATCATGGACGAACCGACCGCCTCGCTGACCCGCCAGGAAGTCGACGGCCTGCTGCGGGTGGTTAACGAACTGAAGGCGGCCGGCATCTGCGTGGTGTTCGTCAGCCACAGATTGGATGAAGTGATGGAAGTCGCCGATCGCATCAGCGTAATGCGCGACGGCAAGCTGGTGGGCACCTGGCCGGCCAGCGAACTGGACAGCCATGAACTGGCGTTCCTGATGACCGGCCAACGCTTCCATTACAGCCCGCTGCCCCCGCTGCCGCCGGCTGAACAAGCGCCGCTGCTCGAGGTGCGCAACCTCAGCCGCGGCGAAAAATACCGCAACGTCAATCTGGCGCTGCGCGGCGGCGAGATCGTCTCGATCGTCGGCCTGCTCGGCGCCGGCCGCACCGAACTGTGCCTCAGCCTGTTCGGCATGACGCGGCCGGACAGCGGCGAGATCCGCATCGAGGGCCGCACGGTGCAGCTGCACAACAACCGCGAAGCGGTGCGCCACGGCATCGGCTATGTGTCGGAAGATCGCCTGACGCAGGGGTTGATCATGGAGCAATCGATCTACGACAACACCATCGTCACCGTCTTCGATCGGCTGCATACCTCGCTCGGGCTGCTGGATCACGCCAAGGCGACCGAGCTGGTCAACCGGCTGATCCGTGATTTGAACATCAAGGTGTCCGACAGCGCATTGCCGGTGAAAACCCTGTCCGGCGGCAACGCCCAACGTATCGCCATCGCCAAATGGGTGGCGACCCAGCCGAAGATCCTGATCCTCGACTCGCCTACCGTCGGCGTGGACATTGCCAACAAAGAGGGGATCTACCAGATCGCTCGCGATCTGGCGCAGCTGGGCATGGCGGTGCTGATGATCTGCGACGAGATCCCGGAAGCCTATTACAACAGCCATCGGGTGATGGTGATGCGCAAGGGCGAACTGATCGCCGAATTCGCGCCGCACCAGAGTACCGAACAACAGATCGCCGAGGTGGTGAATGGATAAGTCATTATTGGCCCGCCTGGCCGGGCGGCACGAGTTTTATCTCGGCCTGTTGGTGCTGCTGCTGGCGATCGGCCTAAGCGCCGGCACCGATGAGTTTCTGACGCTCGGCAACCTGACCGACGTCGCCACCAGCTACGCCATTCTCGGCATTCTGGCCTGCGGGCTGTTCGTGGTGCTGATCGCCGGCGGCATCGACATTTCGTTCCCGGCGGTCACCGCCATCGCCCAGTATGTGATGGCCAGTTGGGTGATCCAGCACGGCGGCAGCTTCCCGCTGGCGTTCGCCCTGGCGATCGGCGTCGGCCTGCTGCTCGGGCTGGTGAACGGTTTCCTGGTGTACTGGCTGAAGGTGCCGGCGATCATCATCACCATCGCTACCCTTAACCTGTTCTACGGCCTGCTGGTGTACGCCACCAACGGCACCTGGCTGTACGGCTTCCCAGACTGGTTCATGAACGGCATCAACTGGTTCTCGTTCCAGGGCGCCGACGGTTACGACTACGGCCTGACGCTGCCGCTGCTGTGCCTGCTGGCGACCATCGTCGTCACCGGCGTGCTGATGAACCGCACCCGGCTGGGGCGCCAGATCTACGCCATGGGCGGCAACCGCGACGCGGCGTCGCGCCTGGGGTTGAACCTGCTGCGGCTGCACTTCTGCGTCTACGGCTATATGGGCATTCTGGCCGGCGTCGCGGCGGTAGTGCAGGCGCAGATCACCCAGTCGGTGGCGCCCAACTCGCTGCTCGGCTTCGAGCTGACGGTATTGGCGGCGGTGGTGCTGGGCGGCACCAGCATGAGCGGCGGCCGCGGATCGTTGACCGGCACCCTGCTCGGCGTGGTGCTGCTGGCCTTCCTGCAAAATGGGCTGACGCTGCTCAGCGTCTCGGCCTATTGGCACCAGGTGTTCAGCGGCGCGATCATTTTGATCAGCATCAGCACCACCGCCTGGAACGAAAAACGCAAGCTGCTCAAGGAGATCTGACATGACGCAGTTAACTCGGTTGATCCCAAGCGATCGGATCATTCGTCTGCAGGGCGCGATCATCATCGCGGTGGCGCTGCTGTTCGCCGGTCTGCTCGGATCGCGCTTCTTCAGCCTCGGCAACTTCCAGTCGATCGCCTCGCAGCTGCCGATCCTCGGCCTGCTGGCGCTCGGCATGGGCATCACCATGCTGACCGGCGGCATCAATCTGTCGATCATCGCCGGCGCCAACGCCTGTTCGCTGGTGATGGCGGCGATCATCGTCAGCCATCCCGACCAGCCGCTGTTCCTGGTGCTGGCGCTGCTGGCCGGCCTGCTGGTGGCGGTGGCGATCGGCGCACTGAACGGGGTGCTGGTGGCCTGGATCGGCGTTTCGCCGATCCTCGCCTCGCTCGGCACCATGACCCTGATCACCGGCCTGAATATCCTGCTGTCCAACGGCGCGGTGATCTCCGGCTTCCCGGCGGCGATTCAATTTCTCGGCAACGGCGCCGTGCTCGGTGTGCCGGTGGCACTGATCCTGTTTCTGTTGGTGGCGGTCGGGCTGTGGTTGCTGCTGGAGCACACCACGCTGGGCCGCAGCCTGTACCTGATCGGCTCCAACGAGCAGGCCACCCGCTTCAGCGGCGTGAACACCGCGCGGGTGCAGATCGCGGTGTATATCCTGTCGGCGCTGCTCGGCTGGGGCGCCGCCCTGCTGATGATGGCCAAGTTCAACTCGGCCAAGGCCGGCTACGGCGAATCTTATCTGCTGGTGACCATTCTGGCCTCGGTGCTGGGCGGCATTAACCCGGACGGCGGTTTCGGCCGTATTCTGGGGCTGGTGCTGGCGCTGATCGTGCTGCAAATGTTGGAAAGCGGCCTCAATCTGCTGGGGGTCAGCAGCTACCTGACCATGGCCCTGTGGGGCGGCGTGCTGATCCTGTTTATCGCGTTACAGAATCGAAAAGCCTGAGGAGAAAATAATGGCAAGCTATTTTATTGGCGTAGATGTGGGCACCGGAAGCGCGCGCGCAGGCGTATTCGATCTCAACGGCCGCATGGTCGGCCAGGCCAGCCGGGCCATCGATCTGTACCGGCCGAAGGCGGATTTCGTCGAGCAGTCGTCGGATAACATCTGGCAGGCGGTGTGCAATGCGGTGCGCGACGCGGTCAACCAGGCCGACATCAACCCGATCCAGGTCAAGGGGTTGGGCTTCGACGCCACCTGTTCGCTGGTGGTGCTGGATAAAGAGGGCAAGCCGCTGACCGTCAGCCCCTCCGGCCGCACCGAACAGAACATCATCGTGTGGATGGATCACCGGGCGATCGCCCAGGCCGAGCGCATCAACGCCACCAAACACCGGGTGCTGGACTTCGTCGGCGGCATTATCTCGCCGGAGATGCAGACGCCGAAACTGCTGTGGCTGAAACAGCACATGCCCACCACCTGGGCCAACGCCGGCTACCTGTTCGATCTGCCGGACTTCCTCACCTGGCGCGCCACCCAGGACGCCACCCGTTCGCTGTGCTCGACGGTGTGCAAGTGGACCTATCTCGGCCACGAGCAGCGTTGGGACAAGAGCTACTTCCAGCAGATCGGGCTGGAAGACGTGCTGGAACACGACGCGGCCAAGATCGGCAGCGACGTTAAAATGATGGGCGAGCCGCTGGGCCACGGCCTGACTCAGCGCGCCGCCAGCGAGATGGGGCTGATCGCCGGCACGGCGGTGAGCGTATCGATAATCGATGCCCACGCCGGCACCCTCGGCACGCTGGGCGCCACCGGCGTCTCCGGTGAGGTGGCCGACTTCAACCGCCGCGTCGCGCTGATCGGCGGCACCTCCACCGGTCATATGGCGATGTCGCGCACCGCGCGCTTTATCGGCGGCGTCTGGGGGCCGTATTACTCGGCGATCCTGCCGGAATACTGGCTGAACGAGGGCGGCCAGTCTGCCACCGGCGCGCTGATCGACCACGTCATCCAGTCGCACCCGTGCTACCCGGAGCTGCTGGCGCAGGCGAAAACCCAGGGGCAGACCATCTATGAGGTGCTGAACGCCATTCTGCGCCGCATGGCCGGCGAGCCGGAGAATATCGCCTTCCTGACGCAGGACATTCACATGCTGCCGTACTTCCACGGCAACCGCTCGCCGCGCGCCAACCCGACGCTGACCGGCATCCTGACCGGGCTGAAGCTGTCGCGCACACCGGAGGATATGGCGCTGCACTACCTGGCCACCATTCAGGCCATCGCGCTCGGCACCCGCCACATCATCGAAACCATGAACCACAGCGGCTACAGCATCGACACCATCATGGCCAGCGGCGGCGGCACCAAGAACCCGATCTTCGTGCAGGAGCACGCCAACGCCACCGGCTGCGCCATGCTGCTGCCGGAGGAAAGCGAAGCGATGCTGCTCGGCGGTGCGATGTTGGGCACCGTGGCGGCGGGCGTGTTCGACACCTTGCCGGAGGCGATGAGCGCCATGAGCCGCATCGGCAAGACGGTGACGCCGCAGACCAACCAGATAAAAAGCTACTACGACCGCAAATACCGGGTGTTCCATGAGCTGTACAACGACCACATGAAATACCGCCAGCTGATGCAGGAGGAGGCGTGATGCAGCAGGAATGGCGGCAGGCCGTGCAGGGTTGGCAAACCTACAGCCAGGAGCTGGCGCAGCTGGGCGAGCGCCTCGACGCGCGCACCTGGCAACGGCTGCTGGCGCTGCTGGCCGACTGCCGCGGTAAAATCGCCGTCACCGGCGTCGGCACCTCGGGGATTGCGGCGCGCAAGATAGCCCACATGCTGGCTTGCGTGGAACGGCCGGCGGTCTACCTCGACGCCACCGGCGCGGCGCACGGCGATCTGGGTTTTCTGCGCGCCGACGATCTGCTGATCCTGATCTCGCGCGGCGGCAATTCCGACGAGCTGACCCGCCTGCTGCCGACGCTGCAGGCCAAGGGGGTGACGCTGATCGCGGTGACGGAAAACCCGCACTCCGCCATCGCGCAGGCGGCGCAGCTAACGATCGCCACCGGGGTGCAAAAGGAGATAGATCCGCTGAACATGCTGGCCACCACCTCAATTGTGCTGGTGCTGGCGATCTTCGACGCCGCCTGCGCCTGCCTGATGGCGCGCAGCGGTTACGACAAGGCCGCCTTGCTGGCGGTGCATCCGGGCGGCGGCGTGGGGAAAAGTTTGCGGGAGGAAAACTGAGGGCCCGACACGGCGGGCCCGGCTGACATTACAGCGGCATGTAGATATCGAAACGGTGGCTTTTGGTCAGCGTGGCGGCGTGCGCCGGCACGTCGGCCAGCGGCGGCGCGTAGTCCGGGCGTTTCACCACCACGCGCTTGGTCGCCAGGCGGCGCGCCGGCTCCAGCAGGCCGTCGGCGTCATCGTCGCTGCCCACCAGCGATTGAAACACCCGCATCTCTTTCTTCACCAGCGCGCTTTTTTGCTTGTGCGGGAACATCGGATCGAGATACGCCACCTCGGGGCGCGGGCTGAGATCCGCCAGCGCCGTCAGGCTGGAGGCGTGCAACAGCGTCAGGCGCTCGCGCAGCCACGGGCCGATTTCCGCATCCTGATAGCCGCGCTGCAGTCCGTCGTCCAGCAACGCCGCCACCACCGGATTGCGCTCCAGCATCCGCACCCGGCAGCCCAGCGCCGCCAGCACGAAGGCGTCGCGCCCCAGCCCGGCAGTAGCGTCCACCACGTCCGGCAGGTAGCTGCCCTTGATGCCGACCGCCTTGGCCACCGCCTCGCCGCGGCCGCCGCCGAAACGGCGCCGGTGCGCCATGGTGCCGGTGACGAAGTCGACATAGATCCCGCCGAGCTTCGGCTCGTCGCGCTTACGCAGCTCCAGCCGTTCCGGCGTCAGTACCAGCGCCATCGGCGCATCGTCATCGGACACCAGCTGCCAGCGCTGCGCCAAAACAGACAAGGCGCCGGGATCGGCGCCTGCTTCACACAATAAACACACGCTCACGTGTCGGGTTATCCTTTAATGCCGTAATGGCGCAGCATAGCATCCAGCTGCGGCTCGCGGCCACGGAAGCGTTTGAACAGCGTCATCGGCTCTTCCGACCCGCCGCGCGACAGGATGTTGTCGAGGAAGGATTTGCCGGTCTCGGCGTTGAAAATCCCCTCTTCTTCGAAGCGCGAGTAGGCGTCGGCCGACAGCACTTCCGCCCACAGGTAGCTGTAGTAACCCGCCGCGTAGCCGCCGGCGAAGATGTGGCTGAAGGCGTGCGGGAAGCGGCCCCAGCTCGGCGAAGGCACCACCGCCACCATTTTCTTCACTTCCGCCAGCGTCGGCAGGATCTGCGCGCCTTTTTCCGGGCTGTATTCGAAGTGCATGCGGAAATCGAACAGGCCGAACTCGAGCTGGCGCAGGATGAACAGCGCCGCCTGGTAATTCTTGGCCGCCAGCAGCTTGTCGAGCATGGCCTTCGGCAGCGGCTCGCCGCTCTGGTAATGGCCCGAGATAAACGCCAGCGCTTCCGGCTCCCAGCACCAGTTTTCCATAAACTGGCTCGGCAGTTCGACCGCATCCCACGGCACCCCGTTGATGCCTGAGACGCCGGCGGTATCGATCTGCGTCAGCATATGGTGCAGACCGTGGCCGAACTCGTGGAACAGCGTGGTCACTTCGTTATGGGTGAACAGCGCCGGCTGGTCGCCCAGCGGACGGTTGAAGTTGCAGGTCAGGTAAGCGACCGGTTTTTGCAGCGTGCCGTCAGCCTTGCGCAGGCTGCCGACGCAGTCGTCCATCCAGGCGCCGCCGCGTTTGTTTTCGCGGGCGTACAGATCGAGGTAGAAACTGCCGCGCAGCTCGCCGTCGGCGTCGAACAGATCGAAGAAGCGCACGTCCGGATGCCAGGTCTCCACGTCTTTACGCTCTTTGGCGGTGATGCCGTAGATGCGTTTCACCACTTCGAACAGCCCTTCCACCACACGCTGTTCCGGGAAGTACGGGCGCAGCTGCTCGTCGCTGATGGAGAACAGGTGCTGCTTCTGTTTTTCGCCGTAGTAGGTGATGTCCCAGGCGTCGAGCTCGTCCACGCCATAGTGCTGTTTGGCGAAGGCGCGCAGCTGTGCCAGCTCCTGCTCGGCCTGCGGGCGGGCGCGCTTGGCCAGATCGCTCAGGAAGCCGATCACCTGCTCCGGGCTTTCCGCCATCTTGGTCGCCAGCGACTTGTCGGCGTAGGTGTCAAAGCCCAGCAGCTGAGCCAGCTCATGGCGCAGCGCCAGCGTTTCCGCCATCACTTCGCTGTTGTCCCATTTGCCGGCGTTCGGCCCCTGATCGGAGGCGCGGGTGGCGAAGGCGCGGTACATCTCTTCACGCAGCGCGCGGTTGTCGGCGTAGGTCAGCACCGGCAGGTAGCTCGGCATGTCCAGCGTCAGCAGCCAGCCGTCCTGCTCTTTGGCCTGCGCCATCGCCTGGGCCTGCGCCAGGGCGCTCTCCGGCAGGCCGCTCAGCTCGGCTTCGTCGGTAATCAGTTTGCTCCAGCCCATGGTGGCGTCGAGCACGTTGTTGCTGTAGGTGGAGCCCAGCTCGGACAGGCGTGCGACGATCTCGCCGTAGCGCTGCTGTTTGTCCGCCGACAGGCCGATGCCCGACAGCTCGAAGTCGCGCAGCGCGTTGTCCACCGCCTTGCGCTGCGGCACGCTCAGCGTCTCGAACGCCGCGCCCTCTTTCAGGCTGCGGTAGGCCTGGTACAGCCCTTCGTGCTGGCCGACCCAGGTGCCGTACTCGGACAGCAGCGGCAGCGCCTGCTCATAGGCGGCGCGCAGCTCCGGGCTGTTTTTCACCGAGTTCAGGTGCCCGATCGGCGACCAGATGCGCGACAGGCGATCGTCCGACTCCGCCAACGGCTGACACAAATTGTCCCAGGTGAACGGCCCCGGCTGCGCGACCACGCGTTCTACCGCGGCGCGGCAGTCCGCCAGCGCGGATTGCACCGCAGGCACGATATCTTCAGGGCGGATCGCCGAAAACGGCGGCAGGGAAAACGGGGTCAGCAACGGATTTGTCATAGGGCAGTCCTGATTAGCGTTGGGGCCCGCCACGGGGGCGAGCCTTAAAATGCGTATGAATCTCTAACATGGAGCCAGGCAACAGGAAAATCAATGCCCGGCGTTGATCGTTCGTGCCTTAAACGGCGCATTGGCGAATGCGGGCGGCCAGCGCCGCCAGCTGTTCGTCGTCGGCGCGTGCCGCATCGTGGGAGGAGATATAACCTTCGTAACGCGTGAAAAACTTCGGCGAGGTCGATTCGATCGGCCGCCACTGTTCCAGCGACGCGGTGCCGTGCAGCGGGATCAGTTTGGCATGCACATGGTCGACGCCGTAGCCCTCGAACACCATGCCGCAGCGGCCGACGTCGTCGAACGCGCGATCCAGCTGCTTTGCCACACGCTTGGTCGCCAGCATCAACGCGCTCAGCACCTCGTCCGGCAGGTCAAAGGCGTAGCTCGGGTGGTGCGCCTTGGGGATCACCACGCTGAAGCCATCGGTGTTGGGAAAGATGGACAGGAACGCCAGATGGTCGTCGTCTTCCCAGATTTTATGGCACGGCGCCTTGCCCGCCACGATGTCGCAAAAAATGCAGCTCATCCTTTCTCCTTGTGATTCACAGCGTTTCAACCCGTTCGAATTCTTCGAACACCAGCCACATGTCCGGCGCAAAGCTCCCCTCGCGGGTAAAGAATGCCTGATGCCCCTCGCGCCAAAACGCCAGGCTTTTGTCGCCTTCGCCCTCTTTGGCCGCCATCTCGGCGGTCACCTGGTCGTAGCGCACCAGGCGCAGCGCCAGCGTTCTGATCACGCAGGCCGGTTCGCCGCGGCCATCGAGAACGATGTTGTAATCGCCGATGCTCGGGGTTTGTTCCCGACGATAGCTCGCATAGGAACTGCAGGTGGCGGTTTTATCCCCGCTCAGCACCAATCCCAGCAGTTCGTCGGCTAACGCGGGGCCGTCGCCGAACGCCCAGCGCGCCGCGTCGGGGTAATTCGCCAAAATCGCCTGTTTGCTCATCGTCCTGTCCCTTTCTGTTAACGTCTGCGGCAACGGAGTCCGGTTTTTCCCGGCCAGACAGTTTATACTGTGCAGATTATAAGCCTTATTGCATTGAATGCTCCGTCTGCGGAGCACAAGGAACCGCCACCCGTCATGTTAAGTTATCGCCACAGTTTCCACGCCGGCAACCACGCCGACGTGCTCAAACACACCGTTCAGAGCCTGATCATCGAGTCGCTGAAGGAAAAAGAGAAGCCGTTCCTGTATCTGGATACCCACTCGGGCGCGGGCCGTTATCAGCTCAGCGGCGAACACGCCGAGCGCACCGGCGAATACCTGGAAGGCATCGGCTTGCTGTGGCAGCGCGACGATCTGCCGGAAGAGCTGGCGGCCTACATGAGCGTGGTGCACAACTTCAACCGTTCCGGCACGCTGCGCTACTATCCCGGTTCGCCGCTGATCGCCCGCCAGCTGCTGCGCCCGCAGGACAAAATCCACCTGACCGAGCTGCACCCGAGCGACTACCCGCTGCTGCGCAGCGAGTTCCAGAAAGACGAACGCGCCAAAGTGCAGCGCGCCGACGGCTATCAGCAGCTGAAATCCCAGCTGCCGCCCCTGTCGCGCCGCGGCCTGATCCTGATGGATCCGCCGTATGAAATGAAGACCGATTACCAGGACGTGGTGAAAGGCATTCAGGAAGGCTACAAGCGCTTTGCCACCGGCACCTACGCGCTGTGGTACCCAGTGGTGATGCGCCAGCAGATCAAACGCATGCTGCGCGATCTGGAAGCCACCGGCATTCGCCGCATTCTGCAGATCGAACTGGCGGTGAAACCCGACAGCGATCAGCGCGGCATGACCGCCTCCGGCATGATCGTCATCAACCCGCCGTGGAAGCTGGAACAGCAGATGAAAAACGTGCTGCCGTGGCTGCACAAGGTGCTGGTGCCGTCGGGCATCGGCCACCATCTGGTCAACTGGGTGGTACCGGAATAATCCCCGGCAGGGCGCGCTTTGCCGCGCCCTGCGTCCGCCTATCGCAGCCATCGACGCAATCTTTGCGACAAACCCCGGTCAGGCGTTAAACTCTTACCCTCTTCAAATTCACAACTCATGGAAATCCCAGATGACGAAACATTACGATTATCTAGCAATTGGCGGCGGCAGCGGCGGTATCGCATCGATCAACCGGGCAGCCATGTACGGCCAAAAGTGTGCGCTGATTGAAGCCAAAGAGCTGGGCGGCACCTGTGTAAACGTGGGTTGTGTACCGAAAAAAGTCATGTGGCACGCGGCGCAGATCGCCGAGGCCATCCATCAGTACGGCCCGGACTACGGCTTCGACACCACCGTCAACGCCTTCGACTGGAAGAAGCTGGTCGCCAACCGCACCGCCTATATCGACCGCATTCACAACTCCTACGATAACGTGCTGGGCAAGAACAAGGTCGACGTGATCAAAGGCTTCGCGCGCTTCGTGGATGCGCACACCGTGGAGGTGAACGGCGAGACCATCACCGCCGACCACATCCTGATCGCCACCGGCGGCCGCCCGAGCCATCCGGCTATTCCGGGTGCGGAATACGGCATCGACTCCGACGGCTTCTTTGAGCTGGACGCCATGCCGAAACGCGTCGCCGTAGTCGGCGCCGGCTATATCGCCGTGGAGATCGCCGGCGTGCTGAACGCGCTCGGCGCGGAAACGCACCTGTTCGTGCGCAAGCACGCGCCGCTGCGCAGCTTCGATCCGATGATCGTCGAAACCCTGGTGGAAGTAATGAACACCGAGGGGCCGAGCCTGCACACCGAATCGGTGCCGAAAGCGATCGTCAAGAACGCCGACGGCAGCCTGACGCTGCAGCTGGAAAACGGCAAAGCATTCACCGTCGACTGCCTGATTTGGGCCATCGGCCGCGAACCGGCGACCGACAACCTGAACCTCGGCGTCACCGGGGTGAAAACCAACGAGCAAGGCTACATTGACGTCGATAAGTTCCAGAACACCAACGTCAAAGGCATCTACGCGGTGGGCGACAACACCGGCGCGGTAGAGCTGACCCCGGTCGCCGTGGCCGCCGGCCGCCGCCTGTCCGAGCGCCTGTTCAACAACAAGCCGGACGAGCACCTGGATTACAGCAACATCGCCACCGTGGTATTCAGCCACCCGCCGATCGGCACCGTCGGCCTGACCGAGCCGGAAGCCATCGAGAAATTCGGCGCGGACAACGTGAAGGTGTACAAATCCTCCTTCACCGCCATGTACAGCGCCGTGACGCAGCACCGCCAGCCGTGCCGCATGAAGCTGGTGTGCGCGGGTAAAGAAGAGAAGATCGTCGGCCTGCACGGCATCGGCTTCGGCATGGATGAAATCCTGCAGGGCTTCGCGGTGGCAGTGAAGATGGGCGCCACCAAGAAGGACTTCGACAACACCGTGGCGATCCACCCGACCGCGGCGGAAGAGTTCGTCACCATGCGCTGAGGCGCAACCTCGCCGGGTTTCGGCGCGTAACAGGCCAGGCGCGAAAGCGTCTGGCTTTTTTATTTCTCTCGCTCGCCTCACCGCGCCTGGCGGTAATGATCGCGAAGAAACACCGGCAAATCGTTCGCCGGCGAGGCGAAGGGTACTTGATAGAGCATATCGCCGACAAAACCGCGATGATAGGTAGCGTGGTTGACGACATGCAGCACGATTTCCTGGCGCGTCATCCGGCCTTCCCCCCCGCCGACGAACTCGAAATGTACCACCTGCGCCAGCGCCTCGGGTGACCAGTTGTCCACCTGTTCGATATACCAGCGGTCCATTTCCTCCACCGCACACCGCAAGTCGTCAAGCGCAGGCGTTTGCTCGGTGTTGCGCGCGAGGTAGCCATGTTTTCGACCTTGCAGATGGTGCCTGAAGATATCGTCCACCACGTACACATGATTTAAGGTATGCACCATATTGCCAAAACGGGTCGGCCGCTGCCGTAAGGCTTCACCGGCCGGCAAGGACATCACGGTGTCAAAGGTCAGCGCATTCGCCCACGCTTTGTAACGTACCAGCATTTTCAACGTTTCGGTGACCGTCGTCGGCTGCGTAATATCAGCTTCGACGGGGGTATCGTTTGGTGGCATCGCAGACATACTGTTCACTCCTTATCATCGGATGAAAATCGATATTCCGTTCAGCCGCACACAGTGCGGCGACGCTTTCTACGCCGTGCCAATCCCTTGCAGCCGCCCTTCGACCTGAGTGCGCGTATTGCCGCCCACCCAAATCCGGCCGCTCTCGTCGTGGGTGATATGCACGCGCCCGTTGCGCCCACGGCAGCGGCCCTGGGCGGCGATATAGCCACCGCTGACCACGCCGCTTGCGAACAACCACTGGGCCAGCGAGGCATTGAGGCTGCCGGTGACCGGATCTTCGACGATAGCGCCAAGATGATCGCTCAAAAAGGCGCGAACTTCGAAGGCTGCGTCACCATCGGCATGTGGGCCGACGACGCCAATGTCCACTCTGCGCGGCCAGCTTCTCGCCGGCGTCAGGGAAAGTACCCGCTCAGCGCTGGCCAGCCGGATCCCCAGCCACCCCGGACCGTTATCGATCCAGGCGGCATCGAGCGCCTCCTCAGGCGCGATACCTAAAAACTGCAGCGCGTCGGCCAACGTCTCTTCTGAGGGCGCCCCGGAGCGAATCAACGGCGGCGCGGCAAAACACAGCCGTCCTGCCTCGCGGCGAATGCTCACCAAGCCCGCCCCGCATTCCTGGATGATCTCCGCCCTATTGCGCGGCATCCCCTCCGCAGTGAGCCAGGCATGACAACTGCCCAGCGTCGGGTGCCCGGCAAACGGCATTTCACGATCCAGCGTGAATATCCGCACCCGGTAATCCGCCTGGGGGTGCGTCGGCGGCAGCAAAAAGGCCGTCTCCGACAGGTTGAACCAACGCGTCAAACACTGCATGTCTTCCGTCGACAACGCTCCGGCGCCCGTGATCACCGCCAACGGATTGCCGGCGAGCGGCCCGGCGCCAAAGACATCCACCATCTGCATGCCAAAAACCATCGCTTCTCTCCTCAGGTTAACGCCGGGCGTTCATTACCCCCGCGATATCAACAGCTCCAGGCCCGCCAAAGCGAACAGCAGCGCAAGCGTTCCTTCAATCCAGCGCCTCACCCGGGTGTAAAACGCGATCATCGGCGCCGTTGAGAACAGCAGGGCATACCCCCCGAAAATCGTCACGCCGAGCAGCGCGCAACCGCCAATAATTGCCGGTAAAACCTGCTCAGGCGCGCCTTGCCGCAATCCCAGCGACATGATCGCCATCCAGGACATGATGGCCTTGGGATTGCCGAGGTGCATCAGCACGCCCTGCCGATAAAGCGCCCGATAAGGCCGCGCATCGCGCCCTGCGGCCATGCCCGGCGCCGCGGCGGACGTCCGTAACGCGGACTTTCCAGCGCGCAGCGCCAGATACAGCATATACACGCCGCCAACGATTTTGATGGTCCACAGCGCCTGCGCATACGTGGCCAACACGGCGGAAAGGCCGGTCGCGGCCAACATCGCCCAGCACAGCGATCCGGTCATCACGCCGGCGGCCAGCACCAATGCGGGCCTGCGGCCGTCACGCATCGCCACGCCCATGATCGCCATGTTGCTGGGGCCGGGGCTGGCGGTAGCGAGGAGATAGGCGCCGTAAACCAATGCAAGCTGACTGACCATCATGGAAAAACTCCGCTGGCCCGCCTTACGGCCGAGCCGTTGTTGAAAACGCCGGGACTCCTCACCAACATAGTATGTGTTACACTTTTCGCCTATTTAAATAGTGTCACGTGACACTATATTCTTTCTCCGGAGAGCGACCATGCGGCTTCAATCCCCCTGGCAACCCCGCCTGGCCAACGTGGAAGCCACTACCGTCGAACGGCTGGTGCTGGCGTTGGCTGACGACATTATCGAGGGCAAGCTGCAAGGAGGCGATCGTTTGCCGGCACACCGCCCCCTCGCCTGGCAATTGGCGATCGGTCTGGGCACGGTGACCAAAGCCTACGCCATCCTGGAACGACGCGGGCTGGTCCGCAGCGTGAAGGGGCGCGGGATGTTCGTGGCGATCCGCCGCGCCCGTGAAGAACGTGAAATCGATCTCTCGTCCAATGCGCCGCCGGCGATGCTGACTGACCGTTTGCTGGCACGCACGCTGGCCGGCATCGCACGGAAAATGGATGCAGATCATCTGAACCTCTATTCCCCTCCGACCGGGCACTTGGAACATCGGCGTCTGTTGGCCCGCTGGCTGGAAAACGCCGGCGTCACGATCGAACCGTCGCACCTGGCGCTGACCAGCAATGCCCGTCAGGCGATTTCGTTGGCATTTGACCTGGCCTGCGGGCCACGCGGGACGATACTGACCGAGAGGCTGACCTACCCCGGCGCGATCGCGCTGGCCCGACGTAAAGGCCATCGCCTGATCGGCGTGGAGATCGATGCGCAAGGCATGGTGCCGCAGGCGCTGGCGAGCGCGCTCGAGCGTGTCTCCTCCGGCCATATTGCGGTCTATCTGACACCGACGCTGCATAACCCGACGACCGCCACCATGAGCGCCGAGCGCAGGCGGGCTATCGTCGAGATATGCCGGCAGGCGAATGTCTGGATCATCGAGGATGGCGTGTATGCCCTAGGGCATTCAGCAGTGCCTGCGCTCGCGACGTTGGCACCCGAGCGGGTGTTCCATGTCAATGGCCTGTCGAAAACGCTCGGCCCGGGGTTGCGGATCGGTATGCTGACTCTACCGCCCGACATGCAAACCGCGGCGGAAGAAGCCTTGCAAGATATTCCCTTCGCACCTTCGCCACTGTCTTGCGCCGTGGTGGGGGAGTGGTTGTCCAGCGGCGCGATCGAGGTGATACCGCAAGCGTTGCGCCATGAGGCTCAGCGAAGAGTGCATCTGGCTACCTCGATATTCGATGCCGACGAATGCGTATCGCATCCCGACGCTTACCATGTCTGGCTGCCGATGCCGCGCGAAACCGCCGAGTCTGTGGCCGCCGCCGCCGCGTTGGCGGGCGTTAAAGTCACGCCGCCGGCCGCGGTCATGGTCAATGACGGCGAAAGTGAATCGGGCATTCGCCTGTGCCTGGGTTCCCCCTCACTGGACGAGCTAACGGCAGGCCTGACGCAGCTGGCCCAGCTGTTGAAAGCACATCGGAACGGCTGACAAACGGAAGGGAAAGGTTACGCGCACGGGCCGACCGACCCAGACCTGTTCTTTTTGTGCGGTTTACTATTCCCTTCGCACCCGCCTGCTTTTTCTGCCATTATTCTGCCTGATAAATTAGCGGGACTGATACAACCTCCCCGCGCCTCTGGAGAACACCGATGCTGTTCAAACTATGCAAAACCCTTGCGATAGCCTGCGTGGCCCTGATTATCGCCCAGAGCAGCGCCCTCAGCTTTACCCTGGAAGTGGCGGGCAAGATCGACAACGTGACCGACCCGGTCAACAAAAGCTATCTGTTCACCGATAAACAACTGTTGGCGATGCCGGTGCGCAGCATCACCACCTCCACGTCCTGGACGCCGCAGAGAAAATTCGAAGGGATTTCGGTGGCCGATATCCTGGAGCGCGTCGGCGCCAAGGGCGAGACGCTGACCTTCTACGCGCTGAACGATTATTACATCGACGTGCCGCTGTCCGACGTCACGAAATACAACATGATCCTGGCCTACAAGATGGACGGGGAAATGCTGAAGCTCAGAAACTTCGGCCCGCTGTTCCTGGTGTACCCGCGTGACGCCGCCGGGCCTGAACTGAACTCGCCGTTGTACAATTCACGCTTTATCTGGCAAGTCGACAGGATCGTGATCAAATGAAGCTGACGACCTTTAAGAACGGCAGCAGGCTGGCGATCCCGGCCATCTTTGCCGCGCTGTTTTTAGTGGCTTCAACCGTCACGCTCTATTACTACAGCGCCACCCTGTCGAAGAAAGGGCTGTATGCCATCGCCGGCACGCAGGAGAACTACTCCTGGTCGATCGCCAAGTTCTCCATCAAGCTGGCGGAGTTCGACACGCTGGTCGAACAGCAAAGTCACGCGCCGCAGGTGGACAACGACAACCTGCGGCTGCGGTTCGAAATCCTCTATTCGCGTTTTTACGTGCTGGAAACCGTCTCCGAATCGACCCAGCCGCTGTACGCCGAGCCGGGCTACCCGGAAGTGGTCAAACAGATGCGCCTGCAGATGGATCGCATCGATAAGCTGCTGGACAGCCCGAAAATCGACTTCGACCAGGTTTTCGCAGCCATGAAGGCCATCAAGCCTTACTCCATCGAAATGGCCAACCTGACCGACCATGCCGAGGTGAAGCAGCGCACCGCCGCCTATGAGGACTACATCGAGAAGCGGCACATTATTTTCTATGGGCTGGTGATCGTCATGTTCTCGGTGATCGCGCTGATCGCCATCACCCTGATCGTGTTCCGCCAGCAGCGGCTGACCATTCGCCAACAGGCCAAGGCGATTGAGGCGGAGAAAGCGACGCGCACCAAAAACGCCTTCCTCGGCGCTATTGGCCACGAGCTGCGCACCTCATTGCAGAGCGTGATGTCGGCCATCGACGTGCTGGTGAATACCCGTGTGTCGGCAGAGCATGCGGACACCTTCCAGCGGCTGGAGACCGCCGCGCAGCAAATCGAAAGCCAGATGAAAGATCTGACCGACTACGCGCACCTCGACAGCGGCATGATGGAATTGCGCATCGTACCGTTCGACGCGCAGAAGCTGATCGCGGAGACCGCCAACGAAATCGCCACCCTGACCCGCAAAGAACAGGTCAAACTCAGCTGTGAAGTGGAATGCAGCCACCTGCTGGTGCACTCCGATCCGCTGCGCATCCGGCAGATTATCGTCAACCTGCTGACCAACGCCTACAAGTACACCGAAAGCGGCAGCATTACGCTGCACAGCTGCCTGCGCCGCCAACCGGGCGGCAGTTCGTTGATTATCGAAGTGACTGACACCGGCATCGGTATCGAAAAAGACCAGCTCGATCAGATCTTCAAGCCCTTTACCCAGTTGGATCAGTCGCATACCAAGCAGTACGCCGGCGTGGGGATGGGGTTGGCGATCGTGCACGGCCTGGTGACGTTGCTTAACGGCACCATCACGGTGTACAGCGAAATCAAGAAGGGCAGCACCTTTATCGTCAGCATTCCGGTGCAGATCAGTGAAGACGAACGTGCCGACGAGCCCGCCGCCGCCAATGCCTCTCTGCAGCATAAGCCGCAGCAGGTTCTGGTGGTGGATGACAACAAGTCGGTGGGTGACGCCTTTGCGGCGCTGCTGGACAAGTTGGGTTACCAGCACGAACTGTGCGACTCGCCGGAACGCGCACTGCAGAAGCTGCTCAGACGTCCTTACGATGCGCTGTTGCTGGATTTGCAGATGCCGGGCATCGACGGCGCTGCTCTGGCCAGGCAGCTGCGCAACCGTCGCGGCCCCAACCGCCATGTGCCGATCATCGGCATCAGCGCCTACACGCCGGAGCAGTTAACGGCGGATCAGCGCGCCCTGTTCGATAACTACCTGATGAAGCCGGTTCGACTGGATGCGCTGTCGAGCGCGCTGGCCGAGGTGTTCCCCGCTAAAGATTAAAACAGCGTTGCAGTGCGGCTTCGATCACATGGAGCCGCACCGGTTTTTCATAAGGGCCGAGCACGTCGTACTCGCGCATCGCCTGAGCGATTTCCGATTCGCGTCGGTCGGTGCCCAGTTCACCGGTCAGCACCAGTACCGGCGCGTCCGGATTGTCGGAGGCGCGGATGGTAGCGATACAGCGATCCGCCGTTTCCTCACCGATCAACCAGTCCACCACATAACCGTCGAACAGGCTTTGCTGCAACGCCTGACAGAAACTGTCGACGTCGTAAAACGCCACCGCGTTGAACCCGCAGCCACCCAGATACTTGGCCAGTTCATCGGCCGCCTGATGCGAATCGTCCAATACCGCGATGCTCAGCCGCTCGTCGTCGCCGAAGCCGGGCCGGATTTCGATCAGATCGACGCCGTAACGCGGGCCTGCCGGCGCCTCATCGGTGCGATAGATATGCCACTGCCCTTCCACGCGCAGCGCCACAAATTCCGCCGGCCGCCCGGCAGGAAGCTCGTCGCCGATGTGCCCGATGCAAGGTATCGCCACCCCCGCCACGACAAAGATGGCATCGCGCGCCATGTTTGGCTCGGGAGTCTCGTGTTCGGCGCTCAAATCGGCGATCGCCGCCGGCGTTTCTCCGAGCGCGGCCGCGACGCTGTTGATCTGTTCCAGCGTCCAGGGGCTTTGCCCTTTCAGTTTGCGGTGCGCATGTGAAAAACTCAGATCCAAGATGCGGCTGAGCTCGCGGGCATGCTGACGTTTTCCAATCCCGTAATGTAAAAACAGCTCCCTGACCCGATTGGCAATCGACTGTGAATCGAATTTTTGGTGATTGTTATCCATTTGTTCCTTCGATTTTTTTTACTGATTTATCAGTCGTTTTGATTATTTCTGCTGAAAAAGCCACATCTAAAACTAGCATCTGATGCAATTATGCGTTAAAAACGTTGCTTGACATACCATGTTGCATCGTCAAACATGGTATCAAAAGAGACATACAGCAATACACTATAAAAAATAACACCAGCACGTTTTTTAATAATAACCATAGTAACACCAGGGAAAATTTGTTCCGTTGCCGCTACTGAGACGATGTCCACATCGCTCGGACTGCGCAAATCAAACGGGGCTTGAGCCTTTAGCGCTAATCTGTTTTACCCACTTTTAAGCCGGGATCCGTCAGGGTCCCGGTTTTTTATTGCCCTGGCGCCGCGCCATCATACGGACTCACCCCACAGCCGCAAATAAAAACGGAGCCGGCATGCCGGCTCCGTTGTCCTTGAGATCGCTGCTGAACGTCAGAAGCGCCAGGTGAAGCCGGCGTTGACGCTGTTGTCCTGATGGTTTTGCGACAGCAGTCCGCCGTAGCCCAGCGACAGCGTGGCATTCTCGTTCACCGCCACTTCCGCCCCTGCCTTCAACACCATGCCGTCACGCGACACCGGCACGCTGTCCACCACGAACGGCGCGTTGCCGCCGTTGAACCGCAGCCCGGTGCCACGGTCCAGCCCGCCGTACTGGTGTTGCCACCCCAGCTCACTGCGCAGCGCCACCGTCGTGCCCGCGCTCACCTGCCATTCGGTGTCCGCACGCAGGCCCAGCGTCGACACCGTCGCATCCGTGTGCTGCTTGTCGCCGCGCAATGCCGCCGCGCCGCCGCTTTCCGCGATGCCGTTGTTCTCGAAGTTCACGTACGCCAGGTTCACGAACGGCTCCAGGTTCAGCCACTCGCCCTGCACGCCGTAGCCCGCTTCCGCGAACAGCTGCTCGGTGCGCGCGCTGTACTTCGCCGTGTCACGGTCCGACTGCATCCCGTAGTTCACCGACCGCTTGGTGTCGATGCGGTGCCAGGTGTAGCCCGCCCCGCCGCGCAGCGCCAGCGCCCCGAACTGCTTGTCGCCGTACGCCGCCAGGTGGTAGTTGTCGCTGTCCGCCTTCGACCCGTAACCGCCGTGCAGCGAGGTGCGGGTGTAGCCGGTCGCCACCCCCAGTCGCCCGTCGCCCGCAACCGCCGAGTCCAGCCCCACCAGCACCCCGTAGGTCGAGGCCTGATAGCCGGTGGCGTTGGCGTCGCCCGACGCGTGGTCCCATGCCCCCAGCAGCTGCGCCCAGGCGCCGTCCTCGTCCGCCTTGATGGCCGACGAGCTCGCCAGCCCTTCCGCCTGACGCAGACGCCCGTTCAGCGCCTCACGCAGGTAGCGGCTGTCGTTCACCAGCGCCGAGGCGATATCCGCATGGATTTGCCCCGACAGCTGACGGAACGCCTGCCGCGCTTCGCCCGCCGTGCCGCTGTTGAGCAGGCTCTCGTACACCGGGTTGCCCGCCGCCAGCGCATCCGCCGCCGCCGCCACCGCCCGCTCGTTCGAGGTCTGCGCCACGCTGGCGAAGCTCGTGCCGTTGCGCCCGACGCTCAGCGTCACCCCGGTCGGCTGGTAGCTCAGCCCGGTACCGAGGAACAGGTAGTTCGGCGCCACCGCGTCAAACTGCCCGCTCACCCCCTGCTGCGCGCTCAGGATGGTGTACTGCTGGCCCAGCAGGCTGCGCACCTCGCTTTGCGTCAGTAGGTTGGCGCTGTTCTCCAGCGTCACCGCCACCTCACCGCCGCCGATCGTCGCCGCTCCGCTGCTCTGGATCCGATCGCTCTGGCCGTTCGGCCCCACTTCCACCGCGTAGCGCGAGCCCGGTTCGAAGCTGAAGTTGCCCGCCACGTTCAGGGTGCCGATCGAGTTGCCCGGCGCCACGGTGCCGCCGCGGCGGGCGGTCAGCGAACCGACCGTGCCGCTGCCGCCGACGATGCCGCCGCTCTGCACGCTGACGGCCGAGGTGACCGAGCCATTGATCGCCAGCCGACCCTGATTGACCAGCGTCGGGCCGGCATAGGTGTTGGCACCGGTCAGTTCCAGGATTCCCGCGCCCTCTTTGGTCAGGCCGCCGTGACCGGAAATGTTGTTGGAGTAGATTTCCCATCCACAGTGGAAGTCATCACATTTCCTGGCGTGCAGCGTACCGGCATCCACCTCGGCGCCCCTCCCCGGAATATTGGCGACAAACTGGGTCGGGCCATAGGCCACGCCCGTCGGATCCGGGATGCGGAACTCCGCAGGAATATCTTCGACGGTATAGAACATGCCCGGGCCGTTGATGGCCTTGCCCAGGTTGATCATCCCCCAGCCGTAGAGCGCGTCGATGCCCGGCGCACCCATGTCGGTGGCGGTGGTTTTCAGCACGTCGGCAATCTGCGCCGAGCTCATGTACGGGAAGCGCTGCAGCAACACCGCCACCGCGCCGGTCACGTGCGGCGTCGCCATCGAGGTGCCGTTTTTATTGCCGTAGTCCGACACCAGGTTGGCCGGATCGGAACCGTTGGCCACGGTGCTGTAGATTTTGCTGCCCGGCGACGAGACGCAGAAGCTGGCGGTATAGCCGCAGCGGGAAGAGAAGCTGCTGATGGTATAAGGCACGCTGTTGGTCGATGCCGCATCCTGCGCCACGCTGGCGACCGACAGCCAGTTCGGCGCGATGTCCGGCACGAAGTAGGCCAGCCCGCTGATCACATCCGGCTGGTTGTAGTTGCCGTCGTTGCCGGCGGCGAACAGCACCAGAATGTTTTTGCGCGCCGCATCGATCGCGCCCTGATAGCCTGCGCCGGCCAGGCTGCCGAGCAGCGGTTTGACCTGATCGAATTGTTCCTGCGCATCCTTCAGCTCAAAGTGCAGCGCGTTAGGATCGCGGCCGCCGTCGGACAGGAAATCGGGAATACTGACGCCCCAGCTGTTGTTGATCACCCGTGCACCGCTGTTGATCATCGCCTGCCAGCCGGCATTGGTGACGGCGCCGTCCAGGCCGAGGAATTCGCCGTAGGCCGGGCCGTCGTTATCGTTATCGACGCTGATCACCTGCGAATCGAAGGCCACGCCGTGCATGCCGATGCCGTCGCGGTTCGCCGCGCTGATCCCCGCGACGTGCACCCCGTGATTGCTCAGCATGCCCTGCGAGCCGCTGTAGAAGTGGAATGTGCCGTCGAAGTAAAAACGATCGCCGGCGTTAATCCCCGGCCGGTGTGGATCGGTATAGGCGCGGTAGCCCTCGGTGACGACGTTGATCAGTTTGCCGTCACCGGCGAACTCGGGATGACGGTTGACCGGAGTGTCGAAAATGCCCACCTTCTGCCCTTTGCCGGTGTAGCCGGCGGCGTAGGCCTCATCGGCGTGGATCGCCCCCAGCCCCCAGTTGGCGTTGAATTCGGCGCTGCGCCAGCTGGCCGGATCGCCGGGTTGGCCGTTCACCTCGTGCGGCGCCGCCTGTGCATACCCCGCCAGCGCCATGCAGCAGACCAACGCGTTCAGCCGCCACGGCAAGCGGCGAGCGTTTCCTTTGCTATCAAAACCCATTGTTGTTGTCATTTCCTTACCTTTTGCTTGTTATTGGCCGACGCCCCAGGTGCGCCGGGTTCTCATTAGCAGGATGTGAAAAAGGAACCGCCCGCAGACGGTTCCCGTACAAGGATTGAGTCGATGTTGCTTAGAAGCGCCAGGTGAAACCGGCGTTGACGCTGTTGTCCTGATGGTTTTGCGACAGCAGTCCGCCGTAGCCCAGCGACAGCGTGGCGTTCTCGTTCACCGCCACTTCCGCCCCTGCCTTCAACACCATGCCGTCACGCGAGACCGGCACGCTGTCCACCACGAACGGCGCGTTGCCGCCGTTGAACCGCAGCCCGGTGCCACGGTCCAGACCGCCGTACTGGTGCTGCCACCCCAGCTCGCTGCGCAGCGCCACCGTCGTGCCCGGGGTCACCTGCCACGCGGTGTCTGCACGCAGCCCCAGCGTCGACACCGTCGCGTCGGTATGCTGCTTGTCGCCGCGCAGTGCCGCCGCGCCGCCGCTTTCCGCGATGCCGTTGTTTTCGAAGTTCACGTACGCCAGGTTGACGAACGGCTCCAGGTTCAGCCACTCGCCCTGCACGCCGTAGCCCGCTTCCGCGAACAGCTGTTCGGTGCGCGCGCTGTACTTCGCCGTGTCACGGTCCGACTGCATCCCGTAGTTCACCGACCGCTTGGTGTCGATGCGGTGCCAGGTGTAGCCCGCCCCGCCGCGCAGCGCCAGCGCCCCGAACTGCTTGTCGCCGTACGCCGCCAGGTGGTAGTTGTCGCTGTCCGCCTTCGACCCGTAACCGCCGTGCAGCGAGGTGCGGGTGTAGCCGGTCGCCACCCCCAGTCGCCCGTCGCCCGCAACCGCCGAGTCCAGCCCCACCAGCACCCCGTAGGTCGAGGCCTGATAGCCGGTGGCGTTGGCGTCGCCCGACGCGTGGTCCCATGCCCCCAGCAGCTGCGCCCAGGCGCCGTCCTCGTCCGCCTTGATGGCCGACGAGCTCGCCAGCCCTTCCGCCTGACGCAGACGCCCGTTCAGCGCCTCACGCAGGTAGCGGCTGTCGTTCACCAGCGCCGAGGCGATATCCGCATGGATTTGCCCCGACAGCTGACGGAACGCCTGCCGCGCTTCGCCCGCCGTGCCGCTGGTGAGCAGGCTCTCGTACAACGGGTTGCCCGCCGCCAGCGCATCCGCCGCCACCGCCACCGCCCGCTCGTTCGAGGTCTGCGCCACGCTGGCGAAGCTCGTGCCGTTGCGCCCGACGCTCAGCGTCACCCCGGTCGGCTGGTAGCTCAGCCCGGTGCCGAGGAACAGGTAGTTCGGCGCCACCGCGTCAAACTGCCCGCTGACCCCCTGCTGCGCGCTCAGGACGGTGTACTGCTGGCCCAGCAGGCTGCGCACCTCGCTTTGCGTCAGCAGGTTGGGGCTGTTCTCCAGCGTCACCGCCACCTCGCCGCCGCCGATCGTCGCCGATCCGCTGCTCTGGATCCGATCGCTCTGGCCGTTCGGGCCCACTTCCACCGCGTAGCGCGAGCCCGGCTCGAAGCTGACGTTGCCGGCCACGTTCAGGGTGCCGATCGAGTTGCCCGGCGCCACGGTGCCGCCATCACGGGCGGTCAGCGAACCGACCGTGCCACTGCCGCCGACAATACCGCCGCTCTGCACGCTGACGGCCGAGGTGACCGAGCCGTTGATCGCCAGCCGCCCCTGATTGACCAGCGTCGGGCCGGCATAGGTGTTGTTACCGGTCAGCACCAGGGTGCCGATGCCCTGCTTGGTCAGGCCGCCGTGGCCGGAGATGTCGTTGCTCCAGAAGTCCAGGCCGCAAAGATCGCTGCTGCAGACGCGCTCGGTCGGTTTACCCTTGTCCAGCACCGCGCCGACGCCCGGCAGATCGACCACGAACTGGGTCGGGCCATAAGCCACGCCCGTCGGATCCGGGATGCGGAACTCTTCGGGAATATCCTCAGCGGTCACCAACATGCCCGGGCCGTTGATGGCCTTGCCCAGGTTGATCATCCCCCAGCCGTAGAGCGCGTCGATGCCCGGCGCGCCCATGTCGGTGGCGGTGGTTTTCAGCACTTCCGCCACCTGCGCGCCATTCAAATACGGGAAACGCTCCATCAGCACCGCAACGCTGCCGGCCACGTGCGGCGCCGCCATCGAGGTACCGCTTTTATTGGCATAGCCGGTCGTCAGGTCGTCCACACCGGTGCCCGCGATCACCGAGCTGTACACCCGGGTACCCGGTGCCGAGACGCACAAACTGGCGGTATAGCCGCAACGGGAAGAGAAGGTGCTGATGCTGTAATCGCCGGTATTGTTGGGATCCTGCAGGCTGGCGACCGACAGCCAGTTCGGCGCGATGTCCGGCACGAAGTAGGCCAGGCCGGCCATGGCATCCGGGTTGTTGAGGTTACCGTCGTTGCCGGCGGCGAAGATGGTGACCACGCCGCTGCGCGCCGCGTCGATCGCGCCCTGATAGGCGCCACCGGGCTTGGTGCCCAGGATCGTTTTGATCTGATCGAACTGCTTTTGCGCATCGTTCACCGTGAAGTGCGGATAAGCCGGGTCATACCCGCCTTCATCGAATTTCTCGGTGATGCCGATGCCCCAACTGTTATTGATGATGCGCGCGCCGCTGGCCACCAGCGCCTCCCAGCCGGCCTGGTAAACCGCGCCGTCGTTACCGAGCACAATGCCGTCCTCCGGGCCGGGGTCGCCGTTTTCTGCGCTGATGATCTGCGCGTTGAATGCCACCCCATGCATGGCGCCACCGTCGCGGCTGCCGGCGGCGATGCCGCCCACGTGGGTGCCGTGCGAGCCTAATTTGCCGCTGGAGTCGGTGCTTGGCGTACCGTCATAGCGGAAGTCATCGCCTTTTTTCACTGGAATATAGGGATCGGTGTATTCGCGAGTGCCATGGGTAACCAGATTGATCACCTTATCTGGGCCGGAAAATTCGGGGTGCTTGGCGTAGACTGGCTGGTCGAAAATACCGAGTTTGATGCCTTTTCCGGTATAACCGGCGGCGTAGGCCTGGTCGGCGTGGATCGCTCCCAGCCCCCATTCCGCGTTGAACTCACTGCTGCGCCAACTGGCCGGATCGCCCGCTTTGCCGTTCTCTATATAGCTGGAGGCCTGCGCCCCGCCGATCGCCGTCAGGCAGATCAGCATCGCGCTCCATTGTGCGCGATGAACTCCGATTTCAGGCCAGCCGAAGGCCGCCCGAGCGGATTTGACTCCTCTAAGTTTCTTCTCCATCCCAGATACCGTCCGTTGTTGTTTGCAAATGTTTTATAAGATTTTTTGTGTAACAGTTTGGTAACACCAAATAAATAAAGCACAACAATCTCAAGTGCGCTTAATGTGTCACTCGGCAGTTCGGCGGGGGGAGAGAACGTTTCAGGGGTGAATCAGGCCAACGCCAATAAGAAATGGCAATGACGTTTGCCGGTAGCGAAGCGGCGATAAAAAGTGAGAGGAAAAACCTCAATACACTGATAAATAAAAATATAAACAAAGATCGAATGAAGGAGATGGCCGCCTGAAAAGTGCTTAACAGGCGTCTTTTATCACTTTTAATTATAAATTTTGCCAATATTCACTCAGTGAATTATGCTGGTTTTTCACTCGGTCATCGGCAAAAATTGGATTATCCTGCTGATGTTTTTTTGCGGTTCGTCGCGTCCTCTTCCGCCTGACGCAGGATGGCTTTGGCCATCCATTGCGTGACGTCCTGAATGCCCTCAAGTTCCAGCCCCCAGATATCTTTCAACACCAGGAATACCTCCGAGCCGTAAATCAGCGAGAAAGCATGAATCACTCTCTGTAGAGAATCCGGCGGCAGTTTGCCCTGCAACGGTTCTACCGCCAGCGCCAACAGACGCTTGCGGTTGCCGCGCACGAATTTTTCGCCCGGCGTGGCGTGCGCCCACTGCTGCAAAGAGAGCTGCAGTGCCGCACGCAATGCTCCCTCGTGCCGTTCCATCTGAGGATAGGCGAAGGTCAGCAACTGCTGGATACGCTTCAGGGCATCGTCGTCCTGCGGGCGCCATTCCAGAATAGGCCCCAGGCTTTCCGCCACCACGGCGCTAATCAGCGCACTCTGGGTCGGAAAATAACGGTAGGCGGTCGCGCGCGATACCTGGGCATGCGCCGCCAGCTCGGTGATCGAAGGAAACGCCCCTTCGTCATACAGCGCCATCGCGCTGGCCAGCAACAAACGGTAGGTTTTTGCCCGTGTGGAAGTCAGTGAAGGATCGAACGGGGTGGGAAAAGCATTTATCGGCACTTAAACCTCATACATCTGCACACGCTTGCGCAACAGAGGATGCGCCTCTGTCGACTGGCTACCGGCAAAGCGCCGGCCACGTTGAAAAGCTCAAAAATGAGACAGGAGTCCCATTTTGCACTGAGCTGCCCTTGCAAAAATGATACTACCGTCTCATTATATAAATACATTAATCAATTTAATTTAAATGCCAACACCAGGGCACCCTAAAAAATATAATAAAATGATTTTTAAATAAAAATTAGAAACACCCCAGGAAGACACATGAAAGAAACTTCAAATTTTGTCTATATTGCTACCACAGCAGATACGAAAGGACAAGAGTTGGAGTATGTACGGCGGCTAATCGCTGCCCTGAATTTACCCACGCGAACCGTCGATCTTTCCACTCGTCGCTTGCCGTTTGACTCCCCGGCCGATATCGGTCCAGAGGACGTTGCTCGCCACCATCCGGCAGGCGCCGGTGCGGTCTTTTGCGCCAGTCGCGGCCAGGCGATCGCCGCTATGGCGACCGCTTTCGAACGTTTTATCCTGACGCGCCGCGATATCGCCGCCTTGCTGGGTCTGGGCGGCTCCGGCGGCACCGCCATCATCACGCCGGCCATGCAGCAGCTGCCGATTGGCCTGCCGAAAATAATGGTCTCAAGCATGGCGGCAGGAGACGTTTCCGCCTATGTCGGCGCCAGCGATATCAACATGCTGTATTCGGTCACCGATCTCGCCGGTCTTAACCGCATCTCGCGACAGGTGCTAGGCAACGCGGCACGCCAGATAGCCGGCGCAGTGCACTTCGCCGCCGTCGACTATCACGACAACAAACCCGCGATCGGCCTGACGACGTTTGGCGTCACCACGCCCTGCGTTCAGGCGTTGGTGGCCGAACTGGGAACACAATGGGATTGTCTGACGTTTCATGCGACTGGCAGCGGCGGCAGGTCGTTGGAAAAACTGATCGATAACCGCCAACTGCACGGCGCCATCGATTTGACCACCACCGAAATGGCCGATTACCTGTTTGGCGGTGTGCTGCCCTGCAATATGGATCGTTTCGGTGCCATCGCGCGTACCGGCATCCCGTGCGTGCTCTCCTGCGGCGCGATAGACATGATCAACTTCGGCGCGCCGAATACGGTGCCGGCTCGCTATGCCAACCGTCTGCGTCACCATCACAACCCGCAAGTGACGCTGGTGCGTACCAGCGCGCGGGAGAATGCGTTAATGGGGCGTTGGATGGGCGAAAAAATCAACGCCTGCGCGGGCGAAGTGCGTTTCGTTATCCCGACAGGCGGCGTATCGGCTTTGGATGCGCCCGGGCAACCGTTCTGGGATCCGGCGGCGCTGGCCGCCTTTACGCAGGCGCTGGAAGAAACGGTGCACGCCACCGACAAACGCCGGTTGATAAAAACGCCTTATCATATTAACGACCCGTGCTTTGCGCAGGCCGTTGCCGAACATTTCCAGCACATTGTCGGCGGAGAATGATTATCACTCACGACAAAGTCTGCCGGCGATAACGCCAAATAGAAAAAGGGCCAGACAAATAGCCTGGCCCTTTTTTACTCACCGCGAGCGGATATTACTGACCGGAGGACATCTGCTCCTTCATTTTATTCATGTGGTCCATCATCTTTTGCTCGCGTTTCTGATAATTCTCATTGTATTGTTTTTTCTGCTCAGGTGTCAGCAGGTTATACATTTTATTTTCCGCTTTGGCGCGTTCCAGCATGCGTTCGGATTGTGCTTTGCCGATCGCGTCAATTTGCGCCTTCGCCTTCGCTTCGTCAAAGCTGTCGGAAGCGACCAGATTGTGCAGCGCCTGGCGTTCTTCTTTCATGCCCGGCCCGCGCTTCTGGTGCGACTCTTTCATAATATCGCGCATCTGCTGGCGCTGCTGCTCGGTCAGGTTCAACCCGGCGAACGGGCCGCCTTTACCTTCACCCTTGTGATGCATCATTTTCATCGGCGCCGCATCCGCCGCCGGGGCAGTCACCGTATCGGCGGCGAACGCCGCGGAAGCAGAACCCAGAGCCAGCGTGGAAGCAATAAATAAAGCCGTCAATTTACGCATAATCATTTCCTTAAAAGTTTTTCTTCATCAGGAGCGCTGTACGTTAACAGGCTCATTCGTCGTCGGAGATAATAATAGGCTGATAAAATTCAAGTAATGCGAGGGTGTGTAAACTTTTTAAAACCCGTCTCGGATTTATTCACCAATTATGAGAAAACTATGAAGATGGCGTTTATTTGATGGAAATTTTAATTTCTCGGCAAAAATCCCCCCGGTGGAGTTATTTTTCCGCTTTCCCCTCACCGCTATAATTTACTCGCCAGCACGGCAATCTTGCCTCAACCGTTTTCCGATAGCAGGGGGAAGTCAGTACAAGCATCATAGGATCCGATGTTCTCCTACACTTTAAGGCAAGCGGCCGCCGGGCGACGTTTACACCGCAAAACTAATCATTGCTTATATAATAGTTTCCATCACCCGTCCCGCCTGCAAAAACCTGTTATATGATGCACAGATGCGTACGGCGATCGCTTTCGGGCCAACAGGCTGCCCGGAGCTGCGCCGACCGGCCGCCCGTGCTCTTTTGAGGAATCATCATGCCCGCAGACCAAGGCCCTGAGCTTCTTAACGCCCACTTCGGCACCCAAAGCCCCCACTGGCGGCTGGCGTTTGACAGCAATGCCCTGGAGCTGTCCGCCGTTAAGGGCAAAGCCCACGTCGCGGTGGCACTCAGCGCCATGGACGCGGCGAAAATTCGCCGTCTAACCGGCGTAACCGCCAGCCTTGAGCTGACCATTACGCTGGCCGGCGAACCGCTGCATCTGCATCTGGTCGGGCGCCGCGTCAACAACCTCGAATGGGCGGGCACCGCTTCCGCCTTCAGCGACACCCCATCCGTGGCGCGCGATCTGGTGCACGGCCTCTCCTTTGCCGAGCAGGTGGTGTCCGAAGCCAACTCGGTGATCGTGATCGTCGATCAGCACGGCCGCATTCAGCGTTTCAACCGGCTGAGCGAGGAGTACACCGGGCTGCACGAACACGAAGTGATCGGCAAAAACGTTTTCCAGCTGTTTATGAGCCCGGAAGAAGCCGCCGCCTCGCGGCGCAACATCGCCGGCTTCTTCCGCAACGGATCGTCTTATGAGGTGGAGCGTTGGGTAAAGACGGTCAAGGGCGAACGGCTGTTTCTGTTCCGCAATAAGTTCGTGCACAGCGGCAGCGGCAAGAACGAGGTGTTTTTGATCTGCTCCGGCACCGACATCACCGAAGAACGCCGTGCGCAGGAACGGCTGCGGGTGCTGGCCAACACCGATCTTATCACCGGCCTGCCTAACCGTAACGCCATCCAGGATAAGATCAACCACGCCATCGCTACGCGCAGCGAAGAGAGCTTCGGCCTGGTGTACCTCGATCTCGACAACTTCAAAAAGGTCAACGACGCCTACGGCCATATGTTCGGCGATCGGCTGCTGGTCGAAGTCGCGCTGGCGATCCTCGGCTGCCTGAGCCCGGATCAGGTGCTCGCCCGCCTCGGCGGCGACGAATTTCTGGTGCTGGCGCCGCAAACCGATCGCGAGCGCCTGCAAACGCTGGCGCAGCGCATTATCGACAGGCTGAAAACCCCTTTCCGCATCGGCCTGATTGAGGTGTATACCGGCTGTTCGATCGGCATCGCGCTGTGCCCGGAGCACGGCAACGATCTCGACAGCCTGATCCGCAGCGCCGATACCGCCATGTACGTCGCCAAGGAGCACGGCAAACGCACCTATACCGTCTTCTCGCCGGAGATGAACAAACGCGTCGCCGAATACATGTGGCTGGACACCAATCTGCGTAAAGGGCTGGAGCAAAATCAGCTGGTGTTGTATTACCAGCCTAAAATCGACGCGCGCAGCGGCGAAGTGCACAGCGTGGAAGCGCTGGTGCGCTGGGATTCGCCGGAGCGCGGCCTGATCCCGCCGCTGCAGTTCATCTCCTACGCCGAGGAGTCCGGCCTGATCGGCCCGCTGGGCCAATGGGTGCTGCAGACCGCCGCCAGCCAGGCAGCGCAGTGGCAAGAACAGGGATTGAACCTGCGGGTAGCGGTCAACCTCTCCGCCCGGCAGTTGGCCGACGACGGCATCGTCAACGACCTGCTCGGGGTGCTGCGCCATCATCGCATGGCCCCCTGTCTGCTGGACTTCGAGCTGACCGAAAGCAGTCTGATTGAAGACGAGAACCGCGCGCGCGCGCTGATCACCCGGCTACGCGAACTGGGCGCGCAGGTGCATCTCGACGACTTCGGCACCGGCTATTCGTCACTGGCGCAGCTGGCGCGTATACCTCTGGACGCCATCAAGCTGGATAAAAGCTTCGTGCGCGGGGTGAATTTCAATCCGGTATCGCAATCCCTGGTACGCGCGATCGTCGCGGCGGCGGAGGCGCTGGCCTTCCGGGTGATCGCCGAAGGGGTGGAGACCGAGAGCGAAAACCACTTCCTCGACGAGGTCGGCGTGGACGAAAAACAGGGCTTTCTGTTTGCGCGGCCAATGCTCCCGGAACAGCTGGAGCATTGGCTGCAGTCCTATCGCCCGCGCTCACCTTCCGCGTGAGGCGGGCGCGTTAACGTTAGCCGGCACGACGCAGGTTCAGGGTGTGGCGATCCTGCAACATCACCAGCCGCTCAATGTAGGCGCGATCTTTTTCCTCAATGGTGAAGGCCGAGTGGACCCAATCCTCGGTAATATCCATCAGCTCGGAACGCGTCAGTTGCAATACGCGCTGACGCGCCCGCAGCATGGCGCGCATGCCGTTGAGCTTCGGCCGGATGGTATCGATGAAAGTGCGCGTCGCCATATAGGCATCGCCGGGCTGGAACAGCTGATCCACCAGCCCGCGGCTCTCGAACCACTCTGCGGTGTGCGACTCGCCGCCCCAAATCAGCTCCTCAGCCAAGCGCATGCCCGCCTTGCGCGCCACCAGCGAGTAACCGCCCATGCCGGGAAACAGGTTGAACGCGATCTCCGGGAACCCCATGCGCGCATTGTTCTGCGCCAATACGAAATGGTGCGCCAGCGCCGCTTCAAAGCCACCGCCCAGCGCGCTACCTTCAACCATGGCAATGCTGACCGCGCCGGTGTCGAAACCGCGCGCAGCGGCATGCACACAGTCGATGCAGGCCCGTGCGTAGGCCATCATCGCCTCGCGCCTGCGGTTTTTGATCGCTTCGGCGAAGAACTGCAGATCGCCGCCGACGTTGAACATGTTCGGCACCAGCGAGCCGGTGACCCAGAAATCGAATCGCAGCGAAGACTCCTTCGCCGCCTGCGCCAGCGTCATGATGTCTTCGATCAGCGCCTGGTTGAAGCAGGGGCGGGGCGCGGCGCGCAGCAGCATCCACATGATATGCCTCTCCTCTTCATAGTAGGCGGAAAGCTGCGACAGATTGCCCGCTTCGGTAAACGGACGGCAGGTGGGGTGATTAAGCAATTTCATAAGACCTTCCAGTTTTTCTGTTGATGACGGATGAGACCGTTCCAGCCCCTACGGCTGCAGCGGAGCGGCGGTCGGTAAAGCGCGACGCCACATCATGAGTAAACGCTTTCTCGCCGACGAAACAGATAAAAATTGGAGGTAGGGAAGTGAAAAAAACCGAGGCGCCACGGGCTTTTCATAGGAATTTTACCTATCGCGCCATCGTCGGCATTTCATGCCAGGCGCTAACGCGTTAAGCTCGGAAATTGACCGTTTGCCGCCCCGGCGCTCAAAACGCCGCGAGGCTTTGGCTATAATCAATACGGATACATGCCGTTTAACGTTAAGGAAATCGTGAAGTAATGCCTACAGGACCAGACCAGGAACGCCGCCAGCCCGCACAAGACACGCCGCCGAAGCCGCTTATCGCCATCAAGACCGGCCATGAGACCCTCGACCGCCGCATTGGTGGTTTTTCACGTCTGATTGAACGCATCAAAGCCTGGCCGAGCGTTGCGCACCTGCTGCGCGCGGCCGAACGCTTTAACGATCGGCTGGGTAGCCAGTTCGGCGCCGCCATCACCTATTTTTCATTCCTCTCGCTGATCCCGATCCTGATGGTGTCATTCGCCGCCGCCGGTTTCGTGCTGGCCTCCAACCCGGATCTGCTGGCCCGATTGATCAACCGGATCGTCGGCAGCATCAGCGATCCGACGCTGGCCAGCACGCTGAAGAACACCGTCAACACCGCCATTCAACAGCGTACCACCGTGGGGTTGACCGGTCTGGCGCTGGCGCTCTATTCCGGCATCAGTTGGATGGGCAACCTGCGCGAGGCGATCCGCGCACAGTCGCGTGACGTCTGGGAGCGCAATCCGCAGGATCAGGAGAAAATCTATTTCAAGTACACCCGCGACTTCATCTCGCTGACCGGCCTGGTGGTCGCGCTCATCATTACGCTGTCGCTGACCTCGGTCGCCGGATCGGCACAGGCGGCGATCGTCAACGCGCTGGGGTTGGACGGCATCGAATGGCTGCGGCCGGCGTTGACGACGATCGCGCTGTCGATCTCGATTTTCGCCAACTATCTGCTGTTCCTGTGGATTTTCTGGATGCTGCCGCGCCACAAACCGAAGAAAAAAGCGCTGCTGCGCGGTACCTTGCTCGCCGCCATCGGATTTGAGGTGATCAAGTTCGTGATGACGATGACGCTGCCGCAGGTGGCGAAATCGCCTTCCGGCGCGGCCTTCGGCTCGGTGATCGGGCTGATGGCGTTCTTCTACTTCTTCGCCCGTTTGACGCTGTTTTGTGCCGCCTGGATCGCTACCGCCGACTACAAAGGCGACAAAGCCTTGCCGGAACGCGAGCCACCGGCCCCCTGAAGCCATGCAATCGTGCCGGTGTTATCGCACACGCCGGCACTTTCCTCTGGTTAATAAGCAAAAACCCAGTCAATCCCTCTAAATCATGCGGCATGACATTCGGAAAACCAGCATAACAAACTACCCATTCACTTTTCTTTCCCGTTTTTACAGCCATTCCCTCTGTATGAAACCCATTTCTCAACGTTTAACGCTACAGAAAAGAAGCCCGGTAAAACATTAGTCTTTTTAACCGGTTAGCGGCGGCGCAGCCCAGAGTTACAGCGTTGAAAAGGCGGAATGCTGTCACTAAGATGGATTTTTACCCCCTCCAACAATAAGAAATAGATATGCAAGCCACCATCGCACCCCCACTCGACGCCGACGACGCGTCTACACCGGTGAATTCCCGCGGGAAAGTCATCGTCGCCTCGCTGGTCGGCACCGCCATCGAGTTCTTCGACTTTTACATCTATGCCACCGCCGCGGTGATCGTGTTCCCGCACATCTTCTTCCCGCAGGGCGACCCGACCACCGCGACGCTGCAGTCGCTGGCCACCTTCGCCGTCGCCTTTGTCGCGCGGCCTATCGGCTCTGCGCTGTTCGGCCACTTCGGCGATCGCGTGGGGCGCAAGGTGACGCTGGTCGCCTCGCTGCTGACCATGGGGATTTCCACCGTGCTGATCGGCCTGCTGCCGAGCTATGAAACCATCGGCATCTTCGCCCCTATCCTGCTGGCGCTGGCGCGCTTTGGCCAGGGTCTGGGGCTGGGCGGCGAATGGGGCGGCGCCGCCCTGTTGGCAACGGAGAACGCGCCGGCCAAAAAGCGCGCGCTATACGGCTCTTTCCCCCAGTTGGGCGCCCCGATCGGCTTCTTCTTCGCCAACGGCACCTTCCTGCTGCTCTCCTGGCTGCTGAGCGATCGGCAGTTTATGGAATGGGGCTGGCGCGTGCCGTTCATTCTCTCCGCCGCGCTGGTGCTGATTGGCCTGTACGTGCGGGTATCGCTGCATGAAACGCCGGTGTTCGCCAAAGCGGCCAAGGCCGGCAAACAGGTAAAAGTGCCGCTCGGCACGCTGCTGAGCAAGCATCTGAAAGCCACCATCCTCGGCACCTTCATCATGCTGGCGACCTACACGCTGTTTTATCTGATGACGGTGTATTCGATGACCTACGGCACCGCGCCGCAGCCGCTGGGCCTCGGCTACTCCCGTAACAGCTTCCTGTGGATGCTGATGGTGGCGGTGATCGGTTTCGGCGTGATGGTGCCGATCGCCGGCCTGCTGGCGGACGCGTTCGGCCGCCGCAAGACCATGATCGCCATTACCCTGCTGATGATCGGCTTCGCGTTTCTGTTCCCGACCCTGCTGGGCTCCGGCAACCAGGCGCTGGTAATGGGCTTCCTGCTGTGTGGCCTGAGCATCATGGGGCTGACCTTTGGCCCGATGGGCGCGCTGCTGCCGGAGCTGTTCCCTACCGAAGTGCGCTATACCGGCGCGTCGTTCTCCTACAACGTCGCGTCGATCCTCGGCGCGTCCGTGGCGCCTTATATCGCCACTTGGCTGGCGGCCCATTACGGGCTGTTCTACGTCGGCATGTACCTGGCGGCAATGGCCGGGTTGACGCTACTGGCTCTGCTGTTGATGAAAGAAACCCGCCACCAGTCGCTGTGATCCCCTGCGGCCCCCTCACTGCGGGGGCCGCACGCGTTGTTCGTTTCCTGTCATAAAACCGGGCTATGCTGGATGTTTATCTCGGTAACAGGATCGGCCGATGTCTCTGCGTCGTGGGGTATTTGTCTGCGTTGCGCTGCTGGCGGCTCTCGCCATCGCGCTCTATTACGGGTTGAAGCCCGACCATCCCGATGCGCTGTGGCGCATCGTCAGCCAGCAATGTCTGCCCAATCAGCAAGCGCATGACAACCCGGCGCCCTGCAAGCAGGTGGATGTGCGGGCCGGCTTCGTGGTGTTTAAAGATCGCAACGGACCGCTGCAATACCTGCTGATGCCCAGCGCCAAAATCACCGGGATAGAAAGCCCGGCGGTGCTGGATGCCGCCACGCCGAATTTCTTCGCCCAGGCCTGGCGCGCGCGCCACGTGATGGCGGAACGCTATGGCAAACCCATCGACGACGGTGATATTTCACTGGCCATCAATTCGGAATATGGCCGCACGCAAAACCAGCTGCACATTCATATCTCCTGCCTGTTGCCGGCGGTAAAACAGCGCTTGGCGCAGATCGGCCCCGATTTCATCGAGCAATGGCAACCGCTGCCCGGCGGCCTGTTGGGACATGACTATCTGGGGCGGCGGGTAACCCCTGCCGAGCTGGAGCAACAGGGCGCCTTCCGCCTGTTGGCTGCCGGCCTGCCGCGCGCCGACGGGCGCATGGGCAGCTTCGGCCTGGCGATGACCGCGCTGCCGGACGGCGATTTCCTGCTGCTGGCGACCGAGCGCAGCCTGCTGCCGTTCACCCTGGCCTCGGCGGAAGAGATCCAGGATCACGACTGCCGGCTGCTTACGCCACCGCCGCGCGCCTGATTATTTTTTGCCTTTCATCTCCCGCAGGATCTGCCCGCACTGGTTCTCCTCGCCGCCTTCACTGGGCGAGACCAGTGCCAGCAGCGCCGCCGCCGGCGTCAGCACCGCCCCCAACGCCACCGCCGCCGCGCCGCGCGCGATCAGCGGCCCGGCTTTCACCCCGGCGTCCGGGTGCTTGAAGGTGCCTTTCACGTACAGCGGCGATCGCAGGGTCAGCACGCGCATCCCCTTGCTTTCCGGATCGATGGATAAATCCAGCCGCTCTGTGGCGAGGTTAGTGTTACCGGTGATGTTGATCACCGCGTTCTCGGTGTCGAACACGAACAGCCGCGGCGCGGCGACGCCGCTGCGGATGCCGACGTCCGCCGCCGCGCAGTTGATGCCTACCACGTCGTCACCGAACAATTGCGCCACCAGATAGTTGCCGACGTTCAGACCGAGGATCTCCATCAGGCTACGGCTGATCACCCCGTTATTGATCAGCAGGCGCAGATCGCCGTTGCTGGTCGCCAGCAGCTCGGCCACCGAATTACCGCTGCCCGTCAGCCTCGCGTCGCCGTTCATCTGCCCGAGGCTGCGCTTCATCGCCGCCACGTTAGGCAATAGCTGTTTGAGCTGGAGTTTGCGCGCGTGCATATCTACCTGGCCGCGCATCGGCTTTTTGCCGCCGTCGAGGCGCACCACGGCGTTCAGGCTGCCGCCCGCCATGCCGAAGCGCAGCGGATCCAGACGCAACTCGCCATTGTTCAGCTTCAGGTGCGTGGCCAGATCGCTCAGCGGTAAATCGCTGCCGCGCTCGATGCGCGCGGCGGCAAACTTCACGTCCGCATCCATCTTGCTCCAGCTTTGCGTATCGAACTGTTCAACCGGCAGCACCTTATCCGCCGGCTGGCGGCTCTTCTCGCCGCGGCCGGCTTTGGCAGCGTTGGAATCCGCGCCGATCAGCGGCGCCAGATCCGCCAGCCTCAGCTGCCGGGAGCTCACCGCGCCACTCAGCGTCGGCCGCGGCTTACCGGCAACGTATTTCAAGTCGCCATGAATGTCGCTGTCGCCGATTTTACCGTCGAACTTCTGATATTCGAACACGGCGCCGCCCGGCTGATGCAGGCGGGCTATCAGATGGCCATCGGTCGCATACGGCGGCGTGTTCGGCAGCAGCACGCCGGTCAGGCCATAGAGATTGCCCAGGCTTTCGCCGGAAAATTTCAGCTGCACGTCCAGGCCGCCGAGGTTCAGCGGATCGGACAAGGTGCCCGCCACCGCCACCCGGGTGCTGCCGGAGCGCACGTCGGCCTGCAGCGGGAACGGCAGATCGGCGCTCTGCAGTGACAGCATGCCGCCGATCTTGCCGCTGCCGCTCAGCGGTTCGCCGTTATATTTGCCTTTCACTTGCCAGCCGAAAACATAATCGGGTGTAGCGACCTTGCCGCCGCTCTGTTTGCCGGTCACTTCACTGAACGGCAGCGGTTTGCCGAGCGGATCGATAACGGCGCGGAAATCCGCCTTCAGCGTGGCGTCTTTAAAGGCGATCTGTCCCTTGTCGAACACGATATCATGCACAGTGAACGACCAGGCGGAAGGCGGCTGCTTGGGATCCTGGCCGCCGGCCAGGTCAAACGTCCAGTTGTTGTCGCCGTTGGCCAGGCGTTGCAACGACGCATTCGGCTGCTTGAGCCAGATGCGCGGGATCAGCAGTTCTTTCCTCAGCAGCGCCAGCGGTGCGATGCTGGCGTCGACGCGCTGCAGCGTCACCATGCTGTCGCCGGGGATGTTTTTCGGATTACCCAACCACACGTCTTCGGCGTGAATATGCGGCCAGGGCACCCAGGCGCGCCAGCCGCCCTCCTCAGGGTTACGCGACCAGTCGACGCCCAGATCGCCGCGGATGGCGAAGGGCCGCCGCAGTTCGGCCGACACCTTGTCGTTGATGGTAGGCTTGAGTCGATTCCAGTCGAAAGTGGCGATGAAGATCGCCAGCGCGGCGAGCACCAGCAGCACAATGCCGCCCAGCCAGCTGAAAACCTTTCCTGTTCTTGTCATAGGGCTCCCTCAGCACATAAACCGGGCTGCCGAATGAAAGGAAAAGGAATGAGCAGCCCCGTTTAAGCCTAGCTGAGGATAGGCCGGAGTTCACGCCGGCGCGCCGGGCGCGGCAAACAGCGTCGGTACGCTGTGTAAAGTTTCAAAGCACGCCGGGCGGGAAAGATAGTAACCCTGCGCGGCCAACGCGCCGGAACGCTGCACCAGCCGCCACTCCTGTTCGGTTTCCACGCCTTCGACGATCACCCCGTCGCTGTGCTGATTCATCATCTTGATCAGGGTGCCGAGCAGCTGTACGCCCTCTTCCGACTGTTTGAGCAAGGTGAACAATTCGCGCGCCACCTTGATGTATTGATAGCGCCAGGCGCCGACGGCGGAGAAGTTGGCCAGCCCGCTGCCGAAATCGTCCAGCCACAACCGTTCGCCGCCGACGATCTGCTGTAACGGGCGGTTTGACGCCGTTGCGGCTTGCTCCACCAGCTCGAAGCGCAGGTAGGGCATCTCGGCGATCTGCCGTTGCAACGCATCATGACGCTGCAACGCTTGCAGCGCCATGCCGTCGATATTGACCGACACCATCACCGCGTGGCGAATGAACAACGCCTGCCAGCGCTGCAACAGCGCCAACTGCTCCTGGATCACCCGCAAACGCTGGGCGACGCCGAGCGAGGCAAAATACTGTTCCGGGGATTGCCGTTTGTCCGGCTCATTAGGGTGATACACCGCCGTCAGCAGTTCCACCGCCAGCAACGCGCCGCTGGTGCGATAAATCGGCTGGAAGGTATACAAGCGCCGGCATTGCCGCCAGTAGCGCCGCGATTTGGCGCAGGCATAGAGGGCAAAACAGGGCGCCAGCAGACCCGAGATCAGGTTGGTTATCATCGGTACTATCGCCGTGGCGGGGAAGTGAGAGCGCTGCCGCTGTTTCTTTACCCAGCTTATCGGCCGCGCCGCGTAAAACTTTAAGCACGAATTACCGCAGGCTTTCCTCTTCACCCTGTTGGCGTTGGTCGATCGCGATCATAAAAAATTAAAACACCGTTTTAATTTATTGACTCCCTGACCGCCTTACGTGGAGACTGGCGGCTGTTGCTTCTTCTTTAGCCAGGGCTTATTGACGATGACTATCCGAAATCTCGCCGTGATCGGCGAATGCATGATCGAGCTGTCACAGCAGGGCGCACAGCTGACGCGCGGCTTTGGCGGCGATACCCTCAACACCGCCGTCTACCTTGCCCGCCAAATGCCGGAACAGACGCTGCAGGTGCATTACGTCACCGCACTCGGCACCGACAGCTTCAGCGGCGAGATGCTGCTGGCCTGGCGGCAGGAGAACATCGAAACCGGGTTGATTCAGCAGTTGGACAACAAACTGCCGGGCCTGTACGTGATCGAAACCGACGCCGCCGGCGAACGCACCTTTTACTACTGGCGCAACGACGCCGCCGCCCGGTATTGGCTTGCGGGCCCCCAGGCCGACGCACTGTGCGACCGATTGGCGCAATTCGATTACCTGTACCTCAGCGGCATTAGCCTGGCGATCCTCGCGCCTGCCGACCGCACGAAGCTGCTAGCGCTGCTGCGCCGCTGCCGTGCCAACGGTGGTCTAGTCATCTTCGACAACAACTACCGTCCGCGCCTGTGGCCAAGCCGTGAGGAAACGCAGCAGGCCTACCGCGAGGTGCTGGCCTGCACCGACATCGCCTTCCTGACGCTGGATGACGAAGCGTTGCTGTGGGGCGCGCAGCCGGTTGAACAGGTGGTGGCACGCACGCAGGCGCTCGGCGTCGGCGAGATCGTTATCAAACGCGGCGCAGAGGCCTGCCTGGTGTTCAGCGTGGAGGGAGAGCGGCTTGAGGTACCGGCGATCGCACTGCCGCCGGAGCGCGTGGTGGATACCACCGCAGCAGGCGACTCTTTCAGCGCCGGTTACCTGGCGGTACGCCTGAACGGCGGCAGCGCCCAGCAGGCGGCGCAGCGCGGCCATCTGCTCGCCGCATCGGTGATCCAACATCGCGGCGCCATCATTCCCGCAGCAGCGATGCCCAACCAATAAGACGACGGCGAGGTGACCTCGCCGCCGGCGCAATGGCTCCCAGACGTATTGATGAGAGGATGATTGAAGAATTTCCCTGGCGTTGGCTTATTGATACCCAGAACTGCTAAGCTCAGGTCTTGGCATTGCCGACTTTTTGAATTTATTAGCCGAGTATAAATTTCAATCCGCCGCACTGACTAGCTGGACTTTGGTGCAGGTCGGGCTGAATCGCCGAACGACAGGGAGGTTACCGATGGCCGTCGCATTCGCCAACGCCGTCGCCGCAAGACTGCATCTGGACAGCCGGCTGCACGCCTTCGGCAGATTCAAATATGCTTATTTGACCTTCAACAAACACCATCCCGATCGCCATCTGTTGGTATCGAGCTACCCGCAAGAATGGCTGAACATCTACAGCGACAATCGCTATCAACGCATCGACCCCGTCGTGCGCGCCGCCCATAGCCGCTGCGCGCCCTTTATGTGGCACGACACCCCAATCACCACCGAGGATCGGCATTACCGGAAGATCTTCAGCCAGGCACGGGAGTACGACATCGTGCACGGCTGCAGCTTTGTTTTGCACGATCACGACAACAACCTGGCGATCTTGTCGATCAGCGCGACGGCGGCCGATGACGCCGAACTGCGGCAACTGATGGAAGACGAAAGGGCCAACCTGCAGATGGTCTTGGTCGATACCCACCAGCACGCGCTGACATTGGCCAATGCCGAGGCGAACCGGACGGATCGACTCTCGCCGCGCGAAGGGGAAATTCTCTATTGGGCCAGCCAGGGCAAAACCTACCACGAGATCGCGCTGATCCTGGGGATCAAAACCCGTACGGTGAAGTTTCACATCGGCAATGCGGTGCGTAAGCTGGGGGTCACGAACGCCAAACACGCGATCCGGCGCTGTCTCGAGCGGCAGCTTATCGCACCGCCGGAAGCATAAAAAAGCCGGCATCGCTGCCGGCTCTTTGTGCTTTGCCTTGCGGAAAATCAGCCCGCGACGGCGATGCGTTTCATGTCAGTCATGTAGCCACGCAGTTTACGGCCAACGGTTTCGATAGGGTGGCTGCGCACCGCTTCATTCACGTCGCGCAGTTGCGCGTTATCCACCGCCGTACCCGCCACGGCTTTGCCCAAATCGCCCGCCTGCAGGGTAGTCATGAAGTCTTTCAGCAACGGCACCGCCGCGTTGGCGAACAGGTAGTTGCCGTACTCCGCGGTATCGGAGATGACCACGTTCATTTCATACAGACGCTTACGCGCAATGGTGTTGGCGATCAACGGCAGCTCGTGCAGTGACTCGTAGTAAGCCGACTCTTCGATGATACCGGCATCGACCATGGTTTCGAACGCCAGCTCAACGCCTGCTTTCACCATCGCCACCATCAGCACGCCGTGATCGAAGTACTCTTGTTCACCGATCTTGCCTTCAAACTGCGGCGCATTCTCGAACGCGGTTTTGCCGGTCTCTTCGCGCCAGGTCAGCAGTTTCACATCGTCTTCCGCCCAGTCGGTCATCATACCGCTGGAGAACGCGCCGGAGATGATGTCGTCCATGTGCTTCTGGAACAGCGGTGCCATGATGGTTTTCAGCTGTTCGGACAGCGCATAGGCACGCAGCTTGGCCGGGTTGGACAGGCGATCCATCATCAGCGTGATACCGCCCTGCTTCAGCGCTTCGGTGATGGTTTCCCAGCCGAACTGAATCAGTTTCTCGGCGTAAGCCGGATCGGTGCCCTCAGCAACCAGCTTGTCGAAGCACAGCAGCGAACCCGCCTGCAGCATGCCGCACAGAATAGTCTGCTCGCCCATCAAATCGGATTTCACTTCAGCGACGAAGGAAGACTCCAGCACGCCGGCACGGTGGCCGCCGGTCGCCGCCGCCCAGGCCTTGGCGATCGCCATGCCTTCGCCTTTCGGATCGTTTTCCGGGTGAACCGCAATCAGGGTCGGCACGCCGAAGCCGCGCTTGTACTCTTCACGCACTTCGGTGCCCGGGCATTTCGGCGCAACCATCACCACGGTGATGTCTTTGCGCACCTGCTCACCCACTTCAACGATGTTGAAGCCGTGGGAGTAACCCAGCGCCGCGCCGTCTTTCATCAGCGGCTGCACCGCGCGCACTACGGAAGAGTGCTGCTTGTCCGGCGTCAGGTTGACCACCAGATCCGCCTGCGGGATCAGGTCTTCGTAGGTGCCGACCTTAAAGCCGTTTTCGGTCGCCTTGCGCCAGGAAGCGCGCTTCTCGTCGATCGCTTCTTTGCGCAGGGCATAGGCGACATCCAGACCGGAATCGCGCATGTTCAGCCCCTGGTTCAGGCCCTGGGCGCCACAGCCGACAATCACCACTTTTTTACCTTTCAGGTAGCCGGCTTCGTCAGCAAATTCGTCGCGCGCCATAAAGCGGCATTTACCCAATTGCGCCAACTGCTGACGCAGGTTCAATGTGTTGAAATAGTTAGCCATGGTGGTACTCCGGTTTGATGTTGTCTTGCATTGTTATTTTCATTCCCCGCCCTGTCTGTGCGGAGATTCGTTAAACTCAATGTATAACAGGAAATGCGTTGCTTAAATTGATATATTGAGAACGTGACATTGCAATTTTTGCAACACTCTCACTGCGAGCGTATCGATATGGATTTACGTGATTTAAAGCTGTTCCTGCATCTGGCCGAAAGCCATCACTTCGGGCGCACCGCCAAGGCGATGCACGTCAGCCCGTCGACGCTCTCCCGCCAGATCCAGCGGCTGGAAGAGATCCTCGGGCAGCCGCTGTTCCTGCGCGATAACCGCACCGTGCAGCTCACCGACGCCGGCGAACAGCTGAAAGAATTCGCCCAGCAAACGCTGCTGCAGTATCAGCAGCTGAAGCACTCGCTCGGCCAGCACGGCCCTTCGCTGAGCGGCGAACTGCGGCTGTTCTGCTCGGTGACCGCGGCGTACAGCCACCTGCCGCCGATCCTCGACCGCTTCCGCGCGCAGCACCCGCTGGTAGAGATCAAGCTGACCACCGGCGACGCCGCCGACGCGGTCGACAAGGTGCAATCCAACGAGGCCGATCTCGGCATCGCCGGCCGGCCGGAAACGCTGCCCGCCAGCGTGGCGTTCACCAAAATCGGCGAAATTCCGCTAGTGCTGATCGCGCCGGCGCTGCCCTGTGCGGTGCGCAGCCAGGCGTTCGCCGACAAGCCCGACTGGGCCGAGATCCCGTTCATCCTGCCGGAGCACGGCCCCTCGCGAAAACGCATCGAGCTGTGGTTCCGCCGCCATCGCATCAGCAATCCGCTGATTTACGCTACCGTCGGCGGCCACGAGGCCATCGTGTCGATGGTGGCCCTGGGCTGCGGCATCGCGCTGATCCCAAGCGTGGTAGTGGACAACAGCCCGGAGCCGGTACGTAACCGCATCTCGCAGCTGGATAACATCTCGATGGTCGAACCGTTTGAACTGGGGGTCTGCGTTCAGAAAAAGCGCCTCAGCGATCCGTTGATCGACGCCTTTTGGCGGTTGCTGCATCCTCGCTGACGCGGGGTTTCAAAGGTCCGCCGGATCGATCTGCTTCATCGTCTCTACCTGCATCAACCAGTGGTAGAGCGGCTCAAGCTGCAAAAATGCCCCGGCCAGCAGCGGCGCCAGATCGGCGTTGAACAGCTTTTCCACTTCGCTGTCCGTCACCATCACCGCAAACGACTTGCGGTTGTACCAGGTGGCGATCTCCGCCGCCTGTTCCTTCACCAGCGGGCGCTTGTAGCTCTCGCCCACCAGCTCGAACGGCGGCCGGCAGCAGGCGGCCACCTCCAGGAAAGGCTGCGGCCGCTGCCTCAGCGTATGGCGGAACAGATCCATGGTCGGCTTGTTGGCGCTGTAGTAGCCGAGCCCATAGCGCAGCATGTCCGGCCCCAGTTCGAAAAAGTAGACCGGCGCGTCTTTCCAGTCTTTGCTCGGACGCTTGAACGTCAGCCACATGCGGCTGCGGTAGCGCGATTTGTCATGAGAAAAGCGCGTGTCGCGATGAATGCGCGACAGCGTTTTGCCGATCGCCGGGCGGGTCTCGAACTGCGGGTCGATCGCCAGCATGCCGGGAGCCAGCTGCTCCACCAGCGCGCGAAACGGCGCCAGCAGCTCGCGATCGTAGATGTCGCGGTTACCGTCGAACCACGCCTTATCGTTCTCTATCCGCACCTGCTGCAGGAAATTCAGGCCCTGCTGGCTAAAGCCGGAGAAGGGTTGCGTCATAAGTTTTTCCGTTCTGACGGTTTATCGGGTGTTGCGCAGATCTTCCCTCTGCCAACGGCGTTTGATAAACACGCGCCGACGCATGCGGAAATAGGCGACATACAGGTAGAACGCCGCCCGGTTGCTGAACAGCGCACCGCCAACCACGCCCCCCAGCAGCAGGGCGCCGGTGGCGATGCCGGTCATGCCCGCCGCCCACGCCGCCGCGGCGCCGAGGCAACACAGACCGAGCATGCCAAGGTAATATTGCAACAATACCACCCCGCTGTTTTTACCCTGCACCAGTTGGAACAGGATCAACGTCATCCACACCGCCACGATCGCGCCGCTGCCCATCAACACGGCGGCGGAGGTCTTGCCGCTCCAGGCGGCCGCCACATCCGTGACCAGACCCATCACGCCCGCCAGCCCCAGCGTCAGGCACACCATCAGCAACATGACGTTGCCGACGCCCGGCGGCGACAACCGCTGGCCCGGCGTCATGAAATGCTGCTCGAGCTGCGCATCCACACCGGCGAAAAGAGCGCGATCGCGCGCCGCGATTTGGCTTTCCATCTCCCGACCCTGCACGATCAGGCGTTTAATCATCCACTCCGCCATTACCTCACCATCTGCGGCAATTTCTGCATAATGCCCACAAAATACTGCCCGGTGGTTTTCACATTCACCGGCGCCGACAGGGTGCCGCTGATGCCGCTGCCGACAAACGTCAACGCGTTATTGAGCGCCGAGTGCAATTGCTGGCGCAGCCCGTTTTGGATCGCTTCCGTCGGGTAGCGTTTCGGGTACAGGCCGTTCTTCACCATCTCTTTCAAGACGTTGTTGGAAATTCCCGGATTTTCCGCCCGAATGATGTTTTCGGTCAGTCGCTTCCTTTCGCTGCGGGGCATGCTTTTCAGCCACTCCGTCGCCTTGCGCGCCGAAATGCGGCGCATGGCGCGATAGGTCATCGTCGCTTCCTTCAGGGCAGCCCCGGCGCTGGCCAGCGAGATCACATCGAGCACGGTACTGGTGGCGATATACCACTGCTCTGAATCGAGCTGAGCCAATTCATCGCCTTTCCCGTCATAAAGCTTGTTGACGCGGTACAGCCCATTACCGCACTGCAACGCGCTGGCGGCCATGCCGGCATAGCCCAGATAAGCCACCGCTGAGCTGGTACCGCCGGTAAATGGCACGGCGACGCTGCCCGACGCCAGTAAAAAGACCGATACCAGCAGCGTTCCACACGACAGCGCGGCCGAGGCCAGCTCTTTGCTGACGCTGGGTTTGCTCAACGCTTCCGACAGCGTATTGGTCGCGGCAACGCGCGAGGTATGAGCCACCGTTTTGCTGATGACCACGTGGGTAACCTGCGAAGCGTTCGAGTAACCGGTGTGCTGCGTCGGGCGGACTAAAAATGAGTTTTGCCCGTCGGAAAAAATAATTCCCACGCCATGAAAGGCGAGGCTGCAGTCCAGCGAGTCCTGCAAGGCTTGCAGATTAATATCGCGATAGAATTCTTGTACGCCGGTATTGCCCAACAGGCGGGCAAACTCGGCGTTGGTCAAATCGTCTTCGGGAGAACCGAACGGCGTAGAAAAAGCAGTTTTCATTGTCGTGCATCCCTATACGTCAGAAGTTTTGGCAGTATAAAAATGCACGACAAAATCACAACCGCGCAACCCATAAACTGACTCATGCGTCACGGTTACTTATCAATTCGACTCATCCCTGCAAAAAGAAGCGGAACGCCGGGTTGTCGGTTTCATCGTGGCAATCGTAGCCCAGCGCCTGCAGGTGCCGCTCGAATTCCGGCTCAGATTGCGCCAGTTCGAAGGCCGCCAGCACCCGGCCGAAGTCGGTACCGTGGCTGCGATAGTGGAACAGCGAAATGTTCCAGTGCGTGCCCAGCGTTTGCAGGAACTTCAGCAGCGCGCCCGGCGACTCCGGAAATTCAAAGCTGTACAGCCGTTCGCGCAGCGGCTTCGACGGACGCCCGCCCACCATGTAGCGCACGTGCAGCTTGGCCATCTCGTCGTCCGACAGATCCACCACCTGGTAACCGTCGGCGTTGAGTTCGTCGATGATCTCCCGCCGTTCGGCGTGGCCGCGCGTCAGCCGCACGCCGACGAAAATGCAGGCGTTGTCGGCATCGGCGTACCGGTAGTTGAATTCGGTCACCGAGCGGCCGCCCAGCAGTTGGCAGAACTTGAGGAAGCTGCCCTGCTGTTCCGGAATGGTCACCGCCAGCAGCGCTTCGCGCTGTTCACCCAGTTCGCAGCGCTCGGAAACGTAGCGCAGCCCGTGGAAGTTGAGGTTGGCGCCGGACAGCACGTGCGCGAGACGCTCACCCTGAATGTTGTGCTGCTGGACGTACTTTTTCAGCCCCGCCAAAGCCAGCGCGCCGGAAGGTTCGGCAATGGCGCGCACATCCTCGAACAGATCTTTGACCGCCGCGCAGATGGCGTCGCTGTCCACGGTGATCACGTCGTCCAGATACTCACGGCACAGGCGGAACGTTTCGTCGCCGATGCGCTTCACCGCCACGCCTTCGGCGAACAGCCCGACGCGCGCCAGATCCACCGGATGGCCGGCATCCAGCGCCGCGCGCAGGCAGGCGGAGTCTTCCGCTTCGACGCCGATCACTTTGATCTGCGGCATCAGCTGTTTGATCAGCACTGCCACCCCGGCGGCCAAGCCGCCGCCGCCGACCGGCACGAAGACCCGATCCAAATGCGCGTCTTGCTGCAACAGCTCCATCGCCAGCGTGCCCTGCCCGGCGATCACCGTCGGGTGATCGAACGGCGGCACAAAGGTCATGCCCTGCTGTTGGGAAAGCTCGATCGCCTTCGCTTTTGCCTCGTCGAAATTGGCGCCGTGCAGCAGCACTTCACCGCCGAAGCCGCGCACCGCATCCACCTTGATGTCCGCGGTGGACACCGGCATCACGATCAGCGTTTTGATCCCCAGCCGTTTACCGGAGAAGGCGACGCCCTGCGCGTGGTTGCCGGCCGAAGCCGTCACGACGCCGCGCGCCTTCTGCTCTTCGTCCAGCCCGGCGATCATCGCATAGGCCCCGCGCAGCTTGAAGCTGTGCACCGGCTGGCGATCTTCGCGCTTCACCAAAATGGTGTTGCCGAGACGCGAAGAGATTTTGCTCATGGCCTGCAACGGGGTGACCTGCGCCACCTCGTAAACCGGCGAGCGCAGTACCGCTCGCAGATATTCCGCGCCGCAGGGGGCGCTGGGTAGGGGTTGAGAGACCGCCATGCTGCTTATCCCCCCAGTTTGCTCTTGTCGCGCACCGCGCCTTTGTCGGCGCTGGTGGCCAACGAGGCGTAGGCGCGCAGCGCGAAGGACACCTGACGTTCACGGTTTTTCGGCGTCCAGGCCGCGTCGCCGCGCGCCAGTTCCGCCTCATGCCGCGCCGCCAACTCCTGCTCGCTGACATCCAGCTGGATGCCGCGATGAGGAATGTCGATCGCGATCATGTCGCCGTCCTGCACCAGGGCGATCAGGCCGCCGTTGGCCGCTTCCGGCGAAGCGTGGCCGATGGACAACCCGGAGGTGCCGCCGGAGAAACGCCCGTCGGTGATCAGCGCACACGCCTTGCCCAGCCCCATCGATTTCAGGTAGGTGGTTGGGTAAAGCATTTCCTGCATGCCCGGCCCGCCTTTCGGCCCTTCGTAGCGAATCACCACTACGTCGCCCGCCACCACTTTGCCGCCGAGGATCGCTTCTACCGCGTCGTCCTGGCTTTCATACACTTTGGCCGGGCCGCGGAAGGTGAGGATTTCTTTGTCCACGCCGGCGGTTTTGACGATGCAGCCGTTTTCCGCCAGGTTGCCGTACAGCACCGCCAACCCGCCGTCCTGACTGTAAGCGTGCTCACGGGTGCGGATGCAACCTTCCTTGCGGTCGGTGTCCAGCGAATCCCAACGGCAATCCTGGGAGAATGCCTGCGTGGTGCGGATACCGGCCGGCCCGGCGGAGTACATTTTCTTGACGCTTTCGTCGCGGGTCAGCATCACGTCGTAGGCTTCCAGCGTCTGCGGCAGGGTCAGCCCCAATACGTTGTTCACCTCGCGGTTCAGCAAGCCGGCGCGGTCCAGCTCGCCGAGGATGCCGATCACGCCGCCGGCGCGGTGCACGTCTTCCATGTGATATTTCTGCGTGCTCGGCGCCACCTTGCACAGGTGCGGCACTTTGCGCGACAGGCGATCGATGTCTTCCATGGTGAAGTCCACCTCGCCTTCCTGCGCCGAAGCCAGCAGGTGCAGCACGGTGTTGGTCGAGCCGCCCATGGCGATGTCCAGCGTCATGGCGTTTTCAAACGCCGCCTTGTTGGCGATATTGCGCGGCAGCGCGCTTTCGTCATCCTGCTCGTAATAGCGTTTGGTCAGCTCGACGATGCGCTTGCCGGCGTTGAGGAACAGTTCCTTGCGATCGGCGTGGGTGGCCAGCAGCGAGCCGTTGCCCGGCTGCGACAGGCCCAGCGCTTCGGTCAGGCAGTTCATCGAGTTGGCGGTAAACATGCCGGAGCAGGAGCCGCAGGTCGGGCAGGCGGAACGCTCGATCTGCTCGCTGTCGGCGTCGCTGACGTTCGGGTTCGCACCCTGGATCATCGCGTCTACCAGATCCAACTTGATGATCTGGTTGGAGAGTTTGGTTTTGCCGGCTTCCATCGGGCCGCCGGAAACGAAGATCACCGGAATGTTCAGGCGCAACGCCGCCATCAGCATGCCTGGGGTGATTTTGTCACAGTTGGAGATGCACACCATCGCGTCGGCGCAGTGGGCGTTCACCATGTATTCGACCGAGTCGGCGATCAGCTCGCGCGACGGCAAGGAATAGAGCATGCCGCCGTGGCCCATGGCGATGCCGTCATCCACCGCGATGGTGTTGAACTCTTTGGCCACGCCGCCGGAGGCTTCGATCTGTTCGGCGACCAGTTTGCCCAGATCGCGCAGATGCACGTGGCCCGGCACGAACTGGGTAAAGGAGTTGACCACGGCGATGATCGGCTTGCCGAAATCGGCGTCGGTCATCCCGGTCGCGCGCCACAATGCGCGGGCACCCGCCATATTGCGGCCATGGGTGGTGGTGGCGGAACGGTACTTAGGCATGCTCTTTTCACTCCAAATGTATTTATGACAGGCGGCGAACGAACCGCCTGGATATTCTTATCTTGTCTGTCTTGTCGTCCGCCACGCGGCGCGGCGAGCCTTGTCGTTACGGGTTTACCGGATCCAGCCAACCGTATTTGTCTTCGGTCTTGCCGCTGAACAGGCCGAAGAACGCCTGTTGGATCTGTTTGGTCACCGGGCCGCATTTGCCGATGCCGACCTGAATGCCGTCCACGCTGCGCACCGGCGTGATTTCCGCCGCGGTGCCAGACATGAACACTTCGTCGGCCAGGTACAGCGATTCGCGCGACAGCACCTGCTCGCGCACCTCGAAGCCCATGTCTTTCGCCAGCTTGATGATCGCGTCGCGGGTGATGCCCGGCAGCGCCGACGAGGTGAACGGCGGGGTATAGAGCACGCCGTCTTTCACTTCAAACAGGTTCTCGCCCGCCCCTTCGGAAATGTAACCGTGCACGTCGAGCGCAATGCCTTCCTGATAGCCGTGGCGGCGCGCTTCGCTGCCCACCAGCAGGGAGGAAAGATAGTTGCCGCCGGCCTTGGCCGCAGTGGGGATCGTGTTTGGTGCGACGCGGTGCCAGGAGGAGACCATCGCATCGATGCCTTGATCCAGCGCTTCTTCACCCAGGTAAGCGCCCCAAGGAAACGCCGCGATAATCACGTCCGTTTTGTAACCGGCCGGCGGGTTCACGCCCATGCCGACATCGCCGACGAACACCAGCGGGCGAATGTACGCGCTGACCAGGTTGTTCTTGCGCAGCGTAGCGCGGCAGGCTTCCATCAGCTCGTCGACGCTTTGCGACACCGGCATGCGGTAGATTTTCGCCGAATCGTGCAGGCGCTGCATATGCTCGCGATGACGGAATACCACTGGCCCCAAGTGCGAGTCATAGCAGCGTACGCCTTCAAACACCGACGTGCCGTAATGCAACGCGTGCGACATCACGTGCACTTTGGCCTCGGCCCAAGGCACCATCTCACCATTGAACCAAATGTAATCGGCTTTCTTAGTCATTGTTATTTATCCTTCTCGGCGCCTCAGGCGCGTATTTGTTGTGATGTTGGCTGCTGGATCTCGACGCAGGAGACGTCCATCAGTTTGCTTAATTGAGATGACAACAGGGCGACCGGGCGCGGGCTGGCAACGGTCAATTCGATATTGATGCTGTCGGCGTTGGCCGGGGAAACCATATTCATAGCACAAACCTGAAAGCCGCGATGACGCACGACCCGCAATACGCGCTCTAACATTTCGGGGCGAAAACGCGCCTGGATCGATAGTTGATGCTGCATCATGATATTTCCTCCAACATGGTTTCGTTACCGGCGCCCGGCGGCACCAGCGGCCAGACGTTTTCGAGTTCGTCGATAGAGACCTGCAGCAGATAAGGGCCTTCGGTGTTGAACAGCGCCTCGAGCGCGCCCTCCACCTGATCCTTGCGGCTGATGCGCTGGCCGGGAATGCCGAAGGCGGCGGCCAGCATCAGGAAGTCGGGGTTATCGGACAGGTTGGTTTCGCTGTAGCGGCCGTCGAAGAACAGCTGCTGCCATTGGCGCACCATTCCGAGACGCTGGTTGTCCAGCAGCACGATCTTCAGCGGCAGCCGTTTGCGCTTGATAGTGCCCAGTTCCTGCACGTTCATCATGAAGGAACCATCGCCCGAGACGCAGATCACCGTATCTTGCGGACGCGCGATCTGGGCCCCGACCGCCGCCGGCACGCCGAACCCCATGGTGCCGAGGCCGCTGGAGGTGATGAAATTCTCCGGGCGCTCGAACGTCATGTGCTGCGCGCTCCACATCTGGTGCTGGCCGACGTCGGTGGTCACCACGCTGTTGGCCGGCTTGCGGGCGGACAGCTGGCGCAAGAACAGCGGCGCGTAGATCGGCTGGCCGGGGTGATCGTAGCGGCAGACGTGCTCGGCTTTCAGCGCTATCACCTGCTGCTGCCAGGCGGCGATGTTCAGCGGGCGCTGCAACGCCGGCAGCAACGTTTTCAAATCGCCTTGCAGGGCGACATGCGCCTGGCGCAGCTTGCTCATCTCCGCCGGGTCGATATCCATGTGGATCACTTTGGCGTGCGGCGCGAAGGCGTTCAGCCTGCCGGTCACGCGGTCATCGAAACGCGCGCCGACGGCGATCAGCAGATCGCACTCCTGCACCGCCAGGTTGGCAGCCTTGGTGCCGTGCATGCCCAGCATGCCGAGGTACAGCGGACCTTGCGCATCCGGCGCGCCCAGCCCCTTCAGGGTGGCGACGTTCGGCATGCGGGTCACGGCGATAAATTCACGCAGCGCCGGCACCGCCTGCGCCATGCCCACGCCGCCGCCGACGTACAGCATCGGTTTGTGCGCCTGCGCCAGCAGCTCAGCCGCCTCTGCCAACGCCGCCGCCGGGAACGCCGGCGCTTCGTCGACCGGCATCAGGTGCGGGTGCAAGTCGCCCTGCGCCAGCTGGATGTCTTTCGGGATATCGATCAGCACCGGGCCGGGACGGCCGCCGGCGGCGATGGCGAACGCTTCCGCCATGATGCCCGGCAAGGCGTCCAGCGATTCCACCAGGAAGCTGTGCTTGGTGCAGGCCAGAGACAGGCCGAGAACATCGATCTCCTGAAAGGCATCGGTGCCGATCAGCGCGGAGCCCACCTGGCCGGTGATGGCGACAACGGGAACAGAATCGAGCAGCGCATCAGCCAGGCCGGTGATCAGGTTGGTGGCGCCGGGGCCGGAAGTGGCGATACAGACACCGACTTTGCCGGTGGCGCGGGCGTAGCCGATGGCGGCCATAGCGGCGCCCTGTTCATGGCGGCACAGCAGGTGTTCCACGCCGCCGTCGTACAGCGCATCGTACACCGGCATGATTGCCCCGCCCGGATAGCCGAATACGGTATCCACCCCCTGCGTACGCAACGCTTGAACTACCCACTGAGCGCCATTCATGGTTATTTCCCCGCCTTACTTCGAAAATCGCAGGATTTTGTTCTGTTTTTCATGTTCTGCCCCTTGCTCCACTTTTCTCTTGCCAATAAAAAACCCCCGGACCTGACGGTGCGGGGGTTCTCTTGCGATTCCGGCTTGTTTGCTAAGCCTTTCTTCGTCCAAGTGCAGCCCCGCACGGTGGGATAATAATCACCACCACGCTAATCACGACTAGGCTAATCACTTGGGCAAAGGCTTTCATAATGGGTTTGTTCACTGTGCTCATTCAGAACTAATGCTTACAGAGGTACCACAGCCGCGCGCGACATGACAACACTTTTTTTGCGTTATTATTCGGCGCAATCTGGTCATACCTCACGCGAATCGCTTCTCTTTCACACGTTGGCGCGCACGCCCGGATTTTTCACCGCGTCGGTGATCGCCTTGCCGCGCGTATCCTTGCCGAAGAACACCAACAGGGCGATCGCCACCGCCACCGTACCGGCAACGATCGCCATCGCCAAGCCGTAATTATGCCCATGATGCTCGGCGATGGTGGCTTGCAGCGTAGCGTTGACCGAGGCGATCAGATTGCCCAGCTGGTACACGAACCCCGGCAGCACCGCACGGGTGTTGGCCGGCACCAGTTCGGTCAGGTAGGTCGGTATCACGCCCCAGGCACCCTGCACCATGAACTGCATCAGGAAAGCGCCGATCCCCAACATTAGCGAACCGCTGGAAAATGCCCACAATGGGATCACCGGTAAGGCCAGCAACGCGGCGATAATGATCGCTTTTTTACGACCGATTTTTTCCGATAATGAACCGAAGAAAACGCCACCGATAATTGACGCAATATTGTAGCTAATGGCGATGATACTGACGGTTTTAGGGTCGAAACCGTGCTGAACTTTCAGAAACACCGGATACAGATCCTGCGTGCCGTGAGAGAAGAAATTGAACGCCGCCATCAGCAGCACCAGATAGCAGCATAGCTTCCAGTGGCTCTTCAACACCGGCAATAAAGCCGTACTTTCTTTGCGCTCACGTGCCGCCAGCCACACCGGCGACTCCTGCACGCAATAATAAATAAACGGCAGCAGCAGGATCGGCGCCGCGCCGATAACGAACATTCCGCGCCAGCCGACCGTTTCGAACAGCAGGCCGTACACCACCGCCGCCAGCAGATAACCGAACGGATAGCCGGCCTGGAAAATGCCCGACATCAGGCCGCGCGAGCGGTCCGGTATGGTTTCCATCGCCAATGACGACGCCACACCCCAGATACCGCCCATCGCAACGCCGTACAACACTCGTAACAGCAAGAAGACCGTCAACGAGGGCGCGGCGGCGGAGAGCAGCTCAAACACCGAGAAGAAGACGATATTCAGCATCAAGATCGGTTTGCGGCCATATTTTTCCGCCGCACGCCCGAAGATCAGCGCGCCGATCGGCCGCACCGCCAGCGTGAGCAGAATAGCCAACGTGACCTGTTCCAGACCGACGTGAAAAGATTGCGCGATGTCGCTGAGTAAAAATACCAGCACGAAAAAATCGAAAGCGTCGAGCGTCCAGCTTGAAAAACTGGCAATTGCCGCGTTGCGTTGCAGCGGGGTCCAACCAAACATAGTGTTATCCCTACCGTAGAGTACGAAGTCAGGAGGTTTAGCGGCTGCCGGGCAGACTGCGGCGGCGGTCGGAGTGTGTTAAAGAAGTGATTTTTCTTTTAATCAATTGTTAAATACACCCGTTAACCCTATGGTTGCAATGCGTATGGGCCGCTAATGTGTTGCAGCCTTCAGCGAATTGTTAATGGGTATTGCCGCAGGTTGCGAGGCGGTTCGCACAATCTCGTTCAATTCGATGAAAATCAGTGATTATGCTGCGAGTTTCATGGAAAAAATGCCAAGAACGCCGCGCGGTACCTGGATAAATCGCGCATCATGCCGCCCTCAGCAAGGAGAGCGATATGTCACTGGCGGTAATCTATAGCCGCGCCATCATCGGCGTTCAGGCCCCTTCCGTGACGGTGGAGGTGCATATCAGCAATGGCCTGCCCGGCCTGACGCTGGTCGGTCTGCCGGAAACCACGGTAAAAGAGGCGCGCGATCGGGTGCGCAGCGCCCTGATCAACAACGGTTTCACCTTTCCCGCCCGGCGCATCACCGTCAATTTGGCACCGGCCGATCTGCCGAAAGAAGGCGGGCGTTACGATCTGCCGATAGCGCTGGCGATCCTCGCCGCCTCCGAGCAACTGCCCCTCGCACCGTTGGCACGCTACGAGTTTCTTGGCGAGCTCGCGCTGTCCGGCGCACTGCGTGCGGTCAGAGGCGCCATCCCGGCGGCGCTGGCGGCGGCTGACGCCGGGCGACAATTGATCCTGTCGACGGACAACGCCGCCGAGGTCGGCCTGATCGCACAGTCACAATCCCATACCGCCCAACACCTGTTGGAGGTCTGTGCTTTTTTACTCGGCCAGGGCGAACTGCCGGTGGCCGTCACACCCCCCGCAGCCGGCAATGCGTACGAAAACGCCGATCTGCGCGACATCATCGGCCAGGAGCAGGCCAAGCGGGCGCTGGAGATCGCCGCCGCCGGCGGGCATAACCTGCTGCTGATTGGGCCGCCGGGCACAGGCAAAACCATGCTGGCCAGCCGACTGACGGGCTTACTGCCGCCGCTGACGGAGCCTGAGGCGCTGGAAAGCCTGGCGATCGCCAGCTTGCAACACCCTGTTCTGAGCGCTCTGCCATGGCGCCAGAGGCCGTTTCGCGCGCCGCATCACAGCGCATCGATGGCGGCATTGGTCGGCGGCGGCTCACTGCCGCGTCCGGGCGAGATCTCGATGGCGCATAACGGCGTGCTGTTTCTGGATGAGCTACCGGAATTCGAGCGTAAGGTCCTGGATGCGCTGCGCGAGCCGTTGGAATCCGGCGAGATCGTGATTTCACGCGCCAACGCCAAGGTCTGTTTCCCTGCCAGAGTACAGTTGATCGCGGCAATGAACCCCAGCCCGACAGGGCATTATCAGGGGTTGCACAACCGCGCCTCGCCGCAGCAGGTGTTGCGCTATCTGGCCCGGCTGTCAGGGCCTTTTCTCGACCGTTTCGATCTGTCTATCGAAGTGCCGCTGTTACCGCCGGGTACGCTCAGCCAGCGGAAAACGCATGGGGAAAGCAGTGAGCAGGTGCGGAAACGGGTGCAGCAGGCACGCGCCCGGCAGCTCGAACGCGCCGGTAAAGTCAACGCGCTGTTGAGCAACCGTGAAGTGGAACGTGATTGTGTTCTGCAGGCGGCGGACGCCGAGTTTTTGGAGACGACATTAAACGCGCTGGGGTTATCGGTACGCGCCTGGCAGCGCATCCTGAAAGTGGCTCGCACGCTGGCGGATTTGGCGGGAGATACTGAACTCGACAGGCGCCACCTCAGCGAAGCGCTGGGCTATCGCAGTATGGATCGTCTGTTGTTACAGCTACATCGCAGTCTGGAATGAAAATGGGGCCCGCAGGCCCCATCGTCTTTAGTCTTCGCTGTCGCTGTAATCTTCCACTGCGTCAGCCTGCGGTTTACCGCCGGACAGAGTATGGAATTTCTTCGGGCGACGTGTGCGCGCCAGATATTTAGCCCATACTTTTTCCTGCTCGGTAGCCGCTTCGCGCTCACCTCGGCACACTGCGACGAACAGCTGTTCTTCTTCAGTCGCTGGCTGGCGTTTACCCGAGTCCAGCTCGTTAAACGCGTAGCCGAAACGCTCTAGCAATTGCGCCTCTTTAATGGTGAAATCGCCGTGACGGGAGAACCCGCGAGGGTAATGTTTATTATCAAAAAAACGATTGGTCGTGGTGAAGCTATCCGCCATCTGACACGCTCCTAATTCTCTTATGGCCGTGCTGTTTATGGCGCGGAGTATTAGATAGGCTTGACAGCGTGTAAAACAAAACATTTAAATCTTAACGACAAATTTTTTTGGAGATAGGTGTGGATACCGAATTACTGAAAACCTTTTTGGAGGTCAGTAGAACGCGTCACTTTGGCAGAGCCGCAGAATCTTTGTACTTAACGCAGTCCGCGGTCAGTTTCCGCATCCGTCAGTTAGAAAACCAGTTGGGCGCAAATTTATTTACCCGTCATCGCAATAACATCCGCCTGACGCCTGCCGGCGAGCGGCTTCTGCCCTATGCCGAAAGCCTGATGAACACCTGGCAGTTGGCGAAGAAAGAGGTCGTGCGTTCACTGCAACATACCGAGCTGTCGATCGGCGCGACTGCCTCGTTGTGGGAGGCTTATTTGACCCCCTGGTTGCAGTCTCTCTATCAACAAAGAGAGGCGCTGCAGCTCGAAGCCAGGGTGGCCTTAAGGCACTCTTTGGTAAAGCAACTGCATGAAAGGCAGCTCGATTTACTGATCACCACTGAGCCGCCAAAGATGGACGAACTGGCCAGCCAGCAGCTGGGCAATTTCTCATTACGCCTGTTCTCATCCGCGCGTCGTGACAAGCAATCCCCCATGCCGTACATCAAGCTGGAATGGGGGGCCGACTTCCACCAACAGGAAAACCGCATGTTGGAAGGTGATAACGTGCCGGTACTCACGACCACCTCGGCACACCTGACGCGTCAGTTGCTGGAAACCACAGGCGGATGCGCTTTCCTGCCCAGCCAGTGGGAAAAAGAGTATCCGCAGTTGCTTGCCGCCACCGAGATCCCGCCGATTGTCCGCCCACTGTATGCCGTCTGGTTGCAAAACAGCGATCAACAACCTTTGATTCGGCAATTACTTAAAATACCTTTAAATACCGCAGCCTAAAGCATTATGGCGGCCTTAAATGCCGTCATCGTGGTAATGACTGTCTATCATGCTAAAAGCCGCCCATCGCCTTCTGAGAGAAGATAATGCAAAACGATAAGAGAATCCGGAGGCGTGCAGGGTAAAGCTCGGAAGAACATGAAGCAGCCAGGATCGGGCAAACCTCGGCATATAGCGTCAAAAGCGCTCTTTTCCAAAGCGGGAATGCACTAAGGGAAGGGATAATAGGTAAAAAAAAACCCTTTGCTTTCGCAAAGGGTTCTTAATATGGCAGGGGCGGAGAGACTCGAACTCGCGACACCCGGTTTTGGAGACCGGTGCTCTACCAACTGAGCTACGCCCCTAAATCTCGCTTAACATTATGCCTGCTAATAAAGCAGGCATAATTAAATAAGTGGCGGAACGGACGGGGCTCGAACCCGCGACCCCCTGCGTGACAGGCAGGTATTCTAACCAACTGAACTACCGCTCCACCGATTCTTTTACGTTGCATCTCTCGATGCCGGCAAATTCGCGCTTTGCGATTTGCGCATTACCAGTCGTCACACTGATAACGTTAATTTGATGCCTGGCAGTGTCCTACTCTCGCATGGGGAGACCCCACACTACCATCGGCGCTACGGCGTTTCACTTCTGAGTTCGGCATGGGGTCAGGTGGGACCACCGCGCTATTGCCGCCAGGCAAATTCTGTTTCATTCCAACCGCATCACTCCCGTGAAGCCATCAGAACCAATCTCGGAACTTCGCTGAAAATCTCTCTAAAAACACCTTCGGTGTTGTAAGGTTAAGCCTCACGGATCATTAGTACTGGTTAGCTCAATGCATCGCTGCACTTACACACCCAGCCTATCAACGTCTTAGTCTTAAACGTTCCTTCAGGGGCCTTAAAGGCCCAGGGAAGACTCATCTTGAGGCAAGTTTCGCGCTTAGATGCTTTCAGCGCTTATCTTTTCCGCACTTAGCTACCGGGCAATGCCATTGGCATGACAACCCGAACACCAGTGGTGCGTTCACTCCGGTCCTCTCGTACTAGGAGCAACCCCTCTCAATCTTCCAACGCCCACGGCAGATAGGGACCGAACTGTCTCACGACGTTCTAAACCCAGCTCGCGTACCACTTTAAATGGCGAACAGCCATACCCTTGGGACCTACTTCAGCCCCAGGATGTGATGAGCCGACATCGAGGTGCCAAACACCGCCGTCGATATGAACTCTTGGGCGGTATCAGCCTGTTATCCCCGGAGTACCTTTTATCCGTTGAGCGATGGCCCTTCCATTCAGAACCACCGGATCACTAAGACCTACTTTCGTACCTGCTCGAGCCGTCACTCTCGCAGTCAAGCTAGCTTATGCCTTTGCACTAACCTCACGATGTCCGACCGTGATTAGCTAACCTTCGTGCTCCTCCGTTACTCTTTGGGAGGAGACCGCCCCAGTCAAACTACCCACCAGACACTGTCCTCACCCCAGATTATGGGGCCGAGTTAGAACATCAAACATTAAAGGGTGGTATTTCAAGGATGGCTCCACGCAGACTGGCGTCCACGCTTCAAAGCCTCCCACCTATCCTACACATCAAGGCTCAATGTTCAGTGTCAAGCTATAGTAAAGGTTCACGGGGTCTTTCCGTCTTGCCGCGGGTACACTGCATCTTCACAGCGAGTTCAATTTCACTGAGTCTCGGGTGGAGACAGCCTGGCCATCATTACGCCATTCGTGCAGGTCGGAACTTACCCGACAAGGAATTTCGCTACCTTAGGACCGTTATAGTTACGGCCGCCGTTTACTGGGGCTTCGATCAAGAGCTTCGCCTTGCGGCTGACCCCATCAATTAACCTTCCAGCACCGGGCAGGCGTCACACCGTATACGTCCACTTTCGTGTTTGCACAGTGCTGTGTTTTTATTAAACAGTTGCAGCCAGCTGGTATCTTCGACTGGCTTCAGCTCCATCCGCAAGGGACTTCACCTACATGCCAGCGTGCCTTCTCCCGAAGTTACGGCACCATTTTGCCTAGTTCCTTCACCCGAGTTCTCTCAAGCGCCTTGGTATTCTCTACCTGACCACCTGTGTCGGTTTGGGGTACGATTTAATGTTACCTGGAGCTTAGAGGATTTTCCTGGAAGCAGGGCATCAACTACTTCTGCACCGTAGTGCATCGTCATCACGCCTCAGGGTTAGTATGCAACCGGATTTACCAGGTCACACCCCCTACACGCTTAAACCGGGACAACCGTCGCCCGGCTAGCCTAGCCTTCTCCGTCCCCCCTTCGCAGTAACACCAAGTACAGGAATATTAACCTGTTTCCCATCGACTACGCTTTTCAGCCTCGCCTTAGGGGTCGACTCACCCTGCCCCGATTAACGTTGGACAGGAACCCTTGGTCTTCCGGCGAGCGGGCTTTTCACCCGCTTTATCGTTACTTATGTCAGCATTCGCACTTCTGATACCTCCAGCAACCCTCACAGGCCACCTTCAACGGCTTACAGAACGCTCCCCTACCCAACAACGCCTAAGCGTCGCTGCCGCAGCTTCGGTGCATGGTTTAGCCCCGTTACATCTTCCGCGCAGGCCGACTCGACCAGTGAGCTATTACGCTTTCTTTAAATGATGGCTGCTTCTAAGCCAACATCCTGGCTGTCTATGCCTTCCCACATCGTTTCCCACTTAACCATGACTTTGGGACCTTAGCTGGCGGTCTGGGTTGTTTCCCTCTTCACGACGGACGTTAGCACCCGCCGTGTGTCTCCCGTGATAACATTCTTCGGTATTCGGAGTTTGCATCGGTTTGGTAAGCCGGGATGGCCCCCTAGCCGAAACAGTGCTCTACCCCCGAAGATGAGTTCACGAGGCGCTACCTAAATAGCTTTCGGGGAGAACCAGCTATCTCCCGGTTTGATTGGCCTTTCACCCCCAGCCACAAGTCATCCGCTAATTTTTCAACATTAGTCGGTTCGGTCCTCCAGTTAGTGTTACCCAACCTTCAACCTGCCCATGGCTAGATCACCGGGTTTCGGGTCTATACCTTGCAACTAATCGCCCAGTTAAGACTCGGTTTCCCTACGGCTCCCCTATACGGTTAACCTTGCTACAAAATATAAGTCGCTGACCCATTATACAAAAGGTACGCAGTCACACCACGAAGGTGCTCCCACTGCTTGTACGTACACGGTTTCAGGTTCTATTTCACTCCCCTCGCCGGGGTTCTTTTCGCCTTTCCCTCACGGTACTGGTTCACTATCGGTCAGTCAGGAGTATTTAGCCTTGGAGGATGGTCCCCCCATATTCAGACAGGATGTCACGTGTCCCGCCCTACTCATCGAACTCACGACCTGTGCATTTTAGTGTACGGGGCTATCACCCTTTGCTGCGCGACTTTCCAGACGCTTCCACTAACACACAAGCCGATTCAGGTTCTGGGCTCCTCCCCGTTCGCTCGCCGCTACTGGGGGAATCTCGGTTGATTTCTTTTCCTCGGGGTACTTAGATGTTTCAGTTCCCCCGGTTCGCCTCATGCCACTATGTATTCATGACATGATAGTGTGTCGAAACACACTGGGTTTCCCCATTCGGGTATCGCCGGTTATAACGGTTCATATCACCTTACCGACGCTTTTCGCAGATTAGCACGCCCTTCATCGCCTCTGACTGCCTAGGCATCCACCGTGTACGCTTAGTCACTTAACCTCACAACCCGAAGATGTTTCCATCGTTCGCGCTGCAAACATTTGAGAGACTCTATGACAGGTTACTCTTCATCCCAGTACATCTACGGAGGGATAAATTTCAGCCGTCATGTTTCAATTTTCAGCTTGTTCCAGATTGTTAAAGAGCAAAATACTTCGCAGCATACTGTCGCCAATATACTCTGAAGTATTAAATACCGGACTATATGGTGGAGCTAAGCGGGATCGAACCGCTGACCTCCTGCGTGCAAGGCAGGCGCTCTCCCAGCTGAGCTATAGCCCCATACAGTCACGTGCAGTACCTTTTCCACTTCGAAGAAGTGGTAGGCCTGAGTGGACTTGAACCACCGACCTCACCCTTATCAGGGGTGCGCTCTAACCACCTGAGCTACAAGCCTATAAAGGTATTTCTGCTCGTTACTTTCTATCAGACAATCTGTGTGAGCACGCCACTCGAACTAATATCTTTAGGTAAGGAGGTGATCCAACCGCAGGTTCCCCTACGGTTACCTTGTTACGACTTCACCCCAGTCATGAATCACAAAGTGGTAAGCGCCCTCCCGAAGGTTAAGCTACCTACTTCTTTTGCAACCCACTCCCATGGTGTGACGGGCGGTGTGTACAAGGCCCGGGAACGTATTCACCGTAGCATTCTGATCTACGATTACTAGCGATTCCGACTTCATGGAGTCGAGTTGCAGACTCCAATCCGGACTACGACATACTTTATGAGGTCCGCTTGCTCTCGCGAGGTCGCTTCTCTTTGTATATGCCATTGTAGCACGTGTGTAGCCCTACTCGTAAGGGCCATGATGACTTGACGTCATCCCCACCTTCCTCCAGTTTATCACTGGCAGTCTCCTTTGAGTTCCCGGCCGAACCGCTGGCAACAAAGGATAAGGGTTGCGCTCGTTGCGGGACTTAACCCAACATTTCACAACACGAGCTGACGACAGCCATGCAGCACCTGTCTCAGAGTTCCCGAAGGCACCAATCCATCTCTGGAAAGTTCTCTGGATGTCAAGAGTAGGTAAGGTTCTTCGCGTTGCATCGAATTAAACCACATGCTCCACCGCTTGTGCGGGCCCCCGTCAATTCATTTGAGTTTTAACCTTGCGGCCGTACTCCCCAGGCGGTCGATTTAACGCGTTAGCTCCGGAAGCCACGCCTCAAGGGCACAACCTCCAAATCGACATCGTTTACAGCGTGGACTACCAGGGTATCTAATCCTGTTTGCTCCCCACGCTTTCGCACCTGAGCGTCAGTCTTCGTCCAGGGGGCCGCCTTCGCCACCGGTATTCCTCCAGATCTCTACGCATTTCACCGCTACACCTGGAATTCTACCCCCCTCTACGAGACTCTAGCTTGCCAGTTTCAAATGCAGTTCCCAGGTTGAGCCCGGGGATTTCACATCTGACTTAACAAACCGCCTGCGTGCGCTTTACGCCCAGTAATTCCGATTAACGCTTGCACCCTCCGTATTACCGCGGCTGCTGGCACGGAGTTAGCCGGTGCTTCTTCTGCGAGTAACGTCAATTGATGAACGTATTAAGTTCACCACCTTCCTCCTCGCTGAAAGTGCTTTACAACCCGAAGGCCTTCTTCACACACGCGGCATGGCTGCATCAGGCTTGCGCCCATTGTGCAATATTCCCCACTGCTGCCTCCCGTAGGAGTCTGGACCGTGTCTCAGTTCCAGTGTGGCTGGTCATCCTCTCAGACCAGCTAGGGATCGTCGCCTAGGTGAGCCATTACCCCACCTACTAGCTAATCCCATCTGGGCACATCTGATGGCAAGAGGCCCGAAGGTCCCCCTCTTTGGTCTTGCGACGTTATGCGGTATTAGCTACCGTTTCCAGTAGTTATCCCCCTCCATCAGGCAGTTTCCCAGACATTACTCACCCGTCCGCCGCTCGTCACCCAGAGAGCAAGCTCTCTTGTGCTACCGCTCGACTTGCATGTGTTAAGCCTGCCGCCAGCGTTCAATCTGAGCCATGATCAAACTCTTCAATTAAAAGCTTGATTTGCTTCCACTCGAGAAGCGATGCTCAAAGATTTACTGCATGAATTTTACTTCAGTTAGTCACTCTTCAAGACTTGATATTTTTTTGCATCCGAAGATGCTGGATATCGTCTTGTGGAGTGCCCACACAGATTGTCTGATAAATTGTTAAAGAGCAGTGCCGATAAACTCATCGGCGCGGGCTGCGTATATTACGCTTTTCACCCGGAGAGTCAAGCGTTTATTTCGCTTTCTTCTCGCTGACCCGGCGGCTTGTCAGTCGTTGTTCCCGGTCAGTGGAGGCGCATTATAGGGAGTTCTCGGCAGGCCGCAACCCCTATTTTCAATATTTTTTCCGACCGTTGAATGTTTAACCAAAACACCGTTAAAGCGGCAGTTTTTTCAACGATTTAAAGCCATAACCCTGCAAAACGGGCAATAAAGCGTCAGTATCTTCATTTAACGCCATGCAATACGCCAGATTCTCTTCCTGGCTCGAGACCAGATTTTCCTGCGTTGAGATGAGCCAGGCGGTGCGGCGGGCAATCGCCGCGCCGGAATCCACCAGCCGGGTGCCTTCCGGCAACACCTGCATCAACTCTTCAGCTAATAGAGGGAAATGGGTGCAGCCCAGCACGACGGTATCCGGCGGCTCGCGCATGCTCAGCCACGGATGCAGGATCTTCTTCAGCACCGGCAGCGGCACGGCTTCGCCATGGAGCTTGGCCTCCGCCAGCTCCACCAGCTCTGAAGAGCCCAGCAGTTCAATCTTGCAGTCGGTGGCGAAACGGGAAATCAGTTCGTGGGTGTAGCTGCGCTGTACGGTACCGCGGGTCGCCAACAGGCCGACAATGCCATTAACGGTAAGACGGGCCGCCGGTTTGATGGCGGGCACCACGCCCACGACAGGGAAACTGAAACGCTCGCGCAAGGCCGGCAAGGAAACGGTGCTGGCGGTGTTGCAGGCAATGACGACAATCGCCAGAGGATGACGTTGCTGTACCGCGCCGACAATTTCCAGCACGCGCTCAACGATAAACTCTTCGGACTTCTCGCCGTAGGGGAACGCCACGTTGTCGAAAGCGTATATATAGTGGAGATCCGGCAGCAACTGCCGAACCTCCTGATACACCGACAACCCGCCGACGCCGGAATCAAAAACCAGCACCGTCGGGCGAGGTGTGGCGGTGCTGTTAGAAGGTATAGCTTCCAGTGAGGTAGTATTCTCTTCCTGGAGTAGCATAGCCATAGGCCGTCTCATAATCTTTATCAAACAGGTTGGCAATTCTACCACGAACTGTCAGATGAGATGTGACCGGATACGAAACTGCGAGATCCCACAGGCTCACGCCGCCGAGTTTAACCGTCGGGCTAGGATAAACGCCATAATCCTTGTCGTAGCGCTCACCCAGGTATTGATAGGTTACTGCCCAATCAAAGTCGTACAGTTGCCAATCCAGCTCGTATTTCACCTGCTGTTTAGCGCGGCGCAGCAGCACTTCGTTGGTTTTAGCATTGCGCGGGTCGACATAATCGTAACCAATCTGATGCGTCAGCGGGCCGGTTTCAAAAGAAGCCGTGGCCTCTACACCTTTAATGGTCGCCTTACCGATATTATAATAGCGGTAACTCACCGGATCGCTGTCGATAAGATTATCAATGTCATTGCGATAACCGGAAATACGCCAGGTCACAGGCCCGGTCAAGCCTTCAAAACCGCCTTCCCATTGCTTGCTTTCTTCCGGTTTCAAATTATTGTTGCCGTAAGTGGTACTAAACAACTGGTTCATGTTTGGCGCTTTGAACGCGGTACCGTAAGAGGCAATGAAACGATACCCCTCGATGAATTCCCAGGCTGCACTGGTTTGCCAGGTGCCGTGCCAACCGAACTCCGAGTTGTCGTCGCCACGCGCAGCAGCCTCCAGCGTCACCGGTCCCACCAACTGTTGCCCAGTCAGATAGATGCCAGTATTGCGCTGGCTTCTCTCGCTGCTGACGGACGCGGTACCCGGTTTGATTTGTTGATCCTGCCAATCTGCGCCCGCACTAATGGTGCCTTGGGCAACCTTGAACGTGTTGCCCCACTGCAGATTGTACTGTTCCGAATCATCCAAACTGGAGGAGATCGCATACTGGCCTTTGCGCGGATCGTAATTGTAGTCTTTGCTGTGGCTGTAACTCCCCACTAGCTGCGTGGCGTAAATCCCTTCCTGATAGCGCAACCCCGTGTCCCATGTTTGGCTGTACAGCTTACGGGTATCGGGCAGACCGGTAATATTGAAGTCTTTATCGTAAGAATAGAATCCATCGTAGCCTGTACGATTATCGTAACCATAACCACGCACAAAACCGCTGATTTGCTCGTTAAATTGGTGCTGCAATGCGCCGTAGAGCAATTTGCTCATAAAGCCGTCGCGATCGGGCTGAGGAATACTGGTATTACCTTCAGCCACCACGTCATACCCTTTGGTATAGGTGTAATTCCCCGCCACCGTCGCCACGGTGCTGTCACCCAGTTGTTGTTGGGTCGACGCGTCATAGGATTGATAGCCGTTGGAGCCGACGCCGGCTGAGAGCGTCGTGCCGTTCTTTTCGCGGGTGGTAATAATGTTGACCACGCCGCCGATGGCATCGGAGCCGTACACCGCCGAGCGCGGGCCGCGAATGTATTCGACTTTCTGCACCAGCGAAATCGGGATTTGGCTGAGATCGGAAGAACCGCTGACGCCCGCCTGATTAAGGCGAATGCCGTCAATTAGCACCAGCACATGGCTGGAGTTGGTGCCGCGAATAAACAGCGAGCTCTTTTGTCCCAATCCACCGTTTTGGCCAACGTCCACGCCCGGCAAACGGCGCATCACGTCGGTCAGGCTCTTGGCCTGCCAGCGATCGATATCGTTACGGGTGACGATGGAAGTCGGTGCCAGCACAGAAGAAACCGGCTGCGGGAAACGGTTGGCGGTCACCACCAGGTTATCGCCATTCTTGGCTGTGGTGTTGTCTTGCGCCCATCCAGAAAAAGCCGTGACGGAGGAGACCACCGCCAGCAGCATATTTTTTGTAATTGTCATGAGAAAAGCATCCAAACTTAATTGGCGGATGCCGCAGGATCATGGCCGGTAGTTCGCGACGGCCACGGACATTGCGACGTAACACCGGCAGGTCTTCGGGCTTGGGATTTGCGGGCCGCGGGGCGCGACCGGCAACGGGCGATGACTTCCCATCCTGCAGTGGACAGTGTCTGCGTCGAAACGCTATCGCCGTGACTTCCCCTTACCGCTGCGCGTCAGCTCCGGATTCACACCGGATTCCCTTTTCACTCGCTGCTTGAGGCCGGACGGCAATGCTACGATCAATGAAAATAGATGTCTAGACTGCTACTAATGTTACAAATAATAAACGCGACAAAACTGGACTTCACGGGCTGATTCCCTACAATCCCCGCTGATCAAATTTGCCTGACGAGAAGACACACATGACGCCCGAGAATTTGCCTATTGAACGTTACGATGACCAACTGGCGGAGAAAGTCGCCCGCCTGAAGACGTTGATGTCACCGTTCGCGGCGCCCGAGCCGGAAGTGTTCCGCTCGCCAGTCGACCACTACCGCATGCGCGCCGAATTCCGCATCTGGCACGACGCGGATGACATGTATCACATCATGTTCGATCAACAGACCAAGCAGCGTATTCGCGTCGACCAGTTCCCGGCGGCCAGCGAGCTGATCAACCGCCTGATGACCGCCCTGATCGCCGCGCTGAAACCGGAGCCGATCCTGCGCCACAAGCTGTTCCAGATCGATTATCTGTCGACGCGAAGCGGCAAAATCATCGCTTCGCTGCTGTATCACCGCAAGCTGGATGACGTTTGGCAACAGCGAGCCGAGCAGCTGCGCGACGAGCTGCGCGCTCAGGGTTTCGACCTGCAGCTGATCGGCCGGGCGTCGAAGACCAAGATCATGCTCGACCAGGATTATGTTGACGAAGTGCTGCCGGTCGCCGGCCGCGACATGATCTATCGTCAGGTGGAAAACAGCTTCACGCAGCCCAACGCGGCCATGAACGTGCAGATGCTGGAGTGGGCGTTGGCGGTTACCGCCGGTTCCAAAGGCGATTTGCTGGAGCTGTACTGCGGCAACGGCAACTTCTCGCTGGCGCTGGCGCGCAATTTCGAGCGCGTGCTGGCGACCGAGATCGCCAAGCCGTCGGTGGCGGCGGCGCAGTACAACATCGCCGCCAACCATATCGACAACGTGCAAATCATCCGCATGGCGGCAGAAGACTTCACTCAGGCGATGAACGGAGTACGCGAATTCAACCGGTTGAAAGGCATCGATCTGAGCGGCTACAACTGCGAGACGATTTTCGTCGATCCGCCGCGCAGCGGGCTGGACGAGGAAACGGTGAAGATGGTGCAGGCTTACCCGCGCATTCTGTATATTTCATGCAATCCGGAAACGCTGTGTGCCAACCTGGAAACGCTGCAGGCCACCCACCGGGTCAGCCGCCTGGCGCTGTTCGATCAGTTCCCGTATACCCATCACATGGAATGCGGTGTGTTGCTGGAAAAGCATCGCTGATACGACAGGGGCGCCATGATGGCGCCCCGTTTCATTACGATTCTTGAGTCGGCGCATCCGGCGCCTTGCGCGCCTTCAGTTTCATCCCGATCCACAGCACCAGCGCCACGCAGATCACCGACGGCAGGAAGTTGGAGCCGATCTGCGGATATTCGGCGCGCACGATGGCGCTGTACAGCAGCAGCCCCAGCAGGAAACAGGCCGCCGCCAGCTTCGGCATACCGTCCGGCATGGCGCGGTTCAGGTAACGCTGATGCAGGCAGTACACCGCCAGCACCAACGCGATCAGCGGGAAGATCGAAAACGGCACCACCGAGCTGAACAGCGCGGCAAAGGAACCGTTGATCGAAAGGCCGGCAATTAACGCCAGCAGTAAGGTGCCATTTTCACGGCCTGGTTTTTCCATCATTTTTTACCTTTTTTATACGTGGGACACAGAAGCTTTTTCTTGTTCGCGACGATACCAGTAATACGCCCCTTTGGAGATCATCCGTAGCTGCAGCACCAGCCGTTCTTCCAGCTGCTGCCGCTGCTCGACGTCGATATCCAGCGCTTCCGCGCCGGCGCTGAACACGATGGTGACCATCGCTTCCGCCTGCGCTTCGGTAAAACTGCGCGGCATGTGGTTTTCCAATTCGAGGTAGTCCGCCAGTTCAGCGATGAAATGCTGGATCTCGCGCGCCACTGCCGCACGGAATGCCGCCGACGTGCCGGAGCGCTCACGCAGCAGCAGGCGGAAGGCGTTCGGGTTGTTGCCGATAAATTCCATAAAGGTGGACACCGAGGTGCGGATTACGCTGCCGCCCTTGGCGATGCGTTGGCGCGCCTGGCGCATCAACTGACGCAGCATCAGGCCGCTTTCGTCCACCATGGTCAGCCCCAGCTCGTCCACATCGCGGAAATGGCGATAAAACGACGTGGGCGCAATGCCCGCCTCGCGTGAAACTTCCCGCAGGCTCAGGCTGGCGAAGCTGCGTTCGGCGCTCAGCTGGCTGAAAGCGGCTTCGATCAGGGAACGACGAGTCCGTTCTTTTTGTTGTGCTCTGACGCCCATATGCATATCCGGATAGGTTCCATTTTCTCAGTCTAACGCCCTAGACTCGGCAATATAGCAAATTTTATTGCAACAGCATTTATACTAACGCGCTCTATCACACTTCCGCCCTGAGCCGATTGTGCTTTGACTCAAAAAGCCTAATGGTGATTGGGTGAGCAGCGCTATGATGTTAAGATACCGTTGTAATCTTGTATAAAAAAACAGGTCTCTCCTACATGCAACAGCACTATCAATTTGATGCCATTGTGATTGGCTCGGGCCCTGGTGGTGAAGGTGCCGCCATGGGGCTGGTGAAACAAGGCGCCCGCGTGGCCGTTATCGAACGGTACAATAACGTAGGCGGCGGATGTACCCACTGGGGCACCATCCCTTCCAAAGCCCTCCGCCACGCCGTCAGCCGCATTATCGAATTCAACCAGAACCCGCTTTACAACAACTCGCGCACGCTCAGCGCGACCTTCCCTGACATTTTACGCCACGCCGATAACGTCATCAGCCAGCAGACCCGAATGCGCCAAGGGTTCTATGAGCGGAACCAGTGCAAACTGTTCGCCGGCGACGCGCGCTTCATCGACGCCAACACCGTCAGCGTCAGCTACATGGACGGCACCCAGGACACCATCCGCGCCGATCACATCGTGATCGCCTGCGGCTCGCGTCCTTACCATCCGGCCAGCGTCGATTTCAACCATCCGCGCATCTACGACAGCGATTCCATTCTCGAGCTGAGCCATGAGCCACGCCACGTGATCATTTACGGCGCCGGGGTGATCGGCTGCGAGTATGCGTCCATCTTCCGCGGCCTGAACGTCAAGGTCGATCTGATCAACACCCGCGATCGTCTGCTGGCGTTCCTCGATCAGGAGATGTCGGATTCGCTCTCTTACCACTTCTGGAACAACGGCGTGGTGATCCGCCACAACGAAGAATTCGAGAAGATCGAAGGCACCGAAGACGGCGTGATCGTGCACCTGAAGTCCGGCAAGAAGGTGAAAGCGGACTGCCTGCTGTACGCCAACGGCCGTACCGGTAACACCGATTCGTTAGGGTTGGAGAACGTCGGCCTGGAGTCGGACAGCCGCGGGCTGCTGAAAGTGAACAGCATGTATCAAACCGCGCTGTCGCACATTTATGCGGTCGGTGACGTCATCGGCTATCCGAGTCTGGCTTCCGCCGCCTACGATCAGGGCCGCATCGCCGCGCAGGCGATCGCCTCCGGTGAAGCCAGCGGTCACTTAATCGAAGATATCCCGACCGGCATCTACACCATTCCGGAAATCAGCTCCGTCGGCAAAACCGAGCAGGAACTGACGGCGATGAAGGTGCCGTATGAAGTGGGCCGCGCCCAGTTCAAACATCTGGCGCGCGCGCAGATCGCCGGGATGAACGTCGGCAGCCTGAAGATCCTGTTCCATCGCGACACCCTGCAGATCCTCGGGATCCACTGCTTCGGCGAACGTGCGGCGGAGATCATCCACATCGGTCAGGCGATCATGGAACAGAAAGGTGAAGGCAATACTATCGAGTATTTCGTTAATACGACCTTCAACTATCCGACCATGGCCGAAGCCTACCGGGTGGCAGCGCTTAACGGCTTAAACCGCCTGTTTTAACGCGTTGTCGATGTAGCCCTGCATGTGCTCGCGGATCGCTTCGGCCAACTGCTCATAACGGCTGCGCAGTGGGGAACCGGGGCGATACACCAACGCGATGGTGCGCTTCGGCTCCGGCTTGTAGCAATCCAGATAGCAGACGCCATCGCGCTCGCGCTGCGGCGGCACCGCCAGGGACGGCAGCAGGGTAATGCCGCTGCCGGCCGCGACCATATTGCGCAGCGTTTCCAGACTGGTGGCGCGGAAGTGGGTATCCTCGTCCGCGCCCGCCTGGAAGCAGAAGCCCATCGCCTGATCGCGCAGGCAGTGGCCATCTTCCAGCATCAGCAGCTTTTCTCCCGCCAAATCCGGCATCGCCACGCGCTCGCGCTGCGCCCACGGGTGATCGGAATACACCGCCAGCTTCATCGGTTCATCGAACAGAGGCACTTCGATAAACGCCTCGGTTTCCTTCACCAGCGCCAGAATGGCGCAGTCCAGCTTGCCGCTGTCGAGTTGCGCCAGCAGTTGGTGGGTTTGCGCTTCGTGCAGGTACATTTCCAGTTTCGGGAAGGTTTTGTGCAGCGTCGGGATGATCTGCGGCAGCAGATAAGGCCCCACGGTCGGGATCAGACCGATGTGCAGCGGCCCGGACATGGCCTCGCCCTGCTGGCTGGCCATCTCCTTCAACACTTTCACTTCGCGCAGCACGGTACGCGCCTGCTCCACCAGCAACAGGCCCGCCTGGGTGAACAGTACCTTGCGGCTGGTGCGTTCGAGCAGCATGACGCCCAACTCGTCTTCCAGCTTGCGGATCTGCCCGCTCAGCGTGGGTTGGCTTACATGGCATGAATCGGCCGCGCGGCGGAAGTGCCGGTGCTCGGCCAAGGCGACCAGATACTCTAAATCACGAATATTCATTGTTTCCCTCCATTCCATGATAGCTCATGGCGATAGATAAGATAGCAATGAGCGATTAGATCTATCAAGCCCCAGCGACAATAATGTGTCCCAACGAAGCGATATCGCGCTAAATGCTAAAAATTACTTTTCCTAATTAAGGGGTTAATCAATGTTTACCAGTCAAGAAGGCAAGAAAGTTCCTCAGGTTACTTTCCACACCCGTCAGGGCGACCAATGGATTGATGTGACCACTGATGACCTGTTCAAAAACAAAACCGTCATTGTTTTCTCGCTGCCGGGCGCGTTCACGCCGACCTGTTCTTCGAGCCACCTGCCGCGCTACAACGAACTGTCCAGCGTATTCAAGCAGCACGGCGTCGACAGCATTCTTTGCGTCTCCGTGAACGACACCTTCGTGATGAACGCCTGGAAAGCTGACCAACATGCGGAAAACATCACCTTCGTACCGGACGGCAACGGTGAATTCACCAAAGGCATGAACATGCTGGTCGAGAAAGCGGACCTGGGCTTTGGCCCTCGTTCATGGCGCTACTCGATGCTGGTGCGCAACGGCGTGGTCGAGAAAATGTTTGTCGAGCCGAACAAGCCGGGCGACCCGTTTGAAGTGTCCGACGCCGACACCATGCTGAAATACCTGGCGCCGGAATTCAAAGTGCAGGAATCGGTCTCCCTGTTCACCAAACCGGGTTGCCCATTCTGCGCCAAAGCCAAACAGATGCTGCAAGAGCGCGGCATTCAGTATGAAGAGATCGTCCTGGGCAAAGACGCCACCACCGTCAGCCTGCGCGCCGTCAGCGGCCGCGCCACGGTGCCGCAGGTGTTCATCGGCGGCCGTCACATTGGCGGCAGCGACGATCTGGAAACTTTCCTGTCAGCTTAATAAGTAATAACAAAGCCAACGTGAACTTTGGCGGGCTACGGCCCGCCCTTTTTTTACCTTTCAGGAGCGGATATGAAACTGTTGAACGTTGATGTTGCGGTCATCGGCGGCGGCACCGCAGGGCTCGGCGCCTATCGCGCGGCCAAACTGTCTACCCCCAGCGTGGTGATGATTGAAGGCGGGCCTTACGGCACCACCTGTGCGCGCGTTGGCTGCATGCCATCCAAATTATTGATCGCCGCCGCCGAAGCGGTGCATCAAATCGAACGCGCGCCGGGCTTTGGCGTGCACCCAGCCGGTAAAACCCGCATCGACGGACGCGAGGTGATGGCGCGCGTCAAACGCGAACGCGATCGTTTCGTCGGCTTCGTGCTGGAAGGCGTGGACGAGATCCCGGCCGCCGACAAAATTCAGGGCTATGCCCGCTTTATCGACGACAACACGCTGCAGGTCGATGACCATACGCGCATCGTGGCGCAGCGCATCGTGATCGCCACCGGCTCTCGCCCCAGCTGGCCGGCGCCGTGGAACGAACTGGGCGATCGCCTGATCGTCAACGACGATCTGTTCAACTGGGATGACTTGCCGCAGTCCGTGGCGGTATTCGGCCCCGGCGTCATCGGGCTGGAGCTGGGGCAAGCGCTGCACCGCCTCGGCGTCGACACCAAGGTCTTCGGCATCGGCGGCGCCGTCGGGCCGCTGACCGACAGCGCCGTGCGCGATTACGCTGCGAAGGCGTTGGGAGAAGAGTTCTACCTCGACGCCGACGTGAAAGTGGAGATGATGCAGCGCGAAGGCGACCGCGTATTTATCCGCTATCAGGATCTGCAGGGCCAGTCGCAGGAGATCCTGGTGGACTACGTGCTGGCCGCCACCGGCCGCCGCCCCAACGTCGATCGGCTGGGTCTCGAAAACACCGACCTGCAGCTCGACGCTCGAGGCGTGCCGCTGGCCGACCGCCTGACGATGCAAACCAGCGTGCCGCATATCTTTATCGCCGGCGACGCCAGCAACCAGCTGCCGCTGTTGCACGAGGCCAGCGATCAGGCGCGCATCGCCGGCGCCAACGCCGGCAGCTTCCCGGAGATCAATCCAGGTCTGCGCCGCAGCGCGATTTCGGTGGTGTTCTCCGATCCGCAGATCGCCATGGTCGGCTCAACTTTCCGCGAGCTGAGCGAGAAGTTCAGCGCCTGCGGCTGCTTTGAAGTGGGCAAAGTCTCGTTTGAGAATCAGGGCCGCTCGCGGGTGATGCTGCGCAATAAGGGCATTTTGCACGTCTACGGCGAGCAAGGCACCGGCCGTTTCCTCGGCGCGGAAATGATCGGCCCCGACGCCGAACACATTGCGCACCTGTTAGCCTGGGCGCACCAACAGCAGATGACCGTCGATCAGATGCTGGACATGCCGTTCTATCATCCGGTGATCGAAGAAGGCTTGCGTACCGCGCTGCGCGATCTGCAGGCGAAGCTCAAACTCGGCACGGCCGAAATCGAGCGCTGCCAGCGCTGTCCGGGTGAGTAACCTCTTATTCTCCGTTTATATCCACCGGGCCTTCAGGCCCGGTTTTTTTTGCGCAGCACTTTCCACAATTTCCTCCCTCCGCTTGCCTCACGGCCCGCCCGCGCTCATTTTTTATGCTTTGGCATTGAAGTGATACCAATAACGATACTAAAATGGAGGCGGCATGAACGAGATCAGGGATGACATCGCTGATTTGCAACAGCGGCAGAACAGCATCAAATTCGCCGAGTTAGCGAAAGTCTGCGTGCGATGGTTTGGGCCGCCGCGCATAAACGGTAGCAGCCATCACGTTTATCGCATGCCCTGGCCAGGCGATCCGCGCATCAATATCCAACGCGGCAACAACGGCGCGGCCAAGGCATATCAGGTTAAGCAGGTCATCGCCGCACTGGCCAGAATGGAGGAAGAACATGGAAAAGCATGAACACTATACCTATCGCATCACCTGGTCAGCGGAAGATCGTGAATATGTCGGGCTGTGCGCCGAATTCCCCTCGCTGTCCTGGCTAGCCGCCACGCGTACCGGCGCACTGGAGGGTATCGAAAAAGTCGTGAGCGAAACGATCGCCGACATGCTGGCGCAAGGTGAAACGCCGCCGCAGGCGCTGGCGGAAAAGAACTTCAGCGGAAAACTGGTGTTACGCATGACGCCGGAACAGCATCGCCGGCTGGCGATCGGCGCGATGGAGGAAGGCGTGAGCCTGAACCGTTATCTGTGCGCACGCCTGGCGGGGTAGAGGTGCAAGGGCGGCACCAGGCCGCCCTTATCGTCCTCAAGCTAAACGCTGTTTCGCTGCGGCGATTGCCGCGGCCACCTGCTGCGGCGCGACGCCGCCTTTGGCCGCACGTTTGTCCAGGCAAGATTGCAACGCCAGGATCGGATAGACGTCGTCGCCAATCGTCGCGCTAAACTGCTGCAAATCCGCCAGCGGCAGCGCTTCCAGCGGTTTGCCCTGGCGAATCGCCTCTACCACCACCTCACCGACGATATGGTGCGCTTCGCGGAACGGCACGCCCTTGGCGACCAGGTAATCCGCCAGCTCGGTGGCGTTGGCATAGCCCTGCTCCGCCGCTTCCTGACAGCGCGGGCGCTTCACCTGAATGCCGTCCAGCACCAGCGCCGCCATCTGCAGGCAGTCCATCCAGGTGTCGAGCGCGTCGAACAGCCCTTCTTTGTCTTCCTGCATGTCTTTGTTGTACGCCAGCGGCAGGCCTTTCAGCGTCATCATCATGCCGGTCAGCGCGCCCTGTACGCGGCCGCACTTGCCGCGGATCAGCTCCAGCGCGTCCGGGTTTTTCTTCTGCGGCATCAGCGAAGAGCCGGAGGTCACGCGGTCAGACAGCTCGACAAACGCCGCTTCGCCGCTGTTGAAGAAGATCAGATCTTCGGCGAAGCGTGACAGGTGCACCATGCTGATGGCGGCGTTGGACAGCAACTCCAGCACGTGATCGCGATCGGATACGCTGTCCAGGCTGTTGCGGGTCGCCGAGGCGAAGCCCAGCCAGCCGGCCAGTTGCTCGCGATCGATAGGATACGCAGTGCCGGCCAGCGCGCCGCTGCCCAGCGGGCTGACGTCCAGCCGTTTCAGGGTATCCTGCAGTCGGCTCTCATCGCGCGCCAGCATCTCGACATAGGCCAGGCACCAGTGCGCGAAAGTCACCGGCTGCGCGCGTTGCAGGTGGGTATACCCCGGCATCACCGCATCCTGATTGGCTTCGGCGGTCTCCACCAGCGCCTGCTGCAGCTGGACGATCGCCTGATGCAGATCGCCGATCTGCTGTTTGCACCACAGCTTCAGATCGGTCGCGACCTGATCGTTGCGGCTGCGGCCGGTGTGCAGCTTCTTGCCCAAGTCACCGACCTTCTCGATCAGCTTCTGCTCCACCCAGCTGTGGATGTCTTCGGCATCGCTTTGGACGATCGCCAAAGGATCGGCCTGGACTTCCGTCAGCAAGGCATTCAGCGCCTGCTCCAGCTGCTGTTGCTCCGTTGCCGTCAACACGTTAACGGTCACCAGCGCCTTCGACCAGGCCACCGAGCCCACGATATCTTGCTCCGCCAGGCGATAATCGAACCGCAGCGAATCGTTGAGTTGCTTGAACCGCTGATCCGCCGCCTGAGTGAACCGTCCGCCCCAAAGTGCCATACCTTTACTCCTGAATTTTTATGCGAAAGGGCGCAGCATGCTGCGCCCTTGCAGAGTCACGCCAATCGGTTATTTATTCTTTTTCTCATTCAACGCGCGGATGCGTGAAGACAGAGAGAACAGGCGGATAAAGCCGCCCGCGTGGCTATGATCGTAAACTTCGTCTTCGCCGAAGGTGGCGAACTCTTCGGAGTACAGGCTGTTGGCGGATTTCTTCTGAGTCGCCGTCACCTGACCTTTGTACAGCTGCAGCACGACTTCGCCGTTCACCTCTTCAGCCAATGCTTCGGCAGAGGCCTGCAGCGAGCGGCGCAGCGGCGCGAACCAACGGCCGTCGTACACCACATAGGACATCTCCAGGCCCAGCTGCTCGCGCCATTTGAAGCTGTCGCGATCCAGCACCAGCTGCTCGACGGCGCGCAGCGCCGCCACCATGATGGTGCCCCCTGGGGTTTCATAACAGCCGCGGGATTTGATGCCCACCAGGCGGTTTTCCACGATGTCGATCCGGCCGACGCCGTGTTTGGCGCCCAGCGCGTTCAAGGTTTCCAGGCACTGGTACGGCGACAGCGCTTTCCCGTTAACCGCCACGACGCGGCCTTTCTCAACGGTGACGGTCACCTGCTCAGGCTGATCCGGCGCTTCCTGCGGATCGACGGTCCATACCCAACAATCTTTGTTCGGCGCATTCCACGGGCTTTCCAGCACGCCGCCTTCGGTGGAGATGTGCCAGGCGTTCTCATCGCGGCTATAGATTTTTTCCAGCGACGCGGTGGTCGGGATGTTGCGCTCTTTCAGGTAATCCAGCAGCGCTTCACGGGAACGCAGGTTCCACTCGCGCCACGGCGCCACCACTTTCAGCTGCGGCGCCAGCGCGGTGTAGGTGGTCTCGAAACGCACCTGGTCGTTGCCTTTGCCGGTCGCGCCGTGGCACAGCGCATCGGCGCCCACTTTCAACGCCAGCTCGACCTGCGCCTTGGCGATGATCGGCCGCGCCATCGAGGTACCCAGCAGGTAGCTGCCCTCGTACAGGGCGCCGGTCTGTAGCACCGGATAAACGTAATCGCGGATAAATTCTTCACGCAGATCGACCACGTGACATTCAGAGGCACCGGACTGCAGGGCTTTTTGCTCCACGCCTTCCAGATCGCTGCGCTCCTGGCCGATGTCCGCCACGAACGCCACCACTTCACAGCCGCCGTAGTTCTCTTTCAGCCATGGAATGATGGCCGAGGTATCCAGGCCGCCGGAGTACGCCAGAACGATTTTTTTGATGCCTTGGTTTTGCATGATCTATTCCTTTCTAATTCTAAAATTAAGCGAGGATCCGGGTGCCAATCGACACGCCGTTAAACAAAGCAGGAAGCTGATCGGCATGGCGCCAGCTGGCGATATCCACCGGGCGGCCGAGGGTGCGGGCGGCGTCGAGCGCCGCATTCACCTTCACCACCATACCATCGGTGATGATGCCTTGCGCGATCAGTTGTTCCGCTTTTTGCGCCGTCATTTCCGCAATGCGTTGCCCCTTGCCGTCGAGGATGCCGCTGACGTCCGACAGCAGGATCAGGTCCGCCCCCAGCGTCGCCGCCAGCGCCGTCGCCGCCTGATCGGCGTTCACGTTCATTAACTGCCCTTCGGCGGTGATGCCGATGGAGCTGATAACCGGCAGGTAGCCGGCGCCCAGCAGGGTATTGAGCAGCGCGGGCGAACCGGGCTGCGCGTTGCCGACGTGGCCCAATGCCGGATCGAGCGGGGTCACGACCGCGCTGCCGCCGTCCGCCAGGCTCAGGCCGACGGCGTTGATTTGATGTTTAATCGCCCACGCCAGCAGCGTTTTGTTGGCGGTGCCGGCCAGCGCGCCGGTGATGATGTCGATCTGATCGGCCGGCGTGACCCGCAGGCCGTTCTTTTTCACCACCGGCAAAGCGAGCTGCTTCATCAGTTCGTCCACCACGCAGCCGCCGCCGTGCACGATCACCAGCGGACGCTGATGCTGCTGGCGGTAGCTGTCCAGCGCGGTAAACAGACGCTCCAGCGCTTCTTCACTGTCTAATAACACGCCACCTAACTTGATAATTAACGGGTTCATTGCTGTTTACTCACGCTGGTTTAAAGGAGTGACTGGGTTTCCGGGAAGCCGAAACGGATATTCAGGCATTGCACCGCCTGCGCCGCCGCGCCTTTCAGCAGGTTGTCTTCCACCGCGACGGCGATCAGATGCTCGCCCTGCACCGCAAAACCGATATCGCAGAACGGCAACCCCACCACCGCTTTCAGCGCCGGCACGCCCTGGTCGTACAACCGCACCAGCGGCTTGTCGTCATAGGCGGCATGATAGGCGGCCGCGACGTCCTGCGCGGTCACGCCGGCCTTCAGGCGGCAGGTGATGGTTTCAAGGATGCCGCGCGGGAAGTTGCCCAGGTGCGGCGTAAAGATAACCGGCACGCCCAGGTGCGCGGCGATCTCCGGCTGGTGCCGGTGAGTGAAAATACCGTACGGCTGCAGGCTCACTTCGCAGAAGCTGGTGGTCATGCTGGCCTTGCGACCGGCGCCGCTAACGCCGCTGGTGGCGTTGATCACCGGCCACTGATCCAGATTCAGCAACTGTTTTTCGATCAGCGGTTTCAGCGCCAGCTGCGCCGCCGTCGGGTAACAGCCCGGCACCGCGATCAGCTGCGCCTGTTTGATCTTGTCGCTCTGCCACTCCGCCAGGCCGTACACCGCCTGCTCCAGCAGGGCGCCATGCTGATGCTCGAAACCGTAGTACTGGCTATAAAAACCGGCGTCCTGCACGCGGAAGGCGCCGGACAGATCGAACACCACGCAGCCCGCCGCCAGGAAGGCCGGTGCGATATCGTGGCTGACTTCATGGGCGGTGGCGAGGAACACCACGTCGATGCCCTGCGCCGCCTTGGCAACGTCGGTCAACGGTTGCAGCGGCAGATCGACGATGCCTTTCAACTGGGGATGGAGATCGGAAAGCAACTTTCCTGCATCTGCACTTTGCGCTGAAACCGCTAAAGCGGTTATGTTCATGTGTGGGTGGCGATTCAGGTAAGCCGTGAGCTCCGCTCCGGCGTAACCGCTGGCACCAACGATCAGCGTATTCAACATGTGGCCTTTCACCTTCTAAACTGACGTGCGGTCGCTTGCGACCCAGGTAACAGGGCTAGCCAGCGTTGTTGCGCCGTTCACCCACGGAGCCAGGCGTTGATGCTTTTATAAACATCCGGGTATCGGGTTCCCTTACGCGTCGGCTTACTGTATTTTTATTCAAAATAAATGCATGAATATTGATACTATCCTAACCAAAGGCTGTCAACAGTGAAGATGAAATTACCTCCATTTATTGAGCTGTACCGGGCGTTGATCGCCACTCCGTCAATCAGCGCCACCGATGCCGGCCTCGATCAGAGCAATGAGGCGTTAATCAACTTGCTGGCCGGATGGTTTGCCGACCTGGGCTTTCGCGTCGACGTACAGCCGGTGCCGGAGTCGCGCCACAAATTCAACCTGCTGGCCAGCATCGGCGAAGGCAGCGGCGGCCTGCTGCTGGCCGGCCACACCGATACGGTGCCTTACGACGAAGGCCGCTGGACGCGCGATCCCTTCACCCTGACCGAGCACGACAACAAGCTCTACGGGCTAGGCACCGCCGACATGAAAGGCTTCTTCGCCTTTATTCTGGATGCGGTGCGCGATATCGACGCGAGCAAATTGACCAAGCCGCTGTACATTTTAGCCACCGCAGATGAAGAAACGACGATGGCCGGCGCGCGTTACTTCGCCGCCTCTACCGCCATTCGTCCAGATTTCGCCATCATCGGTGAGCCGACCTCGCTGCAGCCGGTGCGCGCGCACAAGGGCCACATGGCCAACGCCATTCGCATCGTCGGCCAGTCCGGCCACTCCAGCGATCCGGCGCGCGGCGTCAACGCCATCGATCTGATGCACGAGTCCATCGGCCGCCTGATGGAGCTGCGCAAAACCCTGCAGGAGCGCTACAACAACCCGGCGTTCGCCGTGCCTTATCCCACCATGAACTTCGGCCATATCAGCGGCGGCGACGCGGCCAACCGCATCTGCGCCTGCTGCGAGCTGCACCTGGATATCCGCCCGCTGCCCGGCATGACGCTCGACAACATCAACGAACTGATGCATCAGGCATTGGAGCCGGTGAGCCAACGCTGGCCGGGCCGCCTGACCATCGAAGAGCTGCACGCGTCGGTACCGGGCTACGAATGCCCGACCGACCACCGCATGGTGGCAGTGATCGAGGAACTGCTGGGCACCCGCACGCAGGTGGTCAACTACTGCACCGAAGCGCCGTTCGTTCAGCAGGTCTGCCCGACGTTGGTGCTCGGCCCCGGTTCCATCGATCAGGCCCACCAGCCGGACGAATACATCGACACCGCGTTTATCGAACCGACGCGCAAACTGTTGGGCCAGCTGATCAATCACTTTTGCCAGCAATAAACCCGACATTTAGCAGGGGAAATGCTTTATGCTTCCCCTAACTCAAAATAAGTAGAAGGCAGCGAAATAAGCCACGCTGATAACCCACGCGGCGTAATTAAATTTCAGAAAATGCGCCGATTTTGATGTTTTTTTGCTAAAAATAGTGTCAATTGACGATTGGACAGGAACGCGATGTGATCAGGCAGGCGGTCTGCGCCTGACGCGTGAAATTTATTTACAAGATAAAAATCATACAGAACTGGGTCAGGGGTTATATGAACGAACAATATTCGGCAATGCGCAGTAATGTCAGTATGCTCGGCAAATTGCTCGGCGATACCATCAAAGAAGCGCTGGGCGAGCATATTCTCGATCGCGTTGAGACCATCCGTAAGCTTTCCAAATCCTCACGCGCCGGCAACGAAGCGCATCGCCAGGAGCTGCTCTCCACCCTGCAGAACCTGTCCAACGACGAGCTGCTGCCGGTGGCGCGCGCCTTCAGCCAGTTCCTCAACCTGACCAACGTCGCCGAGCAGTACCACAGCATTTCGCCCAACGGCGAAGCCGCCAGCAATCCGGAAGCGCTGGCTCAACTGTTCAGCCGCCTCAAAGACAAAAAGCTCAGCGACAAAGAGCTGCAGCACGCGGTGTCGCAACTCTCCATCGAGCTGGTGCTGACGGCGCACCCGACGGAGATCACCCGCCGCACCCTGATCCACAAGCTGGTGGAGGTCAACACCTGCCTCAGCCAGCTCGATCACAACGATCTGGCCGACTACGAGCGCAACAAGATCATGCGCCGCCTGCGTCAGCTGGTAGCCCAGTCGTGGCACACCGATGAAATTCGCAAACACCGCCCTTCTCCGATCGACGAAGCCAAATGGGGTTTTGCCGTCGTGGAAAACAGCCTGTGGGAAGGCGTGCCGGCGTTCCTGCGCGAATTCAACGAACAGCTGGAAAACTCCATCGATTACAGCCTGCCGGTAGAAGCGGTGCCGGTGCGCTTCACTTCCTGGATGGGCGGCGATCGCGACGGCAACCCGAACGTCACCGCCGAAATTACCCGCCATGTGCTGCTGCTCAGCCGCTGGAAAGCCTGCGACCTGTTTACCCGCGATATTCAGGTACTGGTCTCCGAGCTGTCGATGACCGAGTGTACCCCGGAGCTGCGCGCCCGCGCCGGCGGCGATGAGGTGCAGGAGCCTTACCGCGAAATCATGAAGCAGTTGCGCAGCCAGCTGATGAGCTCCCAGGCCTATCTGGAAGGTCGCCTGAAGGGCGAGCGCGTGCTGAAACCGCACGACCTGCTGGTGAACAACGAGCAGCTGTGGGAGCCGCTGTATGCCTGCTACCAGTCGCTGCAGGCCTGCGGCATGGGCATCATCGCCAATGGTCAACTGCTGGATACCCTGCGCCGCGTGCGCTGCTTCGGCGTGCCGCTGGTGCGTATCGACGTGCGCCAGGAAAGCACCCGCCATACCGAAGCCATCGCCGAGCTGACCCGCTATCTGGGGCTGGGCGATTATGAAAGCTGGTCGGAAGCCGATAAGCAGGCGTTCCTGATCCGCGAACTGAACTCCAAACGCCCGCTGGTGCCGCTGAAATGGCAACCGAGCGCCGATACGCAGGAAGTGCTGGAAACCTGCCGGGTGATCGCCGAAGCGCCGCAGGGTTCGATCGCCGCCTACGTGATTTCGATGGCGCGCACGCCTTCCGACGTGTTGGCGGTGCACCTGCTGCTGAAGGAGGCCGGCTGCCCGTTCGCGCTGCCGGTCGCCCCGCTGTTCGAAACCCTCGACGACCTGAACAACGCCGACGACGTGATGACCCAGTTGCTGAACATCGACTGGTATCGCGGCTTCATCCAGGGCAAACAGATGGTGATGATCGGTTACTCCGACTCGGCGAAAGACGCCGGCGTGATGGCCGCTTCCTGGGCGCAGTACCGCGCGCAGGACGCGCTGATCAAAACCTGTGAAAAGGCCGGCGTAGCGCTGACGCTGTTCCACGGCCGCGGCGGCTCCATCGGCCGCGGCGGCGCACCGGCGCATGCGGCGCTGCTGTCTCAGCCGCCGGGCAGCTTGAAGGGCGGCCTGCGCGTCACCGAACAGGGCGAGATGATCCGCTTCAAGTTCGGCCTGCCGGAAGTCACCATCAGCAGCCTGGCGCTGTATGCAGGCGCGATCCTCGAGGCCAACCTGCTGCCGCCGCCGGAACCGAAGAAAGAATGGCGGGCGCTGATGGACGACCTGTCCGAGACCTCCTGCCGGATGTATCGCGGCTACGTGCGTGAAAACCCGGACTTTGTGCCTTACTTCCGCGCGGCCACGCCGGAGCTGGAGCTGGGCAAACTGCCGCTGGGTTCACGCCCGGCCAAGCGCAAGCCGAACGGCGGCGTAGAGAGCCTGCGCGCCATTCCGTGGATCTTCGCCTGGACGCAGAACCGCCTGATGCTGCCGGCCTGGCTCGGCGCCGGCGCCGGATTGCAGGAAGCGGTGAAAGCCGGCAAACAGGCGGAGCTGGAAGCGATGTGTCGCGACTGGCCGTTCTTCTCCACCCGTATCGCCATGCTGGAAATGGTGTTCGCCAAAGCCGACCTGTGGCTGGCGGAATACTACGATCAGCGCCTGGTGGATAAAGCACTGTGGCCGCTGGGTCAACAGCTGCGCGATCAGCTGGAAAGCGACATCAAGGTGGTGCTGACCATCGCCAACGATGCGCACCTGATGGAAGACCTGCCGTGGATCGCTGAATCCATCGCGCTGCGCAACGTTTACACCGACCCGCTGAACGTCTTGCAGGCCGAATTGCTGCACCGTTCGCGTCAGCAGGAGCAGCCGGACGCCCGAGTGGAGCAGGCGCTGATGGTCACCATCGCCGGCGTCGCCGCCGGGATGCGCAACACCGGCTAGTGAGCCTCATCGCGGCCCCGTTTATCGGGGCCGTTTTTTTATGCCTTTCCCCCACAAAAAAAGGGCGCCGCGGTAAAGCGACGCCCTTTTTCAATGGAACAAGCCTGTCAGGCGGCGGCCACCGGGCGCACGCCCAGCGTGTGGCAGATCGCGTAGCTCATCTCTGCACGGTTCAGCGTATAGAAGTGGAAATCTTTCACCCCTTCGCGGCTCAGGATCTTCACCATGTCCATGGCGATGTTGGCGCCGACCATTTTGCGGGTCTCCGCATCGTCGTCCAGCCCTTCGAACATGCTGGTCATCCAGCTTGGCACCCGCACGTTGGTCATGGTGGCAAAGCGCTGTAGCTGCTTGAAGTTGGACACCGGCAGAATGCCCGGCACGATTTCCACATCGATACCGGCGGCAACGCAGCGGTCGCGAAAGCGCAGATAGCTCTCAACGTCGAAGAAGAACTGGGTAATGGCGCGACTGGCGCCGGCATCGATCTTGCGTTTCAGGTTAATCAAATCGGCCTGGGCGCTTTTCGCCTCCGGGTGCACTTCCGGGTAGGCGGCGACGGAAATGTCGAAGTCACCCACGTCTTTCAGCAACGCCACCAGATCGGTCGCGTACATGTCCGGCTTGCCGCCGCCCGGCGGCAGATCGCCGCGCAGCGCCACGATATGGCGGATGCCGCTGTTCCAGTAATCGGTCGCAATGTCGCGCAGCTGCGCCGGGCTGGCGTCGATGCAGGTCAGGTGCGGCGCCGCCTCCAGGCCGGTGCGCTCCTTGATCCCCTTGATGATGCTGTGGGTGCGATCGCGCTCGCCGGAATTGGCGCCGTAGGTGACGGAAACGAATTTAGGTTTGAGGATGCTCAGACGATCGATCGACTGCCACAGGGTCTCTTCCATCTCGCTGGTGCGTGGCGGGAAGAACTCGAATGATACGTTAATCTGGCCGTTCAACTCCGCCAGACTCTGATTCAGCGCTTCCCGCTGGTTTGCGTGGAAAAAACTCATACCCTGCTCACCTCTTTATCGATCACTGTTTTTATTTCATCTTGATGAGCGTCTATACGTTTAGACGTCTAGATAGAAAATGCCGCATGTTGGCTAAAGAGTCAACAGGAAAATGAGGGGAATAAGATGATTAATCCTCACCCGCTCAACGAGGGAATTTCATGATCGCGGCAAAGATAAGTATGGCAGGAAAAGCAAAGGGGCGCGGTGAGCCCGCGCCCGCAGAGGATTAAAGCAGCTGCGCCAAACGGTTAAGGTCTGACTGGATAGCGCCGGCGGTCACATCGCGGCCGGCGCCCGGCCCGCGGATCACCAGCGGATTATCGCGATACCAGCGGCTTTCGATGGCGAACACGTTGTCGCACGGCAGCAGAGAGGCCAGCGGATGCTCAGGACGCACCGCCTCCACGCCGACTCGCGCCTTGCCGTTGGCGTCGAAACGCGCCACGTGACGCAGCACCAGGCCCATTTCGCTGGCGGCCTCAAAGCGCTGCTGCATCTGCTGGTTCAACGCCTCGCCGTTCTCGAAGAACTGATCGACGGAGCCCAGCTCGCAGCCCGCCGGCACCAGCGACTCGACCCGCACCTGGTTCGGTTCGATGTCGTAGCCCGCCTCGCGCGCCAGGATCACCAGCTTGCGCATCACGTCCTGGCCGGAGAGATCGACCCGCGGATCCGGTTCGGTCAGCCCCTGCTGCCAAGCCTGATCCACCAGCTCGGTGAACGGCACCGTGCCGTCATACTGCAAGAACAGCCAGGAAAGCGTGCCGGAGAAGATGCCGCTGATCGCCAAAATGCTGTCGCCGCTGTCGCGCAGATCGCGCACCGTATGGTTGACCGGCAGCCCGGCGCCGACGGTGGCGTTATACAGCCAGTGGCGGCCGGTTTTGGCGAAGGCGTCGCGAATTTGGCGATAGGTATCGCTGCACGAGGCGCCCGCCAGCTTGTTGGCGCTGATCACGTGGAAACCGTGGCTGGCGAAATCCAGATACTGCCCGGCCAGCTCTTCGCTGGCGGTCACGTCAAGCACCACCAGATCGTCGAACGGGTGCGCACGCATCCACAGGAACAGCGACTCTTCGTCAAGTTCCTGCGCCTCGTCCTCAAAGAATGCCAGCGCGCGGCTGGCGTCCAACCCGTCGTAGTTCAGCAGGCTGCGGCGGCTGTCCACCACCCCCGCCAGGATAAATTCGAAGCCGCTGCGCGCGGAGATATTGGTCTGTTCACGGGCGAACAGCTCCAGCCAGCGCGACCCGATGTTGCCCTTGCCGAACAGCACCAGACCGATGCGCTTCTCGGCGCGGAACAGGCTTTGGTGCAGCCCCTGAATCAGCAGCGCGGTCGGCCCCTGGCGCAATACCGCCACCAGGCTGATGCCATCTTCCGCCTGCCAGATAAATTCGACCGGCTGATCTTTCAGTTGCTGATAGAAACGGTGGCAGTGCAGCGGGTTCTTGCATACCCCGGCGCCGACCATCGCCACCAGCGCCAACCCTTCGCGCAGGTGCAGTTCACCCGGCAGCGCCGAGGCCTGCAGGATCGCCAGTGCGCTGTTGACCACCTCGGAGGTGTAGCACAGCTGCACCCGATTGCGGTCAGGATGGATGCCTACCGCCAGCGGTTTGATCTGCGCGCGTTTGAGCACCAGATCCAACTCTTTCTGCGCCAGTTTGAAGTCATGCTGAGCGGCGACGTGCAGCTCAATCAGGCACACGTCATCGTGGCTGGTGACAATCTTGGCGCCGGTGCCGGACGCCAATACGCGCTCGATGCGCGTCGAGCCCTGCTCCGGCTGGTAGCTGCAGCGCAGCTGAAGATCGATATCGCTGCCGGAGACCGGCTGCAGGGTACGGGTGTGCAACACCGGCGCAGCCAGACGCGCCAGCTCGCTGGCTTCGTCCAGACGCAGCAGCGGCAGCAGGCAGGCGTCTTTCACCTTGCGCGGATCGGCGCTGTAAACCCCGGCCACGTCGCTCCAGATGGTGACGCGCGCAGCGCCGGCCAACGCGCCGACCTGAGTGGCAGAGTAATCACTGCCATTGCGCCCCAACAGCACGGTTTCCCCGGCGTCGTTGCGCGAAATGAAGCCGGTCACCACCAGGCGCTTGCCCGGATGTTGAGCCAACAATTGCTGCAGCAGCGGATAAGAACGGCCTTCATCCACCTGCGGCTGCGCGGCGCGTTCGGCGCGCAGGAAATCACGCGCATCCAGCCAGGCCGCCTGCATATCCAGGTGGTTGAGCACCGCCGCCATCAGGCGCGCCGACCAGATCTCGCCGTGCCCGACCACTTCGGCATAGCACACCTCGTCAGCTTTACCGTCCAGCAGCACCGCCAGACGTTCCAGATCCTGAATGAACTCGGCGATCAGCGGCTCGGCGCTTTCCGGCGGCAACAGGCCGCTGATAAGATCGCTGTGATAACGACGCAACGTCTGCTGCACCTGGTGCGCAGACAGGCGATCGCTCTGGCTGAGCTTCAGCCAGTTGATCAACTGGTTGGTGGTACTGCCGGCGGCCGATACCACCATCATGTCGCCCGGCTGGCTGTATTCCGCCATAATCCCGGCCACACGCAGATAACACTTCACATCCGCCAGACTGCTGCCGCCAAACTTGTGCAGTTGACGCCCGCTCACCGGCCCTGCTACAGCAATTGCATTCATGCTTACCTCGTTGCCGCCGCCTGGAAAGCGCGTTCCAGATCGGCAATCAAATCTTCACTGTCTTCAATACCCACGGAAATGCGCAGCAGGCTCTCGGAGATGCCGGCCGCTGCCCGCGCCTCCGCCGCCATGCCGGCGTGGGTCATGGTCGCTGCATGCGAGATCAGGCTTTCTACGCCGCCCAGCGATTCTGCCAGAGTAAACAGCTCAAGGGCAGAGAGAAAACGGCGCAGCACCGCTTCATCGCCGTCCAGTTCAAAACTCAGCATCGCGCCGAAACCACGCTGCTGCCGGCGGGCGATCTCATGCCCCGGATTTTCCGGCAGGGAGGGATGATACAGCTTTTTCACCAGCGGTTGCTGCTGTAAATAACCGACAATCGCTTCGGCGTTTTGCTGCGCCGCCTTGATGCGCGGCGACAGCGTGCGCATGCCGCGCAGCAGCAGATAACTGTCGAACGCGCCGCCGGTCACACCGATATTGTTCGCCCACCAGGCCAATTCGACCGCCAGCTCGGGATCTTTGGCAATCACCGCGCCGGCCACCACGTCCGAATGCCCATTCAGGTATTTGGTGCAAGAATGGACCACCAGATCGGCACCGAGTTCGATCGGCTGTTGCAGGGCCGGGCTGAGGAAGGTGTTGTCCACCACCGTCAACGCGCCCGCCGCGTGTGCGGCCGCGCAGATCGCCGCGATATCCACCACCCGCAGCAGCGGATTGCTGGGGCTTTCAATCAGCACCAGCTTCGGCTTTTGCGCCAGCGCCTGCTGCAGGGCGGCTTCATTACCCTGATCGACGAACAGCACGCGATAGGCGCCGCGCTTGCTCAGGCTGTCGAACAGCCGATAGCTGCCGCCGTAGCAGTCGTGCGGCGCCACCAGCAGATCGCCGGGCTTCAGCAGCACAGTGGTCACCAGATGGATCGCCGACATCCCGCTGCCGGTCATCACCGCGCCGGCGCCGCCTTCCAGCTCCGCCAACGCACGTTGCACCACGTCGCGCGTCGGGTTGCCGCGGCGCGAGTAGTCATGGGCTCGGGGTTGGTTGAAGTCGGTAAAGTTATAGGTGCTGGACAGATGAATCGGCGGGACGACGCAGCCGTACTGTTCGTCATCGTTCAGGCCGCTGCGTACGGCAATCGTGGCTGGTTTACGCGTCATGGTCTCGCTCGGCTCTCGGTTCGGTGAATGAGGCCTAAAGAGTAATCGCAGGATTGATAGACGTCAATACATCTGGACATCTAAACTTCTTTGCGTATAGATTGAGCAATGACACAATACCCGCTAAAATTATGCCGATATGACATGACGATAAGATGTTAAGCGGCAATGCCTGACCGAAGCGGGGCATTCAGTGACCCTGGTCGCGTAAAATTGACATTTATTTAGTGAGAACAGTGAAGATCGGGCATAATTGGCCGGTTTTTAGAATTTTGTAATTTTTCTGACAAAGTTAAGGTGTCCCATGGCTGAGTGGAACGGCGAGTATGTCAGCCCTTACGCTGAACACGGTAAAAAAAGCGAGCAAGTCAAAAAGATCACGGTATCCATTCCGCTGAAGGTCCTGAAAATCCTCACCGACGAACGGACCCGTCGCCAGGTGAACAACCTGCGCCACGCCACCAACAGCGAACTGCTGTGCGAAGCGTTTCTGCATGCCTTTACCGGCCAGCCGCTGCCGAACGATGAAGACCTGCGCAAAGAGCGCAGCGATGAAATCCCGGAAGCCGCAAAAGTGTTGATGCGCGAACTGGGTGTCGATCCCGATACCTGGGAATATTGAGAACCGCCCGGCGAACGCCGGCGGCAGAAACGAAAAAAGGCGCCCAAGGCGCCTTTTTCATCGGACGATAAGAAATCTTATTTCTTAGCGCCTGGTACGCTGAAACGCTTGTTGAAGCGGTCAACGCGGCCACCGGTAGCAACGTCACGCTGCTTGCCAGTGTAGAACGGGTGGCATGCGCCACAAACGTCCAGGTTCAGATCGTGGCCCACGGTGGAGCGGATCTTCATCACGTTACCGCAAGAGCAGTTAGCAGTAACTTCTTCGTATTTTGGGTGGATACCTTGTTTCATGGGAAACCTCAGTTAAGGCCGTGTCGCTATCCAGCCCTGTTTCGCCAGACACCACACGTGGTTGATAATAGAATTTTGGTATCGAATTATACCAAAGGCGGCAAATTATACAGCATTAGCCGAGGCGCGCAATCGGAACCGTACATTTGCCGATGCGCCGTGTAAACTGATGCCCACTTTTTTTCAATTTGGATGAGATCATGCCCGTCGTACACGTTGCCTTGCCGGTCCCCCTCGCCCGCACCTTCGACTATCTGCTGCCGCCCGGCATGCAGCCGGTGGCCGGCGCGCGCGTGGGCGTGCCCTGGGGCAGGCAGCATGCGATCGGCATCGTCACCGGCTGCAGCGACACCAGCGAACTGCCGCTGGACAAGCTCAAACCGATCGACAGCGTGATAGACGCCGAGTCGCTGTTCTCCCCCAGCCTGTGGCGCATCCTGCGCTGGGCCAGCGATTACTATCACTACCCCATCGGCGAAGTGCTGTTTCACGCGCTGCCGATCCTGCTGCGGCAAGGCAAACCGGCCGAAGCCGCGCCGCTGTGGCAGTGGTTCGCCACCGAAGAGGGGCGCGCCACCCCGCCCGAAAGCCTGAAACGCGCGCCGAAACAGCAGCAGGCGCTGGCGGCGCTGCTGCAACGCCCGATCTATCGCCATCAGGTCAGCCAGCTGGAGCTGACGGAAAGCGCCCTGCAGGCGCTGCGCGCCAAAGGGCTGATCGATCTGCGCGCTCAGGTCGCGGATACGCACGACTGGCGCCCTAACTTCGCGGTGCTCGGCGAGCGGCTGCGGCTGAACACCGAACAGGCTACCGCCGTCGGGGCGATCAGAAGCGAGGATGAGCAGTTCGCCGCCTGGCTGCTGGCCGGGGTGACCGGCTCCGGCAAGACCGAGGTGTACCTCAGCGTGCTGGAAAACGTGCTGGCCAAAGGCCGACAGGCGCTGGTGCTGGTGCCGGAAATCGGCCTGACGCCGCAAACCATCGCCCGCTTTCGCGAGCGCTTCAACGCGCCGGTGGACGTGCTGCACTCCGGGTTAAACGACAGCGAGCGGCTGGCGGTTTGGCTGCGCGCGCGCAGCGGCGAAGCCGCCATCGTCATCGGCACCCGCTCGGCGCTGTTCACGCCATTCCGACAGTTGGGCGTGATCATCATCGACGAAGAGCACGACAGCTCTTATAAACAGCAGGAAGGCTGGCGCTACCACGCCCGCGATCTGGCGGTGTTCCGCGCCCGGGAAGAAGACATCCCGATGGTGATGGGCTCCGCCACGCCGGCACTGGAAACGCTGCACAACGTGCAACTGGGCAAATATCGCCAGTTGAAGCTCACCCAGCGCGCGGGCAACGCCAAACCGGCGGCGCAGCACCTGATCGATCTGAAAGGGCTGCCGCTGAAGGTCGGCCTGTCGCAACCGCTTTTGAAAAGCATGCAGCACCATTTAAAAGCCGGCAACCAGGTGATGCTGTTCCTCAACCGCCGCGGTTACGCCCCGGCGCTGCTGTGCCACGAGTGCGGTTGGATCGCCGAGTGCCAGCGCTGCGATCACTACTACACCTTCCACCAGCATCAGCGCCAGCTGCGCTGCCACCACTGCGACAGCCAGCGACCGGTGCCGCACCAGTGCCCACAGTGCGGCTCCACCCATCTGGTGTCGGTCGGCGTCGGCACCGAACAGCTGGAGCATGAGCTGGCGCCGCTGTTCCCCGACACGCCGATCACCCGCATCGATCGTGACACCACCAGCCGCAAAGGATCGCTGGAGCAGCACCTGGCGGATATTCATCGCGGCGAAGCGCGCATTCTGATCGGCACGCAAATGCTGGCCAAGGGCCACCATTTTCCCGACGTCACGCTGGTGGCGTTGCTGGACGTGGACGGCGCGCTGTTCTCCGCCGACTTCCGTTCCGCCGAGCGTTTCGCTCAGCTGTATACTCAGGTCTCCGGGCGAGCGGGCCGCGCGGGCAAACAGGGTGAAGTGCTGCTGCAAACCCACCACCCGGAGCACCCGTTATTGCAGGTGCTGCTGCAACAGGGTTACGACGCCTTCGCCAAACAGACGCTGGCGGAGCGCAACAGCGTGTTTCTGCCGCCTTACACCAGCCACATCATCGTGCGCGCCGAAGATCACGACAACCAGCAGGCCCCGCTGTTCCTGCAGCAGCTGCGCAACCTGCTGGAAGCCAGCCCGCTGAAGGACGACTCGCTGTGGGTGATGGGCCCGGTGCCGGCGCTGCAGTCCAAACGCGGCGGCCGTTTCCGCTGGCAGCTGTTGCTGCAACATCCGACGCGGCGCGTCCTGCAACAGCTGATGAAAAGCTCGCTGCCGCTGATCGGCACTCTGCCGCAAACGCGCAAGGTGAAATGGACGCTGGATGTCGATCCGATCGACAGCTGATCCCGGAAAAGTCCGATTTAGCTGCGGCAGTGCAAACGTTTACCCTTGAAATTGCGAGCGAACGCTAAAAAACCTTCTCAGGTCACATTTTTTATGCAAATTAGGTAACAAAGGCGGGGCGTATTCTGTTTAGAATGTCTGCGAGGGCAAATTTTGTCGCCACATCGCAGCGCGACGGAGTGCCCGAACGCGAGTGGCGCTCAATGACAACAATCCCGCCACCGCATGCCGGACATTGTGAGCAAACAGCAGTAGTGGCGTCGGCATGGGGCTGACGCAAGGAGAAAGGCGTTGGAACACAAGAAAGAGTTATCCATGGCGACCATGAAAGACGTCGCCGAAATGGCGGGCGTTTCAACGGCTACCGTATCGCGTGCGCTGATGAACCCGGAAAAGGTGTCGACGCCAACGCGCCAGAAAGTAGAACAGGCCGTGCTGGCCGTGGGTTATTCTCCTCATGCTCTGTCACGCAATATCAAACGCAACGAATCTCGCACTATCCTGGTGATCGTGCCCGACATCTGCGATCCGTTTTTCGCCGATGTGATCCAGGGGATCGAACAGACCGCCGCCCAACAAGGCTATCTGGTGCTGATCGGCGACTGCGCGCAGCAAAACCAGCAAGAACGCACCTTCGTCAATCTGATCATCACCAAACAGATCGACGGCATGCTGCTGCTGGGCTCTAACCTGCCGTTCGACGCCAGCAAGGAAGAGCAGCGCAACCTGCCGCCGATGGTGATGGCCAACGAGTTCGCGCCCGAGCTGGAACTGCCGACGGTGCATATCGACAACCTGACCGCCGCCTTTGAAGCCGTGCATTATTTGCATCAACTGGGCCACCGGCAGATCGCCTGCGTCGCCGGGCCGGAACAGATGCCGCTGAGCCATTATCGGCTACAGGGTTACGTTCAAGCGCTACGTCGTAATGGCATTACCGTCGAAAGCAGCTATATTACCCGGGGTGATTTTACCTACGAAGCCGGCGCGCAAGCGCTGACCCAGCTGATGGCTCAGCCGAAACCGCCGACGGCGGTGTTCTGCCACAGCGATGTCATGGCAATCGGCGTGCTGTCCCAGGCGAAGAAAATGGGGCTGCGGGTACCGCAGGATCTGTCGATCGTCGGCTTTGACGACCTCAAGCTGGCGCAATATTGCGATCCGCCGCTGACCACGGTGGCGCAGCCGCGTTTCCAGATAGGCCAACAGGCGATGTTATTGCTGTTGGAGCAGTTGAACGGCCAGACGGTGGCCAGCGGCTCCCGGCTGTTGGACAGTGAATTGATTATCAGAGGCAGCACCGCTGCCCCGAAACGCTAGTCAAATATTTTAGGGTTCAGTAACATGACGGACTTATCCTCTCATCAGGACACAGCGGAATAATAGTGGCACAAAAAGACTATGTAAGCCGTGGGCGCGCAGCAGGAGCTAAGCGTAAAACCCCCAGCCGTAAAAAACGCAGTTCTCCGAAGGTTTCCAAAACCGTGCTGGCGTTAGCCGCCGCGTTGCTGGTTATCTTTGTCGGTGGCCTCTATTTCATTACCCACAACAAGCCGGAAGACGCGCCGTTGTTGCCTGCGCACACCACGCGCCCCGGCAACGGCCTGCCGCCGAAGCCGGAAGAGCGCTGGCGCTACATCAAAGAGCTGGAAAACCGGCAGATCGGCGTGCAAACACCGACCGAACCGACGGCCGGCGGCGAGCTCAATTCCAAAACTCAGCTGACCGCCGAACAGCGGCAGTTGCTGGAGCAGATGCAGGCCGACATGCAGCAGCGTCCGACGCAGCTGAACGAAGTGCCGTATAACGATCCGGGCCAGGTCAACGCGCGCAGTAACCGCCAGCAGCAGATGCAACAACCGCAAATGCAACAGCAGCCGGTACAGCAACAGCAGCAGGTTACCCAGGCGCCGCGCAACCCGTTCAACAACGGAGCCACCACCGCGCCGGTGCAGCAGCACCAGCAACCGAAGCCGGTCACCCCACCGCCGGTGCAGGCGAAACAGCCTGAGCCGAAGCCGCAACCGAAGCCGGAGCCGAAACCGGAAGTGAAACAGGAAACGGCCAAGCAGGAAACCAAGCCGGAATCGAAACAGAAGTGGATGGTGCAATGCGGTTCGTTCCGCGCCACCGATCAGGCTGAATCCGTGCGTGCACGCCTGGCGTTCGAAGGCATCGAGAGCCGCATCACCGCCGGCGGCGGCTGGAATCGCGTGGTGCTCGGCCCCTACAGCAGCCGCGCAGCAGCGGATAAAACCCTTTCACGCCTGAAGGGCGTCGGCATGTCGAGTTGCATTCCCCTCTCCGTTGGGGGTTGAAAAGCGTCAATCCCCCCCCATCTATACTCTCAATATGCCTCGTAGCGTCTGCGAAAGCAGGCGCTGCGGGGACTTCTTTCCGTCTTTAACGAGGGTCTGCTCGTGACAACAATTGTAAGCGTACGCCGCAACGGCCAGGTCGTCATCGGTGGTGATGGCCAGGCAACCCTGGGTAATACGGTGATGAAGGGTAACGTCAAGAAAGTGCGTCGCCTGTATAACGACAAAGTGATCGCCGGTTTCGCCGGTGGCACCGCTGACGCCTTCACGCTGTTTGAACTGTTTGAACGCAAACTGGAAATGCATCAGGGCCACCTGGTGAAAGCCGCCGTCGAGCTGGCGAAAGACTGGCGCACCGACCGCATGCTGCGCAAGCTCGAAGCGCTGCTGGCGGTCGCCGATGAAACCGCCTCGCTGATCATCACCGGCAACGGCGATGTGGTGCAGCCGGAAAACGATCTGATCGCCATCGGCTCCGGCGGCCCGTACGCCCAGGCCGCCGCCCGCGCCATGTTGGAAAATACCGAGCTGAGCGCCCGCGATATCGTTGAGAAATCCCTCAACATCGCCGGTGACATCTGTATTTACACCAACCATTTCCACACCATTGAAGAATTGCCTTCCAAAGCGTAAGGATCGAATACCATGTCTGAAATGACCCCGCGCGAGATCGTCAGCGAACTGGACAGCTATATCATTGGCCAAAACAAGGCCAAACGCGCTGTCGCCATTGCCCTGCGCAACCGCTGGCGCCGGATGCAGCTCAACGAGATGCTGCGCCACGAAGTGACCCCGAAAAACATTCTGATGATCGGCCCGACCGGCGTCGGTAAAACCGAAATCGCCCGTCGTCTGGCGAAGCTGGCCAACGCGCCGTTCATCAAGGTTGAAGCCACCAAGTTCACCGAAGTGGGCTATGTGGGCAAAGAAGTGGATTCCATCATCCGCGATCTGACCGATGCTGCCATCAAAATGGTGCGTATGCAGTCGATCGAGAAAAACCGCACCCGTGCCGAAGAGTTGGCCGAAGAGCGCATTCTCGACGTGCTGATCCCGCCGGCCAAGAACAACTGGGGCCAGCCGGAAGAGCATCAGGAGCCGTCCGCCGCCCGCCAGGCATTCCGCAAGAAGCTGCGCGAAGGCCAGCTGGATGACAAAGAGATCGAAATCGATCTGGCCGCCGCGCCAATGGGCGTGGAAATCATGGCGCCTCCGGGCATGGAAGAGATGACCAACCAGCTGCAGTCGATGTTCCAGAACCTCGGCGGACAGAAGCAAAAACCGCGCAAGGTGAAGATCAAAGAAGCCTTCAAGCTGCTGGTGGAAGAAGAAGCCGCCAAGCTGGTGAACCCGGAAGAGCTGAAAGAGCAGGCGATCGAAGCGGTTGAACAGCACGGCATCGTATTTATCGATGAGATCGACAAAATCTGTAAGCGCGGCGGCCAGAGTTCCGGCCCGGACGTCTCGCGCGAAGGCGTGCAACGCGATCTGCTGCCGCTGGTGGAAGGCTGCACCGTATCCACCAAGCACGGTATGGTGAAGACCGACCACATCCTGTTCATCGCTTCCGGTGCGTTCCAGACCGCCAACCCGTCGGATCTGATCCCAGAACTACAGGGCCGTCTGCCGATCCGCGTTGAGCTGCAGGCGCTGACTACCGAAGACTTCGAGCGCATCCTGACCGAGCCGAGCGCATCGCTGACCGAACAGTACAAAGCGCTGATGGGCACCGAAGGCGTCAATATCGAGTTCACCGCCGACGGCATCCGCCGCATCGCCGAAGCCGCGTGGCAGGTCAACGAAAGCACCGAGAACATCGGCGCGCGTCGTCTGCACACCGTGCTGGAGCGTCTGATGGAAGATATTTCCTACGATGCGAGTGAAATTAATGGCCAATCCATTACAATTGATGCGGATTACGTGCGCAGTCATCTGGATGAACTGGTGGCGGATGAAGATTTGAGTCGTTTTATCCTATAATCGCTCAATCATTGTCTTGTCAGTCATCTGTGTGGGAGGCATTGCCTCCCACAATTATTTCTAACGGACACCGCAACTTACTGACAGAAGCGAAACATGAGCTCATCAACCTCCACCACCCCGATTTCCGCCTGGCTGGAAAGTCTACGCCCCCGCACCCTGCCGTTGGCCTTTGCCTCCATCGTGGTCGGCTCGGCGATCGCCGCCTGGCACGGCAGCCTGAAACCTGAAGTGGCGCTGCTGGCGCTGTTGACCGCCGGTCTGCTGCAGATCCTCTCCAACCTGGCGAACGACTACGGCGATGCGGTCAAAGGCAGCGACAAAGAAGATCGCATCGGGCCATTGCGCGGCATGCAAAAAGGCATGATCACCCAGGCGCAGATGAAGCGGGCGCTGGTGGTGACAGTGGTGCTGATCGCCCTCGCCGGCTGTTCGCTGATCGCCGTCGCCTGCGAGCAACCCAGCGACGTGGTGGGCTTCCTGGTGCTGGGCGGGCTGTCTATCGTGGCGGCGATCACTTACACCGTCGGCAACAAACCCTACGGGTATTTGGGGCTGGGCGACATCTCGGTGCTGGTGTTCTTCGGCTGGCTGAGCGTGGCCGGCACCTACTATTTGCAAACGCACACCTTCGACAGCGTCGTGATGCTGCCGGCCACCGCCTGCGGCCTGCTGGCGACGGCGGTGCTCAACATCAACAATCTGCGCGATATCGAGAGCGATCGCGAAAACGGCAAGAATACGCTGGCGGTGCGTCTCGGCCCGCACAAGGCGCGCATTTACCATGCCCTGCTGCTCGGCGGCGCGGTGCTGTGTTTCGCGCTGTTTACGCTGTTCAACCTCCACAGTCCGTGGGGTTGGCTGTTCGTGCTGGCGATCCCGCTGCTGGTGCGCCACGGCCTGCGCGTGCTGCGCGATCCGACGCCGGTCGGCATGCGGCCGATGCTGGAGCACATGGTCAAGGCGGCGTTGCTGGCCAACCTGCTGTTCGCCATCGGCGTGGCGCTCAGTTAAAAACTGATGATTTTGCCAACAGGGCGAATAAAGGGATATACTGAACATTCCTGCGGCAAACAGACGTAAAATCCTATGAAATACGATACTTCCGAACTTTGCGACATCTATCATGAAGAGGTGAACGTTGTTGAACCTCTGTTCTCCAATTTTGGCGGGCGTACTTCATTTGGCGGGCAGATCACCACGGTGAAATGCTTTGAGGATAACGGCCTGTTATTCGATCTGCTTGAAGAAAACGGCCGCGGCCGCGTGCTGTTGGTCGACGGCGGCGGTTCGGTTCGCCGGGCGCTGATCAACGCCGAACTGGCGCGCCTGGCCGCCCAGAACGAATGGGAAGGCATCGTGGTGTACGGCGCGGTGCGCCAGGTGGACGATCTGGAAGAGCTCGACATCGGCATTCAGGCGATGGCGGCGATCCCGGCGGGTGCCGTAAGCGAAGGCGTGGGCGAAAGCGATATCCGCGTCAACTTCGGTGGCGTCACCTTCTTCTCCGGCGATCATCTGTATGCCGACAACACCGGCATCATCCTCTCCGAAGACCCGCTCGACATCGAGTGATTTTCGGACATGAAAAAGGGCGCCTGAGGCGCCCTTTTCGTTGCTGCATGGCGTGAGGAATCAGACCTCTTCCATTTTGCCCAGCAGCGCGCGCAGGCGATCTTGCCATACGTGCTGTTCTTCTTTCAGCTGTTGGTTTTCGCGCACCAGCGCTTCGTGGTTGCCGGAGGCAGCCTGAACTTCCTGCGACAGAGAGTTGTTTTTGTCTTTCAGCTCTTCAATTTCCATCTGCAACAAGGTGATGGTATCAATCGCCTGCTGTACTTTTGCTTCCAGTTTCTCAAATACTTCAAATGACATGCTTCAGTCCCCTCATGATAGCAAGGCGTACATCTATAAGTAGCGGCCGCAACGTCGGCTGCAGCTACTGCGAATATTGCATCGCGCTCAGTGACGCGCGCCGTTACGGAAGGCGCGCCAGTCTCGATTCGTTAAAAACGATTGTAAGTAGCCAGTCTCCGCCTGTCTAGCAACATACCGGATCATCGCGCAGTCTGTTGCAATTTTCCTGCCCTCACCATCAGTAAAAACTGAAAATCCCCACCATCATCGCCGCGAGTTGTTAACAGCCCTCACCAAACCACTGGTCAGATCACACTTTTATGGCTCAGAAAGAACACTAAACGACGCGAAATCGCTCAATTTTATGACGCGCCACACACATTTTGATTTCGCTATTTCTCGTTTATGTTCGTTAACGATAAATTTACATCACGTCCTCATTCAATAATTGGACGAGATGAAAAAAACTGTGCCCATAGGCCGGATCTCTACCCAACTGAGCCTATAAACCAACAACCGCCGTTTTGCAGGACACCAACATTATGAGCCAAACCACCAGTCCGACATTAAAAGGCCAGTGCATCGCCGAGTTCCTCGGCACGGCGCTGCTGATCTTCTTTGGCGTAGGCTGCGTTGCCGCACTGAAACTGGCGGGCGCCAGCTTCGGCCAGTGGGAAATCAGCATCATTTGGGGCCTCGGCGTCGCCATGGCCATCTATCTGACCGCCGCCATTTCCGGCGCGCATCTCAACCCGGCGGTCACCCTCGCCCTGTGGCTGTTCGCCTGCTTCGACGGGCGCAAAGTGGTGCCTTACATCATTGCGCAGATCGCCGGCGCCTTCTGCGCCGCTGCCCTGGTCTATGGGCTGTACTACAACCTGTTCTTCGACTTCGAAGCGGCGCACCACATGGTGCGCGGCAGCAACGAAAGCCTCGAACTGGCCAGCATCTTCTCGACTTACCCTAACGCGCACATCTCCGTCGGCCAGGCCTTCCTGGTAGAAATGGTGATCGCGGCAATCCTGATGTGCCTGATCCTGGCGCTGACCGACGACGGCAACGGCATCCCGCGCGGCCCGCTGGCACCGCTGCTGATCGGTATTCTGATTGCCGTGATCGGCGCCTCCATGGGACCATTGACCGGCTTTGCGTTGAACCCGGCGCGTGACTTCGGCCCGAAACTGTTCGCCTACCTGGCCGGCTGGGGCAAAGTCGCCTTCACCGGCGCACGCGACATCCCATACTTCCTGGTGCCGATCTTCGCTCCTATCGTCGGCTGTGGCCTGGGCGCTTTCGGTTACCGCGCGCTGATTGGCCGCCACCTGCCGTGCGACGTCTGCGTGACGGAAGAAGAGCCCGACGCCAAGACCCAGCAGCGCAAAGCGTGATGGGTGCAGTTTTACACGGTTAACAACAGCAGGATAATTACCATGACTGTAGAAAAAAAATACATTGTCGCACTCGACCAAGGGACCACCAGCTCACGCGCCGTCGTGCTCGATCACGACGCCAACATCGTTGCGGTATCGCAGCGCGAATTCCCGCAGATCTATCCAAAGGCCGGCTGGGTTGAGCACGACCCGATGGAAATCTGGGCGTCGCAAAGCTCGACGCTGGTAGAAGTGCTGGCGAAAGCCGACATCAATTCCGATCAGATCGCCGGCATCGGCATCACCAACCAGCGCGAAACCACCATCGTCTGGGAAAAAGAGACCGGCAAGCCGGTCTACAACGCCATCGTCTGGCAGTGCCGCCGCACCGCCGACATCTGTGAGAAGCTCAAACGCGACGGCCTGGAAGAGTACATCCGTCACAACACCGGCCTGGTGGTTGACCCGTACTTCTCCGGCACCAAGGTGAAGTGGATCCTGGACAACGTCGAAGGCGCCCGCGAGCGCGCCAAACGCGGCGAACTGCTGTTCGGCACCGTCGATACCTGGCTGGTGTGGAAGATGACCCAGGGGCGCGTACACGTCACCGATTACACCAACGCCTCACGTACCATGATGTTCAACATCCACGAGCTGGACTGGGACGAGCGCATGCTGGAAGTGCTGGATATCCCGCGCGCCATGCTGCCGAAAGTCCGTCCTTCCTCCGAGGTGTACGGCCAGACCAACATCGGCGGTAAGGGCGGCACGCGTATTCCTATCGCCGGTATCGCCGGTGACCAGCAAGCGGCATTGTACGGCCAGCTGTGCGTTCAACCGGGCATGGCGAAGAACACCTACGGCACCGGCTGCTTCCTGCTGATGAACACCGGCAAAGAAGCGGTGCGTTCGAAAAACGGCCTGCTGACCACCATCGCCTGCGGCCCACGCGGCGAAGTGAACTATGCGCTGGAAGGCGCGGTGTTCATCGGCGGTGCGTCTATCCAGTGGCTGCGCGACGAGCTGAAACTGATCAGCGACGCCGCCGACTCCGAATATTTCGCCACCAAAGTGAAAGACAGCAACGGCGTCTACGTGGTGCCGGCCTTCACCGGCCTGGGCGCGCCCTACTGGGATCCGTATGCCCGCGGCGCCATCTTTGGCCTGACCCGCGGCGCCAACAGCAACCACATCATCCGCGCCACGCTGGAATCCATCGCCTTCCAGACTCGCGACGTGCTGGACGCCATGCAGGCCGACGCCAACACCCGCCTGCAATCGCTGCGCGTGGACGGCGGTGCGGTCGCCAACAACTTCCTGATGCAGTTCCAGTCCGATATCCTCGGCACCCGCGTAGAGCGCCCTGAAGTGCGTGAATCGACAGCGTTGGGCGCCGCGTTCCTAGCGGGCCTGGCCATCGGCTACTGGAACGATCTGGATGAGGTGAAGAGCAAAGCGGTGATTGAGCGCGAATTCCGCCCAAGCATCGAAACCACCGAACGCAACTACCGCTACAGCGGCTGGAAAAAAGCGGTGGCACGCGCGCAGGCGTGGGAAGATCACGACTAAACCCAGCCTTGCCGTTACCCCCCAAATTGCGCTGCCTGCGGGCGGCGCTTTTTTTTGCCCCGCCCCGCCGGCGCCGCGCTGTGATAGACTTTGCCGATATTTTCTTCCCTTTCTCACAGACAGGTTTGCCATGAAACGTGAATTAGCCATCGAATTTTCCCGCGTTACCGAAGCCGCTGCGCTGGCGGGCTACAAATGGCTGGGACGCGGCGACAAGAACGCCGCCGACGGTGCGGCGGTCCACGCCATGCGCATCATGCTCAACAAAGTGGACATCGATGGGCGCATCGTGATCGGCGAAGGCGAGATCGACGAAGCGCCGATGCTGTATATCGGCGAACAGGTCGGCAGCGGCCAGGGCGACGCGGTCGACATCGCTGTTGATCCGATCGAAGGCACCCGCATGACCGCCATGGGCCAATCCAACGCGCTGGCGGTCTTGGCGGTGGGCGATCGCGGCACCTTCCTGCACGCGCCGGACATGTACATGGAGAAGCTGGTGGTCGGCCCGGCGGCGCGCGGCGCCATCGATCTCAATCTGCCGCTGGCGGAGAACCTGCGGAACGTCGCCGCGCGGCTGAGCAAACCGCTGTCACAGCTGACGGTCATCGTGTTGGCCAAACCGCGCCACGACGGCGTCATCGCGCAGATGCAGCAGCTGGGCGTGCGGGTATTCGCCATTCCTGACGGCGACGTGGCGGCCTCCATTCTCACCTGCATGCCGGAAAGCGAGGTCGATGTGATGTACGGCATCGGCGGCGCGCCGGAAGGGGTGATCTCAGCCGCAGTGATCCGCGCGCTGGACGGCGACATGCAGGCGCGTTTGCTGCCGCGCCATAAGGTGAAAGGCGACAGCGCCGAAAACCGCCGCATCGGCGAACAGGAGCTGGCGCGCTGCCGGGAAATGGGTATCGAAGCCGGTCAGGCGCTGCGTCTGGATCAGATGGCGCGCAACGACAACGTGATCTTCTCCGCCACCGGCATCACCAAGGGCGATCTGCTGGAGGGCATCAGCCGCCAGGGCAACATGGCCACAACCGAAACCCTGCTGATCCGCGGCAAGTCGCGCACCATCCGCCGCATCCGTTCAACCCACTATCTGGATCGCAAAGACCCGGCGCTGCACGAGTTTCTGCTGTAACGAAACAGGGCGCCGAATGGCGCCCTGATGATTGATGGCAAACCTCATGCCCTTGCCGGGTTGGCAGAGAGCAGCGAATAGAAAACAAGGAAAATCAATTTATTGATTTTCGGCTAATAACCACAAAGGGGAGAAAAACCACGCTTTTTCTCCCTTTTGTCAACGGTATGAGGGCGCCGAATGGCGCCCTGTCGTTATGCGGTGTGTCCCTGATGCTGCATCCGGTTGGACAGCGGCCACCAGCACAGCAGGATCAACAGCGCCATCGCGAACATCAGCAATCCGAGGCTGAACTGCCCGGTTTGCGGCAGCATGGCGGAAAGCCAGGTCGCCAGACCGGACCCCATGTTCTGCATACCGCCCACCAACGCGCCCGCCGCGCCGGCCAGGTAAGGGAACGGCTCCATCGCCCCGGTGGTCGCCAGCGGGAACAGCATGCCGGCGCCGAAGAAGAACAATGCAGCCGGCACGATCAGCGTCCAGATATTCATCACGCCGAACCAGCCCGGGATCCACATCATCGCTCCCGCCAATAGACAGCTCAGCACCGAATGCCACATCAGGGTGTGGAAGGTTTTGCCGTCGCGCCCGGCGTACCAGGCACCGAAAAACGCCGCCGGGATCGGCAGAATGAACAGGATGCTGACGGTCAGGCCGCTCAGCCCCAACACGCCACCCATCAACACGCCGCAGCTGGCTTCAAATACCGCAATCCCCGCCAGCGCGCCGATCAGCATCACCAGATAGCAACTGAAGGTGCTGTCGCTCAGCAGCTGGCGGAAACTGGCCAGCATGCGGCGTTTTTCAGTTTGCACCGGGCGGGTTTCCGGCAACCAACGGAACATCGCGAAGGCGACGCAGGCGCACAGCGCCAGCAGGAAGGCGTAACAGGCGCGCCAGCCGAACACCATTGCCAGCGCGCCGCCGATCACCGGCGCCAGCAGCGGGCTGACCAAAATCCCCATGTTCAGCAGGCTGTTGGCATAGCGCAGCGCGGTGCCGGCATACAGATCGCGCGGCATGGTGCGCGCCATCACGCCCGCCACGCCGGTGCCCATCCCCTGGATGGCGCTGGCGGCGACCAGCATCGTCAGGTTGGTGGACAGCAACGCGCCCAGCGCGCCAACCAGGAAGATCATCATACCCGTCAGGATCACCGGACGACGCCCAATACGATCCGATATTGGCCCGTAAATCAGCTGGGAGAAACCGTAGGTTAGCAGATACGCCGCCATCACCCGTTGCACGGCGCCGGTACGAACCGACAGATCGTGGGCGATATCAGCAATCACGGGAACATAAATGGTTTGCGCCATCTGGCCGACGGCAACCAACAGGATAAGCATCACCAGCAGGTGAAAATTCTCTAGTTTTCTCATTATCTTCGTTAACGTTTCAACTCGTCACAGCGTCCCGGTATGGCCGTTGCAGCAGCCAGAACGGCGAGCAGCCCTCTATGGCGGCATAAACTAATCAAATCTGATTTTTTTAGCGAGTTTCAGGCAGATATTGATCCAGGTCACACTGGCAGCAAACCCGACCAGGCTCGTAAATTAAACTGTACGTCTAACGCTTTGGAGTTAAAAATAGCGCCCTTGCAGTAGCCGGGCTTTAGCATTTAATCGATAATTATTTTCATCAACTTGAAATAAAATAACACCATAGGGATTTGGTTCATGAAAACACCTGAGCTGATTTTATTGCAGTTAAAGGCTCTCGGCCCGCACTCGGCCAAAATGCTGGCGGAGCGTCTGGACATCACGCCGATGGGCATCCGACAACATCTGCAATCCCTGGAAAAACGTGAGTTGGTTTGTTACGAAGAAGCGCGCAGCAAGGTCGGCCGCCCGACGCGCTACTGGTCGCTGACCGAACGGGGGCACGCCTATGTGGCCGCCGATCAGGAGCGGCTGCGGGCATCCGCGCTGCAGCTGTTTGGCGGCGCCGGCGTGGAACCGTTGCTCAGCGCGCGCGAAGAGCAGCTTTATCTGCGTTACACCGAAGAGCTGTCCGCCGAACGCAGCCATCAGGACCGGTTAACCCGCCTAGTGCGTCTGCGGCAACACGACGGTTACATGGCAGAATTGCTCGACCATCCGCACGGTGCGCTACTGGTGGAAAACCACTGTCCGATCGGCGTGGCCGGTTCCAACTGCAGCAGCCTATGCAATTCCGAACTGCAGCTGTTTCATCGCCTGTTCGGCAACAACTACCGGGTAGAGCGCACCGCGCACGCCATTTCCGGCTCACGACATTGTGCTTATTTGATTCGACCACGGGAGCTTTAGAGTATGGCTGAATGGGTAAACGGCAAAGTTACGCAGGTAAAACAATGGACCGACGGGCTGTTCAGCCTGGTGGTCAATGCCCCCATCGATCCTTTCACCGCCGGGCAATTCGCCAAACTGGCGCTGGAGATCGACGGCGAACGGGTGCAACGCGCCTACTCCTACGTCAATGCCCCCGACGACGCCAACCTGGAGTTCTATCTGGTGACGGTGCCGGAAGGCAAACTAAGCCCGCGCCTCAATCAGCTACGGCCGGGGTCGGATGTAATGGTGACCAAAGAAGCGGCCGGCTTCTTCGTGCTGGACGAAGTGCCCGATTGCGACACGCTGTGGATGCTGGCGACCGGCACCGCCATCGGCCCCTATTTATCGATTCTGCAGCAGGGCGTCGGCCTGGAACGCTTTAACAACCTGGTGCTGGTGCACGCCGCGCGTTTCGCGCGCGATCTGAGCTACCTGCCGCTGATGCAACAACTGCAGCAACGCTACAACGGCAAGCTGCGTATCCAGACCGTCGTCAGCCGCGAAGAAACGCCCGGTTCACTGACCGGCCGCGTGCCGGCGCTGATCGAGGACGGCCGGCTGGAAGCGGCGATCGGCTTGACCATCGACACCGAAACCAGCCACGTGATGCTGTGCGGCAACCCGCAGATGGTGCGGGACACCCAGCAAACGCTGAAAGACCACCGCCAGATGCGCAAACACCTGCGCCGTAAACCGGGCCACATCACCAGCGAACACTACTGGTAACCCAAAGGGGATCAGCGAAACTTCACCGGTTCGGCTTCCGGGCCGAACCGATTGTCTCCCGGCGTGCCGACGAAGGCGCCCAGATCGATCATCATCATCACGATAATCAGCGTCGGGATGAAACGCCCGACGCCCCATTGCCAGATCGGCGCCAGCATCTGCCAGTTCCCTGCCGCCAGCATCCACGCCAGGATCAGCAGCAGCGCCCACCAGCCGGCCTTGTTGCGATCGTGCAGGCGTTTGACCAGCACCGCCGCCGTCGGCCACAGCAGCGCCACGATAAAGAAGGCGATGGATTGGATGGCGATCAGCTGATAATTGGCCAGCGTAAACGCCGCCGCCATCAGCACCAACCACAGCCCCATCCAGATCCAGAAGTCGCGCCGCCCAATGCGACCCTTAAAAGAAAAACACCACTGTTGTAACGTCATCGATTCCTGCGCTCTAAGCCTGCCCATATTCTGCGCCGCAGTGTAACATAGGCGCTGCCGGGCCGAGTTTTCCGCCTCGCATAACGCGGTGCGCCGCACAGCTTTCTCGTCAGCGAACCGATAATGGCGTGGGATCTTTGACAAGGCCCGCGAGTTATCGCTTTAATCGGAGCCATCTTTGTCCTTGATGCCATACGCCATGCTGAGAAAAACCCTCGTCATCGCCTGTCTGTTGCAGGCCGCCGCCAGCGCCTGGGCCGATCCGCCGCCCGCCGATGCAGCACCCGCCGCACCTTACCTGCTGGCCGGGGCGCCGACGTTCGATCTGACGGTGGTCAAATTCCGCGAAAAATACAATCGCGACAACCCGAAGCTGCCGATTGGCGAATTCCGCGCCATTCCGGCCACCGAAGACGATTCGCCGCTGCTGACGCGCGCCGCCAGCAAACTCAACGAAAACCTGTATGCCTCCACCGCGCTGGAGAAAGGCACCGGTAAAATCAAAACGTTGCAGATCACTCATCTGCCGCTGCAGCAGGCCAATGAAGAAAAAGCCGCGCGCGCCATCGCCATCAGCTACATGGCGGCGCTGATGCGCCAGTTCGAACCGGCGTTGACGGTGGAGCAGAGCCAGAACAAGGTGAACAGCCTGCTGGAAAAAGGCAAAGGATCGCGCTTTTACCAACAGCAGGTCGGCGCCATTCGCTATGTCGTCTCGGACAACGGCGATAAAGGCGTAACCTTCGCGGTTGAACCGATTAAGCTAGCGCTTTCCGAGCCGTAACGGCGCGGCATTTAATGACGAAAAGCAAAGCCTTCGCGCTTAATGATCTCTATACTGTTGGGCAGGTAAACTGCCGGTCCGGCAGTTGTCATTTCGACTCTCGCGTTCCCTAGTTGGAGGAAAAAACATGCGTCATCCATTAGTTATGGGTAACTGGAAGCTTAACGGCAGCACTCACATGGTCAACGAACTGATCGCCGGTCTGCGCAATGAGCTGAGCAGCGTTGACGGCTGTGGCGTCGCCATCGCCCCGCCGGTGATGTATCTGGATCAGGCCAAGCACGCGCTGGCCGGCAGCCGCATCGCGCTGGGCGCGCAGAACGTGGACGTTAACCTGTCCGGCGCCTTCACCGGTGAAGTTTCCGCCAACATGCTGAAAGACGTCGGTGCCCAGTACATCATCATCGGCCACTCCGAGCGTCGTACCTACCACAAAGAAAGCGACGAAGTGATCGCCGAGAAATTCGCCGTGCTGAAAGAAGCCGGCCTGATCCCGGTACTGTGCATCGGTGAAACCGAAGCGGAAAACGCCGCGGGCAAAACTGAAGAAGTGTGCGCGCGCCAGATCGACGCCGTGCTGAAAACCCTGGGCGCACCGGCGATGAAAGGCACCGTGATCGCCTATGAGCCGGTCTGGGCCATCGGTACCGGCAAATCCGCGACCCCTGCACAGGCACAGGCCGTGCACAAATTTATCCGCGATCACATCGCCAAACACGATGCCGCGGTTGCCGCTGAAATCATCATCCAGTACGGTGGTTCGGTGAACGACAAGAACGCCGCAGAGCTGTTCTCCCAGCCGGACATCGACGGCGCGCTGGTGGGCGGCGCCTCGCTGAAAGCCGACGCTTTCGCCGTGATCGTCAAAGCCGCTGCCGCAGCAAAAAAAGCCTGATTGCCCTAGGCTTGCCATAAAAAAACCCCGGCTTGCCGGGGTTTTTTATTGCCGCTCAAACGGCATCAGCGTTTGCTTATTTCGTCGAACACGCCGCCGGTAGCGAAGTGCACCTTCTGCGCTTCGGTCCAGCCGCCGAAAGTGTCATCCACGGTGAACAACTTCAGCTGCGGGAACTGCCCGGCGAACTTGGCCGCCACCGCCGCATCGCGCGGGCGATAATAGTTCTGCGCCGCAATAGTCTGCCCTTCCGGTGAATACAGATACTTCAGGTAGGCGGTCGCCACGTCGCGGGTACCACGTTTATCGACGACCTTATCCACCACCGACACCGTCGGTTCGGCCAGGATCGATTCGCTCGGCGTAATAATCTCGAACTTGTCTTTGCCCAGCTCTTTCTCCGCCAGCAACGCTTCGTTTTCCCAAGCGATCAGCACGTCGCCGATGCCGCGCTCAACGAAGGTGTTGGTCGAGCCGCGCGCGCCGGAATCCAGCACTTCGACGTTCTTGTACAGGTTTTTGACGAAGTCCTGCGCCTTGGCCTTATCGTTGTTGTTGTGGTGCAACGCGTAGCCCCAGGCGGCCAGGTAGTTCCAGCGGGCGCCACCGGAGGTTTTCGGATTCGGGGTGATCACCGACACGCCCGGCTTAATCAAGTCAGGCCAGTCATGAATTTGCTTCGGGTTGCCTTTGCGCACCAGGAAGACGATGGTCGACGTGTAAGGCGCCGAGTTGTCCGGCAAGCGTTTTATCCAGTCTTTCTCAATGCGCCCGCGTTCGGCGATGGCGTCAACGTCATAGGCCAGCGCCAGCGTCACCACGTCGGCCTCGATGCCGTTGATCACCGAGGTCGCCTGTTTGCCGGAACCGCCGTGCGACTGTCGCACCGTCACCTTGTCGCCGGTTTCCGCCTGATAGTGCTTGCTGAATGCCGTGTTGTAAGCCTGATAGAACTCACGCGTCGGATCGTATGACACGTTCAGCAACTGAATATCCTTCGCCATGGCGCCGGACGCCAACAGCACCAATGTCAGACCTACACCCCATTTACGCATCGACAGGCTCTCCCAGAAAATTAACGCAACCTCAATCGGTTGATTTAGCATCAGAGCCTGCCAGAAACTTTCCCGGCAATTAAAGAATAAAAAATTTTGGGATAGATGATTCTGGAATATGTCGCCGACGGGCATAAAAAAGCCCCCGCAAGCGGAGGCTTTCGGCGCGCGGTGAGCGGCGAATCAGTACAGCTTTTTCGCCGTTTCCAGCCAGTCGCCCTTGAACGGACGCTTCATGTTTTCGATCGCGTCGATGATGTCGTGATGCACCATTTTTTCGTTCTGGATACCGACGCAGCGGCCGCCGTAACCCTGCAGCAGCAGTTCGATGGCGTAGGCGCCCATGCGCGAGGCCAGGATGCGGTCGTAGGCGACCGGTGAACCACCGCGTTGAATGTGGCCCAGCACGGTGGCGCGGGTTTCACGCTTGGTTTCCTGCTCGATGTGGCGCGCCAGCTCATCGATGTCGCAGATGTGCTCGGTGATCGCCACGATGGCGTGTTTTTTACCCTTGGCGATACCGGCCTTGATTTCGCACACCAGATCTTCGCGATTGAATTCGATTTCAGGCAGCACGATGAATTCGCAACCACCGGCAATCGCCGCCGCCAGCGTCAGATCGCCGCAGTAACGGCCCATCACTTCTACGATGGAGATACGCTGGTGCGACGAGGAGGTATCGCGCAGGCGGTCGATCGCTTCCACCACGGTTTCCAGCGCGGTGAAGTAACCGATAGTGTAGTCGGTACCGGCGACATCGTTATCGATGGTGCCTGGCAGGCCGATGCACGGGAAGCCTTCTTCCGTCAGGCGTTTGGCGCCCATGTAGGAACCGTCGCCGCCGATCACCACCAGCGCGTCGATGCCGCGATTCTTCAGGTTTTCAATCGCCTTGGCACGCACGTTTTCATCCCTGAACTCCGGGAAGCGGGCCGAGCCGAGGAAGGTGCCGCCGCGGTTGATCATGTCGGACACGCTATAGCGGTCCAGCTGCTCCATGCGATCTTCGTACAAGCCAAGGTAGCCATCGTAAATACCAAAAACTTCCAGACCTTCTGAAAGCGCAGAACGCACAACGCCGCGGATTGCAGCGTTCATACCCGGCGAATCACCGCCGCTCGTCAGTACACCGATTTTCTTGATCATGACTACCTCTGAACTGTGTAGATGCAATTTCTTAAGAATTCTGTCTCCGCCGATCGTCTTGAAACCTCTCCGGCTGCAGAAAACCAGCTTTACGGCTTATTGCTGGATATTATATCAAAAACACCCAGCTGAATTGATTCAAGTCACGCAATATAACGGTAAAAACACCGCATGGCACGCTGAGCTAACTCAGATATTCATGATAATACTTCGCGCTATGCCTCTATCTGATTATAGCTCCCAATGCCCCTGCCTACCCGGCGGCACCACGGAGCACGGATCCAGGTGAATGATGACGTCCGCCCCCGTAAAACGGTGTCGCAACGCCTGTTCCACCTGATCGGCCAACCGATGCGCCTCACGCAGCGGCAGCGTGTCTTCCATCTCCAGATGCAGCTGGATGAAACGCGTCGGCCCCGACTGACGCGTGCGCAGATCGTGCGCGCCTTTCACCCCGGGCCAGGAGGAAACCACCTCGATAATCGCCTGGCGCTCGTCATCCGGCAACGCCCGATCCAGTAGCGACTGCACCGCTTCGTAGCCCATGCGCAGCGCGCTATAGAGGATGTATACGCCGATGCCCAGCGCGAACAGCGCATCTGCCCGGTGGAAGCCGTACCAGCTTAGCCCAAGAGCGATAAGAATAGCACCATTCATCATGACATCTGACTGATAATGCAGCATATCTGCGCGCACCGCCTGGCTACGGGTTTTTCTGACCACCCAACGTTGATAGGTGACCAGAATCAGGGTGCTGATTAACGCGATCACCGTCACGACGACCCCAACGCCGGGATCGCGCAGCGTTTGCGGCGCATACAGGTGCTGGAAGCCGGTGAGGAACAGAAACAGGGCGGAGCCGGAAATAAACATGCTTTGCGCCAGCGCCGCCAGCGACTCCGCTTTGCCGTGGCCGAAGGTGTGCTCGGCATCGGCCGGCTGCAGCGAATAACGCACCACCAGAAGGTTGGTCAGCGAGGCGGCGATATCGACCAACGAATCCACCAGCGCCGCCAACAGGCTGACCGAACCGGTGTGGTACCAGGCGACGATTTTGATCAACAGCAGCGACGACGCCAACGCAGTTGCGGCCAACGCAGCGGACTTTACCAGGCGAGCATAACGCTGTTCCATTAAGGGATCCCGGTCAAAAGGTGTGGCGCTCAATATAGCGAAATGTCGGATAAAAAAAACCCCGCCATCATGGCGGGGAAGACAGGGATGGTGTCTATGGCAAGGAAAAACAGGGGACTACTCAGTCGTACTTCACTTCTGGGCAGAAGCTTGCTGCAAACCAGAAATTTGTTGCTCCATCTGCTGCATACGCTGCTGATGTTTCTGGTCTAAAACACTTTTTTGCTCTGGCGTCAGCAGGTTATACATTTGGTTGCGCACCCGGGCCATTTCGACCTGGCGCTTGACCTGCTGTTGGGCCATCTTCTCCGCCTGGGCGTACACGGCGGCTTCGTCAAATTTCTCTGCGGTCACCAGTTTATGCATGGCTTCCATTTCAGCTACATTGACACCAGGCAGATCGTGCCGGGCCTGACGCATCAAATCGCGCATTTGCTGGCGCTGCTGTTCGCTGAGGCTGACACCGTCGAACATATGGTGCTGGCCGGGTATTCGGGTCATCGCGTCGTTGCCGGGAGGTTGGGCTGTGTCCGGTATAGTGTCGGCAGCGAAGGCAGCGGTCGAACCAATTGCCAGCAGTGATGCCATAACTAATGCGGTCACCTTACGCATTTCAACTCCTCAAGCTTTCTCACTTTGCGAATCAACGAGGAGCAGTGTACCGCTACACCTGAAAACCTGCGTCAGTGCATGTAAAACTACGTAAAGTCATGGAATGGCAACAGTTGATGACGTATTTTGCGTCTGGAGGTAAATCATAATGAACAAGATTCTGTTAGTTGACGACGACCGCGAGTTGACCTCGCTGTTAAAAGAACTGCTTGAAATGGAAGGTTTTAATATCGTCGTCGCGCACGATGGCGAGCAGGCGTTGTCGCTGCTGGACAGCTCCATCGATCTGCTGCTGCTCGACATCATGATGCCGAAGAAAAACGGCATCGATACGCTGAAAGAACTGCGCCAACATCACCAGACACCGGTCATCATGCTGACCGCGCGCGGCAGCGAACTGGACCGCGTGCTGGGCCTGGAGCTGGGCGCCGATGATTACCTGCCGAAACCCTTCAACGATCGCGAGCTAGTCGCGCGTATTCGCGCCATTCTGCGCCGTTCCAACTGGAGCGAACAGCAGCAGCAGGTCGACAGCGGCGCCCCGACGCTGGATGTCGATGGCCTGCAGCTGAATCCCGGCCGCCAGGAGGCCAGCTTCGACGGCCAGGTGCTGGATCTGACCGGCACCGAGTTCACCCTGCTTTACCTGCTGGCGCAGCACCTCGGGCAGGTGGTATCGCGCGAACTGCTGAGCCAGGAAGTGCTGGGCAAACGCCTGACTCCGTTCGATCGCGCTATCGACATGCACATCTCCAACCTGCGGCGTAAGCTGCCGGATCGCAAAGACGGGCATCCGTGGTTCAAAACCCTGCGCGGGCGTGGTTATTTGATGGTATCTGCAACATGATCAACAGTTTGACGGCACGCATCTTCGCCATTTTCTGGTTTACGTTAGCCCTGGTGCTAATGCTGGTGCTGATGGTGCCCAAGCTCGACTCCCGCCAAATGACCTCGCTGCTCGACAGCGAGCAGCGGCAGGGGTTGATGCTGGAACAGCACGTCGAGGCCGAGTTGCAAAACGATCCGGCCAACGATCTGATGTGGTGGCGCCGCCTGTTCCGCGCCATCGACAAATGGGCGCCGCCGGGCCAACGCCTGTTGCTGGTCACCAGCGAAGGCCGGGTGATCGGCGCGCAGCGCAACGAAATGCAGATCGTCCGCAACTTCATCGGCCAATCCGATAATTCGGATCATCCCAAGAAGAAAAAGTACGGCCGCGTCGAGCTGGTCGGGCCGTTCGCGGTGCGCGACGGCGAAGACAACTACCAGCTGTACCTGATCCGTCCCGCCAACAGCCCGCAATCCGATTTCATCAACCTGATGTTCGACCGGCCGCTGCTGCTGCTGATCGTCACCATGCTGATCAGCGCCCCGCTGCTGCTGTGGCTGGCCTGGAGCCTGGCGAAACCGGCACGCAAGCTGAAGAACGCCGCCGATGACGTGGCGCGCGGCAACCTGAAGCAGCATCCGGAACTGGAGGCCGGCCCGCAGGAGTTCCTGGCCACCGGCGCCAGCTTCAACCAGATGGTCAGCGCGCTGGAACGCATGATGAACGCTCAGCAACGGCTGATCTCGGACATCTCGCACGAGCTGCGCACGCCGCTGACGCGCCTGCAGCTGGCCACCGCGCTGATGCGCCGCCGCCACGGCGAAGGGCACGAACTGGCGCGCATCGAAACCGAAGCGCAGCGGCTGGATTCGATGATCAACGATCTGCTGGCGCTGTCGCGCGGGCAGCAAAAGGGCGAGCTGGCGCGCGAGCAGTTGAAGGCCAACGAACTGTGGGCCGACGTGCTGGACAACGCCCGTTTCGAAGCGGAACAGATGGGCAAGCAGTTGGAGATCGCTGCGCCGCCAGGTCCGTGGACGCTGTTCGGCAACGCGAGCGCGCTGGACAGCGCGTTGGAAAACATCGTGCGCAACGCCCTGCGGTATTCACACACCCGCATTGCCGTGGCGTTCAGCGCCGACAATCAGGGCGTGACCATCCAGGTTGACGACGACGGCCCCGGCGTCAGCGCCGAAGACCGCGAGCAGATCTTCCGTCCGTTCTACCGCACCGATGAAGCGCGCGACCGTGAGTCCGGCGGCACCGGCCTCGGCCTGGCGATCGTCGAGGCGGCGGTCAACCAGCATCGCGGCTGGGTGAAGGCCGAAGACAGCCCGCTTGGCGGCCTGCGGCTGGTGCTGTGGCTGCCGCTGCATCATCAACGCCTATCGTCTAAGACAGAACAGTAAGAGTTTGCTATCCTGCGCCCCTCGTTCACGAGGGGCCTGCAACATGCTGAACATCGTTTTATTTGAACCCGAAATTCCACCCAATACCGGCAATATCATCCGCCTGTGCGCCAATACCGGCTTTAATCTGCATCTGATCGAACCGCTGGGTTTTCCGTGGGACGACAAACGCCTGCGCCGCGCCGGGCTGGATTACCATGAGTTCACCCGCGTCCACCGTCATGCCGACTACGCCGCTTTTCTCGCCGCCGAAAACCCGCAGCGGCTGTTTGCCCTCACCACCAAGGGCACGCCGGCGCACAGCGCCGTCAGCTACCAGGCCGGCGACTACCTGCTGTTCGGTCCGGAAACGCGTGGATTGCCTGCCGACATCCTCGATGCGCTGCCCGCGCAGCAAAAAATCCGCATCCCAATGCAGGCGCAAAGCCGCAGCATGAACCTGTCGAATGCCGTATCGGTGGTGGTGTATGAAGCCTGGCGGCAGTTGGACTATGCCGGCGCGCTGATCAAAGCGTAATCCGCGACGACGCGCCATACTGGAAGGGTTAACCTCTCCAGATACGGCACATGGCTTTCATCGCAGATATTGTTACCCAGCTTCGCCGGCTCGAATCGGCGCTGAACGAGGCGCTGTTGCGGCTGCAACAGGCGCAAGACACCGAGGCGCTACACGACTTGCGCGTCTGCCTGCGCCGCATTCGCAGCCTGCTGCGTCCGTTGCGCGGCTGCCCCGGCGCAACGCGGCTCGATCGGGCCGCCGCCGAGTTGGGCAAGCTCACGACGCCTCTGCGCGATCTCGAGGTGCTGATCGTCGAATTGGCGCACCATCGCCTCGATTGGCAGGCCAACGTGCGCCAAAGCGATTTTCAGGCCCGCTGCCGCCAACTGCTCGCCAACCCGCTGCTCATCAGCTTCCCTTCGCTATTGCACGCCTGGCCGCACCGCTTTCGCCGCATCGCGCAGCGCCTCGCCAAACACCGTGTGAATCGACGCCTGCAGCGCCAGCAGCGGCAATTGCGCCGGGCGTTGGCTGATACCGGCTACGATCGCCACCGTCTGCGGCTGCTGGTCAAACGCCTGCGCTACGCGGCCGAAGCCTACCCGCAACGCCTCCCCCTCTCTCCCGCCGCAATGGCGGGCCTGAAAGCGGTGCAAAACGCCCTCGGCGATTGGCACGACCGGGAGGTCTGGTGCCTGCAGGCAGAACATCAGGCGGATCTCTGGCCCTTGTTGCCCCGATGGCAAGCAGAGCAACACCAGGCGCTGGCCAGAGCGGACGTCTTGCTCGTTGCCTTATCACCCGCACTGGTGGCGAAAACCGGCGGCGCATCACGATCCTGAAAAAAGGCCGCAGCAGGGCACGCCCGGCCCCGAAAATGCCCGATGAGGCGCAGATAATGCGCTATGTTTTGTAAGGGTAATCACCACTCATCATAGGAAACCACATGAAAAAACAACGCTTGAGCGTTGCCATGGCCGTTCTGGCAGCGGGCCTGTTGCTGGCGGGCTGTTCGTCCAAAGTCACCCAAACGTCGCAATATTCGGGCTTCTTGTCCGATTACAGCAAACTGCAGGAAACCACCTCGCCAAGCGGTCATAAAACGCTGCGCTGGGTAGATCCGAGCTACAAGGAATCCAACTATCGCGGTATCTATTTCCAACCGGTGGTCTATTTCCCGGCGGAGAAACCCACGGCGCGCGTCAGCCAGGACACGCTGAACAAGATTAAGGCCTACGCGACCCAGCGAATCAAAACCGCGCTGCAGAACCGCTTTACCATTCTGCCAAGCCCGACGGGCTCGCGCGTTCTGGTGGCCAAACTCGCCATCACCGCCGTTTCGGCCGAAAACGAAGACATGAAGTTCTATGAAGTGGTGCCGGTCGCTGCAGTGGTTGCCAGCACCATGGCGGCTACCGGGCACCGGACGCAAAATACCGCGCTGTATATTGAAGGCGAGTTGATCGACCAGGATACCGGTAAAACGGTGATGGAAGTGGTACGCAAGGCCTACGGTAAAACCGTCAACAACGACAGCACGCCGGTCACGGCGGATGACGTCAAGGCGGCGATCGACGACATCGTTACCGATATCACCCAGTTCCCGAAACAGGGCTGACCGCCGCCTGAAAAACACAGGGGGAGCCAAAGCTCCCCCTGAATGGATACGCAAACGGCGTTCAAATGCCGTCGCCGTACTCGAAACCGTGGTTGGTACCGTTGAAGTATTGGTCCATATCCATCGACGGCGTATCGCTCTCCGGCCGCCCGACGATGCGCGCCGGCACCCCGGCGGCGGTGGTATGCGGCGGCACCGCCTGCAAAACCACCGAACCCGCGCCGATCTTCGCGCCCTTGCCCACTTCGATATTGCCGAGAATTTTGGCGCCGGCGCCAATCATCACCCCTTCGCGGATTTTCGGGTGACGGTCGCCGCTGGTTTTACCGGTACCGCCGAGAGTGACCGACTGCAGGATAGAAACGTTGTTCTCCACCACCGCCGTTTCACCGATCACGATGCCGGTAGCGTGGTCAAGCATGATGCCGCAGCCGATGGTCGCCGCCGGGTGGATGTCCACGCCGAAGGCGACGGAAATTTGATTTTGCAGGTAGATAGCCAGCGCTTGCCGCCCTTGCTGCCACAGCCAATGGCCGATGCGGTAAGCCTGCAGCGCATGGAACCCTTTGAGGTAAAGCAGCGGCGTGGAGTATTTATCGACCGCCGGGTCGCGCAGCCGCACCGCGAGGATATCGCGCGCCGCCGAAACGATCATCTGATTGTCGGACTTGTAGGCCTCTTCCACCACCTCGCGCACCGCGATGGCGGGCATGATCGGCGTCGCCAGCTTGTTGGCCAGCATATAGCTGAGCGCGCTGCCCAGATTCTCGTGCTTGAGCAACGTCGCATGGAAAAAGCTGGCCAGCATCGGTTCACAATCAGCCAGTGCTCGCGCTTCTGATTTAATGCTGTTCCAGACCTGTTCCAACTCTTCTGACGACATCACATACCCCTTTGCCTTGCCAAACGGGCCGCTTCACACGGTAGCGCGGAGCGGCCCAGGTCATTTGCGGGGTCAGCATTCCGCTGCCCCGACATATCGTTTTATGTCACGCGCTGGGTTTTTCGTCCTTTCGGGCTCGCCCCAGCAGGCTCAGCGCCGCTTCGCGGGCGTCTTTATGGCAGTAAAGCACCTGATAAATCTGTTCGGTGATCGGCATTTCCACGCCGTGCCGCTGCGCCAGCGCCAACACCTCTTTGGTATTGCGATAGCCCTCGACCACCTGACCGATGCTGTCCTGCGCTTCCTGCACGCCTTTACCTTGCCCCAGCATAATGCCGAAGCGGCGGTTGCGCGATTGGTTGTCCGTGCAGGTTAGCACCAGATCCCCCAGCCCCGCCATGCCCATGAACGTCGAAGGATCGGCGCCCAGCGCAGAACCCAGACGGCTCATTTCCGCCAGCCCGCGCGTAATCAACGCGGTGCGGGCGTTGGCGCCGAAACCGATGCCGTCGGACATGCCAGCGCCGATGGCGATCACATTCTTCACCGCGCCGCCAAGCTGCACGCCGATAAAGTCGGGATTGCTGTAGACGCGGAAGCTCTTGCCGCAGTGCAACAGCTGTTGCAGATCGTCGGCGAACTGCGCATCGGTCGCCGCCAGCGCGATCGCCGTCGGCAGACCGGCGGCCAGCTCTTTGGCGAACGTCGGCCCGGAGAGCACCGCCAGCGGGATCGTCTCGCCCAGCGCCTCACGCGCCACGTCCTGCAGCAATCGCCCGGTTTCCGCTTCCAACCCCTTGGTGGCCCACACGATGCGGGCGTCCGGGCGCAGATGCGGCTTCAGTTGACGCAGCACGTCGCCAAACACGTGGCTTGGCACCACCACCAGCACGTCGCGGCTGGCCGCCAGCGCACGCGCCAAATCGGCCTCAAGCAGCAGGGTATCGGGGAAAGGAACGTCGGGCAGAAACGCCTGATTGCAGCGATCTTGCTGCAACGTTTGAATTTGCGCGGGGTTGTGCCCCCACAGCACCACGGCATGGCCGTTACGCGCCAGCGTAATGGCCAATGCGGTGCCGTACGAGCCGGCACCGATAACAGTCATTGAAGCATTGACGGTGTTCATCAGGCATCCTGATGTGGTGCGGCACCTTCGCCTTCCGCCTGCTGCTGCAGATAGTTCATGAACAGCGCGTCAAAGTTGACCGGTGCCAGGTTCAGCTGCGGGAATGTACCGCGGGAAACCAGGCTGGTGATGCACTCGCGCGCATACGGGAACAGGATGTTCGGGCAGTATGCACCCAGGCAATGCGCCAGCTGCGTGCCTTCGATACCTGCTACCGAGAAGATGCCCGCCTGTTGCACTTCGCACAGGAACGCGGTCTCTTCGCCCAGGCTCGCCGTCACGGTTACGCGCAGTACCACTTCATACACTTCGTCAGCCAGCTGGCTGGACGCGGTATCCAGATCAAGTTTAACTTCCGGCTGCCATTCCTGCTGGAAAACCTGCGGCGCATTCGGCGCTTCGAAGGAGATATCCTTGGTATAGATACGTTGGATCTGGAAAGCCATTTCGGTGCTGTTTTGTTCTGACATGTGAGTAATACCCTTGGTTAAACGTCCTTATTGACACTCGGTGAGCCGGCAAGCTGCTTAAAGCAGCGGATCCAGGCCGCCGCGAGCATCGAGTTCATATAAATCATCACAGCCGCCGATATGCCGGCCATCGATGAAAATCTGCGGCACGGTGGTGCGCCCACTGCGCTCGATCATCACTTCGCGCTTGGCACTATCGCCGTCGATGGCGATCTCGTTAAACGCCGCGCCCTTGCTGTTCAACAGCGCCTTGGCGCGATGGCAGAACGGACAGGTCGCTTTGGTGTAGATATCAATGTTAGCCATGGATTGCCACCTCAAATAGGTTAAACGGTTACTTACCGCGCACCAGCGGCAGGTTTTCTCCGCTCCAGCCGGCGATGCCGTCTTTCAGCATCGTCACCTTTTCAAAACCGGCCTTGCTCAGGTTCTCCGCCGGCTCGCGGGAGGCGGTGCCGTTGGCGCACACGACGATGATCGGCTGCGCTTTGTGTTTTTCCAGCTCGCCCAGGCTGCCGCTTTTGATTTCGCTGGCGGTCAGGTTGATGGCGCTGGCCAGGTGACCACGGCGGAAATCGTCGCGGCTGCGGGTGTCGACCACCACGGCTTCTTCTTTGTTGATCAGGCGGATAGCTTCACCGCGAGCGATCTCTTTGACCTTGGAGAAACGGCTTTTGAAGGTCATGACGATCACGGCGACCAGCAGAGCGATCCAAGCCAGGCTCAGAATCGGGTGTCTGCTTACGAATGGCATAATTTCTTGCAGCATGGGGTGTAACAACTCCCGTCAGTTAAGGGATAAATAAGTCAAGGTTCCAGAGTATACCTGCCGAGTGCGGCAAATACAGCCAATAAGCAAGCGCGATTGTAGAAACTGCGGGCTGCGCTGAGAAATTCCCGAGGTCAGAGCATAAAAGCCCGCGCGATTCGCCGCAACCTTGATCTCTTTGGGCTATTTCTCGCCGGCGGCGATGTAAAATCAGCCGGTTTTTCGAGGGCGAACAGCCATGCTTGCGGCGGGCGCATGGCTATTCGCAGCTTAAAAAGTTCATAAGAGGTCAATGCAATGTCGAGCAACAAAAAACCGATGGTACTGGTGATCCTGGACGGTTACGGCCACCGTGAGGAGCGGCAGGACAACGCGATCCTGAACGCCGGCACCCCGGTGATGGACCGTCTGTGGCGGGAGCAGCCGCATACGCTGATCGCCGCCTCCGGGCTAGATGTCGGCCTGCCCGACGGCCAAATGGGCAACTCCGAAGTCGGCCACGTCAACCTGGGCGCCGGGCGCATCGTCTACCAGGATCTGACCCGGCTGGACAAAGCGATCGCCGACGGCGACTTCTTCGCCAACCCGGTGCTGACCGCCGCGGTCGATAAAGCCGTAGCGGCCGGCAAGGCGGTGCATATCATGGGCCTGCTGTCGCCGGGCGGCGTGCACAGCCACGAAGAGCACATTCTGGCCATGATCAAGCTGGCCGCCCAACGCGGCGCCAAAGCCGTTTATCTGCATGCCTTCCTCGACGGGCGCGACACGCCGCCGCGCAGCGCCGAAGCCCCGCTGCAACGCTGCCGCGACGCCTTCGCCGCGCTGGGCGTCGGGCGCATCGCCTCGCTGATCGGCCGCTACTACGCGATGGACCGCGACAACCGCTGGGATCGCGTGCAGCTGGCCTATGACCTGCTGACCGCGGCCAAGGGCGACTACGTGGCCGACGATGCGATCGCCGGCCTGCAGGCCGCCTACCAGCGCGGTGAAAACGACGAGTTCGTTAAACCGACCATCATTCGCGCCGCCGGTGAGGCCGATGCCGCGATGCAGGACGGCGATGCGTTGATCTTCATGAACTTCCGCGCCGACCGCGCGCGCCAGATCACCCGCGCTTTCGTGAACGCGGATTTCGACGGTTTCCCGCGCGCCAAGCGGGTGCAGTTCGGCGATTTCGTGATGCTGACCGAGTACGCCGCCGACATCGCGACCGCCTGCGCCTATCCGCCGGCGTCGCTGGCCAACACCTTCGGCGAATGGCTGATGAAGCACGACAAAACCCAGTTGCGCATCTCGGAAACCGAAAAATACGCCCACGTCACCTTCTTCTATAACGGCGGCGTGGAAGCGCCGTTCAAAGGGGAAGACCGCGTGCTGGTCAATTCGCCGAAGGTCGCCACCTACGATCTGCAGCCGGAGATGAGCGCCGCCGAGCTGACCGACAAACTGCTGAGCGCCATCCGCAGCGGCAAATACGACGCCATTATCTGCAACTACCCGAACGGCGACATGGTGGGGCATACCGGCGTGTATGAAGCAGCGGTCAAAGCGGTGGAGACGCTGGATGCCTGCATCGCCCAGGTGGTTGACGCGGTGCGCGACGTCGACGGCCAACTGCTGATCACCGCCGATCACGGCAACGCCGAGCAGATGCGCGATCCGGCCACCGGCCAGGCGCATACCGCCCACACCAGCCTGCCGGTACCGCTGATTTACGTCGGCAAACCGGCACGGGCGGTCGAAGGCGGCAAGCTTTCGGACATCGCGCCAACCCTGTTAACGCTGATGGGAATGGAAATCCCGCAAGAGATGACTGGTAAGCCGCTGTTCATCGTGGAATAATCCTTCTCCATGAGGGAGAAGGCGTTTTTTGCACTATCAAGGGTAACCCGAAGCGCAAACGCAGGCAGCCGGCCGCTGCCTGAACGCACCGCGCCAAGGACGTTCACCGCCATGTGCGCCAGCGTATTTTGCGCTGGCGTCTTGCTGTTGCCGCTCGCCGGCCAGGCGGCGGAAGACAATAAATCCCAGCTGAAAGACATCCAGCAGAGCATCGCCGAGAAAGAAAAAGCGGTGAAGCAGCAGCAGCAGCAGCGCAGCTCGCTGCAGGATCAGCTGCGTCAGCAGGAAAAAACCATCGCCCAGGCCAGCCGCCAGTTGCGCGACACCCAGGGCACGCTCACCCAGTTGAGCAAGGATATTTCCGGCCTGAACGCCTCGATAGCCAAACTGCAAAAGCAGCAATCGACCCAACAAAACCTCCTCGCCAAACAGCTCGACGCCGCCTTCCGGCAAGGGCAGCACAGCGCCGTGCAACTGATCCTCAGCGGTGAAGAAAGCCAGCGCAGCGAACGTATTCTGGCCTATTTCGGCTATCTGAACGAAGCGCGCCAGAAAACCATCGAAGAGCTGAAACAGACCCGCGCCGAGCTGGCGAAGCAAAAAACCACGCTGGTGGCCAAACAGGGCCAGCAAAAATCCTTACTGAGCGAACAACAAACACAGCAGCAGAAGCTGGAGCAGGCGCGCGGCGCCCGCAAGAAAACGCTGACCGCGCTGGAAGCCTCGCTGGAAAAAGACCAACAACGCCTGGTGGAACTGCGCCAAAACGAAGCCCGCATGCGCGACAAGATCGCCCGGGCGGAGCGCGAAGCCCGTGCGCGCGCCGAACGCGAAGCGCGTGAAGCGGCCAAAGTGCGCGAACAGGTGCGCATCAAGGAACAGCAGGCGAAGAAAACCGGCACCACCTACAAACCTAGCGAAGCCGATCGCTCGCTGATGGCGCGCACCGGCGGTCTCGGTCGTCCGGCCGGCCAACTGATGTGGCCGGTACGCGGCCGCACGCTGCACGGCTTTGGCGAACAGCAGCAGGGCGAACTACGCTGGAAAGGCATGGTGATTGAGGCCCGCGAAGGTAGCGAAGTGAAAGCCGTCGCCGATGGCCGCGTGCTGCTGGCCGACTGGCTGCAAGGCTATGGCCTGATGGTGGTGGTCGAACACGGTAAAGGCGACATGAGCGTGTACGGCTACAACCAAAGCGCGTTGGTCAACGTCGGGGCGCAGGTGCGCGCCGGCCAGCCGATCGCTCTGGTCGGCACCAGCGGCGGCCAGGGAACGCCGTCGCTCTATTTCGAAATCCGTCGTCAGGGACAGGCGGTTAACCCACTGCCGTGGTTGGGAAGATAGATTTGCACTATGTCAAAACCCGTACAGCTCTGTTAATAGGCTGTCTGCTGCAGGTTTACGCTGCGCAGGCAGGAAAACTCTCCATCGTCATCGATGACGTGGGCTACCGCCCTCACGAAGAAAACGCAGTGCTGCAAATGCCAACGGCGATCTCGGTTGCGGTATTGCCCAACGCGCCGCATGCCCGCCTGATGGCCACTCGCGCCCACAGCCAGGGCCGCGAAGTCTTGATCCACATGCCAATGGCGCCGCTCAGCAAGCAGCCGCTGGAGCGCGATACCCTGCAGCCTGCCATGAGCAGCGACGAGATCCAGCGCATCATCCGCAACGCGGTGAACAATGTGCCTTACGCGGTCGGCATGAACAACCACATGGGCAGCGCCATGACCTCCAGCCTGCCGGGCATGCAGAAAGTGATGCAGGCGCTCGAAAGCTACCGCCTGTACTTCCTCGACAGCATGACCATCGGCAACAGCCAGGCGACCCGCGCCGCGGCCGGCACCGGCGTGAAAGTGATCAAACGCAAGGTGTTCCTCGACGATACCGCGAACGAAGCCGACATCCGCCGCCAGTTCAATCGCGCGGTTGAATTGGCGCGGCGCAACGGTTCCGCCATCGCCATCGGGCATCCACGTCCGGCGACGGTGAAAGTGCTGCAGCAGATGCTGCCGTCGCTGCCCGCCGATATCGTGCTGGTCAAACCGAGCGCGCTGCTGAACGAACCGCAGGGCAACGGCGGCGGCAGCTACGTCCCGCCGCCGGTCAAACCGCAAAAACCGCAGCCGAAAAATCCGTTCAGCGGTGGCATCAAACAGTGCAAGGTCAAACCGCCGAAGGAAAAAGCCAACGCCGGCACCGCGCTGGGCGTCATCGCCGACAGCATAGCCACCTCGCCGCCGGTGACCTTCATCAAGCGTCATTGGCAACACTGGACGCAAGCCAAACCGCAAGCATAAAAAAAGGCCGGAATTCCGGCCTTTTTCACGTCTGTCGAGATTAATCCCAGCTCAGCACCACTTTACCCGACTTGCCGGAGCGCATGGCGTCGAAGCCCTGCTGGAACTCGTCGATCGAGAAACGGTGGGTGATGATTGGGGTCAAATCCAGGCCGGACTGGATCAGCGCCGCCATCTTGTACCAGGTTTCGAACATTTCGCGGCCGTAAATCCCTTTGATAAACAGCCCTTTGAAGATGACCTGGTTCCAGTCGATCGACATATCCGAAGGCGGAATGCCCAGCATGGCGATGCGTCCGCCGTGGTTCATGGCATTGAGCAGCGTGCGGAACGCCGGCGGCGCGCCGGACATTTCCAGACCGACGTCGAATCCTTCGGTCATACCCAGCTCGGCCATCACGTCGTTGAGGTTTTCCTTACTGACGTTCACCGCGCGGGTCACGCCCATCTTGCGCGCCAGTTCCAGACGGTATTCGTTAACGTCGGTGATCACCACATGGCGGGCGCCGACGTGTTTGCACACCGCCGCCGCCATGATGCCGATCGGGCCGGCGCCGGACACCAGCACGTCTTCCCCGACCAGATCGAACGACAGCGCAGTGTGTACCGCGTTACCGAACGGATCGAAGATCGAAGCCAGTTCGTCGGAGATGTTATCCGGGATCTTGAAGGCGTTGAACGCCGGGATCACCAGGTATTCCGCGAAGCTGCCCGGACGGTTCACGCCCACGCCGACGGTGTTGCGGCACAGGTGCGTGCGGCCGCCGCGGCAGTTGCGGCAGTGCCCGCAGGTGATGTGACCTTCACCGGACACGCGATCGCCGATGCTGAAGCCTTTGACTTCCTGACCGATCGCCACCACTTCGCCCACGTATTCATGGCCGACCACCATCGGAACCGGAATGGTTTTTTGCGACCATTCGTCCCAGTTGTAGATATGCACATCGGTGCCGCAGATCGCGGTTTTGCGGATTTTGATCATGATGTCGTTGTGGCCCAGCTCCGGCTGAGGCACGTCGGTCATCCAAATCCCTTCTTCCGCTTTCAGTTTTGACAGTGCTTTCATGGTTTTACCTTATGCAATAACGCCAAGATCCTTACCGATACGTGTAAACGCCGCCACTGCGCGTTCGATTTGCTCCGGGGTGTGGTCGGCGGACATCTGGGTACGGATGCGCGCCTGGCCTTTCGGCACCACCGGATAGAAGAAACCGGTCACATAGATGCCTTCCTTGAGCAACGCATTGGCGAATTCCTGCGCCAGCTTCGCCTCACCCAGCATGACCGGGATGATGGCGTGATCGGCGCCGGCCAGGGTGAAGCCGGCGGCGGTCATTTTTTCGCGGAACAGACGCGCGTTGGCCCACAGGCGATCGCGCAGGGCGTCGCCCTCTTCCAGCAGTTCCAGCACTTTGATCGACGCGGCGACGATCGCCGGCGCCAGCGAGTTGGAGAACAGGTACGGACGCGAGCGCTGGCGCAGCCACTCCACCACTTCTTTCTTGGCGGCGGTGTAGCCGCCGGACGCGCCGCCCAGCGCTTTGCCTAACGTACCGGTAATGATATCGACGCGGCCCATCACTTCGCAGTATTCATGGGTGCCGCGCCCGTTGGCGCCGACAAAGCCCACCGCATGGGAGTCATCCACCATCACCAGCGCCTGATACTCGTCCGCCAGATCGCAAACCCCTTTCAGGTTGGCGATTACGCCGTCCATCGAGAATACGCCGTCAGTGGCGATCAGAATGTGCCGCGCGCCGTCGGCTTTGGCCTGTTTCAGCTGCGCGGCCAGCTCGGTCATGTCGTTATTGGCGTAGCGATAGCGCTTGGCCTTACACAGGCGCACGCCGTCGATGATCGACGCGTGGTTCAGCGCATCGGAGATAATCGCGTCTTCCGGGCCGAGCAGGGTTTCGAACAGCCCGCCGTTGGCGTCGAAGCAAGAGGAGTACAGGATCGCGTCTTCCATGCCCAAAAAGGCCGCCAGTTTCTGTTCCAGCTGCTTGTGGCTGTCCTGGGTGCCGCAGATGAAGCGCACCGACGCCATGCCGAAACCGTGGCTGTCCATCCCCGACTTGGCGGCGGCGATGAGCGCCGGATGGTTGGCCAGGCCCAGGTAGTTATTGGCGCAGAAGTTGATCACATGGCTGCCGTCGGCAACGGCGATATCCGCCTGCTGCGCGGAGGTGATGATGCGTTCTTCCTTGAACAGCCCTTCACTGCGAGTGGCGGCAAGCTGTTGTTCCAACTGCTGATAAAAAGACGCTGACATTCGGTTATCTCCAGGATTGGGCTATTTACGGCATATTTTACTGATTTGTAACCAAACTGACGAGAATGCGCGGGAGAGAATATTAAAATTGCAGCAGATATCACGGCAAAAAGCGGACTTCAATGGCAATGCGGGATATTCGGAGCCCTTCCGCTGTTTGCCGCGGCATGAAATGCTATGATAACCGCCATTGAGCGTGGGGCATTGTGCCCCGCCAGCAGCTTAGCAGGGGTAACCCAATGATTATCGTCACAGGCGGCGCCGGCATGATCGGCAGCAACATCATTAAGGCACTGAACGACAAGGGATATCGCGATATCCTGGTGGTGGATAACCTGAAAGACGGCACCAAATTCGTCAACCTGGTCGATCTGGACATCGCCGACTATATCGATAAAGAAGACTTTATCGCCAGCATCGTGGCCGGCGACGATCTGGGCGAAATCGAAGCGGTGTTCCACGAAGGCGCCTGCTCCGCGACCACCGAGTGGGACGGCAAGTACATGATGGACAACAACTATCAGTACTCCAAAGATCTGCTGCACTACTGCCTGGATCGCGAAATCCCGTTCCTCTACGCCTCCTCAGCCGCCACTTACGGCGGCCGCGAAGAGTTTATCGAAGAGCGTCAGTATGAAGCGCCGCTCAACGTGTACGGCTACTCCAAATTCCTGTTCGATCAGTACGTGCGTGAGATCCTGCCGGAAGCGGACTCGCAGATCTGCGGCTTCCGCTACTTCAACGTTTACGGCCCGCGCGAAGGCCACAAAGGCAGTATGGCCAGCGTCGCCTTCCACCTGAACACCCAGATCAACCGCGGCGAAAACCCGAAACTGTTCGCCGGCAGCGAAAACTTCAAGCGTGACTTCATCTACGTCGGCGACGTGGCGGCGGTTAACCTGTGGTTCTGGGAAACCGGCAAATCCGGCATCTTCAACTGCGGCACCGGCCGGGCGGAAACCTTCCAGGCGGTGGCCGACGCGGTGGTGGACTTCCATCAGAAAGGCGCGGTGGAATACATCGAGTTCCCGGAAAAGCTGAAGGGCCGCTATCAGGCGTACACCCAGGCCGATCTGACCAAGCTGCGCGCCGCCGGCTACGACGCACCGTTCAAAACGGTCGCCGAAGGCGTGAAAGAGTATATGGCCTGGTTGAACCGCACCGCATAAGCTGAAGGAATTAACGCTGGGTATGAAAATACTGGTTATCGGCCCTTCTTGGGTTGGCGACATGATGATGTCGCAAAGTCTCTATCGCACCCTGAAGGCCGAATACCCGTCGGCGGAGATCGATGTGATGGCGCCGGCCTGGTGCCGCCCGCTGCTGGCGCGCATGCCGGAAGTCAATCAGGCGCTGGCGATGCCGCTGGGCCACGGCGCGCTGGGGCTCGGCGAACGCCGCCGCCTGGGGCGCGCCCTGCGCGCCAACCGTTACGATCGCGCTTACGTTCTGCCCAACTCGTTCAAATCCGCGCTGGTGCCTTTCTTCGCCGATATCCCGCAGCGCACCGGCTGGCGGGGCGAAATGCGCTACGGCCTGCTGAACGACGTCCGCGTGCTCGACAAGGCCGCTTTCCCGCTGATGGTGCAGCGCTATGTGGCGCTGGCCTATGACAAAGGCCGCGTTCAGCGCGCCGACGATCTGCCGCAGCCGCTGCTGTGGCCGCAGCTGCGGGTGAGCGACGAAGAGATCGCCGAAACTACTTCGGCCTTCAACCTGACCGACAGCCGCCCGATCGTCGGCTTCTGCCCAGGCGCGGAGTTCGGCCCCGCCAAGCGCTGGCCGCACTATCACTACGCAGCGCTGGCTCAACGGCTGATCGAGAGCGGCTATCAAATCGCGCTGTTCGGTTCGGCAAAAGACCACGAGGCCGGCGAACAGATCCGCGCCGCGTTGCAGGAAGACGCGCGCGATTTCTGCCTTAACCTGGCCGGAAAAACCCAGCTGGAGCAGGCGGTGATCCTGATCGCGGCCTGCCGGGCGGTGGTCAGCAACGACTCCGGTTTAATGCACGTTGCCGCAGCGTTGAACAAACCGCTGATAGCCTTGTACGGCCCAAGCAGCCCCGACTTCACGCCGCCGCTCTCCGACAAGGCGCGGGTTATCCGCTTGATCAGCGGTTATCACAAGGTGCGTAAAGGCGATGCCGAGCAGGGATACCACCAAAGTTTGATCGATATTCAGCCGCAGCAAGTGTTGGATGCGCTGACGCCGTTACTTGTCGCCAGCGAGGAATAGTCATGCAGGTGTTAATCGTAAAAACGTCCTCGATGGGCGATGTGCTGCATACGCTGCCCGCCCTGACCGACGCGCTGCAGGCCATTCCCGATATCCGCTTCGACTGGGTGGTGGAAGAAGGTTTCAGCCAAATCCCCACCTGGCATCCGGCAGTGGATCGCGTGATCCCGGTGGCCATTCGCCGCTGGCGTAAAAATTGGTTCGGCAGCGACACCCGACAGCAGCGCTGCGACTTCAAGCGCGCGCTGCAAGAACGCCATTACGACGTGGTGATCGACGCGCAGGGCCTGATCAAAAGCGCCGCGCTGATCACCCGCGTCGCCAAAGGCAACAAACATGGCCCGGACTGCAAGAGTGCGCGCGAGCCGTTCGCCAGCTGGTTCTACAACGTGCGTCATGAGATAGACAAACAGCAGCACGCGGTGGAACGCACGCGCGAGCTGTTCGCCAAAAGCCTCGGCTACGATAAACCGGGCAGCTACGGCGATTACGCCATCGCCGCGCGTTTTCTCAGCCAGCCGCCGGTCGATGCCGGTCAATATCTGGTGTTTCTGCACGCGACAACCCGTGACGATAAGCATTGGCCGGAGCAGAACTGGCGCGAGCTGATCGCGCTGACGGCCGACAGCGGGCTGAAGATCAAACTGCCGTGGGGCGCAGAGCATGAACATCAGCGCGCGCTACGCTTGGCGGAAGGTTTTCCACATGTCGAAGTGCTGCCGAAGCTCAGCCTGCAGCAGGTGGCTGACGTGCTGGCCGGCGCCAAGGGCGTGGTCTCGGTCGACACCGGACTCAGTCATCTGACCGCCGCGCTCGACAAACCGAACATCACGCTGTTCGGGCCAACCGATCCCGGCCTGATCGGCGGCTACGGGCAAAATCAGCACTCGCTGATTTCGCCGGAAAAAAGCATGGCGACAATTGACGCCGATACGGCATGGCAGGCGTTGCAAAAGGTTATAGCATGAAAAAACTGCACATTATCAACCTGGGTAAAATGGGCGGCGTCGAGCGCCTGTTCCTGCAGTACATCAACGATACCACCAACGGCAGCAACCAGGTCCTGTGCATCAGCGGCGACATCGGCGAGGAGATCCGCCGCCAGTTGCCGGCGCACCAACCCGTCACCTTCGCCAACCGCCTGATCAATGCGCTGCCGCTGCGCTGCCCGCAGTTCCTGCGAAAATTTCTGTTGAAGTGGAAAATCGAGCGGGCCAACGCCGACGTGGTGATCGTCTGGGACCTGGTGCCGGGGCTGGCGGCCAAACCCAAGCGCGGCAAGCTGGTTTACTACGATCACGGCTGCTCCTGGCGCTACCCGAAAAATCAAAAGACGCTGCGTTTCTTCGCCATGCTGGACGGCGTGATTTCCGCCTCACACGCCTCGAAGCGGGTGATGGAGCTGCGCTTTAATCTGCCTTGCCCAAACCACGTGGTGATCAACCGCATCAAGACGCCGGCGGGGATCGACAACACGCCGAAAACGCTGTCACAGCCGATCAGAATCGGCACCGCCTCGCGTCTGGTCAGCCTGAAAGGCATCAGCGTTTCATTATTGATGATGCAGGAACTGCTGCGACGCGGGCATGACGTCACGCTGGAAGTGGCCGGCAAAGGGCCGGATCGCGCGGCGTTCGAGGCGCTGGCGGCCCGGCTCCAGCTCGGCGATCGCGTCACCTTCAGCGGTTATCAGGATGACGTCGCCGGTTTCTTCAATCGCACGCACATCTACATGAGCACGCCGATCACCGAGCCGTTCGGCTTGTCCTGCATGGAATCGCTCTATTTCGGCGTGCCGGTCATCTTCCCGCAGGTCGACGGCCAGCCGGAAGCGGTGAAAGACGGGGTCTGCGGCATTGGCCTGACGCCGTCGGTCACCATCGAACAGCACCGGCAGCTCACCGATATCGAGGTCGACTTCCCGCATGAGGTCTACGATCCGTTGACCGACAGCCTGGTAGCGCCCAAGCTGCTGTCGCATATCGACTGTGCGGATGCCGTTGAGAAATTGCTGGAGCGAGAAACCTACCAGACTCTGAGCCGAAATGCGCAGCGCTATCCTGCGGAACATTTCAACTATGCTCAGTTCAAAGTTGAATTCGACGACACGCTGCGATCCTTTATCGCTTAATTGAAACGTGAGCCGGAAAACACGCCCGATGCTAAAATACAGAACGCCGCACCCTGCCTTCAGCTATCTGATCTATCTGGGGTGCGCCATCGCTTTTTGCACCATCCCTTTCGGTTCCGCGACCGGACGCAATCTGTTTTACGTTTCCAGCTACATCGCCTTTATCGCCGTTTGCCTGTATCCGCGCTACTACTTCAGCAACGTTAGAAATCTGCTGCTGCCCGCGTTGATGTTCAGCGTAGGTATGGGAACCATCCTCTGGATGCATCACTTCAAACAGCCGGGTGACTACATCAATATCTATCGCTCTTATATGTCGACCGGCAAACTGCAGCTCGCGACCGCTTTCATCTTGCTGATTGCGCTCAATGAGCGGTTGTGCGTGCAGCGCCTGTTGATCGTTGTGGCTCTCGTCACCGGTCTGGCGATCAACGGTTATTCCCTCTATCAAGGGCTGCGTCTGGATATCCCGCGCGTAGAGCTCAACTTCGATCGCGCCACGGTCGCCGCCTACCTGATGACCGCCATCGATCTGGTCATGATGCAAGCCATCCTGATGCTGCGCACCCGCTACCGTCTGGTGTTATACATTGCGGCATTCCTGCTGTCCTTCTCTGCGCTGGTGCTCACCGGCACCCGCGCGGCGATGCTGGTCTACCCGGTGGCGATTTGTCTGTCGCTGCTGGCCACCAAGCAACTGGTTTCCAGAAAACACAAACTCGCGTTGATGGCCTCGGTACCGCTGCTGCTCGTAGCCTGCGGCCTGGTGTTTAAACCGCAGATAGAAGAACGCATTCAGGCCTTTGAGACCGATATGCGTCTGATGGATCAGCCACAGACTGAAAACTCGATCATTTCACGGCTGTCGATGCAAACGCTGGCATGGCGTACCGGCTCACAAGCCCCCTGGGGCCAATCCGCCGAACAGCGCGGCGAAGAGATCCGTGCGATGGTCGCACAGCAACCTCGCCTGTCTGGCGTTATGCCCTATATCAACGTCCACCTGCACAACGAGCTGCTGGAAACCTATTCGCTCAAGGGCGTCTGGGGCGTACTGCTGCTGCTGGCACTCTATGTCTGCCTGTTCTTCTCTTCGTTCCGGCCGCAGCGCAACGCGCTGTTGCTGAGCGTGAGCGCCAGCCTGTTCGTTTACGGGCTGAGCGACGTCATCTTCTTCAGCACGGAAGGCACCGCCATGTTCTGTCTGGCGCTGATCGCCGGAGTGCTCTCCGTGGCGAGACAGACTTCCACACAGGAGCAGGCCGCGTGAACATTCAACCACCGCTGCTCAGCGTTATCGTGCCGTTTTATAATAACGAAGCGTTCATCATCGCTGCGCTGGATTCGTTATTTACGCAGATTTCTGATGATATTGAGGTGGTGATCATCGACGATGGCTCTACCGATGCGTCGGGGGCGCTGGTCAGCCGGTATCTGGCGCAGCGGCAGCATCCGCAGGTGGCTTTTATTTCTCAGGCCAACGGCGGTATTGCACACGCCCGCAATGTCGGCCTGCAGCAAGCCACCGGGCGCTACGTCACCTTTCTCGACGGCGACGATCTGCTGAGCGACGACTATCTGGCGATCCTGCATCCCCTGCTGATCGCCGGTGAGTATGACCTGATCGATTTTAATTATCAGAAGTTCACCGAACAACCGCCGAAATCCGAGAACCGCGCGACGCAGCCCGTAGCCTACGACTTTTCACAGTTGGGGCTGAGCTGCCTGCAACCGCTGTTCGCGCGCTCAATGTGGCATCTCTGGAGCCGGGTATATAAACGCACGCTGCTGGCAGGGGAAGCGTTCGAAGACGGCAGGCGCTATGAAGACGTGATTTTCACGCCTTTTCAGTATTTCAAAACTCGCCGCATCGCCCATCTTGAGTGCGAACTCTACTTCTATCGGGACAACAACCAGGGCATCACCCGCAATATCAAACCCAAAGATATTGACGATCTGTTGTTCGCTATGGAGAAAATGCTGCGCTTTGTGGCGCAGCATTCTGGGGATGAGCCGCTGCGCCGGTTGGCCGCCCTGATGCTGGCCAACTGCTTTTCCGAGGTGAAAAGCATGTCGAAGGCGGTGTACGGCTATTACCATTACGCGCCGGCAACGCTGCATATCCTGCGCCGCGCCGCCGATATCTGCCGCAACAGCGACGTGCCGGGCAAAAAAGTCCGTCAGATGCGCTATGCGCGAGTGGATACCTTTCTTTCGAAGCTGCGCGGGCGCAGGCCGCACTAACCGCATCGGCCGGGCGGCCGATGCGTCGTCTCGCCTTTAGCGCGCTAAAGGCACGTGCGCGACCAACTCGTCATAAATCCGCTGCGGCTGGATAACCCCCATCGGGCTTTCCGCCTCCAGCGGCATCGTATAGCCGGTACGAGACACCTGAATGATGCGGTGCAGTTCAGGATCCTGAATCGGCCCGGTGGAGCGTGAATCGGCGGTCACGAACAGGCTGATGGTTTTCACCTTCAACGCCACCGCCAGATGCAGCGGCCCGGTGTCGCCGGTGACAAGAACATGGAAACTGTCGAGCAACGTCAGCAAGCCTTGCAGCCCCGTTTTGCCGATCTGGTTATCCACGCAGGCCTGCGTTTGCGAGCCGATCAGGCTCATAAACTGTTTGGCCTTGCCGTCATCAAACGGTGCGCCAATCAGCACGATGCGTACATTGGGGTGCTTCGCCACCAGCTCATCGGCCAGCCGTGCATAGTGTGAAACCGGCCAGCAACGCGACTCCGTCGATGCCCCCAATTGAAACCCGATGGTGGGGTGGTCGCTGCTTTTGACGCCGCGCTGATAATCCACGGGAATTTCCATCGTCGGATCGTCGCTGCGGCAACCTAAAATGGAAATCAGCTCCAGCTTGCGGCGCACGAAGTGGCCGTAATAATGGAAGACATAGTTGGTCAGCCAAGGCTCCAGCCCGCAAATGCCCGAGCTGTAGTTATCGCGGATAATGTACTTCGCCCCGGCCAGTACGGCGCTGATGATGTCATAAGGCAGATGGGAGTGCAGGATCAGCGCCAAATCCGGCTGATGTTCGCGCAGCGATTTCAGCAACGGGCGTATCGTCTTGATCTTGCTGTCCCAATACACCACGCGATCGTAATAGCGGCCGTTTTCCACCAGCTCGCGGTTTTTCTTGTGCACCACCAGCGTGATGTGCGCGTTGGGGTAGCGTTCCCGCATCGCCCTCAATGCCGGCGTGTTGAACATGAAGTCGCCCAACGCCGTGGTGGAATAGATGACGATATTGTCAAACTGCTGGGCGCCGTCGAACGTCGCCTTGTCCTGAAAACGGCCGTACTTCGCCGTATAGCGCCGCAAGAACCAGTCGGCAACCTTGATTTTCCATTTCTTCGACATGTGCGTGCTTAGTTCGCTTTAAGTTGATAATACTCGGCCAGCGTCATGCCCACCGTGCGCTGCTGCAGCCAGTCAAACAGCTGCTCCAGATCGCGGTACAGCACTTCGATATCCTGTTCAGTTTTGAACGTCGGGCTGCCGCCCGGCATAAACTCGGAGGAGTGCAGCATAAACTCGACGTAGTCATGCCCCTGCGCCAGCGAGGTCTCGGCCACGCTGATCATCTTGGCCACGTTGCCGCCACTCGGCCGCAGCCAGTTGACGGACGGCGAACGGCGCTTGCCGCGCAGCCGATCATAGCCCTGCTTGAACGCATTCATCAGCGCCGAATGCTTGTACTGGATGCTCATCGGCACTTCCAGCAGCGCCGAAGCGCCCGGCTTGGCGATGTTCTGCGGATCGATGAAATAGGCCTGCGACGGGAACCGGCTGTAATCGGTACCGCCGTTGCCCTGCGGGTTACCCGGCGAAAACTGCCAGTTGACCCGCGGCGTCACAGAACAGTCCACCTGATAGCCGTATTCCAGCAGCAGTGAGGCATAGTATTCGTTGAACGCCCAACGGCCGGCGCGATGGCTAAGCATTTTGGTCTGGAAGGCATCTTCCAGCAGCTTGGTCATGTGATCGACCTTGGCGCGGATCTGATCGGCGGGATACTCGATCAAATAAGGCTTGTGGCGCCAGTCATCGTCGGTCAGCGGCGTCAACGGCGGGCTGTTCCAGGCGTGCAGGTGCATGCCGACCTCGCCGGCGTCGCGGGCGATCACGTCGCGCGCGAACTCGACGTAGGTCGGGTCCATCGCCATTTCATAGTTGGTGAGATAAACCGGCTTGAAGGCGTATTTCTCGCACAGCGCCTGAAAGCGCGGCAAGAAACGTGTGTTTTCGGTCGCGATGCGATCGTGGTTTTGCCACAGATTATCGCCTTCGGTATCAATGGTGATGAGAAACGCCGGTTTAGTCATGAATATCGAGCCTGATATCAACAGAATGCACTATGTTACGCAGGCCGTTTCGCCAGGGCAAACGACTTTGCTGCCTGGTTTGGACAACGTTGAAGCGCATTCGTCCCCGGCTCGGCGATTTTTTTGCGGCCCGGCAAGAAAACCGTGCAACAGTAGCCACATGCGATCGGGTCATTTAGAATCAAAGATTGGTTTCCCAGAAAGCGACTCATGATGAACGACGCGCCAGCACTAACTTCCGCCCCATCCGTACAGCGTATTTTGATCATAAAACTGCGCCATCACGGCGATATGCTGCTGGTCACGCCGGTCATCAGCAGCCTGCGGCAAAACTACCCGCAGGCGCAGATCGATGTGCTGCTGTATCAGGAAACGCAGGAGATGCTGGCCAGTAATCCGGAATTGTCGACGCTGTTCGCCATCGACCGCCAATGGAAGAAACAGGGCGTCCGCGCGCATCTGGGGCACGAGCTGGCGCTGCTGCGCCGCCTGAAGGCGCAGCGCTACGATCTGGTGGTCAATCTGGCCGATCAGTGGCGCAGCGCCATCATCACGCGCCTGACCGGCGCGCGCATCCGTTTGGGCTTCGATTTCCCCAAACGCCGCGGCTTCCTGTGGCGCCACTGTCACACGCAGCTGGTGCCGGTGGACAATCACGCCCACCTGCATACCGTCGAACAAAATCTCTCGTTGCTGGCGCCGCTGAACCTGCCCACGCTCAATGAGCATGTCACCATGAGTTACGATCCGCAGAATTGGCAGACCTGTGAGCAACGGTTGCAGAAACAGGGCGTCGCCGGCAGTTATATTGTGGTGCAGCCCACCTCGCGCTGGTTCTTCAAATGCTGGAGCGAAGAGAAAATGGCCGCCACCCTCACCGCCTTGCAGGCCGACGGACACCAGTTGGTGATCACCTCCGGCCCCGACGCCAGAGAACAAGCCATGGTAGAGCGCATTTTGGCGCTCTGCCCGCCGCAGGGCGTAATCTCGTTGGCCGGCCAGCTGACGCTGCGCCAACTGGCCGCCCTGATTGATCACGCCAAGCTGTTTATCGGCGTGGATTCAGTGCCGATGCACATGGCCGCCGCGCTGCAAACGCCGTGCGTGGCGCTGTTCGGCCCTTCCAAGCTGACTTTCTGGCGGCCGTGGCAGGCTACCGGCGCCGTGATCTGGGCCGGCGACTTCGGCGAACTGCCCGATCCGGACGCCATTGATACCGGCACAGACGAACGGTATCTCGACCTTATTCCTACAGACGCGGTGATTGCAGCCGCGCGGAGCACGCTGGCATGAAAGCATTTCGTTTGGCGATCGTTCGCCAAAAATACCGCCCGGACGGCGGAGCCGAACGTTTCGTTTCCCGCGCCCTGGAAGCGCTGGAACAACAGGATCTCGATCTGAACGTCATCACCCGCGAATGGCAAGGTGACGCCAATCCCAACTGGCACATTCACCTGTGCAATCCGTTAAAGCTCGGCCGCATCAGCCGCGAACGGGGCTTCGCCGTGGCGGCCAGGGCGCTGTGGCAGAAAGAGCGCTTCGATCTGGTGCAAAGCCACGAACGCATTCCCGGCTGCGACATCTACCGCGCCGGCGACGGCGTACACCGCCGCTGGCTGCTGCAACGCGCGCGTCTGCTGCCAGAGTGGCGCCGCAAGTGGCTGTTCTCCAACCGCTATCACCGCTATGTGATGTGCGCCGAACGCGCCATGTACGCCGCGCCGGAGCTGAAAGCCGTCATCTGCAACGCCGAGATGATCAAGCAGGAAATCATCGCCGACTTTGGCGTGCCCGCCGACAAAATCACGGTGATCTATAACGCCATCGACAACCAAAAGTTCCCGCCCGCCGACGAGGCCCAGCGCCGGCGTCTGCGCGAGCAATATCAGATCCCGCAACAGGCGCACTGCCTGGTCTTCGTCGGCTCCGGTTTCGAGCGCAAAGGGCTGGCCGCCGCCATCCGCGCCGTGGCGGTGACCGACAGCCACCTCCTGGTGGTCGGCAAAGACAAGGCCGAAAAACGCTACCGGGCGCTGGCGCAGTCGCTGGGCTGCGGCGATCGCATTCACTTTATGGGCGTGCAGAAACAGACCTTGCCGTTCTATCAGGCCGCGGACGCGCTGCTGCTGCCGACGCTGTACGATCCGTTCCCGAATGTGATTCTGGAGGCCATGTCCTGCGGCCTGCCGGTTGTCACCAGCACCACCTGCGGCGGCGCCGAGTTTATCACCCCTGGCCAGAACGGCTTTGTGACGGACGCGCTCGACGTACCGGCCATCACGGAGGCCATTCGGGCGCTGCCGCGCCAGGCATTGGGATCATCCATGGGCGAAGCGGCGAGATTGCGCATTATGACGGCCACGCCGGCGCATCTGTCCGAACAGCTCATTTCCCTCTATAACCGGTTACTGGATTAGCTATGCGTATTCTGATGATCATCGATGGCCTGCCGGGAGGCGGCGCGGAAAAAGTGGTGTTGACCCTGTGCCAGGGCATGCAGCAACAGGGGCATAAAGTTAGTCTGATCTCGCTGCGCGACGTCTGCAATTACCCTATCCCGCCGGGCATTGATTATCAGGTGGTGGCCGATCGCAGCCGTGCCCCCTGGCGCAAGCTGACCGAGCTCTCACGCCGCGCCGCCGCGCTGGATCGGGCAATAGCTGAACACGAGCGCCAACACGGCACGTTCGATCTGGTGTTCTCGAATCTGCATAAAACCGATCGCATCGTCAGCCGCAGCAAGCGGTTGGCCGCGGATCGCCTGTGGTTCTGCATTCACGGCATTCTCTCCACTTCCTACCTCGGCCACCGCAAAGGCCTGGATCGCTGGCTCAAGCAACGTAAAATCGCCAACGTTTACCAGGGGAGAAATATCGTCGCCGTTTCACAGGCGGTCGGCGGCGATCTGCAGCAGAATTTGCCGATCCGCCCGCGTCGGCTGGCGGTCATCAATAACCCGTTCGACATCGACGCCATCCGGCAACAGGCGGCGGCACCTTGCGAACTGGCCGGTCAGGACTATCTGGTGCACGTCGGCCGCTTTCACGCCACCAAGCGGCATGACCGCCTGCTGAAAGCCTATGTGCAATCCGGTATTCAGGCGCCGCTGGCTTTGATCGGCACCGGGGATGACGCCCGCGTCGCCGAGGTCAAGCGTCTGGCGGCAGACTTGGGTATCGCAGAGCGCGTGCTATTCCTCGGTTTCCAGGCCAATCCCTATCCGTTTATCCGCCATGCCTCGCTGTTGGTGCTCAGCTCCGATAGCGAAGGGTTTGGCAATGTGCTGGTAGAATCGCTGTTGTGCGGCACGCCGGTGGTTAGCACCCGCTGTCCGGGCGGCCCTGCGGAAATTCTGGAAAAAGCCGGCATGGCTAACGCGTTGGCGGAATTAAACGAAGCGTCGCTGGCAGAAAAAATGGCGGAAATTTACGCCAATCCGCCACAGATAAATCAACAGCAATTGCTGAACTATGGGCTGGACCCTATTTGCCGTCAATATATTGAGCTGAAAGAAAAATAATAAAAAAATAAATAAGGCAGGTGATACCTGCCTTATTTTCTTCGTTAGCTGAGTGCCTGCATTTTCTGCCAAACCTCATCGACAGAAACATCTTCACAGTGCCCCGACTCACTCTGCAAAATATGATGGCGGCCAGTCCATGGATGCCAGGACGTTTTATCGGTATCGCCAAAGAACACCACCATGTCCTTATTCAACGCGGCGGCAAGATGCATCTGCCCGCCGTCGCTGCACAGCACCCGGTCGCATAAATCAAACCCGCCCAACAGCTCGCGCACCGACGCCGTCGGATAAAGCGCGACGCGTTCGTTTTGGCACAGCGCCAGCAGCTGTTCGGCGCGCTGCCGATCGCCGATGTCGTCCGGCGCCAGCGTGCCCTGCGGCGACCAGAAGATCAGCACGCCGGTGTGGGGATCGGCGGTCAGACGGTTGATGATTTCGGCATAGCGTTCAACCGGCCAGCGTCTTTTCGGGCTGCGGCTGCTGATATGCACGGCGCATACCCGTTCGACCGACGGTAGACGTTCCTGCAGCCGCTGCACCGCCAATTGCCGCTCTTCCGGCGTCAGGAATACCCGCACCGGCGGGATCGGAATGGCTTGATCGGTGATCGCCGATAAATAGCTGTAGGTGTGTTCGACCTGATGGAGGCCGCGGAAATCGTCCTTGCGGAACGGGCGCTGAATCTCTTTCGTGCCCAGATCGGCACCGATGATATGGGTGGCGCCGGCCATTTTTGCTAAACGCAGGCTGTATTTGCAAGGCACCGGGTTGGCCAGAATGACCGCATCGAACTTTATTTTGCGCAGCTTCAGGAAGATCATCAGACGTTCGAAATAAACGCCCAACGTCGTTTCATTTTTCGCCTTGTGCTTGGCCTTTTTATAGACAAAGACTTTCTCGAGATGAGGGTTGTTTTTAACAACGTCCTGGCTGACTTTATTGATCAGCAGATAAACTTTTGCGTCTGGATAGGCAATTTTCACCCCTTCAATCAAGGGCGTAGTGCAAACAAGATCGCCGATGTTGTCGCGGCGAATAATTAAAATATTCTTCATTCCGAGCCTATCGGCGAAATCGCTCGCCGGTTGTCTGAAACTGACACCCAAGGTTACCAAATTAGCGCCTTTCCCTTCCAGTTATGGTACTATTCCGAATAACCCATATAAATGAAATTGATAGAATGTTGCTGCGTTTATATCAGGTACTACTCTACCTCATCCAACCCCTGATCTGGCTCCGCTTACTGCTGCGCAGCCGCAAAGCTCCAGCCTACCGTAAACGCTGGGCGGAACGCTATGGCTTCTGCGCCGGGAAAGTCGTGCCGGGCGGCATTATGCTGCATTCCGTCTCCGTCGGCGAAACGCTGGCGGCCATCCCGCTGGTGCGGGCGCTGCGCCATCGTTACCCCGCTTTGCCGATAACTGTGACCACAATGACCCCGACAGGTTCAGAACGCGTCCAGTCCGCTTTCGGCAAAGACGTGCATCATGTCTATCTGCCCTACGATCTGCCCGGTTCCATGAACCGCTTCCTCGACCAGGTGAATCCCAAGCTGGTGATCATCATGGAAACCGAGCTATGGCCTAACCTGATCAACGCACTGCATCAGCGGCAAATCCCCCTGGTGATCGCCAATGCGCGCCTGTCGGCTCGCTCCGCCGCTGGCTACAAGAAAATTGGCGGATTCATGCGCGATATGCTGCGCCGCATTACGCTGATCGCCGCACAGAACCAGGAAGACGGCGATCGGTTTATCGAACTGGGCCTGAAACGCTCGCAGCTGGCCGTAACCGGCAGCCTGAAATTCGATATCTCCGTCACCCCGGAGCTGGCCGCCCGCGCCGTTACATTGCGCCGCCAATGGGCGCCGCGCCGCCCGGTGTGGATCGCCACCAGCACCCATGACGGTGAAGAAACCATCCTGCTGGAAGCGCACCGCAAACTGCTGGAAAAACACCCCGACCTGCTGCTGATCCTGGTGCCGCGTCACCCGGAGCGCTTCCCGACCGCCAAAGAGCTGGTGCAGAAGGCCGGCTTCAGCTACACCCTGCGCAGCAGCGGCGAAATCCCGTCCGGCAGCACCCAGGTGGTGATCGGCGATACCATGGGCGAACTGATGCTGCTGTACGGCATCGCCGATCTGGCCTTTGTCGGCGGCAGCCTGGTGGAACGCGGCGGGCACAACCCGCTGGAAGCCGCCGCGCACGCCATCCCGGTGCTGATGGGCCCACATACCTTCAACTTTAAAGACATCTGCGCCAAGCTCTCGCAGGCCGAAGGCCTGATCACCGTGACCGACGTGGATTCGCTGGTGAAGGAAGTGGAAACCCTGTTGACCGACGAAGACTACCGTCGCTACTACGGCCGCCATGCGGTGGAAGTGCTGTATCAGAATCAGGGAGCGTTGCAGCGCCTGCTGCAGCTGCTTGAACCGCACCTGCCGCCCCGGAGCCACTGAATGAGCAGCCGCAAAAGCCTGTCGGTGGTGATGATCGCCAAAAACGAAGCCGGGCTGTTGCCGGAGTGCCTGCGCTCTGTCGCCTGGGCCGATGAAATCATCGTGCTGGACTCCGGCAGCGAGGACGACAGCGTCGCCGTCGCCGAAAGTCTGGGCGCCAAAGTCTTCACGCACACCGACTGGCAAGGATTCGGCAAGCAGCGTCAGCTGGCGCAAAGCTACGCCAGTCATGACTACGTTTTGATGATCGACGCCGACGAACGCGTCACCCCCGAGCTGCGGCAATCCATCGAGCGGGTGTTGAACGCACCGGACGACGGCGCCGTCTACAGCTGTGCGCGGCGCAACCTGTTCCTTGGCCGTTTCATGCGCCACAGCGGCTGGTATCCCGACCGCGTCAACCGCCTGTACGCCAACCAACGCTATCGCTATAACGACGATCTGGTGCACGAATCGCTGAACATCGGCGACGCCAAAGTGATCCCCCTCAGCGGCGATATGCTGCACCTGACCTGCCGCGACTTCTTCGCCTTCCAGCGCAAACAGCTGCGCTATGCCGAAGAGTGGGCCACGCAACGCCACCGGGCCGGCAAGCGTTGCGGCTATCTGTCCATCCTGACCCACACGCTCGGTGCCTTCGTCAAAACCTGGCTGCTGCGGGCCGGTTTCCTTGACGGTAAACAGGGGTTGCTGTTAGCGGTGGTCAACGCGCAATATACCTTCAATAAATATGCCGCATTATGGGCATTGGGCCGCAACTACTCAGAGAAGTGAATCATGACCAGCAAAGCCATCTATCCCGGGACCTTCGATCCCATGACCAACGGCCACCTGGATTTAGTGACGCGCGCGTCGCTGATGTTCGATCACGTGATTCTGGCCATCGCCGCCAGCCCGAGCAAAAAGCCGCTGTTCAGCCTGGATGAGCGCGTGGCGCTGGCGACGCAGGTCACCTCGCATCTGGACAATGTGGAAGTGCTGGGTTTCAGCGAGCTGATGGCGCACTTTGCCGCTCACCAGAATGCCAATATCCTGGTGCGCGGCCTGCGGGCGGTGTCTGACTTTGAGTACGAATTGCAGCTGGCGAACATGAACCGCCATTTGATGCCGACGCTGGAAAGCGTGTTCCTGATGCCTTCCGAAGAGTGGTCGTTCATCTCCTCTTCACTGGTGAAAGAGGTCGCGCGTCACGGCGGCGATATCGCGCCTTTCCTGCCTGACGTGGTTACGCAGGCGCTGATGGCGAAGCTCGCCGCCGAGTGATGCTCAGCGCTGACAGCGCCGGCAAAAGAAGGTGCTGCGCTGCCCGTGCTTGGCGGATTCGATCGGCGTGCCGCACGCGCGGCAAGGTTCTCCCGCCCGCCCGTAAACCTGCAACTCCTGCGCGAAATACCCCGGTTTGCCGTCCGACTGCAAAAAGTCGCGCAATGTCGTACCGCCCTGCTCGATGGAGCGCTGCAACACCGCCTTGATGGTCTTCACCAGCCGTTCCGCTTCGGCTTTGCTCAACGATCCCGCCGGACGATCGGGCAGGATCCCGGCGCTGAACAGCGATTCACTGGCGTAAATGTTACCGACGCCGACCACCAGCTTGTTATCCATCAGCCACGGTTTGATCAGCGTGCGCTTATTGCGTGATTTTTCATACAGGTAGTCGCCGTTGAACGCTTCACTCAGCGGTTCCGGCCCCAGATGCGCCAACACGCTGCTGGTCGCCAGGTCTTCGCACCACAGCCAGGCGCCGAAACGGCGCGGATCGGTATAGCGCAGGATCATGCCGTTGCTGATCACCAAATCGACGTGGTCGTGTTTGCCCGCTTCATCTTCGTTCTCCTCGCGCAGCATGCGCAGGCTGCCCGACATGCCCAGGTGCACGATAATCCAACCGTTCTCCAGCTCGATCAGCAGGTATTTGGCTCGGCGCTGCACGCTGAGCACCGGCCTATCGCTCAGCGTCAGGATCTGCTCGGAAACCGGCCAGCGCAGGCGCGCGTTGCGCACCACCGCATACTGAATGCTGTGGCCAACAAGATAAGGCTCTATACCGCGTCTGCTCGTCTCAACTTCCGGTAATTCAGGCATCTGGCTTCCCCTCCGACGTTTTCTACCCTTTATAAAACAAAAAACCCGGCCAAGGCCGGGTTTTTCATTAATCCACTAAAATTATTTAATTTTAGCTTCTTTGTATACTACGTGCTGACGGACAACTGGATCGAATTTCTTCAGTTCCAATTTTTCCGGCTTAGTACGCTTGTTCTTCGTGGTGGTATAGAAGTGACCAGTACCAGCAGAAGAAACCAGCTTGATCTTCTCGCGAACACCTTTAGCCATGATTCAGTTCCTTAATACTTCTCACCACGGGCACGCAGATCGGCCAGAACCGTCTCAATACCCTTCTTATCGATAACACGCATACCTTTAGCAGATACACGCAGAGTTACAAAGCGCTTCTCAGCCTCAACCCAAAAACGGTGTGAGTGCAGGTTAGGCAGAAAACGGCGTTTGGTCGCGTTCATTGCGTGGGAACGGTTGTTACCGCTCACCGGGCGCTTGCCAGTAACTTGGCAGACTCGGGACATGTCTATTCTCCAAAAATCAAATCAGCTCGAGCTTCGTATAGGGTATGGCCGCCTCGTCAGGCTTTTAGAGCCCATCTCAGCAAACTTCATACTGAGGAGACTCTCGTCATCAGGTAGAAACCACACATCAGGTCAGAAACCTGCTGAGATAGGCTCTTGCGCCAAACCCAAGATTCTCAAAGGTGGCGTAGTATACGCTCTGAAGCGTAAGTGCTCAAGTCCCGAACAGCTAAAGATCCCACAAGGATCGCGAAAAAATCGCTTAAAGCCATCCGCGCTCGGCAAAAGAGACGCATTCACCCCGACCGATCACCAAATGATCGAGCACTCGGATCTCCAATAACTGACAGGCTTTCACCACCTGTTCCGTTATCAAACGGTCGGCATGACTGGGTTCAGCCTTACCCGAGGGGTGATTATGCGCGAGAATCAGCGCGGCGGCATTAGCCTTCAACGCTTCACGCACAATTTCTCTCGGGTAGACGACGACGCTGCTGATGGTACCAGCAAACATCTCCTGATGGCGAATAACCCGGTGCTGATTGTCTAAAAACAATACCAAAAAGACCTCTCGCTCGCGATGGGCCAGCAGGCTTTGCAGATAATGCTGGGTGACGCGCGGATTGAGCATGGCGTTTTCCTGCGACAAATGGCTGGAAAAGAAGCGCAGCGCCAGCTCGGCAATCGCCTGCAGCTGCGTATAGCTGGCATCCCCCAGGCCTTTTTGGCTACAAAAAGCCTGATGATCGGCCGACATCAGGTGATAAAGCGAGCCGAACCGGCGCAGCAGCTGCTCCGCCAGCTGCATCACGTGCACGCCGGGCAATCCGGTGCGCAAGAAAATGGCCAACAGCTCTGCGTCGGACAGCGCCGCCGCCCCCTGCATCAACAGCTTTTCACGCGGCGCCAGCGCGCCCGGCCAGCACGCCACAATCGGGTTGCTCATCGTGTTCCTCCCTGAAAGGGCTACAGCATGCCATGTGCTGCCCGGCGCGTTCGACAGGTGTTTGATAACATTGCGAAGTGTTTCGCAAAGCACAATGTAACGCCCTGCAGCCATTGCGGAATCACTCACCTGAACGGCGGATATGCTAAAATGGCGCATCTTTCGGCTTTCAATCGGACAATGATGATGACGGGACTTTCCGGCAAACATATTGTGCTTGGCATCAGCGGCGGCATCGCCGCCTACAAATGCCCAGAGCTGGTGCGCCGCCTGCGCGACAGGGGTGCAGAAGTGCGCGTGGTGATGACCCACGCCGCCAAGGCGTTCATTACGCCACTGACGCTGCAGGCCGTTTCCGGCTACCCGGTGTCCGACGATCTGTTGGATCCCGCCGCCGAAGCCGCCATGGGCCACATCGAACTGGGCAAGTGGGCGGATCTGGTGATTCTGGCGCCGGCGACCGCCGATCTGCTGGCGCGCGTCGCCGCCGGCATGGCCAACGATCTGCTGACTACCGTCTGCCTGGCGACCGACGCCCCTATCGCCGCCGCCCCCGCCATGAACCAGCAGATGTATCGCGCCGCCGCCACGCAGGCCAACCTGCAAACGCTGCAGACGCGCGGCATACTGCTCTGGGGGCCGGACAGCGGCAGCCAGGCCTGCGGCGACGTTGGCCCGGGCCGCATGCTGGATCCGCTGGACATCGTCGACCTGGCGAACGCGCATTTCTCCGCCCCGCAGGATCTGCAACATTTGCAGGTTATGATCACCGCCGGCCCAACGCGTGAAGCGCTGGATCCGGTACGTTTCATCAGCAATCACAGCTCCGGCAAAATGGGCTTCGCCATCGCCCGCGCCGCCGCCGCCCGCGGCGCGCAGGTGACGCTGATCGCCGGGCCGGTCAGCCTGCCGACGCCGCCATCGGTCACCCGAGTGGACGTCACCAGCGCGCTGGAGATGGAGCAGGCGGTGCAACAGCGCGCGGCGCAGCAGCAGATTTTCATCTCCTGCGCCGCCGTGGCCGACTACCGCCCCGAGCAGATCGCCGATGAAAAAATAAAAAAACAGGGTGATGAAATCGTCCTCAAGATGGTAAAAAACCCCGATATCGTCGCCGGCGTGGCCGCGATGACCAAAAATCGACCGTTTGTCGTGGGGTTTGCCGCCGAAACCCAGAATGTGGAAGAATACGCGCGGCAAAAACTGGCGCGTAAGAAGCTGGATTTGATTTGCGCTAACGATGTATCGCTTGCAGAGCACGGGTTCAACAGCGACACCAATGCCCTGCACCTTTTTTGGCAGGATGGAGAAAAGCGCCTGGCGCTGAGCGACAAGGCACTCCTTGGCCAACGTTTAATAGACGAGATAGTCAGCCGTTATGATGAAAAAAATCGACGTTAAGATCCTCGACCCGCGTATCGGTCAGGATTTCCCGCTACCGACCTACGCCACGCCGGGCTCCGCCGGTCTCGACCTGCGCGCCTGCCTGGACAGCGCGGTAGAGCTGGCGCCGGGTGAAACCACGCTGCTGCCCACCGGCCTCGCGATCCACATCGCCGACGCCGGCCTGGCGGCAGTGATCCTGCCGCGCTCCGGCCTGGGCCATAAGCACGGCGTCGTGCTGGGCAACCTGGTCGGCCTGATCGACTCCGATTACCAGGGCCAGCTGATGGTGTCCGTTTGGAACCGCGGCCAGAAGCACTTCACCATCGAGCCGGGCGAACGCATCGCGCAGATGGTCTTCGTGCCGGTGGTGCAGGCCGAATTCAACCTGGTGGAAGAGTTCGACAGTAGCGAGCGCGGCGAAGGCGGCTTCGGCCACTCGGGGCGCCACTAAGCGCCACCCAATGCACGATGGCCGGCAGGGAAACGTCGCCTGAACCTTGCCTTTCCGGGGAGAAGGATGTCTCTGCGGCAAGGTTTTACCGCGACAATTGCAGCGCACACCAGGCAGCGCGGAAAAAGGCCGTTAAGGCCGCTGACCCCAGTATCGTAAAAAAGCTATCACATAAGCCGCACAGAGCCTGCTCTGCAGCGGCCGGTGCCCGGGTTTCCGTCAGTTAAGTTTTAGCAAGGGTCTAATCAGACATGGCAGAAAAAGAAAATACGAAAAGGAATCGGCGCGAGGAAATATTGCAGGCGTTAGCCCAGATGCTGGAATCCAGCGACGGCAGCCAGCGCATTACCACCGCCAAGCTCGCCGCAAACGTGGGTGTTTCTGAAGCTGCGCTGTACCGGCATTTCCCCAGCAAGACACGGATGTTCGACAGTCTGATCGAGTTTATCGAAGACAGCCTGATCACCCGCATCAACCTGATCTTGCAGGACGAGAAAGAGACGTTTAATCGTCTGCGCCTGATTTTACTGCTGATTCTGGGCTTTGCGGAACGTAACCCAGGGCTGACGCGCATCATGACCGGCCACGCGCTGATGTTTGAACAGGATCGCCTGCAGGGCCGCATCAACCAGCTGTTCGAACGTATCGAGGCGCAGCTGCGTCAGGTGCTGAAAGAGCGCAAATTGCGCGAAGGCAAAGGCTTCATCGTCGATGAAACGCTGTTGGCCAGCCAACTGCTGGCCTTCTGCGAAGGCATGTTGTCGCGCTATGTGCGTTCGGAATTCCGCTATCGTCCAACGCAGGAATTCGACGCCCGCTGGCCGCTATTGGCGGCACAGCTGCAATAACGAAAACGCCGGGCATGCCCGGCGTTTTTATTTATACCCCGTACTGCTCGCGGTAAGCGCGCACCGCCGCCAGGTGGTCCGCCATTTCCGGTTTCTCTTCCAGATAAGCGATCAGGTCCTTCAGCGTCACGATCGAAATCACCTTGCAGTGATAGTCGCGTTCCACTTCCTGAATGGCGGAGATATCCGCGCGGCCGCGTTCCTGACGGTCGAGGGAGATCAGCACCCCCGCCAGCGAAGCGCCGCTGGCGCCGATGATTTCCATCGACTCGCGGATCGCGGTGCCGGCGGTGATCACATCATCCACCAGCATCACACGCCCCTGCAGCGGGCTGCCGACCAGCGAACCACCCTCGCCGTGGGTCTTGGCTTCCTTGCGGTTAAAGCAGTAAGGCACGTCGCGCTCATGGTGTTCCGCCAGCGCAACCGCCGTGGTGGTGGCGATAGGAATGCCTTTATAGGCCGGGCCAAACAGCAGATCGAAATCGATGCCGGAGTCCATCAGGGCTTCGGCGTAGAAGCGCCCCAACAGCGCAAGATCGCGCCCGGTATTAAACAGGCCGGCGTTGAAGAAATACGGGCTGGTGCGGCCGGATTTCAGGGTGAACTCGCCGAATTTCAATACCTGCTTGTTAAGCGCGAACTCGATAAACTGGCGCTGATAGGCTTTCATTACTGCTTCTCCTCGTCTGAATCTGCTTGGGTCTTGTCATTACTGCCGCCCGATCGTCGGGCATAAAAAAGGCGACTTCTCAGTCGCCTTAAAAAATCAGTCCGCCAGCGCCGCTTTCTGCGCCTGGAAGATGGTTTCGATGCCCCCTCGGGCCAGCGCCAATAGCGCCAACAGCTCATCGTGGCTGAACGGCTCGCCTTCGGCGGTGCCCTGCACTTCAATCATGCGGCCGTCTTCCATCATCACCACGTTCATGTCGGTTTCCGCCGCGGAATCTTCCACATACTCCAGATCGCACAGCGCTTCGCCGTTGACGATGCCGACGGAAACCGCCGCTACCATGCCCTTCATCGGGTTGGCTTTCAGCTTGCCGTTGGCCACCAGGGTGTTCAGCGCATCGGCCAGCGCCACGCAGGCGCCGGAGATGGAGGCGGTGCGGGTACCGCCGTCGGCCTGCAGTACGTCGCAGTCGAGGGTGATGGTGAATTCACCGAGCTTTTTCAGATCCACCGCGGCGCGCAGCGAGCGCGCGATCAGGCGCTGGATCTCCAGCGTGCGGCCACCTTGTTTGCCTTTGGCGGCTTCACGTGCGTTGCGGCTGTGGGTGGAGCGCGGCAGCATGCCGTACTCGGCGGTGATCCAACCTTGCCCCTGGCCTTTCAGGAAGCGCGGAACGCCCTCTTCTACCGTGGCGGTGCACAAGACTTTGGTATCGCCAAACTCAACCAGCACTGAGCCTTCAGCGTGTTTGGTATAGTGACGGGTCAGTGTCAGGGGGCGAACTTGCTGTGGTGCTCTGCCTGCAGGACGCATGGGCTCTCTCCGGCTTCAAATCAACTATTGGCTGCGCATTATACGGGCTTCGTGACGTAATGCCTATCCTGCCCGCAGTCGCGACGCTATAATCGCCCCATCTTTTCCTATTACGGGTACGCATCAATGATCCGCAGCATGACCGCCTACGCCCGGCGTGAAATCAAGGGTGAATGGGGCAGCGCAGCCTGGGAGCTGCGTTCCGTTAACCAGCGCTACTTAGAAACCTACATCCGTCTGCCGGAGCAATTCCGCAGCCTGGAGCCGGTGATCCGTGAACGTATCCGTGGCCGCCTGACCCGCGGCAAAGTCGAATGCAACCTGCGTTTCGAACTGGATCCAAGCGCGCAAAGCTCGCTGATCCTGAACGAAAAACTGGCCAAACAGCTGGTCGAAGCCGCCAACTGGGTGAAAATGCAGAGCGACGAAGGGGAAATCAACCCGATCGACGTGCTGCGCTGGCCGGGCGTGATGTCCGCGCAGGAGCAGGATCTGGACGCCATCAGCGTCGAGCTGATGCAGGCGCTGGACGGCGCGCTGGATGACTTTATCGTCGCACGCGAGAGCGAAGGCGCCGCGCTGAAGACGCTGATCGAACAACGCCTCGACGGCGTCAGCGCCGAAGTGGTCAAAGTGCGCGCCCAGATGCCGAACATCCTGCAATGGCAGCGCGAGCGCCTGGTCAGCAAGCTGGAAGAGGCGCAGGTACAGCTGGAAAACACCCGCCTGGAGCAAGAGCTGGTGCTGATGGCGCAGCGTATCGACGTCGCCGAAGAGCTGGACCGTCTGGAAGCGCACGTGAAAGAGACGCACAACATCCTGAAAAAGAAAGAAGCCGTCGGCCGCCGCCTCGACTTTATGATGCAGGAGTTCAACCGCGAATCGAACACCCTGGCCTCCAAGTCGATCAATGCCGACGTCACTGCTTCCGCCATCGAGCTGAAAGTGCTGATCGAGCAAATGCGCGAGCAGATCCAGAATATCGAGTGATCCTGCCCCTAATGTCATCAAGCCCGCGCCACGCGGGCTTTTTTATGGCTGCAAATCAGCGATAGGCGGCCACCTGCTCCTCACCGATCAACCCCATTTTCTGCAGCTGCACCGCAATGCTCCAGGTTGAGCGCTCGAACTCATCGCTCAGCGCTTCCAGCGTCGCCCCGGCCGCATGGCTCTCGCGCAGCCGCAGTTTTTCCTCTTCCGGCCAGGGGAAGTAGGCATTGGCAGGTCGGCCCTCGACCAGATTCTTCTGCCGTTTCTCCTCCGGCGTCAACCGGGCTTTTTTCTGCAGTTCGGCCTCACCTCCAAACTCGTTGGCTAACGCGAACAGCAGCCGGATAGCCTCCGGTGCGCAGGCCGCTGAAGCCGGTTTCAACAGCTCGCCGGTGTCGGGATTAACGCCGTTGGCCAGCGCCCTGAGCAAAGTGCCAATATTCATCGTTCGCCTCCTTGTCCGAGAAAATGCGCGCCGGTCACGGCGCCTGTTCCAAACATGTTTCTCTTCCTCAGCCAAGAAAACCACGCTTTACGTCGGGAAAAATCGCCGATTGCGAACCAGATTCCAGGCGTTTGCACATAAGTAACGGGGATTACATCAAGTTGCGAGCCGGCAGGCCTCTGGGGAGACGGCTCACCGGGGGCTTATGAAAAACTGCCGAGCAGCGCGTGCGGATGACAATCGGCAAGATATCCCGCATGCCATAAGTATTTTGTTCTAATTATCACGCAAGGTAATGAAAGGATGGCGATGCTGTGGCTAAATGTGTTTTTTTCCTGCCCGTGAACCGTACGGACCGTTTATGCCACAAATTCTGCAATTTATTATGGCCCTGGTGGTGATCATCGCCCTGGCGCTGCTGGTCAGCAATAATCGCAAGAAAATCCGCCTGCGCTATATCATCCAGTTGTTGGTGATCGAAGGCGCGCTGGCCTATTTCTTCCTGCACTCCGCCAGCGGGCTCAGCGTGATCAAACACGTCGCCGGCTTCTTCGACACTCTGCTCGCCTACGCTGCCCAAGGATCGGAGTTCGTGTTCGGCGGCATGAGCAAGGATGGTCTGGCGTTCATCTTCCTCGGCGTTTTGTGCCCTATCATCTTTATTTCCGCCCTGATCGGCATTTTGCAGCATTTCCGCATCCTGCCGCTGATCATCCGCCTGGTCGGCACCCTGCTGTCCAAGGTCAACGGCATGGGCAAGCTGGAATCGTTCAACGCCGTCAGCACGCTGGTGCTGGGGCAGTCGGAGAACTTTATCGCCTATAAAGGCATCATCGGCGATATCTCGCCGCGCCGCATGTACACCATGGCCGCGACCGCCATGTCGACGGTTTCGCTCTCCATCGTCGGCGCCTACATGTCGATGATCGACGCGCAATACGTGGTGGCGGCGTTGATCCTTAATATGTTCAGCACCTTCATCATCCTGTCGATCATCAACCCGTATCAGGTTGAAGACGAGCCGGAGCTGAAGCTGAACAAACTGCATGAAGATCAGAGCTTCTTCGAAATGTTGGGCGAGTACATTCTGGCCGGCTTCAAGATTGCGATGATCATCGCGGCGATGCTGATCGGCTTTATCGCGCTGATCTCCGCCGTCAATGCGCTGTTCTCTGCGGTGCTCGGCATCAGCTTCCAGCAGATCCTCGGCTACGTGTTCTATCCGCTGGCCTGGCTGATCGGCATCCCGGCGGAAGAGGCCCTGAAGGCGGGCAGCATCATGGCGACCAAACTGGTAGCCAACGAATTCGTGGCGATGATTGAACTGAAGAAGATCGCGGCGGAGCTGTCGCCGCGCGGGCTGGGCATTCTGTCGGTGTTCCTGGTGTCGTTCGCCAACTTCGCCTCCATCGGCATCGTCGCCGGCGCCATCAAAGGGCTGAACGAGCAGCAAGGCAACGTGGTTTCCCGTTTTGGCCTGAAGCTGGTTTACGGCTCGACGCTGGTGAGCCTGTTGTCGGCGGCCATCGCGGGCCTGGTGCTGTAATCCCCACTCCCGGCCGCAGGGCCGGGAGTTCGCTTTAAAACGCCACGCACACCGGCGCATCCACCCGCATCACCGAATCCTGCGCAAACTGCTGCTTATAGCCGCTGCGCAGCGCCTCGATATTCGCCTCGCTCTCTTTGTCCGGCGCATGGATCAGCAGCAGCGCCTTGCTGTTCTCGCGCGCCAGTTTGCCGTCGTGGCCCAGCCACTGGCCTTTGGCATCAAAGACCGTCAGCCCGTCTTTAAAGCGCGGCGTTACCTGGCTATCGACGAAGGTTTGCCACTCGGCGGCGGTGATCGCCGGCCCCGCAGGGCGGTTCAGGCCGAAGTAGAGCGTTGTCTGCACCAGCGGATCACCGGTGCGACAAGCCGGGGCGGGTGACGTTGCCTGGTGGCCTGGCGCCACGCAGCCGCTCAGCAGCAGGGCGGCCATCACGGCGCCGGCGGCCAGTTTCGAGGAGTTTTTCATCAGCAGTCTCGGTTTCTCGGTTGAAGAATTCGCTGCAAAAAGCATAGTCAGCAATGGAAATCAGCGCTAAATTTCTAATGCTTTTATTAACATCAAGATGTTAATAAAAGCTGTTTATCGGCAATAAAAACGGATTTTGGATTAGCTATATTAATCCGAAACACCATCGGTGAAAAAAACTCAGTGGCGCGCGTCCTCGGCGGCGATTACCCTGCCGGCCATCATTCTGAGGCAAGTACGCTGTGAACCCCTTATGTTACTGAGCATCCTTTATATCATCGGCATCACCGCCGAAGCCATGACCGGCGCGCTGGCCGCCGGCCGCCGTCAAATGGACATGTTCGGCGTGATCATCATCGCCTCTGTCACCGCAATCGGCGGCGGGTCGGTGCGCGATATGTTGCTCGGGCATTTTCCGTTGGGCTGGGTCAAACACCCGGAATACATCGTCATCGTCGCGATAGCGGCGATCGTCACCACCTGGGTGGCTCCTCTGATGCGCCATCTGCGCCGCCTGTTCCTGGTGCTCGACGCCGTCGGCCTGATCGTCTTCTCCATCATCGGCGCGCAGGTGGCCCTGGATATGGGGCACAGCGCCATTATCGCCGCCATCGCCGCGGTGATCACCGGCGTCTTCGGCGGGGTGCTGCGCGATATGTTCTGCAACCGCATCCCGCTGGTTTTCCAGAAAGAGATCTACGCCGGCATCTCCTTCAGCGCCGCCTGGCTGTATATCGGCCTGCAGCACCTCAGCCTGCCGCACAATCTGGTGGTGATCCTCACCTTGGTCGCCGGCCTGAGCGCGCGTCTTATCGCCCTGCGCTTCCGCCTCGGCCTGCCGGTGTTCAACTACCAGCATCCGGATCACTGATCTCGGGGCGGCAACGCGCCGCCGCCGAGGCCAAAACTGCAAAAATGTCGCCCTTCGGCGCGCAAATTCGCCCTTTCGACGCTTTTTCCACGCAAAGCCGCGGGCAAAATGCGAGCTAACGCTGCACCCGGCGCGTTAGCCGTGTATACTGTGCGGAGAAAATACACATCCGCTGTTTTTGGCATATCAACCGTTATCAACGAACATCATCATGGCTCAAGGCACGCTTTATATTGTCTCTGCTCCCAGTGGCGCAGGTAAATCAAGTCTGATTCAGGCTTTGTTAAAGACGCAACCGCTGTACGACACGCAGGTTTCGGTTTCGCACACCACGCGCGACAGTCGCCCGGGTGAAAATCACGGCGAGCATTATTTCTTCGTCTCGAAAGACGAATTCCGCCGGATGATCGAGCAGGACGCGTTTCTTGAGCACGCCGAAGTGTTCGGCAACTATTACGGCACTTCGCGCGCCGCCATCGAACAAGTCTTGTCGACCGGCGTGGATGTGTTTCTGGATATCGACTGGCAGGGCGCGCAGCAAATCCGCGCCAAAATGCCGCAGGCGCGCAGCATCTTCATTCTGCCGCCGTCGAAGGAAGAACTGGGCCGCCGCCTGCGCGGGCGCGGGCAGGATTCCGACGAGGTGATCGCCAAACGCATGGCTCAGGCCGTGGCGGAAATGACGCATTACGCGGAGTACGATTACCTGATCGTGAACGATGATTTCGATCTGGCGCTGTCCGATCTGAAGACCATCATTCGCGCCGAACGCCTGCGTTTGGGCCGCCAGTTGCTGCGGCATGACGCTTTAATCAGCAAACTATTGGCAGACTGAAGGCAGTTTCAGTATCATGCCCAGTCTTTTCGTCACCTGTGGAGTAGCACAAATATGGCACGCGTAACTGTTCAAGACGCTGTAGAGAAAATTGGTAACCGTTTTGACCTGGTGTTGGTCGCTGCTCGTCGGGCGCGTCAGATCCAGACCGGCGGCAAAGATGCACTGGTTCCGGAAGAGAACGACAAGTACACCGTTATCGCCCTGCGCGAAATCGAAGAAGGCCTGATCACCAGCCAGATCCTCGACGTGCGTGAGCGCCAGGAACAGCAAGAGCAGGAAGCCGCAGAGATTCAAGCGGTTACCGCGATTGCTGAAGGTCGTCGTTAATTAGACTGCGAGTCCGCCTTGTACCTGTTTGAAAGCCTGAATCTGCTGATTCAACGTTACCTGCCCGAGGAGCAGATTAAGCGCCTCAAACAGGCATACCTCGTCGCGCGCGACGCGCACGAGGGCCAGACACGCTCCAGCGGTGAGCCCTACATTACTCACCCGGTCGCCGTGGCCTGCATCCTGGCGGAAATGCGTCTCGATCACGAGACGCTGATGGCGGCGTTGCTGCACGACGTCATCGAAGATACCCCAGCCACCTATCAAGATATGGAACAGCTGTTCGGCAAGAGCGTCGCCGAACTGGTTGAGGGCGTCTCCAAGCTCGACAAGCTGAAGTTCCAGGACAAGAAAGAAGCGCAGGCGGAAAACTTCCGCAAGATGATCATGGCGATGGTGCAGGATATCCGCGTCGTGCTGATCAAGCTGGCCGACCGTACGCACAACATGCGCACCCTCGGTTCGCTGCGCCCCGACAAACGCCGGCGCATCGCGCGTGAAACCCTGGAAATCTACAGCCCCCTCGCCCACCGTCTGGGTATTCATCACCTGAAAACCGAGCTGGAAGAGCTGGGCTTCGAGGCGCTGTACCCAAACCGTTATCGCGTGATCAAGGAAGTGGTGAAAGCCGCGCGCGGCAACCGCAAAGAGATGATTCAAAAAATCCTCTCCGAGATCGAAGGGCGGCTGACCGAGGCCGGCATCGCCTGCCGCGTCAGCGGAAGGGAAAAACACCTCTACTCCATCTACCTCAAGATGCACCTGAAAGAACAGCGTTTCCATTCCATCATGGATATCTACGCGTTCCGGGTGATCGTGAAAGAGGTCGATACCTGCTACCGCGTACTCGGCCAGGTGCACAGCCTGTATAAACCGCGCCCAGGGCGGGTGAAAGATTACATCGCCATTCCCAAGGCCAACGGCTATCAATCGCTCCATACCTCGCTGATCGGCCCGCACGGCGTACCGGTCGAAGTGCAGATCCGCACCGAAGACATGGACCAGATGGCTGAGATGGGGGTGGCCGCGCACTGGGCTTACAAGGAAAGAGAACAGGGCGAAACCGGCACCACGGCGCAGATCCGCGCCCAACGCTGGATGCAAAGCCTGCTGGAGCTGCAGCAAAGCGCTGGCAGTTCGTTTGAATTTATCGAGAGCGTCAAATCCGATCTGTTCCCGGATGAGATTTACGTTTTCACCCCGGAAGGCCGCATCGTCGAGCTGCCCGCCGGCGCCACGCCGGTCGACTTCGCCTATGCGGTGCATACCGATATCGGCCATGCCTGCGTCGGCGCGCGCGTCGATCGTCAGCCATACCCGCTGTCACAGTCGCTGACCAGCGGCCAGACCGTCGAGATCATCACCGCACCGGGCGCGCGGCCCAACGCCGCCTGGCTGAACTTCGTGGTCAGCTCGAAAGCACGTGCCAAAATTCGCCAGATGTTGAAGAACCTCAAGCGCGACGACTCCGTCGGCCTCGGCCGCCGACTGCTCAACCATGCGTTGGGCGGCAGCCGCAAGCTGGCCGAAATCCCGCAGGAAAACATTCAGCACGAGCTGGACCGCATGAAGCTGGCGACGCTGGACGATCTGCTGGCGGAAATCGGCCTCGGCAACGCCATGAGCGTGGTGGTGGCGAAGAATCTGCAGGGCGATCAGTCCAGCCTGGGTACCACCTCCGGCGTGCGTAACCTGGCCATCAAGGGCGCCGACGGCGTGTTGATCACCTTCGCCAAGTGCTGCCGTCCGATTCCGGGCGACCCGATTATCGCTCACGTCAGCCCGGGCAAAGGGCTGGTGATCCACCATGAATCTTGCCGCAATATTCGCGGCTATCAGAAAGAGCCTGAGAAGTTCATGGCGGTCGAGTGGGATAAAGAGACCGAGCAGGAGTTCATCGCCGAGATCAAGGTGGATATGTTTAACCACCAGGGCGCGCTGGCCAACCTGACGGCAGCGATCAACGCGGCCGAGTCCAATATTCAGAGCCTGAACACCGAAGAGAAAGACGGTCGGGTTTATAGCGCCTTTATCCGCTTGACCACCCGCGATCGCATCCATTTGGCAAACATTATGCGTAAAATCCGTATCATGCCGGATGTGATCAAAGTTAACCGCAACCGAAACTAGCGCTTATGAGTCCTGAACGCTATGCGCGGATTTGTGAAATGCTCGCGACCCGGCAGCCGGATTTGACGGTCTGCCTGGAGCAAGTGCACAAGCCGCATAACGTCTCCGCCATTATCCGCACCGCCGACGCCGTCGGCGTGCATCAGGTCCACGCCGTGTGGCCCACCACCCGCATGCGCACCCTGGTTTCCTCCGCCGCCGGCAGCAACAGCTGGGTCAGCGTTAAAACCCATCCCACCATCGGCGACGCGGTCGGTCACCTGAAAGCGCAGGGCATGCAAATTCTGGCCACCAACCTGTCTGCGCGCGCGGTCGATTTCCGCGAGGTGGACTACACCCGGCCAACCTGCGTGCTGCTCGGCCAGGAAAAAACCGGCATCACCGAAGAAGCGCTGGCGCTCGCCGATCAAGACATCGTCATTCCGATGATCGGCATGGTGCAATCGCTCAACGTCTCCGTGGCTTCGGCGCTGATCCTGTATGAGGCGCAGCGCCAGCGGCAAAACGCCGGCCTGTACCGCCGCGACAACAGCATGCTGGACGAAGAAGAGCAGCAGCGTCTGCTGTTCGAAGGCGGCTATCCGGTGCTGGCCAACGTGGCCAAACGCAAGGGGCTGCCGCGTCCGCAGATCGACGAACAGGGTCAGGTGGTCGCCAGCGCCGAATGGTGGGCGGCCATGCAGGCGACGGTGCGCAAATGAAAGGCCGCCTGCTGGATGCTGTCCCACTCACCACGCTTTCCGGGGTTGGCGCCAGCCAGGCGGGCAAACTGGCCAAGCTTGGCCTCGAGACCATTCAGGATCTGCTGCTGCACCTGCCGCTGCGCTACGAAGACCGCACCCGCCTCTATCCGATCAACGATCTGCTGCCGGGCATCTACGCCACGGTAGAAGGGGAAGTGCTGCGCAGCGACATCAGCTTCGGCCGCCGCCGCATGCTGACCTGCCAGATCAGCGACGGCACCGGCATCCTCACCATGCGCTTCTTCAACTTCAACGCCGCAATGAAGAACAGCCTGGCCACCGGCCGCCGCGTGACCGCCTACGGCGAGATCAAACGCGGCAACCACGGCGCGGAGATCATTCATCCGGAATACCGTATTCAGGGCGAAGCCAGCGAGGTCGAGCTGCAGGAGTCGCTGACGCCGGTCTACCCCACCACCGAGGGGGTGCGGCAGGCCACGCTGCGCAAGCTGACCGACCAGGCGCTGGCGCTGCTGGATACCTGCGCCATCGCCGAACTGCTGCCGCCGGAGCTGAGCGGCGGCCTGATGAGCCTGCCGCAGGCGCTGCACACCCTGCATCGCCCGCCGCCGGACATTCAGCTGGCGGATCTGGAACTGGGCAAACACCCGGCGCAAAAACGCCTGATCCTCGAAGAGCTGCTGGCGCATAACCTCAGCATGCTGGCGGTGCGCGCCGGCGCGCAGAGTTATCAGGCGCAACCGCTGCTGCCGGACGATCGGCTGAAAAACCGTTTTCTCGCACAGTTGCCGTTCTCGCCGACCGGCGCGCAAACGCGCGTGGTGGCCGACATCGAAGCCGACATGCAAAAAGACTTCCCGATGATGCGGCTGGTACAGGGCGACGTCGGTTCCGGCAAAACGCTGGTGGCGGCGCTGGCGGCGCTGCGCGCCATCGCGCACGGCAAGCAGGTGGCGCTGATGGCGCCGACCGAGCTGCTGGCCGAACAGCATGCCAACAACTTCCGCCAGTGGTTCGAACCGCTGGGGCTGCAGGTCGGCTGGCTGGCGGGCAAACAGAAAGGCAAGGCGCGCATCGCGCAGCAGGAAGCCATCGCCAGCGGCCAGGTATCGATGGTGGTCGGTACCCACGCCATCTTCCAGGAGCAGGTGCAGTTCAACGGCCTGGCGCTGGTGATCATTGATGAGCAGCACCGCTTCGGGGTGCATCAGCGGCTGGCGCTGTGGGAGAAAGGCGAAGAGCAAGGCTTCCACGCCCATCAGCTGATCATGACCGCCACGCCGATCCCGCGCACGCTGGCGATGACCGCCTATGCCGATCTCGATACCTCGGTCATCGACGAGCTGCCGCCGGGCCGCACGCCGGTGACCACCGTCGCCATTCCCGATACCCGCCGCGCCGACATCATTCAACGGGTGAAAAGCGCCTGTCTGGAAGAAGGACGGCAGGCTTACTGGGTATGTACGCTGATCGAAGAGTCCGAGCTGCTGGAAGCGCAGGCGGCGGAAGCCACCTGGGAAGAATTGAAAGCCGCGCTGCCGGAGCTGAAGGTGGCGCTGGTGCACGGCCGCATGAAAGCGCAGGAAAAGCAGGCGGTGATGCAGGCGTTTAAACAGGGCGAGCTGCAGCTGTTGGTCGCCACCACGGTGATCGAGGTCGGCGTCGACGTGCCCAACGCCAGCCTGATGATCATCGAAAACCCGGAACGGCTGGGCCTGGCGCAGCTGCACCAGCTGCGCGGCCGCGTAGGGCGCGGCGCGGTGGCTTCACACTGCGTGCTGCTGTACAAAACGCCGCTGAGCAAAACCGCGCAAACGCGCCTGCAAGTGCTGCGCGACAGCAACGACGGCTTTGTCATCGCCCAGCGCGATCTGGAGATCCGCGGCCCGGGCGAGCTGCTGGGCACCCGCCAGACCGGCAGCGCCGAATTCAAGGTGGCGGACCTGTTGCGCGACCAGGCGATGATCCCCGAAGTGCAACGCGTCGCCCGCCATCTCCATCAGCACTACCCGGAACACGCCCAGGCGCTGATCGAACGCTGGCTGCCGGAGAAGGCGCGCTACTCCAACGCATAAAAAAGGGCGCCGCAGGCGCCCTTCTCATGATGACTCGCGATATCACCCCACCGCCGGGAACACCGGCAGCAGCAGATACAGCTTGATAACGATGGCGTTGGCGATATCGATAAAGAACGCTCCCACCATCGGCACCACCAGAAACGCCAGATGCGACGGGCCGAAGCGATCGGTGATCGCCTGCATGTTGGCGATCGCCGTCGGCGTGGCACCCATGCCGAAACCGCAGTGGCCGGCGGCCAGCACCGCCGCGTCGTAGTTCTTGCCCATCACCCGGTAGGTAACAAAGATCGCGTACAGCGCCATCACCAGCGTCTGCACCGCCAGGATCGCCAGCATCGGTAACGCCAGCGAAGCCAGCTCCCACAGGCGCAGGCTCATCAACGCCATCGCCAGGAACAGCGACAGGCTGACGTTACCCAGCACCGATACCGCCCGCTCGAACACGGTATAGAAACCGGTGAAGGCCAGCGTGTTGCTGAGGATCACCCCGACGAACAGCACGCAAACGAAGTTAGGCAGCTCAAACACCGTGCCGTTCAGCAGGCCGGCAATCAGCTGCCCCAGGCTCAGACAGATGGCGATCATGGCGATGGTTTCGATCATCACCAGCGAGGTGATCAGGCGGCCGCTTTCCGGCTTCTCGAAACCGCTCGGCTGCACGCTGTCTTCCGGCGTGCCTTCCGGCGTAGAGGAGTGTTTGACCAGATAGCGCGCCACCGGGCCGCCGATCAGGCCGCCCAGCACCAGGCCGAAGGTGGCACAGGCCATGGCGACTTCCGTCGCGTTTTCAAAGCCGTAGCGCTCGATGAACAGCTTGCTCCAGGCCGCCCCGGTGCCGTGGCCGCCCGACAGGGTGATCGACCCGGCGATCAGGCCCATCAACGGATCCAACCCCAGCATTTTCGCCATGCCGATGCCGATGGCGTTCTGCACCAACAGCAGCCCCAGCACCACGAACAGGAATACCATCAGCGCCTTGCCGCCGGCGCGCAACCGCGCCAGGTTGGCATTCAGCCCGATAGTGGCGAAAAAGGCCAGCATCAGCGGATCCTTCAGCGACATGTCAAAGCTGATTTCCCAGTTGGCGAACTTTTTCAGGGCTAACAACAGAAGGGCCACCAGCAAACCGCCGGCGACGGGGGCAGGAATGGTATATTTTCGCAGCAGAGGAATGCTTCTGACGCACTTGCCCCCGAGGAGCAAAACCAGCGTCGCGGCGACTAACGTGCCATAAGTATCAAGATGAAACATCCAGGTACTCCATGTAAGGGAAAAGATCCAAATAAAAATAATAAGTTATAGAAAACCACTGAGTTTTTAAACTTGATGAGTCCAGGATTAGAAGTAAAAAACGCTAAGATGACAAGAAAAAATGAATGAAAATGCGACATAAACAGGAAAGTTGACAATATAATATTTAGGCGCAACCGTTTGCTTTTGCGGGGCGGCGCATTAAAATGCCTGCTTTGCCGTATCTGGAAACGCCACACCATGAGCATGTCATCCTCCGAGCTTGATGCCACACGCCAAGCCGCCTCTGAACCCCGCGCCAGTGAACTGATTTATCGCCTCGAAGACCGCCCGCCGCTGCCGCAAACGCTGTTTGCCGCCGGCCAGCATCTGTTGGCGATGTTCGTTGCGGTGATCACTCCGGCGCTGCTGATCTGCCAGGCGCTGGGCCTGCCGGCGCAGGATACCCAGCACATCATCAGCATGTCGCTGTTCGCCTCCGGCCTGGCTTCCATTCTGCAAATCAAAACCTGGGGGCCGGTGGGTTCCGGGCTACTGTCGATTCAGGGCACCAGCTTCAACTTCGTTTCGCCGCTGATCATGGGCGGTCTGGCGCTGAAAAACGGCGGCGCCGACGTGCCGACCATGATGGCCGCGCTGTTCGGCACCCTGATGGTCGCTTCTTGCACCGAAATTTTGCTGTCGCGCGTGCTGCATCTGGCGCGCCGCATCATCACCCCGCTGGTTTCCGGCATCGTGGTGATGATCATTGGCCTGTCGCTGATTCAGGTCGGTTTGACCTCGATCGGCGGCGGTTATGCCGCGATGAACGATCACAGCTTCGGCTCACCGAAAAACCTGCTGCTGGCCGGCGCGGTGCTGGCGGTCATCATCCTGCTGAACCGCCAGCGCAACCCTTACCTGCGCGTCGCTTCATTGGTGATCGCCATGGCGGTCGGCTATCTGTTGGCCTGGGCGATGGACATGCTGCCCGCCGACGCTCCGGCGGCACCCACGGCGGCGATCACTATTCCCACGCCGCTCTATTACGGCCTGGGCTTCGACTGGAACCTGCTGCTGCCGCTGATGCTGATCTTTATGGTCACCTCGCTGGAAACCATCGGCGACATCACCGCCACCTCTGATGTCTCCGAACAGCCGGTCAGCGGGCCGCTGTACATGAAGCGTCTAAAAGGGGGCGTACTGGCCAACGGCCTGAACTCGATGCTGTCGGCGGTGTTCAATACCTTCCCCAACTCCTGCTTCGGCCAGAACAACGGCGTGATCCAGCTGACCGGCGTCGCCAGCCGCTATGTCGGCTTTGTGGTGGCGCTGATGCTGATCGCGCTGGGGCTGTTCCCGGCGGTGGCCGGCTTCGTGCAGCACATCCCCGAGCCGGTACTGGGCGGCGCGACCATCGTGATGTTCGGCACCATCGCCGCCTCCGGCGTGCGCATCGTGTCGCGCGAGCGCCTGAACCGCCGCGCCATCATGATCATGGCGCTGTCGCTGGCCGTCGGCATGGGCGTCTCCCAGCAGCCGCTGATCCTGCAGTTCGCGCCGGACTGGCTGAAAACCCTGCTCTCTTCCGGCATCGCCGCCGGCGGCATTACCGCCATCGTGCTGAACCTGGTGTTCCCGCAGGAACACGAGAAAAAGTAACCCGCCCATTGGCGTTCAAACGGCCGCTTGCGGCCGTTTTTTATTGTCTATCAGACCATTGCCCTTGAGATGCCCGGCCAATTGCGGCATAAACAGGGTATCTTTTTTGACCGATGCGGATGTAGACGATGAAATTTATCGGAAAGCTGTTGCTGACGTTGCTGCTGCTGATCGTGCTGGCGGTGGTGGTGCTGTACCTGGTCGGGCAAACCCGCTGGGCGGCAGGCCGCTTGAGTGCCTGGATCAGCGACAACAGCGAATACCGCCTGTCGATAGGAAAAATCACCCATTCGTGGAGCCAACCGGACCAGATCGGTCTGGAAGACGTGCAGCTGGCGCGCAGCGGCCAGCCGCAGGCGCTGGTTGCCAAACGCGTCGATCTCGGCCTCAGCCTGCGCCAAATCACCGAGCCGCGCTATTTTCACAGCGTCACGCTGCGCGACGGCACGCTGAACGTGCAGCCACAGGCGGCGGCGTTGCCTGTACAGGCCGACGTGCTGCAGTTGAGCAACATGGCGCTGCAGTCCAACGATAACGAGTGGCAGCTCAACGCGCAGCAGGTCACTGCCGGCATCACGCCGTGGCGCCCGCTGGCCGGCCATCTGCTGGGGGACAACAACCAGTTCCAGTTCAGCGCCGGTTCGATGACGCTGAACGGCATCCCCGCCTCGAAGGTGTTAGTGCAGGGGGAGCAAAAACAGGGCCAGTTGCTGTTGAACAACTTCGGCGCCGATCTGGCGCAGGGCGACCTGACCGGCGTGGCCAGCCGCGCCACCGACGGCAGCTGGCAGGTGGATCGCCTGCGGCTGAGCGGCGTGCGCATGCAGACCCCGATGACGTTGGCGGAATTCATGCGGCGCTTCACCGCTCTGCCGCCGGTCACCCTCAAGCGTTTCGATCTGATCGATGCGCGCCTGGAAGGCAAGGCGTGGGCGGTTAACGATCTCGATTTGTCGCTGCAAAACGTCAGCGTCGAAAAAGGCGACTGGCGCAGTGAAGACGGCTCGCTCAACTTCAACGCCGGCGACGTGGTCAACGGCGGTTTCCACCTGATCGATCCGATCGCCACCCTGCGGCTCTCTTCCGCCGGCATCGCCATTCAGCAGTTCACCACCCGCTGGGAAGGCGGGCTGCTGCGCACCTCCGGCAACTGGCTGCGCGCCGGTAAACGCCTGCAGCTGGATGAAGTGGCCATGGCGGCGCTGGAGTACACCCTGCCTATCGACTGGCGCGAGCTGTGGCTGAAACCGCTGCCGGACTGGCTGGCGGAGGTGTACGTCACCAAGCTGACCACCAACCGCAATCTGATCATCGATATCAACCCGGCATTCCCGTTCCAGATCACCGCGCTGGACGGTTACGGCAGCAACCTGCTGCTGGCGCGCGACCACCAGTGGGGCATTTGGTCCGGTTCGCTAAACCTGAACGGCAGCGAGGCCACCTTCAACAAAATCGACGTGCGGCGCCCTTCGCTGGCGCTGAACGCCGACGCCAACCAGATCACCGTCACCGAGCTCAGCGCCTTTATGCCCAATGGGTTGCTGGAGGCCAAAGCGACCGTCGATCAGCTGCCGGGCAAGCCGTTCCAGCTGACGCTGCACGGCCGTTCGGTACCGATCAACACCTTGCAGCAATGGGGATGGCAGCCGGTGCCGCTGACGGGAGACGGCAACCTTGAGCTGCAGTTGAAAGGGCTGCTGAACAGCGACGGGCCGTTCAAGGCCTCATTGAAAGGCAATCTGCAGGCCACCGCCGGCGACGGCCAAGCGGTGAACCAACAACTGCCGTAATGCACTGCGCGGCCCGCCCTCAGGGCAGGGCCGCCACCCTACTCTTCCAGCGCTTCAGAGCCACCCTGATCCAGCGGCACATCCGGCTCGGCCGGCAACACCATGTAGGTGCCTTCGAATACCGCGCCCTTATCCTCGTCGCCGAACAGATGCACTTCGGCGTGCACGCGCGCGCGGCGGCCGCGCGCCAGACGCGCCAAATCGCCGCTCAGCGAGCCCAGATCCGCCACCGCACGCGGCCTGCCGGTAATCGGTTTGCTGTAGCGAATGTGCGCGTCCGCCAGAATGATGGTGCCGCCGAGATGGCGCTCGCGCAGCAGCAGCCAAATCAGCCCCCAGGCGGTCAGCGTCGCCAGCGAGAACAGGCTGCCGGCGAACAGCGTGTGGTGCGGATTCTGGTTGCCGATCTCCGGCATGGTGGTGACGAAGCGCTGGCCGGTGTATTGGCTGATGCGCACGCCCATCTTTTCGCTCAGCGGAATGTGTTCATACCAGGCCTGCTGCAATTGGCCGCACCAATCAGGGCGATGCAGGATATCGTCCAGCGTCGCCACCGGTTTGATCATTAAAAAGTGACGGATCGGGGTGGTCTGCGGCGCGGTGATCTCGCCCTGATTGACGAAGCCCAGCTTGGCGAAGAAATCCACCGCGTCTTCACGGGCACTGCACACCACCCGCTTCACGCCTTCCTGCCGTGCGACGGACTCCAGCGTTATCGCCACCAGCGTTCCCAACCCTTTATCCTGCAACGTCGGGTCTACCGCTAGAAAACGGATCGCCGCCTCGTTGTCGGCATTGATATACAGCCGCCCGATGGCGACAATTTTACCGGCCTCGTCCACCACCATTTGGTGATGGGCCATGGCGTCATAGGCATCCTTTTCCGAACCCACCGGCTGGTGCAGCGGCTTGCGCAGCATTTCCCAGCGAAACTGGTAATACTCCTTCAGTTCTTGCTCTGTTACGGGTACTCGTAGGTGATACATAGACGCCTGTTCTCCGAATGCTTAGACCTGTAGCCAGAATGTCACCGGACCATCGTTGACCAGCGCCACCTGCATGTCGGCGGCGAACTCGCCGGTCTGGGTCTCTACGCCGCGTTCACGGCATTGGCCTACAAAATATTGATACAACCGATCGGCTTCCTGCGGCGCGGCGCCGCGCGAAAAGCTGGGCCGCATGCCCTTCTGGGTGTCCGCCGCCAGGGTGAACTGCGAAACGACCAGCACGCTGCCCCCGGCCTGCTGGACGTTGAGATTCATCTTGTCGTTTTCGTCGCCGAAAATGCGGTATCCCAACACGCGTTCGCACAGGCGCTGCGCTTTTTGCTCGTTATCGCCCTGCTCCACGCCCAATAACACTAACAAACCGGGGCCAATCTTGCCTACTGTCTCGCCACCCACCGTGACGCTGGCGTTTAACACCCGTTGAATCAACGCAATCATTCCTGCTGCCCTTCTGGTTTTTGTTCCTGTTGCTCCGCCTTCTGCCGACGGTAGTCGCGGTATTCGCCGATGGTCACGGTGATTTCCGCACCGAGTAACACGATACACCAGCTCCAATAGACCCACAGGAATAAAATCGGGATCACCGCCAGCACGCCGTAAATCAGCTGATAGGAGGGGAACATGGTGACGTACAGCGCGAATCCCTTCTTGCCCAGTTCGAACAGCAATCCGGCCACCACCGCGCCAATCAGTGCATCTTTGGGCGGCACGCGCACCGTCGGCACGATGCAATACAGCAGCCAGAAGGAGATGCACGACAAAATCAGCGGGAAGATGCGCAGCACCTGATCCACCAGGCCATTGACGCCGGTCTGCGCCAACCAGTTGAGCGACAGCAGGTAAGAACTGATGGCCATGCTGGCGCCCACCAGCAGCGGCCCCAGCGTCAGCACCATCCAGTACACGGCGAAGGAGAAGACGATCGGCCGCTTGTTCTTGCTGCGCCAGATAGTGTTCAGCACGCTGTCCACCGAGGAAATCAACAGCAGCGCGGTAACGATCAGCCCGCAGGTGCCGACGGCGGTCATCTTGTTGGAATTGGCGACGAACTGTTCCAGGTAGTTCTGGATCACATTGCCGGCGGCCGGCACGAAATTGGAAAAGATAAAGCTCTTCAGCTGTTCGCTGATGTCGGAAAACATCGGGAAAGCGGCGAACAGGGCGAACACCACGGTGACCAGCGGCACCAGCGACAGCAGGGAAACGTAGGCGAGATGGCCCGCCAACATCGTCAGGCCATCGTGGTCGATGCGTTGGTACAGGAGCCGTCCGAAGGTGACGCTTGGCTTAATCGCAGAGGGTAGCTTCTTGCGGCGGAAAAACGACATGGTCACTCCTTGATGTCCGTTGATACGCCTTAAGCTTAACGCGCCCTGTGCTCATTGAGCAAAATAGGCCGGCACCACGTCGCGATCGGTGACGTGCACAGTCTTGATCCCCAGCGCCTGCGCGGCGAGGACGTTCGCCGGGTGATCGTCAAAGAACACCGCGTCGGCGGCAGCGGTGTTTTCCGCGGCCAGCACATGCTGGTAGATGTTGGCTTCCGGTTTGCGCATGCCGAGATCTTGCGACAAATAGAGATGATCGGCGGCGGCAGCCACTTCAGGGTAATGCTGCGGCCAGTAGTTGCAGTGCAGACGGTTGGTGTTCGACAGCACCACCACCCGGTGACCTTCGTTGCGCAGGCGCTGCATGATGTCGATCACCTCCGGGCGCAGCGCGACGAATACCGCCTGCCAACCGGTGGCGAACTGCTCAAAGCTGAGCGCGATGCCCATTTCATCGCACAGTTTGCCGGCGAAGTCTTCATCGCTGATTTCACCGCGCTCATGCTGCTGGAACACCTCACCCATGGTGAAACGATCGGACAGCACCGCCAACGGCGTGCCGCTCAAATTGCTCCACACGCCCAGCACACGCTTGAAATCGATATCGACGATCACATTACCTAAATCAAAGATATACAGCATAGTCCTCTCCTATGGGCCGGTGAGATTTCACTGTAGCGGGAAAAGGAACAGCTGAACAGGGAGCGAACGGAAAAGCGCATAGCGCGCCGCACAAACGGGGAACAACAGAGGAAAAAACTCAGGGCGCGAGAACCGCGCCCTAAGCAGGGGACACTCAATCAGCGATTAAGCGTCTTTAGGACCGCGGCTGGCACGCTTACGATCGTTTTCCGTCAGGTGACGCTTACGGATACGGATCGAGGTTGGCGTCACTTCTACCAGTTCGTCGTCATCGATGAACTCCAGAGCTTGCTCCAGGGTCATTTTGATGGCCGGAACCAGGGTAGTCGCTTCGTCAGTACCGGAAGCACGCATGTTGGTCAGCTTCTTACCGGTCAGGCAGTTTACGGTCAAGTCGTTGGAACGTGAGTGAATACCGATGATCTGGCCTTCATACACTTCCGCACCGTGGCCCAGGAACAGCTTGCCGCGATCCTGCAGGCCGAACAGCGCGAACGCGACCGCTTTGCCCTGGCCGTTGGAAATCAGCACGCCGTTCTGACGCTGGCCCACTTCGCCCGGACGCACGTCGTCGTAGTGGCTGAAGGTGGAGTACAGCAGACCGGTACCCGAAGTCATGGTCATGAATTCGTTACGGAAGCCGATCAGACCGCGGCTTGGGATCACGTAGTCGAGACGTACGCGGCCCTTACCGTCCGGATCCATGTTTTTCAGGTCAGCTTTACGCTCGCCCATCGCCTGCATCACGGAACCCTGATGCTGCTCTTCGATATCCAGCGTTACGTTCTCGAATGGCTCCTGCTTGCGGCCATCGATTTCGCGGAAGATAACTTTCGGACGGGAAACCGCCAGCTCGAAACCTTCACGGCGCATGTTTTCGATCAGCACCGACAGGTGCAGCTCGCCACGGCCGGAGACGCGGAAGGCGTCCGCATCGTCGGTTTCTTCAACGCGCAGCGCCACGTTGTGCACCAGCTCTTTGTTCAGACGGTCAAGGATCTGACGCGACGTCACGTACTTACCTTCTTTACCGCAGAACGGCGAGGTGTTGACGTTGAAGAACATGGTGACGGTCGGTTCGTCGACAGACAGCGCCGGCAGCGCTTCTACGGCATTGGTGTCGCAGATGGTGTCGGAGATGTTCAGCTCGCCCAGGCCGGTGATGGCGATGATGTCGCCCGCTTCCGCCAGGGTGCTGTCGATACGCTCCAGACCCAGGTGACCCAGCACTTTACCCACTTTACCGTTGCGAGTTTTACCTTCGCTGTCGATGATGGTGACCTGCTGGTTCGGCTTCACTTTACCGCGCTTGATGCGGCCGATGCCGATAACGCCCAGGTAGTTGTTGTAGTCCAACTGGGAGATCTGCATCTGGAATGGCGCTTCCAGCTCAACCTGCGGCGCAGACACGTGGTCGACGATCGCCTGATACAGCGGGGTCATGTCTTCCGCCATGTCGGTGTGATCGACGCCGGCGATGCCGTTCAGCGCAGAAGCGTAGATGATCGGGAAGTCGAGCTGCTCGTCGGTCGCGTCGAGGTTCACGAACAGGTCGAACACCTGATCCACAACCCAGTCAGGGCGCGCGCCAGGGCGGTCAACCTTGTTGATGACCACGATCGGCTTCAGACCGTTGGCGAAGGCCTTCTTGGTCACGAAGCGGGTTTGCGGCATAGGGCCATCCATTGCATCCACAACCAGCAGCACCGAGTCAACCATCGACATCACGCGCTCTACCTCACCGCCGAAGTCGGCGTGTCCTGGGGTATCCACGATGTTGATACGGTAACCATTCCAATTAATGGCGGTGTTTTTTGCGAGGATGGTAATCCCACGCTCTTTCTCCAAATCGTTGGAGTCCATTACGCGTTCGGTGGCTTCCGCACGCTCTCCGAAAGTACCGGATTGTTGCAGCAGCTTGTCAACCAGGGTGGTTTTACCATGGTCAACGTGGGCAATAATGGCGATGTTACGCAAATTTTCGATCACAGCTTTGCCTCGGGCATTAGAAATAGCGCGCTATTGTACACGTATTAAGCGAGGGACTAAACAAGATCACAACCATCTCTTATAAACAACCGCGTACCGGTCAGTTTGTGATCCCTTTCACGGTGCAAAAAGCCGCAATCGTTGCACTTTTGCACCATTTCGGTGCCCACGCTCACCCCAATTGCACCATGACGGTGCAATTTATCGCTGATGGTGCATACTGTGGCTGGGTAAAACCCGCGCAGAAAGGCGATGAAAGCCTTTTTAAAAAGTTGGCACGCTTTTCGCTTTAGTCTTTTCAAGGCGAAAAAAAGCCAGTTCCACAGATTCGTTCCACGACGACGACAATGATAAACCGGGAGAGTTAAGTATGTCCGCTGAACACGTTTTGACGATGCTGAATGAGCATGAAGTGAAATTCGTAGACCTGCGTTTCACTGACACCAAGGGTAAGGAACAGCACGTGACTATCCCGGCTCATCAGGTAAACGCCGACTTCTTCGAAGAAGGCAAAATGTTTGACGGCTCCTCTATCGGTGGTTGGAAGGGCATCAACGAATCTGACATGGTACTGATGCCGGATGCCAGCACGGCGGTTCTGGATCCGTTCTTCGAAGAACCAACGCTGATCATTCGCTGCGACATTCTCGAGCCGGGCACCATGCAAGGCTACGATCGCGACCCGCGTTCCATCTCCAAACGCGCCGAAGATTTCCTGCGCTCCTCCGGCATCGCGGACACCGTCCTGTTCGGGCCAGAGCCTGAATTCTTCCTGTTCGACGACATTCGCTTCGGCAGCAGCATCCGCGGTTCCCACGTGGCCATCGACGACATCGAAGGCGCCTGGAACTCCGGCACAAAATACGACGGCGGCAACAAAGGCCACCGTCCGGCGGTGAAAGGCGGTTACTTCCCGGTTCCACCGGTCGACTCTTCGCAGGATCTGCGTTCCACCATGTGTTTGACCATGGAAGAGATGGGCCTGGTGGTTGAAGCGCACCACCACGAAGTGGCGACCGCCGGTCAGAACGAAGTGGCAACCCGCTTCAACACCATGACCAAGAAAGCCGACGAAATTCAGATCTACAAATACGTGGTGCATAACGTGGCGCACGCCTTCGGTAAAACCGCGACCTTCATGCCGAAGCCTATGTTCGGTGACAACGGTTCCGGCATGCACTGCCACATGTCGCTGTCCAAGAACGGCACCAACCTGTTCGCCGGCGACAAATACGGCGGCCTGTCTGAAACCGCGCTGTTCTACATCGGCGGCATCATCAAGCACGCCAAGGCGATCAACGCGCTGGCCAACCCGACCACCAACTCGTACAAACGTCTGGTGCCGGGCTACGAAGCGCCGGTGATGCTGGCTTACTCCGCCCGTAACCGCTCCGCGTCCATCCGTATCCCGGTGGTCGCCAGCCCGAAAGCGCGCCGCATCGAAGCCCGCTTCCCGGATCCGGCGGCTAACCCATACCTGTGCTTCGCCGCACTGCTGATGGCCGGCCTGGACGGCATCATCAACAAGATCCACCCTGGCGACGCCATGGACAAAAACCTGTACGACCTGCCGCCGGAAGAAGAAGCCGAGATCCCAAAAGTGGCCGGCTCGCTGGACGAGGCGATGGCCGCACTGAACGAAGACCGCGAGTTCCTGACCCGCGGCGGCGTGTTCACCGACGATGCGATCGATGCCTACATCGAACTGCGCAAAGAAGAGATGGACCGCGTTCGTATGACGCCACACCCGGTTGAGTTCGAACTGTACTACAGCGTCTAAGCCCTACCCGCGCCGTCTGCGCAGGCGGACGGCGCCCATATTTTTGTTATCGCTTTTTTGTTGCCGTGGAAACTTTCAGCCCATCTTCGGATGGGTTTTTTTCTCCACCGTATTTTCTGCAAAACTATTCCATACCGCGCCGATCCCGGATGGAGTAGGATAGATGCACTAAAAAGGTGCAGGAGTCTGCTGTATGGCAACTGGCAAGCTGCCCGATGCTGGGCAGATCCTCAATTCACTCATCAACAGCATCCTGCTGTTGGATGACTCTCTGGCGGTTCACTACGCCAACCCGGCGGCACAGCAGCTGCTGGCGCAAAGCTCCCGCAAGCTGTTCGGCACGCCGCTGCCCGATTTGCTCGGTTATTTTTCGCTGAACGTCTCTCTGATGCGTGAAAGCCTGCGCGCCGGGCAGGGCTTCACGGACAACGAAGTGACCCTGGTGGTCGACGGCCGCGCGCATATCCTTTCCCTGACCGCTCAGGCGCTGCCGGAAGGCTATATCCTGGTCGAGCTGGCGCCGATGGACAATCAGCGCCGCCTGAGCCAGGAACAGCTGCAACATGCCCAACAGGTGGCAGCCCGCGATCTGGTGCGCGGTTTGGCGCACGAAATTAAAAACCCGCTGGGCGGCCTGCGCGGCGCAGCGCAGCTGCTGGCCAAAGCGCTGCCCGATCCGGCGCTGACCGAATACACCAAGGTGATCATTGAGCAGGCCGATCGGCTGCGTAATCTGGTGGATCGTCTGCTCGGGCCGCAGCGGCCCGGCCAGCATATTACCCAGAGCATTCATCAGGTCGCGGAGCGCGTCTGCCAACTGGTGTCCCTGGAAATGCCGGATAACGTCACGCTGGTGCGCGACTACGATCCGAGTCTGCCGGAAATGGCTCATGACCCGGATCAGATAGAACAGGTGCTGCTGAACATCACCCGCAATGCGCTGCAGGCGCTGGGCGAGGCGGGCGGCACCATCACGCTGCGCACCCGCACCGCGTTTCAGATTACGTTGCACGGTACCCGCTACCGCCTGGCGGCACGTATCGACGTCGAAGACGACGGCCCCGGCGTGCCGGCGCAGCTGCAGGACACGCTGTTCTACCCGATGGTCAGCGGCCGTGAAGGCGGTACCGGCTTGGGATTATCCATCGCCCGCAATCTGATCGATCAGCATTGCGGAAAAATTGAATTCAACAGTTGGCCAGGTCATACCGAATTCTCGGTCTACCTGCCCATTCGTCAGTGAGGTTTGCTATGCAACGAGGGATAGTCTGGATCGTCGATGACGATAGCTCCATCCGCTGGGTGCTTGAGCGCGCGCTCACCGGCGCGGGCCTGAGCTGCGCCACCTTCGAAGGCGGCAATGACGTGCTGGAAGCCTTGGCCACGCAAACCCCCGACGTGCTGCTATCCGATATCCGCATGCCGGGTATAGACGGTCTGGCGCTGCTCAAACAGATCAAACAGCGCCATCCGATGCTGCCGGTGATTATCATGACCGCGCATTCGGATTTGGACGCCGCCGTCAGCGCCTATCAGCAAGGGGCCTTCGACTACCTGCCGAAGCCGTTCGACATCGACGAAGCAGTGGCGCTGGTCGAGCGCGCCATCAGCCATTATCAGGAGCAGCAGCAGCCGGTGCGCAGCCAGCCGGCCAGCGATCCGGCGGCGGACATCATCGGCGAAGCGCCGGCGATGCAGGACGTATTTCGCATCATCGGCCGGCTGTCGCGTTCGTCGATCAGCGTGCTGATCAACGGCGAATCCGGCACCGGCAAAGAGCTGGTGGCGCATGCGCTGCACCGCCACAGCCCGCGCGCCAAGTCGCCGTTCATCGCCCTGAACATGGCAGCCATCCCCAAAGACCTGATCGAGTCGGAGCTGTTTGGCCACGAGAAAGGCGCCTTCACCGGTGCGAACCAAATCCGTCAGGGGCGCTTTGAACAGGCCGACGGCGGCACGCTGTTCCTCGACGAGATCGGCGATATGCCGCTCGACGTGCAAACGCGCCTGCTGCGGGTGCTGGCGGACGGCCAGTTCTACCGGGTCGGCGGCTATGCGCCGGTGAAGGTCGACGTGCGCATTATCGCCGCCACGCACCAAAACCTGGAGCTGCGGGTACAGGAAGGCAAGTTCCGCGAAGACCTGTTCCATCGCCTGAACGTGATCCGCGTACACCTGCCGCCGCTGCGCGAGCGCCGGGAAGACATCCCGCGGCTGGCGCGCCACTTCCTGCAGATCGCCGCCAAAGAGTTAGGCGTCGAGGCCAAGAACCTGCATCCGGAAACCGAAACCGCGCTGACCCGCCTGCCCTGGCCGGGCAACGTGCGCCAGCTGGAGAATACCTGCCGCTGGCTGACGGTGATGGCCGCCGGGCAAGAGGTGCTGATTCAGGATCTGCCGAGCGAACTGTTCGAAACCGCCGCGCCGGAGAGCCCCAGCCACAGCCTGCCGGACAGCTGGGCCACGCTGCTGGCTCAGTGGGCCGATCGCGCGCTGCGTTCCGGTCATCAAAACCTGCTGTCGGAAGCGCAGCCGGAGATGGAGCGTACGCTGCTCACCACCGCCCTACGCCACACCCAGGGGCACAAACAGGAAGCCGCACGCCTGCTGGGCTGGGGGCGCAATACCCTGACCCGCAAGCTCAAAGAGCTGGGCATGGAATAGGAGCGTGGGTGGATGATGAAAAACGCAGTCCGGCGCACAAAAAAACGCCAACCTCAGGCTTTACAGCCGGAGCGGGCGCAGTATGATCGTGTCGCACACTCTGGAGGTTGACGATGCTGGACTCATTCATCGTGTTCATTTCTCAGGGCGCGGAGCTGGGCTCCGCCGCCAGCCACACCCCGCAGGCGGCGGTCGCCGCGGTGTTGTGCGCCGCGCTGATTAACTTCTTCAGTTAAAAAAACAGCCGCATCAGCGGCTGTTTTTTCATCCTCAGATCACCCGAGAGAACTGCTGGCTGCGCGCCTGTTGCCGCAGATAGCGGTCGAAGCACATGCAGATATTGCGGATCAGCAAGCGCCCGCGCGGCGTGACGCGAATGCCTTGCTCGTCGCGCTCCACCAGCCCATCGCGTTCAAACGGCGCCAGCAGCTGCAGGTCTTCGGCGAAGTAAGCGGTGAAATCGATGCCGTATTGCCGTTCAAGCGGCTGATACGCCAATCGGAAGTTACAGATCAGCGTTTTGATCAGATCGCGCCGCAGGCAATCGTCGTCCGTCAGCGCCAGCCCGCGCCACAGCGCGTTGCCCTTCGCCTGCACGCTGTCATAGTAACGCTTCAGCTCTTTCTGGTTCTGCGCATAGCTGTCGCCGAGCATGCTGATGGCCGACACGCCCAGCCCCAGCAGATCGCTGTCGCCCTGAGTGGTGTAGCCCTGGAAATTGCGGTGCAGCTTGCCTTCGCGCTGCGCGATCGCCAGCTCGTCGTCCGGGCGGGCAAAGTGATCCATGCCGATGAACTGATAGCCGGCGTCGGTCAGGAACGCGATGCTCTGCTGGAGGATATCCAGCTTCTGCTGCGCGCCCGGCAGATCGGCGTCTTTGATTTTGCGCTGGGCGGCGAACAAGTTCGGCATATGCGCGTAGTTGAACACGCTGAGGCGATCGGGATTCAGTTCAGCCACCCGCTGCAGCGTGAAAGCGAAGCTTTCCGGCGTCTGTTTCGGCAGGCCGTAGATCAGATCGATATTGGTCGAGCGGAAGCCCAGCGCTTTGGCCCGCTCAATCAGGGCGAAAATAAAGGCTTCGTCCTGCTCGCGATTGACCAGCTGCTGCACCTGCTTGTTGAAATCCTGCACCCCCATGCTCAGACGGTTAAAGCCTTCTGCACGTAAATGATCGAGCACATCCAGCTCTATCTCGCGCGGATCGACCTCGATCGACATCTCCGCATCGGGCAGGAAATCAAAGTGTTCGCGCAGCAACGCCACCAGCCGGCTGATTTGCGCTTTATCCAGGTAGGTCGGCGTACCGCCGCCCCAGTGCATCTGGCCGACTTTACGGCCGGCGAACAGCGGCGCACGGCTGGCGATCTCTTGCGCCAAAACGTTCAGGTATTCGTCGGCCTTGTGCGTCTGGCGCGTCACCAGCTTGTTGCAGCCGCAGAAGTAGCACAGCTTATGGCAGAAGGGGATATGCACGTACAGCGACAGCGGTCGCTCAGGATAGCGCGCAGCGGCGCGTTGAAACGCCGCTTCGTCGTAGCACTGGTTAAACTCCAGCGCCGTGGGGTATGAGGTATAACGCGGCCCTGAGTAGTTATATTTTTGGATCAGGGCCAAATCCCAGACAATCGTCTGCTCTGACATGCTCACTCCTTCCGATATCTTTTTCTACCGGGCCGGGAGAGAGGCGGTTGTCTGCGCTGTCTGGCCACGGAAGCACTGCGAAAACGCGCTTTGCGCTTAGACAGCCGCCATAGTTTACCGAATAACCACAGCAGATAACACATCAAGAGTAGGGCTATTATCGGGATTAGCCACATGGCGCGTTAAAAGGCGTCTTTCGGATTGCCGCCTTTCAGCAGCTTCAGAATATCTTCCTGCTTCTCTTCTTCTTCGTCGTCGTCTTCACCCAGTTCGATACCCAACACGTCCATCAGCACATCGATGCGATCCAGCGTTTTGTCGACATAGGTCTGCTCTTCCGCGTTCAGCGTTTCGCCGTCGTCGATGCGATCCAGCAGCGCGTTCAGGCGCTCGTCATTTTCCAGCTTCGCCAACTCTTCTTCCGGCGACAGGCGTGGTTTCGCTTCGGCCTTCGGCTTCGGCTGCGGTTTGGCCTTCACTTTGGTTTCGTCGACCACCAGCGCAACCGGCACTTTACTGCCGATACGTGGATCTTTGGCTTCTGCCGCCGATTTGTTCTTCTGACTGCCGGACTCGACCTGGGTGCGCGAACCGGAAGCGAGGCCGCGGCGCTTTTTCAAGCGTTTGCGCTCACGCGCTTCCTGATCGAGCTCCATACGGCTTTTCTTTTTCGTTTTTGACTTCGCCGCGCTGCCGCGAGGTGCTTTTGATGGCTGGTTCATAGCGTGTGCTCTTAGGTATGTAGATTCAGTATAGAATTGCGGCGGAATCTAGCAGAAAGCGGACAAAGAAAAAGGCGGCAGGTTAAACCTGCCGCCTATTTCGCACCTTCTTGCGAAGGGTATTCCTGTTACGCGCTCCTTGCGTACATGCAACATCCCGGTTTTTCCTTCTGCTATAACCGCATTCCCTGCCACTACGTCCTTCATCCTGAAAGGAAAATCGTCCATGGCGCAATCCATTCGCATCCGCTCTTCCCGAGCGCGCTTCCTGCGGGCATCCAAACTGCCGATACTTCACCATCCGATGTGCCTGCCGCCTGTTCCGGTGCGAAAGGGTCACTTCCTTTTGCGTTCATCCTGGCACTCATTGCACGCCCTGTGCATTCCCTGAGATTTGTCATCCTTCCCGGATGTTCCCTAATCCTGCGCAACCCTGCGTTAACGACTACTTTACGTTATTGTTGCGAAGGCTCAAGGCACCTGACGCCAATTTGAACGACATTTCCCTACAACGAAAAAACAACGCTTTGTTTTTAAAACAAAAACAAAAATATCACTTTCGAATAAAGCGACATTACCCGCGATTCGAATGGCAAATGTCTCACAACGCACGCGCGGCATAACTGCCGTTTTATCGCGTCCCGCCGCTTAAAAACGGAGAAACACGCCATTTTTACCGCTGATGCAGTTATAATCGCCAACCAGTTAGCCATCCTCACGGAGACGAAAAATTTTGACCAGCAAGAACTACAACTATCATGTGACCCATTTCGTCACCAGCGCACCCGATATTCGCCATCTGCCGGGGGATGCAGGAATTGAAGTCGCCTTTGCCGGCCGTTCCAACGCCGGTAAATCCAGCGCGCTGAATACGCTGACCAACCAAAAAAGCCTGGCGCGCACCAGTAAAACGCCGGGGCGCACCCAGCTGATCAACCTGTTCGAAGTGGAAGACGGCATCCGCCTGGTCGACCTGCCGGGCTATGGCTACGCCGAAGTGCCGGAAGAGATGAAGCGCAAATGGCAGCGCGCGCTGGGCGAATATCTGCAGATGCGCAACAGCCTGAAAGGCCTGGTGGTGCTGATGGATATTCGCCATCCGCTGAAAGATCTCGACCAGCAGATGATCCAGTGGGCGGTCGACGTCGGCACGCCGGTGCTGGTGCTGCTGACCAAGGCCGACAAGCTGGCCTCCGGCGCACGCAAGGCGCAGCTCAACATGGTGCGTGAAGCGGTGCTGCCGTTTATGGGGGATATCCAGGTCGAAGCCTTCTCATCGCTGAAAAAGATCGGCGTCGACAAACTGCGCCAGAAGCTGGACACCTGGTTTAACGAGATCCCGCCGGAAGTGCTGCCGGAAGACGAAGCCGGCGAATAAGCCCAGGCCTAACGCCAGAGCCGATGCCTCACCGCATCGGCTTTTTTATCCCCGTCGAACGGCCGCAGACGAAATTTTTTGTTATCTAATTACAGTTTTGAAATAAAGCCATCATAAAAACTTATCGCCAGGGCTGGCTTATCTCGCCGGATTACGCGAGTCGAAAGGATGGAAGCAGGAACGAAAAGCGGTGCGGAGCGATAGGAAAAACGTATGGTTTGCTGCTGTTTTTACAATAAAAAACGCCCCAGTCAATACTGACTGGGGCGGCTAAATATTCAGCCAAATCCGATTACGTGAAGTAAAAGGTCTGAAAGATAGAACATCTTACCTCTGTACCCTACGCCTGTAACTCTACATCATTTTTTCGCAGGGAAAAAGAATTTTTTGTAGTTTACTTACACAATTTGCGGCGCAAGAACGGCGAAGTTGGGGAAACTATCGCCGAATCTTGTAGCTTAATTACGAAAAGTGCTTAGGTTATCGCCAGTTAGCGCATCCGGCGATAACCCGACGATCAGTGCGCCTCATCCCAGTTCATACCGACGCCCACGTCAACCTTCAGCGGCACCGCCAGGGTCATGCTGCCTTCCATCAATTGGCGGATACGTTGGCTGGCTTCTTCGAGCACCGACTCGTGCACCTCAAACACCAATTCATCGTGCACCTGCATGATTGCGCGCACCAACGGCTTCTCCTGCCCTTGCAGCCAGGCGTCGACCTCAATCATCGCACGCTTGATGATATCAGCTGCCGTGCCCTGCATCGGGGCGTTGATAGCGGCGCGCTCGGCCGCCTTGCGGCGCATGCCATTGCTGGAGCGGACGTCCGGCAGGTACAGACGGCGACCATCCAACGTGCTGACATAGCCCTGTTCTGAGGCCTGCTGGCGGGTACGCTCCATGTAGTCCAGCACGCCTGGGTAACGCTCGAAGTAGAGATCCATATAGCGCTGAGCTTCCCCACGCGGGATCCCCAGCTGACGCGCCAGGCCGAAGGCGCTCATGCCGTAAATCAGGCCGAAGTTAATCGCCTTGGCGCTGCGGCGCTGCTCGCCGGTCACTTTATCCAACGGCACGCCGAAAACTTCCGACGCCGTGGCGCGGTGAATGTCTTTCCCTTCGGCGAAGGCCTTCAGCAGCCCTTCATCCTGTGACAAATGCGCCATGATGCGCAGCTCGATTTGCGAGTAGTCGGCCGCGACGATGCGGTAGCCTTCCGGCGCGATAAAGGCCTGGCGAATGCGTCGCCCTTCATCGTTGCGCACCGGGATGTTCTGCAGGTTCGGATCGCTCGAGGAGAGACGGCCGGTAGCGGTCACCGCCTGATGGTACGAGGTATGCACCCGGCCGCTGACCGGATTGATCATCAGCGGCAGCTTGTCGGTATAGGTGGTCTTCAGCTTCGCCAGGCCGCGGTATTCCAGGATCACCTTCGGCAGCGGGTAGTCCAGCGCCAGCTCGGCCAGCACCTCTTCGTTAGTGGACGGCGCCCCGCCCGGGGTTTTCTTCAGCACCGGCAGCTTTTGTTTTTCGTACAAGATAGCCTGCAGCTGCTTGGTCGACGCCAGGTTGAACGGCTCTTCCGCCAGCTCATGGGCCTGCACCTCCAGTTCCGCCAAACGCTTGGCCAGCTCCTGAGAGTGGGCCGACAAAATGGCCGGATCGATCAGCACCCCGGTGCGTTCGATATGCGACAGCACCGGCAGCAGCGGCATTTCAATCTCATTGAATACCGTCAGCAGCTCCGCGCTCTGTTTCAGCTGCGGCCACATCGCCAGGTGCAGCTGCAGCGTGACATCCGCGTCTTCGGCGGCGTAAGGCGCCGCCTGCTCCAGCGCGATCTGGTTGAACGTCAGCTGGTTTTTACCCTTGCCGGCGATCTCTTCGAAGGTGATGGTTTTGTGGCCCAGATAACGATCGGCCAGGCTGTCCATATCATGACGGCCACCGACGCTGTCCAGCACATAGGACTCCAACATGGTGTCATAGGCGATACCGCGCATCTCGATGCCGTAGCGCGCCAGCAGGCTCATGTCGAACTTCAGGTTTTGCCCGACCTTGAGCGCCTTCTCGTCCTCCAGCAGCGGCTTGAGCGCTTCCAGCACGTAGGTGCGATCCAGCTGTGGCGGTGCATCCAGATAATCGTGTGCCACCGGCAAATAAGCCGCTTCACCCGGCGCGATCGCGAAGGACAGGCCGATCAGGTTGGCGGTCAGCGTATCCAGGCCATCGGTTTCGGTATCGAAGGCAAATACGTCGGCCTTTTTCAGCCGCGCCAGCCAGTCGGTAAAGGTCGTTTCGTCCAGGATGGTGACATAACCGTCCTGAGACAGCTTGGCCTCCGCCAGCGCTTTCGGCGTTTCCGCAGCGATGGCCGATTTGGCGGCGCCGGCAGCTTTCGCGCCCGCGCCTTTCTTGTTTTCCAGCCAGACGCCGGCCTCCACGTCCGCCAGCCAGCGTTTGAACTCGTACTGTTTGAACAGCTGTTGCAACGTGTCGACATCCGGCGCGGAGACCGTCAGGTCCGCACAGGTCAGATCCAACTCGACGTCGGTTTTGATCGTCGCCAGCTTATAGGAGAGATACGCGACCTCTTTGTTCTGTTCCAGCTTGGCCGCCATGGTTTTGGCGCCGCGGAAGCTCAGCGTGGCGATATTCTCCAGATTGCCGTACAGCGCATCCAGCCCGCCGATCCCCTGCAGCAACGCCTGGGCGGTTTTCTCGCCCACGCCCGGCACGCCGGGAATGTTGTCCGATGAATCGCCCATCAACGCCAGGAAGTCGATGATCAGCTCCGGCGGAATACCATATTTATCGCACACTTCCTGCGGGCCGAGGATCGTGTTGTTCATGGTATTGATCAGGGTGACGTTCGGCGTCACCAACTGCGCCATGTCTTTGTCGCCGGTGCTGATCAGCACCGCGTGGCCGGCCTTTTCGGCCTCCAGCGCCAGCGTACCGATGACGTCGTCCGCCTCAACGCCGGGCGTCACCAGCAGCGGCAGGCCCATCGCCTTGACCATGCTGTGCAGCGGCTCGATCTGCGCACGCAAATCGTCCGGCATCGGTGGCCGGTGTGACTTGTATTCAGCGAACAGATCGTCGCGGAAGGTCTTCCCTTTAGCATCAAACACCACGGCAACGTGGCTCGGTTGATACTGCAGCAGCAGGCTGCGCAGCATATTCAGCACGCCATACATCGCGCCGGTTGGCTCGCCCGCCGAGTTGGTCAGCGGCGGGAAGGCGTGATAAGCGCGGTAGAGGTAGGAGGAACCGTCAACCAGGATTAGTGGGTTTTCTGCAATCTGGGCCATAGCGTTTCTTTATCGTGATCGGACATAGGGGTAAGCATGCCATAGCTGGCCGCCGGAGACGAACCTTAGCGTGCATTGCGGACGAAAATGATGTGATGGTGCGCGAGGATCCGCAAGATCTTACCTGTGGATAACTTTGTGCATAGAAAAGAGACCGAATTATAACGCTGTGATTATCGTTATAACGGCGAATAAAATTCCTATTTAAATCACCGCGTTAAAAGAACGAATTCCGGCGACGCTTTATTACTGGCTTTTATTGAATTTGTGGATATAACTTTCGCCGGATTTTAATCGCACTATTAATCAAATTCGGCGCCTCAATTACCCTAGCACAAGCTGGGAAAGTTGCACGAAAACTCAGCAAATGGTTATCCGATGAGACGAAAAACAGTGATTTTTAGCGGCGCTTTACCCCGACGATCTCTGTTAAAATAGGCTTTTGTTCATGCGCTTTGGCATGCAACGATGTTCCCAACAACCGTCAGCCCATAACCATGCCAAGATTGTTAACGCCTGTTATCTTTATCATTTCCGTCATACTCACCATTCTGGTGACGGTGTTGTGTTCCATCCCCATCACGTTGGCCGGCATCGTGAAACTCCTGGTGCCCATTCCCGCCGTCTGGCGATATATCTCGGCTTTCGCCGATTTCATGATGTGGTGTTGGTGTCAGGGGCTGGCGCTGTTATTGCGTATTAACGGGCAATTGCGTTGGGATATTGAAGGGCTGGAAGGGCTGGATCGTAAAAACTGGTATCTGCTGATCAGCAATCACGAAAGTTGGTCAGACATTGTCGTGTTGTGCGTGCTGTTCAGAAATCATATTCCAATGAATAAGTATTTCCTCAAGCAACAGCTCGCCTGGGTACCTTTCGTCGGCCTGGCCTGCTGGGCGCTGGATATGCCATTCATGAAACGTTACTCCCGTGCCTATTTGCTCAAGCACCCGGAGAAACGCGGCAAGGATATCGAAACGACGCGCCGTTCCTGCGAAAAATTCCGCCAGCGCCCAACCACCATCGTCAATTTCGTCGAAGGTTCGCGCTTCACCGAAGCCAAGAAAATTAAAAGCAATTCACCCTACCGCAATTTGCTGGCGCCCAAAGCCGCCGGCATCGCGTTTACCCTTAGCGCGCTGGGCAATCAGTTCGACAAAGTGCTGAACGTTACCCTGCTCTATCCGGAAAATAACCAACGGCCTTTTCTGGACATGCTGTGCGGTCGTCTGACGCGTATCGTAGTAAGAATTGAGACGTTGCCGATCGATGAAACCCTGCACGGGGACTACTTCAACGACAAGCTGTTCAAGCGGCGCTTCCAGCTATGGCTGAATACGCTGTGGCAGGAAAAAGACCGGTTGCTGGATAAATTGAAGCGGCAATATGGATAAAAAAAACGCCGGCAATGCCGGCGTTTTTCATGTTGAATCAGGCTTATTTCTGCTGGCTGAGAAATTTAACCACGTCGGCGAACTGCTTCACGTAAGCGTCCATCGAGCTGGTATCCAGGCCATCGTTTTTAACCATGTATTTGCCGTTCACAAATACCGCCGGCACGCCGCGCAGCTGCAGATCTTCCGCGGCTTTCTCCTGTTGAACCACCAGAGATTTCACCACGAAGCTGTTCCAAGCCGCGTCATAATCTGCGGCGGTCACGCCCGCTTTCACGAAAACGTTACGGATATCGTCCGGCGTTTGCACGGTCTGGGTTTTCTGCACTGCTTCAAACATCAGCGGGCTCACCTTGTCTTCCACGCCCAGCGCCATCGCCACCGCCCACGCCTGAGTCAGCTGTTTGCCCAGTGGCCCCAGGAACTCCACGTGGTACTTGGTCATTTTGGTGCCGGCAGGCAGCGCCTTTTTCACGTTTTCGGACACGTGATAGACCTGCTCAAATTGGTAGCAGTGCGGGCAGTAGAAGGAGAAGAACTCCAGTACCTGCGGCTCGCCGGTCACCGGCTTGTCCAAGGTCACATACTGAGTGCCATCGCTAAACTGTGCCGCCGAGGCACTGAATGCCATCACCATGCCAACGAGCGCCAACCATATTTTTTTCATAAGACTAAACTCTCCATTGTGTTAAAGCTTCAATACATTGGCGTCAGCTGCAGAGGAGGCTCCTGCAACAGCTTAACCTGTTCGGTGAAGGCCGCAGTCTGAGACAACCAGAAATCAGACTCCGCCATCCACGGAAAACTCTTAGGGAAGGCCGGATCCTGCCAACGGCGAGCGACCCAGGCCAGGTAATACACCATACGCATCGCCCGCAGGGGTTCAATCAACGCCAGCTCGCGCTGATCGAACTCGGCAAATTCGCCGTACGCCTCCAGCAAGACATCCAGCTGCATCAGTTGATCGCGACGTTCACCGTGCAGCAGCATCCACAAATCCTGCACCGCCGGGCCGTTGCGCGCGTCATCAAGATCGACAAACAGCGGGCCGTCGCGCCACAGAATATTGCCCGGATGGCAATCGCCGTGCAAACGACGCGGCTGCCAGTTCAGATGCCAATGCGGCTTGATCGCCGCGATCAGCTTATCCGTCGCCTGCAGGAACGCTTCACGCTGCGCTGCCGGCAACAGCTCGCAATCGGCCAGCGCCTGACGCGGGGCAATAAGATACTCTTCAATCCCCATGGTCGGCCGCTCAGCAAACAAACGCTCACCGCCGACCTGATGGATACGCCCCAGAAAACGGCCTACCCATTCCAACTGATCCAGATTGTCTATCTCATATTGCCGGCCCCCCACGCTGGGGAATAGCGTAAAGAAAAAACCGCCGTGCATATGCAGCGTAGTGCCTTGCAGCGCCAGCGGCGCCACCGCCGGGATCTCCGCGCCGGCCAGATCCAGAGCGAACTGATGTTCCTCACCGATTTGTGCGGCACTCCAGCGCTCCGGACGGTAAAACTTCACCACGTAGCGTCGGCGATCTTCGTCCATAAACTGATAGACGCGGTTCTCATAGCTGTTCAGCGCCGTCAGGCCGGAATCAACGCGCAGGCCAATCCCTTCTAGCGCGTCCATAATCAAATCGGGCGACAGGGTGTCGAAATTAAAAGCAGAGTTATTCATAACGTTCGTTTGATCGCTGACAGCATGGTGCCGGGAATGAGAAATAGTAGCATTAATGACGCATTTCACGCGCTATGCTTTCTCGCACCGCACGAGGATCAGTCCTTGATAACGCCGCGAGCGCGCAACAGCGCCGTTTTAAAATCTTCTTCGTAATCTTTCTTCAGACCCGGGATCTGATCCGTGCCGGCGCTACCGCGCATTTTCAGGTGGTAAATAAGAATATCATCGCTCAATTCGGACAACTCGCCCTGGAAGCCCGCTTCCTTCGCCAGCTTTTGCAAAAACTGCATCAAATTGAGATCGGGATCTTCCTGCCAGGCCGGGTGCAACAGCTCGATCAACTCGTTTACGCGATGCGTTTTCATCTCAATATCGTCCAATAGCATGAATAAACTCACAAAGTAACAGGCTTACCCACGCAGTGAAAGAACCGGCTTGTCAATAAAGGTAAATCCTGATGTCGCGCGGGCTTTAGCGCTACAATCAGCGCATCGACAAGGCGGGATAAACGAGATGCATAAAGAAATCAGCGGCGTCATTTTGGCCGGCGGACGGGCCACGCGCATGGGCGGTGAAGACAAAGGCCTAGTGTCGATTGGCGGGATCGCACTCTATCAACACGTATTGGCTCGGTTACGCCCGCAGGTGGCCTCCGTCGCCATCAGCGCCAATCGCAATCAGGCACGTTACCAGGCGAGCGGTTTGCCGGTGATTGGCGATCTGACGCCCGACTTCGCCGGGCCGTTGGCCGGGATGCTCGCCGGGCTCACACAGGCTCACAGCGAATGGGTGGTCTTTGTCCCCTGTGATGTCCCCGACTTTCCCGCCGACTTAGTCGCACAACTCTGGCGGCAAAAAGGCGCGGCGCAGGCGGCCTTTGCCAGCGATGGTGAACGAGATCACCCTACGCTGGCGTTATTGCATAGCCAAATAGCACCGCAGCTGGCTGACTATCTGGCCCGAGGTGAACGCAAGCTGATGCTGTTCCTGCATCAAATTGGGGCACAACGCGTGGCGTTCTGCGGACAACAAGCGGCATTTCATAACCTGAATACGCCGGAAGACTGTCGGAATTGGCAGCAAGCACGAGAGCTAAAGTAATGAATCGTTCATTGCCCCCTTTGCTGGCCATCGCTGCCTATAGCGGAACGGGAAAAACCACCTTGCTCAAACAGCTGATCCCGCTGCTGAAACAGCGCCAGGTGCGGGTTGGGCTGATAAAGCATACGCACCACGATATGGATGTGGATACACCGGGTAAAGACAGCTATGAGCTGCGCAAAGCGGGTGCCGACCAAACGTTGGTCGCCAGCGGTCGCCGCTGGGCATTGATGACCGAAACGCCGGAGCAACAACCTTTGGATCTACGCTACCTGGCAGAGCGTTTTGATGCCGATAAGGTCGACTTGATTCTGGTGGAAGGGTTCAAACATGAGCCGGTCAGCAAGATCCTGCTTTATCGGGCCGAGATCGGTAGGCCGCTAGAAGACATGCTGGATCAGTTTGTCGTGGCGGTAGCCAGCGACCGACCGCTATCCATCACGGCTAAGCCGTTGGATCTCAATCAGCCGGAAAGCATCGCCGATTTTATTGTCGAGTGGTTGAAAGGCGCAGCGTAGCTGCGCTTTTTTACGTTTTACGCATAGCAAAAAGCCCTGAACTGACGTTCAGGGCTTTCGGCTTTATTTGATGCCTGGCAGTGTCCTACTCTCGCATGGGGAGACCCCACACTACCATCGGCGCTACGGCGTTTCACTTCTGAGTTCGGCATGGGGTCAGGTGGGACCACCGCGCTATTGCCGCCAGGCAAATTCTGTTTCATTCCAACCGCCTCACTTCCATGAAGCCATCAGAACCAATCTCGGAACTTCGCTGAAAATCTCTCTAAAAACACCTTCGGTGTTGTAAGGTTAAGCCTCACGGATCATTAGTACTGGTTAGCTCAATGCATCGCTGCACTTACACACCCAGCCTATCAACGTCTTAGTCTTAAACGTTCCTTCAGGGGCCTTAAAGGCCCAGGGAAGACTCATCTTGAGGCAAGTTTCGCGCTTAGATGCTTTCAGCGCTTATCTTTTCCGCACTTAGCTACCGGGCAATGCCATTGGCATGACAACCCGAACACCAGTGGTGCGTTCACTCCGGTCCTCTCGTACTAGGAGCAACCCCTCTCAATCTTCCAACGCCCACGGCAGATAGGGACCGAACTGTCTCACGACGTTCTAAACCCAGCTCGCGTACCACTTTAAATGGCGAACAGCCATACCCTTGGGACCTACTTCAGCCCCAGGATGTGATGAGCCGACATCGAGGTGCCAAACACCGCCGTCGATATGAACTCTTGGGCGGTATCAGCCTGTTATCCCCGGAGTACCTTTTATCCGTTGAGCGATGGCCCTTCCATTCAGAACCACCGGATCACTAAGACCTACTTTCGTACCTGCTCGAGCCGTCACTCTCGCAGTCAAGCTAGCTTATGCCTTTGCACTAACCTCACGATGTCCGACCGTGATTAGCTAACCTTCGTGCTCCTCCGTTACTCTTTGGGAGGAGACCGCCCCAGTCAAACTACCCACCAGACACTGTCCTCACCCCGGATTACGGGGCCGAGTTAGAACATCAAACATTAAAGGGTGGTATTTCAAGGATGGCTCCACGCAGACTGGCGTCCACGCTTCAAAGCCTCCCACCTATCCTACACATCAAGGCTCAATGTTCAGTGTCAAGCTATAGTAAAGGTTCACGGGGTCTTTCCGTCTTGCCGCGGGTACACTGCATCTTCACAGCGAGTTCAATTTCACTGAGTCTCGGGTGGAGACAGCCTGGCCATCATTACGCCATTCGTGCAGGTCGGAACTTACCCGACAAGGAATTTCGCTACCTTAGGACCGTTATAGTTACGGCCGCCGTTTACTGGGGCTTCGATCAAGAGCTTCGCCTTGCGGCTGACCCCATCAATTAACCTTCCAGCACCGGGCAGGCGTCACACCGTATACGTCCACTTTCGTGTTTGCACAGTGCTGTGTTTTTATTAAACAGTTGCAGCCAGCTGGTATCTTCGACTGGCTTCAGCTCCATCCGCGAGGGACTTCACCTACATGCCAGCGTGCCTTCTCCCGAAGTTACGGCACCATTTTGCCTAGTTCCTTCACCCGAGTTCTCTCAAGCGCCTTGGTATTCTCTACCTGACCACCTGTGTCGGTTTGGGGTACGATTTAATGTTACCTGGAGCTTAGAGGATTTTCCTGGAAGCAGGGCATCAACTACTTCTGCACCGTAGTGCATCGTCATCACGCCTCAGGGTTAGTATGCAACCGGATTTACCAGGTCACACCCCCTACACGCTTAAACCGGGACAACCGTCGCCCGGCTAGCCTAGCCTTCTCCGTCCCCCCTTCGCAGTAACACCAAGTACAGGAATATTAACCTGTTTCCCATCGACTACGCTTTTCAGCCTCGCCTTAGGGGTCGACTCACCCTGCCCCGATTAACGTTGGACAGGAACCCTTGGTCTTCCGGCGAGCGGGCTTTTCACCCGCTTTATCGTTACTTATGTCAGCATTCGCACTTCTGATACCTCCAGCAACCCTCACAGGCCACCTTCAACGGCTTACAGAACGCTCCCCTACCCAACAACGCCTAAGCGTCGCTGCCGCAGCTTCGGTGCATGGTTTAGCCCCGTTACATCTTCCGCGCAGGCCGACTCGACCAGTGAGCTATTACGCTTTCTTTAAATGATGGCTGCTTCTAAGCCAACATCCTGGCTGTCTATGCCTTCCCACATCGTTTCCCACTTAACCATGACTTTGGGACCTTAGCTGGCGGTCTGGGTTGTTTCCCTCTTCACGACGGACGTTAGCACCCGCCGTGTGTCTCCCGTGATAACATTCTTCGGTATTCGGAGTTTGCATCGGTTTGGTAAGCCGGGATGGCCCCCTAGCCGAAACAGTGCTCTACCCCCGAAGATGAGTTCACGAGGCGCTACCTAAATAGCTTTCGGGGAGAACCAGCTATCTCCCGGTTTGATTGGCCTTTCACCCCCAGCCACAAGTCATCCGCTAATTTTTCAACATTAGTCGGTTCGGTCCTCCAGTTAGTGTTACCCAACCTTCAACCTGCCCATGGCTAGATCACCGGGTTTCGGGTCTATACCTTGCAACTAATCGCCCAGTTAAGACTCGGTTTCCCTACGGCTCCCCTATACGGTTAACCTTGCTACAAAATATAAGTCGCTGACCCATTATACAAAAGGTACGCAGTCACACCACGAAGGTGCTCCCACTGCTTGTACGTACACGGTTTCAGGTTCTATTTCACTCCCCTCGCCGGGGTTCTTTTCGCCTTTCCCTCACGGTACTGGTTCACTATCGGTCAGTCAGGAGTATTTAGCCTTGGAGGATGGTCCCCCCATATTCAGACAGGATGTCACGTGTCCCGCCCTACTCATCGAACTCACGACCTGTGCATTTTAGTGTACGGGGCTATCACCCTTTGCTGCGCGACTTTCCAGACGCTTCCACTAACACACAAGCCGATTCAGGTTCTGGGCTCCTCCCCGTTCGCTCGCCGCTACTGGGGGAATCTCGGTTGATTTCTTTTCCTCGGGGTACTTAGATGTTTCAGTTCCCCCGGTTCGCCTCATGCCACTATGTATTCATGACATGATAGTGTGTCGAAACACACTGGGTTTCCCCATTCGGGTATCGCCGGTTATAACGGTTCATATCACCTTACCGACGCTTTTCGCAGATTAGCACGCCCTTCATCGCCTCTGACTGCCTAGGCATCCACCGTGTACGCTTAGTCACTTAACCTCACAACCCGAAGATGTTTCCATCGTTCGTGCTGCAAACATTTGAGAGACTCTATGACAGGTTACTCTTTATCCCAATACGTCTACGGAGGGATAAATTTCAGCCGTCATGTTTCAATTTTCAGCTTGTTCCAGATTGTTAAAGAGCAATATCTTAAACATGACTCGCAAGTCATCTTTAAGATTTTTTCGGTTATCGCTAACCGGTGATAATGTCTTTCACTCATTATCGGAATGGCGTCCCCAAGGGGATTCGAACCCCTGTTACAGCCGTGAAAGGGCAGTGTCCTAGGCCTCTAGACGATGGGGACACGAAAATCCGATTAAACTGAATAACTTAATCGGTTCGTATCAGCATGAATGACTCATGGCATCAACAGGTAGCGCTTTGCTCGTTACTTTTCATCAGACAATCTGTGTGAGCACGCCACTCGAATCAATATCTTTAGGTAAGGAGGTGATCCAACCGCAGGTTCCCCTACGGTTACCTTGTTACGACTTCACCCCAGTCATGAATCACAAAGTGGTAAGCGCCCTCCCGAAGGTTAAGCTACCTACTTCTTTTGCAACCCACTCCCATGGTGTGACGGGCGGTGTGTACAAGGCCCGGGAACGTATTCACCGTAGCATTCTGATCTACGATTACTAGCGATTCCGACTTCATGGAGTCGAGTTGCAGACTCCAATCCGGACTACGACATACTTTATGAGGTCCGCTTGCTCTCGCGAGGTCGCTTCTCTTTGTATATGCCATTGTAGCACGTGTGTAGCCCTACTCGTAAGGGCCATGATGACTTGACGTCATCCCCACCTTCCTCCAGTTTATCACTGGCAGTCTCCTTTGAGTTCCCGGCCGAACCGCTGGCAACAAAGGATAAGGGTTGCGCTCGTTGCGGGACTTAACCCAACATTTCACAACACGAGCTGACGACAGCCATGCAGCACCTGTCTCAGAGTTCCCGAAGGCACCAATCCATCTCTGGAAAGTTCTCTGGATGTCAAGAGTAGGTAAGGTTCTTCGCGTTGCATCGAATTAAACCACATGCTCCACCGCTTGTGCGGGCCCCCGTCAATTCATTTGAGTTTTAACCTTGCGGCCGTACTCCCCAGGCGGTCGATTTAACGCGTTAGCTCCGGAAGCCACGCCTCAAGGGCACAACCTCCAAATCGACATCGTTTACAGCGTGGACTACCAGGGTATCTAATCCTGTTTGCTCCCCACGCTTTCGCACCTGAGCGTCAGTCTTCGTCCAGGGGGCCGCCTTCGCCACCGGTATTCCTCCAGATCTCTACGCATTTCACCGCTACACCTGGAATTCTACCCCCCTCTACGAGACTCTAGCTTGCCAGTTTCAAATGCAGTTCCCAGGTTGAGCCCGGGGATTTCACATCTGACTTAACAAACCGCCTGCGTGCGCTTTACGCCCAGTAATTCCGATTAACGCTTGCACCCTCCGTATTACCGCGGCTGCTGGCACGGAGTTAGCCGGTGCTTCTTCTGCGAGTAACGTCAATTGATGAACGTATTAAGTTCACCACCTTCCTCCTCGCTGAAAGTGCTTTACAACCCGAAGGCCTTCTTCACACACGCGGCATGGCTGCATCAGGCTTGCGCCCATTGTGCAATATTCCCCACTGCTGCCTCCCGTAGGAGTCTGGACCGTGTCTCAGTTCCAGTGTGGCTGGTCATCCTCTCAGACCAGCTAGGGATCGTCGCCTAGGTGAGCCATTACCCCACCTACTAGCTAATCCCATCTGGGCACATCTGATGGCAAGAGGCCCGAAGGTCCCCCTCTTTGGTCTTGCGACGTTATGCGGTATTAGCTACCGTTTCCAGTAGTTATCCCCCTCCATCAGGCAGTTTCCCAGACATTACTCACCCGTCCGCCGCTCGTCACCCAGGGAGCAAGCTCCCTTGTGCTACCGCTCGACTTGCATGTGTTAAGCCTGCCGCCAGCGTTCAATCTGAGCCATGATCAAACTCTTCAATTAAAAGCTTGATTTGCTTCCACTCGAGAAGCGATGCTCAAAGATTTACTGCATGAATTTTACTTCAGTTAGTCACTCTTCAAGACTTGATATTTTTTTGCATCCGAAGATGCTGGATATCGTCTTGTGGAGTGCCCACACAGATTGTCTGATAAATTGTTAAAGAGCAGTGAGTTAGTCGCTTTCGCTTGCTAACTCGAGGTGGCGTATATTACGCTTTTCACCCGGAGAGTCAAGCGTTTATTTCGCTTTTCTCTCGCTGACCCGGCGGCTTGTCAGTCGTTGTTCCCGGTCAGTGGAGGCGCATTATAGGGAGTTCTCGGCAGGCCGCAACCCCTAAATGCAAAAAACTTTTCAAGCGCGGATTTTTTCGGCAAAAGGGCGAAAAAGCGACGAATTTATGTCACTTTTTCAGGCAAACAGCCATAAAAGCTGGCGATCGCTGGAGTAAAATAGAAGTAACGATGTCAGTAAGGATCCGCAGCCATGCCGCTAAATGCACAACAACAGGCCGCCCAACGCAATCTTTCTTATCTGCTTGCAGAGAAACTCGGCCAACAAATTCTGGCGGGCGATTATCAGGCCGGTAGCATCCTGCCCGGTGAAATGGAACTGGGCGAGCAATTCGGCGTCAGCCGCACCGCAGTACGCGAAGCGGTAAAGATGTTAGCCGCCAAAGGCATGTTGCTACCGCGCCCGCGCATCGGCACCCGCGTGATGCCGCAGAGCCAATGGAATTTCCTCGATCAGGATTTACTGACCTGGTGGATGACGCGGGAAAACTTCGATCAGGTGATGCAACACTTCCTTATCTTGCGCACCTCGCTGGAGCCACAGGCCTGTGCGTTGGCAGCAAACCACGCCAGCCCACAGCAAACCAAGCTGCTGGCGGAGCTGATGGCGGAAATGCGCGCGCTGCATACCCAGTTTGACCGCGAGCGCTGGATCCAGGTCGATACCCAATTCCACCAGCTCATCTATGAGGCCAGCGGCAACCCGTTCCTGACCTCGTTCGCCAACCTGTTCAGTTCGGTGTACCAAAGCTACTTCCGCGCCATCACCGGTAATGAAGTGATCAAGCTGCGCCATCATCAGACTATCGTCGATGCGATACTCGCCGGGGACAGCGCCGGCGCGCTCGTCGCCTGCCAGGTACTGCTGAAAGAGAAAGACTAGACACGCTCCCCGCTTATATATAGAAGAAAGAGACGAGGGACAGACGACCATTTAACCAGGACCGACCATGACCCAATCCGCGCGCAGTATGGCAGGACTACCGTGGATCGCCGCAATGGCGTTCTTTATGCAGGCGCTGGACGCCACTATCCTCAACACCGCGCTGCCGGCGATCGCCCAAAGCCTGGGGCGATCGCCGCTGGCGATGCAATCGGCCGTCATCAGCTATACGCTGACGGTGGCGATGCTGATCCCGGTCAGCGGCTGGCTGGCGGACCGCTTCGGCACCCGGCGCGTGTTCATCTTCGCCGTCACGCTATTCACCCTCGGCTCGCTGCTGTGCGCCCTCTCCCCCACGTTGAGCGCGCTGGTCGCCTCTCGCGTGCTGCAGGGCATCGGCGGCGCGATGATGATGCCGGTCGCGCGGTTGGCGCTGCTGCGCGCCTACCCGCGCAGCGAACTGCTGCCGGTGCTGAACTTCGTCACCATGCCCGGCCTGGTCGGGCCGATTCTGGGGCCGCTGCTGGGCGGGTGGCTGGTCACCTACGCCACCTGGCACTGGATTTTCCTGATCAATATCCCTATCGGCCTGCTCGGCATCTTCTATGCGCGCAAATACATGCCGGACTTCACTACGCCCAAACGCCGCTTCGATTTTCTTGGCTTCATGCTGTTCGGCCTGAGCCTGGTGCTGATCTCCACCGGGCTGGAGCTGTTTGGCGAGCGGGTACTGGCAAGCTACGTTTCGCTGGGTATTCTGCTCAGCGGCTTTGTGATGCTGTTCGGCTACATCGCGCACGCCCGCCGTCACCCTCAGCCGCTGATCGGTCTCGACCTGTTCAAAACCCGTACCTTCTCGGTCGGTATCGCTGGCAACGTCGCCTCCAGGCTGGGCACCGGCTGCGTGCCATTTTTAATGCCGCTCATGCTGCAGGTGGGATTCGGCTATACGGCGATCGTCGCCGGTTGCATGATGGCGCCAACCGCCATCGGCTCGCTGATGGCGAAATCCACCGTCACTCAGGTGCTGCGCTGGTTCGGCTACCGTAAAACGCTGGTCGGCATTACCGTTATCATCGGAGTGCTGATCGCCCAGTTCGCCCTGCAAAGCCCGGGCATGCCGCTGTGGCTAATGATCCTGCCGCTGTTCGTGCTGGGCATGGCGATGTCCACCCAGTTTACCGCCATGAACACCATCAGCCTGGCGGATTTGAACGACGCCAACGCCAGCGCCGGCAACAGCGTCCTGGCGGTCACCCAGCAGCTGTCCATCAGCTTCGGCGTGGCGATCAGCGCAGCGGTGCTGCGTTTTTACGAATCCCTGTCGTTAGGCACCATGATCGACCACTTCCATTACACCTTTATCACCATGGGGATCGTCACCGTGGCGTCGGCGCTGGTGTTTATGTTGCTGAGAAGGAAAGATGGCCGCAATTTGATCAGCGGCCAGGAAAGCAAGAAAGAAGCGAAGGTGGCGAGCTAACGGCGGCCCACCGAGGCGCGTTCCACCAGCTCGGGCGTCAGCACCAGCACCTGGGGCGCGCGCTCCGGGTTTTGCAGGCGGTTGATCAGCGCATCGATCGCCAGTTCGCCCAGCGAATCCTTCGGCTGATGAATGGTGCTCAGCGGCGGCGCCAGATAACGGGCCAACTCAATGTCATCGTAGCCCATCACCGCCATATCCTGCGGCACGGAAAGCCCGGCCTGATACAGCGCCTGATAAACGCCTACCGCCACCGCGTCGTTGCCAGCGAACACCGCATGCGGCGGCTCGTCCAGCGCCAGCAGTTGGCGCATGGCGTTTACCCCGCCCTCAAACTCAAAATCGCAATGCACTTCATACCCTGGCGAAACCGGCAATCCGGCGCGACGCATTGCGTTGCGATAGCCTTCCAGTCGGTGACGAGCGGTGGTTTTATCCTCCGGGCCAGCAATGCAGGCAATCTTGCGGTAGCCGCGGGCGATCAAATGATCGGTCGCCATCTCGCCGCCCAGCAGCGAGTTATCCTGAATAATGTCGTTGGCGCCCTCGAACGGCGCCCAGTCCATCATCACGATCGGCAATGACGGGTAGCGGCTCAGGGCATCTTGCGATGGCCGGTGGTTTTCGGTGCACATCAACAACAAACCGTCGACGCGCTTTTGCAGCAGCGTCTCCATGCTGCGGTTCATGCGCGCGGCGTCTTCTTCGGTATTGCACAGGATTAAACTGTAGCCACGTTCATAGCAGCTGCGCTCCACGCCGCGCACCACTTCGGCATAAAACGGGTTGTTGCTGGCGGTCACCAGCATGCCGATAGTGCGCGTCTGATTGAGCTTCAGGCTGCGCGCCAGCGCAGAAGGCGCATAGTTCAGCTGTTCCACGGCCGCCATGACCTTGTCGCGCACGCTGTCGCTGACAAAACGATTATTGTTGACCACATGCGACACGGTAGAGGTTGAAACGCCCGCCAGGCGGGCGACATCTTTCATGGTGGCCAAAGGATCACCCCTGCTGCTGCAAGAAGGCGTCGATCTCTTCACGCCAGGGCACCGAAGGTTGCGCGCCGGGGCGGGTCACGGCGATCGCCGCCGCCGCATGGGCGAAACGCACCGCATCAGCCATGATCTTGCCTTCCAACAGGGCGGTCACCAGCGCACCGTTAAAGGTATCGCCGGCGGCGATGGTATCCACCGCTTGCACCTTAAAACCGGGCACCCGTTTGCCGTTGCCGTTTTCGCTCAGCCACACGCCGCGGCTACCGAGGGTGATGATCACCGTCGCGATGCCCTTGTCGTGCAGCGCCTGCGCCGCACGCGCCGCATCCGCTTCGTTGTCCACGGCGATGCCGGTCAGGCGCTGGGCTTCGGTTTCATTCGGGGTGATCATATCGATCATGCCCAGCAGCTCGTCCGGCAGCTCACGCGCCGGGGCCGGGTTGAGGATCACCTGCGTTTGATGTTGTTTCGCCAGGCGGGCGGCGGCGATCACCGTCTCCAGCGGCGACTCGAGCTGCATCAGCAGGGCATCGGCGTCGATCACTTTTTGTTGGTAGCGCGCCAGATAATCCGGCGTCACCGCGGCGTTGGCGCCGGCATCGATGCCGATCACGTTCTCGCCTTCGGCGTTGACGAAGATCAGCGCCACGCCGGTGGTGCTGTCGGCGATGGCTTCAATCGGTTGGGTATCAATGCGATCGCTCGCCAGCTGCCGGCGGATACGCTCGCCGATATCATCGGCGCCTACGCAGGCGATAAAGGCGATCTCCGCCCCGCTGCGCCCGGCCGCCACCGCCTGATTCGCACCCTTGCCGCCAAACGCCACCTTATACTGTTTCCCGATCACCGTCTCGCCCGGGTGGGGGAACTGTTCAATATTGAGGATATGGTCGGCATTGATGCTGCCAAGAACCACCAGCTTACCTGTTTCCATCGCATTGATTCCTGAATTGCGCGCCATCGTAAACGCCCCGTTCCGATGGCGCTGGTATGACTTACTGAGTGACCAGTTTCAAATCGACCGGGATAGTCGCCGGCACTTTTTCGCCTTTCAGCACTTTATCGGCGGTTTCCACGCCGATCACGCCGATCTGATCGGGACGCTGCGCCACCGTCGCCGCCAGCTTGCCGCCTTCGACCGCTTTCACGCCGTCAGCGGTGCCGTCGAAGCCTACCACGATCACGTCGGTTTTACCGGCGGTTTGCAGCGCGCGCAGCGCACCCAGCGCCATTTCATCGTTCTGGGCGAACACCGCCTGCACATCCGGGTGCGCGGTCAGCAGGTTCTGCATCACGTTCAGGCCCTTGGTGCGATCGAAATCGGCCGGCTGACTGGCCAACAGTTTGAATTTATTCTGATCCAGCGACTGCTTGAAGCCTTCACCGCGTTCACGCGCGGCAGAGGTGCCGGCGATGCCTTCCAGCTGAATCACCTTGGCATCGGCGCCCGCTTTCTTGGCGATGAAATCACCGGCCATTTTGCCGCCCACGCGGTTATCCGAAGCGATGTGGCTCACCACGTCACCCTTGCTCGCCACGCGGTCCAGCGTGATGACCGGGATCTTAGCCTGGTTGGCCATCTTGATGGCGTTACCCACCGCATCGGAGTCGGTCGGGTTGATCAACAGCAGCTTGGGCGCCCGCACCATCAGATCCTGCACGTTGGCCAGCTCTTTCGCTGGGTTGTTCTGGGAATCCAGCACCACCAGGTTGTAGCCCAGCTTGTTGGCCTCTTGCTGCGCCCCATCCTTCATCGAGACGAAGAACGGGTTGTTGAGGGTGGACACCACCAGCGCGATGGTGTCTTTGGCCATGGCATTGGCGCTCAGGGTGGCGCTCAGCGCGATGGCGGAAGCTAAGGTTGCCAGTTTTTTCATTTTCATCATCGTGATTCCTGTAGGGGGAGGTTACTTGTTGCTTTTGTTATCTACCAGAACCGCCAGCAGTATCACCACTGCCTTCACGATCATTTGGTAGTAGGAAGAAACACCCAATAAATTCAGGCCGTTGTTCAGGAAGCCGAGGATCAGCGCCCCGATCAGCGTGCCGACGATGCGCCCCTTGCCGCCGGCCAGGCTGGTGCCGCCCAGCACCACGGCGGCGATGGCGTCCAGCTCATAGCCGGTGCCGGCGGTCGGCTGCGCCGACGACAGGCGCGCCACTTCGATCACCCCGGCCAGCGCCGCCAGCAGGCCGCACAGCGAGTAGACGATAATCTTCACTTTATCGACGCTAATGCCGGACAGGCGGGTCGCCGCTTCGTTGCCGCCCAGGGCATAAATATAGCGGCCCAGGCGCGTATGGTGCAGCATATACCAGGCGGCGATGAACACGATCGCCATGATCCAGATCGGTGTAGGCACGCCCAGCGGGCGGCCGATGCCGAACCAGCCGAAGGTGTCGGCCACGTCGGTGAAACCGGTGTTGACCGGGCTACCGTTGGTGTACACCATGGTGACGCCGCGCAGCAGCAGCATCATCACCAGCGTGGCGATAAAGGCCTGCACTTTGCCTTTGGCGACGATCACCCCGGTGCAGGCGCCAATCGCAGCGCCCAGCGCCAATGCCGCCGCCACCGCCACCAGCGCGTTGACCTCAAAGCCGACGATCGACGCCGCCACCGCGCCGGTCAGGGCCAACAGCGATCCTACCGACAGATCGATGCCGGACGTGAGGATCACCAGCGTCATCCCCACCGCCATGATGGCGTTCACCGAAGTCTGCTGCAGAATATTGAACAGGTTGTTCAGGGTGAAGAAGTTCGGGCTCATGGAAGAGACCACGGCGATCAGCACCAGCAGCGCAATCAACGACTTCTGCTCTAACAGCCACTCTTTACTGAACCAGCGCTTGGCTGCGATAGTCTGGGAACTCATATCTGATTACTCCTGCTTTACGCCGTATTGCTTGCCGACGGCTGCCGCCATCAACGCTTCCTGGGTGGCCTGTTCAATCGGGAACTCGCCGCTGAGATGCCCTTCGTGCATCACCAGAATGCGATCGCTCATGCCCATCACCTCCGGCATTTCCGAAGACACCAGAATGATGCTCAGCCCTTCCTGCTTGAACTGGTTGATTAACTGATAGATCTCTTTTTTGGCGCCGACGTCGACACCGCGCGTCGGCTCATCGAGGATCAGCACTTTCGGCCGGGTCATCAAACCACGGGCGATCGCCACTTTTTGCTGGTTGCCGCCGGAAAGCAGGCCGATCGGCTGCTCCATCGACGGCGTTTTGATATTGAACAGGCGGATGAAATCCCCCACCGCCTGCCGCTCGTCGGCCTGTTTCAGGCTGCCGTCGGCGCGGCTGAAGTAGCGCAGCGCGGTCAGCGACATGTTTTCCTTCACCGACATGCCCAGCACCAGGCCGTCGCGCTTGCGGTCTTCCGAGATATAGACGATGCCGTTCGCCAACCCGTCCTGCGGCGAGTGGGTGACCACGTCGCGGCCGTCCAGGCTGACGGTGCCGGCCTTACGCGGCGCGGCGCCGTACAGGATCTTCATCAATTCAGTGCGCCCGGCGCCCATCAGCCCGGCCACGCCGAGGATCTCGCCGCGGTACAGCGTAAAGCTGACGTCTTCAACGCCGGGTCCGGAAAGGTGGCTGACGTCCAGCCGCTTTTCCCCGCGCGGCAAATCAAGGCGCGGGTATTGTTCTTCCAGCTTGCGGCCGACCATCATCTCTATCAGCGAATCTTCCTGCAGCTCGCTCACCGGCCGCTCAGCGATGAACTGCCCGTCGCGGAACACGGTCACGTCGTCGCAGATTTCAAAAATCTCTTTCAGGCGGTGCGAGATATACACGATGCCGCGCCCTTCGGCCTTCAGTTCATTGATCACCTTGAACAGCGAGGCGGTTTCGGTGTCGGTCAGCGCATCGGTCGGTTCGTCCATGATGATCACTTTCGATTCGAAGCTCAGCACCTTGGCGATCTCCACCATCTGCTGATCGCCAATCGACAGCTCACCCACCAGCCGGTGGCTGCTGTAACGCAGGTTGAGACGCGCCAACAAGCGATCGGCCTCGGCGTACATGCGCTTCCAGTCAATGCGGCCGAAACGGTTGACGAACTCGCGGCCGAGGAAGATGTTTTCCGCAATCGTCAGCTGCGGGATCAGGTTCAGCTCCTGATGGATAATGCCGATGCCCGCTTCCTGCGAATCCTTAGGCCCGTTGAATACCACCTCTTTACCGAGAAAATACTGACTGCCGGCGTCTTTCTGGTAGATGCCGGTCAGCACTTTCATCATGGTGGACTTCCCGGCGCCGTTTTCCCCCACCAGCGCCATCACCTTGCCGGGATAAACACTGAGGGCGGCGCCGGAAAGCGCCTTCACGCCGGGAAAGGCTTTATCAATCCCTTTCAGTTGCAGTAAAGGTTGCATACGCGCCTCAGAAAGTTACGCCGGCGCACAGGATCACGTTCGCGTAAGGCGAACACTCTCCGCTGCGGATCACCGCCCGGCTGTGCTCGGTTTGCGCTTTAAACGCCTGATGGCTGATATAGCGCACGCTGATGGTATTACCCTGGCGTTGGCCCAGTGCGGTCAGTTCAGCCAACAATGCCTCGTGGAGCGACGGATTTTGTTTCACGATCTCTTCCGCCAGGATGGCGTTTTCTACCTGCATCTCTTGCGTGACCGCCGCGAACACCTGCATGAAGGTCGGCACGCCCTGCGTCAGCGCCAGATCGATGCGCTGCGTCGCCGCCGGTATCGGCAGGCCCGCATCGCACAAGGTGAGCTGATCGGTGTGCCCCAGCCGGGCAATCACGGCAGACACGTCGGAATTCAGTAATACGCCTTTTTTCATCTTCTCACTCCGCTAGCGAAACGTTTCGCTCTCTGGAGGAGTTTAAAAAAACGGCAGGGGAAGGCAACCGGGACAATGCAGAAGTGTGATCGCTATCGAAACGTTTCGTTCGCGCGTGGAAAAAGCGCAAACAAAAGGGGCTCAGCCATGCTGAGCCCCTGTCAGGCGGGTTAGATCTCGACCTGCGTGCCGAGCTCGATGACCCGGTTCGGCGGGATCTCAAACTGATCCGGCGCGCGCAGCGCGTTGCGGCTCAGAGCGACGAACAGCTTGCCGCGCAGGTAGAGGTACCATGGCCGCTTGGTGAGGATCAGCGACTCATGGGACATGAAGAACGACGTCTCCGACATGCGGCACGGCAACCCTTCCAGCCCGCAGCGGTGGAACACTTCCTCGACGTTCGGCGTTTCGCGCCAGCCGTAGCTGGCCACCACCCGCCAGAAGGTCGGCGACAGCTGTTCGATGGTCACCCGGCGCACGTTGTGCACGTAAGGCGCATCCTCGGTGCGCAGCGTCAGCAGCACCACGCGTTCATGCAGCACCTTGTTGTGCTTCAGGTTGTGCAGCAGCGCAAAAGGAATGACGTTGGTGGCGCGCGACAGGAACACCGCGGTACCCGGCACCCGCACCGGCGGCGATTTCTCCAGCGAGGCGATCATCGCCTCCAGCGAGTTGCCGTGTTCGTGCAGGCGGCGCAGCAGGCGGAAGCGCTCGCTCTTCCAGGTGGTCATAATGATGAACATCACCAGCGCCAAGGTCAGCGGCAACCAACCGCCAGAGAACAGCTTCAGGGCGTTGGCGGAGAACATCGGCACGTCAATGATCAGCAATATGGTCACGATGCCGATCGCCAGGAAGCGGTTCCAGTGCCAGTTGTTGATCGCCACCGAGGTGACCAGAATGCTGGTCAGCACCATGGTGCCGGTGACGGCGATACCATAAGCCGCCGCCAGGTTGCTGGAGTGCTCGAAACCTATGATCACCAGCACCACCGAGAGATACAGCGTCCAGTTGATCACCGGAATGTAGATCTGGCCGGATTCCATTTCCGAGGTGTGAATGATGCGCATCGGCGACAAATACCCCAGGCGCACCGCCTGGCGGGTCAGCGAGAAGACGCCGGAAATCACCGCCTGCGAAGCGATAACCGTCGCCAGGGTCGCCAAAATCAGCAGCGGGATCAGCGCCCAGTCGGGCGCCAGCAGGAAGAACGGGTTTTTGATCGCCTCAGGGTTTTTCAGCAGCAGCGCCCCCTGGCCGAAGTAGTTGAGCACCAGCGAAGGCAGCACCACGGTGAACCAGGCCAGGCGGATCGGGAACTTGCCGAAGTGCCCCATGTCGGCATACAGCGCCTCAACGCCGGTGATAGACAGCACCACCGCCCCCAGCGCGAAGAACGACACCTTCTTATATTCCATAAAGAAGTTGAGCGCCCATTTGGGATTCAGCGCCTGCAGCACTTCCGGGTTCGAAATGATGCTGCGCGCGCCCAGCACCGCCAACACGATGAACCACAGCAGCATTACCGGGGCGAACAGCTTGCCGACGCTGCCGGTGCCGTGTTTTTGGATAACGAACAGCAGGGTCAGCACCAGAATCGAGAGCGGGACGATATAGGCGTCGAGCGCAGGCGCGGCGATTTCCAACCCCTCTATCGCCGACATCACCGAGATCGCCGGGGTGATCACCACCTCGCCATAGAAGAAGCTGCCGCCGATCAGGCCCAGTATCACCAGCACTGCGGTGGTGCGCGCCGAGGTATTTCGCCCGGCCAGCGACATCAGCGTCAAAATGCCGCCTTCGCCGGCGTTGTCCGCCCGCATCACGTAGGTAAGATATTTGAGGGAAACGATCACGATCAGCATCCAGAAAATCAGCGACAGGAAGCCGAAAACCACGTCTGGACGAACATCGAAGCCGTAATGGCCGGAGAAACACTCTCTCAACGTATAGAGAGGACTGGTGCCGATATCACCGTAGACCACGCCGATGGCAGCCAGGGTTACCGCCGATAGGGACTGCTTATGCTCTGCGCTCATAATTCGTTTCTTTATCAGAACATCCGTTAGCGATGCATCCGCATCAGGCAAAATACGGGCTCAAAGATCCGTCACGCCCACCAGAAAGCCGCACAGTATGCACCATTTATACGGCTTGCCTACCCTTATATCAGAGCCGAAAAATAAACAAAATGTGAACCGGATATCCGACTCAACTGAGAAAAATTTTACTAATCAATAAGCTATACCATTAAAAATAATGGTGGTTTATCATCGAATTATCGACCAAGATTGGCTAACTCTCGGACAATACGACGATTATATGACGCCATCATCCCTTCTGGCAGAACGAATTTCCCGCCTCAGCAGCGCGCTGGAGAGCGGCCTCTATGAGCGGCAAGAGGCAATCCGCCTGTGCCTGCTGGCGGCGCTGAGCGGCGAAAGCGTATTCTTGCTCGGCCCGCCCGGCATCGCCAAGAGCCTGATCGCGCGCCGGCTGAAGTTTGCCTTCCGCAACGCCCGCTCCTTTGAATACCTGATGACGCGCTTTTCCACGCCGGAAGAGGTCTTCGGCCCGCTCTCGATTCAGGCGCTGAAAGACGAAGGGCGCTATCAGCGCCTGACCGCCGGCTATCTGCCGGAAGCGGAGATCGTGTTTCTGGACGAGATCTGGAAGGCCGGCCCGGCGATCCTCAACACCCTGCTGACGGCGATCAACGAACGGCGCTTTCGCAACGGCAACAGCGAAGAACCGATCCCGCTGCGCCTGCTGGTCACCGCCTCCAACGAACTGCCCGAAGCGGACAACAGCCTCGAAGCCTTATATGACCGTATGCTTATCCGCCTGTGGCTGGACAAGGTGCAGGATAAACAGAATTTCCGCTCGCTGCTGGTCAACCGCCAGAGCGAAAGCCAAAACCCGGTGCCGGCGGCGCTGAGCATCAGCGACGAAGAGTTTCTGCAGTGGCAGCCGCAGATCGACAAGGTGGCGCTGCCGGAAGCCTGCTTTGAGCTGATTTTCCAGCTGCGTCAGCGGCTGGACGCGCTGGAGCAGGCGCCATACGTCTCCGATCGGCGCTGGAAAAAAGCCCTGCGTCTGCTGCAGGCCTGCGCCTTCTTCAGCGGGCGCGATGCCATCGCCCCGCTCGACCTGATGCTATTGAAAGACTGCCTGTGGCACGATCTCACCTCGCTGAAGCTGCTGCAACAGCAGATCGATCAGCTGCTGACCGAGTCGGCCTATCAGCAGCAGTCGATGCTGATCCAGTTGCAACAGATCCATACCCGCTGGCTGCAGGACCAGCAGCAGCAAAGCGATCGGCAGGCCATCAGCCTGGTGAAAAAGGGCGGCATGTTCAGCCGCAAACCGCAATATGCGCCGGCCACGCCGTTCGCCGGCGGCACCCTCACCCTGCTGCTGCAAAAACCGCTGCAGCTGCATGACATTCAGGTCAACCATCTGAGCATTGAGAGCAGCGTGCTGGATAACTGGCTGCAAAAAGGCGGCGACGTGCGCGCCAAGCTGAACGGCATTGGCTTCGCGCAGCCGATCGATTTGGACGTCGATGACCAACTGCACCTGACGGTGCTGGACGTCAGCCGCCAGCCTTCGCTGCTGGCGCTGCCGGGCAAACAGGCCACCGCCACGCCGCAGGCGCTGCTGGATGAAATGGACGCGTTGGCCCAGCGCCTGGCGGAGCAGCGCCGCGCCTTCAGCCAACATCAGCCCTGTCTGTTCACGCCTGCCGCTGGCCTGGCCAAGATCGAAGCCAGTCTGCTGCAGGTCGCGGAACAGGTTAAACAGCAACAGCAGCAAATGCGCGGCCAGTAACCATGCTCAGTCTGGAGACGCTCGATCTGCTTCTGGCGATCACCGAAGGCGAGATGATCGAGGAGATGATCGTCGGCATGCTGGCGGCGCCGCAGCTGTCGGTGTTCTTTAAAAAGTTTCCGGCCCTTCGCCGGGCGCTGGATCGCGATCTGCCACGCTGGAAACTGCAGCTCAAGGAGCGTCTGCAGGAGGCCATGGTGCCGCCGGCGCTGGCGCAGGAATTTTACCGCTACCAACAGTGCCAGCTGGAGAACAACACCCAGTTCTATCACAACCTCAATGACACGATGGAGCTTCTGCGTCAGCTGGTCTCGCCGTTTTATGAACAGGCACGCGCTCTGGTGGACGCCGCCGATCTGCCCAATCACCCGCTGGACGACAGCTTCCAAACCCTGTTCTTGCAGCGCTGGCGCATCAGCCTGACGCTGCAGGCCACTATGCTGCACCACCAGTTGCTGGAACAAGAGCGCGAGCAGCTGATGGCGGAACTGCAGGAGCGCCTGGCGCTGAGCGGCGCGCTGGAGCCGCTGCTGTCGGAAAACGACACCGCCGCCGGCAGGCTGTGGGACATGAGCAAAGGCCAGCTGCAGCGCGGCGATTACCAGCGGCTGGTGGAGTATGGCAACTTTTTGCAGCAGCAGCCGGAGCTGAAAAAGCTGGCGCAGCAGCTGGGCCGCAGCTATCAGGCCAAGGCGGTGCAGCAACAGGACGCGCAGCCGGAGCCGTTCAGGGTCATGGTGCAGGTGCCGGCCACGCTGCCGGAAGAAGTGAGCGGCATTCATCAGAGCGACGACATCCTGCGTCTGCTGCCGCCGGAGCTGGCGACGCTGGGGATTGAAGAGCTGGAATTCGAGTTTTATCGCCGTCTGTTGGAAAAGCGACTGCTGAGCTACCGTCTGCAGGGCGACGTCTGGCAGGAACAGATCCTGATCCGTCAGGTCACCCACCAGCAGCAGGATCAGCAGCCGCGCGGGCCGTTTATCGTCTGCGTGGACACCTCAGGATCGATGGGCGGCTTCAACGAACAGTGCGCCAAGGCGTTCTGTCTGGCGCTGCTGCGCATTGCGCTGGCGGACAACCGCCGCTGCTACATCATGCTGTTCGCCAACCAGATCGTGCATTACGAACTCACCGCCGCCAGCGGCATCGAGCAGGCCGTGCGTTTTCTCGGTCAGCAGTTTCGCGGCGGCACCGATCTGGCGGCCTGCTTGAACGCCACCGTCACCAAAATGGCGGAGAGCGGCTGGTTCGACGCCGATGCGGTGATCATTTCCGATTTTATCGCCCAGCGGTTGCCGGAGGAGGTAATAAAGAAGGTGAAACAACAGCAGCAAAGCCACCAGCAGCGTTTCCATGCGGTGGCGATGTCCGCCTACGGCAAACCCGGCATCATGCGCATCTTCGATCATATCTGGCGCTTTGATACCGGGCTGAAAAGCCGTTTAATGCGCCGATGGCGGCGCTAGGCGGTTAGAGCAGGCCTTCGACCGCCCCGCGCACTTCCGGCGACCACACGCCGCACTGCACCTGGCCGATATGCGACAGCTGCAACAGCAGCATCACCAAACGCGACTGACCGATGCCGCCGCCGATGGTCTGCGGCATATCGCCGCGCAACAGCGACTGGTGCCATTCCAGCTTCATGCGTTCTTCATCGCCGGTCAGCGCCAGCTGATGTTTCAGCGCCGTGGCGTCGACGCGGATGCCCATGGAAGACAGCTCGAAAGCGTCCTGCAGCACCGGGTTCCACACCACGATATCGCCGTTCAGGCCCGCCAGGCCATCCGCCGTCGGGGTGGTCCAGTCATCATAATCCGGCGCACGCACATCGTGCGATTTGCCGTGCGACAGCTTGCCGCCGATGCCGATCAGGAACACCGCGCCCAATTCTTTGGCGATCGCCCGCTCACGCCCTTTGGCGTCCAGATCCGGATAGCGCTGCAGCAGGGTTTCGCTGTGTACGAAGTGGATCTGTTCCGGCAGGAACGGGGTCAGGCCATGCTCACGGCTGACTTCCGCTTCCGTCGCCTTGATCGCGGCGTAAATGCTGCGCACGGTGCTTTTCAGGTAGTCCAGGCTGCGCTCACCGTCGCCCATCACCCGCTCCCAGTCCCACTGATCGACGTACACCGAGTGGATTGGCGTCAGGCGGTCCTCATCCGGGCGCAGCGCCTTCATATGGGTATACAGGCCCTCGCCGGCGCCGAAATCGTAGCTGCCCAGGGTTTTGCGTTTCCATTTCGCCAGCGAATGCACCACTTCGAAGGTGGCGTCAGGCAGAGTTTTGACCTTAACCTGCACCGCTTTCTCGCTGCCGGAAAGGTTATCCTGCGTGCCGTCGCCCAGACGGCTGAGGATCGGCGCTTGCACTTCGATCAGGCCGAGCTGTTGCTCCAGCTGGCGGGAGAAGAAGGATTTGACCTGGCTGATTTGTTGTTGTTTTTGGATAAACTGTTTTTTCATTGCCGTATCTCTTGTAAACCTGTCTCTGTTGACATCGATTAAGCAACAAAATGACACGTCAATTCAATATCCATTAATCAATATTGCCTTTTCACTTTTAATCGTTCATTTTTACCCGGACAGAATTCAACAATCGTTAATTAATGGGGGATTAAATGGCGGAAATTTATCAGATCGATAATCTCGATCGCGGCATCCTCAACGCCCTGATGGACAATGCGCGCACACCGTACGCTGAACTGGCGAAAAACTTCGCCGTCAGCCCCGGCACCATTCATGTGCGGGTGGAGAAGATGAAACAGGCCGGGATCATCACCGGCGCGCGCATCGACGTCAGCCCCAAACAGCTGGGCTACGACGTGTGCTGCTTTATCGGCATTATATTGAAGAGCGCCAAGGACTACCCTTCGGCGCTGAAGAAGCTGGAAAGCCTGGAAGAAGTGGTGGAGGCCTATTACACCACCGGCCACTACAGCGTCTTTATTAAGGTAATGTGTCGATCGATCGACGCGTTGCAACAGGTACTTATCAACAAGATCCAGACCATCGACGAGATCCAGTCAACCGAAACGCTGATCTCGCTGCAGAACCCCATTATGCGCACCATCGTGCCGTAACCCGCCAAATTGCATACCCACATTATCCACAGGTAGATCCCAGCCGATTCACAGCGTACAATGCAGCCACTTTGAGTGAGAAGGTTGGGATCGTTGGTTCATGGCAGACATTACTCTGATCAGTGGCAGTACGCTTGGCAGCGCCGAATACGTGGCTGAACATTTGGCTGAAAAGCTGGAAGACGCGGGTTTCTCTACCGAGATGCTGCACGGCCCTGAACTGGATGAACTGTCGTTGAATGGCCGCTGGCTGGTGGTCTCTTCCACGCACGGCGCCGGCGAGCTGCCGGATAACCTTCAGCCGCTGTTGGAACAGATCGCTGAGCAGCAGCCGGATCTTTCCGAGGTGCAGTTCGGCGCCGTCGGTTTGGGCAGTTCGGAATACGATACCTTCTGCGGCGCGATCAAACAGATCGACGATCTGTTGATCGCCAGAGGCGCTAAAAGGATCGGCGATCGTCTCGAGATCGACGTGACCGAGCATGAAATTCCCGAGGATCCGGCCGAGGAATGGGTAAAAAACTGGATTAACTTACTCTAATTCGTCTAAAGATCGCGCGAACGATTGTGGATAACTAAGCTTAAAAGCAGGGTAAAAGCCGTAGTTATCCCAATAACAACCGTAGTGCGCTTTTTGTCCTGTGCATAACAAGCCTTTTAGATCCCAGCTTATCTGCGTCGGGATCACCGATCATTCACAGCAAACGATCCTCCTTAATCTGCTGATCTTCATCGTGAATAGTCACTTATCCACAGAGGATCGCGATCCTAATAAGAGATCTAATAAAGAGATCTTTAAATAAAAAAGATCTTCTTTTAATTACCGACGATCCTGACCACTTGGTCGATCGTCTAAACTTGAGTAGAATCCCCGACCCCAGGGCAAATACGATCGTTCGCAATACGGCGAGGTGCAGTTCCATGTTTTATCCAGATCAATTTGACGTCATCATCATCGGTGGTGGCCATGCAGGTACCGAGGCCGCCATGGCCGCGGCGCGCATGGGACGTCAGACTTTATTATTGACACACAATATCGATACGCTGGGACAGATGTCCTGTAACCCGGCGATTGGCGGTATTGGTAAAGGGCATCTGGTTAAGGAAATTGATGCACTCGGCGGCCTGATGGCGACGGCGATCGACCACGCCGGCATCCAGTTTAGGATACTAAACGCCAGCAAAGGCCCAGCCGTTCGCGCCACACGCGCTCAGGCGGATCGCGTGCTGTATCGCCAGGCGATCCGTACCGCGTTGGAGAACCAACCCAATCTGATGATCTTCCAACAGCCGGTTGAAGATCTGATCGTCGAAAACGATCGCGTCGTGGGCGCCGTCACCCAAATGGGTCTGAAATTCCGCGCCAAAGCGGTGGTATTGACCGTAGGCACCTTCCTGGACGGCAAGATCCATATCGGTCTGGAAAATTACAGCGGCGGCCGCGCCGGGGATCCTCCTTCGATCTCGCTGTCGCAACGTTTGCGAGAACTGCCGCTGCGCGTTAACCGCTTGAAAACCGGTACGCCGCCGCGCATTGACGCCCGTACTATCGATTTCAGCGTACTGGCGCCACAACACGGCGATACGCCGGTGCCGGTATTCTCGTTCCTGGGCGATGCCAGCCAACACCCGGAACAAATGGCGTGCTACATCACCCATACCAACGAAAAAACGCATGACGTGATCCGCAACAACCTCGATCGCAGCCCGATGTATGCCGGGATCATCGAAGGGATCGGCCCACGTTACTGCCCGTCGATCGAAGACAAGGTCATGCGCTTTGCCGATCGCAATGCGCACCAGATCTTCCTCGAGCCGGAAGGTCTGACCAGCAACGAGATTTACCCTAACGGGATCTCCACCAGCCTGCCGTTCGACGTACAGATGCAGATCGTCCGTTCGATGGAAGGAATGCAGAACGCGCGTATTATTCGCCCTGGTTATGCTATCGAGTACGATTTCTTCGATCCGCGCGACCTGAAACCGACGCTGGAAAGCAAATTCATTCAGGGGCTGTTCTTCGCCGGCCAGATTAACGGCACCACCGGGTATGAAGAAGCCGCCGCACAGGGTCTGCTGGCCGGTCTGAACGCCGGTCGCTTCGCCGCCGAACAAGAAGGCTGGGCGCCACGTCGCGATCAGGCTTATCTCGGCGTGCTGGTGGACGACCTCAGCACCCTCGGCACCAAAGAACCGTACCGCATGTTTACCTCACGCGCCGAGTATCGTCTGATGCTGCGCGAAGACAACGCCGATCTCCGCCTGACGGAAAAAGGCCGCGAGCTGGGTCTGGTGGACGATGTGCGTTGGGCGCGTTACAGCGAGAAGCTGGAGCGAATCGAACGCGAACGTCAACGCCTGCGCGACATCTGGATGCACCCGCACGCCGAGAACGTCGAACAGGTCAATGCCTTGCTGAAAGCACCGCTGTCGCGCGAAGCGAACGGCGAAGAGCTGCTGCGCCGCCCGGAGATGGATTACGCGCAGTTGACCGGCACCGACGCCTTCGCACCGCCGCTGGACGACGTACAAGCGGCCGAACAGGTCGAGATCCAGGTCAAATACGAGGGCTACATCGCTCGCCAACAGGAAGAGATCGAAAAACAGCAGCGCAACGAGAATACCGTGCTGCCGTTGGATCTCGACTACCGTCAGGTTTCGGGGCTGTCGAACGAAGTGATCGCCAAACTGAACGATCACAAACCGAACTCCATCGGCCAGGCTTCGCGCATCTCCGGCATTACGCCGGCGGCGATCTCGATTTTGCTGATCTGGCTGAAAAAGCAGGGACTGCTGCGCCGCAGCGCATAAATCCCGCATCCAGGCGGCCGTTTGTTCATCCCGTAGCCAAACGGCCGCTGACATCACTTGCGCCCTGAATTATCATAGTCGCCTCATTGCGCCAGCTAACCATCCGCTGGTCGTTCAGCGCCTGCCAGAGGATCCGTTGTGCAAAAAAAATTAGACTCGCTGCTTGCGGCAGCTGGCATTGAGCTGCCCGATCAGCAGAAACAGCAACTGCTGGGCTATGTCGGCATGCTGGATAAGTGGAACAAGGCTTATAACCTCACGTCGGTGCGCGATCCGCAGCAAATGCTGGTGCGCCACATTCTCGACAGCATCGTGGTCAACCCGCATCTGCAAGGCTCGCGTTTCATCGATGTCGGCACCGGCCCCGGTTTACCGGGCATTCCGCTGGCGATCGTGCGCCCGGACGCGCATTTCACGCTGCTCGACAGCCTGGGCAAGCGCGTGCGTTTCCTGCGCCAGGTGCAGCATGAGCTGGGTCTGAACAATATCGAGCCGGTGCAGAGCCGCGTCGAAGCGTTCCCCGCCGAGCCGCCGTTCGACGGCGTGATAAGCCGGGCGTTCGCTTCGTTGCAGGATATGCTGTCCTGGTGTCATCACCTGCCGGCGAAAGGGCAGGGGCGTTTTTACGCATTGAAAGGCGTGCGCCCGGATGAAGAATTGGCGCACTTGCCGGAAGGCGTCAGCCTGGAATCCATTGTGCGGCTTCAGGTGCCTGAATTGGAAGGTGAACGCCATCTGGTGGTGCTTAAGGCAAACTGAGTTTGTTTTTGATCAAACAAGCGTGAATTAAAGGTAGTACTAAGCGTAAAGATAAGCAGGCTAATTAATTGGTCGCTTTTTTTAGTTAATTTACTTTCTATTAACACAAAAAACGCGGCTAATTAGCGACAATAGAGTAATTGCATTTTGAAATAGTCACGTTAGCAATCATGTGCGAAAGATTGGCCTTTGCTGCTAATGTTAATTGGCTGTTGGAATATTGCCTCGCTGCTTGTCAATAAAAGGTTTTCGTCGGGTATACGGATTGTTTTTGAACAGTTAACTGATAATGTTTTGATTTATATAATCTTTTGATCGCTCAAATTGCTAAAGACGGTTTGGTTGACCATCGGCTATAAATCAGGAAGGGGTATTACTGTGATCGGCTTCGCGTTTCTAAACGCAACGCTGGAATAATCAGACAATTAAATGCGTCCTATTATTCCGACCGTTTTCTTGTGAAAATAGGCTGGAATAGGGAAATTTAAATAATTGTTCACCTTTTCGCTACTTATCGATTGAATTCGTTGGTATGCCCCGTATAATTTGCTCGTTTTTTGCTGCTTGACTCAGGACAGCAAAAACAGTTGTATACGTCACTCAGCATACCCCCTCAGGGGTACGGAGAGAACAAACGTCATGTCTGTGTCCCTTTACAGCGGGAAAGTCGCACGCAAACTGCTGTTTTTGCAGTTAATGACTTTTGTTCTGATCAGCGTTGCTTTCTGGCTGAAAAGCCCGGAATGGAGCGCTTCGGCGCTGGCAGGCGGTCTCGCCGCCTGGTTGCCGAGTGCAATGTTTATGCTGTTTGCCTTGCGCCATCAGGCGCAAACGCCGGCGCCCGGTAGGGTTGCCTGGTCGTTCGCCATCGGCGAGGGGCTAAAGGTCGTGATCACCATCGTTTTGCTGATCGTGGCGCTGGGGGTGTTCAAGGCGGAGTTTATACCGCTTGGCCTGACCTATTTAGCGGTGTTAGTGGTGCAGATAGTGGCACCGGCCGTGATTAACAGTTACCGAAATTAACTAAATAAAGGGTAGAGGCATCATGTCTGCAGAGGGATACAACAGTCCACAGGAGTATATCGGTCACCACCTGACGCAGCTTCAGGTCGGGACTGGGTTTTGGTCGATTAACCTCGACTCGATGTTTTTCTCCGTCGTCCTCGGGGTTTTGTTCCTGGTGATTTTCCGCAAAGTGGCTAAAAACGCCACCAGCGGCGTGCCGGGTAAACTGCAAACCGCCGTGGAGCTGGTGGTTGGTTTCGTCGACAGCAGCGTGCGCGACATGTACCACGGCAAGAGCAAGGTGATTGCGCCGTTGGCGCTGACCGTGTTCGTCTGGGTGTTCCTGATGAACCTGATGGACCTGATTCCGGTAGACTTCCTGCCGTTCATCGGGGCGCATCTCGGTCTGCCTGCGCTGCGCGTGGTGCCTACCGCTGACGTGAACGTCACGCTGTCTATGGCGCTGGGCGTGTTTATCCTGATTCTGTTCTATAGCATCAAAATGAAAGGCGTTGGCGGGTTCGTTAAAGAGTTGACCATGCAGCCGTTCAACCACCCTGTATTCATTCCTATCAACCTGATTCTTGAAGGTGTCAGCCTGCTGTCCAAACCTGTTTCACTGGGTCTGCGACTGTTCGGCAACATGTATGCGGGTGAGTTGATCTTCATCCTGATTGCCGGCCTGTTGCCGTGGTGGTCACAGTGGGTCCTGAGCTTGCCTTGGGCTATCTTCCACATCCTGATCATTACGCTTCAAGCCTTTATTTTCATGGTTCTGACGATCGTCTATCTGTCGATGGCGTCTGAAGAGCACTGATTTTCTTAAAACACTTGCACTTTTAAACTGAAACAAACTGGAGACTGTCATGGAAAACCTGAGTATGGATCTGCTGTACATGGCTGCCGCTGTGATGATGGGTTTAGCGGCAATCGGTGCTGCGATCGGTATCGGCATCCTGGGTGGTAAATTCTTGGAAGGCGCTGCTCGTCAGCCTGACCTGATTCCTCTGCTGCGTACACAGTTCTTTATCGTTATGGGTCTGGTCGACGCCATCCCGATGATCGCTGTAGGTCTGGGTCTGTACGTGATGTTCGCCGTCGCGTAAGTAGAGTAACCCTCTACGACGTAACCAAACTATTAACTTTTAAAGAGGCATTGTGCTGTGAATCTTAACGCAACAATCCTCGGCCAGGCCATCGCGTTCGTTCTGTTTGTCTGGTTCTGCATGAAGTACGTATGGCCGCCGATCATGGCTGCCATCGAGAAACGTCAGAAAGAAATCGCTGACGGCCTCGCTTCTGCAGAGCGTGCCAAAAAAGATCTGGACTTAGCGCAAGCCAATGCGACCGACCAGCTGAAAACTGCTAAAGCAGAAGCTCAGGTGATCATCGAGCAAGCGAACAAACGCAAAGCTCAGATCATGGATGAAGCGAAAGCCGAAGCCGAGCAGGAACGTAACAAAATCGTGGCGCAGGCTCAGGCTGAGATCGAAGCCGAACGTAAGCGCGCTCGTGAAGAGTTGCGTAAGCAAGTCGCGATGCTGGCAATTGCCGGCGCCGAGAAGATCATCGAACGTTCCGTGGATGAAGCTGCTAACAGCGACATCGTTGATAAACTGGTCGCTGAACTGTAAGGAGGGAGGGGCTGATGTCTGAATTTGTAACTGTAGCTCGCCCCTACGCCAAAGCAGCTTTTGACTTTGCCGTTGAGCACCAAAGCGTAGAGCGCTGGCAGGAGATGCTGGCGTTTACGGCTGAAGTCACTCGCAATGAACAGATTTCTGAACTGCTGTCTGGCGCGGTTGCGCCAGACACGCTGTCCAAGACGTTCATCGCGGTTTGTGGCGATCGGCTCGACGAACATGGCCAGAACTTTATCCGTGTAATGGCCGAAAATGGACGTTTACTGGTTCTTCCTGCCGTGCTGCAGCAGTTCATCGAACTGCGCGCCTCGCTGGAATCCACCGTCGAAGTCGAAGTGCTCTCTGCGAGCGCGCTGAGCGACGAACAGCAGGCGAAAATCGCCGCTGCGATGGAAAAACGTCTGTCACGCAAAGTTAAGCTGAATTGCAAAATTGACAAGTCTGTACTGGCCGGCATCGTTGTTCGCGCCGGCGATATGGTGATTGATGGCAGCGTTCGCGGTCGTCTTGAACGCCTGACAGACGTCTTGCAGTCTTAAGGGGACTGGAGCATGCAACTGAATTCCACCGAAATCAGCGAACTGATCAAGCAGCGCATTGCTCAGTTCAATGTAGTGAGCGAAGCTCACAATGAAGGTACTATCGTTTCCGTCAGCGACGGGATCATCCGCGTACACGGCCTGGCCGAAGTTATGCAGGGCGAAATGATCGCGCTGCCTGGCAACCGTTACGCAATCGCATTGAACCTGGAGCGCGACTCTGTCGGTGCCGTGGTCATGGGTCCGTACTCGGATCTGGCCGAAGGCATGAAGGTTAAATGTACTGGCCGTATCCTGGAAGTTCCAGTCGGTCGTGGTCTGCTGGGCCGCGTAGTTAACACCCTGGGCGCACCTATCGACGGCAAAGGCCCGATTGAAAACGACGGCTTCTCTCCGGTAGAAGCTATCGCGCCAGGCGTTATCGAGCGTCAGTCCGTTGATCAGCCGGTTCAAACTGGCTACAAATCCGTTGACGCCATGATTCCAATCGGCCGTGGCCAGCGTGAGCTGGTGATCGGTGACCGTCAGACCGGTAAAACCGCGCTGGCGATCGATGCGATCATCAACCAACGCGACTCCGGCATCAAATGCGTTTACGTGGCTATCGGCCAGAAAGCGTCCACCATCGCTAACGTGGTGCGCAAACTGGAAGAGCACGGCGCACTGGCCAACACCATCGTGGTGGTGGCGACCGCTTCCGAATCCGCTGCACTGCAATACCTGGCACCATATGCCGGTTGCGCAATGGGTGAATACTTCCGTGACCGCGGTGAAGATGCGCTGATCGTGTACGATGACCTGTCCAAACAGGCCGTTGCTTACCGCCAGATTTCCCTGCTGCTTCGTCGTCCGCCAGGTCGTGAAGCTTACCCAGGCGACGTATTCTACCTGCACTCCCGCTTGCTGGAGCGTGCAGCGCGCGTTAACGCCGAATACGTTGAAGCCTTCACCAAAGGTGAAGTTAAAGGCCAAACCGGTTCACTGACCGCTCTGCCGATCATTGAAACCCAGGCGGGTGACGTTTCCGCGTTCGTTCCGACCAACGTAATCTCGATTACCGATGGTCAGATCTTCCTGGAATCCAACCTGTTCAACTCCGGTATTCGTCCGGCAGTTAACCCGGGTATCTCCGTATCCCGTGTTGGTGGCGCCGCGCAGACCAAGATCATGAAGAAACTGTCCGGTGGTATCCGTACCGCGCTGGCACAGTATCGTGAGCTGGCTGCGTTCTCCCAGTTCGCCTCCGATCTGGACGACGCGACCCGCAAACAGCTGAGCCACGGTCAGAAAGTGACCGAGCTGCTGAAACAGAAACAGTATGCGCCGATGTCGGTTGCACAACAGTCTCTGGTGCTGTTTGCCGCAGAACGCGGTTACCTGAACGACGTCGAAGTCGCCAAAGTGGTGAGCTTCGAAGCCGCGCTGGTCGCCTATGCGGACCGCGAGCACGCCGAACTGCTGAACCACATCAACCAAACTGGCAACTTCAATGATGAGATCGAGGGCAAGTTGAAAGACGTCCTCGAGACCTTCAAGAAAACCCAGTCCTGGTAACGCCGAACGGTCCTGCTGTTGAAAGACAGCAGGCCGTCTGGCACTGAGGAGAAGCAGAGATGGCCGGCGCAAAAGAGATACGTAGTAAGATCGCTAGCGTGCAAAACACGCAAAAGATCACTAAAGCGATGGAAATGGTCGCCGCCTCCAAAATGCGTAAATCGCAGGATCGCATGGCGGCCAGCCGTCCTTATGCAGAGACCATGCGCAAAGTGATTGGTCACCTTGCGTTAGGGAATCTGGAGTACAAGCACCCGTACCTGGATGAGCGTGACGTTAAGCGCGTCGGGTATCTGGTGGTGTCTACTGACCGTGGTCTCTGCGGCGGCTTGAACATCAACCTGTTCAAAAAGCTGCTGGCGGAGATGAAAGCCTGGTCCGAAAAAGGCGTCGAAACCGATTTGGCGCTGATTGGCTCTAAAGCGGCCTCTTTCTTTGGTTCCGTGGGCGGCAACGTGGTTGCCCAGGTGACCGGCATGGGGGACAAACCTTCCCTGTCGGATCTGATCGGGCCGGTGAAAGTGATGCTGCAGGCCTACGACGAAGGTCGTTTGGACAAGCTGTACATTGTCAGCAACAAATTTGTTAATACGATGTCCCAAGAGCCACAGGTGCTTCAGCTGCTGCCGTTACCGCCAGCCGATGACGAAGAGCTGAAGAAAACGCCTTGGGATTACCTGTATGAACCCGATCCAAAAGTGCTGCTTGATACCTTGCTGCGCCGCTATGTGGAGTCGCAGGTTTATCAGGGCGTCGTGGAAAACCTGGCCAGCGAGCAGGCCGCACGAATGGTCGCGATGAAAGCCGCAACCGATAACGGCGGTAGCCTGATCAAAGAGCTGCAGTTGGTATACAACAAGGCGCGTCAGGCCAGCATCACTCAGGAACTCACCGAGATCGTTTCGGGAGCCTCCGCGGTTTAAGCTAGGTTTACGAATTACGTAGAGGATTCAAGATGGCTACTGGAAAGATTATCCAGGTAATCGGCGCCGTGGTGGACGTCGAGTTCCCTCAGGATGCCGTACCAAAAGTGTACGATGCCCTTGAGGTAGAAAACGGCACCGAAAAACTGGTGTTGGAAGTTCAGCAACAGCTGGGCGGTGGCGTGGTTCGCTGTATCGCAATGGGGACCTCCGACGGTCTGCGTCGCGGTCTGAAAGTGAACAACCTGGACCACCCGATTGAAGTGCCGGTGGGTAAAGCTACCCTGGGCCGTATCATGAACGTATTGGGCCAACCGATCGACATGAAAGGCGACATCGGCGAAGAAGAGCGTTGGGCTATTCACCGCGCGGCGCCAAGCTACGAAGAGCTGTCCAGCTCCCAGGAACTGCTGGAAACCGGTATCAAGGTAATGGACCTGATTTGTCCGTTCGCCAAGGGCGGTAAAGTTGGTCTGTTCGGCGGTGCGGGCGTAGGTAAAACCGTAAACATGATGGAGCTGATCCGTAACATCGCGATCGAGCACTCCGGTTATTCCGTGTTTGCGGGCGTGGGCGAGCGTACTCGTGAGGGTAACGACTTCTACCACGAAATGACCGACTCCAACGTTCTGGACAAAGTATCCCTGGTTTACGGCCAGATGAACGAGCCACCAGGTAACCGTCTGCGCGTTGCGCTGACCGGTCTGACCATGGCGGAGAAATTCCGTGACGAAGGCCGTGACGTTCTGCTGTTCGTTGACAACATCTACCGTTACACCCTGGCCGGTACCGAAGTGTCCGCACTTCTGGGCCGTATGCCATCCGCGGTAGGTTATCAGCCAACGCTGGCGGAAGAGATGGGCGTTCTGCAAGAACGTATCACCTCGACCAAGACCGGTTCCATCACTTCCGTACAGGCCGTTTACGTTCCTGCGGATGACTTGACTGACCCGTCACCAGCCACCACCTTTGCGCACTTGGACGCAACCGTGGTACTGAGCCGTAACATCGCTTCTCTGGGTATCTACCCGGCCGTTGACCCGCTGGATTCTACCAGCCGTCAGCTGGATCCGCTGGTTGTTGGCCAGGAGCACTACGACGTAGCGCGTGGCGTGCAGTCCATTCTGCAACGCTACCAGGAACTGAAAGATATCATCGCGATCCTGGGTATGGACGAGCTGTCTGAAGAAGACAAACTGGTCGTATCCCGTGCGCGTAAGATCCAACGCTTCCTGTCTCAGCCGTTCTTCGTGGCAGAAGTCTTCACCGGTTCTCCGGGCAAGTTCGTATCGCTGAAAGACACCATCCGTGGTTTCAAAGGCATTATGGACGGCGACTATGACCACCTGCCGGAGCAGGCGTTCTACATGGTTGGCACCATTGAAGAAGCAGTGGAAAAAGCCAAGAAACTGTAACGCCTTGAGAGGAGGGTGATATGGCTATGACTTACCATCTGGATGTAGTCAGCGCGGAAAAACAGATGTTTTCCGGCCTGGTGCAGAAGATCCAGGTGACAGGCAGCGAAGGTGAACTGGGGATCTTCCCTGGCCATGCGCCGCTGCTGACTGCCATCAAGCCTGGCATGGTGCGTATTGTTAAGCAGCACGGTGAAGAAGAGTTCATCTACCTGTCCGGCGGCATCCTCGAGGTGCAGCCGAGCGTGGTTACCGTGCTGGCGGACACTGCTATCCGTGGTACTGACCTCGACGAAGCGAGAGCGTTGGAAGCTAAGCGTAAAGCTGAAGAACACATTCGCAGCTCTCATGGCGATGTCGACTATGCTCAGGCATCCGCTGAACTGGCGAAAGCGATCGCAAAACTGCGCGTTATCGAGCTCACCAGAAAAGCGATGTAATGTTTGGGTGCTCTGCACCCAACTTTAAGAAAGCGGCCTATAGGGTCGCTTTTTTTTACTTTAAAATAAGCATTTCAGCCCGGCGGGCGGTGTGGTGTATAACCCCTGATATCGGGAAAGAAACGTCGCCGAACGCCGACAGTTTTTTCGTCCTGAAGCCGAATCGGCCATGATGGCGGCAGGCCAAGAGGCGCGCGGCCTGCGCCGGGTTCGTGATGAGAAATATGTAGTAATATCGTCGCTAAACGGTTTTACTTTCGTCTATCAAAATGGAGTTATCAGGTTGCTTATGTCGAACAGCGCAATGAGCGTGGTCATCCTCGCCGCGGGCAAGGGTACGCGCATGTATTCCGATCTTCCCAAAGTGTTGCATCCGTTGGCCGGTAAGCCGATGGTGCAGCACGTCATTGATGCCGCGATGAAACTGGGCGCGCAACATGTTCACCTGGTATACGGCCACGGCGGCGATTTATTGAAAAGCACGCTGACGGGCGGCGCGCTGAACTGGGTGCTGCAGGCGGAGCAATTGGGCACCGGTCATGCAATGCAGCAGGCGGCGCCGCATTTTGCCGACGATGAAGACGTGCTGATGCTGTACGGTGACGTGCCTTTGATTTCCGTGGATACGCTGCAACGTCTGATTGCGGCCAAGCCGCAGGGCGGCATCGGTCTGCTGACGGTGAAACTGGACGATCCGAGCGGTTACGGCCGCATCGTGCGCGAGCAGGGCAACGTGGTGGGCATCGTTGAACACAAGGACGCCAGCGAGGCACAGCGTCAGATTAATGAGATCAATACCGGCATCCTGGTGGCGAACGGGCGCGATCTGAAGCGCTGGCTGGGGATGCTGAACAACGACAACGCACAGGGCGAGTTTTACATCACCGATATCATTGCGTTGGCCCATGCCGACGGCAAGAAAATCGAGGCTGTACACCCGTCGCGCCTGAGTGAAGTGGAAGGTGTGAACAACCGCCTGCAACTGGCGACCCTGGAACGCGTATTCCAGTCGGAACAGTCTGAAAAGCTGCTGTTGGCCGGCGTGATGCTGCTGGATCCGGCGCGTTTCGATTTGCGCGGGGAACTTGTTCACGGCCGCGACATCACTATTGATGCGAATGTGATTATCGAAGGTCACGTCAAGTTGGGCGATCGGGTGAAAATCGGCGCCGGCTGCGTGCTGAAAAACTGCGTAATCGGTGATGATTGCGAGATCAGTCCTTACAGCGTGCTGGAAGACAGCGTGCTGGAAGTCGGCTGCACCGTGGGGCCATTTGCCCGCCTGCGCCCAGGCGCGGAGCTGGCGGCAGGGGCCCACGTCGGCAACTTCGTGGAAATGAAAAAGGCGCGTCTGGGCAAAGGCTCCAAGGCCGGCCACCTCAGCTACCTGGGCGATGCCGAAATCGGCGATGACGTGAATATCGGCGCCGGCACCATCACCTGTAACTACGATGGCGCCAACAAGCACAAGACGCTGATCGGCGATGGGGTGTTCGTCGGTTCCGATACTCAGCTGGTGGCGCCGGTATCGGTCGGCAAAGGCTCCACCATCGCCGCAGGCACCACGGTGACGCGCGATATTGCCGAGAACGAATTGGTGCTGAGCCGCGTCAAGCAGGTGCACATTCAGGGCTGGCAACGTCCGGTGAAGAAGAAGCTATAGTGTGTTTTGCGTTGGGCTCTGTTCACGAGCCCAATACAAAACATAATAACCCCCACCATCTACAGGCTCGGGGGACGCACGGTAAAAACCGGCAAAAATCAGGTCAAGGCATCGAAAGCGCCCATGAAGGGCGTTCATTAGGAATATAACTGATGTGTGGAATTGTAGGCGCAGTAGCGCAACGTGATATCGCAGAAATCCTGTTGGAAGGTTTACGTCGTCTTGAGTACCGCGGTTATGACTCCGCCGGTCTGGCGGTGGTCGATGAAAAAGGCAACGTCAGTCGCCTGCGTCGCGTAGGCAAGGTACAAAAACTGGCCGAAGCGGCGGAGCAAACCGATCTGCACGGCGGTACCGGCATCGCTCACACCCGCTGGGCAACGCACGGTGAACCGACCGAAGCGAACGCGCACCCGCATGTTTCCGACTACATTACCGTGGTGCATAACGGCATCATCGAAAACCACGAACCGCTGCGCGAGTTGCTGATCGAACGTGGTTACCGTTTCAGCTCCGAAACCGACACCGAAGTGATCGCGCACCTGGTGCACTGGGAACAGTTGCAGGGCGGTACGCTGCTGGAAGTGGTTCAGCGCGTGATCCCACAGCTGCGCGGCGCTTACGGCACCGTGGTGATGGACAGCCGCGATCCGAGCGTATTGGTTGCGGCGCGCTCCGGCAGCCCGCTGGTTATCGGCCGCGGCGTTGGGGAAAACTTCATCGCCTCCGATCAGCTGGCGCTGCTGCCGGTCACCCGCCGCTTCATCTTCCTGGAAGAAGGCGACGTGGTGGAAGTGACTCGCCGCACCGTCAACATCTTCGACAAGCAGGGCAACGCCATCGAGCGTCCTGAGATCGAATCCCAGGTGCAGTATGACGCCGGCGACAAGGGCGCTTACCGTCACTACATGCAAAAAGAGATCTACGAACAGCCGCTGGCGCTGAAAAACACCCTGGAAGGGCGTTTCAGCCATGGCCAAATCAACCTGAGCGAGCTGGGCCCGCACGCCGACGAGCTGCTGGCCAAGGTGCAACACGTGCAGATCATCGCCTGTGGGACTTCTTACCACTCCGGGATGGTGGCGCGCTACTGGTTTGAAGCGTTGGCCGGCGTGCCGTGCGACGTCGAGATCGCGTCCGAATTCCGTTACCGCAAATCGGCGGTGCGTCCGGGTAGCCTGATCATCACCCTGTCGCAGTCCGGCGAAACCGCCGACACGTTAGCGGCGCTGCGCCTGTCCAAAGAGCTGGGTTATCTTGGTTCGCTGGCCGTTTGTAACGTTGCGGGCTCTTCGCTGGTGCGTGAATCCGATCTGGCGTTGATGACCAAAGCGGGCACGGAAATCGGCGTAGCCTCGACCAAAGCCTTCACCACCCAGCTTACCGTGCTGTTGATGCTGGTGGCGCGCCTGGGCCGCCTGAAAGGCATGGCGGAAAGCGTGGAGCAGGAGATCGTGCACGGCCTGCAGGCGCTGCCGGCGCGTATCGAGCAGATGCTGTCGATGGATAAAGAGATCGAAGCGCTGGCGGAAGGCTTCTCCGACAAGCACCATGCGCTGTTCCTCGGCCGTGGCGATCAGTATCCGATCGCCATGGAAGGGGCGCTGAAGCTGAAAGAGATCTCCTATATTCACGCCGAAGCTTATGCGGCGGGCGAGTTGAAACACGGTCCGCTGGCGCTGATCGACGCCGATATGCCGGTGATCGTGGTGGCGCCAAACAACGAACTGCTGGAAAAGCTGAAGTCCAACATTGAAGAAGTACGCGCGCGCGGCGGCCAGCTGTACGTGTTCGCCGATCAGGACGCCGGCTTTGTCAGCAGCGAAGGCATGACCATCATTCCTCTGCCGCACGTCGAGGAAATCGTCGCGCCGATCTTCTACACCGTGCCGTTGCAGCTGCTGTCTTACCACGTGGCGCTGATCAAAGGCACCGACGTTGACCAGCCACGCAACCTGGCGAAGTCTGTCACCGTAGAGTAATTTGCCGCAGGTAAACTGCAAAAGCCGGCCTTCGCGCCGGCTTTTTTCATGAGCGGCCTTAAAGATGACAGCGCGACCGATTCGGCGATAAACGTTGTCATATTCAAGCGGATAGGCCGCGCCAAAACGGTTTTTTTATTGCTTGGCAATTGCGCTGTTTTCAATATAACAAATTGATTTTAATATAAATCAATACCCCTAAAATGCACTGTAATATAACTGTCATATTGCGTACATTTTTCTGTCACCAAACTGTCCTATTTTCCCTCCTGCAGCAATACTTACTCTGATTAAAACGACTCGAAGTCGATTTTAAGTATCCCATTAGGAGGGATTATGAAACTGATGCGTACCACCGTCGCCAGTATTGTGGCAGCGACCTTCTCCCTGACCGCCGTGTCCGCGTTCGCTGCTGCCAGCCTGACCGGTGCAGGTGCGACATTCCCCGCTCCGGTTTACGCCAAGTGGGCAGATTCTTATCAGAAAGAAACCGGCAACAAAGTTAACTATCAGGGCATCGGCTCCTCTGGCGGCGTGAAGCAAATCGTGGCCAACACCGTTGACTTTGGCGCTTCCGATGCTCCGCTGTCTGACGACAAACTGGCGGCCGATGGCCTGTTCCAGTTCCCGACCGTGATCGGCGGCGTGGTACTGGCGGTGAATATCCCGGGCATCAAATCCGGCGAACTGACGCTGGACGGTAAAACCCTGGGCGATATCTACCTGGGCAACGTCAAAAAGTGGAACGATCCGGCTATCACCAAGCTGAACCCTGGCGTGAAACTGCCTGACCAGAACATCGCCGTAGTGCGCCGCGCCGACGGTTCCGGCACCTCGTTCGTGTTTACCAGCTACCTGTCCAAGGCCAACGCGCAGTGGAAAGAGAAGATTGGCGCCGGTTCTACCGTTAACTGGCCGACCGGTCTGGGCGGCAAAGGCAACGACGGCATCGCCGCCTTCGTTCAGCGTCTGCCTGGCTCTATCGGCTACGTAGAATACGCTTACGCCAAACAGAACAACCTGGCTTACACCAAGCTGGTATCCGCCGACGGCAAACCGGTTAGCCCGACCGAAGAGAGCTTCAGCAACGCGGCCAAAGGCGTGGATTGGAGCAAGACCTTCGCTCAGGATCTGACTGACCAGAAAGGCGACAACGTGTGGCCAATCACCTCCACCACCTTCATTTTGGTGCACAAAGAGCAGAAAAACCCTGCTCAGGGTGCCGAAGTGCTGAAGTTCTTCGACTGGGCTTATAAAACCGGCGCCAAGCAGGCGAACGAGCTGGATTACGCCACCCTGCCGACAGAAGTGGTTGAGCAGGTGCGCGCGGCCTGGAAAACCAACGTAAAAGACAGTTCAGGTAAAGCGCTGTACTAACAACGCAGGGGCGCGGGTTCGCCGCGCCCCACACAGTTCTTCAGGCTCCGATCCCGGTTGGGGCTGCCAGGGTTCAAACAGAGAGTAATCTATGGCTGAGTACAAGCCGACCATCAAAGCACCGGGCAAAAACGGTGACATCATTTTCAGCGCGCTGGTGAGACTGGCTGCGCTGATTACCCTATTGTTGCTGGGCGGCATCATCGTTTCGCTGATCTTCGCCTCCTGGCCAAGCATGCAGAAATTCGGCTTCGCCTTCCTGTGGACCAAAGAGTGGGATGCGCCGGCGGAGCAGTTCGGCGCGCTGGTGCCTATCTACGGTACCGTGGTCACCTCGCTCATCGCGCTGATCATCGCCGTGCCGGTGAGTTTCGGCATCGCGCTGTTCCTGACCGAACTGGCGCCGAACTGGTTGAAGCGGCCGCTGGGCATCGCCATTGAGCTGCTGGCGGCCATCCCGAGCATCGTCTACGGCATGTGGGGCCTGTTTGTGTTCGCCCCGCTGTTCGCCGAATACTTCCAGACGCCGGTGGGCGACGTGCTGTCGGGCATTCCTATCGTCGGCGAGCTGTTCTCCGGCCCGGCCTTCGGCATCGGTATCCTGGCTGCCGGGGTGATCCTGGCGATCATGATCATTCCTTACATCGCTGCGGTTATGCGCGACGTGTTCGAACAGACGCCGGTAATGATGAAAGAGTCGGCCTACGGCATCGGCTGCACCACTTGGGAAGTCATCTGGCGCATCGTGCTGCCGTTCACCAAAAACGGCGTCATCGGCGGCGTGATGCTGGGCCTGGGCCGTGCGCTGGGGGAAACCATGGCGGTGACCTTTATCATCGGCAACACCTACCAGCTCGACAGCGCTTCGCTGTACATGCCGGGCAACAGCATCACCTCGGCGCTGGCCAACGAATTCGCCGAAGCTGAGTCCGGCGTGCACACCGCCGCGTTGATGGAGCTGGGCCTGATTCTGTTTGTTATCACCTTTATCGTGCTGGCGCTGTCGAAACTGATGATCATGCGTCTGGCCAAGAATGAGGGGCGTTAACATGGCGACGATGGATATGCAAAACGCAGTCGTTCTGGCGGAAAGCCGCCGCAAAATGCAGGCCTGGCGCCGGCAGAAAAACCGCCTCGCGCTGTTCCTGTCGATGGCGACCATGGCGTTCGGGCTGTTCTGGTTGATCTGGATCCTGATCGCTACCGTCACCAAAGGCTTCGACGGCATGTCGCTGGCGCTGTTCACCGAGATGACCCCACCGCCGAATACCGCGGGCGGCGGCCTGGCCAACGCCATCGCCGGCAGCGGCCTGTTGATCCTGTGGGCGACCCTTTTCGGTACGCCGCTGGGCATCATGGCCGGCATCTACCTGGCGGAATACGGCCGTAAATCCTGGCTGGCGGAAGTGATCCGCTTTATCAACGACATTCTTTTGTCCGCACCGTCGATCGTGGTGGGCCTGTTCGTTTACACCATCGTGGTGGCGAAGATGGAACACTTCTCCGGCTGGGCCGGCATCGTGGCGCTGGCGCTGCTGCAGGTGCCGATCGTCATTCGTACCACCGAGAACATGCTGAAACTGGTACCGGATACGCTGCGCGAGGCCGCTTATGCCCTGGGTACGCCGAAATGGCGCATGATTTCCGCCATCACGCTGAAGGCGTCGGTGTCCGGCATCATCACCGGCGTGCTGCTGGCGATTGCACGCATCGCGGGGGAAACCGCACCGCTGCTGTTCACTTCGCTGTCGAACCAGTTCTGGAGCACCGACCTGATGCAGCCGATCGCCAACCTGCCGGTGACCATCTTCAAATTCGCCATGAGCCCGTTCGCCGAATGGCAACAGCTGGCCTGGGCCGGGGTGCTGTTGATCACCCTGTGCGTACTGTTACTGAATATTCTGGCGCGCGTGGTTTTCGCCAAGAAAAAGCATTCATAAAATTTTGAGCGCCGCTTTGGCGGCGCTGATGAAAAGAGAGAAGTCTTGATGAGTATGGTTACTGACGCTTCCAGCAGCAAAATTCAGGTACGCGATCTGAACTTCTACTATGGCAAATTCCATGCGCTGAAGAACATCACGCTGGATATCGCCAAGAACAAGGTCACCGCGTTTATCGGCCCGTCCGGCTGCGGCAAATCTACCCTGCTGCGCACCTTCAACAAGATGTACCAGCTGTACCCGGAACAGCGTGCGGAAGGCGGCATCCTGCTGGACGGCCAGAACATCCTGACCGACAACTCGGATATCGCACTGCTGCGCGCCAAGGTCGGCATGGTGTTCCAGAAGCCGACGCCGTTCCCGATGTCGATTTACGACAACATCGCCTTCGGCGTTCGCCTGTTTGAAAAGCTGTCGCGCGCCGATATGGACGAGCGCGTGCAGTGGGCGCTGACCAAGGCGGCGCTGTGGAATGAAACCAAGGACAAGCTGCACCAGAGCGGCTACAGCCTCTCCGGCGGCCAGCAGCAGCGTCTGTGCATCGCCCGCGGCATCGCCATTCGTCCGGAAGTGTTGTTGCTGGATGAGCCTTGCTCGGCGCTGGATCCGATCTCCACCGGCAAGATTGAAGAGCTGATCAGCGAGCTGAAGGCTGATTACACCGTGGTGATCGTGACGCACAACATGCAGCAGGCGGCGCGCTGCTCCGACTCTACCGCATTTATGTATCTGGGCGAGCTGATCGAGTTCAGTGATACTGATAACCTGTTCACTGCGCCGCAGAAAAAGCAGACTGAAGACTACATCACTGGCCGTTATGGTTGATAGGAAGCATCATGGATAACCTGAATTTAAACAAACACATTTCCGGCCAGTTCAACGCAGAGCTCGAGCATATCCGCACTCAGGTGCTGACCATGGGCGGGCTGGTGGAGCAGCAGCTGACCGACGCCATCACCGCGATGCACAATCAGGATGGCGAGCTGGCCAAGCGCGTGATCGAAGGCGACGCCAAGGTCAACATGATGGAAGTGGCGATCGACGAAGCCTGCGTGCGCATTATCGCCAAGCGCCAGCCGACCGCCAGCGATCTGCGTCTGGTGATGGCGATCATCAAAACCATTTCCGAGCTGGAGCGCATCGGCGACGTGGCGGACAAGATCTGCCGCACCGCGCTGGAGAAGTTCTCGCACCAGCACCAGCCGCTGCTGGTCAGCCTGGAGTCGCTGGGGCGCCACACCGTGCAGATGCTGCACGACGTGCTGGACGCGTTCGCGCGCATGGATCTGGACGAAGCGATCCGTATTTACCGGGAAGATAAAAAGGTCGACCAGGAATACGAAGGCATCGTGCGTCAGCTGATGACCTACATGATGGAGGATTCGCGCACCATTCCGAGCGTGCTGACCGCGCTGTTCTGTGCCCGTTCAATCGAACGTATCGGCGACCGCTGCCAGAACATCTGCGAATTTATCTTCTATTTCGTCAAAGGACAGGATTTCCGTCATTTGGGCGGCGACGCCCTGGAAAAGCTGCTGTCTCCGGGCGGTAAAGACGAAAAAGATGACTAACCCTTTCCGGGTAATATCCTTCCAAGGCGCGGTTTCCCGCGCCTTTATTCCATCTTAAACGCGTAAAGATAAAAAGGTTATAAATATAGCTTTTTATATTATTTCCTGACCTATGTGGCGCTTGCTAGCTTATCCGCCAGCAGGACATCAACCACTTAGGAGCTTTCTATGAAACATCGCGCTTTGGCCTTAACGTTGTTAGCCAGTCTGACCGGTTTCGCCGCCGGCGCCGCGCACGCGGACAAACTTGACGATATCAAGCAAGCCGGCGTGGTGCGCATCGCGGTGTTCGACAGTAACCCGCCGTTCGGCTACATCGATCCGCAGAGCAAGAAGCTGGTGGGCTACGATGTGGACGTCGCCGACGCGATCGGCAAAGCGCTGGGGGTGAAAGTGGAGCTGCGCGCCACCAACCCGGCCAACCGCATTCCGCTGCTGGTGTCGAAGAAGGTTGACCTGATTGCCGCCAACTTCACCATTACCGACGAGCGCGCCAAGGAAGTGAACTTCAGCGTGCCGTACTTCGCCACTGGGCAGAAATTCATCGCCCGCAAAGGCGTGCTGAAAACGCCGGAAGACATCAAGAAACTGCGCATCGGCGCGGATAAGGGCACGGTGCAGGAAATCACCCTGCGCGAGCGTTTCCCGACGGCGAAAGTGATCTCCTACGATGATACCCCGCTGGCGTTCGTGGCGCTGCGTAACGGCAACGTGCAGGCGATCACTCAGGACGACGCCAAGCTGGTCGGCCTGCTCGGCAACCTGCCGGCGGCGCAAAAGGCGGAGTTTGAAATTTCGCCGTTCAGCCTGACCAAAGAGTATCAGGGCGTCGGCATTCCCAAGGGTGAAGATCGCCTGACCGCCGCGGTGAACGAGACGCTGATCAAGCTGGAAAAAGACGGCGAAGCGGTTAAGATTTACGATCGCTGGTTCGGGCCGGAAACCCAATCCGCTCAACCGCGCGGCGATTTCAAAATCGCGCCTTTGGATCAGCAACCAAAAGCCTGACTTAACCGCTTGCGGTGAGATAGGCACGGAGGGGCGCAGCTTGCTGCGCCCCTGATGCATTCTGCAAGACAAGGATTGAACATGAACCTGGACTGGCTGCTGGCGCCGCAATACCTGAGCTGGCTGTGGCATGGCTTTCTGCTGACGCTGTGGCTTTCCGCCTGCGCGGGCCTGGCGGCCACGTTGCTGGGCTTTGTGCTGGCGGCGATGCGCGACAGCAGCCTGCGGCCGTTGCGTTGGCTGGCGATGGGGTACAGCTCGCTGTTTCGCAATACGCCGCTGCTGGTGCAGCTGTTCTTCTGGTACTTCGCCGCCGGGCAGATCCTGCCGTCCGCCGCCATGCAGTGGCTGAACAGCTCACATCAGGTCGGCCCGCTTGAGTGGCCGTCGTTCGAGTTTCTCGCCGGTTTCTTTGGCCTGACGCTCTACTCCACCGCCTTTATCGCCGAAGAGATCCGCTCCGGCATTCGCGGCGTCGCCGGCGGGCAGAAATATGCCGCTCAGGCGCTGGGACTGACCGGCTGGCAGGCGATGCGCTACGTGGTGTTGCCGCAGGCGCTGAAAATCGCGCTGCCGCCGCTGCTGGGGCAATACATGAACGTGATCAAGAACTCGTCGCTGACCATGGCGATCGGCGTTGCCGAACTCTCTTACGCCTCGCGTCAGGTCGAAACCGAAACCCTGCGCACCTTCCAGGCGTTCGGCGTGGCGACGGTGCTGTATATCGCCATCATCGCGCTGCTGGAAGGTTGGGGCATGTGGCGACAACAGCGTAAACCGCTGGGAGGACATTGAGATGGATTTCAGCGTGATTCACGACAACCTGGGTTACCTGCTGTGGGGCACCTGGCCGGACGGGCCGCTGGGTGGCGCGGCGCTGACGTTGGCGATCAGCCTGATGGCCGGCGTGGCCTCGGCGGTGCTCGGCACCTTACTCGGCGTGGCGCTGGCGATGTCGCGCGGCGTCGCCGCCGGGCTGCTGGCGGCGGTGTTGGGCTTTTTCCGCGCCATTCCGGTCATCATGCTGATCTTCTGGACCTATTTCCTGCTGCCGATGGTGTTTGGCGTCGAGATCCCGGAAATCACTACCGTGGTGTGCGCGCTGGCGCTGATCGCCTCGGCCTATCTGGCCCATGCAGTGAAGGCCGGCATCGCCGCGATCGGCCCCGGCCAGTGGCAGGCTGGGCTTTCTCTGGGGCTGACGCGTTGGCAGACGCTGCGCATGATCGTGCTGCCGCAGGCGCTGCGCATGATGGTGCCGTCGTTCATCAACCAGTGGATCTCTCTGATCAAGGACACCTCGCTGGCTTATATCGTCGGCGTTGGCGAACTGACCTTCCTGGCGACCCAGGTCAACAACCGCAGCATGGTCTATCCGATGGAAGTGTTTCTGTTCGTGGCGCTGGTCTACTTCGTGTTCTGCCTGGCGCTCGATCTGCTGGCCAACGCGGTCAACCGCCGCTTCGGCGCGCAAACCCGTGCGCTGAAACGGTCCTGGCGCTGGTGGCGCAACAAGCCGCCGTTGCCGGCCAGTTAATCGGCCGTGAGCCGCCAGCCGCGTTCGCGCCACAGCGCGGGCAGTTGGGCCAGGTCGTCAAACGTGGTCACCAGCGGGTGGTCAATCGGCGGGTTATGCGGATCGGCGCAGAAGTAAAAGACCGGGATGCCGGCATCGATGCCGGCCTGCGCGCCGGCGGGCGAATCGTCCACCAGGATGCAGCGCGTCACAGGCACCTGCATCTGTTCGGCGGCGTGAAACACGATCGCCGGATCCGGCTTCCAGCGCTGAATGTCATAGCCGCTGAATAACCGGTCATCAAAATAAGGCAGCATGCCGGTCAGGCCGAGCGAATGCTGCATCTTGCTGACCGGCCCGTTGGAGACGGTGCAGACAGGCACCGTTACCTGCGCCAGCAGCTCACGGGCGCCGGCAATCTGTTGCAGTTCGCTGTCGAACAACCGCGCCACTTCCTGCCGATACAGCGGCTCCAGTGTCTCTTTGGCCAGGTCAGTGCCCTGCTCGGCGTTGACCCGATCGATGATCTCGTACAGCTTCACCCCTTTGTATTTCTTGAATACCTCTTCCAGCGACAGATGAATGCCGTAGTGGGCGAACATGTGCACATAGGCTTTGCTGCACAGCACTTCGCTGTCTACCAGCGTGCCATCGCAGTCGAACAAAATGCAGTCAATATGATTCATGCGGGACAGGTTCCTTCGGGTTAACGCCGCTGAGGCCGCTCAGCGATCACTTGATCAGGTTACGCGCCTTGAGATCGTGCAAAATCAGCGCGGCGACGTGTGAGCACTGCGGCAGATCGCGACTGTCGCACCACTTCAGCTCGGCGATTTCGGCGGCCGGCTGCAGCTGCCCGGTAAAGTCGGCCTGGTAGCAGCGAATGCGCACCTGGGTGCCGTCCTGCTTGCCGTCCGCCGGGCCGGTGAATTCGCCGTAAAACGCGATGGATTGCGACAGCAGCGCAACGGTCAGCTCTTCGTCGATTTCGCGGCACAGCGCCTGTTCGTCGGTTTCGCCCGCTTCGCGCTTTCCGCCCGGCATATAAAACAGCGTCTTATTGTGTGAGCGCACCAGCGCCACTTTGTCATCTTTCAGCGCGATCAACGCCAGCTTATCGATAAAGGTCGAAGACATGCGGATTCCTGTTTTTAACGGATAGGGATAGAGGGGCGATAGGCCATTTTATCGGCCGTGCCGGCAAACGGCAACGCAGCGGGCGGCAAGGGGGATGAATGCCTGTAAATACAAGCCGTTGACGCGTTTAGCCGTAAAGACGGCGAAAAAAACCTGTGACCGACATCAAAAGCCCCACTTTTTGTTATAGGATAGCCGGCGACTGTCCATTCCCATTTTCGGAATTCTGATAATGACCAAACCAGTATCTGGCCTTGACGCTGAGCAAGGCTTGCTTGGGCGCGTGTTTAAACTCAAGCAACATGGCACGACGGCGCGTACGGAAACGATTGCCGGTATCACCACCTTTCTCACCATGGTGTATATCGTGTTCGTTAACCCGCAAATTTTGGGCGCGGCGGGCATGGATACCCAGGCGGTATTTGTCACCACCTGTTTGATCGCCGCCTTCGGCAGCATCTTTATGGGCCTGCTGGCGAACCTGCCGGTGGCGCTGGCGCCGGCGATGGGCCTGAACGCCTTCTTCGCCTTCGTGGTGGTCGGCGCGATGGGCATCTCCTGGCAGGTGGGCATGGGCGCCATCTTCTGGGGGGCGGTCGGCCTGCTGTTGCTGACCATTTTCCGCATTCGCTATTGGATGATCGCTAACATTCCGGTCAGCCTGCGGGTCGGCATTACCAGCGGCATCGGTCTGTTCATCGGCATGATGGGGCTGAAAAACGCCGGCATCGTAGTGGCTAACCCGGACACGCTGGTGACCATCGGCAGCCTGACCTCGCACAACGTGCTGCTGGGGGCGCTCGGCTTCTTCATCATCGCCGTGCTCTCTTCGCGTAACTTCCACGCGGCGGTGCTGGTGTCGATCGTGGTCACCACCCTGATCGGCTGGATGCTGGGCGACGTGAAATACGGTGGCCTGTTCTCCCTGCCGCCGAGTATCACCTCGGTGGTGGGCCAGGTCGACGTGGCCGGCGCACTGAACATCGGGCTGGCCGGGGTTATCTTCTCGTTTATGCTGGTGAACCTGTTCGACTCTTCCGGCACCCTGATCGGCGTTACCGATAAAGCCGGCCTGACCGACAACCAGGGCAAATTCCCGCGTATGAAGCAGGCGTTGTACGTTGACAGCATCAGCTCAGTGGCCGGTTCGCTGGCGGGTACCTCTTCCGTGACCGCTTACATCGAAAGCTCGTCCGGCGTCGCCGTCGGCGGCCGCACCGGTTTGACGGCGGTGGTCACTGGCCTGCTGTTCCTGCTGGTGATCTTCCTGTCGCCGTTGGCGGGTATGGTGCCGGCTTACGCTGCCGCCGGCGCGCTGATCTATGTCGGTGTACTGATGACCTCCAGCCTGGCGCGGGTGAAGTGGGACGATCTGACCGAAGCGGTACCGGCATTTGTCACCGCGGTGATGATGCCGTTCAGTTTCTCGATCACCGAAGGTATCGCGCTCGGCTTTATCTCCTACTGCGTGATGAAGCTCGGCACCGGCCGCTGGCGTGAAATCAGCCCGTGCGTGGTGGTGGTGGCGCTGCTGTTCGTACTGAAAATCGTCTTTGTCGACGGCCATTGACAGCCAAAGGGCCGACGTCTGTCGGCCCTGAACGCTAGACGCCCGGCGTCGCGTCCGGCGCCTGGTCCAACACCCACTGCAACGGCCGCCTGAAGCGCGCCTGCCAACTGCCGGCGGCATCCTCGCCCTGGGCGAAGTGCAGCGTCTCTACCTGGTTATCCTCTCCAAACAGATTGGCGAAGTGCAACGCCAGCGCCTGCTCACTGAAGTTCTGCCGATCGTAATACGCCATCACGATTTTCTTTTGCGCCGCCAGCGACTGCTGGGCCGGCTTGATCTCCCCGTTGGGGGCGATCAGGAGCGCGCCGGCGTAAAACTGCGGGTACTTCGCGATCAGGTTGGCGGCGTGCAGTGCACCCTGGCCGCGGGCGCTGAGGTAAATCCGTTGGGTATTCAGCTTTAGCTGCGGAGCCAGCTGTTGCAGCGTACGCTGAATGGCGGTTTGGGTGCTCTCATCGCTGTAATTTGACCAGCGGAAGCTGTTTTCCGACAGCATCTGCGTGCCGTTGATCTCGATGTAGGCTACGCCCATTTCGCCGAACAGCAGCCGTTCTTCGGGGCTGATAGCGGCGGCTTTGCCGTAGGTATGCAGGAAGATCACCGTTGGCCAGCCTTCGGGCGGTGCTTCGCCGTCCGGCATCGCGTAGCTGGCTTTGCCTTCATAGCGGCGAGCGTGCTGCAGATAGCGCGCTTTGGTGGCGGCCAAAATGGATTGGTAGGTGGCGGAATGTTGAATGCTGTTGAAGGCGTCGTCCTCCAGCAGGTTGTAGTAGTACCACAGGCCGCGGTCGGCGCTCAGCTGCAGGTAGCGTTCCGCCAGCTCGGTTTGCCCTTTCTCTGCCGACGACACCGCCAACTGGTAGGGCGCCCAGACATTGCGGCCGTCTTCGCGCATCAGCGTCAGGTACAGCGACATGGCGCCCAGCTTTTTGTCTTCCTGGTTTTGCGCGGATCGCGACAGCTGGGCGTTGAGCGCACTGTGTGCCGGCAGCTCCAGCGGTTCTTCACCGGCGGGATAACGCATGTCTGCGGCGAAAGCGGGACTGGTGATGGAAACAAAAAATAACGCTAAAATGAAAAAATACATGATGCTATGGCTTTAATTTTCAATGAATTGACGGACTTCATGTCCTGTTGCGGCGCCCGGTGGGCGCCGCGAGACGGTCACTCCACGCGGCGAATAAAATCGCTGAACGCGGACAGCTGGCCGGTCAGGAAGTCTAGCGTTCCCTGATCGCTCAGTTCACCGGCCTGTTCATCGACCTTGCTCTGGATCACGCCGCCCATAAACTCAGGCTTGTTCATTACCATCGCATCGAGGAATACCAGGATCTGGCGCAGATGGTATTGGCAGCGCGCGCCGCCGATCGGCCCCATCGAGCTGGTTTGAATGGCGACCGGCTTGCCGGCCAGCGGCTGATTCGGCAAGCGAGACAGCCAGTCGATGGCGTTCTTCAACCCGCCGGGCACGGAATAGTTATATTCAGGGGTGACGATGATCACGCCGTCGGCCTGGCGGATCTGTTCGGCGATCGCCTCGACAGCGGCAGGGAAGCCTTCACCCTGTTGCATGTCGGCGTCGTACAGTGGGATATCGCGGATGGATGGTAGCGCTTCAATGGTGACGCCCTGCGGAGCCAGCCCTGGCAGGGCGCGGGCCACCATGGCGTTGTAAGAGCCTTTACGCAGGCTGCCGAGCAGAGTGACGATTTTTAAGGCTTGGTCTGACATGATGATTCTCCCTTTCGAATGAGCAGATTCAGCGTACAACATGGGCGAATAGTAGGCTAAAGCGCGGGTCGAGAATAGGCGATTGCTCAACATTTAGCTGTCTTTACAATTTAATCCAGCGACTCGAGCGGTAAAGACAGCGTTATCCGCTTTGCGCCGCGTTAACCGGGCGTCTTCAGGCCCGTCAGTTTAACGAAGCGCGAGGACGCCGCCGGGCTGCGCGGTGAGATTTCCCCGTCTTTGTGCAGTCCACCGCGCTCTTCGTAGCGCCAGCACAGCAGGCGATCCAGCCCAGGGCTGCCGGCGCAGGCCCAGCTCAGGTATTCGTCGGCGTCGCTCATCACCTGAACGTCCGGCGTGGCACTGGAGCGCAGGTGGCCGGAGAAGGGATGCAGACGCAGCGTAGACTGGCCGCTGTTACCGAGGCCGGAAATTTTCAGCACGCTTTGCCGGATGCTCCACAGCTGAGTTTCTGCCTCCAGCCGATCGTCCTGCGCACCGATCCAGGCACTTTCTGCCGGTGTCTGATGCGCGTGTTGCAGCGCGCTTTGCCGGGTGCCGCGCGCCCGCATCACTTCGATATCCAGTCCGACCTTGCCCTCGTCGCTAAGCAGTACGCCCACGGTGTTGCTGGCGTAGGCGAGGCTAAAATCGGGCAGCTGATGATCGGCGAAACAGGGGCGGCCGGTCGGCGTGGTGGCTATAGGGGGAGCGTCGGCAAGCCGTACAGGTAGAACATCATTTCGGCGAGCAGAATGCGCCCTTGCAGGTAGCGCGTGCGGCGCTTAACGGAAAAGGTGCGGGTGGCGGCTATCACTTCGTCGGAGAGTCTCTGGGTATCCAGGACAGCGGAGGCCGGGGTCCATCGGGCAAAATGACACGCCATTGTTCACTCCATGACAGAGGGTCGCTAAGAACGCAGGGGTGTTAGATTAAGACTAAGTTGAGGATTTATCATCAAAAAACACTATGCGGATTATCCTATTTATTAACGATGGAAGAGGTATCGTCCGACGCGGCATCGCTCCACCATTGGATCATTGATGCGTTCGGTGCCAAATCAAAGTATGGCTTGCCCAGCAAGTGATTGAGGATGCGCGCTGAACGCCAGGCCATCAGGCTCAGTCCGCCTTCTGCGCTGCCGTGGCTGTGTATCCCGGCATTTACCGCATAAATTCGATTTTGCTCCGGCCCGAGCCATTCAAGATTAAAATTCGGCAGCAGCGGTAGATGCTGCTTCGAATCGAGCGGGATGCGTGGCACCAAGGGTTTCAGGTACGCGGGCAGAGAGGCGCGATAGCCGGTGGCGAGAATGACGATATCAGCCCTGAAACTTTCCCGGCGATTTTCCAGACCGTGAAGCGTGCGCAGATGAAAAGCCTCATCCATTGATTCGACGGTCAGTAGAGTACGATGGGGCAGTAAACGCACATTGCGTGTCTGGCGCATCACGTCAAAACGCATATAAAGCTCACGGTACAAGGTTCGCAGCGTATGATTGCTGATGCCGTCTGCCGGCAATTTCTGTGTTTTGATTTCACGTGCGCGGATCTCGGCCGGCAGCGTATAGAAATAGTCGACGTATTCAGGAGTGAAATATTCGTTGGTGAAGGGGGACTCGTCCAGCGGCTGAAAATTGGGACGACGCGAGAGCCAATCCAGCTGTGCCGGCTCGCCCCAGTGTCCCTGCAACGCGTTCAAAAAAACATCGGCGCCGCTTTGTCCGCCGCCCACCACCATAACCCGCTTGCCGCTGAAGTCTGGATTGCGCAGGGCTATTTCGGCGGCATGCATGCAGTTTTCACCCAGCGCCGGGTAAAATGCTTCCGGCAACCAAGGGTCATGTCCGGTACCCAGACAGATATTTTTCGCCCACAGGGTCTGGTTGTGGGTACATACCTTGAACAAACCTTTTTCATCGTCGAAATCAATACGCTCTACGGACTGTGAAAACTGTAGTCCGTCTAACCTTTCGCAGGCCCAACTCAGGTAGTCGGAAAATTCTTCCCGGCTGATAATTTGCTGCTCGGTGATTAAAAAACGATAAATTTTTTTCTGTTCGACCAAGTAATTAATAAATGAAAATTGGCTGCGTGGGCTGACGGCGGTAACCAGATCTTGAAGTACATAGGTTTGCATATAAGCTGAGGGCAGCAGCATACCGGGATGCCAACGGAAGCTGGCGTTACGATCGAGAAAGGTATAATTGACGGCGCCGCTTTCGGCGGCCAGAGCGGCCAGACTGAGATTGAAAGGCCCCAATCCCACGCCGATCAAGTCTAAAGGTTCGTTCATGTAAGCTTATCTCTCACGCAGCAAAATTGATGAGATAAGCTTAGGTGAGTTTTGATGCCGCCGGGAGAAGTAACATGCGGGCGCCGAGTAGGATACGGCGCTCGCCGTCGATTATTTCCCGATACAGAAGCTTGAGAAGATACGGCCCAGCAGATCGTCGGAGGTGAATTCGCCGGTGATTTCACTCAGGGCCAGCTGCGCCTGGCGCAGTTCCTCGGCCAGCAGCTCCCCCGCGTAAGCGCTCACTAACTGTTCTTTACCCTTCACCAGGTGCTGTGCCGCCAATTCCAGCGCCTGCAGGTGGCGACGGCGCGCCAGAAAGCCGCCTTCCATATTGCTGGTGAAGCCCATGCTCTGTTTAAGATGATCGCGCAGCACATCGACGCCTTCGCCGGTGCGGGCCGACAGGCGAATAAGTGAGTGGTTATTCACTTCCGTCAGACCCAGCGTTTCACCGGTGATGTCGGCCTTGTTGCGCACCACGGTGATCGGCAGCGTGCCTGGCAGGCGCGCCATAAACTCCGGCCAGATCGCCGCCGGCTCGGTGGCGGCGGTGGTGGTGCCGTCAACCATAAACAGTACCCTGTCGGCCTGTTCGATCTCGTTCCACGCACGTTCGATGCCGATACGCTCTACTTCGTCGCTGGCATCGCGCAGGCCGGCGGTGTCGATGATGTGCAGCGGCATGCCATCGATATGGATATGTTCGCGCAAGACGTCGCGGGTGGTGCCGGCGATATCGGTCACGATCGCCGCCTCGCGCCCGGCCAACGCATTGAGCAGGCTGGATTTACCGGCATTGGGGCGCCCGGCTATCACTACCTTCATCCCTTCGCGCAGCAGGCTGCCCTGGCGCGCTTCACCGCGCACGTTGTCCAGATCCGCCATTACGTCGTTAAGCTGCGCCTCGATTTTACCGTCGGACAGGAAGTCGATTTCCTCATCCGGGAAGTCGATCGCCGCTTCCACGTAGATTCGCAAGTGAGTGAGCGCTTCCACGAGCTGGTGGATGCGGGTGGAGAACGCACCCTGCAGCGAGTTCATCGCCGAACGCGCCGCCTGCTCGGAGCTGGCGTCGATCAGATCGGCAATCGCTTCGGCCTGCGCCAAATCGAGTTTGTCGTTGAGGAACGCGCGTTCGGAGAACTCGCCGGGCCGTGCGATGCGCACGTCAGGGAGCGCCAGCACGCGCTTGAGCAACAGATCGAGGATCACCGGCCCGCCGTGGCCCTGCAGTTCCAGCACGTCTTCGCCGGTAAAGGAGTTCGGCCCCGGGAACCACAGCGCGATGCCCTGATCGAGGGTGGCGCCCGTGGCGTCGCGGAACGGCAGATAGTCAGCGTAGCGCGGCTTCGGCAGCTTGCCGAGCAACGCCTGGGCGACGTCTTTGGCCTTGCTTCCGGAAATGCGCAGAATGCCGACGCCGCCGCGTCCCGGCGGGGTGGCTTGGGCAACGATGGTATCGGTGGTGCTCATAACGGTTCTCTCTGACGATTAAGATGCAAAAAGGCGGTCTAATGACCGCCTTTGGGGTGACTGCAAGGGTCGGCGCGCCGAACCCCTACAATACGCTTAGCTTTTTTTCTTGTCGCGGCTGTGCAGACCGCGTTTTTCCAGACCACGGTAAATCAGCTGCTGCTGCAGGATGGTCACCAGGTTACTGACGATGTAATACAGCACCAGACCGGACGGGAACCACAGGAAGAACACTGTGAAGATCACCGGCATGAAGGTCATGATTTTCTGCTGCATCGGGTCAGTCACGGTGGTTGGCGACATCTTCTGAATGAAGAACATCGTCACGCCCATCAGGATTGGCAGGATGTAGTACGGGTCTTGCGCCGACAGGTCATGGATCCACAGGGCGAACGGCGCGTGGCGCAGCTCGACCGAGCCCATCAGCATGTAGTACAGCGCCAGGAAGATCGGCATCTGAATGATCAGCGGCAGGCAGCCGCCGAGCGGGTTCACTTTCTCCGACTTGTACAGCGCCATCATCTCTTGGCTCATGCGCTGTTTGTCATCGCCGATGCGCTCGCGCATCGCCTGCAGCTTCGGCTGCAGCATGCGCATTTTCGCCATCGAGGTGTACTGCGCCTTGGTCAGCGGGTACATGATGCCGCGCACGATGAAGGTGATGATGATGATGGAGAAGCCCCAGTTACCGATAAAGCCGTGGATGAACTTCAGCAGTTTGAACAGCGGCTGGGAGATGAACCACAGCCAGCCGTAATCCACGGTCAGGTCCAGGTGCGGCGCCAACTGGGCCATCTGGTCCTGCAGCTCCGGGCCGACCCACAGGGTCGCGTTCAGCTGCTGCTGAGCGCCAGGCTGCACCACGACCGGCGTAGATTTGAAGCCGATGGTGGACAGGTTGTCACCCGGTTTGGCGGTGTAGAAGGTGTTGTCACCTTTGGTCGCCGGTACCCACGCGGTGGCGAAGTACTGCTGCAGCATGGCGACCCAACCGTCTTTGGTGGTGACGCTCAGGTTTTCGTCTTTGTCGAACGCGTATTTCTGGTACTTGTCCTCGCTGGACGAGTACGCCGCGCCGCGGAAGGTGTGCAGCGCGAAGTTGCTGCTGCCGGTGTCGCGGTGCTTAGGCAATTCGGTGGTCTGCTTCAGCTGGCCGAACAGGGTCAGCTCCAGCGGCGTCGCGCCTTTGTTGTCGATGCTGTAATCCACGCCGACCGCATAGTGATTGCGTTTGAGCACGAAGGTCTTGGTGTAGATCGCGCCGTCTTTATCGGTGTAGGTCAGCGGGATGCGCAGCTCGTCCTGGCCTTCCGGCAGGGTGTAGCTGTCCTGCGCCGCCTGATACAGCGGGCGCTCGCCGTTGGCCGGGTTGTCCGGGCCGTTTTTACCGGTCAGGCCGCTTTGTGCCTGATAGACGAACGACGGAGTGGTTTCCAGCAGTTGGAACGGAGTCGATGAACCCAGGGTATCCGGGTAGGCCAACAGTTTAGCCTGCTCGATATCGCCACCACGGGTGTTGATGGTCAGTGACAGCACGTCGGTGTTCACGGTAATCAGCTTACCCTGACCACTGGCTGGCACGGCCTGGCTGGCGGCATCACCGGCTACTGCGTTCGAAGTCTGTTGCGTGGTCTGTGCGGCCGGCTGCGGAGCATTGTCCGTTTGCCATGCCTGCCAGATCATGAAAGACACGAACAGCAGAGCGATGAGGAGAAGATTGCGTTGCGAATCCATCGTTAGTGTTCTCTGTTATCGTCGGTTTTTGGCGGCACCGGATCATCGCCACCTGGGTTCAAAGGGTGGCATTTTAATACGCGTTTCAATGCTAACCAACTGCCTTTTATCATGCCAAACCTGCTTAATGCCTCAATTGCGTAATGAGAGCATGTCGGCTGGAAGCGACAACGAGGCCCTAGCAGCGGACTGATGACGAGCTGATAGGCCCGCACCAGCCCGATCAGGATGCGGGAGCCTGGCGACAGTGGCGACGCCATAATTTATCCAAAGCTTCCGTCAGCGCGCGGTTATCCAAATCCGCTATCCCCTTTTTGGCCACCACGACAAAATCCATCGCCGGTAATTCGTGCTGACGCAAGCGGAAGCTTTCGCGGGTTAGGCGTTTGATCCGATTACGCTCGTGCGCGCGTTTGACGTGTTTTTTGGCGACGGTAAGACCGATGCGGGGATGCCCCAGCTGGTTCAGGCGGCCGAGGATGGTGATTTGCGGCGTGCCAGCCCGTTGTGGCTGCTGGAAGACGAAAGTGAAATGAGTGGGAGTTAACAAACGTAACTCCCTGGGAAAAGCGAGCTTAACCACTCAGCGGGTTAGCTTTATTACTTAGAAACAGTCAGACGAGCACGGCCTTTCGCACGACGGCGGGCCAGAACTTGACGACCATTTTTGGTGGCCATACGAGCACGGAAACCGTGGCTACGGTTGCGCTTCAATACGGACGGTTGGAAAGTGCGTTTCATAGCGATTTCTACCTAAACTTAAAATAATTACTGATCAGTAAACGCGTTTGGCTACTCGGCGTGAAGATGACCGACGCCTCAATCGCAATACATAAAGAAGCGGGATTGTAATAATTGTACAGTCCTGAGTCAATTCGCATCGCGCCAGCCTACCTGGTTGTCTGCCAATAACGGAACAAAATCCGGTCTTGGCCCGTGGTCACCGCAGAATCCTGTCTGGCTAATGACGCACCATAAGGAACCAGGTATCACACGTAGGGCGAAGATTATACGGACTCGGGGTGAAATCGCAAGGATCCCCGTGAGATCCTTTGCGCGCGATCCCAGGATCCGACGTGGATAACAGGGTATAACCGGTTGACAATGTAAAAAACGCGGCGCAGCGGCCGGGATCTGCGCGGTCATTCGGCGTTGGCGGTGAAAAGATCGCCGCCGGCCGCGGCCTGTGGATAAAATGGATCTAATCTGTGAGGAAGGGGAGGATCTCTTGCTCGGATTGCGCTATGATCCGTCATTCCGATCGCGATCCCTCATGCCGGGATCGTGAGGGACACAAACCGTGAAAGGCGGTTCGCATCCCCCACAGGCAAACAGCCGATGCCGGGTATGTGTCAAAAATCATGAGTTATAAAAAAGTTGCCCGTTTCTTTTCTTTATTGATCTTGTTCGAGTGGAGTCCGCCGTGTCACTTTCGCTTTGGCAGCAGTGTCTTGCCCGATTGCAGGATGAGTTACCTGCCACAGAATTTAGTATGTGGATTCGCCCATTGCAGGCGGAACTGAGTGACAACACCCTGGCGCTGTACGCGCCTAACCGTTTTGTGCTGGATTGGGTTCGCGATAAGTACTTAAACAACATCAATGGTCTGCTGAATGATTTCTGCGGCACGGATGCGCCTTTGCTGCGTTTTGAAGTCGGCAGCAAGCCGATCACGCAGGTGATCAGCCAGACCGTGACCGCCAGCGTCAGCAGCGCCCCTGCGGCCCCGGCGGCGCGTACGGCTGCACCTTTGCGCCCGAGCTGGGACAACGCGGCAGCGCAGCCCGAGCTCTCTTACCGCTCCAACGTCAATCCTAAACACACCTTCGACAACTTCGTCGAGGGTAAGTCCAACCAGCTGGCGCGCGCGGCGGCTCGCCAGGTGGCGGACAATCCGGGCGGCGCCTACAACCCTTTGTTCCTGTATGGCGGTACCGGCCTGGGTAAAACTCACCTGCTGCACGCGGTCGGCAACGGCATCATGGCGCGCAAGGCCAACGCCAAAGTGGTCTACATGCACTCGGAACGCTTCGTGCAGGACATGGTCAAAGCGTTGCAAAATAATGCCATCGAAGAGTTTAAGCGCTACTACCGTTCGGTCGACGCCTTACTTATCGATGACATCCAATTTTTCGCCAACAAGGAGCGTTCGCAGGAAGAGTTCTTCCATACCTTTAACGCCCTGTTGGAAGGCAATCAGCAGATCATCCTGACCTCGGATCGCTACCCTAAAGAGATCAACGGGGTGGAAGATCGCTTGAAGTCCCGCTTCGGTTGGGGGCTGACGGTGGCGATCGAGCCGCCGGAGCTGGAAACCCGCGTGGCGATCCTGATGAAAAAGGCCGACGAAAACGACATTCGCCTGCCGGGCGAAGTGGCGTTCTTCATCGCCAAGCGCCTGCGTTCCAACGTGCGTGAGCTCGAAGGGGCATTGAACCGCGTGATCGCCAACGCCAACTTTACCGGCCGGGCTATCACCATTGATTTCGTGCGCGAAGCGCTGCGCGATCTGCTGGCGCTGCAGGAAAAGCTGGTCACCATCGACAATATCCAAAAGACGGTGGCGGAGTATTACAAGATTAAAGTCGCGGATTTGCTGTCCAAGCGGCGTTCGCGATCCGTTGCCCGCCCGCGCCAGATGGCGATGGCGCTGGCGAAGGAACTCACCAACCACAGTCTGCCGGAAATCGGCGATGCGTTTGGTGGCCGCGACCATACCACGGTGTTGCACGCCTGCCGGAAGATCGAGCAGCTGCGTGAGGAAAGTCACGACATCAAAGAAGATTTCTCCAATTTAATCAGAACATTATCTTCATAGCGCTATGAAATTTATCGTTGAACGTGAGCATCTGCTAAAACCGCTGCAACAGGTGAGCAGCCCGCTGGGCGGCCGCCCGACCTTGCCGATCCTGGGCAACCTGCTGTTGCAGGTGACGGAAGGCTCCCTGCTGCTGACTGGCACCGATCTGGAGATGGAGATGGTGGCGCGCGTCGCCCTGTCCCAACCGCATGAGCCGGGCGCGACCACCGTGCCTGCGCGCAAATTCTTTGATATCTGCCGTGGCCTGCCGGAAGGGGCGGAGATCGCCGTCACGCTGGAGAGCGAGCGCATGCTGGTGCGGTCCGGCCGCAGCCGTTTCTCACTGTCTACGCTGCCGGCGGCGGACTTCCCGAACCTGGACGACTGGCAGAGCGAGGTGGAGTTCACCTTACCGCAGGCGACGCTGAAGCGCCTGATCGAAGCTACCCAGTTCTCGATGGCCCATCAGGACGTGCGTTACTACCTGAACGGCATGCTGTTTGAAACCGAAGGCGAAGAGCTGCGCACCGTCGCGACCGACGGCCACCGCCTGGCGGTGTGCTCGATGCCGATCGGCCAGCAGCTGCCGTCGCATTCGGTGATCGTGCCGCGTAAAGGGGTGATGGAGCTGGTGCGCCTGCTGGACGGCGGCGATTCGCTGCTGCAGTTGCAGATCGGCAGCAACAACATTCGCGCCCACGTCGGCGATTTCATCTTCACGTCGAAGCTGGTTGACGGCCGTTTCCCGGACTATCGTCGCGTCTTGCCGAAGAACCCGGATAAAACGCTGGAAGCCGGCTGCGATCTGCTCAAGCAGGCGTTTGCCCGCGCAGCCATTCTCTCGAACGAGAAATTCCGCGGCGTGCGGCTGTACGTCAGCCAGAACCAGCTGAAGATCACCGCCAACAACCCGGAGCAGGAAGAGGCGGAAGAGATCCTCGACGTCAGCTACGACGGCGCGGAGATGGAGATCGGTTTCAACGTCAGCTACGTGCTGGACGTGTTGAACGCGCTCAAGTGTGAAGACGTGCGCCTGCTGTTGACCGACTCGGTCTCCAGCGTGCAGATCGAAGACGGCGCCAGCCAGGCGGCGGCCTACGTTGTCATGCCAATGCGGTTGTAGTCTCGTTACCTTGAATTACAGCACCGTCATCGGTAAAGAGATTGCATGGCTCTGACGCGTTTATTGATTAAAGACTTCCGCAATATCGAGGCGGCGGATTTGGCGCTAGCGCCGGGATTCAACTTCCTGGTTGGCGCCAACGGCAGCGGCAAGACCAGCGTGCTGGAAGCGGTGTATACGCTCGGCCACGGCCGCGCCTTTCGCAGCCTGCAGGCTGGTCGGGTGATTCGCCACGACCAACCGGAGTTCGTGTTGCATGGCCGCATCGAAGGTGCGGAGCGCGAGCTGTCGGTAGGATTGAGTAAGAGCCGTCAGGGTGACAGCAAAGTACGCATCGATGGCAGCGACGGCCACAAGGTGGCCGAGCTGGCGCAGCTGCTGCCCATGCAGTTGATCACCCCCGAAGGTTTTACCCTGCTGAACGGCGGGCCGAAATTCCGGCGCGCCTTCCTGGACTGGGGCTGTTTTCATAACGAACCCGGTTTTTTCACCGCCTGGAGCAACCTGAAACGGTTACTGAAGCAGCGCAATGCCGCGCTGCGCCAGGTGAGTCGCTATGCGCAGATCCGCGCTTGGGATCAGGAACTGATCCCGCTCGCGGAGCGCATCAGCGAATGGCGGGCGGAATACAGCGACGCGATCGCCGCGGATATCACCGCGACCTGTGCGCAGTTTCTGCCTGAATTCGGCCTGAGCTTCTCCTTCCAACGCGGCTGGGACAAAGAGAGCGACTACGGCGAGCTGCTGGAGCGCCAGTTTGAGCGCGACAGGGCGTTGACCTATACCGCGGTGGGGCCGCATAAAGCGGACTTTCGCATTCGTGCCGACGGCACGCCGGTAGAGGATTTGTTATCGCGCGGTCAGCTTAAGCTGCTGATGTGCGCGTTGCGCTTGGCGCAGGGTGAGTTTCTCACCCGGCAGAGCGGGCGGCGTTGCCTGTATCTGATTGATGATTTTGCCTCCGAGCTGGACACCGGCCGTCGCCGGTTGCTGGCCGATCGCCTGAAAGCCACCCAGGCCCAGGTTTTTGTCAGCGCAGTCAGCGCTGAACAAGTGACCGACATGGCCGGTGAAAAGGGCAAGATGTTCCGCGTGGAACAGGGTAAAATAGAGGTTCAACCACAGGACTAAAATGAGCGAGAAACGTTGATGTCGAATTCTTATGACTCCTCAAGTATCAAGGTATTAAAAGGGCTGGATGCGGTGCGCAAGCGCCCGGGCATGTATATCGGCGATACCGATGACGGCACCGGTCTGCACCACATGGTATTCGAGGTTGTGGACAACGCTATCGACGAAGCGCTCGCGGGCCACTGTAGTGACATTCAGGTCACCATCCATGCCGACAACTCGGTATCGGTGCAGGATGACGGCCGCGGCATTCCGACCGGCATTCACCCTGAAGAAGGGGTTTCAGCCGCAGAGGTCATCATGACCGTGCTGCACGCCGGCGGTAAATTCGACGACAACTCCTATAAAGTTTCCGGCGGCCTGCACGGCGTGGGCGTCTCGGTGGTTAACGCCCTGTCGGAGAAACTGGAGCTGGTGATCCGCCGCGAAGGCAAAGTGCACGAACAAACTTACAGCCACGGCGAGCCGCAGGCGCCGCTGAACGTGGTGGGCGAAACCGAGCAGACCGGCACCATGGTGCGCTTCTGGCCGAGCCACCAGACCTTCACCAATGTGACCGAATTCGAGTATGACATTCTGGCCAAGCGTCTGCGCGAGCTGTCCTTCCTCAACTCCGGCGTGTCTATCCGCCTGAAGGACAAGCGTACCGACCGTGAAGACCACTTCCATTACGAAGGCGGCATCAAGGCGTTTGTCGAGTACCTGAACAAGAACAAAACCCCGATCCACCCGAACGTGTTCTACTTCTCGACCGTGAAAGACGACATCGGCGTGGAAGTGGCGCTGCAGTGGAACGACGGTTTCCAGGAAAACATCTACTGCTTCACCAACAACATCCCGCAGCGCGACGGCGGCACGCACCTGGTCGGTTTCCGTACCGCGATGACCCGTACGCTGAACAGCTACATGGAGAAGGAAGGCTACAGCAAGAAGGCCAAGGTCAGTGCCACCGGCGATGACGCACGTGAAGGCCTGATCGCCGTGGTCTCGGTGAAGGTGCCGGATCCGAAGTTCTCTTCTCAGACCAAGGACAAGCTGGTCTCTTCCGAGGTGAAAACCGCGGTTGAAACGCTGATGAACGAGAAGCTGGTGGATTACCTGATGGAGAATCCAGGCGACGCGAAAATCGTGGTCGGCAAAATCATCGACGCGGCGCGCGCGCGCGAAGCGGCGCGTAAAGCGCGTGAGATGACCCGCCGCAAAGGCGCACTGGATCTGGCCGGCCTGCCGGGCAAGCTGGCGGACTGCCAGGAACGCGACCCGGCGTTGTCCGAACTGTACCTGGTGGAAGGGGACTCCGCGGGCGGCTCTGCCAAGCAGGGGCGCAACCGCAAGAACCAGGCTATCTTGCCGCTGAAGGGGAAAATCCTCAACGTCGAGAAAGCGCGTTTCGACAAAATGCTCTCCTCGCAGGAAGTGGCGACGCTGATCACCGCGCTGGGTTGCGGCATCGGCCGCGACGAGTACAGCCCGGACAAGCTGCGTTATCACAGCATCATTATCATGACCGATGCCGACGTCGACGGTTCGCACATCCGTACGCTGCTGTTGACCTTCTTCTATCGCCAGATGCCGGAAATCATCGAGCGTGGCCACGTGTTCATCGCACAGCCGCCGCTGTACAAGGTGAAGAAAGGTAAGCAAGAGCAGTACATCAAAGATGACGAGGCGATGGATCAGTACCAGATCGCTATTGCGATGGACGGCGCTACGCTGCACACCAATGCCAGCGCACCGGCGCTGGGTGGCGAACAGCTGGAAAAACTGGTGGCTGAGCACTATGGCGTGCAGAAGCTGATCGGCCGCATGGAGCGCCGCTACCCGCGCGCGCTGCTGAACAGCCTGATCTATCAGCCGACGCTGAACGAAGGAGATCTCAGCGATGAAGCCAAGGTGAAAACCTGGATTGCTTCGCTGGTGCAGGCGCTGAACGACAAAGAGCAGCACGGCAGCAGCTATGACTTCGTTATCTTCGAGAACCGCGAGCGCCAGATGTTCGAGCCGGCGCTGCGCATCCGCACCCACGGCGTGGATACCGACTATAAGCTGGACTTCGACTTCATCCACGGCGGCGAATACCGCAAGATCTGTCAGCTGGGCGAGAAGCTGCGCGGGCTGGTCGAAGAGGGCGCGTTCATCGAGCGCGGCGAACGCCGTCAACCGGTAGACAGCTTCGAGCAGGCGTTGGAGTGGCTGGTGAAAGAGTCGCGCCGCGGCCTGTCGGTGCAGCGTTATAAAGGTCTGGGCGAGATGAACCCGGAGCAGCTGTGGGAAACCACCATGGATCCTGAAAGCCGCCGTATGCTGCGCGTGACCGTCAAGGATGCCATCGCTGCCGATCAGCTGTTCACCACGCTGATGGGCGATGCGGTTGAACCGCGCCGCGCCTTTATCGAAGAAAACGCCCTGAAAGCGGCGAACATCGATATCTGATGCGTTAATGGCTGTGAAAATCCGCGCCGGGCGACCCGCGCGGATTTTTTTTGCGCCTTTTTTGGCGCTGACAGCCGAGGCTGAAACGCGTTAGCATGGGAAAAAACCACTGGGAGAAGCGTTGAATGGCTATTGAACTGATTGCGATCGACATGGACGGCACGTTGCTGGATCCGCAGCACCAAATCACGCCGGCGGTAAAGCAGGCTATCGCGGCGGCGCGGCGCAAAGGGGTGCACGTGGTGTTGGCCACCGGGCGGCCTTATGTCGGCGTGCAGGATTATCTGCGCCAGTTGGACATTCAGGGCCCCGGCGATTTCTGTATCACCTATAACGGCGCGCTGGTGCTGCGTGCGGTTGACGGCGCCTGCATTCTGCAAGAAACGCTGGGCTTTGAGGATTATCTGCACTTTGAGCAGATGGCGCGCGAGTTCGGCGTTCACTACCAGGCGTTTGATTTCGATACCCTGTATACCCCGAACAAGGATATCGGCAAGTACACCATACACGAGGCGGAAATGACCGGTATTCCGCTGAAATACCGCAGCGTGGAAGAGATGGATCGCCAGATGCGTTTCCCTAAAGTGATGATGATCGACGAGCCGGAGCTGTTGGACCGCGCTATCGCGCGCATCCCGGCGGAAACGCGCGAGCGTTATACCATCCTGAAAAGCGCGCCTTATTTCCTCGAGATCCTGCACAAGAACGTCGATAAGGGCGCCGGGGTGAGAATGCTGGCCGAGCATTTGGGCGTGGCGCGGGAAAACATCATGACGCTGGGGGATCAGGCCAACGATACGGCGATGATCGAATATGCCGGCGTCGGCGTAGCGATGGGCAACGCCATTCCCGAACTGAAAGCGGTGGCGCAGTTTGTCACCAGCGCCAATACAGAGGACGGCGTGGCGCGCGCTATCGAGAAGTTCGTGCTCAACGCCTGATAACGCGTGGGCGCTGCGGCGCCCCTTTATACTTTCGCCAACACCCCTTTGGCGATCTGCAGATCCTGAATCGCCAAGCCGGTGAGATCGGCGATGGTGATGTGCTGCGGCTCGCGTCGTACCCGCCCTCCCTGCGCCAAGACGGCGCCCATTTCGACGATTGGCGTTGAAATCAGCCTGTTTTGCCGATAAGCCGTCGCGATCTCGCCATAGTCCGCGCACTGCGTCAGGGCATCGACCAGCAGCGCGTCTGCGTTGGCCACCAAATCGGTCGCCAGTTCCTGCTTGCCGGGCGCGTCGGCGCCCACGGCGGTGATGTGCGTGCCGGGCCGAATATCCGCCGCCTGCAATATCGGTTCGCGGCTGGGCGTGGTAGTCACGATCAGCCGACAGTGCGCTGCCAGTTCCGCCGCATTCTGCGTAACCCGCACCCGAAAACCCTCGGCTTCGGCATCGCGCCGATACGCCGCCAGCGCCTGTTCGTCTCGTCCCCACACCCATACGTCTCGGCAATCGGTCACCGGTTTCAGGCATTGCAGCTGCAGCCGCGCCTGCAGACCCGTGCCGACCATGCCGATCGCCTGAATATGCGGCGGCGCGCACAGCTCGGCGGCGATGCGTCCGGCCAGGGCGGTGCGCAGCGCGGTCAGCCAGCCTTCATCTTGCAGCAGCGCCTGTGGTTCGCCGGTCTGGGCGGAAAACGCCATCACCAGCCCTTGATTGCTCGGCAGGCCGTGTTCGGCGTTGCGATAGAAACCGGCGGAGATCTTGACCACGAACAGTTCGTCACCTTCCAGCCAGGCGGATTTGATGCAGCAGTCGCCGGCGGCACGCTCGAACAGGAAATGCTGCACCGGCGGTTGTTGCACTCGCTGTTGCGAGTAGGCGATAAAACCCTGCTTCAGCAGCGGCGTTATGGTCTCGGCGTCGAACGCGGCGAGGATTTGCTGCCGATTAAGGATGTGCATCGGCGATGGCCTTGAGGTATTTCTCCAGCACGATGTTCTTGCCGCACAGTACCACCGCTACCTTTTTACCCTGGTATTCCGGCGCCAGTTTGATCGCCGCCGCCAGCGCCACGCCGGCCGCGCCTTCGATAATCCAGCGATCGCTGGCGGCGATCCGGCGCATCGCGTGTTTGATCTCTGCTTCGCTAACCAGCACTTTGCGGTCGATCAGCTGTTGGCACAGCGGAAAGGTCACGGCGCCCGGCTCGACGCCGCCGGCGGTGCCGTCGGACAGGGTTTCTTGCTCTTCCACCGGGAAGATATGGCCCGCTTCCAACGCGCTGTACAGGCTGGTGGCGTTTTCCGGCCAGCAGGCGATAAGCTGCGTGTTCGGCGACAGTTGCCGCAGAACGGTGCCGATGCCGGCGATATAGCCACCGCCGCCCACCGCCACGAACACCGCGTCCAGATCGGTGAGTTGTTCAACCAGCTCCATGCCGCAGGTGCCCTGGCCGGCGATCACCTGCTCGTCGTTATACGGCGAGATATAGGTTTTTCCCTGTTCGCGTGCGGCCTGTTCCCCCGCCAGTTCGGCGTTCAGCGCATCGCCCGGCACCAATTCCACGGTGCCGCCCAGTGCACGAATGGTGTCGAGCTTGATGCTCGCGGCCGTCTCTGGCGCATAAACCGTGACGCCAACCCCCATCAGGTACCCCGCCAGGGCGACCGCTTGGCCGTGGTTGCCGGTTGAGGCGGCGATCACGCCGCGCCGGCGTTGCTCGTTATCCAGCAGCCGCAGCTTGTTGCTGGCGCCGCGAAATTTAAAGGAACCGGTGTGCTGCAGGTGATCGCATTTCAAATACAGCTCGCAGCCCAATTGCTGAGAAAGCAGTACGCTGCGCTCCAATGGCGTGACCCGCACCTGAGGGCGCAGTTGCTGATGGGCAGAAACAATGGCATCGAAGAGGGGATTCATACCGGCTCCAGAATGTCTTGGACTTAAAAATCCAGTTTGTACTTTTTTGTATTGATTGTAAACCCTGCCATCCGACCAGCGGGTAAGCCGGCCAGCAAACGGCAATGGCCGGAGAAGAGCATCGGGTTGGCGGTGAAAGTAATCATTAACCTGTCGTTTAGCGACACGATTTTTTATTTATTTGCGTTAAGAAAGGCGCTGCCGCTGAATTATTTTGATCAAGTAAATGAGAATGAAAAAATAGCGCTCGCGGCATCTGCCTATACGGCATGGGCACCGCTGAGTTTCACTGCCTGGAATACGGCCGCCTACCCGGGCGTTTATTTCCTGCCGGCGCCGCCGAGCGGCTTAAATGATAAGACGCTGAAAAATAATTGCGCCAAAATGCCCCCGGGCGCCTCTCGCTGGCCATATGAAACGCTGCCGCCGATCCGGTAAGATGGCCGTTCAGTGCCAGCATGCGCAGGAGAGCCGCCATGAGCCATCGGGAAAAACAACTGACTTTCGACCCACGCGGGCATCAGTTAACCAATATCAACGTCTGGACGCCGGATAGCCAATGGCTGGCTTATGACGTGCGCCCGCGCGGCGCCTCTTTCACCGGCCTTAGCATCGAGCGGGTCAACGTCACCAGCGGCGCGGTGGAGGTGGTTTATCGCGCCCAGCACGGTGCCCACGTCGGTGTGGTTACGGTCAGCCCCGATGCGCCGGCGCGCTACGTCTTCATCCACGGCCCGGAACATCCGGACAGCGCCTGGCAGTATGATTTTCACCACCGCCGCGGGGTGATCGTCAGCGAACCGGATCGCGAGTTGGCCATTACCCTCGACGCGCTGGATATCACGGCGCCCTACACGCCCGGTGCGCTGCGCGGCGGCAGCCATGTGCACGTTTTCAGCCCGGACGGCAGCCGCCTCAGCTTTACCTACAACGATCACGTGATGCATGAATGCGATCCGGCGCGCGATCTGCGCAACGTCGGCGTGGCTGTGCCGCTGCACGGGGTCAATCCGCCGAAACAGCATCCCCGTGAGTATGACGGCAGCCACTATTGCGTGCTGGTCAGCGAGACCGTGCCGCAGCCGCAGCCGGGCAGCGATCAGATCAATCGCGCCTACGAAGAGGGCTGGATTGGCCGCGAAGGTTACCGTAAGGCCGACGGCCGCCGGCAGCGCTGGGCGCTGGCATTTATCGGCGATACGCTGTCCGCCGCCGGTGAGAAGCTGCCGGAGGTGTTTATCGTCGATCTGCCGGAGAACGACGCCGACTACGCCAGGGAGGGTGCTCTGCCGCTGCAGGGGACGGAAAGCGAGCTGCCGGCGCCGCCGCTTGGCGTCAGGCAGCGGCGGGTAACCTTTACCGGGGAGCGTCGTTTTCCGGGCGTCGCCGGTGCACCGCGCCATTGGCTGCGCAGCTCGCCGGACGGCAGCCAAATCGCATTTTTGATGAAGGATGACGGCGGCGTGGTACAGCTGTGGACGGTGTCGCCGAACGGCGGTGAGCCGCGCCAGGTCAGCCGCGCCGAGCATGACATCCAGTCGGCGTTCAGCTGGCACCCGCAGGGCGGGGCGATAGCCCTGGTGTGTGACAACAGCGTGATGCTGTGTGAGGTCGCCAGCGGCCGCCTGCAGCGTTTAACGCAGCGCAGCCTGCAGCCGCCGTCGGGGGATGCCGTGGTGTTTTCGCCGGATGGCAAGAAAGTGGCGTTTATGCGCGAGATTGCCGGATTCAACCAGATCTTTGTGGTTGAGGCGTAAGGCGGGCCTGATGGCCCGCTGCGTGCGTGATTAGTGTGTGGCGGTGCTGTCGTTGCCCTCGCCGGGGTTGCCGGTTGCCGCCAGATTCTGCTGCTCGCTGCGCAGGATGCGCGCTTTTGGCGAGTCTGCGGTGGCGTCATTGCCTGAACGCAGATAGTCGTAAGGCAGCAGCACGGTATCCATCACTGCGGAGAACGGCAGATCCAGCGCCACCAGCGGCATCATCGCCCAGCTGGTGTTGTCGTCCTTCAGCATGTCCACGCTGGCGCGGGTGCCGGGATAGTAACCCTGATTCGGGCCGGTATGGCTCATCACGCTGGAGCAACCGCTGGTCGCCAACAACATGCAGCCCGTCGCTATCGCTTTCATCGTCGTCATTAATCCATCCTGCAGGGTTGCTGTGCCCCTAAATTAAGCTGATTTATAACATCCTGTTGCTGCTTTAAAAGAAGCAAAATCCCGCTCTGTGGCGGCTCTCTCACTTTAGTGTAAGTGGTAAAAAAACTTTCACCTAACCGAAAAGCGCTTTTTTTGATCCTCGCCCGTTGAATTGATGAAATCAACCCCCATTTTATCATCAGAGCCGGATTGAGAATTTGCCGTAAGGGAATTCTGGCTTAATTAGCCTGTCCAGAATGGAAGGCGTATTTATTTCAACCTCGCTGAAGTGCCTTAGGAGGCTGTTTTATGCGTAATTTCGATCTTTCTCCACTATACCGTTCCGCCATTGGTTTCGATCGCCTGTTCAACGCGCTGGAGGCCGGCCAGAGCCAGGGCAACGGCGGTTATCCTCCTTATAATGTCGAGCTGGTGGACGAAAACCATTATCGCATCGCCATTGCGGTAGCCGGGTTTGCCGAGCAGGAGCTGGAGATCACCACGCAAGATAATCTGCTGATCGTGCGCGGTGCGCACAATAACGAACCGGCAGAAAAAACCTATTTATATCAGGGCATCGCTGAGCGTAATTTCGAGCGTAAATTCCAGCTGGCCGAACATATTCAAATTAAAGGCGCCAAACTGGAAAACGGCCTGCTGTATATCGATATGCAGCGCATCGTGCCGGAAACATTAAAACCGCGCCGTATCGAAATTAAATAATTCCGTTTTCGCCGGCAGGAGCGCTGTCGGCAAATATGCAGTAATAATCCGCCTGCCGTCAGGGGGCTGAATAAACACATCTCGCTTAATGAAAGGAGTTGTTCCTATGCGTAATTACGATCTATCCCCGCTTCTGCGTCAATGGATTGGTTTTGATAAACTGGCCAGTTCAATGGGCGGCCAGGAACCCCAGGGGTTCCCGCCGTATAACATCGAGAAAAGCGATGACAATCACTACCGCATTTCTCTGGCGCTGGCCGGTTTCCGGCAGAGCGAACTGAATATCGAAGTGGAAGGGCCGCGGCTGACCGTCAGCGGTAAACCCACGCCGCCGGAAAAACAGGTCGAGTACCTGCATCAGGGGTTGGTGTGCAAAGAGTTCCAGCTGACCTTCACTCTGGCGGAACACCTGCAGGTATCCGAGGCCAAATTTGAAAATGGCCTGTTGCACATCGATCTGGTGCGTCAGGTGCCGGAAGCCTTGCAGCCTCAGCGCATTGCCATCGGCGCGACGCCGGAGCTGGAAGCCAAATAACCGACTGAAAAACGGTCATCATCATGCGGGGGAGATCCAGACGGATCTCCCCCGTTGCGTTATGTGGCGCACGCCACAGTCCCCCCGTCTGCCCGATGCCATAATCCTTGTTAATTGTGTGTCTTTGTCCGCAAATCCCATGTTCAACTTTGGCAAGGATGTGACCTATGAGCGATATCGCCCTGACCGTCAGCATGTTGGCGCTGGCGGCCGTCATTGGGCTGTGGATGGGGAACTGGAAACTGTACGGCGTCGGGCTGGGCATCGGCGGCGTGCTGTTCGGCGGCATTCTGGTCGGCCACTTTGCCCAGAGCGGGCAAATCAGCCTGAATGGTGACATGCTGCACTTTATCCAGGAGTTTGGCCTGATCCTGTTCGTTTACACCATCGGCATCCAGGTCGGTCCCGGTTTCTTCTCTTCGCTGCGCGTCTCTGGTCTGCGCCTCAACGCCTTCGCGGTGCTGCTGGTACTGACCGGCGGCGCAGTGGCGGCGGCGGTGCACAAGCTGTTCGACGTGCCGCTGCCGATCATCCTCGGCGTGTTCTCCGGCGCGGTCACCAACACCCCGGCGCTGGGCGCCGGTCAACAAATCCTGACCGATCTCGGTTCCGATCCGGCGTTGGTGGACGGCATGGGGATGGGCTACGCCATGGCCTACCCGTTCGGCATTTGCGGCATCTTGCTGGTGATGTGGCTGATCCGATTGGTTTTCCGCATCAACATCGAGCGCGAGGCGCAGGCGTTTGAAAACAGCCTGGGCAATCAGCGTGAGCTGCTGCACGCCATCAACGTGGCGGTGCGCAATCCCAACCTGCAGGGCATGGCGATTAAGCAGGTGCCGTTGCTCAACGGTGAAGCGATCGTCTGTTCGCGCCTCAAGCGCGGAGAGCTGCTGATGGTGCCGGCGCCGCACGAGCGGCTGGAACTTGGCGACTACCTGCATCTGGTGGGCAAGCGTGAAGATCTGGAGAACGCCCGGCTGGTGATAGGCGAAGAGGTGGACGCCTCGCTGTCGACGCGCGGCACCGCGCTGCAGGTGGTGAGGGCAGTGGTGACCAACGAGCAGGTGCTGGGCAAGAAAATCCGCGATCTGAACCTGAAGCAGAAGTATGACGTGGTAATTTCACGCCTCAACCGCGCCGGCGTCGAGCTGGTGGCCGGCAGCAACGTGACGCTGCAGTTTGGCGACATTCTCAACCTGGTCGGCCGGCCGGAGGCCATCGACGCGGTGACGGCAATCGTCGGCAACGCCCAACAAAAACTGCAGCAGGTGCAGATGCTGCCGGTCTTTATCGGCATCGGTCTCGGGGTGCTACTGGGCTCCATTCCGCTGTTTGTGCCCGGCTTCCCGGCGGCATTGCGGCTGGGGCTGGCCGGCGGGCCGTTGGTGGCGGCGCTGATCCTGGGGCGCATCGGCAGTATCGGCAAGCTGTATTGGTTTATGCCGCCGAGCGCCAACCTGGCGCTGCGCGAACTGGGCATCGTGCTGTTTCTGGCGGTGGTCGGTTTAAAATCGGGCGGCAATTTTATCGATACGTTGCTGCACGGCGAGGGGCTGACATGGATTGGTTATGGCGCGTTAATCACCGCCATTCCGCTGCTGAGCGTCGGTATTCTGGCACGCACGGTGGGCAAGATGAACTACCTGACGCTGTCCGGCATGCTGGCGGGATCGATGACCGATCCGCCGGCGCTGGCCTTCGCCAACGGTCTGCATCCCACCAGCGGCGCTGCCGCGCTGTCTTACGCCACCGTGTATCCGTTGGCGATGTTCCTGCGCATCATGTCGCCGCAGCTGCTGGCGGTGCTGTTCTGGACGTTGTAGTGCGGATCGTCTACAGCCGATAAGGCATCAACACGCCATTGTCAGTGCCGAAATCTTTGGGGTTGCGGGAGATGAGCATCCGGAATCCCACCTGCGCTGTGGCCCAGATAATGGCGTCTGGCAGTTTCACATGCTGTGAGTGGCGCAGTTCTACGGCGCGTTCAGCGACTTCATCGGTAATAGGCAGCAGCAGAAATTGCCCTAAAAACTGACGTGTTTTCAGCTCCAGTGCCGGACCCTGTTTTTTAGCACCTACCATCACTTCCATCCAGGTGATGGCGCTGATGGCCGGATTGATGTGATACTCGACCAGAACGTCCCTGGCTTGAGGAATGCCGTTGAGATAATCGATCAGGATATTGGTGTCGAATAACGCCCGTTGAGCCACCATTATTCCCACTCCTCGCGCTGACGATTTTCGTACTCCACGCCATCTCCCATCGCCCCGGACCAGAGCCCGAAAGCGTTGCTGGGATCTTCCACGTGGTTCTCCGTCAGATAGCGGGAGACTGCTTGACGAATGATCTCGGCCCGCGGAACGTGGCGGATATTTTTCAGATTATCGAGCTGCCGCAGGTCTTCTTCAGGTAAATCGATCACGATGCGAGTCATCGTTGGCCCTCCAAAAAAAGATATACGATATATGCATCGTATATCTTTGTCGGTCAATTTTCAATCAGTCGGCGTTAGCCTTTCTGATGTGCGCGCTCGATCTCTTCCGCCAGAATAGCCACGCCGCGCTCGATTTTCTCCGGATCGGGCACGTAGTTCATGCGCATGCACTGGTGGGTATGCGGCCATTCATGCTCCAACCCCGGGAAGAAGTAGTGGCCCGGCACCATCAGCACGCCGCGCTTTTTCAGGCGCTGATACAGCACTTCGGTGGTGATCGGCAGATCCTTGAACCACAGCCAGAGGAAGATAGCCCCTTCCGGTTTGTGGATCAGGCAGCGCTCCGGCGACAGGTAGCGGCGAATAATCTCGATGGTGTGCTCGACGCGCTGTTTGTAGAACGGGCGAATCACTTCGTTCGACAGGCGCAGCAGATCGCCGCGCGCGATCATTTCCGTCGCCATCGCCGGCCCCATGCTGCCTGGCGACAGGCTGATGATGCCGTTCATGTTGGTTAGCGCGGTGATCACCTTCTCGTCGGCGATCACGATGCCGCAGCGCGAGCCCGGCAGGCCGAGCTTGGACAGGCTCATGCACAGGATGGTGTTCGGGTTCCACAGCGGCGTGGCGTCGCTGAAGATGATGCCGGGGAACGGCACGCCGTAGGCGTTGTCGATCACCAGCGGAATATCACGCTGCTGCGCCAGCAGGTCGAGCTTCATCAGCTCTTCGTCGGTGATCACGTTGCCGGTCGGGTTGGTCGGCCGTGAAACGCAGATCATGCCGATGTCATCGCCGATGGTGAGATGTTCGAAATCGACGTGATACTTGAACTGGCCGTCCGGCAGCAGCTCGATGTTCGGTTTGGCGGAGACGAACAGCCCTTCGTCCAGCCCGGCGTCGGCATAGCCGATATATTCCGGCGCCAATGGGAACAGCACGCGGCGGCGCGAACCGTCGGCGTAGCGGCCGGCGAACAGGTTGAACAAGTAGAAAAACGCGCTTTGGCTGCCGTTAGTCAGTGCAATATTCTGTGGCGAAATCTCCCAGCCGAGCTCGTCGCGCAGCAGATTGGCCAGCGCTTTCAGCAGCGCGTCCTTGCCTTGCGGGCCGTCGTAGTTGCACAGCGCCTCGGTCAGTTTGCCCTGGTCGAGCATCTCCTGGCACAGCTGTGTGAAGTAGGCTTCCATCTCTGGGATCTGCGCCGGATTGCCGCCGCCGAGCATGATGGCACCGGGGGTGCGCAGGCCTTCGTTCAGGTCGTCCATCAAACGGGTAATGCCCGCATAACGGGTAAATTTTTCGCCGAAAAGTGAGAAAGTCATAGGTGCAGCAGTACTGTTTCTTAGCAGGTAATCACCCACCATACCGCCAGACAAATCCCGCTGCAATGCGGCCGACAAATCGGCCAATGGGCACAAACTTCGCTCATTGGCCGATTAGCAGCATATTACGCTGGATTATTGTGACCGTTCGCCGGCCCACACCACCATCACCTTATCGTCGCCAAGCCGGCGGCTGAAGGCGTAATAGGCGGCGTGCGCCTGCGGGGTTTGCACGCCGCCGCCGATCGCCGGGTGGCGAGCGCGGAACTGCCCTAACCGTTGCCAGTGGGTCAGCAGCGGGGCTTTTTTCCCCTGTAACTCACGCCAGTTCATGTCGGAGCGGGTACCCTGCAGCGGATCGGAACCGGTTGGGCCGAGCGGGCGGCCGCTTTCATCGCCGTAGTAAATCTGCACCGCGCCCGGCGCCAGCAACAGCAGGTTCGCCGCCCGCTGTTGGCGAGGCAGCGAGCCTTTGGCGTCGCTGGCGAAGAACAGCCGGGTGTCGTGTGAAGAGAGATAGCTCAGCACGTTGAAATCCTGCAGCCGCTCGGCCATCTGCCGGTAGGTGGCATCGATGTCGGCGAAGCAGCCCAATGCCTGCGACGCCTGGTCCTGGAAATCGAAGTTGATCATCGCGTCGAAGCCGTTTTGGTAATAGTCGCTTTTCATCACCCCGTGGCCCCAGGCCTCGCCGGTCATCCAAAACGGCGCATCATCCAACGCCTGCTGCGGATGCTCCGCTTTCCATGCCGCCAATGCCGCCGTGGCGCGCTGTTTCAACAGCGCCAGCGTCGGTTTTTCCACGTGCTTGGCGGTATCGACGCGAAAACCGTCGATGCCGTAATCGCGCACCCACTGGCTGAGCCAGACGGTCAGGTAATCGCGGGGGGTGGCGCCGGGCATGTCGCGCGCGGCGGTGTCGGGTTTGTGGCGGTAGAACAGCGGCAGGCCGCTGGCGCCGGGCGCTTCGGTTTTGATGTCCGGCAGGAAGGCCAGTGACATCGTCAGATCGTCATAGCCCGGCGCGTCATAGTCGCCGATGTCGGTGCGGATCCAATTTTTCCCCCACCATGGGCGCCAGCCCGCCTTGTCGCTGAAGTTGATGTAGTCGTTGAAGCTGTGCCAGTTTTGCCCTGGCCCGGGACGCCAGTCGCTCCAGTTTTTCCCCAGGGTTTTCTCCACCTCTGCGCCTTGCAGATACAGCGAGCCGAAGTGGAACGTCTGCATATCCGCCAGCGTGGCGTAGCCGACGTGGTTCACCACCACGTCGAACAGAATGCGAATGCCGCGGCGATGCGCCTGCTCGACCAGCGTGCGCAGCTCCTGTTCGGTGCCCATGTTGGCGTCGAGGCGAGTCCAGTCCAGCGCATAATAGCCGTGATAGGCGTAATGCGGGAAATCGCCTTGGGTGCCGCCGCCGACCCAGCCGTGGATTTGCTCCAGCGGCGAGCTGATCCACAAGGCGTTGACGCCGAGCTGCTGCAGATAATCCAGCTTCTGCGTCAGGCCGGCCAGATCGCCGCCGTGAAAGGTACCTATTTCCTGCAGGCCGTCGCTGCGGCGCCCGTAGCTGTGGTCATTGGCCGGATTGCCGTTCTCAAAGCGATCGGTCAGTACGAAGTAGACCGTGGCGTTATGCCAGCTGAACGCCGCCGGTTTCGCCGTGGCGGCGGATTCCAGCAGCAACAGGCCGCCGCTGGCGGCGGCGGGCTGCAGCGTGATTTTTCCCTGGCTCACCTGCGCCGTTTGGCCGGAATAGAAATCGCGCAGCGTTTCGCCTTCGGCGAAGGTGGAGGTGACGTCGACCGTGACCGGCTTACCGTCCCAGCGCGGGCAGCTGCGGACGGCAACGGCGGCGCTTTCCGGCACGCTGCTCAGGCTGAGCTGCAGCGTCGGCGTGCCGCTGCGCGTATCGACGCGCACCTGATAGTCGCCGGCGCGGAACTGCCGCCAGCTGACCGGCGGGTTGGCGCCGCACGGGTGCAGCGACAGCGTCTGGTTAAGTTTTATCGCCTCCGCCGGTTGCCAGCAGTGGTTATCCTGATACAGGCGCAGCGGCAGCTGGCCTTTGGGCAGCGTGGCCTGGCTGGTGAACAGCCCGGCGGCCGTTTCGTCGAGGGCCGGGAAACCCGGCAGTGTCCAGCTGGCCAGCGCCGAAGGCGACAGCAGCATCAATAAGGGCAGGGGTAACAGTTTCATGGCTCTCCTTACGCGCGGCAGGAAGCGTTTTTCTCGCAGGGTAGCGCCCAGTGTGGCAAACGACGGAAAAATGGCCTCCTCCCTGCGAGGGTTTTTCGAGGAGGAGAGGAAGGGCGGAGCGTTTTCGGATTGATTCGGCTTGGCTTTGTGCGCGCGCTGCGGCAGATTAAACGGTGAACATCAAAGGAGGTTAGCGATGACGGACAAAAACTGGCGAGAAGAGATCGTTCAGGCAATTCAGGATGCCGAATTGCAGCACTTCGCCGAAGAACATCAGCTGCAGGCGCTGTTCGCGCCGCAGCAGGAAGAGCAACACGGCCGGTTATCCTCAGACCACCGGCCGCGCTGAGTTATTTCCGCAACAGCTGCGGGTTGACGCAGTTTTCTTTCACCGTGCCGGTCAACGCGGCGATCAAATTATCCACCGCGCAGGCGGCCATGCCGTAGCGCGTTTCATGGGTAGCGGAGCCGATGTGCGGCAACGCCACCACGTTCGGCATGCTGAGTAGCGGCGAGTTGGCCGGCAGCGGCTCTTTCTCGAACACATCCAACCCGGCGGCGTGGATCACGCCGTTTTGCAGCGCTTCGATCAGCGCCTGCTCATCCACTACCGGCCCGCGGCCGGCGTTGATCAGAATGCCGCTTTTCTTCATTTTCGCCAGCTGTTCGCGGCCGATCATGTGGAAGGTTTGTTCGGTTAGCGGCAGCGTGATGCAAACGAAATCCGACTCGGCCAGCAGGGTATCCAGATCGCAGCGACGGGCGTTGAAGCGTTGCTCCGCCTCTTCGTGCGTGCGGCGGGCGTTGTAGAGCACCGGCATGCCGAAGCCGAAGTGCGCGCGCTGCGCCAGCGCCAGGCCGATGCGGCCCATGCCGAGGATGCCGATGGTTTTGTGGTGCACGTCGACGCCGAACCAGTCCGGCCCGATGCTGCCGCGCCATTCGCCGGCCTTCACCCGCTCCGCCACTTCCACCACCCGGCGCGCGGTCGCCAGCACCAGGCTCATGATGGTGTCGGCGACGGTTTCGGTCAACACCGTCGGGGTGTGCATCAACAGCACGTTATGGGCGTTGAGCGCCTCGACGTCGAAGTTGTCGTAGCCGACGGAAACGGTCGAGGCCGCGCGCAGTTTGGGCGCCTGCTGCAGGAAGGCTTCGTCAATTTTACCGCCGGAACCGATGATCCCTTCGGCCTGCTGCAACGCCTGGCGCAGTTCGTCGCGGTTCTCCGGCTGCAGGCCGTTGAAGGCGTGCACGGTGAAGTGCTGTTCCAGACGTTCAAGCAGATCGGCGGGCAGGCTTTTGTACAATACGATAGAAGGCTTCATCACGAACTCCAGCTGGGCCAAAGGGGGCATGGTGCCCCCCCGGTTGGGTTAACAGATAAAAAGTATAACTGGATCAAGCCAATTGCGGCTGGATCTCGTTGCGGGCGGGCTTGACGATCAGCGTCAGCACCACCGCCACCACCAGTGCGATGGCCATGAACATGTAGGAAGCCGCCGGGCTGCCGGTGGCGCCATTCAGATAGCCGACGAACCACGAACCGAAGAACGAACCCAGCGCGCCCATGCTGTTGATCAGCGCCATGGCGCCCCCGGCAACGTTTTTCGGCAGCATTTCCGGAATGATGGCGAAGAACGGCCCGTAGGGGGCGTACATCGCGGCGCCGGCGACCACCAGCAGGCCGTAGGAGATCCAGAAGTGGTTGGCGCCGACGGCGTAAGAACCGAAGAACGCCAGCGCGCCGATCAGCAGCAGCGGCCAGACGAACAGCTTGCGGTTTTGCATTTTGTCCGACGCCCAGGAGACCACGATCATGGCGATGGTTGCCGCCAGGTAAGGCACCGCCGACAGCCAGCCGGCTTCCACCATGCCCATCTGCATGCCGCTGCGCAGGATGGAAGGCAGCCACAGCACGAAGCCGTACACGCCGATGCTCCAGGCGAAGTACTGCACGCACAGCAGGATCACGTTGCGTGAGCGGAAAGCTTCGCCGTAGTTGCGCACGGCCTTGATGCCTTTTTGCTCTTCGTCCAGCTGCTGCTGCAGCGCCTGTTTCTCATCGGCGCTCAGCCAGCCGGCCTGCGCCGGTTTGTCTTTCGCCAGCACCCACCAGCAGAACGCCCAGATAACCGCCGGAATGCCCTCGATGATGAACATTTCACGCCAGCCGAAGGCGTGGATCAGGTAACCGGATACCACCGACATCCACAGCACCGTCACCGGGTTGCCGAGGATCAGGAAGGTATTGGCGCGTGACCGCTCCGATTTGGTGAACCAGTTGCTGATGTAGATCAGCATCGCCGGCATCACCGCCGCTTCCACCACGCCGAGGATAAAGCGGATGGCGGCCAGCATCGGAATATTGCTGACCACGCCGGTCAGCGAGGCGCAGCCGCCCCACAGGATCAGGCACCAGAAGATCAGTTTTTTGACGCTGCGACGTTCGGCGTAGATGGCGCCGGGAATTTGGAAGAAGAAATAACCGAGGAAAAACAGCGCGCCCAGCAGCGAGGCCATGCCTTTGGTGATGCCGAGATCTTCATTGATGCCGGCGGCAGAGGCGAAGCTGAAGTTGGCGCGATCGAGATAGGCCAGGCTGTAGGTGATAAACACGATGGGCATGATGTACCACCAGCGTTTGGCCGCGACAGTCGCTTTGTTCATGTTCAGTATCCTTCAGTGGTGTTGCATCCCCTTCGCCCGGCACGCTGGGCGTGAAAGACGAAGGGGCAGATGCTCTCCCGACGCGTCCCGGTTGTAGGGCCAGAGGCTGACGTCATGCGGAGAAGTCGTTTTTTTTATTGTTATTCGGCCAGCGCCGCACGGGTCGGCAGGCCTTCGCTGTCGCCGATGGCCTGGATCGCCAGCGAGCCGATTTTGTTGCCGCGCTGCACCGCCTGTATTAGCGTTTTGCCTTCCAGCAGGGCGCTGAGGGTGCCGACGGCAAAGCCGTCACCGGCGCCGACGGTATCCACTACGTTGTCGACCTTGACCGCGGCCACTGCCGCTTTATCGCCGGCGGCGGTTTTAAACCAGGCGCCGTCCGGGCCGGTTTTGATGATCACCGCCTGCACGCCGCGCTCCAGATAGAAATCGGCGATGCCTTCCGGCGTCGACTGGCCGGTGAGGATCTGTCCCTCTTTCAACCCCGGCAGAACCCAGTCGGCGGCGAACGCCAGCTGGTTCAGCTGCTCGATCATCACCTCGCGGCTGGGCCACAGCACCGGGCGCAGATTGGGATCGAACGAAATGGTTTTACCCATGGCACGCATCTCGCGCGCCGCATGGTGGCACAGCGCCAGCGACTCGCTGGACAGCGCCGCCGCCACGCCGCTCAGGTGCAGGTGGCGCGCGGAACCGAAATACTCGCGGTTGAAATCGGCAATCGACAGGTGGCTGGCCGCCGAGCCCTTGCGGAAATACTCCACACTGGGATCGGTACCATCGGTGGTTTTGGATTTCACCTGAAAACCGGTGGGGTAGTGGCCGTCGACCGTCACCTGCCGGTAATTGATGCCTTCTTTTTTCAACTGCTGCAGGGTGAAGCGCCCGAACGAATCGTTGCCGACGCGGCTGACCCAGCCGACGTTCATACCCAGACGCGCCAGGCCGATCGCCACGTTCAGTTCGGCGCCGGCGATGCGTTTGGTGAAGGTTTCCACCTCCGCCAGATCGCCGGTTTGTGCCGCCACGAACATCGCCATGGCTTCACCCAGCGTGACCACATCCAGGGGCGCCTGCTGCGCCGTCGTTGCCGTTAACGTTGTCATCATGGGGTTACTCCGCACGCAAGATATTGACGTAATGGCGGGTGACGGCTTCCAGGTCATCGCCCTGCAACGGGAATTCGATACCGCGCGGCGCATCGTGCGGCAGGCGGGCCAACAGGTCGCGCCAGCTGCCGTCGGTCTCGTCCAGCGCGATGGCGCGCCAGCCGCGCGGGCCTTGGGTGGCGGCTTTGACGTGCACGTAACCGACGTGGCGGGCCAGGCGTTCGGCGGCGGCGAAGGCGTCTTGCCCCACCCACAGCCAGTTGGCCATATCGAAGGTCATGCTGACCGGCAGGTGGCTATCTTCCGCGGCGTGGAAAAAGGCGTTCAGCATCGACAAAATGCCGCAGTCCGGCGTTTGGTCGTTCTCGACCACCAGCTTGACCGGGTGTTGCTCCAGCGCCACTTTCAACTCGGTAAAATCAAAGCCGGGGCGGAAATGGCCGAGGGAGAGCTTCAGCTGGCGCGCGTTCAGCGCCTGCGCTTCCGCCAGCAGCGCCGACAGGTTGGGGTTCAGCGTATGTTGCGGTGTGAACAGCGCCTCAGGGGCGGAATAGACGGCGAACAGCTGCTGGCGATCGATCTCTTGCGCCAGCGCCGGCAGGCTGTCCAGTTCACCGGCGGTGAACAGTTCGCGGCGGATCTCCACTCCGTCGGCGCCCGCGCCGGCGATGATGGGCAACAGCGCGCGCTGGCCGCCGTGTTGTTTGACGGTATCGGTGCCGTAGGCGCCGGTGACCACGATGATTTCTGTTTTCATTTTGACTCCTGAGGCGGCATTGTCGCCGCCGCTGCTGTTACCGGTACGTTAAATGGAACCGGTTCCAGCGAAAAGCGACAGAGTGTAAAAATATGATCGCAATCACGAAGCTGAGCAAAAAACAGCCGATGCAGATAGAGGCGGGGCGGTCAACGGCCCCGGAGAAGGTGGATTAGCGGGTGGTGGAGCCGCGGACGATCAGCTCGCCGGAGAACATCTGCTCGCCGCTGGGGGTGGCCAGGCCCTGAATGCGCTGCACCAGCCGCTCCAGCGCCGCGTGTCCCATTTGGTAGGTGGGTTGTTTCAGCGTGGTGATGCCGACGCCCGCCAGTTCCGCCCACTCCAGCTCGTCGAAGCCCAGCAGGCCGATGTCGTTGCCCCACTGGATGCCGAGCCGGCGCATGGCGCGCGCCACCTGCAGCGTCAGGGCGCCGTTGGCGGAGATCACCGCCTTGCGCATGCCGCGATGACGGCCGCTGAAATCGCTCAGCACCTGCTCCAGCTTCTGCCGATCGTTGAGCGGCGTTTCGGCCTGCTCCGCCAACAGCGCGGGGTGCTGCGCCATGGTATGTCTGAAAGCGTGCAGGCGTTCGAGACGGGTATTGACCGTACCGAGCGGCTCGCTGAGGAACAGGATCGCTTCGAAACCTTGTTGCAGCAGGTGTTCGGTGGCGACGGTGGCGGCTTCGCGGTTGTTCAGGCCCACCACGTCGCAGGCGAAGTCGGGGATTTTTCGATCGATCAGCACCATCGGCAGCATCGACTGTTGCAGCGTGGATAATGCTTCCTCGCGCATGCCGACCGCGTTGACCACGATGCCTTCTACCCGGTAACTGCTGAGCAGCTGCAGGTAGTGCTGTTCCTGATTGACTTCGTTGTTGGTGTTACACACCAGCAGGGTAAAACCGTGTTGACGGCAGGCGGCCTCGATGCCGCGCATCACGTCCACCGAATAGGGGTTGGTGATATCGGCGAGGATCAGGCCGATCAGGCGGGTCTGGCCGCCCTTCAGGCTGCGCGCCATCTGGCTTGGCCGGTAGTCGAGCTGCTGGATAGCCTGTTCGATGCGCTGTTTGAGATCGTCGGAAAGCAGGTGCTGTTCACCATTCAGATAGCGCGACACGCTGGTCTTGCCGGTTTTGGCGATGCTGGCCACATCGCTGATGGTGGCACGTCCTGAGGTGCGCGTTGCCTTGCCTGTGCTCACAGCCGATCCCTCCTGCGGTTAATTGCCAAGGAGACTACCATACCCGATGTGCGAGCGGGAATATTGAAGGATAAGGAGAAAGTCGGGAGGAAGCGGCGGGGCACCGGTGGCGCCCCGCACGGGATTACTGCAGCGGGCTGAGGGTGATCTCGACGCGGCGGTTTTGCGCCTTGCCTTCCGCGGTGCTGTTGGAGGCGATCGGGTTGTCCGGGCCGGCACCGGTGGTGCGGATACGGTTCGCCGCCACGCCCTGGGTGATCAGCGCGCTGGCTACGCCGTCGGCGCGCTGCTGCGACAGGTTCATGTTGAGCGAGCGGGAGCCGGTGCTGTCGGTGTAGCCGACCACGTTGACCGCGGTTTTCGGATACTCTTTCAGCACCATGGCGACGCCGGTCAGGGTGTTGGCGCCCGCCGGTTTGAGCGTGGCGCTGCTGCTGTCGAAGGTCACATTATTCGGCATGTTCAGCACGATGTTGTCGCCCTGGCGGGTGACGCTGACGCCGGTACCTTTCATCTTGTCGCGCAGTTTGGCTTCCTGCACGTCCATGTAATAGCCTGCGCCGCCGCCGAGGGCTGCACCGGCCGCTGCGCCGATCAGCGCGCCCTTGCCGCGATCTTTCTTGGAAGAGGACAGCACGCCGACGCCGGCGCCCAGTGCGGCACCGAGGCCCGCGCCGATGCCGGATTTACCGACTTCGGATTCGCCGGTGTAAGGGTTGGTGGTACAGGCCGACAGCGTGAGCGCGACGCTCACTGCGCCGGCAATAATTGCAATGCGTTTTTTCATGTTCTTGTCCTTAATGGCATCAATTCTGTACGCGCCGGCCCAACACGGGGGCGCAAAAAGTAGGCGACGCAGGTGGGGCCCGCATCACCGCGCTACTATGACGCGTTGGCTCGCCGGCAGTTCCGGAGAAAAACGTGACAAATGATGAGCGCGGGTAAGTGCTGGGGGAGTTATGCGATAAAACGCCGGGCGGCGCTATGCAGCGGATTCCTAATTGCGCGCCGCCAGGGCGCGAATGCGCCTTTTTTAACCGTAACCGGTTGAATTCTCGATTGCCGGCCAGCTCATGATCAGCGTATAGGCCTGGGTTTCGTCGTTAAACAGGCGTTGCGTCACCTGAAAACCGTGCTTGTGGTAGAACGCGCAGGCTCGCAGGTTCTGCTGATACACCTCCAGGCTGAGCCGGCGGTAGCGCTGCTGCACGTGCGTCATCAGCGCCTGGGCGACGCCGCGGCCGTGATACGCCCGATCGACGAACAGCGCGCCGATGAACTGCTCGTCCAGCACGCTGATAAAGCCGACGATCTCGTCGTTATGCCAGCAGGCCCAGCTTTGCGCGCGCGGCAGGTAGTTTTCCCGCACCAGTGCGGCGCTCTCATGCCAGTATTTTTCCGCCACGAACGGATGGGCGGCGATGGTGCTGGGCAGCCACAGCGCCATCAGCCGTTCGATATCCTCCGGGCCACAGGGGCGGATCACCGTGGCTTTGGGTAGCACATGCACCCCGTGAGATGATCGTTCACCAGCCCGCTGGCCTGCATGAAGGCGTAACAGATCGTGGAGCCGATAAACTTGAAGCCGCGCTTTTTCAACGCTTTGGACATGGCGTCGGACTGCTCGGTTTTAGCCGGCACCTGGCTCAGCGCCTGCCAGCGGTTGAGCTGCGGCCGGCCGCCGACGAAGTCCCAGATGAAGGTAACGAAATTCTCGCCGGACGCCTCCATCGCCAGATAGGCTTTGGCGTTGGTGATGATGGCTTCTATCTTGCCGCGGTGGCGGATAATGCCGCTGTCCTGCAGCAGGTTTTCCACGTCCTGCTCGGTCATGGCGGCGACCCGCTGCGGATCGAAACCATGGAAAGCACGCCGGTAATTCTCGCGCTTTTTCAGGACGGTGATCCAGGAAAGGCCGGCCTGCTGCCCCTCCAGGCACAGCATTTCAAACAGCTCGCGCGCGTCGGTGGTGGGCACGCCCCATTCCTTGTCGTGATACTCGAGATACAACGGATCGGCCGTCACCCAACCGCAACGTTCGTCTGCCATCCTGACTGTCCTTATGCTGTGTTTATGAACAGTAATCATCGCTCGAAGCGCCGAACTTGGCAAGCCTCTGATTGTTTTGTCATCAGCCCGCTTGACGTGGTGAAAAAGCCGACAATAGTTACTACATGGCCGGTGGAAAACCGGCCAACGATAAAAACGACATTGCCTTCATTTGCAGGCTCTCAGGAGTCGATTCATGCCTCTAAAAATAACGTGCATGCCCCGCCCGGCGGCGCTTGCAGTGGCGTTGCTTTGCAGTATGACCCTTCCGGCTCAGGCGTACGATCAACTGTACGTCTTTGGCGATAGCCTGAGCGATACCGGCAACAACGGCCGGTTCACCTATGACGGCAGTCAGCATCTGCTGTACGACGAAGCGTTGGCGCAACGCATCGGCGCGGCGCTGGTGGCCTCGGACAACGGCGGTGAAAACTACGCCGCCGGCGGCGCCGTGGCGGTGCCGGGCCTGAACCCGGTCGACAACACCCAGGATCAGGTGCAGCGCTACCTGAATCGGGTTAACGGCCAGGCCGATGGCGACGGTTTGTATATTCACTGGATCGGCGGTAACGATTTGGCGGCGGCGGCGCTGAATGCCGCTACCGCGCCCGGCGTGGCCTATAACAGTGCCGCGGCCGCCGCCGCGCAGGTGCATTCGCTGCTGAACGCCGGTGCCGGCACGGTGATCGTGCCGACGGTGCCGAACATCGGCTCCACGCCGCAGCTGATGGAACTGATCATTCAGCAGGCGCTGCCGCCGGTACAGGGGGCGGCGATCCAGGCGGCCTATGCCACGCTTAATTCGGTGGCTACCCCGGACAACGCTTCGCGCACGCAGGCGATCCACGCGGCGTTGGCCGCCGCGGCGAAGCAGGGCAGCGCCATTCCTCAGGTGCAGCAGGCGATCGCCGCGCAGCTTATCGCGGCGTATGACAGCCTGAGCGCGCAGGCCGCTCAGCTGACCGATTTCTATAATCAAAGTGAAGACCGTCTGCTGGCGCAGGGGGGCGGCAATATCGTGCGGGTGGACGTCAACAAGCTGTTCGCCGAAGCGATCGCCAATCCGGCGCAGTTCGGCTTCGCCAACACGGCCGGCATGGCTTGCCCGGCGGGCGTTTCCTCGGCGGTTTGCCGTTCCGACATGCCCGGCTTCGACGCCGGCCAGTCCTATCTGTTCTCAGACCATTTCCACCCCAGCCCGCAGGCGCACCTGCTGATTGCGGATTATATTCAGGCGGTGTTGGATGGCCCGGCGCAGGTGGTGGCGCTGAATCAGGCGACGGCGGCGATGGCGCGTGACAGCCGCGCCACGCTCGACAGCCGTTTCCAGCAGCTGCGCAACGGCGACAACCCGCAGGGCTCGCTGGGCGTGTTCGGCGGCTACGCCGGCCAGCACTACGACTATGCCGATAATCGGGCGGCGGGGGACGGCAACGCCACCACCCACAACCTGACCGTCGGCGTGGACTATCAACTGACCGACAGCTGGTTGATCGGTGCGTTGATCGCCGGTTCCAACGACGATCAGCATCCTTCCAGCCGTTTTGATTACAAGGCGCGTGGGCTGCTGCTGTCAGCCTTCAGTTCGCTGGCGCTATTCGAGCAGGGCTGGGTCAACGCCGATCTGCACTATGCGACGATGGACTATGACGACATCCGCCGCAGCATGCGGCTGGGGCCGCTGACGCGTACCGAAACCGGGTCGACCACCGGCAAGCAGTGGGGCGCGCGCGTGACCGCCGGCTATGACTTCCCGATCGCCTCTTACCTGACCACCGGGCCGGTGGCGCAGTTCGCCTGGGATTACAGCCGCGTTTCCGGCTACGGTGAAGACGGCGATGACAGCACCGCCATGCGCTTCAACGATCAAACCTATCACTCGCAGATCGGCGCGCTGGGTTGGCGGCTGGATACGCAATTCGGCGTGTTTAACCCTTATGCGGAAGTGAGTTATCAGCATCAGTTCGGCGACGACGTCTACCGCGCCGGCGGCGGCCTGAAATCGACGCAAACCTCGTTTACCCGCGACAGTGCGGGCCAGGACAAAAACTGGGTGGATGTCACGCTGGGGGCCAACATGCCGTTGACGGACAGGGTATCGGCCTTCGCCACCGTTTCGCAAACCGGCGGGCTGAGCAGCGGCGAGCAGTTTATGTATAACGTCGGCGTCAGCGCGCGTTTTTGAATTGGCCATCGGCGCGCTCAAGGGCGCAGGATAGTCATAAGGTCTGATAAGGGATTTATGAGGAAGGCGGCCTGGGGGGAATTATGCGGGCCGCAATGACGTTGGCGGAAATACAAAAAAAAACTGATCCTATGAAAGGATCAGGTAGCCACTTGGCCAACACCAGGGAAAATTTTATTTATTATTGTATAACCAAAGATTAACTGTCAATTTGTTTCTGTGGCCCGTTAGCGCCGTCTTTCATCCCTGGCCGTTCCTCCCATGCCCCGACCGTCGGCACGCCGCGTGATATCGCCTTATTGTTCACGATAATAAGAAATAATCTGGCACTTGATCACATTATCTCTCGATGAGGGGAGTTTTTTAGTTGATAAAATTAACAAAAATAACATTGTCGCAACTTTATCTCGTGGCAAATATAAAGATACACGCACGGAAATCAGCCTGAATTTGACCGGCGAGGGGAGAAATAGCGTTCAGCTAATTGACTATTTAAACGGCGGTGAGTGATATTTTTGTTTAGATACTCTAATGTTTTTGCCGGGTGTGTCTTTCTGGACGGCGAGGCGACCGGCCGGCGCGTTGTCCTTCCCTCGGTGCCCGCCGCGTGAAAATCCAGCGCTTCTCACCCCGATTCGCACTTGTTGCCGGATTCTGGCTGTATATCTTACGGTCAAAGGGTATACTGGCGCATTCCATCTAAATCCACTTGTATCGCGTGCGAATTCAACATGCAAAAGTTTGATACCAAGACCTTCCAGGGCCTGATCCTGACACTGCAGGATTATTGGGCGCGCCAGGGCTGCACCATCGTTCAACCATTGGACATGGAAGTCGGCGCGGGAACCTCACACCCGATGACGTGCCTGCGCGCACTGGGGCCGGAGCCGATGGCGACCGCCTATGTGCAGCCATCCCGTCGCCCGACCGACGGCCGCTACGGCGAAAACCCGAACCGTCTGCAGCACTACTACCAGTTCCAGGTGGTGATTAAGCCATCGCCGGACAACATTCAGGAACTCTACCTGGGCTCGCTGAAAGAGCTGGGTCTGGATCCGACCATCCACGACATTCGCTTCGTGGAAGACAACTGGGAAAACCCGACGCTCGGCGCCTGGGGCCTGGGTTGGGAAGTGTGGCTGAACGGCATGGAAGTGACGCAGTTCACCTACTTCCAGCAGGTCGGCGGCCTGGAGTGCAAGCCGGTAACCGGCGAGATCACCTATGGTCTGGAGCGTCTGGCGATGTATATCCAGGGCGTGGACAGCGTATACGATCTGGTGTGGAGCAACGGCCCGCTGGGCGTCACCACCTACGGCGACGTGTTCCACCAGAACGAAGTGGAGCAATCCACCTACAACTTCGAATACGCCGACGTCGACTTCCTGTTCTCCTGCTTCGAGCAGTACGAGAAAGAAGCTCAATCGCTGCTGGCGCTGGAAAAGCCGCTGCCGCTGCCGGCCTACGAACGCATCCTGAAGGCGGGCCATACCTTTAACCTGCTGGACGCGCGCAAGGCGATTTCGGTAACCGAGCGCCAACGCTACATTCTGCGCATCCGCACGCTGACCAAAGCCGTTGCCGAAGCCTACTACGCTTCCCGCGAAGCGCTGGGCTTCCCGATGTGCAACAAGAAGAACGAGAACTAAGAGGCAGCCATGACTCAACAGACTTTCCTGGTGGAAATCGGCACGGAAGAGCTGCCGCCGAAGGCGCTTCGTTCCCTGGCGGAATCTTTCGCCGCCAACTTCACCGCCGAGCTGGACAACGCCGGCCTGGAACACGGTGACGTGAGCTGGTTCGCCGCACCGCGCCGCCTGGCGCTGAAAGTGGCCAACCTGAGCGCGGCACAGGCCGATCGCGAAATTGAAAAACGCGGCCCGGCGATCGCCCAGGCGTTCGACGCCGAAGGTAAACCGAGCAAAGCGGCCGAAGGCTGGGCGCGCGGCTGCGGCATCACCGTCGATCAGGCTGAACGCCTGGTGACCGACAAGGGCGAGTGGTTGATGTACCGCGCCCACGTCAAAGGTCAGTCGGCGCAACAACTGCTGGCCGGCATGGTCAGCACCGCGCTCGGCAAGCTGCCGATCCCGAAACTGATGCGCTGGGGCGATTCCGACGTGCAGTTCGTGCGTCCGGTGCACACCGTCACGATGCTGCTGGGCGCCGATCTGATCCCAGGCACCGTGCTGGGCATCGAATCCGCGCGCACCGTGCGCGGCCACCGCTTCATGGGCGAAGCCGAGTTCACCCTCGACAATGCCGACCAATACCCGCAGATCCTGCTGGAGCGCGGCAAAGTGGTCGCCGACTACGAAGCGCGTAAAGCCCTCATCAAGCGCGATGCCGAACTGGCGGCGCAGAAGATTGGCGGCAAGGCCGATCTGAGTGAAAGCCTGCTGGAAGAAGTGGCTTCGCTGGTGGAATGGCCGGTGGTGCTGACCGCCAAATTCGAAGAGAAATTCCTGGCGGTGCCGGCGGAAGCGCTGGTGTACACCATGAAGGGAGACCAGAAGTATTTCCCGGTGTACGACGCCGCGGGCAAACTGCTGCCGAACTTTATCTTCGTAGCCAACATCGAGTCGAAAGACCCGCAGCAGATCATCTCCGGTAACGAGAAGGTGGTGCGTCCGCGTCTGGCCGACGCCGAGTTCTTCTTCAACACCGACCGCAAGAAGCGTCTGGAAGACAACCTGCCGCGCCTGGAAACCGTGCTGTTCCAACAGCAGCTGGGCACCCTGCGCGACAAGACCGACCGCATTCAGGCGCTGGCGGGCTGGGTTGCCGGCCAGATCGGCGCTGACGTCAACCACGCCACCCGCGCGGGCCTGCTGTCGAAGTGCGACCTGATGACCAACATGGTGTTCGAATTCACCGACACCCAGGGCGTGATGGGCATGCACTACGCGCGCCACGACGGTGAGGCGGAAGACGTCGCCGTTGCGCTGAACGAGCAGTATCAGCCGCGCTACGCCGGCGATGCGCTGCCGCAGTCGCTGGTGGCCTGTTCCCTGGCGATCGCCGACAAGATGGACACCCTGGCCGGCATCTTCGGCATCGGTCAGCATCCGAAGGGCGATAAAGACCCGTTTGCGCTGCGCCGTGCCGCGCTGGGCGTGTTGCGTATCATCGTCGAGAAAAACCTGCCGCTGGATCTGCAGACACTGACCGAAGAGGCCGTGCGCCTGTACGGCAGCAAGCTGACCAATGCCAAGGTGGTCGACGAGGTGGTGGAATTCATGCTGGGCCGCTTCCGCGCCTGGTATCAGGAAGAAGGCCACGCGGTCGATACCATTCAGGCGGTGTTGGCGCGCCGTCCGACCAAGCCGGCCGACTTCGACGCGCGCGTCAAGGCGGTATCCCACTTCCGCACGCTGGACGAGGCGGCGGCGCTGGCTGCGGCCAACAAACGCGTCTCCAACATTCTGGCGAAGTCTACCGAAACGCTGAACGACAGCGTGCGCGCCTCGGTGCTGAAGGATGCGGCGGAGATCCAGCTGGCGACTCACCTGGTGGTGCTGCGCGACAAGCTGCAGCCGTACTTCGCGGCGGGCAACTACCAGGAAGCGCTGGTGGAACTGGCCGCGCTGCGTGAGCCGGTGGATGCGTTCTTCGACAACGTGATGGTAATGGCGGACGATGCGGAAGTGCGCGTGAATCGCCTGACGCTGCTGAGCAAGCTGCGCGAACTGTTCCTGCAGGTGGCGGATATCTCCGTACTGCAGTAAGCGATTCTCTGCTGTGAAAAGGCGCCTGCGGGCGCCTTTTTTATTTCCGTTTCCTGGGTGCGAAGGCAAGGTCGCCTGGCGACTTGGGGGGCGACTTGGGGGGCGACTTGGGGGGCGACTTGGGGAAATTGAAGCGTCCGGTCGCCGACGGCAATGAACCTCAGTGCGTTTTGCGCACGATGTTCAACCGCCTCCGGCCGAGACAATGTTCACCGCAAACGGAATCGCGTATCGGAACGCCGCCAGTTGATCTATTCTTATAGGCGCACGGAGTGCGGAAAAAGGGGCGGAGTCCAATGAAAAAGCAGGTTTATAACAGGAGTTATGTCACATGGCGGTAGGGATCCAGAGCAGAGGTTTCGCGCGTTGGTTGGCACCGGTATTGGCATTGTTGGTGGTCATGCAATTGACCGCCTGCGGCGATAAAGAGCCGGAACAGCGCAAAGCATTTATCGATTACTTACAGAATACCGTGATGCGCAGCGGGGCGAATATCCCCACGCTGAGCGAAGACCAGAAGCAGAAGTTCGGCAACTATGCCGGCGATTACGCGATTTTGGTCGGCTTTTCACAGCAGTTGTCCAAGTCGGTCGGCGCCAGCCTGACCCCGGCGCTGGATCAGATTAACCAGATCCGCACCGCGCAGGACTACCTGAACAAACGCGACGCGCTGCAGCAATCGGTCGGGGCGTTGAACCTGCTGGGCCAGCAGATCCAGTCCGCCAAGTCGCAGGCGGATACTGCCCACGCGGCGCTGAAACAGCCTGACGATCTGAAGGCGGTGTACAACCAGGCCTATGACAAAATCGTCACCGCACCGGCCAACGCCTTGATGCCGGCGATCCCGACCACCGCCAGCTTTGTGCAGGATCTGGTGCAGGTCGGCGATTTCCTGCAGAGCCAGGGCAATCAGGTCAGCTTCAACAACAACGGCGTGCAGTTCCGCACCGCGCAGCAGGTGGCGCAGTACAACACCATGATGTCGAATCTGGTGGCCAAACAGCAGAACCTGATGAATGCGCAGAAGACCATTCAAAGCGTGACGCAATAATAACGCGTCCAGGCGCGAAACAGGCCGGCATTGCCGGCCTGTTTTATTTCCCCTCAGCGTTTCCAATAGCTTGCTGGTTTATTGCGCAGGCTTCTGTACTACACTTCAATTAATCCATTCATTAGGCAATGTAGTTTTCTTTCATTCATCACTTCGCTAGTTCCCGGCGGGATGAGTGCTCACAGGGAAGATCAAACAGAGCGTTGCGATCGGCGCTGCAGCTAAAAATAAATTGTGACTAATGTCACAATTCAAAAACAAAACGCCAATTTAAAAATGTGATCATAGTCACTTTATTGGGGGTTTTGTGGCGACTTTTTTCTCACTGTGCTTTTTTTACACGTCATAAATGTGATCTTTATCACTATAAATGAGGGTTTGCTGGGGTGTTGTGTGTGACTTGTATCACAAAAAATTCGTGAAGTTCGCGTGACAAAAACAGCGTGATAGAGTCCGTTTCGCATACAGCGGCAACACGGCTGGATCGTCACAACAATAATCACGCGCTCTATTGTCAGCGCGTAACAATAGGGGTGTGTTTTATGTTTTCACCAGACATCAAGGTTAAAGTGCAAAACTTTGGCCGCTTCCTGAGCAACATGGTGATGCCCAACATCGGCGCCTTTATCGCCTGGGGGATTATCACCGCGCTATTCATTCCAACCGGCTGGCTGCCGAATGAAACCTTAGCCAAGCTGGTCGGCCCGATGATCACCTACCTGCTGCCGCTGCTGATCGGTTATACCGGCGGGCGGCTGGTGGGCGGCGATCGCGGCGGCGTCGTGGGTGCCATCACCACCATGGGCGTCATCGTCGGTGCCGACATGCCGATGTTCCTCGGCTCGATGATCGCCGGCCCGCTGGGTGGCTGGGCTATCAAGCATTTCGACCGCTGGGTGGACGGCAAGATCAAAAGCGGCTTTGAAATGCTGGTGAACAACTTCTCCGCCGGCATCATCGGCATGCTGCTGGCGATCCTGGCCTTCCTGGGCATCGGGCCGCTGGTGGAGGTGCTCTCCAAGCTGCTGGCGGCGGGCGTGCACGTGATGGTGAAGAACAACCTGCTGCCACTGGCGTCCATCTTCGTTGAACCGGCGAAAATCCTGTTCCTGAACAACGCCATCAACCACGGCATCTTCTCGCCGCTGGGTATCCAGCAGGCCACGGAAGCCGGCAAGTCGGTGTTCTTCCTGATTGAAGCCAACCCAGGCCCGGGCATGGGCGTGCTGATGGCCTACATGTTCTTCGGCCGCGGCAGCGCCAAGCAATCCGCCGGCGGTGCGGCGATCATTCACTTTCTGGGCGGCATCCACGAAATCTACTTCCCTTACGTGCTGATGAATCCACGTCTGCTGCTGGCGGTGATCCTGGGCGGCATGACCGGCGTATTCACCCTGACGATGCTGAACGGCGGCCTGGTTTCTCCAGCTTCCCCGGGTTCGATCCTGGCGGTGCTGGCGATGACGCCGAAAGGCGCCTACTTCGCCAACATTGCGGCGGTGTGCGCAGCCTTTGCCGTCTCCTTCGTGGTGTCCGCTTTCCTGCTGAAAACCTCCAAAGTGAAAGAGGATGACGATCTGGAAGCCGCGACCCGCCGCATGCAAGAGATGAAATCGCAGTCCAAAGGCGGCGCAGCGGCGCCAGCGTCGGTCGACGGCGATCTGAGCACCGTGCGCAAAATCATCGTCGCCTGCGATGCGGGCATGGGTTCCAGCGCCATGGGCGCCGGGGTGTTGCGCAAGAAAGTGGCGGACGCCGGGCTGAAGAACATCTCGGTGACTAACAGCGCCATCAACAGCCTGCCGGACGATGTGGATCTGGTCATCACGCACCGCGATCTGACCGAGCGCGCGATGCGCCACGCGCCGCAGGCCCAGCACATCTCGCTGACCAACTTCCTCGACAGCAAGCTGTACAGCGATCTGGTCGACCGTTTGGTAGCGGTCAACAAAACCACCGACAACCAGCAGAAGGTGCTGGGCGCGCTGGACGACAGCTTCGAAGCCGGGGAACCGAACCTGTTCAAGCTGAGCGAAAGCAATGTGTTCCTCAACCTGCAGGCTAGCGACAAAGAGCAGGCGATCCGTTTCGCCGGCGAGCAGCTGGTGAAAGGCGGCTACGTCGAGGCGGAGTACGTGCCGGCGATGCTGGAGCGCGAAAAGCTCACCTCCACCTACCTGGGCGAGTCGATCGCCGTGCCGCACGGCACCATCGAGGCCAAAGACCGGGTGCTGCGCACCGGCGTGGTGTTCTGCCAGTACCCGCAGGGCGTGCGCTTCGGCGATGAAGAGGATGAAGTGGCTCGCCTGGTGATCGGCATCGCCGCGCGCAACAACGAGCATATTCAGGTGATCACCAGCCTGACCAACGCGCTGGATGACGAGAGCGTGATTGAGCGGCTGGCGAATACCACCAGCGTCCAGGAAGTGCTGGACCTGCTCGGCGGCAAAAAAGCTGGATAACAGAATCATTTTAAAGGGTGCAGCTTGCTGCACCCTTCGACATTAAGAAGGTAGAGTTATGAAAGCATTACATTTTGGCGCAGGGAATATCGGCCGCGGTTTTATCGGCAAGCTGCTGGCGGACGCCGGGGTTGAACTGACCTTCGCCGACGTCAATCAAACGGTGCTGGATCTGCTGAACAGCCGTAAAAGCTACGCGGTGCACGTGGTGGGCGAGCAAGAACGCGTGGAGCGCGTCAACAACGTCAGCGCCGTCAACAGCGGCAGTGAGGCGGCGGTGGCGCTGATCGCCGAAGCGGATCTGGTGACCACCGCCGTTGGCCCGCAAATTCTCGCCAAAATCGCCGGCACGATCGCCAAAGGGCTGGTGCTGCGTCATCAGCAGGGCAATGTGCAACCGCTGAACATCATCGCCTGCGAGAACATGGTGCGCGGCACCAGCCAGCTGAAACAGCATGTGTTCGCCGCGCTGCCGCAGGATGAGCAGGCATGGGCTGAGCAGCATGTCGGCTTCGTCGATTCGGCGGTCGATCGCATTGTGCCGCCGGCGGACAGCAACGACCCGTTGGAAGTGACGGTGGAAACCTTCAGCGAATGGATCGTCGATCAGACCCAGTTCAAAGGCCAGCCCCCGGCGATCGCCGGCATGGAGTTGACCGATAACCTGATGGCGTTCGTCGAGCGCAAGCTGTTCACCCTCAACACCGGTCACGCCATCACCGCCTACCTCGGCCAACAGACCGGGCTGCAAACCATTCGCGACGCCATTCTCGACCTGGTGATCCGCCGCGTGGTGAAAGGGGCGATGGAAGAGAGCGGCGCGGTGCTGATCAAGCGTTACGGCTTCGACGCCGACAAGCATGCCGCCTACATCAACAAAATCCTCGGCCGCTTTGAAAATCCGTATCTGCACGACGACGTCGAGCGCGTAGGGCGCCAACCGCTGCGCAAACTGAGCGCCGGCGATCGCCTGATCAAACCGCTGCTGGGCACGCTGGAATACGGCCTGCCGCATGCCAACCTGATCCAGGGCATCGCCGCCGCCATGAGCTACCGCAGCGAACAGGATCCGCAGGCGCAGGAACTGGCGGAACTGCTGAACACGCTCGGGCCGAAAGCCGCGCTGGCGCAAATTTCCGGCCTGCCGGCGGAAAGCGAGGTTGTAGAAGAGGCCGTTGCTGTGTATAACGCCATGCACAAGTAGAATCGTGATGATGAACACCCGAGCGCAGCTTGCTGCGCTCCTGCAACCCGAGTTCGGCATCGACGGCCCTCCCCACGCCTTTCGAAAAGCGACGATGGAAGAAGCACAGGCATTTGAAAACCAGGTTCTGGAAAAGCTGAACGCGGGCAAAACGGTGCGCAGCTTCCTGATCGCAGCGGTAGAGCTGCTGGCGGAAGCGCTCAACGTGCTGGTGGTGCAGGTATTCCGCAAGGACGATTACGCGGTGAAATATGCCGTCGAACCGCTATTGTCCGGCAGCGGCCCGCTCGGGGAGCTGTCGGTGCGCCTGAAGCTGATGTACGGACTGGGGGTGATCTCCCGCCACGAATATGAAGACGCCGAACTGCTGATGGCGATGCGCGAAGAGCTGAACCACGACGGGTCGGAATACCGCTTCGTCGATGACGAAATTCTCGGGCCGTTCGGCGAGCTGCACTGCGTGGCCGCGCTGCCGCCGGTGCCGACCTTCCTGCAGCCGGGCGAGGCGGATGAAGCGCTGATCGCCATGCAGCGCCAGCGCTATCAGCAGATGGTGCGCTCCACCATGGTACTGTCCATTACCGATCTGATCGCCGGCATCGGCGCCAAACAACCTTCCCGACTCTCTCCTCTCGGCCGCGGCTAAGCAAAGGCCGCGCGCCACTCGTCGAACAACAACCACAGCGCGGTGGCGGCCATCAGGCCGGACATCACGCCGTTGAAGGCGCGCAGTTTCCAGGTCACTCGCAGCGCGTTGCGCAACCGGTCACCCAGCACCGCCCACAGCAGCACGCAGGGCAGGTTCAGCAGCGCGAAGCCGGCGATGACCGACAGCGTATGGACGAAGGTGGCGCCTTCGCGTGGGGTGAACAGGATCGCCACGTTGATCACCATCAGCCAGGCCTTGGGGTTGACCGCCTGAAACAGTGCGCCGTTGAGCAGGCTCATCGGCTGCGCCTGCTCTTTGGCGTCCGGCGAGGCCGCCTGAAACAGCTTCCATGACAGCCACAGCAGATAGGCGCAGCCGATCACCGCCAGCGGGAGGCGGATGACGCCGGCCCAGCTCAGCGCCAGCGCCAGCAGCGGGATAATGATCGCCAGCTGTACCGCACAACCGACACAGATGCCAAACAGCATCGGCAGGGTGCGGCGCAGGCCGAAGTTGACGCCCGACGAGGCCAGCAGCAGGTTGTTGGGGCCGGGGGTGATCGACATGACGGTGACGTAGCTGACAAAGGCGGAGTCCAGCATGGCAGGTTCCTTGAAAATGACGGTGATAACGAGAGGATCAGCATAATCGCTGCAATGGGATGGTGACAGAACCACAAATCGGATATTGTCATGGTTACAGTTGTGCAAAATGTAAACTGTACCCATTACTTGGAGAGAAACTGTGACCTTGCTCGATGAAACCCCGGATACCCGTTACCTGCAGCTGGCGGATACGTTGGCCGAGGCCATTCGACGCGGCACGCTGCTGCCCGGTGACCGCTTGCCTTCGGTGCGGCGCTGTGCGCAAACGCACCGCGTCAGCATCAATACCGTGGTGTCGGCTTACCGCACGCTGGAGGATCGCGGGCTGATCGAAGCGCGGCCGCAGTCAGGGTTTTATGTCCGCAGCACGCTGCCGGCGCTGAAGATGGCCTCGGCGCCCAGCGGCCGCATCGAGCCGCCGGCGGACGACGTGCTGGCGCTGATCGATACGGTATTCGCCGCCCAGCAGAATCCGGCCTTCACTAACATTGCGCTGGCCTGCCCGCAGACCAGCGACTTCTATCCCGGCGGCAAGCTGGGGCGTATGTTGTCTTCTCAGCTGCGCCGCCAGCCGGATCTGATCGGGCAGTATCCGTTGCCGCCCGGCAGCCTACGGCTGCGCCAGCAGATCGCCCGCCGCTCGATGACGCTGGGCATGTTGCTGGAGCCGGGCGACGTAGTGCTGACCCATGGCTGCATGGAGGCGCTGCAGCTGGCGCTGCGCGTCACCACCAAACCGGGTGACTGCGTCGGGCTGGAGTCGCCAACCTATTTCTATCTGCTGCCGCTGCTGGCCAGCCTGGGGCTGAAAGCGCTGGAAATCCCCACCGATCCGCAGCTGGGGCTGTCGCTGGACGCGCTCGAGTTGCTATTGAACGAGAAGCGGCTGAACGCGGTGATCGCCATGCCGACGGTGCAAAACCCGTTGGGCTGTACCATGCCGCTGGCGGCGAAAAAGCGGCTGGCGCGGCTGATGAACGATCATCAGGTGCCGTTGATTGAAGACGGGCTGTATGCCGAGATCCAGTTCGGCGGCGCGCTGTCGCCGGCGGTGAAGGCGTTCGATCGCGACGGCTGGGTGCTGTTTTGCTCCAGCTTCACCAAAACGCTGGCGCCGGATTTTCGCGTCGGCTGGATCTGCGGCGGCCGTTTTCACGAGGCGTTGCGCAAGCTGAAGGCGGTGTCGTCGATGTCCGAGTCGCAGCTGCTGTCGGAAACGCTGGCGACCTTCCTGGAGAGCGGAGGCTACGATCACCATTTGCGCAACCTGCGCAAGCGCTATGCGGCGCAGGTCGACGAGGCGCGGGCGCTGATCGCCCGGCATTTCCCACGCGGCACGCTGGCCACGCAGCCGGCGGGCGGCTTCGTGTTCTGGGTCGAATTCCCTCCCGGCGTGGACAGCGTGGCGCTGTTCCACCAGCTGTTGGAGGAGCAGATCTGTTTGACGCCGGGCACCCTGTATTCCCCCAGCGGGCGCTACCGCAATGCGCTGCGGCTCTCCTGCTGCTACCCGTTCAACGCGCGCTACACCCAGGCGTTGGCCCGGCTCGGCGCCAAGGCCTGCGAGATGAGCGGCCTGCCGCCCGGTATTGCGCAGGACGGGTAACGGCGCGCGCCTTTTGCTACAATGCCGGTATCATTGATTAGCGTGCCATTTTGGGCACAACGGGCCAGAGACCATGAAAGAGAAAGAAAAGGCAGAGATCAAGCGCCTGAGCGACCTGCTGGACGCCTTGAACCACAAAGACGCCACCGTGATCCAACAGGGCAACCCTGAGTTGATCGCGCAGCACACCAAAGAAAAAGAGAAACTGGCGACGGAGATCGAGCGCCTGAAAGACGTGCGTGGCGAGAAGCTGAGCGCCGAAGCGCAGAAGCTGAGCAAGCTGCCGTTCAGCCGCGAGATCACCAAGAAAGAGCAAGCCGATATGGGCGCGCTGAAGAAAAGCGCGCGCGGGCTGATTGTGGTGCACCCGATGACCGCGCTGGGCCGCGAGATGGGCCTGAAAGCGGTCACCGGTTACGCCAAGAAAGCGTTCTGAACCCCCGGGCGTCAGACCTTGGTGGTGAAATACGCCTTGGTCTGATAGGGCACGGTGACCGTGTCCTGGCCCTGCAACTCCTCTTCTTCCGCCACCAGCTGGCGCAACCGATCGATAACCTGCTCCTGTTGCGCCTGTGGCAGTGCGGCGATAAAGCTGGTTGAACGTACCCGGTTGTAGATCACGTCCTCCACCGCGCCGCGGTGGCCCAGCATAAAGACCTGCTCCTGCAGCGGTTCAAAGCCTTTGAACGGGAAGAATTTGCGCCATTCGCCGGTATAGAAACGCGGCGCATCCCCTTCGTGGCTGTCGACGATCTGATTCAGTTTACGCACCCAACCGACGCGCGCATCGCGCATGTTCCACACCAGACCGAGTTTGCCGCCGGGCTTGAGAATACGCTGGATTTCCGCCAGCGCCTGCGGCGTGGCGAACCAGTGGAAGGACTGGGCGCACACCACGGCATCGACCGACTCGTCCGGTAGCGGGATCGCGTCGGCGGTGCCCGCCAGCGTTTTCACCTGCGGCAGCGCCGCCGACAGTTTTTCCAGCATTTGCGGCACCGGTTCGACGGCGATCACCTGCGCGCCGGTTTCCAGCAGGCGCGGAGTGAACTTGCCGGTACCAGCGCCGAGATCGATGACCGTCATGCCGGCGTGCAGGCCGATAGACTCACGCAGCCAGGCGGCGATTTCTGGCGGGTAATCCGGCCGGCCTTTCACATAGCGATCGGCGTTGGCCTGATAGCCCTCGGCGGCGGCGTGATGAATCGAATGGGTCGGGGTGGTCATATACCTGGCTCCTGGCTGAAAAACACGCGGCTACAGTATAGGCGGAAGAAGAGGGTTAACGCGGCATTCGGCGCACGTTTTTCATCTTTCCGCCAGCGATTTCAACGGCCGAGCAGGCGACGGTTGAAGTCCTCGAGGCGCCCTTCGGCAAGCCGCGTGAGCATGGTCTTGCTCCAGCTGGCGGAGAGGCCGGCCACCGCCAACAGGCGGCGATATTGTTCCGCGTCGAACGGCATGTGCCAGGCGATGGCGATGGCTTCGGCCACCGACACGTCGCTGTTGCGCGCCGCCAGCTCCAGCGGACGATCGCCGCTGACCGCACCCGGCGAGACCACCCGATACAGCCAGCCGCAGCGGCCGCTTTGCTGCATCAGCACCGAAATATCCTCGATGGCGAAGTGGTAGTTGAGCTTGAAGCACGGCGAGCGCGGCTGGGTGACCTGGATCAGCGCTTCGCCCCAGCGGAAGATGTCGCCCATAAACACATTGTGTTCGGTCAGTCCTTCGGTGGAGATATTCTCGCCGAAGGCCGGGGCGCAAAACTGCTCGGCCTGCGCCGGAAACTGTTCGCGCCAGTGGGCATAATGCTCGCGCGGGTAGTGGCACAGCGCGCGATCCGGCCCGCCGTGGTAGCTTTTCTCGGCTTGCTCGTCGCCTTCCAGGCCGAGCGGCGTGAGCCGGATGGCGCCATCCACCTGGCGTTTGGCGATGGCGCTGGGGCGCCCGCCTTCATAGGGTTGAATATTGCCGATGTAAACGTCTGGGTGATGCATGTGCGCCTCCGTGTCTCGCGTCGAGGGCTCAGCATAGCCTGAGTTGTGTCAGGGGGACATAACAACCCGCCCGAAAATCCTCGAGCGGGGGCGTGGCGTCAGAAGGTGGTCCAGTTCTCCTCCGCTGCGGCGTTGGCGGCCGCGGTTTTTACGGCAGGCGCTTTCGGCGCGGCGGTTTTCACGGCGGTGGGTTCGGTCTGCTCCGCCAAACGGAACACCGAAACGCTCTGCAGCAGCATGTCGGCCTGTTCTTCCAGCGAATCGGCGGCGGCGGCGGACTCTTCCACCAGCGCGGCGTTCTGCTGGGTGGTGTGATCCATCTCGACGATCGCCTGGCCAATCTGGGCGATGCCGCGCGTCTGCTCATCGGAGGCGGCGGCGATTTCAGCCATGATGTCGCGCACGTGGGTGACCGAGCGGACGATCTGTTCCATGGTGTTGCCGGTGCTTTCCACCAGTTCGGTGCCGGTTTTCACCCGGCTGACCGACTCGGCGATCAGCCCTTCGATCTCCTTGGCCGCTTGGGCGCTGCGGCTCGCCAGGCTGCGCACTTCGCTGGCGACCACCGAGAAGCCGCGTCCCTGTTCGCCGGCGCGCGCCGCTTCCACCGCGGCGTTGAGCGCCAGGATGTTGGTCTGGAAGGCAATACCGTTGATCAGGGTGGTAATTTCAGCGATACGCTGCGAACTGCTGGAGATATCGCGCATGGTGCTGACCACGTTCTCCACCAGCTTGCCGCCCTGTTGCGCGGTCTGCGAAGCGTCGGTGGCCAGCTGATTGGCGTGATGGGCATTGTCGGCGTTTTGTTTCACCGTGGCGGTCAGCTGTTCCATGCTGGCCGCGGTTTCTTCAACCGCCGCCGCCTGCTGTTCGGTGCGGGAGGAGAGATCGGTGTTGCCGGCGGCGATTTCCGCGGAGGCGGTGGAGACCTGGCTGACCCCCATCTGGATCTTCTCAATCATAGTGCGCAGATTTTGGCTCATCGCCGCCACCGCGTTCAGCAGTTGTCCCAGCTCGTCGCGGCGGGTACTGGTCTGCGCCTGGCGCAGATCGCCGCTGGCGATGCGTTCCGCCATCGCCAGCGTGCTGTGCAGCGGACGGGTGATCTGCAGCGTGATACGCCAGGCGATAAGTATCCCGGCGATGATGGCGATCAGGGTGGTGATGCCCATCTGCAGCTGCGCCAGGTTGATGTTGCTGCGCGTCTGCGCCAATTCGTCCTGCATAAAGGCGTTCACCAGCGTGCCGATCTCATGCGCGCGTTCGCCGAGCTGCCGGCTGATCTGCTGTTCGTGCTCATAGGCCGGCAGGTAGGCCGCGATGCGGTTTTTGTAATCGTCCAGGGCGGCCAGCAGCGGTTGCAGCTGCGGGCGCTGCGCGTCGCTGACCCGGCGGCTCAGGGCGTTGGCCGCGTCGCGCGCGTCGTCGATGGCCGCCATCAGCGGCGCTTCGGTTTCCTTGTTCAGGCTCAGCAGCAGACCGCGCGCGCCGTAGCGCACCTGGGTCAGCTTCTGGTTCAGTTGAATGAAGGCCAACTGCAGATCGCCGTTGGTGAGCTGGCGCTCCACCTGGCTCAGGCTGGCCTGCACTTCCGACATGTTCCAGCTCTGGCGCACCGCGTCTTTCGCCGAGACCGCCTGCTCAAAGATTTTTTGCTGTTGCTGATATTCCCCAATCAGCGTCACCAGACGCTGCAGATCCTTGCGGCTTTGGGCGTCCCAGTCCAACGCCTGGCCCTGGTCTATCAGTTTGACGGCGTTATCGATATTGGCGCGATTGTTCTGCAGATACTCCGGCTGGTAGGTCTGGCCGTACATGGCGCGGTTGTATTTGGCCTGGTTGATCTCCTCGTTCAGCCGGTTGCTGAAGTCGATGCGATCGGCGCGGGATTCGATGATGTGCAGGTATTGCGCCCCGGTGCCGGCGATGACGACCGCCAACAGCAGCAACAGCGCGAAGCCGAGGCCGAGCTTTTTACCTACGGTGAGATGAGTGAACTTTCCTGCTAATGCTTGCAATGCCGCCATAGCGTTTTTCCTTCTCCGGGCGAACGTCAATTGAACAAACCATCGGCAAGAAGTGGTCAAACTTTAGCGGATTTCAGGCAAAAAAATACCCGCCGGCGGCGGGCATCTTCATCAACGGGGGCGAATTACTTCTTCGCGGCGAAGCGTGCGGCGGCTTCGTCCCAGTTGACCACGTTCCAGAACGCCTTGATGTAGTCAGGGCGTTTGTTCTGGTATTTCAGGTAGTAAGCGTGTTCCCACACGTCCAGGCCGATGATTGGGAAACCGGAAGCGCCGGCGACGGCTTCGCCCATCAGCGGGCTGTCCTGGTTGGCGGTAGACACCACGGCCAGCTTGCCGTCTTTCAGCACCAGCCAGGCCCAACCGGAACCGAAGCGGGTGGCTGCGGCTTTCTCGAACTCTTCCTGGAATTTCTCAACGCTGCCGAAATCGCGCTCGATGGCCGCTTTCAGATCGCCGCCCAGCGTGGTGCCGGTTTTCAGGTTTTTCCAGAAGAAGCTGTGGTTGGCGTGGCCGCCGGCGTTGTTGCGCATGAAGGTGCGTTTGTCGGCAGGCACTTTATCCAGATCCTGGATCAGCTCTTCAACGCTGTATTTGGCCAGCTCAGGGTAGGCTTCCAGCACGGTGTTGGCGTTGTTGACGTAGGTCTGGTGGTGTTTGGTGTGATGGATTTCCATCGTCTGCTTGTCGAAATGCGGTTCCAGTGCGTCGTAAGCGTACGGCAGGGATGGCAGTGAATAACTCATAATCATCATCTCCAGTGGTGTATGGGCGGCGCAAAGGGCGAGCACCGCGTAAGCAGTCGGATCATTATAGTTAATTAAATGATATTGAAAATGATTATCAATGCCCTGTGAAGTGTGTGGTTAATGTACAAATCGATGCGCTAACATACTGATAGGAGAGGGCGGCGGGTGGCCGCGTCAAGCCATCGCCCCGGCACGTGGGTTACTCTCTATACTGTAGAGAGCGCCAAGGTCGAAATGTATCGAAATGTGCCAATGCGTTCACTGAATGAGCACGAGTGTGTAACAACCACAAGCACGCTGTGGTAATATGGCCGGCGTTCGTAGCAAGCATAACAACAGTGACATTCGCGTTTGCCGCGCTAGCGGGGCAGGCGCATTTGAACAATGTGACAATCGAGAGTAAAGGAGACCCCCATGCAGGTCAGCAGAAGGCAGTTCTTTAAGATCTGCGCTGGCGGTATGGCAGGAACGACGGTGGCCGCGCTGGGCTTTGCCCCCGAAGTGGCGTTGGCGGAAACCCGGCAGTACAAACTGCTGCGCGCCCGTGAGACCCGTAATACCTGTACGTATTGTTCCGTCGGCTGTGGGCTGTTGATGTACAGCCTTGGTGATGGCGCCAAGAACGCCAAAGAAAGCATTTTCCATATCGAAGGGGATCCGGATCACCCGGTAAACCGCGGCGCGCTTTGCCCGAAAGGCGCCGGCCTGGTTGACTTCATCCACAGCGAAAGCCGCCTCAAGTACCCGGAATATCGGGCGCCGGGGTCGGACAAATGGCAACGCATCAGCTGGGACGACGCCTTCACCCGCATCGCCAAGCTGGTGAAAGAAGACCGCGATGCCAACTTCATCAAAACCAACGACCAGGGCGTTACCGTCAACCGTTGGCTGACCACCGGCATGCTGTGCGCCTCGGCCGCCAGCAACGAAACCGGTTTTCTGTCGCAAAAATTTAGTCGCGCTCTCGGCATGCTTGCCGTAGACAACCAGGCGCGTGTCTGACACGGACCAACGGTAGCAAGTCTTGCTCCAACATTTGGTCGCGGTGCGATGACCAACCACTGGGTTGATATCAAGAACGCGAATTTGATTATCGTCATGGGCGGTAATGCGGCGGAAGCGCATCCGGTGGGGTTCCGCTGGGCGATGGAAGCCAAAATACACAACAATGCCAAGCTGATCGTGATCGATCCGCGCTTTACCCGAACCGCATCGGTGGCGGACTTCTACACGCCGATCCGCTCCGGGACCGACATTGCTTTCCTGTCGGGCGTGTTGCTGTATCTGATGACCAACAACAAGTTTAACCGCGAGTACGTCGAGGCCTACACCAACGCCAGCCTGCTGGTGCGGGAAGACTTTGCCTTCGAAGACGGCTTGTTCAGCGGCTACGACGCGGAAAACCGCAAGTACGACAAAACCACTTGGAACTACCAGTTCGACGAGAACGGCTTCGCCAAGCGCGACGTCACGCTGCAGGATCCGCGCTGCGTGTGGAACATGCTGAAGCAGCACGTGAGCCGCTACACGCCTGACGTGGTGACCAACATCTGCGGCACGCCGAAGGACGATTTCCTCAAGGTGTGCGAATACATCGCCGAAACCTGCGTCGCGGATAAAACCGCTTCGTTCCTGTACGCCCTGGGCTGGACTCAGCACTCGGTCGGCGCGCAGAACATCCGTACCATGGCGATGATCCAGCTGCTGCTCGGCAACATGGGCATGGCGGGCGGCGGCGTCAACGCGCTGCGCGGCCACTCCAACATCCAGGGTCTGACCGATCTCGGCCTGCTGTCGCAGAGCCTGCCGGGCTACATGACGCTGCCGTCGGAGAAACAGACCGATCTCGACACCTACCTGAAGGCCAACACGCCGAAGGCGCTGCTGCCGGGCCAGGTAAACTACTGGGGCAACTACCCGAAATTCTTCGTCAGCATGATGAAGACCTTCTACGGCGACAAGGCGCAGAAGGACAACAGCTGGGGCTTTGACTGGTTGCCGAAGTGGGACAAAGGCTACGACGTGCTGCAGTACTTCGAGATGATGGCGCAGGGCAAGGTCAACGGCTACTTCTGCCAGGGCTTTAACCCCGTGGCGTCGTTCCCGAACAAAAACAAGGTAGTGGCTTCGCTGTCCAAGCTGAAGTTCCTGGTGACCATCGATCCGTTGAACACCGAGACCTCCAACTTCTGGCAGAACCACGGCGAGTTCAACGAGGTGGATCCTTCGCAGATCCAGACCGAAGTGTTCCGCCTGCCGTCCACCTGCTTCGCCGAAGAGAACGGTTCGATCGTCAACTCCGGCCGCTGGCTGCAGTGGCACTGGAAAGGCGCGGACGCCCCGGGCGAAGCGCTGAACGACGGCGAGATCCTGGCGGGCATCTTCAGCCGCCTGCGCGAGATGTATGCGCGCGACGGCGGTGCGGTGCCTGAACAGGTGCTGAACATGACCTGGGACTACCTGACGCCGGACAACCCGGCGCCGGAAGAGGTGGCGCAGGAGAACAACGGCAAGGCGCTGGCGGATCTGCTGGATGCCGACGGCAAAGTGCTGGTGAAAAAAGGCGAGCTGCTCAGCTCGTTCGCGCAGCTGCGCGACGACGGCACCACCGCCAGCGGTTGCTGGATCTTCGCCGGCAGCTGGACGCCGGCCGGCAACCAGATGGCGCGGCGCGACAACGCCGATCCGTCCGGCCTCGGCAATACGCTGGGCTGGGCCTGGGCATGGCCGCTCAACCGCCGCATTCTGTACAACCGCGCCTCGGCGGATCCGCAGGGGAAACCGTGGGATCCGAAACGCCAGCTGCTGGAGTGGGACGGCGCCAAGTGGGTCGGGGCCGATATCCCGGACTACAGCACCGCCGCGCCGGGCAGCGACGTCGGGCCGTTCATCATGCAGCCGGAAGGCATGGGCCGCCTGTTCGCCACCGACAAGATGGCGGAAGGGCCGTTCCCTGAACACTACGAGCCGTTCGAAACGCCGCTCGGCACCAACCCGCTGCACCCGAACGTGGTGTCCAACCCGGCGGCGCGCGTGTTCAAGGACGATCTGGCGGCGATGGGCAAATCCGACAAGTTCCCGTACGTCGGCACCACCTATCGTCTGACCGAGCACTTCCACTACTGGACCAAGCACGCGCGGCTGAACGCCATCGCGCAGCCGGAGCAGTTTGTGGAGATCGGCGAAAAGCTGGCGGAGAAGAAGGGCATCAAGCAGGGCGATACCGTGAAGGTCAGTTCCAACCGCGGCTACATCAAGGCCAAGGCGGTGGTGACCAAGCGTATTCGCACGCTGCAGGTGCACGGCCAGGAAGTCGACACCATCGGCATCCCGATTCACTGGGGTTACGAAGGGGTGGCGAAGAAAGGCTTTATCGCCAACACGCTGACGCCGTTCGTCGGCGACGCCAATACGCAAACGCCGGAGTTCAAGGCGTTCCTGGTCAACGTGGAAAAGGTGTAACGGAGACGAATTATGGCCATGCAATCTCAAGACATCATTCGTAAATCCGCCACCAATGGCTTCACGCCGGCGCCGCGCGCCCGTGACCACCAGGAAGAAGTGGCCAAACTGATCGATGTCACCACCTGTATCGGCTGCAAGGCCTGTCAGGTGGCCTGTTCCGAATGGAACGACATCCGCGACGAAGTGGGGCACAACGTCGGGGTGTACGATAACCCCGCCGATCTGACCGCCAAGTCGTGGACGGTGATGCGCTTCTCCGAGGTGGAGGAAAACGGCAAGCTGGAATGGCTGATCCGCAAGGATGGCTGCATGCACTGCGCCGATCCGGGCTGCCTGAAGGCCTGTCCGTCGGAAGGCGCGATCATTCAGTACGCCAACGGCATCGTCGACTTCCAATCCGAGCACTGCATCGGCTGCGGCTACTGCATCGCCGGCTGCCCGTTCGACGTGCCGCGCATGAACAAGGACGACAACCGGGTGTACAAGTGCACCCTGTGCGTCGACCGCGTGGACGTCGGCCAGGAACCGGCCTGCGTGAAAACCTGCCCGACCGGCGCCATTCACTTCGGTACCAAGGAAGCGATGAAGCAGGTGGCGGCGGATCGCGTCAGCGAGCTGAACACCCGCGGCTACCAGAACGCCGGTCTGTACGATCCGGCAGGGGTGGGCGGCACGCACGTGATGTACGTGTTGCACCACGCCGACAAACCGCAGCTGTACCACGGTTTGCCGGACAACCCGAGCATCAGCCCGGCGGTGACCTTCTGGAAGGGCGTGTGGAAACCCCTGGCGGCCATCGGCTTTGCCGCCACCTTCGCGGCCAGCGTGTTCCACTATGTCGGCGTCGGGCCTAACCGCGTCGAGGATGAGGACGAGCACGACGAGTCGCATGACGAGGAGACGCGCAAATGAGAAAGGAAAAGCCCATTCAGCGTTACAGCGCGCCGGAGCGCATCAACCACTGGATCGTGGCGTTCTGCTTCGTGTTCGCCGCCATCAGCGGGCTGGGGTTCTTCTTCCCCTCCTTCAACTGGCTGATGAACATCTTCGGGACGCCGCAGCTGGCGCGCATTCTGCACCCGTTTGTCGGGGTCATCATGTTCGCCGCGTTCCTGCTGATGTTCCTGCGCTACTGGAAGCATAACCTGATCAACCGGGAAGATATCGTCTGGGCCAAGAATATCCACAAAATCGCCATGAACGAGGAAGTGGGTGACACCGGGCGCTATAATTTCGGCCAGAAGTGCGTGTTCTGGGCGGCGATTATCAGCCTGGTGCTGTTGCTGGCCAGCGGCGTGGTGATCTGGCGGCCGTATTTTGCGCCGTCGTTCTCCATCCCGCTGATCCGCATCGCGCTGCTGGTGCATTCGCTGGCCGCGGTCGGCCTTATCATCGTGATTATGGTGCACATTTACGCCGCATTGTGGGTAAAAGGCACCATTACCGCGATGGTGGAAGGCTGGGTGCCGGCGGCCTGGGCCAAGAAACATCATCCGCGCTGGTACCGTGAGGTCCGCGAGAAACGACAGGAAGATAAACCCTGATGAGTATCCGCATCGTTCCTAAAGAGCAGTTAGGGGCACAGCGTGAGAAGTCCACAACGGCGGAGAACATCCCGCCGTTACTTTTCGCCAACCTGAAAAGCCTGTACAGCCGCCGCGCCGACCGTCTGCGTCAGCTGGCGGTCGACAACCCGCTGGGCGACTACCTTAACTTCGCCGCCGAACTGGCGCAGGCGCAGCAGCATGCGCTGCACGATAATCCGCTGGCGCTCGATCTGAGCGAAGCGTTGGCGCAGGGCGCCGCCAGCGGCAAACCGCCGCTCGATCTGAGCGTGTTCCCGCGCAGCGAGCACTGGCGCAAGCTGCTGACGTCGCTGATCGCCGAGCTGCGCCCGCAGGCGCCGGAGCACATTCTGACGGTGCTGGACAACCTGGAGAAAGCCTCGGCGCACGAGCTGGAGCTGATGGCCGACGCTTTGCTCAACCGCGAATTCGGCAAGGTGGGCAGCGAGAAGGCGCCGTTCCTCTGGGCCGCGCTGTCGCTCTATTGGGCGCAGATGGCCAGCCTGATCCCCGGCAAGGCGCGCGCCGAATACGGCGAGCAGCGTCAGTTCTGCCCGGTGTGCGGCAGCATTCCGGTCTCCAGCATGGTGCATATCGGCACCGTCAACGGCCTGCGCTACCTGCACTGCAACCTGTGCGAAAGCGAATGGCACGTGGTGCGGGTGAAGTGCAGCAACTGTGAGCAGACCCGCGATCTCAACTACTGGTCGCTGGACAGCGAACAGGCGGCGGTGAAGGCGGAAAGCTGCGGCGACTGCGGCACTTACCTGAAGATCCTCTATCAGGAAAAAGACCCGCAGGTTGAAGCGGTGGCTGACGATCTGGCTTCGCTGGTGCTGGACGCCCGCATGGAAGAGGAAGGCTTCGGCCGCAGCAGCATCAATCCGTTCCTGTTCCCGGCGGAGTAACCGCCCGGCCCCGTTCGCGCGGGGCCGGACCCGCAATTTAAGAACGGGCTTCTGGCATTCGCCCGGGCGAGTTGCTACGTTTAGGCCATGACGCGCCAAGCGAAAGGAACCACGATGTTAAATACCCTGGCAAAACTGACCGCGGTCGCTGTGCTGGCGATGGGGCTGGCGGCCTGCGACAACAAGGACGACACCAAACCGGCGGTGCCGCCACCGGATACCAAACCGACCGTGACGCAGCCCGCGCCACCGCCGCCTGCGCCGGTAGAAACCCCGCCCGCGCCGCCGGGGCTGAACGTGTCGCTGCAGAAGGGCAAAATCACCTTCGAGTTGCCGCCAGGCTTTAGCGATCAAACGCTGAACAGCGGCATCGTCAATGACAGTACCTCCACCATCCAGCGCTTCCTCGACGGCAAGTCGCGCCAGAGCGCGGTTTCGTCCGAAGTGATCCCGCCGGACGGCATGAAGATCAATACCAGCGACAAAATGCTGAAAGAGCTGACGCAGAGCGCCATTACGGTGCTGGCCGAGCGCTATCAGAATATCCAGACCACCAAAGAAGAGAACTTCACCGTCGGCAAACAGAAGTTTCGCCGGGTGGATACTGAGCAGACCGTCAACGGGCAAAAGGTGGTTTCCACCCTGGTGTTGACGGTGTTCAACAAGCGAGTAGTGACGCTGCAAATGCTGTCGCCGGCCAAAACGCCGGAAGTGCATCAGGCGCTGGTGCAGCGGATTATCGATACTCTGGCGGTGAAGTAAGGGCATTGCGCCGCGGCCAGGACGAAGCGGAGGAGACCGGATGAAGCTTATCGGCAGTTACACCAGCCCCTTTGTGCGCAAGATTTCCGTGATGCTGCTGGAGAAGGGGATCGCGTTTGAATTCGTCAACGATCCGCCGTATGAGCCCGGCAGCCGGGTGAAGGAACTGAACCCGCTCGGCAAAGTACCGGTGCTGATCGCCGATGATGGCGAGGTGTTTTACGACTCGCCGATCGTGGCCGAATACCTCGAACTGCTGACAGTGGAGCCGGCGTTTTTGCCGGCCGATCGCGCCACCGCGCTGCGCGTCCGCCGGGTGGCGGCACTGGCGGACGGCGTGACTGAAGCGGCGGCGACGTTGTTCCGCGAAAGCCGGCGCGCGCCGGAAAAGCAGGACGAAAACTGGATGCTGCGCCAGCGTGACAAGCTGACGCAGGGCCTGGACGCATTGGAGGCGCTGGCGCAGGAAAAAACGTGGCTCAATGCCGAGCGGCTGACGCTGGCGGATATCGCCACCGGCTGCGCGTTGGGCTACCTCAATTTCCGCCACATTCTGCCCAACTGGTGCGTCCAACGTCCGGCGCTGGTCAAGCTGGCCGAACGCCTGTTCGCCCGCGAAAGTTTCGCCCGCACGGCACCGCCCTGAACGTTCTTTTCTCCCCGCCGCGGCGGGGTTTTGCTATGCCGATACGTCTAAATTGAAAACCGAGCGACCATGAGCACTGAATCCCACCTTCTTTACAGTCAACTGCCCGCCATCGACCGTCTGCTGCGTGAACCCGCGATTGAACCGCTGGTGGCTCAGCATGGCCAGACGCTGATCGGCGAACTGTTGCGCCGGCTGCAGGCCCAGGCGCGCGACGCTATCAAGCAACAGCAACGTTTACCGGCCTGGTGCGGCGACTGGCCGCAGGCGCTGCGGGCGGAGCTGGCCCGGCAGCAACGCCCGGCTTTGCTGCCGGTGTTCAACCTCAGCGGCACCGTGCTGCACACCAACCTCGGGCGCGCCCTGCTGGCGCAGCCGGTGAAGGACGCGGTCAGCGCGGTGATGGGAGAGGCGGTGACGCTGGAGTACGATCTGGACGGCGCCGGGCGCGGTCATCGCGATCGGGCTGTGGCGGATCTGCTGTGCCGGCTGACGGGCGCGGAAGACGCCTGCATCGTCAATAACAACGCGGCGGCGGTATTGCTGATGTTGGCGGCGATCGCCCCCGGCAAAGAGGTAGTGGTGTCGCGCGGCGAGCTGGTGGAAATCGGCGGCGCGTTTCGCATTCCCGACGTGATGCGTCAGGCCGGCTGCCAATTGGTGGAAGTCGGCACCACCAACCGCACCCATCTGAAAGATTACCGCCAGGCCATCAGCGAGCAGACTGGCCTGTTGATGAAAGTGCACACCAGCAACTACAGCATTCAGGGCTTTACCGCGGCGGTCGACGAGGCTGAACTGGCGCTGCTCGGGGCCGAACAGGGCGTGCCGACCGCCACCGATCTGGGCAGCGGCTCACTGATCGATATGGCGCAGTACGGCCTGCCCGCCGAACCGATGCCGCAGCGGCTGCTGGCCGCCGGCGTCGATCTGGTGACGTTCTCCGGCGATAAGCTGCTGGGTGGCCCGCAGGCCGGCATCATCGTCGGCAAGAAGGCGCTGATCGCGCGCCTGCAGCAGCACCCGCTCAAGCGCGCGCTGCGCGTCGGCAAGCTGACGCTGGCGGCCCTGGAGGCCACGCTGCGGCTCTATCTGCAGCCGGAAAAACTGGCTGAGCAGCTGCCGACGCTGCGGCTGCTGACCCGCCCGCAGCAGGAGATGCAACAGGCGGCCGAGCGGCTGCTGGCGGCGCTGAGACCACGGTTCACCGCCGATTTCGACCTGCGCGCCGAACCGTGCTGGTCGCAGATTGGCAGCGGTTCGCTGCCGGTGGATCGCCTGCCCAGCTATGCGCTGACCTTCACGCCGCGCGACGGCCGCGGCGCCACGCTGGAAGCGTTGGCTGAGCGCTGGCGCCGCCTGCCGCAGCCGGTGATCGGCCGCCTCGGCGACGGCCGGCTGTGGCTGGATCTGCGCTGTCTGGAACAGGAAGGGGCGCTGATCGACGCGTTGAGCGCATCATGATCATCGCCACCGCCGGCCATGTCGATCATGGCAAAACCACCCTGCTGCAGGCGATCTCGGGGATCAATGCGGATCGCCTGCCGGAAGAGAAGCGCCGCGGCATGACCATCGATCTGGGCTACGCCTACTGGCCGCAGCCGGACGGCCGGGTACTGGGCTTTATCGACGTGCCCGGCCACGAAAAATTCCTCGCCAATATGCTGGCGGGTGTCGGCGGCATTGACCATGCGCTGCTGGTGGTGGCCTGCGATGATGGCGTGATGGCGCAGACCCGCGAGCATCTGGCGATCCTGCGCCTGAGCGGGCGCCCGGCGCTGACGGTGGCGCTGACCAAGGCCGACCGGGTGGAGGCGGCGCGTGTTGACGAGGTACGCCGCCAAGTGCGTGATGAGCTGGCGCGCCAGGGCTGGCCCGATGCGCCGCTGTTTGTCACCGCGGCGGCGGCGGGAGAGGGCATCGAGGCGCTGCGCGCGCATTTGCTGGCGTTGTCGCCCGGCGAGCACGCGCTGACGCGCCGTTTTCGCCTGGCGGTAGACCGTGCGTTCAGCGTCAAAGGGGCGGGGCTGGTGGTGACCGGCACCGCGCTCGGCGGCCGGGTGAAGGTGGGGGATACGCTGTGGCTGACTGGCGCCGACGCGCCGGTGCGGGTGCGCGGCCTGCATGCCCAGAATCAAACCGTGGAACAGGCGCTGGCCGGGCAACGCATCGCGCTTAACATCAGCGGCGATGTCGATAAAGAGCGGATCGCGCGCGGTGATTGGCTGCTGGCGCAGCGTCCGCCCGAAGCGGCGGAACGCATTCTGGTGGCGCTTGAGACGGATCGGCCGATCCGCCATTGGCAGCCGCTGCATCTGCACCATGCCGCCAGCCACATCACCGGGCGCATTTCGCTGCTGAACGACGGACTGGCGGAACTGATCCTCGATCGCCCGCTGTGGCTGGCGGAAAACGATCGGCTGGTGCTGCGCGATATCGGCGCGCGGCAAACGCTGGGCGCGGCCCGGGTGCTCAGGCTGAATGCGCCCAAGCGCGGCAAGCGTCAGCCGGACTATCTGGCATGGCTGCAGGCCTTGGCGCAGGCGCAAGACGACGTGCGGGCGCTGGCGCTTGAGTTGCCGCAGGGCGCGCTGTCTCTGGCGGCGTTCGCCTGGGCGCGTCAGTTGACCGACGACGGCCTGGCGGCACTGCTGGCGAACCGCGATCTGCTGATCGTCGGTGACCGGGCTCTGGCGCAGGATCAGGTGCAACAGGCGGAAAGCCGCCTGCTGCAGGTGCTGGCGGAGTATCACCAACAGCACGCCGATCAGCTGGGCTTAGGACGCGCCCGCCTGCGGCGCATGGCGCTGCCTCAGCAGCAGGAAGCGCTGGTGTTTATGATGATCGATCGGCTGCTGAAGGCCGGCGTGCTGCGCAATACGCGCGGCTGGCTGCACTTGCCGGAACACGGCCTGGCGTTCAGCGCCGACGAGGCGCCGCTGTGGGCGCGCATCGAACCGCTGTTCGGCGACGAGCCGTGGTGGGTGCGCGATCTGGCGAGCGAACTGGGCGAGGAAGAGAGCCGGGTGCGCGCGCTGCTGCGCAAGGCGGCTCAGCTGGGCCATGTGACGGCGGTGGTGGTGGATCGCTACTACCTCAGCCGACGCATCGATCAGTTCGCGGCGCTGATCCGCGAGCTGGATGCGGAGCGCGGGGGTGCCAACGCCGCCGACTTCCGCGATCGGCTCGGCGTCGGGCGCAAGCTGGCGATCCAGGTGCTGGAGTTCTTCGATCGCAGCGGCTTTACCCGGCGCAAGGGCAACGAGCATCTGCTGCGCGACGGCGGGCTGTTCGGTAGCGAGTCCCCTACCCGATAAACCTGACGGCGGCCCGGCTGATGTCGGGCGTTTGGGCGGTGAGAAACGCCTGTAAACGTTCGATCAGCGGCCGTTTTGCCGATTCTTCCGGCCATACCAGATAGTAACCGTCGCCGGTACGCACGGCGGCGTCACAAGGCAGCGCCAATAACCCCTCCTCAATCGTCCGCAGGCTCAGCGCCAGATCGCCGATCGAGACGCCGTGCCCGGCGATGGCCGCCGCGTTGCCCTGTTCCAGTGAATCAAATACCTGGCCGCGTGTGAGATCGATCGGGGCTGCGATGCCGCTTTTTTGCAGCCAGCGTCGCCAGTCGCGCCGATCGGGCGAAGGATGGATCAGCGGGCAGGTGGCGAGATCGCGCTGCGCGTCGGCGAGCAGCGCGGGGGCGCAAATTGGGATCAGCCATTCGTCGAACAGCTTGGCGGCGGCGGTATTGGCGCCGAAATGGCCGTTGCCGAGCAGGATGGCGCAGTCGTAGGGTTCGCTGAAAAAATCCACGCTGTCGATGTCCATCCACACGCTGGCTGCCTGCACCTCGAACGCCTGCGCCGTTTGCCGGAATCGGCTCAGGCAGTCCAGCAGCCAGCGTAGGGTCAGGGTGGAGGGCGCCTTCATCCGCAGCAGATCGCGGTGGCTTCTGAACAGCTCGCAGGCTTGTTCGATGCGGCCAAACCCTTGCTGCAGCTCGGCGGCGAAGATTTTTCCCTGCGGGGTGACCTCGATGCGTGGGCCGTTGCGCTGGAACAGCCGACAGCCGAAGTGCTGCTCCAGCGTTTTGATGTGCTTGCTGACGGCGCTGGGGGTGAGATGCAGCTCGTCGGCGGCCAGCGTGAACGAGCCGGTGCGGGCGGCGCTCTCGAAGGCGCGCAGAGCGTAAAGCGGCGGAAGGGAACTGGCCATCGCGGCGTCTCTAAGAATGAGTCTGGCTCACAGTAAACGACAGGATTACTCCTTTTTCAAGGCGGGGGCTACGGCATCATAATGATCCGACGCCAACCGCCTGAATGTGAGTGAAATAAAGATGAACCTGTCGTTGCTGGCGGCGTATTTCGCCGCCATTTTCTTGCTGATCGCCACGCCAGGGCCGGTGGTGATGATGGTCGCCAACACCGCGGCGCGCTTTGGCGCCCGGCGCGCGCTGTTGACCGCGCTGGGCAGCAATGGGGCCTCTTTGTTGCTGATCGGTATTGCCGCGCTGGTTGTCACCGGGCTGTTCGCGGTGGATATGCGCTTGCTGCAGTGGATAGGCCTGCTGGGTTGCCTGTTTATCGGCCGCATGGCGATCGTCTCGCTGTATGAGGATTTATCCGCACGAACCCCCGATGCGCAGCCCGTTGCACCGTCGCAAAAACGCTCGGCGATCGCAAACGGTTTTCTGGTAGGCATCGCTAACCCCAAGGACATCATCTTCTTCGTCGCCTTTTTCCCGCAGTTCATCGCCGTCACTCCCTCGATCGGCGCCAGCCTGACGCTGCTGACCGCGCTGTGGGTGCTGGCGGATTTCGCCATCTTGCTGGCCTATATCACTCTGCTGTCGGGAACGGCGCTACAGCGCGCGCGGCGGGCGATCTCTGTCCTGTCGGCGTTGCTGCTGTTGGGGGTGGCGGTAGTGGGAGCGGGGTATGCGCTGTGGGAGCTGCTCGGCTGAGGCCGCATAAAAAAACGCCGGTCGGGAAACCGGACCGGCGTTTTATCGTCGCGTTTACACCGCGCCGGTCGGCTGCGGTGTGGGGTCGCCGTTGCGGCGTTTGCCGAGGAACAGCGCCACCAGCGTCAGCCAGCACAGGCCGCTGATGAGGTTGAACAGGTTGAACAGCCCGCTGCCGCCCCAGACGTAGGCGACCTTGGCCAGCTCGATGCCGACGGTGAATACCATCATGCTCAGCATGCCCATAGTGGCCGACACGGTGCCTTTGCTGACGTTGCTGGAGAACAGCGTCAGGCGGTACAGCCCGGCGTTGGCGAGGCCGATGCCGAAAGCGTACAGGCTCAGGCCGGCGGTCATCCACAGGTAGGCGTGGCTGGAGAACTGGGTTGCCAGCGCGGCGATCAGCAGCCCCAGCAGCATCGGGCCTGCGCCCAGCTTGATCAGGCGCTCCACGCTGTTCTTGCCGGTCAGGCGCGCCAGCGTCAGGTTGCCGAGGATCAGCGCGCCGAACACCGGGATTTGCAGCAGGCCGTAGTCCAGGGTCGACAGCGACTCCCCGCTGATCAGGATCACCGGTGACTGGGCGATCCAGGCCAGCAGCGGCAGGCTGGCGAAACCGATCGCCAGCGCGCCGCACAGGAAGCGGCGGTTGCCCAACACCTGGCGGTAGTCGCGCCATAGGTTGGCGGCAGAAAACGCCTCGCCCTGCAGCGTGGCGGTTTCCGGCATGGCTTTCCACAGGCCGTAGAAGGCGATGGCCGCCAGCGCCGCAAACAGCACGAACATGCTCTGCCACGGCGCGACGTGGATCAGCGCCGCGCCGGCCAGCGGCCCGAGCAGCGGGGCGATCAGCGCCACGTTGGCCATCAGGGCGGTGATTTTGATGCACACCGATTCTTCAAACGACTCCTGGATGGTGGCGTAGCCGACCGCGCCGATAAAGCACAGGCCGATGCCCTGCAGGAAACGCATGGCGATGAACTGCTCGATGGTGGTGACCAGCAGGATCGCCAGGCAGGAGACGATAAAGAACGCCACCCCGGCCAGCATCACTGGGCGACGGCCGCGGCGATCCGACAGCGGCCCGAGCAGCCACTGCAGGAAGATGCCGCCGGCCAGATAGGCGGTCATCGAGGTCGGTACCCACTCTTCGCCGGCGTTGAAATCCGCCACGACGGCCAGCATGCCCGGCTGAATCATATCGTTGCCGATATAGGTGGCGAACTCGAACAGCACCAGACAAAGAGGGAATAAAAGCGCCTGCCGGCCCAAACGTGCCGCAGGTGGTAATGTCGTTTTCATATTATTGTACTGATAGTAAAAGAGAAAAAGGAACTGCCAGGGCGGGAAGCGCAAACTGAGCGAGTTATGGCGGCTATTTTGCCGCCAATTGTTCACCTTCGCAATCATAAGGTGTTGTTTAAGTGCATTCTGATATTTCGCTTTTGGGTTGTCGCCGAACGCCGTGCCCGATAACCTCTTCTTAACATATCAATATGACACAAGATCGGGCGAGCGTTTGAGCGAGAAAATCGGCTGGATAGACAACCTGCGGGCGATGGCGTGCATGATGGTGGTGATGATCCACGCCACCACCTATTACGTCACCAACGGCGCGGCGATAGGGCTGCACAACTGGGATATCGCCAACGTGCTGAACTCGCTGTCGCGCGTATCGGTGCCGCTGTTCTTTATGATTTCCGGCTACCTGTTCTTCGGCGAAAAGAGCGCCGGCCGCCGGCATTTCACCCGCATCATCTGCTGCATTCTGTTCTACAGCGCCATCGCGCTGATCTATATCGCGGCCTTTACCAAGATCGGTTTCTGGCCATCGCTGCGCGGCATGTTGCAAAAGCCGGTGTTCTATCATCTGTGGTTTTTCTACGCCATCGCGGTGATTTACCTGCTGTCGCCGCTGATCAGCGTCAAACCGGTGTCGCGCTACGCCCTGGCCGCCGCGCTGGTGGTGTTGGCGGTGATCGCCAACCCGAATACCGACAAGCTGACCTTCGGCAACGCGCACCTGCTGCCGGTTAACCTGTATATCTACGGCGATACCTTCTACTACCTGCTGTATGCGCTGGCCGGGCGGGCGATTGGCATGATGGAGGCGCGCGGGCGCGCCGTGGGCTGGCTGGCGGCATTGGGATTTGCGCTGTGCGTGGCGCTGATCGCTCGCGGCACCAAACACCAATTGTTCATCAACGGCAACTTCGCCGATACCTACTACATCTACAGCGGCCCGCTGGTATTTATGGCGGCGGTGGCGCTGCTGGTGTGGGTGAAACACTGTTTGCCGCAGCCGATCGGCTGGCTGAGCGCGTTCTCCCGCCATTCGCTGGCGATCTACGGTTTTCACGCCCTGATCGTCAACGTGATGCGCAGCCGGCACCTGGACTTCACCGGCCACCCGCTGCTGGATATCTTCTGGGTGTTCGGCGTGGCGCTGGGGCTCAGCCTGCTGCTGTCTGTCGGCCTGCAGCGGCTGGATACCCGCCGGCTGGTGTCATAGCGGCGAGTGCTGGCGCTGCTGGGCGCGGCGCAGCTGCCGCCCGGAGGAAAAACCGGCCGCCAGCGCGGCCTTCTCCAAGCCATATCCTTGCTGCAGGCGCTGTTGCGCCACCGCCAGCCGCAGCTGCTCATGATACTCCCGCACGCTGATGCCAACGTGGTTGCGAAACAGCCGCGCCAGGTGGCGGCTGCTGACGTGCGCTTTCTCCGCTATCTGCGGCACTGACCAGTCGGCCTCCGGCTCGGCGGCCATCACGTCCTGCGCGCGGTGCACCGCCGGGTGCAGGTGGTTGCGGTAGCGCAGCCAGGGCGACAGCTGCGGATCGTCGCCGGCGCGGCGGAAATAAACCACCATGTCGCGTGCGACGTCGCGCGCCCGGCCGGAGCCGCAGTGGCGGTGGACCAGGTGCAGCGCCAAATCGATGCCGGTGGTGATGCCCGCGCTGGTGTAGACGCCACGGTCTTCGACGAAGATGCGGTTCTCTTTCACCTGCGCCGCCGGCGCCTGGAGACGGATACGTTCGATGACGTCGTGGTGGGTGGTGCACTGATAGCCGTCGAGCAGCCCGGCCTGCGCCGCCAGCAGCGCGCCGGAACAGATGCACACCAGGGTGATGCGCTGCCGTTGCAGATCGGGCCGCAGCGTCGCCAGCCAGCGGCGCGCCTGCTCGGCCTCCTCTCCGGCGAAATAGCGCTGCGAATCGCCGACGCCCGGCAGCACCAGGATGGCGCCGTCTTCCAGGCGTTCGGGCAACGGCTGCAGGCCGCTCAGCGTCATGCCGATGGAGCAGACGATCTGCGGCGCCGGGCTGAGGTAACGCAGGCTGAACTGCCCGGCGAGGCGCAGGGTTTCCGCCGGGCCGCTGACGTCCAGCGACAGCACGTTGGGCAACAGCAGAAAATAGACGGCCTGCGACATGATTACTCCTGTGCGAGTTGCGCCAGCGCCTCATCCACGCTGGCGATGCGGGCGAAACGATCGACCAGTACGGTTTCAGTATGCCGCTTCAACTGCGCGGGGGTAAAGACTTCGCCGTCGGGATGGCGCATCGGGAAGGTTAACGTCGCCTCGGTGACGAAAGTCACCCGATAACCGAGATCGGACGCCACCCGGGTGGTGGTTTCGCAGCACTGCTCGGTGCGGATGCCGGAGACGATCAGGTGGTTGATGTCCCGCTCGCGCAGCCAGGCGTTGAGGCCGGATTCGGTCAGCGCATTGTGCACATGCTTGTGTACGGTGATATCCGCCTGGTGGGTGAGGAACGGCAGGCGCTGCACATGGCCCGAAGCCAGTGAGAACGGGCCCTGCGGTGAAACGTGCAGCACGTCGACCAGGGCCGCGCCGCGCTGTCGGCAGCCCGCAATCAGGCGGGTCAGCGCCTGTTGAAACGCCGGCAGATCGTCCTCCTGCCAGAATGGACGGTGCTGGAATGATTGCTGGACATCGATGATCAATAACGCGCTCTGTGACATTTTCGGCCCTCCGCCAGTGTGTGTTGCGACCATCTTGCGCCGCGCCTTACTCTGGCAGAAGGCCAAAAACGGCCATCATGATGACAACAACGGACCGACCTTAGGCTTTGCTCACCTGGCCGGCGACCAGGCGCCCCTGATGGAAGGTGGCGCTGCGCGCCGGCAGACGGGCGACCGCCTCGGCGGAACAGCTGGCGTTGACCAGCACGAACTCGGCGGCATCGCCGGCTTTCGGCCAGGCGCGCAGCCCCTTATCGTCCAGCGGCAGCACGCCGCCGGTGGAGATGGCCATGGCACGCGACAGGTGATACTCGTCGGAACCGCGGTACAGCTGGGCGTACAGATTGGCCTTCTCCAGGATGTCGCCGGTGCCGAAAGGCGACCAGTGGTCGATTACGCTGTCGGTGCCGGTCATCACGAATACCCCTTTCTCACTGAGCTGTGGCAGCGGCATCATCAGGCCGCCGATCGGCACCGTGGAGGCGATGGCGATCTGCTGCGCCGCCAGCCGGGTGGCGGTTTCCGCCAGTTCGCCCGGCGTCAGCGTGGTCAGGGCGAAAGCGTGGCTGATGGTGACCTTGCCGCGCAGCGCCGGGTTTTTCTCCACGGTGGCGATCATGTAGTTAATGGCGGCGACCCCAGCCGGGCTGGTTTCATGCAGGTGGATATCCACGCCTTTGCCGGTATCGAGGGCGATCTGGAACATGGCGTCGAGCGATTTCTCCATCGCACCGTCGACGTTGGTCGGATCGAGACCGCCGACGTACTGCACGCCCATCTGCATCGCTTCGCGCATCAGCGCATCGACCTTGGAGTGCAACAGACCGTGCTGCGGGAAGGCGACGATTTCACAGCTAAAATCCGCCCGGTGGTTTTCCAGCGCGCGCTGCAGGTGTTCCAGGCTTTTCAGGCCGCTGACCGGATCGATATTGCAGTGGCTGCGTGCCACGGTGCTGCCTTTGGACTGCAGCAGGGCGATCAGGTTTTCCGCCCGCTGCTGCGAGGTGGGCAGCAGTGTCGGGATCAGCGTCTGCTCCAGCGCGATCATGTCCATGATGGTCTTGCCCCGGCGCGGGCGCGGTGCCTGCCACGGGCCGCTGTAGAAGGTTTTGTCCAGATGGATGTGCATATCGCGAAACGCCGGCAGCAGCAGCTGGCCCTGTGCCTTATAGCGGGGCACGCCGGCGGGCAACGCGGCGTTGGCGGCGTGAATGGCGGCGATCTTGCCGTCTTTGATCTCAAGCGTATACAGCGCGGTGCGGGTGCCGATCACCGTTTCGCCGTCGTATTCAAAGCCGTCTTCCAGCCGCACCTCACTCAGGCAGTAGTGACGATCGGTCAGGGTCATCGGCGTTGGCGCACACGGCTCGCCGCCAGGCGAAGCGGCCTGCGCCATGCCGCCGGTCAGGCCGATCACCGCGCAGGCGGTGGTGAGTTTGCCGGTTTGGCTGAGGAAGGCTCTGCGGCCCGGTTGCTGAGGGTTTTCCACGTTCGGTTCCTTAATCCAGAGGTGAGGGAGTGAAAACATCCTCCAATTTAGGAGAGGAACCGACAGGTTGGCAGCGACATTTGCCACTGGTGACTATTCGATTTGGTAATGATCGGCGTCTGCCGGCGGAATGGTGCTCTTGGCTTGCTCTTTCGCAGCTTTAATGGCTACATTTGTAGTCATTAAAGCTACATTGAGGTCAGCGTGATGCACGATCCGATGCTCGAATTACTGTTCAGCGAATACCGTAGAAAGTGCTAAGCCTGCTGTTTATTGAAGCCGGGCAGGCGTTTCATGTGCGAGAAATTGCGCGGCGCACCGCAACTCAGGCCGGGACTTTACATAAAGAGTTGAGCCGGCTGGCTGAAGGCGGCATCTTGCTCAGGCAGCGGCAGGGCAACCAAATTTGCTATCAGGCTAACGCCGATTGCCTGATTTTTCCCGAGCTGGCGGCGATTTTCCGCAAGACCTGCGGCCCGGCTGCGCGCTTACGGCAGGTGCTGGCAGGATTTGGGGAGGACATTGAACGGGCTTTCATCTTTGGTTCCGTCGCCAGTGGCAAAGCGACGGCGGCCAGTGATATCGATGTTCTGATCGTCGGTAAACTGTCTTTTGCGGATGTAATTCAGGCGGTTTATCCGCTGCAGGCAACGCTGGGTCGGGAAATTAACCCCAAACTGTACTCGCCGGAAGAGTGGCGAGCGGCTTTGGCCGAGAACTCCGCGTTTATTCAGGACATTATGCAGAAACCCCAACTCTGGATTGCGGGAGACAAGGATGACGCTGGACAATCTGGTCGGGCTGGGACTGGAGGTGATAACGCCTGACGCGGGGGCGATTAAAAACTTGCTGGCCGCCGCCGCTCGCAACCGACGCGATGCGGGTATCACTCAGCTCAGCAATGAGAGCCGTTTCGACACGGCATATAAAGCGGTCATGCAAATGGCGAATGCCGCTTTGCAAGCCAAAAGATACCGCACGCTGGCCAGCAGGCCTGGCCATCACCAGACCATGATCCAAACGTTGCCGCTCACTGTAGGGTTGCCGCGCGAGGCAATGATCTGCCTGGATGCATTGCGAAAACAGCGCAACGTGGCGGATTATTCCGGCGACTTGGTGACGGACGCGGCGGTACAAGCTTGCCTTGAGCAGACAGAAGCGCTATGGGTACGGACTATCGACTGGCTGCAGCGCGAACATCCGCAGATAGTGGCGTAAGCGGCCTCATTTCAACCCGCAAAACACCGTTAGCCGCTGGGCCAGCGCCAGCGTGGCGGCAGGGGCGCCGTCGCGGTAGTAGAGCGCCAGTTCGAAGCTGTCTATCGGCGGCAATCCTTCGGCCTCGCCCAGCACCCGGTGCGCGGGCAGACGGCAGCCGGCCGGCAGCAGGGTGACGCCCAGCCCGGCGGCCGAAGCGGCGGTCAGCGCCGCCAGGCTGGCGCTGCTGTAGCCGATGCGCCAGCGTTTGCCGAGGTTGTCGAGCGCCTGGCACAGCTCGTCGCGGTACAGGCCGTTGAGCGGGAACACCGCCAGCGGCACCGGCGATTGCACGATGGCCGGGAAGGCCAGGCTGTCCAGCCACAGCAGCGGTTCCGGCCGCGCGGCGCGCGGCGGTTGCCGGCGGCGCTGTTTCACCAGGATCAGATCCAGCTCTTCACGCGCGTAGGCGCTGTGCAGATCGGCGCTCAGGCCGCTGGCGACGTCCAGCCGCAGGTGCGGGTGCTCACGGCTGAAGTCGGCCAGCAGCTCGGTGGTGGGCACGGCGAAATCCTCCGGCATGCCGATCCGCAGCACGCCGTCGCGCCAGATGCCGGTCAGCGCGTCGTGGGCTTCTTCATTTAGCGCGATAATGCGGCGCGCGTAGCTCAACAGCTTGACGCCTTCTTCGGTCAGCAGCACCTGATGCGAGGAGCGCTCAAACAGCGGCTTGCCCAGCATCTCTTCCAGCCGGCGTACCTGCTGGCTAACGGTGGACTGCGACAAAAACACCCGCTCTGCGGCGCGGGTGAAGCTGTTGCTGTCGCACACGGCGACGAAGCTGAGCAGCAGCTGCGGATTGAACATCGGGTAGCGATTCATTTTCCCACTGTTGGCTATTTTATTATTTAATTTCCCAATACTAGCGGCGTTGCCTACAGTAACGCAACGCTGCGGCGATCGCGCTGTGACGCCGCACTCTTCATTTCGCAGTACCAGGAATATGCCGTGTTAAATCATTCTGTTAATTCACCTTCCCCGCGCCGCTGGCTCAATCCTCTACTGCTGGCGCTGGTGTTGATCGGCCTGAACATGCGGCCGCTGTTGACCTCGATTGGTCCGTTGCTGCCGACGTTGCGCCAGGCCACCGGGCTGAGTTTTGGCGGCGCGGCGCTGTTGACCACGCTGCCGGTGCTGATGATGGGGCTGATGGCGCTGGCGGGCGGCGCCATCAATCGGCTGTTCAGCGAACGCAGCGCCGTGACGTTGAGCCTGCTGGCGATCGGGCTGGGCGCGCTTTGGCGCGAACTGGCTCCCGGCAGCGTGCAGCTGCTGATGAGCGCGGTGCTGGGCGGGCTCGGTATCGGGGTGATCCAGGCGGTGATGCCCGGCATCATCAAGCATCACTTCCTTAAAAGCATGGCGCTGGTGGCCGGGCTGTGGTCGGCGGCGCTGATGGGCGGCGGCGGGTTGGGGGCGGCGATCACCCCGTGGCTGATGAGCGTAGGGCACGACTGGCACAGCGCGCTGGCCTGGTGGGCGTTGCCGGCCCTGGTGGCGCTAGTGGCCTGGTGGCCGGTCAGCCGCGGGCTGTCTCGCCTGGGCGCGGCGGGAGAACACCGCGGGCCAGGCCTGCTGCGCAACCGGCGCGCCTGGCTGCTCGGCGCCTATTTCGGCCTGATCAACGGCGGCTATACCAGCCTGATCGCCTGGCTGCCGCCGTATTACATGCAGCTCGGCTGGCAGCCGCAGGCCAGCGGTTCGCTGCTGGCGTTGATGACCTTTGGCCAGGTGGTGGGGGCGCTGCTGCTGCCGGCGCTGGCGCGCAATCATGACCGGCGGCCGCTGCTGTTGCTGGCGCTGATGATGCAACTGATCGGCTTTATCGGCCTGATTTATCTGCCGCAGACGCTGCCGTGGCTGTGGGTGTTGGTTTCCGGGCTGGGGCTGGGCGGCGCGTTCCCGCTGTGCCTGGTGCTGGCGCTCGATCACCTGCACCAGCCGGCGGCGGCCGGGCGACTGGTGGCCTTTATGCAGGGCGTCGGCTTCCTGCTGGCGGGTGTGACGCCCTACCTTTCCGGCCTGCTGCGCGACTACAGCGGCGGCTTCGTGCTGGACTGGCAGATCCACGCGCTGCTGGTGGTGGTGTTGATCGCCATCACCTGGCGCTTCCATCCGCACAGCTACCGACGGGCGTTCGCCGAATAATATTTCTGTCATTGCCGCTCCCTATAGTGACGTTGCTTTTACTTCTGGGCGATAACAACGAAAAGGGACAATGACATGCACAACACCAAAACCCGGCTGGCGCTGCTGGTCGGCTGCATGGCGCTGAGCGCCAACCTGTGGGCCGACGCGCAGCCGGTGCAAGCGACGCTGGCCGGGCATGCGCTGCTGCCGGTGAAATCCGCCGTTTCCACACCGAAGGACGCGCCGAGCGATCTGCAGCAGAGCGGCAAATACACCAGCGGCAAACGCATCACCGAGCTGGGCAGCGTGGCGGGCAAATCCGCCGATCGCCTGACCGGCCTCGGCCTGCCGATCGACGGCCAGCCGCTGCAGGGCCACTCCGGCATCAAACACATGCCCGACGGCACCTACTGGGTGCTGACCGATAACGGCTTCGGCAGCAAGGCCAATTCGCCGGACGCCATGCTGTACCTCAATCACTACAAGATCGATTTCAAAGACGGCACGGTCGCGCCGCTGAAGACGGTGTTCCTGCACGATCCGGATAAAAAGGTGCCGTTCCACATCATCAACGAGAGCACCGAGAAGCGTTATCTGACCGGCAGCGATTTCGATCCGGAAAGCTTCCAGTTTGCCGACGATGCCTTATGGATCGGTGAAGAGTTCGGGCCTTACCTGATCAAGGCCGACCTGAACGGCAAAGTGCTGGCGGTATTCGACACCCAGGTAGACGGCAAGGTGGTGAAATCGCCGGACAACCCGACGCTGACCCTGCCGGGCGCGCCGGACGGCAAGCAGAACTTCCAGGTGGCGCGTTCCAAAGGCTTTGAAGGCATGGCCGCCTCGCCGGACGGCAGCAAGCTGTACCCGCTGCTGGAAGGGGCGCTGTGGGACGGCGAGCAGTTCGAGAACGTCGGCGGCAAACGCTACCTGCGGGTGCTGGAGTTTGACGTGAAACAGCAGGCCTGGACCGGCCGCAGCTGGCAGTACGTGCTGGAAGACAACCAGAACGCCATCGGCGACTTCAACATGATCGACGCCACCCACGGGCTGGTGATCGAGCGCGACAACGGCGAAGGCACGCCGGATAAGGCCTGCGCCGCCGGTGCGCCGACCGACAACTGCTTCAGCCAGGTGGCCAAGTTCAAGCGAGTGTATAAAATCGCCTTCTCGGACGCCAACGTCGGCAAACCGGTCGAAAAACTGGGCTATATCGACCTGATGAACATTCAGGATCCGAACAAGCTGGCGCGCAAGCCGCTGAACGACGGCGTGCTGACCTTCCCGTTCTTCACCATCGAGAACGTGGACGTGGTGGACGCCAACCACATCATCGTCGGCAACGACAACAACTTCCCGTTCTCCTCCAGCCGCCAACCCAATATGGCGGATGACAACGAGTTCATCCTGCTGGACGTGAAGGATTTCCTGAAGTAGCGCTCCCCGGCCGCCGAATCGCCGGCGGCCGCCATTTCCCGCTTAGCGCAGCGAACAAACTGCGCTATAATCAGCGCCTTGCTTCTTCTCTTCTCCAAGGAAGATCCTCGTCCCCGGTGGGGCGGCCGGACTTCAAATCCGGTTGGGGCCGCCAGCGGTCCTGGGCAGGTTCGACTCCTGTGATCTTCCGCCAAATTACTGTTTTCCACACTTTCTTGAATTCAACAAAATCCTATCCGAGCGATTCACCTCGCAGACATTTTTTGGGAAAATAACCGTTGATCGAGTAATGAGCTTCGATGGGCTTCTCTGGCATACTAAGCGAATTACAGCGTTGTAAGTCAGATTAAAGCGGAGGCGACATGACAGACAAGCACTTAACCCAATCACCGGCAGGTGAGTTTGTCATGTTTGCCAGCGATGACGGCGAAGTGCGCGTTGAATGTCGTTTTGAGCAAGAAACGCTGTGGCTGCCCCAGGCGACCATCGCGAATCTTTATCAAGTGACTCCCCAGGCGATTACGCAGCACATCAAAGCGATCTACGAAGAAGCGGAACTTGAACAAAACGCAACCTGTAAGTCTTACTTACAGGTTCAGCAGGAAGGGGGCCGTCAGGTAAGTCGCAATATCCTGCACTATAGTCTGCCCGTTATTCTTGCCGTCGGTTATCGTGTTCGTTCCGCTCGCGGCACCCAATTTCGCCAGTGGGCGACCCAAACGCTCCAGGAATACCTAATCAAAGGCTTCGTGATGGATGACGAGCGGCTTAAAAATCCGCCCGTAGGTTCATCCGCTGTGCCTGATTACTTTGATGAGATGCTAGAGCGCATCCGTGATATCCGTGCCAGTGAGCGTCGGGTTTATTTGCGGGTTAGGGAGATCTTCGCATTAGCTGCCGACTATCAGCCGTCACTTAAAGAGACAACGTTGTTTTTCCAAACAATCCAAAACAAGCTGCATTTTGCCTGCACCGGCCACACCGCTGCCGAACTTATCCATCAGCGGGCTGACGCCAGCCAGCCCCATATGGGCTTGAGCAGCTATAAGGGTGAAGAGGTGCGCAAAAGCGACGTGACGGTGGCGAAAAATTACCTCAATCAAGACGAAGTCAGCGAACTCAATCGCGTGGTCAACATGTGGTTAGATTTCGCTGAAGATCAGGCGCGGCGTCGTCAACAGGTGTTCCTGCGTGATTGGCAGGATAAGCTGGATCAGTTTCTGCAATTTAACGACCGTGACGTTCTACAAGGGGCTGGCACAGTCAGTAAGAAAGCGGCAGATGAAAAAGCGCAGGCTGAATACGTCCTGTATGCCGAGCAGCAGCGCCGCTTAAAAGAAGCGGCGGGGGAACAGGATATTGCCGGTTTACTGCAGTGGAAAACAGACACCAAAAAGCGTCCATAAAGCCCCTTAAAGGGTAACACCGATCGGTTAAGCAAAATGATCGGTTGAACGATCCGGTAGGTAGACGACAATAGCCTCATCAATTCTCTGATGGGGCTTTTTTATGCTTTCGACCTGGCTTGACGATACACAGACATGGGCTGAACCCGCTTCACTTTCCTGTTTTCAGCGTGCCATTCCCCTTGAGTGGATTTCTCAGGTGCTTGATTCTACCAATAAAGCCAGTATTCGTAAGCGTAAGTTCCCCGCAGAACTCGTGGTGTGGCTCATTGTCGGCATGGGCCTGTACCGCGACCGCTCCATCACGGACGTTGTGACAAAACTCGACCTCGTCCTGGGTTCGCAGGAAAGTGAGACTCTGGCTGCCAGCTCTATTGCCCAGGCCCGCCAGCGGCTTAGCGATGAACCGCTTCGCGAACTCTTTACGCTGACGGCCGGACACTGGACTCAACAGGAAGATAAGGATGACCTCTGGCACGGGCTACGGCTGTTCGCTGTTGATGGCACGCTTTTTCGCACACCCGATACGCCCGAACTTGCAGACCATTTTGAGTACATAAAACATCGTCCAGACAGACACACTGAATACCCGATGGTCAGGTTGTGCGCCATGATGTCGCTGCGCAGCCGGTTGATCCATGACGTGAAATTCGGGCCGGCAAACACTGGCGAAGTCAACTACGCGAAGCAGTTATCGCCGCAGGCGAAGAGCCTGACATTGTTTGACCGCTGCTATTTATCAGCAGAGTTACTGATTAACTGGCAACGTAGACAGAATGATGCGCACTGGCTGGTTCCCCTGAAAGGGAACACGAAATACCGGGTAGTGGAAACGTTCGGTAAAGGAGATCATCTTGTGGAGATGCAGGTCTCACCACAGGCCCGAAAACAGGACAGCTCGCTCCCTGAATACTGGCAGGTCCGACTAATAGAATATGAAGATGAATCAGTTGATTACAAAGGTTTTATCAGCTCTCTGACCGCTCCGGAGCTGTATCCGGCAGACGCGTTGCGTTATGTGTACCAAGCGCGTTGGAGCATAGAAAACGGCTACGGCGAGCTGAAACAGTTCCAGTTGAGTACAGCCACGCTGTTGCGCAGTCAGAAAATGAGCGGAATATATCAGGAAATATGGGGTCTGTTGACGGCCTATAATCTGATCAGAATGGAGATGAGCCAGATAGCACGGGAAGCCAGGGTGTCTCCGTTACGAATAAGCTTCGTGATGGCGATGAGACTGATCCAGGATGAACTCATCTGGTGCTCACTGGGAAAACCGGGGACAATCCCGACGAAGCTGAAGAAAATGCGGGAGAATGTGAAGCAGTTCATCCTGCCAGAAAAGAGAAAACGGCCCAAAAAGAGGACCGTTCGTATCTCAAAAACCCAGTACCCCGTTCACTCAAAACATCTTAAGTGAACGGTGTTACCTTAAAGGGGGGAGTTTGGAGATCGGAAATTATTGTACGGTAAGGATGTTTTTTAAACATAATCCGTTATCGCAATAGGGTCACTCCTGCACTATACGGTATTCTTAGGGGATTGATCTTAATAACAAAAAAACCCAACAATATTGCAATTGTTGGGCGTTATTTGTTATGGGTAAAATGTCAGATTACCAATTGCCATCCTGATAATCGAACGAGATCTGGTAGGCAAATTTTTCAGGGGAAATTTTTGTCTTGAAATACGGTTGAAGCAATGGAATCCAACCACGTTCAACATTGAACCCACCATTATTAATATTATCTTCCAATGGCAACCCTAAGCCTTCGATAACTGAGCCATCATCCCCAAAGTCCTTAGAGTATTCTTCCCCTACAAATTGACGTGAATCAATTTCAAACCAAACAAGATTTAATTTTAGTCCCATGATAACTCTCCTTACAGATATTTCTTTTTAATGTTGCGTTCAGGTCTCGGCTCTTTAGTACGTACGCCGGTGGTGGGATCAAATGCACCTAGGTGCGTACCGTCGCTGGCTCGATATCCCTCCAGCTCGCCGTGCCGTGAATCCCATTCATAGAATTTACGGCCCTTGTCGCCATACCAGCGTGCTCGAAGGCCTCCTCCCCCCTGAACTGGATTCTTCGACTCACCTTTTTTGAGTTCACCCAGCCCGTGTATATCCTCTGTTTTTGGAGGCCGATGATAATCATGCCCAAATTCTGTTAGCCCTTTGCGGGGTTTGACAAGCTCAGGCTTATCCTCCTTGGCCGGTTTTTTTCGTGGTTTGTTGAACATGACATAAATCGGATCAAGACCACTTTCAACCGGTGGAACCAAAATATAGTCATGGATCTGCTGAACATCACCATTGGGCAATGCAGTCAGCGTTCCTTTCCCTGACACATCGACACTGCCCCCCGTCGAAAGCTTGCCTGCAGGCGCACCAACCGGCGTGACGGTAATAATATAACCGGATACGCTCTTGTCATTCGCCGGTGTCCAGGTCAGAGAGATAGCACCGTCATCAGTGGTAAAGCGTAACTCCCTTTTCACCGCATCCCATGATAGTGGCCTTAGTGGCACCGCACCTTTTACGTTCCGCTCATCAGGGCGAACGATGTTGATGTGGATTTTCTCTTCCCCGACATCCCCCGTCTCACGAGAAACCAGCCGATAAGGTAACCGCACCGAATTATAGTTGCCGAGCGAATTCCTCACATCGTCTCGCGTCAATCCGAACCGACCAACACCCAGGGATGACATGACGGTCAATGCCGGCACGTCCAAACTCTCGGAAAAAACAAAAGAGAGCTGAGCAAACTCAGCCGTGGTGACCTGCCCGTTGGCATACAGTTTTTCCGCAGGTGTCCTCGTCAACGCCGCCGAGGCCCGGGCAAACGCGCCACGGATACCGGCTTCCAGTGTCTCCGTCGTCGCCACCGAATTATAGTTGCTGATAGCAAACCCGCTTTCACGCCAGAAGTAGGCAGTCTGCTCCAGAAACAGCGGACTGGGTTTGCTGCCCATGACCGGCGGATATTTGGGCAAATCGCCATCGCCAACCGTAAGAACGAATTCTTTCTTCGCCTGGTTGCGCCAGAACGCCGCTTGCGCTTGCGGTGACAACGAAGCAATATCCGGATCGGTCGGCTGCCGTGCGCGAATTTTGCTCATATTGTCTTTGGCAATGCGATCAAATTCAGCAACCTGAGCCGCTAGATCCTTTTCTTCCTTACGCAGCCGGGAAAGATCTTCGTTTAATGCAGCAATGGTGCCATTGGTTCTTTCCACGTCACGATGAAATTGTTCGGCTCGTCCCGCCTGACGGCGAGCGCGCGCATTGGCTTCCTGGATAGATTGACGTTCAGCAATTCGCTGATTGAGGGTGATTTGAGCCTGCTTTTCCTCAATCTGTCGCTGGTTGATAGTCCGTTCAGGCAGCAACCATTGATAACTGTGTGACTTTCGGTACTCATCCGTTTGAACTGACTCACGACGTTGGCGTGCATCCTGATAAGTCAGAAATGCCTTGCGTTCGGCTTCGCGTGCATTGACTTCATTTTGCGGAATGATCTCCACCACGGCCACATAAGCCGGCGGCAGATTACTGCCTGGAGGGAACACCACGATACCATCGTGCGTATTGCCACCCGGTTGCGTCGCTGGCAACGGTTTGGCTTCAGCATTATTTATCTCGGTAACACCGTCCACAGGTTTCGCCGTGGTTGGCGGCGCCGGCGCATTGACGCGAATATGAATATCAGGCATGCCCGGTACAATTCCTACCGTATAGACGTCCGGTCGCTTGGTGGGCTTGGCCTCCACAACCGGAACGCTCATCGGTAACGACGGTGAACGAACAACGGCTACTTTTTGCTGCCCCTCATCAACGAGGTCAGCAATACGAGCGCTGACCAGGGTTGCCGGTTGAGTGGGAAGTTGGCCCGGCGGCGTCTGAGTGACCAAATCCGCAGGGAGTGTCGTCACAATATGTCGCACCATAGACATATCATCAGGAGCGATCTTGGTTGGCGTAATGCCTTCCACGACCAATCCCCACAGACTAGTTCGCCACAATGTGCCTACCGTGGGAATACCGAGCGTTTTCACTTTGGTTATCGATTTTGTGATAAACGATTGTACCTTTTGGGATTTCAGTAGGCTGAATCCCCATGCGCCATCGAACAGTGAAAGATTGAACTGTGCCCCCACAGCGACAGACGCTTGTGCTTCCGGAAACAGGCTTAGGTTAACATTGCCGCCACTGTTGGCGGGATCCCTGTCCCCACCATTGTTGCCACCACCAGTATGCCCGCCAGTGTCCTTATCCTTGCCTCCCCATGGGTTGTTTTCTGAACTCCAGCCAGAGTGATCGGATGCATCCACACCCCCACCCAGCCCCGTCGGCCCACCATTCACCCCACCGCCAGGACCGCGGCTGTCTTTACCATCACCACCACTCATAACTCATCTCCTGTTGAAATTGCACACAAATACTGTATGCATATCCAGTTTTTAGCGAGAATTAAAGGAGTTTACAAGTCATTAACCCAGCTGGTTGTTGTGCTGTATATCAAACAAAACAGAGAGGAGGTTTGGGGTGAATGGGGTTTGAGGGCCAATGGAACGAAAACGTACGTCAAGTAGATAATTAATTGTTTAATTTGAAAATTAATGCTCCCTACTCTCCCTTCAAAATATCCTCCGGGAGTATGACTGGTTGCAGAAGCTGGAGTGGGAACGGACGCGCAGCCGGGATTAACCCACATTTGTCAGTGTGACAGCTGTCGCAGGCGGCTGCTTTTTTGTGTCACGCTTGGTATAGACGAGAATAATTATCATTTGATTGGCGGGCTTGAGAGGATGGTTTAGCATCAAACACTATATAAACACAGTGTTTGTGTGCAAAATGACAGATATCAAAAAGGAGATTTTATGGAGCATAAATGGGAAGTTATCCAAACTGACCCCTTAAACCCTACAAGCAAAATCATTTGGGGGCATAATAGGGGGCATGGTTCAAAATCGAAATTGATAAAACTGAGTAAATTCAAATTAATTGGCTATCAAATGCGACTCCTGTGATCTTCCGCCAATCATCGTCTCCCTTGTTCTTCTGTGTTAGCCGAGCTCTGCAGCATAAATGACCGTCCACCTAGATGGATATGAGATCTTGCAGCCAGACAATGAGATTGTCCGGCTGCGCGAGGGATTATTACGGCTACTTATTGAATAGGTGCGTGCCGATGGATAAACAGCCGCTGAGTAAAAAAATGGATGACAGAATAGAAATGTAAATGAGTGACTTCATTCAGGCCTCTGACGATTAGAAAAGCGAAACGCAGCCGGATAACGCAAGCGTTGATGATAGGGTTAAAAGGTAATAGGCAATCTTTAGAAACATAAATTCATCCTGTTTTTGCGGTATCGACTCTCGGTTTGATAACGTCTGATTCATTTTGTAGAAAATGAATAACTGCATATTTAATCCGGCTATCCGGCTATCCGGGTCTGGAAGACCGGGGTGTTTTCACTTTGGCGCCATGTTGAGCGTTTCTTTGCAGTGGATTGACACTGGGTTGATGATTTTTTGGCATGCTTTCATTTTGGGTGAATAAACCATTCAGACAGTTAAACTGTGATGAGGAAAGTCATCGTGAAAACCATGTCGTTAATCTTTTTACTGGTATCAATATTCATCACCGCGATTCATTGTCATGAAAGCCCATGTTCCGGCATTCAAAGCGGTATTGCCATACTCGGCAACGGAGCAGGAGCAATAACCTGTGATTTCAAGTCGTGCTCTTCTCATGATGTACCGCAATGCGTTAATGCCCCCAGGCTTTATATATTCAAACCGTTACTAAAGCGTTTGAAAACCGCGTTAAAACCCCAGTTTTTAACTTCATCAGTCAAATTTTCCTGAATCGTCGGTTGAAGAGTAATGAAACTTTAATTACAGCAAGCTATTGAGTGGAGGATCTTTAAAGTCCCATTACTCTTCTGAACGTCACTTTGCGGTTTCAGGTTTTTGCACTGGCTTAGAACGTGTAGCTTATTGCCACGACTCCCGTTGTCCCCTCCTTTTGTTTAACGATAGGGCTACTGGCGGCGTTATCCCCCAGCCAGGTATGGTTAATGCCAACCCATCCACCCCAGGTTTCGGTAAACTGATGCGCCCACGTCAGGCTCACGTCGGTGCCGTAATAACCGCCTGAGCTGGTATAACGAGAGTAACCCGAGTTAGCGCTTTGCGTGCTATTAACGCCGTACCACGTGTTCATATAGCGAGAGTCTGCAAATAATGCGCTGATTTTTAGCGCAACGGTATCCTCCTCATCCAGAACAGGAATGAAATCGACGGAGGTCGCGTAAGATATCCCCTGGCCATCACTCAGCGGCAGGGTGGCTTTTCCCTCTAAGACCAACCATGGCGTTACCGCCCATCCCAAAGCTAAGCCAGTGTTAACGGTAGCTGAAATATCTCCCATGCCTTTAAGCGTGTCAGATCCTTTACGCCAACCTGAATCTTCATCGGTTCGCCCTGAATCATAGCCTATCGTTGGAATGAAATATAAACCGTTCTTGCTTTGGAAACGAAAACCAGCACCATTCATTGAATCGACAAAAAAGTTATCCTGTTGGAAATGAAATTGCGGCGCGGCTCCCCAGGTTTGTTCATTTGAGCCGCTGTATTTAGGCGATGATGCCGCGCCAAGGCTTACGGTAAATGCCGTTCCGCTGTTATCGTTATTACTTGCATGGCTGGGTGGAATGCTGGATATTATCAGCAGAGCCAACGTATTTTTAATGATTTTCTTTTCTAACATTATTAGCCTCGGTATTATGTGTATCGGTATGATAAGACTGTTCACGCAAGGCGGAGTATGCCGATGATTTGTCAATTAACCGTCAATGAATAATCAATAAATAGCCAAGATCCTTCAGGGGAATGAGATGCAAAATAAACGGGTTCTAGTCATTGAAGACGATGTCGATGCGGCAAATGTACTGGAGGCTTACCTTAAGCGTGAAGGCTATAATGTCGCGGTGGTGGGGAATGGGCTGATGGGTTTGAATACGGCTTTAACCTGGAAGCCCGATCTTATATTACTAGATGTGATGTTGCCTGATATGAATGGAACGGAAATATTGGCGGCGCTCAGGCGCAAGGTGAATACGCCGGTTATCATGATCACGGCCATGGGGGAACCTCATGATAAAATTGGCGCTCTTCGCTATGGTGCGGATGATTATATCGTTAAACCCTATAACCCCGGTGAAGTTATGGCACGTGTGCAGGCAGTGTTAAGACGAAGCGGCGGAAGTCAGCTGGCTGGCGAAGAAATATTGCGCTGGGAAAGGCTCGAACTGGATATCGCTAATATGGTAGCGAGAGTCATCACGAGCGAGGACGGCGCCCATGTTCTGGATTTAACATTAACCGAATTTTCCATTCTCAGTACGTTAATGAAAGCGTCGACACGGCCACTGAGTCGTCAGCTATTACTTGAAAAATGTTTACCTGAAAGCGATGCGCTCGAAAGAGTGGTGGATACGCATGTTTATAATCTAAGACGAAAGCTTGAAGCGGCAGGCGTTGATAACGTGATTTTTAATGTGCGCGGCGTCGGCTATAGGTTTTGCAAATCATGAAAAGGAAAAATAAATCTCTTTTGTTTTGGGTGTCTGTTCGCATCGTCATCGTCGCCATCGTGACGCTTTTTACCATTATTCTGGCGATGTGGGGCATTTTTGCTGCCCAGTATTTTTATGTCATTCATGAAATGCCGGCATCGGTTTACGAAAGATTCTTGGTGCTGCGCGAGAGCCCCAGCCTGGACATAGAGGCGTTTCATGAGATCGTCGATACGTATTGGGGGCTGGATTACAGTACACCTTCGCTGACTTCTTTAAATTGGGGATGGCTGCTTATTTTCCTGATCGTTGTCGTTCCATTGATAACGTTAATGTGCGTGCGCATCGCACGCCCTCTTACCGCCCAATTCCGAAATCTCACCGACGTTGCGGAAACCGTGGCTCAGGGAAATTTTAAGCAACAAGCCGAGCTGGTCCAGGCGTGTCCTGATGAAATAATAAGGTTCTCAATAAATTTCAATGAGATGGTCAATAAACTCGCTTTATACGAGCGTGAAATAAAAGCGTCGCATGTGGCGTTGGCCCATGAGTTGCGTTCACCGTTGACCGGGGCTATGGGCCGCCTTCAGGGCATGATAGACAACGTGTTTCCTGCAAGTCAGGCACAGCTGAATATGGTGATGACGCAATTAAAAAACCTGAGTTATTTGACTGACGATCTGTATTTCCTCTCTCTGGCCAGTGCGGGCCAACTGAAATTAAGTAAAAACGTTTTTACTATCAATAGCGTGTTAAAGGAGAGAGTCGCCTGGCTTAAACCTCAGTTGGAGGCTGCGGGCATGTCCATCTCTATCGAGGAGGGCGGGCCGCTTCATTTTATTGGGGATGAATTCAGACTAGGTCAGGTATTCAGCATACTTATCGAAAATATGCTTCGTTATTGTAGCCAGGGCGATCGAATGTGCATTCGTCTCGAACAGACCGCACAGGAAATCGTGTTGGCTTTTCAAGATACGGGGCCTGGCGTTGCACAGGATTATTTGCCGCAAATGTTTGAGCGTTTTACTCGCGGTGAGACTTCCCGCGCGCGCGATTCCGGCGGCAGCGGGCTCGGGCTCTCCATTGCGAAAGCGATTTGCGCTGCCCATCATGGAACGATAAAGGCCAGTCTGCCGGCCGGCAAAGGGCTGTTAATCACGATAAACTTGCCCCTGCCGGCAGTGTCATAATGCGCTGAAGGGGGCATTATGGGCGGCGAACCCCCTCACTCCCGCTGCAAAAAGAACTGCTTGATGGTCTGCCGCAGCCAGCGGTGCGCCGGATCGCGATCCAGGCGCGGGTGCCAGGCCTGGACGATAAACACCGATTCCAGCTCGAGCGGCAGCTCGAGCTCCGCCAACGGCAGGTGGATGTTGCTCACCCCCTGCAGCACGTGGCGCGGCAGCGGCAGGATAAAGTCCGATTTCATGGTCAGCATCATCGCCGAATGAAAGCCCGGCAGGGTCAGGGCGACGTTGCGCTGCAGGCCGAGATCGCGCAGCGCGTCGTCGATCGGCCCCTGCGTGCGTCCGCGGCGAGAAACGCTGATATGCGGGTAATGGGTCAGGGTTTCGGGCGTTACCCGGCCGATGATCGGGTGCCCAGGGCGCACCAGCGCCTGAAAGGTGCTGGTGAACAGGCTCTGCGTCTTGATTTCCGGGTGCCAGTCGCGTGAGGAACCGATCACCAGATCCACTTTGCCGCTGCGCAGCGCGTCATCCTCGCCGTCGCTTTCGGCGATGAATTTCAGGCCGCTCAGCGGCGCCGATTCCCGCAGCGTCTCCAGCAATCCGCCCGCCAGCGCGCCGATAAAGATATCGTTGGCGCGAATGGTGAAGGTTCTGGTCAGCTTGCCGGGTTCGAACGCATCACTCGGTGCGATCAGCGCAGTGGCCTGCTCGATGATGTCGCCGAGCTGGCGTTTCAACTCCAGCGCACGCGGCGTCGGCACCAGATGCTTACCGGCTCTGACCATGATCGGGTCGTCGAACTGCCGGCGGATGCGCCCGAGAATGCGGCTCATTGCCGGCGCGCTCAGATTCATCTTCTCGGCGGCGCCGCTCACGCTCCCTTCTTCCAGCAGCAGATTCAGCGCATAGATCAGGTTGAAATCAATTTTTTGCGGCATGGCCTCTCCGGGGGGGGGTGCGCTCAATGGGTTGCGTTTTGTGCAACTAGTTAATTACATCATTTCATTTTAAACAATCGAAATAACTCCGGATACTGCCCACGACAACAAAGATTGAGGCTGAAACAGCAGGAGTGGGGAATGGTTGAGGTGTCTGTTACGCCGCACCACAAAAATCGATGGCTCGCCAGCGCCGGTGAAATCAACGGCCGTACCTGGCTGGGGTTGTTCGGCGTGTTTTTGGCGGTGATGGCCAGCGGCGTGGGGGAAAACGCCAGCAAGTTTGCGCTGGCGGATATACAGGGTGGCATGCTGCTGAGCTTCGATGTCGGCAGCTGGCTGACCACATGCTACGTCACCGGCTTTGTGATCGGTTCCGGGTTCACGCCCTGTTTTTGGCCGACCTTTTCGCTGCGCCGGGTGGCGTTGACGATGTGCGGCATTTACCTGGCCGGTGGGCTGTTGACGCCCTGGTTGGGAGATCAGTATGGCGTGCTGCTGGCGGTGCGCAGCCTGCAGGGCTTCGCCGGCGGCGCGTTGCCGCCGATGCTGATGACGGTGGTGCTGCGTTTTATGCCGCCGCTGATCAAGGTGCTGGGGCTGGGTGCCTACGGCTGGGTCTCGGCCTGGAGCGCTACGTTGGGCGCTACCGCCGCCGCCTTTGCCTTTCACTGGGGCTGGAGCGGGTATTTCTACTGGAACCTGCCGCTGATGGCGATCGCCGCCGTGTGCATCGGTTACGGCCTGCCGCAGGATCCGTTGCGGCTGGAGCGCCTGCGGCAGTTCAACTGGCGCGGCCTGCTGCTCGGCGGCATGGCGCTCGGCATGTTGACGGTGGGCATTTCACAGGGGGAGCGCCTCGACTGGCTGAACTCGCCGCTGATCTACGTTTTATTATTGGGCGGCGGCGGATTATTGGCGTTATTTCTGATTAACGAATGGTATCACCCGCTGCCTTTTTTTAATTTGCAGCTATTAAGCAAAAGGAATTTGTCTTTCTCCTTAATTACGCTGGGTGGCGTGCTGTTAATTATGGTGTCGCTGGTTAATATCACGTCGGGATATTTAGCCGCGATTCAGGGTTATCGTCAGGAACAAACCTCCGACTTAATGCTGTGGGTCGCATTGCCGCAATTAATTACGCTGCCGATCGTCGCCATAATTTGCAATACGCCGCGGGTGGATTGCCGCTGGGTGCTGGCGATCAGCCTGCTGTTGATGGCCACCGCCTGCGTGCTGGCGGCTCAGCTGACGCCGGAATGGAACGGCGACACGTTCCGCGTCATCGCGCTGTTGCAGGCGGTCGCTCAACCGATGGCGATCATCCCGTTGCTGATGCAGGCGACCGGCGGGCTGTTGCCGACCGACGGGCCGTTTGCGGCGGCCTGGTTCAACGCGGTGAAAGGTTTCGCCGCCACCGCTGCCGGCGGCGCCATCGCGCTGCTCAGCCGGCAGCGCGGGGATTATCACGCCGGTACGATCGCCGACGGCTTCGGCTCGGCCTACAGCCGCGCATCGGGGTCGGCGGAGCAGCTGGCGCAGCTTGCCGCCCGGCAGGGCCACGTGCTGGCCAGCGCCGATCTTTATCTGTTGGTTGCCGGCCTGGCGTTATTACTGACCGCGCTGATTTTAGTTATGCCGACCCGTATTTATCCGCCGCGTTCGGTCGCTGCCTGACATTTTATCATCAGAAATAAATATTAATTGGAGTCACTTTTATGGCTAACAAGAAAGTCGCCGTCGCCGTATTGGCGGTTGCCGTCATTACGCTGGGGTTATTAATCAATAAGTTCTTTATTAAAGAGACACAGCAGAATACCAACGACGCCTATATTCGCGCCGATATCTCGCGTATTTCTCCGCAGATTGCCGGTGAAATTGCGCAGGTGTTGGTCAGGGACAACCAGTGGGTCAAACAGGGGGAATTGCTGGCGGTGATCGATCCGCGTGAATTCAACGTCGCATTGGCGCAGGCGACGGCGCAGGAGCAATCCGCCCGCGCCCGCCAGGACGACGCCAGGGCCAACCTGACCCGACAGAGCGCGCTGATCGCCGCCGCGCAGGCGGAGCGGCAGGCGGCGCAGGCGGAGCTGGCGTTTGCGCGCCAGGAACAGAACCGCTACCAGAGAATGGCCAGCAGCGGCGCGGGTTCACAGCAGGCGGCGCAGCAGGCGACAACGCGAGTGCACACGCTTTCCGCCAATGTGGCGCAGGCGGAGGCGACGCTTAAAGCGGCGCGAAACATGGAGCAGGTGCTGCAAGCCAAGCTGGCGGACAGCGATGCCGAGCTGATGCTGGCGCAGGCGAAGAAAGCGATGGCCGAGCTGAACCTGTCTTACACCCGCATCACCGCGCCGATCGGCGGCGTGATCGGCAAGAAAAGCCTGCGGGTCGGGGAGTTCGTCAAACCGGGCGATGCGCTGCTGGCCATCGTGCCGCAGGACAAGCTGTACATCATCGCCAACTACCAGGAAACCCAGTTGGAAAACATTGCGCACGGGCAGTCGGTGGACATCCATATCGATACCTTTCCCGGCCAAACGCTGAAAGGGCAGGTGGACAGCATCGCGCCGGCTTCCGGCGTCAGTTTCGCGGCCGTGGCGCCGGAGAACGCCACCGGCAACTTCACCAAGATCGTTCAGCGCATCCCGGTGAAAATTGTATTTGATATCAACAAAGAGCACGCCGCTTTGTTGAGCGCCCTGCGCGTCGGCATGTCTGCGGACGTCAGCATCAATACGCTGGACGGGGGCCTGCAATGAACAGAGCCGTGATCCCGCTGCTGTTGATTGCGCTGAGCGGCTGCCGGGCGGTGGGGCCGGACTACGCTCGGCCGCAGAACGCGCTGCCCGAGAGCTGGGGTGAGCAGGCCGGCGGCGGGGCGCTGCCGGTGGCCTGGTGGTCGATATTCAACGATGCGTCGCTGTCGCAACTGGTGCAGCGCGCGGCGGCCGGCAACCTGGATCTGCAGCTCGCCACGGCGCGCATGCAGCAAAGCCGCGCCTTGCTGGGCGTGACAGAGGCGGCGCTGATGCCGGATCTGAGCCTGGACGGCGCCTATCAGCGCCAGCGCGCCACCTCGGTGGGCAGCATGGATCCGTCCGGCAACGGCGGAGAGGCGGATTATAACCTCTGGCGCGGCGGATCCAGCGCCACCTGGGAGCTGGACATGTGGGGCAAGCTGCGTCGCGCGTCGGAAAGTGCGCGCGCCGGCTTTGCCGCTTCGCAGGAGAACCGGCGCGCACTGCTGACGTCGGTGACGGCGGAGGTGGCGAGCGACTATCTACGCCTGCGCGCCACGCAGCAACAGCTGGCGGTGGCGCAGGAAAACCGCGCCACGGCGCTGCGCACGCTGCAGCTGACGCAAAGTCGTTATCAGAGCGGCGCGGGCAACGAACTGGATGTCGATCAGGCGCAGGTGCAGTTGGCGCAGGTGGATGCCCTGCTGCCGGCGCTGTTCGATCGGCAGGAACGCTTGATCAACGCCATCAGCCTGCTGTTGGGCGAGCGGCCGGGCGCGCTGAAAGCGATGTTGGCGCCGACGAAGCCCCTGCCGACGCTGGCGCGCGCGGTGCCGATGGGCGTGCCGTCGGATCTGGCGCTGCGCAGGCCGGATATTCGCGAAGCGGCGGAGCGTTTGCATCAGGCAACCGCCGAGATCGGCATCGCCACCGCCGACTACTATCCGCGCATCACGCTGACCGGCAATGCGGGCTATCAGGCACTGGCACTGGCGGATATGGGCAGTTGGTCCACGCATACCTTCGCCATCGGCCCCGCCCTGTATTTGCCGCTGTTCGACGGGGGGAAAATCACCCAACGGGTGCGCCTGAGCGAATACCGGCAGCAGGAAATGGCCATCGCCTACCAGCAAACGGTGTTGCGCGCCTGGCACGAGATCGACGACGCGCTTTCCGGCTATCGCGCCCAGCAGCGCCGCCAGACGCACCTGACCGAGGCGCTGGCCGCCAACCGACACGCGTTTGCGCTGGCGCGCGACAGCTATCTGAACGGTGCGAGCGATTTTATCCACGTTCTGAGCACGCAGCGTGCGCTGCTGGATCTGCAGTCCGCGCAAATTGTTTCAGAGGAGGAGACGGCGATCGCCGTGGTGAATATCTATCGAGCGCTGGGCGGCGGCTGGGAACACACCTACCCGTCGGCGGCGCCACAGGAGAAGGCTGATGCACAACACGCTGAATAAGATTGTCGACGAGATGCTGGAAAGAGACACCCGCCGCAAACGGGAGGCCCGGGTGAGCGCCGTGCGGCAAGTCACCGCCCGGATCCGCCGCATCACGTTGAGCGGCGACGATGTGGATAAGTTTATCGCCGATCCGCGCGCGCAGGAGCCGGCCAGTTGGGTCAAAGTGTTCTTCCCGTGGCGCGACACGCTGGCCGGACGGGCTTACACCCTGAGCGGCATCGACAAACTCGCCCGCACTTTCGATATCGATATGGTGCTGCACGGCGAAGGCCCGGCGTCGAACTGGGCGCGCGACGCGATGCCGGGCGACAAGCTGGGGTTCGCCGGCCCTTGCTCCGGCGGCTTCCGGTTGTTGCCGCAAACTCGCTGGCTGCTGTTGCTGGGCGATGAGACCGCGTTGCCCGCCATGCGCACCATTCTCGCCTCGCTGTCCGACCCGTTGCCGGTGCTGTGGTTCGCCGAAGTGGGCGATGCGCAGGAGATTCAGGATGTCGATTATTCCTTTTTGCAGGTGAACAGCTGGCAAATTCGCACCCGACATTTTGACAGCGTGATGAACAGCCCGCTGGTGCAGGCCGTCAGCCATTGCGAACTGCCGTCCGGCGAAGGGCAGGTATGGCTGGCCTGCGAACACCAGATTGCCGCGTACCTGAAGGCGCGCTTTATCAACGAAATGGGTATCTCCCGCGCTGCGCTGTTTGCCAAGGGGTATTGGAAAAAGGGCGAAGCCAACTTCAAGGGCGCGATTTAACTCAGGCGAGTGAGGATGGTTATGATTGAGAGAGTATTATTGGCGGTGGACTGCTTTGAACACAGCGGCAATGCCCTGGATTTTATGGTGCGCCTGCAAGGCAGCATCGGCGACGTGATCGTGCTGACGGTGGTAGACAATGCCTTTACGCTCAGCCGCAGCGGCCTGCGTTTCGACAGCGATGAGCGCGAGGAGTACCCCGCCGCGCTACGGGAAGAGGCGCTGGCGGAAAAGCAGGTCGGTCAGGTGACGCGGGCGCTGAAGCAGCAGGGTTTCAACGCCCAGGGCTTGCTGGCAGCGGGGACGCCCATCGAGGTGATCCCGGAACAGATGGCGCTGTTCAACTGCGATTTGCTGATCATCTCGCACCGCCACCTGTCTTCGTTGGGGCGCTGGCTGAACGCCTCCGTCACGCGCGGCCTGCTGGATGAGATTGGCCAACCGGTATTGGTGATCCCGCGCTAAGCCGGAGGGGGATCTCACTGGCGCTGATAGAGATAAATGTCGGCGCGCCGATCGTTGGGGTTGGCGATCGGCCTCTGGCCGCTGCGCGCTGGCCTGGCGCCGAGCGCAATCAGGTGAATGGGGCTGGCCTGAGGTAAGCGCTCGGCGATACGGTAGCCGCGTTGATATGACAGTGCTCGGTTATGGCTCGCGTTGCCTATTGAGTCTGTGCGGCTGACAATAAATATGCCGTCGTAGTCGGACGTCTGGCTGATGTGCGAGCAGCAACGCGCCAGCGTCGCCTCATCAACCAGGGCGCTACCGCTTGCGAAATGCACCGTGCCGACATGGCTCATGACGATGTTTTCCTTGGTCAGTAGCAAAGCGCCGAGGCTGTTGGCGTCGTAAGCGTTTTCCTGGTGGCACAGTGTGCCCAGGTACTCGTGCAACACGGTGACGAATCGATACTGCACCAGCTGGCTACGGCTCAGCCGTGCGTTGGTGCGGCCGTCGAACCGGAGCAGGCCGGCCTGGCGTTTTGCGTCGCCGAAGCGTTCATATATCGGGCCGGTTTGGCAGCTGGACTGATTGAGCTCGTCGCTGCTTTTAGCATAGGAAAAAGGGGCGCAGAGCAGCATCAGCGCGATCGTTATAACTTTATTCATGTGCGTTAATGTTCCTGGTGGTGGATTCTTGCGAGAAGATAAAGTTGAATTGCTCTTCCAGCGTTGGCGTGGATTCGTTGTTTATATCTTCAAGGTTGATATAGCCCGGATCGGTGAACCACTGGGTAGCGCAGCTCAGCTCTTCGAACTTATCTCGGCCATCCTGATTCTGGGTAACGACGATCAGCTTGGCCGACTTATTATTGATAAAGCCGGTCTTAATGGCTGCGCAGCTCTGTCGGATGCCGGTGACCTCGTCGGGATCGATAACTTCTTTTGTGTCCGACGCAAACAGAATAATGACGTTGCGTGCCATGCCGCGAGAGGCAGAAAACGCGGTGCGCCCCGCCCACAGTAGCCCTTCCAGCGTTTTAATCTTATTGGTGCTAAAGTCGATGCCGGAAAGCGCGCTATTCACATTTTGGGATGAGGTCAGGCCATACTTTACGGTGCTGGCGGGGCAGGTGCCGGCATCGCCAAAATAAACGCCGCGTTTCACCGCGAGGGAGGATAGATATTCCGCACTTTGGTAAGTCGTCTTTGCGGCGCGTTCAAAATCACTCTGCGTAATTGAAAATATTCCAGAGTTAGCAAAATTATCGGTATAATCATCCAGAAGATAATAGTTATCGTACCTTTTTGCGTAATGCTTGGCCAGAGGAAAGTAATCAATATACTGTTGTTGTTGCTTAAGGTTGTCTATAACTTCTTTCTGTGCATCGACATTTTCTTTGGCAATCTTTATGTTTTCATTAGCCATTGGCAGCATCGCCTCAGCAAGTCTTATCTCTTGTTGATAATAACTTATTTGTTCTGTCAGCTCTTTATATTCCTGAGTGCCGGGATCATGTTGACTAAGCTCATTATTCAAATATATTATCATCTGATTACTATAATCAATCTCTGCGTTTAATCTTCCGAGATATTCCTCGGCCATTCTTAATGTATTTGCAAGTTCAGCCAGGTAATCTTCTTGCGCAAAGAAGCTTTCCCACCAGACAAATGAAAAGGCATCGCTCCGGGCGATCCCGGTATAGCATTTGCCCCCGGAGTTGACGCGAAAAGAGTATGGGATCACCGTCGTTCGGGTAGCCGGCGCTTCGGCATACAGGCGGGATAGTGAGCTCATTAGCGCCGCCCGCGCCTGCATCACGTTTGCACGGTTAAGACTGCTGGCCTCGACGGCGATAATCACGTGTAACGGTCTGAAAACTTTGACGGCGTTATCCGCCGTGGAGATCCTGACCTCTGGGTCGAGGCCAATGGTTTTGTTTATTTCATCGAAGGGAACGTTAGTGTTTTGACTGACGTTGGAAGTGGTCGCGAGCAGTTCGCTGATCCGCTTATTTTCTTTTAGCTCCTGAAGCTTTTCCAGCGTGGTTTCTTGCAGCTCCGCTGAGAAGGCATGGGTTGCCTGATTCATATTGGCGCCTGTCGCTTCGGCTAGCCGCCCAGCATTGGCGGTCACCGTTCCTCTTTCTACCATCGAGGTACGGGTCACGACGGAGGTCAGCCGCATTTCTCGCGTTTTTTCCATGATGGTGGAGGAGTAGTTTTCGACCCAAAAAATAGAGATCACCACCATCATGCCGCCAATCGCCCACAGCGGCATTAATCCACCCTGTTCATCACCTAAAAAACGCTCGAATTTATTCTTCATGATTATTATCTTCTAATGATGATGGCCAATTTGGATGGCACTTTCTGCCAGCAGCGTTTTATTTTTAGAGAATAATCCCGGTTCTGTTTTTTTACAGATGGAAACCCGATACACCGAGTTAGATTTGCCGAATGAGGTTTTGATATCGATGCCATAGTCAGTCAGCCGCTTGGTGAGCTGGCAGCCTTCTTTGCTCCCGGGTAGCTTATACATGCTGTATTGCCCCGTTGCGTAGGCGATTTCCTCAACGAAAACGTCGAAAAACGGCGCTTCTCCGCCGTTCTTGATCTGGCTAAACATTTTAGCGACGTTAACGACGTCGCCTTGGCTTAAATTGGCATTGCCAAACAGGCTGTCACGATGGGAAATAATATTCACCATTTGATCGGCCAGTTTATTAATACTAAACTGTACTGACATGACCAAAGCCTGCTGCATGGTATAAATCAGCAGCACGGACAAGAATAGGGTAACAAAGGTGCCTTCAACGGCGACGCTGCCATCCTCCTTATCAACAAGCCTGTTAATGGAAGTAATCATTGACGATAAATACCTCGCGATCAAATTGTTGTGGGAAAGACAGTAGGTCGCTTATCCAATCGCTGCTGTATTCACGTTGGATCTGATAGGCGATGTTAATCAGCTTGGTTTTCTTTCCGCACTTTTTGCTGACTTTGATATTGACATCCTCATAGCAGGTTATCTTTGGCTCCGAATAGATCAGCGCGCTGAAATAAAACTCACTGCCGCTCTTTTTTAAATCGGCCAGGAAGTTTTCATTTATCTTTTCGACATCGTTGTCTAAAAACGAGAGATCGACGCGCTGTGACGCAAACTCTTCGTTGAAATAAATGATTGAGATATCGTTCTGAAACCTCAGCACCTCATAAATCATCATCAATATGATAAAGAGGATCGGCAGCAGCACGCTGGCCTCGATGGTTGAGATACCTCGCTCCTCACTCCCTACTCTAGTGAATAGACTTATCATTTTGCGATTTTCATACCGTTAAGATCGTTGATGATCGTCATGGAATCCTCGCGGGAATAGCGCATGCTGAGCAGCTCAAAGGCGCGGGTCTCTTGGTCACCGCGAATCAGCGCCATGATCAGGTTGGCATACATCTCTTTAGATTCCGTATTGCTATAGCCGGCATACAGCAGAGAAGGGTCTATATCCCCTGTGCTGGCCTTGGCCATGTATTGTGCAATCTTCAGGTTGTCGGCCAGCGCCGGGTCTCCCGGCAGGTAGGTTCTGGCGCGCTTCAGTTCGGCGATGCAGGTTTCATACTTATTCTGCTTACAGTAGGCAATGGCGGCATACATCAGCGATTTGCCGCGCATAGTAGCGCTTTGGGCAAGCGCCATTTTCCCTTCGGCAAAATTCTGTTTATACAGAGAGATAGTTTCCTGATATTGATGTCGCATCAGACTGTTCTTCATTAGTTCGATAATCACCCTTGGGTAATTCTCATCTGCGCGGCTAATTTTTCCCTGAATAATCTCCAGTTCCTGGCCCTCCATATCATATTTATTCATCTTGGAATAGATATCGGCCAGGTAGAAGCGTGTCTCGATATTGTCCGGTTGCGCTTGCAGACTATCTACCGCGATCTCCCTGGCCTTTTCAAAGGCGCCGACGCGGACCGCCAGCTGAGCCGTTTCCCGATCGTTTCTCAACATATCGGGCGTGCCGTTGACGCAGGCAGCAAGAAAGACTATCGAAGTGAGGACTAACTTTTTCATTACGAGATCATCTCCAATGACAGGCTGCCCATGGCGCGTAGCAGGCCAGGAGCAATGATTTCAACAATAACCGGGAACATGATAAAGAGAATGAGCGGTATCCCCATCTTGGCGTTGACGGAGCCAATTTTTTCTTCGGTTTCTATAAAGTGAAACTGGCGGATCTCTTTAGATAACTCTTGCAGACCGGACTGCATGCCAGCGCCGAACTGGGCGGAGTTACGCACGGTTGCGATAAACTCCTTGACCTCGCTTAGGGGAACCTCTTCATAGAGCTTTTCGCAGGCGATGTTTATATCGCTGTATTTCAGCGTGCGTGAAAAGTTCTGCATGCTGTTGCCTAACAGACCGGAGAAGCGATAGAGCACCGGGGAAACGGTTTCTAAAGCGGCCGTCAGCGTCATGCCAGTTTTGATACAGGTGGCGCACAGATCGAGAAAGTAGACGAAGTTGATCCTGAACTTTTTGATCTCGTTCTTATGTTTTCTCTCGAGATAAATCTTTGAGCCAATGTAGTACACGATCATGAAAACAGGAATGACATAGAATGACAGATTACCCAGGTAGGCTAACAGCGTTAGGGACAGAGTTGAAAAGAGAAATATGCTAGAGATATAAATATAAAATAGGGTGCTTTCTTGCAGCGAGTAATATCCTGCCTTATTAATGAGAGCATGGTATTCCGTATGGGACAGGTTGTTTTCAACGTAGAATGATAGCTTTCTCATTAATAAAGAGAACAGGTCTTTAATCCTGTTTTTCAGGCTGAGGTAGTCATCGAGGTTCTCGTGTGAGGAAACGATAAAGTAAAATTTATCATAATACTCTTCTTCTTTCTTGTGGCTCTTTAATCCCCAGATAAACACAATAACGCCGACGATAAAGAGCGAGGTTGAGATAAAGAAAATCACAGTTCAACTCCCTTAATCATGCGTGAAATAATGAAAAACCCGATGCTGACGCTAATGACCACGTAAATCACCACGTAGCGGCCATAAAGCTCATCGAAGAGGTAAACGAAGTTCCAAAAGGCGAACTTATAGAGTACGACCAGCATCAGCAGCGGTAAAAGCGCCAGGATCTTTGCCGCCCCGCGTGCCTCTGAGGTTAACGCCTTGGTTTTTTTCTTAATGACTTGAGCGGCGACCAGGTCATTGGCCAGGGACAGCAGGGTATCTTTCAGACTGCTGCCTTTTTGTATGGAGATACGAATATACGAACTAAAAACAAAGTAGCCTTTATAGGGGTAGATTTTCTCACCCCGGCTGAGTATGTCATCAAAGGACACGCCGTTTTTCAGTTGGAATGAGATGCGGGTAAATTCTCGCTTCATGATATCGCTCAGGTTCTCCGCCGCTGCATCAATGGCCGCGTATATCGTCTGGCCCACGGCCAGGTTGCGGCTGATAAGCCGCAGCGCATAGGGGAACTGTGCTTCGAAATAGTCGCTGAAACGGCTCTGGTAGATGCCGTACAACGCGGCAAACGAAATAGCTACCAGGATCACGGTGCCAAATACATAGGCAAACGACGAGGCGCTGAAGGTCAGGCAGCAGAACCACCAAAACAGGATGTAGCCGCCGCTGACCACCAGAGACATCACCAGGCTTTTGGTGCCAAAAATAAACACGAAGTCGGGTAGGTAAGACTTGCCGATGAGCTTTTTTATTTCCTTGGTTTTCTCTTTCTCAGCCGGCTTCGCTTTACCGAAAAAGTTCTCCCACTTTTTCTTCTTCGCGGCCTTTTGCCTGACGTATGAGAACATCAGCAGCAGAAGCAGCAGGGTGATGAGGAAGCCCGTCAGGTTAGTCATGCAGGATGCCTTTGAGCTCTGGGAGCAGCCCGGCGAACGCGGCCTTTGATTCCAGAATGGAGTAGGCGATATTCTGCTTATGCGCATACTTCGTGACCGTATCCGACTCTTTTCGCCTTTCGAGCAGGAATACGTCCTGGCTTTGAATGACCTCACCCTCCAGCGTGCCGATTTCCGTAATGTTGGTAATCTTCCTCGAGCCGCAGGGCAACCTTGCGCATTGAATAATAATATCAACGGCCTGCGATATTTGGCCGCGAATGGTTTTGGCCGAGATATTGGAGTTCGCCATGGAGAGCATGCTTTCCAGGCGCACCAGCGCGTCTTTTGGCGTATTGGCGTGAATGGTTGAGAGCGAACCTTCGTGGCCGGTGTTCATGGCCTGAAGCATTTCAAAGGTTTCATCGCCACGACACTCGCCCACGATGATCCGGTCTGGGCGCATACGCAACGCGTTGATCACCAGGTCACGAATCGAGACTTCACCGCCGCCGTCAACACCCTTAGGGCGCGACTCCAGGCGCACGACGTGATCTTTTTGCAGCTGCAGCTCGGCGGCATCTTCGATTGTGACGATGCGGTCGCCATCATCGATTTCGTTCGAAATTGCATTGAGCAGGGTGGTTTTCCCTGAACCCGTCCCCCCCGAGATGATGATGTTCGCCTTGGCCCTGACCATCAGGCTCAGGTAGTGCCCCATCGCCTCACTCATCGAGCCAAAGTTGATCAGGTCGATCAGGTCTAATTTATCCTCTTTAAACTTTCGGATGGAGATGGTGCAGCCATCTAGGGCCACGGGCGGAATGATGATGTTGACGCGGCTACCGTCGGCCAGGCGGGCATCGACCATCGGCGAGCTTTCATCTACCCGACGCCCAATCGGCGCAACAATACGCTGCGCGATACGCAGGATCTGCTCATTAGATTTAAACTGAGAATCTTGCTTGATGAGTTTGCCCGCCCGTTCGATGTAGATGGATTTACACCCGTTAACCATGATGTCGTTAACGCTGGGATCGGCCAGCAGATCTTCGATGGGCCCCAGCCCGAAGATGTCGTCATAATAGCTTTTGATCAGCTCATCAAACTTTCTTCTGGTTAATATAATATTTTCCAGATCGAGCGCCGGTATGAGCAGTTCTTCAATTTTCATCAGCGCTTCATGAGTGGCAGAGCTGTCATAGTTTTCTATTTTTATTTGCTCTAACAGCGCGTTTCTGATTTTTTCATAGGTTTTTATATCCATGTCATCACCTAAATATGCTGTCTATAATGTTTTTGCTTTCTTTCTTACGGTTGAAAGCGGTTAACAACCCCCCCAGCAGGTTGGCGTTATTGTTGAAGTCCACCTTGATGCCCAGCTTGGTGTGGATTTCTTTATCCGTGATTTCAGTTGCCAGCTTACCGGCCTGTTTTCGGATGGAGATCAGCTTGTCCCTTCTTTTCTCCCCTTTATCCTGCTTAAAGCCAATTCGGTTCTTGAGATAGTTAAGGTTATAGATAGACTCGATCTGCCCATTGGTCATCAGCACACGGATGTCGCTCTCATTGAGCAAATTAATTCCGCCGTGCAGCGTGAGAAAATAGTAGGGGATATTAATAAAAATAAATCCATAGGAGTTTGCCAGCGATTCGATGAATTTCTCAACGCCGTTGAGGAAGGCGTCAACGTTGTCAACGTGCGCCTCGTCGTTGGCAATGTTGAAGGAAACGTAGTCGAAGTGATCTTTTATTTTCATCACCAGTTTCAGGGACGAGGTGGTATCCAGTTCATTCTCATAGCCCAGCACGTGCTCAACGGTGTTTTTATTGGCCTTTACCCCCAATGCGGCATCAAAGAAAATGTTTGCGATGTCGCAGTTAACAAACAGCATTGAATAGCCTTTCATCATTTCGCTGTTACAGAGATCGTGAAAAACGCGATAATTAATGTCGATATCAGGCGAGGTATTGCACAACCCAATCACCAGAGAAGTTCTGGAGCGCACATAGCCGAAGTGTTCCACTATCCCCAGCAGCAGCAGGCGGATCTCACTGGTGCGGGTAAAATAGCTGCTGAACCCCAGCTCGCGAGCCTGCCACGTTGCCTGGATCGAATCCTCGTTGCCGATCAGCATGGAGGGATAGCGACCACGCAGCATCATGGCGATGTCCGCGATTTCAGTCTCGCTGTAGCTCTGGGCATCCAGCACAAAATAATTTTTCCCCGTCAGGGCGTTATTAATAAACTCCAGCAGGTCGCCAGCGGGGATGTGCTTGATCATCGTATCGACGTCGTACAATGAGAGTGGTTCTGAGAGTGATAAAAAATCAGTCTCAGTTTTGGTTAAAACAATCACGCTGGCCTTTTTCTTTTTGGCCTCGTTTTTTCTCTTTAGTTTTTCTATGAACATTAACGTGCTCTCTCAGCGAAATCATTACCATTGGTCGAGCAAACTTCTCGCTCCGAATAGTTATCCAGAGCCTGCTCGTCGGAGCTGTACCAGTTAAAATCAGAGAGCCGGAACCGATAGCAACCTCGCTCGGTTTTATGCCGGTTACCGATGGCAATATAGTTTGCGTCAAGCTGGTTCACGCTCTCTTGTAATACAGCATTAATGCCATACTGTTTCTGTATTTCTTCTTGCAGCCTGATCGCACGGTCATAGTGGTTATCGCTATAAATAATCGCCAAGCTGCTGATGGAGCCGATTTTCTTGCTTAAAACAAAGTTTTCAAGCTTTGCCATCTTGGTGCGGTCGGGGTTGCCGACAAACTTAACGTAATACGCCTTTCTTTCGTCGGGCTGCCTTTCGAACGCGCAGCCGTTTAAGCCCAGGCAGATAAAAATAAGGAGCAGCGAATTAGTTAATGACATAGTCGGCTCCTTTGACAAAGACATCGGTAATGCTGTTATCACTGTGCCCGAGATCGAAAAAGACCTCCCACGGGCTGGAGAATTTGGCGTAGGGGAGCTTGATGTAGTTTCTCTCTACGGGTTTGACATACTCAACGGTGGCGAAGATGACTAATTCACTGCGCCCAGATGTGAACCCGGTTGACTTGAACAAGGCGCCCAGCACTGGAATGTCGGCAAATCCTGGAACTTTATTAACATATTGCGTTTGGCTGTTGTCGATCAGTCCGCCGAGGACGAAGCTCTCTCCATCCCGCATTCGTACTGAGGTCTTCACGTTACGCACGTTAATCGTCGGCAGCTCGGTGTTCTCATATTTATAGTACCCGCCGATCTGAGATGATTCGACGCTCACGTCCATGCTAATCGAGGAGTCCGAATTGATCACCGGTGCAAAGTTCAGCATGACGCCATAGTTTTTCCATTCAACCGTTGAGCCATTTTCACTGCGCTGAAAAATAGGTATCTGCCCGCCGCCGTGAAATGATGCGGTCTTCCCGTTGGTGACCGTGATACTTGGCGTGGTCAGCACGTTAGCCAGGCTGTTTTTCGCCAGGGCGTTGATGGCTACGCCCAGAGAGTCGAAGTTAAACCCCTTAACTAGGCTGCTGTAGATGCCGTTGTTGATAGTCAGATCGTTACTCACGCCGGTGCTGATCTTGCCCCGCCCCCAGTCAATGCCCAGGGTTTCCGTCACGTCCTTCGAGACTTCCGCGACCGTAACCCTGATCTTAATTTGCTGATTTTTTTGGGTTACTAAGGAGTACCTGACCTGATCGCTATCCACGTACTCTTCGATCAGCGACTTGATCCGTGCGCCATCTTCAGTGGAAAATACCGGGCCGCTGACCAGCAGCGAGTCGCTCATGTCGATGACCTTCACGTCTTTAAACCCCTCGCTGATCAGCAAGGTATTCAACATGACGGATTTCTTTTGCAGATCGTTCACGGTGATCAGCAGCGTTTGACTCTCACCGTTGGTACCATTAACGGAGAGATTGGTTTGCCCGCTTTTTTTACCGAAGACATAGATGTGGTTCTCATCGACCACCCGGAAGTCGGCAATTTCCGGTGAGCCAACGACGATTGACTTCACGCTGAAGTCAATCTCAAGATCGGTCGTTTTATTGATGTCCACGTCGAGCGCCGCAGCGTTAAAGCTGGCGGTTAACATCACAATAAGAAAAACCGCCAGCCTGTTAATATTTACGAATTTCACTTTGCGCTCCCCTGATTTCAACCACGCGGCTTTGCCTTTCCGAAATTGGCGCCCCAGAGACAATGTCTGACGGGGTAATCTCTCTTGTGCTGTTATTTATTTTGGCGATGCCCTCATTGATATTGTGAACCTTGGTGGGCGTGATGAAGAACATCCCCATAATTTGCGCCTGAATGACTTTATCCACGTCCTCGGGCTTGAAGTAGGCATAGACGATGGTCGTTGAGGACTTGTCATCGCTGACGGCCCGGTTGCTGTGCACCTCATTCGCCAGCGAATTCTCCCCGCTGGTTGTTTTCATCAGGCTGGAAACCAGCCCCGACTGATCGAACTTTTGCAGCTTATTGAGGTTGCCGTTGCCCATAAAGAACCACACCTTGCTGGCGAACTGTTTGACCCGCGTGTCCTTGTAGTCTTTCCCCGTGGTACCGTTATCGCTGCGCGATTTTTGATAAAGATCGTCCCGGTAGGCTTTGTTATCATTGGAGACCAGGAACAGATCGATAAAACCAAAGTCCGCGATGTTAGGGTTCTTCAGGCTGGCGGTGGTGACAGAAATAGGCAATATCGAATAGCTCGAATCGATTTTCTGCAACAGGTTGCCAAGGTTATCTTTCGAGGCCCGTTCGCCGGAGGCAATATTTTGATATGCCACGCCGCCGGACGCCATTAGTCCGCGAAAGTCCTTTTCGCCAAAAATCGTGTCTAGCCAGGCGGGGGGCGAGCCTGGTGGATATTTTATCTCTTTCTCGGCGAAGTCATCCGTGGTGACGATAGCACCCACATCAATATTATGCTTTGCGGTATAATAGATAAGGCTTTTATTCACTATGAGGTTCTTAGTCTTTTCCTCGTCCTCGTTGCCTTTATCGCTGTATATACCTACTACGCCGGCTAACATGGTTAGCAGTGCGACTATTGCAATAAATTTAAAGCGCACAGATGCTCCTTATCAAACTGCACCGATAAACGTATAGGTACATAAACTGATTAAAATAGGGATGGCGTAGGGTACGCCGCTCCTTACTTTATCATAGCGCTTGATCAGCGAAATTTTTGACAGGGCATATGTCCATAAGATTGCCCATACGCCACCCATAAAAACAGTCAGGTAAATAACGTTAACGTATTGTTCCGGCGGCACCACCAGCATGGTGATGAACAGCAGTTTGGTATCGCCAAACCCCAGTATGTTGCAAGACGAAAGAATGATACCAACCAAGAGCATGGCAAACGGCCATATCAGCACCTGGCCCGCACCAATAATGCCTGGGTGGGAAAAAATATAGCAGTATGCCACCGTAAGTATCATAAAATGCGCTACGTTAGGTATTCTTCTTTCTGTGATATCTTTAAGTGATATGTATAAAGATATGATTATTATCGCTATGAACATATAGGTTTTAAATATAGCCCTCGAAGAGTCGAAGGCTATATGACGAAAGTTTACTATTACTTCAGGATGTTGCCTGAAGCAGTGATCTTCGTGGCCATGGTGTTCCATGCCGCGCTCAGGGATTCAATGAACCCGCCTTTGTCAAAGATGAAGAACAGGGCAGAGGCCATCGCTACACCGATGATGGCGTATTCGATAGCGGTGATGCCACGCTCGTTTTGTTCTGCGTTTTTGACGTTGCGGCAAGCCATAGAGACATACGCTTTCAGAGCTACATTTTTCAACATTTTTTATTCCTTTAAATATATTAGTAGGATGGTTATGACGCTAAAAACTCGCTTTTAATTGAAGCGTGTTGTTTAGGCCGGGGGTATCCTACTCAGTGATAAAAAAAACGTCATATCATATTTAATAATGAAATATAAAATTGCATCATTTATCAGGAAAAATGAGGAAAATCAGTTCATTAATATCATTGTTACCTGTTGGAATATAGAAGTCATCCTTGTTTATAACCAAAAAATATTGTTTGCTGTTCTTGTGCAACAAAACCGATACCAGACGATTGCGACTGTCGGAGCTGAATGCGCTCTCTGTCATATTTCGCTCATGCCAATCCACTTTTGCTGTGGCTATTGAATGCGTTAACAATGCATTGAGTTCCATTTCGGCAGTGATATAACGTAAGTGATTGCCATCACTTTGAATCAATCTGATGTAGGCGGTTTCTCTATCTTTGTTTAAGTATAGGTTTAGCTTTATTTTTTCTTCGCCGTCCAGAAATAATAACCCATGGTAACTATTGCTCATTGATTCTAAAATATATTGTTTATAACTTAGAGTTCCACAGATGAAAAGTAATATGCAAGCAATTAAAAATAATCCCTTAACCTTCATTTTTACAAGTCGTGATTTCTGTAAGGTAGTCTCTTTTTTTATTGTCATTTATATTGCTCTTCATTCGATAACAAACGGTTTTTTTTTCACCGTGAACGTATTCTATGCGATCGCCAGTAGAGTGAATCCTGTATCCATCAAGGTATAAGGTTTCTTCATTTTTATCTTCATTTATTTTTACGGAAAACCAAACGCCTATAATATAGCTGCATATCAATACGGCTATCATCAGCATGCTTCTTTTTACTTTATCACGTTTGGATGTCGCTTTTTCTGATGCAGTTTCGTGAACCTCACGAGTCTTCTTAAATCGGTGAGGAGATATCTCTTCTTTATGTTTTGAATCATTATCCGAATTGCTCCCCAGTTCCTCTGTGCCAGTGCTCGTATTGGGTATTAACTCGGTTTCATCATCAACTTTAATGATGACCTTCTCTGCATTAATCGTATACCCTTTTTTAGGAACGGTAATGATAATTTCACGTGATGCATCACCAATCTTTCTTCTCAATGAATTTATCGTTTGGTTGATGGCGAAATCTGTCACATAACGCCCTTCCCATATATGTATACCGAGATCTTTTCTTGATGATACATTAGGGCTTTGTTCAATAAGAAAATGCCATAGCTTCAATTCTTTATTCCTTAAAATAATCTGCTGATTGTTTTCTGGTATTAAAATAGCCATTCTTTCCCGGTAATAAACGATCATCATGACACCTTCCTTGACTGTGACTTCTTATAATACAATCCTGTTTTTTATTGTAAATACTAATTTAAGTTTTTTATTTATATTTTATTTTATATTAATCGGTATGTTTGATATGTTTTTCATTTTAATTTTATTATTATTATAAATAATATTTTTTTTAAGATAAAACAAGGCGGGCGGTGTGTTTTATCTTGGAGGATATTTTTTCTTGTTAGTGTTTTTGGATGTTTTATTTTATATTTTATATTATCCATCTACCTCTATTGCTTTCTATAATTCTGGCAGATAGGCGCGGCCTGCTGGATGAGATTGGCCAACCGGTATTGGTGATCCCGCGCTAAGCTATGGGTAAGGGCAGCCGCATGCGGCTGCGCGCGTTCGGCGACGAAGGCCGTACATACCGGAGGTCAACATGCGAAGTCTGGAAGATCAACTTGCCGCTTACGCCGCCTATCATCGTGATGCGCGCAATATCGTCACGCACTTTATCGGCATCCCCCTGATCGTCGTCAGCCTGCTGACGCTGCTCTCCCGGCCGGCATGGGGTGCGGGGTGGCTGCCGTTCTCGCCGGCCTGCGCGGTGGTTATCGTTTCGGCTCTCTATTACCTGCGGCTGAGCCTGCGCCTTGGCGTCATGATGTTGGCGTTGCTGCTGCTGTGCCTCGGGGTCGGCGCCTGGGTGGCGTCGCTGTCGACGGCGGCGTGGCTGAGCGTCGGCATCGGCGGCTTCGTCATCGGCTGGCTGTTTCAGTTTGTCGGGCATTTCTGGGAGGGACGAAAACCGGCGTTTATGGACGACGTGACGGGCCTGATCATCGGCCCGCTGTTCGTGCTGGCGGAAGCTTGCTTCCTGGCCGGCGGGCTGCGCGAACTGCAGCGGAACATCGAAATGCGCTCGGGCAAAGTGCGCAACGGGAGGGCATGAGGTGGCGCTGATTCCCACGGTGGCGGCATTTCCGCTGCAGCGGGCTTTTATCCCGCTGCTGGAAGCGCTGACGGCGGGGCTGCCACGCCAATTCCCGGCACTCATCCACAGCATTTACCTCTACGGCAGCGTCGCGCGTGGCGAAGCCCTTCCCGGCGTGTCCGATCTGGACATCACGCTGTTGCTCAACAAGCCAGCCGATAGTGAGGCGTTACAGCGCCTTGAGGCGTGGCGGCAAGCCTTTCAGCTGGAGCAGCGGATCGTGAGCAAGGTCGACTTTGATATCGGCAGCGTTGATGAGGCGTTGGCGCCGGAGCATCACGATTCCTGGGGATTTTGGCTGAAGCATCACTGCCGCTGCCTGTGGGGCGAAGACCTGTCCGCCGCTTTTCCGCTGTTTCAGCCCGATCGGCGCATCGCGTTGGCGGTCAATGCCGATTTGCCCCGCGTATTGGCGCGTTATCGGGAGCAACTGCTGCAGGCCAGGACGGTATCGGATGAGAGGCGCTTAAAGCGCGAAGCGGCCAGAAAACTGATCCGAGCCACCAATATGCTGCGCGCCGAGGGAAGCTCGTTCTGGCCGATAACGTTAACCGACTATGCCGAACAGCTGTTGGCGCTTTATGCAGAGCAGCGAGGTGAAATGGACTATTGGTTAGCGCACGCGGTGGGAGAGGCGAATGACGCGGATTTTAGCGACAGAATGATGCGATTTCTCGACTGGATCGAAGCACAGAAAAAATAACGCCGGCTTGAGCCGGCGTTGTCGGCAATCGTTACCCGACCGTCGGGTAATCGGTGTAGCCTTCCCGGCTGCCGCCGAAGAATTTCTCTTTGATTGGCGCATTCAGCGCCAGCCCGTGTTGCAGGCGGTGGGGCAGATCCGGGTTGGCGATGAACGGGCGACCGAAGCCGATCAGATCCGCCCAGCCTTTGGCCAGCGCTTCTTCAGCGCGTTCACGCGTGTATTTGCCGGAGTAAATCAGCGTGCCGCGGAAAATCAGGCGCAGCGATTCTTTGAACGCTGCCGGCATCACCGGGGCATCATCCCAGTCCGCTTCGGCGATGTGAATGTAAGCGGCGCCGATATCGTTCAGCACGCTGGCCGCTGCCAGATAGGTGGCTTCCGGGGTATCGTCCTGCGAGCCCATCAGGGTGGTCAGCGGCGCCAGGCGCACGCCCAGTTTCTCTTTGCCGATGGCATCCGCTACCGCCTGCGCGACTTCCCGCAGGAAACGCAGGCGATTTTGCAGTGAACCGCCGTATTCGTCGTCGCGCTGGTTTTCCCGCGAGTCGATAAACTGATTGATCAGATAACCATTCGCACCGTGCAGCTCTACGCCGTCGAAACCGGCGGCGATGGCGTTGCGTGCCGCCTGAGCGTAGTCGTTAACGATCGCCGGAATTTCTTCCCGCGTTAAGGCGCGCGGTGCGGAGTGCTGCACCATTTCACCCACGCCATGTTCCGGCCCGCGACCTTCGACATCCACGAACACCTTGACCCCGTCGGCCTGGATGGCGGAGGAGGAGACCGGCGCGGCGTGGCCAGGCTGTAAAATGGTATGCGACACGCGGCCGACGTGCCAAAGCTGCGCGAAGATCTTGCCGCCGGCCTGATGTACGGCGTCGGTCACTTTTTTCCAACCGGCGATGTGTTCCGGGGAGTAAATGCCGGGTGTCCAGGCATAACCCTGGCCCTGCTGGCTGATCTGCGTGCCTTCACTGACGATCAGCCCGGCGCTGGCGCGCTGGGCATAATATTCAGCCATCATGTCGGTGGCGACGTCGCCGGCGCCGGCCCGAGAGCGGGTCATTGGCGGCATGACGATGCGATTGTTCAGCGATAAACCGTTTAAAGAATACGAGTCAAAAAGCATGGCGCTTCCCTCTATGTGAATTAGGTCGTAGGGCATTGATGTTTTACTGAGGCCATTATATTTCGTCGTTTAATTCTAAAAACGCGCACAATAACAAAACACTTTTGCTCTGTGTTCAATAGTTGCGGCAGCCGCCGATGGGCCGGTATGGCGGCTTGCACAGGTGGTGAGAATGAACCCGATGTGCGCTCGGGCGACGGCGGCTATTGCTTGTCGGCGCATTGCTGAGATAGAGTCGGCGGCTGTTTTTCCCCACGATTTTTAACAAAATCGCAAAAGTCTTTTAGCCTCCTGCCTGCTTATCTTTGGTGTGATCAATGTCATACTTTTGGCATCTTAACTTTCCCGCGCTTCGGCAGCGGTTAACCGGAGTTGTTGAATGAAAATTAACTTTCCCTTATTAGCCCTGGCGGTGGGGGCGTTCGGCATCGGCACGACCGAGTTTTCCCCGATGGGGTTGCTGCCGACCATCGCCAAAGGGGTGGATGTCTCCATCCCGATGGCCGGCATGTTGATCAGCGCCTACGCCGTTGGCGTGATGGTCGGCGCACCGCTGATGACGCTGCTGCTCTCGCACCGGGCGCGCAGAAGCGCGCTGATCTTCCTGATGGCGATCTTTACCCTGGGTAACGTGCTGTCGGCCATTGCGCCTGACTACACCACCCTGATGCTGTCGCGCATCATCACCAGCCTGAACCACGGCGCGTTCTTTGGCCTCGGTTCCGTGGTGGCCGCCAGCGTGGTGCCGAAGGAGAAACAGGCTAGCGCCGTGGCGACCATGTTTATGGGGTTGACCATCGCCAATATCGGCGGGGTGCCTGCCGCGACCTGGCTGGGTGAAACCATCGGCTGGCGTATGTCGTTCCTGGCCACCGCAGGGTTAGGGGTGATCGCCATGTTGGGGCTGTGGTTCTCGTTGCCGAAAGGCAGCGCCGGCGCGCGCCCGGATGTGAAGCGCGAACTGTCGGTATTGGTACGCCCGCAGGTGCTGTCCGCCTTGCTGACGACCGTGCTGGGCGCGGGCGCGATGTTCACGCTCTATACCTATATCTCGCCGGTATTGCAGCACATCACCGATGCGACGCCGCTGTTCGTGACGTCCATGCTGGTGTTGATCGGCGTCGGTTTCTCCATCGGCAACTACCTGGGCGGCAAATTCGCCGACCGTTCCGAGAGCGCGACGCTGAAGGGCTTCTTGCTGCTGTTGGTGGTCATTATGCTGGTGATCCCGTTCCTGGCGCGCAGTGAAATCGGCGCGGCAGTCAGCATGGTGATTTGGGGCGCGGCGACCTTTGCCGTGGTGCCGCCGCTGCAGATGCGCGTGATGCGTGTCGCCAGCGAAGCGCCGGGCCTGTCGTCCTCGGTCAACATCGGTGCCTTTAACCTGGGCAATGCGCTGGGCGCCGCCGCCGGTGGCGCGGTCGTCTCCGCCGGGCTGGGATACAGCTTCGTGCCGGTGATGGGTGCAATTATTGCCGGATTGGCGTTGCTGCTGGTGCTGTTCACCCACCGTCAGGCCGAAAAAGTGGCCTACGTCAACGGTTAAACGATAACGTGCGGCGGGGTTCCCCGCCGCGCTCACTCAAAGCCCAGCAGGCTGAACGCATCGTCCTGCGGGGCGTAGCCGAGCAGGCGTCGGGTCTCTTCCAGCGATAAACGTTTGTAGCGGTTGTTGGAAACCCCGTGCACCACCGCATATTGCACCCCTTCGACACGAATGCAGCGCTCCAGCAGATCGGCGGCGTCGCGATGGCTGAGAAAAGCGCTCATGTCGCGGGCGCTAAGCTGTTCGCCCCGGCTCAGGGTGGTGAAGTTGGCGATGCGCACCGACAGGGCGGAAAGCCCTTCCTGATGGGCGAAGTAGGCGGCGATGCCTTCGCCGAAGGCCTTGCTGGCGCCGTACAGGTTTTTCGGCTTTGGTGCGTCATCCGGGCGGATTTGATAGTCGAGCGGATAGCCTTCCACCGCCTGCGCGCTGCTGGCGAACACCACCCGGCGGCAGCCGGCGTCTTTCGCCGCGCGGAAGATATTGAAGGTGCCCAGAATGTTGTTGTCCATCAACGAACCGCAGAAGTCGGCATCGGGGGAGGGATCGGCCGCCAGATGCAACACGGTGTCGATATTGGCGCAGGCCGCGCGGCAGGCGTCGAGATCGGCGATGTTGAAGCTGATGACTTCGTCGCCGGGCTGCCGATCGCGCAGCAGGCTGACATCCCGTTCCGCCAACCGTAGCGGGTAGCGATCGCCCATCGCCTGACGAAACGCCGTGGCTACCCGGCCGCCGGCGCCGGTGATCAGAATCCGTCCTACATCAGTACGCAACACCATGGTGACTGCCATCCCTACTCTCGATTAAGCGTTGACCAGTAATAATCCCCTGCGTGACTTTTGTCCAGTATTTATATTAGTCATTCTGATGCTTTATGCCGGTAATGGGCACGTTGTGCCGAGCGTTTCGACCAGGAAATTCATCACCGCACGCACGGCTGCGGTGCGCGCTAAATCGGGATACGTCACCAGCCAAAGCTCACGCGTTGGCGCGGCGTTGGCCGTTGGCAATGCGACCAGATCCGGATCGCCATCGGCGACGAACGTCGGCAAAACGGCGGCGCCCAGCCCTGAACGCGCCGCCTGTTGCAGTGAAAACAGATCGCTGGCCTGAAAGACCACCGGACGCCCCTGCAACAGCTGCACCAACCATTGCTGATGCGGCTGCTGCCGATAGTGATGGTCATAGGCGAGAAAGCGGCGCGCCGCGTCGGGCAGAGCCGCGTGCTCCGGTGCGGCATACAGCGCGTAGCGCATCATGCCGATGCGCTGCGTCAACAGCTCCGGTTGCTGTGGGCGCACCATGCGCACGGCGATGTCGGCTTCGCCGCGATCCAGCTCGGCGAGCGCCGATTCACCCGACAGCGTGACGACGATCTGTGGAAAAGCCTGGTTAAATGCGGCAATGCGCGGCGCGAGAATATGCGCGGCGATCGACGGCGGCGCACTGATGCGCACCCCGGCCTGTGGCGTTGCGCCGGCGCTGCGCGCATGGCGGGCAATAGCCTGGCTTTGCGCCTCGATCTCCGCCGCCAGCCCGGCAATCGCCTGCCCGTCCTGGGTCAAGGGCGTGCTGCGTGGCCGACGCACGATCAAACGCAGGCCGAGCGCCTGTTCCAGCGCCGCTACGCGTCGCCCGACGGTGGCGTGATCGCAACCCAGCTCCCGCGCTGCCGCCGACAAGGAACCGGTACGCGCCAGCGCCACGAAGTGTTTTAAATCCTGCCAGTCAAACATCAGTGAATTCCTGCACGGTATCGACGTAATTTTCAGGAATATTCACACAGAGCGCGCCGTGATTCAATGTGTGAACGTTCCCTTTAAAACCGAAAAATTAGGTTAGGTTTTCTTATGAATCTACAGTTGCAACACCGTACGGCATTGGTCACGGGCGCCAGCGAAGGGATCGGTGCCGGCATGGTCAGGGTATTGGCTGCTCAAGGGGTCAAGGTGGTGGCTACCGCACGACGCGGTGATCGGCTGCAGGCGCTGGCGGATGAGGTTGAACGGCAAGGGGCGGTGCGCCCGTGGGTAGCCGTTGCAGACGTGACCGACCCCGACGCGATAACCCAGCTGGCGGCGCAGGCGCTGCGCCAGGCGGGGACAGTCGATATTCTGATCAACGCGGTCGGTGCGTTTCACCCCACGACGCTGAACGACAGCGATCGCAGCTGGGATGACGCCTTTGCTTTGAACTTCACACCGGCCCGGCGGTTGACTCAGGCGCTGTTGCCGGCCATGCAGGCGCAAGGCTGGGGCCGGGTGATCAATATCAGCGGATCGATGGAGCCGCGCAGCCTGAGCGCCGCCAGCGCCGCCAAGGGCGCGCTGCATCTGTGGGCCAAAGGATTGGCCAGCGACGTGGCTGCGCAGGGGATTACCGTCAATACGTTACAGCCGGGGCGCATCAACAGTGAACAGATCCGCGAGCGCTTATACGCTTGCGATGAAGTGCGCCGGGCGTTCATTGCGCAACATATCCCGATTGGCTACTTCGGCGAACCGGAAGATATGGCCTATCTGGCGGCGTTTCTTTGTTCCCCGCTCGCGCGATATATCACCGGCGCGGTGATCCCGGTAGATGGCGGCATGCATTATTTCGCGCATTGAGGCCGTTTTGCCCTCGCGATCACAGTTCGGCAATTTGCCGGCGCAAAGCCTTGCCCCGGCAAAATCCACGGTGTTAACGTCATAGCTCAACCGATTTAGGGTTGTTACTGCTGCGGCAGGCAAAACCTAAACCTCGCGTTTCTGTTCCCCGATGGGACAGAGGCCGCGAGGTTTAGGTTTTTTTTTGCGCCGCATTTCGCCCCGGCGCCAGGCCAGTGCGGGGAGAGGAGCGGCAGAACACGAAGTCTAAGGATAACCGTATGAAATATGACACATTAGCCAGTGAGATTTTGGCCGGCGTCGGTGGCCGCGACAATGTGAAAAGCTTGGTGCACTGCGCCACCCGCCTGCGGTTCAAGCTGCGCGACGACAATCGTGCCAACGCGGCAGCGCTGAAGAAAAACCCGGGCGTCATCATGGTGGTGGAGAGCGGCGGCCAGTTCCAGGTGGTGGTGGGCAACCACGTGGCGGAGGTGTTCGACGCGGTCAATCGGGTCGGCGGATTGGCCGAGGGCGCGCCGAGCGACGACGCGGGCGGTAAAAAAGACAACCTGCTCAGCCGCTTTATCGATCTGGTGTCCGGCATTTTTACCCCGCTGCTCGGGGTGATGGCCGCTTCGGGGATCCTGAAAGGCTTCCTGGCGCTGAGCCTGGCCTGCGGCTGGCTGCTGGAGAGCGGTGGCACCTTCAAAATGCTGTTCGCCGCCAGCGACTCGCTGTTCTACTTCTTCCCGATCATGCTCGGCTACACCGCCGGGAAAAAATTCGGCGGCAACCCCTTCGTCACCATGGCGATCGGCGGCGCATTGACGCATCCGCTGATGATGGCGGCGTTCGAAGCGGCGCAGCAGCCGGGCGCGGTGCGCGAATATTTCTTCGGCATTCCGCTGACTTTTATCAACTACAGCTCGTCGGTGATCCCTATCATCTTTGCGGCCTGGGTGTCCTGCCGCCTGGAGCCGTTGTTTAACCGGGTGATCCACAGCGCGCTGCGCAATTTCATCACGCCGCTGCTGTGCCTGGCGATCACCGTTCCCTTGACCTTCCTGCTGATCGGCCCGGCGGCAACCTGGCTCAGCCACCTGCTGGCCAACGGCTATCAGAGCATTTACGCCTTTAACCCGATCATCGCCGGCGCCTTTATGGGGGCGATGTGGCAGGTGTGCGTGATCTTCGGCCTGCATTGGGGGCTGGTGCCGTTGATGATCAACAACCTGAGTGTGCTGGGGCGCGACACCATGGTGCCGCTGCTGTTGCCGGCGGTGATGGGGCAGGTCGGCGCCACGCTGGGCGTGATGCTGCGCACCCGCGACGCCAAGCTGCGGGCGCTGTCCGCTTCAGCCATCGGCGCCGGGATCTTCGGCATCACCGAACCGGCGGTGTACGGCGTCACGCTGCCGAACAAACGCCCATTCATCTTCGGCTGCATCGGCGGCGCGCTGGGCGGTGCGGTGATTGGCTACTTCCATACCTCGGTCTACTCGTTCGGCCTGGTGAGCGTATTCACCTTTGCGCAGATTATCCCCGGCGGCGGCATCGACGCCACGGTATGGGGCGCGATCGGCGGCACCCTGCTGTCGTTCGTGTTCGCCGCGCTGGCCAGCTATCTGTTCGGCGTCGCACCGGCGGAAGAGACGGTACAGCCTGAAGCCGCCGCGCCGCTTAACCGCAAACAGGTCATTCTCAGCCCGATCGCCGGCGATATCGTGCCGCTGGATCAGGTGAACGACGCGACCTTCGCCAGCGGCCTGCTGGGGAAAGGGGTGGCGATTGCGCCGCAGCAGGGGCGCGTAGTGGCGCCGGTCAGCGGCAGCGTGGCGTCGCTGTTCAAAACCAAACACGCCATCGGCATCGAATCGGACGACGGCGCGGAGATTCTTATCCACGTCGGCATCGATACCGTGAAGCTCGACGGGGCGCATTTCACCGCCCACGTGCGGGAAGGCGAGCGGGTCGCCCCGGGCGATCTGCTGATCGAGTTCGACCAGGCGGCGATCCATGCCGCCGGCTATGACACCACCACGCCGATCATCATCAGCAACAGCGATGACTACGTGGACGTGTTGACCAGCGGCCTGTCTCCGGTGCAGGAACAGGCGCCGCTGCTGACTTTACTACGCTAATTGAGGAGCAAGCGATGAACGGCAAGTTTCCGCAACATTTTCTGTGGGGCGGCGCGGTAGCGGCGAACCAGGTAGAAGGCGCTTATCAGGCCGACGGCAAGGGGCTGTCGACCTCCGATCTGCAGCCGCAGGGCATCTTCGGCGCCATCACGCCGCGCACGGCGGGCGACAGCGGCATCAAGGACGTGGCAATCGATTTCTATCATCGTTACCCGGAGGACATCGCGCTGTTCGCTGAAATGGGCTTCAAGTGCCTGCGCACCTCGATCGCCTGGACGCGCATTTTCCCGCAGGGCGACGAAGAGACGCCGAACGAAGCCGGGCTGGCGTTTTACGATCGGCTGTTCGACGAGATGGCGAAATACGGCATTCAGCCGCTGATCACGCTGTCGCACTATGAGATGCCTTACGGTCTGGTGAAGCGCTACGGCGGCTGGGGCGATCGGCGCACCATCGATTTCTTCGAGCGCTATGCGCGCACCGTATTCGAACGTTATAAGCACAAGGTCAAACGCTGGCTGACCTTCAACGAAATCAACATGTCGCTGCACGCGCCCTTCACCGGGGTTGGCCTGCCGCAGGAGAGCGACAAGAGCGCCGTCTATCAGGCGATCCACCATCAGTTGGTGGCCAGCGCCAAAGCGGTGAAGGCCTGTCACGAGATCGTGCCGGAGGGCCAAATCGGCAACATGCTGCTGGGCGGCATTCTGTACCCGCTGAGCTGCAAGCCGGAAGATCTACTGGAAACCCAGCGGCAAAACCGCGACTGGCTGTTTTTCGGCGACGTGCAGGCGCGCGGCTATTACCCGGCCTATATGCAGCGCTTTTTCCGTGAAAACGGCATTCAGGTGACGATCACCGAGGAAGATCGGCAAACGCTGCGCGAAACCATCGACTTCATCTCGTTCAGCTATTACATGAGCGGCTGCGTCACCGCCGACCCGGAGCAGTACGAGACGGCGCGCGGCAACATTCTCGATATGGTGCCGAACCCGCACTTGGCCAGCTCGGAGTGGGGGTGGCAAATCGACCCGATCGGGCTGCGCTACCTGCTCAACGTGCTGTACGACCGCTATCAGAAGCCGCTGTTCATCGTCGAGAACGGGCTGGGCGCCAAAGACCGCGTCGAGGCGGACGGCAGTATCAACGACGACTACCGCATCAACTACCTCAATGACCATCTGGTGCAGGTGGCGGAAGCCATCGACGACGGCGTCGAGGTGATGGGCTACACCAGCTGGGGGCCGATCGATCTGGTCAGCGCCTCGAAGGCCGAAATGTCGAAGCGCTACGGCTTCATTCACGTCGACAGAGACGATGCCGGCAACGGCAGCCTCGAGCGCCGCCGCAAGAAGAGTTTCTACTGGTACCGCGATGTGATCCACAGCAATGGCGCCAGTCTGAAAGACCGACGCTAACCCTTCAGCCCGGCGGCAAGCGCCGGGCGTTAACCTAACGTTATTCGCTGCTGTTCATGATGGGAAATTCTCTCCCAGGGAATGCTGTTGCCCGCAGTCAGCCGTTATGCGGAGAAATATAATAATGATGAAAAGCTTATTACCTCGTTCCATGACCCTGGCGGCGCTGGCGCTGTGGTGCAGCCAGGCGCAGGCGGAAACGCTGCAAACCGGCAAGGACGTTGAAGCCCCCACCGCTAAATGGGAAGGGGTGGCGCTCGGTTTTGAACCGCCGCAGCCTGGGCTGTTGGGGGATATGCTGGGGATCAGGCCGATCCTGGAGGATCATGGCTTCCACTATAACCTCGGCTACCTCAGCCAGCTGTCGTATAACGCCGGCGGCGGTTACAACCACGATAAACAGGCGTCGTATATCGACCAATTTTCGCTGACCTTCAGCCAGGATTTGCAGGCGCTGACCGGCATTCCGGACGCGGCGATCGAAGGCAATATCGTCAACCGCAACCATGACAACAACCTGACCCGCGATCGGCTGCAGGATCCGCGCGTCGGCCTGACCGATCTGTCGCAGGAGAGCTATGGCGGGCAGTCGATTACCCGGCTGGGTTGGTTGACCTTCAGCCGTTCTTTCCTCGACAGCCGGCTGCAGTGGCGCATCGGCATGATGAACAAGGTGCAGGATTTCGATCAGATCATCCCCTGCGATTTTCAGACGCTGACGCTGTGCGGCGGCAAGTCCGCCAACTCGTTGACCTGGTACAACTGGAACGTGCATTACTGGGGCACCACGCTGCAGTACAAGCTGACCGATGGCCTGACGCTCAAGGGCGGGGTGATGGAGCAGAACCCGAGCGCCCCCAGCCGCAGCCACGCCTGGAGTTGGTCCACCAAGGGCAGCAAAGGCTTCCTGTTGCCGATGGAGCTGGAGCTGAAAACCCACGCCGTCAACCAGCTGCCGGGGGTGTATAACCTGGGCGTGCTGTTCACCAACGCGCGCCAGAGCGATCTTTATGAAGGGGTGTCCGGCGGGCCGGGCGCCAGCGATCCGCAGGGCTATCGCAACCACGATCGCACCTGGTTCATGTATACCGGTTTCAACCAGCAGGTGACGCGCCATGCGGATAACGTCAACCGCGGCTTGAGCGTGTTTTACAGCCTGGGGCTGGGAGATCAGCGCAGTAACTACCTGCACTGGTCTACCTCGACCGGCATTCGCTATCGTGGGCTGTTCGATGCGCGGCCGGACGACTGGCTGGGGCTCGGCGTCTCGGTGGTGAAACTGAGCGACCGCTATAAAGACAATCAGCGGTATCTCAACCAGATGAGCGGCATCAGTGATTATCACGATCCGAACTACCGGCCAGTGCCGGGCCATTCGGTGACGGCGGAGCTGTATTACCGCGTTAACGTCACGCCGTGGCTACAGCTGCAGCCGGGCCTGCAGTACTGGCATCACCCGGCGGGCGTCAGCGAGACGCAGGACGCCTGGGTGACGGCGTTGAAAACGGTGGTGACCTTCTGATCAGGCCGCGTCGCTCTCGCGGTAGCGCCGGCGGGCGTGTTCGAACCAGCTGGCCGGCACGTTGTGCGGTGGCTGCTGCAACCTGAGCAGCCCCTGTTCAACGATATGGCTGGCTTGGCGCCACAGCGTCGGGTCGCCTTCGGTCAGCACCTCCAGCAGGCGCTGTTTCTCGATCAGGTAGGTCTGGGCGAAGTGGCTGTCGTAGTCCAGCAGCGAGCGGGTGTTGTCGATTAGATCCGCCAGCTTGATGGTTTTGGCCTGCGGCGACGCGCCGGCGCTGTGGCGCCGATCGCGGTTTTTACGCTCGAAGCGGTTGCCGTCCTCGGCGTGGCTGACGTTGGTCAACATCCGCACCAGTTCCGCCACTTTTGGCCCAAAGTGGCTGTCGATATCGCCGAGGGTGGTGGGTGTGTCTTCCACCGTATCATGCAGCCAGGCGGCCGCCAGCATCTCTTCGGTGTGCGGCACGCTGCGCACCAGCTCCATCACCGCCTGCGGGTGGACGATATACGGATCGTCGGTGTATTTGCGGCGCTGATCGATGGCCGCATGCGCCTTGGTGGCGTAGCGGCGCGCGCGTTCTACAAGCGTGTTCGTCATTTCCTTTCCCTCCGAGCATCCTCTGCATAAAAAAAGGTAGCATACCTCACAAGAAATAGCTTGCGATTACATCGTGCGCTATCTATATTCGTACACATGAAAAGCACCGATACCGAACAACCCAAGGCGAAGAACCTGCTACAGCTCGATCAGCAGCTCTGTTTCGCGCTGTACTCCGCCAATCTGGCGTTGCACAAAGTCTACCGCAAGCTGTTGAGTCAGCTCGAACTCACCTACCCGCAATACCTGGTGATGATGGTGCTGTGGGAACGCGATCGGGTGACGGTATCGGATATCGGCGAGCGGCTGTTCCTCGATTCCGCCACGCTGACGCCGCTGCTGAAGCGGCTGGAAACCGCCGGTTTGCTGGTGCGCTATCGCGCCACCACCGACGAGCGGCAGGTGATCATCGCCCTGACCGAAGCCGGCCGCGCGCTGCGCGAGCGGGCGCAATCGGTGCCCGAGGCGGTGATGTGCGCTACCGACTGCAGCCTGGACGAGATCGTCTCGCTCAAACAGCAGCTGGAAAAGCTGCGCGGCAGCCTGATCGATCAGATTTGACCCACCGCCGCCGGACGCAAGAACGGCACGGGTGGTCTACACTGGTTAATAAGTGTCAAAAATAAGTAGTGCGCGATTTAATCGCAAAAGATAAATATGTGACCGGCTTTACCTCGTGGAAGCCGTAGTCATCTCGCCAACCAGCAAGAAGGAATGAACGATGTCTATTGAGAAAGTGGTTTACCGCGCTCACGCCACCGCAACCGGCGGCCGCGACGGCCGTGCGACCTCCTCCGACGGCGTGTTGGACGTGAAATTGGGCGTGCCGAAAGAGATGGGCGGCGCCGGCGGCGAAGTTACCAATCCCGAGCAGCTGTTCGCTGCCGGTTACTCGGCCTGTTTCCTCGGCGCGTTGAAGTTTGTCGCGGCGAAGGAAAAGGTCAAAATCCCGGCCGAAGCCAAGATCGACGGCACCGTCGGCATCGGTGAGATCCCGAACGGCTTCGGCATCGAAGTGCAGCTGGATATCTCGCTGCCGGGCATCGAGCGCAGCGTGGCGGAAGATCTGGTGAAAAAGGCGCACGTGGTGTGCCCATACTCCAACGCTACCCGTGGAAATATCGATGTGACTCTGAACGTTAAGTAAGATTTTTGCCGAAATATGGAAAAAATGGAGGGTTTGTCCCTCCATTTTCTTGCGTGCCCTGCCTGAAAATCGTTCAAAAAAACGGTAAATTTTGTCCGTTTTGTGAGAATTCTCTTGATTATTACCCGCAAAATAACGCTTATTGCCGGTTGGCTGAACCAGAAGCCGCAATCAGTGTCTGACTGAGTCAGAACCGCTACACCGCCCCCGGAGCCACCGCGTTACATGAACAAAGTTAAATCGCTATCGCAGCAGAATTTATCGTTATTGTTAGCGATCTATATCGGCATCTTTCTCAACCTGTCCGTTTTCTATCGCCGTTTTGATTCGTTGGCGCATGGCATTCAGGGGATTAAGCTTATTTCGGCGGTGACGGAAGTCATCGCTATCGTCCTGTTCACATTCTTCATCATGCGGCTGGTATCGCTCGGCGGCCGGCTGTTTTATCGCATCGTCGCCTCGCTGCTGGTGTTGATTTCGGTGGCTGCCAGCTACTACATGACGTTTTTCAACGTGGTGATTGGCTACGGCATCGTGGTGTCGGTGATGACCACCGACATCGATCTGTCGAAAGAGGTGGTTGGCCTGCACTTTGTGCTGTGGATGGTGGCGCTCAGCGCCTTGCCGCTGCTGCTGATCTGGAAAAACAGCCTGCGTTACACCCTGATCGAACAGCTGAAAACCCCCGGCCATCGCATCAAACCGCTGATGGTGTTGCTGGCGGTGGTGGCGTTGGTCTGGCTGCCGCTGCGCATGCTGGACGATGAGCAAAGCGTGCAAGAGAAGCTCTCCAACGTCGATCTGCCGAGCTACGGCGGCGTGGTAGCGCACTCGTATCTGCCGTCCAACTGGCTGTCGGCGCTGGGGCTGTTTGCCTACACCCGCTATGACGAAAGCCAGGACCAGAGCACGATGTTCGATCCGGGCAAACACTTCACTTATGTACCACCGGCGGATATCGACGATACCTACGTGGTGTTCATCATCGGTGAGACCACGCGCTGGGATCACATGGGCATGCTGGGCTATGAGCGTGATACCACGCCGCGGCTGTCTAAAGAGAAGAATCTGGTGGCGTTCCGCGGCGAGTCGTGTGACACCGCTACCAAGCTGTCGCTGCGCTGCATGTTCGTGCGCGAAGGCGGCACCGAAGACAACCCGCAGCGCACGCTGAAAGAGCAGAACGTGTTCGCGGTGCTGAAGGATCTGGGCTTCTCTTCCGAGCTGTTCGCCATGCAGAGCGAGGTGTGGTTCTACAACAACACCGAGGTGAACAACTATTCGTTCCGCGAGATGATCGCGTCCGAGAAGCGCAACGACGGTAAGGCGGTCGACGATATGCTGCTGGTGGACGAAATGAAGGAGTCGCTGGCGCGTTATCCGAAGGGCAAACACCTGGTGATCCTGCATACCAAAGGCTCGCACTACCTGTACTCGCAGCGCTATCCGCGCAGCTATGCGCGCTATCAGCCGGAGTGCATGGGGGTGGATGATTCGTGCACCAAGGCCCAGTTGATCAACGCCTTCGACAATACGGTGCTGTATACCGACAGCTTTATCAGTAATGTGATCGACCAGGTGCGGGACAAGAAGGCCATCGTGTTCTATGCCGCCGATCACGGCGAATCGATCGGTGAGAATACGCACCTGCACGGCACGCCGCGCGAAATGGCGCCGCCGGAGCAGTTCCGCGTGCCGATGATCGTGTGGGCGTCGGACAAGTTCCTCGAAAACCCGCAGCACCTCAGCGCCTTTGAGCAGCTGCAGGCGCAGCAGCGCATCGGCAAAACGCATCGCCACGTCGAGCTGTTCGACACCATCCTCGGCTGCCTCGGCTACACGTCTCCCGATGGCGGCATCGTGGATAAAAACAACTGGTGCCATCTGCCGCAGGATAAAACGGCGCCTGCCCGTCTGTGATCCCTCCCGCCGGGTGCCTGCCTTGCGCACCCGGTAATTTCACCCAATACATTCTCTTCATCAATTATTCCGGTGTGTGCATACGGTATACTTGCGCACTTCCCCTTCTAACCGGAGATTTCCATGACCCTGCGCGTGGCGTTTATCGACGATCATGACATTGTGCGTTCGGGCTTTGTGCAGCTGCTGTCGCTGGAGGCCGATATTCAGGTGGTGGGCGAGTTCAGCAGCGCGGCGCAGGCGCGCGCCGGCCTGCCGGGGCTGGAGGCGGAAATCTGCATTTGCGACATTTCGATGCCGGACGGCAGCGGGCTGGATCTGCTGGCGGACATTCCTTCCGGCATCCGCGTGGTGATGCTGTCGATGCACGATAACCCGGCGCTGGTGGAAATGGCGCTGGAACGCGGCGCCAGCGGTTTCCTCTCCAAGCGTTGCAAACCGGAAGATCTGATCACCGCGGTGCGCACCGTCGCCGGCGGCGGCGTCTACCTGATGCCGGAAATCGCGCAGCAGTTGGCGCGGGTGAAGGTGGATCCATTGACCCGCCGCGAGCGCGAGATCGCGCTATTGCTGGCGCAGGGCCAGGAGGTGCGCGAGATCGCCGCCGCCTTGGGGCTGTCGCCGAAGACGGTGCATGTGCATCGCGCCAACCTGTTCGCCAAGCTGGGCATCACCAACAACGTTGAGCTGGCCAGACGGATGCTGAACCTGTGACGCAGCGTCTGATCACCCAGCTGGCGCTGTTTTTCATCTACGCCGCCAGCTCGTTTTGCCTGTGGGGCATCGGCACCGCGCTGATCGACCCGCCCTGGCAGGCGCTGCTGTTGTTCCCGTTCGGCTTGCGCATGGGCATTTTGCTGCAGAGCCCGTACCGTTTCTGGCCGGGGATCCTGCTGGCCGACCTGCTGCTGATGGCGCTGCTGGCGGACCAGTTCGGTTACGGCCCGGCGCTGTGGGCGTCGGTGGCGGTGCTGGTGCTGACGGTGCTGCTCAGCCTGCTGGCCTCGCCGTGGCTGTTGCGCCATCAGCAGAGCGACAGCGAATGGCGATGGCCGCTGTTGCAGGGCGCGGTGGTGGCCACCGCCGCCTTGCTGCAGGCGCTGGTGTGGCAGCTGGTGAGCGGCGAAGGCGCCCGTGCGCTGCTGCTCGGCCTGACCGGCGGTTTCACCATCGCGCCGACCTGCCTGCTGTTGTGGCACTATCTGGCACGCCAAATCTGGGTGCCGCTGGAGCCGGGACTGATCCACAAGCCGGTGGAGCTGCGTCTGGGCCACCTGGCCAGCTATCTGCTGCTGTTTGCATTCAGCATCTGGCTGCAGCAGCAGGTGAACGCCGCCGAGCTGCGGCGTTTCGCACCGTTCTGCCTGGCCATTCCTATCGTGTTCATGTCTTATCGCTATGGCTGGCAGGGCGCGTTGTTGGCGACGCTGCTCAACGGCGTGGCGCTGATGGTCAACGAGCCGCCGCAGCCGGAGTCGCACCGCGATCTGCTGCTGTCGCTGCTGGCTCAAAGCCTGACCGGGCTGCTGCTGGGCGCCGGCATTCAGCGCCAGCGCGAACTGAATCAACAGTTGCGGCTGCGGCTGGCGGAGAACCGCCAGCTGGCGCGGGCGCTGGTGACGGCGGAGGAGCAAACCCGGCGCGAGGTGGCGCGCGAGCTGCACGATGAAGTGGGGCAGACTATCACCGTGATCCGCACCCAAGCCAGCATCGTCAAACGCCTGGCGCCGGAACCGGCGGTGATCGGCTGCGCCGACACCATCGATGCGTTGGCGCTGCGGGTCTACGACGGGGTGCACGACGTGCTGACCCAGCTGTGGCCGGCGGCGCTGAACAACCTGCCGCTGTCGGCGGCGGTGGCGGCGATGCTGCGGGAATCGCTGCCGCAGGACGCGTCGCTGGTGAGCAGCCTGCAGTGGCAGGTACCGGACGAGCTGCTGGATGAAACGCTGAAAATCACGCTGTACCGGGTGTGTCAGGAAGGGGTGACCAATGTGTGCCGCCACGCCGGCGCCAGCCGCCTGGAGCTGGACGCACGCCTGCAGCCGCGCAAAGGCGCCGCGCCGCTGATCGCCCTGACCATCCGCGACAACGGCGTGGGCTTTGAGGCGGAAAACCATCAGCCGGGGTATGGCCTGCGCGGCATGCAGGAGCGCATCAGCGCCCTCGGCGGCAGCCTGCGGCTCACCTCGGAGCGGGGCGCCTGTTTGAGTGTGATCTTGCCCACAGTTTCACCGGAGCAAGCGCAAAACTAGGAAAAACTCCTAACTGCGTCGGGAATCCGGCGTAAGCCTCCCGCGCGCGCGGGGAGCATCATAGCGGCACTTTATTCAATCCTCTGAGGTTCCACATGTGGTCTTTCCTTAAAAGCCGCTCGGACGCGCCGCAGGTCACCGATCAACGGCAGATCGACGCCAGCTACAAATACTGGCGCATCCAGCTGATGTGCACCATGTACATCGGCTACGCTGCGTTTTACTTCACGCGCAAAAGCTTCAACTTCATCATGCCGGCGATGCTGAGCGATCTGGGTCTGACGATGTCCGACGTCGGTATCCTCGGCACGCTGTTCTACATCACCTACGGCTGCTCGAAATTCATTTCCGGCATGATCAGCGATCGCTCCAACCCGCGTTACTTTATGGGGTTGGGCCTGATCATGACCGGGGTGCTGAATATCTTCTTCGGCCTCAGCTCGTCGCTGCTGATGCTGGGCACGCTGTGGATCCTCAACGCCTTCTTCCAGGGTTGGGGCTGGCCGCCGTGCTCCAAAATCCTCACCAGCTGGTATTCGCGTTCCGAGCGCGGCAGTTGGTGGGCGATCTGGAACACCTCGCACAACGTCGGTGGGGCGCTGATCCCGCTGCTGGTGGGCTTTATCTCGCTGCACTTCAGCTGGCGTTACGGCATGATCATTCCCGGTATCATCGGCGTGGTGCTTGGCCTGCTGATGTGCTGGCGCTTGCGCGACAAGCCATCCACCCTGGGGCTGCCGAGCGTCGGCAAATGGCGTAACGACGCCATGGAGCTGGTGCAGGAATCGGAAGGCCAGGGGCTGAGCAACCGCGAGATCATCAAACGCTACGTGCTGACCAACAAGTACATCTGGCTGTTGGCGGTCTCTTACGTGCTGGTGTACATCGTGCGTACCGCGATCAACGACTGGGGCAACCTCTATCTGACGCAGGAAAAGGGCTATTCGCTGATGACCGCCAACTCAGCCATCTCGCTGTTTGAAGTGGGCGGTTTTATCGGTTCACTGGTGGCCGGTTGGGGTTCCGATAAGCTGTTCCGCGGCAACCGCGGCCCGATGAACCTGATTTTCGCCATCGGTATCTTCCTGTCGGTGGCGGCGCTGTGGCTGATGCCGGGCGTGACCTACCTGCTGCAGGCCTGCTGCTTCTTCGCCATCGGCTTCTTCATCTTTGGCCCGCAGATGCTGATCGGCATGGCGGCGGCGGAGTGCTCGCACAAGGATGCGGCGGGCGCGGCGACCGGTTTCGTCGGCCTGTTCGCCTACCTGGGCGCAGCGCTGTCCGGCTATCCGATTGCGCGAGTGATGGAAGTCTGGCACTGGAACGGCTTCTTCGTGGTGATTTCTATCGCCGCCTGCCTGTCGGCGCTGTTCCTGCTGCCGTTCCTGCGTGCGCAGACGCCGGCGCTGAAACCGGCCAAGGCCTGAGTAAAATTTGCTGCGCAGCCCCCGGCGCAGCGCATTATGGCGCTTTTATCACCACTTGAAATGCAGGGGCAAAAAAGTGATTGACGCCTATAACCGCCAGCAGTAAGATGCGCCCCGCATCGGCGAGTAGCGCAGCTTGGTAGCGCAACTGGTTTGGGACCAGTGGGTCGGAGGTTCGAATCCTCTCTCGCCGACCACCATTCGAAAAACCTGCTTTTTAAAGCAGGTTTTTTTTCGCCTGTCGTTTATGAGGATGAGTACCTCCGCAGGAGGTTCGAGCCTCGCGAAGCGAGACAACGTTGCTTTAGCAACGGCCCGCAGGGCGCGCATCAAAGATGCGCGTAATCCTCTCTCGCCGACCACCATTCGAAAAACCTGCTTTTTAAAGCAGGTTTTTTTTCGCCCGTAGTTTATGAGGATGAGTACCTCCGCAGGAGGTTCGAGCCTCGCGAAGCGAGACAACGTTGCTTTAGCAACGGCCCGCAGGGCGCGCATCAAAGATGCGCGTAATCCTCTCTCGCCGACCACCATTCGAAAAACCTGCTTTTTAAAGCAGGTTTTTTTTCGCCTGTCGTTTATGAGGATGAGTACCTCCTCGCTACGACCGGCTTCGCTTTATGGCGTGCCTCAATCTGCCGTCCTCGTGAAATATATTTATCCTTTACGCTTAATTAATTCACATTCCTTATTCCCATTAGGTTCTTATTTTCATGTTTAAATAAATTCATGCTTGCCAAATAAAACCCGATTGATAGCGCTCTTGTTTTCACGTTTTTTTTACCTATAGTCTAAATGGACAACGCGGGAACTCTTATTCCCGTCGCGTGGGAAATACCGTGATTATTTATTAACGTTAATCTTCGTGGATTATTGCGGAGTTTTTTCGCTTCGGCAATGCGTAGCGACGATTAACTCTTTTATGTTTATCCTCTCGGAATAAAGGAATCAGTTATGCGCAAATTTAATAAACCGCTGTTGGCGCTGTTGATCGGCAGTACGCTGTGTTCCGCGGCGCAGGCCGCCGCACCGGGCAAGCCGACCATCGCCTGGGGCAACACCAAGTTCGCCATTGTCGAAGTCGATCAGGCGGCCACCGCTTATAATAATCTGGTGAAGGTAAAAAATGCCGCCGACGTTTCTGTCTCCTGGAATTTATGGAATGGCGACACCGGCACGACGGCAAAAATTTTATTAAATGGCAAAGAGGCGTGGAGCGGCCCTTCAACCGGTTCTTCCGGTACGGCGAATTTTAAAGTGAATAAAGGCGGCCGTTATCAAATGCAGGTGGCATTGTGCAATGCCGACGGCTGCACCGCCAGCGACGCCACCGAAATTGTGGTGGCCGACACCGACGGCAGCCATTTGGCGCCGTTGAAAGAGCCGCTGCTGGAAAAGAATAAACCGTATAAACAGAACTCCGGCAAAGTGGTCGGTTCTTATTTCGTCGAGTGGGGCGTTTACGGGCGCAATTTCACCGTCGACAAGATCCCGGCGCAAAACCTGACCCACCTGCTGTACGGCTTTATCCCGATCTGCGGCGGCAATGGCATCAACGACAGCCTGAAAGAGATCGAAGGCAGTTTCCAGGCCTTGCAGCGCTCCTGTCAGGGCCGCGAGGACTTCAAAGTCTCGATCCACGATCCGTTCGCCGCGCTGCAAAAAGCGCAGAAGGGCGTGACCGCCTGGGATGACCCTTACAAGGGCAACTTCGGCCAGCTGATGGCGCTGAAGCAGGCGCATCCTGACCTGAAAATTCTGCCGTCGATCGGCGGCTGGACGCTGTCCGACCCGTTCTTCTTCATGGGCGACAAGGTGAAGCGCGATCGCTTCGTCGGTTCGGTAAAAGAGTTCCTGCAAACCTGGAAGTTCTTCGACGGCGTGGATATCGACTGGGAGTTCCCGGGCGGCAAAGGCGCCAACCCTAACCTGGGCAGCCCGCAAGACGGGGAAACCTATGTGCTGCTGATGAAGGAGCTGCGGGCGATGCTGGATCAGCTGTCGGCGGAAACCGGCCGCAAGTATGAGCTGACCTCCGCCATCAGCGCTGGCAAGGACAAGATCGACAAGGTGGCTTACAACGTTGCGCAGAACTCGATGGATCACATCTTCCTGATGAGCTACGACTTCTATGGCGCCTTCGATCTGAAGAACCTGGGGCATCAGACCGCGCTGAATGCGCCGGCCTGGAAACCGGATACCGCCTACACCACGGTGAACGGCGTGAATGCGCTGCTGACGCAGGGCGTCAAGCCGGGCAAGATCGTCGTCGGCACCGCCATGTATGGCCGCGGCTGGACCGGGGTGAACGGCTACCAGAACAACATTCCGTTCACCGGTACCGCCACCGGGCCGGTTAAAGGCACCTGGGAGAATGGCATCGTGGACTACCGCCAAATCGCCAGCCAGTTCATGAGCGGCGAGTGGCAGTATACCTACGACGCCACGGCGGAAGCGCCTTACGTGTTCAAACCTTCCACCGGCGATCTGATCACCTTCGACGATGCCCGCTCGGTGCAGGCCAAAGGCAAGTACGTGTTGGATAAGCAGTTAGGTGGCCTGTTCTCCTGGGAGATCGACGCGGACAATGGCGATATTCTTAACAGCATGAACGCCAGCCTGGGCAATAGCGCCGGCGTTCAATAATCGGTTGCAGTGCGTTGCCGGGGGATATCCTTTCGCCCCCGGCTTTTTCGCAGCCGAAAGTTTTTTTACGCCGCACAGATTGTGGGCCTGCCCGGTGCAAAACGCGCTCATCGGACTCACCCTTTTGGGTAATCCTTCAGCATTTCCTCCTGTCTTTAACGGCGATCACAAAAATAACCGTTCAGATATTCATCATTCAGCAACAAAGTTTTGGCGTTTTTTAACGGAGTTAAAAACCAGTAACTTTGTTAGGGTCAGACCAATGCGCTAAAAATGGCCGCTTAGCATAAATTTTCATGCTGTAACTGTTAACAAAAGGTTTTTTTTATGTTTGTTTGCTGTTTCTCACAGTCTGCGTAAATCCCCACTGGTTATATTGACGACACCCCAAACAGTTGGCAACTTGATAGCCTCAGGGGTAAGAGCGAGAGTTGTTTGAGTGAATTCCACGCGCTCAGACGTCCCCGCCGCGATGCGTTCCATCCGGCATTCTCTCCTCGTACGCCTTCTGCCTTCGGGCGCCGATCGCACAGGCCACGCAATAAAAAATACAGGTCTGGCGGCAATTACACACATCACATCACACAATGGAGCACTAACGATGACACGTTCCTTGGGTAAATCGGGGATTCTGAAATTCGGTATTGGGCTGATCGCGCTGACCGTGGCGGCCAGCGTACAGGCCAAGACGTTGGTTTACTGTTCTGAAGGTTCCCCGGAAGGGTTCAACCCGCAGCTGTTTACCTCCGGCACCACCTACGACGCCAGCTCGGTACCGATCTACAACCGCTTGGTCGAATTCAAAATCGGCACCACCGAACTGCAGCCGGGCCTGGCTGAGAAGTGGGACGTCAGCGAAGACGGCAAAACCTACACCTTCCACCTGCGCAAAGGCGTGAAGTGGCAGAGCAACAAAGACTTCAAACCGACGCGCGATTTCAACGCCGACGACGTGGTGTTCTCCTTTGAGCGCCAGTTGGATGCGAACAACGCCTACCACAAAGTGTCCGGCGGCAGCTACGAATACTTTGAAGGCATGGACATGCCTAAGCTGATCGCCAAGATTGAAAAAGTGGACGACAACACCGTGCGCTTCGTGCTGAACCGCCCGGAGGCGCCGTTCCTGGCTGACCTGGGCATGGACTTCGCGTCCATCCTGTCCGCCGAATACGCCGACGTGATGATGAAAGCCGGCACGCCGGAGAAAGTCGACCTGAATCCGATCGGCACCGGTCCGTTCCAGCTGCTGCAATACCAGAAAGACTCCAAGATCCTGTACAAGGCATTCGACGGTTTCTGGGGCACCAAGCCGAAGATCGATCGCCTGGTGTTCTCCATCACGCCTGACGCCTCCGTGCGCTACGCCAAACTGCAGAAAAACGAATGTCAGGTGATGCCGTACCCGAACCCGGCCGATATCGCCCGCATGAAGCAAGACAAGTCCATCAACCTGATGGAACAGCCGGGCCTGAACGTGGGTTACCTGTCGTTCAACGTCGAGAAAAAGCCGCTGGATAACCTGAAGGTGCGCCAGGCGTTGACCATGGCGGTCAACAAGCAGGCGATCATCGACGCGGTTTATCAGGGCGCGGGCCAGGCGGCCAAGAACCTGATCCCGCCAACCATGTGGGGCTATAACGACGCGGTGCAGGATTACGCTTACGATCCGGCCAAGGCGAAAGAGTTGCTGAAAGAAGCGGGCATGGCCGACGGTTTCAGCATCGACCTGTGGGCGATGCCGGTACAGCGTCCTTACAACCCGAACGCACGCCGCATGGCGGAAATGATCCAGGCCGACTGGGCCAAGATCGGCGTGAAAGCCAAAATCGTGACCTATGAGTGGGGTGAATACCTCAAGCGCGCCAAAGCGGGCGAGCACCAGACGGTGATGATGGGCTGGACCGGCGACAACGGGGATCCGGATAACTTCTTCGCCACGCTGTTCAGCTGCGCGGCGGCGAAAGACGGCTCCAACTACTCCCGCTGGTGCTACAAGCCGTTTGAAGATCTGATTCAACCGGCGCGCGCCGAATCCAACCACGACAAGCGCATCGAACTGTACAAACAGGCGCAGGTGGTGATGCACGATCAGGCTCCGGCGCTGATTGTCGCACACTCCACCGTGTACGAGCCTGTGCGTAAGGAAGTGAAAGGCTACGTCGTGGATCCGCTCGGTAAGCATCACTTCGAGAATGTCTCTGTAGACTGATTTCGACCGCTTTACCGGAGACGCACGAATGGACTTGCAGGGGCGCAACAGGTTTGCGCCCCTGCTGACCAGTCTCCGGCGTATGGCCGTCGAATCGTTCAAAGGCATGTGAGCGTTAATAAGCCTGGCGGACGATGAGCTGCCGGGCATTGATACAGAGAGTTCGGGATATGTTGCAGTTCATACTCCGACGTTTGGGGTTAGTTATCCCAACGTTTATCGGCATTACATTGCTGACTTTTGCATTCGTCCATATGATCCCCGGCGACCCGGTGACCATCATGGCCGGGGAACGCGGTATCTCCGCCGAGCGCCACGCGCAGCTGATGGCGGAAATGGGGCTGGACAAGCCGCTTTATCAACAATATTTCTCCTACGTGTCCAACGTGCTGCACGGCGATCTGGGCACCTCACTCAAAAGCCGCATCTCCGTCTGGAGCGAGTTCGTTCCGCGCTTTCAGGCCACGCTGGAGCTGGGCTTCTGCGCGATGCTTTTCGCGGTGCTGGTAGGCATCCCGGTCGGGGTGCTGGCGGCGGTCAAACGTGGCTCGGTCTTCGATCATACTGCGGTGGGCATCTCGCTGACCGGCTATTCGATGCCGATTTTCTGGTGGGGCATGATGCTGATCATGCTGGTGTCGGTGCAGCTTAACCTGACGCCGGTGTCGGGGCGCATCAGCGACACGGTATTCCTTGACGACAGCCAGCCGCTGACCGGCTTTATGCTGATAGACACCCTGATCTGGGGCGAGCCGGGCGACTTTATCGACGCGGTGATGCACATGATCCTGCCGGCCATCGTGCTGGGCACCATCCCGCTGGCGGTGATCGTGCGCATGACCCGTTCCTCGATGCTGGAGGTGTTGGGTGAAGACTACATTCGCACCGCCCGCGCCAAGGGCGTGAGCCGTATGCGGGTGATCGTCGTCCACGCGCTGCGCAACGCGCTGCTGCCGGTGGTGACGGTGATCGGGCTGCAGGTCGGCACCATGCTGGCCGGCGCCATTCTGACCGAAACCATCTTCTCCTGGCCGGGGCTGGGCCGCTGGCTGATCGACGCGCTGCAGCGCCGCGATTACCCGGTGGTGCAGGGCGGGGTGTTGCTGGTCGCCTGTATGATCATTCTGGTTAACCTGCTGGTAGACGTGCTCTACGGCGTGGTCAACCCGCGTATTCGCCACAAGAAATAAGGGGCGCTCTCATGTCTCAAATCACTGAGTCTGCAGTTAAAGGTGCGCCGAAGCCAATGACCCCGTTTCAGGAGTTCTGGCACTATTTCAAGCGCAATAAAGGGGCCGTGGTCGGCCTGGTGTATATCGTTCTGATGCTGGTGATCGCGCTCGGCGCCGGCGTGCTGGCGCCGCATGCGCCGGCGGACCAGTTCCGCGATGCTCTGCTCAAGCCGCCGGTGTGGCAAGAGGGCGGCAGCTGGCAATATATCCTCGGCACCGACGACGTGGGCCGCGACGTCCTGTCGCGCCTGATGTACGGTGCACGGCTGTCGCTGTTGGTCGGCTGCCTGGTGGTAGTGCTGTCGCTGATCATGGGCGTGATATTCGGCCTGCTGGCCGGTTACTTCGGCGGCGTTGTGGACGCGATTATCATGCGCGTCGTCGACATCATGCTGGCTCTGCCGAGCCTGCTGCTGGCACTGGTACTGGTGGCGGTATTCGGGCCGTCGATCGTTAACGCTTCGCTGGCGCTGACCTTCGTCGCCCTGCCGCACTATGTGCGTTTGACGCGCGCGGCGGTGCTGGTGGAGGTCAACCGCGACTACGTCACCGCATCGCGGGTGGCGGGCGCCGGCGCACTGCGCCAGATGTTCGTCAATATTCTGCCTAACTGCCTGGCGCCTTTGATCGTGCAGGCTTCTCTCGGTTTCTCGAACGCCATTCTGGACATGGCCGCGCTCGGCTTTCTGGGCATGGGCGCGCAGCCGCCGACGCCGGAGTGGGGCACCATGCTCTCCGACGTGCTGCAGTTCGCGCAAAGTGCCTGGTGGGTGGTGACCTTCCCCGGCGTGGCGATCCTGCTGACGGTGCTGGCATTCAACCTGATGGGGGACGGTTTGCGTGACGCTCTCGACCCCAAACTCAAGCAGTAACAGAGGACGAGAGAGATGGCGTTATTGAATGTAGACAAGCTTTCGGTGCACTTCGGTGACGAAGGCACCCCGTTCCGCGCGGTAGACCGCATCAGTTACAGCGTGGAGCAAGGTCAGGTGGTCGGCATCGTCGGTGAATCCGGCTCCGGCAAATCCGTCAGTTCGCTGGCGATCATGGGCCTGATCGATTTCCCCGGCAAGGTGATGGCCGACAAGCTGGAGTTCAACGGCCAGGATCTGCGCAAGATCTCCGAAAAGGAGCGCCGCCAGCTGGTGGGCTCCGAAGTGGCGATGATCTTCCAGGATCCGATGACCAGCCTGAACCCGTGCTATACCGTCGGTTACCAGATCATGGAGGCGCTGAAGGTGCATCAGGGCGGCAATCGCCGCACTCGCCGCCAGCGTGCAATCGACCTGCTGACCCAGGTGGGCATTCCCGATCCGGCCTCGCGGCTGGACGTATACCCGCACCAGCTTTCCGGCGGCATGAGCCAGCGCGTGATGATCGCCATGGCCATCGCCTGTCGGCCGAAGCTGCTGATCGCCGATGAGCCGACGACCGCGCTCGACGTGACCATCCAGGCGCAGATCATCGAACTGCTGCTGGACCTGCAACAGCGCGAAAACATGGCGCTGCTGCTGATCACTCACGATCTGGCGCTGGTGGCGGAAGCCGCGCATCACATCATCGTGATGTACGCCGGCCAGGTGGTGGAATCCGGCAAGGCGGCGGAGATTTTCCGCGCGCCGCGCCACCCGTACACCCAGGCGCTGCTGCGCGCGCTGCCGGAGTTCGCTGCCGACAAGGCGCGGCTGGCTTCGCTGCCGGGCGTGGTGCCGGGCAAATACGATCGCCCGACCGGCTGCCTGCTCAATCCGCGTTGTCCGTACGCCAATGAGCGCTGCCGTAACGAGGAGCCGGAACTGCGCAGCATTCCCGGCCGTCAGGTTAAATGTCACACACCGCTGGATGATGCGGGGAGGCCGACCGTATGAGCCAGAATCAACCTTTACTGCAGGCGATTGACCTGAAGAAGCATTACCCGGTGAAAAAGGGCCTGTTCGCGCCGGAGCGGCTGGTCAAGGCGCTCGACGGTGTGTCCTTCACCCTGGAGCGCGGCAAAACGCTGGCGGTGGTCGGCGAATCGGGCTGCGGCAAATCGACGCTCGGCCGCCTGCTGACGATGATCGAAGTGCCGACCGGCGGCGAGCTGTACTACCAGGGGCAGGATCTGCTGAAGCCGGACGTCTCGGCCGAGAAACTGCGACGCCAGAAGATCCAAATCGTGTTCCAGAATCCTTACGGATCGCTCAACCCGCGCAAGAAGGTCGGGCAGATCCTCGAGGAGCCGCTGTTGATCAACACGTCGCTCAGCGCCGCCGAACGGCGGGAAAAAGCGCTGGAGATGATGGCGAAGGTCGGCCTGAAGACCGAACATTATGACCGCTACCCGCACATGTTCTCCGGCGGCCAGCGCCAGCGTATCGCCATTGCCCGCGGGCTGATGCTGAATCCGGACGTGGTGATCGCCGATGAACCGGTGTCGGCATTGGACGTGTCGGTGCGCGCGCAGGTGCTGAACCTGATGATGGATCTGCAGCAGGAGCTGGGGCTGTCCTATGTGTTTATCTCGCACGATCTGTCGGTGGTGGAACACATCGCCGACGAGGTGATGGTGATGTACCTCGGTCGCTGCGTGGAAAAGGGCAGCAAAGAGGCGATCTTCAACAACCCGCGTCATCCGTACACTCAGGCGCTGCTGTCGGCGACGCCGCGGTTAAACCCGGATATGCGCCGCGAGCGCATCAAATTGACCGGCGAGCTGCCCAGCCCGATGAATCCGCCGCCGGGCTGTGCGTTCAATGCCCGCTGCCGCCGCGCTTTTGGCACCTGCGTACAGCTGCAGCCGCAGCTCAAACAGTACGGTGAGCAGATGGTGGCCTGCTTTGCGGTCGATCAGGACGAACATCCGGGGGCGTAAGGCGTCGAACGTCATCGCTTAAATTCACGCCGGCATCACGCCGGCGTTTTTTATTACTCAATCAAAGGGTTAGTCAGTAAACGATCGCGACAACCCATTTTTTAAATTATTCCCTTAACGTCATTCTGACAAATCGTTATTTTTTTAAGAATCTTCGCATGAAAATAATAATCGAATAATAGAATTCAATGGTTTGTTGTTAATAACATTCTGTCGGTCGAGCTGTTTCGCCATTTCTATTATAAAACCCTAATAAAAAAGCACGCCGGCGGCGTGCTTTAGGTTGATGAGATCGCGCTTATTGCGGATAAGGCACCCAGTCGCCGCCGTTCAGGCGAATGTAAGGCTTGCCCTGATATTGCATCACGATAGCGTTGTCGTTTTCGGAGATGACCGGGGTCTGCGGCAGCCCCTGCGTCAGTGTCTGCCAATCGACGCTGGATTCGCTGAAGACCTTGCCGTCCACCAGGCGCGACACCAGTTCAGACAGCGCCAGATAGCTGCTCGGCGTTTTGATCTGCAGCGGACTGCCCTGATGCGGCGCCTTCATGCCCACCAGTTTGATGCCGACCGGCGTATGGGTGATGTTCGGGCTGGGGATATCGCGCAGGCCGGACATCTGCATCTTGTCACCCACTAACGCCGCCCCGTGTTCCGGCACGATCACCACCACCACTTTGCGGCCGGATTTTTCCAGCTGATCGAGGAAGGTGTTCAGCTGATCGAACAGCTTCTGCGCGCGTGGCTGATAGTCGGCGCTCTTGTTGGCGCCGACGAAGCGGTTGCCGTCGTGCAGCGGGATGACGTTGAAGAAGGTAGCGGTACGGCCGTCGCCGCCTTTTTGCTGCTGATCCAGCCAGCGGGTCAGCAATTCGAGATCGTTATAAATCGGCTCACCGTCGAACGACGTCAGCTCGTTGCCGATGCCGGCCTGCGACATTAACGGCGCCTGCATGTCGCCCTGTTCACGCAGCTCTTTCAGGTAGTTGCCGAATACCCCGGAGTGATCGAGCATCAGCTGTTCCTTGAAGCCGAGTTTTGTCAGGTTGTCGAACAGGTAACACTGCTGGTTCACCGGCTGGTACAAATCATGATGCGAAAGCTGGCCGCAGCTGGCGCGCAGCAACCGTATCGAGGCCGGGCCGCTGTAGGCAGTGGCCGAATTGAAGCTGTCGAACATGATATCCATCTTCGACCACAGCGGATGATTCTGCAGGTTGACCGCGTCCATATCGGCCCAGGCCAGCGAACAGATGTTGATCACCAGCAGATCGAACGGCTGGGCGTCGGCGGGCAAGGTGGTCGGGAACGCGGTGGCGCGGCCTTTTTCCCGGTCGTAGAACTGGTTCAGGTAGGCCGTCAGGTTGGCGCTGGTCGGCGGCAGGCTGTCCGCCGGCGCAGCGTCCCCCGCCGCCGGCGCGGCCGTGGCCGGCGTATTGGCGCTGCCGGCCGAGGCTGTGGAGGTCGCGGGCAGCAGTGAGACCGCCGGCCCGGCAATGTTGACGATATTGAGCCACACCAGCGCCGCCACGGTGAATACCGTGACGCGCACCCATTGCGCGACGAACAGGTAGGCGATAAACAGTACGAAGGCCGCGCCGATCATCTGCCAGTTGATAAAGCGGTTGACCAGTTCCAGCAGATACTGGGCGCTGAAGCCGGCCAGCTGCGACCCCTGGCTGAGAATGCTGTTGATGCCCGGCAGCCAGGTGTCGTGGTAGAACAAGGCGATGCCGATCGGGATGGCGAGGTAGTGGCGCCAGCGATGCAGGCGTTGCGAAGGGATCGGCATCAGCAGAAACGCCATGAACACCAGGTTCGGCAGCGCGTGGAAATTCAGGTAGCCGAACCACAGCAGGGCGAATTTAGCCAGAAAATAAAGGTTCCAGCCACCCAGCCCACGCCAGTAGCGCCACAGAGCGTTATCGGATTGCGTATTCGAGTTTCGATTCATGGCTGCTTCTTACGTTTAATCTGAGATGAGGAGCCAGTGCGCACCCACAAACCGGCGGATTTCAAATAGCGCGGCGATAACAACAGGTTTTGCCAGTATTGACGCAAATGCGGAAAACGCCGGTGAAAGGCGTAGCCCAGCGGGATGAAGATCAGCGCGCACAGCAGGATCAGTTGCACGATGTCGTTAAGGTTCAGCATGCGGTTCCTCCTGCGGGCCGAGCGACAGCGTGAAGGCGACCGGCTGCCGCCGTTCTGCGGGCACCTCGGCCGCCGCCACGCTGGGGCGCGGCGCGGTGCCGGCGGTGCCGGTGGCCGAAATCTGCCAGCGCCCTTGGGCCATACGCTTGATTTCCGAAATGATATCGACGTCTTGGTGCCACACCACCCGGTTGCTGAAGGCTTCATCCACCGGCAGGCGGAAGATGAACTTCAGCGCGGTATCCAAATCGTTGATGCGGCAGGTGGAGAGGAACAACACCAGCCGCCCCTGCACCACGGTCATCACGTCGCCGAAGCGCCGCAGGTGGCACAGGGTCATCGCCTGTTCGGCGCGCAGGCCGGTGGCCGGGCGCAACGCCACCATCACCCCTTTGCCGTCCTCGGGCAGCAGCGTGTTGCCCATCAGCGAAAGCACCGCCTGGCTGAACGGTTCCGGCCGCATATAGCCTTTGAGCTGCAGCGGGCGTAAACCGGCCAGTAACGCATCGATGTCGGCGGGCACATGGCGTGAGAAACGCTGCCCCTGGATGCCCTCGAGCATGGTGAGAAAACGCGACAGCGGCGCGACGTGCGGCACGATCAGATTGGCGCCGCAGGCCAGCAGCAGCCGTTCGTCGCTGTAGCGCAGGCTGGCGCTCATCTCGCGCACCGCGATTTTCAGGCCGCTGCCGCGGCTGCGTCGCAGGGTGTGGATCTGGTGCGCCAGGTGATCGATTTGGTCGCTTTGATACAACGCGAAAATCAACGTTGCCGAGAGTCTCAGCATGCCGTGCTGCGCCAGTTCGTCGTTGCTGTCCAACAGCTGCCAGTTGGCGGACAGCGGTGGCGCACCCTCCAGAATGCTGCGTTCGGCCAGATACTGACCTTCGTCGCTGCGCAAGGCGGTGGGGGAGGGTTGACTATTTTCATCCTCGCCTTGCCAGCCGCCTTGCGCGGCGTACAACGTCAGCAGTTGATTGGCGTTGATGCCGTTTTCGGTGCTCCACCAGTTCACCAGATATTGCGCGCTGTCCTGCTGCCATTGCAGGCTGGATAGGCCGTTCAGGATACGATGTTGTGCGCTGAGCTGCCCTTTAAGCTTATTGATGCCGCCGCCGTGGCTGAGGATCAACAGCGTGCAGCCCTGCCGCCGCAGCCAGGCGGCGAGGGTACGTGTCCACTCGCGCAGCTCTTCGGTGGTGAAGGTTTGCCACAGGCTGGCGTGGGCCAGCAGGATAAGCAAGCGATTCTGCGGCCGCAGGGCGCGCATCAGATCGTCGCTCAGCTGCGTCAGCGCGGCTTTTTTCTCTGGTAATTGATACAGCGGCAGCTTTTGCAAAGCGGGCGAAGCCAGCTCGGCCAGCAGGCTTTCGGGTTTGTCGCCGCTGCAGATCAGGGCGACTTTGTGAGTGGCCGGCTGGGCGGCGATCACCTGGCGACACAGCAACGCGGCGTCGCTTTGCCTGTCGATATTGATCCAATAGAGCCCCGGAGCCTGCATCACCGAGAGCTCTTCCCAAATCTGCCGAATGCCTAGAGAAAAAGAGTGCGCCATAGGATGTGTTCTACTTTCGTTGAAAGCCGACTAAAGGCGTTTATATTTAAAGATAGCCATTTTTACTCTGGCAATAACAAATATCCGACGCTATTCGGCAATATTTGTTGAGAATCATCTTATTGCCTGTCTCTTTTTGTATCGTTGCTATAGTTAATTAACATAGCCTATTTTCGCCAAGGCGGAAGAATGAATAACGCACCTACCCATTTTCGTGCAGCGGCACCTGGGGAGAGCCAGGATGACCTGCAGGCGCTCAGCCAGGCTTTTTCATTGCCGAAATTAAGCTATGTCGATATTTCGCGGCAGGAGCGGCTAACGCACATGATGACGCGCTGGTCACTGTTGGCCGAATTGGCGCAGACTGCGGGGAGCCATTGATCTATGCCGGTGATCGCGCTGCAAGGGCTGCGGGGTGGGATGGGGACGACGTCGGTCACGGCGGCGCTCGCCTGGGCGTTGCAGCAGCTGGGTGAGTCGGTGTTGGCGATCGATTTCACGCCGGATAATCTGCTGCGCTTGCATTTCAACACGCCGTTCGAACTGGCACGCGGCTGGGCCCGCGCGGAGCAGGACGGCGGCGGTTGGCAGGAAGGCGCGCTGCGTTATTGTGAAAACCTCGATTTTCTGCCGTTTGGCCGCCTGAATGCGGCGGAACGGCTGGAAGTGCAGCGTCAGTGTCAGCAGCTGCCCGAACGCTGGCGCGACAACCTGCGCCAACTGAGCGCCGGCGATCCGCAGCGCTGGATCCTATTGGATGTTCCGATCGGGGACGGCGCTCTGGCGCAGCAGGCGCTGCAGCTAGCCGACAGCGTGTTCATGCTGTTGAACCCCGACGCCAACTGTCAGGTACGGCTCCATCAGCAGACGCTGCCGAACGACTGCCGGTTCCTGGTCAATCACTACTCCTCCGCCAGCCAGCTGCAGCAGGATTTGCATCAGCTGTGGCTGCAAACCCTGAGCGGTCTGTTGCCGGTGGTGATCCACCGCGATGAAGCGCTGGCGGAAGCGCTGGCGGTCAAACAGCCGCTGGGCGAGTACCGCCCCGAGAGTCTGGCGGCGGATGAAGTGCTGACGCTGGCCAACTGGTGCCTGATCAACCTCAAACGGGGTGTTGCGCCATGAGCCGGGTGCTGAGCCTGCTGCTGGTGCCGCCGGTGCGTCAGGCGGTGCAGGCGCGCTACCGCGGCTATCGCCGCAACGGCGCGTCGGCGCTGACCGCGTTTTTTGCCACGTTGCTGGTGGCGCTGGGGTGGATGCTGCTGCGCTTTGAATCACCGGCCTGGCAGCGTGTGCGTACCGGCCGCGCTTACTGGTTCCCGCATCTGTCCGCCGAACGCCCACGCCCGGCGGATGCGCTGCGCTATCTGCTGCAGGGCCTGTGGCTACTGCTGTTCCGCAGCGGCCGCGCGCCAGTGCAGCGTGACTATTTCGCTGGGTGGCGTCGGCTGCAGCAGCGCTACGCCGATTGGCTGCAGGGCCTGCCGCAGCGGCTGAAAAACGCCGGCGTGGAACAGCGTTCGGTAGAGCGCCTCGGCCGCATGAACCGCGGCATGCGACGCGCGCTGTTTATTCTGGTCGGCGTGCTGGCGGCGATCCTCGCCATGCTGTGCATCTCGCAACCGTTCGATCTGTCGGCGCAATTCGTGTTCGTCGTGCTGCTGTGGGGGATCGCGATGGTGGTGCGCCGGGTGCCGGGGCGCTTGCCTGCGCTGATGCTGATCGTGCTGTCGCTGACCGTCTCCTGCCGTTACCTGTGGTGGCGCTATACCGCCACGCTGAACTGGGACGATCCACTTAGCCTGGTGTGCGGTCTGTTGCTGTTGGTGGCGGAAACCTACGCCTGGGTGGTGCTGGTGCTGGGCTATTTCCAGACTATCTGGCCGCTTAATCGCCAGCCGGTGCCGTTGCCCGCTGACAGCGCGACCTGGCCAACCATCGATTTGATGGTGCCGACTTACAATGAGGACCTCGGGGTGGTGAAGCCGACCGTCTATGCGGCGCTGGGCATCGACTGGCCGAAGGAAAAGGTGAATATCTATATCCTTGATGACGGTAATCGCCCCGAATTCCGTGCGTTCGCCGCCGAAGTGGGGGTGAAATACATCGCCAGGCCGACCCACGAACATGCCAAGGCCGGCAACATCAACAACGCGTTGAAGCAGGCCACCGGCGAGTTCGTGGCGATTTTCGACTGCGACCACGTGCCGACGCGCTCTTTCCTGCAGCTGACCATGGGCTGGTTCTTCAAAGACAAAAAGCTGGCGATGCTGCAGACCCCGCACCACTTCTTCTCGCCGGATCCGTTCGAGCGCAACCTGGGGCGTTTCCGCCAGACGCCCAACGAGGGCACCTTGTTCTACGGGCTGGTGCAGGACGGCAACGACATGTGGGACGCCACCTTCTTCTGCGGCTCTTGTGCCATCTTGCGCCGCAGCGCGCTGGACGAGATCGGCGGCATCGCGGTGGAAACCGTCACCGAAGACGCCCACACCTCGCTGCGTTTGCACCGGCGCGGGCATACCTCGGCCTATATCCGCATTCCGCAGGCTGCCGGGCTGGCGACCGAAAGCCTGTCGGCGCACATCGGCCAGCGCATTCGCTGGGCGCGCGGCATGGTGCAGATCTTCCGGCTCGACAACCCGCTGCTGGGCAAGGGGCTGAAACTGGCGCAGCGCCTGTGCTACGCCAACGCCATGCTGCACTTCCTGTCGGGCATTCCGCGGCTGATCTTCCTCACCGCACCGCTGGCGTTTTTGCTGCTGCATGCCTACATCATCTTCGCGCCGGCGCTGGCGATCGCGCTTTATGTGCTGCCACACATGATCCACGCCAGCCTGACCAACTCGCGTATCCAGGGGAAATACCGCCATTCGTTCTGGAGCGAAATCTATGAAACGGTGCTGGCCTGGTATATCGCGCGGCCGACCACGGTGGCGCTGTTCAATCCGCACAAGGGCAAATTCAACGTCACCGCCAAGGGCGGACTGGTGGAGGAGGAGCACGTAGACTGGGTGATCACCCGACCTTATATGTTCCTGGTGATCCTTAACCTGGCCGGGCTGGCGTTCGGCGCCTGGCGGCTGGCCTATGGCCCGACGGACGAGGTGATGACGGTGATCATCAGCCTGGTGTGGGTGCTGTACAACATGACCATTCTCGGCGGCGCGGTGGCGGTGGCGGTAGAGGCCAAGCAGGTGCGTCAGGCGCACCGCGTGGAGATCGCCATGCCGGCGGCGATCGCGCGTGCCGACGGCCACCTCTACCCCTGCACGCTGCGCGATTACTCCGACGGCGGCGTGGGCATTGAGATGCGAGTGGAAAACGCGTTGAAAGACGGCGACAAAGCCTCGCTGCTGCTCAAGCGTGGCCAGCAGGAGTACAGCTTCCCCTGCGTGGTGACGCGCGCCTTCGGCAACAAGGTGGGGGTGCGTCTGGTCAGTCTCTCTACCCGTGAACACATCGATTTCATTCAGTGCACCTTCGCCCGCGCCGATACCTGGGCGCTGTGGCAGGACGGGTTCCCTGAAGACCGGCCGATCGAAAGCCTGCGCGACGTGCTGGCGTTGGGCTTCCGGGGCTATGTGCGCATGGCGGATTACGCGCCGCCGCTGGTGCGCGGTCTGCTGGTCGGAGTCACGTCGCTGACCGCCTGGGTCGTGTCGTTTATTCCACGCGGCGTCGGCAGGGATCCGACCTTGGGTCAACAAGAAACAGTGGGTTAGCTGCGAGTTCAACCGCCCGCTCACTCGCCCGGTGAACAGGCTCCAACATTGATGATGATACGATGACGAGAAAAATAACCTGGTTAACTGCTCTGGCCTTAGGCATCAGCACCCTGTCGCAGGCCGAAACCGCCACCGCGCCGACCGTGGCGGCCCAGCCGCCGATCGCCGCGGCGGCCGATACGGCGACCGCGCCACCGCCGGCCGCCGCGCCGCAGGATCCGAATGCGCCGGTGCGCGACGTGTCGCTGCCGTTTGCGCAGATAGCGCCGCCGCCGGGCACCTTTGTTCTGCGCGGCACCCGGCCCGACGGGCAGATCGAATTCGGCGTGCGCAGCGATGAGGTGGTCTCGCAGGCGATGCTCGATATGGAGTTCACGCCGTCGCCGGCGCTGATCCCGGTGGAGTCGCACGTCAAGGTCTACCTGAACGACGAGCTGATGGGGGTGACCACGATCGCCAAGGAGCAGTTGGGTAAGCCCAATCGCATCCAGATGGCGATCGATCCGCGCTATATCACCGATTTTAACCGCGTCAGGCTGGTGTTCGTCGGCCATTATCAGAACATCTGCGAAAACCCGGCCAGCACCTCGCTGTGGCTCGATGTCAGCAAATCCAGCGCGCTGAAGCTGCGTTTCCAGACGCTGCCGGTGAAAAATGAGCTGTCGCACTTCCCTGAGCCGTTCTTCGACAGCCGCGATAATCGGCCGCTGACGCTGCCGATGGTGTTCGCCGGCCAGCCGGATCTGGCCCAGCAGCGCGCGGCGGGCATTCTGGCCTCCTGGTTCGGCAGCAAGGCGCAGTGGCGCGGGCAATCTTTCCCGACACTGTACAACGCGCTGCCGGCGCAGCACGCGGTGGTGTTCGCCACCAACCAGCAGCGTCCGGATTTCCTGCGCGATTATCCGGCGGTCAACGGCCCGACGGTGGAGATGATCAGCCACCCCGACAATCCGTACGTCAAACTGCTGCTGATTCAGGGGCGTGACGACAACGATTTGATCACCGCGGTGAAGGGCATCGCGCAGGGCAACATCCTGTTCCGTGGCCAGAACGTGACGGTGGACAAGGTGGAGCAGCTCGCGCCGCGCCAGCCTTACGACGCGCCGAACTGGGTGCGCACCGATCGGCCGATGACCTTCGCCGAGCTGCAGCAATATGCCGAACAGCTGCAAACCAGCGGCATCGAGCCTGGCCCAATTTCGCTGACCATGAACCTGCCGCCGGACCTGTTCCTGATCCGCAGTACCGGCATCGATATGCACCTGAAATACCGCTATACCGCGCCGCGCATTCAGGACGGTTCGCGGCTGAGCGTCAGCCTGAACAACCAGTTTGTGCAGGCGTACTCGCTGGTGCCGGAACACGAACAGGGCGCGCAGCTGCTGCGCCTGCCGTTGACGCAGGGGCTGCTCGACTCCGACAAGAACGTCAATATCCCGGCGCTGCGGCTGGGGGCTACCAACCAGCTGCGCTTTGACTTTGACTACACCACGCTGCTGGCCAGCGGCGCGGAAGGGCGCTGCGAAACCTATTCCTTCACGCAAAACCACGCGGTGATCGACGGCGCGTCTACCATCGATTTCTCCGGTTACCGCCACTTTATGGCGATGCCGGACCTGCGCGCCTTCGCCAACGCCGGCTTCCCGTTCAGCCGCCTGGCAGATCTGTCGCAAACGCTGGTGTTGGTGAATCAGAAACCGCAGCCGGCACAGGTCAGCGCGCTGCTGAACGCGCTGGGTGTGATCGGCGCGCAAACCGGCTATCCGGCGCTGGCCTTTACGCTGAGCGACGACTGGTCGCAGGCCAAGGATCGTGACGACGATATCCTGATGGTCGGCACCATTCCTCAGGCGCTGCGCGACGACAAGAAAATCAGCCTGCTGGTGGACGCGACCCAAAGCTGGGTGAAACAACCGACGCGGCAGCCGCCGCTGCCGAGTGCGGAAGTGCTGGCAGAGGACACCAAGCCGGACAGCAAGACCACCGTCAGCTCCGAGGGCGCAATGTCGGCGATCATCGGCGTACAGTCGCCGTTCAACGACCAGCGCAGCATCGTGGCGCTGTTGGCGGACAGCCCGCGCGGCTATGAGCTGCTCAACAATGCCCTGCTGGACAGCGGCAAGCGCGCCGCGGTGTTTGGTTCGGTGGCGGTGATCCGCGAATCAGGGGTCAACAGCCTGCGCGTCGGCGATATTTACTATGTCGGCCACCTGCCGTGGTGGGAGCGGCTGTGGTATGCCCTCTCCACCCATCCGGTCCTGCTGGCGGTGATCGCGGTGGCGCTGGTGGTGATCCTGGGGCTGATGCTGTGGCGCGGCCTGAAGGCCTTCAGCCGGCGTCGTCTGGCGCCTGAAGATCGGGATTGACGGCGGTGAGCGCGATGCTGCAACGCTTGTCGCTCGGCATGCTGCTGCTGTGTGCGTTCAGCGCGGCGGCGGCCTGCGAGTGGCCGGGCTGGCAACAGTACAAGCAATTCTACATCAGCCCGCAGGGGCGGGTGATCGATCCGAGCAGTCCGAACAAGATCACCACCTCCGAGGGACAGAGTTACGGCCTGTTCTTCGCTCTGGTGGCCAACGACCGGCCGACCTTCGATCGGCTGTTGGCCTGGACGGAGAACAACCTGGCGGCGGGCGATCTCAGCGCCCGTTTGCCCGCCTGGCTGTGGGGCGAGAGCGACGACAAGCAGTGGAAGGTGCTGGACGCCAACTCGGCGTCAGATGCCGATCTGTGGATCGCTTATAACCTGCTCGAAGCCGGCCGCCTGTGGAAAAGCCGGCGTTATCAAACCCTGGGAACGCTGCTGCTGCAACGCATCGGCCGCGAGGAAGTGGCCGACATCCCCGGCCTGGGCCTGATGTTGCTGCCGGGCAAAGTCGGGTTTGTGGCGGAAGATCGCTGGCGGCTGAACCCCAGCTACCTGCCGCCGCAGCTGCTGGCGCGTTTTGCGGCGCTGAACGGCCCGTGGCGCGCGATGCGCCAGGTCAATCAGCGGCTGTGGCTGGACAGCGCGCCGCACGGCTTCTCACCGGACTGGGTGGTGTGGCGAGTCGGCACCGGCTGGCAGCCGGATACCGTCAAGCCGAACGTCGGCAGCTACGACGCGATTCGGGTCTATCTGTGGGCCGGCATGCTGGCGGACGACGATGAGCATAAGGCGGCGCTGCTCGCACGCTTCCAGCCGATGGCGCAGCTCACCGCCAAACAGGGTGTGCCGCCGGAGAAAACCGATACCGCCAGCGGCAAAACCACCGGTGACGGTCCGGTCGGCTTTTCCGCCTCAATGCTGCCGATGTTGGCGACGCAGGCCGAGGCGCTGGCGACACAGCGGCAACGCATCAGCGAACATCCGCCGGGTGACGACGCTTATTTCAGCGCCTCGCTGACGCTGTTCGGTCAGGGGTGGGATCAACAACGTTATCGCTTTAATCGTCAGGGTGAATTGCAACCCTCGTGGGACGGCCAATGCACAACTTCAAAATAAACTGGCTGAATTTGATTCCGCTGAGCCTGGCGATGCTGCCGCAGGCGCGCGCCGCGGAGGCCGTGGCCCCGGAGCAGTGGCTGCTGGAGCAGGTGCGCATTGGCGAGGCCGGCAACAAGGACGATCTGGTGCGCCAGTCGCTGTACCGGCTCGAGCTGATGGATCCGAATAACCCGGACGTGATCGCCGCGCGCATGCGTTTGGCGCTGCGGCAGGGCAACATGGCGCTGGCGCAACAGCAGTTGGACAAGCTGAAAACCCTCGCGCCGCAGTCCAGCGCCTATCGCCAGGCGCAAATGAACATGCTGCTGACCCAGCCGGAAACCCGGCAAAAGCTGCAGCAGGCGCGCCTGATGGCGACCGCCGGCCGGTTGCCGGAGGCCAAGGCGCAGTACGATGCGCTGTTCCACGGCGAGCCGCCGACGCTCGATCTGGCGGTGGAGTATTGGCGGCTGGTGGCGCGTTTGCCGGGGCAGGAGGCGAAGGCGTTAAAGCAGTTGCAGGCGCTGGACCAGCAATATTCCGGCAACGTGGCGCTGCGCATGTCGCTGGCGCGCATGCTGTTCAGTCAGAATCAGGACGCGCAGGCCTATGAACTGCTGCAGAAGATCGCCGCCGATCCGGCCGGGCGCGGCGATGCCGCCGATCTGTGGCTGGACAAGGTCAAAGCGATGCCGGTCAACGCGCAAAGCGTGGCGGCGCTCAACCGTTTCCTCGGCGTGTTCGACACCGGCGATCAGGCGACCCGCGCCCGCGAAGAGCTGGCCAGACAGCAGAAGCTGTTGGCCGATCCGGCTTATCAGGCGCGGGTGCGCGGCCTGGCGCAGGTGGATAAAGGAGGCAGCCGGGCGGCCATTCCTGAGTTGCAAAAGGCGTTGGCGGCGGCGCCGAACGACGCCGAGGTGCTGGGGGCGCTCGGCCAGGCCTACTCGCGCGCCGGCAACCGCCCGCAGGCGCTGAAACTGTTCCGCCAGGCGCTGGCCGCCGACAAGAATGGCTACGGCAGCGGCAAATGGCAAAGCCTGATCAAAAGCACCGGCTACTGGCTGGCGATCGACGAGGGCGACAAAGCGCTCAAGGCCGGCAATCTCGCGCTGGCCCGGCAGAAATATCAGCAGGCGCGCCAGCTCGACGACAGCGACGGCGATGCGTTTATCGGCCTGGGCGATGTGGCGGTGGCGAGCAAGGATGACGCCGCGGCGGAAGGGTTTTATCAGCAGGCGCTGCGACGCGATCCCGGCAACGGCAGCGCGCTGCGCGGCCTGGTGAATATCTATCAACGGCAGTCGCCGGAAAAAGCGTTGGCCTACCTCAGCGGCCTGCCGCGCAGCCAACAGGCCAAGCTGCGCAGCACCTTCGACGGGCTGCGGCTCGACATGTTGAAACAGCAGGCGGAGACGCTGGCGCAGCAGCAACAGTGGCAACAGGCGGTGGAAATTTATCGCCGCGCCCAGGCGATGGATCCCGACGATGTCTGGCTGACCTATCGCTACGCGCAGGCGCTGCGTCAGGCTGGGCAGCCGCAGCAGGCGGACGCTCTGTTCCGGCAGCTGGCGCAGCGCCAGCACGCCAATCCGCAGCTGACCTACGCCTATGCGCTCTATCTTTCCGGCAGCGATCGCGACAGGCAGGCGCTGGCGCAGCTCAATACGCTGCCGGCGGCGCAGTGGAACGACAACATGCGCGAACTGGCGCAGCGGCTGAAAATGCAGGCGACGATCGCGCATGCCGAAGGGCTGCGGGCGGCCGGTGACGAACCGGCGGCGGAAGCCTATCTGCGCCGGCAGCCGGCGGACACGCGCATCGATTTGCTGCTCGCCGACTGGGCGCTGGCGCGCGGGGAGTATGCGGCGGCGCTGGACGACTATCAGCGGGTGAAACGCCGTGAACCGAACAATCCGGATGCGCAGCTGGGCGAGATCGAAGCCTATGTGGCGCAGGGAGATCTTGACGCGGCGCGCCAGCGGCTGAAAACCGAACCGCAGCCGCAAGACGCTTCGCTCAACAGCCAACGGCGGGTTGCCAACGCCTGGAGTGCGGTCGGCGATGCGCAGCAGGCCGACGCGCTCTTCGGCCGGCTGAAAACGGCGGCGGCTTCAGAACCCGTCGGGCAGACCAAGGCGCTGATCTACCGTGATGCCGCCCGTCTGGAGCGGGCTCAGCAACAGCCTGAGCGGGCGCAGCAGGATTTCCGGCAGGCGATGGTGGCCGGCGGCATCACGCCGACGCTGCCGCAGGATAATGACAGCTACACTTATTTGACGCGCAATAACGCGGGCGACGACTGGCTGAAACGCGGCATCCGCTCCGACGCCGCGGATCTGTATCGACAGCAAGACGTGAACGTCACGCTCGATCACGATTACTGGCGCTCGAGCGGCACCGGCGGCATTTCCGACTTCAACGCGCACGACACCATGCTGCAGGTGGACATGCCGCTGTATGACGGGCGCGCCTTCTTGCGCACTGACACCGTGCAGCTGGATGCCGGCCGCTTCTCGACCGACGGCAGCGGCCACTATTACGAGACCTTCGGCACTTGCAACACGCAAGGGTGCCGCGGCGATGAACACCAGAAAACCACTGGCACCAGCGTGGCGGCCGGCTGGAAAAACGATCGCTGGGCCGCCGATATCGGCACGACGCCGATGGGCTTTGAGGTGGTCGACTGGACCGGCGGCCTGGCCTACAGCGGCGACTGGAACCACATCGGTTGGACGCTGGCGGCCTCGCGGCGGCCGATCTCCAGCTCGCTGCTGGCGTTCGGCGGTGCCAAAGATCCGAACACCGGTACCACCTGGGGCGGCGTGCGCGCCACCGGCGTCAGCCTGAGCGCCAGCTACGATCGCGGCGAGGCGAACGGCGTGTGGGCAGATCTCAGCGCGCACCAGATTACCGGCAAGAATGTGGCGGACAACCAGCGGCAGCGGTTGATGGCCGGTTACTACTACAAGCTGATCAACGAAGACAATCGCCGCCTGAGCGTCGGGCTCAATACCATGCTGTGGCATTACCAGAAGGATTTGAGTGGTTATTCGCTGGGGCAGGGCGGCTATTACAGCCCGCAGCAATATCTGTCTCTGTCGCTGCCGGTCAACTACCGTCAGCGCACCGAGAACTGGTCGTGGGAGCTGGGCGGTTCGGTTTCGCTGTCCCATTCCAAAACCGACAGCCAGCGCCGTTATCCACTGCAGGGGCTGATCCCGGATTCGTTGCCCGATAAGTTCGCCGTCGAGGACGGCAGCTCCTCAAGCGGCGTCGGTTATACCCTGCGGGCAATCGTCGAACGCCGTCTCAGTTCGCACTGGACGCTCGGCGCCGGCATCGACATTCAACAGGCGAAGGACTATACGCCGAGCCACGCGTTGATTTATCTGCGCTATTCCCTGGCCGGCTGGCAGGGGGATCTCGATTTGCCGCCGCAGCCGCTGACGCCTTACGCCGACTTTAAGTAGTCGGAAGGGGAAAGATTCGGAGTGTCGGACGCCGGGGAGTTTTGTTACCCTGTGTCCGGGTCGTGTTTGTTCGCTTTAGGAAAAGACTGAAACCCGCGATTTTCTTGGTTTTGCCTGCGGCATAGCCAGATAAAAACAGCCGATGATCGAGTATACTCAGCCCGGTTCGAGGGGGCGGGTGAGAGTCAGCCCCCTTTTTGTTTTAGCCCGATTTCACGGAGAGCAGGTTTGCGGGTCAGGCGTTCGTTAACGATTAAGCAGATGGCGACAGTGTCCGGCGTGGCGCTGGTCACGATCTGCATCTTTATCGTGATCCAGTTATTCCACTTTGTGCAGCAGCGCAGGGATGACTACGCCCAGCAACTGGAGAATATCGCTCACTCCGTGCGCCAGCCGCTGGCGGAAGCGGTGCTGCGGATGGACGTGCCGGAAGCCAAAAGGGTGCTGAACACCCTGTTGCCGGTCGGCATTCTCAGTCGGGCGGATATCGTCTTGCCGAACGAGTTTCAGGCGCTGCACGCCAATTTCCCGCCGGAGCGGCCGGTGCCGACGCTGATCGCCCGGCTGTTTGAACTGCCTATCCAAATTTCCGTGCCGCTCTATTCGCTGGAACGGGTGCCGGCCAACCAGCAGCCGCTGGCCTATCTGGTGCTGCAGGCCGATTCGTTCCGCATGTACCAGTTTATCCTCAGCATTTTGTCGACCATGCTGTCGACCTACCTGCTGCTGGCGCTGATCCTGTCGGTGGCCATCACCTGGTGCATGAACCGGTTGATGGTGCACCCGCTGCGCGCGATGGCCAAAGAGCTGGAGAACATCTCGCAGGACGAAGCGCCCTATCACCAACTGATGCTGCCGGCGCTGCACCAGGACGACGAGCTCGGCCTGCTGGTGCGCAACTACAACCGCAATCAACAGACGTTGGCCAAGGCGCATGCCGACATGAGCCGCCTGAGCACCCGCCACCCGGTGACCGAATTGCCAAATCCGGCGTTGCTGAACGCGTTGCTGGAACAGCATATCGCCTCCAGCCTGCGCCCCGAGCGTTTTAACCTGTTGGTGATCGGCATCGAGACGCTGCATGAAGCGTCTGGCGTGATGAGCCCGGCGATGCGTGAAGCGTTGCTGCTGGCGTTGGCGAAGAAGCTGCGCGGCTGCATCGACGAAAACGGCGTGCTGGCACAGCTGAGCAATACCGAATTCGCCATTCTGGCCAAGGGCATCGAGCGGCCGTTCCACGCCATGCAGCTGGCGCGGCGTATCATGGCGGAGATCAACGCGCCGTTGACGCTGGAAGGTTTGGCGCTGCGGCCCAACGCCAGTATCGGCATCGCGCACTACCTCAATCAGGGGGAGAGTGCGGAACAGCTGCTGCGCAGCGCCACCTCGGCGATGATGTCCGCGCACCGCGAAGGAAAAAATCAGATCCTGTTCTTCGAGCCCAGCCTGACGGAACGCACGCAGAAGCGGTTGACCCAGGAGAGCGAGATCTTGCACGGCATCGAGCAGCGGCATTTCACGCTGTTCCTGCAGCCGCAGATCGACATGCAGTCCAACGAGGTGATCGGCGCCGAAGCGCTGCTGCGTTGGCAGCAGTATGACGGCAGCTATACCCTGCCGGCCGACGTTATCCCGCTGGCGGAAGAGCTGGGTGTGATCGTGCCTCTCGGCAACTGGGTGTTGGAAGAGTCCTGCCGCATCCTGGCGGACTGGCAGCAACGCGGCATTGCGCTGCCGCTGGCGGTCAACGTTTCCGGTATTCAGATGCAACATGAGGCGTTTGTTCCGCATCTGAAAAACCTGCTGGCGCAGTATCGGATCGATCCGCGCAAGCTGCTGCTGGAGATCACCGAGACGGTACGCATCGACGATCTCGACCACGCGCTGGCGCTGCTGCGTGAGCTGCACGATCTGGGATTGTCTATCGCGCTAGATGACTTCGGCATGGGCTACTCCAGCCTGGAGTACCTGAACCGGTTGAAATCCCTGCCGATCGATTTGATCAAAATCGACCGCAGCTTCATTCAGGGGCTGCCGGCCGACGATGCGATGGCGCGTATCGTCAGTTCGATCTCCGAAGTGCTGGCGTTACCGGTGATGGCCGAAGGCGTGGAAAACGCCGGGCAGCGCGACTGGCTGCTGCAGCACGGCATTCGCAGCGGGCAAGGATTCCTGTTCGCCCGGCCGCTGCCGCGCGAAGCGTTCGAAGCCGAGTTTTGCCGCGCGGCGCCGTGAGCGCCGCGTGACCTTTCCGGTACTTTTCCCCGTCCGAAAATCGCTATTCTTCATATACCTCTTTTGCGTTAGTGCAAACAAAGGCTTACGCAATTTTCAGCTTTGCACCTCGACTGACGCGTTTCAGCTCTTAAATTCACATCAACCCTCAGGGGCGGGTGCAACAAATTATTTCCATGTTGTTAAGTGGGTGTTATTTTCCGCGCAAGCAATGAACAGGCTGGATTTTTAGACTGCTGCCTGGTGCGTGTCTTCCCCCCATAGGATGTTCATATGAAAACAACGATCTTTAAGAGCCTCTATTTTCAGGTACTGACGGCGATCACGCTGGGTATCCTGCTTGGCCATTTCTACCCTGACCTCGGCGCCGAGATGAAACCTCTGGGCGATGGCTTCGTCAAACTGATCAAGATGATCATCGCACCGGTGATCTTCTGCACCGTGGTGACCGGCATCGCCGGCATGGAAAGCATGAAGGCGGTGGGGCGCACCGGCGCCATCGCGCTGCTGTATTTTGAAATCGTCAGCACCATCGCGCTGATTATCGGTCTGGTGATCGTCAACCTGGTGCAACCGGGCGCCGGCATGAACGTCGATCCCGGCACGCTGGACGCCAAGGCGGTGGCGGTCTACGCCGAGCAGGCACAGCAGCAGGGCATCATTCCGTTCCTGCTGGACATCATCCCCGGCAGCGTGATCGGCGCGTTCGCCAGTGGCAACATTCTTCAGGTGCTGCTGTTCGCGGTACTGTTCGGCTTCGCCCTGCATCGTCTGGGCGACAAAGGGCAGCTGATCTACAACGTGATCGACAGCTTCTCGCGGGTGATTTTCGGCATCATCAACATGATCATGCGCCTGGCGCCGCTGGGGGCCTTCGGCGCTATGGCGTTTACCATCGGTAAATACGGTGTCGGCACCCTGGTGCAACTCGGCCAACTGATCGTGTGCTTCTATATCACCTGTATCCTGTTCGTGGTGGTGGTGTTGGGCAGCATCGCCCGCGCCAACGGCTTCAGCATCTTCAAATTCGTCAACTACATCAAAGAAGAGCTGCTGATCGTGCTGGGGACCTCGTCGTCCGAATCCGCGCTGCCGCGCATGCTGGATAAAATGGAGAAGCTGGGCTGCAAGAAATCAGTGGTGGGTCTGGTTATTCCGACCGGGTACTCCTTCAACCTGGACGGCACCTCTATCTACCTGACCATGGCCGCGGTGTTTATCGCTCAGGCGACCAATACCCACATGGACATCATGCATCAGATTACCCTGCTGGTGGTGCTGCTGCTCTCCTCCAAAGGGGCGGCGGGTGTCACCGGCAGCGGCTTTATCGTGTTGGCCGCCACCATCTCCGCCGTCGGCCACCTGCCGCTGGCCGGCCTGGCGCTGATCCTCGGCATCGACCGCTTCATGTCGGAAGCCCGTGCGTTGACCAACTTGGTGGGCAACGGGGTGGCGACCGTGGTGGTGGCAAAATGGTGTAACCAGCTGGATGAAAAACAGCTGAAAGACACGCTGAACAACAAAAACACCGGCGCGGACAAAACGCTGCCTTCCGCCTGATATCGGCGGTAAATCACCGGCCGCATCCGCGGCCGGTGAGGTTCTTCCCCTGCCTCGTAACGATTTTTTGCATTAAAAACCCCGCAATCCATTATTTTTCACTCTAATGAGTGACATCCGCAAAGGCGCGCGGTCTAACACGGTGGTACACTTTCTGCTTTCCGCCCCACCGTGAAACTCAGGGCGTATTTTTATGATTCCATTGAATGGAATACACGCATTTGCATAAGAAATTGGATAGTCATTAAGTAGGGGTTCACATGCAGGGCACCAGAATTCATCTTATAGTTGGTGGGTTGCTATTGGCTGCAGCCAGTAGCAGCGTGCAGGCTGAAGCACTACAACCCGACCCTGCCTGGCAGCAGGGGGCGTTGGCCAACGGGTTTTCATGGCAGATTCTCGATACGCCGCAGCGGCCGAGTGACCGCGTTGAACTGCGGCTGATCGTCAATACCGGCTCTTTGGTGGAGTCTTCTCAGCAGACCGGCTTTGCCCATCTGCTGCCGCGGCTGGCGTTGGCGCGTAGCGAAAGCTTCACGGCGCCGCAGCTGCGCGCCCTGTGGCAGCAGAGCGTGGATAACGAGCGGCCGCTGCCGCCGGCTATCATCTCGTATGATTTCACCATGTATAACCTCAGCCTGCCGAACAACCGGCCCGACCTGCTGAAAGAAGCGCTGGCCTGGCTGGCGGATACCACCGGCAAACTGGCGATCGACGAGCATACGGTGCATGCGGTGATGAATTCCAGCATCAATCCGGTCGGCACTTTCCCGCCTAATACCCAAGACGTCTGGTGGCGTTACCGCCTGAAAGGCTCGACGCTGCTGGCGCACGATCCGGCGCAGCCGGCAAAACGGCCGGTCAACCTCGAGCAGCTGAAGAAATTCTACCAACAGTGGTATACCCCGGATGCCATGACGCTGTTCGTGGTCGGCAAGGTTGACAGCCGCAGCCTGGGCGAGCAGATCAACAAGGCGTTCTCGCCGCTGCAAGGCAAACGTGAAACCCCGGCCCCGATGCCGACGCTGACACCGCTGCCGCAGCAGCCGGTGAGCCTGATCAGCGAGCAGGTGAAACAGGACACGCTGTCGATCATGTGGGATTCGCCGTGGCACCCGATTCGCGATTCGCAGAGCCTGCTCCGTTACTGGCGCGGCGATCTCGCCCGCGAGGCGCTGTTCTGGCATCTCCAGCAGACGCTGGAAAAAAGCGAACAGAAGAGCCTGCATCTGGGCTTTGACTGCCGCGTGCAGTATCAACGAGGGCAGTGCGCCATTCATCTGGATACGCCGAACAACAATCTGAACGGCAGCCTGGGCTTTATTGCCCGCGAGCTGGCCAACGTGCGTGACAACGGCCTGTCGAAAGAAGAATTCGATGCGTTGCTGGCGCAGAAAAACGATCAGCTGAGCAAGCTGTTCGCGACCTACGCCCGTACCGACACCGATGTGCTGATGAGCCAGCGTCTGCGCTCGCAACAGAGCGGGGTGGTGGATATCGCGCCGGAGCTGTATCAGAAGCTGCGCCAGGAGTTCCTGTCCAGCCTGACGCTGGAGACGCTGAATCAGGCGCTGAAGCTGCAGCTTTCTCAGGAGGCGACGCTAGTGCTGATGCAGCCGAAGGGCGAGCCGGAAATGAGCATGAAGCAGCTGCAGGAAACCTATGACGGCATCATGATGCCGGCGCCGGCGGTGGTGACGGAAGAAGCCAAGCCGGCCGACGCCGCGGTGGCAGCGCCGGCGACGGACGCCAGCGCGCAGTAATTCGCCGCAGGGGGGCTCAGGCCCCCTCAGTTGCGGTACAGCACCTTGATGATGTGGTAACCGAACTGGGTTTTGACCGGGCCGTAAGGTTTGAGCAGCGGGATGCTGAACACCGCTTTATCGAACGCCGGCACCATCGCGCCTTTGTTGAACTCGCCCAGCGAGCCGCCGTTGCGTTTTGACGGGCAGCTCGAGTATTTGCGCGCCAGCGTGTCGAAGCTGACGCCGCGCTTCAGCTTGGCCAGCAGCTCGTTGGCCAGCTTTTCATTGTCTACCAGAATGTGCAGGGCGCACGCCGTTTTTGCCATGGTATTGCCTTTGTCGATGCGAAAATTGCGCTGATTATACCCGCTAAATCTCGTCGGCGCTTTCTGCTACAATTCCCTTCCACGTTTTACAGCCGAGCAAGCCAGCACCATGCGATTAAACCCCAGCCAACAACAAGCCGTCGAATTCGTTACCGGGCCCTGCCTGGTGTTGGCCGGTGCCGGTTCCGGCAAGACGCGCGTTATCACCAACAAGATAGCCCACCTGATCCACCACTGCGGCTACCAGGCGCGGCACATCGCCGCCGTGACCTTTACCAACAAGGCCGCGCGCGAGATGAAAGAGCGCGTGTCGCAAACCCTGGGGCGCAAAGAGGCGCGCGGGCTGATGATTTCCACCTTCCATACCCTGGGGCTGGAGATCATCAAGCGGGAATACGTGGCGTTGGGGATGAAATCCAACTTCTCGCTGTTCGACGACCAGGATCAGCTGGCGCTGTTGAAAGAGCTGACCGAAAAGTGGCTGGAAAGCGATAAAACGCTGGTGGCGCAGCTGATTTCGACCATCTCCAACTGGAAAAACGACCTGATCGATCCCCAGCGGGCGGCGGAGCTGGCGCGCTCGGAGCGCGACAAGCTGTTCGCCCACTGCTACGGCCTGTACCACGCCCATATGCGGGCGTGCAACGTGCTGGACTTCGACGACCTGATCCTGTTGCCAACGCTGCTGTTGCAACGCAACGAAGAGGTGCGCGAACGCTGGCAGCAGCGCATCCGCTACCTGCTGGTGGATGAATACCAGGATACCAACACCAGCCAGTACGAGCTGGTGAAGCTGTTAGTGGGCAACCGCGCGCGCTTTACCGTGGTGGGTGACGATGACCAGTCGATCTACTCCTGGCGCGGCGCGCGGCCGCAGAACCTGGTGCTGCTGAAGGAGGATTTCCCGGCGCTGCAGGTGATCAAACTGGAGCAAAACTACCGTTCCAGCGAGCGCATTCTGAAGGCGGCCAATATCCTGATCGCCAATAACCCGCACGTGTTTGAAAAACGGCTGTTTTCCGAGCTGGGGTATGGCGAAGAGCTGAAAGTGGTGACCGCCAACAACGAGGAGCACGAAGCCGAGCGGGTGGTGGGGGAGCTGATCGCCCACCACTTCGTGAAAAAGACCAACTACGGCGACTATGCGATCCTGTACCGCGGCAACCACCAGTCGCGGGTGTTTGAAAAGATGCTGATGCAGAACCGCATTCCGTACAAGATTTCCGGCGGCACCTCGTTCTTCTCGCGCCCCGAGATCAAGGATCTGCTGGCCTACCTGCGCGTGCTGACCAACCCGGAGGACGACAGCGCCTTCCTGCGCATCGTCAATACCCCCAAGCGCGAGATCGGCCCGGCGACGCTGCAGAAGCTCGGCGAATGGGCCAACCAGCGCAACAAGAGTTTATTCCACGCCAGTTTCGATCTGGGGCTGAGCCAGCACTTGACCGGGCGCGGGCTGGAATCGTTGCAGCGCTTCACCCATTGGCTGGGCGGCATCGCTCAACAGGCGGAGCGTGAGCCGGTGGCGGCGGTGCGCGATCTGATCCGCGGCGTGGATTATGAAAGCTGGCTGTTTGAAACCTCGACCAGCCCGAAGGCCGCCGAAATGCGGATGAAGAACGTCAACACGCTGTTCGGTTGGATGACGGAGATGCTGGAAGGCAACGATTTGGACGAGCCGATGACGCTGACCCAGGTGGTGACGCGCTTCACCCTGCGCGACATGATGGAGCGCGGCGAAAGCGAAGAAGAACTGGATCAGGTACAGCTGATGACGCTGCACGCCTCCAAGGGGCTGGAGTTCCCTTACGTGTTCCTGGTGGGCATGGAAGAGGGCCTGCTGCCGCACCAGAGCAGCATTGACGAAGACAATGTCGACGAAGAGCGGCGTCTGGCCTATGTGGGGATCACCCGCGCGCAAAAAGAGCTGATCTTCACCCTGTGCCGCGAGCGCCGTCAGTACGGTGAGCTGGTGCGGCCGGAGCCGAGCCGCTTCCTGCTGGAGTTGCCGCAGGACGATTTGGCGTGGGAAACCGAGCGCAAAGTGGTGAGCCCGCAGGAGCGGATGCAGAAAGGGCAGAGCCATCTGGCCAATATCCGCGCCCAGCTGGCCAAGGCCAAAGGCGGGAATTAAAAAGACAGGGCGCTCATCGCGCCCTGGTCATTTCAACGTTGTTCTTCCAACCGCAGCGTCCAGTGGACGTAGCTCTGCCAGTGGCTTTCCTGCTCCAGCGCCTCGGCGCGCAGCGGATGCTGTTCCAGCCACCCCGGCGGCAAAATCACCGTCAGTTCATCGTCCTGATTGGCGCGTAAACGCACCGCCGGCAGCGTGTCGTCGCGGCGGCGGCTGGCGAAGATGATCGCCAGGCGCAAAATGCGGCACAGACGCTGCGCGGTGCGCGGCGGCAGGGCGTTTTGCTGGTTCAACAGCGACAGGTCGAGAGGGTTGCTCTGGTTTTGCAGCAGGGTGGCCAGCAGTTTTTTCTGCGCCGGGGTAAAGCCGGGTAAGTCCAGATGGCGGATCAGGTAGGCGGCGTGTTGCGGCGCCTGCTTGAAATCGACGCTGAGGCCGAGTTCGTGGATCAGGCTGGCGCTGTGCAATAGCTCGCGACATCGTGCGTCCAACTGCCATTCGTTGGCGACCTGCTGCGAGAAATTGGCGGCGAGCTGGCTCACGCGTTCGGCCTGCTCGGTATCGATCAGGTAACGGCGCTGCAGGTTGCGGATGGTGCGGATGCGAATATCCTGCTCCACCGGCAGATGCAGCATGCCGTAAACCAGGCCTTCACGCAGCGCTCCGCCGGCCAGCATCATGCTCTCGATGCCGAGCTCCTGGAAAATGGCCAGCAGAATGGACAGGCCGCTCGGGAAGACCAGCGCGCGCTCCAGCGTCAACCCTTCGATCTCCAGCTCTTCCAGCTTGCCGCACTGAATGGCACGCTGTTTCAACTGGCGCAGCTTGGGCAGGGTGATGCGTTCATCCATGCCTTGCGCCACCATGATCTCCTGCAGCGCTTGCACGGTGCCGGAAGCGCCGACGCAGATCTGCCAACCTTGCTGGCGCAGCTGCGGTGCGATCGGCCGCACCATTTCGCGCGCGGCCTGTTCGGCGCGCTCGAAGTTTTCTTGCCCGAGGTTGCGGTCGCTGAAGTAGCGCTCCAGCCAGGTAACGCAGCCCATCGACAGGCTATACAGCTGCGATGCCTGTGCGCCGGTGCCGGTGACCAGTTCGGTGCTGCCGCCGCCGATGTCGACGACCAGCCGCTGATCCGGCCCGCCGGTGGTGTGCGCGACGCCGTGATAAATCAGCCGTGCCTCTTCTTCGCCGCTGATCACCTGCACCGGGCAGCCGAGGATTTGCTCGGCGACCTGCAGGAACTCATCGGCGTTGGACGCCAGGCGCAGCGTGGCGGTGGCGACGACGCGGATCTGCTCGCGCGGAATGTCCTGCAGGCGTTCGGAGAACAGCCGCAGACACTGCCAGCCGCGCTGCATGGCCTCATGCGACAGGTGATTGTGCTGATCCAGCCCGGCCGCCAGGCGCACCTTGCGCTTGATCCGCGCCAGAGTCTGAATGCTGCCGGCTACCTCGCGCACCACCAACATGTGGAAGCTGTTGGAGCCGAGGTCGATGGCAGCATAAAGCGTGCTGGAGCTGAGCATGGCGATCAGCTCGGGCGTTTACGGTTGCTGCGCGGCGCGCCGCCGCGACGAGGCGCGGAGTTGCGACGTGGGCCGTTGCCGCCGCGCGGACGCGACAGGCGCTTCGGCGCCGGCAGATCGGTCAGCAGCGCATCGCTGTTGTACTTGCTCACCGGAATGCTGTGGTCGATATAGGTCTCGATCGCCGGCAGGTTGAGCGCGTACTCTTCACACGCCAGGCTGATGGAGTGGCCGCTGGCGCCTGCTCGGCCGGTACGGCCGATGCGGTGCACGTAGTCTTCGCAGTCGTCAGGCAGATCGTAGTTGAAGACGTGCGTGACGGCGGGAATGTGCAGACCGCGCGCGGCGACGTCGGTGGCGACCAGGATATCCAGGTTGCCCTTGGTGAAATCGTCGAGGATGCGCAGGCGTTTTTTCTGCGCCACGTCACCGGTCAGCAGGCCGACGCGGTGACCGTCGGCGGCCAGATGGCCCCAGATGTCTTCGCAGCGGTGCTTGGTGTTGGCGAAGATGATGGCGCGATCCGGCCACTCTTCTTCGATCAGCGTCTGCAGCAGACGCATTTTTTCTTCGTTGGACGGGTAGAACAGCTCTTCTTTAATGCGGTGGCCGGTTTTCTGTTCCGGTTCCACTTCAACATATTCGGCGTTGTTCATCTGCTCAAAGGCCAATTCGCGTACGCGATAGGACAGGGTAGCGGAGAACAGCATGTTCAGGCGTTGATCGGCCGTAGGCATACGGCGGAACAGCCAACGGATGTCTTTGATAAAGCCAAGATCGTACATGCGATCGGCTTCATCCAGCACGACAACCTGCATCGCGCCGAGATCGACATAGTTCTGCTTGGTGTAATCGATTAAACGGCCGGTGGTGCCAATCAGAATGTCCACGCCGCTTTCCAGCACTTTCAGCTGTTTGTCGTAGCCGTCGCCGCCGTAGGCCAGGCCCAGTTTGAGGCCGGTGCTCTGGGAGAGCGCTTCAGCATCGGAGTGGATTTGCACCGCCAGTTCACGCGTAGGCGCCATGATCAAGGCGCGCGGCTGATTGGTCTGGCGATCCTGTTTCGCCGGGTGAGTCAGCAAATAGTGAAAAGTAGACGCCAAAAACGCCAGCGTCTTTCCGGTACCGGTTTGCGCCTGACCTGCAACGTCACGCCCGGAGAGCGTGAGCGGCAATGCTAACGCCTGGATAGGCGTGCAATTGTGAAACCCTTTTTTCTCAAGGGCTTCAAGGACTAACGGGTGCAGGGCGAAGTCGGAAAACTTCTGTTCGGTCAAGTGTGTTTTGCTCATAGTGTGGTAGAATATCAGCTAACTATTGCTTTACGAAAGCACATCCGTTGAAATAAACGCGGTGCAATAAAATCACCTTGAGTTGGTTAATGCTACACCAACAAGGTAGACATAATCCTGTGGAGTAGAACATGAGCGATAAAATTATTCACCTGACTGACAGCAGCTTCGAAGCCGATGTGCTGAATGCGGAAGGGCCGATCCTGGTCGATTTCTGGGCTGAATGGTGTGGGCCGTGCAAGATGATTGCTCCGATTCTGGATGAGATTGCCGAAGAGTTCGAAGGCAAACTGACCATCACCAAGCTGAATATCGATCAGAACCCGGCTACCGCGCCTAAGTACGGTATCCGTGGCATCCCTACGCTGTTGCTGTTCAAGAACGGTGAAGTGGCCGCGACCAAGGTTGGCGCGTTGTCTAAAGGTCAGCTCAAAGATTTCCTGAACGCGAATCTGTAATCGGGCGGGAAGCCCAGTATCAGGTGCCTGGCGGTGATGTTCAATTCACCGCTAGACGCCTGCCAAGAAGCGTGTTAAGTTTAACCACACTGCATATAGAACTTGCCCGAAGTTTTAAATCTAAAGAGTTTGAATCTAAAGCTATACTCTGTGTCGAACCACTGGCGTTGAAAGTAAACTGAACTCAGCCCGTGTTTTGGCAATCAAACGGTTTTGCAAAAATCATTTTTAAGGTACCTTCGATCTTCAACCGTCAATGCGTGCGCCCGATGTAAGCCATTTCTTACCGCGACGGCTCTGCGCCCGGTGATCGAACGTCCAGTAAACAGGCACGCATCTCGCTGCCATACCATTCACGATACAAGTTCGAGACATACCCCGAGTTTAAGAACCCACCACTATGAATCTTACCGAATTAAAGAATACGCCGGTTTCTGAGCTGATTACTCTCGGCGAAAATATGGGGCTGGAAAACCTTGCCCGCATGCGCAAGCAGGACATTATCTTCTCCATTCTGAAGCAACATGCGAAAAGCGGAGAAGATATCTTCGGCGACGGCGTGCTCGAGATATTGCAGGATGGATTCGGTTTCCTCCGCTCTGGAGACAGTTCCTACCTCGCCGGTCCCGACGACATCTATGTATCCCCTAGCCAAATCCGCCGCTTCAACCTCCGCACAGGTGACACCATTTCCGGTAAGATTCGTCCGCCAAAAGAAGGCGAGCGCTATTTTGCCCTGTTGAAAGTCAACGAAGTCAACTACGACAAGCCGGAAAACGCCCGCAGCAAGATCCTGTTCGAGAACTTGACGCCGCTGCACGCCAATTCCCGTCTGCGGATGGAGCGCGGCAACGGCTCGACCGAAGACCTGACGGCGCGCGTACTGGACCTGGCGGCACCGATTGGCCGCGGCCAGCGTGGCCTGATCGTGGCACCGCCGAAAGCCGGTAAAACCATGCTGCTGCAGAACATTGCGCAGAGTATCGCTTACAACCACCCAGACTGCGTGCTGATGGTGCTGCTGATCGACGAACGTCCGGAAGAAGTGACCGAGATGCAGCGCCTGGTGAAAGGTGAAGTGATCGCATCGACCTTCGACGAACCGGCTTCGCGCCACGTGCAAGTGGCCGAAATGGTAATCGAGAAGGCCAAACGCCTGGTTGAGCACAAGAAAGACGTGATCATTCTGCTTGACTCTATCACCCGTCTGGCGCGTGCCTACAACACCGTGGTACCGGCTTCCGGTAAGGTGCTGACCGGTGGTGTGGACGCCAACGCCCTGCATCGTCCGAAGCGTTTCTTCGGTGCGGCACGTAACGTGGAAGAGGGCGGCAGCCTGACCATCATCGCGACCGCGCTGGTTGATACCGGTTCGAAGATGGACGAAGTGATCTACGAAGAATTTAAAGGTACCGGCAACATGGAATTGCACTTGGCGCGTAAAATCGCCGAGAAACGCGTATTCCCGGCGATCGATTACAACCGCTCCGGTACCCGTAAAGAAGAGCTGCTCACCACCTCCGAAGAGCTGCAAAAAATGTGGATCCTGCGCAAAATCATTCACCCGATGGGTGAGATTGACGCGATGGAGTTCCTCATTAATAAGTTGGCGATGACTAAAACCAACGATGAATTCTTCGATATGATGAAACGCTCATAATTCGTTAAAAAATTCGCTGAACGCCACGCCTAGTCGTGGCGTTTTTCGCTTTTGGCGGATACGATAAGTAGCAGTAATGGAAAAGTAAGTTGTTTCCTCGACTTATTGAGAATTCATCTTGTTTGTCGGTCGGCGTTGCGTCGGTCGGCTTTGCTGCTGTCGTTTTGTCAGCCGATGCGAAGAAAATAGGCATGAATCACCGTTGTCATAGGAAATGACCGAAAGGTGGCGGGGGCCGATGGCACAAGCTATTGCCCGTGGTAAGCTGCCTTATCTTCTACAGAGATCTGTTAACTGTGAACTTACTCACTATGAGTACTGAAATTCTATTTGTTTTCCTGTTTTCTTTGGCTTTTCTCTTTGTTGCCCGCAAGGCGGCAAAACGTATTGGTCTGGTAGATAAACCCAATTATCGCAAACGCCATCAGGGGCTGATTCCTCTGGTCGGCGGTATTTCCGTTTATGCCGGATTGTGCTTCGCATTTTGGATCTCCGAACAGCCTATCGCGCACGCCAAGCTTTACCTCACCTGCGCCGGCATTCTGGTGTTTGTGGGCGCGCTCGACGATCGTTTTGACATCAGCGTTAAGATCCGCGCCCTGGTGCAGGCGTTGGTCGGCATCGCCATGATGGTGTTCGCCGGTCTGTATCTGCGCAGCTTCGGCCATGTGCTGGGCGACTGGGAGATGTTGCTGGGGCCGTTCGGCTATTTGGTGACGCTGTTCGCGGTATGGGCGGCGATCAACGCCTTCAACATGGTCGATGGTATTGATGGCCTGCTGGGTGGGCTGTCATGCGTTTCCTTCGGCGCGCTGGGTCTGTTGCTGTACCTGAGCGGTCACCATGAGATGGCGTTCTGGTGCTTTGCGATGATCGCCACCATCGTTCCCTATATTTTGCTCAACCTCGGCATCCTCGGCCGCCGTTATAAGGTGTTCATGGGGGATGCCGGCAGTACCCTGATCGGCTTTACCGCCATTTGGCTGCTGTTGCAAAGCTCGCAGGGCAAGGCACACTCGATTAACCCGGTGACTGCGCTGTGGATCATCGCTATTCCGCTGATGGACATGATAGCAATCATGTATCGTCGTTTACGCAAGGGGATGAGCCCCTTCTCTCCCGATCGTCAACATATTCACCACCTGATCATGCGCGCCGGCTTTACGCCACGGCAGGCTTTCGTATTGATCACCCTGGCGGCCGCATTGCTGGCGGCGGTGGGCGTGATCGGCGAACGCCTGACTTTTATCCCTGAGTGGGTTATGTTGGCATTATTCTTGCTTGCATTCTTCCTGTACGGTTACTGCATCAAGCGCGCCTGGCGGGTTGCGCGGTACATTAAGCGTATCAAGCGCCGGCTGCGGCGTTCGGGCGATAACAAGCAAGTACCTTAACCAGAGACCAGAGGCTTTTTGGCTGTGATGAATCCAGAAACAACGTCTGACAAGCATACCCCGGCGGTGGATAACGAACTCGATATCCGCGGCCTGTGCTGCACCCTGTGGCGCGGCAAACCGTGGATAATCGGCATTGCGGTGCTGTTCGCGGCGGTCGCGCTGATCGTCTCTTATCTGGTTAAGCAAGAATGGAGCGCGACCGCAATCACCGACAAACCCACGGTGAATGCGCTGGGCGGTTACTACTCCCAGCAACAGTTCCTGCGCAATCTGGATGTGCGCACGTTGCCGGCGACGGCGGGCGATCAGCCGAGCATCGCGGATGAAGCGTACAATGAGTTCATCATGCAACTGGCGGCTTACGATACGCGTCGCGATTTCTGGCTGCAGAGTGATTATTACAAGCAACGTCAGGAAGGGGATGCCCGCGCCGATGCGGCGCTGCTCGACGAGCTGATCAACAACATCCTGTTCACGCCGCGTGACGACAAAAAAGTCCCGAACGACGGCGTGAAGCTGACGGCGGAAACCGCCGCGGACGCCAACCGCCTGCTGCGTCAATACGTGGCTTTCGCCAGCCACCGTGCTGCTCTGCACCTGAACGAAGAGATCCAAGGGGCATGGGCCGCTCGCACCACCTCGATGAAGGCGCAGGTCAAGCGTCAGGAAGCGGTGGCAGAGTCGGTTTACAAGCGCGAGCTGAATACCACGCAGCAGGCGCTGAAAATCGCTGAAAGCCAGGGGATTAGCCGCACGCAAACCGACACTCCGGCCGAGCAACTGCCGGATTCGGATCTGTTCCTGCTGGGCCGGCCAATGCTGCAGGCACGTCTGGAAGGCCTGCAGGCCTCCGGCCCGACCTACGATCTGGATTACGATCAGAACCGCGCGATGCTGGCGACGCTGAACGTTGGCCCGACGTTGGATGAGAAGTTCCAGACCTATCGTTATTTGCGCACGCCGGAAGAGCCGGTAAAACGTGACAGCCCACGCCGGGTATTCTGGCTGATTCTGTGGGGCGCGATGGGCGCTTTGGTTGGCGCGGGTGTTGCCTTGGCGCGTCGGCCGCGTAGTTAAAAAATAATATAATAATCTGATGCAGGGCGCGTGAGCTCCCCATTCGCAGGCGGTGCCTGCGATTAACCGACCAAAAGAGATTCGCTGTGAAAGTGTTGACTGTTTTCGGCACCAGACCTGAAGCCATTAAAATGGCGCCGCTGGTACATGCACTGGCCCAGGATGAGGCCTTTGACGCAAGAGTCTGCGTAACGGCACAGCATCGTGAGATGTTGGATCAGGTATTGCGGTTGTTTGAGATCACGCCGGATTACGACCTGAACATCATGAAACCCGGCCAGGGGCTAACGGAAATCACCTGTCGCATCCTGGAAGGGTTGAAAGGGGTGCTGGAAGACTTCAAACCGGACGTGGTGCTGGTGCACGGCGATACCACCACCACGCTGGCGACCAGCCTGGCGGCGTTCTATCAACGCATCCCCGTTGGGCATGTCGAGGCCGGGCTGCGTACCGGCAATCTGTATTCTCCCTGGCCGGAAGAGGCCAACCGCAAACTGACCGGCCATCTGGCGATGTACCATTTCGCGCCAACCGAGAACTCGCGCCAGAATCTGTTGCGCGAGCTGCTGCCGGACAACCGCATTTTCGTGACCGGCAATACGGTAATCGACGCGCTGTTCTGGGTGCGCGACCGCGTGATGAGTGATGCTGCGCTGCGCGCGGGCCTGGCACAGCGTTACCCGTTCCTCGACGCCGACAAGAAACTGATCTTGGTCACCGGCCATCGCCGCGAAAGCTTTGGCGGCGGCTTTGAGCGGATTTGCAGCGCGCTGGCGGAGATCGCCAGCAATCACCCGGAAGTGCAGGTGGTGTATCCGGTGCATCTCAATCCAAACGTCAGTGAGCCGGTGAATCGCATTTTGAAAGGCATCGACAACGTCATGCTGATCGAACCGCAGGATTATCTGCCGTTTGTCTATTTGATGACCCAGGCTTACATGATCCTGACCGATTCCGGCGGCATTCAGGAAGAGGCGCCCTCGTTAGGCAAACCGGTGCTGGTGATGCGCGACACCACCGAACGCCCGGAGGCGGTAGATGCGGGCACGGTGCGTCTGGTCGGCACCGACGTGGCCAAAATTGTTGAAGCGGTGACCCGGCTGTTGACGGACGAAAGCGAATATCACGCGATGAGTCGGGCGCACAACCCGTACGGTGACGGGCATGCCTGTCAGCGTATCCTCGAAGCTTTAAAGAATCATCAGGTGAAACTATGAGTTTTGACACTATTTCGGTTATCGGCCTGGGTTATATCGGCTTGCCAACGGCGGCGGCGTTTGCCTCCCGCAAGAAAAAAGTGGTGGGTGTAGATGTTAACCAACATGCGGTAGATACCATTAACCGCGGCGCGATCCACATCGTCGAGCCGGATCTGGATAAAGTGGTCAAGGACGCCGTCGACGGCGGGTTCCTGCAGGCGGTGACCAAACCACGGGCGGCCGATGCGTTCCTGATCGCAGTGCCTACGCCGTTCAAAGGCGATCACGAGCCGGATCTGGCCTATGTCGAAGCGGCGGCGAAATCGCTGGCGCCGGTGCTGAAAAAAGGCGATTTGGTGATCCTTGAGTCCACTTCGCCGGTGGGCGCCACTGAACAGATGGCGGAATGGTTGGCGCAGGCGCGCAGCGATCTCAGCTTCCCGCAGCACGCGGGTGAAGCGGCGGACGTGAATATCGCCTACTGCCCGGAGCGCGTGTTGCCGGGGCAGGTGATGGTGGAGCTGATTCAAAACGACCGCGTGATCGGCGGCATGACGCCGAAGTGCTCGGAGCGCGCCAGCGCGCTGTACAAGATTTTCCTCGAGGGCGAATGCGTGATCACCAATTCGCGCACCGCCGAGATGTGTAAGCTGACGGAAAACAGCTTCCGCGACGTGAATATCGCCTTTGCCAACGAACTGTCGCTGATTTGCGCCGAGCAGGGGATTAACGTCTGGGAGCTTATCCGCCTGGCAAACCGCCATCCGCGGGTGAATATTCTGCAGCCGGGGCCGGGCGTCGGCGGTCACTGCATTGCCGTCGATCCGTGGTTTATCGTGGCGCAGAATCCGCAGCAGGCGCGCCTGATCCACACCGCACGCCTGGTGAACGACGGCAAACCGCTGTGGGTGGTCGACCGTGTGAAAGCGGCGGTGGCCGATTGCCTGGCCGCCACCGACAAGCGCGCGTCCGAGGTGAAAATTGCCTGTTTCGGCCTGGCCTTCAAGCCGAATATCGACGATTTGCGTGAAAGCCCGGCGGTAGAGGTGGCGCACCTGATCGCCGAATGGCACGTCGGCGAAACGCTGGCGGTGGAACCGAACGTCGAACAGTTGCCGAAGTCGCTGGCGGGCCATGTGACGTTGACGCCGATTGCCGAGGCGTTGCAGCAGGCCGATGTGATCGTGATGTTGGTCGATCACCAACAGTTCAGGGCCATCCGGCCGGAAGATGTAAAACAAACATGGGTTGTTGATACCAAAGGAGTATGGCGTTGAAACGTATTTTAGTTACCGGTGGTGCCGGTTTCATTGGCTCCGCAGTTGTGCGGCACATCATCGAGGCCACCGGCGACAGCGTGGTGGTGGTGGATAAGCTGACCTATGCCGGTAACCTCGAGTCGCTGGCGGTGGTGGCCGAGAGCGAGCGCTATGCTTTTGAGCAGGTCGACATCTGCGATCGCGCCGGGTTGGATCGGGTATTTGCCCAGTATCAACCGGATGTAGTGATGCACCTGGCGGCGGAAAGCCACGTCGATCGTTCTATCGACGGCCCGGCGGCCTTTATCGACACTAACGTGGTTGGCACTTACACGATGCTGGAAGCGGCGCGCCATTACTGGCAGCCGTTGGCGGCGGAGAAGAAGCTGGCTTTCCGTTTCCATCATATCTCCACCGACGAAGTGTACGGCGACCTGCACGGCACCGACGATCTGTTCACCGAAACCACGCCCTATGCGCCGAGCAGTCCGTATTCCGCCTCCAAGGCGTCGAGCGATCATCTGGTGCGTGCCTGGTTACGCACCTACGGTTTGCCGACCCTCGTGACTAACTGTTCGAATAACTACGGTCCTTATCACTTCCCGGAGAAGTTAATTCCGTTGGTGATCCTGAATGCGGTAGCCGGCAAACCGCTGCCGGTATACGGCAACGGCGCGCAGGTGCGTGACTGGTTGTATGTCGAGGATCACGCGCGTGCGCTCTATCAGGTCGTGACCGAAGGCGTGGTGGGCGAAACTTACAATATTGGTGGCCACAACGAGCGCAAGAATATCGAAGTGGTACAGACCATTTGCGATCTGCTGGAGGAACTGGCGCCAAACAAACCAGAAGGCGTGGCGAACTACCGCGATCTCATCATTTACGTGAAGGATCGCCCGGGCCACGACATGCGTTATGCCATCGACGCTAGCAAAATCGATCGTGAGTTGGGCTGGCGGCCGCAGGAAACCTTCGAAAGCGGCATTCGCAAGACGGTAGCCTGGTACCTGGCTAACGAAACCTGGTGGCGCCGGGTGCAAGACGGTTCTTATGCCGGCGAGCGTTTAGGGTTGTCAGATTAATTTAACGCCGCGTCGCTCTGCGGCGGCGCGGCGGTTTTTGGAGTAAGTATGAAAGGTATTATTCTGGCTGGCGGTTCCGGTACGCGTCTTCATCCGATCACTCGTGGCGTGTCCAAGCAACTGCTGCCGATTTATGACAAGCCGATGATCTATTACCCGATGTCGGTACTGATGCTGGCGGGGATCCGCGACATTTTGATCATCTCGACCCCGGAAGATCTGCCGTCCTTCGAACGTTTGTTGGGTAACGGCGAACAGTTCGGCGTCAATCTCAGCTACGCTGCGCAGCCTAAGCCTGAAGGTCTGGCGCAGGCGTTTCTGATCGGCGAGGAGTTTATCAACGGCGATTCTTGCTGCCTGGTGTTGGGCGATAACATCTTCTTCGGCCAATCTTTCAGCCCGAAATTAAAAACCGTCGCGGCCCGCACCGAAGGGGCCACCGTGTTCGGTTATCAGGTCATGGATCCTGAACGCTTTGGCGTCGTGGAGTTTGACGGCAACTTCCGTGCGCTGTCGATCGAAGAGAAACCGAAGAAACCGAAATCCGATTGGGCGGTGACCGGTCTGTACTTCTACGATAGCCAAGTGGTGGAGTTTGCCAAGCAGGTGAAGCCTTCTGAGCGCGGCGAGCTGGAAATCACCAGCATCAACCAGATGTATCTGGAGCGCGGTGAACTGACCGTCGAGCTGTTGGGACGCGGTTTCGCCTGGTTGGACACCGGGACTCACGACAGTCTGCTGGAAGCCAGCAGCTTCGTGCAGACGGTAGAAAAACGCCAGGGCTTTAAAATCGCCTGTCTAGAGGAAATTGCCTGGCGCAACGGTTGGCTGGATGACAAGGGACTCAAACGTGCCGCCAACGCCTTGTCGAAAACCGGTTACGGTAAGTACCTGTTGGATCTGCTGCATGTGCGTCCACGCCACTATTGAGCCTTTGGCGTGGGAAAGCGAGTTTTTCGCGCTAGACAGCGCGAAACTCAGCTTCTCCTCCTCGGCTCCGGCGCTTGCCGAAGCCGATCTGGCGGCTTATGCCTTGGTGCAGGCCAAAGTCCCCGCTCAGCACCTTGCGTTGGCGGACGGTCTGGCTGATTTGGGATTTCGCCTGGTTGAGGGCGAGGTCGATCTGGTTCTGGCTCTTGAGCATGATCACGTGGTTGAACCGGGTTTCGTCGCCCAGACGTCCCGCCTGGCGGCAGAAGCCGATATCCCGGCATTGCGCACCGCGGCGGCTCAGGCGTTCACCGTCAGCCGCTTTCGTACCCCCTGGTATCAACCTGATGACAGCGGCCGGTTTTATGCTTTGTGGATCGAAAAGGCCGTTCTGGGCACCTTCGATCATCAGTGCCTGTTGGCGCTGGACGAACAGGGGCGGCCAGAGGGATTTGTCAGCCTGCGTGACATTGGCGGCCAGGAAATGCGTATCGGCCTGCTGGCGGCTTTCCCCGGCGTATCAGGCCGGGGCATTGGCACTCGGCTGATGACTGCGGCGCTGGCCGAATGTCGGCGGCAAGGAATGCAGCGCCTGCGGGTCGCGACCCAGACAGGCAATATCGCCGCATTACGACTCTATCAACGACAGGGTGCCGTGATTGAAAGCACCGCGTACTGGTTATACAGAGGTAGACATGATTCCATTTAACGCTCCACCGGTTGTTGGCACTGAACTGGAATATATGCAGGCTGCCATGGGCAGCGGCAAATTGTGCGGCGACGGCGGCTTTACCCGTCGCTGCCAGCAGTGGATGGAACAGCGTTTCGGCAGCGCGAAAGTGTTGTTGACGCCTTCCTGCACCGCGTCGTTGGAAATGGCCGCCATCCTGCTGGATATTCAGCCGGGTGACGAAGTGATCATGCCGAGCTTTACCTTCGTTTCAACCGCCAACGCCTTTGTGCTGCGCGGTGCCAAAGTGGTGTTCGTCGACCTGCGGCCGGACACCATGAACATCGACGAAACCAAAATCGAAGCGGCGATCACCGATAAAACCCGCGCGATTGTGCCAGTGCACTATGCCGGCGTTGCCTGCGAGATGGATACCATCATGGCGCTGGCGAAGAAATATAACCTGTTCGTGGTGGAAGACGCCGCGCAGGGTGTGATGTCGACCTACAAAGGCAAGGCATTGGGCACCATTGGCCATATCGGCTGCTTCAGCTTCCATGAAACCAAAAACTACACCGCCGGCGGCGAAGGCGGCGCGACGCTGGTGAACGATCCGGCCCTGATCGATCGGGCGGAAGTCATCCGCGAGAAAGGCACCAACCGCAGCCAGTTCTTCCGTGGCCAGGTCGATAAATATACCTGGCGCGACATCGGTTCCAGCTATTTGATGTCTGACCTGCAGGCCGCTTACCTGTGGGGCCAGCTGGAAGTGGCGGAACGCATCAACCAGCGCCGTTTGGCACTGTGGCAGAAGTACTACGACAGCTTCCTGTCGTTGGCAAAGGCCGGCCGCATCGAACTGCCGAGCATCCCAGCCGACTGCGTGCATAACGCGCACATGTTCTATATCAAGCTGCGTGATATCGAAGAGCGCACGGCCTTTATCGACTACCTGAAGGAAGCCGAAATCATGGCCGTGTTCCACTATATCCCGCTGCATGACTGCCCGGCCGGCGAACAGTTTGGCCGCTTTGCCGGCGAAGATCGTTACACCACGCAGGAAAGTGCGCGTCTGGTGCGCTTGCCGCTGTTCTACAATATGTCTGATGTCAATCAGCGTACGGTAATCAATACCATCCTGAGCTTCTTTGCCTGATATGTCGTTGGCAAAAGCATCGATATGGACCGCCGGCTCCACGCTGATCAAAATTGGCGTGGGGCTCTTGGTGGTGAAACTGCTGGCGGTAGCGTTTGGCCCCAGCGGCGTGGGGCAGGCGGGTAACTTTCGCCAGTTGATCACCGTGCTGGGCGTGCTGTCCGGCGCGGGTATTTTTAACGGTATAACCAAATACGTTGCGGAGTACCATCAGGATCCGCAGCGTTTGCGCCTGGCGGTCGGTACCGCGTCGAGCATCGTGCTGGGCTTTTCGACCTTGCTGGCGCTGGTGTTTCTGTTCGCCGCCGAACCGATCAGCATCGGGCTGTTCGGGCATGCCGATTACGTCGGCGTGGTGCGCGCCGTCGCTTTCATTCAGATGGGCATCGCCTACGCCAACCTGTTCATGGCGGTGCTGAAAGGCTATCGCGACGCGATGGGCAATGCGCTGGCGGTGATCGGCGGCAGCCTGATCGGCGTGGTGGCATATTACCTGTGCTTCAAGCTGGGTGGCTATGAAGGCGCGCTGGCGGGGCTGGCGCTGGTGCCGGCGTTGGTGGTGCTGCCGGCCGGGCTGATGTTGTGGCGGCGCAAAACGCTGCCGCTGCGCTATTTGGCGCTGCGCTGGGACAAACGGGTGGCCGGTAACCTCGGCAAATTCACCGTCATGGCGTTGATCACCTCGGTGACGCTGCCGGTGGCCTACGTCATGATGCGAAACCTGCTGGCCGCGCATTACGGCTGGGATGAGGTGGGGATCTGGCAAGGCGTCAGCAGCATTTCCGATGCCTATCTGCAGTTTATCACCGCCTCGTTTACCGTCTATCTGCTGCCGACGCTGTCGCGGCTGACGGACAAGGGCGCCATCTCGCGGGAGATCGTGCGCTCGCTGAAATTCGTGCTGCCGGCGGTAGCGGCAGCGAGCTTTACGGTCTGGGTGCTGCGCGATTTCGCTATCTGGCTGCTGTTCTCGGATAAATTCGTCGCCATGCGCGATCTGTTTGCCTGGCAACTGGTGGGCGACGTGCTGAAAGTCGGGGCTTATGTGTTCGGCTATTTGGTGATCGCTAAAGCGTCGCTGCGCTTTTATATCCTGACGGAAGTCAGCCAGTTTCTGCTGCTGACGCTGTTCTCGCACTGGCTGATCCCGCAGCACGGCGCGCTGGGTGCGGCTCAGGCCTATATGGCAACCTACATCGTGTATTTCGCGCTCTGTAGCTGCGTGTTTCTTATTTATCGTAGACGAGTATGACCATACTGATTCACGTTCTGGGATCCGATATCCCGCATCATAACCAGACGGTGCTGCGCTTCTTCAACGACGTGCTGGCGCCGCGTCTGCCGGCTGAGCAGACGCGGCATTTTATGGTGGCGGCCAAGGATGTGGCGGCACTGGGGGATTTCCCCGCCCTGAATATTGAGCCTTACGCCGATAAGAAAAGCCTGGCGGCGGCGGTGATCGCCCGCGCCCAGGCCGATCGCGCTGCACGCTTCTTCCTGCACGGCCAGTTTAATCCGGGGCTGTGGCTGGCGCTGCTGAGCGGCAAGATCAAGGCACGTCAGGTCAGTTGGCATATTTGGGGCGCCGATCTGTACGAAGACGCCACCAGCTGGAAATTCAGGCTGTTTTATCTGCTGCGCCGCATTGCCCAGGGGCGGGTGGGGAATGTATTTGCTACCCGCGGCGACGTGATTCACTACCAGCAGCGCCATGCGCGGGTACCTGCCTCGCTGCTGTACTTCCCGACCCGCATGGATCCGGCGCTGACCGACGTTCACGTCGAGAAAAATCTGGCCGGGCCGATGACGATTCTGGTGGGCAACTCCGGCGATCGCAGCAATCGGCATATCGAAGCACTGCAGGCGATCCATCAGCAGTTCGGCGCCGACGTGCGCGTGATCCTGCCGATGGGCTATCCGGCCAATAACGACGCTTACATCGAGCAGGTGCGTGCCGCCGGATTGCCGCTGTTCGGCGAGAAAAATCTGCAGCTGCTCACGCAGCAGGTGGCATTTGAAGACTATCTCAACATCCTGCGCGCCTGCGATCTCGGCTATTTCATTTTCAATCGCCAGCAGGGGATAGGCACCCTGTGCCTGCTGATTCAGTTTGGCGTACCTTTCGTGCTCAGCCGGCAAAACCCGTTCTGGCAGGACTTGGCGGAACAGCACCTGCCAGTATTGTTCTACGGCGATTCTCTCGACGAGGCGGTAGTGCGCGAAGCGCAGCGTCAGCTGGCGGCGGTAGATAAACAGGCGATCGCCTTCTTCAATCCGAACTATGTCGACGGCTGGCAGCAAGCTCTGGCGCTGGCGGCGGGAGAGCACTCATGACGTTGGCGCAATTCGGCGGCCTGTTCGTCGTCTACCTGGTCAGCCTGACGTTTATTCTGACGCTGACCTACCAGGAGTTTCGGCGCGTGCGCTTTAACTTCAACGTCTTCTTCTCGCTGCTGTATTTGCTGACGTTTTATTTCGGCTTCCCGCTGACCTGTCTGCTGGTGTTTCAGTTTGACGTCGAGGTGGTACCGGTGGAGTTTCTGCTGTACGCCTTGCTGTCGGCGACGGCGTTTTACGCCATCTATTACGTCACCTACAAGACCCGGCTGCGCAAGCGCCGCTCTCAGCCGCGTGTGGCGCTGTTCACCATGAACCGGGTGGAAACCCATATGACCTGGGTGCTTCTGGCCCTGGTGGCGATCGGGACCGTGGGTATCTTCTTCATGCAGAACGGCTTCCTGCTGTTCAAGCTCAATTCCTACAGCCAGATCTTCTCCAGCGACGTGTCCGGCGTGGCGCTCAAACGGTTCTTCTACTTCTTCATTCCGGCGATGCTGGTGGTCTATTTCCTGCGGCAGGATCTGCGCGCCTGGTTCTTGTTCCTGGTGGCGACGGTGGCGTTCGGCATTCTGACCTACGTCATCGTCGGCGGCACCCGCGCCAATATCATCATCGCCTTCGCGCTGTTCCTGTTTATCGGTATCGTGCGCGGCTGGATCACGCTGTGGATGTTGGCGGCGGCGGGCATATTCGGTGTGGTCGGCATGTTCTGGCTGGCGTTGAAGCGCTACAGCCTGGACGTCAGCGGCGCGGAAGCGTTTTATACCTTCCTTTATCTGACCCGCGATACTTTCTCGCCGTGGGAAAACCTGGCGCTGCTGCTGCAAAATTACGACAAGATCGATTTCCAGGGCCTGGCGCCGATCTTGCGTGATTTCTACGTCTTTATCCCAACGTGGCTATGGCCGGGCCGGCCGGACGTGGTGCTGAACTCGGCCAACTATTTCACCTGGGAAGTGCTGAACAACCACTCCGGGCTGGCGATATCCCCGACGCTGATCGGTTCGCTGGTGGTGATGGGCGGCGCGCTGTTTATCCCGCTCGGCGCGATTCTGGTGGGCATGATCATCAAGTGGTTCGACTGGCTGTATGAGTTGGGCAAAACCGAGCCGAACCGCTATAAGGCGGCTATCCTGCAAGGATTCTGCTTCGGCGCGGTGTTCAACATGATTGTGTTGGCGCGCGAAGGGGTGGATTCATTCGTGTCGCGCGTGGTGTTCTTCTGCATTATTTTCGGCGCCTGTCTGGTGCTGGCGAAGTTGCTGTATTGGCTGTTCGATACCGCCGGGCTGATCAAGGCCAGAGTGACGCGCGCCCGCGCGCTGGCCTCTCCCCCACGGGCGGACGGTCTTTTGTAAGGGTAATGAGAACGATGGAAACAAAGATTTCGGTGCCGCAGTATGAGCTGCGCGGTTTCAGCCTGTGGGGCTTTCGCGATATGGCGCACTGCATGGACTTTCTGTTCGACGGCGGCCGGGTCAAACAGGGCACGCTGGTGGCCATGAACGCGGAAAAGATCCTGAAGGCGGAAGAGGACCCGGCGCTGCATGCGTTGCTGGATGAGGCGGAGTACAAGTACGCCGACGGCATCAGCATGGTGCGCTCGATTCGCCGCAAATACCCGGCGGCGGACGTTTCGCGCGTTGCGGGCGCCGATCTGTGGGAAGCCTTGATGCAGCGCGCCGGTCGTGAAGGCACGCCGGTCTTCCTGGTCGGCGGCAAGCCGGAGGTGCTGGCGGAAACCGAGCAAAAGCTGCGCAGCCAGTGGAATGTCAACCTGGTGGGTAGCCAGGATGGCTATTTCAAACCGGAGCAACGTGAGGCGCTGTTCGAGCGTATTCGCGCCAGCGGTGCCGCTATCGTGACGGTGGCGATGGGATCGCCGAAGCAGGAGATCCTGATGCGCGACTGCCGCAAGGTGCATCCGCAGGCGCTGTACATGGGCGTGGGCGGCACCTACGACGTCTTTACCGGCCACGTGAAGCGTGCGCCCAAGGTGTGGCAGAACCTCGGTCTGGAGTGGCTCTACCGCCTGCTCAGCCAGCCCAGCCGCATCGGCCGGCAGTTGAAGCTGTTGAAGTTTGTCGGCTACTACTACAGCGGCAAGATGTAACCTCTACATCCGGGGCGGAAAGTGCTGTTCCGCTCCGGTCTGCTGTACCAATAATCTGCTTTTGCACGTTTCTCCCGCATATCTATAACCCCCAGCCCTAAACGCAGCCGCATTTATTCCATAAAGTTTTAAATTGCGGTTTGCTTATAGCGGCGAAATGCGAAACGATACCGCCCGGAAATTATCCCCGGCCGCTGAAGCCTGATGCGACAGCGCTGAACGATGTTCTTCTCACGGTAACTTCGCTCCGACTACCCGTTGATGCCAACCCGAACGGCAGGGGATGATTTATTCTTTTAATAATGACAATAACGACCGGCAGCGGCCGGCAGGCAAACACAACCCGAGAAAAATTATTGAGGATTTATGGCACACAAAGAGAAACCGCAAGGGCTACACCGGGGCCTTGAGGCCCGGCACATCGAGCTTATCGCTCTGGGGGGCACCATCGGCGTCGGCCTGTTTATGGGTTCGGCCAGTACGCTGAAATGGGCCGGGCCGTCGGTGCTGCTGGCTTACATCATCGCCGGGCTGTTCGTGTTTTTCATTATGCGTTCGATGGGGGAGATGCTGTTCCTCGAGCCGGTCGCCGGGTCGTTTGCCGTTTACGCGCATAAGTACATGAATCCCTACTTCGGTTACCTGACCGCCTGGGGTTACTGGTTTATGTGGATCGCCGTTGGTATTTCTGAGATCACCGCCATCGGGGTGTATGTGCAGTTCTGGTTCCCGGAAATACCGCAGTGGGTGCCTGCACTGATCGCCGTGGCGATGGTGGCGCTGGCCAACCTGGCGGCGGTGCGCCTGTACGGTGAGCTGGAGTTCTGGTTCGCCATGATCAAGGTCACCACCATCATCGTGATGATTCTGGTGGGGCTGGGGGTGATCTTCTTCGGTTTCGGCAACGGCGGTGAGCCTATCGGTTTCGCCAATCTGACGGCGCACGGCGGTTTCTTTGCCGGTGGCTGGAAAGGCTTCCTGTTTGCGCTGTGCATCGTGGTGGCGTCCTATCAGGGGGTTGAGCTGGTAGGCATCACCGCCGGGGAAGCCAAGAACCCGCAGGTGACGCTGAAACGCGCGATCAACAATATCCTGTGGCGCATCCTGATCTTCTATGTCGGCGCAATCTTCGTCATCGTGACCATCTTCCCGTGGAACGGCATCGGCACCACCGGCAGCCCGTTTGTGCTGACCTTCGCCAAGATCGGCATCGTCGCCGCCGCCGGCATTATCAACTTTGTGGTGCTGACCGCCGCGCTCTCCGGTTGCAACAGCGGCATGTACAGCGGCGGCCGCATGCTGTACGCCCTGGCCAAGAACCGCCAACTGCCGGCGGCGTTGACCAAGCTTTCCGCCAGCGGTGTGCCGGTGAACTGCATCGCCGTCACCATCGCCTGTCTGTTGGTGGGGTCCGCGCTGAACTACATTATCCCGAATCCGGAGCAGGTGTTCGTGTATGTCTACAGCGCCAGCGTGCTGCCGGGCATGGTGCCGTGGTTCGTGGTGCTGATAAGCCAGCTCTATTTCCGCCGTGCCCATAAGGAAGCGATCAAAACCCACAGCTTTAAGTCGATCATGTTCCCGTATGTGAACTATCTGACCATCGCTTTTCTGGTTTGCGTGTTGGTCGGCATGGGAATCAACCCAGATACGCGAATTTCCCTGCTGGTCGGGGCGATTTTCTTAGCCGGCGTCAGCCTGTGCTACTTCGCTTTCGGTATGCATAAGAAACATCATCCGGCTGAAAATCGGGTAGAAACGCGGCAATAAACGGTGAAAAGGGGCTACGGAGTGCGCTTTCCTGCGCAGGAGTGAGCAAAGCGTAATCAAACGCAACATTTCTGCGAAAAAGCACTAGACAGGATTGGCGTAAATCCGTAGTATCCCCTCCCGCAACGGCGCTACGCGCCCGTAGCTCAGCTGGATAGAGCGCTGCCCTCCGGAGGCAGAGGTCTCAGGTTCGAATCCTGTCGGGCGCGCCATTAAGTTTGTGCGCAGGAGCTGCGGTGGTAATATTACCGCGTGAGTAAGAAGAAGTAGTAATGGTGGCTATAGCTCAGTTGGTAGAGCCCTGGATTGTGATTCCAGTTGTCGTGGGTTCGAGTCCCATTAGCCACCCCACTTCCTAACGAAGTGAAGATTTAGCAGTATTTTGTGACAGTGCGAAGGTGGCGGAATTGGTAGACGCGCTAGCTTCAGGTGTTAGTGTTCTTACGGACGTGAGGGTTCAAGTCCCTCTCTTCGCACCACGCAAAATATCTGATAAATATAAGATTTATATGGACAACGGTCTGATAAATCGAGTAGTATGAGCAACACAAATCGGCGAGTAGCGCAGCTTGGTAGCGCAACTGGTTTGGGACCAGTGGGTCGGAGGTTCGAATCCTCTCTCGCCGACCACATTCGAAAAACCTGCTTTTTAAAGCAGGTTTTTTTTCGTCTGCGGTTTATGAGGATGAGTACCTCCGCAGGAGGTTCGAGCCTCGCGAAGCGAGACAACGTTGCTTTAGCAACGGCCCGCAGGGCGCGCATCAACGATGCGCGTAATCCTCTCTCGCCGACCACTTTCAAAGAAACCGACGCAAGTCGGTTTTTTTACATCTGCCGTTTATGAGAGCAAGTTTTCTCAGCATGACGAAGCTAATACCGACAAGCCCGTGCAGCAATGCGCGGTTTTTTGCGTATCGAAGGATGGGCATTTTGTCTCTGCTGGCAAGCGTGTTGGTTTTCAGCGACAACGCCATCCAGCGCTGTCGTCAGGTTGAGACAAATAATTCATTGATTTAAAAAGATAAAGTTGGCTTTGGCTTAAGTCGTCGTTTTGAGGCGACATCCTGATAACGGCCGCTGGCAAGGAATGCCAGGAAGTGGTTTGCAACGCAAAGGATGGAATTAAATAAAAATCAATATTTTCAATATCTTGAATTCTATTTTCTTATGGGGATGGACTCAATATAAAAGTTGGCACGCCAAATGCTATATCTATAGCGTAGATGCTCATTCCACCTCTTATGTTCGCCTTAGGCTTCATAAACCCTGGGAATGACGCAGAGCCGATTTAGGGTGCCTATCGCCCACGAGAACGATGACTAACCCGTCATCACGCTCAGGGCAGAACGTTGAGTGAGGCACCGCCCCTGTTGTCCTAGACCTGATTGCTTCTTTATACACTTGCCATACGGCAAGTGTTTTTTTTGCGCCACAGAAAAACCCTGAGCAAAAAAAAAGCGCGGCATCGGGGCCGCGCTCTTCTCTCTCGGGCAGGGCGTTATTCGCCGCCGTTCTGTTTCAGCGTCAACATCAGCCCCTCACGCCGCATCTGCGCCGCTTCATCCGAACGATGCAGTTTCTCCAGCGTATCGGCCAGCCAGGCGTAATCGTAGGCGTCCGGACGCTGTTTCAGCGCTTCGCGGAAGGCGTCGGCCGCTTGCTGCCACTCGCCGTGCTTCATCAGCAGTTGCCCCAGCGTGCTGTTTAACAGCGGCGTCGCGCCGTGTTGTTTCATCTGCTGACGCAGCGCTTTCTCAAGCTGCTCGGGGTTGCCGGACTTCAGCCGCGGCAGCAACAGCACCAGGCGCTCGTCGTATTGGCGCTTCAGGCTGTCGAGCACAATCTCCTGCGCCAGCTCGTGGTCGTTGCATTCGATCAGGTGTTCCACCATCGCGATTTGCAGCGGCACCTCGTGACGCGTCTTGCGGCTCTGATCTTTCCACCAGCGCTTCAGGCCTTCACTGCCTTCGTCCGCCATCGCCTGATTCATCAGACCGATGTAAGCCTGCTGCTGCAACGCCTGCAGCTGCTCTTCGCTGTGCAGTTCGATTTTACGCATCGACGGCAGCACTTCCAGCAGCGACGCGTAGGCGCCGGTGCGCAGATAGGCTTGTTCCGCCAGGCGCAGCACTTCCGGATGGCGCGGCGCCTGGTTCAGCAGGCGATCGACGCCGTGGCGCGCGGCGTGGTTCTCGCCCTGCGCCAGCTGGATGCGAACCCGGGTGATATCCACCGGCAGCTGATCGGTGTCGGCGGCTTCGGCGGCGCGTTCCAGATATTGATTGGTACGGAAGTCATCGCCGCGTTGCTGCGCGGCCTCGGCGGCCAGCAGGTAGTTCACCACCGGCTGTTCAGCGTGATCGGCGTTGCGCGTCATCAGCTTCTCAACCTGCTTATAGTCGCCTTCCGCCAGTTTGATCAGCGCGGCTTTGGTTTGCTGGCGCGCGCGGGTGCGCTTGCGGCCGATAAACCAACCGCGCGTGCGGGCGCCGGTACGGAAGATGCGGCGCAGGATCCACTCGATCGCCAGCAGCACCACGAACAGCAGCACCAACATGATCACCAGGCCGGTGACGCTGGTTTCGATATTGTAGTTATCGGTCTGGATCAGCACGTAGCCCTGATGCCCGGCCAACATCGGCCCGAGCACCACGCTGGCGATCACCACCAGGAACAGAAATAGCACGCGTAACATGGCTTAACCCTCCTGGTGAGCGGCAGGGGACTGGGTCATCAGGTTGCGCACCCGGGTCTGCATCACTTTTTCGAGCAGCGGCTGGCTTTTCAGCTGATCCGGCACGTCCATCGAGATCGACTGTTGGCTCAGGTTATCCAGCTCTTCCAGGAAAGCCTTGGTCGCCGGATCGGTGGTGTCGAAATAGGCGCGCACCCAGGTGGAGACGGTTTCCAGCGATTGCTTGTAGGTCTCGTTCTGGTGGCGTGGGATGGCCTGTGCGGCCACCAGCAGGCGCGAACGGATATTTTCGCGCAGGTAGATGTCCTGGTTCGGCGCCAGCAGCGGTTCGGCGCTGGTATCGCGACGGCGGATGGTGATGAAGTCAGCCATGAAATTGCGCCAGCTCTTGGCCAGGTTCTGCCGCCATTCGCCGATCGAGCCGGAGAGCTCGCTGCTGTTTTGATCCATCGGCGCTTCGTCGGTGTCGTTATCGGCCAGGCGCAGGTTATCCACCTGGTTGGACAGCTGATTGACCTTGAGGATGATGCCGTCGTAATCGACCTGGGTCAGCGTAGAAAGCGTGCTGATGTCTTCGGTAATGGCGCGGCGCACGTCGAGCAGGCTAGGATCGTTCATGTCCGCCAGGCTGGCGTCGGCGCTTTTCAGCAACGCGGCGGCGCTGGTCACGTCTTGATCGCTCCACAGCTTGCGGCCGGCCATTTTCACCAGGAAATCGGCCTGCGCCAGCAGCCAGGTTTTGGCGTCGCTGCCGGAGATGGTCGCCACTTTTTCCTGCAGCTCGCTCAGTTGACGCGCCAGATTCGCCTGCTCGCGATCGGCGGCGTCCAGGGTTTTACCCTGCTGCTGCAGCAGGCCTTCCAGCGCATTTCTTTCCTGCTGTTGGCTCTGCTTCACGCCTTCAAGCTGCTGCTGCAGCGCCTGATTGGCGGCGATCAGCTGTTGCGCCTGCTTGTGCGTGTGGTAATAGCCGCCCGCGCCGAGGGCGATGACCAGCACGATAGCGATCGCGCCGAGCACCGGGCCGGTGTTCTTGCCTTTGCGGCTGGCAGCGGCTGGCTGCTGGGAGCTCTCAACCGCGGTGGTTGGCTCTTCAACCGGGGCGGCTGGGGTATTTTGTTCCGTCATAGTGGCACATCCCATAGTCAGATTATTGTAGCGCGCGGATCAGCGCGTCATTATCGGCGTTGTCAGCTACCCGAATCGTACGCCAGCCCAAATCCCGGGCGAGGGTAGCCAGGCGTTCGCTCACTACTACCAGGCGGCAACGCAGCAGCCATGAAGAACGATAGTAATCAGGAACTAAAGTATAGAGCTGTTGTAACATTTCACCGCTGGTCACCACCAGCGTATCCACACCGGCACGCTGCCAGTGGGCGCTTTGCTCGCTGCCGTCGTAGTGCACCGGGCTGCGTTGATAGCATTCATAATAGCTGACGTCGGCGCCGCGCTCGCTCAGCGTTGTGCCCAGCAACTCGCGGCCGCCGTTGCCGCGTAAAATCAGCGCGCGTTTGCCCGCCAGTTTCTGCAGCGCCGGCAGCAGCAGCAGCGTTTCGCTGATCTCGCGTTCGCGCGGGTATTCCACCGGCAAACTGCTGATGCGGTGCAGCGCCAGCCCGGTGGTACGGCCAATGGCGTAATAGGCCAGGTGAGCGGGCCAGCTCAGTCCGGCGCGGCCGATGACCGAGTCGGCATAGTTCACCGAATGCTGCGACAGCACGAATACCAGATCGCCGGCGTTCAACTGCTGCAACGCCTGCGGCAGCTGCGGCAGATCGCTGCCGGGGGCGAAGTCGATCAGCGGTGCATGATAGGCAACCCGGCCGAGTGCGCGCAGCCGGCTCACTAACTGCTCTCCCGAAGGCGATGGGCGGGTTACCAGGATCGTCATGCCGGCGGATTTCCCTGATAAACTTCGCGCAGGATCTCGCGCGCGCCGCGCGCCAGCAGCTCTTCCGCCAGCTCAACGCCCATCCGTTCGGCTTCGGCGGCCGGGCCGCGGCGTTCGCCGCGCACCATCTGGCTGCCGTCCGGCGCGCCGACCAGGGCGCGCAGCCACAGGCTGTCGCCATCCAGTTCGGCATAGCTGCCGATCGGCACCTGGCAGCCGCCTTCCAGGCGGGTGTTCATCGCCCGCTCGGCGCGCACGCGGGTTTCGGTGGCCGCATGGTTCAGCGGCGCCAGCAGCGCGCGGGTGACGCTGTCGTCGAGACGGCATTCAATGCCGACCGCACCCTGGCCGACCGCCGGCAGGCACTCTTCGGCGCTCAGCGGGCTGCGGATGCGTTGCTCCAGCCCCAGGCGCTTCAGGCCGGCCACCGCCAGAATAATCGCGTCGTAGTCGCCGTTGTCCAGCTTGGCCAGGCGAGTGCCGACGTTGCCGCGCAGGTCGCGTACGATCAGGTCCGGGCGGCGTTCGCGCAGTTGGCACTGGCGGCGCAGGCTGGAGGTGCCGACCACGCTGCCCTGCGGCAGCTGATCGAGCGAGGCGAAACGATTGGAAACAAAAGCGTCGCGCGGATCTTCGCGTTCGCAAATGGTGGTCAAACCGAGGCCGGCAGGGAAATCGACCGGCACGTCTTTCATCGAGTGCACGGCGATGTCGGCGCGGCCTTCCAGCAGCGCGAGCTCGAGTTCTTTAACAAACAGGCCTTTACCGCCGACTTTCGCCAGCGGCGTATCCAGAATAACGTCGCCGCGCGTCACCATCGGCACCAACTCGACCTGCAGGCCGGGATGGCTGGCCATCAGACGTTGCTGCACATAATGTGCTTGCCAGAGTGCAAGCGGGCTTTGTCGGGTGGCAATTCGAATAATTTTGTCTAACATGCTTGTTACCGTTTTTATATTTCGCCATCCATCCTACCACTGAGAGCCAATACTGTCAGTGCAAGAAGCCGGAGGCGGAAAAAGGACAACGGAATCAAAGGGACGTGTGATGTGCTTTGGGGCAGTTAACACTGCGGGTAAATCGTTTAGGGAAGCGCTACAATAATTGTGAAGCGTTACCTCCTTTACGGTCAATCAGCAAGGTGTTAAATTGATCACGTTTCCAGCAATAAGTCGCCAAATATTCTTCTTACACTAACGGCACTTATGGAATACGGGTTTTTTTCTAAACACCGGGATAATCAGGCGAGACGTCTTGTACCTCTACATCGAGACATTGAAGCAGAGACTGGATGCGATCAATCAGCTACGCGTCGATCGCGCCCTAGCGGCTATGAAGCCCGCGTTTCAACGGGTATACAGTCTGCTGCCCACCTTACTGCACCACCACCACCCGCTGATGCCGGGTTACCTGAACGGTAACGTTCCCCATGGCATTTGCCTCTACACGCCTGATGAAACTCAACAAGATTACCTGAACGATTTAGAAGACAAATGGGGCAGCCCGTTTGACAAGCCGGCCAGCGGCGAGCTGCCGATCACCGGCGTCTACTCGATGGGCAGCACCTCGTCTATCGGCCAAAGCTGCAGCTCGGATCTCGACATCTGGGTCTGCCACCAGTCCTGGCTGGACAACGAAGAACGCACCCGTTTGCAGCAAAAATGCAGCCTGCTTGAGAAGTGGGCCGCCTCGATGGGGGTGGAGGTCAGCTTCTTCCTGATCGACGAAAACCGCTTCCGCCATAATGAAAGCGGCAGCCTGGGTGGCGAAGACTGCGGCTCGACGCAGCACATCCTGTTGCTCGATGAATTCTATCGCACCGCTGTGCGCCTGGCTGGCAAACGCATCCTGTGGAACATGGTACCGGGCGAAGAAGAAGCGCACTACGATGAATACGTGCTGTCGCTGTACGCGCAGGGTGCGCTGACGCCGAACGAGTGGCTGGATCTCGGTGGCCTGAGTTCGCTGTCGGCGGAAGAGTACTTCGGCGCCAGCCTGTGGCAGCTGTACAAGAGCATCGATTCGCCTTACAAGGCGGTGCTGAAGACCCTGCTGCTGGAAGCCTATTCCTGGGAATACCCCAATACCCAACTGCTGGCGACGGACATCAAACACCGGCTGCATCAGGGTGAGATCGTCAGCTTCGGGCTTGATGCCTACTGCATGATGCTTGAGCGCGTGACCCGCTACCTGACCGACATCAACGACACCACCCGCCTCGATCTGGCCCGCCGCTGTTTTTACCTGAAAGTATGTGAAAAGCTGTCGCTGGCCAAGGCCTGCGTCGGCTGGCGACGCGAGATCCTCAGCCAATTGGTCAGCGAGTGGGGCTGGAGCGAAGAGCGTCTGGCGATGCTGGATAACCGCGCCAACTGGAAAATCGAGCGGGTGCGCGAAGCGCATAACGAACTGCTCGATGCGATGATGCAAAGCTACCGCAACCTGATCCGTTTCGCTCGCCGCAACAACCTCAGCGTCAGCGCCAGCCCGCAGGATATCGGCGTGCTGACCCGCAAACTGTACGCGGCGTTCGAAGCGCTGCCCGGCAAGGTGACGCTGGTGAACCCGCAGATCTCACCGGACCTGTCGGAAAACGATTTAACCTTTATTCACGTGCCGGTTGGCCGCGCCAACCGCACCGGCTGGTACCTGTATAATCAGGCACCGGCTATGGATTCGATCGTCAGCCATCAGCCGCTGGAATATAACCGCTACCTGAACAAGCTGGTGGCCTGGGCCTATTTCAACGGCCTGCTAACGCCGCAGACCCGCCTGCACATCAAGAGCGGCAACCTGTGCGACACCGCCAAGCTGCAGGAGCTGGTGGCCGACGTTTCTCATCACTTCCCGCTGCGCCTGCCGGCGCCGACGCCGAAAGCGCTGTACAGCCCGTGCGAAATTCGCCATCTGGCCATCATCGTCAATCTGGAAAACGATCCGACCGCCGCCTTCCGCAATCAGGTGGTGCACTTCGATTTCCGCAAACTGGACGTGTTCAGCTTCGGCCAGCAGCAGCAGTGTTTGGTGGGCAGTATCGATCTGCTGTATCGCAACTCCTGGAACGAAGTGCGTACCCTGCATTTCAGCGGCGAGCAGTCGGTGCTGGAAGCGCTGAAGACCATTCTCGGCAAAATGCACCAGGACGCCGCGCCGCCGGAGTCGGTGGAAGTGTTCTGCTACAGCCAGCACCTGCGCGGCCTGATCCGCACCCGTATCCAGCAGCTGGTGTCGGAGTGCATCGAGCTGCGCCTGTCCAGTACCCGGCTGGAACCCGGCCGCTTCAAGGCGGTGCGCGTTGCCGGGCAGACTTGGGGGCTGTTCTTCGAGCGCCTGAGCGTGTCGGTGCAAAAGCTGGAGAATGCGGTGGAGTTTTACGGCGCCATCTCCAACAACAAGCTGCACGGCCTGTCTATCAAGGTGGAAACCGATCAGGTGCATCTGCCGCCGGTGGTGGACGGCTTCGCCAGCGAGGGGATCATCCAGTTCTTCTTCGAAGACACCTCAGACGACAAGGGCTTCAACATCTATATTCTGGATGAGTCGAATCGGGTGGAGGTGTATCACCACTGCGAGGGCAGTAAAGAGGAGCTGGTGCGCGACGTCAGCCGCTTCTACTCCTCGTCGCACGATCGCTTCACCTACGGCTCCAGCTTCATCAACTTCAATTTGCCGCAGTTCTATCAGATCGTGCAACTCGACGGGCGCACGCAGGTGATCCCGTTCCGCAGCAACGTGCTGTCCAGCCTGTGCGTGACGGTGGCCGACGGCGCCGCTCAGCCGCTGAAACAGCAGTTCCAGCTGCATTGACGCCGCAAGGGCTCGGTTGCCGAGCCCTGCTTAGCCTCAGGAAAAATGCAGTTCCTCGCCGGCCTGCGTGCTGGCCGCTTCGCTGAGCAGCTGATAAAACGGCTGCCCGCTGCGATCGCATAGCCAAACGCCGTCGCGGTAGTTGAAGTGATAACCGCCGGCCTTGGTGGCGAGCCACACCTGGTGCAGCGGCTCCTGGCGGTTGATGACGATTTTGGTGCCGTTTTCGAAGCTCAGCGTCATTACGCCGCCATTGGTTTCGTAATCGATATCCGCATCGCCGTCAAAATCGTCCAGTGTCTCTTCAATATTCAGCATCAGCTGGTCGGCCAACTGGTGAAACTCACTGTCGTTCATATTCAATTCCTATTGCTTTTCATGATCCACCTGCGATTATAGAGACCTTGGACGCATGAATTACAGGCATTAATGCAAATGAAAAAACAACTACGCTATGCGCTGATGGCAGTTCTGGTTACCGGCCTCGCCGGCTGCGGTCTGAAAGGCCCGCTTTACTTCCCGCCTGCCGATCCCGCCAGCCAGAAACCGGCCAAGCCGCCGGTGCAAACGGGCGATCAGGTGCAAAAGAACCAGCAGGAGCAGTCTGGCTCTCAGCAAAAACCGTCGATGGTTGACCAGTAAACCCCGGTTTGCGGTAGCGAGCGCCACCGCAACATCAAGACGGATAGCGCGTCCAGATAGCGGAGTATGATATGCAGTTCTCCAAAATGCACGGTCTGGGCAACGACTTTATGGTGGTCGATGCCGTTACACAGAATGTCTATTTTTCACCTGAGCTGATCCGCCGGTTGGCCGATCGGCACCTGGGCGTCGGCTTTGACCAGATGCTGGTGGTAGAACCGCCTTACGATCCCGAACTGGATTTTCACTACCGAATTTTTAACGCCGACGGCAGCGAAGTGGCGCAGTGCGGCAACGGCGCGCGTTGCTTCGCGCGTTTCGTGCGGCTGAAAGGGCTGACCAACAAACGCGACATCCGTGTCAGCACCCAAACCGGGCGCATGGTGCTCAGCGTCACCGACGACGATCTGGTGTGCGTCAACATGGGCGAACCGAATTTCGACCCGCAGGCGGTGCCGTTCCGCGCCACTAAGGCTGAAAAGACCTACATCATGCGCGCGGCGGAACATACCGTGCTGTGCGGCGTGGTGTCGATGGGTAACCCGCATTGTGTTTTGCAGGTGGACGATGTAACAACTGCCAAGGTGGAGCTGCTTGGGCCGGTGCTGGAAGGGCATGAACGCTTCCCGGAACGGGCCAACATCGGCTTTATGCAGGTGGTGAGCCGCGATCACATCAAGCTGCGCGTTTATGAACGCGGCGCTGGTGAAACGCAGGCCTGTGGCAGCGGCGCCTGTGCGGCGGTGGCGGTGGGGATCCAACAGGAATTGCTGTCAGAAGAGGTGCATGTAGAACTGCCGGGCGGCAGCCTGCATATTCGCTGGAAAGGGCCGGGCAATCCGCTGTTTATGACCGGTCCGGCAACCCATGTCTATGACGGATTTATTCATCTATGAAAAGCGTAGAAGAACAGAGCGTCGCCGGCCTGGCGCTGGATGACGACACCGTGATGCAGTACCTGCTGCAGAACCCGGATTTCTTTATTCGCAACGCGCGCCAGGTTGAGCAGATGCGCGTGCCGCACCCGGTGCGCGGCACCGTTTCGCTGGTGGAATGGCACCTGGCCCGCCAGCGCAATCACATCGAACGGTTGGAAGAAGAGATCACGCTGTTGATGGAGCAGGCCAGCGCCAACGAAGGGCTGTTCGCCCGGTTGCTGCACCTGCAGGCCGATTTGGCCACCGCCGACAGCCTGCAGGACATGCTCAACCGGCTGCAGCGCTGGGCGCGCGGCTTCGGTTTGGCCGGTGCCACGGTTCGGCTGTTCGCCGAGCGCTGGAATATCGGCGCGCCTTCCGATTTCACCCACCTGGCGCTGACGCGTTCGGCGTTCGAGCCGTTCCGCATTCAGCGTCTGGGCAGCGAACAACACTACCTCGGCGGCCTGAACGGCCCCGAGCTGCTGCTGCTGTTGCCGCAGGCCAAACAGATCGGCCAGATTGGCTCGGTGGCGCTGTCGATGCTGGGCGACGACGGCGAGCTGGGCATGGTGATCTTCAGCAGCCGCGATACGCAACACTATCAGCAGGGCATGGGCACGGTGATGCTCAATCAACTGGCGCGCATGCTGCCGGCGCTGCTGGAACGCTGGATAGAACGAGCATGACGCCGATTGCGCCCAGCCTGCAGCAGCCGGTGGACGCGTTTCTGCGTTATCTCAAGGTAGAACGGCAACTCAGCCCGCTGACGCAGCTCAGCTATTCACGCCAGCTGGCGGCGCTGATGCGCCTGGCGCAGGAGATCGGCGTCACCGACTGGGCAGCGCTGGACGCCGCCCGGGTGCGCATGCTGGCGGCGCGCAGCAAACGCGCCGGTCTGCAGTCCGCCAGCCTGGCGCTGCGGCTCTCTTCGTTGCGTAGCTTCCTCGATTGGCTGGTCAGCCAGGGCGTGCTGCACGCCAACCCCGCCAAGGGCATCCGCACGCCGCGCAGCGGCCGCCATCTGCCTAAAAATATCGATGTCGATGAAATGAACCAACTGCTGGAGATCGATCTCAACGATCCGCTGGCGGTGCGCGATCGCGCCATGCTGGAGGTGATGTACGGCGCCGGCCTGCGCCTCTCCGAGCTGGTGGGGCTGGATTGCCGCCATGTCGATATGGCCGCCGGCGAGGTGTGGGTGATGGGGAAAGGCAGCAAAGAGCGTAAATTGCCGATCGGGCGCACCGCCGTCACCTGGCTGGAACACTGGCTGGCAATGCGCGATCTGTTTGGGCCGCAGGACGATGCCATGTTCCTGTCCAATCAGGGGCGGCGCATCTCGACGCGCAACGTGCAAAAACGCTTCGCCGAGTGGGGCGTGAAACAGGGCGTTAACAGCCATATTCACCCGCACAAGCTGCGCCACTCCTTCGCCACCCACATGCTGGAGTCCAGCGGCGATCTGCGCGCGGTGCAGGAGCTGCTCGGCCACGCCAACCTGACCACCACGCAAATTTATACCCACCTCGACTTTCAACACCTGGCGAACGTGTACGATGCCGCGCATCCGCGTGCCAAACGGGGGAAATCCTGATGCATTTTTATCGCCCGCTGCGCCCGCTGGCGGCGCTGACTTTCGATCTGGACGACACGCTGTATGATAACCGTCCGGTGATCCGGCAAACCGAACAACAATCGGTGGCCTTCCTGCAGAGTTACCACCCCGGCCTGAGCAGCTTTCAGTCGGCGGATTTTCATCGCCTGCGTCAGGAGCTGCGCGAGCAGGAACCGGAGATCTACCATGACGTCACCCAGTGGCGCTGGCGCGCTATTCATCTGGCGCTGAGCCGGCAGGGGCTGCGCGACGCCGAAGCGGCGATCGGGGCCGATGCGGCGATGCAGAACTTCGCGCTGTGGCGCAGCCGCATCGAGGTGCCGGAAGCGACCCACGCCACGCTGAAGGCGTTGGCCGCGCGCTACCCGCTGGTGGCGATCACCAACGGCAACGTCGATCCGTCTCTGTGCGGCCTGGACGGTTATTTCCAGTTCGTGTTGCGCTCCGGGCCGGACGGGCGCGCCAAGCCGTATCAGGACATGTACCACCTGGCCGTTGAGCGGCTGGGCGTGGCGCCCGAGCAGATCCTGCACGTGGGCGACGATCTGACCACCGACGTGGCCGGCGCGCTGCGCGCGGGGCTGCAGGCCTGTTGGATCAACGATCGGCAACGCTGCCTGATGCAGGCCGCCGACAGCCGCCTGCTGCCGCATATTGAGATTTCGCAGTTGGCATCGCTGACAGCATTGTTATAATCCCTGCCAGAACTCTGTATAAATTTCCAGTGAAAAACCCGTCGCCGGCGGGTTTTCCCTTAACCATTAGTGGTGCCTATGGACGTCTCCGATCTGCTCGACAGCCTGAATGAAAAACAACGTGAAGCCGTGGCGGCGCCGCGCAGCAACCTGTTGGTTCTGGCCGGAGCGGGCAGCGGCAAGACGCGGGTGCTGGTGCACCGCATCGCCTGGCTGCTGTCGGTGGAGAACTGCTCACCGTATTCGATCATGGCGGTGACCTTCACCAACAAGGCGGCGGCGGAAATGCGCCACCGTATCGAACATCTGATCGGTACCAGCCAGGGCGGCATGTGGATCGGCACCTTCCACGGCTTGGCGCACCGCCTGTTGCGCGCCCACCACCTGGAGGCCAACTTGCCGCAGGATTTCCAGATCCTCGACAGCGACGACCAGCTGCGGTTGCTCAAGCGCATCATCAAGGCGCTGAACGTTGACGAGAAGCAGTGGCCGCCGCGTCAGGCGATGTGGTACATCAACGGCAAGAAAGACGAGGGCCTGCGCCCACAGCACGTTGAGACCTACAACAACCCGGTAGAGGCCACCTGGCTGCGCATCTATCAGGCCTATCAGGAAGCCTGCGATCGCGCCGGGCTGGTGGATTTCGCCGAGCTGCTGCTGCGCGCGCACGAACTGTGGCTGAACAAGCCGCATATCCTCAACCACTACCGCGAGCGTTTCACCAACGTGCTGGTGGACGAATTCCAGGATACCAACAGCATCCAGTACGCCTGGATCCGCCTGCTGGCGGGCGGCAACAGCAACGTGATGATCGTCGGCGACGATGACCAGTCGATCTACGGCTGGCGCGGCGCGCAGGTGGAAAACATCCAGCGCTTCCTGAAGGATTTCCCCGGCGCGGAAACCATCCGCCTGGAGCAGAACTACCGTTCCACCAGCAACATCCTGAAAGCGGCCAACACCCTGATCGCCAACAACGACGGGCGCATGGGCAAAAATCTGTGGACCGAAGGCGGCGAAGGCGAGCCGATTTCCCTCTACTGCGCCTTCAACGAACTCGACGAAGCGCGCTTCGTGGTCAACCGCATCAAGACCTGGCAAGACAACGGCGGCGCGCTGAACGACTGCGCCATCCTGTACCGCAGCAACGCCCAGTCGCGCGTGCTGGAAGAGGCGCTGCTGCAGACGGCGATGCCGTACCGCATCTACGGTGGCCAGCGCTTCTTCGAACGCCAGGAAATCAAGGATGCGCTGGCTTACCTGCGCCTCATTTCCAACCGCAACGACGATGCGGCCTTCGAGCGCGTGGTCAACACCCCGACGCGCGGCATCGGCGATCGCACCCTCGACGTGGTGCGCCAGGCGGCGCGCGATCGCCAGCTGACGCTGTGGCAGGCGACGCGCGAGCTGATGCAGGACAAAGTGTTGGCCGGCCGCGCCGCGTCGGCGCTGCAGCGCTTTATCGAACTGGTGGAGTCGCTGGCGCATGAAACCGCTGACATGCCGCTGCACGTGCAGACCGACCGGGTGATCCGCGACTCCGGGCTGTTCATCATGTATGAGCAGGAAAAGGGCGAAAAGGGGCAGGCGCGTATCGAAAACCTTGAGGAACTGGTGACGGCGACGCGTCAGTTCAGCTATCAGGAAGAAGATCAGGATCTGATGCCGCTGCAGGCGTTCCTGTCGCATGCGGCGCTGGAAGCGGGCGAAGGCCAGGCCGACGCCTATCAGGACGCGGTGCAGCTGATGACCCTGCACTCGGCCAAGGGCTTGGAGTTCCCGCTGGTGTTTATCGTCGGCATGGAAGAAGGCATGTTCCCGAGCCAGATGTCGCTGGATGAAGGCGGCCGCCTGGAAGAGGAGCGCCGTCTGGCCTATGTGGGCGTAACGCGCGCCATGCAGAAGCTGACGCTGACCTATGCGGAAACGCGCCGTCTGTACGGCAAAGAGGTTTATCATCGGCCGTCGCGCTTTATCGGCGAACTGCCGGAAGAGTGCGTGGAAGAAGTGCGCCTGCGCGCCAGCGTATCGCGCCCGGTCAATCACCGTCGCATGGGCACGCCAATCAGTGAGAACGATACCGGCTATAAGCTGGGCCAGCGCGTGCGCCATCCCAAGTTTGGCGAAGGCACCATCGTCAATCTGGAAGGCAGCGGCGAGCACAGCCGGCTGCAGATCGCTTTCCCCGGCGAGGGCATCAAGTGGTTGGTGGCGGCATACGCTCGCCTGGAAACGGTATAAAGCGAGGGGGAAGTTGCAGGGGCAGGCCCCTGCAATCGTTCATCATCAGTGAGGGTAGCGATCGCCGACTTGCGCGGTGGCATACCAGCGCATCACCGCTTCGGTGCCTTCGCCGCCTTCCTGCGGCGCCCACGGCATGCAGTCCTCTTCGGTCAGCGCCTGATACGGGCCCTGCTTCACTTCGAACACCACGCCGCCGGCATCGACCGACAGCACCGCATGCCAGGTAAATGCCGGCATCTCCAGCACTTTGGTTTCTTCGCCGAGCAGGGTGCGCTGCGTGACGACGCCGTCATCGTTGAACTGCAGCACCACAAAACGACCGCGCAGCGGCGTCAGCAGCTCCCAGGTTTGCGGGTGGCGATGCGGGCGGATATAGGTGCCGGGCTCCATGGCGATCGCCAGGCGTTGCACCGGGTCGCTCAACTCTTCGTGTAAGGTGCGGTGCGCGCGCAGGCGGGCCACGCTGGCGGCCTGTTCGCTCATCGCGGTCAGTTCATGGGCGGTAATCTGTTTCATCATTTAAATCCGCATGCTTGTCGTACCATTAGGGTGACGTCATCTTAACAACATTCTTGGTGGCGGTAAGCGATCGCCGCGACTTTTTCAGCACGGTTTAAGCGCCATTTTTACCATTGATCATCGTGATGATTTGTTGCGCAATTATCCCGCCTAACGTGTTGACAGGCTTTTTCCTCTCGGCGTAACATGCGCGCACTATTATCATTGAGGACAGACGCCTTGGACACACCCAGTAGATACTGGCTCACTGACCTGCGCCGCAGGTATAACTTCTAAGGCTCTCCGTTTTTGCTGATAGCCTTCGTGGTTGTCGGCGACCCCGCAAAGTGTCGCTATGAGTCAGATCTCTTCATGGTCTGAAACAATCGGTGATACGCATCCCCTCTGTTTCTGTGCTTCAACGCGTTGTCCGCACCCGTTACCTTCACGGAGTTTTGGCACATGCTGAGCGCTTTTAAATTAGATAACCGCCGCTTGTCCCGTCTGGAACTGGACGACTCGGATGATCTCACGTCATCGCTGTGGGTTGATCTGGTCGAGCCGGAAGAGGGCGAGCGTGAGCGCGTGCAGAATGAGCTGGGACAAAGCCTGGCGACGCGTCCCGAATTGGACGATATCGAAGCCTCCGCCCGTTTCTTCGAAGACGAAGACGGTCTGCATATCCACTCCTTCTTCTACTTCGAAGATGCGGAAGATCACGCCGGCAACTCCACGGTGGCCTTCACCATCCGCGACGGCCGCCTGTATACCCTGCGCGAGCGTGAACTGCCGGCGTTTCGCCTGTACCGCATGCGCGCCCGCAACCAGACCATGCTCGAAGGCAACGCCTACGAACTGCTGCTGGATTTGTTCGAAACCAAGATTGAACAGCTGGCGGACGAGATAGAGAACATCTACAGCGATCTGGAACAGCTCAGCCGGGTGATCATGGAAGGGCATCAGGGCGACGAATACGACGCCGCGCTGTCGACGCTGGCGGAGCTGGAAGATATCGGCTGGAAGGTGCGTTTGTGTCTGATGGATACCCAGCGCGCGCTCAACTTCCTGGTGCGCAAGGCGCGTTTGCCGACCGGCCAGCTGGAGCAGGCGCGTGAAGTGCTGCGCGACATCGAATCCCTGCTGCCGCACAACGAATCGCTGTTCCAGAAGGTGAACTTCCTGATGCAGGCGGCGATGGGCTTCATCAATATCGAACAGAACCGCATCATCAAGATCTTCTCGGTGGTGTCGGTGGTATTCCTGCCGCCTACGCTAGTGGCCTCCAGCTACGGCATGAACTTCGAATTCATGCCGGAACTGAAATGGTCGTTCGGCTACCCGGGCGCCATCACGCTGATGATCCTGGCCGGCCTGGCCCCTTACCTGTACTTCAAGCGCAAAAACTGGCTGTAACCCGGCGGCGCCGGGCTTAGCGCAGCTTGCGTTGGGTGTAGAGCGCGTCGAGGGTGAACAGGATCAGCGCCGCCCAGATAAAGCCGAAGGTCACCAGCTTGTCCTGGCCGATGGTCTCACCGTAGAAGGTGACCGCCAGCAGGAACATCAGCGTCGGGCCGAGATACTGGAAGAAACCGAGCGTCGACAGGCGCAGCCGGGTAGCCGCCGCGGTGAAGCACAGCAGCGGTACGGTGGTGACGATGCCGGCGGCGACCAGCAGCAGGTTCAGCGACCACGGGTTGGCGCTCAGGTGGCTGGTGGGGCTGTCGGCGAACAGGAACAGATAGGCGGCCGCCACCGGCAGCAGCCATAGCGTCTCAATCAGCATGCCGGTCTGGGCGTCGATGGCGATTTTCTTGCGTAGCAGGCCGTAGAAAGCGAAGCTGAACGCCAGCCCCAGACCAATGATCGGCAACGAGCCGAACTGCCAGAGCTGCACCAGCACCCCGGTGAATGCCAGCGCCACCGCCACCCACTGCATGCGACGAAAGCGCTCGCCGAGAAACAGCATCCCCAGCAGCACGTTAACCAGCGGGTTGATGAAGTAGCCCAGGCTGGCTTCCAGCATATGGTGATTGTTCACCGCCCAGATGAACAGCAGCCAGTTGCCGCCGATCAACAGCGCGGTGACCGCCAGCAGCAGCAGTCGTTTGCGGTTTTGGCAGGCGGCGCGCACTTTAGGCCAGTTGCGGCCCAGCGTGATAAGCGCCAGCATGAAGAAAAACGACCAGATGATCCGGTGGGTGAGGATCTCGTCCGCGGACACTTGCTGGATCAGTTTGAAATAGGCCGGGGCAATGCCCCACATAAAATAGGCGGCCAGGGCGAAGAAAATGCCCTGACGCGTTTGCTTTGCGTCCATGACGTCACTCTGGTGGGGAACTTAAGATGCGGTGAGTGTACTGAAGACGCTCACCGCACACAATCATCAGCCGACCAGATAGGTGGCGGTGGCGGTCGCGATATGCAGGCCGTCGTGGTTATGCAGTTCTACGCGCGCCACGGCGACCTTGTTGCCGCTGCGCAGCACGCTGGCGGAGGCGACGAAGTGTTCACCGCGGCCGGGGCGCAGATAGTCGACGCGCAGATCGATGGTGCCCATGCGCGACAGTTTGGCGGCGATCTCTTCTTCGATCAGCGGCTCCAGGCGCGTCAGCACGCCGCCGGCGCAAGCCAGCCCGGCGGCGACGTCGAGCACCGCGGCGATCACGCCGCCGTGCAGAATTTCCTGTGCGGCGTTGCCCACCAGCTTGCGCTGGTTGGTGAAGCTCAGCTCGACGTAGTCATCGTCGAAGCGGCGCAGCTCCAGGCCAAGCTCGCGGTTGAACGGCATGTGGTAGACAAAGATTTCGCCGATCTTGCGGCGGGCGGCTTCCAGGGTCAGTGGTGTGGTCGACATAGCGGGTTTCCATTTTTCTTTTGCGTTTTAAGGGAGCTAACTGGTCAGTCCAGGTTAATGAGATGTTGATTTTATGCTTAACCTTTGTTGCTTTCCAGACTATTCCAATAAAACCGGCCTGCGCTGCGGTAAAACGCCCTTTGTGTGTAAAATGGCCTGATTTTTTCCGGGCTTGCCCTTTTTCGTTGGAGTGAGGAGAGGTTATGCGCATTTTGTCAGGGATCGTTTCCGCCACGCTGCTGATGCCGGCGCTGGCATTGGCTGAGGAAGCCAAAGAGCAGCAGATTCACGATAAGCCGGCGGTGCGCGGCAGCATTATCGCCAACCTGCTGCAGGAGCACGAGAATCCGTTCACGCTGTATCCTTACGATCCCAATTATCTGCTGTACACCGACACCAGTGATATCAACAAAGAGGCCATCAAGACGTACAACTGGGGCGACAAGGCGCGCAAGGACGAGGTGAAATACCAACTTAGCCTGGCGTTTCCTCTGTGGCGGGGCATTGCCGGCGACAACTCGGTGCTCGGCGCGTCTTATACTCAGCGCTCCTGGTGGCAATTGTCCAACCGCGGCGAGTCTTCGCCGTTCCGCGAAACCAACTACGAGCCGCAGCTGTTCGTGGGGTGGGCGACCGATTACCGTTTTGCCGGTTGGACGCTGCGCGATGTTGAAATCGGCGTTAACCATCAGTCTAACGGCCGCTCGGATCCGACGTCGCGCAGCTGGAATCGCGGCTATGCGCGGCTGATGGCGCAAAACGGCAACTGGCAGGTGGATCTCAAGCCCTGGTTCCGCTTCTCGGAGAGCTCGAGCAACGACGACAACCCGGACATCACCAAATACATGGGATACTACCGGTTGAAGGTCGGTTACGCCTGGGGCGACAGCGTGTTCAGCGTCGACAGCCACTATAACTGGAACAGCGGCTACGGCGGCGCGGAGCTGGGCTGGAGCTATCCGATCACCCGCAACGTGCGTTTCTATACCCAGGTATTCAGCGGCTACGGCGAATCGCTGATCGACTATAACTTCCGGCAGACACGGGTGGGCGTTGGTGTCATGCTGAACGATATTATGTAATCATACCCGCTGGGTGTGTACCGATGAAAAAATGGGGAAGTGTGTGTCAACCGCAGCAGTGATTAACAGAGAGTTGCTGGCCGAGCAGGTATTGCGCGATACCTTTGGCTACCAGCAATTCCGTCCGGGGCAGCAAACGATTATCAACGCCGCGATCGGCGGGCAGGATTGCCTGGTGGTGATGCCGACCGGCGGCGGCAAGTCGTTGTGCTACCAAATCCCGGCGCTGGTGATGGACGGCCTGACGCTGGTCGTTTCCCCTCTGATCTCGCTGATGAAGGACCAGGTCGACCAACTGTTGGCCTACGGCGTTTCCGCCGCCTGCTATAACTCGACGCAAACCCGCGAGGAGCAGCTGGACGTCATGGCCGGTTGCCGCAACGGTAACATCAAGATGCTGTACATCGCGCCGGAACGGCTGATGATGGAAAGCTTCCTCAACCTGCTCGACCACTGCCCGCCGGCAATGCTGGCGGTGGATGAGGCGCACTGCATCTCGCAGTGGGGCCATGACTTCCGGCCGGAATATCGCGCGCTGGGCCAACTGAAACAGCGCTTCCCGTCGATGCCGGTGATCGCGTTGACCGCCACCGCCGACGAGTCCACCCGCGGCGATATCGTGCGTCTGCTGTCGCTGCAGGATCCGCTGGTGCAGGTCAGCAGCTTCGACCGGCCGAACATCCGCTACACGCTGGTGGAAAAATTCAAACCGCTCGACCAGCTGTGGCGCTTCGTGCAGGATCAGCGCGGTAAGAGCGGCATTATTTATTGCAACAGCCGCGCCAAGGTGGAAGACACCGCTGCGCGCCTGCAAAGCCGCGGGCTGAGCGTCGGTGCCTACCACGCCGGGCTGGACAACGATCGCCGCGCGCAGGTGCAGGAAGCGTTCCAGCGCGACGATCTGCAGGTGGTGGTGGCCACCGTCGCCTTCGGCATGGGCATCAACAAACCCAACGTGCGCTTCGTGGTGCATTTCGACATCCCGCGCAATATCGAATCCTATTATCAGGAGACCGGCCGAGCCGGGCGTGACGGCCTGCCGGCCGAAGCCATCCTGCTGTACGATCCGGCCGACATGGCCTGGCTGCGCCGCTGCCTGGAGGAGAAACCCGCCGGGCAGCAGCTGGACATCGAACGCCACAAGCTGAACGCCATGGGCGCGTTCGCCGAGGCGCAAACCTGCCGCCGCCTGGTGTTGCTCAACTACTTCGGCGAAGGCAAGCACGAGAACTGCGGCAACTGCGACATCTGCCTCGATCCGCCCAAGCGCTACGACGGGCTGGAGGACGCGCGCAAGGCGCTGTCCTGCGTGTACCGCGTCGGCCAGCGCTTTGGCCTCGGGTACATCGTGGAAGTGCTGCGCGGCTCCAACAACCAACGCATTCGTGAATACGGTCACGACAAGCTGCCGGTGTACGGCATCGGCCGCGATCAAACCACCGAACACTGGACCAGCGTGCTGCGTCAGCTGATCCATCTGGGCTTTATCACCCAAAACATCGCCATGCACTCGGCGCTACAATTGACCGAGGCGGCGCGTCCGGTGTTGCGCGGCGAGGTGGCGCTGCAGCTGGCGGTGCCGCGTATTCAGAGCCTGAAGTCGCGCAGCAGCGCCAACCAGAAATCCTACGGCGGCAATTACGATCGCAAGCTGTTCGCCAAGCTGCGCAAACTGCGCAAATCGATCGCCGACGAAGAAAACATCCCGCCTTACGTGGTGTTCAACGACGCCACGCTGCTGGAAATGGCCGAACAGATGCCGATCAAGGCCGGCGATCTGCTGAGCGTCAACGGCGTCGGCCAGCGCAAACTGGAGCGTTTCGGCGCGCCCTTTATGGCGATGATCCGCGACCATCTCGACAATGATGAAGACTGAGGGCGATAAATCATGCTGATGCTGTTTCTCACCGTGGCGCTGGTGCATCTGATTGCGCTGATGAGCCCGGGGCCGGACTTCTTTTTCGTGTCGCAAACCGCCGCCAGCCGTTCGCGCCGTGAGGCGATGATGGGCGTGGTCGGCATTTCGCTCGGCATCGTGGTTTGGGCCGGCGTGGCGTTGATGGGGCTGCATCTGATCCTGCAGAAGATGGCCTGGCTGCATCAGGTCATCATGGTCGGCGGCGGCATTTACCTGTGCTGGATGGGGTGGCAACTGCTGCGTTCCGCGCGGGCGCAGCAAGCTGCTCCGGCGGCGGAGGCCCAGGTGGCGTTGCCGAAGGCCGGGCGCAGCTTTATTCGCGGCTTCCTGACCAACCTGTCCAACCCGAAAGCGGTGATCTATTTCGGCAGCGTGTTCTCGCTGTTCGTCGGTGACAGCGTCGGCGCCGGCGCGCGCTGGGGGCTGTTCTTGCTGATCGTTGCCGAGACCTTCGTCTGGTTCAGCCTGGTGGCGGTGGTGTTCGCGCTGCCGGCGATGCGCCGCGGCTATCAGCGGTTGGCCAAGTGGATCGACGGGGTGGCGGGCGTGCTGTTCACCGGCTTCGGGTTACACCTGATCTTTACCCGCTGACCGGCGGTGAGATGCCCAAGGCCGAGCAGCGATGCCCGGCCTTTTTTGTCAGGCTTTGCGGGCGGTCGCCAGCAGCCCCGCCACCAAAATGAACAGTGAACCGAACACCCGGTTAAGCAGCTGCATCTGGCGCGGCGTTTTCAGCCAGCCGGCGATGCGCGTCGCCAGGGTGGCGTAACCGATCATCACCAGAATATCCACCACCACGGTGGTGACGCCGAGCACCAGGTACTGCTCGGCCTGCGGTTGATTGGGCAAGATGAACTGCGGGAACAGCGCGGCGAGGAACACGATGCTTTTCGGGTTGGTCAGGTTGACCAGCACCGCGCGGCGGAACAGACGGCGGCGCGGCATGCTGCCCGCCAGCGCATGCAGATCCAGCGCGCCAGCGGCGCGCCATTGCTGGATGCCGAGCCACACCAGGTAGGCGGCGCCCAACCATTTCAGCAGTTCGAACGCCAGCAATGATTGAGAAATCAGCGCGCCGAGACCGATGCCCACCAGCACGATGTGCGCGCTCAACCCGACCTGCAGGCCGGCGATTGACGCGGCGGCGCCGCGATAGCCGTGGCTGATGCCGGTGCTCATGGTGTTGATGGCGCCGGATCCAGGGGACAGGCTAAGGATAAGCGTGGTCAGCAGGTAGGTTAACCACCAGTCCAAGGTCATGGTTCTCGGCTCCCTGAAAGTGTCGTTTTGTGCCACAATGCGCCGAGGCGGCGCCGTTTTTTGTCAGAATTGAATCACAATACGCTAGTATGATTTCTTGTGCCAGCGGTCACATTTTTCCGCCGGCCCCACAGGGAAAACGCTCTCGATGACCTCGTTCACTCTCAGCTCCGATGACTGGTTAACGCGTGAAACGCAGTTCGCTGCCTTCGCCACCGGGCCGCTGCTGGATTTCTGGCGGCAGCGCGAAGAAGGCGAGTTCAGCGGCGTGGACGGCGTGCCGATCCGCTTTGTGCGTTTCAGTTCCGCGCGGCATCAGCGCGTGGTGGTGGTCAGCCCCGGCCGCATCGAAAGCTACGTGAAATACCCCGAGGTGGCCTACGATCTGTTCCACTGCGGTTACGACGTGGTGATCGTCGATCATCGTGGCCAAGGGCGTTCCGGGCGTTTACTGGCGGATACGCACCGCGGTCATGTGGTAAACTTCGCCGACTACGTGGACGATTTCGAGCAGCTTTGGCAGCGCGAAGTCGAGTCGCGCGGTTACCGGCAGCGCTTCGCGCTGGCGCATTCGATGGGCGGCGCGATCCTGGCGCAGTTCCTGCAACGCCGGCCGCAGGCGTTCGATGCGGCGGCGTTTTGCGCGCCGATGTTCGGCATCCAGTTGCCGATGCCGGGCTGGCTGGCCGACCGCATCCTCGACTGGGCGGAGACCCGTCCGGCGATCCGCGACTACTACGCGGTGGGCACCGGCCAGTGGCGGCCGCTGCCTTATGTGGTCAACGTGTTGACCCACAGCCGCGAACGCTACCGGCGTAGCCTGCGCTATTACGCCGATTACCCCGAGCTGCAGGTGGGCGGACCGACCTACCATTGGGTGCGGGAGAGCATCCGCGCCGGCCGGCAGATTATCGCGCAGGCCGGGGAGATAACAACGCCGCTGTTGCTTTTGCAAGCCGGTGAGGAACGGGTGGTTGACAACCGTTCGCACCAGGCTTTTTGTCAGGCTCTGTCAGACGCGGGGCGCCCTTGCGAAGGGGGGCTTCCGTGGGTTATCAACGGCGCACGCCATGAGATCCTGTTCGAGCGGGACGCGATGCGCGCCGAAGCACTGAACGCAATCCTGCGCTTCTTTGCTCAACACTTAGGTGGCGCGCTGCCGCCGACAACTCCATCAGAGGTTAGAACATAACGCTATGTATCACGTCGTCGCTTCCGATTTAGATGGCACGCTGCTGTCTCCCGACCATACCCTGTCGCCGTACGCCAAAGAAACGCTGAAGTTGCTGACCCAGCGCGGCGTGCATTTCGTGTTCGCCACCGGCCGCCACCACATCGACGTGGCGCAGATCCGCGACAGTCTGGAGATCAGCGCCTTTATGATCACCTCCAACGGCGCGCGGGTGCACAACACGGCCGGCGAGCTGATCTTCAGCCACAACCTGGACGAGGATATCGCCCGCGATCTGTACGGCATGCTGCACGACGATCCGGAGATAACCACCAACGTCTACCGTAACGATGACTGGTTCATCAACCGCGAAAGCCCGGAGCAGGAAGAGTTCTTCCAGGAGTCGGTATTCAAATATCAGCTGTTTGAGCCGGGCCTGCTGGAAACCGACGGCGTCTGCAAGGTTTACTTTACCTGTGAAGATCATGAGCGGTTGCTGCAGGTGGAAGACGCCATCAACGCGCGCTGGGGCGATCGGGTCAACGTCAGCTTCTCGTTCCCGACCTGTCTGGAAGTGATGGCGGGCGGCGTGTCGAAAGGGCATGCGCTGGAAGAAGTGGCCAAGATCATCGGCTATACGCTGCAAGAGTGCATCGCCTTCGGCGACGGTATGAACGATCTGGAGATGCTGTCGATGGCCGGCAAGGGCTGCATCATGCGCGACGCGCATCAGCGCCTGAAGGATATGCTGCCGGAGCTGGAAGTGATCGGCTCCAATGTCGATAACGCGGTGCCGCACTACCTGCGCAAGATGTTCCTCTGAGATAACCAGGCCGTTTCTCTGAAATAATAAGGGCGCCTTGCGGCGCCCTTGGCATTACTTGTGCTGGCCCTGCTTCTGCAGGAATTGCACGCCCTTGTCCGGGAAGTCGGTGAACACGCCGTCGACGCCGGCCTGGTTGTAAATCACGTCATACAGCTGGTTTACGTCGGTCACGTACTTCGGCAGCGCATCGGCGCGGATGGTGAACGGATGCACCGCCAGCTTGCTGGCATGCGCTTCTTTCACCATGTCGGTCAGCACGATGTGGCCCGGCTTGGATTGATCCGCCACCACCAGCATGTGGTAGTCCGGCCCGATACCGTCGGCATACTGAGCGATTTTCTTCATCGCACCCGGTTTGAACATCCAGTCGTAGTCGTATTCTACCCACTTGCCGTCGGCTTTCTGCTCGTAGGTTTCCTGCCAGTCGTTATAGGCGATCAGCTGCACCAGCTTCAGATCCATGCCCAGCTTCGGCTCCAGCTCGTTCTTGATGCGCTTGAGCTCGTTGGCGTCGAAGCACTGCAGGTAGACGTTGTCGTTCTTGCCGGTGTAGCCGTACTGCTTGAGCACCGCCAGCACTTTGCTGGAGATGTCTTTGCCTTCCTGCTTGTGGAACCAAGGCGCTTTGATTTCAGGATAGATGCCGATGTTTTTGCCGGTCGAATGGTTCAGACCCTGCACGAACTCGATCTCTTCCTGGAAGGTGTGGACGCGGAAGTCGGATTTGCCCATCGGGAAGCGGCCAGGGTAGCCCTGTACCTTCTTGCCGTTTTCGATGTCAAAGCCTTCGGTGAACTTCAGCGATTTGATCTCCGCCAGCGTAAAGTCGATGGCGTAATAACGGCCGTCTTTGCGTGCGCGGTTCGGGAAACGTTCGGCGACGTCGGTGACGCGATCGAGGTAATGGTCGTGCAGCACCACCAGCTCGTTGTCCTTGGTCATCACCAGATCTTGTTCGAGGTAATCGGCGCCCTGCGCGTAGGCCATTGCCTTCGCCGGCAGAGTGTGTTCCGGCAGGTAGCCGCTGGCGCCGCGGTGGGCGATCACCACTTTGTCCGCCGCCTGGGCGGCGCTGACCATTGAGGTGGCGAGAATGATCCCTGTCAGCAGGGCTTTGACTTGAATCCGCATTCCGTTTTCTCCGTGTTGTTGGGGGCAGGGTAGTAAAAAGGCCGCAGGGCGGCCTTTAAATCATGCAAAAGTCGTGTGACGGTTAGCCGCGCTTGCCGGCAGCGATTTCCGCGTGGTGTTTCTTCTCGTTCAGCATGGTCAGCAGCAGCAGGATAACCGCCAGCACGCCGCCGCCGATCATCACCATGAAGCCGCCGTCCCAACCGAAGAAGTCTACGGTGTAACCGACGATGGCGCTGGCCGCAACCGAGCCGCCCAGGTAGCCGAACAGGCCGGTGAAGCCCGCGGCGGTGCCGGCGGCTTTCTTCGGCGCCAGCTCCAGCGCGTGCAGGCCGATCAGCATCACCGGGCCGTAGATCAGGAAGCCGATGACCAGCATACAGATCATGTCCACGGTCGGGTTACCGGCCGGGTTCATCCAGAACACCACGGTGGCGATGGTCACCAGCGTCATGAAGAACACGCCGGTGGCGCCGCGGTTGCCTTTGAACACTTTGTCCGACATCCAGCCGCACAGCAGGGTGCCCGGGATACCGGCGTATTCATACAGGAAGTAGGCCCAGGAAGACTTGTCCAGCGCGAAGTGCTTCACTTCTTTCAGGTAGGTCGGTGACCAGTCCAGAATGCCGTAACGCAGCAGGTAGACGAACACGTTGGCGACAGCGATGTACCACAACAGCTTGTTCGGCAGGATGTACTGCATGAAGATCTGCTTGGCGGTCAGCTCTTCTTCGTCTTTTTCGCTGTAGTCGTCCGGGTAGTCGTTTTTGTACTCTTCAATCGGCGGCAGGCCGCAGGATTGCGGGGTATCGCGCATCAGGGCGAAGGCGATCAGGGCCACCAGGATGGCGCCGAAGGCCGGCATGTACAGCGCCGCGTGCCAGTCGTTGAACCAGGCCATGCCCAGCAGGAACAGCAGCGGCGGCAGGCCGCCACCCACGTTGTGGGCGCAGTTCCAGATGGAGACGATGCCACCGCGTTCTTTCTGCGACCACCAGTGCACCATGGTGCGGCCGCACGGCGGCCAACCCATGCCCTGGAACCAGCCGCACAGGAACAGCAGAACGAACATCACCGCGATGCTGGAAGTTGCCCACGGTACGAAGCCCATGAACAACATCACCGCCGCCGCCAGGATCAGGCCGGCAGGCAGGAACACCCGCGGGTTGGAACGGTCAGAGACCGAACCCATGATGAATTTGGAGAAGCCGTAGGCGATAGAGATGCCCGACAGCGCGAAGCCGAGGTCGCCGCGGCTGAAGCCTTGTTCGATCAGGTAAGGCATGGCCAGGGTGAAGTTCTTACGCACCAGATAGTAGGCGGCGTAACCGAAGAAGATCCCCAGGAAAATTTGCCAGCGCAGCTTACGGTAGAGCGGATCTACCTTATCGCTCGGCACACGGGCGATGTGTGCGGCTGGCTTAAAAATACTCAACATGAGCGCCTCCGATGGCTTTATCTGTTATCACATCAATATGACCTTTTACGTTCATTTGATGATTGAGCGGATATCGAATGTGGTGTTTTTGTGTTCCATAACGAGCGCCATTGTCATCAAATACGCCTGGTGTCGCTGTGACGAATGGCGCAATTGTTACACTTTCATGAAACCACGGCGGATTTTGAGCGATTCGTTAACGTTATGAAATAGAAAAACGTCCAAAAATCGTGATTATGATCACATTGATGGTTTTTTGTGGTCATTTTTATTTCGTTTTATGTTCGTTATTGTTCCTTATCAAACAAAGACCCCAATAACCGTGGCTCAATAGGCTCATAACTACCGATCCTGAGGGAGCGACATGAGCAGCTATTTTGACGGCGGCGAAACGGATGTGATCATCATCGGCGGCGGCGCCACCGGCGCAGGCATTGCCCGCGACTGTGCGCGGCGCGGCCTGCGATGCATTTTGCTGGAGCGCCACGACATCGCCACCGGCGCCACCGGCCGCAACCACGGTTTATTGCACAGCGGCGCGCGCTATGCGGTGACCGACGGCGAGTCGGCGCGCGAGTGCATCGAAGAAAACCGCATCCTGAAACGCATCGCGCATCACTGTATCGAGCGTACCGACGGGCTGTTCATCACCTTGCCGCAAGACTCGCTGGACTATCAGCAGCAGTTTATCGCGGCCTGTCGCCAGGCCGACATCGACGCCGAAGCGATCGACCCGCAGCTGGCGCTGCGGTTGGAGCCGGCGGCTAACCCGGCGCTGATCGGCGCGGTGCGCGTACCGGACGGCACCGTCGATCCCTTCCGGCTGACCGCCGCCAACATGTTGGACGCGCGCGAGCACGGTGCGCAGATCCTGACCTACCACCAGGTGGTGGGATTGTTGCGCAGCGGCGATCGGGTAACGGGCGTGCGCGTTTACGACCATCAGAATCAGCGGCGCTATGAGCTGCACGCGTCGGTGGTGGTCAACGCCGCCGGTATCTGGGGCCAGCAGATCGCCGAATATGCCGATTTACGCATTCGCATGTTCCCGGCCAAGGGGGCGCTGCTGATCCTCGGCCATCGCATCAACAACATGGTGATCAACCGCTGTCGCAAACCGGCGGACGCCGACATCCTGGTGCCGGGCGACACCATCTCGCTGATCGGCACCACCTCGACCCATATCGACTACGACCAAATTGACAACATGCTGGTGACCCCGCAGGAGGTGGACATTCTGATCCGCGAGGGGGCGCTGTTGGCGCCCACCCTGGCGCAGACCCGTATTCTGCGCGCCTATGCCGGGGTGCGGCCGCTGGTCGCCAGCGACGACGATCCCAGCGGGCGCAACGTCAGCCGCGGCATCGTGCTGCTCGATCACGCCGCCCGCGACGGGCTGGAAGGGTTTATCACCATCACCGGCGGCAAGCTGATGACCTACCGCCTGATGGCGGAGTGGGCCACCGACAAGGTGTGCGAAAAGCTTGGCGTAAACCGTCCGTGCACCACCGCGCAGGACGCGTTGCCCGGATCCCGCCAGTCGGCGGAGGAAACGGTGCGCAGCGTGGTTTCACTGCCCGCCAGCATCCGTGGTTCGGCGATTTACCGCCACGGCGATCGCGCCAGCCAGGTGCCGGCGGCCGATCGGCTCGACACCAGCCTGGTGTGCGAATGCGAGGCGGTGACCGCCGGGGAAGTGCGTTATGCGGTCAATTCGCTGACCGTCAATAACCTGGTGGATCTGCGCCGCCGCACCCGCGTCGGCATGGGCACCTGCCAGGGCGAACTCTGCGCCTGCCGCGCCGCCGGGCTGCTGACGCGCTTTAACGTCAGCACGCCGCAGCAATCCATCGCGCAGCTGTCGCAGTTCCTCAACGAACGCTGGAAAGGCGTACGGCCGATCGCCTGGGGCGATGCGCTGCGCGAGAGCGAATTTACCAGCTGGGTTTACCAGGGATTATGCGGGCTTGAAGCCCAGGCCGACCAGGAGCAGGAGGCAGATGATGCGATTTGACGTCGTGGTGATTGGCGGCGGTCTGGCGGGCCTGAGCTGCGCCATTGCCGTGGCCGAACAGGGCAAGCGCTGCGCGGTGGTCAGTTCTGGCCAGAGCGCGCTCTACTTCTCCTCCGGCTCGCTCGACCTGTTGGCGAGATTGCCGGACGGCACGCCGGTCGAGATGCCGCTGGCGGCGTTGCCGCAGCTGGCGCAGCAGGCGCCGCAGCATCCGTATGCCCTGATCGGGCCCGGCCGGGTGGCGGCGCTGTCCGCTGCCGCACAGCGGCTGCTGGCGCGCTGCGGGTTGAACCTGCAGGGGGAGGGAACCAATAACCATCTGCGCATTACGCCGCTGGGCACGCGCCGCGCCACCTGGCTCAGCCCGCAGGCGATCCCGACGCTGCCGCTGACCGGCCAACTGCCGTGGCGGCGCATCGCGGTGATCGGCATCGAAGGGTTCCTCGACTTCCAGCCGCAGATGGCCGCCGATTCCCTGAGCCGCGAGCTCGGCGTGCAGACGGACGTGGCCTATCTGCACATGCCGGCGCTGGACAGATTGCGCAATAACCCCAGTGAGTTCCGCGCGGTGAACATCGCCCGGGTACTGGATTTGATGGAAAGCCTGCCGCCGATGGCCGAAGAGCTGCGGCGGCTGGCGGGCGAGGCCGAGGCGCTCTTCCTGCCGGCCTGTCTGGGCCTGGAGGACGATGCGTCGCTGGCGGTGTTGCAGGATGCGGTCGGCAAACCGATCCGACTGCTGCCGACGTTGCCGCCTTCGGTGCCCGGCATGCGCTTGCATCAGGCGCTGCGGCGGCGTTTTCAGCAGCTGGGCGGCATTTTCATGCCCGGCGACAGCGTGCTGCGCGCCGAGAGCGAGGCCGGCCGCATCATCGGTTTGTACACCCGCAACCACGGCGATATTCCGCTGCGAGCGCAGCAGGTGGTGCTGGCCAGCGGCAGCTTCTTCAGCAATGGGCTGGTGGCCGATTTCGACCGGGTGCGTGAGCCGATCTTTGGGCTGGACGTACACAGCCGGGCGGATCGCGCCGACTGGAGCCGACGCGAGCTGTTCGCGCCGCAGCCTTACCTGCAGTTCGGCGTGCGTACCGACGGCAGGCTGCGGGCGATGAAGCAGGGAGTGCCGTTCGACAACCTGTACGCCATCGGCGCGGTCGCCGGTGGCTACGATCCGCTGCAGCAGGGCTGCGGCGCCGGCGTGTCATTGATCGGCGCGCTGCACGTCGCGCAGCAGATCGCCGCGGAGGAGAACGTATGAGCCTGCATCGGGACCACAGCTTTGAAAGCTGCATCAAATGCACCGTCTGCACCACTTACTGCCCGGTCGCCAAAGTGAACCCGCTCTACCCGGGGCCGAAACAGGCGGGGCCGGACGGCGAGCGGCTGCGGCTGAAAGACCCGGCGCTGTACGACGAAGCGCTGAAATACTGCACCAACTGCAAACGTTGTGAAGTGGCCTGCCCGTCCGACGTCAAAATCGGCGACATTATTCAACGCGCCCGCGCCGACTTCGCCCAGAGCAAGCCGACGCTGCGCGATGCCATACTCAGCCATACCGATATCATGGGATCGCTGTCGACGCCGTTTGCGCCGATCGTCAACGCCGCCACCGGGTTGAAACCGGTGCGCAAGCTGCTGGACAAGGCGCTGAAGATCGATCACCGTCGTGAGCTGCCGAAATATTCCTTCGGCACCTTCCGCCGCTGGTACCGGCAACAGGCGCAGGCTCAGCAGCGTTACGCTGAGCAGGTGGCATTCTTCCACGGTTGCTTCGTCAACTATAACCACCCGCAGCTGGGCAAGGATTTGGTCCGGGTGTTCAACGCGCTGGATATCGGCGTGCAGCTGCTGAAACGCGAGAAATGCTGCGGCGTGCCGCTGATCGCCAACGGGTTTATCGAGCAGGCTAAAAAGCAGGCCAGGGTCAATGCCGAATCGCTGCAGGAAACGGTGCTGGAGCGCGGCATTCCGGTGGTGGCGACCTCATCGAGCTGCACCTTCACCCTGCGTGACGAATACCCTCATCTGCTGGACGTAGACACCACTGCGGTGCGCGATCGGGTGGAGCTGGCGACGCGCTATCTCTATCGCCTGATCAATCAGGGGCGCAGCCTGCCGCTCAAGCGCACGCCGCTGCGGGTGGCTTATCACACGCCTTGCCATATGGAGAAGATGGGCTGGACCGCCTACACCCTGGAGCTGCTGCGGCAGATACCGGGGCTGGAGCTGGTGGTGCTGGATTCGCAGTGCTGCGGCATCGCCGGCACCTACGGGTTCAAATCGGAGAACTACGCCACGTCGCAAGGCATCGGCGCGCCGCTGTTCCGGCAGATAGAAGAGAGCGGGGTGGATCTGGTGGTGACCGACTGCGAAACCTGCAAATGGCAGATAGAAATGTCCACCAGCAAGCGCTGCGAACATCCGATCACCCTGCTGGCGCAGGCGCTGGTATAAAAACGAAAGGGCCGGCAAACCGGCCCTCTGTGGGATTACTGCTTCAGCTTCAGGGTGGAGATGATGCCTTCGGCTTCGGTCTGCGCCTGCTGCTGATTGTCCGCCGGCAGCGTCACCTGAATGGTCAGCATGTTGTTGTTCAGCGAGCCGATCAGGACGGAAGAATAAGCCTTTTCACCGCCGCTGGTGATGATACTGTCCAACTGACGCAGCGGCACGCCGTTGACGTCGAGCGCCTTGTTGGTGATCACCTGCAGGTTGGCGTCACGCGCGCGCTGGGTATTCTCCAGGCGTTTGGCCAGAGTCTCCAGGCTGTCGGCGGTCTTGTCGCCCAAGATGACGATCACCGCGCGCTGGCCGGTGCTGTCTGCGTAAACATGCATGTTGTTGGCCTGGTTGCCCAGCTTGCCGCTCTGATCCGCCATGCCGACCGGCAGGGTGAACGCCAGTTTACCGTCCAGCAGGCTTACCTGCTGCCCGGCCGGCGCGCTGGCCGCCGCGCCGTCTGGCGCTGCCTTGGTGTCTTTGGTGTTGCCGTCGCAGGCCGCGAGGCCAAGCGCCAGCAGGCTGATACCCATCAATTTCGCTACTTTACGCATCGGGCTTCCTTCTTCCTTTCCGGTAGGGATTCACTGTCGTATCGCAACCTATTCCAGGTTGAAATGCAAGGCAGATGTTGTCACAAGTTTTTTTCCAGTAATAGCCGATAATCAGCCACTTCGCCTTTCTTTTCCAGTTGAACAATCTGATAGTGGTGGGTGAGCAGCATCGTCAGCATGGCGCGGAACCGGTTACGGGTTTTGACCGTCAGTTGGCGATAGCCCTGCGCCCGAGCCCAGCGTTCCTGTTCGGCCAACAAGGCCTGCGCCACGCCGTGGCGACGGAATGCCGGCAGCACGCCAGCCAGCCAGCTGTAAAACACCGTTTCCTGCCGTTGATAACCGAGTTTGAAACCGGCCGGCTGCCCGTCTATCTCGGCGATCAACAGGCTGGCGGGGGCGGTGCCGATACGCTGCTGCAGATCGGCCAGGCTATGCAGGCCGCCGAATTCGGGGATGCGTTGATAAAGGCGGTGGATTTCTTCGAGCGTGGTGGTGCGGACGATTGGGGTCATGAGCGGCCTCCAAGGATAAGGCCGCCCAGAATAGCATGGCTCAGCTCGGCTGCAGGCTGCCGCTGCGCGCCGCGATGCGTTTGAGCAGCATGTTCAGCAACACGCCGTACATCGGCAAGAAGAACAGCAGGCAGATCATCACCTTGAAGCTGTAATCCACCAGCGCAATCTCCACCCAGTTGTTGGCCATGAAGGGATCGCTGCTCTTGTAGAAGGCGATGAAGAAGAACGCCAGCGTATCGCTGATGTTGCCGAGGAACATCGCCGCCGCCGGCGCCACCCACCAGGCGCTGCGTTGGCGCAGACGGTTAAAGACGTGTACGTCGAGGATCTGGCCGAGCACATAGGCCATAAAGCTGGCCACGGCGATGCGCGCCACGAACAGGTTAAAACTGCTCAGCGCCGCGAAGCCCTGCCATTCTCCCTGATAGGTGACGGTGGAGATCACATAAGAGATGAACAGCGCCGGCACCATCACCGCCAGGATAATACGTCGCGCCAGCGGCGCGCCGAAGATGCGCACGGTCAGATCGGTCGCCAGGAAGATAAACGGGAAGGTAAAGGCGCCCCAGGTGGTATGGAAGCCGAAAACGGTGATCGGCAGCTGCACCAGGTAGTTGCTGGAGGTAATGATGGCGATATGAAACAGCGAAAGCCAGACCAACGCCGTGAAGCGCTGCTGTGCGGTAAACGAATACATGTTGTAGCCTTTTTAGCAGTGGGGTGAGGGAACCCAGTGTGTCTTGTCAAAACAGCAAAAAACGCTGCGCGGCGGCATGATACGCGTTTGCGCAACCAATGCAATGGTTAAATTTAACGCAAACGTTAACGCATCTTGCGCAGAAAAACTACCGGCGTAAACTAGGCGCTAATGAGATGCGGCGAGCGTTCGCCGATCGTTTTGAACGAGAAAAATTGCATGACTGACTTATTTGCCCAGGCAGACCAGACGCTCGACGCGCTGGGGCTGCGTTGCCCAGAACCGGTGATGATGGTGCGTAAAACCGTGCGCCATATGGACAACGGCGAAACGCTGCTGATTATTGCCGACGATCCGGCTACCACCCGCGATATCCCGGGGTTCTGCCGCTTTATGGAGCATACGCTGGTGGCGCAGGAGACCGAGCAGGCGCCATACCGTTATCTGCTGCGTAAAGGCGTATAACGGCGGCGCGGCCGAGTTAAAAGTTCCTTCCCCCAAATGACAACGGGCGCGGTATGCCGCGCCCGTGTTTGTTTCAGAGCTTAGCTGCGCTTTCTCAACAGCCGCAGCGCGTTGGCGGTGACCAGCGCGGTGGCGCCGGAGTCGGCCAGCACCGCCAGCCACAGCCCGGTTAACCCCAGCAGGCTGGTGATCAGGAAGACCCCTTTCAACCCCAGCGCGATGGTGATGTTTTGCCGGATATTGGCGTGGGTGGCGCGCGAGATGCGGATCATTTCCGCGACGCCCACCAGTCGGTTGTGGGTCAGGGCGGCGTCGGCGGTCTCCAGCGCCACGTCGGTGCCGCTGCCCATGGCGATGCCGATGTTGGAGGCTTTCATCGCCGGGGCGTCGTTGATGCCGTCGCCGATCATCGCCGTCGGGCGCAGTTCGCTCAGTTCGGTGACCGCGCTGACCTTATCTTCCGGCAACAGACCGGCACGATAGTCGAGGCCCAGCTCGCCGGCGATCGCTGCGGCGGCGCGCGGGTTATCCCCGGTCAGCATCACGCCGCGAATACCCAGCGCGTTCAGTTCGGCTATCGCCTGTTTGGCGTCGCTGCGTAGCGTATCACGCAGCGCCAGCAAGCCGATGGGCGCGCCGTCTTCCAGCACCACCACCGCCGTTTTACCGGCGTTTTCCAGCTTGTCTACCTGGCTCTGCCATTGTGTGGCGAGCAGGCCCGGCGCCAGCTTGCCCGGCGCACTGATCAGCACGGTCTTGCCGTCCACGATCCCTTCCACACCGACGCCGGCCAGCGCGCGGCGCGCCTGCGCCAGCGGCAGCTCAGCCCCGCTTGCGGCGGCGCGGTTGATGATCGCTTGCGCCAGCGGGTGATGTGAACCGGCCTCTACCGCGGCGGCAAGCTGCAACAGCCGTTGTTCGGTCAGCGCGCCGATGGGCAGCACGTCGGTGACCGTCGGCTTGCCTTCGGTCAGGGTGCCGGTTTTATCGAAGGCGATGGTTTGAATCTGGCCCAGTTGCTCCAGCGCCGCGCCGCCTTTAATCAGCGCGCCGCGCCGCGTGGCGGCCGCCAGCCCGGATGTGATGGCCGCCGGCGTCGAGATCACCAGCGCGCATGGACAGCCGATCAGCAGCAGCGTCAGGCCGCGATAGATCCAGGTCTCCCACGGCTGCGAGAACAGCAGTGGCGGTACCAGGATCACCGCGACGGCCAGCAGCATGATGGCTGGGGTGTAATAGCGGCTGAAGCGATCGAGGAAGCGTTCGATCGGCGCGCGGCGTTCTTCGGCCTCTTCAATCAGCTGCAAAATGCGGTCGATGGCATTTTTGCCGGGCTCGGAAATCACCTTCATCTGTGCCGCCTGATCGACGGACAGGCTGCCGGCGGCCACTTTTTCCCCTTGTTGACGCTCGACCGGCACCGATTCGCCGGTCAGGGCGCTTTCGTCAAAGCTGGCGAACGGATTGAGCAGCTCGGCGTCGGCCGGCAGGCGCCCGCCGGGCGCGATTTCAATCACATCGCCAGGGCGCAGGCTGGCGACCGGCACGCGTTTGCGTTCCGTGCCTTGCAGCAGCAGCGCATCTTCCGGCACCAGCTCCATCAGCGCCTTCACCCCGCGCCGCGCACGGTTGGCGGCGTAGGATTCCAGCAGCTCGCCGACCATAAACAGCAGCAGCACCATCGCCGCCTCGGCGGTGGCGCCAATAAACAGCGCGCCGATGGCCGCCACGCTCATCAGCGTTTCGATGGCGAACGGCGTGCCGGAGCGAATCAGACGTAGCGCCTTGGCGGCGACCGGCGCCAACCCGACCAGCGTGGTGGCGATAAAGGCGATGCGACCCAGCTCCGGGTTAATCCGATCCAGCACCCAGCTGACCACCATCAGGGTAGTTAACAACAGCAGCGGCGCAAATTCGCCGAAGCGCGAGGCTTTTGGCGCGGCATCTTTGGCGGTCTGAGTGCCGAGCAGGGTAAAACCGGCCTGGGCGACCGCGTCCTGGATCCGCAGGCTGAGATCGGACTGTGCGTCGACCACCAGTTTTTCAGTGGCGAACAATACGCGTGCGCTGTCAACGCCGGGGAGCGCGGTGACGGCATTTTCGATTTTCTTGGCGCAGCTGGGGCAGTCCATACCGGTGACTTTCCAGCTGAAACGTTGGCTGCCGGAAGGGGGAGCGGCGGCCAGCCTGTCGCTTTCCTCGTCCGGATCGTCGGGCGCGCTGGCGCAGCAGCCGCTATCGCCATGATCGTGATGATGGTGGGCGTGTTCGGCCTGTACGGCTGCGCTTTTCGGCTCACTGCTGCAGCCATGCTGCGTTTTGCTGTGGCTGTGGTTGCAGCCGCACCCGCCTTCGGCGTGGTGATGTTCCTGATGATTATGGTTTTGCTGATTGTGCATAACGTCCCCCTTCGGGCTGTTAAACGGGTTTGCTCAGCTGACTCTACACCCTGGAGTCCACTCCAGAGTCAAGCGCCGGATGAGAATTATTGCTAACGGCGTTCGGGCGTAGAAAAGGGGGATTCATTCAATAATGAATAATGCGAATTTAAATATATCGGCTTTTCTTATCCCCTATTTGGGCGAAAAGGCTCGCTGCCGTTAGTTTAAATAAGAAAATAATATTCCTATAGAAACTAAAAAATCGCCCGACCTAATAATAAAGAGTTATTAATCTATAACGCTTTAGCAAAATTTACCTTTCCCCCTAAGTAAAGCCAGCATGATTCGCTTGAGTCTGCAGGCCGCGTTGCTATTGAAGTTTGGTGCCAACTTATCCTCATCAAGTTTCGTTTGCTTTGTAAAGAAGCCTAAAAAGCAGCATAACAAACTTTCGTTGCGATAATAAATGGTTGATTATTTTATGTGCAGTTTTACGGTCCTGCCTATAATTGGAATCGATTACCATTTTTAATGGTGATCTTATTTGCTGATATATATGCATTAATTCTACCTAACACACTGCCGGTAACGGCGCATAAGCCCCTTCCAGCAAGCTTGAGGTTCATTAACCGTGGCTTACGGGGAGGTTATGTCTATCTGTCTGATTGATATCAATCAGGTAATGAGTGGAATCGAACCAATGCAATCTACTAAAAAGGCAATTGAAATTACTGAATCCAGCCTCGCGGCCGCGACAACCGGTTACGATGCTGTAGACGACCTGCTGCATTATCATGAGCGGGGTAACGGGATTCAGATTAATGGCAAGGATTCATTTTCTAACGAGCAAGCTGGGCTGTTTATTACCCGCGAGAACCAAACCTGGAACGGATACAAGGTATTTGGCCAGCCGATCAAATTAACCTTCTCCTTCCCGGATTATAAGTTCTCTTCCACTAACGTCGCCGGCGACACCGGGCTGAGCAAGTTCAGCGCGGAACAGCAGCAGCAGGCTAAGCTGTCGCTGCAGTCCTGGGCCGACGTCGCCAATATCACCTTCACCGAAGTGGCGGCCGGACAAAAGGCCAATATCACCTTCGGCAACTACAGCCAGGATCGCCCCGGCCACTATGATTACGGCACCCAGGCCTACGCCTTCCTGCCGAACACCATTTGGCAGGGCCAGGATCTGGGGGGCCAGACCTGGTACAACGTCAATCAGTCCAACGTCAAGCATCCGGCGACCGAAGACTACGGCCGCCAGACGTTCACCCATGAAATTGGCCATGCACTGGGCCTGAGCCACCCGGGCGATTACAACGCCGGTGAAGGCAACCCGACCTACCGCGACGTCACTTACGCGGAAGATACTCGTCAGTTCAGCCTGATGAGCTACTGGAGTGAAACCAATACCGGTGGCGACAACGGCGGTCATTACGCCGCGGCTCCGCTGCTGGATGACATTGCCGCCATTCAGCACCTGTATGGCGCCAACCTGTCGACCCGCACCGGCGACACCGTGTACGGCTTTAACTCCAACACCGGTCGTGACTTCCTCAGCACCACCAGCAACTCGCAAAAAGTGATCTTTGCGGCCTGGGATGCGGGCGGCAACGATACCTTCGATTTCTCCGGTTACACCGCTAACCAACGCATCAACCTGAACGAGAAGTCGTTCTCCGACGTGGGCGGCCTGAAGGGCAACGTGTCGATCGCCGCCGGTGTGACCATTGAGAACGCCATTGGCGGTTCCGGCAACGACGTGATCGTCGGCAACGCGGCCAATAACGTGCTGAAAGGCGGCGCGGGTAACGACGTGCTGTTCGGCGGCGGCGGGGCGGATGAGCTGTGGGGCGGTGCCGGTAAAGACATCTTCGTGTTCTCTGCCGCCAGCGATTCCGCCCCGGGCGCTTCAGACTGGATCCGCGACTTCCAGAAAGGGATCGACAAGATTGATCTGTCGTTCTTCAACAAAGAGGCGCAGAGCAGCGACTTCATTCACTTCGTCGATCACTTCAGCGGCGCGGCCGGTGAAGCGCTGCTGAGCTACAACGCGTCCAACAACGTGACCGATTTGTCGGTGAACATCGGGGGGCATCAGGCGCCGGACTTCCTGGTGAAAATCGTCGGTCAGGTAGACGTCGCCACTGACTTTATCGTGTAACGCAGCAACGGAGCGCCCGGCGCAGTCTCGGCCGGGCGTGATGTGGGAGCCGGTATGAAAGGTACTTTAACGCGCGCCGCCCTGGCGGCGGGAGGCATGATGGTGACGAGTGCGGTGATGGCCGGCAGTCTGGCGCTGCCGACCGCGCAGTCGCTGGCGGGGCAATGGCAGGTAGCCGACAGCGAAAGGCAATGCCAAATCGAGTTTCTGGCCAATGAGCAAAGCGAGACCAACGGCTACCAGCTGGTGGATCGGCAGCGTTGTCTGCAAAGCGTATTTGCGGCCGAGGTGGTGGGCTGGCGCCCGGCGCCGGACGGCATCGCCCTGCTGCAGGCGGATGGCAGCACGCTGGCGTTCTTCTCGCGCGACGGCGATCTGTACCGCAATCAGCTGGGTGCGGGTGATGCCCTGACGTTGAAAGCGCTGGCTTGATGAAGAAACGGGTTCGGCGCGCCGAACCCGCGGCAGGTCTCTACAGGTAGAGCGAACGCACGATCAGGAAGTGGCCGGAAAAGTAACAGAAAGCCACGATGGCGTCCGCCGCGCGGAAGGTGAAGCGGTAACGGTTGAGCAGCCAAACCACGTTGGCCAGCAGCAGCAGCGAGGTGCCGGCCAGCAGCGAGAAGCCGAAATCGGTGCTGCGCAGGAAATATTGCTCGCCTGCCAGCCAGACCATCAGCAGCGTCATCGCCACGTAGGTGACGATTGGCCAGCGCATCTCTTCCAGCCGGGTCCAAAGGGTGGCTAGCAGCAATGCACCGATCGCCAGCAGCGCCAGCGGCAGCGGCCAGAACAGACTGAACGTCATCTGGCTGGCGAAACTCAGGGTGTACAGCAAGTGGGACAGGAAAAAGGCGCCGATGGCGTACAGCACTCGCTCGCGCGGCAGCAGGAGCAGCGCATCGCCGATCAGCGTCGTCAGCAGGCCGAGTACGATCAGATAACCCGCCGCGCTGAGCACCGGCGCCTGCCAGGCAAGCAGCAACAGCAGCAACAGCGTGACGGGTTTGAACACCCAACGCTGCCAGCGCGGCCCGCGGTAAGAGGCGTCGACGAACAGCCAACCGGAAAAGAATACGGCAAGGAACGGCCAACTCATTGATGTCATCCTTATGTAGGAGGGAGCCGCAACCACCGGCTCCAAACTGTCACCCATGTCACTTCTTATTTCAGTGTAGGTAGCCTGCCGACGATCGACAATGCTTTCTTGAGAATGCTATGTTTACGCCGATTTGGCCGTGAAGGAAATGGGAAACCGATGAGTAAGCCACCGTTATTTTTTGTCGCCGTCATTGCGTTGATCGCCGTGCTGGCCACGCAACGCTACTTCAAACAGCGCCAGCAGGAGGCGGAAAACGATCGTGCGCCGATGCGCAGTCTGCAGGTGACGGTGAGCGACAAGCGGAGCTTCCCGGTCGCCAAGACCCGTGCGCCGCAGCGCGAGCCGTTGGTCAACGAGCCGATGTATTACGAGGTGGTGTTCAGCCCGAACCAGGGCGGTGAAGACATTACGCTGCGGCTGAAGCAATGGCAGTACAACCCGATAGAAAAAGGCGCGCACGGCACGTTAAACATGCAGGGCACGCGCTTCGTCTCGTTCACCGTTCAGCCGTAGCGGTCACTTTTTCTTGATGGGCGGCTGTTTCTTTTGCCAGGCCAGCAGCTCAAACACGCCAAAGATAAAGATCTTGGCCTCTTGCCAGTAGCTGATCGGCTGATCCTTCGGCTGGGTGGATTTCAACAGCACCAGCTGCAGGCCGTGCATCACCACCATAAAAAACAGCGCCACGTCGATGAAATACTTCAGCGGCTTGGGAAACGGATGGAACAGGTTAGAGAGCAGGAAGCCCCATACGCACAGCATCAGCAGGCGGCCCAGATTAATCAGCATGGTCGGTTTTCTCTTTCGAACGAAGATAAAGGCGATAAGCCACCTGACCGGCGACCTTCTCCCGGTGCAACTGCCAGCTGGCAGGCACGTCCGCCGCGGCGCTTTCCGCCTCGGCTTCTACATAGATCCATGCCTCGTCGGCCAGCCAGCCACGCTGCTCCAGCAACAAGACGGTCTCCGCCAGCAGGCCTTTGCGAAACGGCGGATCGAGGAACACCACGTCAAACGGTTGACCGTCGCCCGCCAGCCAGCTCAGCGCGTTGGTGTTGATAACCACCCCTTTGCCCTGCAGCAGCGCCAGATTTTTTTCCAGTTGCTGAGCCACCGGCCGTTCGAATTCCAGCAGCGTGGCGCTGCCGGCATAGCGCGATAGCGCTTCCAGCCCTAATGCGCCACTGCCGGCGAAGCAGTCCAGGCAGCGCGCGCCCTGAATCACCGGCGCCAGCCAGTTGAACAGGGTTTCACGCACCCGATCGGTGGTGGGGCGCAGCCCCGGGCTGTTTGGCACCGGGAGTTTGCGGCCGCGCCATTGGCCGCCGATGATGCGGATCTGTCCGGCTGCGGCCTGGGGCGGCTTTTTGGCCGCGGCCCGTGGCGAGAGTCTTGTCATAAGCGTTGTTTGATTTCTTTTGCGGCGCGGGGCCGCAGAGGTTAACGAAAAGTTGTCCCTATTCTACCGGTGACGGGCGTCGGGGGGAACGGTAAAACGTTGTTGTCTGATTTCACACCGGAAAGCATGCCGGATGCGTGTTGCTGCGCGAGGGAAAGTGATAGACTCGGCGGATTATTGTCAGCATATATCCTTCAGGTATGTAGGGTAAGCGAGCCTTCGGTACGGAGTAGAGTCATAACATGGCAAAAGATAAGAAACGTGGGTTTTTCTCCTGGCTGGGCTTTGGCCAGAAGGAAAAGGAAGAAGAGCAACAGCAACCTGAGCAGCCGGTAGAGCAGGCGGAACCTCAGGCCGCGGAGACGCCGGCTGAACCGGCCGCCGTCAAGCTGGATGACAAGCTCCCCGCCCAGGAATCTGAACCTGCCGCCTCCGTCGACACCCCGGGGGAGTGGGATAACGGTCAGGCCGGCGAGCAAATCGCGGAAAACCTGCCGGCGGCGGCTGAACATCCGGCGGCGCCGCAAGCGTTGGCTGAAGAGATCGTCAGCGTCACCGAGCAAGTGGTGGCGCAGCAGCAACCGGTGGTTGAACCTGAGCCGGTCGTCGAGCCTGAGCCGGTCGTCGAACCTGAGCCGGTGGTCGAGCCTGAGCCGGTGGTCGAGCCTGAGCCGGTGGTTGAGCCCGAGCCGGTGGTTGAGTCCGAGCCGGTCGTCGAACCTGAGCCGGTCGTCGAACCCGAGCCGGTGGTTGAACCCGAGCCGGTCGTCGAACCTGAGCCGGTCGTTGAACCCGAGCCGGTCGTTGAACCCGAGCCAATCGTCGAACCTGAACCGGAGCCGGAAGAAGCGCCGCTTGAACCTGTGGTGCCGGCCGCGGCGCAAGAACAGGAAAGGCCGACCAAAGAAGGCTTCTTCGCCCGCCTGAAGCGCAGCCTGCTGAAGACCAAACAAAACCTCGGTTCCGGCTTTATGGGGCTGTTCCGCGGTAAAAAGATCGACGACGACCTGTTCGACGAGCTGGAAGAACAGCTACTGATCGCCGACGTCGGCGTGGAGACCACGCGCAAGATCATCACCTCCCTGACTCAGCACGCCAGCCGCAAGCAGCTGAAAGACGCTGAAGCGCTGTACGGCAAGCTGAAGGAGGAAATGTCCGAAATTCTGGCCAAGGTCGATCAGCCGCTGGATGTCAGCGGGAAAACCCCGTATGTCATCCTGATGGTCGGCGTGAACGGCGTGGGTAAAACCACCACCATCGGCAAGCTGGCGCGTCAATTCCAGGCGGAAGGCAAGTCGGTGATGCTGGCGGCGGGGGATACCTTCCGCGCCGCCGCGGTGGAGCAGCTGCAGGTGTGGGGTGAACGCAACCGCATTCCGGTGGTGGCGCAGCATACCGGCGCGGATTCCGCTTCGGTGATCTTCGATGCGGTGCAGGCCGCCAAGGCGCGCGGCATCGATGTGTTGATCGCCGATACCGCCGGCCGTCTGCAGAATAAATCGCACCTGATGGAAGAGCTGAAGAAGATCGTCCGCGTCATGAAAAAACTGGACGACCAGGCCCCCCATGAGGTTATGCTGACGCTCGATGCCAGCACCGGCCAGAATGCGGTCAGTCAGGCGAAATTATTTAATGAGGCCGTGGGCTTAACCGGCATCACGCTGACTAAACTGGACGGTACCGCCAAGGGCGGGGTGATCTTCGCCATCGCCGATCAGTTCGGTATCCCGATCCGCTATATCGGCGTCGGGGAAGGCATCGAAGATTTGCGGCCGTTTAAGGCTGACGATTTTATTGAGGCACTTTTTGCCCGAGAGGATTAATACGGATGATTCGCTTTGAACAGGTCAGTAAAGCTTATCTGGGCGGACGGCAAGCGCTGCAGGGGGTTGATTTCCATCTGCGCCCGGCGGAAATGGCGTTTCTGACCGGCCATTCCGGCGCGGGGAAAAGTACCCTGCTGAAACTGATTTGCGGTATCGAACGGCCCAGCGCCGGCCACATCTGGTTTGGCGGGCACGACATCAGCCGTTTGAAAAACCGCGAGGTGCCGTTCCTGCGTCGGCAGATCGGCATGATCTTCCAGGATCACCACCTGCTGCTGGATCGCACGGTGTATGACAACGTGGCGATGCCGCTGATCATCGCCGGCGCCAGCACCGAAGATATCCGCCGCCGCGTTTCCGCCGCGTTGGACAAAGTCGGTTTGCTGGATAAAGCGAAAAACTTCCCGATTCAGCTGTCCGGCGGTGAGCAGCAGCGCGTGGGCATCGCCCGCGCGGTGGTGAACAAGCCGGCGGTGCTGCTGGCGGATGAACCGACCGGTAACCTGGATGATGCGCTGTCGGAAGGCATTCTGCGCCTGTTTGAAGAATTCAACCGCGTCGGCGTGACCGTACTGATGGCGACGCACGACACCGGGCTTATCGCCCGTCGCAATTACCGCATCCTGACGCTGAGCCAGGGCCGCATGCAGGGGGGCGCTCACCATGGCCAATAACGCAAAAACCGCCAAGAGCAAGGCGCTGCGCGGCGGCTGGCGCGAACAGTGGCGTTATGCCTGGATGAACGCCATCAAAGACATGCTGCGCCAGCCGTTGGCGACGCTGCTGACGGTGATGGTGATCGCCATTTCCCTGACGCTGCCGAGCGTGTGCTACATCGTGTGGAAAAACGTCAGCACCGCGGCCAGCCAGTGGTACCCGACGCCGCAACTGACGGTCTACCTGGATAAATCGCTCGATGACGACGCGGCGCTGAAAGTGCTCGACGCCATCAAGGCGGAAGCCGGCGTGGAGAAGGTGAACTACCTGTCGCGTGAAGAAGCGCGCGGCGAGTTCCGTAACTGGTCGGGCTTTGGCGGCGCGCTGGACATGCTGGAAGAGAACCCGTTGCCGGCGGTGGCGATCGTCACGCCGAAGATGAGCTTCCAGAGTTCGGACACCCTCAACACCCTGCGCGATCGCGTAGCGGCGGTGCAGGGCGTGGAAGAAGTGCGTATGGATGACAGCTGGTTTGCCCGCCTGGCGGCGCTGACCGGGCTGGCGGGCCAGATCGCGGCGATCATCGGCGTGCTGATGATCGTGGCGGTGTTCCTGGTGATCGGCAACAGCGTGCGTCTGAGCATCTTCAGCCGTCGCGACACCATCAACGTGATGAAGCTGATCGGCGCTACCGACGGCTTTATTCTGCGGCCGTTCCTCAACGGCGGGGCGATGCTGGGCTTTGCCGGCGCGCTGCTGTCGCTGGTGCTCTCCGGCGCGCTGGTGTGGCAGCTGGAGTCGGTGGTCGTCGGGGTCGCCAAGGTATTCGGCACCACCTTCACTCTGCACGGGCTGGGCTGGGATGAGGCGCTGCTGCTGCTGATCATCTCCGCGATGATCGGCTGGATCGCCGCCTGGCTGGCGACGGTGCAACATTTACGCCGATTTACACCACAGTAAGATTTTTTTGGTATACTCTTCTCCTGCTGCTTTTGATCGCGTTGCGGGAGAAGAGTGACCTCAAGCGAAGTCAGCACCATCCCTCTCTTCTTAGCGCACAAATTCCCTATCGGCCTGCACCCTCGTCACGTATTGTCAGCAACAATGCTTGCAAAAAAGGGTGAACTTATAGGGCGGAGTACGGTCAAAAATTGCAGCAAATGTTAAGGTGCCCGGCGTGTGGAACCGCTTTTGCTTCAGCAACTGCCGTAGAATCAATCATTTCCCCGCTGTAATAATCACCTGCATGATTTTGTATTCTCATAGAGAGGGTTTGAATGACCAAAGAAATGCAAACTTTAGCCTTAGTACCCCAAGGTAGCTTGGAAGCCTATATCCGGGCAGCCAACGCCTATCCGATGCTGACGGCAGAGGAAGAGCGGGAGCTGGCTGAACGGCTGCATTATCAGGGCGATCTGGATGCCGCTAAGCAGCTCATCCTGTCTCACCTGCGCTTTGTCGCTCATATTGCCCGCAACTATTCAGGCTATGGTCTGCCGCAGGCGGATCTGATTCAGGAAGGCAATATCGGCCTGATGAAAGCCGTTCGCCGCTTCAACCCTGAAGTCGGCGTGCGTCTGGTTTCCTTTGCGGTGCATTGGATTAAGGCGGAAATCCACGAGTACGTATTGCGCAACTGGCGCATCGTGAAAGTGGCGACCACCAAAGCGCAGCGCAAGCTGTTCTTTAACCTGCGCAAAACCAAACAGCGTTTGGGCTGGTTCAACCAGGACGAAGTGGAACTGGTGGCCCGCGAGCTGGGCGTAACCAGCAAAGACGTGCGCGAGATGGAATCTCGCATGGCGGCGCAGGACATGACGTTCGATCCGACTCCGGACGACGAGGCCCGCGATGGCCAGTCGATGGCGCCGGTGCTGTACCTGCAGGACAAAAGCTCGGACTTCGCCGAAGGCATCGAGGAAGATAACTGGGAAAGCAACGCCGCAGACAAACTGGCCTATGCGCTGGAAGGTCTGGACGAGCGCAGCCAGCATATCATCCGCGCCCGTTGGCTGGATGATGACAACAAATCGACGCTGCAGGAGCTGGCCGATCAGTACGGCGTTTCCGCCGAACGCGTGCGTCAGCTGGAAAAGAACGCCATGAAGAAACTCAAAATGGCGATCGAAGCCTGAGTCGATGCGAGATTCGATAAAAAAAGCCCGGCAAGCCGGGCTTTTTAGTGCCTGAAATTCGGCGTTATGGCGCCACGGCGGTGAAGTCCGGCGCCGGGCAGCCGTAGCCGAATTTCGCCGCCCACGGATAACGGGTGCCGGTGTTGATATAGCGCTGATAAAGCGCACGGCCGGTTTTGGCATCACGCTTGATAACCCAGCTGGCAGCGTTACATAGCACGGCGGCATAGGCCTGGCTCTTCGGCGGCAGCAGATCGGCCGCCTGTTGCGCCAGCCCCACCGCCTGCCAGCGATAGTGCAGGAAACGGTTGTCTTCCTCCGGTAGCGCCGCCTTGGCGCGCGCCGCTTCTGCGCTGTCGATCCAGCTTTTATGCTTCAGCTCGCGAGTATCGAACGCATCCCCCAGATAGGAATAGCCGGCGCCATAGATGGCGTAATCCGGCGTCATCTCATACCCGGTAAACTCCAGCCCCTGGGCGCGCAGCAGGTTGGCGGCGCGATAGTAAGCCTGCGCGCGCGTCAGCGGCGCGGCGGATTTGTCCTTGGCCGCCTTCAGTTCGTCGGCGAACTGCTGCGCCGCTTGCCGGTAGTTGGGGATATCGAAATAGGCCAGCGCTTCCGGCGCTCGTCCGACGCGCATCAGCCGCCGCGCCAGCAGTTCGCGCAGCTGCACTTCCGGCGTGATCTGCTGGCCGCCGTAGTCGTCCGGATTAACCGGCTTGAGCGGCGTCGTCGGCGCCGGGGCGTGCTTATCGACAAAGCCTTTCAACTCATCGACGGTCAGCACCCGCTCCGCCACGTCGGCCACGTCGGCCCAGTAGAGCGCTTTGCCGCGATACAGCAGGTCCATCGCCTGCAGATAGTCGCCGCGGTTCAGCGCCAGGATGGCCTGTTCGCCGGCCACCCGGCACTCGGGCACGATGGTTTCTGCGACGAAGTCGGCGTTGCGTTGTTCACCCCAGCTTTCGTCGGCGGGGAACGCGCTTGCCGCCTTGGCGTAGGCGGCAGTGGCGGCTTTCACGTCGCCGTCGCGCAGCGCCATTTTCGCGCGCAGCCACCACGCCAGGCCGCTGTCGCCGGCGTTTTTCAGCAGGCTCGCCGCCATCGGGTACTGCCCCGAACGGTAAGCCAACGCCGCCAGCCGATCGCTGCCGGCGAAGCCGCTTTTCACTGAGCCGTCCAGCAGCGTCAGGATCTGGCTGATGATCTGGGCGGAGCGGCCGTTGCCGTCGGTATCCGCCATTTGCAGGTTGCCGCTGCGCGCGAACAGCTCAATGGTCACCAACTGCTGGATCAACGGATCGCCGATAATCTGTTTCAGCGTGTCCAAATGGTCGGGGTTGACCAGGAGGCTGGAGACGTACTGCAGCGACTGCCCGCCGCTCGGATCGCCCTGCGCCGCCTGTTGCGCATAGAGGTGGGCGGCGGGGGCGACGTCACCCAGCCACAGGTGGATGCGCGCCTGCTGCCCAAGGCTGCTCAGCGCCAACTGATCGGGATCGGCAGCGCCGCTTTTCACCCGGTCGATCACCTGCTGGAATGCCGTCAGCGCCTGTTCAAGTTCGGCTTTAGGCGGATGCTCGGCGGCGGGAACCGCTTCACCGGATTCATTCACCGGTGTACCGTGGTCAGCCATCAGGACGCGGCCAAGCGAATACTGCGCCCGCAGTCCCCAGTCGCCCTGCTCGGCGGCCGGTAGCTTCAGCACCTGCTGGAAATAGTCTGTGGCGCGCGGATCGTGGCTGGCGAAAGCCACGGCGCCCAGTTGATAGAGACGCGCGGCGTTGGACAACCCCTGCGCATTGACGGCGTCAGCCTCTTCCACCGTTTTGGCGGCGCGCATTTTACCGATCGCGATCGTTTCCGGCGATTGCGGCATCGGTTTCGGCGGCATCGGCGGCGGCGGGGCTTGCCAGTGCGGCAACTGTTTATCCATCGGCACCAGCCGGCCGGCTTCGAAGGCGAAATTGCCCTCCGGCATATACAGCAGGGTGCCGTTGCGGTCGATCAGCAGCCGGTTAGGGAAATCCGGGCCGCAGGCATAGCCGCTCAGCGGCAGTGCGACGCCGATCAGCATGGCCAGCGGAAGAAGGCGGCGGGTGTTCCGTGCCGCGCGCGAATCAAGGTGTGACAAGGGTGCCTCCTGGCGTCAGTTGTTGGCAGCGCAGCCAACCCAACGGCCGGGATTGCCCGGCGCGCAGTTGGTCGCTGCTGATGCGAATAAAGCGTTGCTGTTGCGGTGCGGATTCCAGCCGGTAGTGGCCGACCGCGTCCGCCGCCAGGCAGTCGTCGGCGCGGATGACCACCTCTTGCGGCAGCGGGGCGTCCACCGGCCCGTTGTTGTGAATTATCAGATCATACAGCCCGTTTTGCTGTGGCTGAGGCCTAAATTTTACCTGCCAGTCGACGTTCAGCGGCCGGCGCTCGATCACCGCTCGCAGCGTGGCGAGCGACCAGGCGCGCCGATCGTCCGCCAGCGGCAGTCGGAACCAGAGAATGCCGCGTAGCCGGGGCGGCGTTTGCTGCGCCAGCGTTTGCAGAAAATCGGCGATCTGCTGCGGCGCGACCGTCAGCTCGCGCCCGTTGCCCGCCACGCGCAGCGAGGATTCGCTCTCCACCTGCGCGCCTTGCGCATCAAAACCCAACAACGCCATGCCGTAGGCCGGCAGCGCGACGCGAAACGGCTTCGGTGTGACGGCAGCGTACTGCCGCACCCAGCGCAGCGCCAGCGGGCCGTCAAACAGCCCCTGCTGTGGCGAGAGCACCGCGTGCACCTGCAGGACGGAACTGTCGGCCTGTTGCAGTACGCCGGGCAGGTTGGGTGAGCCGATCCAGGCCGGCAGGGCGGTGATGCCGAGTTGCAAAGCGGCGGGCAGCCGTTGGCGCAGCCGCTGCAGAAAGCGTTGGTAGTCCGGCAGGCGGGCGGTGGCGGCATCATGATCGATCTCGATGCCGGTGACGGGCAGCCCGGCCGCCTGCCAGCGCTGGGTGAGCGCCAGCAGGCGCTGGATAATGGCCTCTTGATCCAGCTGCGGCAGTTGGCCGTCGAGGCGGGCTACCAGCCAGAGTGGGCGGCCGTCCTGCTTCAGCAGGCTGAGATCGGCCGGGATTTCCCGCCAGCCTTCACGCGGATGCACCTGCAACGCCAGCACCCGCAGCTTGGCGAACAGATCGCGGCTGCTCGCCAGCGCATCGGCGTGCTGCGGCGTCCAAACTCGCTGCCAGACATAAACCTGCTGATCCCAGCCTGAGGCCAGGCGCTGCGCCTGCTGGCGCCCGGCGAACCAGGCCGCCAACCCCAGCGCAATCAAGACCAGCGCCGCCAGCCGGCGCTTCATTTTTGCCAGAGATCGCCCTGCGGCGCGAAGCCGCAGGCGCGCATGAAGTTATCGACTTCCCCACGTTCACGCGGCGCCAGGCCGGCGGTCGACAGCTGCCAGTGGGCGACCTGCGGCAGCTGACGCTGTGCATCCTGCACCAGATAAAGACCGACGCCGCGGCGGCGCGTCACTTCGCGTACCAGCAGATCCTGTAGTTCGGCGCGGTCGTCCTGCAGCGCAATTTTCACCGCACCCAGCAGACGCTCGTTGAAGCGGGCGGCAAACAGCGCCTTGCCGTCGCTCAGCCAGCCTTGCCACTGTTCCGGCTGCTGGTGCGGCCAAATTTTACCGAGGTCGATAAGGTCTTGCGGGGACAGCGCGGTTAGGCGCTCGATGGTCAGTTTCATGCAGAATTTCCGCGCAGCTAAATGATGTCGACAGTGTAATAGATCTTGTGCAGAGCGTTGTGTAAGTTTTTCTGTACGATTACTGTGCAATATGTTTTTTGCACGGGGCATTTTCCGAGTAAATAGTTAGTAAACGGATTGTTAACCAGCACAACGCACTACGCCTAAAGGTAAAGAGCGCAGATTTAATTCGAATTTTATCCTGTTTACACCGCTTGTTTCTGCCAGATGAAGTTGATTTGCAGAAGAAAATTCCTGTTTAATGGCATGAAAAATAAAGTCTTATTAGAAAATAATGCCGACAAAACGCCTAAATCATTATTACTTATAACAAAAGCGGTCAATAACGATCGGGCGCAGGCAAACACAACAGGTACGTTCACAACGACAGATGGGGATTTGCGGATGAAATTAACAACAGGTAAGGCACTGCTGGCGGGTTGTATTGCGATGGCCATGAGCCAGGCGGCCATGGCGAAAGACATCAAGGTGGCGATCGTCGGGGCAATGTCCGGCCCGGTCGCGCAGTATGGCGACATGGAGTTTACCGGCGCGCGCCAGGCGATTGCCGACATCAACGCCAAGGGCGGCATCAAGGGCGACAAGCTGGTCGGCGTGGAATACGACGACGCCTGCGACCCGAAACAGGCAGTTGCGGTCGCCAACAAGGTGATCAACGACGGTATTCGCTACGTGATCGGCCACCTGTGCTCCTCATCCACCCAGCCGGCGTCCGATATCTATGAAGACGAAGGCGTGATCATGATTACCCCGGCGGCCACCAACGCGGATCTGACTACCCGTGGCTACAAGATGATCCTGCGCACCACCGGCCTGGATTCGGATCAGGGCCCGACCGCCGCCAAATACATCCTCAGCGACATCAAGCCGAAGCGCATCGCCGTGGTGCACGACAAGCAGCAATACGGCGAAGGCCTGGCGCGCTCGGTGCGCGACAGCCTGAAAAAACAGGGCACCGAAGTGGCGATGTTCGAAGGCATCACCGCCGGCGACAAAGACTTCTCCACCCTGGTGGCGCGCCTGAAGAAAGAAAATATCGACTTCGTGTACTTCGGCGGTTACTACCCGGAAATGGGCCAGATCCTGCGTCAGGCCAAGCAGGCCGGGTTGACCACTCGCTTCATGGGGCCGGAAGGCGTGGGCAACTCCTCGCTGTCCAACATCGCCGGCGCCGCCTCGGAAGGCATGCTGGTGACGCTGCCGAAACGCTACGATCAGGTGCCTGCTAACCAGCCGATCGTCGATGCGCTGAAAGCCAAGAAGCTGGATCCGACCGGCCCGTTCGTCTGGACCACCTATGCTGCGCTGCAGTCGCTGACCACCGGCATGGAGCGCAGCGGCAGCCAGGAGCCGGCGGACATCGTCAAGGATCTGAAAACCGGCAAGCCGGTGGACACCGTGATGGGGCCGCTGACCTGGGATGACAAGGGCGATCTGAAAGGCTTCGAGTTCGGCGTGTTCGAATGGCATGCCAACGGCACGTCCACACCGATCAAATAAGCCATAATGATTAGGGTGGGGCGCAGCCCGCTGCGCCCGGCGGGTCGGCTTGCCGGCCCCGTCTCCCTTTACCCGCCGGTTCTGCGCCGGCGGGGTTCGCAGCCAAGGGTTCAGAGTATGTCAGAGCAACTCCTCTATTTTCTGCAGCAGATGTTCAACGGCTTAACGTTGGGCAGCACCTATGCATTGATCGCCATCGGTTACACCATGGTTTACGGCATCATCGGCATGATCAACTTCGCCCACGGCGAGGTGTACATGATCGGCAGCTATGTCTCCTTTATCGTTATCGCCGCCCTGATGATGCTCGGCATCGACGTCGGTTGGCTGCTGATCGGCGCCGCGTTCCTGGTCTCGATCGTTATCGCCAGTGCCTACGGCTGGAGCATCGAACGGGTGGCCTACAAGCCGGTGCGCAACTCCAAGCGCCTGATTGCGCTGATCTCGGCCATCGGCATGTCGATATTCCTGCAAAACTACGTCAGCCTGACGCAGGGCTCACGCGATCTGGCGCTGCCTAGCCTAGTGACCGGCCAGTGGGTGCTGGGAGAAAGCAACGGCTTCGCCGCCACCATCAGCACCATGCAGCTGACCATCTGGCTCGTGACCTTCCTGGCGATGCTGGCGCTGACGCTGTTTATCCGCTATTCACGCATGGGCCGCGCCTGCCGCGCCTGTGCGGAAGATCTGAAGATGGCCAGCCTGCTGGGCATCAACACCGACCGGGTGATCTCGCTGACCTTCGTTATCGGAGCGGTGATGGCGGCGGTGGCCGGGGTGTTGCTCGGCCAGTTCTACGGCGTCATCAACCCTTACATCGGGTTTATGGCCGGTATGAAAGCCTTCACCGCCGCGGTTCTGGGCGGCATCGGCAGCATTCCCGGTGCGATGATTGGCGGCCTGGTACTGGGCGTGGCGGAAGCGCTGACCTCTGCCTACCTGAGCACCGAATACAAAGACGTGGTGTCGTTCGCGCTGCTGATCGTGGTGCTGCTGATCATGCCGACCGGCATCCTCGGGCGTCCGGAGGTTGAGAAAGTATGAAACTCAATCTGCTCAATGCGCTGATCGCCACGGCGGTGCTGTTCGTGATGGCGTCGTTCCTGATGGGCATGCAGCTCAGCCTGGACGGCACCAAGCTGGTGGTGCACGGCGCGGCGGAAGTGCGCTGGATGTGGATCGGCATCGGCTGCGTCATCGTCTTTTTCTTCCAGCTGTTGCGCCCGCTGCTGCAGCAGGGATTGAAAAAAGTCTCCGGCCCGGCGTTCGTGCTGCCGAGCTTCGACGGCACCACGCCGCGGCAAAAGCTGCTGGCGGCTTTGCTCATCGTCGCGGCGGTCGCCTGGCCGTTCCTGGTCTCGCGCGGCACGGTGGATATTGCCACCCTGACGCTGATCTACGTGATGCTGGGCCTCGGCCTCAACGTGGTGGTGGGCTTGTCCGGTCTGCTGGTGCTCGGCTACGGCGGTTTCTACGCCATCGGCGCCTACACCTATGCGCTGCTGAATCACTATTACGGCCTCGGCTTTTGGGAGAGCCTGCCGCTGGCGGGTATCGTCACCGCCGCTTTCGGCTTCCTGCTCGGTTTCCCGGTGCTGCGGCTGCGCGGCGACTATCTGGCGATCGTGACGCTCGGCTTCGGCGAAATCGTGCGCATCCTGCTGCTGAACAATACCGAGATCACCGGCGGGCCGAACGGCATCAGCCAGATCCCGAAACCGACCTTCTTCGGCCTGGAGTTCAACCGCAGCCTGCGCGACGGCGGCTGGGATACCTTCCATAACTTCTTCGGCCTGAAATACGATCCGAGCGATCGCATCGTATTCCTGTACCTGGTGGCGCTGCTGCTGGTGGTGCTGACGCTGTTCGTCATCAACCGCCTGCTGCGCATGCCGCTCGGGCGCGCCTGGGAAGCGCTGCGCGAAGACGAGATCGCCTGCCGCTCGCTGGGCCTCAGCCCGACGCGCATCAAGCTGACCGCCTTTACCATCAGCGCCGCTTTCGCCGGGTTTGCCGGCACGCTGTTTGCCGCGCGCCAGGGGTTCGTCAGCCCGGAATCCTTCACCTTCGTCGAGTCGGCCTTCGTGTTGGCGATCGTCGTACTGGGGGGCATGGGCTCGCAGTTCGCGGTCATTCTGGCGGCAATCCTGCTGGTGGTGTCGCGCGAGCTGATGCGCGATCTGAATGAGTACAGCATGTTGCTGCTGGGTGCGCTGATGGTGCTGATGATGATTTGGCGGCCGCAGGGGCTGTTGCCGATGAAACGGCCGCAGTTGAAGCTGCAGGCGGCGGACATTCACGCGGGCAAGGGGGAACAGGCATGAGCGTTCAACCTTTACTGCAGGTAGAGGGCCTGTCGATGCGTTTCGGCGGGCTACTGGCGGTCAACAATGTGGCGCTGACGCTGAACGAAGGCGAAATCGTGTCGCTGATCGGCCCCAACGGCGCCGGTAAGACCACGGTGTTCAACTGCCTGACCGGTTTTTACCGCCCGACCGGCGGCACCATCAAATTGCGCGATCGCCACCTGGAAGGGTTGGCGGGGCAGGCCATCGCCCGCATGGGCGTGGTGCGCACCTTCCAGCATGTGCGGCTGTTCCGTGAAATGACGGTGATTGAGAACCTGCTGGTGGCGCAGCATCAGCACCTGAAAAGCGGCGTGTTCGCCGGGCTGCTGAAAACTCCGGCCTTCCGCCGCGCCGAAGCTGAGGCGCTGGCGCGTGCGGCGGAGTGGCTGGAGCGCGTCGGCCTGCTGGAGATGGCCAACCGTTCGGCGGGCAACCTGGCCTACGGGCAGCAGCGGCGGCTGGAGATCGCCCGCTGCATGGTGACCCGGCCGGAGCTGCTGATGCTGGACGAACCGGCCGCCGGCCTCAACCCGAAAGAGACCGACGAGCTGGATCACCTGATCGTCGAGCTGCGCGATCGGCATAAGGTCTCGGTGTTGCTGATCGAGCACGACATGAAGCTGGTGATGGGCATTTCCGACCGCATTTACGTGGTGAATCAGGGCACGCCGCTGGCGCAGGGCACACCGGCGGAGATCCGCAACAACCCGGACGTGATCCGGGCTTATTTGGGCGAAGAATAATATGTTGTCATTCAATCAGGTATCCGCCCATTACGGCAAAATTCAGGCGCTGCATCAGGTCAGTCTCACGATAAGTCAGGGCGAAATCGTGACGTTAATCGGCGCCAACGGCGCCGGTAAAACCACGTTGCTCGGCACCTTGTGCGGCGAACCGCGCGCCAGCGAAGGCAGCATCGTCTTTCAGGACCAGGACATCACCCAGTGGCAAACCTCGCGCATCATGCGCGAAGCGGTGGCGATCGTGCCGGAAGGGCGGCGCGTCTTCTCGCGCATGACGGTGGAAGAAAACCTGGCGATGGGCGGCTTCTTCGCCGATCGCCAGCAGTATCAACAGCGCATTGAACGGGTGTTCACGCTGTTCCCGCGCCTGCTGGAGCGCCGAAGCCAGCGTGCCGGCACCATGTCCGGCGGCGAACAGCAGATGTTGGCCATCGGCCGCGCGCTGATGAGTCAGCCGAAGCTGCTGCTGCTCGACGAGCCCTCGCTGGGGCTGGCGCCGATCATTATCCAGCAGATTTTCGACATCATTCAGCAACTGCGGGAAGAGGGCATGACCATCTTCCTGGTGGAGCAAAACGCCAATCAGGCGCTGAAATTGGCGGACCGCGGTTATGTGCTGGAAAACGGCCGCGTGGTGTTGGAAGATACGGGGGCTGCATTGTTAGCCAACGAAGCAGTGAGGTCGGCGTATCTGGGCGGTTAATCCGCCCCCTACGAATTAAAATAATCAGGTACGAGAAGAAGAAATGAAGACAGAAGGGTTACTCGCGCAGCGCATCGTTAACGTAAAAAGTTCGGCCATCCGTGAATTGCTTAAGCACAGCAAGATGGAACACGTCATTTCGCTGGCGGGCGGCATCCCCTCTGATGCGCTGTTCGATTTCGAAGGATTGAGCATCGCCACCCAGCAGGCGATCACCGAACAGCCGAAAAGCGCGTTCCAGTATGGCCTGACCGAAGGCAGCCCGCTGCTGCGTGAGCGTATTTGCGCGCTGTGCGCCGAGCGCGGCGTCACCGCTGGCGCGGAAGAGGTAATGGTCACCGCCGGCTCTCAGCAGGCTCTGGATTTGGTGATGCGCGCCATCGTCAACCCAGGCGATGTGTTCGTGGTGGAGCGCCCGACCTACCTGGCGGCGCTGCAAACGCTGGAGCTGGCGGAGGCCAACATCATGTCGGTCTCGTCCGACAGCGACGGCATGGTGGTGGAAGAGCTGGCCGAGCTGCTGAAAACCCAGCGCATCAAGGGCGTGTACGTGGTGCCGAACTTCGGCAACCCCAGCGGCATCACCCTCAGCGCCGCGCGCCGTGAACTGCTGGTGAAGCTGGCTGCTGAACATAACTTCCTGATCATCGAAGACGATCCGTACGGCGAATTGCGTTTCACCGAAGAGCGCCACCCGACGCTGCATCAGGTGTCACAGCAGGTGCTGGGCAACACTGACCACATCATCTATACCTCGACCTTCTCCAAGATCCTGGCGCCGGGCCTGCGCTTGGGCTGGGCGATCCTGCCGCCGTTCCTGCTGCACAAAGTGGCGATCATCAAACAGGCGGCGGATCTGCACGCCAGCGCGTTGTCGCAGAGCATCGTCGAATGCTATCTCGGCCTGGATCGCCTGCCGGCGCAGATCGACAAGATCCGCGCCGCTTACAAGCAAAAGGGCGAGATCCTGGCCGGTTTGGTGGAGCAGGAGCTGGGCGACTACATCACCTTCGATAAGCCGAAGGGCGGCATGTTCCTGTGGGCGCGCTTCCGCCAGCCGTTCAACGCCACCGAATGGCTGAACACGACCTTGCAGCAGGGTGTGGTGTTCGTGCCGGGGGAATACTTCTTCTCCGACAACCCGGATCGTTCAACCTTCCGCCTGTCGTTCGCCACCGCCACCGAGCAGCAGATGCAAGAAGCGGTGGCGCGCCTGCGCCGTTCGCTGTAATCCTCGCGGCGGCGGAGCCCATGCCCGCCGCCGACATCAAACCGCCATCTTCACTTCACCTTGCCGTCATGTGGCTGTCATATAACGGTTATTTTTCTGTCATCCGCGCATGGCATGTTAGCTTCCGAACAAAAAACTGATTCTTTTCGCTCACGCGCTTTTACACCAGCTTTTTCAGGAGTTAGGCATGCTCACCTACGCTATTCGCAAAACCACGCTGTGCGTCGCGTTGACCCTGGCGGTCAGCACTCAGGCGCTGGCGGCGACAGAAATCCCGTTCTGGCATTCAATGGAAGGTGAACTGGGTAAGGAAGTGGATTCCCTGGCGGATCGCTTCAATCAGTCGCACAGCGACGTCAAGATTGTGCCGGTTTATAAAGGCAACTACGAACAGAGCCTGGCGGCGGGCATCGCTGCTTACCGCTCCGGCAAGGCGCCGGCGATCCTGCAGGTTTACGAGGTGGGCACCGCCACCATGATGGCCAGCAAAGCCATCAAACCGGTCTATGAAGTGTTTAAAGAGGCCGGCATCAACTTCGACGAGTCGGTGTTCGTGCCGACGGTGGCCGGCTATTACACCGACAACAAGAGCGGACATCTGCTGTCGCAGCCGTTCAACAGCTCCACGCCGGTGCTGTACTACAACAAAGATGCCTTCAAAAAGGCCGGCCTAAACCCGGACCAGCCGCCGAAAACCTGGCAGGAGCTGGCGGCGGATACCGCCAAGCTGCGTGAGGCCGGCATGAAGTGCGGCTACGCCAGCGGCTGGCAGGGTTGGATCCAGCTGGAGAACTTCAGCGCTTGGCACGGCGTGCCGTTCGCCAGTGAAAACAACGGTTTCGGCGGCACCAACGCCAAGCTGGAGTTCAACCAACCGCTGCAGGTCAAGCACATCGCGCTGCTGGAGGCGATGAACAAGAAGGGCGACTTTACCTACTTTGGCCGCAAAGACGAATCCACCGAGAAGTTCTATAACGGCGACTGCGCCATCACCACCGCCTCTTCCGGTTCGCTGGCGGACATCAAGCACTACGCCAAATTCAACTACGGCGTCGGCATGATGCCGTACGACGCCGACGCGAAAAACGCGCCGCAGAACGCCATCATCGGCGGGGCCAGTCTGTGGGTGATGAACGGCAAAGACGCCGCCACCTACAAGGGCGTGGCCGAGTTCCTGCAGTACCTGGCGCAGCCGGAAATCGCCGCCGAATGGCACCAGAAGACCGGCTATCTGCCGATCACCACCGCGGCTTACGATCTGACCAAGCAGCAGGGCTTCTACGACAAGAACCCGGGTGCCGACGTCGCCACTCGCCAGATGCTGAACAAGCCGCCGTTGCCGTTCACCAAGGGCCTGCGCCTGGGCAACATGCCACAGATCCGCAGCGTGGTGGATGAGGAGCTGGAAGGCGTGTGGACCGGCAAGAAAACGCCACAGCAGGCGTTGGACGCCGCCGTACAGCGCGGTGACGTGCTGCTGCGCCGCTTCGAAGCATCGACCAAGTAACCCTGCGTCGCGAGCCCGACAGACCGGGCTCGCATCTTCACGCCGATCCTTCCTTACCCGATCAATGGTTTAACTGCTATGTCATCTTCCCGTCCCGGTTTCGGCTGCAGCTGGTTGCCCTATGCGTTGGTGCTGCCGCAGCTGCTGATTACCGCCGTCTTCTTTTTATGGCCCGCCGGCGAAGCGCTGTGGTATTCGGTGCAGAGCCTCGATCCGTTCGGCCTATCCAGCCAGTTTGTCGGGCTGGATAACTTTAAACAGCTGTTCCAGGATCCTTACTACCTCGACTCGTTCTACACCACGCTGATCTTCAGCTTCCTGGTGGCGGGCATCGGGCTGGCGGTTTCGCTGTTCTTCGCCGCGCTGGTGGACTACGTGCTGCGCGGCAGCCGCCTCTATCGCACGCTGATGATCCTGCCCTACGCGGTGGCGCCGGCGGTGGCGGCGGTATTGTGGATCTTTCTGTTCAACCCCGGCCTGGGGCTGATCACCCATTTCCTCAACGGGCTGGGCTATAACTGGAACCATGCGCAAAACAGCGGCCAGGCGATGTTCCTGGTGGTGCTGGCCTCGGTATGGCAGCAGATAAGCTATAACTTCCTGTTTTTCCTCGCGGCGCTGCAGTCTATCCCGCGTTCGCTGGTGGAAGCGGCAGCCATCGATGGCGCCGGCCCGGTGCGGCGCTTCTTCCATCTGGTGCTGCCGCTGATCGCGCCGGTGAGCTTCTTCCTGCTGGTGGTCAATCTGGTGTACGCCTTCTTCGATACCTTCCCGGTGATCGACGCCGCCACCGGCGGCGGGCCGGTGCAGTCCACCACCACGTTGATCTACAAGATCTACCGCGAAGGCTTTGCCGGGCTGGATCTCTCCAGCTCCGCCGCACAGTCGGTGATCCTGATGCTGCTGGTGATCGGCCTGACGGTGATCCAGTTCCGCTTCGTTGAACGTAAGGTGCGCTATCAATGATTGAGAATCGACGCGGGCTGGACATCTTCAGCCATGTGATGCTGGTTATCGGCGTGCTGGTGGTGCTGTTCCCGCTGTACGTGGCCTTTGTCGCCGCCACGCTGGATGACAAACAGGTGTTTCAGGTGCCGATGACGCTGGTGCCCGGCGGCCACCTGTGGGAGAACATTCGCAATATCTGGCAGGGCGGCGTGGGCAACCTCAAGGTGCCGTTCTCGCTGCTGCTGCTCAACAGCGTGATCATGGCGTTGGCGATCACCTGCGGCAAAATCGCGGTGTCGGTACTGTCGGCTTACGCCATCGTGTATTTCCGTTTCCCGCTGCGCAGCCTGTTTTTCTGGCTGATTTTCCTCACCCTGATGTTGCCGGTGGAAGTGCGCATTTTCCCGACGGTGGAGGTGATCTCCAACCTCAACCTGCTGGACAGCTATACCGGCCTGACGCTGCCGCTGATGGCCTCGGCCACCGCTACCTTCCTGCTGCGCCAGTTCTTCATGACGCTGCCGGATGAGCTGCTGGAGGCGGCGCGCATCGACGGCGCCGGGCCGATGCGTTTCTTCTGGGACATCGTGCTGCCGCTGTCGAAAACCAATCTGGCGGCGCTGTTTGTCATCACCTTTATCTACGGTTGGAACCAATATCTGTGGCCGATCCTGATCACCAGCGACGCTTCGATGGGCACCGCGGTGGCGGGCATCAAGAGCATGATCTCCACTTCCGGCGCGCCGACCCAGTGGAACCAGGTGATGGCGGCGATGATTCTAACTTTATTGCCACCGCTGGCGGTGGTGCTTCTGATGCAGCGCTGGTTTGTGCGCGGTCTGGTTGATAGCGAGAAATAACGACGATGGCAGGATTAAAACTACAGGCGGTCACCAAGTCTTACGACGGTAAAACGCCGGTGATCAAACAGATCGACCTCGACGTGGCGGACGGTGAATTCATCGTGATGGTCGGCCCGTCCGGCTGCGGCAAATCTACGCTGCTGCGTATGGTGGCCGGGCTGGAGCGCACTACCAGCGGCGATATCTATATCGATACCCGGCGCGTGACCGATCTGGAGCCCAAGGATCGCGGCATCGCGATGGTGTTCCAGAACTACGCGCTCTATCCGCACATGAGCGTGTACGACAACATGGCTTACGGCCTCAAGATCCGCGGTTTCGGCAAGGAGCATATCCGCCAGCGGGTGGAGGAAGCGGCGCGCATCCTGGAGCTGGAGCCGCTGCTCAAGCGCAAACCGCGCGAACTTTCCGGCGGCCAGCGCCAGCGGGTGGCGATGGGGCGCGCCATCGTGCGCGAACCGGCGGTATTCCTGTTCGATGAGCCGCTGTCCAACCTGGACGCCAAGCTGCGGGTGCAGATGCGCCTGGAGCTGCAACAGCTGCACCGCCGTCTGAAAACCACCAGCCTGTACGTGACTCACGACCAGGTGGAGGCGATGACGCTGGCGCAGCGGGTGATCGTGATGAATAAGGGCGTGGCAGAGCAGATCGGCACCCCGAGTGAAGTGTACCAACGGCCGGCTTCGCTGTTCGTCGCCGGCTTTATCGGCTCGCCGGCGATGAACCTGCTGCCCGGCACCCTGAGCGCCGACGGCGGCCAGCTGCTGTTGGCGGACGGCATGACGCTGCCGCTGCCGGCGGCCAAGCCGCAGTGGGCGGGGCGGCCGTTGACGCTGGGTATTCGGCCGGAGCATATTCAATTGGTGGCGCAAGGCCAGGGCGTGCCGCTGCAGCTGCAGACGCTGGAACTGCTGGGAGCCGACAATCTGGCGCACGGCCAGTGGGGCGGTCACGGGGTGATCGCGCGGCTGTCGCATGAAACCTTGCCGACGGCGGGCAGTACGCTATATTTGCAGCTGCCTGCTCAGGCGCTGCACTTCTTTGACACCCACAGCGGATTACGGATGGATTGATGACAAGACCCTGGCCTTACCCTCATATTGTCGCCCACCGCGGCGGCGGTTCTCTGGCGCCGGAAAATACCCTGGCGGCGATCGACGTCGGCGCGCGCCACGGCCACAAGATGATCGAGTTCGACGCCAAGCTGGCGCAGGACGGGCAAATTTTCCTGCTGCACGACGACACGCTGGATCGCACCAGCAACGGTTGGGGCGTGGCGGGCGAGCTGCCGTGGGACAAACTGGTGCAGCTGGACGCCGGCAACTGGTACAGCTCGGCCTTCAAGGGCGAACGGTTGCCGCTGCTGTCGGAGGTGGCGGAACGCTGCCGGGAACACGGCCTGATGGCCAATATCGAGATCAAACCGACCACCGGCAGCGACGATGAAACCGGCCGGGTGGTGGCGCTGGCGGCGCGGTTGCTGTGGCAAGGGCAGACCGATCCGCTGCTTTCTTCCTTCTCGGTAGAAGCGCTGGCGGCGGCGCAGCGCACCGTGCCGGATTTGCCGCGCGGCTTGCTGCTGGAGGCCTGGGACGACAACTGGCGCGAGCTGACGGAGCGTCTGGACTGCGTCTCGCTGCATATCGACCACAAAGCGCTGACCGCCGAGCGGGTGAAAGCGTTGAAAGACGCCGGGCTGCGTATTTTGGTGTATACCGTCAACCAACCGGATCGCGCGCGCCTGCTGCTCGACTGGGGCGTTGACTGCATTTGCACCGACCGGATAGATTTGATTGGCCCGGCTTTTTAATCCGGCGCCGATGAATCCCGCGACGACAAGCCTTGCCGCCGCACCACCGGAAGGAATGCGATGCCTGGCTTTATCCTGTCACTGTGGCACCAGATCGTGCTGTCTTTACCGCTGTTCGTCCTGATCGCATTGGGTTATGGGCTGATTCGCTGGGGGAAATGGCCCTCCAGCATCACCGATGGCCTGACGCGCTTCGTGTTTTCCCTCGCCTTGCCCGCCATGCTGTTTCGCATGATGTGCGACTTCTCGCAGCGCCCGGCGGTCGACGCCCGGCTGCTGATCGCGTTCTTTGGCAGTTGCCTGATCGTATTTGTGCTTGGCCGCCTGGTCGCCCGGCACCTCTTCCGGTTGGATGGCGTCGCCGGATCGGTGTTTGCGTTAGGCGGTATTTTCTCCAATAACGTGATGCTCGGTTTACCTATCGCCAGCGTAATGCTGGGGCAGGCGGCGATCCCGTCGGTGGCGCTGGTGCTGGTGTTCAACGGCCTGATCCTGTGGACGCTGGTGACGGTGTCGATCGAATGGGCGCGCAACGGCTCGCCGACGTTGAGTGGTTTCGCTAAAACCGCGCGCAGCGTGCTGACCAACCCGCTGATCGTCGGCATTTTGTCCGGCACGCTGTTTAGCCTGACCGGCTTGCCGCTGCCGGACTTCGTCGATCGACCGGTCAGCATGCTCGGCCAGGTGGCGGCGCCGCTGTCGCTGGTGGTGCTTGGCATGGGGCTTGCCGAGTACCGCATCAGCGAAGGCTGGCAGCTGAGCAGCGCCATCTGCGTGCTGAAGTTGCTGGTGCAGCCGCTAGTGATTTGGCTGCTGGCCTGGATGATGGATCTGCCGCCGATGGAAACCCGCGTTGTTGTGCTACTTGGATCGATGGCGGTGGGGGTGAACGTCTACCTGATGTCGCGCCAGTTCAATACGCTCACCGGCCCGGCCGCCACCAGCCTGGTGATGTCTACCGTGCTGGCGGCGATCACCACGCCGCTGATCCTCACCGTTATGGGCGTGAGGGCGTAGCCGGCATCGGCGCCTGTGGCACCGCCGGCGCGGTGCGATTGAACGGATCGCGCGGCTGATTGCCGTTAGGCAGCAGTTGCCCGCCGTTCGGCGTGGTTTGCATCAGCTGTTGCCGCTGATTGTCGAACTGCCGCTGTTGCTGCAGGCGGCGTTGATCCATCTGCCGGTTGTTCAACAGGCGCTGTTGCTGCGCTTGCTGGTTGTTTTGGTTGAGTAACTGCTGCTGTGAGCGCAGGTCGGTTACGCCGTTGGCCGCCGCCGCCAACCCAGGCAGCAACAGCAGAGCGAACAGAATGTGAGACGTTTTCATGATGGTTACCTCGCCTTTCTATTAAGCCTAACCCAACGGTGAAATTTTGCCGGTAGTTTGTCTTTTGTTCAGATGTAAACTGCCTTTCATCCCCTTAGGCGTCCATCTTCCGTTACAATCGCCCTTTCGGTCTTTTTAGGGTGAACCCATCGTGCTGCTTTTGGTTATAACCACCATTCTGTGGGCATTTTCTTTCAGCCTGATTGGCGAGTACCTGGCGGGCCACGTCGACAGCGGATTCTCGGCGCTGGTGCGCATCGGGCTGGCGGCGCTGGTGTTTCTGCCGTTTCTGCGTTGGCGCAACATCAAACTCAAGGTGATCCTGCTGTATATGCTGGTGGGCGCCTTCCAGCTGGGCATCATGTACCTGTTCAGCTTCCGCGCCTATCTCTACCTGACGGTACCCGAATTCCTGCTGTTCACCGTGTTGACGCCGTTGTATATCACGTTGATCTACGATTTGCTGAGCGGCCGACGCCTGCGTTGGGGCTACGTCTTCAGCGCGCTGCTGGCGGTGCTGGGCGCGGCGATCATTCGCTATCACCAACTGAGTGAACACTTCTGGTGGGGGCTGCTGTTGGTGCAGGCGGCGAATATCAGCTTCGCCATCGGCATGGTCGGCTATAAGCGCCTGATGGAAGTGCACCCCTTGCCGCAGCACACCGCCTTTTCCTGGTTCTACCTGGGGGCGGCGGTGGTGGCGGTGGTGGCCTGGTTCCTGTGGGGTAACCCGCAGCAGCTGCCAACCACCAACCTGCAGTGGGGCGTGCTGATCTGGCTGGGCGTGGTGGCGTCGGGACTGGGTTACTTCATGTGGAACTATGGCGCGACGCAGGTCGATGCCGGCACGCTCGGCATCATGAACAACATGCATGTGCCGGCCGGGCTGCTGGTCAATCTGGCCATCTGGCAGCAGCAGCCGCACTGGCCGAGCTTTATCATCGGCGGGGCGGTGATCGTCGCTTCACTGTGGGTGCATCGACGCTGGGTGGCGCCGAAGCAGCTCGGCTAAACGGGGGCCGGCAGTTTATACGCCGGCCGCCAACGCTTTGGCGCCGGTCGCGCCAGGGCGTGCGGCGTCGCGCACGAACGGCAGATGATCGCAGGCGTGCTGGCGGGCCGAGCGGATAAAGGCTTCGGTCACCGCCTGGCGCTGTTCACCGTCGCGCACGGCGGCGTACAGGCGGCTCCACAGGCCGTCACCCAGGGTTTTGGTCACCACCAGCCCCTGCCGTTCGAAACTCTCCACCACCCAGTGCGGCAGCGCCGCAATCCCCATCCGCGCCGATACCATCTGGATCAGCAGCAGCGTGTTATCGACGTTCTTCAATGCCGGGTTGACGCCCGCCGGCTGCAGGAAATGCCGCCAGATATCCAGCCGTTGGCGCTGCACCGGGTAAATCAACAGTGTTTCATCGCTCAAGTCTTCCGGCTCGATGTGCGGCTTGCCGGCGAGCGGATGATCCGGCGCCAGCACCAGACGCACCTCGAAATCGAACATCGGCGAATAGTGCAGGCCGCTGCGCGGCAGAATATCCGACGTCATCACCAGATCCAGCTCGCCCTGTTGCAGGGCCGGCTGCGGATCGAAAGTGACGCCGGAGGTGAAGTCCATCACCACCTGCGGGAAACGCTGGCGGAAGTTGTCCAGCGCCGGCGTCAGCCACTGAATGCAGCTGTGGCATTCGATGGCGATGCGCAGCGTGGTCTGATGCGGCTCGTGGCAGGCCTGCAGCGCCTGTTGGATCTGCGGGAGGACCTGCTCCGCCAGCTGCAGCAGGATCTCGCCCTGGGCGGTGAAGCGCAAGGGCTGGCTCTTGCGCACGAACAGCTTGAAGCCCAGACGTTGCTCAAGATCGCTGAACTGGTGCGACAGGGCAGACTGCGTCTGGTGAAGTTGGGCCGCCGCCCCCGCCAGCGAACCGCTGTTGCGCAGGGCCTGCAGCGTCCGTAAATGTTTCAGTTCGATCATGAGAGTCCTTCACATTGACAGTGAATAAATTGCGCTTGTGGTTAATACAGTACCTGCTGATTATGGATGTGTAAACATCTGGACGGCTAAATGGGGAATATGACGATGGCAATTTTGAATCACACACTGGGTTTTCCTCGCGTTGGGCTACGACGTGAGCTGAAAAAAGCTCAGGAAAGCTACTGGGCCGGCAACTCAACGCAGGAAGAGCTGTTGGCGGTTGGCCGCGAGCTGCGCGCTCGTCATTGGCAACAGCAACAGCAGGCCGGGGTGGATTTGGTGCCGGTCGGCGATTTCGCCTGGTACGATCATGTGTTGACCACCAGCCTGCTGCTGGGCAACGTGCCGGCGCGCCATCAGAATGCGGATGGCTCGATCGACCTGGACACGCTGTTCCGCATCGGCCGTGGCCGCGCACCGACCGGCGAGCCGGCGGCCGCGGCGGAAATGACCAAATGGTTTAACACCAACTATCACTACATGGTGCCCGAATTCCAGCAAGGCCAGCAGTTCAAACTGGGCTGGACTCAGCTGTTGGACGAAGTGGATGAAGCGCTGGCGCTCGGCCATCGCATCAAGCCGGTGCTGCTTGGCCCGGTGACTTATCTGTGGTTAGGGAAAGTGAAGGGCGAGCCGTTCGACCGCCTGTCGCTGCTGAAAGAGATCCTGCCGGTTTACCAGCAGGTGCTGGCCGAGCTGGCGAAGCGCGGCGTCGAGTGGGTGCAAATTGACGAGCCTGCACTGGTGCTGGAGCTGCCGCAAGCCTGGCTGGACGCGTTCAAACCGGCTTACGACGCGCTGCAGGGGCAGGTGAAGCTGCTGTTGACCACGTATTTCGACAGCGTAGGCCACAACCTCGACACCATTCGCACGCTGCCGGTGCAGGGGCTGCATGTCGATCTGGTCGCCGGTCATGACGATATCGCCACGCTGAGCGCCGCATTGCCGCAAGACTGGCTGCTGTCGCTGGGGGTGATCAACGGCCGCAACGTTTGGCGCGCCGATCTGAGCCGCTGGTTTGAACGTCTGCAGCCGCTGGTGGGCACCCGCCCGCTGTGGATTGGCTCCTCCTGTTCACTGCTGCACAGTCCGATCGACCTGAGCGTGGAAAGCCGTCTGGACGAAGAAGTGAAAAGCTGGTTCGCCTTCGCGCTGCAAAAATGCGCCGAGCTGGCGCTATTAAGCTCGGCGCTGAACGCGCCTGACACGACGAAACAGGCTGAACTGGACGCCTACAGCGCGCCGATCCGCGCCCGCCGTCAGTCGAGCCGCGTGCATAACCCACAGGTTGAGCGCCGGCTGGCCGCGATCACCGCGCAGGACAGCGAACGCCACAGCGCTTACGCCGAGCGCGCCAGGGCGCAGCGCGAGCGTTTCAACCTGCCGGCCTGGCCGACCACCACCATCGGTTCGTTCCCGCAGACCACCGAGATCCGCGGCCTGCGTCTGGACTTCAAACAGGGCCGTTTGGACGGCAACAACTACCGCACCAGCATCGGTGAGCACATCAAACAGGCGATCGTCGAGCAGGAACGCCTCGGGCTTGACGTACTGGTGCACGGTGAAGCCGAGCGCAATGACATGGTGGAATATTTCGGCGAGAACCTGGACGGCTTCGTGTTTACCCAGAATGGCTGGGTGCAGAGCTACGGCTCCCGCTGCGTGAAGCCGCCGGTCATCATCGGTGACGTCAGCCGCCCGGAAGCCATCACCGTCGAATGGGCCAAATTCGCCCAGTCGCTGACCGACAAGCCGGTAAAAGGCATGTTGACCGGGCCGGTGACCATCCTGTGCTGGTCGTTCCCGCGTGAAGACGTGACCCGCGAAGTGATCGCCAAGCAGATTGCGCTGGCGCTGCGCGACGAGGTGGAAGATCTGGAAAAAGCCGGTATCGGCATCATCCAGATCGACGAGCCTGCGCTGCGCGAGGGGCTGCCGCTGCGCCAATCCGACTGGGCCGCCTACCTGAATTGGGCGGTGGACGCCTTCAAACTGAATGCCGCCGTGGCGCAGGATGACACCCAGATCCACACCCACATGTGTTACTGCGAGTTCAACGACATCATGGACTCCATCGCCGCGCTGGACGCCGATGTGATCACTATCGAGACCTCGCGTTCCGATATGGATCTGCTGGAAGCCTTCAAAGAGTTCGAATACCCGAACGAAATCGGGCCGGGTGTCTACGATATCCACTCGCCGAACGTGCCGAGCGTGGAATGGATTGAAGCGTTGCTGCGTAAAGCGGCGCAGAACATCCCGGCGGAACGTCTGTGGGTCAATCCGGATTGCGGCCTGAAAACCCGTGGCTGGCCGGAAACCCGGCAGTCGCTGGCCAACATGGTATTGGCGGCGCAGCGCCTACGCGAGCACGCGTGATGCCGTGCGGCGGGTAAACCGCCGCTTATAGATTTACTGGTGTGATGATTGGGCGCTTCGGCGCCCTTTTTTATGCGCGGGAAATTATTTGACGCCGTGCTGGGCGAACCACGCCAGCATGCGCTGCCAGCCGTCCTCCGCCGCTTCGGCGTTGTAGCTGGGGCGATAGTCGGCGTTGAATGCGTGTCCGACGCCAGGATATACCACGATTTCGGCCTCGGCGTTGGCGGCGCGGATCGCCTGACGCATGGTTTCCACCGTCTCCAGCGGAATGCCGCTGTCCTGCCCGCCATACAGCCCCAGCACCGGCGTTGACAGGTGGGTGGCGACATCGACCGGATGCTTCGGTGAATTCAGCGTTTTCTCGCCGACCAGTTTGCCGTACCAGGCGACCGCCGCCTTCAACTGCGGGTTGTGCGCCGCGTACAGCCAGGTAATGCGGCCGCCCCAGCAGAAACCGGTGATCGCCAGCTTGCCGGCGTCGCCGCCGTGGCGGATAGCCCAGTGCGCGGCGTGATCCAGATCCGACAGCACCTGACGATCCGGCACCTTGGTCACCAACTGCTGGAACAGTTCGCCGATATCGGTGTAGTCGTTGGCGTCGCCCTGACGGAAATAGAGCTCGGGCGCGATTGCCAGATAGCCCTGCTTGGCCAGGCGACGGCACAGATCCTGAATGTGCTCATGGACGCCGAAGATTTCCTGTACCACCAGCACGATGGGGAAGGGGCCGTTATGGTCGGCGGGTTTGGCGACATAGGCCGGCAGCGCGTCGCCCTGAGAAGGGATGGTCGTTTGCCCGGCGTGAATGCCCTGTTCGTCGGTGATAATCGCGGAGGCGGCCAACGGCGCGGCGGCCGGGGCGAATCCCCCCTGAGCCTGTTCTAATGTCATCACATGTTCGGTTTTCATTGCGGTCTCCGTGCAATAGAAAAAAGCGCTGAGATTAACTATAGGAAAGATTACCCATTATTGGCGCTGCGTGGCGCACTTTCGGACAAGTCGATAAAAAACGGCTAATTATCTGGCTTTGCGGCATTTTTAAGCGCTTTTTATCATGTTATTACGCGTTTTGGCCCACGTAAGTGCCATAAGGTGCGTTAGAGGGCTTTTTTGTCCCTAAGCAACCGATAAGATGGGGGTATTTCGAATTGATGAGCTAAATAGTTTCAGTCGGCAACCAACGGGCAGGGAGCGGCAAGGTTTGTCGGCTAGACTGAGATTTAGCGGTGCGTTCTGGATGCGTCATAGTGATTTTTTGTGATAAAAATCACAAAAAATATGTAGCATGTAATTTGTTTCTCTTTTCATAGTGACTGTTGTCACGAAATTAAGCGGCGATTTTCAGTAGAGTGCTTTTTTGTTCCTCCCAATAAACATGATCCATGAGGAGTCTCGTATGTCTCAGTCTGATGTTTTTCATCTCGGCCTCACCAAGAACGATTTACAAGGGGCCCAGCTTGCCATCGTGCCGGGCGATCCGCAGCGCGTAGAGAAGATTGCCAAGCTGATGGAAAATCCGGTGCATCTGGCCTCCCATCGTGAATTCACTACCTGGCGCGCAGAGCTGGACGGCAAGGCGGTGATCGTCTGCTCCACCGGCATCGGCGGCCCGTCTACCTCTATCGCGGTGGAAGAGCTGGCGCAGCTGGGCATCCGCACCTTCCTGCGCATCGGCACCACCGGCGCCATTCAGGCGAACATCAACGTCGGTGACGTGCTGGTGACTACGGCGGCGGTACGCCTCGACGGTGCCAGCCTGCACTTTGCGCCGATGGAGTTTCCGGCGGTCGCGGACTTCGCCTGCACCACTGCGCTGGTGGAAGCGGCCAAGGCCAGCGGCGCGACCACCCACATTGGCGTGACCGCCTCTTCCGATACTTTCTACCCGGGCCAGGAACGTTACGATACCTACTCTGGCCGCGTCGTTAGCCGTTTCAAAGGCTCGATGGAAGAATGGCAGGCGATGGGCGTGATGAACTATGAAATGGAATCCGCGACGTTGCTGACCATGTGCGCCAGCCAGGGCCTGCGTGCCGGCATGGTGGCTGGGGTGATCGTTAACCGCACCCAGCAAGAGATCCCGAACGCCGAAACCATGAAAAACACGGAAAGCAAAGCGGTGCAGATCGTGGTGGATGCCGCCCGCCGTCTGCTGTAATCACCTTCCCTCAACGGGCCGCTGACGCGGCCCGTTGAGGTTTGTCATCAACCTCATGCCATTGCCGGGTTTGCAAAGAGCTGCGGATAACAAACAGGGAAAATCAATTCATTGATTTTCGGCTGATGACCACAAAGGAGGAAAAACCGCGTTTTTTCCTCCTTTGTCAACGAACTGAACGGGCCGCTGACGCGGCCCGTTTTTCCATTCGCGGCGAATCTGTTACGGTGATACTCCTCAGCGCTGCGCCGATGGCTGCCGCGCGTTGTCATAACAAAAACAACGAGGACGTTTATGACCGCCCAGATCCTGCTTCATCCTTCGCTTGCGCCGCTCGACGGTGGCATCAATTTCCGCGACTTCGGTGGCAACGGCGTGGCCGACGGGCGCCGCATCAAACGCGGCCTGCTGTTCCGCTCCGGTTCTCTCGAACGGCTGACGGAAAGCGACTGCACTTTCCTCGCTGGAGTGCCGGTACGTTCCGTGCTGGACTACCGCGATGCCGACGAGGTGCAAGCCAAACCGGATATTCTGTGGAATGGCGCCGACTATCACCACGTGCCGGCTAACCCGCTGAGCAGCGAAGTTAACGCCAACCTGGAAAAGCTCACCAACGAAACGCTGGCCGCTTTCGACGCCCGGGCGTTCATGCTGGAGCTGTATCGCCGCCTGCCGTTCGGCAATGCGGCCTATCAGCGGCTGGCGCAGCTGTTGAGCAACCCTGGCGGCGGCGCGATCGTGCAGCACTGCGCGGTCGGCAAGGATCGCACTGGCGTCGGTTCGGCGCTGGTGCTGTTCGCGCTGGGCGCCGACGAAGCGACGGTGCTGGAAGACTATCTGCTGACTGAAACCACGCTGGCCACTTTCCGCGAGCAGATGCTGGATCAGCTGTCTATCAAGCTGAATGCGGCGGCGCTGGAGCAATTCGCCTACGTGCTCAGCGCGCGCGAGGAGTTCCTGATGACGGCGCTGGGCTGCATCCGTCAGCAATACGGCTCCACTGACCGCTGGCTGGAAGCGGAATACGGCCTGGGCGCGGCCCAGCGCGAAGCGCTGCAGGCGTTTTACCTCGAGTAAATTACCGCGTGTTTAGCCGGGGTTTAACTCGCCCCGGCTTATCCTAGGCGGCGAATCATCGCGTATCAGGAGCCCTGCATTGAGCCTCAATGACGTTATCAACTGGGTCAGCGACGTCGTGCGTCAGCACGAAGGCTGGGCCATTCCCATCATCTTCTTCCTGGCGTTCGGTGAGTCGCTGGCGTTTTTGTCGCTGCTGCTGCCGGCCACGGTGATCCTGCTGGCGCTGGGCGCGCTGATCGGCGAAAGCGGCATCGCCTTTTGGCCGATTTGGGCCGCCGCCGCCGCCGGGGCGTTTTTCGGCGACTGGCTCTCTTACTGGATCGGCTATCACTATCAGGATCGCGTGGCCCATATGTGGCCGCTGTCGCGCAATCCGCAGCTGCTGGCGCGCGGCCATGCCTTCTTTGAGCGCTGGGGCGTGCTGGGCATTTTCATCGGCCGCTTTTTCGGCCCGCTGCGCGCCGTGGTGCCGCTGGTGGGCGGCATTTGCGGCATGCCGCAGCGCTATTTCCAACTGGCCAACGTCACGTCGGCGATGATCTGGGCGTTCGGCATTCTGGCGCCGGGGGCATTCGGCATCAAGTGGCTCAGCCAGTGGCTGGGCTGATTTCTCGCTAAATTGCGTAGCGCCGCGCAATATTGTGCGCGGCGGGCAAAATCAGGCTGGACATCCATACAGCCTCCCCTTAACGTGACGGGCAATGGGCGTGCGAAACGCCGGAACGGCAAGGTGCAACAGGAGGCAGGGTGGATACCAGTCTGATTTATGGGATTGGCGGCGTCGCGATCGGCATGCTGTTGGGGTGGCTGATCGCCAGTCTGCGGATGCAGCAGACGAATGCGCAACATGAAACCGAACTGCGGTTGCTGGAGCAAGCGTTGCAGCAGGCGCAGCAGGAAACGGCCGTGCGGCAGGATACCCTGCAGCGTCACGAGCAGCAGTTGCGCCAGAGCGAGCTGGAGCTGCGCAACCTGCACAGCCAGCTGGCAGCCGGACATGAGAAGCTGCAACAGCTCAACCATTGGCGCAACGAATGCGAACTGCTCAATCAGGAGCTGCGCGCCCAGCGCGAGGTTAACAGCGCGCAGGAGGCCGAGCTGCGCGAAGTCACCATCCGTCTGGAAGAGACGCGTATGGCGGCGGAGGAGAAGCAACGCCTGCTGATCAACAGCGAACAGCGCCTCACCACCCAGTTTGAAAATCTCGCCAACCGCATTTTTGAACACAGCGGCCGCAAGGTGGACGAGCAAAATAAGCAAAGCCTGGATCGTTTACTGCTGCCGCTGCGCGAACAGCTGGACGGTTTCCGCCGCCAGGTTCAGGACAGCTTTGGCCAGGAGGCGCGGGAGCGCCACACGCTGACGCACGAGATACGCAATCTGCAGCAGTTGAACGCGCAGATGGCGCGCGAGGCGATCAACCTCACCAAGGCGCTGAAAGGCGACAACAAAACGCAGGGCAACTGGGGCGAGGTGGTGCTGAGCCGGGTGCTGGAAGCCTCTGGCCTGCGCGAAGGGCATGAGTATGAAACGCAGGTCAACGTGCGGGTGGATCACCAGAGCCGCATGCAGCCCGATGTGATCGTACGCCTGCCGCAGGGCAAGGATGTGGTGATCGACGCCAAGATGTCGCTGATCGCCTACGAGCGCTATTTCAACGGCGAGGATGAGGCGGAGCGCGAGGCGGCGCTGAGCGAACATATCGCCTCGCTGCGCGGTCACATCCGCATGCTGGGCCGCAAGGACTATCAGCAACTGCCGGGGCTGCGCTCGCTGGACTATGTGCTGATGTTCATTCCGGTCGAGCCCGCCTTCCTGCTGGCTATCGATCGCGAGCCGGAGTTGATCAGCGAAGCGCTCAAGCACAACATCATGCTGGTCAGCCCGACCACGCTGCTGGTGGCGCTGCGTACCATCACCAACCTGTGGCGTTATGAGCATCAGAGCCAAAATGCCCAGCGCATCGCCGATCGCGCGGCGAAACTGTATGACAAGATGCGGCTGTTCGTGGACGATATGTCCGCGCTGGGGCAGAGCCTGGACAAGGCGCAGGGCAGTTATCGTCAGGCGATGAACAAACTGAGCGAAGGCCGTGGTAATCTTATCGGCCAAATTGAAGGTTTCCGCGCGCTGGGGGTTGAGGTCAAACGGCCGATCAACCCGCTGCTGGCGCAGCAAGCCGGCGCGCAACACGATGACGCGGAAGAGGCGAACGACGATGATGTCGCCGCGCTGCCGCAGACGAAAGACGATGACGATACCGCCGGGGAGCCGGGCTTCGTTTCGCACGGCTGAGGCCGTGGCGAGGTGGGGTATTCCCCAGGCTTCTGGTACACTCATCAACACAAAATTGACTGAATAGCAGGCAGGACAATGGCAGATCAACCGCAGGAAACCACCGATTTCGGTTTTCGCACCGTCGCTAGAGACGAAAAACAGGCCATGGTGGCGGACGTTTTTCATTCGGTAGCGGCAAAGTATGACGTGATGAACGACCTGATGTCGTTCGGCATCCACCGTATCTGGAAGCGTTTCACCATTGACTGCAGCGGCGTGCGCCGTGGGCAGCGCGTGCTGGATCTGGCCGGCGGTACCGGCGACCTGGCGGCCAAGTTCTCCCGCATGGTCGGCGAGCAGGGGCAGGTGGTGCTGGCGGACATCAACGATTCGATGCTGAAGATGGGGCGCGAGAAGCTGCGCGATCGCGGCATCGTCGGCAATATCAATTACGTGCAGGCCAACGCCGAGGCGTTGCCGTTCCCAGATAACTACTTCGATTGCATCACCATCTCCTTTGGCCTGCGTAACGTGACCGACAAAGACAAAGCGCTGCGCTCGATGTTCCGCGTGCTGAAGCCGGGCGGGCGCCTGTTGGTGCTGGAATTCTCCAAGCCGCTGCTGGCTCCGCTGAGCAAGGCTTATGATGCCTACTCCTTCCATGTGTTGCCGAAGATCGGCGAGCTGGTGGTGAAAGATCCGGACAGTTACCGTTACCTGGCGGAATCGATCCGTATGCACCCCGATCAGGAAACCCTGAAAGGCATGATGGGCAACGCCGGTTTTGAAAACGTCACCTATTTCAACCTGACCGGTGGGATTGTCGCCCTGCATCGCGGCTTCAAGTTCTGAGAGGGAGATGCCGATGCTGTTTACCCCTCTGCTGACCGGTGCGCTGGAAACCTCGCTGAATAACCTGCTGTTTCGCGATCGCAGCATGAAAGCCGCTCGCCAACGCCTGGCGGGCAAGGTGCTGCGCATCGAACTGGAAGAGTTGGCTTCACCGCTGGTGCTGGTGTTCAGCGAACTGCGTGTGGATGTGCTGGGGCAGTCTGAAGACAGTGCCGATTGCACCGTGCGCAGCCGCATTCCCGCCTTACTGAAGCTGCGCGATCGCCAGCAGTTGCCAGTGCTGATGCGCAGCGGCGAATTGACGGTGGAAGGCGATATTCAGGTGGTGCAACAGCTGGTTGGCCTGCTCGATCTGGCGGAGTGGGATCCGGCGGAATGGCTGGCGCCTTATATCGGCGATATCGCCGCTCAGGGCATTACGCAGGCGCTGGGCAAAGGCGCTTCGTTACTCAAGGCCGGATTGATGCGTCGGCAGCAAGACATGGCTGAGGCGCTGACTGAAGAGTGGCGTCTGGCGCCGGGGCCGCTGGAAGTGGTGTGGTTCAATGAAGAAGTGGATGCGCTCGCCCGCGGCGCGGAAGCGCTGATTGCCCGCATGGATAAGTTGGAGGGCAAGCGATGACCCCAGGCGAACTGCGTCGTTTGTATTTTATCGTCCGCGTTTTTCTCAGCTATGGGCTGGACGAGCTGATCCCGACAATGCGTTTGACGCTGCCGCTGCGCTTCGGCCGCCGGCTGCTGTTCTGGATGCCTAATCGGCACAAGGACAAACCGCTGGGCGAACGTCTGCGGCTGGCGCTGCAGGAATTGGGGCCAGTCTGGATCAAGTTCGGCCAGATGATGTCGACCCGCCGCGATCTGTTCCCGCCGCACATTGCCGATCAGCTGACGCTGCTGCAGGATCGGGTGGCGCCTTTTGACGGTGCGCTGGCGCGCAAGCATATCGAGCTGGCGATGGGCGGCCCGCTGGAAGCCTGGTTCGACGACTTCGATCAGCAGCCGCTGGCCTCTGCCTCGATCGCGCAGGTGCATACTGCGCGGTTGAAAACCACCGGCCAGGAAGTGGTGCTGAAGGTGATCCGGCCGGATATCGGGCCGATTATCAAAGCCGATGTGCGCTTGATGTACCGGCTGGCCGGTTGGGTGCCGAAGCTGTTGCCGGACGGCCGCCGCCTGCGTCCGCGCGAAGTGGTACGCGAGTACGAGAAAACCCTGCTGGACGAATTGAATCTGCTGCGTGAAGCGGCCAACGCCATTCAGCTGCGTCGCAATTTCGACGGCAGCCCGATGCTGTACGTGCCTGAAGTCTACTCCGACTACTGCCGCGAAAGCGTGTTGGTGATGGAGCGTATCTACGGCATTCCGGTCTCGGACATCGCCACGCTGGAGCAGCAGGGCACCAACATGAAACTGTTGGCGGAACGTGGCGTTCAGGTGTTCTTTACCCAGGTCTTCCGCGACAGCTTCTTCCATGCGGACATGCATCCCGGTAATATTTTCGTCAGCTACGAACATCCGGAAGATCCCTGCTACATCGGCATCGACTGCGGCATCGTGGGTTCGTTGAACAAGGATGACAAACGCTATCTGGCGGAAAACTTCATCGCCTTCTTCAACCGCGATTACCGCAAGGTGGCGGAACTGCACGTCGACTCCGGTTGGGTGCCGCGTGACACCAACGTGGAAGATTTCGAATTTGCTATCCGCACCGTGTGCGAACCGATTTTCGAGAAGCCGCTGGCGGAGATTTCCTTCGGCAACGTGCTGCTGAATCTGTTTAACACCGCGCGCCGCTTCAATATGGAAGTGCAGCCACAGCTGGTGTTATTGCAGAAGACCTTGCTGTATGTTGAAGGACTGGGACGTCAGCTCTACCCGCAGCTGGATCTGTGGACCACCGCCAAGCCGTTCCTCGAGAGCTGGCTGCGCGATCAGGTCGGCATTCCCGCCGTGGTGCGTGCGTTGAAAGAGAAAGCGCCGTTCTGGGCGGAGAAACTGCCCGAACTGCCCGAGCTGTTTTACGATAGCCTGCAGCAGCATAAACTGTTGCAACAAAGCGTTGATAAGCTGACCAACCAGATGCAGGCTCAGCGGGTTCGTCAGGGGCAGTCACGTTATTTGTTCGGCGTTGGCGCTACACTGTTGGTAAGCGGCACGCTGTTGCTGCTGGGGCAAATCGAGGTGTTTCCCGCCTGGATGATGGCCGCCGGCATCGTATGCTGGGTGATTGGCTGGAAGCGAACCACCTGATTTAATTCGTTACTCTGGTAAAGTCGGCTCTATAATGCGGGCTGGCTTTAAAAGACCCTTTAAAATTAGAGGTAATTAAAATGGGCGGTATTAGTATTACGCAATTGTTGATCATCGCAGTGATCGTGGTGCTGCTGTTCGGTACCAAAAAACTGCGCACGCTGGGCTCCGATCTCGGCGCCTCGATCAAGGGCTTCAAAAAAGCGATCGGCGACGATACGCCGTCGACCCCCAATACGGCTGAAAAAAGCAGCCTGGATGATGCTGACTTCTCGGCCAAGCCTATTACCGATAAGCAGCCGGAAGTGAAACCGGAAGAGTCGAAGAACAAAGAGCAGGTATAAACCGTGTTTGACATTGGGTTTAGTGAGCTGCTGCTGGTGCTGGTGATCGGCCTGGTTGTTCTGGGGCCGGAACGCTTGCCGGTTGCGGTCAGAACGGTATCGGGCTGGATCCGCGCGCTGCGCTCGCTGGCGGCCTCGGTGCAGCACGAACTGTCTCAGGAACTGAAGCTGCAGGAGCTGCAGGACAGCCTGAAAAAAGCCGAACAGGCCGGCCTGCAGAACCTGACGCCGGAGTTGAAGGCGTCGATGGATGAGCTGAAAGACGCGACGGAATCTTTGAAACGCACCTACCGGGGCGAGAAAGAAGAGCTGGCGAACACCATTCATAACCCGCAGGCCATCGATCCGGAAGCTTTGCACGACGGCGTGACGCCGGCGGAAGCGGCAACCAGCGCCAGCACGCCCGCCGCGGTGCCTAAACCGGCAGTGGAACCTGAAGCCGTCGTGGCGGCGCAACCGGCTAAAGCGCCGGTGGAAACCGTGCCTGCTCCTGTCGAACCTGTTGCGGATAAAACCCCAGCGTCTCACCAACCTAGTGGCGATCGTTAATACATGGCTGTTGAAGATACCCAACCCCTTATCAGTCACCTGATAGAGCTGCGCAAGCGGCTGCTTAACTCGATTATTTGCGTGCTGGCGGTGTTCGTGGTGCTGGTGTTTTTCGCCAACGACATCTACCAGCTGGTCTCTGCGCCGCTGCTCAAGCAGCTGCCGGCCGGGGCGAGCATGATCGCTACCGACGTGGCGTCGCCGTTCTTTACGCCGATCAAGCTGACCATGATCGTCTCGGTGTTCGTCTCTGCGCCGATGATCCTGTATCAGGTGTGGGCATTCATCGCGCCGGCGCTGTACAAGCATGAACGCCGCCTGATGATGCCGCTGCTGGTGTCCAGCAGCCTGTTGTTCTACCTCGGCATGGCTTTCGCCTACTTCATTGTGTTCCCGCTGGCCTTCGGTTTCTTCGCCAAGACCGCGCCAATGGGGGTGACCATTGCGACCGATATCAAAAACTACCTCGATTTCGTCATGGCGCTGTTTATGGCGTTTGGCGTCGCTTTCGAAGTGCCGGTCGCCATCATTCTGCTGTGCTGGAGTGGCGTCACCTCACCGGAAGATCTGAAGAAGAAACGGCCGTATGTGTTGGTTGGCGCGTTTGTGGTCGGCATGTTGTTGACGCCGCCGGACGTGTTTTCGCAAACCCTGTTGGCGATACCGATGTATCTGCTGTTTGAAGTGGGGGTGTTCTTCGCTCGCTTCTATACCGGAAAACGTCGTCCACAGGCGGAAGAAGAAGACGAGGGTGACGAACCCCCAGCCCCCTGATCCATCTTGATTGCTAAGCCGCCCATTGGGCGGCTTTTGCTTTGGAAAAAACCATGTTTGATATCGGCGTTAACCTCACCAGCAGCCAATTCGCCAAAGACCGCGAGACCGTGGTGGAGTGCGCTCGCGCGGCGGGCGTTACCGGGATGTTGATTACCGGCACCGATCTGCCTGAGAGCCGCGAGGCCGCCAAACTGGCGCAGCAGCATGCGGGCTATTGCTGGTCCACCGCCGGTGTGCATCCGCATAACGCCAGCAGCTGGGATGAACACAGCGCCGAGCAGATTTATGCGTTGGCCGCGCACCCAGAAGTGGCGGCGATCGGCGAATGCGGCCTGGATTTCAACCGCAATTTCTCGACGCCCGCACAGCAGGAAGCGGCGTTCATTGCGCAGCTGGCGCTGGCGGCGGAGTTGGCATTGCCGGTGTTTCTTCATTGCCGCGACGCACACGCACGTTTTGCCGAGCTACTGACGCCGTGGTTGGATAAACTGCCCGCGGCCGTGGTGCACTGCTTCACCGGCACCGCCGAAGAATTAGCAAGCTGCCTGTCGCTAGGCCTGTCGATCGGGATTACCGGTTGGGTCTGCGACGAGCGGCGCGGCCTGGAGTTGCGTGCCCTGTTGCCGCAGATCCCGGCCGAGCGTCTACTGCTGGAAACGGACGCCCCTTATCTGTTGCCCCGGGATTTACAGCCTAAACCCGCATCTCGCCGCAACGAACCCTGTTTCCTGCCCCATATCGTGCATCAGGTCGCCGTCTGGCGACAGGAAGAGCCGCAATGGCTGGGGCAAAAAACCGATGAGAACGCCCGCCGGCTATTCCGGCTGGTTTGAGCTAGGAGAAAACTATGAGCTATGCATTTCCGGGTACCTTCCCTGGTCGTCGTATGCGCCGCGTGCGCCGTCATGACTTCAGCCGCCGCCTGGTCGCCGAGAATCAACTGACGGTCAACGACCTGATTTATCCGGTGTTTGTCATGGAAGGCAGCAATCGCCAGGAAGAAGTGGCCTCGATGCCGGGCGTATCGCGCATGACGATCGATCTGCTGGTCAAGGAAGCGGAAACCATCGCCAAACTCGGCGTGCCGGTGATCTCCCTGTTCCCGGTGATCGAACCGGGCCTGAAATCGCTGCATGCGGAAGAAGCCTATAACCCGGAAGGGCTGGTACAGCGCACGGTGCGCGCGCTGAAAGACGCGGTGCCTGAGCTGGGCATTCTGACCGACGTCGCGCTCGATCCCTACACCACCCACGGGCAGGACGGGGTCATCGATGAGCAGGGCTACGTGATTAACGACGTGACCAAAGACATTCTGGTGCGTCAGGCGCTGTCCCATGCCGAAGCAGGCGCAGAAATCGTGGCGCCGAGCGACATGATGGACGGCCGTATCGGGGCGATCCGCGATCGTCTGGAACTGCAGGGTTTGGTGAATACCCAGATTATGGCCTACTCCGCCAAGTATGCTTCCTGCTACTACGGTCCGTTCCGCGATGCGCTGGGTTCCAGCGGCAACCTGAAGGGCGGCAACAAAAAAACCTATCAGATGGATCCGGCCAACAGTGACGAAGCGCTGCAGGAGATTGCGCAGGATCTGCAGGAAGGTGCGGACATGGTGATGGTGAAACCGGGCATGCCTTACCTGGACGTGGTGCGCCGCGTGAAGGATACCTTCGGTGTGCCGACTTTCGCTTATCAAGTGTCCGGCGAGTACGCCATGCACATGGCGGCGATTCAGAACGGCTGGCTGCAGGAGCAACCTGCGGTGATGGAGTCGTTGATGTGCTTCAAACGCGCCGGCGCCGACGGCGTGCTGACCTACTTCGCCAAGCGTGTCGCCCAGTGGCTGCACGACGACGCGATGCGCCGCTAAGCGGAACATGAGCCAACAAAAAGGCGCCTGAGGGCGCCTTTTGCATTACATCTTCTGGAACTGTCGGTTGTCGATGCTTTGACTGACCTGCTTGTTGATCAGGTTCAGCAACAACATGGAACGCGCCTCGCCGTCCGGCTCGGTGTAGATCGCCTGCAGCCCTTCGAACACGCCGTCGACGATCAGAACAGTATCCCCCGGCTGTGGGGTTTCCGGATCGACATAGGTTTCGCAGGCGTGCGTGCGCAGTTCATCGATCACCTTGCTCGGGATGACGCTCGGCAACGTGCCGAAACGCACGAAGTGGCTGACGCCACGGGTAGCGCTGATGGTGGTGGTGTGAATGCGCTCCGGGTCGAACTCCACAAACAGATAGTTGGGAAACAGGGGTTCGCTGACCGCGATGCGCTTACCACGCACGATCTTTTCCAGCGTGATGATCGGGCTGAGGCAGTTTACCTGCTGCCGCTCCAGATGTTCCTGCGCTCGCAACAGCTGACCGCGTTTGCAATAAAGTAGATACCAGGATTCCATAGTTTCACATGCCTTTCTGCCAGCCGGTAAGCATATCAAAAGCTATTCCGGATACATAGTGATGCAAGTTTCAGCGTGTAACATCACCTATCTCTATGAATCTGCGGCTATTAGCGAGGGGTCACACACTTATCGATACGGCGCTGGTATAACAGAGGGCTAAAAATTTGTTACCGTCACAGTATGGCAAGGCGTTGCGCTACCGGCTGTGACGCTATTCATCGTTTTCGACCGAGGGAGAAAGAAATGGAGCTGTTTCTGTTGAGCAACGGCAAGCTGTCTGGTGAAGCCGAGCTGCTGGGGTACGCTAAAAGCCAACTGCTGGCGATGATTGCGCGTCGTGGCATCAAATCCGCCGTCTTTATCCCTTACGCCCTGATCCGTTACGACTACGACCAGCGTGCGCAGGAACTGGCGCAAACGCTGGGCATCGAAGTCACCAGCATCCACCACGCCGCTTCACCGGCGGCGGCGATCGCGCAGGCGGAATGCATTTTGGTCAGCGGCGGCAATACCTGGTTGCTGAACCAAATGCTGCATGAGCAAGGCCTGATCGTGCCTATCCAGCGCGCGGTGCGCGAGCGTGAAGTGCCTTACGTCGGCTGGAGCGCCGGTTGCAATGTGGCCACGCCGAGCATTCGCACCACCAATGACATGCCGGTGCGCTGCAGCGTGGTGCTGTCGGCGCTGGGGCTGTTCCCGGTACAGATCAACCCGCATTACATCGACGCGCACATCAGCGGCCACATGGGCGAAACCCGTGACGAGCGCCTGGCGGAGTTCTGCGCGATCAACCCGAGCGAATCGGTGGTGGCGCTGCGGGAAGGCAGCCTGCTGCATGTTGAAGGCAATGCGCTGCGTTACTTCAGCGCTAATGGGCAGGGCTTCAAGGTGTTCCGCCATGGCGAGGAGACGCGCGAATATCAGGATACGCGCGCGCTGGCTGCGCTGGTGCCGTTCAACTGCGGCTGAGAGCCACCCGGCAGCGGGCGGCGTTAACAAAATTGCAGCAACAACCGTGAAGAGGGCTTATAATGCCCTCCCCACAGGCCGTTATAATGATCAGCATGAAATACCGTGACTTACGCGATTTCCTCTCGTTGCTGGAGAAGAGAGGGGAACTAAAACGCATCAGCCAGCCGATCGATCCTTACCTGGAAATGACGGAGATTGCCGATCGCACCCTGCGGGCAGGCGGCCCGGCATTGCTGTTTGAAAACCCGAAAGGGTACGACATGCCGGTGCTGTGCAACCTGTTCGGCACCGCCAATCGCGTGGCGATGGGCATGGGGCAGGAAGACATCAGCGCGCTGCGCGAAGTCGGCAAACTGCTGGCGTTTCTCAAAGAACCGGAGCCACCGAAAGGCTTCCGCGATCTGTTCGACAAAATGCCGAAGTTCAAGCAGGTGCTGAACATGCCGACCAAGGTGCTGGGGTCCGCGCCTTGTCAGGAGCAGGTATGGCAGGGTGAGGATGTCGATCTGGGCCGTATTCCGGTGATGCACTGCTGGCCGGAAGACGCCGCGCCGCTGATCACCTGGGGGCTGACGGTGACCCGTGGCCCGCATAAGGAACGGCAAAACCTCGGCATCTACCGCCAGCAGGTGCTGGGCAAGAATAAAGTGATCATGCGCTGGCTGTCGCATCGCGGCGGCGCGCTGGATTATCAGGAGTGGTGCCAGGCGCACCCCGGCGAGCGTTTCCCGGTTGCGGTGGCGCTGGGCGCCGATCCCGCCACTATCCTCGGTGCGGTCACGCCGGTGCCGGATACCCTGTCTGAATATGCCTTTGCCGGGCTGCTGCGCGGCAATAAAACCGAAGTGGTCAAGTGTCTTTCCAACGATCTGGAAGTGCCAGCCAGCGCCGAAATCGTGCTGGAAGGTTATATCGAGCCGGGTGAAATGGCGCCGGAAGGCCCCTACGGCGACCACACCGGTTACTACAATGAAATCGACCAGTTCCCGGTGTTCACCGTCACCCACATCACCCAGCGCCGCAACGCCATCTACCACTCGACCTATACCGGCCGCCCGCCGGATGAGCCGGCGATCCTGGGCGTGGCGCTGAATGAAGTGTTCGTGCCGATCCTGCAAAAACAGTTCCCGGAAATCGTCGATTTCTATCTGCCGCCGGAAGGGTGCTCGTACCGCCTGGCGGTAGTGACCATGAAAAAACAGTACGCCGGCCATGCGAAACGCGTGATGATGGGCGTCTGGTCGTTCCTGCGGCAGTTTATGTACACCAAATTTGTTATCGTCTGCGATGACGACGTCAATGCGCGCGACTGGAACGACGTAATTTGGGCGATCACCACACGAATGGATCCGGCAAGGGATACCGTTCTGGTGGAGAATACGCCGATCGACTATCTGGACTTCGCCTCGCCGGTTTCCGGTCTGGGTTCGAAGATGGGGCTGGACGCCACCAATAAATGGCCGGGTGAAACCGATCGCGAATGGGGCCGTCCGATTCAGATGGATGAAAAGGTACGTGCGCGCGTCGACGAAATCTGGGATGAGCTCGCAATCTTCAGTGACAGGGAACCGACGCTGTAGCGTCAGGCCCTGTTCTCAGCTTTGCATTGATGACCCGACAGAGGGAACGCATGACAATATTGAGCTGTAAAGTGACCTCGGTAGAGGCCATTACCGATACGGTTTATCGGGTACGTCTGGTGCCCGAGCAGCCGTTTTCTTTCAAGGCAGGGCAATATCTGATGGTGGTGATGGACGAGCGCGACAAGCGCCCGTTCTCGCTGGCATCAACCCCGACGCAGCAAGAGTACATCGAGCTGCATATCGGTGCTTCGGAGCTGAATCTGTACGCCATGGCGGTGATGGATCGCATCCTGAAAGAGCAGGCGATCACCGTTGACGTGCCGCATGGCGACGCCTGGCTGCGGGAAGAGGGCAGCCGTCCGCTGGTGCTGATCGCCGGCGGCACCGGTTTCTCTTACGCGCGTTCAATCTTGTTGACCGCGCTGGAGCAGCAGCCCGATCGCGACATTTCGATCTACTGGGGCGGGCGTGAGCTGAAGCACCTGTACGATTTGAGCGAGCTGGAAGCGCTGTCGTTGCAGCATCCGAATCTGAAGGTGATCCCGGTGGTCGAGCAGCCGGAAGCCGAATGGCGCGGCCGCAGTGGTACCGTGCTCAGCGCGGTGCTGCAGGATTTCGGCACGCTGGCGGAGCACGACATCTACATCGCCGGGCGTTTCGAGATGGCGAAAATCGCCCGTGAGCGTTTCTGCGCCGAGCGCGGCGCGCAGGAAGCGCATATGTTTGGCGACGCGTTTTCGTTTATCTGACCGAGGCGATACGCAGTGAACGGGGTGGCCGAGGGTCGCCCCGTTTTTATTTGGGCGCCGGCAAACTTCAGGCATAAAAAAACCCGCCCCTGACAGGCGGGAAGAACGGCAACTAAACTTGGCGGGATGCCGCGATTTGAAGTGGTGACGCGGTCATCCCAAGATAGACACAGCTAAACGCGTTCAAATACGGTGGCGATGCCCTGGCCCAGGCCGATGCACATGGTCGCCAGACCGAACTGTGCGTCGCGACGTTCCATGTTGTTCAACAGGGTGGTCGAGATGCGGGAGCCTGAACAGCCCAGCGGGTGGCCGAGCGCGATGGCGCCGCCGTTCAGGTTGATCTTGTCGTCGATACTGTCCATCAGCCCCAGATCTTTGATGCACGGCAGCGACTGGGCGGCGAACGCTTCGTTCAGTTCGAACAGATCGATGTCCTGCACGCTCAGACCGGCGCGTTTCAGCGCCAGCTTGCTGGCCGGCACCGGGCCGTAGCCCATGATGGAAGGATCGCAGCCGACGACCGCCATCGAGCGAATGCGGGCGCGGGCCTTCAAACCGAGCGCTTTGGCGCGCGACTCGCTCATCAGCAGCATGGCGGAAGCGCCGTCCGACAGGGCGGAAGAACTGCCAGCGGTGACGGTGCCGTTGACCGGATCGAACGCCGGACGCAGGGCCGACAGGCTTTCGACGGTGGTTTCCGGGCGAATGACTTCATCGAAATCGTAACGGGTCAGCACGCCGTCGGCGTCGTGGCCGTTGGTCGGAATGATCTCGTTTTTGAAGTAACCCGCCAGCGTCGCTGCATGTGCGCGCTGGTGGGAGCGGGCAGCAAACTCATCCTGCATCTGGCGGCTGATGTTGTGCATCTTGGCCAGCATTTCGGCGGTCAGCCCCATCATCCCGGCGGCTTTTGCCACGCTGCGGCTCAGCCCCGGATGGAAATCCACGCCGTGGTTCATCGGCACATGGCCCATGTGTTCCACGCCGCCGATCAGGCTGACGTGTGCGTCGCCAACCATGATGGCGCGCGCCGCGTCGTGCAATGCCTGCATCGAAGAGCCGCACAGGCGGTTGACGGTCACCGCCGGCACGCGGTGCGGGATTTCGGCCAGCAGTGCGGCGTTGCGGGCGATGTTGAAGCCTTGCTCCAGCGTCTGCTGCACGCAGCCCCAGTAAATGTCATCGATCTCGGCGGCGTCCAGCGCCGGGTTACGGCTCAACACTTCACGCATCAGGTGAGCGGAGAGATCTTCGGCGCGCACCTGGCGGAAGGCGCCGCCCTTGGAGCGGCCCATCGGCGTGCGTACGGCATCAACAATAACTACGTTTTCCATCTTTATGACCTCATGCCGGTTGGCGGGTAGCGACGTCGGACAGCGGTGTCGCCACCGGGTAGTAGCTTTCATTGCGCTCGGCCTTGGCGCGCAGACCGGCCGGCACCTGATACAGGGCGCCGAGGTGTGCGTAACGCTGGGCCAGCTCAACGTAGTTGGCGGTGCAGAGCGTATCCAGGTAGCGGAATGCGCCGCCATGGAACGGAGGGAAGCCGATGCCGTACACCAGTGCCATATCGGCTTCCGCCGGGCTGGCGACGATCTTCTCTTCCAGGCAACGCACCACTTCGTTGATCATCGGGATCATCATGCGCGCAACGATCTCTTCGTCGCTGATGGTCTGGCGCGGTTGGCTCACTTCGGCCAACAGCGCATCGGTCTGCTCGTCGTTGTCCTTGCGCGGCTTACCTTTGTTGTCCTGGCTGTAGCGGTAGAAGCCCAGCTGGTTTTTCTGACCGAAGCGCTGGTTGTCGAACATCACGTCAATGGCATCGCGATAGTCTTTGCTCATGCGCTCCGGGAAGCCGGCGGCCATTACCGCTTGCGCGTGGTGTGCGGTGTCGATGCCCACCACGTCGAGCAGGTAGGCCGGGCCCATCGGCCAACCGAACTGTTTTTCCATCACTTTATCGATCTGACGGAAGTCGGCGCCGTCGCGCAGCAGCAGGCTGAAACCGGCGAAGTATGGGAACAGCACGCGGTTGACGAAGAAGCCCGGGCAGTCGTTCACCACGATCGGCGTTTTGCCCATGCGGCTGGCGTAGGCCACCACTTTGGCAATGGTCTCGTCGCTGGTTTGTTCGCCGCGGATGATTTCAACCAGCGGCATGCGGTGTACCGGGTTAAAGAAGTGCATGCCGCAGAAGTTTTGCGGGCGCTTCAACGATTTTGCCAGGTGATTAATCGGAATGGTCGAGGTGTTCGACGCCAGAACGGTCTCTTCGCCGATCAGGTTTTCCACTTCCGACAGTACGGCGGCTTTGACCTTCGGGTTCTCCACGACCGCTTCGACGATCACCTGCGCGCGCTCGATGCCGGCGTAGTCCAACGTTGGTTGAATGGTCGACAGCACCTGCGCCATTTTCAGGCCATCCAGTTTGCCGCGTTCCAGCTGCTTATTGAGCAGCTTGGCCGCTTCGTTCATGCCCAGCGTCAGTGATTTGTCGCTGATGTCCTTCATGATCACCGGCACGCCTTTCAGCGCCGATTGGTAGGCGATGCCACCGCCCATGATGCCGGCGCCCAGCACCGCCGCCTGTTTCGGCGCGTCCACATTCTTGGCCAGCTTTTTCGCCTGGCCTTTCACGAACTGATCGTTAAGGAAGATGCCGACCAGCGCACGCGCTTCGTTGGATCGTGCCAACGGCACGAAGCTGGCGGTTTCCAGTTTCAGTGCCTCATCGCGGCCCAGCTTGGCGGCGGCTTCAATGGTTTTCACCGCGGTCATCGGTGCCGGGTAATGTTTACCGGCGGTCTGCAGCACCATGCCTTTGGCGGTGGTGAAGCTCATTGCCGCTTCGATCGGGCTGAGCTTCAGCGGCTCCAGCTTAGGTTGACGTGCGGCGCGCCAGTCCAGCTTGCCGTCGATCGCCTGTTGCAGCATTTTCAGCGCCGCTTCGGCCAGTTTTTCCGGTGCTACCACCGCATCCACCAGGCCGACTTTCAACGCGTCTTTGGCGCTGACGTCTTTGCCGGCGGCGATGATTTCCAGCGCGCTGTCGTTACCCAGCAGGCGTGGCAGGCGGACAGAACCGCCGAAGCCCGGCATGATGCCCAATTTGGTTTCCGGCAGGCCGATGCGCGCGTCCGGTGAGGCGACGCGGAAATCGGTCGCCAGAATGCATTCGCAACCGCCGCCGAGTGCATAGCCGTTAATGGCCGAAATGGTCGGTACCGGCAAATCTTCCAGCCGGTTAAAGACGTTGTTGGCGAATACCAGCCACTCGTGCAGCTTTTCAGCCGGCGCGGCGAACAGAGAAAGGAATTCGGTGATATCGGCGCCGACGATAAATGCGGCTTTGGTGGAGCGCAGCAGCAGCCCCTTGAGCTCTGGCTGGTTTTCCAGCACGGTGAGCGCTTCGCCCAGGCTGGCGACGGTGCGGGTGTCCAGCTTGTTGACCGAGCCCGGTGCGTTGAACACCAGCTCGGCGATGCCGTTATCGAGCCAGTGCAGTTGTAATGTTTCGCCTTGGTAGAGCATGTCTATCTCCTGAATCAGCGTATGATCTGGTATGACCAGATGAAGAGGAGTGTGGTTTTTATGTTAAAAATATGCAAATGAGAGATTGCATATTTGCTGGTCGGATCACATGTCGCCAAGTTAGTTTTTTGATTTGAAACGAAGTTATATTTTATGTGCTATCGGCATTTGCTGGAGCTTGTCGGCACTCATACACTTGCTCGCAGCGAATGAACATTCAGACGAGGTTACGCATGACTAAGGCAGCTTGTGTCAAACGCAGCGGCTTATGGAGCATTCCCGCCAGAACCATGGCGCTGGCGTGTCTGTTGGTGTTTATGGCGCAAATGGCGACGACCGTGTATTTGCCTTCGCTGCCAACGGTGATGCGGGAGCTGGCGATGAGCCGGCGTGCCACCGAGCTGTCCATTTCAATCTTCGTCATCGGCGCCGCCTTGCCGGTGCTGTTTTGGGGCGCGGCCGCCGATCGCTTTGGCCGCCGCGCGCCCCTGACGCTGTCTTTATTTCTTTTCATTGGCTGCAGCGGGCTGTTGGCGCTGTGCAGCAACGGCGCCCAATTGCTGACGCTGCGTGCGCTGCAGGGCGTGGGTGCCGGCGGTGCGGCGATCATCGCGCGCATCATCGTGCGGGATAACTGGAGCGGTGACGAGTTGGCGCGACGGCTGTCTGTGCTCTCCATCGCCTTTATCACCGCGCTGGGCGGCGGCCAGTTCGTCGGTGGCCTGCTCAGCCAATATTCACACTGGCAGATGGGCTTCGTCTTGATGGGCGCCACCGGTTTGGCCATTCTGGCGCTGATGGCGACGCTGCCGCTGGAGGCAGGGCGTGCTCGCGGGCCACGCCCGGCGATGGCGGCCACCTACTTCGCCATCCTGCGGCGGCCGGGATTTTTTTGGCCGGCCTGCGTCGGTGGGCTGGGGTTTGCCACCACGGTGACACTGCAGGAGGTGAGCCCGTTCGTCATGCAGCAGGGGTTTGGGCTCAACGTCACGGCGTTCGGCGCGCTGGGGCTGGTGATCGGCATCGCCTACTTCAGCGGGGCGCTGACGGTGAACCGTACGGTGGCGCGTCTCGGCGGGAAAAAACTGATGCAGGCCGGCAGCGGCATCGTGGCGCTGGCGACGGCGGCGATCCTGCTGCTGTGGTGGAGCGGCGTCCTGGCCGGCCTTTCCGGTATGGCGCTGTTCATTGCGCTGTATTGCCTGACCATTTTTGGCCAGGCGGTGCTGTTTCCCAACAGCATGGCGATGGCGGTCAGCGATGCCAAAGAGTACGGTGCCTATGCGATGGCGCTGTGCGGCTTTCTGCAGCAGTGTCTGGCGGGCGTCGCCGCGGCCGGTGCGGTGTTGTTGGAACACCATGGCCTGTGGGCGCTGGCGATAGCGCTGCTCGGTTTGGGCGGCTGGTTAATGGTTAAGCTGCGGATGTAACGGCATTTGCAGGGAATTGCGAGCTGCTCCGCATGCCCAACGCGATGAGGTTGGAGCGTCGGAGCGCTGTGTTAAGATGACTTCTTTCGTGCTAAGGCATAAGGGTACTGTGATGGAAACGCTGGCTTCTTTGTATAACGACCACCTGGCAGAGCTGCAAAAACGCGCGCGCGAAGTGCTGGAGCGCAACAAGTTGGATGCGCTGCTGATTCACTCCGGGGAACTGCAAAAGGTATTTTTGGACGACCATAGCTATCCGTTCAAAGTGAACGCGCATTTCAAAGCCTGGGTGCCGGTGACGTCGGTGCCGAACTGCTGGTTGTGGATAGATGGCGTCAACAAGCCGAAGCTGTGGTTCTACTCCCCGGTTGACTACTGGCACAGCGTAGAGCCGCTGCCGGACAGTTTCTGGACCAAATCCCTTGAATTGATGCCGCTGGCCAACGCCGACGCCATCGCCCAGCAGCTTCCGCCGCAGCGCGAGCGTGTCGGCTATATCGGTTATGCCCAACAGCGCGCCCGCGATCTCGGCATCCCTTCGGAAAACATCAACCCGAAAGCGGTGCTGAACTACCTGGATTTCCACCGTTCGATTAAAACCGGCTATGAGCTGGCCTGCATGCGCGAAGCGCAGAAGACGGCGGTAACCGGCCATCGTGCCGCGCATGAGGCCTTCCTCTCCGGCATGAGCGAATTCGACATCAATCTGGCCTACCTGACGGCGACCGGCCACCGCGATACCGATGTGCCTTACGACAACATCGTGGCGTTGAACGAGCACGCTTCGGTGCTGCACTACACCAAGCTGGATCATCAGCCGCCGGCCGAGTCCCTGAGTTTTCTGATCGACGCCGGGGCGGAATATAACGGCTACGCCGCCGATCTGACGCGTACCTATGCGGCGCAAAGCGGCAGCGAGTTCGCTCATCTGGTGAAAGATCTCAATAGTGAACAGCTGGCGCTGATCGACACCATTAAAACCGGCGTGCGCTATACCGACTACCATGTGCAGATGCACCAGCGCATCGCCAAGTTGCTCAAGAATCACAAACTGGTGAATGGCCTCAGCGAAGAGGCGATGGTTGAAACGGGCATCACCACGCCGTTCCTGCCGCACGGGCTGGGGCACCCGCTGGGCCTGCAGGTGCACGACGCCGCAGGCTTTATGCAGGACGAGCAAGGCACCCATCTGGCGGCGCCGTCCAAGTATCCGTTCCTGCGTTGTACCCGCGTGTTGCAGCCGGGCATGGTGTTGACCATCGAGCCGGGTCTGTACTTCATCGAATCTCTGTTGGCGCCGTGGCGCAGCGGTGAGTTCAAGCAGCACTTCGCCTGGGATCGCATCGATACGCTGAAACCGTATGGCGGTATTCGCATCGAAGACAATATCGTGATCCATGAAAAGCGTATCGAGAACATGACGCGCGATCTGAACCTGGCCTGATGCGGCCGTACCCGATACCGGCGGAAGCAACCCGCTTTACCGAAGAAATAAAGAAGAGCCGTTTTATCACCCTGCTGGCGCCAACCAGCGGGGTAGAAGCGGCAAAGGCGTTTATTCAGCAAGTGCGGGATGAGCACCCGGCGGCGAGGCACCATTGTTGGGCCTTCGTCGCCGGTAGCCCCGATGACTCACAGCAGCTGGGGTTCTCCGACGATGGAGAACCGTCGGGCACCGCTGGCAAACCGATCCTCGCGCAGCTGATGGGCAGCGGTATCGGCGAAGTGACCGCCGTGGTCGTTCGTTACTATGGCGGCGTCAAGTTGGGCACCGGCGGGCTGGTGAAAGCCTATGGCAACGGTGTCCAACAGGCGTTGAAGCAGCTGGTGTTGGTAGAAAAGGTGCCGGAAGCCGAATATATCTTGCAGTGCGACTATGCGCAGTTGGCGCTGGTGGAGAACTTGCTGCAGCAAACCGCAGGTCGGATCCTGCAGGGCGAGTACGGTGCCGCCGTCGTGCTGCATCTGGCGTTGCCGGCCACCGAGGTCGAGCTGTTTGGGAATAAATTGCGTGATCTCAGTCGCGGTAATTTGCAATTAACCCCCATTTCGCAATAATTCCTCCCAATTGAATTGCTAAGGATCGTGCTGAAATGCATTTTCGCGCCATAACCCGTATCGTTGGTCTGCTGGTCATCCTGTTCTCCGGGACGATGTTTATTCCCGGCCTGGTGGCATTGATTTATCGCGATGGGGCGGGGCGCGCGTTCAGCCAAACGTTCTTCGTGGCGCTGACCATCGGGCTGATGCTGTGGTGGCCGAACCGCAAGCAAAAACACGAGCTGAAGCCGCGTGAAGGCTTCCTGATCGTCGTGCTGTTCTGGACCGTGCTGGGCAGCGTGGGGGCATTGCCGTTCCTGTTTTCGGAACGGCCCAATTTGTCGCTGACCGACGCCTTCTTTGAATCCTTCTCGGGATTGACGACCACCGGTGCGACGACGCTGGTGGGGTTGGACTCGCTGCCGAAGGCTATTCTTTTCTATCGCCAAATGCTGCAATGGATGGGCGGCATGGGGATCATCGTGTTGGCGGTGGCGATACTGCCGATACTCGGCGTCGGCGGCATGCAGCTGTATCGGGCGGAAATGCCCGGGCCGCTGAAAGATAACAAGATGCGTCCACGCATCGCCGAAACCGCCAAAACCCTGTGGCTAATCTATGTATTGCTGACCGTCGCCTGTGCGCTGGCGCTCTGGGGGGCTGGGATGTCGGTGTTCGATGCCATCGGCCACAGTTTCTCGACCATCGCCATCGGCGGTTTTTCTACCCACGACGCCAGTATCGGTTATTACGCCAGCCCGACCATCAACACCATCATCGCCGTGTTCCTGCTGATTTCCGGCTGTAACTACGGCCTGCACTTCGCTTTGCTGAGCGGCCGCAGCCTGAAGGTGTATGGGCGCGATCCTGAATTCCGCATGTTTATCTTCGTTCAGTTGACGCTGGTGGTGGTGTGTACGTTGGTGCTCTGGGGACATGGCGTCTATAAGAGCGGTATGGAAACGCTCAATCAGGCGTTCTTCCAGGTGGTATCGATGGCGACTACGGCCGGTTTCACGACCGACAGCATCGCCAAGTGGCCGCTGTTCCTGCCGATGTTGTTGCTGTGCTCGGCGTTCATCGGCGGTTGCGCCGGCTCGACCGGCGGCGGCCTGAAGGTGATCCGTATCCTGCTTCTGTACCTGCAAGGCTCGCGTGAGTTGAAAAGGCTGGTGCACCCCAACGCGGTCTATACCATCAAATTGGGCAACCGCGCGCTGCCGGAACGCATTCTGGAGGCGGTGTGGGGATTCTTCTCTGCCTATGCGCTGGTGTTTATCGTCAGCATGCTGGCGATCATTGCCACCGGCGTTGACGACTTTTCCGCGTTCGCCGCAGTGACGGCAACGCTCAATAACCTTGGCCCCGGCCTGGGCGTAGTGGCGGATAACTTCACCACGATGCCGGCGGCGGCCAAGTGGGTCCTGGTGGTGACGATGCTGTTCGGGCGCCTGGAAGTATTTACATTGCTGGTGCTGTTCACGCCAACCTTCTGGCGTGAGTAAGCCTGATATAAGGAGTACGCCATGAAGGCATTGATACTTTATTCGAGCCGTGACGGGCAAACACGTGCTATCGCTTCTTATATAGCAAGCAAGTTGCAGGACACGCTGCGTTGTGAGGTGATCGATCTGCTGCAGGCAGAACAGGTCGATCTTAGCCAATATCAGCAGGTGATGATCGGCGCTTCTATCCGTTATGGGCACTTTAACCCGGCGCTGGATAAATTCGTCAAGCGTCATGCCGAGCAGTTGAATCGGATGCCGAGCGCATTCTTTGCCGTCAACCTGACCGCGCGTAAACCGGAAAAGCGTTCGCCGCAAACCAACGCCTATACCCGTAAGTTCCTGTTGGCTTCGCCGTGGCAGCCAAAACAGTGCGCGGTGTTTGCCGGCGCATTGCGTTATCCGCGCTATCGCTGGTTCGATCGCATCATGATTCAATTCATTATGCGTATGACGGGCGGTGAAACGGATACCAGTAAGGAAGTGGAGTACACAGATTGGCAACAGGTCGACCGCTTTGCCCAGGAATTTAGCCAGATCCAGTACGAAAAGTGACAAAAACGCGGGTTTGGCCAGCGTTTTGCCGAAAAAATCCGCGCTTGAAAAGTTTTTTGCATTTAGGGGTTGCGGCCCGCCGAGAACTCCCTATAATGCGCCTCCACTGACCGGGAACAACGACTGACAAGCCGCCGGGTCAGCGAGAAGAAAGCGAAATAAACGCTTGACTCTCCGGGTGAAAAGCGTAATATACGCAGCCCGCGCCGATGAGTTTATCGGCACTGCTCTTTAACAATTTATCAGACAATCTGTGTGGGCACTCCACAAGACGATATCCAGCATCTTCGGATGCAAAAAAATATCAAGTCTTGAAGAGTGACTAACTGAAGTAAAATTCATGCAGTAAATCTTTGAGCATCGCTTCTCGAGTGGAAGCAAATCAAGCTTTTAATTGAAGAGTTTGATCATGGCTCAGATTGAACGCTGGCGGCAGGCTTAACACATGCAAGTCGAGCGGTAGCACAAGAGAGCTTGCTCTCTGGGTGACGAGCGGCGGACGGGTGAGTAATGTCTGGGAAACTGCCTGATGGAGGGGGATAACTACTGGAAACGGTAGCTAATACCGCATAACGTCGCAAGACCAAAGAGGGGGACCTTCGGGCCTCTTGCCATCAGATGTGCCCAGATGGGATTAGCTAGTAGGTGGGGTAATGGCTCACCTAGGCGACGATCCCTAGCTGGTCTGAGAGGATGACCAGCCACACTGGAACTGAGACACGGTCCAGACTCCTACGGGAGGCAGCAGTGGGGAATATTGCACAATGGGCGCAAGCCTGATGCAGCCATGCCGCGTGTGTGAAGAAGGCCTTCGGGTTGTAAAGCACTTTCAGCGAGGAGGAAGGTGGTGAACTTAATACGTTCATCAATTGACGTTACTCGCAGAAGAAGCACCGGCTAACTCCGTGCCAGCAGCCGCGGTAATACGGAGGGTGCAAGCGTTAATCGGAATTACTGGGCGTAAAGCGCACGCAGGCGGTTTGTTAAGTCAGATGTGAAATCCCCGGGCTCAACCTGGGAACTGCATTTGAAACTGGCAAGCTAGAGTCTCGTAGAGGGGGGTAGAATTCCAGGTGTAGCGGTGAAATGCGTAGAGATCTGGAGGAATACCGGTGGCGAAGGCGGCCCCCTGGACGAAGACTGACGCTCAGGTGCGAAAGCGTGGGGAGCAAACAGGATTAGATACCCTGGTAGTCCACGCTGTAAACGATGTCGATTTGGAGGTTGTGCCCTTGAGGCGTGGCTTCCGGAGCTAACGCGTTAAATCGACCGCCTGGGGAGTACGGCCGCAAGGTTAAAACTCAAATGAATTGACGGGGGCCCGCACAAGCGGTGGAGCATGTGGTTTAATTCGATGCAACGCGAAGAACCTTACCTACTCTTGACATCCAGAGAACTTTCCAGAGATGGATTGGTGCCTTCGGGAACTCTGAGACAGGTGCTGCATGGCTGTCGTCAGCTCGTGTTGTGAAATGTTGGGTTAAGTCCCGCAACGAGCGCAACCCTTATCCTTTGTTGCCAGCGGTTCGGCCGGGAACTCAAAGGAGACTGCCAGTGATAAACTGGAGGAAGGTGGGGATGACGTCAAGTCATCATGGCCCTTACGAGTAGGGCTACACACGTGCTACAATGGCATATACAAAGAGAAGCGACCTCGCGAGAGCAAGCGGACCTCATAAAGTATGTCGTAGTCCGGATTGGAGTCTGCAACTCGACTCCATGAAGTCGGAATCGCTAGTAATCGTAGATCAGAATGCTACGGTGAATACGTTCCCGGGCCTTGTACACACCGCCCGTCACACCATGGGAGTGGGTTGCAAAAGAAGTAGGTAGCTTAACCTTCGGGAGGGCGCTTACCACTTTGTGATTCATGACTGGGGTGAAGTCGTAACAAGGTAACCGTAGGGGAACCTGCGGTTGGATCACCTCCTTACCTAAAGATATTAGTTCGAGTGGCGTGCTCACACAGATTGTCTGATGAAAAAGTAATGAGCAAACAAAACCTTGTGGTATAGGTAAGTGCCGGGAGATTTGTGACTGTCCAGTGCAGTGACAAACGACAATGGCGCTCGATTTTTCACGAAAAATCTCACCTTTACCCGAAATTATCGAATCGGTGATTCGATAAGCCAATTTCGGGTCCCCATCGTCTAGAGGCCTAGGACACTGCCCTTTCACGGCTGTAACAGGGGTTCGAATCCCCTTGGGGACGCCATTCCGATAATGAGTGAAAGACATTATCACCGGTTAGCGATAACCGAAAAAATCTTAAAGATGACTTGCGAGTCATGTTTAAGATATTGCTCTTTAACAATCTGGAACAAGCTGAAAATTGAAACATGACGGCTGAAATTTATCCCTCCGTAGACGTATTGGGATAAAGAGTAACCTGTCATAGAGTCTCTCAAATGTTTGCAGCACGAACGATGGAAACATCTTCGGGTTGTGAGGTTAAGTGACTAAGCGTACACGGTGGATGCCTAGGCAGTCAGAGGCGATGAAGGGCGTGCTAATCTGCGAAAAGCGTCGGTAAGGTGATATGAACCGTTATAACCGGCGATACCCGAATGGGGAAACCCAGTGTGTTTCGACACACTATCATGTCATGAATACATAGTGGCATGAGGCGAACCGGGGGAACTGAAACATCTAAGTACCCCGAGGAAAAGAAATCAACCGAGATTCCCCCAGTAGCGGCGAGCGAACGGGGAGGAGCCCAGAACCTGAATCGGCTTGTGTGTTAGTGGAAGCGTCTGGAAAGTCGCGCAGCAAAGGGTGATAGCCCCGTACACTAAAATGCACAGGTCGTGAGTTCGATGAGTAGGGCGGGACACGTGACATCCTGTCTGAATATGGGGGGACCATCCTCCAAGGCTAAATACTCCTGACTGACCGATAGTGAACCAGTACCGTGAGGGAAAGGCGAAAAGAACCCCGGCGAGGGGAGTGAAATAGAACCTGAAACCGTGTACGTACAAGCAGTGGGAGCACCTTCGTGGTGTGACTGCGTACCTTTTGTATAATGGGTCAGCGACTTATATTTTGTAGCAAGGTTAACCGTATAGGGGAGCCGTAGGGAAACCGAGTCTTAACTGGGCGATTAGTTGCAAGGTATAGACCCGAAACCCGGTGATCTAGCCATGGGCAGGTTGAAGGTTGGGTAACACTAACTGGAGGACCGAACCGACTAATGTTGAAAAATTAGCGGATGACTTGTGGCTGGGGGTGAAAGGCCAATCAAACCGGGAGATAGCTGGTTCTCCCCGAAAGCTATTTAGGTAGCGCCTCGTGAACTCATCTTCGGGGGTAGAGCACTGTTTCGGCTAGGGGGCCATCCCGGCTTACCAAACCGATGCAAACTCCGAATACCGAAGAATGTTATCACGGGAGACACACGGCGGGTGCTAACGTCCGTCGTGAAGAGGGAAACAACCCAGACCGCCAGCTAAGGTCCCAAAGTCATGGTTAAGTGGGAAACGATGTGGGAAGGCATAGACAGCCAGGATGTTGGCTTAGAAGCAGCCATCATTTAAAGAAAGCGTAATAGCTCACTGGTCGAGTCGGCCTGCGCGGAAGATGTAACGGGGCTAAACCATGCACCGAAGCTGCGGCAGCGACGCTTAGGCGTTGTTGGGTAGGGGAGCGTTCTGTAAGCCGTTGAAGGTGGCCTGTGAGGGTTGCTGGAGGTATCAGAAGTGCGAATGCTGACATAAGTAACGATAAAGCGGGTGAAAAGCCCGCTCGCCGGAAGACCAAGGGTTCCTGTCCAACGTTAATCGGGGCAGGGTGAGTCGACCCCTAAGGCGAGGCTGAAAAGCGTAGTCGATGGGAAACAGGTTAATATTCCTGTACTTGGTGTTACTGCGAAGGGGGGACGGAGAAGGCTAGGCTAGCCGGGCGACGGTTGTCCCGGTTTAAGCGTGTAGGGGGTGTGACCTGGTAAATCCGGTTGCATACTAACCCTGAGGCGTGATGACGATGCACTACGGTGCAGAAGTAGTTGATGCCCTGCTTCCAGGAAAATCCTCTAAGCTCCAGGTAACATTAAATCGTACCCCAAACCGACACAGGTGGTCAGGTAGAGAATACCAAGGCGCTTGAGAGAACTCGGGTGAAGGAACTAGGCAAAATGGTGCCGTAACTTCGGGAGAAGGCACGCTGGCATGTAGGTGAAGTCCCTCGCGGATGGAGCTGAAGCCAGTCGAAGATACCAGCTGGCTGCAACTGTTTAATAAAAACACAGCACTGTGCAAACACGAAAGTGGACGTATACGGTGTGACGCCTGCCCGGTGCTGGAAGGTTAATTGATGGGGTCAGCCGCAAGGCGAAGCTCTTGATCGAAGCCCCAGTAAACGGCGGCCGTAACTATAACGGTCCTAAGGTAGCGAAATTCCTTGTCGGGTAAGTTCCGACCTGCACGAATGGCGTAATGATGGCCAGGCTGTCTCCACCCGAGACTCAGTGAAATTGAACTCGCTGTGAAGATGCAGTGTACCCGCGGCAAGACGGAAAGACCCCGTGAACCTTTACTATAGCTTGACACTGAACATTGAGCCTTGATGTGTAGGATAGGTGGGAGGCTTTGAAGCGTGGACGCCAGTCTGCGTGGAGCCATCCTTGAAATACCACCCTTTAATGTTTGATGTTCTAACTCGGCCCCGTAATCCGGGGTGAGGACAGTGTCTGGTGGGTAGTTTGACTGGGGCGGTCTCCTCCCAAAGAGTAACGGAGGAGCACGAAGGTTAGCTAATCACGGTCGGACATCGTGAGGTTAGTGCAAAGGCATAAGCTAGCTTGACTGCGAGAGTGACGGCTCGAGCAGGTACGAAAGTAGGTCTTAGTGATCCGGTGGTTCTGAATGGAAGGGCCATCGCTCAACGGATAAAAGGTACTCCGGGGATAACAGGCTGATACCGCCCAAGAGTTCATATCGACGGCGGTGTTTGGCACCTCGATGTCGGCTCATCACATCCTGGGGCTGAAGTAGGTCCCAAGGGTATGGCTGTTCGCCATTTAAAGTGGTACGCGAGCTGGGTTTAGAACGTCGTGAGACAGTTCGGTCCCTATCTGCCGTGGGCGTTGGAAGATTGAGAGGGGTTGCTCCTAGTACGAGAGGACCGGAGTGAACGCACCACTGGTGTTCGGGTTGTCATGCCAATGGCATTGCCCGGTAGCTAAGTGCGGAAAAGATAAGCGCTGAAAGCATCTAAGCGCGAAACTTGCCTCAAGATGAGTCTTCCCTGGGCCTTTAAGGCCCCTGAAGGAACGTTTAAGACTAAGACGTTGATAGGCTGGGTGTGTAAGTGCAGCGATGCATTGAGCTAACCAGTACTAATGATCCGTGAGGCTTAACCTTACAACACCGAAGGTGTTTTTAGAGAGATTTTCAGCGAAGTTCCGAGATTGGTTCTGATGGCTTCATGGAAGTGAGGCGGTTGGAATGAAACAGAATTTGCCTGGCGGCAATAGCGCGGTGGTCCCACCTGACCCCATGCCGAACTCAGAAGTGAAACGCCGTAGCGCCGATGGTAGTGTGGGGTCTCCCCATGCGAGAGTAGGACACTGCCAGGCATCAAATAAAGCCGAAAGCCCTGAACTGACGTTCAGGGCTTTTTGCTATGCGTAAAATAAATATACTGGCTGTATCTATTACTTTGAAAAATACCTTTTTGGCATATGTAGCTTATTCTTATAAGGAATCATAATGTTTTTTGCCAGAGAAATAGCCAGATTAATATATAATTGATAGCTTCAGATTATTATTTAAATAATAAAAATGCCTATTTATTAATGTGTTGATAAGAAATATCTGGCTATATCAAAGATAAATCTTAATTCTTTAGTGTATTATTCGATAAATTTCACGTTAATTAAAACAAATATTAGCCAGACGCCTCGAATCGAGTAGACTAGGCGAAAGATTATTTCCGTATAGGTACTGAACGTTATGTCTACTGAAAGCGCGTCTTTAAAAAACCACAATACGTTTGCGCTCCCGGTCAACGCAGCGCACCTGATCATGGCCGATAGAATTGAGCTGATGCTCAAGGTGTGGCAACAAACGCGCAAGCGTCAGGAGCCGCTGCTGATTCTCGGTGAAGGTAGCAACGTGCTGTTCCTGGAGGATTTCTCGGGCACGGTAATGGTCAATCAGTTGAAGGGTATCGATGTTCGAGAAGATAACGATGCCTGGTATCTCCACGTCAGCTCCGGTGAAAATTGGCATGACCTGGTGCAATATACGCTGCAGGCTGGGATCTGCGGCCTGGAAAACCTGGCGTTGATCCCTGGATTGGCCGGTTCCGCCCCTATTCAGAACATCGGCGCCTACGGCGTCGAATTGAAAGACGTCTGCGAGTATGTCGATTTGCTGGACTTCTCTACCGGCGCTATCGATCGCATCCCGGCTGCCGAGTGTGGTTTTGGCTACCGGGAAAGCATTTTCAAGCACCGTTTCCAAACTGGGCATGTCATTGTCGGGCTGGGTCTGCGTCTCAACAAACAGTGGCAACCCAAATTGAGTTACGGCGATCTGGCCAAGCTGGAGCCCACCACGGTGACGCCGCTTCAGGTATTTGAATCCGTATGTGCTATGCGTCGCAGCAAGCTGCCCGATCCGCGCGAAACCGGCAATGCCGGCAGCTTCTTCAAGAATCCTTTGGTGAACGCAGAGAAAGCCGCAGAACTCGTCGCCAAATATCCTGGCATGCCGCATTATCCGCAGCAGGATGGTCAGGTGAAGCTGGCCGCCGGCTGGCTTATCGACCAATGCGAGCTGAAAGGATATCGCATCGGTGGTGCTGCGGTACACCGCCAGCAGGCGCTGGTGCTGGTGAACATCGACAATGCCCACAGCCAGGATGTGGTGGCGCTGGCGCGCCACGTACGCAAGACGGTGGCCGATAAATTCGGTGTGTGGTTGGAGCCTGAGGTGCGCTTTATTGGCGCGACCGGTGAGCTGAATGCCGTGGCGGTGCTGTCATGAAAGATACCAAGGTTCCGTTAAAACTGATCGCGTTGTTGGCCGACGGCGAATTCCATTCCGGGGAACACCTCGGTGAGTCACTCGGCATGAGCCGTGCTGCGATCAATAAGCATATTCAAACCATTCGCGAGTGGGGGCTGGATGTCTTTACCGTGCCTGGCAAAGGGTACAGCTTGCCTGCCCCCATGCCGCTATTGGAGGCGGAACGCATTCTAAAAGGGTTGGACGACAAACGCGTTACCGTGTTGCCGGTAGTCGACTCTACCAATCAATATTTGCTGGATCGTATCGAAACACTACAATCTGGCGACGCCTGCATCGCTGAGTATCAACTGGCTGGCCGCGGTCGTCGTGGGCGCCAGTGGATTTCGCCGTTTGGCGCCAATTTATACCTGTCGATGTTTTGGCGATTGGAACAGGGGCCAGCTGCGGCGATGGGGCTGAGCCTGGTGATCGGCATGGTGATGGCGGAGGTCTTGCAACGCCTTGGTGCTAAAGACGTGCGAGTAAAATGGCCCAACGACCTCTACCTGAATGATCGCAAATTGGCAGGGATCCTGGTCGAGTTGACAGGAAAAACTGGCGATGCGGCTCAGTTGGTCATCGGTGCTGGCATTAATTTGGCGATGCGGGATACCAATGCCGGGGGGATCAACCAAGGTTGGATCAACCTGCAAGAAGCCGGCATTAACATCGATCGTAATGAGCTGACTGCTACTTTGCTCAATGAATTGCGGCAGTCGTTAAAACAATTCGAGATAGATGGGCTGGGGCCATTCATTGGTCGTTGGCGCACGTTGGATAATTTTATCGACAGACCGGTCAAACTGCTGATTGGTGAGCGGCAGATTGTAGGGATCGCACGAGGCATCGATTCGCAGGGGGCACTGCTGCTGGAACAAGATGGGGAGATCAAACCCTTTATCGGCGGAGAGATATCGCTGCGCAGTGCAGAATAGCGAGCGCAACCAAGGGGACGTTACCGTCCCCTTGAGCGATCGGTAGTCTTACTTTCTTAAGCGCACGCTTTCAACGGCATGGTTGGCGCTTTTGGTCATGATCAGGCTGGCGCGTTCGCGGGTAGGTAGTATATTCTGCTGCAAATTCAAGCCGTTAATTTCATTCCACAATTGTGTAGCGATATTAATCGCTTCCGGTTCCGGCAATTTTGAATAGTTATGGAAATAAGAATCGGGATTGGAAAATGCGCCCTGACGGAATTTCAGGAAACGATTGATATACCAGCTTTGCAATAGCGTCTCCGGGGCATCGACATATATGGAGAAGTCGACAAAATCGGAAACGAATACGCGATGAGGATCGTGCGGGTAATCCATACCGCTTTGCAATACGTTAAGCCCTTCCAGGATCAGAATATCCGGTTGCTCGATGACTTTATTACCCTCAGGTACAACGTCATAGATTAAATGAGAATAAACCGGAGCGGTAACGCGTTTGGCGCCGGATTTCACTTCTGACACGAATTTCACCAGGCTATGCATATCGTAAGACTGCGGGAAGCCTTTTTTCTTCATCAGGCCGCGTTCGTTCAGCACCTTATTAGGATGCAAGAAGCCGTCGGTCGTGATCAACTCAACGCTGCGGTGTTCCGGCCAGCGGCTCAGCAACGCCTGCAACAGACGTGCGGTCGTGCTCTTACCTACGGCTACGCTGCCGGCGATGCCGATGACATAGGGAATTTTTTGCCCGTCGGTGCCGAGGAATTGCTCGAGCACCGCCTGTCGGCGCAGGTTGGAACTGATATAGAAGTTCAATAGTCGTGACAGCGGCAGATAAATCTGCGCAACTTCTTCCAACGAGAGATCTTCGTTAATCCCTTTCAGCTTAACGATCTCTTCTTCCGATAACGTCAGCGGCACCGAATCTCGCAACGCAGCCCATTGGGTACGATCGAACTGTAGGTAAGGCGTTGCTAAAGATTGATCTCTTTTTATCATAAGCCAAATTCTGCCTGTTAACGCAGGTTGGGAAAGGCGCCGGACGCCAACTCCAGAGAATAAACAAGCTGCATATTATAGACAGCTTCGTTTTTGGCGTAGACTTTTTTCGCAAAAGTTGTCGATAGGCAGCAGTTTATGTCAATTGTGCGAAGCGGCGCGCAGTTGATAAGGCGGGGTTGCAAGGCGGTATCATCGGGGCCGGATACCGCCTGAAGGCTAGCAGGCAATGGCGCGCGAAGGTTGGTTTACGGTGAATAGACGTTTGTAATAAATGACGGTCGGATGATAATGCCCATCGGGGCCCGCTGCATAATCCGGTAGCTCGCCCAAACAGCGATAACCCAGGCTGCGATAAAGCGCTTCAGCCGCTGAGCCAGCCTGCGTATCCAGGTACAATAGCCCGCGCTGCTGTTGCAGTGCCGCCTGCTCCAACGTCTTCATCAGCGCCAGACCTACGCCGTTGCGGCGAGCGCGGCTATGCACCAATAGCTTCACCACCTCCGCACGATTACGGCCATTCGGTTTCTGGCAGAGCTCGAGTTGCACGGTGCCAACGACGCCGCGTTCGTCGCGGGCAATCCACAATAGCAGCTCGCTTTTGGCCAAGGCGGGACGCAGGCTGTGGAAGTAACTCTCGGCGTCTTCATGCGGGATTAAGGTGTCGTAGCCCACTGAAGCACCGTGGGTGACCGCATCGGTCAACAGGCGAGCCAATTCATCGCGATAAATCGGGAGCGTAGCGGCGTTGATAGGCACTATTTTCATCGGTCATTCCTCCAGAGATGGGGGTAATGAAGATAAGCAATAACTGCGCCAGAACGACGAAAGGCATAGCCACGGCGAAAGAGCGAGCAATAAGTGTAGTTCACGCCACGAACCTGGGCAGCGATCCTCTTTTTGGTGCATCGATCCCGCTCACGGTTTACCGACGCAGGTTACGTGTTTTGAGAAGCCCGACACGGAGAAAGGGGCTCTCAATGCTTGCAAAAAGTGGATAAAATTGTAGAGAATGATTGCCGCAAGTGATGAATGTTTGCACGCCGCAGGCTGCGAATTGCATGACAGCATGCAAAATTGACTGATTTGTGAGCGAAAGTGCGCGTAAAGCAATTTTTTTGTTGCATAGGCCGTCCGCTCTACCTAGAATGCGCTGCACTTGATGCCGGCTTAGCTCAGTAGGTAGAGCAACTGACTTGTAATCAGTAGGTCACCAGTTCGATTCCGGTAGCCGGCACCATTCAAGTCACAAGTAGTTAAAATCTGGTGGGGTTCCCGAGCGGCCAAAGGGAGCAGACTGTAAATCTGCCGTCACAGACTTCGAAGGTTCGAATCCTTCCCCCACCACCAAATCTTGCCTTCGGCGATTAACTGAGATGCGATAAATACCGCAGCGGTTGATGGCGGGAGGAGAGGGCGAAAGCCTTCGGCAAGGTTCGAGCTGTGCAGCGCAAGGCGCAGCCGGCCCGAAGGATGCGAAGCGAGTGATGAATAGTCCTGCTCCATCCCAAAATTCTACAGAAAAATCAGGTAGCCGAGTTCCAGGATGCGGGCATCGTATAATGGCTATTACCTCAGCCTTCCAAGCTGATGATGTGGGTTCGATTCCCACTGCCCGCTCCAAGATGTGCTGATATAGCTCAGTTGGTAGAGCGCACCCTTGGTAAGGGTGAGGTCGGCAGTTCGAATCTGCCTATCAGCACCACTTCTTAATTTCTCGCCCCCTGATTTTCTTTCTGTTCTGGATTCAACGAGCAAATGCTTGGTTGATGTGGTGATACCACCGATTTATCCGTGTCTTAGAGGGACAATCGATGTCTAAAGAAAAGTTTGAACGTACAAAACCGCACGTTAACGTCGGTACTATCGGCCACGTTGACCACGGTAAAACTACCCTGACTGCAGCGATCACCACCGTTCTGGCTAAAACCTACGGCGGTTCTGCACGTGCTTTCGACCAGATCGATAACGCGCCAGAAGAAAAAGCTCGTGGTATCACCATCAACACCTCTCACGTTGAGTATGACACCCCGACTCGTCACTACGCGCACGTTGACTGCCCAGGGCACGCCGACTACGTGAAAAACATGATCACCGGTGCTGCTCAGATGGACGGCGCGATCCTGGTAGTAGCTGCGACTGACGGCCCAATGCCTCAGACTCGTGAGCACATCCTGCTGGGTCGTCAGGTTGGCGTTCCTTTCATCATCGTATTCATGAACAAATGCGACATGGTTGATGATGAAGAGCTGCTGGAACTGGTAGAAATGGAAGTTCGCGAACTGCTGTCCGCGTACGACTTCCCAGGCGACGACCTGCCAGTGATCCGCGGTTCCGCGCTGAAAGCGCTGGAAGGCGAAGCTGAGTGGGAAGCGAAAATCATCGAACTGGCCGAAGCCCTGGACAGCTACATCCCAGAGCCAGAGCGTGCTATCGACAAGCCGTTCCTGCTGCCAATCGAAGACGTATTCTCCATCTCCGGTCGTGGTACCGTTGTTACCGGTCGTGTTGAGCGCGGTATCATCAAAGTTGGCGAAGAAGTTGAAATCGTTGGTATCAAAGACACCGTTAAGTCTACCTGTACTGGCGTTGAAATGTTCCGCAAACTGCTGGACGAAGGCCGTGCTGGTGAGAACGTAGGTGTTCTGCTGCGTGGTATCAAACGTGAAGAAATCGAACGTGGTCAGGTACTGGCTAAACCAGGCTCCATCAAGCCACACACCCAGTTCGAATCTGAAGTGTACATCCTGAGCAAAGATGAAGGTGGTCGTCACACGCCATTCTTCAAAGGCTACCGTCCACAGTTCTACTTCCGTACCACTGACGTGACCGGTACCATCGAACTGCCAGAAGGCGTAGAGATGGTAATGCCAGGCGACAACGTGAACATGGTTGTAACCCTGATTCACCCAATCGCGATGGACGACGGTCTGCGTTTCGCAATCCGTGAAGGCGGCCGTACCGTTGGCGCAGGCGTTGTTGCTAAAGTTATCGCTTAATCGCTGATAAAGTTTGACGCGACACGCGGTAAAAGGGCATCATTTGATGCCCTTTTTCTACGCTGTGAACTAGAACCTATCTCATCAGCGATTTTGCAGTCATAATCATTGGTGAGATGGGCTCTTAAACCGTATTGACTGAATACGTCATGGCGTAAAACACCGGGATATTGCTATTGCGGTATCCGATCGGTTTGGTTTGCCTCGCAATGCGAGGCAAAGTTGTTTGTTCTGAATCATCATTGTGACAGGTTGGTTTATGAGTGCGAATACCGAGGCTCAAGGGAGCGGACGCGGCCTGGAAGCGGCAAAGTGGCTGATCGTCGCCGTTCTGTTGGTTGTGGCTATTGTCGGTAACTATTACTACCGTGATTTAAGCCTGCCATTGCGCGCGCTGGCAGTTGTGCTGATCATCGCCGTTGCAGGTGCAGTGGCTCTGATGACCACCAAAGGCAAAGCCACCGTTGCGTTTGCCCGCGAAGCGCGTACCGAAGTACGTAAAGTGATTTGGCCAACTCGTCAGGAAACGCTACACACCACGTTGATCGTTGCCGCGGTAACCGCCGTGATGTCACTGATTCTGTGGGGACTGGATGGTATTCTGGTCCGTCTGGTGTCGTTTATTACTGGCCTGAGGTTCTAAAATGTCTGAAGCTCCAAAAAAACGTTGGTACGTCGTTCAGGCGTTTTCCGGTTTTGAAGGTCGCGTAGCGCAATCGCTGCGTGAACACATCAAACTGCACGATATGGAAGAGCTGTTCGGCGAAGTGATGGTGCCTACGGAAGAAGTGGTTGAAATCCGTGGTGGCCAGCGTCGCAAGAGCGAGCGTAAATTCTTCCCTGGCTACGTGCTGGTGCAGATGGTGATGAATGACGCCAGCTGGCACCTGGTGCGCAGCGTGCCGCGTGTCATGGGGTTCATCGGCGGCACGTCTGACCGTCCTGCGCCTATCAGCGATAAAGAAGTTGATGCGATCATGAACCGCCTGCAGCAGGTTGGTGACAAACCGCGTCCGAAGACGCTGTTCGAGCCGGGCGAGCTGGTGCGCGTCAACGATGGCCCGTTTGCCGATTTCAACGGCGTGGTCGAAGAAGTCGATTACGAAAAGAGCCGCCTGAAAGTTTCCGTTTCCATCTTCGGCCGTGCAACGCCGGTGGAACTGGACTTCAGCCAGGTTGAAAAAGGCTGATCGAATAATCAGCAATAAGCGGTCCGTTGCCGCTTGTCAAAGGCGCGAAATTGAACTACAATTTCGCGCCTTTTGTTTTTAGATGCCTTGCCTGATGCCTGTCTGGCGAGGTGAAACACGGGGAGCCTTTTGCGAGGCGATACTACCCAAACCGAGGAAATTTAAATGGCTAAGAAAGTACAAGCCTACGTCAAGCTGCAAGTTGCAGCTGGTATGGCGAACCCGAGCCCACCAGTGGGTCCAGCTCTGGGTCAGCAGGGCGTTAACATCATGGAATTCTGTAAGGCATTCAACGCTAAGACTGACAGCGTTGAAAAAGGTCTGCCGATTCCGGTTGTTATCACCGTTTATTCTGATCGCTCCTTCACTTTCGTTACCAAAACCCCGCCAGCAGCAGTTCTGCTGAAAAAAGCGGCTGGTATCAAGTCTGGTTCCGGTAAGCCGAACAAAGACAAAGTAGGTAAAGTGACCCGTGCTCAGGTACGTGAAATCGCAGAAACCAAAGCTGCGGACATGACTGGTTCTGACGTTGAAGCGATGACTCGCTCCATCGAAGGTACCGCTCGTTCCATGGGCCTGGTAGTGGAGGATTAAGAGATGGCTAAGCTGACCAAGCGCATGCGCGTGATCCGTGACAAAGTTGATGCTACTAAACAGTATGACATCACCGAAGCTGTTGCTCTGCTGAAAGAGCTGGCCACCGCTAAATTCGTAGAAAGCGTTGACGTTGCCGTTAACCTCGGCATCGACGCTCGTAAATCTGACCAAAATGTTCGTGGCGCTACCGTTCTGCCACACGGCACCGGTCGTTCCGTTCGCGTTGCCGTATTTGCCCAAGGCGCTAACGCTGAAGCAGCGAAAGCTGCCGGCGCAGAGCTGGTAGGTATGGACGATCTGGCTGACCAGATCAAGAAAGGCGAAATGAACTTCGACGTTGTTATTGCTTCCCCGGATGCAATGCGCGTTGTAGGTCAACTGGGCCAGATCCTGGGTCCACGCGGCCTGATGCCAAACCCGAAAGTGGGTACCGTTACTCCGAACGTTGCTGAAGCAGTGAAAAACGCTAAAGCTGGTCAGGTTCGCTACCGTAACGACAAAAACGGCATCATCCATACCACTATCGGTAAGGTTGATTTCGACGCAGACAAGCTGAAAGAAAACCTGGAAGCCCTGCTGGTTGCGCTGAAAAAAGCAAAACCTTCTCAGGCGAAAGGCATGTACATCAAGAAAGTTAGCCTCTCCACCACCATGGGTGCTGGCGTTGCTATCGATCAGAGCGGTCTGTCTGCTGCAGCGAACTAATCGCACTTGCGATTATCGCTTTGACTTGGGGCCGAGATTTGTCTAGAATCTTATGCCCCAAGGTTTTGCTACTGGCTATGCCGTAGGCAAAACAAAGATTTTTCGGTTGGAGCCTGGCCTATCCAGGCCTCCGTCCAAGACCGCAGGTGTATCGCAAGATACTTAATCCTTCCTGCGTAGACGGTGACAGAGCCTAAGAAAATTTTTCTTTTTTATAAAAGAATGTCTTTGCTGGATTCTGCTCACCGTGTTAAGCCGCTCGGCGTGGCGTTTTACAAAGCGCCGAGTGAAGTGAGTTCCGGGGGATTTTCCCCGGCTAATCCAGGAGCAAAAAGCTAATGGCATTAAATCTTCAAGACAAACAAGCGATTGTTGCTGAAGTCAGCGAAGTAGCCAAAGGCGCGCTGTCTGCGGTTGTTGCGGATTCCCGCGGCGTTACCGTAGATAAAATGACTGAACTGCGTAAAGCAGGTCGTGAAGCTGGCGTTTACATGCGTGTTGTTCGCAACACCCTGATGCGTCGCGTAGTTGAAGGCACTCCATTCGAATGCCTGAAAGACACGTTTGTCGGTCCAACCTTGATTGCATTCTCTCACGAACACCCGGGCGCTGCTGCTCGTCTGTTCAAAGAGTTCGCGAAAGCGAATGCAAAATTCGAGGTTAAAGCTGCGGCCTTTGAAGGTGAGCTGATCCCAGCGGCGCAAATCGACCGCCTGGCGACGCTGCCAACTTACGAAGAAGCGATCGCACGCCTGATGGCAACCATGAAAGAAGCCGCTGCCGGCAAACTGGTTCGCACTCTGGCTGCAGTACGCGATCAGAAAGAAGCGGCGTAAGCCACTCTTTCTTAGCCTTTGCTAACGTATTTAAACTATTTCTGAATTTTAGGAACAATTGTTATGTCTATCACTAAAGACCAAATCCTGGAAGCAGTTGCCGCTATGTCCGTAATGGACGTTGTTGAACTGGTTTCCGCTATGGAAGAAAAATTCGGCGTTTCTGCTGCTGCTGCTGTAGCTGTAGCTGCTGGCCCAGCTGAAGCTGCTGAAGAGAAAACTGAATTCGACGTTATCCTGAAAGCTGCAGGCGCTAACAAAGTTGCTGTTATCAAAGCAGTACGTGGCGCTACCGGCCTGGGTCTGAAAGAAGCTAAAGACCTGGTTGAATCTGCTCCAGCCGCTCTGAAAGAAGGCGTGAGCAAAGATGACGCAGAAGCTCTGAAAAAATCTCTGGAAGAAGCTGGCGCAGAAGTTGAAGTTAAATAAGCCAACCTTTCCGGTTGCAGCCTAGTCTTTTAGGCTGATGGCTGGTGACTTTTTAGTCACCAGCCTTTTTGCGCTGTAGGGCGCCAGTAGCGTTTCACACTGTTTGGCTGCTGGTTTCGCCTCCCAATGTTTGTTTCTGTTGACGACTTAATATACCGCGGTCTTTGCACTACCAGGAGTTCTGGGGGAAGACGCGATGAAATGGTTTAAGCGTGATAGCAAGAGACATTGCGGAAAGTGTTCCCGCTTTCCGGTCGACAAAACGGTGTTGCATGAACTGTCCCTAATCGGACGGACAGATTGGGTCACTGATCAGCGAGCTGAGGAACCCTATGGTTTACTCCTATACCGAGAAAAAACGTATTCGTAAGGATTTTGGTAAACGTCCACAAGTGCTGGACATACCATATCTCCTTTCTATCCAGCTTGACTCGTTCCAGAAGTTTATCGAGCAAGATCCAGAAGGGCAGTACGGCCTTGAAGCCGCATTCCGTTCTGTTTTCCCTATCCAGAGCTACAGTGGCAATTCGGAGCTGCAATACGTTAGCTACCGTCTTGGTGAGCCGGTCTTCGACGTCAAAGAGTGCCAGATCCGTGGTGTGACGTTCTCTGCACCGCTGCGCGTAAAACTGCGCCTGGTTATCTATGAGCGCGAAGCGCCTGAAGGTACGGTCAAAGACATCAAGGAACAAGAAGTCTACATGGGCGAAATTCCGCTCATGACCGAAAACGGCACCTTTGTGATCAACGGTACTGAGAGGGTTATCGTATCTCAGTTGCACCGTAGTCCTGGCGTATTCTTCGACAGCGATAAGGGTAAAACCCACTCTTCGGGTAAAGTGCTGTACAACGCACGCATCATCCCTTACCGCGGTTCATGGTTGGACTTCGAGTTCGATCCGAAAGACAACCTGTTCGTGCGTATTGACCGTCGCCGCAAACTGCCTGCGACCATCATTCTGCGCGCGCTGAACTACACCACTGAACAGATCCTCGACCTGTTCTTTGATAAGATCGTCTTCGAAATCCGCGACAACAAGCTGCAGATGGAGCTGGTGCCAGAGCGCCTGCGTGGTGAGACCGCTTCGTTCGATATCGAAGCCAACGGCAAGATCTACGTAGAGAAAGGCCGTCGTATCACCGCCCGTCATATCCGTCAGCTGGAAAAAGACGACATTCAGAGCATTGAAGTACCGGTAGAGTACATCGCGGGCAAAGTGGTCGCGAAAGACTATATCGATACCAATACCGGCGAACTGATCTGCGCAGCCAACATGGAGCTGTCGCTGGATCTGCTGGCCAAACTGAGCCAGTCTGGCCACAAGCGCATCGAAACGCTGTTCACCAACGATCTGGATCACGGCGCGTACATCTCTGAAACGCTGCGTGTCGATCCGACCAACGATCGTCTGAGCTCGCTGGTAGAAATCTACCGCATGATGCGCCCTGGTGAGCCGCCAACGCGCGAAGCTGCCGAAAGCCTGTTCGAGAATCTGTTCTTCTCCGAAGACCGCTACGATCTGTCCGCGGTTGGTCGCATGAAGTTCAACCGTTCTCTGCTGCGCGACGAGATCGAAGGTTCGGGCATCCTGAGCAAAGACGACATCATCGAAGTGATGAAGAAGCTCATCGATATCCGTAACGGCAAGGGCGAAGTGGACGACATCGACCACTTGGGCAACCGTCGTATCCGCTCTGTCGGCGAAATGGCCGAGAACCAGTTCCGCGTAGGTCTGGTGCGTGTTGAGCGTGCGGTGAAAGAGCGTCTGTCTCTGGGCGATCTGGATACCCTGATGCCTCAGGACATGATCAACGCCAAGCCGATTTCGGCGGCGGTGAAAGAGTTCTTCGGTTCCAGCCAGCTGTCCCAGTTCATGGACCAGAACAACCCGCTGTCCGAGATCACGCACAAGCGTCGTATCTCCGCACTGGGCCCGGGCGGTCTGACCCGTGAGCGCGCCGGCTTTGAAGTTCGAGACGTACACCCGACCCACTACGGCCGCGTGTGCCCAATCGAAACGCCGGAAGGTCCAAACATCGGTCTGATCAACTCCCTGTCCGTGTACGCACAGACTAACGAGTATGGCTTCCTGGAAACCCCGTACCGCCGCGTGCGTGACGGCGTGGTGACCGATGAAATCAACTACCTGTCTGCTATTGAAGAAGGCAACTTCGTTATCGCCCAGGCGAACTCCAACCTGGATGAAGAAGGCCGCTTCGTAGAAGACCTGGTCACCTGCCGCAGCAAAGGCGAATCAAGCCTGTTCAGCCGCGATCAGGTTGACTACATGGACGTATCCACCCAGCAGGTTGTTTCCGTTGGTGCCTCACTGATTCCATTCCTGGAACACGATGACGCCAACCGTGCATTGATGGGTGCGAACATGCAACGTCAGGCCGTACCAACCCTGCGCGCTGACAAGCCGCTGGTCGGTACCGGTATGGAACGTGCTGTAGCGGTTGACTCCGGCGTAACCGCCGTTGCCAAACGCGGCGGTGTGATCCAGTACGTGGATGCTTCCCGTATCGTTATCAAAGTTAACGAAGACGAGATGTACCCGGGCGAAGCAGGTATCGATATTTACAACCTGACCAAGTACACCCGTTCTAACCAGAACACCTGCATCAACCAGATGCCGTGTGTGAGTCTGGGTGAGCCAATCGAGCGCGGTGACGTGCTGGCGGATGGCCCATCGACAGACCTGGGCGAACTGGCACTGGGCCAGAACATGCGCGTAGCGTTCATGCCTTGGAACGGCTACAACTTCGAAGACTCCATCTTGGTCTCCGAGCGCGTGGTGCAGGAAGATCGCTTCACCACCATCCACATCCAGGAACTGGCGTGCGTGTCTCGCGACACCAAGCTGGGGCCTGAAGAGATCACCGCCGACATCCCTAACGTGGGTGAAGCTGCGCTCTCCAAGCTGGATGAATCCGGTATCGTGTATATCGGCGCTGAAGTGACCGGCGGTGACATCCTGGTCGGTAAGGTAACGCCTAAAGGCGAAACCCAGCTGACGCCGGAAGAGAAACTGCTGCGTGCGATCTTCGGTGAGAAAGCGTCTGACGTTAAAGACTCTTCTCTGCGTGTGCCGAACGGCGTTTCCGGTACGGTTATCGACGTGCAGGTCTTCACCCGCGATGGCGTGGAAAAAGACAAGCGCGCGTTGGAAATCGAAGAGATGCAGCTGAAGCAGGCGAAGAAAGACCTGACGGAAGAACTGCAGATCCTGGAAGCCGGCCTGTTTGCACGTATCCACGCGGTGCTGGTTGCCGGTGGCATCGAAGCCGACAAGCTGAGCAAGCTGCCGCGCGATCGCTGGCTGGAACTGGGCCTGACCGACGAAGAGAAGCAAAACCAGCTGGAACAGCTGGCCGAGCAGTACGACGAACTGAAATCCGACTTCGAGAAGAAGCTGGAAGCCAAGCGTCGTAAGATCACTCAGGGCGACGATCTGGCGCCGGGCGTGCTGAAAATCGTCAAGGTTTATCTGGCTGTTAAACGTCAGATCCAACCGGGTGACAAGATGGCGGGCCGCCACGGTAACAAGGGTGTTATCTCCAAGATCAACCCGATCGAAGATATGCCTTACGATGAAAACGGCACGCCGGTAGACATCGTACTGAACCCGCTGGGCGTACCATCACGTATGAACATCGGTCAGATCCTGGAAACCCACCTGGGTATGGCTGCGAAAGGCATCGGTGAGAAGATCAACCAGATGCTGAAGCAGCAGCAGGAAGTGGCCAAGCTGCGTGAGTTCATCCAGAAGGCCTACGATCTGGGCGACGACGTTTGCCAGAAAGTTGACCTGAACACCTTCAGCGACGACGAAGTGCTGCGTCTGGCAGAGAACCTGAAAAAAGGTATGCCGATCGCAACGCCGGTGTTTGACGGTGCGAAAGAGACTGAAATCAAGAAGCTGCTGGAAATGGGTGGTATCCCGACCTCCGGTCAGATCACGCTGTTCGATGGCCGTACCGGTGAGCAATTCGAGCGCCAGGTTACTGTTGGCTATATGTACATGCTGAAACTGAACCACTTGGTTGACGATAAAATGCACGCCCGTTCAACCGGTTCTTACAGCTTGGTTACTCAGCAACCTCTGGGTGGTAAAGCGCAGTTCGGTGGTCAACGCTTCGGTGAGATGGAAGTGTGGGCACTGGAAGCATACGGCGCGGCTTATACCCTGCAGGAAATGCTCACCGTTAAGTCGGATGACGTTAACGGCCGTACCAAGATGTACAAAAACATCGTGGATGGCGACCACCGGATGGAGCCAGGCATGCCGGAATCCTTCAACGTACTGTTGAAAGAAATCCGCTCGCTCGGCATCAACATCGAACTGGAAGACGAGTAATCGTCATTCTGGCTCAGGCTCCCCGCCTAAGGGAGCCTGAGGGTGGTTGTTCAGGTCACACGGGTACCTACTGCGGTTGTGGGTACCCAACAGGTTTAACTCCGACAGGAGCCAATCCGTGAAAGACTTATTGAAGTTTCTGAAAGCGCAAACTAAGACCGAAGAGTTTGATGCGATCAAGATTGCTCTGGCCTCGCCAGACATGATCCGTTCGTGGTCGTTCGGTGAAGTTAAGAAGCCGGAAACCATTAACTACCGTACGTTCAAACCAGAACGTGACGGCCTTTTCTGCGCCCGTATCTTCGGGCCGGTAAAAGATTACGAGTGCCTGTGCGGTAAGTACAAGCGCTTGAAACACCGCGGCGTGATCTGTGAGAAGTGCGGCGTTGAAGTGACCCAGACCAAAGTGCGTCGTGAGCGCATGGGCCACATCGAGCTGGCTTCGCCGACCGCGCACATCTGGTTCCTGAAATCGCTGCCATCCCGCATCGGTTTGCTGCTGGATATGCCGCTGCGTGATATCGAACGCGTACTGTACTTCGAATCCTATGTGGTGGTCGAAGGCGGTATGACCAACCTCGAGCGTCGTCAGATCCTGACCGAAGAGCAGTATCTGGACGCGCTGGAAGAGTTCGGTGACGAATTCGACGCCAAGATGGGTGCGGAAGCTATTCAGGCCCTGTTGAAAAACATGGATCTGGAAGCCGAGTGCGAGCAGCTGCGTGAAGAGCTGAACGAAACCAACTCCGAAACCAAGCGCAAGAAGTTGACCAAGCGTATCAAGCTGCTGGAAGCGTTCGTACAGTCCGGTAACAAGCCGGAGTGGATGATCCTGACCGTGCTGCCGGTACTGCCGCCGGATCTGCGCCCGCTGGTTCCGCTGGATGGCGGTCGTTTCGCGACCTCGGATCTGAACGATCTGTATCGCCGCGTGATCAACCGTAACAACCGTCTGAAACGCCTGCTGGATCTGGCTGCGCCTGACATCATCGTGCGCAACGAAAAGCGTATGCTGCAAGAAGCGGTAGACGCCCTGCTGGATAACGGCCGTCGCGGTCGTGCCATCACCGGTTCCAACAAACGTCCTCTGAAATCTTTGGCCGACATGATCAAAGGTAAGCAGGGTCGTTTCCGTCAGAACCTGCTCGGTAAACGCGTTGACTACTCCGGCCGTTCCGTAATCACCGTAGGTCCATACCTGCGTCTGCATCAGTGCGGTCTGCCTAAAAAGATGGCGCTGGAGCTGTTCAAACCGTTCATCTACGGCAAGTTGGAGCTGCGTGGCCTGGCCACCACCATCAAAGCCGCCAAGAAAATGGTTGAGCGTGAAGAAGCCGTCGTTTGGGATATCCTGGACGAAGTGATCCGCGAACACCCGGTACTGCTGAACCGTGCACCAACCCTGCACCGTTTGGGTATCCAGGCGTTTGAACCGGTTCTGATCGAAGGTAAAGCGATCCAGCTGCACCCGCTGGTTTGTGCGGCCTATAACGCCGACTTCGATGGTGACCAGATGGCTGTTCACGTACCGCTGACGCTGGAAGCCCAGCTGGAAGCGCGTGCGCTGATGATGTCTACCAACAACATCCTGTCCCCAGCGAACGGCGAGCCAATCATCGTTCCTTCTCAGGACGTTGTACTGGGTCTGTACTACATGACCCGCGACTGTGTTAACGCCAAGGGCGAAGGCATGGTGCTGAACGGTTCCAAAGAAGCTGAGCGTGTTTACCGCGCCGGCCTGGCGTCTCTGCATGCGCGCGTTAAAGTGCGTATCACCGAAGACGTCAAAAACGCCGAAGGCGAATGGACTTCTCAGACCAGCATCATCGACACCACCATCGGCCGCGCCATCCTGTGGATGATCGTACCGAAAGGTCTGCCGTACTCGATCGTTAACCAGCCTTTGGGCAAGAAAGCGATCTCCAAGATGCTGAACACCTGTTACCGCATCCTGGGCCTGAAGCCGACCGTTATCTTTGCTGACCAGATCATGTACACCGGTTTTGCTTACGCAGCCCGTTCAGGCGCTTCCGTAGGTATCGACGACATGGTTATCCCGGCCAAGAAAGCGGAGATCATCGAAGAAGCGGAAACCGAAGTTGCCGAGATCCAGGAGCAGTTCCAGTCTGGTCTGGTTACCGCCGGCGAACGCTACAACAAAGTGATCGATATCTGGGCTGCAGCGAACGAACGCGTTGCGAAAGCGATGATGGAAAACCTGTCGGTAGAAGACGTGGTTAACCGTGACGGCGAAGTGGAACAGCAAGTTTCCTTCAACAGCATCTTTATGATGGCCGACTCCGGTGCGCGTGGTTCCGCCGCTCAGATTCGTCAGCTGGCCGGTATGCGTGGCCTGATGGCGAAGCCGGACGGCTCCATCATCGAAACGCCAATCACCGCGAACTTCCGTGAAGGTCTGAACGTACTCCAGTACTTCATCTCCACCCACGGTGCTCGTAAAGGTCTGGCGGATACCGCACTGAAAACCGCGAACTCCGGTTATCTGACCCGTCGTCTGGTTGACGTGGCGCAGGATCTGGTTGTGACCGAAGACGACTGTGGCACCCACGACGGCATCCTGATGACTCCGGTTATCGAAGGTGGCGACGTGAAAGAGCCGCTGCGTGAACGCGTTCTGGGCCGTGTGACGGCAGAAGACGTCCTCAAGCCGGGTACGGCGGACATTCTGGTGCCACGCAACACCCTGCTGAACGAGAAGGCGTGTGACCTGTTGGAAGAGAATTCTGTCGACAGCGTTAAAGTCCGTTCCGTAGTGAGCTGTGAAACCGACTTTGGTGTGTGTGCAAACTGCTACGGTCGCGACCTGGCACGTGGCCACATCATCAACAAAGGTGAAGCCATCGGCGTTATCGCGGCACAGTCCATCGGTGAGCCGGGTACACAGCTGACGATGCGTACGTTCCACATCGGTGGTGCGGCATCTCGTGCGGCTGCTGAATCCAGCATCCAGGTGAAAAACAAGGGTAGCCTCAAGCTGAGCAACGTGAAGTTCGTTATGAACGCCGCGGGCAAGCTGGTGATCACCTCGCGTAACACCGAACTGAAACTGATCGACGAATTCGGCCGTACCAAAGAAAGCTACAAGGTGCCTTACGGCGCCGTGATGGGCAAAGGCGACGGTGAAGAAGTTAACGGCGGCGAAACCGTTGCTAACTGGGATCCGCATACCATGCCGGTCATCAGTGAAGTCAGCGGCTTCATTCGCTTCGCGGATATGGTTGACGGCCAGACCATTACTCGCCAGACCGACGAACTGACCGGTTTGTCTTCTCTGGTCGTACTGGACAGCGCAGAGCGTACCGGTAGCGGTAAAGACCTGCGTCCGGCACTGAAAATCGTTGACGCTCAGGGCGAAGACGTATTGATCCCAGGTACTGATATGCCTGCTCAATACTTCCTGCCGGGCAAAGCGATCGTTCAGCTGGAAGACGGCATTCAGATCGGTGCGGGTGATACCCTGGCGCGTATTCCTCAGGAATCCGGCGGTACCAAGGATATTACCGGTGGTCTGCCGCGCGTTGCCGACCTGTTCGAAGCACGTCGTCCGAAAGAGCCGGCAATCCTGGCTGAAATCAGCGGGATTATCTCGTTCGGTAAAGAGACCAAAGGCAAACGTCGCCTGGTGATCTCTCCGCTGGACGGCAGCGACGCTTACGAAGAGATGATCCCGAAATGGCGTCAGCTCAACGTGTTCGAAGGCGAAGTGGTGGAACGTGGTGACGTCGTTTCCGACGGCCCAGAGTCTCCGCACGACATTCTGCGTCTGCGTGGCGTGCATGCGGTTACCCGCTACATCACCAACGAAGTGCAGGAAGTTTACCGTCTGCAAGGCGTTAAGATTAACGATAAGCACATCGAAGTTATCGTTCGTCAGATGCTGCGTAAAGGCACCATCGTTAGCGCTGGTGGCTCCGAGTTCCTGGAAGGCGAGCAGGCTGAAGTGTCTCGCGTCAAGATTGCCAACCGTCAGCTGGAAGCTGAAGGTAAAATCGCGGCAACCTTCTCGCGCGATCTGCTGGGTATCACCAAGGCTTCCTTGGCGACCGAGTCCTTCATCTCCGCTGCATCGTTCCAGGAAACGACGCGCGTTCTGACCGAAGCTGCCGTAGCCGGCAAGCGTGATGAACTGCGTGGCCTGAAAGAGAACGTTATCGTGGGCCGTCTGATCCCAGCCGGTACCGGTTACGCTTATCATCAGGATCGTATGCGTCGCCGTGCTCAGGGTGAAGCGCCGGTTGTTCCGCAAGTCAGCGCGGAAGAAGCGACGGCTAACCTGGCCGAGCTGCTCAACGCAGGCCTGGGCGGCAGCGACGACGAGTAATCGTCATCCGCGCCGCGGGCCCGGTACGCCGGGCCCATCGCCAGATAAACCGCCCCTTCGGGGGCGGTTTTTTTTCGCCTCGTGCCGGGTTAAGACAAACTTTGCTACTATGGTTCCAGCAGAAATTGACCGGCGCTTTTTATCTGACAATTAAGGACAGTGCGAAACATGGACAGCCTCATTACCTTCGAAAAATTGACGGCGCAACACCTGCCATACCTGTATGAGATCCGCTTTTCCGTTGAAGAAAACCTGCTGCATCCGCATCAGGTCCAGTATCTGCAGCGCAAACAGGCGCTGGAGGACATCAACCAGGGCGGCGGTTGGATCTGCAAGTATGGCGACGACTATGCCGGCGTTGGCTTCGGGTTATTCATCCCTGAACCGCTGATCGGCGGCCTGTTCGTGAAGCCGGAATACCAGTCTAAGGGGATCGGCTCTGCCTTACTGGCACGGGTCACTCACTGGATGTTTGAGCACGGCGCCGAAGCGATCCACTTAACCACCGATCTCGGCTCCAAGGCCGAAGGCTTTTATCAACGTCACGGCTGGGTCGTGGTCGGGCAGGATGAATTTGGCCAGGCCGAATTGGTGAAACGCAAAGAGGGTGAATGATGAAAATCAAAGGATTGATGACGTTACTGCTGCTTTCGCTGTTTAGCGCGCCGCTGTATGCGGCCGTTGACTATTTTTATCTGAAACCGCTCGACGGCGAGAAGATCAAAATCACCCGGCAGATGCTGGAGGCGATGCCGCCGCACACGATTAAAACCTCGACCAATTTCACCCCGGAAGATACGTTTACCGGCGTTGAGTTTGCCGAGCTGGTGAAAGCCTATCATCTGAAAGGCCAGTCGGTGCGCGCTTTCGCCTGGGACGATTACTCCTACTCGATGCCGATTGACGAGATGCTTAAATACCGCGTGATTGTCGCCTATCTGCGCGGCGGTAAGCCGATCGACGTGGGGGAGCTGGGGCCATTCGCCATTATTTATCCGCGCGATGGCTACGCTGAGCTGAATAACCTGGATGTGAATGCGAAAACCGTCTGGCAAGTTAAACGGTTGGAGATGAAATAAGATGAGCAAAAAACTGATCGGTACTCTTATCGCGTTGGTTGCCATCTTCTCTTTATTGATTTTGTTGATTGCCATTAACTTCGGCGGCGTAAAAGAGCGCTACAAGCAAATCGAGCCGAATCTGGACAACTATTCGGTGGCCGAGATCCTTTTTCTGGCGTTTGAAAGGACCAAAACCGCGCTGCTGCTCAGTGAAAACAACGACTACGACGTCTTCCTGATCAAAAAGAAAATCTTCTACTCGAAGATTCAGATCCTGGAAAGTCGTTCGACCTTCAGCGACTCTTTTTATTACGACGACGAGTTCATCAAGAATGTTGCGCTGCTGAAGCAGCAGTACCGCACGTTGGACGATCTCTCCGCCGGCTTGCTGGTGGGGCAGAAAAACAAGGCGGATATTCTCTCTTATATGGATGATATCGAGGGCACGCTGGTCGATATCCAGGAAATTATTTATCGGATACAGATTAAAAACTTTACCGAAGTGAAAGGCATCATCCAGGACAACTCGAGTAAAGCCGAGATGTTTGCCCTCTTTTCGCTGATGTTGGTGTTCCTGATGATGTTCCTGGTGCTGAGAAATGCCTTCTCGTTAAAAGAGATCATCAAGAATAAGAACATCTTTATCTCTTCCATCTACCACGAGATCGCCGGCTCGACTCAGGCCATCGTCATTGCTGCGGATATCATGGAGCACGAGCTAGCGCAGGAAGAGTTGAAAAAAGAAGCTCGCCTGATCTCCTATCACGGCAATAAGATCACCGAACAAACGCGCGAGGTGATGGATTATTCGCGGCTAGAGATGGGGGAGGTCAAAGTGAATATATCCACCTTCCGTCTGAATGAGGTGGTGGACGATGCCATGACCAGTATCAGCGCCGGGCGCGGTAATCGCATCGTGGTGCGTCGTTCATCCTATGTTGGTTTGATTTGCTCCGACAAATATAAGCTCTACCGAATATTGGCCAATCTGCTCAGCAACGCGGACAAATTTACTCACCACGGTGCGATTATCCTCAATGTGAAGGTGTACCACGGCAATCTGTATTTATGGGTAAAAGACACCGGCATCGGGTTTAACGTCGATAATCTGGAACGATTATATAAGGCGTTCAATCAGGGGGTGGAAAGGGAAACGCGACAGGGATTGGGGCTGGGGCTGACCATTATCAAAAATTACGTCACGACGATGAAAGGCGCCATCAAGGTCAAATCCGTCGAAGGGGTTGGCTCGTCGTTTTTGATCCGCATCCCGGTCAAACTAATTAAAGAATAAGTTCGACAGCAGCAGCGAAGAGATAATCAGCGGTTTGGTCGGTTTTTCCACCAGATGCACGTCATAGTGCAGGATCATATCGCCGATGTTTTTCTCGTAGTGATTCAGCTGGCCGGTCAAAATGATGATGCGGGCATGCGGATCGAGGGCATCTTTAATTTTCTTCACGACGCGTTCGGAAGTCTCGCCGAAGTCCAACAGCCAGTCCAAAATAAACGCCTCAAAAGACTGGTGCTCCAGCGCGGCCAGCATGGCGTCCGCCGTCTGAAAGGTCTCGGTCTCGATGCCGTAGCGGCAGGCGATCTTCTTCAACAATTCGAGAATATCACTGTCATTGTCCAGGATCGCGATACGCGGAGCCGGCAGAAAGTCTATCTTGTTGACTTTGTACAGCGGGGCATCGGCGGCATGTTCCCGGTTGGTGTTGATGATGAAAAGATCGTCTTTTTTGTAGGCGTAGGTTTCGTCGCTGTCTGCTTGCGTGGCCGGGCGCTCGTCGACCTCAATGTTGCAGCGCTTGTGAATGCTGTTCATGATAAAGACGCCGTTATGCGTCCTTTGGCCGGCAAACGGTTCGTTGAAATACTGAAAAACCTTTTTGATTTCATCGAGGGTGATGCCCCTTTTGCCATCCAGTTTTTGTTTGGCGCTGTTGTACTGAAGGTTCAGTATGTTGGCCATCGTGGAGGCATGTTTTCTGTCGCCAACTCCTTTCAGAGTGAGCAACGCGCTGATTGCATCGATATAATTTGGCGTTTTCTTCATGACAACCTTGGCTTTTTTGATGTTGACCGCGAGCGCTGAAAAACCTGCGCGAGAACCCGTGCTGGATTATAGATGATGCCCCGGTGGTTGCGGTGATATCAGTTTGATTTCCTTTGGCAAACTCAAAACATACTCGATACTAAATAAAAAAACACTCAAAAGACATTCACATTTAATCGTTTATGTGGTTAATTAGCGCACATACTGTGTGATTCGCGTCCTGGGGGGGTGCCAGTCTCACAAAATAAACCGCCTGCTCTTGTCCGTAAGCAGGGAGCAGGCGGCAAAAAAGATCTGCGGTCAACACCAGGGCTATTGGCTGCATCGGGGATGACCATTCGAACCTCTCTTCGTCGCTGTATCTTCTTTTTTCCTCGTTCCTCACTGTTCTGCCGCAATAGCGCCCTATGAATATCACTCCTAAGTGAATACCGAACGCAGATATCGTATCTTTCTGACAGCCCATTAACCGACAAGACAACCTATCCGTGCGCCCTTACAGGCCGCGATATGGCATATGCGCGTTGCCGCGGACGAGGGCCGGAGTCGCGCAAGAGGATCTCCGGCGCGATCCGGGATGGGATAAGGCGGGGCCATCGAGAGGGTGACGGCCCCGGCCGACGCCGGGTTTGGCGGTCGGCAAGGCCACTATAGCCGGCGCGTTTGCCGGCGCCAGCGCTGCCGTTCGGCATTGCGCGGCCGCTCCAGCGTTTTCTTCACGCGGCGGCAAACGTTGCTGTTTATTGCGCGCCGCGTCCCAGATAACCGTCCCAGTCTTTCCACACCGGCTGCAGCCCGGCGTGGCTGATGGCCTCGGCGACCTGCTGCGGCGTGCGGCCGTCGTGCGGTTCGAACTGTTCCAGCTCCGGCGGTACGTCATCGGCATAGCCGCCGGGCTGCGTCTTGGATCCGGCGCTGACGCTGTTGATCGCCACCGGGATCATATGATCGCGGAAGTAAGGCGACTCCCGGGTAGACAGCGACAGCTCAACGTCTGGCGCGAACAGCCGGAAGGCGCAGATCAGCTGCACCAGTTGAGGCTCGCTCATGATCGACGCCGGTTCAATGCCACCGGCGCAGGGGCGCAGACGCGGGAACGAGATCGAGTAGCGGCTCTGCCAGTAGGTTTGCTGCAGGTAGAACAGATGTTCCGCCAGCAGGTAGCAGTCGGTGCGCCAACTGTTGGACAGACCGATCAATGCGCCGAGGCCGATCTTGTCGATCCCGGCGCGCCCCAGGCGATCCGGCGTGGCCAGGCGCCAATGGAAATCCTGCTTCTGGCCGCGCAGGTGGTGCTGCAGATAGGTGGCCGGATGGTAGGTTTCCTGGTACACCAGCACGCCGTCCAGGCCCAGCGTTTTCAGTTCGGCGTATTCCTCCTGCGCCAGCGGTTGCACTTCCATCATCAGCGAGCTGAAGTGCCGGCGGATCGCCGGGATGTGCTGGCGGAAATAGTCCATGCCAACCTTGGTCTGATGTTCGCCGGTGACCAGCAACAGATGTTCGAACCCCAGCGCCTTGATGGCTTCGCACTCGCGTGCGATCTCCGCCGCATCCAGCGTTTTGCGCTTGATGCGGTTGCTCATCGAAAAGCCGCAGTAGGTGCAGTCGTTGGCGCACAGGTTAGAGAGATACAGCGGCACATAGAAGCTGACGACGTTGCCGAACCGCTGGCGGGTCAGCTGCTGCGCGCGTTGCGCCAACGGTTCCAGATACGGCGCGGCCGCGGGGGAGATCAGCGCCATAAAGTCGTCGCGCGTCAGCTTGTCGGCGTTCAACGCGTGCTCCACGTCGCGCGTAGTTTTGCCGTTGATGCGCAGCGTAATGTCGTCCCAGTCCAGCTGTTGCCAGCGGCTACTGAAATCGTCGGCCATCATTGCGCCTCCTCTGGCTGGCTGAGAAAAGCGGTCAGCGGGCTGGACGCGACCGCGCCGCACTGGCTGGAGCCTAATCCGGCGCTGCGTGCCAGCTCGCCGGCCTCCAGCGCCAGGCGAAACGCCCGCGCCATCTGCACCGGATCGCGCGCCACGGCAATGGCGGTATTCACCAGCACCGCGTCGGCACCCAGCTCCATCGCCGCCAGCGCGTGGCTTGGCGCGCCGATGCCGGCGTCTACCACCACCGGCACCTTGGCTTGCTCGATGATGATTTCGAGGAAGTCACGGGTGCGCAGACCGCGGTTGGAGCCGATAGGCGCACCGAGCGGCATCACCGCCGCACAGCCCACCTCTTCCAGCCGTTTGCACAGCACCGGATCGGCGCCGCAGTAGGGCAGCACCACAAAACCGTCTTTCACCAGCGTTTCCGCCGCTTTCAGCGTTTCTATCGGATCAGGCAGCAGGTATTTCACATCGGGATGGATCTCCAGCTTCACCCAGTGGGTGCCGAGCGCTTCACGCGCCAGCCGGGCGGCGAACACCGCCTCGGCGGCCGTTTTGGCGCCGGAGGTGTTGGGCAACAGCCTGACGCCCAACTGCTGCAGCGGCGCCAAAATGGCGTCGTTGCCGCCGCGCAGATCGACGCGCTTCATGGCCATGGTCACCAGCTGTGAGCCGGAGGCCGCCAGTGCCTCCAGCATCAACGCCGGGGTGGCGAACTTGCCGGTGCCGGTGAACAGGCGCGAGGTAAAAGTGGTATCGGCGATTTTCAGCATGTCAGCCTCCGGCGATCGCTTGAAACAGCAAAATGTCGTCACCGTCCTGCACCTGATGGTCGGCCCAGTCGGCGCGTGGGATGATGGTTTGGTTGATCGCCAGCGCGGTGCCCGGCTGGTGGCGTTCCAACTGGGTCAGCAGGGCGGCGACGCTGAGCGGCTGCGCCAGCTCAAGCGGTTGGTCGTTCAGCCGGATTTTCATGCTGCGCCTCCGCATACCGGGCAGGCGCGGGCCTGGCTCAGTTGCAGCGTGCTCCAGCTCTGCTGCTTACCGTCGAACAGCCGCAGTTTCCCGCTGAGGGAGGAAGGCATGCCGGCCAGCATCTTGATGGCCTCCAGCGCTTGCAGGGTGCCGATTACGCCGACCACCGGGCCGAGTACCCCGGCAGTGCGGCAGTTGCGCTGCGGTTCTTCCTGCTCCGGATACAGGCAGGCGTAGCAGCCGTGCGCATAGGGCGGCTCGAGCACCAGCAGCTGGCCGCTGAAACCGACCGCGCTGCCGCTGATCAGCGGCTTGGCGGCGGCGATGCAGGCGGCATTGACCTCATGACGGGTCGCCATATTGTCGCAGCAGTCCAGCACCAGATCGGCGCGGGCGACCGCGTCGCGCAGCGCTTGCCCCTGTAGCCGTTGCGCCAGCGGGATGGATTCCACCAACGGGTTCAGCGCCTGCAGGTGACGTTGCGCCAGCGCCGCCTTACCGGTGGCGGTATCGGCGCTGCGGTAGAGGATTTGCCGCTGCAGGTTGGTAACGTGCAGCTGGTCGTCGTCGGCCAGCAGCAGCGTGCCGACGCCGGCGGCGGCCAGGTACAACGAAGCCGGGGAACCGAGCCCGCCCAAACCGACGATCAACACCGTGGCGCGCTTGAGTTTCTCCTGGCCTTCCGGGCCGACGTCCTCCAGCAGCAGCTGGCGGCTGTAGCGCAGGAATTCCTGATCGTTAAGCATCGCTCGACCCCTCGCCTTCGATCAGCCGCAGCAGCTCGGCCGTCGCCGCGCGCCAATCCGGCGCCTGGGTGATGGCGCTGACCACCGCCACGCTGCCGACGCCGCACGCCAGCACTGCCGGTACGCGATCGATACTGATCCCGCCGATCGCCACCGTCGGGTAATCCGCCAGGCCGGCGATGTGGCGTTTCAACTCCGTCAGCCCCTGCGGCGCCGAAGGCATGTCTTTGGTTTGGGTGGGGAAGATGTGCCCCAGCGCGATGTAGGACGGTTTCACCGCCAGCGCGCGCGCCAGTTCGGCGTCGTCATGGGTGGACACGCCGAGCCGCAACCCGGCGCGGTGAATGGCAGCCAGATCGGTGGTATCGAGATCTTCCTGGCCCAGATGCACGCCGTAGGCGCCATGCTTGATCGCCAGCCGCCAGTAGTCGTTGATGAACAGGCGCGCCTGATAACGCTGGCCCAGCGCGATGGCGGCGGCGATATCCTCTTCGACCTGCTCGTCAGGCAAATCCTTGATGCGCAGCTGGATCGTGGTAACGCCGGCCTCCAGCAGGCGAGCGATCCATTCCACGCTGTCGACGACCGGGTAGAGTCCCAGCTTGTGGGGCGTTGCCGGGAAGGGGGTCGTGATATCAGTCATTGTTTGTCTCCTCTTGCAGGGTGCCGGCGCTGTGATACAGCTCGCTGCCGCGGGCACGGAATTCGGCGGACATTTTCTCCATGCCGGTCAGCTGCACTTCGATCGGCTTGGCGGCCTCCTGGGCGGCGGCGTAGTCGCGCACCTCCTGCGAAATCTTCATCGAGCAGAATTTCGGCCCGCACATTGAGCAGAAGTGGGCGACCTTGCCGGATTCCTGCGGCAGGGTTTCGTCGTGATAGGCGCGCGCGGTGGCCGGATCGAGCGCCAGATTGAACTGATCTTCCCAGCGAAATTCGAAACGCGCCTTGGACATGGCGTTATCGCGGATCTGCGCGCCCGGATGGCCCTTGGCCAGATCGGCGGCGTGGGCGGCGATCTTGTAGGTGATCAGGCCCTGTTTGACGTCTTCTTTGTTCGGCAGGCCGAGGTGCTCTTTCGGCGTGACGTAACACAGCATGGCACAGCCGAACCAGCCGATCATCGCCGCGCCGATGCCGGAGGTGAAATGGTCATAGCCCGGGGCGATATCGGTGGTCAGCGGGCCGAGGGTGTAGAACGGCGCTTCGTGGCAGTGTTCCAGCTCTTCGGTCATATTGCGGCGGATCATCTGCATCGGCACATGGCCCGGGCCTTCGATCATCACCTGCACGTCGTATTCCCAGGCGATTTTGGTCAGCTCGCCCAGCGTATGCAGCTCGGCGAACTGGGCTTCGTCGTTGGCGTCCTGAATCGAGCCGGGGCGCAGGCCGTCGCCGAGCGACAGCGAAACGTCGTAGGCGGCGCAGATCTCGCAGATTTCACGGAAATGCTGATAGAGGAAGTTTTCCTGATGGTGCGACAGGCACCATTTGGCCATGATCGAGCCACCGCGCGACACGATGCCGGTCAGGCGTTTGGCGGTCATCGGCACGTAGCGCAGCAGCACGCCGGCGTGGATGGTGAAGTAATCGACCCCTTGTTCCGCCTGTTCCAGCAGCGTATCGCGGAACATCGCCCAGGTGAGGTTTTCCGCCACGCCGTTGACCTTCTCCAGCGCCTGGTAGATAGGCACGGTGCCGATGGGAACCGGGCTGTTGCGCAGGATCCACTCGCGGGTTTCGTGAATATAGCGGCCGGTGGAGAGATCCATCACGGTGTCTGCGCCCCAGCGGGTGGCCCACACCAGCTTCTCCACCTCTTCTTCGATCGACGACGTGACCGCCGAGTTGCCGATATTGGCGTTCACCTTCACCAGGAAATTGCGGCCGATGATCATCGGCTCCGCCTCCGGGTGATTGATGTTGGCAGGAATGATGGCGCGGCCGGCGGCCACTTCCTGGCGCACGAACTCCGGCGTGATGTTGTCCGGCAGGTTGGCGCCCCAGCCCTGGCCCGGATGCTGGTGGCGCAGCACCTCGCCGCGAATGCGTTCGCGCCCCATGTTTTCACGGATGGCGATGAACTCCATCTCCGGGGTGACGATGCCGGCGCGGGCATAGTGCAGCTGGGTCACGCACTTGCCCGGCAACGCCTTGCGCGGCAGCGGCAGATGTTCGAAGCGCAGGTGATCCAGCCCCTCGTCCGCCAGCCGCTGTTGGGTGAAGCCGGAGCTGGCGCCGTTCAGGGTCGCAGTATCGCCGCGCGCGTCGATCCAGCCGGCGCGCAGCTTGGCCAGGCCGGCGTGCACATCGAGCTCGGCCTGCGGATCGCCGTAGGGGCCCGCGGTGTCATATACCGGGATCGCCTCGTTCTGTTCATACTGCGGGCTATCTTTGCTGCCGCCGACCAGGGTCGGACTGAGCTCAATTTCGCGCATCGGCACCTGGATATCGCGGCGCGAGCCCTGTAGGTAGATGCGGCGTGAGTTTGGGAAAGCCATGCCTTGCAGCGTGTCGATAAACTGCTGGGCGGCTTCGCGTTGCGCTTTACGGGCGCGCGGTGGATTAATGTTAGACATAGCAAGTTCCTACCAGTGTGTTGGGTTGGGAAAGTTGCTTGTCTGGAGCTCGGAGGGAGTAATGATGGTGGCCGATAAGGCAGGGCGCCCGCAAGGGGGAGGCCGTGCCTGTGGCGATAGATTACTCTTGTTCCCTTCGCGGGTATTAACCCGATCAGGTTCCGCGGATCCCGAATTAACGGTCTCAGCCTGGCTGATTCGATGAACAAATCAGGCGCTAGGCACTCCGACAAGATGCCCCCCAGTATAGGAGGGATATGAAAAAAAACTATAAAATTTTAACGCGCCGGATCCAGCGTCTGGTCCGGCAGCGGTTGCTGCGCGGCTTCTGCTTCCAACTGGATCAGCTTATCTTCCAGCGCAAAGCGCGCCGCCAGCGTTTCGCCGATATCCGACAAGGCCTGGTGGAATTCCAGACAAACCTCCTGATCGATATCCACTTCGGTATAGCGATCGTGGAACGCCATGATCTGTTCAGTATTGGCCCACAGCTTGGGATAGATGTTCACCGCCAGCGACATTTTCGGACTGGCTGCGCCTTCCACTTGTTTGATAATTCTGTCATAGATATGAAAATGCCCTGCGGAGAGGTAATCCACCAGGTTGTGGCAAAAGTTCTCCAGCGCTTTTTCATTCAGCGGCGTATGCTTTTCTTTATTCGGTTTGAGGCCTACCAGCGTGCAGTAGGCGACCAGCAACTGTTTGCGGGCCTGAAGCCATTGATCAACTAATTCATTACTACCGCCAACGCGCTGAGTCAGCCTTTCCAAACGGTTGAGCATGTTTGACTCCGTGTAAGTAACAAAAGTAACCGGTAAGTTATTAAAATGTAACAAAGCCGATTTGTAGAGTGCCAGTGAAGCTGAGGTTGTGCAACAACGATATGGAACTTGCATTAACGGGCAATGAAAACGGCTGGTGGATTGTCAGCCATGAAAGCAAACTTTGGTTACCGAACGGTGAATTGCCGTCGGGGACGGCCGCCGCCCTCGGGCTGCAGGGCCACATGGCGCGCACCATCGGTGAATGGGAGGGCGCGCCGGTTTGGCTGGTGCGCCAGGCGATGCCGCGGGAGATGGGATCGGTGCGTCAGCTGTTGGATCAGGATCGCGGTCTGTTCCAGCTTGCCGGGCGCGGCGTTCAGTTGGCGGATTTCTACCGCTCTCATCGCTATTGCGGCTACTGCGGCCATGAGATGCACCTCAGCCGCTCCGAAAGCGCCTGCCTGTGCGGCCACTGCAAAGAGCGGTACTACCCGCAGATTGCGCCCTGCGTGATCGTCGCCATTCGGCGCGACGATCAGATCCTGCTGGCGCAACACGTGCGCCATCGCGGCGGCATCCACACGGTGCTGGCCGGCTTCGTCGAGGTGGGCGAAACGCTGGAACAGGCGGTAGCGCGCGAAGTGATGGAAGAGAGCAATATCGAAATCAAGAACCTGCGTTACGTCACCTCACAACCCTGGCCGTTCCCGCACTCGCTGATGATGGCCTTTATGGCCGATTACCATCAGGGTGACCTTCGACACGACCCCAAGGAGCTGCTCAACGCCGGCTGGTATCGCTACGACCAACTGCCACTGTTACCGCCGCCCGGCACCGTGGCGCGCCGGTTGATTGAGGACACCGTGGCGCTGTGCCGGGCAGAATAATGTACAATGGCCGGCAGATTATTAAGGGAGCCCCATAAATGACTGAGTTGAAGAACGATCGCTACCTGCGCGCGCTGTTGCGCCAGCCGGTGGATGTGACCCCCGTATGGATGATGCGCCAGGCCGGTCGTTATTTACCGGAGTACAAGGCGACCCGCGCCCAGGCCGGTGATTTCATGTCGCTGTGCAAGAACGCGGAGCTGGCCTGTGAGGTTACGCTGCAGCCGCTGCGCCGCTATGCGCTGGACGCCGCCATTCTGTTCTCCGACATTCTCACCATTCCCGACGCCATGGGGCTTGGCCTGTACTTTGAAGCCGGCGAAGGCCCGCGTTTCAGCTCACCCATCACCTGCCGTGCTGACGTCGACAAACTGCCGGTGTTCGATCCAGAAGTGGAGTTGGGCTATGTGATGAACGCGGTGCGTACCATCCGCCGCGAGCTGAAGGGCGAAGTGCCGCTGATCGGCTTCTCCGGCAGCCCATGGACATTGGCTACCTATATGGTTGAGGGCGGCAGCAGCAAGGCCTTCACCAAGCTGAAGAAGATGATGTATGCCGAACCGGCCACGCTGCACCTGTTGCTGGACAAGCTGGCGGACAGCGTGATCCTGTACCTCAACGCCCAGATCAAGGCCGGCGCGCAGTCGGTGATGGTGTTCGACACCTGGGGCGGCGTGTTGACCGGGCGCGATTACCGCGAGTTCTCGTTGCACTACATGCACAAGATCGTCGATGGCCTGCTGCGTGAGAATGACGGCCGCCGCGTGCCGGTGACGCTGTTTACCAAAGGCGGCGGGCAGTGGCTGGAGGCGATGGCTGCCACCGGCTGCGATGCGCTGGGGCTGGATTGGACCACCGACATCGCCGACGCGCGTCGGCGCGTGGGCGATAAAGTGGCGCTGCAGGGCAACATGGATCCGTCGATGCTTTATGCTTCCCCGGCGCGCATCGCGGAAGAAGTGGAGACCATTCTGGCCGGTTTCGGCCACGGCAACGGCCATGTGTTCAACCTGGGCCACGGCATCCATCAGGATGTGCCGCCTGAGCACGCCGGCGCCTTCGTCGAGGCGGTGCACGCGCAGTCGGCGAAATACCACCGTTAAGGATTCGATGTGACCGATATGCAGGCCCTGCGCGCCGAACAGCTGCGGCGCGCGGCTGAAGTCATTCGCTACGACGATCTGCCGGCCGAACCGCCGGCCTTCATCGCCGGCGCCGACGTGGGCTTCGAGCAGGAGGGAGCGGTGACGCGCGCCGCCATCGCCATCCTGCGCTATCCGTCGCTGGAGCTGGTGGAGTATCAGGTGGCGCGTATCGCCACCGTCATGCCTTATATCCCGGGTTTCCTGTCATTTCGCGAATACCCGGCGCTGCTGGCCGCCTGGGCTCAGCTGCGGCAAAAGCCGGGGTTGATCTTCGTCGATGGACATGGCATTTCGCATCCGCGGCGTCTCGGCGTCGCCAGCCATTTCGGCCTGCTGGTCGATGTACCGACCATCGGCGTGGCCAAGAAGCGCCTGTGCGGCAAATTTGCGCCGCTGGACGCCGCCGTCGGCGCGCTGGCACTGTTGGAAGATAAGGGTGAACAGCTGGGCTGGGTATGGCGCAGCAAGGCGCGCTGCAACCCGCTGTTCATCTCTACCGGTCACCGCGTGGGCGCCGACAGCGCGCTGGCGTGGGTGCAGCGCTGTATGGCGGGCTACCGTTTGCCGGAGCCGACCCGTTGGGCTGATGCCATCGCATCGCGGCGCCCGGCGTTTCAGCGTTGGTTGCAGCAGCATCCGGAGGTGTCGCCATGAGCGATTTCGGGTACACTGCGCCGCAGATAACGCGTAAGAGAGTAAAGCATGCTACGTAACCCGATTCATTTACGTCTGGAACGGCACGAGGCTTGGCAACATTTGACCTTTATGGCCAGTTTGTGCGAGCGTATGTACCCGAATTACCAGATGTTCTGCAAACAGACCGAGTTCGGCGATCCGGCGGTTTATCGCCGCATTCTGGATTTGGTGTGGGAAACGCTGGTGGTGAAGGACGCCAAGGTCAACTTCGACAGCCAGCTCGAGAAGTTGGAAGAGGCGATTCCGTCGGCGGAAGATTACGATCTTTACGGCGTTTACCCGGCAATTGATGCCTGTATCGCATTAGGGGAACTGATCCATTCGCGGCTCGGCGGGGAGACGCTGGAGCACGCCATCGCCATCAGCGAAACATCGATTCGCACCGTGGCGATGTTGGAAATGACTCAAGCCGGTAAGGAAATGACCGACGAAGAGTTGGGCAGTTTGCCTGCGGTAGAGGAAGAATGGGACATTCAATGGGAAATTTTCCGCCTGTTGGACGCCTGTGAAGAGCGCGATATAGACCTGATCAAGGGGCTGCGATCCGACCTGCGAGAGGCCGGTGTCAGCAACATCGGGATAAATTTAGCGCAATAAGGCAGCAAAACGTGATTTAACGCCTGATTTGTCATGCCTTAAGGCTTCACATCCGCACCCTGTCTGGTCTACATTTGGGGGGCGTAAAAAAAGTGGCTATCGGTGCGTGTATGCAGGAGAGTGCTGTCAATCGGCATATCCGTCGCACTCGATGCTTTGCAAACGATAAACACACTGTAAGGATAACTTATGAACAAGACTCAACTGATTGATGTAATCGCGGACAAGGCTGACCTTTCCAAAGCACAAGCTAAACTGGCTCTGGAATCCACCCTGGCTGCTATTACTGAGTCTCTGAAAGAAGGTGATGCAGTACAATTGGTTGGCTTCGGTACTTTCAAAGTAAACCATCGTAGCGAGCGCACTGGCCGCAACCCACAGACTGGCAAAGAAATCAAAATCGCAGCAGCCAACGTGCCTGCGTTCGTTTCTGGCAAAGCACTGAAAGACGCTGTTAAATAAGACCGCGCCTCGGTGAAAAGATTAAACAGAGGGGCGATGGCGCCCCTTTTGTTTACTCGTCGGGTGCTCATGGCCGCCGGCATCGCCCTCGGTCTGAGCGCCTGCAGTTTCCATTCCGATATTCCCAGTTTTACCGCCAGCGGCTTTGTGGCCGATCAGGGCGTCATACGCCTGTGGCGTAAAGACGATGAGCAACATCGCCCGCAGGTGCTGGTCAGCGTCTATAGTCCCTATCGGGGGCCGGGTACCATCACCACGCTGTATACCTATCAGGGCGACGTGCTGCGCCAAATCAAACGCAACGACGCCGACGGCGATCGAGACTCCATTCAACTGCGCTTTGCCGACGACGGCACGGTGAGCTTTATGCAGCGCCAGCTGGCGACACGCCGCGAACCGCTGACCAGCGATGAGATAGCACTGTACCAATACCAGGCGCGACGTATCCTCGAGGTCAGCAATGCGCTGCGCGCCGGCAAGGTCAAATTACTGCAGGGGCGTTGGATGCAGGGCGAGGTGCAAACCTGCGACGGCCAGCGCTTAAAACCCGGGTTGGATGCCACCGCCATCGGCTGGATCGAAAAACGCGCCCGCAGCAGCAGCCGGCCGGTGAGTGTCGCCTGGTTGGAAGCGCCGGAAGGCAGTGAACTGCTGCTGGTGGCGAACGACGACTTCTGCAGCTGGGAACCGAAAGAAGACCAGCTATAAAAAAGGCCCCGCGCCGCGGAGCCTCTTGTCATGACCTTATCAGGTCAAATCACTTGCCGCGCGCAATCGCGCGATAACCGATATCTTTGCGGCAGAAGCTGCCCGGCCACTGAATGCCTTCCGCCAGCTGATAGGCGCGTTGCTGCGCCTGCGCCACGGTGTCGCCCAGTGCCGTCACGCACAGCACGCGGCCGCCGCTGGTGACGACGTCATCGCCCTGCAGGCGCGTACCGGCGTGGAAGACCTTACCGTCGGCGCTTTCCTGCTGCGGTAACCCCTGGATCACCTCGCCATTGCGATAATCACCCGGATAACCGCCGGCCGCCAGCACCACGCCAAGCGCAGGGCGTTCGTCCCAGTCAGAGCTTTTCTCGTTCAGGCGGCCTTCGGCACCCGCCAGGCACAGTTCCACCAGATCGGAGCGCAGGCGCAGCATGATCGGCTGAGTTTCCGGATCGCCAAAACGGCAGTTGAATTCGATCACCTTCGGCTGGCCGTCGGCGGAGATCATCAGGCCGGCATACAGGAAGCCGACGTAGGTATTGCCTTCCGCCGCCATGCCGCGCACCGTCGGCCAGATCACCTGGTCCATGGCGCGCTGGTGGATTTCGTCGGTCACGACCGGCGCCGGAGAGTAGGCGCCCATACCGCCGGTGTTCGGGCCGGTGTCGCCGTCGCCGACGCGTTTGTGGTCCTGGCTGGTGGCCATCGGCACCACGTTCTCGCCATCGACCATCACGATGAAGCTGGCTTCTTCGCCGTCGAGGAACTCTTCCACTACGATGCGATGACCGGCGTCGCCGAAGGCGTTGCCGGCCAGCATGTCACGCACGGCTTCTTCCGCCTCCTGCAGCGTCATCGCGACGATCACGCCTTTACCGGCGGCCAGGCCATCGGCTTTGATGACGATCGGTGCGCCTTTGCGGCGCACATAGGCGAGTGCCGGCTCCACCTCGGTAAAGTTTTCATATTCGGCGGTCGGGATGCGGTGGCGCGCCAGGAAATCCTTGGTGAAGGCTTTAGAGCCTTCGAGCTGCGCGGCGGCCTGCGACGGGCCGAAGATTTTCAGACCGGCGGCCTGGAAGGCGTCGACTACGCCGATCACCAGCGGCGCTTCCGGCCCGACGATGGTCAGACCGATGTCATGGCTCTGGGCGAACGCGACCAGGGCAGGGATATCTGTGGCGGCGATCGCCACGTTCTCCAGATTGGCTTCCAGCGCGGTGCCGGCGTTGCCCGGCGCAACGTAGACTTTGTCCGCCAGCGGAGACTGGGCGGCTTTCCAGGCCAGCGCGTGCTCGCGCCCGCCGTTGCCGATAATCAAAATGTTCATCAGGGGCTCCACGAATGGCGTGCGCCGGAGCGCACGCGGCAAAAGGAATTAATGGCGGAAGTGACGCATGTCGGTGAAGATCATTGCGATGCCGTGTTCATTGGCGGCGGCGATCACTTCGTCGTCGCGGATTGAGCCGCCAGGCTGGATCACGCAGGTGATGCCGACCGCCGCGGCGGCATCGATGCCGTCACGGAATGGGAAGAAGGCGTCGGAGGCCATGGCGGATCCTTTCACTTCCAGCCCTTCGTCGCTCGCTTTGATGCCGGCGATCTTGGCGGAATAAACGCGGCTCATCTGGCCGGCGCCTATGCCGATGGTCATATTGTCACGTGCATAAACGATGGCGTTGGATTTCACGAACTTGGCCACTTTCCAGCAGAACAGCGCGTCACGCAGTTCCTGCTCGGTCGGCTGGCGCTCGGATACCACGCGCAGATCGGCGGCGGTCACCATGCCGAGATCGCGATCCTGCACCAGCAGCCCGCCGTTGACGCGCTTGAAGTCCAGCCCCGCCACGCGTTGCTGCCACTGGCCGCAGGCCAGCACGCGCACGTTCTGTTTGGCGGCCAGCAGGGAGCGCGCTTCCTGGGTGACGTTTGTCGCGATGATCACTTCCACGAACTGGCGGCTGATGATCGCCTGCGCGGTGGCGGCGTCCAGCTCGCGGTTAAAGGCGATGATGCCGCCGAAGGCGGAAGTCGGGTCGGTTTGGTAAGCGCGCTCGTAGGCGGCCAGGATGTCGTCGCCGATCGCCACGCCGCAAGGGTTGGCGTGCTTGACGATCACGCAGGCCGGTTCGGCGAACTCTTTCACGCATTCCAGCGCGGCGTCGGTATCGGCGATGTTGTTATAGGACAGCGCTTTGCCCTGCAGCTGCTCGGCGGTCGCGACGGACGCCTCCTTTACCTCTTCTTCTATATAGAAGGCGGCCTGCTGGTGGCTGTTCTCACCATAACGCATATCCTGCTTCTTGATGTAGTTGAGGTTTAGGGTTCGCGGGAAGCGGCCGGACGGCTGTTCGGTCTCGCCGTGGTACGCCGGCACCAGCGCGCCGAAGTAGTTGGCGATCATGCTGTCGTAGGCGGCGGTGTGTTCGAAGGCTTTGATGGCGAGATCGAAGCGGGTGGCATAGCGCAGCGAGCCGTCGTTGTTGTCCATCTCGGTAATGATGGCGGCGTAGTCGCTGCTCTTCACGACGATGGCGACGTCTTTATGGTTCTTGGCGGCGGAGCGCACCATGGTCGGGCCGCCGATATCGATATTTTCGACCGCGTCTTCCAGCGAGCAATCTGGGCGCGCCACGGTTTGGGCGAACGGGTACAGATTGACGACCACCATGTCGATAGGCTGGATGTCATGCTGATTCATAACCGCGTCGTCCCGGCCGCGGCGGCCGAGAATGCCGCCGTGGACTTTCGGGTGCAGGGTCTTAACTCGTCCGTCCATCATCTCCGGGAAGCCGGTGTAGTCGGAAACTTCGGTAACGGGCAGACCGGCGTCTGCCAGCAGGCGGGCGGTGCCGCCGGTGGAGAGCAGTTCAACGCCGCGCTGGGAAAGCGCTTCGGCGAATTCAACGATACCGGCTTTGTCAGACACGCTGAGCAGGGCCCGGCGGATTGGACGAGGTTGTTGCATGGTTTTATCCCTTGGCTTTGAGTCGCAATTAAAGAGCGTTACGTGAATGTCCACCTCGTTCTCTCTATAAGGAAGGTTTTTTTGCCTTATAAGGGAGGGGCAGGCACATATTCAGGTAGCGCCCCCATAAAAAGGGGGATCGTTTCGTCGCGGGGAATTGTAGCGAAAACGTTTGCGTGGCGCTCGTAAATTTTCCGTGCAAATCGCATCTGTGGATAACACTGTGCGCAAGTGGGTATAAGGCGGGGTTTTGCTGTGGAATGCAGCGAACGATCGTTTTTGCTGAAAATACCTGTTGCGGCCTGCGAG